>CAVXWW010000009.1:0-830699 GCA_963765545.1 uncultured Gammaproteobacteria bacterium | reverse complement strand
CACGGTCACGGGTTTTCAATCTATGAGCTCTATTTCATGAGAGTCCCATGTGTGAATGCACAGCGCCGGTCGCCCTGAGAGTATCTGAGCTACCAGATGGCTGCAATGCGTTGCTGCCAAACTTGTGGATGGCGAATGGGAGTCGGTGGGGCTTATGGGAGTTCGTGGACCGATTCTATCAATTTCGGGACGTTAACTTGGCGGTAACGGCTGGCGCATCCTGGCGTAGGTGGCCGAAAATTGACCGTGCACCGGAGATATGTCGTCCTTGGTGGGACTGCGGAACGAGCAAGTATTATCAAACCCGCTACGCCGTTTAAAAAAGAAACCGCGCCCGGGCAACTACCCCAAATCCGTCATCTTCCCCCTCGATTCATCCCTGGTCTGCCGTACAGAGCATTAACACTACACGTGATCTTGCGAAAATAGACATTGGCACCCAGCGTCAACGAGTTGTAGGCATTCCACCCGTTCACATCATCTTCTCCGCGGGTGTGGCTGAAACGCGAGAAGACTTCAATGACATGGGTATTTCAACAGGTCGAATGGGCGCAAGCACACCCCAATCGGTCTGGTAGCTGCGGCCCTGACCGACAACAACCCAGCCCACCTGCACGTAGCCGCCGGTGCCGTAACCATCCACATTGCCAGCGTAATTGGCCAGATACGCCTCTGCCTGCAACTGTAAAGCCCCATGGCCGTGCGCTGCTTCCAACGCTCCGACAGCGAGTGTATCGGCATCCGGGCGCGCCAGAACGATTTTGTCTGCTTCGTATATCTCCGGGCGAAAACTTACCTTATCGTAGTTACCCTTCGCCTGCCGCAGGGAGCCGGAAAAACCCAGGTGTGTGCTGCTGTACCCTTTTCTGCGCCCCGCTGTCGCACGCCCGGTAACCGCGACAGAGGTACCATTGCTGCTGTTGATATCCTCGGTGAATACCCCCAGCGAGGTGGTTACCGCGGCGTCATCACCTTTCCAGAAACCAAAAGCGCGATCGGCGGCCCCCAGGTTGAACGCCCGGTGAACCCGCACGCCAAAACTGCGCCAGTCGCCGAAAGCTTTCGACGGAGCTGCAAGTTCCTGGGCGGTTTCCGAGGTGCCGCCTCCAAGCCAGGCCAAGCCCATGGGCTCCTTCTGGTTGCCTACGGTAATCGTGTAGGGTCTCGGCGTCAGTCGCGATACCCAGCGCAGATAGAGGTCCGTCCAGTTGCCTGCCTCTACGTCATATTGCGCCTTGATCTCACCCCAGTCCCGCAACCGAGAGCGCAAGGTACCCTCCAGATGTCGAGTCTTTTGCCCGACATCCGTGCCACCCCCGTTACCATAATTGTAAATTTCGTTAATTTCGTACAGGTCGTAGCTGATGTTAGCGCCGATCCAGATACTGAGTGGCCCCAAGGAAACCTGCCCGGAGTCACCCTTCCTTTTAATGGTCACGTCCCGCAGGATGGTGTTGTCAGTTGCAGGTCGATGGTCGCACCATCGTCTAGAAGGGTATCGGTTTTCAGTTTAACCGGCTTCTCGAGGATCATTTCACCCTCGGTTTGTGACCGCCGGGAGAGTCCTGGGCAAGCAGCGATCGCGAGGAAAAAAATATGCCCGTGAATGTGGCAACGGAAAGCAACGCTATCACCTGCCCTCTCGGATATCGCATTTTTACCTTTCCCCTGCAAGTATATCCCCGAACGGTTCAAATTGACCGGATGAAATCCACCAGGGGATCCCGTATCTTATCCAGTCCCGGCTGTTCGATGGGATAGTGGCTAGCGTTGTCCAGGGTAACCATCTGTTTGGGCCAGCCAACCCGCTCCCAAAAGGGCTCGGTAACAGGAAAGGTTTCCAGCGATCTTCGCCGGGTTGCAGGAGGATGATGGGACACAGGTCGAAGTCTTCAAATGCGATAGCCGATTGATGCTGGATTATGCTGTTGACAAATTCCAGACTCACGCTGGCGCCAGCGGAGCACCCGTCGCGCAAAAGCAGCTTCAGTGCCTGGGCATCGTTAACCAGGGCGTTCATCTTGACCAGGTACTCATCGGCAAGCGTATGCGCCCATAAGCGATGCCGGCAACAGCGGCAGCATCTTGAAGGAGATCTCATTCATCCCAGGGCGGTCAGACATACGACGACGCGCCAGGGGCGAACCTGAGTCGATGAAGCACATGCCCATGATGCCGCTGACCTGGCGGGTCAGGGCCGCTATATCATAGGCCAGCATGCCACCAGCGCTCAGCCCGTAGAGCACCCGGCTTGCCGTCTTTCGCGATTTCGGATCGAACCAGCTCCGCGCCATCTCCCCCAGTCTTCCCAGGTAATCCGTGTCTCTCGATTGTCGGTCATACCGTAATACGGCATGTCGGCAGCGACCACTTCATACCCGGCTCGGGCCAGCGGTGCCCCGGCATCAGGTTGAGCAGGCGGCTGTTAGTGCCGAACCGCCAGCAGAATAACCTTATGGCTGGCGTCCGGATTCGGAAATCGCTCGACGTGGACAGGGCTACCGCGCCAGGGTCGATATTCCTCCTCGGGGCCAAAGCCGTCCTGCCAACGGTATTCTGTTGGTAGTAACTGCTGCACCTCGTCACACGCTGTATTGTCACGGTAATACTCGTCATATAGTTTGATATCTTCCTGTCTACCCAGCGGAAACCATTTGCGCAAATTCGTGAGCCCGATCCTGATACCAATAGTGACCGCACTGCTCGAACACCCGCAGCCCACTCCTGGGCAGGCGTCGCTCAAGTACATTGGCGTTGTCGACGTACACGCTCGTCCAGGTCGCCCCAGAAAATCTGTACTGGCAGTTCAATTTTTTTCAGCAGCGGGTCTACCGTCTCCAGGCTCTGGGGATACCCCTTGAACCATTGGGTAATAGGTCCATCCGGCCCTTGTAGGATTTGACGTAGTCACGCACTTCGGCCTGGTGCGGCACATAGTTGACATACCCCAGCTAGTTGCCGGCGTCGACGAACGGGCCTGAGCCGGCGATCGTAAATACGGTCCGCCAGAATGACGAGTTGACCAGCTTGTCGATCACACTGCCGTTGAGTGAAGGCGCAACACCGGGACCGTCGCCGATAATCAGGCTTGCTACGGTATGGTCGAAGTGAGTCACATAGTGCAGAGCGGCGCTCATGCCAACGTCAGGCCCGATGATGTGAAATCCGGATAGTCCCAGTTCAGTTACAAAGCCGTTCAGGAACTTGCCCTGCGCCTCGAAAGTCATAAATTCCTCGCCGCCAGCGCTACCCCCGAAGCCGGGCAGATCAAGCGCCACGAGATTGTAGCGGCCCTTGAGCAGCTGCCAGATCGGCTCGAACGCAACGATGCTCTGGGGCAGCGGGCACAGCATCAGCAGAGTCGGCCCATCGGAGTTACCTCCAAGGGCAATACGCACATCCACACCGGTGATTTTGCGCCGTTCCAGAGGCATATTGATTTTCCCTTCCGGAAGGCGCTTGGGACGCGCACCCTGCGCGGCCTTTACTTTGCGCATCTCGGGAGTGATCGCGAGGACAAAGGCTGCGTTAAAACGTTCAAACCAGTTTACTGGATAAGACATTGCGTTGTTTCCTTTAAGAGGCTTCAGCCTATGGAGTGGTTCTGTATCTATTGAACAGCCTGTTGCTGTTTCGCTCTGTCCTCGGGGAAACCGTGCCAGGGGCTCCAGTCATCGCGGACTTCGACAATTCCCTTTTCTGCTGCCCAATTCTGGTAGGTATCAACCATGGCCGCGAGGCGCTCAGGTTGCTCCTCGTCCAGTGGTCGGGTCTCGCCTGGATCATGCATGATGTTAAACAGGTGCCACTGTCCGTCCCCATACATGCCCGGTCTGACCCGCATGGCCTTATAATCGCCACTGACGATATAGCCGTTACCGAAAAGCTCGAAGGCAATCCACTGCTCTTCGCTGCGAGTGACCCTGGAGTCACCTTGCAGGAAGGGCCGTATGGAAATACCAGTGGGGCTGCGCAGGGCTCGCTCACCGTATTGCGTGCCGGGGTGGGTGACACCGGCATAATCGAGAATCGTCATGGGGATATCCCGTATATTCGCGTAGGCGCCGGTTTTGTCCCCGGCGAGCGCAGAGCGCGTATTTTTTGGCGGCACGATTACCATCGGTACGCGCACACCACCTTCGCCAATGAACCATTTCCACCACTGCAAACCACCGGTAGAGGCATTCGCCATGTCGGCGCCGATGAACGCGAAGGCATTGCCCCGGCCGATATCGGCCGGGTCCTGGCTGAAGTTGGACAGCACCCAGCGCGTGGCGCCGGCGTTGCTCAGCTCGCCAGTAAGACCAAGGCCCTCGGGGCCATTGTCCGCAAGGTAAATGATCAGCGTGTTGTCCAGCTCGCCGGTCTCCCTGAGATAATTCAATAACATACCAATGTGGTAATCCTGGGATTCCATCATCGCCGAGTAGGTGGCCATACTGCGGGCCTCGACATACTTCTCTTGATCGCTAAGCTCCTCCCAGGAATGCAAAAGTTGGTTTTTTGTGGTATCCGGGAAAACTGCGTCCGGTGGTATCAGTCCCAGGCGTTTCTGGGCCTCAAAGCGCGCCTGCTTGAGGCCCGCATAGCCCAGCTTAAGGTAGTGATCGACGTATTTATCAATAAGAAAATCGGGGGCCTGCAGGGGCGCATGGGCCGTGGTGTAGGCCACGTAAGCAAAGAACGGCTTGCCAGACTGGCGTTCCCGTTCGAGATACTGCAGCAGCTTGCCCGTCCAGAGGTCGTCAGAGTAGATGCCCTGCGGTCGCTCGACGCGCTTGCCGTCCTCGAAGTAAGGCTCCTGCGGAATCTTCCCGGCCTTGACCTGTGCCATCACTTCCGGGTTATGCGTATCGACATGAAATACACCGGAATTCCAGTGATTGGCGCCCCCGGTATAAATCGAGTAGCTGTGATCAAAGCCCCAGTCGTGCGGACCCTCACCGCCATGCGCACCGCCCAGGTGCCATTTGCCGGTCATGTAGGTCCGGTACCCGGCATCGCGCAGCAATTCGGCAATGGTCACTGTAGTGGTTCTTGTCAGGTAAGACTCATAGCCCGGCTTGCCCGCTGCGGGCGGATAGAGTGCGTAGTCAAAGGCCGCGAGCCCGATATCTATCGGATCGTTGCCGGTCAGGAGCATGCCCCTGGACACCGAACATACCGGCGAAGCGTGAAAGCGGGTAAACATCACGCCTTCGTTTGCGAGCCGGTCCAGCACGGGTGTTTGCGTAACCCCGCCGCTGATTCCCAGGTCACCAAAGGAAATGTCATCGCCCACCAGTAACAGGATATTGGGTTGATTCTGCTGTGGTGCGTTCGCGGCATAAGCCATCTGCCCAAACATTGCGACTGCCAACAGCGCAATCCGCGGAAGATCCAGCATAAGTCGTTTTTTGATCATCGTTAATCCCATTTCCGTTGTGTATAACAGAGCACCATGCGGTACCTCAAAAAGAGCGCGGTGCCTCACGGCGCAGTCTTGCAATACTCAGAATGAGTACAGCGCTGCTATTTCAAATCCGCTCATTTCCATATCGAACAGGAAACCGCCGCTGGAGTAATCGACCGACAGATAGCGAAGGCCGAAGGCGGTGGTCCAGCGATCGCTTATCTCATAATTGAGCATGGCCAGCGCCTGGTAGGTGGAATCGGAATCCCCGGCGCCGGCATCGGCGCGCAACATGGCGCCCCAGTTTTTGGAAAGCGGAAATTTCGCGCGAACACCAACGAAACCATCAACCCATTCTTCCTGTGTCGAGACGCTGCGCACACCGCCGCCAAAGTCAGTGCTGCGCTCGGCGCGGAATTTTTCCTCCACAATCCAGCCGCGCGCGCCGCCGATGAGTTCCAGCCACTGCACGCCCGGAACATTCCAGGATAAACCGACATCGATTATTTGAGTGTCAAAGGAAGCCTTGCCGTTGACCTTGGCATTGGTGGCATCTCCCGGAGTGCGGAATGTGGTGTTGTCGCTCATGCTCAGGTATTCATAACTCCCCCAGTAACCCCAGGAGTCGTTAGTTCCCTGAACCAGCAGCGTCAACGCGGCGTCAAGATCGTCGAGAACATCACTGATACTGTAATCCATCGGGGCTTTTATGCCCTTGACGCCGCCATTACCTTCCATGCCGAAGGCAAAAGCCGTTATGCCGGCCTGGTGCTGCCAGTCTTCCGCTTTTGCCGGAAGGGCCAGTGCCGTGCTCAGAGCAAAAATCGCCGTGAGGCACAATCCGTTTTTGTGATTAATCGTCATGAAAAACTCCTTTTTTGAATCAAAAATTTCAAGGTCACTGAACTGAAACGCAACTTACGGCGACCCTGCTCCAAGCACCATGGCGATGACTTTGGCCGCGTTGTTGCCCACCAGGGCCCCATCCGCCTGAAGGGAATCGATCCGGGCAGGGTCCATGCCGAGTTCTGTACAGATTTGCCGGTTGTGTTCGCCCTGGAATGCCGGCCCGGACGGCAGAGGCAATTGGGCATCGGAAAATTTCCAGGGCCGGCCAGGAAGGCGGAACTCACCGCCGTTACGGTCGTCGACGCTTAGCGTCGCGCCCCAATAATCGGCCCACTCGCTGTCGGCGATTGCATCCAGTGAACGCACTTCACCAATGGCAATTTTGCCCTCGTCGAACTGTGCATCCAGTGCCGCCAGCGTGGGAAACGAGTAGATCCAGGCCTGCACGACGGCTTTCAGCGCCTCGAGATTGGCTCGCCGGGCAGCTGGCGTACTGAAGCGCGAATCAACTGCGAGGTCAGGGCGCCGCATCGCCGTAACGAAGAAGCGGAATGTAATGCTGCCAACCAGGCTGATTGCGGTGACCAGTTTTTCACCGCCCGGGCCACAAAAAAATGATCCGTCTGTGGCCCCGAGGATCGCCGGCTCATCGTTCAAATCCAACCCGTTGAGATCGACGTGCGCACGCTCGTTGATGGACATGATCGTTGCGGCCATGGCGACATCGATAAATTGTCCGCGCCCTGTGTGCTGGCGCTGATTCAGGGCAGCCAGTACGGCAATCGTCGCTTGCAGGCCGGCGTAGACATCGGCATGTGAAAGAGAGTCCGTCTGGGCAGACTGCAGATTGTCCCCAAAATGGCGCAGGGAGTGATGGGTAAAGCCGGCTTCCGCTTGCACGGTCGGCGCGTATGCCATACGGCTACGCCAAGGACCACCCTGCCCGTACCCGGAAATGGCCACGTAGACCAGCCCGGGGTTACGGCGTGCCAGGGTCTCGTAATCGAGCCCGAAACTGGCCAGTGTCCCGGGCCGGAAATTCTCTACGAGTATGTCCGCCTGGTCGCAGAGCTCGAGCGCTATCTCCCTGGCCTCGGGTCTGTTGAGGTCGATGCAGATATTGCGCTTACCGGCATTCTGCTGGGCATAATACCCCGATACCCCGTTGGGATTGACCGGTGCCGCGAAGCGCGCGACATCCACCCCCGGCGGCTCAATCTTGATTACCTCGGCGCCCAGGTCCTGCAGGGTACGCCCGCACAGCGGCCCGGCTAGCACCCGTGAAAAATCGACGACTCGGATTCCCTCCAGCGGCGCAGCCACGGCTCAGCGTCCCACGAACTTCGCGTGGCCGGGGCCGTTTTTCTGTAGAGACTCCAGGCCTATTTTCAAATCCTCGGAATTCCACAGCGCCTGCTGCAGGCGCTCCATCTCCCGGTCCGCCGCGGCGACTCCGCCGTCCTCGGCCAGCCGCGCCAGCTGCTTGGTAATCTGGTGTGCCAGGGTAGGTCCGTTGGCGAGCTCGGTCGCCACTGCCATTGCCGCTTCCTCGAGATGCTCATCGTCCACCACCCGGTTGATCAGGTTCCAGCGCTCCAGCGTCTCGGCGTCGTAGCGGCGCCCCAGCATGGATATCTCCTTCGCGCGCAAGGCCCCGCAACGCGCCACCTGGCGCTGTACCGCACCCATCAGCGGGTTGATACCCAGCGTCACCTCCACCGAGCCCAACTTAGCGCTGCGCGCGGCGATAATGAAATCGCACGACAAGGCCAGTTCGAAGCCGCCGCCGACACACACACCGTGCACGCAAGCAACGATCGGCAGGGGGAATGCCTCGAGCTCGGCAAGAAACTGTACCGGCGATACGCCGAGCCCTTCATCGCCACCGGTCGCGGCCTCAAACAGGGACAGGTCGGCGCCGGCAGAAAAGTGCCTTAGGCTGCTTTTCAGCAACACGGCGCGCGCTCCGGCAGCCTGCGCCTGCTCAAGCGCATCCAGCAGCGATTGCATCAGTACGGGGCCAAGCAGGTTATGGGGGGCGTGATGCAGAGTGACCACGGCCAGACCGGAATCAACTACACAGGAACAGGAATCAGAAACGGACATGGGAGCTCCTCAGATCGAAATTGATTAAGCTGGCCACCCTAAGCGTGGGTAGTCAGATGGGACTGCCCTATCATAGATACTTTAATTCTGATAAAAAAGGTTATATCGTGCCAAATATAGGGTTCCATCGTGCCATCTGACCTGCTGCTCCCAACACTGCCGACACCTCTCCTGAATACATCCGGATCGACACTAGGCAAGCTGGGTGTCAAAGCTGGTGGCCTGCAAACTGGCCCCGACCAGACCGGCCCTACCCACATCCTGGCGCACACCGGCGATAGTACTGGTGTCGAAACTCAGGAATTCCTCCAGCAGGTTACCCACGTGCAGTTGAGTGCCCGTGCTGGCAAACGTGTAGGACAACTGGAAATTAAACACAGGTATGGCACCGCCCTCGCTACCGTTGGGCGAGTCAGTGAAGTTGTTGATTTCCTTGTCACCGACATCGAGATTGCCGGACATGATACTGGCCAGCATATTGGACTCGACGCTGACGCCGCCGACCCCAAGGTTGAAGTAGCCACTGAAGCCACTCTTCTCGGGAAGAATAACCGCTGCTTGAGTGGAGCTGCAATTCCCAAACCGAGAGTGAGCGCCCCGACAGTGAAATCCTTCTTTGCATTGGATAAAAACATCTTCAAAACCATTACTCCTCTCCTTAACTGGTAAGACATTCATTGAACGAGTCACCAGAATCGCCGGATAGACAATCGGGATGCCCTATCATAGTTACTCCATTTCTGTTAAAAAGGGCCGATTGCGCCAAATATGGAGTGATATCGTGCCATCTCACCCACTGTCCCCGTCGCAGCCGTTACCTGCCCTCAATGCATCCGGATCAACAATGGGATTGCGCGCACTGCGTGATGAATTACTTGAGGAAGGTGTCAGCAGCGCTGCATTGGTCGAAGGTAGTGGCGTGGACGAATCCTGGTTTGACAGCCCGGATCTCCCGCCCAGCCGAACCCAGCGAGTCACGATAATGCGCAATGCCTGGCGCCTGTCGCGCCGCAGCGATGCGGCCCTGCGCGCCGGCTGCCGCCAGACCATCGGCGATTTCGGACTTTACGGCTACGGCATGGCCAGCAGTGAAACCGTTGGCGACTGCCTGCAATTCGGCTTTACGCAGATCGAATTTGCCGGTGTCGTGCTCAATATCACCCGCGAGATTCGGGGTGACACTGCAGTTTTCATCTCACAGAACCCGCTCGCGCTCGGCCCCATACTGCCTTTCATAGCAGAATTCTGGCGCAGCTCAATGACAACCCTGCTCGATCTCATCATGGGCCAGCGCTTTCCCAGCACGTCTATGTTTTTTCCCTACCCCGAACCACCACATGCCGACGCACTGCGAGAGAAATTCAAATGCGACCTGCATTTTGATGCCACCGTGATGGAGTGGCAATTTGATGCCGCTTGTATGAGCTTACCCTGCCCAAATGCCAGCCGCTTCCTCGCCACGTTATGCACGGATTTTTGCGAAAGTGTGCTGACCTCCGGCAAGGGCCAGACGCCGTTGCAAAGGGAGATACGGCTGACCCTGCTTGGCAGGATACGCGAACAGCCGCTCGCCTCCGAAATTGCGCGTGAACTGGGACTTTCCAGGCGCTCGCTCTACCGCAGACTGGCGGAGGAAAATGCTACATTCCAAGGACTGCTGGATGACGTGCGGGCATCGGTAGCGATCCAGTTCCTGTCTTCAACCCGCCTGCCGATCGGGGAAGTAGCCCACCGGGTAGGGTTCGCCGATCCATCGAATTTTCGCAAGGCTTTTCGGCGCTGGACAGGCGCTACGCCACGATCATACCGCTCGCACGGTCCCTGATCGAAAGTTCTATTGATAGTCTACTGATGTGAAGCGGAACGGTCTGCCGGGTATTAGTGTAATGATCCATTATTGACGAGATGGTCACGTGTTTTTTTTGGCCAATGCAACGGCCGCCTTTAGCACACGGCAACTTACTTGAGTTATCTGGAAGGATCGCAGCCCGTGCCGCTGATGGCGCAACAGAGCCAAAGCTGTACCAGATTGTCCGCGCTGGAACAGCTGTAATCCCCGTCGGACAAAGAGATATGGCGATGCGTAGAGGTGAGAATAACGTGCCGCAATTATATTAAAAGTCGAGAGCGAACCATAAAGCCATGGCCAAATTACTGAGTCCTCCTACTTATTTTCTAGACTCGAAGTCGTCCCCGAACGCGAAGCGCGCTGTCTCCTGGCTTGAGCTCTTCTATGATCTAGTTTTTGTTGCAACACTTATCCAGTTGGGTGATTTCCTTGGGTCTGAACTTCACTTGCAGGGCATCGGCCAGTTCCTTGTCATGCTGACGGCAATCTGGTGGGTATGGTTCAGCATGGCCTTCTTCCAGAACAGGTACGTAGTTGACGACCTACCACACCGGATTCTGATTTTTTTCCAGATCTCGGCAATAGCAATCATGGGCATCAGTCTCAGAGGGGCCTTTGGCGAGCTGGCCACCCAGTTCACCATTGCCTGCGTTGCAACGCGCCTGGCGCTGATTCTGATGTATGCCAGAACCATGTTTTCGCACCCCGAGAGCCGGCAGTTCACAGCGCGGTATGTTGCCGGTTTTTCTCTTGCGTCCCTCGTTTGGACCTCGTCAATTTTTTTGCCTGAAGGTTATCAATGGATTGCCTGGCTTGTGGGGATCGGTATTGAGTTGTCGGTTCCACAGTTATCAAGGATAAGCCAGTACCGTCGGCTATGGCCTGTCGACAAGCACCATATTGCCGAACGTTTCGGGATTTTTATCATTATTGTAATAGGTGAGTCGTTCATTAAGTTTCTCGGTGTGACGGAGGGATATAGCATAGGGTTGCCGCAGATTTCCTATGGCGGGGTCGGACTGATTGTCGTCTTCGCGGTGTGGTGGCTTTATTTCGATGATCTCCCACAGACTGAGGTAAATGCGGGTGACGACGGGCGTGCCATTCTGTGGGCGTACGGACATCTGCCGCTTGTGGTCAGTCTGGTGGCCCTAGGTGTTTCGGCCAAGAAACTATTTCTCGCAGATATCGATGCGCACAGCTCCGCCCTGCCCGAAGAGTACAGGGTGCTCTATGTTTCCTCCTTGATTCTCTACTTTATAGCGTTGACGATCATCGAGCAGGGTTTACGCTTTGGCAGCGGCGAAGTGGGTCGCGTTCCGAGGATTGTTGGCAATCTTGTATCGGCAGCGCTTATCGGAATTATCGGCTTTGCTCTAGGCGATCTGGCGGGGGCCAATCTGGTTAGACTGCTGGCGCTTGTCGTTCTCGGCCGACTCTGCTTTAGCATTTACCTGGGCTCAAGGGGCAAGTCGGTGGCGGAAGCTCCCTGACGTTTTGACAAATTAACTGAGCCGGACGTGAAGAAGCAGGGGGCGTTCTTCATGACACCGCCGTGCTCCATTCAGCGTACGCACTCATCCTGAGATTCCGATAGTGTTCAGCCCTGAGCAGATGCCTGCCAAGGTTGAATAGATAACTTACAGATGGTTCATTACATTAATACCAACTTGTTAGTACTGAAAAGCGCGGTGCGATCAGGGGGCATTGGCTCCACAGGAGTCAGAGAGCTGCGCCGGATCAACGTCTCGCAGCTTGAGCTCCATGTGTTCCCGCATTGAACTGTCGGTAAGTTCGCTTGATATCCTGCGTAGATCGCCGACGTTTGTGGTCAGTAACTTCCGATACGCAGGGGGGTCATCCTGGGCATTGGCGTAGGCGACCAGGTTGTCTTCGATATTGGCTGCGACCTTTTCAAGGCGCAGCGCGCTGACCGGATGTGTAGACCGGGCCAACTGGGCCCGATATTCGGCAGGGGACTGAAAGTCCTGTTGCGTTGCCTCTAATCGGGTCGACACCATGAAGAACTGTGACATCGCCAACGGAGCCACTGCTATCCTGCGCATAACGTCCAGGGCAAACGTATCCGCCTCAATTTCCTGGGCCTGGGCTTGTGCTGCTGTGATCTCGGAGTAAGGTCTGTGGCCATACATGACGTGGGCATACTCGTGACTGGCCAGGAAAAACAGGGTCGACTTGAGCAGCTTCTGCGACACGTCATCGACGTAGGGATCTTCCAGTGCATCGTCCGGCACCCCGAGAGCCACCAGCGGCGGATCGTTGAATTCAGTCGGCCGGCTTTTCAGCAGGGCGACATAGTCCGATACTGTCGACAAGTCGCAGCCGTGGCGCTGGTAGTAGGCCAATGCTATGCTCAGATCATCGAGGAATTTCACCGAGGCGATGGGTAGAAAGACGCGCTTCGTCGCAGGATCTGTGTAGTACTCCAGCGGATGTCCGTTCTCCCCTACCAGCGGCAGGAGTAGCGTGATTGGGCCGGCGCGCCGTCGCTCCTCGGGCTCCAGGCGGGCAACGAAATCTTCCTCCCACATCCCCTGGATATTCCGGGCGTAGAGTTTTCCGGCTTGTTGGAGCACAGCGGGCGGGTAGAGGCGCGTGACGTTCTGGGCTGCGGCCATACCCCAAAGACTGAACCCCACGAGCAGCACCAGCTGGCAGATAGGTCGATTGTGGATAGCATTCGCCATGTTCTCGTCCAGTTGATGATTTGCTGGATCAGTTAGAGTCTAGGTCATGATCAGGGCTTTTCAAACTACCGGCCGTGGGTTCGCCAATCCCGACCGCGTCGCATATACTCATCTGACCAGCCTGGGTATTTGTGACCGGAGGTGCCATGTTCATGCGCAGTACGTTAGTGACGGTTGTCATTCTTTTGGTCGCACTCGGACTTGTCGGTTGCAAAGATGAACAGGACCTGCAGGACGTCTACTCGCCTCAGGAGTGGCGCAAACTGCTCGAGTCGGCGGGTGGCTGGGTGCCGCTTCCGTTTCCAGACGGGAAGTACCGACCAGGGTCGATCATTCGTGTGGACGACAGCGGCCTGCGCTGGATAGACAACCTGTCCAGTTGCCGGTATCCAGGTGACTTCGTCGAACGGGGGTCGATTCCGGCCATCAACTTTACCAAATCCACGACTTTCAGCGCTGACGTACTGTTGAACTACGCCGGTATCAAGGCCGGGCCTGGGTTCGACAAGATCTCGCGCGTCACGTTCGAAGTTTCCGAGCATTCGGCTGATGCGCTGAAGCTTTTGGCCCTCAAGGTCTGGCAGGAGGATCCCGCCAACCGCCGTACGGTCTCCTCTGCCTGCATGGAGGAACTGAGCCAGCCCGATATGTACCTTGTCACCGAGGCGTTTGTCGTGTCGAAGGGCACGTACTCGCTGTACGACCAGACAGGTGCCAAACTGCAGCTCACGGTGCCCGCCCTCACCAAACTCCTGTCTGTAGGCGGAAACGTCGGGTATGCGGTGACCGCGGACGGAAATCTGACCATAAGCGAGCCCTCGGTGTTCGCTGTGCGGCGTGCCGTGCGAGTCGATGACGGATTTACCGTGCTTGGCGATGCAGGGGAGGAAGCGGGAATGGCTGATGATGAAATCGCTGCGCTGTACCTCCGTAACCAGACGGAGTAATTGGGCCTTACCCATCCTACTGCAGTGTTTGCTCGGCGCTGCAGCGACGGCCGACATGCGGCTGGCCCTGGTCATACCCGGCTATGACAGCGCTGAATATTCTGCATTGTCCGATGATCTGCTAGCGAGCGCCGACTGGGCACAACGTAAAGGTTTCCTCGACTTAGCTTCGGGCGAGGCAGTGCGGATCGATGTGCTGGCGGACGGCTGTAATCCGCTCGTGGCCCGAGAAGTCGCTGCGCGGCACGGGAAGCCGGCCGCGCCCACGGTCGTTCTCGGCGACTGCGGTGATGACACACTCGCTGTGGCGGCGATCTATGCCGGGCAGGGACTACCGTTTATCATGCCGTTCGCACAGGACGCAGGCGACGCTGCGGTGGCGCCGCCAGGCGTCATTCAGATCGAACCGGGTGGTGCAGCGGCGGCGCACGCGCTGGCATCGGCTCTGCGACAGAGTGAGCGGGTCGTAGAGGGCCAGGTCGCCGTGCTGACGGAGGCGGGCTCGTTCGGCGCCGACTTTTTCCAGCAACTGGTTGCCGAGGAGGCCTGCGGCGCGTCCTGCCGGCTGCTGTCGGTGCCCTGGCCACAGAACAAAGCCCCACCGGCTCTCACCGAGGCGCAGTGGGTGATCTATGCCGGCTGGGACGTGGGGTCACTGGACGCTGTCGTTGGCGACCTGCCTCCCGACCAGCACTGGCTGATCTATCATCGGGGCCGAACCTCCGCGCGCGAGTGGCTGGCCCTCGTTAACGCATCTGCTTACTCGGAACTAGACTTCACGCTGGCGGTGCCGGCGATTACTGAGCGGAGCGTGGAGTCGGTCGGATTCCCCTCGGCTAACGCAATCTTTTTCCGTGCTGCCGCTCAGGTCGCCGTGCAAAAGCTGCAGGCTATCAAGCGGCAAGCCGAGGTGGATGAAGCGGTATCTGAGGTGGACTATACCCTTGTCGGACAGCTCGAGACCGCAAAGCAGGTGAAGGTTAGCTCTCAATATGCACTGTCAATATACACCCCTGTGGACTACCTCCAGCGCCTCGCCATCCCGGGAGCATCAATTGGCGCCATCGCCAGGGAAAGTGCAACGCCCGGCGATGACCCGGCGCCCGTCTACAACCTGCTGGTCGCGCCGCTGGAGGGTCGCTCGCCGCTGGTGCTGAAGCCCGGGGTCGAGACAACGCTAAGCTTCTCGCTGGGCCCCAATCTGGATGCCAACGTGCTCGGTATCGCTCCGGTTAACCCGCGAATCGAAGAACTTGCCGAAGGCCGCAAACTTAAGCTTGGTGTAACGCTAAACTGCTTCGTATGTGCAACCGAGTCCTACCAGCGACGCGCGATCGAGTACGATCCCGATGTGGGCATGTCAGTGGATCCTGCGCTATTCACTATCGTGCCTGACCCGGAGCGTACTGACCCGATCACGGCTAAGGGCCTGCTGTTGTTTACCGTCGATGCGCGCGGTGTCGACCTCGACGTGATCCAGGTACCCCTGTTCGTCGGTCGGCCCACGCCCACCCAGGCTGAAAAATGGGTGTCGCCAGCCGTTCGGGCTGTGCGCCATGGAACCATTGTCGATGAGGACCTTCCGGACCTGGTGATCGACGTGGCGACCGCCGCCGGAGCGCTGCCCGTCACACTGATTCCGCATCTGCCTGAACTCCGCTCCGCCATGGAGCGCGTACTCGGCGCTTCCCAGGACGGTGCCTGGATCTACCAGTCTGGCGTCAATAAGACCGACCTCGAAGGTCTCGTGCGTAATGCGTATGTCGAGCTTCGGGCATTGATCGAGCAGCACGAGGCCCTGAGAGCATACTTTGCCGGGTTGGATCGCGACCCCGTGCTTTCCAGCGGCGCGGCCCGACTCGATCTCGACGACAGCGATCGAGCGGCGATGCTGGACCCGCTGCGGCGCCATGGCGCCCGGATCTACGACAGAACCTTTATAAGGGGCGACCGGGCATTGCGCGAGGGAATTCGACTTGTGGAAGACTACGCCGCGCCTGGCGGCCGACCACTGCGCGTAGTGTTCAGGGTGTCGGATGTCTACGTCCCCTGGCAGCTTCTCTACCCTCACAAGGCGGGCGCAATCGATGTCGAGAGCTTCTGGGGTTTCCGTTACGAGATGGGTACACGACAGCTGGTTGACGCGGCCCAGGCAACGTTGTTGACGAGAATGAATAAGCCCACCGCAGATCAAACGCTGTTCGCCGCTTACCGCGGCGATCGCGTGGACGATGTCGCTGCAAGGGCGAACCTGTTCGCCCGGCACGTCGATGACCTTCTGACGAATGACCTGGACGTGGCGGATAGTCGCACTGAGTTTCTGGACCGGCTCACGCACGAGGGCTACAAACTGCGGCTGATCATCGCCTACGGCCATGCGACCAGTGGCACTGTGGTCGATTCTTCGCCCGGTGGCCAGCCCATATTGACGGGGGACGCAGGTGGCCCGCGGTTCGCATTTGCAAAGACAGAGTACCTGGAACCGGCCGACATCGACGATTACACGCCGCCACCGGACGATGGCCTGCTGCTGGCGGGCCAGCCCGTGGTACTGTTTAACGCCTGCGAGACGGGTGGAGGCGGTTTACGGCCAATGAACAATAATGGGTTCGTCGGGGCACTTACCCGCGCCGGCGCGCGGGCGGTCATCGTCACCGAGACGCCGGTTTGGAACAACTTTGCTTACCACTTCGGCCAACATGTTTTCGACGGGCTTGTCCAGGGCCTCTCCGTCAGCGCCGCGCTACGTAACGCCCGCCTGAGGCATCTGCGCGAGTGGAACAATCCGCTTGGACTCATTTACACGCTCTACGGCAACCCGGCGGCACGTATCGAGTAGCCCAATAACCTTCCGGGCCCCGCTTCGCTTGCTCTAGAGGCCAGTCCGCTAAGGGCTCGCACGCTACATCCGGAATACGGAGCGCAAAGTGATACCGCGTTTTCGCGCCGGGTTCTCACCAGGGGCAGCCGCCCACCTCGGCGCAAAAATCCGCCATCTCGTCCTCGAACACCTTGCCCGACCCCTGCTGTTGCGGGGCGAGCGAGAACGACGCGGGCTGACCTTCGACGCCGCCCACGCCATCGGCACCCAACCAGTAGCGACCCGGCTGGATCGGCGAGCCGAACATCTCCATCAGCCGCATGACCTCGATTGTGTGAATCTCCCGGCCGTTTATGAATACACCTGTGCCGGTACCGGAGGCATCTGCGCTAAGCGGCCCACCCAGGGGGAGGTTGGGCGCGATGTACCCCATACTGGGTCCGCCTTCCGCACCCCACAGACCGGAAACCGGGTCGTACCAGTAACGTCCTGCCGGCACCGAGATCTGGTAGGTGACGATCTGCTCTGGAGTCAGAGGGACATTATTGACAAGAATGGCGGCGGACTGGGAATGAGCAGCCGGCGCCAGGAGGGAGGCGAGCAGGCAAACGCAAAGCAGCAGGGCGGGAGCGGGCACGACGGACCTCCGTAAGGAAATTAGCTGTAAACGCAAGTATAGTAGGTATCAAAAGGGTGCAAATGAACTGTCGGAGGGGTATCGACAAGTTAACTTCTCAGGACCGAGGGAATCTAGCCCCCAATCTCAGGCAACTGCCCTGGTCCACTCGCTGAACGCACTTACCCTCAAATCCCGATAATGCGCTTCAGTCGCCGAGCATATTTGGCTCCGAATTTGATACACCAGAGCCTGATCGCTTCGTGGCTCACGGTGATACCGCGTTCGGCCAGGAGATCTTCAATATCCCGATGGCTAAGATTGAATCGATAGTAGAGCCAGACTGCATAGGAGATGATATCTGGCGGGAATCGGTGCCGTTTGTATGTGTTCATAGGCCGATTTTACTGGAATCAGCCAGTTAAGTTGTCAGTACCCTTTTGGTTAACTTTTCACTAGCAGACAAATCTATGCCGCGTGAGGTTCAATCTTTACTAGCTCAGGTTCAAGTGTTTCCTCAGCGCATTCCAACTCGTAAGTGCTCTGCAAGTTAACCCATAGTTGCGCGGTGGTTCCAAAATACCGCCCCAGCCGGAGTGCGGTGTCCGCAGTAATCGCTCGCTTCCCTTTAACTATTTCATTGATGCGACGCGGGGGTACGTGGATTTCTTTGGCCAGGCGATACTGGCTCAATCCCATGGGCTTGAGGAATTCTTCCTCCAATATCTCACCCGGAGTAACGGGCGGAAAATCACGCTTGCTCATATTCATATCTCCTAATGGTAATCGACGATCTCCACGTCTGATGCATTACCCTTATCCCAACGAAAACAGATCCTCCACTGATCATTAATTCGGATACTGTGTTGGCCCTTTCTACTCCCTTTCAGCGCTTCAAGTCGATTCGCCGGTGGTACCCGTAGATCCTTTAGTTCTAAAGAATCATTCAGTAGTTTGAGCTTTCTGGCTGCAACGCGCTGAATTTCAGTGGGCAGTTTCCGGGAAAAGCGGCCTCGGGCGACTTTCTCGGTTTCTTTGCAGCCATAGCTCAAGATCATGGCCAAATAATAACGAGGCGCGACATTAACGTCAAACGTTACTATTATTCGCTCCCGGCTTCAAAACTTCTACCGTCCTATGGATCAGGCTCCGCATGGGCAACGGGTTCGGAGGAAGTTCGGAGTTCGGTTTCGGAAATTGCTTACGATTCTTTGACCTACTGCCACCGATCGTATTAACCGACCCCGACCAAGCTCGGTATAGGCTCGGTTTCGGTTTCCCTGCCCTTTCTCGGCTGAATAACCCGTTACCTTTCTTCGCCTTACTGCCCTTTCCCTACCAAAAACCCAATCCATGAATCGCTTGCTCTTTAACTAACCGAAAAATGGGCTGAGAAAGGCGTCCGATATTTCTGTAGTCGCTTCAATCACCCTGGCAACGTGGATTTTTGTATTCGAGAAAACTACCTGCGAACACGGACAGAGCATCGCCTTCGCCGACACTCGTCTTTATCTTGAACTGGTAGTCCTGACAAACGTAAAATCAAGCTGCGCGTCGGTACTCATGATGGAGGCTACCGACATGAGGAAAGGCCACGACTGTTCCCTGATCTGGCTGTTGAATCGATCGTGGTACAGGACTCTGCTTATCGAGAGACAAGTGCGTTCTCGCCTCATGATAATACCTGGCGTAGGCTTTCAACACTTGTCGCAAATGCCGCTCATTGAAAATGATGACGTGATTCAAACACGCTCGTCGGATTGAGCCGATAATTCGCTCGACATAAGGATTTTGCCAGGGCGAGCGAGTCGCTGAGATCACCTCTTCAATACCCAGGCTCTTCACGCGAGTCCGAAATCGCTTACCAAAAATACTATCGCGATCATGCAAGAGGTAGCGTGGAGCCGAGTCAAACGGAAAAGCTTCGACTATTTGCTGAGCGGCCCACTCCGCAGTCGGACGGTACGTCGCGTTGAAGTGAACAATCTCTCTCCGGTCATGACGCAGAACGACAAATACAAACAGGACGCGAAACCCAGCGGTGGGTACGATAAAGAAATCTACTGAAACAAGATCGGCTGCATGGTTTTCCAGGAAAGTTTTCCAGGTTTGTGAGGGCGGCTTCCGGTGGCGGATCATGCATTTGGCGACCGTGGATTCTGACACACCGATGCCAAGCATTTTCAATTCACCATGGATGCGGGGCGCGCGGTAGCAGGAGCACCCCAACCGATGTTTTTCCGTGACATGGTCCGAATCAGTTCGCGCACATCCTAATCAATAGCTGGTCGGCCGCCCCGGTATCGGCAAGATTTCCAGGTCCAATACTACCTAAAACCTTTGCGATGCCATCGGACCAGAGTGTCGGGCTTGAAGATTGCCAACGACTCCAGGCAGGAGGGCCATAAACGGTACAGCCAAACCCAGAATATACGCTCGCTCGAGCGAAAGCGGAGTCGCTTGTTATCGCGGCTGGCCAACATTGCCAGTTGCTGGCGCAAGGCAAGCATCTCGAGATGGAGCGAAGCCCGGCTCCGCAGGAGGTCGACAAGGGTAGTGAGCAGAGGGACAAGTATCGTTTTCATACCCGCAACGCTACTTGGGCGCCGACGGAAAAGTCAACAAAATCAATGAGTACTGAGTTTCAGCTAGGGACAAGTAGAATAATTTGTCAGGCACTCTAATTAAATAAACGCAATGATTCAAAAGAGAAGTCCCATGAAACGAAACATAGCACTATTTTTTATTGTAATAGCCTCGTCATTTGTTGCAGTTCAACCGGCATTTGCTCAGGAGCGGCATCAGGTGCCGACGCTCGTGCTCATCAGCAACGTCAATATCTTCGATGGCAGCGACAAGCTCGTCGCCGATATGAGCGTGCTCGTCGAGGGCAACAAGATCGCGAAAATCGCCAAGTCGATCGAAGCGCCTGCCGGCGCGACGGTGATCGACGCGAAAGGCCGCACGATGACTCCGGGGCTGATCGACTCTCACGTCCACCTTGCCTGGGTCATCTCGAGCCCCTATGCCATGTTCGATGCTCCGGTTGATTACCAGGCCGCTCTCGCGCTCGTGGAGGCCAAAGCCATGCTGATGCGCGGCTACACGAGTATCCGTGATACTGCCGGGCAGGTTTTCGGTACGAAGCGAGCCATTGACGAGGGGCTCTTCCCGGGGCCGCGCATCTGGGGCTGCGGCGCCGCGATCAGCATGACCTCTGGGCATGGGGACTTCAGGACGCTCAATACCGAGTCTCGCCAGATGGGCGGTTCGAATTTCACTGAGGTCGAACGCATCCAGTTGGTCATCTTCGCGGACGGCGTCCCGGAGGTGCTGACCGCAGCGCGGATGCAGATGCGCAAGGGTGCTCATTTCGTGAAGATGTTTACCGGTGGCGCCGTCAGCGGACTGCGTGATCCATTGGATATCACCGAGTATTCATTCGACGAGATCAAGGCGGCGGCGGACGAAGCCAAGCGCTGGAATACCTATCTGTCGGTGCACTCCTACACGGACGCCTCCGTCAAGCAGGCGCTCGAGGCCGGCGCCATGTCGATCGAGCACGGCAATCTTCTGACGGACTCAACGATGAAACTGCTTGCCGAAAAAGGTGCCTTCCTCAGCACCCAGACCGGACTTTTTCTCGGCGAAGCACCAGCCGACTGGAACCCGGAGCAGAAAGCCAAGCAAAAGGCCACAAAAGATGGCTTGGACACCATGTTTGCCGCGGCGAAGAAGTACAAGGTGAAGATCGCCCTGGGAACCGATCTGGTTGGCCCGCCAGCGGCCAAGGCGGAACAGGCCAAAGAGCTCTCATTCCGTCTCCCCTGGTTCACCCCCGTGGAAATCCTCAACCAGGCCACGACGATCAACGCGGAATTGTTGGCCATGTCCGGACCGCGCAACCCCTACCCGGGCAAACTCGGAGCGATCGAAGAAGGCGCTTATGCGGATCTCCTGCTGGTCGATGGCAATCCGCTCGAGAACCTCCACCTCTTCGATGAGCCTGAAAAGAACCTCGCCCTGATCATGAAGGACGGAAAGATCTACAAGAACACTGTTAACTAAACTGATCGACAGCCTTGCTAATGGTTCTCTCCAGTAAGAAGGAGATGAAGATGAAGACTATAGATGATGTTGTTATGACCCGCAGAGACTTTTCCAAATTCGCAATTGCCGGCGCAAGTGGCGCTGCTTTACCAGGGTCTGTATGGGCGCAGCAGCCTGCGCAACCAGGCGGACCGTATCCAGCGAACTTTCGGGCTATCCACGACGAGATGATCGCCATCGATGGAACTGCTCCGTTGCTTGGCTACCCACCGCCGGGACAAATCCTAGTCGATCCCTGGGACCTCTATAAGAAGGGAGGCGCCGACATCGTTTTTACTACAGTAAGCAGCGGCAGTTTGGAAGATACATTGAACTTTCTAACCTATGTCGCCAAGAATATAGCTAAGGACCCAGACACATTGCTGATCAAAAAGGTCGCCGATGCCCATGAGGCCAAGAAGACTGGCAAGTTGGGCGTGGTATACCAATTTCAACCACCCCATGCGTTGTATGGCAACCTCGAGTGGGCCTGGTTTTTCAAGCAGGCTGGCATCGGAATATGCCAAATGACCTACAACCAGAAGACTGAGTTCGGGTACGGAAGTGGTGAGAAGGTGGACAAGGGACTAACCCAGAAAGGTCGTGATTTGATCAAAGTTTTAGATGAGGCGAAAATAATCGTGGATGTAGCACACGGTGGTGTAAAAACGGCGCTGGACACGATCGATGCAGGATCTACTATCGTCGTTTGCTCCCACGGTAACGCGCGCGCGGTGATCAATAGCGACCGTAACTTTCCCGATGAAGTGCTTAAAGCCGTCGCTCAAAAAGGCGGCATATGTGGCGTTGCGGGCTGGCCACCGTTCATTTCTAACAACAACCGTCCGAGTATGGACGATATGATTCGCATGATCGACTATATGGTCGAGCTCGTTGGAGTCGACCATGTTGGGATCGGTATGGACTACATGCTGGGACAGGCCGGTACAATTCCCGACGAAGATGCCAAGGCTCTCTATAAGCAATTAGTCGATCAAGGGGACTGGAGCCCTAAAACCTATCCGCCACCGCCATGGTATTACCCCGAGGGAATCGAACTTCCAGACACGCTTTACAACCTGACTGGGGCCTTGCTTGCCCGCGGCTACAAGAAGGAGGATATCGCCAAGATCTGGGGCGGTAACTGGCTGCGGATTATGGGCCAGGTCTGGGGTTGAGTTAAAGATATTCACTTGCTGATGGATGCAGAGAAGAACATTGATGTCATCATGAAGGACGGCAAAATCTACAAAAACAATATTAAATAGGTAACTGGTTCGTAATGCTTCTAACCCTGTAAGTTTTTAAAAATGGGAATAGATTAAGATGAATAATACAGAGAATAAATATTTTACCCGCAGAGACTTTACCAAACTCGCAATTGCCGGCGGAACTAGCGTTGCTCTACCAGGGTATTTATTGGCACAACAGGAGCCAAAACAACAAGGCGGGCCGTATCCAAAGAACGTTCGGAATATCCACGACAAGATAAGAGTCTCCTATGTAGGTTTTTTCCATGAAACCAACACCTACCTTACCGAAGGCATGGGCGAAACCACGCTCGACAGAATGCGCACTTTCCGGGGCGATCAGATCAAGAAGCAGTTGAAAGGGACTGCCATTGGCGGGGCAGTGGATGTGTGCGAGGAAAAAGGCTGGGAGCTGCTCCCGGGTGTCCTGTTCTATATAGACTGGTGCTTTAGCACGGTGAACGATCAGGCTTGGAAAGATGCGAAAAAGGAGATCATGGACACGCTGAAAACACAGTTACCGATGGACATCGTCTACCTTGGTGTTCACGGGGCCGGTATGGTGAATAGCACGCACGATCTTGAGGGAGACTTAGCGGAGTCGGTCAGAGCCCTGGTCGGAAAGGACACGATGATCGTCTGGTCGGGCGACCTGCATGGCAAGATCACAGATAAAATGAAGGACAATATGAATTTCTTCAGTGCCTGCAAACAATATCCTCATATGGATATGAATGCATGCGCACGTGATGCAATGTATCGTGGCGCTGCGATCCTGGCAGGAGAGTCTCATCCCACCCCGGCCTATCGCAGAGTGCCACTGATGATGCCGGTGAGTAATACCGAAGAGGAGGGCACCTTTGCAAATCGACTTAAAGAAAAGTGCATTGAAATCGAAAAGCGGCCCGGTGTGTTGAACTGCTCGGTTATGCATGGTTTTCCATACCAGGACAGCGATTTTTGTGGCGTGTACCCGATGGCCACTACCGAAAACAACCTCAAGCAGGCACAAGAACTGGTGGACGAACTGGCGCAGTGGATATGGGATCACCGGAAAGAGTCCATCATCCCATTAGAACCTTTGGACAAAACGATGAGCACTGTGCTGGCCATGCTCGAGAAGGACGGCCACTATGTTCGTAAATTGCCAACGAAAGGCGATGTCATCGACCATACCCCTATTGTGATTGGGGACGCTGCGGATAACCCGGGTGGCGGAGCCGGAGGTGGCGGCACCCACCTGTTGAAGGCTCTTATGGAGACCAAAGGCTTGGGGAAAGTCGCTTTCATGTCCATACACGATCCGGAAACCGCGAAGGCCGCAGTCGCTGCCGGTGTCGGAGCGACAATCGATGTGAGCCTCGGGGGCAAATTTGAGCCATTGGCGGGCGAACCGATCAAGACCAAAGCCTATGTCAAGTCGATTTCGGATGGGAATGAGACCGTTCGCGGAGGGACCGCTTTCAACGGCCCATTCCAGCTTGGCCCTACCGCCAGGTTGGTCATCGAAGCGGTGAATAAAGTAGATGTCATCGTTATTTCCGGCCTATGCCAGACCTATGATGATACGCAGGGACGGCCACATGGCATCATCATTCAGGAATATGACGTTATAGGTGTCAAAAGCGGGATGCACTTTCGAGCGTTCTATGAAAACTTCACTGACAAGTTGTTGATCGCTGATGTTCCCGGAACCACTAGTCGCGACATAAGTATTTTCAAACGTACCCAGCTAAAGAGTCCTATCTATCCGCTGGACGCAAATACGACGTTTAATATTAAGCATTAGTGAAAATGGTATTGGCAAGTTAATGTCTCCCGACCGCAGAAATCTACGACCTGATCTCAGGCAACTGCCCTGCCCCACTCGGTGAACGCACTTACCCTCAGAGCCCGATAGTGTTGAGCCCGAACCAGGTGCCTGCCCAGATTGAACAAATTGCTAACCTCAGCGTGAATACCCAAGAATCGCTGAGCCTGCGTCATCGACTTAAATCGCCTCATCCCGGAAGCTCAAATCTATACGGCAGGCTCAAAGATTCGTTAGTACTCATGCCGCTGTGCAGAACTTGTTCAATCTGGGCAGGCACTTGGTCGGCGCGCAGCATTATCGTGATCTTAAGATCAGTGCGTTCGGTGAGTGGAGCAGGGCAGTAGCTTGAGGCCAGGTCGTAGATTTCTGCGGTCGGGAGACATTAACTTGCCAAAAGCCAATGGCATCGTGCGCTCCAGGCTGGCGGCCTTTGCCGAGGAGAACCTAAAGGGGGAGGTCTTCGGGCGGTGAATCGGCCCGCGGCTGGTGCTGGCTCACTTCGTTATCCGGTGAGCCGGCACCATTCCCGGAGATATTGTCGTCGGCCGGATCCTTGTGCCGACTGCGGTTTTTCTTGCGCGCCAGGTCCCGCTCCAGGGCGATCTGCAGGGTCAGGCCGATGCTCCAGGCAAACTGGCGCTTGTCGTCCGCATTCTGCTTGCGGTAGTTGTAGGCCGGTTCCACCTCCAGGAAGAGGAATTTGCGGTAGATCTGCTGCCGGTAGAGCACACCCACCCGGTAGTTCCTGATATACCTGGGATCGGTAAAGCCGTTGATCGCGCCGAAGTAGTTGATGCCCACGTCCAGGTTGCGAGCGCGGGTTCGGCGGCGCTCGAACAGCGACAGGCGGGTGACCCACTCGGTGCCCTTGGTCTCCTCGCCGTATACCGCCCGGTTGTTCCAGCGCAGGAAGGTATTCTCCCCCAGGGCGCGGTTGAGTTCCGCCTGGCTGGTGGCGTAGAAACCCTCGCCATTTTGCCACTGCACGCGCTGGGTCAGGCGGTAGCTGTACAGTTCGGCGAACCTGTCCTGGTAGCGATAGCGCACCCCCGGGCGCACCCGGTTCCAGTTCAATCCCATGGTGAGGTCGAAGCGCGAGCGCTTGCTCTCCGACACCTCGTACACCAGGCCCACGTTGTCATCCAGGCTGCTTTGATCCCTGTCGGTGGCGAATTCATCCCCCGACTCGTCGGCGAATACCAGGTTCAGGCGCCGGGATACCCTGGGTAGCTGCAGCTTGCCGCGCAGCCGTACCTTGTTGTTGTTGCCGTCGTCCTGGTCCCAGTCGGTGGTGAGATCCAGGCGCAGGAATGACTCCGCCGCCTCCAGTTCATAATTCGGCTCACCAAAGTAGCCATCCATCCACTGGGTCAGCGCCTGGGTCTGCTCGGTGGCGTAGGCGTGGCTGTCGTCCACCCAGTTTTCATCGGGCGCGTTGGGGTCGGCCGGCAGGTCGCCCTCCCAGCCCTCGACGGCGTCTTCCACCAGCTCCCCGGCTTCATCGACGAGGTCGTCCCCCACAACAAAGGCGGGAGCCAGTAGCGAGAGCAGGATCAGCCAAATCTTCACTGTATCGGTCTACGTCCCCCAGGGCTTTTACCGTTAGACTACGATCTATGGCAAAAATTTTCATCTTTTTATAACACATTGTGCCGCAGCACCTGTCCCTACCAAAAACCCAATCCATGAATCGCTTGCTCTTTAACTCACCGAAAAATGGCCCGAGAAAGGCGTCCGATATTTCTGTGGACGCTTCAAACACCCTGGCAACGTAAATTTTTGTATTCTAGAAAACTACCTGCGAACACGGACAGAGCATCGCCTGCGCCGACACTCGTCTTTATATTGAACTGGTAGTCCTGACAAACGTAAAATCAAGCTGCGCGTCGGCACTCATGATGGAGGCCACCGACATGAGGAAAGGCCACGACTGTTCCCTGATCTGGCTGTTGAATCGATCGTGGTACCGGACTCTGCTTATCGAGAGACAAGTGCGTTCTCGCCTCGTGATAATACCTGGCGTAGAATTTCAACACCTGTCGCAACAGTCGAAATCCTTTTCGATGCCATCGGACCAGAGTGTCTGGCTTTAAGATTGCCAACGTCTCAAGGCAGTAGGGCCATAGCCGGTAAAGCCAAACCCAGAATATACGCTCGCTCGAGCGAAAGTGGTGCCGTTTGTTTTCTCGGCTGGCCAACATTGCCAGTTGCTGGCGCAAGGCAAGCATCTCGAGATGGAGCGAGGCCTACGCCTGAACACCCTGCTGTTATTTGTCGGTTATCAATTGTCCTTGCGTCTTATTCCCAGCTTGCGCCCGAACGCCTCGGGCACAGGGAACTGCTGACCGCGTTCCAGTTCCTGTTGGAATCGAGACATCTGTTGATCGCTGAAGCTGGTGCTGCGACGTGATTCCAGGTCGATGTACATACCCAGGCATTCGTTGGTGGCTGCCAGGTACCCCTGCTCGTCGTGATACATGCAGTGGATGTAGTGCAGGCGTTTGTGATCGTAATCCACCAGCTGGCTGGTCAGGCGCAGGCGGTCTCCTTCCTTCACCTCCTGGATAAAATCGATATTGGCACCCAGTGAAAAGGTGGTCTTGCCCAGGGCCTGCTTGTGGGCCACGCCGATGTTCATGGAGTCGTAGAAGCGGTCGGTCGCGATGTAATCGAAGGCCACCAGGTAGTAACCCATATTCATGTGACCGTTATAATCGATCCACTCGGGTTTCACTTCGGTGTAAGTCGTAAAAAGACCGGCTTCCGCCATGGCAATTTCCCGTATTCTATGCGGTTCTTTTTTTACTTTAGAGCCGGCAGGTTGGCTGACAAAAATCTCAACGAGGTTCGGCAATAAAAACCGGTATTTTACGGGTGGTCTTGGCCTGGTACTCGTCGTAAGGTGGATATGCGGCGACTCCCGCCGCCCACAGTGCAGCCCGCTCCTGTTCATCGGTCACCTCGCGAGCACGCATTGGCATCACTTCAGTTTTGTCGCGGATCTCGATATCCGGGTTCGCCCGGAGATTGTAGACCCATCCGGGGTTCTGCGGTTGGCCGCCCATGGATCCAATCAATACGTACCTGCCGCCTACCTCAACGCGCATCAGGGGTATTTTGCGGATACCCCCGGTTTTGTTGCCGAGATGGGTCACGATGATGCAGGGCATGCCGGTATCCAGCAGAGTGTTGCCCTCGGTACCACCACTGCTCTCATACAGTTCTACTTGCTCGCGTACCCAATCGAGAGTTGGGGGAATATATTCAGGCATGGAGAGGCTCCTGGATGATTAGCCGGGAAACTGCGATGAGTACAGAGGGTAGCATTTTTGGGGGAGCTGACAAGCAGGGATTCCAACTATACTCATGTAAGAGCCCGCGTGAGAACCTGTTGGCTTTTGTATAAGAATCAACAGGTTATAGGTAACGGTAGTGCAAGGTTCTCTATACCCTGGCTTCTGTCCGGGAATGGATGGAAAAGATCTGTGAAGGAATCAGTACGAGCGCGATCTCAAGATGATTAAGGATGATTGAGCGTCATCTTCGGGTCAAAGATTCGGGTGGCGCGAGTGGACTTCTTCCTGATACCCCATTTATATTGCTTATACTTCGAGGCGGTTTGCCGGGGTGGAGGGTGGTTCTGTGCCGGTGAGATTGGCCCTCGGCTACACCAGTGGCAGTACGAAAAGCGTGTTAATGTTTCTTATACTCGACCTCAGGTCTTTTTTCGCCCCACAGGGAGATGCTTGCAAGCCATGCCGGTCAGTCTTTATATCGCGTCCACCGGTCCCGCCAGTGGCAAGTCACTGGTTACCTTCGGGATGATGGATTTCCTGGTGCGTCGCACACCGTCGGTCGGCTACTTCCAGCCCATCATGTCCCGGGGCAAGGCGTTCCAGGACGAGCTCGACGCTATCTGTGTCCACTGCCGCCTGCAGGACACCGGCCGCGTGGTGGTGGGGTTTAGCAATGAAGAGGCGGCGGCGATCATGGCTGCCAGAGGGCAGCAAGCCCTGCACAAGGCGATTCTCGACAAATACAAGGAACTGGAGGCGCGCTGCGAGTTCGTGCTCTGCGTGGGCACCGATTTCGCGGGCTCCTCCACGGCCTTCGAGTTTGAATTCAATATGGATGTGGCGCGCAACCTGGGTGCGCCTTTGCTGCCGGTCATCGATGGCTCCGGGTTGTCACAGCAGGCCCTGGTTGAACGGGTGTCTGTGATCCGGCGGGTGATTCGTGATCACAAGTCCACTGTGCTCTCGATGGTGGTGAGCCGGGTGGACCCTGCCGAGGTGGAGGCCACGCGCCAGAGGGTGGGCGCTGCATTCGCGGGAGAGGACGACGTATTCGTCATCAACGAAGAGCCCGCGCTGACCCGGCCAACGGTGCAGGACGTGGTCAACACCCTGGGCGCCAGGGTAATACAGGGCACGCCGGTCAGCCTGAAGCGTGAGATTCGCGATGTGAAAGTGGGCGCCATGGGCCTGTCCCATTTTCTGGATTACATCATTGAGGGCGGCCTTGTAGCAGTACCCGGCGACCGTGCGGATATCCTCGCCGGCTGCGTCCTGGCCGATCGTTCCCAGCAGTATCCAAGCCTGGCCTGCCTGGTGTTGAGTGGCGAAACGGAACCCGATGAGCGCGTCTATCGCCTGTTGATTGGCGAGGAGGGTTCGCAACTGCCCATACTGGCACTCACCGGGGATACCCTCAGCGTGGCCAGGCAGGTGGATAGTGTGCGGGGTTGGCTGTCGTCGGACAACGACAAGAAGGTTGCCCTGGCGCTGGACACTTTTTACCAGGCCGTGGATATGGAACGCATCGCTGACCATTTCCAGAATTCTGAAGTCACCGGCATGACGCCGCTGATGTTCGAGTACATGCTGATGTCCCGGGCCCGTGCCGATCGCCGCCGCATCGTGCTTCCGGAAGGGGAGGATGCGCGTATCCTGGAGGCGGCCGCAGCCCTGGCGGATCGCGGGGTTGCCGAAATCACCCTGTTGGGCAATGTCGAAGCCGTCTGCAGCAAGGCCGCTGAGCTGGGGCTGGACCCCGCCCGGCTGCACATCGTGGACCCGCCGTCATCCGAGTGGCACGCTGAGTTCGCCGCGGAATATCTGCGCCTGCGCGAGCACAAGGGCGTCAACCTGGAGATGGCCGAGGACCGCATGGCCGACCCGACTTATTTCGGCACCATGATGGTTCACCTGGGCCGTGCAGACGGCATGGTATCCGGGGCCGTCAACACCACCGCCAACACCTTGCGGCCCAGCTTTGAATTTGTGAAGACGCGTCCGGGTGTCGCCCTGGTGTCCAGCGTGTTTTTCATGTGCCTTGAAGACCGGGTGCTGGTCTATGGCGATTGCGCGGTCAACCCAAAACCGGATTCCGGGCAATTGGCGGATATCGCCGCCAGCGCGGCAGCAACGGCCGCCATGTTCGGGGTCGAACCCCGGGTGGCCATGCTGTCCTATTCCTCTGGCGATTCCGGCACGGGGGATGAGGTTGAGCGGGTGCGCACGGCGACGGCCTTGGTGAAGGAGCGCCACCCGGAACTGGCCATCGAGGGGCCTATACAATACGACGCGGCCACCGACATGGCCGTGGCCGCCTCCAAACTTCCCGGCAGCCCTGTGGCCGGGCGCGCCACGGTATTCATATTTCCCGACCTCAACGCCGGCAATAACGCATACAAGGCCGTGCAACGTACCGCGGATGCCGTCGCCGTGGGGCCGGTGTTGCAGGGCCTTAACAAGCCGATCAACGACCTTTCCCGGGGCTGCACGGTCGCGGACATCATCAACACGGTGGCGATCACCGCCATCCAGGCACAGCAGGGCGCGTAGAGCGATGGCCATCCTGGTACTCAACTGCGGAAGTTCGTCCATCAAATTCCAGCTGTTCCATCCCCGGGATGACACCGAACTGCTGCGGGGTGCCGCGGAGGGCATTGGTGAGCGCGAAGGCCGGTTCCATTGCCTGGCTACCGTCAGCGGCCAGCGCCGGGACGAGAGCCAGCGCCTGCTGCTGAAAGATCACCGGGCGGCACTGGGCCTGATCATGGAGAGCCTGGGGACAGCGGATATCAGCGCGGTAGGCCACAGGGTCGTCCACGGTGGCGAGCACTTCAGGCAGACCACCTTGCTCGACCCGCCCACCTTGCACGCACTCGCGGATCTGGATGCGCTGGCGCCATTGCACAACCCGGTGAACCGCCTGGGCATTACCACGGCGATGGAGTTGTTCCCCGGGGTTCCCCAGATCGCCGTATTTGATACGGCTTTTCACGCATCGCTACCGGATGCGGCCAGTCACTATGCTATCCCCGCGGAGTGGCGGGAGCGTTGGGGCGTGCGGCGCTTTGGCTTTCACGGCATTTCCCACCAGTACATCACCCTGGAGACAGCGCGCCTGCTGGGCCTCCCGTTGGCAGCCACCAACCTGGTGAGCCTGCACCTGGGTAGCGGCGCCAGTGCCGCCGCGGTGCAGGGTGGTCGCAGTGTCGACACAACCATGGGCATGACACCGCTGGAGGGCCTGGTCATGGGCACCCGCAGCGGCGATATCGACCCCGGGGCCCTGCTGTACCTGCTGCGCAACGGACTTGATGTCGAGACCCTGGACCGGGGGCTCAACCGGGAGAGCGGGCTGCTGGGCTTGTGCGGCGATAACGATATGCGTGCGGTGACGGCAAGGGCAGCGCAGGACGATGCCGACGCGACGCGGGCACTGGCGGTGTATTGCTATCGCATCCGCAAAACTATCGGCGCCTATTGCGCCGCACTCGGCCGGGTTGACGCGCTGGTCTTTACCGCCGGCGTGGGAGAAAACAATCCCGCGCTCCGGGAGGCCATTCTCGAGGGCCTGGACGGCTTCGGGATCGCAATTGACCCGGCCCTGAACCGCGAAGCTGGCGATTCGGCGCGCGCGCTGCACGCCGCTGACTCAGCGGTTGCCGTGCTGGTCATTCCCACTCGAGAGGAACTGCAGATCGCCCGGGAAGTGCGGGCGCTGATTGGCGGTGCGGCCTAGATCTCCTCGCAGTTGCGCCAGGTCGTGACTTTTACGGGTACGCCGCTGAGGGTGGTCTTGTCCCCGCTTTTCACTGTGACCCTGTGGGTGGCGAATTAGTAATTCACCAATGGTATCAGATGGTTAGCTGTTGTCGCCTAGACCAGATGATATTACCCTCGGGTAGCATGAAAGATGTCATTTACCTGCTTTTAAACCTGCTTACCACCCTGGCAAAGCTGCTACGACCCGGCGGCGGTCGCGCAGTCATCGCTGAAAACCTGCGCTTGAAGCAGCAACTGATCATACACAGCAGGTCTCGCCAAAGAGCGCCCAATTTGACTACCAGGGACCGTGCCCTACTCGGCTTTATGTCTCTGTTTTTGAACCCACGACGGATAATCAGGGCAGCAATCATCATCAAGCCATCTACCCTGCTCTCCTTCCACAATGCACTAAAGAAACGGAAATACCGTCTGCTCTATTCATCTTGCGGGGGCAACAAGCCAGGCCGAAGGGACTAGCACGGGAAGTCGGCAAATCGCCTCACTGAAAGTACTCCTGGAAAAACCTGTACTCACTTGTCCGAAACGATGCTCTCATTGGAGGCGATAGAAGCCCCGCCGGTTGCGTAGCGCTTACGAGTCTCGTCGCTCCAACTGTCGATTTCCTCCTTTGGGAACCCATAGGACAGGCCGCGCTCCACTGCCGGTCGTGCCCGAACCCTGTCCACCCAAGCTACAACATTGTCATGGGAGGTAATGTCGACCTTGCTCCACTTCCAGCCCCGCACCCACGGGTAGCAGGCAATGTCGGCTATGGTGAACGTATCTCCGCAAATATAGTTTTTTCCCGCCAACTGATTATTCAGGACACGCAACAGACGCTGTGCCTCGTTATTGAAGCGCTCCAACGGATGAGCCTTCTGCTCGGCAGGCACATCGTCCATGTAGCGTGTATAGGCGAGTTTGTTGCCAAAGGTTGGTCCCATGCCTGCTGCCTGCCAGAACAACCACTGGATGACATTCCAGCGCGTTTCATTCGGGGGTAACAGAGGCGATGGGTATTTCTCCGCCAGGTACAACAAAATGGCACAACTCTCCATGATGGTCCTGTCCCCATCACGCAACCCCGGAATCTTCTGGTTGGGACTGACCTCGGTAAATGATTCGGAAAACTGTTCGCGTTTGAACAGGTCGATAGGAATCACATCAACCTGCGGGAGGACCAGACCGGCTTCCTTCAGCTCCTCCAACATGATAGTCACCTTCCAGCCGTTAGGGGTGGCCGACGTCCACAGCTCTATAGTCATGACATCCTCCTGCTGGCTAGATGTTCACACGTAGTTGTCCCAGGTAGTCCATCTTCCCCAACGGGACCCCATGCTCACGCAGTACTACATAGGTAGTCGTCGCGTGAAAGTAGAAATTTGGCAGGGAAAAGGATTGTATGAAGTACCTTGCAATAAAGGGAGTTTCAGATCCACCCACCTTGAAGATCAAAGGCCCGTCCGCAAGCGCGTCTATATCTTCACGCGATTCACCCTTCAGCCGTACCGTTGCTTCCTGTACCAGACCCTGGAGATCCTGGTAGCTCATGTCGCTCATCTTCGGTGGAGGCTGAAACTCACCCTTCTTAAGGCCCTCTATCGCGCCGAGCGAATGATGCCATACCGAGATAACCTGGAAGCTGAAGGGCGCCATATCGTCTCGGAGTTTGTAGCGGACTATATCGTCCAGGCCGATGCCGTTTTCCGCGGCAAACTGCGCTCCCTTGGTGAGCACAGTGGCAACACCTCCCAGTGTCTGCAGGTAGGAGGTCACGCTTTGATCGTAGAGTGAAAATGACATGGATAAAATACTCCTGACGGGGTTATTTAGAGGGCGCCTTTCTCCAGGCTGGTAGACATGATTTTTAACGCTTTCTGCCTGGTGGCCAACTTGTTCCCCGCGTAGGCATCAGCTGGCAGTTTAGCCAGTTCTCGGGCAGTGGTCAGCGCGGCATTCACAGCATCTCCGCTATCAGCGAGGCTGTCCAGAAATCCCGCGGCGACCGCACGGGCGGGGTCAAGAGTGACAGACTGGGTCACAATGGGGAGAAAGAGCGTCGGGTTCAGGCGCGCCTTGAGCACCTCAAGTGCCCAATCTGGCAGCGCCATTCCCATTACTGTTTCATTCATACCGAACTTGTACGCGCCCTTTTCCCCGATACGTGTGTCGCAGGCAAGCAACCACAACGCACCGATAGTAAAGGCATGTCCTGTAACTGCTGCAACAAGCGGCTTACCCATGCCATATAGCTTCAGCAGAATCTGTGCACCCGCTGTTGCCAGGCCGCTGATGGCGCTCATATCACCACTGGTCATGGTGGCCAGATCGAAACCGGCGCAAAATGCGCCTGGACGCCCCGCTAATACAACGGCATCCGCTCTGGCCTCGGCCTCTTCCAATGCGGCGAGAATCTCGCTGGCCGCGTCCGGCGTAATCGCATTCTTCTTGCCGTCATCCATGGTGATGATGGCGATGCCCGCTTCGATCTGGAACTCGACTTTCATATTGACACTCCTTTTGTTCAACTACACAGTGGAAATGAGGTCTATCAACACCGCTACCCGTTGCCGGGCTTCTGCCTTCGATAATCCCAGTCGACTTTCTACACGCAGTCCCTGGACTTGTGTAGAAAGTAGCCTCACCGCGTCGACCTCTGTCAAATGGCGATTCAATTTACCGGCAGCACTTGCCTCATCTACACAGTCCCGGAAAGCCAAATCCAGGTTTTTCAAGGCATTCCGAGCGTGCTGGTAAAGCTCTTGGTCGACATCGTCCAGTTCCAACACACTGTTCACCAGCAGGCAGCCTTTACGACGACCGGCGTTACTGATATCGACTAACGTTCTATCCAGGAATAGTCGAACAGCATCCAGTCCTTTATGATTGGTGCGCACCTGGGTAAATTGATTGATGGACCAATCCCTGTAGTCGTCAACCACTCGCTTGAAGAGTTCAGCTTTGCTCTCAAAGGCCGTATAGAAACTGCCGCTTCCAATACTCATAGCATGAAGTAGCTGGGCCATAGATGTGGCCGTATAACCCTGACTCCAAAATAGTAGCCGCGCTGCCTTCAGTGCTTTCTCGCGCTCGATTTGTACCGGTCTTGCCATTGGTGCTGGCCTTGATGTAGGAAGGATGAACTAATTATGGAATGTTTATTCCATAATGGCAAGCAACTGGCGGGCTTCTCTGCTAGGCTGGAGAATGTTACTGGACGCTTATGCTTTTTTTGGGCATTGGCATCCACCTGTAAATAAAAACTAATGTAAGCTCTGGCCGTAACGAGTTGAAAGCAACTAACGCCAAGCCCATTGGGCTTGTCAGTGCCGTGCGTGTTCGGCACGCAGAATAACCGCTTATCAGGTGACTGATGGAAGAGCTTACCGTCGCAGAAATTCTGGAACTGATTCGAATCAACGAAGAGGCCATTGTAATCCAGTTTCAAACCTGGCTTACAATCACGTTTGCTACGATTGTGGCTGTATTCGCCGGAAGAAACCTCCTCACTGGATTGATGCGAGGGCTGGTGACTATGTTATATCTGCTCGCTTCTTTGGCCGTGACAGCGTTAAGTATCTACCTTGCAGAAAATAACGCCCTGTTAGTTACTATTCTGGCCTCCCGTGACGTTGGCGTGGCTGCGCCGGTGTTTGCCGGCATAACATCGTTCGTTTTGTTTTTGGCCGGTGTAGGCACAACCGTGTACTTTATCCATATGAAAACGAATGACGAGTCCAGCTGACAGGCCGTTAAAGTCGATCGTGCCATATTCCCGGCATAAAAACTCTTAGCATCTCAGTCGGCCAGCTGGCGTCGCATCAACGGGCTGGCCAACATATCCCACAAAAGCCGCAGATTGGCACTCACGCTTGAGGCCTGCGCGCCCGCGAACTTCCGCAGCGCCTGCAGTGACCGTGCGTCGTGGTGGTGGCCGGCGATAAACACCCCGGCGATCCGCCTCGTATGGGCGATGTCGGCCAGGGGGTCGGCCTCCAGCAGCACCAGATCCGCAACATTGCCGGGTGCAATGGTGCCGTGTGTGGCTCGCGCGCCGGCGAACTCCGCCGCGGTGATGGTGGCAGTGCGGAGCGCCTGCGCCGGAGTTAGCCCAGCATCAACCAGCATCTGCAGTTCGTCGTGCAGGCTGGAACCAGGGAATACCAATGTGTCGGTTGTGTCGGTGCCCGCCAGGATACGCACGCCGGCCGCATTAGCCTGGCGAACGTCTCGCGAGGCGAGGGCAAACAGGCGCGCGTGGATGCTGCGTCCGTCACTCGCCAGCGGTTCGGCGGCGGCGCGGCGTGCATCCGGTTCCCACAGCAGCTTGCGCCGCAGCCAGGGCACGTCTGCCAGGCGCGGGTCTTTGTGTGCGGCTGGCTGGGTGGCGGTCACGGCCATGCGCAGGGTAGTCAGTGTCGGCACCCACCAGGCGCCAGCTTCGGCCATGTTGTCCATGTGTTGCGCACAGGCGACGTCGTCACGCTCCGCCAGCAGCCGCATCCTTAAAGTGGCATTGTAGGCTGCGAGTGGGTCGGGGGCGGTGCGGAAGGGCTGCGCGCCGCCGAAGCACTCGAACAGAAACAACCGGCCATGTTCAAAGGAGCGTTGCCCCATTGCGAGCGCTGCTGCCAGGGAGACCTTAACAGGACGATGACCGGCGATGCTTAGCCCTTTCTCACGCGCACTCCGGGCGATCCAGGCGAACTGCTGCGGTGTGAGTTCGGTGTAAGTTTTAATGAAGTCCACACCTTGGTCACGATAGAATCCTGCCAACTCTTCTGCGTGCGCCAGGCTCTCCAGGCGGAAGAATACCGGCAGGCCCTCAGGCACTTCGTTGCCGCCGTTGGTCTGGTAGCTGCTCTGCAGCGGGTAGCGCGGCGAGACACGTTTCCCGCGCACCGCTTCATTTGTCCAACGGCGGCGGTCGTGCGGGCAGGCCCAGTAGGAGTCGTCCTCGGAGAGGCAACCGGACATGTCGCGCACACTGGTCACGCCGTTGGCAATATACAATGCATGGTGGAATTGTGGCGAACGCTTGATCGAGTGGGTGTGCATGTCCCACAGGCCAGGGATCAGGAACTGTCCCCGTGCATTCAGACTGCGAATGTCCGCAGGCAACGCCACATTCGATACCGGCCCGACGCGCTCGATGTGACCATCGCGCAAAACCACGGTTTGTCCCGCCCATGCCGTGCCGTGCTCCACATCGATAATCGTTACATCCACTAGCGCGACCGGCCCCGAGTGGGCCAGCCATGGTGGATCAGCCATTGGCCACAACAGCGCTGCTACCAGCGCCGCTGCACCGATGAGCAGCCCGGTGCCCAGGGCCTTCAGGAAAACTGTGATGCCGTGAACCTCCATCAATTGTAACCGTTAGCCGCCAATGCGGACTCTAAAACTCATACTAACAACAGGAAGAAGGCGACGACAACGGAGGTGCGAGGCATTGAATAGGATCGTACAGCCACCTGAGTTTGCCGGATGGTGGGCGACCATTTTTTATATGCGCGGCGGTCAGGCCCAGGACGTTGAGGGCGTCATCGAACACATTCATTCTGATGGCCGATTTGAGGCATATCGGAATGGCGTATAGATCGCTGCCGGCCACCACGTGGACTTTCAATCCGATCCGCCCGGATTCACGAACGTGCAGTAAGCCCGCCACTTGCAGGGAGTCAGCGGACATGACCGCTTTTGAGAAAAGCAGACAATACTCAACGATGAATCGAAGCCAGCAAAGGAGGTACCGCATGCCGAAATTTTTATTTACCTTTACCCTGCTCCTTTAAGCAACCACCACCATCGCCCAAACCCCCATCCCCCGCAAGGGAGATTCCTGCCCCTCTGGCACTTATCGCAGCAGCGACTACTGCAAGCCGTTCCCCTCTTCATCAAACTCTGTACAAAATATCATCACCAAGAGCGGCAGCAAATGCCCCAGGGGATGCTACAAATCAGGCAATTACTGCAAACAATACAGCAGCCAATCCGACAAGGAGGCTATGCCCTGGGAGGGGACGAATTGTCCCAGCGGCTGGTATAAATCTGGGCTGTATTGTGTGAGGCACGATGGGCAATAAAGCCAAGGCCATTATTTGACGTATGAGTCAAATTAATCATTTATCACGATAAGCCGACAAACTCATTTTGCTAGATTCAGACCCCCATCAACAGGGAGGATGACTCCGTTTATGTACTTGGCCCTGTCGGACGCGAGAAAAACAGCGGCATTGGCAACATCCCAGGCATCCCCCATTTTTCCCGTGGGACACATCGCATGTCTGGAAGCCACAAACTTTTCTTTCCCTCCAAACATTTCGACGTATTCATCAACATCATAGATCATCGGTGTGTCCATCAAGCCAGGTAAGATAGCATTCGCCCTGATGCCCCTGCTGGCATAGCCAATGGCAACCGTCTGCGTCAGGTTATTCAAGGCTGCCTTGGATACGTTGTAGGTCAACATCGCGCCTGACAACACTCTCAAGCTGGCAACTGATGAAATATTGGTGATCACACCACAGTCCTGTTTAAGCATTACCGGTAATACGCTCTTGCATGCAAGGTAGGCGCTCTTCAGGTTTACATCCATCACTATATCCCAATCGGCGCTATCCAGCGCAACAGGGTCACCCAGTTTCGCGATCCCAACGTTGTTATGTAGCACATCGATGCGACCCCATTGGTCTACCGCTTGGTTAACTATACCCTTTACATCGGACTCCGAACTCACGTTCCCAGCAATCGAAATGCATTTTCCACCTTCCTTTAAGATAATGGATTCTGTTTCTTGCGCCCGCACCAGATCCAGATCTACCGCTACAATCTTCGCGCCCTCTCGTGCATAAGCCACCGCGGCAGCTTTGCCGTTACCCCAGCCCGGTCCGCAAGAGCCAGCACCCATGACCAAAGCGACTTTACCTTCCAGTAGTTTTTCCATATTCGTTTTCCATTTTCAGCGCGCGAAAGAATTCTTTGGCTTTTTTCAAGCGAGTTCAAATAGACACTTTTTCAGCAGCTACCTTTTCAGTTTAGCCTGTGATACATGATTTGTGTGCTTCTCTCACGTTGATCAGGTCGGGCCAGTATTGTGTGAAGCATGACGGGTGAGGTTTCGGCCCAGGCCTCAAACAAATGGCCTATGCGCTATCTGATTTGATTTCCCGAAAAATCATGAAACTATCAGAGAAATTCCCAAGAACACCTATTATTTTCATCGATTACCGACGATTTCCGATGAATCTCAAAGAACCGGTTGGATCGGGGTTCTATGCGGGACATGGAATTGTGGGGAATGGATTGTGGTTGTGCATGTAGAGGCGACACGGGGAAATCTGTCTAAAAGAAAAACTGGCCACGAGTCCGGAAGAATTTTGGCTAGGGTAGCCCCCCTATAGGCTCGACGCTGTTGATTGAAGCTGACTGGCGAGCTTGGGTAAGCTCTATAAAGACCCGGGCCAGGTGGTGAACGTCTGCTTTTCTCGATAGCGGTCGTTTGGGTTGATTAGGGGCTTACGTCTCTTATCGACGCGGTCATGCCGGGATTGCTTGGGAGGCCTACGCTGCGAGTAATAGGGATTGCGGCTTCCACCTCATAACGGACATTGCGCACCAGCTTTGAATGGCCAGATGGCCACCCACGAAAGGCCATCCTGTAGTGGTCAACTAATCCCGAACAGTAGTTTAGGCTGGTTCATTACATTAGTATTGTAACGACAATTAAACGCCTATGGCGAGGTCAGGTAACCCAACCAGGCATTCATGCGCAATGCTACCTTGCTGATCACGTGTACGGGTTTGCCATACTGGGTGTAGACAGCCATAGTGCCGCCAGCCCCCTGGGGCAGCCGGCGAGCTAACTCCGAGTCGTCCAATTGGACTACCACCGCCCAGCGATCACTCACCGGGGCACCAGTCATCGATGGCAACTGCCCACTGGCGCTAAGCTGTGCCTGGCCGCTAAAGCTCACAACTCTGGAAACGACAGCACCGAAAGTCTGGCCCGGGATATTGGCAAATACCACTTCCGCTTCGTCACCGGGGGCGATCTTGCGCACCGCGCTCTGGCTGAAACTGGCAACAATTTCATCACTTTCGACAGAGATAAAAGCCATGGGCGAGGCCAATGGCACCGTGGTCGCCACATTACCCGGGCGCAGCTGCACGTTTACAACATAGCCATCGGCCGGCGCTGTGACATTGGTCTCGGCCAATTGCCACTCGGCGTACTCCAACTGCTCCGAGGCCACCTCCCTGGCCGCCATGGCCGCGTCTCGATTGGCCGTCCATGTATCTACGTCGACCTGTGCCGCAGACTGCACTTCCAGTAGTTTCTCAGCACGCGCCAAATTGATCTCTGCCAGGTTTCTTTCTGCCTCGTGGACTGCTATCTGGGCCTTTAGCTGGCGCACGGTAATCTCGTAGGGCTCCGGGTCAATACGGAACAAGATGTCTCCCTTCTTCAGAGGCTTCATCGCCTTGACCGGCACCTCAATGACCTCGCCCCGCACGTTGGGCACGATAGGAATAACGTAGCGGAACATGCGCGCATCAGGTGTGACAGGAGAGAAGGTGTACCACATAAAGACAATTGCGCCAATCAAGACGAATCCGACACCGGCGAAGGCGCTGATATTGCCTACAGATTTCTTCAGCAGGCCCAGCTTGTTGAAAATCAGTACGTATAGCAGTGAATAACAAATAACGATAAACGCGATCATGAATCGGCCTCCATTCGGGCCAGCCGGGCCTCCAACTCTCTGACCCGCTCGTCCAGGGCAGCCGACGGCCGCACTGGCTCCATCCGGGCCCAGACCAGTGCGACAAACCAGCCCAGTCCCAGAGTTAGCAGCCCAATCCAGGCCAGGACACTGATTGCATCCGCCTGGGGGTGTTCCGCGGCGCGGGCAATATTCCCCGGGATGTTGCCGATGGTCACTACCAGCCAGATGCCGGCGGCTACCAACACGCCGAGCACAATTAACGCGAATATCTCCAACATAAACTTTTCGTCCCTCAGAAAATTGAAAGCCACTTGCCGAATATCTACTGATGCAACATCAGTGTACATACCCCCTCAGCGTTGCCCGATACCCTCCCGGAACGTACTCTGACGACCAGCTAGTTGATAAACGAAAAAGGGCCCTTCCGGACCCTTGATAGTTATGCTGTGAAGATTACTTGTTACGCTCTTCCAGAGCCTTGCGGTTCCTCTGGGTGTATTCCCAGTGGCCGCCCATGCTCTTTCGCAAGTTCTCCGGGAGGGCTTCAACGGGAGCCACGATTGGGCCGTCGGCAGGCCAATCTTCCAGAAGTTCAGGCATGTATCCTTTCGGGTAGTATTTCTGGGGACTGATCTCCTGCTCCCGTACAAAGGGTTCTTGGATCGACTCGCGGAAGTGAGGAGGCATCGGCACGACCAATTGACCATTGGTGAAATCCTGCTGCGGTGCACGCTGGTTGGGGAAATCCGGCAAGATACCGTCGCGCACCCAGATCTGGTCGGTGGTGACGTTAACGACGATGCCATCAGGTGCGCCGAAGTGGTAGGGGCCATCCCAGTGTTGTCGCACTTCAGCTACAGTTTCCTCATTCAGCCATGGGTCGAAGGTCATGTGCGTCGTCATCAGCATACGCGGTTTGATCTTGTCCGCCAGATAGCCCACGGCGTAGCCAGGTGTGTGGTGTGTGTCGATGGTGTAGCGTGCCAGGAAAGGCGGCACACCCTGTACACCGGAGTTTATCTCAACCACTTCCTGCTGCAGTTCAGTCACATAGACGTCACATCCCTTGGCGTACTTTATATCCAGCTCGCTGGGCCGGCCATCGCCAGTCCACACGAAGCACAAGGATTCATCGTCGCTGATCTGCCAGTCCAGGCGATAAGCAGAAGCGCCGTCTTTAGCGTGAGAACGCTGCCAGTGAATGACTTTTACGTTGTTCTTATCGTAGACTGTTCCGCCGTTGTCACGAAAATCGAACTCTTCAACCTGGATATCCCAGCCCTTACCCACGGGAAAAACGCTAAAGGCGTCACGGTGCCAGGCTGTCATCTGCCTCATTCCCTCGACCATGGCCCTGGTGCCGAATTCCGGCGTGCGCCCAGAGGGTCCGTGTACAGTGATCGGTGTATGCCAGCCGCCTGACCAGGTCCCGAACATCCACACGTAGGGGAGTGAGCCGTAGTGATCCACGTGCAGGTGAGTGATGAAGATATTGTTCATCTGGTTTAGGGCTACGCGGGCGGCGGTATAGTTAGAAACAGAACCTTCACCGATATCGAAGATAAAATTATCGCCGTTACCAAGTTCCACGAAGATCGAGGTATTCATCTGCCCCGGACGAATGGTGGGAGAGGTACCCATGAAGGTGATGCGCATCTCGTGAGGCTGGACTTCCTCCGTACCGGGGAACCAGTTAGCAGCACTGGGAAGCCAGGGCTGCGGGCTGATGCCCTCAAATAGAAGGCCTTCCTTCCAGCGACCCATGGGAACACCCCCAGTCAGCGCCCTTTTTATAGCCTCCGGTGAGGAAGGCTCCTGTACGGGAGGAGGCTCGGCAAAGGTCTGTGCCGAGGCACTCAACAGCAATGCTGCCAGGCCAGTCTTGAGTTGCTTGATCATCGTTGGTCTCCTATAGGAAAGCAGGGTATTCGCCCCATCGAGTTCAGTATTTGTATTCGGTAATGACAGCGTCGGCGATACTGTAGGCGGCTGGGCCTTCTTCAGTTAGTACCGCGTCGACGGTGATCGTCCCGACGACCCAAATGGGGGCCAGAGGCTTGTCCACAATTGCAGGCTCAAGTAATGAGACATGAACCATCTGGTTAGCATCCAGGTGAGCGTGTTGTTTGGTGTGGTGAGACAGGAAGGGCACGAGCAGAAATTTGGATACCTCATTACCTTCGAAGACCAGTGGCTTCATAAAGCCAGGAAGGGTGACAGCCTGGCGATCAAGCTTGGCAACCACGGCTTCTGCAGGCACCTGGGTGCTCTCAGCGCTGTCGTGCCCGGGGGGAACAAGCGGAGGCTCCCATCCCTCGGGCACCAGGTCGGCCCATTCCAGCATATGATATTGGCTGGCGATATCACCCGCCTCTGCACCGGTCGCGGCGGGGGCGACTGGGGCAATCAGGCCTACAAGTAGTAGGGCTTTTACTGCTGCTTTGTGCATTCTTAACCGGTACTTATCGAGGATTCACACATACTAAGTCATCAAAGATAAAACGCTACCGTGAAGAGTCATGAACTATGTTCTAATATCAATATTGCGAAAAATAAGAGGCATGTTCTTTTGGGTTCAGTGAATTCTCACACGGTACTGATCAGGGAAAAGTTTTCACTCTTTGAACAGTTTTCGGAGGCGGCCAAGGGGTGGGACCTGGAATTTTGCCAGCTCGAGCCCGCTGACGGGGCGTTTTTTCTGGAACAGATCGCCGGTACCGAGGCTCTGATCAGCCGCGCCCATCTGCCCGCGCGCTTTCTGCAGCGCGGTTGTGTGATGCCCGGTTACAGAACCGTATCGATTCTGACCTCTCGGAATTATTCAGCAGCCTGGCGCTGGTGTGGAGAAACTGTCACCCACAGCAGCCTGTTGGTCATGGCGGTTGGAGGCGAGTTTGAATCCGTGTCCGCCTCGGGGCTGGATAGCATTCACCTCGCGCTCTCAATCGAAAAGCTGGAACAAGTTTCCCAAACTCACTTTGAGATGCCTCTTTATGAACTGATGCCAGATGGGCGGTGCTTTTGTCCTCATGGTGGAGCGAATCTGGCGATTCTGCGCCGTTTGTTGGAGAGTGTCTCAGCGGGTCAGATTGATACCGGGGGCAGATTACTGATCTCGCCCCAACTGGAGGATGAACTGGTTTACCTGGTGTTGGCTTGTCTTTCGCACAATGCTGCGAAGAAGCCTGTCGGCCCTCGAGGGCACCGCCGGCAAACGCTGGATCATGCACTCAGGGTTATCGATCAGAACCCCGTCGAAGCGCCGGGTGCTGTTCACCTAGCTGAGCTTATCGGTGTTTCACGCAGAACCCTGGAGAACGCGTTCAACGATGGACTGGGTGTGACCCCGGCAGCCTATATGAAGGCCCGCCGCTTTTGTGAACTCAGTCAGAGGCTGTACCACAGCGATGCTAGGTCAGTGCGGGTCGCCGATCTGGCACTCGCCTGCGGTTTCCACCATCTGGGCCAGATGGCTGCAGATTACCGGTACATGTTCGGGGAACTACCCTCCCAGACCCTCAGGTGCGGTAGTCGGTAATTGCACTCATCAAGGATTTTATAACAGGGTTTTGCATAGATCAGTTGAATTCGCAGTCGGTAGTTGCCTTTAGGGACAGTATAGTCAAAACGACCGCTCCCAGGGCGATCTGAATGGCGGCTTTCGGGTGGAAACGAGACATGGGGGTCTGGGGAGCATGATTGCGGCTAACGACGCAAAGGCGGCAGGCACGATCCTGCTGGCAATGCGCGCACAAGACCAGTACCCGACTAAATAGCTTTGTTATATACGCTTTTCCGCGCAGCTCGACTCGTCAGATTCCAGTGATATAGTGTCCAGTACGGGGATTATGAGAATAACAAGATGGTTTTACCCAGGTTCCTGACGGAACTGAAACGCCGCAAAGTCTATCGGGTCGCACTGGTCTATTCGGCCGTAGGCTGGGCATTGCTCGAGATGGCCGACGTTGTATTACCTCGACTTGCCCTTCCCGACTGGACGGTCAATTTTGTTCTGGCCGTTGTACTCCTCGGCTTTCCTCTGGCTCTTGTCTTCGCCTGGATTTTTGATCTCTCCCCACAAGGGATCGTGCGGACTGAACCTCTTTCCCGTGCGGGCCACCCTCACCACTTGAACATCCCCGCTATTGTCGAGTTTGTATTGATCGTGGCGTTGGTTGTTGCCGTGGGGGGGCTCTACGTGGACCGACTTTCTATGCAGAAGAGACTTACAGAGGCCGAGTCAGCGGTGCAGGGGAGCCCAGAGACAGGCCCGCCGGTGATCCCCAATCCGGAGCAATACCGGGCCATAGCAGTACTCCCCTTTGCTGACATGAGCGAGACGGGGGACCAGGCATGGTTTGCAGAAGGTATTGCCGAGGAGTTGCTGATTACACTATCCCAGATAGAGCAACTATCCGTTATGGCCCGAACATCTTCATTTGCGTTCAAGGATACTGATAAGACCATTGGCCAGATCGCAGAAACCCTGGGCGTACATGCTGTGTTAGAGGGTAGCGTGCGTCGTTTAGGTGAGCGAGTGAGGATTACTGCCCAGTTGGTTGATGCCAGCAGTGGTTATCACATCTGGACCGGGTCATACGAGCGCCAACTCGATGATATTTTCAAGCTGCAGGACGAACTGGCCAGAGAGGTTGTTCGGGCTTTACGAATCGAACTGGGATATGACGTCGCGAGACCGCTGGTCGTTGAGCAAACAGCAAATGTAGCAGCGTACAACTGGTACGTCCGGGGGAGGGCTTCATTTGACTGGGCCAACTCCCAAACCAACGCTCGGGCAACCCGCTATTTTGAAAGGGCCGTGGAGGCGGACCCTAACTACGCAATAGCCTGGGGTTCTCTTGCTTTTGCGCAGCTAATGTCTATGCAATGGCAACCGTTCGAGGTGGCAAGTTCCGCAGCCATTCCCTCTTACGAAAGGGCGCTCGCGCTGGACCCAGAACAGAGCGAGGCCCTTGCAATAAAGGCGATTGCGATTCAAATAATGGAACATGATTGGGAGACTGCCGGGAAGTTGTATCAACGTGCGATAGAGCCCGGGAGAAGCCCTGCTGCAATGCAACTGTATACGCTTTGGTTCTTACAGAATATTGGTCAGTCAGAGAGGGCAATAAAGTTAAATACTGAAGCCGAAAAGGGCGATCCGTTACACCCTGGCTATAAAGCCAACCTGGCGCTTCTTTACGTGTGGAATGGTAATGCTGATGCCGCTGTCCGCAAAGCCCGCGAGGCCCTGGAATTGGATCCAGACCATCAATTTGGGGTGATCGCATTAATTGATGCCTATGCGGCGAAGGGTAATTACTCTGGTATAAAACAGATACTTGAAGACATCCCCCCAGCAATGCAGGAGCATCCACGAATTCAAGCAAGGGTCGCCCTAAGCTACATATCGCAAGGCGATCACGTAAAAGCCAGGAAAATTTACCAGGAGTTGGTCGAGCTTGAACTCGATCGCTTATACCAGGGATTACCAATTACCTCGCAGTTGGCGTTAAGCCTTGGCGAAGTGGAAAACGCCATCGACCTGATGGAAACTGCGGTAGACCTCAATATGTGGAACCAGTTTTGGACCGCAAGTCTGTCCAGGCAGAATGAAGCAGTCAAGGACCACCCCCGGTACTTGGCTCATCTTCGACGGATGGGCTTGGATGAGGAATCGATCGCAGCGCTAAACGAACGGATGTCGTTTGAGTAGGCTGTCCCTACCAAAAACTCTATCCATGACCATTTTTCTACTCTGGGCACAGTGTCGGCATCATAAATGCTGGGGATGACTGGCTAAGTTTGGATGTGACTTAGCCCATTAGAAAACCGCTGACCAGCGCCCGCGCAAGCCCCTACGATTGTGGCTCTTGTCCTGAAGCAGGGCGGAATCAAGCTGGTCTATCAGGCCGCTCGCCGGCACTCATGATGAAGGCCGCCGACATGAGGAAAGGCCACGACCGTTCCCTGAGCTGGCTGTTGAATCGGTCGTGGTACCGGACTTTGCTTATCGAGAGACAAGTGCGTTCTCGCCTCATGATAATAAGTGGCGTAGGATTTCAACACCTGTCGCAAATGCCGTACATTGAAAATGATGACGTGATTCAGGCACTCTCGACGGGTTGAGCCGATAATTCGCTCGACATAAGGATTTTGCCAAGGCGAGCGAGGCGCTGAGATCACCTCTTCAATACCCAGACTCTTTACCCGGGTCCGAAACTGCTTACCATAGACACTATCGCGATCTCGCATTACGTAACGAGGAGCTGTATCGAACGGAAAAGCTTCCACCAGTTGCTGAGCAGTCCATTCCGCAGTCGGGTGGTACGTCGCGTTGAAGTGAACGATCTCTCTCCGTTCATGACGCAAAACGATAAAGACATACAAGACTCGGAAGGTTGCAGTGGGGACGGCGGCCGGCGCTCCGGTGAAAAAATCTATTGAAACAAGATCGGCTGCATGGTTCTCCAGGAATGTTTTCCAGGTCTGCGATGGCGGCTTCCGATGGCGGATCGTGTATTTGGCGACGGTGGATTCGGACACACGGATGCCGAGCATTTTCAATTCACCATGGATGCGGGGCGCGCGGTAGCAGGAGCACCCCAACCAATGTTGTTCCGCGACATGGGCCGAATCAGTTCGCGAACGTCAGGATCGATAGCTGGTCGACCCCCCCAACGCCGACGAGATTTCCAGGTCCAGTACAGTCGAAATCCTTTTCGATGCCATCGGACCAGAGTGTCAGGCTTGAAGATTGCCAACGTCTCAAGGCAGGAGGGCCATAGCCGGTAAAGCCAAACCCAGAATATACGCTCGCTCGAGCGAAAGTGGTGCCGTTTGTTATCACGGTTGGCCACCATTGCCAGTTGCTGACGCAAGGCAAGGATCTCCAGATGGAGCGAGGCTCGGCTCCGCAGGAGGTCGACCAGGGTGGTGAACAGAGAAACAAGTATCGTTTTCATACCGGCAACGCTAATCTGGCGCCGACGGAAAAGTCAACAAAATCAATGAGTACAGTGTTTTTGGTAGGGCGCGTTCTACGGTGAAGTGCGACAGTAGCTCGGGAAACACTGTAATAAAGCCTCTCGGGGCGTCATATAGTCTAGACACTTCCTTGGAATATTGTTGATCTTTTTTGCCAGGTCTTTCAGGTTTTCTTGGGTCACCGCCTGGATATCAATCGACCTCGGTAAATAGCGCCTCAGTCGGCCATTCATGTTCTCATTGCTTCCGCGCTGCCAAGGCGAGTGGGGCTCGCAGAAATACGTCTTACAGCGCGTCCTGCGCTCCAGTGGACGATAATCAGCGAACTCTGAACCCTGGTCAAAGGTAACCGTTTTCCAAAGCTTACAAGGATGCATTTGAATCCGGCATTCCAGAGCACCCAGTACTGTAGCCGTCTTCCGATCGTCATGTTTCTCTAGAACTACAAATCGCGTTTTGCGCTCAACGTAGGTCGCAACATTCAGATACTTGGTATTGGAAAAAGCGATGGTATCCCCTTCCCAGTGGCCAAACTCCTCTCGACTTTCAATCTCTTTGGGCCGATCAGTAATCAACGTTATCCCGCAATATTTGCCAGATCCCACTTTCCGTCCCCAACGTTTACCGCGGCGACGTTTCTTGTAGTGCAGGAGTCGGTAAAGACCTTTATTGCCAAGCCTGTAGATATAACGATAAATTGTTTCATGGCAAACGTAGTAGGGTTTGCCCTCTCGCTTCATCCGCCCGGCAATCTGCTCAGGGCTCAAGCCTCGCTTTAATCCTCTCAGAATATAATCATATAGGCGTGGCCCGGTTCTTATCTTGCCTGGTTTATCTGCCCTGCGTTTCTGACTTTTCCGATGTGCAATTCCAGGTAAATAACCAATGGATCGGCGATTTCGTTGTACTTCACGATAAATCGTGGATCTATGGCGGCCCAGGCGTTGAGCAATCTGGGATTTGCTTAATCCCAGCTCCAAAAACGTATAGAGCCTCATCCTTTCTGGCATCGTCAATTGTGTATAGCATGACATGGCGGCAGCCTCCTCTTTTCCAACTCATTGGATTAGAGTGTATCCCGATATTAGGCTGTCGCACTTCTAAGTAGAATTCAGCGTAGGGACAACCAGAGGCGAATTGATTCACGGGTGACAGTGATTCCTCGTTCGGCGAGCAGATCTTCAATATCGCGGCGGCTCAGGTTGAAGCGATAGTAGAGCCAGAGAGCCTGCCCCACGAAGTGCTTTGGGTACGGCGTAGGAGATGATGTCGGGAGGGAATCAATGGCGTTTATAGATATTCACGGGCCGAGCTTATCAATTTCGGCCCGTTAAGTTGCCAATACTAGAAAAACCCCGTGCGAGACGGGGCATATTCATTGCGACGATCGGCTAGCGTTAACTTGCTCGCGAGTTCACTTAACAGGGCTGAGCTTCAACCTGGTGATCCAGAAAGGCGTGCCAGCTGGTGGCGGAAACTCAGTCGTGTACCGCGCGTTATTGACGTACAGCGAATTCCCGAAGAATGCTCCGCTCGCAACGCCGTCCAGGTTGTCAGGATCGGTGATTTCGTCAACGAGCGTGCCCGACAGATAGCCCTTATCCAATTCCACGACCTGGATCTTGTCGATGGATACGGGTGGGCCGGGGAAGTCGTATGGCGTCATGATGTACAGCGTTTTGCCCCGCATCGCGATACCATCGAGAAAACCCGACAGCGGCCCATCAACAGCGATCTGCTCAATATCACCGCTGGCCGTGTCAAAACGGTACAGCCGCGCCAGATTCGAGTGGCCGATGATCAGGGTCTTGCCGTCGGGCGTCGAAACGATGCCATTGCCACCGCAACAGGGATCATTATCCGGGTCGAGGGTGAACTCAGGAGGTAAGGGTATCTCGGTTGCAGCCCCGGAATCGAGAGGAATTGCGCCATTGCGTGACAGCGGCAGTCGGTATAAGACGGGGCGATAGGAATCGGTAAAGTACACAGCATCCTTGGTGATGGTCAGGTCGTTGACTATCCCGAATTCTCCCGAGTTGTTGAGCTGGTATTGCATTATCATGGCACCGTTGTCCGCGTCTAACACCAATGCGTTGCCATAGACACATCCTGCGACAAACAGGTAGTTCGTGCGGTCATCGACACGCATCCCGAGCTTTAAACAATCGAACGGGTCCTGAATATCGACCAGGACTTCCCCCTTCCCGGACCGCAGGTCTACCTTGTAGAGCGATCCATCGGGTGAGCTGTTGTAGGCGGTAGGTCCCTTGCCGATGGCAAACCCTTCAGATGCCGCTCCATCCAGCGTGGGGACTCGTGTGGGAAATGGTTTGTCGGCTGCGTTCACCGATAGGGCCGGTAGCGCCAACGCAATCAATGCGATTGCTGACAATGTTGATAGGTTCTTATTCATAGTCTAATTCCTTCATTGGGTTTGGCTGAATCGTAATCATTCATACATCCCTGTCCGACGGCTGAATTCATGTTATCGAAAGGGCTCTTGATCCCCGACCCAAATAACGTGCAATTACCGGACCAAAATTTATTTAGGTATAGACATTAGTGCGTTAGCCAGATTTGTGGTGAACCTGCACCTGCAAATTGTAAATTTTCCTGACAGAAACAGGTCCAAAAGGGGTGCCCCTCTTGAATATTCGATCGCGTTGATTGTATTGACTATTTTTCGCGATCGATGAAGGATGGCTATCATGTCTATGGCGGATTCGTACTTTACAAAAGCAGTCAATCAGTTTTGAGCATCGACCACTCCGGTCATACTCACTAGCACCCTCCCCAGCAACCACAAAACAACTGGGCGCAATCGACGGGTATATCCGGAGTTTTATCTACCGCCCCCGGTACCTGTTCATGGCGATAGGATGGACTCCTTAACGGTGATCTACCCTTTGAATGGATGATTTTTTTGGCCCATTCACTGTAGAGGAGTACTTGCTATGTCTGTTTCCATCGTAGGTGTGGGTGGCGATAGGATGGACTCCTCTTAGCTGATCTACCCTTTGAATGGGCATCTGTTCCAGCCCATTCACTGTAGAGGAGTACTTGCTATGTCTGTTTCCATCGTAGGTGTTGATCTATCCAAGTCGGTATTTCAGTTATCTGTAGCCGATGCACAGCATCATGTTGTTGATCGAAAGCGACTCAGCCGAGCCCAATTTCATCGATTTCTAACACAGAATGAGCCCGTTCGCCTGGTCATGGAGGCCTGCGGCACTTCCCACTACTGGGCCAGAACAGCCCTGTCACTGGGTCATGAGGTCAAGTTACTGCACGCGAATTACGTTAAAGCCTACGTCCGGCGCACAAAAACAGATGCCGCCGATGCAGATGCCCTGGTCCTCGCCGATAACGATAAAAGCCTGCACCCTATACCAACCAAACCCGAAGAACTGCAAGCACTTCAGGGCGTACATCGAATTCGTGAACAGTGGAAACGAGCCCGAGTAGCCAGAATCTGTGAAGCCAGGGCGCTGCTGGCTGAATTCGGTATCTCTACCCCAGTGGGAGTCAGGGGCATCCCCAGGAAGCTGACACTGGCTACAGAACAAGCACCAATGCTGATACAGCCAACCCTACTGGATCTCATCCAGGAAATTACCGAGTTAGAGCTACGATTGAAGCGCGTGGACCAGGCTCTGGCAGCCTACGCCGATACCAACCCGAACGTGCAGACCCTGCTGGGCATTCAGGGTATTGGGGTCACTATAGCCACCGCATTTGTGGCACGCGTATCCAATATTCACACGTTCAAACGGGGTCGTTCTTTTGCCTCCTGGCTCGGGCTTACCTGTAGAGAGAATAGCTCTGGGCAAAACCGGCGACTTGGCAGAATCACCAGGCAAGGTGACCGCTACTTGCGCACCATGCTTATTCATGGCGCTCGGGCCGCGTTGATGGCAGCACGACGTAAGCAAGCGAACGGCAAAGAGCTTACACGGCTGGAAACCTGGGCAGTGAGCACTCAGGCCAGGGTCGGTCACAACAAGGCCACTGTAGCTCTGGCGAATAAGATGGCGCGCATCATATGGGCAGTGTGGACAAAGCATGAAGCATTTAACGGCAACGATGCACTGCGCTTTGCTGCATAGATAGTACGGACCCCTTCCGCGAAGCTGCGCAGATTGATCGCTTGACGATACACACGGTTACCCGTGCCGCCTGAAAGGCCGATAGGAATTCCCGAACTCTCGAGTTCGACGTGGCGATAGGTCCGGGCGGTGCGGATCCTCTCATGGCCCGGTGGTACGACCACCACTAACAAAGGCCGGATACACGGATGCAGCCGATTCCGTCAGACCGAATCAACCATGTGACAGCTAGGAGAAAAGAAGATGAATTAGCTCAGTTGACGGAGGAGTCCATACACGAATTTCTAATTTATCAATGATATCAGAGACTTGATAGTTGCTGCCCGCTGGGAACTTTTCTACCCTCCGTCGGCATGAAAGACATCATTTACTTGCTGTTTCACCTGCTCACAACGATCGCCAAGCTGATTCGGCCAGGTGGTAGCCGTTCAGTCATTGCCGAAAACCTTCTTCTCAAGCAGCAACTGATTATTTACAGCAGGTCCCGACAGCGAGCACCGAATCTATCCACACTGGATCGCACTGTTCTCGGTTTTCTATCACTCTTCCTGGACCCACGACGGCTGGTCAGGTCAGCAATCATCATCAAGCCCTCTACCCTGCTCCATTTCCACAATGCGCTAAAGAAGCGAAAGTATCGCCTTCTGTATTCACCACGCGGTGACAGGAAGCCTGGACCGAAGGGCCACCAAAGGAAGTCATCCAAGCCATTGTTGAAATGAAACAGCGAAATCCCCGATATGGCTGTCCTCGCATTGCCCAGCAAATCAATTTGGCTTTCAGCCTCGGCCTGGATAAAGACACCGTCCGGCGCGTACTGGCCATTCACTACAAACCAGATCCCACTAATAATGGATCTTCTTGGCTCACTACACTCGGTCACGCAAAGGACAGTCTGTGGAGCGTCGATCTGTTTCGTGCCGAATCCATTACCTTGAAGACCCATTGGGTCATGATAGTCATGGATCAGTAAACCCGTAGAATCATCGGCTTCGCAGTTCACGCAGGGAATGTGGATGGCCTGTGCCTCTGCCGAATGTTCAACGATGCAGCGTCGGGCCAGAATTGGCCTCAGCGCGTGAGTTCAGACAATGATCCGCTGTTTCAATACCACCGATGGAAAGCGAATTTGCGGATACTCGAGATCGAGGAGATCAAGTCACTGCCCCATGTTCCGATGTCGCATCCATTTGTGGAACGTTTGATTGGGAGTGTTCGTCGAGAGCTATTGGATCAGACCTTCTTCTGGACCAAGACCGACCTGGAGGAAAAGCTCCACAATTACCAGCGCTACTATAACGAGCACCGGTGCCACGCGAGTAGGGATGGTGATACTTCGGTTGAATCAGACGGCGAAAATATCGTCAGCCTGAACTGCTACCGATGGAAAAAGCATTGTCGAGGTCTGTTTCAGCTACCAGTAGCGGCTTGAAATGCGAATTCGTGTATGGACTCCTCTGTCAACTGAGATTAGATCATTCTTTTTCTCCTGGCTGCCACATGGCTGATGTGATCTGACGGAATCGGCTGCATTCGTGTACCCGGCCTTTGTGTGTGGTGGTCGTACCACCGGGCCATGAGAGGATCCGCACCGCCCGGACCTATCGCCACGTCGAACTCGTGGGTTCTGGAATTCGCATCGGCCTTTCAGGCGGCACGGTAAACCGTGTGTATCGTCAAGCGATCAATCTGCGCAGCTTTATGGATATGGTCCGTATTATCTATGCAGCAAAGCGCAGTGCATCGCCAGGGACAGGCAGATCACGCGCTACGCACAAATACTCTCGCCTCCCCGCTAAACTAATTTCCCCAGGAACATCATCAGCCCAGCCTTCGACGCCCAAGCACAGTTCACCATCGTAGTACGCTTCAAGCTACTGCCGGGATAACACTCGAATCGAATCCCTCAGCTATAACCAAATTTCCACCGTTCGAAAGCTTATTCATTCGTGCATCTCGCAGCGGGACATACTCGGCGGAATTGTAGAAGGTATGCGCAGACTCTGCTGTAGGAAATCGGATAACGACAGTCCAATTACCTGACCACTCACCCTCCAGTGTTTTGGCGTCCGGCGTTGCCACCAGAAACTCGGCACCGTGTTCAGATCCTAGAGCGAACACGGGAAGCCCGTACTCATCTATATATTGCGGGTAATCCTTTACGTTGATCTGTGCAATCAGGTATCCAGGCTGTGACATTTACGGATCTCCTATGTCGGATAATCAGCTTACTGCAAACAGAGTAGTCGACTTCGGGGCGATCTGCACAATCATGAGACGTCGCAGCGCAGCGACTGGCGTCGACTCGTCAGGTCCGACGGGTATATCCGGAGCTTTCCCCCCACCAAGGGCCCATACTTTTTTGAAGCTCTGTTACAGAGTTGCGCGTGAATTTTGAGGGGATTGCTTAAAGCGCCTGGGGTGGCAGGATGGCCGTGGATTGGGTGATGGATTCGTTTGGAATACGTGACTAGCCTGTGGAAATTGGAGAAATGGATGTCTCGAATGGTCCCGAAAGCGGACAGGATTTGGATGCATTTTCGACCATGGCGATAGCAAGTTTGTGCCAGCTCCGGTAATAACGTCATGTCCGTTTTTAGCCTGAAACCACAATTAGGCTATTACCGCTTTCGCCTAATGGCGGGCTTCTCTGCTAGGCTGGAGAATGTTACTGGACGCTTATGCTTTTTTTGGGCATTGGCATCCACCTGTAAATAAAAACTAATGTAAACTCTGGCCGTAACGAGTTGAAAGCAACTAACGCCAAGCCCATTGGGCTTGTCAGTGCCGTGCGTGTTCGGCACGCAGAATAACCGCTTATCAGGTGACTGATGGAAGAGCTTACCGTCGCAGAAATTCTGGAACTGATTCGAATCAACGAAGAGGCCATTGTAATCCAGTTTCAAACCTGGCTTACAATCACGTTTGCTACGATTGTGGCTGTATTCGCCGGAAGAAACCTCCTCACTGGATTGATGCGAGGGCTGGTGACTATGTTATATCTGCTCGCTTCTTTGGCCGTGACAGCGTTAAGTATCTACCTTGCAGAAAATAACGCCCTGTTAGTTACTATTCTGGCCTCCCGTGACGTTGGCGTGGCTGCGCCGGTGTTTGCCGGCATAACATCGTTCGTTTTGTTTTTGGCCGGTGTAGGCACAACCGTGTACTTTATCCATATGAAAACGAATGACGAGTCCAGCTGACAGGCCGTTAAAGTCGATCGTGCCATATTCCCGGCATAAAAACTCTTAGCATCTCAGTCGGCCAGCTGGCGTCGCATCAACGGGCTGGCCAACATATCCCACAAAAGCCGCAGATTGGCACTCACGCTTGAGGCCTGCGCGCCCGCGAACTTCCGCAGCGCCTGCAGTGACCGTGCGTCGTGGTGGTGGCCGACGATAAACACCCCGGCGATCCGCCTCGTATGGGCGATGTCGGCCAGGGGGTCGGCCTCCAGCAGCACCAGATCCGCAACATTGCCGGGTGCAATGGTGCCGTGTGTGGCTCGCGCGCCGGCGAACTCCGCCGCGGTGATGGTGGCAGTGCGGAGCTGTCCCTACCAAAAACTCTATCCATGACCATATTTCTACTCTGGGCACGTTGTCGTCATCACAAATGCTGGGGATGACTGGCTAAGTTTGGATGTAACTTGGCCCATTAGAAAACCGCTGACCAGCGCCCGCGCAAGCCTGTGCCTGGAGTTGGTAGAGGAGCAAGTCACCCCGGCTCCCCCCCGTTTAGAACCCATCGTGCCCAATTCAGGCAATAGGCTCAAGACAAAGCTATTCACGTAGCCACTAGGTGTGAGTTAGAACAGCGCATGGCAGATTGTAACCTTCGGCAGCGGGTTGGCCCTGTTATACAAGGCAAATATGTTTCCCCAGTCCCGCCACCCAATCATCAACGTCGAGTGCGACAGGTCCGTCGGGTGTAACTGAAGTTTTACCCCCCGGCATGCCCCCTTTCGCACCCGCTCTGGCAAAGGATCTTGCCGCAGATTCCGCGGAGCGTTCTTATAAGCGCCACGTTGAACGACCTTACGCATACCTCAATACGCATCCAAGGGAGCAACTTTCGACTCAGGCTGGCTGAAATCTTTAGACAGTGTCGCCAGGGGGTTGGCTATGAGGGCTTTAGCAGAAATATCGGCGCCGTGGAGCTGAAAGGTGGACCTGGCGCTCTCAATGCCCAGTATGCTAATAGTAGTCGTGTCGACCTCCCATCCGAGGTTTGGGCCCTGCGGACTGAATCTAGTCGGTAGGACCACACCGGGGTAGCGGCGTGGATGGGGATGGTTCATTACATTAGCACCAGTATTCATGCATCGGGCAACCCAGTGAAACCTTCTTCCAGGGGCACCTTGATACTGTTCAGGGCAATACAGACCATGGTGTATTGACCAATCGTGAAAACGAGATCGAGCATCTGCTGGTGAGAGAAATCGGCAGCTAGAGCAGCCCAGGTTGCACTGGATATTTCCATGGCGGAATGGATGTCGTCTGCAGCCTGCAGAATGTGGCACTCCAAGTCATTCAGTTGGCATGACCCCGGAGTTTCTTGAACTGCCAGTATATCCTGATCGGTCATCCCGATACCTTTGGCTATCTCAACATGATGCGCCCACTCGTAATCGGCACGCTGATTCCAACCGACCCGCAAAATCGCCAGCTCCCGCTGGCGCGGTGTCAGGGACAACTTGGGGCCAAGAATATACTGGGCGAACTCACCCCAAGCTTTCAACAATGGCGGATTCTGGGCAACTGTGCGCGCGACATTCAGCGTGCCCAGACGAGGCTCCATCAATTCGGGGGCCACAAGCGGTATACGTGGTTTCTCAGTCATGCCTGGAAAGCTCCTCTTCAAAGTTGAAAGTTAAAGGGTTTGGCATGCCCACCAGAATACCTTAACCGGTATTAATGTAATGAACCATCCCCTCGCTGGTTAAAAACACTTGCCAAGGCCACTGATAAGGACACATAGTTTCTGATCAGTGCGCCAGTAACCAGAACGGACCCCGATATCCAATGAATACCAGACCGCAGCGGTTACACCACTACCAGAACTCAATTATGAACAGCGCAAAGTGGGACCATTTCGTGCCCCGTGCCAACGACATTATCATCACCACCTCGTATAAGGCCGGCACCACCTGGATGCAGGGTATTTGCGCCGCACTGGTCTTCCAACAACCACAACCGCCGGTGCCACAAGATGAGCTGTCGCCCTGGTTTGATTCCAACTTCGCCCCGCTGGAAGTGGTCCTGAAGCTGATCGATGGACTTCGCAACCGGCGCTATGTCAAGACGCACTGCCCGCTGGATGGCCTCAGGTTCTTCGACGAAGTTAAGTATATTTTTGTGGGCCGCGACGGCCGCGACGTGTTCATGTCCATGTGGAATCACTGGCATAACATGAAACCGGAAGTTATCGACGCCCTGAATAATGCGCCTGATCGGCACGGGCCAATCATGCCTTACCCCGAGGATTCGATAAGTGACGCTTTTGACGAGTGGCTGGAACGTGGCTCCTTCGAGTGGGAGACGGACGGCTATCCCTTCTGGTCACACCTGCATCACGCGCAGACCTGGTGGGACTACCGCCACCTGCCCAATATCCTGTTCGTGCACTTCGATGACCTGCTGAGGGACCTGGACACAGAGATGCGACGCATTTCCAACTATCTGGACATCCCCGTAAACGAGGAAATCTGGGCCGATCTGCTGCACGGCGTCTCATTTGGTGAAATGAAAGATAACGCGCAAAAAATGGCACCCGGAGCCAATCACGGCGCCTGGAAAGACAATAGCAATTTCTTCCATAAGGGCACAACACAGCGCTGGCGCGGCGTTTTGACCGACGCCCAGAGCGAGCGTTACCAGCAACTCGCCGCACAGTGCCTTGATCCCCAGCTGAATCGCTGGCTTGCCGGGGGCGAGTTGCCGTCAGCTTAAAACCGGGGACAGACCACGTTTCTGCTTTTGTTCTAACGCCTGCATGGACCAGTGGGTGGCGAACCACTAATTTATCAGGAGAATCAGACAGTTAGCTGTTCGGCCCTGGTTCGGAGTTCGGTTTCAAAAATTCCTTACGCTTCTTCTGCTTACTGCCCAGGTTCGGCTCTCTCCGAGCGCCTCATAATCGGCAGGTCGAAGCGGGCCGCGTTCGGACGGTCGGCCGCTGCCGTTCGAGTCCTTATGGGCCCACCATCTCATTGTTTTTTATAGGTTTTTTATAAAATAGAGCATCCGACTTTTATAGGGATTTGGGCTAGACCCATTTTCCGGAGTCGGAGGGTCAATCATAGCCGCTCACAGGAATTCCCCCATGGCCCTCATCCGCCTTATCCTCGGTAAACTCATTCTGTTGCTCGACTGGGTATTCACCCCCAGGAGCATCACCCGGGATCCAGCCCAGCAAGCGCTCATCGACGGACAGACCGCCAGCCTCACCCTGTATCAATACCAAGCCTGCCCGTTTTGCGTGAAGGTGAGGCGGGCCATGAAACGCCAGGGACTGAAGATTGAGACACGGGATGTAAAACGCAGTGATGTAGTCCGGGAAGAATTGCTGGCAGGTGGTGGCGATTTGAAAGTGCCCTGCCTGCGGATTGGGGAAGGCGAGCGTGGCGCTCAGTGGATGTATGAGTCGCGTGAGATTATCGGGTATCTGGAGGGGATATCGGGCAGAAATATGGCAAGTTTGTGCCTATTTGCGACAGCGTCATATCCTGGGCAATAAAAAACCCGCGCTGGGCGGGCTAATGACTGGACTTGGTTCTTTAAACTTTCTTGCGCCTTGACCAACCAGGGCCAGCGAGGCCAAGCCCCAACAGGGCGAGGGTGGCTGGGGCGGGAACCGTCGTGGCATTCACCCGGAAAAGCACTGGTGCTGGTGTGGCCCCTGGAGGAAGAATCAACGGCGTCCAGCTGCCAGATGGATACCCGCCAAAAGCTGTATTCCCTATTAACCATCCGGGCAAGCCCGTCTGGCTAACGTTCTCTGTGAAGTTCCAAATATAACCATCCGCCACGTTTGCCGATGCCACCAGCCAATAGACTGTGTTGGGGGCAAGTACTGTCAAGAGTTGCGGAACAAGCGTAATAATCTCTACGGAATTGGTTGGAAGAGGCCGAAGGAAAGAGCGTCAGTAAAGCCCCGGGCACACCGCTGTTATCCGCAGCAAGATTCCGTCGATGTCATCGATGGCAGGATCGGTAGCGCCCTCAAAGCGCCCCAGGTTGAGCTCCACCGAGTCCAGATACCAACCGTGCCCTGAGCCGGTGGTGAACCGATTGGCGACTGGAGAATCCGTGAGGTCAAAGTCGTCCCTGCCAATGGTCCACGCATCCCCAAGTGCGTTGTCAAGATTGGAAACCACCGGCATTGCCTCGACACGGGACCCTGCTAGGGAGCACGCCCATTATCAGCAGGAAGAGGGGCCATGTTGCACGGGCACTTATCATAGTCGAGAGTCTCCGAAAAAGGATAAGTAATAGACAGTTGACGCGTTGGGTGCCGGCAACCTCATGGGTTCAAACAACGTATAGCTTTTACAAACAAATCGAGATTTTGCACCGGCCGGTATTAGCAATCATCATACCATCGTTGATTGTTTTCCATAGAGATAGTCTTAATTTGCGCTCGCTTGGCGTTCGCACGGCCCGGAATCTGTAAAGATACCTGACAAGCTTATCGCGACGCCCGGACATGACATTCATACAACAGCCTCTGCCGGCCGAAACACTTTCCGGACTAATAATCTGTACTCTATAATCGAAACCAGATGCACAACAGGGCTGACTCAGTATGAACAAATGGTCGATTGTCGCCGGTGTGATAGCGCTGGCATGGGTAACGTCCAGCGTGGCGGATTCTACCGACGCCCGTTGCGACATTTATCCTGCGGGTGAGGATCGTGCCGAGAAAATGATCCACTGTACCTTTTCCCAACGCCAGGGCTACATCACTATCACCCGTGAGGATGGTGTCACCCACAAGCTGTCGCCGGCGGGCGACGGCCCGGGCAATTTTCGTGACCAGGACGGTCGCGATGTCTACCGCGAAAGCGGGCTCGGCGACCAGGGGCAGATCTTCCGCTTCCCTGACCAGGGTGTCTTCGTCTACTGGAGCACTGCCGCGCTTGAGCCGGGGGGTGATGACAACCCCACCGCACCTTTCTCAACAAAAGATTACAATGCCACGGCATTGCTGCGCTGTCGCGGGGTGGCAGACACCGACTTCGGCAGCTGCCCTGCCGGCGTACTGCGCATGGAGCAGGGCCAGGCCTCGGTCGTGGTGCAGAGTCGGGAGGGCGAGCAATTCACCATCAATTTCATGACGGACTACATCAACGCCACCAATCGCGAAGCGAAAGGCCGCCTGGAAGGGGATACATGGAAGGTTACGATTGACGGCAAGGATGTGTACGAAGTGCCGCTGGCGTTCATCGAAGGTGGTTAAACGGATGTTGGATCAGTGCCTTGCGCGCCTGCTCGTCCCGGGAACTCTGGCGGTATGCCTGGCCGCGGCGCCTGCCGGCGCAAGTGAGCTGGAGGGAACTTCCTGGCAGCTGCTGAACATCACGTCGATGGATGATCGGGTCTATGTGCCCGATACACCCTCAAAATATACCCTTGAGTTTAAGCCCGACGGGGCCGCCCAGATCGTCGCCGACTGCAACCGGGGCGCTGGCACCTGGATGTCCGAAAGCGCCGGTAGATTGCAGTTCGGCCCGGTCGCATCGACCCGGGCACTGTGCCCGCCGGAGTCGCTGTCTGAGCGTTACCTGGCCCAGTTCGAGTGGGTGCGCAGCTACGTTCTGGGGGGCGGGCACCTGTTTCTGGCCACCATGGCGGACGGCTCGATCATTGAGTTTGAGCCGTCTGGCGGCACACCGCTGGCGGCGATGGTGCTGGGCGAGGAGGTCCGCACCACCGATCCCGCTCAAATGCAGGAGGCGATTCTCACCCGACTGTTCGACCAGTACGCCGCGCAGCACAGCATCGAGGCATCTGACGCCGAGATCATGGCCTTTACCGAAGAGTTGAAGCGCGGCATGCGCGAAGACGGGCTGACTGCGGAAGAGGATCTCACCCCCGACGAGGCAATCCAGGTCGAGACAATGCGCCGGGATATGGCCCGGTCCATCATCCGGCAATGGAAGATCAACCGTCGGCTCTATGGCGAGTACGGAGGCCGGGTTATCTACCAGCAGCTCGGCCCCGAACCGCTGGACGCCTACCGCCGTTTTCTCGAGGAGCGGCAACGGGCCGGCGACTTTGCAATCGTCGAGAAATCCTTCGAGGCCCCATTCTGGCGCTATTTTACCGACGATACCCGGCACACTTTCTTCGAACCGGGCACTGAGGCCAGCGCTTTCGAAGTGCCGCCCCGGGAGCGCCAGTCGCCGCTGGCGCGCTGATATTGCCAGATGTCCGGACGATCACAGCTGGCGGTTTAATCTCAAGGCAGAAAGTAGTGACGAGCCGGGACAATCTTTCGCGGTATCGGTCCCAAATGACTTGCTGCGGGACGATGTGCTTCGAGTGCTGGTGGGGAATGCAAGGGAGGGTTGGCCAACCAAAGTGTACCTGTGGGGCATTCTTTCCACCTTCGAAGCGCCGACAAATACCGTGCGGCTGCGAGGACTGAGGATGGATCTTCGGTCGTCCCGAGACATCCGGATCGGCGAATCAGCGCTCGACCAGGGAGTGATGTCGGGCCGATGATAAGGAATCCATCCTGCCACCAGGGACAGGATGGTGATCGCCGGCCGAGCTGAACCCGACCGGGCTATCAAACAAGCTTATGGCGTATGCTTATCAACACCCACTAACTTTCCCTCAGCTGAAAAGGTGCAGATAAAAAGCTGCGGATTAGGGTCGTGCTCGTACTGACCCCACACCGAATACATGCCATGGTCTTTTACCGCATTCTGGGTGGTGATGCGATTTGGCTTCTGGTTGAACTTGGCAGAGGCCTCACCAGCACAGTACCTCCCCATGTCCTTCACAGCCACTTTGTCACCCGATTGCGCGGGCGCGGCAGCAGCGGCCTGATGGAAGTTAACCACAATTTTCTTTTGGTCCCATTTGTAGACCTGCTCGTTGCCGCTGGCCTTTTTCCGGACCACCTTGTGATCTTCCTGGTCCTTGAAGTGGTCCGGCTTGTCCTTGGGGCTGAGGTTGAACGTCTTGCCGTTACTGAGTGTTATATCAACAAAGCCCTGACGCTGTGAAAAAGTACAGGGCCCGGACCGGTCCTTTTTCTTGTCCCCGTGGCTGTAAAATTCGCAGGTCGCATCCGTTGAGTCGGCCAGGGCCACCTGCGTGAAAGCGCAGCTGCCTGCCACGGCGAGAGACGCCACTATACCTATAACTGTCTTCATACTTTTCCTCACATATCCTGTTCAATTAGAGTCGTACCAGCTACCCGGGCAGATCCATTTGCCGAATAAAACGTCGGGGAAGTATTAATCAGGACTCCGGTGCAGGCAAGCAGAAGATTCGGGCGCGGGCAGCCCAGGGCATTATCGCTTCCGGGGTCAGGCCTTTTTGATAAGACCGACTATGAACAGCAGTATTATCGCGCCCACCGTTGCCGTTATGATCGCGCCGATCAATCCTCCCGCGGAGATACCAAGCAGGCCAAAGACGTAGCCACCGATAACCGCCCCGACGACGCCAACCACAATATTGCCCAACAGTCCGAATCCACCACCTTTCATGATGGTGCTGCCAAGCCAGCCGGCAACGGCCCCAATGACCAGAAAAATTACAAGTCCGGTGATGTCCATAGTCGCTCCTTTGCTCGTAACAGGTGAACCTACGCCGATAAGCATAGATCACCCTGGCGGTATTTGCCCGGTCGAACTAGCGCGCACGAACTGGCAGGAACCAAGTTGAGTACAGATATAAATACCAATTGGACTGAATTTTTGGATTAACCTGCTCCCCATCTTCTTTGACCGATAAGCAGACGCTGCAATTGACTTACGGACAGGTTCGCTGCCCGGTTTCCTTCAACCGCAGGTCGCGCAGTTCTTTCAGGCTATCCCGTATCGAATTCTCGGTGTTTTCGCGGCTTTGCGGATCCTGATCGTGCTGGGCGTGGTAGGACTGAAGCGCTGCCGCCGCTTGCTGTTCCCGGCCCGCATCCTGCAAGACAACAATTTTCTCCAGTTCTGCGATGTAGGCGCTTAGACCACCCGCTTGCTGTGCCCGGTCCAGGATAGCCAGCGCCTTGTCAGGCTTGCACTCAACCGCGTACTGACTCGCCTCCTTGATCGCCGAAGTGTCGCCTATCGTGCCGCATGCGGAAAGCGCAAGTAAGATGGCCATGAACGCAGCCGTGTTTCTGAATGGTATGCGTGGTGAAACGCTCATATTTTGTTTCTCCCGATTTCAAGTGTGTACCGCTGCCTTGACCTGGTAAAAGGCGTTATCAGTTTATGTATTCGACAAATGGAATTTGTACTATCCTTGAATCATCAGAAAATGTCGGTAACGGACCTGCGACTGACACAACCATATTAGAGGATAACGAAAATGGCAAACAAGATAACCCTGTTCGCAATAGCCACCACACTGACCATCGCCATAACCGGCTGCGCAAAAGAGGAAGGCCCAATGGAGAAGATGGGCAAGAGCCTGGATGATGCGGCACATTCAGTTGAAAAATCTGCCGAAGAAGCCGCTGATAGTGTCAAGGAAGCAGTAAACGAATAGTTCCTGCTGCACGCGGGTTTTGACAAGTTAACTTCCTGAGTACCAAATAATCAAGGAGTGGCGTCTCAGGCAAATGCCATGCTCCACTCGCTGAACGCACCTATCCTAAAATCACTATAGTGCTGAGCGCGGACCAGATGCCTTCCCAAGTTGAATAGATTCTGGGCTGCAGCATGGATTGTGACAAACCGCTGGGCCTGCTTCATCGACTTGAACTTCCGCATGCCTCGTTCACGCACCCTGGTTGTTTCGTGAGATTGCTCCACCCGATTATTCTCATTCTGTTCAGCGCTATGAATTACATCCGGCATCAGCTCTCGCTGAGCGACTGGGTAGCTCCGCAGCTTGTCTGTCACAATTTTCCTGGGCTCGCTGCCATGCCTGCGCAATAACCTCTTGAAGAAGCGTTTTGCAGCAGCGCCATCACGCTTGGATTGAAGATAGACATCAACAGCTTCGCCATACCCAAAGCGCTTCGCGGGGCAGGCTCTCTTGATCCACTGCTCGCCAGAGAAAATGCTGCTTGCCATTGATCCTGACAAAGACTTCATCGATGTAAAAGGTATCGCCGAAGCCGCGGTGCCTCCGTTTCAATCGGCGTGTATAAATGGCTCCGAAGTTGATACACCAGAGGCGAATTGATTCCCGACTGGCCACGATACCCCGCTCAACCAGAAGATGTTCGATATCGCGGTGGCTGAGATTGAAACGATAGTAGAGCCAGAGAGCCTGCCCCACGAAGTGCTTTGGGTACGGCATAGGAAATGATATCGGGCGGGAACCGGTGGCGCTTGTAAGTTGTCATGGGCCGAGGTTACCAATTTCGGCTAGTTAACTTGGCAATACCTTGCGGGCTATTTCAGTTGCCAGTGGCAGCTTGAGATTGGAATTCGCAAGAGAAATGGCGCGCCACCTGCGTGAATCCAGTTTGACCCTTGAGGCGGTGGCGGCGCTGCTGGGTTACAGTGACACCGACGCTTTTCGCAAGGCCTTCAGAAGCTGGTATGGCGCTTATCCATGCGTTTCGTGCTGGGGCAGTCAGATAGGATGCACCTGGACTGGCAGCTTCTTATAGCCCCGTACCCAGTTTGAGCGCACCCTCTCCGGCTCGCCGACCACTTCCACAAAGCTGAATCGCTGCAGTATCTCCTCCCAGAGAATACGCAACTGCATTTCCGCGAGGCGATTGCCCATACAGCGGTGAACACCGAAGCCGAAGGAAAGGTGGTGCCGGGGATTGGCACGGTCGATTATGAACTCATCGGCACGTTCGATGGCCCGCTCGTCCCGGTTGCCGGAGACATACCACATCACCACCTTTTCGCCTTTCTTGATCTGCTTGCCGCGGAATTCCAGGTCCCGGGTAGCGGTGCGCCGCATATTGGACAAGGGCGTCTGCCAGCGGATGATCTCCGACACCATGCCGGGAATCAGGCCGGGATTAGCCCGCAGCTTGTCGTACTCGGCCGGGTTCTGGTTCAGGGCCAGTACGCCGCCCGTAGCGGAGTTACGGGTAGTGTCGTTACCCCCCACGATAAGTAGCCCAATGTTGCCCAGGAACTCCATGGGTCGCTCCACCATATCGGCAGTATTGGGATCCCGCTGCAGCAGTGAAATCAGATCGAACCCGCTTGAATCGCGGCCTTTGCGCTCATGCCAGATCCTGGTGAAAGTCTCCAGGCAGTCCATCAGTCCGGCCAGGCGTTCCTCGTGGGGTACGTCGCCGCCAGCGATCTCCGGTGAACCGGCCGCGATGTCCGACCAGTAAGTCAGCTTGTGACGGTCCTCGAAAGGAAAATCGAAAAGGGTAGCCAGCATTTGTGTGGTGATGTTGATGGATACCCGGTCCACCCAGTCGAAGGTTTCGCCTACCGGCAGGTTGTCGAGAATCTCGATGACCCGGCTGCGGATAAGAGTCTCCATCTCGGCCAGGTTGGCGGGCGCTACCACCGGCTGCACCGCCCGGCGCTGCACTTCATGCCTTGGCGGGTCCATGGCGATAAACATTTCTACCGGAATATCGTCCACCAGGTCACCGATGACGATGGTCGGCTCCGAAGAGAAATCCTTGTGGTTACCGTCCACCGCGACGATGTCGTCGAAGCGCGTGATCGACCAGAACGGTCCGAAGGCGCTGTCCGCCAGGTAGTGTACCGGGTCCTCGTCACGAAGCCGGGCGAAATAGGGATGCCAGGCATCCTGTTCCATCAGGCGCGGGTCGCTGACATCGATCTGGTCCAGCGGGGTGGTGAGCGGGTGGGGTAGGTCTGCATGCATTTTCATGGGAGCTCCTCCTGGTTACATCTGGTATTCGGGCAGGCGAACAACCATGCCGTCCATCGTATCGGATACATCGATCTGGCAGCTCAGGCGCGAACTGTCGGCCCGGTCGGGGCGCATCCCCAGCATGGACTCTTCCATCGCGTCGGTGGCACCGACGGCTTCCTGCCAGGCCTGATCCACGAAGCAGTGGCAGGTGCCGCAGGCGCTGCCGCCGTAGCGTTTCTATCTCGCCTGCATCACGGTGGCGGCGTCCAGTCGAACCACCCTACCATTCATATAACCGTTCTCGATAATGAAAGCGCAGCAGTGTGCGAACTCTTCCATGTCGCCCATCCGTTTCGGTGCCTCGCACATCTCGATCAGTGATTGCACCACTTTCGCATCCAGGCTGTTTACCATGGGCGTGCCAAACAGGCCGGGCGCGATGGAGTTTACGCGAATACCCAGTGGACCCAGCTCCCGCGCGGCGGGAATATTCATGCCATTGACGCCGGCCTTGGAGCCACTGTACGCGCTCTGACCGATTTGGCCCTCGAATGCAGCACCGGAGGAAATATTGATCACCACCCCGCGCTCGCCTTTGTCGTCCGGTTCGTTTTTCGCCATCTGCTCGGCGCACTTGGCCATCACGTTGAACACGCCGCACAGGTTGACCTCTATCACTGAAGCGTACTTCTTGAGTCCGCTCGCTTTGCCATCCCGATCCAGGACCTTGCAAGGCAGGGGTATGCCAGCGGCATTGATGTCTGCGTGGATGGCGCCGAATTTTCCCACAATAGCGGCGATGGCGTTGTCGATGCTCTCTTCGGAGGTGACGTCCGTTTCACAGAACAGTGCCCGGTCTTCGCCGAGTTCTGCCACGGTGGCATCGCCCGCCTCACGGTTCACGTCGAGCAGGGCCACCCGGGCACCTTTTTCCTTCACCAGGTAGCGCGCGGTAGCCTGTCCCAGGCCAGAGGCGCCGCCGGTGATAACGATAACTTTTGCTTCAATATCCATTCCGGTTGCTCCCCGAGGATTTTTACCTGAAGGCCTGGATGCCGGTCAGGCTCCTGGCGACGATCAGTTTCTGTATTTCCGTGGTGCCGTCCGGTATCGGGCCGATCATAGCCTCCCGGGCCAGCCGCTCGACGATGAACTCAGTGGTGACGCCATTGCCGCCGTGAATCTGCACAGCATCGCGGCAGGCGCGCTGGCCGATCTCAGTGCCGTACCACTTGGCCATGGCGCATTCCTTATCGCAGCGTTCGCCTCGGTCGATCATGTCAGCGGCGCGCAGGGTCAGCAGTCGGGCCGCGTCGATCTCGGTGGCCATGGTCGCGAGCTTGTCCGCAATCAGCTGATGCCCGGCGATTGGCTTGCCGTGCTGCACACGCTCCTGGCTGTAGCGAATGGATTCCTCCATTGCCCGCCTGGCCACGGAGTATCCCATGGCGGCCACATGGCAGCGGGCACGCTCGAAGCTGACCAGGGTGTTTTTCAGACCCTGGCCGATCTCGCCGACGGTATTAGCTATGGGTACCCGCACGTCCGCCAGGAAAACCTGGGCAGTGGACTGGCCGTTAAGTGCCATCTTGGGAATGCCCCTTACTTCCAGGCCCTCGGTCTCCCGCGGAATTGCGATATGAGTCAGTTCGCCCTCGCCGGTGCGGCAGGTGCAGACAAACAGGTCCATGTACTCGCCGTTGGAGATCCAGGTCTTCTCGCCGTTGATCACCCAGTCATCGCCGTCGCGCACCGCGTGGGTCTTGGCCGCGGCGACATCGGAGCCGACGTCCGGCTCGGAAATACCGAGGCTGATGAATTTCTCTCCGGCGAGTATGCCCGGAACGTAGGCCTCGCGAATATGCTCGGGCGCGTTGCGAATCAACATATCGGCACCGACAGAGTTGATAAGAATAGGGAGCGCGATGTCCAGGCTGCTCACCGCGACTTCCTCCCACAGGCGCAAATGGGTAACCCAGTCCATGCCCATTCCGCCGTAGCCTTCCGGATGGGGAGCACAGGTCAAGCCGAAGGCCGCCAGTCGCTGCATCCAGTCCTGCATTTTCTGTCGCGGAATATGGCCCTCGCCGTGTTCGCGAAATTCAGGTTCTATCTGGTTGTCGAGCAACTTCCGCAGGCCATCTACGGCCATGCGTTGCTCTTCCGTCATGGTAAAACTCATGGTTTGCACCTTATTGCTTCGCAAATAAATTCAATACGGCCACCGCTTCCTCGAAGCCATACAGGCCGCCGCCGTTTTCCTGTAGTGCGACTCTGGCGCCATCTACCTGTCGCTGCCCCGCCTCGCCGCGTAGTTGCGTGACCAGTTCGTGGATCTGGCCAAGGCCGGTAGCTCCGATAGGATGACCCTTGGATTCCAGGCCGCCGGAGGGGTTGATAGGCACCCGCCCCCCGAGAGTGAACTCGCCTTGCTCAGCAGCGGGACCTGCTTCACCGAAGGACACCAGTTGCAGGTTTTCCGCCTGGATAATCTCGCCCATAGCAGTGGCGTCGTGCAATTCCACCACGTCCACATCCTGCGGGCCGACCCCGGCCCGCTCGTAGAGCTTCCGCGCTGCCACCGCGGTAATGTGGTTCTCGTAATCCTCCGGTTCCCGCGATGTGCCTGTTTGCACCACGCTGGCTAATACCTTCACTGCGCGGCTGGCATTAGCACTGATCCGCTTGAGGCCGACCTCGTTGCAGACCACCACCGCCGCGCCGCCATCGGAGATCGGTGCGCACATGGGTAGGGTAAGGGGATAGGTAATGGGCGGTGCGGCCATGACCTCCTCTACGGTATAGGGATTGCGGAACTGGGCGTTGGTATTGTGTACCGAGTGCTTATGGTTCTTGGCACAGACTGCCGCGATTTGTCGCTGGGTGGTGCCGAATGTCCGCATGTGTGCCCGACAGAACGCGGCATAGACGTCCATGAACACGCTGTAAGGCTTGGCTGAGGTCGTGCCTTCGGGAACCTCCACGCCGTGGCCCATGGCCAGCAGATTGTCCCGGTTCCGCTCCACTGTCTCGATGTCCCAGCCGGCATCGAAGACGCTGAACATCCTTTCCCGATCTTCGATATACATTTTCTCCGCGCCCACCGCCAGCACGATATCCTGCTCGCCCGCCCGGACTGCCTGGGTCGCGAGGTTGAAGGCGCTGCTGCCGGAAGCGCAGGCATTCTCCAGGTTAAACATCGGAATACCTTCGAAACCCATGCTGCGCAGCGCAATCTGTCCGGGTACGAAGTACTGTCCCTGCAGGTAGCCGTTGGTGATGGCGGTAAAGTAGGCCGCCTCGATATCGACCTGCTCGCAGCCAGCATCGGTCAGGGCGGCGGTCACAGCCTCCGCGGTAAGCTGCTTGACCGACTTGTCGGGGAAACGACCGAAGGGTGTCATGCCGACACCGCAGACATAGACTTCAGTCATGGTTTGTTACCTCCTGTGTGTTCAGCGGCCCTGGAATTCGGGAGTCCGTTTTTCGCTGAAGGCGCGCAGGCCCTCGTTCATATCGTGAGAGCGCATATGCTTGCGCAACATGACCTGCTCGTGTTGCAGGGCCGAGTCGCGGCTCTTGTCCAGAGAGGCATTGGCAACTTGCTTCATGCGCTGTAACGCTATCGGGCTCTTGGAAGCGATCAGTTCCGCCAGTGCAGTGGCGGCGCTCTCCAGTTCGTCTGCCGGTACCACTTCGTTGACCAGGCCGTAGGTCTGCATCTCTTTTGCTGACAGGGTGTTGCCTGTAAATAGCAGGTACTTGGCCACGTTGTGGGGTACCAGCCTGGGTAATATCGCGGCGCCGCCGGCGCCCGGATAAACACCAAAGTTGGCGTGGGCGTCGCCGATTTTCGCTTTCTCGGAGGCCAGTACGATGTCGCAGCACATGGTCAGCTCCAGTCCGCCGGCCATGGTGATGCCGTTAAGGGCGGCGATCACCGGCTTGGGGAAGTCCCGCAGCAGATCCATTACGTGGTCACACACCCGGTCCAGTAAATCGGGCTCACCGGGCGGCAGGTCCTTGCCGGCCAGTACCTCTTTGAGGTCCGCGCCGGCGCAGAAAGCCGGCCCGGCACCGGTGATCACCACTACCCGGATGTCGTCATTCGATTCGATTGCCGGTAAAAGATCCTCGAACCGGCTGATTATTGCCGTGTTGAGTGAGTTCATGGCCTGGGGCCGGTTCAAGGTCAGCCATGCGATGTTGCCACGCTGCTCGTATAGCAGCTCTTCGCCTTCTATTTGCTCGCTCATCCTACCTTGCGCTCCTCGCTGGACCAGTATTTCTCCCGCACCTGCCGCCGCAGGACCTTACCCACAGCGCTGACGGGTAATTCTTCTACCACTGCCACGGTTTTGGGTGACTTGTAGCCGCCCAGCTGTTCTCTCACGTGCTCTATCAGTTCAACAGGCTCTGCCTCGGCCCCGGTCTTCAGCGTCACCTCTGCATGGATTGCCTCTCCCCACTCCTCGTGAGGGATGCCGACTACCGCTGACATCAACACGGCGGGGTGGCTGTTCAGTGCAGATTCAACCTCGTTGGCGTAGACGTTGAATCCACCGGTAATGATCATGTCTTTCTTGCGGTCGACAATATAGACAAACCCCCATTCGTCCATTCTGCCGATGTCGCCGGATTTCCAGAAACCGTCCTTGAACTCTGAGGCCGTTTGCTCAGGGTCGCCGAAATAGCCCTTGCCTGTGGCCCGGGAGCGCAGCCAGAGCTCGCCGATTTCCCCCGTGGCAACCCGCTGGCCGTCGTCGTCCATCAGTTCCACCTCCACACCTGGTACCGGACGACCCGCCGAGGCCAGGTGGCGGTCGTCTCCTTCCAGGATATGATCAGGCTTGCTCAGGGCAAGCGAGGCGCAGATATGTTCCGTCGATCCGTAGAGCTGGATAAAGATATTGCCCAGGGCAAGCTGCAATTCCTTCAGCTTGCTGGGGCTCATCGGCGCTGCGCCGTAGCAAACGGTTTCCAGGGTTTCCAATCGCTTCAGGCCCCTGGTGTCCAGTTCCAGCAGGCGGTAGAGCAGGGTAGGCACCATCATCACCAGGGTGACCTTCTCTGCCGCTATGTTATCGCACCAGGCATCCAGGTCCGGAAAATTCATGGTGACAGTGGCACCACCCTTAAACAGAGTAGGCAGGTAAAGCATACCGCTGCCGTGGGTGATGGGTGCCAGGTGCAGCATGCGCACATCACTGTCCCAAACTTGGTCAGGCAGGGCGTAAAAGCTGTCGCGGCACATCAGAATATTGTCGGCGCAGTACATGGCACACTTGCCGCGCCCGGTGGTGCCCCCGGTAAAACGCAAGATAACGACGTCGTCCCGGTCGTCATTGATCACACCCGGATTTTTTTTACTCACCCCTTCCAGCAGATCCCAGAAGTGATGAACCCCTGTAAACTCCGTGGGCGGTGGATCCATGCTGACAATGGTAATCTGCCGTTCGCGCAGCATAGCGTAGTGGCTTGGCAGAAGGGCCGCCTCGATGAATACCACCTTCGCGTTAACGGTGTCCACCTGGTAGGTGTGGTCCTCCAGGCTGTCACGGTAGTTGGTATAGCAGGCGGCTGCCTCGCCTTTCATGGCGGTGAACCAGTGCAGCAGAGAGCAATTGTCGTTTTCCAGTATGGCAACCCAGTGATCCCCTCGAAGCAGGTCGAGTTTGCCTCGCATCATGTTGACGATCTGGTTGGTCAGTAGGTGGAACTCCCGGAAATTGTAGCGCCTGTCGCGCTCGATATTCACCAGCGCCTCACGGTCACCGAAGGTGTCGGCCAGGCGTTGGCTGATGACGCCGAAATTTATTTTCATAAGCGCGTTACCTCCAGCTTATTGCCATCAGCAGGCGCGGCGCGTTACGGTCTCGATAAGTGTGGGGTCCCGCGTGGGTCATGGTCCTCGGCCAGTACTTGATCATTTCTGTGCAAGACATATCTTTTTCCTGCATCACTATCATCAGGTCGTGGGAAAAGTGTAGGTGACCTTCTTGTCGCCCGCCTGTCCCGAGGAACAAACAACACGACATTACAGCCAGGTCAAATTCCGCATGCGTATTCATCGGTATAACAGGCCCGGTGGTGCAGGGCGATGCCAGGCGGTAGAATCACTGGTATTGGCAGTAACTTAATCGTAGAAACACCATGACGACGGCTTCCCCCGCGATGGAAACACGCACCATTGGCTCTTATGGTCTCGCCATACGTAAGGCCCTGGAAGCCAATGGTTACCATGCTGACGAGGTTTTCGCAGCCGCCGGCCTTGACCGGCCCTTGTCCAATGACCCCATGGACAGGCTCAAGGTTAGCGAGGTCAGCCGCCTGTTCAGGGAGGTTGTCAAAGCCACGGGCAACCCCGCCTTCGGTCTCGTGGTGGCGCGTTTCGTGCACCCCAGTGCCATGCATGCTCTCGGTTATTCACTGTTGGCCAGCAGCACGCTGCGTGACTGTTGTGAACGCATGGCCTATTACTTCAGGCTGGCCAGCGGGAATGCCCGGCTGGAGATAACCGAACAAGATAATCTTTATTGCCTTACGACCTATCCGCTGACTGGTCTACTTTCAGAGGAGACTGTCGACTGTTGGCAGGCCTTCGTTGTCCGTTTGTTCAGGCTTATCTATTCCCCGGACCTCTCACCAGAGTCGGTTTCTCTTACAAGAGCCTGCCCGCCAGGTTACGAGGATCACTACAAACGCAGTTTTAATACTGATGTTGATTTCGAGGCCCCGGTGCTACGTATTTGCCTGGATGCGACTATCGTTGACGAGCTACTGTCTGGCGGCAACCGGGAGATAGCCCATCAGAACGACAGGATTATCGAGTCCTACCTCGCTGCACTTGACGAGCAGGATATCGTTGCCAGGGTAAAACGATTAATCATCGACCGCCTGGGTTCCGAAACCTGCACACGAGCCCAGGTGGCCTCGGAACTTGCGATTAGCCCCAGCTCACTGCAGCAGAAGCTGGCAAAGGAAGGTACCAGTTTCCAGGATCTGCTCGGCGATGCGCGTAAGACCCTGGCGCTGAGCTACCTGGCGCAATCGCGTCTCAGTATCACTGAGATCAGTTTCATGCTCGGCTTCAATGATGCCAGTAGTTTTAATCGCGCTTTTCGCCGCTGGACGGGCAAGGCGCCCAGTGTTTACCGTGGTAGCGGGGCCGAAGTTTAAAGGGCTGACTTTGATACCAATAGTCGCGCCATTGTCCTGCTTGATCAAAATATTGGATAAGCTATGCTTGTGCAATAAGTTGAACAAGTGGTGAGTCCTGAGGGTATTGGCAAGTAACTCGCCCAGACTGGAAAAATCCCGCTTTGGTTTTCAGACAACCGCCCTTCTCCATTCGTTAAACGCACCTATCCTGAGATTGCGATAGTGTCCAGCCGACACCAGATGTCTTCCTAGGTTGAACAAATTGGCGACAGCGGCATGAGCTGTCACGAATCGTTGCGCTTGCTTCATCGACTTGGACTTCCGCATGCCTCGCTCCCGAACCCTGGTAGATTCGTGAGACTGCTCAGCCCGATTATTCTCATATTGTTTGGTACTGTGGATTGTTTCAGTGATCAGTTCCCGATGAGCAACTCCATAGCTACGCAACTTGTCTGTCACTATCTTCCTGGGATCGCCGCCATGCCTGCGCAATAACCTTTTAAAGAAGCGCTTCGCAGCAACGCCATCCCGCTTGGCCTGAAGATACACATCTACCACTTCGCCATACCCAAAGCGCTTCGCGGGGCAGGCTCTCTTGATCCACTCCTCGCCATAGATAATGCTGCCTTCCGTTGATCTTGATAAATACTTCATCGATGTAAAAGGTGTCGCCGTAGCCCTGATGCTTTCGTTTCAAGCGGCGGGAATAAATGGCACCGAACTTGATACACCAGAGGCGTATTGAGAGGCCGGAGGGGAACGTTTTGAGTATATCCCCTGCCTGAATGCCACGGACGGCCACACCGACGCACTGCAAGCCATCGCACGTGATCACCTGGGAAACTGGCTGGATTAACCAGGCCAACCGCAGGCCCCTCAGGTGCCACTCGATATCATGCGACTCCCTGAGGATAGGGTTTCAGGGACAACGCCTGTTATTGGGGCATTAACTCGGCAATTATGGCTTTCATCTGCTCATCGCTAACATCCGCATGATCGGCATGCCGCTTATTGGTCAAGTCCTTGGCCTTGGCGAGAATGTCATCGGTGGACATACCCTCCCAGTCTTCAGCCGGCTCATGACAGTCCAGGCACGATTCCGGATCAGCGGCCAGGGTGGGCGCGGCGATGCCGCAGGCGGCAACCAGGGCGGCGGCAGCTAATAGGTTCTTTTTCATGGTGACTCCTTGGTCGTTGTAAAAGTTGAGAGCTCTAAATACTCGGACGTTGGCACTATCGCCCTGGGAAGCTATCTTGGGCAGCAGGTGTTTATGATGTGCGATGACCTGTTTACAGTCAATACGGATTTTGCCGGACTTGCCTACAGGAGATTGAACTTGAAACAAGCGTTTATGCGCATATTGGTAGCCGTGACCCTGCTGTCTTGCTGCCTGCCACTGCGCAGCGAGACAGCCGGCGAGGCCGTGTGGATTGATGTACGCACACCCACGGAATACGCCAGCGGCCATCTACAGCAAGCGAGGCTGATACCTGTGCATGGCGAATTGGGAGTGGGGGTCAATTTCCCAGCTGCCATATTTGATGTTGTCCACCACGGCGTGGCCCAGTATCCTTTTTGTGGGCGGGGGTCACCCACTACACGCTAGGGGGGATCGGGACCCATTTTGGCAAAGGCCGAAGCACATTATCTCGGAAAGTGAAGGTCTATGAAAATCATGGGAAATGGGAGACCTGACCCCCGCAACGCATTGTCAGAACCCACCTCACTGATGCGAGTACAGTTTCGGGACAATAGGTAAGCTTTTCGCGAAATTCTGGGGATCACCGACCAAGACGGACCAGACAACCTGATCGGCACACCCCGTTTATATTTCTTATGTTTAAACCACAGGGAAATCACATGAAAAAACTGGTACTGATCGTGCTTGCGACCACCTTGAATACTGCCGTTATAAATACTGTACAGGCACAAGATGATCTCGTTTATGTCGCTGTTGAACCTTGCCGGATCGCGGACACCCGACAGTCCTCTCTGGGTGTTCTCAGGGCCAATACATTTCGCGATTTCCGAATTACCGGTACTTCCGCCGAACTGGCGGTCCAAGGGGGGACGGTGGACTGCCTGAATCCAAGGGCAGGAGAGCAGCCTGCGGCTGTTGCCGCCTATATTCTCGCGGTTCCGGCCGAGAGCTCAGTAAGTAAGGGCGTCCTGACGGCGTACCCGTCTGACCAGGCACCGCCTGCTGTGGGTGCCGGCTCCACGGTCAATTTCGCCCTCAACCAGGTGATCGGCAATACCACGATCACCACCGTTTGCAGTGGAGGCGATTGCCCCTCTGGTGGCGAACTGGCGATTCTCGTGCGTGGTACCGATGAGGATGTGGTGATTGATGTTCAGGGATATTTCTATCCACAGAAGGCGGCACCGGGGTACGTGCTTGTCAGAGCGCCTTTTGCGGTAGCCAATCGGAACTCCGTCCTGGCCGAGGCCGTCTGCCCGGCAGGCAAGAAAGTCCTTGGTGGTGGGGGTAACGCGGTGGATCCAAAGTGGTTTATGGGAGGTAGCTATCCGGTGCCGAGCGGTACTGCCTGGCGGGCCAGCTTCCGTTCCTCGGGGTCATCATTCAGCACAGCCGGTGAGGTCTGGGCGATCTGCGCGACAGTGGATTGATCAAACCTCCGGCGGCCAGCATCACAATAATAATGGCCCCGCCTTCTGGCTTGGTCGAGGCCTTACCCTGGTACTGATAAATTAACTTCCATATATCTGCCAAAATCGGGTCTGAAAATCAAGCAACCGCCCTACTCCATTCGCCGATCACACCTGCGCATGGCGAAATACTAATTCATAAATAATATCAGAAGGTTAGCTATTGCTGCTTTCAACGACGGATACTACTCTCCGACAGCGTGAAAGATGTTATTTACCTTGTCCCTACCAAAAACTCTATCCATGACCATTTTTCTACTCTGGGCACAGTTGTCGTCATCACAAATGCTGGGGATGACTGGCTAAGTTTGGATGTGACTTGGCCCATTAGAAAACCGCTGACCAGCGCCCGCGCAAGCCCCTACGATTGTGGCTCTTGTCCTGAAGCAGGGCGGAATCCAGCTGGTCTATCAGGCCGCTCGCCGGCACTCATGATGAAGGCCGCCGACATGAGGAAAGGCCACGACCGTTCCCTGAGCTGGCTGTTGAATCGGTCGTGGTACCGGACTTTGCTTATCGAGAGACAAGTGCGTTCTCGCCTCATGATAATAAGTGGCGTAGGATTTCAACACCTGTCGCAAATGCCGTACATTGAAAATGATGACGTGATTCAGGCACTCTCGACGGGTTGAGCCGATAATTCGCTCGACATAAGGATTTTGCCAGGGCGAGCGAGGCGCTGAGATCACCTCTTCGATACCCAAGCTCTTCACCCGAGTTCGAAACTGCTTACCATAGATGCTATCGCGATCACGCATTAAGTAACGAGGAGCTGTGTCGAACGGAAACGCTTCGACGAATTGCTGAGCAGTACATTCCACCGTCGGATGGTATGTCGCGTTGAAGTGAACGATCTCTCTCCGTTCATGACGCAAAACGATAAAGACATACAAGACTCGGAAGGTTGCAGTGGGGACGGCGGCCGGCGCTCCGGTGAAAAAATCTATTGAAACAAGATCGGCTGCATGGTTCTCCAGGAATGTTTTCCAGGTCTGCGAAGGCGGCTTCCGATGGCGGATCATGTATTTGGCGACGGTGGATTCGGACACACGGATGCCGAGCATTTTCAATTCACCATGGATGCGGGGCGCGCGGTAGCAGGAGCACCCCAACCAATGTTGTTCCGCGACATGGGCCGAATCAGTTCGCGAACGTCAGGATCGATAGCTGGTCGACCCCCCCAACGCCGACGAGATTTCCAGGTCCAGTACAGTCGAAATCCTTTTCGATGCCATCGGACCAGAGTGTCAGGCTTGAAGATTGCCAACGTCTCAAGGCAGGAGGGCCATAGCCGGTAAAGCCAAACCCAGAATATACGCTCGCTCGAGCGAAAGTGGTGCCGTTTGTTATCACGGTTGGCCACCATTGCCAGTTGCTGACGCAAGGCAAGGATCTCCAGATGGAGCGAGGCTCGGCTCCGCAGGAGGTCGACCAGGGTGGTGAACAGAGAAACAAGTATCGTTTTCATACCGGCAACGCTACTTGGGCACCGACGGAAAAGTCAACAAAATCAATGGGAACAAAGTTTTTGGTAGGGACAGGTACTCGAATGGGGCGTCCGGGAGGGCTACGGCCCAACCTAATTCCAGAAGGTATGCACTGAGGTCTTCGCCCTCGCTGAAGCTCGAGGCTTTCACCCTGCACCAACCCACAAGATCGCCGTCGCTCGTGGTTGCCATTATTTCGCAGCGGACAAAGCCCGAAATTTTGAAGTCCAGTGCTATGGCAGCCCGCGAGCCACAGAATGGCGGCAGCTGGTTCCTGCTGCAGTGGTTGCCAGTGCGGGGAATATGGATTCCGTACAGGTGTATAGTCTTGCCACTTAATCGAAGGCTGCCGTCATCGTTGACGATCGCAGAACTTGAGATTTCTCGTGCCGGCAGGAGCGGACAATAATAAACAAGGCAGACTAGCAGTGCGCAAGCCAGTCTTTTTTTGTCCGAGAACCAAGCTAACATGTAAAAAATATAGAGGCATGGCTGCTGGCTAGCAAGTGCAGTGCATGTCGCGATTTAGTAATTCATCAACAGAATTAGCTGGTTAGCAAGAAGCATAACTCGCGACAAATCGCTTCAGGATTTCCTGGCCGGAGGGCGTCGGCTTTTCGCTGACGGCGCCTGATTTTCATAGCCAAAACAAGGCCCCGCCTCTGATGAGACGCGACCTTGGTCGGTTACTGAGAGAACTACTTGCTCTGGATCAGTATCGCTTCAGACTCCTGGGTAGCGCCACCGCGGTTGTCAGGCCCGCGATCACCATTGGTGATGAGCATTATGCCGTACTCGGGCGAGTTGCCTGGTAGCTCTCCAAAGTCTTGAACGGTGAGTGTACCTTTGCTCTGCCCGAGGATATCTCCATCGGGTAGACCCAGGTAGCGTTCACCCAGCGGCGTAACAGTCAAGCCAGTCACCGCATCACCGGGACCACCAAAGTAGAAGTCATCTGCGAAGACATCAACGTTTACCGGTGTGTTCAGGAAGTTGTCCGCATTCATACCGATCTGTTCGCCACAGATGGTCAACACAGTATTACCCGTATTGGTGGCGTGTTCGGCGAAGAAGAATGCCCCGAGACTTCCCGTACTCACGTCTAGCACCCAGCTGAGCTGGCGCCCATCCGTGATGGTCGTGGGCCCGGATAGATCACGGTTGAGAACAACGTAATCTGCGGCGCCGTCCTGGTTGGTATCAAGTACCACCTGGTAGCTCACTGGCACCAGGTGCTCCTGACGTTCCCAGCTATTGATGGCGAACACCCACAGAAAGGAATCATTTCCTGAGCAGAAACCAGCGGGGACCGGGATTGTGGAGACCCCCACCCCCCTGATATCCGGCGTGGGCGACTGCTCGCCAAGACCCCCGGAGGGCTGATTGTCGCTAAGGGCGATCAGCGAATACGCATCAAGCTGTGCAGTTCCAACGCCGATATTGTTGAGGCTGATCTCATCCAAACCATTTTTGATCTGGAGTCGGGTGCGCCCCTTGACGTTGGCGGCCTTTCTCGGTAGCACATGCCAGGCCATCTGGATCGGATCAATGCCATCGTCAAACACCAGGTAACCGTCGTACTCATTGAAAGTGAGTGCATCCGGGTTCGCGCCATTGGAGCCGGAATTCATCGCGTTACCGGAGAGCAGCGCGCCATTGATGCTCATGTTGACGACCACCGTTGCGGTTTTACCCGCGCCAACGCGCACCTTCCCCGACGGAACATCGACAGATACGGCACCGCTGAGAGCATCCTCTTCATAGCGGAAGGTAGGCGTCACCGTAAATTCCCGTGTCTCGTTCGAATAGTTGCGGATCTTGACGGTTTTGTGCAGGCTGACCACGTCCTTGTCGACGTCGATGAAGCCAAAACTCAAGGCCCCCTGCAAGGTGTCGGTATCCCAGGCAGCGATCTCATTCCTTACCGCCTTGTCAGCCCTCACCTCACCTCCGCCGATACGGGTAATAGGTGCCAGACCAGTGTTCGGATCAGTCTGAATATCGGTGTAACCGGTATTCATCAATCGCGCCTTGGCCTCAGCCGGGGTGAGTCCGGGTGAGCTCTGCAGCACCAGAGCCGCTGACCCCGCAACCATCGGCGCGGCGCCGGAGGTACCCCCGAAGGCGCCAGTCCCGGTGCCCGTGCCAGCAATCGCCGAGACGGATGCGCCGGGTGCGCCAATCTCAGGTTTAATCATCGTGGGCGCATCATGCTGCGGCCCGCGCGAGGAGCTGCCCACCATCTGCCCGGCCAGTGGCACCCCTTTTGCCGGGTCAATGAGAAGTTCCGAGCCCTCCTGGGCCCTGAAGGCATTGGCGGTAGCCAGACTGACCATATATGCCGGGATGGTGATAGGTCGATCGCCACCATCACCGCCGCTGAACGGGTCGCTGCCATCGACCAGACCGATAATTCCAATAGCGGCACCGGCGTCATTGACATTTTTGATTTTCAGCGTGAAATTACAGGCACCCCGGTCTATCAGTACCGCAAGTCCTGTCAGGCTGCCCGGTGCAAAGGGCGCACAACCATTGAGATTGCCGCCGGCACCATCGGCGTATTGGAGCGGCCCCGTCACTATGCCAGTGGGTGGCACGGACCAGGACTGAAAGACAGCCTCGTAGTCCTGGCCATTGACGGTCAGGAATGGCAGCGACGCCGAAGGCACCTGAGTCTGGGCAACCGAGAGTGCCGTTGCGGCCGCCGCAGGTGTGCCGTTCACATAGGGCTTGTTACCTCCGTTGCCCGCTGAGGCAACTGTCAAAACCCCCAGCGCTGAAGCGTTGTCAACGGCGACAGCAAGGTCGTCATCGAAGGGTTGACCGTAATTGGAGCCCAGGGACATATTGATGATATCAACTGCATCTGAGGGATCCCCGTCCCCGTTGGGGTCAACCGCGTATTCCATACCCTGGATCAGGGCGATACCAGAACAGGATGAAGACACCGCGCTACAGACCTTGACTGCATACAGATCGACGCCCGGTGCCACCCCGAGTGCGCCGCCAATGATATCAGCGACGTGGGTGCCGTGGCCCTCGAAGTCAATCGGGTCATCATCAGGCGCTTCAGGGGAGTTGGGCCAGTCCTCACCAACAAAATCATACCCCTCTACCACTTTTGAAGTAGGAAACAGGCCATCACGTCGGGTTTGTGCCGGGTCGCCAAGAAAGGTACCCCACGCTGCTTCATAGTCGGCCAGAGTGCCACCGCCACCCAATGCCGCGTGGGTGTAGTCGACTCCAGAGTCGAGAACGGCCACCTTCACACCACTGCCGTCAACACCGAGATCCTGCACTAATTTTGCGCCGATGTAGGGAACGGTTTCGGACAGGTCCATCTGGTAGTCTCGCACCCGGTGGACACTGTACACGTCACTGTCTTTGATGATTTCTTCGATCGCACCGGCGTCCACTTCCATAAATACTGCGTTCAACACCACCTGCGTGCGGGCCATGGGCTTACTGCCGGGAGCCATTTTACTGGCTCGCTGTATGAATTTTTCCTGGTCATACTTGATTTTTGCCTTGTGCGAGATACGTCCCGAAGGTGACTGGTCAAAATGTCGGGAGACTGGTTTGCCCTTGAGACGCACAATCACCTGTTGTTTACCGGTGACAGCGGGTCGATCGCGGTCAAGGATGGCACTCGGGTCCACCTGCGAACTGACGGGTGCGGCGAGCTTGAGCTGCTCTATTCTCGCCGATACCTCGGAATCGGCACGTTGTGCCAGCCTGTCACTACCTGAATTTCCCTTGGCAGCCCATGAATGACTGGCCCCAAGGCCAGCTATGAGGGTTGCTGCACTTACTGCCACTGCCAATTTCGATCTGTTCCACTGCATGTTACGTTCTCCAGAGTATCGAGTTATCGCCATAATGAGTGTGCCAAAGGTGGCGTCGTCCAGGCTGCAGTTTGATGCGTTCTATCCGCACTGATCCACCTGATGGGCACAGATGCCACTACTGGAATGTTTAGCAAAAAATCATAGAGTTAACAGAGTAGTTGAAAAATCGGGTCTTGCAAAAAAAGCTTCTGGCAAGTTAAACCTGCGGGTGGCGAATTCCCATTTCATCAATAATATTAGAAGGCCAGCTATTTCTGCTTTCGGGCGTCGATACTAATCTAGGACAGCATGAAAGAGGTCATTTATTTGCTGCTCCATCTACTGTGTACCCTGTTCATGGCGAATTACTAAATTATCAGAAGAATCACACAGTTGATTGTTCCGCTGGTTCGGAGTTCGGTTTTAAAAAGCTGCTACAAATCTTCGCCTTGCTACCTGTGGTTGGCGAAATGTTAATTTATCAATGATATCAGAGACTTGATAGTTGCTGACCGCCGGAAACTTTTCTACCCTCCGTCGACATGAAAGACATCATTTACTTGCTGTTTCACCTGCTCACGACGATCGCCAAACTGATTCAACCAGGTGGCAGCCGTGCAGTCATTGCCGAGGACCTGCTGCTAAAGCAGCAACTGATTATTCACAGCAGGTCCCGACAACGAGCACCCAACTTAACCGCCCAAGATCGCACTGTCCTCGGTTTTCTATCACTCTTACTGAATGCACGGTGACTGGTCAGATCGGCGGTGATCATCAGGCCATCTACCCTGCTGTCATTCCACAACGCATTGAAAACACGAAAGTATCGTCTGCTATATTCACCAAGAGGTGGCAAGAAGCCAGGGCCAAAGGGACCATCCAGGGAAATCATCAAAGCCATTGTAGCGATGAAGCAGAGGAACCCGCGATAAGGCTGCCCCCGCATCGCTCAGCAGATCAATCTGGGCTTCGGGTTGGAATTGGATAAAGACACCGTCCGGCGGGTGTTAGCTATCCACTACAAACCAGATCCCAGTATGCGCGGGCCCTCCTGGCTGACTACGCTCGGTCATGCAAAAGACAGCCTGTGGAGCGTGGATCTATTTCGCGCGGAATCGATTACCCTGAATACCCACTGGATCATGGTCGTCATGGATCAGTACTCCTGCAGAATTATTGGATTCGGAGTGGCTGCTGGGATTGTGGATGGTCCTGCACTCTGCCGCATGTTCAATGAAGCCACTTCCAGGCAGGGCAGGCCAAAACGGATCAGCTCCGATAACGATCCACTGTTCCAATATCATCGATGGAAAGCGAATCTGCGAGTGCTCGACATCGAAGAAATCAAATCATTACCACATGTGCCAATGTCCCACCCGTTTGTGGAACGACTAATTGGTAGTGTCCGGCGAGAGCTACTGGATCAGACCTTCTTCTGGACCGTGACTGATCTGGAGAACAAGTTGCAGGACTATCAGCGCTAATACAATAAGCACCGGACGCACTCTGGGCGAGATGGAGCCATGCCCGTTGATTCAGTCTCGGAAAAAGTCGCTGACATCAACAGCTATCGTTGGAAGAAACATTGTCGCGGCCTGTTCCAGCTACCAATGGCAGCTTGAAGTTGGAATTCGCCAGGGGCTGCACTGCCATCTTTTTTTAATCCACTACAATCCGGCGTTTCGCGTACACTCATCGGATCACTCGGCGGATTTCTATAGACACATGTGCACCGGTAGTGAATTTCTGCGCTTAATTAAACGTTAAAAAAAGGGAAACAATAATGAAAAATATTCTACTCGTCCTAGCTCTGCTGGTACCTTTTCAGGCTCTCGCCGATCGCGATTACACCAGCGGTAACTACTGGACTGTGACCTCAGTCGAGACCAAGCCTGGCATGTACGAAGACTATATATCTGACCTCAAGCGGGTATGGCTTAAATCTGTAGAAATGATGAAAGAAGATGGAAAGCTATTGAATTACCGCATGTTCTCCAACGTATACCCCCGTGCAGGCGAACCTGACCTTTACCTGATGATAGAGTGGAGGTCTGCCGGCGACGCACTGGATATGTCGGATGAAGAGATGGATGCCCATTCCAAAAAGCTGTTCGGCTCGTTGGACAAGGATAACGAGGCTGCAATCAAGCGTGAAGACTTGCGCACAATCAAGAGCCAATCGCTTCTGCGCGAGTTGAGCTTTAACTGATCCTTCCTTCGGCCCAGCGCACCACACATCCTGGCGCCCTGCCTGGGTGTGACCAGATGTGGTTCTGATGAGTTAAAAGTCAGGACCGAGACAATTCCTATCGATTTGCTTCAGACAACCGCCCGACCCCATTCCGTGAACGCATTCATCGCGGCTTATGCGGAGTGTCAGGAGTCGGTCGAATCCGGGTTCATGCATCGCGAGGATTGGCTGCGCCGGTCGATTCTCAACGTGGCGCGAATCGGACCATTCTCCTCCGACCGGGCGGTGGAAGAGTATCGACGGGATATCTGGCACCTGGAGTCCACGCCCATGCGGAAGGGCGCAGGTCCGGGGTTTCTGTCAGACCTGGAGATCGAGGTACGCAAGGGCCCGGTCGATATCTCGTTTTGACTGAAAGCAGTGCCTGGCGCGGGCGTTCATTATGACCGTTCCTCACTCAGCGGCTTCCTCTCGCTCTCTTACCAGCACAACGACCGAATGACTATTGACGACAATGCTGTCGCGATCAAGCTGCGGAGCCTGCTCCGCGTCCAGGATGTCTGCGGGGCTGGCAGCGCCGGTGTCAATGACGTGCCTCCAGCCGGCAAGCGAATCCTGTTGTATCACGAAGGTTTTCTGTTCCTTGCCGCCATTGATCATCACGTAAAAATCATCGTCATTTTCCGCACTGCCGTCCAGGTAAAAGGCGAACTCCCGCGACTCGTATGACATGTCGACTTCCGGGCCGGTACCGTACCAGCGCACGTCATCCCGCCAGAAGCGGCTTCGCGCAATACTCGGGTGTTTTTTCCTAAATGCGATCATGCGGCAGAAAAATCGGTGAAAGCTTTTGTGCTTTTCCAGCCTGCTCCAGTCCAGCCAGGAAATTTCATTGTCCTGGCAGTAGGGGTTGTTGTTGCCGAACTGGGTGTTCAGAAACTCGTCTCCGGCACAGAACATGGGCGTGCCATTGGCCAGCATCAGCAGGCAGCAAAAGTTTTTTGCCTGCTGTGCGCGCAATTTCCTCACTTCATCGGGAGCACCTGCATCCCCCTCCCAGCCGCAGTTCGAGCTAAGGTTGTCCTGGTGACCATCGCGGTTTTGTTCACCATTGGCCCAGTTGTGCCGTTCGTTGTAAGCCACCAGGTCGTACAGGGTGAAACCGTCGTGCGAATTGATGTAATTCACGCTCTGGTAGGGGTGGCAGGCACTGTCCAGGTCATCGGGGAAGACATCGTCACTGCCATACAGGCGGCACATGAGCGCGCCTACCTGTCCGGGATCTCCCCTGACAAAGCGCCTGAGGTCGTCGCGGAATTTTCCGTTCCACTGAAACCAGCGCTTGCCCGGGAATGCGCCGCCCAGCTGGTAAAGGCCGGCTGCGTCCCAGGGTTCCGCGATCAGGCGAAGGTGTCCGAGGGCCGGGTCGGCGCGAATGGAGGAGACAATTGCCGAATTATCCAGGCTCACCGACCCATCATGGTTGCGATTGAACACCGAGGCGAGATCGAACCTGAATCCGTCGACGTGCCCCAGTTTCTGCCAGGAGCGCAGGCTGTCGAGTACCATCCGGCTGACATACCGATTCATGCAGTGCAGGGTATTGCCGGTGCCGGAAAAATTCTTGTAGGGGACTGAGGGCTCATCGCCCGTAATGTAGTAGGTGCTGTTATCGATACCCTTGTAACTGTAACAGGGTCCGGTCTCGTCACCCTCGGCGGTATGGTTGAAAACGACGTCCAGCAGAACTTCTATCCCGGCGGCATGCAGTGCCTTGACCATGAGGCGGAATTCCTCGTACGCATTGTCAGGATCCGTCGCGTACTGGGCGTGGGGGGCGAAAAAGTTCAGCGTCATATAACCCCAGTAATTGCCCTCCTGTGGATCGAATTGATGCACTGGCAACAACTCTACGGCGGTGATGCCCAGTTGTTGCAGGTAGGGTATTTTGTCGATCACCCCAAGAAAGGTGCCCCGGCGGCTTGCCTCTACGCCACTGTTGGGACTGCGGGTAAACCCGCGTATGTGCATCTCATAGATCACCATGTCGTGTTCGTGGAAACGCACTCTGTCGTCGCCCCAGTCGAACTCGGCATGGTCTTCAAACAACACACCGAGTGGTGCGCGCCCCATATTCGGACCGGGCCATTTGGCGGTTTCTCGATCAAAACTCTCCGGGAAGTAAACCTGCTTGGCATAAGGGTCGAGCAGAATTTTCTGGGCGTCGAAAGCGTGCAGGTCGTGGGCCCGGCCACCTCGCGGGCCGTCTACCTGGTAGGCGTAGTGGGTGGCGCCCCGCATCTGGTCCCTGGGCAGCCGGCAGTGCCAGATCCTGCCGGACTTGTTCACCCGGTAGTCAAACCTGAACTCAACCACTGGTGCGATAACATCCTCTTCCCGAAATAACAGTAAGCTGATCTGTGTCGCATGCTTCGAATACAGGGCAAAATTGTAGGCCCGCTCTTCGGGAATCCAGGTTGCTCCCAGTGGGAAGGCACTGCCTTCCCGCGAAAGCCAGCTGTCAGGTGCTCCGGACTGGTTCATCTTCATTTCTACCCTGCTACGACATCTCGATTCGGTGGGGTCTTGCCATGAGGATAGGCGCGCAGGCCGCTGCCCGCAACCGGGGAAACCGGCTAGCGCCGGTCCAGGAATCGCGTGACTGAATCGGTAAAAAAAGGAGTGTCACAGAGCTCCTCCTGGCATTGGCGCTCCTGCTCAATAGTGCCGGAAAAACTGTTCCGGGATGCCCCGTCGATCAACCGGCGCGTGGCCACGATCGTCGCAGCCGGCACACTGGCCATCTGCGCGGCCAGCGCTTTTGCCCTTGCCAGCAACTGCTCACCTTCCACGCATTCCCATACCAGTCCCCACTCCTGCAGCCGCGGGGCTGGCAGGGTCTCCCCGGTGATACAGGCGCCTAGCGCGCGTGACCGGCCGATGATACGTGGCAACAGCCAGTTGGCACCCAGGTCTGCCACGATCCCCAACTGGGGTACCTGCACTACCTTCAGTGCGGCAGAATGGGATGCCAAGACGATATCTGCACACAGGGCGATGGCGGCTTAGAAACACCGGAGTCAAAGTGAAGAGGGACGATGCGGCAAAGATCATCGATGAGCTAAGGCAGAACCCCAAGTTAGTCCGTCGTGCGCTTAGAGAGCTGGCTGAAGTTGCCAAGCGAATAGACCAGGCGGGCGGGCTATAAAAAACACGCGACAATCATGAGAAGTCTTGATGCAGGCCTGTAAGAACGGCGGGTATGGTTCAATTGAGGGGGCTGGTATCGCTGAGTCTCATTCGAAAAGCTGAAACAATGGCTGGGTGTAATGGTCGAGACCTGATCTGACAGTTATCGGCCTTGTAGCCCTACCGTGGTCAGATCAGTTTAATCCACTGACCTTTACTTCTCACAGCTCGCCTCCGTCGAGCAACGTTTGCATGGAATTACGCCCGCAACACAGCTTACCCTGATGGCAGCGTTCGTGGTTATAGCTCTCAACCCATGCATCCAGATCGGCCTGTGGTTGGCAAATTGGTATCCCATTAACAGGATCAGATTGTTAGCAGGGAATTCAGCACGCCCGGTGGCCATCACTCGCTTGGGTTCATGTAAGGCATCGGTATGCTGAGAGTAAATTGCCCCAGCAGCCCTTGACTCCGCCTTTACTTAGCGTGCACTGGCTGTGTATACCTCGATCATTCTGCCGGAGGGATTCTTAGATAACTCCTGCATAAATGCCTGAAACTCCGGGTGCGGACTGTCCTGGAATTTGGCCCAGGCCTCCCAGCTTTCGTAGTTCATAACGTAATGCATGTTCTGCATCTGGTCGACATGGATTGTCACAGCAACACCCTCTTTTTCATGGATTGCCTTAGCCTTCATGCCTGCCTGAATCAGGTCAGCACCGCGACCCAGTTCCGGCTGCCAGATGTATACCTGGTAGACTGCCCCGTCCGCCCCAGGTGACGGAGTGTTCAGAAGGTAGTTTTTAACCAGTGTTGCAGATGGCTTGTCGCCGATCTTAGACAAAAAGCTTGTCCAGGCCTTGCTGTCTGTTCTTTTCTTCTGAAAGGCTGCCCATTCAGCCCAGTTTTTGTGGCTGGTTACGAAGTGCAAGTTGCCATTGCGGTCCTGACCTACCATTGCATTGCCACCGAGCTCATTCACGATGCCTTCTGCTTCCTTTCCATACTGCACGGTTTGTCCTGCCATACCCGGCATGGGCTGCCAGATGTTCACCTCCAGCACTTGCGCAGCGGCTAAGGAGGAACATAGTAGTAATAGACTTGTAATTATTGCTTTCATCATTAGTTTCCTTATCATTTTATAGAAATTATCAGTCAGCAAGTCATGTGTCACAGTCTTCGAGCTGGCTATGCAATGCGTCCCGACTCACTCGGCACACTTAAGGGTAGATCCTATATCAGGAAAAGCCAGTTGCCCTCCCCCGGATATCACGAACTCCCGGAAACCGATACACATCGGTTGCGTGCTCTAAAAGCCGCAAAGAGGTGGAAGCGCGAGCACCCCGGCCCGTATCTAGGCCGGTTAGTCGACTTGCCAATAACCCGGATGCGTTAGCTGCCGTTCAACACTTCATGGGGTACTGACAAGTAAAGTGCCGGAAATGGGATAATCCGGGAATGAATACGTATAAGCGTCACCGATTCCCGCCAGATGTCATCAGCTACGCCGTACCCAAAGCACTTCGTGGGGCAGGCTCTCTGGCTCTACTATCGTTTCAATTTGAGTAACCGGGACATCGAGGATCTACTTGCTGAACGAGGCATTGCCGTCACTCGGGAATCGATCCGCCTCTGGTGCATCAAATTTGGTGCTCTATACGCAAGTAGATTGAAACGACGCCATCGCGGCTATGGCGACACCTTCTTCATCGATGAAGTCTTCGTCAAGATCAACGGCAAGCAACATTACCTTTCGAGAGCCGTAGACCAGGAAGGGGAGGTAGTAGATGTATTCCTTCAGGACCGCCGTGATGGGGATGCTGCAAAGCGGTTCTTCACGCGCCTCCTACGAAATCATGGCAGCGAGCCAAGGAAAATCGTGACGGACAAGCTACGAAGCAACCCAGTCGCTATTCGAGAGCTGATGCCAAATGTAATTCATAGCACCAAGTAATATGAGAATAATCGAGCCGAGCAATCGCACGAGGCCACCAGGGTGAGAGAACGAGGGATGCGTGGTGCGGCATTCCGACGGTTCAAGTGTATGAGGCAGGCACAGAGATTTTTGACAGCCCATGCAGCGGTATCAAATCTATTCAACTTGGGTAGGCATCTTGTACGTGCTGAGCATTATCGAGATCTGAGGATCAGTGCATTCGATGAATGGAGTAGGGCGGTTGCTTGAAGGATCTAAGCCTCGTTTTGAAGTGGTGTCGAGGATTTAACTTGTCGATACCCTTACCCCAGAGAATCCACTGGAAGTTGATTCATGGGGACGGATTTCCTTGCGCATTAATCAGGCACCCGCGCCCTTGACAGAAACCGAAACGGACAAAAATGGCAGCATCTTCTGTCAGTTGATTCGATAGCCCGAGAAAGTATGGGTCTCGGTGCAAATCCCCAGCTGATCGTTGGGAATATTCACCACACGAATGGTCCCGCTGACTGTGTGCCTGGCTAAATTGCCATTGATAATGGTCCACTCGGCTACGGTGTCGTCATATATGATGCGGCCATAACTGTTAGCGACGAAATCACCGGATTTCTTCAACCTCGCCCCGGCAGGGAGGCGGTACTGGCCCAGGGTACCAGTTCGTGCCTCCACCAGTGCCCCGACCGGGTTGTCGAAGGTGATCAAATTCCCGGACTGGCTTATATTGATATCCTTAGCGGCGCCGGGAGCTGCTCCCCTGGAGCCGTCGGAGCAGATGATATCGGCGCCTTGCATTTCTATGTGAAAACTCCCGTGCCGATCTGGCGTGGCGGTCAGTACCGGTACGCCCGGCCCCTCGGTTAGCCGCTCCGCAAACAGGTAAACATTGGAGGAGCAGACTTGGCCGGAGTTGCGCTCGAATGACTGGGAGAAATAATCTCCACTGAATCCGACCTTTGAAACCAGGTTGGCCTCGAAGACGAGATAGTAGTCGATCAAGCCCCTGCTTGGGTGCGAGTACACTGCTCTCTGGCTAAATCGCCTTGGGTCGGCCAGTGATACGGCTGTGCCTTTGCTGACCAGTTCGGCTCCCGGGACTTCGTTGCCTGTGATGAAGTCCGTACTGATATGACCATCTATTTGCGCTACCTGGATAGTAAAAGCCTTGACGGCGCGATAGATGATTTTCTTGCTACCGCAACGAGTCGCGGCCTCGTAAGCCGGCCTCAGGCCGTAGTCGCCGCTCCAGTTCCCGGGGTGAAAAATGGGCTCTAGATAAAATACCTCTTCGGAGGAAAGCAAACTTTCCAGCCAGGTGTTACCTTCCATGGCTGCGGTGGCCAGACTGCATGGCGAAAGGTTACCGCCGCAGAAAAATCGAGGACTCTTGCGCCAGCCACCGAAGGTAAAACCGGGTTCGGGCTCGACAAAAAATGTTTCATTGAAGAACAGATCGTTGACTTCGACTGTGCACTGCGCGCCCGCAAGGCAAGTATACCTGCCTGATTCTGTCAGCACCGTGCCGCCTGGCGGCACCACAATTTCTATCCTGCAGCCACCCAGCAGTAGCAAAAGAATGAGGATCAGACGGTGAAGTATCCGGCGCCCTTTCGTTGGAAAAAACATGTCAGGCAGTGTCATGATTGACATTACGTCATCACAGCGCAATGGCTCCAATAATGATAGCCGGAAGCGCCAGCAATAGCATATACCCCACGCCAAAACCGGTGACGATGGCCGCCTGAGCTGTGGGATTAGTAACTTGCACTTTTTCGACCGACAGGATGTCATCGATTGGAATAGTTAAATCAGTGAAAGTAGGGCCCTGGTTCTGCTCAAAACCATCTGCATCGCTTGCTCGACTGACGGCCACTTTACCAATGACGCTGTCCGCCCGCACGGCTGACACCACTACCTCGTGCTGCCCTCCATCGACGGTGCCTATAGTTGCCGTTTCTCCGGGTCCGACAATTTCACCTGCAGCGATCTTCTCGTGCAGTTGCTGGATGGAAAGGTCCGTAAAGGTCACGCTGGTGCAAGAACTCGCGATAGCGGCACCTAACAACAAGCCCCACAGCGCTGTACGCCGCATTTGCCTGCCCTCAATACGGGGCGCCGGTTTTGTCTAGCTGACAAAGTATCGGGCCCCCGTCCGACGAAGTGTCTGCCCGTTCTATTGGGTTGTCAATAGATCCTATAGGCAGTGCCTGCGGTTGCTGTCTCAGGCTGAAATGGCGGGGCGGCAGTGCAGCCAGGCCGGCCCGTATCCTCCAGTAACAGCCCGATCTGCGCCGCGACGCGGCGGTTATAGTCGTCAATCCAGAGCAGCTCAGCGGGGATCAACAGACTAGCCTGACACGGAGGGTTACTGCCCAGGTTCGGCACTCTCCCAGCTCCTCATAATCGGCAGGGCGAAGCGGGCCGCGTTCGGACGGTCGGCCGCTGCCGTTCGAGCCCTTCTGGGCCCAGCATCTCATTGATTTTTATGGGTTTTTTATAGAATAGGGCATCCGGCTTTTATAGGAATCTGGGCTAGACCCATTTTCCGGAGTCGGGAGGTGTGGCCAGGAACCCTTCGTCCAGCAGATTTCGGAGGCCCCGAAACCGGTGACAGAACCTCTCTCTGCCCAAGAGCGAGCATCTCCCAGTCACTGGTAATATTCAGTCGTGCTTCCCGGCAAGTTACAACAGCGTTCAGCGATTAGATCCTCTATATCCCAGTGACTCGGATTAAAGCTATAGTAGAGCCAGAGAGCCTGCCCCACTAAGTGCTTTGGGTACTGCGTAGTTGATGATATCTGGGGGCCGCGTAGGTGCGGGAACTCGTGACACTTATATGTAGTCATTTGCCGATTCTAGCAATATCGGCGCGTAAACTTGGCAATACCGCTTGTAGGTATTTATCTGCTGATTCTACCAATTTCGCCTGATTAACTCGGCATTAATATCCGCGCAAGAAGTCTGATTCGACGCCACTGCCCAAGAGCCGAGATAGTACTGTTCACAGATCAATTGTGCCCAGCGCTCCCTATCAGGCCAGTCAACGAATGGCGAATAAAGCAAGTCCATGCCGGCTGTTCGCGCTTCTCCGCCCAAGGCATTATTTTCCACGGCCAAACGCCGAATCGCCAGCAGCGCCGATTCGATCGGTGACACCTTATCAATGAAATGTTTGGCCTCAGCGAGCCTTGTCTGGGCGAAAAGGCTCTCCTGCTGGGCCAGTTTGTCGAGTGACAATCGGGAGCGCTGGTGGTCACCCGATTCGTGATATGCCATTGCCTGCAATGCCTGTCCTCCTGATTATTCGATCGTATTGAATTTATTGACAATTTTCTCTATCGGGTAAAGCATAGACCGCATGTCAATTCTTCGCCTCGCAGCCGCCCTTTTACTCTCCTTGTTGAAATCAAGGCGTCGGTTGGTCCTGGATAACCCAGCGCTTAGACAGCAGGTGACCATGCTGCGCCAGTCAGTGAAGAAGCCCCGTCCATCCATGGCAGACAAACTTTTCTGGATACTCTTTTCACGATATGTCGATGACTGGCGCCAGATACTTTACGGTCTTCACCCGGATACCGTTGTACGCTGGCATCGGCAGGGCTTCCGCTTGTACTGGCGGTGGAAAAGCAGACGCGATGGACCTGGAAGGCCAGCTATTGATGCCGCCCTGCGCAAACTAATTCGTGAAATGCAGGCGTCCAATATCGGCTGGGGAGCACCTGCTACCGCGCGCCCCGAATCCACGGCAAACTGCTCAAGCTGGGGATTGAAATATCCCAGGCAACTGTCTCCAAATACATGCTGAAGTCAAAGAAGCCACCATCACAAACCTGGCGAACATTTCTCGACAACCACGCAGATTGCCTGGCGGCGATGGACTTCTTCACCGGAGCGCCGGCCGCCGTCCCCACTGCCAGGTTTCGAGTGCTTTATGTATTCATCGTGCTAAGCCATGACCGCCGGAAAGTCGTGCACTTCAACGCTACCGAACACCCGACAGCCCAGTGGACTGCACAACAGCTGGTCGAGGCTTTTCCGTTTGATACTGCCCCGAGATATCTTTTACATGATCGCGATGCGATTTATGGCGAGAAGGTGAAACGGCGGATTAGAGCACTGGGAATCGAGGAAGTTGTTACGGCACCTCGCTCGCCATGGCAGAATCCTTTTTGTGAACGCGTTATCGGATCTATCCGCCGAGAATGTTTGGATCACGTCATCGTCTTGAATGAGCGACATCTGAAACGAATTCTTCGCGATTACTTTGATTACTACCATATTTCTCGGACCCACCTGTCATTGAACAAGAATCCGCCTGAATTTCGGACCGTTGAATCGGTAGCGTCCGGAAACATCGCGGCTTTGCCTTGCGTTGGCGGGCTTCATCATCGCTACACGCGAATTGCAGCGTAAATCATATTCATAATGCCGGCGATCGAGTAGACGATCTATTTTTCAGAAGGGACAGGAGTAAGGGGCTGCCTTCGCGTACAAGCGGTTTTTTGGTCTACAAAAATACGCAGGACTGCTTCCGACTCTGAGCTGTCGCTCATGGTGGCGTTTATCGCACAGGTGAGCTATCTTTTTTTCTTCGCACAAGTATTTCGTTTACCCCAGCTTTACCTGAGGCACCAGAACAGATGAAAACTCGATATATCTCCGGGACCATTGCGATGGTCGCCGCATTTGTCCTGGCCCCGTTGGCGCCGGCGAGCGACTTAACACCGGCCGAAACGCGAACCATCGCCGAGGAGGGCTTCATTTTCGGCCTTCCGATCGTGATGAACTACGCCGTGATGTATGAATATGCCGTTGATAAGGAAAGTAGCCAGTTCAAGGCGCCGTTCAACCAGATCAAGAACGAGCCGCGCGTTTACACCTACAAGGACACAGCGGTCATCACGCCGAATAGCGACACTCCCTATTCGTTCGTCTGGCTCGACCTTCGCGCCGAACCGATGGTCCTGACCGTGCCCGCAGTTGAAAAAGATCGCTACTACGCCGTCCAGCTGGTCGACAGCAACACCTACAACTACGGCTACATTGGCAGCCGTGCCACCGGCAACGACCCGGGCAGCTACATGGTGGTCGGGCCCGATTGGAAGGGGGACAAGCCGGAAGGCATCAAGAAAGTCTTCACCTCCAGTACGCCCTTCTCCGTCGCCATTTATCGGACCCAGATCTTCGACCCGAAAGACATGCCGAACGTGGTAAAGGTACAGGACGGCTACAAAGCGGAACCACTTTCCGCCTTCGTAAAGCAACCCGCACCGGCCGCCGCCCCGACGGTCAACTTCAGTCCGGCTACCACCGAAGGAATCAAGGAGAACTTCTGGAGCTACCTCGACGCCGCACTTGAATATGTTCCGGAAACGGACATCGACAGGGACGTCCGCGCCAAGCTCGCGACCATCGGCATCGGCCCGAAGAAGACCTTCGACTTGAAGGACCTTTCGCCAGAGCACCAGAAAGTCATCGTCGAAGGCATGAAGGCCGGTGACGAGAAAATCAACACCTATCTGGCCTCGGGCATGACCGACATCAATGGCTGGCAGGTTGGATCCCTTCCGGGGAACGAAGCCCACTACAACGGCGACTGGCTTATGCGCTCCGGCACCGCCAAAGCAGGCCTCTATGGCAACAGCGCCGTCGAGGCCGTTTATCCGCTGACCCGCGTGGACGGCGATGGCCAAACACTTGATGCCAGCAAGCATAACTACACTATTACCTTCCCTGCTGGCCAATACCCGCCGGTGAATGCCTTCTGGTCGGTCACGATGTATGATGGCAAGTCGCAGTATCTGATCAAAAACCCGATCAACCGCTACCTCATCAACTCGCCGATGATTCCGGACATGAAGAAGGGGGAAGACGGGTCACTCACTCTCTACATCCAGAAAGACAGCCCGGGCGCCGACCTGCAATCCAACTGGCTACCCGCGCCAAACGACACCGTCTATCTCGTGATGCGCCTCTACTGGCCGAAGACCGAAGCTCCCTCTATCCTCCCGCCGGGAAATGGCAGCTGGAAGCCGCCGGGCATCGTAATGGCCAAGTAACAAGCCGTTTGGACCAAGACACTTGGTTTAAAGCGTCTGGTATGAGCTACAAAGGCCCGGCCTTAGAATGTCGGGTTTTTTTGAAGCAAACCAGAAAATCAGTTTTCAAGCAGGTATCGACGTAGTGCGAATATTGAAGGAGGTTTCGCGCGTCGCTTTTGTTTCTTCAAATGACCGCTATTGCCTGTGGACTATTGGTCTACAATGGACCTTGGCCTTCGGATTATTCGAAAGCTCGACCTCCGCCGACTCGCAGTGAGTTTTTGCAAAGGTCAGATAGCATCCTTCTGCCTGCTGCCGATTTCATCCGGGTTCGCCCGAACCGATTATAAATGTCATATAGATATGCCATATAAGCTAATTAGTAGGTGCTACGTTTGAAGACTCGAAGGTTAATTGACACCGCTCAACAAGGAGAATGAAAGATGAAAACCCCCTTTCTCGCCCTGGCACTCGCCGGTTGCCTAGTTGGTACCAGTGCCACTGCAGCAACAGACAGTGCGCGGGAAGCCGCGAAAACGAAGGCCGCATCGATACCCGATAAAGTCCAAACGGTAGCCGGAGAGCTAAATTATTTCGATGGCGTACCGATCGGCAATACCAACGATCTGGTCTATGACTACCTGGACCGTTCGCGGGCACTGGGCGTCTATCTCGACAACGTCGGCGCCGTATCGATTTACAGCGTTCTGCTGGGAATGGCGCAGCAAGGCGCTGACGCACCGAACAAGATTGCCATCTGGGAACAACTGATGGATTCCCGGACGCCGGTCATAACCTCCAACACCTCGACGATGTACGCCTATGCGCCTACAGACCTAGCCAATGACGGTCCCACCGTCATCGAAATACCACCCGGTATGCTGGGCTTCCTCGATGATGCCTGGCAGCGCTTTGTGGGCAACATGGGCCTCACCGGGCCGGACAAAGGCAAGGGGGGCCGGTACCTCGTGCTGCCCCCTGGCTACGCGGGCGAAGTACCGGAAGGGTATTTCCTGCTGAAGCCTCCCACCAATAGAAATTTTCTGTTTTTACGCGGTTCCATCAAGGACGGTGTGAAGGCTGCGGCGGATAACTTCAAGTCGGGACTGCGGGTTTATCCCCTGAAAGATAAAGACAATCCGGCGCCCACCGAGTTCATCAATATGTCAGGCAGGTCATTTAGTACCATATTTCCGAGCACCCTCGAATACTTCGAAATCCTGAATAACATCGTCCAGGCGGAGCCCATTGAAGCGGTGGGGACCGAAGTTCGCGGATACATGGCCGCCATTGGTATTGTCAAAGGCCAGCCGTTCAAACCCGACGACAGAATGAAGAAACTTCTGACCGAGGCGGCTACCCTGGGTAATGCCGCCGGGCGTGCCATCACCTACGACCCGCGCATAGGCGGGGTGTATATCTATCCCGATACCAAAAGCAACTGGGTTACAGCCTACGCAAACAGGAATACCTCCTTCGAAGCGGATGGTACGATGGGACTCGATGCCCGGGTGTTGTTCTATTACAACGCTGGTGGCGTAACCCCGGCCATGGCCACGACTCATCTCGGAAGGGGTTCCGATTACGCGTTGGCCTTTTTGGATAGCAGCGATCAGCCCTTCGATGGTTCCAAGACTTATAAACTGCACCTGCCCCGGAATGTTCCTGTGAACAACTTCTGGGCGGTCACGCTCTACGACACTCAGACGCGCACGCAACTGCAAACCAGCCAGTTGTTCCCGACTGTGGGCAGCCAGACCGAGGGGATGAAAAAGAACGCCGACGGCTCCTACGACGTCTACTTCGCGCCGGAAGCACCGGCGGGCGAAGAGGGCAACTGGCTGCAAACGAACTCGGGCAAGAGCTGGTTCGTGATCCTGCGCATGTACGGCCCGCTGGAGCCCTGGATCAACAAGACATGGCGTCCGGGTGACATCGAGCTGGTCCAATAATGCACCGTGTTCAGGGAAACAGGCCGCACAATGGGGAATGCAAGCCCAACGCCTGCATCGGGATATTTTGCCGCTACTGTGCTGGTGAACCAGACTCGTGACCGGGTCATATAAACGACGGATAGGTATTTGCGTTGGTATTGGCGCAGTCGCCTGCCTGGGAAGCCAGCTCGTATCCGCGCAGGATTCGGCACCCGTACCCGCCCCACAAGCGGCCAGCGCGGGCACCACTGTCCGGCCCTCGGTCAAGGAACTGACAAAGCTCAACCAGAACCCGGTAAGCGGACTGAAACAGATTGGCCTCCAAACCAGCCTCTACCCTGGGTTCCCCGATTCCGGCGATGCCACCGGAATTTATTCCCTCCAGATCGTCTGGCCATTCTCTCTCACGGAAGAGTACCGGCAGTATTGGCAAGTTAATGTCTCCCGACCGCAGAAATCTACGACCTGGCCTCAGGCAACTGCCCTGCTCCACTCTCTGAACGCACTTACCCTGAGGTCCCGATAATGTTCAGCCCTGACCAGGTTCCTGCCCAGATTGAACAAGTTCTGCACAGCGGCATGAGCACTAACGAATCTTTGAGCCTGCCGTATTGATTTGAACCTCCTCATCCCTCGCTCCCTCACCCTGGTCGCCTCATGCGATTGCGCTGCCCGATTGTTGGCATAGTGGTCGGTAACATGGATTGCCTCGGGGATCACTTCCCGATGTGCCACCGGATAGCTGCTTAGTTTATCGGTCACGATCTTCCTGGGTTCACCACCGTGGCTTCGCAATAAACGCTTGAAGAAGCGCTTCGCGGTGGCTCCATCCCGCTTGGCCTGCAGGTATACATCGACAACTTCACCGTCTTGATCCACGGCTCGCCTCAGGTATTGCTGCTTACCGTTGATTCTGACGAAGACTTCATCGATGAAGAAGGTGTCGCCATAGCCTCGGTGTTTTCGTTTCAGGCGTCTGTCGTAGAGGGCTCCGAATTTGATACACCAGAGACGAATGGATTCACTCGTCACCGTGATACCCCGCTCAGCGAGGAGATCTTCGATATCGCCGTGGCTCAGGTTGAAACGATAGTAGAGCCAGAGAGCCTGCCCCACGAAGTGCTTTGGGTAGAGCATAGTAAATAATTTCTGGCAGGAATCGATGGCACTTATAAGTTTTCAATGGCAGACTTTATCAACTTATGCCACTTAACTGGGCGTTACCTGTGGTAGTGATGCAGCGGCGCTTCGTTCCTTAAAATGACCTTTCCTGCTCGAGTAGAGGTATGACCAAAGAAGAGACGCAACTGCCGCGCTCAATGGTGATGATCTACGGAGCACTGGGATTCCCGCTTGCTCTGTTGGGGTATCCCCTGGGTGTCTGGTTGCCGCGTGCCTATGGCACAGATGTCGGCATTGAGCTGTACCTGATTGGCGCTATCATCAGTGCAGCCGCCATATTTGATGCAATCACCGACCCCCTGATCGGCTTTGCCTCAGACCGCTTTCGTTCACGCTGGGGGCGGCGCAGAAGCTGGATCGGCATCGGACTACCGCTGCTGACACTGGCAACCTGGAATTTATTGAGCCCTGGCTCCACTGCGACGGCAACCTACCTGGCGGTCTGGTATATCGCGCTGCGGGTCGGCTCAACGCTGGTACTCGTGCCCTACGGTGCCTGGGGCGCAGAGCTCAGCAGTGACTACCACGATAGAACCAGGCTCAATTCATCGCGCCAGAAATGGATATTATTTGGCCTAATCGGCGCCGCCCTGATCCCGGCCGGGGTAGAATTTTTGAACGATGGCGCTTCGGTGCCCGCGCTGGAAGTGCTGGATGCCTTTGCCTGGTCTGTATTGTTGACACTTCCGCTGATCGGGGCGCTGCTGCTGGCGCGGGTGCCAGAGCCACCGGCACTGCCCGGCGAGGGACGCACCCCTTTCCTTCGCTCACTGCGACTCATGTGGAAGAACGGTCTGTTCCGAAGGGTAGTGACAATCGAACTGTTCATCACTGGCGGTGAGTACTTCACCAATACGCTGTCACTATTTTTCATGCAGGACTTCATCGGTATCCGCTCGCCGGGCCAACTTTATCTGATCTACTTCAGCACCGGACTGCTGGCCATGCCCGCGTGGGACCTTATCGCGAGCCGCTGGGGTAAACACCGTTCGCTGGCATGTGCCATGGTCCTGGTAAGCGGCGTAAGCATCTCGATGTTTTTCCTGAATCACGGCGACATTCTCGCCTTCTACATACTATTTGCAGCCAAAGGCTTTTGCTTTGGCGCTTTCGCCTATCTGCCACTGGCCATGGTCGCCGACGTGGTCGACATCGACACCATACGATCGGGTGATGCACGCACGGGCGGCTACTTTGCGGTGCATGGGTTTATGACCAAATGCGCTGCATCCTTCGGTGGGCTGTCCCTGCCACTGCTGGCACTAGCGGGTTATTCGGCAACGTCGGGCGCGCAAAACGACAACACGGCACTATTGTGGCTGGGAATTCTCTATGCGCTGGTCCCAACTGTGTTATTTGTGTTTGCGTTCTGGCTCACCTGGACCTGGCCGTTGTCAGCTGCCCGTCATGCACGGATGCGCGCCAGACACGAGCGAATTGCGGAGAAGCGAGCGGCTGGCCGCTTTGGTCGCCGGATAGTCGAGGCAACAACCGCCCGGAGAAAAGAGAGTGGTGACGATTAGCGTGTCGCCAGTGTTTCCAGGCTGGCTTTCATGGCCTGTAAGGTCCCGGCGCGAACAGACAGCTTGTTGGCGGCAAATTGGGCCTGTGGTAACTGCGCCAGGTTTTCCGCCACTGTCATGCAGTGGACCTCCAGCTCACCAGGATCAACGACCGCATCGATAAATCCAGCGAGGGTATTGGCAACTTGACTCATTGAGACCGCTGGAATCTGCCATCTGATCTCAAGCCACGGTCCTGCTCCACACAGCAAGCGCACTTATCCTGAGAATTCTATAGTGTCCAGCTGCCTGTGCATCGCGAATCTTATTTCATCAATAATACTAGAAGGTTAGCTATTGCGGCCTCCCCTGGCTGATATGACTCTCAGACAGCATGAGAGAAGTTATTTACATGCTGCTTCACCTAATCACTACCCTGACCATGCGGGGCCAAACCGGTGGTGGGCGTTCCGTCATCTCCGAGAACCTCCTTCTAAAACAGCAACTCATCATCCACAGCAGATCTCGCCAAAGATCGCCCAATCTGAACACCCCGGACAGAATCATCCTGGGGTTTCTTTCCCTTTTTATGAATCCCAGGCGTATCGCCAGATCAGCAATTCTACTCAGGCCATCTACCCTGCTTTCACTTCACAAAGCACTGAAGAAGCGGAAATAGCGGCTACTATATTCACCACGTGGCGGCAAGAAGCGAGGTCTAAAGGGTCCATCCAGAGAAGTCATTGATGCCATTGCTGTCAGGACGGAGCGACCCCGGCTGAAACAGGCGAAAAGAACATCGTAGACATCAACCGATACCAGTGGAAAAGGCATTGTCGCGGTCTGTTCGAGTTGCCAGTGGCAGCTTGATATTGGAATTCGCCAGGGACATGTTTCATAATGCGCGGGACGCTGGGAGCGAACTGGGTGGCAGAGGCAGCTTGCCTTGGTCTCACAAAGTGACGAACTGTGCAGGTATACCGGTGCACCACATCAACGGCCTGAGATATGAATAGAATCCTTGCATTTATTGCCTGTTTAGCCCTCTGGTCGTCGTCATTACAAGCCGACACCATTGCCGTCATCGGGACGGGAGATGTTGGTGGGGCGTTGGGTTCGGAATTCGCCGCTCTGGGCCATGTGGTCATATATGGCTCCAGAGATCCGGGCAGCGAAAAAGTCGCGGCGCTGGTGGAGACAACCGGACACGGTGCCAGGGCTACAAAGCCTGTCGATGCTGCGTCGAAGGCAGAAATTGTCGTACTGGCGGTACCGGGCATGCTGGTCAAGGAGATCGTGGAAGGCCTGGGTGATCTCTCCGGGAAAATCATCGTCGATCCGACGAATCCCCTGGTCCGTCGCGACGATGGCAAGCTGGGCATCAGCATCGACGAGTCCAACGCCGAGATCATCCAGGCTGTCGCACCGGGCTCGGCTGTCGTAAAGGCTTTCAACACGGTCGGCTGGCGCACGATGGTCGCCCCGGAATCGACGGGCGGGCCGGTTTCCATACCGCTGGTCGGAGACAGTAGCGAGGCGAAGGCGAGAGTCGCCCAAATCGTAGCATCGATGGGCCTGGAGCCCATTGACGTTGGGCCGCTGCGCAATGCGCGCCACGTCGAGGGCATGTCGGTATTGATGCTGAACAACGCGTTAGGAGACGGGCCGAACTTCGAATTTCATTTACGTCAGTCTCCTCAGCAATGAGCGATCTGGACTCACAGTACGAGCGGCCCGGAGGCACCGCCCACGTGCGGATTGGTTGAAGGTTACTGGCAGGTACGCAAAATTCCGCCTGACGGCGGCGGACCCGGTTATGGACTGACAGCAATCGGTGCCCGGGACATGCCAGTCCGGGGTGATTGTTGGACAAAATAACAACAGAACTGGTCCCTTATTCACCTCGAAGCGTATAACCCGCATGGAAACAACAAATCAGCAGGAAATCAGGCACATACTTGGCGAAAAGGAAGGGTCGATCGATCGATCACTGCGCGGCCAGGCCTTGAAACGAGCAAAAGGCCAACGTCCCCCGCGCACCCTCACGGCGTGGGAATGGGAGCAGTGGTATGCGATGCATGGCGTACCGGAGGCCCATCGTTCCGCCGAGCGCGAGAGGCTGCCCCCAAGACTTCTCAGCTGGCTGCAACGGTTCTTCGGTCGGACGATCGCGGGGCCGTTCAAGGAGGCCTGAGTGGACGCGCCCGTCACCACCAGCCAAGAGGAGGTGAGCCGGTTCAACACGCTGGCAGCAACCTGGTGGGACCCTGTCGGGCCAATGTGGCCACTGCACCGGCTCAATACCCTGAGAGCCCCGTTCATCCTTGACGTGCTCCGGCAAGAGGGCATGGCAATGGGTCCACGATCCAGCCCTTTGCAGGGCCTGCGCATCCTGGACATCGGTTGCGGCGCCGGCCTGCTATCCGAGTCGATGGCGGCGCACGGTGCCAGCGTGACTGGCGTCGATCCCGCCGAGCGCAACATCGCCATAGCACGGGAACACGCCCGGGCGTCCGGCCTGGAAGTCACTTACCTTCACGGCAGTGTGGACACGCTGGAGCTGGACACGTTCGACGTGGTGCTCAACATGGAGGTGGTGGAACATGTGGAAAATCTGGAATTGTTCATGGCGCGCTGTTGCGAGCTGACCAGCGCGCGGGGATTGCAGTTTCTTGCCACCATTAACCGCAACCCCCTATCCTGGCTTGTGGCCATCGTCGGCGCCGAATACGTGCTTCGCTGGTTGCCGCGAGGCACGCACCAGTGGAGCAAGTTCGTAAAACCTCCGGAGGCGTTGAAACTGCTGGCCGACGGCGGGCTCGATCCCCTGACCAGTCGCGGCGTCTCTGTAAATCCCCTGACCCGTGGTTACCGTCTGACCAACTTCCAGGGCGTGAACTATATGTTGGCGGCGCGCAAGCGTGGCTGACCCTGCTGGGGGGACTCCGGCCCCGACCATGCTCCCTCCCGTGGAGTCACTGCCAGGGTGGCTGCAGGCCGACCTGCGCTCTGACCACGCGGGAGAATTGGGTGCCGTGTATATTTACCTCGGTATCCTCGCGGTCAGCAACGACAAGGCGATACTCGATTTTGCCCGCAATCACCTCGAAACCGAAAGGCAGCATCTGGCATTTTTCGACGACTGGCTGGAACGGAAAAACACCAGCCTGATCACACCCCTCTGGCGTCTATCCGGGTGGGTGCTGGGTGCGCTTGCGTCACTGGGAGGGGCGCGTGCAGTCTACATAACCATCGATGCGGTAGAAACGTTTGTAGTCGAGCACTACATGGAACAGGTAGACCGGTTATTGGACGCGAATGCCTGGCCCGAGATCCGCACGGTGTTGCAGCGGTTCCAGGACGATGAAGAGCACCACCGGCAAGACGCCGTCGAACACGCTGCAACCGCTCCTCGCCATGCTGGGATGCGAGCATGGCAGGCTATCGTTGGTGGTGGCTCTCGCGTCGCAGTACGATGTGCCCGATTGGTCTGATCGACGGGGTCAGACGCGACCGTGCAGGGCGTCAGTCGATCGCGATCGCATTGATCACCAATCGGAAACCCACGTCGTCGCGTCGCTCTGTTGCGTCCTGCTCGAAGACCAGGACGTCATACCCGATAGTGAGGAAATCTACTCACGACCGGCCGTTTATTTGCCCTGTATCTACTTTATGCCTTCTATACATGCCACACCATTTAAATATTATGTCACCACCGAGGCGTACCGGTATCGGTTCAGCGGTTACTGATTCACGCGGCGCACTCAACCGAATTTTTATGGAGTTACTTCGACAAGGACCTGAGCGTGCCGGGAGCCCCGGATGACGAATATATCTACTGCTCGAACCAGGTCCGGTTAACAGGGAAAACACAGCTGCAGGCCAGCCGGGTTGGTAGTCATCGCGAGATGGCGGGCGCAACCCCACAATAAATAAAAAAAGAGTGTTCACTATGCAACAGGTTTCAAATGCCCGGGTCAGGAAGTCAGTGCATGCAGTGATCTGCACACTGCTACTGGCAGCTCTCCCGGCACCGACAATCGCGCAGTCGGGGATGTTGGAAGAGATAATCGTCACCGCGACAAAACGCGAGCAAAGCCTGCAGGACGTCCCCATGGCCATAACCGCCTTCAGCGCCGAGGTGATCGAGGAGGCGGGTATCAATAACGCGCTGGACCTGGCGGTAGTAGCACCCAGCCTGACCATCACCGTAAACACCCAGCCCTTCACGGCGGCGTTTCGAATTCGCGGCATCGGTACCTCGCAAAGCGATGTTGCACTGGAGCCTTCTGTGGGTCTGTTTGTGGACGAGGTTTACCTCAACCGCTCCGGGCTGGGCATGTCGGACCTGACCGATATTGAACGCATTGAAATACTGCAGGGCCCGCAGGGAACACTCTACGGCAAAAATACCAACGCGGGGGCGATCAGCATCTTTACCAAACGGCCCAATCTGGAAGAATTCGAAGGCTACGTTGAAACCACAGTAGGCGACTACAACCTGCAAAAACTGACGGCATCAGCCAGCGGGCCAGTGTCCGATTCCCTGGCACTCCGACTCTCAGGTACGGTTCATCAGCACAACGGCTACATGGACAACAGCGCCGGCAAGGACCTGAACGACGCCGATGACTGGAATCTTATTGGCAAGCTGCTGTATGAGCCCAGCGACCAGCTGCGGATACTGGTGAACGCCAACTATGTCAATCGCAATGCCAACTGCTGCGCTGCCGATTCAGTACAAAGTGATTCAGTGAATAAGGCACTGGCGACAAGCGGCTTAGCCATCGACAAAAACAATCCCTACGACCACAAGATTGCCGTCGACGTTGATAACAAATTCAACAACAATTCTGAGGGCATATCGATGATCGCTGACTATGACCTGAGCTGGGGCTCTTTCAAGTCGATCACCGCTTTCGGTAGTGCCAATGGCGGCGCCAGTTACGACCCTGACCGGTCTCAGCTGGATGTCATGTCATACGTCAACGCCAAAAGCAAAGGCGACAGTGCGTCGCAGGAACTGCGTTTCACCTCACAGGCTAACGACAACCTGGACTACCAGCTGGGTTTGTTCTATTTCCAGTCGACCACCAAGAGCGGCGACGGTAATCCATTTGTGATTCTCGGCGAGGACTTTATCAGCCAGGCCAACCAGCAGGACCTTTCCGGCCTGCTGCCACCGGGTGTTCCCAACATCGCCTTTGTCGCGCAGCCGGGGGACTACATCAGCGCGAGAACCAAGCTGGAAACCCACAGTATCGCCGCCTTCGGCCAGACCACCTGGCATATCAATGAACGCTGGCGCGCGACTGGCGGGCTGCGCTGGACGGACGAGCAGAAAGATGCCGACCTGCGGGTAGCGGTGGACTCCACTGCCATCTCGGCAAGCCTTACAGGCCTGTCCTTTCTGACCTCGGTCACCACACCCATTGACGATGACTTTTCCCGGAGCAAGAGCAAAGTCAACTGGCTGGCCAGCACCAGTTTTGACATTTTCGAGGACACCATGCTGTTTGGCCGGGCCAGCACCGGTTCAAAGTCAGGTGGCTTTAACACCGTAAACGGCACGCCCGAAGAGCGTGAATTCGATGACGAGGACACCACCAGTTATGAACTGGGTGCAAAGTCCACCCTGCTGGAATCGCGGCTGAGGGTGAACGCATCCCTGTTTTTTACCCAGATCGATGACTACCAGTTTCAGCAGCAGCTGAACACAGGTATCGGTACCCGGGTTTCAAACCAGGCACAGGTCGAAACAGCCGGGCTGGACCTTGAATTGCAGGCCCTGCCGCTACCCAACCTGACCCTGACAGCCGGTTTAATATACATGAGCAAATACCAAATCACCGACGGGCCGAACAAAGGCGCGGAACTGCCCTTTACTGCGGAATACAGTGGCACCGTCTCAGCGACCCTGGTGTTGCCACTGGCGGATGGCGCAATCTACAGCCGCACTGACTACAGCTATATGGACGACCACCTGACCACCGGCTCTGTTAATCCCACCAGCAAGGACCTACAGGACCGGACCACGCTTAATACCAAACTGGGGTGGCGCAATGACCACTGGAACTTGTCGGTGTGGGGGAAAAACCTGACCAACGACAAATACGCCGGGCTGACTGCAGAGACATTCCTGGTAACAGGAATGGATGCCTACTTTCTGGCGCCGCCGCGTACTTACGGGGCGACCTTGCGCTACGATTTCTGACGGCCAAGCTCCGTAAAAAATGGTATTGGCAAGTTAATGTCTCCCAACCGCAGAAATCTACGACCTGGCCTCAGGCAATTGCCCTGCTCCACTCTCTGAACGCGCTTACCCTGAGGTCCCGATAATGTTCAGCCCTGACCAGGTGCCTGCCCAGATTGAACAAGTTCTACACAGCGGCATGAGCACTAACGAATCTTTGAGCCTGCCGTATTGATTTGAACTTCCTCATCCCTCGCTCCCTCACCCTGGTAGACTCATGGAATTGCTCTGCCCGATTGTTGGCAAATTGGTCGGTAACATGGATCGATTCAGGGATCACTTCTCGATGGGCAACCGGATAGCTGCGCAGCTTATCGGTCACGATCTTTCTGGGCTCACCACCATGCGACTTGATCAGCCGCCTGAAGAAGTGTTTTGCCGCAGCACCATCCCGCTTCGCCTGCAGAAATACATCAAACACTTCGCCATACCCAAAGCCTGATGGATTCTCGGGTTACAGTTATGCCGCGTTCGGCTAGTAAGTCTTCAATATCCCGATGGCTTAGGCTGAAGCGATAATAGAGCCAGAGAGCCTGCCCCACGAAGTGCTTTGGGTACGGCGTAGGAAATGATATCGGGCGGGAATCGGTGACGTTTATAGGTATTCATGGGCCGATTTTAGCAATTTCGGCCCGTTAAGTTGCCAAAACCATCCGTAAGACTATTGTTAGCTTGTGGGGGCACAGGCCTCCCGGCGAATTGGAGTGGAAGAGATGAGTGAAGAACTGGAGCTTTTTCGCGAAAACGTAAAGCGTTTCGTTGCCGAAGAAGTGGTGCCCAATTACGAGCAATGGGAGAAAGATGAGATCTTTCCCCGGAACCTGTGGAACAGGTTGGGTGAACAGGGCCTGCTTGCCGTGGACATTCCTGAAGCCTATGGCGGCTTTGGTACCGACTTCCTGTTTTCCATGGCTATTCAGGAGGTGTTTGCCCTGGCCAACTGCGGGGCCGTGGGCGGACCCATGGCCGTTCACTCGGATATTGTGGCGCACTATATCCTGAACCACGGGACCGAGGAGCAGAAACTGCATTACCTTCCCAGAATGGTCAGTGGTGAATGCGTCGGCGCGGTAGCTATGACCGAGCCCGGAGCTGGCAGTGATTTACAGGGTGTGCGTACCACAGCGAAGCGCGATGGCGACGATTACGTAATCAACGGTTCAAAGACGTTTATTACCAACGGCCAACACTGTGACATGGTCATCGTGGTGGCCCGCACCAACCTGGAAGTGTCTGGCGCCAAAGGCACAACCCTGTTTATGGTGGATACCGACACCCCTGGATTCCAGCGCGGTCGCAACCTGGAGAAAATCGGCCTGCACGCCAGCGATACATCGGAGCTGTTTTTCGAGGATGTGCGGATTCCCGCCAGCGCGATCCTGGGTGAGCTGGATCGGGGCTTCATGGTTTTGATGGGGGAGTTGCAGCGTGAGCGCCTGTCGTTGGCGATTGGCGCGGTGGCCGCTGCTGAGGGCGTGCTGGCCGATACGGTGGCGTACGTGAAAGAGCGTGAGGCTTTTGGCGCCCCTATAGCGGAACTGCAAAACACGAAGTTCAAAATGGCCGAACTGGCCACGGATATACGCATCCACCGCTCTTTCGTGGAGGAGTGCAAGCAGCTGATCATGCGTGGTGAACTCGATGCGGCCACCGCCAGCATGGCCAAGCTGTCCTGTACGGAAATGCAGGGCCGGGTCGCCGATGGTTGCTTGCAGTTGCACGGCGGCTATGGATTTATGCGCGAGTACGGTGTATCCCGCGCCTATGTCGATGCCCGGGTGCAGCGCATCTACGGCGGCACCAGTGAAATTATGAAAGAGCTAATCAGCCGCAGCGTACTGGCCTGATTGTCCCGGGCCGGCCCTCTTTAGGTACTGACAACTTAACTCGACTGGTTCGACAAAGTTCAGACGATGCGTCTTAAGCAACCACCCTGCCCCACTCGGTGAACGCACTAACCCTAAGATCACGGTAATGTTGTGCTCCAATCAGGTTGTCCGTCCTGAATATTTGATCGCGTTGAATGTATTGACTATTTTCCGCGATCGATGAAGGATGGCCATCATGTCCATTCTTCAGCTTTTACTCACGTTTCTCGGCGCGCTGTTCAAATCTCAGCGTCAGCTGGCTCTTGAAAACCTGGCGCTAAGGCAACAGGTAGCTATGCTCCGACAGTCAGTGAAGCAGCCTCGTGCCAGGCACGCAGACAAGTTGTTTTGGATATTCTTTTCTCGCCATGTTGATGGCTGGCGCACTTTGCTGCACGGACTGCATCCGGATACCGTTGTACGTTGGCATCGTCAGGGTTTTCGGCTGTATTGGCGCTGGAAAAGCCGAGGCCAGAAGCCGGGAAGACCCGTTACAGATATAGCTCTGCGCAAGCTGATTCGCAAAATGCAGGCTTCAAATATCGGCTGGGGTGCACCTGCTACCGCGCGCCCCGAATCCACGGAGAACTGCTCAAGCTGGGGATTGAAGTATCCCGGGCAACAGTCTCGAAATACATGCTGCAGTCAAAGAAGCCACCATCACAAACCTGGCGAACATTTCTCGACAACCACTCAGATTGCCTGGCGGCGATGGACTTCTTCACCGGAGCGCCGGCCGCCGCCCCACTGCCAGGTTTCGAGCGCTCTATGTATTCATCGTGCTAAGCCATGAGCGCCGGAAAGTCCTGCACCTCAGCGCCACCGAACACCCGACAGCCCGGTGGACTGCACAACAGCTGGTCGAGGCTTTTCCGTTTGATACTGCCCCGCGCTATCTAATGCGCGACCGGGATGCCATTTACGGCGAAAGGTTTCGTCGACGGATCAAGAGCCTGGGCATCGACGAGATGATCAGCGCACCCAGATCACCGTGGCAGAACCCTTATGTTGAACGCGTGATCGGATCCATCCGCCGGGAATGCCTGGATCATGTAATAGTTTTCAACGAACGGCATTTGCGACGGATTCTTCGTGACTATGTGGATTACTATCACTCGAGCCGGACGCACTTGTCTCTGTGTAAGGATCCACCTGATTCTCGGCGCGTAGAGTCAGTAGAGGCCGGAAATATCGTCGCGCTGCCTCGAGTTGGTGTACTCCACCATCGGTACACACGAATTGCTGCATAGGTCACTCGCGTTGCTGAGGCAATTCGAGCCCAACGGGAGGTGTCCATATACGCTTATACGTATTCATCTGCCGATTCTACCAATTTCGGTGACTTAATTTGGCGATACCCACCGGCTCTATTCCAGTAAGGCTGCTGGCAAATAGTTTTGCAGCCTCCTACCCATGGAATATGTAAACGTGACATCCGCATGCATTACCGACGGTGTTTCAAGCGGGCTAATGGGCGCCAGGCGCGCAGCCGGGTGCCCCTCTGGAAAATCAAAGGTGATCTCGTCCACCTCCGCGCCGTAAAGCTCGGCCACGAAAGGCAACGGAAATTCCAGTAACTCACTCACCACTGGTGTGCCACCCTGCGGTTGAAGAAATTCTCGATGCGAGTAGTAGTTCAGGTGACCACCGAGGGTGCCAACCGATTCATCACTGACCGAAGCAGCGACACGAATCACGTCACGACCTTCCACGTTGAGCACAGACTGTAGCTTCCCGTCCCCGGATTCTGCCCGCCTCTCCCCGGGCATGGCGCGAACACCAATAGATTCACGAACATAGGCGCAGACTCGCGCAGAACTATTCCAGTAATAGGCGAAATAACGCCCGGGGATAGGCATGGCGCCCTCCGCCGCATAGCTGTCGTGACCGGCAACCTCGACGCTGAGATAGGTCAGCGAGAAGGGTCCAAAACCGCTGGTTTGATCGCCCTCGACTTCATACATATTCATCTGCACCAGGCCACTGGGATTTGGTTGCAGACCCGGGGGCAGAACCTCCTCAAGGGCATTCATATCTGCGCGGTAACCTATAATTATCATGCGCGCATCTTTGATCAACTGGGGTGTTGGCGGCGACCAAATTGCGGGTCGAGTTTTTACACCAGCATCGTCATTACTGTTCATAATAAAGCATCACCCCTGACTATGAATGATTTGCGCCGGATAGCGCCTTTTCCATAATGGCCACGGTCTGGCCTGGCTGCTCGACCATTGGATAATGTCCCGCTCCTGCAATATTTATCATGCTACCCGAGGACAGCCCGGCAAGCGTTGCGGCGAGGTATTCATTGGTAACGAAGGGATCTCCATCGCCCACAACAAGGGTTGTCGGAGCGTTGAAATCACCGATTTGCTCGGCGAAGTGCGCACCCGTCCAGTTGGCCAGGTAGGCATCCCAGACCTGTTTGTCGAGCGTCGATCCCGAGAAGGAGACCAGTTTCTCCAATTGGGACTCAGTCAGGAAAGGCGCAAGTGACAGCAGCGTAGGGCCACAATCGGGATAAGCCGACTGGAAAGAATTATACGTGTCCTCGTCCAGGGGAGTGCCCCCTGGAGAAACAGGTGTCAGGGCACAAACCGCAGTGACCCGATCGGGGGCCAGGGTAGCCACCCGCATGGCAGTGCCGCCACCCATCGAGTGCCCCAGCACCGCGAAGGATGTCCAGCCCAGTTCATCGACCGCCTGGAGACCGGCCCGAGCCATACCATCAATACCATCTGCAGGCGCATGCGGCCTGTGACTTCCATAGCCCGGGAAATCGAAAAATGCGTAGGTAAAGCTGTCAAGATTCAGGTCCTGCCGGCACCAGTTCCAAACCGAGCTGTCCATGCCCCAACCATGTAACACCAACACTTTAGTATCACCAGTTCCCTCGATGCTCGATACGCCGTTTACGTTTGTCATCCAAATCTCTCCGAATAATTTGTGTGTTACAAGAGTAGCACTAGCGCAAATATTTGCTCGGAAGATCAAGCATTATTCGCCGGCCATCTGCAGGAAGATGAGGCACCTTATAAACAGTCAAATCTTAATCCCGGGGGCGCTCTCTTCAGTTCGGCAGGTATTGGCAAATTAACTTCTACAGATCACAGAAATTCAGTGCCCATCTTCAGGCAACAGCCTTGCTCCATTCGGAGAACGCACCCGTCCTGAGATTCCTATAATATTTCGCCCTGACCAGAAGCCTGCCAAGGTCGAAAAAATTGTAAACAGCAGCTTGAACAGCATGGAGCGCCCACCATTTTCTATAGTTTTCATAGATTTATAGCCGCTTAGAGCGCCCGACTATGGGTGGGGTTTTGCCCTGTACCTGCTGACCTATGGTCGGTGGGTAATTGCACTGCCAGGCTATAAATGGGCTTTTCCACTGGGCTATACTGATTGAGTAGCCTCACTCGGAAACCGATGATGAGAATCGATCATATCAACATCGCCGCGCCTATGCCGCTATTGGAGAAAGTCAGGGATTTCTACTGTGAAGCCCTGCTGCTCGAAGAAGGGCCACGCCCGGATTTCGGTATACCCGGTTTCTGGTTATACGGTGACGGCAAGCCGATCTTGCACTTGATTGAGAGTAACAAACATCACCACGCAGCAAAGCCCCATTACCTTGACCATGTGGCATTTGAAGTAGATGACCTGCAGGGCTATACAGAGCGTCTCGATCGGCTCGGAGTCGAGTACTCAGTTAATCACATTCCCGATTACAATATCTCTCAAGTTTTCTGCCACGACCCCTGCGGAACCGGTGTGGAAGCAAACTTTTCACAAGTAGCAGGGTCATGACAGTTTACCAGCAAGTATCCCTGGGAACGGAAAGACTCAGAGCTACCCGTCGCCAGACCATCACAACCGTAAAAAACTTACAGCGCATATAGTCGCGTCGAGTCGTCAGGTTCGACGGGTATATCCGGCGTTTCTTCCCCCCCCTGGGGCCCATACTTTTTTGAAGCGAGGCTACAGGCTTGCGCGTGAAATCTGAGGGGGTTCCTTATAGCGGCCAGGATGGCAGGGTTCGTCTGGAACATGCAATTACCCTGTGGAAATCGAAGAAATGGATGTCTCGGCATGGTCCCGAAAGCGGACAGAATTTCGCGGTAATTTTGGACCCACGAACGGCAAGTTTGTGCCAGTTTGAGTGATTAGCTCAACGAGGTTTTCCCCCTGCCCTGCCTGCTTGTGCTGGTCCACTATCGCCTACTGTGCGAGATAATTGCTTTTACTTAAATCGTACTACTGGTCCCCTGTAAAAGCGGTAAAACACCAGGGCCAACTAGAGAGCCTCGCGGAAGAACTCGACTACCTTGTCCCGAGATTCGTAGGCCTGTTCCACGTCGGGAATAATTTCCACTTCCGGGAACATCCCGGTCATGAAAATACTGCCCTCATCGGCAAAGGGATCCTGCACGGTAATGGGCACCAGCAACCGGTCCCAGGCGTGGTAAGCGCCTTCATAAGCTACCACTTCGACTTGCTGCGCGTCTTCAGGGTCAAGGAGGTCATCTTTCAACGAGATGCAGTTCTCAGCACCGTTATCGTAGTCGTCTTCCGTACCGATCTGAATCAACACTGGTACACCTGTAAGGTTCAGCCACTGAGTTCCCCGCTCCGAGGGTGGGTTTAGCGGCGGAATAAAAGGATTATTGTAGCCGTAGCATACAGGGTAATGCGCTGCGTGGGCCGCGAACGTGAGCCCGCCGCCAAACTGCCCAGCGTAAAGTTCTTCCGCTGCTGCCATAGTGATGACACCACCCCAGGAAAAGCCCAGTACACCGATATTCTCTGGGTCGATTTCGGATCGCGAAGTTAGGTATCGTAGAGCGGCGAACGCATCGGGGTAAGTGAATATTGGCAGTGGGGGACGGTCCGCAGCCGTGGCCACGCCACGAGCCTCCCACATGTCGATCTCCAGCGTGGCGATCCCCTCGGCGTTAAGCGCCCTGGCGTAAAAGTCGCCGCGGAAGTCCACACCCGCTGAACCGTGCAGAATCACCACGGCGGGAACTGGCTGTTTTGAATTGAAACAGTTTTCCTCACTTCGGGTAGTCCTGCCTTTCGCCTTCCCTTGCATTTTTGCCTCTCCGGGCGGCAGGCTCAGCTTCGCTTTGACCGTTAGTGGAGTTTGTGGGCTCTGTTCGAGGTCCAGAGACTGAAATTCGACAAACGAAATTAGAGGTGTGGAGGTCTCTTCACATTTGTATTTACCTTGTGCTAACGCGGCTGGAGCACTTAACCAGTTGATGGCCACAAAGGCGAGTAAAAGCGAAACAGTCAGGTTTTTCATTAGGTTATCTCCCGGCGGTGGTTGTTGTCGCGATGCTGCTGGTCGATTCGCTCTAACACTAAAAATCACGCATTAAAGAGTAAACCAACTCAAGGATAAGTCCAACGTAGTTTTGTGAAATTTCTACAATGCTACGCCTCATGAAAAAAATGAAGTACTAGGGTGCTTGCCCGATTACCTCGCAAACCGTGCGCTAATATGGAGTATGTGCAAATCTCCGGTTCATCTCTCTCGGTTTGAGGCCGTATGCAAATGGCGCGAAAGAGGTGCGATCGCAGGTGATAGCGGGCATAGCGTTTGCGCTGGAGTAGCTCATTTTCATCAGGCAGCCCATGTCCCTTCCGCGTCGTTAGCCGCCAAAGAGCAGATCGGGCGATCTTGTCTCCTTCCCACCCGAAAGCCGCCATTCAGGCTGCCCTGGAAACCCTCTCAGCATGTCTGAAAGGTGCCAAGACCGGCTCCAACTGCGATTATACCTATGCTCTGTTATATTGTGTTTATGCTGCAAGTATTCGGACCGTCTCTTTACATAGCCGAAGGACCAATCGTCTCGTTTTTTGGTTTCCCCTACCCGACCCGCATGGCAATAGCACGGCTCTCAGATGGCAGTGCGTGGGTGTGGTCGCCGATAGCATTGACAGAGGAACTGGTCAATGCAGTGAAAGCCATCGGGCCGGTGCGCTACATTGTTTCGCCGAACAAAATCCACCATCTGTTCCTTTCCGATTGGGTTGACCAATGGCCGGGTGCCCTCCTATATGCGCCACCTGGTCTCGCCCGGAAGAGAACCGACCTTCACTTTCATGCTGAACTCGGTGACAAAGCAGACCCGGGATGGAAGGCTGACATCGACCAACTTATCTTTCACGGCTCAGTCGCAATGGAGGAGGTCGCATTCTTTCACCGTGCGTCCCAGACTGCAATTATCTGCGATCTTATCCAGCGTCACCCCAAATCGAGAATGTCGGGATGGAAGGGGATGTTGATGAAACTCGACGGCCTGGTGGGTGAACATGGGAGCACACCTCGCGAGTGGCGCGCCAGTTTCCTCCGACGGCTACCAGCCCGCGCTGCACGCAATAGGGTATTGGGCTGGAAGGCTGAACGGCTGCTGATCGCTCATGGTGAGTGTGCACAGGAAGACGCAACAAAGATAATCGCTTCCGCTCTTAGCTGGATGTAACGAACATGACATTTTGTTGTCGGCCGAGTGATCGCGACACACGCAAATAGGCTTTGTGTTGAAATTTACTATTCACCAGCGGTTGGCCCATACGGCACGTCTCGGCCAGATAAGGGTCATTCAGAAGCCCGAAGCCAGATCACCAGCCACAAGGCCTTGCGGTGCATCATTTAGCGTCGGGTGCGCCAGGTTCGTCGGGTGTAACCGGGATTAGTATTTGGATAGATATGCTCACTGTGCATGGCGATAGGTAAGGTTGGTTGCTCAGTTTGAGGAAGGTAGCGTTTATTCGGACTATGCTTGCGCTGGAGGACGCCTTCCGGTCGATCACCGTCTATAATGCCAACGGTTACCTGGAGGCGAGCACGGGCGGCTTTATCACGATTCGTTTCGGCGGCTGCGAGGACGGCTGGGTGAACTGCGTCCCCGTGATCTCCGGGCGGAACAGCGCCATACGGCCGTATAAACCGGGGCGGGAGATTCTCGAGGGCGAGTGGACCATCCCGCCCCCCTTCGCGAAATTGAGTGCGGACTAGATGGGAGCAGCGAGATGAAGAACTGGCGCAAAAGTTTTTACGCGCGCTTCGTAGGTGCAATGAGTATAAGCGCGATAGTGATAACGGCGGGTGCGAGCACCGCGCCCTCTCCCGATCATCCTGCGTGGGCAAGCGCACTAAAAGGGGAAGGAGCGCCGATTACGGTCTACACGGCCAGGAAGATCCACACGATGGATCCCGGCCGGCCCGAGGCCACGGCTATTGCCGTGCTGGACGGCAAGGTGTTGTCTACCGGCACCCTGGAGTCGATGCAGCCCTGGCTGTCGCGTTACGAGCACACGGTAGACGAAAGTCTGAAGGACATGATCGTCATGCCGGGGTTCATTGAGCCCCACTCACATTTCTGGATCTCGGCGGGTTTCCTGGGGCTGAGTTATATCGGTCCGATTGATGCGCCCAACCCGGCCGGCGGCGTGTATACCTCGCTGAAAACCTATGATGAGGTTATCGAGCGCCTGCGCCAGATTGACCGGGAAGAAACTGACCCAAGCAAACCAATCATCGCCTACGGGTACGATCGAGCTCAGCAGGGCGGAACCTTGAATCGTGAGATTCTGGACAAGATCAGTACGACACGTCCGATCTGGATTATCTCCTTTGCGCCCCATTTCGCCTACTTGAACACGCCCGCACTCAAGATACTCGAGACAACCGGCCTCGGCCCGGATACGGATATTCACGGTGTCGAGAAAAACCCGGATGGCGGCCTGACCGGTGTTTTCATTGAAGTGTTGGCCGTGCAGGCAGCGCTAGGCCCCGTGTTCGACAAAGTCATGGAACTCGGTGGCGCCGGGGGGCTAAAGTTTATGGGAGAAGTTGCCAGGGCAGCGGGTGTGACCACCACCTCCGAAATGACTTACGGCGCCATCGATCTTAGGCAGGAATGGCAGGATTCGGTGGCCGCGGTCAACGATCCAACATTCTCAGTTCGCCTGCGGCTGGTACCTATGGAAAGCGTGCTCAAGCATAAGTACGGTGAGGGCGCAGTTGAGGCATACCGGAAGCTGACGGAGAGTAATGGCGACAAACTGTTTGTGGACGGCATCAAATTCCTCACCGATGGATCGCTGCCCCTGATGTCGACGATGGTCGGGTTTCCGGGTTATCTCGACGGTTCCAACGGTCATCCTAACGATGTGCCCTGGGATCAGATGGCTGATCGCATGGCACCCTGGTGGGAGGCGGGCGTTCAGATCCACTGCCACGCTAACGGCGACCGGGCGATCGATGCGTGCCTGGGCCCGCTGGCGGACCTGCAGGCGATGAAGCCCCGGTTCGATCACCGCTTCACAATCGAGCATTACACCATCAGCACGCCGATGCAGGCGCGCCGCCTTAAAGCGCTCGGCGGCCTTGCCAGCGTGAATGTCTATTTTGTCAACTTCCGCAGCCAGCTGCACAGCAACCACGCCTATGGGCCGGATCGCTCGGAGGCTTTCGCACGACTCGGCTCACTGGAGCGGGAGGAGGTCATTTTCGGGATTCACTCGGACTACCCCCAGGTCGTGGTGCCGATGGAGCCCCTTCTCGGCGTGTGGACCGCCGTTAACCGCTTTGCGGAGGACGGCAAGACAGTGATGGCGCCGGGCGAGCGCATCGGTGTTGATCGCGCCTTGCGCGCGGTGACGATAGATGCCGCCTACATACTCGGCATGGAAGACAAGGTGGGCAGCCTGGAACCGGGCAAGTTCGCCGACTTTGCCATCCTCGAGGAGGATCCCTACAAGGTCGATCCCACGAAGATCAAGGACATCCCTGTCTGGGGCACAGCGCTGTCAGGCAAGCTCTACAAGTCTGATAGATGAAGCGGGCGCAGCGTTTGCTAAAAAACGCTTCGGCGGTATTGGAGTAGCGCATGGCACAATACGACCTCATCGTACTGGGTACAGGCGGCATCGGCAGTGCCGCGCTCTTCCATGGTGCCAAACGCGGACTAAAGTGCCTGGGGCTGGACCGGTTCCCACCGGCACACGATCGCGGCAGCTCGCACGGGGAATCGCGGCTGATCCGCCTGTCCTACTTCGAACACCCGGATTATGTGCCGCTGCTGCGTCGGAGCTACCAGCTCTGGGATGAACTGGATCCCACCCTGCTGAACCGCTGCGGCGTGCTCTACACGGGGCAGGCGGACGGAGCCATTATCCGTGGCGTGCTGGCCTCGGCGCACGCGTACAGGCTGAATGTCGAGGTGGCGGATTCCGCTGACGTACCGCAGTACACCCTGCCCAGCGGTGCCTCAGCCCTGTTTGAAGCCGATGCCGGCTGGCTGCCGGTCGAGCGCTGCGTGCAGCTGCACCTTGACCGGGCGATAGCCATTGGCGCAGAACACCGCTCGGGTGAAACTGTCACTGGCTGGCAGCAGGATGGTGACACTGTCAGCGTGGACACCGCTACGGGGCGCTACCGTGCCGGAGCGGTGGTCATCGCCGGCGGCGCGTGGAATGGCGACCTGCTGCCGGATCTGGCACTGCCGCTCACCGTGGTCCGCAAGCACCTGCACTGGTTCCGTTGTGACGACGAGCGTTACCGCAGCGGGTTCTTTTTCGAGCTCTCCCACGGGCAGTTCTACGGGTTTCCCGCCCGGGACGGCCGGCTCAAGCTGGCCGAGCACAGCGGCGGCGAGGTGGTCGAGGACCCTCTCAACGCCTCGAAAGAGCCGGATCCGCTGGACGATGAGCGGGTTGCCGCTTTCGTTGCAGAGCATCTGCCCGGAGTGCACGCTGAACGACTCGAACACAAGACCTGCTTCTACACCAGGACCCCGGATGAGCATTTTATTGTGGATACCTATCCGGGCTGTGATCGCGTCGCGTATGCAGCCGGCCTGTCAGGTCATGGCTTCAAGTTTGCCCCGGTGCTGGGCGAGCTGCTGGTAGACCTCGCCATCGAAGGCAAGACAACATGCGATACCGGCTTTTTATCTCGGGTCCGATTCACCGCGTGACGATCCGGTAGTGTATCGCCAAGGTTACCTTTGAGATGCCTGTTTCCTCAACCAGCACGGGCACTGGTATGTTCTCCGGTGGCATCATCCGTTTGATCACTGCATCCTTCCGCTCTACTGAATAATGTTTCATTGTTTATTCCTGAGCGCCCCACGAATATTGATACAAATTAGACGCGACAACTAGCCTGACACAGGGGGCAGCCGCTGCCTGTTCCGAGTTCTGTTCGGCGGCCACATGATTTGGGAGCCCAAACGCGAGGCTGAATGCTGCGGCTGCAATAAAGCTATTGAATATGGAATTTTTCATGATGATATCTCCCTACCTTGTCTGTGACGTTCGAATTGCCGATTTGCGGCCAAACTCACTGGCATCTGTATCGGCTTTGGGAAGTAATCTAGGCGTTATTCGGCTGAGACAAAGTGGCTATGCGACGAGTTGCGGCGACCTGTCGGTGAGCTGTGCGAATTCGTCGACAAACCGTTAACCGGGTCGTTTTTCAAGTCGGTACTCAACGGCCTTGCGGGTTATGACTTGACTTAGGGTGCGTCAGGTTTGTCGGGCGTAACTGGGGCTTGTTGCTTGATAGGCATTCTCCCTTTGAGCCTGCTTTCCTCAGATGTTTGCCCTCGAATTCCGAGGGGGTATCCATAAATGCCGACTCACGAAACGTTCCCAACTTGTCTCGAGGGGTAACCAGAGTGCTCCAGAGTGGCCACGTCTCGGCAGACCCTGGGTGGATCATGGGTAGCCTCAGTGGAGAACTGGCGGTGCACCTCAGGGCGTAGAGGTGGCAGATGGCGATATCCTGGGTCAGTGTCGGGACACGCCCGGCTGCGCTTTACCCGTACAACTTCAAGCCCAGGTATGCCTATAATCATTCCTGCGTGGGACATCGGTATTTTCTCCATTAAACGTTCTTCGAAAAATCAGCTTAATGAATGCCGGTGTCCCCCGTTAATGATGAAGAGCCGAGCGCCCGACTATGGGTACTGACTCATAATTGGAGTTGTTTCGAGTTATGTTCGCGACTGAAGAGTGCGCAGGCTTAGTGGAGGTGTCGTCGACCAGGCGGACCGATAGATCGTCATTCACGGCGCGCTGCAGGGTTGTCTCAACGGCCGAGAACCATGCCTGTTAGCTGTCAGAATCGACCGAGGCCGTGCTTGTGGTGAATGCCTGGCATGTCGACGGCGAGCATGTGAACGAGCAGAACAGACCCTTGGTCTGCTCCCTGAAGTCCACGCTCGCCGCAACCGGCGAGGAGGTCAGCCGGGGACCACATGGCTACGTGCTGAGAATAGAACTCGTCGGTCAGGTGGTCTATATCAAATGCTGCTGGTCTCTGTCTGATGGGCTGGCGGCGAAACTGGTGTCGAGTCGCATAAAGACCGAATGGAGAAATCTCCAGTTCTTCAGCGAGCTCGGTATCAGAACACCCATCATACTGGCGTATGGAGAATCGCGTGCGTTCCTCAGGTATGAAGGAGGAGCCCTGGTTACCGCTGAGGTTGAAGACGCAATCGACCTGGAAGAATTGTCCGCCACAATGCCCGGGTTACTTTCGAACAGGGATTGGGCAGACGCTGTTTTCATCCGGATTATGGACTACACACGCCGTTTGCATCGAAAGCGTTTTGCGCACAACGATTTGAACTGGCGCAATATCCTGGTTAATCCATCCAGCCGTGAAGTCTACTTCTTCGACTGTCCACGAGGCCGCCGCTGGTATCCGCCCTTTTTGAAAGTTCGTATCCGGAAGGATCTGGCGCACCTGGATAAACTGGCGCCCGGCCATTTATCCCGAACGCAGCGATTGCGCTATTACATGGAATACGCGGGTATCAGCAAATTGACTACCAGACACAAGAGAGACATTCGACGGATTGTGGCGCGCACCAACAAGCGCCTGGAGAGGAAAAGAAAGGCGCAATGACTGCTGTGGGTGGCGAAATGTTAATTTGTCAATGATATCAGAGACTTGATAGTTGTTGCCCAGCGGGGCCTCTACTACTCCCGGCTGGCATGAAAGACGCCATATTCCTACTTTTTCAGTTGCTCACCACCATCGTCAAGCTGATCCAACCCGGTGGCAGCCGCTCGGTCATCGCTGACAATCTGCTTTTTACACAGCAACTGATCATTCACAGCAGGTTCCGCCACCGCGCACCGAATCTCACCACCGGGGATCGCACCGTTCTCGGCTTCCTATCGCTCCTCCTGAACCCACGGCGACTGGCCAGGTCGTCGATCATCATCAAGCCGTCTACCGTGCTCCGTTTTCACAACGCATTGAAGAAACGTAAGTATCGTCTGCTCTATTCACCAGGAGGAGGCAAGAAGCCAGGGCCAAAGGGACCATCAAAGGAAGTTATCAATGCTACCCTCGGGATGAAACAGCGCAACCCTCGTTATTCGATATCGATGGAAGCGGCAGTGTCGCGGTCTGTTCCAATTGCCGGAAGCAGCTTGAAACACGAATTCGCCATGGACAGCTCATTTAGTACTCCCCTAACCGGCACATTCGGTAAACTCCGCTTTTCTTGATCTGTTTCACAGCGGGTTCAGGCCTATGTGTCCAGACTGTGATTTGTAAGGAAGGCTGAAGCGAGTGACCATATGAAGCGCGATAGAACCGGACTCATTATTTCGATCCTCGCCGTAGCGGTAGTGCTGGGTCTCTGCGTCTGGTGGTTTGGTCGCCCGGACCCCATCGATGTGCGGGTCGAGGTCGTCGCAAAAGGCAGTGTCCAGGATACGGTCGCCAATACCAAGGCGGGGACCATCGAGGCCTGTCGCCGGGCAGGCATCTCGCCACGTCTGGGTGGCCAAATCGCCGTAATGCCGGTGAGTGAGGGTGACCTTGTCGATACGAACCAGATTCTCATGGAATTCTGGAACGATGATCTCCTCGCGCAGGTAAAGCTTGCTCAAAGTGAGGTGCGGGCAACGGAGGCAAAGTGGGAGCAGGCCTGCATCGTGGCGCAGCTCGCCAAGCGCGAGTCCCAGCGACAGGGCAAGCTCAGCGCCAAGGATCTTGCCTCGGAGGAAGCCGTCGACAAGGCGAAGAGCGAAGCCCTGGCCCAGAACGCGGCATGCAATGCCGCACTGTCCTCTGTTGAGGTCAGCAGGGCCCGGCTGGAGGTGGCCGAGGCGGCGCTTGACCAGACCCGCCTGCGGGCCCCGTTTTCCGGGGTGGTGGCGGAAGTCAACGGGGAGGTCGGCGAGTTTGTCACGCCCTCGCCGGTGGGCATTCCCACACCGCCGGCCGTGGACCTCATGGATATCAGCTGCCTGTATGTATCGGCGCCGATCGACGAAGTCGACGCCCCGGAAATCCGCATCGGTATGGCGGCCAATATTTCCCTGGACGCATTCCCCGACCGGCTGTTCGTGGGGCGTGTAAGGCGTGTGGCCCCTTATGTTCTCGACCTGGAGAAGCAGGCGCGCACCGTTGACGTGGAAGTTGAGTTCTCAGACCAGGATGACTGCGGCTGCATGCTGCCGGGCTACAGCGCGGATATCGAGGTCATACTCAACCAGCACCGCGACGTGCTGCGCATCCCCACGCAGGCGGTGAGCGAGGGTCAGCGGGTGTTCGTCGTGGGCGAGGACGATTACCTGGAGGAGAGAACGATCGAGGTCGGTCTGCGGAACTGGGCCTGGACAGAGGTCACGGCGGGCCTGCAGGCGGGTGAGAAGCTCGTCACCTCCATCGATCGCGAGGGTCTCAAGGCGGGCGCGCCGGTGCGGGCCACTGCGCAACGCGATCGCGATGATTGATCTCCAACACATCGATCGCCATTTCCAGGTCGGTGACCAGCTGGTCAAGGCTCTGGACGACGTCACCTTGCAGATAGACGCCGGGGAATATGTGTCGATCATGGGTCCATCGGGCTCCGGCAAGTCAACGCTCCTGAACCTCATCGGCCTTCTCGACCGTCCCACTGCGGGCAGCTATCGCCTCGACGGCCAGGACGTCACCGGCCTGAGCGACGTCGAGCAGGCCCATGTCCGCAACCGGAATATTGGCTTCGTTTTCCAGATGTTCCACCTCGTGCCTCGGCTGACGGCTGCCGAAAACATCGAGCTGCCGCTCGTCCTCGCCGGTATGCCGTCGGAGGAAAGGCAGCCGCGTGTCAGATCGGCGCTGGCAGCTCTGGGTATTCAAGATCGTGGGCACCACAAGCCGGAGCAGCTGTCCGGCGGTCAGCGCCAACGCGTCGCGATCGCCAGGGCGACGATCATGGAACCGCAGGTGCTCCTCGCCGATGAACCCACTGGCAACCTCGATCATAAATCGGGCGGCGACGTCATCGCCATACTAGAGGAGCTGGTCGACAGGGGGCTCACCCTCATCATGGTCACCCACGACCCCGCCATGGGCCAGCGCGCGGCACGCCAGCTGCGCATGATAGACGGCCGCCTCGACTATGACGGAGGGGATACGCAAGATGGCTCTGCATAGCCCGGATGTCGCGCGCTTTTCCTGGCGCGCGCTCGCCGGCTACCCGGCCCGCACCCTGCTGATGCTGATCGCCATGGCAATCGGCGTGGGTTCGGTCGTGGTCCTCACCGCCCTGGGCGAGGGCGCGCGCGGCTATATTACCGGCGAGTTCTCCTCCCTCGGCACCAACCTGGTGATCGTGCTTCCCGGCCGCTCCGAGACTGCGGGGATCAGTCCCGGTGCCATGTTTGGCGAAACCCCCAGAGATCTCACGCTTGACGACTCCCGGGCACTGACCCGCAGCGGCATGGTACGGCGCGTCGCGCCGCTGAACGTTGGCTCCGTATCCGTCAGCCACGGTCCTCGTTCGCGGGATGTAGTCATGCTCGGATCGACCAGCGAGCTGCTGACTATCCGGCACTGGCAGATGGCCCAGGGCAGCTTCCTGCCGCAGTTCGACGTCGATCGCCCCCTGCCTGTCGCCGTCATTGGCGGCAAGATACGCGACGAGTTGTTCGGGTTGGAGCCAGTGCTTGGCCAGTGGATACGGATCGCTGACCGACGCTTTCGTGTCATCGGGATATTGGAATCCCAGGGCCGCTCTATCGGCGTCGATACCGCGGAGGTCATCATCATCCCCGTCGCCGCGGCGCAGCAGCTGCTGAATACCCAATCGCTATTTCGCATTCTTATCGAGGCGCGAAGCCGGGATGTCATAGAGCCGGTGCGGAGCTTCGTGGAGGAAACGATCCAGGCGCGCCATCAGGGAGAAAAAGACGTGACCGTGGTGACCCAGGACGCGGTGCTGTCGACCTTCGATGATATCCTCGGAGCACTGACGCTGGCCGTTGGCGGCATCGCGGCCATCAGTCTGGCCGTGGCGGGTATTCTTATCATGAACGTGATGCTCGTGGCCATATCCGAGCGCACCGCTGAAATCGGCCTGCTCAAGGCGATTGGAGCAACGCCTCGCCAGATTCTGCTGCTCATCCTCGCCGAGGCCGCTTTGCTGTCATTGCTGGGGGCAATGCTGGGCCTGGCCCTAGGGCAGGCGGGGGCGCTGGCGATTCGCCTTGCGCTGCCGATCCTGCCGGCCTATGCGCCGTCCTGGGTGATTGTCCTGGTCGTGGCGGTCGCCATGCTGACGGGACTTCTATTCAGCCTCCTGCCAGCACGCAAAGCCGCCGCACTGGATCCCGTGCTGGCCCTGTCGCGAAGGTAGCGGTAATGAAAACAAGAGACTTCATCAACCTCACGAGCAGTTCCCTCATCGCGCACCGCGGGCGCAGCCTGCTGACGGCGCTTGGCATCGCCGTGGGTATCGCAGCCGTCGTGCTGCTGACCTCGATCGGCGAAGGCCTGCAACAGTTCGTAATGGCACAGTTCACGCAGTTCGGCACCACCATCGTGGCCATAAACCCCGGCAAGGCGACGACCGCGGGAACCAGCGTGGGCGTATTCGGCACGGAGCGTCCGCTAACCATCGAGGACGCCATGGCGCTTGAGCAGCTACCCGGTGCCCGGGCAGTGGTGCCCTTCGTGCAGGGTAATGCGGAAGTCGAGTACGGCAACCTCCGTCGCCGCGCCACCGTCTACGGTGCCGGGCCGGCGATGCCCAAAGCCTTCAGGATGGACGTGCGTATCGGCCGCTTTCTTCCCGAGGACAATCCCACGGCGCCGCGCGCCTTTGCCGTTCTGGGCAGCAAGATGCGCAGCGAGCTCTTCAGGGACGACAACCCGCTCGGTCAGTTGATCACTATCGCCGGGAGCCGCTTCCGTGTCGTTGGCGTCATGGAATCCAAAGGTACGGTGCTGGGATTCGATCTCGACGATACGGTTTACATCCCTGCCGCACGGGCCATGAACCTTTTCAACGTCGACGGGCTCGTCGAAATCGACGTCATGTATGAAGAGGACACGCCGGTCGCGCACGTGGTCGCCGGCATTCGTCGCGTGCTCATCGCCCGCCACGGCCGGGACGACGTGACTATTACCACGCAGCAGCAGATGCTGGACGTGCTCGGGGGCGTTCTGGAAGTGCTCACCTTCGCGGTCGCCTCCATCGGTGGGATCTCCCTGCTGGTCGGCGCGATCGGTATCGTTACCATCATGACCATTGCCGTGAACGAACGCACCAACGAGATCGGTTTGCTGCGGGCACTCGGCGCGCGCCAGTCACAGGTGCTGTCGCTCTTTCTCGGCGAGGCCATCGTGCTGGCAGCTGTGGGCGGACTTGCCGGGCTCCTCCTTGGGACGGGCCTCGGACAGCTGCTGCGGCTGCTTGTGCCGGCGCTGCCGGTCCACACCTCACTCTTCTATGTTTTGCTTGCAGAATCTATCGCCGTCAGCATCGGGGTCCTGGCCGGCGTCCTGCCGGCGCGACGCGCGGCACAGCTGGACCCGGTGGAGGCGCTGCGCGCAGAGTGATCCGATGGGTTTTGACAACTTAACTTCTCGAGGCCTGAATAATTGAGCCTATGCTTTCAGGCAACCGCCCTACTCCATTCTGCGAACGCACTAACCCTCAAGTCTCTATAGTGCTGAGCCCGTACCAGGTGCCTGCCAAGATTGAACTATTTGCTAACCGCCGCATGGTCACCCAAGAACCGCTGTGCCTGTCTCATCGATTTGAACTTCCGCATCCCCCGCTCCCTCACCTATATGTGTTCATGCCCGATAAAGCGGGGCGGGGCAGGCCCTCCACCGATTCTACCAATTTGGGTGAGTTAACTTGTCAGTACCATCTTCGGCACTATTATAGACTGACTGCATACAACTACTACCTGAATTACGATCTCGCAGGGACGAGATTTTCATGAATCAAGATGTGAGACACCAGACAGAATATTTTTCGCACGAGACGATAGTGAGTCGTGTTTGGTTTTTCTTTTTTGCAATTTATGTATTCCTTTTTATACGCTTGAAGGTGATCGGGCTAGAGAATCTACCCCCAGAGCAGGGCTTTATACTTTCGTCCAACCATCTGGAGCAGGTAGATTCATTTCTGCTGTTTCATATAATGCCGAAACCTGTTCTTTTTATGGCGAAGGCTGATATTTTTGCGAACCCGGTTTCGAGCTATATCTGTCGGCACCTGGGCGCATTTCCGATAAATCGGCACAAATTCGATCGTTGGGCGTTGAAACATGCTCTCAAGGTCTTGTCGAATGGGAGTATTCTTGGTGTCTACCCCGAAGGTGAACGTAGCAGAACAAAAACTATGGAAAGGGGCAAAAATGGCCCCGCGTATTTGGCCATCAAGGGCAACGCCCCTATCGTGCCAGTAGCAATTGTTGGGACAAACCGAATGTTTGAAAAATTTCTCCGAAGAACCGCCATTACCGTTAAAGTCGGTAAACCACTATATCACCGGGAAGAGGAAACGGTTTGCGAACTAACTGATCGTTTGATGCACAGTATTGCTGACATGTTACCTGCAACAATGCGAGGAGTGTACAGGTAGAACCTCATCGGTAAACGCGTGAGGAAGAACCGGCTGTAATTAGTGGCCCTGAAATATGATCCCGGCAATGCTGGTTTCAGAAATGTCATGAAAAACTATCGGTACCGAAATCGGACTTTGATGGCGACACAGAAATGCCGGATATTGATTACTGTTTTATCTTGAACCCTGCCGCTGGCGGCGGCGCTGCGGGTCGCAGGTGGCCTGAACTTCAACAGCGCCTGAACGATGCACACATCTCACACAGTTGTTACGTAAGCGAACACAAGGGACATAGCGTTGATCTGGCCAAGGCCGCCCTTGAGGCAGGATATACCAACTTTGTGGTGGTGGGTGGCGATGGCACCGCCAATGAGGTATTGAACGGCCTTCACCCAGAATCCTTGCAGGATTCTGTGAGCTTCACGCTCGGTGTCATTCCGTGGGGCACAGGCAACGACTGGGCCAGTTACTACGGTTTTTCTCCAGCGCCGGAAAACTTCCTGAGACTACTACAATCAGGTTCCAGCGCGCTGCAGGATATCGGTAAGGCTAATTTTGTAGATGATTCCGGCAAGGCCAGAAGTCGCTACTTCCTTAACTGCTGCGGCACCGGATTCGACAGTTATATGATTGAAAGAATGGACGCTCCACGCGGTAGTCGCTTGAGATATTTACTGTATGTGCTGAAGTGTGCGCACGAATACACGGCTGCAGCTCTTCATTTGGATTTGGAGGGGCAACACCATGATTGCCAGGCTTTATTGCTCGAAATTTGTATTGGAAAGTTCGCCGGAGCCGGCATGCGTTTTGCGCCAGACGCTATAGCAGATGACGGCCTGTTTGAGGTGCTACTTATCAATGAACTCAGTTTTTCACAGCTTCTGACTAGCCTGCTATATCTTTATAACGGCAGAATAGACAAACATTGGGCAGTCGAACGCTGGCGAAAAGGTTTCATCTCGATCACTAAAGGAGCTGGCCAGTATTTTCAGTGCGACGGCGAACTTGCAGGGAAACTACCGATCGAAGTTGAAATTCTGCCACGTGCCTTACGCGTAATCGCACCGTCGCCCAATCACTAGAAACCTATATTATCCAAGGCCACACCTGTGGGCACCGTTGCTCCAGTACGAGTAGCTTTTACCAGTCCTAGCTTCTTGAGCCAGCGAACGGTGATCAATCCAAAATCGTATTGCTCGGGATCATGACTGGTTCTGAGAAAACTCGGACAATGGTGGTGATTATTCTGCAAGCAAGCACTGAAGGTAGCGGTTACCGGAAACCATTCACACAGATTCATCGCATTGTCATCGCTGTCGGGATAGTTCCTGGAGCCAAAACGCCGATCATGTGACCAGTAGTTCTGGATCATATTGACCCAGAAGGCAATGACCCGGACACCAAGCCATAAGGCCAGCGCGTATTTCCAGTCCCTCACAATTAGCCACAACAGGCCAAAAGTGGAAAACTGCGAAAATATAGCATAGAAAGGTGTGGAGACCAGCCGTATGGATGGACTCTGGAGAATGGCGTCATGCGCAAGATTTGAACCACAACTATAAGGAAGAAAGCATAGATACAGAGTTTTCCAGAATCCATCCTCAGCCAGTTTATTGGGATCACCCGGATGGTCGGAGAAAGTGTGATGATGACGATGCCGATTAACCCAGGATGTCGGGTTGATATAAATACCCACTGTGTTGAAGAGAACAGTTACAAATTTGGTGAAGGCAGGTTTAAACTCAAGTGCTCGATGCGCAACCCCCATGTGAATGACATCAGTCAGGTAGATCCCGGCGAGAAACCATACAAAGAGGAGGTACACGAAAGCTCCGATCGAACCGCCCAAAAACCCCCATCCGGCAGGACTCATCAGGCCACCAACGAATACATGAAGCACAATCAGCAGATAGCCCAATGCATTGTATGTTGTCATCGACTTCCCCAAAAGACAAACCACCTCGTTCACTATAGTCCAGAAATTGACCTCATTAGCATTTTGAACACGTAATGGCGGTGGCAATCTGCTGTTGGTTGACGCAGATCAAATCCGATCTGCGGCTGACTCTTTGGCTAATAGTGCAATGAACCTGTGCATGGCGAATTCTTTTTTCATCAATAATATCAGAAGGGTAGCTATTGCCGCTTCTTCGCGCAGACACGGCCCTCGGGAAACCTGTAAGACCTCATCTCCACAAAAGACAAACAACTTGTCGTACCTGCCGAACCAGCGGACCTGACACAGGGGGATGTATATGCTCGCCGTAATCCTATATCCGCCGAACTTGCGCGATGACGCTAACTACCGCGAGGTTTTCGAACAAAACCGCAGCTGGTTTCTTATAAGCTTTGTGGTCATGTGCCTGCTGGACCTGCTAGTCAGCGGACAACGCGACGGCCGCATCCCAGAACCCTTCTACCTGGTCTTTGTCGGCCACTACGCTATGATCGCTCTCCTGGGTGTATTTATACGTAGCCGCTGGTATGACCTGGTGGCAGCCTGGTAAATCACCATTACCATGGCTAATAGTTAAAAGTTGTGGCCTGTCAATTTTAGTCAATGCGGCTGATGCTTTTTCAGGGTTGCGGTTATCGCTTTAACTATACCCCGGCGACCTTTACCCTGATCCAGGCGATGGCGGCTTGATCGGGAAGCCGCCGTTCAGATCGCTCCGGATAGACTCTCCTGTCAGAATACTTTACATCCTCTCATACCTTTTCAATGGCAGGACCCCAGACCGGCTGAATTTGCTGGGGTGGCCTGTATTTTGCTTGCATTTTTTCTATAGATATCGTTTGCGAGGGCTCGACATGTTTGTACCGATCCGCCTACTGATGAGGGTGCGGGTTTCTGTTGGTTTCTTGCTCGCGAAAATCGCGTCGTTCGCCATCAGGGTGAGGAACCATACACGACATACCTCGATGTTTGCGCGTCCCGAAAGTCATGCCAGATAGTCGTGATTGAGACGATGGACCGCACACTGACCCTGGAGCTGACCGACGGACGATTTTGTTTTGATGCGGGCAGTGACAGTAATGGCCGCTTTGACAGCGGATGCGGTGGGCCCGACTATTTCTACTATGCCGATAACCGTGCCAACTCCTTCACACAGCTTTCAAAACGGGCGCGCACTGCACTGGAATACGATATTTCTGCGATACAAAGACGTCCAGTTTCTTCGGCATATTTGCGATTGCATTTTTCACAATCCCGGGACTTAAACCAAACCGGCACACCGCCACCTGACTGTGAGTTGCTGGGTTATATCGGTGATGGTGTCGTCACGCCCTCGGATATGCTGAGCACCAAGCTCTTAAGCGAATTCACGCCCTCTCCAGATACCTGTCTGGACCTCGACGTCAGCGATTTTATCAGGACACTGGCCACGAATGGCGATCAATATGCAGGTTTCACTCTTCGAATTAAAGATGACTTTCTGCCTGGAGTATATTCTGAAGCGTATTTTTCTGGTGAGCTTCTACCCGAGGCAAATCGCAACCCGACTACTACGCCAAAGCTAGTTATCACGATGGCATAAGGTATATGACTGCTCAACACTGGACTCCGATTTTCCTCACCTCCAGAGGATGGCGGCAAGGACCTTTTCGTCCACCATTCAGAAATTCAAAGCGGCGGAGCCTATGCAACGCTAAACGACGGCCAGGCCGTGGAATTTGAAGTGGGCCAGGGCCAGAAAGGGCCTTGCGCAAACAAGGTTGTGCCTTTTTAGTAACAGGTCTAAAAACCGGTCGGGGCACGGGGTGTGCAGAAGGACACACCTCGCCCTTGCGATGACTGCCTGACCGGACCTGACACAACGCACCATCACGGGGATAGATGCCCGGTTCGCGTCGAGCGATACTAAGGAACTTCCATTTCGGGCAGTAATAGACTCGCCGCAGCGGGAGAGAAGGTGGGCGCGGGGCGTCTTGCCCCTATCTGACCGATCCATCGCTCAGACGCCCGCGAATGTTGTGTCAGTATTGTAAACAATTTTCAACTCACGCTGGGTTAATCTGTGACCCAACTCACACTATGGTCAGTAAATAACCTGGCGGTTTAGTTGTGGGGGCTTGAAACGACCGTTTTGCGCCACTCTGCGCACGAAATTTTGACCGTCACAGATACCTGCCGGAACCGACCAGAGTTTTGCAACAGTATCTGCCAGGAGCAGCCGTTTGACAGTCATCTCCTCACTTCTCATCGCGATCCCGGAAAATGCTCTTCTGCATGTGCATAGTAACCAACATGTGTGGCAAGTCGACCGCTTCGGCTATATGCAGGTCACCCGCAATTGAGCAAAGCATGTATGCATCTTCTCGAGACAGCCCCCGAGTTTCGACGAGGTGATCAACCATGAAGCGAGTTGCTTTTCGAGCGGCCTCGTCGATAGTCTCTGCAAAGCCTGTTGTCGCATAGTAACTACTGGTCTCGTACTGGACCTCTTCGATTGTGCGACCGTTCTTCACTGCGCTGATCCTGTATACGATGCGCATTGGCGCTTCCATTGCAGTTCCTGAAACCTCACCCAGGCCCTGAACCGCATGTGTATCGCCGATAGAGAAAAGTGCTCCCGCTACGAACACCGGAAAATATACCGTAGTCCCCACCGTCAGACTGGGATCGTCGAGGTTGCCGCCGTTGGCTCGGGGCGGGGTCGTGTTGAGCATTTGGTCCGTGTCGGGAGCAACACCCATGACACCGGCAAATGGCTTTAGAGGGACCCGGATGTCATCGTTGAAGTCTACGTAGCCTTGTTCGTTGTTCAGTGAAAAGGTTTTGAGTGTCGTCGTATTTTCAAAATCATTCGTCAGTAATCCGACATGCGGAATAATAGCCATCCAAGCCCAGTCTGCTGGTTCAATTTCAAGCAGTTCGATTGCGAGTATGTCGCCGGGCTCAGCGCCTTCCACGAATACAGGCCCGGTCAGCGTGTGGACCATGTCCATGTTGACCTTCCCTAAATCGTCTACAGATGAATCGAGGTCAAACTGCCCACCGGTCGCCTCGTGAGTAAAAACCTCGATAATGCTTCCCGACGGAACGGTAACTACCGGTTCGATGATGCGGCTAAATTTGCTGTGCGTCTGGTTCGCGCTTAATGTGAAATCCGGCTTCGCTAATGACTTGCTCGCTTGAAATTGGTCACTATGTTCGGCGACTGCCGATGAGCCCAGCGACACCGCTATCAACATAGGGGCGTAGAAAGTCTTTAGTGGTTTGCGTATTACAAGTAAAGTCATTTCCGGCCTCAAATCTCTAGCGTTCAACAGTGATTTTTGGTTTATATTCGCTTGGAGGAAAAAGCCTACCCCGGCTCCAGTATAGTCATTATGTCTGCTTCGCGTTGCGGTTTCATACGGTCGATGCAGCAGAGGTGGCAAATCTATCTGTGACCTACCCCGGGTTTCCCAGACACCTCATATCAGTGCGATCTCTAGTGGTCTAATAAAACCGGACACCCACATGGGTGGTAAAAACGGTCTCCGGAGATGTGTTCAATGGCAAGACAACGCAGATCATTTTCAACAGAATTCAAGCGAGAGGCTGCCGGCCTGGCGCTGGATCAGGGCTATTCCATCGCCGAGGCCTGTGGCTGGCGAATTGTTACTTGACCAACGATATCAAAGAGTTGGTGGTTGCCACTTTCTACAAGCAATGCGCTTTGTCGGATGTTCAATGATGCTGCTTCCGGTCAAGTTTGGCAGCCACTTAAAAAACTTTGATCTGTAACCAGCGCAACGTCGTACACTTTTAAGAATCGATGACGCTCGACGCGCCATCTCTACGTTGAATAACCAGTTCGGAGGAAATAATGAACGCCGCTACAGGTAACCATGTAACCAATTTCACAATACCGGGAATAGAAACGACACAGGCCGACGAAATTATCGGCATCCTGGGAGAGCGCATGGTAGCCACAATTGATTTGCAGCTCACATTGAAGCACATTCACTGGAATGTCGTAGGCCCAAACTTTATTAGCGTTCACGAGATGTTAGACCCCCAGGTGGACGCCGTTCGGGAGATGACCGACGCCGTTGCAGAGCGCATAGCCAGCCTGGGCGGGGTGCCGCTGGGCACGCCGGGCTCTGTTGTTGAGCGCAGGACCTGGAACGACTACTCACTGGGGAAAGCCAGTGTGAGCGAGCACCTTGGCGCCCTGGACGTCGTGTATACTGGCACCAACAGCGACCACCGTGCCGCCATCGCACAACTCGCCCAACTCGACCCGGTTTCCGAGGACTTACTCACGGGTCATTTGGCGCAACTGGAACAGTTCCAGTGGTTCGTGCGCGCCCACCTTGAATCTGCACAAGGCACTTTACCAACTGCGGGCATCCGCAACGAACAGGAAGCTGCCCAGGCGGCCAGTGGCTGAACGGAGCCATTTATGAAGCGACTGCTTGTTGCATAAGTCGGTAGCCTGCAGGTCATACCCAATCAGACAGAGCAAAGGAGTTAGCATGAAAGAGCGTTACTTTTTTTTCGCTCGCGAATTTGAGTCCGCTAAGAAGATCATTGCCAATCTGAAACAGTTTGGCGTGACCGAGGAAGACCTGCACGTCATTGCCAACGACGAGGTGGTGTTGGAGCCGTTACCGGAGCCAGATATCACGCATCGCAGTGACGTCTTGGAAGCCGCTAAGCGAGGCGCTGCCACGGGTGGCGCGATGGGACTGATCGGCAGCATGGTCGCGGTGACGGTCCCACCCGTCGGCCTGACACTGGGAGGCGGCGCAATTCTCGCCGGTACGGCGCTGGGCACTGCGCTGGGAACGTGGTTCAGTACGTTGGTTGGCGTCAGCGTCCCGAACCAGGATGTGGAAGACTATCGCCACAGGATTGAGCGGGGTGAATTAATGATTATTGTGGACTGTGAGCCAGAGCAGTATCCCCAGGTGGAGGGGATGCTGGAGGCACAACACGGCGATATCCTTCTGCAAAAAGGTAACCTCGATGCAGCCTGAATAAGGCGAGGCTGCTCCCGGATACCTGGGGTTTAGAGGACACTACCAGCCTATTGTGTAGCGTCAGGAGAAACGTCAGTGAGTGCAGTGTTATTTCAAAAGGTAGAGGGCCAACAATGAGCGTACGTATTCTGGCAGTGGTCACGTTGGTATTGTCCTTCGTTGCGCGCGCACAGGAGGGCGTGCCCTTCGAGGTGGAATCGATCGCCGCCTTCGATGAACCCTGGGCGATCGCCTTCCTGCCCGATGGTCGCATGCTGATAACCGAGAAGAAGGGGGTGCTGAGTATCGTCACCCGGGACGGTGAAAAAACACCCATTGCCGGCATGCCAGATGTCGATTACGGTGGCCAGGGCGGCCTCGGAGACGTCGCACTGCACCCTGATTTCGGCGACAACGGCAGTATCTACATCAGCTATGTGGAAGCTGGCACTGGCGACACACGTGGCGCGGCGGTGGCCCGCGGCACCCTGGACCTGGCCGGCGAGCGCCCGACGCTCAGCGACCTGCAAGTTTTGTGGCGACAATACCCCAAGATGGTCGGGTATGGCCACTACGGCCACCGTCTGCTGCTCGATGACGACGGCTATCTGTGGATCAGTTCCGGTGACCGCCAAAAATTTACACCTTCCCAAGACATGCAGTCCAACGCCGGAAAGGTGCTGCGGATTATGGACGACGGTTCAATCCCGGATGACAACCCCTTCGCAGACTACTTTTCACAGGACCCGCTGGTGGATGATATCGGTGTTTACCCGGAGATCTGGTCACTGGGGCACCGCAACCCCCTGGGCATGGACTTCGACCTGGACGGCCAGTTGTGGGTTCTCGAAATGGGCCCGCTACATGGCGACGAATTGAATCTGATTCGCCGCGGAGGCAACTATGGGTATCCGGAAGTTTCAGACGGCGATCACTATGACCTCCGAGAAATCCCTGACCACAGTACGCGGCCGGAATTCCTGGCACCGGCCATCAGCTGGGATCCGGCCATTTCGCCAGGTGATCTGACCTTCCTGGAAGGCAAACTTTTCCGCGCCTGGCGCGGCAATGCGTTGGCGGCCGCGCTGGGTGAACAGGCTATTGTTCGCATCGAAGTCGATGGCGAATCCGCCCGCGAAGTGGAGCGTTACGCGATGGGATCCCGCATACGCGCGATTGCCGAGGGCCCCGAGGGCGCTATCTGGGTACTGGAGGATGAGCGTCGCAACAGTCAGGGCAGGCTGCTGAAACTCAAGCCAAAGGGCTGAGGAAGACACCTGTGGGTCGCGATTTCGTAACTATATAACAATCAATCAGTTTTGAGATAACGACGAAACCACCGTTCTATCCGACCTGCTCGACGAAAATGGACAGGTCCTGGGGCCTGGCGCGGCTGCGATGAGCTCTCATTGGCTACTCCCGGACTTGCGCCTCGACCTCTTTCACAGCATCTTGCAGGGCGTCGAGGACCAGTGACCGGGCTTTACCCTCGTCTGCCTCGGGCACGTCCCACTCCATGATACGAATATACTTTTTCAGCAGGTGCTCGACGTCCTTGACGATTTGTCCGTGGTGGCGGGTGAGTTCTATTTGCTCCATGTCAGCCATTGTGTCTTGCCCTTTTGTGGGTGGCGAATGCAAGGGCCGCTCCCGTTCGAGAGCGGCCCGCGTGGATGACCAGTCAGGCGCTGTTTACTCGCGCCCGGCGGCCACCTTCTTCATACCCTCCTCCAGTTGCTTGATCGCCTCGGGAGAGAGCTGCGGGCGGTCGATCTTGATCGTCAGCTTGTTGAGCTCGGCGGTCAATGGTAACGGCGGCAGGGAGTTATCACATTATTTCAGCGAGCAGGGCGGGCTGTTCAATATTGTAACGCCGTGACTCGCCCACTCAGATCGATTTGTCGCGCGGCTTCCGGCTGAGTTGGTGCCATAACGAGTCACGGTCTCTTTCGAATACCAGTTCCGTGTTCGCCTGTACCACGCTCCAGCCTCCGTGCCTGATTTCCGCCTGTAACTGTCCGGGCGCCCAGCCCGCGAAACCGGCGTACATCTGCAGAAAGGACTGCTTCCTGGGGCGCTCCAGCTGTTCGGCCAGCAGTTCCCTGTCGCTGCTGAAGTAGACATCGGCGAACAGGTGTACTGAGCCTTCCGGCATGGAGTCGGCACGAAACAGGAAAATCAGTGTCGCGGGGTTGACCGGTCCGCCAAAGTGGATTGGGCCCGCGTCGCGCAGCAACTCGTCCCCCTGGTAGTCGCTGCCTGGCTCAAATGGTATGAGGCGGTTGAGGATGACACCCAGCGCCGAACCATTATCCTGGGGGGCGACCAGCACCACGCTGTGGCGGAATATCGGGCTTTCCATATCCGGGTCGGCGACCAGCAGGATGTAGGGTTGTTTCTCCTGCGCCTGTATCGGCAAGCTCAGGATAAGCAGCAGTAGCAGCGGCCCATGCAGGTCAGGCGACTTCGTCCGTATAAGCTGCCGGACGCCTGTGAACAGGAAGATGATCCTCGAAAACGCGACTGCCACCATTGCACTCCTTCCCCCGATTGCTTTCCAACCCGGTGGGTAGTCCGCCAGCCGGCGGCTTCCCACATATCAAAGTTTAGCTCAAACCTCCGCCAGATGCTGAACCAGGACGATATCATGAAATTCAGGTCCCGGTCGTGCCTGTCCCTGGCGAACTGCAATTTCATCAACGATATCAAAGAGTTGATGGTTGCGGTTTTTGGAGAGCAAGATTACTCTCGAAAAGTATTAATGTAATGAACCGTCCAGTTGTACCGCCGGCTTGGTATAGAGCGCGTGGTGCGGGAGTTGATGGCCGGGAGCCTGTCTGCGGCGGATCTTGTGCTGCAGAAGTAAGGCTCCAGCGAGCCTGACGCCGGCAGAATAGTGGAGATTTTCTCTCACCACGATGTGTAAGCCCTGATAGACCATACCCGCTACAACCGGGAACACCTTGCAAACCTGTTCCAGCAGGATCGTGGCGAGATAGCGGGTTCCGGTTAGTTTCCCCGCAGCTTAACCACCATTGCGACACGGATTCCGACTCAAGCCTTTCGTAACATCGTCATCATACCGGGCGTAACACGCCAGTCCCTATGGCCGCATCGCGAAGGAGGCATTGGCCAGCGGCCGCCCCGGGCCATGCTCCAGCAGTTTGGCGCCCGTGCTCAATGCTGTGCGAGTTTTTGCGCGAGGATTTTATAGACCGCCGGCGAAAAGCCGAGGCCAAAGTGGGTGGCGGACACCTCGATGTTCTCTGCGCCGCGGGTGCGCCGATCGATACTGGCCTGCCAGCCGACGATGCCGTCTCGCCTGGAATAGATGGACGTGACGGGCACGTTGATCGGTGTGCTCTCACGGGCGGCAACGGTAGCTGCTATCGCGTCCACATCCTGGCCGCGCCGCGCGTAGATGCGGCCCAGGCTGGTATATTTCGGGCCGCCGACGACCGGGCTGCCCATGGTGACGACCTGCCGCACCAGGGCTGGATTGTCGCGGGCTGCCTCCCTTGCCAGCACACCGCCCAGGCTCCACCCCACGAGATTTACCCGGCTGCCGCTGTCCGCGTGGAACTCTTCGAGCTGTTCGACCACCCGCGGTAGCATGCCGGCGACATCGCCCCTGTTCTGGCCCAATCGCCAGCCCTGTACGTCGTAGCCCAGCCACGACAGGTAGCGGCGCATGGGCGCGGTTGACGTATTACTCGCGCCCAGCCCGGGTAGCACCATGACCGGTTGCCCGCTGCCGCGGGACTGCAGCGCCAGGGCGGGAGATGCGGCCAATAGCCGCGGCAACTCGAACGGCGTCAGGCTCTCGCCGGCCATCGCCATAATGCTGGGTGGTCTGGGTTCAATCATGGTATTAAGGCCTCCTGCAGCCTGCGTGCGGCCGCTTGAGATGAGGGTTTGGTGGCCACGGCGCGGCCCAGTGAGCGGATCATGACTTCTGACAACTCCCCGATGTCCCGTCCGAGGTGCAGCTTGTCGGACAGGTGCAGGGAGATCAGCCCGTGCAGCCCGGCCCACAGCACATGCATGATATTGACGGGGTCGCCAGCGACTGAGCCCTTCGCTGCAGCCTCGTGTACGGCGTCCATCATGGGCTGCTGCGCGCGGTTGATCTGTTTTACCAGTTCAGGGTAGCGCTGCTCGTCGTGCTGCGCCACCGAGTACATCACGCGATAGGCATCCGGCGTGTCAAGCGCGAACCGCAGGTAGGAACGGGCCAGCTTGATCAGCCGCCGATCCGGGTCGGGCTCGTTGCGGGCGACCCGCTCCGCCTCGTCGGCCATGCGCTGGAACCCTGACTGGCGGACGGCGGCGAGTATATCCGCCTTGTTCTTGAAATACCGGTAGGGCGTGGTGCGGCTGCAGCCCGCGGCGGTGGCCAGACCTGTCCCTGGCGAATTGTTACTTCGCCAATGATATCAGAAGGTTAGCGCTTGTGGACTTCCCTGCTCGATACTACCCTCGGACAGCATGAAAGACTTTATTTACCTGCCGTGTCACCTACTATCCACCTTGGCCAAGCTGGCCAAACCTGCCGGTGATCGCTCTGTCATCGCAGAGAACCTACTCCTGAAACAACAACTGATTATCCACAGTAGATCACGCCAGCGAGCACCCAATCTAACTACCCCGGACAGAATCTTTCTGGGTTCTGACAAAATGGCAGCGTACATTTTGAAACCACTTCAAAGCATTACGCCCATATCCCAGGGGCAGAACTCCTCTTCACCGTAACCCATTGCCTCACTGTTCGAGCACTCACCCGAAGCCACTTCGATAATACGTTCGAAGATCCGCCTACCAACCTGCTCCACTGTCTCAGTGCCGTCGAGGATAGTCCCGGTGTTGATGTCCATATCGTCCGGCATACGCTCTTAAAGGGAAGTGCTTCCCGAAAGTTTGATCGACGGCGCCGGTTTGCAGCCGAAGGCAGAGCCGCGATCGGTGGTAAAGACCATAAGATTAGCGCCGCCGGCAACTTGCGCGGTGGCGCCCACCGGGTCGAAAGCGGGAGCATCCATGAACACCAGGCCCTTGCCCGCCTCGACCGGTTCCGCGTAAAGGTAAACCTCGTTCAGATTGGTCGTACCGCCCTGCTCTACCAGCAGAGCCACCGCACTGCAGAGCCAGTTTGAGCTCGGCCAGAGGTACAGGCTCGCGCTGAACGGCGTTAACCCCAGGCAACGGTTGATCAATACGCGCTGTCACTTTTTCCACCAGCTTGTGCGTACCACCCTCAGCCTGTATCGAATAGGAATCTCCGGGCGCACCACCGAGGACATCGCCCAGGTTGCTTATTTCGCAGCCCAGGCCAACAACAATGACATGAGCAATGTTGGGATGCCGGGGATCACGCTCGCTTGGTCTGGCGTCCCGGCAGAAAGCGTAATCAAGCTCTACCTGACCCATCTCCAAATTGTGCGTATGCACGTGCTTTCCAGGCTGGATATCCGCTGTGGCAAAGCCGATCACCTGGTTGTAACGGTGCACAGGTGCGCCGCGGGCTATCGTTCGCCGTGATACCTTAAGACCTGCAGCTATAACGGCGGCGGCCCGGACCGTACCTGTCAGGTCAGTACCCGCAGGAATGTCGCCGCAAGCGATGAGAACGTCGTCTTTGGGGTGAAGTTCGATATAAGGCTTGTTCATACAAGTCCCTACATTAATTATACTTCACGAGTGTGCTTAAGATACTCGAGAAAGCTAAGACAGACTGTCGCAAAGCAGACATTTCAATTCAGCATAGCATCTACCATATGATTCTCACTCCAGTAAACGGTTTCGCCACCCTTATCGACTGCTCGCCATAGGTAATGCTGCTTGCCATTAATTTGAATCGTCAGGCACACCGGCGGTGGCTGAGATTGAAGCGATAGTACAGCCAGAGAGCCTGCCCCACGAATTGCTTTGGGTACGACGTAAGATATGATGTCGGGTGGAAATCGATGGCGGTTATATATTCATCCGCCCATTTTAGTGACATCGGTGACTTAACTTAGTGGGGATGGTTCATTGCATTGATACCGTACCGAGTAGCGCTTTGCTAGCCGGCGACGTTGCGTCGGTTGGACAGCAGTTTCTTGGCTGTAAGGCAACGCCAGGCCCACTCCACCGGCCCCTGCCTGAAATACCGTAACCAGGTACTGGCAAAAACGACCTGCAACGCGTAGATGGCCAGGGCGAGAACACTCAACTGGGCCAGCCCCAGTGTCGCGATTCGGCCCATGCCCACTCCATAAAAAATGCCTACGCCGATCACAGTCTGGCCCAGGTAACTGGTAAATGCCGTGCGGCCGATCAGTGTCAGGGGCTGCATCAGCCGTCGGCCAAGGCGTGTTTCAAAGGCGAGCGCCAGTGCGGACATATAGCCCAGTGCCATCAACAGCTGTCCCAATACATAAAGCTGCTTGCTGACCAGGTCCATCGGGTCCCGCGCCCACGAGCTCATCGAAAGTCCCATATGCATAGCGGCCAGAGTCATAGCGATGCCACTGAGCAAACAGATGAGCAGGGTCGAAGCCCTGCGCGCCGCGCCGGTAAAAAAGCCTGAACGCGCCAGGTAACAGCCGATCAGGAAGAAACCAAGTACCCGGCTGATGCGTCCATTAGGCAAGAAGTCATGCCAGCGCCAATAAACATTGTGCAGATTAACTTCAAAGATTTTCGTCCAGGAGTCGGAAGCAAAGGCGGCGACAACCGCTTCCCCGCTCATATCGGGATAGGTTTTATGCGCAAGCGCTCCACCGACGGTTTGCTGCTCTCCCAGTACGAGGGCCGCGATGTGCGAAAGCAGAAAGAAAAACATCAGCGCCACCCCGGATTGGAGTTGGGCCCGCGGTGAAAGCTCACGCAAAGCAATCATGATGAAAGCGAGCATCGCATAAAGCATCAGGATGTCGCCGGACCAGAGCAGCATGTGGAGGAATCCAAACAGCAGAAGGAAAGCCGTGCGCCGCCGGTACGTAGGCAAAAATGTGTTCGCCTGGTCCTGCTTGCGCTCCCATTGGAGACCAAAACCCACACCGAAGAGCAGGGAGAATATTGCGTAGAACTTGCTATCAACCAGGAAGGTATTCCACCAGTAAAGGGAAGCATCCATGGAGTAGTAAGGCAGTTCAGCCAGTTCTGTAAATGGCAGGAACTTGTAAGCGCTCCAGCTCTGTATATTGGCTAATAATATGCCGAGCACGGCGAACCCGCGAATGGCATCGATAACATCAATGCGTGTATTTGCTGATTTAGTCATCGAACAAGCTTAAAGGAATCTATGGTGTTGGCAAATTAAAGCCTCCGATCGTATAGATCTACCTGTGCATGGCGAATTGGTCATTAATCCACAGAAACAGATTGTTAGTTCCGCTTACTGCACAGGTTCGGCCTTCTCCGGGTACTGACAAGTTAACTGCCTGATTCAATACAAATTCAAACAGATGCTTACGCTTTAACCGTCGAGCGTAGATAGTTCCGAACTTGATACAGAGCCTGCCCCATGAGCGAAGCAAGTGCTTTGGGTACCAGTGACGGATCGCTTCGCGACTAACAGTGATACCCCGTTCAGCGAGTTTACTTGGCACTACCTGTCAGTACCTTCTCAGGTGATATCGAAGCCCGGGTAGCCGTTGACCCGAAGGTCTTCGCATAGCTGCCAGTACACATCAACCCCGCCGGGATAGGACAGGAAACGGCGTGGCTTGCCCTCGACATTCGCCCCTGTGTACCAGGAGTTGTTTCGAGTGAACAGCGTTTCAGCCACGAGTTCATCGTGCTGGCTGACCCATTCTTCTTCCTTTTCCGCGCTCGGCTCTATCACCGATTTGCCGCTGCTGCGCAGAGCGACAATACAGTCGCACACCCAATCGACCTGCTGTTGCAGGCAGGTTGCCGCGTTACACAGCGCCGAGGCCGGCGCCAATGGGCCGGACACCGTGAACATATTAGGAAACCCGTGGACCTGCAGACCCATGGTGGAGCGCAAATCATGGTGCCAGGAGTCGGCCAGCGAGATACCGTCGCGGCCGCGAATGTCGATGCGCGTGAGGGCCCCGGTGCCGGCGTCGAAGCCCGTCGCCAGCACGACTACATCGAGCGGGTACTCATGCCCGTCAACCACCAGCCCATCCGCGCTGAAACGCTCGATCGGCGTTTCCCGAACGTCCACCAGTTCGACGTTGTCACGGTTGAAGGCGTCGAAGTAACCATTTTCAAGCGGCACGCGTGAAATGCCATACAGCCCACGCGGCAGCAGCTTCTCGGCCAGCTCCGGATCGTGCACCCGCGCGCGGATCTTCTCGCGCACGAACTCCGCGAACTCGGCATTCACCGATTCATCCATCAGCACTTCCTCGCAGGCACCGACCCAGAACCTGAGCGAGCCGTCCGCCCACAGGCTCTCCATTGTGTCGCGCCGCTGTTGGGTGGTCAGCCCACTCCATTCGCCCGGCTCATATATCGCGTCCCACTCAAAGCCGCTGAAGGTGTGATTCACTTGCTGGCGCAATTCGGGAAACCGGGCGCGCCAGGCTTCACGATCCGCATCGTCGTATGTCGGATTTCTCATCGCTACCGGAAACGGCGGTGTGCGCTGGAACACTACCAGTTTCTCCACCTGCTCCGCGATTGTCTGGATGACCTGTATGCCGGTAGCCCCGGTGCCGACGACGCCCACCCGCTTCCCGGTAAGGTCCATCCCCTCTTGCGGCCACCTTGCGGTATGCACGATACGGCCGGAGAAAGCCTCGTGTCCCTGGAACGGGGGCACCTGCGGTGCCGAGAGAATGCCGCTGCAACAGATCAGGTAGCGCGCAGTGATGCTATCGCCCTGGTCCGTCCCAATCGTCCAGCGGCCTGCATCCTCATCCCAGTGCGCTGTTTCGACGCGTGTGTTGAAACGAAAGCAACGCCTGAGGTCAAAACGATCAGCGACATGCGCAAAGTAGCGCATCAGCTCCGGCTGCGGCGAGTAGCGCTCGCTCCAGCCCCACTCGGCCAATAGCTCGTCCGAGAACCAGTACTGGTAAACCATTGACGGCGAATCGACCCGCGCGCCCGGGTAGCAGTTCCAGTACCAGGTACCTCCTACGTCCGGCGCGGATTCAAAGCCCTGCAACGTGAAACCCGCCTCGCGCAGGCGATACGCCTGATAGAGCCCGGAGAATCCCGCGCCAATTACTACCGCGTCAAAATCGTTTTGTTGCATACGACACCCACTGAAGAGTCAATTTCATCCTAGTATAGGAAGTATTGCCGCAGTCTGGCCAGCAGGTTTTGCCAAATGAACTAAACGAGGTTGTAGAAATCCGTAGTCGGGTCTCAAGCAACTACCCTGCTGCATTCGGTGAACGCACGGTACTGAGCGGTTAACGTTTCTTCGCTCAAAAAATGGAAACTACAAACAACAATTCCTGATAGATAAAGCCCAAAGTGGTGCCCGATAACGCACTTCGGGTCAGTCATGCCTCACTTGTGTAGCGCCAGTCCATCGCTTGAAGTTACTTGTCAGTACCCTTGTGAATTCGGAGTAGTTCATTCCCGGCATTCTTGATGTCCATCAGCCCATGGCGGTTCAGCCATGTAAGCCGACCAGTAAAAAAACGGACGTTCATGTTCACCAGCACCGCTAAAGCAACTTATTATGACAGCATGAATGAAACAGAACACACTACACTGCTGGAACAGCTTAGCGATGACGCAGCGCAGTTGATCGAGCATCTTCGACGCTCACATGCACCGCGTGACGCCGTAACCGAAGTCGGCCAGCATATCCAGAAGGCCCTGAAAGTGTTAGCGCCGCACCTGCGGCAGGGGCAAGGCTGGTCCACGTTCTCGATTGCCAGCGACACACCGGGCATCGCCTGGAAAGACGACGACCTGACGGCCTGCATGCCCTACAGCCCGGTCAGTGGCAGGCGCAACCCCATCGCTCCGCCTGTGCGAATGTGGAGGAACGGCAACGAGGTGGGTGGTGAGGCCGTATTTTCACCGACCTATGCGGGCCCGCCCGACAGTGTGCACGGCGGGGTTATCGCGGCGGTATTTGATGAGCTGCTTTCCATGGCTAACGTCATCACCGGTGTAGCCGGATTCACCGGCACTCTATCGATTCGGTATCACCGCAAAACCCCCTTGGATACGCCTGTAGAGCTGTGGGCACGGAACGAGAAACGCCAGGGGCGCAAGCTGGTGTGCAGGGGCGAGTTCAGGGTTGACGGCGAGGTGACAGCGACAGCCGAAGGCTTGTTCATCGCCTCCGCCGAGCTGGAAGACCGATCCAGCAAATAAGGCCACCGCATGATCCGGATTTGCATGATCCATTTCTGCCGTCCAACATCCCAACTGTCGCTCAGGTCTATATCTTTGATGCTTTCACTTCAGGCGGCGGGTAGAACTGGCTCCGAATTTGATGCAGAGCCTGGCCCATGAGCGAAGCGAGTGCTTTGGGTACCAGAGGCAGATCGCTTCGTGGCTGACAGTGATACCTCTTTCGGCGAGAAGGTCTTCTATATCTCTGTGGCTCAGGTTGAAGCGATAGTAGAGCCAAACAGCATAGAAAACGATATCTGGCGGGAATCGGTGGCGCTTATAAATGTTCATTCACCAATTCCATCAATATTGGTGACTTAACTTGCCGGTACCACATTAAATCATCCGAGGCTTACAGTCCCTTTGGCGGGCCAGGATTGAAGTCGCTGAGCATCTCGTGCCAGCAGGGATTATCCTCCGGGTTGACAGGTGAATCCTTGGCCAGCGCACTCGGCGCGATACCCGTGTTGGCGCTGTCGCCGCAGTCCGGTAAAAAGTCGCGCAACTCGGGTGGCAATCGGGCATCGACGCCGCAGGCCACCGCCAGTTGTTGGGGTGCCAGGTGACGCGCGTCGCTCAAGTCTGAGCCAATGAATTGCGCGCCCGTGAGATCCGCCCGAGAGAAGTTTGTGCCCGTCAGTGTGGTGCAGCGCACTTCAGGATCTCGATTTGCATCGTGCTGATGAGAGGCGTAACAGTTGAAGATCGCGCCGCGCAGGTCCGCTCCCGTAAGATCGGCGCCTGTCAGGTTAGCACCCTGCAGATTTGCGAATTGCATCCGTGCGCGTCCCAGGTAGGCATAGCTGAGGTCCGCGCGACCGAGATAGGCACCGCTGAGATTGCTGTCCTCCAGATCCGAGCGGACAAGGCTGGCTCGTCGCAGGCAGGCATTGTGGAACCGTGTCGAGTCAAGATTCGCGTTCGACAGGTTCACATCTTCGAGCAAGGCGCGGGTGAAATCGGCGCGCTGAAAATCCGAGCCCGCGAGGGTGCCGTCTTTGAGATTGACCGCAACCAGGCTTGCCCGGTGGCCGTAGGCGTAGCGTAAATCCCTACGGGTCATCACGACACCGTCCAGGTCCCCGTCCTCCAGATCGGCCGTCAGCCAGAGTACATTTTTCGGCTTGACGCCCATCACTTCAGGGAAGGCTGCTCCGTCAGCAGGCGGATTTGTGGCGAAACGATCGAGCATCCAGGGCAGGCCATGGCAGAAAATACTGATCGCGAACATGGCGACACCCAGTATCCACAAAATTCTTTGCTGTCTGGGCACCCGCCAGGGTTGCCGGAGGATTTGCGTCATGGCGCCGCCAAAGAGTCGCAACGCGCCCCATACGGCAAACAGCACGATCGCAATATGGGCGCCCGTTACAGGCCAGTCTCGCAGTGGCAGATAGCGCCACCAGATCGCCAGCAGCGTGGCCGGCACGGCGCCCCACATCAGGAAGATCATCACTGCCTCGCGGAAGCCCGCTAACGGCATACCACCGCGTAGGCGGACCAGGTCGATGAACAGCCAGGGGTGGGCGCCGCGCTCAATGGGGGACCCGTCCGGCAGTACATCGGGCAAAGCCGCCAGATCCTGCCAGACCCGGGCCATATAGAAATGTTGGTAGGCGTAGAGGAAAACAAGTATCAACGGGGCGATCCAGAACAGGGATGCGGCCGGAATGCTGGTCGAAAGATTCGGCATTACGGCCGACGGTGCGTTGGTGAAGAGCGCGACATCCGGCGTGGAGAAGACCGTCAGTACAATGAATGCGGTAACCACCAGCACAAAAAGGTAGAGCGGTCGCGCAATGCCGATGACGCCCGACAGATGACGCAGACGATCAAAACCGGCGAGGGCCGCAGGCAGACGCACGCCGGTCAGATCAGTACCAGCGAGATCGTCCGCCGTCAGACCGATGACGTCCTCGAGACTGGCGTCTCGGAGCGTGGCTCCGGCGAGACCTGAGACTCCCTGGAGTCGTGCACCGTTTAGTCGGGCTCGGACGAATAGGGCCCCGGTGACCTTAGCATCCTCCATCACGGCGCACTCAAGTCGGGAGTCGCTAAGGTCCGCATCGCGCAAATCACCACCGAGCAGATTGGCTCCGGTCAGGTCTGCGCCACAAAGCCGGGACTTGCGCAGATCCACGCCAGCAAGGTCAGCCTTTTGGAGCATACTCCCCTCAAGGTTACAGCCGGCCAGGTCAGCGTTTGCCAAAGCGGCCCGGTTGCCCTCCCGTCCTTCGCTCTCTACCCAGCGTGCGTGCTCCTCCAGGAGGCGCGGGAGGCTGAAGTCTGGGGCGGTGGTATGTTCCATGAATCTCAGTTAAGTCAAGCAGCCAGCCGGGGTCAAGGAATAACTCTGTAAGAATACAAGGCGGGCCACTGTCTGCTTACCCTCCAGTGGGTCGCCACAGTCGGGTAATTGTCTGGAACGCTATATAGCACAAGGCTGGGTGGTGATCCTCTACAACGTCAATGCGATGACTAAAACCTTACGTGAATTGAAAAAGGGTGGTCCATCGGTAACACCTGAGGCTCTCAGGGGCCTGTCGCCCTACCAGACTAAGCATATCAACTTACCTGGCGAATATACCGTTGATACTTCGAGACGTTCTGGGAAGCGACATACCCAGCTGTAAGGTGACAGTCTGGTCAGATTTCGATTAAAGCGGAAATTTTTACATAAATTTTGGCCAGACCTCGGACAGGTAGAGGCCGAGAATTTCCTTCTTGCCCTTCCTTCCCTTCTTGCCCTCCAAGTTGACAGCCAAAACTGTGTGAACAGCTTTGCTTTTGTAGCGACCGTTGTCCTTGAACTTGTAATGGATGGCATCCAGCCAGACAAAACAAGAGGAGGAGTCCATCCCATTGGTTTGGGCCAAGAAGACCTACTTTTTGTTAACTGGTATCAATTGCTTACAAGACACACCAACGGATGAATTACTACCGGACTTTCTGCACGTTTTGCACGCCCCAGCCTGTTCAAATTTCCGTTGAAGCTTTCACCAGCAGCTACCTGCCAGCTGTGTCCAGTACCACAGAAAGCTAGACGTAGAGACTATATTAGATAGATTCTGCACAGTGGCATGAGCGCCCAAGAATCACTGCCCCTGTCTCACTCATTTGAATCTCCGGGACACCGGGCCGCGCATCTATCGCTCTCGTACTCTGGTTGATTGGTGCGATTGTTCGGCCCGGCTATTCTCATACTGTTTGGTACTGCGGATTGTCTCGGGCAGAAGCTTGGGGCAGTTAACTTGTCAGTACCATCGTGGCCAATCCCTCAGATGAATATGTCACTGAATTTTCCTGCACAGCCATGGCAACTCAGCTCCGTTCGCAAACTACCCGCTCTGGTGTACAGTGCGGCATTTATTGAATACTCTAGGGCAGTATGTCGGCAAGTGGAGTGGACTTGCAAAATGAAAGACAAGCCAATCGATACCATATTGGGCACTGAGCCGATCTCAGGAATCGAACCGGGGTGGTACGGTGCAGATCCGCACACCATGGACCTCAAGACCAACCCACACCCTCTCTATCGCCATCTGCGTGAGGTACAACCGGTGAACCTCACACCGGATGGTAACTGGCGACTAACCCGTTACGAGGACATTCAAAAGCTGCTGAAACACAGTAACAGCGGCATGCGCGACCTCGATGGTTTGATTCCCGGTGAAACGCGCGAAGAAACCGAGGCCAGCCGGTTCATGCTCCGCATGGACCCTCCCGATCACGATCGCATCAGACGCCTGGTAAGCAAAGCCTTCACCCCCCGAGCACTTGAAGCCATACGACCCGCGGTACAACCCTTCGTCGATTCAGAGCTGGATCGGGTGATGGCCCAGGGACACATGGACATTGTCCGAGATCTCGCGCTTGCCGTTCCCGCCGCCGCGATGTGCGTCATGCTGGGTGTTCCCTTCGAAGACCGGGACCGACTCTCCGAGCTGGTTTCCCGGGTAACCTATCGCCTCGCCAAGGAAGCATTTCCGGAACTACAGGACGATGCGGAACAAGCCATAATCGAGTTGGCAGAATATATGTACGTGCTGATAGAGGCGCGACGCAGCCAACCTACGCATGACATACTTGGTTTGTTGGTCAGCGCCGAGGAGGCCGGCGACCGCCTCAGTACCGAAGAATTACTACAGCAAAGTATCGGCTTATTGGTAGCTGGCCTGGAGACCACCATCGGCTTGATTGCCAACGGCATGTGGTGCTTCTCCAGCTACCCAGATGAATTTCGCAAGCTCGCTGCTCACCCGGAATTGTTATCCTCTGCCGTCGAAGAATGCCTGCGCTACGAACCCTCTATCCCGCAGAGCATTCGAGTTCTGTGGGAAGACACCCGGTTCGGCGACATAGTGATTCCAGCCAACTCTACCGTCTCACCGATGTTGATCGCGGGCAATCGTGACCCTGAGATTTACACCAACCCTGACACTTTCGACATCTCTCGCAATGAGGCCAAACACTGCTCTTTTGGCGGCGGAATACACTTCTGTCTGGGCTCGCACCTCGCGCGAATGGATACTGAGATTGCATTCGAGGGGATGGCCAGAAGGTTCGACCGCATCGAGGTCGATGATTCGGCCATGACCTGGGCGCCTTCACTGTTTCGCATTCCCGGTTTAATGCCTGCTAAAGTATACCCTCGTATTTAGGTTCAGCTTTTCAATTTTTGGACAAGCCACCAGTAAGCTATTGGCAAAATAAGGGTTCTGGCTAATTAACTCCTCAATCCCCGGTGATTTTGCTTCAGCCTCCTTGCATACAGGGCGCCGAACTTGATGCAGAGCCTGCCCACACGAAGTGCTTTGGGTACTGAGTAGGAAATGATACCTGGCGGGAAGCCATGGTGTTTATATGTATTCATGAGCTGAGTTTATCAATTTCGGCAAGTTAACTTTTCAGTACCAATTAAAAAGCTGGAGGTGGGTATGAAGAAAGTGGCTGCCGGTAGTGAATGGCCGCTGATATTCTCGTTAGGTCCTAAGGCGGCGCTCGAAAGGGAGGCGCCTCTATTTCGGTTGAGACCCGAGGATATCGGTTATCATCTGGTACCGCATTAGTTATCAGGGCAAACGATGAAAGAGAAGGCTACCGGCAATATAATTCGCGCCGGGGAAAATTGTTGGCGCACTGAAACTGCGCAACGTATCGCGGTAGCGATCGATGGCGAATGCTATTTTCGCGCCCTGCGCGAGGCTATTCTCGGCGCCAGACAGCGGGTAATGATCCTGGGTTGGGACATCCACAGCCAGCTGCGACTGGTTCGCGACGCGAAAGACGATGGCTACCCCACCGAGCTTGGTCCGCTGCTGGACTATGTGGCCAGCGAGCGAGAGGTCGACGTCTACGTATTGAGCTGGGACTTTGCGATGATTTACCTGCTCGAACGCGAAACCTTTCCCTTGTATTCACTCAACTGGAAGACCGACTCCCGAGTACGATTTCAGTTGGACTCGGCGCACCCTCCCGGCGCCTCCCAGCATCAGAAGATCGTGGTTATCGACGACGCTCTGGGTTTTTGCGGCGGACTGGACCTCAGCATCTGGCGCTGGGATACCAGCGAGCACCCCGCTGAAGACGAGCGCCGGGTAGACCCGGATGGCGAGCCGTACCCACCATTTCACGATCTGCAGATGGCAGTGGATGGGGATGCCGCGGGCGCGCTGGCCGAACTGGCGCACGAGCGTTGGCGACGGGCGACCGGCAAGGAGCTGGCCCCCTTGCAAGCCGGTGCTCGCAACTGCCCCTGGCCCGAGTCCCTGACACCTATCATGCGCGATGTCCGGGTAGCGATTGCGCGCACCGAGGCAGAGCACGACGGGCGCAGTGGCGCGCGTGAGATTGAGCAACTCTACATCGACAGTATTGAGTCGGCGCAGCGGTATATTTATATCGAAAATCAATACCTTACTTCACACAGCGTCGCCGAGGTGCTGGCCAAAAAACTGCGCCAGAATGATGGTCCTGAGGTGGTGATAATAATGCCCCGGGAAACGGGTGGTTGGTTGGAACAGCAGACCATGGATGTGGTGCGCAGCAGGGTTGCCAGGCAGCTGCGTGAGGCGGATAGGGGCAAACGGCTGCGCCTGTACTACCCGCAAGTATCGGCTTCCGACAATATCGCAACCATGGTGCATGCCAAGCTGATGATCGCGGACGACCGGTGGCTGCGCTTCGGCTCCGCGAACCTCAGCAATCGCTCAATGGCCCTGGACAGCGAGTGCGACCTGGCCGTGGAAGCCGAACAAGGCGGCGATACCGCAGACGCTATCCGCCGCTTGCTGGCAACCCTGCTGGCGCAGCATCTGGGCAGCGAACCGGATAAGGTGAGTAAGTCACTGCAACAACAGCAGTCGCTGATCGGGGCAATTGAATCAATGCGCGAAGGTGAGCGCAGCCTGCAGCCACTGCAGGCGCAGGTTGACCCCGCAGTCGACAAGATGGTACCCGAATCGGCCCTGATCGACCCCGAGAGGCCAATGGACTCCGAGCACTTCGTCTCTCACTTCGTGCCTGACGAGTATCGCCCGCACTCTACCCGGCGAATTCTTGTAGGCGCATTCACCTTGGCCGCTGTGCTGGGCCTGGCGGCAGCCTGGCGTTGGACAGCGCTGGGAGATTTACTTGCACTTGAACAACTGGTTTCGCAGGCGCAGGCTCTGAATTCTCACGCTGCGACACCGCTGATGGTGGTGTTGCTGTTCGCGCTGGCCAGTACCGTGGCGGTACCGCTCACTCTGCTGGTGATCGCATCGGTGGTGGCTTTTGGCGCAACCGCAGGTTTTATTTACTCTCTCGCCGGCGCCGAACTGGGCGCCTTGATCAGTTATGGCATCGGTCGCAGCCTGGGCCGTGACCTGGTGCGTCGTTACGCCGGCAAAACCCTCAATGCCGTCAGCAAAAGCCTGTCGCAGCGCGGAATTATGGCCATCATTACCCTGCGCATCGTCCCGGTAGCGCCCTTCGCGATCATTAACCTGGTGGCAGGCGCGTCACATATCTCAGTGCGGGATTTCGCGATCGGTACATTCCTGGGAGCGCTGCCCGGCATCATCGGCATAGCCCTGTTTGCGGACGGCATCGCCCAGGTCCTGCGTGAACCCAATCTCCGCAGTGTTGCCTGGGTTGTGGGATTACTGGTGCTGGTCGCCTTGTCAGCACTGGGCCTGCGCAAGCTGCTGAAGCGCCGGCGTGAGTCCCGGGACTCGCAGACAGGTTCCGAGTGAGCACTTTCCAGTTCAAACTCGCGACCTGGAATATCCATCGCTGCGTAGGCGTCGACGGTGTGAAGTCGCACAGTCGCTGCGCCGAGGTCATCAGGGAAATCGACGCTGATATCGTTATACTGCAGGAGGTCGAATCCTTTGTGGACCAGACACAGGACTTCCTGTCCTCTTTGCCCAGCGAGACCTACCGCCACCGCATCGCCGGACCGACCATGTTGAGGGAGGACTCACACTATGGCAATGCGGTGCTGACACGGCTACCGGTAGAGGCCGTGCGCCACCACAATTTGAGCGTTGCCGGGCGGGAACCGCGCGGCGCTATCGACGCAGATATACTTATCGCAGGTGAGAATGTGCAGATTATTGCCACCCACCTGGGATTGTGGCCCTCGGAGCGGCGCGACCAGGTGGAGGCGCTGGTGCCCTTGTTTCGCGAGGACAGCCGCCGCCTGGTGGTACTGGCCGGAGACCTCAATGAATGGTTTTTGTGGGGTCGGCCGCTGCGAAGACTGCGTGGCATCTTCTCAGATACCCCTCACAGGCGCAGCTGGCCTGTGCGCCTGCCCCTGTTTGCGCTGGATCGAATCTGGGTCAATCCCCGGGTCGCTCTGCGCAGCCTGAAGGTGCACAAGAGCCCTCTGGCAAGAGTGGCGTCTGATCACCTGCCGCTGGTGGCAGTGATCACCTTGTAGCACCAGGGGGCCACTGAAAAGATGCTGCAATGCAGGTACAGCGATACGGGACGACAATCCGGGCTAGCCGGAACCTGGCTCAGGGAGAGTGACGCGCAGCCACAGATAGCCCGCCAACCCCGCCAGCAGCGACGCCGCCAGGATTCCGGTCTTGGCTGCCAGCAGCTGGTCGGGCTGGCCGGCAAATGCCAGCCCGGCGATAAAGATCGACATGGTAAAACCTATCCCGGCGAGCTGTGCAAGGCCCGGCAGGTGCCGCCGGGTCATGCCCTCCGGCAGGCGACCGAAGCCAAGGGCGAGCACCAGGTAGGTTGCGAGTGTAATTCCCAGCAGCTTGCCAATGGCAAGCCCCGAGATGATGCCCAGCGCGATCGGCTGTGACAACAAGGTGGGCAAGGTGGCGACCTGCAGCTCAATACCGGCATTAGCGAGGGCAAACAAGGGGAGTACAAACAGGGATACAGGGTGAGTCAGTGCATTTTCCCACAACTGCAGGGGTGTAGTCGTTTCAGCCGCCATAGCCTGCAGTTCTTTGACCACTTCGTGTTTTTGTGGTTCGGCCAGTACCGGTGCCGCCTTGTCCTCTTCCTGCTCTATGGATTCGAATTTATTGATGAGTTGCCTGCTGCGCCGCACGAATTTCTGCGGGCTGCGGGCTGATCGTGCCGGTACTGTCAACGCTACCAGTATACCCGCCATGGTGGCATGTACGCCCGAACCCAACATGGCGATCCACACCAGAGCCCCCCCGCGAAATACACAACGGGGCGTCTTATGCCCATCAGGTTTACAATCGCCAGTGACATCAGAAGCGCCAGGGCGGCGCCGAAATAGCCCATATCGATAGACTCGGTGTAGAACAACGCTATGACCGCCACCGCTCCCATATCGTCGATTATGGCAAGTGCCAGCACAAAAGCCGTCAGCCCCTTGGGAACGCGCCGCCCGAGCAGGGCCAGGATGCCGATCGCAAAAGCCGTATCCGTCGCCATGGGTATCGCCCACCCGCGGATCGCATCCCCTTCCCGGGCAAGGGCAAAGTAAAGCAGTGCCGGTACCAGCATGCCTCCTGCGGCAGCAGCGATTACGGGTATCGAGCGCGCCGGCTCTCGAAATTCCCCAACCAGCAATTCGCGTTTTATTTCCAGTCCCAGGGTGAAAAAAAAGAGCGCCATCAGGCCGTCATTAATCCAGTGCCGGACACTCATGGAGTAGTCTGTGTCACCGAAAAACAGGCCAACTTTAGTATGCAGCAACATCGCATATTGGTTACCGAGCGGCGAGTTTGCGATCACAAGCGCCAGCACCGTAGATCCCAGTAATAACAGGCTAGCCGACTTCTGGTCCTTGATTAACTGCTGGAATGGCATGGCGATAGAGGCGAAACCCTCCTCCATTTTACTGGTTGTTTCGCCACGCAGCTTGGAACGGGTCTCCGGCACTATGCTCTATCCTTATTTCTCATGGGTGGTATCGATGATGCCTGCATACTTTAACAGCTGTAGCCGTTCGGTTTTTGTTGGACATATTGCATCTCATATCACCATGCAATTCTCATGCACAATATATTGTCGCTAAATCATGCAATACAGTTATCATAAAAACCGTTTTTAGTCTTTGCTGGAATCTTCAGACCCATCGGCTTCTCCTGGTGATGGGAGTGTCCGAGACCTGATATCCCCCAAAGCTCTCTATCGCATTTATTTCGGGTCAGTGGGACAATATGCGATCAGGTAGCGGACAATAGTCGGTACCTGGAAGACTTTATATCCACGACCGGATAGGTCGTTTTTGACCCATATTGAATGACCATTGTTTTGAACAGAGAACCAGAACCAAATGCCTTGTTGTCTAATACTGGACCGGGAATCAGAACACTCCAATGCTCTATCGCAGTTTTGCGAACAGGCAGGAATGGAGGTGTTTTACGCGGCTGACCTTGCCCAGGCCCGCAAGTTAATGTCCAGTCGGAATATCGACGTGGCCTTCGTCGATCTCGATGGTGGGGGCAAGGAAGAAAATACGGGGTTGCGACTTCTTGAGGACGGTACGCTGGACCAGATAGAGGTCCTGGTCATGAGCGAGCGTGATAACCCTCTTGTTGCTGACGAAGCCGTGCGCAAAGGCGCCAGCTACTTCTTCCAAAAGCCGTTCAACCCCCAGGTAATCGGCCCCCTCTTGCAAGATATCGCGGAAGAAGCCGTTGCACTTGGAGGGCAGGATACCAATCCAGGGCCCGACTCAGTCGATCAGTTCGGATATCTGCGCGGAAGCTCCAAAAGCATGCGTAAACTTTACCGGCTGATTCGCAAGGTCGCCCAGAGCGATGCCAGCTTGATGATAGTCGGAGAAAGCGGAACCGGGAAAGATCTTGTGGCTCAAACTGTGCATGCCCTGTCACCCCGTTCCGAGGCCCCATTTATTCCCTTTAATTGCGCAGCAGTCGCGGAAAACCTGATAGCGAGCCAGTTATTCGGGCACGAAAAGGGAAGTTTTAGCGGTGCCCACAGCCGGCATAGGGGATTTTTTGAGCAGGCTCACGGGGGAACGCTGTTTCTGGATGAAATTATTGAAATGGATGTCAACCTGCAGGCTAAACTGCTGCGCGTCCTTGAAACCAGAACCATCAGGCGACTCGGTTCCGAAAAAACCATAAAGGTGGATGTCAGGTTCATATCCGCAACAAACCGCTCGCCCGAGCGAGCGGTCGCCGAGGGCACTTTACGGGAAGACCTATATTACAGGCTGGCCCAGTTTCCAATAAATGTTCCGCCGCTGCGTCAACGCGGTCGGGATATCTGCGGGCTGGCTCAACACTTCCTGAATACTCTCAATGAAAAACACGGGACAGGCATCGCTTTCTCAAGCAGCGCGCTTGATATCATCGGCAGCAAACCCTGGCCGGGCAACGTTCGCGAACTCAAAAACTATGTTGAGAGAGCCTATATCATGTCCGAGTCTACGATAGCAGCTGAATCACTGCCAACGGAAGCAGGCTCCGATGCAGTGGCGCCTGCAGCCAGAGAATTCGAGCAAACGGTGTCTGTTAATGCCGAAGCCTCCCTGGCAGAGGCGGAAAAAAGCTTGATCCTCGCATCACTACGTCGCAATGAGGGTGATAAGAAAATCACCGCTGCGGAACTGGGCATCAGCCTGAAAACCCTCTACAACAGACTTCGAGAATATGAATCCCAGGCGAGCCCCTGAGCTTTTTCGATCGACCTTGCCTATTATTGTTCCGGCGCATCCGACCCGATAAGTTGAAACGACTGATGTTCTTCCTGAAACTCCAGGTGGGGCCATTCAATATCTATCGTCTGCCACTGCGTTCTGAGGACAAGATGCTTTACTTTCCCTGTGTCGGGATCGAGGGCGCAGGTCTCAACGGTGCCCAATCGCTGGCCATGCAGGCCAAGTACCGGCCAGCGCTGCACCGGTTGGACATAAAGTATTGCCATGCCGCTATCTCCTGTTACATCGGTAGCAACGGCCAATGGAACCCAACATACTGCCTTCCAAGCATCCGATCCGTTGATTGCTCTGCACCGTTGCCAGCTAAAAAACTGGCCTTATCGTGAGGGAAGATGCAGGTAGCGTGCCAAACATAGATGGCGTGAAAGATCAGATTAACGATATCAGGAGGCAACTCGCCGGGGCAAAAAAAGCCAGCGAAGATCAATTGCAAAAACTGCAAAAATCTTTAACAGGGGGGCTTAAAGCGCATTTTACTACTATACTACTCACGGGCTATCAGAGAGCCAGCAGGCATGAATCTTGCGCTACTAGCCGTGCACGCGGCACCCTCTGCCAGTACAAGACTATTGCAGGTAGGACGCCGTAAAAACTGAATCACAATTCAAACAGATACTAATGCAGCTGCGCGAGGAGCTTCTGGTTGGTATATGGCTCATTCCAGTGGTGTTGTGTCTGGGGTCTCTGGCGCTCGCCGCGGTGCTGCTATGGGCGGAACGGGAGGTCGATCTATTAGGCTCTGGTTTCCAGACCTTCGCTATTCCTGTGACGTCGGCACGCCAGGTACTTGGCGTTATTGCAGGTTCTGTAATGAGCGTGGGTGGCGTGGTGTTCTCGGTTACCATGGTGGCGCTCACTCTTACGTCGGGGCAATATGGCCCCAAGATCCTGCGTCAGTTCCTCAGCGACAATGCCAGTAAAATCAGCCTGGGAATGTTCATGGGCACCAGTCTTTACTGTCTGGTGACTCTAACGGCTTACAAGGATACCGATCAGCCGAGTGTTACCATAATCGCTGCCCTGCTGCTCACCATTGCCGCGCTCGCCGGGTTCATCCGTTTCATTCACCGTACCGCAGTGGATTTACAGGCAGACAAAATAATTCAACATATCGGCGGTGAATTGCACCAGTCATTTATCGCCTTGACGAGCGAAGACGGCCTGCGAGATCGCTGTTATGGCACCAGGGGCTGGCGGCAGCAAGCCCGTGGATTCCGACCGCTATTGATCGCAGCCGAAAACGGAGGTTACATCCAGACCGTTGATTACACTGGACTCGTGAAGTGGTGTGCTGCCCATGACTGCGTTGCCCAATTACGCGTGCGAGCGGGCGATTTTATCCTGGAGGGAAACTGCCTGATCAAGTTATACGGAGCACATTTTGATCTACAGGAGCAGGACCTGAGCCAACTGCGAAGTGTTGTCCGCACAGGCGTTATGCGAACGCCGGTGCAAGACCCGGAGTACCCAATCACTCAGTTAAACCAGTTAACCGCCAGGGCTCTCTCACCGGGTATCAACGACCCCGGGACCGCAATTACCGCCATCGACTGGTTCAGTCTTGCAGTGGCGCAGGTAGTAGATCGGGACCTTCCCGGCAAAGTGTTCCTCGACCCTGACGGGGTGCCACGGCTGTTGGCGCGATTCACTGATTTTCGCGGGATCGTAAAGGCCTTTTACGCACCCTCAAGGCAGTTTGCCCAAGGCAACATTCCTGTGCTCATAGCCCTGCTGGAATCCCTGGTGAGGTTGGCGGATCTGACAAGTCTTGAGGATCGTTTAGCCATCATTGCCCACCAAGGGGAGCACCTGATGAGCGCCGTTGAGGGCGACAATCATATGGGCCATGACCTCATGGAACTGCGCCAGTCTCAATCCCGGTTGCGCAGGCTCACCAGGCGCCTCGAGGCCACTTCTGTGAGTTGATCGGGATAGGATGCGACCCCCTTGCTATCGGCAATGGCAGCCTACGCCGCCGTTACGAATAGTTGCTGTTGACGAACTCCCAGTTCACCAGGGCCCAGAACGCTTTCAGGTATTTGGGCCGAGCGTTGCGATAATCAATGTAGTAGGCGTGTTCCCAGACATCCGCTGTCAGTAACGGTGAGGTTGTCGAATCAGTCAGCGGTGTATCGGCATTACTGGTATTGAGGATGGCCAGGCTGTTGTCGCTGTTCTTGACCAGCCAGGTCCAGCCGGAGCCAAAATTTCCCGTCGCAGAATCGGTGAACGCTTGCTGGAACTCGTCAAAGGAACCGAAGGATTCCTTGATCGCAGAGGCCACAGGCCCGTTGGCTGCACCGCCACCCTCAGGGCTCAGACAGTTCCAATAAAAGGTATGGTTCCAAACCTGTGCAGCATTGTTGAACATTCCGCCGTCTGCGGTCCTGACTATATCTTCCAGCGACTTATTCTCGAACTCAGTTCCCGAGACCAGGCCATTGAGTTTATCGACGTAGCTCTTGTGATGTTTTCCATAATGATAATCGAGCGTCTCTTTTGAGATCTGTGGCGCGAGAGCGTCCATCGGATAGGGTAGTTCGGGTAATTCAAAAGCCATATTTTCCTCCTTGAACACTCATCGATATACCGGGTCCATCACCCGGTTGCTTGTGATGGCTGCGCCTCTGGCGGCAGCGTCGCGGAAGCATCTGTTGTCGTGGATCAGCTACCACAAAGACGGAATTATAGCGAATTTTCGCCAGGCCTGCGCGGCGGGCGACAGAAGATCCAGCCGTACGCCAGTGATTTTGCAGCGAGGCGCAGGGCCCTATGAATTTGTGAAGTTCGGTTGGACCATCGCTGTGTAATTTCTACAAAAGTTTGTACAAACTACACCCTGTTTGAATTAGCGGGAGCCACCGGCGACTGAAAAGCTCACCACAACTCAATGGTATAAATCTTGCGTAACAGTCCGGGTAATTGATTGAAATGACAGACCATTAAGGAGCATCCCATGACTGAACGCGGAGAACTGCAAGGACAGGACACGATTGTTGCCAAGCTCAATGAAATCCTCGAGCACGAGCTGGCTGGTGTGGTTCGGTATACCCACTATTCCTTCATGTTATTTGGCTACAGCAGAATTCCTGTCGTAAGCTGGTTCAGGAGCGCCGCGGAAGAGACGCTGGATCATGCCACCCAGGCGGGTGAAATGGTTACCATGCTCGGCGATCACCCGTCGCTGGGTATTGGTGAACTGCTGGAAACAAAACGGCACGACATCGGTGAAATTCTCAGAGAATCCATGGATTTCGAAGTGCAAGGCGTGGAGCTCTATCGAGAACTTCTCGAACTGGCGGAGACATCGGGATCGATTACCCTGGAAGAGTATGCGCGTCGCCTAATCGCCGAGGAGAGCATGCACATCAGCGATATAGACAAGATGTTGCGTCGTCCGGGCGACGTCGCGCAGGCGATAAAAACTGAAGCCCCATGAAGACTTTATGACACAAGATAAAACAGGGGGGCGCAGTCTACCGGCGCAGTCTACCGGATAGTCATGGACGATCATAAAAACCCGGGGCTGAACCCGGCGCATTGATAACCCTCAAAATGTCTGGTTTATTGCATGTTGGAACTGCTCGATTCACTTAAATCCCTTGAGTTGGCCGGCAATACCCTGTGGTCCTGGGGACTCGCGACTGCTACCGCATTCTGCCTCTACCTGGTTCTTTCTGTTCTACTGAGGTTTCTGCGACGCAACCTGCACAGGTTCAGTGAAACCACCTCCACCGAGGTCGATGACATACTGGTGGCGACGCTGGGGTCAACCAGGTCCTTCACAATCTTCGTTGTCGCGCTGTGGGCAGGATCACGTTTCCTGGACCTGGGCAGCGCGGAGAGCCTTACCCAGCTGGTGCTGGTGGTTGCGATTACTCTACAGGTAGCGCTGTGGGCAAACCGGGGGGTCTCAGAATACATCGTCTATTTTTCCAGCACCCATCGGGACACTGACCCCGGCTCAGTCTCAGCGATTCAGGGGATGTCATTTGTTGCCCGCCTGGCCATCTGGACACTGGCGGTGGTACTGGTTATCGATAACCTGGGTTACGACGTCACCGCCCTGGTCGCCGGGCTAGGTATTGGAGGTGTCGCGATCGCCCTGGCTGTCCAGAATATTCTGGGGGATCTTTTTGCCTCTCTCTCAATCGTCCTGGACAAACCCTTCGTCGTCCGGGACTTCATCATCGTCGATGACCATTTGGGGGAAGTGGAAAAAATCGGTATCAAAACCACCCGCTTGCGCAGCCTGTCGGGGGAGCAACTCGTGTTTTCCAATTCCGACCTGCTGAACAGCCGGGTGCGCAATTTCAAGCGCATGTACGAGCGTCGGGTACCTTTTTCGTTTGGCGTCATTTACCAGACCACACCAGGACAGCTGGAATCGATACCCCCGATGGTTAAAGAAATTATCGAGGGCATCGCCAGAACGCGTTTCGATCGGGCTCACTTCAAAAGTTTTGGCGAAAGTTCTTACGATTTTGAAGTGGTTTATTACGTCCAGTCTCCCGATTACAACATCTACATGGATATTCAGCAGGAAATCAACTTGAAGTTGTGTCGTGCATTCGCAGCCGGGAACATCGAGTTCGCCTATCCCACACGAACCCTCTACCTCTCACAATAAAGCCAATCGGCGTTCAGCAGCCAGCACGGTGAAGATGATCAGGTCCCGTCGCGTGGCACGGGAATTGCATCTATAGCAGTGAGTGTTCGCCACATGGAGGTAAAAAATGTATATCCGCGTATCGGAGCTGAAAAATCTGACGATAGCAGCAGCGGACGGTGACATCGGTCGCTGCCGGGATTTTCTCTTTGATGACGATCATTGGACCGTTCGCTACCTGGAAGCAAACACCAGCCGCTGGCTGCTGGGTCGGCGGGTGCTGCTTTCACCCGCGGTCGTGGGCATTCCGGACCTCGAGAACGGACGTCTGCCGGTCGAATTAACCAAGTCCCAGATTGAGTCTGCGCCAGGCCTGAGCGAGGACCAACCCGTGTCACGCCAGTATGAGGCAGCCTACGCGCAGCACTTCGGCCAGCTATATTACTGGTGGGGTGCCGGCATTTGGGGAACAGGCGCTTATCCCGGCGACATTCTTTCCAGCCGCGACATACCCCCTGCGGAAACTCAAGCCCGAACCGAATTAAATAATGAAGATAACCACCTGCGCTCGGCAAAAGAGGTAATCGGCTACAAGACCCATGCGGTGGATGGCGATATCGGCGAGGTCAGCGATTTCGTGCTCGATACCCATACCTGGACCATCGGCTTTGTGGCACTCGATACCCGTCGCTGGCTACCGGGACGAACCGTGCTTCTGCCGATCAGTTGGTCCTCCAGTATTTCCTGGTCGGAAAGGGCATTCCACGTAGACGTTTCCAGAGACGCGATCAAAACGGCACCCGAAATCGAAGAACCGCTCTCGGTTGAGGCTATCACGGCCTACTATGCCCATTTTGGCAAGGAGATGTAACAGAGACCGTGCGGCTGTACGACACGCGCATCCCTGACTGACCGTGCAACTTACTAGCTGCATTTGACTTGCCTGATGACAACCAATCTCGAGGTGCACTATGGATAATCATGTTTACAAGACACTTGAAATCACCGGTTCGTCGGAGAAATCTATCGAACACGCAGTAGAAACGGCACTAAACCGCATCAGCGAGAGCATGCATGGCCTGCGCTGGTTTGAAGTCGCCGATATCCGGGGCCATATCGAAGGTGGCACTGTCAGCCACTGGCAGGTGACGGTGAAGGTAGGCCTGACCCTGGATCCTACGGATTAGGCGCAGCAGTGCAACCCCGTTGTCGTCCGTCGGTATGTTTTACACTCTGCTTGAAGTAACTGGCCCGGGAAGACGACCTGCACACCCCAGCCAGGCATGGGTGGTATAGTCCTTGCATCAAAAGTGCTGCAGCAGGCAAACAGGAGGAGAGGCCATACATTATGATCCGTACCGAAGACCAGCAGACTTTTTTGTCCTACGGCGAGCTTTTCTCGCGCTCGGCACAGCGTTGCCTGGCGGCGGAAAAATCAATCAGGGAGCACATCCCCCAGCTGCAAGAACCCTACTCACAGGCGGCGGAATTGGTGGCTGAAGCTGAACATCGCCTGGCGACAGACCTGGCGGAGTTCGCCAGCAAGAGCCCCGACAATATCGTTTGTACCCGAGTACAATACAAACTGGATGAAACTCCACCACCGGCGCCGGAAACAGTCGCAGATGCCATGGCCAACCTGACGCAGGTCAACGAGCAACTCGCAACAATGCTCATCGATCAGGCGGACAAGACCAAGCTGGATACATTGCGCGACACACTTGCGACCCTGCACCAGGAGATCGAGGCCATCAACAAGCGAATCTCGATGATTCGGATCACTGCGGAAGACATCTGAAGACAAAGCGCGGCATCTGGAGAGCTACTGCCGCTCGTGCGGTCCAACCGACGAACAAATCTCGCCACTACTGACACCCACGGACGTCGAGGAAGGAACAAATGTCACTGTTGCTGTTTTTGATCATTCTCACCGGAGTATTGTACTACCGGCTGTCCCTCTTTCTGGGTTCCGTGATCCTGCTGGTGAGCGCACTCTTGTTGACCATGGACAGCCCGGCGATGTTATTTGTTCTGCTGCCAACAGCTGCAGTCATTCTTTTATTGAATATACCTGCATGGCGTCAGCGCTTGCTCACCCTTCCCGTCTACAAGTGGTTGCGAAGCGCACTCCCCCCGATGAGCAAGACCGAGCAGGAAGCACTCGAAGCCGGGACTACCTGGTGGGAAAAGGATCTGTTCAGCGGTAGACCTGACTGGAGCACTTTTACCAATATCAGGCCACCACAGCTGACCGAGGCAGAGCAGGCCTTCATCGATGTCGAGGTAGAAAATCTGTGCAAGCTGATTGACGACTGGGACGTCCAACAACGCCAGGACCTTTCACCCGAGACCTGGGAATACCTGCGTAAGCACGGGTTTTTCGGCCTTATTATCCCCGAGGAATTTGGTGGCCGCGCCTTCAGCGCTTATGCCCAGAGCAGGGTAATGAGCAAAATAGCCAGCCGCTCGATCACCGCCGCCGTGACCGCTATGGTGCCCAACTCCCTCGGCCCCGGAGAACTGCTGGTAAAATACGGCACCGACGAGCAGAAGCAGCGCTGGCTGCCGGGCCTTGCGGACGGCTCTGAATTGCCCTGTTTTGGCCTGACCGGACCCGAGGCCGGCTCCGACGCAGGAGCTATTCCAGACCTTGGTATCGTATGCAAGCAGGAATTCGAAGGCGAAGAGGTGCTGGGCCTCAGGCTCACTTTCCGCAAGCGATGGATTACGCTGGCGCCGGTGGCCACTGTGGTGGGGCTGGCGTTTCAGTTGCGCGATCCCGACGGTCTGCTCGGAGATGCTGAAACCATCGATTACGGCATTACCTGTGCCCTCTTACCCGCGGACCATCCCGGCGTTAAAATCGGCGAGCGCCACAATCCCGGCGTGCCCTTCATGAATGGCCCGATCATGGGGAAGGACGTATTTATCCCGGCGGAATGGATTATCGGCGGCCCGGAGATGGCCGGGAAAGGCTGGCGGATGTTGATCGAGTGCCTGGGTGCCGGCCGCGGTGTCTCGCTACCGGCCCTGGCCACTGCCAGTGCTGAGATGTGTTATCTCACTGTTGGCGCGTTCGCACGCATCCGTCGCCAGTTCAACACCGAGGTGGGCAATTTTGAAGGCGTGCAGGAGGCCACTGCAGCCATTGCCGCCGGCGCTTATACCCTGGAAGCGATGCGCCAGCTTGTAACCCGGGGCTTGCAAGATGGCGCCCCGGGCGTCCTCACAGCCATGGCCAAGTACCACGCCACTGAGCGCATGCGCGCGTTGGTAAACCACGGCATGGACGTGGTCAGCGGGCGCGCCATCCAGCTCGGACCACGAAATTTCATGGCCTCCAACTACCATGCCCTGCCGGTGGCCATCACCGTGGAGGGCGCAAATATCCTGACCCGCTCGCTGATGATTTTTGGCCAGGGCGCGCTGCGTTGCCACCCCTATCTATTTGAGGAAATGCAAACACTGCAAAGCGAGGACCAGAAGCAGGGAGTCAATGCTTTCGAACCGTTGTTCATGCAGCACCTGGGACACGTGGCAAGCAACTTCGTGCGGCTGCTGGTGTATGGCATCACCGCCTCGCGATTCAGCCCGGTTCCCACCGACGCCAGCAGTTTCAGTGAGCCCTGGTACCGCCGCATCAATCACCTCAGCTGTGCCCTGGCGACCTGCTCTGATATCGCCCTGGGCGTGCTGGGCGGCGACCTGAAACGACGAGAATTACTGTCCGCCCGGCTGGGCGATGTACACAGTGAACTGTTCATTGCCTGCAGTATTCTCAAATACCACGACACCTCCCCCCGCAGCGAGGACGCCACCGCCCACGCCGAGTTCGCGCTGGGCCAGTCACTGCACAAGGCGCAACAAGCGCTATTGGCATTCTGTCGCAACTTCCCGATGCCCTGGCTCGGTGGTCTGCTGCGCCTTACGTGTATGCCGCCCTGGAGCGCGATTCCAACACCCGATGACCAGCAAATCAGGACGCTTGGAGAACTCATTATGCGTCCCAACGCCGTGCGCGAGGCGCTGGCGAAAATGGTCTACGTCAGTGACGATCCGGAGGATGCAGTGGGACGAGTGGAAACCGCCTACAAGATGCTGCTCGCCCTCGATAAACCCTGGCAGGCAGTCATGCGGGCGCGGAGCAAGGGGGAGCTGGATGCTGACTCAATGGAAGCCGCCCTCAAGGAAGCGGCACAGAAGGAAATTATCACGGAAGAGGATATCGCACCTCTGCTGGAGTACGATGCCCGGCGCTTCGATTGCCTGCTCACCGACCATGCACCGCAACAAAGCTGAATAGAAGAACCGGGCAGTACTTCGCTATCGCGCATGGGCGCTGCCGGTGCAGCAGGTCCTTGATTTCCAGGCGATTGAGCACGGTGGTAACCGCGGCCCGGTTATCTACGCTCCGTATATTCTTTGCCCAAAGTCTGAACAATTTACAGCAGGTCCGTCGAGATATTCGGAAGTGATATTCGACCCGGATTGCTTTTCGCTATGCTGTTCCATGTATATCTCAACCTACGGGGGAACAACTTACCAGCGTGCGGTATTTGCGGTGAAATTCGCTTTGATAATCAGCCGGTAGACCCGGATAGCCTGCAGGCAATCAACGACACAATGCAGGCGCGTGGTCCAGACGATCACGGCATGTTTGTGCAGGGCAACCGAGTCTTCGGTCACCGCCGCCTGCGAATCATGGACCTCGGGAGCGCTTCCCAGCAACCGATGATCGACTCCCAGCTGGGCCTGGGTATTGTCTTCAACGGCGCGATTTACAACTACCCTGCGCTACGCAGCGAGCTGCAACAGGCAGGCTATGTATTTTATTCGGAGGGCGATACCGAGGCTGTATTAAAAGCGTACCACGCCTGGGGCGCGGATTTTGTTGACCGCCTCGAAGGCATGTTTGCGTTTGCCATATGGGAACGCGACAGTGGTCGCACCTTTCTGGCCAGGGATCGCCCGGGCATCAAGCCGCTGTACTTCAGCCGCGATCAGCACCGGCTGCGCTTCGCCTCCAGCCTGCCGGCGCTGCTCGCCGGCGGCCGTCAACATCGGGTAGAAATCGGTCGCTTGTAAGTATTAATTTGCCAATTCTACCGATATGAGCGATTTACTTGGCACTATCCCCCTCGGGTCGATAAGCTGCAGCCAGCACAGGCCTGGCTTGACCTCAAGGCACCAGCCATTGGAAGTCTTCATCCGTCAACCGGGCTCGGCGGTGGCCCTGCGCGCTCAGCTCCAGCCAGTCGATACTGCGCACATGGGCGATTATGATACCCAGTGCATGTTCAGCGGCGCTCTGCGTTGACTCTGACTGGACTGGGGAACCCGGAGCCTGAGGGGACAGGTAGTCCGCGGCAGCTGCGGTCCTGCTGAGTCTTTCCCAGCCCTCGTCCACCAAGGGTCCCCCGGTCTCGATCCGAACATCCACCACCACGCGCAGCTGCCAACTCAATACCCCGCTCCAGAACACCAGAACGGCCTGAGGCCTGGAGGCAAATGCGAGGGCTTTAGGACTGCGATGGTCAGTAAAGATACGCAGCTGCTGGCTTGTCGCATCGACCCCGCGCAATACCACGGTACGGGCCTGGGGCAAGCCCCGACCATCCACGTTGGCCAGCACTGGTATGCGCCAGGCGTGCTCCCGACATGTGACTGCCTGCTCGAGTTGCTGCCATATCGACCGCCGCAATTTGTCTTCAGAGTTTACGTTCACCATATTCGCTTCCCAGTCTGCCACATTGGCGCAAAGCACTTTCGTCATTGATTTCTATAATCCTGGCAACCTCCACAGATCGGAAATTTATTCATGCTTGTTGCCAGCAGACCATGCAGTTTTACCGACCCGTTATGTTCCATGACCAGGTTGAAGCCTCTGGTTTGCGTGACAGCGATGGAGAAGGTATCGCTGTAGCATTGATGCTCTCGTTTCAATCTTCGAGCGTCAAGGGGACCCGATTTGTTGCGCCAGAGCCTGATAGCTGTTGAATCGCACCTAATATTTGTCCAAGTTGCAACGTTATTTCCCTTTATTATTGGAGCGTCTGGACTTCAGAAAACCAAGGTGCCATAAGTCGATGAGGCATTTCTCCCAGGTCAGTTTTTAATGTAAAGCCGGTTAAAATTTCGGCATAAACCACCTGCTGCAGGCATATAGCTGCTTAGGATATAGAAATCACTTCCGCTCGGGTCAAGGTTGAACTAAATCTCGACCCTCTCGGATACTCTCTCTCACCTCACTCGCGAGAGTGTTCCTGTGCAACACTGCGTGGCAGTTCACGGTCAATATCTACCGTTTTTAAACTATCAAAGGACAACGTACTTGGCCGCGGCAGGCTGCTCGCGAGGTTCAGGACGTTGCGGCAGCTCCAGTTCGAAGCAGTGGAAGTGGCGCAGTGCTTCGGTTTTGTAGTCGTACACCGCCACAAAGCCGATTTCATCGCAGCCGCTGGCGAACGACTTTTGGGCCGAGCCCTTTCCGGTCCAGTACCCCAGGGCTGCTCCCGCGGCCAAAGTGATCGAGGTCATCAGTACATAAAGTTTCACGGCTTCCTCCGGTTGTCGAGCCCCTGACGTTTGCCGCGATAGTGTTCCGAGCAATAACTTATCTCTTCCCACTGCCATTTCCGCTTCCGGCGCCAGTTCAAATCCAGCCCGCAAACCGGACGGATGTTGTGGCCTGGCCTGTCAGAGTTCATATATATCCTTACGACAAGCGACGGTGTTCAGTTCACTGATATCATGCTATTCAAGGGTTTTGACAAGTTAAACCAGCTTCGCATGCGAGAGATCCCGGGCGCCCTGATGCAACTACCCTATTCCATTCAGTGAACGCACTCACCCCAAGATTCCGATAGTGTTGGGCCCGGACCAGATGCCTCCCCAAATTGAAAAGGTTATGGACAGCGGCATGTGCAGCCACGAATCGTTGAGCCTGTCTGACCGATTTGAATCGCCGGGATGCCGGGCCACACGTCCTCCGCTCTCGCACCCTGGTCGCCTCATGCGACTCCTCTACCCGATTATTCTCATACTGATTGGTGCTGTGGATCGTTTCAGGGATCACCTCACGATGGGCAACTGGATAACTGCGTAGTTTGTCGGTCACGATCTTCCCGGGTTCGCCACAGTGTGATCTTAGCAATCGTTTGAAAAACCGTTTCGCTGAAGCCCCATCACGCTTGCCCTGTAGGTAGACATCTACTACTTCACCATACCCAAAGCACTCGCTACGCTCATGGGGCAGGCTCTCCTGATCAACGGCTCGCCACAGGTAATGCTGTTTACCATTGATTTGAATGGTCCGGCACACCGGCGAATACTTCGTCAATGAAGAAAGTGTCGCCGTAGCCTCCGTGCCCTGGCTTCAATCGGCGTGTATAAATGGCACCGGACTTGATACAGAGCCTGCCCCACGAAGTGCTTTGGGTACGGCATAGAAAATTATATCTGGCGGGAATCGGTGGCGTGTATATGTGTTCATACCCGATAAAGCGGGGTAGGCTCTCCGACGATTCTAGCAACATCGGTAACTTCACCTGGCAATACCGAATTTTCTTCTGGTACTAGGCATGGGTTGTACTAATCTGCAACTATGAGTCGTGGCGCGATCCATTCTGGCGATCATGTATTCGGCGAACGCATTCGAGTGCACGTATCGGCATGATGAGCAGTTGCAGCTCACTTCGTGCTGCTTTTTCTCCGCGAGCCCTGCCATAAACCAGTAAGAGCACTGCCATGGCAAATGAGCTTTCCATACGCAATATGACGCGCCCCGAGGTAAGCGAGCTGGTTGACTGGGCTGCGGCCGAGGGCTGGAATCCCGGTATTCACGACGCGAATCTTTTCTGGGCGACTGATCCTGAAGCCTTTACTGCCGCGGACTTCCGCGGAGAGCTGATTGGCGGCGGTGCAATTACGTCTTACAGCGGAGAATACGGTTTCATGGGTTTCTTCATTGTTCGCCCCGAATACCGGGGCCGCGGTCTGGGCGATACCATCTGGCAGGCACGTCGTTCCGCTTGACGGCGTGCCATTCGATCAGCTTGTGCAATACGATCGGGCCTGTTTTCCCGCCGAACGCAAGACCTTTCTGAAGGGTTGGATAGCCCAGGATGACGCGCTCGCCCTGGCTTGTTTGCGCGAGCGTGACCTGGTTGGCTACGGCGGTCGTCCACCCCACCCGTGTTGGCCGGGTAATGCACGGGTCGCCGTTCAGTTCGTGCTGACTATCGAAGAGGGTGCCGAGTCGAGCATTCTCAACGGCGATGCGGAGTCAGAGAGCTACCTGCACGAGCTGCCGGGACGCCTGCCGCGGTCTGGTGACCCCCGACACGCTGGTCAACAATGACGCCCGGTATTTGCTAACCAGCGGTTTCTCATCGGGTGAGGACTTCCTGCATTCACTCAAAGACGCGTTCGACCTGCTGTGGAATGAGGGCGCGCCATGGCGCTGGTGCGCTTTCTGGATTACCTGCAAGCGCGCGACGGGGTCTGGATTTGCCGGCGGGAAGAGATCGCCCGGCACTGGCTTGCAAGCCACCCTGCCCAGGCCGGACTCGACAGCCCGCCGTAGCAACGATCCGTACAGGAGGCCGGGACGTGAGTGTCAGTATTTTTTACACTCGGGGCGGCAGGCGCTTGTCGGCGGCCTGCTTCGGGTTATCTGCCAAGCGCTAGCTACCTGTAAAATAACAATAAGTGTCATTTTCGGCATGGTTCTTGCAGCCCTCGTACGACCAACCAATGGGGCACTTGCTATGAACAATTCGAAGTTTCGATGGGGCCGCTCTCTGGCTGTACTGTCGACCCTGGTGGCATTGACCGGCGTGGCCGCGTCCGCGCAGGCGGTGTCTTTCCGCAAGACCTGGGATCCGATTTTCAGTGCGTCATTCAGCGCATTGGTCGGCGTGAATGTCGGCTGGCGTGGAGAGGCGCTGGTCTTCGTGGACGATGGGTGTGTTAGCGCGTCGACGCTCGTTTCTTTTCCCGATGCGTGCGGCTCGGCCAGCCTGCAAAGTTATGAGCTCGAATTTTACGACTTTGATACCGACGCGGTTCTGGGCACGGGCTCGGATTCTGCCCCGGGCACACCACTCTTTCCGGCGGTGACGGCGATCAGCTTCGATGTCTCCGAGATTGCCAATGGAATCGGCCTTGCCGGACCTATCCTGGTTGCTGGGCCTTTTACATTCGGCGACGAAGCACCCTCTTACAGTGCGCAGCTGATTTTTGGCCTGGACGAAGGCCAAGCCCATCCCTTGTATGGATCCAATTTGCGATAGCGAAGTCTGTTCGTCGTTAGCCAACGATGGGCAAACCTATCCGCCGACTGTGACCTGGTCACAGGTGCCCGTCCCTACCCCCCTCAGCCTGATGGGGCTCGGCTTGCTTGCCCTGGGGCTGATGCGACGCCGCATCGCCTGAACATCATGATGTTTGACCGCGACGCAATGAGTACACTTGCATCGCGGTCAGGTTTCGCAGTCATCCTGCGACGGTAATTTCGCCTCGAACGCTATCGCCGCGAGTTGCTCCGGCGCTTTACCGATACTGCCAAGGAAACTGCTCCAGCGCGGATCCTCGTGCAGCTTCTTGAACTCGAGCTGGGTAACAATCTCCATCAAGCCCGAGTCGTGGTGCTCCACCGCCGTATCCAGCCACTCGAAGGCGCGGTCAGCCTCGCCGCGATAGGCCAGCACGGCTGCGATATTGTAGGCCCATTCGTTACCGTAATTGTCGATGATTTTGGCCAGGGCCTCGTCCGACTCGGCGGCCTGACCCCGGTCATGGCATGCCATCGCCTCCGCTATCAGGCGGATGGGTTCGTAGCTTTCCCTGGCGATTTCCTCCAGGGCGAGATCGGCCTCGCCCTGAGCGAGAAGGGCGAGGCCAAGATTGGCGTGCAGGCCGATACTGTCCGGGGAAAGCCTCAGCGCGGTGCGATAACAGGCGACCGCAGCCTCGGGGCGTCCGGCGGCCAGATAACTGCCGCCCAGGTTGATGTGGACGGCGGGCTGCACCGGATCCCGTTTGGCGATGAATTCCTGCAGGGCGATGGCGCTGTCGACGCGCCCCAGGGTCTCAGCCAGGGTGGCCGCGGCACTCAGGATGGTCGAGTCGGTCGGGGCCAGGGACAAGGCGGTCTGCATATGGCACGCTGCGGCGGGCAGATCCTGATCTTCTGCCACGGCGATCCTGCACATATTGGCATGGGCAAGGGCGCTGTTCGGGTTAATGGAGAGGGCCATCTGGGTGGCTTCCCGGCCCAGCTGGAAACCCTCCTCCGCGGGTCTCAGACCGTGATCGGCCTGGGTCATGTAGATAGTCCCCCGCTGTCGCCAGGCGGGTGCGTAGTCCGGGGCAATGGCCAGGGCCCGCTGCAGTAGTTCCAGGGCCTGCTCATAGCCTTGCGGTGTACCCTGGCGGGTGAGGTGACGGGCCTGCAGATAGAGTGCATAGGCCTCCGGGTTGGTTTCCTGCACCACCGGGGCAGGCTTGAGCAGGGTAATTTTCAGCTCTTCCACCACCAGGGCCGCGATCTCGTCCTGGACATCGAATATGTCCTCCAGGGTGCGATCCCAGGTCTCCGACCAGAGATGGTAGCCGTTGTCGGCACGAATCAGCTGGGCGGTAATCCTGACCTTGTCGCCGGCCTTGCGGACCGAGCCTTCCAGCACGTGAGCCACGCCGAGCTCCCGGCCGATGACATCGATCTTTGTGTCCTTGCCCTTGTACGAGAAGGCGGAGGTGCGGGCGGCAACGCGCAGCTCGGGAATCTTGGCCAGCAGGTTCAGCAGTTCCTCGGAGATACCGTCGGAGAAGTATTCCTGCTCCGGATCTGAACTCATATTGACGAAGGGCAGCACCGCAATGGATTCGTGTTCCACCGCCTGCGCCGGGGCTGGGAGCGCCTCGGTACTGTTGGCCAGTTCCCTGGCCACGTCGCTCTCGAAGTGCAGGCCGTCCCAGCGCAGGTCGAATATCCACGCCAGAATCACCGATAGCACGCAGCCTATACCCAGCACCACCAGCACGACCTGCATGATCCATTCTTCCATCTGGAAGTTATCGAGCAGCAGATCGGCAACCTGGGCGATGCCCCAGGCCACCACCAGAGAGGTTAAGCCGACCCGGACCAGGCGGCGGCGTTTCAGTTCGGAGATAAAGCTCATGCTACCGGGTCGATGGGTGTTGGACGATCCACGGCCGCATCAGCTGCCTGACGAGCCGATTGGGCCAGCACCACGGTAATCGCGTTGACCTGGCCGTTGACCCGCTCGATCCGCTCGAGGTGAGCATCGACCACTTCCCGGGACGAGATTTCCCCGGCGCCGATCAAGGCTGCCAGCTCGGTTGCCGACAGACGGTAGAGTTCGCTCATTGCATCATCTCCCTGGTAAGCACGCATGGTACTCGATCTACTGCGGCAGGCAATACGCGCAACGCCAACCGATTATGTGCTGTCCCTGCCAAAAACTCGATCCACAATCAGGCTAGTCTTTTTCTTTCTCGAAGAATGAATGCAGGAAGGGCCGCCGATACAGTTGGAGGATTGGCGATCATCTCCAGGAAATTAAAATATCGCAATTGCACTAATAGCCGGCGAACACCGCCAGAGCATCGCATCCACTGATGACTCTCGTATTTTTATTCGCCTGTCAGTCTTGCCAAATCAAAAATCAAGCAGCGCGCCGGTACTCATGATGGAGGCCACCGACATGAGGAATGGTGACGATATTTCCCCGGTCTGGCGACTCAATTGATCGCGGCACCGGAGTCTGTTTATCGAGAGACAGGCGCGTTCTCGCCTCATGATAATACCTGGCGTAGGATTTCAGTACTTTTCGCAAATGACGCTCATTGAAATGGCTTTCCGCCCTGACCTGGACAAGGACACCGTACGGCGCGTACTAGCTATTCACAAAAAATCAGAATCCACAAATAGTGAATCTCCTCGGCAAACTACACTTGGTCACGCAAAGGACGGACTGTGGAGCGTAGATCTTTTCCGTGCTGAATTCATTATCCTGAGAACGCACTGGACCACGGTAATGATGGATCAGTACACGCGCAGGATCATCGGCTTTACTGTCCATTCTGGAAACGCAGATGGCCCCGCTGTCTGCAGTATGTTCAACGACGCTACATCGAGGCAGGACTGGCCGAAACATCTCAGCTCAGATAACGATCCTTTGTTTCAATGTCATCGATGGAAAAATCATTTTCGCGGCCTATTTCAGCTATCAGTTGGGGCTTGAAATGCGAATTTGCCAGGCACAGGTATCGAATCCGATGCGTAGTGGTGACGGGATGAGCGTGCGAGAATAGTTACCTCACCGTTTCGGGAAGCCCGTCATGAACAAGAAAATCAAATACAGGTCTGCACAACATATCGGGCTCGGCCGGGTAACCGCGACCGCATTGGCGCCTGACAGCAGCTGGATGGCGGTAGCCGTCATGCGCCTTGATCAGGACGGCGTGGACTATGTCAGCGATCTGTGGAAAGTGGCATTCGATGGCTCCGAGCCGGTCCAGCTGACCCGCGGGGACAGCAGCGATGCGGCGCCCTGCTTTCGTCACGATTGTGCCCTGGGATTTTTGTCCAACCGCAAACCCACAGACATAAAGACGGACGAGGGTGCCGACAAACGCAATCAGATCTGGATACTGCCCGCGACCGGTGGCGAACCCCTTCAGCTCAGCGATGAGCCGCTCGGGATATCGGGCTTCCGCTTCGCCCCCCGTGGCGACCGGCTGGTGTATACCGCTTCGGTGCTGCCCGACGTTGCCCACGATAAACAACGGGAGACGGCTGCGCAGCGGTCAAAGAAAGGGCCCAATGCGCGTCACTTCACCCGGCAGCCGGTTCGCCACTGGGACCATTGGCTACATGAAAACGACGATATGGCGAACACCCATCTGATCGCCTGCCGCAGCGACGGCAACCAGCGCACTGACCTGACGCCGGACGCGCGCCGGGAACTTGCCATCGAGCCCGAGTTCGACATATCCGGTGATGGCCGTCAGGTGGCGGTTACCTGGTCGACCCCGGGCCAGGATCGCGATCAGGATACGGCGCTGCGGGTATTCGATCTGGACGCGGGCACCGACCGCTTGTTAGGGGCCGAAGCCTGTAGCGATCTTGAGTCCCCGTTGTTCGCACCGGACGGCAGGACCCTGGCTGCCGTCCAGGCCTTTCGCTCCGCCGCCAGCGCACCCTGCCCGCGTCTGGTGTTGTTCAATGTGAAGACCGGCAAGGGGCGGAGTCTTGCGTCAGACTGGGACCGCTGGCCGCAACCGCAGCAGTGGTGCGCGGACGGTTCGGCTCTGCTGGTGACCGCCGACGACGCTGGAACAACACCCCTGTTTCGGGTGGATACCAAAAGCGGCAAGGTGGCGCGTATGAGTAGTGCCGGGAGCGGTGGCCACCACAGTGCCTGCCTGGCCTTGCCGGATGGCGGCGCCGCGGGCATCCGCTCCACCCTGCTGCAGGCGCCGGAACCATTCCTGCTCAAGGCCAGCGGGCGCTCCGCCCCGCGTCTGCTGGCCAGGCTTTCCGGTTTCGACAGCGCCGACTGGATTGAGACCGAAAGCATCCAGACCCGGTCTACCGATGGCAAATCCGTGCAAAGCTGGTTGTTGAAGCCCCGGGGAGCGAAAGGCAGGCTGCCCACCTTGATGTGGATACACGGCGGTCCGATGGGTATGAGTGGCGACAACTGGCACTGGCGCTGGAATCCACTCCCCTACCTTGCCCAGGGCTATGCCATCGTACAACCCAATCCCAGGGGTTCCACCGGCTTCGGGCAGGAATTCATCCAGGGAATCTGGGGGAATACCTGGGGCGGGCAGTGCTATGAGGACCTGATGGCCGTTGCCGACGCGGTTTCCGCTCGCAAGGATATCGACGGCAACAGGATGATGGCCATGGGGGGATCTTTCGGCGGCTACATGAGCAACTGGATCGGCACCCAGACGGACCGCTTCCGCTGCATCATCACCCACGCCAGCATCGTGAACATGGCAACCTTTACCGGGGTGACCGACCACCCCGCCTGGTGGTACCTGGAAATGGGCGGCCAGAACCCCTACCAGAACCAGGACAGCTTCGATCGCTATGCGCCGTGGAAGTACCTGGCCAACTGGAAGACACCCACCCTGATCATTCACGGCGAAAAGGATTATCGCTGTCCGGTGAGCGAGGCTCTGGCCTTGTTCGAGGGCTTGCAATACCACGGTATAGAGTCGGAACTGCTGCTGTTTCCCGAGGAGTGCCACTTTATCCAAAAGCCCGCCAATATCCTCGCCTGGTACGATACGATATCGACTTTCCTGGGTCGTTATATGCAGTAGGTGAGTGGTGCCAGGGAGTCGGCTGCTTCTGTCAGGCAAAACTCCGATAGCGGCTCTATGTGGTCAGCGGAAGACTATTAGAAATGGCCGATACCAGGCCATTTAGTGCTCCCACCGGGGTACTGAAAAGTTAAATCGCTGAGCCTGCAGATACACATCCATCACCTCGCCATACCCAAAGCACTCGCTGCGCTCACGGGGCAGGCTCTCTTGGTCAAGTGTCCGCCATAGATAAAGATGTTTGCCGTTGACCTGAATGGTCCGGCACACCGGCGGAAACTTCATCGATATAGAAGGTATCGCCGTAGCCTCGGTGCTTTCGCTTCATCCTTCTGGCATATAGGGCGCCGAACTTGATGCAGAGCCTGCCCCGTGAGCGCAGCGAGTGCTTCGGGTACCAGAGGCGGCAGCGATGTGAATGCCGGCTATGCATGTTGGCATGAAGTGGCGATGTTTATGATATAATGGCGCCCGTTCCCAGGCTTGGGCGAAGTGGATAATCCGGATGAAGAAAGTTGTTTGGCTGGTAATGGTCATTATAGTGGTTGCCCTGGTGGTCTGGTGGTGGCGTGGCAGTCCGGCAGCACAGACGACCTCGCGGGCGCGGCCACCGGTTGCGGTTACGGTAGCAAGCGTGCAGGCGCAACCCTTTGCCGACCGGGTCTCTGCGCTGGGCACTGTGCGGGCCTGGGAATCAGTCGATATCAGCGCCACTGTCGCCCAGAAGATCTCCGAATTACATTTTGATGACGGCCAGCGTGTGACGCAGGGTGAAGTGCTGGCATTGCTCAAGCAGGACGCGGAGCAGGCGATGCTGGAGGAAATGCAGGCGTCCCTGCAGGACGCCCGGCGCGAGGTGGGGCGACTGGAAAATCTGGCCAAACAGAACCAGGTAGCCCAGAACGAACTGGATAAGGCGCGCACCCTGGTTGCTGTCACCGGCCATCGTATCGAGGAAGTGCGGGCGCGGATCGCCGATCGCACTATCCGGGCGCCATTTTCGGGGGTACTTGGCTTGCGTCAGGTTAGCGAGGGGGCTCTGGTAACCCCCGGGCAGCGCCTTACTACCCTGGATGACCTTAGCCAGCTGCGCCTGGAGTTCAGCGTACCGGCTATACAGCTCGGATTGCTGGTGCCTGGACAGACGGTTGCGGCGCGCACGCCCGCCCTGGACCGCGCGTTCAAGGGCGAGATTACCGCGGTCGACAGTCGCGTCGATCCAGTATCCCGTTCGATTACCGCCCGGGCCAGACTGGATAACTCCGATGGTTTATTGCGTCCCGGACTGTTGATGGAGGTGGTGCTCACCGGTGTTCCCCGGGAGGCTCTACTGGTGCCGGAGGAGAGTCTGCAGTCTCGTGCCAGTAGCCATTTCCTGTGGAAGCTTGATGGTGATACCGCTCGCCGAATACCGGTGCAGATTGGTGGTCGTAGCCCCGGCTGGGTAGAGATAACCGGTGGCCTGGAACCGGGTGACAAGGTAGTGCGTGACGGTGTGGGGATGCTGTCCGGCGAGGCCGCGACGGTTGCCGTCGTTGAGGACTGAACGGTGATCCTGTCCGATGTTTCTGTCCGGCGCCCGGTGCTGGCCATCGTCTGTTCGGCGCTGTTGGTCGCTTTCGGTATATTGTCATTCGAGCGCCTGCCCCTGCGGGAGTACCCGGATATCGACCCGCCGATTATCAATGTTACTACCCTGTATCCCGGCGCATCCGCTGCGGTGGTGGAAAACAAGATTACTGAGCCCATTGAGGATCGGCTGGCCGGGGTGGAAGGCATCAAGACCCTCACCTCCAACAGCCTGGATGGTCGCTCGCGCATTACCCTGGAATTTCAACTGGATCGCGATATAGACAATGCGGCCAACGATGTCCGTGACCGAGTGGCCAGGGTAGTGAGCTCACTGCCCACTGAGGCGGAACCCCCGGAAGTCAGCAAAAGTGGCAATGATGAGTCGGTGATGTTCTGGGTGCACCTGGTAGCGCCTTCAATGAACGCCCTGGAATTGACCGATTACGTGCAGCGCTATCTGGAGGATCGGTTCTCTGCGCTTGAGGGCGTGGCCCGGATTATTATTTCCGGTGCCCAGGAATATTCCATGCGTGTCTGGCTGGACCCCAGCGCCCTGGTTGCACGCCAGTTGACCGTGGCCGATGTGGAAGCGGCCATACGCGCACAGAATATCGAGATACCCGCAGGTACGCTAAACTCCCTGCAGCGCGATTTCATCGTGCGTATTGATCGCAATTATGCCAGCGCCGAGGATTTCCGGCAGCTGGTGGTGCGGCGTTCCACTAATGGCTATCTGGTGCGGCTGGAGGATGTGGCCAGGGTCGAGCTGGCCAGCGCCGAGGAGCGCAGCATGTTTCGTGGTAACGGCGAGTCTATGGTCGGGCTGGGCATCGTCAAGCAAAGTACCGCCAACGCTCTGTCGGTCAGCCGTTTGGTGCGCGCCGAGATGGATCGGGCCAATCGACTATTGCCCGAGGGCATGCAACTGATCGCCAGCTTCGATAATTCAGTGTTTGTCGAAGCAGCGATTACCGAGGTCTACAAGAGCCTGGCGATTGCGGCGGTACTGGTCGTTCTGGTGATTTTTCTGTTCCTGGGCGACCCCCGCAGTTTGCTGGTACCGGCCCTGGCGGTACCCATTTCACTGGTCTCGGCGTTCACCGCCCTGCTGGTAATGGGTTACAGCATCAATTTGCTCACCCTGCTGGCCCTGGTTCTGGCCATCGGTCTGGTGGTCGATGACAGTATCGTGGTGCTGGAAAACGTCCATCATCGGCTGCTGGCAGGCGAGTCCCCGCTGGTGGCCTCGTTCAGGGGAACCAGGCAGGTCGCCTTTGCCGTGATCGCCACCACAGCGGTACTGGTGGCGGTGTTTGTACCGATTACTTTCCTCGAGGGTAATGTGGGGCGCTTGTTTGGTGAGTTCGCGGTTACCCTGGCTATCGCCGTGATCTTTTCCAGTTTCGTGGCACTGACCCTGGTGCCGGTTATCTGCAGCAAGATGCTCAGCGCCGAGCACGTTTCCAATCGCATGGCAGACCGGGTGGAACGGCTCAGCTCGGTGTTGGAGGATGGCTACCGCCGCCTGCTGCAACCACTGCTGGAGCGGCGCTGGATCACCCTGTTGTTACTGTTGCTGAGCCTGGCCGGTAGCGCGGTGTTATTGCTACAGGTGCCCCGGGAATATGCGCCGCAGGAAGACCGCGGGTTTTTCTTTATGGGCCTGACCACACCCGAAGGCTCATCCTATGAATACACCGTGGAAAAGGTCACCGAGGTTGAACGACGGCTGATGCCGCTGGTTGAAAGCGGCGACATCAAGCGCCTGCTCATTCGAGCACCGTCTACCGGCAACGGTGAAGCCTTCAACCAGGCCTTTGCCATCATGGTGCTGTCTGACTGGGACAGCGGCCGCCGGCCCACCGCGGTGATCCAGGAAGACGCCCGCCAGCGGGTTGCCAACCTGCCCGGTGCCAGGATATTCCTGCGTGCGCCACGCGCCCTGGGTGGGAGCAGTGAGGACCCGGTCCAGTTTGTGGTGGGCGGTGACAGCTATGAGGAGTTAGCTCAATGGCAGGATGGCCTGTTGCAGAAAATCGAGGAAAATCCCGGACTGGTCGGCGCCGATACCGACCTGCGCCCCACCAAGCCTCAATTGCGGGTCAGTATTGACCGCAACCGTGCTGGCGACCTGGGCGTTAGCCTGGCGGATGTCAGTCGCACCCTGGAGACTCTGCTGGGCTCACGCAAAGTCACCACGTTTGTCATGGGTGGACGCGAGTATGACGTGATAGTAGAGGGAGAGCGCGAGGATCAGCGCACTCTCGATGACCTGGAATCAATCTACATCCGCTCGAGCAGCACCGGTGGCCTGATTCCGCTTTCCAACCTGGTCAGCATGCGCGAACAAGCCGATGCGGGAAGCCTTAATCGCTACAACCGGGTTCGGGCTATCACGCTCAGTGCTGCCCTGGCCGGTGATTATTCGCTGGGCGAGGCGCTGGCCTATCTCGAAGACCTGGTGCGCAGTGAATTGCCCACCGGCGCAGTGATTGACTACAAGGGCGAGTCACTGGAATACCAGACCACTGGCAACTCGGTGTTGCTGACGTTCGGGCTGGCCCTGCTGGTGGTGTACCTGGTAATGGCGGCGCAATTCGAATCCTTCGTGCACCCCATGGTGATCCTGTTTACGGTACCCCTGGCGCTGATAGGTGGCCTGGGCGGCCTGCTGCTGTTTGACCAGACCCTCAATATTTACAGTCAGGTGGGCCTGATCATGCTGGTGGGCCTGGCGACCAAGAATGGCATCCTGATAGTAGAGTTCATCAACCAGAAACGCGATGGGGGGATGGAATTCACCCGGGCGGTGCTGGAAGGGTCATCGCGGCGGCTGCGCCCCATCCTGATGACCGCCATGACCACGGTGATGGGAGCGGTGCCGTTGGTGCTCTCGGCAGGCCCCGGCCATGAGGCGCGCACGGTGATTGGTATCGTGGTGATGTGTGGAGTGGCAGTGGCAACGCTGATAACCCTGGTACTGATCCCCATGGCTTATGTGTTGTTCGCGCGAGACACTGGATCTCCGCAGCAGGTGAGCAGGCGGTTGGAAACCGAGATGAGCGAGGCAGATTCCGCTGCATTGCCTGACGCGGGCTTGTCCGACAGCCACAAACGGTCCTGACAAGTTAACTTATTTTTACTCGAAAAGTGAGAATCAAACGCAGAATATCCCTACAAATAATTCTCGAAGTGGAGGCAGATTACACATTTCCGGTCGGTCTAGCGCTACGTGTGTAGCGCCACCCCAGGACCTTGAGTTAACTTGTCAGTACCATCACAAGAGTAAATTCAGAAATCATAGCCAAAAAACTGAATATCCTTTGCGTAGCGGTCCCCGACCAGATTAATCAGATTTTGACTACTAAAGTAATGCCGGTAATGCTTGCGCCGGGTCTTGTTCAAATGCGAAATCGCACAATCCAGGGCAGCAAGTTCCATAAGGCTCTGCCAGTCTCTTTCCATCGTTTCGATCCTGCCAATGAATGAGACGATTGGTTTATTTCGACGTATCAGAAAACTGGATTGTGATCGCAGATGTTTGTCCGTTTGACTGTCGGGAACACTACAAACAATTTCACAAAACTCCTCGAACCCCATGTCCTTGTAAATAGGCAGTCCGGCGTCCAGAAACCCCTGGTAAACACCATCTGTCATTCGGCGCGAGTCAGAATCCTGGCTAGCCTTGTGGCGAAACGTGGAAACCAGTCGGGACCAGGGGTTACGCACAAAAGAAAATGTGGTCCAATCGCGGGCACTCGCAATAATAGCTGCGCTGGTCATACGATGTTTCTCGCCACCCTCAATCGAATGGCGTATCGAACTATTACCACTCTTTGGAACCCGTACATACAATAGTTTGTGCGGCTCCCACCGAATCACCCGTGTACGCCCCTGAAATAATCCCTTAATCTTTTTACCATATGTTTTTGTCATAGATAATGACTGCTCTTACATTTTCGTGATCAAGTTTACTGTTTTCAGATATCCGCGTAGCTCTGTAATGCTCAACGCGAGTCGATTGCTCGCCAAAACACGTCCATTATATTCTAAGCAATTCAGACTTGAAAAACGTTGATCTTGGCCGGGTATTGGCAAGTTAATGTCTCCCGAGCGTAGATAGTTCCGAACTTTATACAGAGCCTGTCCCATGAGCGAAGCGAGTGCTTTGGGTACCAGAGACGGATCGCTTCGCGGCTGACATTGGTGCTTCGTTCAGCTAGTACATCTTCAATATCCCAATGACTCAGAGTGAAACGATAGCAGAGCCAGAGAGCCTGCCCCACGAAGTGCTTTGGATACGGCATAGGAGATGATGTCAGGCGAGAATCGGTGTCGCCTATAGATAGTCATACCCGATAAAGCGGGGTAGGCTCTCCACCGATTCTAACAATTTGGGGGACTTAACTTGTCAGTACCGTTTATAGGTATTCACGGTCCGATTTTAGCAATTTCGGCCCGTTAAGTTGCCAAAACCATACTTAATATCGGATATACAACCCCTAATTATCCCAGCGAATAATCACAGTTTGTTTTCCCCACTCGCGCGCTGCTTCCATATCCATACCCATATAAATATCAATACGTTTTTCCCAGCGTGCGTTCATCTTGTCCATGACTTCCCAAGTCCCGGGTAAGCCCTCAATTTCAACCTCCGCTCCACGACCTAAACCCATATCCAACAAGTCACGTGATACAGCAATGGCCTTCATGCCGGGCTTGAGCTCAGCACCCCACGCCGCAATTCTGGGCTGAGAATTTGTTTGTGATTCATGCGAGGTGTATGCCGTAGCCACAACTTCCAGCGAGTTGTCCCTGCCGCAGCCAGTAGCAACGATTATCACCAGCGCCAGCGAGAGACGCGAAAAATACTGACTCATTTTAATGTTTCCAAAGTGAATTAAGGAAAAGTGTAAGTATCCTCTGGTTAGCTCGACGCCTTTGTTAGTAATTCGACCGTACTCTCTCCTTCTGGGGAGGATAGCCGAACCAGCGCCAAACAGTTCAGAATAACTGTTACCCAAAACAGGTACTGACAAGCTAACTTCTTGAGGTCTGAATAACTCAGTCTCTGGTCTAAAGCAACCGCCTTACCCCAATCAGCGAACGTACTGACCCTGAGATTCCGATAGTGTTCAGCCCTGACCAGATGCCTTCCCAGATTGAACAAATTGGCCACCGCGGCATACGAGGTGACAAATCGCTGAGCCAGCCTAATCGACTTTAACGTCCTCTACCATCGCTCACTGAACAGGGTCGCCTCATGAGATTGCTCCGCTCGGTTGTTCGCATATTGTGATCTGTCATGAACAACATCTGGCATTAGCTCCCGATGGGCTACGCCATAACTCCGCAGCTTATCGATCACGATCTTCCTGGGTTCATCACTAAGGCTTCGCAATAGTCGATTAAAAAGCCGCTTTGCCGCAGACCTTGCCGTTGATCTGAATGGTCCGGCACACCCGCGAAGACCTCGTCGATGGAAAAGGTATCGCCATATCCCGCGATGGCTTGGATTCAATCGGCTGGCATATATGCCTCCGAACTTGATGCACCACAAGCGAATTGATTCCCGAGTGACGATGATGCCGCGCTCGGCAAGTAGATCTTCGATGTCCCGGTGCCTCAAGTTGAAGCGATAGTAGAGCCAGAGAGCCAGCCCCACGAAGTGCTTTGGGTACTGCACATGAAATGATATCTGGCGGAAATCGGTGACGTTTATAGGTATTCATCTGCCGATTCTAACAATTTCGGTGACTTAACTTGGCGATACCCAGCTGGACTGTACTATACTCACGACCAGTACCATCAAAAACCAATTATGTTATTTAGAATAAGGAAACTTCAAATGGCGGCAAAGAAGAGCAGTATTTCGCAAATCCAAAAGGATGCAAACAAACTACTTGTCGATGCAGAAAAAAGTATTCAGAAGCAGGCCAGAGACGCTCTAAAAGGAATCCGCAAGATGATTCTGGAGCTTGCGAAGCAGACCGAGCAACTCGAGAAGAAGTTAGAGGGCAAGAAAAAGGCTCCAGCCAAAAAGAAGAAAGCTGCAAAAAAGACGTCCGCCAAGAGAAAAGCGACCGCTAGAAAAAAGTAACCCGCCAAGAAGTAATTGCCTTTGCAGCGGGATAATGTGCCTGGGTCGGATAGATACACTACACTCAACAACCGTCGAGTGCGGCAGGTCAGACGGGTATATCAGCGATTTCCACCCCGGTGTGCACCCCATACTTTTTCCGGCCAGCTCAAACTTATCTACCCATGAGTTTTGAGGGTACTGACAAGTTAACTTGGTTTCGCCCAAAAAGTAGAGCTTCGGAGCTATATAATCTGGCAAATAGAGTTCAAGGAGGGGGCCGCCGACTTGAAACGCCGCATCCCTCGCTCCCTGACCCTGGTCGCTTCATGCGATTGCTCAGCCTGATTATTGGCATATTGCATGGTGCAGCGGATTGACTCTGGTATCAGCTCACGGTGGGCAACTTCATAGCTTCGCAGCTTGCCGGAGATGATCTGCCTGGGTTCACAGCCATGATTTCCTAATAGGCGTTTGAAGAATCGTTTGGCAGCGAGGAGGTCTTTAATATCGGGGTAGCTCAGATTGAAGCGATAGTAGAGCCAGACCGCATAACTGATGATGTCTGGTGAGAATCTATGTCGTTTTCAAGTATTCATGCGCCGAGTTTACCAATTTCGGCCAGTTAATTTGACAATACCCAATAGGTGGGTATTTCGCAAATTTCTCCAGTTAAGTTAGTGGGGCCAGTGAGGAAACCTACTCAACAGGCCGTTTATTTTTCCTCTACTTTGAAACTTGATCTCCAGCGGAACTAGGCTAGTTTTAATACAGCATCCAAGAAAAACGCTAACAAGGACATTAGCATGCAGTTATCTAACTTTCCCCGCGCAGCTATCGCCGCGCTGTCTCTACTGGTCTCGCCCCTTGTACTGGCCGACCCAACTACGCCGGTCCACATTGAAACGCCCCCTGTCGATGAGGGCGCTCCCTTTGTGCCGGGAGTGCGACTGGTGGAAGACCTGCCGCTGGACTATATCGAAGAGGAGTATTTTGTTGCCGGTGAGGCATCGCTTTATAGCTACGCCAACAATCCACCACTGGGGCCGACAGACCTAGCAACAATAGCGTCATCTGTACCCTATAAAACCCGCCTGATTGTTCGACGGCCGGCAAAAAGCAACAAGTTTAATGGCACGGTGGTTATCGAGTGGTGGAATTCTACCGCCAATTTTGACACCGCTCCGGTATGGGATGCCTCGGCGGAGTATTTTGCGGAGAATGGCATCGCCTATGTAGGCGTGACCAACAGCAACCAGGCGCTGGCTTATCTTCTCGGAGGTTGCAGACTACTGGGCATTCTGCCCCCGTCCTGCGGCTCCCGCTACAGTTCGCTGTCCTTACCAGACGATGGACTGGCCTATGACATGATGAGCCAGATCGCCAATTTATTTAAAAGTGACGATGACCAGAATCCGCTACCGCCAACATTCGATGTGGAGAGGATATTCCATGCTGGGGAATCGCAGCAGGCGGGCTCGGTGATCACCTATGCGAGCGGATTCCATCTGCCGATGATCAACGACGGGTATTTTATTCAGTCCGGCATTCGGTCGAGACGCATCAACGGCGGGCCAGTTTGTGGCGCAACCGGCTCGCCTCCGTTCCCGGACTGCACGCCGGTACTGCAGGGCAGTGACAGGCTGGTGCGTACGGACCTGCCCGTGCCGACCTACCAGGTGATAACCGAGACCGATATTGAAACACTTTCGTTTGGTACGCTGGGTCGTCAATATGACACTACTTCCTATCGCTACTATGAAGTGGCGGGCGGCGCGCACCTCATTACACACAAAGATATCGTACTCGTTCCTCCTGGCATCTTTGGCCCCGACCCAATACTTCTGGAAGACCTGTGCGAAAACCAGATCAACTCTACCGCGGATGGTCCGGTCTTCGTGTCCCATGTGTTCAATGCACTGTGGGAAAGAATGCAGGAGCAGGTGGTCGATGGCTCACCACCCCCCGCGGGAATATTGATGGAGGTGGATGGCTTCCAGGTACAGCGCGACGCACTGGGTAACGGCGTGGGGGGGGTACGGCTGCCCTCTGTGGAAGTGCCTCTCAACATCTACACATCCGGCAACCAGGCGGACCCCGACCTGCCACCCGCCCTGCAAGGACTGGGTAATCTCGCCTGCTTTCTCGCCGGATCGGTGGCGCCGCTGGATGAGGCCACACGACACATGCTGTACCCGGACTACGGTACTTACCGCAGCCAGATCTCGCGTGCCGTCAAAGCCCTGAAGTCGCAGAAGCTGTTACTGCAAAGCGACGCCATCAGGATAAAGAAGCAGGCCAAGGGGGATTTCGCCAATTAGCGGCCAGGGCTTACAGTGAATCCGGGGCGATGTCCTGTCGCAGAGGTACTGACAAGTTAAATAATTTTTGCTCGGAATGTGGAAACCAGATGCAGATACCCTAAATGACCAGGCCTGAATGTGGGGGCAGATGCCCCTTTAAGGTCCAGCGAGATCGACTTGTGTAGCGCTAGACCAAGCCTCTGAGTTAACTTGTCAGTACCCTCCAACGCGAAAACTTAGGGGCATATACTAAACGTGTACGATGAGGTTGAGATTCTCGGCGCCGGCGGCTTCGCTCAGGTAGTAAAGGTTCGAGATGAGCAAGGCCATTTGTGGACCAAAAAAATCTATTGCCCGCAAGAAAGTTTCGTTAAAGCGGTGGGTCACGAACATCTAAAAGCTCGTTTTGTTAGAGAAGTAAGCCAGCTCAGCTATATATCCCACCCCAACGTCGTATCCATTGCCGACTTCAGACTCATGACTGGAACGAAAGGAGACTCCTCACTTCTCAAGGCTATTGGCCAGGGAGCTGGCACTACGCGATATTCCGCCACTGTGTTCATCAATAATTTCAAACGCGCGACTGCTGGATCCGACATTTATTCCTTCGGCGCTATTCTTCATGAGTTTTTTCGCGACACCCAACGCATCCCCTATGATCAAATTCGAGTCGATGGGAAGCTGGGCGAAGTAATAAATCGATGCACCAAAAAAAACCCCAGAAGACGATATGCAACGGTAGAAGCGGTTCGGGCCGGTCTATACGACGCATTGAAAAAAGAACAACCAGCATTCACTTCAAAACGTGAGGCCGATGTTGTCGCACTAATTGAAGTCGGAGGGAATCTATCAGATGATCAATCGGATGATGTTTTGTATTTCATGGACACCAACGAGTCTGCCGGCCATTCGAACGACCAGGTCTTTCGGTCTATCTCTACTGACCACATTCATGAGCCACACGAAAGTGCACCGGAATTGTTCGCCTGTCTATCTCGTGATTTCTGCTACTTTGTATATCAAGGCACTTTTGATTTCGATTACTGCGACGTATTAGCTGACAAGCTCGGTCGTATATTTGATCTCGGGAATGTAGAGACAAAATCCCAAGCAGGGAACGCCCTCCTGGAAATGTGCACGATCCAGAACCGATGGCATGTAGAGTGCCGGTTCATCAAATTATTCGACCCCAATTGCCAGGACGGGATTGCAGCTCGATTCGTACTTGAAGCCAAAATACTAAAAATTGTTTTTGCCAAGTTATTTGTCCACTTACTACAAAGCATTTCAGCTTCTAAGAACGACCTCCACCCACTTCTTAGACAGGAGTTGAGCTAGCATGTCTTCACATATTGCTTTCTCCAACCCTGGCCGCGACCATCCCAATCAGGACTATATGGCTGTCTATGCGTCCGGAGATGCCGAGATGCTAGTTATTGCGGACGGAATAGGCGGAGAGGCGGGAGGGGCCGTAGCCGCCAAATCAGCTGTAGAAGCAGCTGGGCGCATATTTCAAGACAACCCAGAAACACACCTGCTACCTCTATTCGAGGCCGCTAGAAGCGCTGTGTCCGCCCTCGCGAGCTCTGACAAGAAATTGAGTTCCATGGGCACAACACTCACCGTTTGCATAGTTAAGGGAAATTCGGCCCGTTTTGGCCATGTCGGCGACACCCGCCTTTACCACCTCCGGGGCGATGACCTCATTAAGCGCACAAAAGACCAGACCGAGATGCAACATCTTCTGGATGCAGGTGTACTGACCAAATCCAAAGCAAAAACCTATCACCGTCGAAATATTCTATTATCAGCAATTTCCGCTAGATCAGAATTCACTCTACAACAAGGTTCCTTCGACCTGCTTGAAGGTGATCGGCTAATTTTGATGAGCGATGGGGCATACAGCTTAATTTCCAAGCGGCGGCTCCGCGATCTTTCGCGGAGTTATCTTGATCTATCTGAGGCCGCAACTGCTCTCGAAGACGAACTCAAAAATGGCAAAGTGCATGATGACTTCACCGCCGTACTATTCCAAATGTCCAGCGAATAGACTCCGTGAATCATAGCCCGCCTTAGCCAAGTTCACCGGCCCTAAAAAATTCAGACAAACTCTTCCAGAGGTTATCCAGGTCTTTAGCACAGCAGCCGCCATCAGGATGATTACTTTTCGTAATCTGTGCAGCATGCCTGATGCAACGGCAAACAGTAGTAAATGCATCTCTAGCCTGGCCAGGCTCCCTGCGTTCTGCAGTTCTTCACTGGACGGATGTGAAGCGTTCGATGATACACCTGGGTGCTGCCATGTTGCCTTAGTCTAAGCATTCCTATATCGACTACCGGGCCCCATTCGCCGACATAATGTAGACAATCCACTCGACAGGTCATCTATGTTTCCTATACTTATTTGTTATGAATGAATCTGCCGACATCACCGTAATGTTGAACGACTGGATGCACGGTGATGGTGACGCATTGGAGCAACTGGCGCCCCTGATCTACGACCAGCTTCGTCGTTCCGCTCGTCGTGCATTTGCAGGGGAACCCAGCGATAACACGCTACAGCCTACAGCCCTGGTCAACGAGGTTTTTCTGAAACTCGTGGATTCGGATGTGCCCTGGAAGAATCGCGCCCACTTTTACGCCCTGTCGGCCCGCATGATGCGGCGCCTCCTTATCAATCACGCTAACGAACGCGATACCGAAAAGCGAGGCGGCAAATTAAGGAGAGTCGAATTCGAAGAGGAGGCTGGCGGGAACCAGAACACCATTGCGCATCACGCGGACCTGTTTGCATTGAACGCTGCCCTCGAAGAACTGGGTCAACAGGACAAACGGAAGCTGGAATTGCTTGAACTGCAGTACTTCGCCGGCCTGAATTTTCGCGAAATGGCGGAGGTCACGGGTCTGTCAACCAGCACGCTGGACCGCGAACTCCGCTTTGCTCGCACCTGGCTGAAAACCCGCCTCGCTCATGGCATCTCGGAGTAGCTGCCCGTCCCCCTTGCGATTGGCCACCTTCGCAACACACGGTCTTTGCTTAGCGACTTCCGGCAAATAATTGATTGGCGACCAGATCAGAGATTCCCTGTGCTGCTTCGGAAGGATCGAGCACATTGAAATCCACCTTGTATACGCTATCATCAGAGAGTTTGACGGTCGCCTGGTAGTCATCCCCTCGCACGACGTAGGTGACCTCCGAGACACCCGGCACCTTCGCTACCCCATTCTCAAGTTCCCCGCGTATGCGGGAGATGATTTCTTCCTCGGGCAGCTGGTCCAGAATCTGCTGACCGGTAACGACGAGTCACTGGTTGCGGGTATGAGGTGGATATTGTCGGCAGCCTCCAGAATACGGGCGGCCGTTTCTGCATCGAGAATCCGTTCATTGATCTCGTAACTGAACGTTTTGGTGAGGACTTTTGGTATGCCTACCTCGTAACGAATAGTCCTATTGAACGTGCGGTAGCTGTACGCCAGCCTGAGTGCAGATTCCAGGGCGTCCAGGAGCTCTTCATCACTGTCACCCTGGGCGAGAGTCTTAAGCTCAGTCATAAGACTTATGTAAGGTCGAATTTCGGACTCCGCCCGATCCTCTGCCCTGCGCGCGATCGAGCTGGCAATACTGTTACGACTGCTTTTGGATATTAGACACACTACGACCGGGCACCGGTACTTATCGATCTCAGTTATGACCCGGCTGCGAACTTTGTCATAGACCACATCGGGAACCTTGTTGATCTCCCGCTTTACTGCGTCCGTGATACCCGGCAAGGCCTGACGAAGTCCGCGCAAACTGAGTTCAAATTCATAGTCGGCATCGGCTTCCAACTGAGCCCTGGCTTCCTGATTTCACCAATCACGTTGTCAAACTCTTCAAATACCTGGCTTTCGATCTCATTGCTAAGATCGACATTGATACCGACACGAGCCCGAGTCTCGTTGTCGCTAAAAGTCACATTGATGGGTACGGTTATACGCGGATCAACCACAGTGCCGCTCAGCGTGACCGATTCGGAGTGATGCGAATATCTCCCTCGATTTCAGCCCGCGGCAAAGTGGACCGGAAGCCACCACCCATGGTGAGTAACGGACTCCCACCATTGCCAGCCCTCAAATCGACGTTCATAGGACCGCTCGGCTGTATGGGCATCCAGTCTGGCAGTGGGCTGTTTTGCGCTTCTATCCTTGTCGCCAACCTCATGCCGCCGCGCTGCGGGGTGCCCGCTTATTTAGGCCGTGGTCCGGCGTTGATCATGGCGCTAGCCTTTGCCACCTCCATTTCGAAAAAGCCGAAGCCGGCCACGCTGAGTATCAGTTTTGCCGAGCCATTGAAGCCGGCCCGGTACTCCTTCAGCGTCTCAAACGGCTTGGAAAAATTGATCTGGGTGAAATCCGGGTCGAGAATAATCATCTCGCCCTCCAGCTCTAGCAAGTCGATTAACTTGATCCCGAGGCTGTAAGCTCCAGTTTTGTACTGATGCCCATCAAACCGCTCGATTCCAGCAACCTCAAGATCAGGCACAAAGGGCAACAGCGCTCCCCCTGAGCGACCCTCGCCAAAAGCGCCCAGTAAGGAGTTCTCCCCGTAGCGATAGAACATGGGGTCAGCCGTATCGAGGATGAAAATTATTTTGCCTGATGCCGGTGTTGTAATTTTCTGCTTTTTTGTCTGACCGGGCTTGTCTGGATCAGCGATCTTGATATCCACGTTCTGATCGAGCAACATCACCAGGTAGCGGCGCTCATCACGAAGGTTTATTTCAATCGCCTTGTCGGCATTGATCTCGGCACCGGTTCGGTAGCCGACCTCCGCACGGGTCTTGCCTTCCGCGGTGATGTTTTCGAAGAGTAGATTGGGCACCACCGTGGTTCCAGTCAAGGAATACATTTCGCCCTTGTCATTAAACCGAACTTTCAGATCGGCCTCCTCAAAAACCTGATCCACGTTATCGGGATGCCTTATGACCAGTGTCCCAGCGATATTGAACCCGTCTTTTCGAGCGACTCTGGTACCCTCAGTGGAGATGTCTTTTTCCATAACTACCGGAATTTTTTCGAACTCGGGCGACAAGTAAAATGTTGTGTTCGATTCGAGTATGTCGAGCAGAGCCTGTTTTCCTACAAAACCAGTAGTTGCCAGTGAACAATCAGTGAGTTTATCGCCGCAAAAGGCATTGGGTTTCCTGGTCCACTTTTTGAAGAAATACCCTTCCGCGGGAACCGCAGTAAAGGTTTCATCAAAAAAGACATCGTTGACCCTGATGTTACACACCTGCCCGGCGCTACAGGAGTAAGCGCCAGATGCGGATACCACGGAGCCGCCCTCCGGCACCTCTACGGCGATCCTGCAGGCGGCCAGTGCTGAGGCAATGCAAATCGCGCCAAGCGTTCGCAGTATCGTCATAGGAGCTCTTGTCCTGTGCACGAGACCAGGGGTGGTGGCGCCTGAAGTCTTGAATGAACGATCAGGATAATACTGACGCAAAAGATTCTTCATAATATTCACCTCGTGATCTATTGCATTCCAATTGAAACGTCTTTATTCATGCCTCTATATTGTTAAGCAGGATTGACCGCGAAACTTACCCATAATTAGCAATAATGAATCACCGTATCGGCTGTACAGCTGCCCGCTTTCACCACGTATAGGTCCCGCCAGAACAAGTCCGCCCGTGTATTCGGGTGCCTATTTCCAGATAAAAGGTATAGAAAACAACAAAGTGGGGGATTTGAAGGGGCAACCTGCCTGCCCTAACCTTGACAGCCTGAGCAGGGAAAGAGCGCCGCTTTATTTCGCCATTAATTCCAAGGCCGCAACTGCGCGCGGATGCCTCTTGGGCAAAATCTGTAGGTAAGTGTGTAAGCTATTTCGGCATTTGCCTTGGCTTCCTCTGGCCTATCGAGCCCCTTGTAAGCGCGAGCAAGCTCATAATAGACACGGGCCAAGCCGGGGCTGTCGACACCATGCTCCTCACTCAGAATGTCGAGCGAGGTGACAAGGTCTGCTTTCGCTGCAGCGTAATCACCCATGTCGGCTAATACCATGCCGCGCTCACCAAGCAGAGCGCCGACAAGTTCACTCTCGGCACCATAGGCTTTGCGGTAGTAGCCGAGGCAATAGTTCTGTAAATCAATCGCTCGCTGCAAATCTCCCGTCGCCGCTACCGCCGTCGCGAGGTAGCGGCGGATCGTCATGGTGTGATGATGATCTGCACCGGCCGAATCGGTTGCCCGGGTCAGCGCGTCCTCGATCAGTTCCACTCCTTCGCCGGGCTGCCCCTGGGTTGCGAGTATGTCGCCGAGCTGGCTAAGGCTGAGTGCCACCCACAGGTGATTACGACCCAGGCTGCGTTCCTGCATGCCGATCGATTCACGCAGCGCGGCCGCCGCCTCATCGTACTGGCCAAGAACCTCAAGCACTAGCGCGTATTCGGCGAGTGTGTTGCCGAGATCAGGATCATCGGGCTCCGAGATTTTCCGCTGAATCGAAAGAGTTTTGAGAAACATGCGATCACTCTCTTCGAAATCAAACTCTGTGCGCGCCAGCGCAGCCAGCGTGTAGTAAGCTTTGCCGAAGTCGCGATGGTTGGGTGCCAGAGATTTCTCCATAATAGCGATTGCCTCGTTGATAATCGCCCTGGCTTCTGAGTTGTTGTTTCGGCCCCACTCGGACGAGGCGATACTGACCAGCGTTCGTGCAACATCGGCGTGGTCCGGACCCAGCATTTTGATCTGCTGTCGCTCCACCAATCTCAGCGCGTCTATCGCCTCAGCGTAATCACCACTGGCAAAAAAGAGGTGTGCCAACTCATGGTGCAGGTTCAGCAAGGGGGGGTAATCCATGCCGAATTCGGCGCTCAGTTCGTCGATTGCACGGGAGAGGTAGCCCTGGGCGGTGTCCAATTCGCGCCGTGAGTTGTGACTGATGCCGAGGCACAATAACGCTTCCCCCCGGTACTCTATATTTTCAGCAGTGAACGGTTCAGCGCGCTCCAGTGCATCCTCGCAGGTTTTGATTGAAGCGTCGATTTCACCGACGCGGAACAGGCTTTGTCCCAATTGGGTAAGTGTCTGTACAATTTCGGGTTCGTTGGGCGGTTGCTCCTGTTCTTGCTTCCGCAATACCTCACGCAACATGTCTGCACTACCCAGGGCATCACCCAATTCCATCAATGCGGTGGCTTCGCGGCGCCTCGTTGTGGCAATCTCGGTGCTGTTCGCTCCGATAGAGTTCCGCAACTCGGCGACCTCTGCAAAGTTCTTCCGCGCCTGGTCGTATAGGCCCAGCCCGAAGTACACACGACCTATCGCTTCTAGCAACCGCGCCCGAATCACCGGCTGCTCCCTGAGCTCGTGGGCTATGCGTTCGCTGCCTCGGTCGAGCACCTCGCGAGCGGTAATCGAGTTTCCGCGCGCCTCGCTGGGCTCAGAGACCTCGAACAGCTCAACCAGGAATTCCGTGACGGCTTCAGCTGCATCGCGCTCGCGCTGAGCAACGTCCCTTTCGTGCGCGAGACGCAGAGTATAGAAAGTAACGAGCCCCACGCTCAGTACCAAAATTGTGGTGGCCAATGCCATGGCAAGTGCATTCCGGTCGACAAACTTCTTTGTTCGATAGGTAAGCGACGTCGGCCGTGCCAGCACAGGCTGCTTATCCAGATATCGCTGTATATCATCCGAAAACGTACGCACGGTCGAATAGCGACGTTCCGGCTCTTTGCGCAAAGCGGCCAATACAATGTTGTCGAGATCCCCGCGCAATTGCCTCTGTAGCCGTGACATCGACATTCCCCGGAATTCGCCGGTTTGGTCGGCCTCACTGTTACCAATTGCAACGCTCGGTCGCAACGCCTCAGTATTGCAGATCGACTGTTCAATTTCTGACGCACTGTAGCCATCGAATGTATAGGGTGAACTGCCGGTCAATAGACGGAACAGAAGCAAACCCAGTGCATAAATATCTGTCGCCGTGGTAATAGCCTCACCGCGCACCTGCTCAGGGCTCGCGTATTCGGGTGTCAATATGCGCATGTCGGCGCGCGTCAGCTCCGGCGTGTAGCTCTCGTTCTGCTCAGTATCAAGAAGCTTGGCGATGCCAAAATCCAGCAACTTGGGTACACCACCGCTGTCAACCAGGATATTTCCCGGTTTAATATCCCGATGAACAATCAGGTTCTGATGAGCGAATTGAACCGCGCCGCAAACAGTCTGGAAAAGCTTTAGGCGTGCCTCGTTATCCAGATGATGCTCATCGCAATATTTGTCGATCGATACGCCTTCGACGAATTCCATGACGAGATACGGAACGTTGTCGTGGGTTGTGCCGCCATCGATCAGTGTCGCTATGTTCGGGTGATTGAGATTGGCCAGAATTTGTCGTTCTGCGAGGAAGCGGTTCTTCATCGAGGGCGAGATCAGGCCGCTTCGCAACAATTTGATGGCTACCTGCTGCTGATACTGGTCATCGGCGCGCTCGCCGAGGTAGACCGCTCCCATGCCGCCCTCAGCGATCTTCTCCGTGATGCGGTAGCAGCCAATCTCACGTCCCTCCCACGGATCGGGGTCATCTGCTACGAAGCCCAACGCCGCTTCCCCAACAATTCCGGTGAGGTCCTCCGCAGCTGTAGAATCGTGCAGCAGCATCGATTCGAGTGCGGATCTTACGACCTCGTCGTCACCGCACTCAGATGCGATAAAATCGGACCGAGCCTCTGCTTCCAGGCCAATTGCTTTGTCGAACAGCGCCTGCAGCCTTTTCCATTGATCCGGTGTCATATCGGCATAGCGTTGATATAAACGTTAGGAAAGGATTCAAACCAATTATAGGATACTGCCAACTTGGCGAGGATTATTTGTGACTTCGGGGTCGAACCACAGAAAATGGCAGCAGCGTATAGGGTACTGGCAAGTTAATGTCCCCCAACCGCAGAAATCTACGACCTGATCTCAGGCAACTGCCCTGCTTCACTGCTTGCACGCACCAATCCCAGGATCACAATAATGCTGAGCGCCAAGGAGGTGCCTGCCAAGATTGAATAGATTCTGGATAGCAGCATGGGCGGTGACGAATCTCTGGGCTTGGCATACCGATTTGAACTTTCTCATGCCCCGCCCGCTCGCCCTGGTCGCCTCATGAGATTGCTCTGCTCGGTTAGTGGCATACCGGTCTGTGATATGAATGACCTCAGGGACCACTTCCCGATGCGCCACAGGATAGCTCCGTAGTTTGTCTGTCACGACCTTCCTCGGCTCGACATAGGTAATGCTGCTTGCCGCTGACCTGAATGGTCCGGCACACCAGCGAATACTTAATCGATGTAGAAGGTATCGCCGCAGCCTCCCTGCCTTCGCTTCAAGCGGCGTGAATAGATCGCACCGAACTTCATGCACTATAGCCTGATGGATCCCCGGGTTACAGTTGTGCCGCGTACGGCTAGTAAGTCTTCAATATCCCGATGGCTTAGGTTGAAGCGATAGCAGGGCCAGAGAGCCTCCCCCACGAAGTGCTTTGGGTACGGCGTAGGCAATGATATCGGGCGGGAATCGGTGTCGTTTATAGGTTTTCATGGGCCGATTTTAGCAATTTCGGCCTGTTATGTTGCCAGAACCAACTTGGCAACACCATCCGCTCAGTTTGCATAATTGTAGATTCTCAACTATACCCAATGACTTACAAGTCTTTCTTAATGGAAGGCTTAGGGAATTGGCTGATACGCTGTCGGTTTTCGCGCGTCACTGCGCGCACTTGTTTTCAGTGTTTCAGGTTGTGTTGCCAACATGGTGAATCTCGCTGCGTTCAAGGAGTTTGTTCCCGGCCGCGTAATGATCGTGGTGCTGGTGCTGGTGTCTCTTGCAGGCGCAACCTATTTGATTAATGCCAGTAGTCGCGGCGAGCACCTCACGCGACGCAATTTCCACAATCTCAACGCCATCGCCGAAAATATAGGCGCCAGCCTCGATACGCTCGATGCTGTAGTGGAGTTTGCCGAGCCTGGCTGCGCAGCGCAAAATTGCACATCAGTGGAGGATTTCGCGCACCGCATCAAGGAGAAGCTGGGCGGCGCAGGCAGCTCCATATCGGGAGGCATAATCCGGCAGATTGACCTTGATGTCAAAGCTGAAACGGTTTCTAGTGACGGCAGCACTACTAATGCCCCCGGGGTCGACTGCAAGCCTGACGAAGAAATCTCCAACGAACCGCGACCATTTTATATCAATAGGGGCCAGGCCAGCTTGGAAGGCCCTCTCATCAAAAAAATCTACGTGGTGACCCAGGTTGGGGCTGACGGAGTCGCTCAATGCTTGAATATGACCGTAGACTATGACGTTCTAGATTCAGGCAGTGCCAGAGAGGGTTTTTTTGATACCACGGTAATCGCAAGTTACAGTAAAGAAAGAGATAACGCCGACTTTGCCAAAGTCATCTCTAACAGCTCCAGCAGGGGAGTAAACGTAAGCCCGAATGATATTCGTCAATTGTTCAATGCACAAAGCGAATCCCTTCGAATGCGCACGTTGCAGGAATTGGAGTTTGCCGCAGCTAAACAGAGGGCCGAGGCGTTTACGCTAAGCGAAGACGGGGCAAGCTTTAGCAGTAATAAAGATGTCGAGACGATGCCTTTCAGTCAATCATCGGTGACCTCGATCGAGATTGGCGGCGAATCTTTTTATGCCTTTATTCAGCCGTTGGTACTAGATTCGAAACTGAAACTTGAGAGTGACCTTGTCATAGTAGGACTGGTGAAAACCACGCGCTTTAACCAGGACAAGTACGGGCTGCCCTACAACTTTCTCTACTTACTCTTACTGCTATTGCTTACGGCCGGATTAGTTATTTCCCTGCTTCATCTTGCTCTCATCGGCGATCGGGAACTACTGCTCAGGAAAAACTCACTACTTGCCAATATCTCGAGCCTCGGTGTCCAAGCTATTGCCGTACTCATATTGATGCAGGCATTTAGTGTAAGCGATTTTAATTCGCTCTTCCGCACTTCAAACGAAGGAATATTCAATAGCATCAGTTCGCAGTTCGACGCTGAATTGGAGGAGCGCTATCTGCGGGGGGTTACCGCAGCTCCAAGTATGTACCCGACCTACGGTAGCGTTCCGAAACTTAGCCCCGTAACCAGCAGAAAGTACCGAGGGGTCGAAAACCTGTTCCTCCTGGACACCAAAGGCAGGCAGGTTGGCATCTATATCAGTAATAAAGACAATCCTGCGGGATTGGGTTTCAAAGTCCCGGACCGGGCCTACTTTCGTCAAATTGCACAAGGTAATGGCTGGCTGTATCGGACCAACTCAACGAACTCGAGCGTCGCTAAAGACCTTGAAGGACGTCCATATTTTCTGGATAGAATAGAGTCCAAGATCGACGGTGAAATTGCTACTGTCCTAAGTACGACAGTTGAAAATAGCGCTAAAACAAACTTCCAGAACCAACAAAAGACCAGCATAGATCATGAAACGGGCGCGATAGTCCTTGCTTACACCAGCCATTTTAAAAGCTTGAGAAATGCCGTGTTACCGGCGGGTTTTGGATTCGCCGTCTTCGACAATGTGTCAGGCCGGGTACTGTTTCACTCGGACCAGCGCAGAAGTTTGCGTGAAAACTTTTATCAGGCGACTGATGACGACGAAGAACTTAAGGCAAGAGTGATATCGCGAGCCCCTGGACAGTTGGAGTTAGATTATAAAGGGGAAAAGGTCAGCGCCTACATTGGCCCTCTCAAAGAGGGCATCCCCTGGACCTTGGTGGCGTACTATCGCACATCAGTCCCCGACGCTTTCAGTTTTCACTACGGGTTTACCGGCGGCATGTTGGCTCTTTTGCATCTTATGGCAATGGGTCTGTTGGCCGCGTTAGTCGTGGGACTTCTCAGCACGGTACTTACCTCTCCGGCACAGCGCGATGCATTTCGCTGGAGAAAGGTGTTGCAGCTACCGCGATGGATGCGCCCCTTAAGAAAACGCAGGCATGAATATCGTTTGCTGAACCTCTGCCTGATCTCCATTTTGCCTATCTATGCAGGCATAATCTACTACATCGATGATTCCGTCTGGTTATGGTATTTCATCCCGCCGCTAACAGCCGTCCTCGTTTGGCACCGTTTGGTGCGCTGCGAGCTTTATGATGATAAAGGTGATATGAGGGCCAGGTTCCCCAGAGTGGTATCAGCAATCTCGTTAGTCACCCCACTTTTTGCAATTGCAGTGATTGTTTTTTCGCTGTATAGCATCTGGCGAAATGGTGGCGCGCTTTACAGTCTAGTTTGTTGCCTATGGTTACTGATTTGCTTCGGTTGCTCTTTCCTACTGAAGCAACGATCTGAGAGCGACAAAGCGCGCAAAGGGCTTGCTGTGTACAAATGCACTGTCATGCTATTCGGACTGGTTTCAGCCATTCTTCCGACGCTTGTTCTACTCAATCATAACTACGATATTCACGAGCAGTTGTGGGTAAGGTTTAGCAGCTGGGCTACGGTAGACAGGCTTAAGGCGCGCCATAGCTATTACACGAGTGACGCACAGAACTTCAGCCACCACGGTTCGATAAGCCATTTCACACTTAACGACTGGAGCGGTGTATATCTTCCAAGAACAGAAATATTCTCCCTGGAAAAGGCGCAGAAGGGCAGCGCTGGCAACGAACGCAGGACGGCCAAGCGACACAGCACAGCGGAGCTACTCAACGCCGGCGGCAAGGGTGAGTATTACAACGGCTATTTACTTGCTCAAGCGGTAGGTGGTGACGGTTCCCTCGATCAGAAAATAGGTTTTGAGTCGAGTAAACTCGAGCTTTCCTTTTATGATGATGAAACCTCGCTAGACGAAAGCTTATCTCTCCCCCGAATCGTTCGCCAATGGTTGCCAAACCTGAGTGACATCGGGAATATGATCGAAAATTTTGATCGGGAGTTGCCGGCAGCATCCCGATACGCCAGTTCTCAGGGCGACCAAGGTGAGGGTGATGATAAGAACAACAATGCCAGCTTGATTACTTGGGTTGATAATGAGCTGGTTTTGATGCGCCTTAAGCTGGAGAAGGAAGTGAGCTTTTTGCGAGATGGTAGCTGTGATAAATCGAGCATTGCAGGCGCAGTGGCCGCGGATTTCGAAATTGGCGAAATCGTTAATGCCAAAAGTCTTAGTGAGCGAAACGCTCCCGAGATAAGAAGCGAAGATATCGCTAGCATTAGCTGCCAGGATAGTTTGAAGAAATCCATATACACTGAAAGCCATGACCGAGCTGGGATCAACTATCGCATTCTCAACTGGTATCCGCACACACGCTCTCCAGCAGCTTACACATATATTGCAGGGATACTCGCATTCGCTCTGATAATCGCTGGGCTGTTCTACATTTTGAACAGTTGGCTGGTTACGCGTTTCTTCACCAATGCCTTTGAGGATGGCCTATATGTGTTCCCACCTCCAACGAAAACAGCGCATTCTCCTTTAAGAGAAGGAGGCATACTCGTCTGCGCTGCCGATACTACGCTGGACCACTTTATCGCGCTCGTTGAGCAGGAGTATGGCGAACACTACTGGGGAGACCTGATACCGCTGAATTTGAGCACCCCAGGCCTCAATAGAAACTGGAAGATAGTGCGCTCTGCGAAGACGCAGACAACGATCGGTTTTCTGAGCTGCGACGAATTGAATCGGGATACATTGCACCCGGACATTCTTGAGCACCTGGATAAAGCATATCGCGATGGAGACATTGTCATTGTAATGACCGCTATAGATCTGCGCTATACCATCGTCGAATCATATTCAAAAGACACAGAATCACCGACATCACAGACCGATGGGAGGTCAGCATACCCTCAGAGCAACGCCTTAGCATGGCGTGCTTTCCTAAGTGACCTGCCGACATTTTTCCTTAAGCTCGACCTTGACCCATCCCGGAAGCAGATCAAAAAGGGATTATGGGATGCCTGGAAAAAATCTACTCAGGATGAACAAATGGTGCTGGCCGGCCTGGTCTACGACGACAGCAGTAATCCCAAAAATAAGTCGACACTAACCAGCCTCTACCGGCGCAGCCTGATTCGAACCTCCAATTACGGATTCAAGCTCAGTAACCCCGACATAAGATCCGTAGTGAAGGCGCAGTGCTCTCTAGAAAGATACCGGAAACTGCGCAGAACCTACGGGAATCAAACCTGGCTTACGTGGAAGAAGCCTATCATCCTCGTGGTAACGCTGCTCATGGTCTTCGTGCTGTTTGTCGCCAGAGACCAGTTGAGTGGCGTATTTTCGATATTCGCCACAGTACTCACCGGCATCGCTACCGTCGGCTTGATCGGAGAGCGACTCAGGGAGTTTGGCGGTACACTGATCAATAAGGGCGGCTAGCCTTCAACCAGGAAGAAACGAAAGTACCGACTCCTTTACTCACCACGTGTAAGCAAGCCGCCAGGGACACGCCTGCCCCCAAGAAATTTGCCAGTCGCTGCGCGATGGAGGTAAGGTGATCTTACTTTCGCAACATGCGGCTGAAAAACTTGCGTCCACTACCATCTTGCCTGTTGTTTCTGATGCTGATGCCTGGAGGGTATGCCATGGCTGACCTGACCCTATTCACGCTTAATGCGCAAAGTCCTGGTATGACATTGGCGGAAAACGGGGAGCAATGGCGCCTATTCACCGATCGCGTCATGGGCGGCGTTTCCTCGGGTCAGATTGGTGCAGATGAGGTGTCGGGCCGGGCCTGCCTTAGAATGCGAGGCGATGTGAAACTGGAAAACAATGGCGGCTTTGTGCAGATGACTGTAAACCTGGGCGATAGCCTTCGGCAACAGCTGCCCCGGTTTGGCGGCTTGGCCCTGGATGTGTACGGTAATGCTGAACGCTACAACGCACACCTACGCACCGACACAATGCGCCACCCATGGCAATCCTACCGGATCAGCTTTATGGCAGAGCCGACCTGGCAGACGATCAAGCTCCCGTTCGAGGATTTTGAACCTTACCGCACTGACGAGGCGCTGGACGTCTCACGAATTCGCCGTCTTGGCCTGGTAGCTATCGGTCGTCCCTTCGCGGCCGACCTTTGCGTGGCAGGGGTTTCGTTCTACGAGGACTAGGCAGGGGACCGAGGTGATCCAGCCTGTGCATGGCCGATTCGTAATCTTGGTCACAGGCTCGGCTTTGGCTCGGAGTTCGGTTACCCGGGACCACTACACCAGAAAAACCCGTTACGATTCTTCCATCTACTACCTCGGTTCGGCTGTCTCCGAGAGGAGCCAGTCTGGCTCTTATTTCCTAGCTCAGCTGCACTCAGCCTTGCCTGTCTGCTTCTCCCGCTCCTCGCGGATAGCCGCCACAGTATCCTTCACAGACTTTTCCGCATCCGCCTTTTCCTTATCGGTCATTTCCGGATTGCCGCTCTCCCGCTTTGCCTGCACCGCGTCTGCCTCCCTTGACTCGAGAGGGCCTGTCAGTACAATGCCGACACCCGCATCGTCGACGACTTGCCCGTGGAGATCATCTTTCACGAGAAGACGGACTACTACTTCGTCCTCGACCAGATCGCTAAGAACGCGGTAGTGAAGTCTGTGATTGCGATCGCCGCTCTGGTTGCCTTGCCGCTGGCGGCCAACCCCCTGGATCTCTCCCGGCTTCCCGCGGCTTTGGCGGAAAAGGTCACTATGGCCCGGCAGGCCTGTGCAAACAATGAAAATGGAGAATTCGCCCTCGAATGGGGAGCGGTGACACGAACAGATCTTGATAACGATCTTCTCCCCGACTGGGTTCTGGACGAGAGTGCCTACGCTTGCTCCACCGCTGTCTCCCTGTTCTGCTCGACGGGTGGCTGTGCATCGCACTTTCTGGTCGGCGGCGTCCTCACCACATTTCGCAACCAGGGTTGGACCGTGCTCACGTTCGGGCGGAACCGCGTACTGCTAACGCGTATGGATGGCTCGGCCTGTGGAGGCAGTGGCCCTGCGCCTTGTTTCGTCGCCAGGGTGTGGAATCCGGTGGCGAAGGCATGGCAGTACGTCGAGGCAGGTACCGAGTAGCGGCGCTCGTGTCAGTTCAACAGGCGCGAATTTCCCTTACTTCAGCAAGTCCAGTCGACAGGCGCGTGGTAACAGACTCAGAGAAGGACGCTACTCTCAATAGACCGTTAATATGCCCTGAGCCCTCCAAGGAAGGTTCTGTCAAGTTAAGTCCCCAAAACCCTGGAAATCAATGGCGGTATCTCAGGCCACTGCCCGGTACTAATGTAATGAACCAGCCCCACCCAAATTAACTCAAGGTGACGGGTTGGCACTGCACAAGTCCAGTTTGATTGACCAATAACGCATCAGCAGACCCACTTTGAAGGTTATTTCAATAGTTTTTCAGCTCCTCATTACCACTTTTCGAGCCAAAATAAGTTAACTTATCAGTACCGGTTAACTCCCAAGTATCAATCCACGCTATACTTTCGATATCGTTCGGTGGGTTTTTGTACAGTTATCAAAAGGAAAGGGGAGGTTTTTTTGTGACGCTTGCTCACGTTTTCTTGTTAACTGTGTGCGCGGTTAACTGCCAAATTGTGGCAGCTGGCGATTCCACAGAGTCAGATAGAGTGGCTCAGTCTCTTCACTCCCAGACCAAACATGCGGAATCGGAGATAATGAGAGTCTGGGTAACTATTGACGCACTGGTAGACGAAATTTCTCACAATTCTGATGCCCTAACGGAAGAGATGCATAAGAACCTGGCAAACTTATATTATTATGATTGCGAACTGGAAGTTTACCTGGGCGAATTACAGAACGAATTGAGACGCCTTGATGACCCGTCGCGCACCGTGTTCACAAATAACCAATTCAAACCGATAAAGTCCGGTATCCGGATGTACGGTACGCCTGCGGACGCCCTGCAAATTCTGGATGGTTCCAAGATAGCAATAAAGTAGGAGCGGACAAGTTAACTGCCGGAGCTTGATAGGATCGGTGGGTATTGGCAGGTATTGGCAGGTATTGGCAAGTAACTTCTCCGCATGGCAGATACCTGCTGTCTGCGTTCAAGCAACCGACCTACTCCAACGGAACGCTTCACGACTAACGGTAATACCTCGTTCGGCCAGTAGATCCTGGATATCTCGATGGCTGAGATTGAAACGATAATAGAGCCAGAGAGCCTGCCCCACGAAGTGCTTTGGGTACTGCGTAAATGATAATATCAGTTGGAAATCTGTGACGTTTATACGCATTCATGCCCGATAAAGCGGGGCACCTATAAGCCGCTCGGTGTCAATAGGACAATAACTCCCCCGGGATCTTTATTCCCTTGTTGTTGCAAGGCTCCTGGTGGGTGCTCCCAACTTTTACCGTTGAGCTACTTCTGTGAAGTGCTTCAGTCACCTATCAGGATCAAGGCTGTTCCTTTGGCCATGGGCCATCACCGGGCAGCCCCTGGCGGCGTCGCCGCCCCATAAAATCGTTGGTACCCCCAGCCGGCCAATTAGATTCAGGTTCCGGACTCGCAGTCAGCCTCACGTGGGCTCGACTGGAGGGCACTTCCCAAAAAACCTTGCGCATTAACAGGTACAGGGTGCCGGATACTCAGACTCCGTGGACTTGTCGTCAACCCCGCTTCGATCTCGGCACCCTGTTAAACCGTTATGAGAATGCGCGTTTTACATCAAATCGCTCCTGCCGCTTCAACATGTGGTAACAGGCTCTGGCCAGCTTGTTCGCCACGGTTTTCTTCGCCACCATCGTATGGACCCGCCGTTGCCGACGTTGGTAAAAACGCTTGATCGTCGGATCCCAGATAGCCGCATAATGCGCCGCTTCAACAAACGCCATCGCCAGATACCGATTGCCATTTTTGCGGTTCCCCTGGCCCTTCTGTTTGCCATTGCTGATTCTTGCCGTCGGTGTACAGCGCGCGTAGGACACATAATTGCCCACCGCGGGAAACCGCTCGATGGGTCCGGTTTCCAGTAGAATGCTCTTACCGAGGATAGCTCCCACGCCCGGTATGCTCGTGATCAGGTCATAATCAGCCGATTCCTGGCATTGCGCGCCAACTCCCTTTTCGATCTGGTCGATGGCCTGCGATAGCTGTGCCATTTGGCGGTGCAGTAGCCGCGCCGTCTCCAGGCTGGCTGGATAGCGGAAGTACGCCTTCAGGTCACCGGATTTGAGTTGCTTAACCTGTTGGGCGCTCAGACGGATGCCGCTGTGGCGGGCAATCAGGCTCTGAAGGCTATGGTGCTGCATGGTACGCTGGCGAACCAGTAGCAACCGACGTCGGAACAGGTCTCTAATCGACCGCTGTTCCGGCGGGTAGATGTACCCTTCGGGCAGGATACCCAAGCGCAGCAGTTGCGCCAGATAACGGGCATCCGACGCATCGTCGGTATACTTGATCCCGCTGTACTGCTGGATGGCCGTTGTGTTGGCAAGGTGGACGTCATATCCTTGTTCAGCCAAGCCATCTACCAACCAATACCAGTTGTAGGTCGATTCGACCACAAGCCCATCAAGCCTCGAGCGATAGGGATCCAGGTGAGACTGGATACTCGATAGGTTGTTGGCCAGCCGCCTTTCAAATACCAGGTGATCCTGGGCGTCAATAATCGAAATCATCACATTGTTGCTGTGCAGGTCTATTCCGCCGTAAAGTGTCATCGGTCGTCTCCTCTTGGTGTCCGGGGTGAGCCCACCATAGATTATGGACATTCCGGCCCGGGGGAGGCGGCTTATGATTCTCAGGCCCTCCACCGATTCTAGCAATTTCGGCCCGTTAACTTGGCGGGGATGGCTCATTACATTGATACCATCTCGAGGGACGCGGCGGCGTTTCTACCTGTTTATGGAGCGATTCTACTAAAATCGGTCGATCACGCTGTTGGTGGCATTACTACAGCTCAATCGGCTCCCAACCCAGCTTGGAGCGCTCGCGGTTCATATGATCTTCCAGGCCCTGCTCGATCTCCAGAAATTCCCGATCCGACCGCAGTGCATCAAAGTCCGGTAACGACAGGTCCACCCAGTTCAGGTTGTAATGCTGCAGGGCCTCACGCAAGCTGGCGATAGCGGCGACTTTATCGTCCAACAGTAGCTGCGTACGGGCCAGAAAAACGAAATAGTTGGGTGGATGGCCATTGGCAACCGCGTTTTCTACCAGCCTCAGCAAGCGTTCGCCAAGCTCTCGGGGCTCCCCCTGTCCGCCAGTCAATTTCAGGCAAGTGGCGTAGTTCAGAGCCAGCCAGGCGTAGGATATGCCCCCGCGGAGCTCACCGAAGAGCTCTGAATTTTCAAAATCCTCACCCTTCAGTAGTTTCAGAAGTTGCGGGCACTGGTCGTTTCGCCCCAGGGCGAGAACCTCAGCGCCCAGGGCAATGAGATCATGATCTTCAAGCTTGCGCTGTGGCTTGCTTGCGAGGAATTGTGTCGGGTTCACAATCGCGCTGAATATCGGTTGCACGATCGGGTCAGCGATTTCCTGGGCGAATTCAGTGTTTTTCAGTATAAAGAAGTACTGGAAACTGAGAAAAAAGTTCAACCGGAAGTCACGACCTGTTTCCACCCGCTGCAACGCTTCATTGAAATTCATTGTGGCATCTGCCCAACGACCTTCGACGTTGTCCATAACTGCTTCCAACTCATAGGCCTCGGCAGTCTCCGGCGTCACCAGTTCAAGGGCTTTTTCGACATCAAGATTACTGGCATATTCCAGCACCAGGTTGCCGCGAATGACGGGGTGAAGTGGGTCGACCTGGTAGGCTCGCTCCAGGGATGCCAGAGCCTCGTTGTAGTTGCCGAGCTCGGACAGCGAATTAAAGCGCCAGGAATACAGGATGCCCTCGTTCGGGTTCAGCTCGATAGCGCGGTTAACACTGGCCAGCGCCTCGCGAGGACGGTTGATATTACTGTACAGCAGTGCTTGCGTCGCGTGTGCCCAGGCGGAGTCCGGGTCAAGTCCAAACGCCACATCAAGCATCGCCCGGGCGCTGCGGTCGGCTTCGGCAATGCTCAGTTCTCCATAGTTATTTGACGATAACAGGGCCGTCGCGAGGGCTTTTCCCACCCAGGCATCAGTGTAGGTGGGTTCAATATCGATTGCTTTCTGGAACTCCTTGCTCGCCCTTTCCAGGGATGACCTGGTGCGCTCGCGCAGGCTGTGTCGCCCCAGAAGGTAAAAATTGTACGCATCCAGGTTGACTGCCTTGCTACTGTTGGCGGCTTCGGCCTGGCCGAGATGTACTTTGAGAGCGTTGACGATGGCCGCGGAAATTTCGTCCTGGATTGCAAATATGTCAGTAAGGTCTCGGTCGTAGGTCTCTGACCACAGATGGTATCCGTCCTCGACGTTGATGAGCTGCGCGGTAATACGCAGACGCTGGCCTGATTTTCTGACCGAGCCCTCCAGCACGGTGTCCACCTTAAGCTGCTCGCCTATGCCGGTGATATCCTGGTTTTGTCCCTTGAAGGCGAAAGACGAGGTCCGCGCCGCCACTCGCAGGTCACGGATCTTGGCCAGGGCGTTGAGCAATTCTTCAGAAATACCGTCAGAGAAGTACTCCTGCTCCGGGTCGTTGCTCATGTTGACGAAGGGCAGCACGGCAATGGATTTTGGCTTGTCCTTCGCAGTGTCGGCAGAGGGGCTCTCCACTCTATCGGCCGTAGCCGCGCCGGCTGCTACCTGCCGGCTCTCTTCAGGTCGATTGACAAGCCGTTCCGCAAGCAGCAGGACAATCGCGATTCCCATCAACATAATCGTCAAGCGGTTGAGTTTGCTGGCGGTTTCATGAGTTATCGACGCATCAGGATCGACATCCTGGGTACGGCGCAGTCCTTCGGGGGTCAATTCAAAGGCCCATGCGAAAACCAGCGCGAAGGGAAAGCCGACAATCCCCAGGTAAAGGGCAAACGAAACGGTCCATGGGGGAAGTTGCAGCAAGGGCGACAGAAACTCGGCTACCTGCAATACCACCCAGCCAACGACGATATAGGCGAATGCAACCCTGAACACGTTACGGCGTCTAAACTCTGCAATCAGCGTCGTCATTAACTCTTGGATTCCTGAGGGTGCCAACGATTTTAAACGTCGGCTTATTGGTCTGGTTCAGCTCAGAAATTATACACGTTGTCCCCTGGACGCACAGCGAAGTCTCACACGCCCTTTTTTACGCCCTTGTGCCTAACATCGACCACTCTGTCCAATCACAGAGCCTGGACAGAACTCCCCTGGACCAGACTTACGCTACCGCCCTGCTCCATTCCCGGAACGAACTGAACCTCACAGCCAGAGCACCTTCATCCGCGAAATGTTTCCCGGCCGAGGCAGTCTGGCAGCACCCACTTATGGAATTCGGCAATGAAAAACGGACTGCTCATATCGAAACTGCCACATGGCCTGTCAGCAATTTTTACACTTCGCGATGTTGTCTTTTATCAGCATTTTTCAAGCCCTTGATAGAGTAGGAAAATTCAATCGTGGTGCGTTTATTGCCTCCTTTTTCGGATTGCTTCGCTTGATCTACTAGCCCCATGAGGTGTCCGTCATGAAAATACATCACACGCCAGCCAGACTGGCTCTGGCTGTCTCACTCGCGACACTGGCCAGCCACTCTGTTGCCGGACCGAAGTCCTGCGATTCCAGGGTCAACAATACCCATGACAAACTGCTTGAATGTGTGACCCTGGACGCCGTGCGGCGCCACCAGTGGGCCCTGCAAGAGGTTGCCGACAACAACAACGGAATCCGTGCAACCGGCACGCCCGGATACAGCGCCAGCGTTCAATACGTGGTCGACATGCTCACGGCCGCTGGCTACACACCCGAGCTCAATTCATTCGAGTTCACCTACAGCCCGCCCGGGACCCTGACGCAATTGGCACCGTTTGCTGCGGATTATGCGGCGGGTGTATTCACCGGTTCAGCGATCGGCAGCACCAGCGGCCCGGTTGTTGGTGTGGACCTGGCGCTGGGCAACCCTGACTGGCCCAATGACCCCGCCAACTCATCCAGCGGCTGCGAGGCCTCCGACTTCGACGGACTTGATTTCAGCGGGCCCGATGATATCGCACTCATGCAGCGCGGCTCCTGCTTCTTCTCCGTCAAAGCCACCAACGCGGAAGCGGCCGGTGCCGAAGGCGTGATCATTTTAAACCAGGGCGACACGCCCGCACGCCAGGGCACCCTGAGCGGCAATGCCTCGGCACTTCCGGACGGCTCACCCTCCAACTTGGGAATCCCGCTGGTAGGCGCTAGTTTCGCCGATGGCCTAGCCCTGTCACAGAGCGGGTCGGTGGCATTTATCGAAGTAAAAGCGACGGTGGTGGAAACCCAGTACAACGTCATTGCTGAACTGCCCGGCCGCAACGATAGCAACGTGGTCATGGCGGGCGCCCACCTGGATTCTGTGCAAGCGGGTCCCGGAATTCAGGACAATGGGTCCGGTAGTGCCGCCGTATTGGAGACGGCGATACAAATGAGCAGGGTCAAGCCATTCAATACGGTACGATTTGCCTGGTGGGGCGCCGAAGAATCCGGACTGGTCGGGTCTACAAATTATGTGGCCGGGCTCAGCAGCGAGGAGATAGACAATATCGCCCTGTATCTCAACTTCGACATGATCGGTTCGCCCAATTATGTCTTTTTCATCTACGACGGCGATGATTCTGACGGTGTCGGCGCCGGTCCCGGGCCCGCCGGGTCAGAGCAGATAGAGTACCTGTTTGAAAGCTACTACATGATGGTCGGCCAATCCTTCAAGGGTACCGACTTCAGTGGCAGATCCGATTATGGCCCATTCATCGCTGTCGGCATTCCCTCCGGTGGCCTGTTCACTGGCGCAGAAGTCATCAAGACACCAGAGGAGGCCGCGATCTGGGGCGGCACAGCGGGCGATCAGTACGACCCCTGCTATCACCTGGCCTGCGATACATTCGACAACATCAGTTTGGAAGCGCTGGATATCAATTCTGACGCTGTGGCCTATTCGGTGTTGCAGTACAGCATGAATACCGAGGCGGTCAATGCCGAGAGAGGCAAGGGCAACTTCAAGATGCCGCCTGCCGAACCTGAAATCATGGAGTAGCCGAGTTTCGCGTTTCGAGAGTACCCCGGGCCCGGCACAGACCGAGCTCCCCGGGGTGGCTCGTGTGATTGCTCGGCAGGATTATTGGCATACTTGTCGGTAACATGGATCGACTCTGGGAACACTTCCCGATGCGCCAACGGATAGCTCCGTAGTTTGTCAGTCACGATCTTCCCAGGCTCTCCCCCATGGTTACGAAGCAGCCGATTAAAGAAGCGCTTTGCTGCAGCGCCATCACGCTTTTTCTGCAGGTAAACATCGACCACTTCACCATACCCAAAGCACTCGCTACGATCATGGGGCAGGCCCTCCGCCAATTCTACCAACTCGGGTGCCTTAACTTGTCGATACCCTGAATACCTTTGTGCCCGGACTCCCCATCGCATTACAGCCTTTCTATATGCTTGGGTCGCTGGTATTGAGCTGCGGTGTGGGTCTCGCCGGCCATGCGTGCCGCGGGTCTCGATCACATTGCAGCGTTGAGAGCGGAATAGCTAACGCAAGTGCACCCGCACCGGCCGCGTCTCCAGCGGCTCGGGTTTTCCGCCGAAGTGACCCGGGACGGCACAGCCGCAACTCGCACAACAGTCGCGGGAATCCAGCCCCCACCGGCCGATACGATGCCAGTCCCGCTCGATCAGCAATTCGCCGCAGTTGTGGCACCAGGTACTGCCGCCCGCCGGGTCCCGCACGTTGCCGGTATAGGCGTACCGGACGCCGTTGGCCCGCGCGATATCCCGCGCCCTGCCCAGAGTGGCGGCGGGCGTGCGCTCGATATCGCGCATTTTCCAGTCCGGGTGGAACGCGGTGAAGTGCATGGGCACATCCGGCCCCAGGTGCTCCACCACCCAGCGGGTCATCTCATTGAGCTCGGACTCCGAATCGTTCTCCCCGGAAATGAGCAGCGTGGTCAGCTCCAGCCAGCAGTCTGTCTCATGCCGAATGTATTCCAGGGTCTCCAGCACGGGCGCCAGCCGCGCGCCACAAACTTTGTAGTAAAAACGATCGGTAAACGCTTTCAGATCGACGTTGGCCGCATCCATCGCCCGGAAAAACTCCACCCTCGGTTCGGGATCGATGTAACCGGCGGTAACAGCTACCGTCGCGATCTCGCGCTCGCGGCAGGCCGCGGCGACGTCCACCGCGTACTCCAGGAAAATGACCGGGTCGTTGTAAGTGAAGGCCACGCTGCGGCAGCCCAGTTCCTGCGCCGCCCGGGCCAGTTGTTCCGGGCTGGCCTGGTCCGCGAGCGTATCCATCTCCCGGGACTTGCTCATGTCCCAGTTCTGGCAGAACTTGCAGGCCAGGTTGCAACCCGCCGTGCCGAAAGACAGTACACCGCTGCCGGGGTAAAAATGGTTCAGCGGTTTTTTCTCGATCGGGTCGACGCAAAAGCCGCTGGAGCGGCCGTAGCTGACCAGCTTGACCTCCCCGTCCAGGCGCTGGCGCACATAGCACAGGCCGCGCTGTCCCTCCAGTAAATGGCAGTGGCGCGGGCACACGTCGCACTGCAGCTGGCCGTTGGGCAACGGGTGCCAGTAGCGGGTTGAGACTATTGTTCTATCCATCCCTTGTATTTATGGGCGAAATACCCATATTACAAGTATGGATTTATAGCGGTAGGTGAAGAGGAGGCCGACGCATTTGATGAATACCCGCAAAGCCGCCGTGGCAGGCCAGTTCTATGAGGCCGACGCCCACCGCCTGCAGCAGCATATCAATGCCCTGCTGGGTGCCGCGGGCGAAGCTGCACGGCACAGGCCCAAGGTCCTGATCGTGCCGCACGCCGGCTACTTGTACTCCGGACAGACTGCCGCCGCAGCCTACCGCTGCCTGGTGCCGCGTGGGGTCAGGATCGAGCGGGTGGTGGTGTTGGGCCCGGCGCACCGGGTGTACCTGGAGGGCATGGCGGTACCGTCGGTGGACGCCTTCGCCACGCCGCTGGGGGCAGTGCCGCTGGACAGGCCGTCGATAGAGCAGATTACGGACATGGCAGGAGTCCGCGTGTCGGACGAAGCGCACCGGGCCGAACACAGCCTGGAGGTGCAGTTGCCTTTCCTGCAAACCGTTCTCGGGCACTTTTCGCTGGTGCCGGTGGTGGTTGGCAACTGCGATCCGGAGCCGGTGGCGGCAGTCCTGGACGCGCTGTGGGGCGGTGCGGAAACCCTGATTGTGGTCAGCACAGACCTGTCCCACTTTCTCGGTTACGAGGAAGCCTGCGCGACAGATTCGCTGACCTGTGATCGCCTGCTGGCGAGGGACAGCGCATTGACGGGTGAGGAGGCCTGCGGCGCCCGCGCCCTCAACGGCCTGATGCGCAGCAGGCACTGCCGCGAGCTTGCGATCGAAATGCTGGACCTGCGCAATTCCGGCGATACCGCCGGCGACAGGAGTCGGGTGGTGGGCTATGGCGCCTTCATTTTGCATTGACCTGAGCTCGGGGGAACAATCACTGCTGCTGGCGATCGCCAGGGACAGCATTCACCACGCGCTGCACGAGGACGGAGAGCGGGCGCTTCCCGGGCTGACACCCGCACTGCGCACGGAACGGGCAGTATTTGTCACCTTGACCCGGCGCGCCAGGCTGCGCGGCTGTATCGGCACACTCGAGCCGGGCGGCCCCCTCGCGCGGGCTGTGGCGGACTCCGCCTGCAGCGCGGCTTTCCGGGATCCGCGTTTCCCGCAACTGCAGGCGGAGGAACTGGCGGAAACCGCCATCGAGATTTCAGTGCTGACACCCATGCAGCCGCTGGCGGCTAACAGCCGGGAGGCATTGCTCGCCCAGCTGCGATCGGGCGTGGACGGCGTACTGTTGCAGGAGGGACGGCACCGCTCGACCTTTCTGCCCAAAGTGTGGGAGCAGCTGCCGGAACCTCACCTATTCATGGATCAACTGCTGGCCAAGGCCGGCCTGCCGGCAAGCCACTGGTCAGCCTCGCTGCGTGTCCATCGCTACCAGACAACGACGTTTGACGATTCAGGGGCCCGGCCGGCCTGAGTGATTCGCCAGGGCCAGCTCCACGGCCTCCACGATGGAATCAACCGTGTGGAAGTCGCCGCTGATTTTTCCCTCATCACCCGGCCGGTACTTGCCCGTTCGCACCAGGCAGGCCTGAAGGCCCGCATTCAGGGCCCCCTCGATATCACCGAATACGTCGTCCCCCACCATCAGCGCCCGATCCGCCGGGGCGCCGGCGGCGGCGACTACCTGCCCGAAGAACTCCACGCCGGGCTTGCCTACGATGGTCGCCTCCACCCCGGCGGCGAACTCCACGGCCCTGATAAACGCGCCGGCATCCAACAGCAACTGGTCACCGGACTTGAAATAGCGGTTGTATCCCACGCCCAGCAGGGGGGCGCCCGCCATGCATAGTTGGAAGGCGCGGTTCAGGTTGCGATAGTTGAAACCCTCGGCGGCATCGGCGATCAACACCGCGTCGGGGTCGCGCTGGTCGAAATCGTCAAACTCACCCGCGATGTTCTCGTGTACCAGGCAGAAGGGCCTGAGGTCCCGCTGCTGCAACCACTGGCGGGCCGCGTCCACCGCCGTGAACAGCTGGCCCTCGGCCACCTTGAACTGGAGCTTGCGCAGATGCTTAAGCAGATTCACCCTGGTTTTTTGCGAGGTGTTGGTAATGAAGCGGATCTCGATCCCGGCGCGCTGCGCCCGTTCCACCGCTTGCAGCGCGCCGGGAATAATCCCGTCCCCGTCGTAAAGCACCCCGCTCAGGTCGAGCAGCAAGGCCTCGATCATCGAACTCCTCCTCGCCTGGCGCCATGCCCCAGGCCCTGTAAACACGCAATGACCGCTGCTTGCAGTATAGCCAAGCCCTCACCCCCGGCTCGACCGGGAAAAAGTTACGCCCGACACCCAGACCTGATCCCTTGACTCAAATCAACCCCGATCCGATTAACGCCGACCGCGCGGCGTCACCGGGGCCCAAGGCCGTCCGGGATGCCCTGGATATCCTGCTCAAGGGCGAGCGCATTGCCCCGGAGGAGGATCTCGACGTGGTAGTACTTACCGGTGACGGCTCCGCCTACGGTATGGGCCTGTCCGCCACCTCCGGTGCCATGGACCGGAACCTGGATTTTCTTTACATCTGCAACGACAACGAGGGCTACGGTGATCGGCAGCGAGTCCCTGGACCTGGCCCCGCAAAATAGAGAAAGCCCGGGAGATGAAGGGGCCGCGCATGATCATTGCACTCTCGCCCTGCCAGACCGACTGGGATTACGAACCAAAGGAGTCGGTGACCATTGGCAAGCTCGCGGTCAAGACCGGCATCTGGCCCCTGAAAGAATATATCGATGGGCAGGTGGTCCACACCAGAATTCCCCGTGAACGTCTGCCCGTCGAGGAATACCTGCAGTTGCAGGGGCGGTATGCAGTGACGGAATGTTCATTTCATTGTTTCAGGTCAATAAGCAAAGGGGGCATTTGTCATTAAATGATGCTGATGTAATCGATTCGCTCCGTGTAAATGCGACAGCGATTTAATCAATACGAGGCGTGAATATCTTGACTGACCCAGGTAGTACCGAACAGGTAGGTGACCAGGATCCGGAAATGCAAAATTCTCCTATAGCGGATGAAAACGACGACCTGGAATATGACCTTCATGAAAATGTCAGCGGTAGAGCTTCCTGCTTTTTTAATGACAAGAGTTATCCGGACGGCAGCTTCGTTCGCAGCGGCTCTGCGCTCTTGCGATGCGACCGGGGCGTATGGGTGGAAGCGGGGGGCAGCGATCCCGATAACCCTTGAAGGTTCTGCCGCACTACGGACACTGCGAGCCTGGCACTGGAGTAGATTGCCAGTGGCTGTGGCAGCTCAGTAAATCAGTGGGGATTTCGGGTGTTTTTGCCTTTTTGAGGCAGCGCGCCCCGTTAAGGTCTTTGCGCGCGGTGAGGCTAAATCAGTAGGATATCCGCGGCTAGACGGTAAAATAGTAAAACGTCCATTGACCGTATGCCCGCCGATTACAGTTCAAACTTTATGCCCTGCGCCAGTGGCAACTCACTGCCCCAGTTGATGGTAGTGGTCTGGCGCCGCATGTAGGCTTTCCAGGCATCCGAGCCGGACTCGCGACCGCCGCCGGTTTCCTTCTCGCCGCCGAAAGCACCGCCGATTTCCGCACCGGAGGTGCCGATGTTGACGTTCGCCAGGCCGCAGTCGCTGCCTTGTGCGGCCAGAAACTGCTCGGCGTGGCGCAGGGTATTGGTGAAGATGGCCGAGGAAAGGCCCTGGGGTACATCGTTGTGCAGGGCGATGGCCTGTTCCAGGTCGCGATAGCGCAGCAGGTACAGGATTGGCGCGAAAGTCTCCTCCCGGACCACGTCTGTTTGCCCCGGCATGCTCACTAGGGTGGGCTGTACGAAATAGCCTGGGCGGTCAATGCCGGCACCGCCGTACAATACTGTACCGCCCTCCTGCTGTGCCCGTTTAACCGCCGCCACAAAAGCCTTTTTCGCCGCGGCGTCTATCAGGGGCCCCATAAGCACGTCGGGGCCCAGCGGATCGCCGATGCTCACTTGCTGGTAGGCGTGCCTCAGGCGCTCCACCAACGGCTCGTAAATGCGCTCGTGAACAATCAGCCGGCGCGTGGTGGTGCAGCGCTGGCCCGCCGTTCCCACCGCGCCAAAGACGATGGCGGGCACCGCCAGGTCGAGATCGGCACTCTCATCAACGATGATCGCGTTGTTGCCGCTGCACTCCAGCAGATACTTGCCCAGGCGTTGGGCAACCTCCCCGGCGACAAAGTGCCCGACCCGGCTGGAACCGGTGAACGAAACCAGGGCAATGCGTCGATCCCTGACGAACTCCTCCGCAATACGATGTTGTCCGGGTACAAAAAACGTGAACAGTCCGGGAAACCCGAACCGAGCGGTAACCCGGTTGCACAAGTGCTGCACGGCGATGGCGCAGAGCGGCGCGGTGGCGGAGGGCTTCCAGATCACCGAGTTGCCGCAGATAGCGCTGATAAAAGCGTTCCAGGACCACACCGCCACCGGGAAATTGAACGCCGTAATCACGCCTACGATACCCAGTGGATGCCAGTGTTCGGCCATGCGATGCTGCGGGCGCTCCGAGGGCATGGTGCGACCATATAACATACGGGATTGGCCAACGGCGAAGTCGGCGATATCGATCATCTCCTGAACCTCACCATCCCCTTCCTGTTTTATCTTGCCGGTCTCCAGCGCAACCAGGCTACCCAGCGCATCCTTGTGCTCGCGCAGAACATCGGCGATGCGGCGGATGACCTCACCGCGCCTGGGAGCGGGATAAAGGCGCCAGCGCATGAAAGTCGCGGCGCTGGCTTCAACCAGCCGGGCATAGTCTTTAGCGGTGCACCCGCGAACCGAGGCGATGGCCTTTCCGGTGGCGGGATTGATGCTCGTGAGCGCCTGGCCGCGGGAGCTGCTCCAGCCCCCGCTGCCGGTTTCGGAATCACCCAGGTAGGCACCCGGATTCTCCGGGCCGAGGCTCAGTTGCCTCAGAACCGCGGTTATCGCTGTCTCAGGCATAATATTCACCGTAGCGGTTGCCCATGAAACGGGTAAGCGATATCGATTCCTGGGGGATGAATCCTCGATAGTCCGCAGTGTCGGATAATACGATATCCAGCACACTGCACAGACCGGCGGCGGTGGCTACCTGGATGGCAGACCATACTCTGCCGCTGATCTCGCGCGGATAGATTTTCCTGACGTAGCTTTCCTCGGTAAATACGTCTTCGCGGCTGCCGCACACGGAAACATAGACAAGCACCAGATCCTGCATGGTCGAAGGGAGGGCATTTTCGAGAAGGTGTTTCAAGGTGTCACGATCCCGGTTGAGTTTCAGCTCATTCAGCAGGAGACTGAACGCCTGGCAGTGCCCCGGGTAGCGGATGGTTTTGTAGTTCAGGTTCTGCACCCTGTCGCTGTAGGTCTGCGCCAGGGTACCCAATCCTCCGGAAGTGTTGAATGCCTCATAGGTCACACCATCCAGGGTGATGCTCTCCAGACCCTCCATTGGCATGAGGTTACGTGGCTGTCCGCCGTTGATGGCCTCGCAGGGCTCGCAGTACTCGTTGATCAGGCCCTCGGTGGACCACAGCAAGGAGTACTTGAGTGCATTGGAGCTGTTCTGTGGCAGTGCGCCGACGCGCAGTTTTACCGTATCCAGTTCGGTGAAACGACCCATCAGATCATTGGCTACAATGCTGATAAAACCTGGCGCGAGCCCGCACTGCGGCATGAATACATTATCACTTCCCTCACCGATATCCATGATCCGGCGGCTCACCGCGATGTCTTCTGTCAGGTCAAAATAGTTAATGGCATGGGTAGCGGCCAGCTCGGCAACAAGGATATTGCGATGGTATGGCAGGGCTGAGACCACGGCATCGAACCGTTTACCAGCCATCAGTTTCGAAAGCGCATCGGTATCGCCAGCGTCTACCTCGTGGCCGGTGACGTTACCCAGCTTCAGGTCGCGAATCAGGCCTGTCACAGCTGCGGACGTGCGACTGGCAAGGTCTAGCTCATACTCCTTCGAGGCCGACAGGAGGCAGGCTATCAAACTGCCAACTTTTCCGGCCCCGAGAATTAATACCTGACGTCTATTCAAAATTCATTGCCTCGCGATGAGTCGCCGAAAAATTTACCGGGAGCCATCGGCCCTGCCGTGCTTGTTGGAGTATAGATGATATTTGAGGCACCTCTTTACGCAATTCATGCCGGCGGACATACTGCCTCAATCGACCACCCGCGGGATCTGCACACCACCCGTAATATTCTGGAACGTGCCGTAACGCGAGCTGTGCAACAGCAACTCAGGCATAAAATTCTCCACTTCCATCAGTTGCTCGTGCTGAAGGTACGGATGGCGGCGCGGCAGCGTGGGCAGCAACGAATCGCTGCGCCTGTCTCACTGATTTGAGCTCTTGACGAAAAGCTCGTGGATATAGAAGGTGTCACCAGAACCTCGGTGCTTCCACCTGAGTCGTCTCGCGTACAAAGCACCGAATTTGATGCACCATAAGCGAATCGCTTCTCGGCTGACGATTATTCCCCGCTCAACCAGAAGATCTTCGATTTCGCGGTGGCTCAAGTTGAAGCGATATTAGAGCCAAACGGCGTACTGATGCTATCCGGAGGGAATCGGTGTTACTTATATGTGTTCATTCGTTGATTTTATCAATTTTGGACGGCTAACTTGTCAGTATCATAGCAAGTCACTTGGCAGAACCTGATGACCTGTTCGAACAGGGCGAGATTCCTCATCACTGCGAGACAAGTGGACTGTCTGCTGAACTCAATTTTCCCTGCCCGAAGGCTCGGCATAGCGGTCATTCAAGGCCTGAACAAAACCATCGGCGTCGGAGAGGACCTGGTTGAGTTTGCGCCGGCGCCACCCATTCCAGCCCCGGGGGGCGGAGCTGGCCAGTGAATCCCACCAGGCTCGCAGATTCCATTTGAACGCACGCAGTAGGGGTTCGCGATCCTGTCCCAGCGTTTCGTCCCGCTCCATGCGGCGTAATATCCTGTGTCCCGCCCAGGAGCGGAGCTTGCTGTGAATGAACAAGGCGATCAGGCCGACTACCGCCGCTACGGCAATCTGCACGGGGATGGGAAGAGCGACGAAAGGGTCGAGGTAGAACCCATCCCAGTGTCCCCCACTGATGCTCCACCACAGGAAAAGGCCGATGATGAGCAAAAACACCGGCACGCTCAGCCACAGAGTGCGACGCCGCCAGTCCTGTCGGGCCTGAGCCAGGCGCGGCACCAGATCGTCACGAATATGACGGGCGGTCTCGTCCAGTAAACCCACAACCCGGTAAGAGCGCTCGACTTCCACTTGCTGGATGCGGGCCTCTATTTCAGCCAGATCCTCGTCGCGTTTGCGTTCCAGGCGACTGCGAACCTGTTCGTCATTGATGTCAGATGCGGACTGCCGGGCGTAGATTCGATAGAAGCGCCCAGCGGTCAGTCCTTGCTGTGCTAACGCCCGTTGCCAGGCTGCAACGACCTCTTCCGGATTGTCTTCCCGGGCCGTGGTGTCGATCTGGTTGAGTATGTAGAGGAACTTGGTAGCATCCGAACGATGGACAGTGTCACCCACCAGGTGGCGGAGAGTGTCGGCCATGGCCCGGGGTTCCGGATGACGAGCGTCAAAAAACACCAGTACCAGATCGGAAAGGTTGATGATGTGATCGGTGATCAGCAGCGTCGAGGTGCGCTGCTCGTCAGCATCGAAGCCCGGCGAGTCAATCACAATCTTACCCAGGAGTGACTTCGCCTGCACGGTCTTGAGTTGAAGGTAGGAGTCCACCCGCCTGCCTTCGCCTTCGGCCACCTGTTCGATAGCTTCGCTGATCTGATAAAAAGGGAAGCGGGGGTCACTGTCCAGGGCCAGACCGGGCAGGGAGGTGCTGGCGGCTCCGGCGCCGTAACAGATGATGGTGAACTTGTCGTCGACGGCCTGATTGCCGGTGCGCTGCAGATCTTCGCCTACATACTGGTTGATGAAGGTGGATTTACCGGCGGAGTAGGTTCCCAGCACCGAGATCACAGGCCACCAGGACACATGGGCAGTGAAGGTGTCCTCGTTATCCATCAGGCCCAGGTTGCGGGCGACCTTATCCAGTTTCTGAAAACTCTTGACGCAGCTGGCCAGAGTGGGGTTCTCCTGCTTGAGGTGAGCCTTGAGCCGGTTGATACGCTTATGAGTTGTGTTTTGCGCCACGAGAGTGCTCCATTCTGCTGAGATAACTATAGAACCCATTTCCAATTGTGGCCAAATTCTACAGGACACTCCATCCCCGTCACTCCTGACCTTGTTGACCAGAGCACCCGGCTGCCACGCTGTGTTCTGTCAATACTTCTTATGCTTGCATCCGGCCTTGTGGAGAGACCGGGTTACAGTACCCCGGGGCGATCGGCTGGTCTATACCCTGGAGCCGGAAACCGGCATATTGTCGCGACCTGTTTGAGATGCGGTCCATGCTTTACCCCGCAAAGGAAATTGTCAATAATTTCAACACGATCGAATAGCCAGGAGAGACAGGGATTTGGAGGTCGTCGAGTTCTTCTGTTGCCCGTTCATCCCACTGCTCGGCGAAACCAACGGCTCGGTCGAATTCCCCGATACGCAAATTCATCCACGCCTGAAAGTATAGCCCCGAGCCATGGCCTAAGTCCCAGGCGGCCGCGCCATGCTTCAAGGCATTGCTGGTATCGTTAAGATAAAAATAAATCCACCCGAGAAGAGCATTGGTGGCAGGGTGCAATGGATCCAGTTGAAAGGTGATCAGTGCTTGTTCAAGCGCATCATCAAGACGACCAAGTTTGAACAGGTTTCCCGCAGTCAACTCAAGATCATAGATTTCTGCCCACCCGTGTTCATCGCTTGCCGCATCAATCAACTGCACGTTGATCCGTACCTGATTACCGGAGCGCTGAATGCCACCTTCGAGAATGTTTGCAACACCCAACTCTTGTGCAATTTGCGGAATCTTCTTGACGGTGTTCCGGTATTCCATAACCGAGGTACGAGAGATCACCTGCATCGAGTCGATCCTGGCGATGGCGGCCAACAGGTCGTCATGGATGCCGTCAGTGAAGAACTGATCTTCCTCGCGGCTGCTGCGGTTATCAAAGGGCAGTACGGCAATGGAATTGTCATCGTCTGATTCAATTCGAGCGGCAGTATGGCCTTTCTGACGCGACAATTCGGCAAGTTGCTCATTTTCGACAGGGCCGAGCACAAATTTGTCGAAAGCGATGTACCCCAGGGCCAACGCCAACACAAACAGGCTCACAAGCAAACGTGGAGACAGGGCTTGCCGGGATGAACGGCTGGATGTCTGTGCCGACTGAATTTTGACTTCGGGAACCAGGCGACAACCTTGCCCCCGCACTCCCTCGATGTACATTGGCTGATTGGGGTTATCACCCAGGCTCTGCCTCAGCGTCTTCATTCTTTGGCAAAGATTGTCGGGTGTAATCACCCGCTTGGGTCCCCAGACCCGGTCGATCAGGTCATCGTGTGAGATCAACCCTGCGCTGCCTGGACCAATGCTTGAAGCACCTTGAAACTGAGCTTCGTCAGCTTGATAGGCTGCCCACCACGAGCTAACAGGTGCCGGTCCAGATCCAGTGTTAAGTCAGAGAATTCGTAAATCATTCGAATCTGTCTGCTCTCATTATTAGTGCAGGCCAATCCATTCAAAACCACACCCAATGGCACAAAACTTAGGTTTTTAGGGGTTTTCAGCGGCTTTATCAGCAAATTGTCAGCAAATTATTACCCTCCGGTCACACAGTATTCGTACCGACGACCTAGCATTTGCTTTAGCACGGATCCTTTCACATGAATTCCGTGAGGCCGACCAGGAATGAGGACCTATCCAGAAGCATGGTTCCCAGGAGGGTTGGCGTTAATCCTAAAATTAGTTGATAGATAAGGAGACTGTATATGAGAGCAATTAAACTATTACTGATTTCGCTTTTAGTGGTCTGTTTTTCGACTACAAACGCTGTCGCATCCAAGAAATCTGACAAGAGCTCTGTAGTTGACCGAGCATACTTGCAAGCATAAGCAGCAGTTCTAGAAACTTTTGCAGCCATTGCAGGAAGTATAATAGCCGGGGCCGGACGTGGATATTATGGCGAATATATGGATCAACTTTTCTCTTTTCATGCTTATGGAGACAAGTTTGTTGAATTCAATTGAGGACTGTCATTCGATAGTGCGGGTAATGAAAATAATGAACGCCAGTTATTTGGTGAAGATCCAGAAGATGGAGTCATACAATTTGCCGCTAAAGAGGGAACTTTGAATGTTGCTGTCTACTAGGGAATGTAGCTAATTTGACCTTCATCTCAGATTTTATACTCATGCATAGGGTATATGGCGAAATTGGAGTCGAGAATCCAATTACTCTATTATTTGTTAAAACAAAGGGTGAGTGGAAATTGGTTCACGAACATCATTCTCCAGTGAGCGAATAGGGGACAGACCCATATGCTGTGGGTTCGCAGGACGGACCCAATGCTGGTGGCCCCTGTATAATACGGGTGGGGGTTGCCTAGCCGAAATCGGTGGCACTTGTAGGTATTCATGCCGATAAAGCGGGGCACCTATAAGCCGCTCGGTGTCAATAGGACAATAACTCCCCCGGGATCTTTATTCCCTTGTTGTTGCAAGGCTCCTGGTGGGTGCTCCCAACTTTTACCGTTGAGCTACTTCTGTGAAGTGCTTCAGTCACCTATCAGGATCAAGGCTGTTCCTTTGGCCATGGGCCATCACCGGGCAGCCCCTGGCGGCGTCGCCGCCCCATAAAATCGTTGGTACCCCCAGCCGGCCAATTAGATTCAGGTTCCGGACTCGCAGTCAGCCTCACGTGGGCTCGACTGGAGGGCACTTCCCAAAAAACCTTGCGCATTAACAGGTACAGGGTGCCGGATACTCAGACTCCGTGGACTTGTCGTCAACCCCGCTTCGATCTCGGCACCCTGTTAAACCGTTATGAGAATGCGCGTTTTACATCAAATCGCTCCTGCCGCTTCAACATGTGGTAACAGGCTCTGGCCAGCTTGTTCGCCACGGTTTTCTTCGCCACCATCGTATGGACCCGCCGTTGCCGACGTTGGTAAAAACGCTTGATCGTCGGATCCCAGATAGCCGCATAATGCGCCGCTTCAACAAACGCCATCGCCAGATACCGATTGCCATTTTTGCGGTTCCCCTGGCCCTTCTGTTTGCCATTGCTGATTCTTGCCGTCGGTGTACAGCGCGCGTAGGACACATAATTGCCCACCGCGGGAAACCGCTCGATGGGTCCGGTTTCCAGTAGAATGCTCTTACCGAGGATAGCTCCCACGCCCGGTATGCTCGTGATCAGGTCATAATCAGCCGATTCCTGGCATTGCGCGCCAACTCCCTTTTCGATCTGGTCGATGGCCTGCGATAGCTGTGCCATTTGGCGGTGCAGTAGCCGCGCCGTCTCCAGGCTGGCTGGATAGCGGAAGTACGCCTTCAGGTCACCGGATTTGAGTTGCTTAACCTGTTGGGCGCTCAGACGGATGCCGCTGTGGCGGGCAATCAGGCTCTGAAGGCTATGGTGCTGCATGGTACGCTGGCGAACCAGTAGCAACCGACGTCGGAACAGGTCTCTAATCGACCGCTGTTCCGGCGGGTAGATGTACCCTTCGGGCAGGATACCCAAGCGCAGCAGTTGCGCCAGATAACGGGCATCCGACGCATCGTCGGTATACTTGATCCCGCTGTACTGCTGGATGGCCGTTGTGTTGGCAAGGTGGACGTCATATCCTTGTTCAGCCAAGCCATCTACCAACCAATACCAGTTGTAGGTCGATTCGACCACAAGCCCATCAAGCCTCGAGCGATAGGGATCCAGGTGAGACTGGATACTCGATAGGTTGTTGGCCAGCCGCCTTTCAAATACCAGGTGATCCTGGGCGTCAATAATCGAAATCATCACATTGTTGCTGTGCAGGTCTATTCCGCCGTAAAGTGTCATCGGTCGTCTCCTCTTGGTGTCCGGGGTGAGCCCACCATAGATTATGGACATTCCGGCCCGGGGGAGGCGGCTTATGATTCTCAGGCCCTCGCCGATTCTACCAATTTTGGGGCAGTTAACTTGTCAGTACCCTATATCGAACTAAACCTTCGGTTTTGCGAGACGGTGCACCAGCAGTACGGGGATAAGGCCCAGCAGGACGATGGCCAGTGCCGCGCTTGATGCCTCCGCCAGGCGCTCATCGCTCGCAAGACGGTAAACGCGGGTCGCAAGGGTCTCGAAGCCGAAAGGTCGCAGCATCAGGGTCGCCGGTAATTCCCGCATAGCGTCCACAAACACCAGCAGTGCGGCCGCGGCAAGGCTGGGGCGCAGCAGAGGCAGATGAATTCGGCGCATTACCTCACCGGGGGTGGCGCCGAGGCTGCGCGCGCTGGCGTCAAGCGCGCCTGGAATACCCTGCAGGCCGGCATCAACCGTGTTGAATGCCACGGTCATGAAGCGACAGAGGTAGGCGTAAATCAGCAGCGCCGTGGTACCTGAAAGCACCAGTCCGCCGCCATAGCCGAAAGAATCGCGAAGCCAGACGGTGAGGTGACGGTCCAGTATGCCAATTGGCCCGAGCAGACCAACGGCGAGCAACATGCCGGGCAGGGCATAGCCCAAGGTGCCGAAACGTATCAGCAGTGCACCGGCACGTCCGGGTTTCTGGCGGTTGGAATAGCTCATCAACAGCGCCAGCAGGGCTGCCAGCAGTGCAGCAACAGCAGAGACGCGCGCGCTGTTGAAGGAAAACTCCCAGAAACCCCGGCCCAGCAGCTGATCCCCGCCGGAGCCAAGTTGATAGCCGAGCAACACGGCTACCGGAAGAATGAAGCCAAGGACAACCGGTATCAGGCAGGCGAGGCAGGCCAGCCAGGCCCTCAGACCTCTGAGCCTCATCGCACGTGACCGACGATGGTCCCGGGGATCGGGGCGGCCCTTGCGCGTTGCGCCTTCAAGCGTTATCAGCATCACCACAAAGAGCAGCATGATGGCGGCCAGCTTGAGCGCAGCCGTTTTGTCACCCAGCCCGATCCAGGTGCGGAATATGCCGGTGCTGAAAGTGGGCACGGCGAAGTAGTCAACCACACCGAAATCTGCCAGGGTTTCCATCAGCACCAGCGCCAGTCCGCCAGCAATGGCTGGGCGGGCCGAGGGCAAGGCGACCTGCCAGAACGCGCGATATGGCGACAAGCCGAGCACCCTTGCCGCCTCGAACTGGGCGCCCGAACGGCTTGAGAAACTGGTTCGTGCCAGCAGGTAAATATAGGGGTACAGGACCAGCGACAACACGATTGCTGCGCCTGGAAGAGAACGGAAGCCACTGATCGCGAAATCATTTATCGATAATCCGAGAAATTCGCGTATCCCGCTCTGGAGCGGCCCTGAAACATCGAGCAGGTCAGTATAGGCGTAGGCAACCACGTAGGCCGGCGCGGCAAGAGGCACAACCAGCAGCCATTCGAAGTAGCGGCGGCCGGGAAATTCGCAGGCGGCAACCAGCCAGGCGCAGCCGACCCCGGGCAAGAGTGACAGGATACTTACCAGCGCCATCAGTGTAAGCGTATTGGTAAGATAGCCACCAAGTACGGTGCTCGAGATATGTGACCAGGCGTCGGTAGAGGGCGCAAGAAGCGATGCCAGCACCGCCAGCAGAGGAACGGCAACGATGCCCGCGACCAGCAGCGATGGCATTAGCCGGAGAAGCCTGTTTTTTTCAACCCGTCTCAGCATAGACAGACGCCGGGCCCGGCATGGTGTTGCTGCGCAGCTTCAGCAGTGTCCTCAGCCTTGCTGGCACCTTCAGGCTTGAACCGGGGTGAATGGGTGTGCATTGTCCGTCTCATAGCTTTGCTCCTGGGCACATTGCTCATAATGGAGGAAGCACTTATCCTCGTCTACTCACTGGTCAACCAGGCGGGCCAAACCCTACCTGCCTGCTTGAAAATCCCCTGCCTGAGTGTTGCGATGCTGTCTTTCGATTCGATCTATTACGCCTACAACGAGAAATCGGTGCTTACCGATTTGAGTTTCAGCGCAGCCCCTGGCGAGATCACCTGCGTGGTTGGCCCTTCCGGCTGTGGCAAGTCTACTCTCCTCGGGCTCGCCGCCGGCCTGTTGGAGATGCAGGCGGGTGAAATACGGCTGGATGGGGCGCTGCTTGGGAAAAAGGGGTTCAACCTGCCGCCGGAGCAGCGACCTGTCGGCCTTGTATTCCAGGAGGGCGCACTGTTTCCACACATGACCGTTGCCCAGAATACGGGCTTTGGCGTGAGTGGCGATCAGCGTGACGCCAGGGTCGCGGAGCTGCTGGAACTTGTCGGTTTGAGTGCCGAGGCTCAGCGGCTCCCACACACGCTTTCCGGCGGGCAGCGCCAGCGCGTCGCCCTGGCCAGAGCACTGGCGCCCGAGCCACGGGCGCTGCTGTTTGATGAACCCTACGCCAATCTTGACCAGGCTCTACGCCAGGGACTGCGCCTTGAAGCAAGAGATATGGTCCGCCAGAGTGGCACCGTGGGTGTATTTGTTACTCATGACCCGGAGGACGTGATGGCGCTGGCTGACCAGGTAGTGCTGCTTGGGGACGGCAAAGTATTGCAGGCGGGAACACCGCTAGAGCTCTTCGAACAGCCGCGATCAGCGCAGGTTGCCGCGCTGTTCGGGCAAGCTCAGACAGTGGACGCGGTGCTGGCAGACAATCAGCTGCAGACTGCTTTCGGCTCCTGGCCACTGGAATCAATCTCGCCACACTCTGATGTCAGCCGTCTGCAGCCGGGCGATCAGCTCAGCCTGAGTGTCCGACCCGATTCGTTGGTGTTGCAGCAAGATGATGCAGGCAGAGCCATTCTCGAGCTCCGTATCGCGGGCGCCGATGATGTCGCCGAGATTGATGATGGGCGTGGTGGCCGCTTGTTCGCGCGTTTGGCGCGACCTCATAGCCTGGGCTCGGGTTGTCGGGTGGGGGTGCTACCCCGGGTCGGCAGCGTGTTTCTGTTTTTGCGTGAATTCCCGGTTGTTAATGCGAAAGATTCTCATTAAGATGTCGGCCTGATTCACGACGGGAACGACCCCCATGAGACTTCGCTTTGTCCTCTACGCCGCGCTGGCCCTCCTGCTTGGTGCGTGCGAACAGTCAACACAACCGCAGGCCGCAGAACAGATCGACGCCCTCGATGTGCCTGGAGAAGCGGTGGTAAATGTCTATTCTTCCCGGCACTACGACACGGACCTGGCGCTCTATGACAACTTCACGGCACAGACTGGCATCGAAGTCCGCCTGATCGAAGCGGGTGCGGATGAGTTGATCGAGCGCATTCAGAGTGAGGGAGAATTCAGTGCCGCCGATCTGCTGATTACGGCGGATGCCGGTCGACTGTGGCGCGCTGAACAGGCTGGTATATTTGAACCCGTCGCCTCCGAGGTGCTTGAGGCCCGTCTGCCCGACTACCTGCGCCACCCGGACGGGCTATGGTTTGGCCTGTCGACCCGTGCGCGGGTGGTCATTTTCAACCAGGCGGCAGGTAAGCCCGAGCCCCTGTCGACCTACGCCGACCTCGCAAACCCGGCGCATGCAGGTAAGGTCTGCATCAGATCGTCGAGCAACATCTACAACCTTTCCCTGCTGGCCAGCATGATTTCGCGGCAGGGTGTTGCTAAGGCCGAAGACTGGGCCAGGGGAGTGGTCGCCAATTTCGCTCGTCCACCACAGGGCAATGACACCGCCCAGATTCGGGCCGTTGCCAGTGGGGAATGTGGCATTGGCGTTGTGAACACCTACTACCTGGCACGCCTGGCGGCCTCCGAGGACCCGCAAGACCGGGCGCTCGCGGATGCGGTGGGCGTAATATTCCCTGACCAGCAAGGCGAGGGTACGCACATCAACGTCAGCGGCGCCGGGCTGGTGGTCAACGCACCCAACCCGAAAAACGCGCTTATCTTCCTGGAGTACTTGAGCACTGAACAAGCCCAGGCCTACTTCGCCAATGGCAATCAAGAGTATCCAGCGGTGCTGGGCGTTGCTGTTTCTCCTGCGCTAATGGGTTTGGGAGAGTTCAAACCGGATACCCTGAATGCTGCGGAGCTTGGGCGAAACCAGGCAGAAGCCGTTAAAGCCTATGACCGGGCCGGCTGGCAGTAAGCGGTTTTACGGCTCTATGGTACCGAGAATATGCCTCAAGCGCCGCTGCAAATGCGAATCGCTCTTGAGGGCCAGATCATGGAGGGGGACGGTTACGGGCTGCGTCCGAACATCGGCATCCGCGGCGCGGTGTCAGAGCGCTCTTCGCGCATTACACTGATAGCGGAAGGGTTTTGAGCGTTTCACCCAGCGGCGTAACTAATGATGTCGGATAGGGATCGATAACACTTATCGGTATTCATGCACCGGTTCTCGCAATTTTCGCCAGTTAAATTAGCGACACCCACTAACACCCAAGTTGGTGTCTGGCCCCGGGATCATGGGCCTAAGCGCTCACCAACCAATAGAAACCGTAAGCTGGAACAACCAGCTGCCCGTTAAACAGTGCGGGAGATGCTCCACTGACGAGATCGCGCAGCTCGCCCAGTTCGAAACGGCCCCGGTTGCGCAGGTCATGCAGGTTGAATTGTTCTGGCCTGTCGTTGAAATTCGCCACTACCAACACGGAGTCGAAAGAAATGGAGAGGTGGGTGCGGGTGAAAACAAATAGATGTGGGTTACCCACGTCAATCAGCTCGCGATTATTGAAATCCGCCATCGCGTCGATAGATTTACGCACTGCAATCATCTGTTTCAGGCCTTCGAAGATACGGTACTCGACGCTGCCCCTTTCGTGTCGCAGTTCAGCGCGTTGCCAGTCATAGGAGGGCCGATGAATCCAGCGGGAGTCTTTCGCCTTTTCGGCGTCGTTGATAAAGCTTTCGTTATTCAGTGTGCCCAACTCATCGCCATAATAGAGCAGTGGTATGCCGCCGAAAGCCATAGTCAAGCTGTGCAATAGCAGGATCTGGTCAATGCAGGACTGTACTGCAACCTCATCACCATGCTGCAAAGCAGTTTCGAGGCCCACGAGCGATGCCAGCGAACCGGAGATCCTTGCGTCTCCGGTTTTCTCGTTAACCCCGAAAGGCCGGCCCCGGGCCGGCGAGTCGTCATAGGCACCGGTGAAATAATCAATCAGGAATTTGCGGTGGGCGCCGGGTTCGTAGCCGACGGCGTATATATCAGCGTCGTCAAAGCCCAGGCCGATATCGTCGTGGCAGCGCACATACGTCAGCCAAGTAGCCCGGTCCAGCTTATCGGGCAGGCTGCTGATGCCCTGATTGAGCAGCCGGGCATTTTTGGTTGCCACAGCATCCCACATAAGCGACATTAAGGTGGCGTTGTAGGCAATCTCGCATTCCTTGGCGATCACAGCGTCCTCGCCGAAGTACTTGATGATTTCCACAGGTGCAACGATCGCCTCGGCTATAAATAGCACACCCGGCGCGGTAACCTGGCAGCAGTCCTTGAACAATTGCAAAATAAGGTGCGCTTCCCGCTCATTTTGAGAGGTGGTGCCGATCTTCTTCCACAGAAAGGCCACAGCATCCAGCCGAACAATATCAGCGCCTTTATTGGCCCAGAACAGTATGATGTCCAGCATTTCGATAAACACAGCAGGGTTGCTGTAGTTCAGATCCCACTGGTAATCATTGAACACCGTCATTACCCATTTGTTCATGGTTTCATCAAAGGTGAAATTGCCGGGGGCATTTTCAGGAAAAACTTCCGGCATCGTCTCTTCAAATAAATCGGGTATATCGCGATTTGCAAAGGTGTAGTAATAGTTCTGATAGGACACATCGCCCTGCCGTGCCAACCGTGCCCACTCGTGTTGGTCGGACGTGTGATTGACCACAACGTCAAGGGTCAGCAGCATGTGACGCCGGCGCATTTCTCCAGCCAGTGATTCAAGGTCCTGCAGGTTACCGGCGCGCGAATTGATATTGCGAAAATCACTGACGGCATAGCCGCCATCACTGGCGCCGACAGGACACTCCAGAATGGGCATCACGTGCACCATGTTCACACCCAATTCCTGCAGGTACGGCAGCTTGCCCGCCAGGCCTTGCAGGTCGCCGGCGAATCCATCGAGATACAGCGCCATACCCACCCATTCCTGCCCGAGAAACCAGTGATGATCCTGTTCGCGAACGCTGTCCAGTGATTTCAGAACCTGACTACGGGCAATGTACTGCGTCGCCATCACGCTGACCAATTTCAGTAAATGCGCCTGAAAGTCCTCTCGCCCGCCATAAAGCGTATGAAACAGGCTGTGTATGGCGTAAAAATTTGCGCCCAGGCGAGTATAGAAATGGCGCAGGTCGCGTTTGCGAATCTCCGGCTTGAGCTGATCAAGAATACTGTTCAGCAGATAATGAGACTGTTGTTCATACATAGGATAGCGCGGCGTCCTTATCCGTCCAATTGCCAGTCTTGCGAGAATACATGGTAGAAGCCGGGTTCGGAAACCGTGGCTCCGCGACGGCCCACTATCGCCGCGGCGAACTGCTGGGCCCGCTCAAGCGCGAGCGGCATAGGCCAATCATTTTGCAGCCCGAGTAATATGACGGCAGTGAACGCGTCACCGGCGCCGACGGTATCCACCAGCTCAATATCGGGAGATGGCGCCACCGTCAGTCGTTGGTCGTCAGCGAAAAACAACTCGGCGCCTTTCGCTCCGTGTGTGACCAGTAGTCCCCGCAGCTGGTACTGGTGCAGGAAAGCACGTGCACTCTCACTCGATGCAGTCGTCCCCGCAAGCAGGGCCAACTCGTCGCTGTTCAGCTTCACCCAGTCAGCCCCCTGGAGAAATTCTTTCACCACCCCCTCTCGCCACCAGGGCGAACGCAAGTTCACATCAACAAAAACCAAACGTGGGTGGCCAGTTCGCAGATGTCGCAAAGTTTCACAGGAAGTGGGGAAGCGGGCTGCCAGTGTGCCGTGATACAGCAAATCGCATTCGGGAAGAGACACTTCTTCAATATGGTCATAGGCGCAGTCGGGCACTATGTTGTAGCTGGGCTCACCATCCTGGAAGGTCACCGCCACCTTGCCGGTGGGTAGCACCGGGTCTGTTTGCAGGCCACTGCTGGAGAGCCCCCAATCGCGCATGGCTGCGCGCACCAGTGCGCCCTCCGGGTCAGAACCAACCCGGCTGATCAACCTGGGCGACTGGCCGAAAGCCTGCAGGTGCCAGGCCACATTGAATGGCGCCCCACCCAGCACCCGGATGCCGTCCGGGAAGTGGTCAAACAACACCTCGCCATAAATATACAGTTCTTTTTCGCTACTCATATCGCCACCCTGCGCTTATCAAGAGAGCCATTGCGGATGGTAGTGGGCAATTCCCTCGAGGATACCCGCACTGTAATTGCCATTCATGTCATTGTAGCCCCCCCGGGCGATGTACAACTGTGCGCTGTGACCACTGGAAGCGGCGAGCTGTAAAGCCTCTTGCTGCACCTGCGGGTCACTGTTAGCTACGAGCACAGAGGGTATCGAACTGGTCAACACTTCCATGTCGTTTCCGCTGTCACCGCTGAAAACCGTGTTGCTGTCAGTGAAGCCCTGCAACTGCTGTAACATTGTCACAGCGTGGTATTTGCTGGCGCTCTCAGGCAGGATATCGAACAGTCCGATATTCGCCTGCTCATCGATACTCCACACGACGCGAGCACACAGGGCGGCCGATCGCAGCCGCTCCATTACGTTTTTGAGTACAGAGTCCCGATCGGCATCCAGCGCCAGATAATAGCTGAGTTTATAGCGATTTTGCTTGTGCTCTTCCTGCAGTCGCAAATCGGGAACGCCTGCCAGTAAGTGCTGCAGGTCCCGGTTGGCTCGGCCATTCCAGTCAGCGCCGATCTTCGTTTCCCACACCCCATTCGCTGTCCAGTTACCATCCGGCTCTATGCGATAAATTGTCGTGCCGACATCAGCGATCACGAAATCCGGCTGCGGCAGCTCATACAGGGCCAGCGCCTCCTGCACGAGCTGTCGATCCCGGCCCGTCACGTAGGCAAGCACAAGACGTGAGTCAGCTGCCAATGCCGCAAATTGATAGCGGGCCTGGGATGACTCAGGCTGGGAACCATTGGGAAGCAATGTACGGTCCAGATCTGTGCATAAAAGCAGGCGCTCAGTCATCGGGCACCCGACACTCACCAAAAAAATCATAGTGTTCTACCGCTTCGATAATTCCAGCGGCGTAGGAATTCTTTGCAAAGTAAATCCTGTCTTTGCTTGGCAGTAGTGAGAGCTCCTCATGATGACGATTTGCCACGACCATCGCGAGTGTATTACCGCGCATCATATCCTCGTCAGCGCCGGAGCCACCGGCAACCAGCATATGCTCCAGCGGGATCTCGAGTCTCTGTGCCACATAGCGCAGGGCCTGGCCCTTTGATGCGCGCGCCGGGACCACATCGAGGAACTGGCCAAAGGACATCACCACGTTGGCTGTGATCTCCTGTTGCCGCAGCAAAGTATTGAGCTCATCCAGGGAGGGAGCGTTTCGCTCATCGTAAAAGTAGGAAATCTTGAAGGGCGTCTGCTGTCGCTGATCCTGTGGAATCAGCCCGGGGAGTCGTGATAGTGCCAGCCTGATGCGCCGGACCGACCAGTCGTAATCAATATGGTCTGCCCATACATCGTCATCTGTCAGCGCCTGGCCGTATTGAATACGCGTGCCGAGGCTGGTGATAAAAATATCGGGGCTGGGAATGCCTTGCTTTTTCATCACTGCCATGGCGGAGTCAACCCGCCTGCCGGTAGCTATAGCAAAGGAAACATTCTTTCGGTTATCCCGAATCACCGTTAATAACTCACTTAGCGCAGCCTTGTCACCAATAAGGCTCTGGTCCAAATCAGTGACGATGGCGCGGTCACGATAGCGCAGTTTTCGTGGCAGCGGCGGCGCATCGACAATAGCGTTGTACTTTCCTCGCAGGCTGCGGACGCGTTTTGTATACGCGTCTGCATGTGCCCGCCATGAGTAGAGCTCTCGTACCCGCTTGATGCCATTTGCTGACGCCAGTTGCCACTCAGCGTCGTCGTTGAGGTACTTGAGCAGCGCTGTTGCCATCTGCACCTTGTCCAGAGGGTCAATCAACTCACCACACTCACAATTTCGGATAATATCTACCGGGCCGCCGTTTTCGGTGGCCACCAGCGGCAACCCACTGGCCGCAGCCTCCAGCAATGTCAGCCCGAATGGCTCAGTAAGCGCGGGGTTGATGAATACACCGCCACTGGCGGCTGCCATTCGATAAATCTGGGATACGTCTGCCGGGTTGTGGTGTTTGGGTAAGGCCACCTTTCCATACAGATCGCAGGCGTCCAATACCAGCAGCAGATCGGTCAACACCGATTGGGAGCCCCCGTCCAGGTCCCTGATATCGTCGCGGTTACCCGCAATTATCAGCAGGTTGGCCGCTTCCTGTAGCTCGGGTGATTCACCGAAAGCTTCCATAAGCGCCGCAATGTTCTTGCGTTCATCTGCACGGGACAGGGCAAGGATTAATGGCTTCTCAGGGTTTGTCAGAAAACGATCAACTTGAGCACTGAACGCGAACACCTCACCCAGCTGGTATGGCCTGAACTCATCGAGATCCGTGCCCGGGGGAATAACAGCCATGCGATCGGGGTCGTAATAATTGTAAAGACCATACTGTTCTTCGATCTCATTATGAGTGCTGGTGATAACCAGATCGGCATTGGCGAGCAAGTCTTCCTCTGCGTCGATGCGGCGCTCGATATTATAGGTTTTGGCAATCTGTTCGCGACTGATACCACGAGCCAGCAGACGTTTTCGCTTATCTCGTCCCAGAGAGTGCCCGGTATGTACCAGTGGAACGCCAAGCAGGTTTGATAGCCGCACCCCGACGTAGCCGGCGTCAGCGTAGTGGCTGTGGATGATGGAGGGGGATCGCTCCTGGCTGCTCAACCAATCCATCAGGTTGTCGGTGAAACTGTCCAGGTGATCCCAGAGTTGTTCTTTCGCAATGTATTGGTCTGGTCCGCAGGGGATGCGAATAATGCGAGCTCCGAATTCCAGCTCCTCTTCTTCGCGTGAATACTCAGAATCGACTGCGGGGTCGCTGATCAGACGCGTAATCAGGTCTACCTGGGCGATTTCTGGGTGCCTGGCGAGCGCACGAGCGAGATCCACGACATATTTGGTCTGTCCACCCGTATCTGCGTCCCGGCCCAGCTCCAGGTCGTTGCCGCGTATGAGACCGTGAATACTCAGCAGGCATATATACAGCCCACTATTGCCGTGGTTCACTTCTAAGATAACTTGCTTACTCCCAATGCCGTCAGAGGCAATTCTAACACTTAAGTTCTAATCGATCAGGTAGCGAGTCCTGTCCATGGCGAATTAGCTCTTCAGGCCGCCACTGGTAACTGAAATAATCCGCTGCAATGGTTTTTCCATTGGCAGCTGTTGATATCTGCTACCTTGTCGCGATCTGACGAAACCAGAGCAGGGTAGACGGTTTGATGATGATCGCCAACCAGGCCAGTCGCCGTGGGTCCAGAAAGAGCAAAGGGTGGCCGCCTGGAAGCAAATCCTCGAGGGCCGGGCCATGATCACCACCGCAGCTATACTTGAATCGAGTCGCGACAGTCACAGAATACTTACCCGGGACCCACCCATAGAGGTAGACATGGAATTTAGCAGCGAATCCCACAGCATTGCATGCCCCAAATGTGGCCACGGTATGGTGGAAGTTACCTACGGCGGCATCGCTATCGATCGTTGCACCAACTGCCAAGGCTTATGGTTCGATACGGGTGAAGCGGAACGACTCAAAGATCGTTGGATGGGCGATGCACTGGACATGGGAAAAGCCCGTGACGGCAGAAAATGGGATCCCATAGAGAATATCGACTGCCCCCGGTGCGGGCAGGAGATGCACAAAATCTCGGACCCCACGCAACGACACATCTGGTATGAACAGTGCGATGAGCACGGCCTGTTCATGGACGCCGGGGAATTTACAGATTACAAGCACGAGACATTGGCCGACTGGTTCCGATCGTTGATTCGGGGATCACGGGCTTGACACACCTGTCCACGGTACAACGCTCTGCCGCATGCTCAACGACGCTACAGCGAGGCAGGGCTGGCCGAAATGTCTCAGCTCGGATAACGAGGTATTGGCAGGCTAATGTCTCCCGACGGTGCTGACAAGTTAACTCAAGGTCATGGGCTGGCGCTACACACACGAGGGGCTCGGCCGTCCTGAAATGCGGCATTTGACTCCACTTTAAGACCCATTCACAAATATTTTCGGTATGTGATTCCCACCTTGAGAGCAAAAATGCATTCACTTGTCAGCACCTCTGTCTTACATCAGACGAGGGAAAAGTACGGGCGTGCTGGCCTTATAGGCGATGTAGTCTGGTTGCTCGCCCCATTTACGATCAGCCTTTCTCTCCAATAGCGGGACGCCACTGACTCGGGCGAGTAATACAAATACGAAGACCGGCGAAATTAGTGTCAACAGCTGCCAACCCGAAAGGGCTGGCAGTGCCAACAGCGCGATACCAGTCCATAACATGATCTCACCGAAATAGTTCGGGTGGCGCGAGCGCCTCCAAAGTCCGGTAGTGATGAATTCGCTGCGACCATATTGCTGGCGAAAGGCTCTTTTTTGCCGGTCGGCAATGACCTCTATGGCAAAGCCTGTGACCCACAACGCGGCGCCGATAAAATCAAAGGTGGTGAGTGAGCGAGGCTCTTCAGCGGTCACCGCAGCCAGGGCCGCGCCTGCGGTGAGTAGTACCCACAGTCCCTGCAGGCTCCAGGTAGTGAAAAAGCGCACCGGATCGGGTTTGATCTTGTCGAAGCGGTCATCGCTGCCATCCTGGCGGATACGGGCGAACAGGAAACTTCCGAGCCGCACAGCCCACACCATGATGATCAAGGTGAGCAGCAAGGAGCGACCATCAAAGTGTCCCGTAAGCCACAGTGCCAGCAAGGTGCAGCTGATGTAGGTCAGGCTGCCGATAAGGTCGTAGAACACTTCGGTTTGCTTGAGAAAGGCCGGCACAAAGGCTAGCCATTGCATCCCGAAGGCGATCAGCGCGCACCAGGTAAAGACGGGAAGGGGACCCGCCGTAGCACTGCCCTGGCTACCAGCCCAGGCGATGGCGGCCGCCAATGTGTACACAATCAATAATGCTTGCATCAAGTTGCTCCCGTAAGCAGTTACCTGGGTTCTGACAAGTTAACTTCTGAAATCGATGATAATCAGGGGGGGACCATTCAAGCAACCGCCCCGCTCCAGTGTGCGAACGCACCTATCCTCATACCACGAAGATTATTATTCCCTGAACGTCCGGTACATCCGACTCGCATAGCAACTGCGTATCAATGCTATGAAAAGGAAGAAACTGCCAGAAAAAACCTGCGCTGTGTGCTGCAGGCCTTTCCTGTGGCGTCGCAAATGGCTGCGCGACTGGGATTCAGTGAAGTATTGCTCAGAGCGCTGCCGGCGCGGCAGACACTCACAGCGGGGACGCCCACTGGAGGCATCCACATGACCAAAGCCTGCCAGGCGGTGCGTTTTCTGCCATCGCTGGCCGGGGCAAGCCCTGGCCACACCAAAACCCCGCGCCGAATCGTTAGAATCGCGGCCACTCTGCTCTTGTTGGCTACTTCCTTTGTCAGCTCCGACGAACCAGCTTACTACAGCCTGGGCGACGCGAGCCGCGACGGAATCGGCAAATTCTATATGGGACGCGAGATATCCCATGTCATGGGCCACCTCGGCGCAGGCTGGCTCGAGCGACCAGAGCGCGAGCAGGAGGAGCGCACAGACCTGCTGCTCACCCTGCTCGCACTAAAGCCAGGCGAGATCGTGGCGGATATTGGCGCCGGCACCGGCTATTTCGCCTTGCCCATGGCCCGCATGGTCGGCGAAGGGGGGAACGTGCTGGCGGCGGATATCCAGCCAGAGATGCTTGCGATCATCGAAAGCCGCGCCAGGCAGGAAGGCCTTTCAAACGTGACCCCGGTACTGGCAACTCCTAGTGATCCCCATTTACCTATCAATACTGTCAACGCAGTACTGCTGGTCGATGCTTACCACGAATTTTCCCACCCCCGCGAGGTCATGAGCCGCGTCCGGGACAGCCTGTCGGCAGACGGTCGGGTCATTCTGGTGGAATACCGCGGAGAGGACCCCCAGGTTCCCATCAAACCACTACACAAAATGACCGTTGAACAGGCGACAAAGGAGATGGCTGCCGTGGGCCTTGCACTGGACGAGGTTCACAACGTCCTGCCCTGGCAACATGTCATGGTTTTCCGGCATGCGCCTGATAACAACGCTGCCCCGAACGTGGGCCATCAACCGGAAGGAACGTAAAGCATGCCGGAAGGACCAGAAATAAGGCGCGCAGCTGACAAGGTGGCTAATGTACTGGAAGGTAAAAGCGTTCATGTGGTGCGCTTCGGCCTGCCCAAGCTCCGGCACCACGCCCGGAAACTGCGCGATCACCGCGTCACTGCCGTGGAAACCCGTGGCAAGGCATTGCTTACCCACTTTGAGCACGGCTACAGTATTTACTCACACAACCAGCTCTATGGGATCTGGAAAGTGGTCAAGGGGCACAAACCGCCCAAGACGAATCGTTCCCTCCGCTTGCTCCTGCAAACCGATACTCACAGCGCCATCCTGTACAGCGCCTCGGACATCAGTGTTTGGGCCACTGACGAGCTGGATACGCACCCTTTTCTGAAAAAGATAGGGCCAGACATCATGAGCAAGGATCTGCACTGGCGTGATGTTGCCAAACGACTTTCGGACGCCCGCTTTGCCAATAAATCACTAGCCTCGCTGTACCTGGACCAGGCCTTCCTCGCGGGGAACGGTAATTACCTGCGTTCTGAAATTTTGCACGCTGCAGGCCTGCATCACATGCGGCGACCTGGTGACCTTACAAAAGGAGAAATCGGTCGCCTGGCGCGCAGCACCCTGACGCTCAGCAGTCGAAGCTACCAGACAGGCGGTATAACGCTGGCACCGAGGCTGGCAAAGTCATTGCAGAGCCAGGGCTTGAGCTTTGGACAGCGCAGGTTCTATGTTTTCGGACGAACGGGTCGCCCCTGTTATCACTGCAGCCAGGAAATTGAGCGCAGGGAGATCGGAGGGCGCCGCCTGTACCTCTGCTCAAACTGCCAACCTGAATAGCAGGCCTCGGAAAAAGAGGGCAGACCGCGCCACGATATCGACAAGCTAACTCCTCCAGACGGTACAGACAGCTTAATGTGTTCTTACTCGAACTGTGGGGATTACAGGCAGAACATCTCTACAAATAGCTGCCGAAGTGGAGGCGGATTACACATTTCTGGACGGTCTACCTCCAAGAGTGTAGCGTCAGCACAGGACCGTGAGTTAACTTGTCAGTACCCGGTACCCTGAAACCGTATGGCCACACTGTGGCCCAATCAGCCTAAGCTCTCCCTAACCTCGCAAAGGAACAGATTTTGATGCTTAACAGTCAGATCGCAGAATCGGTAATTGATCACGCCCTGTCACTGGGTGCAGACTTCGCCGAACTTTTCGTTGAAAAGAATCAAACCAATGTTGTCAGCACGCTGAGTGATGAGGTGCAGTCGGTTGAATCGGGTATCAATTTTGGCATCGGCCTCAGGCTGGTTTACGGCACCAAGGTGTTATATGGCTACACCAACAAGACGGATCAGGACGAACTATTACGCATCACGTCAGTACTGGCAGCTAAAGACTTGAGAGACCCGGTCAGTACCCGAAATGCCTTTAATTTGAATCAAATCTTGGATATTCACCCGGCCAGCAAAATTCTTTCGGTGGATGCGGAAATTGAAAGTAAGGTTGCCTACTTAATGGCGGCAGACCGCGCTGCCAGGGCAGCTGGCGAACAGATATCACAAACACGTGGCTCCTGCATGCAACGCGAGCAGCGCGTACAGATATATAACAGCGATGGCTTGCACACGAATGATAAACGCAATTACATTCGATCCAGTTTAACCGCCATCGCAGCTGATGGTAACGAACAGGCGACCGGCAGCTGGAATGACGGTGGTTTGCTGGGCTGGGAAATTGAAGCAGGACTCAGTCCAAAGCATACCGGTGAAGAAGCCGCCAGGCAGGCGCTGGTTAATCTAAGGGCCAAACCCTGCCCTTCTGGCCACATGCCGGTCATTATCGGCAACGGCTTTGGCGGCGTCATCTTCCACGAAGCCTGCGGACATCTGCTGGAAACCACATCCGTCGCAAAAAAAGCATCGGTATTCCACGACCAGATGGGTGAAATGATCGCGAGCCCAATCGTGAATGCCGTAGACGATGGCACCATGGCAAATGAATGGGGCTCGATCAACATCGACGATGAAGGCATGCCCACGCAACGAACCCAGCTCATCAAAGATGGCCGGTTAACCAATTTCCTCACCGACCGCATCGGTGCTCAGCAAACCGGTTACGCGCGCTCGGGTTCAGGGCGCCGCGAGTCGTACAAGTTCGCGCCCGCATCGCGCATGCGCAACACCTTCATCGAAGCGGGTGAAGACAGCATGGACGACATGATCGCTTCTATCGACAAGGGCATTTACGCCTCGCACATGGGAGGTGGTTCGGTGCAACCGGGTACCGGCGAGTTCAATTTTGCGGTCACCGAAGGTTATTACATCGAAAACGGGAAAATTCAATATCCCGTTAAAGCGGCAACCCTGATCAGTACCGGACCCAAAGTCCTCAAAGAAATTTCCATGATCGGCCAGGACTTTTCGCTGGCCTGCGGCATGTGCGGATCAATCTCTGGTGCTGTCCCGACTACCGTAGGGCAGGCGACCTTGAAAGTCGATGACATACTGGTGGGAGGTAACGCGTGATGAGCACCGCCAACATAACCACAGCACAAATGGCTGAGCAGGTATTGGAGCAGGTGAAGCATGCCGGCGCGACCGGTGACCTGATCATCGACGAAGGCGAAACCCTCTCGCTCAAGGCACGCGATGGCGAACTCGAAGAATACAAGGTAAGTTCGAGCCGGATATTCGGATTGCGGGTGATTAAGGACGGCCATATCGGCACGGCCTATAGTGAAGCCGTTGACGCGGATGCCCTCGGTTCAATGGTTGGTCAGGCACTCAATAACGCCAGTTTTGTCAAAGTCGAGGCGCACGAGAATATTCTGCCCAATTCTGACCGGCTGCAAACGGATGATGAATTGCTATGCCCGCAGGAGCAGGTTTCCATCGATCAGAAGATTGCAATGGCGCTAGACATCGAGCGTAAGCTGGCCGCGAAAGATAAAGTCAAAAATGTGCCCTACAATGGCGTTCAGGATATCACCAGCCAACGGCATATTTTCTCAAGCGCCGGGTTGAACGCGTTGACGCGCAGCCGCATGTGCGCCTCCTACGCTTATGCACTCGTCGAAGACGGCGAAAACAACGCGATGCAGGGCACAAGCCAGGTATCGCGATTATTTTCCGGTTTAAACGCATCCACCGTCATCGATAAGACCTATGAAAAATGTATCGGCCTGCTAGATGGCAAGCCCGTTCCGAGCAAACACTACGACGTGATTTTCGATACGGAAAGCCAGGTCTCGATATTTGGCGTGTTTGCGATGATGTTTTCCGGCAAAGCCGCGAAGGATGGCATCAACCCGATGCGGGATAAAGTAGGGGCAGTCATAGCCGATTCACGACTGACCATTTACGACCACCCACTCAATGCAGATGGCTTCGGTTATCACTTATTCGATGCGGAAGGAACCGCCACGAAAAAATCAGAGCTGATCGTCGAGGGCTGCCTGCAAACATTGGTACATAACAGTGCCACCGCTTCCTATTTCGATACCGAAACCACCGGGCACGCGAGCCGCGGACCAAAGTCGACCCTGGGTGTCAATCTACACCAGATTGAAATCGCCAAAGGCTCTGCAAACCTGCCGACACTGCACAGTGGCGAATATCTCGAACTCACCGATTTGACGGGTTTGCATTCCGGTGCCAACGCGATTTCCGGCAACTTCAGTTTTGGCGCTTCCGGTTACCTGTGTAAAGATGGAGAGCGCATCCAGGCGGTCAGGGGCATTACCGTCGCCGGTAATTTTTATGAAATGCTGAATAAAATATCCATGATTGGCAATCATCAGAACTGGGATGAAGACCGCTCCGCGCTAATGCCAGGCATTCGGTTTTCTGATATTGCGATTTCCGGGTGAAGGGAAACTGCACCATCCGCCCACTGGCTCGGCCTGATCCTGGGCTGAAACGGGTAGCCAACGGTGTCGGCAAGTTGACTTCTCGGCCTAGCACGAATCCGATATCCGCGTTTACGCCACTGCCCTGCTCAACCCACTGAACGCACTCATTCTGAGCAGTTAACATGTCGATACCGAAAGGGGCCTGGAGCGCGCCCTGTTGATCTCTACCAGCCACGGCGTACTCGCGGCGCCCGGGGAGACGGAGGGCGCACCCACCGGGGAGGCGGCGACGCAGGAATTGATGGCCTGTAAACTCGCACGGGCACCTGATCTCTGAGCCTGCCTCATCGGCTTTAACAGGCGCATGCCCCGCTCTCGCACCCTGGTGGCCTTATGAGATTGCTCAGCAAGCAAAGCTTCAATATCGGAATGATTTAAGTGGAAGCGGTAGTAATGTCACACTGCATCGCTGATGATATCTGGTGGGAATCAATGGCGCTTAAAGGTATTCATGGGCCGGTCCTATCAATTTCGGCGACCTAACAAGTCAGTACCCTCGCCATCTAACTAGCACACCAAACGCCCTTTCCTCTCCCTCGGTGCTGAGATCGTCCGTGCTTATACGGTATTCGTCATTTAGCAGGTTTCTACCCCATAGCTCCACCGTGAGGCGATCTGTCGGCCTGTACTCCAGTCGAGCGGACATCAGCCGGGCCGAATCCACTGGCGTTTGGGTCGGGGCCACATCGCCGTTGGAGAACCGGTATTCGTATTGAAGCTTCAGGTCCCAGTTTGGTTGCCCGTATTGCACCGCGGTGCTCAACCTGTTGGCGGAAGTATCTTCCAGTGCGTTGCCGTCATCATCTTCGCTGTCCTGGTAGCTGCCCGCGGCAAAGACTTGCCAGCGCTCTCCCAAGCTGTGGCTTGCAGTGGCTTCCGCACCCCAGATTCTACCCTCGCGGTTATTGCGATAGCTCAGCACATCAGTGGTGACTTCTACACGCTCTATCAGGTCATTGAGGCGTGTGTAGTAGCCATGCAGTTCCAGCGCGGATGAAGCTTGCTCCCAGCGTGTTCCCAGATCGATTCCGAACGCCTTCTCCGTTTCCAGGTCCGGCTCGCTCACTATGGATCCGCGACCGGTGGTACCGGTGAAATATCGTTCCGAAAGATTAGCGGGGCGCTGGCCCGCGGACGCCTGCAAACTGACAGACATCGAGTCATTTGCGTACCACTCAATACCGGAGAATGCATTGGCGTAAAATTCGGACTCATTGTTGAAACCGCTCGCACTCTGCCGGGTCTCGGCTACCCGCAGGCCACCGGCCCATTGCAGCGAATGATAGTTGCGCTCGAGGTCAGCAAACACGGCAACATCATCCTGCTGCGCGCGCAAATTAGTCCACTGTGTCTCTTCGCCAGTGCTGAAAGCGGTTTCCTTCTCGTCGGCATCAACATTTCGTCTGCCCAGATAGTCAAGCCCGACCCGCAATGGACTTCTGTCGGTGCCTCGAATGAGCACTAGCTTTCCTCCGAAGTCAACGGAACTGGTGTCCACCTCATTGAGCCGCTGCTCGATAGATTCTACCCGTGTTTCCAGATCCTGCGAGTGGAAGAACAGGCTGCCGCGCCATTCTCCCGCCTGTTCCAGCCCGAGCTGTGTCAACACGTGTCTTTCGCGCGGATAATCTGAAATCCGCTGCTGCGGATATCGGTTATTTGACTTTCCTATGTCCTCGGCATAAGTCACCAGACTGTTGGCGCTGAACCGAATATCATCATAGTCCCGGGTGAAGGCGAAGGTGCCGCTATACTGGTCGAAGCCCGTGTTCAGTGATTCTCCCGCGGCGGTCTTGCTCTTGTCTGCGCCGCGATGCACCAGGGCCAGCTGTACTTCCTCCGCTCCATATGCAGCATATTGCAGATTTTCATCCCCAGAGCCGCCCCAGCCAAGGCCGGCGCTCAGCCCTTTCTCGGCCAGAGGGTGAATTCTTACCAGGCCCCCGATGGCGCCATAGCCGTGCAGAATGCTGGACGAACCTCGCACGAGCTCTACCGCCTCGATAGTCACCGGGTCAATGAAGGACGCGGCGGTTCCCGCACGACGGTCACTGAGCAGCGGTATGTCCAGGAAATATGTACCAATACGCTGTCTGCCCAAGCCTCGGATGGTGACGGTCTGGAACAGCCCACCCTGCCCGTTGTAATCCACGTCCGGTTCCTGTCGCAGGATTTCCGACAGGTCCTGAGGTGGACGGGTGCCAGCGTCCGGTCGCACGACCGTTACGGAGTTGGCGAAGGGACTACTGTTCTCAAACAACGCCCGGGAGGCGGTTACCCGCACTAGTTCCAGCTCACTGTCAGCCAGCACGTTACTCGCGGGAGATGTCAACGCTAGTGCAAGGCCAAACCTCTGCAAAGCGGCGGATGGAATTGAAGGGACTCGGATGTCTGTCAGCATTCCTGACCAACTCAGTGCCTCAGTGGTAACAAACGGTGTAGGCACAGTCATGGCGACGCAGCATAAAGTGGCGCGTACGCCACGGATGGGTTTGTGGATAACGTGCTTTTTCGAAACTAAGCGGCTATCAGCATTACTTCAATACTACATGCTACGGTGATTCACAGAAAGTCCCTGGGCGAGCCGTATTGGCAGCGAGGCTCAAAATTTTTCCTTTGAGTCGGACCTGAATTGCGCCAACTTTGCCATAGTCCGTGCGATTCGGGCCTGTGGTTGTCCAATGCTGGGCACTATGAGAATCTCAGGTGAAGTGCGCGCGCACCACAATGAAGCAGAGCGTTTTACTGAGACCAGAAACCTTAATAACACGCCCTGGAATATTTAGTTTACCTGAATCCTTGTTAACGCGGCTAAAACTACTACCCTCAAATGGGTTCAGGCAAAACCACTGACTGAAGGGGAAAATTATGTTGACTCGAACTAAATTGGCCGTGGCAACGACTGCACTCGCGGTCGGTGCAGCGGTGGCTCTTACAGCACTGTATGTGGATACAGCTAAAGAGGGTGAAGAACACGCAGTGGCATCTCACCAGGGTGCAGATGCCAGCAAACAGGACGTCCTACAGACGCGTCTGAGGCCCGCCCCGACTGCGCCACCCAAAATTCTCAAGCGTGACAAGAGCGAGAAACCTTCCAAGATCAACGGGACAGGTACACTGAAGTACCAATCAGAAGCACCCGCCCCTGTGGTGCTGGCCGATATTTCCAGAAGTGCGGCGACGGGCGCCACCACGGAGGCCACTGACTTTGTGGTCGGCGGCTCCCAGATCGATTCCAAAATGACCGACGAGCAGATCGCCGCGGCGATAGCGGCGGCAAAAGCCCAGGCCAAGAGCGATGCCATCCAGAACCTGGATGGCTCGAAAAAGCCGGTGGGTTTCAAACCCAAGGGCGGCGTAGCATTTGACAGTATCGACGCCGCTGATTGCTGCACCGGCTCTGGCTTCTCAGCCACCGTGCCGCCGGATGCGGACATGGCGGCCGGACCGGATCACCTGATCGTCGTGGCCAATATCGCCTTTGAGATCTACGACAAGAAGGGCAACTCGCTGAGCGGTGGGCCAGTGCCATTTGCCCAGTTCTTTGACGGTACACCTGGCTGTACCGCTTTCGACGGCGGGTTTGCGGCAGTATTTGATCCGGACGTAGTCTACGACACCGTCAACGATCGTTTCATTCTCGGCATCGATGGCAATGGCACCGACTTCTGCGTGGCCGCCACCCAGACCGGCGATCCAATAGGCGGCTGGAACCGCTTCGGTTTCCCAACCAATATCAACGGGGCGTTTTTCGATTTCCCGCATATGGGTGTGGGCGAACAGGCTATCTTCATGGGCTCGAACCAGTTCGGCGGTGCTCTTCCGTTCGGGTTTCAGGGGCGCGTTTTCGCCATGAACAAGGATGACCTGTACAGTGGCAACCCGTTGCGCGTCGTCACCCGCGAGCTGGCGCCGCCCGGCCTCGAAGGGATCAATAATGTCAAGCTCGACGGCACACCGCAGCCTTCCCAGCAACAACCCGTGGGCACACCGTTCTACATCATGAGTGAAAACTTCGACGGCAAGGTGCATTCCGTCTATTCCTGGGACGACCCGTTTGGCGCCGACACCTGGGCCCTTGAAGGCGACGTGGATCTTGCTGCCGCTTCCGGGGTTCCCTGTGAGGGGCAAAGCTGTTTCCCGATCAGCTGGCCGCAGAAAGGCTCGGTGGAAATACTGGCCGGTAACGATTTCCGCGGGCAGGAAACCGAGTATCGCAACGGCTACCTGTGGACGACCCAGACCATTTCCTGCAATCCGGGCAAGGGCACGCGCAATTGCGTTCGCTGGGCGCAGATCGATCCCACCTCGGTGGAGCCGGCACCTGACCAGACTGCCTTCCCGCTGGACGCCAGTGTAAACGGTGTCGTTCAGGCGGGTGTATTCGGCAGTGACTTCGATTATCGGAGCTTCCCCTCAATTGCCGCCAACAGCTGCAACGATATGGCTGTCGGTTATTCCTACAGCCGGGCACCCGGCAACGGCAATGCTGGTGCGACGTGGTATCCGTCGATCTACGTGACCGGCCGCCAGAGCGCTGATCCACTGGGTTATGTTGGCGGAGAACGCCTGCTGAAAAAGGCCAAAACCGCCTACAGCTCCTTCCAGGACAACGGCGGTCTCGCCCCGGAGCGCTGGGGTGATTACACCGGGATGACGCTCGACCCAGACGGCACTACCTTCTGGTATGCGGGGCAGTATGCTGGCGGCAAACCCGCCGTAAGCGTCGTGTCGGGTAACGATCTCGCAAACTGGGGCACCTACGTGGGCTCTTTCAAGTTCCCTGGCTGTAACTAGCCGGGATAGTTCTCCGCACTGGAAAATCTGTGAACAGGCTCACACCAAGGTGTGGGCCTTTTTTTAAAGCGCTTTGCTGCAGCTTTGTGCTGGGATTTCCTGGGATTTCAGCACCCTCTACTGGTCGCGCAATGCGCTTTGCGCGTTCCAGTTCTTCCTCGCCACCCAACGGCTATAGTCATTGGCCGCGTCTTTGTGGTGACTTAAAACCGCCCTGGCTCCATGGATCAGCAGAGTCCGCAAATACCTATCTCCTCGTTTACTGATGCCCAACAGAACCTGCTTATCTCCACTGGAGGCTTGCCTTGGCACCAGCCCTAACCAAGCCGACAAATGACGCCCATTTCTGAACTCCCTGGAATCACGGAATGACGGCAACGAGAGCTGTCGCCGTTAGCTCACCAACTCCGGGCACCTTCAGTATGCGTTTGCAATTTTCATCAAGCCTGCAGAGCACTCGGATTTTTGCATCCAGCGCTTTAAGCGTGGCCTCCGTCCCGACGAGTTCCTCATATAGGCCCCGCATACTCTCGCGGGAAGAGGCGGTGAGCTCATTTGCGCTGTCCGCAATGATTGTACACAGTGACGATTTGACCCTGGCAGACCCCGGTGCAACAACAATTCCATATTCCTGGCACAACCCTCTAATCTGATTGATCAATGGCGTTCGGTTCCTGACGACTAGCGTTCGTATGCGATGGACCGATTGTATATCCTGCTGCGCCACCTGTTTTTAATTGGCACAAAGTTCATTGAGGGCCTGCAGGCCGCCTCCACAATAGCAAGGGCGTCATTGGCATCGTTCTTGTTGGTCTTTACACACGGCTTTACAAATTGCGGGCTGATCAGCTTCACTGCGTGGCCACTTCGCTGAAATACTCTTGCCCAGTAGTTCGCTCCGCGCAGGACTCCATTAAAATTGTGCAAGCGGGCAAGTTCGCAATGAATGCAGCCAGTTTTTGCCGAGGAAGTCGCTTCCTTAGTACCTCTTTACCCGATGGATCAGCCCCATGAAGCTGATACGTGTTTTTGGCGATATCAATACCCAATATATGTAAAGTCATGTCGATCTCCCATTCGAGGTTAAGGTCTACCGGACTACACCTAGCTCGAAAGTCCCAGCCGGGCTAGCGGCGTGGGTGGGGATGGTTCATTACTTTGGTACCATATCTTCTATACTTTACCGGGCTTACCAACAACACCACAGGATTTTGCACATGACCCGATTATCCAGGCTCAGCCGTTCCATCAGCGGCAGTGTTGCCATCGTTACAGGCGCCGCCAGCGGCATGGGGCGGGCCACTGCCCACCTGTTTGCTGACGAGGGCGCCAGGTTGGCCATTTTCGATATCAACGGCGATGCCCTGGCCACTGTCGCTGAAGAATGCCGCTCCGTGGGTGTGGAGGTTCTTCCGCTGACGGTCGACCTTTCCGACCGCGATGCGGTGGAATCCGCGGTGCAGGCCGTGGCGGCACATTTTGGTGGCATAGACATCCTGGTCAACAATGCGGGCTTTGCACTGCCCACCAGCATTGATGACGAGGGCTTTCCCCACTCCTGGGACCTGTCACTCTCGGTAATGGCTACGGCGCAGGCCTGGGCTATTCGGGCCGCCTTGCCCAGCCTGCGGCAGTCTGAGCACCCAAGAATCGTCAATGTGGCCTCCACCGAGGCCTGGGGCGCGACACGCTACAACAGTGCCTACGTGGCTGCCAAACACGCCTCGCTGGGATTGACCCGCGCCATGGCCGTGGACCTGGGCAAAGAGGGAATAACCGTTAATTGCATCTGCCCTGGCCCGGTACGAACCGGCATTACCGATGGCATACCAGACGCGGACAAGGCGACCTTTGCCCAGCGCCGCACCGCATTGCGCCGCTACGCAGAGCCCGAGGAAGTGGCGCACGCGACGCTCAGCCTGGTACTGCCGTCCGCCAGCTTTATCACGGGTGCCGCACTGGTGGTGGATGGCGGTGTAACAATTCGCAACGCGTAGGTACAAAGTATGGATGCTCAACAAACCGCCAGCGAACTGCAGCCTAAAAGTAGGCTCGCACGCCAAAGATAGCGTTGATACCTATCTGGGGTGCGAAGTCCTTAAGCGTGGACGTGCTGTTACGGATGTCCTCATCCAGCAGGTTCTGGCCCTGTAGATAAACCTGAAACTCGAACTGATCACCGGCGGCCAAACTGTAGGACAATTCCGCGTTCACCAGATCATAACTGGGCGTGGGTGTTTCCAGCGGGGCCAGGTTATCCTGCTTGTAGGCGTGGACCCAAAGCAGGTAGGCGGCAAAACCGTCGTGATGATCCCAATCCAGCCCCATGCCAATGCGCGCGGGCGGCGCCAGCGGCACATCGTTGTTATCGGAGAGCTCCCCGTCGACAATATCGCCAAAGCCGAACACCTGCCAGTGTCCATACTTACCGGGTTGAAAGTCGTAGCGCAATTCAACTTCTGCCCCGATAAAGTCAGCATCCTGCTGTTGCCACACCTGCACGGGCAGGCCATCTTTCTCCTCCCCGGTATCGTTTAAGTAGATATAGTCACTGAAATCATCGTAGTAGACACTTGCACTGCCGGTGAAGCCACCGAGAATAACGCTAACACCCCCTTCGAAGTGGAGATTTTTCTCCTTGTCGAGCGAGGCATCGCCCACTTCGAATACCTGTGTGGCAACGTGTGGCCCGTTGGCATACAACTCCTCAGCCGCCGGCGCGCGTTCCGCATGAGCAACGCTGAAGGTGAGGTCGACCTGTTCATTCAGCGTCCATACCACGCCTGCGGAGCCACTGAACGGCTGGAAATCATTGTCTGCTTTGGGGCCAATGGGGCCTTCCTCAGCTACCAGGGTGTTTGGAACCTTAATATCCACATCTTCGTAGCGCAGTCCCAGGTCGAGCTGCCACTGGCCGAGGTCAGCGCGCTCTATCCAGAACACGGCGCTGGTATCGGTGTGTGCGGGAGGGACAAATGCTTCGGCGCCCACTGCTTTGAAATCATTCTCTGTGTATTGCAGCCCGAACACGCCCTGCCAGATTCCCCATTGATTATGCTTTAGTTCCAGCCTGGTATTGTCGGTGTCGCTTTTAAAGACCGTGCCAACTTCATTACCTTCAAATTCTGTGTGTGTGTACTCGGTATCGACATAACGCACCTTGATTTGCTCAAAGCCCGGGAAGGGGTCGCGTCCTGCGATCTCGAATTCGGTACGTTGTGATTCAAGGTCGATGGAGACCGGTCCTTCTTCTTCCTCACCGTGCTCCCCTTCTTCATGCCCGTCCTCATGCTCGCCCTCATGCTCGCCGTCGTGTTCGTCCTCATGGGCGTGCATATGGGCGTCACCGGGAATACCGTATTCAGACTTATAGTCGGTATACGCAAGCCCGACTAACCACTGCTCTCCTATCCAGCTACCGCCCAGGGTCCAGCCATGGTTTTTCAGGAAACTGTTGGCGAGAGTACCGCTGTCCTCACCATCGTCGTCATGCTCCTCATGCTCATCTCCATGGTCCTCACCTTCCGGGTACAGATTCGCATTCCCGGGAATATCATAATCGTCAGTGCGGCGGTGGAACCCGTCGATATGTAACGCGAACTGGCCACCGCCAAGGTCCAGCCTTCCCGCGGCAAACTCTTCATCGGCTGCGGTATTGCCCTGTGTCGTTGCACGGCCGCTGTAGCCATTCTCAGGGACGGACTGGGGTATCGTGGGCGATACCATGTTCACGACCCCGCCGATGGCGCCAGAACCGTAGAGCAGGGTGGAGGGTCCGCGCAGCACTTCGATCTGGTCGGCAAGAAACGGCTCAATGGAGACCGCGTGATCCTGGCTGAGCGATGAAGCATCGTTGACGGCCATGCTGTTGCTGAGAATGCCAACGCGTGGGCCTTGCAGTCCGCGGATTACGGGGCGGCCCACATTCTCGCCGAAGCTGGCATTGGCAAGGCCTGGCATGCGAGCCAGCGTCTCGCCCAGCGAATTGGCCAACTGCTGGCGCAAGGCCTCGCCCTGCAGCACCGTGGCCGACTGGGCCAGGTCATCCGAGGTGCCCCCGAGTGGGTTCGCGGTGACGATAATTTCCTCTAGTTTTTCGTGTTCATGTGAATGCGGCGCCGGCGCGGTAGTCGCCGACTGTGCCAGGCCGATAGCGGGTGCAAAATACACAGATACCGCCACTGCGACGCTGCGTCGAAATGAAATAGACATGGTTGGACTCTCTTGCAGATCACACGCCACCGTTGTGGTGACAAAACCAAAAAGTATGGATCAGTTAGGGTTTTCAGTGGATCAGAAGAGGCGGGGTGGACCCCGGGCGAAGTGATAACGGGTTGTCGGGGCCAGTGCGGGAATGGTCGAGCCGGCAGGGGCGAAGATGTGGCAGGGATACAGGGTCAGTGTGTCGTAACTGACGCTGACAGCAGTGCCCAGCCCCTGGCCGATGATGCAGGTTGCGCACGAGTGGGACTGCAGCCCATGGTCCTGGCCGATATCGTGCGCCACGGAAATGCTCTGCGCTGCCAGCATGAGTAGCAGCAGTGTGAGGCGGGCGTAGCGGCCTGGATTGTAAGCAGAGAGTTTCATTGCGCGCTATAGATACCACAATCGATTGCGGGCTTCAACGTGATTGTCGATGCCACCCTGTTTCTGGTCGGTCTATCTCTACGTGTGCAGCGCCAGCCCAGGGCCTTGAGTTAACTTGCCTGTACCCCTGGCCCCTGTCGGTCAAAAATTGAGGCTCACATACAGCCGAACGGTACGCGGCTCCAGTATATGGTAGTGGACATCCTCTACACCCTCGACTGGCTCGCCCGGCAGGCGGGAGGCATAAAAATAATCAATGTCGTGGTCGTTGCTATCGAGTACATTCAGCACATCCACTTTCATCGACCACCGGTGTGCACTGTATCCCGCGCGCAAATTCAGAACCGTGGAATCATCCGATTTTACGCTGCCATCCTCGATCAATGGCCGCTCACCAAAATAACGCAGGCGCAGGCTGCCGAACCAGCCGTTTTCGAGTTCCGCGCTGACACCGGCCTGCAACACCTGATCAATTGACCCGGGTATCTCATCACCCTCTGGTGCATAGTCGGTAAATTTTGCATCGGTGTAGGCGTATTCAACGTCCAGCGTCCATTGATCGGTGAGGCGGTAGTAAGTCGACAACTCCACACCCTTGCGCCGGGAACCACGACTCGCTTCCGTACTGCCCGCATCTCCGACGAACAACAGCTCACTGTCGATCTCCAGGTTCCATAGTGCGATCGAGGTATTCAGGCGGTCACCCCAAAAACCGCGCGCACCGACCTCGTAACCCAATGAGTCCACCAACGGATCCACCGGCGCAATAACACTGCCATCACTCGGGTCGACAGCAGTTGTTGTACCCCGCGCATCGTTGGAATGAAGGCCCTGCCCTATCGAGAAGTAAGCCTCCCACTCCTGGTTAAATGTGTATATCGTACTGCCCTTCAACGCCAGCTTGTCATCGTGCTCTTGGCCGTTGTTGCTGCTCAGGTGGACACCATTAATATTCTGGTCGATCCGGCTGTGCACATCGAAGTCGAAATAATCGTAACGCGCGCCCACGATGGTGCGAATGCTGTCGCTCCACGCAAGCTCGTTCTCGACGTAAACGCCCGCGCTCCATTCATCGACACGATCACTGCGCACAGGCCCCAACCGACGCCGCCCCTGCGTTTTGTACAAACCGACTTCATCGATATCGTCATAGCGAAAATCCGCGCCGTAGCGATTCACCATCGACAGGCCCCCGATAGATAAGTCTTGCTTGTACTCGCTTTTCCCGCCATACAACCAGCGATCATCCCGCTGCTCGAACTGGTCACCATTAATCTCGTCGTCCAGAAAGTAGGTGAAATTTGACCACAGGTTCAGTTGATAGCGAACAGCGTAAGCAGACACATCCCAACGCTCGTTCTGCCAACGTGTGGCCACGCTATAGCGCTGAGATTTGCCTCCCAGTGTTTCGTCGATGGAGCCGAGTTCATCGATCAAGCCCTCCTCAACCGCACGCAGCGGAATCTGGTCCGGGCTATGCCACTTGTTGTCATAGGCCATCGCACTCACAGTCGCCTCACCGTCGCCCAGGCTTCGACTGTACTTGAGTAACAGATTTATTTTTTTCACATCCTCCTTGATATCCGTCCACGGCCCGTCATAAGTGCCTAACTCCAATGCGTAGGTCGCACTGCCATCGAGCAAGGAGAGGCTATCCATCAATACCATACGATAGAATGTATCTTCACCAGCCCCGACTTCCAACAGACCGTCTTCAAACCGATCTGCTGTTCGCATTTCTGCACTACCTGCGCTACTGAAATCGTTCACATCTGCATAGTAGGGGCCTTTTTTGTACGCCAGGGTAGAAATCGTTTCGGGAATAATGAAGTTCAGGTCTGTGTAGCCCTGACCATGCCCGTGCGTGCGCATATTAACCGGCATACCGTCGACAAACGTGGCAAAGTCGGTACCGTGATCCAGATTGAAACCGCGCAGAAAATACTGGTTGGCCTTGCCTGTGCCGCTGTGCTGCGTGACCACCATACCGGGAACCATTTCAAGCACATCGCCAGTGCGCAACAGCGGGCGCAAGGCAATTTCCTCCTGGCTGACAACACCCTGGGAGGCTGACACCGCATCGCCCACAAGGTTGATACGCCTCCCGGTGACCTCGACTTCTTCCAACTCTGGCGCAGACTTTGCCGAGACAACACCCGCGACAGGCAACAGGAGAAAGATAATCAGTCGAGGAAACACGCTGGTAAAGCTCCGGGTAACGCGAGGGGTTGGGCACAGTTCAGGCAGTGTCAGTTCACGCACGACTGTGCTGCTGATTACGCTGGGGCTGGGCCAGATTCAGCCGTGAGGGTATTATTAGAAAGACGCGCAGTCAAATCTATCATATTTATATATATCAATAGCTTAAAGATTTTTAGTCGCCCAGGCACAGTACAGTAGAGCACGGGTCGGAGATCGGTTTTCTCAACAAGAGCAAGGGGTCAGACTCCTTGATTTTCCAACCCGGCAAAATCCCTCACAATTCATGGAGTCTGACCCCATGATACTCCATGATACTCATAACAATTCGCAACGCGTAGGTACAAACTATGGATGCTCGAAAAACCGCCAGCCATTTCGATTTGAGTGGCAAGGTTATTGTTGTTACCGGGGGCAGCCGCGGCCTGGGATTCCAGATGTGTAAGGCCTTTGCCGAGGCGGGCGCCAGCGTGGTTATCAGTTCGCGCAAGCAGGACAGCTGCGACGATGCGGCGGCTGCGATTCGCGCTGAGACCGGGGCCGAGTGCCTGGCCATTGCCTGCCACGTCGGGGACTGGGACGCCTGCGATGCGCTGGTAGAAGCCGCCTGGGGCCACTTTGGACGTATTGACGTACTGGTCAACAACGCGGGCATGTCACCCCTCTACACGTCGCTGAGTTCAGTTACGCGCGAGTTATGGGACAAGGTTATCGCAGTCAACCTGGGGGGGCCCTTCCGCCTCTCCGCCGTGGTGGCGGAAAGAATGGTAGCGGGCGAGGGCGGTTCGATTATCAACGTCAGCAGTACCGCCTCTATTGCACCCGGAGCGGCGGAAATTCCCTATGCGGCAGCCAAGGCCGGAGTCAACAACCTGACCCAGAGCCTGGCCCACAGCTTTGCGCCAAAAGTGCGCACCAACTGTATTATGCCGGGACCTTTCCTGACGGATATTTCCGATGCCTGGTCTGACGGTGTCAAAAAGGCTATCGCCGCTATCGTACCGCTGGGGCGGGCGGGTGAAGCGGAAGAGATTATAGGCGTGGCGTTGTTCCTGGCCAGTGATGCCGCCAGTTATACCAACGGCGCTATCCTCAAGGTCGATGGAGGTATGGCGTTCCAGTAAAAGGGCCAAAATAAAATTACCCGCACTTAACCCCGTTTCTCTACCGCTGACGGGCGCTGACAAATTAACTCCAGCAGGCAACCTGATCGACACACCTCGTTTATATTTCTTATACTTGGCTGAATCGCTTTCAACGCGTGAACGGAGGCGAGGTTGATGTGCTTAACTCAATCGTCGCCCTGAATCAGGGCGCCAGGGGGTTTTGACAAGTTAACTAACTGATTCCATAGACTTCCATTGGCGAAGTATCGGGCCACTGCCCTACTCCACTCACTGAACGCACAGCCCCTAAGATCAGAATAATACTTATCCCTGGCCAGATGCCTACCCAAAGTGAACAAATTGGAAACAGCAGCATAAGTACCCAGTACCATTTTCTCTAATGCCAACAGTCCCGATCTGGAAAAATTCTATAATCAGATTGCCTGGTTTCAAACTGGTTCGAGGAAGCGACGAATGATACTGAATTATGTGAGGGGTGGCGGGTTCGATTTCATGCCGCATATCTATGTGGACGCGGACTTAAGCAAGTCCTCGACTTCATTCAGGGTGTCTGATCACTATCCACTCTGGGCAGAATTCGAGCTGTAGTGAAATACTGAAAATCAATAATTCACGTAGGGTTTCCTACTTGACAGTATTCTTGATGACTACTAAAAAAGTATGCAGGGGGAAAACAATTATGTATTTTGTGACAAATCGCAAACTGTCGAGCACCAAGAAGGGTCTCAAGATCTTTGGTGATACCCCAAACCCAAAGGGGGGCAATGAACTTAGACTCGTAAAAGTTGAAGGCACAGCTAAAAACAGTACGACTCAAGTCCTGATGGACAAATTGCCGAAGGCTGAAGTAGTCGCCCTCAAAAATAAATTTAGCCTGAATATAGACACTACCAACGATTGGTATGCGAGCCTTAGAGTCGCATGCGAGCTATTTGATAAAGCCAACAAAGAATCCAAAAGCATCCTCATCTTCGTACACGGCTACAACAATGATGTAGAGGACGTATACAAGACAGCGCTTGAAATAGAAAAGAAGTATGATGTCATCGTAGTTCCATTTACTTGGCCAGCCAACGGCGGTGGTGCCTTGTCCGGCACAGCAGCGTATCTGGAAGACAAAAAGGATGCGAGAGCCTCGACCAACGCGCTCGATAGCCTCGTGGAAAAGATAGCTTACTACCACGAACTGCTAACTTTCGAGTTTCGAAAGAACTCAATGGAGCGGGCAGAATCTGCGCACAGCGATAACCCAGATGCTGCGAGAAGCTACTACACCAGACTCTTGGAAAGGAGATGTCAGGTTAAGATCAATCTGGTATGTCATAGCATGGGTAACTACCTGCTCAAGTATTCACTGATACCTTCCGCAAGTGCCACCGCTACTTTAGTATTCGATAATGTGGCGCTGATTGCCGCCGATGCGAACAACAAAGATCACAAAGTCTGGCTCGAAAGAGTTCAGGTTCGCAATAGACTTTACGTTGTAATAAACGAAAACGATTCCGCACTGGGATGGTCGAGGAAAAAGCCAGGCAAAGAGCAGTTGGCGAGACTCGGACATTACTTGAGAAACCTGGACGCAAAAAACGCGTACTACATCAACCTCACGGAAGCCAAGTACGTTGGCGGTGATCATAGTTATTTTAAGGGTAAGCCAGCGAACAATAATGCTAGTTTGTTCCGGTTTTTTAGAGATACCTTTCAAGGTGACGCTGCTGAGAAACCACTTGTATTCCGCCCCGACATTAACGCTTATGAGCTCAAGTAGTGATACTTATTACAGGATGGTGGTCTTTCATTTTTTTGATCGATTGACTCTAAAGACTATGACCAATTCGATTGTCAATGGCTCTGTAGGGTACTGACAGGTAACTCAAGATAGTGAGTTGGCGATACCCGCCAGGGACAGGTTGTCGCGGTAGATTATCGAATGATGACCGACTGTGTTAGCCTGACCTCGGTAACCAAGCGACATGCTGAAACCAAGGCCATTCTATATTTTGCGAAACCCTGAAACCGATATGACATCCGGATTGGTCAACTATCTGAAGTACTGGCTGGCTATCTTCAAACACGCCACCCAGATCTGGCTGGACAGCAATGCCTTCGCCAATGCTGGCTCGCTGGCTTTTTTTACCCTTTTTTCCATTGCCCCGGTGATGATTGTGATCGTCAGTGTCATCAGCATATTTTACGGTCAAGATGCGGCGCAGGGACAGATCGCCGAACAACTGCATGACACAATTGGCGCAGAGGCCGCCGAGACCGTGCAACAGGCGGTCAACAGTTCGAGCCTGAAGGGAGGCGGCTTATTGGCCAGCATCGGCGGGATATTGGCCATGCTGGTGGGTGCAACCACCGTTTTCGGCCAAATGCAGAACTCCCTGAATACCATCTGGACCGTCGCACCAAAGCCCTCACGCAACAGCATTGGCCTGTTTATCAGGAAGCGGCTCACGTCTCTGACCATTGTGCTGGCCATCGGCTTCGTGATGCTGGTTTCGCTGTCGCTGAGCGTGGGGCTGCGCGTGTTTCTTCCCACTGTTCAGGGTTGGCTGCCCTGGTACGAGGTGGCCTTCAGCGTGGTGGACCTCATCGCATCCCTGCTGGTGGCATCGCTGTTGTTTGGGACGATCTTCAAGGTATTACCGGATGTCCGGTTGGGCTGGCGCGATGTCGCGGTGGGGTCTGTGCTGACCGCCGTGCTGTTCACCTTCGGCCGCACCCTGATCGCTTTTTACCTATCCCATACGGCAACTGCTTCCACCTATGGCGCCGCGGGCTCCCTGGTGTTGCTGTTGCTCTGGGTAAACTACTCATCACTGATTCTGCTGTACGGCGCAGCCTTCACCAAAGCCCATCTGCTGGCCAGGGGTAAGCCGGTTCAGCCGCGCAGTGTGGCCGTGCGGTTCCGCCGGGAGATCATCGAGGACTAGGCTGCGGTGGCGCCAGTGTCACCTCGCGACAGGGTGGCGCGTAGTCTGGCGGCCTGTAGATCACCTTTAGAGCCCAATAGTGCTGAACTCTGTCCAGGTGCCTGCCCAGCGAAGTGCCCTGGGTACGGCGTAGGAAATGATATCGGGTGGGGGGCGCCTGGCCGGAATCGGTGTCGTTTATAGGTATTCACCCACCAACTCTAGCAATTTCGGAGGTTTAACTTTTCAGTACCCATGATGCTGCTCCCGCCAATGGGAGGGCGTCGTGCCACTTTGGCGTTTGAAAGCCCGGCCAAAAGCACTCGCGTCAGAATAATCCAGCGCCGCGGCAATCTGTCCCAGACTCATCGAAGAGCCTTCCAGCAATTGCCGGGCGATAAGCAAACGACATTCGTCGACCAGCGCCCTGAAACAGGTACCACAGGCTCTCAGGCGCCGGTTCAGGGTCCTTGGGTGGATGGAAAAAAGTGCGGCAACATGATCGGCGCTCGCCTGGTGCATCAACAAGGAAGAATGCAAAACGCGCCGCACCTGTTCGGCGAAGTCGTGGGCAAAGCGATTTTCAAGCTCGTCTACCTGCCTTTGCAGCAAAGAGCGAAGCTCAGGATCGGAATCTTTCAAAGCCTGCTTCAAAGTAGATGCGGGAAAGTACAGGCCGCTTTTTTCGATATCGAAACACAGGGGCGCACCAAAGAATTGCTTAAATGGCCGGATGTTCTGCGGTTTACTGTGCGCAAAACACACCTTGGCAGGCAGCCATGCGGGGCCGCACAACTTCCGCATAATATTGAAAGCAACGGCAACGGCCGCATCCTGGAGCTGATCGCTGGCCTCTACTGCCGGTTCCAGAATGCTGTAGCCCAGAAAGGCAGACTCACCTTGTGCGTCAAGGTAAATGACCGCGCCATCCACGTGCAGATGCAAATAGCGCTGAAACGATCTCAGTGCAGAACCCACGTCGTTCGACTGCTGCATCAAAAAACCCGGCATACCGAATGAAGACGGACCGATATGCTGGCCAATCAATAGTCCAAAATGCTGACACCCCGACTTATCCATGCAGCGCTGTATGAGCCGGTTGCGTTCGCTAAAGGGGATGACATAGTCGGGGGCGTCAAACAGGTGTATGTCGAACCCTATATCCTCGAGGGCCTTTTCGGGCTCGAAACCCAACTGCCTGAACACCCGGGGGATGGAGCTAATCGCAGCAATCCGCACCGTGCCAAAATGGGGCTGCTGCTTACCCGGCGACCCTTTCATTTATAACGGCACTCATAGTTGATTCAGGTCAACAAGTTTACTCGAGCCTGTCCGAATATGTATAGCCAATGTCTGATTTTGTCTAATCGAGCGGCAGGGGCCTAATTACAATGGCTACACCAAGGTTGCGGCTGGCGTGCCCTCAGGAGCGCGCTCGCCCATCGGTCACTCAACGATAAAATCTGAAGGAGCCTATCGTGGACAACAAAGACATAGACCCCACAATTGTGGACACTCAGGAAGAAGACTTGTCAGTACAGACCCGCCGCAGCTTTGTGGTTCACGCCGGCCTCGCCGCAGGCGGTATAGCTGCGCTAGGGGCGGGCCTGGCCTCCACCCCCGCCCAGGCGGCAGCCGCAGAGGGCAAAAAGGTAGCGGCTACCGTGCCACTGAACTGGAAAGAGGTGTTCTATACCAACTGCCCGCTGATTTCGGCCAGCAATGTGGACCAGGAACTGGGTTGGACCGGTGAGGAGTACAGGAAAATCGGCGTCGACTTTTCGTATTTTCGTTCTCGCCGGGGCAACAACTGGTACCCCCACTACGTCCATAACCTCGACAACCTGATCCGCTTCGGCGGCCTGTATCCTCCCATCCACGTGCAGGCGGCCGCTGGAGACCCAGCTGTTAGAGGGGAAGGTGGACGCCATCTACACCCAGAGCAAGGTCTTCCAGCATATTCAGGAAGCGACCGGCAAGATGAAAGCCATTGAGGACCTCTCCCGCTACCCGGACTGGACTCTGCAGTTGGCTAATATTCCCGCGGTTATCACCTGCACCGACGTAATGGCCGAGGAGCACCCGGAACTGGTGGTTGCCTTTATGAAAGGCATGATCAGAGTGGGACGATGGACCAACGAGCACAAGCGCGCCGCAGCGGCTATCCTCAACAAACAGACCTATTATCTCGATGAGGAAGATACCTACCGGGGTATCCAGTATGTTGACATGGTACCCAACCTGTCGCCGCAGAATATAGAATCAGTTGATATCGGCAAAGAATTCATGTTGAAACACGGCTATATCAAGAATGACTTTGATGTTGGCAAGTGGGCGGCGCCGGAGTTTCTGGAGCAGGCGGCGAAAGAGCTGATCGAGCAGCAGTGGAAGAAAGTGGAGGGTGAAAAGCTGCCCGGACCGTCAGCTCGTCTCGGCTAGCCCGACGATCTGGAGCCCGGCTTTGTACCGGGTTTCAGGTCACCAATTTGATGAGATAAGATATGAGAGATCGCTTTTTCGCTTTTATGGCGGCAATAACCTTCGCGTGTTCGCTGGGCGCAACGAGCACCGTGGCAGCACCGGAGCAGGCAGAAATGACTGGTATCAGCAACTTTTCAAAAATTGAGGATGCATCCAGTTTCGCCGGCCCGCTGGTGGGCTTCGGTGGAGCCACCCTGCCTGCTGCCATGCCGTCATTGAAGACAGCAGGCTTCACCACCGTAATCAACCTCCGCATGGGAGGCGAGGAAGACGCGAACATCGAGGCCAATCGCGCCGCAGCAGAACAAGCCGGGCTGCGTTTCGTGCACCTGCCACTGGACACCGACAACCCGAACCCGGCGGTGATGAATACCTTTCTCGCCACGCTGGGCAGCAGTGAGCACCAGCCAGTCTACATTCACTGCGGGTCAGCCACCCGGGCAGGCGCTCTGTGGATGATCGGTCGTGTGCTTGAAGACGAATGGGAGATCGAAGCCGCCAGCGCAGAAGTGGAAGTGATAGCAGAAAAACCCCCAGCTGCTATAGCTTTTGCCAAAGGCTATCTCGCTTCGAAGGGCCAGTGACGGCACCTGCCTAACTGCTTTACGGCTCAGACGTTTCCTATTTCACCGGTAAGACCCGCTGTAACCTGCTGCATAAGCGTGCTACTTACATCGAACGCACGCCCAGCCCCTGGCAGTACATGGTGACATTTCCGCGCAGGGTTATAGCATTTGAGCCAACGTTACTCTTCGCACTTGTCCAGGCTCTGCAGAGCGGATAATGTCACTCCCCTCATGACATGGTAAAAGGCGTAGGAGCTAATACATGCCCAATTCATTCGATGTTTCAGTCTTGTCTCAGGATGAAATCCACTCGCTTACTGGCGACTGGGATAATGAGGCTCTCAGAAAAGTACTGGCGCTGGCCGATGCGGACGATATTGGTGAGATCGCTGAGGAGGACCTGGAAGATATCTGCCTAATGTCACTTCAGGATATCGGTAATCAACGAGCGGGTGAAATTGTGTTAGAGGCAGTATTCGACGACAGTATGAGGCCCGGTGTGCGCCAGAACCTGGTGGACGACTTGCAGGAGGACCAGCCTTGGGATGACTTCGCCGAAGTCAGCCAGCAGCGTGGCATATTTGTTGCCGTCTGCCTGCTCCACAAAGCTTTCCCGATACGTTACGGCACACCCGATGCCACGCGACTGACTGTCAGGGTCCAGGCTGAAACGAGCGCAGGCCTAACATCAATTGACCCCCGAAACTGCGCCTGGCTGGTGCGCCTGCTCGCCTGTGGACTCAGCGACGACAACATCGTGCATCGACTTTATGGAGACGAACTTATAAGGGGAGAGTTTACCGAAGCCGCAGGTCTTATCTGGCAAGCGGAAATGGCTGAGGACTCAGCGGAGGGTGCACTTACACGGACAATCAATATTGCCGCATCTACCAAGTTGTTTAACTCACTGTCCGCAGGACAGAAGTTCAAGGCCGTTGTTTAAAGCAAAATGTTTTAGCGATTTAAAAATCTAAGCGGCCCAACTGCGGGTTCTGACAACTTAACTTCTTCAATCGAGTGAATCAAATTTCCGATGGCAGGTCTCCCGATTAGCGGACCATCAAACGCCGGTTTGGGTAATGGGAGACCCGGCACCTATCACACTTTCACATTGAGCTTGTTCATGCGTGCCCGTTGACGCATCATCACAACGTGTATCCACCATTCGATGTATGAAAATTCAAGGAGAGTGCTATGCCTGAATCCACTGCCATCCTGGCCCCAGTTACTGCGCTGGTTTTGCGCGCAGCCATTCTCGTATGGATGCAGTAGACTGATGCACCAATAATCCGGGGAGTGCAACTTTGTATGGGTGGCGAAATAGTAACCTATCAATAATATCAGAGACTTGATACTTGCTACCCAGCAGGAGCTTCACCACCCTGAATACTGATTGTCCATAGTAGATCTCGACAGCGGGCACCGAATCTAACTATTCAGGATCGCACTGTCCTCGGCGTCCTATCGTTTTTTTGTCGTCTGAGCGTCTGGCCAGATCGGCTGTCATCATCAGGCCCTCTACTGCACCCGCGCAATACGCTGTGCGCGTTCGAGTTCGTCCACAAGCGACGCGTCGACCGGCATGGAGCCGGCATCGCCGCCCAGAGCGTGTCCTACAATCCAGGCAGTCGCCAGGCCGAGGATCGTCTTGCGAATGGCAGCGGCGGTACCCGCAGGCGCTACGGAGCCGCAGAACCGTTCACAAGCCATGTCGTAGGGATTTTGAAAATCACAGTGCGTTGCGTACGGAATGCGTAAAGCAACCGCAGTGGGGGGAAGGAACTGCTCCATGTTGCTCGCCGCGTTGCAACTGGAGGGTTCGCCGAATAGGAACAGCGATGGTGCTTCGATATTCTGCGCGCCCCCGGCAAGGCCACCACTATCGACCGGGTCGAGGCCGAGATAAGCCACTGCGCGAGGGTCTGAATCCATTGCCAGGAGCGCTGAAAGCCCCCCCGCGCTGAACCCGGCATATATCACCGCACCCTGAGGTCCCTGTGCATCAAGAAGCAAGTCCGCCACCGCAATCATGTCTGCGGCATTGCGGTCGTGCCTTCCTGAAACCCACGAAGAATTGCAGAAGCTTGCCACCGCGGTCCGCACTCCGTGGCTCGCCCATAGCTCGGCCCAGGCCCGCATTCTTGTGAGATCACTCATAAATCCGTGCCCCAAAACAACCGTGACAGTAGCGAGGTCCGATTCGGCACTACGGATTGGCTCGTAAACTTCAAAGGCGACCGTGCATCCAAAACCTGATTCCAGCGTCCGGGCACTCACGGATACGGCACCGGGCCCGGCTTCCAGGTAGGGAGCCAGCGATCTCGGCAGCTCGCCAGGCGTCTGAGAAGCAGGAACAAGGATGGGGGAGGTTGTGCAACCGCAGAGGCACAGCACCACAACCACCAGGACGGACGGAAGATGCAATTTTTTCGTTCGGTCTGTGCTCACCTGCCTACAATCACTGACTCGATTTCGATTGTCAATTGGGCGTAAACCCAGCGCAATGCCAGACATACCGTCTCGTGTGAAACGGGCACCGGGTGGTATGTGACGGCTGCTCTACTCGGTTATTGGCATACCGGTCTAACTTGGATAGCCTCGGGGATAAGTTCCCTATGAGCTGCGGGATGGCTGCGTAGCTTATGCGTGGCAATCGGCCCTTGGATACCGATACTGGCGCTTTCGGACTTCACAATAAATTGTCAGGAGTGGGTTTTGTTTCTACCATGGGATGATGCTCAGGTATCTACCCGGAATCCTTCTTGTTCAGGTCGCCACGGTCGCCCTGGTTCTGGCCGCTTTGAAAACCGAGGATCGTGAACTGTGGATCGCAATAGCCTGCCTGGCGGTTATCATCAACCTCGTCACCGCGTTCTGGTTCGGCTCGATTACCAGCCACCTGAAAAAGGACGCCGTCGCGAAAGCCCGGGAACAGTTCTCGCAGGAACGCGAAAAACTTCGAGTCAACGCCGAGAAACAAAAGTCAAAGATTCTCAAGCAAACTCACGCGCAGATGACCAAGGCCACCAACCGGGCCTACGCCAAAGCCAATTTCAAGGTGGGGGCTGCGTTTGCCGGCATCATCGGCGCAGGTGCACTGATGATTTTCACTCAGTTTATAACCCTGGGGATCCTGACACTTGCCACCGGCGGTGGCGCCCTGGCCGGGTACCTCACCCGACTCCGCCAGGAACTGCCGAATCGGAAGATGCAGGCTCAACTAGACCACGCAGCCCAGAACGTTACCCCGGCTTTACCCGCGCCGAAACAGCCGTCAAGACTGCCCCGGGCCGGGGCGGCTAAAAAGCACAACGGCCCGGGTCCAGTCGAGTAAATACGGGGCCGACGTGCCAGGTATATTGGAGGGTATCGCCAGGCTGATTCTTCCTGAGCGCGTAAACGCAGGCTCTGACCTCAGCCTACTGGTTATGATGTAATGAACCACCCCCATCCTCGCCGCTAGCGGGCGGGGTCTTCCAGACTAGATTCAGTCTGTAGGGCCTTAACCTCGGATGGGAGATCGACATGACGACTATCAGCATATCAGGCATTGATATTGCCAAGAATACGTTCCAGCTCAATGGCGCCTAGACGAGGAAGCATAGTCACTTGTCAGTGCCCGCCAATGCCCAGCGCGAAGCATTACTGACTAACCGGTCCGCAGCTGCAGGGCCGGATTCATCCAACGATATTTCCAGTCGGTGAATTGCAGGGGAGCGTCCAGCACGGCCAGGCAAATGCAGTCGCCTGACTGCGTCGCGGTAGGCGCGTGCACGTCTCCCGGCTGGAGCATCAGGAAATCGCCCTGCTGGTAGACTCCGTTGACATCGGACATTTCGCCTTCCAGGACCAGGGTGATTTCGCAGCCACGATGGGTATGCTCGGGTATGCTTCTACCTGCCTTTACCTGGTAAACGGCGAACTCATGGCCGGGGTCGCCTGTCCTGAGGTAAGAGATACTCAGGGACCGGGTGATTCGTTTCCAATGCAAATCTTTAAAGTTACCGCTCATCAGTCTCTGCAAGATAGCGGGGAGCTCGCCAATCGAGGGCCTGACAGCCCTCGGGTAGGTGAGCGGTGCAGCTTCATCCAGCCTCGCCAACACGGTATCGAGCATGGCGTCACCTACCGGTGCGCCGTCAAGGCGCTCGAATACGGCTGCGGCACAGTTCTGCAACTGGCAGGAGGCTCGCTGGCACTGCTCGCAGTAATGAAGGTGGACCGAGACACAGGCCGCTTGCGCCAAAGGCAGGTTGCCCGCCACATGTTCGGTCAAGAGATCCAGTCCAGGATGAAATCCAGGCATAGTGGGCATGACCTATTCACTTGTAGCGAGCCCGGTCAGCCAACCGAACGCGCGAGTTAAGCTGAAACAGGACCCTCCGCGGACTTGTAAAGCCTCCGCATGACAAAAATGCACTCCCCGTGGGGCGCCTGGCCTGTTTTCCTTTCCCGGGAATGTATCGTGCACCACAAATTATGTCAAATATTATTGACGTTTATATATGTCTATTTATGTGTACATTCTCTCGTCCTGGTCCACCGAAAGTTTGCACAGACGGTGGTTTTGGCAAATTAACTAAGCCAGATCGAGGAGATCCAGCCTTTCGGTCTCAGGCCAACGTGCTGTCACATTCTGAGAAAGATCTGAACAGCAGAAATACCCCAGGGCTGATCCTCGACTAAATGCCTCCCAGGATTGAGAAGATCCAAGATAGCTGCATGGGCTCCAGGAAATCTCTGAGCCAGCCCCAAGGGCACAGCAAGTGCTTTGGGTATCGGAGGCGAATCGCTTCCCGACTGACAGCAGTGCCGCGCCCAGCTCGCAGATCTTCTGTATCTCGGTGTCTGCTACCACGCACCTGAGATTGATGCGACAGTAAAGCCAAGGAGCGTGGGACATGCTGTCTGGGGAGAATCAGTAACGTTTATATGTGTTCATTGTCTGCATTTACCAGGGCTGGCGAATTTACTTGTGAGTACCCGAAATATTACAGCTTCAAGCTGAGCTTGGAGATGTATATCAAAGTTGCATCGAGCAGATACATGATCGTCTTTTTCCTGATACGACACAAATAACGCATGATTTAGCTTATGCATTCACTGCGATGGCCCTGGGCCACGCTATCCTCAATCAATTCGATGTGCATCCCGGCGACGCTAACACTCTGTTGCAGGCTGGGCGCGCGATAACTGAAATTTCCGCAACACGCCAATCGGAGTCTCCTTCATGACAAATACAAACCAGGCAGTGAAAGATCTTCGCATGTTCACAGGCGTTGGGCAGCCTGCTGGTCAACACCACCGGAAGATCCATCACGGACTATATGCAGGAGAACGCTATGGCGTCATCGGGAGAGATTGTTCGAGCCGCGTGTAACGTGATCTGGACCCAGGGTGAGGTAGACCGCGTGTCGGAATTCTACTCAGAGGACTTTCGGGCGGATTACCCCATGACAGATTGGGGTACCGGCCCGGCCGGAGTAGCGGCGTTGGCCGAGTTTGTGAGAAAGGACATACCCAACTACGCGGAACAGATCGAAGAGTTGATCGAGGCGGGTGACGAAGTGGTCGTGCGCCTGGCGATCACCGGCACCCATCAACCTACCGGTATCCATGCCAGCTTCAGGGACGTGAGCATGCTGACCGTGCGCGAAGGAAGGATCTGCTTCCAACGTGGGGTGACAGATTACCTGTCGCTATACCTCCCACTGCAGCTGGTGGAACTGCCAGACGTAAGCAACTTAGGGGACAGGAATGCCATTCCGAATTTAGGGGCGCGAGTGCGCCTTGGGAGAGCAGCCGCGATTACAGCGCGCGTTTACGGCTGATCAACCCGGCCGCAGGGTCCGACGTGCAAAGCCACATCGTTTCAGGAGTGGCTCAGCAGAGTCTGGTTTCGGTTTAACTGAAGCGACTTACTTCCCCACCCAGCCGCTACACCACCCTGCACCCTTCACCAGTTTGCCGGGAAAAATCGCACAGGTCCCGGCGCCATCACCCTTATCGGCGTAAAGCGAGCAGGAAGTACAGAGCTGGTTATCACCGCCAGGTTCCGCCTTTTTAGGCCACTTGGCAACATCCACGGCAGAAGCGTCTTCGACATAACCCAGTGCTATAGCTGTCGGGTCTGTAACGGACAACATTTCCTCCGCCTGGGCGGAGCGCGCAATGATCAGGCCGGCTAAAGAGGCACCTCCAACCTTTAGCACACCGCGACGAGTCAACTTTGGAGTTGATTTCATATCACTACCTCTTTTCTGGTTTCTGTTAGTACTTCTACGTAAGCTTAGCCCAGCCGGATCGCGCCAGCAAAGACTTTGTTAGCCCCGATCAGCAGGGCGAACCTGGACAGACCGGGTAATTGAGCCTGGTCATTGCGACCATGAATTTGACTGTAAAGATACTCCGTAACAGAGTCATATTGGCAGCGCGGTTCACTGAATGCGATTGACCATGAGGAGGGCAGCATGACCGACCAGCATAGCCCCGGTTTCGAACCAACACCCTCCGGCGCGCGGGTTTTGCTGGCGGGGGCCACGGGTTACATCGGCAAGTTTGTGGCCAGGGAACTGGTCGCCCGGGGCTATCGCGTTATCTGCCTTGGGCGCGATGCCGCTGCACTGCGCAGACAGGAGATAACCGGTATCGAACCGCTCATTGTCAATGTTTGCGACAGTACAGCCATGTCGACATTACACCTGGGTGACGAGCCCCTGGCTGCAGCGATTTCCTGCCTGGCCAGTCGCAGTGGCGGTGTTCAGGACGCCTGGGCCGTCGAACACCAGGCCAACAGCAACTTCATGAAGCTCGTCAGGGACCATGGTGCGCAACGTTTTGTGCTGTTGTCTGCCATTTGCGTGCAGAAACCGAAACTGGCTTTCCAGCGCGCAAAGCTGGCATTTGAACAGGAGCTTATCGACTCCGGCCTGGCATACTCCATCGTGCGCCCAACCGCATTTTTCAAATCCCTGGCCGGACAGGTGGAAGCGGTTGCCGCGGGCAAGCCGTTCACAGTGTTTGGCGACGGCAGCCTGACGGCATGCAAACCCGTATCCGAGACTGACCTCGCCCACTTTATCGCGGACTGTCTTACTGATTGTGCAAGGCACAACGCCATACTGCCGGTGGGTGGCCCGGGTGCAGCACTGACGCCGCGGCAGCAGGGCGAGCTGTTATTCCGCCTGTGTGGCCGCGAACCCCGCTTTCGGCAGGTGCCGCTTACCCTGTTTGACGTCATTATTCCAGTATTGGCAGGGCTGTCCAGGCTATTGCCAATACTGGGTGACAAAGCGGAATTTGCCCGGATAGGTCGCTACTATGCCAGCGAGTCGATGCTGCTACTGAACCCTGAAACCGGTAAATACGACGCTGCTGCGACACCGTCCTGTGGACAGGATACGCTGGAAGATTTCTATCGGCGCGTGCTCGCCCAGGGCATGGATGGCCAGGAACTGGGACAACACAAACTATTCTGAGGGGATCAGACCAGGCCTGAAGTGCGGCGTCCTGCGCGTGAACTTCAGGTTTGTGCATCACGCGTGAGCCGGGGACGCCAGATCGCCAGCAACACATTGAGCACTGCGATGGCGAGGATCACCCAGAGGGAGCCCCATTCTCCCCGCACCATGGACTGGATTTCCCCCGGATCCAGGCTGCCATCCAGCGCCCGCATACTGGCCTGGGCCGCTCGCGTGGCGGGGCCCTGAACAGTCAGCAGCGTACCCTCAAAGCTAACCGCGCCAAGGCCGAGCTTCAACCAGGCCCAGCCAGCGTTGTAGTAGTTACCACTGAACGCCATAGCCAGCAGGCCACTGACGAGCACGACTCCCAATGACGGCAACAGCAACCACTTGACGATGGCGCCAATACCCTGGCGCAAGGCGGCGTACTCCGCCAGCGAGCTCGGCTCAGGCATGATGGTGAGGAGGATGATATGCGCTGCGAGAGCGCCAATCATGCCGATCGCCGCCAGGGTGTGGAGGAATTTCAGCGGTTTTCGCATGGGCCCTGCCCTGCCATGTGAGTATTCCAGAATTCAGCGACGGCTGTGGGCCTTTTTTGCGTTGTCCATCAACCGCCAGATCATAGGTGTAAAAATCAGTTGCATGGCGAGCGCCATTTTGCCGCCTGGGCACACGATAGTATTCGCACGCGACATCAGGGAACCCTCCAGCATTGATAGCAGATAGGGGAAGTCTATACCGCGAGGATTGGCGAAGCGAATCACCAGCATGGACTCGTCAGCGGTGGGGATGGTGCGCGCGACAAACGGATTCGAGGTATCGACCACAGGTGCCCGCTGCGCGATATCCAGCGAGTCGGTCTTGATGGCACCGTGCAATCCCTCATAGAACAACAGATCGGTGTCGGTGGGTAAATCTTCCCACGCACTGAAGGTTCCCGCAGGCTGGTCATAGGGTGCCGCTTCTTCCTCATCATGCAGGTATTTCCGGAATCTGCCGGTGCCCTCCTCACCATAAGTCTCGAACAGTTTGTCCAGCTCGGAAAACAGGTTGGACTCCGGTCCAAAGTGGCTGAAACTGCCCTATGACAGCGTCCTGAACAACAGCATCAGGCGCTGTGTGCGGGTGAGTTCATGGAACAGCCAGCGCGGTTCCGCATCCTCGACCAGAAACCCGGAAAAGCCCGGCAACTGGCTGACATCAATACCGTCCAGTTCACTGAAGCCCATGCTCCAATCGGGAAACTCGCGCTCATCGCAAGCACCCTCGAACAATACCTCTACACGCTGGTGCCGAGTATCCCTTTTCAACTTCTCGAACAAGCCCCGTACGGTCGCTTCCGGCCCCTCGAGCACCTGGAAGAAGGAATCATCCCGATGCAGCAGCAACCCCGTCACGCCAAGCTTGTGATTGGCTTCGCGCGCATCGTGCAGCAGGCTGAGGATCTCTGCAGGGCTGATTGTCCGGGTCTGGGTACTCACATAACCCAGGTGATACAGCTTCGCCAGTTCCCTGGTTGCCGGTGTCTTGATCCCCGCGGGGGCGGAGGGTGAGTTTTCGAGAGCTACCATCAGCACTGCGCCCCCGGGCGCTCGGTCGTCATCGCCAGACATTGCATCAGGTCAGTTGGCACAAAAGTTATACGCCCAGAGCCTACAGACCACTTGTGGGATTTATTATAGTAAACTATTATTGACATTGAAAACGTATATTTTAGTTTACACTGGTAAAATTCTAGAAACAGGAGCGAGCAATGGACCCGAACGGCACTGTAGAGAGCACCAACAGCACAACCCAACAGGCGATCCGCAGCGAAATGCTGGCGCCGCGGTTCTACCGCACTGATTACGCCGCAATGGATAAGCTGGACGTATCCCCGGTGCGCAAGGAGTGGGATGGGATGATGGCCCAGTTCGAACAGGACATTAACCGTGAGCACTTTCGCAAGGACATAGTGTTTGACCCAGAGCTGCTGCTCAAGCAGCCAGAGCTGCACACCGAATTCCTCGACTTCCTGGTCAGCTCGATTACCTCCGAATATTCCGGCTGTGTACTGTATCGGGAGATCGAAAAGCACGCGGAAAACCCCGACATCAAGGCATTGATGGGGTACATGGCCAGGGACGAATCCCGCCACGCGGGTTTTTTGAACAAAGCCCTGAAGCAACTGGGAGTGGCGGTAGACCTCGGTTTCCTGAAGCGCGCAAAGAAATATACCTATTTCCGACCCAAATTCATTTACTACGCCACTTACCTGTCAGAAAAAATCGGCTATGCGCGCTACATCACAATCTACCGTCATCTCGAGAGACATCCCGAACATCGCTTTCACCCACTGTTCAACTGGTTTATGGAATGGTGCAACGACGAATACCGCCACGGTGAAGCATTTGCCCTGATGATGCGGGCTAACCCGGAGCTGTTGCGCGGAACCAATAAACTGTGGATCAGGTTTTTCCTGCTGGCGGTCTATGCCACCATGTACGTGCGCGACCACAACCGGCCCCAGCTCTACGAAGCGCTGGGCATGGATCCGACGGAATTTGATTTTCGGGTATTTGATATCACCACCGAGATCACCCGGCAAATTTTCCCACTGACCCTGAACACGGACGATCCCCGGTTCCGCAGCGGTCTGGAGAAACTGCGCTCCCTGAGTGCGCGCCTGGATATCGCGCGCCAGCAAAAGGGACCCGTCGCAGCATTGAAGCGCGCCGGGCTGTCCGTCGCGGCCGCCGGTGTATTTGCAAGAATCTACCTGCTTCCCACCCAGACGAATGAACTGCCCGATCAGGTGATGCTGGCGCCTGTCTGGTAGCCTTCGACCCTCAGGCTCATTGACTTTGCGCCGGCCATCGCCGGTGCAGGTCCAACAGGTGAGTTCCCAGAGACAGCAGTAGTACGAAGGCCAGATAGCCCCACCATACCTGCGCCAGGGCCAGGCGCACCGCCAGCAATAGCAGGGCGCCAGATAGCAGGTTGGGGAGCAGGTCGGCGGGACCGGGACCCTTGCCAGTGCTGCGGTGATACCAGCGCAGCAGCAGCCACTCGACGACTATCAATGCGAGAATGAAATCGATAACCCGTCCCGACAGGAACAGTTCCGCCAGTAAGGTATTCAGGTGCGAGCGAGCCCCAGCAGGTGCGCAAGGTCCTTAAAGAAAATGCGCACGTGCGCCATAGGCCTGGCACGCACCAGTTGTTTCTGGGTATAGGCCTGCCAGGTCAGGTACTGAACATCAGGGTCGGCGCAGATGGAAACAAATTTCTCCCTGCGACGATCGCTTGTGTACCAGAATCGCTGCAGGATCCCCAGCACCCAGAACACCCGCCCGTGCGCTTTCATAAACTGCCTGCGCGCGTTTTTCAGTGCCTTGCTGTGGCCGCAGGCCAGGAACTCAGCGACCGCGTCGCCAGCCAATCGACCGCCCAGCATGGCGTAATAAATGCCCTCGCCGGAGGCGGGTGCCACCACGCCTGCGGCATCTCCTGCCAGTACCACTGCGCGACCATCGTCCCAGCGCTTCAGCGGGCGCAGCGGGATGGGTGCACCCTCGCGCCGCACGGTGCTGACCGCATCCAGACCGGTGTCCCGGCGCAGCGCGGCAACAGCGTCAGTGGCCGAGTAACCGCGCTGTGCGCTACCTGCGCCAATACTGGTCTTGTCGCCATGGGGGAATACCCATGCGTAGAAGTCCGGCGACAGTCGCCCCTGGTACCACACGTCGCAGCGCCTGGGGTCGAACTGGTCATTGGCCCCGGGCGGCGGTGAGTCGACAATCTCATGGTAAGCAAACACGTAGCGCATCCGCTCAGCTCCGGGCACACATTGACGCGCAACGTTGGAACGTGCCCCATCTGCGCCGATAACTGCCCGCGCCAGCACGCTGGTAAGAGTACCCTTGGCCGCCTCTTCAGCTGCGTCCACCGTGTCGCTGGTCTCTTTGTCCCTGGTCTCTTTGCCGATAGTCTCTTTCTTGTTGAGGTAAGTGATCATCACCTGACCATCTTCCAGGTACTGCAGTGTCTTGAAACTCGCGGTGCGTACGGTGACGCCGGCATCACTGGCGCGCTGGCGCAACCAGGGGTCGAAGACGTCCCGGTCCACCATGGCAACGTAGCTGTCGGCTATCGGCATATCCACCTCCCGCTTCGAGGGAGAAATCATCCGGGCAGAGCGAATACGCGCCACCAGCAGATGTTGTGGTATCTGGAATTCCTCTACCAGGCGCGGCGGAATCGCCCCGCCACAGGGTTTGATTCGAAATGACCGTTCCAGCAGCAACACACGGTAACCGCGCCTGGCCAGGTCAGTTGCAGCGGTCGCCCCGGAGGGACCGCCACCCACTACCACCACATCATACTTCTCGGGGGTTTGCATCCAATTCACCTATCTGCCTCCCAGCACCTGGGCAACGGCAATGTCGCCAAAGGCAGGCGCCGGTTGCCGCAGCGCTGGCTGCGGAGGGTTGATCCGGGCGGCCAGCAGGGCCGCCACCACGAACAGTGCGGCCTCGCCGCTGAATACCAGGCCATAAGCGAGGTTCGGTTCTGCCAGCAAATGCCTGGCGACGTCTACAGCAACCGTGCCGAGGAAGCCGCCCAGGCCGAAGGCAATTGCCTGCGCCGCACCCCACAGGCCCATCCGCAAACCCTCGCGCCCTGCCCTACCGCTGCTTGAGAGGGTCATCATCGAGGCGATCGCAGCAATAGCAAATGCCCCATTGGACACCCCCAGCGCGAAGACATTGGCGCGCAGCGGCCAGTCCGCGCTAGCGGCACCACCAAAGGCGATCCCGAACAGGGCCAGCGCCGAGGCCAGGCAGGCACCTACCGCCCAAACCCGCAGCGTCCCGACACCCCCCAGGCGCGCAACGCTGCCGGAGACCGCCACTATCAGCATGCCCAGCAACACGCCACCGTGCTGGATTCCAGCGAGTTGGGTCGATTCCCCCGGGGTCATCCCGAATACGGTGCCGGCGAAGGGTTCCAGAATAAGATCCTGGGCGCTGTAGGCCAGCATCGATATAAATACGAACACCGTAAAGCGACGCGCCTCAGGTTCCTGCCAGACCTCGCGCAGAGCCGGCAGAAATCCGGGCATTGGGCCGGTCGTCATAGCCGCGACTTCCGCGCGTACAGGCTTGCCCGCTGCCCTCCAGCCGGTAGACCGCTATCAGCGTCACCATGACCGCGCAAGCGGACACCACCGCGGTGACCGCCACCAGGCGCTGCGGTGAGAAGGGATCAAGAAAATGGCCAGCCAGGCCGGCTGTCACAGCAAAGCCCGCGATCATCATTATCCACACAATGGTCGCGGCTGCGGCCTTGCGCTGGGCCGGTACCCGCTTGGCCAGCAGCACCAGCAGCGAGGTGCCGGAGGCGCCGGCGCCCAGGCCGATCGAAATGAATGCCAGCAGCGCCAGCGAAATACCAAGTGTAGGCATCGACTCCATGAGCGTGGTGGCCAGCGCGGCACCGACGCCGCCGAGGGCAAGTATCACCATACCGCCTATGATCCAGGGCGTACTGCGGCCACCAACATCGGAGCCGTAGCCAAAGCGGGGGCGACTCAATTGCACCAGGTGATGCACGGCTACCAGGAATCCAGGCAGCATCGCCGGCAGCGCCAGCTCCACCACCATAACCCGGTTAAGTGTTGAGGTTGTGAGTACGATAATCGCACCCAGGGAGGTCTGCACCAGGCCGAGGCGTACGATGCCCGACCAACCCAGGTAGGATGCAAGCCTACTCAAGTGAGCACTCCGGGAACGCCACGCACCGCCAGAGCACTGGCCAACATACCCAGCACATACAGAGTAACGCCGGTGCCGTTATACCAGGGCGCCTGGCCACGTGGGTCCCGCAACAGCCGCACCATGGCCAGCAGTTGCAGCGCCAGCAACCCAGCGACCACCGCGCCGTAGACTGGCTGCTGCCAGGTCAGCAACAGCCCGATGACTGCAAGCTGCGGCAGGGTCATCACCACACAGGCAAGTTTGGCGGAGCGGTCGGCGCCCAGTTGTGCAGGAATTGATCGAATACCCATCTGCCGGTCGCCATCGATGGATTTGAAATCATTCAGGGTCATGATGCCGTGGGCGCCGAGGCTGTAGAGCCCCGCCAGCCAGAGGATCTGGGCCGAGGGCAGCGCGCCGCCCAGCATCACCGCAGCCCCGGTAACCCAAGCCAGGCCCTCATAAGACAGCCCCACTGCGGCATTGCCCCACCAGCCGTTCAGCTTCAGGCGCAGGGGTGGAGCACTGTAAGCCCAGGCCAATAGCAGGCCCACTACTGTCGCTGCGAAAACCCACTGGCCCAGGGCGGCGCCGAGCAAGGCCGCCAACGCGGTCCAGCAGATGGCAAAATATAATCCCCAGCGGCCGGGTACACGGCCGGATGGTATGGGTCGGTCAGGTTCATTGATAGCGTCGACGTGGCGGTCGAACCAGTCGTTGACGACCTGGCTGGCTCCGCAGACCATCGGTCCGGCCAGCAGAATGCCCAGCACCAGGAGCAAGGGGTGCTCCAGCAGGGACGTGCCGGACGAGACAGCGCCGCAACCAAAGGCCCACATGGGCGGAAACCAGGTGATTGGTTTGAGCAATTGCAGCAGCGCCGCCGGCTCGGGCCGCTGGCTGTCATAGACTGATGAGGAGAGCTGAGGCATGAGTGTAATATAGATTTGTCACATCAAACCGTCAACAAATATTTACACTCTTTGTGAAAACGGTTACGCCGGCAGCCAACGAGGGCAGCTAGCCCTGCGCAGTGTCGCCACCGATGTCGTAACGCCGCAGCTTTGCGTAGAGGCTTTGCCGGCTCAAGCCCAGCAGTTCCGCCGCAGAAGCGCGGTTATCGCCGGTCAGCCGCAGCGCCGCCTCGATACACATTGCCTCGATTATATCCGTCGATTCCCGCACCAGCTCCTTCAGCGGAACCCTGCCAACCCGGTCGGTGACCTGTTCAATCGACCGCGGCAACTGCTGGGAGGACTGCCCCGCCGCAACCCGCCGCCCGATGTCCCGAATGAAAAAAGCGAAGATATCCGGACGGCTGTCAGATACCCGAAAGGCCGATATTTCAACCTCGGTCTGGGTGCCAAGGTCTCCGCGCAGCGTAGAGGCAAATAACTTGACCACGCCGCGTTCGCGCAGGTTGGACAACAGTACATTCAGGTCCACGCCGGAGCGGCCCAGCCAGCGGTCAGCTGAACGGCCCAGCGCCTGCTCCTCGGCAACCAACTGGGCGAGGTCAAGAAAGCTCTGGTTGGCCGCCATGACCTGGCCGTCTGCGTCTGTCTGGATGATCGCGTCCGGAGCCTGCTGGAGTGTCTCCCGCAGGTAGGCCTCACCCCCGGGGGATACACCGTGTCCGACCAGCCCCAGCCGCACCAGGAACCTGGTTTCGTTGGCCTGGCGGACAAAACTTGCGGTCACGTCAAAACTGTGGTCTCCGCTCTCGGAGGCAACTCCGTTGATACTGCCCTTGCCCACTGTGCGGGTATCGGACAACAAGTTGCTTATGGATGCCATGCCTGCCTTATCGAAGCCGCGGGGAAAGGGCTTGCCGATAATGGATTGGCCTGCAGGGGCCAACATCTCGTTGGCGCTGGGATTGGCCTCCAGCACCCTGCCGCTGGCCTCGTCCAGGACTATGAGTGCGTCCTTTGACATATCAAACAGCCGCCGATAGCGGGTCTCTACCTGGCGCAACCGCCAGTAATCCTGCTCCAGGGCCTGCTGGGCATTGATCAGCTGCTGGCGCAGACTGGCCATGGGACGCATATCTTCGCCCAGCGCCAGCACCCTGGCGTCACTGCCTGTACACAGGGCACGATATGAAACCGGCAGATCTGATCCGTCAGCCAGTGGGTGTACAATATCGCAGCGCTGTGGCGTGCCCGGTTGGGCGACAGCCAGCTTCAGCAGTTCGCGCAACTTGGCACGGCCCTCCTGGGTAACGGTTTCGGCCCACTCGCGGCCCAGCCACGACTCATCGATACAATCGGCGAGTTCCTCATTGGCAACAGCCAGCTCAGTGATCTGCCCCTGGCGATCAACGATGATGGAATAGTCGGCAACCTTTTCCAATAGTGCGGCCAGGGCCGCTGGTTCTAAATCGACAAGCACGTTCTGGGATCCATCTCTCTTTAAAGGTGGGGGTGCGATACAGGCTGGGTGGCAAACGGATACCCCACAGGAAACGCAGGTATTGTCGGCGGCCGCCAAGATATCACATGTTTTGTCTCTTCTATATATCCAAAACCTCTAACGCGGGTCGGTCGCTCAAATAGCAGTTAAACCCAACATTGCCCATCTGTCAAAATCTGTTTACTATTATTGTGTAAGTTTTTATTGACATGTGATCCCGTGATGACTAGATTTTAGCCATGCAGGTCGTCTAATTCAGATCCACAGGTGGATGTGCGCAATGAACCAGAATAACCCCCGACCAAACCCTGGCCCTTGTCTTTACACAGCTGAGCAGCGCCAACGCCGCGATGCATCGCCATGGACCCTGGTCCAGGGCCTGTTGGCCCCAACCCAGTTCCTGGTGTTTCTGATCAGCCTGGTTCTTGTGGTCAATTATCTGCACAACGGTACCGGGCTGGCTGAAGCCACTGCATCGGTGGTAATCAAAACGCTGGTGCTCTACGCCATCATGATTACCGGCGCAATCTGGGAGAAGGATGTTTTCGGGCAGTACCTGTTTGCTCCGTCTTTCTTTTGGGAGGATGTGGTCAGCATGCTGGTAATCGCGTTGCACACCGCCTACCTCGCCAGTGTGATTTTCAATGTACTGACACCCACCCAGCAGATGTGGCTGGCACTGGCCGCCTATAGCACCTACCTGATCAATGCCGCCCAGTTCCTGATCAAACTGCAGGCCGCCCGCAGCTCAAGTGAATCGACATCCACCCATAGCTGGGTCGGGGCAATCGAATGACAGGCGCAGTTCTCGCCTGCGACACTGCGCCCCCTAATGCGCTGGTCGCCCATCAGGAGCGCGGACAACGTGCGGTGTTTTGCGGCCTCACATCGATTATCTGGCTACACCGCAAGATCCAGGATGCATTTTTCCTGGTGGTGGGATCCCGCACCTGCGCTCACCTCATCCAGTCTGCGGCAGGTGTGATGATCTTTGCGGAGCCGCGGTTTGCCACCGCCGTCTTACAGGATAGAGACCTGGCGGGACTGGCCGATTGCAATGAGGAACTGGACCGGGTGGTCGGCCAGGTCGTCGCCAGGCGCCCCGAGATCAAAACCATTTTCCTGGTAAGTTCCTGCCCCTCCGAAGTGATCAAACTGGATCTAGGCAACGCCGCCCAGCGCCTGGGCAAGCGCTATGAGGGCCGCCTGAGATTCGTCGATTACTCAGGCAGTGGCATCGAAACCACCTTTACACAGGGCGAGGACAGCTGTCTGCAAAACCTGGCTGCGGAGCTGCCGGAGTCCAGCTCCAGCACACCACAGTTGCTGGTGGCGGGCACCCTCTCGGATATTGTCGAGGATCAGTTCGCCAGAATGTTTACCGAACTGGGTATCGGGCCCGTGCACTTTTTCCCCGCACGCAGCGCCAGCGACCTGCCAGCGGTTGGCAGCAATACCCGGGTGTTGCTGGCGCAACCCTTCCTGAACGAGACCGCCCGGGCACTGCAAAAGCGCGGCGCCAGGCTGCTGCAGGCGCCGTTCCCCCTGGGCGCCGAGGGCACCCTGGAATGGCTGCGCAGTGCGGCGCTGGCCTGGCAGGTAGACCCTGGGTTGTTTGAGCAGGTCACCGCTGCACCGCTGGCGCGGGCCCGACGCGCCGTCGGTCAGCAAAGTGAAAAGCTTGAGGGCCAGCGCATTTCATTCCTGCCGGATTCACAGCTGGAGATACCGCTGGCACGCTTCGTGGCACGGGAGTGCGGCATGGAGTTGGTGGAAGTGGGAACCCCCTACCTGGACCAGCAACTGCTTGGAGCGGAAGCTGCTCTGCTGCCTGGAGGTGTGCGCATCACCGAAGGCCAGGACCTCGAACTGCAATTGGACCGGGTACGGCAGGACCGCCCCGATCTCACCGTGTGTGGTCTGGGCATAGCCAATCCGCTGGAAGCCGAGGGACTGCGCACCAAGTGGTCAATAGAACTGATGTTCACTCCGATTCAGGGATTCGACCAGGCCGGCGATCTTGCCGGCCTCTTCAGTCGACCACTCGCGCGTCAATCGCGCCTGGAGGTCTGACCTTGGAACTTAGCTTCTGGACTTACGAAGGCCCGCCTCACGTGGGTGCAATCCGCGTCGCCGCATCGATGGAGGGCGTACACCTGGTGCTGCATTCGCCGCAGGGTGATACCTATGCCGATCTGCTGTTCACCATGATTGAACGCCACGGCAAACGTCCTCCCGTGACCTATACCACTTTTCAGGCCAGGGACCTGGGCGGCGATACCGCACAACTGGTAATTCGCACCCTGAACGAAGTCGCCGAACGTTTCAATCCACAGGTCATACTGGTCGCCGATTCCTGTACAGCCGAGTTGTTGCAGGACCAGCCCGGCTCGCTGGCTGCCAGCGCAGGCCTGTCGGTGCCGGTAGTGCCACTGGAAATGCTGGCCTACTCGCGCAAGGAGAACTGGGGAGCGAGCGAAACCTTTTACAGCCTGGTGCGGGCACTGCTTAACAAGCAGGTGCCCGCTCCTGACTGGCAGCGGCCGGCGCGAGCGTCAGACCGTCGCCCCAGTGTCAACCTGCTTGGCCCGAGCGCGCTCGGATTCCGCTGCCGCGACGATATACCCGAGATCAGCAAACTGCTGCTGTCGATTGGCGTTGATATCAACGTGGTGGCACCTGCCGGCGCCACGCCAATGGACTTGCTGCGCCTGCCCGAGGCCGATGCCAACGTCTGCCTGTACCCGGAGGTGGCAGACACCGCCTGCAACTGGCTGGAGCGCTCTTTCAAGCAACCGACTATCAAGACCGTACCCATTGGGGTCGGTGCCACAGAGGACTTCCTCGCAGAAGTGGCAAGCGCGACCGGTATCACCCTGCCCGCCAGAGTGAATGACAGTCGACTTCCGTGGTACTCACGCTCCGTGGATTCCACCTATCTCACCGGCAAGCGCGTATTTGTCTTTGGAGACGCCAGCCACGCTATCGCTGCGGCCAGGGTCGCTCGTGACGAATTGGGGTTTGAGGTTGTGGGCCTGGGGACGTATTCCAGAGAGCAGGCCAGGGATGTGCGCAGTGCGGCCCGCAACTATGGCCTCGAAGCACTGATCACCGATGACTATCTGGAGGTCGAGCACCAGGTTGCCAGCCTGCAACCGGAACTTGTGCTTGGCACCCAGATGGAGCGACATATCGCCAAACGGCTGGGCATACCCTGCGCCGTGATCTCCACGCCGGCCCATGTGCAGGATTATCCCGCCCGGTACTCCCCGCAAATGGGATTCGAAGGCGCGAATGTCATCTTTGATACCTGGGTGCACCCATTGATGATGGGACTGGAAGAGCACCTCCTCACCATGTTCCGGGATGATTTCGAGTTCAACGACTCCGCGACGCCATCCCATCTTGCTGGCGAGGAGAGCTCAGGAGGAGAGCGCGTCACAGCCAGCGCCACAGACGGTGCAAGAGAGTTGGACTGGGAGACCGCAGCCGAACAGGAACTGCGCAAAATCCCCTTTTTCGTGCGCGGCAAGGCCCGTCGCAACACCGAGAAATTTGCCCTGGAGCAGGGCGTCGCAATTATCAATGTGGATACGCTCTATGAAGCCAAAGCGCACTTCAACCGCTGAGTCGGCCGGCGCATCGACGCCGATCCGCGTAGTCATCGTCACTCTGGACAACCACGTGAGCGGAGTCACGGCGAGCATGACAGTGGACCTGCAAAAGGCCTTGCCCGGACTGCAATTGGACACCCATGCAGCTACCAGCTGGGAGAACGACCCGGGCTCGCTAAAGCAATGCATAGAGGATATAAGCCGCGGCGACATCATCCTGGTCACGATGCTGTTCATGGAAAACCACATCAACCCGGTGTTGCCTGCCCTGACCGCACGCCGCGAACAATGCGATGCGATGATCTGCTGCATGTCTGCAGCGGAGATAATGAAGCTCACCAGAATGGGCAAGTTCAAAATGGATGGCGAGCAGAGCGGCCCCATGGCGCTGCTGAAACGCCTGCGGGGGAACAGCAAAAAAACGGGCCAGAGCGCGGGCGCCCAGCAACTTTCTGTGCTGCGCCAGTTACCTCGCCTGCTGCGTTTTATTCCTGGCACAGCCCAGGATGTACGCGCCTATTTCCTGACGATGCAGTATTGGCTGGCGGGCTCAGAAGAAAACCTCAAGCGCCTGGTAAGCTTTTTAATCGACCGCTACGCGGCCGGGCAGAGACGTGTGCTGCGAGGCCAGCTCAAGGTGGCTTCGCCGATTGACTATCCGGCCGTGGGCGTCTATCACCCGCGCATCAAAGGCCGCATCAGCGGTAAGGCCGGTGACCTGCCACGCAAAAGGCGTAGCAGCAAAGGTACTGTCGGGATGCTGATCATGCGTTCCTATGCGCTTGCCGGCAATACCATGCACTACGACCGGGTTATCGAGCAACTGGAAGCACGAGGCCTGAACGTGATAACCGCCTTTGCCAGTGGCCTTGACGCCCGCCCGGCCATAAAACAATTCTTTATGCGGGACGGCAAGTCCAGCGTTGACCTTGTACTGTCACTCACTGGCTTCTCCCTGGTGGGCGGGCCTGCCTACAATGATTCTGACGCTGCCCAGGAGCTGTTAGCTCAGCTGGATGTACCCTATTTGGCGGCTCAAGCCCTGGAATTCCAGAGCCTGGAGGAATGGCAGTCTTCATCGCTGGGGCTAATGCCCATCGAGGCCACCATGATGGTAGCCATTCCAGAATTGGACGGTGCGACCGGGCCAATGATATTCGGCGGGCATTCGGATGCCGCCGGCGAACGCACACACAACATGGTCCCACATCCCGAGCGGGTGGATGCCCTGGTCTCGCGGGTGGTAAATCTGGTTTCCCTGCGACATACGCCAAAGCATGAACGCAAGCTCGCCATCGTGCTGTTCAACTTCCCACCTAACGCGGGTAATACCGGCACGGCCGCCAACTTGTCGGTGTTCGCGTCATTACACAACACGCTTCGCGGCCTGCAACAGGATGGTTACCAGGTGGAACTGCCGGCCACAGTCGATGCGCTGCGATCACATATCCTGGAGGGCAACGCCAGCCAGTATGGCGCCTATGCAAATGTGCAGGAGCATATTGCCGTGGACGACCATGTGCGCAGGGAGCCCTGGCTGGACGAAATCGAGGCGCAGTGGGGTCCCGCGCCGGGCAAGCAGTTGAGCGATGGCCGCTCCCTGTTCGTACTGGGCGCTCGCTTCGGCAACGTGATGGTTGGAGTGCAACCCTCTATGGGCTACGAAGGCGACCCTATGCGCTTGCTGTTCGAAGGCGGCTTCGCCCCTACCCACGCCTTCTCTGCCTTCTACCGCTACCTGCGCGAAGATTTCGCGGCAGATGCGGTATTGCACTATGGCACCCACGGCGCACTGGAATTTATGCCAGGCAAACAGGCCGGCCTGTCAGCGGCCTGCTGGCCCGACCGGCTGATCGGCGCGCTGCCCAACTTTTACCTCTACGCTTCCAACAATCCTTCAGAAGGCCTTATCGCCAAGCGCAGATCTGCCGCCACGCTGATCAGTTACCTGACACCACCGGTTGCACAGGCTGACCTGTACAGCGGCCTGATCGAACTGAAAAGCTCGCTGGATCGCTGGCGCAACAGGCTCGACAGCTGCGACGAGCAACGTGCAGAGCTGGCTGAATTGATACAGCTGCAGGCCGCCGAGCTAGATCTTGTACCCGGAACTCCGCACTGGAGCCTTGCCGACGCCACCCAGCAGATCGAACAGCTGCACCTGAACCTGATCGAACTGGAACAGACCCTCATTCCCTATGGGCTGCATGTGCTGGGCGAAGCGATGCCACTGGCACAGCGTATGGACATGCTCCGCTCCATGGCACAGGCCTCTCACAATCTGCAACTGGAGCAGCCATTACTCGAGGCCCTCACCAATGGCGCGGCGCCCCAGGAACTGGAGCGGCTGTTTGCTGCCCAGTCGGGTCCGGACCAGGAGTCATTACTCCCAGCCCTGCAGGAATTGGCAAAAAGTAACGAGCTGCTGGCCCGCGACCATGAACTGCCTGCGCTTCTAAGCGCCCTGGATGGACGCTTTGTTCGACCCGTGCCGGGGGGAGACCTGCTGCGCACACCAGAGGTACTGCCCACCGGGCGCAATCTGCACGGCTTTGACCCCTTCCGGCTTCCGAGCAGCTTTGCCGTGCTGGACGGCGAGCGCCAGGCCGCCAGACTACTGGAGCGGCACATCGCCGACGGCAACAGAGTGCCAGAAACCGTGGCGCTGGTTTTGTGGGGCACCGATAACCTCAAGTCCGAGGGTACTCCCATAGCGCAGGCCCTGGCCCTGCTGGGGGCCAAGCCACGCTGCGACAGTTACGGGCGCATTGTTGGAGCGCAATTACTACCGCTTGATCAGCTGGGGCGCCCGCGCATCGATGTGGTGGTCACCCTGTCAGGGATCTTCCGCGATCTGCTGCCATTGCAGACCCGGTTGCTGGCAGATGCTGCTTATCTGGCAGCCACGGCTGACGAGCCGCTGGAACAGAATTTCATGCGCAAGCACGCGCTTGCTTATCAACAGGAACACGGCTGCGACATGGAGACTGCGGCGCTGCGGGTATTCAGCAACTGTGATGGTGCCTATGGCTCCAACGTCAACATGCTGGTGGAAAACAGCCGATGGGACGACGGCGACGAATTGGCGGAGACCTATACCCGGCGTAAGTGCTATGCCTTCGGGCGCTCCGGCGGTTCTGCGCCCCAGGCTGAACTGCTCAAGGAAATGCTGGCCGGCGTTGAACTTGCGTACCAGAACCTCGACTCGGTGGAGCTGGGCGTCACTACGGTCGATCACTATTTTGACACCCTGGGTGGCATCAGCCAGGCAGTGCGGCGTGCCAGCGGCGAGGAGGTGCCAGTGTATATCTCCGACCAGACCGGCAGCACCGCGAGCGTACGCACAATCTCCGAGCAAGTCGCGCTGGAAACCCGAACCCGGGTGCTCAACCCCAAATGGTACGAAAATATGCTGCAACACGGTTACGAGGGTGTCCGCCATATCGAAACAGCGGTCACCAACACCATGGGCTGGTCTGCAACCACGGGCCAGGTGGCGCCCTGGGTGTACCAGCGACTATCTGAAACATTCATCCTCGACGAGACAATGCGCAAGCGCCTCGCAGCGCTTAATCCAACCGCGGCGTTGAAGGTTACACATCGCCTGCTCGAGGCACACGAACGCCAGTACTGGACTCCCGATCAACAGAGCCTCGACGCACTACAGCGGGCGGGCGAAGATCTGGAGGACTGGCTGGAGGGCGTATCTGAGGAGGCAGCCGCATGACATCCATCACTCAAATTCCGGTCCATCAGGTGAATCCAAACAGGATTGCACCCCTGGACGGTGAGGGTAGCCTGCAAGTACAGCTCGACCCCGAAATCAACATAGGTAAAGCCAAGGTATTTGCCATCTACGGCAAGGGCGGTATCGGCAAGAGCACAACTTCATCCAACCTGTCGGTCGCGTTCTCCAAACTGGGCAAGCGGGTAATACAGATCGGTTGTGACCCAAAGCACGATTCCACCTTCACCCTGACCAAGTCCCTGATCCCCACAGTGATCGATGTGCTCGAGTCGGTGGAGTTCCACTCAGAGGAACTGCGACCAGAAGATTATGTGCAGACCGGCTACAACGGCGTGATGTGCGTGGAAGCCGGCGGCCCACCGGCTGGCACCGGCTGCGGTGGATACGTGGTGGGCCAGACGGTCAAACTGCTTAAGCAGCACCACCTGCTGGAGGACGCTGACGTGGTGATCTTCGATGTGCTTGGTGATGTAGTTTGCGGTGGGTTTGCGTCGCCGCTGCAGCATGCCGAGCGGGCGCTGGTGGTGACTGCAAACGATTTCGACTCCATCTTCGCCATGAATCGCATCGCCACCGCCATAGAGGCCAAGGCAAAGAACTACGGCGTAAGGCTGGGCGGGGTTATAGCCAACCGCAGTGCGGGTACCGATGAGATCGACCGGTTTAACGCTGTTGTAGGCCTCAAACGCCTGGCTCATTTCCCCGACCTGGACATCATCCGTCGCAGCCGCCTGAAAAAATCAACGCTGTTCGAACTGGAAGATTCACCGGAGCTTGCCGCCGTGCAACAGGAATACATGGCGCTTGCAGCATCCCTGTGGGCCGGTACCGAAGGCCTGCCAGTGACACCGATGAAAGACCGCGACCTTTTCGATTTCCTGGGGTTTGACTGATGCAGACGCCAGACTATCAACAACGCCGATCCCAGATCGAACACTACTTCGATCGCACTGCGGTTGACGCCTGGGCACTGCTCACCTCGAACGCGCCCGTCGGGCGGATCAGGCAGACCGTGCGCGCCGGTCGCGAACAGATGCGCGCGACCCTGCTGCAGTGGCTGCCCGAAGATCTCAGTGGCCGACGAGTACTGGATGCCGGATGCGGCACCGGTGCCCTGGCTTGCGCCGCGGCAGAGCGCGGGGCGGAAGTGGTTGCGGTGGATCTGTCACCCAAGCTCATCCACCTGGCGCGGGAGCGACTGCCCGATACACTCAGTCCGGCCGCCCGAGGCAGTATTGAATTCCTCGTCGGTGACATGGCCGGTTTGAAACTCGGGAATTTCGATCACGTCGTCGCTATGGATTCGCTCATTCATTACGATGTCGCCGACGGCGTTCGCGTGCTGGCCCTACTGGCAGATAGCGTGCGGCACAGCATGCTGTTTACGTTCGCACCTCGCACCCCTTTGCTGGGAACTTTCCACAGCATGGGACGCATTTTCCCGCGCAGTAACCGCTCGCCCTCACTCGAACCCGTACCCGAACGCAAACTGTGGCAGCTGCTGGACAGCGAGCCACAACTGGCCACCTGGCAGCGGCAGCGCAGTGAGCGCGTCAGCCGCGGTTTCTATACCTCCCAGGCCTGCGAACTGGTGCGTCGATGAGATCGCCCTCTTCCGCCTTGAAGACGCTGTTCTCGAGACTGCACCCGAGCATGCTGCCTTTTGCCGATGCGGCCACCCTTGAATTGCCGCTGGGCCGCTTGATGCGCCTGGCCTTGTTCCAGGTGTCTGTAGGCATGGCGGTGGTACTGCTCAACGGCACGCTCAACCGGGTTATGGTGCTGGAACTGCAGCAGGCGGCCTGGCTGGTTTCGCTGATGATCTCATTGCCGCTGTTGTTTGCGCCCCTGCGTACCCTGATTGGATTTCGCTCCGACCATCACCGCTCGGTGCTGGGCTGGCGGCGGGTGCCCTACATATGGGCCGGTACCATGTGCCAGTTTGGCGGCCTCGCTATTATGCCCTTCGCCCTGCTGATACTCTCCGAGCCCGCGGCCGCCCCTGCCTGGGTGGGTGCGAGCGCCTCTGCACTGGCCTTTTTGTTGGTTGGCGCCGGGCTGCACATCGGCCAGACTGCCGGGCTGGCGCTAGCCACGGACCTCGCCACCGAGTCCACCCGGCCAAGGGTAGTCGCCCTGCTGTACGTGATGCTGTTGATCGGCATGATCGCCAGCTCGCTGGGCTTTGCCGCGCTGCTGGATGATTTCAGCGCCACGCGCCTGGTGCAGGTGATCCAGGGAGCGGCGGTGCTTACGGTCGCTCTCAACGTGGTGGCGCTATGGAAACAGGAAGCGCGCAACCCCCAACTTACCGCGCCTGAACGCAGCCGGCCCTCCTTCAAGCAGTCCTGGCAGACATTTATCTCTGCGGGTCGCTCCGCCCGGTTGCTGGTGGCGGTGGGACTGGGCACCGCCGGCTTCAGCATGCAGGACATCCTGCTGGAGCCTTACGGCGGGCAGATCCTCGGCCTCTCGGTCAGCGCAACCACCGGCCTGACAGCAATTCTGGGCAGCGGCATGCTGCTCGCGTTCATTGTCGCATCTCGCCGCCTCAGCGCTGGCGCAGACCCGGTACGCATAGCGGCTTACGGCGCCGTGGTCGGTGTGTTTGCATTCGCCGCTGTGGTGATGGCCGCACCGCTGGACTCTGCGCTGCTGTTTCGCATCGGCAGCGCACTGATAGGTTTTGGCAGCGGTTTATTCGCCGTGGGCACCTTATCCGCTGCGATGGAGCTGGCAGAGGGAGATCATACCGGTCTGGCTCTTGGCGCCTGGGGCGCTGTGCAGGCCACGGCGGCAGGTCTGGCAATTGCCTTTGGCGGTGGCCTGCGGGACCTTGTAACGCATCTGGCGAGCGCGGGTAAGCTGGGCCCCGCCCTGACCGGCCCGGCGACCGGTTACGGCGCCGTTTACCATATCGAAATTCTGATTCTATTTGCCGCGCTGGTGGCCATTGGACCACTGGTACGGCAACCGGGCACCAAGCCCATCCTAAAACCAACCCTACAATTGGCGGAGTGGCCGGGCTGACTCAAGCCCCCGCAGGGAGATCTGGCATGACGACTGGCGCAATTACCGAGTACATGGACGTCGCACAAATGGTGCTATACGCATTCTGGCTGTTTTTCTTTGGCCTGGTGTACTACCTGCACCGCGAGAATAAACGCGAGGGATATCCACTGGAGACCACCAGAAAACGGCCTATAAAGGTCGTGGGTTTCCCGGACATGCCCACGCCAAAGCGCTACGACCTGCCTCACGGTGGGGGCAGTCGGATGACCCCGCGACCCGACCCCGAACCCTATGCCCTCGCCGCCGAGCCGATGAATGGCGCGCCCGGATCGCCGCTGTATCCCACCGGCAATCCAATGGTGGACGGGGTTGGCCCGGCAGCCTGGGCCATACGCCCGGAGGTGCCCGATCTGACCCACGAGGGCGCACACAAGATCGTGCCGATGCGCGTGGCAACGGATTATTCCGTGGAGGGGCGTGATCCCGATCCGCGCGGACAGTCGGTGTTCGGCGCTGACAGAAAGGTCGCCGGACAGGTTGTCGACCTGTGGGTGGATCGCAGTGAACCGCAAATCCGCTACCTTGAAGTCGAGGTAATCGACGGAGACAAACGTGTCCTGCTACCAATCAATTTCGCCCGTATCCACAATTCCAGTGGCGAGGTGCAAGTCAAGTCGATTCTGGCGGAACACTTTGCCCTGGTGCCTGCTACGGCCAGCCCGGACCAGGTCACTTTGCAGGAGGAAGACAAGATCTGCGCTTACTACGGCGGCGGCCATCTGTACGCCCTGCCACAACGCTCGGAGCCACTGATATGAACGAGTACGAATACGAACCGGTACGCGGGCTGCCAGAAAGCCTGCCCGAGGGTGAACATATTGTCTGGCAGGGAGAACCCGTATGGCGGGTCATGGCGGGACGGGTGTTCCACACCCGGATTCTGGGGTTCTACTTCGCCCTATTGATCGCCTTGCACTTCGGCTCGCGCATGCTCAGCGGGGATGGGCTGGATGCCGCCCTGTTCAGTGCGAGCTGGCAACTTGGCCTGGCGGGCGCCACCCTGGCAATCCTGTCATTGATGGCCTACCTGTATGCGCGGTCCACGGTATACACCCTGACCAACCGGCGCCTGGTAATCCGTTTTGGAGTGGCGGTGCCGATGATGATCAACATTCCCCTGGACACCGTAGAATCCGCTGCACAGCGCGAGTTGGGCAACGGGATCGGCGAGATTGTGCTGACGCTAATGCCCGGCGCAAAAGTATCCTATTGGGCCCTTTGGCCCAACGCCAGGCCCTGGCACTACAGCAGCGTCAAACCGATGATGCGCTGTATACCCCAGGTGCAGGACGTTGCCACCCGGCTCGCCGGGATAGTGGACATCGCGTCTCCGGAACCGGTTGGCCGCACCGGCAACACAGCTACCGTGCACGCACTGAAACCGGTTAGCACCCCATTACAGCATGGTGCAAGGACAGCGGCGGCGTCATGACTGACAATCAATATACGCGACGTGGCATCCTCACCCTCTGGGCGGCAGTACTGTGCGTGCTGGCGGCAGTGACCATCGCTCGCCTGAACGACTACAAGCCCCCAACACCACCGGCAAGCCCGGTGCTGAGCAGCCGCGATGTGCAATTTGAAGATGTCGCCGCCGGGGCCGTGAATGTTTACGAGTCTGGAAGCGGCCGCTTGCTGACCCAGCTTGCACCGGGTGACGGCAGTTTCATCCGCGGCGTCTTACGCGCTCTGGCGCGAGAGCGACGTGGCTGGGAAATAGGACCGTCGCTGCCGTTTCGTATCTCTCGACACAGCGACGGCAGCCTGACCCTGGAAGACGGGTCGACCGGTCGCACAATAGACCTGTACGCATTCGGCCCGACCAACGCCAACGCTTTTGCGCGCTTGCTTGACGACGGTCCAGCAGGTTCCTGAGATGCCTGAGATCGCACTCCCCGAGAGGGTTGCATGAGTGACCTGTTGTGGGCAGCGGGACTGGCACTATTGAGCTGGTGGCTGAGCACGGGCGTCATTTTGTATCTCAATCACCTGCCCAGGGCCACGCATCGCTGGAGCATGGGCGTGGCCAGCGCACTCATGCTGTTCTGCCTGTTCCAATTGCCCGGTATCAGCGCCGATCAATCGCGCATGGGTGCGGCGATGGGGTTTTTCCTCGCGCTGCTGATCTGGGGCTGGCTGGAGATGAGCTACCTGATGGGATTTATCACCGGGCCGCGCAGCGAACCCTGTCCCGAGGGAGTAACCGGCTGGAAGCGTTTCCACCTCGCAGTACAAACCAGCATCTATCATGAACTGGCAGTGGTATTGGCTATGGCAGTAGTCACCGCAATAAGCTGGGGCGCTCCCAACCAGGTAGCCACCTGGACTTTCATGGTCCTGTGGCTCATGCGCTGGAGCGCCAAGCTGAACCTCTTTCTCGGAGTGGTCAACTACAACCAGGACTGGTTCCCCAAGCACCTGCAATACCTCGGAAGTTATACCCGCCAGCGCAGCATGAACCTGCTGTTTCCCCTGTCGGTTACTCTGGGTACAGTCATTGCCTCTGCGCTTATAACCGTTGGCCTGCAGAGTGCCGATATACTAGCACGCAGTGGTTATATACTGGTCGGCACATTGCTGTCACTGGCAGTACTGGAACATTGGTTTTTAATGCTGCCATTGAGGGATTCGGCACTGTGGCGATGGGCGTTGCGCAAAAAACTCGACAAAACCTCGTCACATCCCGCCATCTCCCCGGAGGCCTCGCGTAAAGTCGGGCCCTGTGCACCCCCGCTCTGATAATATTTTTTCCTCGACGGTTGACGGGAATTTGAGCACCGTCTAGTCTTCTTTTGCAGGCCACCAAGAAAAAGTGATGCCACTGGTTCACTGGCACTAAGTACGATCCTCTTGCCGAGTCTGGCGTCGCGGCTGCGGTAGACGAGGTTTTTACACCCGGTTTACAACTGCGGCACGCAAAAGAGGAGCATTAAACAATGCCCACCCTTGCCCCCGTAGTGCGCAATTCTATTGCGCGCTCAACCACCGACGACACAGACGATCTGTTCGACGGGCGCCGCGATAGCGTTAGCGGCAAACAGTATGAGCAACTACTCCACAGTCATGGCAATAACCCAGCCGGGCAGGAGTCCGTCTCCGTTTATGTTCACCTGCCCTTCTGCCCCTCGCGCTGCCTGAGTTGCGACCACAACACCACGGTTACCCATGACAGTGCAGATATCGACCGTTACCTCGATGCGCTGGAGCGGGAAATGGAAATGGTTACCCGGATTATTGGCGTAGGCCGAAACCTGCTGCAGTTACACGTGGGAGGTGGGACGCCAAATTATCTCAGCGATCCGCAGCTGGTGCGTTTGATCACCATGATCGAGCGGCATTTCCGGATCGTTGACAGCACCGAAACATCGCTGGAGGCAAGCCCCAAGCGCACCTCCTATGCGCAACTGCAACTGCTGCACGGCCTGGGCTTCAGGCGCATCAATTTCGAGGTCAGGGATCTGGATCCCGCCGTGCAAACGGCCATCGGTCGCTCACACTCCCCGTCTGTTCTGCAGGATGTCTTTCACAGTGCGAGAGATGTCGGTTTCGAGACAACCAGCATGGATCTCGTTTATGGACTGCCCACTCAGTCCCCCGCGAGCATGTACAAAACATTGGCCACGGTGATCGAACTGAATCCGGATCGTATAGCATGCTTTGCATACTCACTCCGACCGGGAAACTTTGCGCACCAACGGGCAATTGACCTGACCACTATGCCGTCACTTGGCGACAAGATCGCCATGTTCAACGGTATCGTGGAGCTACTGCAGTCGGCTGGCTACAGCTGGGTGGGTCTCGATGCCTTTGCAAAGGTCGATGACACCCTGTCGCTCGCCCAACTGGAGCATCGGCTGCACCGCAACTGGATAGGCTATACCCTGCATGACCGCGCAGATGTGTACGGCTTCGGCACTAATGCCATCAGTGATCTGAGTAGCCTGTGCGTGCAGAACCACCTGCTGATACCGGACTGGCGGGATGCCATGCACGAGGGAAGCCTGCCGATTCGAGGCGGCATTCGCCTGAGTAATGCAGACCAGGATCGCCGCAGGGCCATGAACGACCTCATGTGCAATATGGAACTGCAGGATTACACCTCGCTAATGAATGTTGATGGCCAGGGCGACATGCTGCAACAGTTAAACCGGGATGGCCTGGTCGAGGTGTCCGCTGAAAGGGTGTCGGTTACCGCTCATGGCCGCCAGGTGCTGAACCAGCGCTGGGGGGACGCTTCGCCGATGTATCGCTGGATGGGCATCTGGTAGCCTGTTATTGAATCGAAAGGCGTGCCCGCTGGCGCCGCCGCGTACAAAATTCATTCACGGCACTGTCTTGTTTACCGCGCAGTTCTGCCCACTCCAATAAAAACCAGGGGGTGAAGTGTGCAGGCTGCTGCCGCACCCACACATCTACCTGCGCACTGTCATACCAGCCCCAGTCGAGCACTTCCTGCCGATTGGGCTCGACCGGCCTCGACTCGTCGATATCGCCAATCATTACCGCACACAGCTCATTTTCAGAGCCTTTATCACCGAAGCTGGCGGAGTATTGGAACTGGTATAACCAGGCTAACTCAGTAGTAATACCCAGTTCCTCCTGCAAGCGCCTGCGAGCGGCGTAGGCATAAGACTCGCCGTAGCGCGGATGGCTACAGCAACTGTTGGTCCAGAAACCCGGCCAGAGCGGTTTCTGCTCGCTGCGCCGATGCAGCAGGACACGATCTGGTCCTGCGAAAAGAAAGATAGAGAAAGCGCGGTGCAGTAACCCACTACCGCGATGAGTATTGAGTTTACTGTCGTAACCGACAACGTTGTCGCGCTCGTCGACAAGTACCAGGCTCTCCTCGTCAAAAGATACCTGGGGCGACACTTGCACAAATCCTCTCGAGTTCATTATTTCTCCGTTAAACAACCAGGCCCCTGCGAGCCAATAACGCCACTGCCGGAGACCGCCTTCCATCGTCAGGGCGCAAAAGGTCAGGGCCGAAACATACAGCCTGTATTTGCCTGATAAATCTGCACAGCGAGTACTCTGGAGCACCCGGGTGTGGCCAATCCGACAGCCCTTCGAATCCGCTGTTAGCGGATCAAAAGTCAACCAGATTGGCGTCCCCTGAAAGGGCTAACCCGTCGCTAACCGCGCGACGGGGGTAGGGGCTCCATGTGCTGTGCCACAGCTCGCTCACTAGCCGGACCATCCAGCCAGTTGTAGCGATCAGTGCTCAACAGTATGAAGTGAATCAAAAGTGCGAGAACGAAGAGAAACGCAAATAGCGCAACCAACATTCTCCTGGGGTCAAAAATTTGCCAAATCTTATGCATTTCGCATTTCTCCGTGAAAAGTTTTTGCCGAAATGACGCCCTTGCCTAAAGCCAGGGACGCCACATCCAGACAAGGATATGAGCTACCACCGCTATAGCGGTAAAGCTCAGGAAGCTCTTCATGAAAATTCCATGGAACTCCTGTGCCTCGCTCTCTGTTAGCCCCGAAAGGCTTGTTGGTTCAGTCATGATCAATCTCCTGCATGTTGAATGTATCTAACAAACTCCAGCCAACGCACCATAAGTGCAGTGCGTTAGCGATCCAGCGGCCAAGACAGGCCAGAGGGCCCGTCCCGCTCACTTATTCCCGCATCCACGTCGACTCCATGTGGTGTCGTCGTGAAACGGAAAATCACTTCTACCTCGTCCTGACCTCCACCAGTGCTGCAGATTCATCCTGCTGTATTGGCAGGAAAAGTCCGGGCAATGCTATGCACAAGCTACTCTCGCCCGAGACGAGTGCGACACCGTGCTACTGAGTCTCCGCTTGCGCCAATTTGGTAGCCTCGCCACTGTGCCTGGACAGGCTGGGGTAGTCCTTTAACATGCGCGCCCCAAACATTGGCTTATAGGCTCCGCGGTGACAGGTATCGCAACTCACCTTGAGTGGATCCCCCAGTGGCCCCAGGCGATTTTCAGGCAAGTATTGCGTTGCGGCGCCGATATAGTCGTTGTTCATTTCGCGCACATTGCGAATGGCATGCCAGGCGGTTGCCCGGGCCGGCGAACTCTGCTCCCAGTCGACGAAGGAGCGAGAGTTGTGACAATAGGTGCAATTGACTCCAAGTGAATCAGACATATGTATCATCAGGCCATACGTCCACTCGGTTTGTTTGATGGACTTTCGACTTCCCATCGGCAATGCCGAGTCGGACACCACGCGAATGTCGCTATCTTGAAGCAGGAACGGAGTCAGCGGATCGTAAGGTAGCGACGTAGAGGCCACGGTCTCGGATGCAATATTCTGCCGCGCGCTGGCGATACCGCGCGCATGGGGTTGCCCGGGGTCGGTCGCCCACACCTTGGCAGGTACCGGCTGGCCGCGGTGACAGGTGTAACAGGTGACGCCGGTCTGGCCGACGTGGGACTGCCAATCCTGGTTCGTACTCTGGGTCATGCTGATCATCAAGCGCGCAACCTGCTTGGTATAGGGCTCGTCGCTGGCATAATTATCTCCCTCATGACAATAGTTGCAGCCCTGCTCGGGCGCGACCCAGCTAGTCATTGCGGTCATAAGCCGGACGAACTCAGTCACCCTGAGATCACCCAGTATTTGCACGTTCTCATAGACTTCGCTGGCCCTGGGCCCTACATCGGGTGCGGCAGGCAGCGCTTCGGGCGGCATATTCGCCTGAACAAGTTCCTCACGTGTACGCGGATTGATTATCTCCACCATGCCGGTACCACGATAACCACGCTGCACGCTATCCACCGGTGGACGACTGCAGCCAGCGAGCAACAGCGCTGCCAGTGTCGTGGCCAGCAATGCCGCTGGTTTCAATTTCAATACTGTCGTTTTCATTGTCCGCCCCCCATCAATTGCGGGTCCGCAAGCGGGGTGGCTTCAATCGCCGGGTAGGATGGAGCCACACCGTGCTTCACAGCCCAGAGATACCAGTTGTCCACCACGGTGCCGGTGAGCAGGATCCCGATACCACCGGTAACAACTGTCAGCACGGCAAACCACCAGGCCCAGCGGTGAATGGATTCCATGGTAGCGTTGAAGCCCATGGTCCAGCGCCAGAACAGTGCTGCGCGCTCAGAGGCAGTTCCCCGGTCGGTGATTTGGTCGATTTCGCGATCACCACCATAGCGGCTCACCGCGAGTACTGTGGCTCCGTGCATCGCAAACAACAGCGTGGATCCATAAAGGAAGGTAATGGATAACATGTGGAACGGGTTATAAAACAAATTGCCGTACCGAATGCTGAAAGCCGCAGTCCAGTCAAGGTGGGGGAAAATACCGAATGGCACTGCCTCACTCCAACTACCCATCAAGAGTGGGCGGATAAATCCCAACACCAGATAAAGCCAGATCGCACCGGCGAACGCCCAGGCGAGGTGGTTACCCATACCCAGTGCCCGCGAGAGTTTGAACGTGCGCCACCACCACAGCAATATTGAGAGGGTGAGGAAGAATCCGGCCATCAGCCACCAGCCACCATCATGCAGGGGCGGTATGCTCAGGCCATACTTGGGTGGCGGCGGTTCGAGCGCCAACCAGAAAAGCTGTCGCACGAACTCCACCGGGTCCCAATTCACCGAGGCCCACATATTGAGCCCGATAATTTCGAACGCAAGAAAGCCACAAATGAGGGACAACACGCCCGTACCGCCCAAATAAATCGGGCCCAACTGCGCATCCCCGATTTTACCAAGCCAGTATGAGTGGGACATTCCGCCCACGCGATTAACGTTGTCGCTGCCCAGTGACACCCCGGGATATGCGGGTGAGCGCACCTGCACCCTGCTAAAAATATTCTGATATTCGGCCATTGTTGTATCCTCGCCTCAATCCCAAATGGGTAGTTGTAGCCACCAGTTCCACCATTCCGGCCAACCCTTGGTCCAGAAAGGCCCGCTGATGACGATGCACACTGCACTCCAGAATCCAGCGGACAGTGCAAGGAACAAACCCAGGCGGTGGATCCCCAGCGCTCCGATCGAGTACCCCACATCGTCGCGAAAGAAAGTGTTCTCGTGCTCGGCGGTCTTAACCTCTTCTCCTTTCGGAGGGTTAGTCACCGCCAGAATCAACGAGCCGTGCATGGATAGCGCCAGCGTTGTAGTGAAGAAAAATGAAACCGCGATCATGTGTGCGGGGTTGTAATGAAAATGCAGGTACTGGTAGCCGACGTTGGACACCCAGTCCAGGTGGCTGAGAATGCCGTAGGGAAATCCGTGGCCCCACGCCCCAAGCAACAGGGGTCGAATAACCACCAGAGTAATGTAGGCAAATACCGCAACAGAGTAGGCAAAGGGAATATGCAGCCCCATGCCCAGCTTGCGTGATATCTCAGCCTGTCGCAGCGCCCAGGAGACAAATGCGCCAATTGCACAGATGGTAATGATCTGCCACAGGCCTCCATCGTTCAGGGGTGCCAGACTCAACCCATAAGACAGATCAGGCGGTGCGATGTTGATCTGCCAGGGGATCCAGGTGGGCCCCTGGGAGGCGCCATAGAGAATCAACAAGGTCCCCAACAAGGAGAAAAATATCGTGGTGACGCCAAAAAATCCAACGTAAAACGGGCCCACCCAAAAGTCGAACAGGTCACCACCAACCAATGTTCCACCACGGACCCGGTATTTTCTTTCGAAACTCAGCATCGACATTTTATTTCCCCCCGGCCTCTGATACCGGCAAGTGTTTTTTCCACTATGTGCTGGCGTGTAACTAGCTCATAAATGCATAGGGCAGGACAGTAGAAGCCATCCGCCTCGCTTCCTGGTAAAGTGTTTCATGCTCACCTGTCGCGGATACAACAGAGCGCTCCTTAATGTGCAGCAAGCGCGTAAACGCTGCGGCAAAGAAGAACAACACAACGGCAATCACCATCAGCCGCCGATACTGTTTGCTATCCTGCTGCCCGCCCTTCAGGCCCTGGCTACTACTACCAATCATGCTCATGGGTTATACCCCCCTTCTAAAGACAGATGCCGCGGTTTGCACAAGCACCTGGATATGCTCACGCGAGTTCCCCCCGCGCTTGCCGTAAATGATTTATATCGACCACTTCCGCACCACTGCCGCGGGCATTCTGTTCGGCCGCGTCGCGAAGACGCTTGGCTGCTGAAATGCGCACAAGCACCGGCTGCTGATTCACGAGTTGGTCCAGGGCCGCCTGCGCGTCTTCCGCCCAACTGACCGAAACCTGCTCACGGGCAGGCGTAGCCGCCACCTTGTCGAGCTCAGTTCCCAAAGGCAGGATATTGAACAGCGCATCGAACAGCGCGTTACACACCTCCTGCATCAGGTAACAGGCGCCCGAGTAACCCATGAAGGGTGTGCCGGTATGGCGACGGATAATGCTGCCCGGCAGTGAGGCCGGTATATAGACTGCGCTGGCTCCTTTTTCGGCCAGGTACATACGCTCGTTATAGCTGCCAAATACCAACAGTGGTGTCTTCTCATGCACAGCCTTGCGCACTTCATCGTTGTCGGTTTTCTGGCCGGGTTTGCGGGCGAAAGAGAAATTACAGGGCATGCCCATCTCCTCCTCCAGGAAATAGCGCACTCCGCGGGTATAGGTTTCACTGGCAGCGATACCAAAACTGGCGGTGCCGTAGAAATCCTGGGTTACCGACCGCCACAGATCCCACAGTGGCTTGATCGTGGTATGTTTCTCTCGCTCGATAAAGGGGGCGGGATCCAGCTTGAGCAATTCACCCAGGCTCTCCAAAAACAGTGTGGTGCTGTGCAGACCGATGGGCGCCTGTAGATAGGGACGATCCAGTGACTCGCATAGCAGGCGCCCGAATTCACGGTACATACAGATATTGACGTCGGCGTCGGCCAGGCGCGGAATATCGTCGAGGTGGCTGCCCAGCGGGAAGACCATGTTGACCTCGGCACCAATACCCTCCACCAGGCGACGAATCTCAGCCAGGTCCGAGGCGGTGTTAAAGCAGCCGTAGATAGGCCCAATAATGTTTACCAGGGGTTTGGCGTTTTCTTCCCTGGAAGCGGCCCGCTTGCGTTTTTTCTGGTTTCCATAGGTGGTCCACAACCAGTTCATCGCACGATCGGCGCTTTGCCACTGGTCTTCATCAATGGTGCGCGGTAGAAATCGCTGAATATTGGTGTCCTGTGGGGTAACCCCGCCTCCAATCATTTCAGCAATGGAGCCGGTAACCACCACACTGGGACTATCCGGGTCGAGGGTCTTGTGTGCCCTGCGCAAGGCTCCCTCGGTACCGTGCTGACCCAGTTCTTCCTCACCCAGTCCGGTAACAACAATCGGCAACTCGTGGGGCGGCAATCCGTCCGTGTAATGCAAAACCGAAGTCACTGGCAGGTTTTCACAGCCGACAGGTCCATCGATGATCACCTGCATACCCTTGACAGCGGTGAATACATACACTGAACCCCAGTATCCCCCCGCGCGATCATGATCAAGTACCAGCATCAGGTGTTCTCCTGCCCGGCAAAAGATGCAATTGCTTTCGACGACTGCTCCCAGATGCCAGCTGTGCCTGCTGTGCCCACACCGGCGAAAAACGCTTCCATCTTCGCCATGCGGTCCCTGTTCGCCAGCGCGGTATTGATCACTTGCGCAAGTGAGCCGGCGCCGGCTGGACCCATCAGGGGCCGTGCCGATATCAGATTGGTAAAATACAGCGCCGGTGTCGCCTGCTCCTTTGCCTTCTGGACCACTGGCGTGGTGCCTATCGCGAGGTCGGGCTTGAATTCCCGCAGCGCGGCGAGGTCATCCTCCAGGGATGCGCGATAACGCACGGTGACGCCCTTGGCCTCCAGCCACTCCCGGTCCGCATCCGACCACTCGCTGCGGCCGCAGGCTGTGCCTACGTAGCGAAGATCAGCACCGCTTTCCACCAGCAGGCGGGCGACCAGCAATTCCGAGCCCTCATAACCGGACAGGGTGATACGGGCGTCAATCGGAGAGCCGGCAAGTGCGCCTTTAACACCGGGCAAGATCGCATTGCTGGCTGCAGCCAACTGCTGCGTACCGATATTCATAGTCCGGGCGACTGCGTTAAGCCAGCTGGCTGTGCCCTCATAACCCACCGGCGCAGAGCCGATACAGGGTCGGCCCGCTGCGGCGAACTCTCGCTGGGTGGCAATATAGAAGGGATGCAATATGGCGGCCATCGAACCGCTGAGGGCGCCATAAAGTTCACGCCACTCCCGGGTAGGCACCACTGGCCCGGCTGCAAGCCCGAGCGGCTCCAGCATGCGGCCAATGCTGATTGCGTCCACCGGAAAAATTTCTCCCACCAGGCTTACGGCAGGTCGTTTACTGCGACCTCCGCTGGGCTCCGCAACCGGTCCGCTCTCTGCCTCAGAGCGCGCATAGCGCAGCATGGCGGCTGCCAGAATGTCCTTGGCCTCGGCGTGGGTGGGCACACCAAAACCGGGTACATCGATACCAATGACCCGCACACCGTTGATCTGTTTCGGCAACAAATCCAGGGGTACACCCGAGGCGGTGGGCACGCACAGGTTGATTATGACAATCGCATCGTACTGCTCGGGGTCAGCCAGCTTGAAGGTGGCTTCGCGAATGTCCTCGAAAAGTTTGCCAGTAACCAGTGTTTCGGAATCAAACGGCACATAACCTACCGTGCGCCGTGCACCGTAGAAATGTGACGTGAAGGTCAGGCCATAGACGCAGCATGCAGAGCCGCTGAGAATGGTCGCCGTGCGCCGCATGCGCAGGCCAACACGCAGGGAGCCAAAAGCCGGGCACATACTCTGGGGCTGGTCATGGGGACCGGCGGGATAATCCGCCGCATACTGCTGCAATATTTCACTCTTGCCCGCTGCGGCTGCGGCCTTGCTCATGCGCTCGGCACCACCGTGACAGCCTTCGCCAGCGACCTCGCCCACTACAACGGGCTGCGTTAGCTCAGTCGCGGGGATACGCTGTGGTTCATAGCGTGTCATAGATAACCTCGAGAGAGGGCTTGGTCGCCGCGGCAGATCCACACATATCAGCCAGGCTGGCGGGCTTGAGCACCACATCCCGACCAACTGCATCGCCGGCGAACAGACCCAACAGCTCGTCCTGGGTCAGCGGTGTGGGATGATGGGGCGCCGCCGCTGCGACATTGGCAGACAGTTCAGAGAACAGCGGACCCCAGGTACCCTCGGGTCGGCCGATAATCTCGTAGTTGGCACTCTTGCGGCGAATCTCATCGTGGGCCGGGATTGCGGCCAGTTCGGGAATGCCTACCGCCTTGCAGAAAGCCTGGGCTTCTCCGGTACCGTCGTCCTTGTTAGTGACCATGCCGGCGACACCGACGTTACCGCCCAACTTGCGGAAATACTCCACTGCCGAGCAGACGTTGTTGGCCACGTACAGTGATTGCAGATCGTTGGAAGCCACTACGATCACCTTCTGGCACATATCACGGGCAATCGGCAGACCAAATCCTCCGCAGACCACATCGCCCAGGAAGTCGAGCAACACATAGTCAAAATCCCAGTCGTGAAAGCCGAGCTTTTCCAGCGTCTCAAATCCGTGGATGATCCCCCGTCCACCGCAACCGCGGCCGACTTCGGGGCCGCCCAGTTCCATTGCAAAGACACCGTCTCGCATGAAGCAGACATCCTCGATACGCGCCTGCTCACCGGCTGCCTTTTTCCTCGATGATGTTTCAATGATGGTCGGGCAGGCCTTGCCGCCGAACAGTAATGAGGTAGTGTCACTCTTGGGATCGCAGCCGATCAGCAGCACTTTTTTGCCCTGCTGCGCCATCATGTAGGACATATTGGCCAGGGTGAAACTCTTGCCAATGCCACCCTTGCCATAGATGGCGATAATCTGCGTTTTTGGCGCAGCGTCCCCGGAAGTGGCCAGCAGATCTGTGTTGTCGCTTGCCTCCATAACACCAGGGGTATAGCTGGCTACCGAAACATCCATCATTGTGCAGACCTCCAGTCGAGAACCATTTTCAGGCACCCGGGTTCATTAAATGCTGTGTGGTAGGCGGGCTCCGCCTGCAGTGCGTCACTGTGATGGCTGATTAACCCGCCAAGGGAGAGACTGCCGTCGCTGACCAGTTGCGATACCCGCTGAAGGTCGGCGGGTTGCCACTCGGCGGCAACCTTGAGTTCAAGTTCGCGAATAAACGCATTTGCAAACTGGAATGAGAGCGGCTGGTCGTAGAAACCGGCCAGCACAACCCGGCCAGCCGGTTGCAAGCGCTCAATCAGGCTATCCAGTAATGTGGAGTCACCGCTGACATCGCAGATGCAGCGGTAGTCCCTGCGGGAGTCTTCAGCGGGAGTGCATACCCGGTAGCCAGCAGCCTCGCCACTGCGCTGCGGGTTTGTCTCCCAGACCAATGGCGCGGGGTGCCCCAGCGCAATGACGGTGCGTGCAAGCAAACGCCCCAGCACGCCGTGGCCAACAATGAGTTCAGGGGCGCGCCCCTCTCCAGAGGCCGCAACTGCATGTAACGCGGTGGCAGCGAGGGCCATCAGAATGCCCTCCTCTCCCAGCGATTCATCCAGTGGCAACAGCCGGTCAGCGGCCACTACCAGGCGCTCTGCGGTGCCGCCGAACAGCCCACGCACATCGCTGAAACCACGGGAGCCCGGCACAAAAACACGTTGTCCAGGCTGCAGTCCGCTATCTGCAGACGCAAGGCTCACCCGACCTACAGACTCGTAACCGGGAACCAGCGGATAACCCAGGCCGGGGAATGCCGGCATACGACCGGTCCACAACAAGCGCTCGGTACCCGTGCTGATACCACTCCACTCAATGTCGACAACGCAATCCCCCTCTGTAGGGGCCAGCATGCCGACACGCCGCACGGCCATCTCGCCGGGTCGCTCGAACACTACTGCTGTGACTTCGTCGATCAACATCTTTCTCCCAGTGCTCCGGCAACCTCCCCAACCTCCGCTGTTTCGGTGGCTCTTTGGGCGGTTTATCCCCCGGGCACTACATCTAACCGCTTGCAACTATGTGTAATATTATATTTACATTGTATATTGTCAAGTTTATTTTACATTAGACATCGGCAATGAGCATCCGCACCAGCAGCGGCCGGCTTGTAGCTAACTCCCGACACCTGGAAAAGCCCGCGGCACTCAATAATTGCTTCAGCTCAGTGACGGATCTCGGGCGGCCGCTACCCATCGCCCACAGGTACATACTGAAATAGGTCGCCACCGGCTCCGCACCCCCGGTGGCCGCCATCGGTTCGGCAATCAGCAGGCGCCCCCCTGCGGGCAGCGCACGGCGCACAGCGCCAAGCAGCACTGCAACAGCATCGTCATCGTGATCGTGGAGTACCCGGATAAGACTCACTACATCGGCTCCCGGGGGCACGGATTCGCGCCAGATATTGCCAGCAACCACCTGCCCTCGCGTCTCCAACCCGCCACGCGCAAAGCGTTGCTGAGCCCGTTCGGCCACCACTGGTAATTCAAAAACTGTCGCCCGCAACTGAGGCCAGCGGGCCAGGGCCGCAGCGCTGAACGCGCCATCCCCGCCGGCAATGTCCAGCAGATGCCGATAGGGCTGCAAAGAGCAGGCGTTGAGGATATCGTCGGCGATCAGTGCCTGGGACGCGGACATCAAATCGGAATAGACCCCGGCACTGGCCGCCGGCGCCTGCTCGCCCGCACTACCTGCGTAGGGCCAGAACCCCGCCAGCCGCGCAGCGCTGCGGTCCTGAAGGAGCGCCACCGGGTCTGCCAGGTCGGCGTAGAGCAAAGCGTGGTGGCTCACCATCTTTGCCACCGCTGGATTGCCAAGCAGTGCCGCGCCGAGATCGCCCAGCCCGTAACAGCCGTTCCCACGTTCCTGCACCAGCCGCAAAGGGGCAGCAGCCGCCAGCAGTCGGGCGGTCGGCTCCAGCGGCAGCTTACAGGCAGTGGCGATGTCCTTGAGCGACAGGGGTCCAGCATACAAGCGCTCCAGCAGACCCAGTTGAACGCAGGCAAACAGCACCTGGGAGTAGACAAATCCTGCGGTGATATCAAAGAGTTCCCGCGCACGGTGGCGTGCGATCGGGCGGGTAAGGTAGAAGCGGGCGGCCCAGCGCTGGAACTTCGGGCTGGCCAGCATGCGGTCTCTCAGCCGCAACCAGCGCTCGGTTATCCCCCTGACGGGGACGTGGACATCCTCGGTATTTTGCACACAGTCCAGCGGCGCTGACATGATTGCGTGACCCCTACGCGGCGTGGCGACCAAGCCTCGCTGGCAGGAAACGCTTGGACTGCGCAAGCACCAGGCCCTGCAACATTTCCCGCCCCGGACATCCAGGTATAACGCTGAGGCTCTCCTCAACGAGTTGTTTGAGGCGCACCACAGCACCGTCCAGGCCGGATGTAATGACTGCGTTCGGTCGGTCCAGCACCGCGTCGCGGCCCACCGGCTTTCCCACTTGAGCTTCACTGGCGGTCGCATCGAGAATATCATCGGCCACCTGATAGGCCTCGCCTATACTCTCACCCAACTGCCGCCAGGGCTCAACTTCGACGCCCGCTGCGGCAGCCCCCGCACACGTAGACGCAACAAACAGCGCCCCGGTCTTGGCCCGGTGATACAGTCCGACATCGACCCAGGGTTCACTCTCCCAGGCCTGACCAGCGGCGATGCCAGATGGCGCTCCCACGCCGCACGCGACCAGTGTTATCAGCGCGGCCAGGCGCTCGGGGTGCTGCGCTTTCGGCGTTGCGTGGGCAAGCCCTTCAAAGGCCGCCACGATCAGCGCATCACCGCAGAGCAGGGCCACCTGTTCACCAAAAACCCTGTGCACAGAGGGTTTTCCGCGCCGCTCTCCAGCGGCATCGAAACACGGCAGGTCGTCGTGCACCAGCGACGCACAATGCAGCAGTTCAATTCCCGCCGCAGCAGCGGCAACCAGAATCGGGTCCTCGCCCTTATTGGCCGCGGCCACTGCCGTACAGAGCTGCGGCCTGACCCGGGCACCTCCAGGAAAAACCGCATAGCGTAACGCAGCGCCCAGCAGAGGCGGACACCGCGGGTCAGCGGCCCGGTCCACCAATGCCTCCAGTAGGCTTTCGAAATCTGTCTCGCTCTGATGCATCGCCCTGACCTCCCAGGTGTTAATCTATATTGACACTATTAGGTGTAATTTATGTTAGACACCACTATAATACAAGCAAGTCTGACATTTTTTTCCAGAGTTAAGCCCTTCGATGCCCAAGCGCGACCTGCCAATAGCCGTTATCGGAGCCGGAATCGGCGGGCTCAGCGCCGCTCTGTTGTTGGCCTCCAGAGGTTTGGATGTCGAGGTTTTCGAGCGGGCAGACAGCGCCGGCGGCAAGCTGCGTCAAGCCATTGTGGACGGTACCAGCATCGACTCGGGACCGACCGTTTTCACCATGCGCTGGGTGTTCGAAGAATTGTTTGCGGAAATCGGCAGCAGTTTCGACCAGCAGCTGCAGGCCCAGCCGGCGACACTGCTGGCGCGACACTCCTGGGGCAGTGACCAGCAGCTGGACCTGTACGCCGACCGCGAACGCACAATTGCCGCTATCGGCGATTTTGCCGGTGCCGCTGAAAGCCGTCGCTATCAGGCATTCTGTGCACAGGCGGGCAAGACCTATCGCACCCTGGAGGCGCCCTTTCTGCGGGCCCAGCGCCCCAACCCGCTCAGCTTGAGCGCCCGGGTTGCGGCGGCCGGCCTTTCAGGACTAGGTCAGATTCAGCCATTCGGCGGGCTCTGGCAGGCATTGCAGCGGCATTTCCGGGATCCACGGCTACAGCAACTGTTTGGCCGCTACGCCACCTATTGCGGCTCGTCTCCCTTCCTGGCACCTGCAACCCTGATGCTGATCTCCCACGTGGAACAGGAAGGGGTGTGGACGCTTACCGGTGGTATGCAAAGTCTGGCAACAGCCATGCAGCAACTGGCTGAGTCCCGGGGCGTCAGGTTTCACTTCAATGCAGAGATTGAAGATATCGGCCTGCAGGGCGGCAGGTGCAGCAACGTGAGAACCGCGGACGGAAGGCAACACGCCTGCAGCGCGGTGATCTGCAATGCTGATCCAGCTGCATTGGGCGAAGGCTTGTTCGGCGCTGCGGCAGCAAAGGCGGTCAGGCCACTGCGGGTTGCCCAGCGCTCCCTGTCCGCGGTGACCTGGTGTGTGCACGCGCAGGTGGATGGCTTCGAGCTCAGTCACCACAATGTATTTTTCAGCAGTGATTACCGCCGTGAATTCGACGACTTGCTGCTGCGGCGCACCCTGCCGCAGGAACCGACCGTTTATGTATGCGCACAGGATCGGCGCGCAGATGAGGATTCGCCAGATCAGACCCGCGAGCGACTGCTGTGCCTGGTCAATGCACCTGCCATTGGCGACCACTATGACTTTGACACAAGAGAGATAGACTTATGCGCCAGCCGCGCTTTCCAGCAACTGGCCGACAGCGGCCTGCAACTGAAGTACCGCCCGGAACAGGCGGTGGTGACAACTCCGAACGACTTTGCCCGGAGATTTCCGGCAACCGGAGGGGCGCTCTACGGACAGGCCAGTCACGGCTGGCGGGCGAGCTTCACTCGTCCGGGGGCACGCAGCAGGATCCCGGGACTGTATCTGGCGGGAGGCGGTGTGCACCCGGGTCCAGGGCTGCCGATGGCGGCATTGTCCGGGCGACTGGCAGCCAAGAGCCTGCTGCGGGACCTGACTTTGCCCAGGCCGTCGTCCCGGGTGGTTACCTCTGGTGGTATGTTGACGCCCTGAGCGATGACGGGCGTTACGCGCTAACCATCATCGCCTTCATCGGCAGTGTCTTCTCCCCCTATTATGCCGCGGCGCGCCGGCGCGGGGTTACTGATCCTGAGAACTACTGTGCGCTGAACGCAGTGCTCTATAGCCCGCGCGGCAAGCGTTGGGCGCTTACAGAGCGCGGTGCCGATGCCGTGCAGCGCAGCTCCCAGCAGTTGCAGATCGGCCCCAGTGCGCTGCGCTGGCTGGGCGACCAACTCATCATCGACATCGACGAAGTCACCGTACCGCTGCCCTCACGACTGCGCGGCCAGGTACGCCTGCAAACCGGGACTCTTACCAACTGTGACTTCGCGCTGGATGCGCAAGGCAACCATCGCTGGCGCCCGCTCGCTCCGGTGGCGCGGGTAGAGGTGTGCATGGAAAGCCCGCAACTGGGCTGGAAGGGCAGCGCATATTGCGACAGTAACTGCGGCAATGAGCCGCTGGAGCAGGGGTTTCACCACTGGAACTGGTCGCGCGCAACCTTGCGCAACAGCCGATGCGGCGTTTTATACAACACCTTTCCTCTGGGGCAGCCTGCCAGGTCACTGGCATTACGCTTCGACCCACAGGGTCGGGTTGAGTCACTGCCACCCCCGCCGCCGGCGACCTTGCCACATGGACCAGTGTGGAGGGTCCCGCGTGGCACGGGTGCAGAACCAGGCGATCCCGTGGTCAGGGTGCAGCGGACGCTGGAAGACACGCCCTTCTATACGCGCTCCCTACTGGATGCGAGACTATTTGGGGAGAAAGTTACCGCCGTGCATGAAAGCCTGTCCCTGCAGCGATTCGGTCGGCGCTGGGTGCAAAGCCTGCTGCCCTTCAGGATGCCTCGCCGGGGGTAGCCCCGGTCATAGCCTGCCCGGGATTCAACCTGCCCTGCCCTGAGCGTGCCAGGCAAGGGGAGCTGAGCTGTCGTCGCTCCCGGTGCTCCAGTGCCACGAACAGATCCAATACCCAGCTGATATTGCGTTCCGCTCTTACCAATGGACCCTGCTTCACAGGTATTCGCTGTGGCGAGGCGGGCTGCATGCGCACGGCTTCCACCAGATAGTTTGCCTGCGGCAGTACCGGTTCGTGCAGCGCACAAGCCGGCACTGCCATCAGCGCGGGTACCTGCAACAGCAGGCGACTCTTGGCTGCCGCCGGCACCACACTGCGAGAGGCTACCGAATCGTAGCCTCGCCGTGCCACCTCATCGCCAATGGCTGCGTACAACAGGCGGGCTGCATACATCGCAGGGCGGGCCCGTGCAGGTAAATGTGGGATGCCGCGGTCGGCGCGCCGGTACAGGGTCTCAGCCACGCTCAACAGCCGCTTGACCACTGCGCCCAGCGCCTCGCTGTAAATCGGTTCAGCGAGGAAGCCGGCGGGATCGATCGCCGCTTCACGCAACCAGTTGCGGGGTAAGTACAGGCGGCCAGCGCGGGCATCAGCGCCGACGTCCCGGGCGATATTCGTCAGTTGCATCGCCACACCCAAGTCCGCGGCACGGGCCAGCACCTCGGGTTCCCGTCGACCCATCAGCACCGCCATCATGACACCTACCGAGCCCGCAACGCGAACGGCATAGTCAATCACATCGTCCAGGTCTTCGTAGCTGCGCGCCTGGGCATCCCAGCTAAATCCCTCCAGCAGGGCCTCCGGCAGCGCTCGCGGCAAATCGTGTCGTGCCACCACTGCGGCAAACACCCTGTCAACAACCTCCCCGGGCTTCGCGTTGCGCCGATAGAGAACATCGAGCCGCTGCCGCAGCTGCGCCAGTGCAGCCAGCGGCTCAGTGCCCTCATCGATTGCATCATCCGCCTCGCGGCAAAAGGCGTAGAGCCCTGAGGCCGCATCCCTCAGCGGCCGCGGCAGCAGGTAGGAAGCCAGGTGGAACGAGCGTGAGCCGCTGCGCAGCAGCTTGCGGCAAGTGGCCAGGTCGTCTGCTGTATCCATTACAAAACCCTCAACAGTAAGTGCTGGCATGGGGAACCACCGTATCCAGAACCCGGGCCGATGACAGCACTCCGGGTACACCAGCGCCAGGGTGAGTTCCGGCGCCAACTATAAAGAGCCCCTTCACATCTTCGCTGCGGTTGTGGGGCCTGAACCAGGCGCTTTGGCGCAAGACTGGCTCAAAGCTGAAGCCGGCACCGCGAAAAGACAGCAGTCGACTCTGAAAATCCAGCGGAGTGGTGACTCGTGAACTGATCACCTCAGCCTGCAAACCGGGCAACACGGTCTCTGCCAGGCGTCGCTCTATCGCCTGCCGATAGGGTTCCGCCTCGGCCTCCCAATCCACACCTGCTTCCAGATGCGGCACGGGGGACAGGGCATAAAACGCATCGCAACCCGGAGGTGCCAGGCCAGGATCGGTGGCAGTGGGCCGGTGCAGGTAAAGACTGAAGTCGCTGGCCAGTTTTTTGTGGGTGAAGATGTCGTCCAGCAGGCCACGGTACCGCGGTCCGAGGAGGATGGAATGATGCGGAACGTCCTCATATCGCCGGCGCGTACCAAAATACCAGACGAACAAGCCACTGGAGTAGCTTGCCCGCTCTATCCGGCGATTGGTCCAGTGTTTGCGCGCGGACTCAGGCACCAGGTAGCGATAGGTCCAGGCCGCGTCGGCATTGGACACCACGATATCTGCCGCCAGCGATTCGCCGGACGCCAGTTTGACACCCCGGGCGCGACCGCCTTCGACCAGAACCTCGGACACCTCGGTGTTCAGCCTCAGCTGGTTGCCCTGGGAGGCAATCAGCCCGGCCATGCCGGTCACAATACGACCGGTTCCCCCCATCGCGGAGTGCACGCCCCAGTGTTGCTCAAGAAAAGAGATCAGTGAGTAGATAGAACTCACGGCGAAGGGATTGCCACCGATCAGCAGGGGGTGGAAGCTGAGGACCATACGCAGGCGCGGATCCTTGACGTGGGCGGCAACCAGACTGTAGACACTGCGGTGGCTGCGCAGGCGCAGCATCTGCGGCACGATGCGCAGCATATCGGTAATGGCACTAAAAGGTTTGTGGCCAAGCTGTTCAAAGCCGACCCGGAAAATGGCCTCGCTGGCCTTGATGTAGCGTTCGTAACCCGCAACATCGGCAGGGCAAAAGCGCTCGATCTCCCGGCGGGTCAGCTCGGGATCACCGCTGTAATCGAAAGTATCGCCGTCGTCGAAACGAATCCGATAAAAAGGCGACATGGGCCGCAGGTCGACGTCGTCGGCAAGATTTCGACCACAGAGCTGCCACAACTCCTCGAGCAGAAATGGCGCGGTAATGATGGTGGGGCCGGCATCAAAAGTGAAGCCATCCTGCTGGTGCACGTAGGCGCGACCGCCGGGAGCATCCAGCTTTTCCAACACCGTGACCCGATAACCGCGTGCACCCAGCCGGATGGCGGCAGCCAATCCACCGAACCCACTGCCGATAACAATCGCGTGCGGCTTGCTGGTCGTCGCCTCCCGCAGCACCGAGGCAGTCACTATACTGTTCAATTAATTGGACACCTTGATTGTCTAAATTAATGTACAGAATAGCAGCGTCTCCACGCCTTGCCCAGAGAGAATTTTTCAACTGCTACGGGGGAAGCTCAAATCCCGTTCAGGCGGCGATAACCCCCAGCTCTGCGGCGAAGTCGCAGATCATCCCTGCGAACAGCTTCGGGGCTTCTTCATGACCGAGATGGCCGAGGTCTGGCACCTCCCGCAGGCGGGCTCCGGGTAATCGCCGGGCGAGACGCCGGGCCTGCGCAACGGGCACTGCCAGGTCGTTAGAGCAGGCGATCAAATACAGCTGCGGATGCAGTTCCTGTAATTCCTGCTCAAGTGACTCCAGGTTCCAGTTGGCCATCATGCGCAAGGTTGCCGCCACATGCTTGGGTGCGCGCACCAGACTGCGATAATGCTCTACCTCCGCTGCGCTCAATGCCGAGCCGGTCTGGCGGATCATCCGCTCCACCGTGCTCCGCGGCGTCGCGTGCAGCGCCACCAGATAGGGAAGAGCCGGCATTGACGCGAGCAGTTTTGCTGCCTTTGAAAACAATGGCCCGGCAAGTCCGCCAAAGGGCAGCAGGGCACCATTGAGACTGACCAGCCCGGCGGGATCTATCGCTCCGTCCAGGCACATGCGCGCCAGTAGCGCTACTCCAGCGGAATGCCCTACCACGATCTCCGGGCGCACCTGCAATTCCTCCAGCAACGCCGAGGTAAGCGCAGCCATCCCCGGCAGGGAGGCACCCTGGGCGCCCACGGATCCGGTAAAGCCATGCCCCGGCAGGTCCGGAGCAATCACCCGGAACGAGCTGGCGAGCGCCGGCGCCAGGCCAGACCAGGAATGAGTGGCAGCACCGGTGCCGTGTAATAAAAGCAGAGTCGGGCCGCTGCCGAACTCCTGCACATGCCATTGTATTCCGCCAGCGCTGACAAACCGGCTGGCGTCGCGGTTGGGCCAGTTGTTACCGAGACGTCGCCACCGTGGGGGGGCGTTCACACAGTACCTGCCTGCACCGCGTCCCTTAACAAGGCGGCGTCGGCGTGGGGTAGTGGAAGGTAGAGCGCTCCCAAAGAGCGGGCCAGCAACTCGGCGCTCTGGTGTGGTCGCGCAGAGGTGTCTATTACCATGCCGCGCACGCCCATGATGCGCAAGCCGGCGGCGGCCGCCATCGCCTGCTCGATCGCCGCCTGGCGTCCGGTAGAGCCATCGCGGCAGGTATTGGCTCGACCATCGGTCAGCAAGACATAGCCAGGCGTGCCGCCGCGCCGCTGAACCTGTTCTACCACAACAGTCGTAATATCTATGGCAGAGGCCAGTGGTGTGCCACCACCCCCGGGTAGCGCTGCCAGGCTACGTTTTGCTCGCACTAACGAACGGGTGGGCGGCAGCAACAATTCGGCACTGGCACCCCGAAAAGACACCAGCGCAACCTCATCCCTGCGCACATAGCATTCGGCCAGCAGTAACTCAATGGCACCCTTGGCTTCCGCCAGCCGGTGCAGGGCCGCTGAACCGGACGCATCCACGACAAAGATCGTGGTGCTCTGGGAGCGCTGCCGATAGCGCGTGATACGAAAATCCTCACGGCTCACCAACAAACCGGGGGCAGCCCGCCCGGACGCTTGAGCCTGGGCCCGACGCAGTGGCTGCCAGGGCGCCGCGGCGCGCAAGGTGGCAACCAGGCTGAGCCGCGCCCCTCCGCCCGGATATCCGGCAATCGTGCCCATGGGTCGCCCGCGCATGCCCCGTCGCTGTTGGGCCCCGGACTTGCCCTGGCTGGTACTGGACTTACGTGGGCCGCGGCCCGCCTGCAGGCGAGCGAGAAGGTCCGGCGGGATGGCAGCTTGTGCTGCCTCCAGCAGGCGATCTTCCAGTGGTTGCTGCGGTGAGTCCCCCGGCGCTTCCTCGTCGCTGTTATGCGCTTCGGGGTCGGCCTGTTGTTCCTCGGGAGGCGATGCGTCTTCCCTTGCCTGTTCCTCGTCTTCGGTTTCCGCCTGCGGCTGGGGCAATCGCGTTGCCCGCGGCGCCAGCACCAGCCGCACGGCAATATCCAGTGCCGACTCATCGACCTCGTCACAGCCAGCCAGCGCCGCCGCCACCCGGGCGGTGCGCACCGCCAGCAGGCTCGCTCGTACAGAGTCCACACCCAACGCCAGCGCTGCCCCACACAGAGCCTGCTGTCCGGCCTCAGGGCAGACCACTGTGGGCAGCAGCGCACGGGCCGATGCTACAGCAGTTTGTGTGGGCTCTTCCCCGTGCAGGTCGCGAATACCCAGGTGGCGCAGGTCTACCAGCAATGCCAGACGATCAATCAGTCCCGGCAGCACCACCTCGTCTTCCGCAACACCCTCGTCGAGTGCAATCACACCAATATCGGCGGGCGCGCGATCCTGCATGCCGTCCCGCTGCAATGCCACCTCCCCGGTATCCAACACTGTGCCCAATAATGCGGCTGTCATAGGTGATACACGCTCGGCCATAGGCAGCAGCGCCACGCCGCCGTGGCACTGACTCAGAAGACCCTGCTCCGCCATGGGTTTACCGGCCCGCAGGGTCGCCGCCAGATCCAAACCGCCCAGTAGGCGGGACTCGGTGATGTGTAAGGGAATGCGTCGCACAGGGACGCCGGCTGGCAACAGATCCCGCACCGTTTCCAGCCAGGTATCGCGCACCGGGCCGGGACCGGCGCGCAGCACAATGCCTCCAGTCAGAGCAGGCGCTACCGCGAACAAAGCGGCAGCCAACTGGGCGTCAGCCCAATCCTGTGCGCCCGCTCTGCCCGACTCCTGCGTCAACCGAATAACTCTTCCAGCGCGCGAGTAATACGCACTGTAGACCCCGACTCGTCCAGGGGGTCGCGGCGCAACCGATGGCGCAGCACCGGCGGCGCCACCCTCTGCAATTCATGCGCGCTCACTTCTTTCCTGCCCTCCAGGCAGGCAAGGGCGCGCGCGGCGCGGATCAGGGTCAACTCCCCCCTAAGGCCATCAGTGCCCAGAGAGATACATAGTCTTGCCGCCAGTTCCAGCATCTGATCGGGCAAAGTCATAGCGTCGAGTGCGGCGCGTGCTTGCTGAATCTGGCGCCGCAATCGACCCTCCTTGCGCTGCCAGCGTTTGCGGAAGGCGGCCGGGTCGCGCTCAAACTCGTCTCGCGAGCGCACGATCTGCACGCGCGAATCGAGGTCCTGTGGTGTGCGCACCTCTACCGACATGCCAAAGCGATCCAGAAGTTGAGGCCGTAACTCACCCTCTTCCGGGTTGCCGCTGCCCACCAGCACGAAGCGGGCGGGATGACGAATGCTCAGTCCCTCCCGCTCCACAACGTTCTCACCCGAGGCCGCCACGTCGAGCAGGGCATCAACCAGATGGTCTTCCAGTAAATTGACTTCATCTATGTACAGGAACCCGCGATGGGCACGTGCAAGCAGGCCGGGCTCAAAGGCTTTCTCGCCATGATGCAGCGCCCTTTCCAGATCCAGAGCGCCGATTACCCTGTCCTCGGTTGCACCCAACGGCAGGTCGACCACCGGGACCGGCGAATTGCGGGTCTTGAGTTTGCCGTCGGGTGGCACACTGCGACATGCCTCGCACAGCATGGGCAGCACCTGCTCCGGGTCACAGTTGTAAGGGCAGCCGCTGACCATCGGTATCGCAGGCAACAACGCTGCCAGCGCTCGGATGCCCGTAGACTTGCCGGTGCCCCGGTCGCCGAATACCAGTACACCACCCACATCCGGGTCGATAGCGGCAATCAGCAGCGCGAGTTTCATTTCATCCTGGCCGACGATGGCGGAAAATGGGTAGGCTAGGGCCATAATGAGGGCGTGATCCTTTCTCGTAATAGTAAAAGTCTGAATATATACTACGCTACTTTAACGCAAATCGGATGCTGCAGGCGCAGTGCACCCATGCCGCGCTAATGGTTGTACTCGGTCTACAGGCTAAACTCAAGGTCGCTGTCCAGCTAAGATCTGCGGCGCTTCGATAAAATAAACAAAGCGTCAGCAAAGATATTCACAATGCCAGCAGCGCTCTTTCCCCCTCTTCCCAATGCCCTGGATGCATCACGCAAAGTGTTCGAAAGCGCCAGCGCCGGCACAGTGAGCTACTACGCGAGCGAGCCGGGCCCGGGGCGGCCGCTACTGCTGTTGCACAGTGTTAACGCAGCGCCCAGCGCGATGGAAGTAAAACCTCTTTTCGAACACTACCGCGGACAACGCAGTGTCTTCGCGCCCGATCTGCCAGGCTTTGGCTTTTCTGAACGCGGTGACCGGCTCTATAGTGCTGAACTCTACGCCGCTGCAATCGCAGAGTTTCTGCAGGTGGTAGTGCAGTGCGAGGCCGATGTGATTGCCCTGTCAACAACTGCCGAGTTCGCATCCCGGGCTGTACCGCTGGCCGCGGGCCTGATCGCGAGCCTCGCAGTGATTTCACCAACCGGGCTGGGAACGCGGGAACCGCCGTCTGTCGCGGCCAGCGACCGGCTGCAGCGCGTATTCGCCACACCGCTGCTGGGGCAGGCCCTGTTCCGAGTGTTGGCCTGCAAGGCCAGTATTCGCTACTTTCTGAACCTCAATTTTGAAGACAGGGCGCCGGCGGAACTCGTAGATTACGCCTACGCCACGGCCCATCAGCACGGTGCCAGATTCGCCCCATTCGCTTTTCTATCAACAAAGCTGTTCTCGCGCCTGGCGCGTACGACGCTCTATGAACCGTTGCAAATCCCGGCATTGGTGCTCTACGATACAGATCCCAACGTGTCGTTTACCAAATTACCCGACCTGCTGCAGGCCAATTCCCGGTGGCGGGCAACACGGGTATCGCCAAGCAGGGGCCTCCCTCACTGGGAACTGCTTGAGCAGACATGCATTGCGCTGGAGGGTTTCTGGGAGGAAACCAGGCATGAGCACGGTGCGGGAGACGATTACTCAGCAGCCCACTGATGGCAGCCGGAAGGGAACAGATCATGGACAACAGGCACAACACTAACTTGTCCGGGAGCAACCCTGATGCGCTGCGCATTGAGCTGGTTGAGTTGTCCAACGAATGGCACGCTCGACCCAATATCTCCCTGCCGGCGCCTTTGCGCTGCACCCATATCGTGAACCTGCGCGATGGACAGAGTGCCGGGGAATGCCACGCGGAGTTCGCCGCTTTCTGCGATACACAGGGGCAAAGTCCACCCGGCACAGGTAGTCGACATCACCTGGTGCAGGTGGGCTCCTGTATGCTCAAGTGGGAGAGCCATACTGAGGCTACCAGCCACACGGTGCTGGTGACCGGCAACGGCCAGCCACCCTTCAGCGAATCTGCGCTGGACTTCCTGCCCGAAACCAAACGCATGCAACTGCTCGAACAGAAATTGGTCGGGGTCCAGGTCGAAGTGCTGCAGGACACCTCCGCAGCTGGCACCAGCGGATTTGAACTGGCCCAGTCTCTGCTGGGAACGAACGCCGTTTACGGCGGCTGGATGGCGGGCCAGTCAGCGGAGGTATGGTCTGCCTTTCGTCTTGACGCCCGCGGTTTCGTGCGCGTGGTAATCGTCGACCGCGGGCTCAACGAGGAGCGACTGGCGCGACTCCTGCAGCGCCTGCTTGACCTTGAAACATACCGTATGCTCGCCATGAAAGCGCTGCCGCAAGCACGTTTGGTGATGGCTTCCCTTGAGGAACTGGAACCGGCGTTGGACCAGGTCATGCGGGAACTGGCTGCCAACTACGGCGAGCCCGCCCAGGAACATGCATTACAAAAGATTACCGGTATTGCCGCACGCGTCGAGCAGATCGCCGCTGCTCACGCCTATCGATTCGCCGGTGCGCGGGCCTACCTTGGCATCGTGGAGCAGCGTGTGTCAGAGGTAAAGGAAGAGCCGCTGGACAACCATCAGCGCTATACGCACTTCCTGCTGAAATCGCTGCTGCCGGCAATGCGTACCTGTGATGCTGCCGAGCGTCGCACTCGCGAGTTGGCCGAGAGAGTGAACCGGGCGGCCAATCTGCTGAGCACCATGGTAGATATGGAACAGACCCGCCAGAGCCACAGCATCCTGCATTCGTTAGCCGATCGCGCCAATATGCAACTCCGCCTGCAGCAGGCGGTGGAGAGCTTCTCCATCTTCGCCATCACCTACTACGCCGTCGGGTTGATAAACTATGCGCTCAACTCCGCCGTGGCGGCTGGCCTGAACCTGGATACCAAACTACTCACCGGCCTGGCAGTGCCGCTGGTATTTGCGGCCGTCTACGCCTCGGTGCAAAGCGTACGCCGTCGCCTTGAGGCCCGAGAAAAAGGCAAAATTAGGGATTAGTCACGCGGTCCAGACCTTCTCGACTGGCACTGGTCACTCTCACTCGGCAAGAGCTTCGAACAGTCACCCGGTACGAGCAAATACGCCCGTGTTTGTTCAATGCCGACGTTTACAATTGTACTTTCGTAGCTATCATTGCCAGGGACAGTTGTCGACGGCCCAGTGCTGGGCTATAGCGGTTTGTAGGAGTACTTTTGCCCGCCCAGGGTGGCCTCGTACATCAGACCGCCCTTGGCAACGGTAAAGATCGCCATACCCTTGCGGTAACCCTGGGATGCTGTAGCGGCGTCGTTCTTGCCGCCACTGGCGCCAGCCGACATGCCGCCCCCCGTGTTGGCCTCAGCCGAAACAGCCGCAGTAATGGCGACTGCCGTCGCCTGGGCGCTGAATTCGAAGTTGCCGGATGTAAAATCGTTGAGGGAATTTTCGTTTTCAAAAAAAATGATCTGGCTGTAGACCTGGCCACCCAACTGAAAGCCAATAGTCAACTGGTTCATTTTCGCTTCACCGATCACCTTGCCCTGTTTATAGACTTTGCCGCTGCCATGCGCGCCGCCTATACCTATACCCCCCTTGCCGATACTGGGAAACACCGCGTAGCCATAGGCACTGTCGAAGTAGGCGCCGCTTTCGCCGGCATCCCTGAAGACCTTGATGGTTTCGCTGTAGTCATCCGCGCGGGTCAGTTGCGCAGAGAGCAAGGCGACCAGCAGCAGAAGGGTAACCTGGATAGTTTGTTGCATTAGATCGATCCTCTGAAGAGTTGGGTGGTGGGGTAAACCCACAAGCTTGGTTGCGGATGACTGCAAGCATCTTTCAAAGTAGCACCGTGTCTGGATTTCGCAAACTCGGGAAGTTTTATTGGAATCGCAGTCGATGACGGGATCCTGAGGGAACGCGGCATGGTAGCCTGGTCAGCTAACTTGAAACCGGCACAACGCTCGAACTTGCCATGTCGATCGCATCTTTTCCGAAGTAGCACTAGGCAGACTTGATCCACACTTCTTCACCAGCGGTTACGCCTCCATCGGTCCAGTCACATTGCCAACCGGGGAAAGCTAATGCAGGATAGGGATCCGGCTGTATCCACGTAGGAGTTTCGTACACTATGTCGAACTGCCGATCCTCCCTGATCCTGCCGATAAGGAACGGTTTGTAGGTGTGCCGCGTTTTCGGATCGACCATAATTTTGCCACCCGGCGCATCGAATTCTATCCCGCTGTTGAACGCTTCCAGCACGCGATCTACCTCGAAGCTACCGGCTTTCTCAACCGCCAGCTTCCATAGGTAGACCTGCGCGTACGCCGCTTCCATCGGGTCGCTGACAACCCTGTCCTCGCCGTGTTCGGCTTGAAATCGTTGAACAAATGATTGATTGGCGGTCGTATCGACACTCTGGAAGTAACTCCACCCGGCCAGGTGACCCTCCACGTCCGCCGGCAGTATCCCGCGCAATTCGTCCTCGCCCAGACTCGTGGCAAAGACCGGCAGTTGCTGGGGTGTAATTCCACGGATGGCCAGCTCATGGTAAAAATGGACGTTGGTGTCACCGTTCAGGGTACTGAAGATGACATCCGGATTTACAGCCACTATTTCATCTACTACGGCTTTGTAATCACGTTCACCCAGCGCAGTGTAGAGTTCGCCGACAATCTCTGCGCCATGTTCTTCGGCATACTTTTCGACAATGTGGTTAGCTGTTCTGGGGTAGACATAGTCCGAGCCGAGCAGGAAGAAGCGTCTTCTACCCCCCCCTTGCCACTGACCAACCAGTCGATTGCCGGGATAATCTGTTGGTTGGGTGCCAGACCCGTATAGATCACATTGCGCGAACACTCATTGCCTTCGTATTGTAACGGATAGAAAAGCAGCCCGTTGTGCTCTTCAAATACCGGTAACACCGCTATTCTGCTCGAAGAAGTCCAGCAACCAAAAACCGCCGCTACCCTGTCTTCCAGCAGAAGCTTGGCGGCCTTCTTCGGAAATATGTCCGCAGAACGCGAGCGCGCATCCTCAATCACAGGCTTGATCATACGACCGAGCACGCCACCTGCCGCATTGATCTCCTCGATAGCCATTATCTCCATGTCGACAAGAGAGATTTCGCTGATCGCCATGGTACCTGTTTGCGAGTGCAGGATTCCAACCTTGACCGGGTCCAGTTCAGGTGTCCGGCTGTCGCAGCCGGTCAGCATAAGCGGGGCAAGTGGCGCCATCGCAGCCAACCCGATCCCGGCTGCACCGCGATTCAATATTTCCCGGCGGGTATATTTATGATTGTTGTTTGTCATTCTGCTGTGTATATCCCGATCGCTCAGTCCATTTTTAAAGGCGGAGTTGTGCTCCAATCTACTCCTGCCAGGGAATAAAAGGCTTATCATCTTCACCATCCGCAAACAGCCGATACCGCCAGTGCGGTGCGGGATTGAGGAGAACCCGTCCGGGACCGAAAAATACGCGTAACCGTCCCTGACCAGAGGTGAACTTGCCTAAAAAATTGTCGGTTGCCCTGCGAACTCTGAACCGCACATCCGAACTCCAGCCGATCACGCTCTTGCCATCGACCGCTACTTTCTGGCCCTCCACCAGCGTCAGTTCCTGGATGGGCCCGCGTGTGCGGACCGCGACCTTGCCGCTGCCTTTAACCCTGGTCTGCAAATAGATAAACGGCTCCCGAGCGCGATACGCTGTCCAGAAATCAACCCGATGAAAACTAACGTCCACGCTGCCTTCTGACGCCCAGTAGGTGCCGCGCTCCAGAATCCAGTTTTCATCGTTGAGATCCATAATGTGGAAGCCACCAAGGGACGAAAGCAGGGTGACGACACCCGTACCGGCATAGGTTGGCCTGTATATCGCCTGAAGCGCCAAGACCGACTTGATAGCCGATGGAATCGAAGGAATCAGCCTGGAGTGAACCCGGATATCGCCGGTCAGATACGACAATGCGCCTGCTTCAGCCCGGACGGTCTCGTCATTGAGCGTCATATCGACATAGTGAACGCCCTCTACTTCATGCACCTCAAAGCTGGCCATCGACTTTCAGTCCCGCATTCTTTGCCAATACAGTTGCTCGAAAGGCTCCGGCGAAATGCTGACTGCACCTCGGAAAGGATTATCCATCACCGCGATCAAAAGTATCATTACGCCGAGGAAAAATGACAGGACGCCGCCAAGGAAGAGCATGGTGATGTAGCGTATGTCGAACAGCCAGAATAGCGCAATATTCAGAATCGCGCCGACAATAACGACAAACCACATAATGGCAGGAATGCCTGTGGTTACCGATTGTTCGCGCACCCGCTGCTTGTCCAGAAACACATTGAACTGGTGGAGCGTCTGGGCAAAGATCAGTTCCTCGGTTTTGGACCCAGGCTCGAATACCAGCATTCGCTCCTGGAACGCCTTGAGTTTTGTTGCCCCCTGCTCCGGAATCCTGCCCTTCTCGTACTCGGGCCAGCCATACTTTATCACCCATCGGCAATAATCACGGAGCAACCAGCTCAGGTTCTGACCGTGCGGTTCAGGAAATGTCGAGACGCCCTCATACAGGGTTTCCAGCGAGGAGACCTCCTGAACGATATTGGACTGGACACGAGTGAAATTCTGGTAGGCTGCAACCGCTATGAGCCCGAGTAACAAGCCGTAGAAGACGCCGAATGACGATAGCACATAACCCACGATTTCATTGCCACCTTCGCGTGAGCGCACAAACGGGCGCAGGATGGGCCGTAACAGCGTGCCACCCAACCAGCAATAACCGACAAATACGATAGCGACCCAGATTGCGAGCGTCTTAATGGGAAGATCATAAATCCAGTCCGCCACTATGCCTTTCTCTTGTCAATTCGATTACCCGGCTTGTCCCGGACAACAAAATCATAGCTGCTATCCCTGAAATTGCCAGCCGCATAATCCAGAAGCCGATGGGCAGCAGCATGTCCAGCTACGAATTAGTACAGAGCCTGCCCCATGAGCGCAGCGAGTGCTTGGGGTACCAGAGACGGATAGACTCACGACTGAAAGTGATGCCCCGTTCAGCCAGAAGGTCTTCGATATCGCGATGACTCGAGTTGAAGCGGTAGTAAATCCAGACAGCATAACTGATACTATCCGACGGTAATCTGCGGCGCTATTAGGTATTCATAACCCGATTCGACCAATTACGGCGTTTAACTCGTCAGCACCAACCAGAGGAATAATAAGATGAACGAGGCCTTAGAGTTACCCGACGCGCTAACCATGCCGCTGGACGAAATTGATGTCAGCGACCCCCGTTTGCTCGAGCAGGACGCCTGGCGACCCTTCTTTGCTCGGTTGCGGCACGAAGATCCTTTGCACTACCAGGCAACTAGCCCTTTTGGCCCGTTCTGGTCCATCACCCGTATTGAGGACATCGTTGCGGTCGAAAGCGATCACGGGGTTTTCTCTTCCTAACCCGCCATCGTCATTGGAGATCCTTTAGCGGGAGAGGGGCCTCTGCGAAGCTTCATTACCATGGATCCTCCCAAGCACGATTTACACAGGCGAGCGGCCCAGCCGGTGGTGGCGCCGCAAAATCTGGCCGCAATGGAGGGCCTGATACGCAGCCGGGTGGTGGAGATACTGGACGGCCTGCCAATCGGGGAGAACTTCGACTGGGTGGAACGTGTATCCATCAACCTCACTACCCAGATGCTGGCAACCCTGTTCGACTTTCCGTTTGAGCAGCGCCAAAAACTTACCTACTGGTCAGACATCGGGGTGGGCTCACCCGAGATAGCCGGAGGTAACGTGAGCACCGAGGAACGCGAGCAGGGGTTGGATGAATGCGTGGCCGCTTTTACCGAACTCTGGGGCGAGCGCAAGGGCCGGGAAGCGGGCTTTGACTTGATTTCCCTGTTGCAGCGCGACCCCAATACGGCTGACCTGGTGGAAAATCGCAACGAATTTCTGGGCACTCTGCTGCTGTTGATCATCGGCGGCAACGACACCACCCGCAACTCTATCAGCGGCGGGGTGCTGGCCCTGAACCAGAACCCCGCCGAATACGACAAATTGCGGGCTAATCCCGGCCTGATTCCCGGCATGGTGCCGGAGATCATCCGCTGGCAGACGCCCCTCGCCCATATGCGCCGCACTGCCAACCGCGATATTGAGTTCAAGGGTAAGCAGATACGCAAGGGCGACAAGGTGGTGATGTGGTACCTCTCCGGCAATCACGATGAGAGCGCCATAGATAACGCCGATCAGTTCATTATCGATCGGGAGAACCCGCGCCATCACGTCTCCTTCGGCTTTGGCATTCACCGCTGTATGGGCAACCGACTGGCAGAGATGCAGTTGCGCATCCTGCGGGAGGAAATCATGCGGCGTTTTAGCTGGGTTGAAGTCCTGGACGAGCCGGAGCGGGTGCGTTCGAACTTCGTGCGAGGTTACATGCACTTGCCGGTCAGGCTTCATCCTTTGAACCAGGGTTCTTGGTCCCCCCACCTTGTATCGCTGTGCCAGAGGTTTCCAATCCCTGCGCATTTAGGCGATCATTGCACTTGCGGGACCAGAATTTGGTTGCCTCTTTTAGCACCTGCCTTCGCCGGGCAACGAGACTGATCATGAAATATCGAAAAACCCTGGTAATACTGTGGATCGCAGCACCGCTGTGGGCTGGTCAAGCCCAGGCACTTGACTGGCTTGGGCCGGGTAATGAGAAAGTGCCTCTCCAGGATACCGTAAGGATGAACCAGGTGTGCCAGGACAGCTATGGCGCCACGGATGCTCGCTGGGCATCGTCACTGGAGTACGAAGAAATGGTTGGCACGGGCAACAGTAGCATACGTAATGAAAGCGAAAACTTCGCCCTGCGTGCCCCGGAGACTATTTTTACCAATGACAACCGGAGCTACGACCAGCCTACGGGCACCCTCTCCCCCGCGGGTAAATTCCTGTATCCAGGCGCCGTCGTTGTGAAACCCAAGGGTATGACAAGCTTTTCCGGCCGGGAAAGCAAGGTACGGCCACTGTGTATTAGCGGCGCCAGGCATTCGCAACTTAACTTCTGAAGAATCAAAAAAGCGAGCGCCGACGCTTCATACCACAGCCCTGCTCCACTCGCTAAACGCACTGGCCCTGAGATCACGATAACACTGTGCGCCCACAGATGGCGACCAAGGTTGAACAGATTGTAGCCAGCAGCATGGGAGACCTCGCATAAATACTAAATTGCGTGCCCCGGGATTTCCTTACCTGCGCAATACTGCAAGCCACCGCCCCAGGTTGAGCAGGCTTGCCAGGGAAGCGGCGACATACGTCAGGGCGGCGGCTCTCAGGATCCGGTTTGCGTGGGGCAAGTCACCTTCATGCAGGTATTGCCCGGATTGCAAAATGGGCAAGGCCTTGTTGAAGCTGGCATCAAACTCTACGGGCAGCGTTATAAGGTGAACCATTGTGCCTAGCAGCATGGACCCAATAGCGATCGCCAGAAATAAGAAGGTCATACCGGGCGCCCGTGTGATCAGCATAACCACCGGTGCAGCGATCATAAAAAGGCTGCCGAATTTTTGCGCCCGAGCGGCGAGCAGCGCCAGACGCCCCCGATTGATAAACAGCGGCTCGTCACGGGAATCCTGTATGGCGTGTCCTACCTCGTGCGCGGCCACCGTAATTGCGGTGAGTGAACAGCCATCATATTTGTCTTGTGTCAGCCTCACAGCCTTCGCTTGCGGATCGTAATGATCACCAGCAGGCGTTATTTCAACGGCCACTTCCTGCAGTTCAAAACGATCCAGCAGGTGTCGAGCCAACTGCGCACCGGTGCCCTGCGCACGATAACGATCAGGTGGCTCGCTATATTTCTTAAGCACTCGCTTCACCCAGAGTCCGGGTAACGCGACAGCGGCCAGCAGCAGTAGTATGAGTAATATAGCTATCACAGGATTTGGACGATTTTGGCCTCTCTCTTTAATTGCACGGCTGCCTTGAGTCAACGCCACGTCAATTCCAGATTATAGTTGGCTGGGTTGCCAGTGCCTACCGTGCCCCGAACACAATATACGCAGTTGAAAATGCATCGGATCCTTACCAGGCGCCATCCAGATAGAAATGATCATCGAGATTTTTCAACCAGTCGAGGAAAAAGATGGCAAGGACCAACACGCAAATGCCGTTGCTGAAAGCTTCCCAAAACATCATCAATGTAGAAGATGTCGCCATATCCTTGGTGCTTTCGTCTCAATCGGAGAGCACAAATGTCTCCAAACTTGATACACCATAGGCGGCTGCAGTCATGGCTGAAGGTGATGCCGCTTGCAGGAATTGATGCCCGATAAAGCGGGGCACCTATAAGCCGCTCGGTGTCAATAGGACAATAACTCCCCCGGGATCTTTATTCCCTTGTTGTTGCAAGGCTCCTGGTGGGTGCTCCCAACTTTTACCGTTGAGCTACTTCTGTGAAGTGCTTCAGTCACCTATCAGGATCAAGGCTGTTCCTTTGGCCATGGGCCATCACCGGGCAGCCCCTGGCGGCGTCGCCGCCCCATAAAATCGTTGGTACCCCCAGCCGGCCAATTAGATTCAGGTTCCGGACTCGCAGTCAGCCTCACGTGGGCTCGACTGGAGGGCACTTCCCAAAAAACCTTGCGCATTAACAGGTACAGGGTGCCGGATACTCAGACTCCGTGGACTTGTCGTCAACCCCGCTTCGATCTCGGCACCCTGTTAAACCGTTATGAGAATGCGCGTTTTACATCAAATCGCTCCTGCCGCTTCAACATGTGGTAACAGGCTCTGGCCAGCTTGTTCGCCACGGTTTTCTTCGCCACCATCGTATGGACCCGCCGTTGCCGACGTTGGTAAAAACGCTTGATCGTCGGATCCCAGATAGCCGCATAATGCGCCGCTTCAACAAACGCCATCGCCAGATACCGATTGCCATTTTTGCGGTTCCCCTGGCCCTTCTGTTTGCCATTGCTGATTCTTGCCGTCGGTGTACAGCGCGCGTAGGACACATAATTGCCCACCGCGGGAAACCGCTCGATGGGTCCGGTTTCCAGTAGAATGCTCTTACCGAGGATAGCTCCCACGCCCGGTATGCTCGTGATCAGGTCATAATCAGCCGATTCCTGGCATTGCGCGCCAACTCCCTTTTCGATCTGGTCGATGGCCTGCGATAGCTGTGCCATTTGGCGGTGCAGTAGCCGCGCCGTCTCCAGGCTGGCTGGATAGCGGAAGTACGCCTTCAGGTCACCGGATTTGAGTTGCTTAACCTGTTGGGCGCTCAGACGGATGCCGCTGTGGCGGGCAATCAGGCTCTGAAGGCTATGGTGCTGCATGGTACGCTGGCGAACCAGTAGCAACCGACGTCGGAACAGGTCTCTAATCGACCGCTGTTCCGGCGGGTAGATGTACCCTTCGGGCAGGATACCCAAGCGCAGCAGTTGCGCCAGATAACGGGCATCCGACGCATCGTCGGTATACTTGATCCCGCTGTACTGCTGGATGGCCGTTGTGTTGGCAAGGTGGACGTCATATCCTTGTTCAGCCAAGCCATCTACCAACCAATACCAGTTGTAGGTCGATTCGACCACAAGCCCATCAAGCCTCGAGCGATAGGGATCCAGGTGAGACTGGATACTCGATAGGTTGTTGGCCAGCCGCCTTTCAAATACCAGGTGATCCTGGGCGTCAATAATCGAAATCATCACATTGTTGCTGTGCAGGTCTATTCCGCCGTAAAGTGTCATCGGTCGTCTCCTCTTGGTGTCCGGGGTGAGCCCACCATAGATTATGGACATTCCGGCCCGGGGGAGGCGGCTTATGATTCTCAGGCTCTCCGCCGATATTAGCAATTTCGGAGAGTTTATCTGGCAATACCCTATTCAGGACTTCCGGTTTATCCGAACTGAAAGCTCACGTGTTGGAGTTGCCGCCTGCCCCGAGCACGCTGGCGATCACTTTCTCCGCGTTGTTTCCCACCAGTGCCCCACTCGCTTCCAGTGCGTCGATCCGCGCAGACTCCATGCCGAGCTCCTGACAGATCTGGCGGTTGTGCTCTCCCTGCATTGCCGGCCCTTCCGGCATCGGACAGTCTGCACCAGAAAATTTCCAGGGCCTGCCGGGAAGCCGAAACTCACCGCCGTTGCGGTCGTCGACGTTTAGCGTGGCTCCCCAGTAGTCGGCCCACTCGCTGTCAGCAATCGCTTCCAGCGGACGCACTTCGCCGATAGCAATCTTGCCTTCGTCAAACTGTGCATCCAGCGACGCCAAAGTGACGCAGGGAGTGATGGGTAAAGCCCGCTTCCGCCTGCACAGTCGGTGCGTATGCCATGCGGCCGCGCCATGGCCCGGCTTGCCCGTAGCCTGAAATTGCCACGTAGATCAGCCCGGGATTGCGGCGCGCCAGGGTCTCGTAATCGAGACCGAAACTGGCGAGCGTACCGGGGCGGAAATTCTCGACAAGGATATCCGCCTGGTCGCACAGCTCGAGTGCGATCTCCCGGGCCTCGGGCACATGAAGGTTGATGCAGATGTTGCGTTTGCCGGCATTCTGCTGGGCGTAATATCCCGATACGCCATTGGGATTGACCGGTGCGGCGAACCTGGAAACATCCGCACCTGGCCGCTCGATCTTGACCACCTGAGCGCCAAGGTCCTGCAGCGTTCGCCCGCACAGCGGGCCGGCAAGTACGCGTGAGAAATCGACGACCCGGACCCCCTGGAGCGGCGCAGTCACCGCTCAGCGCCCCACGAACTTCGCGTGGCCTGGGCCGTTTTTCTGCAGTGACTCCAGGCCTATTTTCAGATCCTCGGAGTTCCAGAGTGCCTGCTGCAGCCGCTCCATCTCCCGATCCGCTGCGGCAACTCCTCCGTCCTCGGCCAGCCGGGCCAGCTGCTTGGTGATCTGGTGGGCCAGGGTCGGACCGTTGGCGAGTTCAGTGGCCACTGCCAGTGCCGCTTCCTCGAGGTGTTCATCATCCACTACCCGGTTGATCAGGTTCCAGCGCTCGAGGGTCTCGGCATCGTAACGGCGCCCCAGCATGGAGATCTCCTTCGCGCGCATGGCCCCGCACCGCGCCACCTGGCGCTGAACCGCACCCATCAGCGGGTTGATACCCAGTGTCACCTCCACCGAACCCAGCTTGGCGCTGCGCCCGGCGATGATGAAATCGCATGCCAGGGCCAGCTCGAAGCCGCCGCCGACGCACACGCCGTGCACGCAGGCGACGATCGGCAGGGGAAATGCCTCCAGCGCCGAGAGAAATTGTACCGGCGACACGGCGAGCCCCTCATCGCCTCCGGTCGCAGCCTCGAACAGGGACAGGTCGGCTCCCCCGGAAAAGTGCCGGAGGCCACTTTTGAGCAGAACTGCGCGGGCATCGGCGGCCCTTGCCTGCTCCAGCGCATCCAGCAGCGATTGCATGAGTGCGGGACCCAGCAGGTTATGGGGGGCGTGGTGCAGGGTAACCACAGCCAGACCGGAATCAACTACACAGGAGCAAGGATCAGATGTGGACACGAGACCTCCTCAGATCGACATTAAATGAACGAGTGACCAGCAAAGCCGGATCGACAGCGCAAAAGCTATCATAATGAATTCAGGTCGGCTATAAAGGTGTTATCGTGCCACTTATAGGGTGATATCGTGCCATCTGATTCCTTGTCAGCCGTTCTACCGGTACCCGTGCTGAATGCGTCCGGGTCAACCATGGGCTTGCGCGCGCTGCGCGACGAATTGCTCGAACAGGGCGTCAGTACTGCTGACCTGCTGCAGGACACCGGGATGAGCCAAGCCTGGTTTGACCGGCCAGACTTCCCGCCCGCCCAGGCCCAGCGCGTCATGGTCATTCGCAACGCCTGGCGCCTGGCGCGCCGCAGCGATACCGCCCTGCGCGCAGGCAGCCGCCAGACCATCAGCGATTTCGGGCTTTACGGCTACGGCATGGCCAGCAGTGACACCTTGAGTGACTGCCTGCATTTCGGATTTTCGCAAATCGAATTCGCCGGACCGGTGCTCAATATTACCCATGAAATTCGGGGCGACACCGCCGTTTTTGTCTCGCAGAATCCGCTCGCGCTCGGTCCCATCCTGCCCTTCGCGGCGGAATTCTGGCGCAGTTCCATGACAACCCTGCTCTATCTCATCATGGGCCAGCGTTTTCCAAGTACAGCGATGTACTTCCCCTATCCACAACCGTCACATGCCGAAGCACTGCGAGAGAAGTTCAAGTGCGATCTGCATTTTAAGGCCGATGTGATGGAGTGGCATTTCGATGCCGCCTGCCTGAGCCTGCCCTGCCCCAATGCCAGCCGCCTTTTGGCAACCCTGTGCAGCGATTTTTGCGAGCGCGTGCTCAGCTCAGGCAAGGGCCAGACACGACTGCAGCGGGAGATACGCCTGATTCTGCTCGGCAAGATTCGCGAGCAGCCGGTGGCGGCTGAAGTTGCGCGAGAGCTGGGCTTGTCCAGGCGCTCACTCTATCGGCGGCTGGCAGAGGAAAAAGCCACATTCCAGGGGCTACTGGATGATGTACGCGCTTCCGTGGCAATCCAGTTCCTGTCCTCCACCCGCCTGCCGGTCGAGGAAATCGGCCCCCGAGTGGGCATTGCCGACCCATCGAACTTCCGCAAGGCGTTCAGGCGATGGACGGGTGCGGCGCCGCGTGCTTACCGCACACACGGTCCGTAAAGGCTGGCCGTGATGTCGCTTCGTGGCTCTGCTCAGCACGGTTATTTGTGCACCGGTCAGGACATGCAACGACTGAGGAATGTAGAAGGTGTCACCATGTCCGAGGTGATTTCGAGAGGGAGGCGGTGCCGTTAGTCAGTATTCATGGGCCGAGTTTACCAATCTCGGCTATTTTCCTTGGCAATACCCTCACCGCAAAAAGAAGACTACAGTACTTTTTCGCGTTGCTTGTCACTGCCTATGGAAATATTGGCGACACGGGCTTTACCAACACCGCCCTGGAAGATGCTATTGGAAATCAGCCAGACCTGGGTGATAGAGGAGGGCATCTCACCTCCAATGTAGCGAGCGTAGTCGGCTTTAAGGTTGCGCTTCTCACTCAGCCACTCCCCTATTTCGCTGGGATCGGAGCGAATGACCAGATGAGTTTCCTTGTCGGCCCAATCCGGCAGCGGACAGCGAAAGACCGTGCCTTCCTCCAGGCCGGAACTCCACACATAACTGATGTCCTGGCCATTATCAAAAAGCACCGCCACGCTGAGGTAATCATGTGTGTCGGCAATTTCCTCTGTGACCTCTGACGGCAAGTTGTCTACTTGCCACTCCCAGCTGATGGTGACATCGTCATCGTTTTCCAGGGAAACATCCCTGGCCAGAATGCCTGCGTTGCGATGGGTGTAGATTTCCATGGTCTTGCCGGCCTGGGTGCTGTTGCCGAATTGGTATATCTCGGGTGGCCCGATATTGAGTACATAGCTCCATCCCTGCGGCACATTCCATGGCTGTTGTTCCATTGGTGCCTGTGAGAATGCCTGCATGGTAGCGGCAAGCATGAAGAGCATGGTGACTGGTCTTTTAATCATTTGTATTCCCTTTGCCGCCTGCTAACGATTGGCGTTCCTTGTAGCCTGAAGTTCCAGAACCCTGTCCTCATTGGCGCGCTTGATAAGATAAAGCTGTATATTCTCAATTTGCGCCGGTGTCATGTTTGCCGCCGAACCTACCAGGCCGCGCTCTTTCAATATACCTACATGGACGATCTTTTGGTATCGGCAAGTTAACTTTTAGAAACCACCGTAATCCGGCCCTGATTTTCAAGCAACAACCCTGCTACATTCAGCGAACGCACTGTTCCTGATATTCTGATAATGCTGAGCCCGGACCAGATACCGTCCCAGGTTGAATAGATTACTGAAAGCAGCATAAGCTGTTACAAACCATTGGGCCTGCCCCATGAATTAAATTCGCCGGGATGCCGGACCAATTATTCTCCACTCCCTTACCATGGCCGCTTCGTGAGACTGCTCCGCCCGGTTATTGGCATCCCGATCAGTGACGTGAATCGCCTCAGGGATTAAGCAACGCCGGGCGACTGGATAGCTTCGATGTTTGTCGGTTACGATCTTTCTGGGCTCGCTTACATGGTTCCGCAATAAAACTCTGAAGAACCGCTTGGCTGCAGCACTATCCCTTTTGGCTTGGAGATAGCCCGCGAAGGGCTGCCTGCGATACGAGCTCACCGGGGACAGCGTGGATCTTGCCTGACAGTGGCTTTATGATGGCTCTCGATAACAAGCCAACGGAGTCCATGTGATGCCACCTCATACGAACTGCTGGTCGGACGACCGGATATACGATTATCCCGGCCTGGTACAGGGCCTGCAAACCTGCCTGAAACTCAAAGCTATGCCAATCGGCATGAAACGTCTGCGCAAGGCTTCGGAACTGGGCTCCATCGATCGGCTACGGCGGGTCCCAGCGGAACTGAAGCTGACCACAGACCAGATCGTAGGCCAGAGCCGCTGGCTGGGCTATACCCTCGGGGTCACCATGGACGACCTGGTTGGGGCCCAGTGCGGCGCCGTGGTGGGCCTGTCACCGCGAGATGAGGAGTTTCTCAGTGGAAAGAACTTCAACGGCGTGTGGTACGGGACTCTGGAAGACAGTGCCGCACACCAGCAGGCCATGCACTGTGCCTCCCATGGGGACTATGAAGCCCTGGTCGTCTCGCCACTGACCTCCGGGCGCATCGGCAATCCTGATATCTGCCTGATTTACGCCACTCCAGGGCAAATGATTACGCTGATCAACGGCCTGCAGTGGAAGAACTACCGGCCCTGCGTGTTTAGCGTGGTGGGAGAGAGTTCCTGTGCTGATTCCTGGGGACGGGCCCTGTCTACAGGAGAGCCCTCGGTATCGATTCCCTGCTATGCAGAGAGGAAATTCGGTGGTGTGCAGGATGACGAACTGCTTATCGCTTTGCCTCCCAGCTATCTACCAGGCGTAGTCGAAGGGCTGGAGGCACTGAACAGGAATGGTCTGCGCTATCCCATCCCCAACCACGGATTGGATGTGTCACCGCTGGCTTCCATGGCGAAATCCTACGGGTAACTGTATGAGGCTGCTGCTCTCTGCGTCAAAGCTGGGATACACAAGGTTCCCACATGGCCCTGGCGATTCTAGGTACCTGAAAAGCACCCTCAGCAGCGGAAGTGGTCGATCTGGATTTCCTCACCAAGGTTGGCGTAATCGCCCGCCGCCCGGCCGGCCCGGAATTCGCCCCAGTTGATGGCCCGATAGCGGGCGGGTGCATCCCTGGAGACCACTCCGGGTAGTGGCGCGTAGTCGACCCTGTAATCGGGGTTGTAAAAGAACGGCGCACTGAATCGTTCCGCCTCCGCGTTTGCCAGCACACGATGCAGTGGCGCAGTGTAGCGGTCATTCGACCAGACCTGGACGATATCGCCGATGTTGATCGTCAGCGCCTCGGGATTGGGCGCCACCGTATGCCATTCGCCACCGTGGAAGAACTGCAAGCCAGGTTCGCTGTCGGCCAGCAGCACGGTTAAGGCGCCGGCGTCCGTGTGCTGGCTGATTCCCAGGTGTTCCCCGGCGGATGCGCACAAGGGATAATAGTTGAGCCGCAGAAAGCTGGTATGACTCGCACCGAAACAGGTGCCCAGGTGGTTCGGCGCCATCCCCAGATTACTGCTGATACCGGCGAGTATACCTTCGGCCACCCCTTGCACTGCGCCATAGAACGATTCGATCACCGCCTGGAATCCGGGCAGGCCGGTCGGCCACTGGGGAACGCTCCCCGCCATGGGGCCCTCCTCGGCCACAGGCCCGAAATCGAATATTTCCTTCCAGTCCCGTACGTTCTTGGTCAATTCCCGATCGAAGAAACCCCAGGCATTATCCCGCGTCCGCTCGATAGCAAGTTTTTCGTTTCTCGGGAGGGAGAAGAACTGCCGCATCTGCTGGAGGGTTGCCGTCATCAGCGAGACATCGATGCCGTGCCGGACGATCTGGAAACAACCCCACTCAGTACAGGCTTGATCGAGCGCAGGATACCAGCCGCTGTCCCCAAACTCTGCAACATCCAGCACGGGCAAGGCCTTTATCACTGTTATGTACCCTCTGTGTATATAGCGATAGGATGGACTCCTCTTAGCTGATCTACCCTGTGAATTCGCAGTTGGTGCATGATAGCAGTGGCAATTGGGGGCAGACAGAGGCATGAGCACCCGGAAACTCTAGTGTCTTACCGACTGATTTGAACTTTCGCATCCCCTTGGGCAGTTAATTTGGGTGGGGCTGGTCCATTACATTAGTACCCAACTGTAAACGACGAGGCCGCGGCTGCGCATTCCACTCGGCGAAGGCCTTCTGCGTCGGGTTACCCTCCGAATCGAACTGACCGGTCTGCAGTGCATAGAATGAGACCTGCACTGCATCGAGATCGTGGGTCAGCGCAGCGAGATTTGCGTCTGGGGTATATGCAGATAGCAGGCTCAAGAGCTCAGACGTCAGGTTACTGGGATTACCCTGGCCGATGCGCTGAAGAAAGCCTTCGTCCAACCCTGGCACGAAGGGAGGGAGGTTGTTGACTACCCCCCAGCTTTCTGAACCGGTGGCGTCTTCATTGTAGACCGCCTGCTTATAAAATGGCAGGCTCTGAACACCGATCGCGCCGTCCGAAATCAGGTTGAGTCGCGCGCGAGTGGTCAGGTCGGCGACGTAGGGATACGCCAGCGTGGCCCCGTAAGCACCCGCGCTGAGGCCTGTGACAGTCACGTCCTCGGCGCGGCCGAAATCTATGCGATACTGCTGGCGGCCGTTGTCCTTGAGCCACTGCAACACGGCCAGGACGTTATCTGTGCCGCGATGCTTGATGGTCCATTTCACAGCTGCATCTGGCGAAATCGGCAAGGCGTATTCGGTATCCCTCGAGCCCCAGTGGATGTCGCCGCTGCAATAGGGGATAAACACCTTGGTGTAGTTGCTGTACGGATTATCCTTGTTGCTGCTGTCAAACACTCCCTGGGAAGAGGCCAGCCCCTCCGATGTCTCGTCAAGCTCGACGGTATAGGTCGACCGGTTGGAGAGGGGCGAGCCGATGCAGGTAAACGCATCCCAGCAGCCGCCACCGCCGTCCAGGGCACTATAAAATCTCGAAGACATAATATTTCCTTTTCCTGAGTGATGCTTGCACCGCATTCCGATGGGCAAGCGCTGACAGTCGCTGAGTGTAGGTGGTTGCGATTAGGGTCGGGACTTGAGCTTAGTCTATTGCCCTGTCAGCGGTAGCCGTTCCCAGCCATGTAATTCCCAGCTGACTATCTGGCGTTTTCTGCCGCGTTTGGGAATCCCATGTTAGTCAGTTCTTTTCCATAGGCCTGATGGATGCGTTCACCCAGATATCGGGAGAATCCCAGTGAGAGGTGGCCGCTATCGTAAAAGGCAGGCTCTCCATTGGCCTGCATGACGCAGGAGTCCAGGTCTCCAGAAGGACAGAGCAGCCACATCTTGTCTATGTACAGGTAGTCTGTTGCACCTGCCTCGGGTAGCGTCGAGGACTGTCTCTCTCCATAGCCGGTAGTGTCGAGAAACTCACGATTTTTGCAGGCATCAAAGCTGTGAAAACGGTTGTACAGTTCGGTGCAGTCGCGAACAGTGTTGATGTAGCTACCCATAACCACCAGCGGCAGATCCGGATTGAGTGCCCTCAGGTGGTGAATGACTCGCCAGACCGGGCGTTTATTTCCTATGAGCAGCTGGTCTCCAAAAGGATTGTTGAGGCCTAGTACCATGGCATCAAGGGATCGCACAAAGGCCGCATCTCGCAGTATGGCTAAGCGCCGATCGCAGTCCCGAATGGCGACAGGTGAAGCGGGCCCGTCCGGACCAAATTCCAGTGGGCACTTGTTGAATTGCCCGAAAGAGATCAGGTTCACCTGTGGATCGCTTCCATAGATTTGGTGGAAGGCGTTATAGGCATCAATTTCATGGGAATTACCTATCACCAGGAGCTGGAAGGGGCGTTCCAGGTGACACCGTGTCGAGTCACCAAGAGTCAGCACTGTGCACCCGCTTGCCGCTGGCTGGAGCCTGCGTTCATGACCCTGTTCCACCGCCCGTGAGGACAGGGTGTCACCCTTTCCCCAGCGCTGGTCTTTGGCGAGACCGATAGTAGTGCCTGCCACAAAAATACACAGCATCAGGCCAAGGTTTACGACGAGAACCCGGTGATCGCCAGTTGAATCAGTTGGTGCATGAATTGATCTGCGGAACCTGGTTTCGACGAATCGATACATCAGATATGACAGCAGCAGCGTCGCTAAGAATAGCATCGTGTATTCTGCCTGTTCCGGTTCCCGAAACAGGTGGTACTTATAGAATACGAGCAATGGCCAGTGCACGAGGTAGATGGAGTAGCTGATAAGGCCGCAACTCACCGCTACCCGATTTGTCAGCAGCCAGCCGAATATGCGTGAGTTGCCGCTGACTATGACTAGCAAGGCGCCAGCGCAGGGGATGAGTGCCGCGGTGCCAGGGAATACTGTGGTGTCAGAGAAGTTAAAAATGGCCCAGGCGATCAGAGCCAGCCCGGCAGCCATGCCTGCCTCATGTAGCCAGGGGCGGTGGCGAAGCAGCGGTACGAGATAGATACCCAGTGCACCTATTGCAAATTCGTAAATGCGAAAGGGTGTCAGATAGAAAATCGTCGAAGCGGCTTCCTCATCGAACTCGCCCCTGATCCACGCGAGATTGAGGGCCAAGCTACCCGCGCCGATCAAAACCAGTACACAAACGCTGGCTCTGCGCGACCTCCCTAGGGAAAGAAACCAGATCAGCGCGGGCCAGAGCAGGTAAAACTGCTCCTCTACCGCAAGAGACCAGGTATGCAACAGCGGCTTGAGGCCTGAGCTGACGTTGAAATACCCCGCCTCTGACCAGAAATAGATGTTGGAGACGGACAGCGCAGTGGCAGCGAGAGAGTTGCCGAAGCGCTGGATTTGCGCCGGTGAAAATAGGATAAGCGCACATAGCAGACTGCAAGCCAGCGTGACGAGCATGGCGGGAAAGAGCCGTCGCACCCGTCGCGAATAGAAACGGCCAAAATCAAAGCCGCCTGTCTCGGTAATCTCCGCCACGATAAGTCCGCTGATCAGGTAGCCGCTGATAACGAAGAAGACATCAACGCCAACGTAGCCACCGCCAAAGGCAGGCTGTCCGAAGTGATAGAAGACGACGGCAAGAACGGCGAGCGCCCGCAACCCGTCTATGTGGCGCTGGTATGTTGCTTTTTGTGCCACTGCCCTGCTCCACTCAGTAAACGCACTTGTCCCGGGTTGTAGTTTCGCCATAGCACCGGTGCTTTCGTTTCAATCGGCTTGTATAGATGGCGCTAGACTTGATACGCCGGAGACGGATTGATTCGCGAGTGAATATGATGCCTCGTTCAGGGATCAATTTTTCAATATCGCGGTCTGTTTCGGCTGCCGGCAGCGGCTTGAAGTGCCAACTGATTACGGCCAGGATCGCAGTGAGTCTATTTTTTCCTCATGGTCATCATGTATGCCGGTGGATACTTGGCCAGATTCAGCCATCTTGCGCTAAATCGCTGTGTGATAGCGAACTTTTTCATCACATCCCGCAAGCCGGCATTTCTGCTTCTGCCCACAACCAGGTCCGGTGCCGGGTAGATTCGAACTTCACCACCGTCATTCAGTACCCGATAAAACTCGCGGTAAATATTCTCCAGGATAGTCTCATCCTGTATCCAGGCATATAAGAGAAAATTCGACAGAATCAGATCAATGCTTCCGTCGTCAAAAGGCAATTCATCCGCATGGGCACCAAGACACTTTTCAAGGCCGGGGGCTTGCACAGAGATCTTGCCTCGTCCTCCCACAGCGCGGATTTTAGCAACATCCAGTGGGCGCAGCCTGAAGCCATCGGCAAATTTGGGGTCAACACCAAAAAAATCGATACCTTGCTTACGGCAGATCTGGAACATGGAGTCGGATACGTATGGTGTCAGGCCACAGCCCACATCAACGACGCGCTTGCCTTCAAGCGTCTCCAATACTTGACCTTGAGAGCGATTGCCAAAGAATATTTTTCGATAGTAGGCAAAGGAACGGCCGGTACTTATCACCGGCAGAGAAAAATACTCATAAAGGTCAGCATTTAACTTCATGCCATGAAAAGTGAGAGCTGAAAGTGTCGACTGTAACCCTCTTCCAAACATGTATTCCCCCCTTTTTGGAATTGCGACCAGACGCTCCCCCGGAGTATACACGATGACTAAAAGATAGGATTAGAGGCGACATGAAACAGACGGCAAACCTGACTCTTTACCAATACCAAGCCTGTCGGTTCTGCGCGCAGGTAAGGCGGGTCATGAAACGCCAGGGTTTGAAGATAGAGACGCGGGATGTGAAGCGCAACGAGGAGGCACGGGAAAAATTGCTGGCGAGTGGCGGCGATTTGAAAGTGCCCTGCGTCAGGATCGGGGAGGACGAGGGTGGTTTTCAGTGGATGTACGAATCATCCGAAATCATCAACTATCTCGACGCAAGGTTTGTTGCGCACTCTTCTGTCGCTGCTGCTTGATAGACTTCAGGGGGTCTCCGCTGGCAATTCAAGGTCTTTCTGCACGGTGTTCAGATCATTAAACAAACGGCCAAAAAATTCACCGCCATCATTCTCTGAATAAAATTTCATTATCGCTTCGCCTCTTTGCAGGGAAATCCTGCCGCTTCCCGTGTAAGAGCTTTTCAATAATGCTACCGCTTCATCACGCCTGCCCATCTGGAGCTCAACACCAGCCAGGTTCATCTCCACAAAACTATTGTGGCCACCGAATCGCCGGAGCGCCTCTCTGAGATAGATTGCTGCATTGGTCCAGTCACCCTGTCCGATATAGGCTTCTCCCAGCATCAAGTTGTAGACACCAAGCTGCGGCGCGTTCGGTGTCAGCCGAATGGCTTTCAACAAAGGCGCTACTCCCCCAGCTGGAAACCCATTGTGAATCAATATGTCTCCGTAGTAAGCGAGCCCTTCAGCGTAACCGGGACTGATTTGCGGAACTCGTCTCGCAATGGGCAGGGCAAGTTCCGGCTGGCCCGTCCACAAAAGGGTAATCGCCAGATAGGCTAGCACCTTTGGATCATTGGGCGCGAGCATTTGTGCCTTTCGCACCATCGCTTCTGCCTCGACCATTACGGGATTGCCATCGAGTGGCTCGTTAGTGTGAAACATCGTATACAACGAAAGTGACCGCCCAAGGACCGCATAAGCAAGCGCATACTTTGGATCGATTATGATCGCCCGACGCGCGGCTTCTATATCGGCCTTGCCAAAACCTGCCGTATTCATATTCACATCGGCCTGAGAGATGAGAGCCCAGGCCGAGAGATTCTCGGTTCTTGACTGATTGATGGTCTGGTATTCCGTTCGAAACACGGCATCCCCGACGGCTGCGGCAACGCCGATAGTCACTTCATCCTGTATGTCAAATCTGCAACATCCAGCATGGGCAAAGCTCTCATCACAATTATCTTACCTCTGTATACATGGCGAATACGTTATTGGCGAATGATATCAGTAGTCAGCTACCGTTAACCAACAGGATAACTAAGTGGGTCTACGGCAAATGGCTTCTCTAGAAGGCCTTTCTATTGCGCCAGCGGCAGTATCAGGCTACCCAGCAACAGTAAGAAAAGCACCAATAGAACAACACCGGGCAATATCATCGAAATCGAACTGTCTTGCGCAGACATGACACTACTCCAAACGTTGCGCCACTCGCTCTTCCAGTCCCGTGCTGCTTCCTCAGCCTTTTCCGCGCCTGCACTCCCGCGAGGCAAATGCCGTAATAACGGATGGACAATATCCCCAGCAGGAATACGCAACGCCAGGCCAGGATAGCGGCTGCCCAACCACCACCCTGCAACAGCCAGAGGCAGGCTGACCAGCAACGGCCCAAGGCCCGCGAGCGACAAGGGAGCCATACCCGGCAAAAAAGGCCCCCAGAACGCCAGGGGTAACAACAGCAACCATGGCCACGCCCCCGGGCGAGGCATTATTCTGCCTGCTGAGCGCATTGGCAGCAGAAACAGAAAACGGACCATCAGCAGTGTGGTGCCAACGGCTGAAACGCTCAACAACCAGACAAGCTCTCCACCCAAAGCGTCCTTGAGGAATATCTTGACCGCTGCGCCACCGCTAAGCGGCGCACCCACAAGACTGATCGCCAGCAGTGCGATAGTGAGCAGAACCCACCGCTGCGCGTTGTGCTGCAACTCCATCAGCGCCAGAAACAGAGAGGACTTGACCAGCAGATGGTGCATGGCAAACGCTATAATGGCGACAATCAACATTGGTGCCAGCACCGGGGCCGCCATAGCCTGACCAAACAGCGCGCTTATCAGCCCCATCTTGGCGATACTGGAATAACCCAGCACCGCTCTTGGGTCGCGCTGTAACAATCCGACGGCAACACCCATGACAATACCCAGCACTCCCAGCACCGTTAATAGCTCGCCCCAGAACTGCAGATCCTGCTGCCCGGCAGGAATGAACCGCAACCAGCCCAGCAGGCCTGCTTTCATCATCGGCCCACTGAGTACGGCAGCGGTGACCAGCGGCGCGGTGCTGTAAACCATGGGCAACCAGGAATGTATGCCGGGCAGTGCAACCTTGATGCCGAAACCAAACAGCAGTAAGGCAATCGCTGCTGGAGGCACTGGTGTCTGCGCCATTTCAGTGAACAACAGCGACCCGCTGCTGATGAATAGAATGGCCATTGCACTGAACAGGGCCAGTTCGCCAATCAAAGTGAAAGCGAGGTAAATACGCCCGGCGTGACGGGCGTGCTGCGACCGCCGCAACACCAACGGATAGGCAGATAAACCCATCAGCGCAAAGCCTACGTAAAACGTGATCATGTCGGCCGCCAGTATCAGCAGCAGGTTGCCCCCCATGGCGGCAAGGAAAAACACTCGGTACAGCACCGGGTTTGACTGCTGTCGATCCACTCGTAGCAGGAACAACGCGGCAAAAAACCATATCAACGCGCTGAACAGCAAGAATACCTGACCTATAGCATCCATTTGCAGGTGCACGCCCAGCAGCAGCCACGATATTTTGAGCTCTATGTCCAGAGGCAACATCAGTGCAGCGGCAAGAGCAGGTATGACCGCGAGAAGCGGTAACCAGCGTGCGAGCGGTATTGCGCTCAATGGGGCCAACACTATAGGCAGGAATGCGGCGGCAACGAACAGAGCGACGTCCATCAGCGGTATTCCTTCATCGCGATTATTTGCGTCCATTCCAGAGGACTGTATGGCGCGGCTGCAAGCAAACCGGCAGCGAGTGCCAGTAATGCAGTAATCACCGGCGGCCAGAGCAGCGCGCCGGACATTTCCAGGCGTCCGCTACGGGGCTTCTGCGCTGGCCAGGCCTGCGGCGGCGCCTTGAACCAGGCGCGATAAAGGATAGGCAGGAAGTACCCGGCATTGAGCAAACTACTGCCGATGAGCACCGGTATCACCCAGGCCGCCTGCCCAGCCTCTATTGCACCCAAACTGAGATACCACTTGCTGATGAAACCGGCAACCGGCGGGATACCGATCATCCCCAGAGCACCGACGGTGAACGCCATCGTCGTGCCTGGCATTCGTCGGCCAATACCGTCCATCTCGCTGACCCGGTGCACGCCCAAATTCTCAGCGTAGTTTCCTGCGGCAAAGAACAGGGTAATCTTCATAATGCCCTGATGGACCAGATGCACCACCCCGCCTATTGTCGCCAGGGGGCCAACAATAGCAGTACCCAGGGCGATATAAGACACCTGGCTAATGGTGGAATAGGCCAGACGCTTCTTCAGTACATCTTGCGACAGGGCTTTCACCGAGCCATAGATAATCGTGAACGCAGCCAAGCCACCTAACAGAGGCAGCATATGCAGGCTGGCTACAAACTCCACCCCAAATACGTCATACACCACGCGCACAATGCCAAAGGCGCCTGCCTTGACCACGGCAACCGCGTGCAAAAGCGCACTCACCGGCGCTGGCGCCACCATCGCCTGCGGCAGCCATCCATGGAGTGGGACCAGTGCCGCCTTGACACCCAGCCCTGCAATGAGCAGCACGAATATCCAGCGCAGCGCCCAGGGATCCAGTCCCTCTATATCACCCAGAATACCGCCCTGCACGAACTCCAGTGGCCCGGCAATGGTGCGCAGCCACACCGCACCAATTAGCAACACCACACCCCCGGCGAGAGTGTAAGCCAGATAGATGCGTGCGCCGCGCACGGCCTCCGGCGTACCTTTATGCGCGATCAGCGGATAAGTGGCCAGCGTCAGCAGTTCGTAGAAAATGACGAAGGTAAACAGATTGCCGGCGAGCGCCAAGCCTACAGTCGCGGTAACACAAAGACTAAAGAACCCGAAAAAGCGACTGCGATGAGCAGTATTTTCAAGGTAACCGATCGCGTAGACCGTCGTCACCAACCAGAGCACAGTAGAGAGCGTGACAAACAGCAGCGACAACTCATCGGCATGCAGCACCAGTTCCAGTCCCGGTGCCAGGGTCCAGCGGGTCTCAAATACTTGTCCGCTGAACACGCCCCAAATCATCACGCCAACCAGCACCAACTTGGCCATGGCGCCAAACAGGTTCAAGGTGGTGCGCAGCCGCACACTTTCCTCACGCAGCATGAATATCGCCAGCCCAGGCACAAAAGAGCTCAATAAAATGGCGGCCAACAGCCAGTTCGATAGCCCCGTCACACGCCGCCTCCCGGCAGCGCCGCGAATGCCAGAAAGTCCCACAAACCGCCTGCGGCCAGCCCTAATACGCCGGTGGCAATAATCGCCAGCGCCAGTGCCGGCAACTCTTCACTACCGCCACCTGCCAGCGCCGCACCCTCTCGGTCACCCGGACCGAAGGCATGGCCAAGCACGCGAAATATATAGGCACCTGCCAGTAGCGAACCGGCGGCGACCACAGGCACCCATATCCATTGACCGACTTCAATGGCAGTGGAGAGCAATATCCACTTAGCCAGAAAAGTGCCACTGGGCGGCAGACCAATCAGGGCAATACCAGACAGCGACAACACAAAGATGGTCACCGGCAGGGCCCGCGCAGTGCCACCAAGATCGGCTATGCGGTCGTGCCCGGCAATCTTCTGTATCACCCCCGCCCCCAGAAATAACGCGCTCTTGGCAAAACCATGGGTCAACGCCAATAACACCAGGGCACCAAAAGCCGTTTCGCGTGCCGGCCCTGCGGGCAAGGCTGCCAGCAATGGGAAAAACAGGAACAGGTAACCCAACTGCGCCACAGTCGAATATGCGGCCAGCACTTTCAATCGCTCAGCCTGCAAGGCCTGCCAGGAACCCCACAGCACCGCCGCAGCACCCAGCAGACCCAACAGCCAGGACGCGGAGGGATTGAGTGCTGTGGCGAATAGGTCCAGCCAAAGTCGCAATATCAGATAGAAAGCCGCTTTCACCACCAGAGCAGAAAGCGCAGCACTCACCGGCGCAGGCGCGCTGGCATGGGATGGCGGCAGCCAAAAATGCAGTGGATACAGCGCCGACTTGATCAGCAGACCCGCGGTCATCAGGGTGAGCGCTATCCAACCTGCAGGCTCATCCCCAACCAGACCATTCAGAGCAACGATATCAAGTGTGCCGTAGGCCGCGTATAGCAATACAACACCGGCGAGAAAAGTCATAGAGCCGATCAGACCTACCATCAGGTAGCGCATAGCGGCAACCAACGCATCCCGCGTTCCACTCAAAGCACCAAGGGCCACCGCACTCAGCCCCATCAGCTCCAGCGTTACATAAATGTTAAACACATCCCCAGACAGGAACAGTGCATTCAGCGCCGTCAGTAACATCAGCCAAAGCGGCCAGAATCGTGCGCGTTTGGGCACAGCATCAAAATAGGCGCTGGCATAGATACTAATGGTTAGAGCTACCACCGCACACATGACCAGCATCGCCACGCTGAGTCCGTCTGCACGCAACGCAATACCCAGGCCCGGCGCCCAGCCTCCCAGAGAAAGGCTCATCCCGCCATGAGTTGCCACCTGCCAGGCCAGAGCCACTACAGCGATCAGTGACGCGGCCGCGCCAGTAATGCCGATGAAGTTCACTTGCCGTGGAAATACCACGGCCAGCAAGCTGGCCAGCAGCGGGATGGCAACCGGCAATATTAGAATATCGGCAGCCGGATTATTCATCATCCAGCTCGCGCAGACGACGCGCCAAGGCCAGCGCCAGGGCCGTGGCGCTGACCGCAACTACAATACCCGTCAAGACCAGGGCATGCGGCACAGGGTCAGGAGCCGCTAACGGCCCCCGCCAGGCCACAACCACGAACATCAGAAAAACACCGACACCGCAGACGTTAATGGCGAGAATGCGCGCCAGTGCGGAGCTGTGCAAAAGCGCACCACGCAAGCCAATAACAAACAGGCCAACCGCCGTCAGACCATAGATAAGGGATTGTGCCAGCATCAGTCGCCCACCCCTGTATCACTGTAATCAGGTGCATCCCACCCTTGAGGGGATCCACCCACATAGGCAAGTATCAGGGCAGCGGCGATCGACAGAGTGGCCGCCGCCTCTATCACCAGAATCAACGAACCGGCAAGGCTGACCGGATACTGCAGGGCGGCGCGTTCTCCAATCATCACCAATAGAGCCACCAGCACAAATACAGCAACACCGAAGATCAGCAACCAACGAGTAGCGACACTGCCTGGCAAACCGCCAGTGCCATCACCACCAAGACGCAGCAAAATACCTGCTGCGGCCAACGTGGCGCCGGCCTGGAAAGCACCGCCGGGGGCATGAGCTCCCACCCAAAGCAGGTAACCCGCAGTAATAATCAGCAGTGGTACAAGGCCACGAATGAGTCCGGACAACACCGGTGGGGCGGGCTGGAAGTCACGCCGCGCCGGCCCCAACGCTAGTAATCCCAATACAGCCGTGAACACCACAGCAAGCTCCAGCAAGGTATCGTAGGCGCGAAAGTTAAGCAGGACTGCGGTGACAGGGTGGCTGACGCCACTGTCGGGAATCGCTGCGAAGGTTATGTCCCCCAGCCTGACGCCATCACCGATGGTCAGCGCGTGAAGAAAACCCCAGCAAACAATAAGAAATAGAGCGACAGCCCCCGCATTGATCAATTTCACAGGCAGACCCCGGGGGCCTGGTGGCTCGATAGCCGTACCAGCTTCATCACGCAGCGCTGCGAGCAACAGAGCACCCGCAATGCCCGCGCCAATGGCCGCCTCGGCAAGCGCAAGGTCAGGAGCCTGCAGACGCGCCCAAACCAGCGTCAACAACAAGCCCAGAGCGATGAATAACACCACCCCCCGCTGTAAATGGCGGGTGGCCACAGCCGCCCAGCCAAGCCCCAGCAAGAGGCCGGCCAAGGCAATATCAAGAAGAATCCAGAGAATGCTTATCATGAGGGCGGCTCAATCTTGTCGGATGACTGCAACGCGTGCCGCGCAATCAGGTGTGCCGAGGCCGCGCTGGCGGTGAGTACCAATAGCCAGACCAGCAATAGTTTGATCGCCATAATCAGGCTGCCATTCATTATCGCAATGCCCACGGCAATGAGCCCCAAGCCGAGGTTGTCCGCTTTGGTCAGCGCATGCAAACGGGAATGCAAATCCGGGAGACGCAACAGGCCAATACTACCCGCCGCGAAAAAGACCAGGCCGGCTGAAATAAACAGCGCCGCAAATATATCAATCACGGCCCACCTCCTGCCGTGTCATCGCAGCGGATAGTACCGCAGCCAGTAACGCTAACAGCAGCGCTACATCTATGAGCGCGCTGGTCTCCAGCAAGGTAGCCAGGATAAACAGCAGCGCTACGCCACCGGTGCCCAGCAACAAAACAGAGGTGAGGCGATCCTCAAGGCTGGGTCCGCGCACAGCGCGATAGAGACCAATAAGTAGAGTCAACACCAGCACGAGTGCAGCTAACAACAGAAAGGCCAGCATCAGAGTCACCCTTCCCCTGAATACATGCGTGCTACGGCGGCTTCCAGGCGACCCAGGTCCGTGCGGATGTCAGTGTTAACGTCCAGAGCATGAACACGCACCATATCGCCATACAAGTCGGTTGCCAGCGTTCCGGGCAGCAAACTGACCGTGTTGACAAACAATAGCTGCGCCCGGGGGTCAGAGAGCGACATACGATAGTCCTGAAAACCTGTCGCCAAACACGGTGAGGGGGCCAATACTCTGCGTGCCACATCCACGCCACCGCGGACTGACTCCCAAACAAAAAAGGGCAGGAATGCGGCAACGCCGCGCACGGAAAGTGTCACGCCCTCGCGCTGGTCCGGCGGCCGGGCAAACCACGCTGCAAGTAGAATAACCGGGGCACCGATTATCCAGGACCCAGTGGCGCCTGCCGTCAGCAAACCCCAAAGGGCTGCGAACAGTAGCGCCAGCATCCAGAAGCGACGCCGTCTCATTCCCTGTGAGTGGCGCGTCTACTCCGTGGGCGCTCGACCTCTACTCTGACAGGCTGCATCGCCGGTGACTGAGCTGCCGATATAAGCTCTCCAAGGTACCGGGTGATGCGATCGATGGTGGACTGAAACTGCTCTTTCACGGCTATCTCCTGCACGCGACGCTGCGCTTAAGCACATTCTGGTAATATTTATACGATATACGCTGAATATGTAATAGCCGATTATTCAATTACATTACTTCGTTAAATACGAACTATTTGTGGGGCGCATGAATGCCGGGTATTGCTTGGTGAGTATGCTTCCTCGTGAGGGGTTCAGGCGGCGCGGAGATGCCCCTGGGTTTGTGCAAGTCCTGAATGATAAGACGCTGGTAGTACCTGAACGCCCGGGTAACAAGCGCCTCGACAGCATCATCAATATTGTCAACCAACCTCAGCTTGCATTAATTTTATGATTCCCGGCGTCCTGGAGACTCTTCGGGTAAACGGTAGGGGAATAGTCAGCACTGATCCGGAACTACGAGAACGCTGTGAAGTGAGGGGCACGCTGCCCGAACTTGTTGTCATCGTTGCGGTGGAAGAGGCATTTGGCCACTGCTCTAAAGCCTTCAGAAGATCGAAGCTTTGGCAGACTGATTATCAACCCAAGGAAAGAGCACCTACCCTGGTGGAGCTGGCATCTGCACACCTGAAGTTGGATGGAGATACCACCAGCATGATCGAAAGTGCGATCGAAGATGATGTCCGAAATAACATGTATTGATTCGGAGGGCGGCCTCCATAAAGGCCCGACACACAGAAGTTTCCTTAGCTTGTCTGGACCGATATCCAGAACTCGCCAGGGACAGGTTGAAACGATAGTAGAGTCAGACAACATAGGAAATGATATCTGGCGGAAACCGGTTACGTTTATATGTATTCCTACCCGATAAAGCGGGGCACGACCTCCGCCAATCCTATCAATTTCAGTGAGCTTACTTGTATGGTTAATCCCTGAGAAATATTCTGCTGTTCAGAGCATTCTCGGAACGGGTAACTTGAGGCCAAAAGACGCTTTTCAGATCTAGCGAGCTGAACTCTTATAGGGCAGGCCCAGGACGTTGAGTTAAGTTATCAATCACTTTTCGGTCTACTTTTGGCTGGTACTACCTGATGCCTGCATCATCTCTGTCTAGCCGGGAGTTGGTTGCCCGAGTTGGAGGAAATATCGCGCCCTTCAAAGTAGCGTGCACTGAGCTCCCCGTGGATAGCCATGAAATTGCACTGCAGATCGTCGATGTAGTTGTGAAGCTGTGAGCCCACCAGCCGGCTGACGTTGGCATTTCTCACCTTACCCTGTGTTTCAAGCAGGGCCTGGCGCGGCGCATCATCGACCGCAAGAGCGTAGAGGGACTGCTCCAGCTGGCGCAGGCAATGGCTTATTGAGCGGGGGAAATGACGGTCCTGGAGCAGAAACCGCAGCACTTCTTTGCCGCTGATATGCAGGTGTGCGCCACGCCGGTACATTTGCCATGCAGCGAGTGAATCGAGGACGCTCTTCCACTGGATATCCTCGAAGGGTCTGAGTTCTCCGTCTTCCGCCGGCAGTAAGCTTTGGGACCTGACATCGATAACGCGCGATGTCATATCGGCGCGCTCCAGGTTGAAGCCCATGCGGGCGAATTCATAAATGTCATCATGACTTATGGAAACCGCGAGCTTACCAACAACCAGGTGGCAATAGTCAATAACCTGGCGCAGGAAGCCGTAACGCTGCTTGCGACTCAAAGCGAGTGTGTGGTTCTCCTTAACATAACTATGCAGGTTGTTGACGACTTCCCATGCCGGCTTGGGAAACACCGCGCGACAGGTGCGCAGATTTTCCCGAGCCTGCGCTGTCGAGTTCATCATCGCGCCTGGATTTTTTTTGCTATCCATTAAGAGGTAACGGACTACATTGCGCTCGCTGGCGTCCTGGTAGTGGTGATAGAACGTGTCCGAACTCCCTGTTATCTGAATGACAGGCGCCCACCCTGGGTCGCAGTGGGCGGGAATGTCGAGTAACAGGCTGTCGTTTACCAGAATCATACGCGCAGTATTTTCTGTGCGCTCGATATAGCGGCCAAACCAGTAAATATGCTCTGCAAGGCTCGAGAGCAGCATCTTTCAGCGCCCCCCTGTATCCACTATCCAGGTATCCTTGCTGCCGCCCCCCTGGGAAGAATTGACGACCAGGGAGCCTTTCTTCAGCGCAACCCTGGTTAGCCCACCCCGGGTGACATGACGGCTTTTCCCCGACAGGATGAATGGGCGCAGATCCACATGGCGTGGCTCGATCTGGCCATCGCACAGTGTCGGTACGGTAGATAGTTTCAAGGTGGGCTGGGCAATGTAATTGCGAGGGTTTTTCTTGATCAGGGCTGCGAATTCCCTGTGCACTCTTTTGCTCGCGGCCGGCCCCACCATCATGCCGTACCCGCCTGACTCGTTGGCGGGCTTCACCACCATGTCGGCTATATTTTTCAGCACGTGATCCCGTTGATCCTTGTACATGCAGAGAAAGGTGGGCACGTTGTTGAGGATAGGTTCCTGGTCGAGGTAGTAGCGGATCATTTCAGGCACAAACGCATAAACAACCTTGTCATCTGCAACACCCGCCCCAGGCGCGTTGGCTATAGCCACTTTGCCCTTCGCCCAGGAACGCATGAGTCCAGGCACGCCTATCCGGGAATCCGGATTGAAGAAGGTCGGGTCCAGGAACAAGTCATCGATCCTGCGGTAGATCACATCCACCTGCACCCGGCCTGACACTGTTTTCATATAGACCACATCGTCTTCCACCAGCAGATCCTTGCCGGTAACCAGCTCAACGCCCATCTGCTGGGCAAGGTAAGCGTGTTCAAAGAAGGCCGAGTTGTATATTCCCGGGCTGAGCAGTACCACGCAGGGATGGTCGGCAGGCCGAGGCGACAGCGACGCCAGCATACCGAACAAGCGAGACGGATATCCATCCACCGGCAGGATGTCGTAGTCCTCAAAAAGTTCTGGAAAAACCCGCTTCATCACCAGGCGGTTTTCGAGCATATAGGATACCCCTGAGGGAACCCGGAGATTGTCCTCCAGTACATACATGGGATCCGATGAGTCGCGCACCAGGTCGCTGCCACAAATATGAGCCCACACGTCATACCTGGGCTTGATCCCCACACACTCGGGGCGGAAGTTCACGGATTGCGCGAGTACCTCCACTGGAAAGACACCGTCCTTGATGATTTGCTGGCGATCATAAATATCAGCAATGAACATGTTCAGGGCCTGCACTCGCTGCTTTAGTCCAGCGTCGGTGCCCCGCCACTCCTTCGCAGTGATAATGCGCGGGATGATGTCGAAGGGCCAGACCCGGTCTATGTCGCCCTCTTCCGTATAGACGGCAAAGGTGATGCCCATAAGTTGCATGGCCAGGCTCGCGGCCTCACGACGTGCACTGAGCTCCCCATCATTCAGTGTGCGCAGGTATTGCAGAGCCTTGCCGGCGCCCGCTCTTGCTCGTCCGGCAGGTGTCAGCAGCTCATCAAATGCATCCGCAAACGGATAATGCTTCCAATCGGGAGACATGGGTGGCAGGAGGACCTTGTGTGGCTTCAGTCCAGGATATGGAGCAAGGTATGTGCCAATAATGCCCTGTAAAAAAGTGCTTGTTTAACAGGAACATACCCAATCACACCTGCACCGGTAACGGGTGGCGCACCAATCGGTCATACCGATGGCACCAAAAGGGTGCGAGTCCTGCGGGTGGCGAATTGCCAATTTATATGAAGAATCAGACAGTTACCCAGGGTTTGAAGATTGAGACGCGGGATGTGAAGCGCAACGACACCGCCCGGGAAGCATTGCTGGCGGGTGGTGGTGATTTGAAGGTGCCCTGCCTGCGGATTGAGGGAAGCGAGGGCGCCTTTGAGTGGATGTATGAGTCATCCGAAATCGTCAACTATCTCGACGCAAGGTTTGTTGTGCACTCTTCTGTCGCTGCTGCTTGATAGATCTCCGGAGAATACATCTTGTAGCTTTAGGCATACGTCAACCACTTCATCAATGTAGAAGGTACCGCCATAGCCGTGGTGGTTTCGTTTCAGTCTTCTAGTGTACCCAGCTCCGAATTTGATACCCCTTAGACGAATCGACTCGCGGCTGAAAGTCATGCCTCGTCCGGCTCGTCCGACTCGTCCGGCTCGTCCGGCTCGTCCGGCTCGTCCGGCTCGTCCGGCTCGTCCGGCTCGTCCGGCTCGTCCGGCTCATTTGGCTCGTCCGGCTCATTTGGCTCATTTGGCTCATTTGGCTCATTTGGCTCATTTGGCTCATTTGGCTCATTTGGCTCATTTGGCTCATTTGGCTCGTCAGGGTCATCCGGTTCTTGCTCAAATTCCGGGCCGCCATCCAGTTCGGCTTCCGACTCGAACTCAACGTGGTCGGCAATACCGTCCGGCGACTCTTCGTCTGTGATCTTCACCAACATACCCACTTCCAGGGCGCTGTAGAATTGCTCCGCTGTCAAACGATTGTCGTTCCTGTCTTCAAATTCGGCTCCCTGGGTGCCATAGGTCAAACCCAACAGCGTAATACTGCTGCCTGACACGAAACCTTCAACCGGGGCCTGCACCCTGTCACTATCTCTGTCATCGCGATCAGCATGGGTAGCTGTCAGAACATCGCCTGCCATAATCGCTTCCGTCTCCAGGAAGTCACCACTGCGGATATCACCAATCGCGAAGAGGGTAGCCACATCAGTATCGTCCTCCAGTAGAGTGCTGTTATCCAGCTGCAGTGCCACTGTCCCGCCCGCCAGCTGGAGGGTGACGGTATTGGCAACCGTATCCACTGCGGCTACCAACGCTTCGATTTCTATGCGACCGCGGCGCGCTTCTACCGCATCGGCACGCAGGCCGTTGCCATCCCAGGTTCCCTCAGCTTCTACAATGACACCGTTGCCCAGCACGAGGCCGCTGGGTCGCAGGGTGGCATCGCTGGCATCAACCTGCACACCGTTGAGCCTGAATCTGCCGCGATTGACGAAACCGGTAATCGTGCCTTCCACGCTGATGGATTCATTGTCATCGAACGAATCCTCTACACTGCCCTCCAGTTCCACCCGACTGGCAATGACGATAACCCCGGCCAGGATGCCACGCGCTTCAACCAGCTGTCCCTCTTGCAAGGTACCGCCCGGAATATCACTCAGCTCGGCATTGCTATAGTCCACGACGGTATTCCCAAGCGTGAATTGACTGCTGGTAAGCAACGTCAAAACACCTTTAAGTTCGACCTTGCTCTCTCCATCGACGAAGTCACCCTGATTCTCAATACGCGTGGCGCGCAGTTGCCCGGAATTATTGGGAAAGCCAGAAATCTCGACCAGGTCGCCAACCGCGAGCAATTCAAAACTGGTGCCGTCAAACACTGTACCGGTGCGATCAGCAATAATTTCCACATCTAGTACGCTTAACAAGATACTGTCGTTGTCCTGGTTGCGCTCTATAGTCGCGACCGGCCCCACAATAGCCTCATCGAATACGATCTGGCTGGCATCACCTGTGACGCCGTCATCATTAATCGTACCGGATACCACCACTACCATGCCTAGACCCAGGGCATCCTCGCCTACAGGTTCACCATCGATCAGGATTTTCGCCTCATCTGTTTCAAATTCCACACCGTTGACAAACACGCTACCAAACCCGTCCACAGTGCCCGATGACGTATAACCGGTGCCACCGATACCACCACCCCCTGGAGACGACGCTGCCGCAATACCGCCACCACCAGCTCCGCCACAGGCGCTTAGAAAGGCGAGAAAAGGCAGTAACAGAATTCGACTTACAGGCGGGGTAGGCATATTCAATCCTTCCCGGGACCGGGATATTCGGAATAGTAGACTCCCACCGCCACATAATGGGGGTCCACACCTGGCTCTTGCTCTGGATCGACCTCATGCTCCAACAACCAGCTGTGATAATCCTCAAGTAAACGTTGGGATTTTTGGGCTGCAAGCTCCCGGAATAATGGAACCGCTTCCGGGTGTACCAGGACATTCGATACCTTGCGCTGAAAATACCGCTGGCCGGAGGGTGCACTGAGATTGTGACCAATGCTATCGATCAACTCGGCCACATCGGTGCCCATGATGTCGAGCTTCTCAGTGGGAGTGGCAGAGGGGAGATAGGCTCGGGCGTGCAGGGTAACGCCAATATCGTCTGCAATGACAGTACCGCTGCTCTCCAGCACCGATAGCATGGCGGCCGGCGGAATATCTCCGCTGTACTCCTTCACGAGTGCGCTGAAGCTGCCCCCCTCCCCCTCCAGGGCCAATACGGCCGGCGCTCCCGCACCTGTCTGGAAGCGGGGATCACTGATCCAGCCACTGACCACTCGAATGGCACGGTTATAACGTTGGGAGGAGGATTCGTCATCCACCACATCCAGCTCCCTCAAGCGTTTGGTTTCCTTGCGGGTCAACCCGGTCAGGGCCGAAACGCCAGATATACTGGCCCGCTTACCCGCGCCCTGCACATGGGCAAAACCTTCCTCAACGTAGGCTTTGCGGGCCAATTCAGCAAAACTGCCGTAAGCCATTCCGTGTCGCAGTAGTATCCTCACCAGTGGCCTCAGTAACTTTAATACCGCCGAGCTCAAAGCCTGGTTCATCGTTTTGTCCATCGCTGGGAATATATTCCCAACTTATGCTCGGGTCAAAACATTCTGCTCTTCACCAGGCGGTGGGTATAACCTGACTACCCTACCTGAAGGTGTCCGCGAATAGATTCTCTGACCAGCTGAACATGTCCTGATAATTTTCCGAGTTCCAGTTGTGCGCCTCGCCCAGCGAACCGGGCACCAGACCCATGGCGCCTGTCTCCCGGTTGTAACGGAACACCGCCGTCAGCCAGGAGGCCTCGCTGGCGTTGATCGGACTGTAGCAGGCTGAGTTGGTGGTGAGATTATCCAGCCGCTCATTACTGTCCAGAGGGTCACCCGCCGCTCTGCGCAGGATAGCGTCGGCACAGATCTTGGCCTGCGCATTGGCCATGTGGCCGGATTTAGGCTGTCCGGTCGCCTGGGAGTCTCCAATCACATAGACCCCTGGGAAATTATCCAGGGTGGAACCGTAGGTGGTGGGATTCACCGGTGCCCAACGTTCCCCGCCGGTAAGTCCGCAGTTAACCAGCAGTCGAGGTGCGCCGTGGCGTGGGATGATATTCAGCACATCACCCTGCACTGCATCATCACCAATCTCGTCCCCACCTTCGCTCAATTTTTTCGTATGAACAGTGTTACTGGACTGGTCTACACCAACAACCCTTTGCAGGGGGCGATAGTCAATAATGTCGCCATACAATTCCGCAAAAGCCCGGGTAAAAGTCTCCCTCTCCGCCTGGATGCCGTTATTGGCATCAAGCACGATCACCTTGTGCCCCGCTCCGGCGCGCTGCAGTATGTCCGCCACCAGGCAGGCTCGTTCATAGGGGCCGGGCGGGCAGCGATAGGGTTTATCCGGGATAGACATAACAAAGGTACCGCGCGAAGGCATCCTGCGGATCTGGTCTCGCAGCAGGTTGGTCTGACTTCCAGCTATCCACGCATGTGGCGTCTTGCGAGGATCATCCAACCCCTCGATGGCGTCGAACGCTATACCGGTGGCCACTACCAGGCTGTCGTATGCCATCCAGCCGGCTTTCTTCAGCTTGATCTCCGGGCCGTCATCACTGATGCGTTGAACCCGGTCGCGCAACACCTCAACACCGTACTTAGTCTGCAAGGTTGCATAGTCGAAGGAGAGATCCCTGATCTTGAGTTGCCCGTTGAGCACCAGGTTGCTCATGATGCAGGACACGTGCTTGATACGCGGCTCCACCAGCGTCACCCGAATATCCAGCCGGGGGTCAACGGCACTCCACATCTTAATATATTTCGCGACAGTCGCCCCAGCAAACCCACCACCGACCACCACCACATGGTGGCTCATCTGCGACCTTAGCGTAGGCGCCATGGAAAAGGCCGCCGCTGCGGGAATCATCTGCAAAATTGTTCGTCTTTTTAACGACATAGTGAAAATCCTCTTTTTATCCAGGGCATCGCTCAAACGGCGACGAGGAATAGATTCGGGCGATACGCCTAATGTTCTTCCTCTTCCTCTTCCTCTTCCTCTTCCTCTTTTTCGTCTTCTTCCTCGGTCTCTACCGAAGAGCTTGTGGGAACGGAGGAACGGCTATCGCCTGATTCACTCTCCCGGGACTCCTCACCTTCCGGCAATGTGGCGTAGTAACTGGCAATGCGGCGGATCTGGTCATTGGTATATCCCAGCGCCTGGTGATCCATAATGTTTTCAGGTTGGTCCTCGCCCTTCATATCCGTGAGATCTTCGTACAAATCTTTCGCCTCCTCCCCTGCTATACCGTCGAATTCGCTCCGGGAATAACCATTGGTGCCGTGGCATTGAGCACACTGGGACGCGAGTAACCGATTCACATCAGGGTCATCGGCGGAGACAGCAGTTGAGGGCAGGACCAAGGGAAGCAGGAAGGTAAAACCAGCCAGGGAGGGTAAGAGTTTCTTCATGAGGACCACCTATGTGTCTTAAGTCATAAAACGTAACGCTCTTTTGGGAAAATATTCCCATTATGGGAAAGAGTCAACACTAAATGTGGGGGATTAGAAGAAATATAGGATTTGAAAAGTTAACCCAGCCAGGCCTAAGGTAACCCAAAGACGCTTTCAGACGACTACCCCTGTGGGCCGCGGATTACTCATTTATCAACAAAATCAAGTGATTAGGGAATTCTCGGTTCTGACAAGTTAACCCGACCAGCCTGCGAACGTCCCCGCGCCTTCAGCTCACAGCCCTGGCCTATTCACTGCACGCACTCATCCCGAGGTTTCGATAATATTCGGCAAAACAGATGGCCCGCTGGTTCGGGAGGCGCTGCCATGGCTATCGCGCACAAAACGCCAAACCCGGGCTGCCGGTACAACCTGACCAGGACAGCCATTACACGGCAGCGAGTTACAGGAGTGAATTGGCGGCAAATGGCATGATGTAGAGCGTGAGTCGTATGAAGTCCGCTGTGCAATTAGAGCGTCCTTTCAGGGGGGCAGAGTCCTCGAATCGGCACTCGCAGCACCTGCTCCCACGCTGAGTATTCTGCAGTAGGCTGCTACTTTCCCCGGCAAATCATCCCGAAGATCAGATGGCCTCAGACCAGCTGGACTGCCATATAGATCAGGCATGCCAGGGACGCGCCCCAAACCAAAGATCGCACATACCTAATGCCAAACATATAGCAGGGGATATAGATTACCCGAAGTACCAGCCAGGCCAGTGCCGCCTGGCTGAGGTCTACCTGCTGGATCATGGCCAGGAGGCACAAGGCCAGAAAGGCCGGGATGCTTTCCTGCAGGTTGTTGCCGGCACGCGCAGTACGCTCCTGCAGTGCGGACTGTGGCGGTGGATTATCGCGACTGGATAGCAGGTACTCCACATTCTTCATATTGAGACTCGCGGGGATGAGCCAGAGTTGCGCAAGCATCAGCAGAAGTGCGCCGATAATCATGATAGTCATGTCGTTTTCCTCAATTTATTTATTAGTCTTGTAAATGCAGCCTGACCACCTGAAGAGCCTTCAGTCATTCAATACGCTTCAGCCATCGATCCGTACCGCTTTTACGCCATGTCGCCGCATTCGTGGTCAATCATGATCAAACAATAGGTCACCGTCCATACCACTAACCCAGTTGTGCACGCTAAGCTGGTCAATTGCAAAGATTATGGGCAGCGGCATTAGCCGTCACGAATCACTGGGCTTGCCTGAAATACTTGAACCTCCGGGATACCGGACCAGGCATCCCCCGCTCCCTCCCCCGGTCGTCTCATGATACTGCCCTATCCGATTGTTGGCATACGGGTCAGACTCCTTGAACAGATTCTTTTTCAGCGGGGCCAGCGGCAGAGCTGTGAATGTTGTCCCGGGTTGAAATGCATTAGTTGTTTTCCTATTGCCTGAGTTGGTCGGACGATAAGGCCCCCACCTGCTTGAGTCGACTAATAGCTGCATAGGCAATGAGCGTTGCTGTTGCACTTCGAGCCAACGATCAAGATTTCAGATAGGACAGCTATTTTGACCTCTTAACTTGGCATATCCTCGGAATTTTCTGGTTCCACCACCGCGGGGGCGATTAGGTTGGGTCTCTCGCCTATTCCTCGCAATAGACGCCCGAGAATATCAGCGCCCGTAATCACCCGTTGGTCACCATCCATCCACACCAGGATAACGTCGTCATCAAGCACATCATCCGAGCTGTTGCACGATTCCTGCGAATCCTTGAGCAATTTCATTGCTGTGGCCAGCGTCGTCAGCGCGTCATCTACGACAACGGGTCGGTGACAGAATCGATAGGCATCGACGGGCGTTTTATCCAGGAGAGCTGCGCGCAGAAAACCATCGGCATCCATGACCAGCAACGGTTTTTGTTCCTCGTTCACCAGCACAACCCATTTACACTGTGAGGCGTGGGCCAACTGCAAAAACTGTTCGAAATCCGCATCACCCTTCTGGGGTAGCAGTGGTAGATCCAGGGTGACAGGACGAGTGATTATACTCTGTGGATTAAGTGTTTCGCCTTCCTCAGTAATCAGAATATCGTCAATCCCGAGAAAATTCAGAGCACCGACGCCCTCCACATGCTTCACCTCGCCCTCCTCGGCTTCAGTGTGCGCGCGAATTAGGGCCTTCAGTTCCTTGTCCCGGAAGTAGGTAATGCCTTCCTTACCCAGCCATGCATCCAGGAGTTTCGCGGTGGGTCGCGTGACAGGGAAAAGAAGAACCTGGTAAAGACGGATCACCGGGGCCAGGGTGGATGCGACCCGCAGCGCATTGCGAGAAAAATAGGCCTGGGGAAAAACTTCTCCGAAAAAGGTAATAGCGAAAGTCGAAAAGGCGAAGGCACTAAAGCCCGCCATTACCGAGTCAGATAACAGGGTCAGCAACACGTTAATGGAAACATTGCCCCACAACACGGTGGACAAGAGGAAGTTGGAATCTTCGCGCAGGCTCAGTATGGTTTTGGCATTGGTGCTACCTCGCTTGCTTTCTACTTCAAGCTGTAAGCGGCTGAGGCTGAAGAAGGCTATGTTAAGGCCGGAAAAAATGGCTGACTGCGTCAGGCACAGCAAAATCCCAGCCCAGACCAGGGGTTCGAGTGACATGTGTTTACTCCGCTCTGTGGATTTTGCCGTGCTGGAAATTACACGGCTGAGAATTTTTCACCAAGGTCTTTTTGTCAATCCTGAATCTTGGGACGTCGACGACAAATAGGTGTTGATACCATGCCGCGCATTAACTCGAGCTTTCCGAAGCGGCGCAGTTTATCACTTGCCTGTTGAATTGCACCCAAGTGTGACCCAATTATCGCCAGATAATTACATTCTGTGCTGACCCACTCTGCCTGGAACAGGGAGCATGGATTATGTTTGGGGTTTGGTTAACTTTACAAAAGCTGTCACAACGATAATCGCTGTAACGATTGAAATTGTCGTCACCAGTCCCGGGGATAGTCCCAAATCCAGCGATTGCATGCCTAGCGCTGTCAGACAGGCCAACCCTACCGACATCAACGCTTCGCCAGCGATCACCCCCGACGAGAACAGAACGCCACGATGCAGGACCCGGCCATGGTCCGTGATTGGCGTACCGCGCGAATACAGATGGGCAATAATGCCGCCGACCAGGATCGGAATAGCGAGACCGAACGGCAAATACATTCCCACCGCAATCGGCATGAGATGTGCCCTGAAGCTGCCGCCGCGCCGCTTCAAATACGCATCAACCATCAGCACGATGCCACCCATGACAACCCCAATCGCTATCATGTTCCAGGGCAGGGCAGTCTCACCGGAGAAGCCGCTAGCGAGAGAGGCAAACAGACTGGCTTGAGGCGCAGACAGTTCGCGGCCACCGATACCGCCTTCCACATTGTTATTGAGCAGATTCAGCACCGGTGACATAACGAAGGCGGCCACGAAGACTCCGGCGATCTGCATGGTTTGTTGGCGGAATGGCGCTGCACCCACCAGCGAGCCGGTTTTCAGATCATTACAGACATCGCCGCTGGTAGCGGCGATGCAGCATACGATTGCCGCGATACCGAGAGTTGCCACCATCGCTTCCATGCCAGAGTAGTTAAACAGCCACAGCATGCCGCCCGCCACGAGCACTGCGGTAATCGTCATGCCAGACACAGGGCTGTTGGAATTGCCGACCAGACCGACGATATAGCTCGCCACGGCTGTAAAGAAAAACCCCATCAATAGCATGACGATTGTGGATAGCGCGGTGATGCCGACACCGCCGGTGAAGCGATAATTGACCAGAGCCAGCACGATGGCGCAGCCGACGCCCAGAGTCAGGATTAACCAGGTTGGTATATCCCGTTCTGTATCTGCTTTGAGCAGGCTGCCGCTGGTCAGATTTTCACGCAATTCCTTTACAGCGGCAACTAGTCCATGGCGGACGCTAACCAGTGATGCAAAGCCACCCAGAACCATGGCGCCGACGCCGATATAGCGAATTTGTGTACTCCAGATTGCATAGGCGCCATCCAGAGCATTGGGATATTGTTCGCCACCGCCAAGCAGGGGGATCGCTATCAGCCAGGAGATGGCGCCACCAATAAAAACGAGAGAGGCAACGTTCAGGCGCACGATGTAGCCGATGGCAATGAGCATCGGCGAGAGGTCGGCGCCCAGATAAAAGACTCGGGAACCTAACAAGGTAGCGGTTTCCAGGGTACCGGCGATGACCCCAAAGAGTTTGGCGCCTATCGCGACACTGGCGCCCATGAGCCCGCCGAGAAACAGCTTGCGCCCCTCGCCTTCCTGCGCCGCATCGTCGCCGGCTTTCAATACCGCTGCGCAGGCGACGCCTTCGGGATAGGCCAGTTCTGTATTGTTAAGAATGAACACCTTGCGCATTGGAATCATAAACAGAATTCCAAGCAGCCCACCCGATAGGGCAATTATTGTTACAGACCAGAAATCGAAAGTATCCCAGTATCCAATCAGAACCAACGCAGGCATGGTAAAGATAATACCAGCAGCCAATGACTCGCCCGCAGATGCGCAGGTTTGTACTTGATTTGCTTCCAGGATTGTGGAATTTTTGAAAAGTAATTTAAACAGAAGCATCGCCATCACGGCGGCGGGAATTGATGCGGATACCGTCATTCCGGCTTTCAGTCCAACATAGACATTGGCGGCGCCCATAACAATAGATAACAGGAGTCCCAACACGACTACGCGTAAAGTAAGTTCCTTGCGCGAAACAGGCGTTACCTGCGGGGAAATCGAGGCATCACCGGAAGAGCTGCTCATAGATCGACCCCTGCCCGCGAACTTATAGTTTGCTCATACTATCAGGACGTTAGTTACCATTGATACGACGATTCCAAGGATTCAAGCGAGTTGATTTGGCAATACCACTGTTAACGTCTCCCCAAACCAACGCCAATAAGGCTGGAGCCTATCAAGGTGCCAGATGTCTTCTCTATCTATATCAGTTCTCGAGCTATCGCTTGGTGACACAAAGCTGTCATCATAGGTGACAGTGCCTCAACCGGAATGGGTCATGGGGTGCAAGGATAGCGGACCCTATGGTGATAGATTGTAGATCCCTCAGCAGATGCCTCGGCATCGTCATAGCTGGGTCGGTAATGGCCGCGCTGCTCGCCTGCAGCCGGGGAGAATCCAATGTAGCCGCAGGCAACCGCAACGGGGTGCTGTACTTCGGCAATGGCGCGGAGCCACAGGCCATCGACCCCCATGTCTTGTACGGAATACAGGATTTTAATATCAGCCAGGCCCTGTTCGAAGGCCTGGTCGCCATTAATCCCTTTACCCTGGAGATAGAGCCCGGGGTAGCCCAGCGCTGGGAGCTGTCAGATGACGGCAAGGTCCTAACCTTCCATCTCAACCCCAGGGCACGCTGGTCAAACGGCGACCCGGTAACCGCCGAAGACTTTGTCTGGTCTCTGCGGCGTTCCCTGCACCCCGACATGGGGGGGCCACTAGCCTATACACTATTTCCTATTATGGGAGCCGAGGCTTTTTCCAAGGGGGAACTTGCGGGCCCGGAGGCACTCGGGGTCCGGGCATTGAACTCTCAAACCCTGCAGATACTTCTTAAAAACCCCGATCCTTACTTCCTGGCAACACTGGCAAGCTACCCAGCCTATCCGGTGCACCGGGCGACGGTGGAGGCACACGGCAAGTTTACCGACCGCTTCACGCCGTGGACACGGGTCGAGAATTTTGTGGGCAACGGTCCCTTTACGCTTACAGAGTGGAAATTGAATCGCCGGTTGCTGGCCACCAAAAGCGAAACCTACTGGGACGCCGATAAGGTCACGCTCAAGGCGATTGATTTTCGCCCCATCGACAGTGAAGCGGCGGAGGAAAAGATGTTCCGCGCCGGGCAATTGCACTTTACATTCCAGGTGCCCATCAACAAGATTCCGGCTTATCAGAAGATGAGCAATTCTCCCTATCACCAGGCACCCTTGCAGGCAACTTACTACCTGCAGTTCAACATAAACCGTTTTCCAGTGGATGACCTGCGGGTCAGGCGGGCGCTTGCGATGGCGATTGATCGAGAAAAACTCGTGGCGACCGTATTAAATGGCACCGAGGTGGCCAGTTCCTCACTGGTGCCAGTCGCAACGCCCAATTACACGCCACCGGATAACATGCATTACGACCCGGAACAGGCCCGGGCCTTGTTGGCTGAGGCAGGATACCCTGGCGGGCAGGGATGGCCTGGCCTCGAATACCTGTACAACACCAACCAGCAAAGCCGCCAAATTGCGATAGCTTTGCAGCAGATGTGGAAAGACGAGCTAAACGTGGCGATTTCCCTCACCAACATGGAGTGGAAAGTATACCTGGACACGACCCGTCAGAAAGATTACGCATTGTCGCGCGCGGGCTGGCAAGCAGGTAGTCTCAGCCCCGCAGAGTTCCTGAACATGTTCACCAGTGGGCGCAGCACGAATAATACCGGCTTTTCCGACGCGCGATACGATGAAATCATGCGAAAACTGGCGCCCGAAGCTGTGGACACCGAGGCACGGCTCGCACTGATGCAGGAGGCGGAGGCCATCTTGTTGCAGGCAGTCCCAATAATTCCGATCTACACCTTCAACAGCAAACACCTTGTGCAGCCGAGCATGATGGGAGCCCCACCCAACCTGCTTGACCTGCCGAATTTCAAATACATCAGCCTGGACCCGAACGTTCCGGTCTGGCATAGCCTGAATCAGTGAGATTGTATCGGAACTGAAAACTTTGCCCGCTCATGGAAGCTCTCCTCCGAGTTCACGGGATTAATGCTTAGCTACGGTTTAGCAGCTTGCGCGATTTATCATGTTGGCGCATACAAAACGGTGTCCTTAGGCCACGCCGCACCTTTTCAGGCCGCAAATCACAAAAAGGCTATGCGTAATTGAGTTCTCCTGAATCAGGACAGCACAGAATGCCACTGCACGTTTACACAGCTTCCAATACGCCTGTCTGCGGGACGATGCAGAAGCCGCTATCATCCGAACACCAGAACATTGCGTATTCCAAGTATCCCTATAACGTTCCACGTTTCCTGTATGGCCTGAACGAACCTACCCCCAAGGAGGTGCCGCCCACATGACTGACGTTGCCCTCTTCCCCATACCGGGCGCAGTTTCTTTTCCCGGTGTGCCCCGCACGCTTCACGTTTTTGAGCCACGCTATCGGCAAATGGTTAAATACTGTATCGAACAGGATCTCCCTATTGGCGTGTGTCATATACGCAAGGTGATACGCGCCAACGAAACAGTGCAGACCCGTGAGGAGGCGCTCAACAATAATCAATCGACTTACCTGCCGGAGCAGGTAATGTCTGCAGGGCCTGTTGAACTGCTGCAGGAGCTGGAAGACGGGCGCTTGCTGATCCGCGTAAACCCCGAACGTCGCTTGAAACTCGACGTGGAGAAACAGACCCTCCCCTTCAGCATCTGGGAATGCAAAGACTTCCCCGATCAGCCCGTTGCGAACAGTCAGCGTGACGCGCTTTCGCAGACCAAAGAAAAAATCCTGCAGCGGCTGATGATCCTGAGCCACGAGTACCCCGATGTAAAGGCCAGTTTGGCCGGCGACTACTGGCAGAGAATGCCTGCGGAAGCATTCAGCTTCGCGGTGACCAGCATGATCGGCATGCCTGCGGAGCTGGCGCAGGCACTATTGGAGCAGACCGAACCGCAAAGGCGCCTTGACGACATTCTGGAAATGATCAATGGCATACCACGCTAGCAACCGCAGGAAGATGGTCAGCAGGGCACGACCAACCTCCCTTCTGCTTCTTCTATTCTTACTTTTCCCCGTGCTGGCAAACGCCCAGGACAGCAAGGGATTCGAGGGCGCACCCCGCGATACTGATGGACGATTTATCAACCTCGCCGGTGAATTAGGCCACGGTAGTGCTGGCGTAAGAGTTCGCTTCTTCTTGCGCAGAATGGGCACTTACTTCCGCGATGGGGACAGCGCTCCACAGCGGGTCGAGAACGACGGTCTGTTCCTGCAGGAGAATGCCCGGCATAGTGTGCCTACCGTGACCTGGGTAGGCCACGCAACGATGCTGGTACAGGTCGGTCATGTCACCTTTCTTACCGACCCCATCTGGTCGGACTGGCCCAGCCCGGTGCCGATGATAGGACCGCGCCGTTACGTGGCGCCTGGAATCGCCATGGCGGACCTGCCTCCTATCGACTTTGTCGTTATCTCCCACAATCACTACGATCACCTCGATTTACCCACGCTGACAGCCCTGGCCGAGCGTGATAAGCAAACCGTGTTCTATGTGCCGCTGGGAAACGGCGATCTGCTGCGCAAAGCGGGTGTCAGCAATGTGCAGGAGATGGACTGGGGGCAGACGGTGCAACATGCCGGCGTATCCGTGCACTGTCTCCCTTCCCAGCACTGGAGCAAACGATCGTTCAACGACGACCACAAGGCCCTGTGGGCCTCCTGGGCCGTTACCAGCGTTCAGGGCAAGCTGTTTTTTGCAGGGGACACGGGTTACTTCGGGGGATTGAAAGACATCGGGGAACGTCTGGGACCCTTTGACCTCGCCGCGTTGCCCATAGGCGCTTATGAGCCCAGGGCGATGATGCAGGCGTCACACATGAATCCCGAGGAAGCCGTTGAAGCCGCCATCGATCTGGGTGCGAAGCGCGCCGTCGCCATGCACTTCGGCACCTTTGACCTGTCTGACGAGCCTCTGGACGAGCCCCCCAGACGCTTCAAACAAGCGGCCAGGGACGGTGACCTTGGCGAGGACTCTGCCTGGGTATTGCAGATTGGCGAGACGCGAACATTTGCCAGCGACACTGTATCCACTACACTCCAATAGTGACCATCCCTGTGAGCCAGCATCGCGAGAACAAACTCGATTGAGACCACCTGTAAGACTGGCCTGATTACCGACTAATCGGTTTACGCTTCAGCGACGTACCAGACCCCTATGTTGTCTCGTCTTTCAAAAGAGCCATTGGCCAAGTCCCCGGGCCGCGCACTGCAAACCCTGTCCTCCAGATTTGCAGACTTGCTCGATCCCGATGAGGACGCCAGGTCGTGCAAGGAAATTCCGGACGAAGCCTGTCGCGAACAGCCTCGCAACCGCCTTGTACATATCACAGCCCTGACCCTCACCAAGGTGGGCGATAGCCTTGTCGATGCAAAACTTACGCTCACGTGGTTGCTGGGCTCGCTGGGCGCTCCCCCCTTTATGATCGCGTGGCTGGTTCCCATCAGGGAGTCATTGGCACTACTGCCCCAACTGGCCGTAGGCCAATGGATAAGAGAGCACCCTGTGCGCAAGGGCTTCTGGATTATCGGCAGCCTGGTGCAGGCGGCCGCACTGCTGGCCATGGCGTCGGTAGCGGCTTTTATGGAAGGGTCCAACGCCGGCTGGTGCGTGATCGCTGCCCTTGCCGTATTCTCAATAGGCCGCGGGGTCACTTCTGTGGCCAGCAAAGATGTGCTCGGTAAAACAGTCGACAAACAACGACGCGGCTCAGTAAACGGTGTAGCCACCTCCATCGCCGGCCTGGCCGCAGTCATCATGGGCTCACTGCTCATCGTCTTTGGCGCGCCTGAAGGTCGTATGCCGCTGGTTTTGCTGCTGTGCGCAGCGGCCTCACTATGGCTGATAGCCAGCGCTGTTTATGCCACGCTTCGCGAGTTTCCGGGAGCGACAGCTGGCGGAGAGAATGGCCTGCGCGCTGCCTTGTCGAACCTGCGTCTCGCCTGGGAAAACCATCAGCTACGCACTTTCCTGGTTACCCGCACCCTGTTGATAGGCAGCGGACTCGCCGCGCCATTCTATGTGTCACTCGCTAACCAGAACCGGCAGCAGAGCCTGAGCGGGCTCGGTGCGATGGTGCTTGTGGCCGGGATAGCAAATCTACTCAGCGGCAGACTGTGGGGAAAGCTCGCAGACCGTTCTAGCCGCTGGACGATGGCCATCAGCGGTGGGCTATGTGCGGCGCTCTCGCTGGCCGTCGTCTGCGTTGACAGTCTGCACCTGGACAGAAGCGCAAGTGCATTCTGGTATGCATCGGTCATATTCATTTTCTACCTGGGCCACGCGGGCATCCGTATGGGCCGAAAGATCTATCTCGTGGACATGGCCAGTCCGGACAACCGGGCCCAGCTGGTCGCGGTTAGCAACACGCTGATCGGTATTCTACTGTTGGTCATTGGCGCACTGTCATCCTGGCTGTCAATATGGGGAATAACGCCAGCACTATTGGCACTGGCTTTACTCTGCGCAGCAGGCGCACTAATGGCTCTGCGCTTGCCTCCTCTGAACGATTCATGATGCACGCCTGCAGGCTTGGGGGGTCGCTGCCAGAGATACCGCCAGATTCTTTACCGGTAACACCATCCAGAACCCGCAAGTCGCCAACTGTGCAGCAATCGTTGTCACTTGCAGCCAGGCTCTCCACCCGAATTATCTATGATCAGAAACTTCCGAACCTAACAGCAGTGATAAGCGATTGAAGATTCATAGATCACTTTCCAGAGGCTGGTTTCCCCCCTGGGCTGCACAATGGCCAGGGGCGCAAGCCAGGCAGTCACGGCATCTTAAAATGCGGGAAAATTGATCTGGACATGGTTCATCCCGTCGAGGCGGATATTAAGATCAAAGCCGGATTGTCGTGCCCATTGTTACTGGAAACGGGATAGCGGTCAGGGTTGATGGCGACACGCCCTGGTCTCACCGCACACACATCGTGAAGGGAGGGTTTTGATGGAACGGTTAAGTACTCAGGATGCAACATTCCTCTACATTGAGAATGAATTTAACCACATGTCCATAGCGGCCCTCGCGACCTTCGAAGGCCCTTCCCCGAAGCAGGAGGAGATCGAGTCTATGGTCTCCTCGAAGCTGCACCTCGTGCCCCGCTATCGCCAGCGCATTCGCTTCACCCCATTCGAGCTGGGCAGACCAGTCTGGTGCGACGACCCCCATTTCAACCTCCGCTATCACGTACGACACACGGCGTTGCCGGCCCCGGGATCGGAAGAGCAACTACAGATGATGGTTGGCCGGGCGATGTCGCAACAGCTGGACCGGACGAAGCCGCTCTGGGAGCTGTGGGTTATAGAAGGCCTTGAGGATGGGACCTGGGCGCTTCTGATGAAGATCCATCACTGTCTAGCGGATGGCGTCGCTGCCACGGACCTGTTGAGCGCTTTGCTGGATGAGAAGCGATCGCAGAAGCACCCACCGGCGCCTGAGTGGGAACCTGAAAATCAGCCCACGCCGCGGCAACTCGCCACAAAGGCCTTTGTCGATCGACTCACCAGCCCACGCGAGGGGCTCGAGGCGCTGCAGTCCGCGCTCGAGAAGCCCCGCAGCGCGGTCCGTAAGGCGGGCGAGTTCTTTGACGGGTTGGGGTCCTACCGCCGTTACGCGGGACATCAGTCCGAGTCATCGCTCAATGGGCCGGTCGGCCCGCACCGCAGTTGGCGCTGGGTCTCGAGCACCCTGGCCGACGTCAAAAAGATCCGCGCCGCGCACGGCGGAACAGTCAACGACGTTGTGCTGGCGGCCATCACCCGCGGCTTTCGATCCCTGCTGCAGTCGCGAGGCGAACCGGTCGATGGCCTGGTGGTTCGCAGTCTTGTGCCGGTGTCGGTTCGACCGAGCGATGAACATTACGTCTACAATAACCGTGTCTCGGCCATGTTCGCCGAACTGCCGGTAGGGATAGAAGACCCGGTCATGTGTCTGCATTCGATCAGCCGGCAGATGAATCAGCTTAAGGAGCACCACCAGGCAATGGCAGGAGAGACGCTGGTTTCACTTTCGGGCCTGGCACCCCCGGTACTAATGGCGCTCGGCACTCGTTTGTTCGCGGGCCTGGAGCAACACAGCGTACAGACTGTCACGACTAATGTACCAGGACCTAAGAACGCCCTCTATGCCGCGGGACGCAGGATGCGCAACACTTACCTCTACGTGCCACTGGCGGGCTCGGTGCGAATCGGTGTAGCGATATTTTCCTATGCGGGCCAACTGACTCTATCGGTAACAGGCGACTATGATCACGCACCCGATACGGACGTCCTCTGCCAGGGGATCGAAGAAGGCATTGCCGATCTTCTCGCTGCGCGCTGAAGCCCGGCTGGCATAGTCTGGCTACAAATATAGTGCCCTTGTTTGAATTGCTGGAGAGCCTGAGAATCATAAGCCGCCTCCCCCGGGCCGGAATGTCCATAATCTATGGTGGGCTCACCCCGGACACCAAGAGGAGACGACCGATGACACTTTACGGCGGAATAGACCTGCACAGCAACAATGTGATGATTTCGATTATTGACGCCCAGGATCACCTGGTATTTGAAAGGCGGCTGGCCAACAACCTATCGAGTATCCAGTCTCACCTGGATCCCTATCGCTCGAGGCTTGATGGGCTTGTGGTCGAATCGACCTACAACTGGTATTGGTTGGTAGATGGCTTGGCTGAACAAGGATATGACGTCCACCTTGCCAACACAACGGCCATCCAGCAGTACAGCGGGATCAAGTATACCGACGATGCGTCGGATGCCCGTTATCTGGCGCAACTGCTGCGCTTGGGTATCCTGCCCGAAGGGTACATCTACCCGCCGGAACAGCGGTCGATTAGAGACCTGTTCCGACGTCGGTTGCTACTGGTTCGCCAGCGTACCATGCAGCACCATAGCCTTCAGAGCCTGATTGCCCGCCACAGCGGCATCCGTCTGAGCGCCCAACAGGTTAAGCAACTCAAATCCGGTGACCTGAAGGCGTACTTCCGCTATCCAGCCAGCCTGGAGACGGCGCGGCTACTGCACCGCCAAATGGCACAGCTATCGCAGGCCATCGACCAGATCGAAAAGGGAGTTGGCGCGCAATGCCAGGAATCGGCTGATTATGACCTGATCACGAGCATACCGGGCGTGGGAGCTATCCTCGGTAAGAGCATTCTACTGGAAACCGGACCCATCGAGCGGTTTCCCGCGGTGGGCAATTATGTGTCCTACGCGCGCTGTACACCGACGGCAAGAATCAGCAATGGCAAACAGAAGGGCCAGGGGAACCGCAAAAATGGCAATCGGTATCTGGCGATGGCGTTTGTTGAAGCGGCGCATTATGCGGCTATCTGGGATCCGACGATCAAGCGTTTTTACCAACGTCGGCAACGGCGGGTCCATACGATGGTGGCGAAGAAAACCGTGGCGAACAAGCTGGCCAGAGCCTGTTACCACATGTTGAAGCGGCAGGAGCGATTTGATGTAAAACGCGCATTCTCATAACGGTTTAACAGGGTGCCGAGATCGAAGCGGGGTTGACGACAAGTCCACGGAGTCTGAGTATCCGGCACCCTGTACCTGTTAATGCGCAAGGTTTTTTGGGAAGTGCCCTCCAGTCGAGCCCACGTGAGGCTGACTGCGAGTCCGGAACCTGAATCTAATTGGCCGGCTGGGGGTACCAACGATTTTATGGGGCGGCGACGCCGCCAGGGGCTGCCCGGTGATGGCCCATGGCCAAAGGAACAGCCTTGATCCTGATAGGTGACTGAAGCACTTCACAGAAGTAGCTCAACGGTAAAAGTTGGGAGCACCCACCAGGAGCCTTGCAACAACAAGGGAATAAAGATCCCGGGGGAGTTATTGTCCTATTGACACCGAGCGGCTTATAGGTGCCCCGCTTTACCGAGCATGACCTGGTCACCCCTACCCGGCCACTCCTGATTCCACCAACCAGAGCACCACCGACCACGCTGTCTCTTTTCGCCCGGAGAAATATATCGACTACTTCGGCACCCCCCGGACACAATCCTGACCGAACAGAAATACTGTCAGGGAGAAAGGTGGCGATGAGAATGCCAGGTTCGTTGACTGGATTCGGTCAGAAGAACTTCTCCCCCCGGCCAGCGTATGTATCATATAATCCGCATCAACAACCCGGTAGCTTGCATTCCTTGCCATGCGTACGAATTATCAGGCTGCTTTAACAATTCACCCACACCCTATGATTATCTGATCCAGTGACCAGACTTTTTGTAAGCTACGCCCAGGAAGACAGGGCGACAGTCTCACCCTATATCGACGGCCTTGTCGCCGCCAATTACGACGTGTGGTGGGATGGCGAGCTGCGGGCGGGTGAGGACTGGAGTAAAATCATTGACCAGGAATTGAAACGTGCTGACAGCGTTGTCATTTTTTGGTCGCAGCATTCCGTCAATTCTCCCTGGGTACGCATCGAGGCGCATTTCGGTAAGCAGCACCGCTGCCTGGTACCCGTACGTATCGACGCTGTGGACTTGCCAGACGAGTATCGACTAGTGCAGACCATTGATGCCACCGGGCGGGACTCAGAGCGCATATTGGGTGAAATCTGCGAGGCTGTTGCCGGCATCAGGAAACGGTCACACCGCAGAAACCTGCGACGATTTGGCGTGGGCGCTATCGCTGTCGCACTCCTGCTGGCCGGCTATGGATTCTTGACTCAAGGTCGGGTGTCTGGCATCCACGACCCGCCACCACTTGTTCAACAGCCTGCCTGGAGAGAACTGCAGCAAGCGGCCACGCTCAAGGATCTGGAAAACATTGAGAATCGCTTTATCGCACTCAAACAAAGCGAACCTGGAGCTGTTTTGCCGCACGCGGGTTTATGCGCTACCTACCTGCGCAGGTTCGATCTTTCCAGCCGCGATTCCGATCTCGTCATGGCCCAGGACAGTTGCGCAACCGCCACTGCATTGGACAAAGGCAGTACCTTCGCCATAGAAGCCGGCGGTTGGCTGGCGTACTACACGGGGGACACAAGCAGGGCAGCCAACCTGTTTCAGAAGGCCATTTCAATGGACCGCTCTTCGGCAACCGCCTGGCTGGGTCTGGCGTCCACGCTTGATGCCCAGGGAGACAAGGAAGGTGCGGAACAGGCCCTGATTGAAGCGACCGTTGCCCAGCCTGGCCTGTGGCGCACCCAGAATGCCATGGCACTGTTTATGCAGCGCCAGGGAAACACGCAGGAATCCATTCGACGCTTTGAACTGGCTCTACAGCTGTCGCCAAATAATATCGCGGTGCTGAACAACCTGGGTATCAGCAAATTGTTTAACCAGGATTATGGCGGTGCCATCAGCGCATGGAGCGAGGTGCTGGAGAATACCCCACCAGCGGATCACGGCCCGACACTGACCAACATCGGCTCCGCCTACTACCTGATGCGGGATTATCGCGGGGCCAGAATTGCCCTGGACAAGGCCAGCCGCCTGATGATCGACGACTATCGCATCTGGGACAACCTCGCGGATACCCTGGTCGGGCTTGGAGAGGATGAAGCCGCGGTCGCGGCACGCCGCAGAGCCCTGGACAGGGCGGAGCTCACGCTGGCGCAAAATGGCAGCGACCATCATGCCCTCGCAAACAGCGCGGCCTCCAAAAGCGCACTGGGCCTGGATGGCTGGCGCAACGACATCGATAAGGCGATCGCGGCCCTGCCTGAGGACCCCGAAATCAGGCGTATTGCCGCACTTTGCTTTATGAGGGCAGGTGAGACCGATATTGCAGCGCAGCACTACGCAGAATCGCTTAATCTGGGCTATCCTGAATTCTTGTTGGTAGCTGACTACCAGTTCGACGCACTTCACAAGAATAACGATTAGTGGCAACTAAGAATGAGGAGAGACCTATGTCGATACGCACATTGATCGCACTGTTTATTGCCCTGATGACCACCAACTGCGCGGCGCAGCCCGGAAAGGACTATGTCGCCGTAGACGAAGAAGACATAGTGGAACTGCCACTGGTGGTGGAGTGGAACGATAACAAGAACAGCGGTCCGGGATACCGCGAGGCGGTCAACAAAGCCCTGTCAAAACAGGCGCGACGCGTGCTGGTGATTTTTGAAGAATCCGGGGGCAAGAACTGTCCGGTTGAAGTGCGCACCATCGACACCGTCTGCCGAACCCGGGCCTACGATTCCGTAGACCCATCAGTGATATGCCGAGTCGCAGGACCCGGTACTACCGGGACTAGAGCCCCCGGTCAATTGGACACCATAATCTGGCGCGGTGAAGACGAGGACGACAAGTTCAAGATATCGTTTGAGGGACCCTCACCATGCACAGGCGATTGGCCGAGCAAAAATTTCAAGCGAAAGCAGGCGTGCCAGCTAAAGTCAGCAAATGAATTGGGAGTGGAAACGGGCAAGGCCGCATACTTCAAATACAATATCTTGAGCGAGGATAGTGATAACTCCAATCCTGAATGCGACCTGGACCCGCACTTCATCGTGCGCAATTAGGGTCGCCATCCGGGCCCCTGGAGAGACCGGACCCCGCACTGGAGAGAGTGGCCATGCTCAACGTTTTTTACGCCAGCCTCTAGAGCAGGTCTGCTCGCCTATAAAGCTGGTGAGAGGCCGCAGTACTCACAACTGAGGTCCCAGATTTTTTTCCGCAGTGCCTGATTTGCAACCTGTTTACCAGGTTTGGCCGGCTTGCAGCCGCTAAAGTATGTCCCGGTTGGTAGATCATTACCTTCCAGTGCCGCAACATGCATGGATGTGCGCGCCCCCTTCTCCGGCGTAGTGAATAGCAATCGCAGAATGAACTGTTGCACAGGTGAATAGCCGTCGAGGATTCCAGTGGATACGGCTCCCGGGTGTAGTGTATTGACCGCGATATTTCGCTCCCGCAGGCGCTCCGCCAGCTCCATGGCATTCATTTGCATGGCCAGCTTTGACTGGGCGTAGGACGCGTTGGCATTGTACTTCTTCCAGCCTTTGAAACTGTCAAAATCCAGCTTGCCGAATTTGTGCATCATCGAGGTTACAAATATCACATGTGAGGGCGCTGCAGCTTCCAGCGCCGGGACCAACTCTACTGTAAACAGCAGCTGCGCCAAATTGTTGACCGCGAATTGGGATTCATAGCCGTCTTCAGTAATGACCTCTTCGGGCGCATTCATGCCGGCATTATTGAGAAGAATGTCCAGCTTGTTGTGTGCTGCCTTGAATTCCTGTGCACATTGCCGAACTGAACCCAGGGATGAAAGGTCAAGATCGAGCAGGCTGATGTTGGTATTGCCGGTTTCTTCGGCAATTTCCCTGGCAAGCAGTTCGGATTTTTCGCGATTGCGGTTGGCCATCACGATCTTGTGGCCCTGGCGGGCAAGCTTGAGGGCTGTTACACGGCCAATGCCGTTGGTGGTGCCTGTTATGAGAATAGTTTTCATATAAAGCTTGTTCGCTAGCTGACTGGAATAGCTACTCTATCGAGAGTAAGGTGAATTCTCAAACGACGACAGTGAGTAGCAGGGAGGCCATATCAAACGCGTATTGATTACCGGCGCAAACAAGGGAATCGGCCTGGCAACTGCCGCGGCCATTCTCGCGCGTCATCAAGATGTTTCGGTGCTTGTTGGGGCTAGAGATCTGGACCGTGGTCGTTCGGGCATAGATACGCTTTGTCGAGAGAATCCCAAGCATGCATCGCGACTGGAGCTGGTGGAAATCGATGTTTCCAACCAGAAATCCGTATCATTTGCGCGTGACCACGTGGTCAACAAGTATGGATTGGATACCGCGCCGCTCTATGGCGTAGTCAATAATGCCGGCATTGGCTTGGGATCCAATGATATGCAAACCGTCGTCAATGTTAACACTCTGGGAGTAAAACGCGTTTGCGACGCCTTCGTTCCGCTGATTGAGCCTGCGGGACGGGTCGTCAATGTCTCGTCTGCCTCGGGGCCCAACTTCGTTAGTCAATGCAGTCCCCAGCGACAAAACTTCTTCCAGGATCCCACTGTTGAGTGGGCAGTTCTCGAGGCATTCATCAACAAAGTCCTCGACCTTCAGGCCGATCCGAAGCGCCTTCGAGCACTGGGGCTGGGCGAGGCCAACGCTTATGGCTTCAGCAAAGCCTGTGTAAGCCTGTACACCATATTGCTGGCCCGGGAGAACCCCCATCTGTGTATCAATGCCTGCACACCAGGCTATATCGAAACCGATATGACGCGTCCCCAAGCCGAGAAGCGCGGCATGTCACCGTCTGAGCTGGGCATGAAGCCCCCTGCCCATGGAACTGCATCCATCATGTTTCTGTTGTTTGGCGCGCCGCAAGGCAGCGGTCATTACTATGGTAGCGATGCCAGGCGAAGTCCACTGGATCGTTACCGTGCACCGGGCAGTCCGGAATACACCGGTAGGTAACTGAGAAATAAGAGAAAATAAGGGGTCTGACCCGATGTTTTCTAGGGGATTGCGGCCGGGGCCAGGCGTGAACCCAGCTCATTATCAATCATCAACAGACCGTATCCATCTTCTTTCACCAACTTCAGCTTCGAGATGATCTCGCTGACGGTAGACTCTTCTTCAACCTGCTCATTCACAAACCATTGGAGAAGGTTGTAGGTGGCATGGTCCTTCTCTTTAAGGGCCTGGTCACTGAGATTATTCAACTTGGCGGTCATCGATTGCTCGTGCTGCAAAGATGAACGGAATACATCCAGAATGGAACCAAATTCATTGGGCGGCTGAGGAATCTCCTGCAACACCACGTGTGCGCCCTGCTCTATCAGGTAGTTGTAGATTTTTGTGGCGTGCATCTGTTCTTCTTCATACTGCTGCTTCAGCCAGGCGGCGGCCCCGTTGAAGTCTATGTGCGCGCAATAGGCCGACATCGCAAGATACAAATAGGCGGAGTAGAACTCGTCATTGAGCTGGGTAAACAAAGTCTTTTGCATTGCTTCGGAAATCACGGTGTCGCCTTTGCGGTTGGGGAGTGTGCATTGTAGGAAAATCGATCCAGACACGCCAGTCTCAAGCGAGACTTTCCCTGGAATACTGATAACACGATAAATTCAGTGCCAGGAGAATCTTTCGGCAAGGCTACCAGGAGCACTCTTTGAAAAGGTCATAAGCTAAAGTCGGCAATGCGCCCTGGATTGGGCACGGATGCCGCATGTTGTAGCGGCGATGTGGTTAAGCGCGGTTGGCAACGGAGTAATTGCGAATTGCAGGAAGTATCGGTCGACTATCAGCCGGAGCGTATTTCAATCAATATACTCGAAGGCAGTGAATGAATATTGAGTCGACTGGTCGTCACTTCGCTGCGGAGCAGCGTTACCCACGACCCTTCAACAGGTGAACCGGATTTCATTCCTTGCCGGAGATTCAGTACTGTCCTGCAGCCACGGTTCTGAATTCCGGTCACTCTATTTCAGTCAAACCTCACCGGCACTCGACTGATCAGATGATCAGGAAAAGCGCAGAGTCTGCAGATTAATTTCAGGCTTCTGGCCGAGGTTTTGGCCAGCCCGCCGATACGGACGCAATTTGCAGACCAGTTAGCTTGTCCGTCACCCCACTTAGACACTGCGCAAATACCATTCATAGTCGATATTGCTCACGCGGGTATTGAATTGGCGACATTCGTCCCGCCGAACGACGGCGAACAGCTTACAGTATTCTTCTCCCAGGTAAGCTGGAAGGACCCTACCCGCCTCAAAACGGTTCAGGGCCTCGGGCCAGTCAGTGGCCAGGGTAATGACCTCATCCTTCATGGTTATACCTTCTGCGACGTATTGGCCGGGTGTGCACTTATTAGTCAGGCCATAATGAATACCGGCGAGGATACAGGCGCAGACCAGGTAGGGGTTTGCATCTGCGCCGGCGACGCGGTGCTCAACTCGCAGGTTTTCGGGATCGCTGACCGGTATCCGTAGCGACAGGTTGCGGTGGTTGTAGCCCCAGTTCGGGCTAAGCGGTGCAAAGCAACCGGGCTGGAGTCGACGATAGCTATTGGCATTGGGCGCGAAGACGGCCTGGCTTTCAGCCATCAGTTCGCTGAGGCCCCCGATCGCGTGGCGCATTCGATCACTGACAGGAGGCGTTTCCTCACTGCGCTCATCAAAAAATATATTGTTACCATCGGCATCGTACACACTGATATGAATGTGCAATCCATTGCCGGGGGCGTCGGGAAACGGTTTGGCCATGAAGGTGGCGCCCATTCCCTGTGAAGCGGCAACGCCCTTAATCAGCCGTTTAAGCAGCAGCGCATGATCGCAGGCTGTTAACACGTCATTGACGTGGTGCAGATTGATCTCGAATTGTCCCGGGGCGAACTCAAGGTGTGCTGTGGTCGCAGGAATCGATTGAGTCGCACACGCGAGCCGTATAGCCTCCAGGAAACTGTCAAATTCGGCCATATCCTCAGGGTTACAATACTGCGTACCTTCCTGAGACAGGTTGGTACCCATAATGCTGCCCAGTCGCGGGCGGGGCGTGGGACCCGTTTCGTCTGCCAGTAAGTAGAATTCAAGCTCTGTTGCCACCACCACGTTCAAGCCCAGATCGGAGAGAGGCTGCAGGGCATTCGCAAGAACGGTCCTTGGGTTCAGGGTAAGGGGCGCTCCACCCAGCTCAGTCCAGTGGGCGAGGACCTGGTGGGTGGCTGAATGTAACCAGGGTATGGGCGCAAGCGTTCCAGGCACCGGATAAATGGCTTTATCCGGATCTCCGCCTAGCATATGTGCCTCCGGGATATCGCAGATGTCCCCCAGGCTGTTCATGACTGGCGTTGTGCCAGGACCAGTGAGACCGCTGCTAAAGAATTTCCCAAGTTCTGCCCGCGGGATGCGTTTGGCGCGGAGAATGCCATTCATATCGGGTGATAGAATCTCCAGGGTGCCCAGCTCGGGGTGTTGCTTCAGGTACTGCTGCGCTTCATCCAACATGCATTTTACTCGGTTACTAGAAGTAGTCTTTGGCTTTGAAGTAGAGCATCCCCAGTGCCATCCCCGGGCGCCGCAGATAGCGACCGCCGGGAAAAGAATGATGTTTGATCCGGCTCATAATCGAGAATCGATCGGTTTCACCGCAGATATCTTCAGCAATAACTCTAGCCATGATATGGGTGGGCGCCACCCCGTGGCCAGAGTAGGCTTGTACGTAGTAGACGTTATCACCCAGCTTGCCAACCTGGGGCATGCGATTGATGCCTATCCCCATCTGGCCGTCCCAGGCGTAATCGATGCGAACGCCTTCCAGCTGCGGAAAAACCTTCAACATTTTTTGCAGCATAATCCGCTCGTAGCTTGAGGGCACCAGTCCCGTATAGTTCGACAAGCCGCCGAACAATAATCGGCGGTCGCCGCTGAGGCGGAAGTAGTCCAGAGCGGTTCGCGGATCACAAACCGCGACGTTCTCTGGTAATACAGAGTCAGCCTGGCTCTCACTCAGCGGTTCGGTCGCGATCATGCAGCTAGTTGCAGGTAGCACCTTACTGCGAAGGGCTGGGACAAGACCCTCCATATAGGCGTTACCACACAGGACAGCAGTGCGCGCAGTCACTCTGGCTCGATCTGTAACAAGTTTAACGCGCTGCCCATACTCTATATCGATTACGCGCGATTGTTCGTAGATGATAGCGCCATGATCCTGTGCCGCCGCAGCTTCGCCCAGACACAGGTTTATTGGATGCAAATGACCCCCGCCGCTAGGGTTATAGAGCCCCCCGATGTAGCTGCTTGAGCCAACATATTCCCTGACTTCCTCGGCATCCAGCAAGATGAGCGGATGTTGGTAGCCTTTTTCGACTTGCTCTTGCCGCACCTCCCTGAACCAGGCCATATGTTTTGGTTTGAGTGCTACGTCGCAATAACCCCATTGCAAGTCACAGGCGATGTCGTAACGCGCCACGCGTTCGCGGATAATATCGACGCATTCCACACCCATGCGGTAGATTGCCTCCACACCCTCGTCCCCAATAGCTGCACGAAACTTGGTGGCATCGTGGCCCAGGCCGCCGATAACCTGACCACCGTTCCTTCCGCTCGCCCCCCAGGCCAGGCGGTTTGCCTCAAGTAATACCACCTGATGCCCGCGCTCGCTCAATTCCAGTGCCGTATTAACACCGCTGAAGCCACCACCAACGACCGCGATATCGCACTCAATGTCAGAATCGAGTGTGGGAAAGAAGCCTTGCCGGGCAGCGGTGGCCGCATAAAGCGAGTTTGCGTGTTCGCGCGTATCTCGCGGAAAGCGCAGTCCAAACATGTAGTCACTCCGTGGTTCATCTGCCGATATGATAGCAATACAGCATGCCAAATAGCTCTTGGCGTATAGGCCCGGTTGTAGCAAGTCCTTGCGCTGCTTACACTACAGGCTTGTCCAATTGCTACGGCCCGCGTTTCTTTGGAAAACTTCGATTCAGTTGTCATCGGTGGCGGGCACAATGGCCTGGTGTGCGCATCATACCTCGCCAGGGCGGGTCAACGCGTCCTTGTGCTGGAAGCTGCCTCGGCAATTGGTGGTCTTGCGGCTACACGAGAATTCCACCCGGGCTTCAAACTCAGTGTGGCGCACAGTCTGAACCAGTTTTCAGCCCGCATAGCCCGGGAACTGAAACTGGTTAGTCACGGATTCAACGGTGTTGGTGATGCCGTACCCACCATCGGAATGTCGCCAGACGGCAACCATATTCGAATAACCCGCAATAAAATCACTGGAGCATCAACAGAGGACGCGGCCGCCTACCAGCAATTCCGCCGCTTGATGGAGCGCTGCGCGGGGGCCATGCAGCCCTTCTGGCACAAGACCATGCCCCGGGTAGGTAATAACAGCCTGGCTGAACTGCTGACATTCGCCCAGGTGGGTGTCAAACTGCGGCTGCTTGGCAAGGACGATATGCGGGAGTTTCTGCGCATCGCTGCTCTCCCCGCCAGGGATCTCATGGATGAATACTTCAGTAATGATGTACTGAAAGCAGCGCTGGCGTGGGATGGCCTTATAGGCTCAACCCAGGCGCCGCGATCCCCCAACAATACAGTGCTAACCATGCTCTACCGCATGAGCGGTGAACACAAGGGCATGCACAGCGTTCCAGAGGGTGGGCTGCAAGCGCTGATTGACGCCCTGGTAAACGCGGCGACTTCAGCCGGTGTGGAGCTGCGCTGCAATACTCCAGTGCGCCGGATCGTGGTCGAAGGTGACGAGAACGGCCAGCGCGCATGCGGCATTGAACTCAGTGATGGCACCCGTATTGGCGCAAGCCGCGTCATTTCATCGGCCGACCCCAAGCGAACATTTGTAGACCTGCTCGGCGCCCGCCACCTTGAGATTGGTTTTGGCAACCGTATCAACCGGCTTCGCACCCGCGGTTATGTCGCCAAGCTCCACCTTGCTCTCGATAGCTTGCCTGCCTTTACAGGAATGGATGATCCCCGGGGGCGGATGATCATCGCTCCCCGGATGGACACAATCGAGTTCGCGTGGGACGACGCGAAATATGGCCACTGCCCCGAAGAGCCGGTAATGGAGTTCATGATACCCAGTTTGCAGGTGCCTGACCTGGCCCCCGAGGGGCAACATGTGCTTTCAGCCCACGTCATGTACCTACCTTATGATCTGGAGGGTGGGTGGACACAGGCAAGGCGCGCCAGCCTGCAGGCCCAACTGCTGGACAAGCTGTCTGAATACGCACCGGGATTGCAGGAGACGATCTTACATTCGGAGTTGTTGACGCCAGTAGACCTCGAGCGTGATTGGCATGTTACCGGAGGCCATTGGCATCATGCGGAACTGGCAATGGACCAGATGTTGATGATGCGGCCCACCTACGAGGCAGCGCAGTATCGCACCCCGATTCCCGGTCTCTATTTGTGCGGTGCAGGCTGCCACCCTGGCGGCGGCCTGATGGGGGCAGCCGGGCACAATGCGGCGCGCGAGATACTACGATGAAACAGTACGACGCTATCATCATTGGTGCCGGCCATAACGGCCTGACCAACGCCGCCTACCTCGCGAAAGCCGGGCTGGATGTATTGGTGGTGGAGAAGAATGACTATATTGGTGGCGCCGCTGTGTCACGACAGATGCACGAGGGCTGGTGGTACTCAAGCTGCTCCTATGTTTGCTCGATGATGCGCCAGTCGATTCATCGCGACCTGAACCTGACCCGACACGGTCTGCTGCTGGTACCCTATCTGGGCACGGCAAACTTCGGTGATCGCGTTGGCGATACCTTGATGAGCTACCATGCTGAGGGCCCGGCCTACAACGCATTGCGAGCCCGCTCTCCCCACGACGCCGATGCGATGTTTCGTTTCCAGGCAGATCTCAACCGGTATGCCCAACTGATACGTAAAACCTTGCTGCGCACCCCACCTGACCCGGCCCGAATGCGACCACGTGATATCGGAGAGCTCTTGTTTCTGGCCCGGGAGTTCTGGTCCCTGGGAGAGAAGGAACTATACGAATACGTGCGCTTCTTCACCATGAGCGCGGCGGAGTACCTCGAAGACTACTTTGAGGATGAGTTGATCCGCGCGGCCATGGCAACACCAGGTATTATCGGTACCGCTCTGGGCGTATGTTCACCGGGCTCTGCCTACGTGTTGTTACACCACGTTATGGGCGATGTTGATGGCAGTATCGGAGCATGGGGCCTGGCCCGAGGGGGTATGGGGGCAATTTCCCACGCGATTGCCGGCGCGCTGCGCGAACATGGTGGCGAGATTCGTACCGAAGCGGGTGTACAGCGAATCCAGGTCAAGCATGGGCGCGCCTCAGGCGTGGTGCTGGAGAGCGGTGAGGAGATCAGTGCCCATATCGTCGTCTCGAACCTGGATGCGAAGCGCACATTTACCCAGGTAATGGACAGATCAGATCTACCTCCCGGTATTTATGAAAAAGCCAAAAATTTCAAAATCCGGGGCTCATCAGGCAAGGTCAATATCGCTCTCTCCGGCCTGCCCCAGTTCATAGGCGTACCCGCGCAAAACCGCTACATCAACCGCGGAGGGCAGGGTTTTTGCGGATCCACTGCAACGCTGGAAAAAGCCTATGATTGCTGGAAGCGCGGTCGTTTCTCCCGGGACCCGTTTATCGAATCGGTAATTCCCTCGGCATGGGATCCGACAGTGGCGCCGCCAGGGCAGCACTGGATGTCAAACTTTATCCAGTACTGCCCGGCAGAGCTGGCGGACGGCCCCTGGACACCGGAGAAGCGCGACGCCTTCGGCCAAACGGTGGTGGACAAAATTGAGCGTTACGCCCCCGGTTTCAAGGAACTCATTGTCCACATGGAAGTGAGAACACCCCATGAAATCGAGAATGAAATCGGTTTGACCGAGGGGAATATCTTCCAGGGCGAACTCACCATAGACCAGTTGCTGTTCAACCGGCCTTTTCCCGGGTACGCACAATATCGTATGCCTGTGAAGAACTTGTATATGTGTGGCTCCTCTACCCACCCCGGGGGCGGTGTCTCCTCGGCCTGCGGGGCCAACGCTGCCCGGGAGATACTGATGGACCTGAAGCGGCCCAACACCGTGCCTCTGGACGATTGTTATGACGAGTAGTCTATGAACAGCGAAACACACTATCCACGGTCGAATGAGCCCGATGATCCGTATGCGGAAGAGCGACTGAAGCTTTCCCATTTTCACCCACGGCAGGCGCAGCTGAATATTCGTGAAGCCTGGTCCGAGTGGAATGGCTACAAATTTGCAGACTACTATTACGATCAAGAGTATGAATATTTCTGCATCCGTAATAGCTGCGGCACCTATGATATCTGTCCCATGCAGAAGTATTTTATCGAGGGCCCCGATGCCGAAGCGATGCTTGATCGCATGGTCACCCGACGTATTACTGGCCTGGCCGAAAACCGTGTGACCTACGTTTGCTGGTGTACTGATGAAGGCCGCATGATTGACGATGGCACCGTTTTTCGACTCGGTGCCGAGAAATTCATGTTGACCTGCGGCAGCCCCAGCCTGGCTTGGCTCAAGAAAGCACGCTTCGGCTTTGACAAGCTTTCTATCGATGACGTGAGTGACAAGGTCGCTGCCTTGTCGTTGCAAGGTCCCACGTCCTGCGCGGTATTGAAGGCCTTGGGGCTGATCGGAATTGAGACTCTAAAACCTTTCAATGTCACCCACTTTCCCTTCGCAGAAGGCGAGCTTATGGTGTCGCGCACGGGTTTCACTGGCGACCTGGGGTATGAGATATGGGTCGATCCAGCCCTGGCATTGGCCTTTTGGGATGCGCTATACGAGGCTGGAGAGCCCTATGGCATCCAGCCCTATGGGGAGGCGGCCACCAACATGGCGCGCCTCGAGGCCGGATTTATAATGCCGGATATGGAATTCAACGAGGCCTTGAAGACAGTGCATTTTGAACACGACCAGACACCCTTCGAACTGGGTCTGGGGTGGCTGGTTGATTTCAAGAAGCCACATTTCAATGGGCGTAACGCACTGCTCTCGGAAAAAGAAAAGGGCTCACGCTATACCCTCATCAAGTTGGATATTGAAGGTAACAAGGTAGCCGATGGCGCATGGATTTACCGCGACAAGGCCTGTACCCGGGATGTGGGTTATGTGACATCGGCCATGTGGTCACCCGCAGTGAAAGCCAATATCGCGCTGGCGATGGTCGAAACCCGTTATCTGGACAGTGAGCTGTGGGCCGAGATCCACTACGAAAAAGAACTGCGTCAGTATGACAAAATCGCCCGCTGCTCTGTTCAGGACAAACCTTTCTGGGCGCCGGACCGGGCTCGAGCCACGCCGCCGCCGGACGCCTGAGGAACTGGCTGCCCGAGCTCTATCTCCTTTTTCCAATATCGCATATTTCCCTCGATAGTGACGAAAGCCAATATCCAAAGCGCCTCGTCCCAAGCGAAACGAACATGGCCCAACGACAGCCACCAGGCGGCAATTATCCACAGCGTGCAGTAAAGTAGAACCTTACTGGTTTTGATGGCCAACACGGTTGGTCCGCGGATAGTCCCTCTAACCTGCAATCGCACCATTACTTCAATGGTAAGTAATATCAGCAGTCCATTCCAGGAAGTCGCCACTGTTGCGCATTGCGTAAGAAGCCGCTTCCAGATCATCGCGAACATACAACACGAAGTTGAACAACAACGGCCCGTAAACCAACAGCTTGAAGTGCTGGCGAGAGTCCAGCCTTCTCAGGATATGAACTATGGTCATCGGTCGGGCGCAGCTTGACGGTCAGTGATCATGATGCCATTACACCCTTTTCTGACAGATGGGTCATCCGCGCGGGACGGCTCGGAGAGTACTGGTACATCGCTGGTATATACTGGTGCCACAAGCTGGCTTTATGCCAAACGAAAAAAATTAAACTTGGGCGGGGAGCACCTTGACCACTCAAACAGATACGGATGTCATCGTAATCGGCGCAGGCCACAATGGACTTACTTGCGCCGGCTACCTCGCACGGGCCGGGCGCCGGGTTACGGTGCTTGAGGCCAGGCCTGTTGTGGGTGGCGCGGCTGTGACCGAGGAATTTCACCCCGGCTATCGCAATTCGGTTTATTCCTATTCTGTCAGCCTGTTGCATCCCAAAGTTATTCGCGAGCTTGAGCTGGAGCAACACGGTCTCGAAATAATGGAAAGGCCCGCCGGAACTCTCAGTCTGCTCAACAATGACCATCTGTTACTCACCCGCGATGAGGCGCAGGCACGTGCCGAGATTGCGCGTTTTTCCCGACGGGATGCCGGGCGCATGGAGGCTTTTGAATCAGAAATCGCCGAGGTTGCGCTTGCCCTTAGAGCCCTCGCGCTGCAGCCGCCACCCAACCTGGGCGGTGGCTGGGCTGACCTTCTAAAGCTACTAAAGGCGGGCAGATTATTCGGTAAGCTGGGCAGCCATCACCAGGGTGTGTTGGTAGAACTGATGACCAAATCCCTGGGTGACTATCTCGACATGTGGTTCGAAGGTGAAGCGCTCAAGGGTGTGTTGGGACTGGAGGGCGTTATCGGGAACTTCGCCGAACCCTACCAGGCGGGTACTGCCTATGTGTTGCTTCACCACGCCTTCGGTGAGGTCAAGGGCCGCGCGGGCGCCTGGGGCATCGCCCGTGGTGGTATGGGCGCCATCAGCGAATCGATGTCATCTTTTGCCCGCAGTCGAGGCGCCCGGATTGAGACCAACTGCCCGGTGGAGAAAATTCTCACTGACAAGGGTCGAGTTCGCGGGGTACTGACGGCGGATGGCCGCGAGATTACAGCAAACTGCGTTGCGGCAAATGTGCACCCCCAAACCCTGTTAAGCAAACTGTTGGATGAATCCCTGCTCGATGACGCTGGCCAACGGCGAATCGCCGCTTATCGTAGTCACTCGGCCACGTTTCGTATGAATGTTGCGCTGTCCGAGCTGCCACGCTTCAGCAGCCTGAAGGGACAAGGCGAGGAACACTTCATGGGTGCGATCGAGGTAAGCCCTTCGCTGGCTTATATCCAGAAAGCCTACTTCGATGCGCGTACCCTGGGATGGGCACAAGCCCCGGTTATCTCAATGCAGGTACCCAGTACCCAGGATGATTCCCTGGCCCCTCCGGGGGGGCACGTGGCCAGCCTGTTCTGCCAACACTTTCAGCGCCACCTGCCCGATGGGCGCAATTGGGACGAAGCTAAGGAAATGGTTGCAGACCAGATCATTGATACTGTCGATCAGTACGCCCCCAACTTTCGGGCAGCCGTGGTCGGCAGGCAGATCAAATCACCGCTGGATATCGAGCGCGACCTGGGGATGATTGGCGGGGACATTTTTCATGGCGCCTTGCACCTGGATCAGTTCTATTCAATGCGCCCCCTTCCCGGGCACGCCGCTTACAAGATGCCAGTCAAAGGTGTCTACCTATGTGGCTCAGGCGCTCACCCCGGCGGAGGCGTTAGCGGCCTACCCGGACATAACGCAGCCCGGGCCATACTCAGGGACTAGTGGCTGGTATTTCCGCTACTCCTCACCGCCAACATTGTACTGGGTCAGAGCATGCGGCAAACTTATATTCAGAGCATTGGGGGCTCGCGAATGACCGCACATCTCACTGGTAAGACTGCCACCGACTTTGTCACCAGCTACATTGACGCCTGGAACCGTCAGGACGCAGAGGCTATCGCCAGCCACCTGGCCGAGCAGGGCACCTATGTAGATATCCCCGATCATCAATTGTTGTCGCGCCAGGAATGGATTTTTCATCTGCGCGAGGTTTTCAATGATGAAAGCTACGTTTATAAACTGGTCGGAGAGGTCTGCTCTGGTAAAAGTGTTATCGCCTTTCAATATGAGGCTCGCCCGCGAGCTGTCGCGGTCGGTGAAAGCATAGACCCCTGGTACGGTGCTGAATTTATCACGATACGATCAAGTGCCGCCGTGGACATCACCGATTACTATGAGCAGCCCGGCAGTGGCACGCCGGGCAGCCCAATTGCGAATACCACTGGCACCAGCAAGGTGCAGCGTTACGCAAAGTCAGGACTCAGTGCTGCCCAAACGGACACCGTGAAGGCCCGAATCTCAGGTTTGATGGCGGAGAAAAAACTCTATCTTCAACCTGACCTCACCCTGCCGCAGTTGGCTTCGGCCCTGTCATGCTCTGTAAATCACGTATCACAAGCCATCAATGCGGGTTTTGGCATGAGCTTTTTTGACTACCTGAACCAGCTCCGGGTGCGCGAGGCAACCGATTTGTTGCAGGCAGGCGATGGTGATACCCCCACGGTACTGGATGTCGCTCTCCAGGTAGGGTTTAACAGTACTTCCACGTTTTATGTTGCGTTCAAGAAAGCGACAGGGAAAACGCCGGCGGAGTTCAGGCGCGAGGCGCGGGCAAGGGGTTCGTAAACCCGGGGTAAAAGGACTCTGACCTCATATTTCAGAAGTTCGAGAATGCGTGCGCTATAATCGAGACCACAATCCCTCGACAGGTCGCTTGCTATGAGCTTGCAAGACATACATATCGCCAATAACCAGCGCAAGAGATTGCTCAAGGCGATAGCCGATGAAAATCTACTGCTGCAGGACGAGGGTGCGCTGGTGTTAAACGTGGCCGCATATCTTGACTACAGGGCCTCGAGTGGTGAGTCTCCGGTCGAGGAGATCGTTGGCGATATAGAGCTGGACTACGGCGCTGAGTTTATTATTTTTAATTGACTGTATTTACCGCTGCTCTGAACAACCCCACTCCGGAAACCTGCCCGCTCCCAGTGAAAGCTGCCCTTTGCATTGCTACTCTTGCGCGGCTCGGTTAATCTTGCGGCCTGTCCACAGTTGATCGTTTTGTGTTCGAACCGGTGAAGTCGAACATGAAATTAATGCTCTTCACCAATACATAGGCTAATCAAAATGAGTAAAGGTACGGTTAAGTGGTTCAACGCAGATAAAGGTTTTGGTTTCATCACACCAGAGGATGGCGGCAAGGACCTGTTCGTTCACCATTCAGAAATTCAAAGCGGCGGAGCCTATGCAACGCTAAACGACGGTCAGGCCGTTGAATTTGAAGTGGGCCAGGGCCAGAAAGGACCTTGCGCAAACAAGGTTGTACCTCTTTAGTAAGAGGTCTATAGACCCGTCGGATAACGGGGTGTGCCGGAAGTCACACCCCGTCCTTGCGGTTACTGTCCAACCGGCCCTGCCCACGTACCATAATGACCCTGCGAAAAATCGGGCAGCGATAGCAGATTATTTTTTCACGACTGCTTGTATTCAGAAGGTGTTTTTCCGGTCCAGCGCTTGAAGGCCCGGATGAAGCTACTGAGATCGGAAAATCCAAGCATGAACGTGATTTCGGTAATCGACAGGCTGCTCTGGCTGAAATAGCCCAGGGCGAGTTCGTGGCTCTTCTCGTCAAATATTTGCTGGAATGCGGTGCCACGCTGCGCCAATTTACTCTGCAGGCCTGGATTCAGCGCATGTTCCAGCCCCTCAATCTGCCTCATCAGTTATGAGCCACGGCGACCAGGATCTGATCATGCTCTAGCCTGACGACATGACTGGCTATGGCTCGCACGGCGGGGCGCGTGAGAGCGCTGCCGTCGCGAACATCGAAAGCCGCTCCATGCATTGGGCACAGGATACGCTGCCCCTTAAGCTTACCTTCGCACAGCCGTGCATCCGCATGGGAGCAGAGGTTGTCCACCGCGAACACTCCCTCACTGGTATGACACAGCAGAACTTCCCTGCCCTGCACATCCACGCAGAGGGTTTTCCCGGCAGGAAGGTCATTCAGCGTCGCCACGCTCTGGAAATCGAGTTCAGTCATCACAGGCCCCAGTGTCATTCAGGAATTCATCCAGGGTCATATGAACCCGGCGAATGCGGGCCTCCTGGTAGTTGCCGAGCGTAACTCCGCGCCTGCGACTGGCCTTGAGACCCTGCTGCTGCAGGTGCAGGTTGCCGGTGTCCTCGTCGTAGACCGGTGCCAGCCAGCTCAATACCTCGGCTTCGGTGTAGGACTGCTCTATATCCAGCTTGACCGGTTCCGGGGGCTCCGGATGCTCGACACCATCAGCCAGCGGCTCCAGTATCAAAATATCGAGGATGCTGCTGTCCACATCATCGCCATTGGGGCGGAATCGATACACCATAGGCACCGTGATACCCGCGAAGAAGAACATGTTCGGGAACAGGTGGTATTCGATGGAGTCCAGCATCAATGTGTCGCTGACCTCAGACAAGTCCACACCCAGTTCAGCCCCCAGCTTGCGGCGCAGATCCTCAGCTGCCACGGTGCGAGCGCTCTCACCTGGGGGAACCTCGTCATGGTCCAGGCCGAACACAGAAAGCATCTGCAGATTCTCGTTCTCCGTCAGCGGCGGGCGGCGCCACTTGTCCCCCGGGTAATCGTCCAGTGAATGGGGACTGTAGTTGCCGATATTGTGGATGAAACGGCTTACATACTTACCGAACACGTCATACTGCGTATTGGCCCCGTTGGGCGCATTATGCGTCTCAAAATTGTGGTACGCCTCCATGAAGGCCTCCTGGGCTGCCTTCCAGTTGGCCGGGAGTATTTTTTGCACATGGGCACGGATACGGCGCCTGTCCAGCGGAAAATGACTGAAATGTTCCGACATGACATCCAGGTAGTCCGCAAGCGGCCGGGCCTGGGGGTCGAGATTCACGAACACGAAACCCTGCCAGACCTCGCACTTTACCGCCTCGAGATTGTGATGCTCGGTGCAGACATGAGGAAAGTCCCAACGGCCTGGTACATTCAGCAGGTTTCCGTCCAACTGCCAGGACCAGCCATGGAAGGGACAGGTAAACTGACCGCCATAGCCGCTACCTTCTCCCCCCAGCAACCGGGTGCCGCGATGGGTGCAACTGTTGATATGGGCCCGAATGGTGTCCGGGGCGCTGCGCACGATAATTACCGAGTAAGGTCCGATATCGTAGACATAATTGTCGCCCACGTCCTGCAGGTGCTCTTCCCGACATGCCCATTGCCAGCAGCGGGCCCACAATTGCCGGGTTTCCTGTTCTGCGAACTCCCGTGAGGTATATCGGCTGCACGGAATATCCTGGTCACCCAGGAACTCGTAGCAGTTCTCCAGCAACGGCGGCGGCGCTCCTCGCGAATCACCCGCAAGGGTATCTGCTATGCTCGGGCCGGCGGCTCTGGCAGCTCCCGGGAGTGCACTTTCTTCAGCCATGGATAAATTGCTCCTCAAAATCGCTTGTGTGGGTGGACGCGGATCAAGGCCTAATAATACAATCAGCTCTGACTGTTTTTTTAATTTGACCTGATTAATGGCCCGAAGGCAAGTACGTGACGGTATTTGAAGGGCTTCACGAAGGGAAAAACCACATGTCTGGAACAATCGGTGTTGTACCCGGCGCAGAGGAGCTGGCACACAGGGAAGCTATTCGCGAGGTACTCGCGACCCATAGCCGGGGGCTGGATCGCAACGAGGGCGAGCTGTTGGCCAGCGCCTACTGGCCCGAGGCGGAGGTTGATTACGGCAGCTTCAAGGGCAAGGCACACCAGTTTACCGCCCTGGTCGGCCCGGCCCTGGCGGATGCGTATGAGCTTACCCAACACCTGTTGGGGCAGACCTTTATCGCCGTGGACGGGAACCGCGCGAGCACCGAAACCTATGTCCATGCCCGCCACCTGCTGCAGGGCGCCGAGGAAGAGCTGGCCTTTGCAGGTCGCTACCTGGACCAGCTGGAACTGCGCGACGGGCAGTGGAAGATAATACATCGCCAGGTAGTTATGGACTGGAGCCTGCGCCTTGTGGTCCAGGACGAACGCCAGGGCGATGCCTTCGCTGCGCTGTCGAAGGGCATGGCTGATCGCCGGGACCCGGCACACAGCCTGCTGCCCGTAGACTGAGGGGCCCGATATGACCAATACTCTCGACAGCCTGATCGCAAAGCAGGACATCACCGAGCTTATTTACCTGTACATGCGCGGCCTCGATCGCTGGGACGCAGAGCTGATGCGCTCTCTTTTTCATGAAGACGCCTGGTGCGAGTACGGCTTCATGAATGGCGGAGCCGATGCGTTCATCGATTACTGTATGGGCGCGCTGGCGACCCATGAGGCAAATCACCATTTTGTCGGTAATATCCTCATAGAGGTGGAAGGGGATGAAGCGTTTGGCGAGGTCTATTTCAACGCCTACCACAAGATAGGCGGGGAAGGTGTTTTCGATGGCATGATCGTCGCGGGGCGCTACCTCGACCGCTACGAACGGCGCGAGGGGGTGTGGAAGTTTGCCTATCGTTCAGAGCGGGTGGACTGGAGCCACACCGCTCCCTGCAACGATCCGTACTTTCAACTCGTACCGGACGGCCTCGTCGGCAGTCGCCGGGACGATGCGGTCTTCGACCGCGCCGCGCGCTACAAACGCCTCGAAGCTACCTAGAGTTTGCTGGTGCGCTGGCCCGCATGTAACAGTATTTCCGCTTTCTGGGCATAGAATTCAGGCGGCTTGCCCCCTGTGGTAAGCCCGGCATCAATAACCAGCGTATGACCGCTAATCTGGCCCGCATCCTCGCTCAACAGGAACAGAATGCCATTGGCGATGTCTTCGGGCATACACGGAATACCCAGGGGATTGTCCTCGGCAATGCCACGGGTAATGGCGTCCACATCGTTGTTGACCAATGCGCTGGTCATGGGAGTGACGGTGCCCGCAGGTGCCACAGCATTGACCCGGACGCCAAAGGCGCTGAATTCACTGGCGGCAGACTTGGTAAGCCCCACCACGCCGTGTTTTGCCATCGTATAGACATGCGGCCCCAGCGCCCCCATGATCCCGGCGGTGCTGGACAGGGAAACTATGGCTCCGCTGCCCTGGTCGCACAGTACCCTGCCCGCGTGTTTCATGCCGAGGAATACCGCCCGTGAAAGAATGGCCATGGTGTGGTCATAGGCCTCGATGGAAGTGTCCCTGATAGAGCCTACCGCACCCACGATACCGGCATTGTTGACCATACCATCGAGACGGCCGAACTGTTCAACAGCGAGATTCACAGCGTTCTCAACGTCCTCTTCCCTGGTGACATCGGTCTGGATGAACACGACGGCAGGGGCCAGTTCAGATGCGAGTGCCTCGCCGCGCCCGACTTGCAAATCGGCGATGACTACACGCCCGCCCTCTGCCACCAGCGCCCTGGTCGTCGCCTCGCCGATGCCACTGGCACCGCCGGTAACCACGAATCCCTTGTTATCAAATCTACCCATAATCGAATACCGCGAAACCTGTTGTTATCAATAGTCGTCGGGACGACAGTTTAGCGAATATTCAGTGACTTGGTGCTGACATGTTGCTGCACTTGCAAATTGAGTCTCAGCTGGGCACCTGCTTTAATCCCAGACAATTCATTCCCGCGATCGGCTTTCAGGCCTTCAAGTATGCCTTACAGGCTTTTGAGCATTCCCTACAGCTTTCCATGCAGTTCTTGCACTCGGCGTAGTGCTCTGCATGCGGCTCGCAGGCATCTGCACAGTAATCGCAATAGCTGGCACAGGCCTCGACAAGCTGCCTGAGCAGTTTCTCCGGGGCGAGGTGCATAGTGGCGTTAGCCGCAGTGGCTCCACACACGGAAACCATGCTGAGCACGGCCTCCTGGCACTCGGCCATGGAACCCTCGCCGGTAGCCAGCACCCGGTTACACTCGGCAATGCAGGCGGTTGCAGTCCTCTCACAGTCATAGGCCGTTTCGGCGACTTTCTTCAATTCGTCGCTCGCTACGGGCATGACTACTGCCTTGCCTGTATGATGAGCATGAGACTGGTCCTGGGCGCTCGCCATGGAGGCACTCATAAGGCCAACTGCTGCTCCAGCAAGCCCCGTTTTTACAAAATCCCTGCGTTCCATCGTATTCTCCTGACTGTGTTCACTATTGACTATGCCCGAGTGCAGAACGTATCACTGAGACGCGGTTGCATCAACATTTGACGACGGGTGATATAAGACCAAGGCACTACCGGTATTCTTCGGGTTTTGCCAGGCCAAGCCCTCAAGGCGACAGATAAACGCCCAGAGGGTACCGAAGAACTCGATTCCTAAACAAGCTACGAAATGGGGGGTCAGCCTGGATTCAGGAACCATAAGTGGGCCTGCCCTCGCACCTGCGTTAGACTTGGCACAACTGAATGCTCCTCGTAGCGTCAACGCAACCCGCCTGGAGGCTGCCGTCAACCAATGCATAGAAACTGGCTACTAGGACTGATTTTGCCATGGCCATACGGACGTTTGCTGACAGGCATTTTGCTGCTTTTCATACTCTTGCCTGTTTTCTATGTGGGCCATTCAGACAATATAGAGAGCACCACGCCAGTGCTCTTTTACAGCCTTATCATTGCCTACATCATTCCTATTTTCAGCTACATCACCGCCAAGTCCCAAGAGGCACTGCTTGAACTGCGGCCCTCGTTGAACCTGGACGACCCGGCTTTCTCTAAAGTCTATGCAAGACTTGATTCGACCAGTCTGCGCATTATTGCGCTGCAAATTGGTGCCGGCGCCTTGTTGGGATTGATCCATATGAGCTTTATTCGCGGGTCTGCCCTTGCGACGCTTACCGACGCTCTTGCCGATCGGTCGGGGTTTGTGAGTACTGTCGGCGCGCTCATGGTCTGGATAATAATGAGTACTGTCATCTATATGTTGATTCAGCAGGCGGTTATCTTTGCTCGCCTCGGTGCTTACCACGTACAGATGACGCTCCTCAATACTCGCAAATTGTTGCCCTTTGCACGGGTGTCTATCAGCGCCAGCCTGGCCGTTATTGGCGCGCTGGCTCTGTTTCCCCTGATAGGCATCGAAAGTGGTATGAATCTGGTTGAGATCCTGCCAGGTGCCATCGCTACCCTGGTACCTTTGTTGGCAATGTTTATTGTGCCTGTATGGCCAGTTCACAGGCGTTTGGTGCGGATGAAAGAGCATCAACTGGCAAGCCTCAATGAACGTATCGATACTAGCCTCGGATTCGCAGACGGTTATTTTCCCGAACCTAAAGTGTTGGAAGAAGTCGCACCATTGCTTACCTACAGGCGGGAAATTGTACAGGTTTCCACCTGGCCGTTTGATGGCAGCAATGTAACCAGGTTGCTCTTCTACATGATTATTCCACCGTTAACGTGGGCGGGAGCGGCCCTTATTGAGAACCTGGTAGATTGGTTAATTTAGCGCGATCTTGAGGGCCTGGCCAGTCGGTGGCAAATGGACAGGTGAAAATACCAGCGATCACCCTCGCCAGGCCCGGTGGCCAGAATAGAACTTATTGTGCCCCCAAATAAACTCACACCATGATGGGCTGCTTGAGTACAATCCCCAAAAGCCGGGAGGTGGCACACCATGGCGTTCGCATTCTCAACCTCAACGCGGGAGGTTCTTGAGCCAGTGGTTCGAGAGCCGCGCCAGCGTAAACTGGCGCAGGAAACTTTGGAGGCAGCAAACCGCCTGAAGACTGGAATATCGGCTGTTAACAACCGTGAGGCAACCCTCTATTCTTTGATGTCGCGCAAGCGATCGCGGTATTTGGCTCGCGCCAACTCCTGCATGTCGGCAACGGTATCGCTCTCATCCATGATCTCGCGGCCCAGTAATGTTTCCACAGCATCTTCCAAGGTGACAATGCCGGCGGTCTGCCCGTACTCATCTTCCACCAGAAACATGTGCTCCCGACGCCGGATAAACAGGTCCAGCAGCATGGGTACGCGCAGTTTCCCAGACACACGATTCATTGGAATCATGTAATCGGTCAACGCTTTGTCGCCATGGTCTTCAAGCAGTGCTTCGAGAATACTCGGCCGCAACACCAGTCCAACGATTGTATCCAGGTTTTTTTCATATACGGGGAGCCGGGTAAACCTTACTTCGCTCATCAGAGCCCAGGCTTCGCCTACTGAGAGACTGGCGTCCAACGCGCTGACAACTGTGCGCGGCGTGAGGATTTCTGCTGTGCGAATCTCACGTAGCTTCAGGATATTTTCCAGCAACTGGCCTTCCTGCGAGCCCAGCGACCCATGTCGGGCACCCAGCTTCGCCAGGGCGGCCAGCTCTTCTCGATTGATAGACGAGGTATGTCCCCCCGTTCCGAACAGCGCGCTCAGGCGAGCGGACAACCACACCAGGGGATAGAGCAGCCGCACCAGCCACTGGATGATCTGGGCGGCCGGCAGCGCAAGTTGTTTCCAGAAGGTTGCGCCCAGCGTCTTGGGAATGATCTCTGACAGATAGAGTATCGCCAGAGTCAGTAACACTGCTATCAACGTCTCCCAACGCGCCCCGAATACCTTGGCGGCCTGTGCGCCGACGCCTGCCGCGCCCATCGTATGAGCAAAGGTGTTGAGTATGAGAATGCTGGAGATCGATTTATCCAGGTCCTCCTTAACATTTTTCAATACCTTGCCACGCCTGGGCTTGGGCTCCAACTGGCTTTCTATAAATGCGGGTGTTACCGACAGCAGTACCGCTTCAAGAATGGAGCACAAAAAGGACACACCAATCGCGATGATCAGGTAGATAATAAGAAGCGTCATAGGGACAACAGGCCGCCAAAAGAGTTCATTCGCCACTAGTATACGGAAGCGGTAGCGAGCAGCCAGTCACAATTTTGCCCAATGACTAAACTCGCCAGTATCAATATGTCACTTCGATGCTATCTAGCAAGTTCGACACTGTGCGCTACAATGTTCCCGGCCTGGGGGCAAAGCCTTCGGGTATATCCCAGGAATTTGGAGCAGGAGACGGTTATGGATCTGTTGGAGATTAAGGAAAAGCAAAGGATGGGAAGAGAGGATGCGGCCAAATTGCTGCACCAGCTCGCCGATGCGCTCGCTCGCCAGAACGCGGTCGATTTGATACAAAATGGCATCAAGGTACATGTCAAGGTGCCTGATGAGGTGACCGTCGAACTCGAAGTGGAAATAGAGAGTGACGAATCCAGTATAGAGATCGAAATTAGCTGGTAATCCCGTCGACAATCATAAATCCTGTACAAGCATGAATCGCCTGCACATTACCGGCTGTCCACGCAACGGAACCACGTTGCTGTTGGCACAGTGAATTGACCGGTAAGACTCTGCTTCGCACAAATGCTGCGGTGTGCCCTGCACTCAGGTTACTAGCTGGATCGCTTTAGCAGAATGATCGCGATACCCAGCAGAAGTAGCCCTGGCGAGAGAACCGTCAACACGACATTCCATTGCATAATGCCTGCCACATGGCCGCTGATCTGCTGTATCAGGTAGTAGCTGATTCCCACTAAGCCACCCAATGCGATGCGCTGTGCAACCGGCACACTGCGTACCGATCCCAGCAAAAATGGCAGCGCCATCAGAGCCATACCCAGTATCCCGACGGGAATACTCATCTGGGTCCAGAAAATGACTCTTTGCGAGTCAGAGTTCATATTGTTTTCTTCCAATCGCCCGATAGACCTCCACAGGTCCGCCGGGGAAAGTGAGCTCGCGGGGGTTATCAGGGTGCGGGTCTGATCTTCACTGAGCAATGCCTGCCACAGCAGGCTGTCTTTAAGTTCTGTTTTCGAGTGTTCTTTCTGTAGCGCCGTGTCATGCACCCGGCGCAGCAACCAGGTGTTGTCCTGCAAGAGCTCTGCTTTTGGCGTCTGCAGCATTCTCTCGAGGACGCCGTATTCATCAAACTGATATATTTCCACGCCTGCAAGGCTGCGGTCAGGCAGAACATGATCAAAGCGAATAAACTGCCCCGCGTTGCGAGTCCAGAACTCCTTGATAGTTTCGCTCCCGGAGTCTCCTTCAACATCAACCTGATCAACCTCTACGAGGGTTTTACCCCTGAGTTGAGCTGCATTGAACTCCGCCATTGGAATAACCAGATTCTGTAGCAGGAGTACAGCGGCTATAAGTGCCAGCGATACCTTGATAATGGGAACGGAGATTCGCAGTGTCGATATGGCGGCGGCTCGCATCGAGGTCAACTCAAGATTGTTCGCCAGCGCTCCCAACCCCAACAGTCCGCCCAGCAATACGGTTACCGGCAGCAAATTGACGACCAGCGCCGGCAGGCTGTAAACAACGACCAACAGTGCGTCAACCAACTCATAGCTACCATCCCCAACATCTTCAAGCTCTTCTGACAGGGCGAGAAAACTGAACAAGGATAGCAACAGCAGCAGTACCGGAATACAGCCCCCAACAAAATTGCTGCTGATGTAGCGGTCTAGTATGTTCATCTTTCGCTGTCTAGCAATTTGTAGCGCAGCGAATGCCACGGCAAATACAAAAGAACTACCAGCAGAGCCAGCAGGGACGGTGCCCACCAAATGCTCGTTGCCGCCTGTTGCTCCACCCAGGTGCGGCTTATCCCGATCAGGTTGTAATACGCGGCATAGATAACAAACGCAAGCAACAGCTTGGCGTATCGTCCGTGGCGCGGCCTACTGCGACTAAGTGGAATCGCGAGCATGGCAAGCAGCAGGGTAGTCATCGGGTTTGACAGGCGCCACTGGTACTCCGACCTGTCTTTGGGATTCGTGGAGTAAGCCAGGTTGGCAGTCGCAACCGATTTCGACTTATATTCCGGCGGTTCGGGCTCCGTATTGGACACCCTCATGGTGAAGTGTTTGATTTGCACAAACAGATCAGGCCCGTCATCTACACGCTTGAAAATTCGGGCGTTGTCCAACTCCAGCGCCTGATAGTCAGATCCGGGCTGCTCCACCAGAAGCCCCGTCCGGGAGGATATGATTTGCAGCTCATCCCCGGTTCGGGTGCGTATAAAGACGCGCTCAAGGGCCTGGTCGGCAGAAATGTTTTCTATAAATATCGCGCGAGTTTTGTCCTCGCCTTGTTCCTCGCTCTCGGCGGGTGTATTCGTCAGATAGAACTGACCCGGCTTTACACGGTCAATATCCGAAGATGCCTCAGCTATGGCCAGCATTTCGTAAGTTTGGGAAAATGCCCATGGGCGGGCGTAAATAGACAGGCAGGCAATAACAATGGCCAGAGGAATAGCCAGCGATGCGACCGCGCGAATCATACGCGATTCGCCGATGCCGCTGGCTTGCATAGCTACAATCTCGGAGTCGTTGTGCAGTTTTCCAAGCGCCAGCATCAAACCAAAAAACAGGCCTATGGGCAGCAATACCTCTAGCGCTATCAGTGTTTTCAGCAGTGTAAGCAGCGCAACTTCACCGGTATTGAGTAAACCGGCATCTGCCTTATGCAAAAACCTGGAGAGCGAATAGCCTATGAAAATAATCAGTAGCACGGTCGAAACCGAGAAAAATGGCATTGCGACCTGGCGCATCAGATATTTGTCAATAATCAAGCCGGCAAGTTTCCCTTGTTGACATTCGTCCGCGACGGCCAATTGTATGCCACTTCCATGCTTTCGAGTAGCGTCCTGATGATGTGCATTGACTTAGCCTGCCTGCGGCGTATTCTCCGAAGGTCGGCATATCGAACACCGAAGGGATACATGCGCACAGGATTACCCATCAGAGGGCGTTCAGCCTTTCTCCTTGCAGTGTTCCTTGGCGGCATACAACCCGGGTCCGCCGACCCTCTTGATTTCAACTCTGACGACACCATCACGATAACAGCGCAACGGGGCTGGGAAGGCGACGAACCCGATGTTATTCACTTTAGCGGGGAGTTTGAACTACATGCGCCCGACTGGAGTATGGCGGGAGACAGGGCTGTGGTATACGGAAAACTGGACAATCCAGACCGGGTAGTCGTAGAGGGCGGCCCCGCGAGAGTGTCGTTCTTACGCAACGAGGACGAGAACCCTGATGAGCCTGATGAGCCTGATGAGCCTGATGAGCAAAGGACAAGGTCGACGGCGAGGCAGATCTTGTTGAATACTTTCGAGCCACTGACAAACTGATAATGCGCGGCGCTGCAAGCCTGGTTCGCAAAGACAGCACGCTGGCCAGTCAAGTAATTGAGTACGATGTAGAGACGGACCGTTATTCTGCCAGTGGAGAGGGTGGCATCAATATTCAATTCAACCCGGATGATGAATAAAGACAGCCGCTAGGAGCGCCTGGCGAGCAATGTGAATAACAAAATGGGAAGTCGGGTGTGAGCGAATCCGGGGGCGAACAAAAGGCGCAGACGCCCATGCGCAAAATACTGGGCAACCTCGGCTTCCTGCTTCGCGGGCGCGGTATCGCTGCCATTCTGTTGCTGGTTGCCACTGCCTTGATGGCGCGGGCCCTGGGGCCGGTCGAGTTTGGCCTGGTGGTGTTAATTCACACCTATGCCGTGCTCGCACGCGGTCTGCTCAATGTGAAACAGTTTCTGGCAATCGTTCGTTGGGGCGTGCCCGCACTGGACGCCGACGATTCCCGCACATTAAGACGATTGACCAGCGTTTGTTGGCGCCTGGACCGGTTCACCAGCATCGCTGCCACCTTATCTGCATTGTGCCTGGCGCCACTGGTCGGCCCACTGCTCGGTATGGATCCGGATCACGTGGTAATGCTCACCGCTTACAGCCTGGTATTACTGACCACCGGTAACCGCACTGCTATTGGCATTCTGCGCCTGTTTGACAGGTTTGACATTCTGGGCTGGAAAGAGACTATCGGTCCCAGCATCCGCCTGGCTGGCATACTGCTTGCCTCGTGGCTGCAAAGCCCAATGGCTGTGTACGTGGGAATATACGCCTTCGCATTTGCTGTCGAGGAACTCTACCTGGGCTGGTGTGGCCGACGTGAGTTCCACAAACGGTTCGCCACCCCACCGGAGGATGAAAACCCCCGCGAAGCTAAAATGGCCGAGTTTTTGGGTTTGCGCCGTTTCCTGTGGATCACTTACTGGCAATCGAACGTCGACCTGATCCCCAAGCACGGTTCCATCATGCTGGCGGGTGCCCTGCTGGGACCTGCCGACGCCGGCCTCCTGCGCCTGGCGAGACAGTTTTCCACCCTGCTGTCCGCGCCAGCAGGCATGATTCGGCAGGTGGTTTTTCCCGACCTGACCAGGAACTGGAACCAGGGCAACGCCGATTTCAAGGCGATCGTATACAACACCGCCCTGCTCGCCGGCGGCCTGGGTCTATTTTTCGTCGTTGCGGGGCACTTTTTTGGCGAGTTTTTGCTGGGTGCGTTTCTGGGTGAGGAATTTGTCGCCGCTGCGCCGTTGCTCACCCTGCTGCTGCTGGCCTCGACGTTTGACCTAATGGCCTCGTCCCTGCGCTCTGCCGCTTATGCTATTGGCCATGCAGGCAAGGTGCTGCGCCTGTATGCATTGTCCGCAGTGGTTTATCTGGCGCTATTTGTTGTGGGCACACTGGAGATGGGGTTGATAGGTAGTGGCGTGGCTGCCTGCGTGGCCGCGGCACTGCCGCCTCTCGCCATGACCCTTCTCATCCGCAAGAAGATACAGGGCAGTGCCACCTGATATAAAACGAGTGACCCGGTTTCAGCCCGGGGAAGGCTCACAAACCGTGCCGGTAGCCCCCTGAGGCGCCTGATTAATGGCCTCCAGTGCAGCTTCCAGCATTTGGGGATAGGGCATGGTGGCGTCAATTTCGAGAACCTGGGCGCCGTTGAAGTGCAGGCGGTCCATCATCACTATTTTATCGCGCAGCTCAGCCAGGTCATGGTCGGGTTTGCGGGCGTGTGCGACCTCGGCATTAATCTTCAGGCGTATAACCAGGGCCGGCTTTTGGTCTGCCATCCACTCGTAAAGCTTCTGCTCCCGTGCCGCCAGTTTGCGCACCAGCCAGTTGTTTGTCCGGCTGACCGTCAGGCCAGGCCCGTCGTAATGAAAGCCCGGGATCTCTACCTGGGGATAGCGGTCGGTGATGACTTTTACCTGGCGTCGTGACAGCCGAATCACCCGCAGCATCAATGACGCTCGCCACAGTGATAGCATATACATGATAAGTGCGGTCCCGGTACCGGGGAGCTTTTTCTCCATATCCAGTGCCCGATTGGCCTTTTTATGAAGATGATTCTCCAGCCTGACCCCGATAAAAGGCAGACCCTTGATTTTGTCGCCCATCTCACCAGAAACCAGCCCGAGGTAGCGCCGCTCGGTCAAGCCCTTGCCACGCAGGCAGTTCTGCAAATCACGTGTCAAAGTGGTTTTACCGGTACCGTCACACCCTACTACAGCGAATACCCCGGCCAGCGGGACAGTCAGCGCAGTAACATGGTTAATCAATTCAGGCATAGAGGCGTTATCTTAACTTTTACCTCATTCTAGCACGCCAACATGGCGATAGCCCGACATGTTCAAAACAGGCGGATAATCAATTCCGGCGCGGCCCGACGGCGTTTCTGGCTGCTTCCAGCGCGGTTTCCAGCACCTGTTTGTAGGGGTCTCGGCCGTCCAGATCAAGGATTTTCGCGCCGTTAAAGTGCAGGCCGGGGATAATGGCTACCTTGTCCCTGAGTATCTGCAACTTATGGTCTGGCTTGCGTTCGTGTGCGGTGTCCGCATCGATGTTGAGGCGGATTACCAGTGCCGGAACCTGGCTTGCCATCCACTGATACAGGCGTTCTTCCCGGGCCGCCAGCTTGCGCCCCAACCAGGTTTCCGAGTTCACCGCGCCCAGTCCCGGTCCATCGAAGTGAAACCCGGGCACCTCTGCCTGCGGGTAGCGGTCGGTAATAACGACGGCGCCGCGACGGCTGAGCCTGAGCATCCGGCGAAACTTGTGGGCCCGCCAATGCGACAAAATAAAGATGACCAGTGTCGTCGCTGTATCCGGGGCGCTGGTCTTCTTGTCGTCAGCTTTATCTGCCTTGCTGACCAGGTAGCGCCCTATTGGAGGCCCGATCAAGGGTAGTTCTTTTATCCACCGGGCAATATTACCTGAAGACTGGCCAAGGTATAGCCACTGCACAGGCATCCCGGGGTCCAGGTGAGAGAACAGATCCTCGCTCAGGGTAGACTTGCCAGCCCCATCGCAACCCGTCACGGCAATGACGCGGCGCAGTTGTTCACTGGGGGACGGGGGCAGAGGACGCTTCAAGCCTGATATCCAACATGATGTACCGGGCGGGCAGTTTACGACAATTGCCGGTGCCTATATAGCTGCCTCAACGGCAGCATTCGTATCGTCGGGCAGCCTGATGGTCTGATATAATGCGCCGCTTTTTCCACTCAGCTCTTTTTGTTGGTCGGTTTTTGCGAAAACATTACATGACATGCTGTCACCAGATCAGGCGAAATAACTATGTACCATCAGCTAGAACTCGCACGCTCCGGTGAGGCTTTATTCAAAATACGCGGTAAATACCTCAAGTATGTAGGCATTCTCAGCGTGATAATTGCCTATTTTGTTGCCGCTCCCGGCCCCTTTGCCTCTGAAACAGCCAACCTGGCCTGGTTCTGGACCGCCTTCGGAGTGGCATCGGCAGGGGCTATACTTCGCCTGGTCACCAGCGGTTATGCCGCACTGGGGACGTCGGGCTCTAACAAGGTTGGGGCCGTCGCAGCCGAGCTGAATACTACCGGACCCTACTCGCTGGTGCGCAACCCACTGTATACCGGGCGCATCCTCAACTTCACAGGTATCGCCATGCTTTCTGGCAGCTGGGTGTATGGCGCCCTCACCTTCCTGGTGTGTGTCCTGGTGTACGAGCGCATTTCAGTGTACGAGGAGGAATTCCTGCGCGAGGAATTTGGTGAATCGCACTCGCAGTGGGCAGAGCAGGTGCCCTTCCTGTTGCCTCGTATGCGCGGCTGGAAGAAGCCCAAGTATCCGTTCTGGTTGCGTCGCTGCATCAAGCGGGAAGAGAAAAAAATAATCTGGCTGGTGAGCGTGGTGGCCTTCTGCGATTTCGCACAACGCGGCTTTGATTTCTCGCGGCTGCCGGAAAACATGGTGTGGTACTACATCTGGGCAGGGACCCTGGTGGCTTACATGTTCAGCCGCGGCCTGCGCTACTTCACCACTACCTACGACAACATTTCATGATGCCAGGCGAAAACTCTACATTGCCGCCGCTGATCGCCATTATTGGTTGCGATGGTTCGGGTAAATCAACCGTCAGCGAGGAACTCCTGCTGTGGACCAGGGGCTTCGGCCCTGCGGCAGCCGCGCACCTGGGCAAGCAGCAAGGCAATGCGGGACGCTGGTTCGCGGGACTGCCAATGGTTGGCGGCTGGTTTGAGAGCTTCATTGGCCGCAAAGCCGCCACCGTCCACAGTTCAAGGGGCAAGAACAAGGCCCCTGATTTTTTGCCGGCACTGGTGATGCACGCCTTCACCTTAAGGCGTATTCGGCGATACCGCCGCATGATGACGCTGCGGCAACAGGGCCTGATCATTATTGCGGACCGGTTTCCGCAACTGGACTTTCCAAGCGCCTTCGACGGTCCCGATATGTCCGTGGACGCCGAGGGAAGTCGTTTTGTACAGTGGCTGGCACAACGGGAGCAGAATGCTTTTGAGTGGATGACCAGTTATCGACCCGACCTTGCTATTCGCCTCAATGTTGACCTGGATACTGCCTGTGCTCGAAAGCCGGATCATCGTCGAGAAGCGCTCAAGAGAAAGATTGAGATCACCCCCCGGCTGACCCTGAACGGTGCAAAAATAGTCGAGATAGATGCCAATCAGCCACTGGAGCAGGTTCTGGCGGCCGCCAAACTGGCCGTGGCAAACACCCTCGCGGAGCATGGCTATCAACGCCAGAGTCCCGATAAAAGCGCTTAAGACAGAGGCGCTCCGCGATCAATTACAATGTACTATAGTTCGTAGCTATCGGTAATTTCGCCCTTGGCCTCGAAGCGTATTTTTATGAAAATTTCTCCGTTAATCATCATGTTCCTCCTGGCGCTACCCGTCACAGCACCAGTACATGCGCTAAGCGACAAGGACTGGGAGGACATCAGTGATGTTGGTACCTACGGACTACTGGCAACGGCTCTTTTGCTACCGGTAGCGCGAGACGACCGCGAGGGGGTTTACCAGGCGGCTTACAGCATCGGCTCTGCGCTCACCATCACCCTTGTGGGCAAGGCACTGATAGATGAGGAACGCCCGGACAACAGTGACAATGACAGCTTCCCTTCCGGCCACACCTCCAACGCGTTCGCATCAGCCACCACTCTCCACCGTCGCTACGGCTGGCAAACCGGTTTTCCCGCTTACGCGATCGCCACGCTAACCGGTGTAGCACGAGAACGCGCCAGAAAACACCACTGGTACGATGTGCTCGCTGGTGCGGTTATTGGCAGCGCGACAGGCTGGTACTTCACCGATGCCATCAATGACCAGGTAGAACTGGTGCCCTGGGTGGATAGCAAGGGTGGCGGTGTCACCCTGTCGATGCGCTGGTGACAATGCCAAACCCGGTCAGCCAGGAATTACTCGATGTGGTAGACGAGAACGACCGGGTCATTGAAGTCATGCCTCGTGGAGAAGTCCACCGCCTGGGCTTGATGCATCGCTCCGTGCATATCCTCCTGTTCAATGGCAAAGGCGAGTTATTCATCCAGAAGCGCTCCATGAGCAAGGATAGTAACCCGGGGCTGTGGGATAGCTCGGCGGCGGGACATGTGGACAGCGGTGAGGACTACCTCGGCTGCGCGATTCGCGAACTGGGCGAAGAGCTTGGGATTTACCAGACACTGTCGCTACAGCCCCTGTGCCGCCTGCCTGCGAGCAGCACCACAGCCATGGAGCATTGCACCGTATATCACTGCGTCTACGATGGCCCTCTGGCGTTACAGAAAGACGAGATCGACGAAGGCGCCTGGGTTTCCGTTGGCGAAATGGACAGGCGTGTAGCGGAGCAGGACCCCACAATAACCCGGATACTCCGCCATATCTGGAACGTCAATAACTTTCGCTGAAACCCTCACCCTACCCCTCCTCCCAAAGGGCTCAATGCATCGACCTGATGCTAGTGCCGGGCAGCTAAGACCGCCATAGCACCGACTTTACTCCCATTGGCATTGTCCTCGGTATGCCAGCCGGTTCTGCTATAGTCATTTCTGATCAGATAAATGCTGTAGACCGACATGATATCAGCTCCACTACTGCCAGGTATTACCGCGTGAGCTGGCACGTAAAAAAGCGTAACAGCGAAGCGTGGGGCGCCATCACCTGCGCCGCACTCATACTCTTTCTATTTGCCGCCCCAGCCTGTCCCGCAGCCGTCACCCCCGAGGATATTACAAGACTTGAAAGTGACCTCACCCCCGTGGGAGCGGAACGCGCCGGCAACGCGGCGGGAACCATTCCTCCCTGGAATGGGGGATTGCCGCAACAGGACATAGATCCCGCCGTGGGTTATGTCGACCCTTATGCAGACGACCCCCTGCTGTTCACCATTACCGCTGACAATGCCGCCCGGTTTGCAGAGAACCTCTCCGCCGGTAACCTGGAGATGTTCCGCTTGTATCCGGACAGCTATCAGATGCAGGTTTATCCAAGCCGTCGCAGTGCAAATTGGCCACAACACGTTCTGGATGAAGTGAAAATCCAGGCACCACTGGCTTATACGCAGGACTATGGCCTGTTTGATGTGGGCAAGAGCGCCGTGCCCTTCCCGATTACGAATGACCCACTGCAAATGATGTGGAATCACTCTCTGCGCTGGCGCGGAGGCTCTGTAAAGCGAATCTATTCATGGTTCCCGGTGGACCGCAGGGGGCGCTACTTTGCAGTTCGAATACTCGAAGCCCTGGCATTTAGTCAACAGGGCTATATGAAAAAACCGCGCGCCAACCGGCTGTTCAATATTTACGGCCTGTACCTGTCGCCAGCCAACATCGAGGGCCAGATCACACTGGTATGGGAGCCCATTAACCCCACCGCAAACAGCCGCCAGACCTGGACCTACCAGACTGTATCGCGCCGGGTGCAACGCTCACCCAGCCTGGACTATGACAAGCTCGATCCCCGCACCCAGGGTTTGCGCACCGCAGACCAATACGACGGCTGGAACGGGGCGCCTGATCTGTATGACTGGAAACTTCTGGGCAAGCGGGAAATGTATATCCCCTACAACAGCTACAAGCTCAGTTCAAAAAATCTCAAATATGCCGATATTCTCCACCCTGGCCACGTCAACCCCGATCTTCTGCGGTATGAATTGCATCGCGTATGGGTGATTGAAGCGACTCTGCGACCAGGCAAGCGCCATCGCTACCCACGGCGCGTCTTCTATCTGGACGAGGACACATGGCAGGTGTCTATGGAGGAAGATTATGACCGCGATGGCAATTTGTGGCGCTTTGGCAATCATCCGGCAATGCAGTTTTATGATGTTATGGTGCCGTGGTACCGGGCAACGATTTTTCACGACCTCAGGGCCGGCGCCTACCTTGCAAGTGACCTGGAGAATGAGACGATACTGCCCCGCCAATGGGGGTGGATTGGCGATATCAATGACTACTTGCCGGTGAACTTGCGACGCCTGGGTACCCGGTAGCGCAATGCCGGCGAACGCCACTAGAAATATCCAGGGACGGCGCTTTGCGGCCCTGTCTTATGTTCTGGCAAGCTTTCTCATTGCACCTCAACTGGCAGCCCTACCCTTTATTGTCAATGATGACATTGTTGGTGTATGGAATAACAGAATAGCGATTGCAGCAGCATATCGAGCAAAAGACCCGGACAAACAACTGGTTGGCTTCAACAACGCCAAAGAATACCCCGGGGCACGAGGGGCTGTGAGCAGCAGCGATGATGGCAACCTTAACTATCGCAAAGGCGACCTTATCAGCGCGCCCGTTCTCTACAACACCGACCTGGAGCTTCGCTACAAACAACGGTACGGCTTTTACACCAAGGTGAGCAGCTGGTACGACTATGCCGAGGAGCATCACAGCGTACCCCATGGCAGCGTTAGCAATGGCTACAAGCCCGACAGTAAACTGGACGACTCCGACTATCACAGTTACAACAAATTCTCAGGCTACCAGGTAGAAGATCTCTACGTGTATGGCAATTGGGACATAGGCCCCGGTCGAATCACCGGACGACTGGGAAAACAGTCCATAAACTGGGGGGAGAGCCTGCTGTATACAGGAATTAACGCCTTCAATCCGCTCAACTTTTCTGCACTTGGACGTCCCGGCGTGCGGCAGGACAACGCGCTGGTACCCATCAACCGCATATACACGAACCTGATCACACGCAATGGTGTCAGCCTCGAAGGGTTCTACGCCCTGGACTGGGAAGAGTCACACATCTCTTCCTGTGGCACATTGGCCTCAGCGGCAGACAACATCACAGACCCCGGTTGCAACATCTCCACCAGTGCGCTCCCTCTCTCCGATAGGGAGCAACTGAATTTTGCGCCACTGGGTCAAAACCCAATTGTAGTACCCCGGGTTTCATCACCCAAACCCCGCAGCGGAGGCCAGTATGGCCTCTCGTCGCGCTACTTTATCGAAGCCCTCAACACTGAATTCGGGCTGTACTACGTCAATTACCATGCCACCATCCCTGTGCTGGACATCACCCTCTGCGACAATGGATGGGACGGCTGTACATCCCTGGACGGGCTTACGGTGCCAATGCGCTACGAGGAAGACATTAAGGCTTTTGCCATTTCTGCCGCTACCGGCGTGAGAAATATTGCGCTATCTGCTGAACTGAGCCAGTTTCGCGACCTGCCCGTACAGCGCAATTTTCCCGAGTTGATCGAGGGTGCAATCAGGAATAAAGGTATTTACGCTGACAGAATGGCAACTGCGGGAGACGGCGCCCTTTTCAGCGGCAGTCGGGAAGTAGACCGCACTCAGCTATTACTCGGAGGTCGTATAGACCTGTCGTCGACTATAGGGCTCACAGATGCCTCACTCGCGGTGGAAGCTGCCGGTCAATGGGTAGGCGACCTGCCGGATACCGACGAGGAAAGACTGGGTCGCAACGGAAACTGGGGCGCCGCCAGGGCTCCGGATGGCCTTTGCCAACCCCTTACCGAAGATACCCAGGGGGGCTGCAGAACGCGGGGTTTTGCCAGCGATTTCAGCTGGGGTTACCGCATGTTTGCTCGCTTTTCACTGCCCCGCCCGGCCAGGGGTGTAGACCTGCAAACACTGGTCAGTTGGAACCATGATGTAGAAGGTTACGCTGTGGATGGCAGCCAGATTGAAGGACGCCGCGTCATCGGCCTGCGACTGCAGGTACTATTTCAACGCACCTGGTTCCTCCAGCTTGGTCGCACCTGGGTAGAACCCACCACCGACTATGACGTGGTCCGGGATAAGGATGTCTATACGATCGCTGCTGGCGTGGCGTTTTGAGACCCCGATCAACTCGTACCGGGCAACTCAACTAAGCACAAAAAAAACCCGGCGCTAGCCGGGTTTCTCAGGTCTGGCGAGAGCGATCATCCCGCCGCTTTACGTTCTTTCACTTCCTGTATCACAGTCTCTGACACATTCTGCGGACACGGCATGTAATGCGAGAACTCCATAGAGAACTGGCCGCGGCCAGACGTCATGGTGCGAAGGTGACCAATGTAGCCAAACATTTCGGACAAAGGCACGTCAGCCTTGATGCGAACGCCTGTAACGCCAGCGTCCTGGTCCTTGATCATACCGCGACGGCGGTTAAGATCGCCGATGACATCACCGACATGATCATCGGGCGTGAACACATCCACGTTCATGATCGGCTCAATCAACTGTGCGCCAGCTTTGGGCATTGACTGGCGGAAAGCACCACGCGCCGCAAGTTCGAAAGCAATCGCCGAGGAGTCGACAGCGTGGAAGCCACCATCGTAGAGCTCAATCTCCACATCCAGCACCGGGAAGCCCGCAACGGTACCTTCGCCCATCATGCTCTTGAAGCCCTTCTCAATAGCCGGGAAGAATTCCTTGGGAACGTTGCCACCCACGACCTTGGATGTGAACGCGAAGCCACTACCCGGCTCGCCCGGCTTGATGCGGTAGTCGATCTTACCAAACTGACCGGAACCACCAGACTGCTTCTTGTGCGTGTAGGAATCGTCGACTTCTTCCGTGATCGTTTCACGGTAGGCTACCTGTGGCTTGCCTACATTCAACTCGACACCGTAGGTACGCTTCAGGATGTCCACCTTGACGTCAAGGTGAAGCTCACCCATGCCTTTCAGAATCGTCTCACCGGAATCCTCGTCAGTCTCAACGCGGAATGAGGGGTCTTCAGCAACCATTTTACCAATCGCAATACCCATTTTTTCGGCACCGGCCTTGTCCTTTGGCGCTACCGCAATCGAGATAACGGGTTCGGGGAACACCATTGCTTCCAGCGTGCATGGATGCTTCGGGTCACACAAGGTATGACCTGTTTGTACATTCTTCATACCGACAATGGCTATGATATCGCCAGCCTGAGCCTTTTCCAGTTCGGCACGGTCGTTCGCATGCATCTCAACCATACGGCCAATACGCTCGCTTTTACCGGTGAACGAGTTAAGAATGGTATCTCCTCTATTCAGTACACCCGAGTAGATACGGACGAAGGTCAAGGCGCCAAAGCGATCATCCATAATTTTGAAAGCCAGGGCACGCAGAGGCTCATCAGTGGCAACAGTTGCCACCTCGCCTGTGGGCTCACCTTCTTCATCAGTCAGGGGCTGTGGGTCTACCTCTGTTGGATCTGGCAGGTAGTCAACCACGGCGTCCAGAATCAGCTGAACCCCCTTGTCCTTGAACGCCGAGCCACAGTAAGTCGGGAAAAAGTCCAGCTTCCGGGTGCCCTCACGAATGCAGTGCTTGATAACGTCCATCTCAGGCTCTGTACCATCAAGGTACAATTCCATAGCCTCGTCATTTTGCTCAACTGCCGTCTCGATCAGCTTTTCGCGCCACTCTTCCACCAGGTCAACCATGTCTTCCGGTACATCGGCAATGTCGAATTTCTCGGGGTTACCCGGATCGGGCCATACGTGAGCTTTACGCGACAAAAGATCCACGACACCTATAAAGTCTTCTTCGCGACCAATCGGCAGTACCATCACCAACGGGTTTGCACCCAGGACATTCTCCACCTGGTCGACAACGCGCAGGAAGTCAGCACCCACACGGTCGAGCTTGTTGACGAAGATGATACGGGCAACTTCAGAATCATTGGCATAACGCCAGTTGGTTTCTGACTGCGGCTCAACACCGCCGGAACCACAGAATACGCCCACTCCACCATCTAGAACCTTGAGTGAACGATACACTTCTACCGTGAAATCAACGTGGCCGGGAGTATCAATAATGTTAAGGCGGTGATCTTTCCAGAAACAGGTGGTAGCCGCAGACTGGATGGTGATTCCACGCTCCTGCTCCTGCTCCATGAAGTCGGTTGTGGCCGCGCCATCATGCACCTCACCGGTTTTGTGAATCTTGCCGGTCAGCTTAAGAATTCGCTCGGTAGTCGTGGTCTTGCCGGCGTCAACATGGGCGAAAATACCGATGTTTCTATACAGGGATAAATCAGACATTGTGCTTCTCAACCAATTAAGTTAGTGGGGCGTAATTTAAGAGGCGAGAGGGTACAGGAAAATTGGGCATATTGGGAGTACATCACGACGTCAATAAGTCTTACACCTTGCAAAGCTCCTCTGCCCGGAATATATTCATATTTGTTATTTATGAATATATAGGACGCACATGGCCACCACCAGCTTAAGCCTGGGTGAGCACTGGGAAGTGTTTATCAAACAACAAATATCCAGTGGCCGTTACGGCTCAGCCAGCGAAGTTGTACGTGATGCACTGCGCTCCATGGAAAAGCGAGAAATCAAGCTGGAGGCGCTGCGGACTGACCTGGCCAAGGGCGCAAAGCAGGCCCAACCCACAGACCCGGTAAGGGGTCAGAGCCGATTTACGGCAGATGACCCTTCTTTAAAGGGAGCGCAGTGAAGCTCCCCGGATAGTTCAAACAAGCCGCTGTGGGCACAATCGGTCGTTGCAACAACCACTTTTCAGGCCTGCGCGGCTGTTGCCAGGTGCCGACCCGGTCGTTACACAAGATCCCTGTCTGGTCAGTGATAGTGGGCAAGTGAACCTTACTCTGATTGGCGCCTATTCTCCTTTCTGTATCGACAAGCATGTTCTGTAAATTGATGGCGTTGTGAACATTGGGCCACGGCACTAACTTGCTTGCGTATACTCGCCGATGTATTAGTCAGCCTAAAAGATGTATCGGATCATCATTTGCAATTGCTGCGCCTCACCGCTATCGCCATCCTTGTTTTCACGTTTTCCCCAGAGATACTCGATACCGGTATCCACATGCTGCGTGGGGTTCCAGATAAGATTGGCCGAGGCCCGTATGGTGCGCTTATACGCATCGCCTTCCACGAATGAGGGATTATTGATTTCTACGTAACCCAGGGTCCAGTTAGAGCGCAGTGATCGATCATCCATCCACCAGTGTTGCAGGGAGCCGTACCCGGCCAACACGTTGAACAATTCAAGTTTTCTGCTGTTCTGGTTGAAAATACCATCGTAGTTACCGGTGCTGCTGAGGTCGTTCACATACCGCCCGATACTGTCGCCCTTGCTGATCTGGAACAGGAACTTGTCCCGCTTGTCGAAACGCGGCGTGGCGAAACTACCGCTGATGCTCAGGCCCCAGGCATACTGCTTGTCAACACCGCCGGAATCTACAGTACTGCCTTCGGCAAGGGCTTCCTGGCCCCGTATCTGACGCCCCAGAAGAGCCGCCCTCACATGCAGCCGTTCATGTGGTTGGAAGCGACCGGCCAGCACAAGGTCTGGCACACGGGTGACACCGTTACCATTTTGTATCTGCGGGTTAGGATCTTCCAGCGAAAGCTGGAACTGGAAAGACTCGCCTATCCTGGGGGAGTACCTTATCTGGCTCTGGCGAACGTTGACGCGGCCATTCAAGCCTTCAAAATCTACGCCTTCCGGGCTGGCACTGGTATCGACGAACGCCGACCAGGTCTGGCCTGCCAGGATTCTATTCCATTGCCCGAAGGCGTGGCGCAGCCTGAAAGAGTTTCCACTACCGGTAAAGTCGCCCTCTATAAAGGCGCGCAGGATACCGGCCTCGGTAGACTCGCGAAAGTCGAAGTTAAGGCGCGACTGATTGGCTGTAATACTGGACTGTGCGGCGTTTTCATCCGCATCGGCTTGATCAACCGGGATCGAGCCGACAATAAAGCGGTCCGGGATTTCCAGCACGTCTTTGTTGAACACAACCGCTGTCCTGACATAGCCACCCACCCGGAACGCGGAGTTAGTGCCCGGCAGCCGCCAGGCCCCGGGAAACTGATCCAGTAGTTCCTGGGTGGGGTCGTCTTTTTGTGCTGCAGCTACAGCCTTTGCACCCTCTTTATCGCTCTCTGGTTCGGCCGGACTTGCTTTGGCGATGTCGATTTGCTCGTCTTCAGCGCCGGCTAGCAGCTCTGACTTCCCTCTCTCGCCAGCACCTTGCCCGGCCGGCGGGCTGGAGGCTATTGTCTCCGCGTGAGCAGGAGTCGCCTCAGGCTTCGCCCCGGTAACCGGCGCCTCTCGCAGTGCGTCCAGCTCCTGGGTAAGCGAGGTAATTTTATTGGCTTGCGCGTCCAGGCGCTCACGCTGGGCGTTCAGCTCTGCCTGTTGTTGTTTCAGCAGGGCAATAACTGCCGCCATGTCCATCGACTCCGACAGCTCGACAGGGTCCGCCGCAGGAGCGGTCTCCTGAGCCAGCGCCGCACTAACCAGGCTGAGCGGCGCCAGCAGGGCAAATGCGCGCAATGTCGTCAGTTTCACAATCACCCTCCCTTTCGCCGGAGCCTGTCTCGTCCGCCCTAGTCTACAGTTGTATCGCCAGTAGGGAAAATCAAAGCCGGTGGTTAGCATGTCGAGGCACTCGACCGCGCCGAAGACAGCGATGACATGCCCCGGATTGGATGGTTCCGTTTCTCAACGGATCACCCTTGCGCCAGAGCCGGGCCGCTACGCGTTCATGATCCGCACAGCCCGCATCGGCTTTGCTTGATTACAATCAATAGCGTTCGCGTCGCAATTCTGTAGCTTACTCCTTTGGTTTTGTCGGATGGAAACAAGCTATGAAATCCATTGCAAGCATCAGCCTCGGCCCCGCCAGCCTCGATTGCAAATTCACTACCCGCTTCCTGGGCCAGAAGTTCGACGTCGTGCGAATAGGCACGGACAACGACCCGAAGGCGGCGGGGCGACTGCTCAAGGACTGGCGCGGGAAGGTCGACGCCCTGGGCCTGGGCATGGTGCACGACCATTACTGGGTAGGGACCAATTACTTTCACCAGCGCGACACCAGCCGGCTGGAAAAAATGGCCGGAGATACGCCTGTAACCACCGGTGCCCGGCTGCGGGAAATTGTCCAGGAGTGGTCATTGCGGTCTGCCCAACTTGAACTGGGTAACTTTTTCAGCAATGCGAAAGTTCTTTTCCTGTCAGGCACAACCAATTACCGCATGGCGTCTGTAATGGCTGAATTTACCCAGAATATTTCTTTTGCCGATCCTGTTTTACAGTTTGGCCTGCCTGGCCTGCTGCATTCACTAAAAGCACTGGAGTTGTATGCCGCTGGCAGCCAGCCGGCCTTGCGGTTCAGTCCGGAGCGTGGCCTGTTGCCCTCCCTGGCCCCCGGCAAGCTGCTGAACCAGTTCATGTTGAAAAAGGCGGTACGTGATGCCGATGTGATTGTCGCTCCATGGCATCAGCTGGAGCGGTATGGGCTGGCAGAACTGAAGGACAAAGCTGTTCTTACATCAACTGTGTCGCCAGAGCGCCTTGCTGCGCTGAGAGAACGAGGTGTCCGAATGGTTGTAGATTGCAGCATACAGCCGTTCAAGCAAACTGTTGGCCTCAATGTCGTGGAGGCGATGATTGTGGCGGCATTGGAAAAACCAATACAGGAAATCGCCCATGACGACTACCTGGACATCTTCGCGGGCCTGGACCTCAAGCCCAGGATTCTCTACCCGATTGAAGGAAAGAAACAGATTAATCGCTTTGCCTTTGTTATCCACCCCCTGTCACAAAAATACCTGGCAAATGTGAAGCCGCTGGAGCTGCTGTCCAAAGTGTCACCGCCCGTGATGATGGACGCGGTGGAAAAGGCTGTGGCTTATAGCCCACCACTGGTGTACACCAAAGTGGAGGGAATACAATCTCCCTCCGGTGTTGAGGCCCGGGGCTGGCTGATACTTGTTGGCGGCACGCCAAAACAGATTATGTCGCACAGCCCCGAGTTCACCTACCGGCAGCTGCTGGCCGCGGCAGACATGGCCAAGAAGCTTGGTGCCCAGATAATGGGTCTGGGCGCATTTACCAAGGTAGTGGGTGACGCGGGGGTCACCGTGGCCAAGCGCGCTCCCTTACCCATTACTACCGGCAACAGTTACAGCGCATCGGGGGCCTTGTGGGCTGCTCATGATGCCGTTGCCAGGCTGGGCCTGGTGAAGCTGGAGAAGGGCAAGAAGATCAAGGGCAAGGTGATGGTAGTGGGAGCCACAGGCGCTATTGGCTCAGCGTGCGCCCGGCTGCTGGCCCGCACCGCGGAGGAAGTGCACCTTGTCTCTCCCGAATCGGCCAAACTATTGGTGTTGAAAAAGTCCATCCTGAAAGAGTCACCTGCGGCAAAACTGGTACTGGCGTCCTATGCCGATAGTGACAAGAGCATTGGTGAGATGGACATGATCGTTACCGCAACATCCGGCGCCGGCAAGAAGATCCTTGATATTATGAAGGTAAAGCCAGGCTGCGTGATAACCGATGTTGCCAGACCGTTGGACCTGCCAGCTGAAGAAGTGGCGAAGCGTCCTGATGTCCTGGTTATCGAGTCGGGAGAAGTATACCTTCCCGGCGAAGTGCGCATGAAGCAGATTGGTTTTGACGACCACAACGTGGTCTATGCCTGCCTTGCGGAAACTATTGTGCTGACGCTTGAGGGTCGGTTCGAGAATTTCACCGTCGGCAGAAGTATCGAGTGGGAAAAGGTACACGAAATATACAAGATGGGTTTGAAACACGGCATGCGCCTGGCGGCAATATCCGGGGTCAATGGTGTTTTTTCAGACGAAGATATAGCCAGTGTGCGCAAATTGGCGTTGCAGGCTCGCAGAAAGGCCAAAAAGAGCGCCGCCAAGAGCTCAACCAAGGCGGTCAAGAAACGGGCCGCCCCGGTCTCATAGCTCACCATGTGGGTGGAGAGTTCCTTGAAGTCGCCGCGGGCAGGGTGATCTACGCCCGCCTGTCGGGTACTACTGGATGTGCTTGTCGGGTGGATGTGATCCGCTGCCCCAGACTCGCAGGGCAGCAGATTGACAGGGCGCGATATTACAGTTTTACGATCAGCTTGCCCTTGTTGTCGCCGGTGAAAAACATATTGAGGCCGTCGATCGCTGATTCCAGACCCTCCAGTACATGGGCGCGGTATTTTATTTTGCCCTGCATGACATAGGGTGTGAGCTGGCCCAGCAGTTCCGGCATCTGGCCGAAATGGTCCGGCATGGCGAAGCCCTGGATCTTGAGGCGTTTTTTGATGATGGGAATCCAGTTCGGACCGGCATCCGGTACGGCCTTGCCGTAATCCGCGATCATGCCACAGACAACAATGCGTCCGTGGGCGTTCATACACTCAAATACATGGTGTTGTATCGGGCCGCCGGTGTTTTCGAAATAGATGTCGACACCCTTGGGCGCCAGCTCAGCAAGTTTCGCAGCAATATCGTCTGTTTTGTAATTGATGGCACCATCAAAGCCCAGTTCGGAGACAATCCAGTCGCATTTTTCATCGTTGCCTGCAACGCCAATCACATTCAGGCCTTCGGCCTTGGCTAACTGACCAACAATGGAGCCCACAGAACCGGCAGCGCCACTCACCACAATGGTCTCGCCCGCTTTGGGGTCACCAAACCCGAACAGGCCCTGGGTCGCGGTCAGGCCCGGTAGCGCGAAAATCGAAAGCACGGCCTCGGCATCCGGACCCGGCTGGACCTTGTTCAGCCCTTCGCCAGAGCTGACAAGGTATTCTGTCCACCCCATCAAGCCCATGACACGATCGCCCACAGCATAGTCCGGGTGGTTACTTTCCACTACCTCGCCCAGACCCGAAGAACGCATTACATCCCCCAGGGCTACCGGCGGTATATAGCTTTCCGGGTCAGGGCTCATCCAGCCGAACATCGCCGGGTCCAGTGACATATGGGTTTGCTTGACCAGAATCTGGCCCGGGCCGGCGCTGGGAATGTCTTTTTCCACGACTTCAAATATGTCGGAGCTTACCGGCCCCGGCTCGGGACGGGCTATCAGGTTAATGGCGGTATAGGTGCTCATAGTGTTACTCCAATTGGGTTCAGACGTTGGTTTGCGGAAGCGGTGAGATTATTGTGTTATTTATTGATAAGATATATACCTCAATATGACAATATTTATTGTCTTTATAACAATAGTATTCTAAACCTGTCGCCAAAGAGGGCATGTATGGACCAGCTTCGCGCGATCAGGTACTTCAGCAAAGTAGCCGAGAGCGGTAGCTTTACCAAAGCCGCCAGAGCCTTTGGTGTACCACCCTCCTCCCTGTCGCGACGGGTCGCGGACCTTGAGAAAAGTCTGGGTGCCACCCTGCTGAAACGGACGACGCGGGTGGTAACGCTGACCGAGGTGGGGCGAATCTATTACAACGATATCCAGAGCATCCTCAACCAACTTGAGCAAAGCCATGAAACCGTGCGCAGTTACCAGGCTAAACCCATGGGCCAGCTGCGTATCAGCTCCATGGTGGGTTTTGGTGAACGCATTCTGCTACCCCTGCTGGGTGAATTTACTGATCTTTATCCGGAGATAATTCTCGATGTGAGCTTGAGCGATGAGCTTTCCGCCCTGGGGCGGGAGGACGTGGATATTGCCATTCGTGGCGGCTACGCTCCCAACGAACGCGTGCTCGCCATAAGGCTGATGGACAATGAGTTTATTCCCGTCGCCGCCCCGGCCTACCTGGCAGAAATGGGTAGGCCCCAGGATGCTTCGGAGCTGGAACATCACCGGGGGCTTTATTTTCGCACGCCCAATGGACCGTCTCCCTGGCTCTGCCACATAGATGGTCAATGGAAAGATGTGTCGGCGCCAGTCGTCGCGGTATCAAACAACGGTCGCTGGCTGGCCGAAAAGGCTATCGATGGGCAGGGTATCCTGATGGCCCCACGCTGGGCGTTGGCGCCCTATCTTGAGCGCCGCGAATTGCAGGAGTTGTTTTTTGATCCAGCTTTATGCATCACCCAGAATACGGATATGGCAGTGTATTTACTGTATCAAAAGCAGCGCTACCTGGTGCCCAAGGTGAAAGCCGCCGTGGACTTCCTGGTGGCGAGAGTGCGGGGCAATTTCTGACTACCAGGGAATGCTGTATGCGCGACTTGAAGGGGGCTCGATTCCGGCCTAAGGCGCAACACTGAAGTCCGGCACGGAAATCAATCGATCGCCCACAAATGACCCCATGTAGACCCGCCCCGCCTGGGGCACTGCTATCGTCGCCGCTCCCATGGGCGCACCCCGATGGGTGAAGACAGATTCAGTGGCCAGGGTGTCCGGGTCGACCGCGATGATCTCGAAGCGGGCGCCGCAGGGTTCCTCTTGCACCCTGAAACAGGACAGCATGTTGGCCAGGCTATCCTGGTGCGTGACCACCCACAGGCGACCATCCGATCCCCAGGCGCTGTTATCGCCGCTGGCCACCGCCGCAGTCCCGACGACTTCACCGGTATCCACATCCACCTTCCACACTTCCCGGGTGAAGTACATGTTGGCGAATACGTGGCGTCCATCCCGCGCTATTTCAATGCCGTTGGGCTGGTTGGCCTCGGTACCGGGCAACACCCTCAGACCGGTCTCACGATTCCAGCGCCACAGGTCACCCGTATTCCTGCCAACCAGGCTTAACAGCTGTTCCAGGGTGCCTGCATTATGAAACATCCGGGTGTAGATCAGGTCCCCATTGGCAAGTCCAACCACGTCATTCATGAACGTATCGGGGCCGGCGGGTACGCAACCTCTCCAGGCCAGGGTGCTATCGCCGCCTTGCCCGAGCAACTCAAACAACTCGACGGTCTCCCGTGCTCCATGATTCACCACCAGGTAACGCCAGCGCCCATCCTCCAGCTGTTGCAGGTGTGTGCCATGGGGGCTGAATTTGTCCAGGGGGGGCGGTTCACAATCGGCCTCTCCCCACTCAGGGTCTGCGGTATCGACCACCCCATCGGCTGGAGGGAACAGCGGCGTCACTTTTTCCGTGCGGGTATCAAACAGGCCTAGACTGCCGGTGCCGTCGTGCATGCCGCCGAAATGCGCCAGCAACAGGTGGCGCCCATCCGGCAGGGCGGCGATATCTTCCGGGCTCTGCATACCACAGACCGGAACAATTTCTCCCAGCGGTTCGCAGCCACTGATATGCATTTCGTCATCAATGCAACCCAGCAGCATGGCGACTGTGCCCAGAGTAAGGATACGTTTAATCATAGTGGTTTCCTGAAACGGTTCTGACCCATTACATCATTCATAGGGTCGGGAGTATCCCGGGTAATATTGGAAGCGTCCAGTGCCCTGGTATTGGCCCAGCCTGTATGAAAACCTTCATCCATGAGCAGTGACGGCCCGTCAGCGACCACGGCATCTACCTGCGAGGCTATTCCAGTACATAGTTTCACTGCGGTATCTCCCTGGATCTGTTTTCAGTGTAAACCTTTGTGGGTAGAATCGGGTAAGTCGTAACAAGGCGACAGCATCTTCAAGGAAGCAAACAGCGGCCACTAGCCGCCCTAATCTTATGATTAACGATTTTGCCGAGGCTATCACAATGTCAGAACCTACCGGGCTGGACCCGTTCACCAAACGGTACCTGGCCGGACTCCTGATTGTCACTGTACTGGGTCTTGCCTGGTGGCTCTCTGGTTGGGACACACGGGTTAGCCAACTCAACGCAATCCTTGAGCAGGACCAGGAACTGGCTGCCTACCCTTACCGCTTCAAAGTACTTTCGCTGGAAAACGGTATTGCGGAGATCTCCAGTCCTCGCTCGGCCGACGTCCCCGTCATACAGTTCCTGCGCATTGTCTACCCGGAACTCCAAAGCCGGGGTGTGTTGGACGAATCGGTGATGGCAGCACAGGACAAGCTGGTCGCCGTGCAATCTCGGGCGGGCAAGCTTGTGAGTGACCAGGCGGACGTGACATCCATTCGGTGGTCTATAGACCGCCCATGGTATGCATCCCAGGGTGTTTACCTGGATTAGATAGCGATTCCGGGGGGCCATCGATGACGCGCACAGTGCCCGGTTCAGGGGGGTTTAAAGATGCCTGGTGATCTTGCCCTGACTCAATTGGCACGCCAGCTATTCTCAACCTGCGGATCAGATTGAATCTCCACACTTTTCCGGCAGACCTGTTCAACACGCTCTGCGGGTAATTCTGTATGAGCGGCTATCTCATCCACGTGATGGTGATCAGGAGCGCCGCTCTCTCCTGCATCGCGCAGAAACTGCAGAATAACACCCTCCTGAATCTTGAATCTCACCCAGCGGTAGAGAGCGATATGAGCAGCAACTGCCACCAGCACTACAATCCCAATTACAATCTGCGAATTCATTACTAAAGACAATCTCCCGCTGCCACGCAATATCACCTCCCCCTGGATACTCTCCAGCAGGTGCAGACAAGTTAACCCCCTGGGGCCTGAGCAATCAAGTCAGGGGGCCCAGGTAACCGCCCTGCCCTCATGCGGCGTCGAACTCACTGTCCGCCTTTGATGCTTGACTGAATTACGGCAATTTCACCGGTCAGGCCTGACTGGTTTTTTCATCGATTAGACCAGGCGGGCCGAATTGGTCAGATTGGAACGGGCAGCAAAGCACAAGTAAACAGCGTAGCTGCTTATACCTGATTCAAACCAGTGACGTTTTTGAGTATTCATACCCGATAAAGCGGGGCGGGCTCTGCAGTGATTCTACCAATCACTGCCAGTTAACCCGGAAACACCGATTCCGCTTATCACGGTGCAGTCATCAGCCCCAGTAGCCTCATGTCATTCAGGCATTTGTGGATGAACTTCTCGTCGATATGAGGCAGCCCGCTGTCGCCGTATACCCCGGACACAAGCACCTTGAAATTGTCACAATCAATTTTCAACTCTGAATCCAGCTGGGCCTGTTGCTGGTAGGCTCCCAGTACTTCCAGTGCAGAGTGTGGCTTTTTGTCTTCAGGCAATGTCTTCAACTTGTCCTTGAATCGCTCAAACCAGGCCTGGTAATCAGCCATGCGCACCACGGTATAACCGTACGATTCAATCCAGTCGATAAATGCATCCAGGGAACAGCCATCGCTGTGATGGTAGTTACAGATATTAAACGCGCGGCAACTGTGGTGACTCGAAATTGCAGCGGCTACCACAGAGGCAGCAACAACATCAACGGGTAGACCGTCGTAGTGATTGGGTTGCCTGGAGCCGTCCTCGGCCTGAGAGTAGAAAGAATATGGTGCAAGACCGGTAACAACAACGCTATACAGCAAACGGGTAAACATATCCGCCGCGTTAATCTGGCGCTCAAAACGTTGATGCGCCAGCATCATATTGCCTCGCAGAATATTCACCGGCACGCCCAATTGCCGAGTAGCGTTTCGCAGCAAAATCTCCGCGGCCCATTTGCTGGCGGCGTAGCCGGCGGCGTAGCTTTCAACGAGTGTTATACGTTCGCGGGGCAGCGCAGTCTCATTGCCTTCTGCGGCAGGTTCCAGAAGAGGAATGACGGCTTCTGTCGAGACAAAATCAATGGGCTTTATTTTCGAGGTTGCTGCCAGGCGGATAATTTCTGCGGTGCCCACAACATTAGGTCCAAACAGGTGCTGATATGGTAAGCGGTGATTGACCAGTGCGGCTACATGACAGATACGGCTGACTTCGCCTGCCAATTGCGCAAACCGCTGCTCCGAAAAGCCCAGGTATTTTTCACTCGTGTCACCGGCCAGCACCTCAAGGTGCGCGTCCGCCAGGTGATGGTACAAACGCCTTAATTCGGGATCGGCATCGGCGAATACCTGATCCATGCGCCGCCTGGCCCGGGCGTCATCCTCCGCCCGAACAATGCAGATGAGCTTGCCGTCAGTTGCAGCGAGCTTTTGCATCCACTGAATGCACACTTCCCGGCCAAGAAAACCATTGGCACCGGTAAGCAGAACAACCCGGTCCTCATCGTCAACAGGCTGAGCACTACTCGCTGCCTCCAGCGTTTCGCCATCAAGGAATTTCTCCAGCTTCAAATCAGCAGCGCCTATCTCGGTAGCGCCTTTACCGTGAACTTTATCAAATCCTGGCCTATCGCTGCTGTCGTTAAGTTGCGCTTCAATTTGACTCGCCCATTTCCGCATATTGCCAGTTGGACTGAGAATACTATCCCCGGGGATACTGACACCGAATACACCTTCTATCGCCAATGAGAAGGACACAGCGCTTAAGGAGTCGCCACCCAGCTCTGCGAAGGTATGCGGCTGGGAGCCATCAACCTGCTCCAGGCCGAGCTCAATTGCAGCCAGTTTCAGCAGCCTGTCGAATATCGACAGCGTGCTATCTGCCTGTTTGAGCTCCGCAATGCTCTCCTGCTGTTTTCGTTCGTGCATGAGGTACATGTCTTCCAGGCGGTCACTGTACTTCAACTTCAACTGTGGTCTCAGTCGCTTACGCACACTGGAAAGGAGGCCATTCTCCACACTAAATGGCACCCGTTCTATGATGAGGTCGCGGGGAACTTCAAAGCTCTTGAGTTGCTGCTCACGTGCTGTCGCCTGCATCTCCTTTCGAATGAGTTTCTTGATTTCCTCCTCAGTGGCGTTTTCACCCAGCGCAGCTGTCAGCGCGGTACTATCTGGAACCACTACGGCCAGCAAATAGGCGCGATTGGAATTACCATACAAATACACCTGATGAATAATGGCACTACCGGCTTCAAATACGGTGCCCAGCGGGCCCACCGCGACATACTCACCCTGGGAGAGCTTCAATACATCCTTGCGCCGATCAATAAGGACCACATGATCGGCGCCTCGCTCTTCCACTATATCGCCTGTCATGCTGAAGCCTTCCTCGTCATACAGGCCGGCCGTCGCTTCAGGGTCTTTGTAATACCCTTTAATCCCGAACCGGCTTTTGTAACATAGCTCTCCGCGGGGGTAAGGTTTGTCAGTGGTAAAATAGCCAAGCTCCGGCACATCAATCAATTTGTAGTCAATGACGTTGGGGCGCTGAATCATATCGTCCATGGTCACTGACCCTGATCCGGCCTCGGTGTTTCCGTAACCCTCCCTGAGTGGTATCTGAAAGCAATCAACAATGAACTCTTTGATAGCCGGCGGGGTTGGCGCCGACCCCACCAGCCCTGTCACCAGGCGATCACCCATATAGGTAAAACGCATTTCCTCTTTTACCTGCCTGGAAGCCTCTTCTTTATCACTACCGGAGCTTACCCGGCTGGCGACTTCATTCTGGTAATACTGGTAAATCAGTTCAAACACCCGGGGAAAGAAGTACAACATCGTGGGGCGCGCCAACCGAAAATCTTCAAACAAAGTCGACATATCAGGTTTGACGGTAAAGTAGGCCAGGCTGCCCTTGCGCAGTATGTAGGTTAAGGCAAGTTTGCCCATGCCATGATTAAGCGGCATAAACATCACAGATACAGTCGGGTATGAATCCGGCTCCTCCAGCCACCAATGACGAATGGCCGCTGCAGTTATCATCGCGCCCTTCGGCTTACCGGTTGATCCCGAAGAATGCAGAATTGTTGCCATACGATCCAGACCTTCGGGATGAGCTGGCAGCGCCTGCCATTCAAATCCGGACCCGGCTTTCTGCACGTCATCCAGCGTGAGCAGCAGGGTCTGGCTGCCGGCGTCTGAAAGAATTGCCTGGGCCTGTTCGAATAATTCGCGGTCGCTATCGTCTCTCTCGTCAAAGTCGAAAGCTATCAGGCTACGCACCCCGCCCTGCGCCGCGGTACGTTCCGCCGCAACAACCAGGTCAGCGATGGTCGCAGCGACAGCCACGGGCTCGACATTGGCAAAAATCTCGGCAAAATCAGTTCCCGATGTGGTGCTTTGTAGTGGTACCGAAACAGCCTGGGCATACAGGCACCCCAGGTCTATAGCCGCATAATCAATGCTGGTGAAACCGATAATACAAACAAACTCATCCGGCCTCACTGCCATTGCTGGCTCGTGACGCCAGGCATTGGCAATTGACTGAACCTGTCGCCGGAAATCACCGTAACTCACTGTGCTGAATGACGGCAAATACTGTCGGTGCTTCCTGCCTGTTTCGGGGTCCGCTGCAAGCTCATAGTCTCGCATACCCATGGCAGGTCGCTCGGCATAACCAGCCAGCAATACATCGACAGATTCTTCAGTGGCCAGATCGCCCCTGTTGCAGGCGGCATGCACCGCCTTGTCTGGAACCATGCCCATCAGCTGCGGGTCAGTAGTCAGCATGGTAGTCACGCGCTCCAGGAATGCGCTGTCGCCTAAAATTTTCTCACTACTTTTCATGGGCTGTTCTCCGAAATGGATGAATGTTCACTCCGTAAAACTGTCCGCACATTGATCAAAAGTCAACCAGTTTGGTACTGCCCGCTACTCAGCGAGCTCATTCAAACGGGTACTTGATTATTCACACCTGATACACATGGTGTGGCATGCTTCAGACTTCTCATCACAACCAGCGAAGTACGCATCTATGAGCCAATGGCAGGTAGGCAAGATCAAAATCACCCGCATAATGGAGATGGAGCTTGCGGGGGGAACCCGATTTATTCTGCCTGACGCAACCCGGGAGGCATGCCAACCGATCGAGTGGCTGAGGCCCCATTTTATGGATGCAGATGGTAACCTGATTATGAGCATTCACGCACTGGTAGTGGATACCGGCCAGCGAAGGATCATCATCGACACCTGCATTGGCAACGACAAGCAGCGCTCTATTCCCGCATGGTCAAATCTGCAAACCTCATTTTTGCAAGATCTGGAATCTGCGGGCTACCCGCGAAATTCCATTGATACCGTGCTGTGTACTCATCTCCATGTAGACCACGTGGGGTGGAACACGATGCTGGTGGAGAACAACTGGGTGCCTACATTTCCCAATGCCCGCTACCTGCTGGCGGAGAAGGAATGGCAATACTGGGATAACACGGATGACGACCCGAGCCAGGACGAGTTATTGAATGATTCCGTGCGCCCGGTGTTTGAAGCAGGCCTGGTGGATCTCATCGACTGGGAGCACAAGGTCTGTGAGGGGGTGCGACTCAAGCCTACACCGGGGCATACCCCGGGGCATGTCAGCATCCACATCGAATCAGAAGGACAAAAAGCATTGATCACTGGCGACTGGATTCACCACCCCTGCCAGATGACCCGCACCGACTGGTGCAGTTCAGCCGATTACGACCAGAACCAGGCTCGCGCTACCAGAGAGGCGTTACTTGAGAGCTATGCAGACACGCCGGTTCTCGTCATCGGGACTCACTTTGCCACTCCAACAGCAGGGCACGTGAAGCGTCTGGCACAGGGAGGCTATTGGCTGGACGTCGCCCAGCCCTAGCCGGCAGGTGTTCCCGGAACAATTTGCCTGGTTTACTAACTAAGTTGCACCGGAATCGCCAAGGCAGATAAACTCTCGGAGGCTTTTCTAACATGTTGCTTACCAGGTCAATTACATGGCGACCCGGTAGGCGCTATCATGTCATCCTGTCAGATACATCAAAATTTCACCAACGGCCGAATCAATGACAAATCAGTACGTCAAGAACCCTTTGAAGCTGCTTCTCGCACTGCTGCGCCCTGGCCTGGTGCTGCTTGGTCTGGGATTAATAGCGGTGAATGCCATGGAGTACTGGAACTTGCAGCAACAACTGCAGGCACAGTACAAGGGCAAGTATCAGACCGGCACGGAGCGCGCCGCCAGGGATATGGCGCAACTATTTCGAAATGTTGAGCGGGAAGCGGAGTCTCTGGCCGCGGCCATATCGGACGGTAGCTACAGCGAGGACGACCACAAGGCGGCTCTGGCCGAGATGTTGAACCTGGATCCGATTTTCTATGGTGCCGCCATCGCCTTTGCCCCATATGCCTTTGATAGCGAACGGAGGCTCTATGCACCTTATTACAGCAAGAGTGGCGGTTCTCTGGAGTTTCTGTACATAGAAGACAGCTATGACTACACCCTGGATGAACAGGAGTGGTTTGTCGAAGCAATGGCATCGGGGCCGCGCTGGAGCACACCGTATTTTGACGACTCCGTGGGCGACATTCTGATGACAACCTACTCAGCGGTGGTGTATCAAGAGGACGCTACGGGCAGCCGCATACCCATAGCGGTAGTGACGATTGATGTCAGCATCGACGCAATTGGCGACATCACCAAGACCGTCGGCCTGGGCGGGACAAGCTATGCAGAGATCGTCACCAGCGAGGGCCTGTATCTTTACAGCCCGACACACTCCCGGGTATTTGATAGCGAAACGCTGTTTGCAAGTTCGCGCTGGACACAGGACCCGGCGCTTGAGCGCTTGCGCGAGCTTATCCGGGGTAAAGAGAGCGGCGTCGAAAAGCTCTACGACACCTCTGACGGGACCGCTCAGTGGGTAAGTGTCGCTCCGATTACCGGTACTCCCTGGCATCTTCTGGGCAATTTCGCCGATGCAGAAGTGGAGCCCCGCACTTCAGCACTGCGACACCGGCTAATGTATATCACGCTGGGGACCGTGTTATTGCTGGGCACTATCCTGGTGCTCCGCCAGGTCGTACCACCAGGCCCAGGAGCAGTCATCAGCTGGCCCACAGCAATTCTCCTCAGCCTGGTTCTGTTGGTCGGCACCTTCCAGGTATGGCGCATAGCGATGAACTACTCCAGCGACAATGACCGCGAGGTCTTCGCGGTCAGCAGCAGTCAGGCAGTAGCCAAAGAAATCAGAGACTATCAGCAACGCGCACTGGAGCACCTGACTGAGCCCCCCATAATTATACCTACTGGCATCTATATAGAGTCGATGCGCTTTCTGGGCAGTAACGACCTCCGCGTGGTAGGAGCCATATGGCAGAAGTTCGATCTCGACGAGGTGCCCGAGCTGGATCGGGGCATCGTCCTCCCGGGTGCTGCCCGCGTGCAAATTAGCGAACCCTTTATTCACCGCACAGGCAATACCGAGTTGATACGCTGGCAGTTTTCCGGCGAGTGGCGATTCAGCCACCATTATGCTCGATACCCGCTGATGAAAGATGTGTTCGGTGTAGGCATATTTTCCCGTGACACCGCTGAGAATGTACTACTGGTGCCGGATACCGAATCTTATCCCTACCTGTCACCGTCAAGTTTACCGGGGCTGAGCCCGGATGCCTTCCTGCTGGGCTGGCGCATCGAGAACACATTTTTTGAACTTCGGCCCTGGCGTCACAATGTAACCTTTGGTACGGACCCGAGCCTCAAAGTTGAAGCGATGCCTGAATTGTACTTCTCGGTGGAAATGGAAAAAGCATTCATTCACTCGGTAATATCCAACCTCACACCGCTGGCGATAGCACTGACCATCGCGTTTATTACACTGTTGATCTCGACGCGTGACAAAAACCGGCTTGAATTTATGCGCACAGGAGTAGGGTTCGACATCGGCATATGCACCAGCATATTTTTTGTTGTCGTACTGTCCCATATCAGTCTGCGCCAGCGCATAGTCAGTGAAGAAATCTTCTACCTGGAGTATTTCTACCTGCTGATGTACACCAACCTGATCTGGGTTTGCTGTCATTCTATTCTGGCCGCTGTAGATCATCCTGTTCTGGACAAATTGACGCTGGGAGTGAGCGCAAAAAAAGCGTATTTCCCGGTAAATTTTGTACTGATATTTGGTGTCACGTGGCTGGTGTTCTATTGGTGAAGCACAGGTCCAGCTTCACGGGCAAGCAAAACGTTTGCCAGCTCACACCCGCCCAATCACCTATAACTGTGCCCGCAAAGTAGCCTGCTGTTCTGGGGATAGCTTACCGGGTCATTTATCAACCTGTCCCGGGAATTGGCGCAAGTGCTATTTGCGCTCTTCCCGCTCTTTCTTAAGCCGCTTATACACCCTGACGCCATTACTACGCTGAACCTGAATGACTTCAACTTCCTGGTCAATTTTCTGCCGATCCTGGTCGTTATCGGTTTCCAGACGTTCTTCTGCCAGCTTTTGCTGGCGCTTCTTCAGCTTGCGTAAAACCTTGCGCAAGGCCTTGATATGTTCTTTATCAACCTTGTCCGCTTTTTGGGTCAGGTTTCTGAGTTTTTCAAGCAGCTTGGTATTCGTCATAGTGTGATCCTGCACTGGACACGTTCACCTTACCGAACCGGCGTGTTTGGCTATATTAGCAATTTCTTCTGCTTTTAGCGCAAGCTCATCGTGCACCGGGTCGCCGTGGGACAGTTCAGCGCGATGCAGTTGTTCGCTCATATCGAGCAGGCGCTGTATCACTTCTTTCACATATGCGCCGTCATTGATCAGGGAGGTAGCCACCTGGGGAGAGATATGACCCTCGCGGATTAATCTGTCGACGGCCTTTGCTGCCCGATTTTCACCATCGAGAATTTCAACCCTGATCTGGTCTAGTGAAAGTAGCGCCACTACGGTGTCTTCGGTTTCTCGCACAGCCGCAAGCGAACGCAGGACCTCAGCAATACGTATCCTGAATTGATTGTATTCCCGGCGCAGGCCCAGGTTGTCGCTGCGCATGTGTTGCAGCAGGTTTTTACGCAGATGTTTGACCGATTTGATAGCACCCACCACATCCATATTGGCGAGCCGCAGAGCATTGTAGGCGTCCGCGTGCTCGCGGGACGCCTCGGCCTGCGCCCGGCTCAGGAATTCGATGTTGGCGCTATAAATGTCCTTGATCATGCGCTCATATTGCTCATCGAGGTCCAATTCAATAATCTTTCCGGGGGGCTCTGCGAGCAACTGTAAGTCATCTGTGCCTACGATACTGGCCCGCCGAACGCTCACGCCATGGGCTATAAGCGTAAACGCGTTGCTGAACAGGTGTTTGGTTTCCTTGGTAACCGCCTGCAGTGCCACCTGCGGCACAGACAGGGAAGCTTCGCTAAGAAAGCGCGGTTTGTCCCGCATGACCTTCTCTTCCTTTAACCGTCGCTCCAGCCAGGTGACCAGGGAATTTACCAGGGGCAGCATCAACACGATACCAAGCAGGTTAAACAGAGTGTGGAACAAGGCGAGCTTCAGGGTGTGATTATCAGCGGCAATGCCCAGCATGGAACCCAATAAATCGACTGCGGCAACCAGACCCTGTATCAGTAGCAGCGCAACCAGACCCGTGACCACGTTGAATATAAGATGTGCGCCGGCAAGGCGCTTGCCGGCAACATTGGCACCAACAGCACCCAATATGGCGGTGATGGTGGTACCAATATTGGCCCCGATAGCAAGGGCCAGGGCGTTCTCATAGCTGATCTGGCCTACAGCCAGTGCGGTAATGATCAGGGTTAATGTAGCGTGACTGGACTGCATAACGACCGTGGCCAGGCTTCCGATCAGGGTGAATACCAGGAGCCCGGCGATGCCAGTCATGGCGTACTGGGTCAGGTCGATTTGCTCCGAATAGGCGGCAAAGCCTTCTTTCATGTAGTGAATTCCAAGGAACAGGAAGCCGATGCCGACCAGTATCCAGCCGAAGCCTTTCAGTTTTCGGGAGGCCTGCATCAACAATAGCACCCCGAATACCAGCATAGGCATGGCATAGGCGGAAAGCTTCACCTTGAGACCAAAGCCCGCGACAATCCACGCCCCCGTGGTAGTGCCCAGGTTGGCACCAAAAATAATGCCGATACCCTGCTTCAGGCCAATAAGCTCGGCACTGAGGAAGGAGATGGTGATCACTGAAACCAGCGATGACGACTGCATAAGAGTGGTACTGACAATGCCGAAGCTGAGGCTTTTCCACAGCCGATCAGTGCTGGCCGAAAGTGTTCGCTGCAGGGCACCGCCGCTATAGGCCTTGAACCCCTGTTCCATGCATAACATGCCAAACAGGAACAGTGCTACGCCAGCAGAAATGTCTTTGAAGCTGGCGCTTACCCAAAAACCATAGCACAGCAACAGAACAAATGAAGGAAGAAAAACACGCCCTAGCATACGTTGGGGTTGCCCTCCAGATTGGTGGAGTCTTGACTGAATCTATTGATCGAGAAAATGTTGTCTCAACCTTTGAGTGGAATAACCTCCCGCTGGAAGTTACACATTTGCTACAGAATTATTACAGTTATACTGGAGTGGCGGTAGACCAGAGAACGTAAATAGTGGATCTACAGAATTTTTCTCGAATTGAGAAATCCTCTGGCTTCCGTCGGTCCGGGCTCTTTTGCCCGGGTACTGCCAAGTCAACGACCCAAGTCCCGGGAATTGACGCCCTCCTCAACTTCCAATGCGGCTTGCGAGACAAAACTGGACTGGCACTAGTCTTTGTAAACTGCGACATGGGCGTCCTGCACGCTACTTATCATGCCCCGGTACATACCTGCCGTATTGAAGGGTGTGGCAATATTCCCGGCTTTATCGATCGCGATGACGCCACCATCGCCTCCCATGTCTACAAGGTCGACCATCACAATACGGTCCGCTGCCTGTTCCAGCGACAGGTTGCCGTACTCCATCAGCGCGCAGATATTGCGGGCGACGGTGGCACGGATAAAAAACTCGCCATGCCCTGTGGCCGAGACCGCACAGCTGGCATTGTTGGCATAGGTGCCAGCACCTATGATCGGGCTGTCACCCACGCGCCCGTGCATTTTAAATGTCATACCGCCGGTTGAGGTTCCTGCCGCGAGATTGCCGTTTTTGTCGAGTGCGACCGCGCCTACGGTACCAAACTTGTAGTCCCCCTCCAGTGCGCTATCTATTGCAGCCTTGCTGTCCTCGCTGGCAGGTGCTTTCCCATCGTGATCCAGTGTGGGGCCGAGCTTTTTGGCCCTGGCATCTTCAAATTGCCCCCAGCGATAATCTGTAAAAAAATAGGCATCATCTGCCGTTTCGATACCCAAGGTAGCCGCAAAAGCTTCCGCACCTTGCCCCTGCATCATCACATGAGGAGACTGCTCCATAACCGCGCGGGCCAGGAGAATCGGGTTCTTGATGTTCTTCACGCCGGATACTGCACCGGCATCCAGTGTACTGCCGTCCATAATCGCGCTGTCGAGTTCGTTCTTGCCTTCCGCTGTGAATACGGCGCCCCGGCCGGCATTGAATCGGGGAGAATCCTCCAGCTCCTGAATCGAAGCTGTAATGGCATCCAGGGCCGAGCCGCCCGCTTTCAGAACCTTCTCCCCGGCTGCCAGCGAAGCAAGCAGATCTTCGCGCACCCTGGCTTCCAGTTCAGGACCCAGCTTTTCGGGCGTGATAGAGCCGGCACCGCCATGGATAGCCAGCGCATACTCCGGTTTTTCGGCTTGTGCATTCATCGAGGCCCCCGGGCTCAGTAGAGCAAACAAGATAAGAAAAATACGCTGCCACATACGACACTCCCATAGCGCAATTGAAAGATTGATTTGCATGAAGCAAGAACATCGAGCGCAAGGCACTTGCCGCCAACCCACCTACCGTGTTCTGGGGGCAGTTTAGTATTACGAGGACAGTTTACCTAACGCATTTGTCATTTGGAGCGCAGGAAATGCATTGCCTTAAGGTCGCTCATCCTGCCGCTGGATCTGGCGGTGCTGGCAAGCCGAAGCCCGACAACGGTGCCGTCAGGGCCCGGTTCAAAGCGGGCAAGGAAGTCCGCATCCACGGTGGGGTCATACCATTTCAAAAGGAACTCGTGGCCTGAGCGCGGGGTCATCGCCCCCGCCAGGGCCGGCATTCGGGCGCTGGCCAGGCCCAGCCCCCCGTCTTCGCGCGCCGAGACGGTTATCGTTCCGAACCATGTGTCGGCATAGGTCCCGGTATAGGCCTCCAACGGCAGATCCACCGTCTCGGGCAGGCTGCGCACTTGCCTGGGTGCGGCGGCTGGCGCCGTGTATTCCACAATCCAGTCTCGCTGTGGACGATCGGGCGCAAGCCAAGATGCCAGCAGTGACTGCATGACGGCCGAGCGTGCCCGGGTACTCGTACCATTGGCCAGCACCGTTATTCCAAGGCCCTTGGCGGGCACCAGTACCACCTGTGACTGGAACCCCAGGAGCGTGCCCGTGTGGGAGACTGTCTCAAAGCCGTGCATATCGGCAATCCGCCAGCCCAGCGCATAGGCGCGATGCGTCGTTCCGTCTCGCTCCCTCTCTCGCGTCGACACCCGCATTTTTGTTATGCCTGTCCACATCTCGGCGATTTGCCCGGGCGCGAGCACGCCCTTGCCACCAGCGAGCAGAGTGGTCATCCAGCGTGCCATCCCCTCGGCATTGCAGGTAACCCCACCTGCGGCCGCCATCACCGGCGGTTTGCCAACCAGGCGATTGCGATCCACGCGAAGTTGCCTGCCCTGATAAGGCACATACGGTTCCGCGGCATTGGCCATTGCCCCTTCGGGTACCTCGCCGGCAAAACAGGGAATCCCCAGCGGCTCCAATAGCCTGGTCTGCACAAAGGTTTCATAGGGCGTACCCGTCGACCTGGCGATAAGCTCCCCGGCTGCAACATAGAGCGCGTTGCTATAGGCGTAGGTCGAGCCAAAAGACGTCACTGGCTTGAGATGACGAAGATTGGCGATCACCTCGGACCGGCTGAAGCCCGAGGGCGCGGGCCACAACATGTAATCTCCCGCTCCGCTCCAGAGACCGGAGCGATGGGTGAGCAGGTCGCGCACCGAGAAATCCTGTGTCACCCCGGCATCGTAAAGGCTGAATTCGGGCAGATGCCCGGTCACCTTGTCGTCCCAGTCCAGCTTATCCTCCTGCACGAGCAGTGCGAGCGCCGCGCTCGTGAAGGCCTTGCTGGTCGAACCAATGCGAAAGTAGGTGCGCGGGGTAATGGGGAGATCCCGTTCGACGTCCCGCAGGCCGTAGCCTTTCAGAAAAATGGTCTGTCCGTCCTGGACCACCGCAACGACCAGGCCCGGAACCTCAAACGCGTCAAGCGCCCGGGTAGCGACATGATCAATCGCTTTCTCATCCAGGCCTGTCGCTTGCAGGCGCAGGGAAAAGAGCAGCAGAAGCAGCATGCAAAGTGCGGCAGGCCTGTGAGGCCTCACAGCTGGATCGGGCATTCGTGGCAATCTAGGCTTTACAGAAATAACTGCATATCTCCCTTTATTCCAGATAACAGCGTGCAGGAGAAACATTGGCAGACTACATAAATATCGTCAATATGGGCAGGGCCCATATCTGCATTTCAGCTACCCAGCTGCAATCGAGTAGTCAAAGTAGCCAATAATCTGCTCCAGCAAGGCCAATTTGCCACTGCGTACCGGGTAAACAGCATAGGCAGGACGCATGATGTGCGCGGCTCCCTCTACCCTGAACAGGCGCCGTTGATAGAGTGCACTGTTTACCATCCTCGCGGGTAAATAGGCCGCGCCACCCAGCTCGAGTATATAGGTTAATGCGATTTGGGCCTGGGCAACCCGCAACTGGGGTTCAGGCGCATCCGGATACAGGCGCCGGTGTTGCAGCGCGTGTGCCAGGCCCCAGTCGACCATCACGTAACCGCTGGTCAGTGCCGCGTCAACCTCGTGACCCTCCTGCGTACTGACCATAATGAGTTCGATCTTCGCGACTTCTCGCACTTGCAGCGTCTCCAACTGGGCAGGTTCCGACATGAATGCAATGTCCAGGTGACCGTCGAGAATACGCTTTGTCAGCAGATCCGGTGTATGCATCTCTGCAATAATGGCCAGTTGGGGTTTCTGGCGTCGCAGGGTGTGAAACCAGTCCTGCAAGATCACATCCCACAATCTCAGGCTGCCCCCCATAGTCAACTGCTGCTGGGCACCTCCCAGCGCCACTTCCTGCCGCGCCTTTCGCCAGCGAGACAACATCATGTCTGCACGCCCCACCAGCCTGCTGCCTTCCGGAGTTAGCTGCAGGTCGTGATATTGGCGGACAAATAACTTTACGCCCAGTTGCTGTTCCAATGAGCGAATACGCGCGCTGATGGCAGACTGGGTGAGATGCAGCGCCTCCCCTGCCCGCCCGAAATGGCGGTGTCGATTCACCTCAAGAAACGTTCTAAGAAGTTCCAGATCCATCAATATACGATAAAAATTATTCTTCTAAATGGCAATTAATTATTGTTTTATTTATTAAAGTGCTTTTTCTAAGCTCTCGCTCACTGGCATTCAGGGCAAACGCGCACGTGACACAAATCGTGCCACTCCAAACGGTGTAACATAAGCCGGATGCAGCACTTCCTTCTTCAACTGAACGCTAGACTAAAAAAGGTAAAACTATGAAATTAGCCATACTGTCATGTGGACCCAACGCCTATAGTACGCGGCGCCTGAAAGAAGCCGCGGAGCAAAGGGATCACCAGGTTAAGGTCCTCAATACACTCAAATTCGCTATCGACCTTGATCGCGGCTCCCCTGACCTGTACTACCGCCAAAAAGCATTGAGTCATTATGACGCCGTACTGCCGCGCATTGGGGCTTCCATCACCTACTACGGCACGGCAGTGGTGCGCCAGTTCCAGGAAATGAACGTATTCTGTGCGAACACGGCCCACGGCATCCTGAACTCACGCGACAAGCTGCGCAGCCTGCAGCTCCTGAGTCGTCATCATGTGGGTATTCCGAAAACCACCTTTGTCCGCGATAAAAAGGATGTACTCCCCGCAATTGAGCGAGTGGGCGGAGCGCCGGTCGTAATCAAACTGATCGAGGGCACACAAGGTATCGGCGTATTGCTCGCTGATTCAGTGAAGCAAGCCGAGTCGATCATCGAGCTGCTGCAAAGCCAGAAGCAAAACGTACTCATCCAAAAATTCGTCGCCGAGAGCAAGGGAAAGGATATTCGCGCTTTTGTCGTTGGAGATCGAGTAGTGGCGGCGATGCGACGCGTTGCACAGGGTCAGGAATTTCGTAGCAATGTCCATCGTGGCGGAATCGCCGAGCCGGTAGAACTCGATGAACAGTATCGTGAGACGGCGGTAAGGTGCACCCAGATTATGGGCTTAAGCGTTGCCGGTGTTGATATGCTTGAGGGAAAAAACGGCCCACAAGTAATGGAGGTGAACTCCTCGCCCGGGCTGGAAGGCATAGAAACAAGTACTGGACTCGACATCGCCGGGGCAGTTATTGATTATATCGCCGCCCAGGTCGACTTCCCTGAGATTGATGTCAGGCAACGACTCACCGTGAGTAAGGGCTACGGTGTGAGCGAGATATTTGTTCCGGAAGGTTCAAAGTTTGTAGGGCAAACCATCACGGAGACCAAGCTTTCAGAAAGCGACGTCAATGTTCTCACCCTGTATCGCGGTGCCAAGGTTATTCCAAATCCGCGCAGCGACCGGCTCCTTGAGGCAGGGGATAAGCTGCTGTGTTTTGGCAAGATGGAAGCCATGCGAGGAATGATCCCGGCACGCACCAAGCGCAAGCGACGTCCACAGGTCCAGGATTTGGATACAACTGTCACAGGCGCAGAAGGCTCATAAACGGGATGTACGAAATGAATACTGAAAACCCGGAAAAAGAAATAGGCCCGGCGGCTTATGCAGATATGGACCCGGTTATTGCCGCCTCGTTATTGGCGCGGGAAACTCCCGATGATATCCAGGAGGTACTGGCGAAGCTGCCGCCTGATGCTGCGCTGAGAATAGCCTCACATTTGGCCTCGGAAACAAAACCCGGAGATGAGCTGCCGCCTGCCGTTGAGAATCTGCATGGAATCGATGGTACGGTTGAGCAGTTAATGGTTGAAACCTTTGGGGTTCAGTCACCGGATACCACTGTAGCAAGGGCGCTGGATTTTGTCGTAAAAACGCAACCGGTTAGCACAGTAACGTATATCTACGTCACAGATGAAGCAGGGAAACTGCTGGGCGTTGTTGCCATGCGTGATTTGTTGTTGGCGCGCCCCGGTCAGACCCTGGAAGAGATCATGACCAGGGAACCGTTCGTCTTCACACCGGACATCCGCATGCCCGAGGCTGTCAATGCCGCATTGGCCAAACGACATCGTCTATATCCGGTGGTGGACGAAACGGGCATTCTGGTCGGCCTCGTCTACGGCTGGCGGCTGTTCGAGTACGTCGCCACAGAGATAAGTGCCCAAGCCGGATCTATGGTTGGTGTGAGCAGTGAGGAGCGTGTCTCCACGCCAATATTCAAAGCGTTTCTTATGCGACACCCCTGGCTTCAGATCAATTTGCTTACCGCTTTTGCCGCGGCTTTTGTGGTGGGTATGTTTGAAGACACAATCGCGCGAATTGTAGCCCTGGCAGTGTTCCTGCCCGTCCTGGCCGGACAGAGCGGCAATACGGGTTGCCAGGCACTTGCAATTACACTGCGGAGCCTGACGCTGGGGGAACTGGCGGATGTTTCGGTAGCAAAACTATTGAGAAAGGAAATAGTCCTGGGCGCCCTGAACGGCTTTTTCGTTGGACTGATTGCGGCGGGCGCGATGTACCTCTACGCGATTATGAGCGACACTCCCGATCCATTGATTCTAAGCGCGGTCATCCTGACTGCTATGGTCGGCGCCTGCATAGGCAGTGGAATTTTCGGTGTTCTGGTGCCTCTTACACTACGCCGGTTTGGTGCTGACCCGGCGATGGCGAGCAGCATTTTTCTGACTACTTTTACCGACATCCTTGGCATGGGGCTCATGCTCGCGCTTGCTACCACATTGTTGATGTAATCTCGCTGCTCTGGTTTCAAGCACAGCACATGTTTGGGGTCGAAATGAGCCACCAGAGCCGGCTCCCTTCTCAGCTGACCGGGTCAATAGGACAAATTTGCCCAACGCCTTTTTCAATCACTGCCGCAGCCTGTAAGCACAGGTCTTCTCGCCACAGGTCTGAGTATATCTGGACGCCTGTGGGCAGGCCGTCAGCAACGCCCATCGGTAGCGCAACAGAAGGAATACCGAGCAGGTTGCCCGGCGTAATGAACTGAAGCTGGTTAAACGTGGTATTTGCATCGTCTCCCAGGTTCAGGTCGGCATCGTGCAAAAAAGGAATGTCTGTCCAGGTGGGACCGATGACCAGCGGATAGTTCTGGAAGAAGCCGGACCAGAGACGCATCAGGCGAGCCCGGTCCGTATGGAGCACTACTGAGGGCATGTTCGCACCATCAAAGGTAGCCACCAGCTCGTCCAGCAGCGCCACCGTCGGCCCACACATCAGCGGGCTGATAAAAGGCAGGGTCTGGGCTATGTCAGCCGCCAGCAGGTGCCCCCACAGTTCATTGACCCGCTCGAGTTCAGGCGGCTGAACTTCTTCCAGCGACCAGCCCTGAGCCGACAGCGCTGCACCCGCTTGCCTGATAGCCGCGACAGAACTGCCGGGCAAATCCATGCCTGGCATACTGGTGACCAGGGCCACGCGCCTGGTCTCAGGCTCGGGGCCCCGCAGTGGCGCATCTACCGAGAACGGGTCCCTGGGATCACGGCCTGCAAGGATCTCAAAGCCCAGCTGCAGATCTTCCACGTGCCGCGCCATGGGTCCGTCCACGCACATCAATTGCGCAGCGAGGTAAAAATCTTCCGGTGGTAATGACGAGGCGTGTGGAATTCTACCCGTTGTCGGTTTCAGCGATGTGATACCACAACAGTAGGCGGGATTGCGAAGAGAGCCTCCAATATCATTGCCCAGCCCAATTGGGCTCATCCCGGTAGCCAGGGCCGATCCTTCACCCCCGCTTGAGCCCCCGGCGGTCCGGGAGGGGTCCCAGGGATTCAGGGTTCTGCCGCGCAAGGGGTTGTCCGTGGTGATCCTCAGGCCCAACTCCGGCATATTGGTGCGCGCCAACGGGATAGCACCCGCCGCCTTCATCCTGTTAACCACAGGCGCATCTGCCGTGGGCATGGCGCCAACCATCGCAGGTAAACCCTGGGTAGTGGCCGATCCCAGGCAGTCCAGGTTTTCCTTGATAGAGAATGGCACGCCATGCAATGGCTCTGAAGACGATTTACTGTCTGCCTGATCAGCGGCAACAAGCGCGCTTTCGGCAAGAACGACAGTTATCGCGTTGACTGCGGGATTGACTGCGTCGATGCGACCAAGATGACTTTCGACGACCTCACGGCTGGACACCTCCCGGTCTCTAATCATCTGTGCCAATGCACTTGCGGAATATCGCCAGAGTTCATTTGCCATGTGAGCTATCACCTGTTCAGATCTGCGGAACTAGATTCAATCATACCTGACGGCGCCGGAACACCCATCATTACTCCCGGGGCAATCCCCAAGGGGCACCCTGCTGTATCGCGATGGACTAGTTAACCTGGCGCTGCCGTGTTGGGTTATAGTCAACTTTCGGTGTTCAGCCCGAATCTCGATAACTGCCAAGGGTACCGTGAGCGAGTCAGCCGGGTTTGATGAACCCCCAAGAATGTAATACGAGTGGAGAATCTGCGATGTCACGAACTATTTTGATTACCGGTTGTTCCAGCGGTATTGGTGCGGCGATGGCCAGGGCGTTCAAGGCCCGGGGGCACCGTGTTTACGCTACGGCACGCCGGCCGGAATCGCTGGATGGCCTGGGCGCCGAGGGCATCACAACCCTGCAGCTGGATGTTAACGATGATGCGTCAATCACCGCTGCATTCAGCAAGGTTGAGGCCGAGGCAGGGCAACTGGACATGCTGGTCAACAATGCAGGCTTCTCCCAGGTGGGTGCGGTCCTGGATTTAACCAGGGAAGATCTGAGGGCACAGTACGAGACCAATGTAATCGCGCCCGTAGCAGTGACGAGGGCGGCCCTGCCATTGTTGCGCAAGGCGGTCGCGGTCACCGGCTCGGCAGATGTTGTCAATGTCGGCAGTATCGTCGGCCTGTTTACCACGCCATTTGCAGGCGCCTACTGTTCCAGCAAGGCGGCAATTCATGCACTCTCGGACGCCCTGCGCATGGAACTTGCGCCCTTTGGCGTCAGGCTGATCATGGTGCAGCCTGGTGGCGTCAAGTCCTCCTTTGGCGACCACGCAGAGGAAGCCCTGCGCCTGGCCAGGGACTCTCCCTACAAGGACATGGAAGCCAATATTCAGGCGCGGGCACAGGCCGGTCAGCAGAACGCCACCCCTACCGATCAGTTTGTCGGCCCGGTAGTAGACAAACTACTCTGCGCTTCTCCCCCGTCGGTGATCAGGGGAGGGCGCGGCAGTGTGCAGCTGGTGCTGTTGAAACGATTATTGCCAGGCAAGCTATTCGACAAGATGTTATCCAGGCGTTTTGGCCTGACGGACTTCAAGCCTGCCAGATCAGCCGTCGACTGAGAGTCGCTGAACGAGAAAGCCGGCCAACAGCCCCATTGACGGATTAGATCCCTGACCGCTGGCGCTCATTATCCAAACCCTGAACTAACTGCCCGGCTGGCGCGGCCAGTCATCTAGATGTATGTCGGGCCTCAGTATCGCTTTGGGTGATCCGACGATCAGCGGATCAAAACCGGTCACGGCACGTTGGTCTTTCTCCGGGTAATCAAGCTGTGTCAGGAAATGCTGCATACAGTTGAGCCGGGCACGCTTCTTGTCATCAGATTTTATGATGGTCCAGGGGCATGCCGCAGTGTCAGTGTGAAAAAACATGGATTCCTTGGCGCGCGTATACTCATGCCAGAGGCCCACGGCGGCTTTATCAACGGGACTCAACTTCCATTGTTTCAGGGGGTCATGGTTCCTGGAATCAAAGCGCGCACGCTGCTCTTTTCGAGTCACTGAAAAGTAGTATTTGAACAGCTTGATACCGGAGTTGACCAACATGCGCTCGAATTCAGGGCACTCACGCATGAACTCCAGGTATTCGATCTGGTTGCAATAGCCCATGACGCGCTCAACGCCGGCGCGGTTATACCATGACCTGTCCAGGAACAGGATTTCACCCCGGGTGGGCAGGTGAGCAATATATCGCTGGAAGTACCACTGGCCGAGTTCATGAGGAGTCGGTTTTTCCAGCGCCACTACTTTGGCCGCCCTGGGGTTGAGGTGCTCCATGAATCGCTTGATGGTGCCGCCTTTACCGGCGGCATCGCGACCTTCAAATATCACAACGATTTTCTGGCCGGTTAACTTGACCCAGTTTTGAACCTTTAACAGTTCAATCTGTAACTTCTTCTTCTCGTTCTCGTAGGCGCGTCGGGCTATGCGATCACTGTACGGGTATTTACCTTCCTTGAACAGTTTCCCGATCGCATTGGGATCCTTGCGCATTTGTTTCATTATGTCCGAGGAAAACTCACCACCCAGGTATTGCTCTTCTATTTCGGACTCGGGCTGGACTTTAGGTTTATTGGCGGAGGAGCCTTTTGTATCAATTTCTGATATCCGCGCGGGTTCCTCCACAAGTGGATCCACTTCGTGAGGTTTATCTGCAATTTTCAAGTCGGAACTCATCTACTTTTTCTCCTTAATCTGGAAGAAACTCATCGTCTATTATTGGCAGGCTAAAATTCTCTCACTGCTTAGTGTCGTGGGTTTTGATGTAAGTCACGCAAGTCGCATTTATTTGGCAATGCCAAACGGCAAAGCTCTACCGCTGTATCCTTCAAGTAAAGTAGTCACCGCACCCCTGGATTGTTGCTCTGCTGCGAAAATTCAAGGAAGCTAGTACCGCTGGACTTCCCCGGGAGAGCGCTGTGGACAAAGATATAAACAAGGCCTGGTATGGACTCACCGGCGCAGAAGTACAGGAACAGCTGCTGACCAGCACCGCGGGCCTGGACGATACCGAGGCAACAGCAAGGCTGGCACTGGCCGGTCCAAATGAGATTGAATTTCGCAAAACCCCCGCCTGGGTACGCTTCCTGCGCCAGTTCAACGACCCCATGGTAATCATCCTGATGGTGACCGCGCTGGTCACCGGCATTCTCACCGCCTTCGGCAGCCCCATGCTGCCGGACACCATCGTGATCCTCGCCGTGGTGCTGCTGAACGCAATCCTGGGTTTTGTCCAGGAGGGCAAGGCCGAGGGCGCACTGGAGGCCCTGCGTAACATGATGGTGCAGGAGTGCCTGGTGTTGCGCTCAGGTAACCAACGCCGGCTCCCGGCCCGGGAATTGGTGCCGGGTGACCTCGTGGTGCTGGAAGGCGGAGACAAGATCCCCGCGGATGTCCGCTTTATCGAGGTGAGCAACATCCACGTAGACGAATCCTCCCTGACCGGTGAATCCGTGCCTGTCAAAAAGAGCATCGACAGTCTCCCCGGTCATGATCTCGTACCCGGCGACCAGAGGAACATGGGTTTCTCCGGCACCTACCTCACCCAGGGCACCGCCAGGGGGATTGTGGTCGAAACCGGGCTCGATACGGTATTCGGCCGCATCGCCGATATGGTCAAAGCGACGGAGACCGTGCTCACGCCCCTGCAGCGCCAGATGAAAGATTTCGTCAGGCCACTGATCATCGCCATCCTGGCTGTGGGTGCATTCAACTTTGCCTATGGGGTCTACCTGGGCTATGCCATCACCTACAGTTTCCTGGGTGCGGTCTCACTCGTGGTGGCATCTATCCCATCCATGCTGCCGGCCCTGGTGACCTCGATCCTGGCCTTGTCAGGGGTTGTCATGGCGGGCCGCAAAGCCCTGATCCGGAAACTACCCGCGGCGGAGACCCTGGGTGCCACCTCGGTTATCTGCTCGGACAAGACCGGCACACTCACGGAAAATCGCATGACCGTCACCCGGGTTTTCGCCGGGGGCGAGATATTCGAGGTGACCGGCTCCGGTTACGAGATTAAAGGCCAGTTCCTGCTGGGAGGCAATGCCGCACAACCCATCGAGAAGACCGCATTAATGCAGTTACTGAACTGCGGATTCAATTGCAACAACGCCCACCTCAGTGGCGCCGGCGGCACCGGTGATCCGACGGAACTGGCCCTGCGAATATCCGGCGCCAAATCCGAGATCGTCGCCGACGGTGTGCAGCGGATGGTAGAAATACCTTTTGATTCGTCGGTCAAGTACATGGCTGTACTGGTGGATGAATGCGGTAAGCGCACCCTGCTCGTCAAAGGGGCACCTGAGGTGGTGGTGCAAATGTGCACACTCGAAACAGATCCCGCTGGAGGAACCCGTCCACTGGATCGCGCCACAGCACTGGCCACCGCCAAATCCTTTGCCAGCGACGCTCTGCGCACCCTGGGTTTTGCGGTCCGGGAATTTTCAGCGGAACACGGCAGCCTTGCCCCCGAAGACCTGAAGGAGATGTGCTTCGTGGGGCTGCAAGGCATGATTGACCCGCCCAAACAATCCGCGATAACGGCAATCGGGGATTGTCGTACGGCCGGAATTCGCACCGTCATGATCACCGGTGATCACCCTGACACGGCGCAGGCAGTGGCTCGACAGCTTACTATTGAGGCGGACCGGGTCATGACAGGGACCGAGATCAGCCAGCTGGACGACACCGCCCTGCGCGCTATCACCGAGGAAGTGTCAGTGTTCGCCCGGGTCGCGCCAGAGCACAAGAGCGCGATAGCCCAGGCTCTGCAGGCAAACGGCCATGTCGTAGCAATGACCGGTGACGGGGTAAACGATGCACCGGCCCTCAAAGTGGCCGACATAGGCGTTGCGATGGGCGTCAGCGGCACCGAGGTGGCCAAGGAAGCCTCCGATATGGTGCTGGCAGATGATAACTTCGCCACCATCGTTGCGGCAGTGGAAGAAGGTCGGCATGCCTGGAATAACCTGCAGAAAGCTATCCTCTACACCCTGCCAACCAATGCCGCCCAGGCGCTGCTGATCATGGGCGCAGTCCTGCTGGCCGCCGCGGTGCCCCTGTTTGGCACCCGCTTCGTACTGGAGCCGGTCCAGATCCTCTGGATCAACCTGCTCGACTCCGTCTTGCTTACCATGCCGCTAATGATGGAACCGAAAGAACAGGGTCTGCTGCGCACGCCGCCAAGAGACCCCCGTTCCCGCATTATCAACGCCCTTTTCCTACAGCGCGTTGTGGTGATGGGGTTCGCGATCGCCCTGCCGGGCTTTCTGCTGTATTACCATTTTGGAGCGCCGGCGCTGGCGGATCCGAACAATATCGATCAGCTGCTGCTGACCCAGGCCCAGACCGCGGCATTCTGGGGCATATTGCTGGCCCACTTCGGCTACGTGGTATCAGCCCGCTCGATCTATGACTCGGCGTTCACCCTGAACCCCTTCTCAAACCGCTGGTTGCTGCTAGGCATTGGCCTTTCAATCATGATTCGATTTATCCCGACCTTCGTGCCAGAGGCCTCGGCCCTGTTTCGAACCGCCGATTTCCCCACTGAGTGGTGGCCCCTGATCCTGCTCTGCTTCCTGCCCAGCTTTCTGGCAATCGAGGCGGACAAATTCCTGCGCAAACGTAACGCCCGCCGCGGCTGATTCGCACCGGACCTATCCCCCGGCTACGCGGCCCGCAATTCCCACCATCGTATTGATTCTTACAGGTTTACTATAGAATTGGGCACCCCACCTGGATCGGTCGATCATGCGAGCATAGTATGGACAGAATAGAAAAGCTGAAGAACGACGTATACAGTTTTGAAGAGCTGGATACCCTGGAAAAAAACGCGGCCAAATTGAGCGACAAGGAAACCCTGGAGCTGATCGCTGTCAGTCGTGCATCCAAGACCGCAAAGGGCGAGAAACCCAAAAGTGTCGTTGACGCGGACGGCATACCGCTGACCAAAAGGGCTCGTCGCGATAGCGCCAGGCGTAAGTTGCTGAATGGCACGCAGGACAACTAGCAGGCCTGCCTGGTCCCGGGACACGCACAACCAGCCAACGGTATCGCGGTACATTTTTAGCACACCACCAAAAACATCCAGGTAACTGAGTCACCGTGATAAAAGAGCTACCCCTACTACGCTTCATTCCATTTCGTCGAAGCGACATCCTGCGAATGTGCCTTGCCGACGGGCAGCTGGATGACCAGCAGCACGCGCAGCTGCATCAAGCGAGTGATCTCATCAACACGCAATTCCAACAGGAATTTCACTCGATCAGGCAACAACTCAAAGAGGCCTATAGCCCACTGGACCCGGATGCGGATACGAGGGTCGTGGAAGAGCTCGGGGCGCCGGAGGCTCATCCCGAGCTCGCTCGCCTTCTGGAAGGAATATTGGACCGGGCGAACTACGAGCGGGTTAGCGATGATACGCTGCAGCACGCTTTTGCCAGTGAATCGCTGTTTTCGGTTCAGCTATATGTAGACATGGACGATTTTGAGGAAGCTCTCCTGTATGTGCGAGGTGCTACGCAACAACAGGAGGAACTGCGAACCTTTTTCGGGTTGCGGCGGAAAAAAGTTGATTTCCTCAATCTCGAACGGGTAGTGCTGTATATACGCTTTCGCGAGGATGTGGATACTGAAAGCACTCTGGGGGGATGTCGACCGGGCAGCACTATGCTGAAGCTGTTCCAGAATGTGCCCGCTGCCGATATAGAGATGCTGTTCCCCAATACCCGGGTCGGTATGCGCCTTATGGACAAGCTATTGATAGGCGTACCCGCACTGGTGAGCGGTGGCGTGGTAATGACCACGAAGGTGGGTACTACTTTGATACTGCTGGGGTCACTGATCGGATTCTGGATTGGCCTGAAAAGCGAGCCGGTACATCTTGACAGGACGACTTCCCTGGCCCTGCTCGCTGGCCTGGGCACGCTGGGCGGTTACCTTTGGAAGCAGTTCTCAAAATTTCGCAACCGCAAACTACGATATACCCAGGCCCTCACAGAGAACCTGTATTTCAAGTTGCTGGATAACAACGCGGGAGTCATCTATCGCATTCTGGACGAAGCGGAAGAATCGGAGATCAAGGAGAGCCTGCTGGCATACTATTTCCTGCTCATTCTCCCGGGCCCGGTGAGCTTGAACTCCCTCGACCAGGCCATAGAAAACTGGTTCCGCGATCGGTGGCAGTGCCGGCTCAACTTCGAAATCACAGATGCCGTGGAGAAATTACAGCGACTCGGGTTGGCGCAAGAAAGTGGTGGGGGCTGGGAAGTTGTCAGCACTGTTACACAGCCAGCTGATTTGGCGTTACCCTGAGACTGGACCGATCAATGAGGTGAGCAAACCTGCCGCAGACACTCCAATACCTGATAGACAGCACGCGCCCCCCGGGCGCGAGATTGCACGTGCTCACTCCGTCCTCAAGAACATTATGGGCATGCAGCCTCTTTGTGGCTTTCTACGGCGTCACCTTGAATACCTCACAGGCTGCACAGACAGCAGTACTCGAGGAAGTTAAGGTATTCGGTATAAGACTGGGTTCCGCCTCTGCCCAACCCATAGAGAAGTTACCCTACTCAGTGCAACGTTCAGATGCTGCAGATATCTCGCGCAGCCAGAGTCTCGACCTGAGTGAGTTTATGAGTAACCGGCTTACCAGCGTCAGCATAAACTCCGCTCAGAACAACCCCCTGCAGCCCGATGTGCAGTATCGGGGCTTTACTGCCTCTCCGCTGCTGGGATTGCCGCAGGGTCTGGCGGTCTATCAGGACGGCGTGCGTATCAATGAACCACTGGGTGACTCGGTAAACTGGGACTTACTGCCTGATTCCACGATTCACAGCATTGACCTCATTGGTGGCACAAACCCGGTGTTCGGCCTGAACTCACTTGGCGGCGCACTGGTGGTCACCATGAAGAACGGTTTCAATTACACCGAAACCGAAGTGGAAGCGTATACAGGATCCTGGGACAGACACGTTGTAAATGCGCAAAGCGGCAATCACTACGCGCTCCCCAATGGAAGCGAATGGGGCTACTACCTCAACTTCAGCCACTTCGAAGAAGACGGCTGGCGGGATCTGTCCGAATCAGATGCAGACAATTATTACGCCACACTCAGCTGGCGCGGGGGCAACCACTCCGCGCTCGATCTGAGCTACCAACATGGCAACAGTAAATTGACAGGCAATGGCGCTTTGCCCATAGGCCTGCTCGCCACAGATCGCGACACCGTGTTCACTGCACCCGACAGTACAAAAAATGACCTGGACATGGTTAACCTGGAGTTCTGGCAGCTGCTATTCAATTCCATTGAGCTGTCAGGTAACGCATTCAAACGTGAGAACACAACCGACTCCTTTAACGGGGATAGTTCCGAATTTGAAGGCTGCGAGTATGCCGGCGGCGAACAGTCGCTGTTTGAAGAAGCAGATGACATTGAAGACGCGCTAAACGATAGCCTGGGAATTGACCTGGATGATATTTGCGAGGGTGGCCAACCCGCGATTCGAAGTTTTCAGGACCTGGAGGATCTGATAGAAACACAGGCAACTATGGCGGGCCTGGACCCCGAAGACTTTGAACTGGAGGACATATCCGGGGATCTGAGCGGCACCGGTATTCTTACAGATGAAGCCATTAGCAACCGCAGTCGCCGCAAGCAAACCTCGACAGGATTCAACAGCCAGATGACTGTTAACTCAGAGCTGTTTTCCAGCAGCAATCTGCTGATTCTCGGCTTTGCTTATCTCGATGGCAAATCAGATTTCGATGCTTCACTAGAGCTGTCGGAACTGGACCCATTCACCCGCAGTACCGAAGGTCTGGGAGTCGGTACATTTTACGACGATGCCGCCACAAACATTGACACCCGCACAGAAACCGTGAGCTGGTTTTTTACCGACACGCTGGATATTACCGACAAACTGGCGCTGACGCTCTCCGGACGCTACAACGACTCCGATATCACTTTGCGTGACCGTTCCGGCGTCCGCCCTGAACTCAACGGTGATCACAACTTCTCTCGTTTTAACCCCGCGGCAGGTCTCACCTACATTCTTTATGATGAGATGACAGTCTATGGTTCTTATGGAGAGTCCAACCGGGTTCCCACCCCTCTTGAGCTGGCCTGTAACGAGGGTGTATTTGAGTTGGCACAAAAATTTGCACTTGAGGCCGGGGAAGACCCGGATGACATTGACTTCGAGTGCAGGCTGCCCAATGCCTTTCTGGCGGACCCTCCCCTGGACGATGTGGTCACCACCAGCTACGAGGCCGGCATGCGGGGCAGCTTTCAGGGTGTCAGCTACCAACTGGGCGTTTACCACACCACCAATAAAGACGACATTATCTTTCAAACTACCGGCAGGTCTACAGGCCTGTTCGCCAACGTCGACAAAACTCGCCGGCGCGGCTTCGAATCGGCACTACAGGGCAAACGCGGCAAGCTGGTTTGGTACTCTTCCTACTCGTACATAGAAAGCACGTTCGAAGATAACTTTATGGTGCTGAGCCCAAACCACCCAAATGCGAACGACCTGGGCGAGCTATCAGTACAAAGTGGCGATCGCATTCCCGGTATACCTGAACACATTTTCAAGCTGGGTGGCGATTACGAGATCATCGAAAGTATCAGTGCAGGCCTGGAGCTGGTTTATAATTCGGACCAGGTGTTGCGAGGTGACGAAAGCAATGATCTTGATACCGTCGATAGCTTCACCCTGGTCAACCTGCGCGCCAGCTGGGCGGCCAGTTCGAACTTCCTGCTTTTCGCCAGGGTCACGAACGTGTTCGACGAAGAATACGAAAATTTCGGCTTGTTGGGCGAAGACCCAAGCGAGGTTGTGCCGGACATAACAGACACCCGGCCGCTGTTTCTTGGTGCAGGCGCGCCACGTGGGGGATGGATTGGATTTCGGTGCAAGTTTTGAATTGAGCGGGTTTGGAGAGACTACCTTTCTCTGCCGTACTCACCCCTCCCCGGTCTGTAATGGGCCCCTCCCGACCAACTACCGCAATGTCAGCCCACAAGCTGTGCAATCATTGGATGCTCGTTGATGGTGCGAGCAGAGCCCTGTCAGGCTTCGCTGTCCATCTTCCAAACACAGCGTGAAGCTCCACTCAGGTTGGGTACCGCCTGGGCCTGATCCACTGCCTGCTTTTGCGCCTCCCGGAATGTAGCAACGGTAAAACAGATGCCGCCGAACACCAGCAGGTGAGCACCCCATACATAGCCGAACTGGAATATCGACAGGAAGGACAGGCTGAAAACCATGCTCCACATCCAACCCAGCACCTGCATAAAATAGTGCTGCGAGGCCAGATCCAGGTGTCTCAAGGGGTTATTCTGATTGTCCATCACAGCGTCCCAACTCTCGATAATGGCCTGTTTCATGTGCTCTCTCCGTGTGGGTTCATAATGATTACGGATAGTGCGCGGTTGTGGTTCAGGCGAATAGCTCAATTGTCCGGGGTCTGTCCAGTTTCTTGTGCCGCTGCGCCAGTGTGTACTCGATAAGCACTTGTCACGCGGTACCGCAGCGCACTCGCCGAAACGCCTGTTAGAACCGGGTCCTGATCATCGGGACACCGCTCAACCGCGCTCCCCGATCAACACAACCCGCTCTCGCAAGGCCCGCCGCGCAGGTGTTTTACGCAAGCTGTCCAGCTGTAAAGTCGCCTCCTGCAGAAGCTGCCTCGCGACTGCCTCGTTTCCAATCTGCAACTGCAGCTCGGCCATTTCGACTTTCCACTCTGGCGAATCCCCCAGCGTCGGCTTGAGTGTTTCCAGTCGCTCAATGGCCAGGTCCGTGCGGCCCCTGAGCAATTCCAGCCGAATTGCACGCTGCTGCAACTGTGGGGTGATGCCCAGCTTTGCGTTGCCTCCATCCAGTATGGCAAGCGCCCGGACTACCCCTTCAGGACCCGTAGCCTCCAACATATCGGCTACGGATACGTAGTGGCCGGGGTTGGGGCGTAACTGTAATTCAAACACCCTTTGGAAATCCGCCACGGAGCCCCCGGTGTCTCCCATATCCCGCAACAGCCGGGCCCGATATTCGAGGCAGGCAGCGTGGTCCGGGAAGGCGTCGAGATAGGTGTCAAATTGTGCTTTGGCCAGGTCAAACTCGCCGCGCCGGTAGTACAGCACACCCAGGTCAAAGCCCACCACGATGGGGGGGCCTAGTGTCTCCGCCTGCTTGAAATCGGCCAGGGCCTTGTCGTACTGGCCATCACTCGAATAGGCGATACCCCTGCGTATATACAGTGACTGGTCGCGCGGTTGACGTTCAATTTCGTGGTTGTAGTGGTCGATGGCGCTGCTGGCACCGGGGTGGGAAATTGCCGGCGCATGGACTAGCGAGACAAGCAGCGGCAGAAAAAAGATTAATCGTGTCATGGCATGAAAAAGGGCCCCGGAGGGCCCACTCTATCGCTCCGTGCTGCACTTATCGATTGATAGTGAACTCGTCCAGCACGTCACCGCTGACATCAACGAACCGTGCCCTCAGTGAGTCCCGGTCCGCATCGATAACAACCGAGCCCTTGACCCCGAGGCCGCGCAGTCCTTCACGGCAACCTTCTGGCTGGTCGCACTTTTCCTCAGATAGAGGTTGCTCGATATGGGCGGCATGGCGCAGCCATTCCTCGTCATCAGTGATCCCGAAATCGTCCCCACCACTGTCGGCCTTACCGGAGCTGCCGGCTACCGTGTAGACGACCCTGTCGTCCACACCGCCGCTGGTTGGACTCAGCTGGTGGTAGGGTTCGCCAGCCCGACCAGAAGCTGGTTGGGCCGGATCATTATCGATAAGCTCAGCGTGCTCAGCCGTCGAGAAGGTGTCGGATGTGCCGGTGTGACCGTTGATGTAGTAGGTGCGCTCGTAGGAATGGGAGTGCCCGCTATAGACCACGTCGACACCATACTCCTCGAACACAGGCGTGAACTCGTTGCGCATATCCCAGATCGGCCGGTCGAAAGGGCTTGCCTCTGCGTCGTCGGAATCGTGGTTCTCACCCTTGGTGTATGGCGGATGATGGAATATGACGATGGTCCAGTCGCGGGTATTGGCCGACAGGTCGGCGATCAGCCAATCTTCCATGCTGGCGCGACCTGCTTCGTCACGGGCCGTCAGCTGACTGTCCAGACTGACAAGGTGCACATTGCCGTAGTCCACCGAGTAATACTGCTCGGTACCACTAGGGACACCGCCGCTCTCGCCGGCCGCCGGCAGGCTGAAGATGTCGAGGTAGGGCATACCGGTGCCATCCGGCTGAAAGTCGCCGTTGCCGTCATAGCTGGCGGGGTCTGCCGATGCACTCACACCAGCCAGGGGGATATTTTGTTATGCCGCAGGGAATTGGCACGAAGAAGCATGCATCGATTGGCCCGTAGCCCATCTCATGGTTACCGATGGTCGGTATTGTAAATGCGCTTTTCAGGATGTCTGTATACAGCTCAAAAAAAGACGCCTGCCACTCGGCATCAGTGCCGGACTCGTAGGCGTTGTCGCCAAGGGCCAGGAACAGGTCCACCGCCTCGCCACCATTAGCGGCGTTATAGACCCCATAGCCTGCCAGGACGGCGGCGGCCTCGCCAGGATGTTCGCCCTCCGGGAGATCTTCGGTTACCCCGTCGGTAATGGTGCCCGAATCCCCCACAATCAAAATATGGGTATTACCATCCTTTGGCGGCTTGTTGGAGTTGGGAGCCGTATTGAAATACATTCCCTCGCCAATGTATCCACCGACCGAGTAATAGTAACCCTTGTCCGGGGCCAGACCGGTCAGCAGGGCCTCCATATGCCCGCCCTCGGTCTCGACACCGTTGGCACAGCGCGGCCACTTGGGTTTCTTGAGGTTCTTGATCTTACGGCTATAGCACACTCGCTCGCCTTCACCACCACGCCACTTGACGACAGCGCTGTGGGTGGACACTTTTTGCAGAAAAAGCCGTTCCGGTGCGCCTGATTTGGCGAAGGCGCTCAGGCTCAAACTTAATGTGAGGCCGGCGGCACTGCACAATATTGTTCTGGAAATTGTCATTCAGATGTTCTCCCTTTATCTATTATTGGTGGAGTGCGAGCCCGGAGAGGGCGCAGATCCAGACTCAGGAGAATAGACGACCGGCCCAGACTTTTCCTCCCACATTGCAAGATGGGAGAAAAAAACGGCGCTGGAGACGCTCAGGTGCTTACCTGGAGATGGAGATCCCGGCGATACTGCCTGGGCGTTTGGCCGGTAAAATTCTTGAAATGCCGGTAAAATGCAGACTCCGAGCTAAAACCTGCATCGAACGTGATCGCGGCTATGGTTTTGTCAGTGTCTTTTAGCAACTCTCTGGCAGCATCGACCCGATAGCGGTTAATAAACTCTGAAAAGCTGTGATCTGCGCGGCGATTGATGGTCTGGCTCAGGTGGTGAACGGGCATGTCGAGCTGCCCGGCGAGGTCGGCGATGCGCAACTTGCTCTCCAGAAACGGTTTCTCTCGCTGCATGTAGGCCTGCAACTCAGTCCAGTAGTGGGACTCTACTTCGAGCGGAAGCGTGTTGTTCTCGGTGCCGACAGGGGCGCCTTCGGGCAGGTTGCCTGCCAAGCCATACGATGGTGCGCCGCTCTTATGGTTCTCGTCTACCACCTGGTCAAAAATAGCGGGCTGTGACATCCCGATAAAACCAATCACAAGGTAGACAACCAGTATCGTGCTCATCGAGTACAGAGAACGAGGCCACAATTCCACTCCGGGAATCAGCCGTACCAGGGCAATCAAAAGCCCCGTCGACGCCAGCATCAGGCTGATACCCAGTAAAACGCGCAGCCACCTGAGGGTAACTTCCTTGTCGTAAGAGAAATTCCATTCCAATTGCCGCCTGTAGGCTTGCAGCTCGAAGAGCGCACGCCCCAGGTACAGGATCTGCAGCGTGTACATCAGTAGCCCGACAACAACGGTCATGTTGGGCGGCCAACCCCCGCGAGCCCGCTCGAGTGCCTCTGGGCTGGCCAGGTTCCCGTCAGATAACAGGGTAATCATGATAAAAAACGCTACGGCAGGAAGCAGATGCAGCAGATCAGTCTGACGAAGTATCAATCTCGGACGGATCAGGGCTCTGACATACCCCAGCATGAAAACGGGGCTGAGCAGGTAGAGCGAGACGAGTAGCTCGATAAGCGCGTATGCGCCGGAATATTCGGCCTTGACGAGCATCAATCCAAGCAGATAACCCAAAGCACATGCCAGCGAAGCCGCTAACATGCGGTTGCCCGTGCGCTCACCGTGACCGCGCACCAGCAGAGCGAATATCAGCATCAGCCCGAATAGAACAGCCGTTCCGGCAATAAAGAACTGACCAGTCACAAGAACATCTAACCTTGCCTCCTCAAAGTGCGGACCATTCTAACATGCGCAACACCATCACTCCTGAGCTTAGCCGCCAAGATTGTTTCTGGCCCTCAACACGACTGCGCGGCAATCGCCTGAACAACCGTCTGGCTGCAGCACCATCTCGCCTGCCGGTACTTGGACCATGGCTCAGGACAGCCGGTGTACTGAAAAAATCAGATCAGTTCAGTATTCGTTCAGCGAAGCATTGCTAGATTGGGCTCCAGCGTCAAACGCTTCCCAAGGAGACTGAATATGAAACTGACAACTGTATTGATAGCGGGTGTATTTGCCCTGGGCTCCAACATCACCCTGGCAGATCACGGTAAAAGGAGCGGCTGGCACAAGGACCACCGCAAGCACAGCGCTCGCTGCTCACACGAGGAGCGCCGCCACCGGGTGGTTATCCATGAGTATCGGCAGCCTGTATCCCGGACGTATCGAGAGCGCGATCGCGACTACCGCGACAATTACGCCGAGGTTGTTTCAGTGGAGCCGGTATACCGCTACTACAATGAACCGGTCCAGGATCACTCCTGTGTGCAGCATGACGACCGCCGATCAGGCCACAGCAGCCATACGGCTACGGTGCTGGGCGCTGTTATTGGCGGCGCGCTGGGTCACCGTATAGGTGATTCACACGGTGATCCGAAGGTGGCTGCGGTGGCGGGGGGCTTACTTGGCGCCTCTGTAGGTCGAGATATCGACCAGCGCGCCCGCTACAGCCGCGGGCTGGGGGTTGAAGGGCCCTGCCGCGTAAGCAGCCACGTCCAGACTCGCCGGGAGCTGGTGGAGTATAAGGTGGCCTATCGCTATAATGGCAAGCTGCATTACACCCACATGGATTATGATCCAGGGGAGTGGATTAAACTGGATGTCAGCTACACACCGGCCTGACAGGGCCGACTTGCAGGATCCCTACCAGCGCTCGCAGGGCTATAAATGCCTGCTGCGGGCGCTTCTTATTGTCCCGCTGATGAGTCTTGCGCCATTGGCCCATGCCCAGGCGGGCGGCGCCAGACAAGCTATCGAACGCCTGGAAAACTGCGACGACAAAAACAGCAAGCAGGCCTGTGTAAAAATTCTCAAACGCGAATCCGCCGATGACGGCAAACAGGCGATCAAGGCCCAGATACGCGGCGGCCGCATCATCTGGTACGAGTACAACACCAAAACCGGACAAGTCCGGAGAACCAACTGATGCGCTTCCTGGTGGTTGAAGATCACATCGGTATGGCCGACCAGCTCTCCCGGGGCTTTAGCGACCGAGGTTACAGCGCCAAAGTGGTCAGCAATGGTGAGGAAGGCCTGTTCGAGGCCCGGGAAATAGACTACACCCTGGCGGTGATAGACCTGGGCCTACCCGGCATGTCCGGCCTGGAGTTGATCAAGAAACTGCGCAAGGCCGGCAACCAGCTTCCTATTATCGTTCTCACAGCGCGCAATGATGTGGAGACCATCGTCCAGGCCATGGAGGCCGGCGCCGACGACTACCTCAAGAAGCCCGTGTACTTCGAGGAGCTGTTCGCCCATATCGAGGCGGTTCTACGCAGGGTGCTTGGTGACCCCAGGCTGGACGAGCCGGTACTTGAATACGGTGAGCTCAGCCTGGATACCCGCAAGCGACTGGTCACCCGGGCCCGGCAGCGAGTTGAACTGACCCGCGCGGAATACGAGATTCTGGAGCACCTGTGGCGCAATGCCGGACGTGTGCAATCCAAGAAAACCATCGCCGACAGCTACCAGCGAGATCCCGGCGCCGACCCCAAAGCCAATAGCGTGGAAGGCCTGGTAGGCCGGATCAAGCGCAAGATAGACCCCGACAAAAACCTGCGGCCCATTGAAACAGTGCGCGGCCGCGGTTACCTGTTTCGCGAACAGCCCTGAGTGATAGCCACGGGAGCAAAAGCACCGTGAAATCACCCTCGATACGCCTGCGTTTGTTGGCCGCCTCGCTGGTGATACTACCCTTGTTCCTGGGCTTGACGGCCTGGGCATTGGATAGGGCGTTCGGCAACTATCAGCTGGAGGCGCAGCAAGAGAGCATGCGCCTGCAGCAATTGTTGTTGGCCAAGGCCGCAGACTGGACGGGGTCAGGCTGGCGCTTTGACGGGCTCGATGAATCGCGGTTGTCCCTGCTTGGTTCGGGCTTGTATGCCTACGTTGTCTCTACCGAGGGCGACATCCTGTGGCATAGCCCGTCCGCAGACTTGATCGGGGACCTGACTGACCCCCTGGCCACTGCGGCCCAGATGGTGCAATCGCTGGACCTTTACAGCGCGGGTTTAGGCGACAGCCGTTTTGACGCATGCGTTATGGATGCCGAGTACTTTTGCCTGAGTACCGGGGTGGCCTGGGGCAGCGCCGGTCCGGAAAGCAATTTTCTTATTGTCGAGAGCCAGGCGCGGATCATTGCCGCGCGCAGTGCCTATCGCAGTTACCTGCTGTGGTTATGCCTGGGAGCGGCGGTACTACTGTTAATGGCACAGTCGCTGATCGTGCGCTGGGGCCTGGTGCCACTGCGCCGCATTGCGGTCGCAATCAAACGCCTGGAAAGAGGCAAAAGCGACCGGCTTGATGGGCCCTACCCGGATGAACTGGTGCCGCTTACGAATAACATCAACATACTGCTCGCCAGCGAGAAGCGCCGCCGCGAGCGGGTGCGAAACACCATGGACCGCCTTACTCACGTACTGAAGACGCCGCTGATGCTGATTCGCAACAGTCGCGATGAAGAGCACGAATTTCGTGTCCTGGTCCAGGACCAGGTGACCCGCATGCTGGGCATTGTGGAGGGAGAGCTGGCCAAGGCCAGGCTGGACGGTGCGGCAGCGGATATTCTGGGCAAGCCAGTGCCGGTGCAGCCCGTGCTGCAGCGTATTGTGGATGCCTATGGCAAGCTTCCCAGGTTGGGTGCGCAGTTTCCCGGGCGGGAAGGGCCGGCCATCGACACCAGCGCTGTTTCCGCCGACGCAGTGTTTCACGGTGAGGAACGTGATCTGCAGGACCTGTTCGGCAGTGTGCTGGAAAACTCGCTCAAGTACTGCCGTTCGCACATTGCTGTTGGTGCCCGCACTATTCAAGAGGCGGACGAATACTGGCTGGAAATCACCATCGGTGATGACGGCGATGGTATCCCGGCAGGCTACGAGCAGGCGATATTGAGGCGCGGCGCCCGGGCCGACACCACCAATATCGGCCAGGGCCTGGGGCTGTCCATCGTGGTGGAAATTGTCAGCGCCTATGGTGGCAGTTTGCAGGTAGACCGTTCCGACCTGGGCGGCGCCATGTTTGTCATCAAGCTTCCCGGGGCGCAGCCAGCCGCCACGTAAGTCCCCGACAACTTTTCACTTCCATTCAGTTTTCGTTCAGCCTCCCTGTGCAATCCTGTATCCCATGAGTCAACAGACCGTGGGAATAGCAGGTGAAAGGTATGTGGCAACAGGGATTCATTCGCCTGGTGGGTGGGAGCCTGCTAATACTGGCAGGCGCAGCTATAGCAGCGGCGCAGGTGCAGGCATCCAGTGAGCTGTCCCGCTGGCTGACCCGGGACGTTGCCCCGGAGATCCAGAAACTGTTGTCCGAACATCCCCGCTATCGACAACAACGGATAAAGGTTCAGGCAGGTAACACAAGTGGCCTGAGTGAAAGCCTTGTTACCGTTCTGGCCACCAGGCTGCAGAGCAGTGACGGCGTCACCCTGGTCGGGAGCGTGCAGCCTGGCCCGAGCGGGTTAGCAGCGCCGCACAGCGTGGATGAACTGACCTGTAACAGAGTTTCCGACTTCGACTACCTGCTGCGGGCCTACGCCGTGCAGGGCAAATCGGGCCATGACCAGGTCTCGCTCACACTGCTGGAAACCCAGCCGGGCATGGAGCAGATCCGCAGCTGGCAGTGGCAGGGAAGATTCAACTCCACAGAGCGCAAGCAGGCTGAAAAAGTAATGGGCGGCACCCCCGACGGCAGCCTCAGTTCGCCCTGGCGCGATCGGGATGTAGATGCCGCGGCTGCGGCGTTGAGCCGCGAGTTCGCCTGCGCCCTGCGGCCGCAAATCAAGAACCGCCTGCGCCTGCAATGGCCTCAAGATTCCCAACTGCCGGCCGTATTTGCTGATACCGGCAATGCCATGCGTCACCGGCTGGGAAACTTCCGGGAACTGGGAATCACTTCCGATCAGGCCGAGTACGCAGTTGCGGTGCGCATCGAACGCTTTCGCGACGATATCTGGCAGCTTTGGGTCACCGGCACACCACAGGGCGATGATCTTGCCCCGGTGCAGGCGGTTGCCTACATCCAGACCGGAGATTTGGGCAGAGCAGCTGCGCTGGAGTTTATCGATGTACAGATGCTTGACGCCACCCAGGCCGATAAAGGCCGCTCCAGGGCTGACTTGCTGGTCACCCTGCGAATCGGTAATCGCGCCAAATGGCCCATTGCCTACTCCTTCACCCTGTCCGGGGGTCACTTCGAAAACTGTATGGCGCGGCCGGGTTTTTACCGTCACGACACATTTGGTTTGCTGCAGGGAACACTGGAGGCGGGAGCCACCCAGGTACGCCGCCTGGTGATTGAAAACGCAAGACACAACCCGGCGCCTGTCTGGGGTACGCCGCGATGTGCGGGATTTCGTGATCTCGAGGGCTTTGAGGAATTTGCCAGCCAGGGCCACAAGGTCACCGATTATGTGCGCTGGGATATGTGAGATCGAACAGAGGAAGGAGAAATGGCCATGTCGACCATCAGTGGATTTGTAATAGGCGCCGTCGCAGCGGCTGGTTTAACCGTGTTGTACTCAGAAAAGCTTCACTACAGCTTTAGCGATGCCGCGCTGCTGTCACCAGATTCGCTGGTGGCAATCGAGTTGCCACAGCGCGATCCGAATACACCGGCAGCCCCGATTGTGACAACAACCGAGGTGCCAGAAGATCCCTCGCTCGACATAGAGCAACGCTGGGCCAGGTACGCAGCCCGGGCCCCTGGTTTGTCGCCCAGCGGAAAATTCCCCTGGCGCTCTTGTTTTGCCCGGGCAGCGGCGACCTACGATCTGCCCGAAGGCCTGCTGCTGGCCGTTGCCCGCGGGGAAAGTAACTTCGATCCGGCGGCGCGATCAGACAAGGACGCGGTTGGCCTGATGCAGATTCGCTGGCCCCAGACCAGCCGCCACCTGGGCGTGCTGCGCGAGGCCGACCTTTACGACCCCTGCACCAATATTGACGCCGGAGCGCGTTATTTGCAGGAACTGGCCGGGCGTTTTGACAACAACCTGCACCTCATGCTCGCCGCCTATAACTACGGCCCCGGCGCGATTGCGCCCGATCGCGTTCCAGAGGGCGCACGGTGGTACAGCCAGTACATCTACGGGCACCTGCAGAAGGTGCTGGGCAACAGGCAAACTGAAAACACCAGTCCCAAGACCTGAAGCTGCCAGCCGAGCAACAGGTCAGCTGCTGGTAATGAGCTTCAGCGCGCCCCAGCGCGCCAGGGACTTCGCCGCCTTTCTGAACGCACAGGTCCCGGATTTGAACCTGCAGCTGCAAAGCGATACGCCCGGGCAACACGATGTGGTGCTGCTCTATGGCAGCGACACGGAACGACAGCGTTCCCTGAGCTCGATTAATGCCGCCGGTATTGTGCCACTCGCGTTATCCGGCAGCAGCAGAAACTACCTCTAGGAGATTGTTATGAATACCCCGAAAGCATTTACAAGGAAGCAACTGCTGAGTCTCGCCTGCGGCTGCGGCCTGGTACTGAGTCAGGCCCCTGCCCTTGCGGCTCTATCACAGGACCAGCAGGCCAGGCCGAAGATCAACCTGTTTCCCACCTCCGTGGTGGAAAGCCTGAGCCAGACCTCCCAGGCCGCCCGCGACATGGAGAGCGGCATGTACGAGGTGGTAGCGAGGCTGGACAAGCAGAACCAGGCATACCAGGGAACGAACTGCGAGAACAGCGATGACAAGGGCTGCGTGCAACTGCGCGAGGCTATCAGGGCTACCTACAAGGATATGCTCGAGGTTATGCAGGCGAGTATTCCCGACATGCGCAACAGTTTGCAAGCTACCGCAACCTCAATGGGGGGCAGCCTGCGTGGCGAGATCGGCCGCAAGCAGACGCCCGGTGATGTGCAGCGCATTCTTGCCGGCCGCTCCACCAGCCAGCAAGGGGTAGACATGACCAGTTCCAGCTCACCCCGACAGGGCAAGCTGAGCAAAATGTTTGCCCGCTACTACGAGCTGGTGAAGCGCGGCGGCAAGCAGTCGGATGCGCTGCCGGTCCTGGCCTCCCAGATTTACCTGGACTCAATGCAGTCACTGTACTTTCTCGATTTGCTGGAGGCCGAAATCGGATCACAGAGCACGGAGCTGGTACTGGAGCTGGAATGGGGTGAACTGACCGATCAGATCAGCGCCACGGTCGGGGACGTAAAAACACTGTTGTGGGGTGAAACAGATCGCAGCCAGGAAATCCTGGAGGTCGGGCTGGAAACTACGATGCAACAGGAAACCTACAGCGACCTGCTGGTGCAATAGTCAACAACCCTACTGGAGTATACAAAGATGAAACTCAACACAAGCCTGTTAAAGTTCGCTGCCCCTGTGATCACTTTGCTATTCCTGGGTGGTTGTGCACAACACACTACCCAGTCGGCGGCTTATTGCCAGCTTGGGGCCACCAATAATGTAGAGCGGCTGTTCGCCGAGGCCTCGGAAAAGCTGCAGGACCGCAACTGCCAGTACAGCTTTCCCGAGTATCGCCAGCAGTTGCTGAGCGTTGCCAAGGGCGATCCGGGGCCGGAGAACGAGGCCCGCTTTGCGCAGCTGCTACGCGAAAGTATCGACGCGGGCACTATCTCCAAACGCCAGGGTCAGGAGCTATTCAGTCAATACTTCGACCCTGAGTTCTACAGCGTCAAGTCCGAGCCCCGCAGCAGTTGTACCTCCCTGCGGCGCAAGTCCGAACTGTACGCCGCCATGCGCCTGGAGCTGGAATACAAACGCGAGGGCATGCTGGAGATACTCGCTGACGAGGACCGCTTCCGCCAGGCACAGCGTCACTATAGCGACCTGAACATGGTCTTCGATGCCGTAGAAGTCGCCTGCACCCAGGAAATCTAGCCGCTGTGAACAGGCAACCACAAAACGGCAGTTTTCTGACCGGGCTGGGGTGGGGCCTGGTGATGGGCTTCGCGCTGATGCTGGTTCCAGTGCTCTGGCTGGGTACCGACGGCACGGGCGAATGGTATGCCCGGCTCGCCCCTGGCCTGCACCAGCTGTGGACACTGATCAGTGTTAACCTGCGCGGCTCCGTGCTGCCCTTCGCCGCGATACTGGCAGCCTACTTTCACCAGCTGCACAAACTGCACAGCCAGGTGGCGGCGACCCGGCCGGATTTACAACGGGTGGTTCACCACGAGCAGCTGCTTGATTTGTGCGCCAACCTGTTTTTCGGAATCGGCGTAATCTGGACCGCTATCGGCATGCGCGACGCCCTGCTCTTTGCCCTGGGCGATACCGTCACCGCGGCGTCTGCGGGTGCATTTGCCGTGCTCCAGCGTATGGTAGACGGGGGCATACTGCTGGCACTGAGCACCACTATTGTCGGGGGCTTCGGTGGCTATCTGATGCGGGCTGTCAAATCAATTACCCTGGGCCGCGCCATGAACCTGCTTTACATGAAAGCTGCCGAGCAGCCGGTGAAAGAAAACCTGGCGGCGCTCAGGCGCATTGAATCAATTTTGAAGGGCCGCTCCCAAACCGCGGAACGGCCGTCACCATGAGGCCTCCATGGGCGTCCCATTCACGGGATGAGGCAGAGCTGGAAGCGCTACAGACCGATGTCATGCGCTTTCTGGCTATTCTTGGCTTGTGCCTGGCGGCCATTTTTTCGCTGGTACAGGGGGCGGCACAAGAGCAGATGGTAATAAAACAGGTGGACCTGCCTACGGCGATGGTTGAGCCTGCCCCGGTAAAGAAACAACAGCCCGCTACCACACCCGCACCGCAGAAGCTCCCTGCTGAGAGTGGCTTTACACTGGAGTTTGCCTCGGTAGCGTCGCTGGAAACGCTGCTGCGAAGCGGGCAGATAACTCTGTATGCCAGCCAGGGAGATCAGTTCTGGACTGTCGACCCCAGCGGCCGGGTAATCCCCGTCGATGCACCGGGTAGTTACTACCAGATGCAGGCGGAAACGGTTCCTGGGCATCTGCGCGAGCGGGTTATCGGCATTATTCCCGGCGGTTCAACGATCTGGGGCGTCTCCCTGCCGCCCGAGGCGGTCAGCAGTATCGAACGGCTGACCAGCAGCCGGGAGGGAGGCAGCCTTCTTATTGGAAGCGATGCGGTGGTGACCCTGGCCAGGGACTAGATCGGCTTGAAAAGCGAAATATCCAGGGACAGGCCCGACGGCGCGCCCCTGGTCACTGGCGCCGAGTTAATGCAGCAACAGCCCCAACCTCCAGGCCAATTCAACAGTACTCTCGCGGCCTATATTTCCTATACTTAACCCGCTCCCAACTACATTGAGATATTGCTACATGACTAACAAACGTAAATCAGGTCTGTCTGTCCTGGCCCTGGTGCTGCTGGCCCATGCTGCATCACAGGCCCAATCCCACGGCATTGTGCGACCCGAAAACTCCGGCCTGTCGATTGCATCCAGCTCTACCGTTCCAGCCGGCGCGGAGCTGCTGTTTATCGGTGGCACCCTGGCTGACGTAACCACGACTGACACGCCGCCCGGGGCGACGCCGCAGTTGGGGGATACTGCAACTCAAGCCAATAGTGTACTGGGCAAGATCAAAGCGGAGCTTGAGGCCGCCGGCTACGCGATGAGTGACATTGTAAAAATCGAGGTTTACCTCGTGGCCGACCCCAACAAGGGCGGACTGGTCGATATGTTGGGCCTGCTGTCCGCCTATACGGCCTATTTCGACAAGGACTCCGGCGGGGTGCCAGTTCGTACTACCGTGCAAGTTGCCGGACTACCGATACCCGGGGCGCTCGTGCAGATGGCGGTAACTGCTGCCCATGTTGACCACAGGTAGCAAGCTTCTACTTCCCCCTTGCCGTCGCGTTGCGGTGCAGCCCCATCCGGCCAGTGAATACTTGTCAGGGCAGGTCACCCGGAGGCAGGTTCCCCTGCCACCAGCCCGGGAAGTCGGGATTAACCTCGGTAGCGTCCGAGTTACCCGTGATCTCAGCCACCACCCGCATCATATCTTCCACCAGGTCCCAGCCCGCGGCGTTGGTCTCCTCATAGTGACCACGCGCTTCATCCAGCGCCTGGCCATACCGGCAGCTACCGGCAATGACCTCAGCCACCTGGGCCGGGTAGCCCGATAGCTCAGAAGGGTCCTCTGTTATCCGCTTGCAAGTAGCCCCCGCAATACTGTCGGGAAACTCTATGAAGCCAACGCTGTTCAAAAAGGCGCAGGTGTCTGGCCCGGCAAATAGGTCGCCCACACAATACACCCGGAAGTTCGACAGCGGTATAAAGTAGCCCAGCTGGTCGCTACCCAGGCCGATGGTCCACTTGTAGGTGTCCGGCATTCGCTTGCGCGTATAGCCCGGCAGGGTGTAATCCTCGCCAAACGCGTGCAATCCGGGCGGTTCATCATACCAATCCCCGGGCGTCGCCCGGAAACCAGAGGGCAGGCCCATAGTCAGCTCTCCCGGAATCTCGCCGGGCAGAAACATCATTCCCACCGGACCGATCTGAAGGTAATCCACCCCGCTTTGCAGGTGATCCCCCTGGCGCAAAGTCCCCACTATCGGGTCGATGACGGCATTAAAGTCGTCGCCCTCGCAGGTAGCGGCGGTTTTCGGCCCCTCCAGCGGGCAGTTGTACAGGATTGGAGGAGTATTCCCGAGATTCGTCCGGCCGGTCGCGGGATCCAATACCAGCAATACGCGGAAGCCGATATTGCTCAGATAGGTGTAGAAAGACTTGCTGCTGAATTTCAGCCGGGGCTCTGTGACAGGAACAGCGGATTCCATCAGTTGCATCGAGGCTGCGGCGAGTTGTTCGCCGATGAGAACCGCCCGCCGGAAGTTACGCTGGGTGTAGTTGTCTCCCCCACCGGGAGCTTCCGCCCCGGCTGGAGCGACCAACTGGTTGCCCAGCGGATACTGCTCGGTCACCTCCCAGACGTCGGCCCCACCCGGGCCAACCAGAACACCCAGCGCGCCGTTTAAAAACAGGGCTTCACCCCCGTAAGCGGCAATCAGGTCCTCGCGCATGATGCCGGGAAAGTCAGCGGTAAAATATCTCCCCCTCGCACTACAGTCGGCCAGACCCAGCGCAGCGCAATCATCCTCAATTACTTCCAGGGGCGGCGAATAGCCGAGTGTCGCCTCGGGATGCAGGTTCCACTGCACCAGGGTGGCGATGGCCTTTCCCCGGGTGTCGACAGCCTGCATCACATTCAGGTTGGGGTCGAAGATCTGCGGATCGGTGCCGTCGTTCATGCCGAACCAATGTTCCCCCGACGCCACACGCAGCCTGGCTGGCCTGCGGGTCGACACGGCCTCCACAATGGCATCAACCACCTGGTCGGACATGTGTTCGTACCAATCATGATTGACGTCAAATGCGGTATCCGGGCCGTGGTGGTTGTGACTGGCGCTGACAATGACTTTCAGCTTCTTGGCTATTCCCCGCGGCAGCAGTGCGGCCGCCTTGTCCCGCATGACTTTCGCGTCCACCCTGAAGACCATGTACAGGTCTGAGTCGACGATAACCACGATATCCTTGCTACGAGGGTCCTGGATGGCGACTGCCGTGGCGCGCAGGTCGTCATGCACCCAGTACGAAACATCATCGCCGTTGCCTACCGCTATGCGCCCGTCATCCCAGGCAGGCACCGCTATTCCCGGGTCGGTGGCATCGTGTCGACCCGGAAAGCCCGCCTGCAGATAATCGAGGCTACCCTCGACCAACGGCAGTACCGAGCGGGAAGCCGCTCCCACAAGTACGTTACCCTTTCCGGGAGGGCCCTTATCCTTGGGCCCCGACCCGGCTACAGCCTGGGCAGAAATGGCGAGCTGGCACAATGTGGCAACAAGACATACACCAAGCAGCTTGTTAATTCGCATGGCCTAATCTCCAGATATTTTTATGTAGGGGCTGTAAAAGTATAGGTGCAGCGGTGACTATTTCCAGATTGACGAACAAATTAATCTGAAAACCACTCTCAGCAAGTTCGAAACAGGGTAATAACAAGTGAATATACTTCCTCGTCACGTAACCGCTATTGTGAGCTCAGGCCCCACTTTCAGCTATGCCAGACAGATTGGCCTGCTTTTCATTGCCACTTCTCCAGCGAATGGAGTCAGCTTGTGTGGACCCGCAATATAGGTACTATATCGCCTCGGTATTCTTGAATATCAGGTCAGGCTATTTGCTATGAGGTTGCCCCTCCAATTTCGCCAGCTAACTTATATCTGATCGTTGTTAGCAATCTATTGCGGCCCCGTTACTACAGCCACTCCAATAGAGCAGGCCATTCTGGATCGCTTGAATGCCCTTGAAGCAAACCAGCGCCGCCTGGAAAATGAACTTGCCGCACGCGACGAGCGTATTCGCGAACTTGAACAGCGCCTGGACATAGAGCCCCAAACCGACACAGGCGTCGACCCCCTCATAACCAACTTCGAAATGAAGTTCTAGCCGCCGGCCGCAATACCCTGCCCCAACCCCGCCCCACTGCCGGGGCCTGGGTCCTGCTTACTGAACATTCGCGGCTTCCCATGCTCTTACCCTGGTGCGCGCCCGATCAAACAGACGCTCATAATTGCCTTTAACGATCTTTTCTTTCGCCTCCGGGGTCAGTAGCGCCCAGACAGGCTCATAGGCTTCATAAACAGCCAGCTGCGCTTCAAGTGAAGTGGGCGCAACCACATCGGAACCAAACAGGAAACGATCCGGATATCTGTTGAGAATATCTGCCAGTGTGCGGGTCGCGTGCGGGCTCTCAGTGGCGTATTTTGCCACCTCGTCCCAGGAAATATCCATGTAGACATGGCTCAGTGCGGGGTTGGTACAAATCTGCTCAACAATAGCAACCTGCCGGGCCAGCGGTCGCACTACCCGACCTACACCGATATGAGCCCATATAATCGTGGTGTCGGGATGCCGCATAAAGAGTTCTTTCATCTGCTTCAGCATATATGGCTCTTGTCCCGGCTTGGGATAAGGCATGTTGATATCGTTGTGGAGCAAGGCGATCAAACCCGCCTCCCCGGCAAATTCAAGAATACCGTCCAGCGCCGGGTTGGTCAGTGAAGCAACATTGCCCGCCACCTTGGACGAGACGAACTCCTTATGAATAGTAAATTCACCAATACCTGAGAAGACACCGGGATAGATCGTCGAAACCCGCCTGATGTGATCTGCGGCATACATATCGGCGGGATTAAAGCCGGTAATCATGGGGTCCAGCCGCGCCTGCTGTTGCGGCGTAAGCGCCTTGTAGCCCATCGCGATCTGCGCGTCTGTGAATGAGTAGTGGTACAGCGGGACGTCGGTCTGCAAATAGTAGGTCGGGCGCGTAGTCACCGGTGTTGCCGTAGGACCACATCTGTTGCAGTGGCAGGCCAAATACGGTGGACCGTCCCACCGTATCGCCCAACATGTCGACATAGTCCGACATAGCCGGACCTTCCTGCACGTAATTGGTCAGGTGAAGATGTGAGTCATTAAACCGAATATTGTCCGCAGATAAGCCGGGGGCACTATCCGCTGTCTCCGCCTGGGCCGCAGCTTGCGTGAACACAGTGGTAACTGCACAAAAAACCTGGATCAAACTGGGACTCTGCCCTGTCAGTGCATATTGAGATTGTCGTAAAGCGCTCATATTTTCACTCTTCATATCATCTTCACATTGAGCCTCGCTAGTTTCCCTGATCAGGAAATCATAGAAAGGGAGCGGCATATCCACTGCCCTCTAGGCCACAGCCCCGGTCCCCAGCAGAGGGTGTTGCCAATCCACCATGCCTTCTCTTCAGCCGGCCAGATTATCAGGCCCGGAACCTGATGCAGAGTCTGCCCCGGCAGGGCAGCCACTCCTTCGCGTACCGGGTTGGCTATTGCGCAATTCATCGCATTAACCCTTGCCAGGCCTCTTCCAGGCCCTGTAACCTCACCCCTTAACGATCGTTTAGTAGAGTGCATCGTTGATGGATAATACCCAGGAGCGATTGCTCCGGACCTCCGCCACGTTATTCGCCGACAAGGGGTATGCGGGCGTATCAATGCGCGCCATCGCCAACGCCGCCGGTATCACTCAGGCCGCTATCTACCACCACTTCACCAATAAAGAGGTCCTGTACCTTGCCGCGGTAAAATACCTGCATGAGGATATCGCGGCGGCATTTATCGCTGATCTTTCAGTTGCGGCTCCCGCCGAGGTGCGGCTCGCCTTGCTGGTTCAGCAGATGCTCTCGCGCCTGGACGCGGAGGAGGATTTTCGCCGCATTTACTTCCGGGAGTTACTGGAGAGTGACCAACACCGCTTGCAGGAGATGGTGACGAATGTATTTTCAGGTGTTTCAGCGGTAATAGAGCAGCTACTGGAAGAATTGGCGCCCGGCCAGGACAGCCACCTGCTAATGCTTTCGCTGGTGGGGTTGGTCGTACACCATCTGGAGGCCCGCAAACTCAGCGCCATTCTTCCCGGCGGCAAGCCGGAACACACTGAACTGCCGCGTCTGGCCGATCACATCACCACTTTATTGTTGCATGGGGTACAAAAGCAGTGAACCGATTTTTGGTAGCACTTTTTACCGGCGTGACCCTGACTGCATGCGCTGATCAGGCACCGGATGGCCAGGAGATGGTCGAGCGCAGCACCCGCGTGACGGTCACCGTGCCTGATCAGCGGGAGGTCAATTACGTTCTTCCAGCACTGGGCAGCGTAGAGAGTATTCATCACCCCACGATCTCAGCGGAGACCAGTGGCCAGATAATGTCTATCGATATTGCGGAAGGTGACGCGGTAACCGCACAACAGCAGTTGGCGTCCATGGACAATACATTGCACAACATCGAAGCCGCTAAAGCAGAGGCCGAATTGCTGCGCCAGGGCGTGGTTGTTGAAAATCAGCGCCAGGAGGTGACTCGCCTGCAGCGGCTGGCAAAATCAAAATCGGTATCGCAGGACCAGCTTGAAGACCAGCAGGCAGAGCTTTCCATGCTGGAGGCGCAACGCAAGGTGGCAAACCAGGAACTGCAGCGAGCCCGGTATATGGAATCCAAGACCCGGGTCATTGCCCCCCAGGCGGGCCTGGTTTCGCGCCGGCATGTCTCACTGGGCGACTATGTCAGCCCGGGTACGCCGTTGTTTGACCTGGTGTCAGTCAACCGGCTGCGTGCCCGTCTGGCCTTCCCGGAGCGGGATGCGGCCGCTATAGCCATCGGCAAGAAAGTCCAGCTCGTGTCACCGGCCGCGCCAGACGCGGTCGCCATGGGAGAGGTCACCAGCATCAACCCTCAGATCAAGGTCGATAGTCGGGCAATCGAGGTGATTGTCGAGTTTGATAATCCGGGTGGATGGCTGCCCGGAGCAAGTGCCGATGCCACACTGGTGGTAAAGAGCAGGCCACAGGCGCTGACGCTGCCTCCAACCAGTATTGTTACCCGTGATAGTCGCGCGGTGGTATTTGTAGTGACTGAAGGCCGTGTGGAAGCGCGCCCGGTTGAAGTGGGCTGGACTGAAGTGGACTGGGTTGAAATCAGCAGTGGCCTGTCGCCCGGTGATCGCGTCGTGGTAGAAGGCGCTGCCCAGTTGGACGATGGCAGTCTGGTTGACGTGGGTGATTGATTCATGGATTGGGTGACGCTGTTTGTAGAGCGCCGGGTGCTGGCCTACATGATCAGTGCCGCGATCATGCTGTTTGGTGTCATTGGCTTGCGTGGAATCGGCGTCGACAGAATGCCCAATGTAGACCCCCCGGTAATTACCGTTACCACGCTGAACCCGGGGGCGTCACCAGAGGTTATGGATAGCAGCATCTCCAGCCTGGTGGAGTCTGCGGTTAACAGCATTTCCGGTGTAGAGCGCATTCAGTCCACATCCCAGCCCGGCCTCTCCATAGTCTGGGTTGAATTTGAGCTTACCAAGAGCGCAGATATCGCTTTCAATGAAGTGCAGGGCAAGGTAAACCAGGTCATGAACGATCTGCCCTGGGAAGCCGAGATCCCTATCGTCGCCAAGGTTGATCCCAATTCCTCAGCGGTTGCCTGGCTTGTGCTCAGGGGCAATCGCAGCCTCAGTAAACTGACGGGACTGGCCCGCCAGCAGGTCAAAAAAGCCCTGGAGAATATCAGTGGCGTTGGCCAGGTGGTGGTGGGTGGCGGGCGTGAACGCAAAATACGCGTTGACCTCGACTTGTCCCGGCTGTCTGCATTGGGCCTTACGGCACACGATGTCATGACCGCATTTACCCGCGAACATATCCAGATTCCCGGCGGTTATCTGGTTGGAGGAACCCAGGAGAAATTACTGCACCTGGACCTTGAATACCACAGCGTGGCCGAACTTGGCGACCTGGTGGTGGTCTGGCGAGAGCAGATCCCGGTGAAACTGCGCGATGTCGCAAGCGTTGACGATGGCCTTGATGACAAGCGCAGCCTGGCGCGTTTCAACGGGGAAGAGAGCGTGGCCATAGCCATCAACAAAATTCGGGATGGCAATTCAGTAGCCATTGTTCGCGAGATAGAAAAACGGCTGGTCGAAACTGTGCGTCCACAGCTGCCGGCGGGTGTCGAGCTGTTGATGGCTACCAATGAAGCTGATGTAATCGATGGCATCGTCACAGCACTGGAAGAGCATATCGTCGAAGGCACTATCCTGGCGGCGTTTGTGGTGTGGCTGTTCCTGCTGAATATTCCGGCCACCCTGATCATTGCCCTGGCCATCCCGGTGTCCCTGGCCGGTGCGGTCATGGTGATGTATTTCGGCGGTTACACCTTCAACCTGCTGACCATGAGCGGGCTGCTGCTGCTGATTGGCGTGGTGGTGGACGACGCCATCGTGGTACTGGAGAGTGTGCATCGACAGCATGAGCGAGGCCAGACAGACCCCTTGAAGGCAGCCATAGTCGGGACGCGGGATGTTATTTTCCCGGTGTTCGCAGCCTCGCTAACCCTGGTCTGCATGTTCGCCACCGTTATTTTCATGGAGGGCATGGTCGGTGTCTTCATGCGCTCTTTTGCTGTGGTAGTGACGGTAGGCGTGATTGCCTCCCTGGCAGTCTCACTGTCGTTGACCCCGGCACTGTGTGCCCGCTTTCTAAAGCCGAAGACCGGACCGCGAAACAGGCTCGAGTCGTTGTTGAATCGCGGGCATGAGAGGCTTGAATCGACCTATCGATGGCTGCTGCAGGGCAGCCTGAGGCATCGCGGCATGGTGATGCTGGGAGCCACACTGGTGGTAGCGTCAAGTGCCTGGTTTATGGGGCAGCTGGGGGCAGAGTTCTTCCCTGAAGACGAAGAGTCACGGTTTTTGGTAAGACTGGAGGCGCCCCTGGGCTCATCAGTCAATTACATTGCGAACAAGATAGAACAGGCCGAGAGTATAGTGCGCGCCCATACTGAGGTCAGGGACGTGCTTGCAACGGTGGGCTCTGGCAGTGCCAGCGAGGTCAATGAAGCCTTCTTCAAAGTCACAATGATCCCCCCGGATCAGCGCAGGCTGTCGCAGCAGGCGTTTATACCGCTGATAAGAAAGGAGCTGCAAAGTATCCCTGGCGTGAAGACTTACGTCAGTCCTTTTCCCCTGTTTGAGGCGATGGGCGACGCTTTCTTCGAAGCGTATATCATTGGGCCGGACTTGTATGAGGTGGCGCGCCTGTCTGAAGCGATACGCCAAGGTCTGGAGCGTGTCCCCGGTTTTGATGGCCTGCGCCTGGAGCTCAAGCTGGACCGCCCCCAACTGTCATTCTCCATCGATCGCAACAGGGCCCAGGCACTGGGTATCAGCACCCAGCAGATAGGCGATACCGTCAGGATATTGGCTGGCGGTGCGGATATTGCCAAGTTCAATGAATTGCCGGGCGACGGTGACCGTTACGATGTGCGCCTGGCGGCCAGCCGTGACAGCATGCGGGATTTTCGCGATCTTGAGAACATATACCTGCGCAGTGACGAGGGAGAGTTGGTACGGTTGAACGCGGTAGTGGAACTGAACGAAACGCTGGGCCCGGCGACTATCACCCGGCTTGAGCTGAATTACAGCGCCGGCTTCTTCGCTAACCCCAGCATGGATCTGGGTGAAAGCGTACGGGTATTCAACGAGGTAAGCGCCGCCATACTCCCCGCAGGTTATCGCGTTAAGCTGGTAGGGCAGGCAGAGGAGTTGGAGAAATCCGGCACAGCGGTTCTCTTCCTGATGGCAACCGGGCTATTGATGGTCTACATGGTACTGGCCAGTCAATTCAATTCCTTTCTGCAACCGGCGCTGGTCATGCTGGCGCAGCCACTGGCAATCGTGGGTGGCTTCTTCGCGCTGTGGGTTACAGGTGACACGCTCAACATGTTTTCCATGATAGGCATGGTGCTACTGGTGGGCCTGGTCTCCAAGAATTCCATTTTATTGGTAGACCTCATCAATCAATACCGGAAAAATGGCATGAACACGCTGGAAGCAATCAGCGAAGCCTGTCCGCAACGTATGCGGCCGGTATTGATGACGTCCCTGACCATTGTGCTGGCCATGTTGCCTGCCGCCATGGGGGCGGGCTCTGGCTCTGGCATGTATGGACCCCTGGCGGTGTCCATCATAGGCGGCGTCATCAGTTCAACCCTGCTCACTTTGCTGGTTGTACCGGTTGCCTTTTCGTTGCTCGACCGACAGTTGGGCGGGGATTCCCAGGGTGAAGTCGGCCCTGCAACGCCATAGACAAGAACTAACTGGTTATGATTATGCAAAAGCCTCCATCCAAAAGCTTCGAACAAGTACGCGCCGAACAGCTGGAGTATAACGCGACGCGGGAGAAGGGTTATCGTGAGCGCGCATTAAAGATATATCCGTGGATCTGTGGCCGCTGCTCCAGGGAATTCGACCGCAAAAACCTGTCTGAACTGACCGTGCATCATGTCGATCATAACCACGACAATAACCCCAGCGATGGTAGCAACTGGGAGCTGCTGTGCATCTATTGTCACGATGAGGAGCACACGAAATTTGAGAACCTTGTGCGCTACGGCAGTACCAAAGACGCAAAAACCCAAGCTGCCACTTACAATCCATTTGCTGACCTGAAGGCAAAGATGGAAGGCAAGTAACCGGACGACCGCTTTTCAGGCAAGGCCGGGTTACTATGGGGGTTAACTCCCCAAGGTGGCCAGCCAGGTGAAACCCTGTAATCAGTGCGGCAAGTGCTGTATCAACTATAGCGATGGTGGCTTGTCGGCCAGCCAGGCCGATATCGAGTGGTGGGAGGTCTTCCGGCCCGATATCTATCGTTTTGTCAGTGGCGGCAATATCTGGATGGACCCGGACTCGGGCCGACAGTTAAGCCGCTGTCCCTGGCTGGGCGAACTGCCTGACGGAAAATATGCTTGCGAAATCTATAACGATCGCCCGGAGGACTGCCGGCTTTACCCGGTGCTGGTGGAACAGATGGTGAAAGATGAGTGTGAGATGCTGGAACAGGGCGACCTGGCCAGGCCCGCGCAAACGCAGCAGGCGCTGGACAAGATCAGGCTCATAAACGGGTTCTAGCGTTGCTGCTGTGTCCAGCTGGTGCGGGGCAGTAATCGGCTGCTAGCCGCAACACTTCTTGTACTTTTTACCGCTGCCGCAGCTACAGGGATCGTTGCGACCAGGGGTCTTCTCCAGCACCACGGTCGCGGGCTTGTTGAGCAACACCTCCAGCTCGGCAATGTCCTCGTCCTGCTCGGCATCCACGTCTACATATGCGAACAGGTCGTTCTCGATCAGGATGGTGTCGATCTCGGCCTTGCGGGATTCCGAGCCCACCCGCAAGGATAGCGGCGCGCCTTCGCTGCCGGGCAGTATGGTGCCGCGCTCCTGGTAACCATAGCCGGTGTGGTCCTGGACTGGATTGCTGCCGCCGTTGAAGAAGAACTTGGACATTTCGAATTCCTGTACTGAAAAGGCAGGCAGAGCTGCAAGGCGCGCAGTCTAACAGCTATTGGTGAATCATCGTTGACTTGCCGATGTCCACCCTGCAAATCTGGCCCTTTCAGAAATCACCCAGTTCATTAGTTTTAAAAAGGCACCGGCATGTCAGGGTTTTTGGTATCCACCAGCGGGATAAGCGCGCCCTTGGGCAGCTTGGCATAGCCTTTGATCCAATCCATCATCCACTGCGGGTCCGCTTCTTTTCGCGGATTGAAACCGGGCAGCAATGCCCTGAACATAAATGGCCCGACGTTGATGCCCATGGAGGCCATTTCCTTTGTGATTTGCCAAAGAGTCTTCGGACGAAAAAGGATTTTGTCCTTTTTGAGAGCAATAATCATTGCCCATAAACCCAAACCGAGCACATGCCAGCTGCCGTGGAACACACCCAGAAGACGCGGCAGGTATTTTCCCGAATAAGCCATATAGGTATCGAAGGCCACGGTTTTGTGTTCACCCTCCTCAATCATATGCACGATCCAGAATGAACTGACATGCGGACAGTTACCCGCAAAAAGCGCTTTGCGTTTGGAGACAAACCAGTTGGTAAAACCACATGTCATCGATTCAAAACCGGCAGAGTATGCCAGCTGGGTTTGCAGACTCCTGGACTCCAGCCTGGCATAGGCTTTGGTCATATGCGTTTCGACCTTCTCCAACTCGGGATAGCCATTCGCCTTCAATAACTCGTTATATCTGCGATGACACTTGAAATGATTGGCTTCCTGGCGATTAAAGCTCTTGATGTCCTCCAGCAGGTCCGGATCCGTTATGTGGTCGCGAGCCCTGAGTGCGGCCCGTATCAGGTAGGGCTCGAGATAGGGCATGGTCAGGGACAGGCCATTAAACAGGTGCGAGCGAACCGGGTTACCGGGTGCCCAGAGCGGGTCGATGTCATCGGGAAATTCAAAATTGAAATCGCGTATAACTATCTCATCAACATCTTTTTGTTGGTAACTGTAATCGGGTTGCATAAGAGCTCCCTCCATTATCAATTATACTGTGAGACTAAACCGACACCTGCCCCAGAAGACCGGAAACTTCTGTCCCATTAATCTGCATATGGGGATGAGTTACAAAGCCCTGCACCATCAACTGCGCACTGATTTCGCTGGCCGTATAAGGGCAAAGGACTGACGCACCGGGGTGTCTGGCCAACATCTCGTCAATCCCGAGTTCGTACTTTTTCAGTTCTTCCGCGTAGCCCTGCCCACCCGGATCCGCGGCGCCGCTGTCGGCCCCGATAATCACTATCCTTTCGAAGCCGCGCGCCTTCGCTTCCAGAATCGCTGACTCCAGAAAAGCAATCGCCCTGTCCCATCGAAACTCACCGCTCAAAAAATAGGAATCCTTAATCGAGACACTTTTGAGCGCGTGTGATGTTAAAAGTTTGCGTTTACTCAAACCTTTGCCTTTTAGAAGTTTTTCCAGACGCTCTACTCGATCGGCAACTTCAATCATCAGGACCTGCGCGCCCTCCTCCAGGCCAGACAAAATAGCAGGAGCCAATACCTCCCACTCCTCATCCTTATCGTTAGTTACCAGGCAACGATGCGCTGCACAGGTCGATGGAGACGCCTCGCTTTGCGCGGTACGCTCGGGGCCTGAACTGTGTTGCGAGTTGTGCTCGCCCAGGAAAGCGGCCAATTCGCTGCGGTGAAAACGCCGTTCATCGCGCGCACCAATTCGCAGGCACTGCAAGCGCCCTTCATTAGTCCAACGGCGGATGGTCGCTTTGCTCACATTCAGGAAGGTTGCCGCATCTGAGATCGTCAGCAGAGGGGCGTTGTCATTGTTCCACGAACTCATAGGGCACACTTTGTTAACTGTCGGTCAATGGAGCCCAAGCTACTAGAGGTGTATATACATGTCAATTAGTTCCAGTAAGAGGATTTTTCTTCTATTACCGACAATAAAAAAACAACTATACATAACTATAAGCATTATAAAATAACAGGACAGGTGATGTTATCGCTGGCAATGTCGTAGGCCTGATATCGATTGATGGGCAAAGCACGGTCGCGCCCGGCTGTGCTATATGTATTGGCCAAAATGGCCATCACACGCCCCATTCCAGGTTCGAGAAAATCTGCCGAACAGGTCGACTATTTCCGATGTTGGGAATGACACGCGATGACGATTTGTGTGCTACTGTTTAGGTCGATTCGACAAGTTTTTGCTTTTACAAACAACTGTTTGAGCGATCACATTAATGTGTGGCATCACTGACCCCCAACCCACTGGAGACCAGACCCTTAGTTATTAGTCCGAGGGAGTATACCCATGTCGTATGGCCCCTATAATCTCAAGTGCCCTGTGTGTAATTGCCAGAATGTAGAGCGTATACACCGCTCCACGCTGGAAAAAATATGCCGTAGAAGCCCGAAATTTCGCTGCTACCGATGCTCTCGTAATTTCTTCAAAAAGCTCCCCTCCGTACAAACCGTGACAGGACGAGAACCGGCAGTGACTGTTCATCCAGAATGAGCCGCGAGGTACCAACACGTCAGGTTAAGGACTCCTGGCAACATAACTTGATCAGACTCACTCCACCCGCCTCTACAGTCCAGCCTTGATACTCCATAACTGTCCGCATTCATGCCTGAGGGTGAATCTTCGCCGGCGAAACCGGTGGGCTTTCTTTCACAATAGCCGATTTAGGCTAAGCTTGTTCACTCCACTATCGAATCACTTCCTGTCTACGATCCTTCGAACTATCAGGAGAAATCTCATGGCGAGCAGTTTGTACAAAATGTTGGTTTCCAGCCTATGCGCCGCCGGCCTCTGGTCAGGCTCGGTCGCGGCCCAACTGGAGTTGCCCGGTCTAAGCAAAAAAGCGGAAATTGTCCGCGATGCCCAGGGCATTGCCCACATCCGCGCGCGCAACAGCCAGGACCTCTACTACCTGCAGGGCTGGGTCCATGCCCAGGACCGGTTGTTTCAAATGGACCTCACCCGCCGCCAGCCCAGTGGCACCCTCGCCGAGCTGTTCGGTCCTTCATCCCTGCCGGGGGATGTGCAATCTCGAACCCTGGGCCTGCGCAGAGCAGCAGAGCGCTCCGCCGGGGCACTGTCCGAGGAGACCATGAGCGCGCTGGAGGCATATGTACGCGGTGTCAACGACTGGGTAGAGTACGGGCCGGGATTGCCGCCCGAGTACGCGGCACTGGGGTTTAATGACCGGGGTGATTTCAGACCCTGGAATGTAGTCGACAGTATTGTGATCGGCAAGGCGGTGGCATTCAGTCTTTCGTTCGACCTGGATACCGGTAATACCCAGAACCTTCAGGCATACGTTGACACCCTGGGACCCGACGGCGCCGCGGTATTCACTCAGGATGTTTTTCGCTCGCAGCCCTTCGACTGCGCCTCTACCGTCCCTGATGCCACAGGCAAATACCCGTTTGTGCCACTTGGTTCTGATAACGCCACAGCCTGCCCCGACCCGCAGATTGATGCGATAGGTAACGGAAAAGGCAAGGGAAAAGGACAGGCCAAAGGGCAGTCCAATTCCAGGGCCGGGTCCTCCGCTCAGGGATTGGGTGTCGGCTCCTCGAAAAAATTGGAAAAAATGGCGTCCGACGCGGCTGACAAGCTGCGTCAGTCCGGTTTCATCAAAGAGGTGCTTGATGCAGACGGCACTACCGGCTCCAATGAGTGGGGTGTTGGCAGGGCACTCGGCGCCAATGGCAGTCCGATTATTGCCAACGACCCCCACCTGTCACTGAACACCCCGTCGACCTTCTATCCGGTAGGCCTTGAAGCGCCTGGCCTGAATGTTTTCGGTAGCAGCTTTCCAGGGATATCCGGCGTCGTATTGGGTCATAACAAGCACATTCACTGGGGGGCCACGACCAACCCGATGGATGTGACCGATACCTTTGTTGAACTGTTGGTGTTCGATGAAAATGGACTGCCGGTCGCAACCATCTTCCAGGGAAACGAGGAACCCGTCGAACTGGTGCCAGAACAGTTCTGGTTTAATGCGGGTGGTTCCCTGGTAGAGGCGCCTCCCGGGAATGGTATTCCGGCCTTTACCACTATTGTCCCAAGGCGCAATAACGGGCCCATCATTCAACTTCTTTCCCCTCCTGAGCCGGGTCAAGTCATTCCCGCACTGAGTGTCCAGTACACAGGCTATAGCGCGACTCGAGAGCTTGATGCTTTCCTGCTATGGAACCAGGCGCGTAATCTCAAGGAGTTCAAGCACGGCCTGTCGCTGTTTGATTTCGGTTCGCAGAACTGGATCTACGGTGACAGCGCGGGCAACCTGGCCTACTTTGCCAGCGCCGAAATGCCGATACGCGCTGACTTACAGCAGGGCATTGTCGCCCCGGGCAGTATCCCGGGTATTTTCCCACCGGGCGTTCCCGTCCCACCCTGGTTTATCCGCGATGGAACCAGCGGCGCACACGAGTGGTTACCGGTGCAAAACCCGCAGCCCGGCCAGGCTATCCCCTATGAAATACTGCGTCAGGATGAACTGCCCCACACGATCAATCCGCCAGCGGGTTGGTTCGTCAACGCCAACAACGATCCCGCGGGAACCGTGTTGGACAATGACCCCCTCAATCAGTTGCGAACTGGAGGCCAGGGCATTTATTACCTCAATCCCGGCTATGCGGGAGGGTTCCGGGCGGGCACGATTACCAGCCGTATTCGCGAGTACATCGCCAGCCAGGGAGAGCTGAGTCAGGCCGATCTCCAGTCTGTCCAGGCGGACGTTTCACTCCTGGACGCGCGCTTCTTCGTGCCTTACATCCTCACCGCGTTTGACAATGCGGGCGAAGCTGGAAAGCCACCTGAACTGGCAGCCCTTGCCGCTGACGCCAGGATCATTGAGGCGATCGGCCGACTGGCCGCGTGGGACTTCACGACCCCGACCGGCATCCAGGCCGGTTACGATGCCGGTGACCCTGTAGTGCCTGACTGGACCACACTTCCGGAACCCGGGCAGGCGGAAATCGATGCCAGTGTCGCCGCTACTATATACAGCGTCTGGCGCGGACAAGCGGTACGGCGACTGGTGGACGAGCCTTTGGACGGCCTGCCCCGACCGGGGAGCGCGCAAGCCATGACTGCCATGCAGCACCTTTTGCGCACAAACGGAGGCACGGGAATCATCGATTTCTTTGAAGTGCCCGGTATCCCGGACCCTGGCGACCAGCGCGATTACAAACTGCTGGCTGCGCTGTCCGCAGCACTCGACCTTCTGGCGGGCAATGAGTTCGAGGCGGCTTTCGCCAATTCTACAGACCAGAATGACTATCGCTGGGGTAAGCTACACAGAATCGTCTTCGATCATCCCTTCATAGGCGCGGCCAGTGTGCCTCCACAGCCGCCCGGCGCCTTCCCGCAACCGGTTCCCGGCCTGCCTGGCTTTTCCACTGATGGTGGCTTCAACGTGGTCGATGCCTCATCACACAGTGCGCGTGCAGACAGTGTCAACGAATTCATGTTTGGCAGTGGACCCGTGCGCCGCTTCACGAGCGAGCCCCAGGGGGCATTCCGCAGCGGTGCGGAATCAATATGGGCCGGCGGCGTGAGCGGCGTACCGTTCCCCGGTAACCCCTACTACGACAATCTACTCTCGTGGTGGTTGGTTAACGACACACTGCCGTTGGTGCTGCGGGCAAAAGACGCTTCCGCGGGAACTGTTATCAGTGTTGTACCGCTGAAGTAAGAGGGTTCACAGTGGCCTTGTCACGTATATCACTGCACTGGCCCCGGCATTTCCACTCAACAAACCTGCGCCTGACAATGGCGCTGCCCGAGGTAGGCGAAAGGCGATGGCAACACGCAACAGGATCATCACCGTCACCGGGGCCAGCGGCTTCGTGGGACGCGTTCTGGTAGAACGATTACTGCAGGAAAAGGCAGTTCACGTACGCTGCCTGGTCCGCCCGAACACCAACCGCGCATACCTCAACGCGCTGGATGGCGCTATCAGTTTCGTCGAAGGGGATATCACCCGGCCCCAGACACTGGCGGCCGCGATGGAGGGTGCCTGGGGTGTTGTCAACCTGGCCGGCTACCGCGAGTTCTGGGCGCGCCGTCGTGAGCAATTCTATGACATCAACCGCGAAGGTGCGCAAAACGTGTTCCGCGCCTGTCTTGCCGCCGGAGTGGCCAAGGTGGTGCAGGTCAGCACACCCCTGGCATATGGAGTGCCCGATCAGCTACCTTTTGACGAGCAAAGCGCGCCAGGCAAGCACCCCAGTGACTACGCGCGCTCCAAGTACCTGGGCGACCAGGCCGGATGGCGACTGCACGAAAGGGAAGGCCTGCCACTGACTACCGTCTACCTGGCTGCCGTAATCGGCGCCGGCGATGACAAGGAAACCATGGAGGTTCGCAGAGCCGTTGAAAAGCGTTTGCCGGCGCTGGTCGGGGCGGATACCACTTACACCTATGTCTATGTGCGGGATGCAGCTGAAGCCATCGCACGTGCCCTGCTGCAAGACGATACCGTGGGGCGCAAATATCTCATCGGCGACCAGCGCGCAACCACCCGTGAATACTTCAATATGATCGGGGAGCTGGCCGACGTACCGATTCCAACACTCAACATTCCCGAGAGCTGGCTGTTGCCCGCCGCCAGGGTAATGTCATGGATCTCGAAGCGTACCGGCAGCCGCCCGGTCATACCCCTGGATGTTATCAAGACCACTGCTGCCGGCTCACTCCTGTTCAAGCCCGATCGAGCGATAAACGAGTTACAGATGTGCTACACGCCACTGCAGCAGGCCCTGGCCGAATCAGTGCAGGAGATCAGGGGATAAAGGCAGCAATCTTGCGAGCGCAGGGGGCGCCCCGTGTGGCGCAGTCTATTCGCCCATAATCTCCAACAGTGCAACCACTGTGGAATGAACCCCCGCGGTAACCGCCGGCTCCGGGGTGATCTTGAATAGCGGCGAGTGATGGCTGGGCACAGGTTCGCCGCCTGCGGCCTCAATATCAAATGCCTCCTGCGGAGTTCCGCCGATAGCCCAGTATACGCTGGTGATTTTCGGTTCAACCGTAAAAAACGGGAAGTCCTCAGCGCCCATACCTTTGGTCGGTATATCGACAACCGCATCCTCACTGATATTTTCCCGCCAGGCCTGCTTCAAACGTCGCGCAAGCGCCGCGTCGTTGATGGTTGGTGGCACGCTTTCGTTGGAAACAATAACCTCCGGCAATTTGTCCTCGGGCAGCCCCGCCACTCGCCCCATGTTCTCGGCAATACGCTTGATGCCGTTCAGCAACAACTCACGCGTCTCGATGCTGGTGTTTCGGACCGTCAACTGCAGGTGCGCGCGATCCGAAATGATGTTGTGCTTGGTGCCTGAATGGAATGAACCCACCGTAACGACACCCGGGTCGCGGGGTGACAATTCGCGCGCTACCAGTGTCTGCAGCGCCAGAACGATCTGGCTTCCCAACACAATGGGATCCTTGCCACGGTGGGGATGTGCACCATGGGAGCCGACGCCATGAATAATGATATCCACCGTATCAGCACCTGCATAAGGGCTCCCCTCAGATACATTGATCACACCGGCAACGTCATTCGACGATACGTGAAACGCCAGGGCGTAATCCGGGGTGCCAAACCGGCCCCATATATCGTCGTCTTTCATCGCCTTCGCGCCTATAATTCGCTCTTCCGCAGGCTGCACGACAAGCATCAAGGTGCCTTTCCATTCATCCTTTCTCGCCGCCATGTAACGCGCCGTTCCAACCAGGCTTGTGATATGGACATCATGGCCGCAGGCATGCATCACATAAACCATATTGCCGGTAATGGGATCTTTTTGCTGTGCCCGGGAAGCATTAGCCAGTCCTGATTTTTCCTCAACAGGCAGACCGTCCATATCGGCTCGCATCATGACCAGGGGTCCATCGCCATTCTTCATGATCGCAACCACACCGGTGCCGCCAACGCCCTCGGTAACATCGAAACCAGCAAGACCCAGCTCCAGCGCCATACGCCGCGCCGTCTCGTTCTCCACTGTTGAGAGCTCCGGATTACGGTGAAAATGATCGAAGAGCCCCGCCAGGTACTCATCGTAGTCTTTCTGTACCGACTCGCTGAGCTCCCCACCGAAGGCGGAAAAGGAAATGAAAAGGGCTAAAAGGCCGGCAAATATCTTCAAGATGGCATACCTCTGAACTGTAGGGTAGGCCAGTGTAGAAGAGTTCAGGAAGTCTGCCTAGCTATTCAAGTGTCGGCTTCGCTCTGCCACAGATACCGACGTAATTGTAATCGGACAAAATGCCGGCCGTGGCTGCGTATAAAGCGACTGGCTAAATCCCTTTATCGCTGTATTCTTCTGACGGTCCGGGGCCATTATCCCGAAGGCGTCCTTCTTCACCGAAATGCCCTTTGCCAGGCACATGGTTGAACTCGACCCTGATGCCATCCGGGTCTTCGAACAAAATGGAATAGTACCCCGGTGCAAACTGTGAGCTCTCTTCCGGGCCATGGATAACGTTGGGTTTAAGTTCTGTTTTTACGAATTCATAAATCGCGTCAACGTCCTCGTTACTGCGAGCCCTGAAGCAAAAGTGATGCAAACCGCTTGTGTCCTGATCAAACGCGATACTTTTCTTCTCTTCAGGTGCTTCCCTGATCAAAATACCGGTTCGACTGCCAATGCAATAGAGCGTTGTGTCGTTCTTTACCAGCGTTGTCATCTCCAGAAAGTGACACAGCTTTTCCCAGAAGGGCTTGCACTCCTGTATGTTATTGACAGTCATCTGTATGTGCGCGATGCCATTGACTTCTACACCCATGCGCTGAACTCCTGCTTCATCAGGCCAGTACCGGATTACCGATACTATGAATTACATCATCCGCTGTCGACAGTAGTTCACTTGCCGAAACCATATCAATAACGCCGGCGCAGCTCCCGATTTGCGTGTCACGGCTGGTTCAAAGCATTCTGCGCCGGGGCATAGGCTCGAGACAGGCGCTCCCTCTCGGAGGGTAATACATTCAGCTTCGACAAATCGCCGTCCGCCCAGGCCACCACGCGGCGATCCATTACCGCGAACCACAGCGGCGGAATGAGCGCTATCGCAAACATCAGCGGATAGCCGCTGGGCAATTGCGGCAGGTTGTCGAAGTTGCGCAGGCTTTGGTATCGCCGCGTGGCATTGGCGTGGTGGTCGGAATGACGTTGCAGATTGAACAAAATCAGGTTGGACATGATGTGGTTCGAGTTCCAGGAGTGGTGGGGCTGGCATCTCTCATAGCGGCCGTTGTCCAGTTTTTGCCGCAGCAGCCCATAGTGTTCGACGTAGTTGGCACTGGTGAGGATGCCAAACCAACCCCAAAGCGCCTGCAGGAAAAGGAAGGGCACCATGATCCAGCCGAAGGCTGCAAGCAGGCCGCCGTACAATACTATCGTCATCAATGTGGGTTGGAGCACCTCGTTGTCGAGCGTCCAGGGGCCGCGCCCGGTTTTTGCCAGTCGTGTTTTCTCGGACGCCCAGGCGCGCCGCACTGCCCCGGGAATTTCCCAGCTCGCAAAACCGTATATGGATTGTCCCATCTTGGCGCTGGCGGGGTCGATGGGTGTGGCCACATCGACGTGGTGACCACGGTTATGCTCGATCAGGAAGTGGCCGTAGCCGACCACGGCCAACACGATCTTGGCCAACCAACGTTCGAGTTTGGTCTTTTTGTGGCCCAGCTCGTGACCGGTATTGATCGCCAGGCCATTGACGACGCCAACCGAGAGTGCCAGACCAAGTATGGCGTGCCAGGGCAGATTTTGTGTGCCGACGATGTACGCGGTGTAGATCAATGTGAAGTAGTGTATCGGCACGGTCAGGTAGGTCAGCACCCGGTAGTAGGGGTCCTCCTCCAGCTGGGGTACGACTTCAGCCGGCGGGTTGCTGGAATCCGTGGGCAGCAAATGATCGATAATGGGAACCAGGCCATACCAAACCACCAATGTCGCCCAGAACCAGGCCGGCTGGCCGGAATTCGCGGCAAGGACGCAGGAAATTACCGGCATGATCGGCCAGAACAGCGAGAGCGACCAAAGCCAGCGGCGGCGATCGGTATAGGTGACAGGGGTACCATCTGCGGACATAGCGTGAATAGACATGTTAGCGTTCCTCCAGGAGCGACTTATTTTCCACAACAAGATGACACAGCGGCAATTTTGTTGTCAAATTCATAATATTTTCATATTCGATGAATTTTTGTCATGACCGAATCAATCCGCCAGCTCCGCCATGTGCTCGCCCTGTGCGAGCATCGCAACTATCGACGCGCCGCAGAAGCGCTGTCTCTCACCCAATCCGCCTTGTCAGTGAGCATTCGCCGCCTTGAAGAGGACTACGGCGTGCCTCTTTTTATAAGGGGGCGCAGTGGCGTCAACGCGACAGAGTTCGGGGAGATTCTGGCACGCACCGCCCGGCAGACCCTGAACGCCATAGACCAGGCCAGAAGAGAAGTCGACTTGTTGAGTAATCTCGATAGCGGCCAGGTCGTCATCGGCTCCGACCCGTGGATGGCTGACGACATCGTCGCACCTGCGCTCGCGCGCCTGTTGCGCAAATACCCCAGACTGCGATTTCGCCTGCGCACCCACAGTTGGGATGAACTTCAGGAAGACCTGCTCGCGCGCAACGTCGACGTCTACGTGGGCTCGCCCTTTGAGAATATGGATGCGAGTATTCGCACCCAGACCTTTGTCTTGTCATCACCGGTCATTATTTGTCGGCGTGATCATCCCTTAACCAGACTGCCCGCCTTGTATATTAAAGACGTTCTGCCGTTCCCGTTGCTGGTACCCAAGCTGCCGGGGTGGTACCTGGACTGGCTGGGGCAACAGTACAGCACCAACCGCTCAAGCGAAGAACTTCACGACCTTTTTCTGCGCGCGGAAGACCTGACGGTCATTCGACGCATCGTGCGCGAAACAGACGCCGTCACCGCTAGCCTGGTCAACGCTTTCCCCGCTGACCTGTCGCCGGACGACTTTGCGATGCTCGAGATTGTCGATCTGTCCCACATAGCGTCGCCGGGCATTATTGCCACACTCTCGGATCGGGCCATTCCCCTGGCCGCGCAAGGTTTCATCGATGAAATACTGGCGGAGATAGAAAGCCTGCATGCACGGCTTGGGCACTCCTGCGCAGCTGGGTAGCAAGGCCCGGAACGGCATGCAGTAATCCCACGGGACCGGACGCGGACGACTCAGTGCACCGCCCGGGAATCCATCAGCGCCCGCCGCAGGGCGCTGTCATCGATACGGTCAATTCCCGGCGCCAGGCCGGCATTATAGTCTCGCGCAAGATCAGCTATCGCCTGCTCCAACATGGCGATACCGACACTACTGTGTTCACTGGCATCCGCGGCCACAGTATCCAGGTGGAAACTGGTACCCGCCTCAACGAAATGCAGAGCAACACCGTCCGTCTGCAGTCCTGATGGCTGCATGCCGAAGCTGTCCAGGTCGAGCTCCGCCACGATCACGCCCGCGCGACCGATGGCATGCATCTGGCGACGCCCTCCCACCATGACCAGACCCGAACCCTCGCACAGGCCAAAGCCGAAGCGACTGCGCTGATCCTTGCAAGCTACCAGCAACCGACCCAGGCGATGGCGCTGCATAAAATTCTGATCCACCAAGCCGAAGGATGTCAGGCCAATGCCCTGCTCCACCACCACACCGGAAAAACCCGCGTCCTCGGAAACACCGTGGCGCAGCGCAGCCTCACTGTCACCCTCGGCAATCATGCGCGTGGCAAAAGCGCTGGCCGCTGCCGCGACTGCAATGAGCGGGGTACCGCGCTCATACGCACTGATCAGCGCGTGCAACACCGGTGTCGCTTCAGCGCAGTGCAACAAGGTGTCAGTGAGCCGGCGTTGATCACCGCCAGTGAACAACAAGCTACCCATCGAGCCTATCTGCTTAAGCAGGCGGCGGTCGCGCCCTGCCCGCTCTATATTGGACAGGGAAATATCGAGCACCTCTGCCTGAACCCCGATACTTTCCAGCCAGTGGAGGTATTCACCTGCCTTCTTGCCGGGTTCTCCAGATGCCGTGGCGAGGATACCCACCGGCTCGCACAGCTCCTCGCGCAGCTGCGCGATATTGCTTTCAGACCAGTGCAAGGGCGAGCTGCCCAGCATCACCAGACGCGCTTCGGGCACAGGGTCCGGCGGCAATACGGTCGTGCTGGCAGCAGCTTGCTGAGCGCGCGGCAGGTGACTGGAGCGCACGCGCAAGTTGAAATCAATGGCGGAATAACGAATTTCACCGTCGCGGACAGCGCGCAGGGCCCGGGAGCGATGCGGCTTACGTTCGAGTTCCAGGCAGATCTGTTTCTCCAGGGCGTCGTCATAGGCCAGCGCACTGTCCTGGCGATAATAGGCCGGGTCGCCTTCCACCAGGCGTAAAATCAGGTCGTGTACGGCATAGCTGGCAAAAGCGTGACGACGCACCGGCGCGGGGCGACGGTAGGAGCCCCGGGTTACACGAACACGTTTTTTATCCGCGGCGGGTCTTGCCTTGCCACGGCCCAGATCGAAGCTGTCGCCGTCGTCCAGATAGGATATGCGAACATTGCTGATGTCATAGCCGGTTGCGCTATAAGCCGCTTTGCGCATATCAAGCACAACCACGCCGGTTTCGCCCACCACCTGCGCCGTGTTCCCACACACGACAAGGGCACTGTTTTCATCCACGCCGAAGGCCATTTCCTGCCCCAGCTCGCGGGATGCCGCCAACAACCGGCCAATTCGGCCCCGATGCAGGAAATGCTGGTCCACCAGGCCCCAGGAAAAGAAACCGAGGCCTGTGCCCAGTCGAAAACCGTCCGGGTCCTGCGCAGAATCGGTCACGCCCGCGCTGAGCGCATTCAGGGAAGTACCGCTGAGTATCATCGGTCCCGACATAATAGCGGCCCCGGCGGAGGTACCCGCGATCAGGCCTCCCCGTTCGTGGCAATCCCGAATACAGACCAGAGCGGGGGTCTCCCTACCCGCCTGTATCAGGGTTTCGACAATGCGGGACTGATCTCCGCCACTGAAAAAGATGCTGCCGTAAGCCGCCAGCTTGCGAATGACATCCTCATCGAAAGCGGCACTCTCGCGATTCTCCCAGAACAGCGGGACCAGCTCGGCATCGCAGCCGTAGCTGCGAAAGTCTTCTACCAGCTCCTGCCCAACTTCCAGGGGATAAGCGGAGGCCATTGCGAGTACTGCAATGCGGCCATGGCACAACACCTTGAGCCGCTGAAACAGTATCTCGTTGTCACTCTCGAAACGACCTCCGATCAGTGCCAGCGGCCCATGTGCGTGGGTAGCCTGTAAACTCAATTTGCCTCCCGGAATCCTGCGTCAGTCGCGCCGCGGCATTATCTGTGAATCTCCCGCGATTTGCGAATATCCCCCGGAAACTTCCCTGATGCCAGACGTCAGTATAAAGTAAGCGGTCGCCCTCGCGTCAACGGAGTTTCCACGCATGCAATACCTCAATACCAGTGTCTATCGCGGACCCAATGTGTACGCACTGTTTCCGGTGATCAGGCACACGGTAGACCTGGGAGAGCTTGAGCAGTGGCCTACCGCTCGCCTGGGCGAGGGCTTCGTCGAAGCGCTGGTCGAGCTGTTACCCGGGCTGCGGGAACACGGCTGCTCCTATAGAGAGCCCGGTGGCTTCATCAGGCGGATGCTGGAGGATGAGGGCACCTGGCTGGGCCACGTACTGGAACATGTGGTGCTGGAACTGCAAAGTATGGCCGGCTCCGATGTTACCTTCGGCAAGACCCGCTCCACCGATGAGGCGGGCGTTTACGACATGGTGTACCAGTTCGAGGAGGAGTACGCCGGCCTGGAAGCCGGTAAACTGGCCCTGAGCCTGCTGCACTCCCTGTTGCCGCGAGAGCTGCAACCGGCGGACACCCCACAGGATTTCAATTTCGGGGATGAGAAAGACGAGTTTATCCGTGCCTGCCAGAGCCGCGCACTCGGGCCCAGCACCGCCTCACTGGTAAGGGCGGCCGAGGCACGCAACATTCCCTGGATACGCCTCAACCAGCACAGTCTCATCCAGCTGGGCCACGGGCGTCACCAGAAACGCCTGCAGGCCACTATCACCAGCCAGACCCAGCACATCGCTGTGGAACTGGCCTCGGAAAAGGATGAGACCAACCACATACTTGGCGACCTGGGCCTACCGGTACCGCGCCAGGCGACCGTATATCGATTGCGCCGCGCACTGCGCGCCGCCGAGCGTATCGGCTGGCCGGTTGTCCTCAAGCCGCTGAATGCCAATCACGGCCGCGGCGTAACCACCGACATCAACGATGAGACGCAACTGGAAGCGGCCTATGACAAGGCCAAGGTGCACAGTGACGGGGTCATTGTGGAAACCTTCCTGGAGGGTCTGGATCATCGCCTGCTGGTCGTCAATGGCCAGCTGGTGGCCGCCGCCAAACGGGTGCCGGCCCATGTAGTCGGAGACGGCAGCAGCAGCATTGCTGCGCTGGTGGACAAGGTTAATGAAGATCCGCGACGGGGCGTCGGGCACGAGAAGGTATTGACCCGCATCACCCTGGACGGGGCTGCCGAGCGCATGCTGGAACAGGCGGGGTATGACGCAGACAGCGTGCTCGGCGCAGGCGAAATCGCCTATTTGCAGCCGACCGCCAACCTCAGCACCGGCGGCACCTCGGTCGATGTCACAGACGTCATACACCCCGACAACAAGAGTATGGCGGAGCGGGCTATCCTGGCCCTGGGCCTTGACGTGGGCGGCGTGGACTTCATCACCACGGATATCACCCGTTCTTTTCGCGAAGTGGGTGGCGGCATTTGCGAGTGCAATGCCGCACCGGGCTTTCGCATGCATGTGGCCCCGTCTGAAGGCGAGCCGCGAAATGTGGCGGAGCCAGTTATCGATATGCTGTTCCCGGAGGGCAGCCCTTCAAGCATCCCCATTGCGGCAATCACCGGTACCAACGGCAAGACCACCACTTCGCGCATGTTGAGTCACATTATGAAGATGGCGGGCATGACCGTGGGCACTACCAGCACCGACGGAGTCTATATCGACGGGCGCCTGACGGTGTCCGGCGATATGACCGGGCCCACTGCGGCGCAAATGGTGCTGCGCGATCCCTCGGTGGACGCGGCGGTGATGGAGACCGCGCGGGGTGGCCTGTTACGCAGCGGCCTGGGCTACCGCAGCGCCAATGTCTCTGCCTGCCTGAACGTGACAGCGGATCACCTGGGATCAAAGGGCGTAGAGACGGTCGAAGACCTGGCAGAGGTCAAACGGGTAGTGGTCGAGGTGGCCGAGGACGCTGCGGTTCTCAATGCGGACGACGCCCTGTGCCTGCAGATGGCCGATTACTGCACCGCCAGCAAGCTGTGCTACGTCACCATGAACCGCAACCACCCACTGGTGCGCGAGCATATCCAGGCGGGTGGCACCGCCCTGGTGCTGGAACACGGCATCAACGGCAATATGATCACGCTGTACGATGAAAATGGCCACAACATACCCCTGTTATGGACCCACCTTATTCCGGCAACGCTGGAAGGACGTGCACTGCACAATGTGCAAAACGCCATGTTCGCGGCTGCCATGGCCTACCATCTGCACATCGACCTGGAAAATATCCGGCATGGGCTCCGCACCTTCGACAGCACGTTCTTCCAGTCACCCGGCCGGTTGAATGTCTACGACAACCTGCCCTTCAAGGTCATCCTGGATTACGCTCATAATCCCGTGGCGGTAAAAATGGTCTGCGATGTGGTCGACCGCTTTGAGGTCAGCGGCCGCAAACTCATAGTGCTGACCGTTCCCGGCGATCGACGGGATGAGGATATCAGGGAAGTGGGCAGCATCGCCGCGGGGCACTTCGATCATTATATTTGCCGTCGCGACGACACACTGCGTGGCCGCGGCCCGCGCGAGGTGCCGGAAATGCTGCGCGACAGCCTGCTGCAGGCCGGCGTAAAAAGCGATGCCATCGAAATCATCGAGACCGAGGAGGAGGCCAATAATGCCGCCCTGTCGATGGCGGCAGGCGGCGACCTGGTGCTCGTCCTCGCCGACAATGTCGCGCGCAGCTGGAAGCAGATTATCTATTTCGAACCCGACGCAGAAGTTCTCGCCTATGCACCGAAAGCCAATGCCCTGGAAATGCCCGAGGAGTTTCTCGGTGACTTCGCGTACGACCCGGACCTGGAGCTGATCCGCGATGAACGCGGGGTTCGCATCGCCCGCGAATCCGAAGACTGAAGAGATCCCGGAGCCTTCTGGTGCGCCTACTGGATTCCCGCCGTCTCACCGGGCCCAACCTCATCTGGGAGCACCCGGGTGCCGTCATCGACGTCAGTTTTGGTGACCATCCACCCGAGCTGGTGATCGGCGCCTGGCGCCGGGAGGTCAGAAAACTACTGGACAATGTGAGCTGGCGCAGCGAACACCTGGGCGTGCGCCGTTTCGCCGGTGGCGCCAGTCTGGCGATTTCCGCACCAGTAGATGTTCTCTACTCTGCCACAGAACTCAATGAGGCAGCGTGGGATGCGGTGCGCGACCTGCTGGAGGGCGGCCATACGCATTTGCTGCACAGGGTGGCCCGCCACTTGCGCGGGGAGATCCGCGAGGAGGAGAGGCCCCGCTTGCGCAGCCTGATGGATGCCGCCCGTGAACGCGGCGTAACGGTGGTGCTGGATAGCGACGAGGTATCCCTGGGGCTGGGCCGACACAGCCGCTGCTGGACGCTGCGCGATGTGCCCCATCCGGACGATGTGGACTGGTCGGAACTGGGCAATATTCCCGTAGCACTGGTCACCGGAACCAACGGCAAAACCACTACTGTGCGCCTGATGTCCGCGATCGGTCAGGCGGCAGGTTTCACCACCGGTATCAGCTCGACGGATTGGCTGGCTATCGGCAAGGACATTGTCGACCGGGATGACTACGCCGGACCTCAGGGCGCTCGCACTGTGCTGCGCGACAGGCGCTGCGACCTTGCGGTGCTGGAAACCGCGCGGGGAGGCCTGCTGCGTCGCGGGCTGGCGGTTTCGCGCGCCGATGCCGCATTGATCACCAATATCGCCGCGGATCATATCGGCGACTTCGGCGTACAAAACATCGAAGAACTCGCCGATGTGAAATGGGTGGTGACCCGCGCCCTCGACGACAGCGGCGTGCTGGCCCTCAACGCCGATGACCCGCTGCTGGTCGCCCGCGCCAACAACGTCTCAGCCCGCCTGATCTGGTTCAGCCCGGATCCGCGCAACCCTGTCCTGCGCGCTCACGCGGCGACGGGAGGCACAATCTGCACACTCAAGCGCGGGCGCATTGTGTTGGTCAGGGGCAACGAGATAAGCCCCGTGGTCGCCGTCAAGCAGATTCCGATTTGTTTCGGCGGCGCCGCACGGCACAACATCGCCAACGCGCTGGGCGCCACGGCTTTGGCCAGCGCGCTGGGCATTCCGCTGGAGTCGATCGCGGCAGGGCTGCGGCGACTGCGTGTCGAAGACAACCCCGGGCGCGCCAACTTCTACAGCATTAATGGCGCGCAGGTGTTGCTGGATTTTGCGCATAACCCGCACGGTCTACGCGCTATGATCGACATGGCGGCGAGTCTGCCGGCACAACGACGCCTGTTAATCATCGGACAGGCCGGCGATCGCAGCGATGAGGACATTCGCGATCTGGCGCGGGCCGCCGAGGCCCTGACATTCGACCGGGTGCTGGTCAAGGAGCTCACCAGCAAGAACCGGGGCAGACCGGCGGGAGAAGTGGCCGCCCTGCTAAAGGACGAGTTTATGCGACAGGGTTATCGGGCGGGGCAAATTTCCAGGGTAAAAAGTGAACTGGGGGCACTGCGGGCTGCACTTCGCTGGGCCCAGCCCGGCGACCTGGTGGTGTTTCTGGCCCATGAAGACCGCACCAAATCCGAGGCCCTGCTGAACAAACTGGACGAATCCTCCACCGCCAACGGGAAACAATAATGCTGACGCTGATAGTGAATGCCCAGGTCTTCGACCCACACCCCAGGGGCACATGCGAGGTACTGGTAGGCGGCACCGAAATACTGGCAATAGACGACAAAATTGACTTACGGGGCGCCGATGTAGAGGTGCTGGACGCCGCGGGTCAATGGCTGATGCCCGGTTTCGTGGACGCCCTGACACACCCTTGCGGTGGCGGTGGCGAGGGCGGCTTCGGCAACAGGACCAGTGAAGTGACTGCGGAGGCGTTCATCCGCGCCGGTGTCACCTCTCCCGTGGGAGCACTGGGAACAGATTCCGTCGCGCGCAGCCTTGATGTGCTCTACGGCACGACCATGGCACTGCGCGAGCGCGGCCTGAGGGCATACATGTACACCGGGGCCTACCGGATTCCCGCACCCACGTTAACCGGCGATATTGCCCGTGACCTGGTGCTTATAGATGCCATCATCGGTGTGGGCGAGCTGGCGATCTCGGATCATCGATCCGCCCAGCCAACCGCCCAGGAACTGCGGCGCGTGGCGGCCGACGCCGCCCTGGGTGGCACACTGAGCGGCCGGGGCGGACGGGTGATGTTGCACCTGGGAGATGGCGAGGAGCGGCTGGCCCTGATGCATGCGGCATTGGCTGGCAGCGACTTACCGCAGCACAGTTTCTACCCCACCCACGTCAATCGCAATACTGCCTTGCTTCAAGAGGCCGCTGACTTTGCCGCACAGGGTGGCTACATCGATATCACAGTGTCCACCACCCCGGAACTGATCGCCGCTGGCGATCTGCCAGCGTTGGATGCTTTCAAGCAGGCCCTGACCCGGGGTGCACCAGCGCAGCGGGTGACGTTCTCTTCTGATGCCGGAGGCTCACTACCCGTGTATGAAAAGGGTGAGCTGCGCGGCCTGACCGCCGCCAGCCCAATGTCCATGCTTGCCCTGTTACAGGAAGCCATGACGCGAGAGCCGGAACTGGTGGCAGAGGTGATTGCGGCCCTGACCCTGAACCCGGCCACCGCCCTGGCACTGCCCGAAGTGGGTAGACTGCGCAGCGGCGGCCGGGCCGACCTGTTGTTAATAGACCCTGCCCAGGGCGAGTTGCAGGCCGTCATGTGCGGTGGCCGCTGGTTACTGCGCGAGGGCCAGCTGCAAGCGCAAATCCAGTTTTAATGCCGCGCCACACTCACCGTATTGAACAAGCGAATACTCAGGAGTTAACCCGGGGTCCTGGGTCGGTATGATATGCAAGCTGCCATGAAGCCGGCAATCTGGTTATTGGATGCTACTTTCAGGCTCGGCGGCTGGTGCTGTCGAAGGATATTTATCACCGGATCCATTTATCTTGCCTATACTTGACCCAGCGCGGGATTTAACGCGCCCACTCAAGTAAGGAATAAGAACATGGCAAAATCAATTGGCGAGTTTAAACTCAAGCATATCGGCAATACTTACGCCAAGAACCAGGATGGTGTCGTGACGGCCTACGCCAGTTACGAGGGAACCGCATCCGGATTTGGAACCGTAATGGGAACGATGTCCTTCCCCCTGGCTGAGAACGGTGCGACTTCAGGCAAATGCTCCTGGGCCGGTCAGGCATTCCAGCCCGATGGCACCTCTACTTCCAGCAGCGGAGAGGGTACATGGGAACAGGTAGAAGGAAAACACGCGTGGAAAACCAGCGTCGCAGCACTTGAAATCTCTGATGGACGCGTGATGAGTAGCCACGGGGAAATAGATCTGGAGGCACGAACGTTCAACGGTCAAATGCACGAGGCGAGCTGACCCCGACGGACAGTTTTCTGCCCGCCAGGCAATCTACGAAGCTCCAGCTTTGCCCAATATGCATGCTTCAGAGTGTTCGCATTGAGTAGAGCTGGCGGTTTCAAACTCTTCCCGCCTCGTTGTTTACGCTTAAAGCGACGCGCGTATCCGGTTCGATAAGGAAAGATTAAATCCGGCTTAGCAGCTCCGCTTTCTTGGCATTGAACTCTTCATCGCTGATCGCCCCTGCGTCTCGAATTTTCGCCAATTTTTCAATCAGTCCGATAACGGCATCAGCTGAACCATCGTCTATGAGGCTATCCGGTACTGCACTGGAATTTTGAAGTGGTTGCTCCATTGGTGGCACAGGAGAGGCAAAGTTTGTTTGTGGCGCGGGAGCCAGTCCAGGCCCGGATATCAGCGGCAAACTTGATACTGCGATGGTGCCGTACTGACTGGTAAAGGTCAGAGATGTATCACCACCCTGCTGTTGACTAACACCACCGATATTATTATCCAGCGTGTCATAAATGGTGATAGCACCGTTGTGCTCTATCGCCAACCGGCCGGGAAATATCGCGTAGCGAATGTTATTCTGCGAGCCGCTACTAAACGGCCGCCCAAGATTGACCGGCCACCATTGATTGCTTCCCGGCGAACCTGCTGGAGGTGGTGGGGGCAGCATCTGGTAATTGGCCAGGGCGTTGGAGAGCTCGCTGCAGATATTGTCTACAGTCATTTTCAAGCCATGGTTGAACATGTCTCCCACCATGGTCATGCCGCCCTGCATCCACTGTCCTGAGCCACCCAGCTCCGGGCAATTAAACTGAGCCATGGTGCCACCGCCATTGCTTACGGCAACCAGCATATGAATAACGGCGTCCTGGCTTAGATTGTATCGCGCGGCAATTTCATTAACGATATTTTGGCCGGTTTGTGTGAGTTGTTGCATATCAACCTCCTGGAGGTCTGGAAATTCAAAATGAGCTCGATTCAACAAGCGTCCCGACTGCAAGGAGCTACGTGAGAGTGTCGGACCCTATTTCTGGCTGTCACCGAAAATTCGAATGATTTTCGGAACGCTATCCTGATTGACTATAATGGGGCGAGTGCTTCAAGGAGGCGGAATATTACGCTAATTGGAAGAAATTCTCTCGTATTAGTTTCCGGTGATTTTTTTTGCCATCCACCGGGCAGACGACGGCCTGGGGGCCTTCTGGATAACAGGCGCAAGTAGCGGCTGAAATCCATCATTGCCTCAACCGTGAGAGAGACATCGGCCCGGTTGCTGACAGGACCTCGCCGACGCGCTAATTTGTACATGATATCAATAGGTTAGACAATATCGCCGGCGCGAATGAAGGCACACTCGAACAGCTTGAACGGGTACTGGCAAGTTGATTTGCCAGTACCCATTGGAGCACTATTTTTTCAGGTCAAAACGGTCCGCATTCATTACTTTCGTCCAGGCCTGGACAAAGTCATTAACAAACTTTTCCTTCGCATCATCCTGGGCATAAACTTCAGCATAGGAGCGCAAAATGGAGTTGGAGCCAAACACCAGATCGACCCGGGTCGCTGTCCACTTGACCGCACCACTTTTGCGATCGCAGATTTCATACAAGTTATTGTCTGATGCACTCCAGGTGTAGTTCATATCGGTCAGATTCACGAAAAAGTCATTGCTGAGAACACCTTCGCGATCAGTCAATACCCCGTGTTTGCTGCCGCCATGATTGGCTCCCAGTACACGCATGCCGCCTACCAGAACTGTCATTTCAGGAGCGGTCAAGCCCATCAACTGGGTGCGATCCAGCAACAGTTCCTCTGCAGACACAACATAGTCATTCTTCAACCAGTTGCGAAAGCCATCATGCAGGGGCTCCAGAACCGAGAAAGACTCCGAATCCGTCATTTCGTCCGTTGCATCACCGCGACCGGGTGCAAACGGTACCGTTATCTCAACACCGGCATCGCGCGCTGCCTTTTCAACGGCAGCGGTGCCACCCAGAACTATCAGGTCGGCCATACTGACCTTCTTACTCAGCCCCGCCTGGATACCTTCCAACACTCCAAGCACTTTTGCCAGCCTTGCCGGTTCGTTGCCGTCCCAGTCTTTCTGCGGCGCCAATCGGATACGACCACCATTGGCGCCGCCTCGATAGTCTGAGCCACGAAAAGTACGCGCACTGTCCCAGGCAGTCGCGACCAGCTCCGCGACACTCAATCCACTGGCCAGCAGTTTTGCCTTGAGCTCGCCAATTTCAGCCTCACTCAGGGTGTAATCAACCGCCGGCACAGGATCCTGCCAGACAAGATCCTCACCCGGCACATCGGGCCCCAGGTAACGACTCTTCGGGCCGAGATCGCGGTGGGTCAATTTGAACCAGGCCCGGGCAAAAACCTCTGAGAAGTAATCCGGGTCTTTGTAGAAGCGCTCCGATATTTCCCGGTAGACCGGGTCCTTGACCATCGCCATATCCGCATCGGTCATGATGGGGTTGTACCTGATAGAGGGGTCTTCAACATCTACCGGCCGGTCTTCTTCCTTGATGTCGATCGGTTCCCACTGCCACGCGCCCGCGGGACTCTTCTTCAGTTCCCAGTCGTAGGTGAACAGCATATGGAAATAGCCGTTGTCCCATTGTGTGGGATGTGTGGTCCAGGCGCCTTCAATCCCACTGGTCACCGTATCGCGACCACAGCCTTTGCCCTTGGGGTTGCGCCAGCCCAGACCCTGTTCAGTTACCTCGGCTGCCTCCGGGTCGGGCCCAAGTAAGGACGCATCGCCGTTGCCGTGACACTTGCCAACTGTGTGACCACCAGCGGTCAGAGCGACAGTTTCCTCATCATTCATTGCCATACGGGCAAAGGTTAAACGGACATCATGAGCCGTCTTGAGTGGGTCGGGGTTGCCATCAACCCCTTCCGGATTGACGTAGATCAGACCCATTTGCACTGCAGCAAGCGGGTTTTCCAAGGTATCCTGTTTATCGCTGTGCATGCGCTCCGTGCTTTTTCCCAACCACTCTTTTTCAGAGCCCCAACTTATATCTTTTTCCGGATGCCAGATATCGGCGCGACCACCGGCGAATCCATAGGTTTTCAGGCCCATGGATTCATAGGCGATAGTACCGGCAAGGATAATAAGATCCGCCCAGGACAGCTTGTTGCCATACTTCCTTTTGATCGGCCAGAGCAGGCGACGCGCCTTATCCAGACTGACGTTGTCCGGCCAACTGTTGATTGGGGCGAAACGCTGATTGCCGGTACCGCTGCCCCCACGGCCATCAGCGATACGGTAGGTACCTGCCGAGTGCCAGGCCATTCGGATCATAAGGCCGCCATAGTGACCCCAGTCCGCAGGCCACCACTCCTGACTATCGGTCATCAAGGCATGCAGATCTTTCTTTACAATATCCAGGTCAAGCTTCTTGAATTCTTCAGCGTAGTCGAACTCAACGCCAAGCGGGTTGGTCTTCGTATCGTGCTGATGAAGAATATCCAGGTTCAGCGAATCGGGCCACCAACCGCTATCGCCTGATCCAAATGACGTACTGCCACCGTGCATCACCGGGCATTTACCTACTTGACTCTTTGTCTCGGTATTCATCACTTCTCTCCTTATCATTTCGTTTTGAAGACGCTAACAAAATCGCGTCATATCATTCTTGCTTTCAACCCCCTTTGTGTCCCATCCAAATGTAGGCGAACTGCATATCATTTGTAAAAGCGATTTATTTTCTTTTTTTAATAGATTATTTCTATTATTTGACTACAACCTCGCCTGGTGGCGTATGAGGAGAAAGTATGGGCCATTGAGCCGGACAATACTCGCAACTGGCCGGCGGGGTTGAGATAAACCGGACCTCACGCTAGTAAAGGACTATACTGGCTGCGCATAGAGGCCTGCGGTGAGAGCTGAACCAGGGCTGTAATCGCCAACTCTCGCCATCGCCGTGCATGCCCACTTCGGGCCGGGAGCCACTACAATGTCGAAGATACAGCGCAGCAACAAGGAAACGAAAAAGCCGTCCGCACTCACAGCCAAAGAAAAGAAATTGGCTAAACGAGAGAAGAAACAGGCTGCTGGGCATACCCCATTTGTCATCAAAGACACTTGAATAGCATAAGCGCTTAAAGCCGTCCTCTGATCGAACCTTGTTTAGGCAGGGCATCGATTCGCACTCCAGATTGACCCTTCACTTGCTCTGCAAGAACCCCATCATTGCGCCTCAAGCCAGGTAGTGATCAGTGCATCGTTCACAGTTATTGGCCAGAAAAAGGAATATACATGAACCAGCTCACTCTCGGGGTCATCGGCACTTCGGAAAAAACCGATGAACAGCGTGTCCCCATCCATCCTCGCCATTTGGACCGTATTCCGGAAAGTGTGCGGCGCCAGCTGATCTTCGAAAAGGGATACGGCAGTCGATTCGACATGGGTGACGCGGAGCTCACAGCGCTGTCGGGTGGCGTGGCATCGCGCCACGAAATCCTTGCGGATATTGGAGCCGCGCTCGTGCTCAAACCTGTCACCTCTGACCTGCGGGAACTGCGCGAGGACGGGGTCCTCTGGGGCTACGTCCACTGCGTACAGCAACGTGAACTTACCCAGGCAGCACTGGATCGCAAACAAACACTTATCGCTTTTGAGGACATGTTTGTCTGGGGGCCACATGGAGAGGTAGGCCGCCACACGTTTTACAAGAACAATGAAATGGCTGGCTATTGTGCAGTCCTACATGCGCTTCAATTGAAGGGGATCGACGGCCATTACGGAGATCAGAGAAAGACAACTATCTTCAGTTTCGGTGCTGTCAGCCGAGGCGCTATCTATGCGCTGAAAGCGCGAGGCTTCAGGGACATCACCATCTGCATTCAACGCCCCGACCATGAAGTACGTGAGGAAATCCTCGACTGTCATTATGTACGCGTAAGATCTGGAGAGAAAGGTGAGGCGCGCATGGTAGTGGTCGAACACGATGGCGGCGTGAGCCCATTGTCAGACCTGATTGCTGAATCCGATCTCATCGTCAACGGTGTCTACCAGGAGACCGAAAACCCCGTCATGTTTATCACCAAGGAAGAAGAGTCGTGCATCAGGCCAGGCTGCCTAATTGTCGATGTCAGCTGCGACGAGGGGATGGCCTTCCACTTCGCAAGGCCGACCACATTCTCCGAGCCGATGTTCAGAGTCGGGCCCGCGCACTACTACGCTGTCGACCATACACCAAGTTACCTATGGGACAGCGCCTCTCGTTCGATCTCAGCTGCCGCAATCGTACACCTGCAGACGGTGCTGGCTGGACGAGCGCAGTGGCAGCAAAGCGATACTATTCGACGGGCCATCAATATCGACCAGGGTATCATCCAGAAGCCTTCCATTATTTCTTTCCAGAATCGCCAAACCGACTACCCATATAGTGCTATTAATGCCTTGGACTGAGACCGGCCGGGCCGCAACCGAAGATACAGCGGATAACTTTCCGTGCCGCCAACACATGTCTGAGCATGATATTCGAAGGCTGACGTGTTAGATCCTATCGCTTGGGATCCTTGATATACATAGCCGTCCCATTCCTCATTTCAATATCAAACAGTTCAGTCGCTCGCAACAAGTCGCTGGTCCGCTGGTAACCGTAATTGATTGATGAAAATGAACTGTTATTGTTGGAAATGTAGTTAGCGACCTGACCCATATTCGCCCAACCATCATCTCCCGACGCCTGGTCAACCGCTGTTCTCAATAACTTCACCAGCAAACTATTCTGTCTCAGCTGTGCTTTGGTCTTTCGCACTGCCGAGGAACTGTCTTCAGCCTTATTCTCACCACTGCTGACCAGGTTCTCGATATAGATAAATGGTGAGCAGGAATCTACAAATGGCTTCGGCGTTTTCTTTTCACCAAATCCATACACCGGGTAACCGCTTTCAAGGATCCTCAATACAAGTGGGGTGAAATCACTGTCACTTGTCATCAATGCAAAAGCGTCAACATTGCCGCTGTATAGTAAATCCATGGCATCGATGATCATCGCGGAATCGGTCGCATTCTTGCCCCTGGTATAGGCGAACTGTTGCATTGGCCTGATCGCATGAGGATGCAATTTCTCAGCCCAGCCCGACAATGACACACTGTTCCAATCACCATGTGCGTGCCGGACGTTTACCGTTCCATGTTTGGCCAACTCCTCCAGCACGCCCTCTATGGCGCAGTGGCTAACATTGTCGCAATCAATCAACAGCGCAATTCTCTTTCTTTCCTGCACATTACCCCCGAAAGCCGGGCGGACTCACCCAGCAGCATGTATATTGGTTATCGTCATGATACATGCTGGCATGGAGGAGATACCACATTGCCAATAACACCTGTATTGTTCCTACAGCTTAGGAATACTGAAAAATTTGAGCCCATTTTTGCCACCGAAGACAGTTACTCGTCGGCACCTTCCACTTGATTCAACGTCTGGCTTGATTCAAAGCACATTTTTTGAGGAGAGAACATGTCCCGACCCAGGTTTCAACTCCACTACTGGCCGATTCCATTCAGAGGCTGTTTCATCAGTTACCTGTTTGCCTATCGTGACGTTCCGTTGATCAATGTGGCGAGCTTTGAAGCCAACAAGCAACTGATAGACCGAGAACCCGGTGACCAGGACGTCCCGTTTATGGGACCGCCTGTGCTTCGTGACCTCGAGAGCGATCGCACTCTCAGTCAAATGCCGGCGATTGTTCTCTATGTTTCTGGCGACCTCGATCTCATGCCTGATGATCCGTTTGACAAAGCGATGAGCATGAAGATTCTGATGGACTGCAACGACGTGCTGATGGAAATCTGCCGCTACAACGGCTCCATCATGTGGAAGCGTGAGGAATGGACCCAGTTTCGTTCACAGCGCCTGCCCCGCTGGATGCAGATATTTGAGGAATCACTGAAGCGTGGTTTTATCGGCAAAGACACCGTCAGTTTTGCTGACATCGCAGTGTTCGCACTGTTCGGAAATATGACCAGATGCCTTCCGGAGCTTCAGCCCGACCTTCTCAAAAATGCCGCCGGCATTCATACCCTGTGCCAGCACATCGGCGCCGAGCCATCACTTGCAAGCTATGTTGCGAAAGAAGAGCTCAACTATGGCAAGCTTTACTGCGGCGGCCAGATTGAACAGTCGATTCGCAGTATGTTGGAGAAGGATAACCGGGAAATTCTGGATGGTCAGGCTGAGTAAGCCCACAGACAAGCCTGGCCAACCGCGTGGTCAATACGCCTTGCCCCGACATCTCCTCGCCCTGGTGAAAAGTTCATTCAAGGCAACAGCCCGGCGTTAAAAACTGTGCCACAGTAGAACTAACGCCGCCCATTCCAGCCATTGCAACTCCCCAGCCTCCTGTACCATAACTCTTGTCAGCCGATACTCTCACTATCAATAAGTTTACCGGTCAGCAAGCTTATGGCATGTCGTCTCTGAACATTACGCTAGTGCGATCTACCAGTGAGGGACGATTGGGGACGTTCAGGCGCTTTTCACTGCCACCGCGATCAACCAGCACGATCTCGATCGTACCGGTGCCACCGAAGACCGCGGGAATAAAGACGTCTGCAGCTGTAAGGAAGCTCACCAGGTTGAAGGGAGGGAGTACGCCCTTTTCAAGGTCGGTCATATTGTCCAGCTGGTCATCGAAGGTGAACACGGCCAGGTTAACCGCCGTCCTTGGACTGATCCGGGTCGTCAGTACATTCAGGCCATTGATAAACAACTCGTCGCTCATCGCGCCCTGATCTCCCCAAAACTCTCGCTGCCGTATGAGCACCAGCCCGCTTGAATCTTCTGACCGGGGTATGAAGGCAGAGATACTCTCGCCGGGAAAGCTGGACTGCAGGCGAAAGAAATAGTCATCATGAATGAATGGCTCGGCATAGAAGTGATGAACGGATTCCTCGGGGAACGTGCCGGTAGCTGGACGCAAAAGGGCGAATTCGTAATGGCTTTGTGTAGTCAGTGAGACCGGCCCGAAATCACCCGACGAGTCTATAGTAAAAGTTGCCTGCGGACTCTCGGAAAGACGCTGACCGCTCCCGCTATCGATTTCCCAGACTTCCACCGAGCTTCCAGCATAACCCAGGTTCTCGGGGAATAGCACCGCTCGACCGGCGACTTCCACTTCGCCGGACTCGTCCGTTTCGATAGCCGTTGTAAGCGCCGCATTGCCGGTGAGAAACTCGTACATAAGCTCGAACGCTTCAGCGGAAGTTGCTGTTTCCGTGTGGGATTTTTCCGGGAAGTAGTAATTGTCGTCCGGGTTGGGGCCGATCTGGGCGTTGCTGTTGTCCTCGCGGCGATTGTAGCCGCTATCTGCAGTATTCCATTCTCCCCATATGCCAATCGTCGGAACGCCCCCGGGAAGATCTTCCGGGGACCTGCCATCGATGTTGACGTAACGGGCTACCTTATCCGGTGCATTGAAGTCAGGACTATCGAGATATGCCGTCCAAACGCTGGTTCCTCGCGAGTGTCCTATAGCGTAGACCCGCTCGGAGCCCGTCTCAGCCAGTACAACATCAATAAACACATCAAGGTCGGCTATCGGGTTGTCTTCCAGGCTGGTATCGTACTCAAACGCGAACAGCATATCCTGCGGGTAGTCATTACTTGTAAAGCGCATAGCCTGGGTCTCGAATTGCTGCGCTGAACCTGACTGACCATGTACAAAGATGATGGGCATGACCTCGGCTCTCGAATTGGAGTTATTGTTGTTGTCCGAACATCCGGCTTGCGTAACGACAAGCATCAGCAAAGCCATCCCGGCTATTGTAGCCCTGAGTTTATTCATCGACATGACCTCCATTTGTTTTCGCCTGTAGGCGCTGGTGGCGACACTTACGAGTTAACCAATCTTGTATCAAAAGTGTTCACAGGCCTGGTTTAAACACCAATTAAATCTCAGAGTGCGGGCCCAAAACAGCATCACAGGCATTATCGCAGGTTCTGTAGAACAGCAAACCGAGGCCTTAGGGTAATTCTTCAGTACCACCAATTACAAAGATTTCATCAATATCGCTGACCTCGGCGGCTATAACTTGGTAAATTCTACCCATCAATACGACTTTTCCCGGCGGTATCATATTGTGAGAGTATTCAAACCATTTTGTGGCCTTCGCAAAGCCGCTATTCGCACTGCAGTTTTAGTCGCAGTGATCGTCTTGCAAGGCTGCTCTTTCCTGGCCGGCACGCCGCCCGCTGCGTTCGCGAAGCCAATGCCAAGCGATCGTTTTCCTGTCCCTGCTGAGGGGGACGATATTGTTGGCAGGGTCCAGGTGGCAATCGCTCGCAATGGTGACACACTTCCCGAGATCGCCCGGCGCTATGGCCTGGGTTACGAAGAGATCATAGCCGCCAATCCGGGTGTCAATCCCTGGCAGCCGGGAGAGGGTACGCCAGTCGTGCTGCCCACAGCCTTTATCCTGCCCGGCGGAGTCCGGGAGGGACTGGTCTTGAACCTCGCCTCAATGCGGTTGTTTTACTACCCCAAAGGAGAAGCCGGCAGGCCCGCAGAGGTTATCACTCACCCTGTCGGAATTGGTCGGGAGGGTTGGCACACACCAAAGGGTACGACACGCATTATCCAGAAGACCGAGAATCCGACGTGGACAGTGCCCACCTCGGTGCGCAGGGAACACGCCGCCAAGGGAGACCCCCTGCCGGCGGTCGTGCCTCCTGGCCCCGACAACCCACTCGGCGAGTACGCAATGCGCCTGAGCATGCCAAGCTACCTGATCCATGGCACCAACAAACCCTGGGGTGTGGGTATGAGGGTGAGTCACGGCTGCATCCGAATGTACCCCGAGGACATTGCGCGGCTGTTTCCCGAGGTACCGGTAGGAACGCCGTTGCGCATTATCAACGAGCCCTATCTCACCGGTTGGCGCGAGGGGCAATTCTACCTGGAGGCCCATACCCCGCTCGCCGAAGACAGCAGACACCACCCCACCGGGAAGCCTATGCAGCAACTGCTCGCAGCCGGCACAGGGGAGAGCCCGGTCAAGCTCAACCATGAGCGGGCAGAGCAGATCGCCGCCGAGGCCCGAGGGATTCCAGCGCCAGTGTCGACCGGAAGTGTAGATCTCGAAATGCAGTTGGCAATCGCGCCGCGGGTGTCCAGCACCCCACCCTGGGTGCTGGAAGACTACGATATTGAGGAACTCAGGCAGCTTCCCACTTATTGAGTCATGGGCGCGGTTTGTGGCTGGTGAGACACTTGACGAAAAAGCCCTTATACTCTACAGGTGATACCAGGGTTGAACAATTTCTTCTCAACAGGTGAGCTGCGCATGAGAAATATTACTCGAGTTCCACTAGCCGGTTTTGTCGTAACAGCCATGCTGCTCGCGCTGTCAGGCTGCAAGCTGGAAATCAGGGTTCCCCAGGGAGGCAAGGTTGTGAGCACAGATGGGGCCTACATCTGTGAGGAACGGCAGACCTGTACAATTGATGTTGTCGACTTCTTTTTCGACCAGACCTTTGTAGCCGAGCCCGCTGACGGCTACGCCTTCACAAGCTGGAAGGCGGAGGGCAACGATCGGTATTTGTGTGGCGGAGAATCCACACCCTGCTGGCTATCGACAGAAGGTTTCGAGGGCCGCCCCCTGATTGAGGCCATTCTCGAGTCCGACGAGGTCTTCGTTCTCGAGCCACGTTTCAGTATCATTCTCACCGATTGTCCAGAGGACAAACTGGCTATCTCCCCCGCGATCACAGGACACTGACCGGCCCGCTCCTGCACCCCCGGTCTGTTTGATGCCAACGACAATGGAGGGTACTTAACGCCGACTAATCTGCATAGCAGCGACCGACTGATCTATTTCGAAATGGAACTGGCGCAGCACATTCATGCCCAGCAGTCCGTCGATGTCGTCCATCGTGCGCAAATCCAGCACAGCAATATTGACACCCTCGAGCCGCTCCTCGCCCAGTGTCAGGGCGGATGTTCGGTAGATATCGCCCCGAGTATATCCGTTGGCAGTATTGAACAGACGCGTGCCCAGCAGGCCGAAGTTCTGGCGACGCAGTCCACGAAAGCTTTCGCGTGTCAGTGCCGTCATCGAGGCCCCGGTATCGACCAGCAGCTTCAACGTGGCCCGGTCGTTCAGTGTGACTTCCACGATGTAGCCGTCACCGCGTCGTTCCAGCGGGATGGCGTTAGACAGGTCTGCGCCTGGCGCGATCTCGGTGTCGGCCTCGGCCAGGTGCTGCTCCAGTGTGGCCGCCCATTGCGGATCGCCGCCATCGTCCCCAGCGCGCAAACTGGCCAGCAGTTCATTCCCCCGCGCCTGCTCACCGAGGCGCCGATATAGCAGCGCCCTGCGCAATTCGAATTCCGGTGTGGTGAAGTCAATTGCGACGAGATATTCATAGTAACCCAGCAGCTCGATCCAACTCTGCTGGTCAGACAGGCGTTCATCAGTACGCAACGTAAGTTGACGTAGTGACCCGGAGACAGCCAGCTGATCGCCTGGCGAAGCGTAGGTCCTGGCCAGCAGGACGGTATTGGCCGCCGCTTCAGGCATCCCCTGCTGCTCCTGGTACCTTGCCAGGAGTAACAACATGGGTATGTCGTCGTAAAAGGTCGCCAGCCAGTTTTCGACCAGGGAAAGAAAGATATCGCTGTCGCAAACCTCAAAACACTGTTTTACGTAGTCCTGGACTATGGGTCGCAACAAGGAGGCCTTCACGGAATCCGACCTGACGGTCTCGTAGAAAAGAGCTGTTGCCTCCCGAAATCGATGCTGCGAGAGCATCTGGCGTAGCTCTTGTTCGTCGCTGCTGGCCGCCTGAACTGATTCAGTTACTGCGGTGGGCGGAGGGGCCGGAGCGTGCGATATCACACGCTCGGTACGCTCCTCAACTGCGATTGACTCTACCGGGCGTTCCGGGTGTGCGACAAACTCTCGGACCCACCAGCCCGCAAAAAACCCCAGGCACAGCGTCACTGTGACTGCGGCGAGGGCGCCTGAGGTGGAAATGCGCATCCTGTCAGTATGTCGCTATCAAGGGTATTACCGCCTGAATCGTCAGCTGCAAGCACTATACAGGGCATTTTGCAGCTGGCGAGGCAAGGTAGCAAGCCACCACTGCGCGTAGCGGGCTCTGGTCCAGGTGCCCGGGCTCTGCGAGCGTTGCCCGTGGCACCGCTAGACATTGTCTCAAACCTACTCTAACGTCAGGCTTTTACGACCGGAGCGCCCATGACCCAGTCTCTGCTAGGCCTTCCCTGCATCATACTGCTGGCCTGGCTAACCAGTGCTGATCGTCGCCGTTTTCCACTGCGGTTGGTATTGACCGGCCTGCTCGCGCAGTTGGTGCTGGCCGCGCTATTCCTGAAAGTACCGCTGTTGCAAGACGCGCTCATGGCCATCAATAAACTGGTGCTGGCGCTTGAAGCGGCCACCCGCGCCGGCACCGCAATGGTGTTCGGCTTCCTGGGCGGCGGCGACTCTCCTTTTATAGTCAATGCCCCACAGCACAGTTTTGTTCTGGCGTTTCGTGCACTGCCTATTGTTATCGTTTTCGCCGCCCTGAGCGCCCTGTTATGGCACTGGCGGATTATACCGGTGGTCATCAGCGGACTGGCACGGCTGCTGGGCAAGTCCATGGGTTTAAGCGGCGCGATAAGCGTGGGAGGCGCCGCGTCTATTTTTGTCGGCATGGTCGAGTCGCCGCTACTGATCAAGCCACAGTTGCGCGGAATGAGCGCCAGCGAACTGTTCATGCTGATGAGCTGCGGCATGGCGACAGTGGCAGGCACTGTACTGGGTTTGTACGCAAGCATACTTGCGCCAGTAATACCCGGCGCCCTGAGCCACATACTGGTGGCATCCCTGATCAGCGCCCCGGCGGCTATCCTGCTGGCGGCGGTAATGGTGCCAGCCAGCAGCACGACCGCAAGCGAGCCACAGAACATGACCTCTCCCTACCGGGACAGCATGGATGCCCTGGTTACCGGTACCGGGGAAGGCCTGCGCCTGCTGGCCAATATCATCGGCATGCTGATCGTATTCGTGGCGCTGGTGTATCTGGTCGATATCGCCCTTGGCCTGGTGCCCACATCGGGCGAGCCGCTATCGCTGATAGGCGTTTTTGGTACCGTGCTGGCGCCACTTGCATGGCTGACCGGTATCCCCTGGGAAGAAGCTCACACGGCGGGTGAACTACTGGCGACAAAGCTGTTTATAAACGAACTGGTGGCCTTCCTGCAATTGGCGGAACTGGGACCCGACATACTGAGCGAACGCAGTCGCCTGATACTGACCTACGCCATGTGTGGCTTCGCCAATTTCGGCAGCCTGGGCATTATGATAGGCGGCCTGACCGCGATGTGTCCTGAGCGCAGCGCTGACATCCTGCGATTAGCACCCCGTTCTATCTGGTCCGGCCTGCTGGCCACCTGCATGACTGCCTGTATGGTCAATATCATCATGTAAGCCGAAGCCAGTGCGAAGCTTTGTGGTCCTTAGCTGGTTTCCGACACACCGAAAATACTATATATGTGATGCTGTGGGGTCACACAGAGCAACAGTGTCAGGGCGTGACCGGGGTATCCTCGTTCGCGGTCTCCTCTTCTTCCACGGTATAGACGCTCACCAGTCGGGCAATGACTATCGCGATAAAAAACTGACCCATCATCGCCTCCACCGCCGCCCAACTTTGAGCCACTCTGTGAATAGGGAGTATGTCGCCATAACCCAGTGTAGAGAGCGTGACAAAACTGTAATAGAGCATTTCGAGAAAGATGCCGTCCTGCGCAATGCCCGCCTCACTTGCAAACTGACCGTTAAAGGTAAAAGCATTGCTATAGTAAAGCTCAAGGTTGGTATAAATCGCTGCCCAGAGAACGGCTAGAATCATATAAAGGCACATCGCAGCGAAAATCACCTCCAGGGTTACCCGGCGATTAGCCAATATGTACTGGCCCAGAAACGCGCAAATCAATGTAAAGTAAATGATATTGGTAATGTTATCGATATAGGCGAGGTACATTGCCTGCCCGGGGTCCGCCAGCCACGTTGATGCTATGGTGGGGATCAGCACCAGTGTTGCCAGAATAAGCACTCGCCGGCTGCCTGCCACGGTATACAGCGCCCACAACAACACGAGCATGAACAGCCACCGCCAAAAATCACCTATCCAGGGCGCGCTTTCAAAATATGGCGGGATCAATAAAACACACAGCAGCAGAACAAACAAAACCGCAAATCGATGCCGAAAAAGCAAATTTTTTCCAGTATCCTTGATGCTCATACAGAAGCCTACCCCGATGGTGATTGCCCAACCAGTGTGCCACAACCAGCGCAAATACCGCCAGACTGATTCCCCCGCAAACTGGCTATCACCGTCGTTTGTCAGTAAACCCAGGGTACAAAGACGTGGTGACGAAAAGGCAGTACGGAATGCCAGAGCGTATCACTGCCGCGCATGCCCGGAAGCACGCCCACCATCAAGGGTGCTGTGCTTCCCGCTAATTTTGCAGCGTTAACCCATCCAGCGTTTCGGGCGCATACGTCAGCTTAAGCGTTCCTGTTTCTGTCACCAGCACTGTATCCGAAAAGCGGAATCCACCAATACCTGGCAGGTAGATTCCAGGCTCTATACTAAAAACCATATTGGCGACGACTTCACGTTCATAACCTTCTGCCAGGAACGGTCCTTCGTGATCCGTCACTCCAAAGCTGTGCCCTGTGCGGTGCAGCAGATGCTCGCCATGCCCACGACGCCTGAGCAAATCGTTCACTGCGCGATCTATCTCCGACATATTGGCGCCGGGCGCAAGCAGATCGTATGCCAGTGCACGCGCATCCAGCATGTCATTGAATGGTTTCAGCGCCGGTTCGGGAACCGTGTTGAGAAAGAAAGTTCGCTCCAGTTCAGCCCCATAGCCGTTGGCCATGCCTTGCACAATGCATACGTGAGGGCCACCTTCCTCCAGGGTGCAAAAGGTATTGGTGAAATTGTGCGGATCATGGGACAGACTGGGAGGCTGTGTCACCGCATTGAATTTGCTGTTGAGTACATTGGCAACCGGGTTTTCCAGCAACATCTTCTGCATCAGCGTCCCGGAAACCTCCTTGTGAATCAGGATCGGCAACTGACCGGGGCTCGCCATCTCGAACAGCAGCTGCTGCCCCTCGTTGAGAAGTTTACTGGTGTAGGCGATACGCGCAATTTCGTAGTCAGATTTTATCTGGCGCAGCTCATCAACCAGGTCGGCCACAGCGGTTGCCCCCGGAATTGCCCGCACCACGCTGAAGGGACAGCTGCTCTCGATACCCACCGTGTGGCCACTGTCTAGAATATCCAGCAGGCGGTCGGACCACTGCTGTTTATCCGGTGCCGGAAACTCGAAGTAATGCACATATTCCATCTCCCCTACCGATCTGATGCGCACGTGCTCTTCTTCCAACTTGGGCATCAGGAAGATGGGGCATCCCTTACCCGGGATCAGTAAAATAAAGGGGCGCTCGTGTACGAAGTTTGCGAAATTGGTAAGATAAAAAATGTTGGCCGGGTCGTGGCACAAGTAGTAATCCAGGTTTCCAAGGCTCATCTGTGTCTGCAAGCGCTGCAGACGTGCGCTGATTTCCAGCTCGACAGGTGCAGTGCATACCGGGTTAATGTCCATCATGTGCTCCTGTTGTAGTCGCAGATACAGGCCCGACTCGAACGACACATCCGGCCGGTTTGTGTGCAAAATAATGAGGTCGTTTAACTCGTCGACACCCAGATGTTCTACAATCCATGGGTGCCGTTTAGTACTCAATAGTCGCATTGCACCTCTGTGCAGTATAGCTCGCCCAGTGTAGCGGCAAATCTGATCCGGAAGACGATTTCACCCAGACATTTACAAGGAAAACACCACATGACCAGAACACTAGCCACACTCACCGCAATAGCCATGAGCTGTGCCCTGAGCCTGGGCAGCCTGGCGAAGGCTGAGACAGCCGATCCGCTCCCTTCCTGGAATGAAGGCCAGACCAAGCGGTCGATCATGAACTTCGTGACCAGGGTATCCACAAAGGGCTCGCCTGACTTTGTACCCGCGGAAGAGCGCATCGCCACCTTCGACAATGATGGCACCCTCTGGGCTGAGCAACCGATGTATTTCCAGCTGTTTTTCGCGATTGACCGCGTGAAGGAGCTTGCTCCTGCGCATCCGGAGTGGGAGACCACGGAACCATTTGCTTCACTGCTAAAAGGTGAATTAGAGAGCGCGCTGGCCGGTGGAATGAAATCGGTGGGCGAAATTGTCATGGCGACCCATGCGGGCATGACCACAGAGCAGTTTGAAACCATCGTTAAGAGCTGGATAGCCACCGCGAAACATCCCATTACCCAACGACCCTACACTGAAATGGTCTACCAGCCTATGCTCGAGCTGCTCGACTACCTGCGCGCCAATGATTTCAAAACCTACATTGTCTCTGGTGGCGGAATCGAGTTTATGCGCCCGTGGACAGAATCTGTCTATGGCATCCCACCGGAACAGGTAGTCGGGAGCAGCATCAAGACACAATTCGAGATTCAAGGCGATGACGCGGTACTGGTTCGCCTGCCCGAACTAAACTTTATTGACGACAAAGAGGGCAAGCCCATTGGGATTAACCTTCATATTGGCCGTCGTCCGATCGCGGCATTCGGCAATTCCGACGGCGACCTGCAGATGCTGCAATACGCGACTGGCGGAGCGGGCGCACGCTTTGGCATGATCGTGCACCACACCGATGCCAAGCGCGAATGGGCCTATGACCGTAAATCCAGTGTGGGGCATCTCGACAAGGCTCTGGACGCAGCACCCGCGAATGGCTGGACAGTGGTCGATATGACGCGGGACTGGGCGACTATCTTCTCGTTCCAGAAGAAGTAGGCAGACTGTGTCAACTGACAGAGATACGCAGCTGCCTGGTAAAGCAAAGCGCACCGTGGCTTATGCACTTGGATTGCTATTGACCGCGCTCCTGTCAGCGGGCGCGACCACCGGGTCGGCCATAGCCCAGTCTGATCCCCTGCCCCACCCGCAATACCCCGCAGCTGTGAAAGAACTGACTTTTTCCAGCTCTGGCGATCGCATGCCCGGCTTTATCTATATTGCCAATGGGCCGGGCCCGCATCCCACGGTGTTGCTGCTGCATGGGTTTCCAGGTAATGAGAAAAACCTGGATATCGCCCAAGCGGCGCGTCGCGAGGGCTTCAACGTGGTATTTTTTAACTATCGCGGCGCCTGGGGTGCAGAGGGCAGTTACTCGATACTCACTCTGGAAGAAGACGTTCACAGCGTGCTGAACTTCTTCAGAGAGCCCGCGAACAGCAAAATGTACCGCGTAGATACGGCGCACATGACACTGCTGGGCCATTCTTTGGGAGGCTACACAGCCCTTGCAGCGGGCAGGGCAGACCCCGAACTGGTGTGCGTGGCTGCAATGTCACCCGTCAATCTGGCGTTGTGGAAGGCGAGCATCTCAGCTGATGATGCGACTGCGAAGCGCCTTCTGCCCTATGCCGATCAGCTGTTTATGCTGGCTGATTTTGGCGCAGAGGCCATGCGCAAACAGCTCAGTGCCGCAGTAGTAGAAGAGATTGATACCAGTGGATTCGGACCAGAGCTGGTCGGCAGGTCGGTATTGCTTCTCGTCGGAGAACAGGACACCGTAACGCCGGCCTCGAGCATGTTCGATCCCGTGGTGGCGGCCTACTCCCAGGTCGACAAGTTGCGCCTGGAGCACCACAGGGTTTCAGGTGATCACTCCTACTCCTGGAGTCGGCTGGCGCTTACCGGCATCGTCCTGGACTGGTTAAAGCGAGACTGTCGTTGAGTTTCGGGGTTTTGTCTTTCGTGCAGGCACTTCAAAGCCAAGCGTTGAAAAAAACCCAGCAATCCAAAAAACGACTGGACGCCTCCAGGTCGCGCACACAAACGGTAACTTGGTCAAAATGCTTTATCATTGAACAAAAACCCCCTTGTGACTCACATCAGATTTGGCAGAAACATAATCAGTCCCGGTGAGTAGGTTACTACCAGTAATGCAAACAACAATGCCAATATGAATGGCCAGACTTCCTTGACGAAATCCCCCACAGGCACAGCTGTCACGGAACAAGTGGTGAACATCATCGAACCAAAAGGAGGTGTGACCCCGCCCAGCATGATATTCACGATAATAATCATTCCGAAGTGCACAGGATCGACTCCCAGTGCAACAACCACCGGAACGACGAGTGGCGCCACTATAATCAGCGCTGCCCCACCCTCCAGAAACATACCGATGAATAACAGGAAGACGTTCAATATGGCGAGCATGGCCCACTTGTTCTGGGTCAACAGCAGCAGTTGCTCAGTCAAAAGTTGGGGGATGCGCTCCCAATTGAGGTAATAGCCGAACACGGACGCCGCCACGATAATAAGGACCACCGTTCCGGTACCATAAATAGTGTCTTTCAGAATCGGCTTGATGTGCTCCAATTTGAGTTCTTTGTATATGAAGACGCCTATCAGAACCGAAGCGAGAACCGCCATCGCACCCGCCTCTGTGGGCGTAAACAGACCGAACCTCAATCCCAGAATAATGCCGAACGGCAGAGACAAGGACCAAAGCGAATCCAGAAACTGCAGGCCCACCTCCCTGCGGTTGGCGCGAGTCTCCCTTGTAGCTTTGTAACCGCGCTTCCTGGCTATGATGGAAACGGCAAACATCAGGGAAGCCGCCATTATAATCCCAGGCACATAACCCGCGGCAAACATTTTACCCACTGAGACCTGGGCAATAAGCGCGTAGATAATCATGATAATACCCGGCGGAATCACCGGGGAGATAGCAGAAGACGCGGCTGTAATAGCAGAACTGAATGCCCGACTGTAACCCCTGGCCTCCATTTGCGGAACCAGGATCTTGCTCTGCATTGCCGCATCCGCATTGGCCGAACCGGATATGCCCCCCATCATTGTGCTTAACACGACATTAACCTGTGCCAGTCCGCCAACCATATGGCCGGTGAGGACTTCGGCCATTTGCATGAGCTTGCCACTGATACCCGAGTAGTTCATGACTGAGCCCGCCATTACGAAGAACGGTATTGCAAGCAGCGGAAACGAAGCGGTAGCGGTAATGAATTTCTGCAATACCAGATCTGCCGGCATGCCCGCGTCAAAAAACGTAAAGTAGAAGATAGATGCCCCCAGCAGAGCATAGGCAATCGGTATGCTGGAGAAATACAGGACGAAAACCAGCAGAATAGGTAGATACTCCATTAATCCCTCGCAGCTCTTATTGCGCTTATGTCCTGCCTTATAAAGCCAAGCGTGTGCAGCGTAATCAGGCCAAACCCGACGATAAGGGCGGAATTAAATACCGCTGAAGAAACGCCCAGCACGGCGGTCGGCTTGATCCAGGATATGCTGGTAAATACGATACTCATATAGAATATGTAGCCATTGATCGCGAGTAAGGTGAGACTCACCAGCAGCCGAATATAGCGTTGTGCCGAGTCCGGTAGCGTTTTGATCAAAACATCTATGCCTATGTCCATTTTGTGCTTGTAGACAGCGCTTGCTCCGACGAACACGGACCATACAAAACAGATTGTCGAGACTTCTTCCGCCCAGGTGATGGAATAACTGAACAGGAAGCGCAACAGTACACTTACTATGACAAGGCTCACCATGGACACCAGGAAAAAACCGCACAGGATCTCCTCCAGGTTATCGAAGTAATATTTCGCCCCCCTACTCACGCGCCACACCTGCCTGGCTGTTCTCGCGAATCTTCTCCAGCTCCGCCTGAATTTGCTTGTACATGTCCATATTCACCCCCGGCAAGGTTTCAAAAAGCTTCACCGTGCTCTTCCTGAAAGCCGGCCGATCAACTTCATTGAACTGCACGCCATGGCCCTCCAACTCCTTCACAACATCAGCGTGCTTGTCGTTCAGACGTGCAACCATCTTCAATGCTTCTTCTGTAAACTCGTTTTGAATGATCGCCTGATACTCAGCGGGAATCTTCGCCCATACTTCTGTAGAAATGTAGACTCCGGCGGTGCCCAGGAAGTGATTCGTCATTGCCACTCTGTTTTTGCCTGTTTCATAGACTTTGGTGTCATAATTAGTGAAATCGGACCCCTCAAGTCCGTCGACAACGCCTTGCTGTATTGCGCTGAAGGTTTCCCCCCAGGGCAAGGGTGTGGCGGTAGCACCCATGGCATTGATGGTCTCTATGAACAGCTTGCTGCCAGGCGTTCTCAGTTTAATGCCCGAAAGATCCGCTGGCGTGCGGATAACTTTGTCCGTGATCACATTCCTAAAGCCGAAAATGTACTGCAGTGAAAGCACCTTGATACCTTTGGCTTCCAGTTTATCAATCCAGCCGTGCACAAGTGGCGAATTAACCAGGCTGATATACTCTTCAAAGTTTCGGTAGAGCATAGGCCCCACCAACGCGGTGAACTCTGGCACATAGTCGCCTATGTAGGAGGGGTCTTCCACAGAGATAAAGTAGGCTCCCCGCACAACCATTTCCACGCCATCCTTGTAGGCAGCGATCTGACCCTGGGGATAGGTCAGGATCTTGACCGCGCCACCGGTTTCCTCAAAGATATTCGCCGCCACTGTCTCAAGGGAAATCGCCAGTTCTTCCTTGGGGCTGAATACATGGCTCAAGCGCAAAACGATTTTGAACGCCTCGTCAGATGAACCTCCTGTGCATCCGCCAAGGCCTGTTAGAATAATGGCAAAAACCGTTAGACGACTTAAAATGCAATATATTGAGCCGGGACAATTCAATTTTATAGGCACCGTGCTTGTTGAGGTCCGATGTCACATGCAGTTACTTTTTGGATGGCAAAAGGTCTGCAAGCAGCGCAGAAAGTTATCATAGCTCGTCTTTTACACACGGACACTGAAAAGATCGCGACTACATACATATTCGCTGTCCAGCCAGAAGCTAACAGAAGCCCTGGCAGACTGGGCAAGGGGTTGCACCGTGTTACCTGCCGGCCAAGGTCGACTATACTTTTTCGATGACCTCAGACGGAAGCATAAAGGAAGGCCAGCCGGAACGCATTTGTGTGGGGCGATCGGTTGAAATTGCGAAGCTCAAGTCGCAATTTGATCTCGCCCTAAAGGGTCAAAGCTCAATCTGCTACGTCAAGGGGGATACGGGCTCGGGAAAAAGCACCTTGTTACGGGCTTTTGTGTCCTCGTTGGACAAAGCCGATGTGCCCCCAGTGATCGCCTGGGGGCACTGTGATCAGCAAACCGGCAGTATCCGCCCCTTGAACCCCTGGGCACAAATTCTGAACTCGCTCTCAGGCCTGTCCGACGTCACTATCCCGGAAGAGCGGTTCAGGGACAGCCGGAATGTGGTCCAGACCATTCGGTCTGCATTTACAGAACTTGCACCCGACATCATTGAGTTGATGGTTCCCGGGTTCGGACTCGCCGTGCGCTCCGCTCGCATGATCAGGCAGAATTCGTTGCCCCAGCGACTAAAGCATAGCCAGGCCCGTCCGGATGAAGTCGAAGTCGCAGCTGATCGCGCTCAATTGCAGGATCAATATCTCGCGATCATCGAAAGTGTATCGGAGCGAGCGCCGCTACTGATAGTCCTGGACGATCTCCACCGTAGCGATGTGGCCTCACTGCAGTTGTTGGGCCGTATGGCCGAGAAAACACAGGGGCGACGAATCCTGTTCCTGGCGGCCCTGCGCCAACCTACCGCTGGTGCCGCGCTTGAGCCTGCTATTGCTCGGATAAATGAGCATATCAACAGCAGTTATGTAGATCTTGACGTCGCCAGAGAGCAGCGCGGCCCGGAACTCGTCAAGGAGTACGTGGACACTGTCATACCCGGTGTGGGGAAAGGTTTCACCCGGGATCTCGCCCGCCATACGGGCGGTCACCCGCTGTTCGTGGTGGAACTGGTGGAGCACTTCCGGAATCAGGGTATCATTTCTGCGATTAGCGGTCGCTGGCGCGAAAACCCCGAACTGAGCTGGGAGCACGTACCTAAACGAATAGAGAATATCTTACATGCCCAGTTAACCTCGCTGGATACAGAGCTACTGGACATTCTGCGCGCAGCAAGCGTCGAGGGCGATCAGTTTACTGTCGAGGTGGTCGCGGCTGCACTGGAAGCAAGTCCTTTGTCCGTCGCCCGGATACTGGCAAGACGAGCGCCCGACAATCTCGTACAGACCATTGGAACACAGGTACTTGGTGGCAAACGAGTCTCGATTTGCAGATTCTGCCATAGCATGGGGCGACAGCATGTTTATTCGGGAATTGATCCCCTGGAACGAACTTATCTCCATGACACCGTCGCAACCGTAATGGAGAGCCTAGCCGGGGATGATACAGACGACATTTCCGCCCAACTCGCCTACCAGTTCGAGAAAGCCGGGATCGAGGGTAAAGCACGCGAGTACTATGAGATCGCTGCCAAACTGGCGCTCTCCAGCTGTTCACTGGTGGAGTCCTCGACTCATCTGAAACGCGCCCTGGGCCTTACTTCGGCCCGGCTTGACGAGATGCGCCTCAGGCACCGACTAGCCGGGGTAGAACTCATGATGGGGAATATGCCTGAAAGTGCAGTCCTCTACGCGCAGGCGCGCACCATTGCAGAGGAAGAAAGTGCCGACGAGCTTATAACTATACTGGCGGCTCAGGCCTCTGCCCTGGCCCGATCAAATGACCTTGAGGCCGCCCACAGAATCGCTGCCAGCGCTGAGTGCAAGGCGCGTGAGGCCGGCGACACGCCCGGCCTGATGTCGGCGCTTGAAACACTGGCAGGCATAGAGCTCAAGATGGACCGGCGCGAGGCGGCACTGGCTTACCAGCAGGAGGCGTTGGTAATGGCGGAGATTCTTGCAGATAAGAACCCCCTGGCCGCCTGCTTACGAGGATACGGCTGGTGTCTCAAGGAAATGGGTCGGTATCCGGACGCTCTCGCGGCGCTGCAGCGATCACTTGAGATACAGCAACAAGTCGCACCCAATAACTCGCTACTTGCCAGTACCTACAATTCTCTGGCAGATACCTACATCAGTCTGGAGAACTACGCAGAGGCGCGAAAGCATCTATTGCTGGCGGTAGAATACTGGCAGCGCTTCGACCGTAGCGCTGATGTGGCGGTGGGCTTGAGTAATCTGGCCAACCTGGCGAATCGGGAAGGTTTGTTTGAAGATGCACTGGCCTATGCTCGACAAGCTTACCAGGAGGATCTTAAGTCAGTACCGGATGATCATCCGGACCTGGCATTTGCCCTGACCTGTATCGGTGAATCGTTGATAGGTATGCGGCAGTACGAGGCAGCTATAGAGCCACTTCAAGCCGCCTTTAATCTCCGCATGAAACATAGGACGCCTGCAGGCAATATAGCGTGGAGCCAGTGGCTACTGGGTCGGGCACTGGTTGACTCGGCAACAGACCAGTCCGGCGGGACGCAGCATGTTGAATGTGCCAGATCGGTTTTTGTCTCCATGGGTACCGCAGCAGAAAGCGAGCTGCGCGATGTTGAAAAGTGGCTGTCTGACCGACGGCAATGAGAGAAGTGCCTGTCCCTGTTTCCGTCGGATTCTAATCCGCTCTAATTTCTAAAACATTGGTCCGCGGCAAACCTTTGGGTCACGCTCCAGTAGAGGTATGCTGGACCAATGAGAAAGCGCGAACAATTTCTGCTTGTAGCACTACTATTACATCTCCCGCTTTTTGCCTACCCGGTACTGCGCTTATGTGCCTGGCTGGGCCTGGGTGGCTGGGCTACCGCACTGATTTTTCTGCCACTGTTTTTTAGCCAGATCCTGGCAAGGGTCTACCTGCGCCATGCGAACTCGGGACTGGTGTTCTGGCTAAGGCGCGGCGCGGACTTGTGGCTTGGAATCAGCCCATTGGTACTGTGCATGGTGCTGGCGGCTGAAATTCCGGTCGCGATGGACTGGGTCAGCCCTGCTGCCGCCGCCTATACGCTTATTGTGATTGCCCTTGGCTTGCTGGTCTTCAGCGTGATGAACGCGTACTCGCCCTCGCTGGTCAAGGTGCAGCTTACCAGCCGAAAAATCTCTTCCCCGCTACGATTTGCACAGATTACCGATGTCCACATAGGTTCGCGCAGCAGCGCCTTTCTGGAGCGCGTGATGAAAAAGGTAAATGGAGCGCAGGTGCAGTTTCTGTGTATTACCGGCGATTTTATTGACGCTCCAGGCATTGGCGAGGAGCAGTTGGCGGCGTTGCGTTCCTGCCCGGTGCCGATATATTTTTGCATCGGTAACCACGAACGCTATGAAGACCTGGAAGACATACTCCAGCGCTTGCGGAATCTGGGGGTAACCGTGTTGCGCACCGCGACCGCCACACAGGACGCAGTGCAGCTGATCGGCATCGACGATAGTGACAACCCGGCCCAGGTAGAACGGGAAATCGCCAAGCTGGATATTGATTGCCAACGCTTTGTCCTGCTGCTATATCACCGCCCGAGGGGGCTGGCCGCCGCCGCAGCTGCCGGGGTGGACCTGATGATCTCCGGCCACACCCACAACGGGCAAATCGTCCCTTTCAATCTGGTTGTAAGGCGGGTATTCGAACAGATCGTGGGGCTGTTCACCCACGGCCAGACAAACTTGTATGTTTCACCGGGCACAGGCACCTGGGGTCCTGTAATGCGCCTGGGTAGCCGGGGAGAGGTGACCCTGTTTAAGATACAGCCGGCAGGTGGCGACTTGCCTGGAACAGGCCCCGAACAGGGCACGCCTCCGGTCGATTAAGCTTTAACAACCCGACCCGGAACTGTCGCTATCCAGTTTTCTGCAGGTAGAATTCTTGTTTTCGTTTGCAATGAGTCTCTCTGATGCCAGGCATCCCGCACAGCACATTGCCAGCTCTTCACCCGCTATGTTGACGCGAAAGGCCAGTCCCTGGCTATGGGGTTGGCCGCAGTGACCGCAACCACACGCTGTATTGGCATGGTCCGACCAGAAAGACCCCCAATCCTTGCTGGGCCCGGTCTAGACACGTTAACGTTAGCAGCCCCGCCGTTTGAGGTACCGCCGGGATTTGAGGTAAACCCGCATGGACTTTTCCCATTCCTTGAAATGCTCCCGGCGTTCGCCATAGCGGCAGGGGTAGACGACGCTTGCCACGCCGTCGAGCATGCTCAACCAGCCCGGGTCCGGCTCATAACCCAGGCGCACGAGATCATCGGCCAGGGAGGGGTGGCGTCGATACTGCTCGGCAATACGGGGCAAGTGCTGACGCCATTTCGACAGGCTCTCCCGGCTCACCTGTCGCAAGCCGTTCATCGCCCGCTGCGCCGCACCGGAAGCTTGTGCGTGCAAGTGATACTCGCTAAAAAGGTGTTTTCGCTGCAGAAACGGGAATTGCGCCATGATGCCTACCTGGACCGCGTCCGGGTCTGACACCAGGTCCTCGTAGCGTATTGCCAGAAAGCGGGGATGGTCCTCGTAACGCCGGGCGGCGCTGTCGCATTCCTGCCATACCCGGTAGTTGCAAAAGTACTGCCCGGGACTCTCCAGGTGCTGGCTGGTGATCACCGCTCGCGGGTCACGTCCCATATAAATGACAAAGAGTTGCGTGTCCCTGTGCAAGATATGCTGCAACTGCCTGATATCATTGGGCTGCTTGGTAAAATAGAGGTCACCGGGGATATCGACGGGCTGGAATATATTCATCTCATGCTCGCAGTACCCGTCACTGGCAAAGCAGCTGGACACCAGCGTCATCAACAGGGTCGTCCCGCTGCGCGGGCAGCCCACTATATGCAGCCGTTTCATGGTTCGTCTCTTGGGGCGCCCCTGTTTATCATGGCCGTGTTTCGCTGCTCAGCAGAAATGAGAACGCCGTGATACCTGGCACTCGGTATTCGAACATGCCATAGCCCTGATCGACAATTTCTGCCTTGCCAGCTAACACTGCTTCAAACCCTGCCTGAGCCTCAAGTAGCCTCTCGGGCCTCACCCAGGGGGTATTATGCGCGGGTAGTAATGCCGCCAAGCGGGGCACATAGGGAACCAACTTTCGCAGCGATTCAGCGTAAGCGTCAAAATCTGTCTCCGGCGCATATAGCCAGATCGGCCCCTCGTAAAACGTATCTCCGGTCCACAGCAGGCCATTCTCTTCGTCCAGTAATGCTATGGCATCAGGCGTGTGGCCGGGAATATGGAGAACCTCAAGTGTCCGCCCCCCAAGATCCAGGGCGTGTCCATCTTCGATAAAGTGTGTAACGGCAAAGGGGCGCCCGACGTGATTTGACACAGATACGCCAGCCGGTAGCCCACGACACAGTGCCTCGGGGGAAACTTCAATGGCAATATCCTTATTCGGGTGACCCCCCTGTCTCACCCTGGTGAACGCTGTATTCATCCCATAGATTTGATCAAACGCATGGTTGCCGCCTACATGATCGTAGTGTGTGTGGGAATTCAGCACTGCAATGGGTTTACTTGTCAGCTGCCTGGCAACAGCTGCTATATCAGCGATCCCGTTACCGGTGTCAAATAACAGCGCACGATCTGACCCTTCAATCAGGTAGGAGATAACCTCCTGCCACTGAAAAGGTTCATAAATGGCGGTTACTCCCGGAGCGACGCGGTACAACTGGAACCAGTCACTGGGGTAAGGCACCCGCTCAAGATTGGTATAGGCGGGCCGTGGCAGCTTGCTACAGAATTCGGCCATGGATGTGGCCGGGCTCATTTCCTGGGTGCGCGCAGCACCAGCGCTCATCACGCAACAGATGATAGCTGCCAGGGCGCTTTGTATTCTCAGCTTGTGGCCACGCCCATTATGGCCATAACTCCGGCTCACAATGACTCACGTGCCCGCTGGCGTATATACCAGTAGATCTGTTCGACCTCCCGGTCATTAAGCTCATCAAATCGCGGCATACCCCTGGCCTGCAACTGGCCGGTACGCAGCAGGTCTCCGAAAGCGTCCAGGTTCGCCGCCAGTGCGGATGCACGCAAGTCGGGCGCGCCACCTGCGGATATTGCCGCCATACCATGGCAACCCAGGCACCGGGGCAGATACAGATCCTGGCCCACACTTGCCTGGGCCTCATCGATACGCTGCTCACTGTTATCGACAATCAGAACTTCCTTGCTCGGCGCCACTGTTTTGGGCGGCTCTATCTTGCCCTCCAGGGAAAATACCAGCAGCCGGCGGGGATGCGTGCCGTAAGCCCAGCCATGCTGCGCCATCGCGGTCGACCCTATGTAACTTACTCCACCCCAGCCAGCCAGCACGGCAACAAACTGCTTGCCATTGACAGCGTAAGTAATGGGCGGTGCGACAATACCCACACCGGCATCAAAGCTCCACAGCAGCCTGCCGGTATCCGCCTGGTAAGCATGAATGTAGCCGCCACTGGTTCCCTGGAAAACGAGGTTGCCTGCGCTGGTGACTGTGCCACCATTCTGGAACCCGGGCAGATCTACTTTCCACGCGGGTTTCTGTCGTTGCGGATCCCACGCGAGAAGGGCGCTGGACGCATCCTCAACTGCAATATCACCACGGTAGGGCTGAAAGCCGGTATTCATCTGGAAGTCTTCAGCGCGCCAGCGCTCAGAGTCGATACCGCGCCTGTCGTACTCCGCGGCCATTTCCTGGTAGGGGATGTAGACCAGGCCAGTTTCCGGGTTATAGGACATGGGTTGCCAATTGTGCGCGCCCAGGAAACCCGGATAAATGACACTGACCCCGTCGGTGGCGCGAGCCTCCGGGGTCTCTATCGGACGTCCGGTTTTCATGTCTACCCGCTCTGCCCAGGTGACCTTGCCGAACTTCTCTGCCCCGAGCAGGCGGCCGTCCTCCCGATCCACCACATAGAAAAAGCCATTCTTGGGCGCGTGCATGAGCACATGGCGGGACTCGCCATCCCATTCCAGGTCGGCAAGTACGATATCCATGGCGGAGTTGTAGTCCCAGTTTTCACCGGGTGTGGTCTGGTAGTGCCAGGCGTATTCGCCGGTATCCGCATCCAGCGCCAGTATGCTGCACAGGAACAGGTTGTCCCCGCCGCCGGGACTGCGCACCTGCTGGTTCCATGGCGCGCCATTGCCGGTGCCCAGATAGACGCGGTTGTAAAGGGGGTCATAGGTGATGGCGTTCCAGACTGTGCCACCACCACCGTGCTTCCACCACTCGCCCCGCCAGGTACCTGCCGCCTCTTTGAGAGCTGCCGACTCGAAACCATCTGCGGGCTTGCCCGGAACCGTGTAGGTACGCCATTTCTGCTCGCCGGTGGCCGTATCATAGGCGGTGACATAGCCGCGAACAGCACCTGCTTCAGCGCCGCCGTGGCCGATAATAACCAGATCGTTGAACACTCGCGGTGCACCGGTAATATACCGCGTTTCATCCAGGGGGAAGGTTTGTACCGACCAGGACTCCTTACCGGTACCCGCGTCCAGGGCAATCAGCCTACCGTCAAAGGTCGCCACATAGACCTGGCCCTTCCAGAAAGCCAGGCCGCGGTTGGCCCCCCAGTTAAAGCGCATGTGCTTGCGGTTGGCCAGGCGCTTTATCACCTCCGGATCATAACGCCACAAGATCGTTCCGCTGGCCGCATCCACTGCCATCACCACCGACTGGGAGGCGGTGAAGTACATGACGCCATCAACCACCAGGGGAGTTGAGTTGAGCGCCCTGGCATCAGGCATTTCCAGGTACCAGTCGAGACGCAGTTGGTCCAGGTTCTTGTCGTTGATCTGCTTTAGTGGACTAAAACGCTGCTCGCTGTAGCTGCGACCATAGGCACGCCAGTCGCCGCGCTGGTCAGGGCTAGCAATCGCGGCACCGTCTATTTGCAGCGATGCTGTTTCTGCTGCTGTGGAGAGTTGAGCGGAAAACAGCAGCGCTGCTGCCTGAAGCACACAAACAATGCGCAACATAAATATCCCCTTTTTGGATTCTTTTTAGTATTACACATTACATGTAGTACACATTCGCATGGCGTTCAAGTTGTGGCGGCGGATAGTTCCAGAACGTGAATCGGGTCGATGAAGAGATATCAGATGTTTTCGTTTGTCACTGCTCGATCTGTCGAAGGTCCACGGGTAGCAACGGACTTGCTGTTGTTGTGGTCGACAATCAGGTATTTCATTGGAGTAAAGGACAAGGCAATATCTGCCACTGGTCAAAACCGGGGCGTGACTGGCATACAAGTTTCTGTCGGACATGTGGCTCTACACTTCCTGGTGTAAATGATGAGTCCAGAATGTACGTGCCAGTTGGCACACTCACAGCGGGTCAGGAAAGACTGTCCGTGGCCCACCACATTTACGTCAATTCAAAGGCAGGCTGGGAGCAGATTGGTGACGGCGGCCAACAACATCCTGATGGTTATAGCGGCCAAAAAACAGACAAATAGCGAAACTCGGCTTCGCGGCGGCCTGAGACAGGATCAAGGCGGGGTTAAGACAGTATCGATCAGCATTCACTGTGGGGGCCAACCGAACACCCCAGGTCGATTAGACATAAAATGCCAAGTGGAGTAGCGACAGTCAAACAGTGGCTGCACCTGCCCTGGCGCTGCACCAGGAGAGTCTGTTTTCATGGTTAATCCCGAAACGGCGAAAGTGAAGACCTTTAAGTCACCGAAAGATCTGCATAGGTGGCTACGAACGAACCACGCCAAAGAAAGCGAACTTTGGGTCAAGATCTTCAAAAAAGCTTCCGGGCTTCCGAGCGTGACCTGGAACGAGGTCGTGATTGAGACGCTGTGCTGGGGCTGGATTGACGGCGTCAAAAAGTCACTCGATGACCAAGCCTACCTCCAAAGGATTACTCCGAGAAGAACCCGAAGCAATTGGTCCAGGAAGAATACACAACATGTAGAGCGCCTGATAGGCGAAGGACGAATGGAGGAGCCGGGACTTGTGCATGTTCGTGCAGCCAAGGCCGACGGTCGCTGGGAAAACGCCTACGCGCCGGCTAGTGAGATGAAGGTCCCAGCTGACTTTCTGGCTGCTCTTGAGAATACTCTGAAGGCGAAACAGTTCTATGAAAAGCTGACCAAATCGAATCGCTATGCAATTGCATATGGATTGGAGTCTGCAAAGAAACCTGAAACAAGGCAGAGGCGATTTGAAAAATTCATGGACATGCTAATTCAGGAAGAGAGGCCTGGCTTTGGTTTTAAAAAGGTGAACAAGACATAACAAATCCCTGGAGATGGGCTGTTGTTGCACTTCGCGCTGCGCGCCACACAAGCACCGGCTCCGTCCCGGTTTGCATCAGTAGCCCTATACAGCAGGTCTCGAGTCATTGCATAGAAGCCTGCTTTGATCGAGGCCGTGAAGTGTGCTTTATTCTCAACCTCTTTCGAGCTAACTGGCAGGCATAGCATGGCCAAAAACCTGAAACTGTATGGCTTACGGGTCTCCTATTACACCGGCAAGATGGAGGGCTATCTGCGCTACAAGGAGATTCCCTACGACTTTATTGCGCTGAACCCGAAGCTCATGCGCATGCTTGGGGACAAAACCGGTGCCGTCCAGATGCCGGCGATCGAACTGCCGGATGGACGCTTCATGACGGATACGACGCCGATGATCGACTGGTTCGAGGCGCAGTATCCGGCACCCGCTGTGATTCCCGATGACCCCCTACTCCGCTTTTTAAGCCACCTGCTGGAAGACTATGCAGAAGAGTGGCTGTGGCGCCCCGCAATGCACTACCGATGGAGCTATGTAGCGGACCGTATGCACCTGTCTCGCAAAATTGTGGATGAAATGATGGGCAGTGTGCCTTTGCCAGGGCCTGTCAAAAGAGCCTTGATCCGGCGCCGCCAACTGGGTGAATACGTAAAACGGGACGGTGTGGACGCCAACACATGGGATCATGTGGAGTCGATCTACCTCAAGACACTCGATCGTCTTGAACACGTTTTCCAGCATCGACCTTACCTTCTGGGCGATGCCCCGACACTCTCCGACTTCGGCTTCTTCGCTTCCATTTTTCGCCACTTTTCCCAGGATCCAACAGCATCGGACCTAATGAGGTTACGCGCCCCGGGGGTCTTTGCCTGGCAGGCCAGACTCTGGAACGCGCGTGCCAGCACAACAGCGCATAAGCTGGTCAGCGAGCTACCTGCAGACCTGGAACCACTGCTGCAGGATGTGGCCGACGCATACCTGCCTTACCTGAATGACAATGCCAGGGCCTGGCAGCAGGGGCTGGACAGGTTTGACCCGGTAATCCAGCGCGTGCAGTATCGCGGTGTCCCGGTATCACAATACAGGGTGTGGTGCCTGGAGCGCTTGCAGCAGCATGCCCGGGAGGTACCGGACGCACAACAGGAACGGGTGCAGGCCATGCTTGAAGCCCAGGGCTGCTGGGACCCACTGTTTGAACTAAGCGCTCCCGCGTCCCACTACGATGAGGGCAATGATGCGCCATTCCGCGGGCGTAAGGTGCATTATCACAACGCCAAACAGTAATCTTCCCTCACCCGGGTCCCCTGCGGGCTCCGCCTGGGTTTTCAAACACGTAATCCGTCCGTTTGGCGAAAGTTGGTAATACTTCAAAGTAGACTGCGTCTCGAAAAGATGCCTGATTTAGACACATTGCTTTTTTGGCTTATACTTCATTTATTGTCCAGACTAACTAACGAGTTAATTGCCATGTTGAAAACAATACCCGAACTGGTGGCTGAAGCCCGGTCAGACCTGCGCTGTGTCGATGCCGCCACTGCCCTGTCCGAGATGAAAGAAAACGACGGCACAATCATCGATGTGCGCGAACTCGTGGAAGTGAGCAATCTCGCCGCACCCCGCTCACTGCATATCCCGCGGGGCATACTGGAGATGAAGATCAACGAAGTGATCCCCGATGAAAATCATCCCATTTACCTGCATTGCGCAACTGGCGGGCGCGCAACGCTGGCGGCGCAGCAACTGGTGAAGCTGGGCTACCAGCGAGTGGCGGTGGTGACCTGCCCCATCAATACCGTCAAGGAACAACAGGAGCTGTTCGGAGGGTAATCAATGCGAGTGTGGCTGAACCAGGCGCCCGAACAGGCCAGGGTCAAGCCAATACGCCGCAGCTGGCCCCCTGTTCAGACCCCGTGTTCAGATCAGGGTTGCGCGCGCTCCAGCTTTCCCTGTCGAACAAAAAGAAACAGTGGGAAGGCAAACGCAAAAGCTATAGCAAAAGCCAGAATGATATAGATCCAGAAAAACCCGAGGCCCAGCCGTTTGGACTCAAAGTAGATCCAGGTAAGCCCGGCAATACATGCGATAGCCAGATCCCAGCTCAAAGACTTCGCCGCCGCATTGGTAGCACCGTCAGCGATAAATTTTGCCACATCAAAACTGCCGCCGGACTCAGCGATAAACTGCAGGTTGTAGTACCAGGTCATCACCAGGCCCAGTATCGCCAGCAGCAGATAGATGCCTCTTGTCACACTCATATTCCAATACCCGCCATTTTTAACTCTTGCCTCGGATAACAGCTGCGCAAGACAGACAGGGTTTCATGCCCCTGTGACTATACAGGCTGAGGTTACCATAGCGGTTTTTCGTCAATTGGTCACCGGATGGATGAGAGTCATGGACAACTGTCAAAATGAATCGGTTAGAATAGGCACCGCACCAGCTTGAGGTGCAGCATGAGGAGAGCCACAAGGAGCAGCGTAGTACCTGTGAAAGACAGTAAAACTGGAGTATCGACTTGCAGAATCTGAGACTACTGAAACGAGGGCTTGGAAGATCCCTGAGCAACCCCTTTCAGGAGGTAAAGGAAAAACCCCGCTACCTGGAGCGCATACTGCAGAAGCCAGAGCCCGAAATCCGCTATGCCATGTTCTTCACCCCACGCAGCGGAAGCTCGCGACTTACAGATATCGGTGAACAAAGCGGCATCCTGAGCAGGCCGGGGGAGATATTCAACTGGAACTTCATGCCCGGGATTGCGGCCCACTACGGCGCAAAAGACATGGCGACATACATCGACGTTATCGCGAGAGAACGGAACACAAACGGGGTCTTCGGTTGCCAGAACACCTACATGCATATCCTTTCCAGCTTCAGGTCCGGACGCCGCTGGCACGCGGCTTTCCAACCAACGCACTATTTCTGGCTTTACCGGGAGGACATCGTCGCACAGGCCGTCTCAGTAAGCCGTATGCGACAGACGAGGATCGGTCATGCACACAGGGCAACGCCGGGTAAGCAGGAAAAGGCCGAGCGGGAGTTCTCCTATCGGCCAAACTCCATTCGCGGCCTTATCGAGTTACTCCGTTTCATGGAGGCCAGAAGCGAGGCTTATTTTCGCCGGATGTCTGCCGAACCCAAGCGCCTGGGCTACGAACGGGTTTCCGCGCTAACTGCCGATGAGATAGTTGCGGTTCTGGGCGGACACCTTGGAATAGATACCAGCGGAGCTGCCGCGATAGCCGAGAAGCATCGTAAAATGTCTGGAACGAAGGCATCGGAGTTCGCCGCACGTTTCCGACGCGAAAACACGCGTTTCATCGAAAAGGTTGACCGGGCCCGCCAGCCCATGATCGCCCGTCTTGACGATGCTTGAGAGGGACATGCGTCAGCTGGGCTAGTTACCCGCGCCAGGCGAGGTTTTGCTGCTGTCAGTAACCCAGGTAGGTTCCACCCCAGTGGCGACCGAACTTGGGAACGAACATCTCATTGAAGCCGTGCCAGTCTCCGTAGGCGGGCGCAAGTTTGTCATACGCCGCCTTGATACTGCGACGCATTGCCTCACCGTCAGCCGCATTGTGGTTGTTATTTGCCAGCTCTGACCTGACGGTTTCGTGGAACTGTGCCGTCATGTTACGAAAGTCGATCAGATCCTTGGGCGTACCTGTATCCAGGTGGCTGGGCAGATAATACGCGGCATCCAGCGCTATCAGGCGGTCCAGCGCTCGAACATAGCCAGGATAGTAAAAGTCGGGAAAGTCAAAGGGCGGGAACGCCTTGACGAACATCATATCCGGCGCAAAAACCACGTCTGCGCCCCGCACGTGAAAGCCATACAGGGTTGCCGAGTGGGAGTGAGGCATGTACAGGAAATCAACCTCGATCCCACCGAGACTCAGCGTCACATCTCCGGTGACAGGCCGTGTTACAGGGGCGAAGCCGCTTGCGTCCCGGGGCCAGTCCGCGACAAATTGGTTAACCAGTTCGTGACCGATGAACTCCCTCGCGCCCAGGCCATCTGAGCCACGAACATGATCCAGGTGATTGTGGGAATAGATCACCCACTTCACCGACTTGTCTGGGAACTGTTTAGCGAGTGCGGCGCTGAGTTTCTCCACGAAGTCTGCATCAAAGGTATCAAACACCGCCAGCCCTTCGGGCGTGTCGAGAACCATGGATCGACTAAACCCGTAAGTAAATGAGTAGACCGGACCGGATACGTTTTCCAGTGATGCGCCCCTTGCGTTATACGGCTCAAAATAGTTCACCGGCATAGCCAGGGAGAAGATTGTCTTGCGCAGGCCGCTTTCTCCACCAAGATAGGCAAAGGCCCCCGCGCCAGCCAGGGCTATCAGTGCCACCACCATCAATATTCGCTTCATAAGCAATCTCCCTGCGATCCAGCGATGCTCTGCTTTTATTTTTTTACTATTCCGCATAAAATATACAATGTCAATTATTATATGCGGACCAGTACAATATGAAAAAGAGTCGAGGCCGCCCCCGCAAGTTCGATACGAAGGAGGCATTGGACAAGGCGCTGCTGGTCTTCTGGACCAGGGGATTCGCCGGCACATCGCTTGACGACCTGTCCGAGGCAATGGAGATGAAGCGTCCCAGCATCTACAACGCTTTTGGCGACAAGGAATCGCTGTATCGCGCCGCGCTTGACGCTTTCCAAGCCAAACTGAACAGTGGGATGAGAGAGCTATTGGAGGGCGGCGATCTCAAAACCAACCTTAACCAGTTTTTTTGCAGGGCACTTGATGTCTATACCGCCGGAGAAACACAGCTTGGTTGTTTTATATTCTGCACTGCCCCTGCCGAAGCTATCGCTCATCCCGATGTACGTGAAGATATTTTCGCCATTACCACCAACACGGACAGGACGCTAAAGACACTTTTTGAAGAGTCACAAACGTCGGGCCAGCTATCCCCAGCGACTGACCCGCTCATTGCCGCCCAGCTAACCCAGGCAACCCTGCACAGTCTGGCGTTGCGCTCACGGGCGGGGCAATCACGCACCAGCCTCAACAAGATGGCAAAGGGTGCGGTGGAAATGATCTGTCGAAAGTGACGCGCGCTTTATCGAGGCCCAGGCAAACACAGCCGAGCAGACGCTTTAGTCCCTGGTAGGCACCAGAGGCTTACTGAAATAGACCCTGGCGGCCGCCATCACCCTTCCGGATAACATTATGGTTGCAACCATCGTGGGTATCGCCATGAGAGCGTATGCACCGACGATCAGGTTGAAGACCACATCAATACTCACCGTAGCGCCAAACACAATCGTGGCAATGAAGAAGTAGCGGAACCAGTGCTGGTACTGGGCTCCCACCAGGAAACCGAAACATGTGGTGCCGTAGAACCAGCCAGTGAACATGGTGGTCAGGCTCAGAATCAGTACCACGAACGTCAGCAGAATCACCGCAATAAAGCCCATCTCGGCCTCCAGTGCCGTCAGGGTCATCGCCACCCCGTTGAGCTCGCCGGGAACCTGCCAGAGCCCGGAAATGAGTATCACCAGGGCGGTGCAGGTACAGATCATGAGCGTATCTATCACCGGGCCCAGCGTTGCAACCAGCCCCTCGCGTATTGGCTCATTAGTGCGCGCCGCTCCATGCGCCATCACCTCGGTTCCGAGACCGGCCTCATTGGAAAATACCCCGCGGCTGATGCCTATCAGCATAACCCCGAGCAAGCCGCCGCCTACCGCCTGTGGCTGAAAGGCCTCGTGGAAGATGAGCGCCAGCAAACCGGGCACTTCCGCATGATGCTTAAGTAATACAAAAATAGTCATGCCAAGGTAAGTCAAAGCCATAGTCGGCAGCAGCGCCACCGAAACCCTGGCCACCCGCGACAAACCACCGAACACAACTGCCGCCACCAGGCTGGCGATAAGACAACCGGCGACGAGATTGAACAGTTGAGGGTCTGTGCCATTCCCCATACTTTCACGCACCAGGGCGGTGAGTTGGTTTGCCTGGAACATGGGCAACGTACCAATAAGGCCCGCCGCTGAAAAAAGAATCGCCAGTGGATAAAACTTCCGGGGTAAGGCCTCGCGGATAATGTACTGGGGCCCACCTCGCAGATGCCCCAGGCTATCGCGACCCCGATACATGATACCCAGTGAGCAGGTGAAGAACTTGGTGGAAATACCCAACAGTGCGCTAATCCACATCCAGAACACTGCTCCGGGCCCACCGGCCACGATGGCCAGTGCCACACCCGCAATATTGCCCAGACCGAGGGTTCCAGAAAGTGCGGCAGCAAGCGCCTGGGCGTGCGTGAGTTCGCCGGGCTCTCTCGGGGTGTCATATCGTCCCAGCATAATGCCGACCGCGTGGATCATGTGTCGATAGGCGAGAAAGCGAGAGAAAAGCGCGAAGTACAAACCACCCCCTACCAGCAATACCAGCAAAGGTGTGCCCCAGATGAAATCCACGAAGGCGGCAGTGAGATACTCCAGTTCTGCGACCATCTAGCGGCCCAGTCTCTGCCAGTTGAACACCTCGACAGTGCTATTGGCCTCAGCTGTAGTATCGGTATGAAGCTGCCGAATCGCGTATCTTCCAAGAACTGAGCGGCAAATGATAAGCATAGGCATCGTTATTATGATTTTGGTTGAGTCGCGACATCATAGCAGCAATCAATACCAGGGGCAGGGCCGACATCACCAGGCATTCCTCCAACGGCTATTGCGAACGCTGTCGCCTGGATATCTGTTGCGCATCTGGAGTATTGTTATCACAAGGACTTTACACCGCCGTCGACCCAGGCATTCGCACGCTGCATTGCGAATGGTTCCGCAGGATCCATGTCTACACCCTGAGGGTTTGTAAATAGAGTCCAAGCAGACAACCTGGAGAGCGCAATGAACATTACCCTTACCCCCATCGAGGTACGCATCCTCGGCTGCCTTATTGAAAAAGAGGCGACCACCCCCGACGTATACCCGCTCACCCTGAACAGCCTGCTCCTTGCCTGCAATCAGAAGTCCAGCCGGGAACCAACCATGGAACTTATCTCAGACGACCTGCAAACAGCGCTGGACACTCTTATCGAAAAAACGCTGGTTTCCACCTGGAAATCCAGCCACAACCGGATCGCCAAGTACCAGCATAAACTGCACGACAGGGTATCTGAGAAATTCAATTTTTCCCGCCCCGAGTTGGCAGTGCTCGGCGTGCTCTTCCTGCGCGGGCCACAGACCGTGGGTGAAATACGCACCCGATGCTCTCGCATTCATGAATTCAGCAACCTGGAGGAGGTCACGGCTGTGCTCACGGCATTGGGGGAACACAGCGATGGCCCCTACACTGTCCTGCTACCGCGACAGGAGGGCAGAAAGGAGTCACGCTACGCCCACCTGTTTTGCGGTTTGCCGGAAGAGACCGAGTTACCCATCACTACTGTTGCGCGGGCCACCGGTGGCAGCGGCTCACGGGTAGAAGCACTTGAACTTGAAGTGTGCGAGCTGAAATCGGCACTGGCGGCTGTGGAGCAGCGCCTTGAGCACTTCATTAAGCAATTTGAGTAACAGGCCTGCCTGGACATTATGTTGCTTCCTCGCAAGGCTGCCTGACCAGGCAAACATATTGCGTCTGGCGGGGCTGGACACCAACTGGTAGTCTCGTCCCATGTTGTTCAAAGCCGAGCCTGAAGACAATTACATTTTCCTGTCGCGCACCGACGTGGACGAGATGCTGTCCAGCTTCTCCAGGTATGGCTTCGATCTGGAGGGAGTTCACTGGCCCTCGGCCGAACACTACTTCCAGGGAATGAAGTTCGACGACGCCAGTGAGCGTGAAAAAGTGCGTCTGGCCGAGCACCCCAGGAAGGCGCGGCGCCTGGGTCGCAGGCGGCGAATCGGTATTCGCAGGGACTGGTCGCAAATACGCCGGGTAATCATGACCCGTGCTGTTTATACCAAATGTCGCACCCATCCCGAGGTCGCTCAACGACTGCTCGATACTGGCGACAAGACCCTGGTGGAATCAAGCCAGTACGACTATTTCTGGGGCTGCGGGCGCGACCGGCGGGGTCAGAATGTCTATGGCGCGGTGCTGATGGATGTTCGTAAAAAGCTGCGGGAAGAGATAATCCCGACCACCTGATTCGATAAGCACCCCCCGCTGGCAAGTCAAGGGTGATATCGCTATCAAACTTCAACAGGCTATCCGGATGACAACGCAGAACATAATCGAGACTGCCCGCAGCTTCAGCACAGACTATATACGCACTCACGCCCAGTCCTGGGAGAACTCCCGGTCGCAGCCAACCGACGCCTTACGCGAGGCAGCGAAACTGGGTTTACTGTCCTTTGAGACACCGGTGGAATATGGCGGTCTGGGAGCGAGCTTTCAGACCAAGCAGGCTATCTGTGAGGAACTCGCCAGGGGCGACATGGCCTTTACCTTCTCCTTGGTGAACACCCAGAATATTGCCGCCAAACTCGCCAAGGGAAGCACAGCGCAGCGTCATGCAGAACTGATCACCGCGCTGATGCGTGGGGAAATTTTCGGCGCAACGGCCCTGTCGGAACCGGACGCTGGAAGCGATTTTTCAGGCATTTCGACCACCGCACAACGAACGGCGGACGGCTGGTTGCTAAACGGCACCAAGGCCTGGATCACCAACGCTGCGATAGCGGATATATTTATCGTTTATGCCCAGACAGACCCCGCCAGTGGCTGGCGCGGAATAGCGGCTTTCCTGGTGGATGCCCGCAAACCCGGATTCAGTCGCGCTGACATATACCAACTGCTGGGCGGGCACGCCATCGGCGCGGGCGAGTTCCAGCTGCGGGATTATCATGTCCTGGAGAAGGACATGCTATCTCCACCCGGCGAGGCTTTCAAACACGCCATGTCTACCGTCAACGGCGCGCGTATCTATGTCGCAAGTATGTGCTGTGGCATGGTTGCCGATGCCCTGGAGCGCGCGCTGGAGTATGGGGAAAATCGCTTCGCGTTTGGCGAGCGCATTCTGGACAACCAGGGGTTGATGTGGTCACTCAGCGATGTAGCGACGGACCTCGAAGCGCTGCGAGCCCTCGCCGAAAAGGCCGGGCGCAGGGTCGATCAGGGCGGTGACGCGGTGCTCGCCGCGGCTGTTGCCAAGAAATTTGCAGGCCGCGTTACGGTGCCGGCCATCACGGCCTGTATCCAGGCCATGGGTGCCAACGGCTTGCGCCAGGACAACGCCCTGGGAAGACACCTGGCGGGTGCCAAGATCGCAGCGTTCACTGATGGGTCTACCGAAATGATGAACGAGCGAATAGGTGTCAGTATTCGCCAAAGGCGGCGGTAATACCCTACTGTAAGACTATGGTTACCGCCCTGGCAATCCACACTTTGATCATCAGCCGAATATGGGGAAACGTCGCTTCTTCGCCAACTCGTCCATGCCCGCCTGGATAGAGCCCTCGATCTCCTCATACATGTTATCAACATAAGCCTGGTCATCCAGACGTTTCGGGTCGGTGTCCAGATAAATCGGATCCAGAATGCGGGTGCGGATCTTGGCGGGCAGCGGCACGTGCTGAAAGGGTGTCAGGTGCAATCCCAGGCCGAAGGGCCAGCTCAGGGTAATGGGTGCAACATCGCTGCGCATACGTTCCTTGAGCTTAAGCTTCCTGGCCAGGCCGCGGCCTTCGGACAACACAAAAAGCGTGTCGTGCCCCCCGACAGTGGCCACAGGCACTATCGGCACACCGGCGCTCATGGCCAGGCGAATAAAACCCTTGCGACCGCCAAGTACCGCCTTGTCACGGTCCATCCAGTTTCGGTAGCAATCCAACTCCCCACCCGGCCACAGGATCACATCGTCGCCCTTTTCAAAAGCAGTACGGATATTTTCTTTCGTCGGGCTTATGACACCCATTCGCTTGAAATAGTCGCCCAGCACCGGGGCATTCATCAATACGTCGTGCGCCGTGCCGTGCAGCGAGCGGGTTTCACCGAACTGGCGCCACCAGGCCATTATGACCGTCCAGGCATCCATGGTCAGCGGACCACCGGAGTGCACGCCAACGAGCAGGCAAGGTTCTTCGGGGAGATTCTCGAAGCCATCAAATTCCAGGCGAAAATAGCGCTCCATAAGAGCGTTCCAGATTCCGGACTGCTTCTTCATCAGTTTCGGATCGGGACCCCGCAAGCCCTGCTCCGGCCCGGACCTGGCGGATTGCACCGGCTTGTTGGCTGCCCGAGATGAAAGCGCCTTGCGGGTATGCGCCGTTCCTGATCTGCCCGGTGCTTTACGGATGGATGCCTTCTTGCGGCTGGTGTTTTTTGCCACCGTCGCGGTCTTGCGTGCTGTACCTGTAGTTCTAGCCATCTCTGATATCTCCTGATTCTGTTATATGTCGGCTTTTACTTTCGATCGAGCTGATCTGCAGACAATACTAGGGGTATCAGAGCATCGTAATTTGACTATTCGCGCCAGATTTTGACTTATCGCGCCTACATTAGGCGAAGCGTCGAGCGCGCCATTTTGAGGGAGTAACGCCGAACCAGCGCTTGAAGCTCCTGGTGAATACACTGGATTCAGCAAAACCCAGCAGCTCGCCGATATCCGTCAGGCTGAAGCGCGGCTCCTGCAGGTAGCTGATGGCCAGCTCAGACCTGACCTGATCGAGCTGCTGCTGGAAACTTGTATTGTGTACCTGAAGCTTGCGCTGCAGCGAGCGCTGGCTGAGGCCTATGCACTGGGCCACAGTGCTCGAACTGCAGTCGTGGGTCGGTAGCAGGCTGTTGATCACCCGCCGCACCTGCTCCAGAAAATCATCCTCGAAACTGGTCCTGAGATACTCCTGCAGCTGACGGGGTATATTGGTGATTGAGCTGGCGATCTGGCGCTCGAGCACATCGCGCTCAAACACCAGGCCACTGAACGCGCTGTCAAATGCCACGGGGCCACGAAAATAGCGGCTATACGGCCCCGGCTCTGGCGGTTCGGGTCGACGCAGGAACACAGAGCGCGGGACCCAGTTCGGTCCGCACACCATTCGGGTCACGGTGCACGACAGGGCCACGGCGTGGTCCCAGAACTGGTCGCTCCCGGCGGCGACATCAAAGGGGCTCTCGATCACGAAGAAAACCAGCTCCCCCTCCTCCCGAATCTCGAGTCGCACGGCCTGCACACTGTAGTGCAGGTAGCGGCCAAACATCTGCAGCCCCTGCCGCACCGTATTTGCCTGCACCACCAGGATACTCAATGCCCCGAACACGGCCATATCCTGCCTCTTGGCGAGTTCCAGCGCGAACTGCTCGCAATTGCAACGCTGGGCTGCCAACTGCAACAGCCTTATTTGCTTGTCGAAGGGTATCAGCAGGGTCGGCTGCTCGATCTGTTCCAGGCTCAGCCCGGCGTCATTCAGAATGTCATCCAGTGGGCCACCCAAGTCTCTCACCAGTGCTGGAAATTCGGATAGAAAGGAGGACCTTATGAGAGGGACGGAGCGCGCCATGCCGTGACATTAGCACCCTATTGTGTCGCCGGTAAGCGGTATATTTCGAACCTTGCCTAGACCACATAACTGGCCTAAGGCCACGGTCTTTAAAGGATGACTGTGTTTCGCCACAATGGTCCCCTCTTCCCTTGCACCGCTGTCAATGCCATCATGCTAACGCACCGGCCCGGCAAGGATCGTCACCTTGACAGCATCACCCATTGGTGGAATCACTACACCCAGCGAGGCGGAACAGCGCGTCCTCGAAGCGATCCGTGCTCGTGGCACGGCAGATTTCAGTGAACTACCCCCAGAATCGAAACAACTGCGCGCCACTTTCCTCGAGGAGCTGATAGCGGGGTCCCGGCCCGACTGGCCCCAACTATGCTCTGCGCTACGTATTCGCGGGGCCCGCATACAGGGCCCGATTCGCGCCCTGCCGACTACCCGGGACGGCCCGGGCATGACCCTGCTGTTCTGGTCCTGTGATTTCGACACAACGGTGGATTTCAGCGGCGCTGATTTTTTGTCGCTGCGCCTGGTTGACTGCACTTTGCCAGCTTTTATCGGGATCAGCCTCAGCACCAAGGCGGACCTGGATCTTTCCGGCTCACACTTTTCCGGCATTTGCGACCATGTCTCCGACCTCGCGGATGTGGGCAGTTGTGCGGTGCACCTGAATCATGCGCATATCGGCGGCCGCCTGTTGCTGTCGTCAACACCTAACGCGCGCTTCGAAACGAACGGCAGTGTCAGAATGGATGGTGCCCGCATTGAAAGCAGTGTAGTGCTGCACGGCGCGCTGCTGCGTGACTCCGACGAGCCGGCCCTGAGCGTTCGATCTGCGGTCATAGGCGGTAACGTGGAACTACTGCGTGCTTACGGGCATCGATGCGAGGTCCACGGCGAAGTCTCTTTGGCGGCAGCACACATCACCGGCGACCTGGATTGCAGATCGGCGCTACTGCATAACCCCGAAGGAAGAGCCCTGCATTGCGAAGACCTGGTTGTCGAATCGGTATTTCTCTCTCGCGATGACCCGGATATGCCATTCCAGGCCTGCGGTCGACTAAACTTTCTTACCGCGACCATCGGTGGCAGCTTCTTCATGACCAACGCACGTCTCTGCCCCGGCCCCGACTACACCGGCCTGCTTGGCAGGGGCGGCCCCGTTGCCATGAACCTGCAGCAAATGCGGGTATCAAACGCACTGGTCCTGTTCAACGTTGGCGCCCTGGAGCCCGATGGCCTGGAGACTGAGACCGACGAGATCAAGCCGGTGCAGGGTTGGTTCATGATGGCCGGCGCACACATGAATACACTGATTCTCCATGTCGGCACCGGCTGGCCCGCTCCTGGCTACCTCGACATCGACGGCATGTCCTACGAGCGGGTACGACATGTCGATGGTATGGACCCGGTTACCGCAAGTAAAACCTGGCTTCGTTACCAGTTCGTAAACAACAAGCCGGATACCACCACCTACCGGCCCCAGCCCTACGAAAAACTGACCAGGGTCTTGCGCGACAGCGGCCTGAGCAGGGAGGCCGATTCTATCGCGGTGGAAAAGATTCGCATGCGCCTTGAGGCCCGTGTGGACTCCACCTTGCTGCGGGTCTTTCCCCACCTGCTGATGTTGATCAGTCACCATGGCTACTCAACCAGTCGAGCGGTATTTTCCTTCCTGGTTTTCGTGGTATTAGGCGCCGTGATGTACACGGCTGCCATTGGTATTTTCGAGCAGCCATTTTTCCCCTTTGAACAGCCGCCGGAACCGACGACCTACATCCTGCCCGCCGGCCTTGGGTCCGTGGATACGCCACTGGGGTGCCCCGGTCTCGACACCATACAGTATGCCCTGGACTTCGCCCTGCCTGTCATCAACCTGGGCCAGGATACATTCTGTCGTTTCGTGCCGGCGGGGTCACTGCGCTGGCTGTGGCTGACGCTACACAGCCTTTTCGCCATTTTTGGTGCCGCCCTGTCTGCCGTTGTGGTCCTCACGCTGACAGGTGTATTGCGACGAGACTGACGTTTCACATGTGGCAATTGGCCCTGAAGGTGGTCCCCATGCCATGCGCGACAAGCTTATGACACTTCATTGTTTCAAATTGGGAGATGACATGAACAGCCCATGGAAAGTCAGGAATGCCGTTATTCTGGCCGCCGCACTATTTTTGCTTGGCGGCTGTACAGAGGAAGCGCGCAACAAGATCAGCCGTACCACGGACAATTTTCTTGGCGAAGATCTGCGTGTTTCCTATATCGATAACGGCAAAGTTGTCAAAAGCTGGACCGTCAAGGACGGGAAAATTACCAGTGGCAAGGATGGGGAAGGTAACGCAACCGGTTACTACTATTTCTGGTCAGTAGAGACTGGATACGTTCAGGTTCCGATAGAGCGAACCGTAATAGAGGAAGTAAAGGCGGCTCAATAATGACGGTGACTGCCTTACAGGAAACTGCCTCCAAAGATTGTACCAGAACGCTGAAGAGCTTTGATAATCGCACCTTCTGCGGTAGCCGGCACTCAAGCACCCGAGTAGTCCTCGCACTGACCCAGCCATGGCTGCATAGCGCTTAAAGGTGAAATGGTCATGGAAAATAGCGCGTATCGCCGGCATTGATGTATACATCCATGTCACCTTTATATTGCTTCTTTACCTGGTGGGTATCAGTTACTGGAACCAGCAAGGTACCCTTGCAGCGGTGGCCTCCGGGGTCGGATACATCCTGACGTTATTTGGCTGTGTCGTCCTCCACGAGTTCGGTCACTCCCTGACCGCCCGCCGCTACGGAATCCAGACTCGCAATATTACGCTGCTTCCCATTGGCGGGGTCGCCTCATTGGAGAAAATGCCGGACGATCCACGACAGGAGATCAATGTTGCACTCGCCGGCCCCGCCGTAAATTTCGTTATCGCCGTGTTGCTCTACCTGTACCTCAGTACAGGTAGCACCCCCCTTTCATCGGAAGAACTCGACTTGACCGGGGGGAACTTTCTCTACCGGGTAATGCTGGTGAATATTTTCATATGCGCCTTCAACCTGCTCCCGGCATTCCCAATGGACGGTGGCCGTGTTCTTCGCGCCGTTCTGGCTTTGCGCATGGATCACGCCCTGGCCACGCAAAAAGCTGCTCAGGTTGGCCAGTTCCTGGCCGTCGGGATGGGTTTGGTTGGCATGATGTACAACCCATTCCTGTTATTTATCGCGATTTTTATCTGGTTTGGCGCATCTATGGAAAGCAGCGCGGAACAACTCAAATCAATACTCAAGCACGCCAGTGTTCGGCATGCCATGCTCCGCGAGTTTCATACCCTGTCCCCCCAGGATAATCTTGCAACAGCCGTGGAGCTGACCCTCGCGGGCAGCCAGAAGGACTTTCCGGTTGGAACCCACGACAAACTGGAAAAAGTGCTTCATCACAGTGACCTGATCAAAGGCTTACAGGAAAAGGGCGAGCACGCGCGCATTTCCGATTTGCCCCTTACCGATATTCTTTCTGCCGACATCAATGAGCCGCTGGGGCCTTTGCTTGAACGTATGCAGGGGAGCCCCGCCCAGATGATCTATGTAAGCGACGCCGGCAAGATTGTAGGGCTGCTGAATCTTGAACACTTGCTGGAACTGATCAGAATTCATCAGGCCGTCGAAGCTCACCACATCGCAGAAAAACACTAGTCGTCGTTCTCGACAGATGCCAACTGCAAATCGCCAGGGATTGAACAAACCGGGAGAGCAGGATCGCAAGTTATGGGCTCCAATACCAGGATATCGCCCAGAGGAGGCCAAATAGTCTATATTGGTCTGATCCAAACAAAGAGCAAGTGGTCTTGATGCGGGCAGCTCGACCCGTCAAAGACACTGTCGCTACAGTTAACTATGGAGATATGAAGTATGCATGATCTGGTGATACGCGGCGGCACGGTAGTAGACGGGACAGGGTCAAAGCCTTTTGCGGCGGATGTCGCCATCGACGGCGGCTTGATCAGCGCCATTGGCGTTATCAACACAAAGGGGCGTGAGGAAATTGACGCGACAGGCCAGGTCGTCACACCAGGCTTTGTCGACATCCACACCCACTACGATGGCCAGGCGACATGGGACCAGGAGATGGGCCCCTCCAGTTGGCACGGTGTCACCACCGTGGTCATGGGGAATTGTGGGGTGGGTTTTGCGCCCGCCAGGCCCGACAGGCATGACTGGCTGATCGGCCTGATGGAGGGCGTCGAGGACATTCCCGGCACTGCACTGGCCGAAGGTATGAGCTGGGACTGGGAAACCTTCCCCGAATATATGGACGCCCTGGAGCGCCTGCCCCGCACAATCGATGTCGGCACCCATGTGCCCCACGGCGCAGTGCGCGCCTACGTGATGGGTGAGCGCGGCGCCAACAACGAGAAACCCACCGAGACCGATATCGCCCAGATGTCAAAAATTGTGGAACAGGGGCTGCGCAGCGGTGCCCTGGGCTTTTCTACCTCCCGCACCGTACTTCACAAATCCATCGATGGCGTGCTGGTGCCGGGTACCACCGCCACAGAGGAGGAGTTATTGGGCATCGGGCGGGCGATGGGACGGGTCGGCCACGGCGTATTTGAAATGGCGAGCGATCTCAAGCGCGAATGGAATGAATTCGACTGGATGGGGGAACTCAGCCGCGAAACCGGTATGCCCGTTACCTTTGCCGCGCTTCAGTCCAATAATCATGAGGTCACTCTTGACGAACAGATCAGTGCCATGCGCGCCGAGAATTCCAGGGGCGCCAATATTGTCGCGCAAATTGCCCTGCGCGGAAACGGTATCGTGATGGCCTGGCAGGGTACTGTGCACCCGTTCCTGTTCAAGGCCGCATGGTGGGAAATCGCCGGGCTGCCATGGGAGGAGCAACTTGCGCATCTCAGGGATACCGCCTTTCGCCAACGGATGATAATGGAGGAGTCCTTGTTCCCTGAGGAGTCTGATGTCCTGGCGCTCTATCAAACCGTTGCCGGTGGCTGGCATACCCAGTACGAGATGAACACCAACTTCAACTACGAGCCGGACCAGTCGCAAACCATTCTCGCGCGCGCCGAGGCGGCGGGTGTCAGTGCAGTGGAGTACGCCTATGACCTGCTCATGCAGGACGACGGCAAGGGCTTTATCTACTTCCCGGCGCTCAACTACGTCGATGGCAATTTGAACTTCCTCGAGACCCTGCAAACCAGCGAGGACACCGTCAACTCACTGTCAGATGGCGGTGCGCACTGCGGTACCATCTGCGATGCAGCATCACCGACCTTCATGCTCCAGCACTGGGTCAGGGACCGCGATGGCAAGCGGATCACCCTTGAGAACGCGGTGAAACGCCAGTGCCGCGATACGGCAATGCTCTATGGCCTTGAAGATCGGGGACTGCTTGCGCCCGGTTACCTGGCGGATGTGAATGTTATTGACCTGCAGGCGCTAAAGCTGGGCAAACCCTGGCTGGCGTTTGACCTGCCCGCGGGCGGCAAACGCCTGCTGCAGAAGGCAGAGGGTTACAGCTGCACGATCAAGTCCGGGCAGGTTACCTTCCGCGATGGCCAGTACCAGGGTATTCATCCCGGGGTTGTCATCCGGGGTCCACAGCAGGTCGAGAGGGCCCGCGCCGCCAATTAGTTCAGCTTACTCGGCGGCAGCTCTGGCTGGTTTCTTCTTAGCCGCCGCCTTTTTGGGCGCGGCCTTCTTTCGAGGGGCTTTCCGTGACGCCGTTTTCCTGGTGGTCACCTTCTTGCTCGTCGCGCGTTTGCGCGCTGAACGTGCGGGCACAAGCGCTTGCTCCAATTCCCCAAGGCTTTCCAGCAACAGCTCAACATAGCGGCCAGGATTACTCATGGCTTCCGGCGTACTGGCCACACCGAGGCAAATCTTGCCCATCATACTCACGAACGTGACGTTCAGGCATGGGGTGGGCGGCAATATAGGCATACCCAGCATCGCACGCACAGGTGCGCCGCCCAGGTATAACTGCTCGCCAGGGCCTGCCATATTGGAAACCAGCACATTCGCAGAAGGCGCCGCATTTACTCCGGGCATCATCTCGGGCACCGTGGTGACACCCAACAGCAGCATGACATAGGTCTGCCGCATGGGCGCAGACATCTTTCTTGCCCTGTCCTTTACCTTGCCGGTGGAGTCGTGAATTTCCTGCAGCCGATCGGTGATGGCGCTACACGGCTGCCCCAGGGGCACCAGGTCAGCGATGACCTGATTGCCGCTTGCTTCCTCCCCCTTTACCCGCGTTGACAACGGCATGGAGGCCACCAGTGGCAGCTCCACACCGGCGCCATTCTCCACCAGGTACTTGTGGAGTGCGTCATCGATAAAAGCCAGCGCCACATCATTGACCGTACAGCCGGATGCCCTGGCTATAGCCTTGACCCTATCCAGGGCAATCTCGCAATTGGCGTAACATCGGGCGGAGGAAGTCAGGTGAGTATTAAAGAGGGTATCAGGAGCCTGGAAAGGCAATGATGCCTGCTGGGGCTTCAAGTTCAGGGCCTGCGCGCCCAGCTCCAGCAAACCCGAGGCAATATCTATCATCCCGGAGGGCAGCGCGCTGATCTGCGACCTTATTCGCAATAACTGGGAGCGACTTACCGGTACCGGTCGCTTCTTCGGGGGCTCACCCAGCGGTGCCCAAAGGGGCTGGATTTTTTTCTGGCGCGGATTATCACTGAGGGCGGCGCGCATCAGTTTTATGCCACCTTCACCGTCGATCAGGGCATGGTGTAGCTTGAAGAAGAGAGCTACCTGACCCTGCTCCAGCCCCTCTATCACGAAGCACTGCCACAGGGGGTACGCCCTGTCCAACACGGGAGCATTAAGCAGGGCCAGTGTGTCATCAAGCTGCGCCCGAGTGCCTGGCCCGGGGATGGCAACATGTCTCACATGGTATAGCGGATCAGGTTGCGCCACTTCCCAGCGCGCCACGCCACCTTCAAGCCATTTTACCTTCTGGTTGAAAGGTTTGGCGGATTCAGCTGCGCGGAATGCCTTTAGCAGGCGCAAAGCGAAGGTTTTTTTCTCCCCTGCAGGTGGCTCCAGAATCAGGCAGGAGGACATGTGCATGGGGCGAATCTGGTTTTCCAGCAACAGGAAGATGAGGTCTATAGCAGCGAGTCGGCTCATACACAGTACTCCAGCGCTTCATTCGTTAACGACAACTTAACCGGAAACACTTTCAGCCTGGACCAGCCCTACAGCGCTCCTCTACTTCCAGTCAGTACTATTAAAGTGCACTCCCGCGATCATGCCAGCTTACGTGTTCGCGATCGAGTAAGCCGGTGCGAAACGCGGTGCGGGACCACCCAGGCAGTGTCTGTGCATTCCACTGGCTATACGGGCGCCCGGCACTTCAATTCCAAACCTGGTTTGGCGCCTTACTACAGTTGGCAGCCACTACTTTTGCGCCGGGTTTCGGCGGATTACCCTGAACCTGCAGGCACTTTTGAGTCGCGTTTATGAGTCGCCCGTTGCCATCGTGCTTCCACTGCTGCGCCTGGCCAGCGCCACACTTCTGCAACTTCGCGCCGGTCACGCACCTGCCGTCGTGTGAAATGAGATGACCCTGGCCACTCAGGCTCCATTGCTGGGTCTTGGCTGAGGCATTGCAGTTCCTGACGACCATTCCGGCACCGGCGATATCCAGGCATTCTCCGCCGGCGGTTTTGAAAACCCTCCCAGCCTGGGACTCCTCGACGATTTTGTGTCCCTCTTCCTGCATGGACTTCAGCGCTTCCTTGTTAAACTCTACCGCGTTCGCAGCCGACCCGATGCAAAGCATGAGTGCGGACAGAAAGTAGGCTTTTTTCATCGCTTTCTACCTTTAGATTGTATGATGGGCGAACGTTTAAAATTAGCTGCTATCAAACCTGCTGGCAACCACCTGATGAATCTTAACATTTACTGTATGGCTGTGTGTGATCAAGTCTAGACCAGTGCGGCTTACCCTGCTGGCGCTGCTGACCCTTCTGCTTGTGACAGTGGGGACTGCGGCAGGGTTACTCGGTTTAGCGTACTCGGAAAGAGGCACGCACTTCCTGGCCACCCAGGCGAAGCGCTGGACGGGAGACACCGTAAACTGGGAGGCGCTGGAGGGATCGCTCAGCGGGCCGCTGACACTGAGGGAACTCCGCTTCAAGCAGCCTGGACTGCAGTTGGACCTGGATAAAGTCACCCTGGACTGGGACCCCCTGCTGCTGGCCCGGGGCAGGCTGCAGGTGACCAGCCTGCAGGCCGAGAACATGCGCGTTGCGCTTGCCAACACAGCTTCGCCGCCCGCAGCCGAGCCTTTCAGCCCCGCCTCCCTGCGGCTGCCAATAGATGTCAATCTGCAGGGAGTCCGGCTAGTGAACCTGCAACTGACCCAGAATGATCAGCCCGCCCAGCTGATTGAACGGATAGACCTGGCTGCGAGACTGGCTGACGGCGAATTATCAATACAAAAGCTGGACGTGGTCGCTCCACAGGGGAGCCTGCGCCTGACCGCTCACACTGTTACCGCCGACAAAACACCGCTTGAGATGACGGTCGGTTGGCAGCTGATGGCATCAGCTATAGGCGCAGGCACAGGCACAGGGACCGGTGCATCGCCAGGCGCACAGGAGCCGCTCACGGGTGAACTGTCTGTGCAGGGCGATATCGACTGGCGCGACGGCATCGCCTTTGCCCTGGACTATCGGATCGAAGCCAACGGCCTCCAGCTTGTTAACCCGGAGTTACCAGCGAGCGTTTCGGCTGCTGGTGAGTTGCGCGGCGCACAAGTCGACGATGACCTGAATCTGGAGCTATTTGGCCTGGCACTCGATGACACCTCGCTGGAACTGACTCTGGCAGGCCATTTGCGACAGCCGTCTACCGGTGAACCGACGATCGATGCCAGTTTGCAATGGTCCGGGCTGCAATGGCCCCTGGTCGGGCTGGACCCGCAGCTGGTCAGCCCTACTGGCAGTCTGCAACTGGCCGGCAGCACCAGCGCCTATACGCTGGAACTCTCCACGGACATAAGCGGCAGGGATATCCCCACGAGCCGTTGGCAGGGGCAGGCCAGCGGTGATACCAATCAGCTGGTATTGGAACGCTTCCGCGGACTTGTGCTGGGAGGGGAGCTTAATGTCACGGGGCCACTGCAATGGAATCCGGCTCCACGCTGGGATCTTGAGCTACAAGGCAGTGATCTGGATCCCCAACAACTGGCGCCCGATGTACCCGGCAAGCTTGCCATAGACCTGCGCACCTCGGGCCAGCTTCATCCGGACAGGGGTTTACTGGTGGATGCAGAGCTGGTGCGTCTCAGCGGAACCTTACTGGACTACCCGTTGATGCTTGGCGGCCGGATCCAGCTGGAAGGCCAAACGCTGCAAATCCTGGCGCTGCAGCTGGACAGTGGCGGCAATCAACTTACCGCAAGGGGCAATGCATCGCCGGACGAGGTGGCGATCGATTGGCAGCTCAACGCGGCGCAACCCGGAGCGTTCATACCGGGCGCAGATGGCGCACTGACAGGCTCCGGCGCGCTGCGCGGCAGCCTTGAATCACCGCGCATGCAGGCGAGCCTGGCGGGCGATTCCCTGCAGCTGGAAGCCCTCGCTGTACAGGCCATCCAGGCGGAACTTCAGATGGGGTTGGCGCCCGGAGATACCCTGGAACTGGATCTGCATATCGGTCCTGTCAGCAACAATGCCCAATTGCTGATAAATTCAGTCCGGCTGCAGGTCAGCGGTACCACCTCGCGTCACAAACTGGCCTTAAACGTGGATACCGCTGCAGAGAGTCTGTTGACCCGATTGGAGGGCGGGTTGACGCCTGACCTGGCAGCATGGCGCGGCCAACTGGTTCAGGTGGAGGCACAGGGCGACCAGTTCGGTCACTGGCACCTCGACCAGCCCAGCACGCTGGCGCTGGCAGCCAGCGACATAGCCCTGGGCAGCACTTGCCTGCGCATGGAAACAGGGCCGGGCGAAATATGTACCCGGCTGGAGTGGACCCGGTCAGGCGGGAGTACATTGCATGCCAGCGCCCAGGCACTGCCACTTGATATTGTAGCCCCGGACATCAGCGGAGAACTGGCCGGCGAACTGGATGCCAGCCTGGCTGTCGACGGCAAATTGCGCGCCAATGCGTCACTGCAGCTGAGCCCCGGGCAGGTGAATCTTGCGTTGGACGACACCATCAGGCAACTCGACTACGGCGGCGGCGAGCTGGCAGCGAAAATTGACGAGAACGGCCTTAACGGCAACCTGCGCCTCGCAACTCCCGAGCAGGGAAACATCACGGCACAACTTCAGTTACCGGGATTCACCTCCCTGCCGCTGTCGGAGCGTCAACCTCTGTCGGGTAGACTTCAGGCCGCCCTGCCCGACCTGGCCGGGCTGGCTGCCTGGGTACCCGAACTCGCTTCTACTGCAGGAAGCCTCGAGGCGGACCTGCAAGCGGCGGGGACACTTGACCAGCCGGAGATCACCGGTGTACTGAGCCTGCTCGATGGAGCCGCGGACATCCCGCTGGCCGGATTGCAATTGAGCGGTATTGAACTTCGCGCGACCAGCTCCCGCGAACAGCGCGGGCAAATCGATATCAAGGGAAGCCTGGCATCCGGCCCGGGCCAGGCGACGATCGCGGGGCAAGCAGATCTGGCCAGCAGGAGCCTGGCACTGGAGATAAGCGGGGAGCAACTACAGGTCTACAACACCCCTGACGCCCGCGCACTGCTATCTCCGAACCTGGCAATAGGCTGGAGCGACGACATTCTGAAATTGCGTGGGCAATTGACCATCCCCAGCGCAGACATCACCCCCCAACTCGGTCTCAGCCCTGCCACCCAGGCCGAAGACCCCGGCGCCATCGCAACGCCCGGCCAGCTCATCGCCCCCTCGGCGGATGTGGTGGTAATCCATGCCGTGCAGGATAGGCCCGTGGAGGAAGTGCAGCCCCTTGCCCCCTTCCGCATCGATAGCGAACTGCAAGTCACTCTTGGAGACGAGGTGAGGGTAAATGCGCTGGGGTTTATCAGCAGAATTACAGGAGAGGTTATTTTTACCAACGCCCCCGACCGGATGGAAATGCTGCCCATGGCCAAAGGTCGCCTGTCAGTGGTGGATGGCACATTCCGGGCCTTCGGCCAGAATCTCAGTATCGAAACAGGGCAGCTCATTTTCGCCAATGTACCGGCCAATAAACCGGAATTGAATGTTCGCGCTGTTCGCTGGATCGACAACGATCCGGAAGTTACAGCGGCGGGCATCATTGCCACCGGACCGGTGACTGAGCCGGTGCTGGAGCTGTTCTCCAGACCACAGCTCGAAACCAGCGAAATCCAATCCTACCTGCTGACGGGGAACTCCCCCCGTAACAGGGAAAGCGTACTCAGCATCGGCACCTATATACTGCCTAGTGTCTACGTGGGATACGGCTACAACCTGCTGGAAGGCACCAGCGAGTTCAACTCATTGTTCAGCATCACGCCTCGCTACGGGGTGGGCAGCAGCCTCGGTGAAGCGGACAACAATATCAACCTTACGTTTACCTATGAGCATTAGGGTGACACCGGCCTACCGGTCAGCAAGAGGAGTGGCTATTGCTGCTATCCTCACTGCCGGGCTGTTGCTGTCTTTGCCTGCCGCTGCCGGGGAGTCGCTGAACATAGTGATAGACGGGCTTTCCGGCGAGCCGCTATCGAATGTGCAGGCAGCGATGAGCATAGAACAAAGACGCCTGGATACAGACCTGGACGAAGACACTATCCGGGAGCTGCACACCGGCTCTGAGCGGGAAATACGACGCGCGCTCGAGCCCTTCGGTTACTACCGCCCCGAAATAACAACCGAGCTGGTAGCGCCCGCGACCGCGGGAAGCCCCTGGGAGGCGGTCTATACCATTGATCCGGGCGCACGGATTCCCATCGGCAAGGTCACCGCCCGCTTCAGCGGCCCCGGGGTGAACGACAACTCACTGGCCATACTGGCGGAGAAGTCTCTGCCGCAGCCAGGAACAGCGCTGGATCACCGCGCATACGAAACCGACAAACGCACTCTACTCGACGGTGTAAAAGAGCTGGGGTACCTGGACGCGGCATACACCAAGCATCGTGTTGCGGTAGACCTGGCACGCTACACAGCGGACATCACAATGGAAATCGCCAGTGGTTCACGCTATGTGGTAGGCCCGATCAGTTTTGAGCAGGATATTTTCGACCCGCAGTACCTCGCACAGTATCTGACACTGAAACCGGGCCAGGCATTCAGCAAGGCCGCAATAGACCGCCAGCGCAGGACCTTGAGCAGGAGCGGCTTCTTTCAGGAGGTCACTATCACTCGCGGCCCGCCCAGCTCGGACCTGGAACCTGCCATCCCGCTGCAGATACGGTTGGCGCCTTTCAAACCCAACCGTTATCGCGGCCGCATCGGTTGGGGTACAGATACTGACTTTGGTGTGCAACTGGACTGGACTCGGCGCTATGTCGGCAGCCACGGTCATCATTTCACACTGGGTGGGACGGCGGTGGAAGACCGCAACCGACTGGCGGGAGATCTCAGCTACATCATTCCCTTGAACCCACTATCCGGGCATCGCCTGGAGCTGGCCGGCCGCCACGAAAGCAAGGATCTCACCTTCAAGGATGTGGAACTGGATGAAGGTGGGGAGACCCGTATTGCCACCAACCTGGCTTCCGTGTTCTGGCACCAGCCCCGCGGCCAACTGGGAGACTTCGGCCTGCAAAGCAGGACCGGGCTGAGCCTGGTCGAGGAGAGCTACGATGTCTTTGAAGTCCTGTTCGGCAACCTGCCGCGAGATGCCCAGCAGGCGATAATCGAACGCATAGGCAGGCAGGCCTACGATACGCTGGCCCCTGACTTCGAGGCCGTTGTCGCCAGCGCTCGCCTGACTGCGCGCCGTGCCAACGATCCGCTGTACATAAGCCGGGGTGACTACCTCAGCCTGCAGTTACTCGGGGCAAATGAGAGCGTGGGGTCCAACATCAGCTTCTGGCAGTTGCGAATGAATTCCTGGAACATCCTACCAGTGGGCGACACAGGCCGCCTCCTGCTTCGATCCGCCCTTGGCTACTCCGATGCGAAAACCCGGAATGTGCTGGGAGTCGACTTCAACCAGATGCCCGAATACTACGAATTTCGCGCAGGTGGTGCCCGCAGCATACGCGGCTACGGTTTCGAGGAACTTTACCCGTCAGATGGCATCACCGGCGGCAAGCACCAGCTGGTGGGCAGTATCGAGTACGACCACGAGATCGTTCCGGACTGGAGTGTTGCGATCTTCCTGGACGGGGGGAACGCGTTTAACGATTTCGACGACATAGACGCCAAATACGGCACCGGCCTGGGTATACGCTGGCGCTCGCCTGTGGGCCTAGCACGTATTGATGTCGGGGTACCGCTGGATGACGCCGAGGACTCCTTCCATGTCTACATCACTGTGGGACCTGAGTTCTGAAACACAGGGATAGTATATTATGCCGGGTAAATAATTTCGCACGGCTACCGAAAAATGATCAGACAAGGACAGATGACAATGGAACTTCAGGGTAAAACAGCCGTGATCAGCGGTGGTGCCGAGGGTATCGGTTTCGCGGTGGCCCAGGCAATGGGCCGGCTCGGCATGAATGTGGTATTGGCCGATATTAACATCGCGCAATTACAGGCCGCCGAAGAGGCCCTTAAGGAGCAGGACATACCGGTGCTGGCCGTTCCGCTGGATGCAGCGGATATCGGCCAATGGGCAGCCATGGCGGATCTTGCGGTTGAGCGCTTTGGCAAGATACATTTGCTCCTGAATAATGCCGGCGTCGGCGGCACCCCGGGCCCTGTGAGCGCGATAGACCAGGGCGATTGGCGCTGGGTGGTTGATGTGAACCTGCTGGGCGTGGTGAATGGTGCCCAGACCCTGGTTCCCCTGATGCAGCAGCACGGCGAGCAGAGCTGGATCATCAATGTGGCCTCCATGGCCGGCCTGGGCGGCCTCCCCCTGGCCGGCGCCTATTCAGCCACAAAGGCGGCGGTGGTGGCTGTCTCTGAGTGCTGGTATAGCGAACTCGAGGGCAGCGCCATAAGCGTATCGGTGCTGTGTCCGGGATTTGTGAAAACACGCATCAATGAGTCAACGCGTAACAAACAGCAGCATTACCAGAGCGAGAATGGAAAGGCAGTAAACCCGGGCGTAGATGCGGGCATGAAAGAGTACATGCAGAGCGTGATCGACGCCGGTCTTCCACCTGAGAGAGTGGCTGAACGTGTGCTTGAAGCCATGGCCGTTCAGGAGCTGTACATCTTTACCCACCCCAACTATCGAGCGATGGTGCAAAAACGCTTTGCCGCCATTGACGCAGCGTTTGAACGCGCTGCAGCCAGCCCCTTATTGACCGATGTGCTTGATGAAGCTATTCCCGGGTTTGATTGAGTGCGCCAATGCCAGAGCCGGGATTGTTGGCGATAAGCACACCGTACCGCAGTGGCTGCGACTCTGCTAACCACGAGCACCTGTCTCGCACACTACTGCACTGAATGTTTGCTATGTGCTGCCAAGGATGGCCGCAAGCGGAGCGAGCTGGTGCTCATAGTGCTTCCATCGATTCACAGATTGCGTATAGATACGCTTGCGCACCTGCTGACTGCTGAAGGTATTCACCGCACGTTCGCTTTCGTGAAAATCAAGGCAGCGCTCATCCCATTCCAACCCAAGATACTCTATCAGCTGGCGACTGACCGCCTCCTGATTCATTACCAACTCTTCATACTGCAATGTAAAAATCCGGGATGGGAATAGTTGCTCCCAATGTTTCATCAAGCGGCGGTAGTCCATGTAATATCGCCCCAGCTCTTCCAGATCAAATGAATATTCGTTGCCAAAAGCGAAGTAATGCAGGAAGTTGGATGTACAGACATCCATGGCGTTGCGCCGACAATCGATGATCCTGGCCCTGGGAAAAAGCGTCTTGATTAGTCCAATCCTGAGAAAGTTACCTGGGAGTTTGTCGGTAATCCGACTCTCTTCGCTTGAGCCGACGCTCAGCTCATTCAGATAGCTCCGGGCAAAATCGCGCGCGACAGATTCGCTGAGCAGGGACATGCATTCCGGATAGGGCCTGGAAGCTTCGAAGTGGGCGCCTATGGCATTTTCAACATCTACCAGAGCGGCAAGTTCACCGGCCCCATACACCTGGGGATGACTCGAGATAATCTGTTCTACGAGGCTGGTACCGGAACGTGGCACGCCCACAACGAATACAGGCACCTCCGAATCAGACCCAATTCCACCGACTTGCTCAAAGTAGTCCTTCGAAAACACCGATATCACTCTGTCTATATAGGCAGAGTAGCTTTTTGGATCATAGTTTACGGTCTTTCGTTTAAGGGCATTCCCCCTGGCGTAATGCCCGAATGCATTCGAGTAGTTACCCCCCTGACGATAAATATCGCCAAGCGCGAAATGACAGTGGATAGAGTCCTGCTCGGATAGAGAAGGCTTTTCCAGCAGCTGTTGCAGAACAGGCAATTGTTCTTCCCGGGGGCTCAGCCGTGCCAGGTTTCGGTAAGCCTCGGCATAATCGGGAGCGCAGGCTATTGCCTGCTCATAGTGTGCAGCGGCCTCTGTTTGTCGGCCCATTTCATCAAGGGCGTTTCCAAGGTTGTTGTGCACCTCGGCATAGTCTGGCTTGATGGCCAACGCCCGCTGATACTCGATAATTGCATCTTCCGGTCGGCCAAGATCATCCAGTGCAGTGCCCAGGTTGTAGTGCGCCATGGCAAAATTGGGATTGATCTCAATGGCCTGCTTGTAGTGAGCCATTGCCTCATCGGGACGACCACTCTTTTTCAGTGCATTGCCCAGGTTACTATGCGCCTCTGCATAGCCGGGCATCAGCTCCAGGGCCGTTTCGTAGCTCTTTATCGCATCATCCGTTCTTTCCAGCCCCAGCAAGGTATTGCCAAGGTTGTTGTGCGCTTCGAAATTGCCGGGGAAGACTTCTATCGCCTTATCGAAACAGGCTATTGCCTCCTCCTGCCGACCAGTTTCTTTCAGAATCAGCCCAATATTATTGTGCGCGACAGAAAACCCGGGCTCTATGCTTGCGGCCTTTCTATAGTGGGCTTGCGCCTCCTCCAGTGAACCCATATCCCTGTAAACATTGCCCAGATTGAGATGAGCCCCCGCAAAATCGGATTTTTTTGACAGCGCTTGCTGGAGACAGTCGATTGCAAGCTGGTGCTTGCCCAAGGCGCGGTACGCTTCTGCACAGGTGACATAGAAATCCGGGGAATCCGGATTGAACTTTATCGCTTTTTGAATAAGGTCTACTGCGAGTTCATTTTTTCCTACCTGGTGTGCAATGACACCCAGTAGATGCAAGGCATCAGGATGTTGCGGTTGTTGCTTGAGGATAGCCTGGTAATAGGGCTCTGCTTCCTGCAGCCGACCGGATCGGTGTAGTTCCAGTCCAGACTGTAGAAGTTCGGGAATTGAAGAGGACATTTTTTCGTTTAACCCACGGCTTTATAAGTAACTGCTTAACAATGTTCGCGATTGCTGAGGTTTCTTTCACGCCGGAAACCACATGCACTGGACACACTCAGAGCGATCACGATACTCCAAATTCGATGGCGTTGGAAACCGACCCGGACCTGAACCGAGGGAGACATAACTACCGCTTTATCCCTTTCACTGGGCAAGAATGTCCGATTCAGGCTAGCGTCAGCATCTTCCGGGTCGCCGCGATCAGGTGATGCCTGGTTTCGGCCTCCGAAGAGGCGTGACCGGCAGTCTCACTCACGACCAGCTCTGAATTCATCAACTGCTGATGCAAAGACCAGGCGTTATCGAAGGGGCAAACAATATCGTAACGCCCATGGACAATGATGGTGGGAATTTCGGCGATAGCACCGCAGTTTTCCAGGATCTGGTTCGGCGCCAGGAAGAAGTCGTGGATCATAAAGTGCGCTTCATGACGCGCCAGGGTCCAACTCGATGCATCATTCGTGGCGGCCTCGACAAACGACTTGTCTGGCACCAGGGTACAACACCGCATCTCCCAGGTGCTCCAGGCCCTGGCCAACTTCAGGGCCGCTGCCTTGTCACCACCGGTCATGATTTCGTATGCGAGGTCGATAGAGGACTGTGACTGCCCCGGCGGCAGCGCACTCAGGTATTCCTGCCAATAGTCGGGAAAAATACGTGCTGCCCCGCCACCGGTGAATGTCCACCCGGTGTCGTCAGGCCGGGCGAGAAAGATCCCGCGCAATACCAGGCTGGCAACCCTGCCCGGCCAGGCCTGGGCATACACCAGCGCCAGGGTAGACCCCCATGAACCGCCAAACACATGCCAGCCCTCAATCTTCAGGTGGGTCCTGATCCGCTCTATATCTTCAACCAGAGACTCTGTTTCATTATCGTCCAGGCAGCCATGCGGCAAAGAGCGGCCACATCCACGCTGGTCGAACAGAACTATGCGATATCTCTTCGGATCAAAGAAACGCCGGTCTCTGGTTGAACAACCGGATCCCGGGCCGCCATGAATGAACAGCACGGGTTGTCCCTCGGGGTTGCCACATTCCTCCACGTAAAGCCGATGCTGGTGATCAACCTCCAGTAGAAAGTGATTGTAGGGCTCAATATCGGGATAAAACTCATTCATTGGCAGTCTCTCAGGGCCTGGACCCCACTGGCGCGGGGCTCAGGAGCGTGGGAAGGCATCAACGTCATATTTTCGATCTTCATTGGCCAATATACCAGATCAGTCCAACTAACTATTCAATGCACACTCGACAGCTGACTCCGAAGATCAGTATGGTTCATGTCAACTCGAATAAATCGGCAGCAAACAATGGACCAATATTTTCCCAAAACCCGGCGGGCACTTTGCACGCTGATTCTGTGCACCGGCCTGGCGGCTTGTTCTGACAATAACAACTACAACGGCGAGCCCGTTGGGCCGGGATATTTACCAGTTCCCAATCCGGTCATGTCACTGCCGCCTGATGCGGGCGATATCAGTCTACTCGCGGAAAACTTTGATCTGGAGGACGTCGGATACCGGCAGTCCGAGTACTTCCTCGAGGGTACTGCAAGCGCCTACACCAATATCAGCGAGTTGACCATGGATGGTGACTGGGCTGTGGAAGCCGGCGAGGAGGCACGTTACAGAACCCGAATAGTCGTCAAGCGTCCGATTAACCCGGAGGATTTCAGCGGCGACGTGCTCGTTGAATGGCTGAACGTGACTGCCGGCTTTGAGACGCCACCCAGCTGGGGTACCGGCCAGCTGGAGATGCGTCGCGGCGGGGCGGTGTGGGTTGGCGTTTCTGCCCAAATTGTCGGTATCGAGGGTAATCCCAGTGGCGGCTTGCCGCTCCCACTGTACCTCAAAGCAGTAAACCCCGAGCGATACGGCTCACTGGAACATCCGGGAGACAGCTTTTCCTACGACATGTTTTCCCAGGCCGCACAGGCGATTCGCAACCCCGAGGGTATAGACCCGCTGGACGGCTTGACTGCACAGCGACTGATCGCGTTCGGGGAATCCCAGTCTGCCAGCAGGCTGGTCACCTATGTAAACGCCATACACCCACTGTACAACACCTTTGACGGCTATATGATCCACAGCCGGGGCGATGGCAGTTCGCCTCTTGCCCAGAGCCCACAGGTGCCAATTCCAACCCCCGATGCGCCACTGATTCGCACCGACTTGAACGTACCGGTGATGACCTTCGAGACTGAAACTGATGTGTTGCTGCTGGGTTACGCCGCCGCTCGCCAGCCCGACACTGACCTCATTCGCACCTGGGAAGTGGCTGGGACCGCACACGGTGACTACTACACGTTCATTTCCGGGCGAGACGACGCGGTGGGCGATCCGGTGTTTGCCTCGGTCATTGAGGAGACATCGATACTGGGTTTTCTCAACTGTGAGAAGCCCATGAACAATGGCCCACAGCACTACGTGTTCAACGCTGCCGTGCGCGCGCTGAATGCCTGGGTGGCTGGCGGCGAGCCGCCACCAGTCTCACCACGACTGAAACTGAATGACACCCAAACAGAGTATCTCTTTGACGATTTAGGCAACGTGCGAGGCGGCATTCGCACGCCCTATGTCGATGCTGCCTCGGCAGTTTTGCTGGGTGAAGCCAACCTCGGCGACAGTTTCTGCTTTTTGTTTGGCACCACCTCGCTATTCACCGCCGCACAAATGTCCACCCTCTATATGGACGAGGCCGGCTATGTGGCCGCGGTGACCGAGGCGACCAATTCCGCTGTCGCGGCGGGCTTCCTGTTACAGGAAGATGCCGATGCAATCATCACCTGGGCACCACAGCAGTGGCGCTCACAGTCGGGGGGCTAACCCGCCCATCGCTGGCGCAGTATAAACTGCCGTTATACTCGCGCTGCATGCCTCCTGGCATTTGGCCGATGACTGACTGCCGCGCGTCCATTCAGTTTGGCCGATGAGTTACTCAGCTAAAACAGTCTTGTTCCTGCGGCAGGCCTCTTTATAGTACGTGCTCCAGCAAGCACTCATTCCACAACCAGACGAGCAAACTATATGAAACCCGAACAGTCTTCGACAGCGCCAGCAACTATACAGCCTTCATCACCATCGCGACTGGAACGTTTCGGCCAATGGATTCAGGACCCTATGGGCGGCGTCATAGCGGCGTCTGTGGCGACCATTGGCTCCTTCGGCGTTGTTCTGTCCGGCTCATGGGCTATCAGCCTCGCGTTAAACTGATTCAGGCTCTCTGCACCTCATCCCACTTTCCCTCAATGTCACAGAAGGGCAGTGCAAATTTGACATTTGACTGGCGACACGAAGTTGTCGCCCCGGTGATTATTCAGTCGAGTTTGGAGCCAAACTGAATATCTGCTAGGCTCGGTTCTGGTATTTACCCGTGTACATAACCGGACTCTAGCAAGCCCGTAGTCAAATTGTCAGCACACTCATATGCAGCATAAGACCCTACTGAATTGCGCTTGCGTACTCAGGCTAATCGGCCGTGTTCGCCATGAAAGGATGCGCACTCTTGGGTGTTGATATCCTTATCGCTTCAGCCTGTGACGCCGAAGAAATCGCTGCCCTTGCTCGCACCACCTTTATAGCTACTTTCGCAGCCAGCAATACCGCTGAGAATATGGCGCTGTATGTCTCAAAAGCCTTTGCGCCAGAGACCGTCCGGGATGAACTGGCAGATAGCGCCGCCACATTTTTTTGCGCACAGAAGAACGGCTCACCGGCGGGCTACGCCAAACTCTATCGCGGTGTTGCCCAGGGCTGCGTCACAGGCACTCACGCCGTGGAGTTGCAGCGCATCTATGCTTTGCCGGATTTTATCGGCATGGGAATCGGCCTCATGCTGCTGCAAAGCTGTATAAGAATGGCTAGAGAGGAGGGCTACAGAACACTCTGGCTAGGGGTCTGGGAGCACAATGAAAACGCGATCGCGTTTTACCGACGTCAAGGCTTCGTCGAAGTCGGAACACACACCTTCTGGCTGGGTACCGACGAACAAACAGACCGGGTGATGCAACTGGACCTGCGGCCGTGAAGATTTGCCTGCTCGTCAACCAGGACCTGGCCGGCAATTTCGCGCTCAACCAGCTGCTGCCCCGGCTGGCGGGCAAGCACCAGCTGCGGGTATACCTGTCCAGTAAGGTGGGGGCACAAAAAGAACTGTCACCTGAGCTTGCTGTGCTCAGGTTCCTGGAGCAGACCCTGTTCAGGGATCTCTTGTTTCCTGCACTGGACAAGGGCCAGCCGCACGGAGCGCTGCTAAGCTTTCAGCACCTGTCCCGCTACACTGACCAAACTGTCAGTACACTCAACCGCATCAACAGCGAGGAGAGCCTGGCTGAGCTCGCCAGCTGCGAGGCCGACCTGATCCTGAGTATCCGCTACGGCGGTATCTTGCGAGAGCAGGCAATAGCACTTCCAAAGTTGGGGGTCATCAACCTGCACTCGGGCTTGTTGCCGGATTACCGCGGCGTTATGGCTACCTTTAGAGCAATGCTCAACGGCGAAAAGCACATTGGTACCACCGTGCACTATATCTCCGATTCCGGTATCGATACCGGTGACATCATCGGCACCACCAGCCTCACGGTAAACCCGGAACACTCTTACCTCTGGCATGTGCTGAACCTGTACCCGGCGGCCTGCGACTTACTACTGCGCTGCGTGGATCGGCTTGGGAGCGGCCTGCCACTTGATCGGCGACCCCAGCCCCCGGGCGGAAATTATTTCAGTTTTCCCGGTGAGGAAGAGCTAAATGCCTTTCACCAGTTGGGCCTGAAGCTCTTCGATGTCGATGAGCTGACTTCCTTTGCACAACAATACCTAAACCCAGACCTGTGATGCGTTCGGCCACTAATACTTAAGATCGCGGTGCCAGGATCAGGCCGCTGCTATGCAATAGTCGGCCACGTTGGCGTCGATATGAGTTTGTGGGAGCATTTTTCTGGGTTTCTGGGTTTCTGGGTTTCTGGGTTTCTGGGTTTCTGGGTTTCTGGGTTTTGTTATCGCTAGCGGGTCCGGGCGCAAGCAGGTTCCCCAGTCGCTCCACGTTATTCGCTTGGTGGAAAACCTGCTTACACCCGGCCCCTCGTATCGTGGGGCTCCGAACGGGAAATAAAGGAATAATGAGCCACAGAAAGGCTCATGATAGACGCCTCAAATGCAAAGGGACAAGCACCCAACGAGGTCCCGGGTGGGAAAGTGTTTCTCATCAAGCGAATCACGTGGAGCGACTGGGAAATACTTTCTCGCCCGGGACCGCTGGACCGGACCCAGCCAAAGATAGACGGGCACACGACCCCTTGCATCGTGAAGCACCGAAAGGGCAAGAAGGGACAGGCACCCAACGAGGTTCCGGGCGGGAAAGTGTTTCTCATCAAGCGAATCACGTGGAGCGACTGGGAAATACTTTCCCGCCCGGAACCGCTGGACCGAACCCAGCCAAGGAAAGACAAGTACATGCACATAAGACCAGCCAAAAAAAAGGGGCTCTGAAGAGCCCCTTTTCACAACCACAAATCCCTAAATCAGAATTCGTAGGATACCCGTGCGTACCAGAATGCGCCATTGAAGCCCAAAGGTGCGAACTGGCTGTACTTGTTACCTACGCCGGCAGCTGCCCCCTTGTTCTTGTCAGGAGTTTCATCGGTGAAGTTCTGACCGCCACCCATGATAGTCAGGCCATTGTCGAAGCTGTAAGCCACTTCAGCATCAGCAGTCCAGTACCCGTCATAGGTTGCGGCATCTTCAGAGTCGAACCACTCGTCGGTCCAGTTGGAGCGTAAGGTAAAGCGCCAGTTGTCCCACAGCTGGGTCGCCCCAACATTGACACGATTCTCCGGCAAGCCATTTTCCAGCTCATTGATGCGATTCTGGTCAATGGTCTCTGGATCAAAGCTGTCTACGGTGGTTTCGTTGTGGTTATAGGCGAGGTTGAAGTCCGTATCACCGCCAAAGAGCTGCGCTGAATAGGTGGCAACAACATCAAAACCTTCCGAAGTAGTGTCAAAATCATTCACGAAGAAAGAAAAGCTGCTGATATTGCCCGCGCTGGTGAAGCCCGCATCGATCAGGTCCTCCCGCTCTTGATCGGTCAACTCAAACTGCTGTGATACAGCGATCCGGTCGTCCACTTCGATCTTGTAGTAATCGATGGTAATACCCAGATTTTCCCACTGGAAAACCATACCGGCGCTGTAGTTCGTGGATTCCTCTTCCTTCAGTTCCTTACCGCCTCGCTGCTGAGCAACGATGGAGTTAGGTGGAATCACACCCTGGTTAACCAGCGCACCATTTTCAAATACGGTAGAGGTATTGGAAGCGTTCTGCTGGCCCGGTGTGGGGGCACGGAAACCGGTGCTGACGGTACCGCGTATGCCAAACCAGTCAACTACGCTGAAGTGGGTAGAAAACTTGCCGTTGACCGTGCTGCCAAAGTCATCATAGTCCTCCCAGCGAACCGCGGCGCCAACCAGCCAGCGCTCGGTGACGTCGGTTTCAAGATCCAGGTAAAGGGCTGTGTTCGTCCTGTCCCAGTCGCCCGCAATCTGCGGAGAGAAACCCGGAAAGCCGTTGGAACCGGCACTGAAACCCTGGTCCGCAAGCGGCCCGAAGTCCCAGGATTCGGTCTGGCCTGCGGTAATCTCAAACTCCTCGGAGCGCAATTCAAAACCGCCGGCAATGTTCAGGTCGGAGGCAAAGAAGTCAACGGGAAGCGAGTAATTCAGATCGATATTGAAGTTGTACTCGGTCTGGGTGTAGTCACCGGGATCGAATGACGTTGGCGTATTGGGTCCGAGTGACGAGTTCACTGTGTTATAGATAAAGAAGTCAGAGTCGTTCCAGCCAAAACTGGCGCTGACATCATAATGCAGTTGGCTGTTTATATTGCCGCGGGTACCTGCAAACAACGAGGCGTCTTTTACGTCAGCACCAAATCGCGGGGTGAAACCGCCTGGAAACCGGCCGTTGAAAACGAAACAGTCGGGATCGGCGATGATAGCCTCTAGCGCCGCCTCATCACCCACCGGGACTACCGGGCAGTCGCCAGACATATCACCCGTGATGTCACCTACCAGTCGCGTTTCGCCACTGTCATTGGAGAAAACTCCGGCGCGAGTATCCGGATTACGAAAATAGAAACCACCATCCACTTCCTTATAAGCGTAGTTACCGAAAGCGTAAATCTCAGCGTCGTCGCCAACCGAGACAGCCATATTGAAGATAGTCTTGATATCGTCGTTGACTTCCGGGCTACCCCAGATCTGGGCCGGGTTCTTCACCGCGGTATTTCCGCCGGCTATCAAGGCTGCGGCATCGTCGCGCTGCACAGAGCGGTCGGTGGCATCGGCCTCACCATACTCAAAGCTGGCGTTGAAAAAGCCGTCCTGGGTGATTGGTAGGCCAATGTTACCGGCGACAGCATAGTTGTTTTCGCTATCCTCGCTGTACTCACCATACTTGACTTCGACAATCCCACCTTCGTTGTAATCCTTGAGGATGAAGTTCATTACACCGGCAATGGCATCGGAACCGTACTGGGCCGATGCACCGTCACGCAGCACTTCAACCTGCTTGACGGCTATAGCCGGGATCGGGGAGATATCCGGGCCCTGGGCGCCGTCAGAAACACCATTACCCAGCCAAGTGATGACTGAAGCACGGTGACGGCGCTTACCATTTATCAATACCAGTGTGTGATCGGGTGCGAGGCCGCGCATGTTAGCCGGCCGAATGACTGAGGCGGCGTCACTGATAGGTTGTGCGTTAACGTTGTAGGAAGGTACAACGTTGCGGATCAGGTCCGCCATGTCATTACCCCCCTGATTGCGAAAGTCCTCGCCACTGATCACATCGATTGGCGCTGCAGAATCATAGACCGAACGAGGTGCAGCGCGAGAGCCAGTAACTACCACCTCTTCAAGTTCGCTCACATCCTGCGCAAACGCGGTAGGTGCATAGCCTGCTGTCAGAGCAAGCTGTGCTGAAATGGCCATCGCCATTCTTGTTGGTGTAAAGGACTTCATTTTTTTCTCCCCAGAGATTTTATTAGCCACGGTACCTGCTGCACTCGTGACAGTTGAGGCGCACTATGTCAGCAGCGGTGTGTCACAACTTTTTGAACTTTTATCGGAATTATGTGCGACAAGCATGAGACTAACCTCGGGGGTTTCTAATCTCTCTAGATATAAATGTTAATATTTACATGCACGCAAGCACTGCTTGCACCTATAACACTACTATTAGTGTGTATTTAACGTTCGAACACCATGTACTTGCGATACAAACATGTCCACCCTAGTGACTCTTCGTGATAATTCTGAACAAGCTGGTTAACATGGTGTGATGTCATTACTGTTAGCGCCACAACAGGTCTGCCAGATTCAACACGGATACCCGGAACTATGATAAAAAATGCGATCTCCAGCACGCTCTTGATGCTGTCTTTTGCCACCAGCGCAAGTACGCTGGTGCACAATATCAACGGCTATACCATGAACGACGGCGAACAGGTGCGTTTTGCCGGGCTTGAGTTTGATCAGGGCCGCGTCACCCGTTTATATAGTAACGCAGAGGCGGCGCGTGCCAGCAAGGCTGAAACTCGAGTAAACGGGAAGGGCGCCACATTGCTACCTGGACTGACAGATGCCCACGGACATGTGCACAATCTTGGCTTGCTGCTCGAATCGACCAACCTGGTCGGGGCTGAAAGCGAGGCAGAGGCCGTTCAGCGGATAGAGTCCTATATAGAGACACAACCCGGGCAGCAGTGGATTCAGGGGCGCGGCTGGAACCAGGTCTTGTGGGCTGACAAAGCCTTTCCCACACGAGAATCGCTGGATGCACTTGGCGCAGATAAATTTATCGCACTAAAGCGCGTCGATGGCCATGCCTATTGGGTTAACTCGGCAGTATTGAAAAAAGCCGGTATCGACAAGGATACGCCTGATCCGCCAGGCGGCCAGATCTATCGCGACGCCCAGGGGAATGCCACAGGTATTCTTATTGACAACGCAATGGGCCTTGTTAACAAAGTAGTCCCGACTGCCACAGACACCGAGATGTCGGCGAGATTGCATGGCGCCATGGAGAACCTGGCAGCTTACGGCTTGACCAGCGTACACGATGCTGAATCCAGGTCACAGTTTGTCCGGGTTTTCCAGCAGCTCAATGACTCCGATTCAATGCCAATCCGAATTTACGCCATGCTATTTGTCCTGGATCCTGAAAATGACAAGTACCTGGAGCAGGGTCCCATCATCGACCCCGAGCACATGCTGGATATCCGCAGTGTCAAAATTTCAGCAGATGGCGCTCTCGGTTCACGCGGCGCCGCCCTGTTCGAGGACTATAGCGATGCGCCAGGCCAAAAGGGTCTGCTGCTGCTGAGTGATAATGAGCTGGAACACCATATCAGTCGGGCCATGGAAGCCGGCTACCAGGTCAATACCCACGCGATCGGTGATCTTGCCAACGACCGGGTACTGGATTACTACGAACGCCTGGTCACGAAGTATGATGCTGAAGGACAAAGACACCGCATTGAGCATGCCCAGGTTTTCCGGCCCGACGATATTCAGCGGGTCGCTGCAGGTGGCTTTATCGCCTCCATACAGCCTACCCATGCAACCAGTGACATGAATATGGCGGGAGACCGGCTGGGAGATGACCGGCTCACTGGCGCGTATGCCTGGAAGAAACTGCTGGATAGTGGTGCCAACCTGGCTGGAGGCTCCGACTTCCCGGTGGAGTCGCCCAACCCGTTTTTCGGCTTACACGCGGCGGTAACGCGTCAGGATCACGAGGATAGGCCGACCGACGGATGGCTGCCACAGGAACGCCTTTCCAGGGAGGTCGCACTGAGCTTGTTTACCGAATACGCGGCCTATGCCGCGCACCAGGAAGACGTACTGGGCAAACTGTTGCCCGGGTACTACGCTGATTTCATCCTGGTGCGAGACGATTATTTCGCAGTACCTGAGGCAGATATATGGAAAAACAAGGTACTGGCCACCTACGTCGCCGGAAAGCAGGTCTACCAATCAACTCCGGACTAAACGCCGACCTTTGCGGCCCATATGGTAACCGTAGCCCGTCAGGCTGATACAACCAGCCCCATCAGGACAAATCCGGCCATCGAAATACCTCCGGCAATCAGCGCATAGGGCAACTGGGTACGCACATGGTCGATATGGTCGGTAGCCGCTGCCATGGACGCGACAATGGTGGTATCGCTGATCGGAGACGCGTGATCACCAAAGATGGCGCCCGACAATACCGCTGCAAGAAATGGCGCCGCCGGGAAGCCCAGTGCGGTAGCGATGGGCAGGGCGATGGGAATCATAATGGCGAACGTGCCCCAGCTTGAGCCGATAGCAAAAGAAATCGCCGCAGATATCAAAAACAGTACGGGCAACAGCATGGCCGGCGAGGAACTGTCACCGATCACACCGGCCAGGTACTGGCCTCCTTGCAAGGCAGAGGACACAGTGCCTAGCGCCATGGATAACAACAGGATTACGGCCACGGGCACCAGGCCGCCAACGCCCTTGAAAAAGATATCGGTAAGCTGGGTGACACTATGACTGCGCGCGCCCAGTACACACAACCAGTTCACCAGCAGAGCGCACAAGACTGCCCACAGCACACTCGTTGAGCCGGAGCCGGCCCTGATATCGCCGCCACCGGTAATAAGAAGGGATATTGGCATGGCCATCACCATAGTGATAACCGGCAGTATCATATTTGCAGCGCGAGGCACCGTGCTGCTGTCCGACTCCTGCCGCAACAGTGCCGGATCCACCATGGGCGAGGCGTTAGGCCATAGCATTTTGCCGTCGCGGGTACGTGTTGCGGCGGCGCGCATGGGACCGATATCCCGCGTGCTGACAATACTGAAAGCGGCCAATGCCACTGCGGTGATAGCGTACAAGTTGAGTGGAATAGCCATGAAGAACACTTCAAGGGCATTGCTTTCACCTGTATTGGCAATCAGGCCCAGATTGAATGCCCCCCAGGCATTGAATGGAATCAGAATACAAATCGGCGCTGAGGTCGAATCGATAAGATAGGCCAGTTTCTCGCGGGAAATGCGCAAACGATCAAAGATCGGACGCGATACGGCGCCAGCCACCAACAGGGTAATGTTGGATTCGACAAAGATCACAATGCCGATACCCCAGGCCATGAACTGCGCGCGGCGCGGGCTATCTACCCAGTGCAGACCTTCCAGCCAGCGCACAAAGCCCTTGACGCCCCCCGTGCTTTCCATGGTTGCCAACAACCCCCCGACCAACAGGGTAAAGATAATCACTTTGGTATTACCCGCGTCCTGGAATACGGCAATCACGCCCTCAATGCTTGCCGCCAGGCCGGTCACGGGGTTGGTCTGCAGCAACAGGCAATAGCCCAGCCAGATTCCACCACCAAGCGACAATATGACCTGCCGTGTACTGATGGCGAGCACAATCGCCAGCAGTGGGGGCAGCAGCGACAGTGCACTGGGTTCGTACATCCGACTTATCTCCGAGGACCGGAGTCAACCGGCTTGCCTGGCTTCAAGTCAAATGCGATGCAGACCCTTTCTTCATCGGCCTGGTAAGGCACAGTCCGGTGGAACAAACTGGCGGGGAACAACACGATGTCACCCACCGTCAGCGGCAAAACCTGGCTGAAGAACTCTCCGGCCCCAACCACCACAGGATAGTTATCCCCGTGTACGCTCAATTCGAAGCAACCTTCCTGAGAACCCTCAGGGCGGTGAGGCAATGTGAGATAGACAGCTCCACTGATCCAGCCCGACTCATGGATATGAGATGTCAGGTGCCCGCCCTGGTGCATGCGGATATACCATGAGCTCTCGAACTCCCTGGCCCGCGGGAAGGCATGAATCAACTCGCAATCGGCATTTCTGTAGCGGCTCAGATAGCGACTGAAGTGGTCGCGCACCATGTCTGCCAAAGCTCTGAAAGACGCTTCATCACGATAAAAGAGATTGCCGGAGGATTGCAGGCCATGGTGCAGGCGGCCCTGCTCTCGCTCGTCAATCGCCGCCAGGTTGATGTCTTGCAGCAAGGCCAGTCTCAATGGCGACTCAGCCGCCGCCAGTTCGGGCAAGGATTCGTGGTAGACAAAATCGAATGGTCGAGGACAGAAGTCATAGTTGTTATCGGTATGGAAATTGACCGCATGATGGGCCACCAGGGTGGCGACCTGGGGTGAGTGGTGAGCCGTCTGCTTCAGCAGGACTTTAAGGCGTGCTCGAAAGTCATCGAATTGTTCGTTTCGGTAACTGCAGTAGAGTGCTCGCGAAGCGGCGTCGCGTATACCCGCCCGGTCGAACCAGGTCATGGCCCGGACAAAGTCCTGCATCTCATAGAAGGCGTTGCCCAGATTGTACTGCGCATCGGGATAGTCCGGCTGGTAGTGCAGTGCTTTTTCGTAACAGGCGATAGCCTGCTCCAGCGCACCCTGGTGCTTCAATGCGTTGCCCAGATTGTTATAGCTGGCGGCATGCCCGGGATCACTGGAGATTGACTTGCGGTAGTACTCTATCGAATCGCGCAGACGCCCCTGGTCCCGGTATACGTTGGCCAGGTTGTAGGCCGCCAGGGCGAAATCCGGTTGCAGCTTCAGGGCTTTCAGGTAGCACGCTGCAGCTGCTTCCAATGCGCCCTGATCCTGGCGAATATTGCCAAGATTGTAATGCACAAGCGGCGTGTCAGGCTGCAACTGCAGGGCTTTCTCGTAATGCATTGCGGCCCCGTCGTTATCCCCCATGCTGCGCAGCGCCGCCGCGAGGTATATATTCATATCAGGATGCTCGGGGGAAAACGCCAGCGCGCGTCGCCAATGCACCGCAGCGAGCTCTACTTCGCCCCTGGCATAGTGTTGCAGCGCCTGTTCATTCAGTTTTTCGTAACCTGGCTGGTCGCTGCTAGTCATCGGCTTCCCCGCGCAGGCAGACCCGCTCCGCCATCAGCGCGCATGGATAATGCAACAAGCATCGGGATACGACTGTCATCTCGATCCGGGATAGGGCGACAAGGGCCTGCTCACCCCGTCGGCAAGTGCCTGGCCCGAATCTCTTTCCTTTACCGCCTGCTTGAAACCATTCCTTTCCGCCAGCTCCTTGAACCAGACTCCCTCAGGGCTATGGCGGGTCATCCCGTCAAACAGCGTGGCGAACATTTGCGTATTGTTGAGCCCCATGTTTTCGTACGCCTGGTTGATCATCAGCTTCTGCATCATCAGCTGGTTTTTGGGCACACCGGCCATGCGCTGGGCCAACGCCTCCACCCGGTCATCCAGCTCCGACAACTCCACGGACTCCAGCACCAGCCCCAGCTCAACCGCCTCCGGCCCGGTAATCAGGTCCCCGGTGAACAGCATACGCTTCGCCTTTTCAGCACCCAGACGATATACCCACATCGCGGTCGTGGGGCAGCCCCACACTCGCGCCGGCGGATAACCAATAACGGCTTCATCGGCCATCACCACAAGATCACAGGAAAGAGCGATATCGCTGCCACCAGCTACCGCTGGGCCATGCACCTTCGCGATGGTAGGTTTATAGCTCTTCCACAAGGACATGAAGTCCTGGGTATTCTGGTACATGCCATAAAAATCCAGCATGGGATCCCACGGCCCGCCGTGACTGTCCCCCAGCTGTGATCCGGGTTTCTCGCCCTCTTCCTGGGCGAAATCAATCAGGTCGTAGCCACTGCAGAACGCCCTCCCCTCTCCTGTCAGCACTATCACGTGAATACTGTCATCGCGATTTGCCTGCTCCACAGCCGCGGCAATTTCGGCCGGCATCCCCATGGAAATCGCGTTGAGTCTTTCCGGTCTATCAAGCTTGATGGTAGCTATGCGCCCGGCTGTCGAATAGCTGATCTCTGTGTATTTCATTCTCAATTTCCTCGCTGGCTGCAGCCGCATGACCCGGTCGATAGTTCCCCGGGAAGGATTCGGGCCAGTGACGAATACCGATGCAATCCAGCGGCCCTAAACGAGCTATTTCCAAGTGACGCTACCTTAGCCCCTAAATTACAAGAGTGTCCAGCGTGCTGCGGCAGAGCCGGTAGCTGGCTGTTACCCGGTTGACCGCCAACCAGTCTATTGTCAGGATAGAGGCAATTTCAGACACAGTCGGGGCACATTGTGACGCTTGGAGACATTGCCAGTAGTTGTGCCGGGTGCTTAGCAAGAACGTATACGCCGACAGCAAGGTCAGATGATTCGCTTTTTACAGCGGTGACCTGTAACAGCCACGGAGCGGCAATCTGTCCGTGCAAGCAGGCGCTGTGCCGCAGCGATACTATCCAGGATGCCCTCCAATGACCAAGGCTCTAGCCGACAACCCGGAACACATCGAGCGACTTTGCAGCCTGCTGGACCTGGGCGCTTGTCGCGGAGAACTGAGCCGGGTACCCGGTGGTTTTCATCACTGTATGTGGCGGCTGGAAACACAAACCGGATGCTTTGCTGTCAAGCAGCTGGCGGATGATATGGATATGCAAGACGCGGCCACCGTGGCGCAAATGAATGCCAGCGAAGTCACCGCCATCGAGTTTTCCCGCTACGACATTCCCGCACTTTACTCGCTGCCCGTGGACAGACAACACCTGCACTTGCTGGACGGTGTTGGATACCTTGTCTATCCCTGGACCAACGCCACCGCCTGCCATAGAAATGGCGTCGAGGAGCGTCACGCGATTGTTGTCGCCAGCACACTTGCCCATATGCATCGCAGTAATATCAAGGTGCCCGAGCTGCTGGATGTGCCGTCCTTCCCGGTGACTGCCGAGCGGGTGATAGACCTGGTGCAGCTGGCCAAACAACGCAATGTGCGTTACAGCGATATTCTCGAAGACCGGCTGGAAGACATATTGCGAATCGTCGCGTTACACGCCCCGGCGCTCAAGCGCCTTGAGACACACCAGGTGATCAGCCACGGCGACCTGGATCACAAGAATATCCTGTGGGACGAAGCAGGAGAGCCGCTGCTGATCGACTGGGAATCCGCCCGGCGCCTGAACCCGACGTACGAGCTGTTACTGGAGGCCCTGGACTGGGGGGGCATCACCGCTAACTTTGACGCACGCCCTTTCACGACCATTTTGCGAGCCTACGTGGATGCAGGCGGCCTCATCGTCGAAGATATGATACCGGCAGCGTCTGACGCGATTCAGGGGGCCTGGGTCAGCTGGTTGCTGTACAACGTGGGCAGGGCCGTGGGGCTGCAGGATACCCGCCAGCGCGCCATCGGCTCCAGCCAGGTCGATCTTGTGCTGAGCGCCCTGCTGCGTATGGAGAAACAGGCCGACAGGTTAACCGCGATTGCCATGCAGTACGCGTCCTGATGTTAAGTTGTAGAGGCCGCGATTAACAGACAGCGGCCAGGCGCTGGCGATGGCATCATCTTACTTGCTATTGCACACCCCTTGCACCGGTCCATTGTGGCGGAGACACTGGCTGAATGACTCTTGAAACCATAGACCTGTTTCACCTGGCCATCGCCTTCCTACCGGTCGTCTTCGTGATCGGAATCATGTGGCATTGGCGCCTTGAGGCCGGCAAAGCGAGCTGGGCAGTTGTTCGCATGCTGGTGCAGTTGATGCTGATTGGCTATGTACTGGTTTACATCTTCGATTCAGAGTCGGGCCTGGTAGTGCTGGGAGTCATACTGGTGATGGCGATAGTCTCCTCCTGGATCGCTTTGAACACTATCCCCGGGCGGCGTATTTCCCTCTATCCCATCGCACTGGTCTCGGTGGGCGTGGGAGGTGGGCTTACGCTGGCACTGGTTACCCAGGGAGTGCTCAAACTGGGCAACTGGTTTGAGCCGCGTTACGTCATTCCATTGGCGGGCATGACCTTTGCCAACTCGATGACCAGCGTCAGCCTCGCCGCGGAGCGTATCGAGTCAGAGCTGGCCAACGGCCATGAGTTCATCAAGGCGCGGAACATCGCTTTTCATGCCGGGATGATCCCGGTGATCAACTCCCTGTTTGCGGTGGGCCTGGTATCACTTCCCGGCATGATGACAGGCCAGATTCTCTCCGGCGTCTCTCCCTTCATCGCCGCCCGCTACCAGATCATGGTGATGTGCATGATCTTTGCTTCCGCCGGCCTTTCCACTCTGGGCTTCCTGATACTGGCCCAGCGCCTGCGCAAGTTCGAATAAACAAAAGGCTAGATAAGCTCAAGCTCCCGTTCCTTGCATAGCCCTTTACACCTAACCCCTGTCCTGCACTGATCTGCGTCATGGCGCAATCTTACTAATAAGGCCATACTTCTTATTCAGCTAGCGTTTAATCTAAGGGGGTGTGGGAATGAGGCTCCATATTTACCTGGCAGCTTGCTTAACAGCTTGCAGTGTTTCCGCTCTCACTTCGGACCGACTGGAAGAAGGTGAAGAGATCTACCGGGAGGCCTGCGCCCGCTGCCACGACACCGGCCTCGATGGTGCGCCGATCACCGGACAGACCGGGGACTGGGAGTCCCGATCCGACCTCTGGGAGGCGATACTGTTCGAGCATGCGGAGAAAGGCTACACAATCATGCCCGCCCGGGGCGGTGAGTCACGGCTTACCGATTACGAGGTGGACGCCGCAGCCGAATACATGTTGACGAAAAGCCACCCTGACATCAAGCCGGATTGACCACGTCAGAGCGGACACTCCCGGGCCAGCCCGCTGACGCTCACCACGGCATTACTGCTTGCTCCGTCCAGAAATGTAACTGTTTCTGAGACGGTGCGGGTACTTGCAGGCTCCAGGTAAGGATCTGCCATCGTCCAGGCGCCAAGCACCTGTCCATCCTGCGTGATTTCAAACGTCTCCATCTCAAGTTTACAGTAGCTTTCATTATTGAGCTGGAAGGTATAGTTCAAGCGATTTCCGGAAGCCTCCTGTGGCCGCATGTATATCGCAAGCCGCCCTATCAGCTGCCCTGTGCGGGGATGCCGGATCCCGATAATTCGATCGTTGTTGCACCGGTCACCCGGACCGGGGCACCAATTAAACGCATTGTTGAAACCGAACTGCTTAACCTGGCCGCCACTGGAGCCGATCTGCTCCCATGATGAGGACGCGGGCGTACTCACAGAAGAGACAGGTGGTGAAGCAAAATTCGGCAACGCACTTTCGGGGCGCACATTTGTGCCTGCAGTGTCCATCGGATTTGCTGAATTGACGACAGTCGTTGCCGACGCGGCGACCCCCACTGACTCCCCGCTATACCCCCTGGCCCTCGCATCGGCCGCTCGCAATTCGGTTACCCAGGGCTCCCACACCGAGTTTCGCGCGGCTATCCGGCAGTCCAGTGCTTGCGCTTTGCGCCCTGAGTTATTCGCATTCTTGTGCTCGTTACAATCCCTGAGCACCCCCGCTATGACTATACTCATAGCCTCCTGGGAGCCCATATCGGGCGGCGGGGTAACTGCGGCTGCTCTAGCCCAGCATCGCGTCTTATAATGAGTAGCTGTCTGGGGGTCTGCCGCCGGTATGGCAACAGCCATGACCTTTGGCTCGACCAGAGTCTGGTATTCACCATAAAAAAAGGAATCGCACTGGTTACTCCTGTAACGTGCCTGGGTGCACCCGGCGAGTACCGCTATCAAGACCATGGCGCAAATGACCTTCATCCCTAACTCCTTGCAGGATTTGTTATCCAGACTATATGACAAGAGCAGGCAAGCGCCGGGGACGGGCATTACCTGCCCAACAAGTCTAGGTTCGCAGGAGCCACGATGCCAGCGGCAATTGGCGTCCCGGACCGAATCGGGATGACTGCAACGTAACCCGCTATAGCATGCCTCTGCTACAGGGCATATTTCTACGCCAATATTATGGCGTCAAGCGGCAGCCGCTGTCTGGGCGCCGCATCTCGCTGCGCATAAGCGTCCGGAATGTGACTGGCCTCTCCAGCGTAACCTATTGCCAGCGCGGTGAGCGGCTTGATGTCATCAACGGGGCTGAATGTTTCAACGACGAGGGATGGCTCAATACCAATCATCTGGTGTACACAAAGGCCTCGCGCCACTGCCTCAATGGTCAACATGGCCGAGGCCGCCCCAAGGTCGTGCTCGGCCGCCGCATTATGCTTACCGTTGTGATCGAATGTGGTTTTGACCAGCCCCAGGACCAGTACCGGCGCATTAATCGCCCAGGGCTGGTTGCCTTCCACCAGGCAGTTGAAAATCTGCTGCCAGGTATCTGAGCCATCGTCCTTGACCCCGACAATATAGCGCCAGGGCTGGGCGTTATAGGACGACATGGTCCAGCGCGCCGCTTCGAGCAGGGAATCAAGGTCTTCCTGCTGAACCGCACGAGCGGGATCAAATGCATAGGGGCTGTGCCTCTTGACCAACAAGTCACTGATGGGATGGGCGGGGTTTGCATGTCTGTTTTCCATGGGTATCTCCAGTTATTCAGCTAAAAAAAGGGCACTATCAAAGGGGCCGTCGATGTGATTCTCGCAGGGTACAGCGCGTGGTTGGAAATAACGCATCGCTATAGGCTCATGTCGAACAACAATATCTCGGCTTTCGACTGCGCTGCCAGCCCCAGCGATCCAGGGTCCTGCAGGGCAAGACCATCGCCTGCGGCCAACGCTGCGCCACCAACGGTCACCTCGCCCTGGACGACCTGCAACCAGCCACATCGACCGGCGGCGAATTCATGGGCCACGCCCACCCCCGCATCCAGTAAGCCGGCGTAAAGGTCCACGTCGCGGTGAATCGTGATGGAACCCTCGCGGCCGGTGCGCGACCCCAGCAGGCGCAGGCAATTGGTTTTATCGGCATCGGGAAACGCTTTCTGTTCATAGCCCGGATCAATACCCGTGGTTTCCGGCTCTATCCATATTTGGAGAAAATGCACTTCTTCCTCGCCGGACGCATTGTATTCGCTATGGCGCACGCCGGTGCCCGCACTCATACGCTGCACATCACCGGGGCGGATTGTGGAGCCGTTGCCCATGCTGTCCTCGTGCAAAAGTGCACCACTGATAACATAGGAAATAATTTCCATGTCGCGGTGGCCATGGGTATCAAAGCCACGGGCCGGCGCCACCTTGTCCTCGTTGATCACCCGCAGGGGGCCAAATCCCATAAAGCGTTGATCATGATAGTGACCAAACGAAAATGTGTGCCGGCTATCCAACCAGCCGAAGTTCGCCACTCCGCGTTCGTCACTGTACCTGATGGTTTGCATGGTTCTCCTCCCTGTTTATCGTTGCATTGAAGCCAGTATCTATTGTTGCCATATTGATAACAATTAGGCATTTGGATTACATTGTGTATCCTTATTGGAGACAGTAGATATGGATCTCTACGATGGCATGCGGGCCTTCGCCCGTGTGATAGAGGCAGGTGGCTTTGCTGCGGCTGCAAGGGAAATGGGGCTGGCGAGATCGGTCGTCCACAAGCACGTGGTCAAACTGGAGAACGCGTTAGGCACCCAGCTGCTGCGTCGCTCAACTCGCCAGGTTTCAGCCACCGAGACAGGCCAGGCGTTCTACCAGCGTTGCGTGCAGATTCTGGCTGAAGTCGATACGGCGATCGCCCAGGTGACGGAGCTACAGGAAAAGCCCAGCGGCGGTCTTCGCATCAACGCACCCATGTCATTCGGCACGCTACACCTGGCAGCGATTGTCAGCGAGTACATGGCCGATTACCCCGAGGTGCATATCGAGCTTTCATTGAACGATCGCTTTATAGACCCGATCGAGGAAGGGTTCGACATTTCCCTCCGGGTCAGCACAGCTACCAGCTCTACCAGCCTGGTTAGCCGGGAGATCTGCCCTGCCCGCATGGTGCTGTGCGCGTCCCCCCGGTACCTTGCAGAAGCCGGAGAGCCCGTAAAGCCCAATCAGTTATTGGCACATCGGTGCCTACACTATGGCTACCAGCGCTCCGGGGAGCGCTGGTTACTCACCGACCAGGGCAAGGCACTATCGGTGGCGATCAACTGCGCCATGTGGTCAAACAACGGCGAGGTTCTGGCGCAAGCGGCCCTGAATCATCAGGGCGTCGTACTGTTACCTACCTTCATCGTTGGAGCCTACCTGCAAACCGGGCAGCTGCGCACGATAATGACGGACTACCAGCCGGACCCATTAACGCTAAGCGCTGTCTACCCGCGCCATCGGCACCTGTCTACCAAGGTTCGTTCATTCTGCGAACTACTGGAAAGACGGCTGGGCGAAAACCCTTACTGGGACCTGGTAACGTGACTACCGAGGGTCGAGTGGCCACATAGTGGAACCTTGCTCGCCTGCCTCCCTGCAGGTTTCGATCTGCACGTCTTCGGCAGCAACTGTTCTATTGAGAAACTCATCGGGGGTCCTTGCTGGAGTGAATCCTTGTGCTACTCTTTCAAGTCCTCATCCGGGCGTCCAGCGTGGCTGGCCAGGGAGATAGCGAACATGCGCAGTGATATTGAATTCAAAACCGAGGACGGAGTGTCGCTGCGTGGCTGGCTGTACCTGCCCGATACCGTTACCGGGCCGGTGCCTGCTGTGGTCATGGCCCACGGTTACTCAGCAGTCAAAGAAAACTACCTCGACTGCTTTGCCGAGGTTTTTGCCGCGGCGGGCCTGGGAGCCCTGGTCTTTGACAACAGGAATTTTGGTGCCAGCGACGGCGAGCCGCGCCAGGAAATCGATCCCTGGCAGCAAATTCGCGACTACCGGGACGCAATCACCTATGCCAGCAGTATGAGCGAGGTGGATGAGCACCGCATCGGCGTCTGGGGCTCGAGCTATAGCGGCGCACATGCCCTGGTGGTCGGTGCCATTGACCGGCGCGTGAAGTGCGTGACATCACAGGTACCGCTGATCAGTGGGCACCGCAATGCGCGTCGCCTGATTCGCGCAGATGCCATTGCTGCGGTGCAAGCCATGTTCAATGAAGATCGCAAGACGCGTTTCGAGGGCAATCCGCCGGCAATGATTCCCGTGGTGTCAAACGATCCCAACATACCCTGCGCGCTACCCACGCAAGACGCTTACGACTGGATGACTGAAACGGCTGCCAAGCGCGCTCCAGCCTGGAAGAATGAGGTCACCTTACGCTCCCTGGAAATGTTCCTGGAGTATGAGCCCGGCGCCTATATTAAATACCTGAGCCCGACACCGCTGCTGATGGTCGTTGCCGCCGGCGACCATTTAACGGTGGCTGACGAGGCGCTTGCCGCATACGAACAGGCTCTGCAGCCTAAAAAGCTGCTGCTATTGAACGGCGGCCACTTCGATGCCTACGTGGAGGACTTCACCGCTGCCAGTGGCGCGGCCCGGGACTGGTTCGTGGAACATCTGCTCGCTGCTTCCTAGCCCCTGGTCAGCTGCCGGAATAACCGGCCTCTTATGGGCACTGACTTACCCACACCCCCACTTCAAGTGTCGAGCTTGCATCCCCCCTGAAGGAGCCGGCCACCGGTGGCACTGACACCGGCAAGCGTGCAACCGCGACCGCGATATGGTCTGCCCCCACGATCTTGCCGGTAGTAGGGTCAAAACCCTTCCAGCCGGCACCTGGCAGGTAAATTTCGGCCCAGGCGTGAGTCGCCCCGGCGGCATCAGACAGCGGTGCATGCAGATATCCGGTGACAAAGCGGGCCGCAAGACCCAGCCGCCTGGCGGCCGCCATGAGCAGCAATGCAAAATCGCGGCAGGAACCCGTGCCCTCGACGAGTGTCGTTTCGGCGGATTGCACCCCGGGCTCTTCACGCACCCGGTAGATCATCTTTTCGTATATGTGAGTGGTAAGCCGGTGCAATAAACCATAGGTCTCTATCGCCTCCCCGCGCCGCCAGACACCGTCGATCCAGCGGTCCAGCTCTGCCGTGTCTTCGCCAGCTGATACGTCTATATAGGGGGACAGCAAAACGCGGTCGTCAGCTTGATAGTCGAACGGGTAGGTGACGGCGTACTCCGCCACCAGAAAATCCAGCGGATTCTCCAGGTATTGCCTGATGAAGAGCTCGCTCTCTATAGCCAGCTGCTGGGTGGGCTGGGAGAAAGAAGCCGTGGCTACCGAGTTGCCCTCCACATCTCGGTGCCAATGCACATCTGCTTCGGGTGAGATTTTCAACTCCATGGACTCGATCCGCAGTTCGTGGTCTTCCCGCGGACGCAGGCGCAAACTGTGTACCCCGAGGGAGACGGGTTCTGTGAAGTTGTAATAGGTACGATGAATAATTTTATAACCTTGCATACCTAACTCTACTCTACGCCCTCCATTTTCGATACCGTTATTGCAAGTACTCAACAGGCCGCAACGGCCCGTATGAACCAGGAGTACACCAAAGGGGCAGGCGCGACACCGATCACCCTGAGCAGGGCCCGCCCGGGCCACTCAGAACGGCTGCAAAACAGCTTGCATATTCTCCAGGTCGTGCGAAACAACGACTTCGATTCCTTCCTGCTGATCAAGTTCGCTTAGCCAATCACGAAGCACTGCCGTGCGATGAGTATTCTCCGGTACCAAAAGATAGCTGTAGATAAAGGGCTTGGGACGATCCTCGATCAGGTCGGCCTTACTGTTGGTGATGTCCCCGGAAAACAGCAACAGTCTTTCACCGTCAGCGACGGCAAACAGGGTAGATCCGGGTGTATGGCCCCCCAGGGGGTATATCGACAGCCCCGGGTACTGATCAAAGCTCATCAGGCCGTTACCGTCTGATATGTTTGGTTCCAGGCAGGATTCGGCGACAAGTGCCGCACCCGCCGTGGTATTGAAGTTGTGCAGGTCGCGCTGGTAGCCAGACTGCAAAAGGCTGGCACCTTCACCCCTGGCGGCACAGAAGCTTGACAGGCCCTGGGTGTGGTCGACATGCAAGTGCGTGAAGCCTACTGCCTTGACCTGCATAATGCGCTCCCCCAATAGCCGCGCTATGTTCCCGTATACCTCGACTGGTTCCCCGCCCAGCACAGACTGTATCAGCTCGCCAAATTTAACAGCCGCAACCTGGTCCATACCGGTATCAATCATCACCATGTCACCGTTAGCCCATTCCACCAGCACGCTGTTATGGCCCAGATAAAATGAATCTGTGCGTTGACTGGAGCTGGCAACGAAGCTGACTCTCGTTGGCGTATTTTCAAGCCGCAATAGCGCGCGCAGGGACTCCACAGACGGGAGCGCCGGCTCAACCTTGCGAACCTGCAGGTGGGCCGGCAGGAGAAAAACAAGTAATCCAGCGAAAGATACCAGCAGGACAAGGGCGATCACTGTTAAGATTTTTTTCAAAAACAAATCCCACATCATGTGCGTTTCCAGCGCATCATCCTAGCAGAGCTCGCAGCAGATTTACTCCACTTGGCGAGAAAAGTTCAGCACCCGCGGCGCACACGCCATATTCCGCCTGCCCTGTGCGAGATCACTGCGGCTTTGCTACAGTATTGGAAACCAACTTGAATACAGGCACTGCAATGACTCTCATAGCGCCCAAGTCCCGTGACGAACTCACCGAGCTGGAACCGGTATTCCAGCTGGTTGAGGCATCGATGGGGTTTCTACCCAACAGCATGCTGACCATGGCGCACTGGCCTGAACTCGTCCAGGCATTTGCCGGCATCGGGGGTACGGTGCTCGCGGGTGGCGAGCTGACGGCAGAGCTTAAGCAACTGATCGCGTTCGTTGTAAGCAATGCAGCTGGCTGCCGTTACTGCCAGGCGCATACCGCTCACAGTGCGGAGCGCGCCGGGGTCTCACAGGAAAAAATCGAGGCGGCCTTTGAGTTCGAGTCAAGCGAGCTATTTTCAGATGCGGAGCGCGCGGCCCTGAGAGTCGCCCTGCATGCGGGTATGCACCCCAATGCGGTTGAACCGGCGCATATGGCAGCATTGCAACAGTTCTATAGTGATAAACAGTGTGTCGAAATTGTCGCCGTCATCAGCCTGTTTGGATATCTCAATCGCTGGAATGACACGATGGCGACGACCCTGGAAGAAAGCCCCCGCTCCTTCGCCAGCGGGCAACTGACACAGCGTGGCTGGGATGTTTCAAAGCATCTGTAGCGCCGGGCAGGTGAGTACGTAAAACCGATAACCTCGCCAGCTGACCACCATGGGGCCGCGCACTAGGCCCGACGCTGCAGTAATGCCCTGATCAGGGGCAGGTGCTGGCGGCCCACAAAGACTTCGCTGCCGAGTCGAAAAGTGGGGCCACCCAGTCTGCCGGCGCCGGCCCAATCAGCCACCTCTGAGTCACCACTCCATTGTATGCCCCAGCTCTCGGCGCTGTGTTGTTCTGGCGGGGTATATCGGGCCAGGTCGCGTTGATAGTTCTGGCTCCTGTAGTGTCGGTGCCGGGCGCTGCGGCTGCCATCACCGGACGCATCAGCCGGCAGTGGTATACGCACCGTTATCGGATACCAGTGAACATCTATACCAAATTCCCCGGCAAGCTTTTTGATGGCGCCAATTGCGGCCTGGCTTTCATAACCGGCAAGGTCTATTCCCACATCCAGTCGCCGGGTCGACACTGCAGGCAAGGTATCGTCAGCGTATACAGTGTTGGCAATATCCGGCGCGGGCCCCTGCTCACCCCCGAGCTGCCAGCGTATGCGCGGCAAATGCTCACGGCCGAAGTACATCTCCTGACCAAGGACGTAGCTTGGCACTCCGAAGATGCCGCTATTGAAAGCCGCCGCCTGCAGGTCATCATTCTCCTGTTTGCCCTCATAGAGCGCGTACCTGGCAAATCCCGCGGTTGATGCCCCAGCCTCGTCCAGTACGCGTTCTACTACGGCGACATCCTCCAGATCCAGTTCGCGCCGCCAGAAGGGCTGATATACCTTATCAATATAGGCTTGCAATACCTGGGAGCCCTGCCGTTTTGCCCACAACATACCTATGGCGGCGATGTTGGTATCCCAGATTTTTTCAGTGCCTCGAATCCTCAGGCCGCGCAGGTTGGCGTAGCGGCGACAATCGTAGTAGGCGTATTTCACCCCAGACCACTGTTCCGCACTGCGCGATTGCTGTTCCACCCTGCCCGTTCTATCGAGCCTGGCACTTCCCAGGTAGCTGGGTATATCCAGCACGAAGGGATACCAGTCAATCTCAATTTGCATCTCCGCCGCCAGCCGCCGGGTGGGCTCTATCGCCAGGTAAGCATAGGGACTTTTAAAATCGATATAGACAGTCAATTCAGCCATAAGCAGGATCAACCCGGGAACTCAGGAAGATCCAGTATAGGTCAACAGCATGTGATAGCGACTTCATTAGCGCATTACAGAGCCAATCCCACACCTGCACACGCTGCATCATCAAAGGACAAGCAGTATCCATGGCGTTCCCAGCACCAGGAAAATTGTCAGAAAGACAACAGTTATCACCCCACCGCAGCGATACACCTCGGCACCGGTAAGATAGCCACTGCCCATAAAAATGACATTGGCGCTGGATGCCTGGGGCGTAATCACGGAAAAGAAGTTGGTGGCCAGCAACAGCATCATAACCATCAATTCAAGCGGGACCTCCGGTTGTGAAATCCCCACGAAAATACCGAAAAGCGCCAACAGGTGAGCCGTCTGGCTGACAAACAGGTAATGCAGAAAAGTATAGATCAACAGCAGGCTGACATAGGTAACGGGCCAACTGAAACCGTCGACATGAGTGCCCAGCAGGTCTCCCACATACTGCATGAATCCCAGGCGATCCAGTTCCGTACTGATGGCATAAAGTATGGCAAACCAGATCAGGGTCTCCAGCGCATCCCCGGACGATTTTATATCATCGAGGGTAAATACTCCTGCGATCATGAGCGAGGCCAGCCCAAGGAATGCAATGGTGGTGGGGTCCAGGCCCAGCGGACCGGAGAGGCCCCAGCCAGCCACCATTCCGGCAAAAGTGCCGAGGGTAACCCACTCACTGGAGGACATCGCGCCAAGTGCGTGCAGTTTCGCCGCGGCTTCCCCGGGTGCATCAGCGGTGGCCTTTATCTCTGGCGGAAAGAGCTTGTATAGTAGCCAGGGCAAGACAATCATCGCTGTAATCGTGGGCACGCTTGAGGCCAGGAACCAGTCGCCAAAACCAATATCCAGGCCGCGACCAGCGGCGATCGCCACCCCGACAGGGTTGGCGGCCATAGCGGTTAGCCAAAGCGCCGAAGACAGCCCGATGCCGGCCATACTGTTCAACATCAGGTAAGCCCCTATCCTGAGTCTGGATTCCTCCCAGGGATAGGATCCATTATTACGCGCGAGCGAATAGACGATAGGGTAAAGGACACCTGAGCGCGCGGTATTACTGGGAAAGGCAGGCGCAATCAGGGCATCGGTGACTACCATACTGTAAGCCAAGCCCAGGGATGAGTGGCCGAAACTGCGCACCAGCAGGTAACCGATACGCGCCCCAAGACCGGAATTGACCACACCGCGACCCACCAGGAAGGCAGCCACGATCAATAAAATGAAACCCTGGCTAAAGCCGCTATAGGCTTCATCCGGCTCCAGCGTACCACTGACTACCGATACCACCAGCGCGAGCAGCGAGGCCAGCAGTATTGTCGCGCCGCCGCTGATGACAGCAAAAATTGTTGCGGCGAAAATTGCAAACAGATACCACGCCTGATCGGTCAGTCCGCTGGGGGTGGGCACCAGTGCAATGCCAGCACCAAGACACAGGCTGGCCAGAAGCAGCCCGCGCTGGCGAATACTTCCTGCTGTGCTGCCGTTTGCCGACACTCTGATATGTCCCAATAGCCTGCTTGCTGCCGAGCTTGCCAGCATCGGCACTCAATGTCAGGCACAAACTGCGAGGCCGGAGCCTTACTGCCAGGTGAGTTGCTCACCCTGTCACGATGCTGGAGATCTCCGCTGCAACGTTCACGGCATTTTCGCCCTCTACCCAGACGCCCCAGTGAGCGGGGCTCTGGTAGCGGATGGGCTGCATCTGCGACAGCTTGACCAACTGCAGAACCTGCTGGATACCCTGGTGCACAGCCGCATCGAGCTGAGCGTCAATCGGTGGGCCGATCAGGTTTCGCACCGTTGGCGAGCAGGCCTGGTCCAGTGACATGTCCAGTAAGTCCACACCATTGTGGGATCGGTACAGTGCATTCAATTCCGCCATAAAGCGGCAACAAAGATAGGCATCGTCCAACAGCCCCAGCAAACCGTATTGGTCGGGCAGGTAGTCCGCAGGATTCAGGAAATAATTCGCGGATTGCATCAGTACCGGTCCTACGCTATGCGTCAGACCGGCCGCCGCGACCGCCTGGTCACATTGCCCCAGAATCCATACGGTACTGCGGACATAATTCTCAGCGAGATCGTATATCTCCCCGGTGAGGCGGGCCACCTCTTCCTCCATTATAGACGCAAGCCAAACATCTGCGAGAGACGATTCGGAAGGGGCGAGACGTGTCCACTACTCATCGCCAGCCTGCACGCCGGGCGCTCATCCTGCCCCGCCATGGATCTATAGCGATCACCTCATCTGGTCCCTGGCGATTTTCGCGCCAGCTTAGTAAAGTCACTACTGACGAATCGAGCGGAAGCGATGATGAGCGGATTTGCAGAATACGATAATTACGACGGTCTCGGTCTGGCCGGGCTGGTGCGCGGCGGTGAGATCGGTGCACCTGACCTGCTGGATGAAGCGATAGGCCGGCTGGAACGGGTCAATGAAGAGCTTAACGCGGTCGTGTACAAGTATTACGACGAGGCCCATGCTGCCATCAAGGCAGGCTTGCCTGGCGGGCCTTTCCAGGGCGTCCCTTTCTTGCTGAAGGATTTGCACCTGTTCATGACGGGCACGGTGACGTCCAACGGCAGCGCAATGCTGCGCGATAACGTGGCTGACCACGACAGCACACTGGTACAACGCTACAAACAGTCGGGCCTGGTGACGTTCGGCAAGACCAATTCCCCCGAACTGGGCTTGAACCCCGTCACCGAACCGCGGGAATTCGGGCCCAGCCGCAACCCCTGGAACACCGATAAAACCCCCGGAGGCTCCAGCGGAGGAGCGGGCGCCGCGGTGGCCGCCGGGGTTCTGCCCCTCGCTCACGCCTCGGACGGGGGCGGCTCTATCCGCATTCCCGCGTCCTGTTGTGGCCTGGTAGGCCTGAAGCCCAGCCGCGGTCGTACCCCATTCGGCCCGGACAAGGCTGAGGGCTGGGCGGGCATGTCCACCAATCATATAGTCAGTCGCAGCGTAAGGGACACTGCCGCAATGCTGGATGCCACCGCCGGATCTGAACCCGGTGAAGCCTACACTGCGCCCTATTACGGCGGCTCTTTTCTGCATGCCGCCGGGACGGCCCCGGGGGACTTGAGAATCGCTGTAAGTCGCGAGAAGTGGGGACAGGGCAAGTACCAGCCGGAAGCTCTTGCCGGCCTGGAAAAGGCTGTTGCCTTGCTTGAAGACCTGGGACACACGGTGGAGGAAGCACGCCCGGACTTTGATGGAGAGGAAGCGGCCTCCCAATTGTTTACCATTATCTCGGTAAACACTGCACTGGCCATTCGGCAATGGGCGGCACAACGCGGCTGCACCGTGGACGAGCTCAAGATAGAAGACGGCACCCGATTTTTCGTGGAGCTGGGTAATGCGGTCAGCGCACTCGACTACGCCGAAGCAATTCAGGTTAATCAGCGCCTGGGTAGATCGATGGGGCAATTTCACCAGCAGTACGACATTCTGCTGGCACCCACCCTGTCCAGCCAACCGGTTCCAGTGGGATACATCAGCGACGCTACTCCCGAGGAATATGCGGACCGGCTGTTTGGCTTTATGGGGGATACGGGGCTGTACAACCAGACCGGACAGCCTTCTATCTCACTGCCTCTTCACTGGAGCGAAGACAATCTCCCGGTGGGGATGATGTTTACCGCCGCCTACGGTAACGATGCCTTACTGCTGCAACTGGCCGGCCAACTGGAACAAAGCGCACCGTGGTGGGACCGGCGGCCGCCGCTGTTTTCGGGAAATGCCCGGTGAATACTGCACACCCGCAAGCTACGCCAGAATAGTAAACGCATGTGCTTCACGTTCACCTGCCGCTGCCATACACTCGCAGGGAGGAAATAGCGAAAGGACGGCGTACTTTATGGCGATGGATTACAGTTTCCCGGGGCGATGTGCCGCCCTGACCCTGGCGATTATCCTGTCAGCTGCCCTGCCTGGCTGCAGCCAGGGAGAGTCCAACGTCGCTGCCGGTAATCGCGATGGTGTACTGCACTTCGGCAATGGCACAGAGCCCCAGACTCTGGATCCCCATGTCATGAGCGGCATGCCCGAAGTCAACGTCGCACGCGCCCTGTATGAAGGCCTGGTAGTGCGCAATCCGGAAACGCTGGAGATGGAGCCCGGTGTCGCTGAACGCTGGGACATCTCGGATGATGGCAAGGTGATGACCTTCTACCTTAATCCCGATGCCCGCTGGTCGAATGGTGACACGGTCACGGCGGAAGACTTCGCCTGGTCACTCATGCGCTCCCTGCACCCCGACCTGGGCAACCAACTCGCTTACACCCTGTTTTCCATAGTGGGTGCACAGGCTTTCGCCAAGGGCGAACTGGCTGACCCCGAAGCGCTGGGAATCATTGCCCTGGACGAACACACCTTGCAGATCACCCTGGAAAACCCTGACCCTTACTTCCTCGGGACCCTGGCGACCTACCCTACCTACCCGGTACACCGGGCCACCATTGAGGCGCACGGCAAGTTCACCGACCGCTTTACGCACTGGACCAGGGTCGAGAATTTTGTAGGCAACGGGCCTTTCACGCTGACCAAATGGCAGTTGAACCGCCGTATCGTCGTCAGCAAGAGCCCCACCTACTGGAATGCCGATAAGGTCGCGTTGAATGGCGTTGTTTTCCACCCCATTGAAAACGCGGTCAGCGAGGAGAAGATGTTCCGGGCGGGACAGCTGCACTATACGACCCAGGTCCCGCTCAGCAAGATACCCGCTTACCGTGACATGGCTGACTCACCCTATAAGCAGGCTCCCTGGCAGGGGTCTTACTTCCTGCAATTCAACGTCAATCGCCCCCCCGTCGATGACCCGCGGGTGCGAATGGCGCTGGCGATGGCAGTTGACCGGGAAAAGCTCGTCAATACAGTGTTGGAAGGTACCGAACTGGCCAGCTCCTCGCTGGTACCGGCCGCGACGCCCGGTTACACCTCGCCGAGGGTCCAGCAATACGACCCGGACCTGGCCAGGGCCCTCCTGGCGGAGGCGGGCTATCCGGGCGGAGAGGGTTGGCCCGGTCTCGAATACCTGTTTAATACCAGCGAGAATCATCGCAGGATTGCAATCGCCTTGCAGCAGATGTGGAAGGACGAGCTCAATATCGAGATTACCCTGGCCAACCAGGAGTGGAAGGTCTTTCTGGATACGACCACTGAAAAAAACTACGCCATGGCACGCAGAGGCTGGATAGCGGGAGATCTGGACCCCGCCTCATTTCTCGACATTTTTACCAGCGAGAGCGGAACCAATGACACCGGGTTCTCCAATGCACGATACGATGAAATCATGCTGACGCTTGCGCCCCGCACCTCAGACCCGGCGGAGCGCCTCGCCCTGATGCAGGAGGCGGAGGCTATTGTGTTGCAGGCAGCGGCGGCGATACCGCTCTATACCTACAACAGCAAGCACCTGGTGCAGCCGAGCATCAAAGGAGCCCCAAGCAACGTGCTCGACCTGTTTAGTCTCAAGGATATCAGCCTTGATCCGGATGCGCCGGCCTGGAAGAGTGGCAAGTGATCACCCTCCGGCACCAGCCTGGTGGTGCCAGCTCCTGGGATCTACCTGGTAGTAGGTCTCCAGTTCCTGATACAACTCGGGGCGCCTGGAATACAACTGGGAAGGCTTTTCAAAAAATGCCTCTGTAGCGACAGCAAAGAACTCTGCCGGGTTGGTCGCACCGTATTCATCCATTACCGTCTTATGCCCGCGCAGGCTGCGCGCCCTCAAATCCTCGAAGTTATCAGTAAAAACGGTCGCCCAGGATTTATAACTGTTGCGGCGCAGCGGCGGCGCACCGTTGGTCGAGCCGGACTCGGCATCCAGCTGGTGCGCGAATTCATGTAACACCACATTATGACCATCGTTGAAATCGCCGATGCCCTTTTCAACGTCGTCCCAGGATAAAATCACTTTGCCGTTACTCCAGGACTCCCCCAACAGATGATGCTCACCAAGCGCTACAGTGCCATCGGGCTGGTGCTGGTCTCGCTCCACTTTAAAGGCGGTTGGGTAAACAAGTACCGACGACAATTTCGGGTATATGGGCCCGCTTTTATTGATCAGTAGCAGACATGCCTCGGCGGCGATGGTAACCCGCATTTCATCCGTAATACTCAATCCGGCACAGCCATAGAAGCGCTTGCCCGCTATAAATTTCTGTACCAGCTGACGCAGCCTGTCCTGCTCCTCCCCGGAAAGTGAGGAATAAACGGGGAGCCCCCTCTCAAGGGTCGACAGCCAGGAAGAAGGAAAGGGCTGGGCAAGAATCCGCTGGTCGCGCCATCGCTTGTAAAGGAAGTAAAAACCAAATGCCAGTAGAACAGCAACAATCGGCAAGAGGGCTATCACAGGGCTCTCAGCGCAGAAGGGCCGGGCGGGCTGAGGCTGCGCGGAGCAACGAGCCGTAGGCGGGTAGATTGACGACCTTTTCCAACATGCTCATAGTATTCTTCGAAGTTTATCCATACAAAACAGGGTGTTGAAAGACAATGCCAATACCAGCCACGGCCTTTTCAAACCAGGTGTTACTGCAGGGAGTCTACGTGTTAGGCAGCTCGATGTCAGCCGGGTATTGAGGTTGCTGCAGATCGCCCGGTCCAATACATAAAGCACGTTTGCGCGAATGTACTCGATGCATACACCAGCTACAGCTCCATAATTCGTGACTGCGACCTCTGTCTTGTAAGACAATGAAAAGTACTGCGGTGAAAGCCACGCTGGGGGAACGCGCCAGTGTCACTGAATCGACGCTGCATGCGTAGCGTTTTAAGACTGACACCACAATGCCGCCGGGAGATCTCTACAGACCCGAACGGGATCGTATAAAGCCACCAGAAAAGGAACGATAACAATGAGTGATATCGCTGTGATACTCGGGGTCAGGGCTGCCAATGGACTGGGTGGAGCAATCGCCCGCAGGTTTGCACAGGGAGGCCTGCATGTCGTGGTCGCGGGGCGCACCGAACAGCGACTAACCGAGGTTGTTGAGGAGATCAGGGCAGAAGGCGGCAATGCCTCCCTGTGTGTCACCGATGCAACGGACGCCGCCGCATTGGAAAACCTCATGTCCCGGGCCAATAGCCTGGGCACCGTAAAATCCGTGGTATTCAATGTCGGCAATAACAAACTGCTCTCATTCGAAGAGCTGACTGCGGAAACGTTCGAAACATTCTGGCGCACCTGCACCCTGGCGGGCTTTCTGACGGCAAAGGCCGCCCTGCCAACGCTGGAGCGCAACGGGGGATCACTGCTGTTTACCGGTGCTTCCGCCTCCATGCGCGGCCGACCCGGCTTCGCTCACTTTGGCGCAGCCAAGGCAGCTCTTCGCAACCTGGCCCAGGCATTGGCAAAGGATTATGGACCCAAGGGGGTGCACGTGGCCCACATGGTGGTGGACGGTGTGATCAACGGTGAAATGGTGCAAAGTTACCTGGGTGAATACCTGGAGAGCCTGGGCGAAGACGGTTCACTGGCGCCTGACAATATCGCAGAAGCCTATTGGTTTATGCACACCCAGCACAGGAACACCTGGACCTTCGAAATGGATGTGCGACCCTTCAAGGAGCACTGGTAGCCTCAGGCAATATCGGGCAAGTAGCGGGGATTCGAAGAACTACTGCGGGTTGGCGCCCTTGCTCTTGATCTGGACCTGCTCCAATTGTTCCCTCGCGATGCGCTGGTTGTGTTCCCGCTGTGCAGCGGTTGTACATTCAAGCTTGGTGACCCTGCTGCCTGTTTTGGGTCTGCGCTCACATACCACGCCGTCTTCCTTGTGGGCGTCGGTAAGCACGGGAAGGCCGTCGGGACCCAGTGGGGTAGGCTGAACTTCGGGTCTCTGGGTTGCCGCGCAAGCACTGCATAGCAGGGCAACGAGAATGAAGGCTGAGCGTGTTTTATTATTGTGCATCATGCGTAAGAAACCGCCGATCGTAGGTGATTCTTCAGGACCTGCCGGAACCCGCCCGTGCAATTGGGCCTCGTCGATGATTATATCTGGCGACACGCATTGTAACCACTTGAGCATAACAGTAGTCTACCGGTTGATCTTACTTAAACTGACATCAACCTTTAGAGAGACAAGTCATGACAGATGCATACATAGTAGGCGCTGTACGCAGCGCGGGTGGGCGAAAAAATGGGCGCCTTTCCAAAATTCACCCGATTGACCTGGGCGCCGCAGTTGTCGATGCCCTCGTCGAACGCACCGGTGTGGCGGTGAAAGAAGTAGACGACCTGATCTTTGGCTGCGTCTCGCAGGTGGGAGCCCAATCCAGCAATTTGGGTCGCAACGTCTGTCTGTCTTCTGTGCTGGGTGAGGTTGTCCCCGGCACCACCGTGGACCGCCAGTGCGGCTCGGGCCAACAGGCCATTCATTTCGCCGCACAGGGCGTACTGTCGGGCACGCAGGACCTGGTAATCGCGGGCGGCGTGGAGAGCATGAGCCAGGTACCGATTGGTGCGAGCATTATTGATGGCGTCAAGGCCGACCACGGTATGCCCTATGGCAAGAAGATTACCGAGCGCTACCCTGGTGTTCAGTTCAACCAGTTCACCGGCGCCGAAATGCTGGTAGAGAAGTACGAACTGACTTCACAGGAACTGAACGAGTTTGCGCTGGCCAGCCACATGAAGGCCAAACAGGCGATAGAGGAAGGGCGTTTCGAGCGGGAGATCGTCCCCATCGAAATAGAACTCGAGGATGGCTCCCTGAGCATGCACACGCAGGACGAGGGTGTGCGCCTGGACGCCACTATCGATGCTATTTCCGGCCTGCAGCCCATGGCGGAAGGGGGCGTATTGACGGCTGCCAATGCCTCGCAAATATGCGACGGGGCATCGGCGGTGATGATCGCCAACGGCGAGACCTGCAAGCGCCTGGGCTTACGGCCGCTGGCCAGAATTACCGCAATGAGTGTGATCGGCTCAGATCCTGTCATCATGCTTGAAGGCCCGATACCCGCTACCAAAAAGGTCCTGGAGAAGGCCGGCTTGAGCATCGGTGATATCGACCTGTTCGAGGTAAACGAAGCGTTTGGCTCGGTGCCGCTGGCCTGGGCCAAGGGAGTAGGTGCCGACCTTGCCCGTTTGAACGTAAATGGTGGCGCCCAGGCGCTGGGACACCCGCTTGGTGGAACCGGGGCCAAGCTGATGACGACACTGGTGCACGAGTTGCATCGCAGCGGCAAACGCTATGGCCTGCTCGCCATCTGTGAAGGCGGTGGTACCGCCAACGGCACTATTGTAGAGCGCGTGGACAAGGTAGGCGATTAGTTTTACCTGGACCAAAGCTTAAAGAGGAAGGCCTGACCCTGCGCGGTGATCGATTCACCACGCCGTCATGCCGCTGCATGCCGGTGGCGGTGCAGCGATGCCATACCGATCACAAAGGGAGTAATAGTGAGCTACGACAGCGATAACATCTTTGCGAAGATCCTGCGCGATGAGGCCCCCGCATTCAGGGTGTATGAAACCGACCATGCACTTGCCTTCATGGATGTGATGCCACAGGTGCCCGGCCACACCCTTGTGATACCCAAAGACGGCGCCGAGGGCCTGCACGATGTGGACCCGGTTATCCTGGGTGCCACCATCCAGGTAGTGCAGCACGTAGCCGACGCGGTCAAGCAAGCTTTCGATGCGCCCGGCATCATGATCGCCCAGCTGAACGGACCCGCTGCAGGGCAGACCGTGTACCACATGCACTTTCATATACTGCCCAGGCACGAAGGCCTGGAGCTCAAGTTTCACGCCCGGGATATGGAAGACTTTGCCGTATTGGAGGAGCACGCCCGGAAGATTCGAGCCTGCCTTTCAAAAAACTGACCCGGATTGCGAAAAATACTTTTTGCACATGCCTTAATACATGGCGTTTCGAGAATGATCTTGATTTTGCAGTTATATCAGCCGCGAGAGCTCATCGTATTCCGCGTAGCTTAACCAGAGTGCTGAGCACACCCGCTGCTTGGGGGTGTCCAGCTTGCGAAGCGCCTTGAACAATCCAATATCAAGCCTGTCCAGTACAGCGCTATCTATAGTCCCCGCGCTATCCGTAGCTCCGGCAACCATTACCTCCGACCCCACCTTTCCCGTACTGCTGTTTTTAACGGCGTCCACACGCATAGCGCCTCTCCTCGTTATACCCTGTTCGTCTCGCTGTCGAAGTTTCACCAGCACAGGAAACGTACATAGATAGTAGACCCTTCACGGGGCGTATCGAGCAGTAATCCGGGAGATTACGTGACATAGTCCTCAGATTTTTGCGTTTTTCTCGACTTTTCCGCGTGTTATCGACTTTGCAACTGCATAGAAGGCGCCGGGAGCGGGCATCACCCCCAAGTATTCCGGGTCGCGGGGGTGTACCATACGAGTCCAGGGGCAGCACCTGAAAGGGCACGTTAAATAAGTCTGGTGTGCCATAATCCGCAGCACAAACTCACTTGATAAGGAGGCTGTCTTGCCTGCGCTCTACAAGAAATGGTTCTATCGCTCCAGACTCGTACTTATTGGATCCATGCTGGGCAAACCCCAGCCAAAGCCTATGACATTCATCGGCCCCGGGTCCGCATCGCAGCTCGCCAAAGCCATCGGTCAGTTCGGGATTCGAAAAGTGCTGGTAGTGACCGACAAACCGCTGCGTGAGCTGGGCATACCAGACGCAACGCTGGCAGCGCTGTCCGGCCACGGTGTCGCAAGCGCGGTGTACGACGGCGTTCTTCCCGACCCCACCCAGAAGGTGGTAGACGACGGTATAGCAATGCTGAAGAGCGAGGGCTGCGACGCGGTACTGGCTTTTGGGGGTGGCTCATCTATAGACAGCGCCAAGGTCATCGCGCTGGCCAGTGCCAACGGCTGTCTGGCGGCAGATTGCATAGGGGCCAAAAAGTGCAAGCAGCCCGCGCTACCGTTCTTCGCCATTCCCACGACTGCCGGCACCGGCTCTGAGGGCACCTGCATTGCCGTCATATCTGACAACGAAACGCATGCCAAGGGCGGCGTCATTGAAAACAGCATCATACCCCGCGCCGCGGCGCTGGATCCCGACGTTATGCAGGGCCTGCCTCCACACATCACGGCGGCAACCGGGATGGATGCACTGACCCATGCGATCGAATCCTATATCGGCACCTTCGGCAATGCCGAGACCGATTTTTACGGCCTGGCGTCAGCCAAGCTGATATTCGAAAACCTGTCGCGTGCATGCACCAACGGAGACGACCTGGAAGCCCGGGAAGCGATGGCCCTGGCCTCCTACTATGGCGGCCTTGCCATTACCCAGGCGCTGGTGGGTTACGTGCACGCCATCTCACATAACCTTGGAGCGCGCTACGGCGTGCCCCACGGCCTGGGTAATGCGATGGTGCTGCCCCATGTGCTGGAGCTACTGAAAGAAGACGCCGCCCCGAAGATGGCGGAAATTGCGCTGCACACAGGGCTGGGCGAATCGACAGATTCAGAGTCCGTCCTGGCCCAGAAACTGGTGGACCGTGTTTGGGAATTGAACCGCGAAATCGGTATTCCCGAGACTACCGATCTTATCAAGTCGGAAGACATCGAAGAGCTGGTCGAGGTCGCCCTGAAGGAGGGCAGTGCTTACCCGACCCCAAGATTTTTTGACAGAGATGAATGTCGGGGGATACTGGCAAGGCTCAGCGCGGCCTGAAGGCGGTAATGCTTTTTGAGTGTGGGCCAACTTCTACAATGCCTTTAGCCTGCTGCGACTTGCGAGCACCTGGGCCATTACAGCCTATGCCGGGTAGCCCGTGCAAAACCTGAGTTATGCCCTGGTCGGCTTTCTAATTGTCTCAACGGCACTGTCACTATTCAGAGTCGTCGAAATCAAACGCCTGGAGACTATCGGCTCTGATCACTTCCCCCTTTGATATAGAGCTGGCTCTTGCGGGAGCTGAGCCCATGCAGCAAAATCATATCGATTTGAAAAAGGCAGACTAGCAGTTCGCGGATGAAAAACTGGAAGATCAGGACGTATCTGTAACGGACGTGCCCGGGCATTAGGCGTTAGCGCGCCCGCCGAGCAGGCGAGCCGCTGCCATATTAAAAGGAGTCAACTGATTGACGATGAAAATAGTGTCCATTTTTGTCTGCCTGGCCGGGTATCTTTTTGTAGTCAGGGCAGTCGGAGCTACAATTCGCCGCCTGGGCGAAAGCAAGCAGGTCGACCCGGTCCGGATCAGGTACCTGGCCAAGACGGCCAATATCGCCTTGTTTCTCGTCTTTATTTTTGTTGCCTGCCTGGTCATGGGCCTTGGTTACAGCGAAATTTCTGTCTTCCTCTCCTCCGTATTCGCAGTGGTTGGCGTCGCACTCTTCGCACAGTGGTCAATCCTCAGTAATATCACCGCCAGTATGGTGATATTCTTCGGTTTCCCCTACCGGGTCGGTGACCGTATCAAGGTGACAGACCCTGATTTTGACCTGTCCGGCACAGTCGAGGAGATCGGCCTGTTTCATGTGCTCATTCGCACAGAGGCCGGCAATATCATCACCTACCCGAACTCATTGATCCTGCAAAAACCGGTCATAAAATTAGATCGTGGGAACAGCCGCTTTCCACAGAAGCTCTTTCCACCGCCGCCCACGCCTCCGCGTACGACGCTCGGTCAATCGATTCAGAGGAGGAACAGGTCATAGCAACCGGGGCAAGCCTGACCGGGGCCCGGTTACCCTGTGGGCTATTGCCGCTCCTGCAGCATGACCTCGCTGCGCAACCTCCTGTAAAATCCAGTCGGAAATTAACAAGTTTATGTCGCTTCAGAGCATCTCGCTTGTAACTGAAATTGTATAGTCTCCTAATCTTTGCGCCTGGGCTTTTACGGTAGGCGAGTCGCGCCAGGCAGCCAGGTCAAACCTTCAACAGGACAACAGCAGTGAGCACACAGGATTCAGCAATTTCACTCGACCTGCGTTCATACCGCAACCACCACATAGCCATCTGGTGTGGAATCATATCCACAATAGGCCTTCCGCTGGGGTGGGGTGTAATCGCTTCGTTCCTGCTCCCACCACTTTCACCGTCCGCTACACCGCAGGAGGTTGCCGCCTTCGTCGCGGAGGGTGGGGTACTGCAGAAATTTGGCCTGATGATTACGCTGGCGAGCGTGGGCGGCCTGCTACCCATGTCAGCCGTACTCGGCGACCAGATGCGACGCATGGAAGGGGCCCGACCTGTCTGGGCGCAAACCCAGCTCGCCTGTGCCACGCTCACCGTGTGGTTACTGTCAGCGGCCCTGGTCTTCTTTGCGGCCGCGACCTTCCGGGCCGACCGCGATCCGCAGTTAATTCAATTACTGCATGACCTGGGCTGGCTCACCTTCATAACGCCTGTGTCGATGATTGTCCTGTGGATGGGTGCGGTGGGCGCGGCCATACTTTCAGACTGCGGCGAACCGCCCGTGATGCCGCGCTGGGTGGGTTACCTGAGCTTCTGGGCCGCGCTGCTCTCGGCGCCAGGGTTCGCGGCCATACTGTTCCACAGCGGCCCCTTTGCCTGGAGCGGCCTGCTCGCGCTCTGGATTCCACTGGCCATATTCCTGGTCTGGTGGATCACGCTCGCGGTTTACCTGCTGCGAGCCATCCGCGACGAGGCCGCAGCAGCCATCGCATGAGCTCCGCTAACGCCAGGACGCCGCCGCTTCCGGTTGAGAGTGGCATCTGGGTCGTAGTCTTTGGCGAGCTCAGCATTTTCACCCTTTTCTTCTCGGTCTTTCTGTACTACCGGGCCCTGTCACCTGAACTCTTCGCGGCGTCGAGCGCAACGCTTGACCAGGGCCTGGGTGCACTGAATACGGTCATCCTGCTCACGAGCTCATGGTTTGTCGCCTCTGCGGTAACCGCTATACAGCAGGCAGGCGGGCGTGAACGCGCCCTACGATACTTTTCCTGCGCCCTGGCCTGTGGAGCCGCCTTCGTGCTGGTAAAAGTCTTCGAATACGGTGGCGCACTCAGGGACGGCGTGAACGTTCTGACTGACGAATTCTTTATGTTCTACTTCATGCTGACCGGCATTCACCTCATGCACCTGCTGGTAGGCATGGCATTGCTGGGAGCCACGGCCCTGCAGCTGAGGGGCTCACTGGCCACGGGTAATGCTGCCAGTAACACCCTGGTCGGATTTTCGAGCTGCTTCTGGCATATGCTCGACATCGTCTGGATCGTCCTTTTCCCACTGTTGTACCTACTGCAATGATGTGGCGGTGTTGATGAGCTCCTTTCTGATAGCCTGGACGGTTCTTGTGCTCGCCACCTTGCTCTCCTGGTGGCTGGAGGCGGCCGCTGACGGCGACCTTGTCGGCACGGTGGTGTTACTGGTCGCCCTGTTCAAGGCCCGCATCGTACTCAGGGTATTCATGGATATACGCGCCGCACCGCCGCCAGTACGCTGGCTCTGCGAAGCCTGGGTACTGCTTGCATGCACTGCCCTGCTCGGGACCTACTGGCTCACCCCCTATTTCCAGACAAGCTGAGCTCGGCAGGCCGGACGCGAGCAATGCTGCCGTGAGCAACCCCTGCCGGCAGTTACTCGTTACTGACTGAACCGCAGCTCACGTCGCAAAGCGGCAGAATTTCTATCGGCATTAACGCCCCGGGTGTTTGGGGCTGTGGGTATACTAGGTCCCACCTAATCCCAGGAGCTCCTGAACGCCATGATTGACCTGAGAAGCGATACGGTAACCCGACCTACCCCCGAGATGCTTGCGGTCATGACCGCCGCGCCCACAGGAGATGACGTGCTCGGGGATGATCCGACGGTCAACCTGCTACAGGAGCAAGCGGCGGACCTTTTCGGCATGGAGGCGGCGCTGTTCTGCCCCAGCGGCACCATGACCAACCAGATCGCCATCAATCTTCATACCAGGCCCGGTGATGAGGTGATCTGCCACTCACAGGCACACATTTACGTGTACGAAGGGGCTGGCATCATGGCCAATTCCGGCGCCTCGGTGAAACTGCTGGGGTCACCGGACGGGCTGATGACTGCGCAAGAGGTGGAAGATGCGATCAACCCGGACGATGTCCACGCGGCGCGCACTCGCCTGGTTGCACTGGAAAACACCAGTAACCGGTGCGGCGGGACCTGCCTGGACTTTGCCACGATAAAATCCATCGGCGAGGTGGCAGGACGGCACAAACTGGGGTTCCACCTCGATGGTGCACGCCTTTTCAATGCGCTGGCCGAAACCGAAAAGACCACTCGGGATTACGGAGCCGCCTTCGATTCCATTTCGATATGCCTGAGCAAGGGCCTTGGCTGCCCCATCGGGTCACTACTTTTGGGCAATCAGGACTTTATTCACCAAGCCAGGCGCGTGCGCAAGCGCTTTGGCGGCGGCTGGCGGCAGGCGGGATTTCTGGCAGCCGCGGGCATTTACGCACTGGAGAACCACCTGGAGCGCCTCACCGAGGATCATGCCAAGGCCAGGCGCCTCGGCGAAAGCCTGGAAGACCAGCCCTATATAGCAACCGTTGCGCCGGTTCAGACCAATATCGTGGTCTTCACCATGGCGGAGCCGACCCGTGAAGCCGCATTCGTCGATGCACTTCTGCAGCGCGGTGTCCACGCCATCAGCCTGGGCCACGGCAAACTGCGTATGGTGACTCACCTCGATGTGAGCATGCCCGATATCGATAGGGCCTGCGAGATTCTGGCAGATCTGCAGCCTGAACGGTGGTGAGTCTAGGGCGCCTCGGGCTTGGCAAGCGATGCCTGCAGCTGCTTGAGTGCCTCCATCTGTTCGGGGGGAAGTGCAACGGGCTCACAACGCGGGTCCGTATTCTGTATTCCCTTGATCATATCCCTCGTCAATGGAATGGGATCGCAACCATTTCCCTGTTCGCAGACCAGGTCCCGCCCTGGATTGGCCTTCACGTGGCAGGCAAAGCAATTTCCACCGAAGCGGTTTACCACATCGACCGTCCCGCGCTTGGCGATTTTCGTGCCCTGGTCTGACACTTGCAGCTCAATAAATTCCCAGTCCCTGGTTACCGGGCTGAATCCCTCTTCACGCTTCACCATCACTTCGGTGGGCACAAGCTGGATGACGGACCCTGCGGGATAAGTGCCGGTACCCGCATTTGAGACCGCCAGGGTTCCATCAAGGTTGCCTTGCAAATTACCTACAAAAAAATCCCGCACCGGTGTCATATCCCTGATACAAGTGAAGGTTTTGTCATCGATGGTTGGACCCGCAGCCCAGGAGCCGCTAGCGACCAGGCAGAGCATTACTGTCAGGCCCAAAGTGTTGAGTGAACGCATAGTATCTAACCCCTGAAGGTGGAAGAGTAAAAATGAGCCCGGCACGCGCTTCAATCTCGTCCAGGGAGAATGCCTAACCATAGTCGACATGCAGGCTGATCGCCATTAATACTCTGACTAGCACGCCCGGCTACAGCGGCGTCTTGCAGTACCTGTTCTGGTACCGGGCCCTACTCGACTGACCAGCCACCACCCAGGGCGACATACAGTCGTACAATGGCATTGAAATACCGCTGCAGGGTTTGCGACTGCTCCAACTGCGCGTTAAACAGCGTGCGCTCGCTATCCAGTACCTCGAGGTAGTCGACCACCCCACCATCGTAACGAGCCCGTGACAGCCTTGCCGCACCCTGGGCGGCGCTGGCGCGCCGGGTCTGGGCCTGGTTCTCGGCGCTGTAGGTACGAACCGCCACCAGCGCGTCCTCTACCTCTCGAAAAGACTGCTGCAAGGTGCTTTCATAGAACAGCATCGCCTGCTCAGCCCGCTCCCGCGCCGCCTCAGCCTGCGCCTTGAGCTGACCCGAGTTAAAAATCGGGGCAAACAGGTTGGCACCATACCCCCAGGTGTCCGCCAGATCGGAATTCAGGTCTGACAGATCCGTACTCTCCACACCATAGCTACCAGTGAGGGCTATCGATGGATATCGCAAAGCTTCAGCAACACCCACTGTGGCGGTGGCCGCCATCAGTTCTGCTTCGGCCTGCACCACGTCGGGACGGCGCTGCAGAAGCTCAGAGGGCAACCCGGTGGGCACCGTGGGCGGAAAGGTCTGGCTGGCCAGAGACTCCCCACGGGCAACGGGACCCGGATTGCTTCCCAACAGGATACGAAGGGCATTTTCCGTCTGGACGATCTGGCGCTGGAATGCGGCGATGGCGGTTTCGGCTACCGCCACCTCAATCTGGGCCTGGTAAATATCCAGCTCCGGTACAGTCCCCTTGTCGAACCGCGCCTGGATGATGCCCAGGCTGTCCAGGCGAGTCTTCAGGGTCTGCTCGGCCACTTCCAGGCGATTGTCCAGATCACGCAACAGCAGGTAGGTGCCCGCCACCTCGCTCACCAGACTGATAGTCACCGTGCGATAGGCCGACTCACTGGCTAGCAGCCTGGCGCGGGCCGCCTCTGTCGCGCGGCTATACTGGCCCCACAGGTCTACCTGGTAACTGAGGTCACCCGTGACCCTGAAGCGATCGTCAGCGTCTGTACCCGGAAACGTTTCCCGGCTTTGTTTTTCGCGCCCGAAAAATCCACCAATACCGAAGAACGGAAACTGGTTGGCCCGCACTGATGTCACCGCATAGCGCGACTCCGCTATTCTCGACAACGCGATCCCCAGGTCCTTGTTTTCCTCCAGGGCAGTGCGAATCAACGCTTGTAATTGCACATCCTCGAACAGCTGCCACCAAGCCAGGTTCGCAATCGACTCACCGGCGGCGGGATCGGAGATGTATTCAGGCGGCACATCCAGCTCCGGGCGTTCATAATCGGGGGTCAACGTGCAGGCCACCAACAGCGGCGCCAGTGCGAGCAGCTGCAGGATGCGAAACATATCAGGCATCCCCCGCAGGCGGCTCGGTTACTTTACCGGGGCCAGCGTCAGGAACGGGCTTGCTCCGGGCGATGTAGCGCTCCACCATGACATACAGCGCGGGCACTACCAACACACCGATTACCGTGGCGACCAGCATACCGCTGAATACGGTCATACCCATCACCTTGCGAGCCTCTGCCCCGGCACCACTGGCAACCAGCAACGGAAGCACACCAAGGATAAATGAAAACGCCGTCATAAGGATCGGCCGAAATCGCAGCCGTGCCGCTTCCATGGCGGCTTCCACCGGTGTCTTGCCTTTTTCTGATTCCACCTTGGCGAACTCTACAATGAGGATCGCATTTTTTGCGGCCAGCCCGATCAGCATCACCAGCCCGATCTGGGCAAAGACATTGTTGACATAGCTCTCGCTGAACAGGCGAGCGAGAAAGAGGCCGGCAATAGCCCCAAAGACCGCGATAGGTGTGCCCGCCAAAACGGAAATCGGCAGAGACCAGCTCTCATACTGTGCGGCGAGGATAAGGAACACGAATACCAAAGCCATAAGGAATACCACGGCGCCGGTACCTGCCGCCGCCTTTTCCTGATAGGACATATCCGCCCAGGCTATCGCCATACCGCCGGGCAGGGTCTCTGCGGCTGTCTCTTCCAGTGCTGTCAACGCCTGCGCGGAACTGTAGCCCGGAGCCGCCTGGCCGGTAATCTTGGCCGAGCGGAACAGGTTGAAGCGGTTGGTAAATTCGGGGCCGGTGGAGCGGTAGGTTTGCACCAGTGTGGACAGCGGCACCGAGTCGCCGGTGGCACTGCGCACGTAAAACATGTTTATGCCGTCAACCGTTGCCCGATACTCCGGCTCAGCCTGCACATAGACCTTGTAGAGCCTGCCAAACCTGTTGAAGTCATTAACATATGCGCCGCCAAGGAAGGCGCCGACCGAGGTGTTGACGTCTGCGAGTGGCACACCAAGCTTGAGCGCTTTGCCATCGTCTATATCGAGAAATATCTGTGGTGAGCTGGGCCGGAACAGGGTGATTGCATTGCTTACCTCCGGGCGCTGATTGGCTGCCTCGATAAAAGCGGCGGCTTGTTCGTAAAGGTACTCCGGCGTGTTTCCGCCCCTGTCTTGCAACATCGCGGTAAATCCGGAGCCGGTTCCCAGGCCGGGTATCGCGGGTGGGCCAAACGCAAAGGCGGAGCCCTCCTTAATGCGGGCGGCGAAATCGGCATTCAGTCGTTGCACAATCGCCGCCGCATGGTCCTGCGCATCGGGGCGTTCATCCCAGTCTTTGAGCTGAATGAAGGCCATACCGGCGTTGGGCTGCAAGGTACCAGACAGAATACTGTAACCGGCCACAACGCTGGCATTTTGCACGGCATCGTATTCGGAAATAATATCTTCTATCTGGGATATCACCGCGTCGGTGCGCTGCAAGGAGGCGCTATCGGGCATAATGAGGCCCACCATGATATAGGCCTGGTCTTCCTCCGGTACGAACCCTGCCGGCACGATACGGAACAGCAATACGATGCCAGCCACAAGGACTAGCAGCAAAATAGCAGCGCGGCTAATCTTGTGAGCGAAGAACCCGGTTAACACCATAAATTTGTCGGTGGCGATGCCAAACCAGTGGTTGAACCACTGGAAGAACTTGTCGAAAACGCTCTTGTCTTCACCCGGTGGCTTCAACAGCGAGGCCGCCAGCGCCGGGCTCAGCGTCAGGGCGTTAATTGACGAAATCGCCACCGAAATCGCTATAGTGATCGCAAACTGCTGGTAGAGACTCCCTGTGATCCCTCCCATTACGGCGACCGGCACGAACACCGCAATCAGGGCCAGCGACGTGGCCACGATAGGTCCGGATACCTCACGCATCGCCTCGATTGTAGCCTCGTCGGCGGCCATGCCCTTTTCCATCTTTGCCGTAACAGCCTCGACGACGACGATGGCGTCGTCCACAACGATACCGATCGCCAGCACCAGGCCAAGCAGGGACAGCGTATTTATGGTAAAGCCGAGCAAGGGGAAAATCGCGAAGGCGCCGATCAGGGAAACCGGCACAGTAAGCGTTGGAATCAAGGTAGCACGGGCGCTCTGCAGGAAAATATAGACAACCAGTATCACCAGGAATACAGCCTGGAAAAGGGTGATCACGATTTCGTTGATACCCGCGGTAATCGGCTTGGTGGTATCCAGTGAGACAACGTATTCAATGTCGTCAGGAAACCCCTGGGCTATGACATCAAGGGCTTGGAATACCTGCTCAGCAACGTCCAGGCCGTTGGCGTCGGGTAGCTGAAAAACCTGCAAAAGGGCTGATGGCCGGCCATCAAGGCGCACCTTGTAAAGGTAGTTCTGGCTGCCCAACTCGATACGGGCCACATCGCGCAGCAACACCTGGGACCCATCCGGGTCGGCGCGCACAACAACATTGCCGAACTCCTCCGCTGTTTCGAAGCGCCCGCCCGTGTTAACGGTGTAGGTAAACTCGGTGCCCGGAGGTGCCGGCTCACCCCCGATCTGTCCCGCGGGCACCAGTACATTTTGCTGCTGTATGGCCGAAGTAATATCCGTTACTGTCAGGTTGAGTTTGGCGAGCTGGTCCGGCCTGATCCAGATACGCATGGCATATTCGGTGACGCTGCCACCGAGCACCTCGGCCAGGCCAACCCCACGGATGCGCGCCAATTCGTCAACCAGGTTGATCGTGGCATAGTTGGTGAGAAAGCTTTCATCGTAGGTGCCATTGGGCGAGACCAGCGATACCAGCAGTAGCGGGAAGGACAGTTTCTTCTTGACCGTTACGCCCAGTCTTTTCACTTCCTCGGGCAGGGATGCCTGCGCCTCGGAGACCCTGTTCTGGGTCAGGACGTTGGCCATATCAAGATCTGTTCCGACCTCAAATGACACATCGAGGGACATGCGGCCATCACTGGAGTTGGTCGAAGTCATGTATATCATGTCTTCGACACCGTTGACCTTCTGCTCTACGGGAGTCGCCACCGACTGCTCAACATTGACTGCATTGGCGCCGGTATAGGTACCCGAAACCTGAACCATTGGGGGCGTAATATCAGGATACTGGGCAACGGGCAGGCCACCCAGTGCCACCAACCCCAGGATCATGATGATAATCGCGATCACCATCGCGACTATCGGGCGTCTGACGAAAAATTCAGCCACAGGTCAGTCCTCAGTATCGCTGTCGGCGTCCGCGATTTCCTCGAACTCCACCAGCTCGGCATCCACCATCATGCCATCCTTGAGTCTGAGAAGACCTTCCACAGCCACCTGCTCGCCCGCTTCCAGCCCGGACTCCACCACAACCATACGTCCCACCTGTGGGCCCAGCTTCACTGCCCTGAGCGCCACGGCGCCATCCGGACCCACCACAAAGACCCGGAAGGTTCCCTGCAGCTCGGACACCGCGCGCCGCGGTATCAATAGCGCACCCTCGAGTACGTCGATAACTATCCTGACTCGCGCGAACTGTCCGGCAATGACAATCGAGTCCGGGTTTGGAAAGTCTGCCTCGAGCATGAAAGTACCCGTCTGCGGGTTCATGGCGGCGTCTGTCGCAACCACTTTCCCGAGCTGGTCGTGTTCGCTTCCATCCGCGAGGATCAGTTCCAGCTCGGCTCTCTCCTTCTCCGGCACGCCCTGCTGCTGCTCGTTTCGGCGCACCAACACTTCACGACTGAGGCGCAGGAAGTCGCGCTCGTTAATAGAGAACCGCACCCGGATGGGGTCGGTCAGGGACACGTAATTCAAAACCACGGGGTTCGGAGGTGCACCCACAAATTCACCGATTTCCGCTTGCGAAATGCCAATATAGCCATCGATGGGCGAGTGAATGCTGGCGTAGCCCAACTCGATATTTGCCAGCTCCAGCTGGGCTTCAGAGGCCTTCACAGAACCCAAAGAGGCGTCGCGCTGTGCAGTCGCCGCATCCAGGTCCTGTTGACTGACGGCCTTCATCTCAGCCAGAGGCTTGATGCGCGCCAGATCCGCCTTTGATTTGGCCAGCATGGTCAGTGACTCAGCAAGCCGGCCTTCCGCCTCGACAACCTTGGCCAGGAAAGGACGTGCATCAATGGTATACAGCAGCTGGCCTTCCTCTACTTCCCTGCCCTCCAGGAAATTCTTACTCTCCAGAAAGCCCTCGACCCGGGCCCGGATCGGGATATCGGTTGAGCCACGTGTCTGGCCAACAAACTCCTGGGTGATGCGAGTGTCACGCTGCACAACCTCGACCACGCTGATTCCCGTTAGCGTGGCCGGCGCCTGCTCATCTGCGCCGCACGCGCTCAGGAGTGCCGCGCCAACCAACAAGGCGCTTTTGGACCAGGCAAGGGTCTTGAGCGGTCTATAGAACATATTGTCGGTTATCCTCATTCACCAGTGCGTGAGCATGCGTCAGCTCTGGCTACTATTCAAGTGATGCCTGCCAATTGTACACCCTTCGCCAGAGCTGTTGGCTGCGCCGCTACCACGACCCCCGCTCAATTGCCAATGGCAAGGGCGGCCCCGGCTACCAGCAAGGCCACACCGGGCAGCTTTGATACCCAGGGGCCCGTCGGCAGCAGGCGTTCGGCAAGAATGAAAATACTCAACAAGGCCATTGTGACGACACTCATCGCCCCACCTACAAACATCAGCAGCATCAGCATCCAGCAACAGCCCAGACAGTACAGGCCGTGCTGCGCGCCCATAACAATTGCACCGCGGCGTCCGTCCCGCCAATTCGCCATGAAAAAGCCAATCGGGCTACGACAGCGTGCCAGGCATGATTCCTTGAGCGGCGTGAGTTGGTAAAGGCCCGCCACCACCAGCAATAGTGCCGCCAGGTGCGGACCGGCCTCGAGCATATGACCACCCAGCCCACCGCGTGAGTGCAGCAGCCACTGCAGGATCGCACCGATGATTGCAAAGCCACTCCAGACGATGAGGTAACCTGAAGCGAACAGCAGAGTTTCAGCCGTGGCGTGACGGCCCCGATGCATGCCGCGAAATACCATTGCCATGGGCAGAACCGCCGGAATCATCATCGCGACCATCATCACAACCCACATAACAGCGGCCGCTATCAGGTAGGCAACCATTGCCGAGGGATCCATCATGGCCCACATCATGTCCATGATCAGCCCGTCGCCATGCATGGAGCGCATCGCCTCTTCAGACTCGAACAGGAAAACCCACGCCACAACTGCCAGGACGGCAAGCGCGAGGTAACTGGAGTAGTAGCGTATCGAAAATAGATCTAGACCGGAGTCGCCACTCACGCCGCCTCGCCTGTCCAGTCAAAGGGTGCGAAATGCCCGTTATTGCCGCCGCTGTGATCTTCCCACTCAACTCCGAAGGCATTGATCATGTTGCGCGCCGCGCTGGCAAGGTTTAATCGCTTGTTCACAGGATGTGCGGTCTCGTCAATGGCAATGCAGCTGCCAGGAGATGACATACTCTCAACGCCGACAACAGCCTGGTCCAGCATGCCATCGATCTTTACACTGACTTCATTACCCTGCTTTTCGAAGCTGATAGGGTGACGCTCAACACCACGATACTCCGAAATAAGGGGACTGAACATCGCGAGGGGGCCGGCGCCACGCTCTCCGGCAATAGCCTCAACCGCTGCCATCTGCTGATCGCTGGCGCAGGAATCGACCACCAGGCCGCTAAACCAGTCACCCGCGCCCATTAAAGCCTTGGACTGGGCAAACATGACAAACCGCAAACCAGCCAGTGGAACAGTGCCGAAACTGCCGGATGTGATCTGGAACGCGAGGGCAACCTTGCAGAAATCATGGGTCGCCGGCGTGGTCATGTTTTTTGGTATACAGGGGCACAGGAAGTCACAACTGCAGGTCTCCATGTATTCACCCTGCGCTGACCATTTTGTCGCCATTGCCGAACTCCTTAAGGGATAAATTTCCCGTTGTTCAGTAATTGCTAACTTTAGCTGGAGCTGGAACGAATGCAAGCCGCAGCCAACCCTGAAACCGGACGGGTCCGGGCCCCACCGGGGGCAATGCTCACTCAAAAAACAAAAGGAGATTTTTCAAGCCATGGTGTATTTCACGATTGACGTTCAACATAGTGGAGAGTTCGGCGCCGCCAACGACATCGTTTGAAGCCATACCATGCACTGCATTGTTTGCCGACTGGAAGTGATTCTCTATGTCGCTTAACAGCTTCTGTATTGAATCCCGGTCCGCCGCCGCACTGGCACTACCACTGGGGAGGGTCAAATATCGGCGATAAAACGCCTTGATGAAATTGCGGTGCTGTTTGTACAGGGCGACCACCTCGGGTTGATCACTGTGCCGCATATAGATAAGGTCTTCACGAATGTCATTCAGGCTTTTACTCCCATAAACAAGAGCGCGCGACTCCCGCGTCTGGCCTGCCAGAACAGACACTTGTCCGGCGCTCAGTTCCTGCAACTGGAGGTCGAAAGAGAAAGCCAGGAGGTCGGACTCCTGCTGCTTGATATGCAGGTAACGCTGCTCCGGGGTGGAGCGATTATCAAAGCAGTGGCTCAACTGATCCTGCAGTTCGCCCGCCAACTGCAAGTGCTCGGGCTGCAGGTGGAACGCATGCATGCTCAACACGACTGAGTTGAAACGAATATCACCCAGGACCCGATCAATAGCGACGAGGGCCGCGTCCGGCACGGTGGTTGGCTGGCCCACGAGGGGTCGGTCCACATTCGCACTGGTCAGGAATCGCTGGCTTATCCAGTTTGAGAACGGTTTTAGAAATGGCATCAGCACCAGGAGACCGAGCAGGTTAAACAGGCTGTGAAAGGCCACCAGACTGTAGAGGGGGTCCTGCAACAAAAAAAAGCCCAGGATGCGCGGAAGCAACGGTAACAGGATGAAAAAAGCAGCCAGATCGACCGCGACATTAAACAGGAAATGGGCCAGGGCAAGCTGTCTTTTAATGTAATGCCCACCGATGCTCCCCAGTACCGTGGTGCTGGTCGTACCCAGGTCGGCACCGATTACCAGCGCCGCTGCAGCGCCAATATCCAGCATGCCGGCGTGCAGTGCAGCGAGGGTTATCATCATGGTGGCTGAGCTCGACTGAATCAATGCCGCTATAGCGGCGCCCGCCAGGAAGTAGAATCCGGGGCCGTATCCCTGCAGCGCCTCCAGGTTGAGCTTTCCGGGCAGGTCCGCGACAGCACCCTTCATGATATCCAGGCCAAAAATGATCAGACCCAGGCCAAAAAGGACAGTCCCAATACCCAGCAGTCCCCGCAGTCGCGTCGAGAGTAATTGCATCAGCGCGCCGACCGCCATCATTGGCAGGGCAAACAGGCTGAGTGACAACTTGAATCCGATTGTCGCCACCATCCACCCGGTAACAGTCGTACCCAGGTTGGCGCCGAACAACACGCCGATAGCATTATATAGAGGCAGGGCATTAGCGCTGGCGAAGGCCAATACCAGCAGGCTGACCATAGAACTGCTCTGCAGGATGCCGGTGACAGCAACCCCGGTGATTACACCGCCGGTCGGGGAGGCGGTGGATGATGACAGCCAACGCTTGAACGTGTTGTATCCAAGTGAGCGGACACCGGTCTCCAGCTGATTCATACCAAACAGGAATAGCACCAGCCCAATGGCGAGCATCGCGGGCGTAGTCAGGCTATGCAATGCTACAGACATAAGTACATTCTAGCGGTGAACTACGTTTATGAGATGCCTGATTATTGTCATATCACCACCGCATGAGCCCGGGCGGCTAATGCGCGCAGCCAAATGAGCGCCACGCGCTGACACGCTGCCAGATCCACCGAAACCAGCGCTGTGACTGCCAGGAGGCAGAGCGTTCAACAAAGGCGAAGTGGCATTTTCGAGGATGACAGCGGCGGCCTAGCGGCCCTTGAAACTCGCCTCCCGGCGCTCGATAAATGACTGCACCCCCTCGGCGGCATCTTCCGTTGCGAGCAAGCTGGACTGGACCGGTCCCAGGGCAGCTACGCAGGCTGCCACGCTCTCGGTGAGGTAACGTTGCGCGGACGCCTTGGTTGCCTGTACCGCCAGCGGCGCCTGGGTGGCTATTCGTTCGGCAATCGCCAGGGCCCGGTCAAATTGCGTCCCCGCCGGGACCACTTCCTGCACAAGCCCGATGCGGTAGGCCTCGGCGGCGTCAAATTCGTCGCTGGTGAGCAAGTGATACATGGCATTCCCCCAGCCAGCCCGCTCGGGAAACCTGAAGGTGGCCCCTCCGGTAGCGTGGATTCCCCGCGCTGGTTCGAGCTGGGAGAACCGGCAATCGTCAGATGCCACCACGATGTCACCGGCCAGGGCCAGTTCAATACCAAAGGTAAAGGTGATGCCCTGCACGGCTGTGACAATAGGCTTGCGGCAGACTCTGCCCAACGCCATTGGGTCCACCGCGATGGAAGGGTCCGAACTTTTGCCTCCCCGCGCGATGGCATCGGTCCATTTGGGGAGGTCCAGCCCGGCCGAGAAATGCTTGCCGTGGCCAAACAGGACGCCTACCCACAAGTCCGCATCTTCATCGAGCCGGGTGTAGGCTTCCACCAGCTGCTTTGCCATATGCGGGGTATAGCTGTTGTACTTCTCGGGGCGATTGATTCCGATCAACAGCAGGTGCTCGCGTTGCTCGACCGTGATTGAACCCTCGGTATTACTCATCGCTTACTACTCCTTAACTAAAGGGTGCCAATGCTGACTAATAGATACTGATCAAACCAGACGCACTCAAGCCTCTTTTCCTGCGAGGCCACCAGCCACCACATACTTCAGCAGTTCGACCACCTGGCCGGGATCGGTCGCCCAGGCCATGGCCGCTGCATCCACTTCCTTGAGCGGATGGATAATGCTCTCGTCATGCAGTGTTATATAGGGCTTTCCCAGCGCTGCGCAAAAACCCGCATCAAAAGCCGCGTTCCACTGCTTGTACTGGCTGCCGAATCGAACCACTGCCAGGTCGCAGTTGTGAATGAGTGTCCTGGTGCGAATAGCATTTACCTTGGAGGATTTGTGATCACGCCAGAAACTATTCTGCTCGGGGCCCAGCAGGTCCCCGGCGCCGTCACTGGCTTGATGGTCGGTGACCGCTGAAGTAAACACCACGGGCAACTCACAGGCACGACTGCCATCCATGATCTGTTCACGCCAATCAGTGTGTATTTCACCGGACAAATAAACGTTCCACTCCATAACTCTTCTTCCCGCTCGCTCTTGACAGTTAACACCGTCGATAATGAATAAATTTATTCCTTCAAACAGCCATAGAATATACTACCAGTTCGACACCGCGTCAGGGTTGACCTGCACTTTGCAGACATCCGGAACCGGATGATACTGACGACACGCCTTATAGCGCCTACCGCAGCTGCCGCACCGACCCATAGTGGTAATCGACTTACGCGACCCGGGCTTGAGTACCACATGGACAGAACACAACATGCGTCTTGAGGATATCGCTAGAACGCTGCTCGATCCGGCGAGCACACAACAACAACTGCAGCGTGCGCTGGATCAGTTCATACAGACCTGTGGCAAGGCGGGCGGCATACTGCCCGACCCCGCATTCAGTGCCTGGGCGGGCGATTCTTTCCTGGCCGAGGGAGTCGCTATAGCGCCCCAGGCCGCTGCCAACTGCGCCAGGGACTATCAGCGCGCCATTATGTTCACCCGCGGAGTACACGCCGCCATAGCGCAAGCGAGCTTGCACTTTCCTGACGAACCCTTGCGTATTCTTTATGCCGGTTGCGGCCCCTACGCCACCCTGTTGCTGCCGCTGTTACCACTGTATCGCCCTGAACAATTCAGTGTGTGCCTGCTGGACATACACCAGCGCTCACTGGATAGCGTGCTGAAGCTGTTGGAGCACTTTGGCCTTGCGGCTTACAACATCGAGACAGTACAGGGTGATGCCTGCACCTACCAGCACCCGCGACCGCTACACCTGGTGATCAGCGAAACCATGCAGAAGTCACTGGAGCAGGAGCCTCAGTTCGCTGTGACAGCCCATCTCGCGCGGCAGTTGATCGATGGGGGCACCTTTATTCCACAGAAAATCGATGTACGCTTGTGCCTGACCCCGAAAAATCTTCTCACCGAACAGCCTTCAACTGGCGCCAGTTCAGGCCTCGATACGAAGCGGGATCGCGCCCGGCACTATCAAATCGGTACGGCACTGACCTTGACCAGGGAAAGTGCCGTGGCCCTTTCAAGGTCCGCCAGATTCCGGGAAGAGCGGCAAAAATGGGAGCTCCCACCGCTGGTAATGGAGATCCCCGCGCTGGACAACCTGGAATGCTGCGATGCGGCCCTGTTTACCCGCATCCAGGTCTACGACCAGTGTTGGCTGGAAGACTACGACGCCGAGATCACACTCCCACAGCGCTGTACAGACATGGCACCACTGAAGGCCGGGGATTACTGGGAGATCAGCTACCAGCTTGGCAGCTATCCGCGCTTCCATTTTGGGCGCATAACCAGGCCTGAAAACCCGGGCAGCCCATAGCCGCTCAATACCGGCGAGAGCAGCAGACCCATCAGGGCGCCACCTCGGGCGCCGTATCAGGTGCTATAAGCTGCGAGTCTCCCGGCTGCAGAACGATAAACGCGCTGTCGCTCAATCCCAGCTCGGCCCTTGCTGCCACAAGATCTGTAACGGGCTGGTCGATAGCTTCATAGGTCAGCTGGAATGTACCGAAGTGCATCCCTATGCTGCGCTGCGCTCTCAGATCCAGGTGCGCCTGCACGGCTTCGCGCGGGTTTACGTGTACGTCCGCCATAAACCAGCGCGGCTCATAAGCACCAATAGGCAGCAGCGCAACTGAAAAAGGCCCGTGCTTATCGCCGGTGGCCTTGAAATGGGCACCGTAGCCGCTATCGCCGCCAAAATAGACGCTGCCGGAGGCCGAGTGAATCGCGAAACCGCCCCACAGCGTCTTCATCTGGTCTGTGAGACCGCGCCCGGAACGGTGGCGAACCTCGGTAAACGTAAACCGCACTCCCCCGAAGTCGATGCTGTCCTCCCAGTCCAGGTCCCGATATTGCGTCAGCCCGAACTCCTCAAACAGGGCGCCGTTTCCAAGGCCCGCCAGGATCAGGGGCTGCCGTTCCATGTCAGCAAAGCGGCGCAGCGTGCCCTCATCGAGATGGTCATAGTGATTATGCGAGATCAGGATGACATCGATAGGCGGCAGATCCTCGAAGGCGATGCCAGGCTGGTGCACCCTGGCGGGGCCCACTACCTGCGAGGGGCTGGCCCGCCTGGAGTAGATCGGGTCGGTGAGGATATTGATACCGTCTATCTGAATCAGGATACTGGCATGGTTGATCAAGGTGACTGACAGGCCGGTCTCGACGCGAGCCAGGGGCACCTGCTGCTGCGGCACTTCCACCCACTCCGGCCATTGCTCCGCGTCCGACAGGGAGCCCCAGCCCAGCTGAATCAGCTCCCAGGGGCCTTTTTGCATGGGAACCGTATTCTGGAACACGCTTCCATCAAAGTGGGAGGTCTCGGCTCCCTTCCAGGCAGAAGCCGACGTGCAGCCGGCCAGGAAGGCGCCGGCGGCGATGGCGGTCAGCATTGCGCGCAAGGTAGACATGCACGATAGTACGCCCCCGGGGCACCTGCGGACCAACGATTACCCCTCGGGTGCGAAAGACCTCTCAAGGTTTGGTCCGCGCCGCAGGTGGTGGCCGCCATCAACGCCGATCACCTCCCCGGTTATCCAGCCTGCCTCTTCAGACAGCAGAAAACCGACCATCGCTGCGATGTCCTCCGGCTTGCCCAAACGGCTCAGTGGCATATTCTCCAGGTACTCTGCCCTACCCTGAGCTGTCTCAAACAGCGGCGCCGCCATCTGCGTCTGCACACCGCCGGGTTCTACCACGTTCACGCGCACACCGCGTTGGCCCAACTCATCAGCCGCACACTTGCTGAGCATACTGACCGCCGCCTTGGATGCGCAGTACCCGCTCAGCCAGGGGTGTGTGACCGAGCCGGCCAGCGAACCGATGTTAACAATACTGCCGCCCTCGCCCATCGCCCTGGCCTGCGCTCGCATACAGTAAAAGACACCATACAGATTAGTTTTGACACAGGTATCAAAATCCACGCTCTGCATCTCGGTAAACGGACCGGCGGCACCAGCCCCCGCGCTGTTCACCGCGCAATCAAGTCGTCCGAAACGTTCCAGAGTCGCCGCTATGGCGCGATCGACGCTGCCCTCGTCGCTGACATCACACACCACATATTCCGACTTCCCTCCCAGGGCCTTGACCGCATCTTCAAGCGTATCCTCGCGCCGGGCGCAGACCATCACATTGGCGCCTCGATCGACAAGGTAATGGGCACACGCCAGGCCAATACCGGTAGCTCCTGCTGTAATAAACGCGGCTTTATCCTTAAAGTTCTGCATGCAAATGTCTCACCTCAAATTCAGTTATGGTTGTCTGAAGGGGCAGATTAGTCTATCACCAGAATCATGGGCTGCCCCTTGTGTGTGGGACGATGCCAGGGCATGAGCTATATTGGTAAACCTCTAAATTATGCAGCCTGGATTTATATCCGCCGCAGGAGAGGCCTGATGAGTACCACAAGCAAAGACGACCATAGCCGCGAGTCAGTCGTGGACGCAATGCAGGAACTTGTGAACAAGGGCCTGAGCAGGGGAACGTCCGGTAATATTTCTGTTCGCAGTGGCCAGGGCATGCTGATCACACCCACCGGTATAGCACCGGCTTGCCTGTTGCCGGAACATATCGTCGCAATGGGGCTGGATGGTGAGGTGCACCCGGACCAACTCTCGCCTTCCAGTGAGTGGCAGTTGCACGTTGACGTCTATCGCGAAAAAAGCAGCATTGGCGCGATAGTCCATTGTCACTCTCCATTTGCCACCATTCTTGCCTGCGCCCGAAAATCCATTCCACCACTGCACTATATGGTCGCCGGGGCCGGTAGTTACGCCATACCCCTCGCCGGATATGCCACGTTCGGCAGCAAAGAGCTGTCCCGGGCAAACCTGGGAGCTCTGTCGGATTCTCGCGCCTGCCTGCTGGCCAATCACGGCCAATTAGCCGTAGGGAAAAACCTGGATGAGGCCATGAAACTGGCCGAGCTGGTGGAGGAACTGGCGCAATGCTACTGGGGCACACTCGCCATAGGCGGACCGACATTGCTGGAAGAAGCCCAGATGGATGAGGTGATGGGTGCATTTGCCACCTATGGCCAGCAACCGCCGGGGCCGACATAGTGCCCGATAGTAACAGCTGAACTGAGCCTGCAATCCAATTTGCTCCGAGCCGCGTACCTCCCTTGTTGCCTTTAACCGGATCAGCTTACTCATGCGCGCTTTGCTCACACCACTATTTCTCGTCAGCTGCCTCGTTGGCACGCACAGCCACGGGTCTTCCGCGGCCATGGAAAAGGTCAAGACCGGTATTCTTCCATCCGGTGACACCTACAGTATTTACAAGGTAGCGTGCAAGGACCAAACCTCTGCCGATGTGGCCAGAACACAAAGAGGGCATCGCTGGTGTGCCAGCAACGGGAGCGAGCTCAGCTGTTTCAGGCACCCCGAGCAAGCAGCAGACACGGCCTGCATGAACATGGACATAGCTGCAACAGACACAGACGCCGATTCAGCCAACGCTTATCAATGAGCAAGGGCGAGGACTAGCTATCTCATTGCCCGACGACCGTCGGACAAAAAAAAGCCCTCACAAGGAGGGCTGATTCCTACCCGGCATTAACGCCGGCTCGTTCTTCAAGAAGAATGTTACGCGGCTTTAGCAGCCTTGTACTTGTCCTTCGCGGTCTCAACCACGTCTTCGAGCTGGTCCTGGATCTTACCGAACTGCTCCTTGGCATCTTCTACCACGTCGTCAAATTCCTCGGCCACATCAAGCTTGTCAAAACGCTTGGTCAGCTCTTTACGCAGCTTCACACCGCGCTTCTCAAACTCCTGGACACGCTTGTCGCTGTCCTTGCGCACTGACTCGAAGTTATCCTGCAGCGCATCGATACCCTTGCCAATCACACCGAGGTAGATGTTCAGTGCTTTCTCGGCTGACTGCTTCAGCTTGGGAGCATTAGACTTGGAAGCAATGCTCTTACGCGTAGCGGTACGCTTGGCGGCAGTCTTGCGGGCCGGTGCTTTCTTGGCGGCAGTTTTCCTGGTCGGTGCTTTCTTGGTGGTAGCCATGCTGGTACTCCTGAATTGATCGAAAAGTTTGCTCCGGGTGCCACAATGGCAACCTCTGAGACCTACGTTAGAGAAAAAAATTAGAATAATCTGCCTAATCGCCAACTTTTTTGTCCCCGCAGGGCGGCAGGGCGTCCTCGCTAACGGCAGCAACGGTTTTTTATTCAGCTCAGGGGTGGCAGGTAGACGGTTGCGGGGCAAAACCTGAACCGCCAATCGGCGGATTCCAGGCAGTATTATTGCCCCTATCTTTTACAATAGGCTCTGGTATAGTGCTGCCCGTCCTGGCGCACTTCGGTCTGCGCCTAACAGCAGCCTCACACTCTGTGACGGCTGTTACTACAATCGAATCCAAGCCTGGGCCGACCCATTCGCGAATACGTTATGCCTATTCAGCATTCTGGTCAGGCGCTCTCATAAAGAGAGAATCAGGAGCACTATATTAATGTTATTCAAGAATCTCGGCCTGTCGGCCGAACTGCTGCGTGCGGTCGAAAAACAAGGCTACGACGAGGCAACCCCTATCCAGCAACAGGCTATACCCCTGGTACTAGCAGGCAAGGATGTGCTGGCAGGAGCCCAGACCGGCACCGGCAAAACCGCGGGTTTTACCCTGCCTTTACTGCAGCGACTGCAGGAATCCCCCGGCGAGGGGCAGAAACGTCACCCCAGGGTACTGGTACTGACGCCGACCCGGGAACTGGCCGCCCAGGTCCATGAAAGTGTGCGCGACTATGGACAGTACCTGCCCTTTCGCTCAGCGGTGATTTTTGGGGGCGTCAGTATCAACCCGCAAAAACAGAAACTTATCCGCGGTGTCGATATCGTCGTGGCCACGCCCGGCCGCCTGCTTGATCATTTGCAGCAACGAAGCATTGATCTGTCGAAGATTGAGATACTCGTGCTGGATGAAGCTGACCGCATGCTGGACATGGGGTTTATCCGCGATATTCGCAAGATCATGAATGTCATTCCCAAGCAGCGCCAGACACTGCTGTTCTCCGCCACCTTTTCAGGGGAGATCAAGGTACTGGCTGCAGAGTTCCTTAAGCAGCCTTCGGAGATCCAGGTGACACCGCAAAATACGGCTGCAGAGCTGGTCAGCCAGATCGTTTATCCCGTCGACAAGCATCGCAAACGGGAGCTGCTGTCACATAAAATCGGCGAGGGAAACTGGCAGCAGGTTCTGGTGTTTACACGCACCAAGCACGGCGCGAACAAACTGGCCGAGCAATTGGCCAAAGACGGCATTACTTCAGCCGCTATCCATGGCAACAAGTCCCAGGGCGCCCGAACCAGCGCACTGTCCAACTTCAAGAAAGGTGCGGTGCGCGTACTGGTCGCGACAGATATTGCGGCACGCGGTATCGACATCGAGAAGCTGCCCCACGTGGTAAATTTTGAGCTGCCAAATATCCCGGAGGACTATGTACACCGCATAGGACGAACCGCGCGGGCGGGCCAGGAAGGCAACGCTGTGTCGCTGGTGTGCGTGGACGAGCTGAAACTACTTCGCGATATCGAGAGACTGCTGGGCACCAATATCGAGAAGATCAACCTGCCCGGGTATGATATTGACCCAAGCATTAAAGCCGAGCCTATTCGCAACGGTGGCGGGCGTAACAACGGCGGCAACCGGGGCCGCGGCGGAAATGGCCCAGGGGGCAACAATCGCGCCGGCGGCAACAGGGCAAAGCCCGGCGGCGGCGCTCGCAGGACCGAACAGCGGGGTCGGGCAGACCGCGGCAGATAGAATGACGGCCGAAATGATCTCGAAATAGTCCGGCGATTTTGCGACCATTGGAGGCACGCGGCGCTCACCGGGCGTCACTAGACGTCACTAGACGTCACTAGACGTCACTAGACAAGGGGGACTGATAGAGTGGCATATGAGTTAACCGGCAAAATAAAGCTGATTCAAGAGGCAAAGACTTTCGACAGCGGGTTTACCAAGCGGGAAATGGTCGTCATCGTAGAAGATGGAAAATACCCGCAGGAGATCAACCTCGAGTTTGTTCAGGACAAGGTTGCCCTGCTGGACAGCCTCCAGGTGGGCCAGGAAGTCACTGTTACCTTTGATATTCGCGGCCGGGAGTACAATGGGCGTTACTTCAACAATCTGCAGGGGTGGAAAATCACCGCCGCCGCAGATGAGCCTGGCGTTTCGGCGCCCCAACCACCACAACACAGCTACAGTGCCGGCGGCACTGACTTTGGGGACGACGACATCCCCTTCTGAGTTACACTGCCGGCATCGGCGATTTGACGGAGCAAACAATGTGCGATGAAACCACCGAAAAAGACAACGCAGATCACCTTCGGCGCAAAGGGCTGACGCGCCGGGATTTCAACCTGCAAAGTATGGGCGTCGCGCTGGCGATGATGTTACCGACCGTCGCCAATGCCCTGGACGTTGTCGAGCAGGAAGTACTGGTCGAAACGCCCGATGGCATGGCAGATTGCTATTTTGTGCACCCCGCCAAGGGCGCGCATGCGGCGGTTATTGTCTGGCCCGACATCATGGGCATTCGCACCTCATTCCGGATGATGGGCAAGCGTCTTGCAGAATCCGGTTATTCGGTACTGGTAGTGAACCCCTACTATCGCACCGTAAAAGGACCCGTTATCGAGGACGGCGAATCATTCAGTAATCCGGAGGTAAGGGAGCGCCTGATGCCCCTGTACCGTTCGCTATCGCCGGAAACCGCTGTTATTGATGGCCGCGCTTTCGTTACCTACCTTGATAAGCAGCCGTCAGTCGATACGGGGCGCAAAATTGGCACCACAGGTTATTGCATGACCGGGTCGTACACGATGCGCCTGGCAGCGGCTATGCCAGAGCGGATAGGTGCTGCGGGCTCGTTCCATGGTGGCGGACTGGCAACGGACGCTGAAGACAGCCCGCATTTACTGGTGCCCCAGATGCAGGCGGGGTTCCTGATCGCCATAGCCGAGAACGATGACGAGAAAGACCCCAACGCCAAGGTTCTGCTGCGCGAGGCGTTCGATGAGGCCGGGCTCAGCGCTGAAATTGAAGTTTACCAGGACACCCTGCACGGCTGGTGCCCACCCGATTCGGTGGTGTACAACGAAGCCCAGGCGGAGCGCGCATGGAGCCGTTTGCTGGCGTTATTTGAGCGCCAGCTGGGGTAGCGACTGCATCAGGCCCGACGTCGGGGCAATCACAATTGCTGCAACGCCGCTGCGACTTTCTGGAAGTGCACAAGGCGCGACTTGATACGCGAGTGCCTGGCGAGTACCTCGGCGGCATCGGCATAACGCCCGGCAAAGTAATAGGCCCTGGAAAGATACATCGTGATGGGCGGAAGATCGTAAGCGGGCGTGTCCCGCTGCATAACCATCAGCATGCCTGCCGTACCGCCAGGGTTCTCAATCAGAGCGGCTGGCCACCAGTCGAACCAGCGCAGCTTTAAGACCGTCGGACTCAGGCACCAGCACTTCTTCAAGGTAATGAACTCGCAAACCCCCTGCCACTTCGAGCAGGTCGCTGCAGGTAACGCGGTAAGCCGGATTCGTGGGGCCTGTCACGTCCTCATCCGTGACCATATGTTCTTCGCAAACGAGAAAGCCACCCGGTGCAAGGCTGGCAGCCATGCGCCTGATCCGGGGGAGGTTGACGTAATGGACGACCAATATCAGCTGGTAGGTAGTCTCCAGCGCCAGCGGTTCGTCCAGGTCGCACTCCAGCCAGTTGATGCTCAAGTCCTGTGCCTGCGCGCTTGCGCGAGCCCGCTCAAGGGCAGCGCCCGATATATCCACCGCATCCACCTCGAAACCCCGCCGGGCAAGGTACAGCGAGTTGCGGCCGGCGCCACAGGCGAGGTCCAGCGCACGCCCTGGCGGGACTCTTTCAATCCATTCCTGCAACATTGCACTGGGGTTTGTGTGCCCGGAATACGCTCCACCCCGATAGCGTCGGTTCCACTTCTGGCGATCTGTTTCGCTCATTACAAGCCCCTGAAACCATCGTGGCCCGGCCTAATCGCGCCTACGGCGTGTACCAGATCGGCGATGTGTATGCGCGCTCCTGGGTCGTCATGGGCACTTTCTCATCCATCTCAACACCGAAGCGCTTCGCCTCATAAGCGGTCCAGCGCGGGGTGGGAATCTCGATTACCCTGGCGTAGTAGAAAGCGGATTCGTTCTTGTCGAAGTCGGGGTCCTGCCATACGGCGATAAGCTCCGGCTCGCCGATGCTGTTGGCCCAGGTGGCGTTGGCCACGTTCACCGTATTGCCTACAGCCGGCAGTTTGCCGCCTTTGCCGGGCTTGCGATCATCTGACCACACAACGTCATGGACTTTCTCATGTGTCTCGCCCTTCTCGTCCAGCCAGCCCTTCACAATCTGGATGCGGTCCAGATTGCCACTGTAGGGGTCCTTGGCGGCGGCGACCAAGAAGGAGGGCGCCTTCGATGTCGCCTTGCCGAGCTCACCCCCCATGGGTACTCCCTTTTCATATCCGGTATAGGCCGGCACACGATTCTGGATGTCATCCGCTGTAAACCCCCAGCCGCCGAAAAAGCGAACGGTCATGCGCGGACCCGTGGTGGCGTACACTTCCTTGCGTTGCATCGCGTCAAAAATCGCCTCCCGGGAATTCTCCGTCGCCCAGACACCGGCATAACCCGCCGCCGCTTGTTGCCAGCCGAGAATGGTGAGATCGGGGTCCAGCGGCGAGCTTATTACAGTATGCTCCCAGCGGTGCGGCTCCGGCTCCACTCCGGAGTGTTTGCCGAAAAAGTTTTCCTCCTCCACCGCGGCCAGGGAGGTATGGGAGTCCGTACTGCCTATCATGCCAAAGCGATAAGGGTTAACACCCAGGCTGTCTTTCAACTTTAATCCCGTTTTGAGCGCTTCGCGGGTGTACTCATACTGCAACATGGACTGCTCTTTCAGCTCGGACCCATCGAGATTGGCCGCGTCCCAGGTCTCGTAGTCGGCGAATTCATCGTCGGGGGAGAGAAACGGGTGGGCCTCGCTGTCACCCTTGATCTGGGTGGCCTCAATAATCGGCTCCATACGGGCGCGCAACTCCGCCAGTTCCTTGTTGAGCGGGCTGCCATCAAAGTTCTTGACCGAAAACATCCGACCATTGCTCAGGTTGCCGTTGTGGGGAATCGCGAGAACCTGGGCACCGGTGTCGGCGGAAAATTTCTCAAGAGCACGCCACAAGTCTTCCGGGTTCTGGCTGTCGAACTGGGAAAAGGGGTTGGTTTTGCGCGCGACTTCACCGTCACCGCGAAATACCACATTGCGATGCAGATTGAAGCCGCCTATCGCAGTCCACTCGTAGCCAATCAAGGCAGTGAAGCGCCCGGGTTCATTGTATTTGTCCGCCAGCTCGGTATAGGCCTCCCACGCCTTGCGCGCCGCGGCCGGGTTGTCGATCGGGGGATCTTCCTTTGACAGGGATGCGACGATCTCCATGGCGGCTTCGAACGTGGTGTCCGGGTCACCGGTCATCAGCATGTCGTACCAACGCTTTCCCTTTTCCGTTGCAAGAATTTCTGGATCTCCTGCCAGCAGCTGTGGCATGAGCCCGTACATCTCGGCGTGATCAGTCAATACCAGGAAATCCAGCGGGCGCGACAACCTCGCGCGCAAACCGTGGGTGGTGGTCACCTCCTCGCCCCGCGCAAAACGAAAGGCATCTTCCTGGCCGACCCGGTTCATGGTGCCGGCATCCACCGACACGGCGGTGTGCAGGTGCGTGTCGCCCCAAAAAACCTGGGTGGGAAACTCGCGCGCCGCGTAGGGGGAGTAGTCGCTCTGACCAATACCCTCAACAATGTTCTGTTTGTTAGTGACGATCTTGCCCTTGTCAGGGGTAATGTCGGAGGTCGCCAGCGAAAAACTGGCTGCGAAACTGACGCTGAGAGCGCCCAACAGGTATCTGCCCAGAGCCATGAAAAGTCTCCTTGGAGTGATAAACTTTCAAGAGTATAGAAGGGAGGTGGCAGATACCAGTAATCCACAATTTACCCAAGGGTATATGCATAGCCCTGTGCGCTGCTAACTGCCTTTGGTCTTGCTGGTATCGCGAATTTCGTAAACTGCTGTGGATTCAGGCACCTGGCTCAGGCCGATGATGTATTTTGGCGCGAGTTCCAGAAAGCCCATTTCAGCCGTATTGAATTCGACCCGGAATTTCAGATAGGCGGTTTCACCCGGCTTCAGGTCGATGCTGTACTTGACGTCCCTGGGCTCCCACTTCGCGTTTTTGGTCAGCCCCGTGAGCCTGAAGTCGTGCTTGCCAGCGGGCAGCTCTATGGCAAGGTAGCTGTTGTACTTCAGTACACCGTGGCTATTGCCATCTATCATCACCTCCGGATAACTGAGCAACAGCGGCTTGGAGCCCGGGTTGCTGGCTGCCGGGCGATAGAGATAAACCATGGCCGACCCCGCCCCGGCTATAGGCGTGGGTTCGAAATGGCCTGGTGATGAGCAGGCGCCCAGCAGCACACAAGCGATCAGTAATACACCAAAGCGGTGCCGGTAAATCACCTGTTTTCTCTCCTTGAATATCAAACTGTGGGTCGCGCCTGCACTGCCTACCAGGGCAGTTCTTCACCCTTATAGTCGAGGAAGCGCCCTGTGTCTTCGGGGCTCAAATCAGCGATGACAACAAGCATGCCAGACACACTGTCCTTGGTGGTAATGGCCGCGCCAGCACCGCCCAACCGCGTCTGGACCCAGCCGGGGTGCAGCACGATGGAGGTTATACCCAGATCGGCCAACTCCAGCGCCAGTGACTTGTTAAGCATGTTCAGCGCCGATTTACTGGCTCTATAGCCATAGTAGCCACCGCCATTATTGGCAATGCTACCCATGGTGCTGCTGATCTGGACAATCGTCTTGCCTTTGCCCGCCATAATATTAGGCAACAGGGCCTGGGTTACGCGCATGGGCCCCAGGCTGTTGACGTCAAAGGTGGCCACAACCTCATCAAAATCGGTTTCGGCGAAGCTTGGCGCGCTGTGGCCCAGCATTCCCGCGTTGTTGATTAGCAGGTCTATCTTCTGACCCTCCAGCGCTTTGGCCATGGCGCGAACACTGTCGCTATCGACGACATCCAGCTGCACCACCCGCGCGCCGGTTTCCTTGAGTTCTGTGGCGGACTGAGGATTCCTGGCGGTGCCGATAACCTCGTGACCCTCGGCCCTGAGCTGACGGGCCAGCTCAAGGCCGATACCGCGATTGGCACCTGTCACCAGCACAGTCATGGACTCCTCGGCGTTAACCACACCGGAATACCCGAAAGACGCGATCCAAAGTAAAAGTACAGCAGAAAGATTCTTGAACATTTTTGGTTCTCCTTGGTTCTGAGGCGCCAAGTTTAGCAGTGATGCCCGAACAAGTGGTCTTTACTTTCCCGCACACTTTCATCCAGAAAATCTCGCTATGAGGGAGAACCCATACAAGGCAAAAAATGGCAAGCTCGACGCCAATGCTAAGCCCGCGCCCTGGCAATCAGCCGATCAAGCTGATTGGCAAACTGCTGCTTGTCCTGGCTATTCAAGGGCGGCGGACCGCCTGACTGCATGCCACTGGAACGCATGGTGTCCATGAAGTCGCGCATATTCAGCCGCGGCTTTATGTTGTCGGCGGTAAGGCGCTCGCCACGCGCGCTCAGCACATGGGCGCCCTTTTCAATCACTTCAGCCGCGAGCGGGATGTCGCCGGTAATCACCAGGTCCCCCTGCTTGCACAACCTGACGATTTCATCGTCGGCCACGTCAAAACCTGAGCTCACCTGCAGCATACGAATATTGGCTTGAGGCGGCACCGGCAGGGCATGATTGGCCACCAGGGTGAGCTGCAAACCGGTACGCTGCGCCGCGCGAAACAAAATATCCTTGATCGCTACCGGGCAAGCATCGGCATCTACCCAAATGTCCACTTGTTGACGCCTCTTTGGTATATCGAAGCCTCGTATTCTAACCGGTGAAGGCACTGAGTTTCCCGCTTAGATCACCCCGGGCGCACAACAGTCAAGACTCAGCGGAAGCCTCACAGTTGCATATAACCCTTCTTATACTGCATATATTGCTTATTATATGGGATACAATTCCGCATATAGCTATTTATTTGACAGGTATATACAACTTAAGTAACTTAAGTTTAATAATCAGAAAAACCGGACCGGATAGACATGGATGATTCAGGCAGCCAGACACCCTCGCCCCTGCTGACGATTGCCGACGCGGCGACCTTGCTGAACGTGACCAAGGCAACCATCCGACGCTGGACCAACCAGGGGCGGCTGAAGTGCTCGCGCATAGGCGCCCGTGGTGAACGAAGGTTTCGCAAAATCGACTTGATGGCGTTTCTGGACCCTCCTCAGCCGGCCCCACTGCGGTCGACAGTGTCCGGACAGCACACAGCCCTCGCAGCCTCTGCCACAACAGCAGCTGCCTCCCCATCGCATTGCTGCATCATCAGCAATGACATAGAAGAAGAATGGACGACTCTGGGGCCGGAGGTACTGGCCCATCTCGAACAGGGCGCGCAGGTTCTGGTCATCGAGGACACCCATCGCAAGAAGTACCTGGAGACCCTGTTGGTCGCAAATGGTCTGAACAAGCAATCCTTGCTGGCCTCTAGCGCGCTGCGATGCGTCTCAATTGAAGACTCCTATTTCCTCAGTGGCTCAATGCAATGGGACCGGGCTGTTGCGTTTATCGAGTCGGCGATCCTGGCTGCGAAAGCCAGTGGATTCGACCGGATTCTGGTCATTGGCGCAGGCAGCTGGGCAAACAGTGTCGACGGCGAAGGCATACTCGATGAGCTGAGAAAATACGAACTGGGCCTGGATGACATGCTGTCGAGACACCCGGGGGCGTCGGTGCTTTGTCCCTATGCCGCGACCCAGGTGACATCCCGGATGATGGTGCAGTCGTTTGCAACCCACCCGGCGATGCGAATTCAGTCAACGGTGTTACCCGGACTGCTCTAGCAAACGCCGAGGTGGCAAGCTGATCGTGGAGACGACAATGCCCATTGCTTATTCAAACCTGAGGAAGCACGCCCTGGCCCCCTGGTGCAGACGGCGTATCCGAAAATGCCCGCACAGCGCGGTGCAGCCGCGCATGCCAGTTCACTGAAAGAGGAACAACGATGGACGATATTCTGAGGAGCCAGCGCCTGCTGGTTGGACACGGAGCCCTGGTGCTGCTATTCGCATTCGTGGTTGGTTTCGGTTTTCTGTTTTTCCTGATAGGCGATATTCGACTCTGGCCGATTCCAGGCGTGATCGACTACCAGATGCCCGGCACCTATGACGCCTGGCGCATGGCGCACATGGAGGGCATCACCAATGGCTTTGGCCTGTGGTTGATGGCCGCTGTTCTGCCCCTGCTGAATTTCTCCGCCAAAACCTCAAGGCGCCTCGCAATCGGGATGATAATAACCGCCTGGACGATTGTTATCGCATCCACCATCGACCCACTGTTTCCCAATGCCCGTGGGCTTGAACTCACAGGTGAGTCGAATCTGATGAACGATATTGCCTTTTTGCTCTTTGTCATCGGCATCGGCATTGTTATCGCCATCATGATCAAGGTGGCCAGCCATTGTTTACTCAGTTCAGAATGACGCTTGCCAGGCGTGGGGGCTCCCAATCTCAGCCGGGTGCCGGAGACGACCAGTGAACCAATTGCCAGATACCGCCGCGACATTGAGCCGCCGTGCCGCACAGGGACGGTTGAAGCTTTTCATGCACGGCTCCATCATCACCGTGATTGGCCTGCTTTCAGGCTTTGGCTTCCTGTTCCAGATTCTCGACACCATCTCGGTTTGGCCCCTGGTCATCGAGCTGGACGGCGGCTTCCCGGGCAGTGAGCGCGGCTGGCGTCTCGCTCATGTGGCGGGTATCTCCAACGGCCTCATGATGATCATCGCCGGCCTGACGCTGGTGTACATTGATGCCGGTCGCGTGGCCCAGGCCTGGGTAGTATGGGGCATGGTTTACACCGGCTGGGCCAATACCATCTTCTTTCACATGGGCAACTTTTCCAGCAACCGCGCACTCACGGCGGGAACCAGTAAATTCGGCGAAGCAGACGCCCTGGGCGCCGTCGGCTATATCATCGGCGCCAGCACGATCCCCTTCACACTGATCGCCGTGACGATTATTGGGTACTCATCCTACAAAAAGCTCAAGCAATACCAGCCCGCGCATCCGGGACTATAAGGGCCGGGAGGAATCGACAATGACAACATGCACAAAGTATCCGGAAAATAGACATGTCTTATGAAACCGCGCAACACCTGCGTCTCTTTTACGCAGCTTTCACTAACAGATAAAAGGACCACTTCCCATGCCTGGCGCAATACCTCCTTTTCACCTGGCGATAGAAGTCCGCGATATTGCAGGGGCCAGGGCCTTTTACGGCACTACCCTGGGCTGCCCGGAGGGGCGCAGCGACCTGTCGTGGGTGGACTTCAATTTTTTCGGCCACCAGTTGGTGTGCCATGTTTCGCAAACCTATCCCGCTGTTCGCAGTGAGTTTTCCCAGAACCCGGTCGATGGGCACAACGTACCTGTCCCGCACTTTGGCGTCGTATTGACAATGGAAAGGTGGAAGGAACTGGCCAGCGAACTCGAAGCGGCAGGTATCGCCTTTGTGGTCGAACCCCATATCCGGTTCGAGGGACAGCCAGGAGAACAGGCCACCATGTTCTTCCTGGATCCCAGTGGTAATCCGCTGGAATTCAAGGCTTTCCAGAATATTGAGGGTCAGTTGTTTGAAACCTGAAGCCGTTGCAATGGCTAAAACAGGCGGCACCTGCAAGCCCCCTCGCCAAGAGTCGCACCTCGATGCAGCGGCAACTGAATTGAATCCGTATCAGGGCCAGGCAACGTATTAGCCTTTTTGGGCCCTAAATCAGCACGCGTGCAGGTCCACACCCGCGCCCCGACATGCAGGAACCAACATGTCAGCACCTACAACAGCAGTACCAGAAGCGAATGCCAGTGGCCGCAAGCGCTATCTCGTGTTTGGCGCATCGGGCTACATTGGTACTAACCTTGTGCCTTTCCTGTTACAACATGACCTGACAGTGCGAGCCGCTGCTCGAAATATCGACGTACTGAAGGCCCGGGGCTGGGCAGGCGTCGAACTGGCACAGGCCGACGCGCTTGACACCGGCACCCTGGAGGCGGCTCTCGACTCAGTAGATGTGGTGTTTTACCTGGTGCACTCGATGGCGGCCGGCAGGAACTTCAGTACGCTGGACCTGACAGCCGCCGAAAATTTCGCCAGGGCTGCTGAGGTCGCCGGGGTCCAGCGCATCATTTACCTGGGTGGACTGGTACCGGATCAAGCCAGTGGTGAACACATCGTATCCCGGCGCCAGACCGGCGAAGTCCTGCGCGGCGGTGCGGTGCCTGTCACCGAGGTGCGGGCGGGGATTATTATTGGCCCGGGGTCGGCAGCGTTCGAGGTAATGCGTGACCTGGCCCTGAATCTGCCGATCATGGTTGCGCCGCGCTGGGTAAGAGCCAAGTCACCCCCCATTGCCCTGTCGAACCTGCTGAGTTACCTCCTGGGCGTCGCCTGGAACCCGCAGGCGGCTGGCGAGATTTACGATGCCGCCGGCCCCGAGCAGGTCTCCTACCATGACATGATGATATGGATGGCGGAGATCGCGGGTAAACGCAAGCCCATTATCATTCCTGTCCCGGTACTCAGCCCCGGCCTTTCATCCTATTGGCTGGGCCTGGTCACTGCCGTTCCACCAGACATAGCCAAGGCACTGATAGGCGGCCTGAAGCACGACTTCAGCGCCGATGACGAGGCTATACGCAAGCTGGTTCCCCAGCGGCTGCTTGGCGTTCGCGAAGCGATAGGCGCGGCCTTCACTGAAGAGCGATCACATCACACACTGGCGCGCTGGACCGAGGGCGCCTTTGACCAGCGCGGCTTCAGGCACGATGTGGCGTTCTACGCAAAAAAAGCGGGCGGAAGTGCGCAGGGTGATGTGTCAGCTGCGGCCATCTGGGAACAGGTTATAAGACTTGGCGGCAGCAACCGTTACTACTATATGAATGGGCTGTGGTGGATCAGGGAACTCATGGACTGGTGCGTTGGAGGGGCCGGCCTTTCGCGGGGTCGCCGGGACCCCGACGGGCTGCGCCTGGGCGATGTTGTGGATTACTGGACAGTGATTGGTATCGAGCCCAGGCGCCACCTGACCCTGCACTTTGGTATGAAAGCGCCAGGGGCCGGCATCCTTGAATTCGACCTGCAACCGCTGGAGTCCGGGCCTACACGTATAACTATCACCGCCTACTGGCATCCTCGCGGGGTGTGGGGGCTGATGTACTGGTACGCCCTGGTACCGGCACACCTGTTTATCTTTCGCGGCTGGACCAGGGAGATTGTCCGCCGTGCGCAAGCTGCCGACCATAAACCGATTGAAACATAATGGAGATAACCCTTGGCTAGAAAACTACCCGGCTTCATTCCTGAAGAGTTGCGCCAGCTGGCCAGATTCATTCCCCTTCGCGGCTGGGACGTGATCGACTGGAAGCCGATGCTGGGCGCGATGCGCACAGTTTCCTGGCGCTATGTCAGTCGCAGGGGCGTGGACATGCTGGCTAGCCAGACCCGTGAGCTCGCCACACCGGTGAGGCTGGTCAATACGCTGGGAAATGCTCTTTCACCGATAGAGGTTGACGACAATGCCCGCCGGGAACAGCTGGGAGACGAGATCCTGAGACTCTACTTTTGCCAGTGGCTGGCAGAGCCGGGTATGTTTATCGACTTGCGTATGGCACGCTTTGGTACAGACGAAAATGACCTGCTGTTTAACCCCAACGGCTTATGGATACGTTTGAGGCCTGAGTTCCGGGAGGGAATGCTGGCACTATACCGATCGTTTTACAGCTCGGATGATGAGGCCTTTGACACAGCCCTCAGACAAATGGGCATGCTGCATGATGACCTCTCCCCCTCCGCGGCAGATGAATTGAAACAGCTACTGTTTCAGCACTTTGGGATTGAGCAGGAGGCGCAACGATTTTCCATTGACAGCTTCAAGGCCTCATTTGATGAACTGTTTGCTTTTTTTATCAGGCACGATTACAAGCTCCACAGCGATTTCGTGTTTGTGGGTTTCTACCTGATCACGCTATACCTGACCCTTGAAGAGATCGGGCAATCCCATGACGTAAGGAGCATTTGTGCCGAGGTCCTGCTTTAGGAAGACCGCTTGCGGATCTGCTTCAGTTGGTGGTCGCTGGCGAGGTATTCGCGCATCATCTGCAGTGCCTGCTCATCCTCTGTGATGAGAGCCGCAAACAGATCGCCTTCCTCATCCATGCCCTCCTGCAGTCCTTTCCCGTGGCTGGACCGCATCACCTGCTTTATATAGGCCAGTGCGGCCGGGGGCTTGTCGAGAAACTCACACGCTATCTCGCGGGCCGCTTCGAGCACATCCCCCTCAATGTAATGATGAACAAGACCCTCTGCGGCGGCGTCCACCGGGCTGAACATGCGGCCACGCAATACCCACTCCAGCGCCTTGCCAGTACCTACGGCACGGGCCAGACGAGCCGTCCCCCCCGCGCCGGGCATAATCCCGACCAGGATCTCCATCTGGCCAATCGTATAGTCACCGGGACCGGCCAGGCGAATGTCACAACACAGCGTGAGCTCACAGCCACCACCGCCGCAGGTACCATTGATGGCAGCAATAGTGGGCCTGGTCAGGTTGTCGATACGCTCCCAGACAAGACGCAGCGCCGAGCGCGAGAATCGCGGCCTCGGCAGGCCACTGGCGCGCTGGGCTTTGAGCGCATCTGACATATCGAGGATTTCCTCAATGGAGAAATGCCGAATAAAAATACCAGGCAGGCCGCCAGTAAATATGACAACGCACACCGACTCATCGTTTTCGATGACATCCAGCACCGAGCCAAGCTGCACAACCATGTCACTGGTCATAAAACCCTTGGGTGGATTGCAAAACGTTACCGTGGCTATCCCACCCTCAACATCGAGATCTACTAGATTCATTCCATTCTCCATTGCCGTGGTCGCTATAGTGATGTGCGACAAGATGATTCCCGGACCGGGCCAAAAATGCACAAGGGGTGTGCGCAATACAAGTATCTTTGCTGAAAGCGGCATCGGTTAGTCCTGCATGTAATATAGACGCGATAATCCAAACCTGATTGCTAATTGTCGGGATCGGTATATTCTTGATTTTTTCCCAGCAGAAACAGTGGCCTGGCACCGTGGCAAGAATCTTCGTCAGTTATGCACGGGAAGACCTCGAAAAGGTCTCGCCGTACATTGCAGACATGCAGGAAGCAGGCTTCAAGGTCTGGTGGGACCTGGAACTACTGGGCGGGGATGACTGGAGCGAAAGTATCGAAACCGAACTGGCGCGCTCTGACTGCGTTGTCATTTTCTGGTCGGAACACTCTGTCAACTCACCCTGGGTACGTATCGAGGCCCATTACGCCAAGCAGCATCACTGCCTGGTTCCGGTACGCATCGACAGTGTCGATATCCCCGATGAGTATCGTGCATTGCAAACCATCGATGCCACGCAGCAAGACACCGGAAAAGTCGTCGCAGCCATCAGGACAGCGATTGCTGCGATTTTTCGCAAAAGTCGACAAACCCTGTTGCGTAGACTCGCCGCTGCAACCGTGGCAGCGGTGGCACTTACAGCCGCTTATCAATACCTTGATATCAGGCCCAATCTACAGCGGTCGACAGGCGAACAATTGGAACTACCACCCGCCTGGAAAGAACTTCAGCAGGCGGTCACGCTTGAAGAGATTGGACTGGTAGAAACGCGTTTCAAAGCACTTAAAGCGGACGACCCTGGCTCGGAGCTGGCCCACGCGGGCCTGTGTGCGACTTACCTGCGCCGCTACGCCCTGTCGAAGCGTGACACCGACCTGGCCCTTGCCCAGCGCAGTTGCGCGACGGTCACGGAACTCGATCAGGACAGCGCCCTGTCCGCCGAGGCGCGCGGATGGCTCGCCTATTTCACTGGAGATTACCCTGAAGCCGTCGGCCTGTTGCAGCGCGCCATCTCCATAGACGGTTCCGCCGCGACCGCGAGAATAGGGCTGGCAAGAGCACTGGAGGCGCAGGGCGCTCTGCAGGAGGCAGAGCAGTCACTGCGCGAAGCCACGGTCGCCCAACCCGGACTGTGGAGAACCCATAACGCGCTCGCGTTGTTTTTGCAGGGTCAGGGCCGCTATCCCGAATCTGTCCAGCGTTTTGAACTTGCTCTGGAGCTGGCGCCCCGCAATAGTTCTATCCTGAATAATATCGGTGTGAGTCACCTGTTTATGCAGGACTATGGCCAGGCCATCAGCGCATGGAGCAAGGTACTGGAGTTCACGCCTGAACAGGATCACGGTGCCACACTTTCAAATATAGGCTCCGCGTATTACCTGATGCGCGATTTTGCCTCCGCCAGGATTGCCTTTGAAAAGGCCAGCCGCCTGTCGGGCGATGACTATAGCGCCTGGGGCAACCTGGCGGACACCCTGGCAGCAATGAAAGACCTTGAAGCGGCCCGCTCAAGCTACCGCCGGGCACTGGATCGAGCCCAACTGATACTGGAACAGAATCCAGGCGAGCTTTACGCCGTGGCCGCCGCCGCATCATTCAAGAGCGCACTTGGCCTGCAGGGCTGGGAGGAGGATATCGCAAAGAGCCTGGCCGAGCAGCCGGGTGACCCCGAGATTCGGCGCCTGGCAGTCCTGTGCTACCTGCGCGCTGGCCAGCACGACCTGGCAAGACGCCAATATGCCGAATTGCTGAACCTGGGATTTCCTGAATTCATTCTGGAGGGCGATTACCAGTTTGATACGCTCACAAAAACGCCGGTAGTCGACCAGGGAAGCTAATGATAGAGATACAGAATCATGCTCTTTCTACTCACGTCAGCAGTATCGATTTTGATGGTGACAGCAAGTTGCGCGGCCGCCCCGGACAAGCAGACATCACGGGATGATACGGACTCACCGTTCCAGGTACCCGGCACAGTTGTGACACAGACCGCGAGGCTATCGATCCCTTTTTTATCGTCAAGCGCTAACCGAATTTTTTGACGCTCTGGCTCTTTCCCCCCGGGCTGCTGTGTCTTTACCTAATTCACAGGCCCGCGCCACGGGCCATAGATTCAGCCTTTCAATCTAATCGTATTTTTGGGATATATTTTCTATTACATTCTATTTATCCTTGTTGTAATGGTATTTGCTGCTACACCACTCGCGCCATGCAAGCTTCCGGGCTACGAGGTTTGGTGGCTGATATCAGCCCGCGGTATATAAGTTGTGGTGGTCACATGGGCTCAATGCCCCGATCACACCCTATAAGTGTCACCGAAAGGAGTTAACATCCATGTTTATCAAAACCAAACCCAAAGCCGCCATCCTGGCGACGGCACTAGCCTGCCTGATACCGGCCGCATCCACCCTTGCCCAGGGTGAGCCCAAAACGGTCCAGTTCTGGTGGCCCGAAACATTGAACCTGTCTCCTCTGCGGCAGCACGCCCCGGAGTCAAACCCAATGGGCGCGGACTTCAACTACGCCCAGGAGTTCGCAAAGCTCGACCTTGCTGCGGTGAAGCAAGACATTGAGGCGCTGATGAAGACCTCCCAACCCTGGTGGCCCTCAGACTACGGCCATTATGGTCCGTTCTTCATTCGCATGGCATGGCACAGCGCGGGCACCTACCGGGTGGCCGATGGCCGCGGCGGTGCCGGCGGTGGGCAGCAGCGCTTCGAACCACTCAACAGCTGGCCTGATAATGCCAACCTGGACAAGGCCAGGCGGCTACTTTGGCCAATCAAGCAAAAGTATGGCAGCTCACTGTCGTGGGCCGACCTGATGGTACTGACCGGTAACGTTGCGATGGAATCCATGGGCTTCAAAACCTTCGGCTTCGCCGGCGGGCGCGAGGACGATTGGGAACCCGACCTGGTGTACTGGGGGCCGGAATCGGAGTTTATGGCAGATGAGCGATACAAGGGTGACCGTCAGCTGGAGCGGCCATTAGCCGCCGTCCAGATGGGCCTGATCTATGTCAACCCGGAGGGGCCCAACGGCAACCCGGACCCGCTGGCGGCCGCCAGGGATATTCGTGAAACCTTCGGCCGCATGGCAATGAACGATGAGGAGACCGTCGCGCTGATCGCCGGTGGACATACATTCGGTAAAGCCCATGGCGCCGGCGACCCCTCCAAGTGCGTCGGCCCCGCACCTGCAGCAGCCGGCATTGAAGAGCAGGGCCTGGGATGGAAAAACAAGTGTGGCACCGGTAACGGAGCAGACACCATCACCAGCGGACTGGAAGGAGCATGGTCCGTCAATCCAACGGCCTGGACCACCCAGTACCTGGACAACCTGTTTGCCTACGAGTGGGTTCAAACCAAAAGCCCCGCCGGCGCCATTCAGTGGATTCCCGCTGACGGTGCAGCTTCAAACCTGGTCCCGGATGCCCATGACGCTTCAAAGCGCCATGCCCCTATCATGTTCACAACGGATCTTTCGCTAAAATTCGATCCCAGCTACCGGGAGATATCCAAGCGCTTCCAGGAGAACCCGGAAGAGTTCGAGCTTGCCTTTGCAAAGGCCTGGTTCAAACTCACTCACCGCGACATGGGCCCCCAGGCACGCTATGTAGGCTCTGAGGTTCCCGCCGAGGCACTTATCTGGCAGGACCCGGTCCCGAAGGCCGACTACAAGATGGTAGACGCCGGGGACATCGCGCAACTGAAGTCGAAGATTCTCGCCTCCGGTCTGACAACCTCTGAGCTTGTCGGCACTGCCTGGGCTTCGGCCGCCACCTTCCGCGGCACTGATATGCGCGGCGGGGCAAACGGTGCACGTATTCGCCTGGAACCACAAAAGAACTGGCCAGCGAACAACCCCAAGCAACTGGCGAAGGTACTGAGCACGCTGGAGAGTATCCAGAAGGACTTTAACGGCGCCGCTGCAGGAGGCAAACAGGTCTCGCTCGCGGACCTGATCGTTCTGGGTGGCTCAGCGGCTGTTGAACAGGCCGCCAGCAAGGGCGGGCACGAGGTAAAAGTTCCCTTTACCCCGGGACGCACAGACGCCTCGCAGGCACAGACTGATGTGGCGTCGTTTGCCGTGCTCGAACCCACGGCCGACGGGTTCCGCAACTACTTTGCCCCTGGTAACAGCGCATCGCCCACCTACATGCTGGTGGATAAGGCCGATCTGTTGACGCTTACCGTACCTGAAATGACTGTTCTGGTCGGCGGTATGCGCTCCCTTGGTGCGAATGCCGGAGGGGTCGAATACGGTGTGTTATCAGAACGACCGGGGACCTTGAGCAACGATTTTTTCGTAAACCTGCTGGACATGTCCACTCAATGGACGAAGTCACCCAAGTCCGAAGGTATCTACGAAGGTCGTGATCGTGAAACCGGCAAGGTCAAATGGACTGCCACCCCGGTAGACCTGATCTTCGGGTCCAGCTCGGAGTTGCGAGCTATCGCCGAGGTCTATGCAGCTGACGACGGCCAGGAGAAGTTCGTCGTGGACTTCGTCGATGCCTGGACCAAGGTGATGACGCTGGATCGATTTGACCTGAACCGGTCGTAGGAGAAATAACTCCGGGGCCTGGCATTTCCCTGCCAGGCCCCGGCAGCCGGGCCGGGGTAAAAACCGGCCCACCAGCTTGCGAACCTCACAAAGCCCGTGGGCGTTGTCGCCATCCTCCACGTCACCGCCCACCCACATCGTCCGTCCCCCCACAAAAAATCGCTTGCGGACGATACTGTATATATGTACAGTTTATTGGCCAACCCAATAACTCTCACGCGAGGTGACCTGTGGCCGTAGTAGCAATGTGGAAATGCGATCGGGACGAGACTATGTTCGACAACAAAAAAGATGCCGATGCCCATGACAAGATGCTGGAACTGGCTGAAAGTTTCAGCCTGCTTTTAGGCAGAGAGATCGAAGGGATCAGCGAACAGGATGCCGAAAATATCGGTTTGTTGTTGTCCAGGAACAAAAATGTGCTCATCTCCGCCTGCAAAGGCAATCCTGATTTATTACTGGAAATCGATAGTGATATTCAACAGCAGACATCAAATATTACCCCGCTGGCTGCAAAGGCGTAACTCTCCCCAATTCCCCCCGGGAGCAACCACACCCGTCGTAATTTCTGTAAGCTAGGGCCTGAATGCATCGCAGGATCAGATTACATGACAAACTGGCTGGTGGATGGTGTCGGCATGGCGGGAACATTGCTGGTTGTAGTTGCATATTGCCTGTTACAGCTGGAACGCACCAATCCCAGGGGTCTTACCTACAATATGCTCAACCTGGTGGGTGCGATCTGCCTGTTCATCAGTTTGTGTTTCAACTTCAACCTGGCCAGCTTTGTCATTGAGATATTCTGGATCGCGGCGTCCCTGTTGGGTCTATGGAAGTACTGGCAGAGGCGACCCGGCACCAATACTCCCACACAGTCCTAGAGGTTCCCGATCCCGGGACTCAAATGTCTCCGAAAAATATCAGGTCTCACAGTAGCGATTGATAATCTGCTTGCCCAGCGCCATCTGGTGTACCTGGTCGGGGCCGTCTGCCTGGCGACACCAACGGGCGTAATTGAACGCCTCCGCCATGCAATAGTCCTCAGTCAGGCCGCCCGCCCCGTGCATCTGCATGCAGCGATCGATAATAGTCTGGGCCATCAGGGGCACACTGGTTTTGCTGGCCGCGATCAGGTCCAGCGCGGCCTTGGGGCCCACCTCGTCCATTTTTTTACAGGTCTTGAGTACCAGCAGGCGCATCATCTCCAGTTCGGAAAAGCTCCTGGCGATATCCTCCCGCACCGACTGGTGTTGCCCCAGTGTCTTGCCAAAGGTGGTGCGGGCGGTCACCCGCTTGCAGGCCAGTTCCAACGAGCGCTGTGCCGCGCCAATCAGGCGCATACAATGGTGGATACGGCCAGGCCCCAGGCGCCCCTGGGCGATTTCAAAACCACGTCCCTCACCCAGCAACACATTTTCCAGCGGCACGCGTACATCGGTAAACACCAGTTCAGCATGACCTATCGGGGCGTCGTCATAGCCCAGGGTAGTCAGCGGCCGAATGACCTCCAGGCCAGGGGTACCCTTGGGTACCAACACCTGGGATTGCTGCTTGTGACGGTTACTGTTGTCGGGATCGGACTTCCCCATGACAATAAAAATCTTGCAGCGCTCATACATAGCGCCGGTGATAAACCATTTGCGCCCGTTGAGCACCCACTCACCCCCTTCCTGCCGGATACTCAGCTCGATATTGGTGGCATCAGAAGACGCAACCTGGGGCTCCGTCATGGCGTAGGAGGAACGGATCTCGCCGCGAAGCAGCGGACCCAGCCATTGCTCCTGCTGGGCCGCGGTGCCGTACTTCATGAACACCTCCATGTTGCCGGTGTCCGGAGCATTGCAGTTGAATACCTCGGGTGACCACAGCACGCGACCCATCAATTCCGCCAGGGGCGCATAGTCGAAATTGCTCAAGCCGTCATGGTCACAGAACTCGGCATGGGAGGGCGAAACAAACAGGTTCCAAAGACCCGCCTCACGCGCCTTGCTCTTGAGCTCGTCCATGATGGGCAGGTAGTCGAAACGACTGTTCGCGTCTGCCAGTTGCCGTGCATAGGTATGCTCGCTGGGATAGATGTGCTCGTCAAAAAAAACGCCAAGCTGCGCCTGGTAATTCGCGGACTGCTCACTGAATTCAAACAAAATAGTACTCCGGGGTATTTGAAGGGTCGAAACCCTGATTATAGGGTACTGGCGACTGATCTGGCGCACGCCGGGCCCGACGGCCGCAGTAGTCATGTTTTGGGGCAGGGGATTGAGCGGGTTTACGACCGGGCCCACCTGGATAGTCCAGCAGGATATATCAGGTCCGCGCTAACCGGTATGATAGCGCCATAACTTGCAGGAGCCGATATGACTACACCCCGAAAACTGATCACCCTGGTCCTGATGCTGGTCGCACTGGGATTGCTATATCCTGGCATTACCCAGCCAGTTATGACCCTCAGTGGTACCGTCGAAAAGTCACGCATCGCCGAGCTGGGTGTAGAGATGATCGCCGGGCAGGACGCGGACTCGCAGACCCGGCAGATGCTCTCCGCCATCTCGAGCTTTTTGGGGTTCGACCAGATCGAGGGAGACCTGCAGGTTTACACCAGCACCCGCTCGATCTGGGGAACGGTTGAATCGCTGGCGCGCAGCGGCCATCTCCCGGTGGCCTTCCTTATTGTATTTTTCAGCCTGGTTATCCCGGCCTTCAAGCTGCTGTTACAAGCCACATCACTATTCATTTCGCGGGCGGATTTTCGCGGCCCACTACTTTGGCTCAACGCCACCCTGAGTAAATGGTCGATGGCGGATGTATTCGTGATGGGGCTGCTGGTGGCCTTCCTGGCAGGCAGCGCGGCAGACCAGACCGGGGACATACTGGAGATGCACGCCAGCCTCGGGGCCGGTTTTTACTACTTCCTGGCCTACTGCCTGTTTTCAGTCGCCGCGGGTTCAATATTGCAGCGTTCGCACAATACCCCCGCAGCATAATTTCCAGTACAGTACCGCAAATTTTTTAATTACTCTTGTCACCCATACCGGAGGCTCTATCGTGCCTGATAATTCCACCAACAATCACACATCGTCCAGGCGAGCATTACTGCTCCCCACGTTGGCCCTATCGCTGTTTATGGCGGGGTGCTCGAACGATAACAACAATGGAACTCCCTTAGAGCCTGAAGAGCCAGAGGTGCCAGAGGTGCCTGTTGAACCGGAGCTGGTTGATCGTGCCTATTACGTATTACCTCCCGGCAATTATGGCGGCATTCCAACCACGGAAAACTCCTTTGACCAGCTTGCCCTCTATGACGGACTCACCCCGTTGCGTGGGAATGTCACCGACACCGACATCGAGGCACTATTCCTGCCCGAGAATTTCGAGCCCGCCGGTGAGACCGTCGAGGAAGCCACCGGGCGCCCGGGAACGACTATCCTCTACGACGAGTTCGGCATTGCCCATATCAGCGGTGAAACGCGCGAGGACATGATCTTCGGGGCCGGCTGGGTCACAGCCAGGGACCGCGGACTATGGTTGAGCGTGGGGCGCGGTCCTGCCCGGGCAGCGGTGGCTGACGTGCCCGGTATCGATGCGTTTGGAATGATTGTTAATCTGCAATCATTTGTCCCCAGCGCCGCGGCGGAACAGCTGGTGACCGACCAGGTTGACCTCATCATCGAGGTCTACGGCGACGAGGGCCGACAAATGATAGCTGACGCGCAGGCCTATGCCGATGGCGTCAATGCCTACTGGGAGGCAAACGGCAGTGATGAACCACCGTTCACGGTCAACGATGCGGTAGCCATCACCTCCCTGATCGGATCAATTTTCGGCGCGGGCGGCGGTGCTGAAGCGTCCAATGCCGAGTTTTTGTCAACGCTCATCGACGGTCTTGGCGACGGACAGGGGCAGCTGGCGTGGGAAGATGTCATGTTGTTCGATGACCCGGAAGCGCCCACTACCATCAATACCCGTTTTGACTACGGCCCCCTGACCGGCGGGCAGGTAACCGGCTCAGCCGCAATAGACAAAGACTCTGTCGTCTCAATAGATCCTCGCGACCCTGACCTTATCGGGGCCTTCGAACTCAATGCACAGGGCGTTTTTGTTCCGGCAGCCGGCCCGCCACCGGCGCGACAGGCTTCCAACTTCCTGATCGTGAACTCCCCACAGTCGGTGAATGGCACCAATCTTGCCGTCATGGGTCCGCAACTGGGCTTTTACTACCCGGAGATTGTCCAGCAACTTCACCTGAGTGGGCCAGGCATTGAAGCGCAGGGTGTGGGTGTACCCGGTCTCTCCATGTATCTCCTGATCGGGCGAACCCAGAACTATGCCTGGAGCCTCACCTCTGCCAATCACGACGTGCGCGACGTCTTTGCTGAAGTACTGTGCAATCCGGATGGCTCGGACCCCACACTGGAATCAAGCCACTATGAGTTTGATGGTGAGTGCCGTCCGTTCGAGATTTTCGATGCGGGGATGCTGGATGGCGTTCCTATTCGCTACCCGAGGTCCGTACATGGCTCGATGATAGGAACCGCAACTTCCAATGGCCAGCCTGTTGCCCTTACCCGGCAGCGCTCTACCTATGGCCGGGATGGCCTGAACCTGGCCGGCCTCAAGGCCATGACCGAGGGAACCGCAACCACGCCGGAGAAATTCTGGGAAGCGGCCAACAATTTCGGTTTCACCTTCAACTGGGGCTATATGTCGCGCAGTAATATTGCCTATTTTTCCTCCGGCTATCTCCCTGTGCGCGCCGCCGGGCTGGACCGAAGATTGCCCACCTGGGGTACGGGCGATTATGAATGGGAGGGGTTCCTCACGCTGGAGCAACATCCACATGCTGCGGACGGCCCGTCGGGCCGACTGCTCAACTGGAACAACCAGTCGGCACCCGGCTTCATGCATGGCGACGATGCGCCCTTTGGCTCGGTACACCGGGTTCAATTGTTCGACAAATTTCCCGAGCAGGTGGACCTTGCCGGCCTGGTCGGTGTAATGAACCGATCCGCTACCGAGGACACCAGAACGCCCGCATGGCCCGCGGTTAGCGAGGTATTGCGCACCGGTGAAGCCCCCAGCGAGCTGGCGGCCGAGGTTCTCGACCTGCTCGATGAATGGGTTGCGGAGGATGCACCGCGCCTGGACGCCGACGATGACGGATTTAACGATCACGCCGGCCCGACCATCATGGATGCGGTCTGGGGACCCATCGCAGAGGCGGTTATGCGGCCGGTGTTCGGGGATCTTACCGAGGCACTGGATGAAATACGGAGCCTGGCCGGCAACCCCGAAGATGCCTCTGTATCGAGTCCTGCCGGTGCGAGCTTTGTAGACAAGGACCTTCGCACTTTGCTGGGCAAGGATGTACGGGGGAAGTACAACCTCAGCTACTGTGGTAGTGGCGACCTGGACGCGTGCCGTGAATCGCTGTGGCAGGTGATTGATGAAGCCAGCCAGCAACTGGCAGTGGAGCGCGGTGAAGACCCCACCACCTGGCTGAAAGAAGGTGCCAGGTTGGGATTTATCCCCAACCTTATTCCCGAGACGTTCAGGGCCACCAACCGCCCCACCTTCCAGCAGGTGCTGGAGTTTGTCCCGGAAGATACCTCAGTCGGCAACTAGGCCTGCCGGGGCATAGCAATAGACCGGTAACTAGTGCGGCTCCCCGACTGGGGAGCCCCTCATAGAACGCTAACCGACTGCCCAGGTATATGTGGCCTGCAGGCCCAATGGCACACCCAGTGACCAGTACAGCAGCAGGAACAGCGTCCAGGCGATGATAAACGTGATCGAGTAGGGCAACATCAATGCGGTGACAGTGCCGATACCGGTGCTGGCAATGTAGCGCTGGCAGTACACCACCACCAGCGGAAAGTAGGGCATCAGCGGCGTGATGATATTAGTGGTGGAATCGCCAACCCGATAGGCCGCCTGGGTCAGGTCCGGCGAAATACCCAGCTCCATCAGCATGGGCACAAAAATCGGCGCCAGCAGCGCCCACTTGGCCGAGGCGGAGCCAACAAACAGATTTAAAATACCTGTGAGCAAGACGATACCGGTGATCATCAAGGGCGCGGGCAACCCCATGGATTTAAGCCAGGCCGCCCCCTCCAGCGCCAGCAACACCCCCAGGTTGGACTGTGTAAACGCGTAAATAAATTGCGCGATGAAAAACATGATGACCAGGTAGTACGCCATATTGTTCATCGCCGCGGTCATTCCCATGATCACGTCCCGACTGCTTTTTACGGTACCGGCGGCAACCCCATAGACAACTCCCGGCAACAGGAACAGGACAAAAATCAGCGGCACGATAGACGCCATCAGGGGCGCGCCGCGCTCTGTCAGGGAACCCTCCGGTCCGCGCCAGGCGGAGTCGACGGGCCAGGCTGACAGGACCAACAAACCAACTGCCAGCGCCATGGACCACAGTGCCAGGCGCAATGCCCTGCGCTCATGATCAAGCAGGGGCTCCATACCCGGTTGTTCCTCGATATCCGCATCCACTGCCGTGTCGCGCAAACGCGGCTCAACCACACGGTCTGTGACCAGCCAGCCAAGCCCGACGATGAGCACCGAAGAGATCGCCGTGAAGAAAAAGTTATTGAGCGGGTTCAGTGTGACCCCCGGCTCGATGATCTGGGCCGCCGACTGGGAGATACCCTGCAGCATGGGGTCGATGGCGGAGGGGATAAAATTGGCAGAGAAGCCGCCCGACACGCCGGCAAAAGCCGCCGCTATCCCGGCCAGGGGATGCCGACCCGCCGCGTGAAATATGATGCCGCCAAGGGGAATGACCAATACATAACCGGCATCCGCCGCCGTATGACTGACAATACCCACCAGGATAATCATGGGAGTTAGCAGCCAGCGTGCGGTCACGCCCAGCATGGCTCGCAAAGCGCTATTGATAAAACCCGTATGCTCGGCTACGCCAATACCCAGCATCGCAACCAGCACTACACCGATCGGGTGGAAGTGGGCAAAGGTTTTCACCATGGAAGAAAAGAACTGTGTCATCGCACCAGCGGCCAGCTGGTTGGAGACTACCAAAGCCGTGCCGGTCCTGGGGTCGATCGCGTCATAGGTGAACAGCGAAAAGAACCAGGACAGCACCCAGACAGCCAGCAACAAAGCGATGAACAGGACTGCCGGGTCCGGCAGCTTGTTCCCTATGCGTTCTATCGCGGCCAGGGCGCCCGCAGTGGCCCGAACTTCCCGGGTGGGTGGTGTTGTCATTGATCAGGTCTCAGGGTACGCGTGACAACAGTCTACGTTCGACACGGCAGTGACACAAACAAGGCCGGCTTATCAATGCACAGGAGTCAGTTTTCGCTGGAGCAATAGCCTCTTACCGCCGTTCCAGAATCACCGGACCACTACCTTCCCCGGCAAGCTTGTCGTCTGCGTTATAGATCGGGCAGTTTTTCATCGACAGGCAGCCACAGCCGATGCACCCCGTCAGAGAGTCACGCAGGCGTTCAAGATAGGCGATACGGTCATTGAGTTCCGCCTGCCAACCCGAGGACAGTTTCTGCCAGTCCTGTTGAGTAGGCGTGCGTTGGTTGGGCAGCGCAGCAAATGCCTGCTTGATCGACGCCAGGCTGATTCCCATTTTCTGGGCCGCCTTGATCACTGAAACCCGGCGCAGGACATCGGGCTTGTAGCGTCGTTGGTTACCCGCGTTACGCCAACTCTGGATCAGTCCTTTCTGCTCATAAAAGTGCAATGTGCTGACCTTGACGCCACAGCGCTTAGCTACTTTCCCAACCGTCCAGTTCGCGTCTGCCATTTCACTATCTCGCCGGAATACGATTGCTCGATACTAGTGAAAAAAGTGCTTTACCTCAACTTAAGTTGAGGTATTAGCATCACTATCGAAGTCACATTTTGGAGAAAAAACATGATTCGCATCGAACATTTGAATTTGGTCGTCAGTGACATCCCCGCCGCCCTCGCCTTCTATCGCTCAGCGTTTCCGCACTGGCAGGTGCGGGAGAGCGGTACAAGCCAGTGGTACGGCAAGTCGCGCCAGTGGCTGCACTTTGGCGATGACCACCAGTACCTGACCTTTAACGACAACGGCACAGGAGCTAACCGGGACCTGGCAGGGCACCAGACCGGTCTGGCCCATTTCGGGTTCGTCACGGACAACCTGGATGCTCTGGTGGCACGGCTTGCAGACGCCGGTTTCTCACCGGACAAAGACGGTGCCGATGAGCCCTTTCGCAGGAATATTTACTACATCGACCCCGCCGGGTTTGAGGTCGAATTCGTGCAGTATCTGAGCGATATTCCGGCTCAGCGTAACCTGTCCAGCTAGCCCATGAGGCTCAATGGCAGTATACGCATGATGGCGTGTTGTAACCGCACCCCCTTAAAGGCGCCAAGATAATACCGTTGACCTACAGGATTACGAGCTGCGCGTTTTAAACGAGTATCGCTCGAACCAGATCAGGAACGCGCCCATCAGCATTTGCAGCACGCCGTATAGCAAAAGACTGAATAGGACCATATCACCCAGCCGCGCTGTTTCAATTGCGGCGGCGGGAAAAATGGAGGCCTTGATTAAAACACCAAGATTAATGTTTCGGACAATAACCTCGAATTCTATTGCGGTTGCATCGGGACGCGATAGCTTGATCAGCCTGGGAACCAGGTAGCCCATGGCCGAGATGATGATCGCAAACAGTGTTACCAGCAGCATGTTGGTAGGCCCGAACGCACCGGCATCCAGCCTCCCGGCTGTAGCGGAACCCAATACAATCAGCAGAATTCCAAACAAAGAGCCCCGGATACACCATTTGGACAGCACGGGGGCACTGCGCGGATAGAGGTAGAGATACAGCATGCCCAGCGCCAGTGGCAGCAGCAAGGTAAGTGCAATCTCCCTGACTATCTGGGCCCTGGGCATGGTGAAGTCCGGGGGAAGATACTCACTGATCAGCAGCGAAAGGATCAGGGGCGTACTCACCAGGCAAGCCAGGGTAGTGAGCGCTGTAATGCTGATGGAAAGGGCGCTATTACCCCGGGCAAAGAATGTAAAAATATTGGAGACCGTGCCGCCGGGTATCGCCGCGATCAGTGCGATTCCCACGGCCACGCCATCGTGCACGCCCAGCAAACGTAAAAACAGGAAGGCCGTCAGCGGCACTGCAATAAGCTGAATCACGGAACCCAGTGTTACCGCAAGAGGCTCGCGCACCACATCACGAAAATCCTTCCCGGTCAGGGTAGCGCCCATCCCCATCATGGCCAGAATCAGCTGAATAGCCGCAAACCAGTATTCGTGCTGTACATAAAACTCCGCCACAGCCGCTGCTTCCCCAATATTTGAGTATGGTAACTGTGCAGCTTAACAGGTTGGCGGCCGATACTGGCACCCTTACCGCTTACAGCGAACTCCGCGCTCCACCGCCTCTGCAATACCTTGCAATGGCAGTTAACATGCTAATATCCTTGCCAATTCCCCGCTGGATGAAATAATCTAGGTGGAGTTGAACAAGTCGTAAACGAACTCCCGTAAATCGCCAGGAAACTTCCGTGGACTAACGCTGGGAACAACGTTGCTACCGCATAGATCCCGCGGTTGCGCCGCCCAGGACACCCTGAATGTTGGATCGGCACGGCCGGAAACGGCCCTACCGGGGATGCAGTATACCGTCACCAACGGCGGACCCCGGCGAAACTGACCCGATTATCTGGAAATTGAACCGCTGAAACTAGAAGCCGAACATTTTCCACTTCCCTGTTCTCTGCAAAAGCGGGTGATGGAGAGCTATGCCGATGCTCCCTCATTCGGTGCAGCCGACCTGCCCATGAGCGCCCAGGAACTGCTCACCTACCTTCGCAACATGGACCACGATGAATTCACTCCCCTGGAGGGGGTTTTGGTCCAGGCAGACGCGATTGGCGACCCGGCAGTACCCACCATGGAGCAAAGGGCAATCCTCAAGTGGCTGGGTGCCGCCCTCCTCGACTGGGAACAGAATTTCGCCCTGGAAGAACCATTGGCGGCTGAGATGCGACGACTCAAGCCGTTACTGGCGGCACTGTCCATATCGGACCCGGATTTCCTGATACCGGGGGCACATCCGCTGCACCAGTTACTGGATACTGTCCAGCAGCATACCGTTGGCTGGCAACCACGCCTGGGCCGGGTCGGGCAACCGCTGGAACAACAGATCAGCGCTACTGTCGATAACGCCCTCGCCTGGTTTGACAACCCCGCCAAAAACCTTGGCGCCATATGCGCCGACCTGATCGCCAGTACGGAGAAGGCCAGGGCACGGGTCGCGAGGATGGCGAAGCGCCTGATCGACACGGAACATGGGCGGCTGAAAATAGAGAAGAGCAAGCAGCAGGCCGCCAGGATGATCAATGCGGCCCTGGAACATTACCCCGCGCCTGCCGACGTCGGAGAGTTTCTCAAGGGACCATGGTACGACAGTGCCCAACTGGTCCTGCTGAAGTTCGGAGAGCAGTCTGCCGAGTGGGAAGACATGTCCGGCACTACAACCAGCCTGCTGGACTCCATGCAAAGCCCGCCACCAGGGGAAGAAGACGACGCGGGTCGCAGGCAATACGTTTTCCAACTGATCTCCCAGCTCGAGAATGATCTTCGAAAATGGCTGCTCAGCCTCCAGCACGACGGTGAGGCAGTAAATGAAACGGTGGAGTTATTGGAGCAATACCATGCTCAGGTATTGCGCAAGCAACCGCTCGAACTGCAACAGATAGCGCCGATAGCGATCCCGGACGATGGGTGGGAAAAACACCCCACCGAACAGCTGAATGAACTCCTGGAGGGCCAGTGGTTCATTCTGGATACCGATAACAGCCAGGCACTGCGAGCCATGCTGGTGTTGCGCCTGGAAGATGAGCAACAATTACTGTTCACCAACCATGCCGGAATAAAAGTGCTGCAGAAAAGTTTTACCGACTTCGCCCGGCTCATGTCCGACGGCAAAGTGACCCCGCTGGATACCGGTGCGAGCTTCAGCCGTTGCCTGGCCCGCAGTGCGGGCGTGGAGACACAGGATGACCTGGATGAGCTGACCGGAGTCGCCGCCGAAAAAGCTCGGCTCAGGGAAGAGGAAGAGAAGAAGGCTGACGTGGAGCGGGCGCGGCGGGAGCGGGAGCAGGCCGAGCTAGACAGGATCGAACAGGAGCGGTTGCAACGAGAACTTGAAATACGTGAACAACTGCGGCGCGAAGAGGAAGAAGAAGAAAAATTGCGCCAGGAGTTTGAGGAGGCCGTGCGGCTCAGGGAGGAAAGGGCAGAGCAATCCCGCCAGCAATTACAGCGCGAGCACGATGAAATACGGCGACTTCAACGGACGTGGGAAGACGCCACGCGCCGGCACGCTGAGCGTATCGAGACTGAACGACTGGAACAACAAAACCGACCGTCAAGGGGCGAGCAGCCGGGATCCAGCGCTACCGACCTCAATCTGCCCGTGGGCACCTGGCTGGGTTTCCGGGACAGCGACCAGGCGATCATGGCGCGACTGGCCGTTTATAACCGCCAGCACAACGAGTACATCTTTGTAGATCACCACGGGATTAAAATGCGCCAACTCAACAACCGGGAGCTGATGCTTCTGATTGCCCGTGGATTGGTGGACATCCTTGAGTCACGCTCCAACTTCAGGGAGGAAGTCGCCCGGGCCCAGGGGCGGACGCGAGGCTAAGGCCTGACCGACGCAGGCGAAAGGAGAGCCAGACTTGCCAGAAGATATGCGCCAACAAATACGGTACCCCGTCATAAGCACGGTGTTTCTCGAGCTCGCGACGCCCGAGTTTGGCAGCAATAAGCCAGCAACCATCGCCAGGTGCAAAAGTGTGGACGTTTCAAGGGACGGGTTAAGGGTCAACCTGGAAGAGGAGTTGGTTGTGAACGCCATTCTGCAGCTTGCGGTTGAGTTACCCGCCACCGCGGGTACGCTTTACCTGGTAGGCGAAGTCAGGTGGTGTCGACCCATCCCGGGCACCGACAGGAAGCCTGGTTGGTCGGCGGGCCTTAACCTGCTCAATGCAGATGATTCAGACATTGGCAGCTGGGGGGCGCTACTGGACACCATGGAAAGCTGACACCCCGACAGGGTTGGGCTTGCAGTCAGGCTGTCGCTTATAACTATCTGCACAGCGGACTCGAAAACAGAAGGCAATCTCTGCCCGGCTTGCACCCTGTATAGGCTATGCTGAGACACAACACGCTACAGGCACTATAAGGGAGAGCACTCCATGGACAAGGTCCTCAATCTGGGCGCAGTCATCTACCCCGGCTTCGAAATGCTGGACCTGTTCGGGCCGCTGGAAATGTTTTCAATGGTTGGTCTGGACAAGCTGCGAATCCACATGGTGGCAGAGAACAAAGGCCCCGTTATCGCAGCCGTAGGCCTGGACATGGAACATGGTCCACGCATTGTCGCCGACTACGACTTCGAGGATGCGCCCCCGCTGGACATCGTGCTGCTGCCCGGAGGGTTCGGCACTCTGCCGGAGCTGGAAAATCCCCGCTTACTGGGCTTCCTTGCCGAACGCGCAAAGGCTGCCAGCATAACCGCTTCGGTGTGCAGCGGCTCAGCGCTGTTGGCCAAGGCGGGGGTACTCGATGGACACCGTGCCACGTCCAACAAGCAGTTGTTCGCGCTGGCGGTAGCCCAGTCTGACCGGGTGGAGTGGGTTGAGCAGGCACGCTGGGTTGACGATGGGCCCGTCGTCACCTCCTCGGGCGTGTCCGCCGGCACCGATATGAGCCTTGCCATTATTCAGCGCCTTTTTGGCGAAGAAACTGCCCGTTACATCGCGACTTTCGCGGAGTACACCTGGCATGAAGATGCCGACTCCGACCCCTTTGCCTCAGAGCTGAACAAGGCCGCGGCGATGCTTGACCCCCACACCTGAGCTCACCTGTCGAGCAGCGCCTTGAACGCCGCGTGAGTCAATAGCCAGATAATAAGCACCGCACCCACCAGGGCAGCGCCGAACCCTATCGCACCGAACAGGTTGCTTGCACCCAGGGGGTTGTCACCGAAACTGAGGGCACGGTTGGCCGAAGCGTTGCCAAACCAGTAAAACACCGTGTTAGCCCAGCCGATGTAGACCAGCCCCCAGGCCGTCAGCTTACGCATCCGATCACTCAGCGGAATAAGCGGCATAGCCAGTGCCATACCAATAATCAGCAGACCGTTGGTCAGACCCCCGACATGGGCTCGAGCCCAACCGTCTGCCGTTCCATAATACGGCATCTCCACGATCTTTCCCGGATAGAGCTCCAGCCCGTTGATCAGGCCAAACCCGAGCATAAAGCCCGCAAACATAGCCACTACAATAACCAGCAGGCCATTGCCTATCATCAGCTTCTGGAATCTTTGCATCTGCGTCACTCCTTATTATCTGGCGCAACAAACAAACTCCGTAACGCCGAGTTTACATACTAGTGGCATAGTGCCAGACTCGATACCTGTTTTCTTACTCAAATGTAAAGCTAACGGCTCTTGAATGGCACTTGATTTCAGGCCGCACCCACAGATTGACAATCAGGAGGAGCGCCGGTGAACGACCAACCAGTCGATTATCTCGTAGTAGGTGCAGGTGCAATGGGTATGGCGTTTACCGATGTAATGATGACGGAGTCTGACGCCACAGTCGACATTGTCGATAGGTACCATCAGCCCGGTGGTCACTGGAACCGCGCCTACCCCTTTGTGCGATTGCACCAACCATCGAACTTCTATGGGGTAAACTCAAGACCACTGGGAGAGGACCGCATAGATACCGTGGGCCTGAACAGCGGCCTTTACGAGCTGGCCAGCAAAAATGAAATCTGCGCCTACTACGACAACGTGATGCGGGACTTCCTGGGCTCCGGCCGAGTGCAGTACTTCCCGATGTGTGAATACCATAATGACGGGCGCATTACCTCTCTCGTTTCCGATGCCTGCCATCAGGTGGCCGCAGCGAAGGTCGTTGATGCAACCTATATGAACGTCCGCGTGCCAGCCATGGGCACACCCTCTTATGAGATAGCGGAAGGCGTGCAGTGTGTAGCCCCCAATGCACTGGCCGGGCTTAACGGCGATTGGAATAACTACGTGGTTGTCGGCGCTGGCAAAACCAGTGTGGATGCCTGCCTCTTTTTGCTGGAAAACGGTGCCAGCCCGGATAGTATCAGCTGGATAAAACCTCGGGAATCATGGTTATGGGATCGCGCGCGCGCCCAGGCCGGGGAATTTTTCGAGGAATCGATACGCCCGTTCACCCTGGAACAAATCACAGCCGCTGCAGAGTCGGAATCCGTCGAAGACCTGTTTAAGCGCGCCAGCAAGAGTGGTCTACTGCTGCGCATTGACGAAAATGTTGAGCCCACAATGTTTCGCTGCGCCACGGTGACCAAAAGCGAAATTGCACAATTGCGCCGAATCAAAAACGTTGTGCGCATGGGCAGGGTTCAGCGTATTGAAGCAGGCAGAGTCATATTGGATGAGGGCTCATTCGAGACCGACCCCGGCACCTTGCACATTGACTGTACAGCGGACGGCCTGGCGAGCCGACCTCCACAGCCGGTCTTTGATGACAACAAAATTACGCTTCAGTCCGTGCGCACCTGCCAGCAGGTTTTCAGCGCCGCTTTTATCGCCCATATGGAAGTTGCCGAACCCGGCCAGGCGCGCAAGAACCTCATATGCACCCCGGTACCCCACCCGGATACCGCGCTGGATTACCTGCGCACAATGCTCGGTGATCTCGCCAATGGAGCACTCTGGGCCCAGGACGAGTCAATCCTGGAATGGCTTAAAGCAGCACGACTCGATGGCTTTAGTTACCCTGGCTCGTCAGCCGAGGCCGATGCCACATTCAGGGCAAGCCTGGAGTCAGCAGGCGCCATCGCCGCAGAGAAATTGATGGGCTACCTGGCGGAAGCAACAGGTCACTAATAGCGCCCCAGCCCTGTATACTGGGCGAACACTGGAATCCAATCTTACAAAAGAGATATACGATGAAGAAAAACATATTTGCTGTTGTTTTACCGTTGCTGCTCGCCGTGCTGCAGGGGTCTCCCGCCCTCGCCGCGGAATACGACGCCGTAAAGGCCAAGCTGGAAAACGCAATGGCCTCCGATCTTAGGACTGGCGCGGAGACTGATCGCGACCGCAACCGCATGCCGATCGAGACCCTGGAATTCTTCGGACTGCGTGACGACATGAAGGTGGTTGAACTGTTCCCCGGTGGCGGCTGGTACACAAAACTGCTGGCTCCGGTGCTGGCCGAGAACGGTGAGTTTTATATCGCCTACGGCACCAGCCGCGCCCAGAGTACTCTTGAGGGCAAGCCCGGTTTCGAAAAAATGCAGATTACCGCAACCGGGGCCGAGATCGGTAGAGCCGAAGGCGCGCGTTTTTATACCGCCAGCAATACCGACCTGGGTGTCAAGAATGTTGATATGGTGCTCACCTTTCGCAACTACCACAACTTCGACGAGGCGTCTCGCGCAGCCCTCAACCAATCGGTGTTCAAGGCTCTCAAATCGGGCGGCATCTATGCCCTGGTCGATCATACCCGCCGGCACATGCAGGGCGACAGTGATGAGAATCGTCGACGACTGGACCCGGTACTGGCCATAAAGGAAATACTGGCGGCGGGCTTCGAGTTTGTTGATTTTTCCGACCTGCACTACCGGCCCGATGACGAACTGATCTACGAAGTAGGTCGTAAAACCGTTACGGGCAACACAGACCGCTGGACGCTGATGTTCCGCAAGCCCTAGCAGGGGTAGGTATTGGTCGGGCCGCTCTCCTCTGCGGTCCACAGGGCAAATACCACCGCACGCTGCAAGGGCTTTCCGGCCTTGAGCACCCGCGCCAGCTACCGCATACCGGCAGTACCCAGCGCGTCGTCACAAGGGGGCGCACTGTACGCGGCAGCACCTGCCGAACTGAACTCCCGATCAATTGCTAGGGGGTAACAATATTGAAATCACCACTGGGCTGATCGAGCAGCCCGAAGAATTTCACCAGGTCCAGCTTGCTGCCGTCGATCTTGAAGTCGCCGGAAAAGACGATCTCCTTGGCGCCCGCCTCGCCCACCAGCAATTTCATAAACATGGGATGAGTAATGTTGATGGTTGCGTTTGCATTGGGAGCGGGCGATCCCTCACGGTAGTGCAAAACGGAATTCTTCAGCTCCAGCACATAACTGTCGTTCAAGTCGGTGAATACTATGTTAATCAGCATTTCCAGGCCTTCTGCCTCCTCACCCTTAAGACGTACCGAAATCGCTCGCAAGAACTCTATGGTGGGGGTTTGTTCCAGCAGAGGGCCGGCAGAGGCCAGGTTAAAGCCATCCTTTGGCTTGCCTACCTGTAACTCGTAAGCGCCGGTGAGGTATACGTCACGCCAGGGGCCAGATTCCGCCTGATAGCCCAGCTGTCGGTAGGTTTCGGCCAGCAATTCCCTGGCGGCTTCATTATCCGGCTCGGCAAACACCACGTGGTTCAGGACTTCGGCGACCCACCGGTACTCGCCCTGTTCAAAAGAGCCACGGGCCTTCTCTATAACAGCATCTGCACCACCCATGTACTCTACATAGCGTTTCGCCGCGGGCTCCGGCGGCAGTGGATTCAAATTCGCCGGATTGCCGTCATACCAACCAAAGTAATACTGGTATACCGCCTTTGAATTGTGGCTGACGGTACCGTAGTAGTCTCGGTTGTAAAACTCCCTGGCGAGCGAATCCGGTAACTCGATGCGCTCGGCTATCTCCTTTGGCGTCAGCCCATCATTCGCCCAACGCACCGTCTGGTCGTGAATGTAACGATACATATCCCGCTGCTTTTCGAGAAAGTCTGCAATTCTATCACTGCCCCAGATCGGCCAGTGGTGACTCCCGAAAAAGGTTTCTGCTTCGCCATAGGTGCCAAGCATGCTGTCGATATAGTCGCTCCACTTGAGTGCATCGCGCACCTTCGCGCCGCGCAGGGTGTAAAGATTGTGCATGGTGTGCGAGACCACTTCGGCCCCGCACAGGGCCTTGTGCTCCGGCAGGTAGAAAACATATTCCGCAGGTGCTTCTGAGCCCGCCGCGTTCATGAACCTGAAAGGGACCCCGTCGATAACCATCTCCGAGAAAGCCTCATCGATGACCACGTTGGGCACCATAATGCTCACGCTACCGATCACAGGCTGAATGCCCAGCCCCGTCGTAACATGGCCCGTTGGCCCCCTTGGCAATCGCTCGCCATACATATACAGGGCACGCCTTGTCATGGCAGGGCCTGCCAGGATGTTCTCGCTGGTCGCTTCCTCAATAAACCCTACCGGTGCAATGATCTGCACATCGTTCGCGTTTGCCTGTTCCATGGACATCAGGCCCAGGGCACCGCCGAAGTGATCAATATGGCTGTGGGTAAACAAAATCGCGGAGATTGGTTTTTCACCCAGATGCTCTCGGGCAAAAGCAATCGCCGCACGAACTGTATCCTCGGTGGTCAGCGGGTCTACAATGATCCACCCCTTGTCGCCCTCAATAATTGAAATATTCGCCAGGTCGAAGCCTCTGAGTTGATAGATGCCCTCTTCAACCTTGTACAGCCCACGGTGCATATTCAGTTTCGATTGCCGCCACAGGCTGGGATTAACAGTGGCGGGAGAATCTCCCTGAATAAAATCGTAGCTGGCCTGGTCCCAGATCACTTTACCGGTGCCATCCACAACAGGCGTCGCAGGCGCGGCGGCGATCAGCCCTTTACTGGCATCCTCAAAATCCTGTTGATCCTGCAGGTCCAGTTTTTCGCTAAAGCCTGTATTAACGGCAACCGTATACGATGTGGCCTCACTACTTGCGGGCGGCGGGGGCGGTGAGTCAGAGCGACCGCAGGCGACTGCGCACAGCGCGATACAGGCGGCCAAAGCCAATGTTTTACTCAAAGTCAGTACCTGCATCATCGGTTCGCGCTACCCCTTATTGGAAATATTGTTGTGTTGTCCTGGCCTATGGCGCTACTTTAACATTGTGAGACAGGCATGGACCATGGCAGCTTATTCTGTCGCCATGGTCCTGGTGGATGACCCGCTGGGGCATTTCCAGGCACTGGGATATCTCAATCAAATACAGTTTTGGCGGCAGGACTATCTTGCCGGGAATCCTGGCCATCGGTTCTGGTGGTCTACTGCCCGGGCTCGCTTGATATCCATCGCGTCGGCGCTGATACACCCCCGCAACACAAAGCAGTGTCGACACATTTCAATTTTTGTGACGCGGTGGACAATTTGGGTATGCCTGCCACTTATCAAAACCCCGCTTGATGAGTTACCTTAGGGTCACTCATTGAGATCCCCTAGGTATGCTCCTGGATCGATCGATATGAGTACGGTCGGCCCGGGTGGCGACTCGGGTCGACCACCTCTTCGCCGCCACTTCGGTGGTCAGTCCAGGTTTAACTACCAGACACGAATGGGCAGGGATACGCTTAAGGTATAGTCTGGAGAATCACTGGTCAGGCCGATCCCCGCCGAGACAGCCAGCAGCGTGTGGCGCCCCAGCACCGACGACACACCGAATACCAACAGAGCGGTATCTACCGAGGTCCCGTCGACCCTGTTGTTATTCACTTTGAAATCCTGTTGAAACGACTGAACGATCGCCGCCGACAGTGAAGTTGAGGGGCTGGCAGCCATCGACGTGCCCAGGCTAACGCCGACTTCATCGCCGGGTTGCAGATCATTTTTTTCCAGCGTATGGGTGTAAGACACTGTGCCGGTAAAGGCCAATGGGTCCTGCCGCTTCAAACCGGTAAAAGCCAGCCGAAAGTCGTTAAAGCCATTCCCCAGGGGCACCCCGTTGTCGATCGAATCCCCGGTATCCGTGTCCCAGGTAAATCTTGCCAGCAGGTCCGGCTTCCAGCCCTCCTCTCGCATCAAGGTCTTGGCGATACCGATGCGAACATCACCGATGGAGTATCCGTCATCATTAAAATCATCGATCGGGATACCGGTAAACGTGCGGAAGCGCCTCTCCTTTACATAGCGATAGGGAATATCCAGTTCCAACTGGCTGTCAAAAGGTAAGCCTACTGCACTTCTTAACCCGGCAGTATATTCGTTGCGCTCTATTCTCTGGGAACCCACTGTAGCGGCATCATCGAAGGTCAGGATAATCGGAAAATCCGTATCGCGCCGTGTAAAGGCAAAGTAGGGAGCAAACTCCATAACTCCTTTGGGTAATAGCAGGGCGCCCTGAATCGTAAGCGTTCTTTCGAGCGCGCGGTCGGCCGCGCGCTCGTCAACTGCTACCGAACCCGGTGCCTGGTTTTCACTCTGCGATTGCTGACTTGCCTGTGGTGGGGGAGACTCTGCCCTGGCCGCGGGTTGCCCTGGGTTTGCAGCGGAAACTCGATCGGGCTGACGACTGTCGGCAGCCGAGGCCTGCCTCTCTAGTAGCTCCACACGCCTGAGCAAGTCGTTGATAATGGCATCGCGCTGCTTGAGTTGCTGTAGCAATACCGCATTGGCGTCGTCCTGTGCAAACGAGGGACTGGCGCCCAACATAAAAGCGATTGCGAGGATAAATATTTCTGTGCATCTTCTGAGGGCGAGCAGTCCTGAGTTTTGCATGCGTCCTCCTGGATTTCATTCTCCTTAAACTTCTGGCAACAGCAGGCCGTTAGCGCCCAAAAATAGTCACTTAAGTGCTGCTGACAGAGAATAATTGCCCGCATAGCTGATTAGAGTCTGGTGCAGGATTCTGTTTTTATCAAGGCGACCTGATCATTTGAGCCTGTCTTTTTAACCGTGCCAAATAAAGCAAGGGTTGGCTCGTATTTTGCAGCTATTATTAATGTTCCAAAGTGGAGAAATGCCTGCCATGTTATGGAGAAAGCATAAGTCGGCCAGCAAATCAGCATCGGAATCTGGACGACGAATTAGGATAGCGTGCACGCGATGCTGCCACGGCGGCGACTCGGAAGGTGCAATCCGGTCTCGCTGGTTACTCGCCCCCAACGGGATCAAATACGCCCTTTACTACCTGTTAACCCTTTCTATCAGCGTAGCCCATGCATTGCCAATACCGGCAGCCTCGACCTCGAGTAAACTGAACCTGATGGTGGGCCTTTCAAATGTTGAACTGCAGCCCGACAGTTACATAATCACCACGCCATCGTCTATCACTGAGGCGGCAACGGTCGCGATCAATCCATTGCCAGGCCTGTCGGGCCATCTGGCCAGGGCTGACGCTCACGCCGGCATTTCAGCCGCCTCGATACTCAAAACGGGGGGCACGATTACGAGTGTTCAGCCTGTGTTTGACATCGAGATGCGACATCAAACACTTGCTGAGTCATGGTGGCCAGGGCCACTGGCTGCCCGTGCCAAGGCCGTTAGCGAGGCGGGATTTAGCGACTTTGTTATCACCGCGAAACCCGGAGCCGAACTCACACTGGGCTGGAACCTCGAACTATTGAACCTTGATACAACACCGCTGGCCTCGCTATCACTGATGCAGCACGCCGTTTCAATTGCCGTAACACCACTGAACGGCGAGTCTACAATTACAAAGACTATAACCCTGGGGTTGAGCGCCCTTTCGCAGGACGGCGAGACCCGATGGCAAGCGACTGATACGCCCGGATCAGCCGATATTGGAGACTGGCTAACTGACGCCCTGGGCAAGGGCGATGCTCTGGCAGCGGCGACCGCAGGCGGACCGACCGTAACAATACTACTCGACACGGTCCAGGCCAGAGGATCTTCGGGTGAACAGAAACTCACTATAGATGTTGATGTAACGCATAAAGAGTACGCGATAGAAGCACCACTTGCTCCGGTAAAGCGTGTTGCAGAGCAGGCTGGCTCAGGGGACAGCGATGCGATGGTTCATTGGGATGCAGGTAAAAGGCAACTGACCTTTGATGTGCTTCCTCTCAACGTTCTACTGGATGCCTGGGAAAATCCCATTACTGGTCTCGGCGTGGCCGATCCGTTGTCAGGCGGATACCTCGAAATAGACCCGCTTACGTATATTGGTAACTTTGATGGCAGCGGCTACTTTGATAGCAAGGGCAGTATACGCCTCAGAACCAGGGACGGTCAGGTGGCGATGGAGGCAGCTCTACAAGGTCTGATATATGACGAGCGACTCTACGAGTCAGAGGGATTCAATGTCTTTGGTCCGCTATTGCAGACCACACCATTCATAGATTTCAACTCACAGTGGCTACTCGCATTCTACGAGCGGCTAAACTCAGAATCGCTGTACTTGCCCGAACTGTTTATTGGTATAGAGCCCGAGAATGGCCTTACAAGAGAAGTTGGGGCCCTTAATTGGAGCGAGGACTTTTCTGCAAATGTACATGCAACATTGTCCTTCGCAGGGATTCAGCCCGTGGGTTTGCCAGGTAGCGCTGCACTACTGTTGACAGGGCTATTGATCCTCAAACTACGCGACAAAAACCCCATTGCCGGTAGACTATACCGACTGTCAATTAAAGGTCGCGAAATCCTCCGCTTTCGCTAGCAGGGTTTTCCGAGCTCGCTTGTCCAACCGCATACCTGGCTCGACAACAAACCCCACCCGCCCTATTCGTTGATATTCTATCCAGGCGTTTTCAAATGCAGCAACCGTCATTGTGCGATTACCCCATGCCGGGTCTGCTAACAAAACGCGGTCATGCAGCCTGCCGCGAAAAATCACGAAGTGATTGTACCCGAACGCACCTATAGGCACGATAACAGGGGCCCTCTTTACCAGGTCATCGACAGTCATATTGCCAAAGCCCGAGCCCTGGTAGCCGCGGGCATCCACGTAACGCTTCATGTCCAGCAGTGAAAACCCCTGGCGTAATTTCACCAGGTCAGGATTCGCAACATAAATGTCCCGGTCAATCAGGCCGAGTGCAACCTGCTTTTCCGTTACCGAGTCTCCATACTGGTAACGCAAGAGTGTTGTCAGGGTAGCTGCGCCGCAGCTGAGATCCCACTCCTGCATAACGATTTTTTGCTGGCGGATCTCCAGCAAAGAACGAACGGCAGGTATTTCAGCATCGCACGCAGCAGCCACCAGTACCCACATATACAAAATCAGCAGGCTGTTTCCTACACCGCTTTTTTTCATAGTATATTCTTGCAATAAAGTGCCAAATCACACATCCCGCCAAACGGCGGAACTGTCACATCGAGGCAGGGATTGTTCATCCTGGCCGCAAGGACAGGCAACGTGTACTTTCGAGAAAACGGCCTGGGGCTGCTCAGAAACCCTCAGTGGTACAGGAATCCTTACAGCACCAGGCAGAGCCTAGCTCGCATCAAGCCTAGTTGGACAAGCTTGCAGCAGAGCTAGAGGCACTTGTCGCAGATGATGACAGTCCGATTATCATACTGGCACCCAGCGATGTATTCATTGCCATACTCAGGGCATAGGGCAATACAGCATCTGTATCAGTCACAGTAGCCGCATAGCTCTCAGTATCAGACAGCAAAGTACCCTGAGTAGCTCCAAACCCACTCGCGAGCGCAACCGCATTGCCATCAGAATCAGATGCAGCCTCTGCCAAAGCGTCGGATGCGATGTCAAACACTGCGCCAAACTGGGCTGGCAGAATATTAGTGGAGATCACATTCGTTACTGTGTTGGTGTAAGCGGAGGTGACGGTACCAAATGCGTCAGCGATCGCGTCCGCTATGGCAAATCCCCCCGCATTTACTCCATCCATATCACTCTGTGACAACGACGTTTCGGCGCTGGCGAACGACGAAACAGCCAATACAGAGGCCGCTGTTAAAGTACATAGATATTTCATAGTTAATGCTCCTGGATCTTATAGATCCCATCATGATGTGAAGCTTCTCGTTAGAGAAGCGACTGCAACCTACACCCTTGTAAGTTGCCTCCCGCCACAACCCTTGCGGGCCACGCCGGAAACTGGTTTCAGCCTCGTTTCAAGGAAAGCCTGCTTGATACAGCAACTACCTTTGAAGGAGACTGCCTCTTGTGCGTTGCAAGAGGTTGAAAGTTAGAACCCCTGTGGGCTGAACAGATGAGCGGGCAGATATCTGTGTTGGGCCAACAGAGACCGTTCGGTTGATTTGATGTCCTAACCGTGTCGTGCCATTCTCATCGTCGCTGGACGATGTCGATGTGCTCCGACTGGTATCACCTGTAGCGGTGGCCAGCGCGTTGGATGCTATTACCCAATTACTGCCAAAACCAAACTGCCCCGGGGTCCTCTGACCTCGTACCAATACATTAGTACGGGTACCGGTCATGGAGTTTCTACCAATAGCGTTTGCGAGAGCAGAGACCGAAGCGTACGGGGAAGGAAGCTGAAGCATCCCCGCAGTTACGTTATCCATCTGCGCCGCGTCCAGCACAAGTAAGTCTCTCTGATCTGTTTGGGCATTTGCCAGAATAGGGCAAGAGGCCAGAATTCCGATTGCTAGAGCCGTAGAAGTTTTCATAATAAATCCTCTTCTGATACCGCCTTTCGCTATATTGCATAGCGTACATATTCCACTTTCGAATGAGAAATACTCTGTTTTTTACGGGCTTTTTTGCTGCATTTTTCCTGCCACTAAATTTTTTGTAGTTCTAAATCATCGAGATAACCATTACAGCAGCAGGCCTATTAGGTCGGCCGCGGCCACCGAGTGTAAAATATTTCGACATGCGATTTCATACCAGCACCGCGTAATGGCAGTGCGCAAAAACGGCACATAAAGAGCATGAGGAAAATGCTTCTATGACCAAATAGCTCTATAAAACAAAGTATTGGAGTTGCTTTAATGCTATTTTTTACGGCGGTCTACATTTCGATATTACGGTGGGGCCTGAGAATACCCAGATCAATTGGCTGACGAATTTGTGTAAAATTAGCTGACAGGCCTGCCCCCGGAACTGACAATGTTCTGAAAATTTTTTTCCTAATAGCCAATTGTAATGAAGATGAAGTTGATCAGCCGTCAGCCAGGCATTCTCGGCTTTGATAACAACTGCAGTAGTGCATTAGCGATCCAAAAAAAGACGGGCGTGTCGCTTTTTCAGTGCTTCAGACCTACCCGTCAAAGAGCCCTGGCAGTAGGTCGACAACATTCTTCGCACTGCACGTAAGCAAACCCCGCTACCAATCAGGCTGCTATAACAGCATTTTTCTACCAGCGTAACGAATGTTGCTGGCAAATTTCAAAGTCTATACTAGGCTCACTCTGAAGCTTCGGTTTTTCATGACCACATCCACGCAGTGAGGTCGATATGAAAATTTGCCGCCTGGCAGCAATCGTGCTCGCCGCTCTGATGATTGTATCCTGCAGGCTCAAAATTGTAGTGCCTGAAGGCGGCTCTGTCGTGAGCCAGTCAGGGACCTACTCCTGTGCCGCGGGAGAAAGGTGCATCGTACAAATCAACGACATTTTTTTTAATGAAACATTTGTTGCCAAGCCAGCCCAGGGCTATGAATTGACAGCGTGGGCGAAGCGCGAGCGAGCGCTCTGCGCCGGAACGTCGCAGCCCTGCAAGCTGGCAACCGAGGCTTTCGAAGGGTCTGAACCTTTGATGGACCTGTTGGAATCAGACGAAGTATTCCTTTTGCAACCCGTCTTCGTAAAACGCACCGATATACTACGGACATTCAGGGAGGGAGACGTAATAAAATATACCGGCTCCATTTCAGTGCAGGACAGCGGCGGCTTGAATACCGCGGAGGTGACCGCTTTACGAGAGTTTTTCAATACTGAAAATGAAGCCGATAACGCTCCGGTGATGCTACATCAGCTGACATTGCGACTGAAATCAAATGGTGACGAGTTTCCCGAGGCATCGTTCTACCAACAAGACCGCAACGGTGCATGGCTTGACATAACAGATACGGCGGGCAATTTTCTCGTCGACCAGGAGACAGGGAGATTTGGCGTTCTGAGCTACCCATCCCCCCTGGTGCCATTCACTAATGAAGTCATACAGTTTCGCCTTGTAGCGGAGGACAACCTGTCCAATACCCTGGCTACCGGAAGACTCAGGATTCGCGTTTCCAAGCCGAAGAACATCTCTGTAGCTATGGGCAATTACAGATCCTACAAAGTAACCTCAAATCTCGAGATTAATCTTGTGGCGGCCAGAACAAGGATCACGGTAGTGCAGAATCACTGGGTTGCACCCAGTATCGGCCCGATCAAAGCTGACTTCGTTCAGGAAACTTATGACAGCCGGGGAAACCTTATCGGCAAGTTCGGCTCAGAACTGGAAGCTACCTCCATCAATTTCTAGCGTAGACTGACGCATTACAGCGCCGCTGTATTGCAGAGCGATCATGGCCACCCAGTGTTCCACCAACAGTATACTGGGCGCGCCTGCGTTCGTTGCTTTCGCCGCTGGTGGAGGCCTGGTCTGGCTCCAGGGCTGGTAGCGGATGCTGCAACAGGCTGATGACCGCATCGAGCGAGCCCTGCCCCCCAGCCACTTCTCTTTCTATCCAATGTGCAAAGCATTGTTCATGTGTGACCATTGACTGCAGCATCTCCTGATCCTCTCTCGGGCCCGCAGCCGCAATTTCCTTAAATCGGGCAATGTACTGATCTACCACGCGCATGAGCGCGGCCAAAAAATCCAGCCAGCTGCCCTGCTGATACACCGTCACGATACCGTTTACCAGATCTGAGGGCTCCGTACTCTCAACGAATTCCAGGTCATACTTTTTGAGAAATGGCCGCAGGCGAACCTTGGTCTCGGACTCCAGCTGCAAGAAGGTACCAAAGTGGTATTCGTCACGTGTATTTCTGGCGACCGGTAATAATGCAAGAGACACCTGCTCACCCAACACTTCACTGTGATAAAGCTCATTGATACATGAGGGGTACTCGATATCACTCATAATGTCTCATCCTGCGCCCTGGCACTTTAGTTTCCATTCTCAACCCTTCAAGTGAGGAAGGAAATCCCCGGAGGCAATATCATCCATTTGCCAAGCGATAGAACTTTTAGAAAAAAACCAGCAATCGAGATTCGATACTTTCGCGTGGAGCCGCATCGGCAGGCGCCTGAGGGTTGGCGAATGCCGAATGGATGGATCGCCTGGCACGGCCATCAAGGGAGGAGTCAAAGGTTTTGATCAATAGAACTTCATCCCGAGTCATCTCAGGGTAGTAGTACCAGGCGTGCGCGGGATTCCAGCACACCAGTTCCAACTCACCGATACGCTCCCTCGCACGCCGCTCGCTGGCTACAAGGTCAGACGGGGAAATTGTGGCGGCGTCACAGCACGCCAATGGGCTGCTTACCACCGGCCCCTTGATCGATCGCCATACATTGACGATAGCGAACCTGTGGCTAGCTCGCTCCACCGCTTCCTGCGACGGCAACAAATCATGCAGCCGCTTCAGTGCCGAAGCGTCGGTATAGTCATTATGAATTACCGAGGCGGGTTCCCTTATAGCGTGTTCCCCGCGCACCGTTCTGGAATCAGAACGCAGTGTGTGGTCGAAAACCAGCGCACTGTTCCCGCCGGTTGCCGCCAGAACAAGATCGGTGATCTGCAAATCATACGCCTGCTGCACACTCGACAGGTGGTAGAAATCGTCAACACCGGCAGGGTGAGGCAGCAGACAGAATCCCTGTAAATCGAGAGCGGCTGGCGTAGCGAGTTTGCGGGCATCGCGGATTGTGACTTCGCGGTCCTCAAACTGCGCGCCGATACTGAGCGCCGCATCGGCACCCCCTTCCGAGGCAATATAAATCGGCCTGTCCTCACCCGGGGTCAGGTAGCATAGTGTCGTCTTCACATCAGTGTCTTTCATAGCTGTAGTCTAGTCGATCTGGCCACCTTTTAGAGCCTGCAGCGTGATCGGGCAGGGCTTTCACCAGAACTGTGAATATCAGCATTAAAAATCCGCCCTTGAGGGTTCGGCACAGCATCAGTTTCGGGTATACTGCCGCGCGGCGCTCAGCAACACCCCATCGTTATCCGGTCCAGCACCTGATTTCGGTACCCACCGAGCATTCCATAATTGGCAGGTTGAAGACGGAAATCCGTCATGATCACACCATTATGGAGCCACATTTTCCATAATATTCAACCACTTATGACAGCCAATGCAATTTCTTGGCTCCGGGCAGAAATCAATTTCGCAGGACCTGAATTATGTTAACCGCCAACAAGCTTGAAAAGATAATCGAACTCGAAGACAACCTCCGCTCTGAATACCAGGCAAAGCTGGACACCGCGACAGCGGAAGCCGCGCGCTGCCAACAGGAGCTGGCCGATGTAAAGCTGCAGCTGCAAGCTACCATTGACAAGCAACTCGAAACAATTACCAGTCTGTCGGACAAGGCCACTGCCAACCAGCATACAGAGCAGCTGAACCGCGAGCTGAGCAACCGCAGCGAAAAACTGCAGGATGAGGCCGCTACCCTCAAGAAACGTGTGAAAGCGCTGCAGAAAGATCTCGCGGCAGAGCGTCAGCGGATCAGCACACTGACCCAGTACGACGCACCCAAAATGAAAAAGAACCTCGATGCCAACAAGAAAAAACTGGCCGAGAAAACAACAGCGAACGACCTACTGCAAAAATCCCTGAACAAGACCAAGGCCGAGAACGCCGAACTGCAGCGCAAGGTCGAGGAACTGGAGAGCAAGCTGGCCGAACTGGACAGCGAAGAGGTCGACAACCAGACCAGCGAAGAAGAGGCCGCCTAGGCCCGCGGGCTCCCCGTCAAGGCACCTGCTTTATAGAGAATTCTGTCCCCGCCGGCCGCTGGAAAAGCCGCAGGCCAAACTCCGGCACAATAGCGAGCAAGTGATCGAAGATATCCGCCTGGATATCTTCATACTCACCCCATTCAGTGGTGGTCGTGAAACAGTACAGCTCAATGGGTATGCCCTCTGGTCCCGGTGACAACTGCCGAACAAGCAGGGTCATGTCCTGGCGTATTCTGGGATGCTGTAGCAGGTAGCGCCGGGTATAGGCTCGGAACGTTCCTATATTGGTCAGCCTGCGCATATTGACCGCTGCCTCACGCTCAGCAGCCGTCAGCCCCTCCAGCTTTCGGTTGTAGTCGGCCAGCTCAAGCTCTTTATCGCCGATATAATCTTCCAGCAACAAAAAGCGTTTACTACGCTGCACCTCATCCTCCCTCAGGAAGTGTATTGATGAGGCATCCAGGTAAATAGCTCGCTTGATGCGCCTCCCGCCTGAGGCCGACATCCCCCGCCAGTTCTTGAAGGAGTCACTGATCAGCCGATGCGTCGGAATGGTAGTGATGGTCTTGTCCCAGTTCTGTACCTTGATCGTATGCAGCTCCACGTCCACCACGTCGCCGTCCGCACCAAACTGTGGCACTTCGATCCAGTCACCCACGCGCACCATATCCTGAGCAGTCAACTGCACACTGGCCACCAGTGACAACAGCGTGTCCTTGAATACCAGCAGCAGGATGGCAGTCATCGCCCCGAAACCGCTCAACAGTAAAACCGGGGAGCGGTCCAGCAATGCCGAGACAAACAACAGCCCGCCCAGAATCAGGACCGCCAGTTGCAGCAACTGGATAAAGCCCTTGATCGGGCGGTGCCGGGTTTCCGGGTTTGATTCATAGATGTCATTGGTCGCGTTGAGCACGGCGATAATGGTGATCGCAACTACCACAATCATGTAGGCGCTGGTCAGGTTCAGTATCAGGGTTTCGACCGTTTCATTAACGCTGGGGAGCAAATCCACACCCAGGTAGATGACAAATACCGGTATCAGCTGTGCGATCTTTGCGCCCACCCGATGCCTCACCAGTGCATCGTCCCAGGTCTGCAATGACCGCTCCGCCACAGAGTGCACTACGCGAAGCAGAATGCGGGAGGCGATGATATAGCTCAGCCACGCCCCAAGCAGCAAAATACAAAGCACTGCTGTATCGGGAAAGGCGGGGTGGTACTGCGCAAGTTGCTCGATCACATCCATTTATTCAACGACTCCCCGGTAACTGACAGGGACGGAATTCTAGCACGCGCTCAGGGCCTTGCGCGCCGCCCGGGATTTCATCCAACAGGAGGCGCCAGCCATGGCGTTTGCCACTATCAACCCGGTAGCCGTATTCGGTCCCTTACGCAGTGACCCGAGCATTCGCCGGGTGATCAGCAATCTATTTTCGATTAGCCAACATGTTCAGGGCCAGCCCGGCGACTATAAGCACCATTGCCAGCAGCTTCCACCAGGGCAACGGCTCCGCCAGCAGCAGGGCCGAAGCGGACATACCAAACACCGGCACCAGCAACGCCCAGGGGGTGACCGTAGCAGCTGAATAGCGGTTGAGCAGCAGATTCCACAGGCCGTAGCCAATCAGGGTATTACCGACACTCTGCCAAAGCACAACAGACCATGCCTTCCAGCTGGCCTGCTGCAGGTCCAGGGCTATGCCGTCTAGACCATCGAAGTACCAGGCCATCAGGACCAGGGGCGGTATCGAAAACAGCGCAGACCATATGATAAATGCCAGGATATCGACGTTACCCGCACTCTTGACTACCATGTTGCCGCAGGCCCAGCTCAGAGCCGCAACAAGCACCACTGCAACCCCCAGGTACGTGGTATAGCCATCGGTGAAAATGATAATCAGCGCCAGGCCGGCGAATGACAATGCCAACGCTAACAACTGTAAGCGCCTGACCGTTTCGTGTGAGAAAACGGCGGCCAGGAGCACAGTAAAAAACACTTGCATCTGCACTATCAGCGAGGCCAGCCCGGGGGTTATATTATTCTGCATTACCCAGTAGAGCAGGCCAAACTGACCGAAACCAATAAAGAATCCATAGCTCGCAAGTTTCAGCCACGAGGTTTTTGGCCTGGGAAAAAAAAGAATCAGTGGAAGCGCGACAAATACGAAACGCAGGGCAGCAAATGTAAAGGGCTCCAGCTCATCCAGGCCGTAGCGGATAAAAACAAAATTGGTGCCCCAGATAAAACTGACAAGAAGCGCGATCGCCTGGTGTGAAACTTTCAATTTAGCTTTCCGGCAGCTCTTGGCTTAAACGTCATATGCATACCGCACGACAGTATCACTAAGATGTGGCAAGTGCGTAGTTTCTTCGGCGAGTGGCGCCCTGCTGCCCGCACCAGAGTTGAAAAGCGACCGGGGCACTGTGTTCGGCCATAAGGCATCAAAATCCGTGACTGCCGGGGCCGGCCTCGCTATTGTAAGATGCACTAATTGAGCCAGAACACGAGTATATTGCATGCGCACACCCATACTTTTTGAAGTAACTTTCCTGTTAGTCGCGGCCGTGGCGGCACCGGCTGTATACGCTGACTCCGCTCGCGCAGAGTGCGCGTTTTCAGCAAGCCTGCCAACGAAGAACGACTCATTGAACAATGAAACCACGGCCTGCACATTCTCGCAGCGCCAGGGGCACGTCAATATTGAGATAGACGGGGGACCCCGTTTTGACTTTCTTCCCGAGGGCGACACCCCGGGTAATTATTCCGACGCCAATGGGCAGGCGGTGTTCAGGCGCAGTGGGCTGGGCGAGGAAGGGCTCATTTTTCAGTTGCCCGATCAGTTCCTGTCAGTGTATTGGAACCGGCAGGCTCTGAGCTGCGAAGCTGAGACTATCAGCGGCCCGAAGGGCTGTCGTCTACGGCTTGCAGGTATCGTATTCGAAGTTCGCGCCAGTAGCAGCGGTTCACTCAATAAAATGACCATAGCCGCTACTGGAGCGGAACTTGCAGATCAGTATTTTGAACATCAAATAGACGGCAGCGCATACCGCGCTGAAACTGCCGACCTGGACGCAAACGGCTGGCCTGAGCTGTACATTTATATCAGTTCAGCCGGCAGTGGCAGTTATGGCTCCCTGATTGCCTACGCTGTGAACAACGGTAAATCGATCACGCCTGTGTACCTTCGACCAGTCAGTGACGACCCCGCGGCGAATATGGGCTACATGGGCCATGACGAGTTTGCGGTGGTGGAGAACCGTCTCGTTCAGCGTTTTCCGGTTTATGGCCCTGGCGACACGAACAGCACGCCGACTGGCGGTACCCGCCAATTACAATACAAACTGGTCCCCGGCGAAGCCGGATGGGTTCTGGAAACGGACCGGATTGTGGAGTATTAGCAAGTGAACTCTATCGGCGCTGATCAGCCAATCGCCTGGGCCAAGCGCTCTCCACGCACTGTCTTGTGGGCTAAAGACGGGGGAAAGAACACGCGGGAGGGAACACTATGAAGTTGATTCTGACCGGAGCCAGACCTGCGTTTTACACGTTTCTTATTGCAGTGCTTGCGGCGTGTGCCACGGTGGATCCACAGACCCAGAGGACTGTCGAGAGAGCACTGGATCCAGCACCGCTTGCGCACTGGGAGTGTTTGCAGAATCTGCCCCAGGGAGACGTGTTTGTGCCTATGAACAATGGCCAGACGGCGCTGTCCTGGCGCTTGCGGGCGCTGCAGGCAGCCACTCGCAGTATCGACCTGCAGACGTTCATCTGGCAGGACGACAATTCCGGACGCGCCCTGACTAGCGAAATAGTTGCAGCCGCCAACAGGGGCGTAAAAGTCCGTGTCCTGCTGGACGACAGCTTTCTGGCGCATGCCGACCCGGCCTTGCGCTCTTTGTCGGAACACCCACTGATAAACTATCGAATTTATAACCCGCTGGCTAATCGGGCAGGCGGAGCTGCGCTTCGCGGGCTTGAGAACCTGGGCGATTTTTCCCGCATCAATCACCGTATGCATAACAAACTGTTACTGGTAGACGGACGCGTCGCCATTGTCGGCGGACGCAACCAGGCAGATGAATATTTCGGCTATCGTCCCGACCACAATTTTCGCGATTTTGAGGTGATTTTGACAGGACCATTTACCTCAAACCTCGCCGATGTATTCGATCTGTACTGGAATGATCCCTGGACAATACCCATAGAAGACCTGGCTACCGCCGACAGCGAACTGACGCCGGAAGAGCTGGACGCATGGCTGGACGAGCGCACGGCCGTATTCCATCACCCGGCGCCGGCATCGCAGCGGGAATGGCAAACGCTGTTTTCGACGGGCCACCCGGGCAGCGTAGAGGTGATTGTGGATACACCTGCCGGTGAGAGCCCGTCAGTCGATTTTCCCATACAGCTGGCTAGCGCGTATGTCGATCTCATCGACACTACAGAGCAGGACCTGCTGCTGGTTTCGGCTTACTTCATTCCGACGCCAGAGCTCACCGGGGCCATAGAGCGAGCTGTAGCGCGCGGTGTAAAGGTAACCATACTGACAAACTCGTTGGGATCAAATAATCATGTTACGGCCCACGCGGCCTATGCCCGGCATAGACCCTCTTTACTAAAGGCGGGGGCGGATTTGTACGAACTGCGGGCGGACGCCAGTACCCGTGCAATCTACGCATTCAAGTCAGTAGAAAGTGGCGTCCTGGGACTGCATGCAAAACTGGCCCTGTTTGACGACTGCTGCCTGCTGGTAGGTTCGTCCAATCTGGACCCCCGCTCGCTGCGACTCAATACCGAAATTGGTGCACTGGTGGACAGTCCTGGGCTCAATCAACACATTCGCAACTTGCTCGCGGTGGATCTACTCCCCGCAAACGCATGGCGAGTGGCCTTGAACGACGATGACGACATTATATGGGCCGGGCCAGGAGGAGAGCTTAAGACCGCGCCGCCGGCATCCTTTTTCATGCGCGCCGAGTCCTGGTTTTTTGGCCTGCTCCCCATAGAAGGCCAGATGTGAAGCACCGGGCCCACAGCCAGGAGTAGGGAGGGATTCGCCCATGCGCCAGAAAGTTGAATTTCAGAGTAATGGCATAACACTCAGCGGAGCACTGGAATCGCCGGAAAGCCCGCCGCGCTGTTTCGCACTTTTTGCCCACTGCTTTACCTGCGGCAAGGATGTGGCCGCAGCGTCGCGTATTGCACGAGCCCTGACAGCGCAGGGTATCGCCGTGCTGCGTTTTGATTTTACTGGCCTGGGGAACAGCGATGGTGATTTTGCCAACACAAACTTCTCCTCAAACCTGCAAGACCTGCTGGCCGCCACCGACTTTCTCCGCGAACACTACAGGGCGCCCTGCCTTTTGATAGGCCACAGCCTGGGCGGCGCTGCGGTTCTGGCAATGGCCTCCAGGGTGCCTGAAGCCACGGCCGTAGTGACCATTGGCGCGCCTCACCGGGCCGAGCATGTTGCCCACAACTTCCATGCCTCCATCGAGGAGATTGAAAGCAAGGGGGTCGCTGAAGTCAACCTGGGCGGGCGCCACTTCAGTATCAAGAAACAGTTTCTGGACGATATCGAATCCCAGGAGTCCCCGCGCCTGGGTAAGCTTCGCAAAGCGCTGCTGGTCATGCACGCACCGCTGGACGCGACTGTGGGCATCGAGCAGGCGGAGAAAATCTACCTGGAAGCCCGTCACCCCAAGAGCTTTATCAGTCTGGATGACGCGGACCACCTTCTCACCCGCAAGGCGGACTCCGAGTATGTCGCCCGCAATATCGCCGCCTGGGCCAGCCGGTATCTGCCGGCGGAGGAAGAAGCACACCGTGCCACAATCAGCCGCGGCCATGTGCGGGTAGAGGAAAAAGACCACAAGTTCTCACAGCACGTGAACAGCGACAGCCACTATTGGCTGGCAGATGAACCTACCACTGTGGGCGGCAAAAACAGCGGCCCGGACCCCTATGAACATTTGCTGGCGGCGCTGGGGACCTGCACCTCAATGACCCTGCGCATGTATGCTGAACGCAAATCTATCCCGCTTGAACATGTCGTGGTGGATTTGCAGCACGCACGCGATTACTACAAGGATTGCGAAGGCTGCGAGGAGGCTTCCATGAAAGTCGAAGTGCTGGAAAGGGTTTTAACCCTGCGCGGCGACCTCAGTGATGAACAGCGCCAGCGCCTGCTGGAAATTGCCGATCGCTGTCCGGTTCACCGCACCTTACACGGCGACCTGCGGGTCACCACAAAGCTGGTCAGCGACTAGCAGAACTCGCAGCTGGCGTAGCCGCTGCCTTTTTCCTCATCGCAATGAACAAGGTAGGTTTGCACGCCGCCTATAATTGAATGCGAGGAAGCATCTGCGGCAGATTAAAACGCTGGCCAGTTGCATCTGAACGCAATATTTCAGTCCTTTTTGCTACTAATTTGCAGCATGTTCACCGTAACACTGGATAAAATACCAGGCAGACGCTATCGCGCCCGTAGCGGAGCAATGGACAGGGCAAGACAATGAACAAGGTTTTTAGTCGACTCAGCGGTTACCTGCTGACTGCAGTGCTGTTTTTGGGTCTCGTGGCCTGCGGCGGTGGCGGTGGCGGTGCTGGTGACCTTGCGGATCGCACTGCGCTGCCTCCCGCTGCCCCCGCGGCCCCCACGCCCGGCCCAACACCTCTGCCCGAGCCGACCACAGTAACGCCGTACGAAGCGGCCAGGTACCTGAGCCAGGCTACATTCGGGCCGACGGCCAGTACTATTGAGGCTGTAGTGAACTCGGGCATTGAAGACTGGTTCGTGCAGCAATTGGCCGAGCCGCCCTCACTGCACCTTGAAGATGTGCTGGCGCTGTTTCCGCCGGACGGTCGATTTTATGATGACCGGGGCAACCTCCTTCCGGGGCTGGTCTATACCGCGTCAGACTCCTTCTGGGAAAAGGCTATAGCGGGCGATGACCAGCTGCGACAGCGCATGGCTTACGCACTCTCCCAGATCCTCGTTATCGCTGCCCAGGGCAACCTCGCCAGGGCACCGCAGACAGTGGCTGCCTATATGGACGTGCTTACGAAGGGGGCATTTGGCAATTTCAGAGACCTGGTAGAAGAGGTCACGTACGCGCCCGCAATGGCGGTCTATCTCACCTATTTGCGGAATGAAAAGGCGGATATTGTCAGCGGAAGAGTTCCCGATGAAAACTATGCCAGGGAACTGATGCAACTATTTATGATTGGCCTGGTTGAGCTTGCACCCGACGGGGAACCTGTCATCGACTCTTCCGGCCAGGCGGTTGAGCTTTTCGACAATAACGACATCACCAACCTGGCCAGGGTTTTTACCGGCTTGAGCTTTTCGGGTGCAGGGTTTAACACACCGCTGCAGCGCCTTCCGCCTGAGGCATTCCACGAACCGCTGCAGATGTTCAATGCCTACCATTCAATGCGGGAAAAAGCATTTCTGGGCGCTACCATCCCGGCCGATACAGGCGGCCGCGGTAGTATCGACAGGGCACTGGACATCATTTTTCAACACCCCAATGTGGGTCCGTTTATAGCCAGGCAATTGATACAGCGATTTGTCACCAGTGACCCGACCCCGGAGTATGTCAGGCGCGTCGCCAGCGCCTTTGATACTGGAATGTATACACTGCCGTCCGGCTCTCAAGTCGGCACCGGCAATCGGGGCGACCTGAGCGCAACGCTCGCGGCTGTCCTGTTTGATACCCGCGCCAGGGCTGCCAGCTCGGCTGCTGATCCTGAATTTGGCAAATTGCGCGAGCCCGTCATTCGATTCACTCACTGGGCCCGCGCTTTCGAAGTGAACAGTGCCGACGCCAGTAACGAAAGGATACTGCGTGATACCAGCAGCCCGGAATCGCTGGGGCAGCACCCCTACCGCTCGCCCTCGGTATTCAACTTTTACCGCCCGGGCTATATCGCTCCAGGGACTGAAACCGGGGCCGCGCAGCAGACGGCGCCGGAGTTGCAGATCACCAATGCCACCAGTCTTATGGGCTACCCCAACATTCTGACGATCTATGCCCTGGGCCGCTCCCCTAAAGTGGATCCCGGCCTGGCCCCCGCTTTCGTGCCTGATTACAAGAACGAGACCAGGCTTGCCGCCAACCCGGCCGATCTGCTGGACCACCTGGACCTGCTGCTCACCCACGGCACGCTTCTGGGAAAAACCCGCTCCCGCATCACCGCAGCGATGAATAGGATCAGCCCCGATACCCAGGCCGGCTTGCTTGCAAGGGCACAGCTGGCGAGCATTATGGTGATGACTTCGCCAGAATACATCGTCCTTCGCTAACACGGATAGTTCCTGGAAACCCTGTATGCAGACTCGAAGAAACTTGCTAAAACTCACCGCCGCAGCACCGCTGGCGATGACTGGTGGCTCACTGGTAAGCACGCTGGCGAGCATGAATGCGCAAGCTATGGACACAGCTGGCTACAAGGCACTGGTCTGCGTTTTCCTGTTCGGCGGCATGGACTGCCACGATACCGTGCTGCCCTATGACCTCTCGTCATACAACAGCTACGCCAGGATAAGGTCATCACTTCTTGCAGCCTATGCCAGTCAGCCGGGCGGCTCTAGTCGACAGCGCTCAGCGCTACTGCCCCTTACTCCCGCCACTGCCGATTTCGGCGGACGACAGTTCGCGCTACCCCCTCAGATGTCGGCCCTGCACACGCTGTTTCAGGAGGGTAATGCAGCCATAGTGGGCAACGTTGGTCCACTCATACAGCCTACCGACCGGGCTGCATTTCTCCAAGGCAGTGCTACGGTTCCCAGGCGCCTGTTCTCGCACAATGACCAACAGTCGACCTGGATGTCGTTCGCGCCGGAGGGATCCCAACTGGGCTGGGGAGGACGCTTTGGAGACTCTGCCGCCCGGGCGAGCGCAAATATGGAGAATATTTTCTCCCAGATATCGGTGGCGGGGAATACTGTTTTCCTGTCTGGAGAGCAGGTGGGCCCCTACCAGATTGGCGTTGACGGTGTTCCCTCCATCTTTCTCCTGGACAGGGTTGGCAATGGCGTACCGGCATCACTGGAGCCGGTATTGAGGGCGCACTTTACCTCGGCAGGCGCCGATCGAAGCAATTTGCTGGAACGCGATTTCATCAACCTGAGCCAGGTGTCCTATGCAGCCAATGACCTGCTCGGCGATGCCCTGCAAAGTGCGCCCGAGTTCACCACCAATTTTCCGGGCAGCTCCCTGGGAGCACAACTGCGCGCCGTCGCCAGGACCATTTCAGTGAGAGACGTGCTGGGCGCTTCCAGGCAAATATTTTTCGTGGGCCTGGGCGGTTTCGATACACATTCCGCACAAGCCAGCGAACTGCCAGGCCTGCAGCGTGACATCAGCGATTCCATCGCCGCTTTGTATGCAGCGACCCGGGAGATGGGCATCGAGTCGGCCGTCACTACATTTACCGCTGCGGATTTCGGCCGCACCCTGACCGTGAATGGCGATGGTACCGACCACGGCTGGGGATCACACCATTTCGTGGTCGGCGGCGCGGTACAGGGCCGCGATATCTACGGCGATATTCCGGTGTCAGAGCTGGGGCACAGCCAGGACTCGGGCAATGGCCGGCTGATTCCCTCTGTTTCTGTCGAACAACTGGCTGCACCGCTTGGCGCCTGGTACGGGCTGAGCCCGGCGGAGATAGCGCAGGCCCTGCCCGGCCTGTCCTCGTTTCCCGGCGCAGAGCTGGCACTTTTCTAGCGGTACCTGACTCATTACCAATGGACAGGCGCGCTCCAAGTCTCGCATGATGGAACCTTCCAGGGTGGGAGAACCGCAATGCCAAAACTTGTTTTTCGATTTGACCCCGAACTGTCCTGGAAATCCTGGACCGCAATTTTCATATTCGCCTTCGGCTTCATCGCTCTTGTAGTGGGCGTCGGGGTTTCCGAGCGACCGGGTGTGTCAGAAACAAACCTGCTCACCAAAGCCTATTATGCCCTGGGCCTGTTTGTTCTGGGCGGGCTGGATCTGGGCACCCCAACCGGCGGCCCGCTGTATGGACGAGTACTGCTGTGGATAGCCTATTTTGGCGCCCCTGTATGGACAGCTTCAGCGGTCTTTGAAACCATACTCAACGCATTGCGCCCGCCAGTATGGCACGTGAGAAGTATCAAGAATAAGACTGTAATATTGGGTGGCAGCGAACTCACTCTTGGATTTCTTAACAGAATCAAAGCGGGCGGCAACTCACGGCGGGTAGTCGTTATCGTCGATGAAGCCAGGCACCCCCGGCTCGACGAGCTGCGCTCCTATAAAGGCATCCGGGTCTTCGTGGTCTCCGGCGACCAGATGCATCGCCTGCGGCGCTATCCCCTGCACAAAGCGCACAAATTTCTGCTGCTGAGTGAAAACGACGAGATTAATTTCGAGGTCGCAAGTATCCTGCTCGAACAGGACCCGGAGCTCGGTTCAAAAATTGTCTATCACATCTCCAACCTGCGCTTTCTGCGTGTGTTGCAGGACACAAGGGTTGTACAACAGTGCACCACTTTCAATCAGTACGAATTGGCCGCGACCCAACTGGCCAGGAAGCAACTGATGCAGAGGTTCAACGACACCGAACACCGGGACACCGTGGTGCTGGCGGGTTTCGGCCGCTTCGGCCAGAGCATACTGGAGCAACTGGAGCGACACGCAGCAGGAGCCTTCAGCCGGGTCGCGATCATTGACCTGGACGCGGAACAGCAGGCACTGATCGCCGATGAGCAGGTATTGACCGAGCGTGAATACACGCGTCACACCTACGAAGGGGACATCGACGACCCGGAAGTCTGGCAAAGGCTGTTAAGTGATGTTGTTACCGGGGACGAGGAGCCGGTATTTGTGATTACCACCGGCGACGACCAGACCAACCTGCGCTGCGCGATCTGGTTGCGCAGCAAATTTCATAACGCATTGATCATATCGCGAACCCTGGCGCCATCCTATTTCGCGAAGGGGGTATGCGAGGAACACAATGTAGTCAGTGTGAACACGGCGGAGCTGGTGGAGGTGTCCATTCCCCACGCTTGGTATCGGTAGGCGATACAGGGGCTATTTGTAAAAACTCATATCTGATCTGACAGTCAGTGTACGATTTGGTCAAGTCTGGACGTCCTCTTTGCTCCATAGCGGTCATAGAACCGCACTCAATTTCAGCTAATCAGGGGGTCGCTTTGTGCTGTGATCTCAAGCGGTCGTCTATTGACCTCAGATTGTTGGGTTGCCCATGTCCTCAGCTGGCAGATACTGTTGAAAAACTCCGCAGGTCGAAAATCCAAAACAAACGATGCGCACGAGAGTTCGATGCTTTGGGTATTTGCCACCTGAAAACTGGTTTCAGGCAACTCTCCGCACGAAATTTAGACCGTACCGAACCCCTGCTGGAACCGACCAGAGTTTTTCAACAGTATCGGCACCTTTCAGGCACGGTGAACGTGTGTCCAAGGCGAGCCGGATGATTCCTTTCGGGTGAGGAGGAGACAAGATCAGGAAATGGCGCTGACGGCAGCTAACGACGCATTGCAGTCATCAGGTGCCTCAGATACCCTCAGGAGCGACAGGCCGCTGCTTACTCTGAACGGTCATTCGCGATCCTCACATCCGCACCCATTTCAATCAGCACAATGACTCCAATATTTCACTCAAAAGGCGAGTGACTGACCGGTGAGGTTGGTTATTTTGCGTCACCATCGACAGTTCGACTCAGCAAATTCCAGTGATATAGTATTTAGTTCGGGGGATTACGAGAATAACAAGATGGTTTTACCGAGGTTCTTGTCGGAACTGAAGCGCCGCAATGTCTATCGCGCTGCACTGGTATATGCGACGGTAGGCTGGGTGATGCTAGAGGCGGCCGACGTGGTCTTGCCTCGACTTGGCCTTCCCGACTGGACGATAAATGCGGTTCTGGCCGTTGTTCTCCTCGGTTTTCCCCTGGCTCTCGTATTCGCTTGGATATTCGATGTCAATACGCAAGGAATAGTGCGTAGCCAACCGATTTCCTCGGAAGTGCGCCACCGCTTCTCCTTCGTCAGTATTGCCGAATTTATGCTTATTTGCATGCTGGTAGCAACAGTCGGCTACCTCTATGTTGACAGGCTTTCATTGCAAAAAAGGTTGGCAGAACCTGAATTTGCTACTCGGGCGAAGCCTGGGGCAGGTCAAACAGCAGTCCCAAATCCTGAACACTTCCGCGCCATCGCGGTACTTCCATTTGCCGACATGAGCGAGACGGGAGATCAGGCCTGGTTTGCCGAAGGCATTGCAGAAGAGTTGTTGATTGCGCTGTCCCGGGTGAAGCAGATTTCGGTTATGGCCCGTACCTCCTCATTTGCCTTTAAGGATACCGACAAGACCGTTGCCGAGATTGCCGACATCCTGGGAGTGCAGGCCGTGCTGGAGGGGAGCGTCCGAAGATCCAGTGACCGGGTGCGGATTACTGCCCAGTTGGTGGACGCCGACACGGGCTTCCACATCTGGTCGGGCTCCTACGAGCGCCAGATTACCGATATTTTCCAGCTGCAGGATGAGTTGGCCAAATCGATTGTCGAGGCATTGCGTATCGAACTGGGCGTCGAACCATCCGTGCCACTGGTCGCTGAGCAAACCAGAATTCCCGAAGCCTATAACTGGTTCATGCGTGGACGAGCACTGCTCGATTGGGGTAACCCAGAGGGCACTCTACGTAGCATAAGTTATTTTGAAAAGGCGGTAGAGGTGGACCCGGACTATGCAACAGCCTGGGGTTACCTCTCATATGCCCGCAGCGCCATGATGCTCTTTCGACCGTTTGAAGAGGTGGGGCCACCAGCCATAGCCGCCTCCGAGCGTGCGCTTGCGCTGGACCCGGAGCAAAGTGAAGCCTTGTCAACCAGGGCGCAATTAACGCTATCATTGGATCATGACTGGGAGGCCGCCGGGCGACTTTATAAAAGAGCTATGGTGTCCAATGAAAATAGCTACGTCATGAATCGTTACGCGGTAAACTACCTTCAGTTTATTGACAGAGGGCGCCAGGCAATTGAGCTCTACTCTAAAGCTGAGAAACTTGATCCGCTACACGCTGGACTTAAGGCCAATTTGGCCGGCCTTTTCTATTATGACGGCGATAAGGAAGGCTCGATCCGCAAGGCCCGCGAGGCACTCCAATTAGATCCAGAGCATGCGATAGCGATAGACTACCTTATAGCATCGTATACGGACACGGACGACAGTATCGCTCTGGAGTTGCTGCTAGGCAGTATGTCGCCGGCACTGCAAGAACAACCAGATATCAAGGCGCTGGTCGGACGGAATTATGCAGTGCGAGGCGATGAGGAAGATGCTCGAACAATTTATCGAGATTTACTGAAATCGATTGATGGTCTTACACCTGTTGGACTATTTTGTACTGCTTCTCTGGCTCTCAGTCTGGGCGAGGTCGAGGAAGGCATTAATCTGCTGGAGCGTCTTGAGGAGGGTGGCTCGTGGGTACAGTACTGGAGCAAACTCCTTTCCCGTGACTATGAATCCATCCGCGAGCATCCCCGTTACCAGGCGCTGTTGCAGCGCATGGGCTTGGATGATGAATCGGTCGCGGCACTCAACAGGCGGATGTCGTTTGAATAGGGTCTTCTGACCAGCATAAATGTCTCAAAGTGGCAGAGGCTGTGTGAAAACACGACTGCCGACACAGATTCATCTCCACCACCTCCCTCAGGGTGGTTTCTACCACAATATTTCTCACAATCCTAAATGGGTCGCCCAGATGCTCTTTTGATCGCCCTGGAGCCCCTGTGGGCGGCTATACTGGCGCGAGCACAGGATAAAACGGGGGTTACCCGTTCATCCCTTCCACCAGAGGCTGAACGCCCATGATCTTGAGCACGCGTTTTATATTGTAGGCCAGCACCTGCAGACTCATCTCCGTGCCCACTCGCTCGCGCGTTTTCATGGTGAAGTGTGTCGCGCCCATCCATGCCTTGAGTGTTCCGTATGGGTGTTCCACGGTGGCTCTACGAATCGCCATGATGCCAGGAGTCTGATCAAGCCTGTTCTGCATGCGATCGAGAACATCTTCATGTTCCCAGCGCGATATCCGACGTTCTTTGCCCGTTGTGCATTGCGATTTGATGGGGCACCGAACACAGGCAGAGCTCCAGTATTTGTAGATAACGATTCCCTTGTCTGTTGTTCTCATGCGCCGGATGGCCCGTTCCCCCGCGGGGCACTGATATTCATCATCCTCGGCGATGTAGTGGAAGTCCCTCTTTCCAAATAACCCCTTTGCCTGGTTACTGGATGTCTGCGACTTGGGCACATACGGCGTAATGCCAGATTGTTCGCAGGCGAGTATTTCTTCTCCCGTGTAGTATCCCCGATCTACCAGGGCTGTCAGTGTCTCCTTGCCCATAGCATCCCGGGCTTGCTGCGCCATCCTGGACAACTGCCTCCTGTCGCTTCCTGTGTTCGTGACATCGTGCGCTAAGATCAGGTGGTTCTCTGCATCAACAGCAGTTTGCACGTTGTAGCCAACGATGCCGGAGCTCTTGCTCTTTGTCCTCATTGATCGAGCATCGGGATCAGTGAGGGAAACCTGAGTCTCTGAGCTCTCTGCGAGCTGCTCGCCGATGCGGTTTACACGCACCATCTCTTGCTCGACGGCCTTGATCTTTTCCTTCAGATGAAGCTTTCTCTGCTCAGGCACTTGCGAATCGGCACGATCAGCGCTTTCAAGTTCTTTGAAGTAGTGTTTAATGCTGGATTCCAGTTGTTCCAGGCGGCGCTTCACCTTGGTGGATGAAAAATTCTTGTCATAGTGATTTACGGCTTTGAACTTGCTGCCGTCGATCGCGACGACTTCGCCAGAGAATAGTTCGAGGCGACGACAAAGATCGACAAAGATCGACAAATTCCCGGCAGACTTTCTTTATAGCCTTGCCATTATCCTTGCGGAAGTCGGCGATCGTTTTGAAATCAGGCGCGAGGCGACCCAGTAGCCACATCAACTCGACATTACGTATCGCTTCTCGTTCCAAACGTCTTGAAGACGGGATTCTGCTCAGATAGCCGTAAATATAAAGCTTTAGCATCGTGGCAGGATGGTAGCCAGGTCGACCGGTATCTGCGGGCAGAATTTTGAACCCCAACTTACCCAGTTCCAGACGATCTACAAACACATCAACAACCCGCACAGGATTGTCTTCATGGATGTAGTCATCGAGGCATTCTGGCAGGAGGGTTGCTTGCGTGCGACTGTCGCCTTGAATGAATCCGCTCATGAGCAATCACCAGCTCAGGGGCTTGCCGCTATTATACCGATGATGGTGTTTTCACACAGCCTCGGCACACTGCGGCCCCTCGGTTTTTCCTCATCGACGTCGGTAGCTTATATGCCGAATGACCCTTCATGGCACAACCGCGTCGGCCGCTGGCGGCATGGCGGGCTACCTCTACGACCGCTTCGGAGCAGTTAGCTGCCCTTTCAGCTTGCCGGGGCGAACGGTAAAAATTTACTCGGAGCGGTCGTTCCTTTCTGGGGCTCTTTATCCAGTTATTCTCGATGGACCATTCCAGCTTTCACCTTCAAGCGGTCGTTAACGCCGACACATAGAGCGCGTGCGGTTTGTGTGTCCCAAGCCATGTTTTCCAATGGCCGATTTCATGGCATTGTTAGGCGGCAGATACATTGATCTTCACGCCAAGTGTGTGAAGTACTTTTTGTACCGTCTCGTACCTTGGTTTTGCGCCAGGTGAAAAAGCTTTATACAAGCTTTCACGACCCAAACCAGACTCCTTTGCAATAGCGGACATGCCACGAGCTTTCGCTACATGCCCGACGGCCGCCAGGAAGACAGAGGGGTCATCATCTTCCAAGGCCGCGGTCAGGTACTCCGCTATCGTTTCTTCATCGTCGAGGTACGCACTTGGGTCAAATTCTGTAACCTTAACCATGTCAGTTACTCCGCTCGTAGATCATTCATAATTTGCCGAGCACGAGCGATATCCTTGCTTTGGCTTGACTTGTCGCCCCCGCAGAGGAGCAAAATTACCAGACCAGATTTTCGGGTGTAGTAGACCCTGTAGCCTGGTCCGGTGTGCATCCTAAGTTCGTGAAGACCTGAACCCAGCGATTTCGAATCTCCAGTGTTTCCTTGCCTCAAAGATTCAATTCGGGCGAGCAATCTCGCAGTAGCTTTACGATCCTTGAACCTCGAAAGCCACTTGGCAAATATGTCCGTCTGCCGAACTTGATACATTCAGGAAGTGTATCCGATTAGATACAATCCGGCAAGCCTCTGCCTCAGCCTCTTCGAACCGAGGGATGCCGCATAGCTGTTAATGGTCGCTCGAAGTATCAAACACGTCATGGCAATCTCAGTAAAACTGGTCCAGTTTCTCAGAAACCTGCTATCACAATCTCGGGCGACACATATTCCATACGGTTTTGCGCGGCAGCTGCTTATAACGAGAAAACGTCTCCGCGGAGACGGCGCACATCATTTTCGTCCAGCCGGTTGCAATCTTTCATGGGCGTGCCTGACCATCGCGCTCCATTAACAAGTACCGGCAGTTCGCCCCTGTCGGAGCCGAACGCCAAAACCGCTGCACGGTTTCGTCGCCGCTGCGGTAAGCATTCTTTACTGGCCGTTCCTGGCACCCCCGGCTGCTCTTTATGACCGCTCAGGAGCGGATAGCTTCCGTTCGGGGAATGCTGGGGTGTACGGAACAAAGTTACTCTTTTCTGCCGTTCCTTTCTGGGACTCACCATCCGGTTTTCGACCAGAGGCTACTCCCGCTTAAACCACGTTTCTGCCGTTCCTTTTTGGTACTATCGAGTGTGAGGTCTGGTGACGCGCGTCAGGTTCATCCTGCATTACAGACCAGGACGTTGTAGACAGAATCGTTGCTCACGTTAGCGATCACGAGCTGACCAACCACTCACTTCCGCTGCTGACGCCGCCATCCCGAGCACTACTGAAGCGTTGCCTCTTTTCGCTGCGAATGCTTACCGTTCAACAAATCTCTAGCAATAAGGGGGCCACTTAAAACCTAATGGCGTGGTCTGTTGCATGCTCCCGTTTACTAATGAAAGGATATGAATGGCATGCTCACCACTGCGCACAAAGATTTCAGGTCAACAGGTGAGAGAGTCGCACACGTCCAGCAAGTTGAGTCAACAGACTCAACGGGGGATCAACTCTCAACAGACCGCTTATATGCCCTTGCGCAGCCGGCGACCAGGTGTAGTGAGGATCGCCTCATTATATTTCCTCGAGAGCCTCTGCCTGGTCGGCCCCTTCGCCCCTGGATTTTGTCGCCACCCACTGCATGAATATCTGGTATCCCACGGCCAGAATCATGGCGCCGCCACCGAACGCGCGGTCATGCTGGCCAGGGCATGTACCCTGGAACCCTGTTCACTACCTGCGATTCGGCACAGGATGTGGTTGACGACATCGCTGCCGGACCGGCCAAAAGCCATCATGATCCCCGCGAGGATCAGCGCCCACGGCATCAGTTCCATGAAGGGACTGAAAACGCGCAGTGCCGCGACGACCAACAGTGCTACGATGGCACCACGAATCAAGGCGTCCGTAAATTGCTCGACGGTCATTGCGCCACCGCCGCTATCAGAATTAGGCATTTTTGTTTCCCCAGGGGTCCGGCCGGGCCATGAATCCCCCACTTTTTATTGATTTTTTCGGGGTGGGATTCGCCCCGACTTGTTATGTGTATTTATAGAGACTTCGGTGCCAGAGCGCAATGGCGTAGAACGTTACTGGGGAATTCGTTGGTATAGAGTCCGTAGCGCCGGACCGGTTCGTGCCAGGAGGAGCACTAAGCGCAGGCACTGCGCGAAAGTGCTCCCGTGATCTCAGGTCCCGCGACCATTTTCTGGACGACCCATTACTGTCGACGATCCATTAGTTCTTCTTAGACTTAGGATCGGGTGAGCTTCACTATCGTTTTTGGTACGAGAGCCGCGAGACGAGCGAGAAACCCACCGGCTCGAATGCCACCTGTGTCGTCCCGTCGAGATAAGCTGCTTTCAAGAAATAAGCCACTTTGCGGGTTGACCTAAGTGAAAACGCACTGGCCGTGGCCACCCGTTCCGTTCCAGAGTCAGGCCGATCGAATGGGCGGATGGTCGGGTTCTCCTTGTCTGAGGCAGTCAAGTTAGCGGTACCTGAGAAATTATTTCGCCGATAGCGAGATATCGCTTCTGGAAAGTTAGAAAACCTCAACTACACTTGTCGCAGCAGGCAATTGATGCGCGGGCGCTTGCTGCGCTGACCTTCTCTGCGCATGAAAAGCGGTCCAGCGTCTAGTCCCTGGCGCGCGAGTAAGTGGCGCAGTTCTAACGATAGAACTGTAATTTATACACGGGCTACAGCATATCTCTATCAGTACATGGGTGGACGAGCCCAATTAACCAGGAGATCGATTATATGAAACTACTTGCGATTACTGCGGCTTCCACTTCGCTGGTAATGATGGCGGGCTGCGCTGCGATCGGTAACAAGACAGCCAGCACCAGCGAGGACTCAAAGTCTGAAGTCCAGTCCGTTGCTACAACGCCCGTGCAAAATACGCTCAGGCCTTCATTGACCGCGCCACCGGAGATAATCAAGCGCATGAAGTTCGATCCCAACAGGGAAATCCGGGTCACGGGTGACCAGGCGATATATTCCGGCACCGCGGCCTCACGAGTACAGATGGCCAACCTTCCCGATCCCGCGACCGTTACCTCCGTGCCCGCCGAGAGTGATAACGTCCGCGTGTCAGGTGGTGCACAAATCGAGTCACCATGGTCAGACGAAGAGGTGGCAGCGGCAATAGCAGCTGCCACCGAAAATGCACCCAACAAGGGCATGCAGAAGCTGCGAAGCGGCTCACGTGGTAACAGCGGGCCTAAAGTTAAGAGTAGCTTTGACGCGATCGGTGCCGAAAACTGCTGCAATGACCCCGTGCCGTTCACGGCCACCGTGCCACCGGATCCTGATATTGCCGTCGGCCCGAATCATGTGATTGTTGTGGTCAATGTGAGTTTTGCGATCTATGACAAGAACGGCAATGAACTGATGTCGCCGACTCCGTTCAGTACATTCTTCGCCGGAGTAGATCCGGCCTGCGATCCTGGCGGCCCCTTCGACCCCGATGTGGTGTTCGACGAGTCAACCGGCCAGTTTATCCTGGGCGTGGATGGCAATGGCACCGACTACTGTATCGCGATGACCACCGATGGTGATCCGATGGGCGACTGGAACCGCTTTGCATTCCCCGCTGACATCAACGGCGAGTTCTTCGACTTCCCACACATGGGAGTAGGCGTAGACGCCGTTTACGTCGGCTCCAATCAGTTCGGCGCTGGCTTTGTGGGCGGTCGCGTCTTCGCGGTAAACAAGGACGACCTGATGTCCGGCGATCCGCTCAGGGTCGTGCAGCGATTGGTGCCGAATTTCAACAGTACTCCGCAACCCGCGCAACTTCACGGAGTGAGCAGGGGCACCTACCCTACCGAAGGTCCAGACTACATCATGACCGAGTTCTTCGACGGTATTAACCACTCGGTTTGGGCCTGGAACGATCCCTTCGGTGCCGATGAATTTGTACTGCTTGGCGATGTCGACCTTGCGACCGCTTCAGGGGTACCCTGCGACGCTGGCTCCTGCTTCCCGGTTCCGGTGATACAGCAGGGTTCGACCGTGCTGCTGGCGGGTAACGACTGGCGCGGGCAGGAAACCGAATATCGCGACGGTAAGCTCTGGACTGCTCAGACCGTATCCTGTGATCCCGGAACGGGCGTGGTCAACTGCGTGCGCTGGGCACAAATTGATCCCGCGGCAGTGACCCCGGGATCAAGCACCGACGGCGTTCTGAATGCCGGCGTGTTCTCTGCGGAAGACGGCAACAGTCGCTGGTTTCCGTCACTGGCGGTAGATGCCTGCGGCAACATGGCCATTGGCTACAGCATCAGCGGGCCCTCAATTTTTCCTTCTGTAGCAGTCACTGGTCGCAAGTTCAATGATCGTTACGGTGAAGTGCGCAATGAGGTGGTCACGGTAAATGGTAATGAGCCCTACCGCTCGTTCCAGAACCCTGCCGCGCCGAATCGCTGGGGTGACTACTCAGGTATGACCATCGACCCAGATGGTGGCCGTTTCTGGTACGTCGGCGAGTACGCGGGCCAGACCGACAACCCTTTCGCCAACTGGCGAACCTATGTCAGCGAACACCAGCTTGGCTGTGGTGGCAATTATTAGACTGGGCGATAGCAAAGGCTGATTCAGCGTTTCATTGGCCTGATGGTCTGTGATCTTTTTTTGGCGGGGCCAGGGCCCCGCTTTTTCTGTGTCAGTGACTTTTCCATTAACTTTTTTTCAGCGCGACCCAGCATTACAGTCGATTTTTTTGAGGCGAGTTAATGTCGAGGCTGGCCCTACTCATCACCCTGCAAGCCCTGTTGGTTTCCGGAGTTATGGCACAACGCCCACTCACGCTCTTGGTAGGCGCCGAACAGCTCGGCGCTTTTACCAATCTAATCCAGGATCGTGGGTTGGGCGAAACCGTGACCCTGGAAAAGGGATGGATAAGCGTTGCATTTCTTGATCTCTGGTGGCCGGAACTTGCTGAGGATTTGACGGTGGGGCATCATCGTTTCCCCGCTAAGTGCGTTGGCCGCCGCCTGGAGCTGACGCAGGAGCTCGCGCCCGGCCCCCGTGGCAGGCTGCGTTCCTGGACCCTGATGGGCGCCTGTCCCGTGGCCTGCGAGGTGGAGGCGCATGACGGTGAGAAGATTAGTTTAAGAAGCCTGACACTGCGGGTGCAGGGGGTCGGGGCTGCACTGTGACAGGAACCGGGTAAGTAATGGTTATCGCCAAGTTACGTCGCCGAAATTGATAGAATCGGCCCATCAATACGTTTAAGCCACATCGATTTTCTCGGGATATGAATTCCTGCGCTGTATGGCTCTGGTGAGCTGTCCCTACCAAATACCCTATCCATGAATAGCTTGCTCCTTTATCTCACCAAAAAATGGCCCGCGACAGGCGTCCGATATTCAATGAAAAGGGGTCGGTCGTCCTCGGCACCGCAGGTTCTAGCATTTTTTGTTATTTTTGACGACGAAAGGCAGAGCTTCTTTCTAAAACACTCGTCTTTTTATTCGCCTGGCAGTTCTGCCAACAGAAAAATCAAGCAGCGCGCCGGTACTCATGATGAAGTCCACCGACATGAGGAATTGCCCCAACCTTTCCCTGTTCTGGCGGTTCAATTGATCGCGGTACCGGACTCTGCTTATCGAGAGACAAGTGCGTTCTCGCCTCTAGATAATATCTGGCGTAGGACTTCAATACTTTTCGCAAATGCGGTTCATTGAAGATGATAACGTGATTCAGGCACTCTCGCCGGATTGAGCCGATGATCCGCTCTACATAAGGATTTTGCCAGGGCGACCGAGGCGCGGTGACAATCTCTTCAATACCCAGGCTCTTCACCCGAGACCGAAACCGCTTACCAAAGATACTATCGCGATCGTGCAACAGATAGCTTGGAGCCGAGTCGAAGGGGAAAGCTTCCACGATTTGCTGAGCAGTCCATTCCGCTGTCGGATTGTACGTCGCGTTGAAGTGTACGATTTCTCTGCGTTCATGTCGCAGAACGACAAAGACATACAGGACTCGGAACGTCGCTGTGGGAACAGTGAAGAAGTCCACCGATACCAGCTCCGATACATGATTATCAAGGAAAGTGCGCCAGGTCTGGGAAGGTGGATTCCGGTGGCGGACCATGTATTTTGCGACAGTGGATTCTGACACACGGATGCCCAGCATCTGCAATTCGCCATGGATTCGGGGAGCACCCCAACCAATGTTGTTTCGAGACATGGTCCGAATCAGTTCGCGAACATCGGGATCGATAGCTGGTCGACCACCCCAACGCCGGCGAGATTTCCAGGTCCAATACAAACGGAATCCCTTGCGATGCCAACGAACTAGTGTGTCTGGCTTGAAGATTTCCAATGTCTGAAGGCAGGAGGGCCATAGCCGGTAGAGCCAAACCCAGAATATACGCTCGCTAGTGTGAAAGCGGTGCCGTTTGTTATCGCGGCTGGCCACCATTGCCAGTTGTTGGCGCAAGGCAAGCATCTCGAGATGGAGCGAAGCCCGGCTCCGAAGAAGGTCCATCAGGGTTGCGAGGAGGGGAACAAGTATCGTTTTCATGCAGGCAACGCTACTTGGGCGTCGACGGAAAAGTCAACAAAATCAATGAGTACAGAGTTATTGATAGGGACAGCCAAACCACAAAGCGGCCCCCTGATTAGCTGAAATTGAGTGCGGCTCTATGACCGCTATGGAGCAAAGCGGACGTCCAGACTTGACCAAATCGTACACTGACTGTCAGATCAGATATGAGTTATTACAGCTATTCGCCCCTCTGATAGCGTTCCAGCTCGTCGGGGTCGAATCCCTGGTCACAGTCGATCAGGGGGTCTCGCATGAAATCACTGGCTGGATCCACCCGGGTCGCCCGGTCGACGATTCTCCGGCAGAGCCGATCCAACAGGGATTTGTTGCGTGAGGCCCGTTCAGCCAACCATAAGGTCAACTTGGCCGAACGCTCGCGCTTGCGCAATTCTCGCGCCCCCGTCGTCATGCGCTTACTGTATCCTCGGCTTCAATGGTTCGTGCCGGCGAGCTCGCTAATTTGACTATACGGCACGGTATACCCTTCAGATGGGGGATGCCCTGCTCCCGGTCGAGATAATCTTCATCATCGCGGCACAGTTGCGCATCTGAATACTTCAATGCACCGGACAGATGCCCTGCCCCCGGCTTCATTTCCGGCTTCCACCAGCCATGTGGTATCCGGACCAGCCCGTCCGGCATGGCCTCCCTGATCCCTACCTTGATCGATATCTTCCCGGTCTGGTTTTCAACCTCAACCCATTCATCCTCCCGCAGGTTGTAAGCTTTCGCAGTACCAGGGCTGACAAAGAGAACGGGCTCAGGACTGCGCTTGCGCATTTCAGGAACCTGCCGTTGCGCGGTCTGGAAGAACCCGTCTTCCCGAACACCGGTAAACATCTGCAACGGATAATCTGCATCAACAGGTGGGTCTTCCCTGAAATAGGGGAGGGGATCGAAGCCAAGATCTTTCAATACGGATGATGCAAGTTCAACCTTGCCGCTGGGGGTGGCAAAGCCGGTACGCAGGTATTTCCTGAATTCGGGTTTGGCAAAATACATTTCCGTGCTTTCAACAAATTTCTGAAAGGTCATGCCAGTGCCCTTCAGTCGATCATCATAGAAGGTTTCCAGATTTTTCCAGGGCACGATGTCCGGCCTGCCCATGGCGCCAGCGAGCTTCTTCCAGAAATCAAAGGTGCTGATGGCCTCGCCCGGAGGCTCCATCGACTGCTCAGAGGCACGATAAGACGACATCCAGCCGAAGCTGTCGGTCAGCCAGGGCCGCTCCAGCCAACTGTCACCTGGCAACACATAATCCGCCAGCTGCGCCGTTGGTGTCATGAAATGCTCATGCGCGACAACCAGGTCCTGGTTCATCATGGCCTTGATAATCAACGGCATATTGGCATAACTCAAAACCGTGTTGTTGCCGAGCGCGAAAAAGGCTTTCACGGGATAGGCCCCCTCTCCCGCCATGGCACGGAAGGTCGCCGAGGGGTTTGCCATGTAACAGCCTGTTATCTGATTGGGGTATTCGTGTCCCCACACCCGCTTCATGGGTTCGCGAAATGCCTGCTGGCCCCGATAGGTAAACGCGGGATGGGTGTCGGAACCCAGCTGTTTAGCTTTCTGTTCATCGGACAGAATGTGGTGCATTTCAATTGTTGACTCCGGCACGATGTCCGGATTGAAGCCCTGCAATGTCTCGCCGCCGGGCACATCAAGGTAACCACAAATGGCCCTGAGTATGCTTTGCAAGCGAATACCAGACGTACTGTTGCGCTGCATGTCCGTAATGGGCGTCCAGGGAATGATAGAGGGCCCCTGGGTTGCGTATAGTCTGGCTGCCCCGGCAATCATCCCGGGGTCACACCCGGTCAGCTCCGCCACCCGCGGCAGTGGGTATTCATTTACTCTTTCACGCAACTCGGCGAAGCCTACAGTCCACTGTTCTACAAAGTCCTTGTCGTACAAGCCCTCGTCGATAATCACCTTCAGCCAGCCCAACATCATCGCGGTATCGCTGCCCGCCTTCAGGGGCAGCCAGATATCCGCCACCTCGGCATTGGAGCTGCGCCGCGGATCCATAACAATCAATTTCGCTCCGCGGGCCTGGGCACTGCGGATAAAGTTATAAATTGGGGTCCAGCTGTGGCGCCTGGGATTGTGCCCCATCAATACGATGCACTTCGTATTGTTAAAATCACCCATGGGAAACCAACCGTAGGTCATGCGGTTGATGGCGGCGGTATTGCCCGCACACAGGGCTACCCCGCTAATCCAGTTGGGCGAACCGATGTGGTTCATCACCCGTCGGCCCAGACCGTGATCGGTGCAGGTATTCCACTGGCTGGTGGACACCGCCCAGGCCTCGGGGCCATATTCGCTGACTACCGCATTCAATCTCTGGCCGATGTCGGACATGGCCTCTTCCCAGCTGACCTGCTGCCACTGTCCCGAGCCCCTTTCACCTACCCGCTTCAGTGGATGTAATATCCGGTCAGGGTGCGCAAACGCCTTGGGAGCGACAATCCCCTTCATACAGATATTGTCACGAAAGATAGGGTTGTCAGAGGATCGCACTCTCACCGCCCGGCCCTTCTTCACTTCTGTGACTACACTGCAGGCAATGTCGCAGGTTGCACATATCGTCCGTTTGGTCGTAACCCCCTCCCGGGTCGAACGCTTGACGGGTGTTGCTGACTCAACGGCTTGCGGGTCGAAAGGTACGGGGGCCGGCATCGTTTACTCCTGAGCATTGTGTCGAGCATGATGGCCCTGACACCACTCTAACCTAGTACCAAATCTACACCGAGTCAATCCATTAATTGGACTTAGTGGCCGACAATCCTTTAGACTTCAGGCTTACCGGGGTAGACTGCCGGGAATTATTGTAGGGAGATAAGGCGTGAAGTGGACTGAAGTCAGCGACCAGGAGTGCTCTATGGCGCGGGCCTCAGCTGTATTGGGGGATCGCTGGACCCTGCTATTGCTCAGTGACATATTCCTGGGCGTCCGGCGCTTCGAGGACTTCCAGGAGCGACTGGGTATCTCCCGAACCACCCTGACCAACCGGTTGAAATTGCTGGAGCAGCACTCTGTCCTTACCCGGGTTCAATACCAGGGCAACCCACCCCGCTACGAGTACCGGTTGACTGAAAAGGGAATGGACCTGTTTCCCGTTGTCTCAACCGTCATCAACTGGGGAGATAAATACTACGCCGGCGAAGCTGGGCCGCCGATTCTGCGACAGCATGTTAGCTGTGGAGCAAACGTCCAACCCATATTGTGCTGCCCGGTATGCCACGAAGAAATCGATCCACGATCAATGGTCACGCACGCCAGACCCGAGGCGGAGGGTGTACCGCCTGTGCACAGGGGGCCTGTATCAAGACGCGGCGACGCCCGCCAGGATGCTAGAAAACGTAATTGACAGCAAAGAACCCCTTCACGACATAGTCCTCGTCGACGATGGGACTGTCAGTAATCTCGTCATCAAAAAATTCAACCGCAACATTCATGACCAGCAGCCACTCGGTCGTTATCTCATAAAGGATCCCCACCCCGACGTCAACGGTGAACACTGAGTCCAGGCGGTAAGCGGGCCTGTCGGCCGTGGCCTTTTTTTGCGGCACACCAAAATCGTAGTCCGCCAGATCCTGGGCCAGCCAGTTCACACCCAGCTCGGGGGAAAACCGGAAAGTACCCAACTGAAAAGACTTGTCGACAGCAACTCTCGCCTCTCCGCCGCCAATTCTGTCCAGCACGTCGTGCTGATAGCTCAGGGCCATATCGAAGCCCATCGGCAGTTCCGCCTGCAGCGCGAGGCCGGCCATGAAAGTGCTGTCGCGATCCCCCATACCCTCCAGGTAGTCGCTGTCGTCCTCATCGTAGACACCCAGCCGATACGTCCCTGCGGCTGCCAATCTCAACTTCCCCGTTCCGACCAGACCATAGCTGACATTGGGCCCCAACACCTGCAAGCGAGAGCCATTATAGGTAATGGCAGGAATGACCTGGGTGACGCCGCCGTCGTAATCCCGGTAGGGACTACTGCGACTGATTGCACCTACGCCAACACCCAGGCGACCACGCTTGCCCAGGGGTCGATACAAGTCGACGGTAAAATCGCGCCGATCATCCTCGGCCAGGGTAAAGGCGGCCCGCGCGTAGCTGGGTGGCCCTTTAGGCCTGTAGTTATTTGAAAACCCCAGCGGTTCGGTCGGAATCCCGATGAAGTTCTTGTCTATCTTGAAATTGTCATTTTCGTCGTAATAGACCATCAGGGCGTATTCGCCGGCCGGGATATCCGTCAACATATAACTGTCACGGCCGTCCAGGGTATAGGTCTCAAGCATGGCAGGGTCGCGAAGATCACCGAATGTATTGGCGGAGCTGAACAGGGCCAGGGCTACGGTCCCGGACGAGGGAGGGTTTTCTAGCTGCACAGACAGCTCGGCAGCCAGAGCGCGACCCGTGGCCAGCGGCAGTAAAAGGCTCATGAGGCCCGCCAGAATCAGCCGGACTGATATCTTCATAATCAGGATTTCCAGGTTTCAGAAAAAAGCGCGGGGAACAGCGTGAACCGATTAGGGCCCTGTTCCAGCGGCGCTATTGTACCCTCGGACCCAGCGGTGAGTTGCATCGAATTTTCACGCGTTTTAACGCCAACTTATTCCGTTTTACGTGTGATCCGGGGCAATCGGATTGGAACTCCAGTGAACCCTACAGTTGTGGGTTCTTTTCAAGAGCGGGACAGCTGCCGTCTACAGGCGACCAGGGCTGCGCGGTGCAACTCCAGAAACTGGAATCGATGGTCACCCAGCTACTGTCATCCAGCGTACCCGCTTTTACAAATCGCATGGCGGGCATTTCTACAAGGAAGCTTAGCAACTGGGAACCGCAGTCAGGGCAGAAGCCCCTGGACACATGACCACCATCAGTCCCGGTCACCGTGAAGTATTTAAGCTCGCCACGGGTCTCCAACACCTGGGTGGGCACCATAACGATAGTGGCCTTTCCACTGCCGGTCGCTTTCTGGCAGTCCTTGCAATGACAGTGGTGGGCCGAAACCACCTGATCGCGATCAAACTGGTAACTCACCTTGCCGCAAAGGCAGCCGCCGGTAGCTGTTTCGCTCATACCAAAACCCTCCTTGCAGGGCCGGCTACAACCGGGCCCCAAACCCTATTTATAATCCAGTTGCTGACTATCGGCCCATCATGCCGCGTATGGCACTGGGAATGTCCGCCGGAAAGACCACGGTTGTGCTACCGTCTGACTTGGCAATATTCTCCAGCGACTGCACATACTTTTCACCCAGCAAATATACCACCGGCATCTCCCTGTCACCGATCGCCTGGGTCACCATATCAATTGCCTGCTGGCTGGCGTTGGCCAGAACCACCTGGGCCTCTGCATCGCGCCGCGAGGCTTCCAGGCGCCCTTCCGCTTCAAGGATCGCGGCCTGTTTATCGCCATCGGCCCGGGTCACCGTCGCTCGCCGGGCCCGTTCGGCCGCCGCTTGCTCTTCCATAGCGTGCTGCATGGTTCCGGAGGGGTTGATGTCCTGAATTTCCACTGTCTTGAGGGTAATTCCCCAATCCGAAATATCGTCGGAGATGGCATTTTTCAGGTGGGCCTTGATTCGGTCGCGCGAGGACAGGGCATCGTCAAGGTCCATTTCACCAATAATTGAACGCAGCGTCGTTTGCACCAGTGTCTGTATCGCAATACGAAAGTCCTCGACCCCATAGACGGCCTTCTCCGGCGCGATGATATTGATATAGGCGACCGCGTTGGCGATGATTACCGCGTTATCGCGGGTGATAACTTCCTGGGACGGGATATCCAGCACAATGTCTTTGGTGGTCGCCTTGTAGGCGACCGCGTCAACAAACGGAATGATAATATTGAGACCGGGATTGAGCGTCGAATGGTATTTCCCAAGGCGCTGTACAACCCATTTATCGCCCTGGGGAACCAGCCGAACGCCTTTTGCCAGCGTTATCAACACCAGCAGAAAAATTGCTATGACTACAGCAAATCCAGCTTCCATCTTCTACTCCTCAATGTTCGACGATTATCAGGCTTTCTCTACTACCAGGGCATTACCCGACACGTCGACAACCCTCACGCGATCGCCTTCGGCCAGGGACTCGCGGGCGAGGATCATCCATTCGTCATTGCCCAGTATTGGCGCAGGAAAGCGCAAGCGTCCCCTCTTTTTCGTCCCGGGCACCACAATCACCTGACCAACCTCCCCGACGATAGCCTCGCGGGACAAGCCCGCCTTGGTACGATCGACGGATAATGGCTTCAGGTACTTGAACCAGCCAAACGCGAGAATCGCGGACAGGATGGTCCAGCTGAAGATCTGCCAGTTCACGCCGATACCCGGAACGAAAAACAACAGCACGCCTATCAGGACGGCGGCGACGCCAAACCAGAGAATAAAGAAAGTCGTCAGCACCATCTCGCTGAGCATCAATATCACGCCAAACACGATCCAGTGCCAATAGAGAATGTCGAAAGGCATTACCGTTTCTCCAGGGCCTACAGCAGGCGCCCATCTTATCGAACGGACCCATCCACGTATACCAGGCTGATTTGTTTGCTGTCGATCTGGTGTCTCTCTCGGTCCGGAGAACTGGCAATCGTGACTGTCGAGCCGGGCTGATCAGCTGGGGGGAGCGTAAATCGAGCGCAGCGCCGGTTTGTCGATCTTGCCGGCGGCATTGACCGGCAGGGCCTGCGCGCGAACCCACTTTTTGGGTGTCTTATAGGACGCGAGAAAGGCCCTGCAGTGGTCAGCGAGCACCTGGTCGCTGGCGTCCTGCACAAGTTGCACCACGCCACAAATAAGCTCACCCCAGCGGGGGTCGGTAATACCTATAACGGCACAATCCTTTACCGCCGGGTGACGGCGCATCACTTCCTCAACTTCCCTGGAGGCCACGTTTTCCCCGCCACTGATAATCATGTCCTTCTTCCGGTCGACAATGTACAGGTAGCCCTCACCGTCAAAGCGGCCGATATCTCCGGTGTGCAGCCAGCCCTCAACAATGGCCTGCGCGCTGGCCTCGGGCTGGTTCCAGTACCCTCGCATACACTGCTCGCCCTTGACCAGGATCTCGCCGCTCTCGCCTGTGGCGCATACCCGGCCATCGTCAGCGACCAGTCTGATCTCAACCGAGGGCAAAGGCTTGCCCACGGACTGCAGCAGCTCAGGCCTGCTATCGGCGGCCAGACGATGATCCTCAACTGTAAGGAATGCCGCACTCCCCGAAAGCTCGGTCATGCCGTAGCTCTGACACAGCCCGATGTTCGTCTGTTCCAGCAGGCGCAGTAACAGGGTCTGTGGCATGGCGGATGCACCATAGCCAATGGTGCGAACCGATTTCAAATCCTCGGGGCGAAAGTCCGGGTGGTCAAGCAACATCGCAATCATGGTTGGTGCGAGCGACATGGTCGTTACCTGATACTCACGACATGCAAACAGTGTGGCACCCGGATCAAATGACCTGGTCAAAACCACCGCAGCACCATACTGATGCTGCAAAAGAACATTGTGGGCGGCCACGTGAAACAGCGGAAACGGGTAGAGATACCTGTCATCGGACCTCACCGGCCGCCCCAGGGCAGCGGACGCTAAACCAGCCATAAATGAGTTATGGGTAAGCTCCGCCCCCTTGGGGCGGCCTGTTGAACCAGAGGTATAGAGTATCCAGATCGTATCTCTGGCATTCGTGTGCGGCATCGGCGCCTGGTCGCCACTGGCGAGCCAAAACTCGTATTCATCCTGCAGATCAATGACGTGTAACTCCGGGCCAAAGTCATGTTCCTGAAGCAGTGGTTCGAGCAGTTGCGGCTCTCCAAACAGTGTCGTCACACCAGCGGACACCAATTGGTAATGCAATTCAGCCGGCGCGAGCCTGGCATTGAGCGGCACAAGTATTTTGCCACTGGCAGGCACGGCGTAAATGAGTTCGACATACCGGGGGCAGTTCCAGGCCAGCACCGCGACCCGCTCACCGGCTCCGCCACTACTGGCAAGCCGGGCAGCCAATGCCAATACGCGCTCATTCAGTTGCGCATATGTGATCGCGCAGCCATTCCACCACAGGGCAACACTTTCAGCCCGGGTTGCCGCCTGGTGCGCCAGGATTTCATGTAGCTTGTCCACGATTTACTGTTCAGTCACCTCTGAATACCACAACCTGAGAAACTGATACCACACGGTGTGCCCCGACACATGCAATTCCGTATCGGCAGTGCCCTCTTCCTGGATGCTGTGTATGTTGGGCAGGGTCACGGTTTCCAGCCGAATTACATCAACCGGGTTGCGCGCCAACCAATGGTTCATCGCTGCGACGCAGTCATCGAAACCCGAATAATCCACTCCACCAAACAGGCCACCCCTGGGTGTGGCATGCGGCAGAAAATCGTTGTATTTGATTTCGTTCATTTAGCTACTCCCATGATTCCTGTTTTACTCTCGACCGCTGACGCACCGGGCCAGAACGCGGGGCACTCACATCCGGCAGGTGACAACCCCAGGCAATACTACAATCCCCAATAGGGTCGATACCAGCAGCAGCTCGATCATTCGCTCGCATGGCAGGGTGACAGGTAGCGGAGGTTGCTAGTATGATCGCTTGCCTTGCTATCTCGCATTACACAACGGCACACTACAAAAAAAGCCTGTTCGCGGCTTTGGGCAAAACACTACGGAGCAACATGAGCAAACCAAGGACTGAAAAACACACGGTGGAATACCTCGACACCCTGGCACTGCAATCCACCCATCCCGCCGTCAAGAAACTCAAGAGACAGGGCAGCGAACCGTCTATTCATGGCAACAAGGTCTGGCGTTCAAGTTTTGTGCTGATGAACTACATGGAAGATTACCCACTGCCAAAAAGAGCCCGGGTGCTGGATATTGGCTGTGGCTGGGGGCTGACCGGCATTTATATGGCCAGGCGCTTTGACGCCAGGGTGACTGGTATCGATGCCGATGCCGACGTGCAGCCCTTTCTCGATGCTCAGGCCGACATCAACGGCGTGAAAATCAAGTTTGAGAAGAAAAAATTCCACCAGATTCGCAAGAAGGACATGGCCGGCGTCCATACGATTATCGGCGGCGACGTCTGCTTCTGGGATGAACTTGTTCAGCCCCTCTACCGGCTGGTAGACCGCGCCATGAAAAGTGGCGTCAAGCAGGTGCTGATCGCCGACCCGGGACGCAGCCCGTTCTGGGAGCTGGCCGAACGGTGTGAAGAAAAGTTCAACGCATCTGTGGTCGAACACAGAATCAGCAAACCCTACAAAACCAGCAAACACATTCTGGTGGTAAGGCCCGGCTAGGCCACCTCAAACAGAGGCAATGTAGTTTGACCGGCAGGCGATCAAGGCGCCGGGATTGAAACCCGGCGCCACTGGCAGTTTGAGATGACTTACTTTGGCGGCATCCGGATACCGCCGTCAGCGCGCACCACCTCTCCGTTCATGTAATCATTGGTGATCAGCTCAGCAACCATGGACGCCAATTCGTCGGCGTAACCCAGGCGCTTCGGAAACAATACGCTGGCGCCCAGATGCGCCTTGAAGGCTTCAGATGCTTCGCCCTCGCCGTAGATAGGCGTATTGAACAGGCCCGGGGCCACTGTATTCACCCGGATGCCGGATGCAGACAGGTCCCTGGCAATCGGCAGGGTCATGCCCACGACACCGCCCTTGGAGGCCGAATAGGCACACTGCCCGATCTGGCCATCGAAGGCGGCGACCGAGGCCATGTTAACGATTGCCCCACGCTGGCCCTGCTCATCCAGCGGCTCCTGTTTTGACATGGCGGCGGCCGCAAGACGAATACAGTTGAATGTCCCTATCAGGTTAACGCGCAACACCATCTCGAATGACGCCAGGTCAAAGGGGTTGCCCGACCTGTCAACTGTGCGCCCGGCACTGCCGATGCCGGCACCGTTTACCAGGGCGCGCAACGGCGCGATGGCGACTGCTGCATCAACTGCGGCCTGCACCTGTTCCGTATTCGAAACATCTGCCTTGACAAATTGTCCGCCAATATCGCTGGCCACCGCCTGCCCTTTCTCCTCATTCAGGTCCACGACGATGCACGTGGCACCAAGCTGCGCCAGGCGACGGGCACATGCCTCGCCCAGGCCCGAACCACCGCCTGTTACAATTGCCGAACTGTTTGAAAGATCCATGCCTTTTCTCCTGTAGTAATCTATTGCGTATGACGCGCAAATACGAGCAACGCAGTATAGGGAAAAATAGTTGGTATAGGGAAGAAAACGCCGGAGGAGCGCCGCCTTTGCACCAGGACGCGAACACAGGCTCCCGCGGTATATTTAAATCAACCGACTTTATCTATCAGGGCGCTACTGCCGTTGTCCTGCGCCTGAACTCACTGGGAGAGCACCCCTCACTGTTGCGAAACGCCCGCCTAAAATTGGCTGCGTCCTGGTAGCCCAGCTCGACAGCAATTGTCTCAACGCTGCGATTGGTCTCACTCAGATGCTGGCGGGCCCAGCTCGCCAGCAGCTTGCCCTTGATATCCCGAAAGCTGGTGCCCTCGCGTTGCAGGCGCCGGTTCAGAGTGCGCTCAGACATATGCAGTTCGGCCGCCACTTGCCCAAGCTCCGGCAGAGGCGGCTCGTTTGAGCGCAGCAGAGTCTCAACATACTGGGAGTAGGGCTTGGCTTCCCTACCCTCCAGCTCGCGAATTTTCCGGGCGAGGGTTAGTGTCGCCAGATCCCACATCTCGGCGTTGTAGTAGGGCGACGGCTGATCCAGCCACTCAAAGGGCAACTCGACGCCAAAGAACGCCCCGTCGAAACTGATTGGGCTGTGCAGCCACTGTGCATAATCACTGGTGTAATCCGGGGCCGGCATCGCAAACTGGTACGTGGCATTGTGAAGCACTTTACCGGTCAGCGTTTCCACGTAGTCCTGAACCAGCATCACAGCCGTCTCCGCGTGAAACCGCACGGTGGGGCCAATGTCCCTGGAATAATGAAACTTGAGTTGCAGGCCGCGCAGACCGGAAGACAGTACCAACTGCATGTAACTGATATGCAAGCGGGTATAGTTCTCTATTACCCTGAGGCCTTCCCGCACGCTGGGCGCTATAGCCGCCGCCGCGCCGATATAGCCCAGTGCCATAATATTAGTGTGGCGACCGATCACCAGACCCAGCTGTTCATTACCCGTCAGCTTGCGGCCGTTTTCCAGTATCGCCAGGAAGTCTTCGACCGAGATATCACCACCTGTCTCCAGCTCCCGGCGGTGCAGTGTTGTGTCTGCGAGCAGCTTTTCCGCGGGAATGTTCTGCGCGAGAACCTCCCTGAGTACAAAGCGCGCATATACCGGGCTAATAGTATTCATTGATCGTTATCACCGAAATTTGGCGCATTATGACACCCAATTGGCGCTATATACACTGATCAGCAGACAAAGGTTGGCGCACACTGGCACCATTGATAACAAACCAAGAGGGCCGCCAAGATGACCACGAAAGACAATCTCGATCTGAAGGCACTGGAAGCAGCCAGGAAGCATATGGGCAAAGTGGCATGGCCGACGGTGTTTCTGGGAGTCGCTGTAACACTGGCGTATGTGGCCACGCCCGCCCTGGTGATGATGGGCCTTATGCCACTGATCGTCGCAATGCCACTGATGGCGCTTCTTACCTACGCTGCTTACACCGTTTTGCATGAGGCCGTACACGGCTCAATAAGCGGCAGTAACACATCCCTACGTTGGCTCAACGAGGCCCTGGGTTACACCGCGGGCTGGATCTTGATGGTCCCGCTTACCGCCCATCGCCATGAGCATCTCGCGCACCACAGACATACCAACCAGCCGGACAATGACCCCGATGCCCCGATGGCCGATATCACCCGATCGCCCTCACTGGCCCTGAGGGCAATCTGGAAGATTTTCACCGGCCAATACGCCTACTATATGAAGCACCGCTGGCACAATGGGCCGCGCTCGCAAAACGTGGCCCTTTGCCTGGAACTGATAGCCGCACTGCTGCCAAGAGTGGCATTTTTCGCAGCGGGTTTCTGGGTCGAGGGGCTGGCGATGTTTGTGCTGGCCTGGCTGGCGGGTTTTACAATACTGATGTATCTCTTCGCCTATATCGTACACACACCCCACGAAGCGGTAGGCCGTTATGTTGATACCTCAACTATCATTGTCGATGGAGCTGCGGGCAAACTGATAACCGCCCTGTGGGGGTATCAGAACTATCACTCGATACACCACCTCTTTCCCCGGGTACCCTTTTACACTTATCCAAGTGTGTTCGAGGAGATTCAACCCATCATGGAGGTGAAGGGCGCCCCAATCTACCATCTCAATATGCACGGCATCCAGGCGAGTCGCTTGCTGGAGCAGTGACATCACCTTGCCCAACAGGGTCAATACTGCAGTTGTGATGTGATGTCCATAACCCGAACCCAGGGTTCTAACCGGCAGACATGACTTTACGGGATCTACGGGAAAGCCTGCTCGGCTCTCGCGGATCCCGCGAATCGCACAAAACGCTAAATAACTATATGGAATATAATGCTATAACATATTTCCATCTGATTATTTCTTGCATGAAAAAAACCGAGCCCTATACTGAGTCTGAGCACGGGTTTACAACGCTTTCTTGGGACTGCTCGGTAATTCGTGGCCGTCATGCTCCGAAGTAAAATAACTACGAGGTTAGTGAAAATGAAGACTCTGGCGATTGGAATTACCATGTTTGCCCTGACCGCGGTTGGCCAGCTTGCGTTCGCCAATTCAGAGGCGGATTCCGAAAAGGTCACCATCTGCCATAAGGGCGCAAAGACAGCCTCTATTCCTGCCTCTGCGGTGCCTGGCCACCAGCGCCACGGCGACACCATCGGCGCTTGCGATTCTCCGGACACTTCGACCATGGCTGCAGTGGTCATGATGCGCTGCGAGCCAGAGGAAGGTAGCGTGATAGTGGTAGCCGCAAGCAGTTCACCATCACCAGCTATAGACGGCGGCATCGTTACTGGAGAGGATTGTGCAGAGGTACTGGCTGAGCTTCTGGAGACGGGCTACGGCCTGAGAACTGTCACCACCGGCTCCGCGGAGGAAAATGGTACGCTGCACTTGTACACCGACTACCTGTTGATCGGTAAAGCACAGCTGCAGCAGAACACACAATAGTCCCAAGCTGATACAAGCAGGGATTCAACCAGAAAGTCGCGTATCGCCCTGATCCTGCCGGTATCACGCAGACCGATGTGGTAGAACAACCAGATACCGCGCCAGTATCAGGCTGATCGTCAAGGCGCTCAGTATGTAACAATGTCCATCGTGTTGGAGATCCACACTGTCTGGTAGGGTTGCAGTTCCAGTACCTGGCTGCGCGACACCATCGTCTCGCCGCCGATCAGGTCCTTCCAGGTCTCATTGTCGGTCATGTTGATGGCCTCCAGTGCCAACGGCTGAACGTCGGCCGTGATATTGCTGATACAAAAAACACTCTGGCGCCTGTTTATACTCTGGCGCCAGAAGCCGAACAGGTTATTACCCAGGTGCAAAGTGAACTGCGTGGCATTAGGGTGAAACGCTGCCTGGCGCCGGCGGATAGCCAACAGGCCTTTAATTCGCTCGAAAACCTTGCTGTGGCTGGAGTCCGGCTGGGCCAACAATTCGTTCAGCGTCTCGTAGTCCCACTGGTGGCGATTGATGGCGCGGTAGTGGCCGGTGTTCTCAACCCGCTCGTAATCATTACGGGTGCCCACCAGGCTGTGAATATAGATGCCGGGAATACCTTCAAGGGCGAGCATAATGGCGTGGGCACAGACAAACCGTTCTACACCAAGGTGATCTGGACCGGCGGTTGTTCCGCGCAGCGCATCGAACAGCGCAATATTGATCTCATAGGGTTTCCGCTCACCGCCTTCAAGGGCGCGGTAGGACACATGCCCGCCAAACTGCTGCATGGTATCGACCAGGGTGTTTAACTCCTCTTCTGACAACAGCCCCTCGGCGGGGCGCAGCCCAATACCGTCATGCGAAGCAATGAAATTGAAGTAGGCCGTTCCATCCTGCGCCGGCGGCATACTCATCATCCAGTGCTTCAGATATGTGCAATCTCCAGTGATCAGCGCGTTAACCAGCAGCGGTGGCAGCGAGAAGTTGTAGACACAATGCGCCTCATTGGCATTGCCGAAATAGGACAGGTTTTCCCGATTCGGGATATTGGTTTCCGTGATCACCATCGCGTCATTACTTACGTGCTCAACCAGGGTGCGTATCAGCCTGACAATTTCATGCGTCTCTTCGAGATTGAGGCTGCTGGTGCCGGGAACCTTCCACAGGAAGGCCACCGCGTCCAGGCGAAAGATGCGCACACCGTGATCCATATACAAGCGGAGGATGGAAACAAACTGCTTGAGGACTTCCGGGTTGCGAAAGTCCAGGTCCACCTGATCATGACTGAAGGTGCACCACACATATTGGGTACCCTCACTCGTTTCAACCTCGCGCAACAAATCGGAGGTACGCGGCCTTACTACCTGGCTCAGGTCGTCCTCGGGAGACGCGGTATAAAAATACCCTTTGCCAGGCTCCACGCCCTTCAGGAAGTTTTCGAACCAGAGGCTGCGACCGGAGCAATGGTTGATCACAAGATCGGCCATTAACTGGTAGCTGGCGCTTATGGCTTCAATATCGGGCCAGTTACCCAGTGCCTCGTTGACACTGGAGTAATCCAGCACCGCGAAGCCGTCATCCGAACTCCAGGGATAAAAAGGCAGAATGTGCACACCGTTGATTGCATCCGCAGCATGGGCATCCAGAAAGCGCTTCAGGGTTTGCAGGGGGCGCTCACCCTCCCGCAACACGCTGTCGCCATAGGTAATCATGATGGTATCGCGCTGGTCCCAGTGATTGACCGGTAGCTGCGGAGAAACCGCAGCGTCTTCCAGGCCCATTAAAGCAAGCAACTCCGCGGCCAGCCCCTCCAGGTTCGCTCCCAGCGGGTTATCATGATAGATCGCATCCAGATGGTGCTGCACCCGCTCCGTGAGCTGCCCGACCTCTTTTACTTGTTGAAGCATTTCTTTTTACTCTCCGGCAAACTCGACATGGTCAGCTTCGACCGCGTCCAGCAGTTGTTGCAACACATCGGGCACCGCGCTGATAACCCGGTTCCAGCTCGGAATAAACGGACGCTCCATGGGGCGATCCAGAAACGCCTCACCCGCCTTCATAATATTCTCGGCAAACAGTTCCACTGCCTTTTCTTCACTGTGCACATCGAGTTTCAGACCATTCATTATCGCGTCATTGTGGTAGGTTTCGACAAAATCCAGGGCAATGCGGTAGTAGGTCGCCTTGAGTGAGCGGAATGTCTCCGTGTTGAAGGTGATGCCCCGGGTGGCCAGCTTGCGGAACAGGGCCTTGGCGATATCGATAGACATTTTGGAGAGCCCGCCCTGGTCGTTCTGGGCCGACAGCTCCTGGTGTTTGTGGTCGTAGACATCGGCGATATCAGCCTGGCAGAGCCGGTTGTTGGCATAGTTGCGGTACATCTCCGACAGCACACCAATTTCCAGGCCCCAGTCACTGGGAATAAGGATGTCGTTAAGCACATCGCGCCGAAAGGAGAACTCGCCCGCCAACGGATAGCGGAAACTATCCATGTAATCCAGGTATTCCATCTCGCCAAGTGTTTTCTTCAGGGCGCGCAGCAACGGCGTGACCAGCAGTCTGCTCACCCTGCCGTTGATTTTGCCGCCGGCAACCCGCGAGTAATAGCCCTTGCAGAACTCGTAATTAAAGCGGGGGTGGGCTACCGGGTATATCAGTCGCGCCAGCAGGCCCCGGTCGTAGGTCAGAATGTCACAGTCGTGCAGCGCCACAGATTCAGCTCGACCGGACGCCAGGGTGTAGCCCATGCAATACCAGACATTGCGCCCCTTGCCTAACTCCCGGGGGGCCAGGTCAAGTTCCTGCAACTTTTTATCCAGCGCCTGCAGTCTCGGTCCTTCATTCCAAAGCACACGGTGACGTTGCGGCAGGCGATCGAAAAAACCCAGCGCTTCCTTGTACTGGGCCTGATCGGCCCGGTCCAGGCCAATAACAACTTCACTCAGGTAGGGCACGCGGGTCAACTCATCCAGAATGGCTGGCAACGCCGTTCCCTCTAACTCCGAAAACAAGGAGGGCAGTATCAGCCCCAGTGGGCGCTGGTGGGAAAACGCCACCAGCTCACTTTCCAATTCCTCAACCGGCCGGTCCGACAGGTTGTGCAAGGTGGTAATTATTCCGTTCTGGTAAAAATCGCCCATAGGGACCTGGCCTCAATTTTTGCGGTTTTGTAATTGTTGGCGGCGCAACCAATTGGCCACACCCTCGGCCCACCCTGCCGGTCCAAATTGTTCGCTGTATATTAAACCCTCGCTGCGCTGCAACAGGGGCGCATCGTGTGCCGGCGAACGAATGACCAGGGCGGTTTCGGCCACTTCCAGCATGGCACAATCGTTAGCGCTGTCGCCAATGGCCAGGTCGTGCACCTGCCGGCCGGGTTCTGCCAGCTGATACACCTGGCGCAACCACTGCAGTGCCCGGCCCTTGTCACAGTCGCCGCATACGCCCAGAAAGCGACCGCCCTGCAGTACGCTCGCATCGGCGGCCCGCAGGCATTGCAGGAATGCTTCGCGATCCTGTACATCACCGCACCAACGCACCGGCTCACTGTATTCACGGGCATTGGCCTCTATCGCCCGTTCACGTGGCAGGCCGGTCATCCGCATAATGCCCTCCACCCCCGCATGATGGAAGTACTCGAAACACCCTGGAAACCTGTCATCCAGTTCGCCCAGCAAACTCACCCAACGGGTCCGCGGCGGACTCATTTCATGAATCCAGTAGCCGTCCCGTTCAATTGACGGCTCCGGTTGCTGTGCAAAGTAGCCCACGGGGATAAACACCGCAGCACCATTCTCTGCGATGAATGGATGGCGATTGCCCAATTCTGCGCGCAAACGCTCTATCTCCAAACGCGTTTTGCTGGTAGCCGGGATCAGGGGAATGCCCTCTGACTCAAGCGCGCGCAGCTGGGGTAACGCGTCGTCATAGCGATAGTCATGGTGATCCAGCAGTGAACCGTCCAGATCGGTAAATACCAGGTATTTCGCCGGGGTAAATCTGGTCATGGCTGCAGTCTCACAGTTCGGGCCTGGCACAATAACGTTGCTCCGTGACTTGCCGCTGCTCGTCCAACTGGTAAAAGTAGTGCACCCGGCCGGGCAACCGGGCCAGGCAGTGCCGGGTAATACGCTCATAAAACTCGATAAAGCGGGACAGTTGCGACGCGCTCATAATCCCGGCACCACTGCTGCGCCGGGCAAGCTTCTGCTCCTGTTCGAGGCGCCAGCGATAGACACACTCAAACGAAGGCGCGGCCAGCATGACCCACAGGTCGACCAGCCCATACAGCGATTCGAAGTCCCGCCCCAGAACCTCATTCGCGTAGCGCCGCCACTGTCCCCCGGCATCGTCGCGAGCTTCCAGGTCGTTGACCGGCTCCGCCAGCTCTGCCCCGGTTTGCGCACGGGCCCCAAGGCACCAGCCCTCCAGTAGCACAACGTCAACACCCCCGCTGACCACCTCCGCGAAAGATGCGGGCACGCGATCGTCCAGGGCCTTGTCAAAACGGGGAATCTCAATCGTGTCAGCTGCCTGCGCGAGCAGCGCCGCCAGGGTGGACTGCAACAGCGCCATGTCATGGGTACCCGGCACCCCGCGGGTCGCCAGCAACGGATGGACAGTGCCGGCAAGATCCTCGCGCTCGGCGCGGGTCAGGTAGAAATCATCCAGTGACAGGGACACCACTCGCAAACCGTGATTTTTTTCCAGATCGGTGCGCAGGTAGTCACAAACGGTGGTTTTGCCAGAGCCCTGGCAGCCATTGACTGCAACCAGGATAGATCTTTCTGCACCGCTTTGGTGCATTGCGATCGCAGCTGACAGTGGCGCGAACCACTCTTGTGCATAGTCCAGATAGCCAGGATCGAGGCTATGCCGCCCCAGAAAGGACTTTTGCCACTGTGCCATTTCCATTGCTGTCGATATTTCTCGCAAAAGCCGGTTCCGGACCCGAATATTAACAGAGGATAGAGCAGAAACCGTGCCAACCGCGCCATGTAAGTCGGGGGCCACAGGGCCTGCCAACTGGTAAGATGCGCGAAGCCGCGCGCGTGCACCTGCCGCGGGGCCGGTAATCGCAGGACCAATTGGATATCAATGTATGACAGAAGCCAGTAACACGGTGGGCTACAGCCAAAGCGGTGCTCTGAAAAAATGGGCCTTCATGGCCCTGATATGCCTCATTGTTGTCGCCGTTCTGGGCGGCCTGAAGTACCGCCAGATCAAGGAAGCTATTGCCTTTGGCGAGTCCTTCCCGGAGCGCTCGGAAGCGGTAACCGCGGTTCTCGCATCACCGCTAAACTGGCCACAGACCTACCGGACCATAGGCGAGGTGCGCGCCACGAAAGCCATCGAATTACGCACCGAGGTGGGTGGCAAAATCGCCGCAATCGGGTTTGTCGGCGGCAGCGCCGTCGCCGAGGGACAGCAATTGCTATCCCTGGACAGTACCGAGGAACGGGCCCAGTTGCAGGCCACCCGGGCGCAGTTGAAACTGGCAGAACTGCAGTTACAACGGCTGCGGGAGTTGCGCCGCAACAATCTGGCCAGCCAGAACGAGTACGATAGCGCTGAGGCAGACAAGGACATACTGCTGGCCAACGCCGCGGCGCTGGCAGCCATCATCGAAAAAAAGTCCCTGGTTGCCCCCTTTGACGCACAAACCGGGCTACATACCCTGGAGGTTGGCCAGTACCTCGCCGCCAATACGGTTGTCACCCAACTGACAGGCGGCCTGGGTGAAGTCTGGATCGACTTCAAGCTACCCCAGGGCAAGGCGACCCCGGCCATTGGCGACATCATCACCCTGGGCAGCCACAACCTGGGCAATGAGCCTATGCAGGCGACGATCATTTCAGCTGAGTCCAGCCTGAACACACTGTCCAGAAGCCGCGAGTTCCGCGCTTTGTTAACCGACCCGCCGGCGACCATCCGCCCCGGGGCGGTGGTCGATGTGGAGGTTGTGGTCGGCAGCCTTGAGGGCGTTTTCCGCCTGCCTGCCAGTGCCGTCAGGCGCAACAACTTCGGTGCCTTTGTCTATGTGCTGAACAAGGCCGAGCCGGGTGCCATAGCGCCGTTTCGTGCTTCGAGACGACAGGTCAGTGTGGGCCCCGCCCAGGGCGCAGACATCCTGGTAACGGGTGGGCTGGAACCCGGAGAAAGGGTTGCGGCAATAGGGGCATTCAAGCTGATCGACGGCTTGTTGACCCACGTCGTCGAGCGCGAGCAGGACCTGGCGCAAGCGCCTGCCCGGGCGCCGACGGATAGTCCCGAGGGCCAGCCGGGACCATGAACTTCCCAGCGGGCAAGCCAAATATTTTTGATGCATTCGTTGAGAGACCACTGCTTGCTGTCGTCATCTCCTTGACCCTGGTGCTAATGGGTCTGAGGGCGGCGGTAGAAATGCCGGTCCTGGAGTTTCCGGAAATTGAAAGCTCTTCCCTGATTATCTCCACTCCCTACGTGGGTGCCTCGGCCGAAACCGTGCAAGGCTTCGTAACAGACCCCATTGAACGTGCGGCATCCACTGTGCCGGGCATCGATTATGTGGACTCGCGCACCACCGCTGGTATGAGCAAGGTCACCGCATGGCTGAAGCTCAATGAGTCGAGTACGCTGGCCCTGGCCGAACTGACAGCCAGGCTGGGCCAGATACGGTTCGAGCTGCCGCCGGGAGCCGAAGACCCGTCGATTGAGGTAGAGCGCACTGATGCCAGCAATGCGATCTTCTACCTGGACGTCATCATGGGCGGGCGATCCCTTCCTGAAACAACTGATTACCTCACCCGATACGTGGTACCGATTATCACCTCCATTCCCGGTGTGCAGCGGGTGCTTCTCGAGGGAGGTCGCTCCCCTGCCATGCGCGTCTGGCTGGATCCGGTCCGGCTCAATTACTTCAATGTGAGCGCACAGCAAGTGCGGCAGGCGCTGGAGGACAACAATGTAATTGCGCCTATTGGCAGGATAGAGAACCAGCAACAACGCATAGACCTGCAGACCAGTGCCACCTTGAAAACCAGGGAGGACTTTGAGCAGCTGGTTATCAGCAATATCGACAATGCAGTGGTGCGCGTCGGCGATGTCGCCAGGCTGGAACTGGGCGAAGTCGAGGGCCAGGTAATATCGCGGATGAGCCAGCGAGACACGATCTTCCTGGCGGTCTACGGCCTGCCGGGAGCGAATGAACTCGACATTGGCAATCAGCTCTACGTTGCACTGGAGGAAATCAACGCCAGCTTGCCTGACGGTATGTCGATAGAGGTAGGCTACGACGGCACGCTCTACATGCGTGATGCGCTGAAGGAGATTTTTATCACCCTGGCGGAGACCGTGCTGCTGGTGGGCATTGTGGTACTGCTGTTTATGGGCTCCTTGCGCAGCGCGCTGGTGCCGCTGATTACGATACCTATTTCGCTACTGGGCGCCATGGCGGTCATGATGGTGATGGGCTTCTCTTTCAACCTGCTGACGGTACTGGCGATTGTACTTTCTGTCGGGCTGGTGGTGGACGACGCCATTGTGGTCGTTGAAAATGTCGCACGTTTCATGCGCCAGGGAATGAGTCGGCGGCAGGCGGCACTGGCCAGTTCACGCCAACTACTGACTGCCATCATTGGCATGACAGTAACCCTGGCTGCGGTTTATTTGCCCATAGGCTTTTTGACTGGCCTGACCGGCGTCCTGATCAGGGAGTTCGCTTTCACCCTGGCCGTGGCGGTTCTCATCAGTGGCGTGGTCGCGCTGACCCTGTCGCCCATCATGAGCGCGTACGCGAGCCCGCCCAGGGGTCAAGAAGGGACAATGACACGGTGGGTAAACAACCGCTTTGACAAATTGCGTCTGCAATACGAGTTCATGCTGGCCAGGAGCTTGCAGTGGACACCGCAAATGCTGGTGTTTGGCCTGTTTTTTTCACTGCTGGCTATACCTTTCCTGCTCACATCCCAGCATGAGCTGGCACCTATAGAAGACGAAAGCTCGATCTTTGTCATCTCCGCGGCCCCGCCTGAGGCCTCGCTGGATTATATGCACCGGCACATGCACGATGTCGTCGGTGTTATGAATGGTCTCAATGACGCCACTTTTATGTGGCAGGTTCTCAGCCCGAGTGCCGCCTTCGGTGGCCAGGAATTTGTTGACCCCGCCGAGCGCGGCCAGACCCCCATGGACATGCTGCCCGACGCGTTTGCAAAGCTTGCCATGGTGCCCGGCCTGCAGGCATTTCCAAACCTTTTCCCGTCCCTGCCCAGTGCCGGACAGTTCTCGGTAGAAATGGTAGTGACGGCCCCGGTCCCGATTGAGGAGATGCAACCGTACGCCGACGCACTGGTGGAAGCGGCCTACGCCGCCAACCTGTTTCTGTTCGTCGACACCAACCTGAAGATTGATTTTCCCCGGGCTCACTTTGAACTGGATCGGGACCGCATCGCGGACCTGGGTATGACAGTGGATGACGTGAGCCAGCAATTGTCCACCTACCTCGCGGGAGATTATGTCAATCGCTTTGACCTGGATGGCAAAGCCTACCGGGTCATTCCAATGATTGAAGATATCAACCGCCTGGATCTGCGCTCCATACAACAAATAAAATTGCAGACGCCCACAGGAGCCATGGTCCCGTTTTCCGCTCTGGCGACCCTGGAGGAGACGGTTGGCCCGCGGGTACTGACAAAGTTCCAGCAACGTAATTCCTTTACAATTTTCGCCGGCATGATCCCTGCCTATACCAAGGAGGCCGGCCTGAGCGCGATAGAAGACGCGGCGGCAGACATCCTGCCCAAGGGCTATGCGATTGACTACGCAGGAGAATCCCGCCAGATCCGCCAGGAAGGTAATACCCTGCTGGGTGCCCTAGGATTTGCGCTGGCCTTCGTATTCCTGGTGCTCGTAGTCCTGTTTAACAGCCTCCGGGATCCGCTGGTCGTGCTGCTGGGATGTGTTCCACTTGCGCTCTCAGGAGCCCTCATGTTCACCTTCCTGGGCTGGACAACGGTAAACATCTACTCCCAGATCGGCCTGATCACCCTGGTGGGGCTGGTCGCGAAGAACGGCATACTGATCGTTGAATTTGCCAACCACCTGCAGCAACAGGGCATGAGCAAGCTGGAAGCCATTACCCACGGTGCCAGCGTACGCTTGCGGCCGGTGCTGATGACGACCGGGGCAACGGTGGTGGGACACTTCCCCCTGGTACTGGTCACTGGCGCGGGCGCCGAGGCGAGAAACAGCATCGGCATTATCCTGGTAGCCGGGATGCTTATCGGCACACTGTTCACGCTATTTATTCTTCCCAGCGTCTACCTGGTACTTGCATCTGACCATAGCAAGGATATACAACATGAAGCCGTCCTCGCCGCGGGACATTAAAAAAGGAAGAAAGCCATGCAATACAGACGCCTCGGTGCATCCGGACTCAAACTCTCAAGCCTGTCGTTCGGGTCATGGGTTACCTTCAACAAGCAGGTAGACGCCCGGCTGGCCGAGGCCATGTTTGGCACCTGCTTTGACGCGGGCATCAATTTTTTCGATAACGCGGAGGGTTATGAAGCCGGTCGCTCTGAAATCGTTATGGGCAAGGCACTCAAGTCACTGGCACGACCCAGAGACAGTTATTGCGTATCTTCCAAGGTATTTTTCGGCGCCACCGAAAACCCCCTGCCAACCCAGGCCGGGCTGAGCAGGAAGCATATTACCGAAGCCTGCCACCAGGCCATGACCCGCTTGCAGGTGGACTACCTGGACCTCTATTTTTGCCACAGGGCCGACCCGGACACACCGGTTGGCGAAACCGTGTGGGCCATGCACAACCTGGTCACCCAGGGCAAGATTCTGTACTGGGGTACATCCGAGTGGAGTGCCCCGGAGATCGCGGAGGCCTACGAGTTCGCTCACGACAATCACCTGACGCCACCCACAATGGAACAACCGCAATACAATCTGCTGGACAGGGAGCGGTTTGAGTTGGAGTACGCGCCCATTTTTGAAAAATACGAAATGGGCACCACCACCTGGTCACCGCTGGCCTCAGGAGCACTGACCGGCAAGTACCTCGGCGGTATCCCGGAGGGCTCAAGAGCATCACTGGCGGGTTACGAGTGGTTGAAGAAGCACATGGTGGAGTCTGAGCGCGGCCAGGACCGAATGAAACGGGTTGCGAAGTTCCTGCCCATTGCACAGGCACTGGGCACCACCCCATCGAAGCTGGCCATCGCCTGGTGCCTGTTGAACCCCAGAGTCTCCACCGTCATCCTGGGGGCTTCCCGGATAGAGCAACTGGAAGAAAACCTTGCCGCTGCAGAGGTAGTGCCCCTGATTGATGAAGGCATACAGGCGCAGCTGGAGGCAATTTGACCAGTCCGGGTAGGCCGGCGCTAAAAGTCTGTAAAGCTGTCACCCGACCCGTCCCGGTTGTTATCGAGGCCGAGCAGCCCGCAGATAATAAAGCAGGAGAAATTGAAAGCCACTATTGATATCCTCGCAAGTCCGGTTGTGGTGTCAACACCGGGCAACCAGCGGCTTTAGGAGAGCGTACATGCCATCTTTACGATACTTTCTGGCGGCATGCTGCATGATAGTGACAGCTACTGCACAGGGCGATGATATTGCTCTTGTGAACAAGACCCTGGACAATTTTCACCAGGCGGCTTCCCGCGCTGACAGCGTCGCCTACTTCGAAGCCATGGCCGACAACGTGGTGTTCCTGGGAACAGACGGCAGTGAACGCTGGCAGGGACAGGAGTTTCGCGACTTTGTCACCCGCCATTTCAGCGCGGGCCAGGGGTGGACCTATACTCCATTGCAACGCGATATCATTATCTCCCCCAGTGGCGACACCGCCTGGTTCGATGAAAGCCTCGACAACGAGGGGCTGGGCAACTGCCGCGGCAGCGGCGTACTGGTAAGATCCGCTGCCGGCTGGAAAATCGCGCAGTACAACCTGAGCGTACCGATACCGAATGACATGGTGTATCAGGTGGCAGCGGATATCGCAGCACCTGCTTCTGTCGCCGGCGACGTAACAGCTCCCGGCACCGGTGCTATGACAGCCGTAGCTGCGCCACCAGAAACCCCGGGCACATCCCCCGATGCGGCGGAACCGGATGCGTCACCTCAAGGTACGACTACCGACTACGGTTGTTCAGGCAGGCGCTTCAAAACCAACCGAAAGGCGGGTTGCTGATTATTCGGCTCCCAGGTGAAACCATGTCATTGGCTATACCACGAAGCTGCCGGTCTTGCCTCTTGTCGCTGAATTGAAAGTGTAAATCATGCCAGCTACGCGGCCTTCAGGCTTCGTGTTTATACTGCTCACCAGCCTGTATTTCTCCCAGGGCCTGCCGGCCGGCCTTCTCGCCCATGCATTGCCGGCCATGCTGCGCCAGCACCAGGTCTCACTGGAATACATTGGCCTGCTCGAGTTGCTGGCTTTGCCATGGATGCTGAAATTTGTCTGGGCACCCTACGTAGACCGGTTTCACTTTCGCAGCACGGGCCCGCACCGCAGCTGGATACTGCCCATGCAGGCCTCGGTCATTCTACTTCTGATCGCGCTAAGCCAGTTCGAGCCCGGCCAGATTTTCCAGGCCTACCTGGTACCATTTTTTGCCATCCTGCTGCTTTTTAACATGTGCTCAGCCACGCAGGATATCGCCACCGACGGTCTAACGGTCAAGCTGCTGCCCAGCGAATGGCGAGGCCTGGGTAACAGCATCCAGGTGTCGGGCTACAAACTGGGTATGATTATCGGGGGTAGCCTGCTGCTATTGGCGATTGACCGTATCGGCTGGCAGCCCAGCTTCCTGATATTGGCCAGCCTGCTGCTTTTCCTGACCATTCCCGCGCTGGTTTTTCGTGAGCGCCCGGACATCAATGCTCCCGAGGTACCTGCAAAGAAGGCGAGCTCGCCGCTATTCCTCTGGGAGAGCCATCGCGCTTTTTTCCGTCAGCCCGGTATCGGGCTCTGGTTACTGGTGCTGGTCACCTACAAGCTGGGTGACGCCTTCGGCTCCGGCATGGTCAAGCCCATGTTGGTCGACGCCGGATTGTCACTGTCGGCCATTGGCACGCTCACACTCACCTCGTCAATTGCCGGCATGATAGCCGCGGTTGCAGGGGGGCTGCTCTATTACCGTCTGGGCCCCAGGTTCACCCTGCTGTTTTTTGGAATGCTGCAAGCACTGGGAATAGGCGGCTTCGCGCTGATTGCGGCGGGATTCACCCAGATGAGCACGATCTACACGGTGATGCTGTTCGAACAGGTCGCCGACGGCATGTCCACAGTGGTGCTGTTTGCACTGATGATGGATCAGTGCCGGAACAACCATGAGGGTGCGGATTACAGCCTGCAAACCTGTTGCCAGGTCATCCTGTCAGGACTGGTGGGAGCCACGTCCGGCTGGGTGGCCAGCCGCATTGGCTATGAAGCCCACTTTGTCATCGCTGGAATACTGGGAGCACTGGTGCTGGTACCCGCCTGGCATTTCCTCAAACAGCGGCGGCAGGAAAAGTGGCCGAATACAAATGCGGGCAACGTAAGCGACTAGCCCGGCCGGAACGTATAACCGCCAACTGCACTGGCAGGCCCTGGCCCCATCATGGCCTCCACGCTGACAATCGTGCAAAATGCGGTGGCACTGCTCTTTCTTTTTGCTACTTGCCCGGGATCACGCCCATGCCAGCTATTTCTTTTGACCGCTTCTACCTGCACGAAGAGCTGTCCCAGCTCCTTCATGACTACGCGCGCGAGTATCCCGACCTCGTTTCGCTGGAGAGTATTGGCAAATCCTTCGAGGGGCGCGACATCTGGGTTATTACCTTGACCAACAGTAAAACCGGGGACGCACGAGACAAACCGGCCGTGTGGTTAGACGGTAATATTCACTCTGTTGAAGTCACTGCCTCTACCGCCTGCCTGTATCACATTGAAAAAATGGTCTCCAGGTTCGGCATTGATAAGGCGATTACACACTGCCTCGATACGCGCACTTTCTACATCTGCCCACGAGTAAACCCCGATGGAGCCGAGTGGGCGCTGGGCGAAATGAACCGCAAGCTCCGCTCATCCGTTCGTCCCTACCCTCACAATGACGAACAGGTTGACGGCATGAGAGTCATGGATGTAGACGGCGACGGGCGCGTCCTGTTCATGCGAAAGCCCGACAAAAATGGCCCCTGGAAGCCGCATCCGCAGGAATCGCGTTTGATGGTGCGTCGGGCGCCTGACGATTTCGAGGGCGAGTTCTACTACCTGTTTCGGGAAGGGGAGGTCATAGGCTACGACGGGGCTATCGTCAGGCAGAACACACCCCCTGAAGGACTGGACCTGAACCGAAACTTTCCGGCGAACTGGGCCCCCGAGGGCAAGCAGGTGGGAGCCGGTCCAGGCCCCTTTTCCGAGCCTGAAACCCGCGCATTGGGCGACTTCATCAGCAGCCACGGTAATATAGTTATCGCCGTCGCCGGACACACCTTCTCCGGTATATTACTGCGCTCGGCCTCCAACCATCCGGACCAGGACATTCCGGTCAACGACCTGCGCGCTTACAAGACAATGGGTGAGAAGGGGTCGAGCCTTTCCGGTTACCCGGCAGTGAGTATTTATCACGACTTTCGCTATCACCCGAAACAGAATATTGCCGGCGGATTTGATTGGGTCTATGAGCACCTGGGAATTTACTTCTGGACCATAGAATACTGGGCACCGCACAAAACCGCGGGCGTGGATATGACCAACAAACGCTATTCAGACTGGTTATTTGACCACGAGGACGAGGACGATCTGACAGTCTTCAGATTCTTTGACAAAGAGTGTCCCGGCACTGCTCATATCGATTGGTATGAGTTCGAACACCCCCAGTTGGGACCGCTCGAAATCGGCGGCTGGGACATAATGAACTCCTTTCACAACCCGCCACTGCACCTGCTGGAGAAAGAGGTAGCCTGTTTTCCAGACTGGTTCGTCTACCAGGCCCTGATGACAGCAAAACTGGAACTGGTTGAAGCGAGCGCTACGCGCATGGGGGATAGAACATTCATGGTTCGGCTGGTGGTGGAAAATGGCGGGTATCTCGGTACAGCCGGCAGCGAAAAAGCAAAGGCCAATAAGTCGACGCGCGAGGTTGTGGCGGAAATCCAGTTACCCGAACACGCAACATTACTGCGCGGTACCCCCTGGCTGGAGATAGGCCACCTGGAGGGTCGAGTAGGGATGATGGCCTCCCCGGTTTTTATGGCCACCGGATTCGACAGTATGGATGGGCGCAGCAGCCGGGCCAAGGTTGAATGGCTGGTAGAAGCCGAACCGGGTACCACACTCAGCGTGAAGGCGCGGCAGGAGAGGTCCGGCGTGGTGGAGGCGGCCGTAATCTGCACGTGAGGCTGGTCAATGGCTGGCTGCGTGCGGTATTTGATCTTGTCTCCGGTCTTGCTGCCCTGCTGCGGGGCGCCCAGCAATCCGACTCAGGCCCATACCTGGAAACCAATTAGCTGCCGGCAAGTATGCGAGCACAGTGCCTGGTCAGGGGCCTCCATCGAAAGCCTTGAGTACCTCGCGCAATAGATCCCAGCGGTCAAAGCCCTGCTTGCCATAATCAAGACCACGCCTGACGATGACCAACTCGTGGGACGGCACCACAATCACGTATTGACCCCGATTACCTGCAGTGGAATAGGCATCCCCGGGTACATCCGTCACATCGTCCGGCACCAGCCACCACTGACCGCCATAAAAATTGCCCCTATCGCGGGTAGCGGGCGCAGGTGTTCGGTGTGAGGTAAACAGGCCATTGCATTGCAGCACTGCCTGCACGCCGTTGCGGATCAGTTCCCGGTTGTGGGCGAAGTAATCAAACTCTTCCTCCTGCGCGAATGCCATCCCGCTGCCGAGCAGGACTGCGGCGCAAACACAACTCTGCAACAGTAATTTCACGGCGATGCTCCCCCAGCTGAGATATCGCAATAGTAACTGAATTCGACAAGACTGTTGGTTTTCGATAAGAATGAGCCTCGTCTTCGCGAGCGTGCATCGGCCACGCGCACACCGATTTTCCAGGAGAGCTTATGAACGCACCCGTGTGGGACCTTTCCGTTGCCTATAGTGGCCTGGATGACCCGTCAATTCGGACCGATATCGCCTTCGTCAGGGAACGCCTGTCCCAGCTGGCGCATTGGGAGCACAGTAACGCCGATCCCGGGGTCATGCAGCAGGCGCTGACTCAAGCGGAACAAGCGCGCATCAGCGCCTATAACCTGGCTGAATATGCCGGCTGTCTACTGGCCGTCAATAGCGCCGACGAAGCCGCCCGGGAACTCAGCGGTGAGGCTGACAGGCTTATGGCTGATCTCGACCAGGCGTTCGAGCCCTTCCACGATCGCCTGGTTCGCATGGACCAGGCGGAACTGGACACAGTACTTGCAGGCGAGGATACAAGCGGCCTGCTGGAGCGCTTCCGTTTTGAGATCGACCAGCAGCGCAGGCTCAAGGATACCAGGCTGAGCGTGGCGCAGGAGCAGCTACTGTCGGCGATGGCAGTCGACGGCCACGCGGCCTGGTCCCGGCTGTACAGCCGCTTGACCGGCGGACTGGATGTGGAACTCAAGCTTGCGGATGGTGCCATCGAGCATATGGGAATATCCCAGGCGGCAAGTATCCTGTATAGCGGCGACAGCCAGCGCAGGGAACCCGCCTGGCGCGGTGTCAGGGCACAAATGGAGACCCATGCCGAATCCATTGCAGCGATCCTGAACGCGCTTTCCGGCTGGCGGCTCAGTGAATATGACAAGCGCTCCCACATCCGGCCAGTGCATTTTCTCGAGCCCAGCCTGCACGACAGCCGGATTGAGCGCGGCACACTGGATTGCCTGTTGAAGGTTGCCTGGGACAACGTGGGCCTGGGTCGAAGAGCGGCGAGACTGATGGCAGAGCTTTACCAGACGGAGCGCCTCGATCCCTGGGACCAGTTTGCTGCGATGCCGGCGCCGGAGGGTGTGGTCGCAAAGGAGTACAGCTTTACAGAAGCTATCGATATCATCCGCGAGTGTTTTGCGGGTGTTCACCCCGAAATGGGTGAGTTTGTTGACATGATGGTGCAGCGCAACTGGATAGACGCCGCGCCCCAGGCACGCAAACAGCTGGGGGCATTCTGCAGCGGTTTTTCCGCCCATCGCACCCCCGTTGTGTTCATGACCTGGGGCAACAGCATGTCGGATGTGTTGACCCTGGCCCATGAGCTAGGCCACGCCTTTCATTCCTGGGTGATGCGCGACTTGCCGTTCAGCCAAAGCGATTACCCCATGACCCTGGCAGAAACCGCCTCCATTTTTGCCGAGAGTGTAGTGCGCGACAACCTGTTGGCCAGGGCAGAATCCAGTTATGAGCGGCGCCTGATGCTGTTTGAAGAGATCTCTTCGGCCCTGTCTTTCCTGATTAACATCCCGGTGCGCTTTGATTTCGAGCGGGCATTCTACGAGCAACGCGGCGCTGGCGAGCTCAGTGTACGGGCACTGCGCGAGCTCATGGCCGCCACCTGGTCCCGCTGGTATGGCGACTCGATGAGCCAGCCTGATGACATGTTCTGGGCCAGCAAGTTACATTTCAGTATTGCCAACGTTAGCTTTTATAATTACCCCTACCTGTTTGGCTATTTATTCAGCAAGGGCGTTTACGCTCAAAGAGGCCAACGCGGCGAGGCGTTCTACACAGACTATGTCAAACTGCTGCGCGGCACCGGCTCAATGACGGCCGAGGATCTGGCCAGGACGCATCTGCAGACCGATCTCTCCAGACCCGAATTCTGGCAGGCCAGTGTTGATATCGCCAGCCAGCAGATATCCGCTTTTGAGCAATTACTGCGTAGCGAGCAGGCGCAACTACGGCGGTAATCGTTCCGCGATTAGAGCGGCCAGCTGATGACTCATAAATAGCGTAACGGATTTCAGCGGGCCCCATTGCCTCAGCCAAACCCTCTGCTATTATTACGCATGGTCTTTCGTGTTTTTATCGGTCTGGAAGCAAATCAACCGATAAACAACGGGATAATAAAAATACGTGAAGCTGTTCAGTAAAAGCTGGTTCCTGGTTCTGCTTGGCCTGGGACTGCTGGGCCTTGGCGTTGCCCTGAGCTGGGCCGCCATGGATACCATGATTCACGCCACCGGGGACGACAAGTTCTGCAGCAGTTGCCATTCTCACGCCCCCATTGGCGCTTCCTATCGGGAAGATATTCACGGCGGCAACAATCCCACCGGCTGGCGAGCGACCTGTTCCCAGTGCCACATTCCCCAGGACAATTCACTGCATTACCTCTGGGTAAAGGGCGTGCATGGTGTGGTTGACCCGACCATGGAGCTGCTCAAGGAGCCCCTGGATATCGACTGGCACGGCAGTCGCGAACGCCGCGAGGAATACGTCTATGACTCGGGTTGCCTGAGCTGTCACCTCTACCTGCAGGAACAAACCGAGGGCAACCGCAAGGCATTTCGCTCCCACCGCCGCTATTTTAAAGACCCTGACGAAATGAGCTGCGTGTTCTGTCATGAAAACGTCGGCCATCACCGTCTGGGCTACCATCTCGAGGCTATGGGGTGGCAACAGACTCAAGGAGAAGAACCGTGAAGCGGATAATTCAGTTTGGGCTGTCCATCATTCTGTTATGCGTTGTTTCAGGCCATGCGGCCGACAGCGCTATCAGTATCGCGCCGGTCAAGACGCTGCGTATCGACCGCGACCTCAGCACCGAGGGAAAGGCCTGTATTACCTGCCACCAGCAGGTTTCACCTGGCCAGGTGGCTGACTGGGCCGACAGCCGGCATGCCCACGCCGGTATTTCCTGTATCGACTGCCACCAGGTGACCGAAGATGCTCCTGATGCAAGTCGTCACGCCAACGCCGGAGACACCCCGGTATTTGTTTCAGCCCTTGTATCACCGGCCGTCTGCGGGCGCTGCCACGTCGATGCCAAGGAGCAGTTTGACGCCTCGGGCCACTTTCGCGCCTACCGCCAGATTATTCCCAAGGACAGCCTGCATGCACTACAGGAGGTACACGAGGGCAGGAACCACCCGGAACTTTCCGGTGCACCGGGGGAAACCGGTTGTATGCAGTGCCATGGCACCGAGATTAAGCTGGATGAAGACAATCGTCCCACACCGGAAACCTGGCCCAACAACGGCATGGGTAACATTTACCCCGATGGCAGCACGGGCAGCTGCACCGCCTGCCACAGCCGACACAAATTCTCGATCGCGGAGGCCCGTCACCCCCATGCCTGTGCCTCCTGCCACCTGGGCCCGGACCATCCGAATATCGAGATTTTCAACAACTCCAAGCACGGCCACATCTACAACACCGAGGGTGATGAGTGGACAATGGATAGTGCACCGGACGCCTGGGAACCAGGCGACTACCGCGGCCCCACCTGCGCCACTTGTCACATGAGCGGAATTGGAGAATTGGCGGTCACACACAACGTGTCCGAGCGACTTTACTGGAACCTCTGGGCCAAGAAATCAGAGGTGCGCGGCTCCGACGATGTTCTCAGCCCACTATTGGGTGACGGGCCTGCGGGGCGTGAAAAAATGAAGATGGTGTGCAACAACTGCCACACCGGTCGCCATACCGACAACTTCTTCACCCAGGGCGATAAAGCAGTCATGCTTTACAACGAAGCCTATTACACCCCTGCCACCGCAATGCTTGATGAGCTGAGGGACAAAGGACTGCTCAAGGAAAACCCCTGGACTGACGAATTCCAGATCACCTACTACTACCTGTGGCACCACGAGGGTCGTCGGGCCCGCCAGGGGGCCATGATGGGTGGGCCAGATTATGCTCACTGGCATGGCTTCTTTGAACTGCAACAGGATATGTATAAACTCGAGCAGATTCATGCCCGCCGTCTCGAGACCGGCGAGATCGAGTAAGGACCCGGCTTGCTGCCGATGTGACGGCGCCGAAACAAGCATAGCTGTTATCGTCGGCATGGCGCTGCGATAATAGTCGAATGAAATCCTTCCTGCCGCTGATCAAAACGCAATGGCGCCTGCTACTGTTCGGCTTTGTAATGACCTTCGGCTCCAGTCTGGGCCAAACCTACTTTATCGGCCTGTTCGGTGGAGACATACGCGGCGAATTGCTATTGACCCACGGTGAATTCGGCGCGATTTATTCCGCCGCGACTCTTGCAAGCGCAATCCTGTTGCTGTGGACCGGCTCACTGATAGACCGGATGGAACTGAGACACTATACGCACATGGTGGTATTTGGCCTGGCGGCGGGCTGCCTACTGATCGCCAGTAGTGTTGGCGCACTCACACTGTTCCTCAGTGTGCTGGTACTGCGTCACCTGGGTCAGGGCCTGATGGGTATGGCCGGGCCCACCACAATGGTGCGCTACATCGATCACCAGAAAGGGAAAGCCAACGCGCTGGGAGGCATCGGGTATTCACTGTCCGAGGCGATACTACCCTCGGTGGTAGTCCTGCAGCTCGCTATGATGACCTGGCGCCAGTCATGGGTGGCCTGGGCCATCATGCTCGCCATCGCCGTACCGCTGGTTGCACGCATTGCACTGCGGGGTCACGAGCAACGGCATGCGGACTACCTGGACACTATCGACAATGACCGGGCGGATGAAAACACCCCTCGCAGACGCAACTGGACACGCAACGAGGTAGTCAGGGATCCCCTGTTCTATCTATTCATGCCTGCCCTTCTCGCACAGCCCATGCTGTTCACAGGTTTCATGTTTCACCAGGTACATCTGATCGAAGTGAAAGGCTGGTCGCTGGCAGTCTGGGGCAGCCTGTACGTGCTGTACGCCATTGTCTCCACGATCTTTAAACTCTGGTCGGGGCTACTGGTAGACAGCTACGGCGCTATTCGGCTGGTCCCATTTGCCTGCCTTCCACTGGGAGCAGGCATGCTGTTCCTGGCAAGCTCCAACAGCCTGGTCGTAGGCGTGCTCTTCATGGTTCTGCTGGCTGTGTCAGTCGGAATCTACTCGACCCTTTCATCGCCTTTTTTCTCAGAGATGTATGGCAGCCTGCACCTGGGCTCGATTAAATCTGTGACGACAGCGGCTATGGTGTTTTCCAGTGCGATCGCACCCGTATTGATGGGCTGGCTCATCGACAGGAGTGTCAGCATGGAAGCCATGGCAATCGGTTCCGCTGTCTATGTTCTGCTGGCGAGCGCGATGGCCTGGTGGGCCAGCAGGCTGAAACTCAAGCGAAGCTGAAAACCCACTGGCCGTGGGCTCGCATGGCAACTATACCTGCCTCGGGTACTGTTATTTCTGTGGCAGGCGCGCGGCCAACGCCAGGTCTTCGCAGTGCTGCCCGTGATTCGAACGCCAGCATAGACGCACGCTGTCACGGTCAGACGCCAGCGCACGTTTAAGGGCGCTGATGCTGGCGTGATCAACCGGCGTATCATCGAAAGAAGTGATGATGTCCCCGATCTGCAACGAACTGGCCTCGCCCGCGCTGCCGACGGCGATGCGCCTTACTATCCCGCCCGCCGCATGCGGCCGCAATTGCAAACCGCTTCTGTCGGCAGTAATCGCCGTGCCAAAATTCCGGTTGGGTGAAAGAAACATGCGTTTATTGCCGTAGTCAAACACCAGGTTGAACTGCTGCAGCAACTCATTACCGAGTAGTCCGTTGCTATCATCTGCGCTCTCGCCTCCGGCGATGGCGTACCCGACCGGCAACAAATCCAGGCGGTGGTTGGCCAGGGTCAGCGACTTGGACAAAGCCACATGAATAACAACGTCACCCGATAGCCCCTCGCTTACAGTCTGGAAGTAGCTCCGGGGCTCCTCGAGGTCACCGTGCGTTGCGGGGGTCAGGGAAAGTGAGCCCCTGAAACCGGTATCGACCAGCAGCTTCACTGCAATTGCGTGTCCCTGCCCGGCATCGAACTGCGCGGTGGCATAGGGGACGCCCGACTCTATTTGCAGAGGAAGTGCCTGCCATCTCGTATCCAGCGCCGCAATCCGTGGCTCCGCGAGCGAGGGCTCACTGAAGCTGACCATGCCGAGATCGTAGTCGATCTCCACTACAAACCTCGAAAAGAAAGGCGCCCCGATCACACCATCAAAATAGACATCATCGGGGCTGTCGAAGAATGGCACCGCATCCAGCGGGAGATGGATCATTGACTGCCCCTCCAGGGTCAGTTCGCCCAGTAAAAGATCGGTACCAGGCACTATGTGGGCCATGGGGTCAGGTCCGGTGCCAGTGCCGGAAACCGGGAATCCCCCCCGCATTTCGAGCCGGAGTGCGCGGGTTGCGGGGCTGTCCATGATCACGTTAGCGCCCGCTCCGCTGTCCAGCACAAAATTCAGGGGCTCACTCCCGTTGATACTGACCGGCAAAATAATGTGGTTGTCGATCAGCCTGAAAGGGATCGCTGTGGTCTCCTGCGCCCCGGACCATCGATGGGTGGAATGCGCGTTGGCATAACTGAACTTTGCCATATCCACTAACTGGCATCCGCTGATAAACACCAGCGCAGCCGCGCTCAATAATAGCCTGCTCATGCGCCGTATCGAGTGCAAGGCAGAGTATGGGCGGCGCACAGCGCCTGTTAAACCTGTCATTCTGTGGTGGCCGGTCGGGCTCATAGGGTTCTCCTGGACAGTTATCTCATTTCGATTAAGTTATCCTATAACAACATTTTTTTATTGTAAAACAATAATTTTTTATTCTTTGACAGACATCAACCAAGACCCTAAACTCCTGTTGATTACAAACCCAAGGAGTTTCCCATGACCCCACTGGACCGGATTCAGCGGATCAGCGGTATGTTGCGGCTGGTATTGCTGGTCGCCGCAGTGCTGCTTGCAGGGGCCCTCGCACTCGCCCTTGTGGTCCCCGGACAAACCTGGGTGACATTGGGCGATGGCACGCTGAATAAACTGCGCGACAGTGGCGCTATCAGCCCGGGACTTATGGCTGCAATAGCCGCCCCCTTTGTCATTCTCCTTGCCCTGGGGGTTTATTGGCTGCAACGCCTGTTCAGTGAATACCAGCGGGGGAATTTCTTTACCAATAGCAGCATGCGCTGCTATGTGTGGTTGGTGTGGCTGAAGGCCGCCAGTTTCGTCTACGGCATTATCTGGCCAGTGCTATTGAGGCCCGCCGTGGATTCGGCCGCCGTGGATTCGGCCGCCGTGGATTCGGCCGCTGTGGCCACGGCCGACATTGGGGTGATCATAGAGGCGGGCACGCTTGTGGAGTTGATCGTGTTGCTGCTGATCGTGCACCTGCTCAAGGCAGCACAACAGATCCATGATGAAAACAAGGCATTCGTCTAGTCATGCGGATCATTGTCAATCTCGATGTGGTGATGGCCCAGAGAAAAATCAGTTCCCGGGAACTGGCCAGTGCCATAGGGATTACCGAGGCGAATCTCTCACTGTTGAAAAGAGGCAAGGTAAAGGGGGTCCGGTTCGAAACGCTGGCTGCCATATGCCAGTACCTCGACTGCCAGCCCGGGGACATCCTGGCGTGCGCCGATGATTAACCCCGTGCTCAGGCAGAACCCTCGCGCTGCAATGAAGCTGCTGACCCGGCTCTAGCCTCAATGTCCTGATGGTTGATTTGAATTATCCCCAGCCAACATTGCCAGCAAGGTGATTGCTTCCAAAGCGTCACTGCCAGGGCCGGGGCGGGCCGCAATGGCATCGATTCGCCAGCTGTTCTATGCTGAGAGCATTGATTAGTCGTTCAGAATGGATGGAGCATGACCCTTGCCGCTTAGCCTAGATGCCATGGAGACATTTGCCGCCGCGATAGCGGTGTTATTTGTCGGCGCAGCAGTTCAGGCGAGAATCGGTTTTCTGAGGGACAACAACATCCCCATCCCGGTGGTTGGCGGGCTGCTGTTTGCCGTGCTCACAACAATATTATTCCTCGGGTTCGATCTTCGCATCGGCTTTGACATGGCACTCAAAGAGCCAATGATGCTGGCGTTTTTCACCACGATTGGACTGGGTGCAGATTTTCGCCTGCTGGTGAAAGGCGGCCCCCGACTTCTTGTCTTTGGCGCAGTCTGCCTCCTCTACCTGGTTTTGCAGGACGGCCTGGGGCTGATGGCAGCTGTCAGTATGGATCTGCACCCGCTGGTCGGCCTGTTGAGCGGCTCGATCACACTATCGGGAGGACATGGCACTGGAGCGGCCTATGCGGAACAGTTCGCCAATGTACAGAATATTGCCGGTGTGATGGAACTGGCCATGGCATGTGCGACCTTCGGCTTGATTCTGGGGGGCTTGATCGGAGGCCCGGTAGCCGGTCGCCTGATACGCAGGCATGACCTGGAAGCGGCTGCCAGCCACGAACAAACTACCACGCTGGAGGAAGATCAGGAGCACACACCTATCAGCGCCGACTCTCTGCTGTGGTGTCTTTTTATCATTCTTGTTTGTCTCATAGGCGGCCTCTTTCTGGCCCGCGCATTTGGTCAAGCCGCTTTTACACTCCCTGGATTTATCTGGTGCCTGATGATTGGCGTGGGGCTGCGCAATCTGGAACACCTGGTACCAAAAATTGCCGTGCACCGTCCCACAGTTGATATGGTCGGCTCCATGTCGCTCTATATCTTCCTGGCGATGGCGCTGATGTCGCTGCGCCTGTGGGAACTGCTCAGCCTGGCCGGGCCACTGCTGGTAATGCTGCTGATTCAGACCGCTGGCATGGCCCTTTTTGCGAGCCTGGTGACCTTCCGCGTTATGGGTGGCAACTATGACTCTGCCATTATTGCCGGCGGGCATTGCGGGTTCGGCATGGGCGCCACCCCGACCGCGGTAGCCAACATGGAGGCGCTCACACACCGCTATGGGCCCTCGCCCCAGGCGTTCCTGGTGGTGCCACTGATGGGTGCCTTCTTCATCGACTTTCTAAATGCGCTGGTAATTCAGGGTTACCTCGCACTACCGATATTCGGTTACTAGCCTTGGCTTCCCGCACACCAAACTGCCTGCTTTACCTGGCGCTGATCATGGCATGGTTGCTGGCCGCCTGTGAGCGCGGCCCGGACCCGGATGCGCTGGAGCACGACCTGCAAAATCGGCTGGACGCTCATTTCCAGGAGGATCTCTTTTCCGTACAGGATTTCCGCCGCACAGGCTCTGCCCCTTTCCGCGACCTGGAACGTGATACCTCAGGTGTCTACACCTATTACGACGCCGAACTGAAACTGCAGGAAGACTACAGCCTGTCGGACTGGCGCGACCTTAACCTGGGCACTCTCGCGTATGCCATAGGCGCAACCGAGACGGGCATCGAGGGTCTAAGTACCAAGGGCAACCGCAGCGGTGACATCCTGCTTGTACATGGTCGCTTTGCTTACCAGCAGCAGGGCGACACCTGGGTATCACTGGACGAGGAGTCGGGACCACGCCCCCTGCAACAACCTGAACCTGCAGTTGAAAGCCATGGCAGAAGCCCGGACTCCGTGCTGGGGGACGCACGCGCCTTACTGGCCCAGGCAACAGACAGCAAGGCACGCAAACAGCAGGCCATCATTGTGGAAGAGCTGGACAAGGCCGTCGACAGGATTGACCTCAGAATCGCCCGTTTGCAGGGCAAGATCACATTCGGTTCAGGACCTCCCCCCGGCACCTACTATTCATTTGGCAAGGCGCTGAGCCTTTATTCCGAACAGCTGGATATAGCGATGTTCAGCGCGCCGTCCGAAGGCAGCATCGAAAATGCCAGCCGGCTCCAGGCCGGAAGAATAGACTTTGGCCTGGTGCAGAGCGATGTCGCTCAACTTCTGCACAGAGGCTTCACCAGCGAGGGCTTCTACCCCAACAGGGAGCTACGTGCAGTAGCGAGCCTGTGGCCAGAGGCAGTACATCTGTTGACGCTGGAAAGCACAGGCATCAGGTCACTGGCTGACTTGAGCGGACGCCAGGTAGCCATAGGCCAGCGAGGGTCGGGCAGCCGTGTCAACGCCTTGTTAATTGGCCTGGCAGCTCGATTGGACGAACAACAGGTGCCCGAAATTCGCGAAATCAGCCTGGCGCGCGCCATAACCCAACTGGAAAATGGTGAGGTGGACGCCCTGTTTCTGACCGAGGCAATACCCGCACCATCGATCCAGGCACTGGCGGCACGCCGGGACGATCTGCGCTTTATACCAATGCCGGCCGAAGTGTTCGAAAAACTTGCGAAAAACCAGTTTGTCTATTATCCGCTGACAGTACCCGCACGCACCTACCCGGGGCAAACCGAACCGTTCACCACGCTGGGCCTTGCCGCGGCGTTAATGACTCACAGCAGAGTCGCGGACAGTCGCGTGGAAGAGATGCTGGAGCTATTACTGTCCGGTGGTGATGAGCTGGCTCGCAAGTACTACCGGGCAGGATTCATATCACGGGAAACCATGCGGCTGGGTATCGCGGTGCCACTGCACCCTGGCGCCCAGCGATTTTATGATCGCTATGACGCACAACAGGGCCAGGAGCCGGATTGAGCATCAGCTGCCGCGCTTACTCAGAATACTCTATCTTCACTGCGCCGACGCCATCCTCTTTCATACCCAGCTTCTCAGCGGCAGCGCCGGAAACATCGATCAGAATGCCCTTGGCATGGGGGCCGCGATCATTGACCGTAACCTCCACAGTCTCGCCCGTTTTCAGATAGGTCACCTTGACCGTGGTTCCGAACGGCAGGGAGTGATGCGCTGCGGTCATTGCATTTTTGTCATAGGGTTCACCGCTTGCAGTCGTGTTGCCGTTCAGGCTATCCGCATAATAGGAGGCCTTGCCCTCCACCACCTCGGCGAACCCCGGGGCAGCCGCCACAGACAACAGGCCAACGGTAAGAAAATTGAGTACAGCATGTTTGATTGTCATATCGATATCCTGTGTTTGAATGAATTTTTACGAACAGCTGACACGATAGTTGACCCGTGTCGGCAGTTCAAGAAACAAGGGCCACATGGTGGTCGCGGAAGCCAGACTGACAGCGCAAAATATGCCGACTCACTCGCGCCAGGCACAAATGCCAAGCGAACCGCCCTTTGAGAGTTTTTTCTCCACCTGCTTCTCCTTGACCAGCCTGGCCTTGCCACCTCGTTCGCAGACAACAACACGATCGCCCCAGCCGGACATATCGACCAGTATCTGGTCGAAGTGACGATACTGCACATCGTGGCCTTCCCCGGGGTAGCGCCGGGCCTTCACCGACGCATTTGAAAACGCCCGAACCCAACGGCCCAGGTGAACATCGGGTGGCGTGGTGGTGTCCGCATCCCCGTAATACAGAAATACGGGGGCGGAGACGGCTGCCAGGTCGGGCAGCTGCTGATTGATACAATACAGCTGAAGCTCGTGATACAGAGCATCGGGGGCGCCAACCTGACCGGCCATATTGAATGTCCTTGCGGCGTCATCAAAGGCCGCATCCTGAAAACCGGGAATTCTCTGGACCGGGCTGTCCGCCGGAAAACCAAACCAGTTCATTGGATTCTGGGTGTAGAACGTCAACGCGTCCGCGGGTACCTGGCACTCCAGGGCACTGGAGTCGAAGTAGGTCAGGGCAGACGCAAGATGCACCGAATTCAGGCGGCGGGGATGACGGGATGCAATCGCGGCGGCATAGGGCCCTCCGCCGGAAATCGCAAACAGGCTGAATCCCGATAAACCAAGATGCTCGAGCACATCATCCACGTCGTCCGCATAATCGGCATAGCCCAGCGAGCTGTCAAAGCCGGTGTCACCAAAGCCATTTCGCTCCACCGCAATGAATCGTAATTTCATCCCCTCGCGGGTTGTGCGCAAAAACTCCATCAGGGCGAACACCCTGCCACTGGTACCGCCGCCGCCAATAAACACCACTGGCCGCCAATCGCTATCGCCCTCATCCAGGTAGTAGATCTGTCGCCCTGATGTGGTTGACTTGAGTGTCTTCAGGGTCGGCCCAAGCGGGTCAAACTCCCCTTGCAGCTTAGGCTGGGCATAAGCGCAGGAAGCAGCCAGCAGGAAAAATACCAAAACAGTTGTTCTCATTCTCTTACATCCTGTTGTTATATAATGGCGTATTCGCGCAGCCTGACGCGAGGTAAATGGCCGGCTCTAGAATCCGCCGCCGGTGCGGAATCCACCCCCGCCGCGGCGCGGCCCACCCCGGGGAATGCGCAGGCCCCCGCCTAATCCCCCACCCATTCCACCGCCACGAGGGAAGGGGATATTCCAGGTACCAGGGCGTGGCCTGAATCCGCCGCTGCCGAAATTCGGGTTGGCATCCATGCGACGATAACGCTGTTCCCGCTCCAGTGTTCTCCAGAGCTCCTGATCAGTAGCTGTGCCGTGTAGAAACTGGCCGAGAATCATTGCCACAAGTGAGCCATTGCCAAAACCGGAGTGCACACTGTCGAAACGTTCCTGCTTGAAGCGGCGGCGCACCCCTTCCAGCTCCTTCATGCGCTTGTAGTGCCTGTCCCGCACCCGTTTGTGCTCCGTGAGAGCCTCACCGGCCTCGCGCATTTGCCGATTGTCCACTTCCATTTCCCGTACCAACAGATCGTCTTCGGCGGTCGCAGTCGCGCGGGCGTATTCATAAAGCGTGAGAAGGTCTTCCCGCTCAAAGGCTCCGGTGAGCGTTTCGATAGCCCGCCGAAAATGCGTGTCCTCGCCACTGGAGAAGCGGGCACGCTGCTCCTCCAGTTCGTGCAGGCTCTTCTCTGCTTCCTCGATATCGGTATCGATGCGGTCCAGTTCTGCCTGCGCCTGGGCCAGCGACTGCCGCAGTGCTGGCAAACCATCCTGTTCGCCAGCCTGCTCCTCCAGGGCCTTGAGCTTGTCAAACTCCTCATCCGCGCCGCTGGCGACACGCAAGGCATGCTCCTGCAATCGTTCCGGAATTTCCAGCAGGCGGGCATAGTTCGGACGAGCGTCCTGGTATTTACACAGACGAGCAACCCAGCCATCAAGAAATCGTGTCAAGGGATTCGCTGAATAACGGGAGGTGCCATAACCTCGCTGCCACAGATAGTAAAACAGCGGGTCCTTTTCGTAAGGCTCACCTTTTTCATGACGCACCGATTGCGCCTGGGCTCTTTTTTCTTCAGCCTGCAAAGCCGTGTGCTCCGCGGTGCGCGCCCGCTCCAGTTGTGCCCGGTAGTTATCGTCCTGCTCCAACCTGGCCTGGGTTGATGCTTCCGCCGCGTCCAGCACCTGGGCAGCCTGCTCGGTTTTTTCACTGGCCGCTTCTCGCTTGTTCTCAAGCTCACGCTGCATCTCCCGGTTGGCTTCTATCTTTTGCTTTACCGATTCCAGCTCCGCCAATCTTTCCTGCAGCAACTCTCCTACCCGCTGGCTCGCGGCATCCAGGCCCTGTTTCAGTTCGCCGCTGACCATACTGTCCAGCCGGATTTTAGCCATCCGCTTGAATCGCTCCGCCTGGGCTTTCTGCAGATCCATCTGGGCACTGCTCGCGCTATCTATCTGCTGGTCGATGGCCTCCACCTGCTGGTGTATTTTCCTGAGGCCCTGATCAAGACTGGCGAGGGTCTGTCGTCCCGATTGCATATCTCGCCTCCCTACCAGCTTGTCAGTGCGGCGCCGGTGGTCGGCAGCAAATATTCAGGAGCAAGATAGCCGCGGCGTTTCACACCGAACCAGCTTTGCTGGATGATACCGTCGTCTTGCTTGTCGGCGGCGATACGCTCGAATACGGACTCATCCACTCGCAAACCCCACTTGTCGACCCGATAGCTTTTTCCGTCTTCCTCATTCACGACATCAAGCGGCAGTACCGTTCCATCCGCGGTGACCGCTTCCACAACAATGTAATAGTTGCGCGCATTGCTATTGGCATCTGGAATGCGCCAGACGCCACTGCGCTCTCCCGGACGCGAGATGATACGCAGTTCATACTCCCGTTCAATTTCCTTTTTCAAATCGCTCATCTGGTCCAGCAATTCGGCAGCTTCTTCATCATCGCCGTCGGCAAGCGCGGATCTGGCCTGGGCGTAGAGCCCTTCGCTGCGCTCACGAGCCATCTCACCCTTTGCCTGCTCCAGCAGTTGCTGATGTCGTTGCTCCAGCCGGCCGGGCAACTCGGCCAATGCGCGTTCTGCCGGCGCGCGAATCAATAGCGTATAGACGAGCAATACCAGCAGCACTGCGCCAAGGCCAAGCAGAAGCGGCTTGCCCCACTTATCCCGTTTGATGTAAAGCCGTGCCAGCCGGCTCTGGAGGTTCTCGGGCCCCGGGGTATACGTATACCGGTCTTCCTTGAGTGCCTCTACACCCTCTTCAAGCACATGATCAGAAACTTCTATACCCTGGGATGCGTAGATTTCGCGCAGGCGCGCTACCAGTTTACGGTCTCGATCTTCAGCATTGAGTTCCCGATCGATCAATACCTGCTGGTGTCGAAGCGTATCAACCACGTCCATGGCGAGCATGACATCGTCCAGGGGTTGCCGGTCTGCATTTTCCTGCGCCATAACTGAACCCGGACTCAGGCGGAAGCGGCGCCGCCGCTGTGCTCAACCGGAAATTCAAGAGGAAGCGCCTTGCCCTCTTCAACCAGCTTGGCCAGCCGCTGTTTGCCATCTTCGACCGCGGTGCGGATTTCCTGCGCATTCTGTGTACTCAGCGAGCGCATTTCACCAATGATTTTCGAGGAGTTCTCCTGATATCGTACGACTGAGTCCACCAGTTTCTGCACCGATTGGGCGGCAATGGTGGGTCCGTAGCCGGCTTTCAATGCCTCTTCCTGCACCTTCCCACCAATATCCGCAAGATCTTCCATGCTCTTGCCTATTCCCTCCTTCATGGCGTTGACAGTCTGCGTGCTCTCGTGCAGGCCGAACAGGCCTGTGAACGAGGCGGTGAGAGCCGTCAACACCGTTTCGTTCGTGCCAAAAAAACTGATAGCCTGCTGATAAACCCGCTCTTTGGCGCTGGTCGTCTGTAGCAATCTCGCCATGATAACTTCCGATGAGTTATAACCAATCGTCAGGTTGTCGGACAAATCCTTGGCTATCTGGTAACGACGGTCGTGGTACTGCACGGTACGCATTTTTTCATCCCGGGCAAGCTCCAGCCTGGCCCTCTCGGCTGGGTCATTGCCCTCATATGCCGTGATTGTCTCCATGGCGGCCTGCAACTCACCCTTGGTGCTCTCAAGCTGATGCTCGGCCTTGGCCAGCACTTCCAGGGCGAGAATCTCCGACTCCTTCATAGCCCCACGGAAATCCTGGTAGGCATCGAGAATAAGATGCTCCCGGGTAATCTGATCCTTGGAGTCATCAGCCACATTCATATAGCTGGTCTTGATCTTTTCAAAGCGCGCCGGTATATCGCCGCGGGTGACTTTCATCCAGACATTACCTATGCGCTCAAAGGTGTCCAGTTTACCATCCTCGACCTGCTCCACCATGTCCTTGGCGTCATCCCTGATACTGTTGAACGCTTCTGTGATGTCCTCGTAACGATCTCCCAACTCCATACCACTGACCTGCTCCCGGACCACCTCGTTAAACAGCGATGCCTGGTTCAGAGTGCGGGCAATTGCGAGGGTCTTGTCGGGATCAAGGTCAGATATCTGGTCGATAAGGTCAACAATTGGGGCCTCGTCAGTGGTCTCTGGCACAAGGTTCAGATCGCGCAGAGCGTTCAGCGCTTTGTCGAGGTACTTCAGTGGTTGTGGATTGCTCATGGTTATCTCCTGCAGAAATCCCGGCGGATCCTCTGCGACTTCGTTTCAAATAGGCATTGATGGCCTGTTCCGGCCGACACAGGTTTCAGGGCAGACAACGTTTATCTCCAAATAACTGCTCTGTACAAGCTGCTCAGTTTCGCGCAGAACAAGTCTAGTCCATGGAACTACCAAGGCAAGCGAAATAGCTAGGGCGAGGTTCCCCTCGCTTCTTTCAGGATAAGGTCGCGGCGTGCAAGAATTGCGCTGATCTGCCGCGGGTGCAGATAGGCTGACAACTCCCGAGTCAGATTCTCCTCGTCGAGGCTCGAAAGGCGGCTGCGCAAAAGGTCAGATACATCGAGCGTTACCTTGCGATACTGCCTGGGCCGCTTTTCCTTGGAACGAAACGCCAGGCTGTGGTCGATAAAATGCAGCATCATGTCATTCTTGGTCCAGAGAATATTGGTCAGGTTACGGTCATCGTTATAAATCAGAATATCGAATGCGACTCGCAACCGGTATTGCTCGTACTGCTTACAGTACCCGGTAAAGTCCGTCTTCAATTCCAGGCGATCGCGCTCATTTATCGAATTATCCACCCACTCCGACAGGGCTCCCTCCTGCCCTTCGACAGTAGTAATTACAGCAGTGGGTACCATCTGAAGGTCCAGTAGTCGATCGAGCTTATAGGCCGCGACATCATAGACATAGCGATCGCTTTCGTCGGCGCGCCGGGCAATATAGCTGGACTTCAACTGCAAGTCGGGATCGGTGTCCTCGTACTTGAATGCGCCAACATTAATGATACCGTTCTTTTGCTGGGTAACCCGTTTGGGTTTTGTGATGCCGGTATCGAGGTCCTCGACCTTGACCACCGGGGCCGTCAGCATGAACTGTTCAAGTTCCGCATCGCTCATACCGGAGAGGCGACGAGAGAGGCTGCGGTTCTCGGGCACCGGCTGCTCCTGCTGGCTGCCGCCAAGGTAATGCACATAGTGACTGCCGCCCTCGGAAATCAGTGCCGATGCCCTGCCCTTATATACACTGGTGAGCATGCCGGTATCCAGCCGGATAGCAAGCCCGTCCATGCGCTCATGTACTTCACCGCGGGTGGGCGTATGGCCCATGATGAGCTGCCTTGCACCTACCTTCTTGAGAAAGCGCTCGGTGTTGAATGACTCGGCATAAGGATGGCAAAGAGCAGTGCCGCGGTACCAGTTGGGGCTGTCATCACTGAACACAAAAGCCGTCTGGGCGTCGAAGACGTTCTGCACCGCCGGGAACCAGTCTGCTTTCTTCCTCGGGTTGGCGGCGGAAAACTCTTCCACCCTGGCGGTGAGAAACACCAGGCGATCGTGATAGTCGACGTACCAGGGCATCACACCTGCGGCGCGCAGCTGATCCATACTCTCAAGGAAGCCCCTGAACTCACTTTGCATCTTTGCGTTCAGCTCCTCCAGGGAGTCTTCGCTGGCCTCGTGCGCAATTCCGCCATGCATATAAACCTTGTCGTTCACCTTCAACACAAAAGGCTTTTCAAGCAGCCAGCTACCCAGTGCCCCGTCCCGGGAAAACGCCTTGCGCATGGCCACGTATCCCGGCGGGTACTGATCATCAAAACGTTGCCGGGCGTCGGATTCATTCGCCTCGGGGTTGAAGCCGCGATACTGGGCATACATCTCGTCCCGGTCGGCCGGGGTTTCATCGGCTGCAAATGCAGCAAACTCTTCCGCTGAGACGTACCTGAGATCACCGGTCATGACCATAACCTCGTGATTGCCGAGCACCAGGTGAACCGCACCGCCCGCCTGTTGCGCCTGCCCCTCCAACTTCATCAGCAACTCCACGACCTTGCGTGAATCGGGACCCCTGTCCAGCAGGTCTCCCAGCGACACCAGGTGGGTATTACCTCCGCTCCAGTTCAGGTTCGCATCTACCACACCGACCTCCCGCAGCAGGGTCGACAGGTCTTTATAGGCGCCGTGGACATCTCCAAAAGCGACCACTCTGCCCGGGGCACTGATATCGTACCGGTCGGCAACAGCACCCATCGAAAGCAGCAGGGCGAATACATATATAAATAATCTGGTCACGTTGACTTGTCTCTCGCTGGAGGTGTCCATATGTCATAAGCTTTCATCCCCGCAAGCGGGGTAGCAATAATTCTAGTGCCTGCGATGTGCTTTGCCACAATAATCTATCGCGCCAGGCACCTTGACCCCGATAGAGGACCAACTGCTTCCGGTCGGCCTATTCAATCCTGATACGCATCTTGCCCTCTACCCAGGCCCCGTCGAAATCTGTCGCGCGCAGGACCACATCGACCACCTCGCCACTGTCTTGTGGAGCGAAACCCCTGAACCCCAGGCTCTCGGGCCGAAAGTCCAACCAGTCAGGCAATGACTCGCGGGACCGCAGGCTCGCGGTGAATACCAGTACCTCGCCCTCATCGGGATCGATAAAAGTATCCGGTGGCAGCTCAAACGAAAACGGGGACCCGGGCACCAGCAGGCGATCTTCCAGCTCGCGGTACAGTCTTGGCGGCAAGTTGAGCACAGCCGCCTGCTCACGGCGGTGGAACTCCCGCGAAAGCGCCACCGCCACCGCCAGCCAGGCCAACGACAGCACCACATTCATAACAGCAAAGTCACCGACGCTGAAATCGAACCAGTGCAGTCCCACATAGACCGCAACCGCCTGGGCCAGGTCGCCAAAACGCCAGAAGAACCCCTCGATAGTCGTCTTGCCCTCGTACTTTTTGGCAGGGCTCAGGGGCAGGTACAGAGCATGACGGGTGGTGTTCATTAGAGAGTAGTCAGTAGCGTTCTCCACCAGTTTCACTATCCTGATAATGCTGAATACCGGAATGAATACCGCGACCCCGTAACCGACAAGGGCAATGACAGGCAACACCAGAACAGCTCCTCGCACACCAATCCAACGGAGAATTCTGGCCACCAGGAAAATCTGCAGCAACAGGGCCAGAAGATTGATAATGGAAAAGAAGGAGCCATAGAAAGTGGCGATTACCCCGGATCTGTCGATAGACGAGTCGGCAGCAACCAGCTGGTCCGCATGGCGCACCACCAACTCAGCAAGCATGTACTCACCCGTTGTGTTTACCCAGTTCAACAGGATGATCAACAGCGCCATGAGAAACAGGTAGCGGTCGTTCATCACCAGTGAAAACCCGCCCCAGAACCCCGCCTCGTCCTCGTCATCGCCTGCCTGTACCTGCGCATCGGAGCCCGGTGGAATAGTCTTGTGCCCCCAGCTGACACAGGGAATGGTCAGGGCAAGCAAGCTCATGGCAATGAGCATCAGGGGCCACGGGCCAATCCGGGCAAACAGCTGTCCACTGAGTACTGGTGCCAACAGACCGCCCAGTGTGGCACCCACCATGATCAGCGGAAACAGCCGCTGGCCGCTCTTCACGTTGAAGCTGTCCGCGGCAAACGCCCAGAACTGGGCGGTAATCATGACACTGAATACACCCACCCAGACATAGTAGGCAAAACCAATGTTGATACCGGCACGGCCAAGCAGGTAAAAGAGCAGCACGTTAGACAGGAAAAACGCTGTCACCAGGCGGGTCAGTTGCAATTTGCCTATGCGACGAAATAGGGCCCCATACATAGGGACCACAAGCAGAAGCAGCAGGGCGGTCAGCGCATAGGCATAGCTCTTGAATTCTGCCCCCGAGCCGGCCAGCAACAGGGGCTCGCGCACTGTCTTGAGGATGTAGTAGGAAAACATCAGCAGCAGGGCGTAACTGAAAAACACCAGGACACTGCGACCCTCGCCGGGACGCAAGCGGGTGAACAGACCGAGAGTCCTGTCGAGCCTGGTCAATCTGTAAGGCCATTCTGCCATTGCCAATACCGGCGGCGCACTTTGGTAGCTACGATAATTGAATCGGGTCGGGAAAGCACGGCTGCGCACCATGGCTATCCGCCAGTGAGAAACCTCGGCCGGAGAATTTCGCTGGGCTATACTCACACTAAATCATCCGGGACCTCGTCATGCCAGAACACCCCGAACACGAACACGAACACGAACACGAACACGAACACGAACACGAACACAAAGATACCTGACGATGTCACCCTCAGGGTCAAGGCGCTGGAAACCGCACTGACCAGGCGCGGCTACGTAAATACCGAGACACTGGACGCCATCGTCGACGCCTATGAGAATCGCGTGGGGCCGCGCAACGGGGCCCGGGTCGTGGCCAGGGCCTGGTGTGACCCCGCCTTCAAAACCCGCCTGATTGCCAATGCAACCGCCGCGGTAGCCGAATTGGGGTTCGGCGGCTCGGAGGGCACAGATATTACCGTTATTGAAAACGAGCCCGGGGTCCACAACATGGTGGTGTGTACGCTTTGTTCATGCTATCCCTGGCCTCTGCTCGGCCTGCCGCCGGGCTGGTACAAATCATTCGCGTACCGCTCCCGCGCGGTGAGTGAGCCCCGTAAAGTGCTCGCCGAGTTCGGAGTAGAGATTCCCGAAGATACCCAGGTAAGGGTGTGGGACAGCACTGCGGAGTTACGCTACCTGGTATTACCGCTGCGTCCACCGGGGACAGAAAAGCTCAGCGAACCAGAACTCACCGAGCTGATTACACGCAACGGAATGATTGGGACGGCACTGGTCTGAGGAGACGGCAATGGATGGGGTTCACGATATGGGTGGAATGCACGGTTTTGGCGCTATTCAGATTGATGCCAGTGACAAGACCTTTGCCCAGCCATGGCAGGCCAGGGTCTTTGCCACCAACCTGGCAATGTCAGTGCACACTGGCAATGTCGACAGGTTTCGCTTCCTCCTGGAGTCCATACCACCACAGGACTATCTCGGCAGTAGCTACTATGAGCGCTGGCTGACTGCCATGCTGGCCAGTGCAAGGGAACAGGGATTCCTGGATGACGTTCAGGTACAGGCCATACTAGCGGGAAGAACCCCCGCGACCACACCCGCAGAGGCTGAGGCAGCCCCGCCCGGCATTGTGACGATGTTACTCGACGTTTGTTCCGAGGGAGTTCGCGACTACTCGGGCTCGGGGCGTTTCGCGATTGGCGATAACGTCAAGGCAGTAAACCGGCATATCCCCGGCCATACCAGGTTGCCCCGCTATGTGCGCGGACACACCGGCGCCATTGTAAAAGACAATGGCAACCAGCTGTTGCCGGACACCCATGCCCAGACCGGTGAGGTCGTAATGCAGCGGCTTTATACGGTGGCATTTGATGCACGCAATCTGTGGGGTTCTGAAGCCAACCCCCGCGATAGTGTGCGCCTGGACCTTTGGGAGAGCTACCTCGATGAAATCTGAGATTGCCAGACAATGCAGCGCGCAGTTGCCCGCCGGTTTTCGCCAGGACAATGAGGCCGTCTTTGCCGAGCCCTGGCAGGCCCAGGCCTTTGCCCTGGCGGTCAGCTTGATCGAAGCGGGCGAAATACAGTGGGACGAGTGGGCCCGCGCCCTGGGTGACGCGATCGCACACGCCGAGGAGCGCGGTATAGCCTCGGATGGATCCGGTTACTACGATCTCTGGCTGCAGGCACTGGAGCAGCTGGTGGCCGGCAAGGGTCTGGTCGAAGCCGGAGAACTTGGCGAGCTGGCAAGCGCCTGGCGCGAGGCCTACCACAACACGCCACACGGACAGCCCGTGAGCCTGCAATCCTGATCGATATCAACCGCGAAACAGATCAGAAATCAAAAACCCGCTGTGGGTTACTCGCCGGCAGTTCAGGCCTGGCTGCATCGAGAGGATCGCGGCCCGCGAGTCCGGACAGGGTAAGGCCCAGCAGGCGAATACCCTGGCTGACGGGCAGGAGCTGGGCAAGTAAACTCCTGGCGATGCTGGCAATCTCGGCCTTGCTGGTCAGGTAGTCATCGCAGGACCTGCCCCGGGTGATCTGCTGGAAATCCGCATACTTGACCTTGAGTGTCAGCGTTCGACCCGATACGCCGTTATTCTCTATACGCTGCCAGGCCGTATCAATGATCTGCTCCAGCGCCCGGTAAAGGGCGTCATCTGCCGTCAGGTCCTCGCCGTAAGTGCGTTCGCAGCCCACGGACTTGCGGATTCTGTCAGCTCTCACAGGGCGCTGATCCACTCCGCGGGCAGCCTGGTAAAGGTAGTTCGCCGACTTGCCGAAGTGCTCGGTCATGAAGTCCATGTGCTTGTCGCGCAGATCTGCGCCGACATGGATTCCAAGCTGCCCCATGCGCTCCGCTGTCTTCGGGCCCACGCCATAGAAACGGCGCACCGGCAGGGAGGCGACAAACGCAGCGCCCTCGTGAGGGCGGATAACGCAGATGCCATCGGGCTTGTTCTGGTCTGATGCTATTTTGGCCAGGAATTTGTTATAGCTCACACCGGCACTCGCGGTCAGGCCGGTTTCACCCAGAATAACTGACCTGATCAACTGCGCTATCCGGACGGCGCTGCCGATCTGCTGCTTGTCACGAGTGACATCGAGGTAGGCCTCGTCCAGCGATAAGGGTTCTATAAGGTCGCTGTAGCGGGCAAATATTTCGCGGATCTGCTGTGACACTTCACGGTAAACACTGAACCGGGGCGGGACGAAAACCAATGCCGGGCAACGTCTCGCGGCGGTTACCGAGGGCATCGCGGAACGCACGCCGAAGCGTCGGGCCTCGTAACTGGCCGCTGCCACAACGCCGCGCCGCGCCGACCCACCGACCGCTACTGGCAGACCACGTAACTGCGGGTCATCTCGCTGCTCGACACTGGCGAAAAATGCGTCCATATCGATATGGATTATTTTGCGGCCGGGTTTTTCGGGGGAGTCACACATTGCGCCGATGGTAATTTCCGCAGCCACGTCGGACAAGGGGCAAGATGCAATTACTGCAGGCCGGGGTTACCGGTGAGGCCAGGCCCACTCCCCCGGCAACGGGGCGCGCTGCAATTCGCGGAAACCCACACCCGGGCGAGGGGCAAACACGGGCAGAGCTAGTGCAGGTAGCGATCCTTGAGTTCAGCTACTTTTGCATCGCTGAGGCGAAGGGCCGATTCGTAAAAATGCTCCCTGGACTCGTAACGCTTCTTTATTTCTGCAAAGCAGGCCCTGATATACTCCGGGCGAACTTCGAGCATCGGTCGCAACACATCTTCGGATACAGCTGAGCCGCTGTGGTCGGAAAACTCGGTGGACAGGCGGATGATTTCCTTTTCCAGGGGCAGGTACTTGTTGGTCAGCAAATAGTCTTTGACGATGGCCTCTTCCTTAACCCCCAGGACATCCAGGATCAGGGCGGCACCAAACCCTGTGCGGTCCTTACCGGATGCACAGTGAATCAATATCTGCTGGTCTCCTGCCAGCAGCAGCTGGAACATTTCCGCATACTGGGGCATCTGGTTTACGACAAAGTCCCGATTCATTTTCTCCATAAAGCCCGCAGCATCATCGACCGCTATGATGCCGTTGTGAAGGTTTTCCAGAAAGCTGGCCGAACTACCGGGCATGATGGGCAAACTTGCCAACAACGGCGAGCCCTCCCCCGCAATCCGGCTGGGCTCCAGCTCCTGCTCAAGCACCTGGCGAAAATCACAAATAAGGGTGAGGCCCAGGCGCTGGACATAGCCAACATCCACATCAGTCAGGGTCGAGAGCTTACTTGATCGGTACAGCTTGCCCCATTTCAGGCGGCGTCCGTCATTGGACTCGTAACCACCCAGGTCGCGAAAATTGGAGGTACCCTCCAGGACGAGTTGGCGTTCGGCCAGTATCACCCCTTCCCCGCACTCGGACTCCAGGTAGAAATAATGCCGCACCGCCTTGTCGGGGTTGGCAAGACTCGCCTGGGAGCCGGTTGTGTAAAGTAGAGGTGCGCCCAGCTCACTACCAGCGTAGTAATTGTCCGGCGAATCCGACATGTAAATCGCGATCTTCTGCCCGGGCCTGGTGGTGCACCAACTCACGATATAGTGACCGTCGGAAGCACGTTCTACATGGCAGGCTGACAGGTCAAACAAGGGCACCTCTCCCGCTGGTTATATATTTCAATCCACCACCTCCAGCAGCCTGTAATAATAGCCTATGCGCTACCCGGGTCTGTGATCTAAATCATAACAGGCTCGGGGGCAGGTCGATGCTTCAGCCGAACGCGAGGAGTCATATGTGGCCATTTTCAGGTTGTTCTTGGCCGCGCGAGGTTTCCCCGATAGGCGAGTGCTGCGCAGCTGTATACACTCACCCTTTTTCCTCAACAGACTTATCATATGAGCCGCAATCAGGATTTACTTGACCCAAAAGTCATGGGCGATGAAACCACCATGCACGCCCTCTTTCGCGAACTGCGTGAACAGGACCCGGTAAGCCTGGTAGAGCACCCTGACTTTGAGCCGTTCTGGGCGATCACCCGGCACAAGGACATCAAACATATCAGCCAGAATAACGCTGAGTTTTTGAATAACCCGCGCACCGTATTGGTCCAGCGCGATTTCGAGAAAGCGCTTCTGGAGCAATTCGGCACCCGTAACGGCCTCGAAACACTGATCCATATGGACAATCCCAAGCACCGAAAACTGCGCAACGTGACCCGGGACTGGTTCAAGCCGGGCCCCATCGACAGACTGACACCGAGCGTCCAGGCTATCGCCAGGGACTATGTCGATAAAATGGAGGGCCTGGGGGGCCAGTGCGACTTCGTCAAGGACATCGCGCTGCTCTACCCACTGCGCGTTATTATGTCGATTATCGGTGTGGCGCCGGAAGAAGAAGGCATGATGCTCAAGCTCACCCAGGAACTGTTCGGCGGTCAGGACCCCAACCAGGCCCGCGGCGAAGAGGTCAGTGACGCCCTCGCCGTACTGACGGATTTCTTCGCCTATTTCACTGATGTGGTGGAAGATCGCAAGAAAAACCCAAGCGATGACCTGGCCTCCCTACTTGCCAATGCGCTGGTCGACGGCGAGCCCATGGAAGCCCTGGACCAGATCAGCTATTTCATCATCACCGCCACCGCCGGCCACGACACAACCTCCGCTACCATAGGTGGCGGCATGAAGGCGCTGATTGAGCATCCCGACCAACTCGCGAAGCTGCGTGACAATCCGCACCTGGCGCGACAGGCGGCCCGGGAAATGATTCGCTGGGTGTCACCGGTACGGCACATGATGCGCACCACCACCCAGCCGCTGGAATTGCACGGCAAATCCATAGCGGCCGGTGAAAGCCTGTGCCTGTGGTACCCCTCAGCCAACCGCGACAGCGAAGCGATCGAAGACCCGGACGTTTTCAACATCGAACGGGATAATCGCAACCAGCTCGCGTTTGGCTATGGTGGCCACATGTGCCTGGGCCAACACCTTGCCATACTGGAGGTAGAAATGTTCTTTCGCGAGCTGCTGCCGCGCCTTGAGCACATCGAGCTTGACGAGGACCCGAAGTGGGTAGAGGCCATTTTCGTCGGCGGCCTGAAATCAATGCCCGTGACATACAGCTTTCGCAGGGGCTGATTCGCAAAGCCCTGCCCAACAGCCCGCTGCGGCGGCCAGATTCAAGCCCGGGCGCCGCAATAAAAACGCGCAGTCTCACTGGATATTGAGCCAGATCCCTATTCTTTGCGTATGGAGCGTTAGACCTTTACATTGCTTGCCCGACTACCGCATGACCTGCCCGCCGGTAGCACGCGCACAGACACAGGAACTGATATGCCATTCGTGCCAAACAAGAGCGGGGCCTGGCTAAAGCGCTCTACTATGAACATCCGCACCCTCTCACCGGTGGTGCTCGCTGCACTGCTGTTCGTTTCAGCCTGCTCCTCGACAGCACAAAACGATGCTTTTGAAGTGACGGAGGTTGCCAAGTTCGAAAAACCCTGGGCGATGGCCTTCCTGCCGGATGGCCGCCTGCTGGTCACTGAAAAGCGGGGCGATCTCCTGCTGATGGCCTCCGATGGCACCTCCAGCAAGGTGGCAGGGATTCCGGAGGTCGATTTCGGCGGGCAGGGTGGGCTTGGCGATGTTGTGCTGCACCCCGATTTCGCCGATAACAGGCTTGTTTACATCAGCTACGCCGAGTCCGGAGACGGAGGTTCAGGGGCGGTTGTCGCCCGCGGCCAACTGACACTGGACAAGACACCTGCCGAGCTAACCGATGTAGAAACTGTCTGGCGCCAGTTTCCAAAGGTCAGTGGCCAGGGTCACTACGGACACCGCATCGCCTTCGGGCCCGACGGCTACCTCTACATCAGCTCTGGTGAACGCCAGAAATTCGACCCGGCTCAGGACATGCAAGGCAATCTCGGCAAAATCATCCGCCTGAATGATGATGGTACCGTTCCCTCAGACAACCCCTTCGCAACGGAAGGGGGCGTAACGGCACAGATCTGGTCACTTGGCCACCGCAACCCGCTGGGCCTGGCCTTCGACCAGGAGGGTCGCTTGTGGGTATTGGAGATGGGCCCCCTGCATGGCGACGAGCTCAACCTGGTAGAAAAAGGGGCCAATTACGGCTACCCCATAGTGTCCAATGGTGACCACTATGACGGTACCGAAATTCCGGACCACGACACGCGTCCGGAATTCAACGCGCCGGCCGTCACCTGGATACCGGCAATCTCACCCTCCAGCCTGATCTTCTATAACGGGAATCAATTCCCACAGTGGCGCGGCAACGCATTTATCGGCGGTCTGTCATCCGGCGCAGTTATCAGGGTCAACATGGATGGGACTCGGGCCAGCGAAGCGGAGCGTTTTCCCATGACAGAGCGCATTCGCGCCGTGGGAGAAGGTCCTGATGGGGCTCTGTGGTTGCTGCAGGATGGCAAGAGCGATGATGCGGGCCACTTACTGCGACTCTCTAGCCCCACCGCCCCCTGAACCCGCTGATATCCGGCGGGTCAGCACAATATTTCTCGCAAGCTGCCTTTAACAGCTAACTTTTGTTCTTTTTAAGACCGAAAAAGCATAGATAACACCCAAAATACCTCAAAAAATTCTAACACTTCAGTCCCTCCCGCTAGCCCGCAGCAACATGCTCAACTAGATTTCTTATAGATGAGCATAATTTTCATGCTTGGGAGTGTGGTAACCAGGGGGAATAGTCATGTTCACGTGGCTCACAACGAATACTCCGGTCCGCAGCGTATGTTTGGTGGCGCTGCTTCTGGCTATAGCCGGCTGTAAACTTCGCATCACCGTCCCGGAAGGCGGCGGGGTTGCCTCCGAATCAGGCGCCTACCGCTGTGCGTCGGGTCAAAAATGCACCATTGATGTTGTAGACGTGCACTTCGATGAAACTTTCCTGGCGCAGCCCGCCCCGGGCTACTACTTCAGGCGCTGGAAGGGAGGGGACCGTTTTTTCTGCGCTGACACCTATGGCAGTTGCCGCTTGTCCACGGTTTTTTTCGCAGGCAAGCCCGCCTTTGAACAGGTCCTCGAATCCGATGAAGTATTCTTTCTAATGCCCTTATTTGCCGAGGGCACATGCGAGCTGACGCGCAGTGAGACCTCTGATATTTTCGAGAACATACTCACCGAAGAGGGCCGGAAATGCACCGTGCCTGACAAGCCGGAACCGGCCTACCAGGGGCCGGTTGAAAGCCGCAAGAATGGCAAGCTGGTCAGCATTATCGCGTGGGACCAGGGTCGCATGCAGGGGATGGCCAAGCGCTACCATGAGGATGGGACAACACTTCAGGAAGCGAGCTCATACGTAAACGGGAAGTACAACGGCACCCAGAGAACCTACGACGAACAGGGGCGCCTGACGCTGGTCGCACAATGGCAGGCCGGCATGCTGCAGGGCAAACACACAGCCTACGACTACACCGATTCGGATCTGTGGGATGGAGAGCCCGTTGTCAGGGTCTCAAATTACGAGGATGGACTACTGGACGGAGAAAGTACCAACGACTACCCGGACGGTGTTTGGGAAATTCGCAACTGGGTGGCAGGCGTTCAAGAGGGGTTCTACGAGGTATTTGCACCGGCATCGCCCAATTCTATTGAAGGCTGGCGCTACGTCTATGTTTTTGTGGAAGGGATTGTGCGCTATGGCTATGCCTATGCGCGAGTTGCCGTTCCGGGCACCACCAATGAATACACCGAGGAGGGAGGACCCGATGGGCCCTGGATATGGCCCTGCGAATATGTCGATGGGGTACTGGATGAAGACGGGTGCTTCCGAGACGGACTCGACCTGGGGCCCCGCATCTAGGCCATGGCCCGGATGCGCTAGCTGCCCGGCTGGTGCGGCCGCCCCTGCATCTTCTGTGGTGTTGACTTCTTGTACTTGACCAGCAGATCCCGGATAGCGACCGGAAGTGCCAGCATGGCAGGCGTGGCGATCAGTGTGAGAAAAGTCGCAAAGGACAGGCCGAATACAATTGCCTGGGACAGCGGAGCCCAGAATAGCGCCATTTCCCCGTTTACGGTAATCGTGCGAGACACGAGGTCCACGGATAATCCGGCTGCGAGCGGCAGCAGCCCGAAAACGGTGGTGACGGTGGTCAACAACACAGGACGCAAGCGCTGTGCCGTTGCCCTGACGATCACCGCCCGCGTGCCCAGCTCCGGGTGCAGACGGCGTACCCGGTTGAAAGTGTCTATCAATATGATGTTATTGTTTACCACGATGCCAGCCAGTGCGACCACGCCGATACCGGTGAGCAAGGCGCTGAAGGGCCGTTGCAGAATGATCAGGCCCAACAGTACACCTGCGGTCGACATGATCACCGCAAGCATAATCAGTGCACTTTGGTAGAAGCTGTTAAATTGCGTCACCAGTAAAATAAACATCAGCGCCAGGGCCAACATAAATGCCACCCCGACAAAGGCCAGGGAATCCGCCTGTTCCTCGTTGGCGCCGCGAAACCGGATTTCAATGGCCGAGTCAAAGTCCTGCTGCCTTAACCAGGCATCGATCTGGCCGACCATCGCATCCGCCAGCACGCCATCCACCACGTCCGCCCGAATCAATTCAACCGGAATACCATCCACGCGCCTGAATGTGTCCACCCCGGGAGCAGGCGCCATTTTCACAAAATTGCTCAGGGGCACCATGCCCTGGTTCGTGCTGATCCGGAGTTCATCCATGGCCCTGATACCCCTGTCTTCGCGGGGATAGCGCACTCTTATATCGACCGCATCGTCAGCGCCATCGGGGCGGTATTCCGCGACCTTGATGCCATTGGTAACCAATTGCACGGCGATGCCGGCAGAGGACACATCGGCGCCGTAAATAGCCGCCTGGGCCCTGTCAACTTCCAGGCGCCATTCTATGGAGGGCAGTGCCGCGGTATCGTCAATATCCTGCAGTTCCGGCAGGGTATCCAGGTAGGCTCGCACTTCAGCCATGGCGGGCTCAAGTAATGCGCGATCGCGGGAAGTCAACTCGATCTGTATAGGCTTACCGACCGGCGGGCCCTGTTCCAGGGGCAATAACTCCACTCTAATCCCGGCCAGGTGGTCGGTGCGCCGGCGGATATCGCGCATGATGTCATTGCCCTTCATCGAGCGTTCTGACTCGGGGTATAGCTCGAGGAATATTGACCCGATGCGATCCGAACTGGCGCTGGAGCCACCATCCCCGCCCGGTAACAGGGTTCGGCTGTTAACGAACCGTATGCCGGGTACCTGCAAGACCTCCTGCTCCACTTCGAGCACCAGTTCATTGACCTCGCTGGCGGAAAAATTACCGCGCCCCAGTATCGATACCTGGACAAACTGTGGGTCGGCATCCGAGAAAAATATGGTACCCACACTGAGCTTGCCGTAAGCCCAGAAAATACACCCCAGGACCCCCATAATAACCCCAAGGGAAAATAGCGGCCGGGAACAGACCCGGGTGAGGAACCGGGCATAGCGCCCGGTCGGCGTTTTCAACAGGGTGGGATCTCCTGTCTCCAGCAGGTGCATGGCCTCCGCGGTCTGGCGGCTGTGCGCTGAGGGTCTGCCAAAGAGGGTCCCCAGGACAGGCCCAAACAGCAGGGCATAGAGCAGGGAGCCCGTCAGCACGGTAAACACGGTCACCGGCAGATAAGCCATGAACTGGCCGGAGATACCGGGCCAGAACACCAGTGGCAGGAAGGCCGCCAGGGTAGTCGCCGTCGATGCCGTAACCGGCCAGAACATACGCCGCACCGCCTCGGAATAGGCGGATTTGTGATCCATTCCGTCACCCATCATCCGGTCGGCATACTCGGTGACGACGATGCCACCGTCAATCAACATACCAAGCCCCAGCAACATGCCGAACATCACCATGAAATTGAAGGTATAGCCCAGCTGGTGGATGATGATGATGGAGAACAGCAGTGAAACGGGTATTCCCAGCCCGACAATAACGCCGCTTCTGAACCCCATGGTTGCCACCACCAGCACCATTACCAGTGCCAGCGCGGTGAGTATATTGCCCTCCAGTTCGGATACCTGCAGGGCGGCAAATTCCGCCTGGTTCTGCGACACGACAACTTCTATACCGGCAGGGATCCTGGGGCGCGCCGCCTCTACCACCGCCATCACTGCGTCAACACTGTCGATAACGTTCGCATCCGCGCGCTTCACCACTTCAATCGAAATTGTGCCGCGACCGTTGTACCGGGCATAGCTGGTGCGGTCCTTGAACGTGCGGCGCACAGTCGCCACGTCCTGCAAGGTGACTATGGTATCTCCCGAACTGCGTATCGGCAGATCCATGATATCCGCGGCCTCCTCGACCACGGCGGGAACCTTGACAGAAAAGCGCCCCTTGCCGGTATCAATACTGCCCGCGGGTATCAGGCGATTATTGCGCTGCAGTGTCGCCAGTAACTCCTCACTTGAAATACGGTAGGCCGTGAGTGCATCCGGGTCGATAATGACCTCGAGCAACTCCTCCCGGTGACCCTGCATATCGGCGGACAGCACCGAGGGGATGGACTCAATATCATCCCGCAGCTTCAATGCGCTCTGGTAAACGCTGCGCTCACTGGCATTTTCTGCGATCAGGTTGACTCGCAAGATAGGGAAGTCGTCAACGCTCAGCTCCTCTACAAAAGGCTCTTCCGCTGTGCCGGGCATTTCCGCCCTGGCCCGGTTTACCGCCTCGCGTACATCGCTTAGGGCCTCGCCAAGGTCCTGGGAGACATCAAATTCTACAAAAAACGAGGCCATACCCTCTGAGGCGCTGGATTTGAGTTCCACTACCCCTTCGAGCTTACGCAGCTCGATTTCCATGGGCTGGACCAGCAGGCGTTCGGCATCTTCCGGCGAAATACCCTCGTGCATCACGCCTATATAGAAATAGGGCAACTCAATGTGCGGGTCGTTGGCAATAGGCAGGGCGGCGCGGGCAAGGAGCCCGGCGACCACAATCACTGCCAGCAGCGACATGACCGAGCGGGTTCGGCCGATCGCCGAATCGATAATCGATGTCATGGCTGGGCTACTTTAGCGCCGCGGTCATCGGAGTACACGGCCTCAACCATTTCGCCGGCCGCCACGAATTCCTGTCCGACCGTTATCAACCGGGTTGTTTTTGGCAGGCCGGTGACCCACACACCCTCTGGGCTGTCCTCAATAATGCGTATGGCGTGAAACTCCACTCGACCCGACTTGTCCAGTGTGCGTACACCAATACCACCCTGGTCATTGAGCGTGAAAAGAGCCGGTGATATCTGGTGTGCCTGCACCTCCCCAAGACCGATGCGCACTCTCACCGTAAGGCCCGATCGAATACTGTAATCCGCATTCTCAGCGGTAATTTCTACCGGGTAGGTTCGTGTGACCGGGTCACTCTGCTTGCCGACAAAGGTGACCACGCCCTCGATCTCCCTGCCCACACTGGTAAGACCCGACACCCTGTCGCCCAGGCCAAGGCTCTCTACCTCCGCCTCGGTCACATCGGCGCTGATCAACATGGGATCAAGATCAATAAGCGTCGCACAGGTGGCGCCCGGCATGGCGTAATCACCGACATTCATATGCAGGTCTTCCACCAGGCCGCCGAATGGCGCCGTAATGCGGGTTCGCTCCAGATTGAGAACCTGGCGCCGCAACTGGGCCCGTGCCGTCTCCTGCCTGGCAGCGGAACCGGCTATTGCCGTCTCTGATTGCAGGCCCTGCTCCTTGAGCTTGAGAATGCCCTGGTATTCAATCCTGGCATCTTCCAGTGCCGCTTCAGCCTCTGACACTGCAGCCGCACGATCATCGACCGCCACCTCGCACAGCACATCACCTTCCTCGACCCGGGTTCCTCGCTCCACCGGACGGGACACCACCTTGCCGGCGATTTCGGCCTTGACGTCTACAACACGCTTGCTCTGTGTTCTGCCCCGCAAAACCAGGAAACGGGTTCGCGCCTGGGACTTGATCACCTCCGCGCGCACTCTGGCCTTTGCACTGTCGCGAGTACCTGTAACGGACTGCTGCTGAACGGCAATCGTGGGGTGCTCCCCGGGAGCACTCTCACCAAGAAACAGCCCCGACCCCAGCCATAGCAGCAGGCCGACTACAACGATCGATGCGGAAACCAGATTTTTCGACATGAATGATTACCCGGGAACAAGCCAGACCAGCTAAGTGGTGAGTGCCTGGCCGGTGAGAATTGGCGTGGAATTACCGAATATTACTCCTCTATGGCCTGATACGCTTGTGAACACGCCCCGGACCACGCCAGTTTGTGAATTTTCAACGCTTTTATGCGGCAAATACACAGTGGTTACCAACCGACGATGGCGTCCATCCCGCCCTGCCAAAGAAACCCGCTGTCCTGTATCTTGCTCCAGAACAACTCCAGGGCCAGCGCCTGAATCATACTCAGGATAGTAAGAATGATGGCGGGAAGAAGGTCCTTTGCGCGTTCTGCATTATTTTGCATGGTGTAAGCCTCGCATGAAATATTATGCCAGGCCTGACACGACGGTTGCTGTGGATATAAGTCTGGCGGCGGCTGGCCCGATTTGCTGACCCGCGCCGCAGACTAGTTGCTCTGTCAGACACAGGCAAGTATGGTGGGCTTTTTGCAGACACACCAGGAGACTATCAATGTTCAGTCATGTCATGGTTGGCGCGAACGATGTTCAAACCTCGAAAGATTTTTACGATGCCGTACTCGGTACAATGGGCCACGAACCAGGCGTATTCGACGACAAGGGGCGTTGCTTTTACTTCACACCTACCGGCATCTTCGCTATTACCAGCCCAATAGATGGCGAGGCCGCCAGCCACGGCAATGGCTGCACGGTCGGGTTTGCCGCCGCGAGCCCAGCTGAAGCAGATGCCTGGCACGCGGCCGGGCTGGCCAATGGCGGCACCGCCTGCGAAGAGCCCCCGGGAGTGCGTGAAGGCTCAATCGGAAAGTTATACCTGGCATATTTGCGCGACCCTTCAGGGAATAAGATTTGCGCCCTGCATAGGGTTGAGTGAGCTCGCAAAACCGGCGGCCCAACGGAGCTGCCAGAGCGCCAGACACAGCAACAATCAAACGGGTTCCGGAACGCCGCGTGCACTGACCATCTGCACATGGCCCCGGTTGAGCAGACGTGGCTCCGCCACGCCGCAGGAATGGGATATCACCTCCACTTCGTGCATGAGGTTGTTCGCGTAGCTGGCCACCCGTTGCGCCTTGTTAGTGGGATCCAACCCATGCTGCAGGTCTTCATCATGGGTGGTAATTCCCGTGGGGCAGGTGTTCTTGTTACATTGCAGGGACTGAATACAGCCCAGGGCAAACATGAAGCCCCGGGCTGAATTGACGCAATCCGCGCCCAGGCACAGGCCGGCAGCCACACCCGCGGGGTTGATCATCTTGCCGGAGGCGATAACCCGTATTCGTTCACGCAGACCATGCTCTACCAGCTTGTCAACCAGCAGCGGCAGACTGCGCTGGACAGGCAACCCCATATAGTCAATAAGGCTCTGCGGTGCGGCCCCGGTACCGCCGTCAGCGCTATCCACAGTAAAAAAATCCGGTGCGTATTCCAGACCGCGCTGATGAATGTGCAGGCACATGTCGTCCAGCCAGTCCGAGTTGCCAATCACTGCCTTGATCCCCACCGGCTTGCCGGTCACCTCACGGATACGGTGAACCATGTCGAGCAGGTCATTGATACAGTGAACGTCCGGGTGGCGGTTGGGGCTCAGGGAGTCCTCGCCCTCCGGAATGCCACGGGTACTCGCGATAACCGAGGTGACCTTCGCGCCCGGTAATATGCCTCCCTTGCCGGGTTTTGCCCCCTGTGACAGCTTGATTTCAAACATTCGCACTTGTTCATGACCGGCAATGGCCTTTAACTTCTCATCGCTCAACTGATGATGTTCATCGCGCACGCCGTACTTGGCGGTGCCTATCTGGAAAACGAGATCGCAGCCGCCCTCGAGATGAAAGGTAGACAATGCGCCCTCTCCCGTATTGAGCCAAACGCCTCCTTGCCTGGCGCCCTTTGACAGTGCCCGCACCGCGGGGGCAGACAAAGCCCCGAAGCTCATGGCAGAAATGTTGAAAAAGGAAGTGGTACTGTAAGGGTGCCTTGCGTATCCCTCCCCAAAGCTTATTGCACTGCGTGGCTTAACCTCTTCTTCCAGAGGTGGGAACAGGCCATTGAGGAAAACAAAATCACCGGGTTGGTTGAGGGGGTGAGTAGACCCAAACGCCACCGTGGAGTCTATATTCTTCGCCGCCCGGTAAACCCAGGAACGCTGGGCCCTGTTAAAAGGCAACTCCTCCCGATCCTGCGAGAACATGTACTGGCGGAAGAACTCGCCCATATGCTCGAAGAAATATCGAAATCGGCCAATCACCGGGTAATTGCGGCGAATGGTTTGCCTGGTTTGCGTTACATCAGCGATGTACATGTAAATAACAGCCAGAATCAGAATACCCAGTAAAAAAGCCAGAGCCAGCGTGCTGTACTCCAGAAAGGTCAGTACAAAGCTCTGCAGCTTATCCAGCTCACGATCCATGATGTTTCCCGCTTTGAGATTCCGTCGCGCTATCCTGCAAGCGATAACGCGCTCTGTGTATCAGCTATTGTGTATCGGCGTGGCAGGCCAGATCGACAGCATCCACCTCCTCCACGCCCTGCATATCGGTAATAACGACCCGGGCACGCTCGGCTACGAATTTATTGCCAACAGCCCCACCGATGCCGCTGGCACCACCGGGACCCACCACAACTTTTCATTCCAGTGTTGACGACAATATACTTCTCCCTGTATCAATTGTGCGGCGTAAACACGCGAAGAGTTTAGCAGGCCCAGGCCAGCCAGAGAGGATTTTAAGCCCTACAGGTGTTTTTTAGTTTGAGGGGGTTAACGGAGGCAGGACTGCCAGCCCAGGCAGGTACCGCGGAGATTAATAAGAAGCGGTAAGGGACACACTGCGACCGGAAGTATTGGCAACCAGCGCATTTCTATAACGACTGTGAAGAATCCTTACCCGTTTGACATAGGTTTCAGTTTCTTCAAAAGGGGGGATTCCCTTGTACCGCCTTACCGCGCCGGGCCCGGCGTTATAAGCCGCCGTCGCAAGCAGGGTATTACCGCCGTGCTGCTCCAGCAGCCAGGCGAGGTAACGAACACCGCCGCGAATGTTTTCCTCTGGCGCAAGGGCATTATCGACGCCCATATCCTTGGCCGTGTCAGGCATCAACTGCATCAGCCCAAGGGCTCCTTTCTTGGACTTTGCCGAGGGTTTGAAGGCCGATTCGGCGTGAATTACCGCACGTATCAGGGCCGGGTCCACGCGATACTGCCGTGACGCGGAATCGATAGCCGCGGTAAAAGCATCGAGCTTCAACGGAATACTGTGCCAGTCGACACTGGACCTGAGATTGCAGGCAAAACAGGACAGCTGGATAACCTCGTATCGCCTGCCGGAGGGTGCCCGGTCGGAAAAAGCACGAACGCCGTTACTGTCGCGGTACTTGAATATCTTCATTGAAGGTTGTTGCGCGGGAATCTCAGCGGCGGAAGCACTCTTGCCAGGCACAGCAATATCCGCATCAGCCACAGCGTGCATGGCGCAGCAATAGAACACACTGAAAATAAGCCCCGATAGAAATTTCACGTCACTACGTCTTTTTTATGCCCGACCCGATTGTAGCCCAGCCATGAAGGCTAAACACCGTAAAACCTGACAAAAGTTGGAATAGTTAGCCCAAATCAATACCCGTCCACCGCAGGTAGCAGCAAGCCTGGCTGGTTTAGTATCCCGACACACGCTCCCAATTCAGTACGCCGGTAAACTCCTTGTCACCAAAGGCTATGGGGGGCGTTCTTAACACGAGTTGCTTTGCAGACAGCTCGTAATAGCGCAACTGGCGGCTGCCAACCCAGTTCGGGAAGAGGCTGCCTTCGACCGTGGTGGTAATAGTCCTGTTTTCCACATCCAGTTCACAGCGGCCGTAGTACGCCGCATAGCCCTGCAATGCAGCCTGAACTTCTTGCGGTGTTCCGCCTGCCTGATCACCCGAGGCAAAGTTCGGCCTTCCGGAACGCATAAGCTGTGCGGACAAATATCCCGAATCAGTAAAAATCGCCTGGCCAAGCGCATCTTCACCGAGCGGGTATACCACCTCGCCGGATGAGGTCCTGAACTCGGATGACACCAGGCGCCATACACCGGCCAGCTCTTTCAGCGTCCGGTCTCGCTCATCATTCACACTATCATCTCCTGTATGTCGCACCTCAAACCGGGTCCAGCACCACGACCGGGATTTGTCGCTCGGTTGCGGCCTGATAATCCGTATAGGGTGCGTAGTAGTCAACCATCAGCTGCCAAAGCCGTTCTCGTTCCTCACCCTGGGCCACCCTGGCTACCGCATCATATTTTTGCGTTGCCACCTGAATCTGGACCGAAGGACTCGCCTCGAGATTGAGAAACCATGCCGGGTTCGCCGGCGCTCCGCCCTTGGAGGCGATCACACAATAGCCGCCATCGCTTGTCGGTCTGTAGATGAGCGGCAGGACAAGGCGTTTTCCGGATTTACGGCCGGTGGTGGTGAGCAACAAGGTGGTGAGCATGCCCTCGCCGCCGCCCTGGGACGCGTCCCAATAGTGTCCTGCCTCCCCGTCCTTGAGATAAATAGCAATGTGATCCTTGATCCAGTCGGGCAGGTACTCAGGAATACTGATGTCGTTCATAGTGCTTCCTCCTGAAAAACGGTTCAGCAAGCATAGACCAGCGTGGGCGAAGGTAAAGCGGCAAGCCCGCTAATCGGTTGCGCCCGGACACGGCCCACCGGTCGCAAGCCATTCCCTGCAATCAGGCGAGAGCGCCCGCTCGCAAGCTGACTCATACTGAGCCAGTTCACCCTCAGTCAGGACGTCTTTCCAGCGGCCATTGATGCCTTTATTCATAAAAGTCTCGGCACCTCCCTTCCAGAAAACGCCACCACCGGGCACATAGAGGTCACCCCGGGCCTTCATCTCTCCGAAGGAAACCGCTTCAATTATTCGAGGCCACGCTGACTCGGGTACGTCTATCTCAAGAAAACGGGCAATCCCACGCATCTGGGATTCAATATCGGCGAGTAAATCATTGTAGTGAACCAGCCGTATATTGGACAGGTGTCGGTAGTCCCACCAGGATTGCACATTGGACAAATGGGACCAGTAAGGCCAGCCCCCGACCTCATTCTCAAACAGGCTTTTGCTTACCCACCCGCTCCAAAAATCGTGAATATCCTCTGGTGCTGTGGGAAATTCCGGCCCTGCCCGCCCGGGAATCGCATTGAGCAGGCCGACAAATTCCGGTGTCATATTGCGAAAATGGTTCCACAGCGACATGAATACATCGCGTCCATCGCGGGTCACATACAGGTATTTGACGTCTTTCTCGTAACGCATCCCATCCAGGGGCAAATGGGTTTTTATGAAACGCCGGTTCTGCTGCGCATCCAGGGCACCCAGCACCAGCTCAAGGGGCACAAGCCGCATATCCAGCCAGGGAGACAGTGCCTCCGGTGGCGCGGGGAAGTTGCCATCGGGGAAAAGAAGGTTGGCAATTATCCCCTGGGCCCAGGTCGTGCCGGCCTTGTAGGATGTTGCGATGACAATATCATTGTCTCGGTGGTCCAGGTAGTTCCAGCGGTTACTGTCGAAATGGTGACATTGATAGACGCGACTTCTAACGGGTAGCTTCATCTGGCAAGCGGTGCCTCGGGGCAGCAAGTGGAACCAGCATGCTAGTTCAGAATCACTACAAGGACCAACAAGGCTCACTGATACGGCGCACACCGACGCGCACAGCGCCACCCACCTGTCTTTTTCCCGGGTGCTGATTCGACCCTGACAATATTTCCTATACTTGGTGACCACACATCACTGCGAGTTACGACGTATGATACATGCCAACGAGACCTTCGACGGAACCTGGCCATTCAAACCCCACTTTTCACATGCAGCGGGGTTCAAGCAGCACTATGTTGATGAGGGGCCAAAGGGCGCCGAGACCATCGTCTGCCTCCATGGAGAGCCCACCTGGGGTTACCTCTATCGCAACTTTATCCCTGCGCTGTCCCGCCACTATCGCGTCATCGTTCCGGACCACATGGGTTTTGGTAAATCCGAGACGCCCCAGGACCGCGTGTATACCCTGAAGTCCCACGTGGAGAACCTGGAGAAATTCATCGATGACCTGGCGCTGGAGAATATTACCTTCGTCTGCCAGGACTGGGGCGGCCCTATCACCGGGGCCTACACCATCAGGCACCCGGACAGGGTAAAGCGGCTGGCCCTGATGAACACGCTCTTCGGTTATGGCGGAGGTACGCCCCCGGCCGAGAAGACAGCCTGGTTTCAATGGATAGAAAAGCATGAGGAGGCGGGCACACTGCGCGGCATCCTGGGCGAGCTTGGCTCCACAGTGCTGTCGGTAATGAAAATCGTCGGCTTTCAAAACACTGCCGCCGTGGACGATACCTGGATTCGGGCTTACTCAGCGCCCTTCCCTGACCGGGACAGCTGTATCGGCGGGATAGAGTTCCCGCTGGATGTCCATTACTCCAGATTCCAGGAATATGTCGTGGCCGGGCTTGAGACCGGCAACCTGGAAGCGGTAACAGCCATCCCCGCGATGCTGGCCTACGGCCTGGAAGACCGGGCGATAGACCCGGGATGGGCAATGAGCGACTTTCGCGGCCTGTTCCCCGGCGCCCCTATTGTAGAACTGCCGGGGGTTGGACACTTCTGCCAGGAAGATGCCCCGGAAGTACTGGTCGCAATGATTCAGCAATTCATGCAGTCTCACCCCTGACTTTCAGCGGGGCGGCCACCGCTGGCATTTCGACCCGGATTGACATCCCCTGGCCCAGGGCACTGCGGGAAAATCTTTAACCTGCGGTCAAGCTATCAGTACCAGGCTACCTGTTGCTGTGCCGTTTACTGGTTTATAGTTTCCCGATTGCAGGCCCGTGAACCGACCGCCCCCCATGGGCCTGACACAACCCTGCCTCTTTACTTACGGAGCACTTTCAATGTCCGGCTGTCCTGTGTTTGACCTCACTGCACCAGAAACCTACTCGGGCGGCATGCCCAGGGAAACTTTCAAGTACCTGCGCAACTCCCAGCCCGTCTACTGGCACGAGGACCCCGCCCAGAACCGCGGTTTCTGGGCAGTAACACGGCGTCGGGACCTGGACTTCATTTCGAAGAACCCGCTGCTGTTTTCATCGGAGCTCGAGACCTGCTTCCTGCACGAGCAGGATGACGAAATGCTCGCCATGATGCGACTGCAGATCATCAACATGGACCCACCCAAGCACATAAAGTACCGCCGCCTGGTGCGCAATGCCTTTACCCCGAGGGTGGTGGACTCCTACGAGGCGCGATTCAGGGAAATTGCCAAGGAGATCCTCGACAAGGCAGTGGCAGACGGCCGCTGTGAGTTTGTGGAGGACATCGCCGCGGAACTGCCACTGATTGCCATTTGCGAGCTGATGGGAGTACCACTGGACAAGCGGCGACGGCTGTTCGAGCTCACCAACATCATGATTGGCATGGATGACCCGGACCTGTCCACAACCCAGGAAGAAGGCACCATGGCCATGATGGAGATGTTCATGATGGCCCAGGAACTGGCTGCGGAACAACGCACCAACCCCAAAGATGACATCGTCAACGTACTGCTCAACGGCACCGTGGAGGACGAACCCCTCACCGATGAAGAGTTTTGTTACTTCTTTTTGCTACTGATCGTCGCCGGCAATGAAACCACGCGCACCGTCACCGGCCACGGTATGCGACTCCTGATCGAGCACGACCAATACCAGCAGCTGGCGGACAACCCCGATCTACTCGAAGGCGCTATCGAGGAGTTCCTGCGCTACAACCCTGCGGTAATCGCTTTTCGACGTACAGCCACCGAGGATGTTGAGGTTGGCGGGCAGCTGATCAAGAAAGGGGACAAGATCCAGATGTACTATGGTGCCGCCAGCGCCGACGAGGACTTTTTCAGCGATAGCGACCGCTTTGATATTACCCGCGCCCAGCGCGAAGAACTGAAGAATAGCCACCGTGCCTTCGGCATTGGTGAACATTTCTGCCTGGGTTCGCACCTGGCCAGGCTGGAATTGAAAGTCATCTTCGAGGAAATACTCGGCCGCATCAGGAACCCGCGCATGGACGGCGACATTTCCTGGCTGCGCTCCAATTTTATCAATGGAATCAAATCGATGCCGATAAGTTTCGATGTGATAGAGCGCAACTGACCCAGGCAGTGGCGGGACCGCCCCCGCCTGTTTACCAGTACCCGCGGCCCCACCCGCCCTCATTCACCCGGCAACAGGTCCAAGCCCGCCCCGGCGCCGGTGATCTTGTTCTATACTGGTTGCGTTCACTAAAGACAGATCTTTTTGCTCCCCTACCACCTTTGAATGGAATTCACTATGGAACCGCAACTCAAGAAAGTGGAAAACAACGAGCCAGCCCGGATTTTTGACCTGCAATACAATCACCAATGGCAGGTAAAAAGCTCGACGGTCGAACAGCGCATCGCAACCCTGAAGAAACTCAAGACAGCGATACAGGCGCGTGAGGCGGACGTTAAAAAGGCGCTCTATGCGGATCTGCGCAAAAACGATTCCGCGGCGGGCCTGGAGCTGTCACTTTGCTACGTCGATCTGGACGACGCGATCGAGAACCTGGCCGACTGGATGAGTCCTGTAGAGATCAAGACCTCAGAGCAATTTGCCGATGCCAGCGCCTGGCTGTCCTATGAAGCGCGGGGCATTGTGCTGTTGTTCGGGCCGTGGAACTTCCCGTTTAACCTGGTTTTCCAGCCGCTTGTACCCATTATCGCCGCCGGCAACTGCGCCATCGTAAAACCGAATGAGATGGCCCCGGAGACAAGCAAGGTCACCGCCGAGATCATAAGAGAGGTATTTGACCCGGCCGAGATTGCGGTATTTGAAGGTGGCGTCGACCTCGCGAACCAGTTGCTGGAGCTGCCCGTCAACCACATATTTTTTACCGGCAGCCCTGCCGTCGGCAAACTGGTGATGGCGGCGGCGGCCAAACACCTCGCCTCGGTGACGCTGGAGCTGGGCGGCAAAAACCCCGTGATTATCGACCGCACCGCTGACATAGCGGATGCCGCGGCAAAAATCGCCGCGATACGCAATATGAACAGCGGGCAGGTTTGCCTTTGCCCGGAAAATATCTGGATTGCCGAGGAACATAAGGACGAATTTCTGGCCGGGGTAAAGGCCACCTACCAGGCCATGTTCTACCGCGATGGCGAGCTCGATGCCGACGAGCAGGGCAAAATCATTGACCAGCGCAACTTTGACAGGGTCCGTGGGTATATCGACGACGCCCGGGAAAGGGGCGCGCAAGTGCTATTTGGTGGCGAGGTTGACCCGCAAAACCTCTCCATTCACCCCACTCTGCTCACCGATGTCCCCCAGGATGCCCGAATCATGTCAGAGGAGACTTTTGGTCCGATTCTGTCAGTGTTTACCTACAAGCATATCGACGAGGCGGTGTCGGCTATCCAGAAGCAGCCCAAGCCCCTGGCCCTGTATCTGTTCACCCAAAGTGAGGAGTTTGTCCAGGAGATGCTGCAGCGCACCTCTTCCGGCGGCGTCACCGTAAATAATTGTGTGATGCACTGTATCGAACACAACCTGCCCTTTGGTGGCGTCAACAATAGCGGCATGGGGCGCTACCACGGCATACACGGATTCAAGGAGCTGTCACACGAGCGTGCGGTACTGTCGATGATGTAGGCTATCGCCGGCAGCACAATGAGCCGGGCTGATGGGCTATCCCATCCCCCGGCCTCTTTTCGCGACCCGCCCTTACTGGAAACTCGCTTGTACACCCTTCATATCGCCAACAAAAACTACTCCTCCTGGTCCCTTCGTCCCTGGCTCTTACTGCGCACCCTGGAGATTCCTTTTTCCGAGGTCGTTCATCCCTTCTCCGACGATGGGAATCACCAGGCATTTCGCACATTCAGCCCCAGTGCCAAGGTACCTTGCCTGGTCGACGAGGGGCAGGTCGTATGGGACTCACTGGCAATCACGGAATACCTGGCGGAATCCCACCCCGGGGTGTGGCCGCAGGACAAGTTCCTGCGCAGCTGGGCCCGCTGCGCCAGCGCCGAGATGCACTCGGGTTTCAACGCCCTGCGCAATGAGTGCAGCATGACCTGTGGCCAGCGCATATCGCTCCATGACGTGAGCGAGGGTCTGGAGCAGGATCTGGCCCGTCTCGATGAACTCTGGTGTGAGGGGCTGGAACGCTTCGGCGGGCCGTTTCTGGCTGGCGCCGCATTCACCGCAGTCGATGCTTTTTTTGCTCCCGTGGTCTTTCGTATCGAGTCTTACCAACTGCCACTGTCCGGTGTTGCAAAGACCTACCAGCAGACCATGATGCAATTACCCACCATGGTCGAGTGGTACGACGCCGCTTTGAAGGAAATCTGGCGGGAGGCGTCCCACGAGGAAGAGATTGCCCGCTGCGGGTCGATCATCGCGGATCACCGGGCCCCGGCCTGAACCGCAGGCGCCCCGCCCTCAATCGGCCCCGGTGTATTTAAACCGGGGCACCTCCTGGCCAGCGTGCTGCACGGTTTCTTCAAACATAGACAGCGGCCGCACCCAGAGCCCCCCCTCTCCATACAAAGGTGTATATACCACCAGCTGCTCTCCGGTCTCCGAATGTCTGGCCACTCCCTGCACCCGGTATTCTCCCCCTTTGTAATGTCGGTATTTCCCCGCTTTCATAGAAATCCCCAAGTAAGACTATTACTGCTCTACCGCGGCATGGTCGGGGCAGCTTGCTGTCCATCGACCCGTGGCATGCCAGGCAAATCAGAATAACCGACACCGGGTTCATTTGTCCCGGCGACGTTGTCGGGTATCATTCCCGCTGACCCCGGCACAGGACACGCTCTTCCAGGATGACAATATTTCGAACGCTGACTGTAGTCTCACTTTTGTCATTTCTAGCTGCATGCAGGCAGCCCCTGGCAATCCAGGGGGAGGGCGACATCGTAGAGCTGAACAATGGGGTGCGCGGCTGCGCTCTGGAAGAGTTCAGGGCGGGCTGGCCGCGCTGCACTGAAAACACGGTGTCGGGCTCAGAGTCCCTGCTCTATCGCGCGCTGCCACGTCCGGGCTGGAAGTTTGCCCGCTGGGAAGGGAATTGCGCCAAGGGTTCACGTGGCCGGAACTGCATCAAAAACTACGACAAGGAGTGGGTGGACTGGTGGGATGAAAACTACCCGGACGAGGAAATCCCTCCCCTCACCGCGGTGTTTGTACCGGATAACGGAACTCCAGACTCGGCGTTGTATACCGCCTCGCAGTTTGGAGCGGTGGGCAGGACAGGCTTCGCCGCACTGCTGGATGCAATGTTTTCCGCGAACGGCAGCTACCGCTTCACCAGCCAACAGGCGGGAACCCGCAGCGCCTTTGAACGCTCGCCTGCCCGCTTCCAACGCACACCGACTGGCCTGCTGCTGACCGGGCCTATCGGTAGTAACCTGGGACCCGGCGGCGCTGCCACGGCGAACGGCGATTTCCTGACTCTGGCAGACACCGATACCAGCGACGGTGAAATTTCAGTCACTTACGTGATGGCCAAGCAAAGCAATGCCAGCCAGGACGCATTCAATGGCACCTACTATTGTGGCCATGTTCTTTCCAATGGTCAGTCGCTGTTTTTTCGCGCCAATATGAACGGCAAGGGCGAGGGCAACCTGGTTGTTCTGTCCCGCCGACTGGGAGGCGGCGCCAACCAGGCCGGCATCAGTTACAGCGTGAGCGAGGATGGCACGACCATTCTGGACTACGCGGGTGCGCGGCTCGCGGGCAGCCTGTCGCAGGATGGCAGTGTCTTCACGGCTACCCAGGTTTCGCCCGCACTGCAGGGCGCCGCAATCTGTCTGCGCACCTCCGGTGATAAGATAGTGAGCAATTTGGTCGGCAGCTATTATGGCGCCTGGATCAGCACCCAGCCGGTAACCGCGGTCACGGAGCTGTTGCTGGACAAACTGGGCCAGACCGCAGAGGCTGTTTTGCTGGACTCCGCCGGTGGCCGCAACTATTCACTGGGCCAGAACTTCATGCTGGTGAAGGCGAGCGGCCAGATTGAGACCAGGGATGCCGATGGCGCGGTGTCAACGGATGGGCGGCTTATGTTCATCGTGCAGACCGACGCAAACAAATTTCCCACCCTCATTGTCTACGTGCGCAAGACCTGATCTTGCCGGCGTTAACCCGGAGCGTCCGGGGGCGCAATTACCCTCCAGAGTCCGCTGGAACCCCGCCCATCAGGAAAGACCGGGGCTCAGCGCTATTGCAAATAGCGCCGCTACCACAATAGCGGTGAACACAAGCGCCGGGGCCAGCAAGCTGTCGGTCGCTGCCGCAGCGACGAGAATGGGCTGTTGTAAAATACTCATGGCAATGTGTCCTCCAGTTTTGGTTCGATTCATTCAACACCTCCATTACGATGTGCTTTTATTGACAGTAAAGATGCTAAAAAGCACATTGCGTGTGCACATATGCACCCTACAATCAGTGGTGTATGTTTTGACGAAGGAGTCGGGTCGTGGCCGAGCTGAATTGGGATGATCTGCGTTTTTTTCTTACCCTGGCGCGGGAGAATCGACTCAGCGCCGCTGGCAGGGTATTGGGCGTGAAACACACTACGGTCGCGCGTCGTATCAATGCCCTGGAGGCCCAGTTGGGGGCCAGACTGTTCGACCACTCGGCCGACGGTTACAACATGAACCAGGCCGGGGAAAACCTCTACGAGCACGCCCTGGTGATGGAGGAGCAGGCACTGGCGGTTAATCGCGAGATTATCGGCATGGACGCCCAGCTCGCAGGCCCCCTCAAACTCACCGCACCCGCCAACCTGATGTCACTGATGGTGGTGCCGGCAATACATCGTCTGCAGCAGGCATACCCTGGAATTGAGGTGGAATTGATCGGCACCACCGGGTTGCTGGACCTGGCAGCCCGACAGGCGGACATTGCCCTGCGGTTTACGCCGTCGCCCCCGGACTACCTCATTGGTCGCAAAATCCTCTCCATGCAGCACGGCGTTTACGCCAGCGAGGAGTATCTCCGACAGCCGCAGGATCGGCACCGCGTCGTTCTCTGGGATGGCGACACGGACACCCCCCCCTGGGTGGAGCAGCACTTCCCGGACGCCATGCTCGCGCTGAGGGTGGATGAAATCAGCGTCATGGTCACAGCCCTGACCCACCATCATGGGCTCGCACGCATACCCTGCCTGGTCGGTGACAGCGAGCCGGCATTAAGGCGGATCGACGTGCCGCTGCAGCCCTCCACCTGGGGTCTTTGGGTGCTCAGCCATCTTGACCTTCGCGCCACCGCAAGGGTCAGGGTGTGCCGCGAGTTCCTGATCGATATGCTGCTGGAGCAGAGCGACCTGATTGAGGGTAAGAGATCCAGGTACGGTCAGTTACCGGCTACCGCCTGACCCTTTCAGCTGCAGCGGCAGACTGATAGCCGGGTGTCAAACGCCTCCCTGACAACCGGTCTATTGAAGAACACTCCCAAGCTAACTCAGCTCAAATCCCAGGCGGGGGAAATGCACATGCAACAGCCCGAATTGACCGGTCTGCCGCGCCACGACCCAGCGATCTTGCGAGCTGCCCACCAGCGTGCCCTGCACCCCTTCCAGAGCATAGTCACTGGGAGTTACAGTTACCGCGGTTCCTACCAGGGTGTCCCGGGTATGGCTGGCGGGGATCTCACGGGGTATCGCTTCAACTGCCGCATCAAAGGCCTGCCGCCGGGAGATCTCTTCGACCGCGCCGTGACCGAAGGCCTGCATACGTGCGTACCAGGCCTCTACCCGGGGCAGCGTCAATGACATCGGCACTTCCCCCACCACTCGCTGAAACCACAAGGTGTGATACGCGGCAAAATCCAGGTGTGAGGGACAGGCCTCGCCGGACAGGAAATCCGCCTGCAGACGCTGCTCCAGTTCCTTGAGATGCTCGGCAAAGCCATCTCCGGCCTGCCGGGCAGACGGCAGCGCCACCCTGGCGGCGCGACCAATGCCGGCTCGGTCCTTGATGAATCGCAGGGTTTTCCACAGGCCCACATTGCGCAGTAGTTGCTTGATGGAGCGCCCGGCGCCCATCGACAGTACCGCTGCCCAGAAGACATCACCCTCCAGGCGGGCCGCATACTCCCGCTCTGCATCGGTCGCATTACCGGGGTCCAGCGATGCCTTCCCGGACTCGCGCGCTATTTCAGCACTGATCAGCCGGCTGTCGCAGAATATATCGGCCCCGATCTGGGCGATCGGGATACGCCGGTAACCGCCACTCAAGGGGTCAACATTCGGCCGCGGCGGCATTTCCGGCGATGGCAGCGATTGCCAGGGTACTCCCGCATAGCCAAACATCAGCCGCAGCTTTTCAGAAAAAGGCGACATGCTGTAGTGATGAACAATGAACATGGTGAGTAGCCCTGTTAGAGGTTGAGGTAGAAGCGGCCATTGTAACCCCACGGCGATTGGTTTCCCCGCGCCTGGCTAAACTATTCACCAGGGCCGGCAGGAGTGGCGCCCAAAGAAAAGCCCGGCTATGCTGAGGCTCCTGAAAGAGCCTTTTTGTGGCCCGGCAAATAATACGATAAGAGAGAAAAGCACATGAGCGATTGGCAGACACCCCTTTCAAAGGCATCTGACGATGAGATAAAACAGGGGCTGGAACACGCCCATATACCATCGTTGATGACCGCACTGATGCACCTCACCGGCAATCGCGATCACTTTGCCAGCCTGCAACCACAGTTCGTCATGTTTGCCGAGGAAGAGGATGGCCTTACCGAAGCCGAGCGCAAAACAGCGCGCGCACTGGCACTGGATGCGCTGAAAAAATACCGTGATGAGGGCTGCCCGCCCCTGGAACAGCCGACCTCGGAAGACATTGAGGCCGCCATGAACTACATCACTGGCGAGGAGATGACACCGCAGGAAACACCCTTCCTGCGGGAGGAGCTGAACTTGTTTGCCGAGGATACGCGGCAGGTCAGCATTGATACCAAGGCCATCCCCGCGGGCTTTCAGGTGGTGATTATCGGCACGGGCATGTCCGGGATCATGTCCGCGATTCGACTCAAGCAAACCGGTATTCCTTTTGTGATGCTGGAGAAAAACCCGGAAATGAGCGGCACATGGTACGAAAACACCTATCCCGGTTGCCAGGTAGACTCAGCCAATCATCTTTACAGCTATATTTTTGAACCCAACCACCAGTGGTCAGGCCACTACTCGGGCAGCGCCGAATTGAACGCTTACTTCAATCGTATTGTCGACAAGTACGAGCTGCGCCAGCACGTGCGTCTGAATACAGAGGTGAAGTGCGCAACGTTTAATGAAGAGGATAATCGGTGGCATGTCGACGTGCTGAGCGAAGGCGAGCCGGACACACTCGTCGCCGACACTGTCATCAGCGCGGTGGGGCAACTCAATAGCCCTAAAATGCCAGACATCGACGGGCTGGACAGCTTTGAGGGTATCGCCTTTCACTCCGCGCGCTGGGAGCACCAGCACAAGCTGGAAGGCAAGCGGGTGATCGTCATCGGCACCGGCTGTAGTGCAGCGCAGTTCGTGCCGAAGATCGCACCCCATTGCGGGGACCTCAAGGTATTCCAGCGCACTGCGCCGTGGCTGTTACCCACTGAGTTGTATCACCAGCCCATGTCGCCGCAGGAGTTATGGCTGTTCCGGGAGATACCCTTTTATGCACGCTGGTACCGGTTTTACCTGTTCCGCACCCTGGCGGTGGATGGCCTGTTGCCAATGATGTATTCCGAGCCTGGCTGGCAGGGGCCGCCGGGCACCATCGGCTCAGCCAACGAAGTGCTGCGGGAGCACCTGATCGAATCTGTGAGGCAGCAGGTGGGCGAGGACACCGAACTCATGGCGAAACTGATTCCCGAGTACCCGCCGGGCGGCAAACGGCCTGTGCTGGATGACGGCGCCTGGATATCAACGTTGAAACGCGACAATGTACACCTGTTGACGGACGGTATTGCCCGGGTTGTACCCGAGGGCGTCCTCACCCAGGACGGTGAGCTGCATGAAGCGGATGTCATCATCTACGGCACCGGTTTCAAGGCCGACCAGTTTCTCATCCCCATGCAGGTGGTTGGCCGCAATGGCCTCGACCTTGTCAGCCATTGGGGTGGAGACCCCAAGGCGTACAAGGGCACGGTCGTCCCGGACTTCCCCAATTTTTACTGCCTTTACGGACCCAACTCCAATATCGTTGTCGGGGCCAGCATTGTTTTCTTCGTTGAGTGCCAGCTGCGCTACGCTATGGGCTGCCTCAAATTGCAGCTGGAAAACGGCTACCAGACCATAGAGTGCAAAAGAGATGTCATGGAGCAATACAACGACCAGATCGATGCACTCAATCGCCAACGCGCCTGGGGAGTTCCGTCAGTCAAAAGCTGGTACAAGAATGACAGCGGCAGGGTGACCCAGAACTGGCCTGGCACTCACGGGGAGTGGTGGCAGCAAACACTTGCGCCCGACCCGCAAGACTTCACACTGAGGTAAGGCCTGTCCGGCGGGCACATACCCACACAGCTACAGGGAACTCCAAGCCAATGAACGCAGTAAACAACCAACTTCAGGCCATTGCAGACGGCTACACCGATCAGAACATGTACGCGGGCATCGGCTGGCGTGTGGAAAAAGCAGGCAAGATCATTGCCAACGGCAGTTCCGGCACCTCCGATGAGGCCCGGAAATCGCCCTTGGGTAATGATGCGTTGTATCGCATCTATTCCATGACGAAGCCTGTGGTTTCCGTCATGGCCCTTGTCCTTATCCAGCGAGGTCAATTGCGCCTTTCCGATTTTGTAATGCAGTACATACCGGCCTTTGCCGCGACCCGGGTGCTGTGCGACGGTGGCACGGAGGCTCCCCTGCGCCCGATCACAGTAGAAGATCTGCTGACGCACCGCTCGGGGCTCAGTTACGACTTTGTCCCGAACTGTCCCGTGGCAGCCAAATACACCGAAATTGACCTGATCAAACGAACAGAGCAAAGCCTCGCGGAGTTTGCCGATACCATCGCGGGCTTTCCATTGGCGTTCCAACCCGGAACACAGTGGCGCTACTCGGTGGCAACGGATGTATTGGCCAGGGTACTCGAAGTGGCAAGCGGTCAGACCCTTGATGCATTGCTGGAAGAGACTTTCTTTGCCCCGCTGGGTATGACTGATACCGGGTTTTACGTGCCCCCCGAAAAACAGGATCGACTGGTGCCCTTGTACGGGTTTGAGACCATTGACCTGACCCCTGCCGAACTGCCACCGCATGAGCTTATTCTGCTCGACGCAGAGACATTTTACCCCTCTCAACCCGGGCACAATGCACTGCGCGGCGGCCTGGGCCTGTTTTCAAGCTGCGCCGACTACTGCAAATTTGCCACCATGCTACTGACGGGTAAGACACCCGATGGAACGGTAATGCTGACACCCGCGATGCACCGCCTGATGGTTGCCAACCGTATTCCCGAATCACAGCTGCCGCTGGGCATCGGCCCCATGGTCTTTCCGGGCTATGGCTTCTGCCTTATTGGCCGCGTCATGCAAGACCTGGGGCGGGCGATGAGCCTCACCGCGCCGGGGGAGTTTGGCTGGGAAGGCGCGGCGGGCACCTATTTCTGGGTCGATACGCAAAACCAGCTGGTCGGTGTTGTCATGTCTCAGTTCCTGGCCACCTACCTGCCGATGCGGGATGATATGCGCGGCGCTGTTTACGCGACGTTGACGGACTAGGCATTCCCCGCGAACTGTCACCCGCCCCGGCCAGGCGGGTAGGCCCCCACTGTTGAATTCACCGGAGAAGGCATGCAGCGATTACTGATCACCCTTGTGCTGGCAGTGGCGCTGACCTGCCTGCAGGCCTGCTCAAGTTCGCCAGCTGTTACGAACAGCAATGTCGACCGGGCACACCCGCTGGTTGGCTCCATCTGGGCTGCCGGCAATGCCGAATTCATCGACCTGAAGCAACTGACGTCCGCTACTGCCCGAGTGGATTATTTGTTACTGGGCGAGGTGCACGACAATCCACAACATCATATCAAGCAGGCCCGGCTGGTCGCCGGTTTTTCCGGGGCACCAGATACGGTGAGTGTGGGCTTCGAGCAGCTTGTCGAAGCCCAGTCCCGGCCGATGGAGCTTTATGTAAAGGCAAACCCCAAGGATGCTGCGGGGTTGGGGGAAGCGGTTGGTTGGGCGAGTTCCGGCTGGCCGGACTGGTCCCTGTACCAGCCAGTCTTCCAGCAGGTTCTGAATCGAGGCTGGCAACCCGTTCCGCTGATGTTCAGCCCTGACAAAAGCATGTCTGTGCTGGAGGACGGCTACAGCGCGGTCCTGGGGGAGGAGGCGCTCGCTGTTTTGCAGCCCGACAACGCGCTCAGCCCTGGTGAACAGGCTGAGGTGGAGGCGCTGATGTATGCATCACACTGCGGCAAACTCCCCAAATCCATGCTCCCCGGCATGGTCAGAATCCAGACAGCGAAAGATGCCTACATGGCCTGGGTGCAGGCCGCATCAAGCCCCCGCGGCGTATTGATCGTGGGCGATGGGCACGCTCGCAAGGACAGGGGTATCCCCCTGTTTTTGCGCAGGATCATGCCCGGGAAAGTGATTGCTGTGGTTTCCATGGTGGAGGTAGAGCCCGGATTGACGGCACCGGCAGATTACCCCCAGTCACAGTCATCCCACAGCGACTTCGTTGTGTTTACCACGCGCCATGAACGGGGGGACCCCTGCGAAGCCATTACAGGCGGCGCGATGGACCACGCGGCACGGTAAAGCTGAACTTCAGCGAGAACCAGTCCGGGCAAACAGTCGCGCTGCATCTGCGCTCTGATTTATGACATAGTTACGCCCACCTTTCTTGTAGCTGGAAACAAACATGACTGAGATAGCCAACAAAGCAGTGGTAGAAAACATGTGGCTGGCACTGAGCAGGATGGACTGGGATGGGATGAAAAAATGCATGCACCCCGACATTCACTACCGGGACGTCCCCAGCGATGACCCCGGCGCACACGGCCCCGACAATTGCATAAAACGCTTACAAATCGCATTCAACCATTTGCAGAAACAGGAACAGATTACCCACAACATCGCTGCAGACGGGAATATTGTATTTCTGGATCATACAGAAACGTGGACGTTCACCTCGGGTGAAACAGCCTCTCACACCTTTGCCAGTATGCACGAGGTCAGGGATGGTCTTATTTATCGCTGGAGTGACTACTGGGACATGCAGAAGTTTGTCGGACAGTTCCCGGACTGGTTTATCGAAAAAATGGTTGAGGCCACGGCGGCAGACTTCACCGACTAGCAGCTGGAGGTATTCATCAGGCAACGAATCCAGGGGCCATGCCATCCAAACCGCTTGCAGGGTATTCCAGATACAAACCGCATGGAAATGAGCCGCTTTGCATGCCCAATGTTGAATACAATTTATAAGTAGCGCTATTGGGAACTGCTATGCTCTAACTGCGAAAAGCCAGTAAGATTGCGTGCGTCGATAAGTAACACTGGGAGAATATAAAATGACACCAAATACCATTCCCGCGCTGGTAGCGCACTGGGCACAACAAAACCCCGACACAGTGTGGTTAAGGGATCTGCATGAGAACGGGTCGACCGACTGGTCATGGAGTATGGCTGACCGCGAAATAGCCGCCGTGGCAAGCGTGCTGGAACAACAGTTCGGTCACGGCCAGAACATGGTCATCCTGTCTCGCAACCGCGCGCACTGGTTCCTTGCCGACATCGCGATCATATCCTCCGGGAATGTTACGGTCAGTATGTTCACCACCCTGCCGCAGTCAACCGCCGAATATATTCTCAGCTTCACCGAGGCGAAGGTGATGTTCGTGGGGGAGACCAGCAATTGGGAGGCCGTCAGCAAGGTTCTGCCTGCGGATATCACGCTGGTGGCACTGCCGGGGGTTGAACTGGCCGAGGATCACCTGAAGTGGGAGGACCTGGTCGCCCAGGGTACAGGGCAGCGCCCCAGCTATGTCGCCCAGCCCGACGATGTCATCTCTCTGGTCTTTACTTCCGGCACCACAGGGCTTCCCAAGGGCGTCATACAAACCCATGAGAGCAACCTGATCCCAATCAATCGCTTTGTTACCGAATTCGGGATTCGGGATAAGCCCCGCTACTTTTCATATCTACCGCTGTCGCATATTGCCGAGCGGCAGATCGTGGAGTTCTCTTCTATCGTGGCCTGCGGGGAAGTCAGTTTCAATGAATCACTGGAAACACTGTTGCGGGACTTACCGCGCACCCGGCCGCATATGTTTTTTGGCCCCCCGCGCATCTGGGAGCAGTTTCAACAAGCGATTATTGCCAAGTTCGGGGGCCAGGAAGCCGTCGATAAAGCCCTGGCAGAGGACGCCGAGGGTATCGGCAAGTTGGTACTGGACACTATGGGCTTGGGCGAGGTCGAGTACTGCCTGACGGCGGCAGCACCAACACCACCTGCATTGATCCACTGGTACGAGGCCATGGGCCTGACGCTTATGGAGGGCTTCGGCCAAACGGAGGCTATGGGGCTTATTCTGAACAGCCATGCCCAGCGAAAGATTGGCTCAATAGGCAAACCCATCGGTGAAGTCGAGTTTCGCCTGACCGAAGAGGGAGAGCTGGCGGTTAAAGCTGACGGCTGTACCCCGGGTTATTACAAGATGCCGGAGAAAACCGCCGAGCTGATCATCGACGGCTGGCTGCATACAGGGGACAAGGCCCGGGTCGACGAGGACGGTTTTCTGTATATCACGGGCCGGGTGAAAGATTATTTCAAGACCATTCAGGGGAAGTTTGTAGCGCCGCCCCCTATCGAAAACGAATTTGCCAGAAACCCTCACGCCGAGCAGCAATGTCTTCTCGGGCGCGGTTATTCAAAGACCGTGATGGTGGCCGTGCTGACCGACGAGGCGCGGGCCAGGGACGCGGCAGAGGTGGAAGCGGCGTTATACGAGACGGTCCTGGCAATTAACGCCTCGATCGAAAAGCACGCGCGCATCGGGGCACTGATTATATCCCACGAGCCATGGTCTATAGATAACGAGATACTGACGCCCACCATGAAAATACGCCGCGACAAAGTCGAGGAGCGATTTGGAGAGGTGGCCGAGCAACTGGCCAGAAATGCCGCTGAACAGCGCCAGGTCCTCGTACACTGGGCGAATAGTCACTAAGGCTTTGCCCACACCGCAGGGCGGCCAGCTGAATGAGTCGCCCCCGATCAGTTTATTTACGTGAGTTTTGAGTGAGTTGCGTGAAAGGTTCGGGGGCGTTGCTCGGGTCCTGTCCGGACCCGGCATCACTACCTGTGGGTCAGGCCTTCTTGATCAGGCCTATGATGAACAACAGCACCACCGCCCCAACCGTCGCGGTCACAACCGAGCCAATAAAACCACCTGCGGAAAGTCCCAGCAGACCAAACACAAAGCCTCCCACAACTGCGCCAAGTATGCCCACAACAATATTGCCCAGCAGACCAAATCCGCCGCCTTTCATAATCATGCTGCCCAGCCAGCCGGCGATAGCACCTATTGCCAGGAAAACGATCAATCCGGTTATATCCATAGCCTTATCCTCATCGTGGTGTAAGTCCACCGCGGTCGCTGCAATTATGCGATCTCACGGTGGGTGTGTTGTCATCATCAGCTCAAAACGGCTACGTCCCGTACCCTAGCCCTGGGAAATGACCTGCAACTTCCTGAGTATCGAATCGACCGTACCCGATAGCACATCCCGTGCGCCGGGCACGTTGTAGGCGTGACCAACAGCACGCTCAAGTTCTGGCGCCATCTTCCCAAAGCTGGTCGCAAGTGCCTGTGACTGCGCGGCGGGCAGGTTTGCCGCCGAGCTCAGCAATTGACCCAGGCCACGGTCTACGGATTCCAGACCCGACAACGCATTGCGTGCGTCATCCACGCTATTAATGCCAGAAAGCACTGCCCCCGCCTGACCCATCAGGGTACCCAACTGGTCACTGAGCTGGACTGCGCCGCCCGCTCCGACCGCTGCGGATGAGGGCTCGTCGGGCTTCAGCAGGAACTGATAAGCCAGCCAGGCCACCAGTGCCAGCAAGATAATCGGAATCAGTTTGCCCAGCAGCGAGCCGCCTTTTTCGGCGGCCTGCTGTCCCGCCGCGGCGGTTGCAGTGGCGGCACTTGCCGCGGCCGCTCCGGTTTTTCCCAACACTCCGTCGAGCAGCCCGGTGCCCGACAAGGCGTTGCCCACCTGTGCCGGCATTGCGTCGGCAATATTGTCTTTTTGCCCCATCAACATGTCGACCAGGCCACCCACACCCAGTCCATCCGATTTCGATTTACCCTTGAGCATGCCCATCAGCATCGGTGTCGCCAAACCCAGCAGCGATTTGCTTGAATTCTCCGACAGGCCGCTGAAGCTGCCAATCGCTGAAGCAAGCGTTCCCAGCGCATTATTGCCCATCAAAGAACCCAGCATGCTGGCGCCAGAACTGACCAGTGAACTACCCCCACCTCCCCCCAGGACGCCACCCAGGTTCCCCAACAGGCCATCATCCGCCTGCTCTAGCTGGGTCTCAAATACCTGCCGGCCATTCGGCTTGGAGAAAGAGCTTACCAGACCACCCAGTATCGCCGGTGCAGCGCCCGAAAACGCCGAGCCGACCTTGCTCTGATCTTCACCCAGCATGCCTGCAACAGCCTTGAGGTTATCAGGTGTCAACTGCTCCATAACCATATCCATAACATTGAATGCCATAATCATCTGCTCCTGTACTGAGGGTGTGAGACTGGTTACTCACATAAGGATAGTCTGGACTCTAAATCTGTCAAAGACCGTCAGGTGACCATATCGGGTCACGCCGTAGCTGAAATTACCGCGCCGCAGACAACTTTTCGCCAACATTCTCCGGCAGGTTTTTCACAAACATGGCAAAGAAAATACGCAGGGCACCTGTCACGACAGCCCAGGTGGCGATCATCCAAACCACCGATTTGGCGGCGCAAGCGCGACTGCAGGCTTCAGTCCCGCCAGGCCCCAATGTGCATGCTAGAGAAGCACGGGCTTGTTCGGTAACTCGTTGACGTCGTCAGCATCAGGCGGAAAATGCCGGCTCATCAAGTCAGTGACCAGCTCGATACCGTGTATCGCACCCGCCCGATAGTCGCCCTCCTGGAACAGCGGCCGCATGGTGTCGCAAACCTCCTGCCACTGCTGCGCAGTCACCCTGCCGCTATAGCCGCGATCGGCAACGATTTCGATATCGTGCTCGGACAGCAACAGGTAGATCAATACACCGTTATTTGCCGCCGTATCCCACGTCCTCAGTTGCGCAAACACATCAATTGCCCGGTCGCGCGGGCGCATACCCCGCAGCATGGCCGGCACATCCAGCGCAGTTTCGATGGCAAAGCGCAGCTCGCCGCTATGACGCAATTCCGAGCCTGCCACAGCCTGTTCAATTTCATCCAACAGAACCCTGGGGAAGGCGCGGCGCAGAGACCAGCTGGTGGTAAACAGATTGCCCAGGTAACGATTCAACATGCTCACCATCCTCCCGAGGCGCCGCCGCCACCAAACCCGCCGCCACCGCCGCCAAAACCCCCGCCGAAACCACCACCGCCAAATCCCCCACCGCCGAAGCCGCCACCGTAGCCGCCGCGATTGGACCAGGCTCCGGGGCCTCCACCACCGAGCAGGCTGACAAAAAACCCTACGACACCGGCCAGCAGCGCAGCGCCCAGGATACCGACCAACAGCCAGGCGATTACGCCTGTAATAGCGCCAGTAGCAAGGGCCCCGGGAAAGGCACCGAAGCTGCGACGCAAAGCGCCACCCAGCACCAGACCGATAATCAGGACTACCGGGAGCAGACCTTCGATGTCCGACTCGTCGGCGGATCTGTCAGGCGACGGCGCGGGCAATTGCTCTCCACGAATCAGCGATGAAATAGTGTCGGCCCCCGCCGTTATCCCCAGCCCGAAATTTCCGTCGCGAAAATGTGGCGCCACAATAGTGTCGATAATCTGCCTGGCGCGGGCATCCGGAATCGCGCCCTCCAGGCCGTAGCCCACCTCGATGCGCATGCGCCTATCATCCGTCGCTACCAGGAACAGTACGCCGTCATCGAACTCTTCACGCCCAATCTTCCAGCTATCGACCACTCGCAGGGCGTAGGCTGCTATATCTTCAGGTGCGGTAGAAGGCACTATCAAAATGGCCAGTTGACTGCCGGTTTCACTCTCGAGTTGGGCCAGCTTTGCGATCAGTACCGATTGATCATGTGGACTGAGGGTTTGAGTAAGGTCAGTGACACGCTCACTGAGAACCGGCACTTGCTGCAAGGGTTGTGCCGTTGCGAAAAACGCAGCCAGCAACAGCCACTGGCCAACTAGCAGTCGCGCCAGTGCCATGGTGTGGGTCAGGAATCGTTGCCGAAGGACACTTCCGGCGGCCTGGCTATCTCGGCCTCGTTTTCAACCGTGAATGAAGGCTTAACCTCAAAGCCAAACAACATCGCGGTGATATTGGTGGGAAAAGAACGGGCCAGTGTATTGTACTGGCGCACTCTGTCTATGTACCGATTGCGCGCGACAGTGATGCGGTTTTCGGTACCCTCAAGCTGCGCCTGCAAATCCCTGAAATTGGCATCGGATTTCAGCTCAGGGTAACGCTCCACCGTGACCAGAAGGCGTGACAACGCGCTGGAAAGTTCACCCTGTGCAGCCTGAAACTGCTGTAATGCCTGAGGGTCGTTCACCATCTCGGGGGTGGCCTGGATAGAACCCACCCTGGAGCGGGCTTCCGTAACCTTAACCAGCACATCCCGCTCCTGCTTCGCGAAACCCTCCACTGTTTTCACCAGGTTGGGAATAAGGTCTGCTCGCCGCTGATACTGGTTCAGCACCTCGGCCCAGCTGGCTTTTATTTGCTCATCACCAGAGGTAAGCGCGTTATAACCACATCCACTCAGCAGCATGGAAAAACACACAATAAGTAACACTCGTTCAATACGGACCATGGAACCATCCTCTAAAATAGTGACAAAGACCTGGCAAAGCGCCAACAACCCCGGATCATCCGGCACAAGCTGCTACTCGCTACGCCACCAAGTGTAGACCCGGGTAGCCCAGCTCTCAACTGGTGCTCTATATACCACAACAAGCATTGCGTGACAGAAAGCCCTTCAAGCGGCTATTCTTAAGCACACGGGAAAAATACAATGCACTCGATCCGCTTCTACTGACGAGAGGTTACCCATGAAAAGGAAGACAATTGCCACGGGCATTATGAGTCTGGCACTATGCTCAAGTGCCTGGGCAAATACAGATCTGGAAGTCGTTTTTGACGGCTGCCAACCTGTAGAAGTTATCAGTAATGGGGACACCTGCGGCACCGGATCTGACCCGGTAAACATGGCATGCAGTCCGGATAACGGACCGGTGCGCTGGATGCCGGGTTCCTCCATCGCGGCAATCACTGCCAAGGAGGGCTCACCCGGCAGCCTTCACAATTGTATGGCGAAACCGAACCAGGGTTATTACCAGTGCATTGTTCGGGGCAACCAGGGGGACGAGATTTCCTATAACGTCCACTCCACTGAAGGCTGCATTCTGGACCCGGTAATCCGCATCAGAAACTAGCGCCGCGATTGAGCGGCTCAGAAAATAAGCCAGCATAGGCTGGGCCGCTAGAAACAAAGATACCGCTGCTGACCAACGGAAGGGGGGGCTTGTTGAAATTGTACAATTGATTACAATTCCAGCAGACTCACTAGGACTGGTTCCCGAGCTACGGAAGCTCCACACGTCGCACACCTGACGGCAAGGCACCAGACCTTGTCGTTGACCCGGTTGGCGCCATCATCGACGAAGACACGCTATGAAGTTAAACCAACTCATTACTGAGTTGAGATCCAGGGGTGTCTACCGTGTCGCCACCATCTACTCGGCCGCTGCCTGGGCTTTGTTGCAGGTAGCCGATATCATATTTCCCATCCTGGGTTTGCCCGACTGGTCCGTATCAGCAGTGCTGGTAGCAGCGGCAGCGGGCTTTCCAATCGCTCTTATTGTCTCCTGGCTCTTCGATATGACACCCGAGGGCCTGGTAGACGCACCCGCGTCTACACCAGTGACTGGTAGGACGAGAGCCCCCGCAAGCCACATTGTCCAGCTTATCCTGATTGTCATGCTGATGGGCCTGGTAGGCTATCTCTACCTGGAACGTCTTAGCGATAGAAACGGTATGAAGCCAGACACTCTCGCCTCTGCAAGTTCGGGCCGCCCATCGATAGCCGTCATGCCATTTGTCAACATGAGCCAGATCGAAGACCGGGATTATGTCGGTGACGGCCTGGCGGAGGAAATCCTCAACCTGCTGGCAAAGTTAAACGAGCTGGATGTCACCGCGCGCACCTCGTCGTTCTACTTCAAGGACAAGACGATAGACATTCGCAAGATAGGACAACAACTCGACGTTGGCCATGTGCTGGAGGGCAGCGTCCGATTTGATGGAGACCAGGTGAGAGTGACAGCGCAGCTGATTGACGTCAGCAACGGCTACCACCTCTGGTCAGAGACCTATGATCGCGAAATGGGCAGCATCCTTGCCCTCCAGGATGAGATTGCCGCAGAAGTTGCCGCCAAGCTGCAGGTACTGCTATCACCTGAATCCCGCGAACTGCTGTCACGCTCTACCGAGGTCGACCCAGCCAGCGTGGACTACTACCTGCAGGGTCGGGCCTCTCTGCGCAAACCACCGGACGCATCCAGCCTGCAATTGGCGAGAGAATTCTTCGACAAGGCGACAGTGATCGATCCGGGGTTTGCCGAGGCCTATGCAGGACTGTGTACCAGCTTGCTGGGGCTCTACTCGGCCGATCTGGATATTGTCAAATTCCATGAGGCAGAAGTCGCCTGCCAAAAAGCTCTTGTGCTGGACAGGCGGGCTGCCGCTGTCTATACCGCCCTTGGCAATCTTTATCGGGTATCGGGACAATACGAACAGGCGATTAGCGAATTCAACACAGCCATTACCCTGTCCAATAAGCCCGCGGATGCCTACCTGGGTCTGGGCGAAACCTATCGCAACACCAACCAGCACGAACTGGCTGAACAGGCTTATCAAAAGGCCATCGAGTTACATCCGAACTACTGGCGGGCCTATATGAGTATGGGCAACTACCTTTTTGAGACTGGCAAGGTCGAGGAAGCCATACCCTATTACCAACGTATTACAGAGCTGATGCCCCAGAGTGAGACCGCGCTGAATAATTTGGGGTCAGCGCTGTTTATTGCGGGTAATTTCTCCCGCGCTTCCGACTACTGGCAGCAGTCGCTGGACCTGGCACCCTCTTCTGTTGCGTATGCCAATGTCGGAACCAGTCTATATCTGCAGGGTCGATACAGGGAGGCTGCTGACCTCTACCACAAGGCCGTAGAGTTCGCCCCTGATAAAAGCGAGTTATGGGGCAACCTGGGCGATGCATACAAACAGCTGCCTGACGACGCGGGACTGGCACAGGCAATGTACACAAACGCGATAGCTCTGGCCGAGAAGCGCCTGCAGATCAACCCTTCCGATGCCGACGCCCTGTCATTGACGGCGCACTATCAGGCGATGGCAGGGCAACCTGGTAAAGCGGTGGAGTATATTGAGCGAGCTCTTGCACTGGCCCCCGACGACATGTATGTAAATTACAACTCCGCCACGGCCATGGCCGGAATCGGTGAATGGCAACGCGCATTTGACCTGCTCGAGCATGCCCTGGCACTGGGATACCCCTGGGCAATTGCCAATGCCGATGGCAATTTGAAGGCACTGCGGACCATGCCCCGCTATGCCAGCTTGAATGACCAGGAGGAACAGCACTAGCGGCTGTAGGGCTTATGTAGTGGATCCTGGGATTACCACCACGACTCGGAACCTAACCATAATCCGGAGCAGCGGCGCTATTTCCGGAACGTGCTAAGCAATATCTATTTATCCGATCATGCAGAAAATCGCTTATCGCCGCCAACGCGGCGATAAGCGCCAGGTTCAGGCGAAGAAACTTTTCACCTTGTCGCTCACAGCCGCCCAACCCCCTTCCATCTGGCTGGCCAGCTCATCCCAGGTCTCCTTACTTGACGCCATCATCTGGTCAAATTGCTCATCGGAGGCATCCGCTAACTCAGCGAATTTGGCCTTACTTTTTTCAAGCAACCGCTCGGCATCTGCCAACGCTTCAGCAGATTCAGCAGAAGCTGCATCCCCAGCTTTTGCCATTTGAGCTTTCAGTTCCTCGACTTTCTCGCCGCCAGCGGCCAGTGTTGCTTCCATCTGCGCCTGCATTTCCTCTCTAGTTGCCATTTTTGAAACGCTCCATACTTTATCTGATTAAAAGGGAATCACCGAACCCTCGCCGGGCCGACTAAAGCAGTGTAGTACAGGTTTTCACAGGTGTAAGCCAGCAAGCGAAGCCAACACAAACTGATCACAATGAAGTCCAGGCCCGGGCAAAAGCGCTGCATTCACGGGCAAAGTTGAGCACTTTTCAGGTTTCTTCCCCTAAACTAAAGCGACGGCTTAGCTTGCCAGCCGCCCACCTGAGGATGCAGAATCGGTAGCAAAACCATTATATCAACAAGGTGACCATGTGACGCCCACCAGACTCCACGGGGTAAAGATGACCGAGCGCCTCTCGGAGGCCCGGTTCAACTCGATAGATATTCCCGAACTTATCGGAGTCTGCAAGGGCGTACTGGCTGACGGTACGGTCAATCTGGCAGAGGCGGAGTTTATTCAGCACTGGCTGGACGATCGCAGTGATGTGCTCGGCACATGGCCCGCAGATGTTCTACACAGACTGCTGGGCAAGGTTCTGGATGATGATGAGCTGACCGAAGAAGAGGTTGGTGAGCTGACGGATCTGTTGGTCGAAATAACCGGAGAGCCTGTGTCCGTTATTTTTTACTAGCAAGCTCCCGCGCCCATGAATGACAAGCTCCTTAAAAACACAGATGTGTTCCGGATGGGAATCATTGGAGACCTGCACACCCATTGGGACGATGTCGACATTCACCAGATCGGCAATAGAAACTACGACCTTCTTTTTTTTATCGGCGATCTGGGTGGCGGCACACCAGACAGCAGCCTGCGTATGGCGCGCTCTATTGCCCGCCTGCGACAGACCACCCTGGTCATGCCCGGCAATAATGACACAGTCGATATCGACCAGCTTGCGGCAGAGCTGAATCACCAACAGGGTGTCAACAGGATCCTGGCGATTACCCAGCGTTCCGAGTCGGGCAGCATCAACCTGTGTGGCTACAGCCACCACAAAGTGTCTGCGGTCGGCCGTGAGCTGAGCCTGCTGGCCGCGCGGCCGCACAGCATGGGCGGTCCATCGCTGACTTTTCCTGACTATATGGCGGCAACCTATGGCGTACGCAGCCTGGAAGAGTCGCAGCAACGACTACGCAGCCTGGTGGACGAGGCATCGCAAGATATTGTATTTCTCGCCCACAATGGCCCCGCAGGCCTGGGCGCCAACCCTGGCGACATGTGGGGCTGTGACTTCAAACCCGGCGGGGGCGATTGGGGTGATACCGACCTGGCATGGGCCATAGACTATGCCAAGTCGCAGAATAAACAGGTACGGGCCGTGATCGCGGGGCACATGCACCTCAAGACAAAGCAAGGGGAGCAAAGGCCCTGGCAGCAGGTAGTGGACGAAACCTGCTATATCAATGCGGCACGGGTTCCACGCATCTTCAGCGGTGACGATGACGTGTATCGCCACCATGTTATGTTACAGATCGACGCCACAGGGATGACTTTCAGCGAGGAACTGCTGCCCCAATACGGCTAGGCCACTACAGCTGCTCCAGCAATACGCCTGCCCGTTTGTCTGAAACCCCGCACCACTGTGCTATCGACGTCATCAGGCTCGACTCCGCCGCGAGCAGGTGTTTGTCCGCCAGGGCGACCGCCGCGGCCAGACTGAATGCCGTCTCGCGATCCTGGCGATTGGCACTAAGCCGGGCGCCGATTTCCTGGAGGCAGCTCTCTACTCCGAATTCACTGGCATTGTCCCGGCAGCGAAGAAAAATATCGTCGAGTACAGCGTCCTCCAGAAGACCATTCGTCAGAATTCGCATCGCCCCGCGTATGGCATCGACCTCGGCGATGTCGGCCCGCTCATCGATCATCATCATCAGATACATAATCTCCGCAAAGGGGGTGAATCGCGCCAGGGCGGCCCGCTCTCGTGACGATATAACAGGGTCTCCTGCAGGCGGCTCACCGGGCGCCGGGCGACCACCTTCCAGCAGTGCATCCCTCAGCCTTTGTATGGTTGTAGTATCGATATTCACGGTCTTGTACTCATCTTATTGTTAGTCGGTGTGCACTGAAACAGTTCAATTCGTCGATGCAGGGTGCAGTGTCAGCCGCCACGACCGCCCAAGGCCTCACCCCCACTCTGCGGACAGGGTGACGCGGCACAAGCAGTGCAGCAGATGGTACATGTAATCCATGCATAACTGGCAGACCATCCGCTCAGGGACACTCCCCTGCAGGCACAATCTCAGACAGGCGGATACTGGCAAACCCGGCGGCGATTCCGGCCAATGGCGCCGTATCCCTGAGCACGCGGGCCATCAACAGGGCGCCTTCCACGGTGGATATCAGTAACTGGGCCAATGCATGGGCTCCCGGGCCATCTGCCCCATCGCGCATGAAAGCAGTGGCGATCAAGCCTGTCCAGTTCTCAAGAACCTCGCGCCCCGCAGCGGCTATCAATTCGCTCCGAGGCGTCGTTTCCAGCAAGGTGGTGGCAATCGGACAGCCATCGCGGTAGTCAGAAGCCTGGATCCAGCCAGCCAACTGTGCAGTGTACGCGACGATGAAGTCATTGCTGCCGGCGGTCCGCTGCAACAGATCGTTGAGGCTCTTCGCCACCTGCTCTCCGGCACTGCGAACCGCCTCAGCGCCGATCTCTTCCTTACCGCCTGGAAAATAATGGTAGAGCGACCCCCGGGGCGCCCCACTGATGGCCAGAATCTCGGCCAGACCGCTCGCTGCATACCCCTTCTGGCGGAACAGGCGAACCGCCGCCTGCAACAGGCGACCGCGATGCTGGCCGGATCGCGCCATATTGGCACTCTCTTTTCATATTATGAAGACTGGTCTATATACTTAACGCCTGATCCCCTCTCGTTCAAGAACAAACGTGATTCACGCAGTGTACGGCAACGATGACGGCATCCATCCAATTGAGCGATCTTCGCCACACCGCAGATCGCTACTTTTTGTCCCGCTTGAGCGCAAACTCACGCCATGCCCCGGTATCGTGCCTGGGGCCAATTGGTCTACACTGACCGGAAGTTGACAAATACTGGCGAAAAAAGGGCGCAGCGGTATGGCACAGGAACACTTTGACGTGGTTATTGTCGGGGCGGGTTTATCCGGGATCGGGGCGGCCTGCCACCTGCAAAGGTCCTGCCCAGACAAGAGTTATGTCATTCTCGAGAGCCGCGAGGCGATGGGCGGCACCTGGGACCTGTTCCGCTATCCCGGCATTCGCTCCGACAGTGATATGCATACCCTGGGCTACAACTTCAAGCCCTGGGTTGCAGAGAAAGCGATTGCCGAGGGAGACGCGATACTGGAGTACATACACGAGGCCGCCAGCGAATATGCTGTAGAGAAGAATATCCGCTACCGGCAGCGCGTCACCCGGGCCTCCTGGTCGAGTACCGATTCCAGCTGGACAGTGCGAACCGAGGACCCGGAGCAGGGCACGGTGTCCAGTTTCAGCTGTAATTTCCTGCTGATGTGCGCTGGCTATTATCAATACAAGCAGGGTTTTACCCCCGAATTTGCCGGGCGGGAGCGATTCCAGGGTCAAGTGATTCACCCCCAACTGTGGCCTGAGGAGCTTGATTACGCGGATAAGAAGGTAGTGATAATAGGCTCCGGCGCCACCGCGGTAACACTGATGCCTGTGATGGCGGAAAAGGCCGCACACGTGACCATGTTGCAGCGCTCACCCACCTATATGATCAGCCGACCGTTCAAGGATGCAATCGCTAACTTTCTGCGTAAGATACTGCCCGCGCGCTGGGCTTACGCCATCACTCGCTGGAAGAACGTCAGCCTCCAGGCCCTGGTCTATAAAAAGTCGAGAACAGACCCCCAGGCCATGCGCAAACGGATACTGGGCTGGCTGCGCAAGGAGCTTGGGCCCGACTTTGATATGGACACACACTTCAACCCGACCTACAACCCCTGGGATCAGCGGCTTTGCCTGGTCCCGGACAGCGACCTGTTCCTGTCACTCAAGGCAGGGACATCATCCATTGTCACGGACCAGATCGAGACCTTTACAGAGAGCGGCATTGCGCTCAAGTCAGGCAAGGAACTTGCAGCAGATATCATTGTTACCGCCACTGGCCTGAACATGTCCGTAATGGGCGAAGCGGCCTTCGATATAGACGGGACACCTGTAGACTTCAGTAAAACGTGGACCTACAAGGGCCTCATGTACAGTGGTGTGCCCAACCTGATCAGCACCTTTGGCTACATCAATGCCTCCTGGACACTGCGGGCAGACCTGACTTCACAGTACCTGTGCCGCCTGCTCAAACACATGGACGCCACTGGCACCCAGGCCGTCACGCCCCAGTTACGCCAGGAGGATTCCGACATGACGGCCCGCCCCTGGATCGACAGTTTCTCTGCGGGCTATATGCAGCGGCATATGCACCTGTTTCCAAAACAGGGCGACCGGGATCCGTGGATCAATACCCAGGATTACAAGCGCGACAAGACCTTGCTTGGCAAGGACTCATTCGATGATGGTGTCCTGGTATTCACTGCAAGCCAACATCAGGAGGCACTGGCAGTAGCCTGAACCGCGCCCCGTAACCCCGGACAGTAACTGACAAGCTGCAGGACTGACTCAGGCGCCTGGCAGAACTGCTCTCCGGCAGGGCCGGCTGATATTTTTATCCTGCCCTGGAGAATCCGAATGCCCGCCATACCAGAGCGTATACTGCTGCTGGGTGCACTGCTCGATTGCGCTACCACAGCAGCAGCGGCAGGCGCCTGAGGCATAAAAACTAGCGGCTCAAGCCAGCCGACCTCAGTGAAGCTTCTATGGACTCTGCAAGCTGCTCATAGCCCCTGGCGTTAGGATGAATTTCATCCGCGCGCAACGCGGCATCCGAGAGGATGTCCGAGAGAATGTCGGGAATCAGCAAAACGCCCTCCTCGGCAGCCAACTCCGCGTATATCGGCGAATCAGACAGGGCTCCGATACTGGCCCGCAGCAGAGACAGGCGGGGCACCGCCACCAGCGCGACCTGGGCCCCGGATGCCACGGCTTCTCGGATGATTACCTGCAGGTAGCCACGCACTTTTGGCGCCGGGGTCTGGCGCAGAAAATCATTCCCGCCAAGCTCCACGATAACCAGGGCGGGCTGGTGGGCTGCCAGTAGCGGGGGAAGTCGCGCGCCCGCTTGCCGGGCTGTATCGCCGGACACCCCGGCGTTTATTACCTGCCAGCCGGTTGCGCTGGCGAGGTTGGCGGGGTAGTCCTGGCCCCGGGTTGCGCCCACGCCCGCGGTGATGCTGTCGCCGAATGCGAGCACCACCGCATTGGGGGGCAGTGGGGAGAACTGGAGAGGTTCGGTGCAGGCTGTCAGCAGCAACAGTAAAGATGCTGTGCATACGGTCCTGAATACCGCGCCACAAAAGGGTTCGGCGAAGCTGGACATTGAGAAAACCTCAAGTAAGAACGATCAATCAATAAGAGTAATTACTACTATCTCAAAAACCGCTACATTTATCCTACAGATCCTTATTGTAGCCCCAGGGCCCTGAACTGAAGCCCCGCACCAGCTCCCTGTCCAACGCGATTACATTGACCCTGCACCCCCCGCGGCAAACAGCGCTTAAGCTAGGGTGCCCAACCCTGGGCTGGTGTTCACCAGATTCTCCCATTCACAAGCGGCACCGATGTTAGCGATCCGGTCAATGCCACTTTCGTCGCGCGGCAAGTTCTGACCGAAGCGGTTGCGGGGGTGGTGAGTTAGGTGCATGTTATAAATTGCACCGATGGCAGATCATATTTATACTGCCGGCACGCCACTGGCCCCGCATTTTGATACAGTAAGCCGGGATTCCTTATATCTAACACGATATGCACCCGATGTCGCTATCACAGTATTTTCGCCTGATCGACACTATGGCGCGGATGGCGTTGCGTGCCGACGCATCTAACTATTTCCTGGGCTATATCTGGTGGGTGCTCGAGCCGTTTCTTTTTGTGGCTATATTCTACGTTGTTTTCAATGTAATTCTCGATTCCCCGCGCGGTGACTTCCTGATTTTCCTGATGTGTGGCAATTTACCATTCATCTGGTTTTCCAAGTCGGTCAACCACGCCTCCTTAAGCCTGGTCGAGAACGCCGGGCTGATCGGAAAAATCAACGTCCCCAAGACCCTGTTCCCCCTGGCAATGGTGCAGCAGGGGCTGTACAAGCAGGCTGCCGTCTTCTGCCTGCTTTTTGTAGTGCTCCTGGCCGATGGATATGAGATCACAGCTAACTGGCTGTACTTGCTTCCCCTTATTTTCGTCAATTACCTGGTTATTATCGCCTGCTCCAATATAGGAGCTTGTCTGGTGTGTATTCTACGCGATTTCAGCATGATCATTTCACTTGGAATGATGTTCCTGATGTTTACATCGGGTGTTTTCTGGGATCCTAGAGCACTCGGCGACCCGGTCATAACCGAGATGGTGCTGACTGCAAACCCGATAGCGTTTATGCTGGACGCTTACCGGCAGATACTGATGCACGATACCGCGCCGGGTATGCTGCATCTTATGGCAATTGGGTTGGGATCCACGGTCGTACTGATCGCCACAGTGCTTGTCATGCGTAGCAGCAGCCAATACCTGGCATTGAAGGCACTCACTGAATGACCGATCATGGCAAGTCAGTGATACTCGACTTGAACAACGTGAAGCTGAGCTACCACTCCGGCAGAAAGGCATTCGATCGCGGCATCCACCATGTATTGGACGGGGTATCACTCCAGATTTATGAAGGCGAAACCCTGGGCATCATCGGCAGAAATGGTGTGGGCAAAACCACGATGCTGCGTATAATGGCCGGAATCCTTGCGCCCACCAGCGGTAGTATCATCCTGCAACCCGGGAGGTCGGCATCGTTGCTTACTATTGGTCTGGGATTCAGGCCCGACCTATCGGGGAGAGATAATGCTCTGCTGGCCGCCATGTTGCAGGGGTCGACAATACTGGAGGCGAGAGCTTTTCTCGAGTCGATCAAGGAATTTTCCGAGTTGCGCGACTCCTTTGAGGAGCCGGTAAAAACTTACTCTGCAGGAATGAGGGCCCGTCTTGGCTTTACTACGGCGCTAATGACTCATGTCGACGTGCTGCTTATCGATGAAGTTCTCAGCGTGGGTGATGCCCAGTTCAGGAAAAAAGCGCAAGAGGCGATGCGGCAACGCATCAGTGGCGACCAGACTGTCGTATTCGTTTCCCATATGGCAGAACAGGTACAGAAATTGTGTGATCGCGTAGTCTGGCTGGATAGAGGAAAAATCATCTCTCAGGGTCTGCCGATTGAGGTATTGAAAAAATACAGGTTGCACGACAATGAGCCGGTGGAAAAGTTGGAAAGTTAGTCCTCATCCTTCATATCCGGCCTGGCTGTGACCGTGTTCGCGCTACATCGGAAAGAGCTCTTTACGAGTAACCTCGCTTCCAAAAGATCGGAGCATAAGCAGTTTTGTTGGAGTCTGCATAGACACCTACTGTAAGAAAAGTGTGAGGCGGTAATCCACCCCCTTTCAGGACATGGTGAGAAACTCAATCGACGTTAGCTTTGCTAACTAAAACAATCAGGACTTCGGGTGTGATAGACCATAAGATATTTGTTATCGGCTTCAACAAAACAGCAACGTCAACTTTTCATATACTATTTGAAAAGCACGGCTTGAAATCACAACATGACGGAGCGCACTGGGATGTTGATGAGTATCAGTGTTTTTCTGACAACGGAAATCTACGGGATTGGAAGAAGCTATACCTCGATTATCCAAACAGCATGTTCGTCTTGAATACACGCCCTGTAGACGCATGGATAACAAGTAGAGCAAAACATTGTTATGTTGAACGATTGCGATGGGGCTACCCGCCACGTGTAAACTTGTACAAGCGCTGGATTGTCCAACGGAATGCATTTTTCCTGGAGGTCATTCGTTTTTTTGAAAGAGACCCCGAAGTGTTGACCATTGTCGATATCTCCCAGACCGGATGGCTTGAGTTTGTCACAAGCAGGCTAAGCCTTACCCCTTATGACCTCAAGATAAACACTGGAAGTGAATCGGTTCCAGAATCACACTTGGAAGAAATCGATTCGCGAATGCATGAAGCCATGAACGAATTGTCTATAGCGGAAAATGACCGTAGCGCACCCTTTATCGTCGAAAGCCTATTGTCTGGTTATGAGAAATCCGAGGCTTCAAAATTGTTGTGTCTATACGCAAAAAATCTTTTATAAGTATCGCCCGGTCGCGTATCCAGCAGCCTGCAATGAGCTACATTGCATGTTAGAAATTTGATATTTTTACAGGACTACAGATTATGCTTTTCTCTGCCTTCGCTTTCTTATAGCGTAATCATAGAAAAGCACATCTTTATCATGATATTTATCAAATCGTCGCCTAAGCCCGCAAGAGGTTTTAGATCTGTCAGCAATGCTAGTCTTGTTCAATGTAAAATTACCCATCGGCTCTCCAATCAACTGATCTGACAGGTATTGCAGGTCCTCCTCGTAATGTTCGGTTACCCCAATGAAGTCGAAAACCCTTAGAGGAACCCCGTCAAACCATTTTGACTGATAATTGCGTAAAGCCGGATGAAAACAAAACTCTTCAAATGTCCAACTCTCGTTTAGAACCTTAAGGACAAATCGATCGGTTACATTCTTGATATCCAAGGACTTCCAATAAAAATAATTTGACAACATACGATCAAATGGATCGCGAACCCAAGTTATGAATCGAATGTTCCTGGTAACTAATAGGGGCAAATATTTTTTTGCAGGAAAGTGCCCATGGATGCATTTCACTGAATCATCAATCTTATTGAGCTCTCTATAATATCTAGATAGCGTTTTTAGCACGCTTCTTGTTAAAAAGTACTCATGTAGTCTTTCAGGCTCTACCCCCATGGAAGATAGATACTCGAATTCATCTGCCTGCCCATAGTCAATCAGCATTTCGTCTTTTGAAAATACCCCCTCCAAAGCTGTCAGGAAACTAGTCCCTGCGGTCTTGGGAACATGCAGCGATACAATCAAATTCTGCCTATGCATTGCCATCGTAACCGGCGGAAAGCTGATGCGGGATGGGATTTATCCTCATATTTGCAACACCTATCAGGATTCCAACATCCATTTATACTCGGTGCCATTGAGGATAGATGCAAGTTCATCGAAATTCACAACACACTCTCTAACACTCCAGATATTTCCGCGTGCAAATTTCTCCTTCGAGGGTTCTTCTGCCAAGTTCAGGAACTCACACATTTTCCTGTAAGCTTTCACAGGTGCTTTCTCTATGTCATCTTCGTAGGAAATGGTAAGCAGATTAGAGTTAGACAAGGTATGAAGAAGTTCCGAATACTCATGATCAATCAATCGAAACTGCTCCAGCATAGTTAGCTTTGTAGATCCGGGAAAGTTATTAACGTCTAGCTCGACCCTTTGTGGACTATTGTCAGTCTGTCGCTGATGCCAGTAACCCAGAGTTTTTGCAATTTGTCAGAGATCGCTCTACGCAGGTAGTTCCTCCTTTGTAAAATAACAAAATGTGAAAAGTTCAACTCAAGCAGCAAACGAATATATTGTTGAATATCCATACCAATAGCCTTTCGCGACAAATGATGAAATGAAAGATATTTCGTCTCGAAACCATACACGTCAGCATTACAGTCACTTATACTTTTTTTAATCGTCCCAGCTGCGATACCGGGTATTCCCAGCGAAGTCGTTTGCATATGGGGCCTAAATATCTCTCTCGCCCAGTAGACTTTGCTATGACCGGACAACATGCTTCCCAGTACTGTGCTTCCGCAGCGACCAGTGTGAAACATAGCAACCCTCAGTTTTTCACTGCTCAAATCGTCGGCCTTTTAGGATGTTTGATCATAGAATATTTATCAGTCGGCATGTTACAAGGCCTCTCGCGGTGGTACGAGAAGTTCTACTGGTAGTGTGAGTATTTTTCGCACTTTTTGGAGACGGCTTTCCTCAAGCTAAGTATTGAGCTTTCAGTTCTTGTTGCCGCAACCAGTCCTTCGATATGGACTTGCGGACTCCTGTTGCGGGATCAAGCTTCCCAACTCAACCTTATCAACTTGGGGGATCACCGCCCCTTCTGATTGTGTGATAGATAATTTCGCGTTATTGGTATGCTAAAGACTAAAGGTATTTATGCTTCTTGATATGAATAGTTAAACGCTTTCAAAAACGCAGAATACTTAGTTGCCACTTCTTCCACGAGTTCTGTTGTATATAGTTCGCTACTGCTTTTCCTATCTTCGCTGGTTTCTCTATTTAAATGAGGGAGGTCGAAAGGCCTCTCCATATCAAGTATTCGAAGTAAGTTAGAAAAATCATTGTTCAGGTTTTCTGTTTGCATTACAAATTGGGCTTTACCCCAATATTCATCTCTCCAGCGCCCCAGGGTGCCTTTGAATGCGACAGGTAATACCTAACGAATTTTCTAAAATCACCGGAGAGTGCGATTTTTATTCTTTTTTTTACAGAGCTGGAGCGGTGTATCCAATGATCAGGGTTGGATTGCATTTTGTCTGCCCAAGAGCCCCTGAAGCGGTTGTACTCGGAGATAAAGAAATCATAAGGGTTTCTGACCGCAGTGAAGACAAACATGCCAGCCAGGGCGGCTTTTTCGTCATTCATAATCATTTCATAATCATCATGCTTTCCGCCTATGGCAATCCAACCAGTCTTTATTTATCAAGACGGATTGAACAGTTGTGCTTCCAGTACCGGGGTTAGCCAGAAATAATGATTTCTTTTTCATACGAAATTGCGGCCATATGTATACCTTTCTGCATTTTACGGCAACTGGCAAACATTCCGAAAAATGCTTCAGGCCTCGGTTATATATTTCGCCAGAATATAATTGAATACGAATTTTATCTATCTCGAGGCAAACATTGTCCACAAATTTAGACTGACAGTTCGAGGAAAGTTGCATTCGCAATCCATATGGAAGCATTGTGGCCGGATGGGCCTTTCCCCATGTATATTGGCGTATGTTGAGTCCAAAATATACTGGCGTAGCAGGGCTGCAGTGTTGAGTTCAGAGTTGGTTAAGAATGACTATCGATATGCCGTGAAAGTGCATCTGTTGACGGAAAATGACAAACCACCATCCGAAAATACGATGCACATATAAATTCAACATCTTATCTACACAAAAAATGACGCTCGCTTTTTCTTCGCGTTATCAGTTCTCAGCAGCATACCGGGGCTTTGCCCTAATTAGAATTCTCGCTCACTTCCCCCACTCGAACTTGTCCGGACTGATTACGCAAAATCTCGGCCAGGGCCATTTCAAGCTGCATTATACGATCTTCCTGCTCTTGCAGTTTAGCTAGTAAATTTTCGTTGCTACTAACTAATCCCTCATTCTCAATTTTCAATCCTTTTATAGCAGCTAACGCTATACCACTCGCATCAACAGTAGATACTGTCTTGCCATCGCCAAGGTCGAAAGCGTTTTTGAAGTCCTCAGCTACCGGGCCAATATGGCGACTCGATGAATCCTCTACCTTATAACGCCACTGTGAAACAGGCAATGAAGCCAGCCGTGTGAGTATTTCCTGCGGATCAATTTCAGAAAAATCAGTTTTAGCTGCCCGAGACGAAGTGTTCACGTGTTGAACGGCGAAAGAGTTTCTTCTGAAAGTCCCGTTTCCGTTCTGGTCAACAATAAACTCGTTTACATTCGTGCCTACTTTCGAGATAAAGAATGAATTCCTGTTCGAGTTGTTATGGAAGGTCCACGTATTGTCACCATTCCCAGTGATAGCAAAACGAACCTTCCCACTCCCGTTCCCTTTCAATTCGAACATTACCTTGCCTTGCGTCGATTCTCGTCGGTATTTTCTACCATTAATTTTGTGTCCGTCTCTCCAGACACATGCAAATTCGCCTCCGGCACAGTCAGAGACCCACACCCACATAGCCATTAAGTGCAACACCCAATGATGCAATCGGGGCGCCACTCTGAATAAAGAACGGAGAGCAAGGTAAAGGAGGATTTACTGGTGGTGATGGCTGTGGATAGGTAGTTTCATCACAAACTCCAAATCCATCGGAATTCGCATAAAGGCTCCAGATCTGGTTATCAGAAGTGTCTTCAAATGCAATATCCGGGCTCAAATCAGCTATATGCAGCCTGGAGTTAAAGTCGTTGGTTGGAGCTGCGGTACCCAGAGCTGTGTCTCCATCCGTGTCTAAGAACATTGCATTCGTATTCGCGCCCGGGTCGATTCTGAAGGGGATCCTGCCGCTATTATTGTGTTCAATCGTATAGTCACCACCAGCAGTGTCGACAGTCCATTGTGCCAGTGCAGACACTGGCATAATCAAAACGCAGGATAATCCGGCAGTAAATACTTGTTTTCTTAACGACGACATAGTAGCTATCTCCTAAAATCTTGCCTGGACAAATGGGGCGGGCGACTGACAGGGATTAAGGGAGAATGAGCGCCCCACCCTTGATCTCAAAACGCCCGGAAACTGTGTTAGCTCCCTCGCCCTTGCTCATACGCTGCCCGTAATCAACGGACCTACCCTGGGGCTGCTGATAAGTTTGTTGTCTCGGGCTTGAGTTCCCCCCGTCGGAGATAAGGACCTGAATTCATAGCGATAAACGCCGTCAGGTAGTGAGCTACCTAGGGCCGACAAAGAGGGCTGCTCTCCATCCTCTAGAATTTCCCGGTGCCCATAACCATCTCCAACCACGACAAGTACGGCTTTACCGCTGACGACAGGCAGCTCACCTCCAGCAGTAACGGATTGTGCGGAAAAGCAGAAAAATAAAAGACTAACCAAAACTCTTAATGAGTACTTCATGGACCGGTGCTCTCTCGTGGCCTGACTTTGCCTAATAAATACGACAAATCAGATTAAATGTAAAGGATGCCAGCCTCAAAAGGGATGTGTGTCACATTCCAATTAATTTAGCGCTCTGTTGAGTGCCGTCCAGAATTAGCATACCAAAGGGGGAAGGTCACTGCCCCTCTGAAAATGCTGATCTACATAAGAACAGAGTAGAGAGTTGACCCCGACCATTGATAACCCACAAGAAAAGAAAGCAACTAGTCTGAATTTAGCGAGGTCTATCAATATAGCTGGCATACAATTCTTCAAAGAACGAATCCAGCGAAACGTCATACTTTTTCACGCCGCGCATAAAATTAGGCCAATATCCCGGCGTGCCCCTGTAGTGACCCTCAAACAAAAAAAGCTTTCTAAATTTTTCAGGGTGCTTAACGTAAAGAAGCGCATCCTTTTCAAAATATCGATCTCTTTCTTCATCGCTGTCTCTCACACTGCCTTTTGGAGCCGCAGGTGTGTGACCCTGACTCTATTCGACCTGAGTAGTCCCCCCAGATCTTCCAGGCGCCATCCGAGATCTGTATCTTCTCTAAAGTGCGGATTATCGAATATGATATCGAAGCCTCCCGTTAACCGGAAAGCGCTGGCCTGAACAAAGAGGTTGGCGGTCATGTACAAGCCTATCGTGCCCACGTTGGTGACAACCCTATACTTCGACCTGTCAGATTCCGGACAGATAATTTCTCCCTCAATGCCGACGATGGATTCTGAGCTTGCCTCAAACTCATGCCTGGCATTTTCAAGCCATGTCACGTCCGGAATGCAATCGTCGTCAATGAAAGCGAGATATTCTGCGGTAGCGAGTGACGCGCCGTAGTTTCTTGCATGAATGGCGCCTCTGACGTCTGTATGGCAGTACTCGATATTCAAGTCGTAGCCTGAAGCATCCGAGGCGTCTTTTGACTGGTCTACAATGATCACTTCGAACTCAGTCATTGTCTGTTTCTCAAGAGCTGAAAGTAATCGGCTCAACTCTTCGGCCCTCTCGAAAGTAGGTATTATCACGGAGAAATATGGTTCACTGCCCATTTTCCTAAAAGCCATCTCGAGTAATTTTCCAGTACGACTGGAGATTCGCTCCCAGGAGAAATACTGCTCTACAAACCTGCGGGAATCGAGTTTCAGCGCATCGCGAGCAACTTCGTTGCCAACAAGTTTCTTAAGTTGATCTGCGAACGAATCAGGCTCCGCCTTGATATAGGGAGGCGGATTCACCATTGGAATACCTCGAGCCCCAATTGGGGTAGCGAGTGTAGGAAGACCCGCGGCGAGAAAGTCGAACATCTTGATATTTGTTCCTGAGCCGCTGAACATCGGGTTAATCGCTATATCAGCGGCACCCAGCCATTTAACTTTATCCTCTTCTGAGAGCTGCCCGGTTACCAGTACGTTTGCTGGTACTTCAGTATGTATGGCGTCCCCAACTCCCCCGCCGATTACGAACTGGATCTCGGAATACTTCTGAGCAAGATCGTCAATGATGAACCTGGCGGCCTCGAGGTTAGGCCCGTAACTGCTACCGATAAAGACAGCGCAGATCCGATCCTTACCGATACCCATCACGGATTTCAGCTCCGCCTTTTTGCTATGCGCGACCGGGGTTATACTTGAGGCCATAACACCATTTGGAACAAGCCTGAACTTACCTGGATCAATTTCGAATATTGAAACAAATAGTTCGATGTCCTCCTGGGAGCATGCAAGAACAATATCTGCCCTACGGAGCAGCGAATACTCGGCATTAACCACTTCACTCAGTAATGCATACTCGCTCGGTTCTTGCCTATCAAGAAGCTGTGCGCGAAGATAGCCCTCGACATTTTGAGAGTCATAAACTATGAGCTGATCGGGCCGTAAGTACCTTGATACAAGAGGAAAAACCCAGGGGTGTGAAAAAACCACAATATCCGATCTGATAACATGGTCGATGGCAGTATCAAGGTATTCCTCGGAAAGGTGGCCGAGTTGAGGAAAGGCCAGGTCAATAACGGTTTTGTTGTTTGTTTTCCGCGATAGCTTAGCAGCAGCTTTAAAGTGCTCTGTTGAGAGAGGGACGGTAGTTTCGCTGAGGGTCTCGCTATGTGCCAACCTTCGCCATTTTTCTCCCGGCCAATCGTAGCTTCCAATATACTCTGTCTGGAAGAGTTCATGAAGGTTGTGATACAAGCCTAGCAGCCTGAGTCTCCCACCGCCGACCGGGGGCTCAATAGGTTGCATGTCGAGGACAGTGGCGCGTAATCTGGTTTGCTGACCTGTTTCGCCTATGTTTTCGTCAAATGATGCATTCAGTAGCTTTTCGACAACTTCGGGCCAGTTGATTTTTTCGATCAAGCTCCTGCCGGACCTGCCCATTTCAGCGGAATGAGACTTTTCTTCGCAGATATATTTCATGGCCCGGGCAACTGACTCCGCTGTAGGATCGGCGACTATCCCCGTATGGCTGTCTTTCACGAACTGTAATGGTTCGCCGGAGTCTGTGGGAGGTTATTACAGGTTTTTCGCTGCTGAATGCTTCCAACGTGATGTAACCATAGCCCTCCATTACTGGCACAAAAATAACCGCACATTTGACAAAATCTATCAGCTCATCTTCAGATACTCTCCCCAAAAATGTTATTCTGGGATCACCTCCTGCCAACCGCCTCGAACTCGTCTTCTGCTTCTCCCGCTCCTGCAATCTTCAGGCCATAGTCGAGGCCTGCTTGGAGGAACCCGCGTATCGCCAGGTCTACCCGTCTCCATTTATGAAGTCTGCCAGGAACTAGAAAGAAATTTTCACTTTCACTGCTGCGAAATCGATTACTTAATAACGGAGGATGGATGGTTTCAGCGTCTATTCCGTTCCACTTGCGCAAGCGTCGAGATACTTCGTCGCCGATACAGAATACTCTCTTAACACTTCTTAAGGCCATATTGTCGAGCTGATGTATATGGGCCTGTTGCTGCCGATGTAGCGAAGTTGGGGGCTGGAAAGGTATCGTCGAATCTGTCGTAAAACGCTCTTATAGTGTGAACCAAATACAGCAGTTGATTTGGGTGTTTCACCGCGTATGTCGGTGCTTTAGTGGAGATAACCAAATCAAAATCAGACAAATCAAGGTTTGCCCAATGATCATAATTATCCAGTATTTTTTCATAACTGGACTCATCGGCGGGGTGAGAGATAAATTCTACGCTCTTCACTTGGCAGGCTAGTTCCTTAACGAGTCCTTCATAAAAACACTCGGCGCCCCCCCGTTCTCCAATAACGCTCTCAACACCTAACACAGCTACTTTCAGGTCTTTTCTTTCAACTGTAATATTCAATTTCAACACCTGCCCGCGATTCTACAGCGAATAATATCGGCCGGAGCCCCACCTAATTGATAGACTCTAACTATCATTTCTTTTGATTCTCTTGTAGATGCGATCTATAAGGATATCAGTGGTTAGAGTATCTCGTGTCGAATCTCTGCCTGGTAGCGTGGGATAGCGACCAACACTTCCAGAGTGTAGATGATGCCCTCTTTTACCATATGAGCTAATCGGCGAATCTTGGAGCAGGCCAGTAGAAACCGCCAAGTTTCTAAATCCAGCGTGAACTCTCGGAAGTCGGCGCGCGAGAAAAGATGTTACGCGAGCTGCAAAAATGGGCTTATCCAACGCCAGCTTCAAAGGTATCCGCACGAGGAACTGCATGCCCACTTTAATCCACTTGACTAGTGTCAAAGCAAGGTTCAAGCAGTATCTCATTGGTGCTGTAACTTTCCATGAATAACTTCTGAGCAATGCCTCTGTTTCTGTGCGCGAATATTTTGCATCAGCCCTAGCGCTTTCGATTTCACTGCGAAATTCGACCTGGAATTGCGAAAACGTAGTGGCCAATTGCTTCACTTTTGAATCTGTGGAAAGAATATGCATGTCAAAGCAGTCGGCTATTGATTCCAGATTTAATCCAGGGTCAGAATCGAAAGCCTCATCAAAAAAGTGAAATTGGTTTTGTTCGTGTACTGGCTTCTGTGCGATCACCGCATAATCAAGCCCAACTCCCTCAAGCACAGTTCGCAGCGTTACTATTTGATTATTTTCAACCTGTCTACGACTATTCAGCCTGAGCATTTTTATTCTTTGGAAGCCATGATACTTGACGATGAACTGGAGTAGCTTTGGTGGAATGGGTTTTTGGTGACTGGGGTCCAGGTAGAACTCATGCGTTCCCACTAAGATGTTTTCAGGGTTTGGTGTCTCTAGGATGAGGATGCCGCCTGGGCGCAGTACGCGGTTTGCCTCTTCTATAATTTTGGACAGTTTCTCAAACGAGACGTGTTCAACCAAATGGAAAGCGGATACTATTGTCTGGCTATCGTCTGAAAGGGCACTAAGACTCGCTACCGCATCTGCCAATTCCACTGTGAGACCAAGGGAGGCGCAATCCTTTAGCATGTGCTCGTCAATGTCCACTCCGCTCGAGGAGAATCCATTTGATTGCAGCAATTCGATCCACTCTCCGCGCCCGCACCCAAGGTCTATAGCAGCGCAGTCATCATAAAGAGACTTAAGCGGCTGAACGAAGGGCAAGTAAACGGCTAACCTGCCAGAAATAAGGTCTCTTGAGCCCCGGTATTTATCTTCAAACTTCCTATAAAAATCTTCAGTCATATATTCAAGCCTGTCGCAACCAAATCTACTATGGGCTTAATAGAGTCATGTAAAGCTCTATCGTACTTTGCGCGCACTGATCCCAGGAAAATTGTGCCCCCCGCCTTAGCCCGGCAGTCTCGAGCCTATTTACTAGTGCGTCGTTGCTCTGCAGTTGAATGATTCCTGACTTTATCTCTTCTATGTCAAAAGGCGATACTAGCAATGCCGCATCCTCGCAGATTTCGGCCATTGCTGAATCTTTGGAAGTTAGAACGGCTGTGCCAGACCTCATAGCCTCTACTACCGGCAGGCCAAAGCCCTCGTATAAAGAAGGAAATAGCAGCGCCCTTGCGCCCGCGATCAACAAGCGAAGAACTTTCCGATCCACATAGCCTGGATAAATAACACCTTTCGCACTGGCCATGAGGGTTAGCTCTTCATGTATCTCTGTGCTTCCCCAGCCGGGCGCTCCAACGATCAGCAACGGGAGCGGTGAAGTGACCTCGCTCTCCAAATAATATCGGTAGGCAGTAAGCAATCGCATGATATTTTTGCGTGGCTCAATGGTGGAAACGAAAATGAAATAGTTGCCGTATGTGACGGGAATGTTAATTTTCGATTCGGTGAACTCTGCTGCTGAGACCGGATGAAGTTCGGTATCGATACCCGGGTATATCGTAGTTACTCGGTTCTCACAGACCCCGAGCTGGGAAATGATTTCTCTCCTTACAAATTCGCTTATGGCCACGATGTGATCGGCATGGTCTACCACACGGCGTACATGGCGGTTGATGTAGGCTACCCGGGCTGCCGGGTGAAATTCCGGAAATGTAATCGTTGACAGGTCGGGAACCGTGACGACGGTTTTTCCAGGAAAGCGGGCGAATTGAAAGTCTGGAGCATGAAAAACGTCTGAGGAAGAGTAGCTTCTGAGAGAAAAGCGCCCAGCCACCGAGCTTATCTTATCGTAAAGTGTTACCAGCGGACCGACCCTGGCGGCGAGGGGGCGAATCTTACCCGCAAAGCCAAAATACGAGCTGGCTGGAGCCTTGGATTGTTCGTCAGGCTGGTGTTGTCCAACGCTCGCTCGTGTGTCCAGCGGGCTACTCAAAAAGCCATGTGAGAGCAGCCTGAGTTCGTCGATCTCCTGCCGTCTTGCCAGGCTCTCGACCAAGCCTTTAGTGTAGTATCCGATACCTGTCAGGTGCCCTTGCAGAGAATTGGCTCCGATTACGACTTTCATGTTGGCTCGGGGCTGAATGCTCGAGTACAAGGGGAGTAATTTTTGCGGTCTAACATGACTAGGAATCGAGCCTCCTCTCTGCTGGACCAAGGCTGCTTTGGGACTGCAGCTTTTTCAAATCGGCCTCGAGCATCGCCACTCGCTGAATTAATCGTTGGTTACGCATCTCAATTTTTGATCGTTCTATATCCATTAATAAAATTTTGATGACCAGCAAAGAGATGCCCAAAGTCAAAGCCAGAATGGGTGGATATCCGATACCGATATTCTGTGCTAGCCGGTCGATTATGCCCGGGAATAAACCCAGCAGGGCAAAACTCAATGCTACCAAAATCCACCCTAAACCATGGTGAGCATGCAATCTGTCTTTACGGATGAGGACGATTATCAGCACCGCAATGCTCACGCCTATTATCCCTGTAACCAGTGACACCATTTCAAAGTTTACTCATAATACTATTGGTCGGTCTGGGCGGTAACGCTGAACGTGCGCATCAATTTGCGTTTAGTCAGACCCAGCAGCAGCGTGTGGCACATGTAGTATGCTACCAGCAACCATGAACGAAATATGCGAGACGGACCGTTCAGTCGCACCCTCATATCCACGTCCACATCAGTGATCCTGAGTCCACGGGACTGAAGTAATAACAACACACCGATATCCTGATAGTCCAGGAGCGTGGCGCGCCACCCTGCGAGTCTCAATGGTGGCCCTGCGATTGTATACTCTTAACCCCGATGTGATGTCCTCCAGGGATAAGCCTGAAACCTTCTTCATCAAAATCCAGGCAAATTTGCGCATCGGCGAACCCCGGCTGGTGCACGCCCCTATACATACGTCGGCCTCCCCCCGCAGTACAGGCTGTGCCAACCCAAGCAGACATCTGGCCTCATGCTGGCCGTCCGCATCCATCGATATGACAAATTCAAAATGATGACGAAGCGCATAACGCAAACCGGTCTGCGTGGCCCCCCAGGCGCCCAATTGCACCGGCAAGCTTATTACAGTAGCGCCCGCTGACTCTGCCATGATCACGGTATCGTCCGTGCTTGCATCATCCACTACGAGGATGGGCAGATCACATATTGCATGAATTTCCTTGATTACAGATCCGATCACTTGGCCCTCGTTGAAGGCGGGCATAACAATAGTTGTAGCGGGCAGAGTAAATCGGCCGTCCGCCACGCGCTTTGACATAGTGTCACCCATTAAAGGTAATCATTTAGCGAGGAGCAATTCAGTATATACATCGGCGATAGCATCGCTGGATTGACGAATATCAAACTGGCGGTCGAATTTGCGCCGACCGTTGGTTCCAAGGCGCGCAAGATTATCACGATTGGCTTGCAAATGTCGAAATGCGGTCGCCAGCGCAGCCAGCGTCTGCTACAGGAACCTTAATTCCAGTTATACCTTCATTCACAATCCAGCCCATGCCAGAACCCGGCACGTCGCTAATGACTGTCGCCTTTCCAAAGTACATGGCTTCCAGCAGAACCAGACCGAATGCTTCGGTGCGCTCGATGGAGGGTAAGCACAGGCAATCGCAGCTGGCATATTGTTCTGCCAACTGCTCGGCAGGCAACTTGCCGTGAAATGTCACTCTATTGAGAACCCCCAGCTCGGTGGCGAGTCGCTTCAGGGAATTTTCCAGCTCCCCGGAACCGACCAGGTGGAACACGGCATCGGGTGTCATCGATGCCGCTCTGATCAGGTACTCGAAACCCTTGTAGTAAGTGAGCCGCCCGATCGCCAGTACTCGAAGTCGTTCATCGCCATTTTTGAGATCGACTACAAGTCCCAACGGTAAGGTTTTCCGGATCCAGGCCAAGTGGTACAACCGAGCATTTATTGCGAAAGTTGACCAGGGGCTCACTGCTTTCCAGATAGGGTGGGGAGGTGACGATAACGGTATCAGCTTGCTCGAGCATGGCTCGCTCAAACGGTTTGTAAAGTCGGTAGAATAGTCGCAATCCAAGCTTGTGCTGCGAGAGCGGTACATCTGATTGCCAGTGGATCACCCAGGGCAGGCGCCGGGCAGAAGGTAGAACCAGTGCCCAGAATGCCGACACATTAGGCATATGCAAATGGAGAATATCGGGCGAGTGACGCTTGATCATTCGGTGCAACAGTAAGGGGAAGGTTGGGCTGATGGGCGTAAACAGCAGTCGCAGCCAAACGGCAGCCCGGGTGATTGGCAGTTCCTCCTGATCTACCCAAAAGCTCTCGTCAGTGCTGAAGAGGCTCAGGTCGGATCGGTGGACCAGCGCGCCACTCTTGACACCGCGGCGCGCAAGAGACGCCATTAGATCTCGAAGGAAAGTCTCCATACCCCCCGCATAGGGCGGAAAGTACTTGCCTATATGCAGGGCATCCAGCTTGCTGTTCATCCGCCCTGTCTCGTATTTTTCGACCTTGGGGTGTCCCCCGATCGCAACAAGGAGGCATAAGTCGAACCGGCGATCTCAGATAGATTCCGGCCCACCTGCTCGCGTGCAATGTCGGCAGGTGACAGGTCGCCTGCAGTCCGGGCTTCCATTTGGCTATTATCGGGAATGAAGAGCAGTGCATCCGCGCGATCCAGTCCCGCCCTGGCTGTTTGCATGTCCGTCACGACAGCGGCGTGCGGCAATAGATGATACTTCGTCCGCAGCGCCTCGAACTGGTTTTTTTCTGATTCAGCCACTACCAGAACCCTGGCTCGCGAGAACTGCTCCAGGTCATTTTTACCGGAGGCAACTAGGCTGGCTATTGCCCTGTCAAAGCCGACATCGATATACGGCACCTCCCGATTGTCACCAGCCAGCTGGAGGGTATTCTCCAGCCGCGCGACACGATTATTCAGCCATATCGCATCCGGCAGTACCCAGGCTATTAGTAGTAGGACAGTCAGGGCAGGTAAGGTTGGTTTTGCTGCTCGCAAGAAGAAATGGGCCAACAAAAGCGCTAATAGCAGCCACATGACAGCGAGTGTCGCAAGGCGAATCTGCTGAGTGTCGGGACCCAGCATGACCAGATTGATGGATTTGGTTGTCCAGGGCCTCGCGGCGACCCAGTCGTCCAGGACGCTCTGCACAGAGGTGCTCATTGTTTTCGATGAGAAGTCCAGTTTTACTAGCCCCGCGCGGTTCGTCTCATCACCAAACAGGACGATGCCCGCCTCGGTGATGCGCCCGTTCCAGCCAGGCAGGTTATCCAGCAGCAGGTGCCTTTGCTTACTGTAAAGGGGGGCCATCTGTAAATCCGGCAAACTTTCCGAGCGCCAGAAAAGCCTGGGGATTCGACTGCTGTCGTTGTAGATCTGCACTTCCAGCATGTCGAACTGGTCGGCATTCATGTCCAATGGGCCCGTCGAAATGATTGCAGCGCCGTTCTTGTACTCTGAAATCTCAAGCAGATCATCGGTTTTTCGCCCACTACCCACCACGACTCGCATAGTATCTTTGGTGAAAACCCTTGACTCTGCAGTAGCTTGATCAGGCGGAATCGCCAGTGAAATCACCAGCCCAAGTATTACTGCCAGGGCAGCAAGGATAGCCGGAACGGCCAACTTTAACCCGGCCAAGGTCGAACGATCCAGAGGGTGCTGGTCTTTGTTCCCTGGCAGCCCTGCTACTGCCCCCCCCATAAGGAGGAATATCGTGAAGACCAGTGCCGGGGCAAATTGCAAGGGCAGGCGATTGATCGCAGTGAATGTCTCGGCCCAGACCCCCTGCTCCGTCACGGCAAAGATGGCCAATTGGCTGGCGAGAAAAAGCCCTATGAATAACAGCACTGCCTTGCGAATTCGCGGCGGCTTGATAAAGGGCGAAGCCAACGTGGCTGCGATCACGAGATACCAAAGCAGGTTCCAGCTGTCGTGTCGCAGGAAGGCGGTAAGGTATGCTCTCCCTACCGGGTGAAACTGTAGCTCGTTGCTGCCGACCAAAGGTACGTAAATGCGCCCGGACTCAAGGCCAAGCAGCCCCAAACCAGGCAGATCAATGCTGGTCGTCCCGGTCAGCCAGGCGAGAAAGCCCAGTATGAGTGCCATAGCAATCATTGTAACCAGGGCGCGCCTCGTGACAGCCGATAGCACCATAAAGGCAATCGCGGCGTACAGCCACACCATACCTTCATTCTTTACCACGGTACCGATTGTCACCATAAGCAGGCCCAGGGCTACCCCGAAGCCGCTATGCTGGACACTGCCACGCAGCAGGCTGACGAACCCCAGCCCGGTAAAACCGGCCATCCATATATCGGCATAGCCCGCCAGGGAGAGATGACTACCCAGTAATGGAATAGATAACAAAAAATAACTGGCGACCAGAGATGAAACCGGCTCCAGGCCTATTTCCCGGCACTGGCCGAAAAGTGCCAGACCCAGAGCGATACCGCACAGCAGGACCGGGGTGTTTACCAGGGTCTCACTCCACTGGCCCAGACTCAGGGCTACCCAGAAGGGGATGATCGAGGCAAATGTGGGGTATTGGTAAGCGTCAACGGTATAGGGGCTGCTCGCGACGTCGCGCAGCCATTCGGATGCGGGCGAAAGCTCGTAGATCGTACCACTGAAATACCAGGCCTTGGCACGGTAGAGCCACACAACCCATGCATCCCACGGATATACCGGGCGGTTGAATATCTCGAGCGCACTCAGCCACAGGTGCGCGCCGATCAGTAATAGAAGTGTGACAGTCAGCACTTTGGACGATAGGGGCATGATCTCCCACGTATGTGTGATGGTGGTCGCGCCGGGTTTTATCACTAACGGCCTGCGATTCAGCCAGGTTCCAAGGATCGCAAGCAACACAATCACGCCCGAGATTGTCCAGAAACTCACAGCTTCCTGCAGGTGGGCACTCAAAAGAAGCAGGCCCTGAAGCCCGGCATAACCCAGAAAAAAACCGTAGCCAAGTTGCCTGAAAACGTTTGCCGGATTTTCCGGGCGGATCCGGTTTTCCAACGCCCGCAGCCAGATAAAGCCGGCGATCCATGGGAGGAAAAGGCCGACAAGAAGTCTCGCCAGATCCATATTATCGATTCGATACCCCGGCACCAGGAGCTGCAGAGTGCCGCGCGGACGAAGCCGTGAAGCTTGTGTAAAAGACGGACTGCGGCTGTTTCAGGGACCGTTCAGTACGCGGAGCCTGGCTGCAAGCACGGCCTCTGATATCAGCCAGGTGAGATTTGGGACTGTTATATTCTTCAGCCATGCCGTGATCTTGAGAGGGGAACAGGGGTCCAGCGATTCTATGGGCCGGGGGTGCGGAAGTAAACCAACCGGCTGACCCCATTGCTATAGCGCAAATTGCGGAAGGGGTTTCTGCTCAGGATGATCACTGACAAGGCTGCATCCTTCAGTGAACGACGGTGAAATCGTCACATCTTCTAACGCAGGCACTTCGATTACTAGGCGCCAATCCAGGTCTTGGGCAGCGCGTTGAAAGATAGACGGGAAACCAGATAATAACCGGGAGCCATTGGACTATAGATCAACGAGCAAGCTATTTGCCCCCAGCGAAATATCCCGATGCCAGAAGCTTATTGTCAGAAAATTTTACTCATTCTTGTCTCCGACCTGACATCAGCAAACGGAAATGACAGCTTTCTGAATTTCCGTTTACTTATAGTGTGATAGGAGTCACATCTTTTTGGCGAAGCTCATGCCGATCCATCATGTTTGTCAGTTTTTCTTACATCTGGTTCCAGCGAGCGCACTACAAGCCCCAGGACTGCCCCTGACTTTGCCTTTCTTGCAGCTCTATCCGTGACCCAGATCTCACTGCCACTAACGAGGCCACCTGGATAAGCACCGATAGATTGATCTGGCCCGATTTGTGCAGCTCCCTGGTATTACCCGGGTAATCGCGAGACTTGCTGTTACCGGGGGAGCATGGGGCTTAAAGGTGGGCCACTGCCGGGAATTGGTTGTCCCTAATTTTCCGGACGAGATGGACTCACAACACAAAAACTGGGCGACGGGATTATGACACTCAAACAAATCAGACATGCACTTGCGATCTCTATAGCGACGATCTTCACCTCTATACCAATCGCTCATGCTACGCCGGTTGGCACGGATACCCTGTATTTTCACGGCGCGGTATTTACGCTGAATGGCGAATGGACAGAAAACCGCTATCTCATGACATACCTCGCAGATTTCAGCGGATTTCAAGGCGAGGGTGAACCTTCATATTTGAAAGCATTAGACTGGCACTGGGAAGGTAGCGATATCAGTTCAGTAACCCTGAAAGAAGCCCCCGGCGGGACAGATCAATGGCGCACCCGGTCGTTGCACCAGATTGGCAAGGGTGATTCGCTGGGCTGTGAGTCTGGCTATAGTGCGGGGGCAGTGTGCACAGAATATCTTGGAAACCCCAAAGGATTCGACACGCTTAGCGAGCTTACTGATTTGCGTTGGGTGTTTGAGATAAATTTCAGCTTCAAGCAGCTTAGACAGCAAAATCGATTGCTGGGTGACGGCCTTCGAGCCGCCTTTGTTGACACCAGCGGCAAGCTTGCTGCGCCCCTTATGGCTTGTTCCGGCGCCCAGAACCCGGGCTGCCCCGATCAACCCATCCTATTGTCGACGCTGTCAGAGACCAACGGCAACGTCCCCGTCCCCGGGGTTCCAGCCCTGTTGCTCGCCGGCCTTGCAGGCTTATTCGTCAGCCGACGCCGCCAGCAAGCCGGCGCGAAAAACTAGGGTCCGTCGGCCGGGCCGCCCCTGACCCAGAGTTCGCTCATCCCGCGAAAACTCGGAATGGCATGGTATACAAAACCCCGGCTGCCATGCTCCAGCTGCGGATAACGAGCCAGCAGGCCCAGGATCGCCTCCTGCGCCTCTATTCTTGCCAGATGCGCCCCGAGACAGAGGTGGCGTCCCCCGCCAAAGGACTGGTGGTGGGTATCCTCGCGTTCAATATCGAAAACATCCGGCTCGGGGTACACAGCGGGATCCCGGTTTGCGGCCGCCAATGACGTGGACAATGAAGCGCCTTTTCCCACCGGGCAACCACCCACACTGATATCCCGGTTGGGGATGCGGCCGGAATTGGTGACCGGCGAGTCGTACCGCAGCATCTCTTCCACGGCATTGCCAATCAATTCTGGCCGATCTCTCAGCAACTGCAATTGCTCCGGATTATCCAGCAGGGCTTTGACGCCATTCCCGATCAGGTCCGTCGTGGTGACATTGCCTGCCACCAGCAATAGCTGGCACTGGGCGACGATTTCTTCCGGCGTCAGCTTCTCGCCGGCCACCTCAGCGCGAAGCATATCACCCAACAGATCTTCGCCCGGGTCATCCGCACCTGCCGCGATCAACCCCAGCAAATAATTCGTCAGGGCATCCCTTGCCTCCTCCCCTTGCTCGCGCTGCTCTTCGGTGGGAAAGGGGTTAAAACTCACCTGGACCATCAGGTCGGACCAGACCTTGAACTCTTCGTGTCTGTCGGTTTCAACCCCGAGCATTTCCGCTATCACCACGGTGGGTACCGGGCCGGCAAATTGCATAATGAGATCAAACTCTTCACCTTCAATGGTATCCAGCTTCGCCTCGACTATTTCCCGAATATGGGGTCGCCAGCGCTCTACTGCGCCGGGCTTGAAGGGGGCGCTTACCAGCGAGCGCAGACGGCGATGCTCGGGCTCATCCATCAGCAACATGGAAGGATGCTCTCCGGCATTAATCGTGGCGCCCAGAACTTCCCGGGAGAAGGTTCCGGGGTTGGCCTTCCTTGGGTCAGTAAAGAATTCCTTGTCATGCAGCAGCGCTTTTACATCATCGTGCCGCGTATAGACAAAACGGCCGAGCGCCCGGTCCTCCAGCACCGGCGCCTGCTCCCGCAGGTTTTCCAGCACGGCATACGGATCCTGCCGAAACGCCTCGTCTATAGCGGTAAGCTGAATACCCTGGGGCAGCTTGTCGGTGTCGTCAGAGCTTGGCAAGGGTGCACTCCTGTCTATTAATCGGCTATTGATTGGCCAGCGGCGGCGCCTGGTAGCCACCACACAGTTCTGCCAGGTGGCCTGCCAGTCGTATGGTACTGAAATCAGCGCCATACGGGCCGACGACCTGAATACCCGTGGGCAGGTTCGACTTCCCCAGGCCAATCGGCGGGACGGTGGAAGGCAGGTAGGCCATACCCACCAGTACAGTCCAGGAAATCACATCGAGATAGGGGCGAGCCGCACCGTTGCAGGACAGTGTACGGGTAGTAAAGTCCCCCGCCTGGTCATGTGGGAAGGGCGGCACAAAGGCCACAGGCATCAGGATCGCATCATAGCCGGTGAAAAACTCAGCCCACCGGGCGCGAATCGCCTCCCTGGCCATATGTGCATTCAACCAGGCCAGGTGGCTGGTGCCCTCACTCATCTCAGGTGGCAGTGATTGGGCCAATGCGGCGAACAACAGCGCACTGCCTACTGATACAGCCTCGGCCACATCGAAGTCCGGCCGCGCCGACCTGTCGACCGACACTCCGGAACTTTCAAGCGCATCGGCGGCGGCGTGCATGCGCTCCAGCACCTCGGCATCAACCGGGCATAAGGGATCGTCCAGCCAGGCCGCCACCCGCAACGACCGCACATTCTCTGGCGGCGGTGCGAGGTCGGCGACCAGTGGGCCGTCCCGGCGCAGCAGGATCTTCAGCAAGAGTTCGAGGTCTTCCGCAGAGCGGGCGATGGGTCCGATGACATTGATGTCCGCCTCTGTCGTTCCCCCCAGGGGGTGATCCAGATAGCCGGTACTCGGGACGATACCGAAACTGGGCTTGTGGCCAAACACGCCACAAAAAGACGATGGAATCCGAATCGAACCACCGATATCAGTGCCAATCTCAAACGATGTCAACCCCGCTGCCACCGCCGCCCCCGCACCGCCGGATGACCCCCCTGGCACCCGGTCCGGATTCCAGGGATTCACGGTAGTGCCAAACATGTCGTTGAAACTCTGCAGGTCCCCCGACCAGCGCGGCAGGTTGGTCTTGCCCATGATGATTGCACCCGCTTCCCTGACAGCGCGAACCACAGCTGCATCACTGTCCGGCACGTTATCCTGCAGTTCAGTTGCGCCCCCGGTGGAGCGCAAACCTGCCGTTTGCAGCGCATCCTTGATCGTAATGGGTACCCCGTGCAACGGACCGACCACAGCGCCACGGGCGAGGGCCGCATCGGCGCTGTCTGCCGCAGCTCGCGCAACGTCAAAGTCAGTTGTAACCACTGCGTTCAACGCGGGGTTGATCCGCTCTATGCGGGCAATGTAATTCTCCAGCAGTGCACGACTCGAAATATGTCCAGCGCGGATTGCCTCGGCCTGGCGCACCGTACTCCATAATGCTGTGTCTGTGTCCATAGTTTCCTACCTGGTCAGTTTCTCGGGGGCTGCGGTGCTCACATCGCAGCAGGTAAAGGCCATCATCGGGGACTTACATGCGATCGATAACAGACCGCAGTGTCGTTTGCATGCAGCTTAGTCCAAGCCCTGCAGTCTTCAAGGCCGGGACCCAGGCCACCAGGCAGGACGATGCAGGCACCCCCCGCAGGAGGGGACAGGTTAACCGGGATAGACTACACTTTTACAGTCTGCATATTAGTCAGGTAACCCCCAGATATTTGTCTGATGGTCACCGGGCAATGTCCGGTTCTGACACAGACACCCAACCCTACCAAAAAAATGGAGAAAACCTATGAACAAATTCTTGCTGACACTGGCAGCCCTGTGCCTGGCCGGCACGGCAGCCCAGGTGAACGCGGAGGCTGATGGCAAGGCGATCTACGAAGCCAACTGCGCTCGCTGTCATGATAGCGGCAAGATGGGCGCACCAATGCTGGACGACATGTCCGAGTGGACCGATGTCGGCGACATAGTATGGTCTGACATTCACGAACAGCACCTTGATGACGGCTTACTGCGCGATGCTGCCGATGACGCGAAGAAGGGTATTACCGCAGAGCAGATGGAAGCGGCCACCGCCTATATGGCCTCTATGGTGACAAAGTAGCAATCCCTCCCGCCCCACCGCCCGCAGCACTGTCAACCTGATCGCGCAGCGGGCGCCCCGGTCCACCTGTCGGGTGCAAGCCGGATGCCTGTGGGCCAAACGCGGAACGCCTACCCGGGTCCGCTCAAGGCGCACCGGGCCTGGCGCCTGCCTCTGCCGGGCATTTCGGTAATAAAACCAGTATTATTTTCTCTTAGTGCATGCTTGAAAAATTCATATATTTATCAATAAATTCATGATGTTAGAGTAAAACTTGCCGTGAACCCCCCAAACCGCTGCCTCGACTTTCGCCAGTAAGCTACATCCTCTGATTGCAGTTTTTATCCGCTACCGTGACAATATCTGTGACGTGTTAAAAACAAAAAATGAATGGTTTGCGAAATCCCCTCTCGTGGTGGCGATGGTGGCGGCGTTGTCTTGCCCCGCATTTGGCGACACTGATGAATTTCAAATCGCCTCCATTGATGCACCGGCGAGTCTCGCCAGCATCGAATCCGCAGCGGAATCCATTGATCTTCAAACCGCGACCAGCATAGACCTGGGGGACGTTTTCGAATCGCCCTCCACCGTTGCCGTTTTGCCGCAGATATCCTCCGGGGAGGCCGCAATACAGCGCGAGGCAGCGTTAGTCGCCAATGAACAGGCCACGTGGGAGCCGGTACAGTTTCTGTTAAGCGCAGAAGAGATTCTCAGACACCCCAATACCACCCGGCGCGTGCTGGAAGTGGACATACCGCCCGCCACGGCGACAAGGTTGATATGGAAACCCTCGCGCACATTCAGTGGCATGGCAGTAGACACCCCAGTGCTGGTGGTCAACGGCGCCAATGACGGCCCAACCATGTGCCTGACTGCGGCCGTTCATGGTGACGAGCTCAACGGTATCGAAATGGTACGCCGGGTAATGTACGACATTGACCCACACAAATTGCACGGCATGATCATCGGCGTGCCTATCGTCAACCTGCTGGGGTTCAGCCGCAACTCACGTTACCTGCCCGACCGGCGCGACCTCAACCGCTATTTTCCTGGCAATCCCCACGGCAATGTTGCCTCGCGAATTGCCGACGCTTTCTTCAACGACGTGGTCAGGCACTGCAATACCATGGTGGACCTGCACACGGGATCCTTCTACCGAACCAATATTCCCCAGCTGCGCGCCGACCTTACCAATCCACGGGTGGCTGATTTCGTGGAGTTGTTTGGTGACATCCCGGTACTGAATTCTCGCGGCAACAAGCGGTCCTTGCGAGCGGCAGCGGTGCGGGCCGGGATCCCGACCGTTACCCTGGAAGCCGGTGAACCCATGCGCATGCAACGCGAAATGGTCGAAGTTGGGGTGAAGGCCATCAATACCCTGCTGGCAAAAAGCGGGATGTATTCAAAACTGGGCATCTGGGTAAAACCCAAGCCGGCTTTTTACGACTCTTTCTGGGTCAGGAGTAACGCCTCGGGCATTTTGTTCAGCCGCATGGAACTGGGCGATGAAGTGAAGGAGGGCGACATCCTGGGGGCGGTAAACAACCCGATCAGCAATGAACAGAGCGACATTGTTTCGCCCTATAAAGGACGCATCCTGGGCATGGCCCTGGACCAGTTTGTCATGCCCGGTTTCGCGGTTTATCACATCGGCATTCATGCCGCCAAAGATGCCCTGAAGACCTCGGTGGAATCAGACTATGAAGAAATCGATTCAAGCGCCGAAACCCCGTTTGCCGAATCGAACGATTTCGATGACGAGATGATGGACGAGGACCGCTACGACGACGAGTAGCGGCCAGCACCCGAATTTTGGCGGCCCCGGCCGGGACCAAACAGGGGGTACCTGTGGCAACTGAAAGCAAAGACAGCGATAACACACCCGAAAACAAGCGCTATGAAAGCAAGGGCAAGCTCGCGCTTGCCGGCAAAGCCATAAGTTACGAAACGACTGCCGCCTGGTTGCCGCTTAAAGATGGCAACACCCGCAAGGCGGAGGTATTCCACACCTACTACCGGCAGCCGCGTCGCGGCGGACGCAACCGGCCCCTGACCTTCGTTTTCAACGGCGGACCAGGCGCGGCGTCGGCCTATCTTCATGTCGGCACAGTCGGCCCCAAACGAGTCGACTGTGGTAAAGAGGGCGAGCTGCCCGCTGCCCCCGCCCGGCTGGTCGATAACGCGGAAAGCTGGCTCGCCTTTACCGACCTTGTATTTGTCGACCCGGTGGACACCGGGCTGAGCAAGAGCCTGCCAGTGACCACACCCGACGAGGCCAAACCAACCGGCGCCCCGGACCCATTTTACTGGGACGCGAACAAGGATCTGGAGGCGCTGTGTGAGTTCATTTCGGCTTTCCTGTCTCGCGAGGGACGATGGGGTTCGCCTATCCATATTGCGGGAGAAAGCTACGGCGGATATCGTTGTGCACGCCTGGTGCGAATGCTGCAGGAAAAGGCCGGCATCGGTCTCAGTGGAGCAATACTGATATCGCCCGCCATGGAATGGGACAGTCTCTTTGCCAGCCGTTTCAACAGCCTGGCTGCCGCCATACGCCTGCCCTCCTACGCTGCAGCCGCCCGTCGTCATGGCCGCTGCCACAACAGCCGCAAAGGTGAAAGCCTGGGTGCGTTTCTGCTCCGCGCCGAGGAATACGCCCTGCAGCACTACCTTCCGGCTGTTGCTGCTGGCACCGGTGACTCACTTGACGACAGTTTGATCCAGTCGGTTGCACAATGGACAGGCTTGAGCCCGACGCAAATCAAAGCGCACAGTGGCATGCCAGGTATCGAAGGCTTTGTGCGCGCCCTGTTGCAGGACCAGGGCAAGGTGCTTGGGCTGTATGACGCGGGGACGATGACCGACGACCCCTTTCCGGGCAGCGACTCATTTCGCGGCGTAGACCCGACCCTGGGCGGCCTGAATCGCCTGTACACGGTCGCGACCAACCAGCACCTGCGAGATAACCTGGGGGTAGATTCTGACAACCACTACGAGCTACTGAATTACGACGTCAACAATCGCTGGCAATGGCGCGACGAAAAAACAGGCAGCCCGATACCGCTTGGCGCCACCGAGGACCTCGCGGTAGGTCTCGGTATGAACCCACAGATGAAGCTCAGTATCGTGCACGGTATCTACGACCTGGTAACGCCTTATTTCGAGAGCAAATACCTGGTCAACCAGCTGCGCCGCGGCAGCGACATCGCCAACGCCATTCGCCTGCATAACTATGAGGGGGGGCACATGTTCTACATGTGGCAAAAATCACGCAAGCAATTTGCGCGGGATGTGGCCAGCCTGTACCGCTAGCATCACTCCAGGGAGTGGAGTAACGCCAGCATATCGGCACGCGCTTCCTCGATCGCCGACAAAATGGCGTCCAGGCTGCCCTTGTCCGTTTCCAGCGTTTCCCAGTTTGCACCCCAGATACCTACCAGCTCTTCGCCCTCGAGGGGCAGGGGCGGCGGTAGCAGGCCGGTCAAATCACGGATAGTCAGAACATAACTCCAGCCTAGACGGGGGTTACCCCGGTCGGCGGTATCACGGTCATAGTGATGCAGGAAAACCACCTGTTCCAGCTCACCCAGCTTCATCAACACTTCAAAGGCGGCGACGCGCTGGTTGCGATTTGACTCGGTTTTCTCGTTGCGCCATGTGTTGTAACTCAGGCTGCTCACCGCCACGACCAGGCTGATCAAGGCAACCGCATTGCGCCGTACCTGACTAAAGAAACTGTTCTCCTTCTCTGCCATTCGGTCGACGCCTACAACACGGAACTGGTCAGGCGGACATCCGCCCGGCCCCAGATATTCTCAAATCGCTGGCGCACCTGTGCCGCTTCTTCGGTTTTGCCCTGCGCCTCCAGACTGAGCGACAGGCCGTAGAGCGACCAACCGTTGCGTGGATACTGGGCCAGATCCTCCCGGTATACGGCTTCCGCCGCCGCTTCGTCACCGGCCAGTAGCAACACATTCCCCAGGGACTGGCGGGTAGGGTAATACCAGAACGGCGGCTCGGTGTAGGGCAAGGTATCCTGCGCCTCTACCGCTGCAGTGAATGCGGCTACCGCCCCGCTGTATTCCTCTTTTGCCTGCGCCAACTCACCCCGCGCGAGCTGGTTTGCTATCGCCAGGATCTGGCTGGCGGGATAGTCGTTACCATCCAGGTTCCAGATTGATTCATTGGCCATCAGGGGTTGCATGGCGTCTATTTCTGCCTGCGCCGCGTCCAGTTCACCGCCGCGCACCAGAGCAATCGCACGAGCGTAATGCCAGATAGCATTGGAATAAGGTAATTCCGGGGGCGGTGCCGGTGTCTGCAAAATCTCGTCCCAGCGGGCAAAGCGCACCAGGGACAGCACCGGAATGGTCTGGAAAAATTCTATGGTGGGGAATTCCTGGATCTGCTCCAGCCGCACGTTCGCAGCCACCTTGCGACCTGCCTCAATCGCTACCTCACTGCGCCCCTCCATACTCGCCGACGACCAGAGAAAGTGGATGTTATGGGGATAATACATCGCGGGATACAAACCCTGGGCCCTGCATTGGGCGATGTAATCCTCATCCACTTTTGCGGCCCTTACATTGGCTTCCGATGCATCGTGGTAACGGCCGACCCGCCAGTAGATATGTGATGGCATATGCACCAGGTGGCCGGAGCCCGGCACCAGGTTTGCCAGCTTGTCCGCTGCCTCCTCTGCCCTGCCCGGATTGGAAGACGCCTCCACCGCATGAATATAGAGGTGAAGCGACAGCGGGTGAGAGGGGTTGCGCGCCATGACGGTTTCCAGGGCAGTGATGACCTCGGCAGTCTCGGGCCTGGGGCTTTCCGCATCCAGCCAATAGTCCCAGGGCATGGTATTCATCAATGCCTCGGCAAACATGGCCTGTATATCATCGTCCTGCGGGTACTTCGCAGCCAGCTTCCGCATTGCCTGGGCATAGGCCATGTCCAGGGGTTCCCGCGCGGTAGCCGCATCACCGTTATAGCGGGCAGCCTGCGCCGCTATCAGGTCACGCTCACGCTCGGATGCGCCATCCGCCAGTGCGGCAGCCCGCTGGATAGCGGCATACGCGGCCACTCGTTCATCGGGCATCATTATCGCCTTGCCCTTGCTGGTCACATTGATATTGGGTCCGGTAGCGAGCGCCTCACCCCAGAAACACATGGCGCAGCCAGGGTCCAGGCGCTGGGCCGCCTTGAAGGATCTGATCGCCTCAGCATGGTTGAAACCCGCCGCCATAATCACGCCCTGGTTGAAGTACCGCTGGGCCCAGGGGTTGCCGGTAGTCACCGCATAATTGAAATCACCCAGCCCCTCCAGTAGCGGCGCCTGCGCCCGGGCTATCACATCATCCCGGTCCTCCCGAACCGCGACTTCAGCGACCGGGAAAGCCACCGCCTGCGGCGCCGCCGCAGGCATATCTCCGGTTTGATCCCGACTGCACCCGGACAGGCCAAGTGCCACTGCTGCCAGCGCTACCAGCGGTCTATTCATGATCAAATCCCTCTTTGCTCCAACCCGGTGCGGCCTGAAGTCAACTGCCTGCCAGTATAGTCGAATCCAGGCCGCAGCCGTCTTGCGGGCAGGCCGCGGGACAGAGAGAGGGATATTTGCGGTAAACCGAGCTTTTCCGGCTTGAACTTTCCGTATAATGACAGGGATGCCGGTACAAAAAATCTTACAGAATAAGCGCTATCTCTTCTGGGCCCTGCAACTGGGTGGCTGGGGCAGCTGGGCAATCACATTCTACCTTGGCGTCCTGGTCTGGAGTGAGCCGCCCGACCTCTATGCTATCTACCTTCCCATTGTCAGCGCACTCGGCCTGTTCATCACCCTGGGGCTGAGAGCCCTGTACCACGCGGTATGGGAAAAGGACATATTCTGGCGTGTGCTGGCCGTGCTGGTGGGCTCTTTCATGGGCGGTGCCGCCTGGATGGGGTGCCGGGTATTGATATTCCGCAGCCTCTTCCCCGAGGCGCCACAAAAAGATATCCCGGAGGGCATGGAGTTCTGGTCATATTTTGAGGGCAGTACCAGCGCCTTCATGGTGATGGTGGTATGGAGCGCCCTGTATTTCGGAATCAAGTTCTACCTGATCGCTCAGGAGGAACAACAACGCCGGCTCAAGGCCACGGCAATGGCCCATGAAGCCCAGCTCAAGATGCTGCACTACCAGCTCAACCCGCACTTCCTGTTCAATACCCTGAACGCGATTTCTACCCTGATCCTGGACCAGGATACGGCGCTTGCCAACACCATGGTGACACGCCTTAGCCGGTTCCTGCGCTACTCCCTGGACAAGGACCCCATGTTGAAGGTGACGGTAGCGGAGGAAGTCGACGCCCTCAAACTGTACCTGGACATAGAGAAAGTCCGTTTTGACGAGCGCCTTCAACTGCACTTCGATATCGACCCCGAGGCCAGCAGGGCGCTGATGCCCAGCCTGCTGCTGCAGCCTCTTGTGGAAAACTCGATAAAGCATGCAATTTCCCTGGCAATCAACGGCGGTTCGATATCCGTCAACGCCTCGATCTCAGGTGACAAATTACTGCTGTCTGTCGCAGATGACGGCCCTGGGATAGACCTCCCCCAGGGCGGCATGCCCGCCGGTAATGGTGTCGGGCTGGTGAATTGCCGCGAGCGCCTGAAGGAGATCTATGGGGAGAACCAGTTCTTCGGGCTGGGTACCACCGACCCCCACGGTTTGACTATATTGATAGGCATTCCTCTTGAGCTTGAGGCTGGCAGTGCATGAATCCCTTAAGGGCCATTATCGTAGACGATGAAAAACTCGCCCGGCGCGGGCTGGCATTGCGACTGGCGGATCTGGAGCAGATCGATGTCATCGCGGAATGCGCCAATGGCGCTGAAGCGCTGGAGCAGATAGGTACGCAGTCGCCAGACCTGGTTTTTCTCGATATTCAGATGCCGGGTATGGACGGCTTTGACCTGGTCTGCGAACTACAGTCCGATGCCATGCCCCTGATTATTTTTGTGACAGCGTTTGATCAGTACGCGATTGATGCGTTCAGGGTACACGCTGTTGATTACATCCTTAAACCAATCGATGAAGAGCGCCTGGCCGAAGCGGTCGCACGGGCAGTGGAACGTCATGCCAGCCATTCTCAGGGCAGCAAGGAGAACCTGATGGCCCTGGTAACCGGCAGGGATGAGCGCACTGCCGCCAGGGACCTGGTCGTCAGCGATTCGCCCTCGGCGCGCTGGCCGGAGCGGCTCACCATCAAGGACGGTAGTGAGTTCCAGTTCATCCGGATTGAAGATATACAGTGGATTGACGCGGCGGGTGACTACATGTGCGTTCATGCCGGTGGCAAAACCCATATAATGCGCACTACGATGAAACACCTTGAATCCAGCCTCAACCCGGACACCTTTATTCGGGTTCATCGCTCCAGCATCGTCAACAGCAATAACATCGTCAGCGCAGCCTCCCACCTCAATGGCGAGTATATTCTCACCCTTGAAGGCGGCGCCCGCCTCAAGGTCAGCCGCAGTTACCGGGACCGGATCAAGTCCCTTCTTGGCGCGTAACCCGTTCGCTGCATTATTCAGGCAAACGGTTCATCCACAGATTTACACGCTTCATCGACAAAAGCCTGCAACTGATCGCAACGCCATTTCCGCACAGCCTGTTAAGCCCTAACTTATACCTCAAGGCCGGAACGCAACACTGCGAACCAGGCCGGAATCCGGCAAAAAGCCGTCCAGATAAGGTAGGGAGAATTCATCATGAAAACTTTTTCATCCAATATTTTCACCATAGCAGCATTCAGTCTGGCCACTGCCTTTGCGACTCAGGTTGCAGCAGAAGAAATATCTGAAGCAAGCAGCGCTGACTTAGGCACCGGCGTGCATTCCATCAGTATCGCGTATGCACCGGCAGAAGTGTTCAGTGAAGTCGGGCGCGAAAATCTGTATGGCAAAATACGTCATGCGGCAAAGGAAGTGTGCGGGCCCACCGGGCTGCGAGAGGCGGGTAGCCTGTCGATGGCTGTCCGCAATCGCAAGTGCTACAACGAGGCACTGGCAGCAGCCATGGGCCAGGTAAACGCCAGCCAGCTCGCCACTGTCGCCCAGTCAGGGCAGTAGCTATCTCTTGTGTAAGCGGGATCGGCCAGGAAGTCATTGTACCCGGCCGACCCCCGCTCTACTGGTCTACCTGAAAACTGACAGCACCCAGCCCCATACACATCGCTGAACTCATCGCCCCGGCTGGCCGCAGGGTCAGCCATGATTACGCCAGCGCTTCCAGCCGTCGCCACTTGCTCCTATACTCGCCATCAACCAGCCCATGCTGGCTGCAATTATCCAGCCTCCCGGGTACTGAGCTCACAATTTTTCAAACACCAACACGAACCGATCAGTCTTACCCCGCACCCGCGGATCGAACACCATTATGCTGTAGTCATCGTCCGTGTTGCGCAGATCATCGGATTCCGCCACCAGCTTGAAGCCGTGGTCACTGATATCCTCCACGGCGTAAGCCCGTTCAATGCGGTGCAATTCCTGGGCAGAGGCCTTACCGCTGCCGGGGGCAGCATAATGATCCACCACCAAAAACCGGCCGCCGGGCTTCAGCGCCTGATGGATCTGCTGCAGGAAGTTGTCCGCGTCTATCGGTCGCCAGCCATTGGCTTCATCCACATGGTACAGGTCGTGGTAGGACATGATGATCACCGCGGCGTCGAGGTCGCCCTGTCCCAGCTCCAGGTCCTCGGCCTCACGGGTATGCACAGTAACACTGCCGATATCACGGCCATCCATGCGTTCAGCCAGCGCCTTGCCGGCAAACTGGCTATAGGCGAGGTTGTTGACCAGCAAAACCTCCCCATCCTCTCCTACGATACTGGCCAGGAGTTCGCTGTAGTAACCACCCCCGGCCCATATATCCGCCACACGGTCACCCGGTTGTAACTGCAATAGTGGCAGGGTGACGTCCGGGCGGCTGCGTGCATCCCTGTCCAGGTCTGCCGCAATACGGCCTGGCTTGCCAATGGCATCGGATACCGGGTCGGCGACAACGCCGGTGGCAAGCACAAGCAGGGACACAAGGCACAATCCTGCGATAGATCGTTTCATAAGGAGTACTCCAGCAAACATTATTGGCTCTCGCCCCACGCCGCTGCCGGGTCGGGCTCGCGGCCTCAGCCAGCAATCACCGGCCTGCGCCAATATTACGCTAAATGGCAGCAATGACCCTATTTGGATAGAACTCTGGCGGTGGGCTCCAGATGGACTTACACTGCGTGAGGCCGGTTCTGCAATGATACGATCACTGAAACCTGGCGTAACCCGATCGATGCGCTCCATTTCAAAGGGACGAACCTATGAATAAAAAAATACTCTGCCACGCGATCCAGTTAACGATTCTCAGCACCGCCGTCGTCATTCCCCGATTTGCAGTGGCCCAGGAAGCGGCCCTTGAAGAGATTGTCGTGGTCGCCCGCAGGCGCTCGGAAGACCTGCAGGATGTGCCTATCGCGGTCACCGCGTTTACCGCCAATGACATCGAGAGTGCAGGCATTAACCGCCCCCAGGATTTCGTCTCTCTGACCCCTAACGTGTCCATGGTAGACACCGCCAATGCCGGAGACACACAGGTAACGATTCGAGGACAGTACTCAACTCGCGATGCGGAATCCACATTTGCCTACGTGGTGGATGGTGTGCTGATCACCAACCCTAATGGATTCAATGGCGAGCTGTTCGACGTGGAGCAGATCGAGGTGCTCAAAGGGCCCCAGGGAGCGATCTACGGTCGCAACGCGGTTGCCGGCGCAATCATCGTGAATACCAAGCGGCCTACCGACGAGTTTGAAGCTGCGGTGAAGGGCACCCTGGGGGATGATGACCTCAGGAAGGGCCAGGCGATGGTCAGTGGACCGCTGATCGCCGACCAGTTATACGGCCGCCTGACCATGTTTTACGGCGAGTCTGATGGCCAGTTCAAGAACAAATTCACTGGCGAAAACGACAAGGTCAACTACTGGGAGGAAACCGCCGTGCGCGGTCGGGTGATCTGGGAACCCAGCGACCGCCTGACCGTCGATATGATAGGCAGTTACCGTGAAGTCAAAGGTGGAGCAATCAATTTCAACGCGGTATTTGCCTTGCCCGGCGCAGCGGACTTCCTCGGTAACCCGGATCTGTATGGTGACGTCAACGATCACAATTTCGAATACATATTCAACGTACCGGGCGAAAACGAGCAGGACACCAATTTTTTCTCCATCAAGACGGACTATGAGATGGACTTCGCAACCCTCACCGTGACCGCAGCCTATGATGATCTCAAGGAACACCTGATTTCGGACGGCACCAGCGCGGCGTTTGGTGGCTACTCCCTGGGGGCGGAGGCATCGCAAACAGCATGTACCGACACTTACAACAGTTTCGACGCTTCCCTGCTGCAGAGCCCCTTTTACGCTGTACAGGACGGCTTGCCTCCCGGCGCCTATATTCCTGAAACCGGTGGGCTCAACGGTTTGCTTCCGCCCTATTCGCCCACCACCTGTGACGGCTACCAGTACCAGCAGCGCGATCAGGAGAGTACCAGCATCGAGGCGCGACTCACCTCAAACGAGGACGGCAGTCTGCGTTGGCTGGCGGGCCTTTACTATGCCGATATCGAACGCAAAGTAGCAGTCGGTTATGGCGCCGACCTGGGACAGGGCTTCCGGCGAACCATCTATATCCCGCCCAACGGCCCCAACCCCACCGACCTGCTGTTCTGGGACAAGTTCGAAACAGAAGTGTATGCCGCATTCGGGCAAATCGAACTGGATGTGGGCGAAAAAGGCGAGCTCGCACTGGCACTGCGTTATGACGAGGAAGACCGCTCCGTTAACAACAAGGTCCCAGATGTCCTGAATGCGCAGATCTTCGGGCAGTTCGGGCGAGCCCCCATCAACCCGGCCTATAACAACGCAGACACCATCCCCAACCGGGACGAAACATTCAGCGAATGGCAGCCCAAGATAAGTTACACCCACGAGTTCACCGACAACATCAATGCCTACGCCTCCTATGGGGTGGGTTTTCGCTCTGGCGGTTTCAACAGTATTGGCAGTGAAGCCACGATCAACGGCGCCTTTGGCAGCTACCCGACAGCGCCCCAGGACATTCGTGACGACTACGACAAGGAGACTACCGATACCTACGAGCTCGGCCTGAAAAGCCAGTGGATGGACAATCGCCTGCGAGTGAATGCGGCCACGTTCTACACCGAAATCGATGACTACCAGTTCTTCAATTTCTTTGCGGGGCCATTCGGCCTGCTCAGGGTAGTCAACAATATAGACAAGGTAGAAATCTACGGCGCTGAAATCGACTTTGCCTGGGCGATCAATAGCTACCTGACATTCAGTGGCGGGTATGGCGCGATCAGCAGCGAGATCAAACAGAATGATAACCGGCCCTATACCGAGGGCAATGACCTGCCCTACGCTCCGGAAGGCTCGGGTGCATTGAGCCTTGATTTCAGTATGCCCGTGATGGGTAACCTGGAGTGGATGACCCGCCTGGATTTTGAATACGTGGGCGACACCTGGTTCCACAGCGTGCAGGAAGAAACAACCATCAACTACTTCACTGACCTGTCAGAGGTCTACCAGGTACCGGGTTTTGGTTTCGGCCCCAGTGAATACTCCAAAACCAAGCGCGATGCCTACTGGAAACTGAATCTGCGGGCAGGGATTTCGGGCGAGCACTGGTCCATTATCGCCTGGAGCCAGAACCTGACGGATGAGGACTACCTGGAAGAGGTGATTCCAGCTCCCGAATTTGGCGGCTCCTTCATCCACGATTCCGCCGGTCGCATCAGCGGTGTGGATGTCACCTACAGGTTCTGACCTGGCACCCGGGTGCATTAACTGGTACCCGGGCCACTCCTCAGTCTCAACTACGAATCATGCAGCCTGACCAGGCTGCAGGCGAGCCTTTCGATACCAAAAGCCAGTGTGCGCTTGTCGCTCTTTCCCTCCAGGGCGGCGGGACTCACCGGTTGTTCGTGCCGCAAAACAACCTCCAGGATCTCATTGTCCTGCAATGCGTCTACCGGTAACTCAATATTGCCACCACCGGGTCTCAGCGCCAGCGCCCCAAAATCCACGCCGTTGACCTCGACCCGGGTCTTTGCATTGTTGCCGTAATAGCGACCCTCAATGCGCAGCCGCACGCAACCCACTTCCTGAATCAGTCGGTGACGATACAGCCGAAACCGAATTCTCGACTCCCTGTCGGTACTCCAGACGCCCCAGCTCGCAGCTCGACCCCAGCCGGAATACAGGTCCACCTTTGATCCGATAGCCTCTCCTGTCGCCTCACCCATCAGGGTTGGCACCCGCCTGAGTGCTTCCACTTTGGCCAGCAATGCCAGAGCGCGCGACTCAATTAGCGCCATGCTATCACTGCGCCAGCACGGGCTGTGGACAGCGAACGGGTAGGCACCACCGGGCATGAATTTGCTGGCGAGTTTGAGGTTCGAGTGATGAAAATACTTCCTTATTGAAACGACGGTCTTCTCACTCAGGAAATACTTTGTAGAAGTCCCCTCCTGGCTGACAACCGATTGAGTAACATCCAGCAGTATCTTCGGGTCAGCGCTACCGCCGTGCCCTTTCCGCAGCGATTCCAGTACCAGGGCGCCTTCGACATCCAGGCTCGGGTTGTAGTCTTTCCTTGCATCAACAAAGCTCTCATCCCTGACCACCCCGAGCTGGGACAGGAAATCCTCGACCGCATCTCCACGGTACAACTGCGATCGCTCAAAAATCCTCAGTGAAAATATTGCCCTTGGAAAGCCCCTTTGCCAGCGACGGAGTAAGCGATGATAATTCCGGTTGCGATTTCTGAGCGCCACCCACGCGCGAATTCTTTCAACCGGACCGCGTGGTTGCTCGATGGCGCCGATATCCAGCTTGCTCAAATCTTGTTTTACCAGTTGCAGCTGGCCGGACTGGATAATGTCGGCCTGCTCTCGCAAATACACGATGATGCGGATTTCGAAGTCGCCCAGGGCGCGCGCCAACTTGGGAACCTGCTGCCGGCTGAAACGGTATGACCCCATACCTTCCCAGGACAGCAGTGCCCGCTGATACCCCCGCTCACTGGCCAGGCGCAGTTCAGCGACAAGCTTCTCCAGTTTGTGGGCGTCAAGGTCCCCCAGCAAACCTTCATGGCCCTTGCCCCGGCCTGTCCCGCTAGTGGGTAGATAGATAGAGTGGCCAGACAACCACTCGCGATTCGCGAAGACGTTATTCTGAATAGAGGTGCTACCGGTTTTGTCCGTGCCTATGTGTAATACGATTTGCACCGGGGCTTACATCCAGCATGAGGGGGCAGCCGCTATTTGAGCTCATCGGGGGCGCAACTTCAATCAGGCAGGTTTGCCCCGCCGTCGTCCATTTGAGCCGGGCGCCGCCAGTAGGCAAACTGCGGCGTCCACTTTTCCTCGTCCAGACCGGCCAGCGCGAGCAGGTTCCAGGCCGAGCAAAAGCGATCTCCAGGTCCGAATATCACAGCATTCTTGCGTCGCACCGTGGTACCGTCGCGGGAATAGACAACAGCACCCGGCATATTGCCGGCACCTTCCTGCACTGACTGCTCGGTCATGTATTCGCCTCCGCCATGTGACGCCAGCCGAAAACGCCAGCCCCTGCTGTTGGCAAACTGTCGCTGCAGTTCCGGCTCATCTTTTGAAACCAGCACCACTGACATGGCGGACTCCAGGTGGGGGAGGAAGCCGTTGAAGCCATCCCCCCACAGGGTGCAATAGCGGCACCCCTGCCCCATATTGTGAATGACTAGCAGCGTATCACTGGCACCAAACAGTTCCAGCAAAGACGTCTCGCCTGCCTGCGTCATAAAACGGTAGTTCTTTACCTCACGCCCGGATTCCGCCGAACGCAGCGTGTTGAGCTTCATGGTCAGCTCGTAGATTTCCATCTCCAGATCGGCTATTTCTTCACTATTGGCCACGATTCCACCTCGTTTTATCAACCCATCAAAAGTAGCAGCTGCATCGGGAACGCGCCATAGCGCGCCTATCGTCCGCTACCATTCATTCATAGCGTAGCGAGTTAATCGGATTGGCAGTGGCAATCTTTATCGCGTGGCCAGCGACTATGCACCAGGCCAGGAACAAACCCAATCCGCTCGCCAGGGCGATGATCATCGGCAACATGTCGATACGCTCCGAGAATGTATTCAAGTAGAACCCCGAGGCGAACCAGGCAGCAGGCATGGCAATCAACAGAGACCACAGCACCGGTATCGAGAACTGCCAGATCAGCAGCCGCACTATCTGGTGCACCCGGGCACCGAGAATCTTGCGAATACCGATCTCCCTGGTGCGCCGCTGGGCCATGAACGCCGCCAGTCCAAACAGGCCGATCAGTGCCAGGGACAAGGCGATCAAGGCAAACCAGGCCAGCACCTTGTTCAGAATGGTAAAGATAGAGAAGACATCCTGAAAAACCTCATCCAGGAAGCGCAGCTGTATGGGATAGTCCGGATTGATGTTATCCCAGACACTCTCGATTTCCTTGAGTGTACTGGTCAGGTTTTCACCCCGCACCCTTATCGAAGCGATGCGCAAATCAGCCTGTTCGATATAGAACGCCCTGGGTTTCGTACTGTTGTACAGGCCCAGGAAATTCCGGTCCGGCAGCACACCGACAATTGTGAACTGCACACTCTCACGCTCACTTTGCTCGCCCGGGATACTGAAATAACTCTGGCCCATGGCCTCTTCTTCATTGGCGAAACCGAGGCTGCTGATGGCAAGCTGGTTAACCAGCACATTGACCTGGGTTGAATCCTCAGTCATAAGATCGTTGGCGATATCCTTGGAAAGTTCGCGGCCGCGCAGCAACGGGATATCATAGGTCTCCAGGAAACCGCTATCGATACTGACCGTGGTCATCATTATCGAGCTGGATTTATCACCCTTGTTTATCGCTACCTCCGCGCCACTGGTGCTTTGCTCATAGGGTACCTGGCTGGAAAAACCGACATTCTCAACACCGGGCAACGCCAGCAGTTCGCGTTGCAGTATATCGTGACGCAAGCGGATCTCCTCCACCCCCACCCGGTCCAATACCACCACATTCGATTTGGGAAATATTTCGCTGGACTCCGCCACCAGCTTGTTCTGAAAGTACATGACCATGACGCTGGCCAGCATGAAAATGGATATCGCAAACTGGACACCTATCATCGCGCTGCGAAACAGGTTGCCGCCATTGCCCTTGAGCATGCTGTTTCTAAGGTTCTCGATGGGACTCGCCCGGGTTATCAGATAGGCGGGATAAGCACCTGCGACCAGGGTGACCAGGAGGATGGTCTGCAATAGAAAGGGCGCTACAGCGATATAGTCAAGGCGAACAGCCTTGTCGGTCCACCCATTGAAAGCCGGGATGAGTAGTTCCATGCAGGCGATAGCCAGCAGCATGGCAAGCACTACCGTGGTGAGACTCTCCAGCATGAACTGGACCAGCAACTGATTCCGGGTCGCCCCGAACGTCTTTCTCAAGCCCACTTCCCGGGCACGCCCCAGGCTCTGTGCGGTCGCAAGGTTGGTGTAATTGACGCAGGCTATCACCAGCACAAGAAGGCCCAGCAGCCGGATGGTGTCCAACACCGGGAAACCGATTGCGTCCCAGACCATGGTGTTCACCTCGACCAGGGGACGAACGCGCAGGGTGGGTATGAACTCCAGCTGGTCACTGGGGGCATTGCGTTGGTATATCGCGTTGACCTGCTCCTCCAGCCAGTACCTGTCCCTACTTTCCGGCAACAGCATATAGGTGAGATCACCCATTGAGAGTCGGTTCCAGTTATTGGTCAGATCCCGGTCATCGATCTTCTCCAATACTGACAGCGGGGCCAGGATCAGGGGCTGGTCGTCATCCATCATGCCCGAGGAAAAGTGGCTGTCTGCCGGTATATCGGCAATCACCGCTGTCACATGCAGGTCGTGTTTGTGATCCAGCGTGACGAGCTTTCCGATAGCATTTGTTGTGCCAAAGAACTTCTTGGCCACAGACTCGCTGAGAATAATGCCGCTTGGGTCCGCCAGGCCGCTCGCGTCACCGTACACATAGTCAAAATCAAAAATCTTCAGCAGTTCGGGATCGGCAAACTTGATCGCCTGGTAGTAACTGTCCCCATCAGCGCCCACCGAGACAAGGTATTCCCAGCGCACTGTCCTGGCCATGGACTCGACCTCATCAAGGTCGTTGCGAATCAGGGGCGTGAGTGCCGTGTAAACACTGTCGGTCTCCAGCACCATAATATCCGCATCGGGTGCAAACACACTTCCGACAGTGAAAATACGATCCCGTTTGGCGAACATACTGTCGTGATTTCGCTCATAAGTCGCCAGGATAGAGCTCATCAGAAATACGGTGAGACCAATCGCCAGGCCAATGATATTGATGACTGCGTAAAGCCGGTTCTTCGCCATATTGCGGATGGCCAGTTTGATATAGTTGAAGTACATAATGAGGTCCCGATAGATTTTCCGGAGGTGATCGCCGCGGCCTAGGCGGCGCGAAGGCTCTGGGTGACAACGTGTCCGTCAAACAGGTTGATGGTCCTGCGCGCGTAATCGGCATGGGATGCGGAGTGCGTCACCATAACGATAGTTGTGCCCTCATCGTTAAGTCCCTGCAGCATTTCCATGACTTCCTGGCCATGAACACTATCCAGGTTGCCGGTTGGCTCGTCAGCCAGTATCAGGGATTGCCCGCCAACCACAGCCCGGGCAACCGCAACGCGCTGCTGCTGGCCTCCCGAAAGTTGCGAGGGCCTGTGCCCGGCACGGTGGGCGATGCCCACACGGTCCATTACGGCTTCAACCCGGCTCTTGCGCTGGGCCGAACCGATATTGTGATACAGCAGCGCCAGCTCGATATTCTCGGCCACACTCAGTTCGTCGATAAGGTTGAAGTTCTGGAATATGAAACCGATATTGTGCTTGCGCAGCGCGCTTAACTTGCGCTCGGTATGCCCGGCGACATTTTCGCCCATGAACAGGTATTCACCTGTTGTGGGGCGATCCAACATACCGATTACGTTGAGCAATGTGGACTTGCCACAGCCCGACGGCCCCATCACGGCGACAAATTCACCCTGCTCTATACTGACGTTGACCGAATTCAGGGCCGCTGTTTCGACTTCGTCCGTACGGTAAATCTTGGTGAGGTTTTTCAGGTTCAACATTGCTCGGGCCTCCTGGGGCTTTGCTTAGTTTTCGTCTATTTGATCAAGTACCAGTTGCTCCATATCGCGGAAGCCACTGTATGGAGAGGTGATCACCCGCTCGCCTTCCTGCAGGCCATCCAGCACCTCGATATGGTGCGTGTTGCGCCGACCCAGCCTGACAGGACGCCTGACAGCACTGTCACCGTCCGGGCTGACTACAAAAATCCATTGCCCGCCGGTGTCCTGGTAAAACGAGCCGTTGGGAATAAGCAGCGCCTTGCCGGCATCTCCCAGGGTCAGCTTGGCCTGAATCGTCTGGCCACGGCGCAGGTCAGGGGGGGTATCGCCCAAAAACTGCATATCAATTTCGAACTGCCCCTGCTCCACATTCGGGTAAATCTTGGCGACCCGAAGCTCGAAAGAACGAGCGCCGCGCTCAAACTCGACGGTTTGCTCTATATCCACCCGGGCGAGGTAGAACTCGTCGATATCAGCCACCAGTTTGAACTGGTCGGCGTCATCCACCTGGCCAACCCGCATCCCGCGGTCAACACTCTGGCCGATAGCCATATCAAAACCCGACAGCTTGCCGGCCACCGGTGCCCGCACGTTCAGCTCCTGCAGGCTCTGTCTGGCGTAGGCCAGGTTCTGCTCCATGACGGCGGTATTGTCTTTAAAAAAGGCGAGCTGATGGACCATCAGTTTCTCGTCGGATGCCTGGCTTTCCAGCGTCACCACCCGGCGCTGGCGATAGTAAGCCAGCTCATCAGCCAGGGCCTCGTAACTGGACTTGGCTACATTGCCCTGTGCCAGCAGCTCCTCGTGGCGCCGGATATCGCGTTCCAACCGCCGTATGTTGTAGTCAATCTCCACCAGGTTGCGCTTGTGGGAGAGACGGTTCTGCTCCAGGCGCAATTCCTGGTCGCGCATACTGTTGAGCTGTTCCATCACCCGGGACTCGGTACTCATGACGCTCAGTTGCAGGTCTGAATTGGACAGCCTGACGATGGGCTGTCCCACCGCTAGCGTGGCCCCATCCTCGACCAGCACCTCTTCTACCCGACCGCCCTGCATGGCATCCAGGTATACCGTTTTCAGGGGCGCGACCCGCGCCCGCACCGGTATCGAATCTTCAAAAATGCCGGCACTGACTGGCGATATCATGAGCCGGTTATCCGCCACGGTCAGGCTGCGGCTCCCCGGCGCAAGGAACACCAGGCAAAGACCCAGCAAGACCGCAATCGCGATGCCGCCCAGCCACCAGGCCGGCTTCTGCCAGCGGCGCCTGGTCTGGACCACCCTGTCCATGCCAGCCTGCCCGTCCACACCACCGGGCCTGGCCCGCGGTGCTGCACCTGCATCCCGCGCGTCACTCATTGGCCAAATTGTCCCCATCTGTCTCCCGCCTGCCGGTCATCCGGCAAAGTTCTCCATATCTACTCTGGTAAAGAGCAAGAGCCGGGCCAAGTTTGTATCTTATTGATATATATGCTTTTTATGGTTTTTTGTCTGAACGATTCTGGCTTGATGTGTACGATTCCGAACACACACTGTACGATAACGAACACTTGTGGAGGGAAACCCTTGAGCCAGAAGCCCTACAAAATCCTGATCGTCGACGATGACGAAGATATTCTTACCGCGGGAAAACTACTGCTGAAACGCCATTTCGGCGACGTGTTGACGGCCAACGACCCACAGCGCATACCCGCGCTACTGAAGTCCAACAAGTTCGATGCCATTTTGCTCGATATGAATTTTTGCCCGGGGGACAGTAGCGGTGAGGCCGGCTTTGCCTGGCTCAAACGGATCCTGGAGCTGGATCCCGACGCGGTTGTGGTTATGGTCACCGCACACGGCAACGTCGATGTTGCCGTGGAGGCCATGAAGCACGGGGCGACAGACTTCGTGGCCAAACCGTGGCAGAACGAAAAAGTGGTGGCAACACTCTCGGCTGCCGTGAAGCTGCGCGCAAGCCGGGCCGAAGCCGAGTCGCTGAAACGCAGCAAACGCGGCCTGGCAGCCATCAGCGGCGGCACTGACCAGCCGTTGCTGGGCAAGTCGGCGGCGATGGCCGACGTATTGTCGCTGATAGCCCGATCGGCACCGACAGATGCCAACATCCTGATCATGGGAGAAAACGGAACAGGCAAGGAGCTGGCGGCCCGCCAGATTCACCAGCACAGCCTTCGCAGCGGCGAGGTATTTATGGCGGTAGACCTGGGGGCCGTGTCGGAGACACTGTTTGAGTCGGAAATGTTCGGCCACTGCAAGGGCGCGTTCACCGGCGCCACAGAGGACAGGGTGGGCCGGCTCGAAGCGGCCAACGGCGGCACCCTGTTCCTGGATGAGATAGGCAATATACCCCTTCAGCTGCAGGCCAAGTTACTGACCGTACTGGAGCAGCGCAAGGTGACGCCGGTCGGTCGCAACGCCGCTGTGGACTTCGACGTACGGGTGATTTCGGCAACCAATATTTCCCGGGAGCAACTCGCAGACGAACGGCACTTTCGGCAGGATCTGCTGTTCAGGCTCAACACGGTGGAACTGACCCTGCCACCGCTGCGCGACAGACCCGGGGATATTCAGGAAATCAGCAACTGGTATGCGGACCTCTATGCACGCAAGTATCAGAAGCCGCAGAAAACATTCTCCGACGATGCGCAGGCAGTTATGAAAGCCTACGCCTGGCCGGGTAATATCCGCGCGCTCAGGCACGCCGTCGAGCGCGCTGTCATCCTGTCGGAAACCGATACATTCCAGGCGGCCGACCTCCAGCTGGATGCCCCCGCCGGTGCACAGCCGATGACAAACCCAAGCCGCCATGACGCCGGAGCAGCATCACAGGACCTCAACCTCGAGCGCATGGAGATGCGGGCGGTACAGGAAGCGCTACAGCGCCATCGTTACAATATCAGCAAGGCCGCAAAAGAACTGGGGCTGACCCGGGCGGCCCTGTATCGCAGGATGGAAAAGCATGGTCTATAGGCACTTTGCAATCCAGGTAGGCCTGCGCATAGCCCTGCTGGTACTGGCGCTCACCGGCTGTATAACGCTGTTCTTCCTCCCCGGTTACCCCACCGTGCAGGCGATTCTGGGTGCACTGGCCGCACTGCTGGCCTACAGGCTGTTCAGATACGTCAGCCGCACCAATGCAGACCTGACAAGGTTTCTGGATGCCATGCGCTACGCGGACTTCGGCCAGCGGTTCAATATGGGGGAGATGGGGGCCGGGTTCGGTGAACTGGGCAATGCATTCACCGCGATTGTGGAACGCTTCCAGACCCAGCGCGCGCGCCAGGAAGAAAACCTGCGCCACTTGCGCGCGCTGACCGAGCATGTACCTGTTCCCCTGTTATCACTGCACCCGGATGGAAAGATCCACCTGCACAACAACGCTGCACGGCGCCTCTTTGGCAGCGTCCACGTCACGCGCCTGGAAGACCTCGCATGCTTCGGCAAAGAATTTTCGCGACAGATTGTCGCGGTCGCGCCGGGCGAGCGACGCATGGCGCCATTAAAATTCGATGAGCTGGAACAACAACTCACCATATCGGCCACCGAAATCGTGATCGCCGGGAAAATGGAGAAGCTTGTCAGCCTGCAGAACATACAGAGCGAGCTCGACGGGGTGCAACTACAGGCCTGGCAGGATCTGGTAAGAGTGCTTACTCACGAGATCATGAACAGCATCACCCCGGTTGCATCCCTGGCGAAGACCGCCTGCGAGCTGGTGGACGACGCCATCGACAAGATAGAGGGCCAACCGGAGGCGCTGGCTGATCTGGAGGATGTAAAAGACGCGGTAGCGACAGTGGCCCGGCGCTCGGACGGCCTGATGCATTTCGTACAGAGTTATAGACGCATCACCCGCCTGCCTGCACCCAGGGCACGGTCCATCTCCCTGGCGGATCTCTTCAGCACCGTGCACAACCTCGTCGAGGCCGACTGGGCCGAACAGGACATCACCCTGTCTACCGAGGTTGAACCCGGCAGCCTGAAACTGTACGCCGACCCGGACATGGTGGAACAGGTTTTGCTCAACATACTGCGCAACGCGCAGCAGGCCCTGACAGGACGCCAGCGCGCCCGTGTTGCGATGGTGGGATACCTGAATCGACAGGGGCACGTCAGTATCGAGATTTCCGACAATGGGCCCGGCATTTCCCCGGAGATCGCCAGCAACATATTCGTGCCGTTTTTTACTACCAAGCGAGATGGCTCAGGGGTCGGCCTGGCCCTGACGCGACAGATTATGCTGGCTCACGGCGGCACCGTCACGCTGGGAAAAAGCGAGAGCGGGGGCGCCCGTTTTACCCTGAGCTTTCTCGCCAATACGGAACAATAGGCCGGCGCAGGGGTCAACCTTGTGTCGTAACACGCATCCAGGCCTATACTGGGTGATCCCGGGGCCCGAACCATTAACCGATTGAACAGGTACCGCAAATGAACACAGCTGCCCATCCTGCACAAGCCGCACAGACCCTCCCCTTCACCGTCGAGCCGCAGACACCGGGCATAGGCGCTTTTATCTCCGGCCTGGACCTGAGCCAGGCACTCTCAGCTGAGGTTGTCGCCGGCTTGCGCGATACGCTGGTTCAGTGGAAGGTGATTTTCTTTCGGGATCAGCCCCTGTCTGAAGATGAACATATTCGTTTTGCCCGGCACTTTGGCGAGCTGGAAATACACCCGCTCACACCCGTTGACCAGCCGCGCCCCGAGATCCTTCGCATTGTTCACGACAAGGATCACATAGGCACGGAGAATTTCTGGCATTCAGATGTCACCTGGCGCCCGGAGCCATCACTGGGTTCTGTTCTGCGTGCAGTAGAGATCCCCGAGGTAGGCGGCGATACACTGTGGGCCAATATGGAAGCCGCCTATGCGGAACTGCCGGATGGGTTGAAGGAGAAGCTGGAGGGTCTGCAGGCAGAGCACAATTTTCTGCGGGCATTTGGCCATACGATACCAGAGGAACAACATCCGGAAATTCGCGAGAGGCATCCGCCGCAGCACCACCCCGTGGTCCGCACCCATCCCGAATCGGGGCGCAAGAGCCTCTACGTCAATATTGCCTTCACCGACCATATCGTCGGAATGGAGCGGGAGGAAAGCGACAAGCTCCTGGCCTTCCTGCAGGACAGGGCAAACCGTCCCGAATACCAGGTTCGCCTCAAGTGGCAGCCCGGCACAATCGCGTTCTGGGATAACCGCGCCAGCCAGCACTATGCGGTGTCCGACTACTGGCCTCAGCGCAGGGTTATGGAACGAGTCACGGTTGCCGGCAGTCGGCCCTTTTAACATTGCCCCGGGGTTGATACCTGGCGCCTAACGATTCATGTTCACTTGCCGGCAGGGCTCCCCCCATCCGCCGGAGCCGCACGCGGCTTGCCCTCAAGGCCCTCGATAATAACCGGCGGCAAGGTGTCGGCCGGTTCAAACCCCAGCACCCTCGAATAAAAATAGAGCTCGGCTTCCAGCGCGCGAATCTGGTTTTCCGCCTTGCGGAAGCCGTGTGATTCGCCTTCGAAAGCCACGTATGCTGTCGGGACGCCACGAGACTTCAGGGCCTCGAAAATCATCTCCGACTGGCTGGGTGGCACCACCGGATCGTCCAGGCCCTGCAGCAAAAGCAGCGGAGCGCTGAAGCCATCGAGGTGATGAATCGGCGAGCGCTTGCGATACAGATCCCTGCGTTCCGGGTAGGGACCAATCAGCTGGTCGAGATAGCGGGACTCGAATTTGTGGGTATCCCGGGCGAGCGCCTCGATATCGCTGACCCCAAAATAGCTGGCGCCCGCGGCGAACGTATCGTGAAAGGCGTGGGCCGCCAGGGTGGTATAGCCGCCGGCACTGCCACCGCGAATGAGCAGCTGGTCCGGGTCAGCCAGACCCTGCCGGGCCAGCCAGTTGGCCCCGGCCACGGCATCTTCCACGTCCGCAATACCCCATTGGCCGTACAGTGAGCGCCTGTAATCCCGGCCGAAGCCCGTACTGCCGCGATAGTTGAGGTCCAGTATCGCGAAACCGCGACTGGTCCAATACAGCTTGCTCAGTTGATACGTTGGGCTGGTGGATGCAGTAGGGCCCCCGTGTACACTGACAATCAGCGGGGGTGCAGCCCCGGCGGGACCTTTTATCCCGGGGTTGGTCGGGGGAAAATATATACCGTGGGCCTCGACGCCATCGCCACTGGGGAAAGTGACCAGCTGATACGCGGGAATCCAGTCGGCCTCGATACTGCTGTCACTGGAGGTACGGATAAGCTTGACCGGACCCCCGGAAGGATCTGTTTCCACCAGCGCAGGAGGACCGCCCGAAGTGGCATTGATGACGAACAGGCGCTCACCCGCTAGCAGAAAATCAAAAATCGCGGCGCTGTCCAGTGGCAGTGGTTTGTTGGTGGCGGTTTCCGGGTCGATGAGTACCAGCGACTGGACGCCACCGCGGTCCAGCTTCGCAAGAATCTTGCCGTTATCAATCAAGGCATAATAGCTTTCGCCGACAGACCAGTCGGGCCCGCCGATTTCAGCCTGTACTGCCCCGGTACCTACCGCGCTGAAGCGCTCTCCCTCGACGCGATAAATGCTCCACCAGTTATCCCGATCGGAAAGGGCGTAGAGATGATTTTCCCTGGTCCACTGCGGATTGATAACCGATTCATCCACCCCCTCGTTGCGCAACGTCAGGTCCACGAGGCTGCCGCTGTCATCGAACTTCGCGGACCACAGGCTGGTGTTATCCCAGGGCATGTTGGGGTGACGCCAACTGGTAAAGGCGATACGGCTGCCATCCGGAGACAGGCTGGGCGCCGACACAAAATCTTCCCGGTCAAACAGCACCACGCCCTCGGACTCACCGTCCAGGGGCAATGCAACCAGGCTGTTTTTTGGCTCCCCTTCCATACGATGGTCTTCTCGAACGCACAGCAGTCGATTGCGCGACCGGTCGAGAACACAGGCTGCATAACGCAATTTTGCCTCCGGGGTCATTGGCTGCGGCTCCTTCCCCGGTACCAGGCGATACAGGCGCTGGTCCTGAAAGTTGGAGAACCAGACGGTGCCATCTGCCACCAGCACGCTGCGACCGCCATACTCCTGAACCCGGGTACGCGCATTCCACGGCAGCGGAAGTATTTCCTGCGGCTCACTGCCGGGCGCCCAGCGCATAATGGTATTGCGTCCCCCCTCCCCGGGGCGGGATTCAACCCAGTACAGTTGACCATTATCGAAACTGAGGGAACCCAGGCCGCGGCTACCCTCTACCACAGAGGCGGCCGATATGGGGGATGACCATGCGCCATGGGGTAAGGTTGTTTTCATGCCGGGGCTCTCTGTCACTGGGTTGGCCAGGGTTTCGAGAACGCAGGCACCCGCCAGGGCGATATAAAGCAGAAACTTTCTTTGCATCGCTGCATCCTCACATTTCCATACGGTTATTCACTGGGACAAAATGTGCCTCCTTTTAATCCGCAGGGCAAGGTTGAAGGGAAGAGTTTCGACTACAGGCAAGCGACAGGGGCGCACCACTCTCACCGGGAGGTCGTATTAAATGCTCCCGGCGGCCTATACTGGTCAGCCATTGCTCCCTGGTAGCCAGCGCCCACGATAATGGATGGATTACCCAAACCCCGGCGTTACCTCGCGGTATTCGCAATTTCCTGCGGTACCGCCCTGAACGTGATCGACGGGGCGATTCCCAACGTCGCCCTGCCAACCATCGCCCGGGATATGGAGATCGACCCTTCGGCGGCGGTTATGATCGTAAGTGTCTACCAGCTGGTGCTGGTGATGACACTACTGCCGTTCTCTGCGCTGGGTAGCCGTATCGGCCTGCGACGCCTCTACCAGCTTGGGCAAGCGGTCTTCATCGCATCCGCGCTGCTGTGTTTCTTCGCGCCAAACCTGCCGATGCTGCTGGCGGCCCGAACCCTGCAGGCCCTGGGCGCAGCCGCGGCCCTGAGTGTCTCCAGCGCGTTGGTGCGCTCTATCTATCCCTCCAGCCAGCTGGGACGGGGCCTGGGCATTAACAGTGTGGTAGTGGCAAGTTCTGCCGCCCTCGCGCCTATCCTGGGAGGGTTTATCGTGTCCGTGATGAGCTGGCCCTGGGTATTTGTTACTACCCTGCCACTGGCGCTGCTTTCTATTGCTGTCGGGCAGCGCGCCCTGCCCGATACTGCACGGCGCCGGGAACGCTACGATCTGTTGGGAGCGCTGTTGTGTGCCCTTACCTTCGGATTGATCATCTCGGGACTGCTGGCCCTCGCGCAGGGCTACTCGCCACCCGCCTCGTTGCTAGTGGTTCTGGCCGGTATCTTGATTGCTTTCCTGTTCGTGCGACGAGAGCTCACCGAAAGCGCACCCATACTGCCTGTGGATTTACTGGCGCGCCCCATTCTGGCGCTCTCGATAGTGGGTGCCCTGCTGGCGTTTATTGGCTCTATGACGTTCATATTGTCTTTGCCTTTTCGCCTGCAGGAACATTTTGGTTTTTCCCCCGGTGAGATCGGCGCCGTTATTGCACCTTGGCCGCTGAGTATGATGGTGACCGCACCCCTTGCAGGGATTCTGTCGGACCGATTTCACCCCGGCCTGCTCGGGGGCATTGGCATGGCCATAGCCACCCTGGGCATGGGTCTGCTCGCATGCCTTCCCGAGGCCGCTTCCCACTGGGATATCGCCTGGCGCATGTCGCTGTGCGGTATTGGGTACGGTACGTTCCTCTCACCCAATGCACGCCTGGTTATAGCGGCGGCGCCAATGGCCCGGGCAGCCTCGGCGGGTGGGCTTATTTCCACCAATCGCCTGGTCGGGCAGACGCTGGGAGCAACACTGCTGGCCGCATTGCTGGCCGCAGGCTATGGCAGTGACAATACTCCGGCCATAATTGCCACAGTGCTGACCTTCCTCGCCGGCCTGTGCAGTGTTGCGCGCCTGGGCTTAAGGACCGACCAGGAAATACAGCGGGATAAGATGGCCTGAGCAGATCCGAATCCGGCGCCTGCGCACAGCAGCTTAGAAAAAACCCCAACCCCTCAGCGCTGCCGTTGGACGCTGGCAACATATGCCATGAAGCCAGCTTCATTGTCTTTCATGTCGGCATCTATCTTACGGGCAATGTCAGACTCGGCCATCATGGCACTCCAGTCCGACAGGCCTTCCACCTCGGCTGTCACATCCCAGCCTAAATGCGACGGGCCCACCATCCGGGGAATCACCAGGGCATAGCGCAGGTAGATATCGGCCATGGAGATTTTCTCTCCGGCCACATGGGGAGAAAAGCTCGCCAGCGTATTGAGCGCACGAACACCCCGATCCAGGGTCACTTGCACCTCGTCCTTGACTGACTGGTCTATTGCCACATTGGCAAATACTGCCGGCAACAACCGGCGCGCGGGCAAGTCGAAATAGAGCTCGGAGATTTTCATCACCTGCCTGACCCGGGCCCGGGCTTCGGCATCGCGCGGATACAGGGGTTTATCCGGATAGGCTTCCTCAAGGTAATCCACCATAACGCTGCTTTCTCCCAGATGGGTGCCATGCGCGGTGGTCATGGCAGGCACCTTACCCACGGGATTCACTGCCAGTACTTCAGGGGAGTTTGAGTAGGCGAGCTGCTCTTCAAACGGGATGCCCTTGTACATCAGCGCGTGTTTAACAATATTGTGGTAATTCGAATAGGAAAAACCGAGCAGGGTTAGCATGTGGAACTCCTTTATGGGGGTCATGATCCGGGCGTTGTAGCCAGGTGGGGGCAAACCGGCCTATCAAGATAGACCTTAACAGCGGGAAATCAACAAGGTGGCACTACTGCCAAGCAAGCGGGAAGGGGATACAATGCCCAAAACATGACTATCCAGGCCAGGTCAGGTAGCCCCCCATGATGATACAAAACATGACTCCCAGATACGCGACCATCCTGCTGCTACTAGCCATACCGCTTCTGGTCGGGAGCCAATGCGCCGTTTTCTTCAGCTCCGGTGACAACTCGGACGATGACGATGACAAAGAGGACATCATTGTCGTGTCCAGTGGCAATTTCGGGATTGCACCCGTGGCCGGCGCCGGCTATATCTCCGGGTCAGTCAGTGGCGTTACCGGCAGTAATGGGGAGTTCGAGTACCAGGAGGGCAGGCAGGTGCAATTCTTTATCGGCGATATTCCACTGGGCCAGGCGATTGACCCAAAGCCCGTTATCACCACGCCAGACCTGGTGGACGGAGGCACTGTCGACAGCACCGCGGTTATCAACATCGAGCGGCTGCTGCAGTCGCTGGACTCCGAGCCCGGAGACGATGCCATTACCATCCCTGAAAAGGTGCGGACAAAGGCAGTCAAATCCAACGAACCGGTATCTGCCGCTATTACCTACCTTGATTTTGCCGACGATGCTGCATTCGCCAATTCGGCGAGCCAGCTGGTATCGGTGCTGACAGCGGATTACCCCTTTACCGGCACACTGGTAGAGGCGGAAACTGCACGCAAAGCCCTGGCCCGGAGTCGCTGACATCATCCTTCAATTTGAATTGGCCCATTGTCACCCCGGCCACCGGGTCGTTCGCCGGCAAGTACACCTCGCTTCCAGACTGCGAAGCCGCCGCCATGAGTGAGACGCCACTATACGATGCCTACCACAGCTTCCTGGCAAATGCCGGAACGCCTTTCACGGTACCGGGCCACAAACGCAACCCGGACTTGATGGACCCGCTACTGGCCCTTGATATACCCCACTATGGCGGGGTGGAGGATCGCAGGGTATCGAAGCGGCAGCTTGCCGGCGCAGAGCGTCTCGCAGGAGAACTATGGGGAGCGCGCTGGTGCGGCTTTTCAGTACAGGGCTCTTCCCACGGCAACCAGGCAATCGCCCTGACAGTAGCAAAGCCGGGCGAGAAGGTTATCGTTGCCCGGACCCTGCACAAATCGCTGTTCTTCGGGCTTGTCCAGGCGGGGTTGGTGCCGGTCTGGGTAAGGCCCGATATTGATCCCGACACGGGACTTACCGCGGGCATGCCGGCCCGGCGCATACGCGATGCCCTGCGCGAGCACCCGGAAGCCCGGGCAGTGATGCTGGTTGAGCCCAGCTACGTTGGCGGCGTATCAGACGTGGCGGCAATCGCAGAAGTAGCGCACGAGCATGGCATACCCCTGACTGTCGATGCCGCCTGGGGTGCTCACCTGGGCTTTCACCCGGAGCTACCTCCTCACGCCATACAGGCCGGGGCTGACATTCTCGTGACCAGCGTACACAAGCATATTACCGGCTTCACCCAGTCATCAATGGTGCTGGTACAGGGCGATCTCATCAACCTGGAGCGTCTCGAAGCCGCCTTCGAGGGACTTCACACGACCAGCCCATCGGGTGCCATCTTTGCCTCGATAGATCGCGCCCGGGGCCTGCTGGAGGATCGCGGCGAAGAACTGCTGGGGAATGCCATTCGTATCGCGGGTAGCGCGCGCGAGCGACTGCGCGAGGTAGACGGGCTGGGTGTACTTGGTAGCGAATTTGCCCGGCGCGCCCCGAGCCTGCTGATGCAGGACCCCACCAAGGTGATTCTGACGCTACCCGGTACCGGCGCAGACGGCCAGGTGGTCGCTGACTTGCTGGAACAGCGCGGCATACATCTTGAACTGGCCGACCGCGATACGTTTTGTCCGGTTATTACACTGGCAGACACAGACCAGACGGTGGAGCGCATGGTCACCGAAGTCACCAGAGCGATAGAGGAGCACCGGGGCCCGCCGCGACCACTGGTCCCGACCACCGCGTGGACCCTGGTACCGGAGACCGTAATGTCGCCGCGCGATGCATTTTTCTCGGATCACGAACGGGTCCCGGCGGCCCAGGCGGTGGGCCGCATCGCGGCAGAAACCGCGGTGCCCTATCCCCCGGGAATCCCGGCGCTGGCGCCGGGAGAGCGTATTCAGGGCGAGATGCTCAGCGCGCTGCAGGCTGAAGTTGCAACCGGCACCCGGGTCGCTTACTGCGGCGACCCGTCGCTGGAAACAGTGCTGGTCGTCAGGGAATAAGCGCCGCGCTGGCAGCGGGATTCATCAGCCGTATCGTGCGGGTTTCCAATGCTTTTTTGTCACTACCATCGAGTATCATCTGGCGCAGCGCAGCCGTGCTCAGGCCTGGATCAAGGGCGAGCAACTTGGCGGCAAGATTGAGCACCTGGGGAGACGACATCGAGGTACCGTTGAATTTGATGCGATTCCCCCCCGGCACGAAACTCTCAACCTCAAACCCGTTGGCGTAGATGTCCACTTTCCCGAGACTGGTAAAACTGGTTTCCTCGCCCGCAATATCCACCGCGCCCACGCTGAGCATGTTCGGGTAGTCGTAACTACTGGGATAGAACTCCTCGAAAGTCACGTCGTTATCGGCATTGCCCGCCGAGGTGATAAAGAGAATGTCGCTGGCATCGCGAATGGATTCCCGCAAAGCCGTGTCGCCTATAGTGTAAATTTCCCGCGCCAGCTGCTTGCGCTCCTGGGGGGTGCCGCCGGCGTCATGTGCCTCAAGCGCTTCCTCGATGCCGCGCAAGGAACCACCCCAGCTCATGTTTACAGCTCTCACGCCGTTGGCTTTGAAGTAGTCTATGGTCTCTCGCACCATTTTCGCTTCCGCCTTCGCCTTGGCGACGGTTGGCTCCTCGGGAATCATGGTGTGACCGTAGGTCATGCGCGCCACCAACACACGAATAAAGGGATTTCCCTCTATCGCGATACCGGCTACATGGGTGCCGTGGGCGTAGTTGCCGTAAATACGCAAGGCCTCTATGAAATCCTGCACCTCATCCTGGTCCAGGGTTGCCAGTTGTTTGCGCAGGGCACTCGCCTCGTCGCTGTCTACACCGGACTGTATATCACCCATGCCCTTTACCCTGGCCTGCATGACCATCTCGTCCTCCTCGAAGGCGCCAATGGGGTACAGTAGCGAGCGCTCCTTGTTGGAATCGAGGTCGTAGGCGATACCGTGGATGTCGTCTACAAAGCCGTTGTGATCATCATCGACACCGGTATCAGGGCGTTCATTTTCGTTACGCCACAGCACGGGCCCAAACGCCTCAATGGATGTATCCACACCGCTGTCCCAGACCGCCACCACCACGGGGGTTGCCCGTGCATCCGCCGCCAGGTTGAACTTGCGGTCCTCCCAGATATCTTCTTTGGTTACATCGTTGGCGGCTATCTGCGCTGAGTAAACCTGGTTTATCGTGGCCGCATCTGCCAGGTAGTGATCCAGGGTGACACTGGCCGAAACCAGCGTCGAAGCGATGTCATAGCTGATTTTGCCAGAGGTTTTGTCAACAACCGGTTGATAGGAAGAGTCGAGATTGCCCAGTACCAGCGCCTCACTGAGAATTTCCGTTCGACCCCTGGCCCGTTTGAGGTTGTCCTGCACCACCGTATAGTCAAGCGACTGCAGGGCCTGCTCCATATTCTTCCGCAAGGCCTTGTCCTGGTCCCCGCCTGCGAGGTGAGACCTGGCAAGAGCCTCGGAATACAGGCCCATTGTCAGCCGGTTCGCCTCCTTGGTCTCCAGGGCACGCTGCTTCGTCAGCAGGTCCAGGTAATCCTGCCAGCGCTCCTCCAGCAGTGCCACGCTGCCCAGCACCGCATAATATTCCTGCACGGTTTTATCGTCCTGGATATCGTAGGTCGCCAGGTCCGCGAGAATGTCGGTCTCCACTGCATTGGCCAGGCCCAGCAGCACCGTCCGATTTTCAGGCAGGTACAGGTCGGTCACCTTTAGGTCCAGCTGATAGGTGTGGCGGGGGAGATCGTCCTTGCGAATAATAACCGGCTTGCTGGCCGGGTTCTGGGTAGCGGTATTATCAGCAGCGAATGTTAATGCGGGGTTAACAATGCAAAGCAGCATGAACGCCGCGGCAATGCAGGCCAGTTTCAAATTGATAGTCACTCGGTAGCTCCTGAGGCTGGGTTGTGAGGGTGGGTTGTGAGAGTGTCGCGCCGACCGCGACCCTAAATCGCGCACAGCATACCTTACTCAACCCAAGGCTGCAGCGGCCTGACCAGTGCACACTGCACACGCAACAACTTGATTTAACTCAGCCCTTACACAACCCCGTCCCGGGGCAACACCACAAAAACCCGTTCAGGCCTGACAACACCGCGCCGATTCAGCGCCGACCTGATCAACAGCCCTGATTCTGTTTCTCCTGCCAGACGCCCAGGGCCAGAATAGATGAATAGACTAATAAGATAACCGTCATGATGTTCCCCCTGTTCATGTATTGAGTAATATGCAGCCCACGTCCCGGAGCTGTTGAAAATCAGTCTAGAGCAATCATTTTTGACAGGAAATACCCATCAATGAACTGGCTCGTTGCATTTTTGGGCAGGCCTCCGAATCGCCAACCACGATCCGCCGCACCAATCAGCAAATAGCTGTGGCGCGGCTACACTCATCGAACAGAGGCCGGCACACCCTATTTTGCGCCGGGTATTTCTAAATCACCCGGAGGATTCAAACCATGCGCATCTACATCCTGTTCCTGGCCCTGTTCATAGCGGCCCCAACCCTGGCCGCCCAGCGATACTCCTGCATGGACCAGCCTGCGCACAGGCAATTCGACTTCTGGGCGGGGAGCTGGCAGGTCACAAATAAGGAAGGCGACAAAATCTACGGCAACAACACCATCACTATCGAGGAAGCGGGTTGCCTGCTGCGGGAACGCTGGCAGAGTGCTGCCGGAAGCACAGGCAGCAGCATCAACTACTTCAACCCCGCCGACAGCATGTGGCACCAGCTGTGGGTGGACAACGGATCCTCCATCATCAAGATCGCAGGCACACTGACCGATGGCAGCATGATGATGTCGGGGGATATCTACTACCTGGGCGAGGAACGCCAGGCCCAATTTCGCGGCCTATGGACGCCCCTGCCGGATGGCAGCGTGCGGCAGTTTTTTGAAGAGCAGGATGCCCAGGGCCAGTGGCAGCCCTGGTTCGAGGGCTTCTATCACCCCTTGGCCGGCACAAAATTACCGTGAAAGCCAAAAGGCACCCGGGCATTCAGTTTGACTACAGCAACCGGGGGCGCAGTGAAGTTCTGCGCATCGATGACCCTCACTTCACTGAGTTGCGTCACCGAGTCATAGACAACACTCAGGATGTAGCCCGCGTCTTCCGCCTCGCCGCTAGGAATAAACACCGGCTCGCCCGCGGCGCAACTGGCACCCACATCGTGATGCTGGGTTTCACCGGTGTCCAGGTCGTGTTTCAGCAGACCCTTGAAACCGTGATCACCGCCAAGCTCCAGGGCATAACCATAACGGTGTTGATAGCATTCCACCCTGGGGCTGACGCGAGGAAATTCCTGATCGATAGAGCTGATTATCCGGCTGTGGACGGTGCCGGCGTTGACATCGATGGTCCAGCGCACCAGGTCCGAACCCTGTTCGTAGTCCGGGTAACCGGGATCGGTAAACGCCTTTTGGTAGCGCACCACGTCCATCACGATATTGTCGCCGGCGTCATAACTGTTCAGCGGGTGGAACACAAAACAGGGGTCGATATCGATCCACTTCACCGAGTCTGTTGTCGCATTGCGATCCATGATGCCCAACCTGGCCTGGTGCGTATCGCTCCAGGAAAACGGCATCATGTATCCTTGTTCAATCAGGCCAAAGTTGCCCACGATAGGCAGATCCATAAAGATGACCCGGGTGGCTGTCACTCCGAAGTCATGCATCATCACCAGCTCAGGCAGAGTGACATCCACTGTAGTGGTCAGCTCTCCCGCCGCGTTTGCCACGTGATAGCGCAGGTAGGGCGGCGCCAGGTCATAGCCAAAGAACACCATTTCACCGGTCTCTGGATCAATCTTGGGATGAGCGGTCATGCTGCTTGCGAGACGTCCATTGAAGTCGTACTGGCCCCGGGTCTGCAGGGACAGATCCATTTCGTAAGGCAGCCCGATCTCTGGCAGCGCCAGCACCCTGCCGCCGTGGTAAACCACGTTCACATTACCAGAGCCCTGTATAGGCAGTTTCGTGTCGACCTCCGGTGCGGCCGCAAGACCCAGCTTGTTTTCGATGTCAGTGGTCCGCACCCAACGATTGCGGTAAGTGGCAGCCCCGCCCTGCTCAAACCTGATCGCGTGCAGCATCGCGTCACCGACAAACCAGTGGTGGTTGGGCTGGGGATCTACGGGGTTGGGACCGTCACGCAATAGGGTGCCGTTCAGCTCCGGCGGCAGGGTGCCGATGACCTCCAGGTCCACCCGGTCCAGTTCCTCCCCGACGGGGCCAAAGTTGCCCTGCAGAATGGGGTTATCCCGGGGTAAGAGGGGAGCGTTCTGCACCAGTTCGTTGAGTTGGGTCGCCATATCAGCCTCGCATTAGTCTCGTGTTTAGCTCTCAGTGAGCCCGATGTAAGCCCACAGTATGAGTGGCCAGGCACATCTTGCCACTGTCTAGTTTGGTCACCTTACCGCCAAACTAGACATTGTCAAGTTAATTATTCATACTTCCCTCGTGAAACAAACATACCACCATGGCGATCTCGCAAACTCCCTGGTCAGCGCCACCGTGTCGCTGCTGGAAACCCGCGCCGTCGCACAACTCAGCCTGCGCGAAGTGGCGCGAGCAGCTGGCGTGTCCCACGGCGCCCCCGCCCACCATTTTGGTGACAAGGCGGGACTGCTCACCGCTGTCGCAGTTCAGGGCTACCAGCTGCTGGCAGCGCAATTAAAGAATAGCCAAACCCTGTCGGACAGAACCCCTGAGCAGCGTCTGCTGGACGCTGGCCAGGCCTATATTCGCTTTGCCCTGACCCACACCGCCTATTTCGAGATCATGTTTCAACCCGCGCTTACCCACAGCCGGACACCTGAATACCAGGCTGCCGCACGGGCCGCCAAGGCCGTGCTTGAAGGGTGTATACGGGGCTTTCTGCTTAACCGATCGCCCGCTGCGCCCGCCTCCGAAAAACAGGTTCAGGCCACGGTTATTGCACTGTGGTCCCAGGTTCACGGTTTTGCCAACCTGTGGCTCGCAGGTAACCTCGGAGATACCGCGGACGATAGCCAGTTGGATGAAATAATATTGGCTATGCTGAGCAGTATCACACCCCGCTAAAGCGCCGCGCCGCTCAGCGCTACCGGATAGACCGGATCAGCCTGGGGTAGTAGGCGGCCAGGGCTATCGCCCGCGCGCAGACATAGATCACGAAGGCGCACCAAAGGCCCTGATTGCCGTACAGCGGGGTCAGCCACCACCAGGCCAGCATGAAGACGATCACTGACACGAATGATGCGTTGCGCATCTCCCGGGTACGGGTCGCACCAATAAAAATGCCGTCCAGCTGAAAGGCTGCAAAGGACAGCAACACATACAGTGCTGCCCAGGCGAGCGTACTTTCCGCTGCGGCCCTGACCGCCACCATGTCCGTCAGCACGCTTATCGCGAGGCCCCCAGAACACAGGATCAGCACAGCCAGCACAAGGGCAGTCGCTGCAGCCAGTTCCGTGGATCGGCGCACGGCAATGGCAAGGTCCTGCCGCCGCTTCGCGCCCAGGGCCTCACCCACCAGGGCCTCGGCAACGAACGCGTAGCCATCCAGGAAAAAAGCACTGAACGAAACCAGCTGCAGAAGAATATGATTCGCTCCCAGAACGGCATCGCCAAACTCGGCGCTCTGGTTGATGAACCAGGCAAACGAAAACAGCAGCAGCAGGGTCCTGAGCAGAATGTCGGTATTGGCTGCCATCAGTCGCATCATTTTCGGGACGTCGGCGATACGCGATCGGGGCCAGAATGACTCCTGGTCAGTCTGGCGCTGGCGCAGCAGTGTGAGCACCAGGCCCGCTGCGAAAACAACGGTTGCCCATTCCGCCAGCACCGTGCCCAGGGCGATACCCTCGGCTCCCCAACCGAAGACGCCGGCAAACAGCACGTCCAGTAGTATATTCAGGCCGTTCAGAAACACCTGCACCAGCAAGAGGTGCCGGCTCCTGCCAAGGCCTATCAGGCAGCCGGTCAATGCAAAAATGCTCAGTGTGGCCGGGGCGCCCCATATCCGGATGGTGAAGTAGTCAAGAGTTATCGCCTCCACCTCCGGGCTGCCGTTAAGAAGGGCAACAGCCAGATGGGCCAGCGGCCATTGCAAGCCGATAATGCACAAACCCAGCCCGCTACTGAGGAGCAGTGCGCGGCCCAGGGTGGCCCGCACCTCCGCCTCGTCTTGCGCACCCGCAGCCTGGGCGGTAAACCCGGTGGTTCCCATGCGCAAAAAGCCAAAGCTCCAGTAGATGAAACTGAAGATCATGGCACCAAAGGCAATCGCACCGAGTTGCGAGAGGTTACCCAGATTGCCGATCACCGCGGTGTCGACAATACCCAGCAGCGGCACGGCAGCATTGGCCAGTATGATAGGCCAGGCCCTGTGCCAGATTGCTGCATGGTTCATTTGTGCTGCTCCATTTTACGCTGCCCTGCCACCCATGGCGGGGGAAAGTTTGCTCCCTCCATGGAGCAGGGTTACCCTAAGCCCATCGATATCCCACAGGCAACACTCAAAATGCAGGTATTAAAAAAACTGGCCCTGGCCGTCTTCATCATTCTGGTCCTGATCGTTGTCGCTTTTAATATCTGGGGTTACCTCACCCTGGGCACGCTGGAACCCGCAGCAGAAGGTACCCGGGACGCGCAGGCAAACCGTGTAGTCATGGTATTCGGTGCGACCGGATCGGTGGGCGACGGCCTGCTCAAGGCCGCCATCGAAGACGCCGAGGTGGAGAAAGTGTATGTGGTGTCACGCCGCAGCTCACCTCGCATTGATGCAGGCGTCGCCTCGGGCAGGGTCGAACTGATCTTGCACCAGGACTATACCGACTACACCGACATGGCGCCGCAACTGGCCGAGGTCAACACGGTATTGTGGGGACTGGGCACATCCTCTTTGAATGTTGACGAAAAGACCTACACCGTGATCCATGTGGATTTCCCGATTGCTTTCGTCACCCAGTGGCTGTCCGCCAGGACAGCGGCGCCCATGGCCTTCCATTACGTCACGGGGATGGGGACTGATCCCAACGGCGATGCGCAGTGGGCACAGGATAAAGGCAGGGCAGAGCTTGAGCTCGCCAAGATGGCAGAAGGGACAGGCTTGCGCACCTTTGCCTATCGCTCGGCTTTTATCCGCCCCACCTCGGAACAGGCCAACCTGGGTCACTATACTCTGGAGACTCTGCTGCGCCCGGGCTACCTGGTGATCAGCGCCAGGGATCTGGGCAATGCCATGCTGGAAATCAGTGCTCGCACAGCGGAGTTGCCCAACGGCACCATCATCGATAATGCGGACAGCATCGCCTATGCCAGGGCTTACCTGCATCAGGCGCGCTGATCAGGATTGACCGCCAGCCATAGCTTCTGTTTGATTCATCGTGCATTTGTGAGCTTGCCCGGGGTATTGAAGCTGCGTTCTGTTCGTGGTTTTTTTGGGTTGGTTCTGGCCAACGGGCCCGGGCGCAAGCAGGCTTCCCAGTCGCTCCACGTGATTCGCTTTATGAGAAGCCTGCTTACACCCGGACCCTTGCACCGTGCAGCTCCGAGACGGCACCAAGGAAAATGAGCTGTGCCAGCAAGGCTTTTCAATACTTGAACAGTACAGAGGTTGGAAGGAACAGGCACACAACGAGGTTCCGGGCGGGGAAGTGTTCCTCACAAAGCGAATCACGTGGAGCGACTGGGGAACACTTCCCCGCCCGGGACCGCTGGACCGAACCAAACCAAACCAGAGCCAGACAAAAACAAGCACCAACCAGCTCACACCCCTCCCCATCCGCCAATATGCAACGAACCGGTTATTTGCGCAGCACCCGATAGCCGATATAAAACGGCAGCAAGACCAGCAAGGTGGCGATGGCCAGCAGCAGCTGCGGGGTGTAACGCTTGCGAATTCCGTTGTAGATACCCTGGAAGGTCTGGTCGTAATGGGCGGGTACCGGCAACACCCCGTTTTCGGTCGCATAGATCTCGTACTGTTCCAACATCTGTTGCAGGCGCTCGGGCATCTCCCGGGCCAGATCGCGGGTCTCGCCAGGGTCCGTGACGATATTGTAAAGATGCCAGCGGTCGTCACCCACCGGGGGGCGATTGAGAACAATTTTGTAGTCACCCTGGAACAGCGCCGCGTTGCCTGCCAACTCGTAACCGATACTGTCCGACTCTCCGTATACCCGATCGGTCGCACCGCTGATAAGTGGTAGCAGGCTGCGGCCGGTTATCGGCTCCACCCGGCGCCCCCCGAAATGCTGGCGCGGGGGACTGACACCGGCCAGCTCCAGTATCGTCGGCGTGATGTCGGTTACCCAGGCAAATGCGCTTGTCCACTGGTCTTTGATAGGCAAGGCGTCTCCGGAAATAATCAGGGGCACTCGCAGGCCGCCCTCTCCGGCGTAGAATTTGTAGTAGGCCAGCGGCCCGACAGCGGCGCTGGCAAAGCTTGGCCCTATACTGTTGAAACTGCCTTTTTCACCGAGCGTGTCGTAGTCGTTAGTGTAGCCTCAAATTCACGCGGGGCCTGCACCGGGATATGAACAGCCTGAAACGGCAGATAGGCAAAGAAAGGCCGATTATCGGCCCGGTTGGAATCGATAAACTCGATGGTTTTATCTACCAGGAAACGCGACGAGTAAAAGTCCGGCGGCAAACTAGTGCGCTCCCCGTCTGCGTACCAGTTGGCCTGTTCATAGATGGGCAGATAGGGCTTCTGTTCCCAGTTGTCGGCGCCGGAATCCGCCATGGTGACCGTCCTTTCAAAACCACGGCGATAGGGCAGCAGGTCTGGTTCATCCCCCAGGTGCCATTTGCCCGCCATATATGTGTGATAGCCGGCGCTTTGCAGCAGGCTCGCAACCGTTACGACCTTGAAGCTCAGCTTACCGCGGTAGTTTTCGTGTTCGGTCTGGTCCGGGGAGATCGTCTCAGGAATATTGGGTACACCATTGCGATGACTGTCTACGCCCGTCAGCAACATGGCCCGGGTCGGCGCGCAGCTGGCAGCGGTATGGTAGTTGCTAAAACTGATGCCGTTGCGGGCCAGCTCACTGAGGGTAGGTGTGTTGATCTCGCTGCCATAGGGCGCGGGGTCGCTGAAGCCAAGATCGTCCGCCAGTACGAGAACAATATTGGGAGCAGAGGCATGCAGCAAGGAGGCCTGCCAGAGACCGGCCAGGACGAATAATCCGACTGCTAACCGCCGAATGTGCCGGCGCCCGGTCACTGCTGCTCAGCGTGCCGCGAAGCGGTCCACAGCAGGAGGCAGCCCACGACGAACTCCAATACAATGAACTGGCCCGCCAGAGCGGCATCGTGAAGCAGCCAGGCCAATATCCGCAGTAGCGCCGCGCACAGCAGCATCAGGGCAGGCACGTAAAACCAGTGCCGCTGCAAGGTAATCACGCCCACCAGTATCATGGCAGCCACGGCAAGAAAGAAAGCGCCCATATCACCCACCTGGCTGCTGCGGCCCAGACCCTCGAGCAGCTCCATGCCCAGCGCATCGGCAGCGCCCGCAGGGTCAATTATCCAGCGCAAACCTGACACCAGGAAGAGAATACCAGCCAGGGTACTCAGCACGCGCAATAATGTATTCATCAAGCTACTCCCATTGTGATGTGACTGCCATTTGACGACCAAGCATACACCACAGGCCAGCCATCAACGGTATCCGCCAGATGTACTATCAAGTCGCAACGCCATCAAACTATCACGGCCTGATTCTTGTTGTCATCCGGACAAGCGGACCGGACCGATACTGTGTATATGCGCTGTCCGTTCGGGACAATCTCGCGCTACACTCGTTACCCTGCCCGGTTGCCTAATGGTGCCGGCCTTAACGGAGACCATCATGCGGGACGTCATCATCACCAGGGAGCCTATCGAGCTCTACAAGATTCTCAAGTTTGAAGGACTGGTTGACAGCGGAGGTCAGGCCAAGACGGTTATCGCAGATGGCCTGGTCATGGTCAACGGGGAGGTAGAGACACGGAAACGCCGCAAGATTGTCAACGGCGATACCGTGATATTTGCCGACGAGCAACTGAGTATTCGCCTGGCGTGAGCGACAATTGTCCCGCTGCAGTCCAGGCTAGACCTGCAGCTCGCCCCAACCCGACCGACACGTCAAACAACAACCCCACAGTAAGGAAATACAATGCGCGCATGGAAAGTCCATCAATTTGGTACCCCGGCAGATGTAATGACACTGGAGGAAAACGCGGCCGATTTTGAGCCCGGCCCCGGGCAGATCAAGGTACAGGTTGAAGCAGCCGGGCTGGGATTACCGGATGTGTTTATGTGCAGCGATAACTATCCCCTCACCCCGCCACTACCGTTCACACCATCCCAGGAAGCCGCGGGCAAGGTAATCGCAATTGGCAAGGGTGCAGACCCGTCCCTGTTAGGCACCCGCGTGCTTGGTCCCACTTTGTTCCAGGCCCAGCGCGGCGGCCTTGCCGATGCCTGCCTGATGCACTCCAGCGGTGCGTTTCCCATTCCGAACGAAATGCCCGGCGAGGAGGCGGCCGGGTTTTTCATTCCCTACCTGACGGCATGGATAGGCCTGGTTCGTCGCGCCAATCTTGGCCCGGACGATACTGTACTGGTGCTGGGAGCCTCCGGCAGCTCCGGTTGCGCCGCAGTGCAACTGGCCAGGGCAAAGGGCGCAAAGGTTATCGCCGTGGCCGGCGGCCCGCACAAGGTGGAGTTCTGTCGCAGCCTGGGTGCGGACGCGGTCATCGACCATCGCGCGGAAGATATTACCAGTCGGACCCTTGAACTGACGGACAATAAAGGTGCATCCGTGGTCTTCGACCCCGTCGGGGGAAAAGCCGGCCGGGCGGCGTTCAAGGCCACCGCCTTCGAGGGACGCTTCGTGGTGATCGGCTATGCCAGCGGGGAGTGGCCTAAAATCGCTTTACCAGAGACGCTGCCCAGGAATATATCACTGGTCGGGGCCATGCCGGTGGGCTGGCCCCCGGAACTGCTGGGAGAAGCACTGCGCGACCTGCTGGGGCACTGGCAGAAGCGGGAGATAAAAGCGTCCAATGTCCAGGTCTTCGCATTCGAGGATGCACTCAAGGCGGTGCAGCACATTGCCGCGGGCAAAGTGGAAGGCAAGGTGGTTGTGCGCGTCAGCGACAGATGATGCCTATCCCTGCACTACTGTAAAAGCGAGGCCGGTAAACAGCGGTACTTGCAAACATGCCACCGGCGCGCAATTAGCCCTCGCGCCCAGCAGGACCAGTGTCAGTTGTTCGCCCGGGATTTGCCCATAAGTACTTCCTGAACGTTTCCCTTTGCGACGGTACTTGCGATAAAGAGATAAAGTGAAAGAAACAGAATCCCGCCGAACACCGCGAGCAGGCCTAAACCCAGACCGCCGACAGAGAAATGATGACGCCAGGCCACCCAGAATCCGGACAGTAATAAAAAACCCATGAAGTCGAAATTGAATTGCCCCGGCCAGGCCATGGCCTTCATGTCCCCAAAGAAAACGGGTACAAGGTTCCACCCATGGTTTGTAATCGTGATAGCGGTGTAGGCGACTATCGAAACGAACAAAATCGCCATAAATATGCGGAATCCCAACATTGTAACCCTCCCCCCAGAGTCGTAATCGGAGTGTCTGCCCACTAACGGAGTCTACTCAAATTCCCTCAGGATTTCTGCCGTAGAGGCGCCGGTAGCGCCAGCGCGCCCAGGGCCGATAGCAGGCATCGGCGACCTGGCGTATCAGTGGCCAGCGCAAAGGACGCCACAACCAGCCGTAGCGAGTGTGCTGCCAGGCGGCGACATTTGCATCCATACCCACCAGGAAGTCGCCTTCCTTGCGCCGCAAATGCAGGGTGCCCAACAGGGTCTCCCTGTCGGGCAAGTCCACCTCCTGGCCCGACGTGTGAATGTCGATGAGCTCAAGGCTGCCGTCCGCAAGGGCACCCAATTTATCCATCTCGGCGATACACAGCGGGCACTGCCCGTCATAAAAAAGCTGCTCGTTCTTCATACAATGAATACGGTATTACCCCAAAACCGGATGAGCCCGCTCGCCGCAGATCATTGACCCGCTTGCGCGGGCTCGAGGCAAAGACGCAGGGCCTCAAGGCGCTGCGGCTCCAACCGAAACCAGGCCCACTTGCCCCGCTGCTCGCGGGCCAGTATTCCCGCCTTTACCAACTGTGAGAGGTGATGACTCACGGTCGGTTGACTGCGCTGTAACAGGCCAGGCAGGTCACAGGCACACATTTCACCCTCCCGGGAGGCGGCAACAAGCGAGACCAGGCGCAGGCGAATCGGGTCCGCCAGGGCCTTGAACATTTCGGCCAACTCCGCGGCGGAGTCCGCCGGGAGTGACCCGTCCAGCAGGGAGGCGCAACAACGGGGGCGATCAGGAGTGAGTGATGACATGAGAAACATATTGACAGATATCAATACGATTGTATACCGTATAGACACTTATCAATATGTTTTATCACCGGAGGTAGTCACAATGCGCTTTCAGCTCGCCCTTAACGTCGACAATATGCAGGAGGCTGTCGCCTTCTACAGCAAGATGTTCAATACCACTCCCGCCAAGCAGCGCCCGGGCTACGCCAACTTTATTATCGTCGACCCACCGCTCAAACTGGTGCTGTTTGAAGGCGCAGGAGAAGCCGGCAGCATTAATCACCTGGGAGTAGAGACCGATACCGCCGATGAGGTAACCACAGCCGACAAGCACTTTGTCGCGCAGGGTTTGCAAACAACCGGGGCGGCGGAAGCCACCTGCTGTTATGCCGAGAAAACCGAGACCTGGCTGACGGCCCCGGACGGGAATCAATGGGAGTGGTACGTCAAGACAGCGGACAGCGAGCTGATGTCAACGCCGCAGGAAAAGAGGTCGGCCCCGCTGAACAGTTGCTGCTGACCGTTACACCGGAGCAGGGCCTCCCTGCCCTGCGAAAGCCCGGCCACCCTAGATGAAATAGTCCTGATTCTCGGCCCCCAGGGCCAGCGCGCCCAGGTTGCGGGCAAACGCTGTCGGGTTGTTGGCAACATGGGCCCGGGCGGTGTGTATGTCGAGAAAGCGCTGTTGAATCTCGCTCCCGCAGAAAACCGACGCGCCCCCGGCGGAGGAGAACAATGCGTCTATAACAGCGATGGATTTCTCGATAACCAGGGATGCCTGGTAGCGGTACAGGGCGCGATCTTCAATGCTCACGGTCTCGCCGCGCTCCACAGTCGCCATCATGGCGTCGAAATTACGGTACAGCAGCGCCTCCATGGCATCGATTTCGGTACTGGCAAAGGCAATTCTCTCAAGTGTGCCCACATCGCCGGCGAGCTTGGTAATGTCGCCACTGGCTTTTCCTTTCACAGTCTCCTGGTATATGCGCAAACCCTCCCGGGCCGCGCCTATCGCCGGGGTGGAGACGACGCGAATAAACGTTTGCGCCCAGGGCAGGCGGTACAGTGGCGCCGTGTTCAGGGCAATCCCCGGATTGTTACCGGTAAAACCATCCGACTGCTTGTGGGTGCGGTAGTCAGGGACGAACACATCCTCTACCACGATGTCGTTCGATCCAGTGCCCTGGAGCCCCATGGAGTGCCAGGTGTCCTCTATTAAGTAGTCACCGCGCGGTACCAGGAACGTGCGGTAGCCCTCCTTCGGCACGATAGCGCCCAGCAAAACCCAGCTGCAGTGATCGCTACCGGAACTCCAACCCCAACGCCCGCTCAGTTGAAAGCCACCCTCTACCGGGGTGACCTTGCCAAGGGGTGCGTAGGAAGAGGACACCCGCGTATGAATGTCCTCTCCCCATACGTCCTGCTGGGCGCGCTCATCCATCAGGGCGAGCTGAAACGCATGCACCGCGATGATGCCGGAAGCCCACGCCGTAGACATACAGCCCTCGGCGATTGCACACTGCATACGGAAAAAGTCCTGCGGATCCAGCTCATACCCACCAAAATGTCTTGGCTGCAGCGCCAGGAAAAATCCCGTGTCCTGCAGCTCCCGAATGCTTTTGTCGGGCAGGCGACGCGCCTCACGAGTGGCCGGGGCGCGCCGGCGGAACCCGTCCTGCAGTAGATAAATATCTGCCAGCATAGCCTCCGCTATACGCTGTTTTTCATTGCTGCTTTCGTTGTCGGCTCTGTCGATAACTGCTTCTGCGTGGACGGTGGCAGTAGGTGCATTCATTGGGATGGTCTCTTGTTATGTTCTGCAATCCATACCCCGGGCTGCAACTTTGTTCTGGATTCACATGGGGCCTACAGGGTGTTACGCGCGAATCCGCCATCCGGATGAATGAACCTGCCACCCAGCGATTGCCGATGCTCCGCCAGGGTTGGCCCCGCGTCTAGAGTGCGCTCACTACCTGCTGCAGTTTCAACAGTCCCAGTACAACGGTAACCACAACAACCAGGGCACCCAGGCCATTGGCCAGCGGCCGGTTGGCATATTCACCCAGCAAATCGCGCCGATTCATGATCAATACCAGGAATACCGCGCAAAACGGTAACAGGAATCCATTGGCCGCCTGGGCAAATAAAATGGCGGCAAGGGGTTTAATGCCGATTGCGGAGAACACGGTCCCACACAGCAGAACCGTGATCCAGACCACCCTGAAGCGCCCACTGCGCAGATCCTGCGACCAGCCCAGCACGCCACAGACCGCATAGGCTGCCGCCAAAGGCGCTGTTACCGCACTACTGAGTCCAGCGGCGAAGAGACCCGCGGCGAAGAAGTAGTGTGCGCCAGCGCCCAGCAGGGGTTCGAGCTGTTGCGCCATGCTGGCGGCAGAAAATGAACTATCGCCGCCAAAAAAAGCCGCCGCTGAGGTGCTCATCACCGCCAGGGTTATCAGTCCACCCAGGCCGATGGAGACACCGGTATCGATGCGCGACTCATGCAATGCCTGCCGCTTGTCCACACTGGCTGGCCACTTTGCCTGCACCGCACTGGCGTGTAAAAACAGGTTGTAGGGCACGACCGTGGTACCGATCAATGCCATTACGGTCAACAGTGACCCGGGGGGCAGGGAGGGCACGAAGAGGCCACCGAGCATGGCGCCAAGCGACGGCTTGACCATTGCCAGCGTGAGCAGAAACACGAGGCTCATCAGCAGGACCAGCGCGATCAGCAGTTTTTCAATAAGGGCATAAACACCGAAGGCCAGCAGCGTGCCGGCAAGCACACCGACCAGCAGCGCCCACCAGCCCAGGCCGATGCCACTGATACTTTGCAGGCCCAGCGCGGCGCCCGTGATGTTGCCGGTTTGGTAGGCTGCGTTTCCTATACCCACAGCCGCGACCACCAGTATGACAGCGGCGGAGCCCAACCAGCTCTCTCGATACGTGTTGCGCAAAGCCTGTGCCAGGCCCTGCCGTGTCACCAGGGCAAGCCGGGCCGACATCTCCTGCAAGACAATGGTAGCCAGCACGGAAAAGACCAGTGCCCACAGCAAGGCGAAACCGTAATTGGCGCCTGCAATACTCGCGGTGGTCACTGTCCCGGGCCCGATGAACGCGGCCGTTACCAGGATACCGGGGCCGAACTTGCTGCCTGAGCCTGTCATGATCCCCCTGGCAGGGCGAACTTGTTATTGTCGATGTGGCCCCCTATTCGGGCAGCGGAATAAATTCATCATCCCCGGGCACAAGGGGAAACTTGCCGTTTTGCCAGTCTTGCCTGGCCTGCTCGATTCTCTCTTTCGAACTGGAAACAAAATTCCAGTTGAGGAAACGTTCACCGGGAGAATCACCTCCGATAACCATAACCCGGCTGTCAGCCGAGGCGTCCAACTGCACGCTCTTTCCAGGGCGGGCGACCGCCATAACCCCTGGCTCCATAGTCTCTCCATCCGCCTGCACTGCGCCCTCCACCACGTAAAAGGCCAGTTCCTGCTCGGTCGCGGGCAGACTGATCCCGGCACCGCCGTCCAGTTCACAATCCAGGTAGAGGGTGCGGGAGTAGCATGTCACCGGCGAGCACTTGCCAAACGCCTCTCCCATGATAAGACGAACCCTGGCGCCGGGCAGTTCTATAAAGGGCAGTTCCGCGGCAGGGTAATGGCTGAAATCCGGCTCGCGCTCCTCCTCGGACTGCGGCAATGCTATCCAGGACTGAATGCCGTGCAAGCTGGACAGCTTATCCAGGTCTGCGCCGGCCCGCTCAGAGTGCACGATGCCTTTCCCCGCGGTCATCAGGTTAACTGCGCCGGCCTGTATGGGCTGAACCACACCGAGGCTGTCCCGGTGCATGATCTCCCCCTCGAAAAGGTATGTGATCGTCGCGATGCCGATATGGGGGTGGGGTCGCACGGCAATGCCCTTGCCGGGGGGAAATACTGCCGGCCCCATATGGTCGAAGAAAACAAAGGGGCCCACCATTCGCCTCTCCTGCGCCGGCAGTGCCCGGCGCACTGAGAACTCGCCCAGGTCAGTCAGGCGGGGTTCGATCAGCAGCGATATACTGCCGCCCGCGTCCGGGCGTGACGCTGTTTGCAATTCTGTATCGGTCATGACCACCTCCGGGGCAGTGATAGCTTTGAACGGTAACATATTGTCGCAACGACACCGGCGCCACACAAGCAGATGCGGCCCCCCCACGCGCCCTGCGGACTAGCCTGTCCGGGTAATTTCCTCGACGTCATGCTGAAACAGGGTCGCCAGGTATTCCCTGCTGTGCAGCGCATGGTCTATCAAGGCTTCTGTGTCGCCCTGCAGCTCCAGGGACTTTTCCAGCGACTCTTCATCATGGTGCTTGAATATCTGGACCATCCTGCTGGCAGCAGCATCGCTGTAGCCGTACTCCTGTAGCACGCAGGCGGCTGCCAGCAGGCTGCTCTCGGACAGTTCTCGCACCACCAAGGTCACGCCCAGCTGCCTGAACAAGGCCGCACTGGCCCGGTTGTGCCCTCGCACAACCAGTTTCACATGGGGGTAGTGTTCGCGCATCAGTTCAGCCACACGCAGGCTCTGCTCCTCGTTATCGAGAGCAAGTAACATCACCCTGGCGTGATCGATCCCCGCCATTTTCAGCAGGTCCAGCCGGCTTGCATCACCGTAAAAAACCTTGTTGCCAAATTTCTTGACGAACTCGATGTGCTCCGCGTTATTGTCCAAGGCAGTAAAGGGGACCCCATTTGCCGCCAGGATAAGGCCGGTCATCTGACCAAAGCGGCCAAATCCGGCGATTACGACTTCAGGCTCGTCATGGTCCCGGGTCTGGTCGTATACCCTGGGGCAGTTTTCAGTGCTGAATAACTGGCTATGTAAAATCACCAGCGGCGCTGTCAGTGCCATGGAGACCCCCACCACCAACGTCACCTGGCCGGCAAGCGCGGGTTCGACCAGGCCGTTGCCCACCGCCTGGGTCATTACCACAAAAGCAAACTCGCCGCCCTGTGACAACATCAGGCCCACCCGCATGGCATCGTTGCTGGTCTGCCCCGCCAGCCTGAGCAAGGACCAGATAATCAGCGTCTTGACGGCGACCAGCGCGATGGCAGCTCCCAATATCAACAGCGGCTCGCTGGCCAGCAGTTGCAGGTTGAGCGTCATACCAATGGCGATAAAAAACAGGCCCAGCAACAGGCCCTTGAAGGGCTCAATCTCCTTGCAGCGTACGATGAGGCCCGCGAGATATTCACGCTCGAAGTCAGCCAATGCTTCAGCGCGCGCGTCCCGGTAGGATGCCAGCGCGCTGGGCGATGTGAGCTCGACCTCCCGAGTCCGGCCCAGCTCGGAGTGCCCCATCGCCAGGGCCGCTTCGACCACATTGCGCAGTTCCCGCACGTTGCCGGTCCAGCGCTGCGCGCGCATTTCCGTCACCGTGGCCCGGCCCAGGGGGGAGCGGCTGCGGTCCCCGGTGATTTGCTCGACGAAGTGCGCCACGAGCGGCTCGATGTCCTCGGGCCGTTCGCGTAGCGGTGGGATAACGACCCGGGTGACCGCCAGCCGATAGTACAGATCGGGACGGAACGTGCCGGCATTCACCTCGGCGCGCAGGTCGCGATGGGTCGCGGCGATAACGCGCACGTCGACCGCGATTTCCTCCGATCCGCCCACCCGGCGGAACCTGCGGCGCTCGAGCACTCCCAGCAGAACCGGCTGGATCTGCAAGGGCAGCTCACCCACCTCGTCGAGAAACAACGTACCACCGTGGGCGCGCTCGAAGGCACCAACGTGCTGGCGGTCTGCGCCGGTGAAGGCCCCTTGCTCGTGCCCGAAAGCTCGGAAGCGATCGAGTGTGGGGGGCAAAGAGCCGCAGTCGACCACGACGAACGGCTGCTTATCGCGCGTCCCAGTCCCGTGGATTGCCCGCGCGACGACCTCCTTGCCCGTACCGGTTTCCCCTTCGATGAGTACCGAGACGGGGCTGCTGGCCAGGCCGTAGATGGTCGCGTGGAGCTCTCGAATGGCTCCGCTGCGCCCGACCAGACCGGCGACGCTGGGCCGGCCCTCGTCAGGCTGTGCCCTGGCAGGCGATCCGTCCTGCACGCCTATCACCGTGGAACCGAGCCTCAGGCGGGTGCCCGGAGGAAGGATGGCGCGCAGGAGGCGCACTCCGTCCAGAAAAGTCCCGTTGAGGCTGCCCAAATCAAGCGCCTCGATACCCTTTTCGCCCTGACGGAGCTCGATGTGATAGCGGCTGACTGCAGGGTCGTTGAGAACGACGTCGTTGTCGCGGAAAGAGCCGACGGAAATCGTTTGACCCGTATCAGGCTCGTAGGCCTGGCCCGCGTCGGCCCCTTCGAGGACCACCACGCGAAGCCGGCATATCGGTGTGTCGTCGTGCTCCTGGGCTTGTGTCTGTTGTTCTTTGGCCATGGTCAGGCAAGTACTCGTCGTCGAGCAGAGTTTGCCCGAGTCGGACCTCTCGGAGCAAACGGAAAGAAAGGAGCTCGACCGCCCGCCCAGCAGCACGATACTTGACCTTTTCGTCTAAGATCGGCTTCATTCATTCTTTGTGGCTGACTCATCTCGGCGTGGTGGCCGCGCTACTCGCCTTGCTCTATCTGGTCAATCCGGGTGCATGGCTCGCAGAATGTTGGTCACGCGGCCAGGAGCTGTTCGCAATCTTCAGCGAGTCATGCACCTCATATCGGCTGGTTGCGGGCATCAACATCGAACGACGCAAGCACCCAAATCCGTCGTACTGCCGCACTGTGCTCGTGGGCCGCGACAAGGTCAACGGCTACGTCAAGGTCAACGTCAACGACCGCCATGCACGAAGATCACCAATTCGGCCCAATAATGGCTCCTGCGTGCGCTATTTCAAAACCAGACAAAGCCTAGGAGCAGCGACGCTAAGCCAGATGTTGGGTCGTCCCCGCCCAGAAGCGCCGACACCACAGTATCGCGATCACCAAGAGCCACGGCAGTGTCGGCGCAGCTGCGGAATGAGCGGATGCCACCCCCGACCCAGCACCTCGTGTCCGGATGCGTTAGCCAAAATGAACGGCGCGACACCCGGGCGGGCATCGCGCCGTGAGGGGAGAGGTTAGCGGCTAGAGCCAAGCTCGTGCCTCGTAGCGGGTGAGCAGGCCGTCGCGGTTTCGGTCGGCCCGACGGAAGGTTCCTAACGTGTAGCCGGCCTGGCGTGCCTCACCCCGGCTGATGTAGCCGTCGCGGTTGCGGTCGATGCGCTGGAAGGCCTGGTAGGCCAACCGCGGGGCGGGGCGTCGGTATGCCGTCGTGGTGACGACGGGCCTGCGTACGCGCATGGGCCGTGCGACACGCGGATACCCCACCGTCGTACGCCTGACGTAGGGCGCGGGGTACACGGTGGCGACCGGCTGGCGCACGGTGGTCCTCACGCGCACGATCGGCTGGCGCACGATGGTCTTCACGCGCACGACCGGCCTGCGCACGTTGGTCTTCACGCGCACGACCGGTTGGCGCAGGGTGGTCTTCGCGCGGACGCTCGTGGCGCGTTTGTGCTGAGCGCGCTTTGCGGGCGCCTGCACGATTGCGTGCGCTGCTCCGCACCGCGCGCGTGCGTCGCTGGTTGGCCTGCCTTTTCGGTGCCGCCTGCGTCTTCCGACCAGAAGGAACGTCGCGGCGATCAGGCTGCTGATCATCGTGGTCTTACGCATCGGTCTTCTCCTTGTCCTAGGGTGCGTGGCGCACCGTCTGTTTCCGTCCGGCAGCGTGCCGAGCATGCGAGGGGGTTGAGCAACAAGTGGGCCAGTTGCCACCGGCGCGCGGATTCGAGCACTTACGCGTTTGGCCGCTCGCGCGAGTGCGGAATCCGCAGCCCGACTGCGGGATCCGACCCGCAGCGTGCGCGAAAAGTCCAAAATCCCTCGTGTATTTCGGGTAGGACGGGCTGGCACGCGCCGTGCTCTTGGGTGAGAGCTGTGAGAGCGAACGGCGGCCACGGAGGGCGCCGAGTGGACGACAACCAAGGAGAGGATCATGTCACGCAGCAAGCTCATCATCGCAGGGATATCGGGAATCATCGGTTTGGTCGGCACGGCGAACGCCGAAACCTTGTCCACCGCACAGCAGAGCGCGCTTTCCGAGCGCGTGCGCTGCATCAGCCAGCGCATGGAGGCGCGGCTGTTGCGGATGGACAGCAACAAGGATGGCAGAGTCGATTGTTCCGAGCGCAAGGCGGCGCGTGCGGCACGCAAGCAGGCGATGCTCGCGCAGTACGACGCCGACGGCGACGGCAAGCTGAGCCAGGTCGAGCGCAAGCAAAAGCGTCAGCACCGGATGGTCGCGCGCTTCGAAAAGCTCGACAGCAACGGTGACGCGCAAATCTCGGCCGCCGAAGCCCAGGCGGCCTGCGGCCCGATCAAGCACCGCTTTGCCAAGATCGACGCCGACGGCAACGGTACCGTCACCTGGAGTGAGATGGAGGCGGCGGCCAAGCGCTTCAAGGGGCGCAAGCACAAGCGCTTCGGTGGCAAGGGCAGGGGTGCACGCGGCAAGAAGGGCAAGTGGGGCCACCATGGTCGCGGCCACGGTAAGCAGAGTCAGGGCCGCTTGCAGGGCGGCGAGGCAGGTGGCTTCGGTGGTGACGACGCGTAGTCAGCCGACTGTGTTAACCTACGTCATCGATGGCTAAGCTGAGCCACAGATGGCTTTCACCGGGGCGGGCCCTGATTGGGCTCGCCCTGCTCATGTCGGTGGTGCTGGTCGGCACCAGCGCCGGCATCCACCTGTCGGTGCGACGGGCCTTCGGCGACCTGATCCGCTCCGAAGCGCTGTCGCTGCTGGGAAGCGTGCGCGACCGCGTGCGGCTGGCCGACCACGACGTCACGGCCGACGACCTCACCTTGTTGCTGGAGGAGCTGCACGACCGCGGCCTGCGCTACGTCGCGCTAGGCGACGGCGTGCTGGCGGTGGGGGAGTCGCTGGTTGCGCCGGCAGGCGACCCGCGCAGGCGGTTGACGATCACCATCGCCGGCGAGCGGGTCCGCGTCACGGCGCGGCGGCTGCGTCATCGCTGGCGACCGCGGCGCCGGCCAGGCGCGACGGTGCGGAGGCTGCTGCGTTCGATCACGCTGGAGCTGGAGCCCACGGCGGCCCTGCACATGCGCGCACAGGCGCGAGGCGCGCTGTGGATCAGCGCGATCATCGCGCTGGTGATGATCGGCCTGGCGCTGCTCGCGGCGCGCTGGACCGGACGGCAGCGCGAGCTCGAGCAGCAGCTCGAGGACAAGCGGCGGCTAGCGGCGCTGGGCCAGATGTCAGCGGTGTTGGCGCACGAGCTTCGCAACCCGCTGGCATCGCTCAAGGGGCACGCGCAGCTGCTGGAGGAGATGTTGGGCGCGGAGCAAGACCGCGCCACGCGCAAGGTGGGCCAGGTGGTGCACGAGGCCGAGCGCTTGGAGGCGCTGACCAACGAGCTGCTGGAGTTCGTGCGCACCGGTGCGATCGACGTGCAGCCGAGCGTGCCGCTGGAGCTGGTGCAGCAGGTGGCCCGCGAGCATGGTGATCGTGTCGTGATCGAAGAACGCGAGGCGCCCGAGCACTGGGGCTACGACGCTGCGCGGCTGCGGCGCGTGCTGGTCAACCTGATCGACAACGCGTTGCAGGCATCGCCACCCGACAGCGCGGTGACGGTACGCGTGGCGCAGGACCAGGGAGCCTTGGTGATCGCCGTGCACGACCGCGGCAGTGGCATCGTGGCGGGCGACGAGGAGGCGATCTTCGAGCCGTTCCACACAGGGCGCACGCGCGGCACTGGGCTCGGGCTGGCGGTGGCACGACGAATCGTCGAAGCCCACGGCGGCACGCTGACTGCCAGCAACGTTGACCAAGGCGGCGCTTGCTTCACCATCGCGCTGCCACCAGCGGAAGAGGCAGCGATGAGGCGAGGCGCATAGATGGCGACGATACTGGTAGTCGACGACGAGGCCGGGCTGCGGGAGTTTCTCGCCGAAACGCTCGAGCTGGACGACCACGAGGTGAGCCAGGCGGAAGACGGTGAACAGGCGATCACGCTGATGAAGGCGCGGGGCTTCGACCTGGTGATCAGCGACCTGAAGATGCCCCAAAAGGACGGCATGGCGCTGCTGCGCTGGGTGCGCGACGAGCAGCCGGAGGTCGAGCTGGTGATGTTGACCGCCCATGGCGACGTACGCACGGCGGTGGAGGCGATGAAGCAGGGGGCCTTCGACTTTCTGCAAAAGCCGATCGGAAGCCCAGCCGAGCTGCGGCTGGTGGCCAAGCGCGCACTGGAGCGGCGCCGGCTGCGAGCCTTTCGCGATGGAACGAAGCGCGGCAAGGCGGCGGCCGAGCCGGTGCTGACCTGGGGTGCCAAGGCGATGCAGCCGGTGGTCGATGCGCTGCGCAAGGTGGCCAAGACCAACGCGACGGTGCTGCTGGTGGGCGAAAGCGGCACGGGCAAGGAGGTAGCGGCGCGCGCGGTGCACGGCTGGAGCACGCGGGTCGAGGGGCCGTTCATCGCGGTCAACTGCGCGGCAATCAGCGAGCAGCTGCTGGAAAGCGAGCTGTTCGGCCACGAAAAGGGTGCGTTTACGGGCGCGCAGTCGCAGCGACAGGGTCTGATCGAGCTGGCCCAGGATGGCACTTTCTTTCTCGACGAGGTGGGCGAGCTCAAGCCGGAGCTGCAGGCGAAGCTGTTGCGCGTGCTGCAGGAGCGACAGTTTCAGCGCGTGGGCGGTACGCGCACGCTCAGCGCCGACGTGCGCTGGATTGCGGCGACCAACCGTGACCTGCAGCGGCAGATGGCCGAGGGCGGCTTTCGCGAGGACCTCTACCATCGGCTGGCGGTGTTTCCCATCGCCCTACCTCCGTTGCGCGATCGGACGGAGGATATCGAGCCTCTGGCGATCATGCTGCTCGAGGCGATCGGCGCCGAGATGGGGACGCCAGACCTGACGCTGAGCGAGGGTGCGGCGGCCAAGCTGCGCCGCGCACGCTGGCCCGGCAACGTGCGCGAGCTGCGCAACACGCTGGAGCGCGCGGCGATCATCGCCGAAAGTAGCATGATCGAGCAGGACGACCTGTGGCTACAAGAGACGCTGCTGCAAGGCTCGGCGCAAGGTGGTGCCGCAGGAGAGGGAAGCGGTCTACCTGAGGCCGGCTCGCTGGCGGCGCTGGAGCGCGCAGCGATCATCGACGCCCTGGCGGCGACCGACGGCAACCGCAAACAGGCAGCCGAGCGTCTGGGCATCGGCCTGCGCACATTGTACGAAAAGCTCAAGCGCTACGAAGTCCGCTGAGCAGTGCGATGC
>CAVXWW010000008.1:0-814759 GCA_963765545.1 uncultured Gammaproteobacteria bacterium | reverse complement strand
TCCCCCAACTCCAATCCATGCACGCCCTCAAAACCGGCGCCCTGATTCGCGCGGCACTGGCTATGGGTGGCATCGCCGCCGGGGCTACCGATACACAACTGGCCGCACTGGACGAATACGGCACCCACATCGGCCTGGCTTTCCAGGTGGTGGATGACATCCTGGATGTGGAGGGAGACACGGCGACCCTGGGCAAGACCCAGGGTAAGGACGGGGACGCCAACAAACCTACCTATGTGAAGCTGATGGGGCTGGACGGAGCGAAAAAGGAGGCCCAAAACCTGCTGCAGGCAGCTCTCGCGGCACTGGACGGCTTCGGTGAATCAGCGAACCACCTGCGGGATATGGCGCGCTATATCGTAGAACGGGACAGGTAACGGGCCCTACCCACGCCCCTCAAACAAATGCCCCAGCTTCCCCGCCTTGGTGGTCAGGTATTTCTCATTGTGGGGATTGCGGTCCGTATGCAGGGCGATACGCTCTACCACCTCGATACCCGCCTCCTCCAACGCCGCCACCTTGCGCGGGTTATTGGTCATTAAACGGACAGCGGTGATACGCAGGTGCCTGAACATCGGGCCCAACAAGCTGTAGTCGCGCATATCGGCACCAAACCCCAGCTGTTCATTGGCTTCCACCGTATCGGCACCCTCATCCTGCAACTTATAGGCCTTGATCTTGTTGAGCAGGCCGATACCCCGGCCTTCCTGCCGCAGGTAGAACAGGGCGCCCCTGCCCTCTTCGGAGATAGCCTTCAGGGCCGCCTGCAGCTGGTTGCCACAGTCGCAGCGCATGCTGAACAGCGCATCGCCGGTCAGGCACTCAGAATGCACCCGGGCCAGCACCGGCTCGCCGTTACCCACGTCACCCATAGTGAGCACCACGTGTTCCTTATTGGACTCGGGGTCCTCGAAACCGTGCATGTCGAAATCTCCCCAGAGGGTGGGGAGGCGGGAAGATTCTACGTAGCGTACCGTCACTGGGTGAACCCGGCGGAAAAGGGCGGCCATTCTAGCAGCTTTAGCAAGCTGGTTGCGAACAAGGCGCTGCCCCCTACCAGGCCCGCGACAGGGACAGAATACCGCCTGTCTCGTCCATCTGGACATGCCGAAGGTAGGTCATGCCCAACAGGATGGTTGAGGGAAACCCCCCCTCTACAACCGTTGCCTGCACATTGTCGACCCGGATACCCCCGACATCCACCGAAGCGAGTGTCACCAACCAGGCATTCACTTTGCCACTGGCAGTTTCAACCCGGGTCCTGGCACCGGCCGTGTAATCCAGCCCCAGGGCCGCGGCGTGTGCCGAATTCAGTGCGACGACGTTGGCGCCGGTGTCCACCAGCACCTGCATACTGCGGCCATTAATGCTCGCGTTGGTCTGGTATTGCATCATGGCATCGCGCGGGATAGTCACCACCTGCGCGTCCGGGGTGGCATAGCGAGTACCCACCCGGCGAGACAGGCCCATCTCCATGACCTGGCCGGCCACGTCAAGCGTTGCCACCTGGGCGTGTGCTGCGAGCAGAGTGACTCCCTTATAGGTTTGGCCAGATTTCAGCATTTTGCGCTCACCGTTAATCCGCAGTACCGCGGCATCGGTGAAAAGCGCCTCTACAGCGACTTCGGGGGAAGCGTCTGCAGGGGAGGCCACCGACGCGTGCGATGCGGCGAAAAGAAGTGCGGCGACGGCGAACACAGCTACTAATCGTGTCATGTTTTCAATACCCCCGTTCCCTTGCGCAACCGGCCCTACAGCAGCCAGAGAGCCAGGTGCAAGGTGCCACATGCCATTATCCCGGCAAGAATATCATCGATCATAATACCGAACCCCCCCTTCACGCTCCTGTCGAGATGGCTTATTGGCCAGGGTTTGACGATATCGAATACCCTGAAGACCACGAATCCCGCCAGCATCCATACCCAGTCAGCCGGCACCGCCCAGAGCGTAATCCAATAGCCGACAAACTCGTCCCAGACAATCCCGGGGTGATCGTGCACCTGCAGCTGGCGGCTGGCGACATCGCAGATCCAGATGCCCAACACGGCGGTCACCAGCACAAATGCGCTGTACCAGGGCAGGCTCCAGTGCGCTACCAGCCAATAGAGCGGGACGGCAACCAGGGTCCCCATGGTGCCTGGAGCCCAGGGAGAGAGGCCGCTGCCAAAGCCAAATGCCAGGAACTGCACCGGTCGGCGAAACGGTGTTGGCACGGGTGTCGGGCCGGAGGTATCTGAACTCATGACTTTCTCCCTTCTTCAGACCTTACCAGGCCTCTTCAGAAATGCTGGTAACCCGCGGCGATCTCAATATCGAGGCCGCAATCCACCCCACTGCCCGCTACCGCACAGCCAATACGCGTACAGCCTGGCGGCGCTGTCTCTGCGGCCGGCAGGCAGAAGCAAAGCTCATAGTCATCGCCCCCGGTCAGCCCCCATAAGCGCGCCTGGTCCGGCGAGGGGTGGGACGCCAGGGCCGGCGACAACGGCAGCAATAATGGATCTATCTCCAGCCTGACTCCACTGGCCGCGGCAATATGCCCTGCATCCGCAAGCAGGCCATCTGAAATGTCTATTGCAGCAGTAGCCCTGCCCAGCAGTTCCTGTCCCAGTTCCATCCTGGCCTGTGGTCGATTGAATCGGTTGAGCAGGTATTCGGCCTCGGTAGGCGACGCCCGCCAGTCACCCGCCAGGAAAGCCAGCGCTCCCGCGGCATCGCCCAGGGTACCGGACACGTAGAGTTCATCGCCGGGACTGGCGCCGCCGCGCAGCAGTGCCTGTGCCAGGGGCAGTGCGCCCAATACCTGCACCGTAATGGTCAGGGGCCCACGGGTGGTATCTCCACCCACCAGCGGCAGCTGGTACTGCGCCGCAGCGTCAGCGATACCCTGGCTGAAGGCGTGCAGCCACAGTTCGTCTATTGCAGGCAGGGTTAGCGCCAGGGTCATACCCAGCGGGCGAGCACCCATGGCAGCCAGGTCACTGGCGGCGACCGAGGCAGCGCGAAAACCAATATCCTCAGGAAACGTGTCGGCGGGAAAATGCACACCCTCAACCATGGTATCCACCGAGGTGGCCAGGCGTTCGCCGGGTTCCAGCCGCAGGATGGCGCAGTCATCACCCACGGAGAGATCCACGGCCTCGCCGCGCCCCAGGGCAGAAAAATAACGGTATATCAGGGTAAATTCGGACAGAGGCATCAGGATGCCGCGTCGATCTCGACCTTGCGCAGTTCCCTAGCGACCTTGTCCAGGACGCCGTTGATGTACTTGTGGCCGTCGGTCGCGCCGAATTTTTTAGTCAGGGCGACCGCTTCATTAATGACCACCTTGTAGGGCACATCCGGTCTGGAGGCCAGCTCATAGGTGCCCATGCGCAACAGGGTGCGCTCGATCGGGTCCAGGTCATCCAGCTTGCGATCCAGCAGCGGCTCCAGCCTTGCCTCCAGTTCGTCAACACACGCGGGAACCCCGTGCAGTAGCGCCTGGAAATACTCCAGGTCAACGTGACTGAAATCGTAATCGGCGCGGAATTCCGCTTCTATGTCAGCCAGGGAGGCACCGGCCATCTCCCACTGGTAAAGCGCCTGCATACCGTAGTGCCGCGCCTTGCGGCGCTCGGCAGCGAGTGTATTGTGCGTTGGCTTGCCCACTCAGCCGATCTTGCCCAGGAGGCTCACCATTTCGATGGCAGACAGGGCCGCTTCTGCTCCCTTATTACCCGCTTTGGTGCCCGAGCGTTCTACGGCCTGCTCGATAGAGTCGACGGTCAGCACCCCGAACGAGATTGGCACACCGTGGTCCATGCTTACCTGGGCTATACCCTTGGTACACTCCCCCGCAACATACTCGAAATGTGGTGTGCCCCCGCGAATCACCGCGCCCAGCGCGATGATGGCATCGGCCTCACCTTTAGCTGCAACCTTTTTACACACCAGGGGAATCTCGAAAGCGCCGGGGGCGCGCACAATCGCTATGTGTTTGTCGTCCACCCCGTGACGGCGCAGCGTGTCTATGGCGCCTTCCAGCAGGTGTTCAACTACGAAGCTGTTCCAGCGCCCGACCACCAGGGTGTACCTGCCCTTACCGCTGGTAAAATCGCCCTCTATCGTTTTGATATCCGTCATCGTTTCTTTCCCTTACTCATCAGCAGTCAACCAACCGCACGCCAGGCGCTCACTGCCCCGGCTGCACAAAATCCAGTACTTCGAGACCAAAGCCGGAAATCGCATTGTACTTGATAGGCGCGCCCATCAGGTGGATTTTTCCCACGCCGAGGTCCTTGAGAATCTGCGAGCCCAGCCCAACGGTGGCGTAGGTATCAGGCGCCATTGCACCCGCTGGCGCGGCCTCGCCCAGCGCCATATCGATACTGGTAAGCAGTTGGTCCGGGCTCTCGGCGCGGGCCAGCAGAACGATCACCCCCCGACCGGCGTCGGCCACGGCTTTCATGCAGTTACCCATACTCCAGCCCGCCTGCCCTGGCACCTGGCTGGTCACCAGGTCGCGCAGCACTGACTGCACATGCACCCGCACCAGCGTGGGCTGCTCAGGCACAATTTCTCCGCATGACAGGGCGAGATGCACCTCACCGGTAGTCTGCTCCCGGTAGGCGGTAAGCTGAAAGTCACCGTATTCGGTCTGGACCGTGCCCTCGCGAATCCGGCGAATAGTGCGCTCATTCACCATGCGAAAGTGGATCAAATCGGCGATGGTACCAAGCTTCAACTGGTGCTTGTCGGCGAACTCGCGCAGGGCGGGACCGTCAGCCACCATGCCCTCCGGGGTAAGTATGTCCGCGATTACTGCGGCGGGCAGCAATCCCGCCAGTCGCGCATAGTCACAGGCCGCCTCCGTATGGCCGGCCCGGGTCAGCACCCCGCCGGGCAGCGCAGCCAGGGGAAATATATGTCCGGGCTGGACGATATCCCGGGGCTCTGCGAAAGGCGCTACCGCCGCCTGGACCGTGCGTGCGCGGTCCGCTGCGGAAATACCCGTATCGATACCCTGGGCCGCCTCGATGGAGAGTGTGAACTGGGCTTTTTCACCCAGGCCTTCATCCACCATCAGCGGCAGGTTCAGTTGCCGGCAACGGTCCTGGGTCAGGGTCAGGCAAACCAGGCCCCGGGCCTGGCGCGCCATGAAATTGACGTGACCCGCATCGCAGTGCTCTGCCGCCACCACAACCACACCTTCGTTGTGGCTGTCGGCATCGTCATCCAGCAGCACGACCATTCGGCCCTGGCGAATATCACTGATCAGTTCATCTACTGAGTTCAAACCCTGTTTCCTGTTCCTGTGCGGGGCGTTCAGCCGCGCAAAAAGCCATTATCGGCCAGTGTTTCAAGTGACAACCCGCTCTCTGCATGGGGGTCTGCCGCAGCATCGCCCAGCACCAGGCGCTCCAGGTAGCGGGCTATGACATCCACTTCGAGATTGACCGCTGTACCCGGGCGATACTCGCCAAACACGGTCTCGGCCATGGTCTGGGGAATAATATTGAGCGCAAACCGGGCGCCATCTACCGCGTTGACCGTGAGACTTGTGCCGTCCACACAAATACTGCCCTTGTGTGCAATGTATTTCGCCAGTGCCGCCGGAGCGCTCAATTCAACCCTGATGGAGCGGGCATCCTCGGCCAGGCTGACCACCTCCCCTACCCCATCCACATGCCCGCTCACGATGTGACCACCCAGGCGACTGGCGGGGGTAAGGGCTTTCTCCAGGTTTACCCTCGCCCCGGGCTGCAATTGGCCCAGAGTGGTAAAGTTCAGCGTTTCAACCGATACGTCGGCCCAGAAACCGTCTCCGGGCAGTTCGATGACCGTCAGGCAGACGCCATTGGTACAGATGCTGTCCCCGAGTACCACGTCCTCCAGCGCCAATTTGCCTGTCTGGATACGCAGGCGCAGATCACCACCACTGGGCTGCATGGCAGCCACGGTGCCGACGGCCTGGATAATTCCTGTGAACATGATGCTCCTTAATACAACGCCACCCGGATGCGTCAGGCGGGCTTTGCGGTAATACGCCAGTCCTGGCCGACCTTGCGCACATCCTCGATATGTAACTGCACCTTGTCTGCCATGTTATCCAGCGGCAGGCTCAGCAGCGGGCGTGCCCGGTCTCCCATGAGCGCCGGTGCCATATAGACGATCAACTCATCCAGCAGCCCCTCCTGCAGCAGGGCCCCCGCCAGGCGGGGGCCAGATTCTACCAGAATTTCGTTGCATTGCCGCGTGCTCAGCTCCGCCATCAACTGCTGCAGGTTCAGGCCCGACCCATCCGCAGATAGCGGCAGGAACCGGGCCCCACCCTGAACCAGACCCGCCGGTATTGGCGCGCCCTCGCGATGACAAAGCAGTGTGGCGCCAGCACCCGCCAGCACCCGGGCAGCTGCCGGGGTCTGCAAGCTGGAATCCAGCACCACCCGCAATGGCTGCCGGGCGGCCGCCAGTTCTGCTTCAATCGCCGGCAGGCCCAGCTCACCGGCGCGAACAGTGAGCGCGCAATCATCAGACAACACCGTGCCAATCCCGGTGAGGACAGCACAACTCCGGGCGCGCAGACGCTGCACATCCTCGCGGGCGGCGGGGCCGGTAATCCACTGGCTTTCCCCGGAGGCCATGGCCGTTCGGCCGTCCAGGGACATGGCCAGCTTGGCGCATACCCTGCCCCGGCCGCGCGTCATGCGGGCAATAAAACCCGGAATCACCTGGCGCGCCTCGCCCTCCAGCAGGCCGCATTCCACCTCGATACCCGCCGCACGCAGTTTATCCAGGCCCTGACCCGCCACCCGGGGATTGGGATCAAGGGTGGCTGCAACGACGCGTTTCACCCCGGCGGCGATCAGGGCGTCAGCACAGGGGCCGGTTTTGCCCTGGTGAGAGCACGGTTCGAGGGTGACATACGCGACAGCGCCACTGGCATCTTGCGCTGCCAGGAGTGCCTCGATCTCCGCATGGTTGCCGCCAGCGGGTCGGGTATAACCCTCCCCGATGATGTCACCATCACGAACCAGCACGCAGCCGACGTGGGGGTTGGGCATCGCACTGTACTGGCCGCGGCGGGCCAACTGCAGGGCGCGCGCCATCATGCGGGTGTCGAACACGGGGTTCATCGTCGGCGCTCAGCTCAATCGGGCGGCGGGGCGACAGGTTCGGCTTCAAGGCGCTCGATGGCGTCGCGAAACTCGGCGATATCCTGGAAACTGCGATAGACCGACGCGAACCGCACATAGGCCACCTGGTCCATCTGCTTCAACTGGTCCATCACCAACTCTCCCAACACCCGTGAGTCCACCTCCCGCTCACCGGTTGCCCGCAAATCGTGCTTGATCTGATTGATAACCGCCTCAATGCGCTCCACCGACACAGGTCTTTTTTCCAGGGCGCGCAGGAACCCGGCACGCAGTTTGTTCTCGTCAAAGGGCTCCCGATTGCCGTTTTGTTTGATCAGGCGGGGCATCACCAGCTCCGCCATTTCGTAGGTTGTAAAGCGCTCCGCGCAACTCAGGCACTCTCGGCGCCGCCGGACCTGGTCACCCTCTGCGACCAGGCGAGAATCTATGACCTTGGTATCCTCGGCGCTGCAAAACGGACAGTGCATGTGTCTACCTCATATTTCTAAGTGACTGAACGTTAACATATTTCCCCAACAAAAGGCGGTCACTCTGTACGCTCAAAGGCCGCCGCTGATCAATCGCGGCGGCGGCCATGACAAGGCCTGCCAGTTACTCCATAATGTTGCGCTAGCCGCGAGCGACAACAATGAGCTCATAAAAACAGGCAAAGGTGATGCTGGACCATAAGGTGGTTGCCGAGCTGATAGGCTCGGACCTCACGTGCTCTCACGATTTTGATCTGTCCTGCGATAACTGTCGCATGCGTGTGCTATGCCTGCCCGCCGCCCTGGATCCCCATCATATGACGGCGCTGGAAAGCATCATTGAGCACCGCCGCCCCCTGAAATCTGGCGAATACCTGTACCACCAGAACGATACCTTCACCGCCCTGCATGCCATCCTCAGCGGCAGCATCAAGACCTATAGTACCCATGAGGATGGCTGGATCCGGATTACAGGCTGCCACCTCCCCGGTGAAATATTCAGCTTTTCCGGGATCAATGACTCGCACTACCGCAGCACAGCCAGAGCATTGGAGGATACGCTGGTCTGCGAAATACCCTTCGATGGCCTGGAGGACCTGTGTCGAAAGATTCCCGACCTGCAATCACGCCTGTTCCACCTGATGAGCCAGCGGCTGGTGGAGGACCACGAACTCGCCGCCCAGTTCCTGCATAAACGGCCAGCCAAAAAACGTATCGCGGCTTTTTTGCTGGGATTGTCCACCAGGGCCGCACGGCGGGATGATTCCGCCACCGAGCTCTACCTGCCCATGTCCCGCACGGATATCGGCAATTACCTGGGGGTCACCCTGGAGACGGTCTGCCGCGAGCTGGCACGACTGGAAAAGAGCGGCATCATCAGCCTGAGCAAGCGAGAGCTGACTATTCTGGACGTGCCCCGCCTACGCGAACCGATTAGTGACTAGCCGGGCCATAGGGGGATACCCGGGCCCCGCGAACTAGTCGCGGTAAACCGGGAAACGACCACAGATTTCGAGCACTTTTGCTTTGACCGCTGCGATCACCTGCTCTGAGTCACCGCTTTCCAGGGATTCCAGTACATCACACATCCAGCCCGTCAGCGCCACAGTTTCGGCCTCACCGAAACCGCGGGTCGTGATCGCAGGGGTACCGACTCTCAGGCCGGAGGTAATAAACGGGGAGCGCGGGTCATTGGGGACCGCATTCTTGTTCACTGTAATATTGGCATTACCCAGGGCGGCGTCCGCGTCCTTACCGGTGTACGGCTTACCTATCAGGTCCACCAGCATCAGGTGATTGTCGGTGCCGCCGGAGACAATATTGATACCCCGGTCGATAAAGGTTGCCGCCATCGCCCTGGCATTGGCGACCACCTGCTTCTGGTAGGTCACGAAATCCGGGCTGGCAGCCTCCTTGAAACTCACCGCCTTGGCAGCGATCGCATGCATCAGGGGACCGCCCTGGCCGCCAGGGAACACGGCTGAATTGAACTTTTTCTCCAGCACCTCGTTGGCACGGGCCAGGATAATTCCGCCCCGGGGGCCACGCAGGGTCTTGTGTGTTGTAGAGGTCACCACGTCGGCATGGGGCACCGGGTTGGGATAGACACCGGCAGCCACAAGGCCTGCCACGTGAGCCATATCAACCAACAGGTATGCGTCCACTTTGTCGGCAATCTCGCGAAAACGGGCCCAGTCCATCACCCTGGAATACGCCGAGAACCCGGCGATAATCATCCTGGGCTTATGCTCCAGCGCCAGGGCCTCAACCTGCTCGTAATCCACCTCACCCGTGGCGTTGTCGAGCCCGTACTGGACAGCGTGGTAGGTCTTGCCGGAGAAATTCACGCTGGCACCGTGGGTGAGGTGACCGCCATCCGCCAGGCTCATTCCCAATACCGTGTCGCCGGGGACACACAGCGCCTGGTAGACCGCCGAGTTGGCCTGGGAGCCGGAGTGGGGCTGGACATTGGCATAATCGGCACCGAACAGGGCCTTGGCCCGCTCTATCGCCAGCGTCTCGGCTTTGTCCACGTATTCACAGCCGCCGTAGTAGCGCTTGCCGGGATAGCCTTCCGCATACTTGTTGGTCAACACACTACCCTGTGCCTCCAGCACGCGGGGGCTGGCATAGTTTTCCGAGGCTATCAGCTCGATGTGTTCTTCCTGGCGGCGCTCTTCTTCCTGGATAGACGAGAATATCTCGTCATCGAACCCCTCGATGCTCATGTTTTTGTCGAACATGGTTTTCCCCTGCCTGATTGGCGGGCCGGCTGGGCCCGCCCCGATTCGAAAGCGGCGCATTCTAACCCAAACCAGCAGCTCAGATAAGGGGAGCTGCCCACACTAAAGTCGATATTCCAGCCCGTTTCAGAGTTCACTGCACCCCCTTCCCCCGCTCAGGCTGCAACAATTCAGAAAATCACGCATTGCAGGCACATTGGACCCGTGGCACTCTTCTTCCCTGAAAAACACATTGGCCCGGTGATTGCATGACACTAACGATTATTAAAGCAGACAGCGGGGCATATGAATAACAGCTGGAAGATCTACAACAGCGGCAAGGCCGGCGACTTCTTCGATGAGCTGATCACCGACACCGGCCGCTCAAGGCTGGTGTCCAGAAACGCTGTCAAAATGCTGCAAAGCCTGTCCAGCGAAGAAATGGATGCCCGCCGGGGCGCCGCTGAACTGGCCATCCGGGAGATGGGCATCTCCTTCACTATTTACAGTGAGGGCAAAAATATCGACCGGGCATGGCCCTTCGATATCATTCCTCGCATTATTGCAGACAAGGAATGGCAAAAAGTCAGTCGGGGCCTCGCCCAACGCAGCCGGGCGCTGAACTGTTTCATCGACGATATCTACAACAAGCAGAAGATACTGGCGGACGGCATTGTGCCGGCGGATATTGTCCTGGACTCGGGCAATTACAAGCCCCAGTGCGCGAACGTATCGCCCCGTTATGGCGCGTGGGCCCATGTTTGCGGCACCGATTTGGTGCGCGACAGGGACGGCAAATTTTACGTCCTTGAAGACAATCTGCGGGTCCCCTCAGGCGTGTCATACATGTTGGAGAATCGGGAGATCACCAAGCGGGTTCTGCCGGAGCTTTTTGAAAACAACAGCATTCTGCCTGTCGACGACTACGCGTCCCGCCTCTACGCCACCCTGGCATCGCTATCCGCGCGGGAGCAGCGCCGGCCCTGCATAGTGGTTTTAACCCCCGGAATATTCAATTCAGCCTACTTTGAGCACGCCTATCTCGCCCAGGGCATGGGCGCGGAGCTGGTAGAGGGCTCAGACCTCTTTGTAGACGAGGACGACTGTCTTTACATGCGCACGGTCGACGGACCGGAACGCGTCGACGTAGTCTATCGCCGTATCGATGATGAATTTCTGGACCCCGAAGTATTCCTGGAGGATTCCGCCCTGGGAGTGCCCGGCATCATGCGTGCCTGGAGAAAGGGCAACGTTGCCATCGCCAACGCACCGGGGAGTGGCGTGGCTGATGACAAGGTGGTCTATGCCTTTGTGCCGCAGATGATTCGCTACTACCTGGGCGAAGAGCCAAGCCTGGCCTCTGTAAAAACCTATTTATGCATGAATGAGCCGGACCGCGAATATGTACTGGCCAACCTGGACAAACTGGTGGTTAAGCCCGCCAATGAGTCCGGGGGCTACGGCCTGATGGTAGGTCCCCATGCCACCAAGGCCAAACGCGCTGAGTTTGCCAAATTGATCGAGGCCAAGCCGCGCAACTACATCGCCCAACCGACCCTGTCGCTATCTACCGCACCCACCTATATTGATGACACTGTCGAGCCCCGCCACCTGGATCTGCGCCCTTTCATTCTGCAGGGCAAGGACACCTGGGTGACCCCCGGCGGCCTGACACGGGTGGCGTTGGTGAAAGGCTCGCTTGTGGTGAATTCGTCCCAGGGCGGCGGCAGCAAGGACACCTGGATCGTGGAAAGCAGCGCGCCAGCAAGCAAAAAGGACCAGAAAAAGGGCAAGGGCCAATGATCATGCTCTCGAGGGTCGCCGAACGGTTGTACTGGATGGCCCGCTACCTGGAGCGAGCAGAAGACACAGCACGCCTTACCCAGGCCTTCAGCCATCTGACCATGGACATCCCGGCGGGATCAGAACCGGGTTGGGACATCCTGGTGCACATCCTGGATGCGGACCCTGTTTTCAGCGAACACCGCCGGGCGTACAGCGAGCAGAATGTGCTCAAATTCCTGATAGCGGATGACGAAAATGCCGGCAGTATTCATTTTTGCATCAGGGCGGCCCGGGAAAACGTGCGCACCACCCGCGACGTCTTGCCAGAGGAAGTCTGGGAGCATGTCAACGAGCTGTACCTCTTTTCCCAGGAACACGCGGCCAAATCGGTGGGGCGGCGCAACCGCCACGCCTTTCTGGAGCAGGTCGTGACCCGCTGCCAGATGATCAACGGACTGCTCATGACCACACTGTGCCGCGATCACGCCTACCGTTTTATCAAGCTCGGCCATCTGCTGGAACGGGCCGACATGACCACGCGGGTGATTGATGTCGGGGCCGGGGCACTGCTGGGCGACGAACGCCTGAACAAGGCAGTTGATCCGCTGATCTGGGCCTGCCTGCTGCAATCCCTGTCAGCGATGGGAACCTATCGACGAACGATCGGACCCATGGTTGAGGCCAATGACGTGGTTGAGTTTGTTTTCCGGGAACCGACCCTGCCCCGCTCGGTCAGGTACTGCCTGGACGGTATTAGGCAGCAACTGGTGCCTTTGAAAAACCACCAGGATGCGCTGAAGATACTCGAGCGTGCCCGCCGCAGATTGTCACGGTTCCACGTCGCCAAGGCTGAACGGGAGGACCTGCACAAGTTTATCGACCGCTTCCAACTGGAATTGAACACGCTGGGCGGTGTAATCAGCACAACCTGGTTCCTGCCCCCGGAACCGGAACCTGAGTCCGAAACTCAAACCTGAACCGAAAACCAAAACGACCCATAGCCACTCAGCCCAAGGGCGGTAAGCAAAAATGACCATACGTGTGGCGATAAACCATCGCACCTCCTACAAATTTGATCGGCCGGTAAACCTGTCGCCGCACACGGTTCGCCTGCGCCCCGCACCACATTCGCGCACCCCCATCCACGCCTACAGCCTGAATATCAAGCCGCAGAAGCACTTTATCAACTGGCAACAGGACGCCTTCGGCAACTACCTGGCGCGGCTGGTATTTCCTGAGAAATGCACCGAATTCGAAGTGGATGTAGAAGTCATCGCCGACATGACAACAATCAACCCCTTTGACTTTTTCGTGGAGGATTACGCCGAACAATACCCCTTCGAATATCCCCCTCAACTCAAGGGTGAACTGCTGCCGTACCTGGAAACACTGGAGGGCGGCCCCGAGTTCAAAAAATTCCTGGCAGCGGTAAACACTGAAGAACAGACCATCAACGATTTCCTGGTCGCCATAAACCAGCAGGCACAACAGGCGGTTGAATACCTGGTGCGACTGGAACCCGGCATCCAGACCCCGGAAGAAACACTGGCAAAAGCCCGGGGCTCATGCCGGGATTCCGCCTGGCTGCTGGCACAGGTGCTGCGCCATCTAGGCCTGGCTGCCCGCTTCGCCTCGGGCTACCTGGTACAACTCAAACCGGATGAAAAATCACTGGATGGGCCCTCCGGGGCCGCCGAGGATTTCACCGACCTGCACGCCTGGTGTGAAGTCTACCTGCCTGGCGCGGGCTGGGTAGGCCTGGACCCTACCTCCGGCCTGTTTGCCAGCGAGGGCCACATACCCCTGGCCTGCACACCCAACCCGGTCTCAGCCGCACCGATTGTCGGCGCAACCGACGAATGTGAGGTGGAATTTGATTTCAGCAATACGGTAGAGCGTGTGCTGGAGGATCCGAGGGTCACCAAGCCCTATAGCGAGGAACAGTGGCAACACATACTCGCACTGGGCAAAGCCGTCGATCGTGAGTTCGAGCAAAATGACGTTCGCCTCACCATGGGCGGCGAGCCCACCTTCGTGTCGATTGACGACATGGAGTCCAGCCAGTGGAACACCGACGCGCTGGGAGACGACAAGCTCAGCCTGGCCAAATCGCTGTTGTTGCGTCTGCGGGATCGCTTCGCACCCCATGGCCTGCTGCACTATGGGCAGGGCAAGTGGTATCCGGGAGAGGAAGTACCGCGCTGGGCGCTGGGCGTATTCTGGCGCAAGGACGGGGAGCCCCTGTGGAAGAACGCCTCCCTGCTGGCCAGGATAGACAAGGACTATGGCCACGACGTCAACACTGCCCAGCGCTTTGGCCAGCGGCTCTGTGACCTGCTGTCGCTGCCGCGCAAGTGTTGCCAACCGGCCTACGAGGACGGCCTCTACTACCTTATGCAGGAGCAGAACCTGCCGAAGAACCTCGACATTCTGGCCCAGAAACTCAAGGGCAGCCTGGATCGTCGCCGCCTCGCCAAACTGATTGACCGGGGCATCAATGTACCCTCGGGCGTCGTCATCCCCCTGAGTCGCAGCACTGGCTGGCCGGTAGTCGAAGATGGCAAGAACTGGCGCAGCAGCCTCTGGCCCATGAAGCGCGAACGCATCACCCTTATACCCGGCGACTCCCCCATGGGACTGCGCCTGCCGCTCAACGACCTGCCCGAGCTCGCAAAAAAAGCCGATCTACTCACTCCCCATCGCGACCCCTTTGAACCCCGGGATGCGCTGACCAAAAGGGCCGATATGCAGTTCTCCGATGAGGGCGAAGTCCCCGAGGACACGCTGCCTGATCCCGACGACTACGAGGCCGTGGTGCGCACCGCGCTGTGCCTGGAGGTCAGGGACGGCCGCCTGCACGCGTTCCTTCCGCCCATCGAATACCTGGAAGACTACGTCGAGCTGATAGCCGCCATAGAACAGACCGCCAGCTCACTGAAAACGCCATTAATTATTGAAGGCTATGAGCCACCCCGGGACCCGCGCATGCAAAAGCTGCTGGTCACACCGGATCCGGGCGTGATTGAAGTCAACGTTCACCCCTCCAATAACTGGGCGGAGCTGGTTGAGACCACTACCGCACTGTATGAAGAGGCTCGCCAGTCGCGCTTGTCCACTGAGAAGTTTATGCTGGATGGACGCCACACAGGGACCGGCGGCGGCAACCATATCACCCTCGGCGGCGCCACGCCGACGGACAGCCCGCTGCTGCGCCGGCCGGACCTGCTGCGCAGCCTGATCACCTACTGGCAGCACCACCCCAGCCTGTCCTACCTCTTTTCGGGAATGTTCATCGGCCCCACCAGCCAGGCCCCGCGGGTGGATGAAGGTCGCGACGAGATGCTTTACGAGCTGGAGGTGGCATTTTCCCAGATGTCCGACGGCGAGGTACCACAACCCTGGCTGGTGGATCGGCTGCTGCGCAACCTGCTGATCGATGTCACCGGCAATACCCACCGCGCCGAGTTCTGTATCGACAAATTGTATTCGCCCAACAGCGCGACAGGCCGCCTGGGCATACTGGAGTTCCGGGGTTTTGAAATGCCACCCCACAGCCGCATGGCACTGGTGCAAGCCCTGTTATTGCGCTGCCTGGTAGCGCGATTCTGGAAAACGCCCTATCACAAGCCACTGGTCCGCTGGGGCACCGAGTTACACGACCGTTTCATGCTGCCGCATTACATCTGGCAGGACATGAAGTATGTGGTTGAGGACCTGCAATCCCACGGTTACAGTTTTGAGCTGGATTGGCTGGCCGCCTTTGAGGAATTCCGCTTCCCCCATTACGGTCGGGTACAACTGGGCGACATCGAGCTCGAACTGCGCTGGGCGGTTGAGCCCTGGCACGTGCTGGGCGAGGAAACCACCAGCTTCGGCACCTCCCGCTACGTCGACTCCTCGGTGGAGCGCCTGCAACTGCGGGCCTCGGGACTGACCGAGGGCCGCTATGTACTGTCCTGCAATGGCCGCCGTGTCCCCATGCGCAGCACCGGCCACCACGGCGAATACGTGGGCGGGGTGCGCTACCGGGCATGGGCGCCGCCCTCCGCCCTGCACCCGATGATAGGCGTACACGTGCCGCTGGTCTTTGACCTCATCGACACCTGGAACGGCCGCTCTATCGGCGGCTGTAGCTACCACGTATCCCACCCGGGCGGACGCAGCTATGAAACTTTCCCGGTCAACTCGCTGGAAGCGGAATCACGCCGGATAAACCGGTTTGACGCGCTCAGTCACAGCCAGGGGCCATTCATGCCCCAGCCTGAGGTGAACGCCCTGCGGGAGTTCTTCCCCAGCCAGGAGATACCCAGGCCCATGGAGCCGCCCCCCGAGGAAGCCCCCGGGGAGTATCCCTATATCCTGGATATGCGCAGCCCGCGGCGGTTCTAGCCACGGCACAGGCAGGTGTGATGGACGATAGTAGCTGCCCCTGAATTGCGTATATAATGGGGCACAGGATAAGAAGCGATGGGCCGCCCGGTCCACACCGCCGCCAATACCGCAGCAGGAACACCGTTTGTCAAATCTCAATCCATCGCCCGGCGTGATGCAGAGCCAGACCCAGGCCCTGCACGACGCTGAAGAACCGCTGGAGTACAGCGTGCCCGCCGGGCTGCTGGACGACGTCCACGCGGCTGACGGCAGCGTCAAGCCACAGTGGCAGTACCTGCTGAACAGCTTTCGCGATCTGGGGCCCGAGGTGCTGGAACAGCGCGAGGAGAAAATTCAGCGAATTCTGCGCGACGAGGGCGCCACCTACAACCTGTATGGCGGCGAAAGCAGCCCGGGCAGTGCCTGGGAGCTCGACGCGGCACCCTATATTATCGGCAGCGAGGACTGGTCCCAGATTGAGGCCGGCCTGTTGGAACGGGCGGAATTGTTCAACCTGATACTGCGCGACTTCTACGGTCCACGCACGCTGCTCAAGCATGGCGCACTGCCCCCCGAGGCACTGTTTTCCCACAGCGGGTTCCTGCGGTCCTGCCAGGGCATACAACTACCGGGCGAGCATGAGCTGGTACTGCATGCCGCAGACATGGTGCGCTGCGACGACGGCAGTATGTGCGTATTGTCAGACCGCACGCAGGCCCCCAGTGGCGCGGGCTACGTACTGGAGAACCGCACGGTGATGTCGCGGGTATTTCCCAGCATCTACCGCGAGAGCCACGTCCATCGCATTGCCAGCTTCTACCAGCGGCTGCGGCTGAAGTTGAGTTCGCTAACCCCCAATGACGACATGCCCTGCATTGCCCTCCTCACCCATGGCGGACAGGATGAGGCCCGTTTTGAATACGCCTACCTGGCCAACTACCTGGGCCTGCCGCTGGTACAGAGCGGCGACCTGGTGGTGCGCAACGGGTTTCTGTGGATGAAATCCCTGGACGGCCTGACCCGGGTTGATGTCCTGCTGCGCCGCGTGGATGACCAGTACTGCGACCCGGTGGAATTGCGCAGTGACTCGCGTATGGGGGTGCCGGGCCTGCTCGAGGTCGTGCGCAGTGGCCGGGTCGCGGTGGCGAACCCGCTGGGGTCCGGTGTGTTGGAAAACCCGGTACTACTGAAGTACCTGCCCGAAATCAGCAAGTGCCTGCTGGGCCGTGAACCGCGCCTGTCTTCGGTCAAAACCTACTGGTGCGGGGATCCGGCAGATCTGCAATATGTCACAGCCAATCTCAAGCAATTGATCATCAAGCCGGTCTATCGCGGCAGTGGCCTGGTCAGTGTCTGGGGCGGTGACCTGAATACGGAACAGCAGGCGGGGTTACTCGCTGCCATCCATCGCAACCCCAACCAGTTTGTCGGTCAGGATCGCCTTGAAAAGGCCCACATACCGACGTTTGTAGACCGGGCCCTGGAACCCCGGCCCGCCATACTGCGCACCTATTCGGTGGCTACAGACAGCTCCTACATGGTGATGCCGGGCGGTTTGACCCGCATCGGCAACAGCCCGGGTGGCCGCGTAATCAGCATGCAATCGGGCAGCCCCAGCAAGGATACCTGGGTTACCGCCACTGAGCCGGAGCGTTTCGTCCAGAGCGAGGCAACGCCGGACATACTGGGCACCAACACTGACGCCGGCATGGTGAGCCTGCCCAGCAGGGTAGTGGAAAACCTGTACTGGATGGGCCGATACGCGGAGCGGGCCGAGGCGGGATTGCGCCTGCTGCGCACTGTATTTGTACTGATCAATGGCGAGGACCCCATCACGCCGGAGGCACAGCGGATACTCCTGCAGGCCGTGACCCGCGTTACCGGCACCCTGCCGGGCTTTGTGGAGGCACAGGAGTCACTGCTGGCCAACCCCGACCAGGAACTGTTGATGATCATCCGCGATGGCAACCGAGTGGGCAGTATCAAGTCCACGCTCAACTCCATGCTCGCCAGCGCCGAAGAATCAAAGGAACTGCTCTCTACCGACACACTGCGTGTTATCAACGACCTGCATGACGAACTGGACGGGCTGGACAGCGCACTGGCGGGGGGCCTCAATTCGGCGCCAGAGGCGGCACTGGACCCACTGGTAACCGGACTGGTCGCACTGTCCGGCCTGATGCAGGAAAACATGGTGCGCAGCGTGGGCTGGCGCTTTATGGAACTGGGCAAGCGGGTGGAGCGCGCCGAACAGGTCATCACCACACTCAGGGTACTCACCGCACCAGTACCCGGGGAAGCCGACAAATCAACCCTGCTGACGGCATTGCTGGCCACCATGGATGTCATCATCACCTACCGGCGGCGCGGCCGGCAGCGGGCCGGCATCGAGCTGGGCCTGGAGTTGGTCATGCTGGACCCGCGCAACCCGCGATCACTGCTGTTCCAACTGGAGCGACTGCAGCAGCACCTGGGCGAACTGCCGCGAGTGAATCCGGGCAAGAGTACCCTGGAGGAAGAGGAACGGGCCCTGCTCGAGGCGATCACCCGGCTGAAGCTGGTCAGACTGAGGCAATTGCTGGAAATCTCTTCCGACACGCGTCCGGCCATGGACGACTTACTCGAGGAACTGGACAAGTTGCTGCTGAGCTTCAATACCCTTATCAGCGACAAGCACTTCGACCACCGCACGGATGCCCAGCAACTGCTCGCCACTACCTTCGGCGGGCCCAATTGATGCTGTTTCGAGTTCGTCATACCACCCACTACAAATATTCCAGCAGGGTCAGCCATTGCTACAACCTGGCCAACGTGGTGCCGCGCGATACCAACCGGCAGCAATGCCGGAAAAACCGGATTACTGTCTCACCCACGCCCACGGTGACTCACAAGCGTACGGACTATTTCGGCAACAAGGCTTTTCATTTCGAAATCCAAAGGCCTCATACCGAGCTGGTGATTACCGCTGACAGCGAGGTAGAGATCGACGACCGCGACCTGGAGCTCAACCTGGATCTCGGGGAATCTTATGGCAATGCGCTGGAACTGATGAAGGGAACCGGCAACAAGGCCGTACTGGAGGCGCGGGAGTTCCTGCTCAACTCACCCATGGTGGAATGCAGCGAGGCCCTGGCTCAGTACGCCCGGCCTTCATTCAACCGGGACGATACGCTCAAGGCCTGCGTCAATAACCTGACCGCACGGATCTTTAGCGACTTCGCCTACGACCCCGGCTTCACTACCATAGCCACCCCGCTGGCCGAGGTGCTGACGCACCGGCGCGGCGTCTGCCAGGACTTTGCCCACCTGCAGGTGGGCTGCCTGCGCTCCATGGGCATACCCGCCAAGTACGTGTCAGGTTATATTGAAACCCTGCCCAAGCCCGGCGAGAAAAAGTTGGTCGGCGCCGACGCCACTCATGCCTGGGTCGCCTATTTCAGTCCCGGGGAAGGCTGGGTCGAATTCGATCCCACCAATAACACCCTCGCGAATAGCCAGCACATTGTCACTGCTTTCGGCCGCGATTACCTGGACGTCACGCCGGTCAAGGGCGTCATCTTCGGCGGTGGAGAAGGGCCGATACTGGCGGTTTCAGTCGATGTCAGCCGCCTGGCGAGCAGCGAGGCCATTGGGATATAGATCGGCGCCACCCCCCGCGCTGTTTCTGCTAAAATCCTGCGCTTGTCGTTTTTGCTACGCGAGTCGAACAATGGCCCAGTACGTCTACACCATGAACCGGGTTGGCAAGGTTGTGCCACCCAAGAAAAAAATTCTGGAAGACATCTCCCTGTCCTTCTTTCCCGGCGCCAAAATTGGCGTGCTGGGCCTCAACGGGTCCGGTAAATCAACCCTGCTGCGTATCATGGCGGGGCTGGATACTGACATTTTGGGGGAAGCCCGCCCCCAGCCCGGGATCAAGATCGGCTACCTGCCACAGGAACCCCAGTTAAACCCCGACAAAACGGTGCGGGGCAACGTGGAAGAAGGTCTGCAGGAAGCCGTAGACGCGCTGGCCGGACTGCAGCAGGTTTATACCGACTACGCGGAACCGGATGCTGATTTTGACGCGCTCGCGAAGGAGCAGGCGCGGCTGGAGGACATCATTGAGGCCACCGATGCCCACAACCTGGACCATCGGCTGGAGATTGCGGCCGATGCCCTGCGCCTGCCGCCCTGGGATGCGGATGTGACTACCCTGTCGGGCGGCGAGCGCCGCCGGGTCGCCCTGTGCCGACTGTTGCTGTCCAACCCGGACATGATCCTGCTGGACGAGCCCACCAACCACCTGGACGCCGAGAGTGTGGGGTGGCTGGAGCGCTTCCTGCATGATTTTCCCGGCACTGTGGTGGCCATCACCCACGACCGCTACTTCCTCGATAATGCGGCGGGCTGGATTCTCGAACTGGACCGGGGCAGGGGTATCCCCTACGAGGGCAACTATTCCGATTGGCTGGAGGCCAAGGAGCAGCGCCTGGCCCAGGAGAAAAGGCAGGAAGCCTCACACCAACACGCTATCAAGGCAGAGCTGGAGTGGGTTCGCTCCAATCCCAAGGGACGCCAGGCCAAGAGCAAGGCTCGCCTGCAGCGCTTTGAGGAACTGCAATCCCAGGAGTTTCAGAGCCGCAACGAAACCAACGAGATCTATATCCCGCCCGGGCCGCGCCTGGGAGACAAGGTGATAGACGTAAAAGACCTGCGCAAGACCTACGGCGACCGCGTTTTACTGGACGGGGTAAGTTTCAGCGTACCCAAGGGTAGTATCGTCGGCATTATTGGCGCCAACGGGATGGGCAAGTCCACCCTGTTCAGGATTCTTATGGATATTGAGCAACCCGATGGTGGCGAGGTGGTCCTGGGTGAGACCGTGCAGCTGGGGTACGTGGACCAGTCTCGCGATGATCTCGACGGCAGCAAGACCGTCTGGCAGGAAGTATCCGATGAACAGGACATTATCCGCATCGGCAATTACGAGGTGCAGTCGCGCTCCTACCTGGGCCGGTTCAATTTCAAGGGCTCTGATCAGCAGAAGTTCGTCAAGGACCTGTCCGGCGGCGAGCGCAACCGGCTGCACCTGGCGAAGTTACTCAAGCAGGGCGCTAACGTGCTGCTGCTCGACGAGCCCACCAACGACCTCGATGTGGAGACCCTGCGCGCCCTGGAAGAAGCGCTGCTGGCGTTCCCCGGCGCGGCCCTGGTTATCTCCCACGACCGCTGGTTCCTGGACCGCATCGCGACCCACATTCTCGCCTATGAAGACGATGGCAGCGTGGTATTTCACGAGGGTAACTTCTCTGATTACGAGGAGGACCGCAAGGCCCGGCTGGGCGCGGCAGCTGACCAGCCGCACCGGATAAAATACCGCAAGCTCAAGTAATTTCCCGGCGGCTGGCATACAGGCCAATTCGTCATTTAGCGGTCGCAATAGCCAGGGTGCGGCGTTATAGTTTGCCGGAAATAACCACGAAATGAGGCCGTGATGACCAAACCCCAACCCGAGCTGCGGCAGTTCACCCGCGTTGAGCTGGACCTGCCAGTGGACATCCACCAGGGCGGCAGCGTGTGGCCCCAGCGACTGATCGATGTTTCGCTGTCCGGTGCCTCTACCGACCAGCCAGACCTTTGGGATGCCCAGTACAACGAGCCCTTTACCCTCATCATCTACACATCTGGCGAGCGCGGCGACGAGGGCTCAGAGCTGGAGTTGTATGCCTACCTCCAACACGTCGAGGCCAGCCGGCTGGGCTTCGACGTCCAGCATGTCGACCGCGAGAATATCGAGCCACTGCGCGCTTTGCTGGAGGCACATATGGATATCGCCCAGTTAGAGGAAGAACTGGGCAGGCTGGTCTGATGCCGCCCCCGGGCCTACTCTGGAAGATCAATCTCCGGACTGGGCCCAGTGAAACCCACCCGGGTGAGCCGTTGCGGCACGCCGTCAATCCAACGCATCCAGGGCCTCGGACAACTTCGCCACGGCAATCACCTCCATGCCAGGAATCACGGCTTTGGGGGCATTGCCACGCGGCACTATCGCGCGCTTGAAGCCGTGCTTGGCGGCCTCGGACAAACGCTCCTGTCCGCTGGGAACCGGGCGGATCTCGCCGGAAAGGCCCACCTCCCCGAAGATCACCATATCCCTGGGCAGGAGACGGTCCCGATAGCTGGAGACAATCGCCAGCAGCAGCGCGAGGTCGGCACTGGTCTCCAGCACCTTGACCCCGCCCACCACATTGGCGAACACATCCTGGTCGCCGACCTGCAAACCGCCGTGGCGGTGCAGCACCGCCAGCAGCATGGCCAGGCGGTTCTGCTCCAGTCCCACAGCCACCCTGCGCGGGTTGCCCAGCGCGCTGTCATCCACCAGCGCCTGAATTTCCACCAGCAGTGGCCGGGTCCCCTCCCAGACAACCATCACCGCACTGCCGGCGGCGGGCTCGGTACTGCGATCCAGGAAAATGGCGGAGGGGTTCTTGACCTCTCGCATACCACCGTCAGTCATGGCGAAAACGCCCAACTCATTGACCGCGCCGAAGCGGTTCTTCTGCCCGCGCAGGGTGCGGAAGCGGGAGTCATCGGTGCCCTCGAGCAGGATGGAACAGTCAATCATATGCTCCAGCACCTTGGGGCCGGCGAGGGAGCCATCCTTGGTAACATGTCCCACCAGCACCAGTACGGTCCCGCTTTGCTTGGCGAAGCGCGTGAGCCAGGCCGCGCACTCTCGCACCTGGGATACGCTCCCCGGGGCGGATGAAAGCTCCGCGGTATGCACCACCTGAATGGAGTCCACCACCACAACCCTGGGCTTGAATTCCTCCAGCGCCGCGACAATGGTTTCAATATTGGTTTCGGACATCATCCGCAACTTGTCGGTCGGCAAGCCCAGGCGGTTGGCCCGCATGGCCACCTGCTGCAGGGACTCCTCCCCCGTGATGTAAAGCGCTTCCATTGCCCCTGCCAGGTGACACATGGTCTGCAACAGCAGGGTGCTTTTACCCGCTCCCGGGTTGCCCCCGACCAGAACCGCCGAACCCGGCACCAGGCCACCACCCAGCACCCGGTCGAACTCTCCCACCCCGGAGGAAAAGCGAGGCAGTTCATCGAGGTCGATATCCTTGAGGATGCGAGCACCCGCCAGGGCGCCGGCGAATCCGGCCCGGTTCGCACCCGCTCCTCCGCCCGCGCGGCCAGCACCCCGGCTGCCGCTGGCCGCGGGTCCCAGGCGAATTTCCGCAAGGGTATTCCAGGCGCGGCAGTCACTGCACTGGCCCTGCCACTTGGCATAGTCGGAGCCGCACTCATTGCAGACAAAGGCGGTTTTTTGCTTGGCCATTTCGTTTATTCCAGAAAAATTCAGGCGGCCGTCTATGAGTTGCCGCGCAAGCTCGGTATCCTACCAGACTTGTGTCGCCCTGCCGGAACCCCAATGTCAGAGTCATCCCTGGTCCCAGAACGCCAGCTCGTCTTTTCGCCCGGCCTGGCAGCAACGATAGGGCTTGGGGAAGCCATCTTGCTGCAACACCTGCAGGGGCTGTTTGAACACCAAAGCCCCCGTGAGCGAGACGGCTACGCCTGGCTCTGCGTGGACCGGGCCCTGTTGCTGCGCACCCTGCCCTTCTGGAGCACCGAGGACCTGCAACGCATCAGTCGCAGCCTGGTAGACAAGGGCGTTCTGCTGGTGAGCTCACCGCCACTGCATGAGAGTGAACGACTGGAATTCGCTTTTAACGAACGAGCGGACCGAGCGACGACGCGACCGGCGACAGCCGCGGCTCCGCCGCCCTCGCCACCAGCCAGCCCCGGCCCTCGGTCCGCCAGCCCGCTGCCGGCGGGCTGGAACCCCAGCGAAGACCTGCTCCGGTTATTGGCCCTCAACCACAACATACCGCGCCAGTTCGCCCTGGACCAACTGGAAGATTTCGCCTGTTACTGGCGCGAGCGCGGTGAAATCAGCCACGCGTGGGAAAACAAATTTCGCCAGCATGTCATCAGTAACTGGCGGCATCACCAGCAGAGCCAGGCGGAGTCATTTCGCGCGCCTGCCCAGGTTACGCTGGACAACAGCTGGCGCCCCAGCCTGGACGCCCTGGAGATTATGGAGCGAGGCGGCATAGAACGGAACTTCATCGAGGAAGCGATACCGGAATTTATCCTGTACTGGCGCGAGCGCGGTGCCGCACCCCGCGAACTCAACTCAAAATTTGTCCAGCACATCCGTATCCAGTGGGCAAAATACAGCTCCAGCCTGGAGCACAGCACCGAGCCCAAGCGAATCGCGGATAACTGGCAACCCAGCGAGGACGTCCTGGACATTTTGCGCATGTCGCATATCGACACCGAATTTGCCCGCTCCCTACTGGCCGAGTTCATCGTATACTGGCGGGACAGCAACCAGACTCACACATCCTGGAACAGCAAATTCCTGCAACATGTGAAATACCACTGGGCGAAACGCCACCAGATAGAACAAGCGGGACAAAAAAATGCCGGACAGCAGGGATCTAATCCAACAGGTCGCACAAGGGATCGAAGCCTCCAGGACGACCTCACAGACACCTCCTGGGCAGACTAGGCATAACGAGCCCGGCGATCGCAGGTCCACGCCGGAAGCCCGGATAGAGACCATCAACCAGGTTTTCGCCCTGTTCAGGCTTAACTACCACAACCAGTACTACTCCGCTTACCCGGATGCGGAGCAGCTCAAGCAGATCAAGAAACTGTGGCTGGACGCACTCGCGGACTACCCTACCGAGCAGATACTCAAGGGCGCCAAGCACGCCATCGAAAACAGCGAGTACCTGCCCACCCTGAATCGCATGCTTGAGTGCTGCCAGCAGGGCCTTTCCGACCTGGGCTTGCCATCGGCCCGCGATGCCTATGTCGAGGCCTGCCGGGCTGCGTCACCCCGGGCCGCACAGGCCTGGAGTCACCCCGCGGTTTACCTGGCGGGGCGAGACAGTGACTGGTATTTCCTGGCGAACAATACCGAGCGCACCAGTTGGCCCGTGTTTTGTGAGCACTACCAACACTATTGCACCCGGGTACTGCGGGGCGAGACGCTGACCATGCCGGCCCGCGAGGCGCTGGAACGCCACGAGGGCGCACCCCTGTCAAGGGAGGACCAACTGGCGGAACTGAAAAAATTGAGAGAGGGGACGGGCCTGTAGCACAGGCCGCACTACTGGCGCGCAAAAAAATGCGCGCTCAGGTCACAATCGCGCCACTGCCGAATCAGGCCTGGGAGGCTTCCCCGGCGGATGCGGCTTCCTTGATCAGGGTCTGCAACTCACCGTTCTCGAACATCTCCGTGATGATGTCACAGCCGCCTATCAGCTCACCACTTACCCACAGCTGGGGAAAGGTCGGCCAATTGGCGTATTTGGGCAGATTTGCCCTGACATCCGGGTTTGTCAGGATGTCCACATAGGCAAAGCGTTCGCCGCAGGCCATCAGGGCCTGCACCGTGCGAGCGGAAAAGCCGCACTGGGGCTGGTTGGGGGATCCCTTCATGTAAAGCAGTATATTGTTGCTCTCTATTTGCTCTTTGATCGTCTCTATAATATCCATTGCCTGTCCTGTGTTGATATCGGGCGCCGTGCGCTGTGCGCCGGGAACTCCATTCTACCCTATTGTAGTCACCGTCTGTCTATTGAGACCACGCACCAGCCGCCAGGGTTCAACCGGATTGCCAAGTTTTATTGATGGCGCTATAGTTGCCCTTTCCAGGCAGCTCCAGCTGCCTTTTTGCGTTTATGGGAGTAAGAGTTTTATGTCGGCGCTGATGCAGACTTACACCAGGTTGCCCGTGACATTCAGTCACGGCGAGGGAGTGTACCTGTATGACACCGACGGACGACGCTATCTGGACGCCATCGCCGGCATTGCCGTCAATGGCCTGGGTCATGCCCACCCCGCCGTCACCGCGGCCATACGGGAGCAGGCCGATAAACTGGTACACACCTCAAACCTGTACCGCATAGAAGCCCAGGAGAAGCTGGGCCAGGTACTGACGGGCGTGGCCGGCATGGAGAACTGCTTCTTCGGCAACTCCGGCGCCGAGGCCAATGAGGCCGCCATCAAACTGGCCCGCCTCTACGGCCACCAGCGCAAAATCGACAAACCCGCCATCGTGGTTCTGGAGGGCGCCTTTCATGGGCGCACGCTGGCCACCCTTAGCGCGACCGGCAACCGCAAGATCCAGGCGGGCTTCGAACCACTGGTTACGGGCTTTATCCGCGCCCCGCGCAATGACGTCCAGGCCCTGCGCCAGATAGCTGCCCACAACCCGGGAGTGGTGGCGGTGCTGGCGGAACCGATACAGGGCGAGAGCGGAGTGCACCCTCTCAGCAAAGAGTATCTGCAGGCTGTACGCGAGATCTGTGACCAGGAGCAGTGGCTGTTGATGTTCGACGAAGTCCAGACCGGCAACGGCCGCACCGGCACCTATTTTGCCTACCAGGGCATGGACCTGATGCCCGACGTGGTGACCACGGCCAAAGGCCTGGGCAACGGCGTACCGATCGGGGTGTGCCTTGCACGGGGAGCTGCGGCCCAGGTACTGGGTAAAGGCCACCACGGTTCCACGTTTGGCGGCAACCCGCTGGCCTGCGCCGCAGCCCTGGCTGTACTGAATACGATCACCACCGGCGGAATCTGCGAGAACGCCACCAAAATGGGCCAGTTGATTATCGACAGCCTGCATGCGGATAGCGCTGCGGCGGCCAATATCGTTGAAATACGCGGCCGCGGCCTGATGCTGGGCATCCAGCTGAACAAGGATTGTGCGGAGATCGCCCAGCGGGCCTTTGAGGCCGGACTGCTGATCAACGTAACCGCCGGCAACACCATTCGCCTGCTGCCACCCCTGGTTATCAACCAGGCTGAGGCGCAGGACCTCGCGGCGGGCATCGCCAAACTCATCCGGGAGGCGTAAGCCCTCTCCACCAAGTGACCCAACGGACCTGACCATGTCGGACACAAGACATTTCCTGACGTTGCTGGATTTCAGTCCAGCAGAGCTGAACCAGCTGATCAATCGCGCCATTGAAATGAAGCGGGAACACAAGGCGGGCGCCGACCAGCGCGCCTTTCCCGGCAAGGTGCTGGCAATGATCTTCGCCAAGTCGTCCACCCGCACCCGGGTATCGTTTGAAGCGGGTATGTCACAGCTGGGCGGCCACGCCATGTTCCTGTCGCCCCAGGACACCCAACTGGGCCGCGGAGAGCCGATTGAGGACAGCGCGAGGGTCGTCTCTTCCATGGTGGATATCGTGATGATCCGCACCTTTGGCCATGACCTCGTGGAGCGTTTTGCCGCCCGGTCCAGAGTACCCGTCATCAATGGCCTGACCGACGATTTTCATCCCTGCCAGTTACTGGCGGATATCCAGACCTGGGTTGAACATCGCGGCAGCATCGCCGGCAAAACAGTGTGCTGGGTGGGCGATGGTAATAATATGTGCCAGTCCTATATCAACGCCGCACGGCAATTTGACTTTGAACTGCGGGTTGCCTGCCCCGCGGGCTTCGAACCCGCTGCTGAGCTGGTTGCGGCCAATGCCGGGCGGGTCAGGATAGAGCATGACCCCATGCTCGCCGCCGAGGGCGCCGACCTGTTGGTGACCGATGTCTGGGCGTCCATGGGACAGGAAGAAGAGCAGTCAGAAAGAGCCAGGGCATTTGCCCGCTACCAGGTGAATTCCGAGCTCATGGCGCGCGCCGCCAGCGACGCACTTTACATGCATTGCCTCCCGGCCCACCGTGGAGAGGAGATCAGCGCAACGCTGATGGATGCCCCGGATACGGTTATCTGGGACGAGGCCGAAAACCGCCTTCATGCCCAGAAGGCGCTGCTGGAAACCCTGCTGCTGGCCAACCGCTGAGGTACCGGACCCCCGTCCCGATCGCAACCCCTGGCAATCGAATCCGATCACGGACCCGTCGCCCGCCTGCAAATAATATTTAGCTATAAAGCCAGATAATTGTTAGAAGAAATAAGTTGTACCAGGCCAAATTATCACCCACTCCGGGCCATAGGGTGCGCCCTCAAAGGCCTGCGCGGTTAGTGGGCGCAGACCGAACAATGTATGCACATATTATCCACAGAATAAACCCAGTGTCGTGCTCTTGCATTGTCCCCGTCTCCGCATTATCTTGTATGCAAATCAGTTCTCCACCCCTATATGTTGGGTATGGCGGCTAAAAAACAACCAAATAATAGTGCCGGGCTGACCCAGGACATAAAAACGGACCGCAACCGTTCAACGTGGAGGACCCTGTAGTGACAGCAGGCCGCCAGGGACGTTATATCGGTCCTCCCATAGTGACCGGTAGTGGCCGGATATCGAGCCCAGGTCGGGGCGGGTGCAGTGACTTGAACGCAGTAAGCAGTAACCAGTGGTAACCCAACAACAATAAGGCTTTTCGCCAGGACATCGGAGCAGATATGCAGACAGAGAGCAGCACGCCGGGCAGCGTCACCAATACCCCGGCACGGGAAGAATCACCAGTCAGCGCCAGCATCACCGCCACCGCGCCCGGCCAATTGCGTGTCATCAAACGCAATGGCACCGTCGTACCGTTTGAAATCAGCAAAATTTCAGTGGCCATAACCAAGGCCTTCCTGGCCGTGGAAGGCGGTAACGCCGCAGCGTCCAGCCGCATCCACGAAACCGTGGCCCGCCTGACCGAGCAGGTTACCGCCACATTTGAGCGGCGCATGCCCTCCGGCGGCACCATCCACATCGAGGATATCCAGGACCAGGTTGAACTGTCACTGATGCGTGCCGGCGAGCATAAAATAGCCCGCGATTACGTCATCTACCGTGAGGAGCAATCCCGCAAGCGGGCAGCCAAGCAATCCCTGTCGCCCGCCACCCAGGCCGCGGCCGGGAATATCACTGTCATCCAGCTGGACGGCAGCAGAGCACCGCTGGACCTGGATAGAATCCATACCATCGTCAGCGAGGCCTGTTTTGACCTGGCCGATGTCAATGAGGCCGCCATTCTCGATGAGGCCCTGAAGAACCTGTACGACGGGGTAACCGCAGCAGAGCTCAGCACGTCCCTGGTTATCACCGCCCGGACCATGATCGAGCAGGACCCCAACTACTCCTACGTGGCGGCTCGCCTGCTGTGCGACAACCTGCGTGCGGAGGCCCTGAACTTCCTGGGCGTAGCCACCAGTGCTACCCAGGCCGACATGGCCACACTGTATGCCCGGGCCCTGCCCGCTTATGTTGAAAAAGGTGTGGCGCTGGAGTTGCTGGCGCCCAACCTGCAGGACTTCGACCTGGAACGCCTGGGCCAGGCGCTGCTGCCAGAGCGGGACCTGCAGTTCACCTACCTCGGCCTGCAGACCCTTTACGACCGCTATTTTATCCACAGCAATGACGTGCGTATTGAACTGCCCCAGATCTTCTTTATGCGCGTTGCCATGGGACTTGCGACAGAGGAAGACGACAAGAACGCGCGGGCGATCGAGTTCTACCAGTTGCTGTCCTCATTTGACTACATGAGCTCCACCCCCACGTTGTTCAATGCGGGCACCCTGCGCCCACAGCTCTCCTCCTGCTACCTCACCACGGTGCCGGACGACCTGCACGGCATTTACGGTGCCATCCAGGACAACGCCATGCTGTCCAAGTTTGCCGGTGGCCTGGGTAACGACTGGACGCCGGTGCGCGCCCTGGGCGCCTACATCAAGGGTACCAATGGCAAATCACAGGGCGTGGTGCCATTCCTGAAAGTGGTCAACGACACCGCAGTGGCGGTCAACCAGGGCGGCAAGCGCAAGGGTGCGGTCTGCTCCTACCTTGAAACCTGGCACCTGGATATCGAGGAGTTCGTGGAACTGCGCAAGAACACCGGCGATGACCGCCGCCGCACCCACGACATGAACACTGCCAACTGGATACCCGACCTGTTTATGAAGCGGGTATTTGACGGTGGTGACTGGACCCTGTTTTCACCCAACGATGCCCCGGACCTGCACGACCTCTACGGCAAGCCGTTCGAGGAGCGCTACGAGCAGTACGAGGAAATGACCCGCAGTGGCGAGCTCAAGCTGTTCAAGACCGTCAAGGCCGAGAACCTGTGGCGCAAAATGCTGGGCATGCTGTTTGAGACCGGCCACCCCTGGATGACATTCAAGGACCCCTGCAACCTGCGCTCACCCCAGCAGCACGTGGGTGTGGTGCATTCGTCCAACCTGTGTACCGAGATCACTCTCAACACCAACAAGGACGAGATTGCCGTTTGCAACCTGGGCTCTGTCAACCTGCCCCAGCACATCGGCGAAAACGGCCTCGACCTGGACAAGCTGCGCCGGACAGTGCGCACCGCCGTGCGTATGCTGGACAACGTGATTGACATCAATTACTACTCGGTGCCCCAGGCAAAGAACTCGAATATGCTGCACCGCCCCGTCGGGCTGGGCCTGATGGGTTTCCAGGATGCGCTGTACAAGCAGCACATCGCCTACGGTTCAGATGACGCGGTAACGTTTGCCGATCGTTCCATGGAGGCCATCAGCTACTACGCCATCGAGGCGTCCAGCGAGCTGGCGGCCGAGCGCGGCGCCTACAACAGCTACCCCGGCTCCCTGTGGAGCCAGGGTGTGTTCCCCATCGATTCACTGGAACGCCTGATCGAGCACCGCGGCGCCGACTACATATCGGTCGACCGCAGCCAGTCGCTGGACTGGCCGGCCCTGAGAGAGACGGTCAAAACCCGGGGAATGCGCAACTCCAATGTCATGGCAATAGCGCCCACTGCAACCATTGCCAACATCACCGGGGTGTCACAATCTATCGAGCCGACCTACCAGAACCTGTACGTCAAATCGAACCTGTCCGGCGAGTTCACCGTGGTAAACCCCTACCTCGTCAATGACCTGAAGGCGCGCGGCCTGTGGGACAAGGTGATGGTTAACGACCTCAAGTATTACGATGGCAGCGTACAGGCCGTCGACCGGGTACCGGAGGACCTAAAGTCGATTTATGCGACGGCCTTTGAAGTGGAGCCGCGCTGGCTGGTGGATGCGGCCAGCCGTCGCCAGAAGTGGATCGACCAGGCGCAGTCACTGAACCTGTACATCAACAATGCCAATGGTAAAAAGCTGGACATCACCTACCGCATGGCGTGGTACAGCGGTCTCAAGACCACTTATTACCTGCGCTCGCTCGCGGCGACCGGTACCGAGAAATCCACCATAGACACCGGCCAGCTGAACGCCGTATCCAGGGAGGCAGCACCGGCGCCGGTGCCCCAGGCCTGCTCACTGGACGACCCGGACTGCGAGGCCTGCCAGTAGGCGGGCTGCATCACACGCACCCGGCAGTGAGAGAAAATGAATAGCAGATATATGAACAAAACGTACCTAGCAAGCAAAAACAAGTCAGGGGACAAAGCAAGATGTTGAATTGGGACGACTACGACAAGCAGGAAGCGACACCGGCAGCCGAGGCCGCCATCCCGGAACAGGCGGCGATGTCCGCCCCGGTTGCAGAACCCATGGCAGAACCCGCACCAGAACCCGTGCCAGAGCCGGTTGTTGAAGCGGTGGCGACAGAGCCCGCCGCGGGTGCCAGCCAGCTGCCACCCGCCGCTATAGCGAACAATATCGCCAGGGCGATGGAGTCGGTTGAAACTCTGGACGTGGCCGCGGGGCTGGAAGAGCTGGAAATGGGCGCCGCTCGCGTATCGGTTGATGAGAAGGCCATGATCAACTGCCGCGCCGACCTCAACCAGCTGGTGCCATTCAAGTACGACTGGGCCTGGCAGAAGTATATCGACGGCTGTGCCAACCACTGGATGCCCCAGGAAATCAACATGACCGCCGATGTGTCCACCTGGCGCAGCAAGGACGGCCTGACCGAGGATGAGCGTCGCATTGTCATGCGCAACCTGGGTTATTTTTCTACAGCGGACTCGCTGGTTGCGAACAACCTGGTGCTGGCCATCTACCGCCTGATCACCAACCCGGAGTGCCGCCAGTACATTCTGCGCCAGGCCTTCGAGGAAGCTATCCACACGCATGCCTACCAGTACTGCATTGAGTCACTGGGCATGGACGAAGGTGCGGTCTTCAACATGTACCGGGAAGTCCCCTCGGTTGCCAAGAAGGCGGCCTGGAGTATCAGCCACACCCACGAACTCAGTGACCCGACATTCCAGACCGGCACCCCGGAAGACGACCAGACCCTGCTGCGCAACCTGATCGGCTTTTACGCGGTGACCGAGGGTATCTTCTTCTACTGTGGCTTTACCCAGATCCTGTCGATGGGCCGCCGCAACAAGATGACCGGTGTGGCAGAGCAGTTTCAGTACATCCTGCGGGATGAGTCCATGCACCTGAACTTTGGTATCGATGTGATCAACCAGATCAAGCTGGAGAATCCCCACCTGTGGACTGAAGAGTTCAAGCAGGAAGCCATCCAGATGATCCTGGAGGGCACTCAACTTGAGATCGAGTACGCCCGCGACACCATGCCCCGGGGTGTGTTGGGCATGAATGCGGCCATGATGGAAGAGTACCTGCACTTTATTGCCAACCGGCGCCTGTCCCAGCTGGGCCTGCCCGAGCAGTTCCCGAATGTGCAGAACCCCTTCCCGTGGATGTCCGAAATCATGGACCTGCGCAAGGAGAAAAACTTCTTCGAGACCCGTGTTATCGAATACCAGACAGGCGGCGCCCTGAACTGGGGCGACTGATCCGGCCGGGCGGCCCTGGTGCCGCCATAAAAGACCATTGAATAAGAACATCAATAATCGGGAGTTGTGATATGAGCAACAGCGGCAAGAACCAGATGGATAATGAAACTATCCTGATGGCGCTGGATCAAATCAGCCAGACGATAGATGTGATGACGAGTGTAGTCGGTCGCCTGCGTACCTACATGAAACAGCAGGAATCGGCAGCAGCCATGGATAAATCCAGGGAGCTGGATGCCGAGCAGAACCCGGACCGCATTATCCACTGAGCCAGTTCGTCCACCCCCGGGCCACATAGCCGGGAAAGATCGTCCTTGTGGCAACAGCCACTTGTTTCGCGACCCCGTCACTTCTAACACCTTAACTGTTGCAAGCAATCCCAACCTCTGGCACCCCTCGCCGGGCGCCCCTGGCCGGGCGCCCCTCGCCGGGCGCCCCTCAGCACACTGAGATGCTTTCCAGCCCGAACTTGATGTCCCGGACGTCCTCACTGTCACTGACGTCAGCCGGTCGCAGCGGCTGATCATGCGTCAGCTCCAGCACGACATGTCCAGCAACCAGGCTGCCCGGCGGCAGTGGTATAAGCGCATCGTGCAGCTCGAAGTCACCGAGCTTTACCCCATTCAAAACCACCCCGGTGGCCTCGGGAGGGCCAAAGTAACGGCCGCAAATGTGCAGTGTGAGGTCGTCGCGCCCGGCCAGATCCTGGGCAGGCACAAATTTCAGGCAGGACCGCCGGCCCAGTGACCAGCGGCCCCAGTCCTCCGGGAACGCCCAGCCAGAAGGCATATAGAGATTGTTTTCCAGCGCCGCGCCCGCACGCCGGGCACCGCCCCAGGGCTGTATGCGCCGCGCCAGCAGGTAATACTCCAGGGCGTTATCAAACATCCCCCAGTCCCGCACAAAGTGTATGGCGGGGTTATCCTCAATATTCCGGCCCGCGACCACCAGGTTGAAGAACCCTTCGGACTCCGGGTCCTGCTCGGTCAGGTCATTCAGGGAGCGCACCTGTTGCGCCGTTACCGGCAGTAACCCGTCCGCATCCACATCCATCAGGTACATCCGCCAGTCGTAGCCGGAAAGCAGCTCCAGCAGGGCGCGGCCGCCCGTGCCGGCATTGCGCAGGTGCAGCGGGGAAAATTCGATGATCATAATAAGGTCGTCCGCACTGGCAGCGATGAGATCCTGCAGGCCGCGCAGCACATCGCACTCCGCACCCTGGGTGTCGATCTTGATGAAGTTCACCCGCGGGTGGGATGCCGCTATCAGCCGGGAGCCGTTGACGATGCTGATCTCCTGGCCGGCACGATCGTACTGCCCATCCGGGTAGAGGGAATGGTCGCCCAGGTTAAGCTCATTGAGGTAGAGAGTACCACTGGCATTTTCCTCGCCCAGCGCTGCCCTGAAATTGCGGATATTGTCGCAGCCGTTGAGCCGGCAATTGACCTCCAGCAGGGCAAAATTCGCCATCTCCGGCTCAAAGGCCAGCACATGTCCGGTAGGGCCCACCAGTCGCGAGGCGAGCAGGGAGAAGTAGCCGATATTCGCCCCCACATCCACGAAGACATCGCCGGGACGCAGGGTATCAAGCAGGAACTGCGTTTCCTGTGGCTCCCAGACACCGGTTGCCGCGATGGCGGCCGACACATGCACATCCGCCACGGCATGCACATGCATGCCCAGCGGACTGTCCAGACCCGGGATCCGTAAGGGGTGTACTGCTGCGATCGCGTCGCCTGTATTGTCTGCCATCGATTGGTACTCACGGTGTTTCCGGCGGAGGAAAATACTAACATCATCGGTCAGGGGTGTGGGCAACGCCGACAACACCGTGACAACCCAGCGCGGAGTCCACCGCCAGCCAGGGCAAACCCAGTTCCGCCAACCACCCCAGTGCTTCCGACTCGGGTTTCAACATCGCAATGGTGGCGCTGCCGCCAGCCACCAGGCACTGTGGGGCGAGGATACTGACAGCCACCAGGCCCCGCACTGGCCAGCCTGTTGCAGGGTTCAGGATATGACCGTAGCGGTGGCCATCGTGAATCAGGCAGCGCTCGTAATCGCCGCTGCTGGCGAGCCCCCCGCCCGAGAGGGCTATTTGCGCGATGGCACAGTGGCTATCGCGGGGGTCGCGAATACCTATCGACCAGGGCTCGGCGGCGCAACCGGCACCCACCGCGGCCATATCACCCGCGAGGTCCACCAGGCCACGTTCGATACCGTGGTCGGCCAGGACGACGGCGGCGCTGTCACTGGCGTACTCCTTTACACAGCCGCCGAAATCAACCTCCATACCGGGGGCCGGCAATAGAATGGAGCTCTGGTCCCATTGCACCTGCTGCCAACCGATCAACGGCAGCAAGCGGTCTATGGTGGACTGCGCGGGCAGGCGGCCGGACTTGAAATCCCAGGCACGACGTAAAATACCGGCGGTTAGATCGAACAGGCCGTCGCTTTGCTCCCAGAGGGTCTGGGCAAAACCGAGCAGGCCGGCAGTCTCCGGGTCGATGGATACCGCCTGCGAGGTACCTGCCGCGCGATTGATGATGCTGGTGACCGAATCCGCAAGGTAGCGGCTGTACTTGTGTTCCAGGCGATGAACCTCGGCCTCCGCAGCGGCAATGGCCCGCTCCGCCGTCGCCGCGTCGACACAATCAAGCCGCAGGCGACAGGGGCCGCCCATGGCCTTGAAGCGGTGTTCATAGTGGGAAGGACTCACAGAGGGGGCACGCGAAGGCTTACCTGAAAACGTAGTCCAGGCCGAAGGAATAGCGCCAGTACTTGAGCAGGGCGGGCGATTCATCCCCGCTGTAGACACCCCAGCTCTCATCGGTTTCGTAGCGCTCGCCCACCGCACTGATCGCCCAGTTGCCGATTTCATGTCGCAGCCGCAAACCGGCAGTGATCGCGCCAAACGATGACAGGCGGTAGTCGTCGGCGTAATAGCGTTTATCGAGATCGACAATATTCGCAAAAAAGTCCGCCTCGCCCTGGCTGTAATAGCGCAGGAAGGGGATCACCTGTGTACTGCGCCCCAGGTTCTGGTGCCACGCCAGGTTTACCGTGTGCGAGGCGATACCCCAGTCGTCATCAAAGTAGCGGTAATCAGCGTGCAAGGCTGCGTCGGGCCAGATGAAATACTGCCTGTAACCGGTACTGACCGCCCACTCCTTGCGCTCATCAGGCCGCCTGTCGCGCAGCTTGTAGGGATCGGTGAGAAAGCCTTCGCGGTAAGTGTAGGCCAGGCCGAAGCGCACGATGGCATTCTTGCTGACAATGCGGCTCACCCCTACCCAGGCGGAGCTGATGTCCTTGTTATCGCTGAGCGTGTTGGTAGGAACCGCGCCCTGGGTGGGGTCGATATCATCCCGAGAGGTACTCAGCGCGCCACTGTAGGTGGTCATGCCGTCGGCACTGTTGAAGGATCCGTCCAGGGCGATGGCATTGGACTCATAGTCATCCTCGTCGGAATGAACGTAGTTCAAGCCCGCATTGCCGCGATCGTAATAATAGCGGGTGGTAACACTCACCTCGGTGCGGGTATCTTCTATACTGGCGCCGCTCATGATGACCTTGGGTCCGCCGTCGATACTCTGGCCCACGAACCAGGGCGAGGCGCCGCTCATGTCTTCCCACTGGACATCCACCGCCACCGCCCAGTTGTCGGCAACCGGTGCCAGCAGGTGGAACTGCGCCGCGTCGATGTCGAAACGCTGGCTACTGCCGCCAAAGGTCTTGCTGCCCTGTGTATTGTCTTCCTCGTACTTGCTGTAACGCATGCCCAGTTCGATAAATTCCGGCGGGGCATCTGCCCGGGCGCCCTGGTAGGCAGGCAATAAAAGTGCACTGGAGGTCAAGGCCAGTAGCGCGGGCTTTTTCTCCATCAGTTACACCCGCAACCGCCACCGGCAGCACCCTGCCCACCGGAAGACGCTTCCTTGCTGGCATTGATCTGGGCCTGCAGGCTGATCTCCATGCGGTCGGGCTCCCACTGCATCTCACGCCTGGCGAGGGTGCCCCGCTCCCAGGGCTGCACTGTTTCGCAACCGCACAGGCACAGCAGGACAAACAGGCAGGTCAGTTGCTTCACCGCGATCAGTCCCCCAGCAGTTCGATGACAGCGGCGCGCAGGGCTTCGCCGTCACTTTTGCGATAGCCCTGGTGCACCAGTCGAACAACGCCCTTGCGATCGATCAGGTAGCCGGTTGGCATACCGAGAATCCCGTAGTTGCCCGGCGTCTCCCCGCTGCCGTCGCGCACCACGGGATAAGTCACGGGGAGTTCCTGGAGGAAGTGCAGGGCGTCCGACTCCTGTTCGTCCACATTCACCGCCAATACTTCAAAGCCGCGGGGGCCGAGTTCCTGGCGCAATTGTTCCAGCTGGGGAAAAGACACCCTGCACGGGCCGCACCAGGACGCCCAGAAATCGAGATAGACGATCTTGCCACGCAGGGAAGCCAGGCTGAGTTCCTGTGAAGCGGGCGGGGATAACAGCGGCAGGGCCACCGGCGGTGCGGGCTCGCCTACCTTGACACCGGCTGCCGCAGGCAGGGCAAACACCCCCAGCAACCACAGCAGCGTCCAATGTTTAAGCACCGTGTTCAGCGCTCAACCTCCAGTTGCAGGAGTGTCCAGGTGTTATATCCGTGATTGTGCAGGTGAAATTCCACCGCGCTACCGGCCGGAGCATCGAAGTCCACCGGGATACGCTGGTCGAAAATATTTGCCTCGGCCGGGATGGCGACCTTGGTCTGCCAGACTAATTTGCCGTCCACCGTAATCGCGACATGGGCGCGCGCCGGTTTCTCAAAGGCCAGGTCCGCATGCCACAGGACAAGGTGCAGTGAGTCGCCCGCCGCAATCGCAGCCAGGCTGGGCTGGGTAAGTGACAGGTAGTTGCAATAGCCGGTCTCGACCTCGAGCGCGCCCTGTTCGCTGTACCAGCTATTGGACGGGCACTGCACATCCTCAGGCCGGTGGGCTGCCAGGCTGTCGGCGACAGCCGGCTGCTCTTTCCAGGCATCGACATCCACCAGGCTGCGTTTCTCAATTGCAGCGCTTTCGACCACCTCGAACTCTACCTCGTGCTCTATGCCCAGCGGATGATGATCCGAACCGCGCAAGCTCACCCGCAGCGTGTGCACGCCCGGTTCAATCGCGTCCGGGAGCTGGTAGAAATAGCTGCTGTCCCAGGCCGTGAGGTGCTCGGCGCTGTCATCGTCGGTATCGAGATACACATGATAATGGCCGTCGAAAACCCGGCTGTGGTTCGCACCCTGCGCCGCGTGGCCCGAATCGTTGTGCTTCGACGGATCGCTGTGGTCGTGTTCGCCCGGGTCTTGCAGGGTGAAATTGTTCAACAGCAGTTTCAGGGGTACCAGTTCCCCGGCGGTAAATTGCTGACGATACGCGGGCGATTCGATATACACGGCAGGTGCATAGCTGTAATCGTAACCCTCTCGCGGCTCGGTCATCAGCACAGACATCAGGCACATTTCATCGCCGGTGCCATCACCCCACTGTATGTCCTGCGGCTTTTGCTGCACACCGTTGACAATATCCTGGTTGGCCTGGGTGTTATCCCAGCTGCATTCCAGCTTGAGCAAATCGCCGGGATTGATCAGCACCTCCCGATCCAGGCGGTAGGTGCTCTGCCAGTTAAAATCCCAGTCTCGTATATCCAGCACAACCTGACGGGTACCATTCTTGCGCAGCAGTGTGATGCGACCGGTCTTGCCGCGGGTATGCATATGGATGAACCCGTTGTGCAGCACCCAGGAATCTGCCGCGGTCAGCCCTGCGGGCTCACCAAAAATAGAAGCCAACGCTGCCGTGGGTACTGTAAATTCATGGCGGGCGTCGGGATCCCCGGCGGCGATGGGCATACCCCCGGGCCGCAGCCAGCGCGGATCTGCCAGCAGGAAGGAGCTGGCGGGCAGGTCGACCTCCTGCGCTGTCTCGACCAGTATGGTGGACTGGTCTGGTGTGGGCTCTGCCACAAGGGTGTTGTAGTGCATCTGAACCACCATGACCGATCCCGGCAAGACGATAATGCCGGTGCCCTCAGGCGGTGGCTCGCGCCCTGCGCCGGGCACCCAGCCGCCTATCTGGCGCGGCAGTGGCGCCCCATCGACACCGCCCATACCAAGGCAGTGCCAACCCGGTCTCCCGTCCTCGCCGTCAGAGGCATAGTAGGTCGCCGCATCTTCGGGCTCGGCAATGGATACAATCACATGGTGGACTTCATCCTCCTGGTCGGGAATGACATCCACGTTGGTGACATACGCCGTTTCATCCAGCGGCCACTCGATCGCAAAGCACCGGTGGTCATCCGGGCGCAGTGTCGGGGTGTATGCCTGGGGAAGTGCAAGTCGCAGGTTGTAGTCGTCGGTGCTTTTGGACTCTTTCTGCGGCGGCGCCACATACTCCTGCGGATTACCCGGGGCCAGATCGCCCTGCAACCAGTTCAGCAGGACATATTCCTGTTGCGGCGCCAGGGCGCGGCTTGCCGAAAATTCCGAATAGCCGTCGGTTGGGTGCCAGGGGGGCATGGTGCCATTTTCGACGGCAAAAGCCGCCGCGGCCGCTACCGCCTTCACCTTGTCATAGCTGTCCAGCGGGAAGGGCGCGATGCCGCCCTCAACATGACAGTTAACACATTTTTCTTCGATGATCGGGCGGGCGTCAGCGTGGTAGGTAAACCCGCTGGCAAGCTGACGCAGGGGTTCCTGCGATGGATCACCAAGGGGCGCACCCGCCTTGAGCCAGCCCAGCAACAGGCCAGCCTCGCCGGGTTGCAGGTCTGCATAACCCCGGGGCGGCATGGTGTCGCCTTCGAGCACGTAAATCATCGCCGAACGCTTGGACACGACCTGACTATGGGTTTGCAGCGGGAAAGAGGCCGTACCGCCCTCGCTGTGGCAGGCCACGCAGTAACGTTCGATCAATGGCCCGGCGGTGCTGTACCAGGATACCTCGGGTGAATTGGTGACGCTGCCGGTAGACACCGTGTTTACGGCGGCAGCGCCGGGAGAGCCACCACCGCCACCACCACCGCAACCGGCAAAAACCACACACACAGGCAGGAACGCCCTGCGAGCCAGTATAGAAAACATAGACATGCGCGCGAAAGTAGCACAAAGACCGCCATAAGTCAGTTACAGAACGCCGGCCGGCGCCGGTGTCGGCTTTCCCGGCGCGGCACCCCCCGCGCGGATGCTCATGGGAAAGCGCATGTTGGCAGTGTAAACTTATCATTCCCAATGGCGTTTTTGCCCGCTACAATAATGCCCCCCGACGGGGCCCGAGCGAGAACCGGCTACAGCGCCCGGAGACCAACGACCGCAACCTTTACCTGACATTTACAGGACATCGATATGATCTATCAGAGTGACTCGCTCTCGGTGAAACGCCTGGATGGCGATATCGCCGAAATGAATTTCGATCTGCAAGGCGAATCCGTCAACAAATTCGACCAGCAAACCGTGACCAGCCTCACCGCTGCACTGGACGCACTGGAAGCCGAATCGGGCATCAAGGGCCTGCTGGTCACCAGCGCCAAACCCGTGTTCATCGTCGGTGCCGACATCACTGAATTTACCAGCCTGTTTGGCGCCGGCAAGGATGAAATCAAACCCTTCACCGGCACCAATAATGCCAACTTCAATCGCCTGCAAAACCTGCCCTACCCCAGCTGCGTCGCGATCAACGGCGCCGCCATGGGTGGCGGCCTGGAAATCTGCCTGGCCTGCGACTTCCGGGTCATGAGCACTGCCGCGGTTATCGGCCTGCCTGAAACCAAGCTGGGCATACTGCCCGGCTGGGGCGGCACCGTGCGCCTGCCCCGAATCATAGGCGTGGACGAGGCGGTCATGTGGATAGCCACCGGCGCGGACAAGCGCGCGGCCGACGCCCTCAAGGCGGGTGCGGTAGACGCCCTGGCCGGCCCCGACCAGCTGCGCGAGATTGCGCTGGCCACTCTGCAAAGCGGCGTGGACGGCAAGCTGGAGTACCAGCAGCGCCGCTCGGCCAAAAGCAGCCCGCTGCCCCTGAATGACACCGAGGCAATGATGGCCTTCTTCACCATCAAGTCGATGGTCGCGCAACAGGCGGGCAAGAACTACCCCGCCCCGGTCAAGGTTGTCGACGTCATTGAGAAAGCTCGCGGCATGGGCCTGGAAGACGCGCTTGACGTGGAGGCCGATGGATTTGCCGAACTGGCGACCACACCGGTAGCAGCCGCCCTGGTCGGTGTTTTTCTGTCCGACCAGCTGCTGGGCAAGAAAGCGAAAGGCTGGGAAAAGAAAGCCGACAAGAAAATCGAGCGCGCGGCAGTACTGGGCGCCGGTATCATGGGCGGGGGCATTGCCTACCAGTCATCCCTGAAGGGCATTCCGATCAAGATGAAAGACATCGCCCAGGCCGGCCTGGACCTGGGTCTCAACGAGGCCAACAAACTGCTCGCCAAGCGGGTCGCACGCGGTCGCATGAGCCCGGAAAAAATGGGTGAGGTGCTTAACAACATAGACCCGACACTGAGCTACGAGGGTTTTGAGAGTGTCGACATCGTGGTGGAAGCGGTTGTCGAAAACCCCAAGGTCAAGCACGCTGTACTGGCGGAAACCGAGAAGCACATTCGCGAAGACGCTATCCTCGCCTCCAACACCTCAACAATATCGATCACCTATCTTGCCGAGGCCCTGCAACGGCCGGAAAACTTCTGTGGCATGCACTTCTTCAACCCCGTGCATGCGATGCCGCTGGTGGAAGTCATACGCGGCGAAAAAAGCTCCGACGAGGCTATCGCCCGCACCGTTGCCTACGCCAATCGCATGGGCAAAAAAGCGGTTGTGGTCAAAGACTGCCCCGGATTCCTCGTGAATCGGGTCCTGTTCCCCTACTTTGATGGTTTCACCAAGCTGGTCCGCGATGGCGCGGATTTCCAGGCCGTAGACAAGGTCATGGAACGCTGGGGCTGGCCCATGGGTCCCGCTTACCTGTTGGATGTTGTGGGTATCGATACCGGCGCTCACGCCGGCGAGGTTATGGCGGCGGGCTTTCCCGATCGCATGACCCTGGACTTCAAGACTGCCACCGAGGTGATGTTCGAGAACGAGCGCTACGGCCAGAAAAATGGCAAGGGCTTTTACGAGTACATTCCAGACAAGCGCGGCAAGCCGAAGAAGACCGTTTCGGAAGATGCGTACACATTGATCGCGCCAGTAGTGGGCGAGCGAGTGGAATTTGACCGCGAGGAGATCATTGCCCGCATGATGCTGCCTATGGCAACTGAAATGGCCCGCTGCCTGGAAGATGGCATTGTCGGCACCCCGGCAGAAGCCGACCTGGCCCTGCTTTACGGTATTGGCTTCCCACCCTTCAGGGGCGGCGTGTTCCGCTGGATGGACACCGTCGGCCTGGCGCATATCGCCGAGGCATCAAAGAAGTTTGCCCACCTGGGCAAGACTTACGAATTAACCGAAGGCATGCAGGCCAAACTGGCTGCCGGCGAAACCTACTATTAAGGGAGAAATACTGTGAATTTGAATCCGAGAGACGCAGTGATAGTCGATTACGCCCGCAGCCCCATGGGTCGCTCCAAGAACGGCTGTTTCCGCAACGTGCGCGCCGATGACCTGTCTGTAGGTGTCATCAAGGGCCTGCTGGCCCGCAACACGGCGCTGGATCCGGCCGAGATAGACGACCTGATCTGGGGTTGTGTATTGCAGCGCGGCGAGCAGGGCATGAACCTGGGCCGCGCCCTGGTCCTGACCGCCCAGCTGCCGTTTACCATTCCCGGCCAGACCGTTAACCGCCTGTGCGGCTCATCCATGTCAGCCCTGCACACTGCAGCGGCCAACATCATGGCCGATGTGGGCGATGTCTACCTGGTGGGCGGTGTTGAGCATCTGGGCCACCTGCCGATGATGGAGAGTGTGGATCCCAACCCCCGCATGGGGCTGAATGTGGCCAAGGCCGCAGGCATGATGGGCATGACCGCCGAATACCTGGCGCTGCTGCACGGCATCGGCCGGGAGGATCAGGACAAGCTCGGCCTGCGCTCGCACCAGCTGGCGCACAAGGCCACCGTGGAAGGTAAGTTCGCCCGGGAGATCATCCCCATTGAAGGTCATGATGCACAAGGCGCACTGGCCCTGATCGAGCACGATGAAACCATACGCCCCGAAACCACCCTGGAGGGTCTGGCCTCCCTGCCGCCCGCGTTCAACCCCCAGGGCGGCACCGTCACCGCAGGCACTTCGTCACAGATCTCTGACGGCGCCTCGGCCATGCTGGTCATGTCGGCCGAGAAAGCCCAGGCCCTGGGCCTGACGCCGATCGCACGAATCAAGGGCATGGCCCTCGCGGGAGTCGATCCCTCTATCATGGGCTATGGCCCCGTGCCCTCTACGCAAAAGGCCCTGAAGAAGCTTGGCCTGTCTATCAAGGACATCGAAATGGTTGAGCTGAATGAGGCCTTCGCGGCCCAGGCCCTGCCGGTCCTGAAAGACCTGGAACTGCTGGACGACATGGAAGAGAAGGTCAATGTGCACGGCGGCGCCATCGCACTGGGCCATCCCTTCGGCTGCTCCGGCACCCGCATCACCGGCTCCTTGCTGACCGTGATGCAGGACCGCGACCTCACCCTGGGAGTCTCCACCATGTGTATCGGCCTGGGCCAGGGTATTACCACCGTGATAGAGCGCGTCTAGCGCCGCCGGGGTGAGGCGGCGGCGAGCGGTTCAGTCCCCGCCGCTGCCTTCTCCCGACAACATCTGGTCCATTTTAAGCAGCGCCTGCTCCAGCGCGTCGCTGGCCAGGCCCAGCCCCCTGAAATACTCCTCAGCCATAGGCGCTATACCGCAGCGGCCGGGCAGCGGCTCCCCTTCTTCCAGCAGTTGGTAGATCGTGGGCAGGAAAACAAACTGCAGCCACTGGGGCAATGTCAGGGTATCAACACTGAAGGGCTGATCCGAGGCCAGCGCCTCGGGCGAAGGGGGCAACTTGTCCCACAGGCCCAGCTGCCGCAACTGCGCCTCAATATCGATCAGTAGCTCGGCGACGCCGGTATTCATCCATCCTCCTCCAACAACAGTCCTTGCTTCGCCGGTACCGTTCAGGGCTGCGCCAGCTCGCGCCGAAACGGGGGCAATGAATCGAGAATAGCGCGGCCATAGCGACGGGTGAGAATGCGCCGGTCCATCAGGGTGACCCTGCCGGTATCCTGTTCGGTGCGCAACAGGCGGCCACTGGCCTGCACCAGCCGCAGGGCGGCATCGGGCACACTGATTTCCATGAAGGCGTTGCGGCCCTGGGCCTCAACCCACTCGGCCAGCGCCGCCTCCAGCGGGCTGTCGGGCACCGCAAAGGGTATTTTTGCGATAACGACGTGGCTGCAATATTTCCCAGGCAGGTCCACCCCCTCGGCAAAACTGGCGAGGCCGAAGATAACACTGCCACCGCCGGCGTCGACAACCTCCTTGTGACGGCGCAGAATCTCCTGCTTGCTGTAATCCCCCTGCATCAGGGTGACTTCCCGCAGGCTGGCGTCGATGCCCTGGAATACCTCCAGCATCTGGCGCCGGGAGGAAAACAACACCAGGCTGCCCTCCCGCATATCCAGCAGCTGAGGCAGCTGGTCGATCAGCGCCTGGCTGTGGGCCTGGGCATCGCCGGGGTCACAGTCCATGTGTGGCACCGCGAATACGGCTTTGCCATAGTCAAACGGGCTGGCCACGATCTTGTAGTTCGCCTCCGCTGGTGACCCCGAATGCAGGATAAAGCGCTCGAAAGAATTGAGGGCGGTCATGGTGGCGGAGGTGACAATGACACCCGCGGCGCGCGACCACAGGTACTCCTGCAGTATGTCCGCGGCGAGAATCGGGCTGCAGCGAAGGTCGAAACCAAACTGGCCGTTGCTGTTAAGCAGCGTGATCCAGCGGGCCTTGGGCGGTACTTCACCCTCCCCGGTCACCGCGTATTCGCGCCACAATGCGAGCGCACCCTCGGCCCGCCCCAACAACCCGCCAAGGTTGATATGCCAGGTTTCTATCGTGGCCTTGTCCAAAGACGCAAACTCGTCTTCCAGTGCCTCTTCAAGCTGGGCTTCCATGCGGGCCAGATCCTGGGCCAGTTGCTGGAACTGGCCGGCCAGGGTAGTCGCAATCGGGATCAGGGTGGGTGGTACCAGGCCGTGCTCCAGCCGCAGTTGCTGATCGTCCCTGCGCTCGTCTGTCTCCAGGTCTTCAAACAGGCTCGCCACCACCTGTTCCGCGACCTGCAGGCTGGAGGTCGCCTCATCCATCATGCCCGGCAATCGTTCGAGGGGACGCTGCAAGGCATCCAGAGCGGCCAGTGCGGGCGCCGCCTGGGCCAGCAATTTTCGACTGTCCTGCAACCACTGCACAGTGGTATGCAAACGACAGAAGCTGGAGAAGTGGGACAGGGCCTTGTCCGGGAGGTGGTGCCCCTCATCGAACACGTAGATGCTGTCCTCAGGGGCAGACAGGATGGCGCCACCACCCAGGGCCAGGTCGGACAGGGTGAGGTCGTGGTTGGTGACGATGATATCCGCACTTTGCAGTTCATCACGGGCCTGGAAGAAACTGCACTGGCCTATGTTGGGGCAGCGCCGACCACTGCACTGGCTGTGATCCGTGGTAACGCCGTACCAGACATCCTCGGCGATGGTCTCGGGCCAGTTGTCCCGGTCACCATCCCACTGGCCCCGACCCAGGGCTTCAACCATGGCAGTGTATACCGGCAGCGCCTCGGCGGTGACCGGTTGCCCCACTTCATCCGGGTACAATGGCAGCACACTGTCAGCGCCCTGACCCTGGCCGAACACGCGATCGAGCTTGGACAGGCACACGTAGCGCCGTCGGCCCTTGGCGAGAACAAAACTGAAGTCCAGCCCGGTGTGCCGGCGAATATCCGGCAGGTCTTTGTTGACGAACTGCTCCTGCAACGCGATGGTGGCGGTGGCCACCACCAGTCGCTTGTTCATCGCCCTGGCGACCGGGATTGCCGCCACCGCATAGGCGATGGTTTTGCCGGTGCCGGTGCCGGCCTCGATAACGCAGACGGCGGGAAGTTTGGAGGGCGCTTCGCCGGGAGAGGGAATGCGCGCGAGAGTATTGGCGATCTCGGCGATCATCTGGCGCTGGCCCCAGCGCGGCGTCAGGGACTTTCCTTCTATGATAGCGCTATAAGCGCCGCGTATAGCGCCCTTGAGTTCGTCGCTCAGCAAGGGGCAGACGCGTCCGCTCTCAGCGTCAACTTACTCACCACAGCGTTGGCGTAAATCGCCAGTGCATAGGGCCGGTGTGGCTCCGGCATGGCATTGATCCGCTGTTCAAACTCCGCCCGGGTACAATCCCCGGGCTCAGCAGTAAGCGTATCGGGCAATGCCGGCGCGCCGGGGTTGAGCATCTCGTAGGCGTAAATGTTGGTGGGATGCAGGCAGTACTCTGAGACCACCTGGCGGTCGATTTCGGCGGCCACCGAGTCGGCGTCGGGCAGCCCGGTGCCAAGCGGGGTGCCGAAGGAGACATGGACCCTGCCCTTGTCGCCGGCAATACCGCGGCCGATGGACGCCACATCTTCCTGCGCACCCTTGGTATAAGCCCCCGCACTGGCCAGCTGATAGAGTTCGTTAGCCTTGAGTGCATCGCAGGGGTCCAGCTCGTACGAAATGGCCACGGGCACGATGCCAAGGCCCGCGATATGTGAATCAAACTCCTGTGTACTCTTGTTGCGACTCATGGACAACATCTTGATCACCACCGGCTCCGTGCGATCAATACCGTCTTTGGCGCGCCCCTCGCGCTGGGCGATCCACACCGGCACATGCTCCTGCTGCAGTGAGTGCTGGACGTAGTTCGCCAGGTTTTTGGATGCCGCCAGCAGTTCTCGCGGGCCACTCACAGAGCGCTTGACGATAAAGCTCTTGTTGAGCCGCATCAGGTCCGACACCCAGGGCTTGGTCAGGAGGTTATCGCCTATGGCAATCCTGACGGTCTCGTACCCGGCCCCATGCAGGGCATAGTTGATAAATGCCGGATCCATCGCAATATCGCGGTGATTGCTCATATAGAGGTAGGGGCTGACCGGATCCAGGTTCTCGAGACCGGACACACTGAAGCCACCTGTTGTGTCCTCAATCATACGATCCATGTAGCGTTTGATAATTGACTGCATGGCGCCGACATCCGAAACCCCTCGCACCTCGCGCGCCAAACCATAGCGCACCAGCGGTCGTGCCAGGGCGGGTAACAGCGCTGCGAAGCTGCCCAGTCGAAAACCGGCCACGGTGTCCAGGAACTCACGGTCGTCGAGTAGACGCGCCAATACCTCCGCCACCTCCTCATTGCGATAGGGGCGGATATCAGCAAATGGATCGTCCAAGAGTTCGTCCTCAACGGGAAAGCGGCTCACGATACCCAAATTCCTCTCCGTAGTCATCCGCGGTTCCACCTGCTCTTTGGCGACCCCCAATAATTCCCGGGCGGCCGCTGACGCAAGCGCGGCTTTCTGCTACCCTGCTGCCGCATATTCAGCCGACTCTGTTCCGGAGAAAACATGGACGCTATAACCGCCTCGATGACGACATTTGGTGTGGTAGCCCTGCTGGCCAGCTGGGTCTTGCTTCTGATCGTATCGTGGCAGGAAGATTACACCTGGGGCCTGTTCACACTACTGCTGCCACCACTGTCCTACCTGTATGCACTGGGGCGCCTGGACAAGACCGCCGGGGTACTGTTACTGGCGGCCGCCGGCTGGGTCCTCATCTTGCTGGCGTAACGCCGAACAAACAATCGGCGCGTTTTTTTATAATAATATCAATGTGTTGACGAGTTTTTATCCGCCGACGGCATGCGCTTGTTACAAAACTTCCCAAATAGTGACAAATCCGTAACACACAAATCGCGTATACCTCTACTATAGTGCTCGCGATTGTCGGCAACGGCCCGCGCCGGTGCCCGGCAATTCACGCTGAAGAGGTAAGATATGAACATCCCAGCAACATTGGCCGCATTGACACTGTTACTGCTCGCTAGCGCCAGCCATGCCGCCAGGCCGACCAGCATCATCTTCGACACCTATGCAGAGACCGGAGACGGTGTGCCCTACGCCCAATTCACTGTCAGGTGTAATGACGGCAGGTCAGTACCACTGACCGCCTGGGACCAACAGCGCAGGTGGTGCGTGGGTGACAAGAACGGTGGCAGCTGCCAGAAAAAGCAGATCAGTGCGGCCAGGGCAGCCTGCAACGAGGCGCCTGTCGCACATCCGGCCGGCGCAGTTGCAAGTACCTATTCGAGGTAGCGCGCTCGCAATTCGGCGAGCTCCGGCGCGCCCACGCCCAGGACCTTCTCAAGGTAGTTTTCCACCGATGCATAGTTGTCTTCGATATGCAGCAGGGCAATCCCAAGGTAGTCCTCATGCACTTCCAGCATGGGCAGTATCGCTTCCGCCGCCATATGCTCCAGCTGGTACTTGTCGCGCAGGCGATCGAGCTCACGCTCCGGCGTAAAATAGCGTCCCGTCAGGAGGTAATCCCGCATAACCACGTCCCGCGCTACCCCAAGGGCCAACAGGATGATGGCTGCGGCAAACCCGGTACGGTCCTTGCCCGCCGCACAGTGCACAAGAAAGCGGGCATCCGGGACAGCCAGTATCTCCTTGAACATGCGGCGATAGGTGGAGGCCTGGGGCCCGGCGAAATCGCGATTGATCTCCAGCATGAAGTCAAACATGGCAGACGGTCCGGCAGACTGCTCGCCACCCTCCTCAAAAAAACGCGAATTGCTGCCTGGAATTATGGGCAGGCTCACCACCCTGGGGGCAGGCATATGCGGCAGGCGACTCAAATCGCTCTCCTGCTCCTCAACCCGCCGAAAGTCAAACACCAGGTCCAGCTCCAGGCTGGCCAGCAGGTCGACATCCTCTTCACTGAGGTTGGATAACTGGCCAGAGCGGAACAGGTAACCCCACTTGACCTGCCGACCGCTGGTCGTGCGGTAGCCACCGAAATCACGGAAATTGGGGGCCCCGGCCATGCCCAGCCTGCGCTCGGTAGCAAGCACCTCGGTACCGTGCTGGTCCCGCAGGCGAAAAAAATGCCGGCGGGCAGGGGGCAGCCCTGCGAGCCGGGCGCCAGGCACTGACTGCTCCTTGTAGTGCAGCTGCAACTCCCCGCCTGATGCCAGGGGCTCAACCGTAACCTGGGTACCAGGGTGTGAGACCTGCCATTCAAAGTGGTAGTCGCCGTCCGGCTCGCGCCAGATATGAACTGCATCGGTAATCAACATAGTGGCCAACAACTCTGGTTTGAGGCTTCGAAAAACCGGGACGGCCGCCCGATCAAGGTGACTATATTATGCCCGAAGTCGACTATCCCCTGTATTCAAATACTGCGCGCAGCAGTGTTTTGATGAGATTCAACTGGTTTTCCAGCGCCGACTCACTGAAGGGGTCCTGGCCCAGTAAATCCCGATACATCGGCGCCATGGTGACATACGACATCACCAGGTTATTGAGGGCCATGACGGCCCAGGGCTGCAAGCCCGAATCCTTGAACAGCGATATGGTGTCGCCCTCAATCTCGGCACCCGGCTGGAACATGGGGCGAAAGAGGCGGTCGATCATCTCATTGGTGTGCGGGCCACCTGACAGGGCCGCGTGCTGCAGCAGGCGCGCCAGGTTCGGGTTGGCATGATGCTGGCGCACCATAGTCTCCAGCCATAGAAATACCCGGTCGTAGGTCACAGGCGCCATGCCAAGTTCTTCCAGTGGGGCAGAGAATTCCGCCAGCAGGCGCTCCAGCACCGCCTGGTACAGCGCTTCCTTGTTCCTGAAGTGGTTGTAAAGGCTGGGAGTGCGAATACCCACGAGATCTGCCACCTCGCCCAGGGAGGCGGCGCTGTAGCCTTTTTCCGCAAACAGGTTTTCCGCGGCATCCAGGATGCGCTCCGCCGTGGTCGACGGCTGATCGGAGATTGCCACTTGAGTGTCCATTGCGTGCCGGTCCCGTGCTGCCAGGTGTTAACAACTAATAGCCATTAGTGTAGCCCAGCGTGTGACCATACTTAAAGTCCGATCGACACGGCCTCCATCCGCCGGTCCGGGCCCGGATACCCACGGATTCGAGGCAACGGCGGGGTTTCACGGGCAACGCTTGCGGTTGACAAGGCAGGGCCGAATGTGAATAATCTCGCCTCCTGATTTTTGACCCCCATAGAGGTAAGTTACCAGTGGCAAATTCACCACAAGCTAAGAAGCGCGCACGACAGTCCGAGAATCGTCGCAATCACAACGCCAGCCTGCGCTCCATGGTTCGCACCATGATCAAGAAAGTGAACACAGCAATCGGCAGCGGCGATGCAGCTGCCGCCAAGGCAGCCTATGACAGCGCGGTTCCCGTCATAGATCGTATGGCCGACAAGGGCATTATTCACAAGAACAAGGCAGCCCGTCACAAGAGCCGCCTGAATACCCAGGTAAAGGCCCTGGCCGCTTAACGCCACAACCTGCCAAGCACAAAAAAAGCCGGCTAGAAGCCGGCTTTTTTTTCGATCGATTTTCCCGGGCAGTTATCAGTCACACCATTGATTAGCCAAGCTTACCGCCCCGAACACCCGCTTGCAGGGCAGACCACCCTTTCTATCAGGCGGCACTCGCCTTGGTCGATTCCTGCTTCTCATGCTCGCTCTTGAAGGCTGCAAGCATACTTTGCTCGTGCGACTGGGCTTCCTCTGTGTCCAGCGGCCGCTCCAGGGCGGTCCAGTCGATATCCCCGTCGGTGGCCAGGTTCTCGTAGTCGAGAATACCCAACTCCTCGAACTTGGGCCGGATCTTGTCCGTGAGCAGGCCGATACGCTTGAGATTGGGAATGACACGCTGGAACAAAAGATTGCGGAATGTGGACATCACAAAGCCCTCAAGCACCTGCTGGCGGGCCTCCTCCACGTCCCAGCCGAAATGGCGGAATACATCCGTGGCCACCAGGCGCTCGCGACTGACCACACAGGCCTCGTAGGCAAACAGGGCGCGCTCCTCGCGCTCCTCGTCAGTCAGGGTCTTGACGAACTCTTCCAGGTAATTGACACCGAAGGTGACGTGGCGCGCCTCGTCCCGGGTGACCAGGTAAACGACATCCTTTAACACCGGGTCGGGCGTGGTTTCGCGGGTTGTGTTGAAGGCTGACAGGGCAAGGCCTTCAATCACAATCTGCATGCCGATGAACTTCATGTCCCATCGCGGATCCGTCAGTATTTTGTCGATGATGCTTTTCAGGTAGGTGTTGATGGGATACATCATGCCGATGCGCTTCTGCAGGTATTTATTGAATACCTCGACATGGCGCGCCTCGTCAAACGTCTGGGAGGCGGCATACAATTTCGCATTGAGGGTAGGCGCACAGGAACACAGCTGCGACGCGACCAGCAGTGCTCCCTGCTCGCCGTGCAGAAACTGCGACAGGCTCCAGGAATTCATATGCAACCAGAATTCCTTTTGGGTCTTCTCATCCATCGCCAGATAAGGGCCGTATTCGTGGAGGTTCATCATCTCCGGCTGCGCGGCCTCTTCAGGCCAGGGGCGGTCCCAGTCGATATCCATCTCAGGGTCCCAGTTGAGCTGCTTGCCCAGGTCGTAGAGTTTCTTGATGCGGTCGTCCTGCACCTTGTAATCCCAGTTATAGGAACCGGTCAGGGGAGTCTGGAAAATCTCCGCAATGTGATCGGCATCGGCGCTGGTCAGCACATCCTCGAGGTCAGGATTTTCCTTTGGATAGTCCGCGCCGGGAAATTGCTGGATCTTGCGCGGTGCTTCGTCGGTCCATTCCACTTTCATAGGGAGAACTCCACTGTTATTGGTGAGCTACCAACTATGGGAGACCGCGACAAGGGCAACAAGGTAAAGTGTTGTCAATTTGTGGTCATTTATGGCCAAATAGGTCTATGGTCAAAACCACCACCCCAGCACAATACGCCCTGATTCTCATCGATATGGTCGAGAGCCAGGGCTGTGGCCGGGAACCCCTGCTGGCCGGTACCAGTATGGCGAATTCCAGCTTATCGACTATCGGCGCCAGAATCAGCGACCGGGAGTTCGCCATACTTGTCGCCAACGCCCTGCGCCTGACCGGTGACCCCGCCCTGGGCCTCAACCTGGGCCTGCGCCTGAACCTCAGCGCCCATGCCGTGCTGGGGCAGGCGTTCATGACCTGTCGCGACCTGGGCCAGGTCATCGATCTGTTTCTCAAGTACTATCATCTACTGGCCCCCGCCCTGCACCTGGAATATGAGGTGGTGGAAGAGATGTGTGTACTGACTACCGTAAGCAGCCTGGCGGAAACACCGCTGGATTTTGGTTATGAATTGATGTGCGGCGCCATGCTCAATACTCTCCGGGGACTGCTCAACCGGCAAGATCTGCAACTGCGCCTGGAGGTGCCCTACCCCCGGCCACCCCACGCCGCGCTCTATACTGAGATATTCGGCCCGGATGTGCACTTCAATTGCGTGGCGGGAAGAATAGCGTTTCGCAGGGACCTGCTGCTTACGCCGCTGCCCTCTTCCAACCCCGCCCTGCGCAGCCTGTATGAAGGGGAATGTGCCCGCTTGTTGGCGGACCTGGAGGAAGAGCCCTCGGTCGCACAGCAGACCCTCCGACTGATGCGTAAACTGGAAGGCCAGTACCCGCAGATGCCCCAGACAGCCAAGATGCTGAACCTGAGCCCGCGCACCTACCGCCGGCGTCTCGAAAGCGAAAACTGCGCTTACCAGGAGTTGCTGGACCAGGTGCGCGCCGAGCACGCGACCCGCTATTTGCAGAACACGCGGCTCCCCCTGTCCAGCATCGCCTACCTCATCGGCTTTAACGATGCGTCCAACTTCCGCCGCGCCTACTTCAAATGGACCGGGCGCTCACCCTCGGAGGTGCGCCTTGGCAACTAGGGCATTATCGGTCTACCTGGGCAGGGAAGCCGCGCGACGAATAGGCAGCGAAGGTTGGTCCGCGGACCTGTTCACTCTGCTGCTGGGGGCCTCCGGCGGTCCGAAGTGGTTTATCCTGGGACACCTGGACCGACTGCTGTTCGGCGACTTCCTGCAGCGCAGCGAACGCCCATTGTCGGTACTGGGCTCATCCATCGGCTCCTGGCGACACGCCTGTCTCGCCATGCCGGACCCGGCGGCAGCGATAGGCCGGCTCGAGGTCGGGTACCTCAACCAGCACTACACCACCAGGCCAACGCCCGCCGAGGTCAGTGAGGTTAGCCTGGAGATCCTGCGCACGGTGTTGGGGCAAAACGGCGCGGATGTGCTGGCAAACCACCCGCGTATCCGCAGTCACATAGTTACCGCCCGGGGTCGCGGCCCCGCCGCGGCGTCATCCACTCCCCTGCTGGCCACCGGCATGGGGGCAGCTGCGCTGGGGAACGCGGTCAGCAGGCGTCTGTTGAATACACATTTCCAGCGGGTAGTGTTCCATTCACAGGCCCAGCCCAGCCCGGGCCTCGCGCTGCATGACTTCGACACCCGCTACTGTCAGCTGCGGGGGGATAACGTTACCGCTGCACTGCACGCCAGCGGCGCCATCCCCTTTGTACTGACAGGCGAACGGGACATCCCCGGTGCCCCCCCGGGCCAGTACTGGGACGGGGGCATCATCGATTACCATTTCGAACTGGCGCAATACCGCGGGGATGGCCTCATGCTCTACCCCCATTTCAGCGCCAATGTCGTCCCGGGCTGGTTCGACAAGTTTCTGCCGTGGCGCAAAGCGGCAATCGATGATATCGACAGGCTGGTTCTGCTGTGCCCGAGTGAGGAATTCACGGCGGCCCTGCCCTACGGAAAAATACCCGACCGATCAGATTTCACCCGCATGGCGCATGCCGAACGAGTCAGTTATTGGGAGCAGTGCGTAGAGCGCAGCAAAGATCTCGCGCAGGAGTTCGAGGAGTTGCTACAGGCTGATGATCCGCTGCAGGGCACCACGCTGTTGGGCCAGTGAGCCCGGGGCCATCCACAAGACCCGGCGCCGGAAAAGCTAGGTCACGTGGGTGTCGAGATAGCGCTGAACCTCGCTGCGCAGCACGGGCTCGAACATCGAGGCCAGCAGGCCCATCCTGACCGACACATCGATCAGACCATCGTGAAAGGACATCTGCCCGTTAACACCAGCCCCGGTGATACGCACTGTATCGCCATCCCAGCGCGAGCGCACCCCGTGCTCCCGCTCAAGACTGGTGGCGAGGCCCATGGCAGCTTCCCGCACCTCCTCCTTGGACATGGTGTAGGGCTTGGTCAGCCTGAATCCGGCCATACTAATTCCTCGGTAAGTTGACCAGAGTATAGATCATGCACACCCAGGAAGCGCCCGGAATCCGATCGGCACGGGACCGGACCGGGCATCAGGCCCGGATAAATTCTCCGGCGTACCAGTTGAGCATCGCAATTTTTTCGTCCAGTGGCTTGTCGGGCTCCATTTCGTAAACGTTGCGAAAGCCGATAATCACATCGGTTACACCCAGGTCTTCCAGCGCCGCGATACCGTCGCGGGTGAAGGCATCCTGGCCAGTGGTGAATACCCTGAAGGGCCGGTCCAGGGTGCCGTACTCTTCGCGCAACTGGTTGATGCGTTTGATATAGGCGCCCAGCTGGTTCATGTCCGCACCTGCGCACATCCAGCCATCACCCATACGTGCGGCGCGCTTGAGCGCGGGCTCGGCATGACCGCCTATCAGCACCGGCGTAGGCCTGGAGGGCACGGGGCACATCTTGTTCGCGGGCATATGATGGATATCGCCCTCGTAACTAAAAAATTCGCCGGTTTCCAGTCCCCTGAAAATCTCTATCTGTTCGTCAAGTCGCTGGCCCCGCTTCTGCCAGGGCACGTCACAGATAGCGAAGTCCTCTTCCCAGGGACTGATCCCCACGCCAAAAATAAACCGATTGCCCGACAGCGCCTGGATACCCTGGACCTGCTTCGCTACTACCGGCACCTGGCGCACCGCCAGCTTGTAGACAAACGTGGCGAACTCTATGGTTTCAGTTGCCGCCGCCATGGCGCTGACAGCAATCAGGCTCTCGATAAAGGGCACGCTCTCCAGAAACTCGCGACTACCATCCTTATTGTAGGGGTAGCTGGAACTTGCCTCCTTGGGATAACAGATGCTGTCGGGCACACTTATACCGTGGTAACCGGCCGCCTCTGCGGCTTTGGCAAGGGGCAGGTAATGATCAGCCTCGCACATGCCCACCTGGTAACTGAATCTCATGACGTCTCTCCTTATATTCCGCCTGGCCGCACAACACCCTCGATGCACCCGCATCAGGTGTTACCAGACGCTACTCTACTTCCAATCCGTGCCGGTTGGTACGCAGCCACGGGCGCAACAGTTCAGCCATGCAGCCAGCTGGCCAATAATTGGCTTACAATAGCTCCCCATGACTGATTCCCAGGACAATTCCGAACAAGCCACCGGCGACCAGGCCCGCAGGTTCCTGTTTGAAGAGGCGGACATCCGCGGCGAAATTGTGCTGCTCGATACGGCGTTCCAGGACATGCTGGCCATCCACCAGTACGCCCCGGGGGTGAGTCGACTGTTGGGCGAACTGCTGGCAGCGGCAGTCCTGCTGCGCAGCACACTCAAGTTCGAAGGCAAGCTGGTGTTGCAAGCCCGCTCAGAGGGCCAGATACCCTTGCTGATGGCGGAGTGCAGCAGCGCGGGGAATATACGCGGTATTGCCCGGGGAGCAGACCTGGCGACGGCAAACCACTTCGACCAGTTGCTGGGACAGGGATCGCTTGCCATTACCATCGATCCCGAGGACGGCCAGCGCTACCAGGGCATCGTGCCCCTGGCGGGAGATTCCCTGGCCCACAGCCTGGACGCCTACTTCGCCCAATCGGAGCAACTGGGCACCCGGTTCTGGCTGGCGGCTGACGACCGGCGGGCGGCCGGAATGTTATTGCAGCAACTGCCCGCACAGCTCACCCGGGATGCAACCGAGCGCGATCAGCAATGGCAGCACGCATGCGCCCTCGCCGCCACCATACAACCGCAGGAACTTCTGGAGCTCAGCACCCGGTCACTACTGTTCCGGCTTTATCACGAGGACTCGCTGCGCCTGTTCGCTCCGTCCGAAATAGGGTTCCATTGCAGCTGTTCGCGGGAACGCACCCTGCGGGCCCTGTCCGCCATCGCCACAACCGAGCTGGAAGACCTGCTGGAGGAAATGGGGTGCATTACGATGGATTGCGAATTCTGTAACCAGCAATACCGTTACCAGCGTGAGGACCTGCAGGACCTGCTGGGTGACAGTCCCCCACAGATTCTTCATTGAGAGCACGACAGGCGATATTCGCCGCACCTATTGCCACTATATTTCGCAATATTTTGCGACTCTGACATAATTCCCGCCCCTGAAGACAAAGCTACTACACTGGATACTGCCTCCCCGGGATATGGGGGCATCCGGAATCCCATTACAGGACAGACCATGACCGCTGAAATCCAGACCGCCCAGGTATTTGCTGACCTGACGGCGTCGCAACTGGTGGAAGAATCTATCAAACGAGGCGAAGGCATGCTCGCCGACACCGGCGCCTTGCTGGTAACCACCGGTAAACGGACCGGCCGCTCTCCGGCTGATCGGTTTATCGTCATGGAACCGAGCACCTCCGACAGTATCGACTGGGGCCCTGTAAACCGGCCATTCGATAGCGACCGCTTCGATGAGCTATGGGAACGGGTGGAGTGTTACCTGGACGCCCGGGACAGTTTTGTCTCTGAGTTGCACGTGGGCGAGCACTGCGACCACTACCTGCCGGTCAGGATTACCACCGAAACCGCCTGGCAGGCGCTTTTCGGTCGCAATATGTTCATTCGCCCCGACACGTACAACACTGCTCGCAAGCCGGAGTGGAGCGTGCTCAATGTGGCCAGCTTTATCTGCGAACCAGAGCGCGATGGCACCCATTCAGACGGCGTGGTTGTCATCAACTTCGCCCAACGCAAGGTACTGCTGGCAGGTATGAGCTACGCCGGTGAAATGAAGAAAGCGATGTTCTCTGTGCAGAATTTCCTGCTGCCCGAGAAGGACGTCATGCCCATGCACTGCAGCGCGAATGTCGGTGAGGCTGGCGATACCACCCTGTTTTTCGGTCTTTCAGGCACTGGCAAGACCACCCTGTCTGCGGACCCCGACCGCTACCTGATCGGCGACGATGAGCACGGCTGGACCAGGGGCTCCGTATTCAATCTGGAGGGCGGGTGCTATGCCAAGACCGTCGACCTGAGCCAGCAAAATGAACCGGTAATCTGGGACGCCATCTGCTTCGGCGCGATTATAGAAAACGTGGTACTCGACGACAGGAGACACGCGGACTACTGCGATACCGACCTGACGGAGAACGGACGCTGCTGCTATCCGCTGGAGCATGTGGCCAGGCGTACCCGGTCCAACGCCGGTGGCGAGCCAGGTTGTGTAATCTTCCTGACCTGTGACGTTTCCGGCGTGCTGCCGCCCCTGTCCATCCTGTCAAAGGAAGCCGCTGCATTTCATTTCCTCAGCGGTTATACCGCCAGGGTAGGCTCCACCGAGCTGGGCGCAGAGGCCGGCGTACACCCCACTTTCTCCACCTGTTTTGGCGCACCTTTCATGCCCAGGCCGGCGGCGGAATATGCGGAGTTGTTGATGAAGCGCATCGATGACTTTGGCAGCCAGGTCTATCTTGTGAACACCGGCTGGACCGGCGGCTCTGGTGCCCCCGGCGGCTCAGGTGCACGCTTTCCCATTCCGGTTACACGTGCGGTAGTGGCCGCGGCCCAAAGCGGTGCGCTGCTGGACTTACCCACCGCACACCTGGATATTCTCAATCTCGATTTTCCTACCTCTATCCCCGGGGTTGACCAGAAGTACATCGACCCGCGCGCAAGCTGGGGCGATAACGCTGCCTACGATGCCCAGGCAGCCAGCCTGGCCGCCCTGTTTCAGGAAAATATCACAGGCTTTGATGCGTCAGAGGATATCGTGGCCGCCGGACCTCACGCCGGGTAACCACTCCCGGCCGGCAATATGGCGCAACACTGCGGCACAAATAAACTGTTTTCTAGTATGTTTATTCTAAACAATTTCCGTATTGTCCTCTCCTATCTGGTGACCACAGCCCAGCACACACCACCAAGGAGTTGAATCATGGCCGAAGTATCCAAAGCAGCATCTGCAACCAAGCGCAAGCCTGCTGCCAAGCGTAAGCCCGTCGCCAAGCGCAAGCCCGCTGCCAAGCGCAAGCCGGTTGCCAGGAAGACCACCCCTGAGTTTGCAGTGAAGGCACAGGAAGCTGGTCGCAATGTATTTCTGGCTGGCCTCGGCTTCTACGGCAAGGCTTTCGACCAGGCGCAGGAGCAGTACAAAACCATCCAGGATCGCATGGAGAGCCGCCGCAAGCAGGCTGACAAGCTCTACAAGGAACTGGTCAAGCGTGGCAAGAAAGTTGAGAAAAACGCCAAAGTCGCTTTCAAGGACATTGAGCTGGACATAGACAACCTGACCGATCGCAAGAAGCTGGACAAGCAACTGAAGAAGGTCAAGGCACGTTTTGAAGATCTGAAGGACACCGTCGGCCTGAAAGCTGCCGCGTAAACGAATCCCATCCAGGATTACCTGTCCCCGGTTCAGGGGAATTTTTTGGGGCCACATTGTGGCCCCTTTTTTTTGTCCGGTAATCTGGTTTAATGGTCGGCTCCGTCAAACACACTTTGATTGCGGGCAGTGCCGAGGGCAGACAGTATGAGTGATGAAAAGAGCAAGGTGACAGACAAGGCCGGCGAAATAGCGAAGAATATCTGGTTGGCAGGGGTAGGCGCCTACGGCAAGGCCGTCGACGAAGCCCAGGGCAGACTGGAAAGAGCCATGGAACCGCCCAAGCTGTTTCGCGAGCTCGTCAAGGCGGGTAGCGCCCTGGAAGAGGATGCCCGCAGCGCCCTGGAGGCCAGCACAGCGGCCAAGAGCTCAGTAGAACAGCGCATCAACCGGGTAAGGGAAAACTTCCACATGCAACGCCCTGCACGCATAGAAGATATAGCCGCCCTGCAGAAAAAAGTAGATCTGCTGAACCGCAAGGTCGACAAGCTGGCCAAAGCACTGGCTGAGCAGGGCGTGACCGACAAGAAACCCGCGCGGGCAGCGAGCGCCACACGCAAAAAGGCCGCGGTTGCAAAGACTGCCAAAGCAAAGTCTGCCAAAGCAAAGCCTGCGGCAAAAACAACGCGGAAAAAGGCGGCAACAGGGCGGCGCAAAACCACCTGATAGCGTCGCTCCATGAAAACGAGGGACCGCATACTAGAGACCAGCCTGGCGCTTTTCAATGGGGAGGGTGAAGCCCATACCACCACCATAGATATCGCCAACGAAATGGATATCAGCCCGGGCAATCTCTATTATCATTTCAAGGGTAAGGACCAGATCATCGCTGAGCTGTTTCAACAGTACGAGCTGGCCCTGGGGAGCACCCTCACCGCACCAATAGAGCAGCCACTGAGCTCGGGCAAGGGGCAGGTAGAAAACAACTGGTACTACCTGTACGTGGTGCTGGAAGAGATGTACCAGTACCGCTTTTTGTACTACAACCTGGACGATATTTTGCAGCGCTACCCGGATATCAGGAAGAGCTTCAAGCGCCTGATCCAGCTGAAGCGCGCAGCCCTGTTCGCGATCTGTGAAAACCTGCTGCAAAATGAGGTCATAGCTGCCCGCGACCAGCAATTACTGGGGCTGGTCGACAACATGACGCTCACCCTCACGTTCTGGTTCAACTACGACCAGCTGCTGCACGACGACAGGCCCCCGGAAATCACTATTCACCAGGGTGTGTTGCAACTTATGACGATGGTGGCCCCCTATCTGGGAGACAAGGAGCTCAGTTTCTACCGGGATTGCGAGAGCATCTATACCAGCCTGCTGCAACAGGCCGAGCAATAAGTCACTGCCTGGGCCCCAGCAGGATCACGTCGGCGCCGATAATTTCCAGCGCGGCCCCCTGCTCCTGCGCCCACCACTGCCAGGTCTGGCTGCTGAAAAAACACACGTGGGTAGGATCGTTCTTGTAATGCCAGGTGGCAAATGCGGCCCTGTCGCGCACCAGCTTGGTCATAATACCCAGACAGCCACCAGGTTCCAGCAATGCCCAAAGACGGTCCAGTTCGGCGCCAGGATGGTGAAGGTGCTCCACCACTTCGGTAGCGCAAATAAAATCGTATGAACCGCTTAACGCGGCGCCGTCCGGGAAATAAAAACTGTCGTACAGGGCCACCGTGAAGCCCGCCTCGCGCAGCATACATGCCAATGCGGGGGCCGGACCACAGCCAAAATCGAGACCACTGGCGCCCGGTGCCAGGCGCGCCACCATAGGCTGTGCCAGCCGCGATAGAAATACCCGGTAGCCACTGTCATCGACGCGGTTCTTATGCAGGTCGTATTCTGCCCGTTCGGCCGCCCGGTCCAGGTAGTTGGCCGGGGGCACAAACACCAGGTTACAGGTGCTACAACACAGGTAGGGGCGGCGCCTGTCTTCATGGTAGGCCTCGACCGAAGATCCATTGCACAACGGACAGTGCATCCCCCGGCTCATCTGCTATTATTCCCCGTCATCCGATCACCTGCTTAGCAAGGAGCGTAACATGGCCATTACCGTTGGCGACAAGATCCCCGCATCCACCCTGAAAATCATGGGCGAAAAAGGGCCCACTGATATCAGCACAGATGATATTTTTTCCGGTAAAAAAGTACTGCTGTTTGCGGTTCCCGGTGCATTCACGCCGGGTTGCAGCGTCACTCACCTGCCAGGTTACGTGGTAAACGCCGACAAGATAAAGGCAAAGGGTGTCGACACGATAGCCTGTATGTCGGTCAACGACGCCTTCGTGATGGGCGCCTGGGGCCAGGCGCAGAATGCAGAAGAATTGCTGATGCTGGCGGATGGCAACGGCGACTTTACCGCGGCCCTGGGGCTGGAATTGGACGGCAGGGGCTTTGGCCTGGGTACGCGCAGCCAGCGCTTTGCCATGCTGGTTGATGACGGCACGGTCACCCACCTGAATGTGGAGCCCGGCGCAGGGGTGGATGTGAGCTCCGCCGAAACCATGATGGCCCTGCTCTAGCGAACCTGGGGCCGGCGGCTGACGCTGGACTCAGGTCAGCGTGAGGTAGCACACGCCGCTGATCACAGCGGCTCCCAGCAGGTTCAGGAATATTCCCTCGCGGGCCATGCGGGCCGTGGTGATAAGCCCACTACCGTAAACCACGGTATTGGGCGCTGTGGCGACCGGCAGCATGAAAGCGCAGCTGGCACTCATCGCAGCGGGCACCATAATCATTTCCGGCGGTATATCCGCGGCAATCGCAGCCGCTGCCAACACCGGCATCAGCAGGGTAGTGCTGGCAGTATTGGACGTTGTTTCGGTCATCAGGCTGACCGCCAGACAGACAACCAGAATCAGGGCGAAGGTTGGAATAGCAGTCATCCCCGACAACCAGAGGCCCATCAGCTCACTGAGACCGGAGTTGACGAATCCCCGGGCCAGGCATATCCCCCCGGAAAACAGCAGCAGCACGCCCCAGGGGATGGTGCTGGCCCGCTCCCAGGTTAACAGGCGCTGCCCCTTGCCATCCGGCACCAGAAACATCACGACCACCGCCAGCAATGCAACCGATGCATCATTGGCCTGGGGCATACCCAACCAGGCGGACCAACCGCCAAAAGGTTCTCCCCGGGTCATCCATGCCAGGGCAGTCAGCCCGAATACCACCATTACCCGGCGTTCCTCCGCGCGCCAGCGTCCCACCGCCGGCAGCTCCACTTCGATAGCGCCGCGCAAATTTCGGGTAAGCACCAGGGCCATGAGCGGTATCATCAGGATGACCACGGGCAGTGCCCAGGCCATCCACTGGCTGAAGCTGATTACCCGGCCCGTGGTCTCCTGGAAAACCTGCATGAAAATAAGATTGGGGGGAGTGCCGATCGGTGTACCCACCCCCCCTACGCTGGCCGCGTAAGCGACGCCCAGTAACAACGGCACCGCCAGTTCTGTCTTGTGCTTGCTGGCATCCAGCACCGCCAGTACCACGGGCAGCAGCATCAGGGTGGTCGCGGTATTGGATATCCACATACTCAGTAATGCCGAGGCGCTCATAAAACCCAACACCAGGCGACGGCCGCTGCTCGCGCCGAACAGGCTCACCATCCCCAGGGCAATCCGCCGGTGGGCCCCGGAGTGCTCCATCGCCTTGGACAGCAGGAAACCGCCCAGCAACAGCAGAATCAGGGGCGAGCCGTAGGCCTGGCCGACCTCTGCCGGGGTAAGTACGCCAAACAAGGGCAGTACCGCCAGGGGTAACAATGACGTAACCGGGATAGGGATGGGTTCAAACACCCACCAGATCACACACAGCATAGCGACAAAGCCAACGGTGGCTGTATCGCTACCGTAGCCAGCTGAATGCAGGCTGCCAGCGGTCGCCATCGCTACTATCGGCCCCGCCCAGAGAGCTAATCTTCGCACCGCCGGCATCACTTGGGTCTCCCACCTGTTTATCGACCGCCCGATTTCCGGCAGACTCTGTTACAGGCTATATCCTGTCGCAGCCGCCAGGCACTGTAAAGCCCGGCGCAGCCACCCCGGCTCCCGATTTCTCAGCAGCGGGTCCCAGACAGGTGTGGGCGCAGCGAGGTAGAGTCGGGCAAGTATAAGGACTACACTGCCGCTACCATGCCGAATCTCCCTCCAGAACTAATAGATACCTTCGGGCGCCACGTTGATTACGTGCGCCTGTCGGTAACGGACCGTTGCGACTTTCGCTGCGTTTACTGCATGGCCGAAGAGATGGTCTTTGTGCCCAAACCACAGGTGCTGACCCTGGAGGAACATTTCCAGGTGGCCCAGGCATTTACCGAGCTGGGGGTGAGCAAAATTCGGCTGACCGGTGGTGAGCCTCTCATTCGCACCGACATACTCTCCCTGGTCAGGCGCCTGGGACAGCTGGCGGGGCTGGACCAGCTGGTGTTGACGACCAACGGCTCCCAATTGCAGCGAATGGCACCCAGCCTGCACGACTGCGGCGTCAAACGCATCAACATCAGCCTCGACAGCTTGCAGCACCGCCGCTTTCGCCAATTGACCCGCCACGGCAACCTGGACCAGGTGCTGGCAGGTATCGAAACCGCTATCAGCTGCGGTTTTGAGCGTATCAAGCTCAATGCCGTAATACTCAAGGGCCGCAATGAGGACGAGGTACTGGACCTGGTGGATTTTGCCTACCGTCGCGGCATTGACATTGCCTTTATTGAGGAAATGCCCCTGGGGCAAATTGTGGAGCACGACCGGGTACTCAGTTTCTGCAGCAGCGACGAGCTGCGCGGCATGATCGGTCGGCGCTACAGTATGCATTCCCTGGGGGACCCGGCCGGCAACGAGGGCCCGGCACGCTATTACAGCCTGCCCGGCAGCGAGACCCGGCTGGGCTTCATTTCGCCTCACAGCAATAACTTCTGTCACCTGTGCAACCGGGTCAGGGTCACCGCTGAAGGCCGCCTGTTACTATGCCTTGGCAATGAAGACTCGGTAGATCTGCGCGCCGTATTGCGCAGCCCGGACTTTACCCCGGATCTACTGAAGACCACGATTGTCCAGGCAATGGCCATAAAGCCCGAGCGCCATCATTTCGATAATGCTGCCAAGCCCCAGATTGTCCGCTTTATGAACACTACCGGCGGCTAGCGTGCCACGGTCTCCTGGCTCCCCGCACTGACCCCGGTGCGCACTAACATGTACAATAGTCTGCCTTCTTAAGAGATACCCCGGTGCAAATAGACGATTTTCCCCAACTGGCATCCGTGCAAAAAATCGAACAGGGCTTTGAATCTTTCGGCTATATCTGCAGCACAAAGATCGCCACTGCCGTGTTCCTGGCATTCCAGCTTCGCAAACCTATCCTGGTGGAGGGACCACCCGGTGTCGGTAAGACCGAGCTGGCCAAAACCACCGCCGAGCTGCTGGACCTGCCACTCATCCGGCTGCAATGTTACGAGGGGCTGGACGAGGCGAAGGCCCTGTACGAATGGAAGTATGGCAAGCAGTTACTTTACACCCAGGTACTTAAAGAAAAACTCGGTGACCTGCTGAAAGGTGCCAAGGGCCTGGCCGAGTCAGTAGAACGCCTGCACCAGTTTGGCGACATTTTTTACTCGGAAGACTTTCTTGAGCCGCGCCCCTTGCTGAAGGCCATGCAGCAGGAGCGCGGCGCGATCCTGCTCATCGACGAGATCGACAAGTCTGATTACGAGTTTGAGTCACTGCTGCTGGAGATATTGTCGGACTACCAGGTGTCCATTCCCGAGATCGGTACCATCAAGGCCCGCACCTCACCCATGGTCTTTCTCACCAGCAATAACACCCGGGATATCTCCGACGCCCTCAAGCGACGTTGCCTGCACCTGTATATTCCCTTCCCGACGGTGGAGCTGGAAGAGCGCATCGTGCGCAGCAGGGTGCCCAATGTTGATGCACAATTGCGCCATCAACTGGTGGAGTTCGTCCACTCGCTGCGCCAGCTGGACCTGAAAAAGTCACCGGCCATATCTGAAACCATCGACTGGGCGCGCAGCCTGCTGCTGCTGCACGCCGGCCAACTCGATGAGGAACTGGTGCGAAGCACTCTCAACGTCCTGCTGAAATTCGAGGACGACATAGAGGCCGCCGACGCCGAACTGCGCGCCCTGATAAGTCAAAACTAACCTCACGAGGCGGTCATGCAGTCGAATCTCGTCAGCTTCATTCAGGTTCTGCGCACCCACGATGTGCGGGTATCGCCTGCGGAAACGCTGGATGCAATGACCGTAGCGACAACCCTTGGCTATGCCGACCGCAATCTGCTGCGCGATGGGCTGGCAATGACACTGGCCAAAACCCCGGAGGAAGAGGCGGTATTCCTCGCCTGCTTTGACCGCTACTTTTACCAGCGCCTGTCCGATTTTTCCCGCCCTGAACAGCCTGTGGACACAGAATCCGGCGATGCTACTGCCACCGAAGACACGGCGGCGGGCGACCCCGCGGCCGGCGATCCGGCGGCCGGCGATCCGGCCCAGTCCCCGTCCGCCGGGGATGATTCACTGCTGGCAAGTGCGGCTGCGGATAATCCGGATATAGCGGCACTGCTGGATTCGCAGTTGATGCAAAGCCTGGTGAACAACGACCGCAACGAGCTAACCGTCGCTATCGGCAACGCCGCTGATAGCGTCGGTCTCAGTCAGATCCAGATGTTCACCCAGAAGGGCCAGTTTACCCGCAAGATTCTCGATGCCATGGGCGAAGAGCAATTGCGCAGCGCGGTGATAGCGCTGGAGCGCGAGGACAGCCCCGCGCTGCTCGAACTGCAACGCTACCGGGACATACTGCGTGAAGAGGTGCGCAACCACGTCGAGCGGGAGTACCTGCTGCACGCCGAGGGCAAAACCCGGCAGTTCATGGACGAGATCCTGAGCAAGACCCGGCTCAACAATATCGAGCATATGTACCTTCACAAGGTGCAGGAGCTGGTGCGCAAAATGGCCAAAAAGCTCGCCAGTCGCCACTCCCGCAAGCGCAGGCAGCTCAAACGGGGCCAACTGAACATGGCCAAGACCATGCGCAGGGGCATCGCGAACGACGGCGTCATGTTTAACACCTACTGGCGCCAGACCAAAAAGGAGAAACCACAGATTCTGGCAGTTTGCGACGTCAGCGGGTCAGTCGCCGCCTATGCCAAATTCCTGCTGCTGTTCCTCTACAGCCTGCAGGATGTGCTACCCAAAGTACGCAGCTTCGCATTTTCGAGCCACCTGGGAGAGGTCAGCAGTTACTTCGACGAATACCCGGTTGAAAAAGCGATTGAACTGGTTAACTGGAAGTATGGTGGCGCTACGGATTACGGCAGCAGCCTGGAAGATTTCGCGAGACTGGCGCTGGACGATATCAACAGCAACACCACCGTGATCATCCTGGGGGATGCCCGAAATAACAATGGCGACCCCAAACTGGAGATCATGCAGAGTATTTACCAACGTGCGCGGCAGGTGTTGTGGCTCAACCCCGAATCCCGCAAAGTCTGGGGTAGCGGGGATTCGGAAATGCCGCGCTATCTCAGCGCCTGTCATTTTAGCGCGGAATGCAATAACCTTAAGCAACTGGAACGCATTGTCGACCAACTTCTGAAGAGTGCACGCTAAACTTCATGAACTACACCTGCAAAGACTGCAGCTACCGCGGTAAAAAAAGTGGTCAGGACGGCAGCTGCCCGGCCTGTGGCTCGTTCAATCTCAGCTCCAAAGTGCGTCAGGAAGAAGCCCCCAAGTCAGGCAAACTGCGAGTCACTCTACTGGTTGTTTTGTGGGTATACCTCATTGGCCTGATTATCTGGAAGTTGAACCACTGAAGCTGACTGCCGAACATTTTCCCCTGCCCTGTTCACTGCGCGAGCCGGTGCTGCATCGCTACACCACGACTGGCGTCAACGGCGCTGGGCATGCACGCAATGGATGAGCAGGATCTGGTCAACTACCTGCGCACTACTGATCGGCTTGCACTAACCCCGATGGAGTCAGTACTCGCACAGACACAGGCAATGGGCGACACCTCGATGCCGTCGGCAGAGCACGTGGCGATACTGAACTGGGTGGGAGAAGCCTTTAAGCAATGGGAAAACGAATTCCCGCTTGAGGAACCCCTGGTCTCACAGTTGCGACAGCTGAAACCTCTCGCGGCGACACTGGCCATCCGTGACCCGAACTTCCTCATACCCGGAGCACACCCGCTGCACCGGATACTGGACAAGATGCAACTGGCCGCCATCGGCTGGCAGTTGAGACTGGGCCGGGTTGGCGAAGGCTTGCGCAAGCAGTTATTCAGTACCGTCGAGGAGGCCCTCACCTGGTTCGAAACACAGAATTTTGATCTGGCCGCACTATGCAGCCGCCTGATCTCTGCCACGGAGCGCGACCAGGCCCGTGCCAGTCGCATGACCCAGCGCACCATTGAAACGGAGCAGGGACGGCTCAAAACCACCGAGGCAAAGCGGGTCGCGGCAGATATGATCAACACCGCAATGAAGACATTTGGGGTGCCGCAGGGTATCGGTGCGTTTTTGCGAGGTCCCTGGTATGACAGTGCCCAGCTGGTGTTGCTGAAGTTCGGCGCCGAGTCCGAGCAATGGACGCAGATGAGCGAAACGACCACCACCCTGCTCGATTCACTGCGCCTTCCCGACGAGGGGGAGGAGCCACAGCGACGCCAGCAGCTGTTCGAAACCGTCACCCGACTGCCCCGGGAACTCAAGCGCTGGCTACTAAGCGTGCCAAACGTCGATGATACAACGGACGAGTCGATCAATCTGATCGAGCACACCCACATGGAGATTTTGCGCAGACACCCGATTGAGCTGGAGCCTACCGAATTGATACCGATACCAAGCCAGAGCGACGCTTCCGCACAACAGGCTCACGACTCTATCCGGACCGACCAATGGTTCCTGATCGACAATGACGATGGCAATCCTCTGCGAGCCAGGCTGGTATCACCGGTAGATGGCCCCGGAGAACTACTTTTCACTAATCAGGCCGGCATTCGCGTATTCCAGCAAAGTCTCGATGAGTTTACCCGGATGATTGAAGCGGGTAGCGTTTCACTACTGGACAGCGGCGCCAGTTTCAGCCGTTCCCTCGCACGGGCAGCAGGCATCGAGACGGTCTCTGAGCTTGAGAAGCTGCTCGGCGATGCGAATGCCCTGGCCAGACACGAGGAAGCGCGCCTGGCTCGCCTGGAAAAACAACAGCCGCTACGTGAACAGCAGTCGCCTGAGCGCCTCACGCTTGAGGAAGATCAGGCCGCGCCACCGGATCAGGCAACCACTCTCGAGCCAACAGGTGAGGGAGAGCTGGCGGACGAAGCGACCAATGAGTTGCGGCTTGAAGAACTCGAAGCCGAGCAGTTGCAACGTGAATGGGATGAAGCGCTGCGACGCAAAAAAGAAAGGGAAGGCGGAACACAATAGCCGGGCGAACCCGCCGCACACATTAGCCACCCTGATCCACAGCAAGCCCCGGGTCCTGCGAGTGGATTGAACCCAAGCGGGAAACAGACCGGGCGCCGGTTAGCAGCCTTGCACTGGAGGCGGCCGACCCCGATCAACCCATGGGCACCTGGTTGGGCTTCCACGACCCGGACACACCCCTGCTGGCCAAGCTCGTGGTACATGATCACGAGCACAACACCTACATTTTCGTTAACCGCAGTGGAACCAAGATGCGCCAGCTAAGCCAGGCCGAGCTCTTTGCACTGATCAAAAGTAGCCTGGTGGCGGTGCTGGAAGCCAGGTCAAGCCCTGCCCAATGCCGGCAATTCAGATATCGAAAGCTGGGTGGAACTGCTGGCGGAGATGGAGAGCTGAAACAACAGCGCCCCGTCCGGCGCTAAAAAATGCTGGAGCCGTTTTCCTCGTCTATTTCCGCAAGGCTCAGGCCACCCGCCTCGGCCCCACCGGCGATAGCACCCGGGGCGCCACTTTCCTTGGCAAACTTGATCTTGAGGCGCACATTGTTGGCAGAGTCTGAATTGCGCACCGCCTCCTCCTCCGATATGAGCCCTTCCTGATACAACTCGAACAGCGCCGTATCGAAAGTCTTCATACCTATGTTTTCCGACTTGCGCATCACCTCCTTCACGCCGTCAAGCTCGCCCCTGAGAATCAGGTCGGCAATAAGAGGTGTACCCAGCAGGACTTCTATAGCGGCGCAGCGCTTGCCGTCAACCGTGGGAATCAGGCGCTGTGACACAAATGCCTGGATATTCAGCGACAGGTCCATCAACAACTGCTGGCGCCGGTCTTCCGGGAAAAAGTTGATAATCCGGTCCAGCGCCTGGTTGGCGTTATTGGCATGCAGGGTTGAGATACACAGGTGGCCGGTTTCGGCAAAGGAAATGGCATGCTCCATGGTCTCCCGGTCGCGAATCTCCCCAATGAGGATGACATCGGGCGCCTGACGCAGGGTATTTTTCAACGCGTTGTGCCAACTGCGGGTATCCACCCCGACCTCGCGCTGGTTAACGATGGACTTTTTGTGCACATGCACATACTCCACCGGGTCCTCGATAGTAACAATATGGCCGCTGCTGTTGCTGTTGCGGTAGTCGATCAGGGCAGCCAGCGATGTGGATTTACCCGACCCCGTCGCCCCCACAAACAGCACCAGCCCACGCTTGCGCATCATCACGTCCGTAAGTATGGGTGGCAGGCGCAAATCCTGCCAGCTGGGAATGTCTGCCACAATGTTACGCGCGACGATTCCCACCTCATTGCGCTGCACAAAAATATTCACCCGGAATCTGCCAAAGCCGGAGACAGACATGGCGAGATTCATCTCCAGTTCCTGTTCGAACTCAGCCTGCTGGGTGGGGTCCATGATCTCATAGGCGATGCCCTTGATTTCTCCCGGCTGCATGATGTCACTTGCAATTGGCTTTAGCTGGCCCTGGAACTTCGCGCAAGGAGGCGCGCCGGTGCTCAAATAGAGGTCAGACCCGCCCTCGGTCGACAGGATTTTCAACCATTCGGTAATTCTCAAAACACTTCCCCCGGTATTGGCCGCGTGTTCATGCACGTGGCATTTGTAATTTTTCAGTTACTGATGCTTCGGCAGGGCCGATAGCCTGCAGTACTTCCCAGTCACACAAAATGAAACGCCCACGTTACTTTAGCATCTTGTAGCCGACGGACAAATACTCCCCCTCACCTGGCCGGCGGCCCTCTCAACCGGACCAGACACGGACAACCGGGGAGCAGCAACACCAGGCCCCTGTCGCCCGCCTGCTGGCCCGTCAGGTAAGCCGACCATATACTGAACCCAGGCACAGCCCAACCGGAGCATAAGCATGGAAAATGAACGCCCGACACCACTAGTCGAAGACCGCGAAAAAACGCGCCAGAAACTGGCCTCATGGCTGTCGCAGAAACGCGGTTACACGGTGGATATTCCCGAGCTAACCATACCTGAATCCAGCGGCATGTCTAACGTGACCCTGCTGTTTGATGCGCACTGGCGAGAGGATGGTGAAGATCGCAGCGAATCCTGCGTGGGGCGGCTGCAACCGCAGATAGAGCGCCCGGTGTTCCCCAGCTACGACCTGGGCCTGCAGTATGAAGTCATGGCCAGTATAGGGCGCAATAGCGACATTCCGGTACCTGAGTTGCGTGGCCTGGAGCTGGACCCGTCGCTACTGGGAGTGCAGTTCTATTTGATGAAACACACCCCGGGGCCAATCCCCGGCGATATGCCGCCATACAATATGGACGGCTGGATGGTGCATGAAACCACGGGGCCGCAGCGGGCGACCCTGTGGCATGCGGCGATCGAGACCATGGGACGCTTGCACCGCCTTGACTACACGACACTGGGTTTTGCCCATCTGGCCGACCCCGACGCTACCCCGCTGCAACAACAGCTGGTGTATTGGCAGGATTACCTCAACTGGGCAATGGAGGGCAGTGGCCACCCCATCTGCCAGGCCGCCCTGGACTGGCTTCGCTCTCACCAACCGACCGCAGAACCCACTGTGCTGTGCTGGGGGGATGCGCGCCTGGGCAATATTATTTTTCGACCCTCCCTGGACGGCATCGCCGCCGTGCTGGATTGGGAAATGGCGGTGCTGGGCAACCCGGTACAGGACCTGGCGTGGTTCAACTATCTCGATGCCACGTTCTCTGACGGCCTGGGTATGCCCAGGCTGGAAGGACTGCCCGGCTACGAAGAAACCGTGAGTCAGTGGGAGCAGGCGTCCGGTTTTTCCGCCCGCGACTATGACTACTACGTGGTTTTTGCCGGGATGCGCTACGGCCTGCTTTTATCTCGCATCATGCTGGCCACCGGCCAGGCAGACCAGGTGCAGGGCAACTTCGCCTGCCGCTTGCTACAGGAAACCATGACCAGAATCACCTGACCCGGCTGCCCAGCCAGCCACTGCCAACGCCTGTACTCTGCCAATAGGTAACTATACACTTGGCGGCCACTGTCCGGGTCAGCCCGCAACGGCGCCACGGGTATCAGGGAATACTGTCCGCAAACAGTCGCCGATACCCGCCACCTCACATAGGAGCTTCGCTTGGCCTCGCAACTACAATTACAGCTGCAGCAACTGGCAAATAACGAATCCCATGCCTTGCTCAGGGCCATCAACCGGGGCATAGAAAAAGAAAGCCTGCGCATTACGCCCGAGGGCAAGCTTGCCCAGACCCCGCATCCCGCCGGGCTGGGCTCAGCCCTCACCCATGGCTCCATAACAACCGACTACTCCGAGGCACTGCTGGAGTTCATCACACCGGTGAGCAACGGTATTGAGGAGAGCCTGGAGACGCTGGAAAATATTCACAGCTTCGCGTATCGGGAACTCGGCGAGGAACTGCTGTGGTCCGCCAGCATGCCCTGCATCGTGTCCGGCGATGAGGGTATTCCGGTCGCTCGCTATGGCAGCTCGAATGTAGCGCGCATGAAAACCGTTTACCGGCTCGGACTGGGGCACAGGTACGGGCGCCTGATGCAGGCTATTGCGGGCATTCACTACAACTTCTCGATGCCACAGGCCTACTGGGAACAGTCCTGGCGCAGGGCAGGAAGCCCGGGCGAGCTGACCGACTACATCAGCACCCGCTACCTGGGCCTGATCCGCAACTTCCGCCGCTACTCCTGGCTGCTCATCTACCTGTTCGGCGCCTCACCGGCGGTTTGTGCCAGTTTTCTCAAGGGGCGTGACAATCCGGGACTGGTGCCCTTCGATGAACAGGGGCGCAGCCTTCACCTGCCCCATGGCACTGCCCTGCGCATGGGTGACCTGGGCTACAACAGCGCGGCCCAGAAAAGCCTGAATGTCTGCTACAACGATCTGGATGCCTACATAGAAACCTTACGCTGCGCGATACTGCGCCCCCATTCTGACTACCACGATATTCCCCGGGGCCAGGACGGCGACTACCAACAGTTGAGCGACAGCCTGCTGCAAATTGAAAATGAATTTTACAGCCCCATCCGTCCCAAGCGGGTTACCCGGCCCGGCGAGACCCCGCTCAGCGCCCTGCACCGACGCGGTATCGAATACGTCGAGGTTCGTTGCGTGGATGTCAGCCCATTTTGCCCGGTGGGAATCGATGCCAGCCAGATCCACTTCCTCGATACATTCCTGCTCTACTGCCTGCTGGAAGACAGCCCGCCGTGCAATGAGGCGGAGCAGGCGACCCAGGCCGCCAACCTGGAAGCCGTGGTCAACCGGGGTAGGATGCCCGGCCTGCTGCTGCAAACCGGGACCGGCGAGATGCCTTTGAAATCCTGGGCCGGAGAACTGCTGGTCGACCTCGGACAGGTGGCCAGTTTACTCGACGAGGCAAACGCCAGCTCGCTTTACAGTGCCAGCCTGCAGCAACAGGCAGCCGCCGTGGCCGACCCGGAGCTGACTCCCTCCGCACGTATACTGCGGGAAATGCGCGAACAGGATCTGCCATTTTTCCGCCTGACCATGGCTTACAGCGAGCAATGGGCAGACCATTTTCGCGCCAGGCACCTCAGCCCGCAGTTGCAGGCCGCGATGGAAGCGGAGACCATGCGCTCCAACGAAGCCCGACAAGAAATAGAACAGGCCGACGCCATCAGTTTCGAGCAATACCTGGACAGTTACTTTGCCCAGTACCGGGCGCTTTAACGCGCTGTGAACTTCCTGGCCCACTTTCACCTGGCCTGGCCGGATAAGGGACTGGTAGCGGGCGGACTGGAAGGAGATTACCGCAAGGGGCAGCTGAGGGGCGAATTACCAGCCGCTATCGAGCGGGGCGTGCGCCTGCACCGCTCTATTGATGCCTATACCGACAGCCACCCGGTGGTCACACAATTACGCCGTGAGTTTCCCCCCGAACTACGCCGCTATGCAGGCATACTGATTGACCTGAGCTTCGATCACTTCCTGAGCAAATACTGGGACAACTACAGTGACATCGGGCTGGCGGAGTTCAATTCCCGTGTATACCTCGCCCTGCAGGGCCAGCAGCACTCCCTGAGCGACGGCTCCCGCAGAATGCTGGCGCGGATGATAGAACACGACATCCTGGGCCTTTACCTGGACTGGGAGACGGTGCCGGCCAGCGCCGAGCGCATTGGACAGCGGTTTCGCCGGGCCAATCCACTGGCAGATGTGGGCCCTGGCCTGGCACCCGCCAGGGGAATGCTGGAAGCGGCTTTCCTGCAGTTTTATCCTGAACTTCAGGCCTTCAGCGAAAGAGAGGGCAACGCGCTGCTGGGTCGGGGGTAAATCCAGTTGCCATGAATATTGCACTCGCTCAGAAAAGGCCCTAACGTAGCCAGCCCGACCCGGTGTCACCGGCCACTAAAGGAAACCCAGGAATATGCTTCAAACCCTTTCCCCGAGACTGGTATTTGCAGGGCTCACCCTGACCGCAATAGTCGCCATTTTGTTTGCCCGCATCTACCTCGAGGAGATTCTGGGACTCGCCCCCTGCCCCCTGTGCATGACCCAGCGGGTATTCGTAGTGCTTTGGGGTGGCTTTGCGCTGATAGCCGCTCTGCACAATCCCGCCGCCACAGGGCGACGTATCTATGCGGCGCTTTGCTCCCTGGCGGCCCTGGCCGGCGGTGCCGTGGCCATTCGCCACGTCTGGCTGCAGCATCTGCCGGAGGACCAGGTGCCCGCCTGCGGTCCCAGCCTCGAATACATGCTGGAAACCCTGCCTTTCAGCGAGACCTTCAGCCTGGTCATGATGGGCGATGGCAACTGCGCGGAAACCATGTGGACATTTATGGGTCTCAGCATCCCGGAGCAGACCCTGATCCTTGCAACGCTGGTGGTCCTGGTTTGCCTGTGGCAATTTTTCCGCAAGTATCCGTGAGCGCAACGCCATGATCAACATTACCAACTTGCCGACCCAGGCCCACAGCCATATAGTGGTCCGGTCCGCAGTGAAACCGCAGGAAGCATGCCATGCCACACAGGAATAGTAACCCCAACGAACAGTTTGCTGCGGTAGAGGACTTGCTCACCCGCTGGCTGAAAGAGCGACGCGAATTGCTTGGCAAGTACACGCAAATCGCCGTCGCCCTGGATAGCGACCCGGCGGCCGACGCCCTGACCCAGCGCCAACGCATGCTGTGCAGTGTACTCGTCGATTACGTATCGGCAGGACACTTCGAGGTGTTTCATGAATTGCTGAATGAAGCGGAGAGCTTTGCCGACGGCAGTGACAGCCTGGCGTCACAATTGATGCCCGCCATTGGGGATACGACCGAAGTTATTCTGGCGTACGAAGAAAAATATGGGAGCGGAGCCGCATATCCGGAAACGGTACAGCGCGACCTGTCATCCCTGGGGGAGGTGCTGGAAAACCGGTTTGTGCTGGAAGACCGGCTTATCGCCGGCCTTCACAACAGACACAGACACCTGGTAGAAAACCAGGCGCCCCAGGCAATTTAGCCTTCAGCCGCCGCTTCGGCCTGATCGGCCTCGGTGGGGATAGAGATCAACTCCACGTCGAAGATCAGTGCCGCGTTCGGCCCTATCGCCTGACCAGCACCACCGGCGCCGTAACCCAGCTCCGGTGGAATGGCCAGCTTGTACTTGGACCCAACAGGCATCAACTGCAAAGCTTCAGTCCACCCGGGAATTACCTGGCCAACACCAAAACTGACAGTCTCGCCCCGGTTGTAGGATGAATCGAATTCCGTGCCGTCCACCAGCGTACCGCGGTAGTGCACCTCAACAGTGTCCTCCGGGCCAGGCTTGGGACCGTCACCCGCTTCTATGACTTCATACTGCAAACCTGAGTCAGTAGTAACAACACCCTCACGGGCGGCATTCTCAGCCAGGAAGGCTGTTGCAGCTGCCATGTTGGTCTCTGCCAGGGCCGCCTGTGCAGCCTGTTGCTCGGCTGCGGCTTTTTCCTGGTATGCCTGCATCTCGGCACCTATCTCTTCCTCGCTCAGGCGCGGCTCGGCACCGGTGAGCGCATCGCGCAAGCCGGCGGAGAACGCGTCCACATCCATGGGGACCTGGTCAGCCTTCATACGATTCCCCAGGGTTAGCGCTATACCGTAGCTCAGGCGCTGCTGAGTGGTTTCCAGCTTGAGTTCGGCAGGAGCAGCGGCAGGAGCAGCGGCCGGGGCAGCGGCAGCAGGTTTGTCGGTTTCAGCTGTTTGCTGGTTACAGGCTTGCAGTGTGACCAGGCCGGCCAGTGCAAGCGGAAGTGCGTACTTCTTCATAAATTCCTTCCAATGTTGAGAAATGGGGGTATCGCGGTACACCTGTCAAAGCGGCTTCTTACTCCCCGGGATAAACCAAGTGCCTCGTAACTGACAGTCTCGCGGCAAATCAGTTCCATTGTGAGGCGTGGGCAAAGCAAGCGCTTCACAATGGCCGCACATCTTACTATCCAGCCCCTGGCTATGCCACCCCAATCCAGCGCCGGTTTTTGGCGAAAAAAACCTCGCAACATTGCTGCCAGACACGGGTCTCTGGCCCAACCACCCCGCTGCGGGTAGAATCCGCCTCCTCATGATTATATTGCGCGACATAAGCCTGCGTCGGGGCGCCAAACTGCTGCTGCAGGATGCCAACATCACGATGCAGCCGGGGCAGCGGCTGGCCCTGATTGGTGCCAACGGCAGTGGCAAGTCCTCCCTGTTCTCTCTGTTACTGGGTGAGCTGGCGGCTGATACCGGTGATATCGAGGGTATGTCCAGGCTTCGCATCGCCCACATGGCCCAGGAGGTACACGCCTCGGATATGCGCGCCGGCGAGTATATCTGGCGCGGCGACAGCACCCTGGCAACGCTGCGCGACCAACTCGAGCGCCTGGAAAGCGCGGGCCAGTTCGAGGCAGCAGCCCCCGTTCACAGCAAACTGGATGAAATAGACGGATACAGCGCTGAGCGCCGGGTCGAGCGCCTGCTGCAGGGGCTGGGTTTTGCCGAGAATGCATCTGCCCGACCCGTCAGTGATTTTTCTGGCGGTTGGCGGATTCGGCTCAACCTGGCGCGGGCGCTGATGACGCCCTCCGATGTGCTGTTACTGGATGAGCCCACCAACCACCTGGACCTGGACGCTACGCTGTGGCTGCAACAATGGCTGCAGCAGTACCCGGGCACCCTGCTGATGATCTCCCACGACCGGGATTTTATCGATGCCACCTGTGAACGTATCCTGCACATCGAACGGCAGCAGTTACAGGCCTACAAGGGCAATTACTCCGACTTCGAACAGCAGCGGGCCGAGCGCCTGGCCAACCAGCAGGCCAGTTACGAGAAACAGCAGCGCCGGATAGCGGAAATTGACGACTTCGTGCGGCGCTTTCGCTACAAGGCCACCAAGGCAAGACAGGCCCAGAGCCGGCTGAAGGAACTGGAGCGTATGCAGGCACTGGCGCCGGCACATATAGACTCCCCTTTCGACTTCAGTTTCCCGGAACCGGCCAGGAGCAGTGACCCCCTGCTGCGTCTTGACGGGGCCGGGCTGGGCTACGGCCACAACGCCATACTGGCCGGCGTAGAGCTGCACTTGCGACCTGGCAGCCGCTACGGGTTGCTGGGCAAAAACGGCGCGGGCAAATCAACCTTACTGAAGAGCCTGGTGGGTGACCTGCCCCTGCTGGCAGGTGAGCGGGCGGCGGGAGAGCACTGCAGTATCGGCTACTTTGACCAACAGCAGCTGGAAGCCCTGGACTTAAAGGCCAGTGCGGTGCTGCACCTGCAACGACTGAGCCCGGAAGCCAGGGAGCAGGAGATCCTGGATTTCCTGGGAGGCTTCAATTTTCGGGGCGATGCCGCCACCAGCCAGATCGCCCCCTTCTCGGGCGGCGAAAAAGCCCGATTGGCCCTGGCGATGGTAGTGTGGCAAAAGCCCAACCTGCTGGTGCTGGACGAACCCACCAACCACCTTGACCTGGATATGCGCCATGCGCTGGAGGTGGCGCTGCAAGCCTACGAGGGCGCGCTGATACTGGTCAGCCACGACCGACACCTGCTGCGCAATACGGTTGATGAGCTGTTGCTGGTACACGACGGACGGGTAGAAACCTACACCGATGACCTGGAGGGCTACGAGCGCTGGATTCTTTCCAGTTACAAACAGGTCGAACGCACCGATGTTGCCCCGGCAGACAGTTCGCGCAAGGAAAAGCGCCAGAGCGCCGCTGCCCAACGGGAAAAATTGCGCCCGCTGCAAAAAAGTATCGAAAAAACCGAGACGCAAATGAGTGCGGTGGAGGCGGAACAGGCCCAGCTGCAAACGCAGCTCAGCGACACCGACCTTTATATGGAGGGGCGCAAACAGGATCTGGCAGATCTGCTAAAGCGGGAGGCTGAGCTGAAAGCAGAGGCTGCTGCACTGGAGGAGGACTGGCTGGAACAGCAACAAGCGCTGGAGGAAATGACGGGCTCATGACCCGCCACTGGCCGCGCTAGCGCCCGACCAGGCGCAGTTTGTCCGCCCGGTCCAGTTTCTTGATGGCCGCCTCGCGCTGCTGGGCCGCACTGCGATCGGGCGCCAGGGCACTCCACAGCAATTCTACCGGCCGGCGCCCACTGGTATATCTGGGCCCGCCCGCCAACTGACCATTGTGTTGTCGCAGTCGCTTGTTGAGATCTTTTGCCACCCCCGTGTACAGGCTGCCATCAGCGCAGCGCAGGATGTAGACCGACCAGTCATCAGGCACAGGCTGCCTCACGCCAGGGCCAGTACCTCTTTTACACACTCACTGATCCCGCCATAGGCCTGCGCCACGCTGCCCGCCAGCATATAGGCCGGGGTCGTTACCAGTTTGCGCTCACTATCAACCCTGGCCTCTGATACCGGACAGTCCTGGTGTACGCCGCCCATGGCCTCTATCGCCGCGGCGGTGTCGGCATCGTTACCGACGGTGCAGCGGGTACCCTCACCACAGATAGCCGCGGCCATTACCGGTGCTATACAGATCAGGCCTATCGGCTTGCCTGCCTGGTGAAACCCCCTGGCGATTTGCAGAAAATCCGCCTGCACTTCCATTTCCGCGCCAGCCACCGCGAAGTTACAAAGATTTTTGGCAGCCCCGAATCCGCCGGGCACCAGCAGGGCGTCGAACTCCCCCGGTTCCAGGCTCGCCAGGTCCTTGATATTGCCGCGGGCAATTCGCGCGGCCTCCACCAGCACATTGCGGGTTTCCCCGGCTTCCGCCTCGCCACTCAAGTGGTTGATGACGTGCATCTGCTGTATATCGGGCGCAAAACACTGATAACTGGCGCCCTGCTGTTCGAGGCACAACAGGCTCAACACCGCCTCATTGATCTCCGCGCCGTCATAAACGCCACATCCCGACAGCACTACTGCAACCTTGCTCATTTTTTCGCCTCCTTAATGTGATGGGATCAATTGTTCAACCAGCCGCCGCCCGGCCCCCGGCAGTGCTGTTAACAGCGAATACTTTAGCATTCCTGCAGCGGCCGATCAGCTGCGCATTAACTCCGGCACCAGCGATGATAACGTTCAACCCAGGACAGCAGCTGCTCCGGCTTGCGAGCCTTGCGCCATTCGCTGGCCAGGAAACGGTTGCTCTCGCCCAGGGTGGGGTAGACATGGATAGTGCCCAGGATCTTGCCCAGGCCAATGCCGTGCTTCATCGCCAACACAAACTCCGCCAGTAGTTCAGCAGCGTGGTAGCCCACGATTGTCGCCCCGATAATGCGGTCCTTACCGGGCACGGTAAGGACCTTGATAAAACCGTGGGCCTCGCCATCGGCGATGGCGCGGTCCAGGTCATCGATGTCATAGCGGGTTACCTCATACTCGATGCCCTGCTCACGGGCATCCTGCTCATTCAGCCCAACCCGCGCTACCTCGGGGTCGGTAAATGTCGCCCAGGGCACTATCGAGTAATCCACCTTGAATTTGCGGAAGCGGCCGAACAGGGCATTGACGGTAGCGTACCAGGCCTGGTGACTCGCCATGTGGGTGAACTGGTAAGGCCCGGCCACATCGCCACAGGCAAATATTGTAGGCACCCGGGTGCGAAGGTACTCGTCCACAACCACGGTGCCCGTCGCCGTCAGCGGAATCTCCAGCGCCTCCAGGCCCATCTCCTCTACATTCGCATGGCGCCCGACCGCCACCAGTATTCTGTCAAAGGCCACTTCGCGTTGCCCATCAGCGGTGTTGAACGTGGCCTTCTGACCGTCGGTTTCCTGGCGGAACTCCAGCGGCTCATAACCCGTGTGCAAGGTCATGCCATGGGATACCAGGGTCGCGGCCACCGCGGCCGACACTTCCATGTCCTCGCGCGGCAGGATGCGGGCGGCATGAGTAACCAGTGTTACCCGGGTACCGAGGCGGGCAAACGCCTGGGCGAGCTCGCAGCCGATAGGACCGGCCCCGAGAACCAGCAGGTGCTTTGGCGCCTCACGGATCTCCCACACTGTATCGGAGGTGAGGTAATCCAGTGCCTCCAGGCCCGCTATATCGGGGATCCGGGGCCTGGCTCCACTGGCGATAATAATATTGCGTGCGGAAATGGTCGCACCGTTGACCTCCACCTCCCAGGGTGACAGGATGCGCGCATCCCCCTGCACACAGTCCACTCCCAGTGAGGTAAAGCGTTCCACGGAGTCATGCGGCTCGATGGTCTTGATGATTGCCTGCACACGCTCCATCACTTCGCGAAAGTTCACCTCCACCGGCATGGGCTCCAGCCCATACTCCGGAGCCCGCCGGGCATACTCGGCTATGCGGGCGGAGCGAATGAACGCCTTGCTGGGTACGCAACCGGTGTTGAGGCAGTCGCCCCCCATTTTGTGGCGTTCGATCAGGGTAACCTTGGCCTTGACCGTTGCAGCTATCAGCGCGGCGACTAAACCCGCCGAACCGGCGCCGATAACAATCACATTGGTATCAAAACTGCGCGGGCGCGGGTACGGCGCCAGAACACGACGCCGCTGGATCAGGCCGAGCAGCCATTTGGCCAGCAGTGGAAACACGGCCAACAGCACAAAGGACCCCAACAGGGCCGGCGAGATGATCCCCGCAGGTGAATCGAGTTCGCCCAGCTGGGTTCCCGCGTTCACGTAGGCTGCAGTGGCGGGCAACATACCCAGTTGGGACACCCAGTAGTAGCGCCAGGTCCTGATCGGTAACAGCCCCATCAGCAGGTTGATCACAAAGAAGGGGAAGATAGGCACCAGTCGCAGGGAAAACAGGTAAAAGGCGCCATCCTTCTCAAACCCCTCATTGAAGGCGCGCAATTGCCGGCCAAACCTGTCCTGTACCCAATCGCGCAGCAGCAGGCGCGACACCAGGAAGGCCAGGGTCGCACCGATACTGCTGGCGAAAGACACCAGCAGAAGTGCATACCAAAAGCCGAACAGGGCGCCGCCCGCCAGCGTCATGATCGCCGCCCCGGGCACCGACAGCGCGGTGACCACCACGTACAGGGTGAAGTAGGCCAGGCCCGCCAGCAGCGGGTTCTGCGCGTACCAGGCCCGCAGTTCGCCAACCCTCTCCTGAAGCGTGTCAAATTGCAGGTAGCTGCCCAGGTCCAGGTAGAACCAGGCGCCAATGGCGGCTGCAATGACAGAAATTACGACGACTTTCTTTAATGACACGACTGCTTCACCTGTTTGCTGTTGTGTTTTCTTGACCGGTAGGAGACTACTACCACCTGTGAGACAAGGCTATTGCCAAGTCGTTCGCTGGTTTTTTCAGATATGCCAGGCGGACATATGAGCATTCCGAAAAACTCTACCCGCGCGGTTGTACGCCAATAGTTCGGTGGTATGATTGTCCACCTTAAAACCCGCGGGCAAGTGGTCCGCAGAGCAACCGGAGAACACCATGAGCGACCAGATCGTACACGTCAGCGATGCAACATTTGACGCGGAAGTACTCAATTCAGACATTCCCGTACTGGTGGATTTTTGGGCCGAGTGGTGTGGTCCCTGCAAAATGATCGCTCCGGTGCTGGATGAGATAGCCGCTGAATACACCGGCAAACTGAAGATTTGCAAGGTCGATGTCGACGCCAACCCCGACATACCGCCCAAGTTCGGCATTCGCGGCATACCTACCCTGATAATGTTCAAGGGCGGTAACGCCGAGGCAACCAAGGTGGGTGCGCTGTCCAAAACCCAGCTGACCGCCTTCATTCAGGAAGTGGTCTAGCCCGGCCGGCTGCCCGGAGCAATCCGGGCTCAAACCCACGGTTATCACTGTCTCGCAGCTTTAGAAAAAAGCGGTAGACGACACCTGTAGGGCATGCTACCTTCTCTTTCGTTGCACAGCCTCGTGCACCAATAATAACTCACCATCCAATATTTGTTTAAAACACCGCTCGCTGGCGTCGCCGGCATTGCTCTACCCGTACATACACTCCAACCCCCCTAATACAACAAAGCTACTTCCTCTATGAATCTTACCGACCTAAAAACCAAATCCACCCAGGACCTCATTGATATTGCCAAAGAGATGGGCCTGGACAATATGGCTCGCTCGCGTAAACAGGACATTATTTTTGCCATCCTGAAGCGCCACGCCAAAAGTGGGGAAGATATTTCCGGCGACGGGGTATTGGAAATACTGCAGGACGGCTTCGGTTTCCTGCGCTCGGCCGACAGTTCTTACCTGGCAGGCCCCGATGACATTTACGTTTCTCCCAGCCAGATTCGCCGCTTCAACCTGCGCACCGGCGACTCTATTTCCGGCAAGATCCGCCCACCAAAAGACAGTGAGCGTTACTTTGCCCTGCTGAAGGTCAGCGAGATCAATTTCAACAAGCCCGAGAACTCCAAGCACAAGATCCTGTTCGAGAACCTTACCCCGCTGTTCCCGAACGAGCGGCTGACCCTGGAAACCGGTAACGGCAGCACCGAAGACCTTACCGGCCGGATAATCGACCTGGTGGCACCTATCGGCAAGGGCGCACGCGGCCTGCTGGTAGCGCCCCCCAAGGCCGGTAAAACCATCATGATGCAGAACATCGCCCAGGCAATCATTACCAACAACCCGGAGTGTTACATCATCGTATTGCTCATCGATGAGCGCCCGGAAGAAGTGACAGAGATGCAGCGTTCAGTCGGTATTCGCGGTGCGGAAGTGGTCGCATCCACCTTTGACGAACCACCCTCGCGCCACGTGCAGGTGGCCGACATGGTCATCGAAAAGGCCAAGCGCCTGGTCGAACACAAGAAGGATGTCATCATCCTGCTGGATTCCATAACGCGCCTTGCCCGTGCTTACAACACCGTCATTCCCAGCTCCGGCAAGGTACTGACCGGTGGTGTCGATGCCCACGCCCTGGAGCGCCCCAAGCGATTCTTTGGCGCGGCCCGAAATATCGAGGAAGGCGGCAGCCTGTCTATCATCGCCACTGCCCTGGTCGATACCGGCTCCAAGATGGATGAGGTTATCTACGAGGAATTCAAAGGCACGGGTAACATGGAACTGCACCTGGACCGGAAGGTTGCCGAGAAACGTGTTTACCCCGCGATCAATATCCGCCGCTCCGGCACCCGGCGCGAGGAACTGCTGACCGCCGAGGACGAACTGCAGCGTATGTGGATCCTGCGCAAATTGCTGCACGGCATGGAGGATCTCGGTGCAATCGAGTTCCTGTCCGACAAACTCAAGGACACAAAAACGAACGAAGAGTTCTTCATGTCCATGAAGCGCAAATAGCGTAGCTCCCCTCCCAGCGGGTACGCGCGATTGCGCGTACCCGGCCCAACGTGTACTGTCCCTGTCGATACTATTTTCTGTGCCGTTTGCTGCGCAATAGAGAGATGGGGCCCAAGGCGTGAAATATACAGATCTCCGGGATTTTATGGCCGAGCTGGAACAGCGCGGCGAACTGGTTCGCGTCAAGGCCGAGGTAGACCCTGTCCTGGAAATGACCGAGATCGCCGATCGCACGCTCAGGCGGGGCGGTCCCGCACTGTTGTTCGAAAACCCCCGCGGCTTCAGCACACCCGTTCTGGTCAACCTGTTCGGCACGGAACGACGCGTGGCACTGGGTATGGGCAGGGAAGACGTTTCCGCGCTGCGCGAAATCGGAGAATTGCTCGCCTACCTGCGACAACCTGACCCACCCAAGGGCATGCGCGATGCGTGGAGCAAGGCGCCGGTACTGAAGCAGGTGCTGAACATGGCGCCGAAGACCGTTCGCAATCCACCCTGCCAGTATCACGCGCAAGAGGGGGATGACGTCGACCTCTACCAGCTGCCAATCCAGACCTGCTGGCCAGGAGACGCTGCACCCCTGGTGACCTGGCCCCTGGTGATTACTCGCGGGCCGGGCAAGGAGCGTCTCAATCTCGGTATCTACCGTATGCAATTGATTGGTCGTAATAAGCTGATTATGCGCTGGCTGTCGCACCGCGGAGGCGCCCTGGATTTTCGCGACTGGCAGCTGCAACACCCCGGCAAGCGTTACCCGGTAGCGATCGCCCTTGGTGCGGACCCCGCCACGACGCTGGGGGCTGTTACCCCTGTACCAGACGGTATTTCGGAGTACGCCTTCGCCGGTCTGCTGCGCGGCAGCAAGACCGAAGTCGCAGAGTGCTTTACCGCGCTGTGCAAAGAGCACGGGCTGACAGTGCCGGCTTCAGCAGAATACATACTCGAAGGTTACCTTGAGCCCGGTGAACTGGCCGAGGAAGGGCCCTTCGGCGATCACACAGGCTACTATAACGAGGTGGAACAGTTTCCGGTGTTCACCGTCTCTGCAATCACGCACAGGGAAGCACCCATTTACCACAGCACCTATACAGGGCGCCCACCCGATGAGCCGGCGGTACTGGGAGTTGCGCTCAATGAGGTTTTCGTTCCCCTGCTGCAGAAACAGTTTCCGGAAATCGTCGATTTTTATCTCCCACCGGAAGGCTGCTCCTACCGCATGGCGGTCGTGACAATGCGCAAGGAGTATCCGGGCCATGCCAAGCGGGTCATGCTGGGTATATGGTCTTTCCTGCGCCAGTTCATGTATACCAAATTTATTATCGTCACCGACGAGGACGTCAATGCACGGGACTGGAAAGACGTGATCTGGGCCATGACCACTCGCATGGACCCAAGGCGAGACAGTGTCTTCGTCGACAACACGCCGATTGATTACCTGGATTTCGCTTCGCCGGTTGCGGGCCTTGGATCAAAAGTCGGTTTTGATGCCACCAACAAATGGCCCGGTGAAACCGAGCGTGAGTGGGGGGAACCCATTGCCATGGCCCCCGAGGTCAAACAACGCGTCGACGCAATATGGGACGAGTTGGGTATCGAACTATAGGCAGCGCGCAGCGGTACAACCCAATGCTGCCTGGCAATCACCCACGCGTCAGCAAACGCTGGTCGGGGACCATTTTTTCCGGACGGGGCAGTTGCGGCAGATGGTTCTCCTGCAACAGCAACCCCTCGCGATAATAGGCGGCGGCCACGTTGGCCTGCCCCATTGCGCTGAGCAGGCGCCCCAACTCCGCACACGCCTCGGAGCTGCGTTCCAGGCGATAGCTCTTCTCAAAATAATCCCGCGACTTGCCCCAAAGCTTATCCCGCGCAGCCAACCTGCCCAGGCACAGGAACAACTGCGGGTCCTCGGGGTGATCGGCCAGCCAGCCCTCCGCCTGGGCCAACTGGCGGCGCGGGTTTTCGCTCTCCACGTAGCCATAAATACGTACCAGCTGCGGATCCCAACCGTGCTTGAGCGCACGCAGAATGGTCTTCTCGGCCAGGGCATGACCTCCCAGGGTGACCAGTGACGCCGCATAGGATCGGACCATCATTGCGTCGTTATGCACTACAGCAGGCATCTTGTGCCAGGCATCACACAGTGTATCCACGGTGGCGCCGCGGGCGGGGTCGGCGGCCTGCTGCAGCAGCATGCCGTAGGTCTCGGATTCAAGCCGCTGCAACTCATCAATGTTCAGTACCCGGTGTTTTTTCATCAATGGCAGAAGTTCTGCCAGCCCGGCTGCATCACCCAGGCCGGTATATGCCCGCTGCAACAGGTTCAGCGCCTGCGGGTAGCGACCGGGGCTGCGTCTGGCGTCCTGCAACGTCGCTATGGCCTGTTGGTACTTGCCCGCCTGAACCTGGATCTCGGCCCGGGCCAGGTCAACAGCCGTTTTGGTGGCACCACTGGACTCCTCCGCAGCCAGCAGTTGCTGCTCGGTCTTTTCAGACTCACCCAGTTGCGCACTGGCCCGCGCGGCCAGCAGGTAATTGACCAGCGGAGCATCATTGCTGCGAGTGCCCTGCAGGAGTTCGCGCCGCGCCTTGGACCAGTTACCTTCGATATAGTTGACCAGGCCGCGGTCCGTCAGCCGCGTTGACTTGCGCGCCCGACGCGAACTCAGCCAGCTGGACAGTGATTTCTGCCCGCCCAGCAGGCCACGCAACAGCGCGATCAACAGGTATAGCAACCCGGTGAATAAAACCAGCAAAACCAGGCCCACCCAGAGACTGGACTCGAGGGTGTAATCCCCGTAGGCCAGCAGTACATATCCCGGATCGGTTTCGATGAGTGCGACTACACCTACGCCAAGCAGCAGGGCGATCAGGACCAGGGCAAATAACTTGCGCATGCTCTACTCCAGGCCTGCCGGCTGCTGACGCTGCTTCATGACCGCATCCATCGCCCCGACCGAGTCCGAGATATCGGGCAGGGTGGTGGCGACATCGGCATTCGCCAGCGTGCTAATCTCTCTGGACATGGCCCGCGCAGCCGCCTCATCCGACTCAAAAAATTCCCGCACCCAGTGCTGCGCCCGCTCCAGGCTATCGCGATAAAGCGGCTGATTTCCCGATAACAGGGCTATTTGCGCCTGCTCCAGCAGCATGCGCAGATTCTGACGCACAAGGCCCTCCCACTGGGGGTCCATAAGAGCCTGCATCGGTTCGTCGCGGCGGCGGATAATAATGTAGTCCGACAACTTGGCCAGCGCCGCCTCGTAACCCTGCCGCAGTCGCGCCTGCCAGTCATCCGCCGGCGCCGGCGCCGGGCGGGCCTCGATTTCCGGCAACTCGAAAATCGCGAGCTTACCCGCCTGGTCTACCAGGGCAGCAAGACGCAGGTAAAGGCCTTCAACATCGACCCGCGCAATTGCCCGCACTTCCGCCAGGTCAGTCGCCACCGCGGCGCGCACATCGTGCAAGCGAACATCGTCCAGATCCAGCAGGATCTTGTCGGCACTGTTCAACAGGGCCTGGGCGGCATCTGCATCGTTGGCCATCAAAAGCTGCTGGTTAGCCATACGCAGCAGATACTGTACCTCCGCCAACAACCAGTCCTCCCGGTCATTGGCGCCGTACCGGGTGAGTTCCTCGCTTTGCTCGGACATCCGGGCCTCGACCGTTGCCAGTGCCTGCGCCAACTCCCGGGTCTGGTTTTCCAGGTCGCCGGAGCCCGACTTTATTTCCTGCAACGCCGTTTCGAGCTGCGCCTGCCATTGGCGGGTGGCGGCGTCCAGGTCCGGGATTTCGCGCCCTGCACTGGCTTCCAGCGCCTGCAGGCGCGAGGTGATACCGGCAACCTCCGGATCGGGAGACTGCTGGCGCTGCTCCCAGATTGACCAGCCCAACCCCGCTGCTCCGGCCAGCGCGACTAGCAGCGCCAGCCAGGCCACACCGGAAGAACCCTTTGCTGCGGGAGCCGCTGTTGCCGGCACAGGGTCAGCCGGCACAGGGGTTGTGGCGACTGTATCCCCGGGCTCCGCGCTGGCCTGCATATTTTCTCCAGCCGCGGCGGTTTCCTGTGCCTGCTGCTCGGTGTTCTTGTCTTGCTGATCACTCACTCGTCACTCTCCAACGGTGGTTTGCCAGGCCGCCAGGGCGCGCAACATCGCGCTATCCGAGGCATTTTCTGCGATCACCACCGAGCTGAAACCAGCCTGGCGGGCAATTTCGGCAACCCGGGGCGACGGCACCAAAAAGGTGATATGGCTAAACTTAGTAGTTTCTGCCGGGCTAAGCAATGCCAGCATATTAGCAAGGCCCTCTCCACTACTGATCATTACCAGCGAGATATCCCACTGCAGCAAATGGCTGGCCACTTCGCCAGGCTGCATTTCAGGGCTTATCCGACGATAGCAGATCAGCTCCTCGACCCGCCCTCCGCGGCGGCCCAGCTCTGCCGCCAACGCGCCGCGTCCACCCTCTCCCTTGACCAGAAGCACCCGCTGCTCCGCCAGCTGCTGGAGTTGCGGCAGTGCCAACAAGCCCTCACTGGTCATGTCACTGACCGGGGAACAAGCCCTGATACCATAGGACAACAACTGGCGTGCGGTGGCGGCGCCAACCGCATACCAGTGGGGCCCACGTGGCAGGCTGGGCCAGTGCGGCGCTATCCACGCCATGCCATAACGCACCGCGTTGCCGCTGATAAAAATAATATGCTGGAACTGGTCGAGTTCCCGCAGCTGCAGGGATTGGCTGGCAGTCGGTTTCTCCAGCGCCACCAATTGCAGCATGGGAAGGTGGTGGGTGATAAAGCCGTCTGCCGTCAGTGCCGCGCACAAATCATCAGCCTGGCCGGGGGGCCGTGTGACCAGTATGCGAGGGCTAGCCAAGGTTGACTGCTGCCAGTATTGCAGCCGCACCCTGTTCCAGCAGTTGTTCCGCGACCTGAATACCCAGCTGCTGTGCATCAGTAATTGTCGCTTTCGCCTCAGCCCGCAAAATAAGCGATCCATCCGGCTTGCCTACCAGCCCGCGCAACCACAGCTGATCCGTGCCCGGGAGGTGCTCCGCATAGGAGGCGATTGGCACCTGGCATCCGCCCTGCAAGCGCTCATTCATAGCCCGCTCCGCGACGACCCGCTGGGCCGTCGGTTCGTGGTGCAAAACCTGCAACAAGTCCAGCACTGCGCTGTCAGCCCCCCGCAGTTCTATACCCACCGCGCCCTGGCCACCTGCAGGCAGTGATTCGGCAACGGCAATGCGCTGCGCTATGCGAGCGCCAAAGCCCAGCCTGATCAGCCCGGCACTGGCCAGGATGACCGCATCATATTCACCTTCATCGAGTTTGCGCAGGCGCGTATTGACATTGCCGCGCAAAAATTTGACCTGCAGATCGGGCCGGCGGGAGCGCAACTGGCACTCGCGGCGCAGACTGGAGGTCCCCACTACACTGCCGGCGGGCAACTGGTCCAGAGTGGCATAGCTGTTGCTGACAAAGGCATCGGAAGGGTCCTCACGCTCGCAGATAACCCCCAGGCCCAAACCCGGGGGGAATGCCATGGGTACGTCTTTCATGGAGTGCACTGCAATATCCGCGCTACCATCGAGCAACGCCGTCTCCAACTCCTTCACGAACAGGCCCTTGCCACCCACCTTCGCCAGTGGCACGTCCAACAGCTGGTCACCGCGGGAGGTCATTCCCAGCAGCTCTACGGTCAGATCCGGATGGGCAGCCTGTAGCGCAGTTTTGACATACTCAGCCTGCCACAGCGCGAGTGGACTTTCTCGGGTGGCGATAGTCAGTGTAGAAGGCATGCAGCGGTTTCCTTGTGAGCAGCCCGGCATGATACCAGCGCGATGACGCGGCCGCGATACGCCAGACCAGATGTACTCAACCCGACACCAGTCGCTGCTTCACCTGGGCCAGGTGGCGCCGACTGACGACGGGGCGGTGCTCCACACCATCGAGCACCACCAGCCATGCACCGTCCTCATCGCGCTGCAGTCGCACAATATGTTCCCGCGCGACCAGAGCATTGCGATGGATGCGCAGGAAACGCTCACCAAACTCCTGCTCCAGCTCCTTGAGCGTATCCGGGATAAGCAACTGGGCTGAAGGGCCGCAAGCGGTTACATATTTTTGCTCGGCTAACAGGCAGCGAATATCGGCCACCGCAATGGTTTCTATACCCCGATGGCTCTGGCTTGCCAGGTGCAGTCGTTGGCCGGGCCTGGTCGCGGCCACAGTCTCACGAGAGGTGGCGAGCGCAGCGAGTTGTGCGCGGTTAACCCTGCTCGCCCCTGCCAGCGCGCGTGTCAGCTCCGCTTCACGCACCGGTTTGAGCAGGTAGGCCACTGCCTGGTGTTGCAGTGCCTCGAGGGCATACTCGTCGTAGGCCGTACAAAAAATCACCGCGGGGGGCTGGTCCAGGTCATCGAGCCTGGTGGCCAGCTCAATGCCAGTCATACCTGGCATGCGAACATCCAGTAACAGCAGCTCAGGGTTGTGCTGCTCTATCAACGCCAGGGCTTGCTCACCGTTGGCAGCCTGCCAGCACAGGGAGCCGGGATGTATTTTTTGCAGCAGGCGCAACAGGCGTTCCCGCGCCAGCGGTTCATCGTCGACAACCAGAAACTTCACCCCAGCTCCCCCAGCGGATAACTGAATTCCACCCTGAACAATCCCCCGGTCTGCAAAATCTGCAGTTCGCCCTGGGCACCAAACTGGGCCGACAGGCGCTGGCGTATATTGTCCAGTGCGATCTGGTGCCCGTCGGTGCGTTTCGTTTCCTCCGGCACCGGGTTCTCTACCAGCGCTCGCAATGTATTTGCCTCCTGCTGCACGCTGACACGAATCAAACCACCCTGCGGCAGCTGGGAGACACCATGGTACACCGCATTTTCTACCAGTGGCTGCAAGATGAGGCTGGGCATGGGTGTATCAAGTGCAGCGGGAGCCACTTCCCACTGTAGCTGTAACCTGTCTCCCAGCCGCAACTGCTCGATTGCAAGATACAACTCACACAGGCGCAGCTCATCGGCCACCAGGGTGGGGCGCTTGTGCTCCTGCAGGCTGACTCGCAACAGCTCGGCAAGGTCCTCAACGGCTCGTTCAGCGGCCTCGGGCCTGGACATGATAAGACTCGCAATACTGTTGAGAGTATTGAAGAGAAAATGCGGACGAATACGCGCGCGCAGCGAGTCCAGCCTCGATTGCAATTCCAGTTGTTTCTGTATTAACAACTGCTGCTGCAGGTAAAAATAACGCAACATGATTCCGCTGAGCACTGCGGCAACCAGCAGATTGCGCACCAGCCACCAGGCCTCACCGGAGCCGCTATTGAAATGCGGCAGCAAGCGCCAGGCCGCAACGCTGCTGAGGGCGGTAACCGCCAGCACTACCAGCAGGCAGCACAGGCTGCCCAGAAAAAGGCTGCGGCCGCTGATCAAACCGCGCAACGCACACACCAGGGATGCACTCAGCAACACCACCCACTGCACGAACAGGGAGCTCAGGGACAGCTTTTCCCAGTCGAAATTCGGCAGGCCGCTGGTGCCCAGGACATACACCAGCACCATCAGCTCGACCAGTAAAACCATGAAGAAAACGGATCTTGGGGCGCACAGGTCCGGGATAAAAAACTCCCCTGTCGCCACGCCCTCTCCTGCCTGTGCCACCTGCCCCGGTGATGGCTGCATAAACCGTTCTCCCCCCAAGATAGCTGGTATACTTGCACCCTTACCCGGCGCCGACAAGTCCAAATGTACCGATGCGCGAGCGCGGTCACAGCGGTGACCCCGGTTTGACCTCGATAGCAGGAACCCAGAAAAAATGACTGATCCCCAAGATACCAGCAAGCTGTGGGGTGGGCGTTTCAGCGAAGCCACCGACAGCTTCGTGCAGCGCTTTACCGCCTCGGTCAATTTCGACCAGCGCATGGCCGACCAGGACATTGCCGGCTCAAGAGCGCACGCGCAAATGCTGTGCGAGCAAGGCGTCCTGACCCAGCAGGAACTGGCGGACATCGACGGTGGGCTGGACCGGATACGCGATGAAATCGACCGGGGTGAGTTCCAGTGGTCGGTGGAACTGGAAGACGTCCACATGAATATAGAGGCCAGGTTGACCCAGCTTATCGGCGTCACCGGCAAGAAGCTACATACCGGGCGCTCGCGCAACGACCAGGTGGCAACTGATATCAGGCTGTACCTGCGTTCCGCTATCGACGCCATCGCAGGAGAGCTGACCCGACTGCAACAGGGCACCATCGGGCTGGCAGCACAAAACACCGATACCATCATGCCCGGCTTCACTCACCTGCAAACAGCGCAGCCCGTAACATTCGGCCACCACCTGCTGGCCTGGAACGAAATGCTCGAAAGGGATTACGGCCGCCTGCGCGATTGCCGCGCCCGCCTGAACCAGTCACCGCTGGGAGCCGCCGCACTGGCGGGTACGACCTACCCCATTGATCGGGCGATGACCGCTGCTGCACTGGGCTTCGAGCGGCCCACGGAGAATTCGCTGGATTCGGTTTCCGACCGGGACTTCGCCATCGAGTTTTGCAGCTTCGCTGCCCTGCTGATGACACACCTGTCACGCATGTCAGAGGAACTGGTGCTGTGGGCGTCAGCCCAGTTCAACTTCATTGAACTGCCGGACAGGTTCTGCACCGGCTCCTCCATCATGCCCCAGAAGAAAAATCCGGATGTGCCCGAACTGGTACGGGGCAAGGTAGGCCGCGTAAACGGCCACCTGGTCTCCCTGCTGACCCTCATGAAAAGCCAGCCGCTGGCCTACAACAAGGACAACCAGGAAGACAAGGAGCCCCTGTTTGACACCGTCGATACCGTGCTGGACTCCCTGCGCGCCTTTGCCGACATGGTTCCGGCGATCAGGCCGCGGGCAGACAAGATGCGGGAGGCGGCGCGCAGCGGGTTCTCCACCGCCACGGACCTGGCAGATTACCTGGTCGGCAAAGGACTGCCTTTTCGGGATGCCCACGAGGTGGTTGGCAAAGCAGTCGCACTGGGAGTGGAGAGCGGGCAGGACCTGCCCGAGATGGCACTGACAACCTTGCAGGGGTTCTGCCCGGCGATTGAAGCCGATGTATTTGAAGTACTGACCCTGGAGGGGTCAGTCGCGGCCCGGGATCACCTGGGAGGCACGGCGCCGCGACAGGTGGCGGCAGCATCCGAACGGGCTCGCCAGCGGCTGGACAATCGCTGAGGCTGGCGTAGGCGAGCCGTACTCAACTTCCGCCGTAACGCAGGCTCAGCATAAAACTTACGTCGGAAGCGGTTTCCACCACAATATCCTCTACCACGCTGGCATCCACGGTCCACCCCTGCGCAAAGCGCCAGCGCACGCCGCCACTGAAGGTCGCGGCATCATCCCCGATTGCGGTAATGTTACTCTTGGTCGGGGCGGCATTGCCGTCGAGCTGGAACAACAATGACCAGCGCTCATTGAGCACCCAGTCGAGACTCAGGCCGGCAAACCACAAATCCTGCTGCTGGATATCCTCCAGCAGATCGGAGTCACCGGCGCGCAGGTACCCGACCTGGCCGTGCCAGCGCAATGGCAGGTCGGACAGGTGATCCCCGGAAAATCGCAGGGCGACATAGACATCATCGCCGCCGCTGCCCAGGAACTTGTCGTCGTCACCCACACCGAACTTGTAACCCAGCGCCACACTGAGGGCCGAATTCTCATCCTCGAAGAAGGCGTAATTCAGCGCCAGGGTGATATCACCCAGGCCCGAGCTGTCGTCATCCAGCAGGAAACCCGGCGCGAATGCAGAGGCGTACTGGTAATCCAGCAGGTCCCGATCTACCTGCGAGCGCCCACCGTCCGACATTCCCCACAGGTCGTGCCAATCGTCTATGAGACGATCGAGGTGGCCACCGCTTTGCTCCAGCCAGGGAATTTCCAGCTGCACGTCAAGGCCGGGCGCCAGGCCATAGCGCAGATCCAGCGCGAAACGCAGGGTCTCGCCGTCGAGGTTGAGGTACTCGCGGCTGTTGGAATCCAGCACGTAGTTGCTGGACACACTGCTGTGCAGCGCGGCAGCCAGACTGCCACTGTCTTCACTGAATGCGGAGCGCTGTGAAGGCAGGCCCAGTAATCCCGTCACCGGGCTGAGATTCTTCACGTAAAGCGGCTCACTGGCTGCCGCGGGCAAGGCCAGCACAGCCAGACACGATAAAAGGGACGCCGCCCCGATACACCTAAGCAAAACCATCACCCCACAACAGCAACCGGTAAAATTCAATGATACGGGCTGCTCGCGCCGCTTACTAGCGAACGGTATAATCAACGGCTTTGCCAACCGGAACCGGAACTCATGCGCCATACAGCTACGATGACAACTACCAGGGCAGTTGCGATGCTGGTAATCGCCACCGCGCTGCTGCTGGGTGGCTGCGGACAAATGGGTCCTCTATACGAACCCGTGCCCGGCGAGAACCCTGCTGACAAACCCGAGGAGCGCGGGCCCGCCCAGAGCGCCCCGGCCGCCTCCGAACCTGCTACCACACCCTGACGAGATCGCCCCATGGAATATTTTCCCTACAGGGACGGCAAGCTTTTTGCGGAAAACGTGGCTGTCACCGAGATAGCCACGCAGCACGGCACACCCTGTTACATCTATTCCAGGGCGGCGCTGGAATCTGCCTTCGGCGAATATCACGAGGCCCTGGCAGATTGCGATCACCTGATCTGCTATGCGGTCAAGGCGAACTCCAACCTGGCCGTATTAAATATCCTGGCCAGGCTGGGTGCCGGTTTCGACATCGTCTCGGAAGGCGAACTCGAACGTGTTATCGCCGCGGGCGGCGAACCGGGCAAAATCGTCTTTTCCGGCGTTGGAAAAAAACCCCGGGAGATGGCCCGTGCGCTGGAGCTGGGAATCCACTGCTTCAACCTTGAATCCGCGGCGGAACTGGAGGTGCTGAACCAGGTTGCGGGCGAACTGGGTGTGGTGGCTCCAATCTCGGTGCGGGTCAACCCGGATGTTGACGCCAAAACCCATCCCTATATTTCCACCGGCCTGCGGGAGAACAAATTTGGCGTCACCGCCGAGGAAGCTTTGCAGGTCTACAGGCGAGCCGCCGAACTCAGTCACATCCGGGTCATCGGCCTCGATTGCCACATAGGCTCACAGCTGACCGAGCTCAGCCCCTTCCTGGATGCACTGCGTCGCCTGCTGTCTTTGATAGACACCCTGGCAGACAACGGAATCGCAATAAGCCACCTCGACCTGGGTGGCGGCCTGGGCGTGCGCTACCGGGATGAAACGCCCCCGTCCATAGGCGATTACATCGCCGCCATTCGGCGGGAGTTGGGCGCACGGGAGCTCAAGCTGATGTTTGAACCCGGCCGGTCCATTGCCGCCAACGCCGGGCTGTTGGTAACCCGGGTGGAATACCTCAAGCCGACGCCGGAGCACAACTTTGCCCTGGTGGATGCGGCCATGAACGATATGATTCGCCCGGCGCTTTACCAGGCCTGGCTGGACATCCAGCCGGTCGAGCAGCACAACAGCACCGAAAAGTTGCGCTGGGACGTGGTGGGCCCGGTGTGCGAGACCGGTGATTTTCTGGGCAAGGACCGCGAACTGAGCCTCGCCCAGGGCGATCTGCTGGCCCTGTTCGGAGCCGGCGCTTACGGTTTCACAATGAGCTCAAACTACAACAGCCGCGGCCGCGCGCCGGAGCTGATGATCGATGGGGAGAGCGTGCACCTGGTGCGCGAGCGCGAGACCATCGCGGATATGATCCGCTCAGAACGTTGCCTGCCTGAATAATGCTGCTTAAATTCACCAAGATGCACGGCGCCGGCAATGACTTTGTGGTCATAGACCTTATCAGCCAGCGCTACAAGTTGCGGCCGCGGGACGTGCGCCTGCTCGCCGATCGACATTTCGGTGTGGGCTGTGACCAGGTGCTGGTGGTGGAAGCGCCGCGCGACCCCGCGGTCGATTTCAGATACCGCATTTTTAACGCCGATGGCAACGAGGTGGAACAGTGCGGCAATGGGGCCCGCTGCTTTGCCCGTTTCGTACGGGAGAAAAACCTGACAAGCAAGCGGATTATCACGGTGGAAACCGCTTGCGGCATTATCGAGCTGCGCGTACATAATCGGCGCGACGTTGAGGTCAACATGGGGGTGCCGGACCTTGAGCCCGCCGAGATCCCGTTCCGCGCCGAGACCCTGGCCGACAGTTACTCCCTGGAGCTGGATGGCCAAACCCTTGAAATCGGGGCCGTATCAATGGGTAACCCCCATGCTGTCGTCAGGGTGGAGAGCACCGCCGATGCGCCGGTAGCTCAGTTGGGGGCATTGATTGAACATCACCCGGATTTTCCCCGCCAGACCAATGTCGGCTTTATGGAGATTCTATCCGACCAGCTGATAAAGCTGCGAGTGCACGAGCGCGGGGTTGGCGAAACCCTGGCTTGCGGCACGGGCGCCTGCGCGGCTGTTGTGTATGGCATTAAGCGAGGCTGGCTGAGCGATTTAGTGACAGTTGAGCTGCCGGGGGGTAAGCTTTCCATATCCTGGGCCGGCAGCGGTCAGCCCGTGATAATGACCGGACCCACCGAGGTGGTGTTCGAAGGCAGTATAAGAATCTGAAGCCGCGCCAAACAGAGCGCACCAGACAGGGGACACAATGTCAGCCAGCAAAGATAAAGTGGGGGCAGCAGCAGCCACGGAGCAAAAGGGTCGAGCCGCATCGTCGGCAAGCGCCAGGACGGCCACCGCGGAACTCAGTGACGAGGCAGTACGCGAATTTCTGAAGGAAAATGGCGACTTCCTGCAGCGCAATCCCGACCTGCTGGATCACTTACATGTCTCCCACGCATCTGGCAGTGCTGTGTCACTGGTCGAAAAACAGGTCAGCGTGCTGCGAGAACGCAATGTCGATATTCGGCACCGACTGAAGAGCCTGACGGCGAATGCCAGGGAAAATGACAAGCTCTTCGAGCAGACGCGCGCACTGGTGATCAAACTGCTGGAGGCAGACTCGGTTACCAGCCTGTATCGCGCTTATATGGACACCATGCAAAGCGGATTTGACGTGGAATTTGCCAGTATGATCCTGTTTGGTGACAACCCTGGCCAGGATGGCTGCCGAACCGACACCATCGACAGCGCCAAATCCCATATTGGCGCACTCATGAGCGGCCGCAAGCCGGTATGCGGCGTGCTGCGCAGCGAGGAGTTCGGCTACCTGTTCGCACCCCAGGGAGAGGCCAACCCGTTTCACCAGGGCGGCTCCGCCGCGATCATGCCGCTGACCGATGGCGCGCAACTGGGTTTGATCGCCGTGGGGAGCAGCGATGCCAGTCGCTACACCAATACTACGGGCACCCTGTTCCTCGCCCACATCGCAGAGGTCATGCTGCGACTGTTACCGCGCTTGTCTCAACCAGAGACCTCCTGAGGTCATGTCACAATCGCGAGCAGACGCCCCGGCCAACGAACTCGCGACCGCCATTGAACGGTTCCTGGCCTACCTGCGCGATGTAAGGCAACTTTCCCCCCACACCCTGACAAGCTACCAGCGCGACCTGCACACCCTGCAGCAACACAGCCTGGAACATGACAAAGACAGCGCAGCTCAATTGGCGGAGTCCGATATTCGCCACTGGGTCAGCCAACTACACCGTCGCGGCCTCGCCGGCAGCAGCATACAGCGCAGCCTTTCCGCCGCCCGTTCCTTTTTCGATTACCTGGGCAGGGAGGAGGGTCGCCCGCGCAACCCCGCCGCCAGCGTGCAGGCACCGCGCAAACCGCGCAAGTTGCCCAAAACCCTGGACGCAGACCAGGTAAACAAGTTCCTGGCGTTCAACGAAGACTCAGTCATCGCCAGGCGCGACCAGGCAATCGCAGAGCTGTTCTACTCGTCGGGCTTGCGCCTGGCTGAACTGGCCGCAATCGACACCAGTGACATAGACAGCCACTCGCGCCTGCTGACGGTGACCGGCAAGGGCAATAAAACCCGCACGGTTCCGGTGGGTTCCGTCGCGCTTGACGCCATTCAGCGTTGGCTGGAAGTCCGCCCCGGGGTGGCATCTGATAGGGACAGCGCGGCCGCCCTGTTTACCAGTAACCAGGGCCGCCGTATCAGTGTGCGCAGCATACAGGCCAGGCTCAAACTCCAGGGCCGCAAGGCGGGAATGCACCAGGACGTGCACCCGCACATGCTGCGCCACTCTTTCGCCAGCCACATGCTGGAATCCAGCGGCGACCTGCGGGCGGTACAGGAACTGCTTGGGCACGCCAATATCTCGACCACCCAGATCTACACTCACCTGGACTTCCAGCACCTGGCCAAGGTCTACGATGCCGCCCACCCCCGGGCCAAGCGGCGCGGCAAGGGCTGAGGCTTACGGGGCGCTGCGCATGGACATCAAGGTAATCACATTTGACCTGGACAACACCCTTTGGGATGTCGAGCCCGCCCTGCTCAGGGCCGAGGAGGCGCAGCAGGATTGGTTGCGCCGGCACCGTCCCGGGGCAGTGGAAGCCTATGATCATGAGGGGCTGTGGGAATTTAAAAAATCCGTCTGGAAACGCCACCCACACCTGCTTCACCATGTGAGCCAGATCCGCATCCAGATGCTGTTCGAGCTACAGCTGGCCGCCGGCTACGCCCAGCGCGAGGCTCGCAGTGGCGCCGAGCAGGCCTTCGCCGTATTCCTGGAACAACGCCAACAGGTGCAATTATACGAGGAGGCGCTGGTCGTGCTGGAACAGTTGGCTGCCGACTTTACGCTTGGTGCGCTCACTAACGGTAACGCAGATGTCTACAAGACCGACGCCGGTGACTACTTCGATTTTGCGTTCCTGGCCGAGGAGGTAGGGGCCAGTAAACCGCAACCGGACATGTTCCACGCGGCACTGCAGCACACGGGCGTCGAGGCGCAAAATGTGATTCACGTCGGCGACGACCCGGACCATGATATCGCCGGCGCAAAAGCCGTTGGCATGCAGACTGTCTGGATGAATTCCCGGGGTAAGGAATGGCCTGACGGCCCAAGGGCGAACCGGGATATCAGCAACCTCAGCCAGCTGCCCGAGGCGATCAACGCGATCGCCACTGGAGCGGCGCAAAGCTGAATTCGATACCACCACGGTCAAGCACACCCTTCTATATTGCCTCCTCACCGATCTCGCCGGTGCGAATGCGGATGACCTGCTCCAGCGAGGTCACAAATATCTTGCCATCGCCAATCTTGCCGGTACTCGCGGCATCGATGACTGCCTCGATAGTTGCGTCCAGCTGCGCTTCGGTGACGGCTATCTCGAGCTTCATCTTGGGTAGAAAATCGACCACGTATTCCGCGCCGCGATACAGCTCGGTATGGCCTTTCTGGCGCCCGAAGCCCTTTACTTCTGTAGCGGTTATACCCTGGACTCCGATCGCCGCCAGACCGGCGCGCACATCATCCAGTCTGAACGGTTTGATAATTGCAGTGACAAGTTTCATTGCATAAGAACTCCGGTTATTGGGACACATTATTATGGTGCGCCCTGATGAAATGGCAAAATCGGAAAATGAGGACCGGCCCTGGCCGCTGTTTTACGAAACAAAAAAAGGGGGCCTGAAGGCCCCCAAAAGTACGCATCGTTAAATGCGCCCGCAAAACATGTATCAGGAAGAGGAGCCCCCTTTGGTGAACTCCGGGTAAGCTTCCATCCCGCACTCCGACAGATCCACGCCTTCGTACTCTTCTTCCTCGCCGACACGGATACCCATGACCGCCTTGAGGATGCCCCAGACAATCAGGCTGGCGACGAAGACCCAGACGAAGATAGTGACAGCGCCGATCAGCTGGCCGCTGAAAGAAGAACCGCCGTCTTCGGTCAGGGGGTTGGTGATTGGCACCAGCATCAGGCCCAGGAAGCCGACCACACCGTGAACAGAGATAGCGCCGACAGGATCGTCGATCTTCAGCTTGTCCAGGGTGACGATGGAGAAGACCACCAACACACCGCCAATGGCACCGAACAGGGTCGCCTGCAATGCGGTTGGCGTTGAGGGCTCGGCGGTGATTGCCACCAGGCCAGCCAGGGCGCCGTTGAGTGCCATGGTCAGGTCAGCCTTGCCAAACATGAAGCGCGCTACGATCAGCGCCGCGATGAGTCCACCAGCCGCTGCCGCGTTGGTGTTCATGAACACGACCGCTACCGAATTGGCACTTTCCACGCTGGCAGTCGCCAGGACTGAACCACCATTGAAACCGAACCAACCCATCCAGAGAATGAAGGTACCGAGCGTTGCCAGTGGCAGGTTGGCACCGGGGATCGCATTGATCTGACCGTTGGCGCCGTATTTGCCTTTACGTGCACCCAGCAGGATCACACCGGCAAGCGCGGCAGCCGCACCAGCCATGTGCACGATGCCGGAGCCCGCGAAGTCGGAGAAGCCCAGGTCACCCAGGGTGTACATACCGAACACCGGGTTGCCGCCCCAAGTCCAGGACCCTTCCATCGGGTAGATAAAGCCGGTCATGACTACGGCAAACGCCAGGAACGCCCAGAGCTTCATGCGCTCGGCAACCGCGCCGGACACAATCGACATCGCCGTGGCGACGAACACCACCTGGAAGAAGAAATCGGCGGAGGGAGCATAAGTAGCTGGCTCTTCAGCGCCCGCTACACCGTCACCGGTGATGCTGGACAGCATGAAATCGCCGCCGTACATAATCATGTAACCGCAGACCATGTACATGGTACATGCCACGGCATAGAGGGAGATGTTCTTGAGCAAAATCTCCGTTGTGTTTTTCGAGCGAACGAGGCCAGCTTCGAGCATTGCGAAGCCTGCCGCCATCCACATAACCAGTGCGCCGGCCATCAGGAAATAAAATGTGTCCAGGGCGTACTGTAATTCAAAGATGCTGTTTTCCATGGGAATACTCTCTAATAACAGTGTCGTGGGGTTAGATGGCTTCTTCGCCGGTTTCGCCGGTGCGAATACGAATCACCTGCTCCAGTGCGGTTACGAAGACCTTGCCGTCGCCGATTTTGCCGGTGTTGGCCGCCTTGGTGATCGCCTCGATGGTTTGATCAACCACCCCGTCGGCAACCGCGACCTCGATCTTCACCTTGGGCAGGAAGTCGACCACATACTCCGCGCCACGATACAACTCGGTATGGCCCTTCTGGCGACCAAAACCCTTGACCTCGGTAACGGTGATGCCCTGCACCCCGATTTCCGACAGTGCCTCGCGCACGTCGTCCAATTTGAATGGCTTAACAATAGCCGTGATTAGTTTCATAGTTATCTCCTGAAATGGAGCCGACCGGTTCCCCGGCCGGCTCGCTACGCGTGACTGCGATTACATGCTCTTGCTGATGGTGAAAACCGCGGTGCTATCAGCCCAGTCGGTGCCGAAAACGTCATCATCGTCAAGGGTTGTATCCACGTAGGCTACCGCCAGGTCAACGCCCCATACCGAATAGGTGAGGGAAACAGACCAATCGGTATAGTTGTCTTCATCGGAAGACAGGAAACCACCATTCTCTTCCAACTTGTTGTAGCCAACATGCAGGCCCAGGGACAGTTCATCAACAAACAACCTGTGGCTGTAATCGGCAGCGAAGTACCAGAAATCGTCGGTCTCGGCGTAGTAGTCATCCGAATAGTTAACGCTCAGTGAAAAGTCGCGCCATGAGCCGGAGACATAGAATTCCTGGTAGTCACCCTCATCGCCATTGTCACCGGGGTAGTCGTAGTAGGCGTAGCCCACATCAATACCGAAATCGGTGTCGCCAATCGCGCTGGCCCAGCCTGCGTAGTAGTCCAGCTCAAGGCTGCCGTCGTAGCCATCGTTGCTGTCAAAGTCGACGCTGGAGCCCCAGGTGCCGATGTAAAAACCGGGCGAAAATTCGACATCAAAGCCACCCTGGATCGCTCCTGATGTATCTGACTGGGAAATACCCCGGAAGCGATAATCGCTGGTCAGGGCGACGTTGCCGCTGATCTCAAAGTCATCCCAATCGGCCAGCGAAGCGCCAGAGCCCGACATCAGGGCAGTAGCAACTGCAGCGGTAAGTATTTTCTTGTTCAACATGTTTCCTATCTCCATTGAAGGTCTCGAATAGTCAGAATACGCATGGCGACAATCTGTTACGGGCACATTCTTCGCGCAATACCAATTCTGGTACCGGAAGACTGCACAGGGTGTGCCAATCGATTTTTTTCTTATTAAAAACAAGCAACTAACCAATCCTGAATGGTTTTGACTATCGCCGCAGCGCCCTATCGGGCGCACAGTTGTGCACCATATTAGTGCGTTGACTTATTCTGGTGCGCCGGGATGAGCTGTGCCTGCCCCGCGAATTCCTCTAAAATCGACACCACCTGTTTTGAGCATCTATTGGCGGTAGCTATGGCCTTCAAACCCCCACCCCCCTGGGAAGTGATCCAGCGAGTCAACGAGCTGGTGAATTCCACCGGCATCAAGGGCGAGGTCGACAAGAGTGCACGCGCCCTTGCACAGACGGCCCTGGCCAGACTCGACGTGGTCAGCCGGGAGGAGTTCGACGCCCAGACCGAAATTCTCGAGCGCACCCGCTCCAGAGTGGTCGCGCTGGAGGCGGAACTGGAAGCAATGACAAAAGAACTGGAAACCCTGGTCGGGGAGGGCTGAGCTCGCCGGGGCATTGGCCGCGGGAGTAGCGGCCGGATAAACAGCTCAAGGATGAGCGATGGAACTGTCAGTGGTATACAGCAGGGCGGCGGCGGGTATCGATGCGCCGCTGGTTCGGGTCGAGACGCACCTGTCCAATGGGCTCCCGGCCTTTCATATTGTGGGGCTGCCCGAAACAGCGGTGCGCGAGAGCAAGGACCGGGTTCGCAGCGCACTTATCAACTCACACTTCAATTTTCCCGACCGCCGCATCACCATCAACCTGGCCCCCGCCGACCTGCCCAAGGAAGGTGGACGGTTCGACCTGCCGATCGCACTGGGAATTCTCACCGCCTCGGGTCAGGTACCCGGCGACAAACTGGGTCAGCACGAGTTCCTGGGAGAACTGGCGCTGGACGGTTGCTTGCGAGGAGTTCCGGGGGCGCTCCCGGCGGCGAGTGCCGCGGGCGGGGCGGGGCGTGCACTGGTGGTACCCTCGGAATGCGCCCCCCTGGCGGCGCTGGCGCCTGACAGCACTGTCATACCAGCCGACGACCTGCTCACACTGTGCGCCCACCTGAACAACAGCCGCACTATTATCGCCTGCGCACCACTGACTTGCAGTGACCTCGGCAACTACCCGGACCTGGGGGATATCGTCGGCCAGCCCGGCGCGCGCCGGGCACTGGAGGTTGCCGCCAGCGGCAACCACAACCTGCTGCTGGTAGGGCCTCCGGGAACCGGAAAAACCCTGCTCGCCACCCGCCTGCCCGGCATTCTGCCACCGCCGGAACCGGAAGAGGCACTGACCCTGCTGGCCCTGCGCACACTGTGTGCCCCCGATGACAGCAGTGACTACTTTCGCCGACCCTTCCGCGCACCCCACCATACCGCCAGCCCGGCGGCACTCGCCGGGGGCGGCAGCAGGCCACGCCCCGGCGAAATTTCCCTGGCCCACGGCGGCGTTCTGTTCCTGGATGAAGTCGCCGAATTCAGCCGACCCAGCCTGGAAGTATTGCGAGAACCCATGGAGTCCGGCGAAATCACCCTGTCTCGAGCCGTGCACCGGACCCGGTTTCCCGCGCGGTTCCAGCTGGTCGCCGCCATGAACCCCTGCCCTTGCGGCTTCCTGGGCGACCCGGAACGCCCGTGCCGCTGCAGCCCGGACCAGGTCCAGCGCTACCGGAGTCGTATTTCCGGCCCCCTGCTGGATCGCATCGACCTGCACATAGCGTTAGGCCGCCTGCCTCCCGGTGAGCTACTGGGCACTGGCGGCACGGGGGAAGCCTCTGCGGCGGTGCGCGCCCGGGTCTGTCGCAGTCGCAAGATCCAGCAGCGACGGCAGGGCTGCGCCAATGCCCAACTTCCGCCCAAGCAACTTGCCATCGTGTGTGAGCTGGGCAAAGAGGAGAAGAGTTGCCTGGAGTCTGCCGCGCGGCGCATGATTCTGTCCGGGCGGGCCTTACACAGAACCCTGCGAGTTGCCCGCACCATAGCTGACCTGGCGGGCAGCCCCACCATATCGAGTGACCACATCAGGGAGGCCCTGGCGTATCGGGGCGCGGACCTGCACTCTTAATCGGCACCACCTGCCCGCCCCGCTGGCCCCAGACAACTGGCGTTATTCCAAACTATGTTCTAGTCTGCGCTGTGCTGACAAAATAATACTTAATGCGGAGCGACACTCACATGCCAAGGCAGATCAACCTTGCACTCATTGCATCCTCTATCGCCGCATCGCTTGCAGCAGCAAGCGCGTTTGCTGCGGTCTCACCGGAACAGGCCGCCCAGCTGGGCAAAACGCTCACCCCCATGGGGGCGGAAATGGCCGGCAACGCCGACGGCAGTATTCCGCCATGGAATCCGGAGGGCACACCGGTCGCTGCCAACTTTGTTCCCGGGTCAAATAACTACGTAAACCCCTACCCGGATGAGAAACCCCTTTACACAATCAACGCGGACAACTGGAAGGAGCATGCGGATAAGCTCACAGTGGGCACCCAGGCGATGTTTGAGAAATACGGCGCAGACGGCTGGGAAATGCACGTTTACCCCTCCCACCGCGGCACAATCCGCCCGGACTGGTTCTACGCCAACACGCTCAAGAACGCCACGGGCGCCACCCTGGTGGCGGATGGCCAGAAAATAGAGGGCAATTATCCGGGCGTGCCTTTCCCCATCCCCCAATCCGGCCTGGAAGTCATGTGGAATCACATGATTCGATACGGGGTGGACGCCTCGCAGACCTACGACACCTATTATGTCGACTCCAGCGGTAACCCCATCCTTGCCACTTCCGCCTTCTCCACCTCGATATTTCCCATGTTCAAGACCCCCGACGAGCCTGTAGGGGACAAGGCATGGACCAAATTGAGGATCAATTACGAGGCACCTGCGCGCCGGGCGGGGGAAATCCTGCTGGTACATGAACCAGGCGCAGACTATACCGAGGGCAAGGGCCGCTCCGCATGGCAATACCTCGTTGGCCAGCGCCGCGTTCGCCTGGCACCTGCGGTATCCTTCGACACGCCCAACCCCGGCGTCGCAGGCACCACTACCTACGATGACTCTTTTATTTACAACGGCTCCCCGGAGCGCTTCAACTGGCGACTGGTTGGCAAGAAGGAAATCATCATCCCCGCCTCAAGCTACAAATTCGTGTTCGAATCCAAACTGGAGGACGCACTGGGACCCAAATTTCTCAAGCCAGAATACATTAGATGGGAAAAACACCGGGTGTGGGTGGTGGACTCCACCCTCAAGGAAGGTCAACGTCACCTGTACAGCCGACGCACATTCTATATGGACGAAGACAGTTGGGTGGCGGTCGCTGGCGAGATGTATGACGGCCGGGATCAGCTTTGGCGCCTGCAATACCTCTATGGCGCAAACCTCTACGACCGCAAATCAGGTTACGGTTCCGCCTACGGTGCCTATGACCTGCTACAGAACATCTACAACCTGAACGGCAAGCTTATTCCAGGCAGGTATAAGACGGAAGTCACCCAGGGCGACAAGTACTTTACACCCAAAGGTATGGCCCGCGGCGGCGTGCGCTAGCCGGCAGGCACACCGGGGCGAGTTGGTAACGGGTCGGCGAGCCCATTAATAGATATGGCTTTCCGATTCCTGTTGCACTACCCTATACGCAGGTGACTAAAATAATCAGTTTAAGGAGTACGCATCACCATGCAGAACCGTATTAAAGCCGCCCTTTTAATGGGCTCAATAGCAGCTGGCAGTGCGCTCGCTGCGGTCTCACCGGAACAAGCCGCCAAACTTGGCAAAGAACTGACCCCCATGGGTGCAGAAATGGGTGCCAATGCGGACGGCAGCATTCCCGCATGGGACCCCGCAGGTCCTCCTAACCCCCCGGGCTTCGAGCCGGGAACAGGCGACTACATTGCCAATTATGCTGATGAAAAGCCCCTGTACACTATCAACGGCAGCAACTGGCAGGAGTACAAGGACCAGCTGACCGCAGGCACCATCGGCATGTTTGAGAAGTATGGCGCAGACGGCTGGGAACTCAACGTATACCCCACCCAGCGAAGCTCTACCCGACCCGACTGGTATTACGCCAACACCATCAAGAACGCGACTGGGGCCACTCTGGTTGCCGAAGGGCAGAAAATCGAGGGCAATTACCCCGGTGTTCCCTTCCCCATGCCCCAATCCGGGCTGGAAGCCATCTGGAACCACATGATTCGCTACGGTGTGGATATCAACCAGGACTACGACACCTACTACGTGGATTCAAGTGGCAAGCCGGTTCTGGCAACCAGTGCCCACTCGGTATCTGTATACCCCATGTTCGCGACCCCCGATGAGCCGGTTGGCGAGAAGGTCTGGACCATGCTGCGTATTGACTACAATGCTCCCAACCGCCGCGCCGGTGAGATCCTGCTGGTGCACGAGCCGGGCGCCGACTACACCGCGGGCAAGGGCCGTAAAGCATGGCAGTACCTCGTTGGCCAACGCCGCGTTCGCCTGGCTCCTGCGGTATCCTTCGACACGCCCAACCCCGGCGTTGCGGGAACAACTACCTACGATGACTCCTTCGTTTACAACGGTTCACCGGAGCGCTTCAACTGGAAGCTGGTAGGCAAAAAAGAAATGATTGTTCCTGCGAACAACAACAGGTTCGTGTTCGAAACCAAACTGGAAGATGCCCTGGGGCCCAAGTTCCTCAAGCCGGAGTTTTTCCGCTGGGAGAAGCGCCGTGTATGGGTAGTCGACTCAACTCTGAAGGAAGGTCAGCGCCACCTGTACAGCCGACGTACCTTTTACCTGGACGAGGACAGCTGGGTTGCAGTGGCTGGGGACATGTATGACGGTCGCGGCAACCTGTGGCGCCTGCAGTACATCTACCCTGCGGTACAGTACGGCCTGGGTGTTGAGTTCGTCTCTTCCTACGGTGCCTACGACCTGCTGCAGAATATCTACAACCTGAACGGCAAGCCCATCCCGGGCAAGTTCCGCAACGGCAGTGGCGTCAGCGGCGACAAGTTCTTTACTCCCAAGGGTATGGCTCGAAGCGGCGTTCGCTAGCTCATTACCGCCCCCGAGACGCTGTTTCAGCGTCCCGGGCAGGTTCCAAAACAAGAGGCCAACAGTTATGCTGTTGGCCTTTTTTTCGCCCGGAATCAGTGCCGGCATCCGCACCGGTCGCCCGGCGGTAACCGTGATCAATACCGGTCACAACGCGGCCACGGCGCAGCGTCGGGCCCCGGACTGAACAGGACACAAACAATGGATGAAAAGCAGATAGTGCAGCGACTGCAAGACCATGCACCAGAATTTCTGAGCATGTTCGGCGCCAGGTTCGTCGCGGCGAATCCCGTCGCAAAAACCTGCGCCATTACGTTTGAGATAAGCCGCGACTTTTGCCACTCAGGGGACGTCATACAGGGGGGCTTCGTGACCGCCATGCTGGACTCTGCGATGACCCATGCCGCCTTCGCGGCAGGGGACAGTGGGATTACCAACCTGTCTTCACTCGAAATTAAAACCAGCTACCTGGAAGCGGCCCGGGCAGGCTCCCTGCGCGCCGAGGGAACCGTGGTCAAGAGCGGCTACAAACTGGCCTTCCTGGAGGGGCGCCTCTACGATGCACAGGGCACCCTGCTAGCCACCGCCAGCTCGGTCGCCAAATTGATCAGGTCAAATGTAACGCCGTGACCCAACTCAATCCCCGCCAGAGAGAAGCGGTTCGCTACATCGACGGTCCTCTGCTGGTATTGGCCGGCGCAGGCAGTGGCAAGACCAGCGTCATTACCCGCAAGATCGCCTACCTGGTGCAAACCTGCGGCATCCGGTCTGATCATATCGCCGCGGTAACCTTTACTAACAAGGCCGCCCGGGAAATGAGGGAGCGGGTCGGCAAACTGCTGGGTGGGCCGACGGTTGAGGGACTCACCGTCAGCACTTTCCACCAGCTGGGCCTGAAAATTATCCGTGGAGAACTGAAGGCGCTGGGCCTGAAGTCGGGCTTTTCAATCTTCGACTCGGAGGATACCCGCACCCTGATTCGCGACCTGCTGATCCAGGAACACGGTTCCGATGGCGACCAGGCCCAGACCATCGCCCAGCGAATCTCCAACTGGAAGAATGACCGGGTGCTGCCGGAGCAGGCTGTAGCCACTGCCACCAGCCCGGCGGATATGCTATGCGCCCAGGCTTACCTGCGCTACAAGCGCGCCCTGAAGGCCTACAACGCGCTCGATTTCGACGACCTGATCCTGCTTCCCACCATTCTCTTTGAACATCACCCGGATGTCCTGGAAAAATGGCAGCAGCGCATCCACTACCTGTTGGTCGATGAATACCAGGACACCAACTCCAGTCAGTACCTGCTGGTAAAACAATTGATCGGTATGGGCGGTGGACTGACAGTAGTCGGTGATGACGACCAGTCCATCTACGCCTGGCGCGGTGCACGACCGGAAAACCTGGTCCAGCTGCAGGCGGACTTTCCGCAGCTCAAAATCGTCAAACTCGAACAGAATTATCGCTCCACCGCCCGCATCCTCAAAGCCGCCAATACCCTGATCGCCAACAACGATCACGTGTTTGAGAAACAATTGTGGAGCGAGCTGGGCTATGGCGACCCCCTGCGCGTTGTGCGCTGCAGCGATGAGCAGCATGAAGCCGATCAGGTCGTAGCGGAAATTCTCGACCACAAGTTGCGCAAACGCACCCGCTTCGGTGACTACGCCATACTTTACCGGGGCAACCACCAGTCGCGACTGATTGAACTGGCCCTGCAACAGCACCAGGTGCCCTACCATCTCAGCGGCGGGACCTCCTTCTTCGCCCGCAACGAGGTAAAGGACATCATGGCCTACCTGCGACTGGTACTGAATGAAAACGACGACAATGCCTTCCTGCGCATCGCCAACGTGCCGCGCCGCAAACTGGGCGCATCCAGCCTGGAGGCACTGGGCAACTTTGCCAATACCCAGCACTGCAGCCTGAGCCAGGCCTGCACGCGAATAGGTAGCGAACATATACCGGAGGCCGGACTCAATCGACTGAGAGAGTTTCGCCAGTGGATGGGCGGCGTGCGCCGCAGCTGCGAGGGTGAGGGCGGGGTGTCGGGTATCCGCCAGATGATTCGCGACATGGACTACGAGGGCTGGCTGAACCAGCTCAGCTCCAGCGAAGAGGTTGCCGAGCGCCGCATGAGCAACGTGCACTTCCTGGTAGACGGCCTGCAAAGGATAATGGCGGATGACAAGGTCGCCCTGGATGAGGCCATTGCAAGGATGGTGTTGCGAGACCTGCTGGAACAGCAGGACGAGGAGGAAACGGGGCCCAACAGTGTGCAGCTGATGACCCTGCACGCCTCCAAGGGGCTGGAGTATCCCCATGTCTATATTATCGGCATGGAGGAGAAGCTGCTGCCTCACCGGGCGAGCATCGACGAGGACAATATCGCCGAAGAGCGCCGGCTGGCCTACGTGGGCATCACCCGGGCCCAGCAGACACTCACCATGACGCTTGCCCTGAAAAGACGTCAGTTCGGCGAGACCATTCACTGCGAGGCAAGCCGCTTCATCGACGAATTACCGCAGGATGACCTGCAATGGCAGGGCGGCGGCGCGGAAACCCGTGAGGCCAACGAGGAGCGGGGACAGGAGACCCTGGCCGGGCTGAAAGACCTGTTCGCCTAAAGCGCCTGACTCATTGAAAGAGTCAGTTTGTCCATCAACTCATCCACCTGTTCCCGGGTAATAATCATCGGCGGACAGACCGCCAGGGTGCAGCCAGCCACATTGCGCACGATAAGCCCGTTGTCCTGGCATAACAGCGTGATGCGCTTGGCCAGATCTACCGCCGGGGTTTTCGCCGCCTTGTCTTCCACCAGTTCCACCGCCCCGATCAGGCCGGCCCCGCGAACCTCTCCCACCTTCTCGTGATTTTTCAACTCTGCCAGGCGCGACTGCAGGTAGGCTCCCACGCTGGCAGCGTTGGCGTAGATATTCTCCCGCTCGTAGATCTCCAGGGTCTTGAGCGCTGCGGCACAAGCCACCGGATGGCCTGAGTAGGTGTAGCCGTGGCCGAATACACCCACCTCGGCACTGGGTTCCACCATCGCCTGGTACATATCGCCGCGAATGACCGCAGCGCTGATCGGGTAGTAGGCGGAGGACAACTGCTTGGCAAAGGTCATCTGCGCGGGGTGCCGGATATTCATGGTCTCACAGCCGAACAGTTTCCCGGTTCGACCGAAACCGGTAATCACCTCATCCGCCCAGAACAGAATATCGTGCTTGTCCAGAATGGCCTGCACCCGCTCGTAGTAACCGGCAGGCGGCACTATCACCCCGCTGGCGCCGGTAATGGGTTCGGCCACAAACGCCGCAATTGTGTCCGGTCCCTCGCGCTCGATCAGGCTCTCCAGGTTGGCCGTAATGCGAGCCACAAATGCCGCCTCCGTCTCACCCGCTTCACCGCCGCGATAGTAGTGCGGATGATCCGTGCGCAGGATGCCCAGCGCCTCAAAAGGTGAGTCAAAATGTGCGAGGTTTGCCGGCAGGCTGGTCATGGCGCCGGCGGCCACGCTCACACCGTGGTAGGCTCGCTCGCGGGTAATAATCTTCCGCTTGCCGGGTTTTCCTATGGCGTTGAAGTAGTAGCGCAGCAGCTTGATATGGGTATCGTTGGCATCGGAGCCGGAGTTGCCAAAAAATACCCTGGCGTCGTCAACGGGAACCATTTCAGCGAGCTTGTTCGCCAGGTCTATACCGGGCTGGTGACTTTTACCGCCAAACATGTGGGTGAAAGACAGGCGAGACAACTGCTCGCTGATCGTGTCGATCAGCTCCCGGTTGCCATAACCCAATCCGGTGCACCACAGGCCCGCCATCCCCTCCAGGTACTGCTTGCCCTGTTGGTCGTAGATATAAACACCTTCGCCGCGGTCGATAAGCAGCTGTTCAGTGGCCTTCAGGTTCGTGTTGGGATAAATCACCGCAGACATAATTAACTCCTGTTACCGTCGCAGACCCGTGCGAGCGATTTCCATTTCAGCCGGCCGCCAATATAGTACTTAACACAGAATCTTGCATATTGTTGTTGAATACACCAGGCCCCACGCGTTTAATTGCGCGCGACACGCTACCCATGCCTCCCCCGGGCCGGCACCGGAATACGCCAGGAGCAGATAGCCATGCAACCCGATATACACGACATCCAGTCAGCCGCTGCGCGCATCTCTAGCTACGTGCACCGCACCCCGGTGATGAGTAGCGCACTGATCAACCGCGAGACCGGTTGCGACATTGTATTCAAGTGCGAGAACCTGCAAAAGGTTGGCGCCTTCAAGGCTCGTGGCGCCCACAATGCGGTACTCAAACTCAGCCAAGCACAGCGCAGCCAGGGCGTGGCCACCCATTCTTCCGGCAACCATGCAGCGGCGCTGGCACTTGCCGCCAGCCACTTTGATGTCCCGGCTTACATCGTCATGCCCGAGAACGCCCCGACCAGCAAGGTGACGGCAGTGCGGGCCTACGGGGCGGATATCACGTTTTGCGAATCAACCCAGGCCGCCCGGGAAAGCACCCTGGCCAACATATGCCAGCGTACCGGCGCCCATTTCATTCCGCCCTACGACCACCCGGACATCATCGCGGGGCAGGGTACAGCGACGGTTGAAATCGCCGCTCAAGTAGATCGTGCTCCCGACTACCTGCTGGTCCCGGTCGGCGGTGGCGGCCTGCTGGCCGGCAGCGCCATTGCCAGCAAAGCCCTGATGCCAGCTACCCGGGTGATCGGCGCCGAGCCCGCCGGGGCCGACGACGCCATGCGCAGTTTCCAATCGGGCCAGTGGCAGCCACAAACCGCCCCCGAGACCGTGGCCGATGGTCTTCGCACGGCGCTGGGACAGCTCAACTTTGCCATCATTCGCGACCAGGTCGACGATATTCTCACCGCCGGTGACGACGCGATCGTCACCGCCATGCGACTGGTGTGGACCCGCATGAAACTGATCATAGAGCCCTCTGCAGCCGTCGGGCTGGCGGTCGTCATGAGCCATCCGAAGCGATTCCGCGGCCAGCGGGTCGCTATTATATTCAGCGGAGGCAATGTCGATCTCGATAAATTGCCCTGGTAGCGTTGGCGCTGGTAGCCGCAGTCGTTCATCGGCACCACACTGTAGCCTGTACCGGCGCGATAGGGTGCCCCATAGGGCCTAATTGCCCGGCGTCTGCCGCATCAGCCAGCCGCCGCGTGAGCTGATTTTCTCGTGGCTTGCCAGTATTTCCCTGGCCCGCGCAACTACCGGCGCATCAATCATGGCGCCGCGGTACTGCGCTGCGCCGCGCCCTTCTGCCAGCGCCTGCTCATACGCAGCCACAGCGCCAGCGGCGGCGGCAACATCCTCCGGCGACGGCGCAAAGCCCGCGTTCATTATGGGCACCTGATCCGGATGAATACAAAAACCCCCACGCAGGCCCAGGCGGTAGGAGCGCGCGATCGTGTCCCGAAACGCATCCAGGTCACTGTACTGGCCAATGGAGCCGATAAAACCCAGTGGCAGGATACCGGCAGCCCTCGCTGCAAAGACGAGTTGCTGGCTGGGAAACAGCAGGCTGTCTGCCTCCGGCACCATGCCTGCCGATGCGGAAAAATCCTCGGATCCCAATGTCATTGCCACCAGTCGGGGCGTACTGCCGGCAATTTCCCGCACCCGTTCCAGCGCTGCCGTGGACTCGATGAGCGCAATCAAGCCGATCTCGCCCGATGACAGGCCATGCTCTATCTCCAGCTCAGCAACGCTCTGGCTGATCCACTGCAGCTGCGACGCCCCGCTCACCTTGGGCACACAGATGGCGCGAACACCGGCGCCCACCACCGCTTCAAGATCTGCAGCTGCCAGGCGCAAAGAGGCGTTGATCCGCACCACCACATCCGCGCCCCTGGCGGCGACACTGCCTGCCGCGTCCGCCAGTCCCTGCCGCGCTGCGGCCTTTTCCGCCAGCGGGATACTGTCCTCCAGATCAAGGATGATCGCGTCGGCGCCGCGCAGATGCGCCTTTGCAATAAAGTCAGGCATGTTGGCTGGCACAAACAGCATCGAGCGCCATACTGGCGGGCCTTGATTCGTCATTGTTTCTCTCCGGATATCGCCGCCGGGGGGACGCACCTCCCGCGGCTGCTACTTCAATTGTGCCTGCGCATCCATGATCAGCGCACCCGTCCCGTCCAGGGCCCACAAGCTCACCGAGCGATCATCGCATCTGCCTTGCAGAACAAGTCGCTCGCCCGCGAAGGCGGGCCTCACCCCCCGGAAACGAAATGTACCCAAACATTCACCGGGCAGCTCGCGATACAGCAAATCCAGCAGCAAGGTCGCTGTCAACGGGCCCTGCACCACCAGGCCCGCGTAGCCCTCCTCGGCCGTCGCATAGTCACGATCATAGTGAATGCGGTGACTGTTAAAGGTCAGGGCAGAATAGCGGAACAGTAATACCGGATCGGGTCGCAGCTCCCTGGACCACTGCGGTTGTGCCGGGGCAGGCCTGGCTGAAGGCGGCGCACCAGCAACACTGTCATCGCGGTAGACGAGCTGCTGCTCTTCCTCCACCGCCAGGCGGTCTCCGCAAAAGAGCCTGTGCTGAACGCTGACAAATACCAGCTCGCCGGTGGTACCGTGCTTGAGGTCGACATCTTCGACACTCGACACCCGCCGCACCTCATCACCTATCGACAAGCCAGACAGGAAACGAATATGACTGCCGGCCCACATCCGGCGAGGCAGTGGCACCGGTGGAAGAAATTCACCGCGCCTGGCATGGCCGTCCACATCGATGGCAGACGCAGGCGGCGTCGGCAGGAAATACAGCCAGTGCCAGGCCTCCGGCAATGCCTCACCGACTACCGCCCGTGGTGACGCATAATCCAGCGTTGCCGAAAGCCCTGCGACGGGTGTTGGGGAGATTACATCAACACGGGTTTCCTGCCTGCCGACCCAGACCCGCAGGGCATCGAGATCAACAGCGCTCTTTTTGCTTTCAGCACGGTCAGGCACTGCCGGTGAACTCCCGGCGGATCGCATCGCCCTGCTCACCCAGTGCCGGCACCGGGCGCAACGCCGGCGTGTCACCGGATGATATGACCGGTGGTGCAACCAGCGCGACATGACCAGAGGGCGTGGCAACCTCGGCACGGCGCAACTGCTGGTGCGAAGACAGGTCTGCAACTGAATTCACCGAGCCGAATGCAATTTTCGCATCGAACAGGCGCCCTACCAGGGCGGGCCTGGCCAGCTGCGAGAACACCGCATTGACCTGCACGTCCAGGGCCGGACGGTTGGCGACACGGTCGACGTTATTGCGGTAGTCCGGGTGATCGACCAGTTCGGGGCGCTCCAGCACCTGCTCACAGAAATTGCGCCACTCACGATTATTCTGGATCGAAATCACCACTTGCTCACCCCCTTCACAGGCATAGGCCCCGTAGGGTGCGATGGAGGGATGGTTCAGCCCCACACGCCCGGGGGCACTGCCCGTGTAGTCCTGGTGCAGCAGTGGCACGGTCATCCAGTCCGCCATCGCATCAAACAGCGACACCGCAAGGCCCTTGCCGCAGCCTGTTCGCTGACGCTCGACCAGGGCCTCCAGCACGGCCGCATGGGCATACATGCCGCAGGCGATATCGCACACCGACACCCCTACCCTGCCGGGCTGCTCGGGTGCGCCGGTAATGGAGGCCAGGCCCGTTTCACACTGCACCAGCAGGTCGTAAGCTTTCATCTCGCGGTAGGAGCCACTGGCACCATAGCCGCTTATATCGACGGTGATCAGGCTGGGGTTCTGCTCGCGCAGCCGGGCAGAATCGAAGCCAGCGCGCGCGGCGGCGCCCGGCGCAAGGTTCTGGATGAAAACATCCGCATCGCGCAGCATCCGGTGCAACAACTCGTTGTCGGTACCGTTCTTGATATCCAGGCAGATGGACTCCTTGCCGCGATTCAGCCAGGTGAAATAGGCACTCTCGCCATCGGCCACGTGATCGTATTGGCGGGCAAAATCGCCCTCGGCCCGCTCGATCTTGATTACACGCGCCCCGGCGTCGGCGAGGCGTGAACTGCAAAAGGGGGCCGCCACCGCCTGCTCCAGGGCGATGACCAGCAGGCCGTCGAGTGGTTGCCCCATCAAAAAGACCTCGGTAAACCCAGTTCCCGGGTGGCCACAAAGGACAGGATCAGGTTGGTGGATATAGGGGCCACCTGGTAGAGGCGGGTTTCGCGAAACTTGCGCTCAACATCGTACTCAACGGAAAAGCCGTAGCCGCCATGCGTCTGGATACAGGTATCTGCCGCTGCCCAGGCGGCCTCCGAGGCAAGCAGTTTTGCCATGTTCGCTTCGGCCCCGGCGGGCTTGCCGGCGTCGTACAGGTCCGCTGCCTGCTGCACCATCAGTGCCGCCGCCTCGGTCTGGATATGGCCCCGGGCAATCGGAAACTGCACCCCCTGGTTCTGCCCTATCGGGCGATCAAAGACCACCCGTTCGGACGCATAATCGGCGGACTTGCGGGTAAACCAGCGGGCATCGCCAATACATTCCGCGGCAATCAATATGCGCTCCGCATTCATACCATCGAGAATACACCTGAAGCCGCCGCCCTCCGGCCCGACCAGGTTCTTGACCGGCACCCGCAAATCGTCAAAAAACAGCTCCGTACTCGCGTGGTTCATCATGGTGTCCAGCGGCTTGATGGTCAGGCCATTGCCCACAGCCTCACGCATATCCACCAGCAACACGGACATACCGTCCGTGTGCCGCTCGCACTGGTCCCGGGGCGTGGTGCGCACCAGCAGCACCATCAGGTCTGACTGCAAGCTGCGGGAGATATAGACCTTCTGGCCGTTGACAACGTAGTCATCGCCATCGCGCACCGCAGTCGTGCGAATACGGGAGGTGTCCGTGCCACTGCCCGGTTCGGTCACGCCAAAGGCCTGCAGGCGCAGGGTACCATCGGCGATAGCGGGCAAATACTGCTGTTTCTGCTCGTCACTGCCATGGCGCAACAGGGTGCCCATGGTATACATCTGGGCGTGACAGGCGCCGCCGTTGCCGCCACTGCGGTGAATTTCCTCCAGCACAGCGCAGGCAGCCCCCAGCGGCAGGCCGCTGCCGCCATACTCCTGGGGAATCAGGATAGACAGGTAGCCGGCGTCGGTAAGTGCCTGCACAAACCGGGTGGGATAAGTCTTTTCGCGATCGAGTTCACGCCAGTATTCACCGGGGTATTGCGCGCACAGCCTGGCCACAGCTTCACGAATTTCCGGGTAGGTTGGTTCAATAGCCACGCTACAGTCCTCGCAAAATGACCCCGGCAGATGGCCCGATGGCGATCCCGGGGGAAAAACAAGGATGTATTAGATTCGATACTGGCAGGCCGGTAAAGGCCAAAACACCACTACCCCTCTCCCAGATGCGGCTGCTGGAGGGGCCACTGGATAACCCTGAAAGGATAATGCGGCTCGAAGGAGCTACGGGCGCCCGTTGCGGCGCCCGGTAAAAAGGGCTTACTGGCTGCCGGCAATCATATAGTCAACAGCCGCCATCACTTCCTCGTCAGTGCAATTCATACAGCCGCCCTTGGCGATCATGCCGGTGCCTGCCAGGCCATTTACGCCGCTGTCGTGCAGCACGTCGGTGCCCTTGGCGAGGCGGTCGGCCCAGCCGGCGACATCACCGTAGACGGGCGCGCCGGCTGCACCGGTCGCATGACAGGCCATGCAGGCCGCATTGTATACGTCCTCACCGGAGCGGGGGCCGCTGCTGGCGACCGCTGCTGCGCCGCCGCAGGTGTTGTCACCCACCATACAATTTCCCCCAACAGGCTTGATACGTTGCTCCATTTCGGCGCGCTGGGTTTCAGTCAACTCCACGGCCATGGCGCTGAAAGCCAGGCCCAGGGCCAGGAAACTTACTACTATGCGAGTCATCACGATACGGTCCTCTCTTGAACAGGCGCGCATTATAGCCAGTTATCCGGGCGGCGGAAACTCGGCAACGATGGCTACATGGGCAAATATCGGCCAGATCGCTCGCGTCCGCTGGCGCTCCCGGGGGAATGTACCTACCATTAACACCACCCGGGACCACCACCAGGAGCCACCTGCATGAAACTGTACACCTATGACCCCGCGCCCAATCCACGCCGCCTGACGCTTTTTATGCAGCACAAGGGCATAGAGATAGACACCCAGCAGGTTGACCTGGGCGCAGGGGAACAGCTCAACGAGCCCTACCGCCAGATCAACCCGGACTGCACGGTACCCGCGCTGAAGCTGGACGACGGCACTGTCCTCACCGAAGTCGTGGGTATCTGTACCTACCTGGAGGCCCTGCACCCGGATCGACCGCTGATGGGTACAACCGCGCTGGAAAAAGCACAGGTCATCAGCTGGGACCACAAACTGTTCGCTGCCATGACCATGGCCGTGGCCGGTATGCTGCGCAATAAATCCAAGGCATTCAGCAACCGCGCCCTGCCGGGAGCGCTTGACCTGCCCCAGATTCCCGAGCTGGTGGAGCGGGGTAAATTACAGCTGGATTTCTTCCTGCCTCAAATAGATGCGGAATTGGCGAAAAGACCCTGGCTGGCCGGGGATAACTTTTCCTTCGCCGATATCGATCTGCTGGTTGCCGTGGATTTCATGGGCTGGGTAAAACACAAGATACCGGAAGACTGCAGTCACCTGCTTGGCTGGTATAAGCGCGCCAAGGCCGAACTGGGCCTGAGCTGAGCAAGGGACTGACCCATGGCGGCAGATACCCACCAGCCGCGCCAGCTGCCCCGGACTCATACCCAGGGCGAGCATCACCCCGAATTCGCGAGTTCGCTCCAGTACCGAGACCCCGGCGGCATCGGGTATATCCTGGTAAATATGTTGTTGCTCAAGATATTGCGGGTGCTGAACCTGAATATGCCCGGTGTAGGTCGCCAGGCTGCCGTCGATCATCATCTGGTAAGAACCCAGCTGCAGGGAGACCAGGAAAATGAGCAGGACACTGGAAAAGACCATGGCGCCCACAGTGAGCCAGGTGCGGCGCCGGTGACGCCACAGGTTGCGCCAGGCCAGAACCCAGGTGACGTTCACTCGCGCGGGTTTCTCAGGTTGGACAGGGTGAACTGACTGGCCGGCAGTTCCAGGTCGAATTCGGCCGACGCGGTGCGCAGCTCGGTCCAGTCCTCGGGCTTATCCTGCTTACTCATACGCATGACGGTCGCCACGGTGCGCCCTCCCATGGGTGCGAATTCAAGTGCCTTGAGGGTTTTCACCAGCGCATCGTCCTGGTCCCAGAACTGCTGCTCCAGCAGCACCCAGTCGTCGCGTATCCAGAGAATCTCCTTGCCCCATACCACCGCCGCCTCCTCGTGGGGGACAGACTGGACAACGTACACCTGGTGGCCCTCCTGCTCATACTGCTCGAGCAGACTGTGGTCGTACTGGTCGATTATATTGGTGTCCTTGCTGACATCCTTGTTGGAGAAGTCACTGCCCATCCAGCTCTGGCTCATCATCGAGGATGGTATCTTGACTACCCGGTTGATCTTGGGCGTATAGGTCCACATATTGCCATCGACCGACAGGGTCCCATTGCCGGCGTCTTTTTTGGGCTCGACAACCCGCACCAGAGTGCGCTTCTCGCCCTTGGTCCAGGCCTGCATGGTCATCGATCGCTCCCAGTCCGGACGGTGGATGATCATGGTCATTTCTGAATAGGAGGTAAGACCACGGTAGTGATCCATGGCCTTGCGAATAATATCCGCCGCTGTTATCTCCTGTGACAGGGCCGTATTCATCCAGCATGCCAGCAGGCAAACCACTATTCGTCCTAGCATCGTATCAACCCCAGTGAAAGTACTATCCCGAGTGTAAACAATATCGCACCGGCAATGTATGGACCCATGTCATGAAATGATGGTGTTGCGGCGCCTGACTGATGGCGCCAGCAATCGCTGCTTGAGGTATAACTGGACAATGCACGCAAACAGGCAGCAGGGCAGCTCAAACGCATGGCGGCGAAACACGCTGGTAACGATATTGCTCGCGCTCGCCCTGCCCGGCTGCTCGGAAAGTGGGCCAGACGAGGCCTTCGAGGAGTATCAGGCAAGACTTTCACGCACGCTCAACATAAGCCCGGTCCGGATAGAGGCCCGCGCGCCACCTGTGCAACCGGCACCCCGCGAGCTGCGTCTGCAGCTGGCCCCCGGTAACATCGACGCGCTGGACTTTCTCGCCCTGAGCGGCTGCTCGGTACAAATAACCATTGGCAAGCGCAACAGCAGCCTGGGGCGCCTGGCCAGGGACTCGCAAAGCCTGTTGCTGGACCTGGAGTATCTGCAACTCGCACCCGCCTGCATTGATTACCAGCGCAGCCAGGGTGACAGCGACCTCGCAGACACGCTGCAGCAGGCCTGGGACCTGAAGCGGAAGCAACTTCCGGCCGCGATTTATAATGCCACCCTGGGCGGCAGCGAGTACCGGGAATTCTGGAAAAAGCCGGCCTACCCTGAGGCCAGTTATCCGGGCAATACCAGCAGCGCTGTTATCGTCAGCCTGGAAGCCGTCAACAGCCAAGTCCGCCGCTGGCTGGCGGGGGACTTCAATGCGAACAATCGCGAGTTCGAGATATTGCTGGGAGAAGTGGCGACTGGCGATGGCGGTGCCTTGATCCAGGCGCTGGCCGCGCAGGCCAGCGCACTTGAGGAGGCAAACCAGCTACTGCAACAACGTCTGGACAAGGGACCCCTGTGCTCCCCGGGTATACGCCCCGCTGCTGCGGACATATTGGGCAACGTGGTCGGCAAGTACTTTATACAGGGTATCCAGCCCAGGGCGGCCGAGCTAAACAGGCGTTACCACGACCTGCTGCCGCCTCTTGCCCAGCTCGAACAAATGCTGGAAAACGAGTTACCCGACGCGTATCGCCGCTGGCAACGCCAGCGCATTCAGGCACTGGCTGCTTGGATACAGGCGCCACGCCGGCACATCTCACGACTGCAGGAGATACAGCAGCCCTGCGGCGGCACCCCGGGGACAACACCTTAGTTGGCAGTAGACACGGGGTACAGGCTACAATGCCGGCTGATCGCTGGGACGGCCGCGACAGTCTGCCAGGGTGAGTGGCCGCTGTTGTACCCTGATCAAGAAAAACATGCCACACCAGACACCGGAGATACTCATGCACAGAACAAGGACAATCAATTTGCGCGCACTAATGATCCTGCCTGCACTGGCGTTGATGGCCGCATGCACCAGCAGCCCGCCCAAGCCGGAGGTCGATTACAAGGCCGATTACAATTTCAGGGATGTCCGCAAAATCGCTCTCTACGATGATTCCGGCATCATCGGTGGCAACAACCCCATCCCGCTAAGCGACATGCAACGCGAACGCATCGATGTTGCCCTGCAGCAAGCACTGGGCAACAAGGGCTTCGAGATGCTGCCGGAGAAGGATGCCGACCAGGCCGACCTGTTGATCAGCTGGACCCTGATCACCAATGACAAAACCGATGTCCGCACCTACGAAACACCCGCCATGGGTATGAGCACAGGATACGGTCGCTACGGCGGTTACAACCGATACAGCATGTATAACTGCTGGGGGTGCACCCAGACCGAGGTATCGGTAAGCAACTACACCGAGGGCACTTTCATCGTAGACATGATTGACCCGAAATTGAAAAAGTCGGTCTGGCGAGGACTCACCCAGTCGAAAATGAAGGGCAACCACGACGCGGACCAGGACAAATACAACGCCGCGGCAGACCGGATCTTTGCATCCTTCCCACCCCCCTGATCCCACCGTGTATCAATCAGAACAAGCCCGGCAGCTGCCGGGTTTTTTATTTTCCTGCAGCAGAAGTTTTCACGACAGCAATCGCGCCAGGCCCGCCATACTGACCGCCAGAAGACCAAAGCCCAGCACCCGGAAGAATACCTTCGTATCGGCCTGCAGTGTGTATTCATGAAAACGCAGCCCCAACACATGCCCCAGGGTCGCGCAGGGCAGTAGCCACAACTGGTGACGCCACTGCAGGTCGACCCCTGTCCAGAGAAATGCCGCAAGCTTGAGGGCAACCAGAACAAACCAGAGTACAAAGAGCGTATCGCGCAACTGATAATGCGCCACCCGGCTGGCGGCCACGGGCACCACCAGAGGCGCCGCGATAAGAGAGGTTCCGCTGACATAGCCACCCAGTATCAGGAACCCGGCATCCAGCCAGCGGCTATTACTCTTGAACGGCCGGTCAAGGATATAGCTGACAGCGTAGACCGCCACCACGACGAAAATGAAGCTGCTGATAATAGTTGCAGGCAGTGTGATCACACCCGCCACGCCGATAAGCTTGGGCACTATCATCAACAGCAGGGCGTAGCGCAGAAACGGCCAGTTGACCGTACCGCTGCGGGGACCGGCGCCGGCACGGGACGTCTTGAGCTGGGACTGCACCACAGTGATGAACGAGAAGAACAGCAGATGTATCGCAATAATCGGCAGGAAAACCAGCGGTGCATTGTCGATCATCAATAGAAACGGTAGCGTGAGTACGGCCCCGCCAAAACCCAGCCCCGAACGGACGAAACCGCCCCACACAAACAACAGGCCGATGGCAGCCAACTGCCAGTATTCCAGACCCTCCATTGACTGATTTTCACCCTTGCTTGCCCGCTGTCAGCGGTCAGTGTGCCACAGATACAAGGCGGCGTTTGGTCGCCTCAACAGGAGTTGCGAACAAGGGACTGCGCGGTCAGGCAGGCCGTGGACTCGGTAGGGCAACACAGGTATCATTCCGCTCCCAGCCGGGCAGCTGCCGGGCTGGGTGTAACGCAAAATCCGCCCGTAGCTCAGCTGGATAGAGCGCTGCCCTCCGGAGGCAGAGGTCAGAGGTTCGAATCCTCTCGGGCGGGCCATAACCCTTTTTAAGCACTGGCTTTCACCCTACTTTTTGGTGAAGGCCGCAATCCGCTGCTGCATGTCAGGGCCAACGCCTTCACTCTCCATCGACTCCCACAGTAGTCCGGCATCCAGCGGGTTGCCGTCGGTCGCTTCCAGCAAACGCTTGTTGGCGGCGTGCGAGAAGGCCGAATTCGCGATGATGCTGCGCCCCAGTGAATCGAGCTCTTCAAGGAACGACTCCTGCGGATAAACAGCCTCGCACAGACCGATGCGCAAGGCCTCCTGTGCAGCAATCATCTGGCAGCTGAACATCAGTTTCTTGGCAGTGGCCAAACCCACTCGCCTGGGCAAACGCTGGCTCATACCCCAAATAGGTGTCAGCGCCCATTTGGCATGAGTATCCCCAAATCGGGCCGTTGCAGAGGCAACGATAAAATCTGCGGCGAGGGCTACCTCCAGTGCACCGGTATAACAATGGCCGTGCACGGCTGCAATCACCGGCTTGGGCAGTTTTTCCATCAAGCGCAGCGTCTCCGAGTGCCAGAAAGGCGAAGGCACCTCTTCCCCCTCGGCGATATCACCCAGGTCGTGCCCTGCGGAAAAGCACTTACCAGCTCCGCGCACTATCACGCAACGCACACTATCGTCACCGCTTATGTCTGCGACATGGGAGCGAAGTTCGCGAAATAGCTCCACGGTAAGTGCGTTGAGTTTGTCCGGGCGATTGAAGACAAGGTGAGTAAGGCCATCCCTGTCTTCGCGCAAAACCAGTTCAGTTGTCATTATTGAATTCTCCCGAGGTTGTCAATGGGTCTTAGTTAACCGGGCGAGCTAAGCTTTACACCCAACTGGCATCGAAGCTTTTCTTTCATAGGCACAACCCACTGCTCTTTCAGTTGCGGTGATAGCAGCCCTGCGTCTTCGAGTTCATCGCAGAGCTTCATCTGGTGGGCGAGGTCGAACATGTCGAACTGGCGGCAGATTCTCGCCTCGTTGTTCAGTGTTATAAATGATATGCCGGGCGTCTGGTAATAGCTGCCATCCGCCTTGCGGCCGGGGCCGCGGTTCAGCCAGTGGGTGACCAGTTGGTTGTCGCTGCCGACAAAGACACCCTCATAGGGGAATGTCCAGCCCTCCCAGCCGACCTGCATGTCTCTACCATAATGCGTTGCCTTTATCTCATCGATGCCGTTGGCTGTAACGTTCATTACACCTGCGTATTCACAGGTATAGATGCAGTCATCTGCGTATAGTGCATCGACGAAGAATAACCAGTTGTTGGTGCGCGCCGCCTCCCGGTGGGCCGCAATCAATTTTTCAGCTGTAGCACGCAGTAAGTCTTCACTCAAGCTGGTCACTATTTCATCTCGACTCTTATCCATAGTGGTAACACGTTTCCCCGAATCCGAATACTCTGGAACCCAAACCCATGCCAACAGCAGTGTACCGCCTTTTCCGACCCAGCCTGTGGTACATTTCCACCAACCCAATTGCGACCAGAGCCAGAAGTCACTCCACCCAGTGCAGGACATTGCGGATTACCGACCAGCGCGGCTCGGTATCCCGGGCCCCCTCCCCCTGAATCCAATGATCGAACAACAGCGATACTTCGCCTGACTTCTGTGCGATCAGAACCCACTGGGATACAAAATCTGTCCACTCACGCTCGCCCCTGGGCAGGGCATAGCCCATGGGGAGACTGGCGTTGCCCGGTTTGGGCACCACCACCGCATAGGCCGGATAGAGCAGGGTCCAGGCAGAACCGCCTTCTGCCGAATAGACAACCGCGTCCAGCTCAGGCCGGTTACCGCGCAGAAATTCTCTCGGTGATCCAACGGTGACGAGCGTGGCTTTAGGCAGCTCGCGCATTATCAGATGATGAAGACCAGGGTCTTCCTGTACCACGCCGATATGCAGTCCATCTTGCCGGCTTAACGCGGCCAGGCGGGAAAACTCCTTGCGCCGGTAGTCCCGCACCAGAAATGCGAGGGTCAGGTCCATTGGAGAGGCACTGAAATCCCACTCCAGTGCACGCCTGGTCGTGATTGCCAGGCCCGACATGGCGATATCCAACTGACCACTGTGCAACAGTGGCCCAATATCGGCCTCCGACACCCTGACCAGCTCAAGACTGACTTCCAGGTCGCTTGCCAGGCGGTGGGCCATCTCAATGTCGAAGCCCACGATCTCTCCATTGGCATTGGAAAACGCGAAGGGCAGTGCGTCGGCGAGGTAACCAACTCGCAGGCTACCGCGCTCAATGATAGTCTCCAGGCGATTCATGCCAGAACCAGCGTTTGTCATCTCGGGCAGGCTGTCGCGGTAAGATTTGACCGGCACAGTGCCGTCCATCCAACGCATTTCTACCAACGCAGCGTCCCCCGTATAGGTCGCATCCATCGCACTGCCCAGGTAGGCCCTCAAGGACGCCAGGGCGACAGCAACGGCAAATACAGAAATTATTACTGCTTTAAACAGTGCCCGCAGATTCCAGGCAAAGACTCCACGACGGATGGCGAGCACAACAACGGCCAGGGAAAGCAGGTGCATCGCGCCCAGCACCACGCGGATACGGTCGGTATAGACCGTGGACATCATAAACAACTCCATGACATCTGCGGGGATACGCATAAGATCCAGCAAAAACGGTATGCCCATAATCGGCGCGACAAAACTGCTCAACAGGGAAGCCCCCTGGAACATCACCTGGTCCGACAGGTCCATGGACTCACCCATGTACCAGGCCGCGAAGGGAACGAACATCAAAATGGTATAGGTACCCAGGTTGGGAAACGGGTAGGCAAGGGGCAGCAACACCTCGGCTCCGGACTCTACGGTTTCATCCGCCAGCTCATAACGCCGAAAGAGCTCCTTCACGTTGTCTACCAACTGGGGCATCAGCACGATAATCTTGGCGGTGGCACAGATCATGATCAGCGTATCTTTCGGAATAGTTATCAGGTCGCGGTAGCCAAAAGGCGTCACCGCGCTAACCATCAACGGCAAAACGATAAAAGCGAGAACAAGGGCTATAACTGTGTAAGTTATCAAATATGCCTGCAAGCGGCTCAGCTCATCAAGGTAGATGGTGCCCGCAGTTCCAGCGGCAATCGCTAGCACGCCGATGGGGGTGAGCTTTATCACCAGTTTATTGACGCGATTCAGGCCGGCCTCCAGCACATCCAGGCCCTGGATAAAGCCGCCGCTACCACTGACACCACTGATACCGACGCCCAGCAGAATGCAAAACAAAACCACCGCGGGTACGACATTGTTTGCCAGCGAGAAAAACGGATTGGCGGGTATATACAGCGCGACAAAATCGAAAACCCTGGCCGACTCTACCAGCGCAGTGCTGAAAAAAGACGCCCGCTGCCAATCGGGAAATGCAGACGGTATTACCGCCAGCATCACCATGCCCGTCAACAACAGAACTGCCAGAACCCAAACAGCGGACACCAGTATGCCGCGGCTTTCAGCCCAGGATATTCGACCCAGGTTGGCAAGCAGGGACACGACGATATACGGCAGGACAGTCATCTGCAGCAGAGCGATAAAGATATTGCCCGCCACTGAAAAAGGACTGGCGTACTCCCCCAGGAACACGCCCAGGGCCACACCGAGGAACAGGCCCAGCAATATCTGTTTGGTAAATGTCATGACGACCCTTTCCCCTGAGAGAGCGCAAGTATACCGGGCAGTCCCGATGCCGGTCAGCAAATGTGCACTTGCCCGCACCTGTGAGATGAGGCTGGACTGGTGCGATAAACACAGCAGGGCAATCGGTACCCCGATGCAAGACAACGCCTGGCATTGCAGTAGACATAGGCAAGAGCTATATTGCCTTCCTTAACAGATATCCGTGGAGATTACCGATCATGTATCGAATATTGCTTTCAGTGGCGCTCATTATGACCATTGCGGCCTTGCCGTTTCACAGCGCCACAGCCGAAACAGATATCAATATTACCGCTGTGCAAGCAGATGTTGATTTCACAAAGTACAATAAATTTATGGTTCGCCCGTTGGATATCGACGAAACAGTGCTGATCCCGCCGCCCTGGGCCGAGGGCAGTGATGGCAAACCCCGTCCATGGGATATCAGTAAGAAAAATGCCAGTTTTCTACAACAACAGTACTACGCCGCGATGCAGAAGCAGCTGGAAGAAATTGGCGGCTACGCCCTGGCCGACTCTGCGGGCGATGATGTGCTGGCCGTTGAAATAGAAATTATCAGCCTGACTCCGTGGGCAAAAACGGACGACAAAGTCATTACCAAAGGCTCAGGTGAAATGACGTTCCGGGCGGAAATACGGGATTCAATGACCCGCGAACTTCTCGTAATGTATGAGGGTGAGACCCCGGTCGGTGACGACTATCAGGAGCATACCGAGTTCTCGGTAGACCAGAACGTCAATGCCTTGTTCAACCAGTGGGGTGAATTTCTGCGACAGGGACTGAATGCCCAGAAGAGCGGCTTGGCTGACTGAACAGGCGTCAGTGCATCGCCCACCACGGACTCCATGACGCGGAAACCTGGTCGCCACCACTACAGCAATACAGATAGCCACCACAGACAGCCACTAACCGCTACCCCGCAGCGTCCAGAACACAGGCAGCACTCCTGGAAGCCCCGGCTATATTAGCCCGGGCTTCTTTATGTCTGTCGCTCCCAGCCCGAATTGGCGGCCACGGCCATGATCGCGTCGCCTTTGGCCATGCCTCTTGCTGCACCTCCCTAGTAATCTATCGCCACTCAAAACAGGTATATAACCAAGGTGCTTAGTCCGTGGATGGTCCAGTAAATGAAACCGAGGTCTCCTCCTCCGTCGCTCTATCTCCGGAAGTGACCGAGCGCATCCTGCATGATTACGAAACAATACTTGCCAAGTCAGCGCCTCCTCTGGGTTGCGTCGCGGATACTGGCGAACTACCCCATAGCAAGCAGCTGATCAAGGACGCGATCATCGCCAGTATGACAACCCATCCCCGTAAGGATAAGCTGAGGATGGCCTATCTGACGCTGGCGGACTGGCAGGAAGGAGTGGGTGATCAGCACCTGGAACTTACCCTTCTCAAACCTACCGTCCGCGGTAGTATCCGCGCGCAAGCCCCGGCCTGTGACGCGGATATGGATCGCTGGAACATCAAGGTCGTCGATGAGCGACAGGCCCTGGCGCGCGAACTCAAGACAATGGGCTTCGGCCTTATCTGATTACAGTTTTTGCTTGCCGGGACCGAGCCGGAAAACCGGACCAGCCGGCAGCGAAGCACTGGCGTTTGACCAAATCCCGGCTATCCTTGTTAAAGGACGACAGACAGGGACGTTAACTTGGAAAACTGGATTCATTGCCGGGTCGACAGACTACCGGTGGACGTTGAGCGGATGACTCCTTCAGCAGGCCCCCACACAACCACTGGCTTATGAAATGCCCCAACTGCCAAACACTCAACAAGGGTGGGCACGGGCGCTGTAGCCATTGCGATACACTCCTGCCCAGGATGTGCGGTCACTGCGGCTTTGTATGTAATCCGGATTCCCGCTTTTGTGGAGGCTGCGGCAAGCCGTTACCCCCAGACGCATCTGGCGGGGGGAAAGTCAACCAGGGTAAACCCCGGTTCACCAGCGCTGCCGAGCGGCGCCAGCTGACCGTTATGTTCTGCGATATGGTTGGATCAACTGATTTGGCGGTCAGACTGGACCCCGAAGAGGTCAGTGATATTTTTCGCCAGTACCAGGGCGCCTGTGAGCAGGTGATAAGTCGCTATGATGGCTATATCGCTCGCTATACCGGGGACGGCCTGCTGGTCTACTTTGGCTACCCCAGGGCAACGGAGCACGATGCTGAACGCGCCGTGCGTGCCGGGCTTGAAATCATCGATAGCGTTTGCACACTTCGCCTGGGGCTGCAGTACACAATACGCACCAGGATAGGCATAGCCAGTGGCGAAGTGGTTGTTGGCGAAGTGGTCGGTGACGGCCCCTCGCGCGAAGCCACGGTCGTGGGGGAGACACCGAACCTCGCCTCACGCCTGCAGGGCGTCTCGGATCCCGACAGGGTGATAATTTCTCGTGGTACGCGCGAACTCCTGGGGGGCCTGTTTGAGTATACCGACCTGGGTTTTCATGCCCTGAAGGGATTCGATAGCCCCGTGCGTGCCTATGCTGTAACCGGGGAATCAGCGATGGAGAGCCGCTTCGAGGCAACCCATGGCGCGCCCCTGGGACTGCTGTTGGGACGCGACCGCGAAATCGAGCTACTCCAGGAGTGCTGGAAGAATGCCTGCCGGGGTGAACGCCAGGTGGCCTTGGTCTCAGGCGATGAAGGTATTGGCAAGTCACGCCTGGTAGAAAACTTCCTCGCATCAGTTACACCGCCCGCGGGAGAGCTGATGCGGCTTTACGGTGCGCCCCACGCCAGGGGTAATGTACTGCACCCGGTAATCTCGCACTGGCAGCGCAAGTCGGGTATTCAAACATCGGATTCTCCCAGCACAAAAATCGACAAACTGGAAAAACGTCTGGCGCTGCTGGGACCACCCGATGCGGATGATCTCGGCCTGCTCGCGGCCTTGCTGTCGATACCCGTAAGCGGCCGTATTGCAGCGCCGACACCATCACCCCCTGAGCTTAAATCCCAAACATTGAACCTGCTTGTGGAACAGGTTACGAGGCGTTGCCAGCTCATGCCAGTACTGCTGGTAGTTGAAGACCTGCACTGGCTGGATGCCACTACACAGGAATTCCTCGTTCAGTTGATTGATGCCGCACAGCAACTGCCACTGCTTATTGTCGGTACCTATCGACCCGGGCATAACACCCGCTGGGTCGACCAGGTCAGCGCAAGCCGAATCGAATTGGGGCGGCTTGATTCATCGGTCGCTCGCGCCATCATTGAGCAAATAGGCGCCCAGGTGACATTACCTGAGAAAATCGTGGCCAATATTCTGGAGAAAACCGACGGGATACCGCTGTTTATCGAGGAGCTGACAAAAACTGTCCTGGAAAATCCACAGCTGGCTGACCGAGGGTATGCCGCCGACCGCGAAACGCTGCAGGCCATTCCCACGACTTTGCAGGACTCGCTGCACGCGAGACTGGACCGCCTGGGCCCGCTCAAGGAGATCGCCCAGATTGCCTCCGCCATTGGCCGCGAGTTTCGCCTGGACCTGCTGCTGGCCCTGGTAGACAGCCCACCAGAGACTGTCAACGAGGCGATTGACCAACTGGTGGCAGCACAATTAATCACCAGCCGAGGCGCTCCACCGCACCAGTCCTTCATTTTCAGGCACGCGCTGGTACAGGACATAGCCTACAGCTCGATGCTTCACAGCACACGTCGCCGTCTGCATGCACACATTGCCAGGACACTGGCACAGCGTTTTCGGGCACAGGTCCAGGGCAGGCCCGATGTGCTCGCCCGCCATTACACGCAGGCCCACCTGCACGAACAGGCGTTCCGGTACTGGTTTATAGCGAGCCAGAAAGCGCTCGCCCAGTTCGCCCACAAGGAGGTAGCGCTACACCTCTCGCAAGGCCTGTCTCTGACCGAAAAATTGCCTGAGGATGTAGAGCTCATCGCCATGGAGTTTGAAATGCGCGCCATGCTGGGCTCCACCCTGATAATGCTGCACGGCCCCGGAAACAGCGAGGTTGGTGAGGCCTATCAGCAGGCTTACGACTTTTGTCTCAAACATAAAGGGCTGCAGGACAGTTTCCGGGTCAAGTTCGGCCTGTGCTATTACCACTGGGCCAGGGGCAGTATTCGCGAAGCGGTCAGCCAGGCAGAAGCCCTGTTGCCGGAAGTGGACATCGCGAGTGATCCGGGCCAGTTCATGGCAGCGCATGCCCTGCTCGGTGTCAGCCTGTGGCACAGCGGCGAAAGCCACCGGGCCCTGGGCTGCCTGCAGAAGGTATCAGCCGCCTATAACCCGGAGCGAGATTCACCTTTATTTTTCTCGTACATGCTCGACTTCGGCGTTTTTGGTCGTTTCTATGAAGCACTGGCGCTGTTATTTATCGGTCGGCAGGAGGAATCCGGCGAGGCGGCCAGGGCATCACTGGCGCTGGCCAGGCAACTGAAAAACCCTCACGCAATCGGTTTTGGTCTACTGGCAAATTTTATGGTCGCAATGTTCTCGGAAGAATTTGAGGAATGCATCGAGATCGCAACTGAATGTATAAACCTCGCCAACGCCCACGGCTTCGAGGAATTTGTGGCGATGGCCAAGGTATGCATAGGGGCTGCACAATTGAAGCTGGGTGAAGCCGAGGGCAGCCTGGAACTTATTCTGGAGGGCATCTCGCAATGGGAAGCCACCGGTTTTGGTGCCTGGCGCCCACTGTTACACGGCGTACTGGCAGATGCGCACCTTCAGCTGGGCCAGGTTGATCTAGTGCGCAGCGAGCTCAACACGGCGCAGGAGTTGATGGCAGAGCAGGAGGAACGACAGGCTTCTTTGTTTTTACTCTCTATCGAAAGAAAACTTTTGTCCCGGGCAAAGCTTTCCTAGCAGGCAACTGCAGCAAAGCCGACAAAACATCACTCGTCGCCGACGCTAACAACCCTGTTCTTGCCAGCGCGTTTGCCCATGTACAGGCAGTCGTCCGCCTGCTTCAACAGGGTCTCAAGGTCGGTAGCGTCGGCGGGGAACGTGGCAACCCCGAGGGTAACCGTCAAATTGCCACTCGGCTGCTGGTCCTGGTGCGGAAATGACGCCGCTTCCACCACCACCCTGAGCCCCTCGGCCAACTCCCTGGCCCGGGGCTTTTCACAATTAGGCAACACAATGACAAACTCCTCGCCGCCAAATCGTGCGGCCAGGTCACCTCGGCGCACATTTTTTGCCAGCAGCCCAGCGACGCCTTCAAGCACCAGGTCGCCCGACTGGTGGCCATGCGTATCGTTGAAGTGTTTGAAATTGTCCACATCAATAATCACAAGGGAAAACGGTTGCCTGTTATCCGGGTACACCGTGACCAGCGCGTCCAGAAACTGTTCCAATCGACGCCTGTTCGCCAGGCCGGTCAAGCGATCTGTTTCAGCGGCGCTCTCCGCCTTGTCGAGTTCCAGATTCTTGTAGTACCAGACCCTCACCCTGGCGATGGTATGGCTCAGATCGAAAGCGGTGCAAGGTTTCGCGATAACCTCATCAGCGCCCCTGCGAACCAGAAACTCACGATTAGCGGCTTCATGACAGGCAGAGCCAAGAATGATCACGCTGGCACCGCGCAAATGCATGGTCTTGACCAGGCTGGAAATCGGGTTCCAGTCCCGCTGGAAATCCAGATAGAAGTCCATGTCCGCGATAATCAGATCGAATCGATGCGTGTCCGGGTAATCAAGGAATTCCGGCGGATCGACAAACTCTATCACCCGCGCCTCGGGCCAGCTGTCGAGAACCGACTGCATCACTATTGCATTCTGCACCGACCCCGCATGGATGATCCCGATAGTAATATCATCCTGTGCAGCGACACGCTGGTTTTTGCGTATCAAGGACTGGGCAGTCGTGATACGCAGTTTTGCCGCCATCATGTGTGAGAACAATACATAGAGGATGGATGCGTGCGGAGAGTCCCCGTCTATCCAGAACAGTTCCGCCGGGAACACTATCAACCGGCAGTCAGTTTCCGTAATGACGTCCGCTGACCGGGGCGCGGACTGGATAACCGCCATCTCCCCGACAACATCCCCGGCGGCGTCCAGGCGCAGGATAAACTTGTCGTTGGCGACGACTGCAAGCGAGCCCTCCACCAGAATATACATTTCAGGCGGGTTCTCATCGCCTTCCCGGATAAGGTGCTGGTCCTTGCCCAGAGTGACCAGGGAACCCTGTCTGAGGATATTGGTGAGGGTCTCTATCGACAGCCGCCTGAAGTATCTGCCCGCACCAACCACCCGACTGAGTTCAGCCAGTTCTGGATGGTCCTTTTGCGTACAAAGTGGTTCCTGGTGCATTGGGTATCAGGCGCCGTGTTGAAATTTGACTGCAGGAATCCCGAGCTCGGAATCCATCGTGGGATGCAACCCCCTACAAACTAGCCAACCGCGGAGCGCTGTGCAAGTCCCGACATATGCGCTTACGGGAGCCTGCAAATTCCCAACCGGCAAATATGTTGGCGACCGGTGATTTACTCGCCTAGAATACTTACTGAAATTTTCAGCTCATTCAGGAGCCTCAAACCATGATCAAACGCCAACTCATACCAGCTCTGGCCCTACTCTGCGGTTTGCTGGCGGGCACAATGCCCGCTGCCGCGCAAGCCGAAGCACAGGCAAGCAGCGACAACGAAAGGACAATGACAAAACAAATCAGCGCCCTGGTAACGAAGATCGATGCCAAAACGCGCGAAATCACCCTTGAGACTCCGCTTGGCAATTACATCACCCTTACCGCCGGCCCCGCGATAACCCGCTTTGACGAGTTCGCCGAGGGCGACTTGGTTACTGCAACCTATGCATCATCCATCAGCGGCGAACTGCGTGCGCCGACCGAGGAAGAACTGGCAGAACCCATTGTCGAACTCGCCGCGGACGCCGTTGCAACACCTGACATGGAGCCTGGCGCTGCGGTTGGTCGCACACTCCGCGCGGTATGTACTATCGAAGGCATGAATCGCATAACCGGCACAATCATGCTGAAGGACCCGGACGGGGATTTTCATATTATCGATGATGTGGACCCGGCAAAAATGGAAGGCGTAGCACTGGGCGACACGATTATCATCCACTTCACCGAAGCTTTTGCACTCACACTCGAAAAGCAGCCCGCGAAAAACTAGCCGCCAGCACTGACATGAACGGCCTGGAAGGGGTGCCAAGACTGGCACCCTTGACAGGGTGGCGGCCAGGCGAAAAAATGCATACACAATAATACGTCGCGACATCGTCCATGATGAATTACCTGGTACGCGCCTCTTCACTTGAAGGCATCAGAGCCCTGATTAGCAGTCTGGGCGCCGACGCGACTGAGTTATTCCGGCACGCAGGTGTCGATGAAAGCGCTCTCGGCCCCCAATCCTGGTTTTCCTATCACCGCTTTTTGCTGTTACTGGAGGATGCTGCAACCGCGACAAACTGCCCGCATTTTGGCCTGCTGCTGGCAAGCCACCAGGGTATCGAAACCTTGGGACCGGTAGGCTTTGTGATCCAGCAGGCACCGGATGTCCGCAGCGCCCTGCGCGCGCTGACCGTACACTTCATCCACTACAACCAGGGCGCGGACGTGGAACTGGTGATTGACAAGGGTATAGCCCAGTGGCGTTTCCACTGCAGGCTGCAGGGCAAGGCACCCCTGCGACAGCAAGAAGACCTGGCAGCCGGCATAGGACTGAACCTGATGCGACTGCTATGGAACGCCAGCTGGTCACCGGACGCCGTCTACTTTCCACACGCGCCTCCGGCCGACCAGCAACCCTATCGCAAGGCGTTTACCTGCCCGCTGATATTCAACGCCGACTCACTGCAAATGATATTCAAGGCGGATATTCTGGATCGCCCGCTGAACAACGCCAATCCGCAATTGCACAGGCTTCTGGAAGACCACCTCACCGGCCTGCGCAGGCAATACCCCAACGATTACTGCGGCCAGGTGAGGCACCTGATCAATCAGGCACTGACTACCGGTGACTGCTCAATAGAACGGGTCGCCAGCCACCTCGCCGTGGGAAAACGCACCCTTCAGCGGCAGCTGAAAAGTTACGACACCAGCTACAAGGACCTGCTTGAGGATGTCCGATTTGATATCGCAAGGCGCTATCTGCAAGAGTCAAGTGGCTCGCTCACCGCCCTGGCAGATATGCTGTGCTACTCCGACCTGAGCACGTTCTCTACGGCCTTTCGCCAGCATTACGGCGTGTCACCCAGGGACTGGCGCAAACAGTTTGAGACGGGGGCACCCAGTCACGCTGCCTCACATTGACTCACCGATTCAGGGGCGATTATTCCGAGCAGACGATACGCTTTACCGTCAAGTTCATCTTTCCTTCGATTCTTTGATCTTTTTGTTCAGCCATGACTGGCTGAAAGCCAGGCCACGCCGCCGCAGAGGCCATTCAACCAGTTGGGAACTGGCATTACCCACCAGCGCGATGAGCCCGGCGCAAACGACAATACTGAGTAATACCTGGTTATCCATATTCCAGCCCAGGCGATAAGTGGTCTCGCGCATCGTATACATCACGGGAATATGGCACAGGTAGATTGAGTATGAGCGCCTGCCGGACCACATTAGCATGCGTGGCAACCACCAGTTGCCCGTCAGCGCATCGCTCTCGCCAATCGCCAGCGACACAATAGCACCCGACAGCAAAGCCAGAATACCCACCTGCAATGGCAACTGGTGCTGGCGCAGATCACCGATGTAACACAGTACCGCCAGCAATACGAACAGCACACCGCGTATTATCCGTATATCTATTTTGGCCAGCAGGCGCTCCCAGTTGCCGTTGGCTGTCCAGATCCCCACCAGGGCTCCCATGGCTATGGCATCGGTGCGAAACAACATGCCATAAGGCCCCCGGGTCTGGACAAACTGCACGGCCACCAGCGCTATCAAAAACCACTGCAGCCGCCGGCCCAACAGGCCGATCAATAGCGGGAAGCAGATATAGAACTGCTCTTCCAGGGACAGTGTCCAGTAAACGAAACTCGGCGCCGCCTGGGCATGGCCGAAATACTGCACAAATAGCCAATTGGCATAATTGAACACCCCCGCCAGGGTCCAGCGCAGGTTGGTTTCCAGCGAGGCAAATACACCCGAATCATTATAAAAAACACAAAGAACCAGAATGATGAACAACCACATCCAGGCAGCAGGTATCAGGCGAAATATTCTATTGAGCCAAAAAAAGCGGGCATTGCGCCAGTACACAGTGCGGCTACCGACTTCGCACAACTGCGGCAACAGGTTGCGGGTGATAATGAAACCTGAAATACAAAAGAACAGATCCAATACCGCACCGCCACCGCGATAAGATGGCCACGGCCCCTCTGTAAACAAAGTCTTGGACAGCAGGCTGCCCTGCAGGTGATGAAATATAACAACGCAAAGGCCGAAGCCCCGCAGTATTTCGAGGTCATTGATCAGGCGGCTTTTACTGGCCGGGCCGGGCGGGGCGCTCATGTTCCAAGGACCGCGCTGGAAAATGGCTCATCGCTTAACACAAATTCGGTTCCCGTCACTGAGGCAAGACAACCCGGAGAAAGAACCGCGCACTCAAATGACACGAGGCGCAACCAGGTCGTTGGCAGGAAACAGGCATGGCTACGAAAGTTAACCCTGGGGCAACGCAACCTGACCGTCCCAGTCGATATAGTACTTCGCTGGCGTCAGTGTGGCTATGTCGCAACCACAGATTCGGCCCTCAGAGGCTGGTGTCCAGTTCCATGAGAATGGCCAGCTGCCGCCGCAGGCGCTGGTTTTCCTCCCGCAGCTGATGCAGGTCTTCAATCAGGTCCAGCGCCAGGGCAACTGCGGGCCAGTCAAGCTCAAGGTCGCGCTGCAATCGGCAGGCGCGCTGGATCAGCTTCACCATCCGGGGCTCGAACAACCACTGCTGTGGCTGCTCACCCCGGGGCTCGACGATCCCGCAGTCGACAATGGTAATAACCGTGTCAGTGCTAAGTCGCACACTCTGGGTCAGCTCGGACAGAGTCAAAAAGTAGCTGGTTTCACTCATCATGATTTCCCCCAATTATCACGCGGGTCAAAAGTGGATTCCTCGGACAACTTTTGCCAGAGCGCCTGCTCATTTTTACTGGCAGCAGGCGGCATGCTGACCCGCAACACGGCGTAAAGATCGCCGCGCTTGTCGCCTTTGCCTAATCCTTTACCCCTGATACGCATACGTTTTCCATTCTGGCTGTTGGCCGGCACCGTCAGGTTGATCTGGCCATCCAGGGTGGGCACTGGCAACTTGCAGCCCAGCGCGGCCTCCCACGGGGCAATCGGTATGGTAACGGTCAGGGTGGACCCCTCAACCAGGTATAGCGGGTGAGGCGCAAACCTGATCTGCAGGTACAGGTCACCAGCCGGGGCGTCGCCGATACCGGGCGCGCCCTGGCCTTTGAGGCGGATACGCTCACCTTCAATAACACCTGCAGGGATTTTTACCTTGAGACTGCGCTGTTGCCGCATCAGGCGTCCCTGCTCGTCAAACCCCGGGACTTCATAGCTGATGGTCCGGGATTCACCCTTTACTGAGTCCTCGAGGAAAATCGCCAGGGTCAGCTCAATGTCCTCGCCCCGCCGGGCAAAGTGCTGGCGCGAGTAACCCTGACTGGAACCGTGCCGCGCCTGCCCAAAAATCTCTTCAAAAAAATCTGAGAAGCCACCCTCAAAATCAGCATCGGCAGCGCCACCACCCGCCCCCTCCCAGCCCGGTGGCGGCCGGAACGGGCCGGCTCCTCCCTGCTGGCGCACCATGTCATACTGGGCTCGCTTGTCCGTGTCCTTGAGCACCTCGTAGGCCTCAGCCAGCTCCTTGAACTTGTCCTCGGCGCCCTCCTCGGAACTCACGTCCGGGTGATACTTGCGCGCCAATCGGCGATAGGCCGACTTGATGGCCTTGTCGTCCGCGTCAGCGTCAACGCCAAGTATTTTGTAGTAATCCTTGAATTCCATATCCGGGCTTCGTTTTTAAGGGGCGGTCCTGGCGGCAAGAGCAGCCGCAACAGACAGCATAGATCCAGCTCGCGGAAATTTCCATGCGCCGGTGCTCCGGGATATGACCCATAAAGGTCGTATTTCCTGCTATTCTCCCTACCCGCATACCAAAACCAATGGAATTCAAAATAATGCTGCAACTATCAGGCCTAGACGCCTCCTTCCTGTACCTGGAAACCGCCAATGCACCCATGCACATCTCCAGCCTTGCCATTTACGACCAGTCCACTGCGCCCGGTGGCGCGGTGCGCTTCAAGGACATCATCGAAAACACCACCAACCGCATCAGGCGCCTGCCTATCTTGTCCCGCCATCTGCTGACAGTACCCCTGGGTCTGGACCACCCCTACTGGATATCGGATGGCAGCTTTGACCCGGAATTTCACATTCGCCATATCGCGCTGCCCGCGCCCGGGGACTGGCGACAGTTGTGCATACAGGTGGCGCGCCTGCACGCGCGGCCGCTGGACCGGGGGCGCCCGCTATGGGAAATGTACGTTATCGAGGGCCTGGACAACGTGGAGGGTTACCCACCCGGCTGCTTCGCCATCTTTACCAAGATGCATCACGCTGCAGTGGACGGGGCATCGGGTATGGAAATTACGGCGGCACTGCACGACCTCTCGCCCGACGCCCATGAGAATGCGGAGCCCTATGTGATCGAGTCCAACAGAACGCCCGGACCACTGGAACTGGTGCTGCGGTCACAGCTAAATACCATCAAGCAACCGTTTCGCATGATCTCAGTGGCCCGCAATACCGTGCCGGGATTTGCCCGGGCTTATGCCCGGCTGCGCAAGGGGGAGCTGCACGGGATTCCCGATGTGCCGCGCACCCGGTTCAACGCGGCGGTCTCCGCCCATCGTATTTTCGATGCCGCCAGATTCTCACTGAGCGATGTCAAGGCCATCAAAAACGCTGTGCCCGGCGCTACCGTCAACGATGTTGCTATCACCCTGTGCGGTGGCGGCCTGCGTCGCTATCTGGAAGCAAAAGGCGAACTGCCCGAGTCAAGCCTGGTGGCAATGGCGCCAATCAACGTGCGTGACCCGTCCGAGAAGGGCACCGCGGGCAACGTGGTCTCGGCCATGGCGGTGCTGTTGCGCAGCGACATCGAGGACCCGGCGCAGCGCCTCGCAGCCGTGCACGAACACGCGCAGGAGGCCAAGGAACTGGCCAATGCCATTGGCGCGAAGTCCATGACCGACTACACGCAGTTCATACCAAGTACGCTGACCGCCCAGGCAGCGCGCCTGGCCAGTCGCTGGAACCTGCTGAACCAGATCAAACCGATGTACAACTGCGTGATTACCAACGTACCGGGGCCGCAAGTTCCGCTGTACAACACAGGTGCGAAAATGCTGTCGAATCTCGGTACAGGCCCGGTCCTGGACAGCGTAGGCCTGTTTCACGTGATCAGCAGCTATTGCGGTGAATTCAGTATCTCCATTACTTCCTGTCGCGACCTCATGCCGGACCCCGAGTTCTACCGGCAGTGCCTGCAGGACAGTTTCGAAGAACTGCTGGCGGCCACCGTGGAGAGCGCGCCGGTCCGTCGCAAAACGGCTCGCAAAAAGGCACCTGCCAAAAAAGCCAAAGCGAAGCCGCTCAATGCGGCCACTGGCGGCAAGAAAACCGGACGTGTAACCAGGGCCGGGGTAAAACCAAAGACCGCCGCGAACAAGCGCAAAGCGGGTTAAGCGACTAACAGGACAAAATAGTGCACAAGACTTTTCGTGATGCAGCGGTAGGGCTGGCGCTTTCGGCCTGCATCCTGTCGGTGAGCGCGGCCGAACCAACGGCGCTGTACTGGGGCGACACGCACCTGCACACCTCGTACTCCTTCGACGCCTTCCTGAACCAGAACGACTCGGCCGATCCCGATACGGCCTATCGCTGGGCCAAGGGCCTGCCGGTCGTTCATCCCTATCACGGGGCGCGCGTGAGCATAGGCACCCCACTGGACTTCCTGGTGGTATCCGACCACGCCGAGGGAATGGGGGTACTGCGCGCCATCGTCAACCATCACGAGGAGTTCGGTGAGCTTTCCGGCTGGGCCGCGATAGAGCGCTGGTTTTCCATCGCCGCTATAAGGCTGGCCATGAGCACCGGTTACGGAACTACCATCTTCAAGGACCTGCTACCGCTGAAGCTGGAAAACTGGGGCGATGACCCGGTACTGGACCCGGGTAACACGCCTCTCAACAGTTCCCTGGGGGATATCAACCCGACGGTAGTCACCAGCTGGAACGAGATAATTGATGCGGCCGAGGCCCATAACGAACCCGGGACATTCACGGCACTGCTGGGCTGGGAGTGGAGCTCCACCCCCGCCGGCGCAAACCTGCACCGGGTCATTATCACTCCAGACGGAGCGGAGCAGGCAACTCAGTACATGCCCTACGGCTCGGACCAGAGCCAGTACCCACAGGACTTGTGGTCCTGGCTGGAGGTAACCGCTAGCAGCACAGGCAGCCGGTTCATGGCCATCCCGCACAACTCAAACATCTCCAAGGGCTATATGTTCGCCGATACCACACTGCGCGGCGAGCCGATGACAGCCGAGTACATTGCGGCCCGCAGCCGCTGGGAACCCGTTACCGAGATGACCCAGCTCAAGGGTGATTCCGAGACCCACCCCAGCCTTTCACCAGCGGATCCCTTTGCCGGCTTCGAACCCTTCGAATTTTATCTGCAGCAGGACTGGGAGCCCTATCGCGCCGCCGTGGGTGACTTTATCCGGCCGGCCCTGGGGCGTGGCCTGCAAATCCATCAGCAAGCAGGCGCCAATCCCTACCAGTTCGGCATGATAGGCTCCACCGATGCCCATACCGGCCTGTCCAGCGCAGAGGAGGATAACTTCTGGGGAAAAATGGCGTACGACTCCATTCCGCGCAACAAGTCCGGCGATGCCCTGGGTGGTACCCGCTCCACCGGCTGGGATATGTCGGCCTCGGGGATGGCGGCGGTCTGGGCCACGGAGAATACGCGCCAGGGTATTTTTGATGCAATGCAGCGGCGCGAGGTCTATGCCACTACCGGACCCCGCATCCAGCTCAGATTTTTCGCGGGCTGGGGCTTTGAGGCGACTGACGCGGGCTCTCCCGAGCTGGCCACCCTGGGTTACGCTGGCGGTGTACCCATGGGCGGTGAACTCAATGGCCCCTCACACCAGCCTGGCGGTATCAGGCTGTTGATCAGTGCAATGAAAGACCCAAAGAGTGCCAACCTTGACCGCTTACAAGTGATCAAGGGCTGGGTGGATGCCAATGGAAGCAGCCGCGAGAAGGTGTTTGACGTGGCCTGGTCCGGTGGGCGCCGGGCGCTGCCCGATGGCTCACTGGCCGACGTTGGCAGCACGGTGGACCTGACCACCGGCAGCTATACCAACACCATTGGCGCCGCGCAGCTGGCCACCGTCTGGGAGGATCCGGAGTTCGACCCCGCCTCGCCAGCTTTCTACTATGTACGCGTACTGCAGATCCCGACACCGCGACACTCCCTTTACGACGCGCTGGCGCTGAAGGTGGACCCACAGGAGACATTCCCGGCGACCATACAGGAACGGGCTTACTCCTCACCAATCTGGTACACCCCCTGAGACGCCCGGTACCCGGTCTCGCCGGAGGCCCTCGCTCGAGGACTATCCAGTGTCATTGACCGTGCTGGGCCTGTCCGGCGCCCTTGATCATGACCCCTCTGCCGCACTCTATGTGGATGGCAGCCTGGCGGCCGCCGCAGAGGAAGAGCGCTTCTTGCGCGACAAGCATGCGAAAAAGAAACTCCCCCTGGAAGCCGCTAAATTCTGCCTGCAGCATGCCGGTATCAGGCCGCAGGATGTCGACGTGGTGGCGATTCCGTTTGCGCCGATCTCCATTGCCCGGCCACATCGCTGGCATTACGCTCGCCGCTACTGGTATGCCCCCGACCGCGGGCTTGACGCACTGCTCAACGGCAACCGACGCTATCGCCGTTACAAAAGCAGGATAATCGAGCTGCTGAAGCAGCTGGATATCGACCCGAGCAGGGTGGCACTGGAACCGGTTGAGCATCACCTCGCACACGCCTCCAGTGCTTACCACTGCAGCGGCTTTGCTGAAAAAACCGCCATCATGGGTATCGATGGCAAGGGCGAGTACGCCACCACGTTCTTCGGCTATGGTGAAGATCGAACAATCCACACGATAAAGGAGTTTATCGACCCGGACTCCCTGGGCGGACTGTACGGGGCGCTCACTGAATTCCTGGGTTTTGATATGCTCGACGGCGAATACAAGGTCATGGGCATGGCCCCCTATGGTGACCCGGAAAAATATGATTTTTCACGGCTCGCTTCTTTTGACAATGGCGAGCTGAGAATCGACACGCGCTATGCCAACGTGGTCGGCCTGCGCCGGCACAAACACGGGGGCAAGGGCTACTATTTCAGCGATCGCCTGATCGAATGGCTGGGCCCAATGCGGCAGGGTGATATCGCAGATGATCCTTATATCCACTACGCCGCGAGCATGCAGGCCCTGTTTGAAAAACTCGCCCTGCAAATGATGGACTATTACCTGGGCGACATCATTGCCCAAAGCGGCAAGCTCGCGTTTGCCGGCGGCGGCGCGCTCAATGTGAAACTCAACCAGAAGATCATCGCCCGGGATGAGGTGAAGGAGCTATTCGTACAACCCGCATCGGGTGACTCCGGGACGGCCATCGGCGCTGCGGCGTACGTGTCGGAGCAACGCGGGGTGCAGGTTGAAAAAATGGAGCATGTCTACCTGGGACCGTCCTACACCCACCAACAGGTAACTGCCGCCTGTGATGAGCACGCCGGCAAACCGGCGTGGCGCAAACTGGACAATGTGGCGCTGGAGACAGCCCTACTGCTCGCCGCAGGTCACCCGGTAGCCTGGTTCCAGGGCCGGATGGAGTTCGGTCCGCGCGCGCTGGGTGGGCGCTCGATACTGGGTTGCCCCAGCAGCCAAGGGGTAGCGGACAAGATCAACCAACAGATCAAGTTTCGCGAGCGCTGGCGGCCCTTCTGCCCCAGCATGCTCAGCCGCGTGGCGCCGCAAATGTTGGCAGTGGATCACCCGGCACCATTCATGACCTTTACCTTCGAGGTGAATGAGCCCTGGAAATCCCGGGTACCGGAAGTCGTGCACGAGGACGGGACCGCCCGGGCACAGGCGCTGGCACCGGGCCATAACGATGCCTATTATTTGCTGATGGAAGAAATGGAAAAACTCACTGGCAATGGCGTGGTGCTCAACACCTCGCTCAACCGGCGTGGTGAGGCCATGGTGTGCTCACCGCAAGACGCACTGGAGATGTTCTTTGGTTGCGATCTGGAGTACCTGGTGATGGAAGATATCCTGGTCACCAAGCGCCAGCCGATTGGGCCAATCAATGGGGAAGAAAATCCGCCTTGCGCTGATTGAGATTGATCACGATATCGTCCATGGCCTGTTTTTCGTATTCGCGCAGGCCACTGAGTATCAAGCGCTTTTTACCGCCACCCACGATCTCGCCTGAGTCGGTCAGGTTGAAAGACAAATTGATCTCACCGCGCTTGCCATTGATGGTCAGCTCATTGTGGTCAATTTCCAATACAGGCGAAACGATATCCAGTCTGTCCAGGTCGATAGACATACTTTCGTACATTACCATTGGCCGTGACGGGTTGATCATCATGTTCTGCTCGGCCAACAGCGGGATCAAAATATGGGGAAAGGTATGGCCGGAGAACTCCACGTAGGCGCGGGTCAATGTGTCTATCAATGAGGCATTGCGGGTAACGTCGCCTGTGCGCCGAATGGTCAGGTACTGCTTGCCTTCGGTGTCATTGAGCGAAAGATCCTCAGCAGGCTCCGGCAATGCCAGCTCAATACCATCCAGCACCATGCCGGTGAACCCGAACTCCATATGCCGGTTAAGGCCATACTTCGCGAGAATAATAGAAAACAACAAGTCACCGGGAATGCAAAAACGCCGGGCATCTACATCGTGTATCGGATTGAAATCGTCTGCAACGTGCTTGGCAAAGTTGCTGCCCTGCTCGCGGGTAAAGCTGATCTTACCGTCACGTTCGGTGAAGTACTGGTCTATCAACACTGGCTTATCAACATATCTACCTTACCCAAATACCCTGTCACGTCTGCGCGGATTCTAACAGGAACCGGCAGCACTTCCCATGAACAACACAGGTGTGAGATACCAACACAAAAACGCCACCAGCACAGATGGCCGGGCCAGACGCCCGAGCTGTCAGAAAACTACAGCAGGTCACGCAGACGAAAATACAGCATGCCCAGCGCCACCATCTGGCCACCCGCGGCCTGGCCAAAGGGAATTCGCTTGTGGCTCACTCGCTCAAACAGGTCCAGCTTTTCCAGGGTACCCCCGATGGCATCGGCTACGATTTCCCCCGCGGCATGGGTCATATTCACGCCGTGACCGGAATAACCCAGGGAGTAATACACGTTGTCTTGCATGCGCCCTATCACCGGAACGCGATTGACCACGATCCCGATGTTGCCTCCCCATTCATACTCGATTCGTGTGCCCCGCAATTGCGGGAAAATTTTGTGCATGCGCGGCTCGATACTGGCACGGATACTCGCCGGCACCCTGCCTGAATAGTTGCAGCGTCCGCCAAATAGCATGCGGCGATCCGCCGACAGGCGAAAGTAATCCAGCACGTAATTTGGATCGCAAAATGCCATGTCCAGCGGATTGATTTCAGCGGCCCGGGCTTCGCTCAAGGGCTCTGTCGCAATAATGAAACTGCCCGCCGGGAATACCTGGCCCGACAGATTCTGCGTTTCCACTTTTTGGTAGGCATTACCCGCCAGCACCACCGTGGCGGCCTTGACCCGTCCGGTCGCCGTCTTCACCACCGGTCGCGGCCCGTGCTCAATGGCCAGTACCTCGCTGCTCTCATACAGGCGCACACCCAGAATGGCCGCCGCCCGGGCCTCGCCCAGGCAAAGGTTCAGCGGGTGAAGGTGACCACTGCGCTGGTTAATCAGGCCGCCAATATAAGCATCACTGCCAATGACCGAACCCATGTCCGCAGCCTGCACCATGCGCACATCATCACCAAAACCGCGACGCAACAAGATCTCGTAGAAGGCCTCGAATTCGCGCATATGACGGGGTTTCAGGGCCACATCCATATAGCCGTATTTGAAATCGCAATCGATGGCGTATTTCTCTACCCGCTCGGCGATGATGGTATTGCCGCGCCAGCCAATGTCCCAGATAAGGTCCTCTGCCTCCGGTCCGAGACGCTTCGCCATCAGGTCCTCGCCACTGAAGCCCCCTATCATCTGCCCACCGTTGCGGCCCGATGCACCCCAGCCAATCCTGTTCTGCTCCAGCACTACTACCGAGTAGCCGCGCTCCGCAAGGCTTAACGCCGTGGCTACACCGGTAAATCCGCCACCACAGATACAGACATCAGCCTCGATATCTTCAACCAGTGGGGAATAGGCGCGATCCTCATAACGAGTGGCCGCATAATAGGAATCTGGATAGGGCTGGGCGCTCATGGACAAACCACCCCGGGTGTTACATCAGGACAAGAGGATAGAGCGCGCAAACTGACGGGGCGATCGACAACTTCACCAGTGCCAAGCAGTTCAAGTAACCGCAAGCCGCCGCTGAAGTCCTGCGACGACAGACAGCACAAGGCCATGCGGTACCCCTTCAAGGGCTGCAGCAGACCGTACCAGACATCATCCGAGGGCCGTGGCGGGGCGGCAATGTGCCCCACAGCGTCACCAGGGCACGCAGCAGTGGGGTATCGCAGGCTGAATCTCGCTTGCTCCAGTTCACTCCCTAGCGACACTCCGGCAGCCTTGATACTGGCCTCCTTGAGGGTCCAGTAATCGTAAAAACGATTGCTGCGCTCCTCCGGGTCACAGGCCTGCAGGTCGGCCAGCTCTTCATCGCTGTAAAAGCGGCGGGCCAGCTTCAGCACATCCCGCCGGGAATCGCAAAACTCGATATCAATGCCTACCGGGGCGCCGCCACTAACCGCCATCGATAACCAGTCGCCGCTGTCACTGAGATTGAAGTCCAGCGGGAGAGATGGAGACAACAGGGCGGGTTTGCCCTGGGGGCCACGTACGAACTGCATAAGCTGGCCCGGGACATCGGTGTAAAACGACAGGACATGACGCAGGAAACTATCGGAACTGCCCGCGCTGTCACGGCGCCAAAGCCACAGGTGAAGCTCAGCGGGCAGGGGTATCTTCAGGCTGTTACAGCCGCTGTATTTGCTTGCCAATGACTCTATCACGCACCTTCCAGAACAGGCTCACCGGATTCACTACCACAATGAACACCCGGCGCAGCCTGCCCTCGGGACAGTCGATAGCACGCACCGCGTGCCAGGCGTGGTCAGTGCGCAGCATCAATGAACTGAAGTTACCGATTGACTCGCACTCAATCGCCGCATCGAATTCATCAAAACCCGGGGCCGAGTTGTAATCGAGACGGCCGCCGTCATCCAGTACCAGGGTAGAGCCTCCCCAGGCCGGGTCCCAATCGTCACTGGAGTTGAAATAGAACAGGTGCGAGCCGTGTTCGCGGCGCGCATCACAATGGGGGGATACGTCGCAGCCGGACGGGGTGTAATGCCAGTGAAAACGAAACTCGACTTTTCTCGCACCCAGCAGACGCGCTATCTCATTGCGGTAGGCATCGCTGCGCAGCTCCCCGATAAAATCCTGCCAGGGTTGCGGCACGGGCATACCCGGCTCGTACTCGAGTGAATAGCGATCGTGGGGCGCCTGACCCGCCCTGCGCTCGTAACCGAAATTGTGCTTGAACATGTCCAGTGGCGGCATGTTTTCCAGCAGTTCCTGAAACCCCTCCTGCAACAGCACACCTTCATGGTTGTAGTACGGGTAGGGCTTGATCTTGAGAAAGTCGGCGCGATCAAGACTGCTCAGTTGTTGGATATCGAGATATTTCATGCTGCTCTACTTGCCAGAGGCGGTGTTCGCGCCAATACCTCGAAGGCATCATGACGCACGTGGTTTTTACTGATTTCTTCCCGGACCAACTGCTCGGTAACATGGCCGCAGTCCAGGCACTCCTGCAACAGGCCGAAGAAAAAAGCCTCCTGCTGTTTGTCCGGGTGCTCATGATAGCGCCCCAGTAAACCGTACTCGCCAAACACATTGGCCCGCAGGCGGTTCAGGGAGGCCAACAGGGGCTTGTCCTTGAACTTGTCCGCCGGGGTGTAATCCACCGGCAGGCCGGTTTTCCAGGGCTGGGTGCGCCGCTTGGTGTTGTGTAGCAGGCGGGTGTTGGCGTCCAGGTGATCGAAGTCGTTCCAGCAATCTTCCAGGTAGCCTATGGTGGCGGGATCCTCATAGGCAAGTACCATCCATTCCTTGTAGTCTTTCTCTGAGCGAAAGAGCTGGCCAAACTCCGCCTCTGCATCCCAGTGACGCAACTTTGCACAATCGAGCAGCATCACACTGGTCGCCACCTGGTAGCCTTTTTCGGACTTGCCGGAACGGTGGCGGCCCATCACTGCATAATCACCCATATCCCGTTCCAGCAACTCGCAGACATCCCCCACTGCAAAGACATCCGGGTCGGTGACCACCGCACGTCCCTGCCAGTTCATCAATTTGGGCGGCAGGAAACGCAATGGGGTAAAAGACTGAAGGTCATCCATATGCCAGACCCGGGTGGTACCTCCGCGCAGGAAGGTCTGGCCCTCGTATGAGGCCAGGTAGGGGTGGTCCCGGGTATGGATAAAGCGGACTTCAAAGTCGTCGGGGCGGCTCGCGTTGCGGCGAAATGAGTACTCCGATACCAGCGCGCCCAGCCACTGGCGTTCGTTGGTATGAATGAATACACACTTGTCCATGGGTCAGCTCCCCGCGCGCTCTGCAGCGGTATAACCAAATGCCGGTAACAGGCGCGAATCTACCATCGCATCAAGCTCTGCTACTTGATCGTCGTCAAAGTAATCACGGTAGCCACCCACTTTGGCCTTGCGCACCTTGAAGGTATTGGGATCGTTGACGTCCTTGGCCTGCACCCGGCTGCCACTGCGCCAGAAGTAGTTTTCCTGCTCTTTCTTGCGCAGGTTCTCCACCGAGGCAAATTCCGCTGTGTCCTTCAGGAAGGCCTCATTGGCTTCCATCCCCAGGAATTCAACAATACGGCCCATTTCCTGCTCCGGGTGGGAGCGCAGATCCTCGTAGCGCACAACCAGCAGATGCTCTATTTTCGGTAACTCCCGCGCCCAGTTATTCATGAAATCGATGATATGGGACAAGCCCTGGTTCTCATCCTTTACGAACTCGTAGACCGATATATCCGCCTCGTGCTCGGGGTATTTGTTCATCGCCTTTTTTTCCGGGCGCATGCGGTACTTCCACTGGAAAAACTGTGACACGGCAACATCGACAGGGTTGCGCACCAACAACACGGTTTTCTTGTCGTAGAAATCTTTCTTTGAATCGACGTTACCCGTGTAACCACGCAGGTAGTTGTCGTGGGTGAAAAATATCTTGGGAATATCCTTGTTGAGGCGGGTGTAGTTGTCGAAGCCCATCAGGATATTGTCCGGCAGCTTGTACACCAGCTGGTAGTAGCGGGATATCATTACCCTCACCCAGGTGCGTCCGCTCTTGCCGTAGGATGCAAAAATGTACTGGCAGCGGTTATACTTCCAGAATTCTTCACGCCCCCGGCGCCAGCGCTGCAGCTCATGCGCCTTTGCCTCCGGCAAAAAGACAGAGATCGCGCGAACCAGCCACTTGATCAGTCGCTTGATTATCATGTGCATGATTTGTGTACCTATTCCCCTGATCGGGGCAGACGAAGTGGCGAAGGTTATAGGATGATCGGGGCATTCTCAAGATTATGTGGTATTTTTAACGGCTTTCGATTGACCTTCGCAAGTATTTGAAATTTATGGAATTCAAGGCATTTCGGCGGTTCCTGCTGGACCGGGGAATGGTGTACTTTTACGCCGTATTCATCGCCGGCTACTTCCTCCTGCCGATGGCCTCCGGACACCGCAAAGTCTATTACGTACTGGTGTTGCCCGCGGTGCTGTTGCTGTGGCGCGAACTGACGGACTTCTACCGCAACAACAGACTTGCACTGCTACTGCTGCTTTATGGGCTCTATATGATGAGCAGCCTGCTGTGGACAGCCGACTATGAGCTCATCGCAGCCTTGCAGGCGCTGGGCTATACATTGTGCGTCCTCAGCTTCTGCTATATCAGCGGTTACCTCTGGATCCGGGAGCCCGGCCGAATGGACAAGCTGGCCCATCGCGCCACCTGGCTGGCCGCGGGGGCAGCCATGGTCTCAATCGCCGCCTGGTATCTGCACAACCCCTTCCCATTCTCCCGGCTGGAGCCGCTGGGCGTGATGCATCACCAGAACAAGTCGGCATCTGCCTATGGCATATTCCTGGTTCTATGCATGCACTATGTCTTCACGGAGCGAGGCCGGGAGAACCGTGCCGTTTACTCGGCGTTGTCACTGGCCCTGCTCAGCCTCATCGTTTTTACCCAGTCGCGAACCGCCATGGCGGGCGTTTGTGTCGGCCTGCTGATCCTGTTGGGCTACCGGGCCCTGGCGTTTGCCGCGGCGGGAGTGGCCACAGTCTGGGCATTGATGGCGGCCAACCCCGCCGTCTGGCTGCACCGGGTGGGCGATTTCTCGTTCCGCCCCGGGATCTGGCAGCAGGTGTTGATCGATATGCAGGATAACTGGTGGTTTGGCCATGGCTACCTGATAGACCCCCACGTGCCCGCCTACGGCAAACTGTTCGATCACGCCCACAACAGCTACCTGGCCACCCTGCGCGACGGCGGCCTGACTGGCCTGGCACTGTTGCTGACCATACTTGTGGTGGCGGCTTACTGGGCCTGGCGACTGTACCAACAACGAGGGGAACGAATTTATCTCGCACTACTCCTATACGGTATGACCTCCATCGCCATGGATTACGACAGGCTGCTGGTGCAACCCAAGGAAATCTGGCTGTTCTTCTGGCTGCCGGTAGCGCTTATCATGGCTGCCTACCCGGCGCGTCACGAGCCGGTTGCCATTCGCTACCCGGGACACGACCAATGAGCAGATCACCCTACCACTCCCTGCTGCGCAGCTGTCTGCTGTCCGCGGCCGCCCTCGCCAGCCTGCCGGTAGCCGCCCAGGACACGCAGCTGCAGATAGAGGCGGCGACACTCCCGAGCTGGCAGGTGCTGGAGTACGAGCAGAAGGCATACTTCGTCACGGCCAGTTCGCGGGTGGAGATTACCCCGGATACTGCCGACAACACCCGCTGGCGCCTGAATGCCCGCTCTTCAGTCGCCAGTAATTTTGAGGAAGTGGTACTCGAGATGGCGGCAACAGATGGCGCCGCGCTGCAACGCTCACGCCTGAGCAAGGGCAAACAGCAGCGCTACAAAACCTATGAATTCCTGCCCCGGCACATTCTGCGCGTACGACACGATCCCGCTCCCAAAACCAAGCTGCCACCGCCTGAATGGCCAGTGAGCAACCGCCACAAGATTCCCTACCCCCCGGCCTCCAGGGGTATGGTCGTGACTGATGCCTATGCCCTGCTTGAACTGGCCCGGCGGTTCCTCGCCTCTGCCGAGCCCTCCACAGAGGTGGTAATCAATACCGAGTTTAACTTTTACCGGGTGCGCATGAGCCACACTGACGATATTTCCATCTCCGTGAACTACCGGGTGGCCGGCCATTCTGAGGCGGTCTCGGGGAAACAGCAGGCCAGGGGTGTTGCGCTGGACGTCAGCCCCATGGGTGAGCTCGCGGAAAAGCCGGACTTCAGCCTGCTGGGCCTGAAAAGTGACATCACCGTGCTGTTTGACCCGGACGGCACAGTGCCACTGCAATTGCGTGGCGAGGCACCGCGCATTGGCAAGACCGAAATCAACCTGAAGGTGATGACCCCAAGGGAAACCACTGAGTGAGCAGTGCCGACGGCCCGGTGGGGCTGATCAGCAACCCGGGCAGCGGCCACAATCGGGACCAGTTTGAGCGCATAAGTAGCCGTATCGCCCGGTGCCAGTCCATTCACCATATCGTTACCCACAGCCTGGCCGACGTGGGGCCGGCCCTGGCAGAGCTGGCCCAACGGCAGGTGGCGGTCCTTGCGATCAACGGCGGTGACGGCACCGCCTCGAACATACTGGGCGAGCTGCTGGAATACGACCTGTTTGCTACCCCTCCCATCATTGTGTTGCTGCCCGGCGGTACCGCCAATATGAATGCCGGCGATATCGGCGTCAGCGGCTCGCTGTGGAAAGCCACCGAGCGCTTTTGCACCTGGTGCGAGGGCGAGCGCGCCACGGAAGGCCTGATCCAGTCCAGGGCACTGATGCGGGTGCTGGCAGGCGGCGAACCAGCCCCCCGATATGCCATGTTCCTGGGCGGAGGCGCCATCATCCACGGCACCGAGTACGCCCACCGTGAGGTGCATGCCCGGGGTTTACGCGATGATTTCAGCCTGGCCCTGACGACCCTGCGCACGGTCTGGGGAGTGCTGCGCGATGATCCGGCCTTCAATCGACATGTCACTGTCGAGGTGCGCCTGGACCACGGTGAGGTCATCACATACGACACCCTGATTCTCGCGATCAGCACCCTGCAGCGCCTGGCGTTTGGCATGCGGCCGTTCTGGGGGACAGGCCCGGGCGCGATCCGGCTCACCCTCTTTCAGCAGGGCTGCAGTCGCTTTGTCCGTACCTTTGTGTCTATCGTGCGGGGGCGCCCAAATCGCAATGCGGTTCCCGAATCGGGCTATTTCAGTCACAATGCCAGCACCATTCGGCTGCAGCTGGATGGCAAACTCAACCTGGACGGGGAGATACTGGTGGCAAAAGGCCCGGTCGACATAAGCGCTATCGGCCCCCTGGACTTCCTCACACTGTGAGTGATTACCCGGATATAGCCGGCCCGGACGCAAGCAGCGACCGGGCTCTGACGCAATTGCTGGAGCAACTGCAAGGACGGCATCAAAACGCCATCTGTGCGACGTTGCTTTACGGCTCCTGCCTGCGTAGCGGCGACATCTACGACGGCCTGCTCGACCTCTACCTGATCTGCGACAGTTACCGGGATGCTTACCAGAACACCGCGTTGGCCGCAGCCAACTGGCTGCTACCCCCCAATGTCTTTTATGCAGAGCTCAAACTGGATGGCCGAACACTGCGCAGCAAGGTGACCGTGATCTCTTTGCGTGACTTTCGTCGCGGCTGCTCCCGGGCCTGGTTTCAATCCTACATCTGGGGCCGCTTTGCCCAGCCAACCCGTATCCTGCACAGCCGCGACGCTCGCACGCGTGAGATCCTCGAGCAAAGCCTGCTGCAGGCCGCCAATACCCTGCTGCACAATGCGCTGCCGGCTCTGCCGACCCGGGGGACTGTCACAGACCTTTGGGAACAGGCCCTGGGCCTGAGTTATGCCACAGAGCTGCGTACCGAACGCGCGGGCAGGGCTAACGAACTGGTATTTTCGGCCCGGGAGTTTTACACCGACGTAACAGCGCTGCTTGCCCCCTCGCTAGGCTTCGGCTTTACAGTGTATGATAACGGCGACCAGATGAACTACCGCAGCGACCCCACCGGGGCCCAGAGACTATCGACACAGATAGCCTGGTCGTTGCGCCGGGGCCAGGGGAAACTGCTCTCGATCATGAGACTGGTTAAGGCGTTGTTTACGTTTGAGGGGGGACTGGACTATATCGCGTGGAAACTCGAAAGACATTCCGGGGAAAACATCACCATTCCCGATAAGGTCAGGCGAGCGCCGCTCATCTACCTGTGGGGATTTTCCTGGGGCCTCTACCGTCGCGGTATTTTCAAGTAGCGCATGACCAACACCCCCCACCCCGAGCAACGGGTAGCCATCTGCATCTGCACACACAACCGCGCGGAGGTGCTCAAACGACTACTGCTGCATATGCGCGACATTGAGTTGGGCCGTTACGACCCCGCAGGCGTAGAGCTGATTGTAATCGACAACAACCCCAATTCCGCCACCCGCGATATTTGCGAACAGACCGGATCCAGCCTCCCCATCAACGTTCACTACACTACCGAGCCGGAGCCTGGCATTACCCACGCGCGCAACCGCGCCGTGGCTGTCGCGCTGGAGCGCGGCGCACAATGTCTCGCTTTCATCGACGACGATGACGTCCCCCAGGCGGACTGGTTGCTGCAGTTGCTGGAACGCCAGGCAGCCACCGGTGCCGACCTGGTATTCGGAAGCTGGGTGCTGGATGAGCAGATGCCCGAATGGGCCAGGGAGTCGGGTATTTTCCGCTCCCCCACCAAGACCAAACAGGATAAGAAAGGCGGGCGTTACGGCCTGCCTGACTGCGCCTCTACCTGCAACCTGCTGGCGGGCAGGGCGATCCTCAAGCGCGTCGGCGAGGCCGGACCAGTGTTTTCCCACGCGTTTTGCAACAGTGGCGGGGAGGACAAGGACTTCTTTATTCGCGCCCACCACATGGGTGCGCGCCTGGCATCGGCGGAAACGTCCATTATTCACAGAATTCACGGACCCGACCGCTACACCGCCCGCGGACTGATCAAACGGGGCTTCAAGAATGGTTGCTCGCAAGTCAATATGGCGCGCTATCACGGCGACGGAAGCCGCATGCTGAAGCTGCTGTCCACCGCCCTGGCAAAAATGCTTATCTCCCTGATTATATTGCCTTTTTCAATATTTTCAAAAAGTACTTTCATGCACAGCCTGTACCGTATGGCAAAGGCTGGAGGGGTGATTTTCACCACCTTGACGGGACGCAGTATCAAGTACTATTCACGCTGAAAATGGCCCCCGCGAAATGGCAAAAAAGAGCCCTTTCCATTATAGTTGCCCCGTGTAAAACGGACCCCCCAACTCTATGAAAGCCTGCGTATTCATCCAGACCAACCACAAGCAAATTACCGGCGCCATCGTGGCCGAGCATGCGCTGCGCCGCTATTCCGCCAACAACGACAAGTTCGACGTGCAGATTATGGACAGCCGGGATTACCCCATGTTTGCCGCGCACGAGGGTGATGAATACCTGCGCGACGGCGTCAAACGCACCTGGCTCAATGACGACCTGCAGTCCTTTACCCCAACCCGCTTCATGCCGCCCAAACTGATGGGCTACGAGGGCCGGGCTGTGGTGATAGACCCCGATATTTTTGCCGCCGCCGACATCTGGGAACTACTCAGCCGCGATATGCAGGGCAAGGCCATCATGTGCCGCATGCGCTCAGGACCCAAGGGGCTGGTTGACCGCTGCATGGCCAGCAGTGTCATGCTGCTGGACTGCGCCAAGCTGCAGCACTGGGACGCCGAACGCAGCTTCGAGGGAATGTTCGACTTCACCCAGGACTACCAGCCGTGGATCTGCCTGCGCGAGGAAGACCGCAGCACCATCGATTTTTTCGAGCCCGAGTGGAACGACTTCGACAAGTTCACCACCGCCACCAGGATGTTGCATACCACTCGACGCAAGACCCAGCCCTGGAAAACCGGGCTGCCCACCGACTGGCGCCCCGCGGAAACGTTCCGCCTGTTCCCCCCGGTGGCCTGGGTCATGCGAGCGCGCCGCAAGCTGTTCGGGGAATACGCCTTCCTGGGCAACTACAAGCAGCACCCCGACCAGAATCAGGAAGATTTCTTCTTTGGCCTGCTCAAGGAATGCCTGGCCAGCGGCTCAATCACCGAGGAGTTCCTGCGCAACGAAATGACGCTGAACCATGTGCGCCACGATGCGTTGGAGGTGCTGGCCAGAACACCTGACCTGCCGCCGGCGCCCGCTCACCCGCTCAGCGCGTTGTCAAAAGCCGCCTGACCGCCGCCGCGGTTCGCTCCAGCTCAAGCGTCGCCAGCGAGCCATGTGCAGCGCTGTTAGCGCCGGATTCACGTATTTCATTCGCGGCGTCTTCAATGCCCGACGGGTCTAGCCAGCGGGCCCGCCCGCCATCCACCAACGCAGACTGAATATTCCCCACGTCCCGCCGCATTCTCAACGGAGCCAGACGCATGGCGAGCCGGTGGCTAAGGGGTTTGTAGCGATAACTGTGGGCCAGCCGCCACCAGGGTTTGTCGTCACCGACATCGTAGATAAATAGCGGCCGCCCCATCGCCGCCGCCTCCCCCAGCATGGACATGGACTCCCCGGTGACCACGAAGGCGTCAGCCAGGGCCAGCAGGCCCCGATAGGGATTGCTGCCACCCATGTGCCAGCGATAGCAGTAATTGGGCACACTGAGCCGGGCCTGCAGTGCATCCGCCGCGGCAACCGGCGTGCGCGGGCTGTCGGTCATCAACAGCGAACCGCCGCAGGCACCGGCCAGGGTATTCGCCAGCCGTCCCAGGCGTTCCCCCTTGGCGGCGGTGAGCACAAATCGCCCGCTGTCCCCCCCCACCAGCAGGCCTATCCAGGGCCGCGGCAAGCTGGCGATCTGCGGCCGCAGGCTGTCGCCATCCGGCTCCAGCTGGGCGCGGGAAAGTCGGTGCAAAGGCAGGCTGTTGTGCAGGATATTGGACTGCTGTGGCAGGAAATACTGGGGAGTTGTGACCACCAGGTCCCAGCAGTCAAGGCCGGCCCAGGGCCGCCCCATATGGACCAGCTTTGCCCTGCCCCCGGACTGCTGCCTTATCCAACGCGCCACGGGTTCATTGCGGCGCCCGGCACTGATAACCAGGTCGGGCCAGGGCGGCGCCAGCGCACTGGAGTTGCCGCGCTCTATGCCTGCCAGGGTTGGGCCAGGGCCAAGGTGCGCCAGCAGCTCCCAGGAGCGTGCACTGATATGCTTCTGCTCGTAGCCGTAGCCCAACTCCTCGGCCAGGGCCAGCACCTGGGTATTGTCACCCGCTTTCCGGCCCAGCAGACACCAGACGACCTGTTGATTTCTCTCCAAAATATTGCCAAACCCTGCCGTTTATCTGGTATCGCGCCAGCGGTAAACTACCATACTAATCTGCCAAGGGAAGCCAGAGTTTGAAACCAACCGTTTTTATCCACACCAACCACAAGCAGAAGCTTGGCGCGGTGGTGAGTCGCTATTCCCTGCACAAGAACTCCGCCCACGCCGACCAGTTTGACGTGAAGTTCATCGAGGTGAAGGACTTCCCCTGCATGGCCGAACGCGAGGGGCTGGAGTACCTGCGCGACGGCGAAATGCGACCCTGGCTCAACAATGACCTGCAGTCGTTCACCCCCCTGCGCTTCGCACCGCCCCAACTGATGAATTACGAGGGCCGCGCGGTTGTTATCGACCCGGATGTATTTGCGCTGGGCGATGTCTGGGAATTACTCAATCGCGATATGGGCGACAAGGCGATCCTGTGCCGGCCCAAGTCGGGGCGCAAGGGTCGCAAGGGCGCTTTCGCCAGCAGTGTGATGCTGCTGGACTGCGCCAGGCTGCGCCACTGGCAGTTCGAGGACAACTTCGCCGAGATGTTCAAACCCTCAAAGCGCGACTACATGGACTGGGTGTCCCTCAAACTGGAGGACCCGGCCACCATCGGCCCCCTGGAACACGAATGGAATGACTTCGACACCCTGACCGAACAGACCAAACTGCTGCACAACACCAAGCGCAAAACCCAGCCCTGGAAAACCGGGCTCAAGGTGGATTATCGCCCCGCCGATACCTTCCAGCTGTTCCCGCCGCGCCACTGGCTGCGCCGCGCCCGCCGCGCGCTGTTCGGCGACTACAAGTTCGCCGGCACCTACGATGCGCACCCGGACCCCGCGCAGGAAAAGTTCTTCTTCGGGCTGGTGAAAGGCGCCCTGGACGACGGCGTTATCACCGAGTCACAGCTGCGGGATGAAATGGAGCAGGGGCATTTGCGGGCGGATGCGATGGAATTGGTTAAGGCTGCCTGAGCGCGATTTTAGTGAGAGCATCGTTCTATAGATTTTTGATGCACTGGGCGTTAGCTCGCCATGTCATGCACGAAAGAGGGCGTGGCTGGGGTGATTCCCTCGAAAAAATCAGGCCGCGCCTAGCGCAGCAAACAAAAGTGGGGCTTTCTGCGAGGATTGTCCGAGTCCAGAAAATTGCGCAGCAATTTTTGTCGAGTTCCGCAGCAGCCACTTTTGTTTGCGGAGCTGCGGCCTTTTCGAGGGGATCGCCCCAGCCGCGCCCGGGCTGCCGGGCTGCCGGGCTGGCACATGAAGTTAGCCCAATAGAATCAACCCGGTCAGAACCGGAGGCCTGTGAGCTCAGCTATACCGAAACATCGGATCAAGCTCAGCGGCGATCCTGCCATCAATGGCCGCCGCTTCCTCGTCAGTGAAGTAATCGCGATAACCGCCAACCTTGGCGCGGCGCACCTTGAAACTGTCGGGGTTGTCCTTGTCACGGGGCATCATGCGGCCCCCGGCAAGACGAAACTGCTGCTTGCTCTCCATCTTCTTCATGTTTTCATAGGAAGAGTATTCAACAGCCGCATCAATATCGGCGTCACTGGCATCGACCTGCATGAAGTCAATAAGGCGGCACAGCTCTTCGCGCGTGTTCTTGCGCAGGTCTTCGTAGCGAAGCAGATGGAAGGCGTTAACCTTGTCGGCCTCGCTGGCCCAGAGATTGAGATAGTCGCTGACCGCACGCATACCGCCACCGTTGTCACCCATCACGAAATCAAACAGGCTGATATCACTGCCCTGGGGCGGGTAGTTGTTGATAGTGACTTTCGAGGGCTTGATGCGGAACTTCCACTGGAAGAACTGGGATACAGCCACATCGCGCGGATCACGGGCCAGCAGCACAACGCGCTTGTTGTAGAAAGGTTGCTTGGTAGTGAAATCGCCAGTGAAATCCTTGATGTAATTGTCATGGGTGAAGAATATCCTGGGCACTGCCTTGTTCAGGTTGTGAAAATTGTCGAACCCCAGAATGGCGTTGTCAGGCAATTTGTACTTAACCCGAAACAGGTGGGAAATCATCACCCGCAACCAGGTTCGGCCACTCTTGCCGAAAGAGACCACGACGATATCGGCGCGCTGCAACTTGTCGAACTGCTCTACTCCGCGCAGCTTGCGTTCGGCCTTGAGAATCTCGGCTTCCGGCTGGCCGCGCATGCGCCAGTGCAGCCATTTACGAGAAAGTTTTTTGCGCGCAGTCTGCAGGCCCTGGCGAATGTTCTGGATAGCGAGATTCATGCCTGCTCAACCCCATAGCCGAAGACGGGATCGAGTTCCTCCACCATACGGTCGAGTTGCTCACACTGCTCGTCGGTGAAATAGTCGCGGTACCCGCCGACCTTGGCCTTGCGCACCTTGAACGACTGCGGGTTGTCCTTGTCGCCGGGTTTAACCCTGGCGCCGCTGCCCTTGAAGAACTTTTCCTGCTCCATTTTCTTCATGTTGTCGTAGGCCGCGAAATCCACAGCTTCCTGAACCTGCTGCGCCGTCACCTCGGTGCCGGTGAACTCCAGGATACTGCCCAGCACAGCGGCGGGATCAGTACGCATATCCTCATAGCGCACGATCAGCACGTCCTTGAGTTCCGGAATAGCCCTGGCCCAACCGTTGAAGTAGTCGACGATGCGCGGCACGCCGGCGTCCTGGTCCAGTACGAAATCCCAGACCCCGATGTCGGCGCCGTGGGGAGGATAATCATTGATGAACTTCTTGTTGGGCCGCATGCGAAACTGCCACTGGAAAAATTGGGAAACAGCCACGTCGCGGGGGTCTCGCACCAGCAGCACGATGCGCTTTCCAAGAAAATGCGCTTTTGACTCCTGGTTGCCGGTGTAATCACGCAGGTAGTTGTTGTGGGTAAAAAACACCGCGGGTAAACGGGGGTCCAGCTTTTTGAGATTGTCAAAATCCAGCAGTTCATGGGCATCGAGTCCGCCCTTGAGCTGGTAGGCGCGCGACAACATCACGCGCAACCAGGTGCGACCTGACTTGCCCCAGCTCATCAGCACCCAGTCGCTCTTCTCGAGCTTTTTGAATTCCTCGCGGCCGCGCAGCCAGCGCTCTATGTTCTTGCGGCGCGGCGCGGGCAGCCAGAAACAGAGCAGCATTATGAGGTGGCGAATGACCGCCCTTGCGGTGTCTGCCATGTGCGGGAAAACCTCGCTGGCGAAATGTGGAATGTGATGTGCAAAGGCCGCGCATATTACAGGAAAACGCCTGCTCCCGCACCACAGGGCAATCCTTGATTTACCGCACTATTAACATCGATTTGACGCACTATTAACAGGATCACAGCCCCGGCCAACTTGCCCGCGCGGCGGGCGACTACTAGAATGCGGCGATGTCTATGATCAACTTACAGGCCTTGCAAGAGGCCGAACTGCAGACCGACCCATTCGACTACATGGTGGTGCCGGGCTTCCTTAGCCCAGAGGTCCTGGCCAGCGTCAATGCGGACTATCCGGCGATTGAAACCGCGGCCAATCACGCCCTGGACAACCTTTCATATGGCCCCGCCTTCGAAGCACTGATGGAAGAAATGCGCGCCCCCGCGTTTGCCACCGCGCTGGGCGACCGCTTCGACATGGAACTCGCCTCGCTGCCCACCACGGTAACCGTGCGCAAATTCTGTGAGCGGACCGACGGCAATATCCATACCGATCACAAGAGCAAGGTCATCACAGTCCTGGTGTATTTCAACGAACAATGGGACCACGAGGACGGCCAACTGCGCATGCTGCGCTCAAAGACGGATATCGAAGACTACGCGGCCCAGGTGACACCACTGGGAGGGACCCTGCTGGCGTTTCGCCGCACCGACCATTCCTGGCACGGCCATACCCGGTTCGTGGGGGAGCGGCGCATGGTGCAGCTCAACTACCTGGACGAAAGCCCGCTGGCAGTTGCAGCCCAGCGCATCAGCCGTTTCGGCACCCACTTCATGAAGAACGTTCTGCGCATTCGCTGAGGCTCGCTGCAACGGTGGGGTGACCCTACCGGATCAGCTCGAAAACAACGCCTCTATACGCTTGACCACTGTACCGACATCATCCGGCAACTCGGCGGCAGTGCGCTGGAAAGGCTCCCCCGACCAGACTGCCAGGCCCTGCTTGACCAGCATGCGGTGAAAAGCCCGAAAATCGCGGGTCGCGCAGAGAATCTTGAACACATCAATGTGGTAGACGCCCCGCGCCACGCGGCGCCTCAGGCGATCGCCAAACGAGTCCAGCCGGGGATTAAACAGCCAGTGGGCAAATGATCGACGCAGCTGGTCCACCCCGCCCAGGGCGCCCACCGGCAGCGGAAATATTGCCAGGGGTTTGTGCAGGTAGATCACCTCGACCATCATCGACACACTGTCGCCGGTAACGATAAACCCATCCGCGCTGCCCAGCAGTGCGCGATAGGGGTTATCGGCGGAGCCCGCCTGCCACTCAAAAAACTGCGCCTGGGGCGGCAGTTCCCGGCGCAATACCTCAACTACTTCAGGGGTGGTGCGCCTGCTGGTAGTGACATAGGGCGTGCCGCCTAGCTCGTCGACTACCCAGTGGGCCGTTGCCACCAAATCCTTTGCCACCTTGCGATTCATGATAAACGGGTTGGTTTCGCCACCGATAAATAGGGCAATCAACGGTTTGGCGAGACCGCCAAACCGATCGCGCCAGGCCTCCGCCTCGCCGGCCACATCCGCCTCACTGATACGCATCAGTGGCAGAGTGGTGGGCAGGAAGTTGTCCATGGGGGGCATCTGGTTCTCGGCACTGGCTATCACCAGGGAGAAATCCAGCATGTGCCCGGAGGGCTTCCCCACCAGCACTATTTTGGTTCTGTCGCCCGATTGCTGGCGCACCCAAAGGGCGACCATTGAAGGGCGTCGACCCACGGTCAGGATCAGGTCGGGCCAGGGGCCCTCGATTGGGTCGGACTGCGCCAGGTCGATGTGGTCCAGCGACGGGCGGTAACGCGGCTTGCCCAGCACCCACTGGGGCAGCATGTGTACATATTTGTGCTCTACCGGCCACGGCAGGGCGTCGACAATGGTCTCTACCTGCCCGTTGTCGCCCTGCTTGTCACTCAGAATGACCCAGGTTGTGGGAGACACTCACTCGCCGCCCTGGCAGTAACCCAGTTGCGGGAGGATATTGTCCCGCACCAGGGCTTCCAGCTCCGCCACCTGCTCCGGCGGGAAATCCTCGCGGTAACCGCCTACCTTGCCGCGCCGCACTTTGAAGGTGCTGGGGTCATTGGCATTGACCAGTTTCATACCGCCCTGGCTGAAGGTACCGCTGGTTTCCAGTTTCTGCAGGTTCTCAAAAGACCCCCACTCCACCGCCGCGCGAATTTCCTCCTCGCTGAAATTCTCGCCCATCAGGCCGACTATCCGTTGCAGCGTTGGTACCGGCTCGGCGCGCAGCTCCTCGTATTTCACAAGCAGGCCCTTGTCTAGCGCCTCTACGTTGCGAGCCCAGGTGTTCTGGTACTCGATGAGGAAAGGCAGGCCAATGTCAGAGTGACGCACAAAATCCCACATATCGACCTGGCGCCGGTCGATAGGGTGGTCGATAAAGTGGTTGATCAGCTCCTGTTTCGCCCGGGACTGCCGCTTGGTGAACTGGTGATACCAGGACACCGCAATATCGATGGGGTTGCGAGCCAGGAACAACACCGGCTTGCGCCGCAGGGGGTTGTCAGCCGCCCCTACCGCCAGCAGCTTGCCCACCTCGCCCTCGTAGCTATAGTAGCCATTGGTGGCGGCCAGGCGGGGTATTTCGGGGATCTTGCGGGCAAACTCGTCGGTGTTGATCAGCTTCGACTCAGGCAGGTCGTAGCGCAGCTGGTACAGCCTGGAGATCATCACCTTGAGCCAGGTATTACCGCTCTTGGGGTGGCCGATAATCAGAAAGTTGGCCGCGTGGGCTTTCGCCAGCTCCAACTCGGCAAGGTATTTGCGACGCAAGGCCACCCGGGTCTTCGCTGGCAGGGGCTCTGTCGGAATGAGAATCAAGGCTTTCTTGACACCATCACTCAGGTTGAACATGGGGAGAGTCTCGCGGGCAGTTGGAGGCAGCTTGCACAAAGCGTGCAATTATGGGGCAAGGCAGCCAAAATGACCAGACGGCCGCAGCCTGGGGTACAATGGCGCCCGGCATTACAAGGACCTGTCCCGTTGATCATCGACCGCCACATCAGCCTGGAAATCTTGCGTCCCTTCGTAATGGGGCTGGGCCTGTTGATCATCGTGTTCGTCGGTTTCTCTGCATCAAAGCAACTGGCGGCGGCAGCAGCAGGCCAACTCGAGATGTCCACCGCATTCAAACTGGTAGGACTGAACACGTTGGTCACGCTGGAAATACTCATGCCGTCCGCGTTCTTTTTTTCGGTGCTGGCGGCGATTGGCCGCCTCTACCGTGACTCTGAGATGAGCGCCCTGTACGCCGCGGGCGTCAGCCGGGCCCGCATTATCGAGGCGGTGCTCAAGCTGGCCCTGGTGATCGCATTGATCACCGGCGTCATTTCCATGCTGGGTCGGCCCTGGGCATTTCGCACCAGTTACGCACTTGAGTCCCAGGCCGCGGCCCAGTTTGACCTGAAAAAAATTGCCACCGGCGAGTTCGTCAACATGGGCGGCAGTGACTATATTTTTATCGCCAATGACCTCAACCTGGAGCAGAGCCAGCACAAGGGTGTCTTCCTGCAAAAAACCTATGAGAAGGCCGGCCGTGCAGAGATCATTGTCGCAGAGGCCGCGGAGCTACCCACCCTCAATCCCGGACAGGCCATGCAAGCCGAGTTCTTTAACGGTTACAACTACCTGCTCGACCTGGACAACACCCAGGATGTGACCCTCAAATTCAACAACCTCATCGTGCGCCTGGACAACCAGGAGGCGCAGGAACAGTACCGGCGCAAGGCTGAAACTACCTTCAACCTCGCCAGGTCGGATCAAGCCAAGGACGTTGCCGAGTTTCAATGGCGGGTCACCACCCCCATCGCGACCGTGCTGCTGGCGCTGATGGCCGTGCCCCTGGCCAGGTCGGCGCCAAGGGAATCGCGCATGCGCAATGTGCTTATAGCAGTGGGCATCTATATTGCCCTGTTCACCATGACCAGCGTGGTGCGCACCGGCATTGAACAGGAGCGACTGGGGGCATTACCCGGCCTCTGGGGCGCTTACCTCCTGGAAGCCGTTTTACTGGTATTGCTGGTCAGTCAGCCCTGGATGAAACGCCGATGATACTGGAGCGCTATATCGCGGTTAACCTGGTCAAGGGCTGGCTGTTGGTGTTGCTGGTACTGGCCGCAGTATTCGGCCTGATCGGCTTCATACAGGAACTGGAACGCACCCGCTTCGACTACGACGCACTCGCAGTGGGCCGTTACACGCTGGCTGTCCTGCCCCAGCAACTGGTCAGCCTGGCACCGGTGATCGCCCTGCTGGGCAGCATAATAGCCCTGGCCAGCCTCGATCGATTCAATGAGCTCACCGTGATCAGTTGCAGTGGTTTCTCACAAGCCAGGCTGCTAGGTGCCATCGCCCTGCCCACCGCGCTACTGATGATAATCCTGTGGCTGTGCATGGAGTACGTGACCCCCCCCTTGCAACAGTCCGCCGAGGCGGAGCGCCAGGCCCTGCGTCATCACAACCAGGTCAGGATTCCCGACGGCGGAGTCTGGTCGAAAAATGGCAACCGCTATATCCACCTCGAGAAGATGCTTGAGGGCGACGTGCCGGGCGACATAGACCTGTTTGAATTTGACGATACAGGGCGGCTCACCCGCGCTCTGCACGCCCATAGCGCAAAGGTCAGTGATGACCGCACCTGGTTGTTTCAACGTGTGCGCGAGAAGCTTCTGCTGAACGGAAAGCTGGTCACGCGCCGGCATAGGGAACTCGAAATAGGCAACCTCTGGTCCCGTGACGAGTTGCCAACGCTCACCCTGGACAGCGAGAGTATGCGGCTCTCAGTGCTGCACAGTTACAGCCGCTACCGCGAAGCTAGCGGCCAGCCGCACGAAAGTTACCTCAGCACTTTCTGGCAGAAACTGCTGATGCCCCTGACAGTGGCTGCCATGGTGTTGTTGGCGACCCCGATCAGCGCCAATCTCGGCGCCAGGCGCGATCGCAGCTTTGGTCTCGACATAGCAATGGGCGCACTGCTGGGCATCCTGTTCTACCTGGGCGCGCAAATTGTATTTGCCCTGGGGCAACTACTCGACCTGAACATACCGATGGTCGCACTGGCCCCGACCATCGTGATATTTTTGTGCGCGGTGGTGATGCTGCGCCGGATGCACTGGTAGTATCGGCATGAACACAACCCACCTCCCGCCCGGCGACCCACCGCCCGCCGCCCCAACCGGAGTTGCACCGATATGGGGCTGATGCTCAACTTCTTCCGCGCCTACCCGTCGCGAACCACGCTGATGCTGCTCGCCTTGCTGCTGTCGGGACTGGCCGAGGGTATCGGACTATCCGCGCTGCTACCCATGCTCAACATTGCCCTGGGGTCGGAGGCTACCGAGGTACTGTCCGGCGTGGCCCCCGCCAGCGACAATAATTTTGAACAGGCGGTACTCGATGCCCTGGCATTCGTCGGCATTGCACCCACGCTGGGCAACATGCTGGGGATCATGTTGTTCGGAGTCGCCCTGAAAAGCATATTCCTGCTACTTGCCCAGCGCCAGGTGGGCTATACCGCTGCCCAGGTGGGCACTGACCTGCGCCTGCAGATGCTCGGGGCGGTGTTGCGCAGCAAGTGGGAGTATTTCCTGCACCAACCGGTGGGTAAACTGACCAACGCACTGGCCACGGAAGCACAGCGTTCCTCCGCGGCATTTGTCAACGGGGCCACCGCCATCACCTACCTGATCCAGGCCATGGTGTATGGCACGGTCGCCTTTGCGATCTCCTGGCGGGCGTCGCTGACAGCCATTGTGGCGGGTGTGATAGTGATCGGCCTGTCCCATTTCCTGGTGCGACTCACCCGCAGGGCTGGCAAGCGGCAGACCCGGTTGATGTCCTCATTGATGGCAAACCTGACTGACACGCTGCAGTCGGTAAAACCGCTAAAAGCGATGTCCCGGGAACACCTGGCAGACCAGGTGCTGGCCCACGACACCAACCAGTTGAACCGCGCACTGCGCCGCCAGGTGCTGTATGGCGCCGTGCTGGATTCTGCCCAGGAGCTCATGTTCACCGGTTTTATCTGCCTGGGCGTCTGGGTGGCGATAGAGAAGTTCAACATCGACCTGGCCATGGTCATGGTACTGGTGGTTGCACTGGGCCGCGCATTTTCCTTCTTCGGCAAGGTGCAGAAACAACACCAGAAACTGGCCCAGGGTGAAAGCGCATACTGGGCCCTGATGGATTCCATCAATGCCGCCACCGATGCAGAAGAGCAGCTGGGTGGCGGTATCCCGCCGCATTTTGAGCAGGGCCTGCAGTTCAAGGATGTGGTTTTTTCCTACGATCACAAGCACCCGGTTTTCAACGGGCTGTGCCTGGATATCAAGGCGGGGGCGCTCACCACACTGATCGGTCCGTCCGGCTCCGGTAAAACCACTATCATCGACCTGTCTATCGCCCTGTTGCAACCCCAGGAGGGCGCCGTGTTGCTGGACGGTGTACCCCTGCCGGACATCGACATCAAACAGTGGCGCAACATGATAGGCTACGTGCCCCAGGATACCCTGTTGTTGCACGACAGCATCCTGCACAACGTTACACTGGGCGATCCCGGACTCGAGCTTGCCGATGCGGAACAGGCACTGCGCGCCGCCGGGGCCTGGGATTTCGTCTGCCGCCTGCCCGAGGGTGTGGAGACCATTGTCGGAGAACGGGGAGGAAAACTCTCAGGCGGCCAGCGCCAGCGTATCGTTATCGCCAGGGCCTTGATTAACAAGCCGCGACTACTGATTCTCGACGAGGCCACCAGCGCGCTGGATCCGGAAAGTGAGGAGGTCGTGCGCCAGACCATGGAAGACCTCAAGGGCCGACTCACTATCCTGGCAATCTCCCACAACAGGGCGCTGGTACAGGCGGCGGATCATGTTTACCAGCTGGAAGCAGGCAAAGCCCGGCTACTGGACGCCAGTAGTCAGTCAGGAATGGCCAAGTAGGCCTTTCACAGCCGCAACCGCCCGCTCCATATCTGACTGGCCAGGGACAACAGAAGCACCGGTTTCCTCCTCCAGCCAGGAAGCGCGACCGGTTGCCCGCAGCTGCTGGTGTACCAGCGTGATGTCACGGCTCAAACGCTGCCAGAACAAACTCATCAAGCCTGCATAGGCGGTGGCGCCCAGGCGGAAGTCCACCGCCATCTCACTGTCGCCGCGCATACCGCCCAGGTCGAAGATCTGCACCGGGCGGCCGGTGGCACAGGCTTCCGATAACATCGCGATACTGTCCCCGGTCACCACCAGCCGGTCGGCCATCGCCAGTATGCCGAAATAAGGATTGGCGGGATCCGCCGCTTGCCAGCGGTAAAAGTAACTGGGCGCGTCGATACCGTCGCGCAGGGCGGCAATCGCCTCCTCACTGGTGCGGGAACTGGTGGAAACCAGCAGCGAACCGCCGCTTTGGCGGGCCAGCGCGGACGCCTGCCTGGCCAGGCGCGATGCCGCCTTCGGGCCCAGGGTAAACGGACCGCTGTTGCCACCCGCGATAACAGCAATGCGCGGGCGCGGAAGCCCGGCAAAGGTATCGGCCCACTTGTGCCGCTCGTCGGCAAGTCTTTGCGGGGTCACGCTGTGCAGGGTCAGGAGGTTATTCACGACATTGGGATGGCGCGGCACCCGGTACTGCGGAGTGGTAATCACCAGGTCAAAGGAGGAGAGCGGCCCCCAGGGCCTGCCCACGTGCACATAGCGGGTAGAGCCACCGGAATGGTCGCGAATCCAGCGGCAAACGGGCTCATTGCGCACCCCGCTTGAAATGACCAGGTCCGGCCAGGGCGCCTCCAGCATCGCCGCCGATTCAGCAGTAATACCGCGCAGGCTGGAGAGCCCGAGGACATGCGGCAGCACGACATGTTTGCGATAGGTCAGGCGCTTGGTTTCACAGGGCCAGCCGAGGGCATCAACCAACGCGCGCACCTGGCTTTGCTCTCCCGCCCGGTAGGCGTCGATCAACCAAATGACTGGCATTACCATTCTTCCATGGGTATAGTTCCAGCCTTCGAAATCTAGCGACTTACCTTGGGTGGCGCAAGGGTAGTAACGAAATGACCGATTACCAAGAATACCTGGGTTTCCTGTACAGCGCTCTCGCATCGCAAAATAAGAAGAATGTGGTTCTGACAGAATCGACTCACCTGGTGGCCGACATAGGCCTCAGCTCCCTTGAGGTCATGGAGTTCATCGAGAAGATAGAAGATCACTTCGACATCTCGATTCCTCTCAACATCCTGCCCGACGTAAACACCATTGGTGAGCTCGCGACAAAAGTCCAGGAACTGAACCCCTGACATAGTGGTCCAACTTCCTGCGCTGTTGATCCGCAGCGTTTTCAGTGCGTAAAAGTACCATCTTTCCCGTGTAATCCGGCACTGCGGGCACTGCGCTTCTAGAATAGGCTTCAGCCTTTCATTTAACAGGACGACAGGGGCCACCCCATGCTGTTTGACAAATTCCAGACAATGGCCGATTTCCAGGCCGAACTTGCAGAGCGCGGGGTGGTACCTTTCGGCGCCGTCACCGAGGAAATCCTATCTCCCACAGAAGGTGTGGTCGAAGGTCACAAGGTTATCCTCGCCGGCACCAATAATTATATGGGGCTGTCCTTTGACAGCCGCTGTATTGCCGCGGCCCAGGCAGCCGTTGCCAAATGGGGCACTGGCACCACCGGCTCGCGGCTCGCCAATGGCTCTTTTGTGGAGCACGAGGCGCTGGAACAGGAGATAGCCGCGTTCTATGGCGTCAGCAACGCCATCGTGTTTTCCACCGGTTACGCCGCGACCATGGGCATGTGCGCCACACTGGCCGGCCCGGGCGATGTCATCCTGCTGGATGCTGACAGCCACGCCAGCATCTACTCCGGGGTCAAACTCAGTGATGCCGATATCATCCGCTACAAACACAACGACCCGGACGACCTGGCAAAGCGCATGCGCCGGCTGGGTGACCGCGCGGGCCAGACCCTGATCATCGCCGAGGGCATTTACTCCATGCTGGGAGACGTTGCACCGCTGCGGGAGATTGCCGAGGTCAAGCGGGAATACGGCGGCTACCTGCTGGTTGACGAGGCCCACTCTATGGGCGTGCTGGGTGACTCGGGTCGCGGAGCGGCCCAGGCAGCAGGCGTTGAAGACGACGTCGACTTCACGGTCGGTACCTTCAGCAAGAGCCTGGGCTCCATCGGCGGCTTTTGCGTCAGCCGCCACAGCGAACTGGAGGCGATACGCTTTTGCATCAAGGCCTATATTTTCACGGCATCTTCCTCACCCTCGGTTATCGCCTCTACCCGCGAGGCCCTGCGCATCATCACTCAGGAGCCGGAGCGCCGCCACAAGGTGTGGGACAACGCCAGGCGTCTATACAATGGCCTGAAGGCGCTTGGCCTGCCGGTAGGCCCCTCCGCAAGCCCGGTGGTCGCCGTCGAAATGCTGGATCGCTCACGCACCATCGACTGCTGGAAAGCACTGATGGAGGCGGGGGTCTACGTCAACCTGGTCATACCCCCGGCATCACCCTCAAGTAATTTCCTGCTGCGCAACAGCGTCAGCGCCGCCCACAGTAGTGAGCAGATCGACACGATCATCAATGCTTATGCCGGCCTCAAGGAGGCTGGACTGTTCGAGCCAGCCCAGGCGGCGTAGCCCGAATGGAAAAAATCATTGTTACCGGCAACGGCCCGTTGCGCGGTGAAGTTGCTATCGCCGGCGCAAAAAACGCGGCGCTGCCCATCATTGCAGCCTCGCTGCTGAGCGCGCAGCCCCTGCAGGTAAGCAATGTGCCGGCCGTACGTGATATCGATACTGCGCTGAAGTTGCTCGGCTTGCTGGGTTGCAAGGTGGAGCGAGCCGGCACCGAGCTGGCTATCGACACCAGCGATGTCAGTTCCGTCTATGCCCCCTATGAGCTGGTCAAGACCATGCGCGGCGCCATTTTGCTGCTGGGGCCGCTGCTGGCAAGGTTTGGCGAGGCGGACGTATCCCTGCCAGGCGGCTGCGCGATTGGCTCCCGCCCGGTAAACGAACACATTACAGGGCTGCAGGCGCTGGGCGCGGAGATCGAGATAGAGGCCGGCTACATCAAGGCCAAGGCAAAGCGCCTGCGCGGCGCCCACTACACGTTCGATATACCCTCGGTTACCGCCACCGAAAACCTGCTGATGGCTGCCTGCCTGGCCGAGGGCACAACGGTGCTGGAAAACTGCGCCCTGGAGCCGGAAGTCGGCGACCTGGCCAGGCTGCTGATCGCCATGGGGGCCCGAATCGAGGGCATGGGCTCGGGAACCATCACCATTGAGGGTGTTCAGGCCCTGCACGGCGCCAGCCACCGGGTGCCACCCGACAGAATCGAGACAGGCACTTTTCTCACCGCTGCCGCGGCGACCCGGGGTGCTATCCGGGTGCTGGATACCAACCCGGATTTCCTTCATCACGTGCTGGGTAAACTGGAGCAGGCCGGCGCCAACATCGAACTGGGGCCCGACTGGATTCACCTGGACACCGGCGGCAAGCGCTGTAAAGCGGTGCATATCAATACGGCCCCGTTTCCCGCATTTCCCACCGACATGCAGGCCCAGTTCATGGCCCTCAACGCGCTGGCGGAGGGCTCGGCAACAGTGGTGGAAAACATCTTCGAAAATCGTTTCATGCACGTGGCCGAACTACAGCGCATGGGAGCGGATATTGAACTGCAGGGCCATACCGCCATTGTCCAGGGGCGCGAAAGACTGCAGGGTGCGCCGGTCATGGCTACCGATCTGCGGGCATCGGCCTGCCTGATCATCGCGGCACTGGCCGCCGATGGGGAAACCACTATCGACCGGGTCTATCACCTGGACCGAGGCTACGCCAACATCGACAGTAAACTGGCTGAAATGGGGGCAGATATCCGGCGGATCTGAATGCCGCCCACTGAACCCGCCATGCAGCATTTTGCCCAGATTTCCGACCCCCACCTGAGCTCCCTGGAAGGCGTGCGCGCCCGCGACCTGTTGTCCAAACGCGCCCTGGGATACCTGTCCTGGGTCCGCCGACGGCGCTTCGAGCACCGGCCCGAGGTGCTGGCCGCCCTGCAGCGCGACCTGGGCCATTTCGAGCTCGACCAGATACTGGTGACTGGCGACCTGACCCACATCGGCTTACCCCAGGAGTTTCGCCAGGCCCTGACCTGGCTGGAGGGTATGGGGGAACCCACCCACGTGGCGGTAATCCCGGGCAATCACGACACATCCGTTGCCAGCCCCTGGCAGGACACGTTTGCGCTGTGGCGTGACTACATGGTCTCGGACACATCGAGCGGGAAAAGCGACAGCCTGTCCGCGGTGTATCCCAGCCTCCGGTTGCGCGGCGATATCGCTTTTATCGGACTGAATACAGGGTGTCCCAAACCGCCTCTTATGGCCACCGGCACCGCGGGCGAGGAACAACTGGCCAGACTTCCTGCGTTGCTGGACAGCGCCCATGCCAGGGGCCAGTTCCGGGTGGTCTACCTCCACCATTCACCGCTGCCGGGCAAGGAAAAATGGCGCAAGCGCCTGACGGATGCCGCGGAAGTGCAGGCCATTATCAGCAATCACGGCGCGGAACTGGTACTCAATGGCCACGGCCATCGCAGTCATTTCGACGAGTTGGCCACCACCCACGGCAACGTGCCGGTCATTGCAATACCATCGGCATCGGCAATGGGCCTGCATCACGGCAAGGCCGCCAGCTACAACTGTTACTCGGTGGAGCGCTGCACGCAGGGTTGGCAACTGAGCATCGAATCGCGCGATTACGATTCAGCCAGCGGGGAATTTACCGGGGGTGAGAAAAAGCAGGTATCACTGCACCGCGGCACAGCCGCGCCGACTGACCCGGTTCGCCCCTGAACCGGGCACCCCCCGGGATCACCTCAACTCAGTGTGCCGCGATACCGGCGCCTCAGGCGTTTTCCGCGGCGGCCCTGGCCAGCGAGCCTTTGACCAACATCAGGTCGGCCACTGAATCCACATCGATAGCGGCGTTGGCATAGGGTAATATCACCGCCCGTATGCGCAGGCCCAGGCGCTTACTCAGCTTGGCCAGGGCCTCCTCCAACGACAACATCCCCAGCCGGTAGCGGATGACGGTCCACCACCCCAGCAAGCCGATCACCACCAGCGGCTTTTTACGCTGCTGCTCGATACGGCGCCAGAACCGGGCGGCGCGGCGACCCTCGGGGGTGATGAAAGCAAACAGGTTACAGCCACAGAACTCTCCGTCGCTGAAGTGCAAGACGGTTTTCTTGATCCCGGGATAAGCCTCCAGCACCAGGGCGTGTGGAGCCAGCCCTACTACAACGTCAACGTCGTCCGCGAGGCTCTGGCGACCAAAAGCATCGACGATCTCGGCGGTGAGCAGCGGGTGATCTGCCGTGGTCAGCAATACCGCCTCTTCCGGCCCCAGGGCCTGCATGGCCTGGTAGGCACTGGTGCTGGGGCTGACGCCCGGTTCATTCCAGATCACCTCTTCGTCGGCCACCCACTGCGCCAACTGCTCGTCCTTTGCCACTTCGCTGGCCTCTGGCCCGGACAGGGCTATCTTGTTGACAACCCGAGACAGGCGCAGTGCATTCAACACCCGGCGCACCATCGGCAGGCCATCGATATCGATCATCGCCTTGCTGCCAACGTTGGAGTGGTTAATCAGCGAATCGGCCTTGGTTCTGTCACCAGCCAGGACGATAGCCGTCAACTGGTGTTCCTGCGGGTTCAAATGCATAAGCTAGAGTTCTTTTTCATAGACGCGGTAGCGCTTATACGCCTGCCCGCCGATAGTTTCAATGATATTGCGCATCCCGTCATTGTCCTCCAGGATCCAGCCCATCTCGACATCTTTCACTCCCCGGGCATGCATAGCCTTGCGCACCGCGTCGATTACCATGAACGCAAGGGTAGGCCCCAGGCGCGAGTGCTGGAAGCTCTGGCGCACCCCCATCAAGGGTATGCGGGCCGTCTGCGGATGACGCACCTTGAGACGCCACAGCAGTTTGGCCCAGCCAAACGGCAGCAGTTTTCCCTTGAGATCCCGGGTGGCCTCGTTGAGATTGGGCAACGCCACGATAAACGCCACCGGCTCGCCGTCGTATTCGGCGATCTGGATATAGTCATCCGGCATCAGCTTTGCGAGCGTGCGGACGGTGTCCTCCCACTCCGATGCCACCAGCGGCACAAAACCCCAATTGTTCTGCCAGGCATCGTTGAAGATATCGAGCATGATCGCCGCATCCTCGCCCAGCTGCTTGCGGCGCATGGCGCGGACTGTGACGCGGCCGGATACCCGCTGGGCCAGCTTGGTCATCACCCGCGGCGGCTCGAAGTCGGGGCGGATATGGTAGGCCAGTACATCCTTCGCACCCCGGTAGCCCTGGGCCTCGATACCCGCTCCATAGTAGGGCCGGGCGTGCCCCATCAGTACAAAGGGCGGGGTTGAAAAGCCGTCAACCAGGAGGCCGACTTCCTCGTTGATATGCAGGTTCAGCGGACCGCGCGCCCGGCTCATGCCCTCTTCGCGCAACCAGCTGGAAGCCGCCTCCAGCAGGGCGCTGAAAACCGCGGGATCATCGTCGCATTCAAGCATACCGAAATAGCCGGTCCCGTCGGCGTGCTGGCGCAGGTGCATCTCGTCAATCTGGGCGGTAATGCGCCCCACCGCGACACTGCCTCGAAACGCCAGCCAGGCGCGCCAGCGGGCGTGTTCGAAGAAGTGATTGGCCGGTGAAAACCGTTGCCGCTGCTCGATATCCAGCGGGGCAACCCAGGCCGGATCGTCCGCGTAAAGACGGTGCGGCAGGGCGATGAACTGGCGCCACTGGGCGCGCTCTGTTACCACCTCAAGGGTGACGGGTAGTTGTCCGGAGCTGCTCATGACGCCACCTGTTCGGCACCCTGTGAAGGCTGAGCGGGAGAGTATACAGGCGAATTAGTTTACAAAGAAATGACATGATAAAAAATGCCTAAATAACATACACTTGCGCGGAAATCAGGGCAGCTGGGAGGTCGGTGACAAGGCACTAATACGCATACTTGATTGGTATTATTACCCATGAGCCGAACGCGTGAAAATGCTAAAGTTGCGCCGTGTCTGGTAACCAGTTCAGGTTATCGGCAAATGAGGGCGCAAGGTGGCACACAGAACACAACGCCAGCCCACTATACCCGAAGGTTTTTACTGATCCGGTCTTCACTCCTCGGCCATTCGGAGGATGAAGGATATGAACTGTTTTGGACCAGCAGCGTCGGACAGGCTGCCACAAATTGAGGAACATCCCTTGTCATCTTCTGCACTCAACCCAACGCCGACAAACAATACACAGCCCTTTCGCGCCGCGAATTTCGCCACGCTGACTGAGGCGCTCGATTACGCAGCCCAGGGCGACACCGGTGCCAACTTCTACACTGGTCGCGGTGCAATCTACGCCGCTATGCCCTACCGCGAGCTGCGCACAAACGCCATTGAGCTGGCCGGGAAACTGCTGGGTCTGGACCTGGAGCCGGGCAGCCGCGTTGCCCTCGTTGCCGAGACCAACCCCGAATTCCTCTCCTTTTTCTATGCCTGCCAATATGCCGGACTGATTCCCGTTGCCCTGCCCGCATCCGTCAAGGTCGGCGCGCACCACGCCTATGTGGCCCAGCTGCAGCGCCTGCTGGAAGCCAGTGACGCCACTATCGCCGTGGCCTCCGAGGGCTATTTGTCGTTCCTGCTGGAAGCCAGCGAAGGCCTGGGCATGCGCATGGTAGACAAACCTGAGGCATTCGAGGCGCTCCCCGCGGGCGAGCAGGCACTGCCACAGATCAACCCCACCGATATCTCCTATATCCAGTACACTTCCGGCAGCACGCGTTTCCCGCGTGGCGTCGTCATCAAGCATGAGACCGCACTGGCCAACCTGCAGGGAATCATTTCCCACGGCCTGATGATGAACGGTGATGACCGCATGATGTCCTGGCTGCCCTTCTACCACGACATGGGCCTGGTGGGCTTCATGCTGGTACCGATGGCGGCACAGGTCTCCATTGACTACCTGGACACCCGTGAGTTCGCGATGCGACCCCGCCAGTGGCTGGAGCTGATGACCAAGTCACGCGCCACCATATCTTTTGCCCCGTCATTTGGTTACGACCTGTGCGCGCGCCGGGTGCGGCCCAACGACCTGGCCAATTATGACCTCAGTAACTGGCGGGTAGCCGGTATCGGCGCCGAGATGATTCGCCCCGACACACTGGAGTTTTTCGCCGACCTGCTGCAGCCCTGCGGCTTCGATCGCCGCGCATTCCTGGCCTGCTACGGCATGGCCGAATGTACCCTGGGCGTGAGCTTCTCACCCCTGTGGACCGGCTTCACCACACACCATATCGACAGTGACCACCTGTCCGAGCATCACCGCGCGGTCATGCTGGATGAGAACGACAAGCAGGGTCGCGGCCGCCATTTCGTCAACTGCGGCGTACCCCTGCCGAATTTCGAGGTTCAAATTCGCGACGGTGAGGAGACCGTGCTGGAGGACTGGCACAGCGGCGTCATCTACCTGCGCGGACCCAGCGTAATGTCCGGCTACTTCAACCTGCCGGAAGAATCCAGCCACGCCCTCGACGATGATGGCTGGCTGAACACCGGTGACATCGGCTACCTGGTTGATGGCGTGCTCACTATCACCGGTCGCAAGAAGGACCTGATCATTATTCACGGTCGTAACATCTGGCCCCAGGACCTCGAGCACATCGCCGAGGCCGAGCCCGAAGTGCGCTCCGGCGACTCAGTAGCCTTTTCGGTGCCCGATCACGAGGGTGAGGAAATGTGCGTGCTGCTGGTGCAATGCCGAGAAACTGACAGCAGAAAACGCCACAACCTGGTACGCCGCCTGAGCGCCATGCTGCGCCTCGAAATGAGCCTGGACTGTTATGTTGAGCTGCTGCCGCCACACTCCCTGCCCAAGACCTCATCGGGCAAGCTGTCCCGGGCCAAAGCGCGCCTGGACTTCATCAGCACTCACGAATCTGACAACCTGAATGCGGTCACCGAAGAGTTTCGCCTGAGGGTCGCATCAGCCTGATACCCCACGGTGGCCTGATCGCGGTCACCGGCGCTACCGGGTTTATCGGCACCGCACTGTGCTCCGAACTGCTGCAACGCGGCTACCGGGTAAAGGCACTGGCCAGGGATACCGGGCAGGCCCTGCACCTGTCCAATATGGGGGTCACCCTGGTCAAGGGTGACCTGAACAACGCAACAGCCCTGCAACAACTGATCTCCGGCAGTGAAGCGGTTATTCACGCCGCCGGGGCAGTCAGGGGCAGCTCACAGCACGATTTCGACCGCGTAAATGTCACCGGAACGGCCAATGTACTGGCTGCTGTGGCGGCCCAGTCCCGCGCCGCCCGCCTTCTCCTCGTCTCTTCCCTGGCTGCCAGGGAGCCCGAACTGTCCTGGTACGCGGCCAGTAAGCGCAAGGCAGAGGCGCTGCTGGAGCAACAACCGGAGCTGGACTGGGTAATCCTGCGCCCCCCAGCGGTGTACGGCCCCGGAGACAAAGAGATGCTACCGGTATTCCAGGCCATGGCCCGGGGCATCGCACCGGTTCCCGGCGACCCCGATGCCCGTACCTCCCTGGTCCACGTAACAGACCTGGTGCCCGCATTGATCGAGTGCCTCCAGGTGCGCGCCACAAAGCACCGGACCCTGACTCTCTGCGACGGCCAGCCCAACGGCTATAATTGGCGGGAAATGGCAGACACGGTGGGCCTGGTATGGGGCCGCAAGGTACGCCTGTGGCAAGTACCTCGCTGGCTGCTGGACGGTCTCGCCTGGGTCAACCTCAAAGGCGCCAGGCTGACCGGGCATATGCCCATGCTCACCCCTCCCAAACTGAGGGAACTGCGCCACAGCAACTGGGTAGTCGATAACCGGATAGTCACTGAAATCACCGGCTGGGAGCCCCTGACCAACCTCCGGAACGGGCTGGAGCAGCTGCACAAAGCGGAACTATGACACCAAATTCCGGTCCAGTGTAAAGGCCCGCCTGAGCTATAATGCCGGCCTGACCACAGTAGCTATTTAGAGGGTAAATACGGTTCGTGGCTGAGTTTATTGTTGGCAATTCACTACGCAAGCTGGCGCGGGAACACCAATTCCTGCAGCGCCTGCTATGGCGTGTGGATTTTGCCTTTATATGGCTGGTGACCCGCATGGCGCGGCTGCTTCCCATCGATACAGCCTCGCGTTTCGGGGCAAAAGTAGGTGCCTGGGTGGGCCCGAAAATGAAGCGCAAGACAGCGATTTTTCGCAACAACCTGGCACTGGCATTCCCGAACCTGGACGATACCGAACTGGACGAACTGGTAACCCGGGCCTGGGGTCAAGCGGGCAGGGTGATGGCGGAATACCCCCACCTGGAGACCCTGATCAAGGACGATGACCGTCTTGTTATAGACGTGCGCGAGCCAATTGCCAGCTACAGCGACCCGAGCAAGCCCTTTGTGGCCGTATCAGCTCACCAGAGCAACTGGGAAGTGGCCTGCTCGGCGCTGGCGAAAATGGGCATACCCAACGCCAGCCTTTACTCGCCGCCAACCAACCCCCTGCTGGATAGCCTGCTGATGGAATCTCGCAAGGCCCTGAACTGCCAGTTGCTGCCGCGAGACAACAGCGCCCGATTGCTGATGCGGGCGCTCAAGGAAGGCCGCACTGCGGGTATGGTGATAGACCGACGGGTAGATGAAGGCCAGCCAATCCGGTTTTTCGGCAACGACAAATACTCCACCCTGCTGCCGGCAAAGCTCGCTCTCAAGCACCAGCTCCCGCTGGTGCCCATACAAATCGTGCGTCTTGAGGATGCGCGCTACAACGTTATTTTTCACCCACCCGTGCGCCCCCGAAACCCTAACGCCGATGAAACCACACAGGCCACGGACATGATGCAGCAGGTCCACGAACACTTTGAGAACTGGATCCGGCAGAGCCCGGCAGACTGGTTTTGCTCGAAGCGCCTGTGGCCCAAAAACACTGTACCTAACCAACCAGAGGTAAGAGGCCGTGACGCCGAAATCGATTCCTATGCAGCCTGAGAAACCACACGAGTCCATCCGCCTGTTCGAGAATGACCTGCTAGAACGCCTGTCCCACGTGCACCCCATCACTCCACTACTGATGTGGGGACCGATCGCGGGCTACCTGATATGGCGCAGTTTCGCACTGTATAACCTGCCGTTGTTGCCGGTGCTGGCTATCGGTGTGGCGGGAGTCGCCACCTGGTCCCTCACTGAGTACTGCCTGCATCGCTTCCTGTTCCACTTTCCGGCCAAGAGCAAGCTGGGTAAATGGCTGGTATTCCTGTTCCATGGCAACCACCACGAGGACCCGAAGGACAAGACACGGCTGGTGATGCCACCCGCTGGCGCGATCCCCATCATGCTGGTGCTGTACCTGCTGTTCGGGCTCTTTATTCCCCAACCCTGGATACAGCCGTTTTGCGCCTTCTTCATTATCGGCTACCTCATTTACGACTACATCCATTACTCAACGCATCACTTTCCGATGCGCAACCCGGTGGCCAAGTACCTGAAGCACTACCACCTGAAGCACCATTATTCCGGCGAGGGTGGCCGCTATGGCGTCAGCTCTCCCTTCTGGGACAAGATATTCGGCACACAACCCCAATCGAACTGATCGACACCAGTGCCCCAGTTTTACTTCATCCCCAAGCGGCTCGCCCGCAAGGCGCCGATTCTTGTCACCGTGGCCCAGGCGCTGGAGGCAGCCGGGTTTCGCCTGATCTTCTGGATTATGCGCTGGCTGTCCGTGGAGAACGCCCGCCGCCTGTCGGGCTTCGCCTTCGGCCTGGCAGGCCCTGTCAGTGACAAGGCGAAGAAAGCCAAGATAAACCTCGGCATCGCGTTTCCCGAATCGAGCCAGAAATGGCGCGACCAGACCACGCGCGAGATTTTCCACAGCCTGGGAGAGTCGGCCGCCGAGCTGATCAAGCTTGAAACGCTCTGGGCTGAGCGTGACCAGCGCATCGAGTTCGTGGTGCATCCCGCGGCCCACGAGCTGATGAAGGCCAAAAAACCCACCATCTTTGTTACGGCGCACATCGGTCCGTGGCAGGTTGCGCCCCTGGTCACCAAGTACTACGACCTCAGCATAGGCACCATTTTCGCGCCCGAATCCAATAGCGTGGTCGCCGACCTGATGCGTGGGCTGCGCCACTTCCTGGGTGAGAAGCTGATCTCAACCGAGGCGGGCATGCGGCCGCTGCTAAAGGAACTGGCCGCGGGCAACAGCATCAATATGGCGATGGACACCCGGCTGGACAGCGGCAAGCTGGTGCCGTTTTTTGGCCGAGAGGCGCTCACCAGCACAGCCGCGCCCGGCCTTGCACTGCGCACCGGTGCGGGCCTGGTGGTAGCGCGGGCAGAAAGACTGCCAAAGGGCCGGTACCGCATTACCGTTTACGAACCGCTGACCAGCGACATTCCGGAGGCCCCGCAGAAAGAACAGGTACTGGCGCTCACCGCGAGAATCAACGGCTATTTCGAGGACTGGATTCGTGAATACCCGGGGCAGTGGATTTGCCTGAAAAGGCGCTGGCCCAAAGCCCACAAACTCTAGGCCCGGGCTGGCGCCCCGCCGGGATTGCGATCCGGCCGCTCCGGACCCGACCCGGCCGGGCCTGACCAGAACAATTCCGGCAGGCAGTGCTTTTCCAGAAACGCCACTGTCGCCGCCGGCAGGGTATCCCGATAACGGGTTAACACCCCGTGATCGATGCCGGCGCTGGCGGCAAATGAAGAGTTGCTGCGACTGGCCTCTCCGCCCTGGGTGTACTCCAGCACGGCATCTGAAAAGTCGATACCGGCGAAACTGCACACCTCGCGCATACTGTGCTCCGTGTCTGTCACCAGCTCCTCGAAGCGCAGGCGCAGTGCCGGTCCAAAATTAACCGCAAATTCGTCAATCTCCCGCCAGTAGCGATTCTGCCGCTGGCAGAAGCGGCCCAGGCTGAGCGTGGGGTTGCGCACCAGCTTGGAACTGAGGTGGGCGCGGGGATCCCGGACCAGGAAAATTCCCCGCACATCATAACTGCGCGCCAGCAGCGCGCCGACCCGACTGAGGTCGTTGTTGCTGGGCTGTAGTGCACAAAAAATGACCCGCAGTCGACCATCCCCCTCAACGTGACCCAGGGCCACCGCCAGCGCTTCCACATGATTGCGCACCAGGCTGTCCAGGCTGCCGCGCTCGTGGTTCTCACTGATATAGCGATAGTAGGCCTCCAGGTCCAGCGAGTCCTCGGTACCAAATACCTCGGTGCCGTGCCCGGCGTTGATACGCTCCAGGTGGCCGTCTTTCTGTAACTGGCGAAAAAAACCCGGGGCACCCGCAGGGGAACTGAGCATACCCCGCCAGCGCAGCAAGGGGTGGCGGGACAGGTGGCGAACAAAATAGTCCTCGTCCGGCGGCAACAGCAGCTGGGGATGGTGATCAAGCAGCCCACGCAACAGGTGGTTGCCGCCCCGGGGAGGTGCTCCCAGAATCAACAACGGTGGTTTACTGGAGGGCTGCATGCTCTGGAATCAGTACATCAGGCGTTCTTTTTCCGTCACCAGTTCGGCGCCGGTAACGAGGCGGCGCAGCTTTTTCACCGCCATACGCACGGGTCGATATTCTTCAAAGACAACGATAAACACCTTGCGAAAATAGTTTTCCGGACAATTGATGCGCCGCACACCGTGCCAGGAGTTTCCCCGGCGCCCGAAGATAAGGCTGCGGTTGTCCTGTGTCTCGGCAGGGTATTGCGCAACAAAATCATCGAACCCGGGCGCATTATCCGCGGAGATGCGTCCCCCGTCGTCCAGGATCACGGTTTCACCTCCCCAGTCCCACTGCCAGTCATCGGCAGTATTCAGATAGAAGATCTGGGAGCCGATTTTTCCCTTGGAGTCACAGTGGGGCGAGACCTCACCCCCGTTGGGGGTGAAATGCCAGTGAAAGCGAAAGCGCACATGGCTGACACCCAGCATTCTGCAGACGAACTTGCGGTAGCTCTCGCTGCGCAGCTCGGCTATCAGCGTAGCCCAGGGTCGGGAGAGCTCCATGCCCTCCTCGAAATCCAGGACGTAGCGATCGTGGCTGGCCTGGCCGTGCTTGCGTTGTTTGCCAAAGAACGCGCGAAACCGGGATATATCCGGCATGCTGGCGAGCAACTCCGGGTACCGCTCGTCCTGGATAAAGTATTGCGGATTGACCCAGGGGAAAGGTTCGCGCGCGCTGAACGACGCCGGATCGATAGAATCCAGCACCGCGGGGTTCAAGTACTGCAGATCCATGGGGCTCGTCTTCCACAAGATGATATGAAAGCAAAAGTATAAGGCCGGACCCCGAGTATGGACAGTGGCATTTTTGTTACTGCTGTACGCTAGGGCTTTATCAAAGTAGCCTGGACATATGCCCGCCAGCCCCCAAGCTGCGTAATCTCCCGTGCGCCGGCAATACCACAGGGCTCACAGATAAAGCCAGACAGGACCCGGTCATCCGCCAGCCGCAGCTTGCCAATACCCAGCGGCGCCGGGATATCCGCCACAAAGCTGCCAAACTCGCTCGCCGGGATTCCCCATACCTCCACCTCGATACTGGCGCCAGCCTCCTCATCCAGAATCAGGCCGGGGCGCTGCGGTGGACCGCCCGCCAGGGCGTACATGCGGTACCTGGGGGCGGTACTGGTGCGCTCCCGCAATACGGCGCCTCGCTCGCTAAGCTGCCAGTTGAGCGGCAGACCGGCCATATGAGCCCCGCAGACCACTACATCAATCATTGCCCTGTCTCCCACCGCGTCAGTGCAAGAGGCCGGCTGCGGCAATGCCGTCGCCCCCATGGGCAGTGGCAGATCCCGCTGTATGCGGTTGGCGATGGACAGCAGGGCGCGATCGCTGAATGCCGGACCCACCAGCGTTACACCAAAGGGCAGCCCGCCGGGTGTGATAGCTGTCGGCACTGCGACCGAGGTCATATCCAGCAGGTTCATGAAATTGGTGTAGTAACCCAGCTGGCTGTTACGCAACACCGGCTCCGCCAGCATCTCGTCAATCGTAAACAGGCGGCCGGCGGTAGGCGTAAGCAGGCAGTCCACGGCGGCCAGCTGGCGCGTGCAATCCCGGCGCAGGGCCTGCAGGCGGTACTGTGCCTGGAACAGGTCCGTTGCCAGGGGGTGGGCACCGGCGGCGATGATATCCCTGACAACAGGAAAAACCGCATCGGGCTGCTCGGCAATCAATGGCAACGTCGCGAGATAGCGCTCAGCCACCCAGGGGCCCTCGTACAACAGGCGCGCCACCTCATCAAAAGGCGCGTAATCGATCTCAACCCACTCAAAGCCCTGGGAACCAAGGGAATCAAGGGTTTGGGCATAGGCTTGCCGGTAAGCTTCATCGCCGAAAAACTGCAGCTGGGCCGGCGCAATGATACCGACTCGCAATGCACCCCGGCGACAGCCGTAGCGGCGGGCGGTGTTGTCGAAAGGATTCGAGCGGCTGTAACCATCGCTGGCAGCCGGACCCTCGGCCGCGGCCAGCACAGCGTTGGCATCGTCCGCGTTGAAGGCAAAGATGCTCATACAGTCCAGGGTGCGGCAGGCCGGCAGCATGCCGGTTGCAGGCAGCAGGCCCAGGGTGGGCTTCAGCCCCACCAGGTTGTTGAAACAGGCGGGCACACGGCCCGAGCCAGCGGTATCGGTGCCCAGGCTGAAGCTGACCAGGCCAAGGGCCAGCGCGACTGCGGAGCCGGAACTGGAACCGCCGCTGATAAAGTCCTTATCGAAACTGTTATGGCAGGGACCCCAGGGCGAGCGTGTGCCATTGAGGCCGGTAGCAAACTGATCCAGGTTAGTCTTGCCCACCGGGATCGCCCCGGCAGCGATCAAGCGTTGCACCACTAACGCCGACTCCCGGGGCGTATGGGCGAAAGCCTCACAGCCCGCAGTAGTCGGTATTCCCGCCAGGTCGATGTTGTCCTTGATAGCAAAGGGCACTCCCCACAGTGGGCAGTCGGCAGGTGTTTTGCCCGCCAGGGCCGCCAGCCAGGGTTGTTGTTCTTCCTCGCTCAACAGGTGAATCCAGATATTGTGCTGCGCAAACTCCTGCGCCCGCCGGCGAATCTGGTGACAGAGCTGCGCCGGCTCGAGCACACCATCGGCATAGGCCTGCTGCAGGCCCTGTATACTCATATCCACGCTCATACTCCGTCCTCCATCACTACCAGGGCCTGGCCCGCGCTCACCCGGGCGCCCTCTTCAAGCAACAGCTGGGTCACGGTACCGTCACAGGGAGCCTGTATCGGAACCTCCATTTTCATCGACTCGAGGATCATCAGAGTGTCACCGGCACTGACGCCCTGCCCGGACACTACCCCGGTCTGCCAGACACTGCCGGCAACCGGGCTGTCCACCACCACGCTCCCGTCGGGCCATTCCTGCGCGGCAATTTCCGCCGTCGGCTCCCGCTCCTGAAAGTCAAACTGACCCGAGGCGTGCCAGTCCGCAAGCTCCCTCGCAAATGCGGCCTCACGCTGCCGCCGGAAGCCATTGATATCCTCCTGGTCGGCGTCCAGTAGCGCCTGGTACTCCCCCAGGTGGAAGGTGGTTTCCTCAATCTGAAGGGGGTAGCGGCCCTGGGGAAAATCCCTCCTGATCGTCTCCAGCTCCTCGTGACTGACCGGGTAGAAGCGAACCTGGTCAAAAAAACGCAGCAGCCAGGGCTGGCTGAACTCGCGGGTCTGCCGATACCGGTTCCACATCTGCAAGGTGCGGCCGACAAACTGATAGCCCCCGGGACCCTCCATTCCATAAATGCACAGATAGGAGCCGCCGATGCCGACCGAGTTTTCCGCGGTCCAGGTGCGTGCCGGGTTGTATTTGGTCGTCACCAACCGGTGGCGCGGGTCCACCGGCGTGGCCACCGGAGCCCCGAGGTAGACATCGCCCAGCCCCATCACGAGGTAGGAGGCATCAAACAGGATGTCACGGACCGCCTCAATGCTCTCAAGACCATTGATACGGCGGATAAACTCCAGGTTGCTGGGACACCAGGGTGCATCGCTGCGCACCGACTGCATGTAGCGATCGACAGCCTGCTGGCAGGCCGAGTCATCCCAGGACAGGGGCAGGTGCACGATACGCGAGGGCACGGCCAGCTGGTCCAGCTGACCCGCCAGGGCCTGCTCGGCCCGCAGCAGGTGATCCAGCAATTGGCCGTGTTCCAGCTGCTGGCTGTCGTAATGCAGTTGCAGCGAACGGATACCCGGGGTCAGTTCCAGCAAGCCGGCCAGGGGGTGCTCGCGCAGCCACTGCATGAGGGCGTGGACACGAAATCGCAGGCGCACATCCAGGACCTGTTCCCCATATTCCACCAACAGGAAGTGGTCGCCCGCCAGCCGATAGACAATCTCGTCACCAAATTCGTTTGCGGCCAGGCGCCCCACCACCGGCGACGCAGGAGCCACGGGCTGCCAGCTGGCGGGGCGCACACTGAGCTCGCTCAGCTGGCGCAGCTGCGCAGTTTCCAGGGCGACGGCATCCGCCAGGGTTACAGGGACAAAGCGCAAGGTATCGCCGGCGCGCAGTTGGCCCAGCTTCCAAAGATCTGCTGTTATCACCGTGGCGGGACAGACGAAGCCCCCCAGGGAGGGGCCATCCGGCCCGAGAATGACCGGCATATCTCCGGTAAAATCCACGGTGCCGAAGGCGTAGGCGTTGTCGTGAATATTGGAAGGGTGGAGTCCCGCTTCCCCGCCATCCGGGCGGGCCCACTCCGGTTTGGGCCCGATCAGGCGAACCCCGGTGCGGCTGGAGTTGTAGTGAACCTCCCAGTCAGTGTCGAAAAAGGTCTCGATATCCCGTCCGGTAAAAAAGTCCGGCGCGCCGTGGGGGCCGTAGATCACCCGCAGTTCCCAGCGGTTTTCGATCACCGGTAACACTTCGGCGGCGGCCGTCAACGACAGCGACTCGCGCTGCACCGGCGGCACCAGCCGCAGCACATCCCCGGCCCGCAGGGCGCGGCCATTGTGACCACCGAACCGACCCAGGGTAAACGTGGCGCGCGAGCCGAGGTACTCGGGACAGGGCAGGCCGCCCTGCACACACAGGTAGCTGCGGGCCCCACGGGGGCCAATCCGCCCCAGGGCAAGTGTCTGGCCGGCCGCCACCTCCGTCACCCGCCCTGGCTGCAGGGCTTCTCCCGCCAGTGTGGCCTCGATAAAGGCGCCGGTGAGTACGACCCGGGTGGCGGCGCTGAACTTCAGCACGGGGCCCTGCAGGGTTATTTCCAGCCCGGCGGCATCGTCGCCGTTGCCCAGCAGCCGGTTGCCGAGGCGAAAGGAGTAGTTATCAAACGGGCCAGACGGGGGCACACCGACATCCCAATGTCCCCGTCGTCCCGGGTAATCCTGGATCGTAGTCATGGTGCCACCCTGCAGTACATCGATCCGACTGGGCTGATAGGGCAAGTCGTCCAGGTAGCGGGTGGTTACGGCGCCGCGGGCCAGCACATCATCCCTGGCAAGCGCTCGAAGGTAGTCGAGATTGGTCTCGCTACCGTACAGGTCGATGGCGTCGAGAGTGCTCTGCAGCCGTGCGAGAGCAGCGCCGCGGTCATCGGCGTGAACGATGACCTTGGCCAGCATCGGGTCAAAAAAGGGTGGTACTTCCAGCCCCGCCTCCACCCAGGTATCAATGCGGATGCCCTCCCCCGAGGGAAATTCAACGCGGCTCAGCAAGCCGGCGCAGGGCTGGTAGTCCCGGTAGGGGTCCTCGGCGTAGATGCGAACCTGTACGGCGTGTCCCGCAGGGTCCAGCTGCCTGCGCAGGGTCGCCAGCGACGGCAATTCAGCCGCCGCCTGGCGCAGCATCCACTCCACCAGGTCGACGCCGTACACCTCCTCGGTAACCCCATGCTCTACCTGCAGGCGGGTGTTCACTTCGAGGAAATAAAATTCGCCGCGGTCCGCGTCATAGATGAACTCAACGGTGCCGGCATTGCGGTAGTTCACACTGGCCAGCAGCGCCTCCGCCGTGGCGTGAAGCTCTGACCGGGCGGTGGCATCCAGGCCCGGTGCAGGGCATTCCTCCACCACCTTCTGGTTGCGTCGCTGGCTGGAACAATCGCGCTCTCCCAGCGCCAGGGCGCCCCCCGCGCCATCGCCAAACACCTGCACCTCAATGTGCCTGGCCCGGCCAATGAATTTCTCCAGGTACACGCTGTCATCGGCAAAGTTGTTGGCACCCAGGCGCTTCACCGTCACGTAGGCATCGGCGAGGTCGGCCGGGGAGTGACACAACTGCATGCCGATACCACCGCCGCCAGCGGTACTCTTGAGCATCACGGGAAACCCTATCCGCTGCGCCTCAGACTGCGCTTCCTCAAGGTCTGCCAGCAGCTCCGAACCCGGTGACAACGGCACCCCGGCCGCCACCGCCAGCGCCCGCGCCCGGTGCTTGAGTCCGAACGACTCGATCTGTTCCGCGGTGGGGCCGACAAACGCAATACCGGCGGCCTCGCAACGCCGCACAAAACCGGCATTCTCACTGAGAAATCCGTAGCCGGGGTGAATGGCCTGCGCACCGCATTGACCGGCAATCGCCAGCAACTTGTCGATATCCAGGTAGGTATCCGTCGCTCCCCCATCACCCAGGGAGAACGCCTCATCGGCGTGCCGCACGTGCAGGCTGTCAACGTCACATTCCGCGTACACGGCGACCGAATCGATACCCAGGCGATTGAGGCTGCGGATGATACGGGTGGCAATCGCGCCGCGGTTGGCGATCAGGACCTTACTGAACATGGGGTATATCTCCGCCGGGCCGTCCCGGCGATGATTACAACAGCGGTCGTCCGCTGCAGGGCCTGGCCGGTCAGATCGGTCAACTGTCCCAAACCAGTACCTCTACCGGTGTGGGGTTGTAGCCGTTACAGGGGTTGTTCAACTGCGGACAATTGGATATCAACATGACCACATCCATGACAGCGCAAAGCTCTACATATTTTCCCGGCGCCGAGATGCCGTCCTCGAATGTCAGCTTGCCACTTTCGGTCACCGGCACATTCATGAAAAAATTGATGTTGTGAGTAATATCCCGTTTGCCAATGCCGTATTGCGGGTGCTCCGCCACGGCCAGCATCCAGCTGTCCCGGCAGCTGTGCATGCAGCGTTTCTCCAGGTCGTAGCGCACCGTATTGCTCTCAGCCGCACAGGCACCACCCAGGGTGTCGTGGCGGCCACAGGTATCGGCGACGATTTCCAACATCACATTGTTTTCGTTTGAGCGCAGCCCGGAGCCTGTAGTCAGGTAGATATTGCCCTGTTCGCGTATGGTATCCATTGCACTGTAGCGCTCAACGGGATCAGCGGCGCAGTAAAAAAGGGTGTCCGCGGCCTGGTTTCCCTCCAGGTCCAGGATGCGCACCACCTGCCCCGTCCGGAGCAGGCCGATGTAATAGTCACCGGCGGGAACCACCTGGCGCAGGCTGGCCTGCTCCGGCTGGCGCGAACTCGTAGTCAACATAAGCTGCCCCCCTCAGGTAATACCAAGGTGGTAAAGTGCGTTGTTATCAAAGCCCCGGCGGTTTTCTTCGCACCAGTTGCGGCAGTAGTCGTCCTTCGCTATCGCGCCAGCCAGCCCCAGTTCGACCCGCACTGAGCGGGCCGGGTATTCGGGTGAGGCGTCCAGCGGGTGGGGACAGGTATGCAGTACTACCAGGGTATCCATTTCAAATCTCAGGGCGACGTCACTGCCCGCCGCTGAATACTCCGGCGCGAGGGCCATATCACCAGCGCCGTCCACTTCAACCTTGCTGAACCAGTTGATATTGGCGGCCATGTCGGCGCGACCCAGGCCGTATTTGGCGAGCTCAACCAGAAAGGCATCATAGCCATTCTGGTGCCAGTCATTGCGGTCACCCTGGTAATTTCGTGCGCCCCAACGCCGGGCTACCTGCGCCGCATGGCTGTTGCCGCAGACCGTCTCATGCCAGCCCAGGCTGTCCGTGACAATGGAGGCGAAGATGCGACCCATGTCAGAGTAGAGGCAATTGCCACGGCTCAGCCGGAACGTGTGCTGGCACTTGAGGGTGTCGGGCGCGTTATAACGCTCGAGCAGGTTCTCAGGATTATAAAACAGCATGCCCACGTTGGCGCCGCCGTCGACATCGGTGAGTCGCAAGACAGTGCCACGGCGCAATTTCAGCGACCAGTGGCCGCCCGGGGGAATGACCGTGGTGTAGTCGATGGACTGGATTAAATCGCTCATCTGCGCTCTCTGCCGTTGCTTCAGCTCGCCGCCGCAACCGGTATCAGCGTGTCGCTAATAGCCTCGCGAGTGGCGGTATCCTTCTCACCCACGGGCAAATCGTAGGTAATCGTAGCGCCGTAGGCGTTGGGCGCGTCAGGATCATGGCGCACTTTATCAAACACCCACAACCGGGTACCCAGGTAAAAACCCTCATGCAGGTCGTGGGTCACCATAAACACGGTCAGCCGGTACTCCCGCCACAATTCCAGAACCAGGCTGTGCATATCCTTGCGAATGCCCGGGTCCAGCGCGCCGAAAGGCTCGTCCAGCAGCAAAATACGCGGTTTGGCGAGCAGCGCCTGGGCGATCGCCAGGCGCTGGCGCATACCGCCCGACAGTTCATGCGGATACTTGTCCAGGGCATGCCCCAGGCCAACCCGGTTCAGCATCTGCATGGCGTCGTCCCGCGCCAGGCTGCGGTTTTTGCCAAACAGGTAACCCGTCATACCGCGCCGCTGGAAGCCGCGACTGGCCATGACGTTAGCCAGCACTGTCATATGGGGGAATACGGAGTACTGCTGGAACACGATACCGCGGTCGGGGCCCGGCTCATCGACCACCGGCACACCGTCCAGCAGCAGTTCCCCGCTGCTGGGGGTTTCCGTGCCCAGTAACATTTTCAGGAAGGTGCTCTTGCCGCACCCGGAAGTTCCCACCAGAGTGACGAATTCCCCCTCCTCGACACGTGTGTTGATGCGTTCCAGTACCACCGTATCGCCATAGGATTTCCACAGATTGCGCGCTTCCAGCATCAGTGTGCCCCCGGCTGGTGCCATGGAAACAGGCGGGTGTTCGCCCAGCGCAGCAGGGAATCAAACAGGAAGGCCAGCAGCGTAATCCAGGCCACATAGGGCAGGATGAGGTCCATCGACATGTAGCGGCGCACCAGGAATATGCGGTAGCCCAGCCCGTCAGTGGCGGCCACCGCTTCCGAGGCAATCAGGAACAGCCAGCCGGCGCCCAGCGCCAGCCGCACAGAATCTATCAGCCGGGGCAGCAGTTGCGGCAACAGGACCCGCACCATGATCTGCGAGGTATTCGCACCGAGTGTCTGGGCCTTCACCAGCTGTTCCCGCGGGATCTCCTGGGTGGCCCGCAGCATATCCCGGGCGATGAAGGGGGTGATACCGATAGCGATCAGCACCACCTTGGATAACTCCCCCAGACCAAACACGATAAACAGTATGGGTAGCAGAGCGAGCGGCGGCACCAGTGAGATCACGGTCAGCAGAGGCGAGACGGACGCCGTCACCAGCGGCAGGGCACCGGTGAAAATACCCAGTAACAAGCCCAGGCTCGCCGCTATCAGCACCCCCAGGCCCAGCCGCGTCAGGCTGCTGGCGGTGTCCACCCAGAACAGGTATTGACCACTGCGCTTGCTGGGCTCGAATGCCATACGGTGCAGGCTGTCCGCCATCTGGTCCATTCCGGGCAGGAGCTTGTCGTTGGGGTTTTCCGCCAGGCGCGCATCGGAGCTCACCATGTACAACAGCAACAGCAGCACAAAGGGCAGGATAGCGAGAAACACCCGCCCGGCCGGGGCCGGGGTCAGGTTGATTAGTCGTTTCATATCGACTCAGCGCGCGGCATCGCGGTCTGCCTAAAGCTTGCCATCAGCAGCCATCTGCATATACGTAGGGTCAAACCGGAGCTTGGTATTGCCCTTGTCGCCGAATGTACCGGCCGGCATTTCGATGCCGATAAAGCCGGCGTCAGCAGCGCCCTCGCCCAACAGCCCGTGGGCGAAGGAAAACTCCGCCACGTACTGCATGGTCTTGGCCAGCTGCTTGCTGTGCACCAGTTCCAGTGCCTGCTTGGGGGTGTAGAACATCTCGGTGTTGAGCAACTGGGCATCGTAGCCCGCCAGGTCCGTCCCGGACGCCTGGCCCATCGCTGTGCGGGCGGCCACTGCGCCGTCACCACTGCCCTGCATCGCACCCATGATTTCATACCAGGCTCCCACCAGAGCCTTGCCCAGGTCGGGATTGGCAGCAAGTGTCTCCGTGTTGATAACCAGCAGGTCGATTATTTCGCCGGGAATCTGGGAAGAGTCGAACACCTTGTAGCTGTTGGGCATACCCACCACCTCGCTCAGCAGCGGGTTCCAGGTGACAACCGCACTGACATCGTCAGTGGTGTAGGCGGCAACCATGTCGGCGTCAGAGGTATTCACCACGGAAATGTCCGACTCCGACAGGCCGACGCTATCGAGGCCCCGCGCGAGCAGGTAGTGAGAGACGCTCAACTCCACCAGGTTGACCGACTGGCCCTTGATCTCCGGCAGTGTTTTCTTGCCCTTGAGCACCACGCCATCATTACCATCGGAAAAATCGCCGACGATCAGTGCGGTGCTGTCGACACCGCCGGCAGCGGGAATGGTCAATGCATCCATATTCGTCATGGTACAGGCGGCAAATTCACCTGCGGAATACTGGTTTATCGATTCGACATAGTCGTTGATCTGCACCACCTCGATATCGAGGCCGTACTTCTCACCCCATTTCTTGACGATCCCCTGGTCGGCACCATAGCCCCAGGGCATCCAGCCCACGTAGATGGACCAGCACACCTTGAACTTGTCAGCGGCGGCAAGATTCGTGGAAAAAACCAGTGAAATCAGTAGCAGTGATAGACGTTTCATAAACAACCTCTCAAGATGAGTTACAGGTGAGTACCCCGGCCATCAGCCGCTGCGGTCTCCCGGGCTTTTGTCCCGCCGTGTAACCTTTACAGTGAAAGGTCGAGTGCTCTCGGACCAGTCGTCACCCGCGGGTGACCGGAACCCTAGCGCTCTATTGGTGTGTCATTGTCGTGCCGCATGTCGCGGGGATACGTACACAGCAATTCTTGCAACCTCGATGCCAACCTCCGTTTTTCTTTATTTTTCATCATGTTATCGATAATTCACCTGAGCGAACACCCTCCACGGGTAACCAGGGAGTGCAAGCTTGCGCCGGCATGAGGCGAAGCGCACCAACACAGTGCAATGCGTTCAGGGCCGGCATCGGCTAAGATTCATCTCCCCCATCTACAGGAACACCTCCCGTGCAACTTTCGGCTTTCGGCACCAAATTCGCTGGCCAATCCGGCATCGTCGAGCTGATGGACGACCTCAGCAGCGCCCTGGACGACAACCCAGACATGATTTTCATGGGCGGCGGCAATCCCGGCCGCCTGCCGGCGGTCGAGGACGCTTTCCGGCAGCGGCTGGAAACCATCCTGGCGGACCCGGCCCAGCGCCACAGCCTGTTCGGCGTCTACCAGTCACCCCAGGGGGATCGGGCGTTTCGCGAGCAACTCGCCGGGTTCCTGAACCGACAATTCAACTGGGGCCTGGGCGCGGACAACATCACCATCAGCAATGGCAGCCAGTCGGCCTTCTTCGTGTTGTACAACATGTTTGCCGGAGTAATGCCGGACGGCGGGCAGCGTTCCATTCACCTGCCCCTGGCGCCGGAGTACATAGGCTATGGCGACATCGGCCTGTCCGATAATTTTTTTACCGCTACCCGCCCCAGCATTGAGTTGCTGGGGGAGCACCTGTTCAAGTACCACGTGGACTTTTCCCACCTGGAATCCGCCGAGAATATCGGAGCCCTGTGCGTGTCGCGCCCCACCAATCCCACGGGTAACGTGCTGACCGATGAAGAGATGGCCCACCTCGATAGTGTCGCCCGGGCGCGGGACATCCCATTGATTGTTGACGGCGCCTACGGGCTCCCCTTCCCCAACATAATATTCACCGATGCAACACCCAACTGGAATGACAACACCATTTTGAGCCTGAGCCTGTCCAAACTGGGCCTGCCCGGCGCACGCACCGGAATCCTGGTCGCCCGGGAGGACATTATCCGCGCATTTACCAACGCCAATACTATTGTCAGCCTGGCCTGTGGCAACCTGGGCCCGGCCCTGGCCAGCGCCCTGTTCGACAGCGGCGAAATCCTCAGCCTCAGTCGCGACCATGTGCAACCCTATTACCGCGAGCGCTCAGCGCACGCGGTGAGCTGGTTTCGCGAGGCCCTGGGGGACTTGCCTTACCATATCCACAAGCCCGAGGGCGCCATCTTCCTGTGGCTGTGGTTCGAGGGATTGCCCATCACCAGCCAGGCGCTGTATGAACGGCTGAAGAAACGCGGTGTCCTAGTAGTTCCCGGGCACAACTTTTTCGTGGGCCTGGATGATGACTGGCCACATATGCAGCAGTGCATCCGCGTCTCCTACGCCAGCGATGCGGACACTGTCAGGCGCGGGATAGCCATTATCGGGGAAGAAGTCACAAGGGCTTACCAGACTGATTAAGGACATCCTATGACCCGCTCCAAAGCACTCCTCATTGTTGTGCCGTTGGCCATCGGTATCGGGGCACTACTGCTGTTACCCCTGCTGCTGGACAAGGAAACCGTGCTGGAACTGGCCACCAGCACGCTGGAGGAACAAACGGGAGCCAGCCTGACCGTCGCCGGAGACTCCAGCCTCTCGTTTTTTCCCGGGCTGGAAGTCACACTGGGCGACACCCGCCTGGCCATGCCCGGTGAGGGACAGCCCCGCTTGCAGGTTCGGTCGCTGGATCTCGGGCTCGCCCTGTTACCCCTGCTGTCCGGCCGGGCGGAGGTTAACTCGCTGGCACTGGACGGCCTGACCATCTCGATGGTGTCCGCCGCCAGGCCGACGATCGACACCGGCGACATGAGTGACGCCGAGCTGGATGCCTTTTACAGCAAACGGCGCCAGGCCACCGCAGAGGCCGTCACGGCAGCCGGTGCGGAGGCAGCGCTGGCCCTGCCACTGGCGCTCAATGTACAACAGCTCACCATCAACGATGCGCGCATCGAGCAGACCGACAGCGCCACACAAATCAGCAGCGTGATTGAACTGCCAGGGCTCAACGCACAAAACCTGAACCTGGATGGGGAACCCATTGCCCTGGACGCCGCGCTGAAACTGCCCGGCGCATCACCCCTGGACATATCACTGGAGGGCACCATACGCATATACCAGGCCAGCCAGACAGTGACTCTGGACAAGCTCAACGTGATAATCAGCGGTGCTACCGCCCAGGCCATCACACTTGAGATCCGGGGAGACATCGACATTTCCCGCCAGGTAGCAGACCTGACACTGACCCTGGTCACAGGAGAAACCCGGGGTGAAGGCAGCCTGCGCTACGCCAGTTTCGAGAGTCCCCGCATCGATAGCAAGATGGCCTTCAACATGCTCAACCCGGCGCTGCTGGCACTGGCCGGTCCCGAGGCGGCCGCTCACGCCGACAGCGAGTCCGCAGCAGCGGACGGCGACGCTCCCCTGCCCCTCGATGCAATACGCGCTATTGATACCCGGGCAGAGCTGGCGGTGGAGCGGGCGGTGTTCGATGCCCACACCGTCAGCAACCTGCGAGCCGTATTGCGCGTCGTAGACGGCGTGATCAAGTTGCGCTCGCTCACCGGGACCCTCCACGACGGCAACCTGGACATGCAGGCCACGTTCAACGCCAGGCACAATACCGCCAGCATCAAAACCAAAGGACAATTGAACGAGCTGGATATTGCCAGCGCGCTGGCGGCGACCGAAGCGCAGCCCGCATTCAGCGGCAAGGCGAGCCTGGACTGGCAAGTGGCCGGCAAGGGGCGCACCCGCAATGAGCTGGTCGCAGCGCTGACCGGGCCAATGAAACTTACGACCAGCCAGCTCCTACTGAACGACATCTCTGTAGAGCACCTGTTGTGCCAGGCGGTCGCACTGACCAATCAGGAGCCGCTCACTGCCACCTTCCCGACCAGTACCAGCTTCGAAACCCTGGGAGCAGACATCCAGCTGGCCGAGGGCAAGGCGCGGTTGCGACCGCTGCGAGCCAAACTGGCCCACATCACCCTCACCGGAAGGGGTGGCCTCGATCTGTTGAGCAATGATTTCAAGGCCACCTTCAAGGCCCGGCTATCGCCCGAACTGGAGACCCTGGACCGGGCCTGCCGGGTCAGCAAGCGGCTCACCGCCATTGCCTGGCCGGTGGATTGCAAGGGCAATACGAGTGGCGACCCGGCCGGCTGGTGCAAGGTGGATACTGCGGAAATTATCGAGGACCTGGGCAAGAACGAGGCCACCCGGAAAATTCAGAAGGAGGCTGGCAAGCTGCTGGACAAATTGTTCAATTAGGGTTGCTCGCTCAGTTGAGGATCCTGTAACCCCGACCCCGCAGGCACTGTTTCACCACCTGGACTTCATCCCGCGAGCCCTCATTGGCGCCCCTGGCGCCCCCGCCCACCGCGCCCACCCCGGCCGCCTTACCGGCATCACCGGTGATCGCGCCGATAAGGCCACCCACCACTGCACCGGATGCCGCGCCCGTGGCCACTTTTTTTCCGGTCTGCACTTCATTGGAGTATGTGCGACATTCGGCCAGGTCCTGTTCGTAGCGCGCCATATCCACACCCTTTTTGTCGATGATGATTTCATCGGTAGTGGTGCAGGCAGACGTCAGTGCAAGCAGCACAAGAACAGGGAAAAGGTGTTTCATGGCGATCTCCGGAAGCGTTTTTAAGCGAATTCATTCCCTGTCGGGACCAGCCTGAAGGCTATCATGGGCAGGGCAAAAACTCCCGCCCGACCTGCTGTTGTATTCCACGTCTGGAAGCCGGAATTCAGGGATGACTGAAGGCCAGGCCGGACGCCTTCATCTGCGCTACGACAGTCTCACCCAGGAAGCCGCCGGCATAGTTTGCATCAAAGTCCGGGTACAGCCTGCCCGCCTCGTTGAGTGAAGTCTGGGCATCGCCTGTTTGTCCAAGCGCATGCTGCACCCAGGCCCGGGCCACCAGCCCCGGAAAAAAACGGGGATCGGATTTATAGGCCAGCTTCGCCCATTCTTCCGCGCTCTCCATATCGCCACTGTAACCCGCGCCCAGTGTCAGGATAGTGGCCCACATGGCAAGCCCGGGATCCTTGGGGCTGATCCTGACCGCCTCACTGAGCGCGGCAATACCCGGCTCCAGCTCGCCACTCACAATTAAAGCAGCACCCAGTGCTGCCCTGGCCTGGGCGTTGGAGGCATCCAGCTCTATCGCCTTCTCCAGCAGAGGCACCCCGCGCTGCTTGTAACCCAGATCGGAATAGGCACAGCCCGCGTAGCCCAGTACCTCGGAGGAATCGGGCTCCAGTTCCAGCGCGCGATTTGCAGCCAGGATGGATTCGTCGTGCGCGGCGGGCCGGTCGTCCACCAGCCTTATCCAGTGACCCAGCGCGAGCAACAACGAGAGAAAGGCCTGGGGCGCGGCATAGTCAGGGTCCAGCGCTATCGCCTTGTGTAACTGGTCAACCGCCTGCTTGAGCGAGTCCTGGCTCCAGCCCTGGAACATCAGGGTCCCCTTGGCGTTCTGATACAGCGACCAGGCATCCATATCAGCAGGCGGCCGACGCCGCGCCATTTTGAATTCGGCGCGCGCCAGCTCTGAGCCCAGTTGCAGTGCTATTCCCCGGGTCAGTTCGTCCTGCACCTGCTCGAGCTGATCAGCGGGGGTATCGTAACTGTGCGCCCACAAATGGCCACCGCTCTCCGCCTCAATCAGCTGCGCGGTGACGCGCAAATCCCCCTCCTTGCGCCGCAGGCTGCCCTCCAGCAAATAGCGCACACCCAGCTCACGGCCAATGTCCCTGAGGTCCATTTTCCTGTCTTTGTAAAGCGCGGCCGTATTGCGTGAAATCACAAAGATACCCGGCACATGGGCAAGCAATGTGGTCAGGTCCTCGGTGAACCCGCTGGCGGTGACCTCGTCGAAGGGCTCCCCGGAAAAACTTTCGAAAGGCAGAACGACGACCCCGGGGCGTTCGTGGCTGGCGGCGGGGGCGCTGGCGGCAGTTTCCGGCACCGGGGTCTGCAATTCGTCGCCAGCAACCGACGCGGCGGTTCTCTGGATGCCGCGGGCACTCAGGTCATAAAGCCAGGCCAGGACCAGCGCCACAGGAAACCCCAGCGCCGCGCACAGGATGACAAGCTGCATGGCGCGTTCAGGCAGATTGAAGTTCTCCAGCACTACATCGGCTATCTGCACCGCAAGCCAGGCGACGGCGGCATAGATGACCGCTACCCGATAGACGTGGCGGCGTTTCAATTCGGCGAAAAATCCGCGCATGGTTAACTCCGGCCGGGGCATTTTAGTATTCTGTGTTTGGCCCACTCAGTATAGTGACGCGAGATAGCAGGTGTGACAACCGCCAGCAACACACCGTCGGGAAGCGCTGAACCCTACCCCCGGGGCGCATACGCCGACCCGGGCGGGAAAAGATTCTGCAAATTGTCGCGCAATCCAAAACAAAGGCATTTTTTTGCGACTATATTCAGGACACAAGGGTATGGCGTCATACCGGGATGGCGTGTCAGCCGGTAGGCATAGCACACACAACCCATAGACAAACCCAAGGCGTCCACTGCAACCGCGCAAAGAAACCTCTCAACTGGCTAACGCTGAGGCCCCCAATGAAAATAATAAAGCTAAAGTTATTCCTGTTTTTAATCGCCGCGCCTGTTGCCGCATTTGCCGCCGGTGAACAGGCTACCGCTGCTGGCAGCGACGTCGCCACACCCTATTCCCCCTATGCCGATGTCGATTACCCGACCGACGTGTATTTTGGCGACACCCACGTCCACACCGCCTTGTCCGGGGACGCCGGTGGCGCCGGTACCACCCTGATGCCCGACGACGCCTACCGGTTTGCCCGGGGCGAGCAGGTGACATCGAATACTGGCCTGCCGGTAAAACTCGAGCGACCCTACGATTTTTACATGATCACCGACCACTCGGACGGCATGGGCATGATCACCGACCTGATCGGGGGCGCCCCGAATATCATGGCGGACCCGGACGGTCGGGAAATGCATGAGGCCTTCAAACAGGGTGGCAAGGTGGCCATGAAGGCCACCCAGGAACTGATCAGCCAGTTTGCCCAGGGCACACTGTCCCCGGTACTGAATTACCAGCCTGGCAACCCGGCCTATGCGCGGGTGTGGGGAGAGCTGATCCAGGCCGCCGAGGACTTCAATAGCCCCGGTCAGTTCACCACGTTCATCGCCTACGAGTGGACCTCGCTGGTCAAGGGTAACAACCTGCACCGCAACGTGATCTTTCGCGACGGCCCCGAACGCGCCGGCCAGGTAGTGCCCTATACCACTACCCGGCCTATCGGCAGTCCCGACCCAAAAGACCTGTGGGCCTGGATGCAGGACTATGAAGACAAGACCGGGGGCAATGTCACTGCCATCCCCCACAACGGCAACCTCTCCAATGGCATGATGTTCGCACTGCAGGACGACTTCGATAACGGCGCACCCCTGGACGATGCCTACGCGAACAACCGCCAGAAATGGGAGCGCCTGTATGAAGTCACCCAGCTCAAGGGGGATGGGGAAACCCACCCGCAGCTGTCCAACGAGGACGAATTCGCCGACTACGAGAACTGGGACTGGGGTAACCTCGACCTGACCGAGGCCAAAACCCCGGTTATGCTGCCCGCCGAATACGCCCGCTCTGGATTGCTGCGCGGCCTTGAACTGGAACAGAAGCTGGGGACCAACCCGTTCAAATTCGGCATGATAGGCGGCACCGACAACCATGTCGGCCTCAGCACGGTTGACGATAACAATTTCTTCGGCAAGTTCCCCATTTACGAACCCAACCCCGGGCGCGCGGAGCACGAGGCCAAGGGCAACGAACAACTGGGCCTGGGTTACAAGGGCTGGCGCTACTCCTCCGCCGGCATGACCGCCGTATGGGCCACCGATAACACGCGCGGCGCGCTATTTGACGCCATGGAGCGCCGTGAAGCGTATGCCACTACCGGCCCGCGCATACGCGTGCGATTTTTCGGCGGCTGGGGCTTCGAAGAAAATGACTTGTTGCACAGGGACCTGGCCCGTATTGGCTACGGTAAGGGCGTACCCATGGGTTCAGACCTGAAAGCGGCGACACCCGGTGCCGCGGCGCCCCGGTTCCTGGTCTACGCCCAGCGCGACCCGATGGGGGCGAACCTGGACCGGGTGCAGGTCATCAAGGGTTGGCTGGACGCCGATGGCAAGCCGCAGGAAAAAGTGTATGACGTCGCCTGGTCGGGTGACCGCAAACCCGGCGCCAGGGGCAAGCTTCCCGCCGTGGGGGATACTGTCGACCTGTCAATTCCGAGCTGGACCAATACCATTGGCGCAGCCGAACTGGGCGCGGTGTGGACAGACCCGGATTTCGATCCGGGCTTGCGGGCTTTTTACTACAGTCGGGTAATCGAAATTCCCACCCCGCGCTGGACGGCCTATGACAGGGTGAAATTCCAGCTGGACCTGCCGGCAGACATCCCCCTGACAATCCAGGAAAGAGCTTACACTTCACCGATCTGGTACAACCCCCGCTAAGCAGGAGAAATATTTAATGCATAAAGCAACTGCCAAACTACTGAAGGCGGCAGTGGCCGCCGCCGCAGTCCTCGCATGCGGCCACCCTGGCGCGGCCAGCCCGGAGATCGAGCATAACCCCCAAAAAAGCCTGTATTTTGGCGAAACCCACATGCACACCGCTTATTCCCTGGACGCGTTCCTGGGCGGTACCCGGCAAACCCCCAGTGACGCCTACCGTTTTGCCAGGGGCGAGACAGTGGTCGTAAACGGCCAGCCCCACAAAATGCGCCGGCCTATGGATTTTGCCGCCGTCACCGACCATGCCGAGTACCTTGGCGAGATGTATGCGGCCCTGAACTCCGGAGCGCCAGGCCACGACATACCCCAGATACAGGAGCTGATCGGCCTGACTGATTTTGACGAGCGGCGCAGCTGGTTTATCGAGTACGTGGTGAAAAACAATCGCGGTGCCAAGCCACAGCACACCGCCTTCTATCCGGGGCCTGAGTCCGTCAAGAGTGGTTGGAAAGTGGTCACCGATGCGGCTGCCGAGCACAACGAGCCGGGGGTATTCACCACCTTCAACGCCTTCGAGTGGAGCAGTGCGCCCGGTGGCGGCAACCTGCACCGCAACATTATTTTCCGGGGCGCCACGGTGCCTGACATTCCCATGGGCGCTTCCGACATCATGTATGAAGAGGGTCTCTGGGACTGGCTGATGGCGCAGGAAAAACAGGGGGCGCGCTCCATCGCCCTGCCTCACAACTCCAATGCCAGCAAGGGCAGTATGTTTCCCGCCAAAGACCACAGCGGAGACCCGCTGGATGCCGAATACGCCAAGTTGCGCGGGCATTTCGAACGCGCTATCGAGATGATGCAGGTGAAGGGCAACTCGGAAGTGAGCAAGCAATTCTGGGCGGCGGACGAGTTCTCCGACTTTGAAAACGCACCCTCCATAGGCAAGTTCAGCGGCCGCGTACCCATGAAGGAAAACTATGTTCGCTACGGCGTGGTGCAGGGTATGGCTGCGGAACAGGACATAGGCGCCAACCCGTTCAAACTCGGCTTTGTCGGGGGCACCGATAGCCACAACGGCCTCATGGCCGATGTCGACGAGGACAATTTCGTCGGTGGCCACGGCGGGGAAGACGCCACCCCGGAGCGGCGCCAGACCGCCGAGGTCGGTGGCTGGATCGCCGCGCGGGAGCAATCTGCGGGCTCAATAACCGGCGTCTGGGCTGTCAGTAATACCCGCGAAGCCATCTGGGATGCCATCCACGATCGCGAGGTCTACGCGACCAGTGGACCTCAGATGGCGGTGCGCTTCTTTGGTGGCTGGGACTACGAGCCCGCCATGCTCGAACGTGCCGACGTGATAAGGAAAGCCTATAAAAGCGGTGTTCCCATGGGCGGCGAATTGAACAAGGCAGGCAAGGACAAGACCCCGAAATTCCTGATACTGGCCGACAAGGATGCTCTGGGTGCCAACCTGGACCGCATCCAGGTGATCAAGGGCTGGGTAGATGCGGAAGGGGTTACGCATGACAAGGTGTTTGACGTGGTCTGGTCGGGCGAGCGCAAGCCGGGCAGCGACGGCAAGCTGCCCCCGGTAGGCAATACCGTAGACCTCACCACCGCCACCTATCGCAACACCATTGGCAGCGAGCAACTCACCGCCGTGTGGGAGGACCCGGAGTTCGATCCCGACCAACGGGCGCTGTACTATACACGGGTGCTGGAAATACCTACCCCGCGCTGGACCACCTACGACTCTGTGAGAGCGGGATTGCCGCTGCTCGATAATGTTGCCAGTACGGTGCAGGAGCGCGCCTGGTCGTCACCTATCTGGTATCAGCCCTGAACGGCTGGTACGTTATACGACTCAGGACTTCTGGCTGGCAACCCACTGCCGGACCCGGGCGTCCAATATATCCAGTGGTAAGGGTCCCTGATCCAACACCACATCGTGAAACGCCGCCAGGCTGAAGTTGTCACCCAGCTGCGCGGCGGCGTATTCACGTAATTCGCGGATTTTCAACTCGCCGAGCTTGTAGGCCAGCGCCTGGCCTGGCCAGCTGATATAGCGGTTCACTTCCGCCTCGATGTTGGCATGGGACAGGGCGGTGTTGTCGGTCATAAAGGCAATAGCCCGGGCCTTGCTCCAACCCTTGGCGTGAATACCGGTGTCGACCACCAGGCGACAGGCGCGCCACATCTCGTAGGACAGCCGACCCATTTCCTTCGCCGGTGTATCGTAGATCTCCATATCGATGCCCAATCGCTCCGCATACAGTCCCCACCCCTCGGTAAATGCGGTAAACCCCGCGCCATACTTGCGAAAGTTCGACAGCGGCAGTTCCTGCTGCAGGGCAATCTGGTGGTGATGACCGGGAACAGCCTCATGCAGCGATAGCGCGGGAATCTCCCAGAACGGGCGCTGGTCCAGCTTCGATGTATTGACGAAATAAAAACCTGCGATACCCACTTCGGGGGCGCCGCGTTGATAGTAAGCCGTAGTGGTGCGCTCCGCCTTTTCCGCCGGGATTTCCTTTATACCGTAGGGCAAACGCGGCAACTTGCCGAACAGGCCGGGCATCTTGCCGTCAATCAGCTTGGTCTCCCGCGCCACCTTCTCCATCAGCTCTTCCGGCGTCTCGGCGTAGTAGCGCGGATCTGTGCGCAGGTGTTCGATAAAGGCCTCGCGGCTGTCGTAACCGGCTGCACCGGCAACCGCTACCATTTCGGCGCGAATACGAGCGACTTCGGACAGGCCGATGTCGTGGATCTCATCCGCGCTCAGCGCGGTTGTCGTTTGCTGCCGGATACGAAATGCATAGTACTGGTCCCCACCCGGTTGGGCCGACACACCCGGCGATTCGGCGCAGGCTGGTTGGTAACTTTTCAAATACCAGCTGGCGTGCTTTTCCAGCGCCGGGTGAATAACAGAATCGATGGTCCGGGCCGCCTGGCTGGACAGTGCCTTGAAATCATCGGCACTGATACCGTCGGGCTTTTTATGGGTGTAGGGCTCATAAAACCGCGATTGCTTTACATCCTCGACAATCAGCCCGGTGATGCTCTGCTCATAACCCTCCATGGCGTCACATGGCAGTGTGTAGCCACCCTCGATCGCCATATTGGCAACCGCAATCGATTCGTCATTGACCCGGGCGTATTGCTGCAAGCGTTGATTGTAGCTCGCATAATCTGCCCGCTTTTCAAAAGGCACCCGACTGGCAATGCCCGCTACTGTCTGGTGCCAACCCCCACGGTTATTGAAATTGATGAGCCGCTGGCCCATTCGGTTGGCCTCTATGATCTCCGTGAGCTTGCGCTGCAGAATGTCGTATTCCAGGCTCGCATCAGGACCGAGCTGGTCGGCGGGTATCGACTGCAGTTGCTGTAGGAAATCCGCTGCCGTCGCAGCCCTGCGATCCCTGCCTGCCAGCGAATAATCTCCCAGCTCACTGGCATAGGTATCGATCCCCAGCGAACTTGCCAGCACGGGAGACTCTTTCAACCGGGTAGACCAGTAGCGGTCGACCAATTGCGCCAGGTCCTGGTCCGCATCGGCAAGGGCTGAAATGGGCATCGATATCGTCAGGGCGATAACCAGGCCCGACACAAACAAACTGCGCATGATGTTGATCTCCTCGATAATTGGATTTGCCGGCGCCAGCTTCCCGCGGGTAACCCCCCGGCCGCGGCAATAAGCCGGCTATTCCGGGGGGGCATGGTACGCCTCTGAACGCGCGAACGCGACCACTGCGGCACCCGATCTCATGCCACAACGCCGACGCTGACCATGCCGGCACCACCACATCGACTATGTACGCAATATCGTGAAATAATTGCCAGCTTTACGCGAACAATCCGTTTCGATTCACAGGTTTGCAGACCATGCCCGGTTCATTTTTTGCCACACGCTACACCACTTTTGCGCTGACTGCCCTGCTGTGCGCTACCACCCTGGCCGAGGTGCCACACACCCGGCAACAAATCGTGACTGAAACCCTGCACGGTACCAGATTCAACGATCCCTACCGCTGGCTGGAGGGAGATGATAAAGGTGCAATCACCGCTGAGGTGACGGCCTGGACCGATCTGCAGAATGCCCACACCCGCCGGGTGCTGGACAGCCTGCCGGGGCGCAAAGCGCTGGAGAACCGCCTGCGTGAACTGATGGAGGTTCCCAGCATATCGGCTCCGGGCATGTACGGCTCGCGCTACTTCTACAGCCGCCGCGAGGGCGGACAGCCCCAGGCCCTGCACTACGTGCGGGACAGTCTCAATGGCGAGGATAAGCTGCTACTTGACCCGCAGCTGATTGACCCGACCGGACTGACCACAGTGTCCTGGACCGCTCCGAGTAATGACGGGGCCCTGATGGCTTTTGGATTGTACCGTTCGGGCGATGAGAACAGCGTTCTCTATGTCATGGAGGTCGCCTCGGGGGACTGGCTGGCGGAGGAAATACCGGGGAAAGTGTCACTGACCCGGTGGCTGGAGGATGGCAGCGGGTTTTACTATCGGCGCCTGGAAGACCTTGAGGATCCCTACTCCTACACAGTCAAACTGCACAAACTCGGTACCCACCACCGTCAGGACAGGGTCCTGCTGCGCCAGCGTGACCTCGCATTTTTCTACGGAGATTCTGGCAAATCGGAACAAGAGCTTGAACGCCTGAAAACTACCTGGGGGCCCGGCGCCATGGTCTCGCGCGACGGCAAATGGATAGCAGTGTACTACTGGACCGGCACTGCCGGCCTGGACCTGTGGATAGCAAACCTGGAACAGTGGCGGCGCACCGGCGAACTCGAACTCAAGACCGCGGTGATGGGCCTGCAGGGTCGCCTGGGGGGCAGCCTGTTCAAGGGCGATACGCTCTACCTGCAGCATTCCTTCGATGCCCCCAACGGTCGCGTCTCTGCCATCGACCTCACCAACCCCGACTACGCACGCTGGCGTGATGTCATATCGCAGCAGGACAAGCTTGTTATCCGCAGCACTTCATTTGCCGAGGACATTATCGCGGTAAATTACCTGGCGGATGCCCACTCCCGTATCAGTCTCTTTGGCCTGAACGGTAAACCGGGGGGCGATATCGAACTGCCCGGGATCGGCACGGCCTCATTGCGCACCGCCCGGGATCGCAGTGAGGCATTTCTGGCATTCTCCAGCTACAACATGCCGCGAACTATTTACCATATCGACCTGAAAACCGGCAACCGTACGCTGTGGGCGCAACCTGACATACCGGTCGATCCGGACGCACTGGAGGTCAGGCAGGTCTGGTACGAATCGCGCGACGGCACGCCCGTCTCCATGTTTATCATCCACCGCAAAGACCTCAAACTGGATGGCAACAACCCCGCCATTCTCTATGGCTACGGCGGGTTTAATGCCGCCATGACACCGCGTTTTTCGGCCACCCTGTTTCCCTGGTTCGAAAACGGCGGCGTTTACGCGGTGGCCAACCTGCGTGGCGGCGGCGAATACGGTAGTGACTGGCACAAGGCGGGCATGCTCGCGAACAAACAGAATGTCTTTGATGACTTCATCGCCGCCGGCGAATGGCTGATCGAGCACGGTTATACCAACAGTGCACGACTCGGCATGGCCGGCGGCTCCAATGGCGGCCTGCTGACCGGTGCTGTCGCGGTGCAGCGGCCCGAGCTGTTTGCTGCGGCCGTGTCTGCCGTCCCCCTGCTGGATATGCTGCGCTACCAGAACTTCCTCATGGCCCGCTACTGGGTGCCGGAATACGGCACGGCGGAGGATGCACAGCAATTCAACTACCTGAGAGCCTACTCGCCATACCATAACGTCCGCAAAGGCCAACGGTATCCGGCGATGCTCCTGACAGCGGGCGAGAACGACAAGCGGGTACACCCCCTGCACGCCCGCAAAATGGCCGCCATGCTGCAGGCAAATACTGCGTCAGATCCGCGGGAAAAGCCCATCCTGCTCTGGGTCAACCGGGATGCGGGCCACGGCGCCGGCAAACCGCTGGACCTGCAGATCCAGGACGTGGCGGACCAGCGCATCTTCATGATGTGGCAGCTGGGCATGCTGGAAGAGGTAATTGTCACCGCCCAGTAACGGTCTCAAGGCCTTGCGCGCCCAGCACCGGTAGGTTCAAAATGCAGTGAACCCACCCGTTCTACCGGTGCCCGGCTATGACCGATACAACCCAGGCTAATGTCAACCGATACACCGACCCCGTGCAACCCCCGGTGAGACTGAAACCGCCCCACGCACTGCTCGCGCTCACCGATGGCCCCAGGGCGCTGGCGGATCTGGCGTGCCTGGGCGTGGCCGCCCCTTTACTGCGCAGGATGCCCAAAGCAAAGGGCAAGCACAGCGTCATGGTGATCCCGGGGTTTCTCGGCAGCGACCCGGGCAACGGCCCGCTCATTCGCTACCTGCGCGGCCTGGGCTACATCGCCACCGGCTGGGGGCAGGGTCGCAACATGGGCACGGCCAGTTTTGACCGGGAATCCCTGCAGGCCAAACTGGAAGCACTACTGCTCAAAGGGGACGGCAAGCTCTCCCTGGTCGGCCACTCCCTGGGCGGCATCTACGCCCGGGAAATCGCCCGCATGAATCCGCATATCGTGCACCAGGTCATCACCCTGGGCAGCCCGTTCGGCAGGGGACATCGCAACGCCTCGCACCCCGCGCGCCTGTACCGGCGCCTCAACCCCGCAGAAGCGCCCAGGGAAGACGACGATACGCTCTGGATGCCCCCGCCAGTGCCCACTACCGCCATCTATACCAAGGGCGATGGCGTGGTGAACTGGCGCACCTCGCTACAGGAGGGCAATCATGCCCATGTCCACAATATAGAGGTCCTGGGTAGCCATATCGGCCTCAACCTGAACGCCGCGGTGTGGTATTGGGTGGCCAGGAAACTCGCGCAAACTTAACATCCGCCGCAAACGGGCTATAGTAACGGCCCGCAGCTGCAAACTGCTTTCACCCGATCCCTCAAACAATCCCATTTGGAACCCGCTATGACCTACAACACCCTGCGCTACGAAGTGGCCGACAATATCCTCACCCTCACACTGAACCGTCCGGAACACCTCAATTCCTTTACCGTTGAAATGGCAAATGAATTGATCGACGCCTTCAATCGCGCCAGTGACGAGGACGAGGTGCGGGCGATCGTGGTCACGGGGGAAGGCAGGGCGTTCTGCGCCGGCATGGATCTCACGGCGGCGGGCAATGTGTTTGGCCTCGACGAGGAGCTCACACCAACCATGGAGGATATGGAACACAAACTGGATGACCCGCAGATGATCGCCAGCGTGCGCGATACCGGCGGCCGGGTAACCCTTGCTATCTACGACTGCAAGAAACCGGTCATCGCCGCCATTAACGGCGCCGCGGTGGGTATCGGCGCCACCATGACCTGCGCCATGGACATCCGACTGGCATCGGAGCACGCCCGCATCGGCTTTGTCTTCAACAAGATCGGGATCACCCCGGAGGCCTGCTCCAGCTGGTTCCTGCCACGCATAGTGGGCATATCCCAGGCCCTTGAGTGGGTCTATACGGGCGACATCCTGAAAGCCGACGAGGCACTGGCCGGTGGCTTCGTCAAGGCGGTACTGCCTGCCGATAAGTTGCTGGAGGAGGCCTACAGGATTGCCGGGCGCATCGCCCAACACAGCCCGGTGGCAATCGCGCTTACGCGCCAGATGATGTATCGCAACGCTGCGCAGGACCACCCGCTGGAAGCACACAAGGTGGATTCACTGGCGATATTCTACGCCAGCCAGAACAGCGGCAAGGAAGGGGTGGCTTCCTTTCTGGAAAAACGCGCGCCGGTCTTTACCGACAAGGCCTCCACCGATATGCCTGCCTTCTACCCCTGGTGGGAATAAAACTGCACGGTGGGGTGGAGCCCGAATCGCAACGCGCCAAACCGGCTGGAGTGACCTCGTGATCCCGCCAATGGCACTGGACTATGGAGCACAGGGCAAGCCTGCTCAGTGCTCCGCCAGACCGGAGAACTCAAGCACCCGGGCTTCGACATAGTCAAAAAACGGGTTCCACCTCAGCCGCAGCGCATCGGTGCCAGAGAGCTGCAACACTCCCCTCTCACCGCGGGGCGCCAGGTTGCCAAGTTGAATGCCCGGGCTGGCCTCGGCCAGGGGGCCACCGTATACAGGGTCAGTGGGCGGAAATGGCAGGGCCACATGAGACAGTGAATAGATGTCGGGGGGCCATTGAGTGAGCGCGACGGTGCTTGATATGCGCTCTTCCCCCGCCGATGCACTGCGTGCGACAACACGGTTACTGTCGGTATTTTCATTGCTCACGATAGTAAGATCGAAGTTTCGGTTATCTTTTTCCAGCAGTGGGCCAAACACGGTTCTCGGATCCTGTCGCAACATGATGCTCACGCCCGCCAGGCGATTGATATCAAACAACACCAGCTCATGATCACCAATCGGAAGTCGATCAAAAAGGTGAGCGACCAGTGCAGATGCAGTCACCGTTGCATCCACACTGGACTGGAAGGCGAGTATGGGCGGCAGAGCCTGCAGTTTATCGGTACTCTGCAGCGCACTGAGCTGTTTCTGGATATGCGCGGTTATGCGGTAGGCAAGGTCACCGGCGTTTACCGCAAAAGAGCTGTATTTGTAGGGGTCATACTCGGGCAGCAATACATTCCAGGCCAGCTTTTCGAGGCCCAGCAGATGACCGAGGCGGGCCTGCCATACCGCCAGCGCCGCAACCCGTGACAGGCCTATTTCCGGTGACAGCAGGATGACTCCGGACACAATTGGCAGGGAGGAATCGTCCAGTGCGGCGAGCGTATACTCCACCGCCAGCGCCCCGCCATTGGAATAACCAACCAGGTACACCGGCTTGTCGCCCACCACCTCACGCACATGCCGCACCGCAAGCCTGACTGCCGCGGCCATGTCCTGCCAGCGCGTTTCTACCAGCCCGGACGGTGCGGTGCCATGGCCGGGAATACGCAGTCCCAGAACCATGGCGCCATGTCGATGCATGGATTGCCCCAGTGCGCGCATGCTGTAAGGTGAATCTGACAAGCCGTGCAGCAGCACAACGCCCGCCGCGGGCCGCTCCTGGCCAAGCTCGAAACTGCGATTCCAATTCACCGGCCAGCGCCCGGGATCGGAAAGACTTCCCCGGCTGTAGCGGTTGATCGCGTTGTTCGGTCCCACCGGAACCTGCGAATACACCAGCTGGTCCAGCTGCTCAAACAGCCGATCTTCCAGTGCCAGGTATTGCCTGAAATCGGTAACCGCGGTGTCTGCGGTGAACTCCTCGTCCAGATCGGCCAGATGCCAGACCGAGAGGTCCTGACGCGAGTCCAGCAGGTACACGAGCACTGCAACAGCGGTTACCAGGCAGGCAATGAGCCAGGCCGCAATCATTCGTATCAGCCCCAAAGCCCGGCCGGTGATCGAACCTCCCAACATAGCACCACAATCCGCAGCTATTCGTCCCACCAGTGTACCGCCAATTCGCTGGCCGTGCCGCACAGCACTGCCACCCGCGCTGCCGGCGGGAACAGCGATGCCCACCAGATCCAGCTGGCATAGCACCACGTATACCCGGTATTCTTGCAGCCACCCTTTCTCAGCGGTAATGACGACTACATGGCTTCAGCGCTACCCTACTGCCAACGTTGGCTGCTACTCCTGCTGTGCCTCTGCGTCCCCACTGCGCTGCTCGCCAATGAAGACAAGGCAGTACCCGTGGCGGTGGCGGTGGCACAGGAAAGCGACATTCACCGGGTCCTGGACCTGACCGGCACCGTGACGGCCATGCGATCTGCCCGCCTGTCGGTCGCCACCAGCGGGCTGGTGGCCGAGCTGAAAGTGGATAGCGGCAGCCGGGTCCAGTCGGGCGAACTGTTGCTGACACTGGACCCGGAGCTGGCACAGCTGCAGCTCGACAGCGCACTGGCGGAGGTTGAACAGGCGGCCACAGCGCTGGCAGATGCCAGACGCAGGCTGGCCGAGGCCAGGAAGCTGATACCCCAGCGCAGCATCGCAGAGAGCGCGGTGCGCGATATTGAGGCGGAAGTTGCCGGTGACGAGGCCGCCCTGCACCGGGCCGAGGCCCAGGCGGGCTACCGGCGTGGAATACTGCAGCGGCACCAGCTGCGCGCCCCTTTTGCCGGCGTGGTCAGCACCAAGCTGACCGAGCTGGGTGAGTGGATAGATCCCGGGCAAGCCGTGCTGGAGCTGGTCGCGCTGGAAGATGTGCGACTGGACTTTCCCGTGTCCGAAGACTACCTGGCAGACATTCACCCCGATGCACCCCTTACCTTCAGCCTGAGTGCGAACCCCGACCAGGCTTTTAGCGGCAAGGTCGACACCATCGTTCCGATCACCGATCCCGGCGCCCGTACCTTCCTGCTGCGGGTCCTGGCTGAAAACCCTGACCAGCGCCTGCTCCCGGGAATGTCGGTGCAGGCCCGGCTACACCTGGCTACCGGTCGCTCCGGTGTGGTCGTTCACCGCGATGCCATCCTGCGTTTTCCGGACGGTCGTGTGGTGGTGTGGACTGTCAACGACGGCGTGGCCAGTGAAAACCCGGTCAGCGCCGGGCTCAGCTTCGACTCGCTGGTGGAGATCCGCCAGGGCCTGCCGGCCGGGGCAACTGTCGTGATCGAGGGCAATGAGGCCTTACAGAATGGCCAGCGCGTTATGATCCGCACCTCACGAACGGGCCTGTAGACCAGTGCTGGAGCAGATTATCAGGCGCGGCACGCTGCTGACGGTGACCGTGTTGATCGTCAGCATACTGGGGATCTTTGCCGCGCTTCGCATTCCGGTACAGATGATTCCGGACCTCGACGTGCGAACCATAGGGATTCGCACCAGCTGGCCCGGCGCCACGCCGCAGGACGTGGAAAAGGAGATTCTGGTAGAGCAGGAAGACTACCTGCGCAACCTTCCCACGCTGTCACGCATCACTGCCACCGCCCGCAGCGGCTCCGCCGAGATTGAGCTGGAATTTCCCTTCGGCACCGATGTCACCGAAATGATGATCCGGGTAAACAATGCCCTGAGCCAGGTGCCGTCCTATCCGGAGAATGTCGACGAGCCGAGGATTTACGCAAATTCATTCTCGGGCAACTACTTCATGTTTTTCAGCGCGGAAACCCTGCCGGGCAATCCGCGCCAGCTGGATATGGACATGACGCTGGATTTCTTCGAGGACAACGTCAAACCGCGCCTTGCCTCAGTGGCCGGTGTCTCGGAGGTCGCGGTCTGGGGCGGGGAAGAGCGCCAGATCCAGATCCTGGTCGACCCGGCCCGGCTGGCGCAGCGCGGCCTGTCACTGCCAGACCTGCGCGAGGCGATTCGCAGCCGCAATCTCGACCGCTCCGGCGGTACCATCGAATCGGGTAAGCGCCAGTACCTGCTGCGCACTATCGGCCGGTTCGAGACTTTCGATGAGGTCAGCGGCCTGATACTGGCACGGCGGGGCGACCAGGTCATTCGCCTGTCCGATGTCGCCCAGGTGCGCCTGGGCCAGTTTGAGAAGAGCACGATTACGCGATTCAACGGCGCGCCCCATATTTTCATCGCCCTGCGCAGGGAGGCCGGCTCCAATGTCATTGATATCAAGCGGCTGATGAACAAGGAGCTGGTCGCGATCAACCGGGAGCTACTGGAGCCGGCGGGCCTGCAGCTCAAGCCTATATCAGATGACGTGCGGTACGTTGAAGAGTCGGTACAGAATGTCTGGCGCAACCTCATTCTTGGCGCCCTGCTCGCCACGGCAGTAATGTACCTGTTTTTGCGTTCCTTCCGGGCGACCCTGGTCGGTGTGATGGGCATTCCCATCTGCATTATCGTCGCCTTCCTGGGCCTGTTGCTGGCGGGCCGCACCGTCAACGTCATTTCGCTTGCCGGTATCGCGTTTGCCATTGGCATGACCCTGGACAACAGTATCGTGGTGCTGGAGAGCATCGAACTGGAGCGCAGGCGCGGCGCCGCGCGTTTTCAGGCCGCACTGAATGGCGTGCGCCAGGTCTGGCCGGCGGTGTTCGCCTCGACCATGACCACGGTGCTCGTCTTTATCCCCGTGGCGTTCGTCGAGCAGGAAGCGGGGCAGCTTTATTCCGACGTGGCAATCGCCATCTCCGCTGCCATCCTGGCGTCCATGCTGGTGGCAGTAACGGTGCTGCCTGCCGCGGCCGCCAGGCTCAAATTCGGCAGCGCGGACAGTGCCTCGGGGGCGTCGGGCCCAGGCGCGCCAGCGGCGTTTACGCGCAGCACCCGGGCCACCATGAAACTGGTGCAGGGCTGTATCGCCACGCCGGCCAGGCGACTTACCTGTATTGCTGTTACCTCCCTGGCCAGCCTGGCGGTGATCTGGCTGCTGACGCCAGCGGCGGAATACCTCCCCGAGGGGGAGGAACCCAAGGTCTTTGCGAGCATGAACGCACCGCCGGGCTATAACCTGGAAGCGATAAGGAAAATCGGTGATGAGGTCGAGGCCTGGCTGCTGCCGCACGTGGGTGCGGACCCGGGCTTGTTTGACCGTGGCGAGGCGGAGGTGCCGGCCATACTCTATATGACCCTGCGCATGAGTGCCTCCCAGTTGCGCATTATCGCCGAACCCGCAAGGGCAAGCGATATCGAGGCACTGATGGACGCCTTGACCCGCAAATACAGGGAGTATCCCGGCATGCGCGCTTTTGCGGCCCGCGGCTCTATTATCAGCAGTAACGACGGGGGCACCCGCAGCATCAACCTGGATATTTCCGGGCCCGACCTCGCGACCATTTACGAGGTGGCCCTGGCGGCCTACCGCCGGGCCGAAGACGTGTTCGAGCAGCCGCGCATCCAGAGCCAGCCGGGCTCCCTCACCCTGGCCCAGCCCATGGTGGAGGTGCGCCCGCGCTGGGAGCGTACCGCCGAACTCGGGATGACGGCACAATCCCTGGGCTTCACCGTGTCGGCCCTGACTGACGGCAGCTATGTAGATGAATTCTTTCTGGACGACGACAAGATAGATATCTACCTGTACAGCGATGTGGGCCAGGACGCGACCCTGGACACCCTGGCCCGATTGCCGCTTTACACCGGCGCTGGCCAGGTACTGCCACTGGCCGCGGTAGCGGACATCAGTGAGACGGTCAGCAGCAGCGTGGTGCGCAGGGTAAACGGCCGCCGCACCGTCACCCTGAACATTATTCCCCCGCGCAGCATTCCGCTGGAGACCGGCGTAGGCCGGGTGCGCACAGAGGTGGTGGACTACCTGCGTGAGCGCGGCGGTATCCCCGCCAACGTCAATGTGGCGATTTCCGGCGCCGCAGACCAGCTTGACGCCACCCGAGAGGCACTGCTGGGCAATTACCTGGTCGCTCTGCTCATCATCTACCTGCTGATGGTCGCCATCTTCAACCACTGGGGGTATCCGCTACTTATCATGACGTCTATTCCACTGGGTATTGCCGGGGGCATCGTGGGCCTGTGGCTGCTGAACGCGGTGGGTGGCCTGCTGCCACTGGTGGGCCTGGGCGCGATAGTGCAATCCTTCGACATGATCTCGATGCTGGGCTTCCTGATACTGATGGGAACCGTGGTCAACAACCCTATCCTGATCGTGCATCGGGCGGTGCAGAATGTCGACCTGCAGCACATGGCGCCACTGGCGGCCGTAACGGAAGCGGTGGAAGCGCGCCTGCGCCCGATCGCGATGTCGACCATCACCACCCTGTGCGGCTTATCGCCGCTGGTGCTGATCCCCGGCGCGGGCACCGAGCTGTACCGCGGCGTCGGGGCCATCGTGATGTTTGGCATCCTCGGTGCGGCCCTCGTCACTCTCACCATGTTACCGGCGCTGACCGTTGCAGTACTGAGCCTGCGGCGCAAGACCCGCTAGCTCGCAGGCTGCTCCTGCGCCTGTGTCCCGGTGACGAGCCTGCCTCGCAGTCGCTTGATATCCTGCCCGACAAAATACAGTACCGGCACCAGGAACAGGGTGACAAACGTGGCGAACAATACGCCAAAGCCAATGGATATGGCCATCGGCTTGACAAACTGTGCCTGGATGGAGGTTTCGAGCTGAATAGGCAACAAACCCATAAAGGTTGTGACCGATGTGAGCAAGACGGGCCTGAAGCGACGCACCCCGCCTTCTACCACCGCCTCCCGCCAGTCTTCGTCCAATAACTGCAAGCGGCTCCTGATATGGTCCACGAACACCAGGCTGTCGTTGATGACAATACCCGCCAGGCCGATCATCCCTATTACCGACAAAATACTGATGCTGCTACCCACGATCAGGTGCCCGAGAATGGCCCCCACTATGCCAAAGGGAATCACCGACATGATAATAAGCGGCAGGCCATAGCTTTTCAGGGGTACCGCCAGGGCGGCATAAATCATCAACATGATGGTCAAGACACCCAGCAGCAACGAATCGGCCGTCTCTGCCTGGTCTTCCGCCGCGCCGCTCAGCCGGGAAGAGACGCCGGGATACCGGGCGAGGATGTCGGGCATCACCTGGCTGGTAATCTCCCGGACAACCGCCCCCGGTTCGAGCCGGGTTTTGTCCACGTCCGCTTCGACGTTGACCACCCGCTGTCGATTGAAGCGATTGATGACACTGACCCCGATACGCTCGCGCGCCTCGCCCACCACTTCGAATGGCACCTTGCCACGGCCGGGCACGTCAATCCACATGGAACGCAAGGACTCCAGCGTGGCGCGCTCCTCGGCGGGAAAACGCACATAAACCCGGACCTCGTCCCGCCCGCGTTGCATGCGCTGGATCTCGGCGCCAAAAAACGCCTGCCTGACCTGCGTGGCGAGCTCTACCTGCCCCAGGCCCAGCGCATCGCCCTCGGGGGTAAGCCTGATATCCAGTTCCGGCCCGCCGGCATCAAAGCTGTCGCGGATATCATACAGGCCGTCATAACCCAGCAAGGCCAGCTTCAGTTCACTGGCGGCGCCGCGCAGGGCTTCGAGGTCGCGACCCGCCAGCTCGATGTCGACGGCCGACCCGGGCGGCCCGGCATTGGCATCGAAGATCAGTGATTGCACACCCGCCAGATCACCCAGGCTTTCCCGCAGCCAGCCCGCCAACTCAACGGAAGTGATACTGCGTTCGGTACTGGGCAACAACTCCACCGTCACCTGGGACTCGGTGTCTTCGGTAGACAGGGACATCAGCTCAAGAATCACGCCCTGCTCCACGCCTTCCAACTGCCGGTAGCGTTCGTTCATTTCCCTCGCGGCCTGCTCAATACGCAAGGTGTAGTCGTGGGTCTGTTGCCACGGCGTGCCCTGGGGCATTTTAAGACTGATGTTGATCTGGTCGGAGGGCACATTGGGGAAGAATACAAAGCGCACAATACCCGCCGGCACCAGGGCCAGGCAGATGACCAGACCGCCCAGGAAAATAGCCAGGGTGGTGTACCGCATGTGCACGGCCCATTCCAGGGCAGAGCGATAGCTTGTGTTGGCGAAATTCTGAAGCGCGCTGGCACAGCCCTCCTGAATTGCCGTGAGCCTGCCACGAATAGAGCCGGGTTTATGCTGCTGCTCACCAATGCGAATGTGGCGCAGGTGCGCCGGCAGGATCAGCTTGGTTTCGATCAGGGAAAACATCAGGCAAAGCACCACGATAGGCACAATGTGGGTCATGATACGTCCTACACCACTCTCCAGGAACCACGCCGGCGAGAACGCAATCATCGTGGTGAGGACGCCAAAAATCGTCGCTACAGCAACCGACCTTACCCCCCTCACAATACTGTCTACACCCTGCCGCTCCTGCTCCAACTGGGCATAGGCGCTCTCGGCCGTGACAATACCGTCATCCACCAGCATCCCCAGCACCAGGATAAACCCGAACACAGAAATCACATTGATGGACACGGGAATGCCGAACAGGTTGATGACCAGCAGCGCGCCGAGAATAGAGAAAGGCACCCCCAGCACCACCCAGAAAGCGAGTGAAAGATTGAGAAACAGGGCCAGGGTAATCAGTACCAGGAAGGCGCCCTGGGCAGCGCTCTTCAACATCAGCTCGATACGACCGTTGAGCGTCACACTGCGATCAGACCATGCGGTGAGTTCGACCCCGGGCGGCAGTTCGGCCTGCTTTCGGTCGACGTAGTTCCTCAGTGTTTCTGTGATGGCCAGTACGTCCTGCTCACCCACGCGGTCGACCTCCAGGGTGAGACTGGGCTTGCCGTTGAGACGACTCATCACGGGCTGGTCTTCAAACATGTCGCTGACGGTAGCCACATCCCCCAGGGACAGCCGCGTGCCGTCCTCCCGGGTAATCAGAGTAATGTCAGCGAAGTCCCTGCCAGTGTAGGCCTGCCCGACAGAGCGCAGCGTAATGGAGCCGGCGTCCGTGCGCATCTTGCCGCCGGGCAAGTCGCGCGAACGGGCCTGTACCGCCCCGACAACATCGTTAAAATCAAGGCCATACCGGCGCAGCGTCGCATCCGAAACCTCGATCGAAATCTCGTAATCCCGCTCCCCACTGATGGCCACCTGGGTGATACCCGGCAGCAACAACACCTCGTCCCGCAGTTGCTGAGCCAGTTCTTTCAGCTGGTATTCTTCCAGCGCCCCGTAGAGGGTGAGACGCATCGCGCGAGTGCGCGACAACACCTCATCGACAATCGGCTCCTCCGCATTCAGGGGAAATGCGGCGATGCCATCTACCCTGGACTTGATCTGGCCCAGGGCCTTGGTCATGGGAGTGCCCGCTTCAAGCTGAACGGTCACTGTCCCCACTCCCTCGCGCGCCACCGAGCGGATCTCGTCGACACCGACAATATCCTGTATCGCCTCCTCGATCTTAAGCACGATGCCCTCTTCCACCTCTTCCGGCGAACTGCCCGGATAGGGCACAGTGATCGTCACCGTCTCGGAAGGGAAGGAGGGAAAGACTTCCTTGGTGATCCCGCCCACCGAGGCCAGGCCGCCGACCATGACAACCAGCATCAGCAGATTGGCGGCAACCGGGTTACTTGCCATCCAGGCAATGACACCGCGCTCCTTGAGTAGGGTAGTCATGCTAGCCAGCCACTGCTACAGGCATGCCTTCCACCATGATATCGAGACGCGACAGTATTACCTCGTCGCCTGCGACCAGGCCATTACCAACCAGTACGGTGTCGCGATCCCGGCGCAGCACCTCGACCAGTTGCTTGCGTATTGCGCCCTCCTTCACCAGGTACACGGCATTACCACCGTGCAGTGCGGAGCGGGGGATACGGGTGGCTGTGGGAAGCTCAATCCCCTCGATGAGCACGTCTACAAACAGCCCCAGCGAGAGCGGCCAGGGGTGGCGCGCCGCGTCATAGGGCACGTCCACTTCCGCCACCAGGTAAAACACCCGGGTCTCCTCGTCCACCCGCTGTTCCAGGCGAACCAGTCGCGACTCCCAGCTGCGCTCTTCATCGCCGAACCGCGCTGTCAGGGTTGCCCGGGGCCAACTGCCGTCGGGCAATTGCCCATAACGCACAAAGGGAACATCCGATGCCAGTATCGGCAGCCTCACCTCAGCGCTGGTAATGCCCAGCAAACGCATCAGCCCGGACCCGGCCTGCACGTACTGACCCAGGTCAACCCGCTTGGTGTCAATAATCGCGTCGAAAGGCGCTACTATAGAGGTGTTGGCAAGGTCCGCCTCCGCCTGACGCAATCTGTCTCGCGCCGCCTGGACCTGGGCCTTAGCCTCCTCGATTGCCGCCTTCTTCACCACCACCTGCACCTCCGCCAGGGACAATTCCGCACTGGCCACTGCGGCGCGGGCTACCGAAACAGCCACTTCGTAATCGATGGGGTCGATGCGCAACAGGGTATCTCCCTGTTTGACGGCGCCCCCGACAACAAACTCAGGGGCCACCCAGACCACCCTGCCTGAGGCCTCTGACACCAGTTCGATATCAGTCCTGGGAGCGACGGTGCCGCGGGATCTCACTGCCACCGCAATCGGCCCTGGCTCGGCGACCAGCACGTCGACCAGGGGGACCGCAACCGCACTTTCGCGTCGCGGCAGCTCGGGACGGCTCTTCACCATCACTACCGCCACGATTACTGCGGCTGACATAACCAGCAACTGGCAGCACGCGCCTTATCCATTTGTTTTGCATCGATAACGATCCGAACCTGGTTGATGGACTCCCGGCTGGCAGCCAATGGAGACGATACCAGCGGGGTAAAAACGCCCGCATGGTAGCGCGATGTGGGGAAACCTTGTGCTCGTTGTATGTAAAGAACTGTAACACCTATACGCCCGGGGCCCCGGGTTGGATCTGTCGAATGACCAGCCCCCGCCTCAGGGCTCGATCGGAAGCGCCCTGGCAAGCGGGTCCTCGCGCCTTTCGCGAATTGCCTTTTCCAGGCGCAGCAGTTTTTCGTAGCTGCCGGGAAACAGTCTTGTCACCAGACTCAGGACCCTGGCATCGTTACCCACCAGGATGCGACGCTTGTTCTTGAGCACTCCGCGGATGATGATCGCCGCGGCCTGGTCAGCGGTCGTGGAAGCCTTGGCATCGAAACCCGCCCCAAACTCCTCCAGCGAAACCCCTGTCGTCTTTTCATTGATCCGGGAATTGCGCGCTATGCCCGTCTTGATACCCCCGGGATGAACACAGCTGACCTGGATGTGGCTGCCCGCCATCTCCATTTTAAGGGCCTCGGTAAAACCGCGCACCGCGAATTTGGACGAGTTGTAGGCACTTTGCATGGGTACAGCCATCAAGCCAAATACGCTGGAAATATTGACGATATGGGCTTCGTCAACCCGCTGCAGATGAGGCAGGAAGGCCCGCGTACCGTGCACGACACCCCAGAAGTTGATATTCATCAACCAGTTGAAGTCCTCGTAACTCTGGCTTTCCACCGAATCTACCAGCGTTACCCCGGCGTTACTGAACAGCGCATGTACCTCGCCGTGGTCCGCTATTACCTGGCCGGCAAAGGCCTCGAACGCCTCCCGGTCAGCCACATCCAGGTCGTGGATAGTGCAACGAGCACCGGTTTTTTCGATCAACGCCCTGGTCTCCCCAAGCCCTGCCATGTCCCTGTCCGCCAGTGCCAGGCTGGCACCCCGGGCGGCCAGTTGCAACGCGAGGGCGCGACCTATGCCGGACGCCGCGCCGGTGATAACCACTACGCGCTGATCAAAGGTATTCATTGCCATATCTCTGCGTGACTTAAACCACTACTTTACCCCAGGCGAGAGCCATTCTCATGTCACGGGCGAGACAATTGATAGACACGAGGCCAGTCCTGGGCCTCAAGCCTTCCCCGCACCCATTACTGGCAAGCCGCAGCGCCGCCGGCACCAATTTGTCGCACCGAACCAACGCCCATGGGACTAATTCACAGATAATCGCCACATATCGGTGCGCACCCTGTTACCTGAAGTAACTTCTGGTGCAACCCCAAATTGAGCGGGCATCAATATACATCTTAATATCAACACGTTATATGGCTTATTCCGATAAACCACTTGCAATCAACTTGCGTATTGTGAATATTGGTAACACATTTCGGTAACACGATATTTTACTGACCACCTTGCGAGGCACTGAAAATGAACAAGCTTATTGCGATCCCGGCCCTGCTTATGACCCTGCATGCCAATGCCGAATGCCCGTCCTTTGTTCCGCTGGAGGAACCGACTATCCCCGATGGCACTGCTGCCTCCATGCACGAAATGTATGAGGCGCAGGTCGTTGTCAAAAATTACGTCGCAACGATAGAGAACTACCTGGCGTGCAACAAGAACTTGCAGGCCATCCAGCACAACCGCGGCGCGCTGCTTGCCCAGCGGGCAGCGGCAAACTATAACGCCGAGCTGCAAGTGTTTCGTGAACAGGGCAATGTGGTCGCCACCGCCAATTAGGTGCGACAGCTCATCCGGCAGAATTTACCTGCACTGCGCGCCAGAGCCGGGCCCACACCCGACGACAGCGACATTACTGGCGCCGAAACTCCGTGGGAGTAAGGCCGGTCCATGCTTTAAAAGCTGCGGAAAAGGACGACGGGTCGCCATAACCCAACAGCAGCGCAATCTCGATGATACTCAGGCTTTTGTCTTCCAGGTACTTCCTTGCCAGGGTGGACTTCACCCGCTGCAATAATTGCTGAAAGTGCGTATCCCGGTCCTTCAGCCGTCGCTGTAGCGTGCGGCGAGATACATTCATGTCGGCGGCAATACTGTCTATAGAACAGCCACCGGCGGGCAACAGTCGCCTGATCGCTGTGTGCAGGCTCAGGGAAAACGGGTCCGTCCCGGAGGCATCGCCACTGAAAAATGCCGAAAACTCCTCGGCTACCGTGTCATAAAATCGCGTGCTGACATGTACCTGCGGGTTATCGAGCATCTTCCAGTCGTAATGCAAGGCACTGACAGCCTGGTCGAAATACAGCGGGGCACCATAAGTGTCGCGCAGCACATCGATATTCCCTGGGCGGGGGTAAGTCAGGTCCACCCGGTGGGGCCTGACCGGGAGCAGACAATAGCCATCCATCTGTAGCGCCGCGGCAGAAAGCAGACTGTCTGTGACCACACAACGCTCCGGGTTCGGCGGCCGCAGGGGATGCCACTCCAGTGCGAAGTCATCGCGGTACCTGGCAATCCCGATAGACCCGACATCCCCGAGAATACTCGCCACTGTAGGCACCATATTCAGCCAGTCGCGCAGGGTCTGACTGGCAGAGGCCAGGTAAAGAAACAGGTGGGCGTTCTCCATATGCGAAACCCGGCCGCTCAACAGGCCAAAATCGGGGTTGCCGGTGTGTTGCCGGAACTGCTCCTGCAGCCGGTAGTAGGTGGCGACAGGCAGCAGCGCATCGGGCACTGTCAGCAAACTGATATCCAGGCCGGCATTGCGGGCAAGCATCTGCGGGTCAGCGCCCAGCGCTGCCGCCAGGTCCAGCGGGCCGCTAAGCGCCCTCGCATAGACTGCACCCTCGCCGGGTTGGTCATGAACCTCCAAACCAGATAGCTCCTGTCTATTCCTCGGGGCAATAAGGGTAGCATGGGGCGCGAGGCGTCTGCCTGCAGCCGGGACGCCGAATTGACCCGCCCGGCAAGGCCTACCCCGGCGGGCCTTCGGTTGGCGCCAACTCTGTGCTTGGTGGCGCCATTTCCCGTGTGAAGAAAGGCCCGACTCAGTACTATTGCCTGTCTCGAACAGGCACAGGCAGGAAACCAGGCATGACCGACACAGTATTGCGCATAGGCGGCGCCAGCGGGTTCTGGGGTGACGCGGCCCGGGCTACCCCACAACTGCTGGACTGCGATGGGCTGGACTATATCGTCTACGACTACCTCGCGGAAATCACCATGTCGATCATGGCCCGCGCCAGGGCCAAGGACGAGACCAAAGGCTATGCGGTAGATTTTGTCACCGCGGCGATGCAACCCAACCTGGCAAAAATTGCGGCTAGAGGCATCAAGGTGATCTCCAACGCCGGCGGCGTCAATCCACAGGCCTGCGCCGAGGCCCTGCGAACCCTGATTGCCGAGCAGGGATTGGACCTTGGCGTTGCCTGTATTGTGGGCGATGACCTGATGGCCAGCGCCGGGCAATGGGCGGCAGCGGGCACCACAGAAATGTTTTCCGGCGAGCACTTCCCCGAACCGGGCAGCCTGCAAAGCGTCAACGCCTACCTGGGCGCCTTCCCTATCGCCCGCGCGTTGGAACAGGGCGCAGACATCGTGGTCACGGGGCGCTGCGTCGACAGTGCAGTCACCCTGGGTGCCTGCATTCATACTTTCGGCTGGGGCAGGGACGACCTTGCCCAGCTGGCCATGGGCTCCCTGGCCGGCCATATCCTGGAATGCGGCCCCCAGGCCACCGGTGGCAACTTTACTGACTGGGACCAGGTCACCGGGCTGGCGAACATGGGCTACCCGATTGCCGAAATCTCCATCGATGGCAGTTTTATCTGCACCAAGCCGAACAACACCGGCGGCCTGGTCAACGTGGGTACCGTCGCGGAACAGATGCTCTACGAGATCGGCGACCCCCAGGCGTATATATTGCCCGACGTGGTTTGCGATTTCTCCACCGCCACCATCGAGCCGGCCGGTGAGAACCGGGTAAAGGTGGCGGGCGCAACCGGGCGGCCGGCACCGGATACCTACAAGGTCAGCGCAACCTACGCCGACCAGTTCCGGGGAGGCACCTACATGACTTTCTACGGTATAGACGCGGACAAAAAGGCCCGCGCCCTGGGCGAGGCGGTATTTGAAGCATCGCGCAACGTTTTCAAGACCTTCGGGCTGGCGGATTTCAGCGAAACGAGTATCGAACTGATAGGCGCGGAGAGCCAGTTCGGCAAGTTCGCCCGAGCCGGCGGCAGTCGCGAAGTCGCAATGAAAATTGCCGCCAAGCACCCGGCGGCCGCGGGCATCGGCATACTCCTCAAGGAAGCGGTCGGTCTCGGCCTCGCCACCCCGCCGGGGCTCTCCGGCTTTGCCGGTGGACGCCCCAGGCCCTCGCCCGTTGTGCGCCTGTTCTCCTTCACCGTCCCCCGCGACAGCGTCGCAGTGCGCATCCTGCTGAACGGGGAAGAAATACCCTGTGATGAGGCACACGGACAGCCACTGGATACGGTAACCATTGACCGGCCAGCCGCTCCAGCAGCAGACAAAGCAGAGGCCATGGCCGAGGTGCCGCTGATCGCCCTGGCCTGGGGACGCAGTGGCGACAAGGGCAACAAGGCGAATATAGGCATCATTGCCCGGGACCCGACCTATCTCCCCTATATCTACCAGGCGCTTACCGAACAGGTGGTTACCGAGCATTTTGCGCACTTCCTGGACAGCACAGAGCCGGGTAATGTCCAGCGATTCCTGCTACCCGGATCCAATGCCATCAACTTCCTGCTGCACGACGTGCTGGGCGGAGGCGGCGTGGCCAGCATACGCAACGACCCCCAGGCCAAGGGCTACGCACAACTGCTGTTGTCCTGTCCGATTGCTGTGCCGGCGACTATTGCAAAGAGGCTGTGATGACAGTATTCAACTCGAAAATCAATCCCAGGTCAGACGGCTTCCGCAAAAATCGCGAGGACATGCTGGCACACATAGAGCACCTGCAACAGCTTAACGCTCGCGGCGCGATGATCTCCGAAAAACGCCGCTCCAGGTTCGAGGCGCGCGGCCAACTCACCCCGCGGGAGCGCCTCGCCCGACTGCTGGATCCCGGCATGCCGTTTATGGCTATCGGCAATATCGCCGGTTACCTGCTCGACAACCCGGACCCGGAAAAGTCGATTCCCGGCAGTACTATCATCGCCGGCGTTGGTTTCATTAGCGGCGTGCGTTGCGTGGTGGTGGTGGATGACAGCGGCATACAGGCGGGCTCACTCACCACCGCCGGCGCCTATCGCGTTACCCGCGCGGAGGTGATCGCCCTGGAGCAGAAACTGCCATTTGTTCACCTGGTGGAAAGCGCCGGCGGCGATCTGATCAACTACACCGTCGAGGGCTTTTCCAACGGCGGGGCCCTGTTCGGCAACCTGGCCAAGTTGAGCAAGGCGGGGATCCCTGTTATCTCAATACTGCACGGCTCATCCACCGCCGGCGGCGCCTACATGCCGGGCCTCAGCGATTATGTTATTGCGGTCAAGGGCAACGGGCGCGCATTCCTGGCCGGGCCGCCCCTGCTCAAGGCCGCTACCGGAGAAATCGCTACCGAGGAAGAACTCGGTGGCGCGGAAATGCACGCCTCGGTGTCTGGCCTGGCGGAATACCTCGCGGAAAACGACGGGCAGGCGGTCCAGATGTGCCGGGAATTGCTACACCGCCTGCAGTGGAACAAGGATTGCGCCACACCCTCGCGGCGCGGCTACTGCGAGCCCATCTATGACCAGGACGAACTCGCGGGTGTTATTCCCTGTGACTACCGCAACCCCTACGACATGCGCGAGTTGGTAGCGCGAGTAGTGGACGGCTCGGACTTCATGGACTTCAAGCCACGCTACGGTGCCGCTACTGTCTGCATCCAGGCGGATATCTTTGGTTTGCCCTGCGGCATTATTGGCAACAACGGCCCCATCGACCCGGAAGGGGCGACCAAGGCGACGCAGTTCCTGCAACTGTGTGACCAGGCCAACATCCCGCTGTTGTTTATGCAAAACACCACTGGCTATATCGTGGGTACCAGGTCGGAGCGTGCAGGCATGATCAAGCACGGCTCAAAAATGATTCAGGCCGTGCGCAACCTGGAAGTGCCGCGCATCACCCTGATGACGGGTGCCAGCTTCGGTGCCGGCAACTACGGTATGTGTGGGCGAGCCTACGAACCGGATTTCCTGTACACCTTCCCGAATGCCCGCACCGGCGTGATGGGCGGCGAGCAGGCGGCAAAGACCATGTCAATGGTGGCACGCGGCAAGGCCACGGCCATGGGCCAGGAGGCAGACGAGGAAGCCCTGGCCAAACAGGAGGCCTACCTGGCCAATCTGTTCGACAGCCAGTCCAGCGCGTTTTATACCTCAGGCCACCTCATGGATGACGGCATGATAGATCCGCGCGACAGCCGCAAAACCCTGGGTTTCCTGCTGGAGACAGTGTGGGAAACCCGGCACCGCACGGTTCGGCCCAACAGCTTCGGTATTGCGCGGATGTAGCGGCAGCAAAACGCGACAGGCGCAAATTCCTTTTCTGGAGAAAAACAATGACAACATTACCGGACACAACGAGCCTTATCCTGGAACCACAGGGCAGCGTTTTGACCATATGGCTGAACCGGCCGGAAGCCAGAAACTCCCTGTCGGCCGAGATGGTCGATGAGCTCAGTACGGTGCTGGACGCAACCCGGGACAACCGCAGCCTGCGCACTATCATCCTGCGTGGCAAGGGTGGTTTTTTCTGCGCCGGCGGGGACATCAAGGGTTTCAAGTCCGGCCTGCAGGGAGGCGAACCCGACAAGGCCGAGGTTGCCCGGGGTAATCGAAGCTTCGGCGACCTGATGATCAAACTCAATGAACAACCCCAGGCCGTTATCATACTGGTAGAGGGCGCAGCCATCGGTGGCGGCCTCGGCCTGGCGTGTGTGGGCGATGTCACAATCGTGACCCGCGACGCCCGCTTCCGTCTCAGTGAAACCAGCCTGGGCATACCCCCGGCGCAGATAGCACCCTTCGTCACCGAGCGGGTGGGACTGACCCAGGCCCGGCGACTGATGCTGACCGGTGCGCGTTTCAGGGGCGAGGAGGCAGTACAGTATGGTATTGGACACATACTGGCAGAAGACGCGGCGGACCTGGAGACCAAATGCTCGGAGGTGCTGGCGCAGATTGCCCTGTGCGCGCCGGGCGCCAATGCTGTCACCAAGGGTATCGTGTTCGAAACCACACGACGACCGCGAGCGGAAGCGCTGGACTTCGCCGCGCGCGGTTTCGCTGACTGCATGCTCAGCGAGGAAGGCCGCGAGGGCGTTGCCGCCTTTGTTGAAAAACGCAAGCCCGAGTGGGCAACGCAATAAATCCCGGAGAGCCTGATGACACAATTTACCAGCATACTGGTGGCCAACCGCGGCGAGATAGCCTGTCGCGTGATACGCACCGCGAAGACCCAGGGCTATCGTACGGTGGCAGTTTACTCCGAGGCTGACGTGGGAGCGCCCCATGTGCAAATGGCAGACGAGGCGGTGTGTATAGGGCCCGGCCCCGTCAACGAATCCTACCTGGTGCAGGACAATATCCTGCGCGCGGCGCGGGCCAGCGGGGCCGGCGCTATCCACCCGGGCTACGGATTCCTCAGCGAGAACGCCGACTTTGCCCGCGCCTGCGAAAAGGCCGGGCTGGTCTTCATTGGCCCCGCGCCGGATGCCATTTTCCTGATGGGCAACAAGGCTGAGGCCAAGCGCCGCATGCTGGAGGCCGGCGTGCCCTGTGTGCCGGGATACGAGGGCAGGGACCAGAGTGATGCAGTGCTGCTGGACGAGGGAGCCAGGATAGGGCCGCCACTCATGGTAAAGGCGGCGGCCGGTGGCGGTGGCCGCGGCATGCGCCTGGTGCACGACCTGAAAGAGCTGGCCAACGCCATTGACCTGGCCAGGGCAGAGGCGGAGTCCGCTTTTGGTTCCGGTGAGCTGATCCTGGAGAAAGCCATCATTCGCCCGCGCCATGTCGAGGTACAGGTTTTTGCAGACAACCAGGGCAACACCGTGCACCTTGGCGAACGTGACTGCTCGGTGCAGCGCCGCCACCAGAAAGTTGTTGAGGAAGCCCCCTGCCCGGTAATGACAGACACCCTGCGCGCTGAAATGGGAGCAGCCGCGGTGGCTGCGGCCGCGAGTATTGCGTATCGCGGCGCCGGTACAGTCGAATTCCTGCTGGACGAGAGTGGCAATTTCTATTTCCTGGAAATGAACACACGCCTGCAGGTGGAACACCCCGTAACCGAACTGATTACCGGGCTGGACCTGGTGGCGCTACAGATACAGGTAGCCCAGGGTGAACCCCTGGGCCTGGCCCAGCAAGACATCACACTGACAGGCCATGCCATTGAAGTGCGCCTGTACACCGAGGATCCGGCCCAGGACTTCCTGCCAGCCTCTGGCCCGGTGGATCTGTGGTCACCTCCCGAGGGCGCCGGGATAAGGGTGGACAGCGGCATCGCCAGCGGCCAGCAGATCTCACCCTTTTACGACCCCATGGTCGCCAAGATCATTGCCAGCGGGCCCACCCGCGAAATCGCCCGCCTGCGCCTGATCGAGGCGCTGCAGGAAACCGTGTTGTTCGGCACATGCCACAACCGGGACTTCCTGGTGGCGTGCCTGCAGAAAGAACGTTTTGCCGCGGGTCTGGCAACCACCGCATTTATCGCCGAGGAATTCGGGGCGCAGGGTATCGCCAACGCGGTACCCACCTTCGCCGACAGCGCCGTGGCCGCCGTTATCGAACTGGCGCTGGAACACAAAGCGCTCTACGCCGGCAGTGTGCTGGTGGCCCCGCAGTTGCGCGACTGGTCCAGTGCCAGCGCCCTGATATCACGCAAACGCTACCAGCATGGCGAGCTGACCCATGACCTTGCGGTGATGGCGCTGGGCGCGACAGACACTGGCTCCACCCGCTACCAGGTATTCAGTGCCGAGGAATCCTGTCTGGTGGAATTACTGTCTGTTGAAGGCAGCAGCGCCCATGTCGGCATTGATGAGCTCAGCCACAGGGTGCGTTTCCATACACCACACAGCGGCAAACTCTATCTGTCCATAGAGGGCCGGGCGACCCAATTCTGTGACCTGATCCGGCTGGATGGGGCACTGGAAACCGCCGGCGGTGGCGGCAGGGTAAGCGCCCCGATGCACGGCCTGTTGCTGGAGGTAAGGGTTGCGCCGGGTGATGCGGTAGAGGCGGGCCAGACCCTGGCGGTGCTGGAAGCCATGAAAATGCACTATGAAATAGTGGCGGAGGCCAGCGGCACTGTGCGGGAGGTCAGGGCGGAGGCCGGCACACAAGTCGCGGCAGATGATATTCTCATCGACATTGATGTGACCGAACAGGCCTAGGCCACCCACCCCGCTTTCAGGACAACACTATGATAGGCAACGACCGCTACCCACACCTGTTTTCGCCCCTTGACCTGGGCTTCACCACAATCAAAAACCGGGCGATCATGGGTTCAATGCACACCGGGCTGGAGGAAGCAGAAAACGGCTTTGAACGCATGGCCGCCTACTTCGCCGAGCGCGCCCGCGGCGGCGTTGGCATGATCATTACCGGCGGTATTTCCCCCAACGAGGAAGGCGGTTTCGGCGCCAAGCTGGCAACCAGCCAGGAGGCGGCCCGGCATCGTATTGTTACCGAGGCCGTGCATGCGGTAGATCCGGAGATAAAGATCTGCATGCAGATCCTGCATGCCGGGCCACTGGCCTACACTCCCAACAGCGTGGCCCCCTCTGCGGTCAAGTCGAGGATTTCACCCGTCACCCCTATAGCACTCGATGAGGCCGGCATCGAAAAACAGCTGGCGGATTTTGCCAACTGCGCCAGCCGTGCTCGCGAAGCTGGCTATGACGGGGTGGAGATCATCGGCTCGGCGGGCTATCTGCTCAGCACCTTCCTGGTAGAAAAAACCAATCGCCGCAGTGACCGCTGGGGCGGCAGCTACGAGAACAGGATGCGCTTCCCGCTGGAAGTGGTGCGCCGAATCCGCGCTGTTGTGGGCGAGCAATTTATCGTTATCTTTCGCATAGCCGCCATGGATATGCTGCAGGGCGGAATGTCCCGGGACGAAATTGTGCAACTGGGGCAAGCCGTTGAAAGAGCGGGCGCAAACATCATCAGTACTCACTTTACCTGGCACGAGGCAGCGGTACCCACCATATCCACCCGGGTACCCCGCGCGGCTTTCACCGGCGTGACAGGCCGCCTGCGCCGCGAGCTGGCCATACCCACAATCACCAGCAACCGCATCAATATGCCGGACGTGGCAGAGGCGGTACTGGCCAGGGGCGACGCTGACCTGGTGTCCATGGCTCGCCCCATGCTGGCGGACGCCGAGTTCGTCAACAAGGCCCTGCAGGGGCGCGAGGACGAGATCAATACCTGTATTGCCTGCAACCAGGCCTGCCTGGACCACACCTTTACCGGCCGCGAAGTCAGCTGCCTGGTCAACCCCCGTGCCTGTCACGAAACACTGTTGAATTACACCCCGACGGAGCAACCCAAGCGCATTGCCGTGATCGGCGCCGGGCCGGCCGGCCTGGGTTATGCGACAGTGGCAGCGCAGCGCGGCCACTCGGTCAGCCTGTTCGACGCCGCCCCCGAAATTGGCGGGCAGTTCAACCTGGCCAAACGCATACCCGGAAAAGAGGAGTTTGAGGAAACACTGCGCTACTACCGACGCATGATTGAATTGCTGGGCATTGATCTGCAGCTCAACACCCGGGTCACCCGTGAGCAACTGCTGGCGGGTAACTACGATCATGTGGCCATAGCCACCGGCATCGAGCCCCGGGTACCGGAACTGGAGGGCATGGATCACCCCAGTGTGATCAGCTATATCGATGCGATAAAGGGTAACAGGCCCGTGGGCAAGCGGGTTGCCATCATGGGGGCCGGCGGAATCGGCTTCGATGTGGCGGAGCTCATTCTCCACAAGGGCACCTCGGCAGCGCTGGATCGCGATGTGTTTGCCCGCGAATGGGGCATCGATTTTGAAAACCACCCCCGCGGAGGCGTGACCGGCGTGGAGCCGGTAGTGGCAAAAACAGACCGCGAGGTTACCCTGCTGCAGCGCAAGTCGACACCTGTGGGCCGCGGCCTGGGCAAAACCACCGGCTGGACCCACCGCCTGTCGCTGGCAAGACGCGAAGTGAAAATGATGAACGGTGTCGAGTACGTCAGGGTCGACGATGCCGGCCTGCATATCCTGAGCGATGGTCAGCCCAGACTGCTGGCGGTGGATACGGTAATTGTCTGCGCCGGGCAACTGCCCCTGCGCACGCTGTTCGATGAACTCCAGGCCAGCGGCGTGGACAGCAGCCTTGTGGGCGGCGCCTACGAAGCGGCCGAACTTGACGCCAAGACAGCCATCAACCAGGCCAGCTACCTCGCGGCTGCTGTCTAGCCGGCCTGGACTCAGCGCTGCAAACGTAGCGGCACCTCAACCGGGGAAACACCGACGCCATGATTCTCAAAGTTTTCAGAATGACTTTCTGGCTGATCCTGGTGCTGGGCACAGGGGCCGCCCTGGCGGCCTACTTCTGGTTCCAGACCCAGCGCGAACCCTTTACTGAAAGCGCACTAAAGCGCGACCTGGCCATGCAAAATGAGAGTGCCGTGGCAATCCCGGCGCAGCGCCTGGAGCGCCTGTCGGACCGGTCACCCCAGCCAAACTCGCGTCGGAACCTGTACTTTGGCGAGTTACACCTGCATACCGAGCAGTCATTTGACAGCGTGCTGTTCGGCAACCGGCTGACCATCGAGGATGCCTATCGATTCGCCCGCGGTGACAAGCTCGTCAGCCAGGGGCTGGAGCTCATGCAACTGTCGCGCCCCCTGGACTTTGTCGCCATCACCGATCACGCCGAGGGCTTTGGTTCCCGCCGCCACTGCGGCGAAACCGGCCTGCCGCTGAAACTGCAACTCAGCTGCTGGGTTGCACGTACGCCCAACCTCGCCATATTCAAGGTGCTGCGCAACGTGGGTGATGGTGGCAATCAAAAACTGGAGCGCGCGGCGAGTCCTTATTGCAAGGCCGTCGGCATAGAGCAGTGCCTGGCGGACGCAATGGCCGATTGGTCTGATTACAAACTGCTGGCAGACCAATACAACCGGCCCGGCGAGTTCACCACCATACAGGCCTACGAATACTCACCCACGCTGCCAGACTACGGCAAGTATCATCGCAACGTCATCTTCCGGGGCGGTACCCTGCCAGACCTGGCGGTCTCGGCCCTGGATGCACCCACTGAACTGGACCTGTGGCGGTCACTGGACCAGAGCTGCCAGGACGATTGCGATTTCCTGACTATCCCCCACAACACCAATCGCGCCTGGGGCCTGCCCTATGGCAACGTAACCCGCTACGGCGACATCTATAGCAAGGAGGATTGGGCACTGCGTGCGCAGTACGAACCACTCACCGAGATATACCAGATCAAGGGCGCCAGCGAGTGCGCCCTGGGCGCCACTGCCACCGATGAGGAGTGTGGCTTCGAACAGGTTTTTCCACCCTGCCGGCCGGGACAGGAAACAACTTGCGCCTTTGCCAACGGCTTTGCCCGCGAGGGCCTGAAGAGGGGCCTGCAAATTGAAACCGGGGCAGGCGTAAACCCCTTCAAGATAGGCTTCATTGCCGCCACCGATTCCCACAATGCCAACCCGGGGGATACCGAGGAGTGGGACTATCGCGGCACCAGCGCAGTTATCACCGGACCCGCGATCAGGCGGCAGCGACACCTGGAGCCCGGCATGCCGGTTCACCGCTCCCCGGTGGCAGCCTACAGCTCCGGTGGGCTGGCCGGGGTGTGGGCCACTGAAAATACCCGCGATGCGCTGTTCGCGGCGATGCGTTCAAAAGAAACCTATGGCACCAGCGGCACGCGCATACAGCTGCGTTTTTTCGCCGGCTGGAACCTGGGCGACGATATCCTGGCCGCCACAGATCCCATCGCGCAAGCTTACGCCGGGGGTGTACCCATGGGTGGCGAACTGACGCCGGACAATGATGCGGGCTCCCCGACCTTCATGGCCTGGGCCATGGCGGATCCACTCAGTGCGCCGCTGCAGCGCGTGCAGATGGTGAAGGGCTGGCTTGACCGTGATGGCCAGGGCCATGAGCAGGTAGTGGACATTGCCTGCTCCGATGGACAGGTACCCGACGCGCTGTCTGGTCGCTGCCCCGATAACGGCGCAACCGTGGACCTGTCCAGTTGCGAGGTGTCCAGGGAGCGTGGTGCCGGCGAGTTGAAAGTGTTGTGGAGCGATCCGAATTTCGACTCCAGCCAATCGGCGTTCTATTACGTGCGGGTGCTGCAGAACCCCACCTGTCGCTGGAGCACCTACGACGCGCTGCGCCTGGGTATTGCGCCTGGCCCGCACGCGCCATCGACTATTCGTGAGCGGGCGTGGAGTTCACCAATCTGGTATTCGCCTTGAAAGATCCGCTTACGCTGAACGGAAAATGATTTAACGTACATTACCGGGGTGTTGAGGATGGTAAGCTGGTTGATTCGTCGTCCTGTTGATCTTTCGTTTGGTTCCATCCAGCGGTCCCGGGCGGGAAAGTGTTTCCCAGTCGCTTGCGCCCGTACCCGCTGACCAGCACCAAACCAAACCAAAAAACCCTGGCAAACAGCACGTTTCTGACATCTGCCGGCCAACCCCACCCATATACGACAGGCAAAAAAAAGCCCCCGAAACGGGGGCAAAATCAAGGGGATAATACTCATAAAGGGTGTACTACATCATGAAACGGAAACCACGCTCTCCTGGAACTGAACACTGATTGCGTGAAAAGAACTATAGCGAAACAGCGGGGGCCCCGGCATTGCCGGGGGCGCCAATCGCATGGCGATGGCCGCCAAAATCATCGGGCCACAGAATTCCCCCGCTGCAGCTGCGGCCTAGGCCTCGCGGCAGAACATCGCAATACTGGCCGCGGTTTCGCGGCTGATTTCAGGGCAGGCGGAGACGAAGATCTCTACCCCGTGGGTGGTCCCCATAACCTGGCGGCAGCGCGCACGCACGCCCGCCCTCAGCAAGGTACGGTAAAACTCTATACCCTCATCGCGCAGTGGGTCGCACTCATTGACACTGATTATCGTTGGCACCATCCCCTTCAGATCATCTTCGGTGGCAAAACCGGGCCAGGCCAGCGGATTGCCCTTCTCGAATTCCTCGATGCCATAAGCCATGGCGCCGCGGTTGTTGTGCAGATCGATCAATAGACCGTTGTTTTCAATAGACGAGGGAAACCTGTCCTGGGGCCAGGCCCCGGCGATATAGGGGCACAGCGCATACAGGCCGCGGATCAGCCCGAGGTCGCCGTCCCGCTTGAGCTTGAGGCCGGTCGCGAGGGTCAGGTTACCGCCACCGCTTTCACCCGCGACAATAATATGCGCGGGGTCGATATTGAGTTCAGAGGCCTGACTGACCAGCCACTTGAGGCCGGACACGCAGTCGTTCAGGCCAGCGGGAAAAGGTTCTACTTCAGGGGCCGAAGAAGGCGTGAGACAATTGCGGAAGTCCACCATCGCCACCGCAACCCCCTGGGCCGCCAGCACCTTGCCCCAGGCGCGGTACATACCGACATAGCAACTCAGGGACTGCATGCCACCCCCATGGATGTAATACACGCAGGGCAAGGTTTCTGTGGAAGCAGGGCGAATGAACTGGACCAGGATGGTATTTCCATCAGGGCTGGATACGAACTCGCGGGTGCTGATATCCAGCCCCGCGGAAGGCGCGTCCTTCTCATTGTCAACCAGGTCAAACATGCTTTCCATCTGCTCACGCTGGGCAATAGCCTCCGGCGTAGTGACTTCATCCAGCGCCTGTTGCCGACTCTCGACATCGTCGAACTCGACGGCGGGCAATATGCCCATCAGTGCCTTGATCCTGGGGTCTATACGTGGATCATTCATCAGCTTTGTCATCGGTTTTCCCTGTTTTTGGAAGAACGCCCATTCTAGATACCCAGGCAGTGGAAGGCCATAGCTTGAGCGCCCGAAACGCTGGATTACGTGTCCGCGTTCAGGAGTGTACTGCCCGCAGTTTCTATTTGTGAGATGATCAGGCACTACCGGCGTTCAGGGAACAACACAAAGGCGACAGGCAATGATAGCGCGATCATTTTGCACCCTTGTAACAGCTCTTCTGGCCCTGGTTTTGGGCCAGTCGGCCGTGGCAGGCGGTGAAACTGTTTATCCCTCGCAGAAGTACCCTGACTTTCCCTTCTCTGAAGCCGTTGCCTACAATGGTGTGCTGTATCTTTCCGGCGAGCTGGGCACCGGGCCCGACGGCAAACTGGTCAGCGGTGGTATAGGGCCTGAATCGCGCCAGACGATGGAAAATATCAAGGCATCACTCGCCCGCCGGGACCTGGCGATGGACGATATAATAAAATGTACGGTATTCCTGGCCGACATCGGTGAGTGGCCTATATTTAACCAGGCATATGCGGCCTATTTTGAGAAGGGGCGATACCCCGCCCGCAGCGCCCTGGGCGCATCGGGGCTGGCACTTGGAGCACGGGTTGAAGTTGAGTGCATGGCCGCCATGGCCAAAGACTGATCCACCGAAACCGCTACGCGTATTCGCGGCGCAAAAAGAACTTAAATAAACTGATAGCAAGGAGAGCGCCACCATGACCGACTTGAGTTTCAATAACGAAAAGGTTACCTGGAGCCAGTTAGAAGGTATCGACCATCTCAGCTACTGTCTCCTGGACGTTGACCCCGAGCGACAGATCGTCGATGTCATGCTCAAATTCGACGCCAACAAACAGATTTTGCTACATCGCCATGTCGCCCTTAACCACATGCTGGTACTGCAAGGCGAACATCGACTCTACGAACCCGACGGCAGCGTCAAGGAAGTCAGGCCAACCGGACGTTATACCGTAAGTCATGCAAGCGACGACCCCCACCGTGAGGGCGGGGGCGATGAAGATGTTGTTATCCTGTTCAGCATACGCGGTACCAATGGCAAACTGTATGAATTCCTGGACGACGATCTGAACATTGTCGGGGAATTCAACATGGATGACTTCATTGCCATTCATGCGGCGCAGCAAGCTGCCTGACACGGTAACAAAACCGGTGGCTAAAACAGGTAGTCTCCAAACATCTCTATGATGTGATCGGTCCAGCGCAAGGGGAATGGCTCTGTCAATTCCCTTGATCGCGCGAAGTCCGGCTCGAACAAGGCCTTTGTCAGGGCCTGCACTGCGGCAGGTTCCGAGGTGGCTATGTTGATCTCCTTGTTGATGTGCAGACTCAGCCGGTCAAGATTGGCAGATCCCATGGAAGCCCAGCCGTCAAAGATAGCCGCTTTGGCATGGGAGAATCCGGGATAGATATAAACCCGTATGCCGTGCTTCAGCATCACATTGGCAGCGAGGATGATATTGCGGGTAATAATCCCCCGGTCGGTTTCCAGCGGGATAATGACTCTGACATCCACTCCCCTGCGCCGCGCGACAATCAATGCGCGCAGCAGTGTATCGTCGGTAAAATACGCGTTTTCAATATAGATATAGCGCTGGGACCGGAGGATAGCGTCGCGTTGCAGCTGGTATATCTCGTCCTGGCCGGGCTTGGTGTACAGCAACCTGACGGGATAACCACCCACTTCGCGGTTCAGGCTTTTTTCCCGCCAGTGAAACAGGTAACTGAAATCCCCCAACATACCAGCCCTGCCCCAGGCGATGCCGAACTCACGATTGATCTTGTCCAACACAGGCCCACGGATCTCAACCATCATGTCATGCCAGTCATAGCGGTATTCGCGACCGATATTCATTCCCCCGATATAGGCCAGCTGCTTGTCGACAATCATCGTCTTGACATGGTCACCCGTTAGCCAGGGGTTCTTTGACTTGCGCACCTGCACATTCGAGTGACTTGTCAGGTAATTCTCTATGGACAAGGGCTGCTGATAATCATCCGGCAGGGATCGGGATTGGGCGCCCGACGCCCCTATGGAGCCAAGGCCGTCGAACAGCACACGGACACTGACGCCCTCCCGAGACCGCCGCTTCAGCAGCTCCCCCACATTCAGGGCGACATCATCATTGTCGAAAATGTAGGCCCTTATATCGATCGACTCCCGGGCGGAGGCGAGCACGTCAACAAAGCGGGTAAAAAACGCCTCTCCATCAACAAGGAACTCCAGTTCACCGCGGCTTGAGGGTCGCCCCAGCTCTTTATCCAGGTAGGCCTCCCACAGCGCGAGATCCATCCCATCGTGGTCGGCCACCGGCGGAACGGGCCCGTCAAAATCAAGATCCGGAATTAGCGCCCGGCCGGTTTCCACCGCGGTATCCGAAACAACCGAGAGCAGGCTCTGGATAGAACTGAAGGGCCTCATCAGGATGGTATAGGTATGGCTTCCGAAAACGTGCCAGAAAGACTGCAGCACATGCATACCAGGCACACCGCCGATGGTCGTTTCAGACAGCTCGTCGTACTGTACAAGCACTATCAGCTTGCTGCGGGTGTTGATATACAAAAAGGGAACCGAGCCCCGGTCGAGATCACCGGTGCTGAATATCACGTCCTCTGATTCAATACCCGACTCCAGCAAAAATTCCTGCAGGATCGGTTGCCAGTCTTCAAAGTACTTGCGCAGATCGACACTACTGGCCACCGAATACCAGGGCGGCATATCGATCAGTCTCCGCGCCCTGAAGTTGCCGGCTTTGTCGTAAAACAGGAAATAGTCCACCCGGTCAAAACTGATTGCCACGCCCTTGTTTTTGTCCCTGGGCAGCAAGTCGCCAAACAGCTGCTCGCGCAGCGAGGCCCAGTCCTGTACATCCAGCACGGGTATGGATGTGAGGTTCGCGGTCAGCTCATCCCACGAACCCGGCTCCCCCTCGCCCATAGCCGCAACTACAGGCACATCGTAATTTCTCTCTTCGGCTACCGGACCGGATATCGCCGCTAACGGGAGGTCACCCGAGGCATAATAAATATTCTCACCGCGGCGATATCTCAAAAAATACTGCTCGTTGCCTTTGTAGGCATCGAGAAGCACAAACAGGGGGTCAGCGAGAATCGACTCACCCATAGGCGGCTCAACTTCAGGGTTTTGGCACCCGGCGAGCAAGCCCATTCCCACATAAATAAGGACCCGGTAACAGAAATCAGTCAAAAACAGTTTGCGCGTCGGTAACATGCAGTGCCAATCGTTGGGGCGGGGGCAGCTCAATCTCAACACCCCCCTGGTGCCTCTCCGCCCACCCCACCATATTTTCTACGAGGTTTTATGCAATGATGCAGATCAATTGTCAGCAGGGCATGGCAGCTACAGCTAAACTCGCATAGCTGCAGATGGGGCGCTATTGCAAACCAGGGCAAATGCCGCACAGGTAAGACGCGACAGGGAACAAGGACAAGCTTTCACAAACACTTACTAATCGAGCAACAGGGCTGCCAATCGCTTGCGATGGTGCTGCGCATCGCCATACTGCTGTTGGCTCCACTGGGCGCGCCGTATGAACAACTGGGCATCGCACTCGTAGGTAAAGCCCATTCCGCCGTGGAACTGCACCGCGCGGTCACCGGCGTATAACAGGGTTTCGGTTGCGTGGGCCTTGGCCATGCGACAGGCGATCTCCGCATCGCGGTCCAACTGCTCATCACCCGCCAGCGTTGCGGCGTGATAGATAAAAGAGCGACCCGAGTCCACCGCCGCCAGTATATCCACCGTGGGGTGCTTCAGGGCCTGGTAGGAGCCGATGAGTTTGCCAAACTGCTTGCGGGTTTTCAGGTAGTCGACAATCGTATCGAGACAGCTGCCGGCGCTGCCCGTTGCCTCCGCTGCGATCAACAGCGCACCCAGTAGCCGCAGGTCACGCAGTGCGACGGGCACAGAAGTGCCGGTAACGATGCTATCTGCCGTCACCATCACACCCGTGAAGTCAACGGTGGCACTGCGCTTGGTCTGGTCGATAAGCGTGTTGGGCGAGATAGCACCGGCAGGCAATTGTTCTGCCCGCACTATCGCCAGCGCCGGCGCGCCCTGGTGTTCAGCCACCACGACAAACAGTTGTGCAGAAGCGGCATCGGCCACGAATGCCTTGGCGCCCTGTAAAACACCATCTGCGCCGAGAGTACAGCCCAGCCGTTCGTCACCCCAGTCAGCATTTTCAAGTTGCGCCACCGTGGCTATAGTACCGGTGGCGATCTCCGACAAAAACGATTCCATCCGGCTGTCCCCCCCGGCGCGCAGCAGCAATTGCGCCGCAAGAGTCGTGCTGATCATGGGCGTACCCAACATCGCCCGGCCCATGGCCTCAACCACTGGCACCACAGTGGCCACACCCATACCCGAGCCGCCGCAGGCTTCCGGCAGCGCAATACCGGTCCAGCCCAGTGCCACCATCTCGTCCCAGATAGCGCTGTCGTAGCCGCTGTCCGTTTCAAGCTGGGCCCGCACCGAGGAGATCGGCGACTTGTTTTTACAGAACTCGCGGGCCACATCCAGCAGCATCGACTGCTCTTCACTGAACTTGAGCGCGGTATTTCCTATCACTGACATCACTGCATCTCCCTACTTCGGCAGGCCGAGGATATGTTCAGCCACAATATTGGCCTGCACCTGGCTGGTGCCGCCGCCAATGGTCGCGGAGAAACTGTTAAAATAAGCGCGCTGCCAGAAGCCACCCTGGCGCGCATCGTCATCACCGACATACAGACCGCCGGCGGCGCCCTGCAGGTTGATGGCGAACTGGCGCATGCGCCGGGTCATCTCGGTGGAACGCAGTTTGTGGGATAGCGGCAGCGAACCGGGGTAATCCGAAGTGAGGGCTGCAACATGAGCCCGCTTGTCCCCCAGCGCGATGGCTTTTTCTTCCATGATCATTTTTACCAGCTGGTCGCGCACCACAGGGTCCTTTAACACGGACTCGCCATCGCGCTGCACATCGCTTATCGACTGGATCATATCGTCTATCGTCACCCGCACCATCATCAGGCCACCGGCCGCGCCCGCCTCGGCACCGCGCTCATATTGCAGGGTCTGCATGGCTATTTTCCAACCCTGCCCCTCCTCCCCCATCAGGCACTCGGCGGGGATGCGGGCATCGGTGAAAAACGTTTCGGTGAAGCCATACTCACCGGTAACCTTGCGGATCGGTCGCGTTTCGATACCCGGTACATGCATGGGCGAGAGGAAGTAGGACAGGCCATCGTATTTGCGGGCGGTATCCGTATTGGTCCGCGCCAGCAGGATCATGTACTTGGCGAAATTACCCATGGTGGTCCAGATCTTCTGGCCGTTGAGTACATACTCGTCGCCATCGCGCACCGCGCGGGTCTGGGCATTGCCCAGGTCGGAGCCGTGATCAGGCTCGGAGAAGCCCTGGCACCAGATATCCTCCGCGCTGAGTATGCCTTTCAGGTAGCGCGCCTTTTCCTGCTCGGTTCCGATGTCGATGATCAGCGGGCCGGCCCATCCCAGGCCGATCACGTTAAAGCAGATAGGCACAGCGTGACGTCGCATCTCCTGGTCGGCTACCGCCTGGAATACACGCGGCATGCCGCCACCGCCATACTCTTTGGGCCAGGCCATCCCGAGATAACCCGCGGACCAGACCTTGTGCTGCCACTCGCGTAAAAATTCCAGTTGGCGCTCATCCCCTACTTCCATAAACGTCTGGGGTAGTAAAAAGCCAGGATCGGCCGGCTGGTTATCTTTCATCCAGGCAGATACCTGGTGACGAAAATCTTTCAGTTCCTGTTCGCTGACGCTCATGCTTGTGCCATCCTGCTATCGGTTTTTCCCTATGATCGAAACGGGTTTTTCTATCAGAGCCCGTACTGGCGAGACGCGAGATCGCGCATGATCTCCTCCGACCCACCACCAATGGCGTTGACCCGCACTTCCCGGTAGATCCGCTCTACCCGATTACCGCGCATGTAGCCGATACCACCCAGTATCTGCATTGCCTCCCGGGCACAGAATTCCATGGTTTCACTGGCCTGGACCTTCAGCAGGGCAATATCACCGGGGTTGGGGTTGCCCGCCTCGATGGTCTCGTAGCACATGCGAATATAAGCCTGGGTGGCATTCAGCTTCTGTTTCATCTGGGCAATTTTATGCCTGATCACCTGGTGATCCGCCAGCCGCTTGCCGAAGGTCTTGCGCTCCCGCGCCCAGAGCACCGCCTCCTCAAGGCAGACCCGGCCCAGGGCCTCCATGGCCGCGGCCATGAACATGCGCTCGGAGTTGAAGTTGGTCATGATAACAATAAAGCCCTTGTTCTCCTCGCCCAGCAGGTTGGCAACCGGAACCCGCACATTGTCGAAATACAGGGTAGCGGTATCGGAGGCCCACCAGCCCTGCTTTTTGTCCAGCGGGGTACGGCTGAAACCGTCCGCATCAGTAGGGATCAACAGCATGGATACCCCGCCCGCGCCCTCGCCCCCGGTGCGCACCGCCGTAGAAACCCAGTTGGCCCGCAGGCCCCCGGTAATATAGGTCTTGGAGCCGTTGACCACGTAGTGATCACCGTCACGCACCGCTGTAGTAGCCAACTGGGCAACATCGGACCCGCCCCCGGGCTCCGTGATGCCCAGAGAGATGTGTTTTTCCCCGGCCAACACCGGCGGTGCGATCATATCCTTCAGAGCCTGGCTGCCCCAGTTGAGTACGGGTGGCAGGCCAATGCCGTGCACCATCAGGCTGGCGGGGATACCGCCAACCCCGATACGGGCCAGCTCTTCATTAGCGATCCAGTGGTGCCAGACGTCAATGCCTTCCCTGGTACCCCCGAACTCCTCAGGGTACCCCAGGCCAAGCAGACCCACCGCCGCGGCCTTGGGCCAGAGCTCAATGGGGATATGACCCTCTTCATCCCAGTCTTCCGCATGGGGCATGATTTCCGTGTCGATAAAACGGCGCAGCTGGGTGCGCCACTCCTCGTGTTCGGGCGATAGATTTGGATTGGGCAGGCGGGCGCTATCGAAGTCCAGTGACATGGGTTGTATCCTGTCGAATCTTGTCAAATTGACCGACGATTGTAATGCCATCGCGCTGCCGTGACACCGGCTTTGGTGCCACTGACAGGGGAAAAGGCGACAGAGCGCTGAATGAATTACCCGGGGGGCCGGACCAGCTTGTTGCCCTAGGTGGCCGCCGGGGTATTCCGCGACTCAATCTGTCGCATGATCTCGCCGTGCCTGGCGGCGGTCAGGGGAAACCCATCGCGCCCAAACCGGCAGGCGGACTGAACAGGGCCACGATCGCCAGGCCGAAGGGTATCGCACCCGCCACCATGAAGGGGTGACGCCTGCCCCAGCGCGATCAATCACTGGCTGGCCCTGCGTGGCGGTGGTTGATGGATGTTCCGCCATCGACAGGGATCACTGCCCCATGGGTATAGGCGCCCGCCCTGGAACACAAATAGATCGCGACCCCGGCCATCTCCTCATCCGTACCCACCCGGCCCAGCAGGCTGTTGTGCTCGACCTCCTTGAGCCGATGCGCAAACACCTGGTCGGTCATTTTGCTGGGGAAAAAGCCCGGCGCCACCGCATTGACCGTGATCTGGCGCGGGCCGAGCTCCACGGCAAGGTGCCGTGTGAGATGGTGCACCGCCGCTTTGCTGGCAGTGTAGGCGTAGGTACCCACGCCGGTCACAGTGGGAATGTGCAGGCCGTCCATGGAGCCGATATTGATAACCCGGGCGGGGTCTTCGCTGGGGGCAGCGGCGGCTTCCAGCATCGGCGTCAATGCCCGGGTGAGACTGAATACGGCAGTAACATTGATGCTCATCAACTTGTCAAACGCGGACTCGGGATAGGCCTCATAGGTGTCTCCCCAGGCGGCTCCCGCGTTATTGATCAGTATATGCAGGCTCGGTTCGGCGTCGGCCAGGGCAGCGCAAAGTGCCTGCCGGCCGTCTTGCGTGGAAACGTCGGCGGGCAGCGCGACACAATCGCCATACTGGCTGAGACTCGCCGCTGCCGCCTGACAGGCATCGGCCTTGCGCGCGGTAATATAAACCCGGGCACCGGCCTGCAACAGACCCTGGCTGATCATATAGCCAATTCCCCTTGAACCGCCCGTGACCAGGGCAACCTTGCCCTCAAGGGTGAACAGACGCTGTATATCCAGACTATTGGCTGACATGGTAGCTATATCCTCTCAAGTTGTTCCCGATCACGGCGCAGGTAGTCCCTCGCACGGCTGGCTCTCTCGCGATTAAAACGCCCTGCGCTGACCTCGCGGTCAAGCGTCAGTAAAAACGTGTCGACACCCAGCAGCCAGCGCATGTTCTGTCCTCGGTAAGTTGCGATACGCTGAACGTAGTCCGCCGGGGATGCTACCGGGCGCCAGGGCTCTCAAGGTGAGCGAGTACCGGCTGACTGTGACTATTGCCCGGCCTTCGACGCTTCAATAACCAGCGCCTGCAGCGACAGGTTTTTCCCCAGTCTCTGGTCGACCGCCCTGGCAACCGCATCGCATATGACTTGCGGGTCACCGCCCTGCGCGTGAATCTCGTCGATCAGCGGATTACCATAGACGAGGCCAGTGGCAAACTCCGCAGCCGAAGGGATCGCCGATTCATGGTTCACTTCGTTAATTGAGACACCGGAAAAACCCGCAGCGAGAAGGGCCTGCTGTATCAGCGCGGCATCGTTATAGCCAAATGGGACCCGGTAGAAACCGGGTGGGTTATCGGGGAAAAACGGCGCCACCGCCTCGTGGGCAATCTGCGCGAAGGCATTACTTTCCCAGGAGCCCCACACATTGAAAATATAGCGCCCCTGCGGTGTCAGGACCCGCTGCACCTCTTCATAGGCACGCGACTTGTCGGGAAAGAACATCACCCCGAACTGGCAGGCCACCGCGTCAAAACTGGCGTCGCCATAGGGCAGACTGGAGGCATCTACCGCCTCGAAGCGGACGTTTTCTCCCGGCTCAAATTTGTTGCCCGCCACCGCCAGCATGGGTGGGTTCAGGTCAGTGGCAATAAAGGTGGTATCTTCCGCCAACGCATCGCGCAGGCAGCGCGAGACGATACCCGTACCCGCCGCCAGTTCGAGCACTGAACCGGGTGACTCCGCCACCACCCGCGCCGTGAGGTCCGCGGCGTAATGATCAAATAGTCTGGGGCCCAGGTACTTATCGTAATGCTCCGGAATGGAGCCGACAAAACGTGCGGATGGCTGGGTCATGGCGTTTCCAGTTATCTTTTATTGTGAGTGTTTCATTGACAGTTGGACCGGCATTGCCGCTTCAATACGCACTTCGACCTGACGCCACTAGGCGGGGCGCCAGACACGATAACCCACACCGAGGTTCGGCCGGATACAGCCCTGGCCAACAAAAAACGTGTTGTTTACCCAGGCATAGCGCTCGTCGCCCGTCTCCATCCTGGGATTGGTGTAAAAATACTGATCAGCGAAATCAGTACCGGTACCGTTCGCCAGTGCCGTCTGGACTTTTTCATTAAGCTCCAGCAGACCCACGTACTGGACATAGATGAACGCACCGTCGTGGGTCTCAACCTGCAGCCTGACATCCACCCGCAAAAAGCCGTCGGGACCAATAAGCCCCCACTCACCTCCACTGAGCAGCTTGCCGCGCAGGCGCTCACCGGTGACTTCACCACCAGCAATTTCATAGTACATGCGCGTGCCTATGGGTCCTTGCCCCACCGGTACAGGCGGTCTCAGGGTGGCGCTAAACGAACACTCTTCAATCAATTTCACAGGGCGTTTCTCCTTGGGTTATTAGTCAATATGCACAAGGAGTATAGAGAGGTTCTGGCAGGCTGCGCCAAAATCTCACAACTGGGGCTTGCAACAACTGAAGCGCGCCTGGAATAAATCTGCTGGCAGCAAGGGCGAGCGGGGTCACTCTGGCATATGTGGCTCGTCGTCTTCTTCGCGCAACAGCGCCGCCTGTTCCGGCAGCTCCGCCAACATTCGTTCCAGCGCGGCGGCGTGCTGTAGTTCCTCATCGGCAAAGCCGGTTGCAACGCTGGCGGTCCCGGGGTCGTCACTGCTGTTGGCAAAGTGGCGGTAGTAACGCTCCGCCGCTCGTTCATTCTCCAGCGCCAGTTGCATCGCCTGGTGCAGGCTCATTCGGTAGTGCAGCGCCTCGTAGCTGGATGTCTCCGGCGCCTCTGCCTCCGGCCAGTCGAACTCCCAGGCCTTGAGCTGCGGCAATGCCATGTCGCCGGCGAGTTCAGCCACCTCCTGCAGATGATGTTCCGCCTCTGTTGCCATGCGCCGGAAAAAATCCGCCACCGGCTCGTTGCGATGCCCCGCCATGGATTCCGCCAACTCACCGTAGCGCTGCTGCGCCTCGGATTCCAGTTCCAGCGAGTGGGCGAGAAAATTCGCCAGCTCCGTCTCTGCGCTACTCCCTGTCATACTCATACCCTGAAGGACGCTGCCAGGCCGGCAAGCGCTCCCGCATCCCCGGCCGCGGCGCCGGCGGGTGGCCAGGTGGAGCGCTGCTCACAATACAACAGCCCGGTCTGAAACCCGGACTCGTGCAGAAACAGTTTCGCCGCCTCATCGGCATCCGACAGCGCAGGTTCCGCGCGCTCATTAACAATCGCCTTCCAGTCGGTCTGCTCAGGGCAGAAGGTAATGCACTGGGACATCACGTGCAGGAAGCTGAAACCCGGATGCTCCACCGCCTGCGCGATAAGCTTTGCTATCTGGTTCGGGTTTCCCGAATAACCCCGCGCAATCCAGGGCGCACCTGCGGCAAGAGCCAGTGCCGCGGGCTTGAACGGACGCACACCTGGACCATGGGGTGTCAACTTGCTGTGATCCCAGTCCATCGGGGTCGTGGGCGAAGCCTGGCCCTTGGTCATGCCATACACCTCGTTGTCCATAGCGATATAGGTCATGTTTACATTGCGCCTGCAGGCGTGAATGAAATGATTCCCCCCGATTGAGAAACCATCGCCATCACCTCCCAGGGCCAACACAGTGAGATCCGGCCGCGCCACCTTCAGGCCCTGGGCGATGGCCAGGCCCCGGCCGTGCACCCCGTGAAAGCCGTAGCTGTCGACATAGGCCGGCAAGCGTGATGAACAACCGATACCCGAGACCAGCACCGTATTGTCCTTGTCGATGCCGAGCCCGGCCATCGCCTTGGTAATGGCGTTCAATACCGAAAAGTGGCCGCAGCCAGGGCACCAGATGGGCTTGACCCCGGATTTGTATTCTTTCGCCTTGAGTCTGATTGCCTGCGTCATGGGTTGATCACCTCTGATACCGCCTGCGCTACAGCCTCTGGACCCAGGGGAACCGGACCCGCCATAGCGTAACTGTGTGCGGCTTGCGTAAAATTCATGTGGCCCTTCAGGTAGTGAAAGAGCTGCCCGCCGTGATTTTGTTCCACCACCACCAGCTCGGAGCAGCCCTCCAGGGCAGCGTCAAACGCCGCGGTTTGCAGCGGCGCCAACAGCCGCAGGCTGATCACCCTGGTATCGATACCGCGCTGGGCCAATAACCCGGCTGCCTCTGTGACCGCCGCCGAGCTGGAACCAAAACAGACCAGGGCGACGGCGCCAGCACCGCTCACCGCTGCCCAGTCGACGCCAAAGTCGAATGAATCCAGTTTGTCCTGGCGTTTTGCCAGTTGTCGCTGGTGGTCTGACTGGCGGGCAGAAGGCGTCCCTTTTTCATTGTGCTCAAGCCCGTCGGCGGTAAAGCGGTGATCCGCGTCACCCGGTGAGGCCAGCGTCGACACGCCAGAGCTGGTGAGCTTGTAACGCAAATAATCGCCTTCCGTGGGTTCCGCAGCGGCCTGCGGGGTCATTGCACAGCGCCGGGGCTCGGACACTATCGCAGTCGACTGGCCTATAAACTGGTCGGAAAGCACAATAGCCGCGGTCTGCAGTTGCTGCGCCAGTTGCACTGCCCAGCCGGTGGTAAATACACAGTCGGCAATATCCAGCGGCGCCAGCACCAGGTGGGGTGCATCGCCGTGCAGGCCGTTGATGGCAATGTTGAGGTCGCTCTGTTCGGACTTGGTGGGAATGCCGGTGGATGGCCCGCCGCGCATCACGTTGAGAATTGTCACCGGGGTCTCGCTGGCCACTGCCAGGCCGATGCTCTCGGTCATCAGTGCCAGCCCGGGACCAGACGTGGCGGTAAATGCCGGCACTCCGCCAAACGCCGCGCCAATGGTCATATTGATCGCTGCCAGTTCGTCCTCCGCCTGCAGCAGTTGCCCGCCCAGCTGCTCCAGGCCGCCTGCCATCCACTCCAGCACATCGGAGGCCGGCGTAATCGGGTAGGCGGCGACAAAACGAATACCCGCTTCCAGTGCGCCCAGGCCTGCCGCCTGGTTGCCACTCATGTAGCAGGCGCCGCCTGCACCGGTCGGCGGCACCTGCAGATCGCAATCCAATTGTTGCGAGGCGCCCTGCTCTATACAGGCAGCAGCCGCATCCCGGTACGCCTGGGGCTTTCCGGAGAGCTTGTTTGCCGCCAGCTCTACCATGCTGGCGGCGGGTAGTCCCAGCATGCGACCCAGGGCGCCCAGCACCAGCATATTCACCCTGCCATCCGGGTGACAGGCGCTGGCCAGCTCAGCAAAGGGCAGGCAGACGATACCGGGCTGAGCCGCCTGCACTGACGGGGGCAATGCATCCGCCTCGTCACAGAGCACCCAGCTTCGCGGCCCCAGCCGGATTTCGTCCTCGAAGCGGCTGAAGTTATCCCAGTCCAGTGCAACCACCAGGTCGTAATGGCTGGCGGCGGTATAGCACTCGTCATAGGTAAGCTTGAGCAGCGCGGCGGATTCGCCGCCACGTATCTGCGGCCCATAGGCCTTGCGCAACAGGCCGCGCCCGCCCTCGCGGGCCCAGGCCTGCAAAAGTAATTCGCCGCAGGAGATGACACCGGCGCCACCGGCGCCGGTGATGGCAATCGAAAGGTGTTGCTGACTCATAGGCTTGGCCGTTCTGGACAGGGTCTACAGCATAGCGTCACAGGTCATGTGGAAAACCCGGTGGCGGGCATTAATCATTACTTTCTTGCGCTAGCTCAACAGATTCAGCGCGCCGCCTCTATCCGGGCCGGCACAATCTTGTGGTGGGGCGTTCCGGCAAAGCGGTCACATGCATCCAGCGAGGTGAGTTCATTAAGAGCAACACCGCTGCGACCGCCGTCCTCGTTGTCCAGGCCAAAGCCATTGGGCAGCGACACGTGGCCGGGCTGCATGCGCGAGGTTACAGCCACCTGGGTGATGGCGCTGCCCACACGGGTGGTAATTTTCGCCTGGTCTCCACTGGCCACGCCCAGGCGCTCGGCATCTTCCGGGCACATGCGCAGTGCGCCCTCGGGATCTTTACGTCGCCAGGCGGGATCCCGATAGATCGTATTGGCCGAATAATCGCGCCGCTCGCCGGCCATCAGCAAAAAGGGATATTCCGCTGATGTAAGCTCGGCGGATTCAGACGCGAGCACCGGCAATTCCTCGAGCAGGTCGGGAATATCCAGGCGAATACGCTGTTCATTGCCCAGCCGCTGCCAACTGCTGGCATACTCATCGCTGGCAAATACCAGGCCGGAGTGCTGCGCCACAATGGCATCAAACAGTGCTTCGCCACGCTCCAGGGGCTCGCCGTCAAAGCCCGCCCGCTGCAGAGAGTCGGGTTCGCGCATGGCAAAGCCCAGCGCCACGGGCCAAAGCACAGCCGCCGCATCCGCGCCCTCTGGCAGGCTGGGCCCAAGGGTTCGGTAAAGGATAACGGGGGCGAGTTCTGCCAGGCCCGGGTCTTCCGCCAGGGCCCGCATGAAACGATCCCTGTAGGCCTGCCGCCCACCGTCGGCCAGGGCTGCGGTCAACTCTTCGCACAGCGCCAGCGGCATGGCGCCCATGGCTTCTGCCAGGCGGGCGTGAATTTCAGCCTCTGGCAGGGCGTGGCCGGGGGCCTCGAACAGCGGCTTTCTCAGGTGAAAGTAGTTGTCCGGAAATTCAAAATTGAAAAACGTCGCCTCCCATTTTTCATACTGGGTCGCCGCGGGCAGCACGTAGTCGGCAAGACGGGCGGTCTCGGTCATCGCCACGTCGATCACCACCACGGTGTCCAGGCTGCGCAGGGCCCGGGCAAAACGTTTGGAATCGGCCAGGGAATGCACCGGGTTGGCCGCCTCCACCACCATGGCCCGGTAACGGTCAGGGTGGTCTGTGAGAATCTCGTCTGCAATCACATTGCAGGGCACCAGGCCGCTGATAATCGGCGCGCCGACCACCGGGCTCTTGCGCGAACTGCGACCGCTGCCCGCGATATTCTGCAGGCTGGCCGGAATGTACTGCCCGCCGGGGTTACCAAAATTTCCGCCCAACAACCACAGTAGTTTTTCCAGGTAGCTGACCAGGGTGGAGTGCCGGTTCATCTGCACGCCAAGATCCTCGAACATCGCCACGGAGGCGGCCTCACTGACCCGTTCTACCACCTGCTGCACCTGCGCCATTGGCACGCCTGCCACCGCGCAGTACTGCGCCACCGGGATGTCGGCGAATGCGCTGATAACCTGCTCCAGTCCAGTGGTGTGCTGCGCCAGCCAATCGCCCCGATAGCGGGCTTGCTGTACCAGCATCGCCACCATTGCCGCCAGCAACCAGGCATCGGTACCCGGCCTGACCCGCAAATGAATATCAGCCAGTTCCGCGGTCTCGGATACCACCGGATCGATAACAATCATGCTGCGGGCGGGGTCCTTGCTGATGTCGCGCAGCCAGGCCCGGGCGCGCGGCACACCGTGGGAATGCCAGGGGTTTTTGCCAAGAAATATGGCCACCTCGCAGTGCTCAAAATCGCCTTTCACATGGCCGCCGAACATCTGGCCATTGACCCAGAACTCGCCGGTTTTTTCCTGGGCCAGGGCATTGGAGCGGTACTGCATGCCCAGTGTTCGGCGCGTGGCGGTGGAGTAACCGCCCGGCAGGTGGTTACCCTGGCCGCCCCCGCCGTAGTAGAAAATACGCTCGCCACCGAAGGTGTCGCGCACTGAAAGTAGGCGCTCACTTACCTCACGAATAGCGGTTTCCCAATCTATGGCTTCAAAGCTACCGTCGGCGCAGCGCCGCAGGGGGGAGGTCAGTCGGTCCTTACCATTCTGGTAATAATTCAGGCCAGAGGCTTTCTGGCAGAGATAGCCCCGGGAGGCCGGGTGCGCCTTGTCGCCACGGATGCGCACGATCTCGCGCTCATCCTCGCCACCCAGTTGTACCTCGATGCCGCAATTACATTCGCACAAAATACACGCGCTGGTCTTCCACCCCGACATGGCCGCTTCCCTTTTCACCCGACTGACTACCCTCCACTATAGTCAATAGGTTCCAAAATGCCACTTTACTGTAGCGAGCCCGGGTTCCCGGCCGGGCTGCGGTCAGGAATCAGGCGGCGCGCAGTGCCCGGCCCAGGGGTTCCTGGCCCAGGGCCGAGGTAAAGTCGCCGTCGCGCCAGACCGGCTCCCCGCGGATCAACACCTGGCTGACCACGCCATCGGAGCGGCTGACCAGTTGCTTGTGATCGAACAGCTCGCGGAAGATGAACTGGCGGGAGGCGTTGTCATCCCACTGGCTCAGGGCCTCCGGATCGATCATGAGAATATCCGCCTGGGCACCGATCTCCAGGGTGCCGACATCCAGCCCGAAAAATGCCGCCGGCTCGCTGGTCAGGCGCTTGACCATGGTGCTCACTGTGTCCAGGGATTCCCGCTGGGCCAGCTTGAGAGACATCAGGTTGCCGTCAAAAAATGCCATGTTGGTGATATGGGCACCGGAGTCGTTGAAGCCCGGCAGGGTGTTTTTATCCAGCAACAGGGGCAACACCCCCTCCTTGTCCTTGTTGGCCACATCCACCCAGAAACGGAAACCCTTGTCGTAGGCGCGCATCATATGCAGCATGAACTCGGCGTCGTCGGAGATGGGACGCGGGAAGGCATCGAACGCCTCCCGTTCAGCATCGGAGCGCGCATCGTCGCTGTAGCCGCGCTGGTAACGTTCCAGCCGGTCGTAGACCGCCTGCATGTCCTCCCCTTCCCACTCGGCCACTGGCGCACCGTCAAAAATCATCCGCTCCAGTTCCCGCACTACCAGGACATCAGGCAATCCGAGACGGGCTTTCAGGTGGGCGAGGTTGCGACCGCGACGGCCATAGTGCCAGTCGCGCCGGAACTCGGCGATAAACTGCGGGTCGTTAAGCAGCGCCAGCCGCCCCTCAACATCGTCGTATTCCCTGGCGATCAGTTTGCTGGTGGAGGCCAGTTCCTCAAACAGGGGGCTGACAATACCGTCCGACCAGATACGAAAGTTGGTGCCCAGGGCCTGGAAGTGGATATTGCCCTTGAACAGCCGGCTATTGGCCAGGGAGGCGAAGCCCAGGAAGGCCCTGGATGCTTTCGGCGCCAGCACAAATCGCACCGCAGACAATGCCGAAGTCTTGAGGGTTTTACCGAAGAGGCGACCACTGGTGAGCATGAAATACAGGAAAGCCTTGGCCCGGTGCTCGAGGATAGGCGTGGTCTGCCACACCCGACCACGGTCGCGCACCACCTTCAGCAGTCGCTTCATCTCACCAAAGCCGGCAAATTGGGTGGGAATGCGCTGGTCTGTGTGGGGCTCATTGGCAAGGTAATGGAACGGCAGGCCATCGGTGCTCATGCCCAGGTAACCCTGGTCCATGGCCTGTGACAACAGGGCTTCCATCTGCATCAGCTCCGCTTCAGTGGGCTCGCGACTGATGCTGTCCTGCAGGCCCATTACCTCTACCCGCAACATCGAGTGCGGCACGAAGACACCCACGTTGGGCCCCAGCGGGATATCCCCGAAGTGATCGAGGTAAGCACCCGTATCGCTCCAGCTCACCGCGTCGACGCACTTTTGCAACACTGACTTGGGAATGTTCTCTACCCGGGTAAAACAGTCAACAATAGGGTTTTGCTCCCCCTCCACCTGCTGGCCGAAGCAGGTCCCCAGGCTGCAGTTGCCTACAACCACTGTGGTAGTGCCGTGGCGCACGACTTCCGGCAAGCCCGGTTCCAGGTCCACTTCCAGGTCCAGGTGGGTATGAATATCCAACAAACCCGGCATCAACCACTTTCCCTCGCCATCGATAACACGGTCGGCCTGGGATAACGGCAGGGCATGCCCCCGGGCGGCCACCTTGCCATCCTTTAAGGCGATATCCTGTTGCCGCGGCGGACCGCCGCTGCCATCGAAAACAAGTGCGTTACAAATCAGGGTATCCCAGGCGGAAGCAGTCATGACGGTATCCTCATTACAGACGTTGCCGCAGCGTAGCGCAGTGACGCCAAAAATCCAGTCATAACCGCACCTGGCGGTGCACCTACGGCAGAACGAATTGTGGTCCAGCCCGAGATGCAACTCGTAAACATAGGCAAATCTGCCTATGCTGACGCTACTCGTCTTCGGAGCTCCCATGAACTACCGCGCCATCCTTTCGTTCCTCGTTACTGCCCTGGTCGGTACCCTGCCTTATGCCACCAACACAATGGCCGATACCGTTGCGCCGGATCCACGGGTAAAGCAAATCGTCGAGGACCTGCAACTGCAGCGCTCAGACAGCGCCCTGCGCGAGAACCCCGCCTGGCAACCGCGGCGGATCGTGGTCAGCATACCCGCCGGTATTGCCCAGCGCATGCCCGAGCTCGCCGACCAGCTGCGCAGGACTGCGGGCAGTGCGGAACTCGTCATCGACGAGTCGAACAATATGGTTCCCGACAGCGAAACCCTGGCCGGGGCAGATGCCTATATCGGTCTGTGCACGCCCAGTATTCTCACCAATGCTTCGCCCAGCCTGCTGTGGGTACACAGTTACACAGCGGGCATGGAAGGATGCAGTGGCCTGGCGCCGGGAGTGACTGAGGGGAGGATTTTTACCAACAGCAAGCGGCTGGCCAGTCCCGCTATCGCGGAGCACAGTATCGCCATGCTGTTGTCCCTGAGCACGGGCTTACCCACCTACCAGCGGGCCCAGATAGAGAGTCGCTGGGATCGCTCCCGGGCAGCCGGCACGAGATTCGGGGAACTGCAGGGCAAAACCCTGCTGGTCGTTGGCCTGGGCGGGATAGGCACGGAGATTGCGCGCCGCGCCAACGGCCTGGGCATGCGGGTCACGGCGACCCGCAACTCCTCCCGCGAGGGACCCGACTTTGTCGAGTATGTGGGCCTGTCCGACGAACTCCCTACCCTCGCCGCCCAGGCGGATGTGGTGGTCAATGCATTGCCGCTGACCGGCCAGACTACCGGCCTGTTCAACACGGCCTTTTTTGACACCATCAAGCCCGGCTCTATCTTCATCAGCGTGGGTCGGGGCGCGAGTACCGTAACTGCGGACCTGCTGGCCGCACTGCAATCGGGCAAGCTGTACGGCGCCGGCCTGGATGTGACAGACCCGGAACCGCTGCCGGCAGACAGCCCCCTGTGGCAGATGAGCAACGTCATCATTACACCCCACGTCTCCGCTGCCAGCCCGGGCAGCATGGAGCGCACGGCATTGGTGGCATCGGAAAACCTGCGGCGCTACGTGGACGGAGGCTACCTGCTGAACGTGGTCAACATTCAGGCGGGCTACTGAGGCGATGGCCGCGATCGCTTTCGACAACAGCTACGCACGACTGCCTGAGCGGTTTTTCTCCCACCGCCAGCCAACGCCTGTTGCGCAACCCGGCCCGATCAGGGTCAACCATGAACTGGCGGCACTGCTGGGTATTGATCCGGCCTGGCTGGAGTCAGACCAGGGCACCGCCGTATTGGCGGGCAACACCATCACCCCGGGCAGTGACCCTATTGCCACCGTCTATGCCGGCCATCAATTTGGCAGCTACAACCCACAGCTGGGAGATGGTCGCGCCATCCTGCTGGGAGAGGTTATCGGCGCCGATGGTGTCCGCTATGACATTCAACTCAAGGGTTCCGGCCCCACCCCCTACTCCCGCGGCGGCGATGGCCGCGCTCCCCTGGGCGCCGTGCTGCGAGAGTACATCGTGAGCGAGGCCATGCACACCCTGGGCATCCCCACTACCCGCGCGCTGGCGGCAGTCACCACGGGTGAACAGGTGATGCGGGAGTCATTCCTGCCGGGCGCGGTACTGACCCGGGTAGCGAGCAGCCATATCCGTATAGGCACGTTTCAGTTCTTCGCCGCGCGCCGCGACAGCGAGGCGCTTGAGCTGCTGGCGGAGCATGCACTGGCCCGACACTACCCGGGGGCCGAGAGGGAGGAAAATAGCGCCCTGGCGCTGCTGGACCAGATGGTAAGTGCCCAGGCTTCCCTGGTCGCGCAATGGCAGCTACTTGGCTTCATCCACGGGGTCATGAATACAGACAATATGCTGCTGTCGGGTGAAACCATCGACTACGGCCCCTGCGCCTTCATGGACGATTTTGACCCTGGCAAGGTGTTCAGCTCTATAGACCACGCCGGCCGCTATGCCTACGGCAACCAGCCGGGCATAACACACTGGAATCTCGCCGCGCTCGCCCAGGCCCTGCTGCCGGTGCTGCATGAGGACCAGGAGCAGGCCGTTGCCCTGGCCCAGGGGGTCGTCGATACGTTTCCCGCGCGCTTCGCCGAGGCGCACCGCAAAGGCCTGGCCCCCAAACTGGGCCTGGCCGGGTTGCATGAGACAGACCAGCCACTGGCCGATGAGCTGTTTGAACTGATGGCGCAGTACCAGCTGGATTTCACCCTGACCTTTCGCCGGCTGGCGGACCTGGCCGGGCCCGATGAGGTGGATGACAATACCTCTGTAGCCGGGCTGTTCGAGATACCGGACCCGCTGCTGCCCTGGCTGGCACGCTGGCGCGAGCGGCTGGCGACAGAGACGAACAGCGAGGCTGAACGGCAGGCGCTTATGTACGCGACCAACCCGGTCTTTATCCCCCGCAATCACCTGGTGGAGGAAGCCCTGGCAGCGGCGAGCGACGAGGGAGACCTGGGCCCCTTCAACACCCTGGTCGATGTATTGGCGCGGCCTTTTACCTACGATGCCCGGTTCGCGCGCTTTGCCACGCCGCCGCGACCGGAGCAGGTCGTCAGGCAGACGTTCTGCGGAACCTGAGTGGGGCACAAGCAAACTGACAGGCTGCAGAATTGTCGCTAGTATTATCCCGCCGCTGCTTCGCGGCTATCCAGCAATAATGAAACCCAAACAAGGAACTACCCATGCCCGCTTCCTATGAACTCAAGCTCGCCAGGAATGGCGAATTTTATTTCAACCTGTTGGCTGCAAATGGCCAGGGGATACTGAAAAGCGAAATGTACAGCTCGAAGTCCGCCGCCATGAACGGCATCGAATCGGTACAGGCCAATTGCGGCGACGACGGCCAGTACGAATGCAAGACCTCAGGCAACGACAAGACATTCTTCGTACTGAAAGCGAAAAACCACCAGGTAATAGGCCAGAGCCAGATGTATGAATCGGAAGCGGGCTGCAAAAATGGCATGGAGTCTGTGAAGACAAACGGCGGGACCAGCGATATCAAGGACCTGACCGCAGCCTGAGTCGTTCAGCCAAAAAGCGCGCGCGGCTCCCGCTACGCTTACTATCAGCCCGGGCTCGCCACCTTGAGTTTTTGCCCGGGCTGGATATAACGCTTCGGTGATATGCCGTTCCAGGCTATCAACTGTTTCTGGGTAACGTTAAAGCGCCTGGCGATACTCCACAGGGAGTCGCCCCGCCGAATAACGTACTCCGCCTGGCCGTTTCCGGCCCGGGTGGTCAAAGAGGATTTACTGGCGACACCGGGCTTCACTGCGAGACTGCCCGGCAGAATAAGAGTCTTGCCGGCACGGATCTTGTGATTCCGCATGCCGTTCAGGGACATAAGCCGGGACACGGTGGTGCCATAGCGCCTGGCGATGGTTGACAGGGAGTCACCTGACGCGATCCTGTGAATCTTGTCGGGCATTTGCTCATCATAGCGCCACTGTCCCGGCAGGGTGGCCAGCAGTTCACCCAGCGGCTCATCCAGCTCCGCTCGGGGCACCCGCACAGTGTGGCCCTGGGGAATGTGTTTCTCACCGGTCCAGACCAGGTCACGCAATGCCGGGTTGTGCTGGCGCAACTGGTCGAGGCTGATACCGGCAGACTGCGCCAGTGCCGTGGCGGGAACATAATCGCCAAGTACGGCTGTGTCGTAAGCGGTGGGGGAATCCAGTTGAAGCGGCCCGAAATAGCGCTCGGCATTCCGGTCGACATCCAGTGCCGCCAGGAATGAGGCGTAGAAATTGCGCGAGGCGAAGCCAAAATATTTGCCCCTGTAGTTCTGCACAATCACGCCGATGTCCTTTGTGCCCACAGACTTTGCCGCCCTGAGCACCCCGGTTGTACCGTGATTGTAACTCGTCAAAGCCAACGGCCAGGTGCCGGTGACAGCGTAATTGCGCTCAAGCAGTTTCGCCGCGCCCTCAGTGGCAATAAAGGGGTCGAGGCGGGCGTCAACCACGTGATCCACGCGCATATAGTTACGCGCTGTGGCCGGCATGAACTGCCACATGCCCGCCGCGGCGACCTTGGACCAGACCGAGGGGTTAAAGGAGGACTCCACATGAGGCAGCACCTCCAGTTCCGGCGGCAGATTGTGGGCCGCCAGGACCTGGCGAATATGCGGCTTCCACTGCCCCGAACGGACCATCCCGTCCTTGAATCGATTTGACTGGCCCAGCTGGAACCGGACGTTGCCAGCCGCTCGGGAGAATGCCGTTGCCGATGTGCCCTTGGGCCAGGCTGCAAGCACCCTGGCCTCGGTATCACTGAGCTTGCTGCGCTTGCCACCGGCTATAGCCTTCAGGGCTTTTTCAACCCGCGAGCTGGCGATTTTTACCCGCTTGTCGCGTTTCTTGTTGCTCTCGTAAGTGGGGAACTCCAGGGTTTCATACACCACCGACAAATCTACCGCGTCGTGGATATAGCCCTGGTTGGTTGTTATCTCGGAGTAGACCTGTGTCCAGAACTCGACGGCCGGCTCCAGGGATGCCGGTCGGGGGAAATTTCCCGCGCTCGCGTGTACGCTGCAAAGGAATATGGCGATGAGGATCAGCGGTCTCAACACATTCACTTTATCGTTTGATTTCATAACTTTATAGCAGAACAGGGCGCAGCTGTAAGCAAAGAAAGTGCAGATTCCGGGATCCCGACGCCCCTGTCGTGCCAGCCAGACAGGGGCATAAGGTCGTCTAAGCCGGGTCAAACCAGTATACTTGCGCGGCCCACAAACCAGCTCGAGCCAGCGACCTTGAACACAGACTTTTTCGGCAAAACCCTCTCCGGCCCATTCACCATCCCCTCGGGCATTGTCACCACCGCAACCCCGATCATACAGTATATTTTTGATCACATGCCCGAGGTGGGCGTTGTCACCACCAAAAGTATCGGCCTCAAGCCTCGCATGGGCAACCGCGAGCCGGTTTTCAGCCAGTATGCGCCGGGCTGTTTCGTCAACGCGGTGGGCCTGACCAATCCAGGGGCAGAGCAATCTGCCCGTCTGATGGCTGACCTCAAGGTGCCGGCTGACCGGTTCCTGCTGGTTTCGATATTCGGCGGCAGCCTGGAAGAGTTTGTCGAAGTGGCAAAGATAATGGCTCCCGTTTCCGATGGCCTGGAGTTGAACCTGTCCTGCCCGCATGCCAGCGGCTACGGCATGGCCATGGGCCAGGATCCTGACCTGGTGCGAGACATCACCGCCGCGGTCAAGGCCGTGGTGGACATTCCGGTGATTCCAAAGCTCACCCCCAATACACCCGATATCGCCGAAATTGCCAGTGCGGCGATCGCCGGCGGTGCCGATGGCCTGTGCGCCATCAACACGGTGGGGCCGGGCTATACGTCCGCCCATGGCCACGCGGTACTCAGCAACGGTAATGGCGGCATGTCGGGTAAGGGGATTCTCCCTATCGGCCTGAAATGCGTACGCGAAATTGCCGCTATCACAGATCGTCCCATCATCGGTTGCGGTGGTGTCAGCAGCGCGGATGATGTGAGAGCCTATTTTGACGCCGGCGCCGGCATTGTCGGCATAGGCTCTGCCCTCATTGGCCAGACCACTGACGAAACCCAGGCCTATTTGAAGGCCCTGACAAGCGATCTGGCACAGGGCCGCAATCGCGCTGAGAGCCATATACGCTACGACATCGATATGAGCTTCGAGCCCGTCACACTGGTGGAGAACCGACGCGTCTGCGAGGACATCACCATTCTCGTGTTCGATCGCAAGATCAACGTACAGGCGGGTGAGTTTGTTTTCCTGTGGGTGCCCGGCCTGGGTGAAAAACCGTTTTCAGCCCTGACCGACGATCCCTTCTCGCTGGTCGTGATCGACGTGGGCGTTTTTACCCACGGCCTGATGGACCTGGTACCAGGCACCGGCGCTTATGTCAGGGGGCCGCACGGTATTCCGGTCGACCCGCCCGAAGATGCGAAAATTATGGCGGTCGCCGGCGGTACCGGGCTCGCTGCGGTCTACCAGGTGGCCAGGGACTTTGGCAACGCGGAGGTCTTCGCCGGCGCCCGCACTGCACAGCGCCTGTACTTTCTGGATGAGTGCCGCCAGATCGCCGAGGTTCATGTCGCCACTGACGACGGCAGCGCCGGTTACCACGGCGTGGTGACCGAGTTGCTGCGCGAACGCCTGGAGAGCATGACGCCCGCCCAGCGCGACCAGCTGATTTTCTACAATTGCGGTCCGCAGCCGATGGTGCACGCGGCCATTGCCGTGCAGCGGGAGTTTTGCCGCGACGACCAGATCTTCAGCGCGATCGATTACCTGACCAAGTGCGGCGTGGGCATCTGCGGTGCCTGTGCCAGCCCGGATGGCCGGCGCCTGTGCGTGGATGGACCTTTCCTGCAGGCCGTATGAGGGACTGCCCCGGTCATGCTAACGTGAGCTATGGGGCGGCATTGCCTTTACCATGTCAATCTTTATCGCCCAACTGGGTTTTGCAGGCCGGCCTGAAGGCCTGCTGATGGCTAAAACCGGCATCCTGCTGGCATCAGCCATAGCCGGGCTGGTTGGCTTTTTCTGGCTGATAGCCGATACGAACAAACGATAGCGCCCGGCATAGCCGGTCAGCACCCACTGGAGACATCGGGCATGGCACAAGCACAAGCAGAAGCAGAAGACTCGTCACGGAATCCAATCGAATTTATCCAGGACCACTCCGACAGGCTGACCGGGGAGCTTAGCGAGTACAGCTACCTGATCAGTGACGCACTGATCTCCATACTGATCGGCCTGGTGGCGGTTTTTATCCTGCACAAACTCGCTTCACGGTTTATCTATCCCTTCGTCAGGAACCCACGCCTGATGCGCGTCATCTTCGGCACCCTATACGTGCTTGTGTTCGTGCTAACCGGGATATCAGTTCTCAAACAAGCCGGCTTTGACCTGGGCGCAAGCGGTTCTGTCGCGGTCCTGGCAGTGCTGTTCCTGGCAGTTGCGGTTTACTTCATTATTCCCTTCCTGCCCAAGCTGCCGTTTATCCCGGGGCATGTTGTACAGGCCCATGGTGTAACAGGGACGGTGGACGCCGTTTCCAGTTTCCACACCACCATCCGCACATTTGACGGCAACCTGGTATTCATTCCCAATGCAATGATTGTCGCCACCAAGATCATGAATTTCAGTTACACCCCACACCGGCGCATTGAGATTCCACTCAGGGTCAAACCGGATTCAGACCTGGACGCCGCGAAGGCACAACTGCTGGCAGTAGCCACCAGCAATACAAAAGTGCAGGCCGACCCTGCGCCCGCCGTGTTTGCGACCGGCGCCGATGCATCGGGAGTAGAGTTGATAATGTATTGCTGGGTGGAGAATGCCGACTTTCTGGGTGCACGCAGCGATCTATGGCAGGAAATTCTGCAAGTGGTTGGACCGGGCAGTGCCCTGGCATTGTCGCTACCGGTGCAGGACATTCATATCAGCGGGTCATCGCAGCTCGCTACAACAGACTCTGACCTGCCACCCGAGTCTGCTGCGGCAACCCAGGGGGCCGCGACCAATAACAGCAGCCCGCAAAGCGCTTTATAGCGCATATCCAATGCAGCTCTCAAAGATTTCCCGAATAATATTATGTTGGCTGGCCCCATGATATCCTGAAACAAAGGTCCACAGTCGACCCACAGAACCGACAATAGTTACTTGTGGCATACATCAGGTTCGCTACCGGGCATGTGCTGCAATAGTATCGGATGAGGACCCCGGTTTGATGTCAACTCCAGTCACACCCCCTCATGAAACAACAGGCTGCTGCAGCCGTCTCACGAGAAACCCGATTTGCCAAAAATATTAACAAGTTTCCTGCTGGCTAGCGCACTGCTCACAAGTTCATATGCTGCTTTCGGGAATAGCTGGAACGCAACGCAAATCAGGACAGAAATAGGCTCAGTCCTGTCCAAAAACACCGCTCTCACCCTGGCTCCGAACAGGCAGGGACAAGTGCTGGTCAGCATCCCCGTCAACGGTCTCTCACTCGACAAAAATTATCGCGTCAGCTTCAAATTTGCTGGCCAGCCTCCGCCCCAGATCTTCGTCGTCTGGCGCACCAGCGCTTCCGCGGAAGTATTCCAGCATGGGTTTCGCCCACTGGACAACCGGGAACCTGGCATCGACATGCGCGGAATAAAAGGATGGTCCGGTACGGCCTCCTCGATGGAACTCGGGTTTCTGCTAATGCCCGGGCAGCAAGTGAGTCTGATGGAAGCCAGAATATTCAAGCCCGACATCACAGACCTCCTGAAAGAGACCCGGGAAAGCTGGCTCTTTTTTGAACCCTGGAAACCCGTCGATGTAAACATCTACACCGGCACCCGTGCATTTAATCAGGGGCCATACCCCGTCCCGATTTTCGCCGGCCTGGCACTGCTACTACTGACCTTATATGCGGCGCTGCGCAGACGTAAAGCCAGTTACCGGGGGGCAGCACTCCTCATTTTCTGCTCATGGCTGGCCCTGGATGCCCTGTGGCAAATAAAGCTGTGGCGACAGGTCAGCACAACCATGACGCAGTACGGCGGCATGGACAGCCACCAGAAACTGCTGGCATCAGATGATGCCGTAATAGTGCGATTCGCAGACGCATCCCATGCGGTTATCGGCGAGCCTGACGCCAGGGTGTTTATTGCTGGAAGTAACGACTACCACACCATGCTCGCTGCCTATTACATGTCGCCTAACAACACCTTCTGGCACAGGCGCGGGCCTGAACTGCCAGCAGCCGAATACCTGCAGCCTGGCGACTATATCGTCCTGCTCAGGGCCAACAAGCTCAAATATCAGCGCAACACCGGCTTCATCCATTTTGAAAATGGTGGGCGCCTCGCTGTACGTGAACACTTTGCAGATAGTTTCGGCGCCCTGCTGGAGGTATTGTAGATGAGCGCCCTGTACCTGATTGCGGCCCTACTTATTACCTGTCTCCCCGCGTGGATCTGGCTCGGAAGACTGATTCCGACAGGAACGCCTGCGAGGATTTATCTGATCGCCGGCTACAGTGGGCTACTAGGCATGTTGACCACAACCGTCATTTTGCAGGCCTTTGGGCTACTTGGCATTCCCATTTCGCTTTACAGCGTTGGCGTAACAGCGCTGTTACTGCTAATCGCTGGACGGGCGGTTCCATGGCGCCGGGGGACCAGCCCTATCTTACTGGCAGTTCAGGAAGAGCATGTTGCTTCGCGACTGCAGCAGGTTTTCATCGTTTTTTGTCTGCTACTGCTTGCCAGTCGCCTGGTCGCACTTGGCCTGGAAGTGGGGACACGCCCTGTCTGGCCCTGGGACGCGAAGCAGCATTGGACCAAACAAGCCAAAGTCTTTTTTGAGCTGCGCAGTACCGTCCCCTACGTTTCCCTGCAGGATTGGCTGGAGCTGGGTGGAAAAGGGGTATACACCAATATGCACCCCGATTACCCGATAGCCACCCCGTTGCTGCAGGCCTGGACAAGTATCGCCCTGGGCCAGTGGCATAACAGCCTGGTCAATTTGCCCTGGATACTGATATGGATTGCCCTGGGGCTTGTATTCTATGGCCAGGCAAGACTCGCAGGCGCAAGCGCGACTGTTGCGGTCGCCGCCACCTACATGGTGTTGTCACTACCCTACCTGAACATCCATGTTGCACTGGCGGGCTACGCGGACCTGCTGCTGGCCGCCTGCTATCTCAGCGCTGTGGCAGCTCTGTACGGCTGGAGCCAGACCAGGGCGCGATGGCAATTGATGCTGGCGCTTTTATCCGGAGCCTGCTGCCTGCTGGTCAAGAACGAGGGTTTGTTTTGGTTTCTGTCACTTTTCCCGGGCATTCTTTTAGTAATGGCAGGCACGCGGAAGGGGTTTTTGTGTCTGGCTGGGCTCGCCGTTGCCCTGTTTTTTCTGCTCTGGAAACTGCCCACAGACCTGGCCATCGCGGGTCACACACTGGAAGGAATCAATCTTAAATACCGCCCGGAAAGCTGGTCTCCGATCTACCTGAGCGCGCTGGTGCACGACAATTGGCATTTTCTCGTCTATCTCTTTTTGATAGCGATTGCAGTTACTCCATTTTACGGACATAAACAGATGCCTCTGGCAGTAGTGACGGTATCTGCGGTTCTGCTCTACCTTACACTCTACCTGATGACCAACAATGCCCCGGGGGCGGCACACTTCACCTCATTGAACAGGGTCTTTCTGCAGCTGACACCTGCAATCGGCTTCTTCACCCTGACCCTCTACCTGGAGCTGGCCAACCGACACAACAAAAGCGTCCAAAGCGCGTGAAACCGTCGCATACCGCGGTCTACAAACTGGTGTGGGGCGGATTGGCTGGATACAAGGAGGGAGGTATTGGTAGGACCAGGCGGATTCGAACCGCCGACCTCTACCATGTCAAGGTAGCGCTCTAACCAACTGAGCTATGGTCCTGCAGAGGACGCGCATTATAAGCGCCTACCCGATTTGGCTCAACTGCCGGGCATCAGATTATTTCCGGGGCCGATTTGCGGGTAGGCGATGGAGATCAGCGCAGGTAGGCAGATGGAAAATAGCTGCGGCAGTCAGCCAGCACGTCCTCGGCTGCCCCCTCATCCCCCTGTTGCCTGTGAATAGTAACCAGCAGGCTGCAGGCGCCCTTGTGCCAGGGGATGAGCTCTCGCACCGACCGGGCATAGCGAAGCGCCTTGTCACCCTCCCGCGCCAGGTTGCTGTTTTCGGCCATCGCCAGGTCGCGCCAGGGACTGGCGGGAGACGGCACCCAGTCACGTTCGGCCGCAGCAGTTTTCATCAACAACCAGGAGACCGCATCGCGATATACCGGCTGCCAGCGCCCCGTCGCCACCAGTTCCCGCAGTTTCTCACGCCCCTTCCCGCGCGTGTGAGGCCAAAGGATATAGTCGGCACCGCTACCTTCGACCAACTCCAGCCAACCCGGGCGTGAGCCCAGCACCGTGACATAGCGCAGGTAGGTGTCGTCATCAAAAATCGTATCGGCCCTGCCGTCCACATACACTTTGAGGGCGCCGTCGGTGCGCCAGTGGATGTAGCCACCCCAGTTCCACAAGGCGAACACATTGCCCTCCAGCCGGTTTGCCTCCATAAAATTCAGCGTTTCCACCGGGTAACTGTATTGCGCGGTCAGGTAGTGAAACGCCGGGCCCGACTCCACAGGATAGGGCAGCAGGCGGTACAGCCCATACAACAGGACCATACCGGCCAGCACAGGGCTGAATTTCTCCAGCCGCAGTCTTTGCAGGCACAGCGCCAGCAGCGGTGCGAGCATTACCGCCAGCGACATCCCGAACAGCGGAATAAATCGCCGGCTGGTGAGCGCCATGGCCAGGGTCAGGGCGGTCAGTACAATCCCCTCCCAGGGCACATCCAGGGCGCGCCGAACGCCAGGCAACAGATACGCAAGGCCGGCAAGCGGCAACCACATCAGGGTGAAAAACAGGGGCGACCTGATACCCCCGGGCTTGAAGGGAGGCAACCATTCGCCAATACCGCGAAACGGCGACGCCTCATCAAACGCGTAGGCCAGGGGGTAAAGCAGCACCTTGAAACCGGAGGGATTGAGCAGGCAGGCCAGTAAGCAAATAACGCCCACCACCACAGCGCCACGGATCGCCACCACGCCGGGTTGGCGCCAGGGAAAAAGGAGGATACCCAGGGCCATGAGGCCAAAGAAAAAGCCCCCGTGCAGATTGACCCACAGCACAAACAGCCCGGCCAGCAACCAGGTGCTGGCCGGGCGTTGCAGACGCAACAGGAGCAGCAGGCTGAAACCCAACAGGGAATAAAGGTGGGGCCGCACATCCAGAAAAGGTGCCGCATTGGCCAGGGCAAATCCCGTGCAGACCAGCGCAGCCAGTGCACTGCCGCTGGAACGGGCAAGCACAACTAAAAGCGTACTGAATGTGGCAACAATGACCAACCATTTCCAGTACACCAGGCTGGGTACGCCCCAGATGCTCACCCAGCCATAGTAGATGAGGTCTGCCAACCACTCATGATTAAGCCAGTCTTTGCCGTGAGCGGTAAAGGACCAGTCATCGACCATCCACAGGGTGCCGGTTTGCAGCAGCTCGCGGCCCGCCGCAAGATGCCACCACATATCGGAGCCGGCCATTTCGGTATAGCCAAAGGACAGGGACAACACACCCGCCGCAGCCAGTACCAACAGCCTGCCCGCGCTAATGCGCCCGGGCAGCGATTGCGCTACACCGCCAGCCACTGCACACCCCGCCTGACCAGCCACTTACGCAGTTCCTCGATGGCAAAAATCAGCCACGGTGCCAACAAAATAAAGCCCCACACCCACAAGGGCAGCGGGCCCGTCGTGAAGAATCGGTGAAAGGCCGGGATATACAAGATAGAGAGAATGAAAAGGGCCTCCACAAGTAACCCTGCCCAGATCCAGAGATTCATGCGCAGCAGATAGGGCAAGGCACTCTGGCGATTAGTGCGGCAGGCCAGCACATTGCCGATCTGGCAAAAAATAATGGTCGCCAGGAACCCTCCAGTGGCCTGACCGTACAGCAGGGTATCTGTAGGCAAAGGTTCGGCCCACTGCCAACCTCCCGCCCCCAGCAGCAGAAAGAAAACCAGGAATGACAAGGCCGCCTCAGCGGGCCCGATAATGCCGTAGCTGCGAACAAAAGTGCGGTAGCTAACCAGTCGCTCATCCGGGCGCCGTGGAGGCCTTAGCATCACGTCCTTCTCCGGCGGCTCGTTGCCCAGGCCAATGGCGGGCAGGATATCGGTGATCAGGTCGATGGCCAGGATCTGCACCACGGTAATCGGTAGTGGAATAGGCAACAACACGTAAGCGATAAAAGGCAGGATCTCGGGAATATTGCTGGTGAGTATATAGGTAATGAACTTCTTGATGTTGTCGTAGACAGCACGCCCCTCCTCCACGGCTTTCACAATAGTGGCGAAATTGTCGTCCAACAGGATGATATCCGATGCCTCCTTGGCAACATCGGTACCGCGCTGACCCATGGCGACGCCAATATCTGCCCGTTTGAGCGCCGGAGCGTCGTTGACACCATCCCCTGTCACGGCAACTACCTCACCCAGCTCCTTGAAGCCCTCGACTATGGTGAGTTTCTGGTCCGGGGCGATGCGGGCGAACACCACTTGCTCGTCGCGCAAGGTCGCCAGTAACTCGGTGTGGCTCATGGCTGCCAGCTGGTCACCCTCGATCACCCTGGAACGCTGCACGATGCCGAGTTTGCGCGAGATATAATCGACCGTTTCACCTTTGTCACCACTCATGACAACAACGCGGATACCGGCGCTGTGGCACGCTGCCACCGCAGCCGGCACCTCGGGCCTGGGCGGGTCGACCATCGCCACCAGACCGACAAAGACCAACTGCTCTTCCGCAGCATCAGGGGCATCCACCAACCGGTAGGCCAGCGCCAGCACTCGCAGGCCCTGGGCAGCGTAATGATTGGCCTGATCTTTCAAGCCTGTTCGTTCGTCCTCACTCAGATCGCGTTCCTGCTGCTGACTGTAAACCCGGCTGCAGAGATCGATAACCACATCCGGCGCGCCTTTTACCGTCATGTAGAGTCCACCGTCACTGGTGCGGTGGGTCGCGCTCATAAACTTCAGGTCCGCGTCAAAAGGGCGACTGCTCACCGCGTCAAAACGCTCGCGGACCTGTTCGTAACCGCCCCTGTCATCGACAAATTCCGCCAGCGCAAGCTCCGTGGGATCGCCGTGGAAGCCATCGTGCATATTGTCGCCATCGCTGGTGGCGATAGCGTCATTGCACAAAGCCATAATTTCCGTTGCCGGGCGGGCCGCCGATTGGCGTTCATAGCCGGTACAATCTTTCAGGTCGATTTCGCTGAAATCCAGATACAGGGATTCCACATGCAGCTTGTTGCAGGTCAGGGTGCCGGTCTTGTCGGTACAGATCACCGTGGTCGAACCCAGGGTCTCAACTGACAGAATATGCTTGACCAGCGCGTTGTGCCTACCCATACGCACCGAGGACTGGGTGAGCGCCAGGGTGACGGTGGGCAACAAACCTTCGGGCACATTGGCAACGATGATCCCGATTGCAAAGATCAGGTTGGTCCAGAACGGGTTGCCGATGAAAAAGCCGATCGCAAAAAAAGACAGACCAATGCCCAACGCCAGCCAGGTGATGCGGCGCACGAAATAGCTTAACTCCCGCTGCATCGGCGTAAGGTCCTGGGTGACACCCTGGGACAGTTCCGAAATCGAGCCGATTGTGGTGGAACGCCCGGTGCGGGTAGTGATGAGGCGCGCGCCGCCCTTTAGTACCGTGGCCCCTGAACTGACAATATTGTCCTCGCTTATTTTGCTGTCCGGGACCGACTTGATCACAGGCTCGGACTCACCCGTGAGGATTGACTCGTCGAGCACCAGCTGATCGCCCTCCAGCAGTACTCCGTCCACGGGAATTTTATCACCCTCCTGGACAAACAGAATATCGCCAGGCACAACCTCCTTCGCATCCCGCGACTGCTCGGCGCCATCGCGCAACAGCACAACTTCCCGCGGGATGTAGTCAAGAAACGATAACATCAGCTTCTCAACCTTGTAGTTCTGCAGAAATGATACCAGGGCGTTGAGAGCTACAACCACAAGCAGCGCCGCGCCGATCAGCTCATAACCCTCACCGGGGCTAAGATGGTTGGCAAAAAACGCGAGGCCCGCCGCCGCGAGCAGAAGCAGGGGGAACAGTGCGAGGAATTCCTGCAATAACATTCGCCAGGGCGAGCGACTGCGATGAAAGCGGATCTGATTCAGCCCGTACTGCTGCTGTCTTTGTTCCGCTTCGTCCTGGCTCAGCCCGCACTCGTCGCTATTCAGGGCTTTGAGCAGTTGCTCTGGAGATAATCCGTTGACATCAATCACAGGGGCAGCTCATCACTCAATTGCGCTAATCAATCAACCACACGAAAAATTCGCAGGTCGCCGACAAACAACTGGAAGGTGCCATAAAACTGCCGGTGCAGCACCAACTCCGGCATAAAATTATTTACCGCGATCAGTTCTTCCTGCACCAGATGCGGATGACGATTTGCCAGTGCGTCCCGATAAAACCGCGCGTACTCAGGACGCGTCTTTACCAGCCGCGCAGGATCGTTAATGAAAGGACCATTCAGCTCATTGGCAAAAGCCGTGTCGTACCAGTTCTCACTCAGGATAAGGTACTGGGCCTGACGCATACGCCCGGCGTCGCCGGCAGCGTATTCCGGCGAAAACAATCGACTGCCGGGCATTGCGGCCGGTGGCGGGCTCACGTAATAACTGAAAAAAACCTGCGCATCCGGATGCTCCCGATACCACTGGCGCAGCTCAATACGCGGGTCGCTGTGGTAGTCCGCCACCAGGTCCACAGCCAGCAGGGCGGGCCACACGAAGAACAACACCATAAACCAGCGCCGTCTAGCCCACGAGCCTGCGTAGAGGCCGAGTGCCGCAAGCAAGGCCGCCGCGGGTAGCAGTGGCAGATAGTGCCGGTAATAGGTTACCGGCGAGACAAAGGCCATATACAGCGCGAATACCAGCAGTGGCGACAGGCACAACCAGGCGCGGGGCAGACTTTTATCCCGGATCACAGCACCAATACCTGCTGGAATGAAAGCGCAGGCGGGCAAACCCAGACCGACAATCAGTACCAGCGGAACATTAACCAGGTTGCGCAGCCACTTGTGCCAGCCTATCGCCGCGTAACCCGTACCGAAGCTGCCCGTCATGCCCCCGGTGGTATAGCTGGCGACAATGCCTACGGTGCATATCAGGTAGACCAGCGGTGGCAACAGCAGCCAGAACACTGCCATCGGCCGGTGTACATTTCGCCAGGGAATCACCAGGTACCAAAGCGCGAGCAGGGGATACCAACCCGTTCGCTGGAAATCGGCGTTGGCGATGCAACCGGCCAGCACCGCGGTCGCCACTGCAACGAGTAAAGTGCGCGACCGGCTCATGCCATGGGTCACATAATCCCAGGCCTTTGCCGGCAACAGGGCGATGTAGGCAAAAACGGCAAACACCCAGTACTTGGTCCAGATCGCGGGGATCAGCAGCAGTGGACTGGCAAACAGCAGGCCACGCCGCTCCCGCATTAGTGTAAATACCAGCAGGGCGATAAAAGCATAGATAAAAAATGTAGAGGGCGCATCAACGGTGCCACTGTGGGATTCACTGATATGAAATCCCGACAGGGCGACCAGCACACCCGCAGTCCACCCCACTCCCGGGCGGGCGGGCACCAGCAGCAGGCCTGTCACGGCAATCAACACCGCGGTGAGTGCTCCGCTCACCGCGGAGTAGGTCCTGGCCACCGCGATATGACGGGCGGCCTGGCAGTAGGCTTTTGCCGCGCGAGCATCCCCGCTGATGCCCTGTGGTGGGCCGGCTCCCAGCGCACGATCGATCGCAATAGTCTGGCGCCCGACAAAAGTGGAATAGCTGAAACCGCCCAGGGCTGCCCTGCAGGAGCCTGCCTCGTCAAAGTTGACCAGGGTAAAGCTACCGGGGTAATCCCAGTGCCAGCCAAGCTGCTGCACGCTGTAAAGACGCGGCAGCAATGCAAGTAACAGGAGCAGGCCCAGCAACACAATGCAACGCGCCCCGGTCAGGGGCGAGGGACAGAGACGGGGTTGCTGCGCGGCGGCTGTGGGCGACATGGCGGCCAGTATTGCGCGTCACGGCCCGGAAATAAATCGACAAGCCACTTATTTGAAGTAATGAAAACAGCCCGGCTTGGACGCCGGGGCGGTGCGATGGGCGCGTTTCCGCTTAGCCCCCCGGAATCTAAGAAGGGCATCACTAGAAGCAAAAAGATCTATCTGACACTGCTAATCAATCTGCAAACCCGCTGTCTTACTTCTGGAACAAGGTGTGTGCCGGTGATGTGCAAACCTGCCAGGAACACCGGACTGACATGACAACAGGGAGAACCTGGAATGAAACGCCACTACTTTATAAGCGATGACCTGGATGATCTCGCCGCGATAGAGCGAGAGCTTGATACGGTCGGGGTTTGCGCTCCACAAGTTCACGTCCTGAGCAATGACGATGCCGGGCTGACCCTGAAACAGCTCAGCCAGGTGGAAGCTGTACTCAAAAAAGATGTGGTGCACGGCACCGAGCGCGGGGCACTGGTGGGCGTCGCCTGCGCGGCCGCGATACTGCTGCTGTTCTGGATGTCAGGTCTCACCGAAAGCTATACCTGGCTGCCGCCGATATTCCTGTCCATCGTTGTCCTGGGTTTTTGCACCTGGGAGGGCGGACTGATAGGCATACAGGAGCCTCACGTGGACTTCCGCCGTTTTGAGCAGGAGCTGCGCTCGGGCAAGCATATCCTGCTGGTTGATGTGGAGGCGAGCCAGGAAGACAAGCTGCGTCACATCGCCCGGTCTCACGCCCGGCTGGAAAACGCCGGCGAGGGAGAGTCCACTCCCGGTTGGGTCATAGGCGCACGGCAGAAGTGGTCGCGCTTTATGGAGCTGGCCCCCTGAGATCCCTGCGCACGCCCGGGATCTGCTAGCGACCTTCAGCCGGGGCCGCGTCCTCCGGCACGTATTCCGGGGCGCGCGGGTCAAGATCAAAACTGCCAGGGGCCACTTCAGACGCAGCCGCATTAAAAGGCAATTGCTCGGACACGGTGACCGCTCGTGCGTCTCGCAGCTGAAAGGCGATATAGACCATGAACACAAGGCAGATAGCGGAGAATGCCCAGAACAGCACAGGCGCGCCCAACTCAGTCATAAGCTTGCCCAGCAGCAGTGGTGCTGACAGCGCACCAAGCGCGTTGAGCATTAGCACTGATGTACCCATTTGCACAAACTCAGAGCCCTGCGCAACATCTGCAGCGGTCGCCAGGGAAATGGCATATACAGGCATCACCATCGCCCCGAACAGAAAAACCATAGGCAAATGCCAGGCCTGACCCGCACTGACAGCAACAGCCAACGATGCAAGCGCCCCGCCGAGGCACAACAGCAACATGACCTTGCGTCGATCAATACGGTCCGACAGCATCCCGATGGGGTACTGCAAAAGGGCGCCACCGAGAATGGCAGCACTGATAAACCAACTGATATCCGCCTGGGATACAGAGTAGCCACGGGCGAAGACGGCTCCCAGGGACCAGAAACTGCCTACCACCAACCCCGACAACAACGCACCTGCGAAGGCGGAACGGGAGCGGCGGTACAAGAGGCTGAAACCGACATGGGTCGCCTCTACCGGCGCAGGCGCCAACCGACTGGTCAAGCCCACCGGGACAATTGCCAGGGTCAGAAATACGGCGGCCAGCACAAAGGGCGTGGCGGATTCCACCGGGCCAACATTGATCAGGGCCTGACCGAGTGCCATGGATATCAACAGAATGAAGGTATAGACCGATAGTATACGGCCGCGAGTCTCGGCCGTGGCCTGGTCGTTGAGCCAGCTCTCGATCACCGTATACAGGCCGGAGATAGCGACCCCGGTAAGAAAGCGCAGCAGCAGCAGGAACTGCCAGTCATCCAGTAATTCCGCGCAAAGAATGGCGCTGGTCATGACCGCCGCCAATACCGCAAAGCTGCGGATATGCCCTACACTCGCGATAGTCCTGGGCACCCAGATGCAACCCACAATAAAGCCAAGGAAGTAGCACGACGCGCTGATCCCTATCATAAAATCAGACAGGCCATTGGCGCTGGCTCGCAGCGGCATCAAGGTGAGCTGCATACCGTGGCCAACAAGCAACATGGCGGTGGATAACAGCAGCGAAGCAACGGTGGCAAAGGTCTTCATAGAGTAAGGCGCGTCAGTTGTAGTCCGGTGGCGAAGCATAGGGTTTTTCGGCGGGATCGCGAATCAAATTTACCCGAGAAAGTGCCAGTTTATCTGTTCACACCCGCCCTGGCGGTGCGACATGTCAGCCCCGCCTGGTGTTGACCCACGGGAAAAACTTGTACACTTTCACGCTGACCATATCTGGCCCCAGCAGGAGATAACAGCCATGTTTGAGAACGAACACCCGGCCCGCCGCGCGGCACTGCTGTCACGCGAGTACGTGCACAGCAAAAATCGCGAGGGCTGGCTGGGCCTGTATGCGCAGGACGCCATTATCGAAGACCCCATTGGCGTGTCGATGATTGACCCGGAGGGTAAGGGCCATCGTGGCCCGGCGGCGCGGGAGGCATTCTGGGATAATTTTATCGCCCCTGCCAACATCCATATCGATATACTGGACTCCTATGCCGCGGGCAACGAGGTAGCCAACCAGGTGGTACTGACAGTCACCATCGAACTGGGCGAGGGCAAGGCAATGCAACAGAAGGTGCACGGCGTATTTACCTACGAGGTGAACGATGCCGGCGAACTGCTGGCGCTGCGGGGATACTGGGAGACCGATGACCCACGCAACCAGATGGTGGAAATCGACAGCACGGATGCAGGCAGCGTGGCGGGCTGAGTGGCAATCGGGCAAGCGACACTCCGGCACAGATAAGTCCGCACAGACAAGGAGGTCGTTGCAGACCGCTCAGTGTGATACAAACGTGTAGTGAACACGAGTTACCAGGCCAGCCTGGTTTATAACATTTTTTGGGAGTTGGATATGTTAAAGAAAAGCGCGAGTATTCTGGCAATGAGCCTGTTTGTGGCGAGCGGTTGCCTGGCAGCTGACACCGCCGATAACGAGGCGGCCCTGCAGCAGGTGATCGAATCGCGCAGCGCCGAGGACCGGGCCAGGGACAGCGCCCGTCACCCGGCCGAAACACTGGCATTTTTCCAGGTTGAACCGGGCATGACAATCGCGGAGCTACTGCCAGGTAAAGGGTGGTACACAGCTATCCTGGCCAACTATCTGGGGCCGGAGGGCACCCTGTACGGAATTAACTACTCCGACAGAATGTGGCCCCTGTTTCCCAACGCCACCGAGGAATGGATTGCCGCGCGCAAGCAGGTTACCGCCGAATTCCCCGGCATGGTGGCAGGCTTTACTGACAACGGCATCAAGACGGCCAGCTTTACAATCAACCAGGTATCACCGGACCTCACCGGCACTGTGGACAGGGTTCTGATCATTCGCGGACTGCACAATCTCAATCGCTTTGAAGACCAGGCCGGCACCCTCAGCCAGGCGCTCTCTGCCATTCGCAGTATGCTCAAACCCGACGGCATGGTGGGCGTGGTGCAGCACCGCACAGCCGCCGCTGACGAATCATCGGATACCGAAGGCAGCCGCGGCTACCTGGTAGAAGCAGAGGTGATCGCCGCGTTTGAAAATGCCGGCTTCGAGTTGGTCGCCAGCAGCGAAATCAATGCGAATCCCCTGGACAAACCGGGACCCAATGACATCGTATGGCGTTTGCCGCCTTCGCTCAGCACCAGCAAGGATGATCCTGAGCTGCGCGCAAAGATGGAGGCCATCGGGGAGTCAGACCGCATGACCCTGCTGTTTCGCAAGGCACCCTGATTTCACCGACCAACGTCAGCCCAGGTAACCCGCCGTCATACCCTGTGCCTCGGACCAGAGGCGCAGGGCCATCGCGCTATCAAACATATGGTGGTCGCCGCTGACGGTCACCGGATTGCAATCCTCAAAGTAAGCGCCATTGACGCCGGCCAGCGCAGGGCTTGTTGCCACATAAACCTGGGTGGCTGCGCCCTGGGCGGGCGTCTTGGCAATCAATGGTCCCACCCAATCAAAGGCCACCCTGAGCAGGGCCGGTGCCGTGCGGGCAATATCAGTTTTTACCAGCCCGGGGTGCACCACATTCGAGGTCACACCGGTACCTTCCAGCTTTTCGGCCAGAGCAAGGGAAAACAGCGCGTTGGCCAGCTTGGAGCGACCATAAGCTTCACCGGGGTCAAATGCGCCCTCACCACGCAGGTTGTCAAAGTCGATACCCACTGCGGGTGCCTGCCGATACCCCGAGCGACTGCCCACGTGCACGATGCGCCCCGAACCCGCCGCCAGCATCATCGGTAACAGTTGATCAACCAGTACAAAATGCCCCAGGTAGTTGACCACAAACATTTTTTCCACACCGTTGACCAACTCGAGCTCCCCGAAGGTATTGATGCCTGCATTGCAGATCAGCATATCCAGGCGGACATCCATTTCCCGCACCCTGGCCGCGCAAGCGGCCACGGAGTCAAAATCAGCCAGGTCAAGCGCAACGGGCGTGGTTTTTCCGCTGACCGAATCACAGGCCACGGTGGCCTTTTCCAGGGTGCGCCCGGTGCCGATGACGTGGGCACCACGCAGGGCGAGCACTCGCATGGTCTCGTAGCCCAGGCCGGAGTTACAACCGGTGACCAGGGCAGTAAGGCCAGTGAGGTCCAGGTCGGCTGTCACTTCTTCTGCTGTAGAGTCGGCCCCAAAAGGCCCAATCGGAAACCGGGTGTCCAGGGAAACTACGGGCTTGTCGCTGTCGCAGCCGGCAAGTAGCACTGTGCCGGCCCCCACCGCTGTCAAACCAAGAAATTGCCTGCGTTGCATGTTCATAGCTTTCAGCCTTGCCAGGTCATCCAAAACGCCAGTGTAACTCTATGGGGCACTCCGGGCTGACAACTCTTTAATAAAATAACTATAAGTTATGGGATGATATAGCAAAATATCATCTAGTAATTTCTTGTGCTTTCCAGCTCTCTCCCTATACTGGGGGTGTAGCGGCAGATAACACACCAACTACGTGATGGTGGGTTGGCACCAGACACCGCTCGACTTGCTTAGGGGAAGCACACCAACATTTGTCAGAGATGATTGGGGGCCAGGGGACGTGTTTCGGTAGCGGACCGGAAAAAAAACACCTGGGTAGAAAACAAAAATAGCTTTACCCCTGAAACGCCGTCGCGGTCCTTGGCCCGGCGGCTTTTTTTTTGCCTTGTCGCATATCCTCGGGCGATGTCGTCCTCAAGTTTATCGATGCTTGTTCCTGTTTTGGTCTTTGGTTCGGTTCGGTCTAACGGTCCCGGGCGGGAAAGTGTTTCTCATCAAGCGAATCACGTGGAGCGACTGGGAAGCCTGCCGGCGCCCGAACCCGCTGACCAGAACCAAACCCAGCAACAGAACACTGCTCCAGTAACCCAGGCAACCCAGGCACTGTGCGATGAGTTTCTCCGCAGGCAGACCACCACCTGTCCCGTTTGTGTCACGCCACCATAGATAATGCGCTATGCTCTGTGAATAATTAAAGGAGCAACCATGACCACCATCCAGACACTCCTCAAGGACATCGAGGCAGCACCCAGCGGCCCAGACATCGCCGCTATTTTTGATTTTGACGGCACCATCATCGCGGGCTATTCCGCGACCTCCTTTATTCGGGAGCAGGTCAAGCGTGGCGACCTGTCCCCGCGCCAGCTGGCGGAGATCGTCTCTGCAATGGCCAGTTTCGGCCTGGGCAACCTTGGCTTTTCCGGCATGATGGCCGTTAACGCACAGTTTATGCGCGGCATAGAAGAAGACAGTTACAGGGAGGTTGGCGAGCAGCTCTACACGCGCCAGATAGCGAGGCTGATCTACCCCGAATCCCGCGCGCTGGTGGAAGCCCATATCGCCAAGGGACATACTGTGGCCATCATATCCTCAGCCACGCCCTACCAGGTCGAACCAGCGGCCGCTGACCTGAATATCGAGCACGTTCTGTGCAGCCACCTCGAAGTCAGCAAAGGAAAGTTTACCGGCAAGGCTGTCACACCACTGTGCTTTGGCCAGGGCAAAGTGGATGCCGCCGAGGACCTCGCCCAGCGCACGGGCGCCGATCTCGATAGCAGTTTTTTCTACTCCGACAGCACCGATGACCTGCTGTTGCTGGAGCGCGTCGGCCAGGCGAGAGCGCTCAATCCAAACGGCAAACTGGAAAAGATAGCCGGCCAGCGCGGCTGGCCCATCGTCCGTTTCGGCAGCCGCGGCCGCCCTCGCGTCAGCCAGTACATTCGCTCGGTCGCCGCGACCAGCAGCCTGGTCTCATCTTTTGTGGCTGGCCTACCCATCCTTGCACTGACCGGTTCCCGCCGGGAGTCACAGAATTTTTCGTTCTCACTGTTCGCGGACACCGCCAGCGCGATCATTGGTATGGACCTGCAGGTCGCGGGCGAAAAACACCTGTGGTCGCACCGCCCCGCCGTGTTCATCTTCAACCACCAGAGCAAGGCGGACGTAATCATAATCGCCAAGCTGCTGCGCCGGGATATCGCCGGGGTTGGCAAACAGGAGATCAAGAAAGAGACACCCATTCTTGGCAAGGTACTGGAACTGGGTGGCGTGGTATTCATTGACAGGGCGAATGCAAAGAGCGCCATCGACTCAATGACCCCCCTGGTGGAAGCCATGAAGCAGGACGGCAAATCGGTGGTGCTGGCACCCGAGGGGACACGCACAGTTTCGCCACGGCTGGCACCCTTCAAGAAAGGCGCTTTCCACCTGGCAATGCAGGCCGGCGTTCCCATAGTGCCCATAGTGATTCGCAATGCCGGCGACGTCGCACCCAAGGGGGACTTCGTCTTTCGCTCGGCCACGGTAGATGTGCAGGTGCTGCCTCCGGTCGACACCGCCAGCTGGCGCGTCGCAGACCTGGAAAACCACGTACGCGACGTACGCAATATGTTCGCCCGCGCCCTGGGTCAGCCTGAGGAAGCCCCTGCGCCTAAAGACACCCCTAAAAAGAAAGACACACCCAGGAAGAAAGGCCCCGCGGCGAAAAAAGGCGCTGCAGCTAAAAAGAAACCCACTACCAGCAAGAAAGCAAAACCAAAACCAAAACCAAAACCAAAACCAAAACCAAAAACAAAAGTTAGAACAAAATCGAAGCCCGCAGCAAAGGCCAAAACCACAAAGACCACCGGGAAAAAAGCCACCGCAAAACGCGTACCCACCAATAAGCGGACCGCCACGAGAGCCGGGACTTCGACACGAGGAAAAGCGAAATCCAAAACTACTAATAAAAAAGCCAGGAGCTGAGCCAGGTGGATCTGACCGCCAAGTATGGGCAGAGCAACCCATGGCCAACCAGAAACGGGCAACGGGTGTTATTCATCCTTGACAGTCGCAACGGCTTCGAAGCCGACCTGCTCCGTCAGTGGATTCATCATCACTGCCCCAACGGTAGCGAGGAATTTGACGCGCCGCAAATTTGCCTGGAATTGGGGGACGACCGCAAAAAAATCGACAGCGCCCAGCTGGTTATAGCCCTGGCCCTGCCCGCCGATACGCTGGTAGCGCCCCTTCGCGTCGCCTGGCTGCCATCGCAGGAGGATATCGATTCCGGCCCCCGCTTGCGCAACCTGATCTTTGGTGACCCCCGGCATCCCAGTGCCAGGCGCGGTCGCGCTATCCTCAACGAATCACCCCAGCGGATGCGACTGATTGCCGGCGCGCCAGACTCCGTCGCTAATCTTCGCCACCGCTTTGAGCAGCACCACAACAGTGAGGGTGGCGATGCCCAGCTCGAATTCGCCGAGTTTGTGGGTCGCCAGGCAGCCCTGGTACTGGACATCGCGGAGCGACGCCTGCAGGGCGGTCGTTACAAGGTGCCGCGCCACGTTGCCGCCAGCCTCAATGCCAGCCCGGCCTTTAACGAGGCAGTGGCAACACTTGCCGCAGCAAGCGGTAAACCCAAGACGGAACTGATGGCAGAAGCAGAAGGCTATATGGACGAGATGGTGTCGAGGCCCAGCACCTTCTGGCTGGACTTCTATGCAAGATTCAACAAGTTTTGCCTGGGCCTTGGCTATGAGGAGAAGATCGTCTACGACCAGGCTGCCGTGGAGAAGATGCGCCAGGTGGTGAGGGACAACCCGGCCATGTTGCTGTGGACACACAAGACCTACCTGGACGGCATGGTGGTACCCAAGGTCCTGTATGACAACGACTTTCCCATGCCCCATATGTTCGGTGGCGCGAACATGAACTTCCCGGGTCTGGGTTTCCTGTTACATCGCGCCGGCGCCATCTTTATCAAGCGCAGCTTCCAGGACAATGAGCTGTACAAGATCACCCTGCGCCATTACATCGGCTACCTGATGGAAAAGCGCTTTCCCATGAACTGGGCCTTCGAGGGTACCCGTTCACGCATGGGAAAACTCATGCCACCGCGCTATGGTCTGCTTAAATATGTGCTGGAAGCCTGCCATGCAACCGACGCAAGCAATATTCATATCATTCCGATCTCGATCAGTTACGACCTGATACGCGATGTCGAGGAATACGCCACCGAACAGACAGGGCGAGGCAAGGGCGCGGAATCGTTGCGCTGGTTCATCGGCTATATCCGCAGCCTCGCCCGACCCATGGGCAAAGTGTACATGGACATAGGCGAGCCGGTGGTGCTGGCAGAAGCACCCCACCCGGACGACAAACTGGCCCTGTCAAAGATCGCCTTTGAAGTGGCCGTGGAAGCCAATCACGTCACCCCCATCACCTTTCCCTCCCTGGTCACCATGAGCCTGCTGGGAGCGTCTCCGGGCGCACTTACCGAAGACGAGGTCGTGCGGGAGCTGGACGTCCTGCTGGCCTGGGCGGAGGCCCGGCAGCTGCGCATTTCCGCCGACTTCGATCGCGCCTATGCCGATCAGATGGAGGGCTTGCTGGGCATCATGATCGACGAGGGCATGGTCACCCGTTACGACGAAGGCCCTGAAGTAGTGTATGCCATCGAGCAGGAGCAGCATGCCGTTGCCAGCTACTACCGCAACACCATCATTCATTTTTTTGTGAACAAGGCCATTATCGAGCTCGCCTTGCTGAAAACCAGCGAAACCGAGGGTTCCGCTGCGCTGGAGATATTCTGGAGTGAAGTAGACAAACTGCGCGACCTGTTCAAATTCGAGTTCTTTTACGCCCCCACCGAGGTCTTCCACGAGCAGATTCACGAGGAACTGGCCCGCTATGCACAAGACTGGGAGGAGCTGATACAGCAGGGCGCTCCGGGTTTCCTGCAGCTGCAGAACAATATGCTGTTGCTGGTCTCTCACGCCACGCTGCTCACTTACGCGGAGGCCTACTCTGTTGTGGCGGAACTGTTGGCACGCATGGACAGCGCGGAGGAGCTGACCGAGGAGCAGTGCGTCACGCAATCCCTCAAGCTGGGGCACCAGGCCTATTTGCAGCGCCGCATCAGCAGCCCCGCCTCTATCGGTAAGCTACTGTTCAAAAACGGCTTCAAGATGGCCGAACACAGGAAGCTGACCGTCGGTGGTGGCACTGAAATCGCCGAGGGACGCAAGGCACTGGCACGGGAAATTCGCGACGTGTTGCGCCGCCTGGAACTGATCCGGGCACTGGTTGTATCAATTCGCGGCACCTTAATGGAGAAATAATAATGACCGATCTAAAAGTCGCCGTTCTCGGGGGCGGTTCCTGGGGAACCACCGTGGCCTCACTGGTGACCCGCAACGTACCGGTAACCCTATGGGCTCGCAACGCGGCCACCGTCGAGGAAATCAACAGTGCTCACACCAACAGCACCTACCTGCCGGGGGCATCGATACCCGACAAGCTGGTCGCCACCAATGACATCGCCGAGGCGGTTAGCGGCGCTGACGTCATCGTCATGGGCATTCCCTCGCAGAACTTCCGCAGCGTACTGAGCGAAGTCAAACAACATATCCGGGCCTGGGTGCCGGTGATCAGCCTGACCAAGGGCCTGGAGAAAGACAGTCATATGCGAATGACTGAAATCATCACCGAGGTTATGCCGGGACACCCGGTGGGCGTACTCACCGGACCCAACCTGGCGCGGGAGATCATGGCAGGGCAGGCAGCTGCCAGCGTCATCGCGATGGAGGACGACATCATCGTGCGGGAACTGCAATCGATCTTTAAGAGTGGCCTGTTCCGGGTCTACACCAACAACGACGTGATCGGCTGTGAGCTGGGCGGGATACTTAAAAATATCATCGCCATCGCGGTTGGTATGGGGGATGGCCAGGGCGCCGGTGATAATACGCGCTCTGCCCTGATCACCCGTGGCCTCGCGGAAGTTACCCGGCTGGGGGTCGCCATGGGTGGGCGCGCAGAAACGTTTGCGGGACTGGCCGGCATGGGTGACATGATTGCAACCTGCACCAGCCCTCAGAGCCGCAACCGCCATGTCGGGGTTGAGCTTGGCAAGGGCAGGGATATGCAGGACATTGTCGACGAGATGGTCATGGTTGCCGAGGGTGCCAAGAGTGCCCCGGCGGTGATGGCCCTGGCGCAAAAATTCAACGTGGAAATGCCTATCGCCAGTGATGTCTGCCGGGTGTTATCCGGCGACGCCACCGCCAGTAGAGCCTTTCGCGGACTGCTGAGGGTATCGGCAGGTGCCGAATGCGAACCAGGCTAACCAAAATGAAATGCGCCAGGCGCTGAAATGTGGCGCAATTTCTTCGGTTGGTGCAAACTAGGCACAGGCGACAAGAGCCCGGGGCAGTGGCCGTCGCACAGCAAACCAAAGAACAATAAAGCAGGGGACAATCGACACCATGCGCATTACTCGAGTACTTTCGCTGGTACTGGTATTAGCCGCCGCCATTCCGGCAGCAGCTAAAGCCGACGCATCAAAATTTGTCGCCCTGCCCGGTGACCCCGACCTGAGATCCGCCTCTGCCATCGTGCTCGACAGCGAGGGCAACATGATCTTCGGCAAGGACGTCGACACGGTTCGCTCCATCGCGTCCATTACCAAGTTGATGACAGCCATGGTGGTACTGGATGCGGAGCTGGACCTGAATGAAAAGCTGACCATTAGAAACGCCGACCGCGACCTCATCCGCATGACGGGCTCCCGGCTGGAAGTCGGCGCCACCCTTACCCGGCGCGAGCTGATTCTGCTGGCCCTGATGTCATCGGAAAACCGCGCCGCCATGGCGCTGGGACGCACTTACCCGGGCGGCATGGATAACTTTCTTGCGCAAATGAACAAAAAGGCCAGGGCACTGGGTATGAACAACAGCAGGTTCTCCGACCCCGCGGGCCTGCGCACGGAAAACCTCTCCACCGCCAGCGACCTGTCCAGAATGATTGCTGCCGCCCGGACCTACCCGCTGATCACCCAGTCCACCACCACGATCAAAGAAGAGGTCCAGCCCTACACCCGACGGGGCCCGCTGAGCTACGGCAACACCAATCGCCTGCTGAAAAACGCCGACTGGGATATCGAGCTGAGCAAGACCGGTTTTATTCGCGACGCGGGTCGCTGCCTGGTGATGATGGCTAATATCGACGGCGAGGAGATTTCCATCGTACTGCTCAATTCTTTCGGCAAGCTGACCCCCTTCGGGGACTCCAATCGCCTGCGCAAGTGGATGCTGGCCAGCAGCTGAACGGTTTATCGCCTGCACTGTAATCACCTTGACCCCGGCGGTCGCGCCTGAAACACTGACTTGGTTTTCAGCCCCGGAAAAAGCGCAGGTGCCAGGTCATGATCAAGCGTCGTCATATTCTGCAAATGAGTGCTGCCATAATGGCCGGCCAGTCACTGGGATTGCGGGCTGCAAGCCTGCCCCCGGGTACAGGGCCGCTAAACCTTATCCAGCGCGCCATCCCCAGCTCGGGAGAACTGATCCCGGTAATGGGGATGGGTACCTCCCGCACATTCGACACCGAGGGCGATACAGAGTCGCTGGCAGCCCTGCAGGCGGTATTGCAGGCCTTCTTTGCCGGGGGCGGCACCGTGATTGACTCCTCGCCCATGTACGGCAATGCGGAAACCCGGGTTGGCGACATACTTCGCGCCATGCCCGAGCAGCCCAAACTGTTTGCAGCCACCAAGGTCTGGACCACCGGCCGCCAGCAGGGTATTGCCCAGATGGAAGAGTCCGCGCGCCGCATGAACGTGGAGCGCTTCGACCTGATAGCCGTACACAACCTGCAGGATTGGCAAACTCACCTGGACACACTCAAGACATGGAAAGCCGAAGGCAAGGTGCGCTATATCGGCATCACCACGTCCCACGGTCGTGATCACGAGGAATTTCTGAAAGTGATGCGCAGCGAGCCCATCGACTTCGCCCAGTTCAGCTACAACATTGAAGACCGCACGGCGGAACAGAAATTGCTGCCAGTGGCCGCAGAACGCGGCATCGCCACCATGATCAACCGCCCCTACCAGCGCGGCGCCCTGTTCAGCAAATCCCGGGGCAAGGACCTGCCCGCGCTGGCGGCTGAACTGGGTTGCAGCAGCTGGGGCCAGTTCTACCTGAAATTCATCCTCGGTCATCCGGCCGTGACCAGCATCATCCCCGCCACCGCCAGCGTCAACCACATGGTCGACAACATGCTGGCAAACTACGGCGCGGTGCCAACGGAGCAACAGCGAGCCGACATGATCACTATTTTCGAGAAGTTGTAGCGCGGATGACGAACCCTTTGCAACGCGTTCTGTCCCGGGCTTGCGACATAGAGGCCCACGAGGTCAGAGCTACCCTGGCATCATTTTGCCTTGTGCTGATCCTGATGGGCTCCTACTACATCCTGCGCCCGGTGCGGGATGCCATGGCAAGCGACTGGACCGACGCGGAAGTGAGCTGGTTGTGGACTCTCACCTTCATCCTCAGTGCTGTTGCGGTATCGCTCTACGGCGCGGCGGTAGCCCGGATCAACATACGCCGGCTGGTGCCGTCGGTATACGGCCTGTTTGCCCTGAGTTTCCTGCTGTTCTACGCGGGCACCCAGACCCTGGCGCACCAGGTGCTGCTGGATAAGGCCTTCTATGTCTGGGTGAGCCTTTTCAGCCTGTTCCACATCTCCGTCTTCTGGAGTTTTATGGCGGATACCTTCTCCAGACCCCAGGCCACCCGGTTGTTCGGCTTTATCGGGGCGGGGGCAAGTGTTGGCGGTATTGCCGGGCCGGCACTTGCCACGCTAATGGTAGGCGACATAGGTACGGACCCGTTGCTACTGGTGGCGGCCGGCCTGATCGCCCTGGCCCCGATACTGATCATCTGGCTGCAGGGCCTCAAGCGCAGCGACCTGCACAACGAGGCGGTGGCGGCAGATCGCGCCGCCTTCGACAATATCGGCGGTGGCGCACTGGCCGGCTTCAGCGAGTTTCTCAACAGCCGCTACCTGCTGTTTATCGGCCTGTTTATCTTCTTCTATACCTTTATCGGCTCCTTTGTCTATTTTGAACTGAAAAACCTGCTGGCGGACTACGACATAGAGACCCGCTCCCGCATCTGGGCCAGCATGGACCTGGTCGTCAATATACTCACGGTAGTGATCGGCGCATTTGCCACTGGCCGAATTGCGAAACACCTGGGCTTGCCTTTTACCCTGGCCAGCATACCGGTACTGATGGTGGGCGGCATGTTGATGCTGGCGTCAACGCCGGTGGTTGCGGTGGCAGTCAGTGTGCAGGTCATTCGCCGCATCGGTAATTACGCCATCTCCCGCCCGGCGCGTGAAATTCTCTTTACCGCAGTCGACCGGGAAACCCGGTTCAAGGCAAAACCGGTGATCGACATCGTGATTTACCGGGGCGGGGACATGCTCAACGCCTGGGCTTTCACCGGACTCACCCAGGGCCTGGGACTGGGCCTGGCTGCCGTCGCGGTGGTCGGAGCCTGCGTGGCGGCGTTGTGGGCTTGCACAGGAATCTACCTGGGCCGCCAATTCAACCGCATGCATCCCCCTGATGAAGTCACAAATTCATTGCCGGAAGTTAAATAGTTAAGCCGCCGGGCACTCCTTGCCCGGCGCAGCCCGTTGGACAATTCCCCCTGCCCGAGAGAGGACTATACTGGCCCTGCTTACAATCATGGAGATAATCCACTATGGCAACCGCTGCTGAATACGGGCTGGGCCCCAACACATTCCCACGGGGCTGGTTTATCGTCGCCGAGAGCAGTGAGCTCGACCAGGGCCCAATGGCCGTAAGATTCTTCGGACAGGACCTCGCGCTGTACCGAGGCGAAAGCGGCAAACCCGTCATGCTCGACGCTTACTGCGCCCACATGGGAACGCACCTGACCGCCAGCACCAGCGCCATGATCGTCAAGAACGGCGAGCAGATAGAGGGCGACTCCATTCGCTGTCCGTATCACGGCTGGCGTTACAATGCCGCCGGCGAGGTCGATGACATCCCCTACTCTGATGGACCCTGCCCCAAGTCTGCCTCCATCCGCTCCTACCCGGTGGTCGATAACATGGGCTGTGTGATGGCCTGGTTCGACCCCGACGGACGCGAACCGGACTATGAGGTGCCTTTCCTGCCGCAGTGGGATGACCCCCAGTGGGTAAACTGGGAACTGGACCACCTGGGAGAGCTGCCCATCCACCCCCAGGAAATCCTCGACAATATGGCTGACGTGCGCCACCTGGGCCCCACCCACGGCGCGCCCAGCGAATATTTCGAAAACGAGTACAAGGACCATATCTGCATCCAGCGTCAGGGCGGTCCGATGCAACTGTATGAGACCTACCTCTATACCTCTACCTGGTATACCGGGCCGGGCATCCTGCTGTCCAAACAGGTCTTTGCCGGCAATGAGATCTATGAGCTCATTGCCAACACCCCGGTTGAAGACGGGGTCGTCAAGTGCTGGCACGGCTGCCTGTTCCGCGGCAGCGCCAGTGAGGCCACCGACGCCGATCGCGCCACTGCAAAAGAAGCCCAGGCAGGTGCCCTGGTGGCCTTTGGCGCCGACTTCAATGTCTGGAAGCACAAGCGTCCCGCAATCAAGATAATGCAGCTGAAAACCGATGGCCCTTTCCGCCTGGGTCGCAAATGGTACTCGCAATTTTACGAAACGCCCGAGGCGGCGAAGGCGATACAGGCTGAGATCAACGGGGTTCACCACACGGAGCAAATGCCTACCCCGGCTGAATCAAATCATAATATTGATGAGGGGCTGCCCTTCTGACGCACCCACCGGCCTGGCGGGGATGCCAGGAACACCTCGACAAGATCGCAGGCAAGTCGGCGAAATCTTCAGTAATATATGCGGTCCAACTGATTGAACCTGTTTGACGAACGCTCTGGGCTGACTATGAAAAAGCTTTTTATTCCCGTTCTCGCGCTGGCGCTGCTGACCGCCTGTGCCACCAGCCCCACCGGGCGCCGCCAGCTGATGCTGATTTCCCCCGATGCGGCCATTGTTCAGTCGAAGCAGGCCTACCTGAGCACGGTCAGTGACCTGGACAAGGAAAACAAACTACTTGATGACCCCAAAATGGCGGACCGCGTGGCCACTATCACCGGGCGCCTGGTCACCGAGGCCATTGTGATGTACCCCAATACCGCCAAGTGGGAGTGGAGCGTGGCGATCATCGACGACCCGAATACGGTCAATGCCTGGTGTATGGCAGGCGGGCGCATGGCGGTTTACACCGGGCTGTTTGAAAAGCTGAAGCTTACGGATGCGGAGTTCGCCCAGATCATGGGCCACGAGATCTCCCATGCCCTGGCCAATCACACCGCGGAGCGCATGTCCCGCTCCATGGCCACCTCCGTTGGCGTCATCGCCGTTGGCGTCATGTCCGACAGGCCGATGGCAACCATGGCGGGGGGCGCCATGGCCGCCAAACTGGCACTGGAGCTCCCCAATAGTCGCACGGCGGAATCAGAGGCAGACAAAATCGGCATGGAGTTGGCGGTGCGCGCGGGCTACGACCCCGACGCGGCGGTCACACTGTGGCAGAAGATGGGCGCCCAGGGTGGTGATGCGCCGCCCGAGTTCCTGAGCACCCACCCGGCACCGGGCAACCGGGAGGCCGAACTCTCCGCAATGATTCCCGAAATGCGTAAACTCAACCCCACGGGCAAACTCGCCCGGGTGACCGCAATTGAAATCGTACGGGATGTTACGCCCTGACCCACACCCGGAAAGGGCTGTGCGAAAGACGCCCGCTCATGCAGACCGCTAGTCGCGGTACAGATCCTCGCCCCGGGCCCAGGTGGCGTGGAAGCCGAACGGGACCCTGTGGGGCAGGCGCACCCGACACACGGGCCCCGTGGTGATATCTGTTGCGTCAAATACCAGGCAATCGGATTGCCAGTTGTTGCTATCGGTGGTCAGGGTGATCACGTAACCATCATCCTCTGCACAGCTGCGATCAGCCCCCGGCCGGGGCGCGAATACCGCTTCGCTGCCAAACACCCCTGGGCCATAGTCCCACTGGCTGCGCTCGCCTGTATCATTGTTGTACTTGACCAGCCCGGTAAAGCGCAGGGTATGGCCACCCTCATGCAGCAATGGAATGCGCTGGTGATACGCATACTTGCTGCGCACCCCGTGGAAAATGGGGTTGGATTTGTTGAATTCCGTATTCAGGTCGTCAATGTCGCCCTCCAGCACCTCGCCGGTTTTCAGGTTGAAACGCCAGCGGTAGGCGTTCGCCTCCAGGCGCATATAGGCCAGCATGGATGCCAGCTCTCCCTCACCCGGCTGTGTGTCGGGCATGGGGTTGCGTGACCGGCAGCCGTCCATCACCACCCAGTCGCCCTCTTCCCAGCAATTGGTGACATGCAGGATGTAGCAGGGTTCGCACTCGAACCAGCGTACCTCAGAACCCTGCCCCCGGCGCGGAATAATGCCAAACCGGGTGGGCACATCCCTGTGGAAAGTCAGTACGCGGTAGTTATGCCGCCGCAGCACATTCATGTCGTGGAAAAACGGCAGGTCGTGCAGGATGGCGTAGTTAGTCGTGAAGCCTATGTCGTGGGGCAGGCGCGGACCGGGCAGGTCGATGGCCACCTCATGCAGCAGGCTGCCAGTGGGATCCGCCACACCAAATGTCATGAACGGCGGCTCATCGCCATAGTCAAAGAACAGCAGTTCTCCCGTGTTCCAGTCCACCCGCGAATGGGCTGACATGCGTTGCTGCTGTCGCCCCTGCAACTCACAGTAGCCCCGGGTCGCCAGGGTCTGGCTGTCCAGCAGGTAGGGGTGACCCGCGTTGTACCACAGGGTCACAAGATCGCCGTTGTACCAGAACACGTCGGTATTTGATGTATCTTTGATCCCAAAGGGAGAGACGCTGTAGTCGAAGGGGCCCATCACCCCCGGAGATACCGACCTGCCATCCACTTGCTCCTGGGCACGGGAAAGGGTCTGGACATAGCGGTTGCGATAGGTCGCCTTGCCATCACGAAAATACACGCCGTGCACCATGCCGTCGCCATCAAACGGGTGGTAGCGGTTTTTCGGCTGGTACACCGGATTCGGCCCATTGCGAAAATAGCCACCCACGAGGTCTGCCGGCAACTCCCCCTCTACCGGCAACCCATCCACACTCAATTCATCAACAGTCGGCGCATAGACCCCGTGCAGATACGGGTTGTCGAGTTGATAGATCCACTCGGGGGCGTCACCGAAATGGGTAACGCCATTGACGCAACGCTCGGTTGCGGGATATTCACGTGCTGTTTTTGCAAACGCCATGACTTCCTCCTGAACATTACTGACCGCTAAGCTTGCCACCAAACTCGCTGTAAGATAACCATCGATATCTGCCAGCACAAATGGCGCAAACACATCACCCCGCCAGGGCGCACCCTGCCGGAAAGGCTAATGCACATTGAAACGCTCTGCCAGCAGCGCTGCTCGCCTGTCCATATCGGCCTTGATACGGCGCGCCTCTTCGACAAAAACACTGGCAGCAGGGCTCAAGCTGCGCCCCTTGAGCGTGATAATGCCCGAGTTGAGGCGCGATGGGGCAGCCCGCGTGTGCATAATACGCAGACTACCGGCATACAGCTCCGCCTCTGCCTGGATGAGAGGCGCCAGGGTGATGCTGTCGCTTGCCATGACCAGGCGCTTGGTTGCCGCAAAAGTAGCCATTTCCACGCTGACCTTAAACTGGTTCGCCGCGCCCTCGTTACCTGCGGCTGCCGCCCGGCTCAGATCCCTGGCAACACGCCCCGGCATCCGGTTACCCACCAATGGAAAAGAGAGCATGCGGGAAAATTCGATGGTGCCGGGCCCAGCCAGGGGGTGATCTCCACGGCACATAAAATACAGCGGGTCACTGATCAGGGGCTCGGTCTCAAACCGGTCGTCGTCGGCCACATCACCGAAATCCGCCATAGCGACATCCGATTCGCGGGTCAGCAGATGGCCCGCCACCTCGGTCCAGTCCACCTCGCGCACCCGGCAGGCGATACCGGGAAAACGCGATATGACCGCGGCCACCGCATCGGGCACGAGACCATCACCTGGATACGGCCCGGTCGAAATCACCAATGAACCTTCGGTAAGCCCCATGTGCCCGGCCATCGCCTTTTCCAGGTCCGCGGACTCAGCGAGCACGCGTCGCGCGCCCTCGAGAAACAACTCTCCCGCCGGTGTGATTTCCAGCCCGGATGAAAGACGATCAAACAGCGCTATGTCCAGGGTGGCTTCCAGTGTCTTGACGCTGCGGGTAAGCGCAGGCTGGGTAACATTCAACTCTGCCGCGGCCCGACTGAAATTACGGTGGCGTGCCAATGCTTCGACGTGAGCAAATTGACGCAATGTAAGCTTCATAATTTTTTGTTATCACTTGATGGCTATAAAGTTATTGGAATTATACCGATAGCCTGCTGTACTGTTAACTGTTCCACAACCAATTTCGTATCGTTGCTTGGAATCACCCGTACCATCCAACACCCGAGGACTCCTGAATATGGCTAAACCACTCATTTCCCGCTTCCGCGGCGGCACGGCTAGTACCGGCGGGCGCTACAGCCGATCGCTGCGCAGCCTGCTGCTGGGCTTCGCCGTGATGGCATCGGCCCTGGCCAATGCCGCCGACAAACCCAATATCCTGGTTATCTGGGGTGACGATGTAGGACAGTCAAACATCAGCGCCTACAGCATGGGCGTGATGGGCTACCGCACACCCAATATAGACCGCATCGCCAAAGAGGGCATGCTCTTTACCGATTATTACGGGGAGCAAAGCTGCACCGCAGGCCGGTCCTCTTTCATCATGGGACAATCGGTCTTTCGCACCGGCCTGAGCAAGGTTGGTCTGCCCGGCGCGGAGCTGGGAATGCAGGTGGAAGATCCTACCATTGCGGGTCTGTTGAAAGCACAGGGCTATGTGACCGGTCAGTTTGGCAAGAATCACCTGGGCGACAAGGATTCAATGCTGCCCACCAACCACGGTTTCGACGAGTTTTTCGGCAACCTGTACCATCTCAATGCCGAGGAAGAACCAGAAAACTATGATTACCCCAAAAATCCGGAATTCCGCAAGAAATACGGCCCCCGGGGCGTCATCCGCTCATCTGCTGACGGCAAAATAGAAGACACCGGGCCTCTCACCAAGGCCCGTATGGAAGTCGTCGATGACGAAACCTCCGCCGCGGCCATGAAGTTCATCGCAAAAGCCGCCAAGGACAAAAAGCCGTTCTTCGTGTGGTGGAGCGGCACCCGGATGCATTTTCGCACCCATGTCAGCGACGCCCAGATGGCAAAAACCCTGAAGGAATACCCCAACGCGGATGAATACACCGCCGGAATGCTGGAGCACGACGCCCATATAGGCCAGTTCCTCAAGCAACTGGACGACCTGGGCATTGCCGACAACACCATCGTGTTTTACTCGACGGACAACGGCCCGCACATGAATACCTGGCCAGACGCGGCCATGACACCCTTCCGCGGTGAGAAAAACACCAACTGGGAAGGCGGTTGGCGGGTACCCTCCATGGTGCGCTGGCCCGGCAAAATCGAGGCCGGTTCGGTATCCAATGAGATCATGCACCACATGGACTGGCTGCCCACCTTCCTGGCTGCCGCTGGCGAGCCGAAGATCAAGGAAAAACTGCTCACCGGTTACAGCGCCATTGGCCGCAACTACAAGGTCCACCTGGACGGCTACAACTTCCTGCCGTTCCTGACGGGCAAGGCCAAGGAAACGCCTCGTCACGAGATTTTCTACTTCTCGGACGACGGAGACCTGACCGCCCTGCGCTACGACGACTGGAAGCTGATCTTCATGGAACAGCGCGTAGAGGGCACCCTGCAAGCCTGGGCGGAGCCTTTCGTCCCGCTGCGTCTGCCGCTGATATTCAATTTGCGCCGCGATCCCTATGAACGCTCGCAGCTCACTTCGAATACCTATTACGACTGGCTGATAGACAGGGCCTACCTGCTGGTACCGGCACAGGATTACGTCGGCCAGTTCCTGACGACATTCAAGGACTACCCGCCGCGCCAGAAGGCGGCCAGTTTCTCCCTGGAAGAAGTTATGGAAACATTGTCCGACCCCGGCTCGCGCTAACAAGACCCGGCAGTAAGCACCAAAGGCCTCTTCGGAGGCCTTTTTTTATGCCTGATTCAAGCTATGATGGCCTGCTCATGCCCCGGACATAACGGCAACTATCCGATGCAGTCCCTCGCCCACTTCAGTGACCATCTTGCCCGGCTGATTCCGGCAGTTGGCAGTGGCGATTTCCCCCACCTGCTGGTGGCTATGCTCAGGCAACTGGTGCACTGCGACGACGCCACGGTCATCGTGTACCCGGGAACAGACCTGCCGGTTGTGGAGTACTTCGAGGTGCCTCCGGATTCGGGGAGATCAACGCTCGATGTGTATGTCAAAAGTGCATTCTTACTCGACCCGTTCTATCTCGCGGCCACCCGGGACCGGGAGTGGGGCGTCTTCCGGCTGCGCGACCTGGCACCCAGGGACTTCAAAAGCAGCGAATACTACAAAAGCTGGTATCTTCACTGCGGCTACCAGGACGAGTGCGGCTACCTGATACCTATTGGCGGACAGGGCTTCATTAATATCGCCCTGGGCAAGCGCCGGCCCCGCACCCTGTTTACCAAGTCTGAGCTGGCAACCCTGCAGGATATCCGCCCCACGGTAGACCTGCTATGCCAACAGCACTGGGCCGAAGCCGGTGTTCCCTCCAGGGGCGTGAACCTGCGCGGCCAGTTGAATGCGGCATTGAACTCATTTGGCAGCAGCCTGCTGACCGAGCGAGAGGCGCAGGTGATCAATCTGGTACTGCACGGGCACAGCACCAAGACACTCGCACTAAAGCTGTCGATCTCAATGGAAACCGTCAAGCTGCACCGCAAGCACGCCTACTCCAAACTGGAAGTCAGCTCCCAGGCGGAGCTGTTCTACCTGTTTCTGGATTCCGTGATGAGCGCAGGTAATTACGATGGCGGAGACCCACTGCTGCCCTACCTGAAACCGGGGACCGCGCGGTAGTTCCGGCTGGCTCGCATATACAAAAATTCCAGCGCCAGCGAGGCGCCGGCCAGTGCCGTCAAATCGGCGTGATCGTAGGCCGGGGCGACCTCAACCACGTCAAAGCCGACGATATTGAGATCGGCCAGGCCGCGCAGGATGTGCATGGCCCTTGAACTGCTCAGCCCGCCCACGACGGGCGTACCGGTACCCGGCGCGAACGCGGGGTCCAGGCAGTCGATATCAAAGGTCAGGTAGGCCGGCATATCACCCACCCTGGCACGAATGGCGGCTACCGTATCGGCGACGGACTGTTCGTTGGCCTGTTCCGCATCAATCACCAGGAAACCATGCCCCTCACGCTCATAATCGGTGCGAATACCAACCTGGGCCGAATGTGAGGGGTCAATCAAACCCTCCCGGGGTGCGCGATAAAACATACAGCCGTGGCTGTATTTTTCATCTTCCTCATAGGTGTCGGTGTGCGCATCAAAGTGGATAAGGGCCAACTTGCCATGGGTTCGGGCATGACCACGCAGCAGCGGCAGGGTGACAAAGTGATCTCCGCCCATGCTTACCAGGGTCTTGCCGGCGCCCGTGATCGCCGCGGCCTCAGCTTCCACCCTCGCCAGCATGTCCTCGGTATCGCCAAAGCTGTACTGCAAATCGCCAATATCAATCGCGTTGAGGCGCTCACCCAGGGAGAAACCCCAGGGCCAGCGCTGCTCTTCCCAGCGCAGGTTGGCACTGGCCTGGCGCACAGCACTGGGCCCGCTGCGAGCGCCGGCGCGTCCGCTCGTGCCCAGGTCGAAGGGAATACCCATCACCACCGCATCGACTGCATCGGATGTGTAATCACGGCTCAGGGGCAAACCCAGGTAACTGAACACATTGGCGTAGATGGAGGTGTCGGCAAATGGAAAGTCGTTCTCACTCATGATTGTCACTCACAGTATTGCCGGTGCGGTGGCGGTCGGGACTACAGGCAGGCATCGTATTCCATCGGTGTTACCTGGCGATCAAACGCGTCCAGCTCCTGCTGCTTCAGCACAGCGTAAACATGCCTGAACTCACGACCAAAAGCCCGCTCTACGAAGTCGGAGTCGGAAAATGTCGCCAGCGCCTCCGGCCAGTGCCGGGGAAGGCTGGGCGGGACAAGCTCATAGGCATTGCCCTGCACCGGTGGCGGCGGCTGTAACTTGCCCTCCAGGCCGTGCAGTATGCCGCCCAGAATCGCCCCGATAACGAGGTAGGGATTGGCGTCCGCGCCCGCCACCCGGTGTTCGAGGCGGGTTGCTGATACGGTATCGGCGGGAACTCGCACCGACACCGTACGGTTTTCGTAGCCCCAGCACGGCGCCATGGGCGCGTGCGTGCCGCGCTGGAATCGCCGATAGGAATTCAGGTTTGGTGCAAACAGCAACATGGCCTCGCTCATGGTTGCGAGGCAACCAGCTACCGCTTCCCGCAGCAGGGTATTGCCCTGCCCGCTGTCACCCGCAAATGCATTGTTGCCATCCCTGTCCAGCAGGCTGCAATGCACGTGCATGCCATTCCCCGCCAATTCTCCGAATGGCTTGGCCATGAACGTTGCACGCATACCGTGGTTAAGCGCCACTGCCCTGATCGCGCGCTTGAGCATCACCGCCTGATCCGCCGCCGCCAGCGCATCGGGGCAATGGTGCAGATTAATCTCGTATTGTGATGGTGCCGACTCCTTGATCAGGGTATCGACCGGCAGGCCCTGCACCCGGCAGGCATCGCGAATATCATGCATCAGCTCCGCCATACCTGCCATCGTCTCGACGCTGTAGGTCTGGCCCGCCATTAGGGCCCCACCAACCCGGTCGGTCTGGGTGTGCACGGGGCGGCCAAGCCGATCGTCTTTTTCGCTGAGCAGGTAAAACTCCATCTCAGTGGCCACCACAGGGGTGAGGCCGAGGTCAGCAAAGCGGGCCATCAGCGTGCGCAAGATATGCCGGCTATCGTAGGTACAGGGCTCGCCATCGACCTGGCGCATCGATGCCAACACCTGGCCCATGGAGCGGGCCTGCCAGGGTACGCCCACCAGGGTGCGGATGTCGGGCTCGCAAAAGCCGTCGCCATCACCGGTATCGAATACCCAGGCCTCCGCGTCCCGGCCAAAGACATCACACACCAGGGAACTGAGCGGCATCTTGAGCTCACCGGCCAGCAATTTGTCGAACTTGTCCCGGGTGATCCACTTGCCGCGCAGCCCGCCACATATATCCGGCAGGATCATCTCCACAATCTCGGTGTCGGGGTGTTTCGCCAGATAATCCTGCAGGCTGTTATTGCTGTTGTCGCTCATTGCCCGGCTCCCTGCGAAGGTAGTGATAAAACACCACTTTAGGGGTAATTCACTCGTCTATCGACTATGCCACACTATTTAACAATGCCGCGGGACACAAAGCTATAACACCGCAGGGTAAGATCTATCGCAAAGACATCCCTGCACATCACAGGAAGGATTCAATGAACAAGCAAGCAGACACTCGCCAACTGAAGGAACTGGATCAGGCTCACCACCTGCACCCCTTCACCGACCTCCAGGATTATAGCAAGCAGGGTGGGAGAATTGTTTCCAGGGCTGAGCACATCTACATCTATGACAGCGACGGCAACAAGATGCTGGACGGCATGTCAGGCCTGTGGTGCTGCAACCTGGGTTACAGTCAGGCGGCGATCAAGGACGCTATTCGCGCCCAGCTCGATGAGCTGCCGTTCTACAACAACTTTTTCAAATGCTCGAACCAGCCCGCCGTGGAGCTGGCCCGGGCCCTGGCCGAGATTACGCCGGGGCAGTTCAACCACGCGTTTTTCACCAACTCCGGCTCCGAGGCCAACGACACCAACCTGCGCCTGGTGCAACGTTACTACGACCTGCTCGGCAAGCCGGAGAAAACCCATATCATCAGCCGCAAGAATGCCTACCACGGATCAACTATCGCGGCGGGCTCTCTTGGCGGTATGAGTGCCATGCACGACCAGACCAGGGGACTGGAGTACATTCACCATATCAACCAGCCCCACTGGTTTGCGGAAGGCGGCGAAGAGAGCCGGGAGGAGTTCGGTATCCGGGTGGCCCGGGAGCTGGAGGCCAAGATAGATGAGCTGGGAGAAGACAAGGTTGCCGCCTTTATCGCGGAACCCGTACAGGGTGCGGGTGGCGTCATCGTGCCACCCGACAGCTACTGGCCCGAAATTCGCCGCATCTGCAACGAGCGCGACATCCTGCTGATCATGGACGAGGTGATCTGTGGCTTCGGCCGCACCGGCAACTGGTTCGGCTGCGAAACCTATGACCTGAAACCCGACCTGATGACCTTTGCCAAGGCTGTCACCAATGGTTACATACCGTTGGGCGGGGTGATGGTTGGCGACAAGGTTGCCGATGTACTGCTGGGCCACGGCGGGGAGTTTGCCCACGGACTGACCTATTCCGGCCACCCTGTGGCCTGCGCCGCGGGCCTGGCCACGCTCAATATTCTGCGCGAAAGCAAGGTGATTGAGCACGCCTCCAGCGAGATTGCACCGCATTTCCAGGCGCGCCTGAAGGAACTGCAGAACCACCCCATCGTCGGTGAGGTACGCGGCCTGGGTATGTTCGCGGCGGTTGAACTGGTACGGGACAAGGGCTCCCGGGAACGGCTGGCGCCGGACTCCCAGGCCGCTGTTTTTTGCCGGGACTCGGCCAATGCCAATGGCCTGATGGTGCGCCAGACAGGGGATGCCATGATTATGGCGCCACCGCTGATCTGCAGCACCGCCGAGATCGACATCCTGGTCGACAAACTGGGCGAGGCCCTGGACCAGACTGCTGCGCATTACAGCATCGCCTGAAGACGCAACAGCCACACCAGGGTCCGGTTCTCTGACGCTCTTTTGCGGTTCATCGCACATTACCCGGGCTTTGGGGGTCGATCGGTGCTTGTTGCCGCTTATCTCTGGTTCGGTTTGGTTCGTTCCAGCGGTCCCGGGCGGGATAGTATTTCCCAGTCGCTCCACGTGATTCGCTTTATGAGAAACACTATTCCGCCGGGGACCTCGTTGCGTGCCTGTCCCTTCCAATCTCGAAAATTCAGTGAGAGCGTCTCCGCGACCACTCATTTCCCTCGTGCCGTCTCGGAGCGTCTCGATGCAAGGGTCCGGGTGCCGGCGGGCTTCTCATCAAGCGAATAACGTGGAGCGACTGGGAAGCCTGCCGGCGCCCGGACCCGTTGACTGGAACCAAACCCCAAAAACGCCAGAAACAGAGCAATTCTCCACTGATTCATGCTGGCCAGACCAAAGTCGTACTTTCATATTGTGCTGATAAATAATATCTTCTGATATTTTTAGCAGTATCCGACCGATCGCGTGACGCTCGGCGGGCCACCCCCCGGGAGAAGGAATGAACAGCAAAATTCAGGTGCAGAAGCCACTGGTTGTCCTGCATGGCGATGAAATGGCGCAAATCGCCTTCGAAAAGATTCTCGAACAGTTTGTGACCGCACGCCTGGATCTGGAACTGGTAGAGATAGACCTCACCGCGGAGAATCGCCTGTGCACCAACGGCGAGGCGGTGCGGGATGCAATTGCCGCACTGAAAACCCATGGCGTCGGCGTAAAAAACGCCGGCATGACTGTCAACAGGCAGCAACTGGATGACCTGCTGGCCCGCCATCCGGACATCAACGAGGCGGAACTGGACAAGCTGGCGACCAAGTCGCCCAATGGCGCGATCCGCAAGGGAATAGGCGGCAACATTACCCGGGAGGATATCCAGTTCCGCAACCTGCAGATCAATCCCCCTGACTGGATAGGGCGGGATATCGAAGTGATGACCATGGACAGTGGCGGCATAAAGCACAGCTACAACGAACTGTCCAAGGACACCGGGGTCCTCAAGCTCATTTTCGTTGGTGCCAGCGGTGACCCGACTGAGCTGCACCGGCGCACCATAAAAAAGGGCGACCCCTGGCTGCTTGCTACCAATGACATCGACGACGTAATCACCTGGGCCCACGATTTCTTCCAGCGCGCGCTGGAGGAGAAGCGAGACGCCTACCTGGGCTTGAAAGACACCGTGATTCCGGGCTATGACGGGGTTATGCGCACGGCTATTGAAAACATCTACAGCGCCAACTACCGGGAGCGCTTCAAGCAGGCCGGGCTCAACTATCACTACGAACTGATTGACGCACAGGCGGCGCGTATTGTGGCCAACCCGCCTGAACGCGCCCTGTGGGGCGTACCTGACAATACCACCGGCAGGAAACTCTACAAACTGGTCGGAGAGCTGAAGCGCTACGGCATCCCCAACCGCAAGCACCACGTATCCCTGTCACGAATGAGCGCGGGGGGCGGTGACCAGTATGGCAGCTTCAATCTGCCGATGGAGGAAGACGGCATTCTCAAGGTGATTGTCGATGGCACTGAAAAGCACGCCCGCACGGTAAAGAAAAATGATCCCGTGCTGCTGATGTCAAACGACCTGCAGGCGATAACGGACTGGGTGAGCCAGGTCTTTCGGGACGCCTCCCACAATAGCAAGGAAGTGTATTTTGGCCTGAAACGCGAGTACATGGAGTACGACGAGGTGTTCAGTACCGCCATTACTGACGTGCGCCACGAACTGGCCAAGTCGGGAACCCGGCCGCCCTCTTTCATGATCATGCGGCCGTCCAGCCAACTGAAAAAAATGATTACCGACCCGCCCAGAAGCGCGCTGTACCCGGCCCAGAACCTGGACGGCGATATTTTTTCCGACATTTCCGCCGCCCTGGGAGGCAGTCTGGCCACCGCCAGCTCGATCATCGAGAGCAAAGACGGAACCATGCTGTACGAGGCGCCCCACGGCACCGCGCACGACCTGTACCTGAAGTACCTGGAAACCGAAGGCAAGGAGGCCCATTTCAATTCGTCGGCGTTGATATACGCGGTGGCAAATGCGCTGGAAACCCTGGCCCAGCGCGAGGGCAACGAGGCGCTGGCAAGTTATTCACAGGGCCTGAAAAAGGCGCTCATCGATACAGTTGACCAGGGGATTATCACCGGCGACCTCAAGGGCAAGACCCTGGACCCGGACTCGGAAACCGTGGTGGATATGTATGGCTTCCTGGACGCGGTGGAACGCAACCTGGAGAATCAAAGCGGGGACTAAGCCCCGGCCTTGCGCCGGGGAGTCAGCTTACTCAGCCGAGCATATCATCCGCCACGAAATACCTGGGGTCTTCAATCACATTGACCTCCACCAGATTGCCCGCCCTGCGCAGCAGACGCCGGCACTCTTCGCTCAAATGCACCAGGTGCAGCGTTTTACCGGCGCTGAGGTAGCGATCAGCCAGGGTATCGATAGCCTCCAGGCCCGAGTGATCCGCCACCCTTGAGCGGGCGAAATCAATCACCACATCATCGTTATCTTTTTGCGGGTCAAACCGATCCAGGAAAGACGACACTGAGCCGAAAAACAGGGGGCCTGTTACCGCGTAGACGGTAGAGCCCTTGTGGTCCTCGCGCGCCTCGATGCGAATATACTTGGCGTGTTCCCAGGCAAACACCAGGGCCGATACGATCACACCGACCACTACCGCCATGGCCAGGTCGGTCGCCACGGTAACGGCCGATACCAACACCAGCACCAGCGCGTCACTGCGCGGCACCTTGCGGATCACCCGAAAGCTACTCCATTCGAAGGTGCCGATCACCACGATAAACATCACCCCTATCAGCGCCGCCAGCGGAATCTGCTCAATCAGGGGCGATGCCACCAGGATAAACAACAGCAGGCACAGGGCCGCGGTAATACCGGACAGGCGCCCGCGGCCGCCAGAGTTAACGTTGATCATGCTCTGGCCTATCATCGCGCAGCCGCCCATACCGCCAAACAGCCCTGTTGTCGTGTTGGCGATACCCTGCGCGACACATTCGCGGTTGCCATGGCCGCGGCTCTCAGTGATTTCGTCGACCAGGCGCAAGGTGAGTAAGGACTCGATCAGGCCAATGGCAGCCAGTACCACGGCATAGGGAAAGATAATCGCCAGGGTTTCAAAGTTCAGTGGCACGGACGGTATGTGAAATGACGGCAGCCCGCCCTTGATAGAGGCGATGTCACCCACCACCCGGGTATCCAGGTCGAGGCCGAATACCAGCAGGCTCACCACCACGATGGCCACCAGCGATGAGGGTAGGGCATTGGTATAGCGCGGCAGGAAATGAATGATCAACATGGTGGCGCACACCAGACCCAGCAGCATGTAGAGCTGCGCGCCCTCCAGCCAGGCCACGTCGAGAATGGTGCCCTGCATGAAGGTACCGTCCAGCCAACCGGGCTGGCCGTCCACGCCAAACTGGTTGAGCTGGGCCAGGAAAATCACAATGGCCAGGCCATTGACGAAGCCCAGCATCACCGGGTGAGGCACCATCCGTATGAACTTGCCCAGTTTGGTGACGCCGGCCGCTATCTGCAAAAAACCCATCAGTACCACGGTGGCAAACAGGTATTCCACCCCGTGGTCTGCCACCAGGGTAACCATGACGACCGCCAGGGCACCGGTAGCACCGGAGATCATGCCAGGACGACCACCGATGCAGGCCGTAATCAGGCCGACCATAAACGCAGCGTAGAGGCCAACCAGCGGCTCAACACCGGCCACGAAGGCAAATGCCACCGCCTCCGGCACCAATGCCAGGGCCACCGTGAGGCCTGACAGTACGTCGTTTTTTACAGTCGCAACTTTACTGGGGTGAAACTCAAACATGTCGTGCTCTCAACGGGCTATCGCCGCCACACCCGGATTCAAGGCGAACGGGCGGCTCAAATAGATGGACCAATCGGCGAGGAGCTTGTTGTTATGCGACGAGAGGAAAGGGTGCGCATTCTAGTGGATGGCCCCAATGGGTACAATCGCATGGCCTCCAACTGTGAAGATGTCACAGTGAAACACTCCCTGGAGGCCACTACACTCCATCAGCAGCCCTAAAAAGAGCGACCGTCATGAATAAAGAACGGCAGGTACTTAGCAAGCAAAACCTTGGGATCACCCCTGGCATACCGCTGGAGGCCTCTACCGGCGGCATCGAGGAGATGCGCCGTGATATTCAGCGCCTGATGGATATGGAGGCGATACGGCAGCTCAAGTACGCTTACTTCCGCTGCGTGGATACCGCCAACCTGGAGGAGCTGGCCACGCTATTCCATGAGGATGTGAGCGTACACTTCATCGGCGGCACCTATGAGTGGAAAGTACAGGGCCGACAGGACTACGTTAATAATATCGGCGTGTCGTTCAGCCGAGAGGCGGTGGGCCAGCACAACGCCCACCACCCGGAAATCCAGATGTTAAGCGAGACCGAGGCCACTGCCATCTGGTATCTTGAGGACAACATGTGGATCCTGAACCACAATGCCAAGACCTTTGGCACCGCTATTTACTGGGACCGCTATCTCAAGGTGGACGGCAAATGGCTGATCAAGGACACCAACTACGAGCGCGTTTTCGAGATCAACGAACAGCTGGAGGCCCGCCCCAACCTGAGTTCCCACTACCTGGGCACCCACGGCGGTGAACCACAGTTTTAACCACTAACTGCGACTCAATACAAACAGGACCGAATAATGAAACTTCGCTACAAGGTGCTCAATACCGTCCTGGTCATTTTCGGGGTTGCTGTTATCGCGCTGGCCGCTGTTCTCAGCCACAACGCCGCCTGTGAACCGGCCCCGGCAGCAAGCGGTAACACGGGGCTGGTACAGGCCATTGTCTACCGCTGCTACGGTTCGCCGGATGTACTCGCTCTGGAAGGCGTTGAAAAGCCCCTGCCGGGACCGAACGAGGTGCTGGTAAAGGTACATGCGGCCTCGGTGAATCCGCTGGACTGGCATTACATGCGAGGCTCACCCTATTTCATGCGCCTGAGCTCCGGCATAGGAAAACCTTCAGAAGACAGGTTCGGGGTGGACTTTGCGGGGTCAGTCGAAGCGGTCGGGGCGGCGGTGACGCAATTCAAACCCGGCGATGAGGTATTCGGCGGCAGAACAGGTGCTTTTGGTGAGTACGTGGCGGTGCGGGAACAGGGCGCCATAGCCCTCAAGCCACCCGGCGCAAGCTTTGCGCAGGCCGCGGCTGTGCCCATAGCGGGCCTGTCTGCACTGCAGGCCCTGCGCGACAAGGGCCAGGTCACCCCAGGCATGAGAGTACTCATCAACGGCGCGTCGGGCGGCGTGGGTACCTTCGCAGTGCAGATCGCGAAGGCGCTGGGTGCGGAGGTGACCGGGGTCTGCAGTGAGCGCAATACCGAGTTGGTCCGCTCGCTGGGTGCGGACCATACCATCGACTACCGAAAGGCAAACTACACCCAGGGCGATATACAGTACGACGTGATTATCGATAATGTCGGGAATCACTCTCCCTCGGACAACAGGCGTGCCCTGGTCCCGGGCGGCAAACTGGTCATGGTGGGGGGGCCCAGCGGCAACTGGGTAGGGCCGCTCAAAAACCCCTTGCAGGCACTGCTTTTGTCCCCTTTCGCCGATGAAGAGTTTATCGTTCTTATGGCCTTACTCAATGGGCCCGACCTGGTGGTGCTGGCGGGCATGATGCAGGACGGCCAGGTGACGCCCGCCATAGACAGGCACTACTCGCTGGCAGATGTGCCAGATGCGATACGCTATTCGGAGACGGGCCGCGCCCGCGGCAAGATCGTGATAGACGTGGACTAACATTACGCCAGGGGCTATTTTTCAGCTACAGGCGAATGGATACCCGATCTGACCTTCGAGGCGCAAGTTAAACTGAGCTGGAGAAACCACCCATGAAGCAACACCCCGCCCTCATTCCAGGCAACGTCGCTGTCATTACCGGAGGCGCCGACGGCATTGGACTGGCCGCTGCGCAATACTACAAATCAATCGGCATGGACGTCTGTATCGCGGATGTTGACCCGGGCAAACTGGAAACCGCGCGCGAGGAACTGGGCGACATATTGACGGTTGTTACCGACGTATCCCACCTGCCCTCCGTTGAAAAACTCAGGGAAAAAGCCTACGGGCGCTATGGCCGTGTCGATGTGCTGATGAATAACGCGGGCGTCGCCAGGCAGTGCGGCAGCTGGAGCAGTTACGAGGCATGGAAGACTGTCATAGAGACCAACCTCTGGGGCGTGATCAATGGTATTCACACCTTCGTGCCCGGCATGATCAGGCAGGAGACTCCCGGACTTATCATCAATACCGGCTCCAAGCAGGGTATCACCACACCACCCGGCAACCCTGCCTACAACGTTAGCAAAGCCGGCGTAAAAGCGGTCACCGAGGCCCTGCAGCACGAACTCAGGAGCACCGAGGGCTGCCAGTTGAGCGCTCACCTGCTGGTGCCCGGGTTTACTTATACCGGCATGATCAAGGCGTTCGTCCCGGAAAAACCTGAAGGGGCCTGGACAGCAACGCAGGTTATAGCCTTTATGTCTCAATCTCTGGCCAATGGGGATTTCTATATACTGTGTCCTGACAATGACACCACCCGGGAGACGGACAACAAGCGTATGAGTTGGGCCATGGGAGACCTGATTGAGAATCGCCCGCCGCTGTCACGTTGGCACCCGGACTACCAGGCGCAGTTCGATAAGTTCATGCAGGACTAGGCCGGCACCGGTGCGATAACAACAGCAGGTTCAGTCGTCCCTGGCTGCTACTAAAAGCGCGATCAAGGTGATCATTCCCCCGTATCGAAACGCGGATTGCAGCGCAGCCTCGCGCAATGCGTCGGAGCGCCACAACTCAAACCAGGTTTCGGCGAGTACGATCCAGCCGCCAAACAACAAAATCATGGCGACAGCACACCCCGAGAGGGCAAATTCCTTAGACCTGGCGAATGCCGATGCGTCAAGCTTGCGCGCCGCCCACATCTTCATTGCGCCCGCCAGGCACAAGACGCCTGCTGCTATCTTAAGCAGCGGTATCATGAGCGCACCTAGCCATACGATCACAGGACTGGAGGTTGCCCGCCATTCCTGGGGACCGCCTTCAAACGTGGTCATTGAAGTTGCGGCAAGCACCGCGCCGGTTGTGCCACTCCAGTCATAGAAATTCAAAAATGCGCCCATCAGTGCCCAAAGCGCAACCAGTACCACCAGTATTATTTTTGTAGTTCGCAGCACATCGAAGCCCTCGATGGTTTTTGGGAGGAAGCCGGTTGAGTATAGGCAATTGCAAAGGGAACGGCGATAATGGGCGAGTGCTGTCAAAAAGCTTGGCGCAGTATTGTCTCACGAATAGGACAGGGTGCTCGATGGCGCACCCTTGGTGCAGTTGTACTGCCGCCTGGGGGCACCAGTGCCAACCCGGAAGACGCTGCTTTAGGGACACGCTCAACGCAGCTTCAAACGCAACAAACCCGGCATCATGACGCGAAGGCGGCAGCTACCTACAATGTCTGACATAAAATTTTCGAATGAAGAGAAAGCGATCCTGGTACAAAAGTTGAAGACGTATTTCGATCGGGAAATGGACCAGGATATCGGCCAGTTTGAGTGTCAGTTCCTGCTGGATTTTATCTCCACCGAGATAGGTGCCTTTTACTACAACAAGGGGCTTAACGATGCCCAGGCAATCATTCTCAGCAAAATGGAGGATATCACCGACGCTCTCTATGAGAATGAAAAACCCACAGACTTTGCCAATAAGTGACCGCCTGGCTCAGGGCCCCGTGGCCAGGTATTCCTGCAAGCGAAGCTCGGCCTGCTCCCCGAACAGGATGTCGCAGGCCTCGCGCAACCCCGGAGCATGTTGGTACTCATCCCGGCGCACTACCAGCTCGATCTTGGAACGCCGCCGCATAAAATCTTCCAGCGTGACGATCATTTCACGCCGGGCAGCCAGCTCTATTTCACAGCGGGTGTACTCCGCGTTCTCGATAAGCAGTTCGGCACCGCGCTCGTCCTCTCGAATGCGCTCCAACAAGCCAAAGGCACTCTCGCCGTAGCGCCGCCAGAAGCGTTGGGAGAGGGGCTCGGATGAACTGGGAGCGGTCAGGCGGTCCAGTTCCATCAGGCGGGCCTGCAGCATAAATTCAGCCCGCAGATCCGGGCTGGGCTCGCCATACCAACGGTGATTCGGGGCGGGCAGATCCACACCCAGACGCTTCACATGGTCGGCAATCTCATCACCGACATTGAGACAGTCTGTAAGCTTGCCGCCGAAAATACTCAGGTGACGGTCAGTTTCGTCCACCTCGATGACATGCTTGCGCGACAGGGCTACCCAGTCTGCCGCCTCGTTGCCCTGCCCGCTCACCGCGAGAGGCCGTACGCCCACGCGCTCGGCAATGATGCTTTCCCTGGTAAGGGGAGGGTCGATATCCAGCAGGGCATTGGCGTTAGCGATAATGAAATCCCTGTCTTCGTCGGTCGCCGATACCTCGGGACTTTCCACTTGGGTATCCGTGGTGCCGATGCATGTCTTTGGGCCCATGGGAATCAGAAAGAACAGACGGCCATCGCTGGCAAAAAAAGTGAGTACCCGCTTGTTGTCGGTAATACGGTCAACTATCAGGTGAACCCCCTTGGAGAACAGGTGGCGGTACTCGGTGATTTCACCGCAGCGGGTATTCTGGTCATCCACGTAGGGCCCACAGGCGTTAATGAGTATTTTTGAGCGGATATCGAAGCGCTCGCCAGTCACCACGTCACACGCGCTGGTCAGCCACTGCCCCCGTTCGCGCCGGGCGCCAAGCGACTCCACATAGTTGGCTGCAATACAGCCATAGTTGAGGCTCTTGCGAATAAAATTGAAAACAAATCGGGCGTCGTTGTCATACAGGTAGCAGTCGGAATACTCCAACCCCCCCGCCGCATCGCTGGTATTGATCACCGGTTCGGCCCGCTCCAGGGCGCCGGCGCTGATGTACCTGGGTGCCTTGGTCACAAAGCGGCCCATAATCCAGTAGACAATGGTGCCGAGGAAAACGAAAAATGGCGGGAAGCGAAAACCCCGCTGTATGGTCGTAAAGAAACGAATCTCCTTTACGGTGGACGGATAGGCTCGCATCAGACGGTTGCGGGATTTGCACAGCTTGTTGACCAGCAGGTACTCATGGCTCTCCAGGTACTTGATGCCGCCCCAGGCCAGGTTGGATGAGTTTGAACTGACGCCACTGGCGAAATCGCCCCGGTCGATCAACCCTACCCGCACGCCGCATCCGGCCAGCGAGGCGGCCGCCACCGAACCGTTGATACCCCCGCCCACGATGAGCACGTCGAACTCCTGCTCACGCAATTTCTGCACATTGCTGTCGCGCAGTGATGCCGCCATATCCACTATCCCTTGTTGGCCAGTCCCCGACTGTGGGAAATGACTTTACAGGCTCCAGAACCGTTCGCACAGGGCAATGAAATTGCCGGCACTGGCGCTCAGTTGCTTACCGGCCCGGTAATAGAGGCCCACCTGTTTGGCGATACTGCCAAATGACACATCATCCATGATATGGAAATCAGCACAAACCGGGTTTTCATCCAACAGTTTGCGATCAATAAAAGTCACACCCATACCCTGCGCCACCATATGGATACGCAGCGAGAGACTGTTCACCTCCCAGACGGTACTGAACTGGTCCCGCAGACGCAGTATGGAGGGGCGCATATCCGGGTTATCCAGGGCAGAGGTGATCAGGGGAGTCAGCTTCAGTGCCCTTGCATCTCCCCGGACCATCTGCGGATAGCGAGCATGGCGGGGGCTCACCACCAGATGCCGGGAATCACTGTAAAGGGGGATGGTGGTAAAGGCCGACATCTGCTTCTGGAACGGGCCCAGACCCAGTTCGACACTGCCGGAGAGTACCTCTGAAATGATACTGCGGCCCGGTAGCTCGGATATTTTCATCCTGGTTTGGGGGTTTTCCCGATAGTAAGCGCTAATTAACTCTGGTGCATAGAACCGGTTGATGGATGCACTGAGCGCCAGGCTAAGGGTTTCTGCGTTGCCCTGTTTGAGGTGTGCGATGTCTTCCAGCACCTGTTGCTCCTCGCGCAACACGTCGACAGCATGCTCGAACAGGCGCTTGCCCACATCGCTCAGGCGCAGTTCTTTACCGCGCTGGATAAGTGGGCTTTGCAGTTTCGACTCAAGGCCAGCCACCGCCTGGCTCACAGCCGACTGGCTGATATGCAGGGATTCTGCCGCGCGCTTGAACCCGCCTTCCTCAACCACGGCACGAAATGCCCGTAACTCACTGTTTTCCAAACGCATATTAGCTTACCTAATGGATTGATAAGTATAATTAATTCTACTAATTCCACTGCACTCAGTATACTGTGAAAAATTACCAAAAATGGAGCCGCTGCCATGCCATCAGAAGAGACCATCTACTCAAACGACCTCGCAGGAATCGTCGTCGGCAACACCGCTATTTCAGATGTCCAGGGAGGGCAGGGGCTGCTCAGCTACCGCGGCATCGATATCAATGAGCTGGTGGGGGTGCCGTTCCTGCACGTCGTGTGGATGGTGTTGTTCGGCGACTGGCCGGAAGAACAGGAGAAAAGCCGGCTGAAGACCTTTATGTGCAAGCATTCGCGCCTGTCACACCAGGAGATAGAACTGCTGCGTCATGTGCCGCGCTCGCTGCACCCCATGCTCATGCTGCAGGGCATGGTGCCATTGCTGGAGTTGCCGCAGAAACAAGCCATGGATATGGAACTGAACGCCGAACATGGCCTGTTCCTTGCCGCCAAGATCACCGCTCTGATCGCCGCCCACTATCGCCTGGGGCAGAGCAAGGTAGTGCTCGCCCCAACGCCGGGCCGCCTGTTCCACGAAAACTTCCTCACTATGTTTCACGGCAGCGCCCCCAGCCCTGAGCAGGTCCAGATGCTTAATGCCGCCCAGATACTGCAGATGGAGCACAGTTTCAATTGTGGCACCTTCGCGGGAAGGGTCTGCGCCAGCACGCTGGCGCCCATACAGTCGGTGATTTCTGCCTCCATCGGCACCCTGTTCGGCAAGCTCCACGGCGGTGCCGACCAGGCGGCGCTGGAAATGGCCATGGCAATCGGCAGCCCTGATAAGGCAGAGGCCTACGTGCAGGGGTGCCTGGAGCGCAAAGAAAAAATCATGGGCATGGGCCACCGCGAATACCGCACCGTGGACCCCCGGGCGAAGATCCTCAAGCCCATGGCGATGGAGTTGTGCCAGGAAGGTGAAAGCAGGAATCTGTTACTCACCCTGGTGGCGGTGGAAGAGGCCTGCCAGAGCGCCTTTGCCAGCAAGGACAAGGAAATCTGGGCGAACGTCGAGTTCTACAAGGGTGCGGTATTCCACAGCATGGGCATCCCCACCCATTTCTTTACCGCCATGTTCGCCATGTCGCGCGTATACGGATACATCGCCCATTTCCTGGAATTCAGCAAGGACAACCGCCTGATTCGCCCGCGAGCCAACTACATCGGGCCGCCTGTTGGCCAGCGGGACAAATCCGCCGCCTGAGCTCCCACTATGGCCACACTGGGGCGGTGTATTGACCGCTCTCTTCTCCTTGTCTGTGACAAAGCGCAGCGCTTGCATTACAGTTAGCGTCTCGGGTACCCGCCACAGGCTCATCAATTAATGCAGTTACAGATTCCTCGCCTCCTGCTGCTGGCCGTCGCAGCCACTTTGATTACGGCCTGCGGTGGAGGAGAATCCAACGTCGCCAGCGGCAATCGGCTGGGGATACTGCACTATGGTAACGGTTCCGAACCCCAGGGCCTGGATCCACATGTGGTCACCGGCGTGCCGGAAAACAAGATTATTCGCGCCCTGTTTGAAGGCCTGGCAGTCAAGAACCCCTACACACTTGAGCCGGAACCCGGCGTGGCCGAGAGCTGGGACATCAGCGAAGACGGCCGGGTAATCACCTTCTATATCAATCCCCGCGCAAAGTGGTCCAACGGCGATGCGATGACCGCCCGGGATTACGTATGGTCGTGGCAGCGCCTGCTCAGCCCCGCACTGGGTGGTGAGTATGCCTACATGCTGTTTCCCTTGAAAAACGCCGAGGCCTTCGCCAGCGGCAAGATTACCGATTTCAGCCAGGTCGGCGTGAAAGCGCTGGATGACCTTACCCTGGAGGTCACCCTCAACGAGCGCACACCCTATTTCCTGCAGCTGCTGGACCACTACAGCACCTTCGCCGTACACCGGCCCACTATCGAGAAATTCGGCAAGGCCACTGATCGCTTCACGCCGTGGACACGGGTAGAAAACATGGTGAGCAATGGTGCTTTCCGTTTGAAGAAGTGGGAGCTCAACCGCCGCATTGAAATTGAAAAAAGCGATACCTACTGGGATCGGGACAAGGTCAGGCTCAACGGCGTTATTTTCTACCCCACCGAGAATGTTGTCAGTGAGGAGCGGATGTTCCGGGTGGGTCAACTGCATTACACCAACAGCGTTCCGCTGGGAAAAATCCCTGTCTACAATGCGATGCCTGACAGCCCGTACATGCAGGAACCCTACCTGGGCACCTATTACTACCTGCTCAACACCCTGGTACCGCCCACCGACGACCTGAATGTTCGCAAAGCGCTGTCGCTGGCAGTGGATCGCGACAAACTGAATACCACGGTACTCAAGGGCACCAACATTTCCGCCTACAGCATCACCCCTCCGGATACGCTGGGTTACTACCCTCCAAAGCTGTTCAGCTACGACCCTGAGCAGGCGCGGGAGTTTCTCGCCAAAGCCGGTTATCCCGATGGTGCAGGGTGGCCGGGCCTGGAGCTGACCTACAACACCAGCGAGGACCACCGCAAAATTGCAGTCGCGCTGCAGCAGATGTGGAAAGACGTGCTCAACATAGATGTGACCCTCACCAACCAGGAGTGGAAGGTTTACCTGGACTCCGTCACCAACATGCATTTTCAGATCGCCAGGCGTGGCTGGATCGGCGATTATGTGGACCCCAATAATTTCCTCGACCTATTTATTACCGGTGGCGGCAATAACAACACCGGCTTTGCCGATCCCGAATACGACGAAATGATACTGCGCAAGGCGCCGCAGGCAGCTACCAGGGAAGAGCGCTTCGCGGTGTTTCACGAAGCCGAAACAATGCTGATGGAGCAGATGCCTATCATTCCTATCTATACCTACACCAGCAAACACCTTATTCATCACAGCGTACAGGGCCTGCCACCCAATCTGATGGATTCACTGAACCTGAAATACGTTTGGCTGGAAGATAACGAGCAGGCAACCAAAACGGACGACTGACCATGTTGCGATTTATCAGCTTGCGGCTGTTACAGGCCATACCGGTGATACTGGTAGTGATTACCGTCACCTTCTTCCTGGTGCGCATCGCCCCGGGCGGCCCATTTGACAGCGAAAAAGCGGTGACCCGCGAAGTAAAGGCCGCGCTTGAAGCACAGTACAAACTCAACCTTCCCCTGTTCCAGCAATACACGGCCTATCTGGGCGACCTGGCCCACGGCGATCTGGGCCCCTCGTTCAAATACCCCGGGCGCAGCGTCAACGAACTCATCGCGGCGGGCTTCCCGGTGACAGCGGAACTGGGCTTTTACGCCCTGCTTGTGGCCCTGTGTATCGGTGGCCTGGCTGGCATCATCGCGGCATTGAAACCCAATACTGCCCAGGACTACGTGCCGATGTCGCTCGCCATGATAGGCATCTGTATGCCGTCCTTTTTGTTGGGGCCGCTACTGGTGCTTGTATTCGGGATATACCTGGACTGGCTGCCAGTATCGGGGTGGGGCGACATCCCGGGGGACAAAATCCTCCCCTCTATCACCCTGGGCGCGGGGTATGCGGCCTATATCGCTCGCCTGGGCCGGGCCGGCATGCTTGAGGTGTTGTCCCAGGATTATATTCGCACGGCCCGCGCCAAGGGTCTGCCTGAATGGCAGGTGGTGCTCAAGCACAGCCTGCGGGGCGGCCTGATTCCCGTGGTGGCCTTTCTGGGACCGGCCTTCGCCGGTCTGTTGGCGGGCTCCTTCGTGGTGGAAACCATTTTCCAGATTCCGGGGCTGGGCCGCTTCTATGTGCAGGCTGCTTTCAACCGGGACTACACCATGATTCTGGGGACCACCGTGTTTCTGTCGGTGCTCATCGTGCTGTTCAACCTGCTGTCAGATGTGCTCGCCGCCTGGATGAATCCAAGGCTGCGGGCCCAGTACGGCCAATAAGCCAATAAAGAGCATAATCAATGAACAGCAAGGCCGGTAAGCAGACGACAGGGGCATGCAGATGACGACGACACAAATGATCGAAGATATCGCCCAGGCTGAACAGGGCACGTCCCTGTGGAAGGACGCCTGGCTGCGTCTGCGCCGGAACCACCTGGCAGTACTCGGCCTGGTAATCCTGGTTCTGTTTATCGTCATCGCCCTGCTCACGCCGTGGATTGCGCCCTACAGCTACCAGGCACAGGACCTGGAACTGGGCGCCAGTCCGCCCTCTGCCGCCCACTGGCTGGGCACGGATATCTTCGGCCGCGACCTGATGACGCAAATCATGTACGGCGGGCGGATCTCCCTGGCCGTGGGGTTTGTCGCCACCGCGGTAGCCCTGCTGATAGGCGTGACCTGGGGCGCGATTGCCGGTTACGTGGGCGGGCGCACGGACTCCGTCATGATGCGGCTGGTCGATATCCTGTATGCCCTGCCCTTCATGATTTTCATTGTGCTGCTTACGGTAGTGTTTGGCCGCAACATGTTGCTGCTGTTCCTGGCGATCGGGGCGGTTGAGTGGCTGACCATGGCTCGCATCATGCGCGGTCAGGTGCAGTCATTGCGCCAGCAGGAATTTGTCGAGGCCGCCATGTCCCTGGGCCTGTCCCCGGCCACCCTGATTCGCCGGCATCTAGTGCCCAATGCCCTGGGGCCTATCATCGTCTACACAACCCTGACGATTCCCAATGTGATGTTGCTGGAGGCTTTCCTGAGCTTCCTGGGCTTGGGTATCCAGCCTCCCCAGACCTCCTGGGGGCTGCTGATTTCCTACGGCGCTGAAACCATGGAGGAGTACCCCTGGCTGCTGATTTTTCCCGGCATAGCACTGACACTGACTCTTTTTTCCCTCAACTTCCTGGGTGACGGACTGCGCGATGCGCTGGACGTGCGCGGCGCAAAGGATTGACCATGGCACTCTTGGACGTACAGGATCTCGCCGTCAGCTTCGTCACTCGCAACGGCACCAACAAGGCTGTGAACGGCATCAGTTTCACTGTCGAACTCGGCAAGATCACCGCTATCATCGGCGAATCCGGTTCGGGTAAGTCGGTGGCCTGTTACAGCCTGCTGGGCCTGATACCGATGCCGCCCGGTCGAGTCGACGGCGGGCGTGCACTGTTTGAGGGCCGCGACCTGCTGCAATTGGAAGAATCCCAGTTGAGGGAAATTCGGGGGCGCGACGTCGCCATGATTTTCCAGGACCCGATGACCTGCCTGAATCCCTATATGACTATTGGCAAGCAGCTGATGGAACCACTGCTGTACCACCATAAAGTGACGCAAGAGCAGGCCAGGACCAGGGCGCTGGAACTCCTGACCGAGGTGGGAATACGCGACCCCGAATCCACCATCGATAATTTCCCCCACCAGTTCTCCGGCGGCATGCGCCAAAGGGTGATGATTGCGATGGCACTGATCAATGAACCCAAGCTCCTGATCGCGGACGAGCCGACCACCGCGCTGGACGTTACCATCCAGGCGCAGATTCTGAAGCTGATCGCGGCACTGCAGGAAAAGCGCGACATCGGCGTGATCTTCATCAGTCACGACCTGGCGGTAGTGGCAGATATCGCCGACCAGATTGTGGTCATGAAGCAGGGCGAAATCGTCGAAACCGGCAACCGCGAGGGTATCTTTCACAATGCCCAACACCCCTATACCAAAAAACTGCTGGCGGCGATTCCCACGGATTCAAAGCAGGCACGGGCCGAAATCGCAGAACCGCTGATCAGGGTAAAAAACCTGTGCACCTGGTTCGGCCAGGGTGCGGGCAAAGAGCCGGTCAAAGCCGTCGACGATGTCAGCTTCGACATCAACCGCGGCGAAGTACTGGGGCTGGTGGGCGAGTCCGGCAGCGGCAAGTCCACGATAGGACGCTCAATACTTCGCCTGGTGCCGGTCACTTCGGGCGAAGTGCGCTTTGACGGTACCGACTTGACTGCGCTGGAGGGCGGCGAGCTCAAAGCAATGCGGCGCCGCATGCAGATGATTTTCCAGGACCCCTTCGCCTCCCTCAACCCGCGCATGACTGTCTACGACACACTGGCGGAGCCTTTGCTGCTGCACGGTATCGAAACCCGCGCCAGTGTAGCCCAGGGTGTGCTCAAGCTGATGGACGATGTGGGACTGGCCAGGGCATTTGTGCGCAAGTACCCCCACGAATTCTCCGGTGGCCAGCGCCAGCGCATTGCCATTGGCCGCGCCCTGGCCACCAGGCCTGAGTTCATTGTCGCCGATGAGCCGGTGTCGGCCCTTGATGTGACAATACAGGCGCAGATTCTTGACCTGATGCAGGAACTGGGCCGGGAGTACGGCCTGACCATGTTATTCGTGTCCCATGATCTGGCGGTAGTGCGGCACCTTGCCGATCGTATCCTGGTGCTTTACAAGGGCAAGGTCGTTGAACAGGGCAGCGGGGACGACCTTTTCGAGCGTCCCCAGCAGGACTATACCCGCCAACTGCTGACATCTATTCCGGGACGTTCCCTGCTGGCGTAGCCTGTGGAGCAAGATTTGAAAATACTATCTTTCGCACTCCTGTTCCTGCTGGCATTTGCCCTGCCCCCGGAAGCCGACGCACGGGCGCCGAAACTGATCCTGGGCTGGCTTGAAACCACGCAGCTGATGAAACCGAACATGCGCATCAAGACCAAGCTGGACGTCGGAGCCAAAACCTCCTCCATGCAGGCCACCAATATCGAGCGCTTCGAACGGAACGGCAAGCCCTGGGTCCGATTCGATTTTACCGATGAAGACGTCGATACCGAAAAGGTGCGCACCCTGTCCCTGGAGGGGCCGCTGGTGCGCGAGGTCATCATCAAGCGCCACGGCGCGCCCAATATCACGCGCCCGGTGGTTACCCAGGAGTTCTGCCTGTACAACCAGATCTACCGGGCCGAATTCAGCCTGGCCGACAGGGGCAAGTTCAATTACTCGATACTGCTGGGGCGCTCGTTCCTGTCAGAAGTCGCGCTGATAGACCCCGCCGCTACCTTCTTGAGCCGACCGAACTGCGAGGGGGACACCACCGTTGTAAACGTGCCCGAGTAGGGGCAGCCCTTTCGACAAGCCAGCCTCAAGCATGGCCCCCAGTTGCCAGCCAAACTGGCGATAAGCGCGTCAGAATATTTTACGCACGACCTCATAAAACCGATACAAAAACCCCTAAGTCATTGATTTTATTGAGTGGCATGCTAATTGCTGTACCTACCAGGCAGGCCACAAAGCCCAATAATCACAGGCCTGCGGAGACGTAGCTTAACCGGCGACAGAAACTCGTCCGGTCCCCTTTCTCAATGTGCCCGGAGTAGACTGTGTCAGAAATTATACTGCCCGCTAACAAACTGATTGCGCTTGCCGGCGACAACAATCGCTTTGCGTCAGTGTCTGTTCACTGCGGTGAGGCAGGTTGTGCTGCTGCCAGGGAAATGACCGGCAGACGTCACCTGCTGGAAGAGGCGCCGACCTTACCGCTGCCACAATGCTCAGCCGATGCGTGCAAATGTCGATACTTCAGGTACGGCGACAGGCGCAGCCTGCTATCCAATCGCCGCACCCACGGCCCCGCGAGTGGCCAGGCCCGCAACTGGCTGAGGCAGAAGAACCGGCGCTCCGGCCGCGAGCGGCGCAAGCTGAAAATCGATTTTCGGCGCTGGCTTACTGCGCGCGATACCAAAGTTGAGGTCACTATCACACCCTAGCGTGCCCTCTTCCCCCAAGTCCCGAAACCCGCCTTTGCCGTTCGCTATCCTGACTCGCGAAAACAGCCATCACCGGCCACCGCCCACCCGGGATGACATTGTGATTGTTACCTTCGCTGCCCAGCTAAACCCGTACAATACTTAAACAAAACACAAAAAACGCCTCCAAATTTTCCGTAACTTATTGATTAAAAAACATTATATTTCTCGCCTGACTCCGTTCAAAAAAACAATCCAAAGCTGTTCAAAACCACGTACTACCCTCGAATGCATTGTCACATGCGGCCTGACTGGTTTGCATAGCCAGTCGGCAATCACACTGAAATCACGTCACAACTAACGGAGTACGACTATGAACTTGAAGAAAACCGTCCTTGCCAGCGCAACCGCATTGGTCTGCACTTTCGGTGCGGCTGTAAACGCCCAGGCCAGTTTCACAGAATGCGTATCAACTCCCATTGCCAATTTTGACGGCAACGTCGTAGATGCAGCGCTGGCGACGCCCGAGCTGTCTACCCTGGTTGACGCCATCCTGGCCGCCGGTCTGGAAGACGACCTGGCGTCAGCTGAAGAAATCACTGTGTTTGCCCCCACCAATGACGCCTTTGCGGCCATCCCATCAGATATTCTTGGTGCGGTCTTGGAGGACGTCGATCTGTTGACCGGCCTGTTGACCTATCACGTCACTGCCGGCACCCAGGATCCCCGGAAGTTCGTACCCGCAGTCAAGCGCGAAACTCTGGCAGGACCCTATGTCTACTACTCCTTCAACGACGGTCATCCACGAGTCAACAATTCGGTGGTCAACTGCGCCGGCGTCAGGGCCAGCAACGGTCTGATCTGGTTTGTGGACTCCGTGCTCCAGCCCGGCTTCTAAACTTCCCTGCCGGGGAATAAGCAATCCAAAGCCCTGCACACAGTGTGTGCAGGGCTTTTTTTTGGTCCGTTGCATATTGGCGGGGCGTGGCTGTCCGCACACTGACCGGTGTTTGTTCTTGTCTATCTTTGGTTTGGTTTGGTTTGGTTTGGTTCAGTCCAACGGTCCCAGGCGGGAAAGTATTTCCCAGTCGCTCCACGTGATTCGCTTGATGAGAAACACTTTCCCGCCCGGGACCTCGCTGTGTCACTGTCCTACGAAGCTCGGAAATGGATAGGGAACTACCCTGTGCCCATCCCCGCTATCGTTCGGGAGCTACACGATGCAAGGGGCCGGGTGTAAGCGGGCTTCTCATCAAGCGAATATCGTGGAGCGACTGGGAAGCCTGCTTGCACCCGGACCCGCTGGCCAGAACCCAACCCACTAGTTACTGCTCTTCACATTTTGGCGTGGCCTTCGGGATCTCAAGCTGATGGGTGATTGGTTTTGTTCAGTCCAACGGTCCCGGGCGGGAAAGTAATTACCAGCCGGCGACTGTACCGTCCTTGCGCATCTCGGTGGCACCCGAATACACACCGGTCTCCGGGTCAACCGCAATCGCCTGGTAACCACCAAAGCGCACGCCGGTACTTTCAACTTCAACCTTGTGACCCATGTCGCGCAACTGTTCTATGATCTGTTCGCTGACGCCCGGCTCGACATACAGCGTACCCAGTAAATCCTCGTCTCTCCCGGTGGGCTGGCGCCCGCCCTGGTGCATAAACCTGGCAGCGTCTCCCGCCTGCTGCACATCCATGCCATAGTCGATCATATTGACCAGTATCTGCACGTGACCCTGGGGTTGCATTGAGCCACCCATCAGGCCAAAGCTCATAACCGGCGCACCGTCTTTCATCAAAAATGCGGGAATAATGGTGTGGAAAGGGCGCTTGCCCGGCGCATAGGCGTTCGGGTGTGAAGGGTCCAGCGAAAACAGTTCACCGCGATCCTGCAGCATGAAACCCAACCCGTCCGGCACCAGGCCCGATCCCATGCCGCGATAGTTGGACTGAATGAGAGACACCATCATGCCGTCCTTGTCCGCCACGGTCAGGTAGGTGGTATCCCCCGCCGCCTCCAGTTTGGGTTCACCCGGGCCGAAGTCTGTTGCAGCCCTGGCGGGATCGATAAGGGCAAACCGCTCGCGTCCGTATTGCTCCGAGAGCAGGCCATCCAGCGGAATGTCGCTGAAAGCCGGGTCGGCGTAGTAGCGAGCGACATCCTCGAAGGCCAGTCGCTTGGATTCGACCATGTAATGAAACACTTCAGCGGAACCCCTTGGCCACTGCGCCAGGTCCACCTGTTTGAGTATATTGAGCATTTGCAAAGCGGCCACGCCCTGGCCGTTGGGCGGCAGCTCATACAGGTCATAGCCGCGGTAATTCACACCCACAGGGTCCACCCACTCGCCGTTGTGGGAAGCGAGGTCCTGGTAAGTCAGGTCAGCACCGATACGCTGGAAATAACTGGCCATGGCCCTGGCGACATCACCGCGATAAAACGCCTCGCGCCCACCGCGGCCAATTGCCTCCAGTGTGTTACCCAGGTCGGGGTTGCGGAATATCTCCCCCGCCACGGGGGCACTGCCATCGGGATACCAGGTGGCATGGATATTATCGAGCAGTTCACTGCCTGCCAGGCGCCGGTCGAACGACAGGCGGGCGCGCTCCAGGTAATAGGCGATAACCGGTGACACCGGAAAACCCGTGCGGGCATATTCAACAGTGGGGGCCAGTACCTGGTTCATTGGCAGCTTGCCGAAGCGGTCGTGTATGGCGAACCAGCCGTCGACCGTGCCCGGTACCGTTACCGGCAAGTGACCGAGCGGCGGAATACCGACAAAGTCCTCCGGCAGCTTTCCCTGCGCCTTCAATTCTGCAATTTGCGACTTCAATTGTTCCAGGCTGCGGCCGGCGGGGGATCTCCCCGAGCCATTGTAGCCATATAACTGCTGGCTCTTGGGATCCCAGATGATGACAAATATGTCCCCCCCGATTCCGCAGCCGGTAGGTTCCATGAGCCCTAGCGCGGCATTGGCGGCAACCGCTGCATCCACAGCGCTACCGCCGGCCTGGAGGATATCAACGGCCACCTGCGAGGCCAGGGGTTGCGCGGTAGCCGCCATACCATTGCTGGCATAAACCACACTGCGAGTATACGCCGGAGTTGTGGGGCGCCCGCCGCCGCCCAGCTCAGCCTGCGAGGGCATATCGGCGGTCTGCGTTGGCATGGTTGAGGTGGTGCTGCAAGCCTGGAGAAAGGCGACACACATTATGTGGACAAGGATTGTTCTGCATTTCAATATCATCGGTTCGCTATTGCATCGGGGGCTAGGTGCAGAACATGGTAACCCACTAGCACGGTTTGAAACGAATACGGCGGTGGTCCATCTGCGGTATGCAGTATTTTAAACCGGTGAAGTGTTGGCGACCTCACCGGTCACCCGCCCGGGTGAATAGGGTGTACAGTATCGGCCTGCGCATTACCCAGAAAGATTTTCGAAGGCAAGATATCACTATGACCCAGACAGCCCTGTACGATCCACCACTGATGCCCCACCTGCTGGTGGAAGGACTCAATCGTTTTAATGAGGAACCATGCCTGTTACTGGGCGCCAAGGTGGCCAGTTATCGAGAGGTTCGCGAAAGCACCAGCCAGATGGTGCAGGCGCTACAGGCAAAGGGCCTGGGCAAGGGCAGCCGCGTCGCGGTTATCTCTGCCAACCGGCCCGAGGTCCTGTCCAATATCGCGGCCATGCAGCTGGCTGGCTGTGTCGGCACCCCCCTGCACCCGCTGGGTTCACTGGACGATCACGCCTACGTACTGGAAGCCGCGGAGATCGACGCACTGGTGTATGACGCCAGCCTGTTCGACGCCCATGCGGCAAAGCTCAAGGAGAGGGTACCGGGCCTGAAACACCTGCTAGGGTTTGGCCCCACCGAGACTGGCGAGGACTACCTGGCACTGGCCGCAACTTTCAAACCGCAACCCCTGGTTGCACCCGATGTACTGCCCGATGAAGTCTCATCAGTAAATTTCACCGGCGGCACCACCGGCAAGCCGAAGGGTGTCATGAGCACCCACCGGGTGACCGCCTACATGACCCAGATCCAGATGGCGGAGTGGGAGTTCCCCAGTGAAGTTCGTATGTTGATGGCCACTCCCCTTTCCCACGCCGCCGCCGCATTTTTTATACCGGTGCTGCAACAGGGCGGCGCGTTCTACGTTATGCAGGGTTTCAGCCCGGACGAATTTTTCGACATGGTGGAGAAACACCGAATCACCTGCACCATGCTGGTACCGGTCATGCTGTACTACCTGATGGATGCCCCTCGCGCCGCCACGGCGGATATGTCCAGTATGGAGACAATCTTCTACGGCGCATCGCCCATGAACCCCGCGCGATTGCGCCAGGGCATCGAGCAGTGGGGGCCGGTCTTCTACCAGTTTTTCGGCCAGTCAGAAGCACCCATGGTGGTGGCCAACCTGCGTCGAGCAGACCATGACCTCAGCAAACCCCGGCGGCTCGCTTCCTGCGGCCGTCCTTCACCCTGGGTGCATGTAGCACTGCTGGATTCCGATGGCAACGAGGTGGCGCCCGGTGAACCGGGGGAAGTCTGTGTGCGCGGCCCGCTGGTGATGAAAGGCTACAAGGATATGCCCGAGCAAACCGCTGAAACTTTCGCCGGTGGCTGGCTGCACACCGGCGACGTGGGCAGGATGGATGAAGAGGGGTTTCTGTACATTGTCGACCGCACCAAGGACATGATAGTCACCGGTGGCTTCAACGTATTCCCCCGGGAGGTGGAAGATGTGCTGGCAGGCCATGAAGCGGTGGGGCAGGTTGCCGTGGTCGGGGTTCCCGATGAGCAGTGGGGCGAAGCGGTCAAGGCTGTGATCGTACTGCGGCCGGGTATCGAACAGACACCGGACCTGGTCTCCCAGCTGCAGGCCATGGTGAAGGATGCCAAGGGCTCGGTGCAATCCCCCAAATCCATAGACTTCGTCGACGCCATACCGCTCACCCCGGTAGGCAAGCCAGACAAGAAAGCCGTTCGGGCACGCTATTGGGAAGGCAGTGAACGGGGCGTGGGCTGACTATCACTGGTAGTTACCCGCAGCAGCGACAGTGCCGGAAACCTCCCGCGCCAAATCTGCTACTCTTTAAACCAAAAGTAATAACAGTAAGAGTAGGCCATGAAGAATCACCGACTGATACAGGCACTGCTGTGCACACTGCTTCTAGTGGTCGCCTGGAGCGCACAGGCAAGGACCGACAAACCGAATATCCTGGTGATCTGGGGTGACGATATTGGTTGGTCAAACATCAGTGCCTATCACCGCGGCATGCTGGGGGGCAGCACTCCCAATATTGACCGTATCGCCCAGGAGGGTGCGCTGTTCACCGATTACTACGGTGAGCAGAGCTGCACCGCAGGGCGTTCGGCCTTCATCACCGGCCAGCATCCCCTGCGCACCGGCCTGCTGAAAGTCGGGATGCCCGGGGCCGACATAGGGCTGCAGGCCGAGGACCCCACCATCGCCGAACTGCTCAAACCGCTGGGCTACGCCACAGCCCAGTTTGGCAAGAACCACCTGGGTGACAAGGACAAGTTCCTGCCCACCAACCACGGCTTTGACGAATTCTTCGGCAACCTGTATCACCTCAATGCTGAGGAAGAACCCGAAACCTACTTCTATCCCAAGGGGAATGAATTTCGCAAGCGCTTTGCACCACGCGGTGTCATCCACTCTTATGCCGATGGCAAGATCGAGGACACAGGCCCACTCAATCGCAAGCGCATGGAGGTTATAGACCAGGAGTTCGCCGATGGTGCCATCCGGTTTATGGGCGAGGCGCACAAGGACAATAAGCCCTTCTTCATCTGGTTCAACTCCACCCGCATGCACGTGTGGACTCGCCTGGCTCCCAAGTGGCAGGGCAGCTCAGGCTATGGACTCTATGCTGACGGCATGATGGAGCACGACTACCACGTGGGACTGTTGCTGGACGAACTTGAAAAGCTGGGTATCGCCGACAATACCATCGTCATCTACAGCACCGACAACGGCTCTCAGACCAATACCTACCCCGATGGCGGCTCAGAGCCGTTTCGCGGCGAGAAGGGCTCCACCTGGGAGGGTGGCTTTCGCGTTCCGGCGCTGATCCGCTGGCCCGGTACCGTAAAGCCCGGCACGGTTATCAACGATATATTCTCACACCAGGACTGGCTACCCACCCTGCTGTCGGCGGCTGGTGAGCCGGATATCAACACCAAACTGAAAGCCGGCCACCGGGCGGGCGATAAGAATTTCAAGGTCTACATCGACGGCTATGACCAGACGCCAGTCCTGAGCGGCAAGGGCCCGGGCGCGCGCCAGAACATTTACTATTTCGACGACAACGCCAACTTTAATGCCATACGCTGGAACGACTGGAAGATTATGTTTGCCTGGCAGATGGAAGGTTGGGCGGGACCGCGGGAGGCGCTCAATTTCCCTCGCGTCGTCAACCTGCGCACAGATCCCTATGAGACGTCGATAGACTCGGGTCTGTACACCCGCTTCTTCGCCGACCAGCTCTGGCTGTTTGTGCCCACCCAGCAGGAGGTCGGCAAATGGCTGATGACCTTCCGGGAGTTTCCCCCCCGCCAGGCAACGGCCAGTTTCACCATCGACCGGATGATGCAGCAGATGCAACAAATGCTGCAGATGCGCGCTATGGGTGGCGCTGCAGCGGGCAAGGCACCCAAAAAATAGCTTCATCGCCGGGTATTGGAGGGGCGCTCGGTATCTGGTTTTTTTGGGCTGGTTCCTGCCAGCGGGTCCGGGCGCAAGCAGGCTTCCCAGTCGCTCCACGTGATTCGCTTGATGAGAAGCCCGCTTACACCCGGACCCTTGCATCGTGTAGCTCCAGGACGATAGCGGGGACGGGCACAGCGTAGTTCCTTATCCATTTCCGAGCTTCGATAGCACAGTGACGCAACGAGGTCCCGGGCGGGAAAGTGTTTCTCATAAAGCGAATCACGTGGAGCGACTGGGAAACACTTTCCCGCCCGGGACCGCTGGACTGAACAAAACCAATCACCCATCAGCTTGAGATCCCGAAGGCCACGCCAAAATGTGAAGAGCAGTAACTAGCGGGTTGGGTTCTGGCCAGCGGGTCCGGGTGTAAGCAGGCTCCCCAGTCGCTCCACGTGATTCGCTTGATGAGAAGCCCGCTTACACCCGGACCCTTGCATCGTGTAGCTCCAGGACGATAGCGGGGACGGGCACAGGGTATTTCCTTATCCATTTCCGAGCTTCGATAGCACAGTGACGCAACGAGGTCCCGGGCGGGAAAGTGTTTCTCATCAAGCGAATCACGTGGAGCGACTGGGAAATACTTTCCCGCCCGGGACCGCTGGACTGAACAAAACCAATCACCCATCAGACACAGGGCCGGCAGCGCTGGACATCCCCTGGCCAAAGCTTGACCATGGTAACCCTTATTAATTCCTGTCGAGAGAGCTCGCCATGCTTGTTCACCAGCCTGAACTCTACAAGGGCCTGACCTACCCCTGGGGCCGCGAAATCAACCCCGCGCCGGGCGAACCGGAACAAATCGCCGACGGTATCTACTGGGTACGCTTCCCCATGCCCATGTCCTTGAATCACATCAACCTGTGGTTACTGGAGGACGGCGATGGCTGGACCGTGGTGGACACCTGCCTGAACCTGGGCAGCGCAAGGGACATCTGGGAGCAATTATTTGGCTCGATCATGGGTGGCAGGCCTATCACTCGTGTCATCTGCACCCATATGCACCCGGACCACGTGGGCCTGGCAGGCTGGCTGACCGAGCGCTTTGGTGCCGAATTATGGATGTCCCGGGAAGAATTCCTGATGTGCCGGGCAATGGTGGGCGACACCGGTCGCGAAGCTCCGGCCGTGGCACTGCGCTTCTATCAGGCGGCGGGCTACAACGACGAACAACTGGAAATATACAAGGGCAAGTTCGGCAATTTCGGGCGGGCGGTATCGCCGTTACCGGACAGTTTCCGGCGGCTGGTCGATTTGGAAACAATCACAATCGGTGGCCGCTACTGGCAGGTGATAGTCGGCAGCGGCCACTCGCCGGAACACGCCGCGCTGTACTGTCCGGCACTGAAACTGCTGATTTCAGGCGACCAGGTGCTGCCGCGTATCACTCCCAACGTGAGCGTGTTTCCGACGGAACCGGATGGCGACCCACTACAGGAATGGATCAGCTCCAGTGGCAGGATACGCGAGATGTTACCCGACGATCTTCTCGTACTGCCCGCCCACGAGGCACCATTCTACGGCCTGCACGTGCGGCTGAGCCAATTGATTGAGGCCCACAATCGCGACCTCAGAAGCCTCTTCGATTATCTGGAACAACCCCGCCGGGCAGTGGATTGTTTTGCGCCACTGTTCAGTCGCGAGATCGGCCAGGGCTCGTTGGGCCTGGCTACGGGTGAGACCCTGGCCCACCTGAACTGCCTGCTTGGCAGGCGTCGCATCCATCGCCGGCGGGACGAACACGGCGTGGACTGGTACCAACAGCGCCCTGAGACCGCCGGCTTTGAAGAGGAGCCCCAGGCAAACGCCAGGGTACCCCGGGCAACCTAAGTTTCTTCAGGTCTCGAATATAATTCAGGCAAAAAAAAAGCCCGGGTTGAAATATCAAGCCCGGGCCAGCGCTCTTTGAGAGCCTAGTTTTTCACTGAAATATCCATAAGCCTTTTGAGACCGCCAAGTGCTTTCTGCCTTTCGATTGTGCCGTAGCCAATATTGGCAGCACTCAAAGAACCGCCAGGCTGGAACGGATAGTCTTCAATCGTGCCAAAGAATTTCTGCACAAAGCTCTGCGCGGGAACCATCAACCACATGTTGTCAGCGTACCACCTAACATACATACCGGAGTTGCGTGATGCGCTTTCAAAGGGGTCAGCTCTCAGGTTAGTGATTACCGGCCATTGAGGCGTCTCTCTATATGCCTCGTTGATAGCGCCTCTTTCAGTGGCAAATGAGACCTTCCAGTCGTCTACCCGTATCGCATTGAGCATACCGCTAGCCGCAAAGTACATGATTTCTCTTCGCGGCCCCTTTTCCTCCTTGCCTTCAAAATAGGGTTTGAAGTTATAGCCATCGAGGTGCACACGGAACTTTTTGCCGTTGGCCTGATAGCCATCTTTTGACGCAAGCTTTTCTTTCACATCAGGAACACCGGCAGCGGCCAGCAATGTCGGCATCCAATCTTCCTGGCTCATAGTGTCGTTAATAATAGTGCGAGGCTTGATCGTACCAGGCCATTTGACCATTTGTGGCACTCTCATCCCGCCTTCCCAGGTTGTACCCTTTTCACCATGGTATGGCGTCGTACCGCCATCAGGCCAGGTAAACTTCTCCGCGCCATTATCGGTCGAGAAAATGACAATAGTATTGTCGCTCACACCAAGTTTTTTGAGTTCTTCCAGGAAACTACCCACCATGTCATCGAGTTCAACCATACCGTCCGCGTAGATGCCGATTCCAGTCACACCCCGATACTTTTCCTGCAAGCGCGTCCACACGTGCATACGGGTGAAATTCATCCATACAAAGAAAGGTTTGTCTGCTTCAACCGCGGCGGCCATAAACTTTTTGGCTGCACCACCGAATTCAGAATCAACCGTTTCCATGCGCTTTCTGGACAAGGGACCCGTGTCTTCAATCTTGCCGTCGGCATAGGAATGAATTACGCCACGCGGCCCGAACTTTTTATGGAATTCCGGATCTTTCGGGTAGTAGTAGGTTTCGGGTTCCTCTTCAGCATTCAGATGGTAGAGATTGCCAAAGAACTCATCAAAACCGTGATTGGTTGGCAGGTGCTTGTCCTGGTCACCCAGATGGTTCTTGCCAAACTGTCCTGTCGCATAGCCCTGCTCCTTCAGCAAATCACCGATAGTGGGCGCCCAGTCGGGGATACCCTGATCACTGCCCGGCATACCGATAGTTAACAGACCTGTCCGGAAGGGCTGTTGGCCCAGAATGAATGACGCCCGACCAGCTGTACAAGACTGTTGCGCGTACATATCAGTAAACAAGGCGCCCTCGTCTGCAATTGAATCAATATTTGGCGTTTTGTAGCCCATGCCACCCCGGTTATAGGCACTGGTATTCCAGACACCGACATCGTCGCCCCAAAGAACAAGAATATTGGGCTTTTTTGCTGCCATTACAGAGCCGCTTAACATCAACAAAATGATTGAAAAAATCGTTATATTCCCGTTTCTTGACATGTTGCGCTCCTCAAAGAAAAAGATTCAGCTGCAAATAAGCACTGTGAATTCAGCTCCGGCAAACCAGTGCAATAGCTGGTTCTGGACACCTAACTGGAAGTCGTCAGAAGTATAGACTCATCTCCCTGGAAAACAAATTTTCTACCCTGATTGGGCGCGTCGCCGGTGGGTGCCGTGCTTATCAATCTAGAGACTTGGCCGCGGCCAGCTGGCAAACGACAAGCCACGGCTCTCAGGCGACACGGCCCTGGAGCTCACTGTTCGGACTGCTGATTATTGTGCTGGGCTCATTTGCCTCAGGGCGTCTCAATGCAGAAAATTTCGGCATGGATAACCCGGCACTGAACTTAATCGCTGATTGTTAGCGTGGGGACTGCATTGAAGATGCAGTGGTCGGCATATTGAAGTGAACGGTTGCGGCGGCTAGTAAAGCGGCTCCGACATGCGCTGAACACTTATGTCCATACGGATAAGATCAACCGGATCGCCGAATTGCGTGTATATCGCCACGTCAGTGGCATCGCGGCCATAAGCGATAGCTACGCGCCCGCCGTATCGATCAGTTTGTGTAGGATCGAAGGTATACCATCGCCCTCCCACGTAGACTTCAAACCAGGCGTGCAGATCCATAGGCACAAGCCCCTCGAGATAGCCAACTACCATCCGAGCCGGAATCGACAGGGCTCGACAACATGCGATACCCAGGTGAGCCATATCCCTGCAGACAGCCTGCGACCTGTCATTAACCTCTGACGCACTGATGATCTGTGTCCCACTTCCAGGCGTGTACTCTAATGTCTGGCGAATGTATTCGACGATTGCCGTGCACTGGTCATACCCGGAGGCGCGCCCCACAACAAGCGATTGCGCTAACTGGGTGAAATGGTCAGACTCGCAAAATCGACTTGGCAGAAGAAACGGCAGGGTCTCCTCAGGTAGATTTTGCACCTCAACAAAAGGCGCCCCGGGAGCAATATCGAAGGCTTCGGCACATTCGATATTTACCGATGTGTGGACAAAAAACGGGCCGGCTGGCGCCACCAGCCGTTGACACAAATTCCCGAACGGATCGGTAAATTCGAACGCCGTAACGCCGGGTGACAGCTCATACTGCTCACGAGCTACCCACTGTTGGTGCCCACTTCGAGGGCGAAGCATAAGCAGGAAAGGGCTGGCAACCGGAACATTAAATTCAAGAGAGCAAGACGCATATAACCACATGGAAGATCCCGGCTAACGTAATTCACAAGAAATCTGGTTTTCGGCCCGCCCAATAAGGGCGCTGCCGGACAAGCTAATATACTCCACTGGAGCATTGAAAAACCAGACTGTCGACGCTACGGCAAGGGCTGCGGAGCAGGCATGGGGTTCAGGCAGCTTTTTTTGCAGGCGATAGCGGCTCAACTTCCGCTGGCGCCTTCCGCGCGGGTGTGCTCTCCAAAAAATCGTCCAATAGGGGCTCTTCCAACTCCTTTACCCACTGATCCCATGAGTAGGGCCACATGGCCGGGTCACCATCCGCATCGAGGTACCAGCTCTGACACCCTCCCACCCACACGGTCTTACCCATGCCGGCCTTGATATAGTCGTTGTAACGCACCTTGGCTTCCTCGGTGGCCTCAATGCTTCCCAGCCTACCCCGGCGCCAGTGGTCAATAAGTTTCAGCACATAGTTTGTCTGGACCTCACTCATGGCAATGACTGAGTAGTTACCGATGGGTGTATTGGGTCCCAGCATCAGGAAGAAATTGGGGAAGCCAGGCAAACAGACCGAACGGTAAGCCTGCACTTTCTTTTCCCAGGCCTTGTCGATGGACAGTCCATCCCGACCAGTGAGGTTCATAGGGCGCATGAAGTTAAAGGGATTAAAACCGGTGGCAAGAATCAGCACGTCCAGCTCGTGCTCAGTACCGTCTTTGGTCACCACACCGCGCTCGGAAATACGTTCAATGGCCGTCGTTTCCAGTGACACAGTGTCGCGCTGTATCTCCCGGTAAAAGGTCGAGCTGAAAATCAGTCGCTTGCAGCCTACCTTGTAATCCGGCGTGAGCTTGGCGCGCAATTCAGGGTCGCGCACGCTTTTGCGCAGGTTGCGCCGGGTGGCCCAGTTGACGAATGCGTGGGCCAGCTTGTTACCCGTGACTGCGGCTGTGAATATATGACGGAACAGGAAAGCATAGCGCTCTGACAACGTTGTCATCAGTTTCTGGTTGCCACGCAATTTGGCCTTGTCCTGTTCGGAGTAAGCCTTGTCCGGCACACTGCACACCCACTGGGGAGTGCGCTGGAATACGGTCAGGTGACTGGCGGTGCTGGCTATGGTGGATATCACCTGGGTAGCGGTCGAACCCGTTCCGATAATGCCAACCCGCTTGCCTTCCAGGCTGACATCGTGATTCCAGCGCGCCGTATGGAACATATCGCCGCGATAGGAATCCAGCCCCGGGATATCCGGATAGGCCGGGTGGTGAAGAATACCCGTGGCGGCGACCACGAAATCCACCACCAGTGAATTGCCAAGGCTGGTGGTCAGGTGCCACTTGCCATCCCGGTAGTGACACTCGTCCAGCGACTCATTGAAGCGAACCGTATCGGTGACCCCATACTCCCGGGCCACCGTTTCCATGTAGTCCTGGATCTCGTTGCCATGGGCAAAGCGATGTTCCCACTCCGGATTGCCCCTGAAGGAATAGGTATACATGTGGGCCGGGACATCACAGGCGACACCCGGGTAGGTATTCTCCCGCCAGGTCCCGCCAACCTTGTCGGCCTTTTCGAGGATAGTAATGTCGTCTATGCCCGCTTCACGCAATCTCAGGGCCATAAGGATGCCGGTCATGCCGGCACCGATAACTGCCACTGAAGGATTCTTGACGCTATTATTTGCCATTGTGCTCTGTGCCTCCGCCTCGGGATTTTCAATGAGGCCACTATAGGCGAGGGGACGTTACTGGCGAATATTTGCGCAGGACAAAAACTTATGAAATTCGGACAGAAGCCGCTAGTATAGACGCATGGCTGCCAGCTTGAATGTCGCTCATCATATCAAGGCCCTGCCCCCGGCCCTCAAGGCCATGGAGGCCCTGGGCTATGACGCCGGCGAATGCCTCGCAGGTACCGGTATTGATCCCGAAGATCTGTATTCGACCACTCCGCCACAGGATTTCAGCCTGGGCCAGGAGTTTCGCTTTCACCGCAACCTGCTGCAACTGAGCGGCGACCCGCTGCTAGGGCTTAAACTGGGTGGCGCTTATCATGTGCAGACCTATGGCCTGTTCGGGTACGCCTTCCTGAGTTCCCCCAACCTGCGCCATGCACTCACGGTCGTCGGCAATTACGGCCCACTGTCATTCACCCTGTTTCGCATTGGCTTCAGGGAAACTGCCACCGCCGGCATCCTGCAGTTTTCAAAACTGGTCAATATCCCCGATGACCTGCTGACCTTCTATGTGGATCGCGATATTGCCGCGGCGCTGTCCAGTCTCGACCCGGACCAGTTCCCCCCTATCAGCCCAGTTGCACTTACATTAATGCACGACGAGCAGGGCCGGAAAAAGGCCTATGAAGCTTTCTTTGGCTGCCCGGTCAGCTTTAATGCAAGGCGCTCGGAAATTTGGGTGGATGCGTCCGTCCTCGACACACCCATGCCCCTGCAGGATGCAGATACCTCCGCTATCTGCCAGCAACAATGTCAGCTGTTACTGGCCCGGATGAGCCAGAGCAGTGGCTTCATCGAGCAGGTAAGGCAACTGATCGTGGCGAGGCCCGGATACTTCCCCGACATCGATTACGTTGCTGAAAAGCTGCACATGACCAGCCGCACGCTGCGCCGCAGACTGGGCGATGAAGGCAGCAGCTACCAGCAGATTCTGGCCGACGTGCGCTATGAACTGGCCCGGGAGTACCTCGCCACCAGCAAACTGCCAGTGGAAGAAATCGCGGCCATGCTGGGTTACAGTAGCCCGGGCAACTTTACCTACGCCTTCAAGCGCTGGCACGGCAGCCCGCCGCGCCAGTACCGGCAGGAGAACCAATAAGCATGCTACACACCCTGATCACCTGGCTGGCAGGTTTGCCGCAGGCTATAAAGGTATGGCTTACCCGCACCTACTACCGGGTCAGCAATGCCTGGGCCTGGCGAGGTCATACCTATCCCGGCCCCTTTACCAATCTGGAAATTCCGGTGGGTGATACCTGTATCACCGGGAGGCTGTACAACAATGCACTGGGCTCTGCCAAACCCCTGATTATCTTCATTCACGGCGGTGGCTGGGTTATAGGCGACCTGGAGACCCACCATCCGTTTTGCCAGAACCTGAGTGAGGCGAGCGGCTGCTCGGTACTGGCCCTGGACTACCGGCTCGCACCGGAGCACCCCTTTCCCGCCGCACCCGATGATTGCCAGGCGGCGACCCGCTGGATCGCGCAACATGCAGCGCAGCTGGGCTGCAACAACCAACGACTGGTGATCGCCGGTGACAGCGCCGGGGGCAACCTCGCGACCTGCACCTGCCTGGAGCTTGATTCCAGCAGTCGGCAAAAGGTCGCCGGCGAAGTACTGATCTACCCGGCTACTGACCACTACAGCGCGGGCTTCAATTCGTATGTGGAAAGGGCAAAGGGCCAGGCTCTTACTGCGGGCATAACCATATGGTTCTGGGACTCCTATCTCGGTGACTTATCGGCCCAGGCGCCGGCGGCAAAGCGGGCCTTCCCGCTGCGCTCAGCGGAACTCGCCTCACTGCCACCGACCCTGCTGGTGACCGCGGAGAAAGATCCCCTGCGAGACGAGGGCAAGGCCTATGCAGAGGCACTGCAGGAACAGGGCGTGCCGGTAAACTACGCCCACTATGCCAGTGCCCAGCACGGCTTCGCCTGTTCCGAGGGGCCCCATGCAGACTATCGCCGCTTCATGAAGCATCTGACCGACTGGCTTGCAACACTGGACTGACCTGATCGAGGAACAACAATGAAGCCAAAGCTTGATCTCGTTATATTTGGTGGTACCGGAGACCTCTCCACCCGCAAATTACTCCCGGCACTGTTCCAGTTGCACCGCCACCAGCTGGCGGGGCGACTGCATCGCATTATCGCCACTGGCAGGTCCACCATTGCCACCGAGGAATTTCGCTCAACCGTAAAGGCGAACCTGCAAACCTTCCTGCCCGACGGCGCCTGGAACGAGGACGTGTGGAATACCTTCCACGACCGCCTGTTCTACAGCACCATCCATGCGAGCGAGCCCGCTGATTACCAAACCCTGGGGAAATTACTTGATGAGGGCGAGGCACCGGGCAGGCTCTACTACCTGGCCACCCTGCCCTCCCTCTACGGCGAGATGTGCCAACAACTTGACGCGGCGAAACTGGTCAACGAACACAGCGGTGTGGTGCTGGAAAAACCACTGGGACACGACCTGAAATCCTGCCGCGAGATCAACGAACAGGTCGCCCGGGTATTCGCCGAAGAACACACATTCCGCATCGATCACTACCTGGGGAAGGAAACCGTACAGAATCTTCTGGCCGTGCGGTTTGGCAATCCGCTGTTCAGCCCCATGTGGCGCAATACTTTTGTCGATAACGTGCAGATCACGGTCGCCGAGGATATTGGCGTGGAGGGCCGGGCAGATTACTACTCGAAGACCGGCGCCCTGCGCGACATGGTGCAGAACCACCTCCTCCAGCTGCTCTCTATTGTCGCAATGGAACCGCCGGTCAGCCTCAGGGCCACGGACATTCGCGATGAGAAGATGAAAGCCCTGCGGGCGCTGGTGCCGATCACAGCAGACAACGCCCGGGACTGCACCGTGCGGGGCCGCTATGCCGCCGGCGCGGTGGGCGGCCAGGCCGTAAACGGTTTCCTGGAAGAGGCGGATTTTCAGAGAGCCGATGGCACCGAGACCTTTGTCGCCATCAAGGCGACTATCAACAACTGGCGCTGGGCCGGCGTGCCATTCTACCTGCGCACCGGCAAGCGCCTGAGCCGGCGCTACTCGGAAATTGTGATCGAGTACAAGCGCCAGCCCTTCTCACTGTTCGCTAATGACGCCGATGAGTTGACCAACAAGCTGGTGATCCGCCTGCAGCCCGAGGAGAGTATCAGCCTGCATACGCTTAACAAAAAGCCCGGTTTGACCACTAAACTGAGCCTGCAACCGGTGGAGTTACACCTGACAGACGAATCCCGCAGCAAGGCTGACAGCTACGACGCCTATGAGCGCCTGTTGCTGGATGCCATCAATGGTGACCAGACCCTCTTCATGCGACGGGACGAGGTAGAAACGGCCTGGCGCTGGATAGACACCGTTATCGAGGCGTGGGAGGAAAACGGCACTCCTATCAAGAATTACAACGCCGGCACCATGGGTCCCAGTTCGGCCACTGCCCTGGCTGCCATAGATGGCCGCAGCTGGTATGAGTGAGTGGCATGAATTTGTCGATACTGCCAGGCTTGACCGGGCACTGGCACAGCATCTGGCCGATAGGCTGGCGGCTGATATCGCGGCGCGCGGCGAGGCCAGTCTCGCCGTGTCAGGTGGCGCTACGCCCACCGGCATGTTTCGCCAATTGTCCGCCTGCGACATCGACTGGGAGCGTGTGTGGCTGACACTGGTGGACGAACGCCGTGTGGCGACAGACAATCCCGATTCGAATGAGCGCCTGCTGCGGGAAAACCTGCTGCAGAACCGCGCTGCCCGAGCCCGTTTTGTCAGTATGGAAAAAACCGCCGCGCATGGACTGGAGTCACTCGAAAAAGCAATTGAAGCCATGCCGCAGCCATTCTCGGCGGTTGTACTTGGCATGGGCGGAGACGGGCACACCGCGTCCTGGTTTCCCGGCGCCGCCAACCTGGCGGCTCTGCTGGACCCGCAGAACATGGCCAGTGTCGCCGCAACCGAGCCCCTTACCGCACCACATCGGCGCCTGACGCTCACCCTCGCAGGGGTGTTGCGCAGCCGCGAGATCATTATTCATATTGCCGGCGAGACCAAGAAATCGGTACTGGAAAATGCGGAGTCGCAGGATTACCCGGTAGCGGCGATACTGCGTCAGAACAAGACCCCCGCAAGCATCTGGTGGGCCCCGGGATAGCTTAGCCCGCAGCTGCCGGCACGGTGCGCCCTATTGCACCGCGCACCAGCTGACTATCGCATGCCGCACGCCCGATAGTACTGGCATGGCACCATGCAGATAGCGGCAGTCCGATGGAAACGCGGCGAGCATGCCGGCCCGCGGGTGCAGGCGAAAATCGAAATTGGGGAAGATCAGGTCGCCGCCCTCGAAATCGTCATCGAGATAAATCAACAGGCTGTAGTCCCTGTCCCGCGCCTTTTTCCAGCGCCCGGTCGCGGTGTCGATAACATCGCTGTCGGCATGAGGCTTGTAGTGGGAGCCCCGTGTGTACCTCAGCACATGCGGGCTTTCAAGGGAACGCAGCTTGCAGTTGAAGAAGGGTTCGATTTCGCGGACATATGCCTTGCGCACAAGGTCGACGATAGGACCGGCCATGGCTCCTTGCTCAACTATTGCCGTCACCCGATTTGAAATAAGGCTTGTGCTATTGTCGGCCGCCTTCACCAGGGCCGCAGCAGCTTGCTCCGTCGAAACAATCGCATCGGTGATGTCCTGTAAGCGATAATCACTGCCGAGCTGGCGCACCAGGATGCCGGGTGGAAAGGTCGTTCCGTCGAGCTCACAGACCGGCTCTTTCTCCACGTACTTCGCAAACTGTGGGTCGAAGAATGTGCCCCTTATCCTGCCGTTTGCCCTCTCGTTCCAGAAAGGGGCATCAGCATTACCACAACACTGCTGGAACGGCTTGCCACTGCCACAGGTACAGGCACTGTCCGGGGAAGTCTCAGTCATTGTCGAAGCGATGGCGATAGGCCATTGTTCCAGTCCCTGCAAGTGAACAAATACGCTATCACAAACGGTCTGTGCTGTTACAGGGAAAAATCTGCCCCGGCCCGCCTGTGGCATAGCACTGCTGGCAGATAGCCGTTTTCGACGGCTGCACCCAGCGCTGCGACAGGCCGTTACGTTCCCGGCGAGCGGCGATGCTGGCTGATCGCAATACCAGCGCAGATAACTACCAGCCCGACAAATTGCCAGCTGTTGGCCGGCTCACTCAACAGGAACACTCCCGCGGCAAAAGACATCGCGGGAATGATGTAATTGATCATCGAGAGAAAAGTAGGGCCGCAACTCGACACCACCAGAAAGTAAAGCCAGGTGGCAAGGCCCGTGGAGAAAACACCCAGTGCGATAACCGCGAGCAGGGGGCCCGTGTCGACCTGTAGTTCCCAGGGGCGCTCCAGCAACAGGCTGAAAGGCAGGATGATAAGCGCACCTGCTATAAGGGAGCCCGTGGCCGTTACCAGCCCATTGTGATGGGGCAAGCGTTTGGTGTAAACGCTGTTCAGTGCATAGGAAAAAGTCGCCGCGACTATGGCCATTTGGGCGGGAAAACTCGGTCCGCCCAGGCCACTCAGCGCCTCGCCACCGACCAGTGTCCCCACGCCGACAAAGCCAGCCATCACCCCCAGAGCACGCTGTGGCGTCAGGCGCTCATGGGCCACGAAAAAGTGGGCCAGCACCATGGTGCTGATCGGCATAAGCGCCATCAACAGCCCAGCCTGGCTGCTGGCGATGCGCAACTGACCCCAGGAGATCAGTGTGAAGGGGACAAGATTGCCGAGCAATGTAAGGAAGGCAAAGCGCAACCACCACTGATGGTCCGTGGGCAGGCTGAGTCTCTGCCAACGCATCAGGAGGTAGAGCACCAACGCGCCCACGCATAAGCGCAGCGTCACCAGCGTCAGCGGTGGAAACGACTTCAAGCCAACAGCGATCAGCAGAAAAGCAAAACCCCAGGCCAGGCACAAAGCGCCAAGCATCATCCAATCGACGGCACGTGGGGACTGTTGCATCACCAGTGGATTCTCACCTGACTTACCGCCCTGCCAGGCGCCATCGCGGGAGGCCGCCTATCGAGCCAGGGCAATACCGATAAAAACCAACAGGGCGATATTGGCGATCACTCCCAGCAGGAAGAAATAGCTTCTGGGGCTGGGGTTTTTCTCCGTGGCTATGGCGTAGTACAGGGCCATATGCAGAATCCTGGCGACTGCAAAAACCCAGACAAGAATCCCGGTCCAGCTGGCACTTGCCCCGGCAAAGATCGCCAGAAAGGCGGCAGCTACCATCAGCGGGCTGTTTTCCAGCGAATTCATTACCGTTCGGTTTGATCTGAACACGAATGAAGAGTGGCTGAGTGATTCATCCATCTTGCCCGGCACGGCTCCCGGTTGGGATGCCTTGCTTACGCTGGCGATAATCGCCTGGACCAGGACGGTGACGAGAATGACAAAAATACCCCACAGGGCCAGGGAATAGGTTTCGTGCATGGCAGCAAAGCCTCCGTCTGTTCGTTATTGTTGCCCCGAGTGTAACCCAGGCGACGCAGCGCCCCAGACTTTTATGAGTCTATATTTCCCCGAAAAAGGCCTTGATATGCGCCTCTACACTGCGGGCCAGGGCATGCAGGTCATAACCGCCTTCCAGTGATGAAAGGATACGCCCCCGGGCGCTGCTGTCGGCCTGCTCACACAGGCGCCGCGTAATCCAGGCGTAGTCGCTGTCGACAAGATTGAGTTGGGCCATGTAGTCCGCCTGGTGTGCGTCGAAACCGGCGGAGATCACTATCAGTTCGGGGGCGAAGTCGGCAAGGCGTGGCAGCCACTGCTGCTCCACCGCCTGCCGGAAAACACCGCCGTCAGCCCCGGCTGGCAGGGGTGTATTAACCACATTGGCCGCCCTGCAGTCGTGTCCGGTATGGGGATAGAACGGGTGCTGGAAGCTAGAGCACATCAGCACTCGCTCGTCACCAGCAACGAGGTTCTCGGTACCATTGCCGTGGTGAACGTCAAAGTCGACGATGGCCACCCGCTGCAAGCCATGGCTGGACAAGGCGTGATGGGCGGCCAGCACTACATTATTGAAAAAGCAAAAGCCCATCGCCTTATCCCGCTCCGCGTGGTGCCCCGGGGGGCGCACAGCACAAAAAACCTTGCTGGCCTGGCCTGACATCAGCAGATCCACGCCCATTACCGCCGCGCCAGCGGCCCGCAGAGCGGCGGTAAGCGAGTGCACGCCCATGGCGGTATCTGCCTCTACCCATACCACGCCTTCCTCCGGCGAGGTGTCGAAGATATGTGCCACGTAGGCCGGATCGTGAACCTGCTCCAATAATTCCCGCTGCACCAGCGGTGCGCTATAGTGATGCAGTGCCATGTCCAGGCCCGTTGCAATCAGGCGATCATTAATGGCACTGAGCCTGGCGGGCCGCTCGGGGTGATGTGGCCCCATGTCGTGCAACTCGCAATCATGATGGGATATATAGGCAAGTGACATGGGTATCCTCTCTACAATTCCAAAACTGCTATCTGTGACTGAACGCAGCGCGCTGGCTGCACTCTTGCCTGTGCAAGCTTACTTTATAAAATCTACAGTGCACTGCGGCCAACAATAATGAGAAAACACCGCCTACACAAAGTTTTCGAACCCCAATCTGTCGCAGTCATAGGCGCATCTGACCGCCCCTTGTCGGTAGGCGGGCAGGTGCTGGGCATGTTGCTGGAGAGTGACTTCAAGGGCGAGCTGTATCCGGTCAACCCGACACATGAACACATCCGCGAGCGACGCTGCTACCCCTCCATCAGCTCTATAGGGAAGGACGTCGACCTGGCGGTTGTGGTAGTTCCGGCGCTTGCGGTCGCCGCAGTGCTGCGCGAGTGCGGCAAACAAGGGGTTGGCGCAGCCATTGTTATCTCTGCCGGTTTTGGCGAAACCGGCACGCAGGGGCAGGCACTGCAGGACGAACTTGTCGCTATTGCGCGCGACCATGATATCGCCCTGGTAGGCCCCAACTGCCTGGGCATCGTGAGACCCCGGGTAGGCCTCAATGCCAGCTTTGCCAGGAGCAAGGTCAGCAGCGGTCAGGTCGCGATGGTTGCCCAGTCCGGTTCTTTCTGCAGTGCACTGCTGGATTGGGCGGACGCAAAGAGCTTCGGATTTTCGGCTGTAGCCTCACTGGGAGCAACCGCCGACGTGGATTTCGGCGAAGTGCTGGACTACCTGGCCCTTGATCCCTACACCAGAAGTATCCTGCTTTACATTGAGGGCGTGTCTGATGCCCGCGCCTTCCTCAGTGGACTGCGCGCGGCTGCCAGGCTCAAACCCGTGATAGTGGTCAAAGCGGGACGCAGCGAGCGCGGCACTCTAGCTGCGCTATCCCACACCGGCGCCGGCGTGGTGGGCGATTACGTGTTTGATGCGGCAATCACCCGGGCCGGCGCCGTGCGCGTCGTTACTGTTGCGCAATGGTTCAGCACCGCCCAGACACTTGCCGCGGGGATCAGGGTCGAGGGTTCCCGCCTGGCCATACTTACCAACGGTGGTGGTCCGGGGGTGATGGCCGCAGACCGGGCGGCGGATGTTAACGTGCCGCTTGCCGATCTTTCGACCGCATCAATAGAGGCGTTGAGTGAAGTATTGCCCGCCCAGTGGTCGCATTCCAACCCGGTGGACATTCTCGGAGATGCCTCCAGTGAGCGATACCGCCGGGCTACAGAAATCCTGCTGGCGGACAAGGGGGTGGACGGTCTCCTGGTCCTGCTGTCACCCCAGGGCATGACCAACCCGATGGCCTGTGCCCGGTCCGTTATTGCTGCAAAGGGTGAGTCACGCAAAACCGTGTTGACCTGCTGGTTGGGTGAACGCAGGGTGCGCGAGGCACGAGAGCACCTTAGCGCCACCGGTATTCCCTCTTTTACCAACCCGGAGGCCGGCGTGGATGCCTTCGGGTCGCTGGCGGCTTACAGGCGCAACCAGAATGCCCTGCTGCAGGCCCCCCCTCCCCTGTCAAAAATGCAGGCGCCTGACGTGGCGGCGGCGCAGCTGGTCATTGCCAGCGCCAAAGCAGAGCGTCGCCATATTCTCAGCAGTGAAGAGGCAAAAGAGGTGCTGCGCGCCTTCCATATTCCGGTGTCAGCCAATCTTCATACAGTAACGGACGCTCCGGTGATACAGGAGAGGTCTAACACACGCGAGGTCATGGTGGCGATCGCCCGGGACCCGATTTTCGGCCCGGTCATAAGTGTCGGCCCGGGGGGTATCGCCGGGCAAATTTACCTCGACAACCAGATTGCCCTGCCTCCACTGAACGACTACCTGGCACGCGAGCTGATACAGGGTACCCGGACATTTGGCAGCCGCAGTCACTTTCACTCCCTGTCCGTCTCAGATACAGAAAAGCTCATAGCGATACTGCGCCGCGTGTCGGAGCTGGCCTGCGAGCTGCCACAGATCGAAACCCTGGAGCTGAACCCCGTGCTAGTGGGCGGCAGGGACGTCACCACCATGGCCGTGCGGATCACTGTCGCAGAACCCCTGCGCAGCACCAATCGATACTGCCACATGGCAATACATCCCTACCCACCGGGCCTGGAAAAAAGCTGGCAGCTGGACGACGATATCACTGTGCTGGTACGACCAATACGGCCGGAGGATGCAACAACGGAGCGCAACTTCGTCGACAGTCTCTCATCCGACAGCAAGTATTTTCGCTTTATGAATCACATGGACAAGATCAGCCCGCTACTGCTGGCGCGCTTCACCCAGATCGACTACGACCGGGAGATGGCGTTGGTGGCGGTGCTGGATGAGCACACCCCGGAGGCGAAAATGATCGGGGTAGCCCGCTATATCTCCAACCCGGACAAGCAGTCCTGTGAGTTTGCGCTTACCGTTGCCGATGATTGGCAAAAGAGAGGGCTGGGCCAAAAACTGATGCAGCGCCTGATGACAATCGCCCGGGACAGGGGGCTTCAAGTGATGGAAGGTGATGTACTGGCACAAAACAGCAAGATGCTGAGGCTATGCACCGCACTTGGGTTTCATATCACTCACGATAACGAAGACCCGGAGGTTGTCATTGTCAGGAGAGACCTGTAGCGCGTACATCCCGGCAGCAACCGGGGCAACAGCCGGCTTTTTGATCAGCCGGCTATCTTGCCCAGAATAGTCAACACGCTGGCCTTGTCCAACAGCCGCGGTACCGGGTATCCATCACCCTCGGCAATCGCAAGCTCACAGATAGCGTCAAAGTCCTGGCGCTGTAATTTCTCCGAGTGATCTGAAATGCCTACTTCGGTGCGCAGATCCCTTACGGCCTTTATAAACTGCTGGGCGAGCTGGCTCTGGTTATTACCCGGTTCACCCACGCCCACCAGAATCGCCAACTCCGCGAGCCGCTGGGTGCTCTCATGTTGACAGAAGTCCAGCACATGCGGCAGCACCAGCGCATTGGCGAGGCCATGAGGAATGCCGTACTTGCCGCCCAGCTGATGGGCAATTGCGTGGACGTTGCCGACATTGACCTGATTGATAGCCAGCCCCGCGTAATACGCTCCCATGGCCATGCCTGCCCTGGCCTCTACATTGCTGCCATCGCGATAGGCCGCGACGAGGTTTTCAAACACCAGCTTCACCCCCAGGCGGGCGTCCTCCAGTCGCGTACCCCGCTCCCAGACACCGATATAGGCTTCGATACCATGAGTGAGAGCATCCATACCGGTCGCGGCGGTGATATGGGGTGGCAGGCCCAGGATAAGATCCGGGTCCAATGCCGTAGCCGCCGGCAATAGTGTGCCACCCGAGATAACGCCTTTGAGGTGAGTCTCGGAATCGGAAATGACCGCACCCATGGTGGCTTCAGAACCGGTACCCGACGTGGTCGGTACGGCGTAGAGTTTCAGTACGTCATGCTTCACCTTGCCAAAACCCACCCAGTCCTTGGGGGACTCGTTGCTGGTGGCGGAGGCGGCTATTATCTTGGCTGCATCGATCGAGGAGCCGCCGCCGATAGCCAGGACGACTTCACTGCCATGAGTTTTTGCCACCGCCACACCTGCGGCCACCTGTTCGTAGGTGGGGTCCGGGAGCACGCCATCGTAAAACACTACATCAATATCCGCCTCCAGCAGGGGGCTTATGGCCTGGTCCACGACACCCAGGTCACGCAGCGGCTTGTCAGTGACAACCAGTATTTTCCTGGCGCCGGTACGCAGTATGTGCCGGCACAAATCACCGCTGCTGCCACTGCCGACAAAGGCCCGATGACTGGCACCCGGGCCCATGCCCGCCACGAGCCGCATCAGGCCCAGATAGAGAGAGTGCTTGGTTTTACGCAGGAACATTGACATAAAAAGCTCCGAATGTGGCTGCAACTTACAGGAAACTAAACGCTGCAGGGAGCGTCAGTGTACTGCATTTTGCCGCCACACATCGAGAACAGGGAACGCCAGGGGGAGGGGAACTAGTCCCGCTTCGGTCCGCCGTTACTGCCAGGCCAGCGTGAACCCGAAATGGTATCCACAAATGGCAGGAACCCATCTGGATCCAGTTTACCCGCCAGCTTCACTTCGCGGTCCAGGAAGATGGGCCACCAAAGATGTGCCGAAAGCTGCTCTCGCATGGGCAACATGGTGGTCAGCGGATCCCAGGGGCTGTCGCGCAGTATCAGTTCACCCTCGACCGCTTCACGCCAGGCGGTGCCGTAGCGGCTGCGGACATGCACAACATGCGGCGGGAAGTCGTAGCCGGTAGCGGGGCCACCAACACTCACAGCCTGCGACACTTTGATCCACCACTCGTGCTGGTCGAAGTCGGGCAGAGGATCAACAGGTCCGGTGGAAGCCCCCTTGAATTCCACGAAGGTGTAGCCTGCGTGGGTACAGCGGGCGGTGACCTGCGGCCCCATCCGATAGAACTCCGTATGGCAGGGATACTTGGGCTGGCCATTGGTCTGCTGGCTGATAAAAATCGCGGATTCCTGGTCGATACCATAACCCAGCGTATACTCACCCTCTATACCGTTATAGTTGGCATCAATGGTTGTGACGATGCCGTATTCGGGCTCATCCGGCACCGGATAGTTGTATATCGTCAGGGTAACGTGCGGGTTGGCGCCTGGCTCGATGCCGGGCGGCAACAAGGCGGCTATCTTGTCAGGGTCTGTGCGGTATACAACCTTCAGCATGGGCCAGTTGACGATATCGCCGGGATTGCCCTGGGGTGCTCCTGTTTGATCGGTCATGATTATTGTTCCTTATGGGTTAAAAATTAGGGCTGTTACGCGGTTCAAGCGCCCACCCTGTTTGCCACCGGGGTCTGGCGAGTGAGAATCATCTCTGCCCTGGCGCGAATCTTCTCGTCCGTTTCCGGCGTGGTGGCCAGCAGCCAGAAAGCGTCGTTGTGTAACCCCTCCAGGGCCATCCGGGCCACCTCGTCCGGATGCGTTGTCTGCAGTTCAATGCCCCACTCGGCGGCCATCTTCTTCATATCGTCAACTGAACTGATGCCGGACGCATTGCCTTCCACTTCCTTTTTCAGTGCCTCGGGGCGAACGCGGCCCGAGTTAAACAGGCCGGTATCGACAACATGTGGGCCGGGAAAAAGTGCACTGACCTTGACCGGGCTGCCAGCAGCAGTGACCTGGTAATGCAGGTTTTCCGTAATGGCGTGCACGGCAGCCTTGGTCGCCGTGTAAATCGGTTGATCCGGATATACCAGCAGGGCGCCATTGCCCGATCCGGTTACCACAAAGTGAGCCTCCTGGTTAGCCGCCACCAGCCTGGGCATAAAGGCACCTATCGTGTTGACGACGCCCCAGAGATTCACATTCATACACCACTGCCAATCCTTTTCGGAGTAGTCCCACATGGCACCGGACTCTCCTGCGCTGATGCCCGCATTGGCAAACACCAGGTGTATGTCACCGAAGGTTTCCTGCGCTGAGTCGGCAAGGGCGTTCAGGCTGTCGGGAGACGTGACATCACAGTGCTTCACCAGGGCCTCGATTCCCTCTGCCTTCAAGTCGGAGCGCAACTGGGCCATCGCTGCCTCGTCCACATCCCCTACCACGACCCTGGCGCCCTGGCTGCCCAGGGCAAATGCCAGAGAGCGTCCAACGCCGCTGGAGCCACCGGTGATCACGGCCACCTTGTTCGTGAAGTCCTGCATATTCAGGCAATCTCCCGCTTGTCTTTTTCAGTGAGGTAAAACTGGCGCACCCACTTTCTAAAGAGCACCAGGGTCTTGTCTTCCTTGCAAAAAATTGGCCTGTGCTTATGGACCTTATTGGCCCAGATAGGATAATCGTCACCGAGGCCGTCAATAATGCCCTGCATCACATCGTCGCCGGCCAGGTCTTCAATTTCACGCCGTACCGTAAGCGTCCAGCGCATTTTTGTCTCGTGCCGGTTAATCGGCTGGGCGCTGTTATACACAATCATCTCGGCACCAGGGCCATAGCTGTTGCGCACCAGGGCAAACCCGGGATTGAACACAGCGGCGTGCAGCTGGCTCGGAATAGCTGCGTTACTCGCATCAGAACGCAAATGCAGGATCCGGCCATTTTGCTCAACTGTCACCTCGGACGGCGGCACATCGGGCTGGCGGTGGACATACTGGAAATGCACCGGATCACAGGAATTCTCTGCAATATCCTGCACGTGGGCCGGCACCAGAAATTCGGCATAACGCGGGGAAGTCCAGTTGGGGTCGCCCAGCTCCGGCAAGTCCGGCAGTTCCCACTGGGGCGCCGTGTTTTCCGGGTGATACCAGATATACACTTCACCGTTTTTCTCCTCGGTATGCCAGGTTCGCAGGCGGGCACGCTCGGGAATTTCCTCGCAGTAAGGTATCTCCTCACACTTCCCCTCAGCGCCAAACCGCCAGCCGTGAAAAGGGCAGCGAATCGACTCACCGACCACCCGGCCGCCCACTGCAAGGTTCGCGCCCAGGTGCGGGCAAAACGCATCCTGCAGCACGGGCACGCCGTTGCGGGTGCGATACAGCACCAGCTCCCGGTCAAAGGCCTGTACCTGCTTTACCTCGCCCACATGAAGTTCATGGCTGCGGGAAACGGAGAACCACCCCATGGGGAACTCCGGCGTTTCATTGGTCTTGGACTCACACGCGTCTACGATTGACATGCTCTGCTCCGGATTTTCGTTGGACATTGCTGGTTGTAAAAGACAAGCAAGCCCATCATCCTGCCCCTTATGCTCCCAGGCACAAAGGTCACAGATGAGTAAACTTGCACATATGTATACTAATTTAGTTTAATGGGTGGGGATTTGCAACACTCCGGTGAGATATTCATGAATACTGCTGCGGCACCACTTGGACGGCGCGAAAAACGCAAGCTCGAGATACGCGGCCGGATCGAGGACGCTGCCTACAAGCTGTTCAGGCACCAAGGTATTGAAGATACCAGTATTGAGCAGATCTGCGTGGAAGCGGATGTGGCCAGGCGCACCTTCTATGGCCATTACACCAACAAGCACGCGCTGCTGGGCGGGCTGGGCATATCCAGGCTCTACAACCAGTCCGAGCCAATGCTGGCACTGCTGATGGCAAACCACCACTCGACCCGAGCCAGGCTCCATGCAATGATCGAGTATATAGGCTCAAACTTTGCCACATTCACCGAATTTGACCGACAGTTGATCCTGATTGCCCCCTCTATCTTTGCTGAAGATGCCGAGCAACAGCGCGAAATCGGCAATTCAGCAAGCGCCAGTTTCACCCGCCTGATCAGCGCCGGGCTTGCCATCGGTGACGTGCGCAGCGATTTCTCACCGGAGATTCTGGCTACCATGGTGGTGGGCACGCTCAATATGCTCACCACCAGTTGGGCCATGAACAGCGACTACCCCATCTTCGACAACCTGGATGAGGCGCGTAGTATGTTCGAACAACTTATCTGTAAACCCGAGACCCGGGATGGCCGTCCCGACACCGCCCCGCCACAGGAGTAACAATGACTACAATACCCGCCGAGCGTCGCTTTGTTGCTGTAGATTCCGATGATCGCAGTATGAAGATAGAGCGGGGACCGGTGCCCGAAACACGCCCGGGAGAGCTGCTTATCAAAGTGAGCGCCGCCGGCCTCAATCGCGCGGACCTGCTGCAACGCAAGGGGCTCTACCCGCCACCTGAGGATGCGTCACCGATCATGGGCCTGGAGGTTGCAGGCGAGGTTATTGCGATAGGTGCGGGGGTAGAAAAATGGCAACCCGGCGATAAAGTCTGCGCCCTGACTCACGGCGGCGGCTATGCCGACTACACCGTGGCGCCCGCCAGCCAGAGCCTGCCCGTCCCCCTGCAAATGAGTATGGAGGACGCCGCCGCACTGCCCGAGGCCCTGTTGACGATATGGCATAACCTTTACCAGCGCTGCAATTTACAAGCCGGCGAGCGAGTCTTGATACACGGCGGCGCAAGCGGCATCGGCACCCTCGGCGTGGCCATCTGCAACACCCTGGGGTCCGAGGTCTACACCACCGCGGGAAGTGACGACAAATGCCGGGCGCTGGAGGCACATGGCGCAAGGCGGGCAATAAACTACAAGACCGAGGATTTCGAGCAGGTACTCACCGACCTGAAACTCAAAAACAAGATCGATGTTGTACTGGATATTGCCGGAGGAGACTTTATTCAGAAAAATATAAATGTTGCCGCGCCGGAAGGAAGAATTGTCAATATCGCCTTCATCCGCGGCGCCACGGCAGAGGTAAACTTTGGCCCGGTACTGGTGAAGCGACTGGTTCTCACAGGCTCTACGCTGCGCGCCCAGAACTTTGCCCAGAAAGCCGTAATGGTGCAGGAGATCATGGAGCAGCTGTACCCTCACCTGGAAAACGGAAAAATCAAACCGATTGTAGACCGGGTCTTCTCACTGGAAGAGGCGGAACAGGCGCAGGACTATATGGAAAGCGGTCAGCACATGGGCAAGATTATTCTGAAGATGTAGCGCACTGAATAACTCTGCTATCTTGGCTGCCCAACTCTGACCCTACACCCACCAGGAGCAGGCGATGCAGAAACGCCACATGCACTTAATGGCCCTGCTTGCCACATCCTTTCTGGCTACCGCCTGCGGTGGAGGCGGCGGGGGTGGGGGAGGAACATCCAGCCCCGAACCCGCTCCAGTGGCTCCCCCCTTGACGCCACCGGTCACCCCACAACCTGAACTGTTTAGAATCACCGGCACCATCACAGCCTCCAGCAGCCAGGCCGTAGACAGCGACACCAACGATTCCGGCACAGTCGCCCGCGAAAACGACTCCGTGACATCCGCCCAGTCCATACCCAACCCCATCACCCTGGGAGGATATGTAAATCAGCCTGGTACCGGTGCACCGGGGCGCTCACAGGTCACTGGCGATACAGATGACTATTTTCGCGTGGATATGCTGGCGGGCCAGAGTATCACTATGCTGGTTGCAGACTTCCAGCAGGCCGATGCAGACCTTTACCTGTTCGACACGCAGGGCCGCATACTGGATTTCTCCATAGAATCAGGCGAGATAGAGACCCTCGTGATTCCGACCGATGGCACCTATGTAATAAACGCTTTCGCCTACGAGGGCGCTACCAACTACACACTCGCCATAGGCAATCAGAACAATACGCTGCGGTTGAGCCAGCGCCACCACCAGATCGTGCCATGGGAGTCCGTGGTGAAATACCGCGCCGAGAGAGAGCGCGAGTGGAGCGGCGCTACACCTGGCCACAGCCGCCTCCACCGCATGGGGATGAAGCAGCGGGCAGGCGGCAAAGGCAGGCCAAGGTTAATGGGGATGCGGCATGGACATGCGCTGGCAGCTGAGACCGCGGCACGTACCGGGGCTGCACTGGAAAAGCTGGCGCTGATCGATGACCCGGAGTTGCAGGCCAGCTTCGAAACACTGCTGGCAATCAAATCCCTGCGACGCGATCCGCAATTGGAATATGCTGAACCCAATTACCGGGTAAGGGCGATGGCCACCCCCAATGACGCGGCTTATCCGTTTCAGTGGCACTACCCGCTGATAAACCTGCCTGCCGCCTGGGACACTACCGCGGGAAGCCCCGAGGTCGTGGTTGCCGTGATAGATACCGGCATTTTATCCAGTCACCCCGACCTGGCGGGGCAACTGGTGGAAGGCTATGACTTTATTCGCAGCGCTGAAAGCGCACGGGATGGCGACGGTATTGACCCCTTTCCGGAAGACAGTGGCGATGGAGGTGGCGCCGCATCCAACAGCTATCACGGCACCCACGTTAGCGGCACGGTTGCCGCGGCCGGCAACAACGGGATAGGCGTAGCCGGAGTTGCCTACAACGCCCGCGTTATGCCATTGCGAGCACTGGGCACCGGCGGCAGCGGAACGACCTACGACGTTGACCAGGCCATTCGATTCGCCGCGGGACTGGCTAATGATTCAGGCACACTGCCGGCTAAAGCTGCGGATATAATCAACCTGAGCCTGGGTGGCGCGCCCTTCAGTCAATCAAGCCAGGCGGTGTATCGCCAGGCGCGCAGCGCCGGTGTAACAATCGTTGCCTCGGCTGGCAATGAGGCAACTTCCCGGCCCTCTTATCCTGCCGCCTACGATGGCGTTATTGCGGTGGCTGCCGTGGATGCCCAGCGGCAGCGGGCCAGTTACTCCAATACCGGCAGCTCAATCGATATCGCTGCACCGGGCGGCAACAACGCCGTGGACGTCAACGGCGATGGCTATCCGGATGGCGTGCTCAGCACAGCCGGCGTGGGCACAGGAGGCAACTTCGGCTACACCTTCCTCAACGGCACTTCGATGGCTGCCCCCCATGTGGCAGGGGTACTTGCCCTGATGAAAAGCGTCAATCCGAACCTGACACCCGCTGACATTGATGCCCTGCTGGTGCGCGGAGAACTGAGCGATGACCTCGGCGATGCCGGTCGGGATAATCTCTACGGTAACGGGCTTATCAATGCGCAGCGCGCGGTAATCGCGGCCCTGGCAGCCAGTGGCAACACCCCCTCTGACAATCCGCTATTAAGTGCGTCTGCCGGCACGCTGAACTTTGCAGGCGATGTAACACGGCTTGAGCTGGAGCTGCGCAACAGCGGCAAAGGCGAGCTGGAACTGCTTGAAATTACTACATCGGAATCGTGGCTGACAGTGATTGCCCCGGATGATGCAATCAACGGCCTGGGGGCTTATGAGATAGGGGTTGATCGAGCGGATCTTGCGGCGGGCGTGTACTCCGCCAATATCACGGCACGCTCCTCGGTTAATACGCTAACTGTAAGCGTGGTGATGTCAGTAGGCAATGGGGCATCAGCTGATGTCGGCAGGCTTTACATACTCCTCTACGAACAGGACGCGGAGGAGCCGACCTCACAGGCCAGCGCATTATCCGATGGGGGGAGATACAACTTCGCATTCAATAGCGTGCCACCGGGCCAATACCAGGTGTTTGCCGGTAGTGATGCTGACAATGATCTGCTGATATGCGATCCGGGAGAGGCTTGTGGTTCCTGGCTGACAGTGGACCAGCCGATTACCATCGACCTGGCCTCGGACCGGGAAAACATTAACTTCCCGGTTGATTACCTGATAGCCATACCCACAATCGAAACCGAAGGACAAGCCGGCCCGGGCGCCACCGGGCAGATTGAAAGACAGCGACGCCGCAAATCGACCAGGGTTATTGCTAAAGAAAAATAAACGCCCATCCCGCCTGGTAGGCGGGGACGTCTAAACCACCCGGCTCAAGTCGCCCTGACGTGCAGGGCGTTTTACTTGCGCTTTTTGGGAGCCGCTTTTTTCTTCTTCGCTGCCACTTTCTTCTTCGCAGCTACCTTCTTCTTGGCGACTTTCTTCTTCTTGGCGACTTTCTTCTTGACGGCGACCTTTTTCCTGGCGACCTTCTTCCTGGCGACCTTCTTCTTGATGGCCTTCTTCTTGACGGCAACCTTTTTCTTGGCTGCAGCTTTCTTCTTGGCTGCTACCTTCTTCTTGGCGACCTTCTTCTTGGCGACCTTCTTCTTGGCGACTTTCTTCTTAACGGCGACCTTTTTCTTGGCGATCTTCTTCTTGGCAGTCTTCTTCTTAACGGCTACCTTCTTTTTGGCGATCTTTTTCTTCGCAACCTTCTTCTTGGCGACCTTTTTCTTGGCGACCTTTTTCTTGGCAACCTTCTTCTTAACAGCGATCTTTTTCTTGGCTACTGCTTTCTTCTTGGCTGCCACTTTCTTCTTGGCTACCACCTTTTTCTTGGCGATCTTCTTCTTGGCAACTTTTTTCTTTATCGCTACCTTTTTCTTGGCTACAGCCTTTTTAGCCGCCACACGTTTCTTGGCCACGGCCTTTTTGGCCTTGGTCTTCTTTTTGGTTTTGGAAGCGGCCTTCTCTACTAACTTTGCCGCTCGATTTGCTGCGCTCGCCTTACGTGCTTCCATAATTGCATCCCCTTTTACAGTGAAATACTTTTCAGCAGCTTCGTAGGCAGACTTGCTGATTTCAGCAATCGCTTCCGCGAGCTCCTGGACTTGCTCTTTTAACGTTTCTACCTTTTCCTGTTTGTCGGGTGTAGCCCTGGATCTGAGCGAAGCCCTTGCCTTACCAAGGCGGGCATTGGCGGTTCCATGCTTCTTGCGAGCCGCACGCAATTCGCGTTTTGCTTTTGCGTGTGACCGTTCAGATTCAGCCACCAGTTTTTTCCGCAACTGTTCAACCTTTTTATTAGCGCGTTGAGCAATGTCAGTCGCCTTTGCCAGTTCCTTTTCCAACATTTTTATAATCACTCCGTACTGGAATTGGGTACCGCAAAGCTAGTGTATGCCTAAATAAAAAAAATGTAACGGTTATTTTTTGATCGGCAAGGTGCAATTTGGCAGAAATAGTTCACACTTTCCAACGCGCAAAAAAGCCAGGTTCACACAGCCAAAGACAATGAATAGATTCCACGCAATATTTTATAGAGCGTCCTGTTTATGTAAGTCATTCAGGCATTATTTTTCAAAAGTGCCTGAAAGTACTTTATTTAAAGCATCAAAATGACAGGCCCGGATAACACACAATAGTCATTATGCGCAGTGACGCCCATGGTTAAACCAAGACTGTGGCAAGCGCCATTGAAATATCAGTTAGTAGCTTCAGGTAATTTAATCTTTGTATCGCATCACGGTATTTTTCTACAGCGTGAAGTTATTTTTATCATTGGCTGACCATGCGAGAAACTTTCATTGCGTGGAGTAATTGCATAGAGAGTCGATCCGACAAATCTAACGCAAGAAAAAAAGAGGCCCCTTGAGATGGCTTGTAGCAAGATTCATTACAAAGTGATTAGCGCCACGTTGTGCGTCAATTGCAAAAATGAAATGCGCCGCCGCCAGTCGCGCTCCCTCATCCAGATGCGACTGTGGTTTCCCTCTCCCTGCGCCCCGTGGCAGGCCACACATTACGCTTAAAGCTCAGCGCCGCGCACCGGATCGTCTTCCCCCCGTGCGTTGTAAATTGCCACTGTGAGTAACAGTGACAGGAATATCCGGGTTATCTGCATGTGAGTTCCTTTAGCACGGGCCGCAACGCCCGCTGAATCAGCGTGTAAATGATTATAGTAATGCTCAAGATTAAACCTGGCTGAATGCAGCAGCTTGCAATATTTACCATTTGCGCGCCGACAGACGGGAAATTCCACCTACATTCGGCTAGAATCACGACTCGACCCCACATTGGCGGCTACACTAGCATCGCTTTGACATTGCCTACGGAGTACCCCGGATGGAATACAATCCCGAAATACACAGTATTGAATGCCCCAAGTGCGGGCACGGAATGACCGAAGTCACCTATGGCGGTGATGTAGTCATAGATCGCTGTACCAATTGTCACGGCCTCTGGTTTGATAGCGGTGAAGCGGAACTGCTCAAAGGTAAATGGATGGGCGACGCCCTGGATACCGGGGATGCCAAAGCAGGCAAAGACTGGGATAGCGTTGAAGATATCGCCTGCCCGCGCTGCGGCAAGGACATGGTCAAGACCTCCGATCCGCAGCAGGTTCACGTCTGGTATGAAACCTGTCCTGAACACGGCATGTTCATGGATGCAGGTGAGTTCACCGACTATAAACACGACACCCTGGCGGACTGGTTCCGGAGCCTGATACGGGGTGAGCGCAACTAACCCCACATCATGAGCACACCGACTGACGATGTCCGTATCGGCAATGCCAGACCCCTGATCACTCCCTGGGTACTGGCAGAAGAGCTGCCCCTGCCGACATCGCTCGCGGCCGAGATCGCCAGCTCGCGCCGCGCCATAGAAGCTATTCTGACGAATAACGACCCCAGGGTATTGGCCATTGTCGGCCCCTGTTCTGTACATGACCCCGCGGCCCTGCTGGACTTTGCGGCCCAGTTCAAGACATTGTGCGAGCCCCTGGCTGACGCTATTTTCCCGGTGTTGCGAGTTTATTTCGAAAAACCCCGCACCGTGGTCGGCTGGAAGGGCCTCATAAACGATCCCGGACTGGATGGCAGCTTTCATATCAACCGCGGCCTGCACCTGGCACGCAAGGTGTTACTGGACGTCAACGAACTCGGCCTGCCAGCGGCGAGCGAGTTCCTGGACACGACCTTCGGCCAGTACTATGCCGACCTGGTCAGCTTCGGGGCCATAGGCGCACGCACTGTAGAGAGCCAGATTCACCGTGAGCTGGCCTCCGGCCTCTCGATGCCGGTGGGCTTTAAAAACGGCACAGATGGCCGGACTGAAGTGGCTATAGATGCAATACGCTCAGCGCAACACAGCCACTGGTTCCCCTCCCTCACCAAGGAGGGTACACCGGCCATCCTGCAATCCACCGGTAACCCTCACGGCTTCCTCATTCTGCGAGGCGGCACCCAGACCGGACCAAACTACAGCGCAGAGCACATTGCCGGAACAGCACAGGCCCTCGCTGCCAGGGACCTGCCGGCATCAGTGATCGTGGACTGCAGCCACGGCAACAGTGAAAAAGACTACCGGCGCCAGGCACAGGTGATGTCCAGTCTCTGTGATCAAATTGAGCAGGGACAGCGGGCGATTCGGGGCATCATGCTCGAAAGCCACCTGGTTGAGGGAAACCAGCCGGTAGAGCCAGGGCAGGCCCTGACCTATGGCCAGAGCATTACCGACCCCTGCCTGTCACTGGCGGACACCGGGCTCGCGTTGAACCTGCTGGCGAGTGCGGTAAGAAAGGCCGCTTGAGCCCAGGTCCCTACCAGGTGTAGCCAACCCGGAACCGGTAAGTCTGGTCCAGTTCCTTTACGTCATCAACTGCACCGGCATCGTACTCCCACACAACTTCCGCTGCGGCCTCCAGGCTCCATAGCAAGGGGAAGGCCAGGCCGAGAGTCAGATCAAGAATATAGTCGGAGGTTTCCTCCAGGTTCCAAATACCCCGATGGTCCAGGTACAGGCGCGAATCACCACCCAGGTAATTACTGGAGGCATTCAGGGCCCAGTTGGCCGCGCCATAGTCATCATCGTCGGCAACGATGAAGTCCTCGTTCACATAGGAGACGCCCAACTCGCCAGACAAGGTAAAAACCGGCTCCTCGTAAAACTGGCGTCCGAGAAAGGGACCTGCCAGGTACCGCAGATCCAGATCGGCAAATTTGTCGTGCTCTGCCGAGACCTGGAAGCCAGCGTAGAGCGGGTCCCTGAGGAAATAGTCATACTTGCCCAGGGCATACCATTTGTCGGTGGTCGTTTCGTTGTTATTTTTGTCTTTCTCGCCGTTGTACTTAATCGTGTAGCGGTCCCGGATGCTGCGCCACACAGTTTCCAGCTTGTAGTCCAGCTCATCCGTGTCGGTGTTGCCACGCTCGGTCACCATGGCAGCACTGGCCAGGCCCGTCCACCTATAGCCCTGCCCCAGCTCCCAGGGTTCGGGGTTTACCAACAACAGATCGCCCAGGGCAACAGTCTCCTCGGCCCCCGCCGCTGTGGCCAGCACCAGGGCATCATCTTCTATGCGCAGGGGCTGCTGCTGAAGCACGCTTTGATCTGCAAGCTGGATAAGCACAGGGTTATCGGTTTGCAGTGACGCGATCTTGTCCAGCTCTATGCTGAGAGTACCGGCAAAGTCGGTATCGATGGTGACCACGCCATCGCGCGACCCGGTTAGGGTGCCCAGGATCCTGGAGCCGCTCTTAAGCAGGATCTCATCCCGTTTTTCTGCTGCTTCTTCACCCTCTTCGGCGTGTGCCGAGGATGGAAGACCCACCAAGACCGCTGCCATAGCCATAAAAAGCGTCTGCAGGTACTTCTTGTAAACCATGGTTTTCACCTGTCTCTTTTTTGCCCCCGGGCCGGAGGCTGCATGACGTTAAAAGCGCCACATGATAGCCGAATCCCCTGACGCAACAAGCCTTGAATCATGCCGAATCAAAAATAGAGCCAAACCGGGCAGGCTAGCCACGGTGGGACGACCGTATTAGTTAACACTGGCGCATTCAGTCCAGACTGCTGGGCTGTTAGACTTGGCCTCCCCAAGCCTGAGGATTAACCTGTGAAAAATTATGACTATGACCTGTTTGTCATCGGCGCCGGCTCCGGTGGTGTCAGGGCCGCGCGGATGGCTGCGGGCTTTGGTGCCAGAGTGGCCGTCGCGGAAGATCGGTATATGGGGGGCACCTGCGTAAATGTTGGCTGCGTACCCAAAAAACTCTATGTCTATGCCTCGGAGTATTCCAAATCATTCAGTGATGCCCGCAACTTCGGTTGGGACAGCAATCAACCGGCTTTTGACTGGCCGACCCTGCGCGATAACAAGAAAACCGAGATTTCACGCCTGAACGGCATCTATGACCGCCTGTTGGCGGGGGTCAAGGCCGACGTTATCGACGGCCGCGGCAGAATTATCGACCCGCATACAGTGGCAGTTGGAAAGCGCCGGTTTACGGCCAGGAAAATCCTGATAGCGACAGGAGGCTGGCCGCATATCCCGGATTTTCCCGGCAGCGAGCACGCGATAAGCTCCAACGAGGTCTTCGACCTGGAGCACTTTCCCAAAAGGCTGGTTATCGTCGGCGGCGGCTATATTGCGGTAGAGTTCGCCGGTATCTTTAATGGACTTGGCTCACAAGTCACACAACTGTACCGGGGCCCCCTGTTCCTGCGCGGTTTCGACGCCGATATACGCGCCCACGCGGCCCGCGAAATAGCCAAAACCGGTGTGGATCTGCGCTTTGAGGTGAATGTGGAATCTATCACCCGCAATGCCTCCGGCCTGGAACTATTGCTCACCGACGGCAGCACTATAGAAGCTGACACGGTGCTCTATGCCACCGGACGCAAGGCGAACCTGGAAGGGCTGGGACTGGAAAACGTCAAGGTCGAGATCGGTGAATTTGGCACCGTGTTGGTTGACGGTGAATACCGTACCGCGGAGCCCAGCATTTATGCGCTGGGTGATGTAACCGGGGGCATGGAGCTGACGCCGGTGGCCCTGGCCGAGGGTATGGCTTTTGCACGACGCGAATTTGGTGAAACGGACCAGACAGTGGATTACGACTTTATTCCCACCGCGGTGTTCTGCCAGCCGAATATCGGCACCGTGGGCTTCACTGAGGAACAGGCCAGGGCAAAATTCGGCCATATCCGGCTGTTCAAATCGACCTTCAAGCCGATGAAGCACACCATCAGTGGCCGCGACGAGCAGACCTTCATGAAACTGATCGTGGACAAGGCCAGCGACCGGGTAGTGGGAGTACACATGATGGGCCCCGACGCCGGTGAAATCATGCAGGGCATCGCTATTGCGCTGCGAGCCGGGGCCACCAAGGCGCTGTTTGACACAACGATCGGCATACACCCCACCGCGGCGGAGGAGTTTGTCACCATGCGGGAGGCCTGGACCGAAGACTGATGGTCGACTTCGACCTGTGGCAGGCGGGGCTGCTCACCGCTGTCGGCATTGTGGCAGGCTTTCTCAATGTCATGGCCGGGGGCGGCTCACTGCTGACGGTACCGGTACTGGTGTTCATGGGCCTGCCCGGGCCAGTGGCAAATGGCACCAACCGCATCGCCATCCTGGCCCAGAACCTGAGTGCTATAACGGCTTTTTTGCGTCGCGGTTTCAGCGATTTCAGGCTGAGCCTGAGTCTCGCTGCCTGTGCGATCCCGGGGGCACTGGCCGGAGCGCTGTTAGGCAGTGAGCTAGAAGGTGCCCTGTTCAATCGCATCCTGGCGCTGGTGATGTTGGGCGTGATGCTGGTAATGCATTTTGACAGGGGCCACGCCGAACAACCGGGAGACCGGGTTCTCACCCGGGCGCAGTTGGTCAGGGGCCATGTGCTGATGGTCGCAGCCGGATTCTGGGGAGGCTTTATCCAGATTGGCGTCGGCTTCATCATTATGCCCATTTTGAACAGGGCCATGGGGCTGGACCTGGTGCGTACCAATATGCACAAGGTGTTTATTATCGCGGTGTATACCGTGGTCGCACTTGCGGTATTTGCCAGCAAGGTAGAGCTGATGTGGGTGGTGGGATTGGCGCTGGCCCTTGGCAACGCCATAGGCGGCTATCTGGGCGCCCATTTTACGGTCACCCGGGGCGAGAACCTCATCCGGCGAATACTGAACATTGTACTCATCGCCTTCATAATTAAGTTATTATTCTACCCCTGACCCGGCAAGGCCACGTGCAGAAAAGACCGCCCGGGAAACACCTCACTAAATCGACAATGCTGAAACCGGCGTTCCTGGCAATATGATTGAAGTGCAATCCTTGACCCGTCACTATGGCAAGACTGCTGCCGTAGACGAGGTGTCTTTTTCCATAGGCCGAAACGAGATCGTTGGCCTGCTGGGGCACAATGGAGCCGGGAAAACCACGATCATGCGCATGCTATGTGGTTACCTTGAGCCCGCAGCAGGCAGCATCACGATCGGTGGACTGGCCATGCAGGGTAATGCGCCGGGTATCCAGCGTGAACTGGGCTACCTGCCCGAGAGCCTGCCGGTCTACCCGGATATGATGGTTGCGGACTACCTGCACTACGCCGCCACACTCAAGGCTATTGCACCGGCCCAGCGCTACACAGCGGTGCGCCAGGCCATTGTGGCCACCGACCTGGCCGAGCGCGCGCTGGATCCCATCGCCGAACTGTCCCGCGGCCTGAAACAGCGAGTGGGTGTAGCCCAGGCGATCCTGGGGAAGCCAAGCCTGCTGGTCCTGGACGAACCCACCAACGGGCTGGACCCGAAACAGACCGAGCACATGCGCCGCCTCATAAAGCGACTGGCCAGGCAGGCAACCATTATCCTGTCTACCCACATCATGCAGGAAGTCGATGCCATCTGTGATCGAGTGCTGGTGCTGCGCCACGGCAAACTGGTGCTGGATTCGCATCTGGCGCAGCTGCGCGAGAGCCGGACCATGCTGCTGCAGACAGATTCCAGCGCCGACTCCCTTGCCACCTACCTGAGACGCATGCCCCAGGTAGTATCGATACAGCACAACGCAGACGAGGATAACCGCTCAAGCTACACCCTGGTCCTGCACGAAAACGCGGACATAGATACAGCGGCCAACAATATTGCCAGGTGCGTGATTGAGGCGGGGGCCAGGCTGTACCAGTTGCGCCCGGTGATACAGGGGCTGGACGCGGTATTTCGCGAGGTTAACAGCGATGGCTAGTGGCAGCGTGGCACGCAGGGTCGCGCAGAAGGAGGTGCTGCTCTTTTTCTCGTCGCCGGTAGCCTGGCTTTTCCTCGCAGCATTTATTGCGATCACGTTTTTTATCGTGTTCTGGGTGGAATCGTTTTTCGCTCGCAATGTTGCGGATATCCGCCCGCTGTTCGAATGGATGCCTGTTTTATTAATTTTCCTGAGTGCCGCCCTGACCATGCGCATGTGGAGTGAGGAGCGCCGCACCGGCACCATAGAACACATTCTGACCCAGCCCACCAGCCTGTGGCGTTTTGTGCTGGGCAAGTTCCGCGCCTGCTTCTCACTTCTTTTACTGGCCCTGGTTGCCACCTTGCCTCTGCCGGTGACCGTGGCCCTGATGGGGGATCTGGACCCGGGGCCCGTTGCTGCGGCTTACCTGGCAACCTGCCTGCTGGGCGCCACCTACCTCAGCGCCGGCTTGTTCGTGTCTTCACGAACCGACAATCCTATTGTCAGCCTTATCGGGACTGTGGCGCTATGCGGCCTGCTGTATCTCATCGGCAGCGCAACTATCACAGATTTCTTTGACAACCGCACAGGTGAATTGCTGCGCCTGCTAGGCAGTGGCTCCCGTTTTGAGAGTATCACCCGGGGCGTGGTCGCTATGCGCGACCTGTGGTATTACCTCAGTCTCACCATCGCGTTTCTGACACTCAATGTGTATTCGCTGGAACGACTGCGCTGGTCCGGAGTGGGTCCGACGCCACGACGGCGCTACTGGCGGCTGGCCACAGCGTTGGTACTGGTGAACCTCGTGCTGTCTAATGTGTGGCTCAGTCGTATAGATAGCCTGCGACTGGACCTGACCCAGGGCCGGCTATATACGATCTCCGAATCTACCCGGCAGTTCCTGGACCAATTGCAGGAGCCGCTGCTGATTCGCGGTTATTTCAGCGCCAAGACACATCCACTACTGGCGCCGCTGGTCCCGCAATTGCAGGACCTTCTGCAGGAATACGCAATTGCCGGCAACGGTAAGGTCCACGTGGAATTTATTGATCCCGCGCTCAACCCCGAGCTGGAACAAGAGGCAAACGAGCGATATGGAATCAGGGCGACACCATTCCAGGTCGCGGATCGCTACCAGGCAACCCTGGTCAATTCCTATTTCAGCATCCTGGTGCAGTACGGCAACGAACACCAGATCCTGGGGTTTAACGACCTCATTGAAGTTCGTACCCGGGCCAACGCCGCAGCGGACGTGTTATTGCGCAATCCCGAATACGACATCACCCGGGCAATCAAAAATGTAATATATAACTACCAGCTGGGCGGCAGCCTGTTTGAGCGTATCGATGAGCCGGTGGAACTTATCGCTTATGTGTCCGGCGACGAGCTCCTGCCGCCATTACTTCAGTCCTACAAAAACTCTATCAAGGCCCAGCTGGATGCCATTGTGCCGCGCTCGGGCGGCAAGCTCAGTGTTCGCTTCATCGAGCCCGAGTTACGCGGCGGCCAGGTAGCCAGTCAGATTACTGAGGAATGGGGTTTTCGCCCGATGGTTACAGGGTTAGACCAGGAGAAGCCGTTTTTCTTCTACCTGACACTCGCCGATTCACACCAGGTGGTACAGCTGCCCACCGACGACTTTGACCCGACCAGTTTTCGAACCGTCCTGGACGCGGGCCTGAAGCGTTTTGCTACCGGCTTTACCCGCACCGTTGCATTGTCGGTGCCACAGGTCAATGAGCAGATGGCCCGCTACAATCTGGGAGGCCCGCAATTCAGCAACCTGGAAGAAGCTATCTCGCTGGATTACAGCATAAGGCTGGAGGACCTGACGGATGGCTCTGTTACGCCGGACGCCGATATACTGGCGGTAGTAGCGCCCCACCGCATTGACGAGCAGTCCGTCTTCGCGATAGATCAGTTCCTGATGCGTGGCGGCACGGTAATTATAGCCACGTCACCCTACACCACGGAACTTGCGGACGGGCAACTGCAGTTACAGGACTGGGATAGCGGGCTGCAGGATTGGCTGGCGTACCAGGGATTGAGCATAGGCGAGTCGCTGGTGCTGGACGCGCAGAACTCAGCGTTCCCGGCACCAGTTACCCGGGAGTCGGGTGGCTATGAGTTTCGCGATGTTCAACTGCTGGATTACCCATATTTCATAGACCTGAGAGAATCGGGACTGGCACGAAAACATCCGGTTACTGAAAACCTGCCGCAACTGACCATGGCCTGGGCGTCGCCGATCAACATAAAGCGCAAGGACGGTCTTCAGGTCACCACACTTCTGACCAGTTCGCCCGAATCCTGGCTGAGCACCAGCATGGAAATAATGCCTGGGCCAGACAGTGAACCTGGTATGGAAGCCAGTGAGCACGGGGAAAACAAGCAACACAAACTCGGCGTAATTCTGCAGGGCCGTTTCGACTCCTATTTCAGCGACCGGCCACATCCCGGAAGTACAGATTCAAGCCAGGTGTCGATAGGCCCGGGGTCGCGGGGCCTGCTCCAACGATCGCCCGAAGCCGCCCGCATTGTGCTGTACAGCTCCAATGACTTTATGGATGACCAGGTATTGAAAGCCCAGGTGATGGCAAGCGGCACCCAGTACCTGGGTGCCGTGGAACTACTGCTTAACAGCCTGGACTGGGCACTACAGGATGAGGAACTGCTCAAAATACGCTCGCGCGCGCACTTTAATCGCACTCTACCTCCCATGGACAGGCGCGCGCAGGCCATCGTCGAATACCTCAATTATGGCCTGGCAATTCTATGGCTGGGCCTGCTGGCGCTGATCCACTGGCTGCGAAAGCGTTTGCGTAAACGGCGTTACACAGCGAGGCTTGAGCTGTGAATCGCACGCTTGCGAGCCTGCTACTGATCCTGTTGATCCAGTTCGTGCTGGTGCTGACTGTCTATTGGCCGGGAGCCGGTAAACGCGATTCCAGCCTCGAGCCGATGGCAGGGTTTGATCGCGATACCGTAAACCAGGTATACGTCGGCGACGAGTTTGATAACGAGACCATGCTGCAACGGGTTGGCACACGCTGGATATTGCCTGAGCTGGAGGGGCTACCTGCAGACAAGGACATGGTTGAAGAGCTGCTGGATGCAACTACCATTGGCGCCAGCCGCTGGCCTATCGCAGATTCAATAGCCGCCAGACAGCGTTTTCGCGTGGCCAGCTATTACTACAGGCGCAGGATAGACCTGTTCCAGGACGAGGCCGCCCTGGGTACGTTTTACCTGGGAACATCGCCAGGGTACCGCAAGGTCTATGCCCGCAATGAGCAACAAAACGCTATCTATAGCATATCGTTCAGCGCACACGATGCACCCGGCAATGCTGGAAAATGGCTGGACAGGAAACTGTTGCAGACCCGGGCGCCGGTCGCCATCGCGGCGGATAGCTACAGCCTGCAGCGACAGGGCGACCAATGGTTATCGGGCATAGGAATGGTACCGGACCAGCGAGAGCTGGACGCGCTGCTGGATGTCTTGCGCAGCCTGCAAATAGATGGCCTTGCGTCCGGCGATGACCAGCGCGACCTGGCGGAGGCGGAAGCAGATCTGATATTCAACATCCAGAGTCTCGCCGGGGAAGCAACCCTTGAACTGTTCCGTATGGGTGAAAAGTACTTTATTCACAGCAGCGAATACCCACTGTTTTTTACCCTGAGCGCCTACGACTACGACCGTCTGGCCACTATCGATGCCGGCCTGATCTCCGGCGATCAGCCCCCCACCAGCGCGACCATTGACTAATGGGACTGCAGTACGGGGAGGGGTTATCCATGCTGCTTTTCTGGCGCCCTGTTGCCCGCTGAAGGAGTAGCTGCTCGTGACACGTTTTGTGCTGGTTTTCCTGTTAGTACTGGCCGGCCTGTTCACCCTGGAAATGCAGAGTGCAGTGCAGCAGGCCGTTATCGAACCCTTTACCGCGCTGCTCGCATCTATCAGCGCGAGCCTGATCCAGCCTTTCGACCATTCAGTATTGTCCTACGGCAAGATATTGCAGTTTGGTCCAGGGGGGTTCGCTGTCTCGATTGAGGCGGGCTGCAATGGTGTGGAAGCAACTATCGTACTGATCGCAGCGGTGCTGGCATTCCCTGCCCCCTGGCGGGCAAGGGCCTGCGCTATCGCACTGGGTTTCCTTGCGATACAGGCAATGAACATAGTGCGAATTATCAGCCTCTTCTATCTCGGGGACTGGAACCTGGAAATTTTTTCCTGGGTTCACCTGTACCTGTGGCCGGCGCTGATAATGCTGGATGTCCTGATCGTTTTTATTTTCTATCTGCGTTACCTGTCACGCGATCAGGACGCGAGCCAGCATGCCCCCGCCTGAACGGAATCACCTGCGGCAATTCCTGCTGTTCGTCTTCGTACTGCTGATTCCCTGCTTTGCCTTGTGGAGCTTTTTCAGCGTCGCACTGGTTACACCGGTTATAGGCCTGGCGCACCTGATCCTGTCCAACTGGTTTCCGGACATCGTCAATGTCGTCTACCAGCAGGGGGCAGACGTCATGCTAATGACGCGCCTGGATAACATCGACGGCGAACTGGTGACCACCGATGTCGCGGACGCGGGGTTGGGCTTCAAAATAAACGCCAAAATTGTTTCCTACTCCATTCCGTTCTACGCGGCACTGCATTTTGCCACCGAAAAGAAAAACTACCTGGTCACTTTCATGTGGGGTTTGCTGGTGCTCTACCCGTTTATTTTGCTGGGTGTGGTGAGTATTTGCCTGAAAGATCTCATGGTCAGCTTCGGATCAACCTTCCTGGATCAGCCCGGTGTTATGGTGCCAGGCGCAGATGTTATCGGTATCGTCTACCAACTGAGCGTGTTGATAATCCCCACCCTCTTACCCGTTATGGTCTGGGCATGGCAGAGTCGCCACACGCCCTTGCTGAAGGGCTTGTTTTTGTCGCAGGCCTCCACCGACGACAGCGGCTCCGCTAATCCTTGAAGTCTGGCGCGCGCCCCTCCTTGCGGGCACTGATCGCCTCTTCAAAATTGCGCGTGGTCATGCGCACAAACAACTGGGCGTGACCCTCGTGGTTCATATGGCTGTGCAAACTTCCCGCGTCCATGCCCGCCCAGAGCATCTGTTTACTGAGCTCAACACCCAACTGACTGAAACCGATGATGCGCTCAGCTATGCTGTAACACTCATCCAGCAATACCCGCGGCGCCACGACCTTTGACGCCATCCCAATCGCTTGTGCTTCCTGCGCCTGCACATCCCGCCCGGTAAGCATTATGTCAAAAGCCCGGCTGCTCCCTATGGCCCGGGGCAGCAGGTAGCTTAGTCCCAGCTCCGCCGAGGTGAGTCCGTTGTTGATTCCCGCCGGTCGAAAATAGGCGGACTCCGAGCACAACCGAATATCCATCGCCATGGCCAGGCAGAAACCGCCTCCTATCGCGGGTCCATTGATAGCCCCGATGACAGGTTGGTGCATATCCTGAATGGCCTTGATAACGTCGTCCAGAATCTTCATAGCCCTGCGGGCGATCCCGGGTACGGTGAGGCCATTAAAAATTTCCAGCCAACCGGGGTCCTCCAGATCCGCCCCGGCACAGAACCCCTGGCCGGCGCCGGTAACAATCACAACCCGGGTGTCATTGTCGAAGCTGACTTCCTCCAGCGCATCCTTGAACGGCACCATGACATCAAACGCCATGGCGTTCATTCTCTCGGGGCGGTTCAGGGTAATCAGGGTGACGTGGGGGCGCGGCTTCTCTACGGTGACAAACGACACGGCAACTTCCTCGAAAAGTGGGCTGTGTCATCACTTTAGAGGCCCACCGCGAAAAAGCCATGTTGCAGGTGGCCAGGCAAACTGACCTTCAGCTGATGTCGAAATAGCTGGTCAGTGCGCGCAGAATATTATCAACCGCCACCGAAGCCAGATTCAGCCCTGTAGCTTTTTCAGGATACTGGAGAAATCCATCTGGCCATTGCCCGCCTGCTGGTGCTGGCTGTAAAGATCGCGGGCCAGCTGTCCCAGGGGATTGTCAAAGTCCGACTGCTGGGCAATTTCCATCGCCAGGCCCAGGTCCTTGACCATAAGGTCTACCATAAAACCCGGCTTGTAATCATTGCTGGCGGGGGCCGTTTCCATCACCCCCGGATAGGGATTGTAGACTTCCAGCGACCAGTTGCGCCCGGAACTGGCCAACATGATCTCCGACAACACAGCTGGATCAAGGCCGTTGCGCGCGCCCATTTCCAGTGCTTCGCAGGTCCCTATCATGTGAATTGCCAGCAACATATTGTTGCAGCCCTTGGCCACCTGGCCGGCACCGGCCGGGCCGGCATGGAAAATATTCTTGCCCATGTCCTTGAGGACAAGTCGTGCTTTTTCGAAGGTAGCGGCACTGCCCCCACACATGAAGGCGAGGGTTCCCGCGGCGGCGGCAGCCACTCCGCCGGATACAGGACTGTCCATGAACCCGATTCCGAGCGCGGCCGCGGCCTCACCAACCTGCCGTGCGGTGGCGGCGTCGATGGTACTGCAGTCCAGCACGGTGGTTGAGTGATCGAGCTGCGCCAGCAAGCCGCTATCATCCTGACCATCACCAAGGTATATAGACGCCACATGCTTACCTGCGGGCAACATCGAAAGGACATAATCCACATCCACCGCCGCTTCAGCGGCGGAGCCGGCAACGGTCGCCCCCGCATCCTGCAATTGCCGGCAGGCGGCCTCGGATAAGTCAAATACAGTGACCGTGTGTCCCGCCTTGAGCAGGTTGACAGCCATTGGTCCACCCATATTGCCGAGGCCGATAAATGCCAGCTTTGCCATGATCTCGTTTCCTTGTGAAAGCCTTATAGATCTGCCAGGGGATGCTGATCCCAGGGCGCCTTGAAGAATGAGTCCACCACCTCGGCAGGGACATCCCGCGTCGATGCGTAACTCCATGCGGGCTTGCGGTCCTTGTCGATCAACAGTGCCCGCACACCCTCTGCAAATTCCGGGTAACGCATAATATTGGTCGCCAGCACCAACTCCGCGAGGAACACTTCACGCAAAGATGCGTGGCGGGTTTCAATCAGCTGGCGAAAGGCGACCAATGCAGCCAACGGAGAGCCCTGCGCCATGCTTTTGCGGGAGGCCGACAGCCAGGGATCCTGGGTCTGCTGGGACAGGATGTTGTCGATGACCTCGTGCACATCATCGCCATCACACAAGGTGGCAATGGAACCCAGGTGCGGCTCTACCTGGCCTCCCGGACACTGGCTTACACTCTGTTCGGCAAAGCTGCGCAAGGTATGCCGAACCAGCGCGTTGTTGGCGGCCGAATCGACCTGCCACTTTTGCCGCAGCAGCGCCGCGAACACGTCTTCCCTGCGCTCACTGGAAATAAACCGGTCAGCTATCCCTGTATAGATTGCATCCGCGGCGTTGATGGAGGCCCCAGTAAGCGCCAGGAATTGTCCGGCTTTACCGGGCATATGGTTAAGAAACCAACTCCCCCCCACGTCGGGGAACAGGGCTATGGTCACCTCTGGCATGGCGATGCGGGTTTTCTCAGTCACCACACGGTGAGAACAGCCGGCCATGACACCAAGGCCACCACCCATGACAATTCCGTGACCCCAGCAAATGACCGGCTTGGGATAGGTATGCAGCGTGTAGTCCAGACGGTATTCCCGCAGGAAAAAACTCTCCGCGTACTCGCAAGGACCACCAGGGGTTGCCAGCACGCTGTCATACAACGCCTGTACATCACCACCGGCGCAAAACGCTTTTTCACCAGCACCCTCAAGGAACACTGCAGCAATCCCCGGGTCACCGCGCCATTTATCCAGCTGCGCCTGCAACTGGTCTACCATATCCAGGGTAAGTGAATTGAGCGTGGCGGCAACGTCCAGGGTAACCCTTCCCAGCCTGCCCGCGCCTGCATTGTGTTCCTCAAAACGGATGGGTGCACTCGACATCAATCTCTACCTCAACCGTTTTTCCACTCGGGCTTGCGTTTTTCCAGGAAGGCATTCACCCCCTCGCGCTGGTCCTGTGTTGAGAACAGCTCGACGAAAAGATCCCGTTCACCCTCAAGTCCTTTGGCAATAACAGTGTTGCGGCCAGTGTGTATAAGGCGCTTGCAGAAAGTCACCGAGGTGGGGCTTTGCTCGCCCACCTGCTCCGCCAGTGCCAGGGCACGCTCCAGCGCGGCACCCTTGCCCACCACTTCCTCGACCAGGCCAATGCGCTCGGCGGTGGTGGCATTGATACGCTCACCACAGAGGATAATCCGCTTGGCCCAGCCTTCTCCTACCAGCAGCGACAGACGCTGGGTGCCGCCGGCGCAGGGCAGCAGGCCCACCTTCGCTTCCGGCAGCGCCATCTGTGCCTGCTCCTCGGCAATACGAATATCACAGGCCATTGCCACCTCCAGCCCGCCACCCATGGCAAAACCGTTTACCGCCGCTATGGATACACCCCGGAAATCCGCGAGCGTTTCAAACGCCTGGCCAAAATACTCAGCCATGGTCCTGGCAGTCTCCGGATCACCATCGGCAAACAATTTTAGGTCGGCCCCGGCGGAGAAGAACTTTTCTCCAGCGCCGGTAATGACCAGTGCATACACCGCCTTTTCATTGTTGAGCTTTTCCACCAGGTCCTTCAGCGCCGGCAGACTGTCAGTGTCCCAGGTGTTTGCGCCCGGGTTGTCTATGGTCACCAGTGCGGTGTGACCACGCAGTTCTACCTTCAGTTTTTCCGAAATACTCAAACTCACTTGATAACCTCCAATGCGCCTTCCATTAACATTCTGCGAGAAACGATCACCCGCATGATTTCGTTGGTACCTTCCAGAATCTGGTGCACCCGCGTGTCGCGCACATGACGCTCCATAGGGTACTCCTTTATATAGCCATAGCCGCCGTACAGCTGCAGGGCATCGTTACAGATGTTGAAACCCGCATCGGTAGCGAAACGCTTGGCCATGGCGCAGTAGGTTGAGGCCTGTGAATCCTGGTTGTCCAGCTTGCTGGCAGCCAGCCGCACCATCTGGCGCGCGGCAACCAGTTCTGTCAACATATCCGCCAGCTTGAACTGGGTGGCCTGAAAGTCGGCGATTGCGGTATCAAACTGCCTGCGCTCCTGCACATAGGCGGTAGCTTCTTCCAGTGCCTGTTGCGCGGTGCCTACACTGCAGGTAGCGATATTGATCCTGCCCCCATCCAGCCCTTCCATGGCAATCGCAAAACCCTGCCCCTCCTCACCCAGTCGGTGACTCACCGGGACTCTCACATTGTCGAACGTGACCATGCGGGTGGGCTGGGCATTCCAGCCCATCTTCTCTTCTTTCTTGCCATAGGAAATACCGTCGGCCTCTGCAGGTATCAGCAGGGCGGAGACACCTTTTGGCCCGGGCCCGCCGGTGCGCAACATAACCACCAGCACATCGGTATCACCCGCACCGGAAATAAACACCTTGCTGCCATTAACCACATAATCATCGCCCTCTCGCACTGCACTGGTGCGCAGGGATGCGGCATCGGAGCCCGCGCCGGGTTCAGTGAGACAGTAAGACGCCAATTTACTGCCCGCCACCAGGTCCGGGCACCATTGCTCTATCATTCCTTCATTGCAGTACTTACCGACCATACTGGTCGCCATATTATGGATGGTCAGGAAGGCAGCGGTAGCGGTACACCCTTTTGCCAACTCCTCGACAATAAGGCTCGCATCCAGCCTGCCCATACCAAGCCCGCCGGCGGATTCAGGTGTATACATGCCCATGAAGCCCAACTCACCCGCCTGGCACAAAACGTCCTTGGGGAATATTGACTCCTGGTCCCAGCGCGCGGCGTTTGGCGCCATCGCCCCTGCGGCAAACGCCCTGGCGCTCTCGACAAACGCTCTTTGGTCATCATTGAGGGAAAAATCCATGCCCTGCTCCTCACTGGCCTACGGCCTAGAATTTGCCCATGACCTTGCCAAACAGTTCCTCGTCCGACGGCAGCACCTTGGTAACCGCCAGCGGCTTCGAGACCCAGGTTTCGTTGACGAGGTCGCGCCAGGTAATGTTGTGGTTGATGCTGTTGCCGCCCCAGGAGCCGCAGCCCAGGGAAAAGGTCTGGCGCATACCGTTCCACAGGTTGCCGCTGTTGGAAGCTGACTGTGGCTGGTTCACCATGACGCGCGAGGTGCGGGTTCCCATCGCAAGCTTGATGATGTTGTCGTCATTGTAAGAGTAAATACCGCAACTGTGTCCCTGCCCCTGGTAGGCCTGGATCTGATTGGTCAATTCCACGGCCTCATCGATATCCGCCACCTTGTACAAGGCCATGGTCACGGTCAGCTTTTCTCCCGAAAAGGGGTAGTCCGGACCGGCGCCGGTCTCCGGCACGATCAGGAACTGCTTGCCCTCGGGCAGGTCGATACCCGCCTTGCCGGTAATGGTGAGGGCGTGCTGGGCAACGATTTTGGGGTTGAGGTGGCCGTCTTCCCACAGCACAGCCTGCAGCTTCTGCTTGTCCTCACCGTCGATAACAAAGCCACCCTCACGCTTGAGCTTTTCCAGGAACTCGTCATACACCGATTCGAAAACCAGCACGGAGTTGTCTGAAGAGCAGGAGGCGGCGAGATCCAGGGTCTTGGAAGTACGGATTTTTTCTGCCGCCTCCTCAAGGTTGGCGGTATCGTCCACGGTAATTACGGCATTGCCCACTCCCACGCCCAGGGCTGGAGTGCCCGAGGAGTAGGCCGCGCCCACCATGGCCTCGCCACCGGTGGCCAGGATACGATCACACTGGCGCATCAGTTCGTTGGTCTTGTCCAGCGAGGGAACGTCAATACTCTGCACCAGGTCAGCCGGCCCGCCCATGGCCACGATGGCCTCACGCATATAGTCACAGATCATCTTGTTGGTCAGCTTGGCGCGCGGGTGGGGGGCAATAATGATGGCATTGCGCCCTTTGACCGCGGAGATAGCCTTGATCACCGGGGTCGCTTCCGGGTTAGTGGAGGGCGAGAGGGCGCCGATAATTCCCACCGGCTTGGCGATCTTGACGATGTTACGCGCCGGGTCTTCCTCGATCACCCCCACGGATTTGTCATCGATGATATCCATCAGGGTGGCGCGGGTCTTGCGGTGAATTTTCAGGTACTTCCCGGCGTAATTGCCAAGCTGGGTTTCGTCGACGGTGAACTGGGCGATTTTTTCCGACACGTCCTCGCGCGCTACCGACCAGACCATGGCCGTGATCAGCTCATCAACCTGTTCCTGCGTGTAATCGGCTATCTGCTGCTGGGCCGCACGGGCACGCGCCATCATGGCCTCTACTTCTTCTCGCGCTGCCTGAATTTCGGGGCTCTGTTCCATTCTCATCTGCTCCTGTGATCGTTCAAGGTGCACGCCGGGGGTATGACATGCACCGTTCTAGGTTAGCTTATCGACATCGGGGTGCCAGCTTACCCCGCAACAGACCGCGTTCAAAGAGAGGAAATTGCGCATCACATGGACTATATTGCTGCTATAGCGACATAAGCGGATAAACTGCCCACGGTGCCGGCACATGAGTAAACCTTCCAAATGGCCACTGCCGGAAAACGGCATTCGATTCCTGACCCCCGCATTTATGCTCAACAAACTTGCGCGACATCCCCTGACGCGCGAGTGCTACCCCGCAGCCATGGGCTACTATCCCAGCGCTGACGCCCACCGCATGGAACGCCAGCGCCACGATGACAACCTGTTGATTTATTGCGTGGATGGACGCGGCTATGCGAGCACCCCCGAATGGTCCGGCCAGGTGGGCGCTGGCGATCTGCTGCTACTGCCCCAGGGGGTGGCGCACCAGTATCGGGCAGATCAAGGTCAGCCCTGGACGATCTACTGGGTACACTTCCAGGGCAGCAGTACAGCGGTCTTCAACCACTACCTGGGCTATCGCGAGGATGGCAACCCGGTCGCAAGGGTGGGGGCCTCACCTCAGCTGGCTGCCCATTTTCGCGGCATGATGGAAGTACATCGCACCGGCTATAGCACCCGCGCGTTCATCAATGCAGCGAACCAGTTGCGCCATCTGCTCACCCAACTGGCCCTTGAGATGCGCAGGGCGCAGGCCGTCAACCAGCACAGCTTCAATCTCGCGGCCGTGCAAAGCTTTATGCTGGAGCAACTGTCCCGGCAACTGGACCTGGACACACTGGCCGCCGCCGCCAACCTCTCCAAGTATCACTTCTCAAACAAGTACAAGGCGCTGACCGGCTACTCGCCGATCAAGCACTTTCTAAATATGAAAATGGAACATGCCTGCCACCTGCTGGACAGTGGCGAACTGAGCGTCAAAGCCATTGCCAGCGCGCTGGGTTACGACGACCCGCTGTACTTTTCCAGGCTGTTCAACAAAACCGTCGGGCTGTCACCCAGGGCCTACCGCAGCTCTGTCAGGAAATAGCCGCCAGGCTATCCTGCATGGAGGGCACTTCGGGTTCGACCACTTCTGCAGAATTGGTCAGGTGCTTCATCAACAGGGTGCGCATCCACTGGTGTGGTGTACTGCGTGAAGCCCTGGTATGACGTATAAGGGACATTTTTCCACGGTGGCCACTCTGGGTATTGCGAATCATTCGCTGCAGCTCTGTCGGCATTTCATGGCCGGTAATTCGCTCGCTGTACATGCCGCCGGCCTCAAAACCCGCGTTGGCCACCAGCAGGCAGTCCGTGCGGCAAAGCACACCCACCGCAGCGGAAAACTGGGTGGTTTCCAGCGAGATATTGCGATAGACCCCGTACTGACCCAGTACGTCGTCCACCATGCTGGTATTTTCGCGGGTCAGCCCGGGTAAATAGAGACGCAGGTGAGCGAAGGCGAGAAAATCTTTCAGGGTCATCTCCTTCTTTTCCAGGGGATGACCTACCCGCATGTAACAGCGTGGCGCAATGGTCGCGATAGGTTCGGCCAGGATGTCCCGCTCGGTATCCATCGCAACAAACGCGGCAAAGTCAGCCTCGCCTTTTTTGAGCTGCTCCTGGTAATTGGGCGGTACCTCAGCGGTAACGACCTGCACCCCGGGTGCAATCTCGCTCAGCTCGGCCATCAGGCCGGGCAACAGCGCCTCGCTTACGATAGGGGGAAGCAACAATTTGAAGCTGCCATTGAAGGTTTCGGGTTCAAAGCCCTCGTCACCCAGGACCTGCTCGACCTTTTCCAGCAGGGATGGCAACTCCTTCGCCAGCGCCTCGGCCCTGGGGGTGGGGACCAGGCCATGGGCAGTGCGGGTGAACAGCTCATCCTCAAAGGAGTCGCGCAGTTTTTGCAATGTTTTGCTCAGCGCGGGCTGCGAAACTGACAGGCGCTCCGCCGCCCGCGTCACGCTGCGTTCCTCGAGCAGAATCTGCAGAGCGACCAACAGGTTCAGGTCCGTGCGTATCAATTTACGAGAAATCATCAATCCCCCAGAAATAACCTTTGGTTATACGGATTATCCTATCAAAGTGTCGGAGGTATTACATCCGCATAAGCTACACAAACTCTGCCCGGTCACAGCAAGCCGCAGGTGGGTAGCTGGCTCCCGCACAGACTGCTACCATGTGCCGCACCGGCAATACTTCCCGATGCGATATGCCACGCATGCTCTCAATGAATAAAAGGATTTCCATGCGCCTCACTACGATATTGGCCGCGCTGATGCTCACCCTGGTGACAGCATGCAGCGGGATAGAGACCCGGCCGGCTCCCATCGAGGCCTTTGCCGCGGGCGATTACAAGTACTACCGCTGGCGCAGCGAGCCAATGCCCAATGCCGCCGGCTCCCAGGACTCGATGTACATCATTGACCCCATTCTGCGCAGTGCAGTGGACGCCGACCTCAGTAAAAAGGGCTATGTTCTGGATCCGGGGCGCGCCCAGTTCAGCGTGGATTACATTTATGCCAGTGGCCTGCGCATGGGCGAGCGCAGCGGTGAGGCCTACAACATTACCCCCTATCCCTCGGTGAACCCCAACCGACAGATCAACCAGGCTGTGGTCGACAACGCCTATGCCCTGGGCGGGGTCAAGGAGACAAGCAATATTGCCCTGCAGTTCAATGACACCACTTCCCGCAAGGAAGTATGGCATGTCATCATTACCAAGATCGTCGAGAACGTTAACAAGGTAGACAAGAAAGAAGTACGTAACGGCGTGGAAAAAGGTGTTCAGGCGGCGTTGAGTACACTACCACCGGCGAAGTAGTCCGCGCCAGGGCAGAGCTCGCTGCCTAGCCATAAACCCCGGGATTCACACAGCAGGGCATTGCCTGTCCGGCCAGCGCGGCCAGCGCATTGGCCACAGCCATATCAGCCATGCGGGCTCGGGTACGCACCGTGGCACTACCTATGTGCGGCGTGACCACCACGTTGGGCAGACCCAGTAGTGGGTTGTCCCCGGGCACTGGTTCTGTTTCGAACACATCGATACCTGCGGCGGTCAGCGGTCCGTTAATCAGGGCATCGGCCAGCGCCTGTTCATCGACGATACCGCCGCGAGCGGTGTTTACCAGCACGGCCCCGGGTTTCATCATTGCGATTTTGTCCGCGTCGATTAAATTGCGAGTCTGTGGTGCCAGGGCCACGTGAACGCTGACAAAGTCGCAGCGCTGCAATAGCTCTTCCAATGCAACCATTGTTACGCCGGGGACCTGCCGGGGAGCGCGATTCCATGCCAGCACCTGCATACCAAACCCCGCGGCCCGCCGGGCCACGGCCTGGCCAATCGCCCCCAGCCCAATGATCCCCAGGGTGGCTCCGCCCACATCCATACCGGTGAAGAACTCCGGCGCCCAGGCATTTTCACGGGTCCACTCACCCTTGCGCACAAAGCGGTCGGCTTCCGCGATACGCCTGGATGCCGCCAGCAGCAGTGCGAAAGCGGTATCGGCGGTAGTGTCCACCAGAACTCCCGGGGTATGACCCAGCGGAATGCCGCGCCGCGTAAGAGCAGGGACGTCCACGTGGTCTACGCCCACCGACATACTCGAAACAAACTGCAGGTCCGGCACTGCATCCAGCAGCACCTGATCGATGCGATCAGTCAGCAGGCATACCAGGCCCTGGCAATCCTCCAGTTCGGCGCGCAGGCCATCGGGGGTCAGCAGGCCCGGCCCCATCCAGACGTTCATATCACACTGTTGCGCCAGGTCCCTGATGCGCTCGCCGGGCAGCTGGTGCGTGACAAAAACTCGTTTGTTCATAGCGCTGTTCTCCGACGTTACAGTGACAGGTCAGCCGGAGACAGGTGAAGCATCTTCCCAAGATCGGACTGCCAGCCCAGCAACTGCATGTGTTCGTACAGTGGCCCGTCCGGCAATTGCCCCCAAACCGGTTTTGGCCAACATGGGTCGTCTTCACTGCGGCCGATAATATGCAGGTGCATTTGTGGCACAACATTCCCCAGGCCGGCGAAGTTGACCTTCTGGAAACCGAGCACCTGTTTGACAAAGGAAGATACCGCTGCACAATCCGCCATGACTTCATCGCGATGCTCGCGCGAAAGGTCCAGCACATCGGCCAGGTGGGTATCCGGCACCAGGATAAACCAGGGTACTGTCGCATTGCGATTGAGCAGCACTTCTGACGTGCCCAGGCTGCCAAGGTAGTGACAGTCCGCCAGCAGCTGCGGATGTATCTGGCTTCGCTCCATAACGCTTTCTCTGTGAGTTCACTGTCGACACTGTAGCCTTGCACCAACGCATTTGGCAATCGCCCGGCGGTCGGCACACCCTGTCAGGGCCACAGGCAGGCTTCTTTGCCTGCTCCCGGGCAGCAGGCACTGGTAAACTCTGTGCTTACACTCGAGAATATCCTGTCGGGTGCTACGCTACTGCCCCGCGTGTCAGCTGCCTGAGCTTGGCACGATGACGTTCACCAGCCAGAGAGAACCGTGCCATGAAAAACGATATCGCGGAATTGAACACTGACCTCAAGGTGCGGGTCGCTGTCGACAGCCAGGACATGGAGTGGACACCAAGCCCGGGCGGTCACGTGCTGCGCAAGCGCGTACACCTGGCGGGACCCGCCGAATCGGGACAGGTGACATCCGTTGTGCGCTATCTGCCCGGCGCAAATTTTCCGGCCCACGACCACCCCGGTGGCGAGGAAATTCTGGTACTGGACGGTATATTTTCAGATGAACATGGCGACTGGCCCGCCGGTACCTATCTGCTCAACCCCCAGGGGTTTCGCCACGGGCCTTTCTCCCGCGAAGGATGCACCCTGTTTGTGAAACTGAGGCAGTTTCCTGGCGCGGATCGCAGGCATATAGCCACCCAGACCAATGACCAACCCTGGACAGGCTCGGGGCGCGCAGGGGCAAGTGTGAAAGAGCTTTACAGCCAACCTCCCTACACCGACCGGATGCGCCTGGAGCGCTGGGAATCCCCGGCAGAAGCGGGAGCAATCAATTTTGAGCTGGGCGCCGAGCTGTTCGTAATCAACGGCGCTTTTAGCGACGAATACGGGCACTATCGCGCCCATAGCTGGCTGCGCATCCCCGCTGGTGGCGCGCTTCGGCCCACCAGCGATGAGAGCTGTGAATTGTATGTAAAGGAAGGCGGCTTCGCCTACCTGTAGCGTGGCTAAATGGTCATTCCGCCATCCACTACAATACACTCGCCATTGGTGTAGCTGCTTGCATCGGACACCAGGTAAAGCACAGTGCCCGCCATCTCGGCCGGCTCTGCATGGCGACCCAGCGGGATAGTGCTGATCGCCTGCTGGTAAAAATCATCATTGGCAAACAGTGCGCCGGCGAATTTGGTGCGGGTAAGGCCCGGCAATAACGCGTTACAGCGAATCCCCAGGGGCCCGCACTCCTTGGCGAAGGCCTTGGTCATATTCACCACCGCTGCCTTCGTTATGGAGTAGATGGCCTGCATGGGGCCCGGCTGCAGCGCATTGATTGAGGCGGTATTGACGATGGCGCCGCCGCCGTGGTCGCGCATCAATTTGCCGGCTTCGACGGACATGAAAAAATAGCCCCGGATGTTGACCTCCACCGTCTTGTTAAACGCAGCCAGGTCAGTATCCAGCACATGACCAAAGTAGGGGTTGGTTGCCGCATTGTTCACGCAGATATCGAGCTTGCCGTAGGCCTCGTGAATATGGGCGAACAAAGCAGCGATGTGATCCATATTACCGACATTACAGGCGAAGGGCTCAGCGCTGCCGCCGGCTTGCCGGATACCCTCCGCCACGGCTGTGCAGTCATCGATTTTGCGACTGGATACGATGACATGCGCACCCTGCTGCGCCAGCAGGCTGGCGACTTCTTCCCCTATGCCGCGACTGGCGCCGCTCACAAGGGCGATCTTTCCGGTTAAATCAAAAAGTGCTGTAGCCATTTTGCTGCCTCCCAGGGCTGAATTTGAGGCGACAAAGACTAGCGATTCTTCAGCCAAATTGCCATGCGCAGGCAAAGCTAGTCATCCGCCCACGCGGTCTTGCCCGATTTGCTGCGAGCGTACTCCCGATAACACCACGCCAGGTAGAACAGCGATACCACCGCCGAACCCAGCCAGGCGCCGGGATAGCCGAACAGGGCGAGATTGAAACCGGCCAGCAACGGCCCGACGACGCGCCCCCATGAACCGGCGGCCCCGGCAATGCCCAGCATCTGGCCGCGCACCATGACCGGCGAGCGATGGCTGACAATGGCGTTCAGCAATGGCATACACAGGGTAGCCCCTGTCATGGCTACAAAGATCGAGCCCACCTTCAACAGCATAGTGTCCGCAAATACGCCCATTAGCAGGCCCAGCACCAGTGCCGTGACGGCGATTCGCAGTAACTGCAGTTCGCCCAGCGCCCTTACAATAGGGCCCAGCAAGCCGCCCTGGACCACTACCATGATGGCACCCTGTATTCCAAAAACGATACCGACCTCGCGCGGACCCCAGGCCAGCGTGTCACCGGCCCACAGGGGGAACAGGTAGGTCAGGGAACTCACGCAAAGATTGTGCAGGCAGAACTGCAGGATGAGTAGCAGCTGACCACTTTTGCGCAGCATGCGGTAGCTGGAGGCCGCATCGGCGCTTTCCTGCTGCGCCAGGTTGGCGGCACGTTTTTCGGGCGAAAGGGATTCAGGCAGGAAAATCGCAGCCGCAACTATGGCCAGTACCGACATGACCCCGGCCACCAGGCAGGGAAGAAAGAAGCCGGGCTGTGTGCCGGAAAGCAGCCCCCCCAGCATGGGGCCCAGTACCAGGCCCAGGCCAAATGCCGCTCCGATAAGCCCCATACCGCGGGCGCGATTTTCAGGCCGGGTGATGTCCGCCATCATGGCGGAAGCGACGCCCACGTTGCCCGCCATCAAACCGGCAAATGCGCGCGAGACATAAACCATCCACAAGGCAGATGACAGCCCGAGCATCAGGTAAGAAAGTGCGGCCCCGGCCAGGCAGATCATGATCACCGGCTTGCGCCCTATACGATCTGACAGGCGTCCCCACAGGGGAGCACACAGGCCCGCGCCGACGGCATAGGCCACGATGATATAGGCGACATCCAGTTTGTCAGCCCCGAGCTCGGGCGACAGGAATGGCAGTATGGGTATGACAATACCGAAGCCGATCAGGTCCAGCAGCACTACTGAAAACAAAACCGGCACTAGTGAGCAGGCCCGCGGATTACTTCCGTTTCAAGGTCTCCGGACAGGGCTTGCGCGGGCTCAATCACTTCTGTTTGCGGCGTTTCGCTGCTTTTTTGGCGGAGGGCTTGTCGCCTGACTTCGTATTGGCGCCGACCTTGGCGTGGGCAGGGCCTCGCGACACGGATCGCCCCTTCTGGTCCAGGCGAGATATCTGCAGTCGCTGCCCACTCACCCAGACACTCTTGAGATGTTTGAAGATCTCCCGGGGCATTCCCTCGGGCAATTGCACAGTGCTGTAATCGTCAAATATCTCGATGCGCCCGATATATTCACTTTCGATCTCCGCCTCATTGGCAATCGCACCAACGATATTACCCGGCTTCACATCGTGCTTGAGCCCCACTTCGATACGGTAGCGCTCCATACCGGTATCCGCAGACGCGCTATGGGGTTTGCGGCTGCGCTCCGCCCGCAGGGGTGCAGTCAGGTCAGGCCTGGCCGCCGGCTCAGCAACAACCATCGCTTCGGTTTCGTCCGGGCGAGTGCGTTTTCTCTCAGTGGCTGTTTTTGCTGGCTTTTCCTGCCTGGTCCTGTCGTCCTTTGACCTGGCTGTCTTTGCTGCAGGCCTGGAGTCTATGGACGGACGCTCTCTCTTGGAGCCCGGCTCCTTCTTACCTGACTCCTTCTTACCTGACTCCTTCTTACCTGACCCTGCACTGCCCGGTTTTGCCACCAGCGGCTTCGCCCCCTGCGCCAGGGCGCCCAGCGCGGCGGCTATTTCGATCACGGGTACACCGTACTCGTGCTGGTAGTCGGTGACCATGGTCCTGAACAGCTCGAGGTCAGCGGTATCCAGGGTTTCGGTAATACGTTGCTTGAACCTGTCGATACGCTTGTCGGTCACTTCTGCCGCCGTTGGCAGGGCCATCTTCTCAATGGTCTGGTCAGTGGCTTTTTCAATCGCCCGCAACAGTCGCCGCTCTCGGTTGGCAGCAAACAGGATAGCCTCCCCGGTTTTGCCGGCGCGCCCGGTGCGACCGATGCGGTGCACGTAGGCCTCGACATCATAGGGAATGTCGTAATTTATCACGTGGCTTATACGCCCCACGTCCAGGCCCCGTGCGGCGACATCGGTGGCCACAAGAATATCCAGCTCCCCGCTTTTAAGGCGTTCTATGGTCTGTTCGCGCTGTTTCTGCGGAATGTCACCGTTCAGAGCGGTGGCCGAGTAGCCTCGAGCAGCCAGTTTATCCGCCAGCTCTGCAGTGAGGATGCGGGTGCGCACGAAAATAATCATCCCGTCAAAATCCTCTACCTCGAGGATACGAGTGAGGGCATCGAGCTTGTGAACCCCCGCCATCATCCAGACTCGCTGATGTATCGCAGCGCTGATCACGCTCTTTACCTTGATGGAAATTTCCTGTGGCGCGTTGAGGTGGCGCTTGGCGATGCGGCGGATAGCATCGGGCATGGTGGCCGAGAAAAGTGCGATCTGGCGCTGCTCGGGGGTCTGTTCCAGGATCCACTCCACATCGTCGATGAAACCCATGCGCAGCATCTCGTCAGCCTCATCGAGTACCAGGGTCTGCAACCCGGAAAGCTTCAGTGAGCCGCGCCGCATATGATCCATTACCCGCCCCGGAGTACCTACTACCACATGCACGCCGCGCTCCAATTGCCGCAGCTGGCCGCGCATGTCAGAGCCGCCATAGACCGGCAGCACATGAAAACCCGGCAGGTGGCGAGCGTACTTCTGGAAGGCCTCCGCCACCTGAATGGCCAGCTCACGGGTGGGAGCGAGCACCAGCACCTGGGGCAGCTTTTGCTTGAGATTGATGCGGGCCAGGGTGGGAAGTGCGAAGGCCGCTGTTTTACCCGTACCGGTCTGGGCCTGGCCCAGGACATCGACACCCTCGAGCATATGGGGAATGATCCGGGCCTGGATAGCTGACGGCGTTTCGTAGCCAACCTCTACCAGGGCTTTTTGCAGGGTCGCGGGTAAGTCCAGTTCGGCAAAACTGGTTACCCCATCTGGAGTGGACATGTGGTTACCTTGAAAAAATGCAGAGCGCTCCAAGCGAGCGCGGCCGGGGATTATACAGGGAAAAGGGGGCCCTGTCCGACCGCCCCCATCGCCCTCAGGACGCCTTGAACGTAGCGACAACTTCCGGGCCTGACAGCAGCGACAGGGTGTCGCCCTCCAGTCGGAAAGCCGTGACCTTTGCCAACACCTGCAGGTAGCTGCGTTCCAGCTCACCGCCGTCTACACAGGCCATCATCGTACCCGCCAGGGGCCCGAATTTGAGCGGGCTTCCGTGCTCCGAAATACCCTCCCGGGCATAGCCCCCGGTATAGCGGTTACACCCGGAGAAGCCCGCCGCCCGCTGTTCATCCGCATCGAACTGGATATCTACCGGCTTGTCTCCAGCGCCAGGCGGGGCTGGCTCACCCGACAGGGTTTGCAAAACCCAGGGGCCGCTCTCCAGCCCGGGACCGTCCTTGCGGACAGGCTCGGGTACCCGGTGCACCAGTATCTCTATCGGGTTGCCCTGGAAAGGGTCGATATACTCAGTGGTGGTAAACATCAGGCGATCGCCACGACTGATGGTCGCGCGCAGGGCGTACCGCATCCGCTTGTCGATCTGCGCAGGGTCATAATCGATGACGAAGTCGTAGGGTGGGCCGCCCTCGGGTACTACCGGTACGGTAGCCAGCACAGTAGCGGGCGCATCGGCCCTGGAAATATCTTCCAACTGTACTTCGATCGCCACATCGGGGGGCAGCATCATGCGCTCCCGGTAGGTCACGCTGCCCTCTATACGGGCCACGCCGTCAGGATCGCCAGTCATCTGTGCCGGCCCTTCGCCACAAGCGACAAGCCCCAGGGCCGTCAACAATACCAGTACCCGGGGCACCAGCTCGGTTGTCATATTCATAGATTGTCCCCTTCGCGTCCGGCTCGGCAAACGGTTTGCAGACCAGGTTTAGTTGGTTGCAGGAATGTACGCTCTTGCTCATGCGGACAGCTGTTCCAGCATCTCGCGCATCTTGCCATGCAACATGTTGACCGCCTTCAGAGGCCGCACCATCACCTTGAATTCACAAATCTTTCCCTCCTTGTCAAAACTGATGATATCGACTCCGTTCACGACGATGCCATCTATATCACAGACAAACTCCAGCACGGCATGATCAGTGCTGACCAGTTCCTTGACGTAGCGGAAGTCCTTGTTCAGGACGTGCATGGCACCAGTAAGGTACAGCCGGGTAATGTCCCTGCCCCGCTGCGGGGTGTGCACTACTGGCGAATAAAAAACGCAGTCCGGGGCCAGGATGTCCTCCAGCAAATCGGGATTACCCTGTTCTATAATTTCGTGCCAGCGTTCAAGGGTAGTCATTGTTTTCGCTCCTGTAACGTGGATGGTCAGCACCCCAATCGGCGGATGATTATAGCAGGGGTAAGGTAACCCGGCTTGCTGCCAGTAACCAAGCCGCGCCCCCGGGGCAGCTGCAACCATCTACCAGGCTGCGCGCCCCTGCCTGCCGCGCCTTTTTTTGTCTGCCCTTAAGCTGCTATCCTGCAAATCAACTCAGCGCCCCGGGCAATCACTGGCATATGGACTTCCTGCGACACAGCCTTATCACCCTCTGGCCCATGGCCTCGGTTATCGGCATAGGCCTGGCACTGGCCTGGCTGATCAACTGGTTTGTCAAACGCAGCCAGGACGGTGCGAGTGGCCTGCTCTACCCGCTTCTCAACTGGATCAATGCCTCCGCGGTCATCATCGCCCTGATAATCATGCTGCCAGTCAGCGAGCAGACCCGCGGGCAAATACTCAGCCTGCTGGGCGTGGTGCTGACAGCGGTTATAGCGCTGTCCTCTACTACCTTTGTTTCCAATGCCATGGCCGGGGTTATGCTACAGGCGACCCAGACATTTCGACCCGGAGACTACATCAGGGTGAACGATCAATTTGGCCGGGTCATCAAGCGCACCCTGGTCAACACCCAGATCCAGACTGAATGGCGAGACCTGACCACCCTGCCCAACCTGCTGCTGATCAACAGCCCGGTCAATGTACTGTATCGGGAAGGGACTATAATTTTCTCTGAACTTTCAATTGGTTACGACGTAACCTACACCCAGGTGGAGGAGCTGCTGTTGCTGGCGGCAGAGGAGGCCGGCCTGGAAGAGCCCTTCGTCCTGGTCCACGAGCTGCTGGATCACGCGGTGGCGTACCGGGTTTGCGGCTTCTTGCCCTCGATCGAGAACCTGCTCAGCGCGCGCTCCAATTTGCGTAAAACTATTCTCAAGCAGATGCATGGAAATGGCATCGAGATTGTGTCGCCGAACTTCATGAACCAGCGGCAACTGACACCTGATCAGAAAGTTATTCCCGAGGTTCCCGTGTTGCGTGACAAGCGCAAGCCGGAGACCGACAGCAAGGCACCGGAGGACAAAATTTTCGACAAAGCGGTCAAGGCGGCGAGTCTGGAAGAAGTGAAAATAGACCTGGAAAAAACGCGGGAAGATATAAAGAAAACAGCGTCGGCCCTGAAAGAATCCGAACAGGAAGATAACAGCGAACTTGAAAGTCGGCTGGAGGCACTGGAGGGACGGGAAAAATGGTTCTTAGGGCTGATAGAAGCGCAGGAAAAAAAGGAGGACTAGCCCGGGTCGGTCAGAGATCCACCTCCTGCTTGAACTCCCGCTCTATGCGCTGCTCCATTTCATACCGGCTCACACCGCGACGGACGCTCGATTCTGACATGCGCTGCTGATAACGTTTCCTGCGATAGTGCGCTACCAGGTGCGGAAAACGCTCCTGCTCAATTTCACCCGCGATCAGCTCTTCGATAAAGGCGATATCTATTCCCACCCGGTAAGCAATTCGGCTGGGCCTGATCTTGTGGGCGTGATACTCAGCGACGATGTGTACCTGTTCCTCACGCGAATGTGTGCACTCACGTGAATAACCGTAGGGTGGCGAAGGGGTGCGGGGATCTCCGCTGGGCATACTGGCAGTCATACAGAATTATTAGCAGCTGGATGCGGACTTGCCAAGCTCTACTGACTGAGAATTGCCTGCGTAGAATGCCGGGTGGTTACCATTTGACCAGCCGGGGACTATACTCGGCCACTGGCGATCTCACCTATCCACGTAACGCAGGAAACACGGCCCATGAACTCAATTTCACCCGCACCCACTTTAAGTGATACAGAGACAGCAATGCTTGACGTACTGGAGTCCCAGCGCGCCGATTTTCTTGCCGCAGGGCCGGCCAGCGCCGCCACCCGGATAGACCGCCTGGATCGCGGCATCGATGGGCTGATCAAGTATGCGGACCAGCTTGCCGAGGCGGTGCACGCGGACTTCAGCTGCAGGCCGCGGGAAATAACCCTGCTGACTGATGTCGGCGCATCCATCATGCCCATGAAACACGCCAGGAAGCACCTGCGCAAATGGATGAAAGGTGAAAAGCGCCCCACCGGATTCCCTCTTAACCTGCTGGGGGGACGCTCTCGTATCGAATACCAGCCACTGGGGGTGGTGGGCATCATCTCCCCCTGGAACTTCCCGGTATCGATGGTTTTTGCCCCCATGTCCGGCGCCCTGGCCGCCGGTAACCGGATAATGATCAAGCCCTCGGAATTCACACCGGCCACATCCAGTGTGCTGGAGACCATGATAAACGCCACCTATGACACCAATGAGGTTGCGATATTCACCGGCGGGCCCGAAACGGGGCAGGCGTTCTCCAACCTGCCACTGGACCACCTGCTGTTTACCGGTGCCACGTCGGTGGCTCGACACATCATGGCCGCGGCCGCGCGCAACCTGGTGCCTGTGACGCTGGAGCTTGGTGGCAAGTCTCCCGTCATCGTGTCGCGTTCAGCAGATCTTGAAAAAACCCTGGAACGCATCATGATGGGGAAAACCATGAACGCCGGCCAGATTTGCCTGGCCCCCGACTACCTGCTGGTGCCCGAGGAAAAACTGCACGAGGTTATCGCCACTGCACAGAAAGTGGTCGCGGCAATGTATCCAAGCCTTCTGGCCAATGAGCAATACACCTCCGTGGTAAACGAGCGCCACTACCAGAGATTGACCGGCTACCTGGCTGAGGCACGTGAGCGCGGCGTCAATACCATAGAGATCAATCCCGCGAACGAGGACTTCAGCCAGCAACAGGGCACCTACAAAATACCACCGACCCTGATACCCGAGCCCCCGGAAGACCTGAAAGTGCTGCAGGAGGAAATATTTGGCCCCCTGCTGCCCATCAGGACTTATCGCGAGTTTTCCGAAACCATTGACTACGTCAACTCCAAACCCCGCCCACTGGCCGCCTACTACTTCGGCAGTGACCCCGACGAGCAGATCGCCGTCGAAACCAGGACCACCTCCGGTGGCATGTGCATCAATGACGTGATCATGCACATTGGCCAGGAAGACCTCCCCTTTGGCGGCGTCGGCCCCAGCGGAATGGGCTCCTACCATGGAATCGAGGGCTTCCGCACCTTCAGTCATGCGAAGTCGATCTATCGCCAGACCAAATTCAATTTCGGCAAATTGAGCGGCATGCTGCCCCCTTACAACAAGGCCACCGAGAAATCGATCAAGATGCAGCTGAAAAAGTAGCGCCTGTCTGAACGCCCCACTCCGAGGGTCATTGCTATGGCAGCGGCCCCCGGTTATTGATTGCGATCAATGATTGCGTAATCAGGAATTGCCTCACCCCTTGGATACATTAGGATCAGGAATGAAGCGTGACCTGCCGGTGGAGCCGGTCGTGCGTCATATTGGTTCGTCGGGGGTTGTCCAATGGAAATGTGGTTTGACCACACGGGGGCCGATGCGCGCGGCATTCACCGCAAACGGGGCCGGCCCGCAGAGACAGAAGGCGGACTGGCCATTGATCTGACGCCCATGCTCGACGTGGTCATGATCATGCTCATTTTCTTCATAGTGGCAGGCTCTTTCGTGCGGGAAATCGCGATAGAAGTTGAACGCAAGCCGACCACCAACGCCCAGTCAGATAAACCCTCCGAAAATATCGTGGTCCAGATCAGCGCCACGGACGAAATCTGGATCAAGAGCCGGCGCATTGACGCCCGATCGGTGCGCGCCAACATCAGCCGGATGAAAGCAGAAAATCCCAAGGCTGCGGTCGTTATCAAGGCCCATAACAAGTCTACTGTTGACACATTGGCGGTCGTGGTCGATTCCGCCAGAGCAGCCGGGATCTATAACGTTTCCCTCAACACCGGCAGCTAGCCACCCCCGCTGGCAGGCGCATTGATGCGTCGCAAGTCCGATGCCATACTTGCCGCGAGCGTTCTAATCAACTGATTCAAGGTGACTTATGAAACGAATGTTGCTGGTCTCTGCCCTCCTGATGCTTGGTGCCTGCGGTGTCGAGCCGGGCAGTGAAAAATGGTGCGCCGCCAAGAAAGAACAGCCCAAAACCGAGTGGACGGCCTCCGACCTTGGCACCTACACCAAAAACTGCGTGATCGACGGCTCTGAAGTCGGCTCCGAGAGCTGGTGTGAAGACCTCGCCGAAACACCCAAGGGTGAGTGGTCGGCAGAGGATGCGGCGACCTACGCCAAGCACTGCGTACTTTAGGCGGCCGCTGGCGCTGCGCTATGGCGGGCCGGGGGGTTGCAACAGCAGGGTAGGTATCCCGAGGCAGTGGCTTTTGACGGTCGCCACCCGGCTGCCGGGCTTGCGTCCCGCGCGCACTTCCGACACGGTGACACCTCGCCCGGCCAGCTGGGGCGCCACGTCATCCAGCTCTGGGCACTGGTAGGCGATTCCCCAGAAATTATCGACAGGGTCCTTGTTCTTAGCCGATTCGATGATTTCCAGGGTCAGTTTACCGGTGCGAAAGAACAGCATGCGACCCCCCCACTCCGGCACCGTTTTGTCCAACGCCAGGCGAATGCCCAGTTGCTCCGCGAACAAAGCGATACAAGCCTCAGCATCCGCAGTGCGTAAAACCAGGTGATCGACCCGAAAGTCACTTGCGTTGATTGCCTCCCGACTCCTGCGCGCCGCCCCGGTCAGGCTGCCATCGCACAGGCGAAGGTCCAGTCCCCGCGCGTTTTCAAACATGGAGTCCGTGGCACCGGCGCTGGCACAATCGAACACTATACCTCGAATGCACGCCGCCTCCCCGGCACGCTCTACCAGCTCGATAACCGTATTGGGCAACACAAACCAGGCGGTTTGCGACTGACCCTGGGTCTGCGGTGACGCCTGCATCCCAAACAACTGGCAATACTGCGCAGTGGCCTCGGCCAAGTCGGGCACCGTAATTACAATCCGATCAAATGCTCTAACCATTGTCCCCCTCTATGGAGTGCGCCCTGGCGGCTCAGCCACAAAAGCTTTTGGCTTATCACTGCTACACCCTTACACTGTCGCACTACCGAATTCTTGCCGCGGCCGATTCACCCCAGCATACCGCGGTTTAACGCTGTAACAAGCAATCCCCAGGAAAGGAGATTTACTCATGTTCAGATCAATTCAACGTCTAATGCTTGGAGGCCTGCTGGCCATCGCCATGGCATTACCCCTTAACGCACTGGCCGGTGACACCCTGCAACGGGTCGTGGACTTCAAGGTACTCAAGGTCGGCATGTCAGGCAACCAACCGCCGATGACCATGACGAACCGGGAGGGTGGCATGATGGGGTTTGATGTGGACCTGGCCAAGGCCCTGGCTGACGCCATGAAGGTCAAGCTGGAAATCATACCCATGCCCTTTGGCGAGCTGATGTCAGCGCTGGAAGAAGACAAGATAGACATGGTGCTCTCGGGCCTGTCGATTACACCCGGGCGAACTGAAATGGTTTCCTTTGTCGGCCCTTACATGATGTCCGGTAAGTCAATCCTCACCAAGAACTCAGTCCTGGCCAAAATACAGGAGGGCAACGACTTCAACCGCAAGGAGCTCAAACTGTTGGCCCTTAGCAATTCCACCAGTGCTTCCTTTGTAAGAGCTGTTGCCCCCAATGCACAATTGATCGAAGTAGCCAGCTACGACGAGGGCGTGGCGATGCTGATAGACGACAAGGCCGACGCAATGGTCGCCGATATGCCAGTATGTGTGCTTTCTGTCGCACGCTTTCCCGAGGCCGGGCTTACCACCCTGGAAAAGCCACTGACGGTAGAGCCAGTTGGCATCGCGGTCAGCAAGGACGATCCGCAATTTTTCAACCTCGTGGACAACTACCTGCGTGCCTACGAGAAGACCGGTATTCTGGGCCAGATTCGCAAAAAATGGTTCGAAGACAGCTCCTGGGTAGCGGCCCTGCCATAGTGTACAGCCGATTGAGCTGTTGATCTGAAAGGGCGAGGAGCTGGTATCCCGCCCTTTTTTTGACTCAGGAATTTCTTCCCTATGAACTCAGCTGAGACAGGCCGGGCAATCGTAATAGCGCACCGCGGCGCCAGCGGCTACTTGCCTGAGCATACGCTGGCGGCGAAGGCCATGGCACATGCCATGGGGGCCGACTACATAGAGCAGGACGTCGTGTTGAGCAGGGACGGGGTGCCTGTGGTGCTGCATGATGTTTATCTTGAAAGTACTACCGATGTGGCTCAACGCTTTCCCGGGCGGGCGCAGACTGATGGCCGCTTCTACGCAATGGATTTCCTGCTGGAAGAACTGCGCCAGCTCAAGGTACACGAGCGCAGCAGCCGCAATGCCGAAGACCGCGAAGTGGCGGTATACCCCGACCGGTTTCCTCTTGGACCGAGTCTGTTCACAATACCGACCCTGGCGGAGGAGATTGATCTTATCGCCGGCCTGGATCGCAGCCGCGACCGAAAAACCGGCCTTTATGTGGAGCTAAAAGGTCCCAGGCTGCACCTCAGCAAGGGTCTGGATATCGCCACTATCGTACTTCAGGTGCTAGAAGACAAGGGTTACGCAGACAAGCCGGAACAGGTCTTCCTGCAATGTTTTGATGGCCCCACGCTGCAAAGACTGCGCCATGAAATCAAGACACCCCTGCCACTGATACAACTTATCGGGGAAAACAGTTGGGGTGAGGATAGCGATACCGACTACAGTTACCTGCGCACCGCGGATGGCCTTGCCGAGGTTGCCAGTTATGCGGATGGCATCGGCCCCTGGCTCGCCCAGGTTTATCTGGGCAAAGACGCCTCGGGGCAACCTCTGCTCAGCGACCTGGTGACAAGGGCCCATGCGCTGGGACTAGCGGTGCACCCCTATACCTTTCGCCGCGACGAGTTACCTCACGGCGTGGAAAGTTTCGATGAGCTGCTCGATATCTTCTTTAATAAGGCGGGTGTAGACGGGGTGTTTACCGACTTCCCCGACCTGGTCAGCCACTACCTCAAGCCTGGCGTGTGAAGAACCACGCCGATAGCAGGCTTTACCTTCCAGCAATCTATCCACAGCCCAACACTGGAAGTCACGCGTGATAAGGTTATGATACGTTTCGACACATTATGGGAAGTCCAGTGACCCCAAAAGTAAACAGGCGCACCAAAATTGTCGCTACTGTAGGACCTGCCAGCGAGTCATCGGACATGATTGCCAGGTTAATCACGGCTGGCGTCAATGTGTTTCGGCTGAATTTCAGCCACGGCACCGCCGAACAGCACGCAAGGGTGGCAGCACGTATTCGCAAACAGGCCTCCATTGCCGACAAGTATGTGGGCATTCTCGCAGACCTGCAGGGACCAAAAATTCGGATCAGCAGCTTCCGCAGCGACTCTGTCGAACTCGGCAACGGCGACCGCTTTCGCCTGGACCTCGCCATCGGCGAGGGCGAAGGTAATGCCAGGGGCGTGGGTCTCGATTATCCGGCGCTGTGCAGCAGCGTCTACCGGGGTGACATCCTGCTGCTGGACGATGGCCGCATTCGTCTGCGGGTAGATGACGTCGACACGGCGGCCGTCGATTGCACTGTACTGGTGGGTGGCAAGCTGGGTTCCCGCAAGGGCATCAACCGCCTTGGTGGCGGCCTGGCCGCACCGGCCCTGACCGCCAAGGACCTGACCGACATCGACAGCCTGGCGCAAATCAACCCGGACTTTGTGGCCGTGTCCTTTGTCTCCAGTGCCGATGATATTTTCCAGACCAGGGAACTGCTGGCCGAACACGATCTGGAACCTGCGATTATCGCCAAGATAGAGCGGGCTGAGGTGGTGGCTGACGACACCACGCTCAACAGCATTATCACCGCCTCGACGGGCGTAATGGTGGCGCGCGGCGACCTGGGGGTAGAGGTCGGTGACGCACAGCTGATCGGCATACAAAAGGAACTGATCTCCAGGGCCAGGCAGATGGACCGGGTAGTGATTACCGCGACCCAGATGATGGAGTCCATGATCAACAGTTCCATGCCCACCCGGGCGGAAGTCTTCGACGTTGCAAACGCCGTACTCGATGGCACCGATGCGGTCATGCTCTCGGCCGAAACCGCGGTGGGCAAATACCCGATCGAGGTAGTCGCTGCCATGGCAGACGCCGCCCTGGGTGCCGAGCGCCAATCGGTAGCAAGAACCTCTCGTTATCGCCTGGACAGGCAGTTTGCCGATGCCCAGGAAACCATTGCCATGTCCGCTATCTACGCGGCCAACCACTATGGCAACGTGCGTGGGATAGCCTGCCTGACTGAGTCCGGCACCACGCCGTTGCTGATGTCTCGCCTGAGTTCAGGCCTCCCTATTTTCGCCCTCAGCCAACGCAGCGAGACCCTGCAGAAACTCTGCCTCTGTCGAGGCGTTATACCCCTTTTCTTTGACGCCACCGCGTTTGACTACGACAGCGTCGAATCCAGGGCGATCGAATTCCTGCTGGACGGCCACTACCTGCAAAAGAATGATTCCATCCTGCTCACCCGGGGCGAAGTGATGGGACGGGCGGGTTCCACCAGCATCATGAAGATACTCCCGGTGCAGTAGTGTCCGACCCCGCTCACTCAGCCCCAGTGCGCATCGTTGCCGATGTGGGTGGCACGAATACGCGGATTGCCCTGTTTGACGGGACCAACAACGGATTTCGCGCACTTACCTGCTACGTGAACCGCGATTTCAACAGCCTCGAAGAGATCTTCCAGCAATGGTTGGAAGCGCTGGAAGAGCCCTCTCCCGAAACCTGCTGTCTGGCCGTTGCGGCACCACCCTCAGAAGACCTGGTCGTGATGTCCAATATGGACTGGTCGTTCTCCTGCAGCGAACTTGCAATCGCGCTGGGGTTTGCGCAGCTGCGCAGGCTGAATGATTTCGAGGCCAACGCCTACGCCCTGCCCCACCTGGGCACGGGTGAACGAGCAATACTGAGCAAAGGCCGTTCGGAGACGGCAGCCGGACGTCTGGCCACGGTGGGGCCTGGCACAGGCCTGGGGGGCGCCTGTCTCGACTACTTCGATGGGGTCCCCCACAGTTTTGCCTGTGAGCCGGGGCACATGGGCCTGGCGCCGGGAAACGACCTGGAACTGGAACTATTCCGCCGCTTGCTGTCGCAGTATGGCAATATCTACGCCGAGCTACTGGTGTCGGGACCGGGTTTGGTGCGCCTGTACCACACGCTGGGCGACATCCGGGGCGAAGCCACTGAGGGCCTTGAACCCGCTGACATTTGCGAGCGGGCACTGGCCGGCCAGGACACCTTGTGCGTACTTGCCCTGGAAACATTCGGCGCCCTCCTGGGCTCCATCTGTGGTGATTTTCTGCTGGCCAACGGCGCGTATCGCGGGCTCTACCTGGCCGGCGGCATTGTCCCGGGGATGATAGACTTTCTCGCTGCGAGCACCTTCCAGCAGCGCCTGGTCGAGAAAGGCGCCATGAGCCGGATATTGGCCGATGTCCCTGTATACGTGATCACCACCGGCCAGCCCGGCCTGATAGGCGCTGCCCACGCGCCTTTATAAACCACTGCCATCGACAAGATTCCAGGCATATATGCGCGCGGCGAATGCTGAACCTTGATACGCTGCAAACAAAAGAAAGCAATATTCCCAAAATAGTTGAAAAACCTTGACGGCAAAGAAACAAATTTGGTGATACACTTTAGTCAGCTGATTGGGTTCAGCGGTATTTATGCTCGCGGTCGAAGTTCCATCAAGTTCATCGGTACGTTAACCATAAATAATTTTTAATTAAAAAAGGCGCCTGGACATGGCGCCGCAAGCTATACAGGTAAAATGTATGTCTACAACAACCGGCACAGTAAAATGGTTTAACGAGACCAAGGGCTTTGGCTTTATCGAGCGAGAAGACGGCCCCGATGTTTTTGTCCATTTCAGCTCCATCAAAGGCGACGGCTTCAAGACTCTGTCTGACGGCCAGAAAGTCGAGTTCACTGTCACTGATGGCCAAAAAGGCCCTCAAGCAGAGAACGTGGTTCCCCTGTAATACCCCACAAGGGCTTTACAGAATAAAAAAAGGAGCTCTATTGAGCTCCTTTTTTATATCTGCGGTATTTTCACCGCCGTGGCATCGAAACCAATCAGCTGTCCTGTAGCTTGGCCTGCCGATCGAGTTCAGAGTTGAGATAATTCGTCCACTGCTCGGCATACTTGCTGGAGCGTTCATCACGCCCGGCCGCCTGGAAAGCTTCTCGCGCCTTATCGTATTGCTTGGTGTTGAAGTACGCCATGCCCAGCACCAGTCTTGCAGTATCGGGTCGCTTGACTCCACCGCGTGCCAGCCCCTTGTTGATAGCCACAATCGCTTTTTTGTTCTGGTCGTTATCCAGGTAGATGTTGCCCAGTCGCGCGTACAGTTCGCCCGTATCGGAATTGGCCGCAGCCGATTCCATGGCGGGGATCGCTTTATCCAGTTCCTGCGCCTGACGCCAGGCACTGGCCGCAATCTCATAATTTTTGGAAGTATCCGGGATGGAGCCGTCTTTCAAGCCTTTATCCATGACCTTGCCAGCCCGGTATGGAACCTCTCCATTCAGGTACAGGTACGCCATGGTTACCTGTTCGGTACCCTTGGTCAGCATGTTCTGCACATAGGCGGTATCCATCGCAGCCAGTTGCTTGCCCTCTTTCTTCTGCTCGCCATACATATGCGAAATCTGCACCCAATAGTCCTTCTTGGGGTAGTAAGTGAGCAATTGCTCCAGGGTAGCGACAGTATTTTTTACGTCATTTTTCTCAAAGTAGAGGAAACGAGCCAGGTTGTACCACTGTTCCTTGGGCAGTTTGCCGTCTGCCTTGTACATACCAATGGCTTTCTCGACATTGAACAGGGCCTTGTCGTAGTCCTTGGTCTGGTAGTAACCCTGGGCCAGGAGTACGTAGGCGTTGGCATTGGGCTTGTCGGTAACTGCAAACCAGGCCAGTAGTGCATCGATGCCCTTTTGCCATTGTTCCTGGACAAAATAGAGCTGGGCGATCGTGTACTTGGTGTTTATCTCCATGGCAAGGGGAATATCGGGCTGGGCCACGACGTTCTCATAGGCCTTCAGTGCCTTGCCGTAATCTTCCCTGGAATAATGGATGAACGCATACAGGTTGTAGACGTTGGCCAATTCGTAGCTGTTCAGTGCTTTGCTGCCGCCGGACGAGATCATTCCGTCCAGAATGCTCGCCGCGGCATTAAGGTCTTTTGCTTCAGCCGCTTCCTGTGCCTTTGCCAACTGCTCGTAAACATTGTTCCGCAGCGCTGGGGTACGGCGGGTTTCGCGCGTATCAGGGCCTTTTTTCTCCTGCGCAAACGCGGAGGACAAGGGGTGCAAACCCAACTCTGACTGCAGCTGCGACACCGCCACCTGGGTGGCGACCACAGGTACTGCCAGCAGGGCAGCATGGATCCAGGTCCGGGGCTTAAACACTTTCATAAGGTTCACCGTTTCACTGTTCCAATTCATAAGTGAACTTGTTCTGCACTCCGCCCACTTCGATGGCTTCGCCATCAACTACCCGGGGCTTGTACTTAAACTTCTGGGCGGCTTTTACCGATGCAGAATCAAAGACACCAGCGGGTTGGCAATCAACTGCCCTTGGATCCCGGATAGCGCCGGAAGTCGTCACCGTATACTCCACGATGCAATATCCGGTAATACCGCGCGTCTGCGCACGGCGTGGATAGATGGGGGCCACTTTTACAATAGGCAGGTATTCACCATCGCCGCTGGACATACCGGAGCTCTCGATGGACACATCCACCTGTGCGGTCGGAGCGACATTGAGCACTTCTACGTCCATGTCCATATCGACATCGGGCGTATCCAGATCCGGCGGTGGCTCCTCGGGATCATCGACCTTATCGGGTTTCTGCTCTTTCAGATTCGTTTCAATTTCACGCTCCGGCATAAAGATATCCGCCAGTTTACGCTGCTTGGTATCGTCGATCTTGGGGTCGGCGGTAGCAATCAGGTACTGCATGATGAAAAACAGACCGCCGGCAACGGGCAATGCGAGTAACGCACCGATCAAGAGCCTGAAGAAGTTGCGATTCATAGTTGACTACTTATCTTCGGTGGCCAGGGACACATCATACACACCCGCCTCGCGGGCGGCGTCAAGGACCGCGGCTACAGTCTCGGTATTGGACTTGTTGTCCGCCTGTATTACAACCGCACCCTTGGGGTTCTCCGCGTGCAAGCGCTCAATGTTGGCGCGCACTGCACGTGTATCAATCCGGCGCTTATCCATCCATATTTCATTGGTGGCATTTATCGCGATCAGGATGTTGACGTTTTCCTTGGGTTGGGAGGTCGACGCTTCCGGCCGATTCACCTCGATACCCGCCTCCTTGATAAAGGATGCGGTAACGATGAAGAAGATAAGCATGATAAAGACAACGTCCAGCATGGGCGTCAAATCAATCTGGGCTTCATCCTCAGCAGCTGCTTTATTTGTCCTGCGCATTACGATTGCTCTCTTAGTGATCGGTGGTCAGGTTGTCTTCGAGAAACTGGCTCTGACGCTCGGCGTTTCGGGTGACGTAGGTGTTGGCAAAGACACCGGATATCGCCGCGACCATGCCTGCCATAGTGGGTATGGTTGCCCGTGACACACCACCTGCCATCGATTTGGCATCACCACCACCGGTGACCGCCATGATATTGAAAACCTCAATCATACCCGTAACCGTTCCCAACAGACCCAGCAGCGGACAGAGGGCCACCAGGGTCTTGATAACCGGCAAGTACTGATAAATCTGAATTCTCGCCTGGGATATAAGCTTTTCCCGGACCTGTTTCGCGTTCCAGGACTGACGCTCACTGCGGCCTTCCCACAGGGCAATCGCCTTGCTCGCATCTGACTTCCAACCCGTCTTGAAATACCAGACGCGCTCAAAGATCAGGGTCCACATGAAGAACAGCAGCAGGGCGATCAGCCAAAGGACATTCCCGCCCATATCCATGAAGCGTGACACTGCCTCGTAAGCACTATCGAACCAGTACATATCACTACTTCCTCAGGTTGGCTTCGGTGTGCTCCGCTATGATGCCGGTGGTCTGCTCGTTGAGTACGTGCATGATGCGTTGGGCCCGACCGTTCACAATCGTGTGCAACAACACCATCGGGATTGCCACCAGCAGACCCAGTACCGTAGTCACCAGCGCGCCGGAAATACCGCCTGCCATTGCCTTGGGGTCACCCGCACCGAAGATGGTGATCGCCTGGAAGGTCACGATCATACCTGTCACTGTACCCAACAGCCCCATCAAAGGCGCAATGGCGGCAATGATCTTCAGCAGGTTGAGACCTGATTCCAGCTTGGGTGTCTCCTTGAGAATACCCTCGGACAGCTTGAGCTCCAGGGTTTCGGTATCCATCGTGGGATTGTCCTCGTGAATCTTGAGAACGCGGCCCAGCGGGTTGTTGTCTTTGGCTTGTTCGCTCTTGAGCTGAGAACTCACCTTGGCACTTACCGCAGACAGGTAAACCAGGCGAATCAGCGCGAGAATAAAGCCGATCACGCCCAGTGCAGTAATGGCGTAACCAATGTAACCACCCTGATGCCAGCGCTCTTCGATATTCGGGCTGTTGATCAGCGCCGCCAGGAAAGAACCGCCGCTTGGGCCAGTGGGGTCAATACCAAAACGGTGCATGCCTTCAGTTGATGAAGCCAGCTCCTTTGCCCAACCCAGGTAAGGACCGGAAGGCTGGCGCGCCAGTTCTTCCAGCGAGCCTTTGGAGGGGACGTACTGCAGGTACTTGCCTTCTTCGGAAATCACATTGAACGAACCGATGCGAACGACCTTTTGTTCCTGCTTGTCGCCGTTAGGCGCCGCGACCTGCGCATTGAAGGACACTACCTTGCCCGATTCGATCATCTCGCGGTTCAGTTCATACCAGACCCGCTCAATCTCCTCGATACTCGGCAGTTTGTCGCTGCCACTCATCTTGGCGATGAGCTCATCCAGAAATGCCTCTCGACCAGGGTACTGGGCGCTGGTGAGTGAGAATTCCAGGGTGGAGGACAGATCACCCGCAGTAGAAGTCAGATGTCCGAACAGCTCTGCCAGGGTTCCCAACTTTTCTTTCAATTGTTCCTGCTTGGCAACCACCAGCAATTCGTTGGCCTCAAAGGCGTCTTCGAGCTGGGTACTGAGCTCCTCCTGACGAGTACGCTCTGCTTCCGCCCGCTGCAGTTCAGCAGCCTGGTTGGCCTTGTTCTTGGCGAACGCAGCCTCTCGCGCTCTATTCTCTTTCGCTTCCGTGGCCTGGCCCTGCTTTACGAATTGCAGCAGCTGGTCAAGGGAGCGCGGCTTTTCGTCCTGGGCGCTTACCAAGCCGGCAGTGAAACCGACTGTGCTGACCACGGCGATAGCGGCGGCTTTAACAAATTTGTTGCTCATTAGTTAGCCTCCGGTGCAGCTACGGGCAGGTTCATCAGGTCAATCGAGGCTTCTTTGCGAGCAATACGCAACCCTTTCATGATCGCGTTGCGATACTCCCCGCGTGACAGGGGCACCCAGCTACGGCTGGCCTGGTCCCAGGCGCCTGACATTTCGGTATCAGTGGTCTGGTACAGGAAAGAAATCCGGCCAACCCTGAGGAAGTTCACATCGCGCTCCACGCCATCAATTTCGATAGCGCCTTTGTAGGCATCGATCTTGCGCCCATATTCGTTTTCAATTTTGTAGGCTTCCAGCACCTGGCGAAATTTCTCAGCGATGGAGACATCAGACCGATCGAGGTTGGAGCGCAGGAAAGCCACACGCTGCATGCGCTCTTCCATGTGGAAGGGCACGTCCAGCTCTACGAATGTTTCCAGACCGTCAATCATACGGATGGCCAGTGGCGTCATCTGGCGCGAAATGATCGTCACCTGGTCGATGGAATCATCGATTTCGGTGATCCGCACGGTCTGGTTGTCGATCTGCCGCTGCAGTCGCGTGTTGTAGACCTTCAGGCCATCGATCTGCTTGGTCACCGTTTTATAATCGGTGAGCAGGTCACGGGTTTCATCTGCCAGCCGGTCTATCTTCGCCTGGGATTGGCGTGCAGCCTTGGCCTTGGCCTCTCCAACATTGAGGACAGAGTCGAGGGTGCTGGCTTGCACTACCGCCACTGAGCCCGACAGGGCGCCTGTAGCAAGCAGTGCAGCGATCACAACATTTTTCAATCGATGCGTAGTCATGGGAATCGTTTTTCCTATAATCCAACGAAGCGTTTTAGAACGGCGAAATTAAAGATCAATACTATATATAGTTACAAAACTGGAGTCGGTAAACCGAGGGGACGACTTTAAACTGAAAGTCCGCCTCTTTTCAATGAAACCCAATTGTTCATAAAGCCAAGAACAGGGTGTGTGTAGCATGGTAACAATCCCCTATCGCCCACGTCCAGACGGTAACACAACCCGACATCAACTGGGAATGCCCCTCTTGATCCGGTCATACACTACAAAACTGTAGGCGTAGGGGTTGTCGCCCGATGCGGTGTGCCGCTCCCGACTGATTTCGCGCCATTGCGACCAGTCTATCGCCGGCAAACGTGTATCGCCGAGGATATTGGCATGCACACGCGTGATATAAAGCCGGTCTACCCGCGGTAACACCAGGGCATAAATCTGCGCGCCGCCGATAATCACCGTCTCGCTCTCGCCATCTCCCGCCGCGACCTGCTCGGCCAGGGCCAGTGCCTCGTCCAGGGATGAGGTCGGGCTGACATTCGGGGGGGCAAATGTGCTGTTCCGGCTGACAACAATGTTAGTGCGCCCCGGGAGCGCCCGCCCTATGGACTCGAAGGTCTTGCGGCCCATCACGATAGGCTTGCCCATGGTAATGCGACGAAAATAACGCAGATCCTCCGGCAGATGCCAGGGCAGGCCATTGTCCCGCCCGATCACCTCGTTCTCCGCCACAGCCACCATCAATGCCAGTCGATTCATCTGCAGGCTAGACCGCTACAGGCGCGGAGATATGCGGATGGGGGTCGTAGTCCTCGAGCACAAAGTCCTCGAAGCGATAATCGTAAATAGTAGCGGGCTTGCGCACTATCGCGAGACGCGGGAGTGGGCGGGGTTCCCGGCTTAGCTGCTCCCTGACCTGTTCGACGTGGTTGCTGTAAATATGTGAGTCGCCGGTGCATATTATGATCTCGCCCGGCTCCAGGTGGCACTGCTGGGCAAGCATCATGGTCAGGACCGCCAGGCTGGCCGTATTGTAGGGCAAGCCCAGGAACGAATCGCTGGAGCGAATAAACAACTGCGCCGAGAGGCGGCCGTTGGCCACGTAGAACTGGTAGAGCAGGTGGCAGGGCGGCAGTGCCATGCGCCCGGCCTGGACATTGGCCTGGGGGCTGAGCTTTTCATCCGGCAGGTACTCCACGTTCCAGCCGTGAAACAGTATGCGGCGGCTGTCGGGATTGTTGCGCAAGCAGTCGACCACGTAGTCGATCTGATTGATTGAGCCCCCGTCCCGGGTGGGCCAGGCCGTCCACTGGGCACCATAAATCGGACCCAGATCCCCGTCGTCAGTGGCCCACTCATCCCAGATGGACACACCATTCTCCTTGAGCCAACGCGTGTTCGTATCGCCATTGAGAAACCAGATCAGCTCATTGACAATACTCTTGAGGTGAAGTTTCTTGGTTGTCAGCAGGGGAAAGCCGTCGGCCAGGTCATGCCGGTACTGGCGTCCGAATACGGACAGGGTACCTGTTCCGGTGCGGTCGCTCTTGGCTGCGCCGTTGTCGAGTATGTCCTGCAGCAGGTCCAGATATTGCTTCATTATTTTACACCCCTGGCCGGCCCCGGCTGCGACATGCCGGAGCTGCTGGCACCGCGGTAGGCGTAGACCAGCAGGAAGATACCCAGGGCAATCATCGGCAGGCAGAGCATCTGGCCGCGGGTGAGCCAGCCCAGTGCCTCAAAACCTATATGCTGGTCCGGTTCGCGAAAAAACTCCACCACGAAGCGCATGATGCCGTATCCCAGGGAGAAAACCCCCGAAACCGCCCAGGTCGGCCGGGGCCGGGAGGAAAACCAGATAAGGATAATGCCCAACAGCAAGCCCTCGAGTGCGAACTGGTATAGCTGGGACGGGTGACGGGCCAGTTGCAGCGGATCCGCCGGAAACACCATGGCCCAGGGCGCATCGGTGGGACGCCCCCATAATTCCTGGCCGATAAAATTCCCCAGCCTGCCGAACGCCAGGCCAATGGGCACCAGTGGCGCGACAAAATCCAACAGGGCCCCCACGCCGATCTGGCGCCGACGAGCGAACAGGTACATCGCGAACATCACCCCCAGCATGCCGCCGTGAAACGACATCCCCCCCTGCCAGACCCGCAACAACCAGGACGGGTCTTCCGCCAGCTTGTCCCCGCCATAAAACAGGGCATAGCCTATTCTGCCCCCGAGGACCACGCCCAGGGCGCCGAAAAAAATCAGGTCGTCGACCTGTTCCCGTTTCACGGCGGCGCCCGGCACCTGGCTGCGCCTGACCGCCAACCACCAGGCAAAGGCAAGCCCGGCCAGATAGGCAAGGCCATACCAATGAACCTTTACAGGGCCAAGCGCAATTGCAACGGGGTCAATCTGGGGATAGGGCAGCATAACAACCTGTAAGATTCGAAGTTCGAAGGCGCGAGGACAAAACCGGTTTCAGCGTTTTGCAGAAGGGTAATCGCAGCACAAAGCCGCTATTATCATTCAGCCTGCAGCGATGCACAATTCTTTCGCTGCCTGCCGACTACCGGATAAATGCCGAGGTAAGCCCTGATATGTGCCTGTTGATCTTTGCCCACCAGGTTGACCCCCGCTATCCGCTGGTGCTGGCGGCCAACCGTGACGAGTTCCACGCCAGGCCAACTGCACCATCGACATTCTGGCCGGACTACCCCCAACTGCTTGCCGGTCGCGACCTGGAACAGGGCGGTACCTGGATGGGTGTTACCCGGCAGGGGCGATTCGCCGCGATCACCAACTACCGCGACCCCGCACGCACCTCCCCTGCTCCGCGCTCCCGGGGGGAGCTGCCCCTGGCTTTCCTTACCGGTGAGGAGGATCCGCAGGTATTCCTGCAGGGCCTGGCCGGAAGCGCGCACGACTATGCCGGCTTTAATCTCCTGGTGGGGACACTGGACAGCCTCTGGTATCTCACCAACAGCGTCGCCCCGGCTGACTGCGCGCCTCAGCATTTGAAACCAGGACTATACGGGCTGAGCAATGCCCAGCTGGATACACCCTGGCCCAAGGTTGAACTGGGAAAGCGCGGCCTGGAGACGCTGCTGCAACGCAAGCAGCTGGATCATGACGCGCTGGCCGAGGTAGTGGCAAACAGGGAGCTAGCTGATCAGAATGAGTTGCAGCGGCAGGGCCTTGGCCACGGCATGGACCAGATCCTGTCGGCACAGTTCATCACCACCGGCAGTTACGGCACCCGTTCCAGCACCACGCTGTGGGCTGACCCGCAGCAACTGCTGCACTGGCGTGAATCCAGCTTCGACGCGGCGGGGGAGTGCACGGGAACGCGGAAAGAGGCCTTCGAACTGCAAAGCCCGGGCGAGACCGCTAGTCCAGCGGATTATGGATAAATTGTTCCAGGCCGTGCTCAGTCAGGAATCGCTGTAAGCGCTGACGTACCACGATCACTTCATCCATCACCATGACTTCAGCCAGCAGCTCCCGGGCCTCTGTCAGGTTTATGTTGCGCAGGGCCTTTTTGACCTTGGGCAGACTGGTGGAGTTCATCGACAAAACGTCGTAACCCATGGCAAGGAGCAACACCGCTCCCTCGGGGTCACCGGCCAGCTCGCCACAAATTCCCAGGGACTTGCCCTCTGCCTGGCAGGCCGCGGCAACACTCGCCAGCGCCTGCAGGACCGCCGGGTGCAGGGCGTGGTATAGGTCTGCCACCCGGGCGTTGTTGCGATCGACCGCCAACAGGTACTGGGTGAGGTCATTGCTGCCCACCGACATGAAATCCACCCGCCGCGCAAGTGCCCTGGCTTGAAAAACCGCGGCGGGCACCTCGACCATTACGCCAATGGGAGGCAGCTCACCGGTCAGCCCTTCCTGCAGGATCTCACGATGACTGCGACGAATAAGATCGAGCGCTTCATCCAGCTCAGCTGTATTGCAGATCATCGGCAGCATGATGCGCAGGTTCCCCAGGCCCTCGTTGGCCTTGAGCATGGCGCGGATCTGGGCCAGGAATATCTCCGGGTGATCCAGGGTTACCCTGATGCCACGCCAGCCAAGAAACGGGTTGTCTTCCTCTATAGGAAAATACGGCAGGGATTTGTCGCCGCCAATATCCAGGGTACGCATGGTAACGGTGCGGGGCGCAAAGGCTTCCAGTTGGTCGCGATAGATCTGACGCTGCTCCTCCTCACTGGGAAACCGGTCGCGCAGCAGGAAGGGCACTTCGGTGCGATACAGACCCACACCCTCGGCACCCTGCTCCAGTGACCGCGTAACGTCCGCCATCAGGCCGGTGTTCACCCACAGTGGCATACGGTGGCCGTCCAGGGTTTCGCAGGGCTCGTCCCGCAATGCCTCAAGATCGCGCGACAGCGCATTATCCTGGTCAAGTGCTTCCTGGAAGCGTTGCTTCAGTTCCGCCGGTGGATTGAGGTGCACAGTCCCGTTGTAGCCGTCGATAATCAGCTCTTGATCCTGCAACCTCGCGTAGGGCAGATCCACTGCCCCCATCACCGTGGGCACACCCATAGCCCTGGCCAGTATCGCCACATGCGAGTTGCCGGAGCCCCGCACAGATATGAGCCCGGCCAGGTTCTGGCGAGGGATCTCGCCCAGTGACGAGGCCGTCAACTCCTCGGCCACCAGGATGGTATTCATTGGATAGCTGCGACTTTCTACTGATGACTCCTGCAAGTAAGCAAGTACTCGCGTACCCAGATCCTTAACGTCTACTGCTCTTTCCTTGAGATAGCTGTGCTCCATGCGCTCGAAATGGCGAATGTGCTCTATCATGACCTGGCTGAGCGCCCCCTGGGCCCACTCGCCGCCCTTGATCAGGCTCGCTACCTCGGCACCTATCGTGGAGTCATCCAGAATACCCAGGTAGACGTCGAACAGTGCATGGTCCTCGGGGTTCAATTCAGAGCCCAGATTGTCGGCCACCGCCTGGATGTCTGCGCGGACACAGTCCAGTGCTTCCTTGAACGCACGCAGCTCCTTGCGCCGGCTCTCTCCCCTGCGCTTGGGCACCGTATAAAGGTCGGCGGAGGGGGACATCGCCACCGCGGTGCCAATCGCTATTCCCGGTGCGCCGGGAACACCTGTGACCTTGGCCGCTACACCCTGACCAGCAAGGGCTCCCAGGCCGACCGCGCCGGTAACCCGGGCGTGGGCGATAACACCGGCCAACTGGGCTGACATGGTGACCAGGAAGGCCTCATCACTCTCGTCAAAGCGGCGCTGCTGGACCTGCTGGACCACCAGAACCCCCAGGACTTCGCGCTGGTGGATGATGGGTGCGCCCAGGAAAGAATGGAACTTTTCCTCCCCGAGGTCAGGGAGAAACTGAAAGCTGGGATGGGTGCCTGCATCATCGAGATTGACGGGTTCTTCACGCTCGGCCACCAGGCCCACCAGACCTTCGCCCGGGGCGAGACTGGCGAGCCCGATCTGGTCCGGATTGAGCCCTTCGGTTGCCTGGAACACCAGCCTGCCGCTGTCAGGATTGCGCATGTAAACACTGCACACTTCGGTGTCCATGGCCTCGCGTACGCTCTGGACAATAATGTCCAGGGCCTCCGGCAAACCGTCGGCGGCGTTGACCTGCTGGACGATCTTGCGAAGGATCTCGAGCATGACGGCCTAGGATCCCAGCTGCTTTTCGGTATGGCGCCCCAGCGGCAGGGCCAGCTCCTTCATCGCCCGGCGATATACCTCGCGCTTGAAAGCGACAACCTGGTTCAGTGGATACCAGTAGCTCACCCACTGCCAGTGATCGAACTCGGGTTTGTGATTCTGGTCCAGCCGGACCTGCTTATCATCTGCCAACATACGCAGCAGGAACCATTTCTGTTTCTGCCCGATACACACCGGGTTCTGGCCCTTGCGCACCAGACCTTTGGGGAGGCGATAGCGCAACCAGCCCCGGGTACAGGCCAACACTTCTACCGCATCGGCCTGGAGGCCAACTTCTTCATGCAGCTCGCGGTAAAGGGCCTGCTCCGGCGACTCGCCGCGATTAATCCCGCCCTGCGGAAACTGCCAGGCATCGCGGCCACCGACCCGCCGGGCCCACAATACCTGGCCCCGGTCGTTTGCAACCACTATACCCACGTTTGCCCTGAAGCCGTCTGAATCTATCACGTCAAAGCGCCGATCTGATTATTCGACCGGCTATTGTTCCACACTTTAGGGCGCCTGAGAAATTTACTCGCCGGAAGTCTCGGGCTATGCTGGCCGCCTTTCGCGTGAGACCTGCAAGCATGACCCTGGCTATCTTCGACCTCGATAACACCCTGCTGGGCGGGGACAGCGACAACCTCTGGGGCCAGTTTTTGTGTGAACGCGGCCTTGTCGACGGGGACGATTTCGGAGCTCGCAACGAGCAATTCTATGCCGACTACCAGGCCGGCACGCTGGATATCGATGCCTACCTGCGCTTCGCCCTGTCCACCCTGGTGGGGCTGTCGCCGGACGAACTGCAGGCCAGGCACCGCGACTTCATGAGCAGCAAGATCGAGCCGATCCTGTTACCCCGGGCCGACCAGCTTCTGGCCAGGCACCGGGCGCAGGGCCATGAGCTGCTGATTATCACTGCCACCAACGAGTTCATCACCCGCCCGATTGCCGAACTGCTCGGCGTGTCAGAACTGATCGCCTGTGAGGGCGAGAAGGTGAACGGGCGATATACCGGCGAGCCCCGCGGTGTGCCCTCCTACCATGCCGGCAAGGTTACCCGCCTCAAGGCCTGGCTTGAGCTGCATCAAGCCTCACTGGACGGCGCATTCTTCTACAGCGACTCGCACAATGACCTGCCGCTGCTTGAGCTGGTCGATAATCCGGTGGCGGTGGATCCGGACGACAGCTTGCGGGCGCGGGCGGAAACAGAAGGCTGGCCGGTTATTTCCCTGCGGGATTGAAGGTAGTGCCCTGCACTGCCTCCCCCCGGCGCGAGAGCCGGTAGCGCGGCTCTACACGAACACCCTAGATGCGACGGGCAAAGACCGCCTTCAGATACTCAGTCTCCGGGATCGCCGGATGGATCGGGTGGTCCGGACCCTGGGCGCCCTGCTCCACCACTCGCAGCTGGCAACCGGCGCGCACCGCGGCCTGTTGCATGGCGCTAATCAGGTCGGCGCGAGACAGGTGCATGGAGCAGGAGGCGGACACCAGCAAACCACCCGGATGTAACAACTGCAGGCCCAGTTCGTTAATCCGGCGATAGGCCGCAATGCCCTTTTTCAGGTCTTTCTTGCGCTGGATAAAGGCGGGGGGGTCCAGTATGACCACGCCGAACCGCCGGCCTTCAGTGCGCAGGGTGGCCATGGTCTCCGGTGCGGAACCGCGCAGGGTTGTCACCGTGTCCTGCAGGCCATTGAGCTCTGCATTCGCTGTCACGCCCTCAAGGGCCTGGGCTGAACTGTCCAGACAGCACACGCTCGCAGCACCAAATGCCGCGGCCTGAACGCCCCATCCACCTATATAGCTGTAGACATCAAGTACGCTCTTGCCTCCCACCCAGGGAGCCAGCCGCGCCCGGGACATACGATGGTCATAGAACCAGCCGGTTTTCTGGCCGCCGTGGACCGGGGCCAGGAATCGCACGCCGTTCTCTTCCAGGGGCACCTGCTGCGGTACATCGCCGTAAACAACCTCGGCGCCACCGGACAGGCCTTGCTCCCGGCGGCTGCGACTATCGCCGCGCATGAGAATACCCCTGGGCCGCAATTCTTCTACCAACGCCGCAGTTAACTCGTCGCTGTAGCGCTCGACGCCACTATTATTGAGTTGCACGACCAGGTAGTCGCCGAAGCGATCGATCACCACGCCGGGCATGGTATCGCTGTCGCCATACACAAGACGATAGCAGGGACCGTCGAACACTGCTGTCCTGCCCGCCAGTGCAGTAACAAGTCTCGCCCGAAACAGCGACTGGTCCAGCCCGCGCTCTTCGCCGGGTGCATAGAGTCTGGCGCAGATAAGGGACTGGGGCTCCATATAGGCACTGCCCAGGGCAGTGCCGCCCGCGTCACGAACACAGACCAGATCGCCCGCCGCATAGCTGGCCAGCGGGCTGCGCCCGGTATCAACTTCGTTGGAGTACACCCACAGGTGACCGGCGCGCAGGCGCCGGTCAGCACCGCGGCGCAGGTATAGGTCGGCGCCGGGCGGCCCCAGGGAGTTCAGGACACTAGTCTTCGTCGTCGCACTGTTGCTGGTAATCAGCAGCGGACAGCATGGCATCAAGCTCGCTGGTGTCAGTTGGCTGCAACTTGAAAAACCAGCCGTCGTTGTAAGGGTCGGAATTGACCGTCTCGGGCTCATCCTCGAGCTGCCCGTTGATCTCGATCACCTCACCTCCCAGCGGGGCGTAGATGTCGGAGGCTGCCTTTACGGATTCAACGACACCAGCATCGTCGCCCGCGGCCAGGGTTGCGCCGATATCGGGTAATTCGACAAATACCACATCACCCAGGGCTGCCTGGGCATGGTCCGTGATGCCAACGGTAATGCTACCGTCTTCCTCCAGGCGCGCCCATTCATGACTGCTGGCGTATTTCAATTCACTGGGAGTCTGGCTCATCTCTCTTCCTCTGGCGACACTCTATCGGGGGGAACGGCGAACGGGCTGGTTTGGCATGCGCCGGGACCTGCGCGGCAGAGCGCGACCTGCGTTCGCCAGCCCGCACTATTCTAACGGTCAATGGCGGAAAAACAATGACCGGCCGATTGCGCGCGATTTAAATCAGCCTACACCCATCGCCCGGCGTATCAGTTGCTGTTTCAGGGGGCCAATCTGGTTGACGCCGCGCATACCCGCGTTGCGCAGCCAGCGCAGGGGCAATGCCTGCTGCTCAAACAGTGCCTTGAAGCCGTCCATGGCTGCCATCATCAACAGGTTCTCGCCCTTGCGCCGGCGCTGGTAGCGTCCCAGCAGGGCAAGCTGTCCCGGGCGTACGCCCCGGGCATGACCGGCCAGCAATTCCTCCGCCAATACCGCAACATCCTGCAACCCGAGGTTGATGCCCTGGCCCGCCAGGGGATGAATGGTATGTGCGGCGTCGCCTACCAGAGCCACACCCGCCTGCACATAATCGATTGCATGGCGCTGGCGCAGGGGGAATGCAAAGCGCGGCGCACACTGTAAAATCTTACCAAGGCGGTCTTCGATGGCCCGCTGCAAGGCCTCACAAAAAGCCCGGTCGTCAAGTGCCAGCACATCGTCTACCAGCTCCTCGCGCAGCGACCAGACGATTGAGCAGTAGTTGCGCCCTTCCCCTCCCGGCAGGGGCAGAAACGCCAGGGGACCGCTGGTAAGGAAACGTTGCCAGCAGGTATCGCGGTGCGGGTGCTCGACTTCAACGGTGGTGACAATGGCGCGGTGACCGTATGCCCACTCCCGCGTGGGAAAAGACATCATATCGCGCACCCGCGACAGGGCGCCGTCCGCCGCAACCAGCAGATCGACCTCCAATGAGGTGTCGCCCTCCAGCTCGATGCAAAGCTGCTGCGACTCCTCATTGCGGGCGCAGCCAAGCAAGCGGGTCTCATCGAACGTGGTTATATCGGAACAGCCCCGGACCCCCTGCAGCAGTGCACTGACGATAGCGCGATTTTCGACGATGTGGCCCAACGCCGAGGCATCCACCTCTGTGCAATCGAACTCGATAGCGCCGGTGCCTTCCGCGTCCCATACCGTCATATGAGTGTATGAACACTGGCGGTAGGCATCGATCGCCTCCCATGCTCCCAGCGTCTCGAGTAACTTCCTTGAGCGCGGGGTAATGGCACTGACTCGCGGGTCGAAATGCTCCAGCTCAAGTTCCGGCGGCAAGCCGGGTTTTGCCAGCGACTGCGCCTCCACCAGGGCAATAGCAAGGCCATTCCCGCTCAGGGCTCGCGCCAACGCGCTGCCGGCAATGCCCGCGCCTACAATCGCGATATCAAAGCGCCGCGTTTCAGCCATTGCGCTGCTCCCCGGTTTCACCGGTAAGCCCGGACATCCCGGCAACGCCCGCAGCATGGCGCACAAACTCGCGCTTGAGTGGTGGTAAAATATCCAGGCCAGACAGCGCCATATCCCTCGCCAAACCCAGCAGCGGATCACCGTGCATGAACAACCCCGGCAGGCGATCACTGAATTGAATTGTCCTGTCCTGGTCCGACTGCTGCCGTTGCGTATATCGCTGTAGCAGGGCGAGGTCGCCGATGGACTCGCCCTGGGCCAGGCCAGCGCCGAGCACCGCGGTCAATTCCGCCACGTCGCGCAGGGCCAGATTGAAACCCTGGCCCGCCACCGGGTGCAGGGAGTGGGCAGCATTGCCCATGACCACCACGCCCTGCCGCACCTGCTCACTGGCTTGCATCAGGGCCAGCGGATAACAATGGCGCTCTCCCACCTGCAACATTTTGCCAAGGCGATAGCCGAACCTGTCCTGCAGGCTGCGCAAAAACTCCTCCTGCGGGCAAGCCTGCAAGTGCTCGGCCCTGGATTGCGACAGGGTCCAGACCAGGGAACTGCGATGCTCCCCGGGCCTGGATGCCAGCAAAGGCAGCAATGCCAGCGGGCCCTGGTCGGTAAAGCGCTCGTAGGCACAAGCCGAATGGGACTGGGCAAACGCGACGTTGGCTACCAGGGCATGCTGGTCATAGGCCTTCTCGTGCACAGCAACACCGAGCTGATCGCGCAATCCGGATGTGGCGCCATCTGCCACCAGCAGCAGTGCGGTCTGGATCTCTGTGTCGGCACCGCTCTCCAGCTCCAGGCGCATGCCCCGGTCCTGCGGCACAGCCGCGCGCACCCTGGCGGGGCTGATTATTTCAACCCGCGCCTGGCGATACAGCGCCTGTATCAAGGCATTGCCCAGCCAGGCGTTCTCGACCACATAACCCAGGGCTGACCAGCCATAATCCTGCGCCTGCAACAACGAGCTGCCAAAGCGGCCGCGGCTGGAAACGTGGATGCTTTCAATAGGGCACAGCCATTCCTGAAGCTCGTCCCAGAAACCAATTTTCTGGTAAATCAGGCGGGAGCTGTAGCTCAACGCGGTGGAGCGAGCATCAAAGGAGGGATGGTATTGGGGGCGCCCGGTCGCCGCAGGCTCGGGCAGCGCAAAACCTTCAATCAGGGTGATAGAAACCTGCGGCGGCAACACGGCCCCCAACTGCAGGGCCAGGCTGGCACCGACCATGCCGCCACCGGCAATAACGATATCGCGATACTGCTTCACAAGATCACCCGGCCATTTGCTCCTCGATATCGTCTATTGTCTTGGGCACAGCCGCGCTTAACACATCACAACCATCCGCGGTAACCAGCACATCGTCCTCGAGACGAATACCAATACCCCGCCATTTGCGTGCCACTTTGCTGTTGTGCGGGGAGATATAAATACCCGGCTCGACCGTCATCACCATGCCCGGCTCCAACTGGCGCCATTCGTCGCCCACCCGGTAATCGCCCACATCATGCACGTCCAGGCCCAGCCAGTGGCCAACCCGGTGCATATAAAACTCGCGATAGGTCTCCCGTTCTATCTGCCGCTTGAGCGCACCCTTGAGCAGCCCCAGGTCCAGCAGACCCTCAGTGATCACCCGCACACTGGCATCGTGCGGCTCGTTCCAGTTGTTGCCCGGTTTGATGGCAGCGATAGCCGCCAGCTGCGCTTGCAGCACAATCTCGTACAGTGCCCGCTGCTCACGGCTGAAGCGACCATTGACGGGAAACGTTCTGGTCACGTCTGCGGCATAGTATTCCAGCTCACAGCCGGCATCTATCAGCACCATTTCTCCGTCGCGCATAACGGCATCGTTATCAACATAGTGCAGGGTACATGCGTTGGCGCCACTGCCGACGATACTGGGATAGGCAAGATGTCGCGCGCCGGCACTGGCAAACTCATGCGCAAGCTCTGCCTCCAACTCATACTCGTGCTGTCCGGGGCGACAGAACGCCATCGCACGCGCGTGCCCACGGGCAGTAATCTCTCCGGCCCGCCGCAACAACCGCTGCTCGGCGGCGCTCTTTACCAGGCGCAAATCATGGACCATATGGTTCAAATCGATAAATTCCCCGGGTGGAGCGGCACCTGAGGATTCCTTGCTGCGAATGCTATTAACCCAGCCCATGATCTGCCGGTCAAACTCTGTGCTGCGCCCCATCGAGTAGTAGACCCGCTCCCTGCCCTCGATCAGGCCAGGTAAAATGTCATCTATATCCGCTATGGGAAAAGCATCATCTGCAGCAAATTTTTCACAGGCGCCCTCGGGGCCGGCCCGGAAACCGTTCCACATCTCCAGCACCGGGTCCTTTTCCCTGCAGAACATAACGTACTGACCGTGCCGGCGTCCGGGCGTCAGTACGAGCACGGCATCGGGCTCGGTAAACCCGCTCAGGTAATAAAAGTCGCTGTCCTGGCGAAAGGGGTGCTCGGTATCACGACTGCGCATTTGCTCCCCGGCCGAGGGAATAATGGCAATGCTATTGGGTTCCATCAACGCCATAAGATTTTTTCGGCGCCGGGAAAATTCGGATTTACTGATACTCATTAGGATTGCGCTGAATATATGTTCCCCGGCCGGCAGCAATGGCGCAGATTACCACAGCTGAGGTCCCGCATTGCAAGTATCGGGTTCTCAACAATGCCGACAGCAAACTAGTGCAACTGCGAATCATCCGGCCTCCCGGGTGACTGCTGCTCCGCGCCCGGCGCGATATCCGAGTAGGCATTAAGTGCCGCAAAGCGAATGTACTCGGACAGCTCCGCATAACTCTTTTCGTATTCCTCTGTCTCCTCCAGCTCGTCCAGGTCGGCCTCGGCAATCGCCGCCAGGTCATCCAGGATTTCACGGCTGTCTTCAGACAACGCCGCCGTGGCCCCGCCAGCCATCGCACCTCCCTGTGCATAGCCGGCGAGGAAGCTCCGACACCACCCGGCAAGCGCTGCAGTACGGCTCACAATATCGGCATTGTCATCGAGCAGTAGCGGGTAAAAGCCAAACTCGTCATCTTCCAGGGATTGCGCACTGGCGACATGCAGTGCCATCACCTGCTCCGCCAGTTCACCGTACAGGTCCACCTCAAGCGCCTTGCATAGCCCCGCCAGACCGGCTTCGCCTTCGTGACTGAACCCCGCTGCCAGCAGGCCGCACAAACAGCCGTGCAGGTCCGCGGGGGAAGCGGATAGACCCTGCTCCAGTAATTGGTTAGCCAGGTCCTCGAAGTCAAATTGGGACACCTCACCCCGTGAATTGATGGACATAATATTCTCCCTTTGCGCGCGGCTGCCGCAACACCTCTACTGATGGCTGTGAAAAACTTGGCAGGCTATTGATATGTATGAGTTTTGTTACGTTGACCTTGTTGCGGGCCCCACTTATAGTGGCAGACACACTAAGCGACCCCCAGTATACCTCCATGGCCGACAACCAACTCCAGGTTCTTGAACAGAAAATTGATGAGTTAATTTCACTATGTGATCAACTCAATCGGGAAAACCAGGCGCTAAAAGCCGACAGTGCCGGCTGGCAAAGCGAGCGTCAGGACCTGCTGGACAAAAACGAACTCGCGCGCACCCGGGTTGAAGCCATGATCAACCGCCTTAGGACAATGGAGTGAATTTGTGAGTCAAGCCAATACTGTGACGGTCAAAATTCTCGAAAAGGATTACCAGGTGGCCTGCCCGCCTGACCAGGAAGCAGAGCTGCTGGTGTCCGCCAAATACCTCGACAAACAGATGCGCACCATCCGTGACACCGGCAAGGTCATCGGTCTGGAACGCATAGCCGTCATGGCCGCTCTCAATATAAGCCATGAATTACTGCGCGCCTCCGAAGAGCCCGAAATGGCAGAACTGCCGCCATCGGACGAATCGGTAATGCGCATCAACCGCAAGCTTGACGATGCCCTGTACCAGTTGCGCCAACTGGAAATCAGCTGAATTTCGCCACCGCCCTTTGCAAACTGGGTTATACTTGCTGCGGATACCTGGCTTATGCGCCAGGCAGACAGTCCTCGAGCCGATAAATTTGTAACAGGGGGTTTCTCGTTGCTGTTGGTGTGCATGTCCGGCCTGGACCGGAAAGCCTGATACAGTGCAGGGACCTCCACCTTGAACCGTCGGGTTCAAGGGCAGCTCTGCCAGCGGTACGCCGGGAATCCAACTTACTATGCCAGACGGCCCCTACAGCAAAGCACTGCTGCGACGACAACTGCGGGAGCGGCGACGAACAATTGGCCCGGCAGAACAGTCGGCCGCCGCACAGGCTGTAGCCCTCCACATCACTTCGCTACCCATCTGGGTAAATGCCGATCGCATTGCGCTTTACCTCGCCCGCGACGGCGAGATCGACACGGCGCCATTAACTGCCAGCTGCCGCGCGGCGGGCAAACAGGTGTTTCTGCCCAGGATATTTCCGCAAAACTCGCTTGAATTCGCGAACTGGCAGGAAGGAGAGCACCTGGTCACCAACCGTTACGGTATACCGGAGCCGGGGCAGGAAGCACCGCTTTGTGCAGCGACAGAGCTGGATATCATTGCGCTGCCGCTGGTGGCCTGGGATCGCAGTGGTGGGCGATTGGGAATGGGCGGAGGCTTTTACGATAGAGCGCTGGCACAAGCGAAGGGAAGCTGTCTTCTGGTAGGGCTTGCCCACTCAGTGCAGGAGCTGTCACAGGTTCCGAGAGACGACTGGGACGTTCCACTGGATTTCGTGGTGACTGAAACTGCCCTGCATTGTTGCCAGGGCACAGACTGAGGCAGCGCCGTCAGTCCTGGATGATAATGCCGGCCTGCAGTTCAGAAGCGGGGGCAGCGACCGTATCGTTGGCTGTCAGAGGCAGTAGCAGCGTAACCAGCACGCCCACGCCAAAAGCAACCAACAGGACGAACAATAGATCCGGTTTACTAGTCAATGTTTTATCTCTTTTTTAAGGCCCATGGTGCGGCTCTCTATGGCGCCGTCATCCGTTTGTGTCACCGGCCGTGCCAATGATTTTTTATAATTATTCCACAAACTCACGAGGATTCTATCCCAGCCATTGGGCAAAGAAAAGCCTGCCAGAGGATTAACTGGGCTTTTTTCATAGCCTTAATCCTTGCGCTTACCCAGATAGAGCTGGTAAGCGCGATTATCCGTTTCCTCCCAGTAAGGGAAGTTGATATCGCGCAAAATTTCCTCGAATGCCGAACGCTCTGATCTGGGCACCTGGACGCCCACCAGTATTCGGCCATAGGCCGCCCCATGGTTGCGGTAATGAAACATTGAAATGTTCCAGCGCTGCCCCAATCCCGCCAGGAAGCCCAGCAACGCCCCCGGCCGTTCGGGAAATTCCACCCTGTACACTCGTTCGTTTTCAATAACATCCGGGGCATGGCCGCCCACCATATAGCGGATATGCAGCTTGGCCACCTCGTTGTTGGTCATGTCTTCGGTCACATAACCTCGCTTGCCAAGGTCGGCCAGCAAGTCGGCGAGGTCGTCACCACCGGGCACTACCGACAGGCCGACAAACACCTGCGCCGAGCCGGTATCGGCGTAGCGATAATTAAACTCCGTGATATTGCGCCGACCCAGCGCACTGCAGAATGTCCTGAAGCTGCCCGGTTTCTCGGGGAGGGTTACACTGATGACGGCCTCGCGGTGCTCACCGGTTTCGGTGCGCTCGGAGATGTAGCGCAGTCGATCAAAATTGGTATTTGCCCCACTGACAATGGCCAGCAGGTGTTGTCCAGTGACTCCCGTGCGCTCGACATACTTCTTCAAGCCGGCCAGCGCCAGCGCACCCGCCGGCTCGGCAATACTGCGGGTGTCCTCGAATATATCCTTGATAGCCGCACACATTTCATCGGTGCTGATGGTGATCACCTCATCCACCGTGTTGCGTATCACACGAAAGTTCTCCTTGCCTACCTGCGCCACGGCGCAGCCGTCGGCAAAGAGGCCAACCTCGGGCAGTGTTGCCCTGCGCCCCCGGTCCATGGCCAGTTTGAGGCAGGCGGCATCCTCGGGCTCGACGCCGACAATGCGGGTATCGGGCCATACGTATCTCACATAGGCCGCCACCCCCGCGAGCAGGCCGCCACCCCCAACAGGCACAAACAGGGCATCCAACGGTTGCTGGTGCTGCCGCACTATCTCCATTCCTATCGTGCCCTGCCCCGCGATCACATCAGGGTCATCGAAGGGGTGGACATAGGTCATGGCCTTTTCATCCACCAGTTTGCGCGCATACACGGAGGCCTCATCAAAGGAGTCACCGTGCAGGACGACACGCGCACCGCGATTGCGCACGGCATCCACTTTTATCTGCGGGGTAGTGCGGGGCATTACTATGGTTGCCTTTATATTCAGCTTCTGGGCGGCCATGGCAACACCCTGGGCGTGATTGCCGGCCGAGGCGGCCACCACGCCCGCCGCCGTCTGTTCCGGTGAGAGGCGGCTCATCTTGTTGTAGGCACCGCGCAATTTGAAGGAAAATACCGGTTGCAGGTCTTCCCGCTTCAGCCACACCCGGTTGTCGAACCGGCGAGACATCAGGGCTGCCTCATCGATAGGGGTTTCCCGGGCGACGTCGTAAACCCGCGCGTCGAGGATTCGCTTGATATAGGATTGTGGCATATAGGAACCGTTTTCCGGTTTGGCAGGCAGACCCGCCATCTTAATGGAGCGGGGCGGTTTTTTCAGCCCCGGGACTCGCAGCGATTAAGGTATTTTTCGTGATCGACCAATGGCCCTGCCCTATACTGTCACGCTCATCCTCACCCGGGCCAACCAAGGACATAATATGGACCAGCAGCAGATGAAGCAGGCCGTTGCCGACGCCGCCCTGGCATATATACAGCCCAAACTGGACGATGACACGGTGCTGGGCATAGGCACCGGCTCGACCGCCACGCTCTTTATCGACCAGCTGGCCAGCGTCAAGGGGCTGATCAACGCCACGGTGGCCAGCTCCGATGAGTCGGCAACTCGCCTTAAAAGCCACGGTATCCCGGTATACGACCTCAATACCGTCAATCAGGTGGATTTCTATATCGACGGCGCCGACGAGAGCAACAGCGCATTGCAATTGATCAAGGGCGGCGGTGCAGCGCTGACCCGAGAAAAAATTATTGCCGCTGTAGCCGGGCATTTCATTTGTATCGCCGATGAGAGCAAGCTGGTTCACACCCTGGGCGAATTTCCCCTGCCCGTGGAAGTGATACCCATGGCGCGCAGTTTTGTCGCAAGGGAGTTGGTCAAACTCGGGGGTGATCCGATTTACCGCGAGGGTGTCGTGACCGACAACGGCAATGTCATCCTCGATGTCTATAACTTCTCAATTCCCAAACCGCTTGAGATGGAAGCGAAGATTAACAATATCACCGGCGTGGTCACCAACGGGCTGTTTGCCTTGAAGCCCGCAGATGTATTGCTGCTCGGAACTGCTGGTGGGGTGAAGACACTTCACGCTGAGTGATCTACCACAAATTATCGTTTTGCTGAAACCAAACCCGGTCCTCAGGCGTCAAATATCTTGCCAGGATTCATGATCCCCTGCGGATCAAAGGCGCGCTTGATCTGCCGCATGATTTCGATCTCCAGCGGCGAGCGGCTGTAGTGCAGGTAGTCCTTCTTGAGCAGACCCACGCCGTGCTCCGCGGAGATACTGCCACCGTGGCGCTGCACGATCTCGCATACCCACTTGCTCACCTCGCCGCAGCGGCGCTGAAATTCATCCATAGCCATTTCATCCGGTTTCAGAACATTCAGGTGCACATTGCCATCGCCAATATGACCAAACCAGACGATCTCGAACTCGGGGTAACTGGCGTTAACGACTGATTCAACCTCTGTAAGAAAATCAGGAACCCGCGACACCAGTGTGGAAAGGTCGTTTTTGTAAGGGGTCCAGCGCGAGATGGTTTCCGAAATATCCTCGCGCAGGCGCCACAGGGATTCGGCCTGGGCGACGCTCTGACTCACCACACCGTCAACTACCCAACCCTGTTCCACGCCGTGTTCAAACAGGGACATCGCGTTCTCCATGGCCTGTTCATCCGACTGCTCAAACTCCAGCAGGGCATAGTAGGGCGTGGCTGTCGCGAAGGGGCGCTGCAATCCCTGGTGCTCAACCACCTTGCTCAATGCCAACTCGGAGAAAAACTCGAAGGCGCTGAGCTGGATGCTGGTCTGGAAAGCGCTGAGCACCGACATGATAGATACCATGTCGGGCACACCCAAGACCATCACAGCCAGGTTTTGCGGGGGGCGCGACAGCGACATGGTCGCTTCCACGACAACGCCCAGGGTACCCTCCGCGCCTATGACCAACTGGCGCAGGTCATAGCCCGCGTTGTTCTTGACCAGGCCCCGGTTGAGGTCCAGCAGTTCGCCGGTGCCGGTGACCAGCTTAAGCCCCGCGACCCAGTCGCGCGTCATGCCGTGTCGGATGACCTTGATGCCTCCGGCATTGGTCGAGATATTCCCGCCTACCTGGCTGGAACCGCTGGACGCAAAGTCCACCGGGTAAAACAGACCCTGCTCCTGGGCAAACTGCTGCAGCTGGGCTGTCACCACCCCGCCGCCGCAGCGCACGGTGCGGTCTACCGGGTTGAAATCCTCTATGGTGTTCAACCTGTCCAGGACAAGTACGAGTTCTCCGTGGCGGGCAACGGCGCCGGCGCTGAGGCCGGTACGGCCGCCAGAGGGTACGATGGGTAGTTGTTCGCGAGCGGCCAGGCGCACCACGTCCTGCACCTGCGTTATGCTGGAAGGCAACACCACTGCCCCTGCGTGCGGGGTATAGGCCCTGGTCCAATCGCGGCCGTACTGCAGTAGCGAATCGGCATCAGTCAGTACCTTGTCCGAGCCGACAATACCCTCGAGTGCGGCCAGGATATCCTTGTCGATAGCTGTCAAATACTGTGCCTCCGGTAATTTTCACAGGCCCCTGTTCAGGGCGGCGCGTATGGTAACATACGCGCCGTTTTCCGAGCACGGGCGCTCGTCGCAGAGACATCGAGGCCGTCACTCACAGCTTTTCAACTCGCAAGGACCTTCGCGGCAATGGCACAACAGTCACTGGAAAAAAGTAAGATTCGCATTCTGTTGCTGGAGGGTGTTCACCCCTCCGCGGTGCAAACCCTGGAGTCAGCCGGCTATCACAATATCGAATCACACAAGAAGGCATTGCCGACGGAAGAGCTCAAGCTGGCCATTGCCGATGCCCATTTTGTAGGTATAAGGTCGCGCACCCAGCTGACGGAAGACGTGCTGGCCTGCGCCAACAAGCTGGTGGCGATAGGCTGTTTCTGTATAGGCACCAACCAGGTCGATCTCGCAGCGGCAACCCGCAGGGGCATCGTGGTCTTCAATGCGCCTTTTTCCAACACGCGCAGCGTCGCGGAACTGGTTATAGCCGAGGCCATCCTGCTATTGCGCGGAGTAGCCCAGAAAAATGCCGCGGCCCATCGTGGCGAGTGGCACAAGACGGCTGCGAATTCCTTCGAAATACGCGGCAAGCAACTGGGCATTGTCGGCTATGGCAATATCGGGATGCAGCTGGGCGTCATCGCCGAGGGCCTGGGAATGCATGTACAGTTCTTCGATGTATCCAACAAGTTGCCCATGGGTAATGCGCGGCAGGTTGCCAGCCTGGAACAGCTGCTGGGCAGTTCCGATGTGGTCACCCTGCATGTTCCGGAAAACCGGACTACCCAGGACATGATTGGCGCGGCCCAGTTAGCCGCGATGAAGCCGGGCGGCATTTTAATCAATGCTTCACGGGGTACGGTGGTGGATATCGACGCTCTGGCCCACAGCCTGGAATCCGGCGCCCTGGGTGGCGCGGGGATTGATGTATTTCCAGTCGAGCCCCGCTCCAATGAAGACGAGTTTGTTTCACCACTGCGCCGTTTCGACAACACTTTCCTGACCCCTCACATAGGCGGCAGCACAATCGAGGCCCAGGAAAATATCGGTATGGAAGTCGCCGAGAAGCTGGCGCGCTACAGCGATAACGGCACCAGCACCTCCTCGGTCAACTTCCCCGAGGTGGCCCTCCCTCCCCATGAGGGAAGCCACAGGCTGTTGCATATACACCACAATACGCCCGGTATCATGGGCGCGATAAACCGGGTTTTCTCTGATAACAATGTAAACGTGACCGCCCAGTTCCTGCAGACCAACGAGGCCATGGGCTACGTGGTGATAGACATAGACGCGGAATACAGCGACATGGCCCTCTCACGGCTGGCCGGTATAGAGGGCACGATACGCTGCCGGGTTTTATTCTGATAGGGCGGTCAAAAATTTGAAGCAAACACAAGGCAGCAGGTCGCTTGGAGGGCAACGAGTAACTGGTGCCAGACTGAATGTCTGGTAAGGTCAACTTTATGCAGCAATCCGCTTTTGAAATTCGGACGCTTCCGGAGCCCCGCCCATGACTTCAATAGCTGAACTTGAGAGCCGTGCAACAGCCTTCTCGAGCAAAGGCGATACTCAATCAACAATGCGCGTTTGTCAGGAAATTCTATCCATCGACAAGAACCATCTGTCGTCACTGCGATTCCTTGCTGATCTGGCCATTGGGTCCGGTGACTTATCGTCCGCCACAAACTACCTGCAAACCATGCTGGACAACTCCCCAGGTGACTTGCAAGTACTTACCCAGCTGGGGCAGGCGCTCTACCGTCAAGGCAAGCTGGAACAGGCGGTGGCCGTCTATATCGATTATTGGCGCATCAAACCTGATAGCGGCATGATTTACCTGACCCTGGGGTGTCTCTTTGCAGAGCTTGGCGATCTCGACAAAGCAGCCCAGGTATTTTCCCTGGGAGAAGCCGTAGACCACAATCTGCTTTCATTGTGGAAGACTCCGGAAACCAACGCAGGGGTGGCAAAGATGTCAAAAACTGCCTGGGATACCCTGTGTAATCATCATACTGAACTCCATATAGCGGCTGTCGAATCCCAGGATAACTCCGACCAGCTGATCAGAATACGGGACGCGGTCTGGCCGCTAGCTGATGCTCGCGCAATAGACTACGAACACCCAAAACACTGTCCCCAGGTTTTCAGCATCAAGTATGACAGCTGTCCCACCTTCTTTGATACCAGTGCATTCCCATGGTGCGAGAAACTCGAACTTGACTACGAGCTCATCAGGGAAGAGATTGTCGCCGGGTTGAATATCGAAACTGACGGCAGGCCCTACCTCACAAACCGTCATCGACTGGAGGGGATGCAGTGGGAGCCACTGGTAAACAGGATGAACTGGGCCTCGGTGCATCTTTACAAGAGCGGCACTGCCAACGAGAAAGTAATAGCAAAGTTTCCCGAGACACTAAAGGCACTTGCCGGGTTACCTTTGGCGACAACTAATGGCAATCCCAGCGAGGTTTTTATATCGGTATTGGCTCCACATACCCGGATACCCGAACACTTCGGGGTGTCCAGCGCCATACTGACGGCACACCTGCCAATCGAGGTTCCAGCAGGCTGTGGGCTGAAAGTACACGAGGAAACACGGGCTCCGAAGCCGGGAAAACTGATGGTATTTGACGATACTTGGGAACACAGTGCCTGGAACAACAGTGACCAGCCGCGAGTCGTGTTGATTTTCGAGCTGTGGCACCCGGCACTAACTGAGGCGGAACAGCAAGCCATTACACGCAGTATCCGGGCGCGGCGGGATTGGCTACAACGACGCCAGGTAGCACCGGCGAAGTAGCAAGGCTGGCCCGGCCCGTCACCAGCGCTTATTATACAGCGAGTAATCGCTATGCAAGCGGAGGTATACCATCAAAGAACAGCTGCAAAAACTGGGGCGTGCGCGAAATCTCGCCAACCGGGGGGATGAGGACGAGCAGGCAAAAAAACTGTTCCGCGAGGTCCTGGCAGAAGGTGGCCCCAGCCGCGAAGCGCTGGAACACCTGGTCATACTCTGCCTGCGGAGCGGCTCTCCAGATGAGGCTGTAGATTACATGCAACAGTTGGTTACCCAGTTTCCAACTGAGCCGCTTTACTGTAATCGTCTGGCCACCCTGCTGCAGAGCAGGGGGCGTGGCGCCGACGCCATCGCCTGTTACCGGAATCTGCTTGCTGCCCGGCCAAACCTGGCTAACAGTCGCTACAACCTGGCCCGCCTGCTCAAACGTGAAGGTCATATGCAACAGGCGCTGGAAGAGTATGAACAATGCCTGGCAGACAAGATTGAAAACCCGGAGGAGGTCTTGTCCAATATTGCGGTTATCCACACCGAACTGCACCAGCATGACGAGGCCAGGAAGTTGCTGAAAGCAGCCCTGGTCAGCAAACCCAGGTATATACCCGCACTGTTCAATCTGGCCTTGCTGCTGGAAGAGGAAGGCGACTGGGATGAGGCGAGGGAAGCTTACCGTCGCATACTGCAGCTACAACCTGGACATTCAGGTGCTCTGGCACACATTGCCAATGGCGAACATATCACGAATCCTGCCGACCAGCTGGTGCTGGAAATGCTGGAAGTAGTAGGCAGGGAAGAGCTGCCTCCAGAGGAAAAAGAGAGCCTTCTATACGCGCTGGGAAAGACCCAGGATGATAGCGGAGAGTACGGACACGCCTTCGATTATTACCAGCAAGCCAATGCCCTGAGTAGCGCGCGCTGTGGCAGTTACAACCGGGCAGCACAGGAAAAACAGATAGACCAGCTGATAGAAGCCTGCGACAGCAGCTGGCTGAAGGCAATAGAGCCGGTGTCGAATGCACCCCTGGTTTTCATTTGCGGTATGTTTCGTTCCGGCACCACTTTGCTGGAACAGATACTGTCGACTCACCCGGCCCTGACCGCGGGCGGAGAAATGAATTTTTTCCAACGTGCCATCCGACCTTTCCCGGAAGGTATCCTGACGGCGGATCCCGCGCAGTTACACGCTGTTGGCCAGGCCTATACAGACTACCTTGCACAACACTTTTCCATGGATGCGCGGGTAATCAACAAACGACCGGACAATACGCTCTGCCTGGGTCTGATCAAGGCACTGTTTCCTGAGGCGCGTGTGATCACTACCCACCGGCAGCCACTGGATAACGCTATTTCCCTGTTTTTCCAGCCGCTGGAGGCGGCACAGCCCTATGCCAACACGCTGTTGGATGTCGGGCACTATTATCTGCAAAACCAGCGACTGCTAGAGCATTGGCGAAGCCTGTTGGGTGACTCGCTGCTGGAAGTGCGTTATGAATCCCTGCTGGAAAATCCGAAAGAAGCCATAACAGAAGCACTCTCGCACCTGCAGTTAGACTGGCACGAGGACTGCCTCACATTCTACAAAACCCGAAATCGCGTGCGAACCGCCAGTGTGCACCAGGTACGACGGCCCTTGTATGGCAGCTCCAGCGGGCGATGGCAGAATTACACGGCAGAGGTACAGGCGCTCAGGAGCTTCCTGGAGGAAAACAGCGTGGGAAAAGGCGGCTAGGCCGCAAACCCGAAATCGATAGAGTGGGTTCGCCCGCCACAGCGGAGGTAAAACAGACCACAAAAAAGGCCACCCTGGGGTGGCCTTTTTATTGAAGTTCCTGTCAGCCCCGAACGCACCGGGACTGGAGGCCCAACCGCATCAGAATCCGATGCTGGCACCTACGTAAAAGTAACGGCCCATGGCGTCGTACATGCCGGGGAAGGTGTTACCGTTGCCGTAGATGGAAGCACCAGCGCCGTTACCAGCGATAGGTGGCTCTTCGTCGGTGACGTTGTTCACACCGGCGCGAACACTGGCCCACTCGTTGATGTCCCAGATACCGGCCAGGTCAAAGTAGTTGACGTCATCAAGGTCGCGAAACCCGTTCAGGTCCTCTACTTCGCTGATGTAGCGCCACTGTGCACTGGCAGTAACGTTCCAGGGTGTGGTCCAGGTTGCGCGGAAGTTGTTGCGAGTATCCGGCGTCGGGAAGCCACAAGTTGCACCCCAGTTACCTGCACAGTCGACTTTAGGCGCGCTGCTCAGTTCCTGCTGGTCCCAGGTATCGATATAGGACAGGACGTTATGCAGGTGCATGCTGCCCCAGCTGCCAATATCGAACTGGTAAGTTGCAACCCAGTCAATACCCTTGACCTGCTCTACCGCAAGGTTGTCATTCAGGGCTTCAACACGACCGCTGCGATCGACATTGGAGCCTACCCACAGGTCGCCACCGTTGCCGCGACGAACTTTCGCACACTGGGCATCGTCACCATCGAGACACTCATTCAGGATGAACTCAGGCGTCAGGTTGTTGATGCCGTCTTCGATCTTGATGTCGTAGTAGTCGATAGTTGTGGTGAAACCTTCCAGGAAATCAGGCGTGAGCACCACACCAAAGGTGTAGGTATCTGATTCTTCCGGTGACAGGTCGGGGTTACCACCCTGCAGGAAGTTGTACTGGCCGGCCGGGGAGTCAAAGTTCCTACCCCAGTTGCTGGCCTGCAGACCACTGCGGGCACACTGTGCCTCGGTGTAGCCACCGGCACTCAGGCCGCCGGGAACACCGTCGGAACAGGGGTCGCCAGTCATATCAAACAGGTTGAAGCCCTGGGGCAGGAACAGTTCCTGAATATTGGGCCCGCGAACCGCACGCTGGAAGCTACCACGCGCCTTGATCTGCTGGTTGAAAGCCCAGCCAAGCCGCACCCCGTAGGTATCGGTAGTTTCACCGTAGTCGTAATCGGAATAACGGTAACCGCCATCCAGTATGACCTGGTCCATCAGGGTCTTGCCTTCCACCAGGGGAATGCTGACTTCCATGAAGCCTTCCTTCACCTCGTAGCTACCGTCAACGGCCGGAGTTGCACCACCCTGTCCTGCGCCCAGACCTTCCTGGAAACCGCGGTCGGGGTTGAAGTCCAGCTCTTCCTTGCGGTATTCCGCACCGAGAACGATGTTGACGCCGTCATCTGCCCAGGGCAGCTTGACGCCGTAGTCACCAAGGCTGGCTTCCACGTAACCAGACGCAATGGTCTGATCAGTAGTACCGCGGGCATACAAGGGCAGCACCAGGTAATCGAGCGCTTCCTGGGTTACACCGCCGGTCTCAAACACGTTCCAGGGCACACAGCCAGGTTCGCTGCCATCCAGTACGCCCTGACACACGATATTGCCGGTGTCGGGGTCAACTACTGCGTCCAGTGACTTGGCAATGTTCGGCGTTGCCAGGTCGTTCTCGTAGGTGTTGGTCATTTCTACCCGCGAGTACAGGAAGTAGGTGTCATAGCGCCATGTTTCGTTGATGTCACCACGGAGGCCGAAAACGCCGCGAAAGGAGTTGTACTCCAGATCCTGCTGACGGTTACCACCCTCAACATTACGACGTCCCAGGTAAGCAGTCTGATCGTCTTCTTTGGTCAGACCAAACTGGCCACACAGATCCTCGAACTGCTGGTCAGACAGGAAGGCGTTGCCACAGGGGATGGTGTCGGTCACGAAGAATGCACCGGAAGGAGCGATCTGCGATACAGACTGGTCATTCATGTACATGAGTTCAGTGTAGGCTTCAACGTGCTCGTTGACGTCGTAATGGGCAAAGGAGCCCAGGGTGTAACGCTTGTCAGGACGCTGGTAGTAGTTCAAGGCGCCATAGTTAAACGTTGAGTTGTAGGGTACAAACTGATCGCCGGCAACCTGGTAGTCAAAGGTGTCGAAATCAGTGATACGGCCATCGGGAATAGTCGATGAACCAAAACAGCTGTCGGCTTCATCACTCAAAGCACAGGCAGAGTAGTCGCGATCAGCCTGAAGGATGGGGTCGATCTTGCGGTAGGTAGCATAAGCAGTTGCGTTACCGCGGCCGCCTTCAAAGTTGCCACCGATGATAAGCGAAAGGTCGTTCATCTCACCGTCAGTAGTGTCGCCGCTGGGAGCCGGGTAGCCCGCTTCCTCAACGATGCGCTTGTACTTGCCGTTGCTGTTGTCGTGGTTGTAGCCGCTGTACTGGTAGTCCAGCTTAACGCCCTCAAAGTCATCAATCATGATGAAGTTGACAACACCCGCTACCGCGTCAGAACCGTAAGTAGCCGATGCACCACCGGTCAGTACTTCAACAGTCTTGATCAGGGCACCGGGAATCTGGTTGATGTCAGCGCCCACACCGCCCTGCAGGGGAGAACCCGCGGGAAGACGACGGCCGTTGACCAACACCAGGGTACGCTCGTCACCCAGGTTACGCAGGTTCAGGGTTGCAGTACCGGTCGCGCCGTTAGACTGCGTGGTGTTCTGGCCTGAGTACACCTGCGGCAATGTGCGCAGCATGTCCTCAACACGCACTGTGCCGGCGAACTTGAGTTCTTCAGCATCAACCTGGGTTACCGGGCTGGCACTGACCAGGTTGGTCCGGGTAATACGCGAACCGGTTACGATAACTTCTTCCAGCTGGTTGGCGCTCAATTCCTGCGCATTGGCGGGCATGTACGTCATCGACGTCAGCCCCAGCGCTGCACCAACGGCTAGTGACAGCCGAGATTTCTTTAACATGGTGTTTCCCCTTTAAATGGAAATGTTTGCAAAACGTTTCAAGAAGCCTTCGATCCGCTATTTTTTATAGCACTGGGCGGAATTTCTTCTGAAGGGTTCCCAATGCCCGCATTGTTTCACGTAAGCGCCGAATTTAGATCCCCCTATCGTGGTAATTCGGGGCCTAATTTTGTGAAAAAACAACAATTTCGGAACTTACTTGAGTCTTTTCACCTGAACCGCCTTACCGCTTTCAATCAATTCCATGCGGTAAAATCCCATAAAGTTTTTCGTTATTCTCACCTTGGGGCTGGGCCCCCGATAGGGGTAGTTGCCGCCCAGTCGCTGCTGCCAGACCTGCCCGTTTTCAAGATTGAATACCGTATCGCCCGACCAGCCCTTGAAAGGCGGTACTATCACAGACACTATTTCCTGTTCTTCCACGGCCTTTTTCACGTCTTCATCGTTATTGAACAGGACTTGCGAATCCTCTGCTGTGTAGCGGATCAGAAAGTCGTTCAGGGCCTCGCGTTCAGCCGGGCTGAGCTTTTCCAGGCCGGCAGCCTGATACTCCCCCGGCGTCATCAACGCCTCAATACCGGGAAAGGATGCATTGTTCTGCGCCAACAGCACCGGGCTGGCGAGCAGCAGGCTAACCAACAGGACACTGGTAACGGGGAATCCGCTCTTCTTCATATATTCCTCTCATGTTGTTGCTCAAAAATCGGTCGTCGGGCCCTGCCCGCCCCAAAACTGACCCGCTTCCACTATGCCAAACGCTATGCCAAACGCTATGCCAGGCTATGTTCCGCCAGCCAGCGGTCCACCGAGGCGAGATACTCCTCCCGAAGCCGTGATGACTCATTGGCCAACTGGTGTCCGGCACCGGGCAACATTGCCACCCGGCTTTGCGGAAACAGGCCGCTATAAAAGTCGACATTGTACCGCCAGTCCACGGTTTGATCTGCATCGCCCTGGATAATCAGGGCCGGCCCCACTCCCAGATCATCCGGGGGCAATGATGCCAACCAGCGCCGCAGTGCACTCACCCAGGCCACGGGCAGGCGCCTGCTTTGTAAGGGGTCCCGTCGCAGGAACGGCAGAAAATCAGGATCCGTTGAATTGGGGGCAAACTGGCGCTCGATACTACGGGTAAAGTGCCGCAGTAGCGAGTGGCTCATACGCACCCAACGCCATCCCAGCGGGCGGGCCAGCGGGGCCAGCATCACAGCCGCGGTAAATGGCCATGGGTAACAGCGCGCATACTCGACCAGGGCAGCACAGCCGGTACTTTGCGCCATCACCCACAGGGGCAGATCCGGCAGCTGCGCCGCTTCCAGCACGGCGGCGATGGCATGGCCGTAATCCGCGAAGTCGTCTATTGTCGCCTGTTCACCCGAGGACAGGCCGTGGCCCGGCAGGTCAAATATCACCACATTGAAACTGCGCGACAGACCGTACTCGATGAGCTTGGAAAACAGGCCACTGTGGTCAAAATAACCGTGCACCAGCAGCAGGTTGCCAATGGCGCCCGCTTGCACCCAGCGGTGCAGCACCAGGGAGAAACTACCCGACTGGACCTTGCCGCTGCGGTACTCCACTCCGGGCCGCTCGAAAAATGCCATGTCGTAGAAATGGCAAAACGCCTGCTGTAATGGCGTTGGCGCAGTCGCCTCGGCAAACGCGGGCAACTGCTCCTGCAGCTCGCGCAGCTGCCGAGGCGTCAAGGCCCGGGCTCAGTTGACCTTCTGGTCAAGCTCTCCGGCATCATAGGCCAGTTGCATGGCGCCAAGCGATTTGACCTTGATTTTGCTGGCATTGCCCGCGGTGCCGAAGGCTTCATAGCGCTCTATACAGATATCGCGCATCGCGACGATGGTTTCCGCCAGGTATTTGCGGGGATCAAACTCCGCGGGCTTCTGGGCCAGGAAACGCCGAATCGCGCCGGTGGAGGCCAGCCGCAGGTCGGTATCGATATTCACCTTGCGCACGCCGTGGCGAATACCTTCCTGAATCTGCTCCAGCGGCACCCCGTAGGTCTCCGGGATTTCGCCACCGTACTCGTTAATGATCGCCAGCCAGTCCTGGGGCACAGAGGAGGAGCCATGCATAACCAGGTGGGTGTTGGGGATGCGGGCATTGATCTCCTTGATGCGGTCGATGGCGAGGATATCGCCGGTGGGAGGCCGGCTGAATTTGTAGGCCCCGTGGCTGGTACCACAGGCTATGGCCAGCGCGTCGACGCCGGTAGCCTTGACGAATTGTGCCGCCTCTTCCGGGTCGGTAAGCATCTGGTCGTGGGTCAGCTTGCCTTCCGCTCCGATACCGTCTTCCTCACCGGCCTCCCCTGTCTCCAGCGAGCCCAGGCAACCCAGCTCCCCCTCTACCGACACACCACAGGCATGGGCCAGGTCCACCACCTGACGTGTGACCGCCGCGTTGTAGTCATAGTCCATAGGGGTTTTACCGTCCTCACCCAGTGAACCGTCCATCATCACCGAACTGAAGCCCAGCTGGATTGACCGCTGGCACACTCCCGGGGATACCCCGTGATCCTGGTGAACCACCACGGGGATATGGGGAAACTCATTCATGGCCGCCTCCATCATCGCCCGCAGGAAGGGTGCGCCGGCATATTTGCGGGCGCCGGCACTGGCCTGCATGATCACCGGGGAGCCGGTTTTGTCTGCGGCTTCCATAATCGCCCGGGTCTGTTCCAGGTTATTGACGTTGAACGCCGGCACCCCATAACCGTGTTCGGCGGCGTGGTCCAGCAACTGTCGCATACTGATTAAAGCCATGATCGTTATCCTTTCATTCGCAAGATGAGAAATGGTGCCATCGATTATTCCGGTGCCCGGCCTGCCCGCTGCTCCAGCATCGCAACCGCAGGCAAAACCTTGCCTTCCACATATTCCAGGAAGGCGCCGCCACCGGTAGATATATAGGAGACCTTATCGGCGATGCCGAATTTGTCAATTGCGGCCAGGGTGTCGCCACCACCAGCCAGGGAAAAGGCGGGGCTGTCCGCTATCGCACGGGCAATGGTTTCGGTACCCCCGGCGAACTGGTCAAATTCAAATACACCGACCGGGCCGTTCCATAATATGGTGCCGGCCTGCTTGAGGATAGCGGCAATATCTGCGGCAGCGGCGGGGCCGATATCCAGGATCATATCTTCCTCGCCCACCTCGGCGGCCTGCCTGAGCGTGGCCTGCGCGGTCTCGGAGAATTCAGTGGCAGTCACCACATCGGAGGGCAACGGAATGCTGGTTTTCTGCATCAGTGAGCGGGCTGTATCGACCAGCTCGTGTTCACACAGGGACTTGCCAACAGGCTTGCCGCTGGCAGCCAGGAAGGTATTGGCTATACCGCCGCCCACCACCAGCTGATCCACCTTGTCCGACAGGGTTTCCAGCACGGTCAGCTTGGTGGACACCTTGGAGCCGCCGACAATGGCGACCATGGGGCGTGCCGGCTTGGCCAGGGCCTGCTCCAGCGCGTTCAACTCACCCTCCAGCAGTGGGCCGGCGCAGGCCACCGGCGCATAGCGGGCGACACCATGAGTAGATGCCTGGGCCCTGTGTGAAGTCCCGAAGGCATCCATCACAAATACGTCACAGAGCGCGGCGTAGGCGCGTGCGAGTGCCTCATCATCTTTCTTCTCCCCCGGATTGAAGCGCACATTTTCCAACAGGGCGACCTCGCCGTCGGCAAGGTCGACACCGTCGCGCCAATCGCTCACCAGGGCAACAGGCTTGCCCAGCAGGTCACCAATATGCGCCGCCACCGGGGCCAGGGAAAACTGCGGATCGAACTCGCCCTCCACCGGGCGACCCAGGTGCGACATCAGTACCACGCGGGCGCCTGCGGTTATTGCCGCTTCGATCGTTGGCAGCGCAGCGCGGATGCGGGCATCGCTGCTGACCCGGCCATCCTTGATCGGCACATTCAGGTCCTCCCGAATCAGTACCCGACGGCCCTTGAGTTCAAGTTCCCGCATCAAGTCTACATTCAATGTCATCGACTCTGGCTCTCCTCAGCGCTTGAATATATAACGGCTATAAACTGGCCCAGTGCCTGGCAACGTCCAGCATGCGATTGGCATAAGCCCACTCATTGTCAAACCAGGTGAGCACCTTTACCAGTCGTCTGCCGCTCACCCGGGTCTGGCTCGCATCAACAATGCCGGAATGGGCATCGTGATTGAAATCACAGGAGGCCAGCAGCTCCTCAGTATAGCCCAGCACACCCTCAAAGCGGCTTTGAGCTGCGTCATGTAAAGCGCGATTTATCGCTTCGATATCGGTGTCAGAACGAGCGCAGATCGTAAGATCCAGGGCCGAGACATTGAGGGTGGGCACCCGCAGCGCCTGAGCAGTAAAACGGCCCGCCATCTGGGGCAGAACGCGCTCCACACCGCGGGCCAGACCCGTGTCCACCGGAATGATGGACTGGGAAGCAGCCCTTGTTTTGCGCAGGTCAGTGTGGTGATAGGCATCCAGCACCGGCTGGTCGTTCATGGCGGAATGGATGGTGGTGATAGTGCCGCTTTCGATTCCCACCGCCTCGTGCAGCGCCGCAATGACCGGCACGATGGCGTTGGTGGTACATGAAGCACTGGAGGCGATGCGATGCCCCGCCAGCAGCTCGTCGTGATTGACGCCATACACCACGGTTGCATCCACATCGGCCTCGGCCGGTTGCGAAAACAACACCTTGTCGGCTCCCTGTTGAAGATGAAGCTCCGCGGTAGCCCGGTCAGAAAAAGCGCCGGTGCACTCCAGCACCATATCCACGCCGAGTTCCGCCCAGGGCAGGTCCTCTATCCGGGGCCGCCGCAGCAGTGTAATAGCATCCCCATTGACCCACAGCTGGCTCTCATCCCCCGCGAGGGTGCCGTTGAAGCGCCCATGGGTAGAGTCGTAGCGGGTGAGGTGCAGAACCGTGCGCGCATCGGCCAGCTCATTGATCGCCACCACCTGCAGTTCTGGCCGCAACGGGCTCTCGTACAGTGCCCGCAGTACACTGCGGCCAATCCTGCCATAGCCATTGATTGCCAGTCTCAACACGTCGGTGTCTCCGGCGGGGCCAGTCAGAGAATCTCTTCCACCACCGCGACCACGTTATCAACGGTGAATCCGAAATGATCCATCAGGTCGCCGGCCGGCGCGGATTCACCATATGTCGTCATACCTACCACCCGCCCATCCAGGCCGACATACTTGTACCAGAAGTCTGCGTGCAGCGCCTCGATCGCCACCCGGGAGAGCACATCACTTGGCAACACGCTCTCGCGGTAGGCCGCGTCCTGTTGCTCGTACATCTCCGCGCAGGGCATGGACACCACCCGCACCTGCTTCCCGGATTCCTTGAGGCGTTCCGCCGCGGCCATAGCCAGTCCCACTTCCGAACCAGTGGCTATCAGGATAGCGTCGGGGGTTCCCTCGCAGTGGCTCAATACATAGCCACCGCGGGCAATCGCCGCCACCTGGTCTACGGCTCGCGCCTGGTGGGGCAGGCTCTGACGGGAGAGCACCAGGGAAGTCGGGCCGTCCCGGCGCTCGATAGCGTTTTTCCATGCTACCGCCGATTCAACCGTGTCGCAGGGTCGCCAGGTTTGCATGTTGGGGGTGCTGCGCAGCGCGGTCAGCTGCTCCACCGGCTGGTGGGTTGGGCCATCTTCACCAAGGCCAATAGAGTCATGGGTAAACACAAAAATCGACTGCTGTTTCATCAGCGCCGCCATGCGCACGGCATTGCGGGCATATTCCATGAACATCAGGAACGTGGCGCCATAGTTGATGAAGCCGCCGTGCAGGGCTATGCCGTTCATCATGGCGGCCATGCCAAACTCCCGCACACCGTAATAAATATAGTTGCCGCTCGCATCATCCGCGCTGATACCCCTGGAATCGCTCCAGATCGTCAGGTTTGAACCGGCCAGGTCGGCGGAACCCCCCAGCAGTTCAGGCAGCAATGGGCCGAAGGCATTGAGACAGTTCTGGGAAGCCTTGCGCGAGGCGATGGTCGCTCCCTCGCTCTGGCACTGCTCGATATAGGCGCTTGCCTGCGCTGAAAAGTCCGCCGGCAGCTCGCCCGCCAGGCGGCGCCGCAGCTCGGCGGCAAGGGCCGGGTGGGCCTCGGCGTAAGCGGCCATTTTGTGCTCCCAGGCTTCCTCCCGGGCAGCGCCCGCGGCCTTTGCATCCCAGCCGGCATAGACAGGCTCGGGGATAACAAAAGGTTCGAACTCCCAGCCCAGGGCAATGCGCGTCGCCGCCACTTCCTCGGCCCCCAACGCGGCACCGTGAGTCGCCTCTGTGCCCTGCTTGTTGGGTGAGCCTTTACCGATAATGGTTTTGCAGCAGATCAGGGTGGGCTTGCCGGTCTCGTGGCGGGCAGCTTCTATGGCGGCCTTGACCTCGGACGGGCTGTGGCCGTTGACATCGTTAATGACCTGCCAGTCGTAAGCCTTGAAACGAGCAGGGGTGTCATCGTTGAACCAGCCCTCGACCTCGCCGTCGATGGAAATGCCGTTGTCGTCATAAAAAACAACCAGCTTGCCCAGGCCCAGGGTGCCGGCCAGAGAGCAGACCTCGTGGGATATACCCTCCATGAGGCAGCCGTCGCCGACAAAGGTGTAGGTGTGGTGGTCGATGACCTCATGGCCTTCCCGGTTAAACTGGGCCGCCAGCACTTTTTCTGACAGCGCCATACCCACCGCATTGGCCAGGCCCTGGCCCAGGGGGCCGGTGGTGGTTTCTATGCCCGGGGTATAGCCGTACTCGGGGTGGCCGGGTGTTTTGCTGTGCAGTTGACGGAAGTTTTTCAACTCCTCCATCGGCAGGTCATAACCCGACAGGTGCAGCAGTGAGTAAATCAGCATCGAGCCGTGACCATTGGACAGGACAAACCTGTCCCGGTTGGGCCAGTGCGGGTTGTTCGGATTGTGTTGCAGGTAATCGTTCCACAACACCTCCGCAATGTCCGCCATCCCCATGGGTGCGCCGGGATGGCCGCTATTGGCTTTTTGTACAGCATCCATGCTCAGGGCGCGGATGGCATTGGCAAGTTCAGTGCGGGGGGACGACATCGAGTTCTCCAGGGGGTTGGCGGGCAGGCGCGCAAAAACGGACGGTATTTTCGCGTAAGCGGCGGCGAACGGCAAACAAACAGCACAAAATATCCAATTTCTACTCCCTTCCAGCGCTGCGTGAACCACTTCAAATCTATATCAAAATATTTTGATATAGTTGTGACGACTTGCTAGACTCCCGCACCATGCATCAATCCACCACCGCAACCGCTGCCACGAAGGTCACCCCCGCACCCAATCGGGACCTGACCGCACTGGCCAACCTGTGCAAGGCAAGCTCTGACCCGCTGCGCCTGCAGGTGCTGCGCGTGCTGTGCGAAGACTCCTTCGGGGTGTCGGAATTGTGCTCAATTTTTGATATCCGCCAACCGGCCCTGAGCCATCACCTGAAAGTACTTGCCGGCGCCGGCCTGGTGGCAACCCGCCGCGAGGGCAACTCCATTTTCTACCGGCGCAGCAGCCTGGGCCAGCAGGCGGGGCTGTCCTCCCTGCAAAACCGTATCTTTGAGTGCGTGGACAGAACCGAGCTGCCGCAGGCTACTGCCCGGCGACTGGCCATGCTCCACAGAAAGCGCGAGGAAAATTCGCGCAATTTCTTTCGGGACAATGCCCACAAATTCAGGCAGCAACAGGACCTGATAGCCAGCTATGAACAGTATGCCGACACCGTGGCGCAAATGTTGCGCGACGCGCCGCTGCAGCGGCACGCTTGCGCACTGGAAGTGGGCCCGGGTGACGGCGCGTTCCTGCTCGAGCTGGCCCCCGCGTTCGACCGGGTGGTCGCCCTCGACAACGCGGAGCTGATGCTGGCACAGGCCCGCGAGCGGGCTGCATCCGCCAAGCTGAAGAATATAGAGTTCATCCACGGCGATACCGGCAGTACAGCGCTGGACAAGCTGGAGGTGGATTGCGCCGTCATTAACATGGTGCTGCACCACACACCTTCGCCGGGCCAGATCCTGATGGACGTGGCCTCCTGCCTTGCCCCGACAGGGGTAGTCCTGGTTACCGACCTGTGTCGTCACGACCAGGGCTGGGCCAGAGAAAACTGCGGCGACCTGTGGTTGGGTTTCGATCCACAGGAACTTGGCGACTGGGCCAAGGCCGCGGGTCTGGAGGATATCGCCAGCCTTTACCTGGCCCAACGCAACGGATTTCAAATACAGGTGCGCCTTTTCGGCCGCAACTGACACGACTTTAACCAGCCCCAAGGACGTCTTTATGAGCGAATATGCAATCTTCACTTCCGAGTCAGTATCGGAAGGACACCCGGACAAAATGGCGGACCAGATATCCGATGCCATCCTCGACGCCATCCTCAAGGATGACCCCAATGCCAGGGTTGCCGTGGAAACAATGGTCAAGACAGGTATGGCGATTGTCGCAGGTGAAGTTGCCACCTCCACCTATGTCGACCTGGAAGACGTCGTGCGCCAGGTGATCCTGGATATCGGCTACGACAGCTCGGACGTCGGCTTTGACGGGGCCTCCTGCGCCGTGCTCAACGCGATTGGCAAGCAGTCGCCGGATATCGCCATGGGCGTGGACGAGAGTGAAGATCACGAGCAGGGAGCAGGTGACCAGGGCCTGATGTTTGGCTACGCCACCAATGAGACCAGCGTCCTGATGCCGGCCCCGATCTACTACGCCCATCGCCTGGTGGAGCGCCAGGCGGAATTGCGCAAGCACGGCACCCTGCCCTGGCTGCGACCGGATGCCAAGAGCCAGGTCACCCTGCGCTACGAAGACGGCAAGCCAGTGGCCATCGATGCAGTGGTATTGTCTACCCAACACGATGAAGATATCAGCCAGGCCGACATCCAGGACGCCATCATGGACCTGGTCATCAAGGAAGTACTGCCCGCCGAATGGATACACGCGGATACCCGTTTTCATATCAACCCCACCGGACAGTTCATTATCGGCGGCCCCGTGGGCGACTGCGGTCTTACCGGGCGCAAGATTATCGTTGATACCTACGGTGGCATGGCGCGCCACGGTGGCGGCGCCTTTTCCGGCAAGGACCCGTCAAAAGTCGATCGTTCGGCGGCCTATGCAGGGCGCTACGTCGCCAAGAACATCGTCGCCGCCGGCCTGGCTGACCGCTGCGAAATCCAGGTCTCATACGCGATTGGCGTGGCCGAGCCCACGTCCATCTCCGTTAACACCTTCGGCACCGGAAAACTGTCCGACTCGCATATCGCAGAGCTGGTGCGCGAAAACTTCGAACTCCGTCCCAAGGGTCTGGTGGATATGCTGGACCTGAAGCGCCCGATTTACCGCCAGACTGCCGCCTACGGCCATTTTGGCCGTGAGATTGAGGACTTTACCTGGGAGCGGACGGACCGCACCGACGCTTTAAGGGCCGCGCTCTAGGATTCAGCTTGCAACGGCCCCACAGCAAAGCAAAACACCAGAATGCGACACATTTCTTAACCAGCATTGACGAATTAACCGAGGAAACGAACATGAGCACAGCAGAAAAACTGGTAACAAAGCAGGACTACAAGGTCGCCGATATCAACCTCGCCGACTGGGGTCGCCGGGAACTTGACATCGCCGAGGGCGAAATGCCGGCACTGATGGCCATGCGCGCAAAGTACAGCCAGAGCAAGCCGCTGGCCGGCGCCAAGATTCTGGGCTGTATACATATGACTATCCAGACCGGCGTGCTGATTGAGACATTGCTGGAACTGGGTGCCGAAGTGCGCTGGTCGTCATGCAACATCTTTTCAACCCAGGACCACGCAGCAGCCGCCATTGCCGCCGCCGGCGTGCCGGTATTCGCCTGGAAGGGCGAGACCGAAGAAGAGTACGACTGGTGCCTGGAGCAAACCATCCTGAAGGACGGCGCCCCCTGGGAGGCCAACATGGTGCTGGATGACGGCGGCGACCTCACCGGCATGCTGCATGAGAAATACCCCGCGATGCTGGACAAGATCCACGGCGTCACCGAGGAAACCACAACGGGCGTACACCGCCTGCTGGAGATGCTGAAGCAAGGCACGCTGAAAATACCCGCTGTAAACGTCAACGATTCTATTACCAAGTCCAAGAACGACAACAAATACGGCTGCCGCCACAGCCTGAACGACGCCATCAAGCGCGGTACCGATCACCTGCTGGCCGGCAAAAAAGCACTGGTCATCGGCTACGGCGATGTCGGCAAGGGCTCGGCCCAGTCACTGCGCCAGGAAGGCATGATTGTCCGTATTACCGAGATAGATCCCATCTGCGCCATGCAGGCCTGCATGGACGGTTTTGAAGTGGTGTCACCTTTTAACGACGGTGTTAACGACGGCACAGAGGCATGCATCAATAGCATCGTGATGGGTAACACGGATCTGTTGGTTACCACTACTGGCAATTTTAATGTCTGTGACGCCAACATGCTCAAGTCCCTGAAAAGCGGCACCGTGGTCTGCAACATCGGCCACTTTGACAACGAGATCGACACCGCCTTCATGCGCCGCAACTGGGAGTGGGAGGAAGTTAAACCGCAGGTACACAAGATATTCCGCGACCAGGCCAACAACGATCACCTGATCCTGTTGTCCGAAGGGCGCCTGGTTAACCTGGGTAACGCCACGGGTCACCCCTCACGCATCATGGACGGCTCCTTTGCCAACCAGGTACTGGCGCAAATCTATCTGTATGAGCGCAAGTTCGCCGACCTGGAAGACAATATGAAGCCTGCTGCACTGACCGTCGAGGTTCTGCCCAAGATCCTGGACGAGGAAGTTGCCGCCCACATGGTCAACGGCTTTGGCGCGGTACTGACCCGCCTGACACCGGAACAGGCCGACTACATCAATGTGAATGTCGACGGGCCCTACAAGCCAAACGACTACAAGTACTAGGAACGCCCGGCCCATGCCCAAGCAGAAACCGAGAATCAGCTTCGAATACTTCCCGCCCAGGACCGAGGAGGGTAAACAGCGTCTGTTACAGGATACGACCCCGGCACTGAATGCGCTGAACCCGGAGTTTTTCTCGGTCACCTACGGCGCCGGTGGCACCACCCGGGACAGTACGTTGGGGGTGGTATCGGCGATTCGGGAACAGGACATTGATGTCGCTCCGCACCTGAGTTTCGGCGGTGATGACACCGATGCGATTGGTGCGCTGGTGGATGACTATGTGCGGCGCGATATCAAACGCCTGGTGGCCCTGCGAGGCGACATGCCCTCCGGCATGGGCGGCGCATCGCAACTGGTCTACGCCAGTGAACTGGTGGCGTTTGTGCGCGAACGCACCGGAGATCACTTCGAAATTGAGGTCGCAGCCTACCCGGAGGTTCACCCGGAGGCGAAGAGCTATGACAGCGATGTCCGCTTCCTGAAGGCCAAACTGGATGCGGGCGCCAACAGCGCCATCACCCAGTACTTCTTCAACGTAGAGGCCTACTTTTACTTTCTCGACCAGTGCGCTGCGGTGGATATCGACAAACCGATTTACGCCGGCATCATGCCCATCATCAACTTTGAAAACCTGGCGCGGTTCTCGCGCAACTGCGGCGCGGAAATACCGCGCTGGATCTGCCAGCGGATTGAAAGCTATGGCGACGACCAGGACAGTATCCGCAAATTTGGCATCGAAGTAGTTTCACAGTTATGCCAGACGCTGCTGGACAGCGGCGCACCCGGTATTCATTTCTACACCATGAACCAGGCAGAGCCCACCCGACAGATCTGTCGCAACCTCGGCCTCTAGAGCCCGGCCAGGTATGCGCATACCGAGGATTTACACCACGGCGCCGATTGCGGCCAACAGCGATGTTGAACTCGAGTCCGGGCCCAGCAGGCACTTGTCCAGGGTACTGAGAATGAAGGTCGGCGACCGCCTGGTGCTGTTTGATGGCGGGGGCGGCCAATATCCCGCCAGCATCACTGCGATAGACAGGAAGTCGGTGGTGGCCGCGACGGGTGATTTTGACGCGGTAGAGCTCGAGTCAGCCCTGCACCTGCAACTTGGCATCGCGATCTCCCGGGGTGAGAGAATGGATTGGGTGGTGCAGAAAGCAACCGAGTTGGGGGTGACCTCAATTGCACCCCTGTTGAGCAAACGCACCGGTCTCAGGCTGGACCCGGAGCGTGCCGGGAAAAAACTCAGGCACTGGCAACAGATAGCGATCAGCGCCTGCGAACAATGCGGCCGCAACCGCCCCCCGCAAATACTGCCGCTACAGGAGATTGAACAGTGGCTGCAAGGGGTGGATGCACAGGTCCGCCTGGTCTTGCACCCTACCGCGGACAACACCTGCCCCGAATCGCCCGCGCCGGCCAGCGTTGCCCTGCTGGTGGGACCCGAAGGCGGCTTCAGTGAAGAGGAAATAGTGAATGCTGAACAGGCTGGCTTTGCCTCACTGCAACTGGGGCCCAGGGTGTTGCGAACCGAAACCGCGCCACTGGCAGCAATAGCCATATTGCAGGCCCGCTGGGGTGATATGGCTGCACCCGACGCCAGCTGATCGCCGGGCACGGGGCCTGAATCATCGCCGTCTAAGCACTGCCCCCGGCTTGCTGCTCAAGCCACTGGCCGTGAGCCCACTCCAGGAAATGGCCGGCGGCATTTACCGTGTGATCAGTTCGCACCGAGTGGAAAAGTTCGAAGGCATGCTGTGCTCCCGGCAATTCGGCATAGGCCACCGGCTGGGTGGCCACCGCCTGCAGCGCAGACACAAACGTACGCGCTTCCTCTACCCACACCAGTGAATCGTGGCTGCCTTGAACAATGAACATGGGAGGGGCATCGACCGAAATGTGGTCCAGTGGCGACACCGAGGACCACAACTGCGGGTTATCCTCTTGCGAGCACTGCAGCACCTTGTCAGCAACCATCGGCTCCATGGACATCTTCCCCCTGATATTAAAGCGGTCCAGGAAATCAAAAACGCCATAAAACGGCAAGGCTGCCTGCAAGGTGGTGTCCGCACTTTCGAACCCGGGCTGCCATTCTTCACGGTTGGGTGTAAGCGCGGCCAACGCACTCAGGTGACCTCCCGCCGAGCCGCCGGTGATGGCTATATAATCCGGGTTCCCGCCATATTCGCCGATGTGCTCCCTGATCCAGGCAATGGCTTTTTTGACATCGATAATATGAGCGGGAAAAGCCGCCTTGGGGCTGAGCCGGTAATTGATCGCCACACAGAGCCAGCCGCGCTGGGACATGTGATACATCAGCGGCAACGCCTGCTGCTCTTTCTCCCCAATCATCCAGGCGCCGCCGTGCACCTGCAACAAGACGGGGAAACCACCCTCACGCGGCTGCTGTGGATGATAGATGTCGAGCAGGTTGCGCTTGCCGGCATCGCCGTAGCTTATATGGCTGTGCCTCCTTACCCCCTCTCGCTTGAAGCGAAATGGCTGCAGCCACTCCCTGGCGCTTATGTCGTCGACCAGCACGCGCTGGCGCTCCGGTGTAATCCGGGAACGATAATCCTGGCCCAGGGCCCGGCGCAGCGCTGCGGCCAGGTGGCGCGGGGTATCCATGGCCTGACTGTGCAGGTATATCAGACCCAGCCAGGAAAGTGCGAACAGCCCCAGCCCCGCCTGAGCCAGGGGGTCGGACAGGCCTACGGTGAAGGCCAGACCAGCCGTCAAGGCCACTTGCCAGATCACGTGAATCAGCGCCAGCTCGCCACTCAGCCATGCCGCGAAAAAATAGACGGGCACAAACCAGTAAAGCCTGCGCGCCTTGATAATGGCACTCAGCGTACAGAGAATGCTCACCATCGCGAGAAAAAAATACACACCTGCCCAACTCATACCAGCTCCGTCAGTTTCGATAATGTCAGCGGCTGGTATTCTAAAGCAATTTGCCGCCGGCGCACTCATTTGACCAATGACCGCAAGCCGCTTGCGCCTGCTATCGCCTTTGCGTAAGTTAACCAACCAACTATTTGCCGTATCACCACTCAGGTAGCGCTATGACTATAAAACTCGGTGTGGTGATGGACCCCATCACCAGTATCAATTACAAGAAAGACAGTACCCTGGCGATGTTGTGGGCCGCCCGGGACAGGGGTTGGGAGCTATTTTATATGGAGCAACATGACCTCTATCTCGAGCAGGGCGTAGGCCGCGGGCGAATGGCGCCCATGGAAGTGTTCAATGACCCTGCCAGGTGGTTTGCGCTGGACCAGCGCCAGGACCTTGACCTGGCTGAGCTGGACGTGATCCTGATGCGCAAGGATCCCCCGTTTGACAACGAATTTGTCTACAGCACCTACATTCTGGAAGACGCGGAGCGCAGGGGTACCCTGATCGTAAATCGCTGCCAGAGCCTGCGCGACTGTAACGAGAAAATTTTCGCCACCCGGTTTCCCCAGTGCTGTCCGCCGGTACTGGTGAGCGGTGACCCCGACCGGTTACGGGCATTTCACAAAACGCACTCGGACGTTATCTTCAAACCCCTGGACGGGATGGGCGGCACCGCAATTTTTCGGGTCGGGGAACACGACCCCAATGTAAATGTGATCCTGGAGATACTGACCGGCCAGGCTGAACATACCATCATGGCCCAGCGCTTTATTCCCGAGATAAGCCAGGGTGACAAGCGCATACTGATGATCAACGGCGAGCCTGTGCCCTACTGCCTGGCGCGGGTACCCAGGGAGGGCGAGACACGCGGCAACCTGGCAGCCGGGGGCACGGGCAGGCCGCAACCACTGTCAGACAGGGATCTCTGGATCGCCGGTCAGGTGGGGCCTACCCTCCGGGAAAAGGGCCTGTTATTTGCAGGGCTGGACATCATTGGTGACTACCTGACAGAAATAAACGTCACCAGCCCCACCTGCATACGGGAAATTGACGATGGCTATGGCCTGGATATTGGCGGGCAATTGATGGCCTGCATTGCAAGCGAATTGGATAAATCGCGCTGACATCGGTTAGCCAACGCGGATAAACTACCTCGATGTACTACCTGGAAGCGGAATTCGGCAGAAGCCGCCGTATGCGCAATGCCGTATTGCTGGCCCTCGCGCTGCATGCGGCGCTGCTTGCTGGCGTGTCGTTCAAATCTGCCTCGGAACAATACAAGGCACCACAGATCGAAGTTACGCTAGCTGCCAGACCCGATGGCGCAAGCCCGGAAAACGCCCGCCATATCGCCCAGGCAAATCAGGAGGGCAGTGGTGAATCGGTACAGTTTGAGGAATTCACCAGTCCGAATAACACCTCGTCCAGCGAGGGAGATCCCGGCCCACAGGCACTGTTAGTACCGCAGGAGGCGCCCACAGACCCGACCCGGGAGGCCATAACCACGGCCGCCGCCGCCACACGCGCCGCCGCCTCCGAGCAATTGGAAAGGGAGCAACTGCCGCTGCTGGGGCTTAGCCCCGAGGTCGACAAGCTGACCCAGGAACTTGCCAGCCTGGAGGCGGAACTGGACGAGCAGAGTCGCAATTACGCCCAGATGCCAAGAGTGCGACGCCTCACATCAGTGGCCGCCAGGCAATCAGTGGACGCAGCCTATCTACTGGATTGGCGCCGACGCGTGGAAGCCGTGGGCAACAAGTACTACCCGGAGGCATCTGTTCGCTACGGCCTGTACGGCAACCTGCGGCTGCTTGTCGTAATAAACGCCGACGGCAGCTTGCGGGATATCCGGGTCCTGTCTTCCTCCGGCTACGCGGTGCTCGATGAAGCCGCCATCAAGATAGTGCGCATGGCCGCACCCTACGCACCCTTCCCGCCCGAATTAAGGGCCACAACAGACCAGCTGGAAATCATTCGCACATGGCAATTCCAGGAAAACCGGCTAAGCTCCCAATAGCATTCATTGTTAATGTCAGGGCGCGCCCCGGCACTGTAGAAAGAGTTGAACCGGGAGGATAAATTCAGGTTATGTCCGGACGATATTCCGTCAATACCGCTAAAAGCAGCGATTGCCTGCGTGACCATTTTTTACTGGCCATGCCGGGATTGTCGGAGGGAATCTTTTCCCACAGCATTACCTATATTTGTGAACACGGCGAGAGCGGTGCCATGGGCATTGTCATCAACCAGCCGCTGGATCTTTCAGTGACAGAAATCTTTGAGCACCTGGATATTACGCCCGTGAAAGACTTCCCCGAAATTCCAGTGATGGCCGGTGGGCCGGTTCAGATCGATCATGGTTTTGTATTGCACCGCAACTGCACTTCTTCGTGGGAGTCGAGCCTGAAGGTCACTACCGGGATTACCCTCACCACATCCTGTGACATCCTGCGGGCCATTGCCAACAATGACGGCCCGGAAGAACACCTGATCGCTCTGGGATATGCCGGCTGGTCCGCAGGCCAGCTGGAGCAGGAGCTGGCGGAGAATAGTTGGCTCACCCTGCCCGCGGACAGCGATATCATTTTCAAAACCGACCCTGAACAGCGCCTGGGCGCAGCAGCCGCCCTACTGGGCATAGATATGAACCTGATTTCCGGTGAGGCAGGACACGCCTGACAAACGCCCGGTGAACCTTCAAATCAAGGCCGTGATGGCATTTGACTTCGGCCTGCGTCAGATAGGCGTGGCGGTCGGTAACTGCGTGCTGGGCACTACCCAGCCACTGGCCATCATTAAGGCAAGGGAGGGCATACCCGACTGGTCAAACGTCACCAGGTTGATAGCGGAGTGGCAGCCTGACCTGCTGGTTGTCGGCGACCCCCTCAACATGGATGGCAGCGTCAGCGAATTGTCCGAACGGGCCAGAAAATTCTCCCGCCGGCTGCACGGGCGCCTCGGCCTGCCGGTTGAGCTGGTTGACGAAAGGCTGAGCAGCTTCGAGGCCAAGCAGAACAGTCGGGAGCGAGGTCACAGGGGTGATTTCAAACAACAGCCGGTAGACAGCCAGGCCGCAGAACTGGTGCTGCTAAGCTGGCTGCGTAACCGGGAGGCCGGCGCAGCGAGCTGAGAGGCTTGGCAACGGGCAACTAGCGTCGAACGAATCTGCCCTCGTCGGGCGTCTCGTATGACAGTCCCAGCTCATCGCGGCTGGTATTACCACCGGGCGTGGTCTTATCAAACATCTTGATCTCGAGACGTACATCGTTAGCCGAATCAGCATAACGCAGCGCATCTTCCCTGCTGATAACACCTTCCTTGTAGGCCTTGATCAGTGACTGGTCCAGGGTCTGCATACCCAGTTCAGTGGACTTGGACATCAATTCCTTGATCAGGTGAACCTCGCCCTTGCGAATGTAATCCGCGACCAGAGGCGAATTCAGCAAAACCTCCACGACAGGTGCCCTGCCCTTGCCATCCTTGCGCGGCAACAGCTGCTGCGCGACCATCGATTTCAGGTTCAATGACAAATCCATCCAGACCTGGTCATGCAGCTCAGCAGGAAAAAAGCTCTGTATCCTGTCCAGCGCCTGGTTGGCATTGTTGGCGTGGAGTGTGCAAAGACACAGGTGACCGGTCTCTGCAAAGGTCAGGGCCTGGGCCATGGTTTCGGCCGAACGCACCTCGCCGATCATAATCACATCTGGCGCCTGGCGCAGTGTGTTTTTAAGGGCCACGTCAAAGGACTCGGTATCCATACCAACTTCACGCTGGGTAACAATACAGTTGCCATGGTCGTGGATATATTCAATCGGGTCTTCGATACTGATGATGTGGCCGTGACTGTTCTGGTTGCGATAGCCCACCATAGACGCCAGGGAGGTGGACTTACCTGTTCCGGTGGCGCCCACAAAAATCACCAGGCCCCGCTTGGTCATTGCCAATTCCTTGATAATCGGGGGCAATCCCAGTTCATCAATAGTCGGGATATCAGTCTGGATGCGCCGCACTACCAGTCCACACTTGCCGCGCTGGACAAAGGCACTGGCACGAAAGCGCCCCAGCCCCTCATAGCTCAAGGCATAATTGCATTCGTGGTGTTCCAGGAAGTCCTTTTGCTGATCCTCACGCATGGTTGAAAGGACCAGTTCTCTCGCCTGGTCCTCAGAAAGCGGGCTCTCTCCGAGTGGGCGAAGCTCACCATCTACCTTGATACTCGGCGGCGCACCTGCGGAAACAAATCCGTCCGAGGCACCCTGTTCCACCACCTGTTCCAGCAGTTGTTCTATTATCATAACGACTCCCTACCTCACGGCGCTCACGCTGAGCGTGACCTAGAAGTTTTCCGGCATACGCGCTTTCTCGCGTGCCACATCCCTGGTGATCACACGTTTTTCAACCATGTCATGCAGGCACTGGTCCATGGTCTGCATGCCCAGTGCACTACCTGTCTGTATCGCAGAGTACATCTGCGCAACCTTGTCTTCACGAATCAGGTTACGGATCGCAGACGTGCCGCGCATAATTTCATGCGCCGCCACCCGACCACCGGTGGCCCGCTTGAGCAGCGTCTGGGATACCACAGCCTGCAATGATTCCGACAGCATGGAGCGCACCATGGCCTTTTCCGCGGCGGGAAAAACATCTACAACTCGGTCGATGGTCTTGGCCGCTGACGTGGTGTGCAGTGTGCCAAAAACCAGGTGGCCGGTCTCGGCAGCGGTCAGGGCAAGACGAATGGTTTCAAGGTCGCGCAACTCACCCACCAGGATGATATCCGGATCTTCGCGCAGTGCAGAACGCAACGCCTCGGCGAAACCGTGAGTGTCGCGGTGAACCTCGCGCTGGTTAACGAGGCACTTCTTGCTCTCGTGAACAAATTCGATGGGGTCCTCGATGGTGAGGACGTGCTCATACTTGTTGTCGTTGATGTAATCCATCATCGCCGCAAGCGTGGTGGATTTGCCCGAACCTGTGGGGCCGGTCACCAGCACCAGCCCGCGCGGCATCATTGAAATATCGCGAAATACCTGCCCCATGCCGAGGTCTTCCATCGACAGCACTTTAGACGGAATGGTTCGAAATACGCCGCCAGCACCACGGTTCTGGTTGAAGGCATTGACACGAAAACGCGCCACGCCGGGAACCTCAAAGGAAAAATCTGTCTCGAGAAATTCCTCATAGTCCTTGCGCTGCCGATCGTTCATGATGTCGTAGATCAGCTCATGGACCTGCTTGTGTTCCATGGGCGGCAGATTGATACGACGAATATCACCGTCAACGCGAATCATGGGCGGCAGGCCCGCCGACAAGTGTAAGTCAGACGCACCCTGCTTGGCGCTAAACGCCAGAAGTTCTGTAATGTCCATGTGTCCCCTGCTTGTTCCCCTGTACTGTCGGCATCTGCGGCCGACTATTCCCGGGCCCCGCCCTGCACACAATATCGCAACGGGCCCGCGTTTTTATTGTGCAGTCGCCTGCCATCACCCGAATAGGCTACCATTCGCGCCATGGATGAACGACTATTTTCTGCCGAAATAGCAAAGCTGCTCGAAAGAGTACGACTCGCTGCTGAAAAAAGCCAGCGCACTGCCGGGGATATACAGGTACTGGCGGTGAGCAAAACCCACCCTGCCGAGGCCATTCGTGCGGCCTATGAGGCGGGCCTTGACCATATCGGTGAGAGCTACCTGCAGGAAGCGCTGGCCAAAATCGAACAACTGCGAGACCTGCCGCTCACATGGCATTTCATCGGGCCAATACAGTCCAACAAAACCCGCGCCATCGCGGAAAACTTCGCCTGGGTCCACAGTGTAGAGCGCGCCAAAATTGCACGGCGCCTCAACGAACATCGGCCCCGGGAGATGCCGCGCCTGCAGATCTGCCTGCAGGTAAATATCTCGCAAGAACAGAGCAAATCAGGTGCATCCCCCGCGGAGCTGCCCGAGCTGGTAAACGAGATCCTGCAGCTGCCCCGCCTGCAACTGCGCGGCCTTATGGCAATACCTGCCCCCAGCGAGGATCCGGCGCAACAAAGAGCCGCGTTCGCCGCATTGCGCAGGACTCTGCAGGACCTTCAGGTGCTGGCCCCGGAGATGGACACGCTCTCAATGGGCATGTCTGGTGACCTCGAAGCTGCAATAGCGGAGGGTTCGACGATAGTGAGGGTCGGCAGCGGGATATTCGGCCGCCGCAACAGGTGATTTTGCCTGAAACCGGCGTGTATACTGGCGCACTGATTTTCCAGCATCATTCATTGAACGGGCGGGATTCTTGAGCACACCCCATATCGCATTTATCGGTGCTGGTAATATGGCCAGCAGTATCATCGGTGGATTGATCGAGAGCGGCCACCCCGCCGGCCTGATCAGCGCCGCCGACCCGTTCCCCGCCAGCCTGGAGCGCCTGACAGAGATCGCCCCGGTCAACGTGTGTGCGGACAATGCGACTGCCGTTGCCGGCGCTGACGTGGTCATAATGGCGGTCAAACCGCAGGTCATGGGGGAAGCGACCAATAGCATCGCCAGAGCGGTACGCGCCAGGCGAGCACTGGTCATTTCCATTGCCGCCGGCGTCACCATAACGAGCATACAGGCACGGCTTGGGCCGGAAGCTGCCATTGTGCGCTGCATGCCAAACACCCCGGCCCTGCTGGGTTGCGGGGCAAGTGCTATGTTTGCCAACGCCCATGTCTCGACCCGGCAACGCGAGCACGCCGAGGCAATTCTGTCCGCGGTTGGCATCGCCAGCTGGGTACCCGAGGAAAGTGCACTGGACGCCATAACGGCCTTGTCGGGCAGCGGCCCGGCGTATTTCTTCCTTTTTATGGAGGCGATGATTGACGCCGCCTGCGAGCTGGGCCTGGACCGGGAGACAGCCACCACCATGGCGCTGCAAACAGGCCTGGGCGCAGCCCGGATGGCCCGGGAGTCGGATGTGGACCTGGTGGAACTGCGACGCCGTGTCACCAGCCCCGGCGGCACCACCGAGCGCGCGGTGGAGAGCTTTGAAAACGACGGCCTGCGCACGCTGGTCACAAATGCCCTGCGCGCCGCAGCGCAGCGATCCGCAGAATTAGCCAGGGAAATGGGCTAGGTCAAACGAGCAGCTGGAGAGTATTGATCAATGAGCGCTATCAACGAAATTTTTGGCTACCTGATACAGACCTTCCTGAGCCTGTACCTGATCGCCATGGTATTGCGGTTTTTGCTGCAGGTGGTGCGTGCTGATTTTTACAACCCGATCTGCCAGTTCCTGGTCAAGATAACCAACCCACTGGTGATCCCCTTGCGGCGAATTGTCCCCAGCTTGGCCGGCCTGGACCTGGCCTCACTGCTGCTGGCCATATTACTGCAAATGGCCAGTATTACGGCCCTGATATTTATAAACTACCAGGCACTTCCCACTCTGGGGATGTTGCTCCTTGGCGGTGTGCTGGGCGTCGTAGCGCTGGTGGTCAACATCTATTTTTTCGCGCTGCTGGCGATGATTATTCTCAGCTGGGTCGCCGCCGGGAGCCGCCACCCGGCCATCTACCTGCTGTACCAGATCACCGAACCTGTGATGGCACCCTTTCGCAAAATGCTGCCGGCCATGGGGGGAATGGACTTTTCACCGATACTGGTATTTATCCTGATCAACGTCATCCAGATCGCCCTGCGCCACATGGCGGCCGCCACTAATGTCCTGGGTCTCGCCCCCTGGTTGAGATGAGCCCATGAAGCAAGCAGGAAACCCCCGGTCGGTGGGCATCGTTACACCCCGGATAGCCCGCTTCACCGAACCGCTGCTGCTGGCTTGCGGTCGCGAACTGGCCGACTACGAGCTGGTCTACGAAACCTATGGTGAGCTGAATGAGCAGCGCAGTAATGCCGTGCTCATCTGTCACGCACTCAGTGGCCACCATCATGCGGCCGGTTACCACAGTGAGGACGACAAGAAACCCGGCTGGTGGGATGAATGCATAGGGCCCGGCAAGCCGATTGATACCAGCCGCTTCTTTGTTGTCAGCCTGAATAACCTGGGTGGCTGCCATGGCTCCACCGGCCCGGCCTCCCTCAATCCGCAGACCGGTGAGCTGTGGGGTCCGGACTTTCCACCGCTGCGCGCGCGCGACTGGGTGAACAGCCAGGCACGCCTCGCGGACTATCTCGGTATCGACTGCTGGGCCGCCGTCATAGGGGGCAGCCTGGGCGGTATGCAAGCCATGCGTTGGTCGCTTGAATACCCGGATCGCATCAGGCACTGCATTGTGATCGCTGCGGCAATGAAATTGAGCGCCCAGAACCTGGCTTTCAACGAGGTGGCCCGCCAGGCCATTCTATCCGACCCGGCATTTGCCGACGGCCATTACCACGAACGGGGTACCACACCCTCCCAGGGGCTGGCGCTTGCGCGCATGGTAGGGCATATCACCTACCTGTCAGATCATGCCATGGCCAACAAATTCGGTCGGGACCTGCGCTCAGGGAGCTTTGATCAGGGCGATGAGCAGAATGTGGAGTTTCAGGTACAAAGTTACCTGCGTTACCAGGGCAGCCAGTTCTCCGGCAACTTTGACGCCAACACCTACATGCTGATGACCCGGGCGCTCGATTATTTCGACCTCGCCAGGGAGTATGGCAATGAACCGGTGGCAGCTTTTCGACACGCAAGCTGCAGCTTCCTGGTAATCTCCTTTTCCACCGACTGGCGTTTCTCACCCGCCCGATCCAGGGAAATCGTGAACGCACTGATCGCGGCCGACAAACCCGTCACCTACGCGGAAATCGAGGCGGACGAGGGCCACGATGCGTTTCTATTGCCCATTCCGCGCTACGTGGACGTTTTCTCGGCCTACATGCGCCGGGTGGGAGAGACTTCCTGATGCGCCTCGACCTTGCTCACATCCAGCGCTGGATCGAACCGGGCTCCCGGGTGCTCGATCTGGGCTGCGGCAACGGCGAGTTCCTGCAACTGCTGCGCGACCAGCGCCAGGTGCGCGGAACCGGGATTGAAATCGACCCGCAGGAAATCACCGCCGCCATAGAGCGCGGTCTCAACATCGTTGAGCAGAACCTTGACCAGGGACTGGCCAACTTTCCCGACCAGAGTTTTGATACGGTAGTCATGGCGCATGCCCTGCAGGCGGTACACTTTCCGGATAGGGTGCTGGACGAGATGCTGCGCATTGGCCGGGAATGTATTGTAACCTTCCCCAACTTCGGCCACTGGCGCTGTCGGGTACACTTGGGTACCCGTGGCAGAATGCCGGTTTCACGTTTTATGCCCTACAACTGGTACGACACACCCAACATCCATTTTTGCACGGTAAACGATTTTGAGGCGCTCTGTGAGCAAAAGAATATTCGCATACTGGCCCGGGACGTCGTGGGCAACACGCAGCGGCAACCCCTGCTCGCCACCACCTGGCCCAACCTGTTCGCCACCACGGCGATCTACCATATTACGCGCTGATATGACCGGCATGGCCAGGTATGTCGCGCTGTTGATGGTCATCGTCTGTGGCAATGCCACGGCACAACAATCGGAACGGTTCGGGCCCTATGAGCTGCACTACAGTGTAGTTAACACCACCTTCCTTGCGCCCAAGGTCGCCGAAAGCTACGGCCTTGTGCGGGGCAATCAGCGCGCCATCCTGAACCTGGCCGTGCGCGAGCATACCGACAGTGGAAGTGAGCCGCGGACCATGCAGCTTAAAGGGCGAACCTGGGACCTGATCCAGAATCAGACCCTGGAGTTTCAGGAAGTTCGCGAGGGTGAGGCTGTGTACTACCTGGCCGACTTCAAGTTCATCAACGAAGAGTGGCGCTTCTTCGAGGTTCATTTTCGACCCGAGGGATCGGACCAGACCTACACCTTTGAACTGAAGCACCAGCTGTATGAAGACGAATGAGCAACCCTGACGCTGACCGGGTGGTGGTGCTGGCCAGCGGCAATCCCGGCAAACTGCGGGAGCTGGCCAGAATACTTGCGCCCCTGAATCTACAGCTGAAGTCCCAGGCGGAGTTCAAGGTACCTGAGGTTGAGGAGACCGGGCTGAGCTTCGTGGAGAACGCGATTATAAAGGCGAGGGCGGCTGCCAGCTGCAGTGGCCACCCCGCCATCGCCGACGACTCGGGCCTGGAGGTGGACCACCTCAATGGCGCCCCCGGTATTCACTCTGCCCGTTATTCCGGTGCCGGGGATGCCGCCAACAATAGCAAACTGCTAACCGCCCTGGCGGGAGTGCCGCCGGAGCAGCGCAGTGCCCGCTTCCAGTGCGCACTTGTCTATATGCGCCATGCACTGGACCCCATGCCCCTGGTCTGCCAGGCAAGCTGGGAAGGCGTTATCCTCGACGCTCCCCGGGGGGAAAACGGTTTTGGCTATGATCCGCTGTTTTACATCACACAATACCAGTGCAGTTCTGCGGAACTGCCGGCCGAGCTGAAAAACCGGATCAGCCACCGCGCCCAGGCCAGCGCCGCATTGCTGGAGGCCATGAGCCAAAGCTGATGCAACCACCTTCCCTGGGTCTCTATATTCACCTGCCCTGGTGCGAAAAAAAGTGTCCCTACTGTGACTTCAATTCCCACGAAACCCCGGCCATTCCCGAATTGCAGTACGTGGACACATTGCTGCGTGACCTCGAGACAGAATGCAAGTTGGCCCGGGACAGGACAGTCTCCACCCTGTTTATAGGCGGCGGCACACCCAGCCTGTTTTCTGCGCAGGCTATCGCCCGCCTGCTGACTGGCATCGAATCACTGCTCCCCTTGTCACCCAAGCTGGAAGCTACCATGGAAGCCAATCCGGGCAGCGCCGAGGCCGCCAAATTTGCCGATTTCCGGGCCGCGGGCATCAATCGACTGTCCCTTGGGGTGCAGAGTTTTGACGACGAAAGGCTGGAGGCGCTGGGCCGTGTTCACAACAGCGACCAGGCCAGGGCTGCTATCGAATACGCCCGCGCGGCGGGGTTTGACAGCTTCAATATCGACCTGATGCACGGACTGCCGGGGCAATCCATTGCCGGCGCGGAGGCGGACTTACGAGCAGCGCTGGCCTTTGAGCCTGCGCACCTGTCCTGGTACCAGCTGACCATAGAACCCAATACCGTGTTCCACAATCGACCGCCACTATTGCCGGTCGAAGACGCACTGGCAGATATACAGGACAGCGGGGAGCGCATCCTGGCCAAGTCCGGTTACCAGCAATACGAGGTCTCCGCCTACGGTAAACCGGGCTACCAGTGTCGTCACAATCTCAATTACTGGTCCTTTGGCGACTACCTGGGGATAGGCGCCGGGGCGCATGGCAAGATCAGTTTTGCCGATGGGCGTATTCAGCGCTATGCGAAGAAACGCCAGCCCTCAGACTATATGGCAAGCGCCGGGGCGACCTTCACCGCCAGCCGACACGATCTTTCGGTCAGCGACAAGGTTGGTGAATTCATGCTCAATGCACTGCGCCTGAACGCTGGTTTTACCCTTGCGCAATTCAGCGAACGCACCGGGCAAAAGCCCGCCATTATCGAGAATACCTTGCAGAAACTACACGGGCAGGAGTTACTGGAGTTCGATGGGCAGCAAATACGGGCCAGCGCACTGGGGCGTCGGTTTCTTAATACGGTGATCGCCGCATTCTTTCCCGGGGAGAACTGAGCGGCCGGGGCCTGTTTATCAGGCCGCAGGCATAGTTCGCTGGAACACAAGATCCCATACCCCGTGCCCAAGGCGCTCCCCCCGCAACTCGAACTTGGTCAGGGGGCGATAGGCAGGCCTGGGTGCAAATTCACCCTCGCCGGACTGGTTGACCAGGCCGGCCTCAGCAGATAACACGGCCATCATCTGATGAGCGTAGTGCTCCCAGTCTGTGGCCAGGTGCAGAACACCACCCTCTTTCAGCCTGCTGACCAGTTGCGCTACAAACGGCGGCTGGATAAGGCGCCGCTTGTTGTGTTTTTTCTTATGCCAGGGGTCCGGGAAGAAAATCTGGATGCCGTCCAGGGATTCGGGTGCAATGCAGTCACGCAAAATTTCCACGGCATCGTGGCAATACACTCGAATATTATCCACGCCCTGTTCCGCCATGCCATGCAACAGCTTGCCGACACCGGGGCGGTGCACTTCGATGCCCAGGAAGTTGGTGGCCGGCGCCGCGGCAGCCATACTGACCAGGGACTGCCCCATACCAAAACCGATCTCCAGCACACAGGGCCCTGATCTACCAAAAACCGCCTCGTAATCGAGCAGGCCATGACTATATTCCAGGCCCCAACGCTCCCAGTTCTGGTCAAAAGCACGCTGCTGTCCGGGCGTCATGCGACCGGTGCGCAACACGTAGCTGCGAATAGGGCGACGGGATTCTGGATCAGTCAAGGGAGGCGAGGCGGGCGGGATCAGGCCGCCAGTTTCCAGCTGGCGGCGGCAAGGCAAGCCCAGCCTGCGATAAAAGCCAAACCGCCCAGGGGAGTGATTGCGCCCAGCCAACGCAGGCCACTGAGACTCAACAGGTAAAGGCTGCCGGAAAATATCACTATGCCCACGATAAATAACCAGCCGCTACTGCGTAAAAGAGCGGCCTGGGGATAGCTGAGGGCAATGACGCCCACCGCGAGCAGGGCGAGGCTGTGATAAAAGTGATATTGCACCGCTGTCTGGAACACACCCTGAGCGTGGTCGTCGAGCCTGCCCTTCAGGGCGTGGGCGCCAAAGGCACCAAAAGCCACCGCGAGCATGCCGCTGAGAGACGCCAGGGTGATAAATAATTTTGCCATCGGTATTCCCGTAACAGCGGGTGTTGGCTCACCCGGGTGACGGATCAGGCTGCCATGGCAGCCCGCAGTTTTTTCATCGCACCTTGCTCCAGCTGGCGAATACGCTCAGCGGAAACACTATAACGATCCGCCAACTCGTGCAGGGTGGCTTTTTCATCGGCCAACCAGCGCTGGGCAAGAATATCGCGGCTGCGCTCATCCAGTCCGGAAAGCGCATTGTGCAGGCTTTCCTCGCTGCTCTTCTGCCAGTCGCTTGACTCCACTGCGAGGGCAGGGTCAGCGCTCAGATCTTCGAGGTAATACTGTGGAGCCTGCCAGCCTTCGTCATCATCAGCGCCCGCGGGAGCATCAAACGCCAGGTCACGGCTGCTGAGGCGGCCTTCCATGCGCTGCACTTCTTTCACATCCACGCCCAGCTCATCAGCCACTGCCCTGGCTTCATCGGCGCTCAACCAGGCCAGGTTTTTCTTGGCGCTGCGCAGATTAAAAAACAGCTTGCGCTGGGCCTTGGTAGTAGCCACTTTCACGATGCGCCAGTTGCGCAGGATGTACTCGTGCATTTCGGCCTTTATCCAGTGCACTGCAAATGACACCAGGCGCACACCCTTTTCAGGGTTGAAGCGCTTGACCGCCTTCATCAGGCCCACGTTGCCTTCCTGAACCAGGTCCGCCTCAGCCAGGCCATAGCCGGAGTAGCTGCGCGCGATGTGCACGACAAAACGCAGGTGTGACATCACCAGCTCCCGCGCTGCCGACAGGTTGTCGTTAAAATACAGATCTTCCGCCAACTCGCGCTCACGTTCGACGCTCAGTATGGGAATACTGCTGACGGCCTGCACGTAGGCCGGAAGATTGGCTCCCGGTACCATCTGGTCAACGGGCAGTAAGCTTTTGCTCATTGTTTATCTCCATGTTAGCCGTGTAATTTTAGCACTCTTTAAATTAGAGTGCTAATCCTCGAAAAGTTCCCTACAGCACCAATATATTTCTATTTTTTGTTTTAAAATCAACAGGATATAAGTTTAGTGCTCCCGGGGTGCCGAAATAGCACGGGCGGCGGGTTCAGCGAGGCTGAATATCGACCAGGTGCCGCGATACCGCCAGCCAGGCCCCGGCGAGCCCGAGCAAACCGCCGAGAATGATCATGTTGAGCCCACCCATTATCCCCAGCCCCCTCAGCTGGAATTCACTTTGGTAGAGCAGGGCGAGCTCAATGACAGGTTGCCGCAAAAACCACAGGGAGGCCGATACCAGGAGCGCAGCGAAGAGCCCGCCACCCACGCCGTACCACAGGCCGGTATAAAGGAAGGGCCGCCGCACAAAGGCATTACTGCCCCCGACCAATTTAACGATGACAATCTCTTCCCGGCGACCCTCGATGGCCAACCGGATGGTATTGCCCAGTATCAACAGCACCCCCACCACCAACAAACCGGCCACCGCCCAGACCAGCCTGCGACTGAGTTCCATCAGGCTGTTGAGACGCTGCAGCCACTCCATATCCAGCACCGCCTGGGCAATATCGGGATAGTCCTGTAACTCGGCGCGCAGCGTGACCGCAGCGCCCTGACCGGCCCTGTCGACAGGCGACACCAGCAGCAGGTGCGGCAGCGGATTGTTGTCCAGACTGTCCAGCACTTCGGCAAATCCCGACAGGGCGCGAAACTCTTCCAGCGCATCTTCGCGCGAAACAAACACTACCTGAGCGACATCAGCGCGCCCGGACAGCTCCTGCTGCAATTCACCGGCTCGCTCGTCGCTGATACCGTCTTGCAGGAACAGGGAGATCTGGGCAGGGCTGTCCCAGCTGGCGCTCAACTGGCTGACGTTATCAAGAGCCACGTTCAGCCCCGTGGGCAGGGCAAGCGCAATGCCGATAACCAGCCAGGTCATGGCACTGGACACGGGATGGTCCATCACCCGGTGCATGCTGTCGGCGGCCGAGAGTCGGTGGTGCCGCAGCCAGGCGTTGTACTGATCACGCCAACCGGTGCGGCTCTGGCTGGCGCCCTCGCGCTTGCCAGCGGGCGCACTGCGCCCGATCACGCTGCGCTCCCCGCTACCAGTCGACCCTCGCGCAGGGTGATAATGCGATGGTGCAGTCTCGAAATGAGCGCGAGATCGTGACTGGCAACCAGCACCGTCACGCCCACCTGGTTAAATTCCTCAAACAGCTGCATGATTTCTGCGGACAATGCCGGATCGAGGTTACCGGTGGGTTCGTCCGCCAGCAGGATTTTCGGTTTGCCCACCACTGCCCTGGCAATACCCACCCGCTGCTGTTCACCCCCGGAAAGGGTAAGCGGCAGGGCCCGTTCACGATCCAGCAGACCTACCTTGTCCAGGGCGGCCCGCACTCGCCTGCCCACCTCCCGATGGTCGTAGCCGGCGATCACCAGCGGCAGGGCCACATTGTCAAAGACTGTTCGATCCAGCAGCAGGCGATGGTTCTGAAACACCACGCCTATATTCCGCCGGTGCCTGGGTATGCCCCTGGCGTTGATCGCGGCCAGGTTCTGGCCATCGACGACCACCTGGCCACGGGTAGGCCTCTCCATCAGCATGATCATGCGCAACAGGGTTGTTTTGCCCGCACCAGAGTGGCCGGTAATAAAGACCAACTCGTCCCGGTTGATCTCTACACTCACTTCCCGCAGGGCGTCATGACCCTCCGCATAGCGCTTGCCAACCCGGTCAAAACTGATCATGCAGTCGCGTCGTCCCCGGCAAAGAGGGCTTCTATGAACTGCCTGGCCTCAAAGGGGCGCAGATCCTCGACCGCCTCACCAACGCCGATAAAGCGGATAGGCAGCCCAAGCTTCTTGGCAATCGCGAAGATCACACCGCCCTTGGCGGTGCCATCAAGCTTGGTAATGCTCAAACCGGTGACGCCAACCCACTGCTGGAATTGGGCGGCCTGGGCAAGGGCGTTCTGGCCGGTACCGGCATCGAGTACCAGCATCACCTCGTGGGGGGCCTCAGGGTCCAGTTTTCCCATCACCCGCACCACCTTTTTCAGCTCCTCCATGAGGTTATCCTTGTTACTCAGGCGGCCGGCTGTGTCGGCAATCAGGACATCCACATTGCGGGCCCGGGCTGCCTGCAGCGCGTCGAACAGAACCGATGCACTGTCCGCGCCCGTGTGCTGGGCGACGACCGGCACGTTGTTGCGGTCACCCCACACCTGCAATTGCTCTACCGCAGCCGCCCGGAACGTGTCCCCGGCGGCCAGCATCACCGAGCGACCCTCCGCCATGTAGCGCCTGGCCAGCTTGCCAATGGTGGTGGTCTTGCCAACCCCGTTCACCCCCACCATCAGGATGACGTAGGGTTTTTTACCCGCCACATCCAACGGCACCTCACAGGGTTTCAGCAGTGCCTGGAGCTCCTCTCTCAGGGCCGCCTGCAGGCCGTCTGCATGGGTGAGCTCCTTGCGCGATACGCGCTGGGTGAGGTGCCCGATAATATCCCGGGTGGCATCCACCCCGACATCTGCCAGCAACAGCCGGGACTCCAGTTCCTCCAGCAGCTCTTCGTCGATTTCCTTGCGTCCCAGAAACAGGGTGCCCATACCCTGCACCAGGTTTTCGCTGGTTCGGCCCAGGCCACGTCGCAGCCGCGAGAAAAATCCCCCCTTGTCGTCCGGCGGCTCACTACTGGCCGCTTGCGCACCCTCCAGCTCGGTGCCAGCGACGGGCTCATGCTGTGGCGAGGCGGGCCCGGGGGCGATAGCCACAGTAGCCGTCGCCTCCGGTGCGGAGGGCTCGTTGATAGCAGGGGGTATCTCAGGCGGAGCGACTTCGTCTTCCGTCCCTTTATTGCGTTTGAAAAATTTCATATTTGTCGTGCTAGAGTGTGAGCAGGCGAGCGCCTGCAAAAAAACGACTATCCTAACACCCTTGCTCAAAGCGACGAAATGGCCAGAACCGCCAAAAGGGCAGCAAACCAGAGCACTCTTCGTATCATCGGTGGGCAGTGGCGCGGGCGCAAGCTTGCTTTCACACCGGCCGAGGGTCTCAGGCCCACCACGGATCGGGTGCGCGAAACCCTGTTCAATTGGCTGGCACCCCTGGTTAACGACGCTCGCTGTCTCGATCTCTTTGCCGGCAGCGGTGCACTGGGCCTGGAGGCGCTGTCACGAGGCGCCAGGCACTGTGACTTCGTGGATACCTCAAGTGCGGCAATGGCCCAGATCAAGCGACACTTGCAGACCCTCGAGGCCGATGCGCTCGGGCATTGCCATCTGATGACAGCCAGCGCATTCCTGCAAGCCTCGCGGGAAGCCTATGATATCGTTTTTATCGATCCGCCATTTGGCAGGGACCTGGCAGACCCGGCCTGCGCTGCGCTTGGAGCGAGCGGCGCGGTGAGTACAGGCGGTTTGATATACCTTGAGACCCCGGTGCGGAAGCCCGCGCCGATAGTGCCTTCAACCTGGCAAGTGTACAGGGAAAAAGTCGCCGGCGAGGTCAGCTACCGCCTGTTCGAACAAACCGGGTAGGCACGGGTTGGTCACCCCATCACTCCGGGTCTGTTACGTTGTGACAGCCGGGTAAATTGTTTACCATCCGCTGCTTCTGACGCCAGTACAGGCTCTCCCAATGCGCACCCAATCTGTGATCTACCCGGGTACTTTCGATCCGATTACCAACGGTCATGTCGACCTGGTGGAGCGGGCGGCCCGCCTGTTTGACCGGGTTGTCGTCGCCATCGCTTACAGCGAGAAGAAAACACCGTTGTTCTCACTGGAAGAGCGGGTCGAACTGTGTCGGGCATCCCTGTCCCATATTGACAACGTCGAAGTGACCGGCTTTAACAACCTGCTGATCGACTTTGCCAGGAGCCAGGGCGCGAACTGCGTGCTCAGAGGCCTGCGCGCAGTGGCAGATTTCGAGTATGAATTCCAGCTGGCGAACATGAACCGGGCGATGTACCCGGAATTCGAGAGTGTATTCCTGACGCCCTCGGAGCACTTTTCCTATATTTCAAGCACACTGGTGCGGGAAATAGCGGCGCTCAACGGCGATGTCAGCCCATTCGTTCCCGAGCCGGTCAACGAGGCTATACGGACGCGTTACCCGATAGCATAGGGGTAAACGGCAAGAGGACCGCAGCCCAACTGCTCGTTCGCCTTGATAGCCCTGTGTTCTGCCCGGCGATCGCCTACTGGCGGCCGGGCGGAGGATGAGCCGGGCCTAGTTGTCAGCCTGGGCGGTTTGGCGCCGCTCGTGCTGCTCAATATCCTTATTGGTATAACCCGATTGCCGGCAGCCGAGACAGCGCATGAAGGTCTGTTCCCCGGGGCCAAGTATCAGGGTGTCCGCCGCTCCATTGGCATTGCCTGCCAGCAGGGTAAATGGCAGGCTGACCAGCCACAGAGCCGCTCCACCTACAGTCATGACCAGGCCAATCGGCCTTGCGACAAAGAAGTCGCCGACCATGGCGGCCGCGCTGGGGTCCTCATCGAGCGCCCCCTCCTGTGCAACCATGACTGTACTTTGCGCCCACAGTGACTGCGGCAGGACAAGACAACAGATAAGAAAGGCAGCAGACAAGCGGCCAGCGCGCGACATTATTTTCATACTTTACTCCCGGGTTATCATCCCGTTTTCCCCTATTCCAACCAAGTGTAGCCTGATCAACGCTGGCAGGTCACGCAGAAAACTGTAGTTCGCTGACCCAGGCGAATCTCTTTCAATTCACTGTCGCAGCGCTTGCAGGTATCGCCCCCACGGCCGTATACGAACAGCTGCTGGGCAAAATAACCCGGCTTGCCATCGCCGCCGACAAAATCACGCAAAGTAGTGCCACCCTGCTCAATAGCGCTAGTAAGTACTCGCTTAATGTTGTTGGCAAGGGTTTCATACCGGGCCTTTGATATCCGCCCGGCGGCGCGGCGAGGATGGATGCCCGACAAAAAAAGCACCTCGTTAGCGTAAATATTACCAACGCCAACCACGACCTTTCCGTCCATGATGAAACTTTTTACCGGGCCGCGGCGGCGCCGGGACAGTTGGTAGAGGTAGTCTCCGTCAAACTCCCCCGACAGGGGCTCGGGACCGAGATGGCTGAGCAGGGGGTGCTGCTCACCGGGGGCCTGCCACAGGAAACAGCCGAATCGACGGGGGTCGTGATAACGCAGGTTAGACCCTGACCTTAGACGGATATCAATGTGGTCATGCCGGCCTGGTGCCTCCAGCGAATCTACCACTCGCAGCGAACCCGACATGCCAAGGTGAACCAACAGCGACCCCACCGAAGTCCTGAACAGCAGGTATTTCCCCCGCCGGTCTACGGCCTCGATTTTCTGGCCGGCCAGCAGCGTCCGCAGTTGCTCCGGCACCGGCCAACGCAGGCGCGCCTCGCGCACGACGAGCTCGCGCACCACCTCACCCTGACAATAGGGCGCAACGCCCCTGCGGGTCGTTTCAACTTCGGGTAATTCCGGCATAGCTTCGAAGCCCGGGCTTCACCTGTTTGCCGCAAAATTGCGGGAGGTTGCTGACTGATATCAAACGATGGTGCCGCAAACAAAAACCCCGGCAGCGGCCGGGGTCAGTGAAAGTGTTCAACCAAGCGAGGCACTTACTTGATTTTACCTTCCTTATACATGACGTGCTTGCGCGCCACTGGATCGTACTTTTTCATTTCCAGTTTATCCGGTGTGGTTCGCTTGTTCTTGTCAGTGGTATAGAAGTGGCCTGTGCCGGCTGACGAGTTCATCCTGATTTTGTCTCTCATCGGTATTCTCCCTTAAACCTTTTCGCCGCGGGCACGCATTTCGCCCAGAACCTGGTCGATCCCGTTCTTGTCGATGATACGCATGCCCTTGCTGGACACCCGCAGGCTCACAAAGCGCTTCTCTGATTCAACCCAAAAGCGGTGGTGATGCAGATTCGGCAAAAAACGGCGACGCGTGCGGTTCTTTGCGTGTGAAACATTGTTTCCGGTAACCGGACGCTTACCGGTTACCTGACATACTCTTGCCATGATCTTTTCACTCCCAAAAGTACGCGGGACTTGGATAAATTAAGGGGTCTGGAGGGGCGTAAAAAAAGCCCCCGCCGCGCAGAGCGCGACTTTATAACAGAACACCCCGGCCATATCAAGCGAAAGATGGGGCCCGGCCCGAACCACCGGCGGGCTAGAGAAGGCCCTCCCGGGCGAATGAAAACTCGCTGCCCCGGCCCACGATCACATGATCCAGTACACGGATATCGAGCAGGCCCAGGGCGGCGCACAGGCGCTCCGTGATACGCCGGTCAGCACTGCTGGGCTCAGCGACCCCGGAGGGGTGATTGTGGCCAAAAATGACCGCAGCCGCCCGGTACTGCAGGGCCCGGGTGGCCACCTCCCGCGGATACACGGCGGCGCCGTCCAGCGTGCCGAAGAAGAGATCATCACAACACATGACCTGGTGCTGGCTGTCGAGGAAGATACAGCAAAACACCTCCCGACTTTGCCCACCAAGATGATGCTGGAGAAAACGCAGGGTTTGATCCGGGCTGGACAATACATCACTGGCCTGCACTGCCTGGAGGGCCTGGCGCCGGGCCAGCTCCAGAGCAGCGCGCAACTGGGCGTACTTGGCGCCACCGATACCGGGGCAGGCCAACAGCCGGTCCCTGTCAACCCGCACCAGCCCCCCAAGCCCACCGAACTGCTCCAGCAAGTCACGCGCCAGATCCAGGGCACTGCAGTTCCTGTAGCCTGTGCGCAGCATTACCGCCAACAGCTCGGCATCAGACAGGGCCTGCGCCCCGCGCTCCAGCAGCTTGTCCCTGGGTGCTTCGCCAGGCAGCCATTGGCCAATACCCATATCGCTACTCCCTGAGCCCGGGGGCGCTTGTGTCAATACCGTTAACAGGGTGGTATCTTTCCACTCCTTTCGGGTATTTTCCCAATTCGGACCTGTAAATGGCACATCTTTTCAATCGCAATATATTACTGGGCATCAGCGGGGGGATCGCCGCCTACAAGTCCGCTGAACTGGTGCGGCAGCTGGCAGAGCGCGGCGCCAACGTGCGGGTCATCATGACCCGCGGTGCCCGCGAATTTATCACTCCGCTCACGCTCCAGGCCCTGTCCGGTAATCCGGTGCACACAGAGCTGCTGGATACCGAAGCCGAGCTGGGCATGAGCCATATTGAGCTCGCCCGCTGGGCGGACCTGCTGCTGGTCGCTCCCGCTACCGCGGATCTGCTGGCCAGGCTTGCTGCCGGCCGCGCCGATGACCTGCTGACCACCGTGGCGCTTGCCACCCCGGCCCCGCTGCTGCTGGCGCCCGCAATGAACCAACAGATGTGGAGAGACGAGGCCACCACCGCCAATGTTGCCACCCTGTCGGCCCGAGGCTGCCTGCTGGTGGGCCCCGCCAGCGGGGAACAGGCCTGCGGCGATATTGGCCCCGGCCGTATGGAGGAGCCGGCGCTGATTGCAACAGCGGCAGCGGGTATTTTCGACAGCGGTCTGCTGGAGGGCAAACGGGTGGTGATCACTGCCGGCCCCACCCGCGAGGCACTGGACCCGGTACGCTATATTTCCAATCACAGCTCGGGAAAAATGGGCTATGCCCTGGCCCAGGCCGCTATCGACGCAGGTGCCCAGACGACTCTGGTAAGCGGACCCGTCAGCCTGACCGCCCCGGATCATGCCCGGGTACGACAGGTCGAGAGCGCCAGCCAGATGCTGGAGCAATGCCTGGAATTGCTGCCCGAATGTGACATTTTTATCGCCTGCGCCGCAGTGGCGGACTACCGGCCCGCCGCAATCGAGACACGGAAAATCAAGAAAGGACCCCGTCAGATTACCCTGGAGCTGGAACGCAATCCCGATATCGTGGCCGCGGTCGCGGCCGCGGAAAAGAGGCCGTTCACCATTGGCTTCGCCGCAGAGACCAACGACCTGCTGGCCCACGCCAGGGACAAAATGGAGCGCAAGGGCCTGGACATGATCGTTGCGAATGATGTTTCGGACAAATCTATCGGCTTTAACAGTGATAATAACGAGGCGACGGTTTTGTGGCCCGGTGGCGAGCAGGTCATGGCTCTCACGGGTAAGAGTGCGATGGCCGGTCAGCTCATCAAGTTGATCGCAGAACGGCTGGAAATCGTCAATAAGAACAATTAAATCCAGCGGCGCATTTAAGTCCCTACCACCGCGTAATATCATGTCCACATCAGAAGTCGGGCAATAAAGCAGAATGTTAAAGCCAAAAAAGCCAAAAAAGAAAGCTGCCCCCGGCAAGCAGGGTAAAAAGCGCAAGAGCGCCAGTAACCCGCAGGGAATCACGGCCAGGGGCAATGCCCTCTACAAGATTGCTGCCGTTGCCATGCTGGCTCTGATGACCCTGGTCGGCCTGGGTTTTGCCTATCTTGTCCTGGTGCGCGAACCCGCAATGCAACAGGCCCAGGTTGACCGGGTAGCCAGCTCGTTTGCCACCCAGCAGGCGACCAATATCCACCACATGGTCTCCCAGATCAAAAACCGGTTGCAGGGCGCGGCACAATCGCCATTGGCAATGTCGGCCATTGCCAGCCAGTCGACTGACGACATAGGCCTGGTGGAGCAGGCGATGCTGGATTACTTTCCAGAAGTCATCAGCCTGCGCATCGTCCCCATGGGTGAAATGGGCACCGCTGATTTCGAGGGGGGCAGCCAGGGGCTGCGCAATCATATCGAAGTGGACCTGGTGCGGCGCTCCGGCGCCGGAGAGGACACTATCCCCGAGTCCTACCAGTTTGAGGACCGCTGGATGACCTCCTTGGCAGAGCTGGTCACCCACCCGCGAATTGCCAATCGAAAGGCAGTAATCATCGCCTCCCTGGACAACAAACTGCTGTCGCAGCAGCTGGCATCGCTGGAGCCCGATGCCGGTAAAACCGAGCTGATACAGGTGTATGTTACCAGCAACAACCAGGAGCACAGGGATACAATCGCCAAAGCGGGCAGCGGGGATAGCCAGGCGGTTTCCCACAATGCCAGCATCCCGGATACCAACTGGCTGGTTGCCTTCACCCCCTCACGGGCCCTGCTCTCGGAGCTGGCGGTCAGTCCCACGCCCCTTCTCGCGATCCTGGCACTATGTGCCCTGGCCGCCATCGGTACCATTTTGGCGACCGCGGCCCTGTTCAACCGCACGCTTGATGCGCAGATCAACAAACTCATATCCGCGGCCGATGTGAAGTCGCCCCTGGAACTCAATATTCCGGCCCTGGTTTCTGTCGCAAAGCAATTGCGCCGCGCCACTCTCAGGACACTGCGCCAGAGCAGCGAGGCGGCGGGGACTGGCATACCGGAGCCCCAGGTAGAGCATTTGTCAGGCAAGGGCACGGATCTTACCAATCCCATGTTCCAGTCTGGCAGCATGCTGGATGAAGATATTGAAGAGGGAGCCGGGCTGGACCTCGATCTCGCCATGGGCAAGGCAGAACAGTCGCCCGCCCTGAGCGAGGAAGGTTTTCCCGGCCACATTTTTCGGGCATATGACATTCGAGGCAATGCCACCACCGAGCTCACCGATGAGCTGGTCAGCCGCATAGGCAAGGCGGTGGGCACCCTGGCGGGAGAAATGGATGAGCAAACCCTGATCGTAGGGTGTGATGGCAGGAAGTCCAGCCCGCGAATCAAGGCGACCCTGATCAAGTCGCTGATGGAGAGCGGGCGCGACGTTATCGACATTGGCCAGGTGCCCACCCCTCTGCTGTACTTCGCCACCCGCCACCTGAACTGCAGTTCCGGAATCATGGTTACCGGCAGCCACAACCCCGGTGACGACAACGGGATGAAGATCGTGCTGAACCAGGCCACGATCGCGGCGGGCGGCATTCAGCAGGTCCAGGAACTGGTTATCAGGAACCAGTTCAGTAAGGGTAGCGGGCGGATGATTCGTGAGAATGTGGTCGCCGACTACACGGATGAAATCCTGAGTGACATTGCGATCGCCGTACCACTCAAGATCGTAATAGATGCGAGCAACGGCGTCACCGGCAGCATCGCACCGCAGCTGTTCGAGGAACTCGGCTGCGAGGTCGTGCCCATGTACTGTGAGGTGGACGGCGACTTCCCCAATCACCCGCCTGATACCAGCGATGAGGACAACCTTGAAGACCTCATCGATGCGGTTATACGGGAAGAAGCTGACTTTGGCGTTGCCTTCGATGGAGACGGAGATCGGCTTGCGGTGGTGACATCCACCGGGGAAATCGTCAGGTCCGATATTCTCCTGATGATTTACGCCCAGGACGTCGTTTCGCGCAACCCCGGCGCTGATGTCGTGTTCGACGTGAAATGCAGCCGCAACCTGACCCAGCTGATTACCCGCTATGGTGGGCGCCCGGTACTGTGGAAAACCGGACACGCGTTTATGAAAGAGAAAATGGCTGAAACAGGCGCACTGCTGGGCGGTGAATTTTCGGGGCACATGTTCTTCGGCGAGCGCTGGTATGGCTTCGACGACGGAATGTATGCCGCGGCCCGGCTGGCCGAAATACTCAGCACCCACGGCGACAGCCTGGATGCCACGATCGCGACATTTCCCAACACAGTGAACACACCGGAAATCCTCATCCCGGTGCCGGACAGGGCGAAATTCCAGCTGATGGAACAGATCATAAGCACCTGCGATTTCTCCGCCGGGAAAATCAACACCATTGACGGCATCAGGGTCGATTTCACCGACGGCTGGGGTCTGGTGCGCGCCTCCAACACCACTGCCGCGCTGACCGCCCGCTTTGAAGCTGAAACCCAGGAGTCACTGGATACCATCATGGCGGAGTTCCGCGCCCAGATTGCGCTGGTCGACCCAGGCCTCGAGCTGAACTTCTAAGCCGTATTTTTTGCTCCTACGGGACACCAACAGGTCAAAACTATGTCACTCAATCGTGCAGCCGCCCTCAATATCGCCAATGTCCTGACCGAGGCACTGCCCTATATACAGCGCTTTACCGGCAAGACGATAGTGGTCAAATTCGGCGGCAATGCCATGGTTGATCCCGCTCTGCATGAGAGCTTTGCCCGGGATGTGGTTTTGATGAAACTGGTGGGAATGAACCCGGTGGTGGTCCATGGAGGAGGCCCCCAGATCGGTGCACTGCTGGAAAAACTCAACATCCACACGGAATTCGTCAACGGCATGCGAGTGACAGATGCAGAAACCATGGACGTGGTGGAGATGGTGCTGGGCGGGAGTGTCAACAAGGAGATTGTGGCCTCTATCAATCGCAATGGCGGCAAGGCCATCGGTGTTACCGGTAAAGACGGCCAGCTGATACGCGCGCGCAAGCTCACCGTCAGCCGCTACAGCCCGGAGCTCGATGCCTCGGAAATAATAGACATTGGTCACGTGGGAGAAGTTGACCAGATAGATACCGAAGTTCTGGGGGTTATCCTGCACAGTAACTTTATACCTGTCATTGCGCCCATAGGCTCAGACGCTGACGGTTGCACTTACAACATCAATGCGGACCTGGTAGCGGGCAAGCTTGCCCAGGTTCTCGAAGCTGAGAAACTGATGCTACTGACCAATGTCGAGGGACTGCTCAACAAGGCGGGAGAAGTTTTGACCGGCCTCAGCACCACCGAGGTAGACGATATGATTGCGGACGGAACCATCAGCGGAGGAATGGTCCCGAAAATCGGTTGCGCCCTCGATGCGGTAAAATCCGGTGTGGCAAGTGCTCACATAATCGATGGCAGAGTGCCCCACGCAGTGCTGCTGGAAATCTTCACAGACGAAGGTATTGGGACCTTGATCACAAATAAGCGTCAGTAAGTCACCGCTGGCGCAAATAATTCGCCCCATACCACAGAGACTTATTGCAGGTGTGGCAGGTAATCGCTAGCATTGCTTGAAACGCGCACACTGTGGACTGCCATGCCCCCCAGAAGATCCCAACGGCGTCAGCAAATCCTGGAAGCCCTTGCCCAGATGCTTGAAGCCAACCCAGGCAATCGCATTACCACAGCAGGGCTTGCCCGGCAGGTCGGGGTTTCTGAAGCCGCGCTGTACCGTCATTTCCCCAGCAAATCAAAAATGTTCGAAGGCCTGATCGAATTTATTGAAGAAACTCTTTTCAGCCGGGTAAAGCTGATTCTCAGCGAGGAGCGCACCGCCGCGCTGCGTTGCGAAAAAATGCTGACGCTGCTGCTCACCTTCACCGAGCGGAATCCGGGCATTACCCGAATACTTACCGGGGACGCGCTGGCCGGGGAAACCGAGCGGCTGCACCTGAGAGTGGCCCAGCTGTTTGATCGCTTCGAAACCCAGCTCAAGCAGGTCCTGCGAGAGGCGGAAATGCGCGAGGGGCTGCGACCGGTAATTTCACTGCCCGCTGCTTCCAACCTGTTAATGGCTGCCGCCGAGGGGCGGATCTCGCAATATGTGCGCAGTGGTTTTCAAAGATCGCCGACGGCCGACTGGGCCCAGCAATGGGAGCTGATGATGCAGGGTTTTTTCAAGGAGGCGGTCACCCGGCCCATTCCCGGCCAGGCCAGTTCACTGGTAAGCTGATCCGCTAGCGACGCGGGTCCCGGGTCGCCCTGTCTTTCTCGGCCTGCTGCGTGGCTAACAGCGACTGCCGCATTTCCACCACCTCCAACAGCATCTCGAAGCGCTCGATATCCTTCTCATAGGCCGCTGACACCTCTTCAATCTCCCTGGCACGCTCGTTGATTGAGCGATCAGTGGAGGCGATTTCGGCCTGAATGTCTTCAATCGCACTGATGCGGGCCATGTCGACCTCGCGTCCGCTGCGCTCCAGGTCAGCCGCCTGTGCCTGGTAGTTTTCAACCTGTTGCTTGAGAGAGCGCTTGTTCGTCTTGAGAATACTGAGTCGAATTCTCAGATCTCCCAGGGCCCGCTCCCTGGCAGCCTCTATGTCCTCTATCGTGCTGTAGCGTAACAACAGGGACTCATCCCATTCGCGCAGGCGATTCTCCTCGGCACTGGCTGCGGCTTCCAGTTCCTGTTGCGCGTTGAGGACCTTCTTCTCTTCTTCGGTCAGTTCACGAGGTACTACCCGCACTACCATCCCTTCGGGGTTGAGGATCTCATAACCCTTGCCGACATAGGCAGCCGGTACCTGGTAGTCAACTACGGTAACGCCCTCTTCATTGGTATACCGGTAAAGGTTCACCGCCAGAGACGCCTGCGACAGCAAAAGCGACAGGCCGGAGAGAACGCAGATTGCGCTGGTTTTGATCAACATTTGGCTAATATAGAGTCTGCAGCGGTCGGTAACAAGTCAGACGCCGTACCTATCTCTATATTCTTTCATTGCGTTCAGCGACGGGCCCAGCCCTTCCTCACCAGCTTCGAGGTAGCTGATGATGTGGTCCATTTCGATGATACTGAGCACCGGGATATTGTAGGCGCGCTCCAGCTCCTGAATAGCCGAGAGCTCTCCCGCGCCTCGCTCCTGCCGGTTGAGGCCCACCGCGATCCCGGCCAGGCTGGCGCCCGCCGCTGTAATCATCGCGATCACTTCGCGCACCGCAGTTCCCGCGGTGATAACATCATCAATGACAAGCACCCTGCCTTCCAGGGGAGCGCCCACCAGCACCCCGCCTTCGCCATGCTTCTTGGCCTCCTTGCGGTTGTAGGCAAAGGGTATATCGATGCCGTGGTGATCCCACAATGCCACCGCCGTGGCGGTGGCGAGGGGGATGCCCTTGTAGGCCGGACCCAGCAAAACGTCGAATTCCACCCCGGATTCGACAATTCTTTGGGCATAACAACGGCCCAGTGCAGCGAGGGCCCGCCCGGTGGAAAATGCGCCTGCATTGAAGAAATAGGGGCTTATCCTCCCCGATTTGAGGGTAAATTCGCCGAACTTCAGCACATCACACTGACGCGCAAGTTCAATGAAATCGATCTGGTAGGGGTGCATTGTGGTCACTGGTCCTTATATCAGGCTTTGTATTGTTCAAACTCACCATATAAAATGCCCGCACACTTTAAACTTGCTGCCTAATAATAAGCTAGGTTCGGGAAGGACGCGCGGGCATCAGGTGTTAGCAACGGCGGCATCGCCTGCGGTTTTCTATATAGGATTTTGGTATTCGAGTCCCCTGCACAGCAGGTGGCTACCCCTGTCGGCGCGAGAAGCGCCATGATACACGCTCTCATTGGTAGGAGCCACGAATGAGAATCATCAGTTTCAGCGCTGACGGCATCATAGACGCCGCGGAAAATGGATTTTACGACTGGCTGGCTGACCAGGACGCAGATTTTATTTGTGTCCAGGATCTGCGCTGTTCCGAGTATGACCTGCAGGATAACAAGTTCTTTCCCCAGGACTATAACGCCTACTTTCTCGATGATATCGACGGCAAGGCGAACGGTGTCGCTATTTATTGCCGCAAGTTACCCAAGGCCATCATGACGGGACTGGGCTTCGCCGACTTTGACATGGAAGGCCGCTACATCCAGGCTGACTACGAAAACCTGAGCGTGGGCTGCCTGCTGGCGCCCTTTGCCGAACCAGGTAACGAAGAGCAACTGGCCCGCAAAATGGCCTTCTATGAACAACTGGGCGGACACCTGCAGAAAGTGCGCAACAAGCGCAGGGAATTTATCATCTGCGGCAACTGGCACCTGGCCCATACCGCCGCCGATGTGCAGGACACCGAGCGCAACAGCAACGCCCCCGGCTTTCTTACAACGGAGCGGCAGTGGATGAACGAGCTGCTGGAATCAGGTTATGTCGACGCCTTTCGGGAGGTCAACTCGGACCAGGATGAGTTCAGCTGGTGGCCCGAGGGCGGCCGCGAGGCCAACGGCTGGCGCTCCGACTTCCATATTATCTCCAAGGGGCTGCAATACACCGTTGACTATGGCGCCATCTACAAGACCAAGGTGTTTTCCAGCCACGCCCCCGTCATCATGGACTACGACATCGAGCTGTAGCCCCGCGGGGGTTTTTAACCCGTCGCCAGCGCCGCCTTCTGGCTGGCAAACAACTCGTTGATACCGGTCGACGCAAGGTCCAGCATGCCGTCCAGCTGCTCGCGGGCAAAGGGCATCCCCTCTGCAGTACCCTGCACCTCTATGAACCCGCCGGCCTCCCCCATCACAACATTCATGTCGGTGTCGGCGGCGGAGTCCTCCGGGTAATCCAGGTCCAGCACGGGCACCCCCTGATAAACCCCCACCGAAACCGATGCGATCATCTGGATCAGCGGGTCCTCGGTCAGCAGCTTGTTGCGCTGCAGGTGATTGATCGCATCCACCAGGGCAACACAGGCACCTGTGATAGAAGCCGTGCGGGTGCCGCCGTCTGCCTGGATCACATCGCAGTCGATATTGATGGTGAACTCACCCAGCTTGGAAAGATCAACCGCGGCCCGCAGGGAGCGACCGATCAGTCGCTGGATTTCCACGGTTCGCCCGCCCTGCTTGCCACTGCTCGCCTCCCTGGCCATGCGGGTGCCGGTAGAGCGAGGCAGCATGCCGTATTCCGCCGTGACCCAGCCGCGGCCCTTGCCACGCAGGAAACGAGGCACTCCCTGCTCTACGGATGCGGTACAAATTACCCGGGTATCACCAAATTCGACGAGCACGGAACCCTCGGCATGGCGCGTGAACTGGCGGGTGAAAGAAATATTCCGTAACTGGGAAGGCGCTCGGCCACTGGGTCTTTGCATAAATGGGCTCCGGTTGATTCGGGGCAGTATACGCGAGCCCGCCCCCAAGGTGGTGCCAAAATGGCAACACGGTCCGTGCAACACAGCTGCTGTGGCCTGTAAGCCAAATCAACAAGCTGCTACACTCAGCGCCCTCGACATGTCGTCCCGGGGGCAGGCAACACACCACATGATTCACAGTATGACCGCCTTTGCCCGCGAGACCACGGCTACTGACCAGGGCGACCTGACCGTTGAGCTGCGCTCGGTAAATCATCGCTACCTCGATTGCACCTTCAAGTTACCCGACGCCCTTCGACCGCTTGAGCAGCGGCTGCGGGAACTGGCCGGCGGTGCCGTCGCCCGCGGCAAGCTGGACTGCCTTGTTCGCCTGCAAGCTCACCCCATTGCGGGGGGCGAGCTGACGGTAAACACCGCACAGCTTGATAAACTCGTGGCGGCAACCGAGATTGTAAATGCGCGTCTGCCCGACGCGAGGCCACCCACCTCGCTGGATGTACTTCTCTTTCCCGGTGTCTGCGCGGCAGATCAGAGTTCCGAGGAGGCCTTGCAGGCGGCGGCCGAGGCCCTGTTTCGCAAAACGCTTGTAAACCTGGTGGATAACCGGCTCCGCGAGGGTGAAAAACTCGCTTCCCTGGTGCTGGACCGACTGTTACAAGTTGAAGCTGCGGTGGCGGCAACCCACGACTCACTCCCCGCGCTCATGCAGCAGCAACGCGACCGCATTATCACCCGCATAGCGGAGCTGGATATCGAGGTTGACGCGAGCAGGCTGGAGCAGGAGCTGGTTCACCTTGCGCAGAAGGCCGATGTCGCCGAGGAACTGGACCGCCTGCAGGCTCATATCGGCGAGGTGCGCCACATTCTCGAAAAGGGCGGACCCTGCGGCCGCCGGCTGGATTTCCTGATGCAGGAGCTGAACCGGGAAGCAAACACCCTGTCGTCAAAATCAATGGCCACCAGCACCACCCAGAGCGCAGTAGAGCTTAAGGTCTTGATCGAGCAGATGCGTGAACAGATCCAGAACATCGAATAATCGACCCGGCACAGGACGCCCATGAGCAGCACAGGTACTCTATTTACGGTTTCGGCACCCTCCGGCGCGGGTAAAACCAGCCTGGTCAATGCACTTATAAAGGGCACCGAAGGCCTGCGAGTCTCGGTGTCCCACACCACCAGGCCCAAACGGCCGGGCGAGCAGGACGGGGTCAATTACCACTTTGTCGATGCGGCCGCATTCCACGCCATGCTGGAACGCGCCGAGTTTCTCGAACATGCACAGGTTTTCGGCAACCTCTATGGCACCTCCCAAACCTGGGTTGAGCAACAGCTGGAGGCCGGGACGGACGTCATTCTTGAGATCGACTGGCAGGGTGCGCAGCAGGTAAAGCGGCTTATGCCCCAAACCCAGTCTATTTTTATCCTGCCACCCTCAAGGGCAACGCTGAAACAGCGCCTCACCGCCCGCGGCCAGGACGATAGCACCATTATCGCCGCACGCATGGCAGAGGCAACGGAGGAGATGTCCCACTATGTTGAGGGGGACTACCTGGTGGTAAACCAGGACTTCGACAAGGCACTGGCAGAACTACAGGCCATAATCAATTGCCAGCGCCTGCGGACCTCGCGCCAGCAGGAGAGACTCGGCCAGCTGCTGCAGGATCTGCTGAACTGAACTACCCGACCACAATCTACCACTCGGTATGGGCCAGTGGCCGGCATTTTCACGCTGGACGGCCCCCCGGTAGTTAGGGGTATAATTAGCGGTTCCGCCGGCATTGCTGAAATTCCGGCCACCGGCCGTATCCTGCGATGTCGACAGGCGCGATACCGCTGGCACCAATTACTAACATCCGCCGCCGGCGCATCTGTTCATCGGCTGGCACCACCAGAATGGGAAGTAGCAAACAATGGCACGTGTAACCGTAGAAGATTGTCTTGAAAATGTCGCCAACCGTTTCGAACTGGTTATGGTCGCCAGCAAGCGCGCCAGGCAAATGGCAACCGGCGGCAAGGACCCGATGGTCCAGGAAGAGTCGGACAAGCCCACGGTGATCGCTCTGCGTGAAATTGCTGAAGGGCATATTACCCCCGACATCCTTATTCGTGAGGATGAGCTGGATGCCGAGCAGGAACTGGCTGACGTCATGGAGGCCAGAGAGGCCCTTTAGTTGCCCACGGGCATCCGTGGCCAGGACCATTGATACGCAATGCAGACCATTGATGCCCTAGACTCCACCCTCCGCAGTTATCTCAACCCCGAGCAGACCAGTCACGTAAGGCGCGCCTACTACTTCGCCGAGCAGGCGCATTTCGGCCAGATTCGCCGCAGTGGCGAGGACTATGTCACCCACCCGCTCGCCGTGGCCGGAATCCTGGCCGATATGCACATGGACCACCAGAGCCTGATGGCCGCGATGCTGCATGATGTCATAGAGGACACAGGTATCCCGAAAACTGCTATCGGCAAGCAGTTCGGACCCACCGTGGCTGAGCTGGTGGACGGCGTCAGCAAACTGACCCAGATGGAATTCGAAACCCTGGAAGAAAAACAGGCGGAGAACTTCCAGAAAATGGCCCTGGCAATGGCCCGCGACATCAGGGTTATCCTGGTGAAGCTCGCTGACCGGCTTCACAACATGCGCACCCTGGGCGTACTGCAGACCAGCAAGGCGCGCCGTATCGCCAGGGAGACCCTGGACATCTACGCCCCCATAGCGATGCGCCTGGGCATGAATACCGTGCGTATGGAGTTCGAAGACCTTGGCTTCAATGCGCTGTACCCCATGCGCGCGCGACGCATTGACGCCGCCCTGCGCAACGCCCGGGGGCACCGCAAGGAACTGGTAGATCAGATCCGCCACCAGATCGAGACAACCCTGGCCCAGGAGGGCCACGAAGTACAGGTGCTGGGGCGGGAAAAGCATCTCTACAGCATTTACAAAAAGATGAAATCCAAGCGGAAATCCTTTTCCGAGATCATGGATATCTACGCCTTCCGTATCATCGTCGACTCGGTCGATACCTGCTACCGGGTCCTGGGTTGCATCCACAGCCTGTATAAACCGGTGCCCGGTGAGTTCAAGGACTATATCGCCATTCCCAAGGCCAACGGCTATCAGTCATTGCATACCGTGCTGATGGGCATGCACGGCGTACCTATCGAGATCCAGGTCCGCACCCGGGAAATGGAGGCCATGGCCAACAACGGCATAGCCGCCCACTGGCTCTACAAGACCGAGGGCCAGTCCGCCAACGGCAGTCATGCGCGCGCCCGGGAGTGGGTACAGGGCCTGCTGGAAATGCAGCAGAGGGCCGGTAACTCCCTGGAGTTTATAGAAAACGTCAAGATCGACCTGTTTCCCGACGAAATTTACGTCTTCACACCCAAGGGTCGTATTCTGGAGTTGCCGCGCGGCGCCACCGCAGTTGATTTTGCCTACGCGGTACATACGGACGTTGGCAACAGTTGCGTCGCCTGCCGGATCAATCGCCGCCTGGCCCCCCTGTCGGAGCCCCTGCAAAGCGGCGAAACCGTGGAAATCCTGACAGCCCCGGGTGCGAGCCCCAATCCGTCCTGGTTCAATTACGCCGTGTCTGCCAAGGCGCGCACCAATATCCGCCATTTCCTCAAGAACCAGACCCGGGAAGATTCTGTCACCCTGGGTCGACGCCTGCTGGACCGGGCCCTGGCCGCTTTTGACACTGGCCTGGACCAGCTCCCGGAGGAGCAGTTGCGCGAGTATCTGGAGCGGAACCATTACCCGGCGCTAGAAGACCTGCTGGAACAGATCGCCAGGGGGAATCGACTGCCGGCCATAACTGCCCAGCAATTGCTGGGCGGCCTGGGCGAGGCCGACCCAACATTGGCGGAGGGCGAGGTCCCACCCGTGGCCATCCGCGGCACAGAGGGGTTTATGGTCAGTTACGCACGCTGCTGCCACCCCATACCCGGCGACCCTATCGAGGGCTACCTCAGTTCCGAAAAAGGTGTGGTAGTACACCGCGAACGCTGCAAGAACCTGGGGGATATGCGTGAGAAAAGCGAGCGCCTGGTGGCCCTGCGCTGGGACGAGATGGTTGAGGGCGAGTACTCCGTAGAGTTACGCATCGAAGTGGAAAACCGGCGCGGCATGATCGCAGTGATCGCCACCCGCATCAACAGCATGGGCGTCAACATCGAAAAGATCTCCACCGATGACAAGGATTACCAGTTCACCTACGTCGACCTGGAGATGCTGGTCCACAACCGTGTCCACCTGGCGCACATCATGAGGCGCCTGCGCGCCATCAGCTCGGTGCGCAAGGTCACCCGGATTAAAAATTGATAGACAGGTTCCAACCACCACATTCAGGAGAGCAGCAGTGACCAACCGCGCCGTGATATCCACGCCCGATGCACCCGAGGCAATCGGGCCCTACTCCCAGGCCATCAAGGTAGGCAACACTGTCTGGCTGTCCGGGCAGATTCCCCTGGTTCCGGGATCCATGGAGCTGGTGACAGGAGACATCAGCGCCCAGGCCAGGCAGGTATTTACCAACCTGGCAGCCGTGGCGGAAGCTGCCGGCGGCAGTCTGAATCATGCGGTAAAGATCAATATATCACTGACCAACCTCGAGCATTTCGCGGCAGTCAACGAGGTCATGGCTAGTTTTCTGCAGGAGCCCTATCCCGCCCGCGCCTGTGTACAGGTTGCCGCCCTGCCCAAGGGTGTGGACATCGAAGTCGAAGCCATACTCGCTATATAGCTCGCACTGCTGACCTGGCTTCCGCCAGAGTCACAGCTCGGGCCGTCCATCAATTGCAGCCAGAACCGCGCCATAGCCTGCGCGGTAATCGGGGTACTTCAGCACGTAACCACTCTCGCGAAGTAAGCGGTTACTACAGCGCTTGTGCCCGGAGGGCATGGTTTTCTCTACTGCGGGGTCAACGGTTTCCCGAATACCCGCAGCTGTCGCCCCAATGCCCATCGCCGCCGCCAGCCAGGTATCAACTTCCGCCTGCGGCGCAGGCGCGTCGTCCACCCCGTTGTACACCGGGGCCAGCTCAGCGCCCGATGCCATCAGATCCAGCAAGTGACAGATAAACCCGGCGCAGTCATCCCGGTGAATGCGATTGCCGAAGCGCAGGGGTTGTGCCGGGCGCAGCTCACCGCGCCGAATGCGCTCCAGCAGCCGCCCCCCCGGGTAGCCGTAGATCCCGGCAAAGCGTATGGCGCTCGCTCTATGGGGAGATTCCAGCAGAATTCTCTCAGCCTCTATCATGGCCAGTCCCCGCGGGTCATCCGCGCTGAGGGGGCTGGTCTCGTCAACCCAGCCGCCGTCCCGCTCGGCGTACACCCGGGTGCTGGAAACAGTGAGGACGCCCCGGGGTCGGTGAGCTCCCAGGCCATCGAGCAGGTTTGCAGCTCCCTGACTGAAGCCTCGTCGATATCCGTCTACCGACCTGCCGCTGGGGTTGAATGTGGCGACCACGTAATCGGGCCGCAGCTCGATAATGAATGCAAGGTCGCCCGCGCGGGTATAATCCCCGGCAACGCGGTTAAAGCCCTGCGGCAGGGCCGAGGTATCTCGCCGCATGCCAGTGACCTCGGCGCCCTGGGCCAGCAGCAGCGCACCAGCCCGGCAGCCGAGATCGCCACAACCGACAAATAGAATGGAATTGCTCTTCATAATGATTTCTCCAGCTGGTTACACTATACGCGGCGCAGCCCAAGACCTCTCATCATGGCCCTGACAATTTTGTACGGCATTGCAACAACCTGCCTCCCGGGGCTCCCTGGCGGCATCCGTGGCAGGGCGCGTGGCAATCGGCCGGCCAGGCTGTGACAGGCATTGCGAGCACACCCGTGCGAGAGCTGCGCGGCGTGGGGCCCAAGCTGGCGGCAAAGCTGGCTGATTATGGCGTGCACCAGGTTGAGGACTTACTGTTCCATCTACCCCTGAGATACCAGGACCGCACCCGGATCACGCCGATCGCGGCCGCCCGGGAGGGGGTTGATCTGGTGATAGAGGGCGAGGTCCGCGCTGCGGATATCGTGTTCGGGCGCCGCCGCAGCCTGGTGGCGCGGATACAGGACGGCACCGGGACCCTGACCCTGCGCTTCTTTCATTTTTCTGCGGCACAAAAAAATGGCTTGCGCCCGGGCACCAGGCTGCGCTGTTTCGGCCAGGTCAGGCGCGGTAGCAGCGGACTCGAGATGTTCCACCCCGAATACCGTCCGCTGCAGGAGGGCGACCACGCATTGGAGGAGGCCCTGACACCCATTTATCCCACTACCAATGGTATCGGGCAAAATCAGTGGCGCTCTCTTTGCGGCCAGGCACTGCTCAGGCTGCGGCGCGATCCGCCCCAGGACCTGTTGCCGCAAGGCCACAACCCCTATGACCTCGCCCACGCCCTGGATTACCTTCACGCCCCCCCACCGGATGCCCCACTGGCCCTGCTCAGTGAAGGTCAACATCCGGCCCAGCAGCGGCTGGCATTAGAGGAATTGGTCGCTCACAACCTGTCACTGCAGCGACTGCGCGCGCTGCAGCAAGCGCAGGGCGCGCCCGCTATGGCACCCAGGGAAGACGAACTCGCCAGGTTTATGGCCAGCCTGCCATTCGCGCTCACCGGCGCCCAGCAGCGGGTACTTGTGGAAATCGGCGCTGACCTCGGCAAACCGGTTCCGATGCTGCGCCTGGTCCAGGGCGACGTTGGTTCGGGCAAAACCCTGGTCGCCGCCGGAGCGGCGCTGCAGGCCATCGCCAACGGTTACCAGGTCGCTATCATGGCACCCACCGAGATCCTCGCTGAGCAGCACTGGAACAGTTTCAGCAATTGGTTCCTGCCACTGTCCATCGAGATGGAATGGTTGAGCGGCCGCACCAAGGGTAAAAAAAGAGCGGCTGCTCTGGAGCGTATCGCAACGGGCGAGGCTGCCCTGGTGATAGGCACCCACGCATTGTTCCAGCAGGACGTTGCCTTCAACCAACTGGGCCTGGTCATTGTCGACGAGCAGCACCGCTTCGGTGTACACCAGCGCCTGGCTCTCACCGGCAAGGGGGCCCCGGGACAGGGCAAACCACACCAGTTGGTGATGACTGCAACACCGATTCCACGGACCCTGTCCATGGTGGCCTACGCAGACCTCGATTGTTCGGTTATCGATCAGCTGCCACCGGGGCGCCAGCCGGTCAGCACGGTGCTTATAGACAATAGCCGTCGCGACCAGGTGGTAGCGCGGGTAGCTGCGGCCTGCAGTGAAGGCCGGCAGGCCTACTGGGTGTGTACCCTGATCGAAGAGAGCGATGCACTGCAGGCCCAGGCGGCGGAGGCTACCGCAACGGAGTTGCAACTCGCCCTGCCCGGGCTGGCTGTCGGCTTGATCCACGGCCGCATGAAACCAGCTGATAAAGAGGCTGTGATGGCGGCTTTCAAGGCGGGGAAATTGGCCCTGCTGGTCGCGACAACGGTGATCGAGGTAGGCGTGGACGTTCCCAACGCAAGCCTGATGATCGTGGAGAACCCCGAACGCCTCGGTCTGGCCCAGCTGCACCAGTTGCGTGGCAGGGTAGGCAGGGGCCGGGATGCCAGTCACTGCGTCCTGCTCTACCAGGCCCCCCTCTCGACGTCAGGCCGGGAACGCCTGGCCGCCCTGCGGGACAGCTCCGACGGATTTTATATCGCTGAGAAAGACCTGGCACTGCGCGGGCCGGGGGAGGTGCTAGGTACCCGCCAGACGGGCTTGATGGAATTCCGGATCGCCCAATTGCCAGCCCACAACGACCTGCTGGACGAGGTGCAGACCATCTCGGAGCTGATTCGCCAGCGCTACCCGGAGCTGGCGGGGGCACTGGTACAGCGCTGGACGGGCTCGGCGCAGGAGTTCGGTAACGTCTAGGGCACCTCTGAATAATGGCAATGCACTCAGGCCATTATTCAGAGGTGCTCTAGCCTGCCTCGCCGTCCGCGCCAGGCTCACCAAACATCTGCCACCAGCGCTGCTCCAGGGCAGCAGCACCGATGCCCTCGAGGGTGGCGATATTGCGGGCGGGAATCTGCTCGGGGTCGCTGTCCTCGGCCAGCACACGGGACAACATATCTTCGCGCAGCAGGTGAATCAGCGGATAGGGGGAACGATTGCTGTAATGGCTGGCGGCATCAGCCGGCTCGTCGGCAAACAGGTAGTGCGGGTGAAAACTCGCCAGCTGCACCTCGCCCTCCAGGCCGGACTCAATCAGCAGCGCCTGGGCCTCATCAAGAAATTCCAGGTAGTCTTCAAAATCGCCCAGGGCCGCGGGAAAGGCCAGCAGACTGGTAGCAATTTCATCCTCAGGGCTACTCTGCAGCAGATCCAGTTCCCGCAGAAACGCCCTTCGTAAATCCGCCGCGGCGGTGGCGGTGCAAACGGCGATACGCAGGCCACGGGTGCCCAGCAAAGGCCGGGCAAAGGGACAGAGATTGAGGCCGACGACTACCTCCGCCAGCCAGGTCCGGATAAGCGCCTCCGCAGCGGCGGGCTCTATAGTCACGCCCGCCGGGCGGTCCATCAGGCCAGAATTGCCGGCAACTCTTTCTGCAAGGCCATCTTTTCCCGGGTAGCCTCTCCGGTGAGAGCAAAGCCCAGCAAGTTGCCAGTGCTGTCTCTAAACTCGGCTTTGACATTGTTGCCATCGACCGCGATGGTCCAATCGCCCTGCGCATCGACTGCCGGCGGCGCCACCACCACCGGGCAGGCCGGGGTCTTGATGGTTACAGGCATGGCCGGGTAAGTAACCTCGGTTGACTCTCCCGCCAGGGTTTTGCCAAGGGCACGGGCGGCGGCCATCAGGGGGGCCACATAGACCAGGACATGGCCGTCCACCTCTGCGCAGTCGCCCATGGCATAGACATTGGCTGCGCTGGTTTCCAGCAGGCGGTTGGCAACGATACCTCGATTGGTCGCGATTCCGGATGCCTTGGCAAGGCCCGTGCGCGGGCGCACACCCACCGCTGACACCACGATATCGGCGGCGATTGTCTCTCCATTATTCAGGCTTACCAACACGCCGGTATCGGACTTGTTGACCGCTGTGACCAGCGGGCCAAAGTGGAATTTGGCCCCTTTTTCTTCCAGCGCGGACTGCACCGCCCGGCCGGCGGCTTCAGGCAACAGGGTAGGCAGGCAATAACCCAGCGGATCCACAGCTTCCACCTCGAATCCGCCGTTAATGAGGTCATTGGTAAACTCACAGCCGATCAGGCCACCGCCTATGATGCAGATCTTCTTCACCTTGGTCTTCGCTACGGCGGTGCGGAAATCGTCGTAATCCAGCAGGTCGTTGACCGAGTAAACCAGCTCCAGGCCATCGCCCTGTATAGGTGGGCTGATCACCTCGGCACCCACCGCCAGTACCAGCTTGCCATAGTGAATGGCGGTCTGGGCATCGCCCACCTTGATCAGCTGGTTCGCGGTGTCGATCTCGTTAACCCGGGTCATGGTCCAGACGCTGGCCTTGAGCAGCCGCGCCATGCTGCCGGCATCCAGCTGCGCCAGATCATTGGCGCTGTGATCCTTGGTATAACCGGTGGATAGCATGGGTTTGGAGTACGAGCGACCATCATCCGAGGTGATCAGGATCAATGGCGTGCTGTCATCGTGCTTGCGAAACTCCTTGGCCAGGCCGTAACCCGCCAGCCCGGTACCCAAAATGACCACCGGGGCATGGACCTTGTCAACCACCGGTTCCTCATGGTGCGGCGTATCATCTATCGGCGCCTCTTCCAGTAACTCAAAGTCTTCTTTTCCGACCCCGCAGTCAGGGCACAGCCAGTCCTCGGGCACATCTTCCCAGCGGGTGCCCGGGGCGATACCGTCATCGGGCCAGCCTTCTTTCTCATCGTAGATCAGGCCACAAACGATACATTCGTACTTACTCATGCTACTTATGCCTCTTCTTTTCCCCGGTGCGGGAGGGTGTTGCCCCTGGGGGCCGAAAACACCTTCAATGTTACGGAATGCGGGGTTGTAGTGAAAATTTGGATCGCAACACTATAGAGTTGTAGGTAAATTGTGCAAGGATTTTGTCCCCTGGCCCCACCTCCCGGGCCCGGTGCTTCGCGCACTTGCAAGCGCAGCCCCTATCGCGCATCCTCGCGACTTCCAAGGCAGCCGATGAGCCCAGCATTCGTGCCCAAGCGACACAGCCAACGCCAGATAGCCCGCGAACCCCGCTGGCGCCCCGCCCGGCAATTCACCGCGGCGGAACTGCCCCCGAACTACCGATCCTGGCTACTGGACGACGGCTCTCTGACAGTCAGGCTGATGGCAATGAACCGGGACGGATTTCAGGTGCAGCGGCTGTTCCAGGGCTGGCAGCTGCCACTGTTATCCGAAACCGGCCTGCTGGGAGTGCCGGCGCGCCAGCGAGCACTGGTGCGGGAGGTCGGCCTGATGCTCGCAGACCAGACCGTGGTATTCGCCCGCAGTGTGTTTCCCCTGGCCAGCCTGACCGGGGACCTCGCCCACTTGCGCTACCTGCAAAACCAGTCCCTGGGAAACATCCTGTTCAGCCACCCGGGCATGCGCCGCAATCCCTTTGAACTGGCCTTGATCGCCGGGGACAGCTGCTATCTGCCAGCCGAATTAAGACAACAGTCACCGGCCTGGGGCCGGCGCTCGCGTTTTACCATTGGTGGGCGCAGCCTGATGGTGAGCGAAGTATTCCTGCAGGCTTTCACACCATGGGCCTCCTCTTTGCCAGTGCACCGCGCCGCGCGCGGCAGCCTGCAGCCCGGTTAACGCTGCAATTGTGCTGACAACGCAGTAAGCTTGGCCGTAACCGGGGCAGCAACAGACCACAACATGGCCAGCAACTCAAAGACCAGCGCACTTCTGGACCTTATCCGCTTTGACAAGCCGATAGGTACACTGCTGCTGCTGTGGCCCACCTTGTGGGCGCTGTGGATTGCCGCGGAAGGCGTTCCGGACTATGACCTGTTACTCATTTTCATCGCCGGCACTTTCCTGACCCGTGCCGCCGGTTGCATCATCAATGACCTGGCGGACAGGCGGGTCGATGGTGCGGTTTCTCGCACCAGCGGTCGTCCCCTGGTCACCGGCGCAGTGACCCAGAAAGAGGCTGTCACACTGTTTGTCAGCCTCATGCTGCTGGCCTTTGTGTTGGTGCTGTTTACCAACACGCTCACTATCGCGCTGTCTGTCGGGGCGGTGGTGCTGGCATCGACATATCCCTTTATGAAGCGCTACACCCACCTGCCACAACTGGTGCTGGGCCTGGCTTTTTCCTGGGGTATCCCGATGGCCTTCGCCGCCCAGCGCAATGGGCTGCCGACCCCACTGTGGCTGATATTCCTCGGCAACCTGTGCTGGATTGTGGCCTATGACACCAAGTACGCTATGGTCGATCGGGTTGATGACATCCCCGCCGGAATCAAGTCCACGGCAATACTGTTCGGCAGATACGATCGCACCATCATCGCCGTGCTGCAGGCACTGAGCCTGCTGTGCCTGTATCTGGCAGGGCAGGCGTTCGCCCTGGGGCCGTACTTCAACCTGTCGCTATTGGCAGCCGCGGGGCTGTTTGGCTACCAACAGTACCTGATACGCAATCGCGACAGGGATGCCTGTTTCAGGGCCTTTTTGCATAACAACTGGGTGGGAATGGTGATTTTCGCGGGCATAGTTTTGCACTATGGCTTTTGAGTGAACAGCCCCATGGAAGTAAGCGCGGAGTTTCTGGACAGCCTGGGCAATATTTCCGCTACTGCCTGGAATGCGGTGACGGGTACCGATTACCCCTTCCTGCGACATGAATTCCTGTATGGCCTGGAACAGACCGGCTGCACGCGTGCCGATACCGGCTGGCAGCCCTGCCACTTACTGTTGCGCGACGGGGAGGGAATTCTCGCAGTCCTGCCTTTATACCTGAAATCCCACTCCTACGGAGAGTACGTGTTTGATTGGTCCTGGGCGGATGCCTGGCAGCGCAGCGGACTCGAGTATTACCCCAAGCTGGTAAGCGCTATCCCATTCACCCCGGCTACCGGGCCGCGGCTGTGTGTGCGCCCGGGTGCCGACACTGAATTGGCCTGGGGTACAGCGCTACAGGCTATCGCGCAGTTTGCCCACAGGCGGGATATTTCCTCCTGGCACCTGTTGTTCCCGGAAGAGGAGATCGCATCACAACTGGTACAGGCGGGCTTGCACCGGCGCACCGCCACCCAGTTCCACTGGTTCAATGAGGGTTATCAAAACTTCGATGATTTCCTGGCGACTTTTACCAGTCGCAAGCGCAAGAGCCTGCGCCGTGAGCGAGCCCGAGTGGCGGAACAGGGGCTGACGCTACAAACCCTATGCGGCGACCAAATCACCCCGCAGCACTGGCAACAGTTCCACCGGTTCTACCAGCAAACCTATGCCAAGCGCAGCGGTCATGGCGGCTATCTCAACAGGGAGTTCTTCACGGAAACCGCGCCGCGCCTCGGCGAGCAGGCCATCATGGTGCTGGCCTTTCTCGAAAACCGGGCGGTGGCCGGCGCACTGTATTTTCGCTCCCGGGATACGCTCTACGGGCGTTACTGGGGCTGTGAGCGAGAGTACGACTGCCTGCATTTTGAGGCCTGTTACTACCAGGGTATCGAGTACTGCATTGCTCACGGCCTGCAAAAATTCGACCCCGGCGCCCAGGGTGAGCACAAAATTCAGCGGGGGTTTCGGCCTGTGCCCACCTGGTCAAATCACTGGATTGCAGACCCGCGCCTGTCTGCCGCGGTGGGCGATTTCACCCGCAGTGAAGAGCAACACAATGAGGCTTACCTGGAGGGCACGGCCACCTTGCTGCCCTTCAAGGACAGGGGGGTACAAGGACGACCGTAGGGATCTCCTAGCCTGGCTGGCTTTTGTGTGCCAGGGTATGGGCGTTCTGTTCCCAGTTCTGGCCATCGAAATCTGTGATCGTCAGCGATGCCGGCCGGGTATCCAGGCAGTTGACGTTCACGCCGACGCCGTCGGGATTGGAGCGAGGGGTATAAAAGGGTTTGATGCCGCAGATACTGCAGAATGTGTGCCTGGCCACTCCCGTGTTAAAAGTATACGTTGTCAGTGCTTCCCGTCCTTGCAACAGGGTAAAGTTGGCCAGGGGTACGATCAGATGCAGGTACCCGGACTTGCTGCAAATGGAGCAGTTACAGCGCTCTACCTCCAGGTCCTGCGGCGCTTCTACGGTAAAACGAATCGCGTTGCAGTGGCAGCTTCCCCGGTAAAGCATTCGTTTATCCCCGCATAACGGTTGCTGAAAGTTGCTACTTTGGCCTAACCCTTGCGCCAGACCAGAAGCCGATTGTTAGCCGGCATGTCATGATCCGCCTGCAATATAAAACCCGCGCCTTGAGCCAGGCGGTCCACCGCCTCAAAATCGCGTATCGCGCTATCCGGGTTGCGCTGTGCAAGCCATTCATCAAAGCCGGCATTACTGGCGCTGGTGTACTGGCCACGATAGTTGAATGGGCCGTAGACTGCCAGCACCACATTCGGGCCCGCATGCCTGCCCAGCCCGGCAAAGAGCTGCTCAACCGCAGCAAAGGACATAATATGCAGGCTGTTGGCGGTAAACAACGCGTCGGGAACCGCCACGGGCCAGGGGTCTGCGCGCACATCAAGGGCCCGGGGCGGCAAGAGATTGGCTCCGGCATAGTCGCTGCAGCGCGGCTGGAGAACCGCCAGGTTTTCCGCAAGCTCCGTCCCCTGCCACTGTAGCCAGGGCATATGGGCAGCAAAATGACAGGCGTGCTGGCCGGTGCCGCTGGCTATTTCCAGCACCTCGCGTCTATCAGCGAAGGCCTTGCGGAGCACGTCCAGGATGACGGCCTTATTGTTTTCACACGATTGAGAAAAGGGCAGCAAACTCGAGACCAGGTCAGGCTGCGGGCGGAGGGGTATCGCGGGTAAAAACCAGTTCCCGGGCGGCAGACTCCGCCTTGTTGTAACGATAGCCGCCCACTTTGAATTTCTTCAGGTCCGCCGGGTCGTCCAGTTCGCGTTCGATAATATAGCGGGCCATCTGACCACGGGCTTTCTTGGCGAAAAAGCTGATGACCTTGTACTTGTCTCCCTTGAGGTCCTTGAATACCGGGGTAATGATCTCAGCGTCCAGCGAGCGCGGCTTTACCGCCTTGAAATACTCATTGGAGGCCAGGTTTACCAACACACTGGAACCCGATTTTTTCAATTCCCGGTTCAGCTCGAGGCCAATCTCGTCGCCCCAGAATTCATACAGGTTCCTGCCACCGCGGTTGGCGAATTTAAGGCCCATCTCCAGCCTGTAGGGCTGCATCAGGTCCAGTGGACGCAACAGCCCATACAGGCCCGACAGGATTCGCAAATGCTTCTGAGCAAAGCCGAGCTGGGCCGTGTCCAGGCTGTCCGCATCCAGCCCCGTGTAAACGTCGCCCCGAAAAGCCAGCAGGGCCTGCTTGGCGTTGTCCAGGCTGAAAGGCTGGCCCCAATCCATAAAGCGGCGATGATTGAGTTCAGCGATATTTTCACTGACGCCCATAAGCTCGCGGATATCGTCGGGGCTGAGGCCCCTTGCGTCTGCCACCAGCTCGGCTGATCGCTCTATAAAACGGGGTTGGGTCGCCCTGCGGGTGGTGGGCGGGGTATCAAAATCCAGCGTTTTAGCCGGTGAAATTACAGTCAGCATCTCATCATTTCCGAGTGGATGGGCCGGGTGGAATAAGTTTTCACGTCGGGGAAGTGGCTATGATACTCTGCGGCACAATAATCAAAAAGACTTATCCAACATGCCTGCACTGCGTGCCTGTGTGCATTACATGGACATTGTTACTGACCGCAGCGGCCGCCTGCTGGCGTGGCTGGTACTGGCGATGGCACTGCTGACCACCGTTGTTGTCATCCTGCGCTACGGTTTCAATGTCGGCTCCATCATGGCCCAGGAAGGGGTCACCTATATGCACGGCTGCCTGTTCATGCTCGGCGCGGCCTACGCCCTGAAAAGCGGGGCCCATGTGCGGGTGGATATCTTTTATCGCAACTTCAGCCCCCGGACCAGGGCCTGGGTGAACAGCATCGGCGGTATCGTCTTTCTGATGCCCCTGTGTGCCTTCATACTCTTTTCCAGCTGGAACTATGTGAGCGAGTCATGGATCGTACGCGAGACCTCGCCGGAGCCCGGCGGTATTCCCGCAGTATTCCTGCTCAAAAGTGTGATTCCCCTGATGGCCCTCAACCTGTTCCTGCAAGGTCTTGCGGAAACGCTGCGCAATGCCCTGGTGCTGGTAGAAGAGCCGCCCGCATAATGGACTACCTGTCGCTCTATATGTTCCTCGCGGTCTGCCTGCTGCTGATGCTGGGTTACCCCGTTGCATTCACCCTGGCAGGTACGGCCCTTGCGTTCGCGGCGGGGGGCATACTGGCGGGTATTTTCGACGCCGGCTTCCTGGCTGCGCTGCCAGCGCGCATTTTCGGCACCATGAGCAACACCACTTTGATCGCTGTACCACTGTTTATCCTGATGGGGGTCATTCTGGAAAAGTCCCGGGTGGCCGAGGAGCTGCTGGGCAGTATGGCCAGCCTGTTCGGTACCATGCGCGGCGGACTGGGTATTTCTGTGGTGGTGGTGGGTATGTTGCTGGCCGCCAGCACCGGCATCGTCGGCGCTACGGTAGTGACAATGGGCCTGCTTTCCCTGCCCAGTATGCTGCAGGCCGGCTACCGCCCCTCTCTCGCAGCGGGCACCATCTGCGCAACCGGCACCCTGGGACAGATCATCCCACCCTCCATCGCCCTGGTGCTGCTGGGCGACATTCTTTCCAACGCATACCAGCGCGCCCAGCTGGACATGAACATTTTCAATCCCAAGACTGTATCGGTGGGTGACCTGTTCGTCGGGGCACTGATACCCGGGCTGATGCTGGTGGCCATGTACATCCTTTACCTGCTGGTCTACGCCCGGATGAAACCGGACGCCGCCCCGCCCGCGCAGGTGGGCCAGACCACCGCCGCCGAGATCATGAAGGGGCTGCTGCCACCGCTGATCCTGATCCTGGTGGTGTTGGGCTCTATTCTGTCCGGCGCAGCCACCCCCACGGAGGCCGCAGGCATAGGCGCAACCGGGGCACTGCTACTGGCGCTGGGCAAGGGGCAAATGAACATGGCGCGAATGCGTGAAGTGGTGGTCAATACCATGGAAGTCACAGCCATGGTGTTCATGATACTCATCGGTGCGGCCGTCTTCTCACTGGTCTTTCGCGGGTTCGGAGGCGAGGAGTTGATTCACCATTTTTTCGAGGGCCTGCCCGGCGGGGTTGTCTCGGCCACACTGGTGGTCATGCTGGTCATCTTCCTGCTGGGCTTTATCCTCGATTTTATCGAAATTACCTTTGTTGTGGTCCCCATCGTGGGCCCCATATTACTGACCATGGGCGTGGACCCCATCTGGCTGGGTATCATGATTGCAATGAACCTGCAGACCTCTTTCCTGACCCCGCCCTTTGGTTTCGCCCTGTTTTACCTGCGGGGTGTGGCGCCAGCCGGGCTTAAAACCAGCGCTATCTACCGGGGAGTGGTTCCCTTTATACTCATACAGATTCTCGCCATGGCTGCCCTGTGGTACTGGCCCGCCATGGCCACCTGGCTGCCAGCGCTGTTGAAAAATTGACGGCCGTTGTGCCACTGAAACCCCCTGACTGAGCCCCAGCAATGAACGACATAGATACAACGCCTATTCCCCAGGGAGATCTCTCCCTGCAAACCGTCGCCATGCCCAAGGACACCAATGCCAGCGGCGATATCTTTGGTGGTTGGTTATTGTCCCAGATGGATATCGCCGGGATGATCACCGCCAGCGAGGTAGCGGATGGCCGGGTCGCGACCGTGGCTATCGATGGCATGGCGTTCCTGACACCCGTGCATGTGGGTGCCGTCGTATCCTGTTACTGCGATGTCCTGGAAATTGGCCGCAGCTCCATTCGCATCATGGTGGAGGTATGGATCAATTCACCGCACGATGGTGAGCCACTGAAGGTGACCGAGGGGGAGTTTGTCTTTGTCGCCATCGATGAGGCGGGCCGAACCAGGACGATCAGGAGCTAGCGCGGGTTACTCTTCACTGTCAGGGACATCAATTACCATATCCCTGGCGTTGATATAGGCCTGCTCGGAGATATGGTGGTACTCGCGAACCCCTTCGTAGAACCGCTTGTAGGACTCATACACCCGGGCAGCCATCGGGTCCCCGGCTACCAACTGGGACAATGCTTTTTCACTGCCCTGGTAGAGTGCCAGCAGCACGTCATCCGGCATGCGCCTTAGCTGCACCCCGTGATTGTTTACCAGGTCCTGCAGGGCTGCATTATTGCGCGCCGTAAATTCATCCAGCATATCCTGGTTAGCGGCCCTGGCTGCATAGGTCACAATGGCCTGCAGGTCAGCCGGCAGCGCCTCGAATGCATCCTTGTTGATAATAATCTCAAGCATTGAACCCGGTTCGTGCCATCCGGGATAGTAGTAGTACTGCGCGACCTCATGCAGGCCCAGGGCGAGGTCATTGTAGGGCCCCACCCACTCGGTCGCATCGATCACGCCAGTTTGCAGTGACGTATAAAGCTCGCCACCGGAAATGCGCACTGCCGTGCCACCGGCCTGGGCGAACACATCGCCAGCCAGCCCCGGAATACGCATCTTCAAGCCTTGCAGGTCGTCCACGGAGTTGATTTCCTTGTTGAACCAGCCCGCCATCTGCACCCCCGAACTACCGCCGGCAAAGGGAATGAGGTTGAACGGCGCATAGGCCTCGCGCCAGAGCTCCAGGCCGCCACCATAATGCAGCCAGCCATTGGTTTCCTGGGCGTTCATGCCAAAGGGTATTGTGGTAAAAAAGACCGAAGCCGGTATCTTGCCTTTCCAGTAGTAAGAGGCGCCATGGCCTGCCTGGGCGACGCCCTGGGAAACGGCATCGAAGATTTCAAAGGCGGGTACGATCTCCCCGGCACCGTAAACATGTATCTGGAGCCGCCCCGCGCTCATCTCACCAACGTAACGCGCGAAGTTCTCGGGGCCGGAGCCCAGGCCCGGGAAGTTCTTCGGCCAGGTGGTTACCAGTTTCCACTGGTATTGCCCGGCGAGCATCTCGGGACCGGCCGCCACACTATCTGTTTGTGCTGCGCGCCCGCTCGCCCACAATCCCAGCACAAGCACCAGGGCGGCTACCAGTGAGAGAATGATAAAGGGGCTGTACCGCTGCTCGAAGGAAGCTCCCGCCATGAACCGATCCGTCCCTTTGTTATTATGTCAGCCGAGATTACATCAGCTGCAAATTGGCATACTGCAACACCAGCCACTTGCTGCCGTCGGTATCAAAATTTACCTGCACCCGCGCGCTGGCGCCGCGCCCTTCAAAGTTTAACACGACACCCTCCCCAAAGATCTGGTGATAGACCAGCTGGCCGAGGCTGAGTTCGGTGTCCGGCACCCGCGCCTGCATCATACTGCTGACCGGCCGGGTAATGCTGGTATGCAGGCGTACCTCCTGCAGTAATTCAACGGGAATTTCCCGGATAAAACGCGACGGCGGATTGAGGCTTTCACTACCATGAAGGCGCCGGCTCTCGGCGTAGGTAATCATCAATTTTTCCATCGCCCGGGTAATCCCGACATAGCAAAGCCGGCGCTCCTCTTCCAGTCGCCCGGGCTCTTCAATAGACATGCGGTGTGGAAACAGGTTTTCCTCCATCCCCGCGAGGAACACCAGCGGAAACTCAAGTCCCTTGGCCGAGTGCAGGGTCATCAACTGAACGCTGTCCTCATGCTCATCCGCCTGGGCATCACCGGCATCCAGGGCAGCGCTGTCCAGGAACTGCTGCAACGGAGAGAGTTCGTCATCTTCCGCTACAAACTGCTTGGCGGCACTGACCAGTTCCTCCAGGTTCTCCACCCTGGCCTGGCCTTTTTCGCCTTTTTCCTTGCGGTAGAACTCGATCAGGTCAGAGCCCTGGATGACATGCTCAACCACTTCCTCAAGCAACAGTTCATCGGTGCCGGAATCCAGCTCATTGATCAGGCCGGTGAAACCCTGCAAAGCGCCCAGCGCCCTGGCCGGCAACAGTTTTTCTTCAGTAACGGTGGCGATGGCCTGCCACAGCGAGATCTCCGATTCGCGGGCGCAATCGCGCACCACGTCCAGGGTCTTGCCGCCTATGCCGCGTGGCGGCGTGTTGATAACCCTTTCCACCGCGGCATCATCGCCCCGACTCAGCAGCAGGCGCAGGTAGGCCAGGGCATTCCTGATTTCCATACGCTCATAAAATCGCTGGCCGCCGTAGATACGATATGGCATCTGGGCACGAATCAACGCCTCTTCCAACACCCTGGACTGGGCATTGGAGCGATACAGTATGGCAATCGAAGCGCGAGTGTTGCCGGCGCCGGTCCACTGCTCGATCTGCTCCACGATATACCGTGCCTCGTCCTGCTCGTTGAATCCGGCATACAGGGTAATGGGCTCACCGGACTCGCCAGCGGTCCACAACTCCTTGCCAAGACGCCCCTGGTTATTGGCTATCACGCCGTTAGCCGCCTTCAGGATTGTCTGGCTGGAGCGGTAGTTCTGCTCCAGCCGCACGGTGTGGGTACCGGCAAAGTCTTCTGTGAAGCGCTGGATATTCTCGATTTTAGCTCCTCTCCAGCCATAGATGGACTGATCGTCGTCACCCACCGCCACAACCGGGATATGCTGGCCTGCAAGCACCCTCAGCCATGCGTACTGAATGGTATTGGTATCCTGGAACTCGTCTACAAGAATCTGGCGGAAACGGTCCTGGTAGTGCTTCAGTATTTCGGGGCTCTTCAACCAGAGCTCGTGTGCCCGCAGCAGCAGCTCAGCGAAATCTACCATGCCCCCGCGCTCGCAGGCGCTCTCATATGCCCGGTAAACCTGCGCCATGGTGTGGGCAAACAGGTCCCCGGGAGGCACTTCTATATGCGCGGCCCGCAGCCCCTCGTCCTTTTGTGCATTGATATACCACTGCGCCTGCCGGGGTGGCCAGCGAGACTCATCAAGCTCCAGTTCCCGACACACGCGCTTGACCAGGCGCAGCTGGTCATCACTGTCAAGGATCTGAAAATTCTGGGGCAGCCCCGCCTCTTTCCAGTGTGTCTTCAACAGGCGATGCGCAAGCCCGTGAAACGTTCCCACCCACATACCGTGGGCTGAAATTTGCAGCATCTCCTCTATTCGACCACGCATTTCCCGGGCGGCCTTATTGGTGAACGTTACCGCGAGAATAGACCAGGGAGAAAAACCTTCGGCCCGGACCAACCAGGCTATGCGGTGCACCAGCACTCGGGTCTTGCCACTGCCGGCGCCCGCCAGCACCAGCATATTCTGGCTGTCTGCCGCCACCGCGTCTCGCTGGGCATCATTGAGGGGAGAAAGAATATCAGATACGTCCATGCGCGCATTCTAACCAAATTACGGCCGGGCAACACGGCCCGCAGCGCTTCGCCCCACAATTAATAACGCTGCCGCAAAGGCCAGAGAGTTCGCAGCAGAATCATCTGGCAACCCCCGGCGCTGTACTAGGGCAATTAGCTGTGGTGTCTGCTACTATCTGCGGGTTTTCTGCTACTCGACAGGCGCTACCTGACTATGAATAACAACGACTCCCACAATAAGCCCACCGGCACTCGGCGAGCACCTGCTTTCCCCACCGATGACAAGGCGGCGCAGCAGGAAAAGCGGGAGCCGGTTTTTTCTGACTTCGACGAGTTTGAAGACTTCGAGGAATCTGAGCGAGACACCGATTACGCCGCGGCCTATGAAGACGATGGGGACGAGGACGAGCTTCTTGACGATGATGATCCCGATAATCTGGCGACCGAATGGCAGGTCATAGGCGGCGCCACCAAGCCCGGCAGCGGCGCTGTGGCGCAGAGCCGCAACCCCTGGGCCGTCGAGGGCGATTCGGCCAGTGTGGAGTCCCCCGATGCTGAGCTGGACGCAGCCCAGACCCTATTACAAGAGGACAAAGAATTGACGCGAACCGACTCTGCTGATGACTGGGAAGACGAAGACGACTACCTTGAGGACGAGGAAGACTACGACGAGGAGCCGGAAGAAAGTTCACATGGCTGGCCCCTGGGAATGATAGTTGTCGGTATTGTCGCTTTGGCACTGCTGGCGGCCGGCGGCTATGGCGTTATCCAGCAAAGAGCGGCAAGCGCAGAGGAAATCCGCCAGTTACAGGCCACCCTGGCAACAGCGGCCAACCCGGCGGAAGTGGATGCCACCCGTGAGGCCCTGAAGGCAATGGAAGAGCGCAACGCCCGCAACCAGGCGACTATCGATGCGCTGACCCTGGAAAACCGCCGCCTCACGGATACGGTAGCGGGATTTGAAAAGCAGTTGGCGGCCCAGAAAACGGGTACCGCACCTGTAACAACCAGCCCGGCTGCCGAACCGGCCGCGCCAAAGCCGGTCGCCAAAGCCGCCCCCAAACCACGCCTTGAGCCGGTTGCCAAGCCCGTCGCTAAACCGGTGCCGGCCGCCAGACCATCGAGCACCGCCGCCACAGGTGAAAACTGGTTCGTCAATTTCAGCTCTTATACACAACGCGGGGCCGCCGACAGCTGGGTTAAAAAACTGCAGCCCTCTACTGGCGAGGCCATCGTTACAAGCGCCGTCAAGGATGGCCGGACTTTTTACCGGGTGCGCGTTGTCGACCTGGCTGATCGGACGCAGGCGGAGAAGGTGGCGCGTGAATTACAGTCCGCTCACGGGGTATCGGCACTATGGGTGGGCAAGGAATAGTTTGAACCGGGGCTCTTGGCAGGCGCACAACGTCCTGTTAATGTTTTCCTGACAATTGAAAAAGGGTTTTATTATGAAGAAACTAAGCGTTGCAATAATCGGTCTGGCAATGGCAAGTGCGGTGAGCATGGCGGATGACTGTGTCGCGCCCGATGCGCCTGCCATCTCCGAGGGAGAAGAGTCTACCCTGGAGCAGATGCTCGCCAACCAGAAAGCCGTAAAGGAATTCCAGGCGGCAAACCTGGCCTACATGGGCTGCCTGGAACCGTCGCTGACTGCCGCGGAAGCCGCTGCCAAGGAAGGACAGGAAGGAGCCGCCGAAAAATACCAGGAAGTCCAGGAAGTCTACAACGCCGCAGTTTCCAGGGAGGAAGAGGTGGCAACCAAGTTCAATAACGAAATACGCGACTACAAGACAGCCAACCCGAGCTGACTTTCTGCCGCCGCCTGTTGCGGCCACCGGTTGACGACCCCACCCTGCTACTTTTCACCCCTGCGTTTGTGCCAGCAAGCCCAGGGGTGATTTCGTATAAGCGACCAAGACAATATACGCAACGGTTACCAGCGCCAGCAAGAAGGCTGTAATACGCACGCCCCGTGTCCTGCCAAACCGGAAAGCAAGCATTCCGAGCCCAATATAGACCAACAAAGCCAGCAGTTTTGCACTCAACCAGCCCAGCGAAAGGGGGTTTGTGTGCCAGATAAAAAGCATGCCGACGGCGGAAGCCAGCAAGACAGTGTCCAGGATATGGGGCAGTATCCGGCTGGCGCGGGTGCGCGAACGCGGATTGTGGGTAATCATCCAGTAGCCGCGCAAGCTGAAACCGACTATTGATAAAAATGCGCAGCTGATGTGCAGCACTTTCAACAGCTCAAATGTCGACATTCCGCTACCGTCCCGGTTTACAGCTACTACCCGTGTCGATAAATGCTAGATTGGCGAGTGACCGCCCGCTTATTACCTGCCCGACCGGGGCAGGAAAGCTTATTCCACGGTAACCGATTTTGCCAGGTTGCGCGGCTTGTCCACATCGGTGCCCTTTTGCAGAGCCACGTGATAGGACAGTAACTGCAGCGCCACCGTATAAACAATGGGCTTTATCACTTCGGGGCAGTGCGGCATGGGCAGCACCTGAACCCTGGCCTCACTCTCAAAACCCGCCTGTCGATCGGCGAAAACGAACAGTTCGCCGCCGCGAGAGCGCACTTCCTCCAGGTTGGATTTCAATTTTTCCAGCAGGTCGTCACTGGGTGCCACCGCCACCACCGGCATATCGTCATCTACCAGCGCCAGGGGGCCATGCTTGAGCTCGCCAGCGGGGTAGGCCTCTGCGTGGATATAGGAAATCTCCTTCAGTTTGAGCGCGCCCTCCATGGCAATCGGATAGTGGATACCCCGGCCCAGGAACAGGGCATGATGCTTGGGAATGAAAGCCCCGGACAATTGCTCTATTGCGCCATCGAGCTCAAGGGTCTGCTGCACGTATTCCGGCAGGCCCTGCAGCGCCACCATGACTTCCTGCTGCTTCTGCTCTGTCATCGTGTTGCGCCGGCCCAGGGCCATGGTAAGCAACAGCAAGCCGACCAGCTGAGTGGTAAACGCCTTGGTCGAGGCAACCCCGATCTCCATCCCCGCCTTTGTCAGGAATACCAGGTCGCTATCGCGCACCAGTGAACTGTTGTCCACATTGGAAATCACCAGGCTCGCAACAAACTCGCCGTCACTGGCATTACGCAATGCCGCCAGCGAGTCAGCGGTCTCGCCAGACTGGGAGATAGTGACCAGCAGGGTATTTTTCCGGGAGACGCGCTTGCGATAGCGAAACTCGGATGCCACCTCGACCTGGCAGGGTATGCCCGCAAGTTCCTCCAGCCAGTATCGCGCCACCATACCCGCGTGGAAACTGGTGCCACAGGCGACAATCTGTACCGCTTCAACCTGATCAAATACGGCGGCCGCGCCAGCGCCAAAGCAATCGTCGAGTTGCGGGTGGGTCGCAGCCTGGGCGAAGGTAGCCGCCAGCGCTCGCGGCTGTTCGTGAATCTCCTTTAGCATGTAGTGGTCATAACCACCGAGGTCGGCGACCTCTACTGCCTCGGAGATAAGTGTCCTCTTGCGCTCTACCGGGGCACCCTCACCGTCAAAAATCTGCATGGAAGAGGGCGACATCTCTACCACATCGCCCTCTTCAAGAAAGATAAAGCGGTCGGTTACCTGGCGCAGGGCGAGCTGGTCGGAGGCAAGGAAGTTTTCGCCTATGCCGATACCAATGACCAGGGGGCTACCCTTACGTGCCCCAACGACCTGGTCCGGGTGTTCTGTATCCACCGCGGCCATGGCATAGGCACCCTCGAGCTTGCCCACGGTCTCCTGCATGGCGGCCAGCAGGGACTTACCCTCGGCGAGTGCGCTGTGCAGCATGTGCACCACCACCTCGGTGTCGGTGGCCGATGCAAACTCATAGCCCTGGGCTATCAGGTCCTGCCGCAGGGCGGCATGGTTTTCAATAATACCGTTGTGTACCAGCGCGATGCGCTGCCCCGAAATATGGGGGTGAGCATTTACTCCTGAAGGCTCACCGTGGGTAGCCCAACGAGTGTGGGCGATCCCGGTACAGCCAAGTAATGGCTGCAGTGCCTGGGCTTTTTCCAGCTCGCAGACCTTGCCCTGCTGCTTGTGTAGCTGAAGGTGGTGCTCGTTATTCACCAGAGCCATACCGGCGGAGTCATAGCCGCGGTATTCCAGCCGGCGCAGCCCTTCCAGTAAAATCTCAGAAACTTCACGCCGCGCAGCGGCGGCCACAATGCCACACATAATTAGTCCTCGCCCTGCTTCCTGGTCGGCCGTTTCCAGCCCTCTATATTGCGCTGGCGCGCACGACTGACGGCGAGCTCCTCCACGCCCACGGCCCGGGTAACGGTGGAGCCGGCGGCGACAAATCCCTGCTCGGCAATCTGCAGTGGCGCTACCAGGGTGCTGTTGGAGCCGACGAAAACGCCGGCGCCGATATCCGTTTTGTGTTTGTTTACACCATCATAATTACACGTGATTGTTCCGGCCCCGATGTTCACGTTGTCTCCCATTACGCAATCGCCGATGTAGCTGAGGTGGTTAACCTTGCTGCCTGCACCGATTTCCGCTTTCTTGGTCTCTACAAAATTACCTACACGGGCACCCTTTGCCAGCACCGTGCCGGGGCGCAGCCTTGCGTAAGGGCCGACGTTACAGTCCTCTCCTATCCGGGCCTCCTGTAAATGACTCATGGCATGAATAGTGGCTCCGGCTGCCACGCTGACATCGCGCAATACGCAGTTGGGGCCGATCGCTACACCGTCGCCGAGACTGACCTCACCTTCGAAGACCACGTTGACGTCGATACTGACATCCTGACCGCAGCTCAGCGAGCCCCGCACATCCAGACGGTTGATATCCGCCACGGCAACACCACCGCGCATCAGTCCCTCTGCCTGACGCCGCTGGTATTCCCGCTCCAACTGGTTGAGTTGCACCCTGTCATTGACCCCCAGTACTTCAAGCTCTGAAACCGCCAGGCAGGAGGCCACCGAGCGACCTTCCGCGACGGCCATACTGAGGATATCCGGCAGGTAGTATTCACCCTGTTTGTTACTGTTGCCCACTCGAGGCAGGTACTCGATAAAGTCCCGGGCCGGCGCGGCCAGCAGGCCCGTGTTTATTTCTGATATCTCGCGCTGTTCACCTGTGGCGTCCTTGTGCTCTACCACACCCACCAGTTCGCCCGATGAGCCCCGCAGGATTCTGCCATAACCGGCCGGGTCGCCGACCCTGGCCGTCAGCAATGCCGGACCTTGCGCGGCTGCCGCCACCAGCGCAGAAAGAGTATCAGCACCAACCAGCGGCACATCGCCATAGAGAACCAGCACGGTGCTGTCATCGGACAGAGCAGGCACCGCCTGCAATACACCGTGGCCGGTGCCCAGTTGCTCGTGCTGGATGACCCAGTTCACCGGAAAGTGCGCCAGTTGCTCCCGCACCCGTTCTGCGCCATGCCCTATAACCACATGCACAGCACCAGGCTGAAGGGCCAGGGCCGTTTCTATCACATGCTGCAGCAAGGGCCGCCCGGCCAAGGGGTGAAGCACTTTGGGCAGACTGGATTTCATTCGAGTTCCCTGCCCGGCGGCAAGGATGATCACTTCTAGCTGCATAATTTTATAACCGGATGATGGCACTATACTGTCAGCCCGGCGCCTTGACCGGACCACTCAGCTGACATGATAGACAGCCAGAAGGGCAATGGTACGCTATTTGGTCTTATTTTTACCGAAACTGTGAACCCTGCAGCAGTGCCCGGGGTCCTGCATACCCTCGCTTACCGGGAACGCGATGTGAACGGACCTGGCTCTCAAAAAAAACCCGGCATGGCCGGGTTATTTTGTTCGAACGCGGCAGAGCTGGCAATTGGTCAGCCGCGTCCCGCCCGATTACGCATTTTTCGCAGAGTAGCGAGCTGGGCAGCAGCTTCTGCCAACTGGGCAGAGGCACGTCCATAATCGAAGTCCCCGGTCTGGTTTGCCAGGGCGTGTTCCGCCTCTTTGCGTGCCTCTTCGGCGGACGCCTCGTCCACGTCATTAGCGCGAATGGCGGTATCGGCCAAAATGGACACCACCCCGGGCTGTACTTCCAGAAAACCGCCGGAGACGTAGTAGACCTCCTCCTCGCCGTTCTGGGTGACGATGCGAACCGGGCCAGGCTTCAGCGAGGTAAGCAAAGGCGCGTGGCCGTAAGTGATGCCCAGCTCACCCATGTCTCCGGTGGCGACCATCATCTCGATCAGCCCGGAGAAAATTTCTTCCTCCGCGCTGACGATATCGCAGTGTATTGTCATGGACATTGTTAGGCCCCTCTAAAACCTGTTACTTCAGGTTCTTGGCTTTCTCGACAGCTTCTTCGATGCTGCCGACCATGTAGAACGCCTGCTCCGGCAGGTGGTCATACTCGCCCGCCAGGATGCCGTTAAAGCCGGCAATGGTATCCTTGAGAGATACGTATTTACCCGGGGAGCCCGTAAAGACCTCGGCCACGTGGAAGGGCTGTGACAGGAAACGCTCGATCTTACGCGCGCGGTTTACTGTCTGTTTGTCTTCCTCTGAGAGCTCGTCCATACCCAGAATCGCAATGATGTCCTTCAGCTCTTTGTAGCGCTGCAATACCGACTGTACACCGCGCGCAGTCGCGTAGTGCTCGTTGCCAATGATCAATGGATCAAGCTGGCGCGAGGTAGAGTCCAGCGGGTCAACAGCGGGGTAAATACCCTTGGCCGCGATGTCCCTGCTCAGTACCACAGTGGAGTCCAGGTGAGCAAAGGTGGTCGCTGGTGACGGGTCGGTCAAGTCATCAGCGGGAACGTATACGGCCTGGATGGAGGTAATCGAACCCACCTTGGTGGATGTAATTCGCTCCTGCAGTACGCCCATTTCTTCTGCCAGGGTAGGCTGGTAACCCACCGCGGAAGGCATACGACCCAACAGCGCCGAAACCTCGGTACCCGCAAGGGTGTAACGGTAGATGTTGTCGATGAACAGCAGTACGTCACGACCTTCGTCACGGAATTTCTCCGCCATAGTCAGGCCGGTAAGTGCCACACGCAGGCGGTTGCCGGGGGGCTCGTTCATCTGGCCGTAAACCATGGCCACTTTCGAGTTGCTGAAGTTTTCTACATCAACAACCTTGGACTCCTGCATTTCATAGTAGAAGTCGTTACCCTCACGAGTACGCTCACCAACACCGGCAAACACTGAAAGACCCGAGTGCTCGGTGGCGATGTTGTTGATCAGTTCCATCATGTTCACGGTCTTGCCGACACCGGCGCCGCCGAACAGTCCCACTTTACCGCCCTTGGCAAAGGGACAGACCAGGTCGATTACCTTGATTCCCGTTTCCAGCAGTTCGTCAGAGGCCGACAGCTCCTCGTAAGTAGGTGCCTTGCGGTGAATAGAAGCACGCTCTTTCTCACCAATGGGGCCACAGTCGTCAATAGGGTTGCCCAACACATCCATGATGCGACCCAGAGTTTCGATACCGACCGGCACAGCAATGGGGTCACCGGTATTCTCTACCGCCAGACCACGGCTTACACCTTCGGATGAACCCATAGCGATAGTTCTTACCACACCGTCTCCCAGCTGCTGCTGTACTTCCAGGGTCAGGTCTTTCTCGGTAACTTTCAGTGCATCGTATACCTTCGGTACGACATCGCGTGGAAACTCCACGTCGATGACAGCCCCGATAATTTGTACGATTCGTCCGCTGCTCATGTTCGGATCCTCTAGATCAAAGTTCAATTCTGTTTGGCCACGACCCCAGCACGTTCAGGCTGGTAGCCGCGGCATAATCCTTGCCCGCGGTAAAGCGAACTGCCTCAGCCGATTGCCGCGGCACCCGCCACAATTTCAGACAGTTCCTGGGTGATCGCCGCCTGGCGCGCCTTGTTGTAGATCAGCTGCAGGTCGTCAATAATCTCGCCGGCGTTCTCGGTGGCATTCTTCATCGCCAGCATCCGGGCAGCCTGCTCACAGGCGCCATTTTCAACCACGGCCTGGTAAACCTGGGACTCAATATAGCGAGTCAGCAGCTTTTCCAGCAGCTCCTTCGCATCGGGTTCATAGATATAGTCCCAGTGGTGTTTCATTTCTGCACTATCGCGGGCCTGCAGCGGCAACAGCTGCTCGACTGCCGGTTCCTGCGTCATGGTGTTCACGAACTCATTGCTGACCAGAAACAGGCGGTCTATACGTCCGTCTGCGTAGGCGTCCAACATGGTTTTAACACCACCAATCAAGTCAGCAAGCGCGGGCTCTTCACCCAGGTCGCGCACTGCGGCTGTTACATTGCCACCATAGCTACCAAAAAACGCTGCTGCTTTCGCACCAATCAGGGACAGCTCTATAGGTATGCCCTGGTCCGCCCACGCCTTCATGGCACGTGTCGTATGCTTGAACAGGTTGATATTCAGGCCACCGCAGAGGCCCCGGTCGGTAGAGACGATGATATAACCGACTCGACGGACTTCCCGCTCTTCCATGAACATGTGCTTGTATTCAGGCGCCGCATTGGCAATGTGGCCAACCACAGCTCGCATACGACGGGCATAAGGCTTGCCAACCGACATGCGGTCCTGCGCCTTGCGCATCTTGCTCGCCGCGACCATTTCCATCGCGCTGGTGATCTTCTGCGTGCTTTGAATGCTCGAGATCTTGGTGCGAATTTCCTTTCCGACTGCCATCTACCGATCCTCAGTCTTACCAGGTCTGGGTCTTTATGAACGTTTCGATCGCAGCCTTGAAGGTGCTTTCGATCTCGTCGTTATAATCCCCGCTCTCGACAATACCGTCCATGAAACCGCTGTGCTCAGCGTGCATGTAGGACAGCAAGGCCTGCTCAAAATCCCCGATCTTGTTCACTTCAATATCGTTCAGGTGACCTTCGTTAGCCGCGTACAGCATCACACCCATTTCTGCTGTGCTCTGGGGTGAGTACTGCTTCTGCTTCATCAGCTCCGTAACCCGCTCACCGTGATCGAGCTGGGCCTTGGTCGCATCGTCCAGGTCGGAAGCAAACTGGGAGAAAGCCGCCAGTTCACGATACTGCGCCAGGGCGGTACGAATGCCGCCGGAGAGCTTCTTCATGATCTTGGTCTGGGCGGCACCACCTACACGAGATACCGAGATACCGGCGTTCATGGCCGGGCGAACGCCCGCGTTAAACATGTCCGCTTCAAGGAAAATCTGACCATCGGTGATAGAAATCACGTTGGTGGGAACGAAGGCCGAAACATCACCCGCCTGGGTTTCAATTACAGGCAGTGCGGTCAAGGAACCGGTGCGGCCCTTGACTTCGCCCTTGGTAAAGCTTTCCACGTAGTCGGCGTTGACCCGTGCAGCGCGCTCCAGGAGGCGGGAGTGCAGGTAAAATACGTCACCGGGGTAAGCTTCACGGCCAGGCGGACGACGCAGCAGCAGTGAAATCTGGCGATACGCCCAAGCCTGCTTGGTCAGGTCATCGTAAATAATAAGTGCGTCTTCACCGCGATCGCGATAGTACTCACCCATAGTACAACCGGCAAAGGGCGCCAGGAACTGCATGGCCGCGGGATCGGAAGCGGTAGCGGCAACAACAATCGTGTGCTCCATCGCGCCGTGCTCTTCGAGTTTACGCACCACCGCGGCGACCGATGAGGCCTTCTGGCCAATAGCCACGTAAACACACTTAATGCCGGAGCCTTTCTGGTTGATGATAGCGTCGACAGCGATAGCCGTCTTACCAATCTGGCGGTCGCCAATAATCAGCTCCCGCTGGCCACGGCCGATAGGTACCATGGCGTCAATGGCTTTCAGGCCGATCTGCACTGGCTGGTCAACCGACTGGCGCGCAATAACACCGGGGGCAACCTTCTCCAGAGCGTCGGTCTGGGCCGCATTGATCGGGCCCTTGCCATCGATGGGATTACCCAGGGCATCTACAACACGACCCTGCAGTTCCGGACCCACCGGAACTTCAAGAATCCGCCCGGTGCAGCGACAGGACTGGCCTTCAGCCAGGCCCTTGTAATCACCGAGGATTACGGCGCCTACCGAGTCGCGCTCCAGGTTCAGCGCCATACCGTAAACGCCGCCGTCAAATTCGATCATCTCGCCGTACATCACGTCGGCAAGGCCATGGATACGAATGATACCGTCTGTAACCGATACCACTGTTCCTACATTGCGAGCCTCGCTGCCGACATCAAGCTGGTCGATGCGCTGCTTGATAATCTCGCTTATCTCTGATGGATTCAGTTGCTGCATGCTCTGTTCCTCAATCCTACGAAGTCATTGCTTCGGCAAGCTTGTCCAGCTTGCCGCGCACTGAGCCGTCAATCACCAGATCACCGGCCCTGATTAATACACCGCCGAGCAGATTGCTGTCGGTCGATGTCTGAACTTTGACCTGGCGCTCCAGCTTGCTGCCCAATACCTCGGCAAGCCGGTCACGAGTGCTGTCCGCCAGCTCGAAAGCTGAAACAACCTCGACGTCCACTGTCTTTTCCCGATTCGCCTTGTAGTCGGCAAACTGGGCAAAAATTTCGGGCAGCAGGGCAAGACGCTTGTTCGAGGCGAGAATGGCAACAAAATTGCGCATCTCGGCCGACAATACGTCGCCACATACATCACTGAGTTCGCTCGCCTGCTGGGAAGCCGTCAGGGAAGGATTAGTCAGCACGGCTGCCATTGCCTTGTTTGCTGCAACCGCAGCTGCCGTTTCCAACTGCCCGTACCACTGGGTCAACTGGTTATTGTCCAGCGCATACTCGAACGCGGCTTTTGCGTAAGGGCGCGCTAATGTACTCAGTTCAGCCATAGCTTCCTCGCGTTACAGCTCAGCTGCCAGTTTTTCGACCATCTCGGCGTGAGCCTTGGGGTCGATTTCAGCGGAGAGAATTTTCTCTGCGCCCGCCAGTGAAAGAACAGCAACCTGGCTGCGCAATTGTTCCCGCGCGCGATTGACTTCCTGCTCGATCTCGGCCTCGGCAGAGGCTTTGACCCGCTCTGCTTCAACCACTGCACTTTGCTTGGCTTCTTCCACCAGCTGGTTGCCACGCTTGTTGGCCGCATCGACAATTCCCGCGGCCTCTTCCTTGGCTTCCTTGAGGCGTTCAACCGCCTTTTCCTGGGCCAATTCAAGGTCGTGGCTGGCGCGGTCTGCTGCCGCCAGCCCGTCGGCTATCTTGTCGGCCCGTTCTTGCATTGCCGCAATAATCGGCGGCCAGACATACTTCATGCAGAACACGACAAAACAGACAAACGCGACCATCTGTCCGATAAGCGTAAGGTTAATATTCACGCCTTGCTCCTCCCAGATTATTGAGGACCGCGATCAACGCGGCCTCGTTTCCGAATGTCCGGCGATTAACCTGCAACAACGAAGATCAGGTACATAGCAATACCGACGCCGATAATGGGAATCGCGTCTACCAGGCCGGCGCCCAGAAAGAAGGTCACCTGCAGTTTGGGCGCGAGCTCTGGTTGGCGCGCTGACCCTTCGATCAACTTGCCGCCCAAAAGGCCAACACCGATAGCGGCACCCAGACCACCCAAGCCCATCATGATGGCGGCAGCTACGTAGATTAATTCCATGATTTTCTCCTAGCGTTAAGAACCAAAGTTAAAGTAAATCAGTGATCTTCATGAGCCATGCTGAGATAAACAATCGTCAGCACCATGAAAATAAAGGCCTGCAGAGTGATCACCAGAATATGGAAAATCGCCCAGCCGACTTGCAACAATCCTGCCGGCGCGGCCCATGCGAGGCCCGCGCTGAACAGGGCGGCAATCAGGATAAAGATCATTTCACCGGCGTACATGTTGCCAAACAGTCGCAGGCCGAGTGAGAAGGGCTTGGCCAGCAGGCCAACCACTTCCATGAACAGGTTCACCGGTATAAACATCCAGTGGTTGAAGGGGTTCATGGTCAGCTCTTTGACAAAGCCGAAGCCCTTTACCTTGATAGAGTAATAAAGCATCAGGATGAAGACGCCCAGCGCCATCCCCATGGTGATATTGGGGTCGGTAGAGGGCACAATTTTGTGGTAGTGGACGCCCGCCAGGGCCAAGAGTGAGGGGATGAGGTCTACGGGTATCAGGTCCATAAGGTTCATCAGGAACACCCAGACAAAGATGGTCAATGCCAGCGGTGCAATCAGTTTGTTCTGGCCGTGGAAAGTGTCGCGCACGGTGCTGTCGACAAACTCGACGATCATTTCAACCATATTCAGCATACCGCTTGGCACGCCCGCTTCCGCCTTCTTGGCCACACTGCGAAAAATCCAGCAGAACACGATACCCAGGCCTATCGACCAGATCATGGAATCGACATGGATGGCATTAAATCCCATCGCCGCGGACTCTTCGCCACCGTGTGCCATCACCCACGCGCCGCCATCGGCAATCACCGAGCCGTCTTCCCGCTCAAAACCCCCGGGCAATTTGCCATAGGTGAGGTTCGTCAGGTGGTGGACTATATATTCAGAAATCGTCTGGGTTTCGCCTGCCATCTATCACAACTCTTGTGTCTGTCTGTCCGCAGCGGTCATCGCCTGAGCAACAACCAGCTTCCCGTAATTTGTATCACCAGCATCAGCAAGTAACCGGCGAAAACTGCCGGGGCGTCTACCGGCCGCAGTGCGACAAACACCGCGGCGAACCCCGCTACACTGAGTAAAAACTTGCCCACTTGCCCGGCATAACTTGAGCGGGCTATGGCCCTGGCAGATCTCGCGCCCCGCCACCTGAAAGTGAGCGCGGCAAAGTATGCCTGGGGCAATATGGCGATCAATCCACCACTGAACACCGAATACGCACGCACCTTGTCCGATGTCAGCAGGAAAAGGCACAACACCACCAGAACGCCTAGCTGCGCCAGGGTTATGCGATATACCGGGGGGCGGAGAATTTCAGCACCAGCCATAGACGCCTCGACCACAATTTTCCGCCACTGCCCAAACCGAATTCAAGCACGTTTCGGGCGGGCGCATTATATGGGGATTGAATGGCCGGTTCAACCAGCTTATAGCCGCTATAGGGATTAAAAATACCGCCACCGGGTTGTAACGCGGTTCCCGCAGCGCCAGCGATTTGAACGAGGATACGCCCGTGTACATGATGTTGGGGTGCGCTATGGGCAAACCACTATATGCTGTGTACCGCAGCCTACTTGATATGGCTAAGGATACCGTCAAGTTCGTCCAGGCTGCCGTAGGCCAATACCAGCTTTCCCTTGCCCCCGGTGCCCTGTTTGATTTCGACCCGCGTGCCCAACCGCCGCGCGAGGTCATCCTGCAGGTGACGGATATTGGGGTCGATGCTTCGCTCGGGCTGAGGCTTGTCACCGCGCTCCAGCAGATTGCGGACCATTGCCTCGGTCTGGCGCACCGACAGGCCCTTGCCTACCACCGAGCGCGCGGCATGGGACTGCTCCCCGCCCTCCAGTGCCAGCAGGGCCCGGGCATGGCCCATTTCCAGGTCGCCGTGCTCAACCAGGCGGCGCACATCCTCACGCAGGCTCATCAGGCGCAACAGGTTGGCCACCGTTGAACGCGATTTACCCACCGCATCCGCCACTTCCTGCTGGGTCAGCTCAAATTCCTGCTGCAGCCGCATCAGGGCCGCCGCCTCCTCGATAGGGTTGAGATCCTCGCGCTGGATATTCTCAATCAGGGACATGGCGATAGCCGCGTTATCCGGCACCTCCCTGATCAGGGCGGGAATACTGTCCAGCCCCGCAAGCTGGGTAGCACGCCAGCGTCGCTCCCCGGCAATAATCTCGTATTTGCTATCCGATATGGAGCGCACAACTATGGGCTGCATCACCCCCTGCGCCTTGATACTATCCGCCAGCTCCTGCAAGGACTCCGGATCAATGTCCCGGCGCGGCTGGTACTTGCCGCGCTGGATCAGGTCTACGGGTAAATCCTTGAGCGCGGAGTCCTCGCCAGGCGCAAGGGTGGCTGTGTCCCCTGCGGTTGCAAGCTCCTCCGGCCTGGTAGCGGCAGCGCCCAGGAGCGCATCCAGCCCACGGCCTAAACCCCGTTTTTTTACAGACATTCCAGCTCTCCGTTTATTCCGTCGCCAACTCGCCGGCCCGCGCCTGCAGCGCGAGCTTTTCCTCGCGCCGGATGATTTCACCCGCCAGGGCCATATAAGCCTTGGATCCACGGGAGTACTTATCGTAGTACATGGCGGGCACCCCATGACTGGGCGCTTCCGCCAGGCGCACATTACGCGGCACCACCGTGCGGTAAACCCGATCGCCAAAATGATTGTGCAACTGAGATGACACGTCGTTGGTCAAGCTGTTGCGCGGGTCGTACATAGTGCGCAGGATCCCCTCGATCTGCAGCCTGGGGTTTACCGTTTCCGCCACTCTGTTAATTGTATCGATCAGCGCCGAGAGACCCTCCAAAGCAAAATACTCACACTGCATGGCGATTATGACTCCGTCCGCGGCCACCATGGCGTTGAGAGTGAGCATGTTGAGCGATGGGGGGCAATCAATCAGGACATAGTCATAGCGATCACTCACCTGGCCCAGGCCGCTCAGCAGACGTTGCTCTTTATGTGCCACCTCCAGTAACTCGACCTCGGCCGCCGTCAGGTCACCATTGGCCGGCAGCACATCAAAACCGGCCTCTCCCGTGTGCTGTATCGCCTGCAATGTCGGCAACTGGTGTACAAGCACATCATAAATACTGTGCTCCAGGGCGTACTTGTCGATGCCGCTACCCATGGTGGCATTGCCCTGGGGATCCAGATCCACCAACAGAATCCGCTGCCGCATGGCAGCCAATGAGGCCGCCAGGTTAATGCAGGTCGTTGTTTTGCCAACACCTCCCTTCTGGTTTGCAATTGCAATAACCCTAGCCACTAACTGTTCCCCCGGTAACCGGTTTCAACGGGTCTCTCCGTTGTCTAGCATGATCATTTCCACCAGGTGCCGCCGTTCATCCAGGCCCGGGATCACCAGCGTACGTACATCACTGACTGCGTATGCCGATTCGAGCAGTGCCAGCTCCTGCGCCGGGTAGGCCCCCTTCATCGCAAGAAAACGGCCACCTGGTGCCAACAGGTGCTTACAGCCGGCCACCATGTCCGCGAGTGAGGCAAACGCCCGGGACAAAACGGCATCAAAGAGTTCGGGCGGCTGAAAGGATTCCACGCGGGCCTGGTGTACCCGCATATTATCCAAGCCCAGTGCCGTTTTCACCTGAAAAAGAAAGCGGGTCTTCTTGCCGTTGCTGTCCAGCAGGCAAAACTGTGTTCCGGGAAACAGGATAGCCATTGGGATGCCGGGTAAGCCGGCGCCGGTTCCGACATCAATTATATTCTCCCGGCCCTCTTTCTGCCGGCCAATGTGAGGCGCTATTGCCAGGCTGTCCAGCAAGTGCCGGGTCACCATCTGCGCCGGTTCTCGCACTGCGGTCAGGTTGTAGGCGCTGTTCCACTTGAGTAACAGCTCGAGATAAGCCAGCAGTAACTCCTGCTGGTCGGGGCCTACCTCCAGCTCCATGGCCGCACAACCGCGCTGCAGCTGGTCAAGCAAACGGGCGTCCAATTCAGCCCTGTTGGTGCCGGCTGGCAAACCCGGCGGGGGCTGCGGGCGTGCTGCTTTGCAGCGTGCCCCGCCGCTTCAGGTAAACCAGCAACAGGGAAATAGCGGCCGGGGTAACCCCCGGGATACGTCCGGCCATGGCCAGGGTTTCCGGCCTCACCTCGGCCAGCTTCTGCTTCACTTCGTTGGACAGTCCGGCCACCACGTCAAAATCCAGGTCGGCAGGCAGCGGGGTATTTTCATAGCGACGCAGACGCTCTATATCCTCCTGCTGCCGGTCAATATAGCCGGCATACTTGGCCTGGATCTCTACCTGCTGCGCCACCTGCTGGTCACTGCTCGCCTCGCCCTTGAGACCGGCTATGTCGGCGTAACCCAGTTCAGGGCGCTTCAACAAATCCGCCATCGAGTACTCGTGGCCCAGGGGTGATTTCAGTTTGCCGGCCAGTGCATCCGCCTGCGGCGTGCCCGGGTGAATCCAGGTTGCGGCCATGCGGCTGTTCTCGCGCTCTATCCCCTCCCGCTTACGCTCAAAGCGGGCCCAGCGCTCATCGTCCACCAGGCCCAGGTTCCGGCCGCGTTCAGTCAGGCGCAGGTCCGCGTTATCCTCGCGCAGCAACAGGCGGTATTCCGCCCGGGAGGTAAACATCCGGTAAGGCTCTATGGTCCCCATGGTAATCAGGTCATCGACCAACACCCCGATATACGCCTCATCGCGCCGCGGGCACCAGGGTTCGCGACCCTGCACCGCCAGTGCGGCGTTAAGCCCCGCCAACAGGCCCTGTGCTGCGGCCTCTTCATAGCCGGTGGTACCATTGATCTGGCCGGCGAAATACAGGCCCGGGACGGCGCGGGTTTCCAGCGAACTGCTGAGATCACGGGGATCGAAAAAGTCGTACTCGATGGCGTAACCCGGCCGCGTGATATGGGCGTTCTCAAAGCCCTTGATGGAGCGCACCAGGTTTATCTGGATATCAAATGGCAGGCTGGTAGAAATACCGTTGGGGTAAAGCTCACTGGTGGTCAGGCCCTCCGGCTCGATAAATACCTGGTGGGCGCTTTTATCCGCAAAGCGATGAATCTTGTCCTCGATGCTGGGACAGTAGCGCGGCCCGACGCCCTCAATTACACCTGAGAACAGCGGCGAACGGTCAAGGCCCTTCCGAATAATTTCGTGGGTAGTCTCGTTGGTATAGGTCACCCAGCAGCAACGCTGCTCGGGGTGTTCCTCAACATTGCCGAGGAAGGACATCACCGGCTCAGGGGTGTCGCCCCACTGCTGATCCAGTGCGCTGAAATCGACACTGCGGGCATCGATGCGCGGCGGCGTACCGGTTTTCAGGCGCTCAACCCTGAATGGCAGTTCACGCAGCCGCTGGGCCAGGGCAATGGAGGGGGCATCCCCGGCGCGGCCGCCAGCACTGGCTTCGAGGCCGATATGGATCTTGCCGCCCAGAAAGGTGCCACTGGTCAATACCACCCGCGGGGCCCGGAACGTCAGTCCCATCTGGGTAACCGCGCCGGCCACCCTGCCCTGCTCAATCAACAGGTCATCGACAGCCTGCTGAAATATCGAGAGCTTGGGCTGGGATTCGAGAATCTGGCGAATGGCGTTCTTGTATAACACCCTATCAGCCTGGGCCCGGGTGGCGCGCACCGCCGGCCCCTTGCGGGAATTGAGTACCCGGAACTGGATGCCGGCCCTATCGGTCGCACGCGCCATCGCGCCGCCAAGGGCGTCTACCTCCTTCACCAGGTGGCTTTTGCCAATACCACCAATAGCCGGGTTACAGGACATCTGGCCCAGGGTATCGACACTGTGGGTGAGCAACAGTGTGCGACAACCCATACGCGCCGCGGCCAGGCAGGCTTCGGTGCCGGCATGGCCGCCACCGATTACTATCACGTCAAACTGCTGCGGGTACTCCACGGGTGCTGGCCTCGCCAGGTAGGGCGTTCTCGTCAAGGGGGCGCGATTATACGTGGCCGGGGCCGGTTGTTCAAAATTTGTTCGCCGCCGGGGCAGGCCCCGGTTTTAGACAGTCCCGTGGGGCTTGTGTACAGTGACGCCGCATATCAGCGGGCGCATCGTGCCGACACCCACTATTTAGACAGATCGCTGCAGGAGTTTTACACATGGACTGGTTACTGGCCGCGCTGGCTATTTTCAACCTCGTATCAATGGCGACGGTGTTCACCCCGCGCTCCGTGCCACGCCGCACAGTTCCCTGGGCAGTATTCGGTACGGCACTTGTGGCGACCGAGCTGGCATGGGTTTGGCTGCCGCTGCAGATTGTAATGGCCTGGACCCTGGCCAGCGCCGGCGCACTGGAAACAAGCCTGGGTAGCATTGCCATGCTGGTGCTTATCGGAACCTGGGCGGGCCTGGTATGGAGTATTTGGATGAGCACCAAAGCTGGCCCCACCGTTGAAAATGCACTGCAGACCGGCCTGGGAAGCGGCTACCGCAATCATATCTTGCCTCAAAGCAGCCACCTGCTGCGCGACACCGTCCGCTTCTCGGATTGGCGCCGGCCCATGACCAAAGGGCGGCCCGGCGTCGAGGTTATCAGACACATTCCCTACGGCCCGGCGGGAGTGCGCCAGCAACTGGATATCTACCTTCCGGCGCAACTGCCGGAACAGGGCTGCCCGGTACTGTTACAGATCCACGGCGGCGCCTGGATGATAGGTGACAAGGGCTCCCAGGCACAGCCCCTCATGCACCACCTGGCCAGCAAGGGCTGGATCTGCGTCGCGGCTAATTACCGCTTGAGCCCCAGCGTGGGTTTTCCCACCCATCTGGAGGATTGCAAACGCGCCCTGTGCTGGATACGCGAACACGGCCACGAGTATGGTATGAACCCGGATTTCGTAGCGGTCACAGGAGGCTCCGCCGGCGGTCACCTGACTGCGCTGATGGGCCTGACAGCAAACCGGCCAGAGCTTCAGCTGGACAACCCTGGCACAGATACATCGGTACAGGCCTGTGTGCCCTTCTACGGCATTTACGATTTCCTGGTGCGCTACGACCAGCACCCCAATCGCCGCATCTACGAACGCTTCCTCACCGGGAAAGTGCTGCACGAATCGGTCAAGGACAACCCGGCGCTGTGGGACCTGGCCTCACCGGTTGCCCAGATTCACCCGGACGCTCCACCGTTCATGGTGCTGCACGGCACCCACGACAGCCTGGCCGCCGTCAGCGAGGGACGGGTATTCAGTACCAAGTTGCGGGAGGTATCAAAACAGCCCGTGGTCTACGTGGAGATGCCAGGTGCAGAACACGCATGGGATATCATGCATTCACTGCGCACTGAGCACAGTATTGACGGCGTGCACCGGTTTCTGGAATGGGTGCGAGCAGACAGGGCGCATACCGCTGCCCAATGACCAAACCGTGAATAGTGCACGCACTAAGCGGGGATTTCAGGGCGCCGGAAGGCGTTCATCGCACCACGCCAACATGTTGGCGAAGACTGTCTCGCGCTCGGGCTCATTGAAGATCTCATGCAACAGCCCGGGCAAAATCTCCAGGGTCTTGTCCGCAGAACTGATCTGTTCGTGCAGAAAGCGCGAGCCGGCCGGCGCGGCCATGGTGTCACCCTCACCGTGAAGCAGAAGCATGGGCAGGGATATGCGCGAGGCTGAGGCCTGTATCTGCCGCATCCCCCCGAACAACTCTGCCACCATGCGAGCACTCATTTTACCGTGGTTAACCAGCGGATCGCTGACATAGTCTGCCACCACCTCCGGGTCGCGGCTGACGCCCGCGGCATCCAGCTGCAACACCCCCGCGCGGGGCATCACCACTGACAGGCAGCGGATAAGCAAGAGCTCAAAATAACCCGGCTCTATCTCGGTCTGGATTGCCGGGCCGGACAACACACAGGCTGTATACGCGTCCTGGTGTTCCAGCAGGTGCAGGCTGCTGATCAGGCCACCCATACTGTGGCCAACCAGGATACGGGGCAGGTCCGGAAATTCCGCGGCTAATTTGCGCTGGAAGATGGACAGGGTGACGAGACAGTCGTCAAACCGGTCGAGATGGCCATAGCTACCATCGGACTTGCCATGTCCCGGGTGGTCCAGCGCCGCAACAAGGTAACCCTGGGTGGTGAAATAGCGGGCGAAACCGAGGTAACGCGCGCTGTGCTCGCCCGCGCCATGAACGATAAGCATCAAGGCTTTCGGGGCGCTGTCAGGTAACCAGTACTGGTAATAGATCGACAGCCCCCGGGCGCCCTCGAATTTACCCTCGGCGTGTTTCATCGAAAGCTATCCCGGGAAGCCAATCAATCGATCCGGGCTATAAACTTGCCGACCTCATCCCAGGCCTCCCTAGCCTCGGTCAGCTGCGGGTAGAACATTTGCCAGACATGTACCATGTGCGGCCAACTCTGCAGCTGCGCACTGGAGCCCGCTGCGATGGCGCGATTGACATAACGCACGGAATCACCATAGAGAATTTCCGCTTCGCTGACCTGCACCAGAGTGGGCGGCAGCCCGGACAGATCACCGAACAGCGGCGATACCACGGGGCTGCGGGGAGTGATTCGACTCTGGAACCACGAGAACCACCACAAAAACGGTCGGGGAATTTTTGCCAGGTCCCTGAACATGGGGCCAAGCATCGCATCGGTCTCCATATTTCGCAGCACTGTCGGAGAGGCAAAGGTAGCATCGGTAGTCGGCGAGAATGCAACAGCGGCGTCGGGCTGGCGAATCGCCTGGTCCCGTATCCACGCGATCAGCGACAGGGTCAGGTTCCCCCCCGCCGAGTCCCCTGCAACAAAAACCTTACTCGCCGATCCGGGGCCATCAGGGCCATTATCGATGAGCCAGACGTATGCAGTGCGACAATCCTCGATACCGGCCATGCGGCGATGTTCCGGCATCAGGCGGTAGTCAATGACCAGCACAGCTGCATTACTGACTTCGGAGAATCGGTTAGTGATATTGCGATGGCTAAGTGGGCTGCCCATCATGAACGCCCCGCCGTGGATATACAGCACCCTGCGAGTCGGGTCTGCGCCTGGCGCTATAACCCACTCCGCCGGTATGCCGCAGGCATCTACAGGAGTGATGGTCGCCGCCAAATCAAGACCATTGGCCATGTTATCCATGTACTCGCGGATCAGGGGCAGGCGTTTTCGGCGTGGAGCCCGCTGGATAGGGCCGGTATTGACCGCAAGGGCTGCCACCACGGCATCGTGCTCGTCACTGGGCTCCGGGGTGCCGGGAAAACGCTGGCCCAGGGGGGAATCGAACTGGCGCAGGTCCGGCCCGCGCAGATGGAATACGGTGACGGCAACGACCACCACCAGGAAAACAAATAACCAGGCCAAGAGAATCTCCACTGTCAGCTGCTACATATGCCGGGTCGGTTTCAAGGCGGCCGACCTCTCCCCGGACGGTTGGTGCCCGATCGGGGCCGCACAGTATACCTGTGTTTGCGGCTTTTGCGGTGGCCATTGTCGCTTGTCACCCGCACTCCTATTTAGGTAGCATGTTGTGACAAATGTAATAATAAATAAGGGAAAGAAACTATGGATATGACCCAATTTTTCACCCTACCTCCCATCCTGGGCCTGGCCGGCCTTGGGGTCGCTTTTATCATTTATCACATCATGAGCCGACACAACCATGGCGATGGCGCGGTGCTCAAAATCGGCGAGCAGATACACCTGGGTGCGATGGTCTTCATGGCCCGCGAGTACAAAATGCTCTTCCTGTTTGCACTGGTACTGCTGGTAGCCATTTTTGTCTCGCCGCTGGGCATGAATACCGCTATCGCGTTTGTCGCCGGCGCTGTGTCTTCGGCGTCCGCCGGATACCTGGGTATGTACGCCGCCACCAAAGCCAACGTGCGCACTGCCGTGGCTGCCCACAATCATGGCCAGGGACTTGCCCTGTCTATAGCATTTTACGGCGGTTCCGTGATGGGCCTGTGTGTCGCATCACTGGGTCTGCTCGGCCTGGGAACAGTCTACTGGTACTTCGGGGGCGACCCCCACACTGCCCACGCCATACACGGTTTTGGTATGGGCGCATCAGTTGTCGCCCTGTTCTCCCGGGTAGGTGGCGGCATCTTCACCAAGAGCGCTGATGTCGGCGCCGACCTGGTGGGCAAGATCGAGGCCGGCATTCCCGAGGACGACCCGCGCAACCCCGGCGTAATTGCTGACAATGTAGGCGATAACGTAGGTGATATCGCCGGTATGGGGTCCGATATTTTTGAGTCGTACTGCGGCTCCATGATCGCCTGTATCGCCATAGCATCCACCATGGCCCTGGAAATTCGCTCGGGGATGATGTTCCTGCCGTTGGCCCTGGCGAGCATAGGCCTGCTGGCCTCTATCTGCGGGATTATTATTGTGCGCATGCGATCCAATGCTGCGCCTGAAGCGGCCCTGCGCTCCGGCACGCTGCTGGCGCCCGTGATCTTCGCCGCTATGGCATGGTTCATGATCGAGGCGATGGGCCTGGATTCCAATGTTTGGTGGGCTGTAGTCAGCGGTGCGGTGGGTGGTGTACTCATAGGCCTGATTACCGAGTATTACACCGGCGGCGGCCCGGTGCGCAAAATCGCCAAGTCCGGAGAAACCGGCCCTGCGACGGTCATGATCACCGGGCTCGCTGTTGGTATGGAGTCAGTGGTACTGCCCATCCTGTTCCTGTCCTGCATTATCTATGCGTCTACCGAGCTGGCGGGCCTGTACGGTGTCGGTATCGCCGCTGTCGGGATGTTGGCCACGGTGGGTATCACCATGGCGATCGACGCCTACGGCCCGGTTGCAGACAACGCGGGTGGCATTGCCGAGATGGCGGGCATGGGTAAAGAGACCCGCGCCATTACCGATGGCCTGGATGAGGTCGGTAACACCACTGCTGCAATCGGCAAGGGATTCGCGATCGGCGCAGCAGCGCTGGCAGCACTGGCTATCATCGCGGCGTATGTCGAAACCGTCTCGGTACACAACCCCGGCTTCTCGCTGGAGATAACAAACCCCGTGGTACTGGTGGGTATGTTCATAGGTGGCACCATTCCTTTCCTGATCGCCTCAATCACCATGACAGCGGTTGGCGAAGCGGCGTTCGATATGATTAATGAGATTCGCCGGCAGTTTCGTGAAATACCCGGCCTGTTGGAAGGCACCGCCGACCCGGACACCGCCAAGTGTGTTGATATCGCTACCACCGCGGCCCTGCGCAAGATGATCCTGCCGGGCGCGATTGCAGTTGCGGCACCGGTGCTGGTCGGCTTTGGTCTGGGAGCGGCGTCTTTAGGCGGCATGCTGGGTGGTGCTTTGCTGGGCTGCGTCCTGATGGCACTGATGATGGCCAATGCCGGTGGTGCCTGGGACAACGCCAAGAAATATGTTGAAAAAGGCAACCTGGGTGGCAAGGGTTCCGACACCCACGCCGCCGTGGTGGTAGGCGACACTGTCGGCGACCCCTTCAAGGACACTTCCGGCCCGTCGATGAATATCCTCATCAACGTGATGGCAATTGTCAGCCTGGTAATCGCCCCGCTACTGTAGTTCCCTGCAGGCCAGCCGAGTGGGTTCCCACCGGCTGGCTACGCTTCGGGCGCCTCTGCTGGCAACCAAACCAGACGGCGCACCGAACACCGACTAAAATTCCTAATCATTGAAAACTGCCGGCCGCTTCTCCAGTTCGGACATCACAGCCTCGATCTGGTTAGGTGATCCGATAATAAGATCCTGCTCTTCGGACTCCATCTGCAACCCCTGCTCCGGCGACAGGTCGTGAGCTGCGTTGAACAGTCGCTTATTGGCCCGCATGGCATCGGGATTTCGCGCCGCGATTTCTTTGGCAGTGACCATGGCCTGTGCGTACGGATCGTCGCAAATGCGGGTAACAAAACCATACTCCAGTGCCTCTTCAGCGGAAAAAATCTTGCCGGTATAGGTAAGTTCGCGCACAACGTCATCTCGGGCCAGGGTTCGCATCAGCTGGGTACCCGCCATATCAGGCACCAGGCCCCACTTGATTTCCATTATCGAAAACCGGGTACCGGGCGCCGCGTAGCGAATGTCTGCGCCAAGACAAACCTGAAATCCACCACCAAAAGCGACACCGTGCACCGCAGCAATAACCGGTACCGGAAGCTCACGCCAAACCCACGCGGCGTACTGGGGGCCATTGGCAATGCCCTGGGTACGCGGTGCCAGCCCGCCGGGGGTGTCTGCAACCGCTGTGTCATCTTGTTGGCGCTTGTCAGAATCCAGCATGCCGGCGAAGTTGGCCATGTCCAGTCCGGCGCAAAATGCACGACCCTCGCCAGACAGCACAACTACCCTGACATCCTTCATTGCGGCCAGCTGCTGGCCAGCTTCCGCAAGGGCGGAAAACATACGCTCGTCCAGCGCATTCATTTTGTCGCCCCGCACCAGTCGCACATCCGCGACGCCGCCCTCTACACTTATGTCTATCCTGTCTTTCATTGCATCGAACTCCTTACTCCAGCACACCAGGACTGGCAAATTATTCAGTTATTTAAGTGCCGCCACCTTGTGCATCGTTCTCACCGGGCAATCGGGCGTGTCATTTTCTGCTGGAGTTTTTCCAGAAACCGGACAAACGTCTGCGCTTCCTGCGCACCCGGAACCGGGTAGCTGTCGTTGAAATAAAACATGGGAACCGCATGTACTTCCCTGTCCAGCCAGCGAGCCTGCTCATCGCGTACCGCTGCAGCGTAGCGCTGAGTTGTAAGTACCTCGAGTGCTGCGACCGGATCCAGGCCCACCCGGCCCGCCACACTCGCCAGGGACTGGCTATCACCCACATTTTCACGCTGGCTGAAAAAAGCGTCGAACAGGGCCAGTTTTAACGGGGTTTGTTTCCCTTGCTCAGCTGCCCAGTGCAGTAACTGATGAGCCTTAAAGGTGTTATACATTCTCATACCGTCGAAATAATCGAAGGTGAAACCCAGGTCATCACCCAACTCTGTCAGGCGGGCTCTCGCGCCGCGACTCTGCTCCGGATTGGTACCGTATTTTTGTGCCAGGTGCTCGCGCAGTTCCTGGCCCTGCGGTGGCATATTCGGATTCAGTTCAAAGGGCTGCCAGTGCAGATCCACCGTAAACACATCCTCCAGCTGCAGCAGTGCTCGCTGCAATTGCTTGTAGCCAATAATGCACCATGGACAGACGACATCGGACACGATGTCTATACGCAGCGGTATTGGCGATGACAGTGTACTCATGGGTTATCCCTGCGGCGTGATGGACAGATTGCAAAACTGGAGACCTACTATATTACGATTGTCACTCACTTGATAACAAATGAGCCGGCTGGCAACTGACGGTGGCACGATTGCCTACTACAATAACAAATCAGTTTTCAGACAAGAGACTAGCTGTATGCCTAACGATATGACCTCCGGATTCAACATTGGCGACTCGCTAACAACCAGAGCCTACCTCAATCCCAACAAGGAAGCCCTGTTCGATGTTGAAAAACATCAGCGCTTTACCTTCACCCAAATCAATGACCGGGCGAACCAGTGCAGCGCTGCACTGGCATCCCTGGGACTGAAACATGGCGACAGGGCTGCGTTGCTGGTACACAACGGGCACGAATTCCTTGAATGTTTTTTTGGTCCGGCAAAAACCGGCGTCGTACTGATGCCGCTGAACTGGCGCCTGACTGCCGATGAACTGGCTTTCATACTCAAGGACGGTGGAGCAAAAGCGCTTATTTTCAATGCGGAATTTGCTCCTGCGGTTGCGGAGATTCGCGCCCGGGGAGATGCCGGCAGCGATATCGAGCACTGGATCTGCATTGGCGATCCGACACCGGATTTCGCACTCGACTATGAGGAGGTTCTGGCCGGAAACAGTGAGGCTGAGCCCACTGCCAAGGCCGCCGAGGATGACAAACTCTTTATCATGTACACCTCGGGTACTACCGGCCACCCGAAGGGTGTAGTGCACACTCACAAGACGGTGTTCTGGGCGCTGCTGACCCTGGCCAATACCGCAGAGATGCATCTGGCTGACAAGTACATGATTCTGCTGCCGCTATTTCACGTGGGCGCACTCACCCCGATGATCTGTTCGGTCTACAAGGGGAATACCCTGGTGATCCTGAGAAATTTTGACCCGCAGAAAGCCTGGTCCCTGATAGAAACGGAGCAGATCACCACCACGCTGGCCGTACCGGCCATGTTGGGCTTCATGCTGCAGGTGCCGGATTTCCAGCGCTTTGACTGGACCAGCCTGCGTTCAATCACAAGCGGTGCCGCTCCGCTTCCAGTCACAACGATCAATGCCTACATGGAGCTCGGTATTGAGATCCACCAGGTATACGGCATGACCGAAACCTGCGGACCCGCCTGCCTGATCGGACCGGATGATGCGAGGCGCAAGGTCGGGTCTACCGGAAAATGCTTTTTCCACACCCAGGTACGGATCGCCGATACGCAAGGCGCGGAACTGCCCCGCGGTGAGGCTGGAGAAGTTCAGGTGCGCGGCCCCCACAACATGCTGGAGTACTGGAACAGACCCAAGGCCACAGCTGAAACCGTTGTTGACGGTTGGCTGCACACCGGCGATATGGCGGTCATGGACGATGAGGGCTTTGTCACCATCCAGGACCGTATCAAGGACATGATTATTTCCGGTGGAGAAAACATCTATCCGGCGGAAATAGAGAACGTCCTGCTGTCTCACCCGGGCATCAGTGATGCAGCCGTCATCGGCCAGGATAGTGCCAAGTGGGGTGAAAGCCCCCTGGCCGTTGTCGTCAAGTCAGAACCGTCCATGACTGAAGCACAGGTGCTGGAACATTGCAGTGGCAAAATCGCAAGATTCAAGCTGCCGAAAGCGGCGGTGTTTGTCGAGCAGATTCCACGCAATCCAAGTGGCAAGGTACTGAAGCGAATTTTGCGTGAGCAGTATCCGGGACCGGCACAGGAATAGACTTTGTTTTCCACCGCGTGTTAGTTACTTAATTATTAATTAAATATATATAGATATGTATATATAGAACTATTGTTGTAATTATTATTAGGGGACCTGTTTGCCGTGGATAAGCGCCTTTATGCTATATAAATCAGGGGGATAAAGCGATGATAAGTAGAGCTGAAATCCCTGAAACCGGCGTTGAAATGGGGTGTGGTAACGGTGGATTACCGGTCTTTTTTTGTGGATAGAAGTACGCCTTGGAAAACAGGCGTTTTAGCCCACAGGCAAACCAGTGCCAGGTGCTGTATTTATACCGGTGTTTTCCCCACTGGTTCTGAACAGGGCATCGCTGCGGGTATGGCTGTGTACAGCCCGGTAATAATGAGTGTGTATGTGTCTGGCAGCGGTAGCTGGCTGTGGAAAAGCAGGGGTTTGTCTGTGTACAGTGACTCGCTACTTTCCGATACAGAAACTGGAAAAGATTTTTCCCAGTAATTCGTCGCTGCTGACCGCGCCGGTAATTTCACCGAGGTTGATCTGGCACTGGCGCAAATCTTCCGCCAATAGCTCCCCTGCGCCGGCCTCGGTCAGCTGTTGCTTGCCGTTGCTGAGGCATAGCGCAGCGGCCTCAAGCGCCTGCAAATGCCTGCGCCTGGCGCTGAAATTCCCTTCCCCCTCGCTCTGGTAACCCATACATTGCTTCAGGTGTTCCCGCAGCAGGTCCATACCGGCGCCAGTTTTGGCAGAGAGTATAACGGTAGCGCTATCCTTGTTGGTGCTCAACAGCGGAGCGTGGCCAGAGAGATCGCATTTGTTGTGGATGGTGGTAACGGGTATAGACCTGCTCAGGTGTTGATGGCGTTCCGGCCAGATAGTGTCGGGGTGGTCATCGCTGGCCGGATCGCTGTCATCCACCACCAACAGGATTCGGTCTGCTGAGGCCATTTCCTGCCAGGCCCGACGTATGCCCTCGCGCTCTACCTCATCCTCACTGTCGCGCAAGCCTGCCGTGTCTACAATGTGTAAGGGCATACCATCGATCTGTATATGTTCTCGAAGTACGTCCCGGGTCGTGCCGGCGATGGCTGTCACTATTGCGGTATCGGCACCCGCCAGTGCATTGAGCAGACTGGATTTACCGGCATTGGGCTTGCCGGCAATAACCAGCTTCATGCCCTCCTGCAGCAGGCTGCCCTGACGCGCCTGGGCAAGTACCAACCCCAGTCCCTCGATGATAGCTGCCAGTTGCTTACCGACCTGCCCTTCCTCGATGAAGTCGATCTCCTCTTCAGGGAAATCGATTGCGGCTTCCACATATATCCTGAGCTGGGTCACCTTGTCGACCAACTCGTCGATCCTGCGCGAAAATTCGCCTTGCAGGGAGCGGGTTGCATTGAGGGCGGCTTGTTCGGTTGTACTGTTGATCAGGTCGGCTATAGCTTCGGCCTGGGCCAGGTCTATTTTGTCATTGAGGTATGCCCTTTGTGAAAACTCTCCTGGTGCTGCCTGTCGCGCGCCGCGGCGGCACGCCTGCTGTAGCAGCAGATCGAGAATAACAGGGCCGCCGTGGGCCTGTAATTCCACCACGTGCTCGCCTGTGAAGGAGCGTGGCCCGGGGAATAACAGGGCTATGCCTGAGTCTATCGGTGTGCCGGATTCGGCATAAAATGTAGCGAAATGGGCGCGGCGTGGCGTGAGTTCAAGCCCGGTCATCGCCGAGCCTATCTCTACCGCCCGGGGGCCTGAAATGCGGATAATACCAATGCCGCCCCTGCCCGGGGCGGTCGCGATAGCGGCGATAGTATCCTGGTTGATCAGGATTTAGCCGCTCCTGCTTCTATTTGTTTGGTGATGACATATTGTTGTGCCATCGACAACAGGTTGTTCACAACCCAGTAAAGCACTAGTCCGGCGGGGAACCACAGGAAAAAGAAAGTGAATACGATGGGCATCCACTTCATGATCTTGGCCTGCATCGGGTCGGGCGGTGGTGGATTCAGCATTTGCATGAAAAACATGCTGGCGCCCATCAGCAGGGGTAACACGAAGTAGGGATCCATAACCGAGAGGTCTTTGATCCAGAGAATGAAGGGTGCCTGGCGTAATTCCACGCTCTCCATCAGGGTCCAGTACAACGCGATAAACACCGGCATCTGAACCAGTATGGGCAGGCAGCCGCCCATGGGATTTATTTTTTCCTTGCGGTATAACTCCATCATCGCCGCAGACTGCTTTTGTTTGTCATCAGCATGCTGTTCACGAATGTCCTGCATCTTGGGTTGTACCCGGCGCATATTGGCCATGGACCGGTAACTGGTTGCGGACAGTTTGAAGAACGCGGCTTTGATGAGTACCGTCAACAGGATAATGGCAACGCCCCAGTTACCGACGAAGGAATGTATCTTGGTCAGTAACCAGAACAGCGGCTGCGCGATCCACCACAACCAGCCATAGTCGACGCTGAGATCAAGGTAGGGTGAGATCTCTTTCAAGCGATACTGATCCTTGGGGCCCGCGTAGAACTCTGCACCCAACTCACCCTGTTGGCCCGGGTCCAGCACCAGTGGGGGAGTGGTGAATCCTGCGATATTGAATCCAGTGCTGGTGACGCGCGTACTGTAGTTGTTGTTCTGCTGAGCATCGGGAATCCAGGCACTGAGGAAATAGTGCTGGATTATAGCGATCCATCCCCCGGTTATAGTTGCCTTGAAAGGCTCTTCGGCCATATCCGAGAACGTAAACTTGGTGAAGTGATCGTCCGGCTGGGTGATAGCTGCGCCCAGGAACGGGTTCAAGCCCATACCCCCGGAAGAACTGGCAGATGGCGCCGGGCTGCTGTCCCGCTTCAGTTGGCCAAACATATTGGCTTGCCACCGGTTGCTGCTGGCGTTATCTACGAGATAGTCGACACGCAGAAGATACTCACCACGAGTGAGTGTGATGCGCTTGGTAATCTTCACTCCGTTATCACCCTGCCACTGTAGATCTACCACCAGCTCATTTTGACCGTCTTGCAACGTATATATAGAAGAAAGACTTTTGTAGGTCGGTCTACCCTCCTTGTCTATACCGTCGGTACCGATCAGGCCGCTCTGGGCGATGTAGGTGCGATTGCTGTTTTGCTCCAGCAGAACAAAGGGCACGTCCGGATTGTCCAGCTCGGCCGGGTAGGCGGGCAGGGTCAGCTCTATGATGTCACCACCTTCCAGATCTATCGCCAGTTGCAGAACATCGGTTTGGACCCGGACAATGCGCCCGCTATTGGTGATGACCGGGTCTGCCGGAGTTGCAGTAACCCCTGGGGCATCGTCCATGGTAGGCAGATCTTCTGCTGCCTGGGCTGTTTCAGCAGAGGGTAGTTCAGGCACCGGGCTGTCCGGAGCGCTAAGGCGGGTACTCTCCTGGTTTTGCGCACTGATCCTGGTGTCCTTGAAGTCCACCCACTTTGTCAGCAGCATGAAAGACAGTACGGCTATAGCACCAATGAGCAATGAGCGTTGCAAATCCATAGTGGTATCTTTGGTTTAGTGTGGGTGGGAGCAGGGTGGGACGGGATCTACTCCCCCCTCGTGCCACGGATGGCATTTAGCCAAACGGCGCAGGGCGAGATAACAACCGACTATTACACCGTGTGTGGCGATGGCATCCTGGGCGTAACTCGAACAACTTGGATAAAACCGGCAGTGGTTTCCCATAAAAGGACTCAGGCAGGCCTTGTAGCAATCGATGAGAAAGATAAACAAGCGACGCATTAGCGGTCCTGGCTGGGTATCGGGTCTGGTTTGGGGATGTTGCGGCTCAGTTTCTGCCACTGCTGCTGCAATATAGAGGATAGTTCTGCATTATCCAACTGGTCTATGCCTCGTCTCGTGAGTAGCACTACATCCATGGTGGGGTCGCTTTCCGGCACAGAGCGGAAAAATTCCCTGGCCACTCTTTTGATGCGATTGCGTTGCACCGCCAGGCGGACGTTTTTCTTAGCTATGACGAGGCCCAGACGATGCTCGGGGCCTTCATTTGCTCTAGCCAGTAACAGCAGGAATTTGCTGGAGGCTTTCGCTTCTGCCTTATCGAAAACCCTGCTGTAGTCGCTGGCCTTTAGTAAGCGCCTGGCTTTGGGAAAACTGCTGCCTGAAGCCTGACGGCACACCTGGCATAACGGTCTGTGTTATACAGCCAGGCGCTTGCGGCCGCGGGCCCGACGGCGGTTCAAAATGTGGCGGCCGCTTTTGGTGGCCATGCGGGCGCGAAAGCCGTGAGTGCGTGCGCGTTTGAGTACGCTGGGCTGAAATGTTCTTTTCATAGCAAGGTTCCAAAGTAATTGCTGGTCAAAGGCTGCCGGTTGAGCCTGAGCTATAAGCGGTAGACGATGACTGGAAAAAAGGTGGGGTATTCTAGTGAAAAGGCGGCATTAATTCAATCGCTGTGGCGGTAATATTACCCGTGGCCCGGATCGCGTGGCAGTCACCGGGAGTTATAGTGCCCCGGCGCACTGAAAATGAGTTCTGGCCATGTCCAGCGGCGGCCTGCCCTACGGCAATCGACCCACATATTCCCCAGAAGATATACACAAGATATCCACAGTAAAAACTGTACCCGGGCCAGGTTTTACAGAACGGCTAAAAAACAACCAATAGTTTCTTAGCTATCTGATTTTTATACAAAATAAATTTGGTCATTTGTCGGTTATTTTTGTGGATAACTCTGCTTCAGCAGCGTATTATTCTGCCACTGGAGCAGCACAATTGGCAGTACGCAGGCGGCTCAAAAACATTCATAATTTATATAAGATTGACCGGTCCTGCGACCGGCATCAAGGGGTTCATTTTGCCTGAAGTAGTGTGGCAGCAGTGCGTGGATCGACTGCAGGACGAGTTACCGTCACAACAGTTTAATACCTGGATTCGGCCGTTGCAGGCCAGCATTGACGGGCGCAGCCTCATGTTGCTGGCGCCCAACCGTTTTATTAAGGATTTTGTTGCTGATAAATTTTCTGAACGTATTTCGGAGTTGGTCAGGGAATTGGGGCGTGAGTCCGTCATGGACGTAGTCCTGGAAATCGGAACCCCTACAACCCGGGTGGAGATGCCCCGAGTAGAGCCACGTGTGGCAGCACCCGTAGAAGCAGCCCAGGGCATGCAACCGGCAATTTCCGGTCAGGCCATGAACGGTCATTCTGTTTCAGCCGACACCCGGCCCTTCCGGGCCGCGCAGCCAAAGACTAATAATGCGCGCAGGGTTGAGGTTGTGGGCGGGCTGCAGCACCAGCACCACCTTGTAGACAACTATATCTTTGATAATTTTATTGAAGGCAAATCCAACCAGCTTGCGCTGGCTGCTGCAAAGCAAGTGGCACAAAACCCCGGCGATTCGTATAACCCACTGTTCCTCTACGGCGGTGTCGGCCTCGGCAAGACGCACCTGATGCATGCTGTGGGTAATGCGCTGAAGCAGGAAAATCCGCAGGCCAAGGTGGTCTACCTCCATTCCGAGCGTTTTGTGGCGGACATGGTCAAGGCCCTGCAGCTCAATGCGATCAGTGACTTTAAACGCTACTATCGTTCGGTGGATGCACTGCTTATTGATGATATCCAGTTTTTTGCCAAGAAAGATCGCTCCCAGGAGGAATTCTTCCACACGTTCAATGCCCTGCTGGAGGGTGGTCAGCAGATGATCCTGACCTGCGATCGCTATCCGAAGGAAATCGACGGCCTCGAGGAGCGGCTCAAGTCTCGTTTCGGCTGGGGCCTGACGGTCGCCGTGGAACCACCGGAGTTGGAAACAAGGGTGGCGATTTTGATGAAAAAGGCTACCCAGGCCCGCATCGACCTGCCCCCGGATGCGGCTTTCTTCATCGCCCAGCGTATCCGTTCAAACGTGCGAGAGTTAGAAGGCGCGCTTAAAAGAGTGATAGCGAGCGCTCACTTCACAGGCAAGCCTATCGATGTAGAGCTGGTAAAGGAGAGCCTCAAGGACCTTCTGGCCCTGCAGGATAAACAGATCAGCCTGGACAATATCCAGCGCACCGTTGCGGAGTACTACAAGATCAAGGTAGCGGACCTGATGTCCCGTCGGCGCAGCCGCTCGGTAGCCAGGCCGCGCCAGGTTGCCATGGCCCTGGCCAAGGAATTGACCAACCACAGCCTCCCTGAAATTGGCGATAGCTTCGGCGGCAGAGATCACACGACAGTTCTGCACGGATGCCGTAAAATCAAGGAACTTCGTGAAAGTAACTCCGATATTAGCGAAGATTACAAAAACCTGTTGCGATCGCTCACAACTTGATACCCTTTGTCAGTTAGCTTTGGGGAGCCTTTAATAAGTAGCTCCACAGGCCAGTTTGGTTGACGATCAACAACAACAAACGCCATTAGTGGGAAGGGAAGTCAGTTATATGAAGTTCACCATTTCGCGGGATGCCTTACTCAGACCGTTGAATCTTGTGGCCGGTGTGGTCGAGCGCCGGCAGACATTACCGATCCTGGCAAATGTATTGATGGTGCTGGACGGAGATCGTCTGGCCTTAACAGGTACAGACCTCGAGGTAGAGCTGGTAGGTCGAGTCCAGTTGGCCACAGCCGGTGAATCTGGAGAACTCACTGTGCCGGCTCGCAAGCTGGTAGATATTTGCAAATCCCTGCCAGAGGGCAGCGACATAGAGTTTACCGCGCAAGATAGTAAGGTGACGGTAAAGTCCGGTCGCAGCAGGTTTACCCTGGCCACACTCCCCGCCCGGGAGTTTCCTAACGTTGAAGACAGCATGGGGACGCACCAGTTCACTATAAAGCAGGGGCAGCTCAAGCGGCTGATCGATCGAACCGGCTTCGCGATGGCACAGCAGGATGTCAGGTATTACCTCAACGGAATGCTATGGGAGATCAAGGGTAAGCAATTGCGAGTGGTAGCCACTGACGGTCACCGGCTGGCTTTGTGTACGCTACCCGGCACGATCGACGCGAGCGACGACACCCAGGTCATCCTGCCGCGCAAGGGGGTGTTGGAACTGGCAAGACTGCTACTGGAAGATGATGCAGATATCGCGATCGTTATGGGTAGCAACCACATTCGTGCAACTACAGATGACTTTACCTTCACCTCAAAGCTGGTGGACGGTAAATTCCCGGACTATCAGCGCGTACTGCCCCGGTCTCCCGATAAGATAGTATTGGGGTCCCGGCTGGAGTTGCGCCAGGCCTTCACCCGGGCGGCGATTTTGTCGAATGAAAAATACCGTGGGGTGCGTCTTAAATTGACCAAGGACAGCCTCGACATAGTGGCCAATAACCCCGAACAGGAAGAGGCAGAGGAATCCGTGCCGGTAGACTACCAGGGGGATTCCCTGGAGGTGGGTTTCAATGTCAGCTATCTTTTGGATGTACTCGGGGTACTCAGCGGAGAACGAGTTCAACTTTCCCTGTCAGACCCCAATAGCAGTGCCTTGCTGGAGGAGTCTGAAGCAGGCGACTCACTTTATGTTGTCATGCCCATGCGCCTCTAGTGAGGCGCAGTAGTAACGTCAACCGAACTTATACCCCTCTTCCCCAGGTCAGCACATGGCCTGGCACCACAGGCCAACGTGTCGCTAACCCGTCTGCAAATTAACCATGTAAGAAACCTGAAACAGGTTACGCTGCAGGGTCTGGCTCAGGTCAATGTGTTTTTTGGTCGCAATGGTAGCGGTAAAACCAGCGTATTGGAGGCTATTCACCTGCTTGGAATGGCACGCTCCTTTCGCGGCAGCAGTGTAAAATCCCTGATAACCCACGGCCAGACCAGTTGCGTGGCTTTCGGGCAAGCTGGGACCTCCTCCGCCGGGGGCATAAGCCTGGGCGTCCAGCGTGGAATGGCCGGTGAGGCGCTTATCAAGGTAGCCGGAAGCCAGGTAAAGTCGGTTGCTCAGTTGGTAGAACACCTCCCCTTGCAGGTCATAACCGCAGATAGCTTCGATTTACTGACTGGAGCGCCCGGCGCCCGACGGCGATATCTGGATTGGGGGGTGTTCCACGTGGAACATCGATTTCTTGAGCAGTGGCAGCGCTTCCAGAGGTGTATTAAACAGCGCAATAAACTGCTGCGGCATGGTAAAATTGGCAAACAAGAGTTGGCGGTCTGGACGCGCGACCTTGCGGTGTCAGGTGCAACTATCGCGGAATATCGTCAGTCATACTTTAATTTGTTGGTGCCCCGGTTCACGGACATAGTAAAGCAGCTCGCGCCTTCGATTGGCGATGGTCTTGAGTTGCGCTACCAGCAGGGCTGGGACAGGCAATCGACGTACGAAGCGGCCTTGGAAAACAGCAGGTCTTCCGATATAGACCAGGGCTATACCCATGTTGGGCCGCAACGCGCAGATATCAGGGTGCTTATAGATGGCCGCCTGGCAGCAGACACATTATCTCGTGGCCAGCAAAAGCTGGTAGTCTGCGGGCTGAAGTTGGCGCAAGGGCAGTTAATGTCAGAGCAAGGGAAAGGCGTTTGTACCTATCTGGTGGACGATCTCCCATCTGAGCTTGATCTGGAGCACAGTCGCCAGGTCTGTAAGTTATTGGCGTCGATGAATGCCCAGGTGTTTATCACCTGTGTCGACCGGGGTGACATCGCCGCAGTCTGGCCGAAAGATAATAAGGATATGGCGATGTTCCACGTGGAACATGGAGCTGTCACAGCCAACCGGAACCCCCTGCAGACCACATAAATTATTGTCATAGTGATATGGCAGCTTATAAATAGAAGCAACATTTGAGAGTTAAGCTATGAGTGAAGACGAACACAACTATGATTCCTCCAGTATCAAGGTTCTCAAGGGCCTGGATGCCGTTCGAAAGCGCCCTGGTATGTACATCGGGGATACAGATGATGGCACAGGCCTGCATCACATGGTGTTTGAGCTGGTCGACAACTCTATCGATGAGGCCCTGGCCGGGCACTGTAGCGAAATCTCCATTGCTATCCACCCCGATGAGTCCGTGACGGTATCGGATAACGGGCGCGGTATTCCCACAGAAATGCATGAAGAGGGCGTTTCCGCCGCCGAAGTTATTATGACTGTACTGCACGCGGGGGGTAAGTTCGACGACAATACCTACAAAGTCTCCGGTGGACTGCACGGCGTGGGAGTTTCGGTAGTTAACGCTTTGTCAGAGGAACTTGTTCTGACTATTCGCCGTGAAGGCAAAATGTACGAACAGGTGTATCGCCATGGGGTGCCAGATGCCCCGCTCGCAGAGATCGGCCTCACCGAGGTGACCGGCAGTACCGTTCGGTTCAAGCCCTCCCCGGCTACGTTTACCAACATCAAGTTCCATTTTGATCAGTTGGCAAAGCGGCTGCGCGAGCTGGCTTTCTTGAACTCCGGAGTACGCATAGTTCTGAAGGATGAGCGCAGCGGAAAAGAAGAGGCTTATCAATATGATGGGGGCTTGCAGGCCTTTGTTGACTACCTCAATGTCAATAAGACACCCGTCAATCGACCTTTTCACTTCCAATTTGATACGGACGACGGTATCGGGGTTGAGGTGGCACTTCAGTGGAACGAATCATTCCAGGAGAACATCTTCTGCTACACCAATAATATTCCCCAGCGCGATGGCGGCACTCACCTGGCGGGGTTTCGGGCTGCCCTTACCCGCAGCCTGAACTCCTATATTGAAAAGGAAGGGATGGCGAAAAAAGCGAAGGTTAACACCACAGGCGACGACGCACGCGAAGGCCTCACAGCGATTATCTCGGTTAAAGTGCCGGACCCCAAGTTTTCCTCCCAGACTAAAGACAAACTGGTTTCCTCGGAAGTAAAGACCGCCGTGGAGCAAACCATGAACACCCAGTTCAATGATTACCTGATGGAGAACCCGGCCGAGGCCAGGGCCGTTGTAGGTAAGATGCTGGATGCGGCGCGAGCCCGGGAGGCGGCGCGGAAGGCGCGGGAGATGACCCGGCGCAAAGGCGCCCTGGATATTGCAGGCTTGCCGGGCAAGTTGGCGGATTGTCAGGAGAAAGACCCGGCACTTTCGGAGCTGTACCTGGTGGAGGGAGACTCTGCCGGAGGCTCTGCCAAGCAGGGCAGAAACCGAAAATTCCAGGCTATTCTGCCCTTGAAGGGCAAGATCCTGAATGTCGAAAAAGCCCGTTTCGATAAAATGCTCGGTTCGGCTGAGGTTGGCACCATCGTAACCGCCCTGGGCTGCGGCATTGGCAAAGATGAATTCAACGCCGATAAACTTCGCTACCACAGCATCATTATCATGACTGATGCGGATGTCGATGGTTCGCATATACGCACACTGCTACTGACCTTCTTTTTCCGCCAGATGCGGGAGTTACTGGAGCGGGGACATATCTTCATCGCCCAGCCGCCGCTTTACAAGATTGCCAAGGGCAAGCAGCACCAGTATCTCAAGGACGATGAAGCGCTTAACCAGTACCTCACCCAGGGTGCACTGGATGGCGCATCGATCTATGTGAACCCGGATGCTCCGCCGATCTCTGGCAGTGGCCTGGAGGAGCTGGTGACCCAGTATCGCTCGGTGGCAACGACCATTGATCGCCTGAGCCGCCTGTATACTGCAGAGGTGTTATGGGAAATGGTCTACGGCAAGCCGCTGACTCTTGAAGATATGAAAGACGAGCAAGCAGTTACCCGGTTCAGCGATCAGCTAAGTGAGCGCTTACTTACTGTGGCGAGTAAGGGTAGTCTGTATACCGTTGTTGTCCGCAAGGATCAGGAGCGGCAACTCTACTTCCCCGTGGTAAAGCTTCTGGCGCACGGCGTAGAGTCCGAAACAGAATATCACCATGAGTTTTTTGCCTCGGGTGAATATCGCAGTCTCATCGCGCTGGGCGAAACCGTCAATACCCTGATCGATGAAGACGGCTATTTCAAGCGCGGCGAAAAAACGCTGGCCACTCGCAGTTTTGCCGAGGGCCTGGATTGGTTGATGGCGGAGGCGCGCAGGGGTTACAGCATCCAGCGTTATAAGGGCCTGGGCGAAATGAATCCGGAGCAGCTGTGGGAGACAACCATGGATCCCGAGGTACGTCGCATGCTGAAGGTTACTATTGAGGATGGGATCGCCGCGGACCAGATCTTCACCACCCTCATGGGCGACCATGTTGAGCCGCGCAGGATATTCATCGAAGATAATGCGCTGTCAGTAGCGAACCTGGATGTATAGAGAGATTTTTTCTATGCTATCAGCACCCGGGGGAAGTTAGCGCGCCGCGCCCGCTTCCCATAGCCAGCGCGGGATAGCTCCCCGCTGCTGGCTGGACACCCGGTTATTTATAGTGCTCTTGCAGGAACGCCACCAGCGTATCCGCCCAGCCTGCAATCATCCGTCGCGCGTCGGAGGTATTGGTGACGCTGTTGCTCCACATTAGTGTCCCACCGGCGCGGCCTGCGGTCTGCCGGTCTGCGGCGCGGCCAATAATATCGCCAGTAACTGAATCAAACAATTGGATATATAGCGTAGCGGCGCCCGTCGAGGCGGTGACACTATGCGAGCGGCCCGCGCCGCGGACATCGGGAGCGGTGACATCCAGGTCGATAATCGCCGGGGCCAGCACCATTACGTCGTCTCCCGCCACATCGACTACCTCGTAGCCAGCGGCCTCCAGTCGCTCGGTGAATACCTGCTCAAAGAGGGCGGCCACATCAGCCTTTATGCGCTCCATATCGGAGGCCCTGACATTGCGCGATCGGCTGCGATTCTGGTCGCGCTGCCAGTTGCTTCGAAATGCCACCATGGGGTCCAGGATGGCCACACGTTTGAAAACGCTGAAGTCGGCATCGGGGTCGATATAGGCCACCGCCATCTTCGGGTCCTCGACCGGCACCAGGTTGTCGAAGGTGGGGGTAGGCGCGCCTTCCGCTGAAACCGCGCCAGCGACGACCAGCAAGACGGTCATTAGCAGTAACGCAAATAATGCTCGAATTGACGAAATCCGGATGTATTTGTGATTCATAACCAGGGCTCCTTCGGTTGGTGATAGCCCGAGCCAAGATTGGCACTTTACTGCGCGAGAGTGAACCGAAATTTTTTGCTACCTTCGGCCAGCCCGAGTTTCCGAACTGAGCCTGCCGCGAATCGTAACCAATACGGCTCCGTTAGGTTCATCGCAGGGTCGGATACCAGCAGTACGTGGGCTGGCGGCATGAGCGAGCCCGCCTCACCGCCCAAACGTGAGTGATCTATCTCGCCTGCTATGCTTAGCGTATCTGTCGCGGATACATTTTTTTCACCTGCTCTATCAGCGCGTTGGTCTCGGCGTAGCACTGGAGTGGCACAGGTTCGTCACTACAGGCACTCAACAGGAGTGCCAATGTCAGTCCCGCGGTCAGTGGTGCTAAACTATTGCGTTTCCACCTGCCAATAAATCCCTAAAAGCGTCTGGTCTTGGCTGTTTGGCGCCAACCGCTTTGCCGCACCCCGGCCGTCAGCCGTGCAGAACGAGAAAGCCCTCTTCTGTAAGGCGCGCTTTTTTGCCAGTTCTGAACCAGTGCTGGCCATCGATTTCAAATATCGCAGTAGCTGTTTGTTCAGGCGCTCCCAGGTAGCCAGGCATGACCTGGCCGCCGCAAACCAGCAGCAGACCCTCTTGCCCCAGTGGTAGTTCCTCGCCGCTGAACTCATTGACAATTTTCAGGCCGGTACCCGGCACAGGCATGCCCATGGAACCCGGGATATTCCCCTGTTGTACTTTCCAGTCAGTGCTGTCCATGGCGTCGGGGATATTCACTGTAGCTACCGTAGTGGTTTCTGCAGCTCCATAACCTTCATAAATATTTTTACCGAATTTGAGTTCGAATTCCCGCCTTACTTTATTGGGCAGTCGCTCGCCACCACACACGACCAATCGCAACGATTCAAGCATCAGGGGATGAATCTGATTATTCCGGGCATAGTTTCCCAGCGTATCCGGGGAACTCGGCAGCACGGTGGCGTTACAGCGGGCGACCGTTTTGGCGATACCCAGGGCATCAGTGGGATCCGCGTGGCAAGCCATGGGTATGCCCTCCACCAGTGGCATCAGCGTTGTGAGCGTCAACGCCATGGGGTGGTAGCCAGGGATGCAAGACAGGATCACATCGTCTGTTCGCGTATTCAGCACATCCGATATTTGTTTGCAGTTAACCATGATATTTCGGTGTGACAACAGCACCGTCAGCGGGTTGGACGTGTCGCTGTGGTTGAGCAATATAGCGGCAGGTTGCCCCGCTGCAACCTTGTGTCCCTTAAGCGCATAAAACCAGGCGGCAGGTAGTACGCGGAACGCCAATGTATCGAGTGCGCGCCGCCAGTAGGGAGCCTCACGGGAGAGTTCTTCCATATACAGCAGCTCAAAACCCTGCAGTAAACTATCTGTATCGGTGCCAGCAGCCGATAGCGTTTTCAGGTAGGTGCGTGATGTAATGACCTGCTGCACTGACGACAACTGGACAAATGCCCTGAACGTAGCGACCGGCAATGTGTGATTCAGCGGTGCCACGGCCTTGCCGAGCAGCTGCAGTGCCAGTATAGCTTGTACCGCTGCAGCCCCGGAGGGTAGAAGCACGCCAACGTGAGTGCTCTTGATAGACGAGCTGAGCTGTTGGCTCAGTCCGGCGACTGCGGTCACCATCTGCTGATTGCTGAGTGCATTGCGCGAATCATCAGCCACGGATAAACGTGACGGGTTGCGTTTGGCAGCGCGCAGCCATGCCAGTGGGACAGGAGGCAATTCCTCGCTGTAGGCCTGCCACGCGGTAATCGATAGTTCGAATACTTTTTGCTTGAGCTGTTTCGCGGTCGTGTCCAGTGGCAAGGCAGGGCCGAAGGCCACAATGATATCGCGCTTCAGATCAGTGGCCCGCGCAGCGCGCAAACCCTCGTCGGCACGCGAAAGACTACTGCCCCACAGGCCATGCAGGTAGAAAGGAACAATCACGCCCTCGTCTACGCCCTCCAGTGTTCGTTGGTAGCCGCTATGGAACTTTCCCAGGTGGCCGTTGCGGCTGATAGCGCCTTCTGGAAACAGGCAGACACACTCGCCGTCGCGCAACAGGGCATTGATGGTGAGCAGACTTTCCTCGCTTTTCCCCGCCGCGATAGGCACCACGCCGAATGCCCTGAAGAAGGGCTTCAGGTACCAGGTGTCATAGATGCGCTTCAGCATCACAAAACGTATTGGCCTGGGGCAGGCGATTTGTACCAGGGCCCAGTCGATCCATGAAATATGATTGCCCAACAGCAGGGTGGCGCCGGTCTGCGGAATGTTCTCGAAGCCGATAACATCCACCCGATAACGGCGTTTCAGTATCGCGGTGGCAAGAATGCGGGCCAGGGAGTGTGGCAGCTTGCGCACGGTATAACCCGTGCCTATCACTGCCGCGGCAGTAAGAATATAGAACAAGCCTACGCTGTCGATCCCGAGGATTGAGAACATTACTGTCAGCACCAGCGCACTCAGCATCGTAACATTCTGTATCCAGTTGTTGCCCGCCAGTACTGTTCCCAGCCGTTTTATCGGCGCATGGAACTGAATCAGCGCGTTCAGGGGCACGATAAACATACCGCCCATAGCGCCTACTACCAGGAATACCAGGCCCATGCTGATCGTGTTTTCCAGGCTGGGGAGCACGGCAATGCCGATGGCTATTCCTACGGCACCCACGGGAATAAGCCCGGTTTCAATGTAGTTTCGGGAGAGGCGCCCGGCAACCAGCGACCCGATCACGATGCCGGCACCGGAACAGGCCAGAATACCCTGGATGATAATCGTATTGGTGATATCCAGCGCCTCCTTGGCGAAAGCCGGAAATGCAGCCAGCATGACCTGGGAAATCGCCCAGAATGTTGCCAGGCCGATGATAGACAGCCAGATCGTGCGGTTGTGGTTGAGAACGCCGAGGTTGCGGCTCAGATAGCGCAGTTTGAGATAGGGGGCCAGTTCAAACGACTCAACGGTGCTGCCCTGCTGGCGGTCGGGCAGAAATGCCGTGGTCAACCATTCAAAGCTGGCCAGTGCTACCAGCACCCAACCAATGGGCGCAATGTACAACATGGTGTCGCTGGTGCTTGTGGTGCCGGCCTCAGGCAGCAGCCCTTCGAACAGGATGGAAAATACAAAGGTACCCAGCAAAATACCGGCAATAGTAATAGCCTGGACAATGCCATTTGCCGAGGCCAGGTTACTGCTGCCAACAAGTTCCTTGATATATCCGTACTTCGCCGGGCTATAGATCGCGCTTTGTACCGCCAGTGCAAAGGTCAGGCCGAACGCTGCCCAGAACCAGCCCTGGTAGTAGCAAAACGTAATCAGCAGGGTCGCGATGACCGCGATGAAAGCGGAATAACGCATGATGCGATGTTTGGCGAATTTGTCAGCCAGGAAACCCGAGGGTGAAAAAAGCAGGATAAAGGGCAGCAGGATAAGGCCGTTAACGATGGCGGTGAGGACTACCTGCTCCTGGCCGTCATAGCTTTTGAAAATCGCGTTCTGGATGACAATCTTGTGGCCCAGGTCGACGAAGGCATTGAGAAATACCACCGTGATGTAGGGGATAAAACCCTTTTGCCTGAAGCTCATGCTGTACTCCGAACAGCTTGGGGAGAGGTGATGCTACCTATCCGGTTCGCGGGGTCCCACTATATAAACAGTTGCAGTGCCCTCCAAGACCTTTGGTACCATGGAATGATACTTTCTACAGATAAGGGTGGTGTGATGGCTCAGGTAGTAGCCCTGGTAGAGGCGCTCAAAACAGCACTTAAATCTTCCCGCATAACCTATGCCGGTGTTGCGCAGGGCATGGGCTTATCCGAGTCTTCCGTGAAGCGTAAATTTTCCAGGCGGGAGTTCACGCTTGCTGAAATCGACGCTATCTGCGGCCTTTGCAATATGGACCTGTCTGATCTGCTGCAGTTGATGGTCAGTTCAGATGGTCGTCTGCAGGCGCTGACGGTAGAACAGGAGCGAGAGATTGCGGACGATCTCGGGCTACTGGTCGTGACGGTCTGTGTACTCAATCGCTGGCGGTTCGACGACATACTGGCGTTTTATATATTTGAGGAGCACCAGCTGATACAGATGCTGGCCCTGCTGGATCGGCTCTCAGTTATCGAACTACAGCCCAACAACAGGATCAAGCTGCTGGTTGCCCCCAATTTTGGCTGGCTGCCAAACGGGCCGATACAGCAGGTATTCCTCAAAACTATCCAACAGGACTTTTTCGCGGCTCGTTTCAGCCAGGAGGACCATCAGTTGCTGGTTCTGAACGGGATGCTCTGCGCGGCGTCCAATGCCGAGTTTCGCCGCAAGATGGAACGTTTGGCGCGCGAGTTCGATGTTCTCAATCGCGAGGACTCAGGCAAGCCGTTCGAGCAGCGCCGGGGATATACCGCAGTGATTGCCCTGCGAGACTGGCAGTACAAGGGGTTTGCGAAGCTCCGTTCCGACGGCTGATCGCCCCGGTATCATCTGTCGCTACCTGCAGTCGCAATCCGCGCTGCTTCGCCGGTTCCTGTTGTCGCCGGCGCAGTGCTTCACAATACTTTTCCACGTCGATACAAACCAAAGGAGGTATCCGACATGGAACAATATGAACTCAACAGCAGTACTTCGGCCTGGGACTTTTTCGTCAAGCTGTCTTTTGGCATAGCGGTAGGCGCTACTGTGATGGGCATCTACCTGTTACCCGGCGAGCTTGTGGTAAAGGGCTATTTCATGATCAGCTCTGCATTCCTGGTGTTTTCCACTATCACAATGTCAAAAACCATACGTGACAAGCATGAGTCTGATCGATTGCATAACAAGATCAGTGAAGCTCGCACGACGAAAATTATTCGTGAAATGGACCAGGAATAGGAGGCGTACTCAATGACTATCATGGGCAAGTTGAACACCCTGTTTCGTGCCGGGTTAAGGGAAAGCGCCGAGCGGGTTACCGATGCCAACGTAATTCGAATTTATCGCCAGGAGATTGCCGATGCGGAGAACCTGTTGCGGCGCAGGCGTGCCGCACTTGCGAGCCTGATTGCAACGCGTAAGGATCTTGAGAGCGAGGTGGATTGCTCACAACGCCGTTTGCGGGAGCGGGAACGGCAGATCTCCGAAATTACCCCGGCCGAGCGCTCGGAGCAGCTGTTGTCACTGGCCGCCCAAGACATAGCCGCCACTGAATTACAGCTGGCAGGACTGGAACAGCGCAAGGCATCAATTGCACAGCAGATCAACTGTGAGGAGCTGACACTCAGAACGCTGGTCGCCGAGATCAGGGAGCATCGCAGGGAGTCGCGAATCCTGGCGGCGTATCGTGTCAATGGCGGGCCGTTGCGAGCTGGCAATGGTAGCGATACGGTGGCTGAGCGACTGGCCACTCTGCGTGCAACGAGAGCCGGTATTGCCGGTGCTGTTGCGAACCTCGATGTTGCAGAGGCAAGCTACACTGAGGCCTCAGAGCGGGTTGACGGCGATCCATTGGAACGCGAACTGGTGGAACAGGGGCGCGACCCGGCCTCTGTCAGGATTGCGGCGGTGTTGAAGCGGCTGCGAGAAGTGCCCGGCCCCTAAAAGTAAGCGGGGTATTCAGCCGATCGGCTTGAGTTTAGCCGGAGAAGCGGGCTTGCCAGCCATCTCGGGGGAGGCTGGCTCGGCGCCCGCCCCTTCCAGGCGGTCGTTCTCAATATCCGCGTGAATCGGCTCCAGTGCGGTCATTTCCTTGTTTGCCTTGGTCGACAGTTGCTGGAAACGCTCGATTTTACCGTACAGTCCCTGTTGGCCAGCCAGCCCCCTCACCGCATCATTGTAGTGGTTGTTGGCGGCCTTCAGGGTATTCCCCAGTTTGTTCAGTCGCTCTGCAACCAGGCAGACCTGGTTGTAGATATCCCCTGCCCTGCTGCTGATCTCCCTCGCCTCGTTATTGCTTTGCTCGATCATCCACAGGTTGGCCACGGTCCTGAGTATGGGCATCAAGGTGGTGTGGGAAACCATGATGACACCCTTTGAATACCCATAGTTGAACAGGTCCTTGTTGTGTTTCATGGCCTCTATGTAAGCCGGCTCTATGGGCATGAACATAAGTACAAAGTCGGGGCTGCCTATGCCGGGCAGGTTAACGTAATCCTTGGATGCCAGGTCGTCGATATGGTTGCGCACCGCTTGTGCATGGGCGTTGAGGGCCAGGTTGCGTTCTTCTTCGGTATCTGCGGATATCGCCCGGTCGTAATCCACCAGTGATACCTTGCTGTCGATAATCAGGTTTTTATCGTCGGGAAGGCGAATAACAAAGTCGGGGAGTTTGCGTTTTCCCTGATCGTCCTTGAAGCTCGCCTGGGCGTCATAGTGTTCCCCTGCCTGCAGTCCCGCCAGCTCCAGTGTGCGTTGCAGTTGTGCCTCCCCCCAATTGCCTGTGGTTTTTTTGTCGCCCTTGAGGGCACTGGTCAGGTTGTTGGCCTGGGTATTCATTTCCAGGCCGACCTCCAGTACTTTCTGAAGCTCCTTCTCCAGCACGGTGTGGCCACGCAGCGACTCCGAATGCACTTCGTTGATCCTGCTCTGGAAACCCGTGATTTGCTCCCGGAACGGTTTCAGCAGGGATTCCAGCGATTCGCGGCTGGTGCTTGTGAAGCTCTTGCCCTTGTCCTCGAAAATCCGGTTGGCAAGATTTTCGAACTCCCGTTTCAGGTTATCGCGTGCCTCGTTGAGCAGCAGCACTTGCTCATCGTGCCGATCCTGGCGCTCCCGGTGCTCGGTTGTGAGACGCGTGTGCTGGTTTTGCAGCGCGTTGTATTTATGTGACACCTGCGATATTTCCTCACTCGCGGCGCGCAGCCGGGCCAGGGTTTCGCGCAGGTGGGAGCGGCCCTGTTCGAGTTCCACCGTCAGCCCGCGAATGTGGCTGTTGGCCTCGCCCAGATCAGTTTTGAGCTGGTCGTTGATGGCGGACAGCTCTGCCCGCAGGCGATCGGTGACAAAGTGACCGCGCAGCAAGCCGATGATCAGGCCGATCGCGACACAACCTGCGGCTGCTATGCCGGCGGCGATGAGCAGGTTTACATCTGGTTCCATAGGTCCACCCGGTGTTATTACTGCCAGTTTAAAACAAACCGGGGGTTAATCGGTGGCTTATTGTGGATGGCGGGGGTCTATGTGTCGCTTTTTGGGGCGGGTTCGTTCCGCAGTATTTCCCGGGCCGCACTCGCCAGGTCTTCATACACTGGTATCGCGGCGGGGTCGGCAATTGCCGCCTCTCCGCCCAGAAGTACCCGGTGAGTGTCGGCACCCTTGCCGGTGGTTACCAGTACCGGCCGGCAACCGAAAGCGCGGGCGGCCTGCAGGTCCCTGAGGCTGTCGCCGATAAAGATAGCCCCCCGGGGTGATAGTCCCAGCTCTGCCTCCATGGCGCGCAACAAACCGGTGCCCGGTTTGCGACAGGCACAATCCTCCCCCGGCAGGTGGGGGCAGTAAAAAATACCGGCGATATGACCGCCCATTTCCTCTACCTCGCGGCAAAGACCGGCGTGGATGGTCTCCAGTTCGTCCAGGCTGAAATAGCCCCGGCCCAGGCCGGACTGGTTGGTGGCGATGGCTATTGTGTAGCCCGCTTTGGACAGGTTGGCAATGGCCTGAATACTTCCCGGCAGGGGTCGCCAGTCTGCCGGGCCGCGAATGTAGTCATCCGAATCCTCGTTGATGACGCCATCGCGATCCAGGATCAGCAGCGGCACTGGCGTACTGCCAACAACTCAGCTGCCGCCCATTTACTTGCCCACAACCAACTGCGAGATATCGGCAACCTGCAGGAAAAGTTCTCGCAGGGACTTCAGCAGATTGAGGCGGTTATCGCGCAGTGCATCGTCATCGGCGTTGACCATGACCCCGTCAAAAAACGCATCGACCGGTTCTTTCAGGTCCGCCAGACAGGCCAGGGCACTGGTGTATTCACCCTCCTCGAGATGACCTTGAGCGACTGTTGCTAGTGACTGTAGTTGCTCAGACAATAGCTTTTCCTGTGGCTCTACAAGTAAGTCGGCGCTCACTTCGCCAAATTGATGAGCACTGTCCAGCTTACCCAGTATGTTCGCGACACGCTTGTTGGCTGCCGCCAGGGCAGCCGCTTCTGGCAGCGCGGTAAATGCATTTACCGCGTAGACCCGGCGCTGGATATCCAGGGGCTGGCTGAGGTTGCGGGCACTCACGGCCTTGAATACTTCGGCGGGGATCGACTCTTCTTCGTACCAGGCCCGGAAGCGCTCCACCATGTAGTCGAACACCTGCTCTGTGCTGCCGGGCGCAATCACGCCGTCGGGATACTGTGCAGCGGCGAGCTCCAGGCAGTCGCGCAGGTCGAGGTCCAGTTGCTGTTCAACCATGATACGCAGAACGGCCAGTGAAGCCCTGCGCAGTGCGAAGGGATCCCTTGAACCTGTAGGCGGCTGGCCAATGCCGAAAATGCCCACCAGGGTATCCAGTCTGTCCGCCAGGGCCAGAGCCCAGGCAGTCGGGTTTTCGGGCAGACGGTCACCGGCAAACTTGGGCCAGTACTGTTGGGCAAGCGCAGCGGCAACCTCCGTGTCTTCACCATCATGCAGGGCGTAGTAATAGCCGGCTGTGCCCTGCATGTCGGCAAACTCCAGCACCATTTCGGTGAGCAGGTCCGCTTTGGACAGCAGCGCCGCGCGCTCGGCCAGTGCGGGAGAGCTGCCCAGGCGTTCGGCCAGGCCCGATGCGACATTTACCACACGCTTTGTTTTGTCCAGCAAGGTACCCAGTTTCTGTTGGAATACCACGCTTTCCAGTTTTGCTACCCGTTGTTCCAGCGCTGTTTTCTTGTCGGTTTCGAAGAAGAACGCCGCATCGCTCAGGCGCGGCCTGATCACGCGCTCGTTACCGGCGATAACCTGCACGGGATCCTTGCTTTCGATGTTCGAGACAGTGATGAAATTTGGCTTGAGCTTGCCCGTTTCATCCACCAGGTGAAAATATTTCTGGTGCTCTTTCATGGAAGAGACCAGTGCTTCCGCAGGCACTTCCAGAAACCGTTCCTCGAAGGAGCCGGTAAGGGCGACCGGCCACTCGACCAGGCCGGTAACCTCGTCCAGCAGATCCTCGTCAATGACCGCGGTGGCCTTGAGCGCGCTGGCCTCCACTTCCACCTGATCCCGTATCATCTGCCGGCGCTGTTCAAATCCCGCCACTACCCTGGCCTCTGCCAGGGCGGCCACATAGTTTTCGGGGCGCGCCAGCGTGATATCGCCGCTGCTGTGGAAGCGGTGGCCACGGGTGGTGTTGCCGGTGGCCAACCCCAGGATATCGCCGTGTTCATAGCGTTCCCCCAGCATAGCGATAACCCAGTGCACGGGCCGCACAAATTCCACTTTGCTGGCACCCCAGCGCATACGCTTGGGAACAGGCAACTGCTGAATACTGCTACTGATGATGTCATTCAGGCTGGCGCTGGCGCTGGCACCCTGTTTGGTGCTGCGCAGGCCCAGTCGAGAACCCTTGGGGGTGTCAATCTCCTGCAGCTCTTCCGGCGTCACACCCTGCTTTTTGGCAAAGCCGATGGCGGCCGGGGTCCAGTTGCCCGTTTTGTCTCGGGCGGCGGCCAGCGGGGGACCCAGCGCCTCTACCGCCTGATCCGGCGCCTGTAACTGTACTTCCTCGATCTGCACGGCCAGGCGCCTGGGTGTGGCAAACCAGTGCACCTCACCGAAAGCGAGATTGCGCTCCTGCAGGCCGCGGACAATGCCGTCACGAAACGCCAGCCCCAGTGATTTCAGCGCTTTGGGTGGCAGCTCTTCGGTGCCCAGTTCTACAAGTAGTGTATCGGTAGTCATGATCTAAAGCGCCTCGGCCTGAAGGTTGCCCAGCACTTCCTGGCGCAGGGCTTCTGCCGCCAGGGGGAAACCCAGTTTCGCCCTGGCGTCAAAATAGGCCTGGGCGACCGCGCGGGCCAGGGTGCGGACCCGCAGGATAAATCGCTGGCGTTCCGTCACCGAGATGGCGTGCCTGGCGTCAAGCAGGTTAAACATGTGAGAGGCCTTCATAACCATCTCGTAGGCAGGCAGCGGCAAACCCTTCTCGACGAGTCGAATCGCCTCGCCCTCGCAGTGGTCGAACTGGCTGAACAGATGATCGACGTCGGCCTCTTCGAAGTTGTAGTGGGACATCTCCACCTCGTTCTGGTGGAACACATCACCGTAGGTCACCCTGCCCGCCGGGCCGTCCGCCCACACCAGGTCATAAATGCTGTCCACGCCCTGCAAGTACATGGCAATTCGCTCGATGCCGTAGGTGATCTCTCCGGTTACGGGGTAGCACTCGATACCGCCGGCCTGCTGGAAGTAGGTAAACTGGGTCACTTCCATACCGTTCAACCAGACTTCCCAGCCCAGGCCCCAGGCCCCGAGCGTGGGGGACTCCCAGTTATCCTCGACAAAACGGATATCGTGAATGGTCGGGTCTACGCCCAGTGCAGCCAGGGACTGCAGGTATAGCTCCTGAAAGTCTGCCGGGGACGGCTTCATGACAACCTGGAACTGGTAGTAGTGCTGCAATCGGTTGGGGTTGGTGCCGTAGCGACCATCGGTGGGTCGGCGGCAGGGCTGAACGTAGGCCGCGTTCCAGTTTTCCGGGCCCAGCGCGCGCAGGAAGGTGGCCGGGTGAAAAGTACCGGCCCCCACTTCCATATCCAGCGGCTGCAGCACGACACAGCCCCGGTCTGCCCAGAACTGCTGCAGTTTCAGGATAAGTTCTTGAAACGTGGTGACTTTATTTTTTTCTGGAGACACTGGTTCGCCCGTTTTTTGGCCGCAAAAAGCCGGGTATTATACAGCCTCTTTTGGCGGCATAATACGCGCTTTCCCTGAAAGTGAATTTCTCCCATCCAACCCGGGGCGCGGTGACTCGCAAATGAGCAGCGCTCAAGCGATGGGTTTTTCAGAACCAGTCCCTGCATTAAAGGAAACAGGAACCCTATGTTGTTTTACGGCAAGGTAATCGGCGGCCTCATCGGCCTGATGACAGGCGGCGTTCCGGGCCTGTTACTGGGTGTTGCGGTGGGCCATTTTTTTGACCGGGGCCTGGTTAAAGCCTTCAAATTCGGCTCGCCGGAAAATATAGAGCGGATCAAGAGCAGCTTCTTTGATACCACCTTCCAGTTGTCCGGCTTTGTCGCCAAGTCTGACGGCCGTGTCTCGGAACAGGAGATCCAGCACACCGAGCTGATTTTCCAGCAAATGAACCTGACGGCGGAGGAGCGCAAGCGGGGCATCGAGTTATTCCGCAGAGGTGCCGCCGACGATTTCCAGCCGGAGCCGGTCATATCGGCATTCCTGGAGACCTGTGGACCGCAGCGCCAACTGCAACAGACCCTGTTGATGTTTCTGGTTTCATTGGCTCTGGCGGACCAGCGCATCGAGCCCGCTGAGAAAGAGACACTCAAGCGCATTGCCGTGTTGATAGGGTATGGCGCTGCCAGGCTTGAACAGCTGTTGCGTATGGCGCAAGCCCAGGAGCACTTTCATGGCAAGGATGGCTACGTCGCGCAACCGGGCACCAGTCTGGAGGATGCCTACGCAGCGCTGGGCGTGGAGCAAAGTGTGTCCGATCGCGATCTGAAGCAGGCGTACCGCAGGCGGATGAGCGAGAACCACCCTGACAAGCTGATCGCAAAGGGTGTGCCGGAACACATGATCAAATTGGCAACCGAGCGCTCCCAGGAAATACAGGCGGCCTACAATATGATCAAGCAGACCCGTCCCGATATGCGCTGAAGCCTATTTGCGCCAGAATGCCGGGGTAAACAGTACCAGCAGGGTAAATATCTCCAGCCGTCCCAGCAGCATGCCGAAACACAGGATACCCTTGGCGGTTTCGCTGATCGAGCCGAAGTCCCCGGTCACCCCCGCTATCCCCATTCCCAGGTTGTTCAGGGCGGCAGCCACCGCGGAGAATGATGTGAGAAAATCCAGCCCCGTCGCCATCAGCATCAGCATCAGGATAATAAATGTCGAGGTGTAGACGGCAAAAAAGCTCCACACGGCGCTCACAATACTGGCCTCTACCCGGCGCCTGCCTATCTTCAGCGGTATTACCGCGTTGGGGTGCACCAGCTGCTTCATCTCCCGGATGCCCTGCTTGTAGATCAGCATCAGGCGCATGGCCTTGATGCCGCCGGTAGTGGAGCCGACACAGCCACCCATGCAGGAGAAAAATATCGCCATGATAGGGAGCATGACCGGCCACAGTGCCAGGTTCTCAGTGGAGTAGCCGGTCGTGGTGATGATGGAGATCACCTGGAATACTCCGTGTAGTATCGCCTCCTGGTGACCGTGGATTTCCTCCCAGACCAGGTAGACGATGGTGATGGTGATGCACACGCCGACCGCCGCCAGGAAGAACTTTGTTTCGGAGTCCCCTAAATAACCGGCGAATGTTCTGCGGTGCCACAGCATGTAATGCAGTCCAAAATTTATGCCCGATACCAGCATGAAAAAGCTGGCGGCCATCAGGATATAGTCATTCTCAAAGAAGCCGATACTGGCATCGTGGGTGGAAAATCCACCCAGTGCGATAGTGGAAAATGAGTGGCAGATAGCATCGAAGGCAGACATACCCAGCAGGTAGTAAGTCACAGCGCAGGCTATTGTCAGAGTGAGGTATACCGCGAAGAGTACCTTGGCTGTTTCCGTTATTCTTGGTGTCAGTTTGCTGTTCTTGGACGGCCCGGGTGTTTCCGCCTTGTACAGTTGCATCCCGCCGATACCCAGCATTGGCAGTACGGCCACGGCCACGACAATAATCCCTATGCCCCCCAGCCATTGCAGCAGCTGGCGATATATCAAAATTGAGCTTGGCAGGTTGTCCAGGCCGACGATTACCGTTGCGCCCGATGAAGTCAGGCCGGAAATAGACTCGAAGATGGCCGATAGGGGGGTTAGCTGAAGGTCGTCAGTGAGGAGGAAGGGCAGCGCCCCAAACAGCCCCAATACCGTCCAGAACAGTGAGGTAATAAGGAATCCGTCGCGGATTCGCAGATCGTGGCTGGCCTTGCGTACCGGTAACCACATCAACAGCCCGGAGAAAAACGTGATGCCCAGCGCCGAGAGAAACCCGATCACGTTGTGATCGTCTTCCAATATTGAAAATACCAGGGGGGTCAGCATCGCGCTGCTGAACAGCATCAGCAGTATTCCCAGAATCCTGAACGAGACCGAAAAGTGCATGGGCTAGGAGAAAAACCCGAAGCCGACAGCGAACAGCTTTTCCACTGCCTTGATCATACTGCGGTCCACCAGGAACAGGATAACGTGATCATCAGTTTCGATCACAACGTGGCTGTGCGCGATCAGGACCTCTTCCTTGCGCACGACGGCGCCGATGGTGACGCCATCTGGCAATTTGATCTCGTCCAGGCGCCGACCCACAACCCGGGAGGAGTGCGCGTCCCCGTGGGCGGTGACCTCTATCGCCTCGGCGGCGCCCCGACGCAGGGAGTGTACGTTGCTGATATCGCCGCGTCGCACGTGCGTAAGCAGGCTGCCAATAGTGATCTGCTGGGGTGAGATCGCAATGTCGATTTCGTCTCCGACCAGATCGGCGTAAGCCGGATTGGTAATCAGGGTGATCACTTTTTTGGCGCCGTGGCGTTTGGCCAGCATCGACATCATGATGTTGGATTCGTCGTTGTTGGTCAGGGCACAAAATACGTCGATGCCTTCAATATTTTCCGCCGCCAGCAACGCCGGGTCAGTGGCACTGCCATTGAGAACCAGCGCGTGCTTGAGTCGCTCTGACAACACACGGCATCGATCGTAGGACTGCTCGATAATCTTGACCTGGTAACGGCCCTCCAGGTTCCACGCCAGGGTCGCACCGATATTTCCGCCGCCGGCGATCATTACCCGTTTATAGGGCTTGTCGACTTCGCGCAGCTCGGCCACCACCGCCTTTATATTGTCCTTCGCGGCAATAAAGAAGACCTCGTCATCGGCCTCCACTACGGTATTGCCCACCGGAATGATGGGGCGGTCCTGGCGAAAAATTGCGGCGACCCGGGTGTCCACCTTGGGCATGTGTTTGCGTATTTCCTGCAGCTCCTGGCCGACGATTGGCCCGCCGTGGAAAGCCCTCACCGCCACCAGTTGAACCCTGCCCTCGGCAAAGTCGAGCACCTGCAGGGCTCCCGGGTTGGCGATCAGTTGCTGTATGTTTTTGGTCACCAGCTGTTCCGGCCCGATGATCACGTCAACGGGAATGTGGTCCCGGGTGAACAGCTGCTGCTGGTAGGCCAGATATTGGGGAGAGCGGACCCGGGAAATCTTGGTGGGGGTGTTGAACAGGGTGTGGGCGACCTGGCAGGCCATCATGTTGATCTCGTCACTGTTGGTGACTGCCACCAGCATGTCGGCGTCTTCGGCGCCGGCTTTCAACAAGGTGTTTGGGTGGGACGCTTCTCCAGCCACGGTACCGATGTCCAGGCGATCCTGCAGCAGGCGCAGCTTCTCACCATCGGTATCAACCACTGTGATGTCATTCTGTTCAATGGCCAGGTGTTCGGCCAGCGTACCGCCGACCTGGCCGGCGCCGAGAATAATTATCTTCATAGCTCAGGGAGCTCAAATAGTGTTAGCGGGCCCGAATTACTGGAGCACCTTAAAGAAATCACCCAGCGATTGTAAGTGTTTGCCTGCCGAAATTATGCACATTGTCACAGCCTGCGGGGATCAATCGGCTTTTTGCAGCATGGCATAAAACAGGCCATCCGCCCCGGTTGCAGAGGGCAGTAGCTGGCGCCCGCAGCCGGTTGGCTCGCCCCACGGTTCAGCCAGTGACAGCGTCGATGCACCCGGGCACTGTGCCAGAAAGCCCTGGATAAGCTCTTCGTTTTCCTGGCTTAAGACTGAACAGGTTGCGTAGAGCATTACCCCGCCGGGCTTCAGCAGGGGCCACAAACCCTGCAGTATCTGCAGCTGCAGGCGCGCCAGTTGCGCGATATCGTTTTCCCTGCGCAGCAGTTTCACGTCGGGATGGCGGCGGATGACGCCGCTTGCAGAGCATGGTGCATCCACCAGAATACGGTCGAAGCTGGTGGCAGCGAGCAGCTGGCCTGCCGCACTCGCATCGCCCTCCAGCAGCTGCGCCTTGAGGCCCAGCCGCTGCAGGTTCTGGTCTACCTTCTGCAGTCGCGTAGCGTCCACGTCCATGGCTACCAACTGGGCCAGCTGCGGCTGTAACTCCAGGAGATGACAGGCTTTGCCCCCGGGAGCCGCGCAGGCGTCGAGAATGCGCTCACCCGGTTGCGCCTGCAGCAGCAGGGCCGCAAGTTGGGCCGCCTCGTCCTGCACGCTCGCTTCGCCATCGCTGAAGCCCGGGAGTTCCAGCACGTCGCGGGGTGCGGACAGGTAGACCGCTTGCGGTGACAGCTCCCCGGCCCTCGCTTCGATGCCCTCCCCGGCCAGTTTGTCCAGGTAGTCCTGCCGGGTAATGCGCCCGGTGTTGATGCGCAGGGTCATTGGTGGCTGGTGGTTATTTGCCTCGATGATACCGGATGCCGCCACGGGCCACTGCTCCATCAGGGCCTGGTAAAGCCATTGCGGATGGCATGCAGCCGCGGCCTCCGACAGACCATCGGCCAGGGTCTCGCGCTCGCGCAAAAAGCGGCGCAATACCGCGTTGGTCATAGCCCTGGCCCAGGGCTTTTTCAGGACCGCCACTGCCCCTACGGTACTGGCCACCGCCGCATGATCCGGGATGCGGGTGCTGTCGAGCTGATACAGCCCGCACAGGATAAGCCCTTGTACGTCCCGGTCTTTGTCCCGCAGGGGCTTGTTCAGTAACTGCGCCAGTACCGCTTGCAGGCGAGGTGCCTGGCGCAGGCTGCCGTAGCACAATTGCTGCAACAGGCCCCGGTCGCGCTCTATCACCTGCTGCAAACGGGGTGGAAGTGCCTGGTTGAGGGATTTGCCGCCCAGCACGTCACCGATCACCAGAGCCGCGGCGGCGCGGGGATCCATCGCCATCAGGTCGATGCCTGCGCCGGCTGGTCGAAGCGCCGGCCGGGAGCGAACAGCTCGCCGCGGGCATTGAGCAGCTGCTCGGCTGTCAGGGCCTTGCCACCGGGCAGTTGCAGGGTCTGTATCAGCAGCTGGCCCTCGCCGCAGGCGACCAGGATGCCCCCCCGATCCGCGCGCAAAATGGTGCCAGCCGCTGCGGAAGCAGCAAGGGAGCTGATCGGCGTGGCCTGCCACACCTTCACCCGCTCGCCGGCAAGGGTGCTGAAGCAAACGGGATAAGGGTTGAAGGCGCGAACCCTGCGATCCAGCGTTTGTGCGTCCAGGCTCCAATCGATTTCCGCCTGGGGTTTGAGAATCTTTTCCGCATAGGTCGCCGGGGCGTTGTCCTGGGGTATGGCCCGATCCTGGTAGCCCTCGATATCGTCCAGCACCTTCAACAACAGCGGAGGTCCCAGTTTGGCGAGTTGGTCATGCAGGCTGGCGGCGTTGGTCTGTGGACCTATCTCGCAGCTGGAGGTCGCCAGCATATCGCCGGTGTCGAGGCCCGCATCCATCTGCATGATGGTTATCCCCGTCTGGGTATCCCCGGCCTCTATCGCTCGCTGAATCGGTGCCGCACCGCGCCAGCGAGGCAGTAGCGAGGCGTGGACGTTCAGGCAACCCAGGCGGGGCGTATCCAGCACAGCCTGGGGCAGTATCAGGCCATAGGCGACGACGACCAGCAGGTCCGCATCCAGGTCAACCAGGCCCCGGCGGGCGTCCGGGCTGCGCAGTGAGGCCGGCTGAAAGACCGGTATCTGCCGGCTGCCAGCAAGCTGCTTGACCGGGCCTGCCTGCAGTTTTTTGCCCCTTCCCGCCGGTCGGTCGGGTTGGGTATAAACCCCGATAAGTTGGTGCTCACTATCGATAAGAGCCTTTAAATGAAGGGCTGCAAAGCTCGGGGTGCCGGCAAAGACGATACGCAACGGTCGTATTGGGGGGCTCACGGCTGCGGCGGGCATCAGGCGTTCTGGCGCTGTAGTTTCTCCAGCTTCTTGCGAATGCGCTGACGTTTCAGTGGGGACAGGTAGTCGACGAACAACTTGCCCTCCAGGTGGTCGATCTCGTGTTGCAGGCAAATAGCCAGCAGGCCGTCCAGCTCGCGGGTAAAGCTTTCTCCGTCGCCATCCAGGGCGGTAACCCGCACCCGGCTGGGGCGGCTGACAGTCTCATAAAAGCCGGGCACAGACAGGCAGCCCTCGTCATACTCGCCCAGGTCGGGGTCCAGTACGGTGATCTCGGGGTTGATAAATACCTGCGGATCGTTGCGCTCCTCGGACACGTCAATCACCAGGATGCGCTGGTGTACGTTGACCTGAGTTGCGGCAAGGCCGATCCCCGGAGCGTCGTACATGGTCTCGAACATGTCCGCTATCAGGCTTCGCGTCTGCTGCGTCACCTGAGTCACCGGTTTCGCCTTTGTGCGCAGGCGAGGGTCAGGGAATTCCAGTATTTCGAGTACTGCCATGTGCCAAACTGCTCCGTCTTCGCCAGAATCGAGCCGAAAACGGCTGCGTGAATTAGTAACATTAAGCTTGCCAGCGGCAAATCGCAGCAGCAAACTGTAGTGATTATACAACCAGTAGCAACGGGGCGCCCAGTGTGGCAAGCACTGACGCGATGCTACCGGTTCAGAGCACAGCTCTCGGGGAAGCTGTCGCCGTGTTGGTTACCGGGCTTATCAAGCTGCGGTGGCCACGATCGCGATAGCGTATCCCGCCACATTATAACAAGGCTACTTAGGGACGAAAAAATGAAAAAAAGGTCACTCTCAGCTTGCCTGCTGATGATGTCACTGCTTTTTAGTGCATGGCTTCAGGCGGCGGTGGAACTTAATGAAAATGTACCAGAGACCTATATCGTCAAAAAAGGGGACACGCTGTGGGGCATCTCGGGTATGTATCTGCAGAAGCCCTGGTTCTGGCCCCAGTTGTGGGATGCCAACCCGCAGATAGACAATCCCCACCTTATCTACCCCGGTGATGAGCTCTATCTGGTATGGGTAGATGGCCAGCCCAGGCTGCGCATGCGTCGTGGCCGGGATGTGAAGCTGCAGCCGAATATGAGGGTCTCGGACCTGGACCTGGCGATACCGATTATTCCCCTGGATGAAATCGGTCCCTGGCTGAAGTGGTCGCGTATTGTTGCCGAGGGAGAACTCGACGATGCACCCTATGTAGTATCGGGCGCCCAGCGACACCTGCTGAGCGCGCCGGGTGACAAGGTCTATGGCCGTGGCGTTTTCCCCGAGGGCGAGCGGGCGTTTGGCATCTATAGGTCGGGCTCTGCTTACTACGACCCAATCAGCACCGAGCTGCTGGGTTACCAGGCCCAGGATATCGGTAATGCCAGGCTGATGAGCGGTGAAGCGGACGAGGTGGCCGAACTGGAAATCACCCGTATTACCGAAGAAGTGCGTGTTAGCGACCGCCTCCTGCCATTGCGTGAGCGTATCATTGACGCGACGTTCCACCCCCGTGCGCCGGATGTGGATATTGAAGACGGGTACATGATCGCGGTTCCGGGCGGTGTTACCCAGATCGGCACCAACGACATCGTGGTAGTGAACAAGGGAGAGCGGGACAGCCTGGAAGTTGGCCAGGTATTGGCGATATATCAGGTGGGCGAGCTCGTATTCGACTCCGTTGCCCAGGAAAATGTCCTGCTGCCGGATGTGCGGGCCGGGTTGGCTATGGTGTTCGAGGTATTCGACAAGGCCAGCTACGCCATCGTGCTCAAATCAGACAAGCCGCTCAAAGTTGGCGACAGGGTCAAGAACCCCTGATGTTCTAATCTGGCAAAGTGCTGTGCACACTAACGGGGCCCTGGGCCCCGTTTTTTATTGCCGTGTAGCCGGGCCCTGTCCAGACCTGACATCAAGGATGATGTATGAATATTGACCAAGCTCGCCTGTGCCTGCAGTTACACAGTATTCCCGAAATTGATAACCCGCTGCTGACCCGCATGTTGCTTGCCAGTGACTCCCCAGCGGAGCTCGCTGAAGCCGGCCCGGCCCGCTGGACTGATCTGGGCATGACAGCGCAGGCGGCACAGGCACTCGCAAGCAGCCTGGGCGGCGGCAGGTGTGTGTTTGATGTCGAGTCGCAATTGGCCAGCCTGGGCCAGGTGGGCGCGGAAATAGTGCCGATCACAGATGTGCGCTACCCACCGCTGCTGCGGACCATACCGGATCCCCCGCCGATGCTGTATGTCCGGGGTGATGTCGAGGTACTTTCACGGCCCCAACTGGCGATGGTTGGCAGTCGAAGAGCCAGTTCCGCCGGCCTGCGCTGCGCCAGGAGCCTGGCAGGTGAGGCGGTCCTGGCTGGCTTGCGCGTTACCAGCGGGATGGCTCGTGGTATCGATGGTGAAGCGCATCGGGGAGCGCTTGCTGCCGGGGGCCAGAGCGTTGCTGTAGTCGCCACCGGCATCGACCGGGTCTACCCTGCACAACACCGTGGCCTTGCAGTTGAGCTGGAGCAGGCAGGTTGCCTGGTCAGTGAGTTTCCACCGGGCGTGGCGCCGCTGCGCCAGAATTTCCCCCGCCGCAACCGGATGATCAGTGGCCTTGCGCTTGGCGTTGTCGTGGTCGAGGCCGCCCTGCCCAGCGGCTCGCTTATCACCGCCCGAACGGCACTGGAACAGGGCCGGGAAGTCTTTGCCCTGCCCTGGTCGATCCAGCACACCGGCGGTGCCGGTTGCCTCTACCTGATTCGCGACGGCGCCAAGCTGGTCCAGACGATACAGGATGTGCTGGAAGAGCTCGGGCCAATGTATTCCTTGCAGCGGGAACTGGAGCTGGAGCCGGCGCCTGGCGCGGAAACCTCGGCAGGGACCTTAATGTCAGAGCCGCAGCGGCAGCTATTGCAACTGGTTGGTTATGAAAGCGTGTCGGTAGATGAACTCAGCCGCCTGAGTGCCCTGCCGGTTGCGCATGTCCTCTCGGCGCTGTCATTCCTTGAGATGCAGGGCGTGGTGGCGCGCACAGAAGGTGGATATATCAGGGCCTGAGTGGCCTCCGGACTTGCGAAGTGAGTCCCAGTTGGTTAACTTTCGCGCTCTTTGGCCGGTCAATTCCCAGCGCCGATGCCAACTTGCCAGGAGTTAGACAATGAGTGATCCATTTGTGGCGATAGTGATGGGGTCGGATTCCGACCTGCCTGTCATGCAGGCCTGTTTTGACGTTCTGCGGTCCTTTGATGTGCCGTTTGAGGCGCGTATTACCTCTGCCCATCGTACGCCGGAAGTGACGAAGGCATTTATCCAGGACGCCGACAAGCGTGGCTGCGCTGTTTTTATTGCCGCGGCTGGCATGGCCGCGCACCTGGCCGGCGCCGTTTCTGCCACCACGGTCAAACCCGTGATCGGGGTACCCATGGAGTCCTCCCTGGATGGCCTCGATGCCTTGCTGTCCACAGTGCAGATGCCGGCCGGCATCCCTGTCGCCTCGGTAGCCATCGGCAAGGCGGGCGCCAAGAACGCGGCCTATCTAGCCACCCAGATCATTGCTGTGGCCAATCCGGCCCTGGCCGGGAAGCTGCGTGAAGAACGGGCAGCCAATGCCAAGGCCATCGGTGCCAAGGATGCGGCCTTGCAGGAGAGCCTGAAAGGCTGATTGTGGCCCGACCGCCCGCACATTTGAAGCTGCGTCTGGCGCTGCAGGCCCTGTCGGCTGGCGGGGTTATCGCCTGCCCGACCGAGGCGGTCTGGGGGTTGAGTTGTGACCCACAGAACCGTTTTGCCGTCCAGCGCTTGCTCGCACTGAAGAGCCGGTCACCAGCCAAGGGCTTGATTCTGGTGGCGGCTGCGGAGCCGCAGCTGGAATTTCTGCTTGCCGGCCTGAACCCCCGCCTGCGCGAGGCCGCATCCGCCAGCTGGCCGGGGCCCTCCACCTGGCTGGTGCCCCACGGGGGGCGAATACCTGCCTGGATTCATGGAGAGCACGACACGGTTGCCGTTCGGGTGAGTGCCCATCCTGTTGTCAGCGCACTCTGCACCGCCTGGGGCGGGCCTTTGGTGTCCACCTCGGCCAACCCCGCCGGATGCGCGCCCCCTCGCCAGGGCTTCCAGGTGAAACGCTATTTCGGTGACCAGCTGGATTACCTGTTGCCGGGCACCACCGGGAATTCCGGCCGGCCTACGGAAATCAGGGATCTTGCCACTGGACGAATTGTTCGCGCCTGACCTGCTTCCGGTACAGTTCCTGCCCATCGATGCGTATAATGCCTCGCCCATGAATCCAGGGGATGCTTAATACAATGGAGATTGAACAGGTCAGGGCCTATCTGCTGGGGCTGCAGGATGCTATCTGCGCCGAGTTGGCTGAGGAAGATGGAGGCGCAGACTTTATCACCGACGAGTGGCAGCGCCCCGAGGGCGGTGGCGGGCGCAGTCGGGTTCTGACAGAGGGAGCAGTGTTTGAACGTGGGGGCGTGAACTTCTCCCATGTGCGCGGCGCCAGCCTGCCTCCCTCTGCCAGTGCCTCAAGGCCCGAGCTGGCCGGGCGCAGTTTCCAGGCGATGGGCGTGTCCCTGGTGATTCATCCCCGTAACCCCCATGTCCCCACGTCCCACGCCAACGTCCGTATGTTTGTCGCGGAAAAAGATGGAGAGGCGCCGGTATGGTGGTTCGGTGGCGGCTACGACCTCACCCCCTATTACGGCAATATCCAGGACTGTGTCAGTTGGCACCAGGTTGCGGCAGATGCCTGTGCACCCTTTGGCGAGCAGGTGTATCCGCGCTTCAAAGCCTGGTGCGACGAGTATTTTCACCTCAAGCACCGGCGTGAACCACGCGGGGTAGGCGGATTGTTTTTCGATGATTTGAATGAGTGGGATTTTGATACCAGTTTTGCCTTTATGCGTTCGGTGGGAGACTCCTACATAAAGGCCTACCGGCCCATTGTAGAGCGGCGCAAAAGCCAGGCGTTCAGCGAGGAACAACGTCAATTCCAGCTTTATCGCCGCGGGCGCTATGTCGAATTCAACCTGGTTTACGATCGTGGGACTCTCTTCGGCCTGCAGTCGGACGGCCGCACAGAGGCAATACTCATGTCGCTGCCGCCCCTGGTTCGTTGGGAGTACGACTATCAGCCTGAGCCCGGAACCCCCGAGGCAGAACTCACGCAGTATTACCTGCAGGACCGGGACTGGTTAGCCCAGAGCTGACCAACCCTGGTAGGTAATTGTAAAAAGGAACCGCGGTCAATGACTGGTGTTGATAAGTACGCCGTATTCGGCAACCCGATCAAGCAGAGCAAGTCACCGAAAATTCATGCTGCTTTTGCTCAACAGTGCGACCAGGAGCTGCAATATCGGGCTGTGCTGGTCAAACCGGATGGATTTGAGCAGGCGGCGCAACAGTTTTTTGACTCCGGCGGTGCGGGCCTGAATATTACTGTGCCCTTCAAGCGAGAGGCCTTTGCATTTGCCGACCGGCTCAGTGAGCGGGCGGCGCGAGCCGGTGCCGCGAATACGCTTACCCGTTGCGAAGATGGCCGTATAGAGGGGGACAATACCGACGGGATTGGCCTGTTGCGCGATATGATCGCGAACCTGGGCTGGGCGGTACAGGGGTTGCGCGTGTTGATGCTCGGCGCCGGCGGCGCAGCTCGTGGAGTGCTGGAGCCCCTGCTGCGGGAAAAGCCCAGGGAACTCCTTATCGTTAACCGCAGCCCCGCGAAGGCGCTTGAGCTGGCCAGGGAATTCAAGGATATCGGCCCGGTCGAGGGTGGCGCGTATTCGTTACTAGGCGATCGCTCCTTCGACATTGTCATCAACGCCACCAGCGCCGGGCTGAGCGGTGAAATGCCGGAACTGCCTGGCACCTTGCTGACCGAGCGAAGCTGCTGTTACGACCTCGTGTACGGCGCAGAGCCCACCGCCTTCATGCGCTGGGCGGCACACCACGCGGCGTGGGCGGTAGCTGATGGCTTGGGCATGCTAGTTGAGCAGGCGGCCCAGAGCTTTTACATCTGGCGGCGCGTGCGCCCGGAGACCGGCCCGGTCATCAGGCAGATACGCGAGGGACTGGCGGCGTCCTGAGCTAGTTCGCCTCGAGCTCTGCGATGTGCTGGTCTTTCAGTTTGACGTAATTGTTTGCGCTGTAACAGAAATACTCCATTTCCCGGTCGCTTAACGCCCGCATTTCCCTGGCGGGGCTGCCGCCGTAAAGAAACCCGGAGCGCAGGTGTTTGCCGGGGGTGACCAGGGCGCCGGCGGCGATTACCACATCGTGTTCTATCACTGCCCCGTCCATCACCGTGGCCCCCATACCTACCAGCACCCGGTCGCCCACTGTGCAGCCGTGCAGGGTAGCGTTGTGGCCGATAGTGACATCGCTGCCAATGTGCAGTGGCCAGCCCTCAGGGTTAAAAGGTCCGGCATGGGTGATATGCAATACGCAGCCATCCTGGACGCTGGTGCGCTCGCCCACCCGAATTCGGTGCATGTCGCCCCGGATAGAGACTTGCGGCCATACCGACACATCGTCGCCCAGTTCGACATCCCCGATAACCACGGCGCTGGGGTCTATAAGGACTCGCGCACCGGTGGTCGGTCCGAGTCCGTTGAAGCTGCGTACATTGGCGGGGCGGTAGTGTTTCATGCGTGGGCCTGTGTCGGGTTGTCAGCCTGATACAATACCCACCGTGGCCTGCCCTGGCCAGCTTGTCGGAGAGCAGAATATGCCTGTAAACAGCAGTCGTCGTCGTTTCATCGCAGGTGCCGTATGCCCGCGCTGCGCACAGATGGATAAAATCCTGGTCGATCTGGACACGGACCAGAGAGAGTGCGTCGCCTGCGGCTTTAACGAAGCCAGGCCAGAGGATGGGGGTGGGGCTCCCGCGGGGCCCGCACAGGCGCCTGTCAGGGCAGAACCGGAATTGCCTACCCGGGTTAGCCGCCCGGCTGCCCGCAGGATTGATACACCGGCCCAGCCTGTCAGGCTGGTGGACCCGGCGAAGAAATAAGCCCGGGGTTAGCCCGCCTCGCTGGCGAGGCGCAGCCGTATACGCCGTGATGACCAGGTCAGCTTATTGTATTTGAACAGTTGGCCGGCAGGAGCCGCGCTGGCCGGGGTAGCTCGCACACGGGCCCATACATATTCACGTTCAAGCAGTTTCGAGGCGGTATTGTGCACGCGCTCATCAAGTTGGTTGGCCAGGGTGTCCCCCAGTAAGTGGTGTACGATCACATTGGCTTCGGTCATATCGATTGGCAGCAGTGGGCGTTGCAGGTGCCTTATATGGTGATCGTTCACCTCCTCGAGCAGGCGGTGTGCGAGGAAGGCCTCGTCCAACAGGGCTTCGAGGCCACCGTCAGTGGGCAGGTCGGGCGGCGGGTGCATGAAATAGTCCTCCGCCATCTCCAGGAATGGGGCGGCGTAGTCGTAGAAGCCCATGTGTTTGCTGACAGCGGACACCAGCAGGATGCAGCCGGGCACACTCTCAACGTAGTCCGTTATAAATTGTAAGAGACCGGCTACCGGATCGGTTTCGGGCATGACAAGCTTATTGCTGAGTAAGGGCAATTCCTGTTCAAGGCGACGACTCAGCTGGCCGGACTTCGCCTCGGCCTGCACTGCGGCACTGATTTTTTCCCTGATAAGAGCTGCGACCATTGACTAACCAACGTAGTGAGGGCTTGCTACAGGATAATTCAGGCTAGTACATCCTCGCCAAACCGCTACCGTTGTTTGTGACATGCTCTTGTCATGGACATATTCGCGGTAATTTTTGGCCTCGCCTGGTGTTCGCCCTGCAGCCAGCAACTGCCCCTGTATCAGCCGATCTGGCCTATCTAGTGCGAAATGGGCCCTCGCCCCCCAAATATGGACAGCTTGCACTGCGCATTGGGCTGCTGAGGGGCAGGTGTGCAACCCAGTAGGCTTTAAGGCGGAGATTAGCTATAATCCTCCCCGCTTCGCCCCAGCGACACTTTGTCGCAGTCGGGGCGGTTCGTATCAGCTGGCAAGTTCAAGCAGTGTTAACGTTCCGGTTACCCCCGCAAGCTGGCGGTACCAAGAAGTTCGTAGCACAAGGCCGTCGCACCACTGTGCCGGCATGCTGTAGAGCCAAAGCGGTCAGTTGGGGAAGATGATTTTTTATAAATATGGAGACACGGGAAATGTGTTTTGAAGCGAAGCGGCTGCTGACGCGTGCCCTCGGTCCTGTGCTGATGTTGATGAGTGCTGTCGCGCTGGGCTATGGCCCTGAAGTGAACCAGGTCAATATGGCGCCAGGTGCCACAGAGGTAGGCGAGCAAATATACGACCTGCACATGCTGATTTTTTGGATCTGTACCATTATCGGCCTTGGCGTTTTTGGGGTGATGTTTTATTCCATCATCTACCACCGTAAGTCAAAGGGTGCAGTTGCTTCCCACTTTCACGAAAGTACGAAGGTAGAGATCGCCTGGACGGTAGTCCCATTCCTTATCCTGATTGCCATGGCGGTACCTGCCACGTCGACACTGCTCGAAGTCTACGACAACGACGATGCGGAGCTGGATATCCTGGTCACGGGTTACCAGTGGAAGTGGAAGTATGAATATATTGACGAAAATGGCGAAAACGTAACTTTTTTCAGTAACTTACGTACGCCCCAGAGTGAGATACTCAACACTGAGCCAAAGGGTGAGCACTACCTTCTGGAAGTGGATGAGCCGCTGGTGATCCCGGTTGATACCAAGGTCCGTTTCCTCATTACAGCCAACGATGTGATCCACTCCTGGTGGGTGCCTGAGCTGGCGGTCAAGCGCGATGCGATTCCCGGTTTTATCAACGAGGCCTGGACAAGAGTCTCAACGGAAGGCGTCTACCGCGGGCAATGTGCTGAGCTGTGTGGCAAGGATCATGGTTTCATGCCGATTGTGGTCAACGTGGTCAGCAATGATGAATACGGCGAGTGGCTGAGTGCCAAGCAGGTAGAGGCCGCCGCTATCAAGGAATTGATGGCGCAGACCTTTACTCTGGACCAGTTGATGGAGCGCGGCGAAGCGGTATACGCGCGCGCTTGCCTGGCCTGCCACGGTGCCAACGGTGAGGGCGGTGTCGGCAACGCCATCGCCGGCAGCGCTGTTGCGACTGGCGATCTGGGTCCGCATCTGGAGATTGGCATCAACGGTGTTCCCGGATCCGCCATGCAGGCTTTTGGCGGGCAGCTGAATGATGTTGATATGGCCGCGGTTATAACCTATCAGCGCAACGCTTTTGGCAACAATATGGGCGATATGGTTCAGCCCATTGATGTCTACAACCACAAGAAAGGCTAATTGGAGGAGTTAACGATGGGCGATCATCATCACGGTCCTGCCAAGGGCCTCAGTCGGTGGCTGTTTACCACCAACCATAAAGATATCGGAACCATGTACCTGTGGTTCTCGTTTGCGATGTTCATCCTGGGTGGCACCTTTGCCATGATCATCCGGGCCGAGCTGTTCCAGCCTGGCCTGCAATTGGTAGAACCCGCATTTTTTAACCAGATGACCACCCTGCACGGGCTGGTCATGGTGTTTGGGGCGATCATGCCCTCCTTTGTCGGGCTGGCCAACTGGCTGATCCCGATGATGATAGGCGCGCCGGACATGGCGCTGCCGCGCATGAACAACTGGAGCTTCTGGATTCTGCCCCCTACTTTCCTGTTGCTGGCTTCTACCCTGTTTATGGAAGGTGGTGCTCCCGCAGCTGGCTGGACCTTCTATGCGCCGTTGTCCACCACTTATGCGGGGCCCTCTGTCACCTACTTCATTTTCTGTATTCACGTGCTGGGCCTGTCGTCCATCATGGGGTCCATCAACATCATCGCCACGGTGATGAACATGCGCGCGCCTGGCATGACTTACATGAAGATGCCCCTGTTTGTCTGGACCTGGCTGATCACCGCCTTTTTGCTGGTGGCGGTGATGCCTGTGCTGGCGGGCTGTGTGACCATGATGTTGATGGATGTGCACTTTGGCACCAGCTTCTTCTCCGCCGCCGGCGGTGGTGACCCGGTATTGTTCCAGCACGTGTTCTGGTTCTTCGGTCACCCCGAGGTATACATCATTATCCTGCCGGCATTCGGGGTGGTGTCGCAGATCATCCCCGCGTTCTCGCGCAAGCCGCTGTTCGGCTATGACTCCATGGTCTACGCCACCGCCTCGATAGCGTTCCTGTCGTTCATCGTCTGGGCTCACCACATGTACACCGTGGGTATACCCGTCGCTGGTGAACTGTTCTTCATGTACGCCACCATGCTGATCGCTGTCCCCACCGGGGTGAAAGTGTTCAACTGGGTTACCACCATGTGGCGTGGATCTCTCTCCTTTGAGACGCCCATGTTGTTCAGCATCGGCTTCCTGGTGTTGTTTACTATCGGCGGCTTTACCGGCTTGATGCTGTCTATCGCGCCGGCGGATTTCCAGTACCACGACACCTACTTCGTTGTTGCCCATTTCCACTACGTGATGGTGGCGGGCGCGGTATTCAGCATGAGCGCCGCGATCTACTTCTGGCTGCCCAAGTGGTGCGGCCGGATGTATAACGAGACCATGGGTAAAACCCATTTCTGGATTTCGTTCATCGGCTTCAACGTGACCTTCTTCCCGCAGCACTTTGTCGGGCTGGCAGGTATGCCCCGCCGTATTCCGGACTACGCCTTGCAGTTCGCTGACTTCAATATGATATCCAGCATTGGTGCGTTTGTTTACGGACTGTCACAGATACTCTTTCTGTACAATGTGATAGCGACAATTGTTGCAGGCAAGCCGGTATCAGACCCGAAAGTCTGGGATGGCGCGGAAGGACTGGAGTGGACTATCCCCACGCCGGCGCCCTACCACACCTTTGAAACTCCCCCCGCCGTAAGATAGGGCCTGGGCCGTGCGTAAACTGAGTAACAATCCTGCCGTTGATACCGCAACCAAGCTGGTTGCGGTGGCAGTGATGATGTTTGCCTTCGTGTTTGTTGTGATGGTGCCGCTTTACAATGTGTTGTGTGATGCCCTGGGCATCAACGGCAAGACCAGTGGCGAGGCTTACACGTCTGTGCAGGCCGGGGTGGATGAAAGTCGGCTGGTGACGGTTCAGTTTGTCGCAACCAACAACGAGGGTATGCCCTGGGAGTTTGGCCCGGGCGCCACTGTGATGCAGGTGCACCCGGGTGCGGTGAATGAGACGGTGTTTCTGGCGCGCAACCCCTTGCCTGTGGCGATGGTCGCGCAAGCCATCCCCAGTATTTCGCCATCCAGGGCAGTGGCCTACTTTCACAAAACAGAGTGTTTTTGCTTCAACCAGCAGCCCCTCGACGGCGGCGGCGCGGCGGAACTACCCCTGCAGTACATTATCGACAGGGACCTGCCGGCGGATATCAAGACCATCACACTCTCATATACGATTTTTGATGTCACAGATATGGCGAGCAGCACTGTAGCTGCTCGCTGAAGCGCGGGTTTGGGAGCCCGCGTTACCTACACGGAGAAACGATAAAATGACAAGTCAGACTGCCACAGCGTACGAAAAATATTACGTACCGGAAAAGAGCCGGCTGGCCATCTGCGCCACTATCGGCCTGATACTGAGTATATTCGGCGCCGCCAGCATCATGAATGACATGACCTTTGGCGACCCGGCCCAGGACACCAGCTCCTGGACGATTTTCAATCTTGGCATGCTGTTTTTTGCCATCACGCTGTTTGCCTGGTTTCGCACCGCGATCAAGGAAAACATAGCGGGCATGAACAGTGCCCAGCTGAAAAAGTCATATGTCCTGGGCATGTTCTGGTTCATTTTTTCTGAAGTGATGTTTTTCTTCTGTTTTTTCGGTGCGCTGTTCTATGTTCGCGTGCTGGTTGGCCCCTGGCTATCGGGCGAGGGCGAAGGCGGTAGGATGAATGGGCTGCTTTGGGAAGGCTTCAGCTTCAGCTGGCCCATGATGCAGACGCCGCAGGAAGCCGTAGGCGGCGCGGGCGCCCAGGTTATAGCTAACAATGGCTCCTTTACCTCACCTAATACCAGCTTGTCCTTTGGCGATGCGCACGCCTGGTGGGCCTGGTTGCCGATGTGGAATACCCTCGTCCTGTTGAGCTCCAGTTTTACCTGCCACCTTGCACACGTCGGCATCCTCAACGGCGATCGCAAGAAGTTCAACTTCTGGCTGACCGTGACTGTGGTGCTGGGGATTATATTCCTTTGCCTGCAGTACGCCGAATATCACGAGGCCTATGTTGAGTACGGGCTTACCCTGAACGCCGGGATTTATGGCTCAACTTTTTTTATGCTGACGGGGTTCCACGGCTTCCACGTATTTATGGGCATGACCATGCTGCTGATTCAGCTGCTGCGGTCGGTGTTTGGTGGCCAGTTCACATCGGATGATCACTTTGGCTTTGAGGCATCGAGCTGGTACTGGCACTTTGTTGACGTGGTCTGGGTATTCCTGTTCCTGTTCGTCTACGTGCTCTAAGGACCATTTACTCTGCAGAATCACTCTGGGGTACGGCGGGCGCTGGTCCGGTATCCCAGGGATTACCATGGCCGAGCTGGCCAGTGACCAGACCGTAAACCACCACCACCGCCAGGCATATTGCCAGCCCCAGCCGCACCCCGAGGGAGTGCATAGTGCGACGCTGGGTCTTGTCACCCTGGTCTTTCATCAGGAAATAGAAACCGCTCCCCAGGCTGGCGACTAGTGCCAGCATCAACAGTAAAATCAACACTTTTAACAATGGATCTCTCCTTGGGTAACCGCCTCCAGTATAAACCAGCTCTGCCCCTTCCGGTTCGGGGCAGTTGAAATGGCCGTTGTCGGTGGGCGCTTGACATTCGATCTGGAGTGGCGCACGACCCTTTTCACCCTGATATTGGTACCGCTAATGGTTGGGTTGGGTTTCTGGCAGTTGCAGCGGGCCGAGGACAAGGCGTTGTTGGCGGTCTCCTGGGAGCAGCGCCAGAGTGCGCCGCCGGCGCCGGTGCAGCTGCTGTGGGATGAGCCCATCAAGGCTCTTGCTTACAGGCCCGTCACGGTGTCGGGGGTCTATGAGCCGGACCGGTATTTCCTGCTGGATAACCGTATTTATGAGGGTCGATTTGGCTATGAGGTGCTGGGCATCGTGCGCCTTGCCGAAAGCGATCGCAGCGTGCTGGTCAACCGCGGCTGGATAGCGGGTGACGGGGCGCGGCTTGAACTGCCGATGGTACCGCCGGTAAACGGGCGGGTTGAACTTGTGGGCCACGTGTATATCGCCCCGGGGGCACCTTATATGCTAGCTGAACAGCAGCTGGACGATGCCTGGCCAAAAGTCCTGCAGGCGCTGGAAATGGAAAAAATCCTGTCCGCCCTGGATGGGCCGGCAGGGGCGCAGCTTTTCCCCTATTCCGTTAGAATTGCCGCCGGGCAACCCGGTGCGCTAACAGTCGACTGGCAGGTGGTGAATGTAAGCCCTGAGAAGCACCGGGCTTATGCAGTGCAATGGTTTACCATGGCGGCGGTTTTGCTGCTGTTCTACCTGGCTCGAAGCAGTAACGTGTGGCAGCTGATAAAACGGTCCGGGAGGGATCGGAGCTAAATGGAAAACACCGATAGATCTACGAATAACCGCATGGTGCTGTTATTGATAGCGGGCATCCCGGTCACAATGATTCTGGGCGCGACCTGGCTGTGGTACTTCGTGGTGCGCGGCGACCTCGACCTGGTGGGGGCCCTGGGCACAGCCAACCGGGGCGAGTTGCTGCAACCGCCCCGGCAGATTGATGAGGCCAACCTGCGTAGCCCCGATGGCGCGCCCTTTCATAATGCCGACCTGGAACCGCGCTGGGCAATGCTGGTTCCCGGGCAAGCGGATCGTTGTGATGCCTCCTGTGAAGAAACCTTTTATATGACCAGGCAGATCCATACCGCGCTGGGCAAGGAGTACAACCGAATCAGGCGCCTCTATGTCAGTGAAACAGGGCCGGACGAGACCCGGCTGACCGTCGAGGCGCTCAGCGACAAGCGGCCCGCCCCGGCCAGTTTTTCCGCTTTTCTGGCTGATGAGCACCGGGGCCTGAAACCACTTGTGCTTGCCCCGGGTCAGGTGAATACGCTGTTTGCCGAGTATCAGCAGGACCCGAGTACCTGGTACCTGGTGGATCCCTCCGGCTGGATTATGATGTCCTACGACAGTTCCATCCCCTACAAGGACGTGATAGCGGATCTCAAGTTTCTCCTGAAGAACTCAGGGGACTGAGCGGCAAATGACGATGCAAGACACCACGGACCAGGTTACCTGGCGGGACTACAAAGAGCTGACCAAGCCCAATGTCGTGCTCCTGATGATCCTGACAGCCGTTATCGGCATGTTGATGGCAGTGCCGGGTATGGTGCCTTTGAATATCCTAATCCTGGGAAACCTGGGAATAGCACTTTGCGCCGGCTCCGCCGCCACCATTAACCACCTGGTCGACCAGCGGATTGATCGACAGATGTCACGAACCCGCAAGCGGCCGGTGGCCCAGGGCCGTGTCCGGCCAGTGCAGGCCGCGGTGTTCGCTGCCGTGATCGGAACCCTGGGAATGGCGATACTGCTGATCTGGGTAAACCCCCTCACCGCCTGGCTCACCTTCGCCTCCCTGCTGGGTTACGCTGTGGTTTACACCATGTTCCTGAAACGCGCGACACCCCAAAACATCGTCATTGGGGGCCTAGCGGGCGCCGCGCCGCCGCTTTTGGGCTGGACCGCAGTGACCGGAGAAATCCAGGGCCATGGTTTGTTGCTGGCGCTGATCATATTTGCCTGGACACCGCCCCACTTCTGGGCCCTGGCGATCCATCGCCGTGAGGAATATGCCGCGGTCGACATTCCCATGCTGCCGGTAACTCACGGCGTGGCCTTTACCAAGCTGCATATCCTGCTCTACACGGTGATTATGTTCCTTATTACCTTGTTGCCTTACGCAACACGGATGAGTGGTCCGCTGTATCTGCTGGGCGCGGTAGTACTGGGGATAGGCTTCCTCTACTGGGCGGTAGAACTGTTGCGTGACAAGAACCCGAACGCCCCGATGGAAACCTTTAAGTATTCCATTATTTACCTCATGGCCCTGTTTATTGTAATGCTGCTTGATCATTACCTTTTCCCGGTGAGTACATTATGACCAGTGATCAACCCAGGCACACGGCGAAGCAATCCCGCGGGATCAAGCTCACGGTACTCGCGATCGTCGTGTTTATGACGATAATTGTCGCGGGCTTCGTCAACAGGATTCAGTCGCCCAGGATATTGACCGCGTCGGAAATGCAGTTAAACGGCCTGTATATTTTTAAAACACCTAGAAATTTCGGCGAAATTGCGCTGCTTGATCAGAACGGCGAAGCTTTTACCAGGGAGCGTTTTCTGGGTAAGTGGACCCTGGTTTTCTTTGGCTTCACCTACTGTCCCGACATTTGCCCCACCACCATGAGCTTCCTGAATGAACTGATGGGGCAACTGGAGGGAACAGAGGTTGAGGACACTGAGGTGGTCATGGTTTCGGTGGATCCGGCCCGTGACACGGTGGAGCAGCTGGCTACCTATGTGCCCTATTTCAATCCTGACTTTACCGGCGTGACGGGAGAGTTCCTGGATATCCACCGCTTCGCGACGGCTTTGAACACCCCGTTTCGTAAAGTGCCGGGAGATGATGAAAACTATCAGGTCGATCACAGCGCCAACGTCATATTGATAAACCCCCGGGGTGACTACCACGGCTTTTTCAAAGCGCCGCTGGACATGGCTAAAATGAAGCTGACCTATCGCTCGGCCCGGGCCGTGTGGGACAAGCAGGATTACTAGCGACCAGAGGCCTTTATGACAGACACTTCAGTCCCGATAGTCCTGGTTGATGGCTCATCCTATCTTTACCGCGCTTTCCACGCGCTGCCGCCGCTGACCAACTCACAGGGGCATGCGACCGGCGCCGTCAAGGGTGTGGTCAGCATGATCCGTCGTCTCTGCAAGGATTATCCCGGCAGCCCAGTGGCTGTGGTGTTCGATGCCAAGGGCAAGACGTTCCGGGACGAGATGTTTCCCAACTACAAGGCCCAGCGCCCCCCCATGCCCGACGAACTGCGCGAGCAGATCGAGCCGATTCACAGCATCGTCAGGGCCATGGGCCTGCCGCTGCTGTGTGTAGAGGGTGTCGAGGCAGATGATGTTATCGGCACCCTGGCACGCCAGGCCGCGGCCCAGGGGCGACCAGTGGTGATCTCCACTGGCGACAAGGATATGGCGCAGCTGGTAGATGGGCATATCACCCTGGTTAACACCATGACCGATACCCTGCTGGACGCGGCGGGCGTGGAGAAGAAGTTCGGGGTTCCCCCCGCACTGGTGATCGACCTGCTGGCCTTGATGGGAGACAAGTCCGACAATATTCCAGGGGTGCAGGGGGTAGGCGAAAAGACCGCCCTTGGCCTGTTGCAGGGCCTGGGGGGCCTGGACACTATCTATGGAAGCCTGGAAAAAGTGGCGCAGCTGTCCTTTCGCGGTGCGAAGACCATGGCGGCCAAACTGGAGGCTGAAAAAGACAATGCCTACATGTCCTATGCCCTGGCCACCATCAAGACCGACGTTGCCCTGGACCTGACACCCGAGCAATTGCACAACGCCGAGCCGGATCGGGAGCAGCTGACTGACTGGTATACCCGCATGGAATTCAGGGCCTGGCTGGAGGAGCTGCTGGACGACGCCGAGGCCTCGCCCCTGGCGGCTGCGATGGCCGTGGACTACGACATCGTAACCAGCCAGCCGGAACTGGATGGCTGGTTGGAACGCTTGCGCGAGGCCCCGCTGTTCGCCTTCGATACGGAAACCACCAGCCTCGATTACATGGAGGCCCGGGTGGTAGGCGTCTCTTTTGCCATCGAAGCCGGCCGGGCGGCTTATGTGCCGCTTGCACACGACTATCTCGGCGCGCCGGAACAGCTGGATCGCGACCAGGTGCTGGCGCAGCTGAAACCGCTGCTGGAGGACGAGGGGCAATTCAAGGTGGGCCAGAATCTCAAGTACGACGCGAGTGTGCTGGCAAACCACGGTATCTCGCTACGGGGTATCCGGTTCGATACCATGCTGGAATCCTACGTGCTGGATTCCACCGCTACCCGGCACGATATGGACAGTCTTGCCCTGAAATACCTGGGCCACAAAACAATTCATTTCCAGGACATCGCAGGCAAGGGCGCCAAGCAGCTGACATTCAACCAGATCAAGGTGGAGGAGGCGGGGCCCTACGCTGCAGAAGATGCGGATATTACCCTGCGCCTGCACGAGGCCCTCTGGCCGCGGCTGGCAGAGCAGTCGGGTCCCAGCGAGGTGTTCAGCGAGATTGAGATGCCCCTGGTCCCCGTGCTGTCGCGCATAGAGCGCGGGGGGGCATTGATTTCCCGCGAGCTGCTGCTCGCCCAGAGCACTGAACTGGGCAAACGGCTACTGGATCTGCAGGGCAGGGCTTATGAACTGGCGGGGCAGGAATTCAACCTGGGCTCGCCCAAGCAGTTGGGGGAAATCCTGTTCGACAAGCTGGCGCTGCCTATCCTCAAGAAAACCCCTAAAGGCGCGCCATCCACCGCAGAAGAGGTGCTGGCGGAGCTTGCGCTTGACTATCCGCTGCCCAAGCTGCTGCTTGAGCATCGCAGCCTGAGCAAGCTCAAGTCGACCTATACAGACAAGTTGCCGGAGATGATCAACAGTCGTACCGGGAGGGTGCATACGTCTTATCACCAGGCGGTGGCCGCGACCGGGCGGTTGTCCTCGTCTGACCCGAATCTGCAAAATATCCCGATTCGTACCGAGGAGGGCAGGCGTATCCGGCAGGCTTTTGTCGCCCCGCCTGGTAGCCTGATTGTGGCGGCTGACTACTCCCAGATCGAATTGCGTATCATGGCTCATCTCTCGGCCGACCCGGGTCTGCTAAAGGCTTTCAAGGAGGGGCAGGACGTGCACCGGGCAACCGCTTCAGAGGTGTTTGAAGTTGATCTGGAGGAGGTGTCTGGTGAGCAGCGGCGCAAGGCCAAGGCAATCAACTTCGGCCTGATCTACGGGATGTCTGCCTTCGGCCTGGCTCGCCAGCTCCATCTCGGGCGCAAGGAAGCCCAACAGTATATAGACCGCTATTTTGAGCGTTACCCGGGCGTGCAGCAGTACATGGACCGGACTCGCGCGTTGGCGCGTGAGCAGGGGTATGTCGAGACCCTGTTTGGCCGCAGGCTGCACCTGCCGGAGATCAATGCGCGCAATAAAATGCGGGCCCAGGCGGCGGAGCGCACCGCGATCAATGCGCCCATGCAGGGTACAGCGGCGGATATTATCAAGCGGGCCATGCTGGCGGTTGACGACTGGCTGCGGAATGACGAGCCGAACGCCACGATGATCATGCAGGTGCACGACGAACTGGTCTTTGAGGTGGGCAAAGCTGAGGTGGATGCGGTGAGCAGAAAAATCTGCGAGCTGATGTCCGGGGCAGCCGAGCTGGCGGTGCCACTGCTGGTTGAAGCCGGTGCCGGTGCCAACTGGGACGAGGCGCACTGATCGGGCGGCAGGCTTGCCGGGGTGGTGGAACTGCCCAGCGTACGGGAGCGGAAATTGACCCGCTTCAGCGAAAAAATTACTCGCTGCGACGGAACTTTCCCTGTGGGGGTGAGTCTCAGTAACTGTAGCGAGCGCTACATCCCCTGGGGTGGTTTCTCTCCATGTACCACCCCAAGCAAGTCTCTCTTCCCCAGAGACTTTGACCCTCCCGGCTGCTGTACCCCTATCAAGCAGCCGGGTTTTTTTTGCCCGCGATTCAGCCCCGCAAGAGCCTCAGGCCTGAAGCTCATTCTCCAGCACGCCGGGGCCGGTGAGCCAGGCGTTGAGAACTGCCAGTAGCTGATCGTGCCCGCTGTGCTTCAATGCAGAGAACAGCTGGACGCTGACCAGCTCCTGGTGGGGCTCGAGTTGCGCCCGCACCTTGAGCAGGGTGCTGTTGGCGGGCCCCTTCTTCAGTTTGTCCGCCTTGGTCAGCAGTATATGTACCGGCATCGATGCCCTGAGGGCCCAGTCGAGCATTTGCTGGTCAAAGGGTTGCAGGGGATGGCGCACGTCCATAAGGAGAATAAGGCCCCGCAGGCATTGTCGCTGTTGCAGGTAGTTCTCCAGTTGCTTGGTCCATTCTCGCTTGACCGCCAGCGGTACCTTGGCAAATCCATAGCCGGGGAGGTCAACCAGGCGCTGTCGCTCGCTCAGCTCGAAGAAGTTGATCAGCTGGGTCCTGCCGGGCGTACGAGAGGTTTTGGCAAGCTTGCTGTTGCCTGTTAAGCTATTGATTGCACTGGATTTTCCTGCATTTGACCGGCCCGCAAATGCAACCTCCCAGCCCTCATCGGGTGGGCACTGCGACAGTTTGGCCGCACTGGTGAGGTAAGCCACTTTTCGGTAGTTAGGGGCAGCAGGGGGTGGATTGGGACAGGTGTCAGACATTGGCGGGTATTGCCTTTTGTGGTGGTAGCATCTCGTATATAATGCCACAGCTCAATTTCCCCCGTTGATTAATGGGTGCGGGGAAGTGGGTATCCCATCGTGAACTCGAGGTTTTACATGAATAAGCTGCTCGCTGTTGTTCTGACTCTGTCTGCCGCTGGTGCTTTCGCCCAACCTGATATGGCGAAATACGACAAGAGCTGTAAGGTATGTCACGCAACCGGTGCAGCCGGTGCGCCAAAAACCGGCGATGCTGCTGCCTGGGCACCACGTATGGAAAAGGGTATGGAGACATTGGTCAAGGCGGTAAACACCGGCCTCAATGCCATGCCGCCCAAGGGTATGTGTTTCGATTGCTCTGACGCGGACTATGCCGCTCTCATCACTTACATGAGCACGCCTGCCAAGTAATCGGCACTGCTGCTTTCGATTTATCTGGAACTGACATGAAAAAAGTCGCAATTTTGTTCAGCCTTGCGTTGTGCTGGGCACCAACTGTCTTTAGTGCAGCGGCCAACCCGGTAGGGGATGCCGCTGCAGGGGAGGCGCAGACTGCCGTATGTGCGGCCTGCCACGGAGCCGATGGCAACAGCGCGGTGCCCACTTTTCCAAAGCTGGCGGGCCAGGGTGAGAAATACCTGTACAAACAGCTGCAGGATATACGCGATGGCGCTCGCCCGGTGCCTACTATGGCCGGACAGCTGGACGGTAAATCCGACCAGGACCTGGCAGATATTGCCGCCTACTACGCCGGTCAGGCGAGTACCGGTGGCCAGACTGATCCCGCCCTGCTGGCCTTGGGTGAGACGGTCTATCGCAGCGGGATTCCGGAGCGCAAAGTTGCCGCCTGTACTGCCTGCCATTCCCCCACCGGCCGGGGCAACGCGCCCGCTGGCTTTCCGCGCCTTGCAGGGCAGCACGCCGATTATATTGCCGCCCAGCTCGTCGCCTATCGCAAAGGCTACGAGGATGAAACGGGCCGTATTAACGACGGTGAAACCCGCATCATGCGCACCACGGCTTTTGGCCTGAGTGACCTGGAGATCCAGGCGGTTGCTAGCTACGCCGCGGGGCTGAACTAGGCCGGGCCTTCCGCCTGTTCAGGCCGATAAGGTGGCATTTATGCCACCTTTTTTGTCACTCGCAGAACACCTGCCCAAAATAGTTGTCTCATGTGCACCTCAATCATGGAGAAAGTCATGCTGAAAAACCTGTTGTTGCCGCTGTCACTGCTGGTATTCGCCCCCTTGTTGGCCAGTGCCCAGGGCGCAGGACAAACCTACGTTGCAGAAAAGAATTACGACCTGATCGCCCCTGTTGTAAGAACAGCCGATCCCGATAAAATCGAAGTGGTTGAGTTCTTCTGGTACGGCTGCGGTCACTGTTACAACTTTGAGCCATTGATAGCGGCCTGGAAAAAAACCCTGGCTGATGACGTCGTGTTCCGTGGTTCACCCGCGATATGGAACAAGTCCATGGAAATACACGCCCGGGCCTTTTACACGGCCGAGGCACTGGGCGTGCTCGATACCATGCACCCCATCCTGTTCCAGGCGATGAATGTTGACCACAAGAAGCTCGCAAATGAAGGTGAGATAGAGGATCTGTTCGTGGCTAATGGCGTCGCGGCGGAAGACTTCAGCAAGGCGTTCAAATCCTTCGGGGTAAACAGCCAGGTAAATCAGGCTGCCGCCCGCGCCCGCGCTGCGAAGATCACCGGCACCCCGGCACTGATGGTGGATGGCAAATATCATGTCAGCACCCGCAAGGCGGGCAGCCAGCCGGATATGCTTAAAGTGACTGACTTTCTTATCGAGAAAGAGCGAGCGGCTAAAGGGAGCTAGTTCGCGCCGGGCCGGCCCTGCACTCAGATAACCAACCACTCGGGTACGGGCAGGCCCTTGTTTTCCAGGAACACCGGATTGAACAGCTTGCTCTGGTAGCGGTTGCCGTAGTCACACAGTATGGTGACAATGGTATGGCCTGGGCCCAGGTGTTCGGCGAGGCGCACAGCACCCGCTATGTTGACGGCCGCAGAGCCTCCCATGCACAGTCCCTCATTGCGCAACAGATCGAATATGTAAGGCAGGGCCTCCTCATCGCTGATGCTGAAGGCCGCATCCACTTTCGCCTGGGCAACATTGTCGGTTACGTGGTTGATTCCGATACCCTCTATAATCGAGTTACCCGGCGTGGCCTCCAGGGTACCGTTGCTGAAATAATCGTACAGGGATGCCCCCGCCGGATCGGCGATTCCTATGGTGATATTCGGGTTGCGCGCCTTGAGTGCAGTGGAGACACCCGCCAGTGTGCCGCCTGTGCCTACCGCGCAGATAAAACCGTCCAACTTGCCGTCGGTCTGTTCCCAGATCTCCAGCCCTGTAGTGCGTTCGTGCATTTCCATGTTGGCCAGGTTGTCGAACTGGCGGGCCCATACAGCGCCGTTTTGTTCCCGTTCAGCCATCTTCAGGGCCAGGCGCTGGGCAGTGTGTATATAGTGTTTGGGGTCGCTGTAGGAGGTGGCGCCAACCAGGTGCAGGTCGGCTCCCAGCAGCTCAAGGGAATCGATCTTTTCCTTGCTCTGGGTAATAGGCATCACCACGGTGCTGGTATAGCCCAGCGCATTGGCCAGTAGCGTCAGCCCGATTCCGGTATTGCCGGCAGTCCCCTCCACAATGCGCCCGCCGGGACGCAGCTCTCCGCTGGCCTCGGCAGCGCGGATAATACCCAGCGCGGTGCGGTCTTTCACCGAGCCACCGGGGTTCAGGAACTCGGCCTTGCCGAGGATGGTGCAACCTGTTTGCTCCGACACCTGCTTCAGGTGAAGCAGGGGCGTATTGCCGATCAGCTGGGTCACGTCAGAGGCGGTATGCACGGTGTATTCTCCGGAAAACGTCCGCCAGAGTATGCCACAGGCCCGGCATGGGGTCAGGGTCTCGTTCGGGTGTAAAGTACGTGCGCTCGCAGGCCCAGCGCCAGGCTGCCCAGTGCGATGACCAGCAACATCCACACCATGGGCTGTGCGCTAGTGGCGAGGAACTGGCCGGTCAGGGCGCTGCTGGCTGCCGCCAGTGACATCTGGATGAAACCCAGCAGGGCTGATGCAGTGCCTGCGATATGCGCAAAGGGCTTGAGGGCAATCGCCATTGCGTGGGGCAGTACCAAGCCCATGGCGGTGGAATAAATCACCATTGGCAGCATGATGGCAGCCACGCTATCTGGCCGGGCTCGTGAGCAGATGAGCAACAGTCCGCTGGCAGTGGTCGCCATGAGCACTCCCCGGCCCATGATACGTTCAGAATCCTGGGTCTTCGAAAGCCTTGCGCTGAGGGCACTGCCACCCATGTAACCCGCAACTGAGCCCAGGAAAATGAATCCGAAGAGGTGGGGCGGCACACCCAGCATGTCGATGAAAATAAAACTGGAGCTGGCCAGGTAAACCATCAGCCCCGCATAGATCAAGCCGCTGGTGACGGTAACGGTGAGGAAAAATGGATCGATCAGTAGTTCACCATAATTACGGGCGATAGCCCGGGGATGCAGGCTTTGTATGACGGGCAGTGATTCCCGCAGGAACACCAGGATCAATGCCATCATCACGGCGCCGTATAGACCGAGAAAAATGAACACGCTGGGCCAGGGCAGTACCAGCAGCAGGAAGCCCCCCAGGATGGGTGCCACGGCTGGCGCCAGTGCCATCAGCATGGCGATCAGCGACAGTGCGCGGGCGGCGCCGGTGGGGCCAAATACATCCCTGGCCACTGCGCGCGCCAGCGTGGGGCCCACGCAGGCCCCTATGCCCTGGAGAAAGCGAAAGAACAGCATTTCGCCTACCGATTCAGACTGGCTGCAACCCACACAGGCGGCGACGAAAAGCAGGGTTCCCCCAAGCAGGACAGGCTTGCGGCCATAGCGATCCGCCAGCGGGCCACAGGCCAGGTGGAACAGGGCAAAACCCGCCAGGTAAATGCTCAGGGTCAGGTGCATCTGGCTGATGTCAGTGCCGAAGGCGCGCATCATGGCGGGCATGGCGGGCAGGTACATATCGACACTGAGGGGGCCCAGGGCTACCAGGGCCGCCAGCAGGGCGAGCAGCCAGGGTGAGTCAGAATGTAGGTATCGCTGGGCCATGGGGCGGCGACACTAACCCATGGCTGGATTCAATGCAAAACGATGATGCTAGTCTTCGAAGTGCATTACCGTTTTCCACCAAAGGCCGGGGAACAGGGCGCGCCACAGGTAGAGCAGCCTGGCCTCGCCGGGGTAAATGATGTCCCGGTCTTTTGCCACGCCTTTCTCAATGGCGTTGACGATTTTCTCCGGGTCTGCCAGGCGCCCGTTCTTGCGCGCCTCTCTGATACTGCCCGGGCTATCGGTGGCGATTGTCTGGTCGATCAGGGCGGTGTTGACGGCGGGGGGACAAACCAGGTGGGCGCGTACCCCGGAGTCGCGAATCTCGTGCTGCAGCACCTCCATGTAGGCGTTGACTGCGGCCTTGGTGGCGCAATAGGCACCCATTTTGGGCACCAGGGCGATGCCGGCGATCGAGCCAAAGGCGATAATGCGCCCCGTCTTGCGCGCCATCATGTCGGGCAGTACCGCGCGAACCATGTAGGTTGTGCCGAAATAGTTGATTCGAAACAGCCTCTCCATGCCCTCGTGGGTGTGCTCGGCCAGCAGGTGGCTGGGCATCAGGGCGGCGGCGTGGACCAACAGGTCAACGGGGCCGAGGCTGGCAGCTACCTCGGACACACGGGCATCCACATCCTCGAGGCTGGAGATGTCGCAGACAAACGGGGTGATGTTGTCGGCCTCCGCTGCAGTTGCCTGCAGGCCCTCTTCATTGACATCAAAAATTGCAACTTTGGCGCCCTGGCTTGCCAGTCGACGGGCGATAATCTGCCCCATCCCACTGGCGCCGCCAGTAACAATCGCAACCTTCCCTGCCACGTCCTTCATAGTGTCTCCCCAATCCCCAAGGTAAGTTCAGTCTGCGCATAGTGCGTATGGGCCGTTCAGGCGGCAAGACCCGAACCGGCCAGCTTGAGTGACGGATTCTGTCGCAATTGTCAGGTCTGCGTGGCCTCGCCCTTGGCACGCTTCGGCTATAGACCCTTTTACAGCCCGGGGCGCCCTTTCAATGAACGCCCCTGATGATAGTAAGCGACTACAAACTTGTCTGGTCATCGATGTGGTCAAGAGGTAGTTCAGTGCGTTGCACGACACGGCGCAGCTCAAAACTGGAGTGGACGCCGGTGACCCCCGCTATCCGGGTGAGCCTTCCCAGGAGGAATTTCTCGTAATATTCCATGTCGGGCACCACGGCCTTTAACAGGTAGTCAGAGCTTTGGCCGGTCACTACCGAGCAGTCCATCACCTCCGGGTAACTGGTCACCTCTGCCTCGAAGGCCTCGAACCTGTCCGGGGTGTGGCGGTCCATGCTGATACCGATATAGGCCGTGAGTTTGAGGCCCAGCATCGACTGGTTCAGGAGGGTGACATGGCGGCGGATGATCCCCGACTCCTCCAGCCGCTTGACGCGGCGGGAGCAGGGCGTGGGCGACAGGCCGACCTCTTCGGCAAGTTCCAGGTTGCTGATACGGCCGTTGCGTTGCATGGCCATAAGTATCCGGCGGTCTATGCGGTCCAGTTTCACGATAATAGGGCCCTCAAGACTGAAAAAATCCCCTAAAGGGGCACAGCATGGAGAATATCACTAAAATACTGAGCTTTTATAGTTATTTTGTGCAGATCTGTTGCATGAATATGGATAATTTGCAATCTATCACTAGTCGCGAGCAACTATACTGAGGGCCAGGCTGATAGCTCACCTGGATAAGGATGCGGGCGGAATTACCGTTTCGCCGCGCATCTGGCTTTAGCCTTATCCAGGCTTGTGCCCCGGGCAACCGGGCGGGTGAGCAGGCCCCCTTCAATTGACGACCCCGGGTAATATGGCATGAGCAGCTTCGACCACCACAAGTACCAGTCCTTTCAGCCCATCGCCATCACGGGGCGGCGCTGGCCAGATCGCGTTATCGACAGGGCGCCACACTGGTGCAGTGTGGATCTTCGCGACGGCAACCAGGCCCTGATCGAGCCGATGACCACACCCCAGAAATCCCGCTTGTGGGACCAGTTGATCAAGATTGGTTTCAAGGAGATCGAAGTAGGCTTTCCCTCTGCCTCCAGCCATGACTATGAGTTTGTGCGTGAGCTGATCGACAATGATCGCATCCCCGAAGATGTCACCATACAGGTTCTTACCCAGGCCAGGCCGGACCTGATCAAGAAGACCTTCAAGGCGCTCAAGGGCGCACGCCGCGCCATCGTGCACGTTTACAACTCCACCTCAACGGTGCAGCGTGAACAGGTGTTCAATCTGGATCAAAAGGGCATTGTTGATATCGCGGTAAAGGGCGCGGAGCTGGTGCGAGACTGCGCCGCGCAGCAGCCTGAGACCGAATGGGTATTCGAGTATTCGCCGGAGAGTTTTACCGGGACAGAACTGGATTTCGCGGTTGAGGTCTGTGATGCCGTCACCGCGGTGTGGCAGCCGACGCCGCAACACCCCGTGATCATCAACCTGCCCGCGACGGTAGAGATGAGCACCCCCAACGTCTACGCCGACCAGATCGAGTGGTTTTGCGATCGGGTCGCGAATCGCGACAGTTTGCTCATCTCCCTCCACACTCACAACGACAGGGGTTGTGCGGTAGCCGCGGCCGAGCTGGGCGTGCTTGCCGGTGCCGACCGGGTGGAAGGGACGCTGATGGGTAATGGCGAGCGCACCGGCAACATGGACATTGTCACGATGGCGATGAACCTTTACAGCCAGGGCGTGGACCCGTGCCTCAACCTGGGTCAGATGGATGAAATTATCCAGACCGTCAAAGAATGTACCAACCTGCCCGTGCACCCACGCCACCCCTATGCAGGAGAGCTGGTGTTCACCGCGTTCTCGGGCAGCCACCAGGATGCGATCAAGAAGTGCCTGGCCAGGCGGGAACATAGCAAACCCTGGGAAGTGGCTTACCTGCCTATCGACCCCGCAGACATTGGCAGGTCATACCAGGAAGTGATCCGAATCAACAGCCAGTCCGGCAAGGGTGGCATCGCCTACGTGCTGGAGCGGGACTTCGGCCTGCAACTGCCGCGCTGGCTGCAGATTGATTTCAGCCAGGCGGTCCAGGCTTATGCCGAGGAACGGGAAGCGGAAGTGGGTTCCGCGGAATTGTACCAGCTGTTCCAGCAGACCTATTCCGGTCAGGTAGGGCGCTGGCAGCTCGGTAAGTACCAGGTCAACAGGGAGGCGGGAGCCGACCAGTTACAGGCCGAATTACTGCAGGGTGCCGCGTCCCACACCCTGACTGGCGCGGGTAATGGTGTGGTCGCCTCTTTTGTCGATGCGATGGAGCGCTTTACCGGGAAACAGATTGTGTTGGTGGAATACAGTGAACACGCCCTCAGCCACAGTGCCGATGCGGAGGCTGTCTGCTATATACAGTTGAATATCAATGGTGATCGATACTGTGGCGTGGGGCGCAGCCATGACATTATCCAGGCCTCGCTCGACGGCATACTCTGCGCCATCAACAAGGAGGCAGCGACCGACCGGGAAGCGGCTGCCTGATCCCTGATCGTCAGCTGCGGTAATACCCTGGCGGGGCACGGCCCGCGTGGCACAAAGTGTAATCTTCCGGCTTCTGTGTTACAAAATGCGCTGGCAGACGCGCTGGCAATACCCGCCGGTCGCGGATAGGAAGAGTTGTGGGGTTACAATAAAAACATCACCCTGGCAAAAGCTCAAAAATCACTTCAGGGAAGCCTTTTCGGAGCAGTTCGAGTACCAGCGCAATAGTGGTGGCTTGACCCTGGACGGACAGGTGTCCAGAAAGCGCGGACGGGACGCCTATCGCTATATCCTCCTGTTGCTGGCGTGTGTCCTTGCCCCGATGATTGTGCACGACTTTTACACTGGCCAGACGCTGCTGTTCCTGGTCAGCCTGGTATTGCTGTTGATCCTGCTGGCCAATATCTGGCTGCTGGGAGGTGACCGGGACGCGTTTCTTGCACCCACCCCGTTGCTGCTGCTGGGCATTGGCCTGATACTGTTGGCGGTAAGCCTGGGTCAACGCTACAGTATCTACTGGTTGTATCCGCTGCTGGCGGGTCTGCCGGTGTTGCTGCACCTGCGCCAGTCCCTGGCCATTGGCCTGGTGTCCGGCGCACTGGCGCTGCCGCTGGTTTTCTCGCAGTTTCACCCAAGTGCTGCGGTTGTAATCAGTTTCAGTATGGCGACGACCTGGCTGGTCAGTGCCTGGCTGGTGTTCGCCGTAAAGGAGCAGTCCCGCCGTCTCAAGGATATGGCTGTTACCGACCCCCTGACGGGCGTCTACAACCGGCGCTACCTCGAGGAGCAGGCCCGTCACGGGATGGAGGCCTGGGAGCGTTACCAGCAACCCTGTACCCTGCTGTTAATCGATGTCGATCACTTCAAGCGGGTTAATGACAGATATGGGCATAGTGTCGGCGACACGGCCATCAAGCGGTTGGTGGAAGTGATCTCCAGGCGCATTCGCGCCGTAGATATCTTGTGCCGATTCGGCGGCGAAGAGTTTGTTGTCTTGCTGCCAGGGACGGCTATTGATGGTGCCGCCAGGATCGCAGAAGAGGTGCGTTCGCTGGTCGGGCACGCCAAAATTCTGCCGAAAGGAGGTATGACCGTCAGCATCGGCGCTTGCGAGGTCAGCCTGGCGGAGGATCTGGACCAGTGGTTCAAGTTGGCAGATGCGGCGTTATATCTCGCCAAGCGCCAGGGTCGTAACAGGGTGGAAATCGCCCGCCAGGTGATGCCGGATCGCGAGCCGATTCCCAGGGCAGTGCCGGAGTGGCGTTAGCGCGATTGCCAATGTAATCAAGTGATGCGAGTATCTGGCAGGGGCACCAGTTGCGAAAGAGGAGGGTGTCCGAAGCTATGTCTAAAGTAATTTCCAGGGCCGCCGTAATGGTGTGCCTGACTTTTCTGGTCGCCTGCAGCGGTACCACGTTTGTCTACAATCGCCTCGATACGATCTTGCCCTGGTATATCGACGACTACGTCGATCTGGATGGTCGCCAGCAGGACCAACTTGACGAAATACTGCAACCGTTTCTTCGCTGGCATCGACAGCAGGAGCTGCCGCAGTACGTCGCGCTGTTGAACGAGGTCGACACTACGCTGGACCGGCCGGTGACGCCCGAACAACTGGCTCAGATCTACAGCGGGATGGAAGTGGCCTGGCTGCGCCTGGAGCGGGAATCGCTCGATGGCTTGCTGGCGCTGGGAGCCTCGCTATCGGATGAGCAGGTAGAAGAGTTTCTCACCTACTTATGGAAGCGGCAGGAGGAGTACGAAGAGGAGTACCTCACACGTGACGAACCCGAGTACCGGGAAGAGAGTTACGACAGCTTTGCCGATACCCTGAGGGATTACCTGGGCAGGCTGACGCCGCAACAACGTGAACGGCTGCGCCAGGCCAGTACCGCGCTCAAGCGATCGGATGAGGTATGGTTGCGAGAGCGGGCCGCCAGCCTGCAGCGCCTGGCGGTGTTATTGGAACGTCAGCCCGGGTGGCAGGAAAAGGTTCGTGAAGCGGTGGCCGGGCGAAGCGAGACCACCTCCGAGGACTATCTGCAGGTTTACGGGCACAATCTCGATGTAGTCTTTGCCGCGGTGGCGGATGTACTTAACAGCCGCAGTGAGTCCCAGGACCGTCATCTCCGCTCGGAGCTGGCCGACCTGCGGGAGGACCTGCAGACGCTTATCGCCCAGGGGCCGTCCCCGCCCGGGGATTCCGCGTGAGCCCGGTGGATATATAGGCCCCCGCGGCAGCCGGGTCAGTCCAGCAGGGACAGGTCCCTGACAGCGCCCTTATCGGCACTGGTGACCATCTTGGCGTACACTTTCAAAGCGGGAGTGATCTTACGCGGGCGCACAGCATCCGGTTGCCAGGCCTGATCGCCCCGGGTTTCCATCTGCTTGCGCCTGGCGGCCAGTTCTTCATCATCCAGTGCGACATTGATGCTGCGCCGGGGGATATCGATCTCGATGATATCGCCCTGTCGGATCAGTGCTATAGCGCCGCCTGCAGCCGCTTCCGGCGAAGCGTGTCCTATGGACAATCCCGAGGTGCCCCCGGAGAACCGCCCATCGGTGAGCAGGGCACAGGCCTTGCCCAGCCCCTTGGATTTCAGGTAGCTGGTGGGGTAGAGCATTTCCTGCATACCCGGCCCCCCGCGCGGTCCCTCGTAACGGATGATCACCACGTCGCCGGGTTTCACACGGTCGTTGAGAATATCCTCTACGGCACCCTCCTGGCTCTCGCAGATATGGGCGGGGCCTGAAAATACATGGATGTTCTCGTCGACCCCGGACGTTTTCACCACGCAGCCGTCCTCGGCGATATTGCCAAATAATACGGCCAGGCCACCCTCTTCGGAGTAAGCGCTTCCTAACTCGCGAATGCAGCCGCCCTGGCGGTCAGTGTCCAGGCTGGGCCACCTTGTCTCCTGGCTGAAAGCGGTCTGGGTGGGAATGCCCGCGGGCCCGGCACTGTAGAATTTGTGCACGACGGGGTCGCCGGACTGCACGATGTCCCACTTTTCCAGGGCGTGTTTCATAGTCTTGCTGTGCACGGTGGGACAGTCAGTATGCAACAGGCCGGCCCGATCGAGTTCACCCAGGATACCCATAATGCCGCCCGCCCGGTGCACGTCTTCCATGTGGTACAGCGGAGTGTTGGGCGCCACCTTACACAGTTGGGGAACCTTGCGGGAGAGTCGATCGATATCCGCCAGGGTGAAATCCAGTTCCGCTTCCCGGGCGGCGGCCAGCAGATGCAAAATAGTGTTGGTTGACCCCCCCATGGCGATATCCAGGCACATGGCGTTCTCGAACGCCTTGAATGAGCCTATGCTGCGCGGCAGTACAGAGTCGTCATCCTGACGGTAATAGCGGTCACACAGTTCTACCACCAGCCGGCCTGCACGCAGGAACAGTTGCTCCCGGTCGGCGTGGGTCGCCAGGGTGGAGCCGTTACCCGGCAGGCTCAGGCCCAGGGCCTCGGTCAGGCAGTTCATGGAGTTGGCGGTAAACATCCCCGAGCAGGAGCCGCAGGTGGGGCAGGCAGAGCGCTCGTATTCTGCGACCTCCTCGTCCGTGGCGGTGTCGTCCACGGCGATAACCATGGCATCGACCAGGTCCAGTTTGTGTTCAGATAGCTTGGTCTTGCCGGCCTCCATCGGGCCGCCGGAAACGAATACCACGGGGATGTTCAGGCGCATGGCAGCGTTTAGCATGCCGGGGGTGATCTTGTCGCAGTTGGAGATACAGACCATGGCATCTGCGCAATGCGCGTTCACCATATATTCAACTGAGTCGGAAATGATGTCACGCGATGGCAGGCTGTAAAGCATGCCGTCGTGGCCCATGGCGATACCATCATCGACCGCGATGGTGTTGAACTCCTTGGCTACCCCGCCGGCCGCCTCGATCTCGCGTGCGACCAGTTGGCCCAGGTCTTTCAGGTGGACATGGCCTGGTACGAACTGGGTAAAGGAATTCACCACGGCGATGATGGGTTTACCGAAATCACCGTCCTTCATGCCAGTGGCGCGCCACAGGGCGCGGGCGCCGGCCATGTTGCGACCGTGGGTGGAGGTTTTTGAGCGATAGTCTGGCATGGTGTTTTACCGTCCGTGGGGCCGGTGTCAGCCGGTCAACCCTGATTTGAAAAGGTTGGGAAGGATAGCAAAAAACGCTTGGCTTTTAACCCGCAAAATAATTTGCACGCACTCTACCGGCAGATTCGCGGCCTCGTCGCCAGGCCCCGGACCACGGTTGCACAGCCGTCCCCGGCGATAGTCGCTGCGCCCGTTTGTTGGCAGATCCGTTTACGTTGCCGCTAAAGCGCCTTGAAGAAAACCTTGGAGTTGCGCTGCAGGTTGTACAGGGACTGCTTGCGATCCGGCAGTGCGTCGCGGGAGCTTTCCACGAAGCCCTGCTCGATGAACCAGTGCGCCGTCTGTGTGGTAAGCACGAATACCCTGTCCAGCCCCTGGCGCCGGGCCTCCTGTTCGAGTTCCGCCAGCAGCCGCTGGCCGCGGCGCCCGCCCCGGTAGTCCGGATGCGAGACTATGCATGCGATTTCCCCACACCCTTCATGGGGGAAGGGGTAGAGCGCTGCACAGGCGATAATTCTATGGTCGCGCTCGATCAGCCGGAACAGGCTGATTTCGGTTTCCAGCAGTTCGCGTGAACGTTTCAGCAACACGCCCTCCTGCTCCAGCGGTTCGATCAGCTCGATGATGCCGCCAACATCGTCTATGTTGGCTTCCCTGGCCTGCTCGTAATAGTCGTTTGCCACCAGGGTGCCGCTGCCATCGTGGGTAAATAACTCTTCCAGCAGGGCGCAGTCGTCGTTGTAGCTGACAACGTGGCAGCGCGGCACACCGGCCAGGCAGGCGCTCCTGGCGGCGTTTAACATGGCGGCCTCGTCAGGGTCCGGGATATCGAGGCGGCCGATTTCGCTCACCCTGCACTGCCGGACCAATTGTCCATCCGCGTCGCTGATTCCCTCGCCCTGGCTGAACATGATCAGCTTGTCGGCACTGATAGCGGCTGCGCAATGTCCGGCGATATCTTCCAGGGTGAGGCTGAAAATTTCCCCCGTGGGGGAGTAACCCAGTGGAGAGATCAGGACTATGGACCCCTCTTCCAGCTGGCGCTGGATTCCGGCTACATCGACCCGGCGAACCTTTCCGGTGTGCTGGAAATCGATACCCTCAACCACACCCATGGGTTTGGCGGTGACGAAATTGCCCGAGCAAACCCGTATGCGCGAGCCCTGCATGGGAGAGTTGGGCAGGCCCATCGACAGCAGGGCTTCGATCTGCGCGCGCAGTGAGCCGGCGGCATCTTTTACGTGTTCCAGGGCGGCCATATCGGTGATACGTACGCCGTCATGAAAGGCGGTTTCCTGCCCGGCCCTGGCCAGGCGCTGGGCGATTTGTGGCCGCGATCCGTGGATCAACACCAGGCGCACGCCCAGGCTGTTGAGCAGCGCGATATCATGGAAGATGGTGGCGAAATTGTTGTGCAGGGCAACCTCGCCCCCCAGCATCAGCACAAAGGTCTTGCCCCGGTGCGCATTGATATAGGGTGCGGTGTTCCTTAACCAGCGTATATTGGCCCTGCCCGGCGTCGTCACGATACCATCCAAGCTATTGATAAATAGAAAGTTATTAAGAGTACCGAAAGCCAGCCGGATTACCTAATGGCAATAATGCACACGCTGTTCCCGACCCGTCAAAGGCAGTAGTGCCGTATGCACTGTTGCAGTAGTGCGATACAGGGTTGGATCTGGTCCAGCTCCAGGTATTCGTCCGGTTGGTGGGCGCGGTCGATAGAGCCTGGACCCATGACGATGGTTTCCATTCCCAGGGCCTGTAGAAATGGCGCCTCTGTTGCAAAGGCGACCGCTTCAGCGCTGTGACCCGTGAGGCGCTCAGCCAGGCGCACCAGTTCGCTGTCGGCTGCCTGCTCGAACGGGGAAATATCCTTGACCAGTGAACGCATGGTGATATCCAGGGAATGTTGTCGTGCAATTTTGGCCATCCGCTGGGAAATCTCCTCACGCACCTCGCCATTGTCGCCGCCGGGAATCATCCGCAGATCGAAGTGCAGTTCCGCCTGGCCACAGATGCGGTTGGGGCTGTCACCACCGTGAACGCAACCCAGGTTCAAGGTGGGCCAGGCCAGATCGAAAAAATCGTTGTTGTAGCGCTCTTGCAGACCCGCCCTGTAGGTCATCAGGTCGCCCATCACGGTATGCATGCCATCGAGTGCGCTATTACCCAGGTCCGGGTTGGAGGAGTGGCCAGCCCGGCCTGTGACCTGCACCGCTTCCATCATGATGCCCTTGTGCATGCGCACCGGTACCAGTGAGGTGGGTTCCCCGATGATGGCGGCCCTGGCCCTGGGGCGCCCGGCGGCTGCCAGGGCCCGGGCACCGTTCATGGAGCTTTCCTCGTCGGCGGTGGCGAGCAGGATCAGGGGCTGTTTGAGCGGCACGTCCAGGAATGCACCGGCGGCGGCGATGGCCACCGGGAAAAACCCTTTCATGTCGGTGCTGCCCAGGCCGTAAAGCCGGTGGTCGCGCTCGCTCAGGCGAAGGGGGTCGCTCTTCCAGCGGCCCTCATCGAAAGGAACCGTATCGGTATGACCGGCCAGTACCAGTCCGCCGGGACCCGTTCCCAGGGTTGCTATCAGGTTAGCCTTGTTGCCGTCGTCGGTAACGGGGAGGATTTCCGTGCGAAAACCGAGGTCGGCCAGCCAGCTGGCCAGCAGGTCTATCACGGCGCGATTTCCCTGGTCCCAGTGGGGGTCAGTCGAGCTGACCGAGGGGGTTGCCACCAGTTGACGGAGTTGGTCGATAATCAGCTTGTCGGAATTGGGCATGTACTTCCCCGGAGCCGGTTGAGTGGCCGTTAGTGTACCCCGCTACCGTCATTGTTACATGCGATGATCTAGGCGTGCGGCTACACAAGTCACTCATGATATTGACGGGCGACAGGTGGCTGGTGGGTGCGCTGTGGTCAGAAAGAGAAAATCGCTTTGAAGGTAAAGAAGAAAATGATCGCCAGCCCGGCCCCGGCGGGCAGGGTTATCAGCCAGGACATAAAAATTGACCCGATGACACGGGTATTGAGGGCGCCAATGCCTCTTGCAAAGCCTACTCCCAGCACTGCGCCAACCAGAGTGTGAGTGGTGGAGATAGGCAGGCCGGTGGCCGAGGCGATAACCACGGTGCCGGCGGCACCAAGCTCGGCGGCGAAACCGCGGCTGGGGGTGAGTTCGGTGATTTTGCGGCCTACTGTAAGAATGACGCGCCAGCCGTAGGTGGCAAGACCCACCACGATGCCCGCTGCCCCGACCAGCAATATCCACCAGGGCATCGAGGACTTGGCGGCAATCATGCCGCCGGACTGAACAGTGCTGACCACCGCCGCCAGTGGCCCCACAGCGTTGGCAACATCGTTGGAGCCGTGTGCGAAGGCCATGGAGCAGGCGGTAAATACCATCAGCACAGCGAATACGCGCTCCACGCTATGAAAACGGTTGTCCTCGTTTGGGACCTCCTCAATGCGCCGCAGTAGCAAGGCTCCGAACGCAGCCACCAGCAGGCCGATCAGGGTCGACGCCAGCGCGGCGTTGGTAAAATCGTCCCCCATTCCCATATCCAGTCTTATCCCGACGTGCTTCAAGCCCTTGACCAGCGTGACCATGGCGATCATGAAGCCCACCAGCCACATGTAGATCGGTATGATCCGCTTGGCCCGGTGGAAGGGGTCCTCGGTATCGAGAATAAAATACTTCACGCTCATGAACAGGCCGTAGGACAGGGTGCCAGCGATCAGTGGCGATACCACCCAGCTTGCCATGATGTTACCCACTTTGCCCCAGTGGATAGCATCAACCGAGATGCCGACAGCGGCAAAGCCGACAATCGCTCCGACGATGGAGTGAGTCGTTGACACCGGCCAGCCCTTGATACTGGCGATGAGCAGCCAGGTTCCGGCGGCGAGCAATGCCGACAGCATTCCATAGACCATCAGCTCTGGATGGCCGGCCATGACATCGGCATCAATGATGCCTTTGCGGATCGTGGAGGTTACCTCTCCCCCGGCCAGGTAGGCCCCTGCAAACTCGAATATCATGGCGATGAATATCGCCTGGGTGATGGTCAGCGCGCGCGAGCCTACCGAGGTTCCCATGGCGTTGGCAACATCGTTGGCTCCTATGCCCCAGGCCATGAAAAAGCCAAACAGGCAGGCAAGGATCATGAAGGTGGTACCGTGCTGGGCGATGATGTCCATGCTTTTCCCTACTTTGCCAGTAGCACTTGCAAACGATCGCCCACAGCTTCTGCCTCATCTGCGACAGTGCCCAGCATGAACAGCACCCGGTAGTAGAATATGACGTCAACCGGTGGCAGCTCACTCTCCAGCTTGAACAGGCTGGCGCGCAGGCTTGTGGCCTGCTTGTCGGTGCGCTGTTCCATTTTGTCCAGCTGTTTCAGCATGGCTTCCACGCGTTTGACCTCGCGTCCGCTGAAACCCACTTCCAACAACTCGTCCAGCTCCTGTATTGCCAGCAGTGCTTGACCGGCAGTGGCACTGCAGGCCTCGGTAAACTCCAGCACGGCCTCCTGCATTGTTTCCGGAAAGCGCATTTTGCGGCCTGTGATGAGAACCGCGATATCGCGCGCGGTATTCGCCACGGCGTCCTGCATGCTCACCAGGTCCAGCAGGTCTGATCGCGGCACGGGCAGGAACAGGCTCTTTGGCAGATGGCGGCGCACCGATCGCTTGAGTTTGTCTGCGGCCCGCTCTGCCTTCTCGATTTCCTTGTGTAGCGCCTTCCCCGCATCCCAGTCATCGGCGGCGCTGGCGCGCAGCAGGTCTGGCAGTAATTGAACGGCCTTGTTGGCCATCGTCATATGCTCCTGGATAGGGCCTATGGGCGATCGGCCGAACAGGTTGCCGAGGAGTGTTGAGCCTGCCATGGTGAAACTCCTGAGGGGGGAGGTGTCTGACGCGGCCAGTGTAAAAGCAAAACCGACAACTGTCATAATATTGTCACAATTCTTTCATATAGCCGGTTCGGCCCAAGTGACATAAATCAAAATGGAGTCGACCAGTGTGTGTGTTAGCATGAATTGATGTCGATTTTTTCCTTGTGGGCTGAACTATGGCGACCAATTTTGGCGAGCAGTTGATGGAACAACGCCTGGAGCTGGGTACCCTTGCCAGGGATCTGAATGCCGATGGCAGACTGTCGGGCGCAGATACGGCCAGGGTGGTTAAAACACCTGCAGTGAGGGTGCATCCACTGGTTTTCCTGGCTGAGCAGAAGCTGGGTGATGCTGCCGCCTCGGGTAAACAGCTCGAGATGGACGATCTGCTCGCCTGGCTGGGCAGTAAAGTGAACCAGGCGGTTTATGAGATCGATCCGCTGAAGATCAACGTGACCGCTGTTGCCGAGGTCATGTCCCGGGCCTTTGCTGAAAGGCACCGGATATTGGCGGTGGAAGTGACCGACAAGGAAGTGGTAATCGCCAGTAGTGAGCCATTTCTCACCAGTTGGGAGAGCAACCTAGAACACGTGTTGCGCAAGCGGGTACGCCGGGTACTGACCGATCCCAGGGCAATCGCTCGCCACACCGCAGAATTTTATACTATGGCCGGTTCGGTAAACCGGGCCCGCGGCGCTGAGCGGGCCGATAGCGGTGCCGGCGTCACCAACCTGGAGCAAATGCTGGAACTGGGCTCAATGAAGGAGCCCGATGCCAACGACCAGCACATTGTGAATATTGTGGACTGGCTGCTGCAGTACGCCTTTGAGCAGCGCGCCAGCGATATCCATATCGAGCCGCGCCGCGATGTGGGCAAAGTCAGGTTCCGGATAGACGGGGTGTTGCACAGTGTTTACGAGCTGCCGCAGCAGGTGTGCGCCGCGGTAACCAGCCGCATCAAGATCCTCGGCCGCATGGATGTGGCAGAGAAGCGCCGCCCCCAGGACGGTCGCCTGAAAACCCGCACGCCGGAGGGCAACGAGGTAGAGCTGCGGCTGGCCACTCTGCCCACCGCCTTTGGTGAGAAACTGGTCATGCGCATATTTGACCCGGATGTGCTGCAAAAAACTTTTGAGCAACTTGGCCTGGCGGATGATGACCTCGATCGCTGGCACCGTATGACGGGTCAGGGCAATGGCATAGTGCTGGTGACCGGCCCCACCGGTTCTGGCAAGACCACTACCCTGTATTCCACCCTGCGCCAGCTGGCCACCTCGCAGGTGAATGTCTGTACCATCGAGGACCCTATCGAGATGGTTGAGGGCGCCTTCAACCAGATGCAGGTGAACCACACTATCAGTCTGGACTTTTCCTCGGGGGTACGGGCTCTGATGCGGCAGGACCCCGACATCATAATGGTGGGGGAAATACGCGATCTCGAAACGGCCAATATGGCCGTTCAGGCCGCTCTCACCGGCCACCTTGTGCTCTCCACTCTGCACACCAATGACTCGCCGTCTTCTATCTCCCGCCTGCTTGAACTGGGTGTGCCCGCCTACCTGATCAGGGCAACTGTTCGCGGGGTGATGTCGCAGCGGCTGGTAAGGATCCTCTGTACCAGCTGCAAAACCTTTACCCCCCTGGACCAGGATGCCTGGCGCGAGCTGACCCAGCCGTGGCAGATGGCGCCACCGGCGCAGATAGCGCGACCTGTGGGTTGCAAACTCTGCCGCGACACGGGTTATATGGGGCGCCAGGGCATTTATGAAGTGCTGGTCAACAGCCCCGCGGTACAGCCACATATCATTCCACACCTGGAAACGGAGAAGATCAGGCAAGTGGCAGTGTCTGAGGGCATGCACACCCTGCGCCTGAGTGGTGCCAGCAGAGTCGCCCGGGGAGAGACCACGATAGAGGAGGTGATGCGGGTAGCGCCGATACTGGATGCCTGACGCTGCCCGGTGTTGAACCACGATGCGGCCTGACACCTCCAATCTTCCCGATACGCTTGCAGATCTTGCCCTGACCGCCTGGCGCAATATTCTCGAACGAGCACCGGCGCCTATGGCCGCGCAGATAGAGGCCGTTGATGCCCAGCCCCCGGTGGCGGGGCAATTGGCCCGGGTGCTGGCCTGCAGCCCCTTTGTGGCCGAACTCTGTCGGCGCCAGCCACTGTTGCTGCTTGAACTGCTCAAGGGGAGCTTTGCGCGGGAATCCCTGGAGGAGACCGCATTTCGCCGGGAACTGCAGCAGCAGCTTGGCGAGGAGGACGCCGAGTATGCAGTAGTGCTGCGGCGCTACCGCCAACGGCACATGCTGCGCATTATCTGGCGAGATTTCTGCCGCCTGGCGGACACCTGCGAAACTGTGCGCGACACCTCGTTGCTGGCAGAGGCCTGCATCGCAGAGGCCCTTGCAACAGTCCAGGCTAACCTTGAAGCCCGCTTCGGTATACCCCGCGGTCGCAGCAGCGGGCAGCGCCAGCAGCTTATCGTTTTGGCGATGGGCAAGCTGGGGGCGCGGGAGCTGAATGTGTCCTCCGATATCGATCTTATTTTTGCTTTTCCCGAGGTGGGCGAGACCGATGGCGACACCCGATCTATCAGTAACGAGGAGTTTTTTACCCGGGTTGGCCGGGCACTGATCAGTGCGCTGGACCAGGTCACTGCGGACGGCTTTGTGTTTCGCGTCGATATGCGATTGCGGCCCTACGGTGACAGTGGTGCCCTGGTACACAATTTTGCCGCTTTAGAAGAGTACTACCAGGACCAGGGTCGTGATTGGGAGCGATACGCGCTGATCAAGGCGCGCCCGGTCACGGGCGACCCGCAACGGGCTGATGAGATAATGGAAGCCCTGCGACCATTCGTATTTCGCCGCTATGTGGACTTTGGTGTGATCGAGAGCTTGCGCGGCATGAAGCAGATGATCAGCTCCGAGGTTCGCCGCCGTGGTTTACAGGACAATGTGAAGCTCGGTCACGGGGGCATTCGGGAAGTGGAATTCATTGCCCAGTGTTTCCAGCTGATTCGCGGCGGGCGAGATCTTGGCCTGCAGCAGCGCGAGCTGCTGGCCGTGCTTGGCGAGTGCGAGGAACTGGGTTGCCTCCCGGCCGATGCAGTGTCCGAGCTGCGTGCGGCCTACCTGTTCCTGCGCGACAGCGAGCACGCGATCCAGGGCTACCAGGACAAACAGACACAGGCGCTGCCCCAGGATTCGGTGGCGCAACTGGCAATGGCCACGGTGATGGGCTGCGCAGACTGGGATAGTTACTGCGCGAGCCTGGACGCGCACCGCCAGCGGGTCGCCGCGCACTTCAATGACCTCATTGCGGCCCCGGAAGAGAGTGAGGCGGCCGTGGTGCAGGACGAATTGCCCCTGTGGGGTGAGGCACTGTCTGCCGATGCCTTGTCCGGCTTGGGCTATCGCCAGTCGGAGACCTCCCTGCAGGCTTTGCAGGACCTGCAACAAAGCGGGCGGGTGCTCACGCTGCAGACGGAAGGCAGGGCGCGGTTGGAGCAATTCATGCCGCAGCTGCTGCGCGCCTGTGCCGAGGCGGAGGACCCGGATCTCACCCTGGCCAGGGTGCTGCCACTGGTCGTGGCGGTGGTGCGGCGCAGTGCATACCTGGCGCTACTGTTGGAAAACCCTCCCGCCCTGGCCGAACTGGTGGTCCTGTGCGGTGCGAGTCCCTGGATAGCCGACCAGCTGGCGCGACATCCGGTCTTGTTGGATGAGCTGCTGGATCGGGCCAGTCTGTATACCGCGCCGGACAAGGGCCGGCTGGAGGACGAATTGCGCCAGCAGGTCGCAAGGCTTGCGCCGGATGATCTGGAGGCGCAGATGGACGCCCTGCGTTACTTCAAAGCCTCCCAGGTATTACGGGTGGCGGCCAGTGAGCAGGTCGGGCGGCTGCCTTTGATGCAGGTGAGCGACAACCTGACGTGGATCGCCGAGGTCATACTCGCGCAGGTGCTGGCGGTGGCATGGGCCGACCTCACCGCTAAATATGGGCAGCCGGAACGTGCCAGCAGCGGCTATGGCTTTGCCATATTCGGTTACGGCAAGTTGGGCGGTATCGAGCTTGGCTACGGGTCTGATCTGGACCTGGTGTTCGTTTCCGATTGCACTGACCAGGGGGTTACTGACGGTGAGCGCAGTATCGACAACACGGTGTTTTACACCCGGCTTGGCCAGCGCATCATTCATATACTCGAAACGCGCATGACCATGGGGCAGCTTTATGAGGTCGACATGCGGCTGCGCCCGTCGGGCAATTCGGGAATGCTGGTCTCGACCCTGCACGGCTTCAGTACCTACCAGCGTGAATCGGCCTGGACCTGGGAGCACCAGGCGTTGGTGCGGGCGCGTTTCGTGGCTGGCGATGCGGCTGTTGCCGCTCAGGTCGAGGCTGTGCGAGCGGAGATACTGTGCCGGTCCCGCGATCTGGACACCCTGGCGGCAGAAGTGCAGCAGATGCGAGATAGGATGCGCGAGCACCTGTTGCCGGCGGGACGCGCCCATCAGGGGCAATTTGACCTAAAACAGGGCGAGGGTGGTATCGTCGATATAGAATTTATGGTGCAATATGCGGTCCTCGCGTGGTCTCACGGGTTGCCGGGGCTGACGCACTGGTCCGATAATGTGCGCATTCTCGAGACTCTGGGTCGGGAAGGACTGTTCGAGCAGCAAAAGTGCGATGCACTTACCGAGGCCTATATTGCATTCCGGTCCGCTGCCCACCAACTTTCGTTGCAACAGCAGCCGGGTATTGTGCCGGCAGAGCGCTTCGTTGACTTGCGGGCTGCCGTTACCGATGCCTGGCAGGCCTTGTTTGCCCTTGCATAATTGAAGCACCAATGAATTAACAGGAGTAGTGTGATGAGTCTGGCCGATCGCGATGGTCTTATCTGGATGGATGGAGAAATGGTCCCCTGGAGGGAGGCCAAGGTGCATGTGCTGACTCATACCTTCCATTATGGCCTGGGCGTATTTGAGGGTGTGCGCGCCTACAGCACGCCCGGTGGAACCTGCATTTTCCGCCTCAAGGAGCATACCAACAGGTTGTTCAACTCTGCTCATATTCTGGGTATGCCCATGCCTTTTGATAAAGCCACGCTCAATCAGGCGCAGAAAGACGTGGTGCGTGAAAACAAGCTGGAAGAGGGCTATCTGAGGCCCATGTGTTTTTATGGTTCTGAGGGTATGGGCCTGCGTGCAGATAATTTGAAAACACATGTAATGGTCGCAGCCTGGCCCTGGCCATCTTACATGGATCCGGAAGCGAGGGACCGGGGCATCAAGGTACGCACCTCTTCCTTCACCCGGCACCATGTCAATATATCCATGTGCAAGGCGAAGGCCAACGGCAATTACATCAACTCGATGCTGGCGTTGCGCGAGGCACTGGACAGCGGCGCCGAGGAAGCGCTGATGCTGGATAACGAGGGCTACGTGGCAGAGGGTAGCGGTGAAAACGTGTTTATTATCCGCGATGACCAGATCTTCACGCCCGACCTGACCTCCTGTCTTGACGGTATCACCCGAGCTACCATTTTCACCCTCGCCCAGGAGCTGGGTTACACCGTTCGCGAAAAGCGCATTACCCGGGATGAAGTGTACATTTGCGATGAGGCGTTTTTCACCGGCACCGCCGCCGAGGTGGTACCTATTCGTTCTCTGGATGGCCGCACTATCGGTAGCGGGAGTCGCGGACCATTGACCGAGAAATTGCAGAGCATGTATTTTGATACCGTGCGCGGCAAGCGTAGCGAAAACAGCCAATGGCTGGAGCCGGTGGCCTGACGGGGCTCCCTGACAGCGGGCGGCCTGCGGCCGGTTCGGGTGAGTATCGCGACCGGTAATATACTTGTGGTCGGCCCCTCCTGGGTTGGGGACATGGTGATGTCCCAGTCTCTTTACATCTACCTTCAGCAGTCCCGTCCGGGGGTGGCTATCGATGTATTGGCCCCCGCCTGGAGCGAACCAATACTGGCGCGTATGCCCCAGGTTCGCAGGTCTATCCCGATGACAGTCGGGCACGGTGAGCTGGGACTGGGCCGGCGCTGGCGTCTTGCCCGGCAGCTGCGCCGGAACCATTACGAGCAGGCATTGCTGTTGCCGAATTCCCTGAAATCTGTGCTGGTGCCGCTGTTCGCGGGCATTCCCCGCCGCACAGGCTGGCGGGGCGAGCAACGCTATGGCTTGCTCAATGACCTGCGCGAGCTTGATGAGAAGGCTTTGCCGTTGATGGTGCAGCGTTTTGTCGCACTGGGGCAGGCACCAGGCGAGCCGCTCCCCTCGTCACTGCCCGCACCTCGCCTGGTGGTAGATCCCGGTCGCGCGCGAGCTTGTGCCACACAAATGGGACTGGAAGCGGATCGCCCGTTGCTGGCGCTGTGCCCGGGGGCAGAATTTGGCGGCGCCAAGCGTTGGCCACACACCTACTATGCCGAGTTGGCCCTGCGCTACCTGGAAAGGGGTTGGCAGGTGGCCCTGTATGGCTCCGCCAATGACCAGTCGGTAACCGGCCTTATCCACCAGGAGTGCGGAGGTCACCGGCACTGCCATGACCTTGCCGGCCGGACGCAGCTGGCTGAGGCGGTGGACCTTTTGTCCCTTGCTACGGCAGTGGTAAGCAACGACTCGGGCCTGATGCATATCGCTGCCGCGCTGACTCGCCCCCTGGTGGTGGTCTACGGAGCGACCTCTCCCGGGTTTACCCCGCCGCTCAGTGATAACGCCGCGATCGTGCTGAGCGATATCGATTGCGCGCCCTGTTTTGAGCGAGAGTGCCCGCTTGGCCATCACGGCTGCATGCGTTACACCCCCATGGAGCGGGTGGCGGCTGAACTGGAGGGCCTGCTTGCGCAGGAGCTTTCCGGGTGAGGGTACTGGTCGTGAAATTGTCATCCCTGGGTGATGTCATTCACACCCTGCCGGCACTGGGCGATGCTGCGGCCGCGCTGCCCGGCATACGGTTTGACTGGGTTGTCGAGGAAGCTTTTGCCGAAATCCCCGGGTGGCATAGTGCTGTAGAGCAAGTGATACCGATTGCTCTGCGGCGCTGGCGCAAACGCCCGCTTAAAGACTTTTCAGGCCCCGAGTGGCGCGAGGCGCGCCGCTTGTTGCGCGCTCATGATTACGATGCTGTGATCGATGCCCAGGGCCTGCTCAAGAGCGCGTTTATCGCCCGGCTGGTGCAGGCGCCGCGCTACGGCATGGACAAGAGCAGCGCGCGAGAGCGTCTGGCGGCACTGGCTTATGATCATCCCATTCCTGTGCCAAGGGATATGCATGCGGTGGAGCGGACCCGCCTTTTGTTTGCCCGCGCCCTGGACTACTCTTTACCCGAGAGACGCGGTCGCTACGGACTGGCTGGCTCCCTGCCACCCGCGACATCGGAATCGACTCCCGGACTATTGTTTTTTCACGGCAGCGCGCGATCAGAAAAGCTGTGGCCGGAGCGTCACTGGGCGGCTCTTGCCGCGATGGCCGAAGAGGCCGGTTACCGGGTCTGGCTGCCCCGGGGTAGCGACGAGGAGCACCAGCGCGCGCAGCGCATAGCCGCCCCTGGACAAAACACCCGGGTGTTGCCACCCATGAACCTGCAGCAGATCGCCGGGTTGTTGCAACAGGTCAGTGGTGCAGTCGCGGTCGATACCGGGTTGGGGCACCTGGGCGCCGCCCTGGATGTGCCGTCGGTCTCGCTCTATGGGCCTACCAGTACCCGGCTGGTGGGCACCTATGGTCGCAACCAGTTGCACTTGCAGTCACCCCTGGTCGATGGCGATATTACCGATCCCGCCACGCTCATGGAGGCTATTGAGCCCGCTGCAGTCTGGCAGGCGTTGCTCACTGCCATGGAGGAGTCTGGCTGATCATGCGTCTGGCATTTTTACTCTACAAGTATTTCCCTTATGGCGGCCTGCAGCGTGACTGTGCCCGCTTCATCGAGGAGTTGCGCCAGCGCGGTCACAATTGCCGGGTCTACTGCACCGCCTGGCAGGGGGAAACCCTGCCCTCGGTGGACCTGCGTATCGCGCCGCCCGCCAGGGGCAGCAACGTGCGGCGCAACGAGCATTTCCTGCAATGGGTGCAGGCCGACCTTGCGTCCGATCCAGTAGATGGCGTTATCGGGTTCAATAAAATGCCGGGACTGGATGTCTACTATGCCGGCGACCCCTGTTTCATTGATACGGCCCTGAAAAAACGAAGCCTGCTCTACCGACTGGGCTGGCGTTTCAGGCATTTTGCCGCCTGGGAAAAAGCCGTTTTCGACCCCGCCGGTTCCACCCTGATATTGCTGATATCCGCCAGCGAGCAGCGCAAGTTTGAACACCATTACCACACGCCGGCAGCGCGCCTGCACTTGCTGCCTCCGGGAGTGGCACCGGATCGCAGGCGGCCGTCGGATGCGCTGTCGCGGCGGGCCGGAGCGCGGCATGCTCTGGGGCTTACCCATGATGTGCATACCCTGCTCTTTGTAGGGTCGGGCTTTATTACCAAGGGACTGGACCGTGCCATTCGCGCTCTGTCGAGACTGCAGGCGGCGCACCCCGGGCGCAGGATGCGCTTGCTGGTGGCTGGCCAGGACAGGGTAGGGCGCTTTGGTATTCTGACCAATCGCCAACAGGTGCGGGACAAGGTCGATTTTCTTGGCGGCCGGGACGACATCCCCGATCTGCTGCTGGCCGCCGATGTGCTGGTGCACCCGGCCAGGAGCGAGGCCGCGGGCATAATCCTGCTCGAGGCGATGGTGGCTGGCCTGCCGGTGGTGACCACCGCCGCCTGTGGCTACGCCTATCACATTGAAGCGGGAGGCGCAGGTATCGTGCTGCCCGAACCGTTCGATCAGGCCGCCCTGAACGAAGCCTTGCTGCAAACGATGAACAGAGATGTCATGGACCGTTGTCGCGACAATGGTCTCGCCTATGCCGACCGGTTCGACCTTTACTCGCTCCACACTACCGGGGCGGATCTTATTGAGCAGGCCATCGGGCGCAAGGAAGCTGGCGGCGATGTCTGAATACTATCTCGCCAGCGGCTTCGCGCTGGGCGAACTGGCCAGGGCCCGCAGTGCTCCACCCCTGCTGGCCTGGGCGGATGATATCGCTGCCAGGGCGGCAGCTGCGGATATCTACCGTAGCAAGGAGGGGCGCAAGACGCTGCGATTTGAGTACCGTGGCAAACCCTATTTCCTGAAGCTGCATAGTGGCATTGGCTGGATTGAGGTTGCGAAAAACCTGCTGCAGTTGCGCCTGCCGATTGTGTCGGCCAGGACCGAGTATCGTGCTGTGCTGGCCCTGCAGCGAGTTGGCGTGTACACCATGACCATTGGCGCCTATGCCCGCAGGGGATGGAACCCGGCTGCCGTGCGCTCGATGATCGTGACGTCCGAGCTGACCGGAACAATCAGCCTGGAAGACTACTGCGCTGATTGGGCAAGGGTGCCACCGGTTCCGGCTGTGCGCATACGCCTCACACGGACCCTGGCAGACATTGCCCAGCGCATGCACCGGGCCGGGATCAACCACAGGGATTTTTACCTGTGCCATTTTCACCTGGACGAATTCAGCTTGCAGGAACCGGAGATACGTTGTTACCTGATTGATCTGCACCGTGCCCAGATACGCGGACAGACACCTCGTCGCTGGCAGGTAAAAGATCTGGCGGGGCTGTATTTTTCCGCCATGGATTGTGGCCTGGGCAGGCGTGATCTGCTGCGCTTTATGCGCCACTACAGTGCGGGCGGACTCAGGACAGCCCTGGGCCCGGAGCGTGAGATGTGGGAACGGGTGGAGCGCAAGGCCCTGGACCTTTACCACAAGGCACATGGCGCCCGGTCGGCCCCAGCTGATACCCGGGGTTTGCAGCGTGGCCAGGGCTAGCAGAATTGTTCGCGGGGTCGACTGGGGGCGACGACTGGTCAGCGATCTTGAAAAACCGCCCTCGGATATCGTCTCCTGGGTGGAGCAGCATGCCCGCTTGCTGAAATCCGACGAGTTCAGTCGGGTAGGCTTATTGGAAGTGGGTGGGCAGCCCTGCTGCCTGAAACTGTACCTGGCCAAATCCCCTTTGCAACGGCTAGGGTTTCGGCTGGGTTATGGCCGAAGCGTGCGCAGCTTTGACAGCGCTGGAAAACTCGCTGCCTGTGGTCTGCCGGTTCCGGAACCGATGACCTGCCTGGTGGTGCAGGGGGGAATGGTGCTGCTAAGCCGGGGTATTGCGGACAGCAGTGACCTGAGGGCGCTGTGGCTGGCTCGCCCAACACCCGAAGCGGCCAGGCAATTCATGGCGGGTGCGGGTAGTCTGCTGGCTTCCCTGCACCGCGCCGGTTTTTCCCACGGCGACTGTAAGTGGAGCAATCTGCTGTGGAATGGCGAACGATTTTACCTGGTTGATCTGGAGGCTGTGCGGACGGTGAAACCTGCGCGCAGTGCGCTGTTGCCAATAGGCGGTCGTCAGTTGCTGGATGTAGCCCGTTATACCATCGATGCCGAGAGGTTGCGGGCAAGCCAAGCTGACTACGATGTATTCATCAATAGTTACTGCTCCGACCTGGGCTGCGATCGGGAACGGGTAGTCGCCGGCATGCGGCCCGCGTTAGAGGCGATACGTAAACGCCATCGCGAAACCCATGGTTTAGATAACCCCGCCCTTGTATAGACTCGGGCAGTGCAGTTGTCTTGCCGACAGTGCATTGCAAGTGAAAAGTGTGGCCTTACTGTTGCGCGATAATTGCTAATCTGTCCCTGAACCACTCGTCCAGACTGGCCAGCCCGGTGCTTCTGGCGGAGGCAAATTCTCCGGCCTTACTGACATACAGTAGCGTTTTGTCGGGTGCAACTATCGCGATAGACGGGATGCCGTTGGCAACCGGCTTGCCGAACTGTTCTGTGAACGCCATGTTCTGGTCCCAATTACCAATATCGATATGGGCGACGATAAAATTGTCCGCTACCGTTTCGCTCAATGGGGCCTGGCCCATTTTGGTGTTAAGGCTGCGGCAGTCAGGGCACCACTCGGAACCGAACACCAGCAATACCACCTTGTTTTGTGCGCCGGCCTGTTCAAGTGCCTGCCGATACGTGACTGCGGGGTCGGCATCCGGACTGTAGCCGTAATCCGATGCCGTTGCACCGACGCACAGCAAGGCCATGGCAGTCAGGCAGGCCAGGGAGTAAGCCCGACCCATCAAGTTTTTGCGATCGCTAAGCATGCTCGTGTCCAGGTCCGGAAAAGAGAGTGAAAGTACTACAATTGTTTTACCCCTGCCAGCTTCGCTGGTTCCGGCGGCCAGGCGTCGTCTTTCTCCAGTCGTTTTCCCATCCCCACAACATCATCCCGGTGGTAGCCGATCGCTTTGTAGAATGCAGCCACGTCGGTGTTGGCAGTGCGTATCTGGAGGTTAATTTTCGGGCAGCCCTTGTCTTTTATGCGGGTCTCCACCGCCGCCATGATGGCCCGGCCAAGGCTCTTGCGTCGCTGCGACGGGCTGACGGCCAGGTAGTTTATCCAGCCGCGGTGCCCTTCATAGCCGCCCATCACGGTCGCTACGATACCCTGCTCGCCCGCGGCGACCAGGAACAGGTCCGGATCCACTTTGAGTTTGCGCTCGATATCTCTGGCGGGATCGTTCCAGGGCACGACCAGCCCGCACTCCACCCACAATGCAATAACGGCATCGCGATCGCTTTCCCGGTACTGCCTTATCTCCATTACTGCAGCGCTTGCCTCTTCATGGTGTGGAACCCTGGGCCGCGCGCCACAGGAACGTTTCAATCCGGTCGTGGCCGAAAAATGGCTCGCCGTTGAACACTATGGTGGGAACTCCCCAGTGACCTGCGGCAGTTAATTCAGCCTGGTTTGCAGCGATGGCATCATCGTAGTGCTGGGGGTCGGCATCTATCGCAGACTGCATGTCCGCGAATGACAGGCCCTCATCTGCAGCTGCCGCCGCGAGATGATCGTCGGTAGTCCAGTTATCCGTTTTTCCATTCCACAGCAGCGTTGCCAGCTGCAGGGTAAACTCATAGCCTGTTCCCATTTCAACCGCGCACTGCATCAAGCGTGTCAGGCGGTAGATGTAAGGCTGCTCGCTGGCAATCTCCAGGGTTTTCATGTTCTGCACGATGGGGTCGGGTACCGGCCAAACGCGGAAATCAATGCCGTACCGTTGAGCAGCGCGGCGTGTGTCCAGCTCCAGGTGGGGTATTGCCAGCGGGTTCAGTTTCTTGAAGAGCTCCGGTCTTCGCACTGCGATAGGCATCACCGGTTTCACCTGGGTTTCGATAGGTGCCGGTTGTGCCGGCAGCAACTGTTGCAGGCGCATGATCCCCAGATACGAGTAGGCGCTGCGAATTGAATAGTAAAGTTTTGCGCTGGTTTCCATAAGGCTCCTGCAATCGCATTTGGGGTGTCAGGGGAGGTCCAATACGGCTGGCAAGGCTGTGCCTTTTATGGCTGGTAAGTAAGTGCGCAGGTTTGGCGCCCGGCTAGCCTGAAGCCCTGGCGTTCAGCAAACCCGCCAGCATTTGCACATGGGACAAGGCTTCTACTCCGGCATCCGTCAGGTAGCCGCCGTCGCGCTGACTGACCAGGCCTTCGTCAAAGAGCTTCTGGCAGGCGTGGATGATTTCCGGGCGGGCGCTTGAATGCACCTTGATGCCCCGGTCCATTGTGGCCGTATCGAATTGCATTAACAGGTTGAGCTCTTCGATGTGACTGGAAGTGAATGACAAATCGATATCCTCGTTGGTGGTGGCTGGCGATAAAGCATACCGAGACCCATGAACTTAGCAGAACCGGTACAAGGGCGCCAATAAACGCCGACGGTTGTACTCTATAGTTTGCCTGCTTCGTACATCTGCCGCATGGCCTCATGGTAAGCCTCGGCAGCTACTACCTTGGTCTCTATGTCGGACAGTTCGCGTAGTTGTCTTCGCCAGGCGACGAAAAAGCGCATGCGGTCTGTTCGGCTGAGATCGGCGGGGGGTAGCAGGTTGAGCTGTACAAGATTGTCCACCAGTTTTTTCCCGGGTGGCGGTTGTTTCCTGACAGTGCGCTCGTTGTTGATCAGGGCAAAATGAAAGCGGTTTTCGCTCAGCCTCGCCTGCACATCGCGCGGCTGCAAGTCGCCCGGTATAAAGCCCGTTGCATGTACGCGACCGACGAACACGCCCAGGTCCTCCAGCAGACGTCGCCTGAGCGCCAGCGATTCGCCTCGTCTGTGTGCCAGGGATATTTGTAGCCAGAAGGCCACATCGCGGCCCACGGTCTCCCGGGTGAAGACATACTCTTTGCCATCCTTGAGCCTGCCCCAGGCGAGACTGGCGGGCGCCTCAATGCCGGCGTACAGCAGCGCATCGTTGTGTTGGCGAGTCCTGTTGGCGCGGCTTCCCAATAGCAGTGCCTTGATTCGCTCCAGCGGGCTGCGTACCGGGAACTCCTTGTAGTACAGCTGCAGCTGCGGGTTAAAGGCGACACGCGGCACGCCAGAGCCGGGGACAATATCCCAGCCTGGGGGTAGTTCACCTGCGCCCAGCTGGAGGGCGCAGCGGTGTAGCTCCCGGGTCTGTTCAGCGGTTGGCGTCACGACACTCCTGTTCCTGCCGGGGTGCTTTCGGATGTGCATAGCCCCGCCGTCAGTATAAGATAGCCCCCGCACCGGGCGCGAGGCCAGTGCGCAAATGTAGCGAGAGGGCGGGGTTTGACAGGAAAAGTAGTAGTACTGGGTGCGGGCGGGCAGTTGGGCAGGGAACTGCTTGCTACGGCCATCCCCGGGGCGGACTGCACCGGTCTGGCCAGGGCGGAAGTGGATATCGCAGACAGTGCCAGCCTTGGGGCGCGAATGGCGGAACTGGCGCCGCAGCTGATTATCAATGCGGCGGCCTACACCGCTGTAGATGCCGCGGAAAGCGAACCCGGGCCGGCCAGCCGTGCCAACGCAGAAGGTCCGGCTAACCTGGCGAGTATCTGCCGGGAGCGCGGGATACGCCTGATCCATGTTTCCACGGACTTTGTGTTCGACGGTGAATCCACCACTCCCTATCAGCCAGATGCGGCCACCGCCCCGTTGGGGGAGTACGGACGCAGCAAGCTGGCAGGTGAGCTGGAGATACAGCGTCAACTGCCAGACGCCCTGATCATGCGAACCGGCTGGGTGTATTCGCGCTTTGGCAATAACTTTGTGAAAACCATGTTGCGCCTGATGGCCGAGCGGGATGAGCTGGCGGTAGTGGCAGACCAGGTCGGCACACCCACCTGGGCGAGAGGATTGGCCGGCGCGCTGTGGGCGGCAGCCGCACGACCACAATTGCACGGCGTGTATCACTGGAGCGATGAGGGCCAGTGCAGCTGGTACGACTTTGCGGTCGCAATCTGCGAAGAGGCTTTAGAGCTGGGTCTGCTGGCACGGCCGGTCACTATCAGGCCTATTCCCGGTAGCGAATATCCCACGGCGGCGAAGCGTCCGACCTACAGTGTGCTGGACAAAACCAAAAGCTGGGACGAGCTGGCGTTGCCGGCAATACCCTGGCGAACCCAGTTGCGCAGTATGCTGATCGATCTGCATGAGTCACAGAAGAAGGAGTCAGAGAATGAGTAGATCCCTGCTGGTAACCGGGGCGGCGGGCTTTATAGGCGCCAATTTTGCCCACTACTGGATGCGTCATCACCCCGCTGACCGCCTGGTGGCCTACGATGCCCTCACTTATGCCGGAAATCTTGCCAACCTGGACGCCCTGCGTGGCCAGGCCAATTTCAGTTTTGTCCATGCGGACATCTGCGACTATGATCGGGTGCTGCAAACCATGCGTGAACACGCAATAGATACGGTGGTGAACTTCGCCGCCGAGAGCCATGTGGACCGCTCCATTACCGGCCCGGATGCCTTTATCGAGACCAATATTGTGGGCACCCACAGCTTGCTGAAAGCCGCACGGGAGATCTGGCTGGGCGGCGGCGAAGCGCAGCCCCACCGCTTCCACCATGTCTCCACGGATGAGGTCTACGGCTCACTCAGCCCGGATGCGCCGGCTTTTGCCGAGGACCATAAGTACGAACCCAACTCCCCCTACTCCGCCAGCAAGGCCGCCTCGGACCATCTGGTGCGGGCCTATCACCATACCTACGGCCTGGAGGTCACCACCAGCAACTGCTCCAACAATTACGGCCCCTTCCATTTTCCGGAGAAGCTGATTCCCCTGTGCGTTACCAATATCCTGCGCGGACTGCCCTTGCCCGTGTACGGTGACGGCAGCAATATCCGCGACTGGCTCTACGTGGAGGATCACTGCCGCGGTATCGAGCTGGTGCTGCAGCGCGGCAAACTGGGTGAGACCTATAATATCGGCGGCAACAACGAGTGGGGCAACCTGGCCATTGTGCAGCAGCTTTGTGACTCACTGGACGCGCGCTTCGCCGCGGACCCGGCCCTGGCCGGACGTTTCCCTGACGCGCCCGGTGCCTCCGGTGTCAGTGCCCGCGAGCTGATCACTTTTGTGGAGGATAGAGCGGGCCATGACTGGCGCTACGCGATTGATGCCAGCAGGATGTCCGGCGAACTGGGGTTTACGCCCCGGGAGACCTTCGAGTCCGGCCTGGAACGCACGCTGGACTGGTTCCTGGCCAACGAGGACTGGTGGCGACCCCTGTTGGCTGGGTAACTCTGCAAGCTTGCAAGTCGAGAGGGCTGGGCCCGGCCGGGAGCCCGTTGGGGCTTGAGCCCCGTTAATCGAACAGCGGCACCTGGTTCCAGGCAAGACCCTGCATATCTTTTTCAGACAGCCGGGGAACTTCACCCTCCCGCAGGGGCCATTCGATGCCGACGGTCGGGTCGTCCCAGGCAAGGCATACCTCGCTGGCAGGGTCATAGATGTCGGTGCACTTGTACTGGAAGTCGGCGTATTCCGACGTGACGTAAAAGCCGTGGGCAAACCCTGGCGGCACCCAGAGCATGTTGTGGCTGTCGGCGCTGAGGTATTCCCCGTACCACTGTCCCAGGGTGGGAGATGAGCGTCGCAGGTCTACCGCCACATCGTACACCTCGCCCGCGGTGACCCGCACCAGTTTGCCCTGGGTGTGCCGTGTCTGGAAATGCATGCCGCGCAGTATGCCCCGGGCGGAGCGGCTGTGGTTATCCTGCACGAAATCCAGCTCGAAGCCGGCGGCCCGGAACGTTTCCGCGCTCCAGCTCTCCATGAAAAAACCGCGCTCGTCACCGAAAACCCTGGGCTTGAGCAGGAACAGATCGGGCAGTGGAGTCGCTTCAAACTTCATCGAACACCACGCCGTCTTCATCGAGCAGTTTTTGCAGGTAGAGACCGTAGCCGCTCTTTTCCAGCGGCGCCGCCAGGGCCAGCAGTTGCTCGGCGCTGATATAGCCCATGCGGTAGGCGACTTCTTCAGGGCAGGCGATTTTCAGGCCCTGGCGCTCCTCAACCACGCGAATAAAGTTGGCCGCATCCAGCAGGGAGTTGTGGGTGCCCGTATCCAGCCACGCGGTGCCGCGGCTCATGACCTCTACCCGCAGATCACCCCGGGCCAGGTAAGCCCTGTTGACGTCAGTGATCTCCAACTCGCCGCGGACCGATGGGCGTATATCCCTGGCAATATCCACCACATCGTTGTCGTAAAAATAAAGGCCTGTCACCGCGTAGTGGGAGCGCGGCCTGGCAGGCTTTTCCTCGATATCCCGGGCCACGCCGTCGGCGTCGAAGCTCACCACGCCATAGCGCTCCGGGTCCTGAACATAATAGGCAAAAACCGAGGCGCCCCTGTCGCTGCTGGCAGCGTGCCTGAGCTTATGGGTAAAACCGCCGCCGTAGAAGATATTGTCCCCCAATACCAGGCTGGCGGGAGAGTTGCCGATAAAGTCAGCCCCCAGGATAAAGGCCTGGGCGAGGCCGTCCGGGCTGGGTTGTACCGCGTAGGATATGTTGATGCCCCACTGGCCGCCGTCTCCCAGCAGTTGGCTGAAGGCTTCCTGGTCACGGGGGGTGGTGATCACCAGGATATCGCGGATACCCGCCAGCATCAGGGTCGCCAGGGGGTAATAAATCATGGGTTTGTCGTAGATCGGCATCAGTTGCTTACTGACGGTGCTGGTCAGTGGATGCAGGCGGGTTCCAGACCCGCCGGCCAGAATTATGCCCTTGTAGGATTTGGCTGACATGATGGCTGCCCTGAGATCAAGGTGGGAAGTATAGCGACAAAGGCGCGTCCATTGCGACTGTCAGAGCCCACGGCAGGGCAGTGTGGGGACCCAAAGAAGAGTGGATTTTTGGCCCGGGCCTGCTTAAAATATGAGCTCTTTCGGCATGCGAAATGCCATTTGTGCATCGCGCCGCGTCGTCGCCTGCCTACCTGCGCCAATTCCGTGTAATCATTTTTGGCAACAAACCTGAGGGGAAGCCGTTATCAGGCACCTGGATATATTGGATATCGATTCACGGTCAGCGCAGCCTGCTGCGGCCGGCGTCGCGCCTGTGCCCGAGGCGGTGCAGCCCCTTCGAATCGCCTTGCTGGGCTATCGCAGCCAGCCCTTCGCCGGCGGCCAGGGGGTGTATCTCAATTACCTCAGCAAGGCCCTGGTAGAGGCCGGCCACCGGGTCGACGTGATCTCTGGCCCGCCGTATCCCCATCTGGATCCAAGGGTGCGTCTTGTCCAGTTGCCCAGCCTGGACCTGTTCGAGAATGGCCTGCTGTCATTGCGGCCACGGCACCTGAAGTCGCTCACCGATATCATAGAGTGGATAGCCAAACTTACCGGAGGCTTCGCGGAGCCCTATACCTTTGGCCGGCGGGCGGTGCGCTATCTGCGCGAAAACGGCGCGGATTACGACCTGATTCACGACAACCAGAGCCTCAGCTACGGCATGTTGCAGATCCAGGAGATGGGCCTGCCGCTGGTGACCACGGTGCACCACCCGATCACCAGCGACCTGCGTATCGCCCTGAAGGCGGCGCGCGGCTGGTATGAACGCCTGTTGATCCGGCGCTGGCATTCCTTCCTTACCATGCAGAAAAAAGTGGTCAAGCAGCTGCATAACGTGGTGACGGTCTCGGATTGTTCACGCCAGGATATCGCCCGCGACTTCGGGCTGCAGCCGGCGGGTATTGGCCTGGTGCACAACGGTATCGATACGGACATTTTCCGACCCCTGCCCGGCATAGAGCGCAAGACCATGCGCCTGATGGCGACCTGCTCCGCCGATGCTCCCCTCAAGGGCCTGCGCTATTTGCTGCGCGCCTATGCGCGCCTGCTACCGCGCTACCCGGAGCTGGAATTACTGGTGGTCAGCAAACCACGCGCCGGGGGGAAGACCGAAAAACTGGTGCAACGGCTGGGTATTGCCGACAAGGTGCAGTTCGTCAATGGCATCAGCACACAGCAGATGGTCGAATACTATGCTGCGGCCACGATAGCCGTGGTGCCGTCGGTATACGAGGGCTTTGGCCTGCCGGCCGGCGAAGCCATGGCCTGCGGGGTACCTGTGGTGTCCTCTGACGGGGGCGCCCTGCCGGAAGTTGTGGGTGATGCGGGTATTATCGTCCCGGCCAGGAATGTCGACGCCCTGGTCGAGGCAATCGATGCGCTACTGGGCAGCCCCGGGCGTCGGGTGGAACTCGGAGCCCTGGGCCGGCAGCGTATTCTGGACCAGTTTTGCTGGAATGTCTGCGCCGCCCAGATGGTCGATTACTACCGTGAGGTTCTGCATGCAGACCGTTGAGTTCACCTATTTTCCTCTTGCAAGCGGCGACTGGGTGCTGGACCTGGGTTGCGGTGAAGGTCGTCACGTCATTTCTGCCTACCTCGCGGCGGATGTCCATTCGGTAGGCGTGGATCTGTCAGTTGAAGATCTCACTACAACCCGGGAAAAATTCAGCGACTTTGACGAGCCGGAAAACACCGCCAAATCCTTTGGCCTGTCCGCTGCCAGTGCCCTGGCCCTGCCCTTTGCAGACAACACCTTTGACAAGGTGATCTGCAGCGAGGTGCTGGAGCACATTCCCGATTATCACGCCGCACTGCGTGAAATTGAACGCGTGCTCAAACCCGGCGGGCTTTTTTGTGCCAGTGTACCGCGGCGCTGGCCGGAGCAAATCTGCTGGGCGCTCAGTGATGGCTACTACAATACACCGGGAGGGCATTTGCGGATTTTTCGGTCCAGCGAGCTGCGCTCGGAGGTTGAGAACCTGGGTTTTGATCACTACCACCGCCACTGGGCCCATGCCCTGCATGTGCCTTTCTGGTGGCTCAAGTGCCTGTTCTGGAAGAACCGGGACAGCAACTGGCTGGTGCGGCAATACCACCGCCTGCTGGTGTGGGACATTATGGAACAGCCGCTGGTGACCAGGGCAACAGAGAAACTTATGAACCCTATTATGGGCAAGAGTGTCGTCATGTACTTTCGCAAGGAGGCCCCACTGTGAGCGGTCTCTATCTCAGCAAGGGGCTTTTTCCCCACGAATTTTTGCGCCCCACGGTGCAGTTTATCCTCGACACCCAGCAAGCCAGTGGGGAGATACCCTGGTTCGACGGCGGCTATACCGATCCCTGGGACCACGTCGAGGCGGCCATGGGGCTGGCGATAGGCGGAGAGCACGAGGCCGCGCGCAGGGCCTATACCTGGCTGGCCGGTAAACAACTGGACGACGGCAGCTGGTGGGCCTCTTACCGAGGTGAGGAGATCGACAACCGCGAGCGACGCGAAAGTAACTTTGTCGCCTATGTCGCCACAGGGCTGTGGCATTTATACCTGGTTACCGACGATCGCGATTTCCTGTGCGATATGTGGGAGATGGTCGACCGGGCTATTGGTTTTGTCCTGTCACTGCAGACAGAACACGGCGAGATTCACTGGGCCGTAAATGGCGATGGCACGCCCAAGGGCGATGCCCTGGTAACCGGCTGTAGCTCTATCTACAAGAGCCTGGAGTGCGCGATCAATATTGCCCATACCCTGGGACACGATCGACCTCAATGGCCGCTTGCCCGCGCCGCGCTGGGACAGGCGCTGAGACACAAGCCCGAGCGCTTTGACCGCACCTGGGAAAGCAAGTCGCGCTACTCCATGGACTGGTTTTACCCGGTACTGGCAGGGGTTTACAGCGGCCGGGAAGCGCAGGCGAGGCTGGCCTCTCGCTGGGACGAGTTTGTCGAGGACAAGCTGGGTTGTCGCTGCGAGAAGCAGCAGCCCTGGGTGACTATCGCCGAGTCCTGTGAACTGGTGATGGCCCTGCTGGCCGCCGGCGACCATGCCCGCGCGGTTGAGGTCTACAGCTGGCTGCACCAGTGGCGCACCAGCGACGGATCATACTGGACCGGCTACCAGCTGGTGGAAGATCTATTGTGGCCTGATGAAAAGCCCACCTGGACAGCGGGCGCTATCCTGTTGGCGGCGGACGCCCTCACCGGACATACTGCCGCCTCCCAGCTGTTCACCCATGTGCAGCTGCCGGCGGCGAATGAGGAAGGGCTTGAGTCCGGGCGTCGTCTGAAAGCTGACTAGCCCTCGGCTTTTCTAGAGGCGCCTGAGCAACCCCAGGCTGTTGACCTGTCCCAGGGATGCAAACAGACCGGAAGCCAGCGCCATCCGGTAAATAGCATAGGGCGCCTGGCCTCCCAGTTGGGCATCGTCGAACAGATCATGGATAGCCAGTATCCCACCGCGGGCGACGTGCGCAGCCCAGCAGCGATAATCCGCCAGTGCCGCCTCCAGGCTGTGGCCGCCGTCGATGAACACCATGCCCAGCGGGGTATTCCAGTAGCGGGCGACTGCTTCCGAGCCCGCCACGACAGGCACCACTACCTCCGCCAGGCCCGCGCTATCCACGTTGCGGCGAAACTCCCTGAAACTGTCAAACACCTCCGCGGAGCTATCGTACAGATCGGGGTCATGAAACATTTCCCCGCGCTGGTGTTCCTCCGAGCCCCGGTGATGATCCAGTGCGAACACGGTACTGCCTTTGCGCTGGCACGCCAGGCCCAGGCATATTGTGGACTTGCCGCAGTAGCTGCCAATTTCCAGCACCGGCCCCAGGCTGCAGACGTCCAGCGCGTGCTCATAGAGGGCCGCGGCCTCGTCGGGCGCGAGGAAGCCCTTGATGAGTTCCAGGTCAGTCGGTAGGTTGGGGTTCATCTCAGGCAGCTCTTCGTATCGCTCAAGGGGAGGGCAAATTAGCGGTTTTGCCCGGGGCTGGCAAGCGCACCGCCGGGCCGCGGGCCTGTTTTGACATGTTATGCTATTCGGTCACTAGTATGCCGATGCCGGCAGTCTTGCCACTGGAACGCAGCTGCGATGAAACTCGAAATGCCCCGCTTCAACGACGCCCGTGTCCTGGTGCTGGGGGACATTATGCTGGATCGCTATTGGGAGGGTCCGGCGCAACGCATTTCCCCCGAGGCGCCGGTGCCAGTGGTGAAGGTTGAGCATATCACCGACCGCCCTGGCGGGGCGGGCAACGTCGCCTTGAATATCGCCTCACTGGGCGCCGCCGTGCGCCTCGCCGGATATACCGGCGACGACGAAATGGGTGACTCTTTGCAGGACATGCTGTCCGGTGCCGGGGTGGACTGCACCCTGACCCGCGTCAGCGGCACCGCCACTACCACCAAATTGCGGGTAATCAGCCGTCACCAGCAGTTGATCCGACTGGACTTCGAGGAGTCGCAGGCCCTGGCAGCCAATGCTTTCCCCTCTTGCGACATGGCGGGCTTGCTCGAAAGCTGTGATGCGCTGGTACTTTCCGATTACGCCAAGGGGAGCCTGACCGACCCAGCTGCGTTGATTACCGCTGCCCGGGAGCGCGGAATCCCGGTGCTGGTCGACCCCAAGGGCAGCGATTTCGGCCGCTACCGTGGGGCGACCCTGCTGACGCCAAACCTGCAGGAACTGGAAGCGGCGGTCGGCCCCTGCGCAACGGAGGCAGAGCTGGTGGCAAAGGGGCAGCAACTGATGGGCCAGCTGGGGCTGGATGCCCTGCTGGTAACCCGCGGCGAACACGGTATGACCCTGCTGCGCCCGGGGCAGGAAGAAATGCATATGCCGGCAATAGCCCGCGAAGTATTCGATGTAACCGGCGCGGGTGACACGGTTGTTGCCGTATTGGCCGCCGCAGTCGCGGCCGGGAAGGATCTGGAGCAGGCGGCGGCCCTGGCCAATATTGCCGCCGGTATCGTGGTCGGTAAACTGGGCACCGCTGCGGTCAGTGCACCGGAACTGCGCCGGGCGCTGCAGCTGCACCAGGGCTCGGGGCGCGGTGCACTGACGCTGGAACAGTTGCGGATAGCGGTGGCCGATGCCCGCAGCCAGGGTGAGCGGGTTGTATTTACCAATGGCTGCTTCGACATTATTCATGCGGGTCATGTTGCCTATCTCGAACAGGCACGGACACTGGGCGAGCGGCTGGTGGTGGCGGTCAATAGCGACGACTCGGTGCGTCGTCTCAAGGGCAGGGGCCGACCCATTAACGCTGTAGATCGACGAATGGCGGTACTGGCGGGGCTGGAAGCCGTCGACTGGGTGGTCTGTTTTGAGCAGGACACCCCGCGGGAGCTGTTGCAGACCCTGCAACCGGAGATACTGGTCAAGGGCGGCGATTACCAGAGCAAGGAAGGCGTGGTGGGTTGGGAGATCGTCGAGGCCTATGGCGGCCAGGTAAGGCTGCTGGAGTTTGTCGAGGACGTTTCTACCAGCGGTATCGTCGGCAGGATTCGTGAGGGAGACAGCGACTAGTACTCAGTTCACGATGCGCCTGGCGGCCTCAACGTTGATGCGCAGGTGTGCGGGGTTGATGGTCCCCACAACGGCCGCGCTGGTGCCGGCATGGCCCAGCACCAATTCCATGCTCGCATGCAGGGTGTGGCCCACATCAGGGTGGCCCACATCAGGGTGGCCCGCATCAGGGTGGCCCGCATCAGGGTGGCCCGCATGGCGCACAAGATGACCACTGTCCAGTACCTTTTTTACCAGTGCACCCCGTTCCAGCCTGGCGCAGGCATCAAGTACCGGCAGCTCGGCCCGGTGACCCAGGTTGCAGGTTACCATTACCAGGTCGCAGGCCGCGGCCGCAGCCAGGCCGCCTGCCACCGTCTTGGTGGACATGCCGAACGCGCGCAGCAGCCCCTCTCGCTTGAGTTGCGCCAGGGCTTCCAGGGTGCCCAGTTGTTCGATGATTTCCAGGTCCCGGCCGTCCGAGTGCACCAGCACCACATCCAATACGTCGGTTCTGAGGCGGCGCAGGCTGCGCTGCACCGATGCGCGGACATAGTCCGGGGAAAAGTCAAAGCGGGATTGGCCCCGTTCGAACTCCTCACCTACCTTGCTGCAAATCACCCAGTCCTGGCGCTGGCCGGCCAGCAGCTGACCCAGCCGCTGCTCGGAATTGCCGTAGGCCGGGGCCGTATCCAGCAGGTTGATGCCCAGCTCCCGGGCCTGGGCCAGCAAGTTGGCGGCACTTTTGTCGTCCGGCAAGCTGAAGTCTGCCGGGTATTTCACGTCCTCGTTGCGACCGAGTTTAACCGTGCCCAGCCCCAGCGCACTGACCCGCAGCCCGGTACTGCCCAGCTTGCGCAACCAGCTCATTGGAACAGGGTATCCCAGTAGGGTCTGGCGATGGTGGGTCTGGCCTGGCCTGCCAGGGGGCTGAGGTCCTGCCGGTGCCTGGGCAGAATGCTGTCGCCGGCCAGCTGGCTCTCCAGTTCATCTGCCAGATCGGGGCACAGGGTGAGCTTGGTAGGCCAGGCAGCGCGGGCGTTATCCACACCGTCGAGCTTGCCGACAAAGGCCCGGTCGGGCCTTACCAGGCCGGCCTGGCGCGGTTCCGCCCGGTCCAGGCGCAGGGTGGTCCACTGCGTGGCGCCAAGATCCAGCCATGGCATAAGCCGCCCCAGCTCTTGCCTGGCGCGCGCTATGAGTGACCTTGGAGTGTCCCGGGCAGCGCCGGTAGACAGGTCCCCGCCCAGGTACCAGACCGGTTGGCCCCTGTGGTCGCGATGAGCCGAAACAGTCAGCCGCGGCGAACCACTGTTGCCCATGCAGTGGCCGTAGAATGGCTCCGGGTATTCGTGCCTGACCAGCACCTGTTGCAGCGGCCGGCGTTGCATCGCCGGAGCTACACTTCCCAGGCTTGCTATCAGGGATTCATTGCCCGCGCCGGCGGTCAGCACCAGTTGCTCCGGAACCACGGTGCAATCGGCCAGTTGCAATGTGGCCCGGCGATCTTCCTGGCGCAGTGATGCCTGTTGCCAGTCGACGGTAAAAATGGCGTCGCGGTGATTCGCTGCGAGGGTTTCCACCAGTGAGGGGACATCCAGTACCAGGTCCGCAAGTCTATAGACCCTGCCCTTAAAGCCTGCCGAGCGCAGCGGCGCCGGGTAGTCGCGGGCCGCCAGCTTCTCAACCTGTCCCCGCAGCAGTTTGCTGGCAAAAAATGAGCCTATTCGCGACTGCAGATCCGCCGTGGTCCACAGGAAAAATGCCTCACTCAGCACCTTGCAGCCGCGCAGGTCGACCTTTCCCGCTCCGGCCAGGCACTCGCGCCAGATGGCGGGCATGGCGGAGATCGCCTGTGAGGCGCCTCCCCAGGTTCCCGCCAGGGCATATTTTACGCCACCGTGAATCATGCCCTGGGAGCCAATGGTCTGGTGACTGCCCAGTGCTGTGTTTTCGAACAACACGGCACTGTAGCCGCGATTGCGCAGCTGGTTGAGTGTCCACAGACCGGCCACGCCGCCCCCGATGATCGCGATGTCGATGTGCAGTGTCTGTCTGCCCATGTCCGGCCGCCTGACGATAAAGCGTCTAGTGTAACGCAAGGGGAAATACGTTGGCTGGCGGGGCGGGTGGGCTGACGTTATGCTGCCCGCTGATACCGTTTGCCCCGGAGCCGCCATGCGCGTGCTTTACAGCGCCCTGTACTACTGCCTGATGCCCTGGATAGTCCTGCGTATGTTGTGGCGGTCGCGCCTGGCGCCGGCTTATCGCCAGCGCCTGCCCGAGCGTTTCGGCCTTTTCCCGGGCTTGCCCGAGGACGGGGCATCGGCGATCTGGGTACACGCCGTCTCCGTGGGTGAAACACTTGCCGCTGCCCCGCTGGTCGAGTCACTGCTGCTGGAATTTCCCGGCCATCGCCTGGTGCTGACCACCACCACGCCCACCGGCTCGGAGCGGGCTCGGGCCCTGTTCGGTAATCGTGTAGATCACGTGTACGCCCCCTGGGATCTACCGGGCTCTTTGCGCCGTTTTCTGGGGCGTACCCGGCCCCGGTTGCTGATTCTGATGGAGACTGAGCTGTGGCCGAATATGTTGCATTACGCCCGGGCCTCGGGCTGCGAAGTGATACTGGCCAATGCCCGCTTGTCCGAGCGGTCCGCGCGGGGATATGCACGTGTGGCGGGTCTGACTCACCAACTGCTCTCCCGGCTGAATGTTGTCGCCTGCCAGACTATGGACGATAGTAAGCGCTTCCTAGCGCTCGGGCTGCCGCCAGCTGTATTGCATGTTACCGGTAGCACCAAGTTTGATGTGGTGGTGGATGACGCACTGCGGCAGCGGGCAGCAAACCTGCGGCAATCCTTTGTGGCAGGGGGGCGCCCGGTCCTGGTTGCGGCCAGCACTCACCCGGGCGAGGAGGCGCTGGTGCTGGCGGCCTATCGGGAAATCAGGCGATCCCTGGGTGACTGCCTGCTGGTGCTGGTACCCCGCCACCCCGAGCGATTTGAAGAGGTATTCGGACTGTGTATTCGGGAAGACTGGCAGGTGCTGCGGCGCTCGGCAGGTAGCGAAATATCCGCAGGCGACGACATTCTGCTGGGTGACACCATGGGCGAGTTGCTGTTATTGCTGGGTACCGCGACCGTGGCGGTGTTCGGTGGCTCGATGGTCGTCCATGGCGGGCACAATGTATTGGAAGCGGCGGCCTGGGGCGTCCCCATTGTTACTGGCCCCCATATGGAAAATTTTACCGAGGTAACTGCAAAGCTGGGCGCAGTCGGTGCGATGATCAAGTTGGACAGTCCCGGGACGCTGGGCCCGACGCTTGTGCGTTTGCTTGATGATGTGGCTGCGCGCCAGCGCATGGGCACGGCGGGTTTAGCGGTGTTGGATGATAATCGCGGGGCCAGCGACCGCCTGCTGGCGCTGGTGAAGCGACAGCTGGCGAAGACCTGACGCAGCGCTTACCTGGTTGCCGTTGTCGATGCAGTCGGCGGGGGCGGGGGAAGCAGGAAGGAGTCCAGGTTGTAGACATCCTCAGGGCTGAGCAAGCCGGCCTGTTCTTTCAGTCTCATCATGTTCAGGATGTAGTCGTAGCGGCTGTTGGAGTAGTCACGCTGGGCGATAAACAGGGTGTTCTGGGCGTTCAGGACATCCACCACGTTGCGGGTGCCGACTTCATAACCCGCCTGGGTTGCATCCAGTGCACTCTGCGAGGAGACAATACTTTGCCTGCGTGCCTCCACCCTGGACACGTCACTGATGACCGTCATGTGGAGCGAGCGGGTCGCTGTGACAGTATTCCGGGTCAGGTTTATAAGGTTTTCTCGGGAAGCATTGTACTCCTGGGCGGTCTGGCGTCGTCTTGCGCTGATCGCGCCGCCGCTGTACAGCGGCATGTCCACGCGGATCTGCCAGATATTCTGTTCCAGGTCGAAATCAGGGGAGGTTTCGAAACCGGTGCTCGGCCTGACGTCCAGGGAGCCATCGGTGCTGAAGTCAGAGTACTCGTAGCCGCCACTGACTTTGGGGGCGTGTTCCAGCTTATTGGCCATGGCGTTCTGGCGGGAGGCCTCTTCCTGATGCCTCGCGGCCTGCAGATTGAAGTTGTTTTCCAGGGAGAAATCGACCCAGGCCGCGCGGTCGATCGGGTCTGGCAGCTTCAGCTCCAGGTCGTCCTTGAGCACATTCAGGGTGCCCGGGTACCGGCCGGTGAGCACTGACAGGCGCTCCATGGCTACCGACACGTTGTTTTCATCCACAATACGGTTTACCCGGGACAGGTCAAATGCAGCCTGGGCTTCGTACACGTCCGTGATCGCAATGAGGCCCACTTCAAAACGCTGCTGGCTCTGTTCCAGCTGGCGCTCGAAAGCGCGCTCCTGCGCCTGGGATGCTGCCAGGTTGTCCTGCGCTCGCAGGACCAGCAGGTACGCCTCGACCACCCTGACGATCAGGTTCTGCTGGTTACCGGCGAAGGTGGCCTCCGCCTCCTTGCTGATCTCCTTGCCGGATTTGAAACTGAACCAGGCCGGCAGGTCGAACAGGGCCTGGTTGAGAGTGATCGAATAGCCGTCAGACGTGACGTCCGTGTTTGTTGCAGTATCGATGATCGGCAGTTCCGGCGGCCTGTTGAAATCGCGGCTCTGGGCATTGCGATCAATATCCGAATCGGTATACGAGTAGGCGGTGCTGACTTGCGGTAATAGCGCTGCCCGCGACAGGTTTTCCGTTTCTTTTCGGGCGAGGTATTGCGCTTCCTCGGATTTTATCTGGGCATCGTTTTCCAGTGCGAGCTCATAGATATCACTTAAGGATTCCGCCTGCACCAGCGCCGATCCAATAAAAAGGCCCGATGCCAGTAGCGCGGCCGCGGTTCGTTTCATGCAATATTCCCTAGAAGTGTCTGGTTGCCAAAAGCGAGCTAGATAGTAGCAGTTTGCGACCCTGTATGCATTTTTTGAACAGCGAAGGAAAAGGTGCATTTTGCCGGTCGATTGTGTCATCTTAGGTGCTACACTTTGGTGGCATCGGCGTAACCCGGCATGACAGCAGTGCACCCGCCGACAATGCTATTAATTGAATGAAAAAATCGGATGGTGTCCTGGTAATGATGTTGCAACGGGCGAAAAAGAAGCCTTTCAAGCTCGACCTTGCAGAAATGCATGCGTTTTGTGAAGCCAATTACGCCCGTCTGCTGCGCCTGTTCCCCGATTATGAAAACAGTAACACCCGCCATTTTGCCGTCGGCGACGCCCGGCTGACATTCAAGGTCGTTGAGCGCTGCCGCTATACCACCATATTCCATTTGCACCAGCATCATGCGCAGGACAACTGGCTGGGGCGACTGCGCGTGGAGGTGCGGGCCTACCATGATGCCGGCATGCTGGAGGTGGGCATGTTTCAGTCGCACCGCAAGATAGCGGCCCGCTACCAGTATCCCAATGAATCAATGTACCAGCAGGACGAAAAGTCACAGCAGAACAGGTTCCTGGCTGACTGGCTGGAGCACTGCCTGCAGCATGGCTGTGCCCTGCCCGGGCCGGGTCGCGCGGACGGCCTTGCCTGACCCGGCTTCTTTCAGGTACTCGCTCCCATGTCCCAGTCCAGCCCCCGCAGTCATGTCATAGACCATCCCGGCGGTACCGTCAGGGTAGTGCAGTTGACCGATACTCACCTGTGTAAATCCCGCGGCGGCACCCTGCTTGGCATGGATACGGATCACTCCCTGCAGGCAGTAATCAACCTCGTTAAAGCTGAGTGCCCGGCCATAGACCTGTTGCTGGGCACCGGTGATCTCTCTGACCAGGGTGCCCTTGAGGCTTACCAGCGCCTGCCGGGTTATTTCGGACAGTTGACCCAGACCCACTGCTGGCTGCCTGGCAATCATGATCTTCGCGCGAATATGGCGCTGGCCGCCGATGACCCCCTGCGCCTGTCTCGCGAGCTCAGGGTCGCCAATTGGCAGGTTGTGATGCTGGATTCGCAGGTGCCCGGGGAAGTGGGCGGCGAATTGGGGGCTTCAGAATTGGCGCAGCTCGAGCATGCCCTGCTCGCTGCCGAGAGCGAGGGGCTCTACTCGCTGGTTTGTCTGCACCACCAGCCGGTGAAAATCGGTTGTGACTGGCTGGACCAGCAGATGGTGGCAGATGCCGCTGAGTTTTTCGCCGTGCTGGCCCGGTTTCCCGGTGTCAGGGGCGTGCTGTGGGGGCACGTGCACCAGCAGGTGGATCGTCATCTCGGCGAAATCCAGCTGATGGCATCTCCCTCCACCTGTGTGCAGTTTGCGCCAGACAGTGTCGATTTCAGAGCAGATCCTCTTCCCCCTGGCTATCGCTGGCTTGACCTGTGCGAGGATGGTACCTTGCGCACAGGGGTGTCCCGGGCTCACGGTGTCAAATTCAATGTGGACCTGGACTCGGACGGCTACCAGTAGTAGCTCAGCGTAGCACCCGGCAGGCCGTTTATCGCAAAGCCTGCAACACAATTTAGTCGTTAGTTCATCGCACTGATTCGCGCACGCCGTTACAATATGGCGTTCATTTCACATCACCAGTCATAGCAAGCAGACAGCCGCCACCATGAGTAACTACACCGCCGAAGACATCGAAGTCCTGACCGGGCTTGAGCCTGTGCGAAAACGCCCGGGCATGTATACCGATACCTCTCGCCCGAACCATCTGGCCCAGGAAGTCATCGACAACAGTGTCGACGAGGCGCTGGCCGGGCACGCCAGCCAAATTGATGTGACCTTGCATCGCGACGGCTCGATCACTGTGGTGGACAATGGTCGCGGCATGCCGGTGGATATCCATCCCGAGCAGGGTAAGCCCGGTGTTGAAGTCATTCTTTGTACGCTGCATGCCGGGGGCAAGTTTTCCAGCAAGAATTACCAATTCAGCGGAGGTCTGCACGGCGTGGGTGTATCGGTGGTCAACGCCCTGTCCAGCGCCCTGGAAATAGTTATTCGCCGGGACGGCAATGTGTATCGCATGACCTTTGGCGGGGGGGAAAAGAAAACTGACCTGGAAATTGTCGATACCTGTGGCAAACGCAATACGGGCACCGCTATCACCTTTCAGCCCGATCCCGGTTATTTCGACTCGATTAATTTTTCCGTCTCCCGCCTGCGGCATGTGCTGCGTGCAAAAGCGGTGCTCTGCCCCGGGCTGAAGGTAAAATTCACCGAGGAGAAATCCGGCGAGACCGACGAGTGGTATTACGAGGACGGGCTGACAGACTACCTGGCGGATGCCACCATCGATTACCCGGTTATTCCCGAGGTGCCCTTCGTCGGCAGTTTCAGCGGGAGTACAGAGGGTGTCGACTGGGCGGTGCAATGGCTGCCAGAGGGCGGCGAGGTCATTGCGGAGTCCTACGTCAACCTCATCCCCACCTCCCAGGGGGGCACCCATGTCAATGGATTGCGGACTGGACTGCTGGAGGCGATGAGGGATTTTTGCGAGCTGCGCAGCCTGCTTCCCAGGGGGGTAAAGCTGGCGCCGGATGATGTCTGGGACCGCTGTTGCTATGTGCTGTCTTCCAAGCTGGAAGACCCGCAGTTTTCCGGCCAGACCAAGGAGCGCCTGTCTTCCAGGGAAGCCGCAGCGTTTGTCTCAGGCGTGGCCAGGGATGCATTCAGCCTGTGGCTGAACCAGCACACCGAAGAGGCCGAGAAGCTGGCTGAACTGTGCATCAACAATGCCCAGAGCCGTTTGCGCTCCGCCAGGAAAGTCGTGCGCAAGCGGGTCACCTCGGGCCCTGCGCTGCCGGGCAAACTGGCCGATTGCTCTGGTGAGGACCCTGTCCGTGGAGAGTTGTTCCTGGTGGAGGGCGATTCGGCGGGAGGCTCGGCCAAGCAAGCCAGGGACCGGGAGTTCCAGGCTATTCTTCCCCTGCGCGGCAAGATCCTGAATACCTGGGAGGTGGACTCACAGGAGATTCTGGCCTCGCAGGAAGTGAATAATATTTCGGTGGCTGTGGGTGTCGATCCCGCCAGTGACGACCTTGCGGGCCTGCGCTACCACAAGATCTGCATACTGGCCGATGCGGACTCCGATGGACTGCACATCGCTACGCTGATCTGCGCTCTCTTCGTGCGACACTTCCGGCCGCTGGTGGCGGCGGGCCATGTGTTTGTCGCCATGCCGCCCCTGTATCGCATCGACGTGGGCAAGGACGTTTACTATGCCCTGGACGAAGCAGAGAAGCAGGGCGTGCTGGACCGTATCGAGGCGGAAAAGAAAAAGGGCAAGGTCAATGTGCAGCGCTTCAAGGGGCTGGGCGAAATGAACCCCTTGCAATTGCGTGAGACCACCATGTCACCGGATACCCGGCGCCTGGTGCGCCTGGTGCTCGATGCCGGAGACGGCACCAACCAGATGCTGGATATGTTGCTGGCCAAGAAGCGGGCCGGCGATCGTAAATCATGGCTGGAAGAGAAAGGCGATCTGGCCGAAATAGTCGCTTGAGGTAATGCCGAGGCCCAAGGCCCGGCCAACTAATGAGGAAACCTGGAAATGAAAACCGGAATCATCAATCTTGCCCGTCTCCTTGGCGTCGCACTTCTGGTCGCCGCCGGGGTCGCTAACGCCCAGTGGGATCTGGACGGTGCGAAATCCTCGGTGAGCTTTATCTCGATTAAAAACGATAGCGTTGCGGAGTTGCATAGCTTCACGACATTGGCGGGCCGTGCCGGCCCGGATGGCGAGGTTCACTTGACCATTAACCTGGACAGTGTCGAAACACTGATCCCGATTCGCAATGAGCGAATGCGGGAGATGCTGTTTGAAACGGTTAAATTTCCGGCTGCCACCGTTACCACTGCCATTGCGCCGGGGCTGATCGCAGCCGTGGCAGAGGGCGCTACGGTACAAACAGAGCAGCTCCTGACCTTGTCACTTCACGGGGTAGAAAAAGCAATGACTGTTCCGGTGGTGGTGTCCGGTGACAGCGGTGGCAATATTCAGGTATTTACGCCCCGCCCTATCATAGTGAATGCCTCTGACTTTGGTCTTGAGGCGGGTGTGGCGGCATTGCAGTCTGTGGCTGGCCTGCAGGCTATCAGCCGCGCGGTACCCGTGACGGTGCACCTGGTATTCACGCGCGCCAAATGAGAGTTTCGGCCCACCCCTAAATGGGGTGATGCCTAATTGAGCTGTTGCAGCAGTTGCTGGTACGCCGTGTTGCCCGGGGAAATTTCCGTGAGCGTTTTGGCATAGCCGCGCGCCTTCTCGCGCTGGCCCAGTTCCGCATTGTAGTTTGCCAGTGCCAGGAGTACGTCCTCGCTGCGCGGTAACTGGCGCAGTAGTTGCTGTAGCTGGGCAATGGCCTCCTGCGGCTTGCCCAGGTCGTGCAGGGCAATGGCGTAAACAAACCGGTGCCGGCTGCCAGCGGTTTCCAACTCGGCAGCCCTGCCCAGGTAATCCAGTGCTTTGTCCGGTGTGCCGCTGCGAGTTTCCAGCAGCCCCAGGGAGTGCAATGTGACGCCGTTATCGGGGGCAAATTCCAGTACCTGCAGCATCAATGTGCGGGCTTCCTCGTCGCGATTCTGGCTGCGCATCAGGTCGGCGAGGTTGAGATAGGCCGGCACCAGCTGCGGGTTCAGGAACAGGGCTTCCCGGTAAGCCGCTTCTGCGGATGGCAGGTCGCCCCGGGCAACGTAGAAAACACCGATTTGTAATTGCGTCTCTGGCATGTCCGCATGCAGCGCCTGAATGTCCAGGTACCATTTGAACAGCTTTTCGAGCTGTTTCCCCTGATCGGGGCTTACCTGGTCAAGCGGCACTCCCGCCAGTGACACTGCCACTTCCATGCGCACCGTGGCGACCTCGTCTTCCATCAGGGGTTGGAGCAGCTGGTAGCGCTGGTGCAGGGGCAGAAACTCCAGGGAACGCACGGCACTGCTGCGCAGGATGGGGTCATCATCATAGAGTACCGACGTCACTGTCTGAATGGCCTCGCGGCCCCCGCCCTGGGCAACTGCTTCCATCGCTGTTGCGCGCCATATGGGGGCTGCAGACGGATCGTTGGCCAGCGCCGCCAGTGTGGGTAAGACACTGCGGTCGCCCAGCTCGAAGCGCTGAAAGGCCCTGGCCACGTGGGTGCTGGTGTCGCGGAAGTGGACGCCCTGTTTGCGCAGGCTGTCCAGTGCCCATTGTGCGTCCTTGTCCTGGTGGCAGCTGTTGCAGGCGTTGGGAGTGCCCATTACCACGCTGAGATCCGGTCGTGGTATGCGCATGCTGTGGTCGCGACGGTCATCGACCCCCATGTAGGTGGTTTCCGGCATGTGGCAGTTTGCACACGAGGCGCCGCTGGAATCCGCCGGGTGGTGATGGTGTTTCGGGGTATCATATTGCTCGGGCACATGGCACTGGGCGCAGACCCCGTTGCCGGTGGCGCGCAATGCAAGGCTATGCGGTTCGTGGCAGTTGCTGCAAACCACGCCGGCGAGGTGCATCTTGCTCTGCAGGAATGAACCGTAGACGTAATTTTCGTCCAGCACCTGGCCGTCGTAGTGGTACAGCGGCGACTGCGGCAAAGCCACCCGGTGAGTCGCCAGCAGGTCGGCGCCGTAGTGATAGTCGCCCAGGGTGCCCCGGCGGGAGTGACAACGCCCGCAGCTGTCCACCTGGGCGCGGGAGTCCAGTGGCTCGGTGCGCCTCGCGATATGACTGCCCGGGGCCAGCGCCCAGTCGCCACGCTGGGACAGGGCGGTGGGGAATCCCCCGTTGACGGAAGTTTTCAGCTTGTCTGCAGCCGCCAGCTCCAGATGCTGTTCGCCTGGCCCATGACACGATTCACAGCCGACGTTGATCTCCTCAAAAGTGGTGGCGAAAGAGCGGTCGGCGGCATTGTAGTTCTTGACCAGGTCGGTGCTGTGGCACTCGGCGCAGCGGGTGTTCCAGTTCTGGTAGGGGCCGGTCCAGTGCAGCGGATCCTGGTGATCGATAGTCTCTTCCGGGTACAGGTGATACCAGCGCTGTCCGCCCTCGGTGGCGGGTCGCGCGTCCCAGGCGATGCTCAGGGCCTGCAGTCGGCCCCGGGACAGGGGCAGCAAGTACTGCTGCAGGGGGTAGACACCGAACACGTATTCCACAGTAAAATCGGTGAGCTTGCCGTCCTCCCCGTCAGTACGAACCTTGTATTTATCGCCATCGCGGAAAAAGCGAGTACTTACTCCGTTAAAGTTGAAAGTGGTGTCGCCAAAATCACCCAGCACGGTTTCCGGGGTGGGTAACTGCATGGCGAGATCGTGGTGGGAGCCCTGCCAATTGGCATACTCCTGGGCGTGGCAGTCTTTACAGGTATCGCTGCCGGTGAAGGCGTGGCTCAGGCCACAGAACAGCAGCAGCGGTAGTAGCAGGAATCCGGGTAACATGGACGACACAAAACCTTGTCGGCAAAAAAGAGCTCACACAGTACCTCATCCGCCGGGTTTGCCCAAGGCTCGCTGCTTGTTCCAGGCCGCTGTCCTTTAGTGTTATGGACAGTGATTGCGGCCATCTCTATGATTAATTTCTGGCGCTGTTATTAGGCGTCGCAATCCAACATGGCCGGAGCCGCAGGACAGCGATGAAACTGGGAATTTTAAAGACAGATACCGTTCGTCCGGAGTGGGTGCCGGAGTTCGGAGAGTATCCTGACATGTTTGTCGAATTGCTGGGGCAGGCCGATCCGGGCCTGGAATTTCGGGTCTACGACGTGGAGCAGGGAGAGTACCCCTCCGATATTGACGAGGTCGACGCGTACCTGGTCACCGGCAGTAAATCCAGCGTATACGATGACAAGCCCTGGATCGCCGTGCTGATGGAGTTTGTTCGGGAACTGGATAAGCGCCACAAAAAGCTGGTCGGCATCTGTTTCGGACACCAGTTGGTAGCGCAGGCCCTGGGCGGAAAGACTGAAAAGTCTGCCAAGGGGTGGGGCGTCGGTTTGCAGTCCTACCGGTTTTGCGAGGCGCCGACCTGGCACGACAGTGAGTCCCTGGATTTCGGTATTCTGGCAAGCCACCAGGACCAGGTGGTGCGCAACGCGACCGGTGCCCGGGTGCTGGCCGGCAGCGATTTTTGTGAAAACGGGGTCTGTCAGGTGGGCGACCATATCCTGACTTTTCAGGGCCACCCCGAATTTGTTCCGGCTTACTCGCGTGAAATCATGAACTTGCGCCGAGAGATGATCGGGGAGCAGGTTTACGCCGCCGGCATGGCCTCACTGGAAGTTGCACCGCAGCAGCAGCGGGTGGCACATTGGATTGTCAGTTTTCTCCGGGATATGGACGCGCAACAGCGATCGGCCTGAGCGTGGGGCTTTAGTTCTCGCGCACCTTCTTCTGCATGGCATCGAGGTAATCGTCAAGTTCCTGTTCGTTGGCGAATACGGCCATATCCGGCAGTGCCTTGAGTATTTCGAATACCTTGTCGATATGTGGTTTGCGATTGGCTGCCGCCATACGCTGCCCCGAGGCCTTGGCCTGCTTGGCGGCCTTGAAGATAACCCGCAGACCGGCGGAGCTGATGTACTCGAGATCTTTCATATCCAGAACAGTCAGCTGTTGGCCCCCGGCGAGCACTTCGAACAGCTGCTTTTCAAATTCCGGCGCAGTGTCAGTGTTAAGCGCACCCGCTGTCGCCACCCGGGCAACGGAGTTCTTCTCGTCGGTGGTCACCGTGGTAGTCAATTCCATGTCACGTGCTCTCCTGTGGCAGGGTGAAAATATGTGAGGGTTCAAGCTTGCGGGTTTGCGAGAAATTTGGTGACCCGCAGTATATTGCACCCATCTGCCCGGCGATAGCTCTGCTGCTCTGTCATGGTCGTGATCAGGTGCACGCCCAGGCCGCCTACCGTGGCGTCGTCGATGCTGGCGCCAAGCTCTGCTCGCTGCGCTTGCTCCAGTGGATTGAAAGCGGTTCCGCCATCTGCCACTTCAACTTCGATCTGCTGCGGGCCGGCTTGCGCGGTAACCCTCAGCACTGATCCGGCAGGCAGCTGTGCGTACTTGTATACGTTGGATACGATTTCCTCTATGGCTACCAGTAATTCACCCAGAGCCTCCTGTGGCGGCGCGAGATGCTCCAGGGCCTCTCGCAGCCACGCCTCTACCCTGCCGGTCAGTTTCGGGCCGATGGCGAATTCACTGCTCGCCTCCACCGCGGGCTGTCCCTTGCCTGCAATGTCCAGCAGCAACAGGGTGATGTCATCGGACTGGGGCGTATTGCCGGTGAAAGCGGCCAGGCTGTCGAACAGTTCGCTGCCCGCGGTGCCGGTCGATGAAATGTCGGCGGCGAGTAACGCGGCGTTAAATCGGGCGATGCCGAACATTTCATCCTGTTCATTAAACGCCTCGTCAATGCCATCGGTGAATATGGCCAGCCGGTCCGCCGGCTGTAGCGCGACAGTATTGGTCGGGAATTCCAGTTCCGCCGAAAGGCCCAGCGCGGGCCCCGTATCCTGTAGCAGCGAGCTCACTCCGCCGTCGCGAACAAGACTGGGCGCGGTATGGCCGGCACTGGCGAAGCGCAGCTCCAGACTGTCCAGGTCGAGAATTCCCAGGAACAGGGTCACGAACATACAGTTGTCGTTACCGCTGGTGAGCGCCTCGTTGAGTAAAGCCGTGGCTGTTGCCGGGTCGTCGGCGGTAGCTGCCAGTTGCTGTATCAGGCTCATAGCCCTCGCCATGAAAAGTGAAGCGGGTACTCCCTTGTCCGACACATCACCCACGGCGATAAACAACAGTCTGTCCCTACAGAAGTAGCTGTATAGATCACCGCCCACTGAGCGGGCCGGCAGCACCCGCGCCCACAGTCCGAAGTCTGCGGTGACTTCATGTGCTTCACCGCCATGTGGCAGCATCGCCATCTGGATTTCCCTGGCAGCCCCCAGTTCACCCTCGAGCCGGCTGCGCCGGGCGGTAGCGGTTTCCAGGTCGGCTATGTAGGATTTGAGATCTTTTTTCATAGCGGTGAAGGACTGAATCAGTCTTGCCACTTCATCAGTGCCCCTCACCGCTGGCAGAGGGGCGTCAAGATCGCCCTGCGCAATGCGGTCGCTGGCCCGGGTCAGGTCCTTGAGCGGTCGGGTCAGCCTGCGAGTGACAATGGCTACTGCGACAGCCATCAGCAACATTGTCAGCAGGCCGATAAGTGCGGTTTTCAGTTCGAATTCCCGCAGTGGTTTGGTTATCTCCTCCTCCGAGTAGACCACACCCACCGGCCAGCCTGTGGACTCGAGTGTGCCCAGCCTGATAACGCACCGGCCCGGGACATCGGCGCAGGTCAGGTGGCGGATAACCACCTGGCCCTGCAATGCGGCATCGAACATTTCCTGCCAGGTTTTGTGGTCCACTTCCTCAACAATAGTGTCGGAGTAGTGCCGCATGATATTGGCGGGGTTCCTGCCGCTCAGGATCGTTCCGTTACGACTCAGCAGGGTGCCAAAACCGCTGTCGCCCAGGCGCAGGCGCTGCAGGTAGTCGTGCAGCTCCGCCAGCGAGACATCCGCCGTGACCACCGCGTAGAGAAAGCGCTCGCCGGTATCGGTCTTGCGATACACGGGTACCGCGAAGGTGGTCATCAGTATTTTGCCGCCGCCCTCATCATAGTAGGGCTCTACCCACAGTGGCGCCTGTGCTGCCACGGCATCGGTATACCAGGCCTGCGCCCGGTAGTTGTAGTCGGGATCGGCGAGGTTGGCGTATGCGAGCTCGCCATTGCGACGAAAAAAATAGGGGGCGAAGCCCCGTACCTGGCCAGCCTGACCCGGGGCCAGCGCGATAGCTGCGCCATAGATATCGTCATTCACCTCAACGGCATCGCGCAGTATTTGCTGCAAGCCCTCGTGGCTGTACTCTCTTTGCTGCAGAATGCGAGCCATCAACAGGGTGGAGCTCTCTACCCCGTCCAGCCAGTTCTCCATGTCGATAACGACGGCGTTGATCGTGTCCTGTGACTCACGCTGTACGCGGTCGAGGATGCCGTCCCTGTTGAGGCGGTAGTCCATCAGCATGCCCGTGCCGATTATCACCGCGGCACAGAGCGTAAGCAGCACGATCAGGCGGGTGGTAATACTGCCTCGCCCCGACGATGTCTTTGAGTTGGGCGAGACGATTACCAGCTACCGGTATTAGCCATGGAGAGCCACGGTTCCTGTGGCGGCAGCGCATCGCCGGCCTGCAATAGCTCGATGGAAATGCCATCTGGTGAGCGGATAAACGCCATATGCCCGTCGCGGGGAGGCCGGTTGATGGTGATCCCCTTGTCCATCAGCTGCTGGCAGAGTTCGTATATATTGTCCACACGGTAGGCCAGGTGACCAAAATTACGGCCGCCCTCATAGTCTTCCGGGTCCCAGTTCCAGGTGATTTCCACCAGTGGACTGCTGCCTTCCCTGGCCTGTTCTACATCATCCGGCGCGGCGAGGAATACCAGGGAGAAGCGACCGGCTTCACTGTCGTAGCGATTGACCTGTACCAGGCCGAGTTTGTCGACGTAAAAATCAAGGGTTTCGTCCAGGTCACGGGCGCGAACCATGGTGTGCAGGTATTTCATAAGCGAGAGTCCATACAGGGAGATGAATGCCGGTGGTTGCCGCACCCGCCTTTTGGCGAGAGCCAGCCTTGGCCACTATGTTAGGAGTGTGGAGCCAGCGGCACAAGTCCGGGGACAGGTCGCATCAATGCAAGGTTCAACTGCGGGCCGACTGCGCTGCCTGTTTACCGGCAAGACGGCCCGAAAAAGTCGCGTCACCCACAGACATTCCGCTGCTGTAGCCCTCCGCGCGGCGCACCACACCGCACGCTGTGCGGCCCGCGGCATACAGTCCGGGCACGATCTCGCCGCGGATATTGACAACCTCTCCAGTGGGTCGGGTATCCAGCCCGCCCAGGGTGAAAAAGGGCAGGAATGCGCCGCGACCGGGCGTGATATCCAGAGCCACCAATGGTGGTTCAAGCGGGGTGAGCCATTCGGTCGCCTTGTGATACAGCGTGTCCTCGCCCCGCTTGCAGTCCTCGTTGTAGACGCCAAGCGTATACTGCAGGCTGCCGGAACGAATGCCCAGCTCCTCTTCCAGTTCTTCGATTGTTTCCCCGGTCCCGGCTACCGGCGCGCCCAGGTAGCTCACTTTTTCGTAATCACCGTATTGCTCCACCGTGACAATAAAGTAGATCCGCTCCGCCTGCTGGCGCAATACGTAGGCGCCCAGTCTTCCGTGGTAGACATCCTCATTGATAAATCGCTGGCCCTTGTCATTGATCACGATGCCGCGGGTCATGTCTGCCGGCGGGTAGTAGGGCAGGCTGATAAAACCCTCATGCATGTTGATCGCTGAACCACCCACCGCCATACCCATCAGGATACCGGTACCGGTGTCCCCGGGGTTGCCGATGGGCGTATTGCCCCCGGTCAGCATCGGGGCAAACTTGCGCACCATCTCATCATTCATGACAAAACCGCCGGCACAGAGAATTACCCCCTGGCGGGCGCGAACATTGAGCTCACGCTGGTCCTGGCGCACCACCAGGCCCACCACGGCGCCGTCTTCATCAACAATAAGAGTCAGCGCGCGGGTTTCATATTCCACTGTGATCGCGTCCCTGCGATCCACATTCTCCATCAGTATTTTCATCAACAGGGGGCCACCGTTGTCCCCTTCCACTTGCAGGTTGTGACCTCTCGGGCAGGGCTTTGCCTGTTGGGCGAAGGGGTAGGCCTTCTCGCTGCCGGTGTATAAAAGACAGTCATCGGTCAGGCACATAATGGCTCTTTCCTGATGAAAACTGTCCTTGAAGGGTACGCCCATATCCACCAGCCACTGGAAGTGCTCACTGCTGTGCTCGCAGTAATTGCGGATTTTGGCCTCGTCGGCCTGGGGTCCGGCACACATGGTCATATAGGTGACCATGTCCTCGGTGTTGTCATCGAAGCCGCAGGCCTTTTGCACCCGCGTACCGCCACTCCCGCCCATATAGATCTCGGCACTGGACATGGCGGTTGAACCACCGCCAGCGCTTGCCACCTCGAACACGATTACCCCGGCGCCGGCATCCGCGGCCTCTATGGCTGCGCAGCCGCCGGCGCCGCCAAGGCCAACGATGACAACATCCGTTTCCCTGTCCCATTGCGCCACATCCCCCAATTTGCGTGGGTGGGTGGGATTGGTACTGGCATTCTCTGCCATGAATTTACCTCTTGTGTGGGTGGCCGTGGTCGGCCTGGTTTTGCTTATTCCGGGAAGCTGAAATTAAAGCCCTTCCAGGCTCGGTAGACAATGACACTGGTTCCCGGGCGGCTCAACAAGTTGTACATGTGACGGGTTTCCTGCCGCTAGACTACGGTCTGTCCAGGTCGAGGAGGTACAGCGGGGCCCTGGCCCTGTGCCGAGGGCACAGGAAGGCTGGATTCCTTCCCGCGGGTGGTATTGGCTCTCTACTGGGGTACAATCCCCGCCCTTTTGTCGGAGTCAGAAACAGCTTATGTGGTTCAAGAATATCCGGGCCTATCGCCTGACCAGTCCCTTTACCCTCTCTCCCGAACAGCTTGGCGAGCAACTTGGCCAGCGAGGATTCGAACCCTGCGCCAAATCCCAGGCGCTCTCTTTGGGCTGGGTGCCTCCCCTTGGGGGGGAGGGCGGTGAATTGGTGCACGCAGCCGCCGGTCGGCTGCTGGTGAAACTCAAGCGGGAGGAAAAGCTGTTGCCGTCCACCGTGGTGCGCGAGCTGCTGGAGGAAAAGGTGTCGGAGATCGAAGAGGGGCAGGCCCGCAAGGTCTATCGCAAGGAGCGCCTCAACCTCAAGGATGAAATAGTCCAGGATTGCCTGCCACGGGCCTTCTCCCGCTCCAGCAGTATGTTCGCCTATATCGATACCCGCGCTAAGTGGGTGTTTGTCGATGCCGCCAGCGCGAACCGGGCGGAGGAGCTTCTCAACCTGTTGCGCGACTGTATCGGCAGTTTTCCTGTATTGCTGCCCCAGGTTAACAACGCGCCGGTTGCGGTGATGACAGGCTGGTTGTTGCATCGCAGCCTGCCGGGAGATTTCGAACTTGGAGATGAGTGCGAATTGCGCGAACCGGGTGAGGAGGGCGGCGTTGTGCGCTGTCGGGGCGTTGATTTGCTCAGTGAAGAAGTGGAAACTCATTTAAATGCGGGTAAGCAGGTGGCCCGCTTGTCGTTGGGCTGGGACGAGCGCGTGCGGTTGGTGCTGGCCGAGGACCTTTGCCTGCGCCGCCTCAAGTTTGCGGATGAGCTTATGAAGGAAAACGAGGATCTGCCCGAAGATGACGAGGCCGCGCGGCTGGATGCAGACTTTGCCCTGATGGCCGATGCCATTGGCGGCTTGCAGGAGCGTGTTCTCGCCCTGTTCGGCGGAGAAGCAGAGTAGGACTCCGATGGCCGTCCGCCCCGATACCGCTGACTACCGGACACTCTTCCTGAGCGATACGCCCATGATGGACATGCGCGCTCCGGCAGAATTCAGTCGCGGTGCCTTCCCCTCGGCCCACAGTCTCCCCCTGATGAACGATGAAGAGCGCGCAGAGGTGGGTATCTGTTACAAGCGGCGCGGCCAGGCGGCGGCGATAGCACTGGGTCATCAGCTCGTGTCGGGTGTTAGTAAAGCCGAGCGCCTGGCCCGGTGGTCTGAATTTGCAGCAAGGCATCCCGGAGGCTATCTATACTGCTTTCGAGGCGGGCTGCGCTCCCGGACCGCGCAGCAATGGCTGCGTGAGGAGGGCATCGACTACCCTCTGGTGCTGGGTGGCTACAAATCCATGCGCCACTTTCTGCTGGAGGAACTGGAGCGCTCTGTGGCCCGGGCCGAGCTGGTTCTGATCAGCGGCAAGACCGGTACTGGCAAAACCCGGGTAATCAACAAATTGCTGCGCAGTGCCGACCTCGAGGGGCTGGCCGGCCATCGCGGTTCGACGTTTGGGCAACTGCCTGAAGCCCAGCCCAGCCAGATCGATTTTGAAAATGCCCTCAGTGTCGCATTGCTCAAGCTTATGGCGGGCGACCAGACCCGGATCCATGTCGAGGATGAGGGCCGGCTTATCGGCCGACTTTACCTGCCCGAAGTGTTGCGAGAGCAAATGGCGCGAAGCCCCATGGCGGTGGTAGAGGAGTCACTGGAGCAGCGGGTAGAGGTGATAATCGAGGATTATATCCTGGACCTTGGTCAGCGGTTCGCGGCGCTGTACGGTCCGGAGGGCCCTGTGCGCCACAGCCAGAAGCTGCAGGATGACCTCGGACGTATTCGAAAGCGCCTTGGCGGCGAGCGTTACCAGCAGGTGAGTGGGATTATGGCGGCTGCCTTCGACGCCCAGACAATCAGCGGCGATATCGCCGGACACCGTGAATGGATCGCCACCCTGTTGGAGGGTTACTACGACCCCATGTACGAATACCAGCTTGCCCAGCGCGGGGGTGAAGTGCTGTTTCGCGGCAGCCGGGACGCCGTGGTCGCCTGGGCCGAGGGGGCTGGCTAAAGCGTGCATACTCCCACCGAGATTGCCAAGGATCTGGTGCTGGTTGGGGGCGGACATAGCCATGCCCTGGTATTGCGTATGCTGGCCATGCGCCCCGTCACCGGATTGCGCATCACCCTGGTGTCACCGGCCAGTCATACACCCTACTCGGGGATGTTGCCGGGTCTTGTCGCCGGTCACTATACCTTTGAGCAAACCCATATTGACCTGGCGCGCCTGTGCCAGTGGGGCGGGGTGCGCTTTGTCACGGCAGAAGTTACCGCCCTTGATCCTGTCGCAAGGCGTCTGGTCCTGGCCGGTAGACCGGACCTCGAGTACGACCTGGTCAGTGTCGACATCGGTTCCCAGCCGGAGCTCGATTCGGTGGCGGGCGCTCGTGAGCATGCGGTGCCGGTCAAACCGGTGGCGGGTTTGTGGCAGCGCTGGCAGGGCCTGTTGCAGCGGCTGGAGGCTGCGCCCACCGCTGCCAGGCGGCGCATCGCCGTAGTGGGTGGCGGTGCCGGTAGCGTGGAACTGGCCCTGGCCATGGCCCACAGACTGGCACAGCATCAGGTGGATATTGAACTGTGGTGCGGCGCTCCCACAATTTTGCAGGGCTATAACGCGGGGGCGCGCAAAGCGGTGCTGGCGGCGCTGGTGCGCGAAGGCGTGGCGCTGGCACTTGACGCCAGGGTGGAGAGGGTAGAAGCGGGTCGCCTTTTGCTCGCCGATGGTCGCGAGGGGCCGTTTGACGAGCTGTTCTGGTGTACCGGTGCGGCGGCGGCACCCTGGGTAGCCGCCAGCGGCCTGCCGGTTGATGATCGCGGATTCCTGGCGGTGACTGACACCCTGCAGTCTCCGGCAGAGCCCGGTGTGTTCGGTGCGGGTGATATTGCTACCCAGCTCAATCACCCCAGGCCCAAGGCCGGCGTATATGCGGTGCGCCAGGCGCCGGTACTTGCCCACAACCTGCGCGCTGCGGTGCTGGGCAAGCCGCTGCGAGCGCATCGTCCCCAGCAGCGTTTCCTGTCACTGGTGTCCCTGGGAGAGCGCCTGGCGACGGCTGACAAGGGGTTTTTCAGCGTGACGGGCCAATGGGTGTGGCGCTGGAAAGACTCGATAGATCGCAAGTTCATGAACCGCTTTGAACAGTTGCCCACCAGCATGCCTCGCGGCGACTGGGGTCGACTGCCGGAACTGGCAGACCCGACCAAGCAGGCCCCCTGTGGCGGTTGCGGGGCCAAGGTGGGCGCAGACCCACTGGCCAGCGTACTGGGGGAACTGGCGCGGGAGTTTCCCGGTAACTGCCTGTCTGTCGGCGCGGCGGATGATTGCGCCGCTATCCCGGGCAGCGACTCGGCAACGGTAGTACAGAGCGTCGATGTGTTGCGCCAGCTGGTTGCCGACCCCTGGCTGATGGGCCGTATCGCTGCCAATCATGCCCTTAGCGATCTCTTTGCCAGCGCAGCAAGGCCGGTCTCCGCACTGGCAACGCTCACCCTGCCCTTCGCCGGCCCGGGCATACTGCGGCGCGAGATGAAACAGCTGTTGGCGGGAGCTCTGTACGAACTGGCCAGGCTCGACTGCCTGCTGGCTGGCGGGCACAGTATGCAAGGCCCTGAGCTCAATATCGGTTTCGTCGTCAATGGGGTGGCCATGTCAGGCGATGGCCATCAGCTCGGCAAGCGGGGGCTGGCCGTGGGTGACCAACTGGTGCTGGCCAAGCCGCTGGGTACAGGTGTGTTGTTTGCAGCCCATATGCAGGGGCTTGCGGATGGCCGTCATATCAGCTCTGCTATTGAAATGATGCTTGTCAGTAATAGCGATGCAGCGAAGTTAGCGCTAGCTAACAATGCGAGTGCCTGCACCGATATCACCGGCTTCGGCCTGCTGGGCCATTTGCTTGAGATGCTGGTGGAGGGACAGTCGGCCAGCTTGCAACTGGCGCGACTACCATTGTTGCCCGGCGCCCGGGAGCATTTGGGGAATGGGGTGCGCAGCAGCATGCATCTCGCCAATAAACAGGCCGGCTCCGCACTGGAGTGCGATATGCCAGTCGATGAGGACCTGCTGCAAATCCTGTTTGATCCTCAGACCAGCGGGGGGCTGTTGATGGGTGTGACGGCGGACAGGGCTCATGCATTGAGGGATGGGCTTCGCAATCGAGCTTATGCGCAGGCAGAAATTATCGGGGAGGTACTGGAGCGCCCGACAGGGGCAGCGGCAGTGCGGATTACCTGAGCGAGCCCTGGCCCGGCTGCTGCGTACCCGACATCTGCCGGCCCTGGATGACTTTCACCGCCTGGCCATCATGCAGGCGCTCGGTGCCGCGCACAACCACCAGCGTGCCGGGTTCCAGCGACAGGCGCAGCTCCATCATCCGGGACAGGCTGTCCCCAACGGGCACCACAGCCCGTATCCTGGCGGTCTGCCGCTGGCCTTCGGCCTCCACCTGGACACTGGACCCCGGCGGGTTGAAACGCGCTGCCCGAAGAGGTGCATTGACACTGATCTCCGGTGATTGGGTGTCCACCAGTCGCAGTAACAGATCGCCCAGTTTCACGGGCCGCCCGTCACGCCAGTCCAGCACAAATTCAGACAGTTCGCGCGGTTCGTACCGACCGGTAAAACGCAGTGCGTACTGGCGCCTGCCCACTTCGACAAAGCCACCGCTCACATCATTGGCCTGGCCCAGCCGCGCGGCGGTCTGTGGCAGGTCAATGCCCAGTTGCGCGGCGCGAGAGGGATCAAACAGGATTTCCAGAATCTGCTCACCGCGACCACGGCCCTGGGATGCACTCACCCTGGCAACGCCGGGTAAGACTTCAATCGCCGGCTTTACGGTATCCTCGATAAATTGTCTATAGTCGCTGACCTGGCCGGGAGTACCGGGTAATAACTGCAGGAAAAAAAAGGTCAGCTCCGTTTTGCGCTGCCCTGCAATCGGGCCAATTGGCGGTCGTGCAGCCGGGCAAGGGAGACAAGTGCAGCAACGGCCCCCAGCAGCGCCAGGAACATGTCGGACTGGGTATCCCAGATATATCCCTGGGTGCCAAGGAAAGCCTCCGAGGCTGTTCCCGTGGCGATAGCCACCCACCATTCGAGCAGTTCGTAGAACGCAGAAAAAGCCAGGCAAACACTTATTATGAACAGATTGCGCCATGCGCTTGAGGCAACCACGGCTTTGCGAACCAGGATTTCCCGAGCCAGGATGGCCGGCACAAAGCCCTGCATGAAATGTCCCAGTTTGTCGTAGTTATTGCGTTCCCACCCGAACACCGGCTTGAGGGCGTCAAACAGGGGTACTTCCGCATAGGTATAGTGCCCGCCCACCATCAGTACCACACAGTGGGCCAGGATCAGGCCGTAAAGTAATGGTGTCAGGCGAAAGCGGTTGTAGGTGGCGGCCATAATTGCCAGGCCGATCAACGCCGGGGCCACTTCCAGCACCCAGGTGGGATAGTCACGCGGGTGAATTGCCGACCAGGTCAGAGTGCCGAAAAAAACGGCCAACCAAAACGCTTTCACGAGGCGTGTCCCTGCCGATCATTCGCAAGTAGACAACTGACCGTCGCTGGCACGGGGCTAATCCCTGTCCCAATACCGCGTCATTTCCAGGTACAGGAATGACGCCGTCCAGGTGATCAGTAGCAGGCCGGTTAGCGCCTCCAGTCCGGTCAGATATTTAAGTTCCCCGTGGGGCACGACATCGCCAAACCCCAGTGTGGTGTAAGTGGTAAAGGAGAAATACACACAATCGAATACGCTGCCGTCAAAATTTCCATCAAAGTGGCCCCAACCGGGCTCGTGGTGCATCCAATAAAAAGAGAGCGCAAAAATCCACACCTCTGCCGCGTGGGCGGTGAGTGCGCCAAACACGCCGAGCACGATGCGGAAACGGTGTCGTATCTTCAGTTGCGGCATCAGCAGGGTAAAGCGGTACATAAATTCGTAGTGAATCATGACTACCACGGCAATAACCGTGATGTTAACGGCAAATACAATCAGCACTCGAGCAAAGTCCTTGTGATATCCCTGCTACTTTAACGTGTTAGGACGCGAGCTGCATTGTTGGCTTGCCACGTCCAGCTGGAACGGCAATATCTGCGGCAGGGCACGTTATAACGCGACTAAGATTGGCCGAACGCCGAACGACTGATTGCCAGTTACCCATCCTGGCGTGGCAATGAATCACCCAGCACCAGCCAGTTCGCCCGGGACTCGCAATGGACATGCAGCGCCGGCTCTGCGTCTATCTCACCTTCGATATTGGTGCGCACGATATGCATTTCCCCTGGCCACCGTTTTGAGCTAAAGAACAGTGTTGTGCCGCAGTTGGTGCAAAAACCTCTTTGGGAATCCGCTGAGGAGTGATACCAGCGCAGGGCCCTATCTGCGGTCATGGTAAATCGCTGCTCGGCCACGCCAACCCAGGTTACCAAGGGTGCACCGTGGGCCTGCTGGCATAGTGAGCAGTGGCAATGCGCGCACCAGAGGCTGGGCGACTGGTACTCAAAGCGGACTTCGCCGCATAGGCAGCCGCCGGTAAATGTGGGCATGAGAGCTTGCTCCTGAAAGCCTGTTTCAGTTGAGTGTAAGCCATCCACTCGGCGCCTGAAACGGCAGGCTGACATCCTGCGCCTGGCGTCAATTGCACCGGGTCCGCCAAAAGCAGTGATTGACTCCGCGATAGTGGGCGCGTACCGTGTCCGGCTTCTGAACAGGTGCCCTTTTAACCAGGGTGAATTGGGAAACAGGTGCGACTCCTGTGCTGCCCCCGCAACGGTAAGCGACCTTCACTGGCGCAAGTCCGATACCAGCCTTTTCAGTGAACACGATGTTGCGGAGGGCTTCATCTGTGGTTGTGCATCCGTGTGCGTCCGCAATCCCTCCCCAAAAATAGCATTTCCACTATTTGGGGATATCCAATGAGAACAGCAGCTTCAGTCCTGCTCCTGGCGTGTACCGCCAGCACCGCCCTGGCCGACTCCGGCGAAAAAACACTTGAAACCGTTCTGGTGAGCGCCGCTCGCCAACCCGTCGCTATCAGCACTGTTGGCAGCGCGGTTACCGTACTCGACAGCGAATTGCTGGAGCAGCGCCAGACGGCCTCGCTGGGCGAAATCCTGCGTAGTGTTCCCGGCCTGTCGGTCAACCGCGTTGGGGGTTTCGGCGCCCAGACCCAGGTGCGGATTCGCGGTGGGGAGGCAAACCACACCCTGGTTTTTATCGATGGCATACGGGCAAACGACCCCGCCCAGAACGGTGAATTCAATATGGCGCACCTCGTCAATTACGATATTGAATCGGTGGAAGTGATACGTGGGCCGCAGAGTGCGCTGTGGGGCAGTGACGCGTTGTCCGGGGTGATTAACATCACCACTAAAGGGGTTACTGATGGTGTGGGCGGGAATGTCTTTGCAGAAGGCGGGAGCAACAGCTGGCAAAACTATGGTGCCACCGCGGGCTATGCCGACGACAGATTGCGCGCCAACATCAGCGCAAACAGTCTTGAAACCGACGGTGAAAACATCTCGCGCCAGGGGTCTGAAGACGACGGCTATAAAAACCAGACTTTGAATATCGGTCTTGGGTATCAGTTTTTGGAGAATCTTCGAATAGATTCCGACCTGCGTTATGTAGAATCCACTACCGACTTTGACGCAACGGATTTTGATACGGGTCTACCCGCAGACAGTGCCAACAAGACCGACTCGGACCAGCTGTACGGGCGAGTTGTCGCTGCCCTGAATACGTTTCAGGATCGCTGGTCGCATCAGCTGAGCTATGCAGTAGCGAACACAGACAACAAGAACCGCAGTGAGAACACTTTTGCACCCACCGGGTTCGACATCACCAAGGCGGATGCCGATGTGGTCATTTATGGTTACCAGACCAGTTTCGAGGTGGTGGAAGGCCATACCGTGACCGGTGCGTTTGAGCGCCAGGACCAGGATTTCAAGCAGCGTGGGCCAACTGACTTTGGCGACCCCAATCGCGACGAACAAATGGATACGAACTCGTGGATTTTTGAGTACAGGGCTGAGCTCACTGAAAATTTGTCGTTGTTGGCCAGTGCCCGCAACGATGACAACAGTGATTTCGACGATAAATCCACAGGACGTCTCAGCGCCGCCTGGCGGATTAACGATGGTAATACCAAATTGCGTGCGGCCTATGGCACGGGTGTGAAGAACCCGACCTTTACCGAACGTTTTGGTTACTTCAACGACTTCGTGGGCAATCCGGACCTCAAGCCGGAGGAGTCTACGGGTTGGGAAGTGGGTGTGGATCAGCGCCTGTTCGCAGACAGGGTGAGCCTTGGGTTGACCTGGTTCCAGGAGGAACTCAAGGACGAGATCAACGGCTTCGTGTTCGACCCCGCCAGTGGCAGCTTTACCGCAGAGAATGAACCGGGCAACAGCGATCGCAAGGGCCTGGAATTCAACGGATCCTGGTTGATGGTGGAGAACCTCAGCCTGAGCGTGGCCTACACCTGGCTTGATGCGACTGAGGAGGACAGTTTTACTTCAGAGGACTCCAATGAGATACGTCGCCCCAAGCATATCGCCAGCGCGGTCCTGAACTGGGGCTTCCTCGACAACCGTGCGAATCTCAACCTCAGCGTGGACTACAACGGCAAGCAGGATGACTTTTTCTTTCCCCCGGTGCCACCCTACCAGGACCGGGTGGACCTGGATTCTTTCACCCTGGTCAATATCGCTGCCAGCTACCAGCTGAGCCCGCGCGTGCAGTTTCATGCTCGACTTGAGAATGCGTTGGATGAAGATTACGAGGAAGTATATGGCTATGTGTCGCCGGGGCAGTCTGTCTATGCCGGCCTGCGCTATAGCTTCGGCGGGTCATAGTTGTTGGCTTCGCTCGCGGATATCCTTGTTGAGTTTCTCGTCATTCAGGCTGTAGTCGACGGGCACATCGATAAGGTGAATTGCAGGGTCGGCAAGGCAATTTTCAAGCAAGGGGAGTAATTCCGAGGTGTCGGCAATACGCCAGCCTTTTGCGCCGTAGCTTTGGGCATAGGCAACAAAGTCCGGATTGCCGTAATCCAGGCCGTAGTCGGCAAAGTGCATATGCGCCTGCTTCCACTTGATCATGCCGTAGGCATCATCCCTCAATACCAGCACGATGACGTGTAAGCCCAGCCGAACAGCCGTTTCCATCTCCTGGCTGTTCATCATGAAACCACCGTCGCCGCAAACCGCTATCACCGGCTTGTCGGGGTTCACGAGTTTTGCCGCCATGGCAGAGGGCAGGCCCGCGCCCATTGTAGCCAGTGCATTATCGAGCAGCAGGGTGTTCGGGTAGTAGGCCGGGTAATTGCGTGCAAACCAGATCTTGTAAACACCATTGTCCAGGGCCACGATGCCATCGCGAGGCATCGCCCGCCTGACATCACGGACGAGACGCTCTGGCAGAACGGGGAAGCGGTCATCGTTCTCTGATTCTTCTCGATGCTTGATATAGGCGGCATGCAGGTCCTTGTAGTACTGGAGCTTCCAGCTGTCCTGCGGGGCAATCTTCTCGTTGATTTGCCAGATACTGTTGGCGATATCGCCGACCACCTCAAGTTGTGGAAAATACACCGGGTCTACCGAGGCCGACTCGAAGTTGACATGGATGACCTTCACCCCATCGGGTTGCATGAAAAACGGCGGCTTCTCCACAACATCGTGACCTACATTGATAATCAGGTCAGCCCGATCGATGACCCGGTGCACAAAGTCGCCATCCGAAAGCGCGGTATTGCCCAGGAAAAGCGCATCGCTCTCATCCAATACCCCCTTCCCCATCTGCGTGGTGATATAGGGAATACCGGTTTTCTCCACAAACTGCCTGAGGGTCTTTGCCGTGAGCTTGCGGTTTGCGCCGGCGCCTATCAATAGCACCGGCGCCCTGGCGTCCTCAATCATGTCGACGGCGGCAGCTATCGACTTGTACTCGGCAATCGGTCGGCGCACCGCGCTGGGGGGGATCAGCTTGGCACCGGTAAGTTCGGCGGCAATATCCTCGGGTAACTCAATGTGCACGGCGCCGGGACGCTCTTCATGCGCCAACCGAAAGGCCTCCCTGACCACCGAGGGGATCCTGTCTCCACTGACTATTTGTGTGGTGTACTTGGTGATCGAGCGCATCATGTCGACCACATCGATGACCTGGAAGCGGCCCTGTTTGCTGGTTTTGATCGGCTTCTGTCCTGTAATCATCAACATGGGCATGGCACCCAGCTGCGCATAGGCCGCTGGGGTCACCAGGTTTGTCGCGCCGGGGCCCAGCGTTGCAAGGCATACTCCCACCTTGCCAGTGAGGCGACCATAGGTTGCCGCCATGAACCCCGCTCCCTGCTCGTGCCGGGTCAGGATCAGCTTGATACTGGAGCTGCGAAGTGATTCCAGTAAATCCAGGTTCTCTTCTCCGGGAATACCGAACACATACTCTACGCCCTCAGCTTCGAGTGCTTTGACAAACAGGTCTGATGCTTTCATAACGGTCTCACTATGTGTGGTTCGGCTTATTGATGTCGCGTCCATGTGTCGAGCGGGCGCATGGCCTGGGCGTGATCTGTCCCCGACGGTCCTGTGTTGGAGTCTAGTAGATCAGGTCGTGGCGGCCAACCGGGGTCCCTGGCTTTGCCCTTGTCGATCGCTTGGTATCAGGTGCATCCCTGACGATCAGCGTGATGACCAGGCGCAGCCCTCGCTTGACCTCGACACCCTGGATGACGACTATGAACAAGCACAGCGGGCTGGACGGAACATGTCACTGTCCGGGAGCGGGGGTTCCACCCGGGTTGGGGGACGTCCTGCGGGTGAGTCGAAGTCGTAGAGGATCGGGCAGCAGCAATGGCGGAAAAAGACTATAGCGAAGCGGGGTTTCATGCGTTTATGCGCCAGTCCGCGCTGTCCGGCATGATCAATCCCTCGACCGGGCGCGCCCGGAAGCTGGCCGCTGAGCAACTGCTGGTGGAGCTGAAATCCCACGAACGCTCCGATATGCGCCTGCTGGATGTGGATGAGCTGTGCCTGCGTTTCCACAAATTGCAGGGATCGACCATTCGGCCGGAAAGCCTGGATGTCTATCGCTCCCGACTCAAGGACGCGCTGGCGGACTTTATCTGTTGGACCGACGACCCCGCGTCATTTGTGCCCCGCGAGAGCGAGGTTCGCGCTAACCGCGAAAGCCTGAAAAAGGATTCGCCGGGAGAGGCCAGGGCCCGGGAGCAGCTCGCACTGGCCCCGCCGCGACGCCCGCACGATATTTTTCCTGTTCCCCTGCGCGATAACCTGGTGGTGTATGTTCAGAATGTGCCGCTGGACCTGACACCCAAAGAGGCTGACAAAATAGCTGCCGTGGTGCGCGCCCTCGCCGACCCTGAAGCCGGACACTAAACTGTGAACCGTTTGATTTTATGGATGCCCATGCTGCTTTTTGGCCTGGGTGGTGCCTACCTGTTGTTCCTGTTTTTACAGCCAGGCAACGAGGGGCGGGTATTCGACAATCTCGTACCCGAGCTCATCGGATTCTGCCTTGAGGGCTTTATCCTCGTCGGCCTGTTTTCCCTTATCCAGCGTCGGAGGGAGCGTGAGCGTCGCCATGAATTACGCCAGAGCCTGCGCGGCGCCCTGCGGGAAATACTCAGTTACCTGGATATTGGCCTGCTGCACGAGAATGAGGAACCGGCGGATTCGGGGGCGCTGGAAGAGGACCCCCAAATGATAGTGAACCTGTTCAAAAAGCTCATGGCAGATCCGCCGCTTGAACTCGAAGCCATGGCGCGCCTGAAGGAGGTTGCGGCCCGCAACCTCACCACCGTTCACGACCTTATCCCGGTTGCCGCGCAGTTGAGTGCCAGGCACATGCGCTGGTGGCTGGCGATCACGGACAGTGTGCGCCACCTCGCGGAGGCAACAGACAGACCCGCGGTAATGTCCTCATTGCATCACTTCCTGGCTGGTCTGGGGGAGTTTGACGAGCTCGAGCTCTAGACTCGCGCGGCGCGATTCCAGATGCGCCCGGGTCGCCGGAGGCGGCGGCTCCTGTGAGCGAATTTTCAAACGAGCAAAAAAAGTTGCCAATATCAATTATAGTGCTATAGTTACGTATAACACTATATCAATGAGGTAATCACTATGCGTGCATTTCGATGGAAAAACCTGATCGCCAACTGGGAAGAGCGGGCCCTGTTTGCCACGACGGCGTTTGTGCTCTACGCCTCCCTGAGCGCCGTGGCCAATGCGGATGTCACGAGCGTGGAGGGGCTGGAATTCAGCCGCGTGCAGCTGGTGGGGTCAAATGAGCTCGAACTTACCCAGGGCGATAGCAATAAGCTGAAAATACGCGGTGATGGCGACGCCCTGACACCCCCCCCGTTTGTCATCCAGGACGGCGCCCTGCGTCTGGGCGTCACGCCAGGCGGCGGTTCAGTGACCGACTTAAAGTTTAAACTGACTGCGACGGCAATAACTGCACTGCTGCTTGAAGGGTCTGGCGATATCTACGTAAAACCGCTGTCTGTTGAGGACCTGCTGATATCAGTGGATGGCTCCGGCGAGATACGGATGTTTGATATTAACGCCCGCGACCTTGAGTTGAGGGTGGTTGGCTCCGGGGCGATACAGGCCGTCAATGTCAGTGCGCGTAACGCCCGTCTCAACCTGAAGGGCAGTGGTGATATACAGCTGGGTAGACTGGAGGCCGATGCCATCAAGACACATATAGCAGGGTCCGGCGACGTTTTGTTGCAGGATGAGGGCAGTGCCCGACACCTTGACGTGGGCTTGATGGGGAGTGGCGATATCGACCTGAAAGGCCTTGTGGCAACCGAAGCTAAAGTCGTGATCATGGGTTCCGGCGACACTATAGTGCGTGTGACCGATGTGCTGGAAGCCGAAATCCTCGGCAGTGGTGACCTGGTTTATTACGGCAACCCCAAAGCGTCGACGTCAGTTATGGGCTCCGGTGATATCACACAAAGAGACTGAACCTGGTCTTTAAAAGGCGGGCGATATAGTGGTTATGGAGTGGAACGACAAGCAACCTATTTACCGGCAACTGCGCGACCAGGTTGTCGAGCGGATTATTGACGGCAGCTTTCCGGAAGAGGAGGCAGTGCCTTCGGTCCGGCAGGTTGCGGCTGACTATCAAATTAATCATCTAACCGTGGCCAAGGCCTACCAGGAACTGGTTGACCAGGGGTTACTGGAAACACGACGAGGACTGGGTATGTTTGTTACCGCCGGTGCCAAGGATTCGCTCACCGATCACGAGCAGCAAAAATTCCTTGTAGAAGAACTACCCGCTTTTGTAGAGCGGGTGCAGAAGCTCGGTATTGACATGAAGATTGTCGCTGAAAAGTTGCGACAGGTAGGGGAAAAAAGCTGATGGATACTATCATCAATGCCACTGGTATCAAGAAGTACTTCGGCGCCCAGAAAGCGGTAGACCAGATAGACCTGCGGGTGCAGTCTGGAACCATTCTGGGCCTGATCGGGCCCAATGGCGCTGGAAAAACCACGTTGTTGCGCTCGTTGCTGGGGCTGTGTGATTGCTCAGGGGAGCTCGATATCCTGGGCTTCGACCCACGACGCGAGCGCAGCAGAATGCTGGATAGAGTGTGTTCGATCCCCGACACCGCGGTCCTGCCGGGCTGGATGACAGTAAACCAGGTTCTGGACTATGTGGAGGGTGTGCACCCGCGCTTTGACCGGTCCAGGGCATTGCGGTTTCTTGAGAACACGCAGGTGGGCCTGAAGCGGCGCATCAAACAGCTGTCCAAGGGGATGAAGGTACAGTTGCACCTGGCGATCGTCATGAGCGTGGACGCCCGCCTGCTAATTCTCGATGAGCCAACCCTGGGTCTGGACATCATGTTTCGCAAACGTTTTTTTGAACAGCTACTTAACGACTACTACGACGAACAGCGAACCATTATTATTTCCACGCACCAGGTAGATGAGATTGAGAATATCCTGACGGATGTCATTTTCATGCGAGCTGGAAAAACCCTGTTGAGTGAACGAATGGAAACGATTTCGGAGCGCTACCTGGAAGTTCATGCGGTGGGTCCGGAGATTGAGGCGGCCATGAATCTCAAGCCTATTGGCGTGCGATCAATCCTCGGCGGCAAAGCCCTGATATTTGAAGATACTCCGCGGTCTGCATTGCAGGAGTTAGGTGACGTGAAAGTCCCCACAGTGGCAGATCTGTTCGTAGCCAAGATGGAAGGGGGGCAGTGAAATGAATCAGTCGAAGAACAGAGTCATTGCCTTGCTCCGGCGGGAAATTCAGGAGTACAGGAATGCGTTCGTGGTCACACCGCTTGCAGTGGCGGGTGTGCTGCTCTTTTGCATGTTGGCCAGCGTATTACTTGCGAACAGAATTTCAGTTACTGGCGACTCCATTATCGAAATTCTCAGCGAGGAACACACCCGCTCAGGGATGCAAATTACCATCAGCATAGACGAGGAGCAGGAGCCCCAGGATTACGTCATTAACCATGAGGTAGGGGAAGATAGCGTTAATTCGGAAGACTGGAATTTTTCCCGCGAATGGAATTTTAATCCGCAACCCCGCGAGAAGCCAGCTGAGGATTCGGGCATGAGCCTGGGCTCTCTGAACCCGGTGTTGAATGCGCTGCACAATTTGTTCCTGGTCTTATTACTTGTCACTTCAATCAACTACCTGCTGGGAACTTTTTACCAGGACCGGCGCGACGGCAGTGTGCTGTTCTGGAAGTCGTTACCCGTGTCTGAAGGCAGGGAGGTAGCTGCAAAGATGGCCACTGTGGGCATGGTCGCACCAGCGATCTATCTCGCTGTCTCCATGGTGACCCAGGTCGCTTCGGTATTGCTGGCAATGCTTATTACCTGGCGCCTGGATATGAACCCTACGGAAACGATTTTGAATAACGTCAATTTCCTGGCGCTGTTTCGAGGACAAATCAGCGGTATGCTGATCTGGGTAGCATGGATGGCGCCGTTCTATGCCTGGCTGTTGCTATGCTCCTCAGCCGCCCGCCGTTCACCGTTGATGTTGGCGCTTGCGATTCCGATTTCCCTGGTAGTAATTGAAGGCTTGTTTATCGGCAGTCAGTCACTGGCCAATGCAATTTTAAACCACATCCCGCATGTCGTTTTGTACGACGGCAGCAAGTCGGCGCACTCACTGGGGTTCTACATGCGCGAACCACAGTGGTTGACATTGGACTACCTCGGCATGCTGCTGGGCCTGTTGGTGGCAGCAGTATTACTGGCGGGAGCCGCCTGGTTTCGTAAATACCGCTTTGAAATTTAGGGCAGCCGCGCTGGGTCGACACCCAGTGGCGGCATTTACAAAAAAGCCCCGTCTTTGGGGACGAGGCTTTTTGTTTGTATGGTGCCCGGAGACAGAATAGAACCGGCAGCCGCGCTGGGTCGACACCCAGTGGCGGCATTTACAAAAAAGCCCCGTCTTTGGGGACGAGGCTTTTTGTTTGTATGGTGCCCGGAGACAGAATAGAACCGGCAGCCGCGCTGGGTCGACACCCAGTGGCGGCATTTACAAAAAAGCCCCGTCTTTGGGGACGAGGCTTTTTGTTTGTATGGTGCCCGGAGACAGAATCGAACTGCCGACACGGGGATTTTCAATCCCCTGCTCTACCGACTGAGCTATCCGGGCGGGTTCGCAGCTTGCGCGAGGCGCGTATTAAACCCGCAGCGGCCATTTGAGTCAAGGCCCGGCCCGGCCAGACCGCATGCGCTACTGTGAAGGCGGCACATACCCCTCTGCCTTGTCGTAGTCTTCTCCCGCCAGGAACTTGTCCATTTCCTGTTGCAGGTATTTGCGCGCCTCAGGGTCTACCAGGCTCAGGTGTTTCTCGTTGATTAACATGGTCTGGTGGGCCTGCCAGTCCTCCCAGGCCTGCCTGGAGACTGACTCGAAGATCTCCTGCCCCCGGGGGCCCGGGTAGGGAGGAGCCATCAGGCCCTCCAGCTCTTGCTGGTATTTTTTACAGAATACGGTGCGGGACATCGGCTAGCTCCATAGGGTTTCTGATCAGGACAGTTTTGCCAGCAGGCTGGCCACCGGGGCGGCAAGGCCCACCTCGGTGGGCTGGCGACTGTTATACCAGAGCTGGTCTCCGGCTTCCATTACAGCTCCGGGGCTGGAGGGGAGTTTGATCCGCACCGGCTTGATGTCCAGGTGATAGTGACTGAACGTGTGGCGGAACTCCGGCCATAGCTCTATCGATTCTGGCTTCATACCCCATTGGTCAAGGCACCAGTCGTTGGCCTTTGCGGGGTCCGCCAGTTCTGGAAAGCACCAAAGGCCACCCCAGATACCAGAGCCCGGACGTCGCTCCAGCCAGATGTCACCATTGCTGGCGCTGGCCATGACAAATGCTGTTGATTTGACCGGGAGTACCTTGCGCGGTTTCTTTCCCGGAAATGACAGTTGCTGCCCGGTAGCCAGGGCCGCGCAATCCGCGGCCAGCGGGCAGCCTTCGCAGGCGGGCGCCGCCCGTGTGCACAAGGTCGCCCCCAGGTCCATCATGGCCTGGGAATAGTCCGCGCTGCGTTTTGCCGGTGTGTACCCGTCGGCAATTTGCCACAGTTGTTCATGTATGGCGCTCTGGCCCGGCCACCCGGCCAAGGCCCGATAACGGGCGAGCACCCGTTTGACGTTACCATCGAGAATGACCGCGCGCTGGCCGTAAGCGATGCTGATGATAGCGCCAGCCGTGGACCGCCCTATGCCCGGCAGCTCACACAGGCTGTCCACGGAGTCGGGAAACCGCCCTTCCAGTTCTTCGCAGATGTATTGCGCGGCGCGGTGCAGGTTGCGCCCGCGGGCGTAGTAGCCCAGGCCTGTCCACAGGTGCAGGACCTCGTCCTGGGTCGCTTTCGCCAGCGACTGGACCGTGGGCATGGCCAGCATAAAGCGCTCAAAATAGGGGATAACCGTTTTTACCTGAGTTTGCTGCAACATGATCTCCGACACCCAAACCCGGTAAGGTGTGGTATCACGCTGCCAGGGCAGGTCCTTGCGGCCGTGTTGGTCGAACCAGTGCAGGACGCGATCTGCGAATTCAGGGGCGGCACTTGTTGTTGCGGGCATGGCGGGTAGTTTGGGCTGATATCAAGCCCGACAGGGTAATGTTGAAAGAGTGAAACCGCCAGTGAATTAAGGCGCGCATTTCTTTATAATGGCCCGCTTTTTCGGGGAATACGCCCCGCTGTGGAGAGACCGATGGCTGAGCGAAAGGCCACTGTAGAGAGAAATACCCTGGAGACGCAGATCACTGTTTCGGTGAACCTGGACGGCTCCGGTGAAGCCCGTTTTGATACCGGCGTGCCTTTTCTGGAGCATATGCTGGACCAGATCGCACGCCACGGGATGGTTGACCTGGCAGTGAAGGCCACGGGCGACCTCCATATCGATGATCACCATACCGTGGAAGATATCGGTATCACCCTGGGCCAGGCGTTTGCCAAAGCTGTTGGCGACAAGAAGGGTATTTACCGTTATGGCCACGCTTATGTGCCACTGGACGAGGCCCTGTCCCGGGTAGTGGTCGACTTTTCCGGACGTCCCGGATTGGAATACCACATTCCGTTCACCCGGGCTGCGGTGGGTGGCTTCGACGTGGACCTGTTCTTCGAGTTTTTCCAGGGCTTTGTCAATCACGCCCAGATCACCCTGCACGTCGATAACCTGCGCGGTGATAACAGCCATCACCAGGCCGAAACTGTGTTCAAGGCCTTTGGTCGCGCCCTGCGTATGGCGTTGACGGAAGATCCCCGGATGGCGGGAATAACCCCCTCCACAAAAGGCGTTCTCTAGCCCTCATGAGTGGTGTAGTTGCCGTCATCGACTACGGCATGGGTAATCTTCATTCCGTTGCCAGCGCGCTGTCCCATGCGGGCGCCAGCGAGGTGATTGTGACGCATGACGCCGAGCTGATTCACAAGGCGGATCGTGTAGTGTTCCCGGGCGTCGGCGCCATTCGCGACTGTATGGCGGAAATCCGCCGCTTGAAATGCGATCAGCTGCTGGTTGATGCCCTGGTGGAAAGCCACAAACCGGTGCTGGCTATCTGCGTGGGCATGCAGGCCCTGATGACGCACTCTGAAGAAAACGCCGGTGTGCGCTGCCTGGACATTATCCCCGGCGAAGTGCGCTACTTCGGCAACCCTTTGGTAGATGGCCAGGGCCGGCGTCTGAAAGTACCGCATATGGGCTGGAACGAAGTGGGACAGGTTCGCGATCACCCGCTGTGGCAGGGCATTCCCGATATGACGCGGTTCTATTTTGTACACAGCTACTATGTCGATGCCGTCGATTCCGCGTTGGTGGCCGGTAGTGTGCAGTACGGCGTGACGGCCAATGCGGCGCTGGCCCGCGACAATCTTTTTGCAGTGCAGTTTCACCCCGAGAAAAGTCACACGGCGGGACTGCGGCTGTTGCATAATTTTCTGGAGTGGAACGGCAAATGTTGATTATCCCCGCTATCGACCTGAAGGACGGCCAGTGCGTGCGCCTGCGCCAGGGTCTGATGGAAGACAGTACTGTGTTCTCGGATGAGCCGGTGGCGATGGCCCGGCGCTGGGTAGAGGCCGGTTGCCGGCGCCTGCATTTGGTGGATCTCAATGGGGCGTTTGCGGGTGAACCCGTCAACGGCGATGTGGTCACCGCGATTGCCGCTGCGTGGCCCGAGTTACCTATTCAGATCGGGGGTGGTATTCGCAGCCTGAAAACTATCGAACACTACGTGCGGGCGGGAGTCAGTTACGTGATCATTGGTACTAAAGCGGTCAAGGAGCCGACGTTTGTGGCAGAGGCCTGTGCGGCCTTCCCCGGTCGAATTATCGTAGGCCTGGATGCCAAAGACGGCCTGGTAGCCACCGATGGTTGGGCGGAAGTATCGACCTTGAGAGCCACTGATCTCGCCCGGCGTTTTGAATCGGACGGCGTGTCCGCCATCGTCTACACCGACATCGCCCGGGACGGCATGATGCAGGGTGTGAATGTAGAGGCCACCCTGGCGATGGCCCAGGCTTCCAGCATCCCCGTGATCGCGTCCGGCGGCATTACCAACCTGGACGATATACGGGCACTCAATGCGGTGGCCTCGCGGGGTATATGCGGCGCGATTACCGGCCGCGCTATCTACGAGGGCACGCTGGACGTGGCTGAAGCGCAGCGCCTCTGTGACGGCGAGAGCTGAAGATGGGTCTGGCCAAGCGCATCATTCCCTGTCTGGATGTCGAAAATGGCAGGGTGGTCAAGGGTGTTAATTTTGTCGATATCCGCGACGCGGGCGACCCGGTCGAGATCGCTATTCGCTATAACGAGCAGGGCGCTGACGAGATCACCTTTCTCGACATCACTGCCAGCCACGAGGGCCGCGATACCACCGTCCACACGGTGGAGAAAATAGCCGAAGAAGTCTTTATTCCCCTCACCGTTGGTGGCGGAATTCGCAGCGTGCAGGACATTCGTCTCATGCTCAATGCGGGCGCAGACAAGGTGAGCATCAATACCGCTGCCATTCACAACCCCGAGCTGGTGCATGAGGCGGCACAGCGCTTTGGCTCCCAGTGCATTGTGGTGGCGATAGACGCAAAGCGGGTTGCGGATGTGGACGGAAAACCCCGCTGGGAGATATTCACGCATGGCGGGCGCAAACCAACAGGGATAGATGCCGTGGCCTGGGCGGTAAGGATGGCCGAGCTTGGTGCGGGAGAGATATTGCTTACCAGCATGGATCGCGATGGCACCAAAAATGGCTTCGAGCTCGGGGTGACTCGCGCCATTACGGACGCTGTTGAAATACCGGTGATTGCCTCAGGGGGTGTGGGTACGCTGGACCACCTGGTAGATGGGGTACTGCAAGGCGGCGCTGACGCCGTGCTGGCGGCGAGCATTTTTCATTTTGGCGAGTTTACTGTGCCGGAGGCCAAGGCCTATATGGCTGCCCGTGGCATAGAGGTCCGGCTCTAGGCAACAGTAAGTGCTTTCCCGCGGTCCGGGTCTCTTTTGCGGCCAGGGTGTGGTTACCCCGCCTTTTTATTTCGCAGCCCAAGAATATTGACACCCTTGAGCAGGGTAAGCGCCTCGTATAACTGGTTGTCAGTGGCCAGCAGTTCGCTGGCCGCCCTGGCGGATGAAGCCCTCGATTTCTTGCTATCACTCTCGCCGTTACCGTTGCCCAGGTGACCTGACAGGTCCGCCTCGGTTATTTGCGCGGAAGTGTTATAGGCAGTGACCCGGGCGCGCTCTACCAGAATATCGGGAACGATTCCCTCGGCCTGTATCGAGCGGCCGTTGGGGGTGAAATAACGCGCGGTGGTCAGTTTGACGGCGCGGGACTCGGACAGGGGCAGTATGGTCTGGACCGAGCCTTTGCCGAAGCTGTTGGAGCCCATCACAACGGCCCGTCCGCGATCCTGCAGGGCACCTGCAACGATTTCCGATGCACTGGCGGAGCCGGCATTGATCAGTACTACTATTGGCGCACCGTCGGTGGCATCGCCGGGCCGGGCATCGAAGTGCATATCTGAATTAGGCAGGCGGCCCTCTGTGTACACTACCGCACCCCCGTCCAGGAACAGGTCAGACACACCTACGCTGGCACTCAGGACACCGCCCGGGTTGTTGCGAAGGTCCAGCACCAGGCCCTTGAGTTCGCCCTTGTCCTGTAACTTGGTGAGGGCCTTGGCCACGTCTTCGCCGGTGGTGAGCTGGAACTGGGCAATTCGAATATACCCATAGCCGGGCTCCAGCCAGCGGCCCCGCACGCTGGCTACCTTGATCGTATCGCGCACCAGGGTCACGTCGAAGGGCTGGCTCTCGCCCTGCCGCCCTATGGTGAGTTCAATTTTGCTGCCCTTGGGCCCGCGCATCTGTTCTATGGCTTCATTCAGGCTCATGCCCTGCAGTGGAGCGTTGTTCAGCTTGAGAATGACGTCGCCGCTTTGCAGATCGGCCGCCGCCGCCGGCGAGCCGTCAATGGGGGATATAATGGTAATGTAGCCATCTTCCATTCCAACCTCCAGACCCAGGCCAGTGAACTCGCCGGAAGTGCCCTCCTGCAGGTCGGTGAAATCGTCCTTGTTCATGTAGACGGAGTGTGGGTCCAGCCCCATGAGCATGCCCTCAATGGCGTATTCCAGCAGGGTACTATCGTCGATTTCTTCTACGTAACCCGCCCGGATCTGGTTGTACACGTCTGCGAATGTGCGCAGTTCTTCCAGCGGTAGCTGGCCCTGCGGCTCTGAGGCAGCCCTCGTGGGTGCGCTCGACAGGGTGAGGGCTGCCGCGGCAGCCAGTGCAATGGAACTGAAAAGGGTTGTGCAACGCATGCTTACCGCCGAAATGGCCCATAGCCGGTAGTGACAAAGGGAGTCAAGTTTACCCTATTCGAAGGCCCGATAGGAAAGCCCCCCGTGTGGCGCCCGATTACTTAATCCTTGCACCACCTGGTCGGGTTGGTCGGTTTACCCTGATGGCGAATCTCGAAATACAACGCCGATTGTTCCTGGCCGCCGCTGTTACCCACGGTACTGATCGGCGTGCCTGCACCTACCCACTCACCGACTTCCCGCAGCAGACTCTGGTTGTGCGCGTAGAGACTCATGTACCCGTCGCCGTGGTCGATAATCATCAGCAGGCCAGAGCCGCGCAGCCAGTCAGCATAGACCACGCGCCCGTGGTGAATAGCCTGTACGCTGGCACCCTCGCTGGCGGGAATGGTAACGCCCTGCCAGCGCATTTTGCCGTCGTTGCGTGGCCTGCCGAAACTGTTTGCGCGCTTGCCCCCGATAGGCCAGGGCATATTTCCCCTGGCAGCCTGGAATGGTTGGTAGTCATCGGGAACTTCGAGGTTGACTACCGCCTTCTCGATGGCGGCCACCAGTTTCTCAAGTTCCTTGCGATCCTGCTCCATCTGGTTGAGCTGGCCCGCCTTGGACTGGATACTGTCGCTGAGCTTCGCCACTGCCTGCTCGCGGTTTGCCTGGGCGGTTACCAGCTGCGTTTGCTGTTGCTCCAGCGTGGTCTGCTGGCCGGCCAGCTGATCGAGAGTGCCGGCAATGCGTTGTTCCAGTTGCCGCAGCTCAGCCAGGGTTTTACGGTAGCTGGTCACAAGCTCATTGCGCGCTTCAAAAAAATAGCGGTAGTAGGCCATGGCGCGGGCCACGGTGTGGGGGCTTTCCTGGTTCAGCAATACCTTTAGCTGGCTTTGCTGCCCCAGTTGCCAGGCGGTTTTCAGCTCCAGGGCGATCCGCGCCTGCTGCGTGTCCCTGGCCTGCTCCAGCTCCCCGCGCTGCTGCCGAAGCCCATCGAGCTCTTCGCGGCTGGCGCTGATGGCGCGCTGGTTGGCGGCCATCTCGTTCTGCAGTTGTCCCAGCTTCAGCTCCGCAGTGCGCAGCTCTTCCTGCAGACTGTTGCGGCGGGCACTGTCAGCGGAAATTTCTGCACTGATACGTTTTATTTCGCCCTGCAGTTTTTCCAGTTTGCTGCGCGCCTCCTGTTCCCCGGGTTCCCCAAGGGCGGAACCCGCCGCGCAGAAAAGCAGTACTGCAAACAGCGCCAGCCTGGGCACAAGGTGAGTTGGGCGCACTGCTGTCAGCCGCATTCCCGGGTCAGGTTGATGCCTGACATTTCAGGGGGTTGGGGCAGGCCCATCAGGGCCAGTAGAGTGGGTGCGACATCGGCAAGTTTGCCACCGGCGGGGTCCAGTTGCAGAGCGCGCTTGCCGATATATACCAGTGGCACCAGGTCTGTGGTGTGCTGGGTATGCTGCTGGCCCGATTCGTAATCCAGCATCTGCTCACAGTTGCCGTGATCCGCTGTTACCAGGGCGTTGGCCCCGGACTCCAGCACGGCCTGCTCTACCCTGCCCAGGCACTCGTCCAGCGCTTCCACCGCTTTGATGGCCGCTGCCAGGATGCCGGTATGTCCCACCATATCGCCGTTGGCGTAATTGCAGACGACCAGGTCGTAATCGCCGGACAGGATGGCCGCCACGAGTTTGTCGGTCAGCTCGGGTGCACTCATCTCGGGCTGCAGGTCATAGGTGGCTACCGCAGGGGACTTGATCAGCTCCCGGTCTTCTCCGGGGAACGGTTCCTCGCGGCCCCCGCTGAAGAAAAATGTCACGTGGGCGTACTTTTCGGTCTCTGCGATGCGCAACTGGGTCATGCCCTGTTGCGCCACGTAGTCGCCCAGGACATTGTCCAGGCTCTCCGGTGCGAACGCGCAGCTGGTGCGAATATCCGCAGCGTACTCGGTGGTCGTCACAAAGTCCGACAAGGCTGGTACCACGTGTCGGGCGAAATGATCGAAGTCGGGCTCGATGAAAGCCCGGGTCAGTTCCCTGGCCCTGTCCGAGCGGAAGTTCATGAACAATATACAATCATTGTCTGCCACTACCGCCGGAGCCTGGTCATTGTCCTGTATGGCTGTGGGGAGCACGAATTCATCATTTTCACCGCGCGCGTAGGCCGCCTCAAGCCCCGCCATTGCGGTGCTGGCAGTGTGACTGCCGGTGCCGGCGGTCAGCAGGTCATAGGCTTGCTCAATCCGGTCCCAGTTGTTGTCCCTGTCCATTGCGTAGTAGCGCCCGGTGATGGTGGCAACCCTGCCACAGCCCAGCTCGGTAAAGAGGGCCTGGGCCTGTTCCAGTGATGTGCTGGCACTGCGGGGCGGGGTATCGCGGCCATCCAGAAAGGCATGCAGGAAAACGCGCTGGGCTCCCCGTTTCGCCGCCAGGCGCACGGCGGCAAATATCTGTTGCTCGTGGCTGTGCACGCCGCCAGGGGACAACAGGCCCAGTATGTGTACTGCCCCGCCGGCAGCAACCGTTTTGTCGATAGCGCTGCAGTAAGCCGGATTGCTGTCGAAACTGCCGTCCGTTATGGCCTGGTCGATGCGGGTAATGTTCTGGTAAATGACACGGCCCGCCCCCAGGCTCATATGGCCTACCTCGGAGTTGCCCATCTGGCCAGCGGGAAGGCCCACGTCCAGCCCGGAGCCCGAGATCAGGGTATGGGGCGCCTGTTGCCAAAGCCGGTCCCAAACCGGGGTATTGCCCAGTGCGATGGCATTATCGCGGCTCTCTTCCCGGTAGCCCCACCCGTCCAGGACGATCAAAACGGTGGTTTTTCTGTCGCCTTTACCCATCTTTTTTCCCGTTTGCGCCGGCCATAGCGGTGGTAATAGCCGGGGTAAATGAAGCGCCGCATTTTAGCGCGTCCGCCTGCCAAGCGCATTGCCTATCTGGATTTGCGGGATTCCCGTCCCGGTAGCGCCGGCTTGTATGCCCGGGGCTGGTTGCACCCTGCGCTACCCTGTATACTTGCCGCCTTTTTGAGCAGCCAGACCCGCCGGTGGCCGGGTATCTGCCGGCGATACAGGCTGGTCGGTGACGGCTGTTTCTCCACATCAATTTTCACCAAACAATGATTGCTTTGCTATGGCTTTATTTCTAGAGTTTCTTACCCAGGAATGGATCCTGGTGCTGGCCCTGCTGGTAGTGGGGATCATGCTGGTGATGCATGAGGCCCGGAAGTCGGGTCCATCGGTGTCGCCGCAGCAGGCGATCAACCTGATCAATAGTGAAGCGGGTGTGTTTGTCGATCTGCGCGACAGCGCAGACTACAAACAGGGGCATATTGTGGAAGCCCTGCACATACCCGCTGCCAAGCTCCCTGATCGCATGGCAGAACTGGAAAAATACAAGGACAAGCCTGTCGTGCTGGTGTGCAAGATGGGGCAGCAGTCCGGCGCTGCCGGCAAGCAATTGAATACATCAGGCTTCAACCGGGTCTACAAAATGACCGGTGGCATGATGGAATGGAGCAACCTGCAATTGCCCGTTGTTGGCAAATCCTGAGCGTCGCCATGAGCACTGAAATCGTCATGTATACCACCCGGTTCTGCCCGTATTGTGTGCGAGCCAGGAGGTTATTTGACAGCAAGCAGGTCAGTTACACGGATATAGGTGTGGATGGCCAGCCCGAGCTGAGAGCGGAAATGACTGCGCGCAGCGGTCGTTATACCGTGCCGCAGATCTGGGTCGGAAAACACCATGTAGGCGGGTATGATGATCTCGCACTCCTGGAGCGGCAGGGCCGTCTCGACGAATTACTCACCGTGGCGTCCTGAGCGCCGCCATAAAAATCCCAGCAAACGGAGGACGGCTCAATGGCCGAAGAACAAGCAGCAGCAGGCACAACCGAACAACCCCAGCAGCAATTTGCGCTGCAACGCATATACACCAAGGATATCTCTCTTGAGTCACCGGCAACGCCTGCGGTTTTCAAGAAGCAGTGGCAGCCGCAGATCGGCGTGGATCTTGGCACCAAGAGCGACAAGATTGACGATGGTGGCAATTATGAAGTGGTGCTCACCATTACCATCACCGCCAAGGTCGAGGAGGAAACGGCCTTCCTGATAGAGGTACAGCAGGCGGGAATCTTTATGATCTCCGGCTTCGAGGCGGAAGATCTGCGCCGTATTGTCGGCACAGCCGCCCCTAATATCCTCTTCCCCTATGCCCGCGAATGTATTGATAACCTGTGCGTCAAAGGTGGTTTTCCGCCGGTGATGCTGGCGCCTATCAACTTCGATGCGATGTACCAGCAGGCCCTGGCACAGGCGCAGGCGGCGCCCGCTGAAGAGCCCTCCACCCACTAATACCGATGTGGTTCGGATCTGGGGGCTTCGGCCCCTTTTTTGTGCCTGACCCGGGTATATAAGGCTTTTAAAGGTAGTAAGCAGTTACTTATCTTAGTTCCGGAAAACCCAGTTGGCGCATCCCCTCGTAGGCCACCACGGCGACCGCATTGCTCAGGTTGAGGCTGCGGCTGTGGGCCAACATGGGAATCCGGAAGGTTGCAGTTTCACCCAGGTCAGCCAGTAGCTCGTCGGGCAGGCCCCGGGTTTCGGGCCCGAACAAGATGGCGTCCCCGGCGCGGAACTCCACCTGGTGATAGGACGTGCCCGCCCGGGTCGTGGCCCCGAACAGGCGCGGCTGCCCGTTCTCTTCCATGAAGGCTGTCAGTGCGGGATAGAGCCGAACCCTGGCGTACTCCCTGTAGTCGAGTCCGGCGCGTCGCATTCTGCGATCGTCCAGATCAAAGCCGAGGGGGCCTATCAGGTGTAGCGAGCAGCCCGTGTTCGCACACAGGCGAATGATGTTGCCGGTGTTGGGGGGGATTTCCGGCTGGAACAGGACAATATTGAGCATGCTGCATGGTACCCGGCGCGCGTGCCGGCAGCCAATTAATGTCGGTAATCCCCGGGTGGCAGGTCCTTCAGTTTGCGAGTCAGGGTGTTGCGGCCCCATCCTAACAACTCGGCGGCGTCGCGTTTGCGCCCTTGCGTGTGTTGCAGCGCCACCTCAATCATTATCTGCTCGAAGGCCGGCAGTGCATCCCGCAGGATGTGGTCCTTGCCCTGTAGTAGCTCGTTGCGGGCCCAGTGGGACAGCATCTCGCGCCAGTCGGACTCGCCCTGTTCGCTGGTCGGCGCCGAGGTCTTGCCCAGTTCCGGCGGCAGGTCGCGCAGGTGAATTTCCCGGCCAGCGGCCATGACAGTTATCCAGCGGCAGGTGTTTTCGAGCTGCCGTACATTGCCGGGCCAGTCCAGGCTGGACAGGAACTCCTCGGTCCTGGGCAGCAGTATCTTCGGGTCGCCGCCCAGTTCCTCCGCCGCTCGCTGCAGGAAGTACTGCATCAGCCGCGGGATATCCTCGCGCCGCTCAGCTAGTTTGGGGATGTGGATGCGGATGACATTCAGGCGGTGGAAGAGATCCTCCCGGAACGCGCCCTTCTCAACCAGCCCCTCCAGGTCCTGGTGGGTAGCCGCGATGATTCGCACGTTAGCCTGCACCGGCAAGTGGCCGCCCACACGGTAAAACTCACCGTCCGCCAGGACGCGCAATAGGCGAGTCTGGGTCTCTGCCGGCATATCGCCGATTTCGTCCAGGAACAGGGTTCCGCCATCCGCCTGTTCGAAGCGACCGGTGCGACGGCTGTTGGCGCCTGTGAAAGCACCTTTTTCGTGTCCGAACAGCTCCGACTCCAACAGGTCTTTGGGTATTGCCGCCATATTCAGTGCGATAAAGGGGCTTTTTGCCCGCGGACTATGGCGGTGCAACGCACGGGCCACCAACTCTTTGCCGGTCCCCGATTCACCGTTGATCAGCACGGTTATGTTGCTCTGGGCAAGCCTGCCGATAGCGCGAAACACCTCCTGCATGGCGGGGGCCTCGCCGATAATTTCTGTCTGGGGGACCTCCTCTACTGCCGGCAGCTCCCCCCTTTTTTCACGGGCCTGGGCCAGGGCACGTTCGGTAATGGCTATCACTTCGTCCAGGTCAAATGGCTTGGGCAGGTACTCGAAAGCCCCGCGCTGATAGGAAGCGACTGCACTGTCCAGGTCTGAATGGGCGGTGGTGATGATAACGGGCAACTCGGGATAGCGTTCACTGATCAGCGACAGCAACTCCAGGCCATCGGTACCGGGCATGCGGATGTCGCTGATGATGACATCGGGCTGCTCTGTATTGATTCGCTGCAACAGCTGGTCACCGTCCTCGAAGCTCTCGTTGTCTATGCCGGCCTGGTTGAGGGCTCTTTCCAGTACCCAGCGGATCGAACTGTCGTCGTCGATCACCCAGACTTTGGCTGTTCTATGCATCTTGTTGTCCCATTGGTATATAGAGGGTAAAGCGTGTGTTGCTGGTCTGGTTTTCGCATTCCAGCATGCCGCCGTGATGATTGATAACGGACTGGGCGATTGCCAGGCCCAGGCCGGTGCCCTCGGCGCGTCCGGTCACCATGGGCACAAATATGGCGTGTTCAAGCTCCGGCGGTATGCCCGGACCGTTATCGATAATATCCACCTGGCAGACCAGGCGATGCACAGTCGTCCCTATCGTGAACTGTCGTCGCGAGCGGGTGCGAAGGGTTATAAGGCAGGCGCCAGGGTCCACCGCGGCCTGCATCGCATTGCGCATGATATTGAGTACTACCTGGATCATCTGCGCGCGGTCGCCCGGCACCTCCGGCAGGCTCGGGTCGTAGTCGCGTATGAACGTTACCTGATTGTCGGATTCGGCCAGGATCAGGTTGCGTACGTGCTCGAGAACCTCGTGGATATTCAGGGGCTGCAGCTGCAGTTGTTGATGTGGCCCCAGTAGCCTGTCGACCAGGTCCCGCAGCCGGTCGGCCTCGCGGATGATGACCCGGGTATATTCCGCCAACTCCTCGCCCGGCAGCTCGCGAGCCAGCAATTGGGCCGCCCCTCGCACGCCACCCAGCGGGTTCTTGATCTCGTGCGCCAGCCCCCGGATCACCGCACGGGTGGTCTCCTGGGCGTGCAGCAAACCCTCCTCCCGACTGATTTTGAGCAATCGGTCCACCAGCTGCAGCTCGATCAGCAGGCCGTTGCCCTGTTCGCCGGCCAGCGGTGTAACCATGAGGTCTACGTGAATTTCCTGTCCGGTGTGCAGGGTCAGTGGCATGCCGCGGCGGGTGAGGGCGATTCGACTGGTGGCGACCTGCTCCAGACTTTGCAGCCATTCCCCGTTGTCCAGAACGAGTTGTGCCGCAGGCGTACCGAGGGAGCGCCCGGCGGACGTTTTCAACAGCGCCTCGCCGGCTGCATTGAGACTGGTCACTTTCAGGTCGTCGTCCAGGCCCAGGACCCCGGTGCTGATACTATCCAGAATGTCCTGGCTCTGCTTCATGTCTGCCCTATATTCGAACGCGTTATTGCCGCTCGTCTCTCTACTTAGCAAAAATAGAGCCAAGATAGGCTTGCGGCAAAAATTAAGCCAGGTTCACAAAATAACTGGCCCTACAAAGTAAGTGAGCACTAACTATAGCGCCGCCGCCATACCTTTCGCCTGCCTGGCGGGGTCCGGGGAGGGGGCTGGATATCCATGCGCGCTCCTCCGTGCACCACAATGGTGCGCCAGGTGTCGCGGCTTGTCCAGCCTTACTGGTACCGGCTGCGCAAGCGCGCGCTGCTGGTGGGTAGGGTCAGTTCCTGTTTTTAAAATTGACGGAGGGTCGCAGCACATAGACCCGAACAGGTGCGGATACGGCCAGCTGCTCGCCGTTTTTGTCGACCACGCCCACGGTGAGATCGTGCCCGCCGCGAAAGACATTGGTGAGGCTCCAGCTAGTGCCGGACTGGGGGGCGCCTGAGGCAGCGCCATCCACGTAAAGCTGCAGTAGCGAGCCTCCTGCCGGTGCCGGTGACACGCTGGCACTGACCGAGAAGTTACCGGGTCCCATTGGAATAGTTGTTTCATTGGCAGGCGAGGCTATGGCCACATTGTACGCGGGACCGACATCCTCAGCGTCCCTATCGCGATTGCCGGTATCCCGCGGGGCAATATCCGGCGGTGGAGCAGCGGCGTTGGTTTGCTGCAGTTCCACCTGCTCAGAAGGGCCCTCCGTGGAGGGTGTATCGGAAAAGATCACATTGCCCTCCGCGTCGGTACTCTTGTAGATCTGTGCTGTACTGAGCTGTGGCAGCAACACCATCACAGCGAGGAGGATCAGAATTCTCATGGCTGACGTCTCAAATTTACCGTTAACAGAGAGCACCCTATCAGAAAAAGACGCGCATAAAAAAGCCCGCCGGGAGCGGCGGGCTTATCGGTGAAACGCGCCAGGCGTTTACAGTGAGTAGTACATCTCAAACTCAATGGGGTGGGTGGTCATATTCAGGCGCTCGATCTCGCCCTCCTTGAGCTCGATGTAGGCGTCTATCATTTCGTCAGAAAAGACACCACCGGCGGTGAGGAAGTCGCGATCAGCGTCCAGCGCCTGGAGTGACATCTCGAGGCTGGATGAAACCGTGGGGATCAGTTTGCCCTCTTCCGGGGGCAGGTCGTAAAGATCCTTGTCAGCGGCTTCGCCGGGATGGAGCTTGTTCTGGATACCGTCGAGGCCGGCCATCATCATGGCCGCGAATGCCAGGTAGGGGTTACCGGTAGGGTCCGGAAACCGCACTTCTACGCGCTTGCCCCTGGGGCTGGGCTCGTAGGGAATGCGGATTGAAGCCGAGCGGTTGCGCGCCGAGTAAGCGAGCATCACTGGCGCTTCAAAACCGGGTACCAGGCGCTTGTATGAGTTGGTGGACGCATTGGTGAATGCATTGAGTGCGCGAGCGTGCTTGATGATGCCGCCAATGTAATACAGTGCTTCATCGGACAGGCCGGCATAGCCGTCGCCGGCGAAGACATTCTTGCCGTCTTTGGAAATCGACTGGTGAACATGCATACCTGAACCGTTGTCACCGACAATCGGCTTGGGCATGAAGGTAGCCGTTTTGCCGTAGGCGTGAGCCACGTTGTGCACGCAGTACTTGAGGATCTGTACCTCGTCAGCCTTTCTCACCAGGGTGCTGAAGCGGACACCGATCTCGCACTGGCCCGCAGTTGCGACCTCGTGGTGGTGCACTTCGATGTCCAGGCCCATTTGCTCCATTGCGGTACACATGGCTGCACGGATATCGTGCAGGGAGTCAACCGGAGGAACGGGGAAGTAGCCGCCTTTGACGCCAGGGCGGTGGCCGGTATTGCCTTCATCAAACTCGTGGTTCGAGGACCAGGCCGCTTCCTGGGAGGAGATTTTGCAGCTTGCGCCGCTCATATCCACCTGCCATTTTACATCGTCGAAGATAAAGAACTCCGGCTCTGGCCCAAAGTAGGCCGTATCACCGATACCGGTGCTTTTGAGGTATTCTTCCGCACGCTGGGCGACGGAGCGGGGATCGCGGTCGTAGCCCTGCATGGTCATGGGCTCTACGACATTGCAGCGCAGGATGATAGTGGCATCGTCAGTAAAGGGGTCCAGCACGGAGCTGTTGTCGTCAGGCATCAGGACCATGTCGGAGTCGTTAATCCCCTTCCAGCCCGAGATGGACGAGCCGTCGAACATCTTGCCGCCTTCGAAAAACTCTTCCTGGATTTCCTTGGACGGGACTGTAACGTGCTGTTCCTTACCGCGGGTATCAGTGAAGCGCAGGTCGACCCAACGTACTTCGTTCTCTTTTATAAGGTTCAGAGTTTGCTCTGACATCTCAATTCCTCCATTAGATGATAATCTGGCCATGCGGACTGGCCGTCGTTCATTGCTCTGGTCGCATCGGGTAGTGGCCAGATGTGCTAGGCAGTCTCAGAGATAGCAAGAGCTGTGCCAAAAAGGTGCGAAGGCTAACTCTCTGAAACAAGGAGCGTTTTTCTTGAGGGGCTGTAATGATCACCTTGGTGGCGCGCCAATAAGGTGCATAGGCGCACTTCTATGGTGCATTGGTGGACGACCTGATCCTTTCGGTCGCCTGAACCGCACAAATCCCGTCCCGGGTTCGTATACTACTCGCCCGACCGCGACGTTATGGCTCCTATGAAATTTATTGTCAAGTACTTCTCGGAAATCGCCATCAAGAGCAAGCCGGTGCGGCGTCGTTTCGTTGCCCGCCTGCTGGCGAATTTGCGAGCGGTGTTGCAAGACCTGGATCCGGACGTCGAGGTGGAAATGCTCTGGGACCGCCTCGGTGTGGAGACGGCGCTGGACGACCCCGCGGCCCTGGCGGGGATGGTGGACGCCATGCGTAACGTCTCCGGAGTCACCTCTATCCTTGAAGTTAGTGAGCACTCGCTACCGCCGCTTGAGCAGATTGCAGAGCACCTTATGCCGTTCTATGCGGATCGGCTGGCTGGCAGGCATTTCGCGGTTCGCTGTAAGCGCAACGGCAATCATCCCTTTACATCTGTTGATGTCGAGCGTGCGGTGGGGGAGGCGCTGCTTGCGCGTACCGCGGCGGCCGGGGTTCGCCTGGTCAATCCTGACGTGACAGTGGAGCTTGAGATCAGCAGGAAAACCCTGTTTATCGTCGCGCGGCGCTATCGCGGTCCCGGGGGCTATCCGGTCGCCAGCCTGGATCCGGTGTTATCACTGATATCCGGCGGCTTTGACTCGCCGGTCGCCAGCTACCTGACCATGAAGCGGGGCATGCGAACGCACTTCCTGTTTTTCAACCTGGGCGGGCGCGACCACGAACTCGGGGTCAAAGAGGTTGCCCTTTACCTGTGGCAGAAGTACGGCTGCAAGCAGCGCGTGCTATTCATCAGTGTGCCTTTTGAGGAGGTGGTGGCTGAACTGTTGCTGAAAGTACAGGACAGCCAGATGGGCGTGATACTCAAGCGCATGATGCTGCGGGTGGCCGACCGGCTGGCCGAGGACCTGGAGATCGATGCCCTGGTAACCGGTGAGTGTGTCGCCCAGGTGAGCAGTCAGACCCTGCGGAACCTTGCGGTCATTGATCGGGTGACCGATCGGCTGGTGTTGCGCCCGCTGATCGCCAGCGACAAGGAGGACATTGTGCGACTGGCGGCCAGGATAGGAACTGAGCCGTTTGCGGCCAACATGCCGGAGTATTGCGGGATTATCTCGGTCAACCCTACCACCCGCGCCCGGCTGGACCGGGTTGAGGACCAGGAAGCCGGGTTCGATATGGCTATCCTCGACAGGGCGATGGCCAGCGCGCGCCAGACCCGAATCGACCGGCTGGCGGATGAGGAGTTGGCCCGGGCTGAGGTGGAAGTGCTGTCCGTGCCCATGGCCGGTAGTACGGTAATAGATATCCGCCACCCTGACGAGGCCGAACTATCCCCCCTGTCGCTGCCCTTGCCGGTCCTGCATATTCCGTTTTATGCATTGCACAGCAAGGCGGACAGCTTGCCATCCGGCACGTATATGCTTTTTTGCGGCAAAGGTGTGATGAGCAGGCTGCATGCCTGCCATTTGCGCGAGACCAGCGATCTGGACGTCCGGGTCTATGCGCCGTAAATTGCCTGTGCGCAACAAAGACCTATGGGGTATAATCCGCGCCCTTTTTTGCACGGGCGTAGCTGCCCCGAGGTAACCCCTTGATCGATAAACTTCGCAATATTGCCATTATTGCCCACGTAGACCATGGCAAGACGACGCTGGTGGACTGCCTTTTGCAGCAATCCGGTACCCTGGATCGCCGATCCGAAGGCTCTGAGCGCATCATGGATTCCAATGACCAGGAGCGTGAGCGCGGTATCACTATCCTGGCCAAGAACACAGCGATTGAGTGGAATGATTACCATATCAATATCGTCGACACCCCCGGGCACGCTGATTTTGGGGGCGAGGTAGAACGCGTACTGTCGATGGTTGACTCTGTCCTGCTGCTGGTCGACGCGGTGGACGGTCCCATGCCCCAGACCCGGTTTGTGACCTCCAAGGCTTTTGAGCAAGGCCTCAACCCGATTGTGGTAATCAACAAGGTGGATCGTCCCGGTGCACGGCCGGACTGGGTGGTAGACCAGGTCTTTGACCTGTTTGACCGCCTGGGCGCGACCGAGGAACAGCTGGATTTTCCCGTCATTTTTGCCTCCGCCATTCAGGGGATTGCCGGGCTGGACCACGAGAATATGGCAGCGGACATGCAGCCGCTGTTCGAGACAGTAGTGGAAAAGGTGCCGGCCCCTGCGGTGAACTCCGATGGCCCCCTGCAGATGCAGATTAGCGCCCTGGACTACAGCAGTTATGTGGGCGTTATCGGTATTGGTCGCATAACCCGCGGCGTACTCACGCCCAACACCCAGGTCATGGTAGTGGACCCCGAGGGCGGCAGCAAAAAGGGCAGGGTTCTGCAGGTGATGGGCTACCTGGGACTGGAGCGCGTTGATGTCGAATCTGCAGAGGCGGGCGACATTGTCTGTATCACCGGCATCGAAGGCCTCAATATCTCCGACACTCTTTGCGACCCGCTGCAGATCGAGGCCATGCCACCGCTGTCAGTAGATGAGCCCACGGTGAGTATGACTTTCCAGGTGAACGACTCGCCCTTCGCCGGTAAAGAAGGCAAGTATGTGACCTCACGCAATATCAAGGAGCGCCTGGACCGGGAGCTGATTCACAATGTGGCGTTGCGAGTTGAACCCGGCGACAGTCCCGACAAGTTCAAGGTCTCCGGGCGCGGTGAGCTGCACTTGTCCGTGCTGATCGAAAATATGCGCAGGGAGGGTTTTGAGCTGGGCGTGTCGCGGCCCGAGGTCATCCAGAAAGAAGTCGACGGCAAGATGCACGAGCCGTTCGAGCAACTGGTTATCGACTGTGAGGAGCAGCACCAGGGTGCGGTTATGGAAGAGCTTGGCCTGCGCAGGGCGGAGCTGGAAAATATGGTGCCCGATGGCAAGGGGCGGGTTCGACTGGAGTTTATTGTTCCGGCCAGGGGCCTGATCGGGTTTCGCTCCATGTTCCTCACGATGACGTCTGGCGGCGGTATCATGACTCACGTGTTTGATCACTACGGTCCGGTGAAGAATGCCGAACTCGCGGGGCGGGCCAATGGTGTGCTGGTATCCATGGTGAAGGGTAAGACCCTCGGGTACTCCCTGTTCAACCTGCAGGATCGTGGCCGCATGTTTATCCAGCCGAACGTGGACGTCTATGAGGGCCAGATTATTGGCCTGCACAGTCGCAATAACGATCTGGCCGTCAATCCGACCAAGGGCAAGCAGCTTACCAACGTGCGGGCATCGGGTACGGACGAAGCCCTGACGCTGACTCCACCCGTTCGTCATTCGCTGGAACAGGCCCTGGAGTTTATCGAGGAAGATGAACTGGTGGAGGTGACACCCGAGAGCATACGCCTGCGCAAGAAACTGTTGCTTGAACACGAGCGGCGCCGGGCCGACAGGGGCTCAGCCGCGGGGTGAAGGCCCTGCTGCAACGTGTGAGTAGTGCCAGCGTCAGCGTTGAGGGTAGTGTTGTTGGCGAGATTGGGGCTGGATTGCTGGTGTTGCTCGGACTGGACCGGGGCGATAACCAGGGCAGCGCAAATCGCATGCTGGAGAGAATTCTCGGGTATCGCGTATTTGCCGATGAAGCGGGGCGCATGAATCGCAGCGTGGCGGATATAAACGGCGGTGTGCTGCTGGTGTCCCAGTTCACCCTCTCGGCGGATACCGGCAGCGGCATGCGGCCCGGTTTTTCCAGGGCCATGCCACCGACGGAGGCTCAGTTGCTGTATAGCGATATGCTGGATGAGCTAAAGCGGCGTCACCCGGTCGTCGCAGCCGGAGAGTTTGGCGCGCAGATGCAGGTAGCCCTCACCAACGAGGGCCCGGTGACGTTTTTGCTTGAGTCAGGTTGAGCGCCTGTAGATCATCTGGATGTGCGGTATGCCATCCTCATCGAAGACATCACCCTCGGCGACAAAGCCCAGCTGATTATAAAAGTCCAGCAGGTGGGCCTGGGCGTGAATCCTGATATCTTGCGATGGCCAGCGCTCCAGGTTGTGCCTGATGCCGCGCTGGACCAGCTCCCTGCCCAGGCTCTGGCCCCGGGCGTGGCTGCCCACCACAATCCGGCCAAGGGCGCTTTCACTGAAACTGATACCGGGCGCCAGGCAGCGTTGATACGCCAGTAGCACATCGCCCTGCCAGCACAGCATATGCACAGCGTCCTGGTCCAGGTTGTCCAGGTCCAGGTAGGCGCAGTCCTGCTCGACACCGAAAACCTGCTGGCGCAGGCGCAGGGCGGCATATAGTTCATGGGTGGTGATACCCGCGAAATCGCTGGTTTGCCATTGGTAGCTCATCGCTGCTGCATCCGTGTCACAAATGTTCGGGGAGACGTTCTCCCCTGCCAGATTAGTTGCTACTATAGGCCGCAAACAGCAGCGGGGAAAGCGTTTCACTCCCCTGAAACAGCTGCAAAAACAGGGTGCAGCCCATTCGGGCAAAGGCTGCAGCCGGGGATAAATCGGACAGGGGTAGTCAGATGTTGGCCGATATAGAAGTCTCCCAGGATTTTACAATTCTCACCCAACAGTACCGCGAACTGATTGATGCCCTGGTGGGCGTGGTCGGGATGCCGGGTATTCCGGTTGACGTTGCGCCTACCCTGGAAGGAAACTTTCGTGGCTATGATGGCAACCAGTTCTATGTGGTAAAGCGCGGTACCATGAACGCCTATTATCAGGGCAAAACGGTTTACACCCTGGAGGAAGGCGACATCCTGTTGCCCGATATTGCCGGCAGCGCCGAACAGGACAGCACCGTCTACTTTCGCAGCGCCGTTGGCGCCAGGCTGGACAGTTACCCGGCACTGGAATTCATGCGGCGTGTCTTCAGCGAGCCGGCTGCAATGCGCCTGTGGAGCCGGGTGCTGGTGACCTACTCGGGACTTTTGCTGCGCATCACCGCCGCCCTCGTGCCGGATGAGGCACCGGCCACCCCCGGCTTCGAAGAATATGCGGCGGGCGACATTATCATCCACCAGGGTGAGCGTGCCGATTACGTGTTCAACCTGTCCAGCGGAGTAGCAGAGGTATTGGTCGATGATGTGACCGTTGGACGTATTGGCGAGGGCGAGATTTTTGGGGCCATGGCAGCGCTCACCTGTTCTGATCGCACGGCAACCGTGCGTGCCAGGACCGCCTGCTCAGTCGTGAAAGTGCCCAGGGAACAATTTACCGAGCTTATCAAGAACAACCCGGCCACCATCCACGGACTGCTGGTTGATATGGCAAATTCGATCGTCAACCTCAATGAGCAGCTTGTCGGTCTGCAGGGCAGTCATCTCGTGAACTAGTTTGCCTGCGCCTGCCAGCAGGTTTTCTCCACAGGGCGTAATGCCCGGCTTAACTTTACCAGGACAGGTTTGTAGTCAATGTCTGAAATTGTAGAAATCGATAACGACGGCATCGAGCAGGTGTCGCTGAAACAATATGCGGAGAAGGCCTACCTGGACTACTCCATGTACGTCATCCTGGACCGCGCCCTGCCTCATGTGGGCGACGGTCTGAAGCCTGTGCAGCGCCGCATAATCTACGCCATGAGCGAACTGGGTCTGAAGGCGACTGCCAAATTCAAGAAATCAGCCCGCACCGTGGGTGATGTGATCGGTAAGTTCCACCCCCACGGTGACAGCGCCGCCTACGAGGCCATGGTCCTGATGGCGCAGGATTTCAGCTACCGCTACCCACTGGTAGACGGGCAGGGTAACTGGGGTTCGCCGGACGACCCCAAGTCATTTGCCGCGATGCGTTATACGGAATCGCGTCTTACGGCTTACGCAGATGTGCTGTTGGCGGAGCTCGGCCAGGGTACGGTGGACTGGGCCCCCAATTTTGATGGTACTCTCGATGAGCCACGGGTGTTGCCGGCCCAGGTGCCCAATGTATTGCTGAACGGCACCACGGGTATTGCAGTGGGCATGGCAACGGATGTGCCGCCACACAATTTACGCGAGGTGGTGACTGCGGCTATTCGCTTGCTGGAAGCGCCCAAGTCAACAGTAGCCGACCTGTGCGAGCATGTGATCGCGCCGGACTTTCCCACCGAGGCGGAAATTATTACCCCCCGGGAAGATATTGTGACCATGTACGAAACCGGGCGCGGCGGCTTGCGTATGCGTGCGGTTTGGGAGCGTGAAGGTAACGATGTGGTGGTCTGCGCCCTACCCTACCAGGTCTCGGGATCGCGGGTGCTGGAGCAGATTGCACAGCAGATGCAGGCGAAAAAACTACCCATGGTAGCTGACCTGCGGGATGAGTCAGATCACGAGAACCCCACTCGACTGGTGATCGTGCCGCGCTCGAACCGGATTGATGTCGAGGCACTGATGAGCCACCTGTTTGCCAGCACCGACCTGGAGCGCAGCTACCGGGTCAACCTGAACATGATAGGTATTGACGGGCGGCCCGGGGTCAAGGGGCTTGATCGAATTCTGCGCGAGTGGCTTTCCTTTCGCACCGACACTGTGCGACGCCGGCTCGAGTATCGGCTGGAACGGGTTCTGAAGCGGCTGCACATCCTGGAAGGCTACCTGATTGCATTCCTCAACATCGACGAAGTCATTCAGATTATTCGCACCGAGGACAAGCCCAAGCCGGCGTTGATGCAACGCTTTGGCATTACCGACATACAGGCGGAGGCCGTACTGGAGCTGAAACTGCGAAACCTGGCGAAGCTGGAAGAGATTGGTATTCGCGGTGAGCAGGATGATCTGGCGAAGGAACGCGATGAGCTGCAGAAAATCCTGGGCAGTGCCGCCCGTCTCAAAACCCTGATCAAGAACGAACTGCTGGCGGTGGCGAAAAAGTTCGGCGATGAGCGCCGGTCACCCCTGGTGCAGCGCGAAGAAGCCAAGGCATTCAGTGAGCTGGAGATGGTGAGCGCCGACCCGGTGACAGTCGTGATGTCCGAGAAAGGCTGGATTCGTGGGGCGAAGGGGCATGAAATCGACCCCGCCAGTCTCAGCTATAAATCCGGCGACAGTTTCAAGATAGCGGTGCAGGGGCGCAGCAATCAACCGGTGGTGATCCTGGACTCTACCGGCAGGGCGTATACGGTCACCAGCCACAACCTTCCCTCTGCCCGTGGTCAGGGCGAGCCCGTTACCGGGCGCATCAATCCGCCCTCCGGCGCCACCTTCGAGGGCATGATGATGGGGCCGCCAACCCAGCTGTACCTGTTGGCCAGTGATGCCGGCTATGGCTTCGTGGCCAGGCTGGGCGACATTCAAACCAAGAATAAGGCGGGTAAGGCTGCGCTGAGCCTGCCCAAGGGCGCGCGCGTATTGCAGCCCTCATCGATTGCCGAGGTGGAGGGCGCCTTCGTGGCCGCGGTGAGCAATGAGGGTCGCTTGCTGGTGTTCCCACTGGCGGACCTGCCACAACTGGTCCGCGGCAAGGGCAACAAGATCATAGGAATTCCCCCCGCCCGGGTCCAAAGCCGCGAAGAATATGTCGTCGCGGTGCAGGTCATTACTGAAAAGGACAGCCTGCTGGTATATGCCGGCAAGCGGCATATCAAACTGAAATTTTCAGAACTTGAGCACTACCGGGGCGAGCGTGGCCGGCGTGGAAACAAGCTCCCCAGAGGATTCCAAAAAGTGGACGCCATCCGTATAGAAGGCTGATGCGCTGTCACCGCGGGGCCGTTGTTGAAAGGCGTTTGAGGATCAGGCGCAACTGGCGCTCCAGTAAATCCTGGTAGGGCTCTGCGAACTCCTCCAGCATCCCGAAGTCCATTATTTCGGTAGCCTGGTGCTGTAGGCGGGAGGCGATATCCGGGTCTTCGCATACCACCGGTGATAACAGTACACGCGGTGGGCGGTTGGCGCAGATGGCCTCCAGTTCGTCGATCGTATGCTGAATATACAAGCCGGGGTAGATATCAGCCCGGTCACCAACACCGAGTTCGCTCTGGGAAATAGCCATCGCGATGGCCATGGTTCGGCGGACCTGTTGTTCCAGCTCGCGACAGGCGGCGTGTATCAACCAGGCACAGGACGCGGCGCGAAAGGCGGCGCTGCCCGCGCTGTTGGGGCCGCTGAAGTAGACGGCCAGGCCGAACTGCCGGGTCACTTGCAGGTCCCCCGCATAGAAATTGGCAGCGGCCAGTACCAGTTGGTGCAGTCTGTCTGTATAACGATGCAGCCCTTGTTCGTCCAGGGTATCAATGTAGTCCGCCAGGCTTGTCAGGTGCAGATACAGCACTGCGGTGGTGCGGTAGTTCTCCTCCCGTGGATTGGTTTCGCTTCGGGTGCGCAGCAGGTCCATGGGAAGCGCTTCAATATTCCTGGCCAGTAATTCTACCTCGTTGCCAGCTCTGACGGGCTGCGCTGGTTCGTCCAGGGCGATGGCCCCGGCGAGGCTGCCCAGTCGATTGGCCAGGCGTTGGCCGAAATGCCGGGTGGTGAGGTACACGGCCAGGCTGAGCAGCACTGCCAGCCCCAGCAGACTCATTACAAACTGTAGCTGCGCGGCGCCCGTAGTGTCGGTACTGATGGTGATGACTACCTTGCCCGCGATGTCTGACTCCACGCGAACCGGCGCCTGGTATTGTTGCAGGTTCTGGCCCAGGGCCTCGCCGGCCTGCCCCAGCGCCTTGCCCTCAACGTCGAATATGGCGACTTCTTCTGCTGACGAGGTCTCGACGAATCGTTGCAGGGATGCCGCGACGCTCAACAGGTCTCCGGTCTCCAGTGAGGTCCCTATACGGGTGGCGATCTGGCGCGCCAGCGCGGACCCGTATTCTTCCTGCTGTTGTAGCTGCATGTGGCGTGTTGAAATAGCGGCAAGGGTTACCAGGGCAAGGCTTACCAGCAGGCACATCGCAGCTGTGAGCAATGCTAACTGCTGTCCCAGGCTGCTGTTTTTCAGAGGGTTTTTCACGCGGGTTTGGCAATCTACCGTGTTGCGACGCGCGCCAGTATAAACCAGACCTGGCCTAAGGGGAGACTTTTGTCCCGGCCCTTGGCTTGACGTCGTCGCGTTGCTTCCCAGTGCTCCTACCGAGCGAGTAGAATACGGCTCACAGCATTTTCCTGGGACGACTTGAGTGAATGACATACTGCTGATCAGTATTTCCGGAGAGGACCAACCGGGCCTCACTGCCGGGATTGCGGCTATTTTGGCAGGCTATTCAGTCAATGTGCTGGATATAGGGCAGGCGGTTATTCATGCAACCCTGTCCATGGGAGTGCTGGTCGAACTGCCAGACAACTGTGATGCGCAGGGCATGCAGGATGCGGTAAAAAGTTACGCCAGGGACTGCGGCATGCAGGCCCGCATCGCTCCGGTGTTGCCGGAAAGCTATGCGCACTGGGTTCAGGCCCAAGGCCGGGCTCGCTATATTATTACGCTACTGGCGCGCAAGATAACTGCCGATCAACTCGCCCGGGTGACCGCGGTCGTCTCTGGCCATGGGCTGAACATTGACAGCATCACTCGCCTGTCCGGGCGCATCCCACTGGGTGAGTTGCCGGCGCTGAGCAAAGCCTGTGTGGAGTTTTCCGTGCGGGGTCCGCTGCAGGACTCCGGTGCCTTCCGGCGCGATCTGCTCGAAGTGGCCGGTGCGCTGGATGTGGACCTGGCATTCCAGGAAGATAATATGTATCGGCGCAACCGCCGGCTGGTGGTCTTCGATATGGACTCTACGCTGATCGAGGCGGAAGTTATCGACGAACTGGCCCGCCTCGCCGGTGTGGGCGAGCAGGTCAGCGCTATCACAGAGCGGGCCATGCGCGGCGAGATTGATTTCAGCGAAAGCTTTCGCGCCAGGATGGCCCTGCTGCATGGGCTCAAGGAAGATGCCCTGGAAAAAGTGGCGCGTGAATTGAAAATCACCGAGGGTGCCGAACATCTGCTGGCCACCCTGCGCACCCTGGGGTACAAGACCGCCATATTGTCGGGGGGGTTTACCTACTTTGCCCGTTACCTGCAAACCAGGCTAGGCATTGACTATATCCACGCCAATGAACTTGATATCGCGGACGGGGTGGTAACCGGTGAGGTCGTTGGTACTATTGTAGATGGCGGTCGCAAGGCCGAACTGCTCAGGGAACTGGCGGCGGAGCAGAACATAGATCTGCAGCAGGTCATCGCTGTCGGGGACGGTGCAAACGACCTGCCCATGCTCAGTATCGCGGGACTGGGTATTGCCTTTCGCGCCAAACCGCTGGTAAAGCAGTCTGCCGAGCAGTCAATTTCAACCCTGGGCCTGGATGCTATTCTCTACCTGCTCGGACTTTCCGACCGGGACCAGAGCGACGCGGCGGCGAGCCCCTAGCCGGCACCTTGCTGTCAGATATTGGTCCAGAGGGAGTCGAAAGACTTATCCCGTGGGCGACTCTTGTCTTCTGCCAGTACTTCCTCGAGTTGCTTCAGGGAGCGAAATTCGAATTGGGCGAAGGCGCTGGTGACCGCCACCGGGTGCATCAACTGGATAAAACTTTCCTCCCCCTGCCTGGCCAGGGTGATTTTCTTTCGATCCTGAAAGCCGGCCCTGGGGGTGATCAGGGTAGGCGGCTGCCCAGTGAGTTTAATCCCGGGCAGTAACAGCACCCGCTGTGGCTGGATTTCATCACCCTTGCGCTGTGGTTGCATGTAAGCGCCATAGGGAGTGGCATCCGGGCTTAGTAACTCGAGGCCGATCAGGGTTTTGCTGTCGTCGAGCCGACTCATCCAGCGGATAGCGGCAATGGTCCAGCGTGTGCTGTCGTCTTCGCGCAGGCATACGATGTCGCCGGTTCTGGTATTTCCCGGCAGATCAGCAGTCCATTCGAAACAGTAGCCCCCGGGGCTGGCATCCGACAGCTTGACCCTGTGAGCGCTGTAGCGCCCCAGGCCGGATGCAGATGGAATGTTCCTGCCTTCGAGCAGCGCTATCGTTTCTTGGTCGAGCAGCACCTCGTGTTGCAGCGGGTTATCGCGGTCGGGGTGGGGCTGGGCGCTGAGTTTTTCATTCGGGTTTGCCTCCTGCCAGTGATCGCCCCGGGCTCGTGTTTCACGGAATGGGTTCTCGCCGGTTCGCCCCGCGTTTCTATCGGGATACTTTTGCCCGAACAATACCTGCTCGAATGTTTTTTCGCCTGCCAGGTAGTAGTGACAATTGCTCAGCCCTATCGCCACCCACACGGCCCTTTTAGTGCGCGTGCGCGAAAAGTTGCGCATGCTGACCGTGCTGAATGAAGATATAAGGTGGGTCATGAGGGCGGGGCTTAGCACCGCATCCTTGCCGAACACAATCCCCTGCCCATCGTCCTGTGACGCAAGCTTTTGCAGATGTGCCACCAGTGGCTCCGTGTCGATGTATCGAATCCTGCTGCCGGTGGTTTGCGGGTAGAGCTCGCGGTAGACCGGGGGTCGGTCGGTATCAAGGTCTGCCAGGAACAGGCTGTTTTTATCCGGGCTTTGCCCTACCGTGAGCAACCCGGCCCAATCTTGCAGGCCGCGGTAGATTGCCACCAGATCATTCTGGCGTAACTTGTTGGGATGAGAGCAGCCCAGCAGGAGAACCTGCAGGTAGGCGGCACTGACGGAGCCGCTGCCAGACAACGTGTCCTGTACATGTAGCTGACTGATCTGCTGCGCTTCCGCCAGCGCGTAAAGCTGGTGTATCGTCAGCCAGCTATGCAATTCGACCCGCTGGTGCAACTGGAAGGTCTGTAACAGTCGGATACCGGCAAAACGGATAGCCCGGTGTATCGACTCACACACCAGCCTTGCGGCATTTACTTCCCGAATACTGTCCCTGCGCTGTAGGGCCTGTACTGCCATGATCGCGTAGGCCGTGCCGGCATTGTGGTAGAGATGATCCGCCAATTCTGCCATCTGACGCGGCTCCCGGGGCATTACCAGCGGCAGGTTGAGGAAGCGCCGGGACAGGTTGCCGGTAGCTACCAGCAGCGTCGGGCGCAGTGCCTCCATAATCTTGAAACGCAGTTCCGGGCCGATCTCAACACGATTGAGGCGAACAACGACATCACGTAATTGCTGTGCCACCTGTGCAGTGTTGGTCACGGGCAGGGCCTGGGCCCATTGACTTGCAGCTTCTACCGACAGCGGGAAAGTATCGAATGTCTGCAGGTCCTGGCGAGGAATTCGCATTTTTACCGGGGTGTCACTACTCATGTAATACGAACCCTTCTGGGGGCCGGCTTGCCGGCACGCATCTGTAGCCAAGAGTATCTTATATATTGCGATGGCCGCTACGGGGAATGTCCCATAATCTGCCATTGGCCGCTCGCCTGGGGTATCATTGGCGCCTTTTGGGAGATACGCGAGAACACCATGGCCAACTACTCCACCAACGATTTCCGCTCAGGCCTCAAAGTCATGCTGGATGGCGAGCCCTGCAGTATTCTGGATAACGAGTTCGTTAAACCCGGCAAAGGCCAGGCCTTTAATCGGGTGAGACTGCGCAACCTGAAGACGGGCAGGGTCTGGGAGCGTACTTTTCGCTCCGGCGAGACGCTGGAGGGAGCTGATGTCATGGACATCAGTATGGAATACCTCTACACGGATGGCGACTTCTGGTACTTCATGGAACCAGACACCTTCGAGCAACACCAGGCGGATGAAAAGGCCGTCGCGGATGCCATCAACTGGCTGAAGGAGCAGGACCCCTGCGAAGTGACCCTCTACAATGGCGTGCCGTTGTCAGTCGCACCGCCCAATTTTGTCGAACTGGAAATCGTCGAGACGGATCCCGGACTGAAAGGCGACACTGCCCAGGGTGGCAGCAAGCCGGCAACACTCAGTACCGGGGCAGTAGTGAAGGTGCCACTGTTTATCAACCAGGGTGAGGTTATCCGGGTCGATACCCGCAGCGGTGAGTACCAGAACCGCGTGTCCAAGTAATTCCTGAATCGGTCATGGACTGGCAGCCGAATGCCAGCCCCGAAATACTCCGGGCAAGGGCGGATCTGCTGGGTCGGATCCGCCGTTTTTTCGCCGCCAGGGAGGTACTTGAGGTGGAGACACCGCTGCTCTCGAGTTGCGGCATCACAGATCCCTCCATTGAGCCCCTGGTAGTAGAACGCGGTACATCGCTCAAACAACCGCGCTATCTTCAAACCTCTCCCGAATATGCCATGAAACGCCTTCTCGCCCACTGCGGTGAGCCCATTTTCCAGCTGGCCAGGGCGTTTCGAGACGGTGAGGCAGGCGCCCGCCACAACCCTGAATTTTCCCTGCTTGAATGGTACCGCCCGGGCTTCGACCACCACGCCCTGATGGCGGAGGTTGCGGAACTGGTGTGTGACTGCCTGGGTGAGCGGGCGCTGCACTATTACAGTTATCGCCAGCTGTTCCTCGATGAGTTGGCGCTGGACCCGTTTACCGCCGCCGCAGCGGAGCTGGAGTCGGCGGCGCGAGCACGATTGGATGCCGGCACCCTGGCGGGCGACCGGGACATGTGGCTGGATTTGTTGATGAGCCATGTGATCGAGCCCGAACTGGCGAATCGTGGTATGTGTTTCGTCTACGATTATCCGGCATCGCAAGCGGCCCTGGCACACATTAGCGAAGTGGATGGCATGGCGATGGGCCACCGCTTTGAACTGTATGTGGACGGCCTGGAGCTGGCCAATGGTTATTTCGAACTGGGCGATGCCGCTGAGCAACGCGATCGATTTGAGCGAGACAACCGGCGCCGGCGGGAATTGGGTCTGGCGGAGCGCCCACTTGACGAACGTCTGCTGGCTGCCCTCGCCGCGGGGCTACCCAGTTGCAGCGGGGTGGCGCTGGGGGTAGACAGGCTGTTGATGCTCACAACAGGGATCGCGGATATCCGGGATGTAATGGCGTTCGACTGGTTGCGCGCCTGAGCTGGTGGCCAGGGCAGGACCGGAGGTATTTCTATTCAGCCTTTCAGAACCGCCGGCCCATAACCTTCCAGAAACTCCTTCGGCATTCGGCGCGGCCGACCACTGCTGATTTCTATACAGGCGAAGCGCATTGCTGCCCGCAACAGCGTGACGCCATCCTGCAGGCGGATCACCTGGAAGCGCCGGTTCATAGTGAGCTTGTTGTCGGAGCTGACAATCCAGGTACCCGCGACTATTTCGTCCCCCTCGCGAGAGGCCTGCAGGTAGTCGTACTCACTATGGGTGATTGCCATGGCCCGATCCAGCTCGCGGTAGCGCACCTCGTCCAGGCCCAGGCTGACTGAGTGTGACCAGGCCACCTGCTCACACCACTTCACGTAGACGGTGTTGTTGGTGTGATTGAGGGCATCCATATCCTCGGGCATGACCCGGGTATGGAAGGTGTGAGGGTCGGGGTAGTCCCAAAGGCCGGCGAGTTCAATCACGGGGTCGCCGCCAGCGCCTCTTCCGGCTCTGCCGGTTTCAAGGCGAAACCAGCAAAGCCGTAAATGATGGCGATCAGTGGACACAGCAGGTTGAAGAACGCGAAGGGTGCGTAGTGCATGGTGGCGACCCCCAGGGTGGCGGACATGTATGCGCCGCAGGTATTCCAGGGGATCAGGGCCGAGGTCAGGGTAGCGGAGTCTTCCAGCGTGCGCGATAAATTGAGGCGCGACAGGCCGTGGCGCTCGTAGGCATCCTTGTACATGCGCCCCGGCAGGGCAATGGCAATGTACTGGTCCGCGGCGAGGACATTGGTTCCCACGCAGGTGAGGACGGTTGTGGTAATCAATGAGCCATCACCCTTGACCCTGCGCAATGCCAGTGCCAGCAGATAGCCGAGAATACCGGTGCGTTCCAGTACGCCGCCGAAGCCAAGGGCGCAGATAATCAGCCAGACGGTATTGAGCATGCTGCTCATACCGCCTTTACTCAGCAGGTCGTCCAGGAATGCGTTGCCGCTGTTGGATATATAACCATCGAAGAGGCTGATCCAGACCCCCTTCAACAGCATGAAAGAGGCGCCCAGTTCTGCTGGCTCACCCGCCAGCCGGGCCACTGCCTCAGGCTGGAACAGCACGGCAAACAGCGCGCCGACCAGTGAGCTGACGACAATGGCGGGATAGGCGGGAAAGCGTTTGTAGACCAGAGCGAGCATCAACACCAGTGGCAGCAGCAGGTGCAGGCCGATGTTGAACTCCGAGCTCAGTGACTCTTGCAGGGCCTCAATTTCGCCCGGGGTAGTGGCGTTGGCGCTGCCGATCAGGGCGAACACCAGCAGGGCGAGGCAAAAGGCAGGGACCGTCGTCCAGAGCATATGGCGAATATGATCGAACAGGTCGACCCCGGTGGCAGCAGCAGCAAGGTTGGTCGTGTCGGACATTGGCGACAGTTTATCGCCGAAGTAGGCGCCGGAGATAATTGCCCCGGCCGTGATGGTGGGCGACAACTCGAAACTGCCGGCGATGCCCATCAGGCCGATACCCAGGGTGCCGGCGACCGTCCAGGAGCTGCCGATACTGAGGGCGACGATGGCACAGATAGCGGCACTGGCCGCGTAAAAAATGCCCGGGTTGAGAATCTGCACGCCGTAATAAATCATGGACGGCACCGTGCCGCACAGGATCCAGGTACCGATCAACATGCCCACGGCGAGCAGTATCAGCGTCGGGCCCAGACCCAGGGCGATGCCGTGAACAACCCCCTCCTGGGCCTCGCGCCAGCTGATACCGACTTTGCGGCCGACCAGGGCGGCCACGCAGGTTGCGAGTACCAGGGCAATCTGGTTGGCCCCGTAGGACGAGTCCGCACCAAACAGGTAGACCGAACAGGCCAGCAGGGCGATCAGGAACCCGATAGGCGCCAGGGCGAGGGCGGGAGTCAGGGCTGGACTGGCAGGTTCGGTTGAGCTCAAGTCGAGTTGCTCTCTTTCATGGCGAAAACAGGCCCCACTATCGAGCCGGCTTCGGTACAGCATCGGGGTGCGGCGAGGCAAGTGTTTGAGAATGCCTCAAAAGTTACTCGCGGTACAGTTGTCGAACAGATCCTGGAGGTCCGATTCACGGGTGCTCTCTGGCTTTGTGGTGGGGATGACGTAACATATGCCCGGAATTTTCAGCTCGGGTGCGCCGGTCGACGCTATGCAGGTAAACCGAAACAGGGACCGCCAGGCGCTGCTCTATGGGCTTGCCGCCGTGCTCGCGTGGTCCACCGTTGCCACTGCATTCAAATTGGCATTGCGCGAGTTGGATGTGCTGCAACTGCTTGCCTACTCGGTGTGCTTCTCTGCCCTGGCGCTGCTCTCCATTCTGGCCTGGCAGGGCAGGTTGTCATTGTTGCGGGAGTACGCCAGCCAGACCCCGGGCTATTTTCTGCTGATGGGCCTGGTAAACCCGGTGGCCTACTACCTGGTGTTGTTGCGCGCTTACGACCTGTTGCCGGCGCAGCAGGCGCAGGCAATCAACTACACCTGGGCGATAAGCCTGGCGCTGCTGGCGGTGCCTTTGCTGGGGCAGAAGCTCAACCGGCGCGATCTGCTGGCGCTGTTATTGGGCTATGGCGGTGTATTGATTATCGCCACTCGTGGTGATGTGCTGGCGCTGGAGTTCGACAGCGTCGAAGGCGTTGGCCTGGCTCTTTTCAGCACCCTGATATGGGCCGCTTACTGGCTTGTGTCCACCCGCAACCAACGCGACCCCGTAGCCTGCCTGTGCCTGAACTTTCTTGTCGCCGCCCCGGCAGCCCTGCTGCTGTGCGCGATGTTTTCCAGCCTGGTTATGCCGGGCTGGGGAGGGCTGGCCGGTGCGGCCTATGTCGGTTTGTTTGAGATGGGCGTGACCTTTGCACTCTGGTCGACCGCGCTGCGGCTGTCCAGCGGCGTGTCCCGGGTCGGCAACCTTATTTTCCTGTCCCCACTGGTGTCCCTGGTGTTTATCGCCACTATCCTGGGTGAGCCTATCCATCCCGCGACTTTGGTGGGTCTTGCGCTGATTATTCCGGGTGTCCTGTTGCAGCAGCGCCAGCAACCCGCGGTTCCGGTCTAGGCGGCGGGCGTGGAGCTGCAGGCGAACCCGCAACTGGCACCGCACTATTACCGGGCCAATTTTATTGCACTTTGCGATACTGTCGAGGCGCAGTACGAGGATTTGCTTACGGTTCAGGAGCGGGATTTTCTGCGCTGCTTTCGTGCGCTGCCATTCGACGCCCAGTGCCTGTATGTCCGGCTGGTCTCTCGAGTGGGGCCCTGGTTTCGCGAGAGCAAATTGGCCTACCCGGAGCTCGGGGAGATAGCGTCGCTTGTCGATGCACTGGCCAGCGTCAATCTGGTGGAAATTGCGGCACAGCTCTCGGTCCCTGAACTGGGTGCGCTGTACACACGGGCGGAGCTGCTACTGGCCTTTGGCACACTGCTGGACAGGCCACTGCCCGCGGGCAAGCCTGCCCTGCTTGAGGCCATCGAGGCGCTTGATCTGGATGATGTGCAGCGGCGCGATCTGCTTTCTGTAATGGATGGCCAGCGTATTATCAGTCCCTGTGGCACCGCGGAGGTGCAGCTGTTGCAGGTACTTTTTTTTGGCAACCGGCACCAGAGCCTCACCGATTTTGTCCTGAGTGACCTGGGCGTGGCTCGATACTATCCCTACCCGCTGGACCGCCAGCATCGCCTTTTTCCCCATCGTGAGGCCCTGGAGGAATACCTGGCCTGTGCAAGCCTCAGTGATGTCTGGTACGAGTTGCGCGAAACCGAGGATTACGATGTTGAGTTGCCGGCCCTGGCCAGGGAGCTGCTTACGTTGGAGGTTCAGTTTCCGTCCAGCGAGCGTCGCTGGCACCGGTTATGTAATGGTCTTGCCAGGGATCTGGAAAGGCTGGGTGAGCTGCAACTGGCGGGCGAGCTTTACAGTTGCAGTGCCCGTCATCCAGCCCGTGAGCGGCGTCTGCGTATTCTGGAGCGCAGTGAGGACTGGGAGGCTGCCCTGCAGTTGGGAGAGGAGATACTGGCTGGTCCCTGGTGTGAGGAAGAGCGCGATGCGGCCGGGCGGGTACTGCCCAGGGTGCGGCGCAAGCTGGGAGCTAAGCCCGCACCCCGGCGCCGGGATGACTTTGCCAAATTGACCCTGGAACTGCCGCGTGAACAGGCGCCGGTGGAGCTGCTGGCCGCGCGCGGGCTCGCTGCCCGGTGGAGTGCTGTGCTCTACGTGGAGAACGTCCTGATGAACTCGCTGTTCGGGTTGGCGTTCTGGGAACAGATTTTTACCCCGGTACCCGGCGCGTTTCACAACCCTTTCCAGAGTGTTCCCACGGATATGTACAGCCCCGACTTTCGCACCAGCCGCCAAACCGCAATTGCGGCGCGGCTGGACGAGTTGCGTGCGGGGGATCCCGGTCAGTTGTTGTTGGAGGCACATCGACAGTATGCGGGATACCAGTGTCGCTGGGTGGACTGGCGCTGTATCGACGAGCCCCTGCTGCGTGCTGTAGCCAGGGCGATTCCGGGGGGACACCTGCTGGCGATCTGGGAGCGTATGCTATTTGACCCCGAAGAAAACCGGCGCGGCTTTCCCGACCTGGTGGCGCTGGGAGAGACTCATGGCGACTACTGCCTGATAGAGGTCAAGGGACCGGGGGATGCTCTGCAGGAAAGCCAGAAGCGCTGGTTGCGCTTCTTTGCCACGCAGGATATTCCGGCAGCGGTGGCCTGGGTTTCCTGGGAACCCGGCGGGGAAGGCGGCAGCGGCGCTGATGATGATTGAACTGGATGTCACCGTGCGCGACCTGGTGGCGTTTTGTCACCGTGCCGGTGACATCGATCATCGCTTCACCCCTTCCCCCACCGGGGTGCAGGGCGTGGCGGGTCACCAGCAGGTATACCGGCGCCGGGGCGATACCTATCGAAGCGAATACCCGGTGGCATACGACCATACCGAGGGCGACCTCAAGCTGCGGCTGCGAGGCCGGGCGGATGGCTTCGACCCGGCAGCCGCGCTGGTGGAGGAGATCAAGACCTGTCGTATCAGACCCGCCCTGATTCCGGCTACCGTCAGCCGGATGCACCTGGCGCAGGCGCGTTTATACGCGGCGCTGATAGCGGCGGAACAGGATCTTGCGGAGCTTGAGGTTCGCCTGACCTGGTTCAATATAGACAGCGGCGAGGAGACGCCCCTTTCCCAGCGCTACTCGCGGCGGGAACTGGATGAGTTTCTGGTCGAGTCACTGGACCGGTTCTCACTGTGGCTGAGCACGCTCGCCGACCTGCGCCGGCAGCGTGACGCCAGCCTGGAGGGTTTGGCGTTTCCCCACGGCGAATTTCGCCCGGGCCAGCGCGATATTGCCGAGCTGGTTTATAAGTGCGTGGACCAGGGCGGTGAACTGTTGCTGGAGGCGCCTACCGGTATCGGCAAGACAGCGGCCGTTTTGTACCCGGCACTGAAGGCACTCGCAAGGGCAAAGCATGAGCGCATCGCCTACGTGACCGCCAAAACCGTGGGTCGCCGCACTGCGGAGGAGACCCTGGCCCTGTTCCGCCATGCCGGCCTGAAGCTGGCTGCCCTGAGCCTGACCGCCAAGGAGCGGATCTGTTTTTCGCCGGGTAAGGCCTGCCACGGTGACGATTGCCGTTTCGCTCGCGGTTACTACGATCGGCTGCCCGGGGCAATGGCCGCAGCCATTGCCGCACCCGCGTTACACCAGGCTGAGATTGAGGCGCTGGCCCGGGAGTTTGATGTCTGCCCTTACCAGCTGTCGTTGGATTTGCTGCCCTGGGTGGACCTGGTGATCGCCGACCTGCACTACGTGTACAGCCTTACAGCAACCCTGGGGGCCTTGATGCAGCTCGATGGCAGGCGCTGGACAGTGTTGCTGGACGAGGCGCACAACCTGCCTGAGCGGGCCCGGCGCATGTACCGTGCCAGCCTGGCCAAGGCTGACCTGATGTCTGTGCGACGCGATGCACCTAAGGGTTTGGCGGCCGCGCTGGATCGAATCAATCGCATTATGCTGGCTTTGCAGAAGCAGCAGTGGCGGGAGGCGGACTACGACAGCCGGCCGACCCTGCCCGCCGACCTGCAGCAGGCGCTGGCAGATTTTATAGCCCGTGCCGGAGAATTGCAGGCACAGGAGCCCGCGGTCCTGCATCGCCAGCCCTCGCTGCTGGATTTTTACTTTGAAGTGCTGCAGTTCCTGCGGCTGGCGGATAATTGGGGTGATGACTTTCGTTTTGAGCTGAGCCGCAATGCGGGCCGACAGAGCCTGCGGATCACACTCAATTGTCTGGATCCGGCCCGCCTCTTGCGGGAGCGCCAGGTTCAGCTGCATTCAATGACGGCCTTTTCCGCGACACTGTCGCCGCCCGACTGGACCCGTGATGCCCTGGGTATGGGCCCGGAGGCAGTCTTCCGACGCGAGGTCTCGCCCTTTGATGGAGCCCAGCTTGAGGTATTCCTGGCCACCGGGGTGGATACCCGGTTCAGGCAGCGTGAGCAGTCCCTGCCCGCGTTGGCGGCGACTGTTATGGCCTGGCTGGGCGAACAGAATGGCAACTGCATTGTGTACTTCCCATCTTATCGTTATCTGCAGGATGGACTGGAGCAGATGCGCAAGTTGGGGTTGGACCGCCTGCGACCCTGCCTGTGGGTTCAGCAGCGTGAAGACGCCGGTAGGGAAGAGCTGCTCGGCCTGCTGGAGGAGAGGCGGGATGTCGCCGCGTTTTGCATTCTGGGCGGTGTCTTTGGCGAGGGGATAGACCTGCCGGGGGAGCGCCTGAGCAGTGTCGTTATCGTCGGCGTGGGATTGCCCCAGTTTAATCGCGACACTGAACAGCTGCGGGCCTGGCACCAGCAGTTGCACGGGGCAGGCTTCGAATACGCCTATCTGTTCCCCGGGATGCAGAAAGTCGATCAGGCCCTGGGGCGTGTAATCCGCGGTCACCAGGACCGGGGTCGGGCGCTGCTGATCGACAGTCGTTACGGCGAGCGGCAGTACCGCGAACTGCTGCCGCCGTGGTGGAGCTATCAGTCCTGGGAGGCAGAGAAGCGATAGCCGGGTTTGGCGAAAGCCAGTTGTACCGTGCTGATGACGCGTTCGCGAAAACCGCCCTCGCAGTAGGCCAGGTAAAACTCCCACATGCGGACAAAACTCTGTTCGAAGCCCATCTCGCTGACCGTGGACTGGGCCGCCATGAAACGCTCACGCCAGCGGGCCAGGGTCAGTGCATAGTCACGGGTTACATCCCGCAAGTGGATCATCTGCATGTCCGTGTCCCGCGCCAGGTGGTCTGTAATAACGGCGACCGAGGGCAGGCTGCCGCCGGGGAATATGTAGCGCTGGATGAAGTCCACCGAGTCGCGTGCAGCGGCGTAACGCTGGTCGGCGATCGTGATCGCCTGAATCACCATTTTTCCCTCCGGCTTCAAGAGTTGGCTGCAGCGCTGGAAGTAGTTGCTGTAAAACTTGTGGCCGACCGCCTCAATCATCTCGATGCTGACCAATTTGTCATAATTGCCCTGCAGGTTGCGGTAGTCCTCACATAATACGGTAACCTGATCCTGCAGACCCGCTGCCTCAACCTGTTGCAGCGCGTACTCGTATTGCTCGCGGGATATGGTGGTAGTGGTAACCCGGCAGCCGTAGTTGCGGGCCGCATGGACGGCCATTCCGCCCCAGCCGGTGCCGATCTCCACCAGGTGATCATCGCTGCAGAGTTCCAGTTGCCGGCACAGTTCTTCCAACTTGGCGATTGAAGCAGTTTCGAGCGTGGTCTGGTCGGTCTCGAACAGGGCGGCCGAGTACATCATGGTAGGATCCAGGAACAGCTGGAAAAAGTCATTGCCCAGGTCGTAGTGGGCGGAAATGTTCTTGCGGGAACCCTCGCGTGTATTGCGGTTGAGGGCGTGGGAGATTTTCAGGCCGAGTCGCACCAGTAACGATTGCTTGGATTCCAGCAGGTCCAGCGTTGCCATATTGGCGCTGAACAGGCGCATGACCGCCACCAGGTCGGGGGAGGTCCAGTGCCCCTGCATATAGGCTTCACCGGTGGCGATGCTGCCGCCGGACAACATCTGGCGGTAGAGCGATTTGTCGTGCACGTGCACCTCGGCATGGGGTTGCTCCGGCTCGTCCGGATTGCCGAAGCGGAACACCTCTGCTCCATCGTGCAAGCACAGGCTGCCAACCTCTATATTGGCAAGCAGGCGCAGGCATATACTTCTGGCAAATTGCCGGCTAAACGGACGCTGGCGGTCTGCCTGGGGCAGGCTGATGCTGCTGGCAGTCAGGTCGCTAGGGTTACTCATATCAGGCTCCGGATGGTTTGCTGCTGGGGTGTGAATACACGGGCGCGCCCTTGATGAACAGGCGCAGTGCCTGCCAGTAGATCGCCAGGGCGATTTTGGCTGTCATCAGGGGATAGCGCAACAAGGTGCGGTTGAGGCTGGACGCGGTCATTGGTCGCTCGGACAGTGACAGGCTGGCATCGAAGACCCGTTTGCCCGCATCGCTGTTGCCCAGGTTTAGCACCAGTCTCTGGTCGGGGGTGCTGCTGCGCCAGTGATATTGCATCTCCATTGGGTTGAAGGGTGACACGTGAAACTGCTTGTCGAAATCGGTCCGCAACCATTTGCCCTGCTTCGGGCCGGCCAGCACGTAGCTGTGGCGTTCGTTCCATGGGGTGTTGTTGACTTCCGCCACCAGGAATTCGAGCCGGGATTCGTCCTCGCTGAAGCAGTAATAGCAGGCGATCGGGTTCATGCTCATACCAAAATAGCGCAGGTTGGCGAGCAGGTATATGGGTCCGCGGTGGTGGGCGCCGGTTTCCTCGAGGATGCGCCGGCGCACTGCCTGGTCCAGTGGTAATTGCGGGTCGCCGAGGAAATCGCTGCGCTTGAAGCGGGCCGGCGCCCAGCCCCGAGCTGACCATAACAGGTGTTTGTCGAACAGTGTCGGCAGCTCATCGAGGCAGATATAGGGCATGAACACCCGGTAACTGAACTCATGGGAAGTCGGATGCAGTCGCCGGTGCCTGACCACACCCTCGTAGAGCCTGGACTTCATGCAGCGGCCTGGTTTTGCTGGTTGAGGGCATTGGCAACGCGCAGCGCGCTGACTACGCCGTCTTCGTGGAACCCGTTTTGCCAGTAGGCGCCACAGTACCAGGTATTGCGCTGGCCGTTGATCTCCTCCCAGCGCTGCTGGGCGGCAATACCGGCAACAGAGAATACCGGGTGGTCGTAGCTGAACCGGCCCAGTATCTTGACCGGGTTGATCGCAGCGCTGTTGTTGAGAGTGACGCAGAACGTTTCCGGCGCGGTCAGGCCCTGGAGGATGTTCATGTTGTAGGTGACAACCGCCCTGTCCTGCCCGGTGCCCAGCGAGTAGTTCCAGCTGGACCAGGTCTTGCGATTGCGCGGCAGCAGTCTGGTGTCGGTGTGCAGCACAACCTCGTTAGCCTGGTAAGGCAGGGCCCCCAGCACGTCTCGTTCGGCCGGACTGGGCTCGTCCAGCAGTTCCAGGGCCTGGTCAGAGTGCGTGGCCAGCACCACCTGGTCGAAGCCCAGCCTCCTGCCATCGGCCATTTCCAGGGTAATCTGGTTGGCGTGGCGGTCTATCCTCGCCACCGGGCAGCCGGTGAAGATTCGTTGCTCGAAGCGCTGGCACAAGGGACGCAGGTATTCTCTAGAGCCCCCTTCTATGACTCGCCACTGGGGGCGATCCTGAACTGACAGCAGGCCGTGGTTGCGAAAGAAACGCAGGAAGAAACTCAGGGGAAATTCCAGGATGGTGGCGCAATCGGCGGACCAGATGGCTGACCCCATGGCGGTGAGGTACTGCCGTTTGAACGCTTCGCTGTAGCGGTTGCGCTGGAGGTATTCCCCCAGGGTCTGACTGTCACTGACCCTGCCTGCATCGAGGTCTGCCACAGACTCCCGGTTAAAGCGCAGGATGTCCCGTACCATAGTGATAAAGCGCCATGAGAGCAGGTTGCCGCGCTGGGCGAACAGGCTGTCCAGGTTGGTGCCCGCATATTCCAGCCCGGATTGTTCGTCCCGCACGCTGAATCCCATGGCGGTGGGTTTGCTGGGAACCCCCAGGCTGTCCATCAGGGCGATGAAGTTGGGGTAGGTCCAGTCGTTGAAGACGATGAATCCGGTGTCGATGGCGTATTTGCGGGTGCCCAGTTTGACATCTACGGTGGCCGTGTGACCGCCAATCGTCTTGCCGGCTTCGAATACCGAGACTTCATGGTGAGTACTCAGGTAGTGTGCGCAGCTTAATCCGGAAATGCCGGATCCAATGACAGCTATCTTCAAAATGCCGTTCTCCAGGCCGGGTCGCTGTACTGAGGCTCGGCCGGACAGCGAAATTTAATGTGGTGTCTGTGTTACGGACTGTGGTCGGGATCGGATCTTTACACAGTTTACCCTAACACCGGGTGATCCGCTTGCTGCGGGCCGGCGTATACTGTCTCATGCACCCAACAAGAAAGAGAGTTTTGCCAGTGGTAGATACCCCAGAGGAAACCCAGTCCAGGTCGCAGGAGTTGACGGGCCGCCGTACCGACGAGTGGAGTGAGTGCATAACACTGATCGCTGCCAATCAGGACAGGGCGGCTTTCACCCGCCTGTTCAGGCATTTCGCGCCGCTGATCAAGGCCTTTGCCCTGGCCGGTTCGAGCCTGTCAGCGTCGGTTGCGGATGAATTGGTGCAGGAGGTGATGTTGAAAGTGTGGCAGAAGGCGGGCGGATTCAATCCCGAGAAAGCTGCTGCCAGCACCTGGGTTTACACCATTGCACGTAATTGCCGGACCGATATGTTCCGGCGCCTGCAGAAATTTGACACGCCCCTGGCAGAGGAAGACGTATTTCCCGACCAGGAGAATGAGGAGCCCTTTGCCATGTTGCAGGGCAGGCGCAGTCAGGAAAAGGTGCGTGAGTTGATGGCCGGCCTGCCCGCGGACCAGATGCAGATCCTGGCAAAGGTGTATATGGAAGGAAAATCGCATACAGAGGCAGCTGCCGAGCTCGACTTGCCGCTCGGCACGGTGAAATCCCGCGTCAGGCTGGCTATTCAGAAACTTCAAATACAGATAGATCGTTAATATTATGGCTAAATATCATCCCGACCTCGACCTCTTGACTGAACACGCAGCGGGCAATATGCCCCTGGCCCAGGCCGCCTGTGTGTCGGTTCACATGAACTATTGCGACCAGTGTCGCCGCACATCCGGGCAGTTGCAGAACCTCGGTGCAGCCCTGTTTGACGATTTGCACGCGGAGCCTGTGGGCGAGGCATTGCTCAATTCAGTGTTGGCCAGGCTCGACGATGCAGCGCCCCTGAGTTATGCCAGTTCCAGCGAGTGGGCTGCCGGCAGAACACCGGCCATCCTGCAGCGCCTGATGAGCGGGGATTTCACAGACCTGGTGTGGAAAAAAATTACCAGCTCCCTGAGAATCAGCTATCTGAAAACCGGCGACCCGAATTTCGAATTTGCCCTGTACCACATCAAGGCAGGTGGCAAGATTCCGGAACACACCCACCACGGTTCTGAAATGACCCTGGTGCTGGAGGGCGGTTTCTCTGATGCTGATGGCAGCTACCACCAGGGTGATTTCCTGCTGCGCCAGCCCAGCGATGTCCACGCGCCTACGGCGGTACAGTCGGAAGACTGCATATGCCTGGCAGTACTCGATGCACCCTTGAAGTTCACCGGCTGGAAGTACCGCTGGATGAACCCCTTCCTGCAGCTCAATACGGGCTAATCCCTGGCCCGGGCTGCCGCTGGGCCCGGGCTGCTCCGCCCATATCCAAAAATGGCCCCCGCACCTGTCCGCGGACAGATCGTAGAGCTACTTGGGTGGATATTGCCGTAAATACTCATTCATACCGTGAATAGTGTTCATTGTTCACGCCAACTGTCGGCTGTGCTACAGTCGGCGGCTGCCCGCGGTAGCGGGGCCTAGAATGTGCCATCTCCAGCATTTGTACAGGCTGTAGGGCGCTCTGGAGTAAGGCCGATGAATCGGCTGGCTGGATTAAAAATACACAGGTACGGGGGTACATACCGCAATGCGCATCGCCATTCCCAAGGAGAATTACCCGGGCGAGAACCGGGTTCCCATAACGCCGGAGTCGGCCAAGAAACTGTGCCATATGGGCGCGGAGCTTGTTGTCGAGGCCGGGCTGGGCGACGGTTCCGGTTTTGCGGACGCCGAATATGTGGAGGCCGGCGCCGCGGTTTCTGCTGACCGCAATGAACTGTTCAGCACCTCGGATGTGGTGTTGAGACTGCGCAAGCCCGCACTTGATGAAATTGGCCTGATGAAGCGTGGCTGCATCCACATCAGCTACCTGGACCCTTTTAACGAGGGTGAACTGGTTACCGCACTGAAGGATGCGGGTATTACGTCCATCAGCATGGAAATGATCCCCCGCACCACCCGCAGCCAGAAAATGGACGCCCTCAGCTCCCAGGCCAACCTGGCCGGGTACGTGATGGTGCTGCTGGCGGCTTCACACCTGCCCCGCATTTTCCCCATGATGATGACACCTGCCGGTACCTTGAAGCCCGCGAACGTCTTCGTAATCGGCGCTGGCGTGGCCGGATTGCAGGCGATCGCCACCGCCAAGCGCCTCGGCGCACGGGTCACGGCCTTCGACACGCGCCCTGTGGTCGCGGAGCAGGTGCAGTCCCTGGGCGCGAAGTTCCTGGAGATAGACCTGGGCGAGACCGGCCAGACCGCAGCGGGTTATGCCCTGGAGTTGACCCCGGAACAGGTGGAGAAACAGCGCCAGGCCCAAAAAGAGGTTATCGCCAAGTCAGATGTGGTGATTACTACAGCCCAGGTGTTTGGTCGCAAGCCGCCGGTGCTGGTGACAACCGATATGGTAGAGGGCATGGCCCCGGGTTCGGTTATCGTCGATATGGCCGCTGAGACCGGTGGCAATGTTGAGGGTTCGGTGCCGGACGAGGTTGTTAAAGTTGGTGGGGTCACCATCATAGGCAAGGCTAACCTGGCCGGAGAGGTGGCGCGTCACGCCAGCCAGATGTATTCATCCAACCTCTTTAACCTGGTGGAAGACAACTGGAACGAGGAAGAGAAGCAGTTTGTGGTGGATTTCGAAGACGATATTCTGCCTGGCTGCATCATTACTCACGGCGGTGAGGTGGTGAACGAGACCATCAAGAAAATCATGGAAGGGGGTGCGTAAGGTGATACCTACAGAAGTTTTTCTGACGTTTATTCTCATGCTTGCCGTGTTCCTGGGCTTTGAGCTGATCAACAAGGTACCGGCGACGCTGCATACACCACTGATGTCCGGTGCGAACGCGATTTCCGGAATTACGCTGGTGGGGGCTATCAGCCTGGCCGGCACTGGCCAGCAAGACCTGTCAAACTGGCTGGGCGCTGGCGCCGTGGCGCTGGCCACTATCAACGTGGTCGGTGGGTACCTGGTGACGGACCGTATGCTCGCCATGTTCAAGAAGAAGGAGAGCTGATCGCCATGGATAGCCTGATTCAATACAGTTATGTGGTATCGGCGGCCCTTTTCATCTATGGCCTCAAACAGCTGGGCTCACCTGCTACAGCCCGTCGCGGTAACTTCATTTCCTCGGTGGGTATGCTGCTGGCCGTAATTGCGGCCCTGCTGGACCAGGGCATCGTCGAATACCAGTGGATCGCCATCGGTGCTGCGATCGGCGCGATCATAGGCGCAGCCGCTGCCCGCCTGGTGCAGATGACAGCAATGCCCGAGATGGTAGCCCTGTTCAATGGCTTTGGTGGTATGGCCAGTCTGCTGGTGGGTTGGGCCGCGCTCGCACCGGGGTCCGCCACGTTTACCCTGGTCACGATCATACTGTCCATCCTGATCGGTGGTGTGACCTTCACAGGCAGCCTGATCGCCTACGGCAAGCTCAGTGAGCGCATCGGTAGCGGCGCGGTGCTGTTCAGCGGCCAGCAGGTGGTTAACAGCCTGATTGTTCTGGGCATCCTGGCCAGCGCGGTCATGTTCTGCCTGCAGCCGGCTAACCATATGTGGCTCTACCTGGTGGTGGCACTGGCACTGGTGTTCGGCGTGATGGTGGTGATTCCGATCGGCGGTGCCGACATGCCGGTGGTGATTTCCCTGTTGAACTCCTACTCGGGCCTGGCGGCCTGTGCGGCGGGTTTCGCGGTGAACAACAATATCCTGATCGTGGCAGGTGCGCTGGTAGGTGCCTCCGGTATTATCCTCACCCAGATAATGTGCAAGGCGATGAACCGTTCCCTGTCCAATGTGCTGTTCAGTGGTTTCGGCAGCGGTAAAGCCGAGGCCACTGTGGTCGAGGGCGAGATCAAGCCGATCAATGCCGAGGATGCCTACTACATCCTGGAAGCCGCCAGCAATGTCGCGATTATTCCCGGTTATGGCATGGCAGTGGCCCAGGCCCAGCATGTAGTTAAGGAGCTGGCTGAACTGCTGGAGGAGAACGGTACCGAGGTGAATTTTGGCATCCACCCGGTTGCCGGCAGGATGCCGGGTCATATGAACGTGTTGCTGGCTGAGGCAGACGTGCCCTATGACCAGTTACTTGAAATGGATGACATCAATCCACGTATGGAGAATGTGGACGTGGCTATCGTTATCGGTGCCAACGACGTGGTTAACCCCGCGGCCCGCGAGATCGAGTCCTCTCCCATTTACGGCATGCCGGTGATCAATGTAGACAAGGCGCGCACTGTGTTTGTACTGAAGCGCTCCATGGCATCGGGTTTTGCGGGGATCGAGAATCCGCTGTTTTACAAGGACAACACCCGGATGCTGTTCGGTGACGCCAAGGAGTCTATTGGGCACCTGATTCGCGAATTCAGCTGATCACCGTACCTTCTCAAAAACGCCGGCCCTTGTGCCGGCGTTTTTGTTCGACCCTCCACGCCGGATTGACAGGCGCTGCCACAATGAGCTTGTGGCGAGCATGAGCCGGATCAATGTTTTACCCGCCCCGACAAGCTATGCTGGGGTATTAATTGCCGGAGATGAGATTATGGCAACCAAGCCCCGCAAATCCGCAAAGTCTGCTGCGCCCGCCGCAAAAAAGACAACGCGCAAAAAGAAACCCGCCAGTGGACGCAAGCCCGCAGTAAAAGCAAAGGTGGCCAGACCCGGTGCCGCCGCGGCAGGTCGCGCACCCGCTGCCTCACCCAGGGCCAATGGGCAACCATCGCTACTCAGGGCCCTGTATGCCGAGCACCGCCATATGGCCAGTGTCATGCGATTGTTCAGCGAACAGCTGGATGCGATCGAGGCCGGGGATCTGGTAGATACCCACGTGGTGTACGAGATCATGGACTATATGGTCAGCTGGCCGGACCGGTTTCATCATCCCCGGGAGGACCTGATCTACGGTCTGGTCGCGGAACTGGACGCGGGGGCAGCCGATAATGTCGACAGCTTGCAGCGGGACCATGACCAGATGGCGCGTTCGGGAGAAGAGGTTCTGCGAAACATTCATTTGTGGCGTGACGGCGAGATGGCGGGAAAGGCTCTGGTCAAGAGTGGCCGGGGCTATGTAGACCACCTGTATGAGCATATGAATACTGAGGAAAAGCTGGTATTTCCGCAGATAGAGGGAATCTTGAGTGCGGATGACTGGCGTGAGCTGACGCTGGATGACCGGCTGCGTCCGGTCGCTGATCCCGTGTTCGGGCAGAGAGTCCAGCGGGAATTTCGCAACATGGCGCGTAAATTGCGCACCGGCATGCGCCGGGGAGTGGAACGCGGGACCCTTGTCGAATGGCTCAGCGTGGAGGCATTGATGGAGTCGCTTGAGGTGGTTTCCATGGCGTACGAATCTGCCCGCAGCAGCGCGGGCGACCATGCGCGCATCGCGTGGGATGAGGGTCTGGAACTGTTTCGTGAGTCAGTGGTAACGGCGCCCTGGCGCTGCGCGGCCAACAATACCCGGCTGGGTTTGCGCCTGATGCAGGAGGTAGCGGAAATTTCACGCGACGCGGTCAGCGACCTGTCCCGCGTCAACCAGGAGCGGAAAGACCGGATTCGCCTGCTGGATAGCTAGGCGCGTCTGTCTCTGTGCTCGAATCCCGAAATTGCAGGCTGGCCAGCCGCTGGTAAAGCTCGCAACTGTTCATGAGCTTGTCGTGAGTGCCTGCTGCTACCAGCCGGCCCTGGTCGAGTACCGCGATGGTGTCCGCGTGCAGGATAGTCGACAGCCGGTGGGCAATAATCACCGTGGTGCGGTGTTTCATCAATTCCAGCAAAGCCTGCTGCACCTGGTGCTCGCTCTCAGTGTCCAGCGCGCTGGTGGCCTCATCCAGGAGCAGAATCTCAGGATCGTTAAGGATGGCCCGGGCCAGTGCAATACGCTGGCGCTGGCCGCCTGACAGTCGCACGCCCTGCTCGCCCAGGTGGCTGGCGTATCCCTCAGGCAGTCGCTCTATGAACTCCTGTGCGTGGGCTGCCCGGGCGGCGGCAATGACGTCGGCATCGCTGGCGTCCGGTCTGCCATAGGCGATGTTGTAACGCACGTCACCGGTAAACAGGGCGGGTTGTTGTGGTACCAGGGCAATATGCTCGCGCAACTGTTGTAACCCCAGGTTGCGAATATCCTCTCCATTCAGTAACACCCGCCCCAGCTGCGGGTCGTAGAAACGCTGCAACAATTCGAATACCGTGGATTTACCTGCGCCCGATGGGCCAACGAGGGCCAGGCTTTTGCCCGCCTGAATAGGCAGTGAAAAGTCTCGCAGGGCCGGTTGCCCCGGGCGGGTGGGGTAGCAAAAGGTAACGCCTTCCAGGCTCAGCTCCGGCCGCGCCGGCTGAGCCGGGAGGTCCTGTGGACCTGTGTCTTCTATCAGGCTGCGGGTGTTGAGTAGCTCTATCAGGCGCTCAGCGGCACCTGCGGCGCGCTGCAACTCCCCCCAGACTTCGGATACGGTCGCTACCCCGCTGCCAACCATGATGGCGTAAAACACAAAAGCACCCAGTTCACCGCCGGTCATCTGGCCACTAATCACATCCTGGCCCCCTTCCCACAGCATGCCTGCCATGCCTGCGAATACCAGCAGGATGGCCCCCCCCATCAACAGGGAACGCTGCCAGATGCGGCGGCGGGCTATGGCAAAGGCCTGCTCCACTTCCCGCCCAAACGCGGAGGATTCGAACTGCTCCTGGGTGTAGCTCTGCACTACCCTGATATGCTGGATTACCTCCCCGGCATAACTGCCCACGCTGGCTATGCTGTCCTGGCTCTGGTTCGACAGGCGCCTGACACGGCGGCCAAAAAACAGTATGGGCAGCAACACCAGGGGTACGCCGATACCGATGATGAGGGACAGTTTCAGGTTGGTAATGACCATCATGACGAGCGCCCCGACAAGCGTCAGGCTGCTGCGTATTGCCAAACTGAAGGAGGAGCCGATAATGGTTTGTAGCAAGGTGGTATCAGTGGTGAGGCGCGACATGATTTCGCCGCTGCGATTGAGCTCGAAGAAGCCGGGGTGCAGGCTGACGAGGTTGTCGAATACAGCCTTGCGCAGGTCGGCGCTGACGCGCTCTCCCAGCCATGAAACCAGGTAAAAACGGACAAAAGTTCCCAGGGCGATGGCAGCGGAAATTGCAACCAGCAGGCCCACTGCGGCGGCCAGGTCGCTGCTGTCGCCGCTGCCCAAACCCCGGTCTATCAGCACCTGCAGGCCCAGCCCCAGGGACAGGGTTGCCCCCGCAGTAAACAACAGGGCCAGGCTGGCTCCTATCAGGCGCAGTTTGTAGGGTTTGAGAAAACCGATTATGGGCAACAGCGAGGGTAGCTTTGCAGGTTTGGGTTTATCCGTTTTCATGTCGTCTATTGCGGGTGACAAACCGCCCGAAATACACGCCCACTTCAAACAACAGCCACATGGGCAGTGCTAGTAAAGACTGCGAAATGATGTCAGGTGGGGTGAGCAGCATGCCCAGGATAAAGCAGCCAACAATGATATAGGGCCGCTTTCTGGCGAGATTCTCTGGAGTGGTGGCGCCGGTCCAGATCAGCAGCACGGCCGCTATGGGTATTTCAAACGCCAGGCCAAAGGCAAAGAATAGCTTCAGGACAAAGTCCAGGTAGCTGTTGATATCGGTCATGATGGCGATATCGTCGGGCCCCGTGCTGGTAAAAAACGCAAAAATCAGCGGAAAAACCACGAAGTAGGCGAAAGCCGCACCGGCGTAGAACAGGCCTATGCTGGACACCAGCAGCGGCACAGCCAGTCTTTTCTCGTGCCGGTACATACCCGGCGCGATGAAGCTCCAGACCTGGTAGAGCACATAGGGAATAGCCAGGAAAATGGCCGCCACCAGGGTCAGTTTGAAAGGGGTCAGGAAGGGTGAGGCCACCTCGGTGGCAATCATGGTAGTGCCTTCCGGCAGCAGGCTTCTGAGGGGCTCCGAGACGAAGGTGTAGATCTCGTTGGCGAAAGGAAACAGGCATATGAAGACTATCAGCACCGCCAGCACCGCCCTCAACAGGCGATCGCGCAATTCTGTCAGGTGAACGACCAGCGGCAATGGCTGGTCAGTGCTCTGGGGTTCACTCATTCTGCAGGTTTGTCCGCGCCAGTTGTTTTGCTGGCTGATGGCTCAGTCGCGTTCGGTGCCTCGCTAGCGGGCCCGGAGAGATTGTTACTCGCCGCTTCGATACTTTGTCCCAGCTGGTCGGCCTGGGCCTTGAACTGCTGACCCGATTCGCGCAGCTGTTGCATAACCTCGTCATTGTGAAGTTCCTGCTGCACCTCGCGCTTGATGTCGTTGAAGCCGCGCTTGAAGCGGTTCAGCCAGAGACTACCGGTGCGAATGGCGCCCGGCAGGCGCTCCGGCCCGATGACCAGCAGGCCCACAATGCCTACCAGTACCAGCTCCGTGAATCCGATATCGAACATTCAGGCTTTACTTGTCCTTGTCTGCGGACGCGGTGGGGCCGTCGGCTTGCTCGACGGTGGCGTCCTTGTCGGCACCGGTCTCGTCCTGCATGCTCTTGCGAAAGCCCTTTACCGCGCTGCCCAGGTCACTGCCCATGGTCCGCAATCGCTTGGTGCCGAACAACATGATGACGATCGCGAGGATGATCAACAGCTGCCAGATACTTATTCCACCAATTCCCATAACGATTCTCCTGCTAGTGTTGGTTCGATGGCCCGGCGCGAAGGGTTCAGGAACCCGTTGAGCGCCTGGCCTTTTCTTCAATACCCGAAGTCCCGAAGCGTGCCCGAAGGCATTCAGTAACCTCGCTGATCTCCACGTCCAGGTGCGATAGCATGACCATGCTGTGAAACCATAAGTCGGCAACTTCGCCGACCAGCTCCGCCCTGCCTTGTCCGTCTTGCATATCCTTGGCGGCGAGTATGACCTCGGTGGCCTCCTCCCCGACCTTCTCCAGGATTTTGTTCAAACCCTTGTGATGCAGGGCCGCCACATAGGATGTGTCCGGGTCAGCGCTCCTGCGCTGTCCCAGAGTCTCGGCCAACTGTTCCAGCACATCACTCATGGCGACTTCCCGTATATCTCATCTGGCGACCGAACCGCGTCGTCGGTTACCTGCCAGCCGTCAGGCTCGCGCTTGCGGTAGAAACAGCTGCGTCGGCCCGTGTGGCAGGCGATTCCGCCAAGCTGCTCTACCTTCATCAACACCGTGTCCGCATCGCAATCGATACGCAATTCCCTGAGCATCTGCACGTGACCGGATTCCTCGCCCTTGCGCCAGATCGTCTGGCGTGAACGGGACCAGTAAATCGCCCTGCCCTCGCTGATCGTCAGCTCCAGCGCCTCACGGTTCATCCAGGCGAGCATAAGCACTTCTCCCGTCTGCCAGTCCTGTGCGATGGCGGGTACCAAACCCTGCTCATTCCACAGAATATCCTGCGCTACGGTGCCTGTTTCGCTCATTGCCGTGCCCTCTTTGGCCGGACATTATGGCACAGGGCCGTCTCGTGCACATGCATTCAACTATCTCGCGGCCACAGCAGCACCAGGGCCGCGCCAGCCAGTAGCCAGCTCACCAGAGGCGCCTGGGACAATTGTTGCCAACTCCCGGGCAGCACGGTTACCGCTGCTCCCAGGCAGGCCACTGCGGCCAGCAGGTAGCGTCGGCGTTGGCGGACTCTGGCGGCGCTTCGCTGCAGTAGTTCCGCCTCCTGCTGTTGTTGCTGGGAGAAGCGTATCTCAACATCCCTGGATTGCTGCAGGTTGTCCAGCATCGCGTCGGGAAGTAGCGGCAACTGCTCCAGCCAGGAGGGGGCCTGCCGTTGCAGGCGGCGCAGCACTGACTGCGGCGAGTAGCGCTCCTGCACCCAGTCTTCCAGGAATGGCTTGGCGGTATCCCACAAATTGAGCCCGGGATACAGCTGTCGCCCCAGGCCCTCAATGTTCAGCATGGTTTTTTGCAGCAGTACCAGCGACGGTTGTATATGCATGTCGAACCGCCCGGCGGTCCTGAACAGATAAATAAGCAATTGGCCAAAGGAGATCTCGCCTATGGGACGTTCGAACACGGGTTCACATACCGCTCTCATCGCGGACTCGAAATCCTGTACCCGGGTCTGTGGGGGTACCCAACCGCATTCCACATGCAGTTGTGCGACCTCGCGATAATCGCGCTGGAATATGCTGAGCAGGTTGCGTGCGAGGTAGTATTGGTCCGAGTCGCTGAGGCTGCCAATGATGGCGCAGTCAACCGCAATGTAGGTCGGATCTGCGGGGTCAGTGGCGTCGACAAATATATTGCCCGGGTGCATGTCGGCGTGAAAGAAGCTGTCGCGGAATACCTGGGTGAAAAAAATCTCCACGCCGCGCTCAGCCAGTAGTTTGAGATCAGTACCGCGGGACTCAAGCGCCGCCATATCGGTGACGGGTATGCCCGATATACGTTCCATCACAAACACGTTGCGGCAGGTGTAGTCCCAGTAAACCTGCGGCACATAAACCAGCTTGCTGTTCTCGAAATTGCGCCGCAGTTGGCAGGCATTGGCTGCCTCGCGGCCCAGGTCCAGCTCATCGAGGATGATAAATTCGTAGTCTTTCACCACCTCCACGGGGCGCAGTCGACGGCCCTGGGGGGAATATTTTGCCACCAGTTTCGCCAGGGTGAACATCAGGGCGAGATCCTGCCTGATGATCGGTTCGATATCCGGTCGAATCACCTTGACCACGACTTTTTCACCACTGTGCAGGGTGGCTGCGTGTACCTGTGCTACTGAGGCAGAGGCCATGGGCTTTGCCTCAAAACTGGCGAACAACTCCGCCACCGGCTTACCCAATCCTTTTTCAATAATGGCAATGGACTGCTGCTCCGGGAAAGGAGGGACATTGTCCTGTAGTTTGGCCAGCTCATCCGCAATGTCGGTGGGCAGCAGGTCACGCCGGGTGGATAGCATTTGCCCGAACTTGATAAATACCGGTCCCAACTCTTCCAATGCGCGTCGCAGGCGCACGGCCCTGGGCAGGTCCGGCGCCTTGCGCAGGTGCCAGGTAGTCATTGCCAGCCCCGCTCGCGGAAATGTACCCAGGGCCTCGGTGTCGATGAATTCATCCAGCCGGTAGCGGCCGACGGTACGAACAATAGTCGCCAGGCGGGTTAAGCGGGACATGGTTTCACACTCTCAACTGCCGCAGGCGCTTGCGCAGGCGCTGGGTGCGAGATTCCAGTCGGTCTACCTGTAGCCCGAGTTGCTGCAGGTCGCGGTAAAAATCCTCCAACTCCAGGCGTGGAGGGCAGAGCCGGGCCTCCTCGTGGATAAACTCTTCCAGTTGTCGCTCCAGCCCACTGGAGGCCTGCTTACCCCAACTGTAGGCGCCGCGCAGAAACTGTGCCAGCTGGTGGCCCGGGACATCGCCAAGTACCTCTACCAGTGGCGCCTCCCAGTCAATTTCCAGGGCCGAGACAATCTTCTGTAGCTCGATAAGAGGGGCGCTGTCACCCTTGAGTTCCAGGCGGCCATTGATAAGCGCGGCTGTGGGGTCGGGGGCGGTTGCCAGCTCGGCGAAGTCCGAGGCCACACCGCGCACGCTGGTAGTGACCGGGCCATCGTAAAAACCCATCAGCCGAAGGCTGCCATTGCCCGGCTGCAGGTAGACATCAACCGGGGGGGCGGTGCAATGCAGGGCAAATACGCAATCTGCCAGCTTATCCAGGTCGCGTCTGCCGGCAGGTGCCAGCTCCAGTGCCCGATTTATAACGCGCTCAAGGGCTGCGAAGATCGCAGTGTGGAGCGCGGGGTCGATGAAGGCGGCCATTAGCTCATCACTGGGCTTTGATGCCCTTGTGCAAGGCCACCACGCCCCCGGTCATGTTGTGGTATTCGCAGCGACTGAAGCCCGCGTCCTCCATCATGTCCTTGAGGGTCTCCTGGTCGGGGTGCATGCGGATGGATTCCGCCAGGTACTGGTAGCTGTCTGCGTCATTGGCGACCATCCGACCCATCATGGGCAGCACCTTGAAGGAGTAGGCATCGTAGGCCTTGCTCAACAGTGGGTTGTCAGGTTTGGAAAACTCCAGCACCAGCAGGCGTCCACCGGGCTTGAGCACCCTGAGCATTGAGCGCAGCGCCAGGTCCTTGTCGGTGACATTGCGCAAGCCGAAGGCGATGGTGACACAATCGAAGCTGTCGTCGGGGAACGGCAGGTACTGGGCATCTGCCTGGACAAATTCCAGGTTACCCATACGGCCGTTGTCCAGCAGCTTGTCCCGGCCCACTTTCAGCATGGAGTCGTTGATATCGGCCAACACCACCCGGCCGGTGGGGCCCACGATATCGGCAAAACGGGCTGCAAGGTCACCGGTGCCGCCTGCAATGTCCAGTACTGCGTTGCCGCTGCGCACCCCGCTGAGCTCGATGGCAAAGCGTTTCCAGACGCGATGGATACCCGCCGACATCAGGTCGTTCATGAGGTCATAGCGGGAGGCTACGGAATGAAAAACCTCGGCTACAAGGCTCGCCTTGGCTCCGGTATCCACTTCCTTGTAACCGAAGTGCGTTGTGTCTTTTTCGCTCATCGGGTTTGCACCCTCCCACTTTTGAACGGGGTATTGTAGCGCGAAGTGAACCGGCGGTCAGGTTGGTTATGGGTGGTCGTGAAAAGCGCTCCGGCGAGTGGCGCCGGCTGACTCAGGGCTGGAACTGGACAACCTGGACGTCCGGGTCCCTGCTTGCACCCGCCTGTGCCAGCCTGTCGAGATAATCCTGCCAGCGTTGGGGCTGGGTAGTGCACAGTTCGTACAGGTAGTCCCAGGAGTACAGGCCGGTGTCGTGGCCGTCATCGAAGACCAGCTGCACAGCGTAGCGCCCCACGGGTTTGATCGCGCTGATGCCGACCTTGAGCTTGCCGGTTTGCAGTGTTTCCTGGCCACTGCCGTGGCCACGTACTTCGGCAGAAGGTGAGTAGACCCTCAGGTATTCGCAGGGCAGGCGATAACACTCTCCCCCGGGATATTCCAGCTCCAGTTCCCTGGAGCGTTGGTGCAGCTGGAGCGCAACGGGTCTTTTTTCAGGGGACGCCATGGTTGTGACCGGCCGCTAGAGAATGAAGCGCGACAGGTCTTCATCCGCGCTCAGTGCTTCCAGCTGGCTGTTGACATAGTCGGCATCCACCCGCAAAGGTTCGTGGGTCAGGCCGGCATCTGCAGCGGTGAAAGAGCTCTCCTCGAGCAGGCGCTCCATTACGGTGTGCAATCGGCGGGCGCCTATATTCTCGGTCTTTTCGTTTACCTGCCAGGCGGTTTCCGCGATGCGGCGCAAACCATCGGTGGTGAATTCCAGCTGCAACCCCTCTGTCGCCAGCAGGGCCTGGTATTGTTCTGTGAGCGAGGCATTCGGCTCGGTCAGTATGCGCTCAAAATCTTCAGGCGTCAGGGCGGACAGCTCCACCCGGATCGGCAGGCGGCCCTGCAGCTCGGGGATAAGGTCCGATGGCCGGGCCAGGTGGAAGGCGCCGGATGCGATAAACAGTATGTGATCGGTCTTGATCATGCCGTGCTTGGTGCTGACCGTGGAGCCCTCTATCAAAGGCAGCAGGTCCCGCTGTACACCCTCGCGGGATATGTCGGCGCCGGCACCTTCGCTGCGCTTGGCCACCTTGTCCAGCTCATCGAGGAAGACTATCCCGTTTTGCTCGGCGGCGGTCACAGCTCGCTGCTTCAGTTCCTCCTCGTTAACCATTTTGGCTGCTTCTTCATCGCAGAGGGCTTCAAAGGCTGCCTTGACCGGCATTTTGCGGGTTTTCTCCTGTTGCCTGGACATATTGGAGAACATGCTCTGCAACTGATTGGTCATTTCCTCCATACCCGGCGGGGCCATGATTTCCATAGCCGCAGCGCGCGAGCTGATGCTGACTTCTATCTCCTTTTTATCCAGTTCACCCTCGCGCAGCTTCTTTCGCAGCAGCTGGCGGGTAGCGCCACCGGATTCCGCCTCGGCGTTGCGGGCGGGAGGCAGGAGAATATCCAGTATGCGCTCCTCTGCCATTTCCTCGGCGCGAAAGCGCACCCTGGTCATCTCCTGTTCACGCAGCATTTTCAGGGAAACATCCACCAGGTCGCGCACGATGGAATCCACATCGCGGCCAACATAGCCCACCTCGGTAAACTTGGTGGCCTCTACCTTGACGAAGGGCGCGTTGGCGAGTTTCGCCAGTCGCCTCGCGATCTCGGTTTTGCCTACCCCGGTGGGCCCGATCATGAGGATATTCTTGGGTGAGATCTCTGCCCTCAGCTCCTCGGGCAGTTGCATGCGGCGCCAGCGGTTACGCAGGGCAATAGCTACCGCGCGCTTGGCTTCATCCTGGCCGATGATGTGCCTGTCGAGTTCGTGCACTATCTCGCGGGGGGTCATATCAGACATCTTTGGGTACCTCGTCACTCATGTTGTGACAGTCAGCGAGCCGTCGGGGGCTCTCGGTAAGGCGCATTTTCGCAGGCATGTGTTTATGTCAGTAACTGCTGGTCGAACTGGGACCCCTGGCGGCTCGCCCGCGGGAAACCAATGTAGAGGCCCTGGAAATTGCAGTGTGTGATGTGGGACACCGGCCTAAAAATCGAGTTGTTCTATGGTGCGGTTATGATTGGTGTAGATGCAGATGTCACCGGCAATACCCAGGCCCTTTTCCACAATACTGTGGGCATCGAGTTCTGTGTTATCCAGCAGCGCCCTCGCCGCGGATTGGGCAAACGGGCCCCCGGAACCGATCGCGATCAGGTTATCTTCCGGTTCGATGACATCGCCATTGCCGGTGATGATCAGCGATGTATTCTTGTCGGCCACCGCCAGCAGTGCTTCGAGGCGGCGCAGGGAGCGCTCCGTGCGCCAGGCCTTCGCCAGCTCTACCGCGGAGCGCACCAGGTGGCCCTGATGCTTGTCCAGCTGCGCCTCGAACAGTTCAAACAGGGTAAAGGCGTCTGCCGTGCCGCCTGCGAAACCCGCCAGTACCTGGTCCTTGTGCAGGCGTCGGACCTTGCGGGCATTGCCTTTCATGACGGTATTACCCATCGACACCTGGCCGTCACCGCCGATGACAACACTATTGCCGCGACGTACCGAGAGAATGGTTGTACCTCTGAACTGTTCCACCTTGAATCTCCTGACAGGGGCAAGACCGAGCCGGGATTGCCTGGATGCACCCCCGGGTCAACACGTGCCTGATTCGGGAGATATGGGGAGCCGGGGCCAGAAATTCAAGGCCCGGCTGCCAAATCAGGGTCCGCCGCGCTTCAGCAGCAGGGTATCGATGTCCTGGGCCGCAGTGAGGCTGCGGGCCCGGGTCATTTGCGAGTGGGAATTGAAGGGGCCCAGGTAAACGCGAAACCATCGCCCGTTATCACTGTTGGTTTCTTCCACTTTAGGTTCCAGCCCCAGCAGAAGCAGCTCTGCGCGGCGTCGGTCAGCATCATCGCGCTGGCGGAAGGAGCCCGCCTGAAGCAGGTAGGACTCCTGCTGGGCGCCCGGGCGGGGCTTGGCCACCTCGGCCGGTTCCACGGGCCCATCAATGGTCTGCTCAGGGAGCATTTTGTAGAAGTCGAAGCGCGGCTTTGGAGGCTCGGCGGGAACAGCCGCTGCGGCAGCCGGGGCCGCCTCCGGACCGGGAGTGGGGTTCCCGGCCGGAGGCAGGGTCCCCAGATACACGATGAAACTTACAAAAAACCCACTGAACAGGCCGGCCAGGTAGCTGCGCCAACTGCTTCCGGTACCAGCGTTTGACGCCGCTTGCGCTGAACCGCCCCCGCGTCGCTGGGTAGACTTGCCCCGCGCGGAGGCCTTTTTTGTCCGCGTTTTGGGTGTCTTGGCATAGTCCCGTGCCATTATTTACATTTCCTCCGGGGCGGAGACGCCCAGCAGGCCCAGCCCGTTGGCGATGACCTGCCGCACGGCCTCGCTTAATGCAACCCGGGCATCGCGCAGGGCCTGATCCTCCACCAGCACCTTGTGTGCGTTGTAGCAGGTATGGAAATCCCCGGCCAGTTCGCGCAGGTAGGTCGCCACGCTGTGCGGTTCGCTGGCGCTGGCGGCAGCGGCCACTACCTCGGGATACCGGTCCAGTTGGCGCAGCAATGCTTTTTCGTGTTCCTCGGTCAGAGCGTCCAGCTGGGCCACCCCGGCCTGCACGCTCCACTCCCAACCCAGTTTGGTCATCTTGCGCATCACACTGCAGGCCCTGGCATGGGCATACTGGATATAGTAGACCGGGTTGTCGTTGCTCTGGGACAGGGCCAGGTTGATATCAAAGGTCAGTTGTGAGTTGGCCGCCCGGGCCGCAAGGAAGAAGCGTGTGGCGTCGCATCCCACTTCATCGATAAGGTCACGCAGGGTGACATAGCTGCCTGCTCGCTTGGACAGCTTGACCTCTTCACCATTGCGCATGACGGTGACCATCTGGTGCAGTACGTAGTCTGGCCAGCCCTGGGGTATGCCCGACTCCAGGGCCTGCAGGCCAGCCCGCACGCGCGTCACCGTGCTGTGGTGGTCGGCTCCCTGCTCGTTGATGACTCGCGCAAAACCGCGATTCCATTTATTGAGGTGATAGGCTACGTCCGGCAAAAAATAGGTGTAGCCGCCCTCGCTCTTGCGCATTACCCGGTCCTTGTCATCACCGAATTCGGTGGTTTGCAGCCACAGCGCGCCGTCTTTTTCGTAAGTATGTCCACACTCGATAAGGCGCGTAACAGTGGCCTCGACTTCCCCATTCTCATACAGTGAAGATTCAAGAAAATAGTTGTCGAAGTCTACAGCGAAGGCCTGTAGGTCCAGGTCCTGCTCGCGACGCAGATAGGCGACGGCAAAGCGGCGGATGTCCTCCAGGTCGTCCGGGTCAGCTCCACTGCTGACATGCTGGTCTGTCGCGTCAACCCTGTCACCGCGCAGGTAGGCATTGGCAACGTCAACGATATAATCGCCGCGGTAGCCGTCTTCGGGCCAGCTGGCATCATCGGGCCCCAGGCCCTTGCAGCGGGCCTGTACAGACAGCGCCAGGTTGGTGATCTGCTGGCCCGCGTCGTTATAATAAAATTCACTGGTGACGTCCCAGCCTGTGGCCTGCAGCAGGCGGCAAATGCAGTCGCCCACGGCGGCGCCCCGACCGTGGCCCACGTGCAGTGGCCCGGTCGGGTTGGCAGAGACGTATTCCACCTGCACTTTGCGGCCGGCGCCGGTCGCTGATGTACCGAAGGCCTCGCCCTGCTCCAGCACGCGCTGAATAACGGCCTGGCTGCTGGCACCCGAGAGGAAAAAGTTGATGAATCCCGGGCCTGCGATTTCGGTTCGGGCAACAAAGTCGGCGTCGGGTAGTGCGTCGCAGATAAGCCCCGCCAATTCTCGCGGGTTCTTTGCCGCCGCCTTGGCCAGGCCCAGGGCGACATTGCTGGCCAGGTCGCCGTGTTCCGGGTCGCGGGTCCGCTCAATCTGGACTCGTTTGGGTATGTCGTCGGGCAATTGGCCCTGGTCTACCAGTGTTTCCAGCGCCTCTAGAATAAGCCGGGTAAGTTGTTCCTTCATTGCGGGGGGATATACCTGAGTGACTTCAATAGGTTAGCGGACCTCGGGGCCCGTTGGTCGGCCATTATCCTTATAAGTGCGCGCCGTGGCTAGGCTCTGGCTGCGGCAATATGGGAGTCAGGGGCTGCAACGGGCGCCCCCGGCAACAAGGGTGCAGCGAGATACTAGTAAAGGTCTTGCGGGTCGACATCGATGGACCATTTCAGGCCGCGGCGCGCCGGCACGGCCTCTGCCTGGGACACCAGCTGGCCCGCGCTCTGCTGGGCAACCCTGCGGTCGGGGGCGAGTAGAATCAACTGGCAGCGGTACTTGCCGGCACGGCGTTGCATGGGTGACGGCAGCGGGCCGATCAGTTGCGCACCGGGGGGCAGCGCCGGCAGTGCCTGCGCGCGCACCAGGTGCAGGAATTCTTCGCCCCATGCGCCATCGCTGCAGTCCGTGCGGAGGATGACCAGTTGCCCGACCGGGGGCATACCGCTGTCCTGCCTGTGGGCCAGCATGGCCCGGGCCTGGTCGCTGTAGTCCACATTCAGCATAGCCTGCACCGCCGGGTGGTCGGGGTAATGGGTCTGTAACAAGACCTCGCCGGGTAGCTCAGCCCTGCCGGCTCTGCCACTCACCTGCGTCAGTAGTTGTGCCATCCGCTCCTCGCCGCGAAAATCGGCGCTGAAAAGCAGGGCGTCGGCGTCGATTACCGCCACCAGGCTCACTGCCGGAAAGTGGTGACCCTTGGTCAGCATTTGTGTCCCAAGCAGGATCCCCGGTTCACCCTCATTGATCAGGGTGACCAGGTCACGCATCGCGTGCCTGCCCTGCATGGAATCACTGTCTACCCGGAAAACCGGCCATTGCTGGAAATGATGACGCAGAAAGTCCTCGGTTTGCTCGGTGCCCAGGCCCGCGGTTATCAGGCTGCTGCCTTGGCACTGGGGGCACTGCCGCGGCACGTCAGTGCCTGCGCCACAGTGATGGCAGCGCAGGCGCGCCGGGCGGCGATGCACTGTAAACCGGGCGTCACAGGCGCTGCACTGGGCAGTCCAGCCACAGTCATGGCACTGCAGGGTAGGCGCATACCCGCGCCTGTTCAGGAACAGCAGTACCTGCTGTCCAGCCTGCAGTTTCTGCTTGACGGCTTCGAGCAGGGCGCCGGAGAGCCCCGCCTGGAGTTGCTGGCGACGTATGTCGATAGCCCTGATGGTTGGCAGCGCACTGGCTCCGGCACGCTGCCGCAGGCGGTGCAGTTGATAGCGGCCTGCAGCGACATTGTAGAGACTTTCCAGTGATGGCGTGGCACTGCCCAATACGACCGGGCAAGCCTCGAGTTGGCCCCGTTTTACCGCCACGTCGCGGGCGGAGTAACGAAAACCGTCCTGCTGCTTGTACGAGCCATCGTGTTCTTCGTCGACGATGATCAGGCCAGGGTTTCTCAATGGGGTGAACACCGCAGACCTGGTGCCTATTACGATATGGGCGCTGCCATCGCGGGCCGCCTCCCAGCCGCGATAGCGCTCGGCCTCTCCCAGCCCGGAGTGGAGGATTACAACATTGGCGTCAAAACGCTGCCTGAACCGGTCCAATGTCTGCGGGGTCAGCCCGATCTCCGGGATCAGCACCAGCGCTTGCCTGCTGCGGTCAAGGCAGTCGGCGATAAGTTGCAGGTAGACCTCCGTCTTGCCGCTTCCAGTAACGCCTTCCAGCAGGTGACAGCTGAAGCCCTCTCTGGCTTTTAGCAGCGCGGACAGTGCATCTGCCTGCTCTGGATTGAGTGCAAGCCCCGGCCGGCTGGTAGCCGTGGTGGCTGATTGCGCCACTGTGCAGGGCTCTACCAGTTCCTTGTCCGCCAGCTGCCGCAGTATTGCGGCGCTGACGCCTTCCTGGCGAAACCTCGGGTCGGTCACTGTCGGCGTCGCCTGCAACAGCGCCAGTGCCTGGGCCTGTCGCGGAGAGCGCGGCAGGGCGCCGGTGGGCAGTCCCATCCCCTTTGTTGTCAGTCGCCAGCCGGGCGTACCGGCGGGCCGATGGGCTTTGCCCGTTCTCAGCGGTTTGGCAAAGGCTGCGCTGTAAACTTCCCCCAACGGATGATGGTAGTAACGAGCCGCCCAGTCACACAATTGCAGCAGTGCAGCTGGAACCAGTGGCGTGTCATCAAGCATTGCGTAGGCGTGTTTGAGCGATGAATCGGGCAGTTCGCTGTGTTCGCACACAGCGACCAGGTAGCCGGTGACCCGCCTCGGGCCGAAGGGCACAGACACGCGTTGACCTGGTTGCAGGGTGGCCAAAGTGCCGCTACTCATTGCCCTTGGAGGCAGGTAGTCGAACAGGCGGCGCAGCGGGGATGGTATGGCCAGGCGGAGTACGGACATTGCGCCCCTTTGCGGGCAGGTTATGGTCGGAGGGTCGCCGATTGTATCAAAACCGGCCCGGGAAATACCCGGTTGAGAAGGCTTTCGGTTCGCCGGGTGTGCGGAAACCGGGCTATTGCTTCTGCCGGTATGTCTGTTAAGATGCCCGGCTATTTTTTGGTGCGGTGCCCGACAGGGATCGGGTGGCGGCGCCGTATGATGAGGAGCAAAACCATGAAAGCAGATATCCATCCCAAGTACGAGGCTGTAACGGCTACATGCAGTTGCGGCAACAAGGTGCTGACCCGGTCCACCCTGTGTGAAGATCTTCACATCGACGTGTGCTCCGAGTGCCACCCGTTTTTCACCGGTAAGCAGAAAGTGATGGATACCGGTGGTCGTGTCGACCGCTTCAACAAGCGTTTCGGTAACCGCGGCTCCAAGCGCTAGGGTATTTTTGGGCGCGATGCGCCCCATGGCGATGCTCAGAACGCCAGACCAGCAGTGGTCTGGCGTTTTTTTATGCCAGTTTTAACTTGCAGGTGAAGATCCGGGGACCGCAATAAGTCGCCTTGTTACCAGCCGCCCTTTTCTATATCCTTTGCGGCCTTTTTTCCTTAAATGATATTCTCGCCCATGGACGCTAAGCAGGCCGCTCTGGATTACCACTCGAACCCGATTCCGGGCAAGATCAGTGTGGAGCTTACCAAACCGGCCGAATCCCAGCTTGACCTCGCCCTGGCCTACAGCCCCGGAGTGGCAGAGCCCTGTCGCGAAATAGCCGCCGACAGCGAAAATGCATACCTTTATACCGGCAAGGGGAACCTGGTCGCGGTTATCAGCAATGGCAGCGCCGTCCTTGGCCTGGGCAACCTGGGCTCGCTTGCCAGCAAGCCGGTGATGGAGGGTAAGGCGTTGCTGTTCAAGCGCTTTGCCGGCATCAACTCCATCGATATTGAGGTCAATACCGAGGACTCACAGGAGTTCATTAACACTGTTGCCCTGATCGCCGATACCTTCGGCGGGATCAACCTGGAAGACATCAAGGCGCCGGAGTGTTTTGAGATAGAAGCGGAGCTGTCCAGGCGCTGCAATATACCGGTCTTCCACGACGATCAGCACGGCACGGCGATCGTGACGGCCGCGGGGCTGCTCAATGCCCTCGAAATACAGGGCAAGCGGCTGGAAAATGCGATCATTACCTGCCTGGGAGCCGGTGCTGCAGCCATTGCCTGCATGAGGCTGCTGGTTGAACTGGGGGCCAGGCGTGAGAATATATTTATGCTGGATCGGCGCGGGGTTATTTACGCCGGCCGGGAGGGCATAAATGCCTACAAACAGGAATTCGCCAACCAGACAAATAAGCGCAGTCTTTCCGATGCCATCAACGGTGCGGATGTCTTTATAGGTCTGTCCGGCGCGGATCTGCTGAGTGCGGAAATGCTCCTGTCGATGGCGGATCGCCCGGTGGTCTTTGCCTGCTCCAATCCGGATCCGGAAATAAAGCCGGAGATTGCCCGCGCCACTCGTGACGACGTGATTATTGCCACTGGCAGGTCCGACTACCCCAACCAGGTCAACAATGTACTTGGCTTTCCTTTTATATTCCGGGGCGCACTTGATGTCAGGGCGACCTGTATCAACGAGGAAATGAAAATCGCTGCGGTACACGCATTATGCAAGCTGACCAGGGAGGAAGTGCCTGTTGAGGTGCTGCGTGCCTGTGGGGTGGACTCGCTGACTTTCGGTGCGGATTATATTATCCCCAAACCGGTAGATGACCGCTTGGTGCAACTGGTTGCGCCCGCGGTTGCCCGGGCCGCCGTGGACAGTGGCGTGGCGCGCCTGCCCTACCCTGACAATTATACCCCCGGCGCCTAGTCGCCGGGGGCACAGAGGGCCGCGCCCCTAGAAAATATCTTTCAGCAAGTTGTCTGTACCTGGATTCCTGGCCCCGGGGCTTTCATCAACCCCCCGCCCGGCTGGCACGTTCTCCTGCATAAAGTACTCGAAGATGGCATTGCTCTGGCCCGGGGCGGCCAGCATGCCAGTGTCCGGGTCTATTCTTACGTTGACGATGCCCGGCGGTACCGGGCGCTGGGTGACGGGGCTGTCGAGCAGGGCCTCGCGCATGAACTCAATCCAGATCGGCAGCGCGGCTGTTCCACCAAATTCCCTTCGCCCCAGGGGTGTGTACTTGTCGAAGCCCACCCAGGTTGATGTCACCACATCGGCGTTATAGCCGGAAAACCAGGCGTCCATAGGGCCATTGGTGGTGCCGGTCTTGCCCGCGATGTCACTGCGCTCCAGTACCAGCGCCCTGCGCCCGGTACCCCTGGTGATCACGTCTCGAAGAATGCTGTTGATAATGAAGTTTGCCCTGGCGTCCATGATGCGCGGCGCAGGGGGTAACGGTTCTTCGCCGGAGTCCTCGCTTTCCATTATCTGCTCCATGCTGGGCTCCGTCTCTGATGGCTGCGGTTCAGGTGGGTCCTCGCAGCTGCGACAGACCGTCAGCGGTCTGGCTTTATACACCTCCTCGCCATCGATGTTCTCGATACGATCGATCAGGTAGGGCTCGATGCGGTAGCCGCCATTAGCCAGTACCGCATAGGCCGAGGCGACATCCATTACACTCATTACCTGGGTGCCAAGTGCCAGGGACAGGTCTCTGGGAAACTTCGATGTATCAAAACCGAAGCGCGCTATGTAGTCCAGCAGCCTGGTTACACCCATTTGCTGCAACAGGCGGATAGAGACGAGGTTGCGTGACTTGGTCAGGGCCCAGCGCAGGCGTGTGGGTCCGTAAAACTTGCCCTCATCGTTTTCCGGACGCCACATACCCTCGTCAAGTGAGCCGTCTTCCACCACTACCGGTGCATCGTTGATGATACTGGCCGCGGTAAAGCCGGATTCCAGTGCGGCGCTATAAAGGAAGGGCTTGAAATTGGATCCCGGCTGACGCTGTGCCTGGATGGCCCGGTTGAACTTGCTCAGCTCAAAGCCTATGCCACCAACGATGCTTATGATGGCCCCGTCATCGGGGCGCAGTGAAACCAGCGCAGCCTGAGCCGCGGGTACCTGGCTGAGTGCCCAGTTTCCGTCTTCCATCTGGCGCACGCGGATCAGGTCGCCCACCGCCAATACTGCCGCCGGGTTGGCCGGCCTGGGCGCCACCGCACTTTCGTTGATGTAGGGCGACGCCTGCTTCAGGCCGTTTTCCCAGAGCACAACATTGCTGCTGCCGTCAGCGAGCAGAATTGAGACCTGGTCCTCACCCACCTCAGTAACAATGGCGGGCGCAAGCTCGGCAATGACGGAGGTCTGGGCCAACACATCCAGCCAGGCCTGTTCGTAGTCGGGGTTGTCTTCGCCAGGCGGCAGTTGCTGCTCGGGTCCGCGGTAGCCATGCCGGTCGTCATAGGTCAGCAGGCCGGTGATGACGGCATCGCGCGCGACCTGCTGCAGTTTGCTGTGAATAGTGGTGTAGACGTGGAAGCCATCGTTATAGGCAGCCATCCCGTAGAGGTCCAGCATCTCCTGTCGCACCATCTCGGCCGCGTAGTGGGCGGAGAAACTCAACTGCTCACCGTGATGGGTTGCGTTGTCGCGCTGGGCGACGGCAGTACTGTATTGCTGTTGATCGATGTAGCCCAGGTCGCGCATGCGGCCCAGAATCCAGTCCCGGCGCTCCTTGCCTGCAATGGGTCCGCTGATTGGGTTGTTGCGAGAGGGGGCCTTGGGGATGCCCGCCAGCATTGCATACTGAGCCAGATCGAGTTCACTGATGCTTTTGCCGTAATAGACTTTTGAGGCCGCTTCAAAGCCGTAGGCGCGATGCCCCAGGAATACCCTGTTGAAGTACAGTTCGAAAATCTCCTGTTTATCAAGTGCCCTTTCTATTTCTATGGCCAACAGAATCTCGTTGAACTTGCGCATGAAGGTACGTTCAAGACTCAGGAAGTAGTTCCGCGCGACCTGCATGGTCAGGGTGCTGCCCCCCGAGCCCTTCTCCCCCGTCAATACCAGTTCCGATACGGCTCTGAACAGGCCGGTGAAATCGACCCCCGAGTGGCTGAAGAAATTGGCGTCCTCGGCGGCCAGCAGCGCCTCGATGAACTGCGGAGGGATCTCATCAAACGATAAGGGGCTGCGTTTTTGCTCGCCAAACTGGCCAATCAGGAAACCGTCTTGCGTATAAACGCGCATTGGCGTCTGTAGTTTGACGTCGCGCAGCGTTGCGACGTCAGGCAGGTTTGGACTGAGGTACAAATAGATACCTGCGAATAGCCACAAAGCACCAAAAAGTCCAAATAGTGAAAGGCGAAACAGAGCTCTTAGGATTTTCATTTATCCCTTTACAAACAGTGGCTTGTGTTAGGTTGGCAGAGAGGTGTTGCTGCTCGTTCGGTAATTATATGCTTTTTTTCGGTTTGGATATATTTAGGTCTGTGGTATATCTAATAATTAATGTAGCTACACATAAAAATATCCTAAGTTAGTGATACTGATAGGGAAAAAACGTGTTCGGGCGAATGGGGAAGAGAAAAGCAACGCCGGTTCTCGGGCTGGATGTTAGTTCGACAACCGTAAAGTTGCTGGAATTGAGTTATACAGGGGACCGCTATCGCGTAGAGAGTTACGCGGTAAGCTCGCTGCCGCAAGATTCCGTGATAGAAAAGAATGTCAATGACGTTGATGGCGTAGCTAACGCCATCCGCAGCGTCGTGGCTCAATCCAGGACAAAGCTGAAAACGGTCGCTGCGGCGGTCGCGGGCTCGTCTGTCATCACCAAGATGATAGATATGCCCCAGGGCCTCAGCGAGGATGAGATGGAAACCCAGCTCACCCTCGAGGCCGATCAGTATATTCCCTACCCGCTGGAAGAAGTCTCTATAGACTTCGAAGTCCAGGGCGACTCTCCGGAGCGCAACAATATGGTAGAGGTTTTGCTGGCAGCCTGTCGCAGGGAAACCATTGATACCCGGGTTGAAGCTATAGAAGGTGCTGAACTTGTGCCGCGGATCATGGATGTGGAGGCCTATGCCATGGAGCGGGCTTTCTCCCTGGTCCAGCACCAACTGAACATGGAGCAAGAGAGCACTGTGGCGGTGGTGGATATAGGCGCAACCATGACCACTCTCAGTGTCCTGAGTAACGGCCAGACTATCTATACCCGCGAGCAGTTGTTCGGTGGCAAGCAGCTTACTGATGAAATCATGCGGCGTTATGGATTGCCGCTGGAAGAGGCTGGCCTGGCCAAGAAGCAGGGCGGTCTGCCGGACGATTACGAGCCCGAGGTGCTGGAGCCATTCAAGGAAGCGGTGGTGCAACAGGTTGCCCGCTCGCTGCAGTTCTTCTTTTCATCAAGCCAGTATAATGATGTGGATCACATCATCCTCGCTGGCGGCGTCTCCTCGATGGAAGGGCTTGCGGAGCTGGTACAGGAGAAGCTCGGCACTCCGGCGACAGTGGCCAACCCCTTCGCCAATATGTCCATCTCACCCAAGGTCAACGCCGTCGCGCTTAGCAGCGACGCACCGGCGATGATGATCGCCTGTGGCCTGGCCTTACGGAGCTTTAACTAATGGCACAGATTAACTTACTGCCATGGCGTGAAGAGCGGCGGCAGGAGCTCAAGAAAGATTTTCTCGTCACTACCGGATTGGTGATAGCGCTCGCAGTCGGCCTTCTATTACTGGGCGATCGCATGGTGGACGGCCAGATACAGCATCAGAAGGCGCGCAACGAGTACCTGACTGAGAATATAAAGGTGCTGGACCAGCAGGTGGCTGAAATCCGGGAGTTACAGAAGAAGCGCAACCAGCTGCTGGACAGGATGCGCGTGATTCAGGAACTGCAGGGCAACCGGCCTATTATCGTGCGGGTGCTCGACCAGTTGGTGCGCACCGTTCCAGACGGTGTGTTCTATACCAACCTGCAAACCAAGGATAAGACGATCACTATTCGCGGTGTCGCCGAGTCCAATAACCGGGTATCCAGCCTGATGCGTCGCCTGGACTCCTCGGAGTGGCTGGCCAGTCCTAATCTCGATGCAGTCAAGGCAGCTCCGAAGTACGGGGACCAGGCGAATACCTTTAATTTGACGGTGCAGATTCAGGCGCCGGCTTCAGAGAACAAGGCAGAGGAGGGTTGAGCCATGGCTTTTGAAGACAGCATGCGCTCGCTGCGCGAGTTCGATATAAACAGCCTGGATTTCGATAATGTCGGTGCATGGCCACTGCCGGTAAAATTGATTATCTGGGCGTTCCTGCTGATCGCTGTCCTTGCGGCAGGTTACTATTACCATATCCAGGACATGCAGATTGCGCTGGCAAAAGTGGAGGCGCAGGAAGTCGACCTCAAGAAGGACTTCGAGAAGAAAGCATTCCAGGCCGCCAACCTGGACGCTTACCGCCAGCAGATGGTGGAAATGGAGGAGTCATTCGGTGCGCTGGTCAGCCAGTTACCTAGCGACACCGAGGTGCCCGGTCTGCTGGAGGACATCACCAACAAGGGGCTGCTCAACGGTCTGGAAATTGCCAGTATCGACCTGCAAAAAGAAACAGCCAGGGAGTTCTATGTTGAGCTGCCGATAGCGATTAATGCGTCGGGTTCCTATCACGATCTGGGTGCTTTTATCAGCGGTATGGCGGGCTTGCCCCGTATTGTTACCCTGCATGACTTCACCATCAATCTGAAGGGCGATAACGCCAACCACCTCAGTATGAAAATTGTAGCCAAGACATATCGCTACAAGGATGGGGATGCCTAGAGATGACAAGCTTACCCCGTACATTGTTAGCAATTGTGTCTCTGGGCCTGCTGGTGTCAGGGTGCGCGCAGGAGAATTTTTCGGATCTCGATACCTTTATGGCATCGAAGCGCGATCGGCCGGGTGGTGTCATAGCGCCGATACCGACCTTCAAGGCCTACGAGGCGTTCTCCTATAGTGCAACGACGCTGCGCAGCCCTTTTGACAGGCCGGTTGAAGTGCGCGAAATCGCACAGCTGCAGGCAATTAGCGCGGTCAAGCCGGATGAAGATCGAGCCAAGGAATTTCTGGAGCAGTATACCTTTGACTCACTTCGCATGGTGGGCACACTAGAGCGGGATGGGACTAACTGGACACTGATCAGCGACCCTGAGGGCGGGGTTCACCGAGTGACCATGGGTAATTTCCTGGGCCGTCATCACGGCAAGATCGTCGAGATGACCGACAGCTATGTCGGGGTACTGGAAATTGTCAGTGATGGTACCGAGGACGGATGGGTAGAACGCCCACGCACAATCAAACTAAGTGGCGTATAAGCCAGGGTCATGGGTGATAACCATGTCAAGTAAAAAACAATATCTGGGGACGAAGGCCGTGGGGAAGACAAAAAAGAACATCGGGAAAAGCCTGCTTGTAGCTATTGGTGGCCTGGTGGGGGTTCTACTGGCGGGGGCGGTTCATGCCACAGCCACAATTACGGACATTGAATTCAGTGCCCGGCCCGGCAGCAAATTTGAAATCCGCATGGACTTCGATGGAGCACCGCCGGAGTTGAAGTCCTACACCATCGACAAGCCGGCCCGCATCGCGATTGACTTCCCCGATACGAAAAGTGCCCTGGGCCAGAAGCGCTATTCACTGCCCTACGGCAATGCAACCGGTGTGGTGGTCCTGGAATCGGGCGACCGCACCCGGATGGTATTGAACCTTGTCAAGGTTGTGCCCTTCGAAACCCGCGTCGATGGCAACAGTCTTTATGTGGTTGTGGGCCAGGAAAACAGCGGCGATTACGTGAAACAGGGATCTGACCCGTACCGCGTGGAAACCAAAGTCGTACCGGTGGCCGATGTCGCCTCGGAGATTACCGACTTGCAGTTTCAGCGCACCGGTGATGGCGAAGGTCGCCTGACGCTGCAGCTTACCAACCCCTCGGTCGACGTGAATGTGTTCAGCGAGGCTGGTGATATCAAGGTGCAGTTTTTGGATACCACGGTTCCTGAGCGGCTGATGCGACGCTATGACGTTACTGACTTCGCTACCCCTGTATCCAGTGTCGACGTCAATACCAGCGAGCGCGGTGCAACCCTGACCCTGAAAAACACGGGTGATTTTGACTACCTGGCCTACCAGACCGATAACGAGTACGTGCTCAGTGTCAAACCGCTTTCCAAGAAGGAATTGGAAGAGCGCAGGAATGAATTTGTTTATGTCGGCGACCGCATCTCCCTCAATTTCCAGGATATTGAGATTCGGGCGGTATTACAGCTGATCGCAGACTTCACCGAGCTCAACCTCGTCGCCAGTGACACGGTTCGCGGTCGGATTACCCTGCGCCTGCAGAATGTGCCCTGGGACCAGGCATTGGAACTGGTATTGAAAACCAAGGGCCTGGACAAGCGCCAGATTGGTAATGTCCTTATGGTTGCTCCTGCCGCCGAGATAGCTGAGCGCGAGCGCCAGCAAATCGAGGCCAACAAGCAGATCGCTGAACTGGCGCCGCTGCAGTCCGAATTTGTTCGTATCCGCTACGCCAATGCCGCCAGTGTTGTGCAGCTGTTTGAAGCGGGATCCGAAGAGGGCGGTAGCCTGATATCTTCCAGGGGTTCGGTGGTTGTGGAACCTCGCACTAACTCACTGATTATCACGGAAACCGCGCCGAAGCTGGCGGCAATCCGCGGCCTGATCGAGTTGGTGGATATTCCGATCCGGCAGGTAATGATTGAAGCCAGAATCGTGATTGCGCAGTCTGACGCCACCAAGAACCTCGGTATTGAATGGGGTGGTGCTTACCTCAACAGCGATGACGACTATATTACCTCTGTCTCGGGTAACACCGAGAACGTGGTTAACCTCAACGAGTCCGTGATCAATGGTACCCAGCCACAGGTTGATTACCCCGGCGCGTTGCTGGTTGACCTGGGCGTCACCCGCAGCAGTGGTTTCGCGGTGGGCTTCACCAGTGGCGACCTGTTCCTGACCGCTGAATTGTCAGCCCTGGAAGCGGCTGGCGAAGGCGAGGTTGTATCCCAGCCCAAGGTCATTACCGGTGACAAGCAGCAGGCCTCTATCAAGTCCGGTACCGAGATCCCCTACCAGGAATCTTCTGCCAGTGGCGAGACAACCACCTCGTTCAAGGAAGCGGTGCTTGCGCTGGACGTCACACCGAATATCACGCCTGATGACCGTATCATGCTGGAACTCCAGGTTAACCAGGACTCTGTCGGCGAACTTGTACCCAGTGGTCAGGGCGGATTTATCCCCTCCATTGATACCACTCAGTTGAATACACAAGTCCTGGTCGGTAACGGCGAGACCGTTGTACTGGGCGGCGTGTTCAAGACCGAGGATATCGAGTCAATCAACAAGGTACCCTTCTTCGGCGATCTGCCTTATATCGGTGCATTTTTCCGGAACGAGTCCACCAGCCACAAGAAGACCGAGACACTGATCTTTATCACGCCTCGAATTCTTGCGGAAACGCTTCTCGACTAGTGATGTCCTGACGCACGATGCCCAGACTTCACCGGATTTTTCTGGTCGGCCCCATGGGGGCCGGCAAGACCACCATCGGCAAATACCTGGCCCAGCACCTCAAATTACAGTTCGCTGATACCGACTCCGAGATTGAGGTACGCACGGGCGCCGATATTCCCTGGATATTTGATGTCGAGGGTGAGGCCGGCTTTCGCGATAGGGAACAGCAGGTGGTGGAGGAAATGACGCTCTGGGACGATGTTGTGCTCGCGACCGGTGGAGGGGTGATCATTCGCCCGGAGAATCGCCAGGCGCTAGGGGCCCGTGGCTACGTTGTCTACCTCCACGCCACCGTTGACGAGCAGGTCAGGCGCACCCGTCGTGATCGGCGAAGACCCCTTCTGCAAAACGGCGACCCCGAGGAGGTATTGCGATCCCTGATGGCGACTCGCGAACCCCTGTACCGGGAGATTGCCGATCATATCATCGAGACCGACGGCTGCAGCCCGCGAACAGTGGCCCAGCGCCTGGTGCGCGAGTTACAGTAGCTGGCCCAATCGATTCGGTGTTTGGATCGCCAGCTCCCAGGCGGTATCATCATCCTTTTCCCAGCTTATTATTTCGAGGACTTCCTGTGTCCCTGTTGATGCATACCTTGCATGTTGACCTTGCGGAGCGCAGCTACCCTGTCTACATAGGCCGTGATCTGTTGGCTGATACAGAACTGCTGCGCGGTCACATTGGCGGTTCCCAGGTGGTTATCATCAGTAATGCCACCGTCGCCCCACTCTACATGGACCGTATCAGGACAGCCATTGGCGCCGACAAGCAGGTAACCGAGGTCATTTTGCCCGATGGGGAGCAGTACAAGACCCTGTCCACACTCAGCGACATATTCGACCAGGTGATGGCGGATGGTCACAATCGTACGACCACCTTCGTCGCCCTTGGGGGAGGTGTGGTTGGAGATATCACGGGCTTCGCGGCCGCCTGTTACCAGCGCGGTGTCGATTTTGTCCAGATTCCCACAACGCTGCTGGCGCAGGTTGATTCATCTGTTGGTGGCAAAACCGCGGTCAACCACCCCATGGGAAAGAACATGATCGGGGCGTTCCACCAGCCTCGCGCGGTATTGATCGACACGAACACATTGCAGACTTTGCCGGAGCGGGAGCTGGCCGCTGGCCTGGCCGAGGTGATCAAGTACGGGCTGATCTGTGACGAGCCGTTTTACCGCTGGCTGCAGCAACATACGCCAAACCTGCTGGCTCGCGAGGAAGCCGCTCTGGCTGAGGCGATTGAGCGCAGTTGCAGTAACAAAGCGCAGGTTGTCTCCGCCGATGAGCGAGAGGGTGGCATCAGGGCAGTTCTCAATCTTGGGCATACGTTCGGCCATGCGATTGAAACAGCCCAGGGCTATGGCCAGTGGTTGCATGGTGAGGCGGTTGCTGTGGGTATGTTACTCGCGCTGGAGTTGTCGGTGCGGCGGGCCGCGATTCCCGCCAGTGAGGTGGACGAATTGCGGGCGCTGCTGCTGGCAACAGGTTTACCCGTCGAGCCACCCACTGACATGACAGCTGCTGATTTCCTGGAGTTGATGGCGCGCGACAAAAAGGTGGTGGACGGGCGACTGCGCCTGGTGCTGCTGGAAGCCATGGGCGAGGCCTGCATCGTGGACAATGTGGCAGAAAGCGAGCTGGTCGAGCTGCTTGACAGCCACCTCTCAGCCTGATTTCCTGCCTTCTACAGCGTTTGTTCGGCGCGGCGCGTGTGTGTAGAATGTCCTCCCCCCTCTAAGCCCGGCGCTGGTACCTCGTACACGCCTGGGCTCCGGGTGTTCCGCGTCAACTTGTTGTTATTAAACATTATTTTGGACTGATTATGAGCGCAGGCCTCTTTAGACCTGAAGAATTCCGTGACAATTGCGGTTTCGGACTGATTGCCCATACCGCGGGCGAAGCCAGCCATCGCCTGCTGCGTACGGCGATAGAATCCCTGACCTGCATGACACACCGCGGCGGGATTGCGGCGGATGGCAAGACCGGTGACGGGTGTGGCCTTCTTATGCAGATGCCGGTCGGTTTCATGCGTACGCTTGCCATGGAGTGTTTTGGCGCAGGGCCGGGCGACCAGTTCGGCGTGGGCCAGATCTTCCTGAACAGGGACCCTGAACTCGCGGCCCGTGCGCGTAAGGCAACTGAGCAGGCGATCTGTGACCAGGGCTTGCGTGTACTGGGCTGGCGAGTGGTGCCAACTGACAGCACCGTCTGCGGCTCTATAGCCCTGGCCAGCCTGCCTGTTATTGAGCAGCTCTTTATAGATGCCTCGGGCGTGTCCGATGAGGATTTGGCGTCCAAACTCTTCGTCGCCCGGCGCAAGGCAGAGATTGCCAGCGAGGAAGATGCAGAGTTCTATATTTGCAGCCTGTCGGGCAAGGTCATCGCCTACAAGGGGCTGGTCATGCCCGTCGATCTGCCGCGCTTCTATCTCGATCTTGATGACGAACGTCTGGAAACCGCTATCTGTGTGTTCCACCAGCGATTTTCTACCAATACCATGCCGCGCTGGCCCCTGGCCCAGCCGTTCCGATTGCTCGCCCACAATGGCGAGATCAATACCATTGAAGGGAACCGCAACTGGGCAGATGCCCGCACGGCCCGGTTTGAGACCGACAGGCTTCCGGATATTCAGGCCATCGCGCCGTTGGTTAACCGCACCGGTTCGGATTCATCCAGTCTAGACAATATGCTGGATGTGCTGCTCACGGGTGGGGTGGATATGGCGCGGGCTCTGCGTATGTTGATTCCGCCTGCCTGGCAGAATATCGAGTCTATGGACCCGGAGCTGAAGGCTTTCTATGAATACCACTCCATGCATATGGAGCCCTGGGATGGCCCGGCCGGGATCGTATTAACCGACGGTCGTTACGCCGTCTGCCTGCTTGATCGCAACGGCCTGCGCCCCGCCAGGTGGGTGACTACCAAAGACGGTTTTATCACGCTCGCATCCGAAGTGGGCACTCACCCCTACAAGAGCGAAGACGTGATCGCCAAGGGCAGAGTGGGCCCCGGCCAGATTCTGATGGTCGACACCCAGACGGGCGAGTTGCTGCAGAATGATGAGATCGACAATCGCCTGAAGAGCAGCCAGCCTTACAAGCGCTGGCTCAAGGAAAAAGCCCAGCGCATCGAGGGAACATTCGGTGGGGAGTTGGCCACCGACATCGATTCGACCCGGCTGAACAGTTATATGAAAATGTTCCAGGTGAGCTTCGAGGAGCGTGACCAGGTGTTGCGACCGCTGGCGGAATCCGGCAACGAGGGCGTGGGCTCCATGGGTGACGATACACCTATGGCCGTACTGTCCCGGTTGGAGCGCTCACTGTACGATTATTTTCGGCAGAAATTTGCCCAGGTGACCAACCCGCCGATAGATCCCCTGCGGGAGACTATCGTGATGTCGTTGGAAACCGATCTGGGTGGCGAAAAGAATATTTTCCTGGAAGGCCCGGACCATGCGGACCGGGTTATCCTGTCCTCGCCGGTGTTGTCCCAGGGCAAATTCACTACCCTGTTGCAACTGAACCGTCCGGGATTTGTATCCCAAAGAATTGATTGCACCTACAACCCCGCTGAGAAAGACCTGCAACAGGCTGTCGCCGATATGGCGGTGGATGCCGAGCAGGCAGTGCGCGAGGGCACCTCGATTCTGATCCTCTCCGACCGGGCCATAGACAAAGGTCGCCTGCCTATCCATAGCCTGTTGTCCGCAGGTGCAGTGCACCATCACCTGATTGCGAAGGGGCTGCGGGTGGATGCCAATATGGTGGTGGAAACGGGCAGCGCCAGGGATTCGCACCAGATCGCCTGTTTGATCGGGTTTGGCGCGACCGCCGTTTACCCCTACCTGGCCTATAGCGTGCTGGAAGATCTTATCCGCAGCGGCGAAGTACTTGGCGAGCCCAGTGCCTGTTACAAGAATTATCGTAAAGGCATCAACAAGGGATTGCTCAAGATCATGTCCAAAATGGGCATTTCCGCCGTCAGTTCCTACCGGGGTGCCCAGCTGTTCGAGGCCGTTGGCCTTGCGCCTGAGGTAGTTGATAAGGCCTTCCGCGGTGTTTCTTCAAGAATCGGTGGCGCCGATTTTTATGAACTGGAGGAGGACCAGAAAGCGTTGGCGCGCAGGGCCTGGACCTTGCGCAAGGGTCTTGAGCAGGGTGGCCTGCTCAAGTATGTCCATGGGCAGGAGTATCACGCCTTCAACCCCGACGTGGTAATGACCCTGCAGCAGGCGGTCGCCAGCGGAGATTATGCGATTTACCAGCGCTACACCTCCCTTGTCAATGATCGCCCGGTCGCCACATTGAGAGACTTGATGAAGCCGGTGAAAGCCGATAAAGCCCTGGCGTTGGATGAGGTAGAGCCCATTGAAAAAATTCTGCCGCGGTTTGATTCGGCGGGGATGTCGTTGGGCGCGCTGAGCCCCGAAGCTCACCAGGCTCTGGCGGCGGCTATGAACAGAATGGGTGCACGCTCCAACTCGGGGGAAGGGGGTGAGGATCCAGCGCGCTTTGGCACCGAGCGAATGTCCAAGATCAAGCAAATAGCTTCTGGCCGGTTTGGTGTAACCCCGCACTACCTGGTCAATGCAGAGGTACTGCAGATCAAGGTCGCCCAGGGCGCAAAGCCCGGCGAAGGTGGCCAGCTACCGGGCGGCAAGGTCAATGACCTGATCGCCAAGCTGCGCTATTCGGTGCCCGGGGTGACGCTGATTTCACCTCCCCCGCACCACGACATTTATTCCATTGAAGACCTGGCCCAGCTGATTTTTGATTTGAAGCAGGTCAATCCCACGGCGTTGGTATCGGTCAAGCTGGTGTCAGAGCCCGGGGTGGGCACCATTGCGGCAGGGGTGGCAAAAGCCTATGCAGACCTGATTACCATTTCTGGTTATGACGGTGGCACCGCCGCAAGCCCCCTCACATCCATCCGCTATGCCGGCTCGCCTTTTGAACTGGGTTTGGCGGAGGTGCAGCAGACCCTGCGGGGTAATCACCTGCGGGGCCTGATCCGTCTGCAGGCCGATGGTGGCTTGAAAACGGGTCTGGACGTGATCAAGGCAGCGATCCTGGGAGCCGAGAGTTTCGGCTTTGGCACCGCTCCTATGGTGGCACTCGGGTGTAAGTACTTACGTATCTGTCACCTCAACAACTGCGCCACGGGCGTGGCAACCCAGAACCAGAAACTACGGGATGACCACTTCAATGGCACCGTGGAGATGGTGATTAATTTCTTCACTTTCGTGGCGACGGAGACGCGCGAGTGGCTCGCCCTGTTGGGCGTTCCCTCACTGGAGGCGCTGATCGGCAGAACCGACCTGCTGGAGTTGCTGCCCGGTGATACCGCGAAGCAGGGTAAGCTGGACCTCTCACCTATCCTGCACAAGTCGACCGAGGCAGAGGGACAGCCGGAGTTTTGCCAGGTGGCGTCCAACGTGCCGTTTGATCGCGGCGAGAAAGCCGAAGAGATGCTGGCGGCCACCCTGGCGGCGATTGAGTCCAAAAGCGGCGGCGAATTCGAATTTGAAGTGACCAACTGCGACCGGTCGATTGGTGCGCGGCTATCGGGCGAGATAGCCCGTCGCCATGGCAATACCGGTATGGACTCCGCGCCGCCGCTGGTGCTGCGCTTGTCGGGAACTGCTGGCCAGAGTTTTGGTGTGTGGAATGCCGGCGGCCTGCATATGTATCTGGAAGGGGACTCCAACGACTATGTGGGCAAGGGTATGGCCGGCGGCAAGCTGGTGATCTACCCTCCTCGCAACAGCGAATTTGAATCCCGGGAAACTGTCATTATCGGCAACACCTGCCTTTACGGCGCCACCGGTGGCCGCCTGTTCGCGGCCGGCATCGCCGGCGAGCGGTTCGGGGTGCGTAATAGTGGTGCTCACGCGGTGATCGAGGGCGCCGGGGATCACTGCTGCGAGTACATGACCGGCGGCGTGATTACGGTGCTGGGCCCCACCGGAGTCAATTTCGGGGCGGGTATGACGGGCGGTTTCGCCTACGTGCTGGACCAGGATCGCACCTTTATTGACAAGTACAACCACGAGCTGGTGGAAATTCACCGCGTCAGTGCCGAATATATGGAGCCCTACCGCAATCACCTGCGTGCCAACGTCCGGGAATTTGTGGTAGAAACCCAATCGGGATGGGGCACTGAGCTGCTGGAAAACTTTGAAGACTACGTTGGCAAGTTCTGGCTGGTGAAACCCAAGGCAGCTGACTTTGACCGTCTATTGTCGCGGTTGCGCAACACAGACTAGGAAAAGGCTATGAGTAAAAGATTGGAGAACAACTTCCAGTTTATAGACGTCGGTCGCAATGATCCCGACAAGAAGACTCTGCGCACGCGCAAAACGGAATATGTTGAAATCTATAAACCCTATACGCAGGAACAGGTGGCCGATCAGTCCCACCGCTGCCTGGAATGCGGCAACCCCTACTGCGAGTGGAAGTGCCCGGTACACAATTTTATCCCCAACTGGCTGAAACTGGTGGCAGAGGGCAACCTGTTCGAGGCTGCGGAGCTCAGCCATCAGACCAACACTCTGCCCGAGGTCTGTGGCCGGGTTTGCCCACAGGACCGGCTGTGTGAGGGCGCCTGCACGCTCAATGACGGTTTTGGCGCGGTGACTATTGGCGCTTCCGAGAAATATATTACCGATACGGCCCTGGCGATGGGCTGGCGACCGGATATGTCCGGCGTGGTCCCGACGGGCAAGACTGTCGCAATTATCGGTGCGGGTCCGGCGGGACTCGGCTGTGCCGATGTGCTGACGCGCAGCGGGGTCAAGCCTGTGGTATTTGACCGCTACCCGGAGATTGGTGGTCTGCTCACTTTCGGGATACCGGAATTCAAGCTCGAAAAAGAAGTGATGGTTCGCCGCCGCGAGATATTCGAGGAAATGGGTATAGAGTTCAGACTGAATACCGAGGTGGGCAAGGACATTACCATCAACGAGATATTCGAACAGTTCGATGCGGTCTTCATGGGTATGGGCACCTACAAGTATATGCGTGGTGATTTCCCCGGGGAAAACCTGCCGGGCGTCTACGAAGCCCTGCCCTACCTGGTCGGTAATGTGAACCACAACCTGGGCTTTGAGCAGCCCGCCGATGCCTATGTCAATCTCAAGGGCAAGCGGGTGATTGTCCTTGGTGGTGGTGATACCGCCATGGATTGCGTGCGCACCGCCGTGCGGCAGCAGGCGGAACACGTGATATGCGCCTACCGTCGGGACAAGCAGAATATGCCGGGCTCGCGGCGTGAAGTGAAAAATGCCACCGAGGAAGGGGTGGAGTTCCTTTACAACCGGCAACCCCTGGAAATCGTGGAGTACTTTGGCCAGGCCTGTGGCGTGAAAGTGGTGAAAACCAAACTGGGCGAGCCCGACGCTGATGGCCGGCGACGTCCCAGCCCCATACCCGGCAGTGAGGTCGTGCTGGAAGCAGATGCGGTGATTATCGCGTTCGGGTTCCAGCCTGATCCGCCCAAGTGGCTGGAGGACATCGAGGTGCAGACCAACGATTGGGGCGGTGTAGTTGCTCCCGAGGCCCAGCAGTTCAATTTCCAGACCAGCAACCCCAAAGTCTTTGCCGGCGGTGATATGGTGCGTGGCTCGGACCTTGTAGTCACTGCCATTTGGGAAGGTCGCCAGGCGGCCGAGGGCATACTCGATTTCCTGGAAGTCTAACCAGCAGCACAAGGCCATAGTCCCCCATGAGTGAACTGAAGAACGACCGATTCCTGCGCGCCCTGCTGCGGCAACCTGTGGACCGCACCCCGATCTGGATGATGAGGCAGGCCGGCCGCTATTTGCCCGAGTATCGGGCGACCCGGCAGCAGGCGGGGTCCTTCCTGGATCTTTGCAAGAATGCTGAGCTCGCTTGCGAGGTTACGCTGCAGCCCCTGCGTCGCTACCCCATGGATGCCGCAATCCTGTTTTCCGATATCCTGACCATCCCTGACGCGCTGGGACTGGGGCTGTATTTCGAAGAGGGCGAGGGACCGCGCTTTCGCAAGACGGTGCGCAGTGAGGCCGATCTCGCCGGGCTCAACAAGATTGTGGCCGAGGACGACCTGGACTATGTAATGAACGCGGTGCGCACGATTCGGCGTGAGCTGAATGGTCAGGTGCCTTTGATTGGATTTACCGGCAGCCCATGGACGCTCGCCACCTATATGGTCGAAGGCGGCTCATCAAAGGATTTTGCCAGGGTCAAGGCCATGGCTTATGACCAGCCCCGGCTGATGCACGCGCTATTGTCCCTGTTGGCGGATGCCGTTGGCGACTACCTGTCCGCCCAGATCCGGGCTGGCGCCCAGGCTGTGCAGATCTTCGATACCTGGGGTGGCAGCCTGAGCGCCGCAGGCTATCGTGAGTTCTCCCTGGACTATATGAGCAGGATAATCGCCCGTTTGCCCACCGAGGCTGATGGTCGCGCGGTCCCGGTTATTGTGTTTACCAAGGGCGGTGGCCAGTGGCTGGATACTATTGCCGGCTGCGGTGCCCAGGCGGTAGGTATCGACTGGACCACCGACATAGGCGTCGCCCGGCAATTGATTGGCGATCGGGTAGCCCTGCAGGGCAATATGGATCCCAGCATGCTGTTCGCGTCACCCGCCCGCATCAGGGAAGAGGTGGCGGCTATCCTGGCCGCCTATGGCAATGGCCCCGGACACGTGTTTAACCTGGGCCACGGTATAACACCCGGGGTCAATCCGGATCATGTCACCGCATTTGTCGACGCTGTGCAGGAACTCTCGCCCCGGTATCATCAGTCAGCGGTATAGCCACTAGCGGCTTTCAACCCACCTCTTGCCGGGCAGCTGCCTCGTCGCAGCAAAAATCGTGTTCCATTTCCAGGGCCGGTTGATCGCTGGAGGGGCGCCCGACAACTTTTGCCGGCACGCCGGCTACCGTGGTGTGAGCCGGTACGTTTTCCAGTACCACGCTGCCGGCACCGACTTTCGCACCCTCCCCCACACAGATATTGCCCAGGATTTTGGCCCCGGCACTGATCAGCACGCCGTCGCAGATTTTGGGGTGGCGGTCGCCCTCGTCCTTGCCGGTACCGCCCAGGGTGACTGATTGCAGGATTGACACATTGTTTCCCACCACAGCAGTTTCACCTATCACAAGGCCCGTGGCGTGATCGAGCATGATGCCCCTGCCCATGCGTGCGGCCGGGTGTATATCGACGCCGAAGCAGGTGGACATGCGGTTCTGGAAAAACAGGGCCAGGGGTTCACGCCCCCCCCGCCACAGCCAGTGGGCCACTCGCTGGGTTTGCAGGGCGTGAAAGCCCTTGAAGTAAAGAAAGGGTATATAGAGCTCATGGCAGGCGGAGTCCCTTTCCATCACAGCCATCAGGTCATCCCTTACAGCCTGGTGGATCGCCGGGTCACTTTCGAAAGCCTGCAGGATGACTTCCCGCAGTAACAGGGAGGATGCGGTGGCGCTGTCCAGCTGGTTGGCCAGGTGAAAGCTCAGGGCATCTTCCAGCTCGGTATGGTTCAGGATTGTGGCATGCAGGAAGCTCGCCAGTATCGGCTCCTCTGCTGCGTGCCGGGCCGTCTCCTCGCGGATGCGGGCCCACAGGGGGTCTTGGGATGGTTCAGACATAAATCACCTCAGTATCAGTATGGCACTGTAGCCCAGAAGCGACCATTCGTCACGGTGTGGCCGGCGAGGTGTGGCCGGCGAGGTGTGGCCGGCCAGCCGCTGATACAGCTACGGGGTAAGCTAGCCCGGATCAGATGGCGGGCGCCAGGATTCCACAACCTTGCCGGTAAACGCCCACAATTCATGTCCGCTGTCCCGGTACTTGTGTTCAAACAGGCTCAGTGGAGGCTCGGGCTGAACGCGGGTGACGATACCGCGGCAACCCGCCAGGTGCATAGCGATGCCAAACTCCTCCACATAGGTTTGCCAGTTGCTGCGCAGCTCGATCCGGCCCTCACCCACTGCAGCGTTGGCTGCGAGCTGTACCAGCCAGTAGAAGCCGGCGCTGCCGTGTACCCGGCGCTGCAGATGCTTTGCCTTGGGCCATGGATTGGGATACAGCATGTAGTGGTGGTCGACGCCTATCTGCTCCCTGCCCAGTAATTGCCACAGGGCTTCACAGTCAGCCCGCAGCAGCAGGTAATTGTCAGGTGATGTCGCGGGGTGCCGTTCAAGCCTGGCGCTGGATTTGTCGATGCCCACCACCAGGTGCCCGGGGTGGCGCCCGGCAAGCGCGGCAGTGCTGTGCCCGGTGCCGCAGAAAGAGTCCAGCACCAATGGCCGTGGCCGCTGCGCGAGTTCAGCCAGCAACAACTCAAAGGCTGCGACACTGTGGCGGGCCACAGGCTTTTGCGAGCGGTATTGCAGGTTTCGAGCAACCGTTTCTGCAAGCCGCGGGTGCAGGTGGGGCTGGTTACTGGTGGGGCGGCGTGATGTTTCTTGCAAAAGCGCCGGTATCCTTCCTGTCAGTGGTTATTACCACGGTGGGTTTGATGTTGGTCAGTGCCGCTGCGATGATAGCGCCCCATAATCAACACATCTACCGACGACGGAGTTCGCCCATGCGCGAAGACTTGCGCCCCTACTGGCTGAAGAAGGCCTACCTCAATTTCCGGCACTGGTATGCGGAGTATTTCCTGCGCCCTGAGTGTGCATCGCTGGGACCTCACCACACCATCATGAAGCCCTGGTATGTTCATATTTCCGGCAACAATATAACAATTGGCCGCAGCTTTACCGCTATAGGGGAGCCGGGCCAGCGGGTTGAAATCGGCGTCTGGGGGCGCGAAGAGGGCGAGGGTCGGGTACAGATTGGCGACTGCGTGCTGATGAGTCCCGGCTCGCGTATCAGCGCCAGTGACCAGATAACCATCGGCAATGGTGTGATGCTGGCCAACGGCAGCTATGTTACCGACTCCGACTGGCACACAATTTATGACCGCACGGTGCGCGACGACAGGGCCACACCGGTTACCATTGGCGACAATGTCTGGCTGGGCGACCACTCCACCGTGCTCAAAGGCGTCACTATTGGCGAGAACAGTGTAGTGGCAGCTCGCGCAGTGGTTACAAAAGATGTTCCCGCCAACGTCGTGGTGGCCGGCAACCCGGCCAAAGTCGTAAAAGAACTGGACCCGGAGCGCGGCTTTGTCACCCGCATGGAGTATTTCAAGGACCCGGCCGAGCTGGAGCGCTTTTTCGATGCCATCAACCGGGAGGTGCTGGAGGGGAACACGCTGTGGCGCTGGTTGTGGTCGGTTGTGTACCCGGCATCACGCGGCTGATGCGAGCCTTTACAATAACTGCAGGGGCTCTTCCTGCAGTGCCGACATCTGCTCTCTAAGCTCCAGAATATGGTCGGCCCAGTAGCGCTCGGTATTGAACCAGGTGAAGCTGTGCGGGAACGCCGGGTCGTTCCAGCGCCTGGCCAGCCAGGCGGCGTAGTGGATGATACGCAATGTGCGCAGCGCCTCTATCCAGCGCAGCTGGCGCGGGTCGAAGTCGCAGAATTCTGAATAGCCCTCCACCAACTCGGCCAGTTGCAGTTGGCGGTAATGGCGCTCGCCACTCATGAACATCCACAGATCCTGAATTGCGGGAGCCGTGCAACAGTCGTCCAGATCGACGAAATGGGCGGTGTCATCGCGCCACAGGATATTGCCGACATGGCAGTCACCGTGGATGCGGATCATATCGCTGGCTTTTACCTCAGCATAAATGGCCGAGACCGCTTGCAGAAGGTCGGCGGTGAGCGTGCTGTAGGCCGGAACCAGGGATTGCGGGATGAAGCCCTCCAGCAGGAATTCGCGGCTTTGGGTGAGCATGCGCTCGACGGTAATTTGCTGGCGCACCTGGAACTGGCTTGCCCTGCCCACGGCGTGGATGCGGCCCAGGGTCCTGCCCAGGACCAGCAGGTTATCGAAATTATCCAGCTCTGGCGGATGGCCGCCTCGTCGCTTGAACAGGGCGAATCGAAAGCCGTCGAATTCGTGAAGAGTATTACCCCGATCATCCACCATGGGGGCCACCACAGAGATCTCGGCTGACTGCAGTTCCAGGCTGAAAGCATGTTCCTCCAGGATCTGGGCATCGGTCCACCGCTCGGGGCGATAGAATTTTGCGATCAGCGGCACGCTGTCTTCAATGCCAACCTGGTAGACCCGGTTTTCATAGCTGTTAAGTGCCAGCAATCTCGCATCGCTGAGGTAGCCGGCGGACTCCACAGCGTCGATAACCATGTCGGGTCCAAGGCGGTCGTAGGGATGTTCACTCATGGCGATCGTTAGACTCCATCAACAGGGCGGCGCTCTTGATCTGGGCGAACAGGTCGTCGCCTGTTTGCAGGTCCAGTCGGTTGGCGGATTTGCGGGTGATGCGCGCCAGCAGGTACTGGGAGCCCAGGGCCAGTCGCAACAAGACCCGGGCGGCGCCATCGGCCTCCATCTGGATCAGCTTGACCGGAAGAATGTTCAGAATGCTGCTGTCATGGGGTTTTTGCCGGCACACGCTGACATCTCGCGCCGGCACTCGCAGCCGTCGCTTCTGTCCCGTAGCCTGATGCTGTTGGCCTACCAGCAGGGTTTCCCCTTCAACTTCCAGCTCGGTAAGGCCGAAGTCGGGATCGTGGCCCCTGACGGTACCCAGGACAATTGCGGCCGCCTGTTCCTCGTGGGACAGCTGTGTATCGAGCCGACCGCACAGGTCCAGCAGGGCCCCCTGGGTGACCAGTGCGCCGTGCTCCAGCAATACCAGGTGATCTGCCAGCTGGCTTACCTCTTCGATGTCATGGCTCACGTAGAGCATGGGCAACTCCAGTTGCCGGGCCAGTTGTTGCAGGTAGGCAAGGCATTGCTGGCTGGCTGCGTGGTCGAGATTGGCCAGCGGCTCGTCCAGTAGTAAAAGCTGCGGCGATGATAACAGGGCCCGGCCTATGGCTACCCGCTGCTTCTGGCCTGCAGAGAGAACGGCGGGGTTAAGGTGAAGCAGGTTTTCCAGCTCCAGCCAGTGGATTACCTGCTCAAGGTCAGCACCGTTGCCTGAACTGCGCCTGGTGGCCGCGTAGTCCAGGTTCTGCTGCACATTGAGGTGAGGGAACAGGCGCGCGTCCTGGAAAACGTAAGCGACACGCCGTTCCCATGGGGGGACAAAAGTGCCCTGCTCCAGCCAGCTTTCGCCGCGAAAGCGCACGGAGCCCCCCGCGGCGGGCCGGCGCAGGCCGGCTATACAGTCAAGCAGGGTGCTCTTGCCGCTGCCGCTTGGCCCGTATATCGCGGTCACGCCACTGGCTGGCAGGTCACAGGCCAGCTGTAGCCGGAAGTTGTCATGCCCGGGGCAGTCGAGGCGCAGGGCCAGCTTGTTCATGCCTGCACCCGCCAGCTGTCTCGTCGGTCTCTTCGGTAGAGCAGGAACAGCAGCGCCAGGGAAAAGGCCATCAGGCCTCCCGCCAGGCGATGTGCCTCGTCAAACTGCAGGGACTCCACATAGTCATATAGCGCGATGGAGAGTACCTGGGTTTCCCCGGGTATGTTGCCACCTATCATCAAAACCACACCGAACTCTCCCACGGTGTGGGCAAATCCCAGGCTGGCAGCCGTGATGAAACTGCGTCGGGTGAGGGGCATCACCACAGAGCGGAACTGGTCCCAGGGCCCGGCTCCCAGAGTCGCCGCCACCTTGAGCAGGTCATCGGGCACTCGCTGGAATGCAGCCTGCAGTGGTTGCACCACGAAGGGTAGTGAGTAAATAACGGAGCCTATCACCAGTGCGCTGAAGCTGAATGCAAGCTGGGTGCCGGTCAGCTGCTGCCAGAATGAGCCCAGGGCGGTGTTTGGTGCAAACAACAGTAGCAGGTAGAAACCCAGCACAGTGGGCGGCAGGATCAGTGGCATGGCGACCAGCGCCTCCACCAGGGCGGGCCAGTTGGCTTTTTTCCGGGACAACCACCAGGCCAGGGGTGTGCCCACTATGAGCAGCAGCACCGTGGTAATCGAGGCCAGGGCGATGGTCAGGTATATCGCGTCAAGCTCGGCAGCACTCAAGGGCAAGGTTTGTAGCCCGCATCTGAAATCAGTGTGCGCACCGTATCACTTCTTATCCACTTCAGGTAGCTGGCGAGCGCGGGGTTGGCCTCGACCGGGGACAGGGTGATGGCAAACTGTTCCAGTGGCAGGTGCCAGGCCTCGGGTATTGGCGTGGCGCCGGGTACCAGCGCCATTGGCAGCAGGGCCAGGTCGGTGCCACCGCTGCGCCAGAACTGTAGCGCCTGGACGACATTTGTTCCGCGGACCAGCTTGCGGGGGGTGCCCGCGGCAAATTCGGGTCGCGCCAGGACAGCCAGTGCCGCTTCGCCATAGGGCGCTGTGGTGGGATTGGCGATGGCCAGGCTCAGGGTGGGGTCGGCCAGTTGCGCCGCGCTGCCATCGCCCCCAGCCAGCACCAGCGCGCCCCGGGCATAGCAGAAGGGCTGGCCCAAGGTATCCCGAACGCCTCCCGCCGCCAGTTTTTCGGTAGAGGCCCTGTCTGCTGCGAAGAATATATCGAAAGGTGCGCCGTACAATATCTGGCTGTAGAGCACCCCGGTTGAGCCCGAGCTCAGCACCACGCGATAGCCTGAGCGTTGCTCAAACAGGTCCGTGAGCTGTTGCAGCGTGGCGCGGAAATTCGCCGCCACGGCCACCCGGAGCGGGTCGGACGTATTGGCCTGGCTGCTAATTAACAGCATCAGCAACAGAAGGTAGCGCATCTATATGTCCGGTGTTGTGGGCCCCTTTCAGGGGGTTCAACTGCCTGGTGCCGGTGTTCGCGCCAGGCACCATACCTCGATATGGCCGGCACCGGCGCGACGCAGCGCGCTCGCCATGGCCGTTGCGGTGGCACCCGTGGTGAACACGTCATCCACGATAGCGACGCGCAGGTTGTCATAGCGGTTCCGCACTGTAAAGGCACCCCCGAGATTGCGCCGGCGTTGAGCCGCGCTCATGCCGGACTGGGCGGGCGTCGCGCGGTCGCGGCGTACCCCGCGGTGATCCAGCCTGGCGGCCCGCAGGTCGGGCTGCAGTGCTTGCAGCTGCCGGCAGAACAACTCCGATTGGTTAAAACCCCGTTGCAGCAGGCGTCGCCAGTGCAGGGGTACGGGAATGAGAGCGTCGACGCAACCGGGCTCATTGCGTTGCAGGAAGAGGCTGGTCAGCATTGGGGTCAGCCGCCGCTCCCGGTGGAACTTCCAGCGCTGGATCAGGTGCGCCAGTCGTTCGCAGTAAAGCCAGGGGGCTATCACCCGGTCAAATGGCGGCGGATCGCGCTGGCACGTGCCGCAGGGGGTTGCAGGGTTGTGCCGGGACGTGGTGGGAAGTGGTATGGCACAGCGGCAGCAGCAATGGGAGTTGGCCTGGAGTTCCAGTGCGCAGTCACAACATAGCGGCAGCGGCTGATTACTGCGCAATTCGCACAGGGCGCAGTACTGGGGGAACAGACCACTGAACAAATCCCTCGCCTTCTTGTTAACCATGACTGGTCCTCTCGGTTGACAGAGCTGTTGCCACCCGTATCATTAGGGGTCCTCTTTTTTCCCTGATCAGGTTTGCCATGTCCTCTGTAAGTGCAGTAGCGCCATCTGAAAATACAAATAAAAACAATGAGATACGACACGACTGGTCGCGCCGGGAAGTGGAGGCGTTGTTTGCCCTGCCTTTCAACGACCTGTTGTTCCAGGCACAGACCATTCATCGCCGTTATTTTGACCCGAATGAGGTGCAGGTAAGCACATTGCTTTCCATCAAAACCGGCGCCTGCCCGGAAGACTGCGCCTACTGCCCCCAGAGCACCCGCTATGAAACCGGGTTGGAAGTAGAGAAGTTGATGGAAGTTGAAAAGGTGCTGGAGCAGGCCCGGGCGGCCCGTGAAAGCGGTGCAACGCGGTTCTGTATGGGGGCCGCCTGGCGGTCACCGAAGCAGCGCGATATGCCCCATGTGGTCGCCATGGTCAAGGGCGTGCGTGAGCTCGGGCTGGAAAGCTGTATGACCCTTGGCATGCTGACTCCGGAACAGGCCAGTGAGCTTGCCGACGCGGGCCTGGACTACTACAACCACAACCTGGATACCTCCCCGGAATTCTACGGCGATGTCATTACCACCCGCACTTACCAGGATCGGCTTGAGACCCTGGATCATGTACGTGATGCCGGCATGAAGGTCTGCAGCGGCGGGATCGTGGGTATGGGCGAACAACAAAGTGATCGCGCGGGCCTGTTGCAGCAGCTGGCCAACCTGCCTCACCACCCGGAGAGCGTGCCGGTGAATATGCTGGTGCGGGTGAAGGGCACGCCACTGGCCGACGAGGCCGACCTGGATCCCTTCGAATTCATCCGTACTATCGCGGTGGCGCGCATTATGATGCCCGCATCCCATGTGCGCCTTTCGGCTGGCCGAGAGGAAATGAATGAGCAGATGCATGCGCTGGCTTACTTTGCCGGTGCCAACTCCATTTTTTACGGAGAGAAACTGCTGACCACCCCGAATCCCAGGGCCAATAAGGATATGGACCTGTTCGGACGGTTGGGTATTGCGCCTGAGCAGCGCCATGTGGAGCAGGTCCCGGCCACTCCCAGTCCCCATTTCTACGACGCCACTGCTAGCGGCGCCAGCTAGCCTGAACCAATGGGGCCACTCGCCGATCGCCTCAGCGCGGGGCTGGCCCTGCGCCGCGAAAACCACCTGTATCGCCACCGGCTGACGCTGGAATCTGCCCAGGGACCCCTGGTGCAATGCGAGGGCCGGCAGTACCTTAATTTCTGTAGCAATGATTACCTGGGCCTCGCGGCCCATCCCCGGGTGATCGGGGCGTTTCAGCGGGCGGGGGCCCTTTATGGTGTCGGCAGCGGTGCCTCTCACCTGGTGTGTGGCCACAGCGCCGTGCATCATCAGCTTGAGGATGCCCTCGCAGAGTTTACCGGCCGGCCCCGTGCGTTGCTTTTTTCCAGTGGCTACATGGCCAATATGGGAATTCTCACCAGCCTGCTGCAACGCGGTGACCACGTTTTTGAAGATCGGCTCAACCACGCGTCGTTGCTCGATGGCGGGTTGCACAGCGGTGCCCGTTTCCAGCGCTTTGGCCACAACGATGTGCCTGCGCTGGAGCGCAAGCTTGCCCGGGCTGACGGGGTGAAGCTGGTGGCAGTGGACGGTGTCTTCAGTATGGATGGTGATACTGCGCCGCTGGAGCAACTGGCGGCAAGCTGTTCGCGTCACCAGGCCTGCCTGATGGTGGATGATGCCCACGGGTTTGGAGTCATGGGGCCGCGCGGTGCCGGCAGTACGGAAGCTGCGGGTCTGGATGCCGGGGCGGTGCCGGTGCTGATGGCCACTCTGGGCAAGGCACTGGGCACCTCAGGTGCATTTGTAGCGGGCAGCGAGCTGCTGATAGAGACATTGATACAGCAGGCACGAACCTATATTTACACCACTGCACTGCCTCCCGCGATAGCGGCTGCCAGCCTGGAGTCACTCGCATTATTGCGAGAGGAATCCTGGCGCCGGGACCACCTGGGGCAGTTGATTGCGCGCTTTCGCGAGGGCGCCAGGCAGTTGGGTCTTCCGCTCGTAGAGTCCGCCAGTGCCATCCAGCCCCTGCTGGTCGGTGACGCCGATGAGGCGCTTGGCCTCAGCGCAAGACTCAAGGCAAAAGGTTTCCTGATCGGAGCGATCAGGCCGCCTACCGTTCCCGCGGGCACCTCCCGCCTGCGCATCACCATAACCGCAGCCCACAGCGAAGCCCAGGTAGACCAGTTGCTGGAGCAACTGGGCCACTGCCCGATAGGCCGCTGAGGTGTATCTCAACCCGGAATACCTGAGTGCGACCAGGGCGGCGGAGCAGGAGCTGGTGCTGCTGCATGGCTGGGGCAGTAACCGCGAGATCTGGCGCCCGCTGTTGGCATCGGTGCGCGATTGGGCAAATGTCACCTTGCTCAATGTGCCTGGCTGCGCCCCGGCGTTGGGTCAGGCTGACGAATTCGAATTGGCGGATGTGCTGGCAGCAATTCTTGCCGCCGCGCCAGAGCGCGCGGTATACCTGGGTTGGTCGCTGGGTGGGCAATTGGCACTGGAGCTGGCAGCCCGCAGTCCCCGGCGGGTGGCAGCAGTGGTGACCGTATGCAGCAATGTGCGTTTTGTTGCGGACGCTGACTGGCCCGGTATGGACGCGGGTACATTTGCGCAGTTCCAGGCCAGTTGTATGGCTGACACGCCCGCTGCGCTGAGGCGTTTTGACACCTTGCAGGCAGGCGGAGCGCAGCGACCTCGCCAGCTTTGTCGGCAATTGCAGAACCAGCGGTCGGGGCCGGCGGGAAACGAATTACTGGCAGGTCTGGCATGGCTCGCGCAACTGGACCAACGCCAGCTGGTGCAGAAGCTCGGACAGCCGCAATTGCATCTGCTGGCGGCAAATGACGGCCTGGCGCCTGCGGCGCTAGAGCCGGCTTTGAGACAATTGCTATCCGGTGTTGTGCTCGCCCGGGTAGAGATACTGCCAGCTGCAAGCCACGTGGCGCCCCTGGTGAGTGCCGACAGGCTTGCCGCCAGCACCCGTGAGTTTCTGGCTGGCGCAGGCCTGCTTGACGAACGTGTCATCAACGAGGCGGGGCCCGCCAAAAAGGAGGTCGCCTCTTCCTTCAGCCGCGCGGCGCACTCCTATGATTCGGTGGCAAAGTTGCAGCAGGATGTGGGTCGCCAGTTGCTGGAGGTGCTTGATCGCAGGCCGCAGGAGTCTCCCGCCGTGGTGCTGGATCTGGGGTGTGGCACCGGGTTCTTCCAGCCCGAACTGCGGGCCCGTTTTCCCGGAGCCGCCCTGATCGGCCTGGATCTTGCCCAGGGCATGGTCGAGTACGCCCGGGCACGCACCACAAACGACAGTACATGGCTGGTTGGCGACGCCGAATCGCTGCCCCTGGCAAGCGACTCGGTGGACCTCGTATTCAGTAGCCTGGCAATCCAGTGGTGTCACCGCCCGGAGCTGCTCTTTGCCGAGATCGCGCGGGTGTTGAAACCGGGTGGTCGTTGCGTTTTTACCACGCTGGGCCCGGACACCTTGCATGAACTGCGTCACGCCTGGGCGGCGGTTGATGCGCATCAGCATGTGAATAGCTTTTTGCCATCGGCGGCACTGGAGGCTGCGGCTGCTCTGGTTCCAGGTATAGGTCTGGCACTGTGCACGCGGCGGCATTGCATGCGCTACGCCCGGGTGGGCGAGCTGCTGTCAGAGCTTAAGGCGCTGGGCGCCCATAACATGAATCGTGGTCGGCCCGCGGGATTGACCAGTCGGAAAACCCTGTTGGGCATGTTGCAGGCCTATGAGACCCGACGCGAGGGCGGGCTGTTGCCGGCAACCTACGAAGTGTTTTTTGGAGAGGTGGATAAGGTATGACCAAAACCTGGTTTGTGACAGGCACCGATACGGAGGTGGGTAAGACTGCCGTCAGTTGTGCGCTGCTGCATGCGGCCGGTCTGGCCGGTCTGCGCACCGCAGCGGTAAAGCCGGTAGCTGCTGGTTGCGATGCTGCGGGCCAGAATGAAGATGCCCTGCAGCTGATGGAGTGCATGACCGAACCCCTGGACTACGAGCAGGTTAATCCGGTCGCCCTGACCGCAGCCATAGCGCCGCATATCGCAGCCCGGCAGGAGGGTCGGTCGCTGCAGGCCAGCCGTCTGGCGGGCCTGTGCCGGGGTGTTATGTCCGGCACCGCGGACTTTGTGATTATCGAAGGCGCGGGCGGCTGGCGTGTGCCGATCAGTGCCCGGGAAACCCTGGCTGACCTTGTCGTAGAATTGCAGCTCGGGGTGATTCTGGTGGTGGGGATGCGACTGGGCTGTATCAATCACGCCCTGTTGACTGCCGAGGCGATAGCCCGGGACCAGCTGCCGCTGGCGGGCTGGGTCGCCAATCAACCGGGGGAGGCGATGCCCTGCTATGCGGAAAACCTGGACACTTTGAAACATCGCCTTCCGGCTCCCCTGCTGGGGGAGATTCCACCCATATCACCGTTTGATGCCCGGGCGGCTGCAGATCACCTTTCGATCTCGGACCTGCTGGGTAAGTAAGTACACACTTATAAAAAACTTGATCCAGGTCTATATAGCTGCTTTATAAGGTTTGAAGGCTGCTGGGAGCCAAAAATGTATTTGACTTCAGGCCAGAAAAGCCCAAAATGTGTGCACTGAACACATGGCTCTTTTCGCACACTCGTGCAAAATCACCAGACTTCCAGAAAAACTAGAGGTAGTTACCATGCCAGCATACAAGGCCCCCCTGCGCGACATCAGTTTTGTAATGAATGAGTTGCTCGAATCCGAGAAGCTTTACCAGACCCTGCCGGGCTATGAGGAAGCAACCGCGGACCTTATGAACGCCATCGTTGAAGAGGGTGCCAAATTCTCCGAGAACGTACTGTCACCGCTGAACCAGAGCGGGGACGAAGAGGGTTGTCACTGGACACCAGAGGGTGTCACAACCCCCAAGGGATTTGCCGACGCCTATCAACAGTATGTAGCCAACGGCTGGCCGGCACTGAGTGCGGGCGTGGACGTGGGCGGGCAGGGCATGCCCAACCTGATGGGTATTATCATCAACGAAATGGCCGGTACCGCCAACTGGTCCTGGCTGATGTACCCGGGACTCAGCCACGGCGCCGTGAAAACCATTGAGGAGCACGGTGACCCGGAGCAGAAAGAAAAGTACCTGACCAAGCTGGTCGAGGGTGCCTGGACCGGCACCATGTGCCTGACTGAAGCGCACTGCGGCAGCGACCTGGGATTGCTGCGTACCAAAGCCGAGCCCCAGGCCGATGGCAGTTATGCCATTAGCGGTACCAAGATATTTATCAGCGCCGGCGAACACGACATGGCCGAGAACATTGTGCATATCGTGCTGGCCCGCCTGCCTGATGCGCCCAAGGGTACCAAGGGTATTTCCCTGTTCATCGTACCCAAGTTCAAGGTCGCCGAAGACGGCAGTGTAGGTGAGCGCAACGCGGTGAACTGTGCCTCTATCGAAAAGAAGATGGGCATCAAGGGCTCTGCGACCTGCGTAATGAACTTTGATGGCGCCACAGGCTATCTTATCGGGCCACCCAACAGGGGTCTGAACTGCATGTTCACGTTCATGAATACTGCCCGTATCGGTACAGCGATCCAGGGCCTGGCCCACGGCCAGCTGGCCTTTACCGGCGCGCTGACTTATGCCAAAGAGCGTCTGGCGATGCGCAGCCTGACCGGACCAAAGAACCCGGAGGGGCCGGCGGATCCCATTATCGTTCACCCCAATGTGCGGCGCATGTTGCTGACTCAGAAGGCGCTGGTCGAGGGGAGTCGCGCGTTCCTGTACTTCCTGGCACAGCTTGGGGATATTGTAGATGCGGGCAATAAAGAGCAGGCCAAGGCGGCGGACGACCTGATGGCGCTGCTTACACCTATCGGTAAGGCCTTTGTGACGGAGACCGGCTACGAGGCCGCCAATATCGGCGTCCAGGTATACGGCGGACACGGCTTCATCAAGGAGTGGGGTATGGAGCAGATCGTGCGCGATGCGCGCATATCCATGCTCTATGAAGGTACAACGGGTATACAGGCGCTGGACCTGCTCGGCCGCAAGGTGATCGGTAGCGGCGGCAAGCTGCTGCTGGGCTTCACCACACTGATCGAGGAGTTCTGCGATGCCAACACCGCCACTGAGGACGCCGACTTCATCAACGTGTTGAAGGCATACAAGGAAGAGTGGCTGACGCTCTCCATGAAAATCGGGGAGTCGGCGATGGAAAATCCCGATGAGGCGGGAGCGGCTGCAGTCGACTATATGATGTACAGCGGCTATGTCACCCTGGCCTATTTCTGGGCGCGTATGGCAGTGCTCGCAAGGCAGAAAATTGCTGAGGCAGACGGTGATGTATCGTTTTACGAGGCAAAACTGATGACCGCGCGTTTCTACTTCGACAGGCTGTTGCCGCGTACCCTTGCCCATAAGGACGTGATGCTGTCGGGTGCTGATAACCTGATGCAGATGCCGGAAGCCCTGTTCGACTTCTGATGCAGCTTGTTGTGAGGGAAGCTTGCCCTGTGGGGTGACTTTCCGCTCTCAAGGGGAGAGAATGCGTACCAAGCAACTCTCCCTTTCTTTTTGATACCGAAAATGCCTGACGAAGAAGACAAGAGCTACCAGAACCGCCTCTATCCGCAAGACCAGGAGCGTGTTGATGAATTTATCAAGCGCGGGGTCAATTCAGTGGAACGCAAGCCGTTTCGCCCCATGCGCCTGTTGTTAATCCTGATTGCTATCGTAATGGGCCTGAGTATCTTCAGCCAGTTGGTAGTGCGCTGGGCGGGGGTGTATTGATCTCCACTCCGGAGCATGCGGTCAGACGCTCCTGGCATTGGTGCCGCCCTAGCCTTTTGGTATAGTACCGGCCTTAAATATCGGTGTGTGGCGCAGCCTGGTAGCGCACTTCCTTCGGGAGGAAGGGGTCGGAGGTTCGAATCCTCTCACACCGACCATTTGTTATTCTCGATCCTTCCCAAACGTTATCAAATGTCTCTGATTATCAAGGACTTTTGACGTTTCTCCGTTCCTATGGCTTACTAATACTTGCCAATCGATGGCAGCCCCAATGGGGGGCACTATTGGGGGTATACCCCGATGTGTCTCTGGCCAAAGCTCGTGATAAACGTGATCAGGCGCGCACCGCACTGGCCGACGGTATTGCCCCCTCCTAGGTGAAGAAGGCCCGAAAGCTGGTCTCCTAGCAGGAGTCGGCCGACTCGTTCAAAGTGATTACCACCGAGTGGTTTAACACCAAGATGAATGGCCGCTCTAAGAGCCATCGGGATCGTACGAAGCGGGCCTTGAAGAAGGGCCTCTATCCACAGATTGGCCCTCGCCCTATAGTGCAATAAAGAATTGCACTAAAACATTACGCATGGATATTTTTCGAATAAGCATATAGTCTTTTCCAAAGCTTGTTCCAGGGTGCTTGGTTCGGGCAGCGCAAGGAGGCACCAGCCTAATGTCTAGCCACGTCCGCTTCGCCCTGCTGTTCTTGTGCGCGCTTGCACTCACCGCATGCTCGGACCCTGAATCGACGACCGACCCGGGCGCCAGTGATGGCAGCACCCGCCACGACATGCTCACTATAGGTGTCAGCCAGTATCCATCGACCCTGAATCCGATCATCGAGGCCGCGGTGGCCAAGTCTTACGTGCTCGGGTTTTCGCACCGCTCTTTGGTGCGCTTCAATCACGACTGGGTCAGCGAGTGCCAGACCTGCGAGACGTTGCCATCCGTCGCCAACGGCCTCGCGAAACTGGAGACCACCGCCGACGGCCTGCCTGGCATGGCCGTGACCTGGGTGCTGAAGGAAGGCCAGTTCTGGGGGGACGGCACGCCGGTGACGACGGCGGACTACGCGTTCGCGCGGGAGGTCGGCCAGCACCCTCAGTCTGGAGCCGTTGGTATGGAGGTGTGGCGGTCCATGATCGATCTGGAGATCGTCGACGAACGTACCATGGTGATCCACCTCGACCGTCGCAACTTCCAGTACGATTCCGTTTTCATATTTGCCCCCCTGCCCGCGCATCTGGAGCGCACCATCTTTGAGGACGCGCCAGCGGAGTATATAAACCGAACGCTCTACCAGACTGATCCGACCAACCCGGGCCTTTACTTCGGCCCCTACCTGATCACAGAGGTCTCCCGCGGCTCTCATATCAAACTGAAGCGCAATCCTTACTGGACTGGCCCCGCCCCGGCATTCAACGCCATCACGGTGCGCGCCATCGAGCGAACGACGACACTGGAGGCGAACCTGCTGTCGGGCAACATTGACATGATCGCTGGCGACCTGGGCATGAACATCGACCAGACCCTCGCCTTCCGCAAGCGGCACGGCGACGACTATCAGATGATCTTCAAGCCGGGCCTTCAATACGAGCACATAGACCTCCAGCTTGACAACCCTGTCCTTGCCGACCTGCGGGTGCGCCAGGCGCTGATGTACGGTATGGATCGCGAACAGCTGGTGGCGCGCCTGTTCGACGGCGAGCAGCCGGTGGCCCATTCGAACGTCCATCCCCTGGACGCGATGTTCTTGCCCGACGTCCCCAGGTACACGCACGACCCGGCACGCGCCGCCAGCTTGCTCGAAGCCGCTGGGTGGATGCAGAGCGATGATGGTGTCCGGCGCAATGCTGCCGGTGAACCGCTGCAGCTCGAGATCATGTCCACCGCTGGCGACAAGACCCGCGAGCTTGTCCAGCAGGTGCTGCAGAGCCAGTGGCGCGAGGTCGGCATCGATGTGCGCATCCGCAACGAGGCGCCGCGCATCTTCTTCGGCCAGACCACCCGCAAGCGTAACTTCGACGGCATGGTGATGTATGCGTGGGCACTGTGGCCAGAGGCCGTACCCAGAACCGTCCTGCACTCCACGCAGATTCCGACAGCGGACAACGGCTACTCGGGCCAGAACTACACGGGCTTCGCCGACCCGGAGGTGGACGCCCTGATAGAGTCGATCGAGATCACCCTCGACCCCGAAGCACGCCGCCTCCTCTGGGCCAAGATGCAGATCCTTTACGCTGAGAAGCTTGCGGTATTACCGCTATACTTCCGCACGAATGTCGACATCCTCCCGAAGTGGCTGCACGGCGTCCGACCGCCGGGCCACCTCATGTCCACCTCCCAGTGGGTGGAAGAGTGGACAGTCGCCGAGTGAGCGATGCATTGCTGCGCGTGCACGGCCTCGGCGTCGGCTTCGACGCCCCGGACGGCGATGCGCCTCACGTCGGCGTCATCGAGGACCTGTCCTTCAGCCTCGACCGCAACCGCACACTCGCCCTGGTGGGCGAGAGCGGTTGCGGTAAGTCGCTTACGGCGCTCGCCATCCTCGGCCTGCTGCCGCCCTTCGCGCGGGTCAGTGCCGGGCAGATGAGCTTCGACGGCGCAGACCTCACGCGCCTCGATGACGCGCAGATGACCCGCCTGCGCGGCAACCGCATCTCCATGATCTTCCAGGAACCAATGAGCGCGCTGAACCCTGTGTTCACCGTTGGCTGGCAGATCGCCGAATCGCTGCGCCTGCACAGGTCGCTCAGCGCCGCCGAAGCCCGCGAGCTGGCCGTCGAAGCCCTCGACTCGGTGGGCATACCCGATCCCGCCTCACGTGCCGCGGACTATCCGCATCAGCTCTCTGGCGGCATGCGCCAACGCGTTATGATCGCCATGGCGCTGGCTTGCGACCCGGACATTCTCATCGCCGACGAGCCCACGACCGCGCTGGACGTGACCATCCAGGCACAGATCATTGACCTCATGCTTGATCTGCAGGAGCGCCTTGGCACCGGCATTCTGTTTATCAGCCACGACTTTGGCGTCGTCTCACACGTCGCTGACGAGATCGCCGTGATGTACGCGGGCCGGGTAGTGGAGCACGGCAGCGCCGCCGACGTCATCGACAACGCCCGGCACCCCTACACGCGAGCGCTGCTGCAGACAACGCCGCGCATCGAGCACAGCCTCGGTGTGCTGCCGGCCATCGCCGGCCGCGTGCCAGCGCCGGACGAGCGTGGCCCGGGCTGTGCCTTCCAGCCCCGCTGCGCGGTAGCCTCTGCAGCATGCAGCTCTACCCGGCCCGACTACAGCGTGATAACAGCGGACCACGGCGCTGCCTGCCACGAGATCGTGCGTGCCTGAGCCGACAGTTGCGCTGGTGGAGAGCCGAGCCCTGACTCGTACCTTCGCGGTGGGTCACGGCGCACGCGCCGCGCGGGTAAATGCGGTGGACGCAGTGGACCTGCAGATCCGTGCTGGCGAGACCCTCGCCCTGGTGGGCGAGAGCGGCTGCGGCAAGACCACCCTCGGCCGGATGCTGGCGCTGCTGATGCAGCCGAGCGCCGGCCAGCTGCTGATTCGCGGTCAGGACGCAGCGGGACTCGGCCGCCGCCAGCTCAAGCCATTGCGCAGGCACGTGCAGATGGTGTTCCAGGATCCGGTGTCGTCACTGAATCCGCGGCACCCGGTGGAGACTATCCTTACCGAGCCACTGCAGAACTTCGATCTCTACCCCGGCCCAGAGCGCCGCGCGCGGGTGCTGGAACTGCTGGAGGCCGTCGGCCTCGCGCCCCGGGACCTGGGCCGCTATCCCCACGAGTTCAGCGGCGGTCAGCGCCAGCGCATCACCCTGGCCCGGGCGCTGGTGCTGAATCCCGACTTCATAGTCGCGGACGAGCCAGTCTCGGCACTGGACGTCTCGGTGCAAAGCCAGATCCTCAACCTGCTGGTGGATCTGCGCACTCGCTTCTCGCTCACCTACCTGTTCATCAGCCACGACCTCGCGGTGGTGCACCACATTGCCGACCGGGTGGCGGTGATGTATCTCGGTCGCATCGTCGAGCTCGCCGAGCGGGATCGCCTGTTTGCCAGCCCGGGCCATCCCTATACCCGGGCCCTGCTGGCGTCTGTGCCGGAGATACGCCCGGGCAAACGCCGCATCGGACGCATCCTGCCGGGTGACCCGCCTAGCCCGCTGTCGCCGCCTGCCGGTTGCCGCTTCCATCCCCGCTGCGCCCATGCCACCGAGCGCTGTCGGCTGGAGGCGCCGCAGCTGGCGTCAGTGGGCGAGGCCGGGCACCTTATCGCCTGCCACAACGCGGGGGCGCTGGCATGACGCGCTTCATCGTCTCCCGACTCGTCCAGTCGCTGCTGGTGCTGGTGGTCATGTCGTTCGTGATCTATGGGCTCATCGGCCTCATGCCCGGCGACCCCATCGACATGATGATCACCTCCAACCCGATGATGACTCCCGCCGACGCCGAGCGGCTGCGTGCCCTGTACGGCCTCGACAAACCGATCATCGAGCGTTACCTGAACTGGGTCGGTGCGGCTCTGTCCGGCGATCTCGGCTTCTCCCGGCTTTACGCCCAGCCGGTACTGTCGGTGATCGGTCCGGCGCTCGGAAACTCGGTGCAGTTACTCGCCTGCGCCCTGGGCCTATCGATCTGCATTGCCGTACCCCTCGGCGTGCTCGCCGCGTCGCGGCCACGTTCTCTGCTCGACTACGGCATCAACCTGTTCGCCTTCGCCGGCATCTCGGTACCGCAGTTCTGGCTCGGCCTGCTCATGATGCTTTTATTCGCGGTGGTACTCGGCTGGCTGCCCGCCGGCGGTATAGCGCCGAGCGGCGCCTCCATCGGTGAGCAATTGCGCTTCCTCGCCCTGCCGGCGGCAACCCTGACCATCGCCAGCGTCGGCGGCCACGCTCGCTACGTGCGCTCGTCCATGCTCGAGGTGATGCGCCAGGACTACGTGCGCACGGCTCGCGCCAAGGGGGCACCGCGGCGCCGGGTGATCTGGCTGCACGCCCTGCGCAACGCACTGATCCCGTTCGTGACCATCCTCGCACTGGACTTCGGTTTTCTGTTCTCCGGCGCTCTGATAACCGAGACGATCTTCTCCTGGCCGGGCATGGGCAAGCTCATTTACGACGCCGTGCTCGGCAACGACTACAACCTCGCTCTGGTGGCCCTGCTGTTTGCCACCGGCCTCGTGCTGTTCGCCAACCTTCTCGCGGACCTTGCCTATGGCTGGCTGGATCCGCGGATCGTCGTTGGAGGCACGCCGGGATGAACCCCAATTCGCCTCTCGCGCTGGCCATGCGCCGCTTCCGTCGCCACCGGCTGGCCATGTTCAGCCTCGGCGTGCTTACGCTGCTTCTGGTGTTGGTGATGGCCGCGGGGCTGATCGAACAACTGCTCGGCGTGGAAGCGAACGGCGTGGACCTGATGAACCGCATGGCGCCGGCGGGCGGGGTGCACTGGTTCGGCACCGACGAACTCGGCCGCGACGCGCTGGTGCGGCTGCTGTACGGCGGGCGGGTGTCGCTGTTCGTTGGGCTGGTGGCGGCGCTGATCGCGGCGACTATCGGTACACTCGTGGGTCTCACCGCGGGCTACTTCGGCGGTCGGCTGGATGCGGTATTGATGCGTGTCACCGACAGTGTCCTGTCGCTGCCAGGCCTGCCGCTGTTAATCGTGCTGGCGGCCATCGATCTGGAGAAGATCCTGCCGAGCGAGCTGGCGAACTCTGAGAACGTCAGCTTTGTGCGCATCGTCGTCATCGTTTCCCTGCTCGGCTGGACCACGGTGGCGCGCCTGGTGCGCGGCGCCACGCTGAGCCTGAAGGAACGGGACTTCGTACTCGCCGCCGAGGGGTCCGGTGGCGGCCATCGGAGGATCATGTTCCGCCACATCCTGCCCAACCTGCTGTCGCCCATCATCGTCGCTGTCACGCTGTCGGTGGGCAACGTCATCCTGCTGGAGTCGGTACTGAGCTTCCTGGGCCTCGGCATCCAGCCGCCCATGGCGAGCTGGGGCAATATGCTCACCAACGCCCAGGAGACGATCTGGGAGGCGCCTATGCTGGCGATCTGGCCCGGGCTGTTCATCTTCGTCACAGTGATGTGTTTCAACTTCCTCGGAGACGGCCTGCAGGACGCCTTCGATCCACGCGCGGAGTTCTGAGCGCAGTGCGGGTCGCCTTTAGCCATGCGCCCTCGCAAGGGCATCAGAAAGATAAGCGAGAGAGGTTATGCCGGTAAATCGCCACGAAAACGCGAGTGCATTAATCGCTTGGGCTATCGTACCCGCACCGACCAAATCCAGAGGGTGCATACCCGGCACATGGGTTGCACTTGTGATCCCGGGCCTCCGGCTCTCACCTCGCTACGCAGCGGTCGCGATCAGCGCCTTTTTACTTTCAGCTTGTTGATCAGGGCCTTGGTCGCCGCAAACAGGTCCTTCATGGGATGCCGTCGGCAGTAATCATCCACGTAGTAGTTAATTGCCGTATAGTCGGTCTGTGCAATGGGTGCGTTTTTCCATCCTGCCCCGGACAGGAATCCCGTTACCCACGCCTCATATTGAAAAGCCTCATCGCTGCTGGTCCTTCTAGCCTGCATCCAGGACTGGCAGGATACGGAATGCAAGCCATACAAAATAAACGTGTCCTGGTAATCCGGGGTTGATGTGTACCCGGCAGTAGTTGTCGGGTTGCCAACCCTGGGGTTGTAGATGAGATTGCCGGCAGCGGCGGTTGATTCGTCCTGCGATTGTGCGGATGGGGCCTGGAGCATCGCCCACCCGATGCCAACCAGTATGTCATCGCGGAAAATGTAGGGAGTGAACTGGTCGCTGGTGATCAGGTCATCGCTGTCATAGCCGGAACGAAAATAATAGACGTCAACAGTCGAGCTCCCATCATAATAAGTGTCAGTTGACCTTTTCCATTCAGGGTCGAGGTTTGCCTGTGTTGGCTCCAGCACTGCCAGGACCTGTGACTTGCTGTCCCCAAGCTTGACCTGCCCCTTGACCTGGTCGTACCCGGCGACGCTGCGGTCAACCTCGCTGGTCGTGCAGGCTGACAGCGCGGTCAGGGTCATCGCTATTACAATTCCAGTGAGTATCCGGTGCTGCATTCTTGTCTCCTGCGTTTCGGTGTGGGGCATTCTTGCGTTAGCTGTCTGGATGAAGGGTGGATGCTATAGGTGCTTTATGCAATCCGGTGTTGCGAAAACTTTAGCTCAAATTGTCGCCCCAGCCATGTCCGGTAGCAAGCGGCTTGGCCTTGGGCGTGCTTTCCTCAGCTGCTCACGGCTGTTTTGGCTGGCGCCCCTACCTCTTCGCGTACCAACCGGGGCACGAGGTAGCCTGGAAGGGTTGCGGTAATCTCGGCCACAAGTTCACGGGCACGGGCCTCGGGCACTTCGAAGTGGGCTGCGCCGTCGACCCTGTCTAGCAGGTGCAGGTAGTAGGGCAACACGCCCGCGGCGAAAAGTCGTTCACTCAGGGCCGCCAGCGCTGCAGCACTATCATTGATGCCCGCCAGAATCACCGACTGGTTCAGGACGGTGATACCGTCTTGTTTCATCCTGGCGATCGCAGTATCCACCGAAGCATCAAGCTCATTGGCGTGGTTGCTGTGAATGACCACGACGGTCCGCAGGCTTTTCCGGGTAATGGCGCCTAGCAAACCCTCTGTCACCCGGTCGGGAATGACAACCGGAAGGCGGGTGTGGATGCGCAGGCGACGGACGTGGCTCATGGCGGCGATCTGTGTCACTAACTCGTTGAGGTAGTCGTCGTCGGCCAGCAGCGGGTCGCCGCCACTGAGAATAACCTCGCTTATATCGTGATTGTTGCGAATGTAGCCCAGTGCTTCCCGCCACTCGCGTCGGCTGTTCTGGTTCTGCGCATAGGGAAAGTGGCGCCGGAAGCAATAGCGGCAGTTGATTGCACATCCACTGGTCACGATCAGCAGCACCCGGCCATGGTATTTATGAATGATGCCTTTGGCCGGATTTGCGCCGCCGGTTTCCCCTACTGGATCGCGGCTGAAGCCTGGCGTCTGTATCAACTCTTCGCCACGAGCCAGAACCTGCAATAGCAGGGGATCCCCGGGGTCGCCGGGGCGCATCCTGCGGGCAAAGGCCAGGGGTACCTTGAGCGAAAAATCGCTGCAGGCATCGGCGCTAAAACCCGCATCCGCCGGCGCCAGTCTCACCAGGTTCAGCAACTCTTCAGCCGTGCTGATGACATTGCGCAGCTGGTCCTGCCAGTCGTCCTGTTGCAGCAGTGGCAGTGTGTTGGCGTTCACGGATGGCTTTCCAGAGGGTGAGGTGTGGTGGTCTTTACCGGTCTTATTCTAACAGCGATCAGCCCCGCTGTATCAGTGAGCCGGGCCCGGGGATATTCCAGCTTGTGCTCGCTGCGGCCAGGGCCGGGGCTTTCAGCCCAGGCGGTCTCGCAGGCTGTAGAACAGCATACCGGCGACCAGGCCTGGCCAGCGCAGCAGGGTGCCGCCTGGAAACTCCATAGCCGGTACAGTCGCCATGACATCGAAGCGCTCCGCGCTGCCGCTAATGACTTCAGCCAGCAACTTGCCGGCGAGGGTAGCGATGGGAACTCCGTGCCCCGAGTAGCCGTGGGCGTAAAAGGTATTGGCTGATAACCTGCCGAAGTCCGGCATCCGCCTGAGGGTAATGGCAAGGGTGCCGCCCCAGCCATAGTCGATTCGGGTATCCGCCAGTTCCGGATAAATACGCAGTGCATATTTTCGGACAAAGCCCTTGATGTCGGCCGGAAATCGGCGGGAGTAGGACTCGCCACCGCCAAACAGCAGGCGATTGTCCGCCGACAGTTTCCAGTAGTTGATGACAAAGCGGCTGTCAGACATGGACGTATCGTCGCGAATCAGGCGGCGCGCCAGGTCCTCGCTCAGTGGCTCGGTGGCCAGCATATAATTGTTGATGGGCATGATGCGGCCCGCAGTGCGAGGTTCGAGCTTTTCCAGGTAACCATTACAGGCGAGTACCAGGAATCTGGCGCGTAGCTCGCCTCTATCTGTCCTGACCGATACCTGCGCACCTTCCGAGTAAGACAGCACACGGCTGCCCTCGTGAATGGTCGCGCCAAGGTCCAGTGCTGCCCGGGCGAGACCCAGGGCGTAGTTCAGTGGGTGCAGATGGCGGCTGCCCGTGTCCAGCAGTCCGCCCCCGAAACCCTGCCCCGATGTCATGGACTTGAGTTCGGCAGCATCCACATAGCGAACCTGCTGGTAGTCGTATACCTTCTGCAGGTGTTCAACCTCGGCCGGCATACAGGCAATGTCGCTCGCCTTGGACGCCACATGTAGATTGCCATTCTTCAATTCGCAGTCGATATTATACTGTTCGATGAGCTCACAAACCGTGCTTACAGCCTCAAGGCTCAGCTGCCACAGTGCCCTGGCGTGATCCAGTCCCACCAGTTTTTCCAACTCCTCCTGTTCCACGCGTTGGCCCGTGCCAACATGGCCGCCATTGCGGCCAGATGCTCCCCAGGCAACCTTGTTCGCTTCCAGGACTGTAACGTTGTAGCCCAGCTTGCGCAGGTGGATGGCCGCCGACAGGCCGGTGTAGCCTGCGCCGATAATGCAAACATCGGTATCGGCAGCGCCCACCAGGGGCGGCAGATCGAGTTTCAGGTTCGCGGTTGCGGCGTACCAGGAGTCTACGTGGGCTTTGTTTTGCATGCGCTCACTATACCGTTTTGTGGCGATCCCCACGCATAACACGTTAGGGGTAGGACTAATGAAAATCCTTGAACAGGCCTTTCAAGAGCTGCGATACTGTTGCTTTCAGCGACCAGAGGACTGTATGGAGCCCGAAACAAAGGCGATCAAGGACTGGCTGAAGCAGCACAGAATTTCCGAGGTGGAAGTGCTGGTGCCGGATATGACCGGCAGCGCCCGGGGAAAGTTTATTCCGGCGCACCAGTTTCTTGACAGGGGCAATCCCCGTCTTCCTGAGAGTATTCTGATCCAGAGTGTTACCGGAGAATACTCCGACAGCCACTGGGATTTTGTTCAGCCTACCGACGCCGATATGGTGCTTAAGCCCGATGCCAGCACCATGCGCGTTGTGCCATGGGGGCGTGAGCCCACCGCCCAGATCATCCACGACTGCTATACCATCGATGGACAGCCCCATCCCCTGTCGACCCGCAATATCCTGCGCAAGGTTCTCGAACTGTATAAGGCCGAAGGGTTGCGGCCCGTGGTTGCGCCGGAGGTGGAATTCTATCTGGTCAGCAAAAACCTGGACCCCGACAATGTGCTGGCGCCGCCCAAGGGGCGCTCGGGACGCAACGAGTCCTCTCGCCTGTCGTACAGTATCGATGCTGTCGCGGAATTCGAGGATTTCGTGGAGGACATGTACGACTATGCGACCGCGCAGGAGTTGCAGGTCGATACGCTGATTCACGAAAACGGTGCCGCCCAGATGGAAATCAATTTCCTGCATGGCGATGCGATGAACCTGGCCGACCAGGTGTTTACCTTCAAGCGTACGGTGCGAGAGACCGCCTATAAGCACGGTATCTATGCAACCTTTATGGCCAAGCCCATGAAGACTGAGCCCGGTAGCGCCATGCACATTCACCAGAGCATTATTGATGTCGAGTCAGGCGAGAACATCTTTAGCGATCGCAACGGGCGTCACTCCGCATCCTTCATGAGCTATATTGCCGGCCTGCAGCGCTTCACGCCGGAGCTGATCAGCCTGTACGCGCCTAACGTCAATTCCTACCGGCGACTGGCCCCCAACCTGGCGGCGCCTATCAACCTGAACTGGGGTGTTGATAACCGAACAACCGCGTTTCGGGTTCCGCAGGCGGAGCCGGAAAATACCAGGATTGAAAACCGCTTTCCCGGTGCCGATGTTAATCCCTACCTGGCCTTCGCCGCCAGCCTTGCCAGCGGCTATCTTGGAATGAAAGGCAAGCTGCAGCCTACCGAGCCCCACCAGGGCACTGCCAATGAGCAGGAGGTGGAAGTCGCGCGAACCCTGGAAGAGGGTCTGCGCCATCTGCAGGACTCCCCGGAGGTGCAGGACGTGTTTGGGGAGCTGTTCCTGACCGCCTATGCGGCGGTGAAGCTCGATGAGTTTGAGGAGTTCAACCAGGTCATCAGTTCCTGGGAGAGGGAGCACCTGCTGCTCCAGGTATGAGGCGGCCCGATGTCAGAAACCAATAGCTATTTTGGCAACAATGCCAGATACGGCCTGTTCCGGGCCGTAAAGTACCTGGTTTATCTGCTGCTGAGCTTCAATATCTATCTTTTCCTGCAGGAAGAGTTACAAGCGCTGTCCTTCACCTTTGCCGACGGTATAGAGCCGGGCCAGATCATTCAGGCGTTTTCCGCCACCATAGATACCGCTGCCTGGGTCATCCTGTTGCTGATGTTCGAGCTGGAAACCGCGGTGCTCGATGACAAGAACATCCGCGGCCCGGTCAAGTGGGGGCTGCATGGGTTGCGAGGGCTTTGCTATATCGCGCTCACTTACGCCTTTACCGGCTATTACCAGGAACTGGTATCGCTTTACCAGATAGCCCCGCTCTCTGTGGCGGATGCCTGTTCACTGGTGGGCGCGGACTACTCGGTATTGGTCGATCTTGATGAATACGTGCCACTTGATGCCGTCAACTGTGCAGCCCTGGGCGAGCAGGTGTCTACCGTGGCGGGGTTTAATATCCTGGCGGATGCGGAAACCCTGCGCTCGGCCCAGCTTCTGGCCTGGGTCGATGTCATCAATGCGGCAGACTGGATTCTGGTGGTGATCGTACTGGAGGTGGAAGTACGCCTGCAGCTGCGCGGGGATCTGTCTGAACAGGTCATGAATGCCACCAAGTTCATCAAACTGGTTCTCTACGCCATTCTTTTTGCCTGCGCCGCTTACTGGGGCTTCGCAGGAGATTTCCTGGATTTCTGGGATGCCTCCCTGTGGCTGTTCGCGTTTATCTTTATCGAGCTTAATGTCTTCAAGTGGCAGCACGAGACCGACCAGGAACAGGCGGTCAGTGCCTGAGGGCGTACCCGCCGTGTCGGCATTGGAAAAGCTGAGCAGTCTGCAATGGAATCACAGCAAGGGGCTGGTCGAGATCATTGACCAGACCCTGCTGCCACATGCCCTGCAATGGTGTGAGCTTGGGGACCTTGACGCTTACTGTCATGCCATCAGTGCCATGCAGGTGCGAGGCGCCCCGCTTATAGGCATTACCGCAGCGTTTGGGCTTGCCCAGGCCCTGGCGCGGGATCCATCAACTGGAAGTCTGAACGCCGCTCGCCGCCGCCTGATGGCCACCCGCCCCACCGCGGTTAATTTGCGCTGGGCCCTGGACGCTGTGGTTGCGGCGGTGGCAGAGCTGGACCCGGCCGGCCGGGCGGGTGCCGCGCTGGCCGAGGCACAGGCACTGCGGGCCAGCGATATTGCCAACTGTTCGCGCATCGGTGAGCATGGCTTGCAGTTGTTGCGGGGGCTCAAGCCCAAGGGGCCGCTGAATATCATGACGCACTGCAATGCCGGCTGGTTGGCTACTATTGAATGGGGTACGGCGCTGGCTCCGGTGTACAAGGCGCACAATGCCGGTATCGAAGTGCATGTCTGGGTTTCCGAAACCCGCCCGCGCAACCAGGGCATGCATCTCACGGCCTGGGAGTTGCAGCGGGCGGGAGTGCCCTGCACGGTGATCACAGACAGCAGTTGCGGCCAGCTGATGCGCCGGGGAGCTGTCGACTGCGTCCTGGTAGGCAGCGATCGAACAGCCGCCAACGGCGACGTGTGCAACAAGATAGGCACTTATCTGAAGGCACTCGCCGCGCGAGCGAACGGAATTCCATTTTATGTGACCTTGCCCGAATCCACCATTGACTGGCATTGCGCCAGTGGCGATGACATTCCGATAGAGGAGCGCGATGCGGCGGAAGTGCTGACTTTAACGGGCCTGGATAGCGCAGGTCAGCCGCAGGCGCTGCAGCTGGCTGGGAGGGAAACCCGTGCCTTCAACCCGGCTTTTGATGTGACTCCGGCCTCCCTGGTAACCGCCCTGGTTACCGAGCACGGTTGTATCGATGCCAGCCCCGCCGGGCTGGCCCGGCTGCGCGCTCAGATTTCCTCGTCCAGCCCGATGTGAGAAATGCGCGGGTACTCCCGCCATTGGAAGGTTTGCTGGTGATCGCATATCAGGCAGCGGTGTTCGATATCTCCGGTGGTAGGGTCCATCTCACCGGAGCGTGACATCATGCCCTGGCCGCAGGCATCGCAGAGGTAATTGACTTCTACTGGCCGTACTTCTCGCTTGACTTCTGGCATGGGAAATTCTCTTTGGCTGGCCTCTGACTCATGCTATCGCGACAAACGCGAGTTCTGAAGGTTTTTCGAACTCCTGTGCCGGGTGATTGTTCAACGCCGGCTCTTCGATGCTGCCGCCCAACCAGCTGCCGCCGTCGGCACTGAGCAGAATCTCACCCACCCCACCCGGATGATGGATCTTCAGGACCTGCAGTGTTGAGTTGTTCTCGGCCGGTGGTGGTAGCTCCATGGCTGTCAGTGCGCGCTGCACAGCGAGGGCATCAAAGCCAAAGTCGACTGGCAGGCTGTGCTCTTCGCCCTCCCGGGGGCACAGCGCGGCATCGAGCTGCAAGGTCTGCAGGGCGTCCCGTGGATCGCGATCATGACTGTGGAAGTGTTGTTCCAGCGTATCCGCCACCATCGCGTACAGTTGGTCCCGGCGGGCGAGTGCGGCCAGGTAGATGCGGTCGCGTTGTTCGTAGATAGACATGCGGTCGGTCAGGTCCACCCCGCTCAGGTTCCGACTTACCAGTTTGAGTACGGTGCGCAGAAGCGCCCGCAGTAGCGGCGATACTGGCACCTCCTCGCGCAGGGCAAGTAGCCGGGTGGTGAGCGGCATGATGTGTCCGTGCACCAGCAGGATATGGGCGCTTATAAGGAAATAGCCTTCCTCGCCATCGTCCCGGCTGAAACTGTGGCAGCCCACAACATACTCGCCCTTGGCCTTGCCGTAGCCGGCCACAGGTATGGCTTCGATCCGGTACTCCTCACGCCGGGCATAGAACTCCGTACCTGGTAACAGGGTGTAACCGAAGATGTTGATATTTGGAAAAGTCGCCAACAGGCGATCGAGATTGCGCTCGAAATCCGCCAGGTTGTCGCCCGGCAGGCCCCATATCAGCTCTGCCGCGATGGGCACGCCCTGCTCTGCCATGGATTTGGCGATCGGCTCATATTCGTTTGAACTCATGTTCTGGCGGTTGCTCAGGCGCAGCGCTTCCGGTGTCAGGGTCTGCAGGGCGAGTTGGTAGTGAGGCAGCAGGCGGTTTCGGTGCAGTAACAGGGCGATTTCCTGCACCTGCCTGCTGTGTTTTTTGGACCAGGAGGTGGCAAATGACAGGGGCAGGCCGGTGCGTTGCTTGAGCTCCACAATCAGCTCGGCCTTGGCGATGTCGTGCTTGAGTGCACCAAAATTGGAATCTGCCAGCCAGATATTCTTGATCCCGGCGGCGACGATAAGGTCCCAATCCCGACGGATGCGTTCCATGGGCCATTGATACATCTTGCTGCCGATAGCGCCGGTGCCCCATTCGCAGAAGGCGCATTTAAAGGGACAGCCCCGGCTCGTTTCATAGGAAATTGATTCGTAGCGTGGTTGCCCCCCCGGGGTAGTCAGCTTAAGTACATCCAGTGGCGAGGGGAATCGTTCCAGTTCCCGGCAGCGTTCCCTCTCAGGGGTGGTGACAATGGCGCCATCGACCATGAATGCCAGCCCGTCAATACCAGCCCAGCCTGCCGGGTCTTTGCAGTCCAGAAACTCCTGGAAGCTGACCTCGGCTTCACCCAGGAAAATAACATCAATGGGGTCGATACCGAGGTAGTCCCCGGCCTGTTGTACGTGGGGGCCGCCCGCTACCACCAGCAGGTCGGGCAGCAGGCCCTTCAGTTCGGCAGCCAGTGCCAGGAACTCTGCGGCATTCCAGGTATAGAAGCTGAAGCCGACCAGGGGCCTCAGGCCGTGCGCCGCGGCCTGGCGGGCGATGGGCAATTCGTCCCGTCGCCATTGCTCCAGCCAGCTGGCAATCTCCTGGCCGGACTGAAAGTGCACCAGGTCGATCGCGGTTTCGGTGGCGCTGGCACCATACTTTTGAAAGTAGGCGGTTAGTGCCGCGGTGGTTGTGGGAGGGGCATTGAACTGCTCGGAGTCCATGCTGAGCAGCCAAACGGGACGATGCAAGAGTTGGTACTCCAAAGCCTGACGATTAAGCGGAATGTATAGGATTGCCGGTCTCTTGCCCACCATCTCTTCCGGGTGGGGCTGTAGCAGGGGGTATTGGTACTATCGGTTGGACCGCGCGGTAGTCAGAAAGGGTATATGCCGGTGCTGCCAGGGAGGAGGTATAGAAAATCCAGAACCGGCCTCTGGGGTCAGTTGAAATGATAGTCCCCGGCGCAACAGGCCACCGGGCGGTAAATCTGCTAGAAGTCGTCCAGTTCGAGATCGTAGAATCCCAGCTCGTCCCGCAGGCGGCGCTCTTCCATACGCTGCTCCGCGCGGCGACGTTTGGCAGCCAGGCGCTGCTTTTCTGAAGCGGCGGGTCCCAGTTCCTGAATTTCCTCTTCCGCTATATCGCCGATAGCGGATTCAAATATATCGTCCAGCGATTCACTGGACACAGACTCCTGGTCTCTCTCAGCCATAAATCACCTCCGGATGATTTGGTACAGGCGTTTCGCGGAATATCACCTAGTGCATGCGGGCTGTAAATCTTTTTTTTTAGAATTTTTTACCAAAACCTTACAACTACTGAAACTATCTTTAATGGTAATCAGCGGCCCGCCTGCCATCCATGGCAGTCCCGTGCTCTGGGCTACATCCCTGTAGTGGCCTTCCCTGACCCTGCCCGCACCCGGGGGCAGGCCGCCTTAATCGATATACAGCAAATACCGTGCCAGCGTTTGAAGTGCGCGGTGGGGCTCAACACTGTTCTTTTTGCCTTTGGTGCGGTGTCCGGTTGTGTCCGGACATGTCCGCAGCAGGGAAATAGTGGTGGGTTTTGCGACCCCGGCAGCTTGTCGTGTGCGCAGGCTGGCCAGGTCGCCAATCACAGCCCGGTGAGGATGTCCGCCGCTACCGCCTCGGCGGCGGCGCGAGTGACATCAACAGTCAGGTCAGCGTAATGTCGGTAGAGGGGGGTGCGCTCGGCAAAGATTTCCGCATAGCCCTGCCCGGTGTCACTGGCGATGCCGCGTGGGGGTGCCGCAGCGACCCGCTGCTCCAGGGTGAGCAGGTCGGCTGCCAGATACACTACCGGCCCCGCCGCCTTGAGTCTTTGCATCACCGGTTCGCTGTAGACCACACTGCCACCGGTGGCAATGATGGCACCGCCCAGATCCAGGTCCAGCAGCACCTGTTGCTCCAGCGCGCGCAGGTGGAGATAACCGTCGCGCTCCAGGATCTCTTGCAGGGTTGCCTGGGCGCGCACCTGGATATCCAGGTCCGTGTCGACAAAGCGCAGGCCGCACAACTTGGCCAGCAGCACCCCGGTGGTGCTCTTGCCGGCGCCGGGCATGCCAATGAGGCTTATAGTTCTCGCACTGGACGGCATGGCAGTTTGCAAGCGGGTATCTCCTGTTTGAATGAAACGGCATTATCCGCGTCATCCGCTGTGCTTCCAAGGGCCCGCTGCCTTGCGCCGCTATGCCGGGCTGGTTAGAGTGGCGCCAATACCGAATTTGCCGTTAGCGGCGGAGGAATAAATCGTGACCCTGTTGACCACACCGCTGGATAAACTGCACCGCGAACTGGGAGCCAAGATGGTGCCCTTCGCCGGTTACGATATGCCGGTGCAATACCCCATGGGGATTATCAGGGAGCACTTACATACCCGGGAGGCTGCGGGCTTGTTTGATGTATCCCATATGGGCCAGGTAATTATTGAGGGTGTCGGGTCTGCAGCCATGCTGGAATCACTGGTACCGGTGGATGTTGCAGGGCTGGGAATCAACCGCCAGACCTACGCCCTGTTCACCAATGAACGCGGTGGCGTGCTGGACGATCTGATTATCACGCGTTGGGATGAAGACCGGTTTTTCCTGGTGGTGAATGCGGGCTGCAAGGCGCAGGACATTGCTCACCTGCGGGCCCATTTGCAAGGGCAGCAACTCACAGTGCTGGATCAGCAGGCCCTGTTGGCACTGCAGGGGCCAGCGGCCCGCCAGGTGATGACACAATTGTGCCCGGCTGCCGCAGAGCTGGTGTTTATGCAGGGTTGCCCGACCGTGATCGATGGGGTTGATGCATACATCACTTGCTCGGGTTATACCGGCGAGGATGGTTTTGAAATATCAGTGCCCGGAGCCCACGCTGAGGTGTTGGCGCGGCGGCTGCTGGCCATGGACCCGGTAGAAGCTATCGGGCTTGGCGCCCGGGATTCCCTGCGGCTGGAGGCGGGCCTCTGTCTTTACGGGCATGAATTGACCCCGGATATAGACCCGGTTCAGGCTGGTTTGCTGTGGTCGATCAGCAAGGTGCGCCGCGCCGATGGGGAGCGACCCGGGGGGTTTCCCGGGGCGGACACAATATTCCAGCGCATGGCTGCCGGTGCGCCCCTGCGCCGGGTCGGGCTTGTGGTGGATGGCAAGCGGCCGGTGCGAGAAGGCCAGGCTGTGCTGAACGGGGAGGGCGCGCAGGTGGGAGAGATATGTTCGGCCTGTTACGGTGCGAGCGTCGGTGGGCCTGTCGCCATGGCCTATATCGAACGACCACTGGGTGAGCCGGGCACCGGGCTCAATGTCGATGTGCGGGGCAAGCTGGTTCCCGTGACCGTGGCGCGTATGCCGTTCAGTCCCCAGCGGTACTATCGGGGTTAAGTTGTTCGGGCAGTGCCGGCCGGCGCAATTCGCGGACTTTTCGAACAGGTCCCGCCATGGCCGATTGCAGTCGCGCCAGTGGGATGGAACGCCAGGCTTTAGCTGCCAGCCACAGTGACGCCAGTAGCGCTGCTATCCCGGTTGCCACCATCAGCCATTGGCGTGGGCTTAGCCGCCATTGATCGACCGGGCCTGCGCGCACGTTAGCGGCGGCCCCCGCTCCCACTGTAATAACAGTCGCGGGAAGCGATAGAACCCGCAGCTCTTCCCGGGTGGTGTCCCACCAGAAATAGTCTGCGGCGGGCAACTGGTATTCTCCCTCGGCCTGCACCACGTAGCTGATAATCTGGCGGCGGCTGGCGCTTGACTGGCCCCTGTTATTGCTGTTTGTCATTACCGGTGGTGCTGGATAGGCGGCCAGCCCGGGTAGATTTTCTGCTGTAAAGGCCGGCAGCATCATGGCCATTACCTCATCGGCTTCGAACAGGATCTCCCGCTCAAATGCATCGCCTGGCTGCAGGCCCTCCAGGGGCCGGTCAAAGCTCTGCTTCACGGTATATGCCGGTGCTGCGACCCACTGTTCAATACCGGCAAGGGCAGGTGGCAGCGACACGATGAAACGCGTTGATGGGCTCATGATTGAGCCTTGGATATCGCCGGCGTCGCCGGCGTTGATCTTCATCCGGGCCTTAATCGGGGGCACCGTGAACTCCCCTGAACGTTGGGGATAGATATCGAGAGTCCAGCGCTGTAGCACCCAGTCCTGTTCGCCGCGGCGCTCACTGGCGTTGCTGGCAAATTGCTCCGTTTGTAAAATCACGAGACCTGGAACCTCGGGTAATGCGAGACGCGTGCCACCGCTGAACCAGCGATCCGTAGCCATCTTGAGTGTCAGCGTCATCTTTTGCCCCGGCACGACCACCCCCGACGGGCCGATGCTGGCCTCAAGCTCCAGGCGGCCTTCCCTGGCCAGTTGCTCCAGGGTTGTCGGGTCGGCAGCCTGTCCCGGAGCCGCGCAGCACAGTAGCAATATTGCCAACAGGCCCCGCAGCCCCGGTAGTCCATGCGATGTGGTCACGGGTTGGCTTCCGGTGCAGCGGGCTGGCGCTGTAGTTGCATGCCAAACTTGATAGACAGGAAGTTGGAAGGGTCTTGCTGCACACCGCGCAGCCACATCTCTGCTGTTGCCGGGTCCGCCAGAATTTCCTCGGCGGATAGCTTGAGGGTTTCTGCCTTCTCCCAGGTGATTTCCTCGGCCCCCTGGGCGGGAATGGCGTCATCACTGGCCAGTTCCTTGTCCTCACCGCTGACTCCTGGTTCGGCCTGCTGGCTCTCACTGAGCCTGTTGATTTCGTCTATCAATTCCTGCACGCGGTCGCGGTTCTGCCGGGCACCGGGGTAATCCGGGGTGCGGGCCAGCAACTGGTCGTAGCGATTGACTGCCCTGACATAGTCGCGGGCGTGGGCGCGCGCATTGGCCTGGTTGAACAGCGCATCATCGCTGTCACTGCGGGAAAAATACTCCGCCGCCAGCATAAAGTCCTCCGCATAATAGTAAGCCAGCCCCTTCCACACGGGTTCCTCGAAATGGGCTGCTGCTGCGCGGTAATCTCCCGTTTGCATCAGTATGCGTCCCTGCTGGTCAGCGGTCAGCCACAGGTCGGCAAACCACTGGACTATGGGCCAGGTATCTTTTTCAGTCGCGTTGCCATCCTCCTCGTCCTGCGTTTCCTGCGTTTCCTGCGTTTCCTGCGTTTCCTGAGTTTCCTGGGCTTGCACGGGCTGTGGGTTGCCCACCAGGAGCAGCGGTACCAGCAGCCAGGCCCAGGTCAGGGTCCAGCCGCGGCGGAACCACAGCAGGAACATTGCCATTGTCGGAAAAATCAACACGTATCCGCTGTCCAGCCAGGGCAGGGCGCTGTCCTCCAGTACCACGTAGTGGCTATCGATCTTGCGATTGAGTTTGTGAACATCGCTGTCGTCCACGGTGAGATCAACGTAGGTGCCGCCGCTGGTGCTGGCGAGCTGCTCCAGCGAGCGGCGCTCAAGCGGGGCCAGGCCCTGCTCCTGTCCCTCGGTACCTACTCCCACTACCAGTAATTGGTCACCGGATGCAGCAAAGTAGGTGTCAAAGGCAGCAACGCTGTCTGCGCCCAGTCCGTCGGTAAACAACACCACGGTGGCTGGAGCCCCCGATTCGCTCAGGACGCTCTCCACCAGGGGCAGGCAATACTCCGGGAATTTGCCGGCCCGGGGCATGATAGCCGGCTTAATCGCGGCCAGGTACTGATTGAGTATGTCCTGGTCGGCGGTAAGGCTCAAAACTGTGTGGGCGCTACCCGCGTAGACAATCAGGGCTGCTTTTTTGTCGGGCCGCAGGGCCAGCAGGTCACCAATTTTCTGCCTGGCACGCTCCAGTCGGCTGGGCTGGATATCGCGCTGCTGCATCGAGGAGGACACGTCCAGCAGGATCACTAGCGCAGCTTCATCCTGGCTTAGTGGTGAGGGTTGCTGGCGCCAGGTGGGTCCCATCATTACGATGATAAGGAGAACAGTTATCACCCGGGTAATGTTCAGGGGGTTGAACCAGCGAGATTTGAAGCGCTGCAGGCGCAGGTGTTCCAGCAGGTGGGGCGCGACAATTCCACCAAAGGATGCCTTGCTAGCCTCCCGGCGGTTCTGCACCAGGGTGATGACCAGCCAGGGAAGAATCGCCAGCGCCCACGCCGGGCGCAGGAAATGGAAGTGTTCCAGCGCGGCGAAATCAGGTAGCACGGGCAGCTCTCAGTCGTCGCCAGGTCTGCCAGGCACCGACACTGTGGTAGAGCAGATAGAGAACGAGGGCTGCACTTACCGGCACCCAGTGCAGGCTCTGGCGCGGGCGGAAGCTGATGGTTTCGTAGAGCTCGGGTTCCAGTTCGCCAATGGTCAGGTAAGCCTGGGACAATTCCTCGCGGTCGAAAGCCTGGAAGTAGCTGCCACCGGTAAGTTCGGACACTCGCTGTAGAGTTTCGATATCCAGCGCCTCTTCTCCCACCGAGGCGGGGTCGCCGATGGCGATTGTGTAGATGCGAATATCCTGACTGGCAGCGACTCTGGCCGCATCCACGGGCGGTACCATGCTGCCGGTATCGTTGCCATCAGTCAGCATGATCAGCACCCTGTTGTCGGAGTCATTTTCCCGGAACAGCTTGATAGCCAGGCCGATGGCATCTCCAAAGGCTGTGCTCTGGCCGGCCATGCCGATCTCAGTTTCGGATAGCAACTGCGCCCACACCTTGTGATCATCGGTGAAGGGACTTTGCAGGTAAGGGGCGTTGCCGAAAACAATAAGACCCAGGCGGTCGGACGCACGCTGGTCTCCCAGCTCGGCCAGCACGTATTTCACCGCTTCAAGACGGTCAACGTTGCTGCCATCTGGCAGGGTGAAATCGGTAGTTTGCATCGAACCCGAGAGGTCAACGGCAATCATCAGGTCGCGGCCGGACTTCTGTTGTTCGATGGGAGGCCCCAGCCACTCGGGCTTTGCCGCCGCCAGTACCAGGCACAGCCACATGAAATTCACCAGGAAGTGCTGGGCGCGATCACGCCGCAAAACCATCGCGCCTGTTTCGGGGCGCTGCTCACTGAGCTCCACCAGCTTGTCGAAGAAGGGCACCCGTATAGAGTCCCTGCTCTCCTTGTAGGCGGGCAGCAGGCGCATCACCAGCGGCAGTGCCAGCAGCGCCAGTGCCCAGGGGTGCGCCAGTTCAATCATCCGTGGGACTCTCGTGTTCCCTCACCCAGGTGAGGCTCGCCGCGAGCAGTTGCAGGCCTGTGCTGGTCTCGACCTTCTCCGTCCTGTAGGGGGCGAGGGCCAGGAGGTGGCCCTGGTCTGCGGAAAAGGGGTGGGTGGGACAGTGGTGATTGAGAAAGCTGACCCACTCATTGCCGGACAGGCGGGCCACCTGCTCCCGGGAATACGCCACCAGGGCAGTCAGTTTCAGCAGTCGATTGATATCGCTGACGATATTGTCGCTGCCCCCTTTACTGGCGAGACGCTGCAGGCGGGCGATTGCCTCACGGCGGTAGCGATTGCGGTACCAGTGACGCAGGCGCTTCCAGCCATGGTAAAGCGCCAGGCTGCCCAGTCCGGCCGCAACAAACCACCAGCCCGTAGTCTGGGGCCACCAACTGATCGCGCCGGGAGAGACCACCTCGACGAAATCTCCCAGGGCGTAATTGCCGAAGGTTTCCGGCAGTGGCGGCGCACTCATTCCAGCACCCGCTGGCCACCCAGCTTCTCGCGCAGCTGGCGAGTAACCGGGCTTACGGTGTCCACCGGCATTACGAGTATATGGTGGCGCTTCAGTTCGCCCTGCACATAGGCAACGGAGCTCCTGAAGCTCTCTTCAAACTTCCTGCCCAGTTCCTGTTCGTCGGGATCTATCTCCAATTGAAGACGACCATCACTGACCACCAGCTGGTTGGCCCCGGAGATATCACTTTCCAATGGGTCGTATACGAGGGCGCAAATAATGTCGTTGTGCTGGTTGATGCGGCAAATTGTTTTGAGCGCCGCATCGTTCCAGCCGTGAAAGTCGGAAATCAACAGCACCAGGTAGTCATGCCCGATACTGCGCTCCAGCAGTCGCAGGGCGTCCGTCAAGCCCGCCGGGTTGCTGTCGCGGGCTGGCGCTACCGACAGCTCGTTGTTCATGGTGGCCAGGTCGCCCAGCCAGCCGATGACCTTGCGCTGGTTGCGGGTGGGTTTGACCTCCAGGCTGCGCTGGTCATTGAACAGTATGGCGCCGACACGGTCACCGACCGCCAGTACCCGCCAGGCGGTCAGTGCGGCGACTTCCGCGGCGATCACCGACTTCATTTTCTGCTGGCTGCCGAAAAACATTGGCAGGCGCTGGTCTACCATCACAACAACCGGTCGGTCGCGTTCCTCGGTGTAAACCCTGACGTGGGGTTTGCCGGTGCGGTTGGTGACCCGCCAGTCCATAGTGCGAATGTCGTCGCCGGGGCGGTAGTGTCGCAACTCGTCGAAATCCAGGCCGCGGCCGCGCAGGCGAGAGCGCTTGCGCCCGCTAAGCAGTGACCTGATAGGTTGCCGGGGCAGGTAACTGAAGCCCCTGGCACTGTAACGCAGCCGCATCAGCGCCTTTAGACTGGTGTAGATGTCGCCATCGTGGGTGTCGTTCATGACCGGCTCAGCCAACGGCAACCTGCCTGATGATCTCGTCGATAATGTCGTCAGGGGTCACCTGGTCGGCCAGCGCATCGTAAGTGATGATCAACCTGTGCCGCATGATAGCGTGCAGGACCGAGCGCACATCATCCGGGGTGGCATAGTCGCGCCCGTCCAGCCAGGCGCTGGCCCGGCTTGCGCGGTGCAGGGCGATACTTGCCCTGGGACTGGAGCCCGAATCGATCCACTGGCCCAGTTTGTCGCCAAACTGTGCTGGATTGCGGGTCGCCATTACCAGATCGACGATATACTGCTCTACCGGTGCCGACAGTTGCATCTGCTGGATCACAGCTCGCGCGGCAAATATGTTGTCCTGGGAGATCATTGTCAGTGCTTCGCCCCGCTCTCCTTCCTCTGCCTGGATCATGCGCACTATGGCTAGCTCCGCTTCCGCCTCTGGAAAGTCCACCGATATCTTCATCAGGAAGCGGTCCATCTGCGCCTCGGGCAGCGGGTAGGTGCCCTCCTGCTCGATAGGGTTCTGGGTGGCCAGGACCATGAACAGGGCGGGCAGCGGATAGGTTTTGCCGGCGACAGTGACCTGGCGTTCCTCCATTGCCTCCAGTAGCGCTGACTGGACCTTTGCGGGTGCCCGGTTAATCTCATCTGCCAACACCAGTTCGCTGAAAATGGGGCCGGGCTGGAAGGTGAGTTCGGACTTTCCCTGGTTGTCCTGGTAGATCTCGTTGCCGGTCACATCCGAGGGGAGCAGGTCCGGGGTAAACTGGATGCGGCCCAGTTTGGCCTGCAATACCTGTGACAGGGTTTTGATGGAGCGGGTCTTGGCGGTGCCCGGCAGACCCTCCAGCAGCACGTTACCGTTACACAAAAGGGCCAGGGTGAGCGTGCGCACCACCTCTTCCTGGCCAATTACCGATTTCGCCATCTGTAGCATCATGGAGTGAATGGCGGTGTGGTGTTCACTGGACAATGGAACGCTCCCTATTGAATAGATGTGGCTCAAGTGCTGAGGATTTGTGTCATGGGAATTATAGCTGGATATGGGGCAGATTTATCCGCGCTGGACCTAACCTGGTTGTCTGCCTCTTACCTGGTACTGCAGCTGATCAGCTGGCCCAGGCTCGCGGCGCGCGAAACTGTCGGGACAAATAGTCCATCTGGTCTTCAAGGATGCGGTCCTTGGCGAGGAAGTGCCACTCAAAGGGGTTGGGCTTGAATGGCACAGCCAGCAGCGGCATGTGCGCCTCTTCCGGGGTGCGGTTGTCTTTCTGCCAGTTGCAGCGCTTACAGGCGGCGACCACATTCTCCCAGCGATCGGTGCCACCTCGTGAGGTGGGCAGCACATGGTCCCGGGTAAGATCCGCCCGGACATATTGCTGGCCGCAGTAAAGGCAGCGATGATCGTCCCGTCGAAACAATGTGCGATTGCACAAAGGAGGGCTGAAGCCCCTGGTGATTTTGCCCTGTATGGCAACGATGGGTTGCAACTCAATGCGCGAACGAAGGCCCGTCAGGCGCTGGATACCGCCAAAATACGGCGGCAAAGTTGCCCCGATGCCGTATATGACATCGCCCTTGGCGTAGGCGGAAATCGCCTCGTGTACGGTAATCCAGCCTCGCGGCTGGCCCGCCACATCCAATCTCAGGATAGTATGCATGACCCTCAACTCACGGTTGCAGGTAAACGCTACTGTAAAAAGGCTAACTTAACAATCGCGAATTCGCAGGCGTTTGACCGGTCAGTTTTACCGGGCGCGCCACTCAGCTCGGACCAATTCCCTGTCCTGTGCCAGTATCCGGCCCTGAAACAACTCGCCTTGCGCGATTGCACCAACCCCCGCCGGGGTGCCCGTCATTACCAGGTCGCCATCTTCCAGCGTGATGAACTTACCCAGTTCTTCCAGGATGGTGGCCGGCCGGTAGATCATCATATCGACGCCACCGGTCTGACGAGTCTGCCCGTCGACATCGAGCTGCAGCGATAGCGCCAGGATATCCTCTGGCAGGGCCACGAATTCGCTGAACAGGGCAGCGCCATCGAAGGCCTTGGCGCGCTCCCATGGCAACCCTTTCTTTTTCAGGGCGGACTGCAGTTCGCGCCGGGTGAGATCCAGGCCAAACCCCACCGCAGTGAACTCCCCCCCCTGCACCAGCAAGACGATTTCGCCCTCATAATGCAGGTTTTCACCGTCTAGCTCCGACAGCAGTTCGTTTGAAATGGCTGAATTCGGTTTATTGAAAACCACCATATCCCGGGGTATCTCGTTGCCCAATTCCTCGATGTGGGCCACATAATTGCGGCCAACACAGACAATCTTGGAAGGTGTCACCGGCGCGCCGTTGACGGAAATCGATTGCATATCAGTTAGTCCTGTGAGGCTGTTGATTCAGTGAACGGCAGGGCGTAGGCGAGTATGTGGTCCGCGGCGCCTGACTCGGCGGACCAGTGGCTGCCAGCAGCTATCACGACAAACTGCCTGCCGTTACTTGCCTTATAGGTCATGGGGGTCGCCGCGCTGCCCGTGGGCATTCGGGTGCGCCATAGCTCCTCACCGGAAATTGTGCTGAACGCCCTAAAGTAGTGATCCCCCGAGCCGGCAATAAAGACCAGGCCGGAGCCTGTAACAGCAGGGCCTCCCACGCCAGGCGTGCCCTTGAAAAACCAGAAGGGGAAAGGCGCCATGTCACGGCTGGTGCCCAGTGGCACACTCCACATTTTCAGCCCGCTGTTGAGGTCTATGGCATCGAGCGTATTCCACGGGGGTGCGGTACACGGCAGTCCCCAGGGCGACAGCAGGATGTCGGGAGTAACGCAAAACGGTGTTCCTTCCTGCGGGTGCGCGGTGGGGTGCGCGCCACACTCGGCCCTGGGAATCATGTGAATGATGCCCGCGATATGATTGGTGCGCAGCACGATTATCTTGCGGTGCGGGTCTATGGCCGGTGAGCCCCAGTTGTTGCCGCCACCCTGGAAGGGGTAGGCGATGGTCCCCTGTTCGCTGGGTGGAGTGAATATCCCCTGCCAGCGCGCTGCGGCAATCAAATCCCGGCAGGCATCCTCCTCCCACGGTGTAATGCCCCAGGCCTTGTCGGGGGAGATAATTTCAGGCACCAGTGATTCGGGCAGTGTTGGAAAAGGCTGGGTGGGGGCGTAGTACTCCCCCGGGATATCACCGCCGGGGACGTCCCGTTCCTCCACCGGAAACAGGGGTTCCCCGGTTTCCCGGTTGAGCAGGAACAGGTGTCCCATTTTGGTGGGCTGGGCCAGGGCCGGTATGGTCTTGCCGTCCCGGCTCACCTCGTAGAGAGTGGGCTGCGAGGGTGTGTCATAGTCCCAGAGGTCGTGGTGGACGGCCTGGAAATGCCATGCAACCTTGCCGGATTTGGCATCCAGGGCGACTACTGAGCTGGAGTAATAGTCCAGGCCCTCCTCCAGAGTGCCGCGCAGGCCGCCGTAGTAATCGGGGCTGCTGTTGCCGGTGGGCACGAAAACCAGGTTGCGCGCCGGGTCTGTAGAAATGATAGACCACACGTTGGTGGTCCCTTTCTGGTAGCGCTGCCCGGGGTCTGCCAGCTCTGGCGTGGCCCCGGGGGGCAGTGGGTCCCAGGACCACTGCAGCTCGCCGCTCAGTACATCAAAGGCGCGAACTACCCCGCCCGGGCTGTTGGTGCGACGGTTGTCCAGTACCATTGCACCCGTAATAACCAGGTTGCCGAGGATGGCTGGCGGCGAGGTGATGCCATACTCCCTGCGAATATGCTCCCCCAGGCCTTCACGCAGATCCAGTTGACCGTCATTGCCAAAGTCCGCGCAGGGTTTGCCGGTTGCGCCGTCCAGCGCGATCAACCGGCCGTCCAGGGTGCCGGTGAATATGCGATGGTCACAGGCCTTGCCGTCCGGGTTGGGGTTCTGCCAGCTGCTCACTCCGCGGCAGTTGGTGAGTACGACCGGGTCGGTATTTACAGCGGGGTCATAAACCCAGCGCTCCTTGCCAGTGGTGGCATCCAGGGCGAACACGCGATTTGCGGGGGTGCAGTAATACAGGGTTTCGGCGACCACAATGGGCGTGACCTGTAGTGAGCTTTGTGGCATGGGTCCGTCTTCATCGCCAAACTTGCTACCTTCTTTGCCGGGGCGAGCTTCACGAAAATCGCCGGAGCGGTGTTCCCAGGCGAGCTCAAGCTCGGCCACGTTGGCAGGGGTGATCTGCTCAGCGGGAGAGTAGTGCCCGCCGCCGGGGCTGCCGCCATAGCTGCCCCAGTTTTCCTGGCTGCTGGCTATGCCGGTGCATGTCCAGGCCAGGGCACAGCAAAGAGTATGGCTGAGAGTGCGGCACAGGGTTGATCGCGACCTTTTCACGCTTTTTCCTTGTTTGGACCCGGCGAACAGGCAGTTATAGCGCGGATATCGGCGGGGGGCCAGACGTAGCTGCCAATTGCCCCGGGTCCGTGGCTATTATGAGGGAGGGTCTGCCCGGCCCGTGCTGGAGCTGTTGACCCTGTACCAGCCGGCGATCGAAAAACGGTCGCGCCCGGCGGGCAGAACTTCGTGCTCAAATTCTTCGCTGAGAAATACAACCAGTGTCCCGGCTAGCGGAGGCACGCTGATCTTCGAAGTATTGTCGCCTGCAGGGTAGATTACCAGTTCGCCGCCGTCGGCTGGCTGCCAGTTGGTGTTGAGATATGCGACCACGGACAGTACCCGGTTGGACTCGCCCTTGAAGGCGTCGATGTGCCTGCGGTAAAAAGCGCCCTCGGGATAGTGCGCGAGGTGGCTTTCAAAGGAAAATAGGCCCAGGAACAACCTGCGGTTGAGAAAAGCCTGTAAGGCCTGGGCCCAGGCCAGCCATTGTCGCTCCGCCTCGGAGTCGGTGCCCAGCCAATATGTACTGTCGCCGCGCACATTGCTGTCCAGCGACGGCCCCTGCGTTCTCCCCACCCCGGCGCGAACGAGTTGCTGCGCAGTCAGGGCCTGCGCCCGCTGCAGCAGTTTTGTGGTCAACTCGGGGGGCAGGGCGTTTTGATTGATACTGTAGCCCTTGCTGACCAGGTCCTTAGCAATGGTGGCGAACAGCTTGTCCGGGCCATTTACGACCTCGCTAGCCCCCTCCGTTCCTGATTGCACAGCCATAGTACTCTTCCTTTTCGGTGGCGCATTCCAGGGCCTTGGGAGGTAGCCAGCCAGCCAGTATCACCACAAACGGCCAGGTACTCGCCGGGCGGTGTGGCAGAGCCTCGAATTGACTTCAAAAGGCAATACAATTATCGTTACCTGCTGTTTTTTGAGCAGATTTGCATGCTAATCCCGGTCTGCGGAACATGCAAATCCACCACGGCGGTGAGCCGGGTTGATGCGACCTGTCCGGGTTTATACCCGCCGTAACGTGGCCTTGCCAGGCCCGGACCTTTCGCCAGCGGATATTGGACGGAATCATATGAATGCACAGCGCCCGGCAGGGGTAAATGCGACCCTCGAAAATCCATTTGCCGAACGGGATGAGCAGGCGTTTACCGTGCCGGGGCAACTGGCCTCGACACCGGGGCCTTACGAGGAATCGCTGAAGGCGGGCTGGGAGCTGCAACAGCGCCCTTACCAGACCGCTGGTGTGAAAAACATTCAGCGCCAGCACCAGAAAAACCGCATGACCATCTGGGAGCGTATCCGCTTCCTTAGCGACGGCGAGCCCACGGTGCTTTACCAGAATTGGGGCCCAAACCTCGATGGCGCTTCGCTGGTGACGGCAATAATCAAGGTCAATGGCCGCGATGTGGCCCTGTATGGCCACGATTTCACCGTTCGGGCGGGCTCCATGGATGCCACCAACGGCGACAAATTGGCGCGCCTGTTTGAGCTGGCTGCCCGTCAGCGTATTCCGGTAGTCGGTATCAACGACAGCGCCGGCGCCTACATTCCCGCCGGCGTCGGCGGCCTCGACGGCTACGCGGAAGCCTTTGCCGCCCTGCGCAAGATCAGCGGGGTTGTGCCCAGCATTATGTGTATGTTTGGATTTAACGCGGGCGGTGGTTCCTACCTGCCGCGCCAGGGCAGCTTCCTGATTCAACCCAACGAGACGTTCTTTGGCCTTACTGGCCCGGGTGTGGTCAAGTCCGTGCTCGGGGAAGATGTTACCCCCGATGAACTGGGTGGGCCGGGGGTGCACAGTAAAAGCGGCGTTACCGACTTTGTCGTGAAGGACGAGGTGGCGGCCTTGCGCAAGGTCCGCGCCCTGCTCAACTACCTGCCCAGTTACAATGGCGAGTTGCCGCCGCATCAGGCCAGTTCTGACCCCATCACACGCAAGACCTGGGATATCGATATCCTGCTGAAGAAAGCTTTCAACTCGCCCACCGGCTTTAACACGCCCATTGACGTCACTATAATGATCCAACAGCTTTGCGATCATGGCGACTTCCTTGAGATACAGCCAGATCGTGCCCGCAACACGGTAACCGCCCTGGGACGCCTGGGCGGCAATGTTATCGGCTTTGTCGCCAACAACTCCTCGGTATCCTCGGGCCAGGTGGATATAGGCGCGGCCTATAAAAACGCGCGCTTCATCCGTTTCTGTAACCTGTACAACATTCCGGTGATTTTCCTCGAGGACACCACCGGGTTTCTGCCCGGGAAGGAGCAGGAAAGCGGCGGTATTGTGCAGGCTGGTCGCGCGATGCTGGACGCCATCGTGGATCTGCGTACGCCCCGTTTCCTGGTCTTGGTGCGCAATGCTTACGGCGGCGCGTATGCCGCATTTAACAGTTTCCCGGTGGGCGCTGACTTCGTGATTGCCTTGCCTACTACCCGCGTGGCGGTCATGGGCCCGGCTGGAGTCGAATATGTGTACAAGGACGAGCTACGCAAGATTCGTGGCGCCGTCGCCGGCAAGATCAAAACTGAAACGGCGGCCCAGCTTGCGGCCGGATTGTCAGAGAGTGAGGCGGCTGCGGCGGCTGAGGACCTGGTCAACGGCTGGGTAAAAAGCGAGGAAGCCCTGTTGGCCAAACGCTACGAGCAGGAATTGATGAATCCCAACGAGGCACTGAGCCTGGGGTCGATATCCCAGATCGTCATGCCTTCCGAGTTGCGCCAGGTGCTGGCGGAAAACATGGCGTTCTACCTGCGCCGCTATCAGCCCGGTCCGTTGCAATCAGTGCAGCGCGAATTCCACTAAACCTGCCAGGCTGCAAATAACAATCGAGGAACACAGGCGTGTCCAACGAATATTACCTGCACAATCCGCTTATACACCGCGATCGCAAGCTGGGGCAGAGCCGCAGCGCGTGGGTGAGGCAGTTCGACTGCACCCATATCCGCCCACTTATCATTTGCCGGGGGCCGATCCGCAAGGAGGCCATGGATGTATTTGCGGAAATGGGTATTGAGCACTTTGGAATTCTCCTGTCGGAGAAAGATTCAATTGTCTACCGCAACGCCCTGGCTCCTGAACTGAGGTCTCTGACCGACCCCGACCGTGTGCATCGGGTGCCGGACTACAGCGGCGCCAACAAGGAAGAGCGCGAGGCGCGGATACGGCAGATAATCAATATAGCGCGTGAGAATAACTACAACGCGATTTTCGCCGGTTACGGTTTTATGGCCGAGGACGAGATGATGGTGGCCGCCATGGAGCAGGCGGGCCTGAACTTTATCGGTCCATGCTCGCGTACCGTGCACGACGCGGGGCTCAAGGATGAAGCCAAGCGTACCGCACTTAAAACCGGCGTCTCCGTGACACCGGGTATCGACAATGGCACCGCCCTGACCCTGCTGAAAAAGCACCCTGATGTGGCAGCATTGAAAGCGCTTGTAGCCAGCGAAGGCCTGGCGCTCGATAGTGCCGCGCTGGACGATGAGGCGGTTACCCTGGAGGACAAGGCCGACATGGTACTGGCGGCGTCCTATGACAAGGGCATCGATCTCTACACAGTGGCGGAATTGTGCGACACCCTGACCGAGGCTGTTGACAGAATGGCGGCGGACTATCCCCAGAACCGGGTACGCCTGAAGGCGATCAGTGGTGGCGGCGGCAAGGGCCAGCGCATTCTGGGTATTGGCGAATCTGTGCGCACCGCGGAAATGGTGAGGGAAATCCTCAATGAGGTGAAGACCACCGGTGTCGGTGACAACAAGAATGTGTTGGTAGAGCTCAATATCGAGACCACGCGTCACCAGGAAATCCAGGTGATCGGGAATGGTACCTGGAGCATGAGCATGGGGGGGCGCGACTGCTCCTTGCAGATGCATGAGCAAAAGCTACTCGAAGTGTCGGTAACGGTAGAGTCACTGGAAACGTCAATTGCTGAAGCCGAGCGCAGCGGGAACGAGGATGAACTGAAGGTATTGCGTCAGGACCTGCTCACCTTGCAGTCGATGGAAGAGGAAGCCGCGCGTTTTGGTGAGGCCGTTGGCCTGGATTCTGTTTCTACCTTTGAATGTATCGTCGATCGCGATAAACACTTCTTCATGGAGATGAATACCCGGATCCAGGTCGAGCACCGTGTTACCGAGTTGTGCTATGCCCTTAAATTCAGTAACCCTGACAATCCCGAGGAAACCTTCGAGGTGGAGTCGCTGGTAGAGGCGATGGTGCTGCTGGCAGCCCACGCGGACAAATTGCCCAGGCCCGAGCGTATCGTGCGCAACAATGACAGTGTAGAAGCGCGCCTCAATGCCACCAACCAGGCCCTGCAGCCACATGCCGGTGGGGTAATCGAATCCTGGAGCGACGCATCCCACGGTGAGATCCGGGATGACCAGGGCATAAGCCTGCACAATCCCGATACCGATGTGTTTATGAAGTACACCCTGGCAGGAGCATATGATTCCAATATTGCCCTGCTGCTTACCGTGGGCAACACACGCCTGCACACTTACCAGCAAATGGCCGAGACTATCCGCCAGACCAGAATGCGCGGCACCGATCTCGCTACCAACCTTGAGTTTCACTACGGCCTGGTCAACTGGTTTATCGCCCAGACTGTCAATGCGCGTCCCACCACGCGGTTCATTGTTCCCTACCTCACGGCGGTAGGTGAGCTGAAGCAGCATGCGAACAACCTGGACCTGGAGTACGCTTACAAGGCGATCAGCAAGGCCGCGCTGGACGGGGTCGAGGGTGACGCAGCCGCTGCCCTGTCAGAGGCATTGCACCTGAAGCAGTCACTCTTGCTGCGGCCACTTAAGCAGCTGTTGGGAGAGCCTCATATTCTCAGCGGCTGGCTCAGTATCAACCGCGACTGCTACACCATGATCGACGGCAAGATAAGCTGGAACGAAAACCCGCTGGAACTGCTGGCTGACACCTACCACTTTCTCAACATGGATGATGAGAGTGATCCGGAGTCCGCCGCTGCCGCAATTATCTGGGATCACGACGACAAGATCCTGCAGGACGCGATCGCCTTCTACGGCGAATTGAACAACCGGCTGGATGCCGGGGACTGGGTTGAGCTTTCCTCCCTCCTTGAATCCGCCGATGCACCGGCGGGCATGGATGAGGCACTGTGGGACCGGGTTCGCGCTGCCCACATGGGTTTCCAGGCGGGAGTCGATATACTCGCCATTTTGCCCAGTATTGCGCAGGCCACGGGCTTTTACGACCTGAAGGTCAATTCTGACCTGACTATAGATATTCCCGCGCGCCTCAATGAACCCGAATTGCAGGCGGCGATGGCCAAGGTATTGGTGCCACCGCCTATGGCCAAGTCTGATGAAATCCTTGCCGAGAGCGGCGGTATGTTCTACTCACGCGAAACGCCCGAGCACGATGTGTATGTAAAAGAGGGCGATCATTTTGACGCGGGCGATCCGCTGTTCATCATCGAGGTGATGAAGATGTTCAACAAGTACTATGCCCCGTTCTCCGGCACTATCGAGAAAGTGCTGGTAGAGGCTGACGGCATGATTATTCACAAGGGGCAGGCTATTTTCAAAATCGTCCCCGACGAACGGCCTGTTATCGAGTCTGACGAAGAGATAGCAACGAGGCGTCGTGAAGCCACTGGCCGGTTTTTGCAGCAGTTGTAGTGGCGAAACACTAGAGCAAGGAGTAGACAGAATGATTACAGCCCTGGACCACATCGCGATCGCGGTGCCCGACCTGGAAAAGGCCATCAAGCGCTTTATGGAAGACTTCGAGCTGCCCATGGGTGGCACAGAGGATGTGCTTGAGGCACAAACCACCGCGGCGTTCTTTCCTCTGCCACCGACCAACATCGAGCTGGTCTATCCGCTGGAAGGCAAGGGGCCGGTCGCAACTTACCTGGAAAAAAAGGGCGGAGGCCTGCACCACCTGTGTTTCCGCTCCGATAATATCGATGAAGACGTTGAAAGGCTGAGGGCCAAGGGCTACCAGTTCCTGGCAGATGCACCCACCCCCGGCGCCCATGGCTCCAGGGTTATTTTTATCCATCCCAAAAGCTGCGATGGTGTATTGATCGAGATTAACCAGCCCGCCGGGGACCACCACTGAGCGCTTTGCGAGGATTCCGCCAATGACTGACAATATTTACGACGAGGCCAAAGCCACTACTGCAGCCTGGCGTGAACTGGCGGAGAAGCAGATGCGGGGGCGCAGCGTGGATGACCTGGTGTGGCACACCGCCGAGGACATTGCGGTGAAACCGCTGTATACCGCGGCGGATGTGGCGGACCTTCCCTATGCAGACACCATGCCCGGCATGTCGCCCTATATTCGCGGCCCCCAGGCCACCATGTACAGTGGGCGGCCATGGACTATCCGTCAGTACGCGGGTTTTTCCACCGCCGAGGAATCCAACGCATTTTACCGCAGGGCCCTGGATGCCGGCGGGCAGGGCGTTTCGGTCGCCTTTGACCTCGCCACCCACCGCGGCTATGACTCCGATCACCCGCGCGTCGCCGGAGATGTCGGCAAGGCGGGTGTAGCGATTGATTCGGTCGAGGATATGAAGATCCTGTTCGACGGGATTCCGCTGGAAAAAGTGTCGGTATCGATGACGATGAATGGCGCCGTTTTGCCAGTTCTTGCAGGGTATATTGTGGCGGCAGAGGAACAGGGCGTGGCCCAGGACCAACTGACGGGCACCATACAGAACGATATCCTGAAAGAATTCATGGTGCGCAACACCTACATCTACCCGCCGAAACCGAGCATGAAAATCATCGGCGATATCATCGCGTATTGTTCCGGCAATATGCCGCGCTTCAATACGATTTCCATATCCGGGTATCACATACAGGAAGCCGGGGCGAACGCCGCGCTGGAACTGGCCTATACCCTGGCAGACGGAAAGGAGTACATTCGCACAGCTATCGCGGCGGGCCTGGGTATTGACGATTTTGCGCCGCGGCTCTCGTTTTTCTGGGGCATTGGCATGAACTTCTACATGGAGATTGCCAAGATGCGCGCCGCGCGCCTGCTGTGGGCGAGGATCGTCAGTGAGTTCGAACCCCAGAACCCCAAGAGCTCCATGCTGCGCACCCACAGCCAGACTTCCGGCTGGTCCCTGACCGAGCAGGACCCTTATAACAACGTGGTGCGCACCACTATTGAGGCGATGGCAGCGGTATTCGGCGGCACCCAATCCCTTCATACCAATGCGCTGGATGAAGCGATAGCGCTGCCTACCGACTTTTCCTCGCGCATCGCCCGCAATACGCAGCTGGTGATTCAGGAGGAGACAGGGATTACCAAGGTGGTCGACCCCTGGGGGGGTTCCTACATGATGGAAAGCCTTACCCAGGACATGGCGGACAAGGCGTGGGAACTTATTCAGGAGGTGGAGGAAGCAGGTGGTATGGCGAAGGCCATTGAAACCGGCATGCCCAAACTGCGTATTGAAGAAGCCGCCGCTCGTAAGCAGGCGCGCATAGATCGTGGTGAGGATGTGATTGTTGGTGTGAACAAGTACCGCCTCGCAGAAGAAGATCCGGTTGAAATCCTGGATATCGACAACGAGGCAGTGCGCCAGTCCCAGCTTGCACGCCTGGCATCCATTCGGGCCGAGCGCGACGAAGCCGCAGTGGAGGCTATACTCGAGGACATCTACCAAAGCGCAGTCAGTGGCGAGGGCAACCTGCTGGAGCTGGCTATCGAGGCCACCCGCCGGCGCGCTACTGTAGGGGAGATTTCTTTCGCCATGGAACGTGAATATGGTCGTTTTAACGCCCAGGCACAGACGGTTTCCGGTGTCTACGGCTCGGCTTTCCAACAGGATGAGAACTGGCAATCGATCAGCAAGGATATTGACGACTTCGTGGCGCAACACGGTCGGCGTCCCCGCATGCTGGTCTGCAAGATGGGCCAGGACGGCCATGACCGCGGAGCCAAGGTGGTAGCCACCGCTTTCGCCGATGTCGGCTTTGATATAGACCTGTCCCCCATGTTTTCTACGCCCGAGGAAGTCGCGCGCCAGGCTATCGAGAACGATGTTCATGTGGTGGGGGCCTCCTCACTGGCTGCCGGCCATAAAACCCTGGTGCCGCAGCTGTTAGAGGAACTGCGCAAGCAGGGCGCGGACGATATTGTGGTGATCGCTGGCGGTGTAATTCCCAAACAGGATTACCCCTTTCTGTTCGATGCCGGGGTGCGGTGTATTTTCGGCCCGGGAACACCTATTCCAATTGCCGCGCGCGATGTCCTGGATGCGGTGAACGCGGCGCAAGGCTGATCGTGTTCTATCGCTTTACTGAAGCCCTGTACTCGTCGGGTCGCGGCTACAGCAGGTATGTTTTCAGGGCTAGTCGTCAATACACCCACGCAGGCTCGCAGCAGCCATTCATGGCTGCAGACGGCCCAGCTACCAAGCCTGTTGTAGCCACAGCGCTGCCACCGCGGCATGGCTGAATCTGAGCTCCAGCCGCTGCTGGACGGTAATCGCCGTGCGCTGGCCAAGGCAATCACCCTGGTTGAAAGCAAGCTCGACTCTCATCGCGAGCAGGCCCAGGGCATTCTCGAGCAGGTACTGCCGCACAGCGGTAACAGTATCCGTATCGGTATCACCGGTGTGCCGGGTGTCGGCAAATCAACGTTCATAGAAGCTTTCGGGCTGTACCTCATATCCCAGGGCAAACGTGTCGCCGTGCTGGCGGTAGACCCCAGCTCCCCTATTGCCGGCGGCTCGATATTGGGCGACAAAACCCGGATGGAAGAGCTGTCGCGACGCGATGAAGCGTTTATACGTCCCTCGCCCGCCGAGGGTAACCTCGGTGGCGTAGCGCAAAAGACACGGGAAACCATGCTGCTGTGCGAGGCCGCCGGTTACGATGTGATATTGGTGGAAACCGTGGGGGTGGGCCAGAGCGAGTATCAGGTCGCCGGGATGGTGGACTTCTTTATGGTGCTGATGTTGCCCGGCGGTGGTGACGAGCTGCAGGGCATCAAAAAGGGAATATTAGAGTTGGCGGATGCACTGGTTGTTAACAAGGCTGATGGCGATAGTGAAAACCTCGCCAAACTGAGCAAGACGCATTACACCAGTGCGATGAACCTGCTGCGCCACACCACGTTCTGGACGCCCCGGGTAATGACCTGCTCGGCTATCAAGTCGGTCAATATCGATGCGGTGTGGGGTATGGTTGTTGATTACTACTTTCAGGCCCTGCAGGAATCTGCTTTCCAGGCCAAGCGCGCGCGGCAAAATCGTGACTGGATGCATCAACTGGTGAATGAAATGCTGTTGCGGCGGCTGAAGCAGAACCCGGCAGTAAAAGAGATGTTACCGAGGCTGGAGCACCAGGTGGAAAATCAGGAAACCACCGCCTATGCCGCTGCCCGCCGGATCATGGATCAGTTCTAGGCCTCGCGGGAGAAACGCCATGCGGTTTTACGCGCTGGAAAAACTGATCAACCTCCACGATGCCTACTCGCGGCAGTTCAAGATCGACAATGTGCAGCTGTTGCTCATTCAGCGGGATGGTGAGCTATACCTTATCGAAGGCCACTGCCCCCACCGCGGCCATCCCCTTGATGTCGCCACGCTCGATAGCGGCGTTATCCAGTGTGCCTTGCACCATTACCAGTTCGCCATCGCCGATGGCCGCCTGTTGCACGCCACCGAGCAGCCCTGCCGCGGGTTGCGGACCTTTAACGTGGTGTATGAAGGCAATGAGGTCGGGGTTATGCTGGACGGATGAGCTTGGGATCACTATTTATGAGGGGGGAGCAGCCTTGGGCGGATTAAAGGTCTGGGTTACATCCTGTATGGAGCGTTGGCGGGCCAGGTCTACCAGCCGCCGGGTAGGTACACTGCACGTTAAAATCGACCAGCTTACCCGTCGCATGGCTCAACTTGCTGCGACCGGGACAGTCAAGCAAGGTGGCTCCCGGGCCCAGGAGGTGGATAAGGGTACCCAGATAGCACTTGGTCTGAAGTACCGCGAATTGCTCGCAACACAGGTGGTATTGCCGTTACCCGAGGTAGAGTTCCGGAATTACTCCCAATCCGGCGAGGACGGCATACTGCATTATATCTTCAGCCTTATTGGCTCAGGCAGTCGTCGGGCTGTCGAGATCTGTGCCGGTAACGGTTCGGAGTGCAATAGCGCTAACCTGGTCATACACCACGGCTGGCATGCCCTGCTGGTGGATGGAAGCGAAAAAAATGTACGCCAGGGCAGGGCATTTTTTGCCAAACACCCTGGAACCCGCATTAATGGCCCCGTATTTGTCCGCGCCTGGGTGGATCGCGACTCCGTCAACGGGTTAATACAGGAACATGGCTTCTCTGGCGAGGTGGACCTTCTGTCGCTGGATATCGATGGCGTTGATTACTGGATATGGGACGCCATCACCGTGATGTCGCCCAGAGTGGTCGTTGTGGAGGTAAACCTGACTATGAGTGCTTCATCTGTGACGGTCCCTTATAGGCCTGATTTTACCGCGCAATGGGTACCCCTGGCAGATCAACAGGGGGCGCAAGGCGCTTCAAAACGACCGGCGGACCTGCGCGGCCGGGGAGATTTTTATAGCCGTTATGCGGTGTATGCAGGGGCATCGCTGCCTGCATTCGTCAAGCTGGCGCGGCGCAAGGGCTATCGATTGGTGGGCACGAACTCTATTGGCTTCAACGCCTTTTTCATGCGCGATGATGTGGGTCTGGAGCACTTTCCTGAGCTTGCCGCGGCATCCTGCCTAAATCTCAATGTGGCTGCGCACTCTGAAACTGCCGTCCGAAAGTTAAAGGAATACGAGTGGCAGGAGGTATAGCTACTGCCTGGGGTCACCAGGCGCCTCGAAAGAAGTGAATCCGCCGGAAGCCCAAAGATCCGGGGCCCCCAGCGGTGAGGCAAATCAGAACCCGTACTGGGCTTTGCGCTCGGGATCCTTCTCTGCGATGAGTCGCGCCAGGTCCACCATAACCTTGCACTGCTTCCAGGATGCGTCGTCCTGCATCTTGCCATCAACCATCACCGCGCCTGAACCATCGGGCAGCGCCTCCAGCACACGCTTGGCCCAGGTGACTTCATCCGCCGGCGGGCTGAACACGGTCTTGGCGATCTCGATCTGGCTGGGATGCAGTGACCAGGCACCGACACAGCCCATCAGGAAGGCATTGCGGAACTGGTCCTCACAGGCCAGCGGGTCATCGATGGCCCCAAAGGGACCGTAAAACGGTAGCGCGCCAACGCTGACGCAGGCGTCTACCATGCGGCCTATCGTGTAGTGCCACAGGTCCTGGGCATGGGTGCCGCGTGGAGCCTCGGGTCTGGCTGCATCGGGGTCGTCGCGCACCAGGTAACCGGGGTGCCCGCCGCCAATACGGGTTGTTTTCATCCGCCGTGAGGCGGCGAGGTCTGCCGGGCCCAGGCTCATGCCCTGGATGCGGGGGCTGGCGTTGGCGATCTCTTCCACATTGGCAACGCCCAGGGCAGTCTCCAGGATACAGTGCAGCAGGATCGGCTTTTTCAGGCCGGCGCGCGCTTCCAACTGGGCGATCAGCTGGTCTGCGTAGTGGATATCCCAGGGTCCCTGTACCTTGGGCAGCATGATGACATCGATCTTGTCACCCACCTCGGAAACGATTCTGTTGACGTCGTCCAGGAACCAGGGACTGTCCAGGCTGTTCACCCGGGTCCACAGCTGGGTGTCGCCAAAATCGTTGTCCCGGGCAATCTGGATCAGGCCTTCGCGAGCCGCCTCCTTGTTGTCTATGGCGACCGCGTCCTCCATGTTACCCAGCAGGATATCCACCTTGGCCGCAATGGCCGGTGCTTTCTCCGCCATCTTCGGGTTGCTGGGGTCGAAAAAGTGAATCATCCGGGACGGTCGTACCGGAATGTCGCGCATCGGTTCGGGCGCACCCAGCGCCAATGGCTTGAAAAAGTCTCTCGGGCTTCGCATGGTTTTCTCCTGGTTACTGTCTTTTGAATCAGATTTGCTGGTTTGCACTGGTGCTGAGCAGCTTTTGCCGCAGCCCCTGCAGTCCCTCAAACAGGGAAGTATCGTCCTTGGCCAGACGCTCCAGAACCGCCAGTTCGCCGCCCAGCTGGCCTATGCCATGGCTGCCGAATTCCTCTTGCAGGCGTTTCAGAATCCACTGTGCCCGATACCGCTTGCGTCTTGTAAGCAAGCACTTACTGTCTCGCAAAGTATTGCCATGAGTGGTCAGGGTATCTGCCAGGGTATCTATGCCGGTACCGGAGGTCGCACTCGCAGACAGTATCGGAACCTCCCAGTTGCCATCCGTATGGGCCCGGCCCAGGGCTGTGCCCAGTTCCGACAAGGTGCGACGGGCCACTGCGCCCATGTCTTCCTTGTTGACCACCAGCACGTGGGGAACCTCGAGTATGCCCGCTTTCAGAAACTGTACGCTGTCCCCCGAGCCGGGCTGGGCGACAAAACAGGTGGTGTCGCAGATGCGCGAGACGTCGATCTCCCGTTGCCCCACCCCCACGGTCTCTATCATCGCAATGTCGAAGGCCGCGAGCATGACCAGGCTCATGGGCCAGACCTCGGCGCTGAGGCCGCCGAATTCCCCCCGGCAGGCCAGCGAGCGAATGAATACGCCGTCGTCGTCAGCACTGGTTTTCATCCGCAGTCGATCGCCCAGCAGGGCGCCACCGCTGATGGGGCTGGAGGGATCAACCGCCAGCACGCCCACCCGCAAACCGCGCTGGCGCCACACACTGATCAGGGCGGCAGTCAGGCTGGACTTGCCGGCACCGGGTGGGCCGGTCATGCCGATCAGGTGGCCTTTGTCCCCGGCTTGTCCTGCCTCCAGCTCGCGCAGGAAAGCGCCGGCCTGCTGCCGGGAATGATCGCGCCGGTCATCCAGCAGGTTCAGTGCCTGGGCCAGGGCCGCCCGCTCACCGCGCCGAACTGCCGCGGCGAGCCCGGCCGGATCCAGGGTGGAAGCTGCCTGCGCCACTGGCAGCGCTATGCCAGCTCTTCCAGGCCGTTGTCGCGGCGGATGATATTGACCATGCTGTTCATGATGACGTTCATATCCACGTCCTTGGGTGTGAACACCGCCTGTACGCCGTGGGCAAGTAGCTGCCGGGCGTCATCCTCAGGAATAATACCGCCGATAATCAGCGGTACGTCACTGGCGCCGATCCTGGCAAGCTCTGCCTGGATATCCTCTACCAATTCGAGGTGGCTTCCCGACAGGACAGAAAGGCCGATCAGATGAACGCCTTCCTCCTGCGCCGCCCTGGCGATATGGGACGGGGTCAGGCGAATTCCCTCATAGACGATTTCAAAACCGGCGTCGCGGCCCTTCACGGCTATCTGTTCAGCACCATTGCTGTGCCCGTCAAGGCCGGGCTTGCCGATCAGCAAACGCAGGGGGCGCCCCAGCTCCTGGCTGGTTGCGTGTACCCTGGCGCGCACCTCGTCCATTGCCTCGGAGCCCGCCTGGCCCGCCATGGCGATATCGATACCCGTGGGAGCGCGGTACTCGCCGAATACCTCGCGCAGAACCTCGCTCCATTCCCCGGTCGTGACACCGGCCCGGGCACAGGCGATGGAGCCGGGCATGATATTGCTGCCATCGACCGCGTCTGCGCGCAGCTGCGCCAGGGCCGCGTCTACCGCGGATTGGTCGCGGCCGGCGCGAAACGCCTGCAAGGCGGCGATCTGGTCGCGTTCTGCCTGAACATCTACCTTCATGATGCCTGAATCACTGCCCCCGGTGAGAGGTGACTCGGCGGTCTCGCGGTAGCAGTTGACGCCGACAATTTTCAGCTCCCCGCTCTCGATATCGCGCATGCGTTGGGTGTGGCTCTTGACCAGCTCGCGTTTGACATAGCCACTCTCTATGGCCTGCACCATGCCGCCCTGTTCCGCCACGCGGGCCATTTCAGCCTCGGCACCGTCCACCAGCTCCTGGACTTTTGCCTCGATGACCGGGGAGCCGTCAAACAGGTCGCCGTACTGCAGCAGGTCTGTCTCCAGGGCGAGTACCTGCTGCATGCGCAGGGCCCACTGCTGGTCCCAGGGTCGGGGCAGGCCCAGTGCCTCATTCCAGGCGGGCAGCTGGATCGCCCTGGCCCGCGCATTCCTGGACAGGGTGACGGCGAGCATTTCCAGCACAATACGCTGTACGTTGTTCTCAGGTTGGGATTCCGTGAGGCCCAGTGAGTTGACTTGCACGCCATAGCGGAAACGGCGTTGCTTTTCATCTTCAACCCCGTAGCGATCCCGGGCGACCTTGTCCCACATCGCGCCAAAGGCACGCAGCTTGCAGGTTTCCTCCACAAAGCGAATACCGGCATTGACGAAAAACGAGATGCGACCGACTACCGCCGCAAAGCGCTCGGGGGGAATCTGGCCTGATTCGCGCACCGCGTCCAGGATGGCGATCGCGGTTGACAGGGCGTACGCCAACTCCTGGGTAGGCGTGGCGCCCGCTTCCTGCAGGTGGTAGCTGCAGATGTTGGTGGGGTTCCACTTGGGTATGTTCTCTACCGTGTAGGCGATCAGGTCAGTCGTGAGGCGCACCGATGGCGCCGGCGGGAAAATATAAGTCCCCCGGGACAGGTATTCTTTCAGCACATCGTTCTGGGTCGTACCCTGCAGGCTGGCCGGATCCGCACCCTGGCGTTCGGCCACAGCCACATACAATGCCAGCAGCCAGGGGGCCGTGGCGTTGATGGTCATGGAGGTGTTCATCTGGTCCAGCGGGATAGCATCGAACAGGGCTTCCATATCGCCGATATGGTCTATAGGCACGCCGACCTTGCCCACCTCGCCTCGCGCCAGGGGGTGGTCTGAGTCGTAGCCGGTCTGGGTAGGCAGGTCGAAAGCCACTGAGAGACCAGTCTGGCCCTTGCTCAGGTTCATCCGGTACAGCTCGTTGGAGGCTTTTGCAGACGAGTGTCCGGAGTAAGTTCTCATCAGCCATGGCCGATCACGTTTCACAGTATCCTGGCTCACAGTCTTGTCCTCAGCTTGGGCGGCGTTTGATCAGCAGACGTCGCTCGATTTCAAAGATCTTGGCAGGGATTTTTTCCTTGCCCAGGGCGCGCTTGCTGTCTTCCTTGATGAACAGGTCCGCGCCGAACTGCTCCAGGGCCGCGGCCGCGGAGATATTCTTGACGCCTATCAATTGCATGGTAATGACCGCAAAGTCGTCAGCCCCGGCCGCCTCTTCCACTGCGAGAATGCGACTGAGTGCGCCCACGGTGTCGCCGGCAAAGGCGGGCTGGGTATGGTAGCCCTCGGTAAAGCCCAGCTCCCACACCGCGTGCTCACTCACGTCGCGGCTGGCCAGCCCATCAAGCCAGGCAAACACCAGGCCCCCATAGACTATCGGCTCGCCGCTCATTTTGCCGGACAGGCCGCTGGAGAAAACACGGTCGAAGTGCAGGGGATGGCTGTTGCCGACCAGGTAGGTCAGGGCCATGTGCTCCTCGGTTATCGTGCGCCCGTTGGCGTGCACGATGATGTCCCCCGGGCTGAAGTCCTCGGCATAGGTATTGGGCCCGGTCAGGCCCCGCGCGTAGCTGCCGCCGGGCAGGGGTATTTCTATACGCGGCAACTCTTCCCCTGGAAAAGGCACAGTGACAGCGGGCGCTGGTGTGGTGGGCAGTCGATCGCCGCGCCAACCCACCATGATCTTGCGCTCGTATTGCAGCACCACCTGGTCGTCCTGGTTGATGCCTACGGTGCGTATCCGGGTAATGCCCGGTTTGTCCGGCCCCCTGTCCTTGCGCTCAAGCACCTTGGTAAATGCCCTGAGGGTATCGCCCGGGTAGACGGGGCGCAGGAACTGGACCTGGTAATAGCCCAGGTTGGCGATCGCTTTTTCGGAATCGTTCTGTACGCCCAGTGAGAGCGTGACATTGAATACCATCTGCGGGCTGGCAAGCAGGTCGCTGAAACCGTGGTCAATAGCGTACTGGACATTCAGGTACAGCGGGTTGGTCTGCATGAATGTGCGGGCGAAATCGAGCATATTGGCGCGTTCAAACGTAAAACCGCGGGGGTGCTCAAATACCTGGCCGGGCTCAAGTTCGTCCAGGTAGCGGCCATACTGCGGCTGGCGGGTGCGCGCCAGGTCCACGGCCACATCCGCGGCTATCTCAGCTTGGGGGGTCAGCGGCAGGGAAAGTGACATGGCCGGGTTCCTCAGTCAGCGTTTTCAATCAGGGAGCGGGTGATCACTTTCAGGGCGAGGGTTTCTTCCGCACCTTCAAAAATAGACAGTACGCGGGCATCCACGAAGTAGCGGCTCACCGGCACCTCTTCCGCATAGCCCATGCCGCCGTGAATCTGCAGGGCCTCGCGTGTCACCCATTCTGCGGCCTTACAGGTAAACAGCTTGGCGCCGCTGGCCTCCATATCGCCTTTGCCCTCATCCATCAGGCGGGCCACGCCATAGGTGATCTGGCGACAGGCGGCCAGGTGGGCGGTCATGCGGGCGAGCTTCACCCGGGTGAGCTGGTAGTCGCCAATGGCGTGGCTGAACACTACCCGCTCCCTGGAGTAGGAAATTGATCGCTCCAGAGCGGCTCGCATCAGTCCCACCGCGCGGCCAGCGGTCTGGATGCGGCCGCCAGCGAAACCTGCCATCGCAGAGTAAAAACCCCTGCCTTCACCCTCTGCGCCACCCAGCATATTGCCTGCGGGCACAAAGAAATCGTCGAAGAACAATTCGTAGGAATGCATACCCCGATAACCCAGCGTCGGGATAGAACGGCCGGTGAGAGTGCCGCCGGTCTCGGGAGTAATCTCAAATTCATGTCCGTCGCTGCTGGGCTTTTCCACCAGGAACATGGACAGGCCGCGGTGACCCTGGGCGGGGTCCGGGTTGGTGCGTGCCAGTACCAGCAACACGCCGGCCTTGCCCCCGAAGGTACACCAGGTCTTGGCGCCATTGAGTATCCAGCCGCCCTCTGTGGGAGTGGCCTTGAGCTTCACACCGGCAACGTCCGAGCCGTAGTTCGGCTCGGTGACCGCGACGGCGCACAGGGGGTCCCCAACCGCGAGTTTGGGCAGCCAGTGCTGCTTCTGCTCCTCGGTACCGCCTTTGAGCAGGGCGCGGGCAAGAATCTCCGGACGGGTGATCAGGCTGCCTGCGGCGCCCAGGGAGCCGCGCGACAACTCCTCGGTGACAACAATCATGCCCATGTTGTCTTCCTTGTCGTCCTCCTGCAGGCCACCGTAGCTCTCGGGAATGGACAGGCCGAACACACCCATCTCTTTCAGCGGCTCCAGGATGGCATCGGGAATGATCAGGTCCTGCCGGTGTACATCTTCGGCCAGTGGCATTACCACATCATCGGCGAATTTGTGAAAGGTATCGCGCATCATGGTGTAGCGCTCTTCCAGCAGGTCCGGCCCCAGATCGGCCCCGCGGTCTACCACGGCTTCGCCGATGGCGGCGATATTGGCGGCACTGAGCTGGTGGGCGAGGAAGGCCGACTGCCCGTCAAGGACCCCGGCAATATCAGCGTCAGTCAGTTCGAAGTCCGCCGGGCGTGCCCGCAGGCGGCCGCAGCTGGCGGTGACGGCCTCGGCGCAGAACAGGGCGCACAGCCGGCTGGTGAAGTCGTCCTGGCAGGCAATGGCATGATCCAGCATAAAGCGGGCGGCACAGCATTCCGCCCAGCTAAGGGATAGCTCGTAAGAGACCAGCTGGTAGGCATCCAGACTTGCATTAGAGAGTTTGCCGTTGTCGACGGTCTTTGCCTTCAGGCTGCTTAATGCCTGATCTATCAGGCCTTGCGTGCCCTGCAGCACCTGGGCCGCGTGGTCGAGTACTTGCCCGCCTGTATTGGAGACGTCATTCATGGTGCTTCCTGCCTATATTGATGAACGGGGTGCTGGCAAGGGATGGCCGATTTGAAACCTTTCCGGGTCCCTTGCTGGATTGAGCCGGTTATTTTAGCCCCCGCCGGAAGGGCATACAACCGCGCTGCCTGATTGAAACGGGCAGCCCGGTCCCTCCCGAAGCATAGGTGTAAACCGGCTAAATAGCGTTTGCGGTTCAATTTTTGTGGCTGGAAATGACAAAACCCGGCACTGGGGCCGGGTTTTGCGTTGTTAGCCTGGTGCAACCATCCTCGCGGATGGCGGCAGAGTTGCTTACCAGTTGAAGCCTACACCGATGTTGTACAGGTAAAGACCATCATTTGACCCGTTTTCAAAGGAATCAGTGCTGTCGAACAACCATGAGTACTCGACGCCGAAGTTGATGTAGGTCTTCTTCAGTACGTACAGCTTCAAGCCGACTTCGATACCGGCGGCGCCGGTGTCGTCAACGACATCATCTTCACCATAGATGTAGCCGAGGTTTGCGCCCAGGTAGGGGCGGTAGTTGCCGTCCAGGAAGTTGTACATGATGAAACCGCGGGTTGCACCTGCCCAGCTGTTACCACCCTGGTCCTGGTCCACGCCGTTGATGCTCTGGCGCAGGCCGGTTTGCCATTTGTCGGTCAGGAAGTAGCCCACTTCGCCGGAAACGCCGTAGGCAGTAGTGTCGAAATCATTGTCACTGCTACCGCTACCTGAAACGGTAAAGCTGCGATCGCCTTTTACAGGGCCGTCACCGGGAGCGGCGAAGCTGATCAGTGGAGCGGCCAGCAGAGCGGATGCAAAAAATGCCAGTGTCTTGTTCATGTGCGTATACCTCTCAAATCAAAGTAAGTCCGACAGGGTGTTGTGCCGTGTCAGCAGGGCGCATACTGAGGCAAGCGAGGCGTTGGAGATAGTAAAAATTCAGCACCCACGATGTGAATTTTTCGCTATATATACAGGTGTTTTGAGTGATCCAGATCAATGATAGGGGGGAGCGAACTTCGGCGCAGTAGCGCCCCGTTGTTGTCCTGTCGTCAGGGAGCTGGAGTTGCCTCGACAGTGCCCGTTTCTGTATGCTTGCACCCCCCGATTTGCGCGGTCGGAAACGGCCGTGCCTGCACAATGGAGCTTTACCATGACTATCAGACCTCGCCGTTCCCTGCTGTACATGCCCGGTTCAAATCCGCGTGCCCTGGAAAAGGCCAGAACCCTGCCCGCTGACGGTCTGATACTTGACCTGGAGGATGCGGTGGCGCCGGATGCGAAAGGTCTCGCCCGTGAGCAGATCGTCGCGGCGCTGGCCGAGGGCGGCTATGGCCATCGGGAACTATTGGTTCGCATTAACGCCTTGTCCACCGAGTGGGGCCTGGAGGATATTCGCGCGATTGCAGCGGCGGGCACGCCACCCGATGGCGTATTGATTCCCAAGGTGTCTACCGCCGGGGATGTAAAAGAAGCGATTTCTGCGTTTGAGGCAGCGGGATGTCCAGCGACCGTCGATTTCTGGATCATGATCGAAACCCCTCTTTGCATCCTCAATATCGGTGAGGTCACCAGTGCCCATCCGCGTCTCAAGGGCATTGTGATGGGCACCTCCGACCTGTCCAAGGACACACGTGTGCGCCATACGCCGGATCGGCTGGGATTTATCACCGCCCTGAACCTGAGCGTCTACGCCGCCCGGGCTCACGGCCTGGATGTTATCGATGGTGTGCACCTGGGTCTCGACGATGATGCGGGTCTTGAGGCTTCATGCGTCCAGGGGCGGGATTGGGGGTTTGACGGCAAAAGCCTGATTCATCCCAAACAGATCGCAGCGGCCAACGCGGCTTTCGCGCCGGATGAAGCGGAATTGGATCAGGCCCGGGCAATTATCGAATGCTGGCAGCAGGCCCAGGCTGAGGGCAAGGGTGTGGTGGTGCTCAACGGGCGGTTGGTGGAAAACCTGCACGTGGAAGAAGCCCAGCGCCTGTTGGAGCTTGGCGAGGCTATCGCCGCCATCGGCTAGCGATCACAACGCAGCCGAGTCTGATCCCGGCTAAGCTGCTCGCCCGGCCGGGGCAGTTTCAGCCAAAACCTTGATCTATTCGCTACGCCCGCGCCGATGGGCGGGTTAGTGTTCAGCTTTTCATCGCGGCCCTGGAGGTTTCATGGAAAAGCTGAGTTCACAGGATGCAGGATTTCTCAAGATCGAGTCCGCCCACTGCCCGTTCCATGTCGCCGGGCTGATGGTTCTCAAATTACCTCCCAAAGCTCCACGTGACTACGTGCGTCGGCTCGCGCGCAAGTGTGGCAGGCTCAACGAGGTCTGGCCGCTCTTTAACAAGAAGCTGCATGACCCGGTAAACCTCTCAGCCGCGGCCTGGGTTGAGGCGGAAGATTATCACCCGCAGCAGCATGTGCTGCACTATGGCTTGCCGGCGCCAGGCCGTATGGATGACCTGTTGCGACTCGTTACTCGCGCCCACGAGCGTCCGCTGGACCGGTCGCGTCCGCTGTGGGAGATGCACCTTATCGAGGGTCTGGGGGGGGGCAGGTTTGCGTTGTACTGCAAGGTTCACCATGCCCTGATCGATGGTGTGGGCGCAATGAAGATGATGCAGTCGTTTTTCAGTTCTTCGGCAAAGGACACAATAGACCTGAATAGCCGTCTCGCCGCGACACCAGGGCACGATGGACATCATTCGCTGTTTCATGCGCTGGAAGGGTTGGGCAAAAACCTGCAGAGGCAGTACAAGGCGATACCCGAGTTGTCTCGTCTGCTGGCGCACATGGGAATGGATGCACTGCAGGGCAAACAGGATGTCATGCGCCTGCCGTTTACCTCCCCGCGCACAATTTTTAACACCCAGCTGGATTCCAGTCGTGCCATCATGGTGTGCGACCTGTCGCTGGCGGGGGTGAGGAAAATAGCCCGTCAGGCAGGTGGCTCGATCAACGACGTGCTACTGGCCGTCTGTGGCGGCGCGCTCAGGCAGTACCTGTCCACTCACAAAGCGCTACCAAAGCCCTCCCTTGTTGCCGGCATGCCGGTTTCCCTTAAAGAGGCGGGCGAGCAGGGCGGTAACAAGCTGAGCTATATCATGAGCCCGTTCTTTACCAACGAGAGTGATGACTGGCGCCGTCTGCAGCGTGTGATAAAGGTAACTCGCGCTGCCAAGGCCGAGCTGGGCAAGGTGTCTACCACAGCTGCAGAAGACTATTATGCGTTGCTGATGGCGCCAACGGTATTGCTGACCATAACCGGTCACGCCAACCTGGTGCGCCCTGCTATCAATGCAATATTCTCCAATGTGCCGGGCTCACCGGAAAAGCTCTATATCGAGGGTGCCGAGCTTGAGCTACTGTATCCCCTGTCTATTGTCACCGACGCCATGGGCCTCAACATTACCGTCGTGAGTCACGCCAACCGCTTGTGCTTTGCGATTGTAAGCTGCCCCACCCAGCAACCCGGAATCGAAGACCTGGGGAAGTTGCTGAAGGAGAGCTATCGCAAGCTGCAGGCTGCGGCACGTTTACAGTAATCTCAGCCGCTGCCCAACTGGCGCATACCCTCTTCCACGCTGATGACCGGGGCGTAGCCCATTTCCTGTCTGGCACGGCTGTCGTCCAGTACACAGTTGCGTGACATCACCATGGCGGCGTGGCGCGTCAGTGGTGGAGCCCCGCCCAGCTTGAACGTTCGCCAGGACCACTCGCAGGCTTTGCCGGCCAGGTCTGCGATCCGGCGTGGCAGGCTCCGGTCCGGCAGTACCAGGCCTTTTGAGGCAGCCATGCCGCTTATCATCTCTTTCATGGTGTGGGCGCCATTATCAAGAATGAAGTACGCCTGGCCGGGCTGACCCTGTGACAGCGCCAGTACGATGGCGTGGACCAGGTTGTCGATGTGGGTGCTAGAGGTCAGCGCCCGGCCGTGATCAAGCCACATCCAGCCGCCGCTGGCATTCATTGCTTCAATGACGGGTAGTAACGTGGTGTCGCCAGGTCCCCAGATAAATCGGGGCCGCAGCACTATGGTAGTGAAGTCTTCAGTATTGGCAGCCACTACCAATTGCTCTGCCTGGGCCTTGGTGGCGCAATAGGGGTAGGGAGAATCCGGCGCCAGCGGGTATGTTTCATCGGCGTCGAAGATATCCTGGCCGTGTACGATAGCCGCCTCAGTGCCGATATGAATGAAACGTTTTACCCCTGCATCTAGTGCTGCGGTGAGCAAGTTGCGGGTGCCCTTTACATTGCTTTCATACCAGGTGTCCTCTGCGCCCCAGGCCTCTACAAATGCAGCGCAGTGCAGAACCACATCTGCCTCGCCAATATGACTGGCCTCGATTGTGCCCAGGTCACAACGAACCGACTCTGCACCAAGTTCATCGACAAGTTGATCCGATTTTGCACTGCGGGACATGGCGCGTACGGTGTGGCCCTGTGCCACCAGCTCACGGGTGGCTGCGCCACCGACAAAGCCGGATGCGCCGGTTATAAATATATTCATGTTTGTCAGGATTCCGGGAAGGTGAGCTGGGGCGGAATTCTAGCACGTGTTCCCACGACCTGTTGTCAGGCCCGGCACTTCAATGAAGTGCGGCGATAATGCCCCTGGTCGCGCTGGATATCAGTGCGCGACCCGCCATCGAAACAGGCATTGCTGCGGTTATCCGGGCAAACCACCTGATACCTTGTGTCAGGGCCACCAAATTAGTAGACGCGATTTGACCCTCACACAAACTGCGACTCGGCTCAGCGGAAGTCCCGCCTGTGGATAGTGCAACGGCTGATGCGCAGTTCGATTTCCTTGTTTACCAGTGCGTAGGTGGCGCTGTCCAGATCCTCGTAGCGAGCTTTGAACTCCAACTCCAGCAGGCCCTCGGGTAATTGGTCGAATGCCGGCATGTAGCCCGCTTCAGCTATCCGCCTGTTCATGTAGTCTTGCAGCGCGGCGGCTTTTGGTCCCAATGCTGCTTCTGCCAGCGATACCCCCGCGCGGTCCGCCAGCAGATCGGCGAAGCTGAAGCCGGAGCCCCCACGGGAATCATCCACTTCCTTGAACACGCCCACGTGGTCAGCCAGGGCGCCGCCACCCGCTGCTGTAATGGCGGCCGAGATGGCAAAGTGGCTTGCGAGGTCGCTCCTGCCGCGAAGAGTGAGGTTAATATAGAGCGGCCGCTGTGTGCCGGCGGCATCCTGTTCGCCCACCAGATTATCGATGGCGCTACCGCTCACTGCCACTCCCAGCGCCAGCAGCAATGCCCTATTTTCGGAGGCCGGTTCCCGGTTCTCACTACTGCGGCTTTGTGCCAGGGAGAACAGCGGCTGCAGCAATTCATCAAGTGATACAGCGGCCCTGGGGAGAGTCTGTGAGATGCGTGATATCTCCTTGTAGTAGGTGACAATTTTCTGGCGCTCCCCGGGCGGTAGCAGCAGGTCTCGCCCGCTCGACTGGAGTCGCTCCACCAGCCCGGATTGCCATTGATACACGATGGTCAGTGTCTGGGGCCCTATCTGAATGTCCTTGAGAGTCCCGATGACATCCCGATAATTAACTGAGCGTGATCTCAGTATGCGGTCTACACCGTTTACCAGTAAGGTAGTGAGCCATGCGGGTAGTGGTACGTCACCAAACGTCATTTGCCGCAGTTCAAGCCGCTGGCCGTTTTGTCGCAGTTGGGCCGAGAGGTTCAGGTACTTGCCCAAAGGGTTTTCCGGTAGTGCAATCGTATAGTTCAATGTGGCCTGCGTGTCCTCCAGGTCAAGGTGGGCAAACTGTCGTATCCTGCCGGGCAGGGCCGATCCCAATATAAGGTTAAGGTCCCGTGCGCTGATCTCCAGGCGGCGGGTATCGCCGTCCCTCAGACTCCTGGGGTCGTGTTGCTTGAGCAGGTCTGTGATCCTTCCGGCATCCGCATGGCGCATGCTGTCGGATGGCGCAACGAGAGGAGTATCCTGAACGCCGGATATCAACAGGAATACCGGCAAACCGAGGAGAACCAGGAGCAGCAATAGCAGGAGTTTAGCCAATGAGGGGTGTCCGCCTTCCAGTGGTGCTGTTGGCCGTTGCCCGGTTGGTAGCGAAATTGCATGGATCTGCTACTGTTCTGGTCATGTCATGTCGGGTCCCGGGGTTTCGCGCAGATTTGATGTTTGCTACTACTGCGTCAGCTGCTGATGAAACCATAACCGCTACAGTGCTTTAACGCGACCGGAGAGGTGATTTTCAGTTTGCATTGTCGCTTACACTGTTTCTCCGCGTTTTTATTCGCATGGCATGCCACGCCCAATTGTAGAATAATGCAGCGTGCCGCGAGGTATCGAGTACGCAGTCGATGAAGCCCCGGCATTCGCAGCGCAGATTTTCGGGGTGCATACCCCGACGTTTGCGGGAGTGCTTGTCACAGGTCAATGTGCTCGGGGCCTGACGCTCGCATAATTGGCAGATTGTTGCTAGTGCGCATTTTGCAGGTATGCTGTTTTAGTGGTTTTGAATTTAAGGTAGGGAATCAGGGAGATATACCATGGCAAAAACGAAGAGAAAAAAGTCAACAAAGCGTAAGTCCGCAGCGAAAAAGAAGCTCAGCGGTCTGGATCTTGGTAAGTACCTGGACGATGTGAAAATCGGTAACTTCAAGCTGGATGACCTGCTCGATGGTACCGGGAAAAATATGCAGGCTATCGCGGATGCCAATCGCGCCATTGTGGATGGTTACGTCGAGATCGCCAAACGCCAGTACGACATGCTCAAAGACCTGCTGGATGACCTGAAACAGGTTGGCGGTGATCGGTCCGATGTGGCCAAGGAGCTCAAGAAAGTGGTTGAGCAGGCCAAAAAGGACGTACAGGTTTTGCAGAAAATGGCGAGCAAGGCCAACACGGCAGCCCAGAAGATAGTCAAGAAGCGTTCAGAAGCGAATTTGAAGGCCTGGAAGAAACTGGTAGCCGACACGCGCAAGGCGCTGGGTAAAAAGGCTAAAGCCGCGAAGAAAAAACCAGCGAAGAAAAAGGCCGCAGCCAAGAAGGCCGTAGCCAGGAAGAAGGCAGCCGCTAAGAAGGTCGTCGCGAAGAAGAAGGCGGCGGCCAAAAAGGTCGTGACCAGGAAAAAACCCGCCGCAAAAAGGAGACCCGCAGCCAAGCGCAAAACGGCCGCCAAAGCTAAAACTGCAGTGAAGCGGGCTGCCGCCAGTCGCTAATATCAGGTCTCATTCCCATCACTAAGCTGCGCCGGGGCCCGCAATGGCCCCCGGCGTCTTCTTGTCACAGTTTTCACTTGAATTGACCTGACGCAAGGACATCAGCCCGTCCATTGTTCATCATATACGGCTGGTACCAACCCAAATCACAATTTGCGCTTTATGATCAGGAGATGAAATATGGCATCCGATGATTCGACACAGTCAGGTTCCACCGCTGTTCGGCTTGGCACCAGGTTAGGTAAGGCCTTTGAGCGGGTACAGGAGCAAATTCGCGATCGTGCCTATCATATTTTTCTGAGCCGTGACGCGGGCAAGGGTGATTCGTTGACAGACTGGCTGGACGCGCAGCGGGAGCTTTTAGTGCCGGTCGAACTGATTCTGAAAGACCAGAAGAAGAATATTGTCGTTGAGGGTAACCTGAAGGGGTTTAAGCCAAAGGAGATAGAGGTAGAAGTAGGCGTGCATGACCTGAGGGTTTTCGGTTCGCACAGTGACTCCAAGAGTTCAAAAAAGTCCGGTGAAACTCAGCTGTCATCGGAGACCATCCATTTCTACCAGGCGATATCGCTGCCCTGTGAAGTAGAGACTTCAGCTGGCCAGGCAACCCTGCTAAAAAACGGCAAACTCAAAATAACGCTGCCCAAAAAGCTGGAATCCAGGCGGGCGGCGTAATTCCCAAAGCATCTTAACAGTAGGGGCTCGACAGCCAGACTGGCGATTTTGCGAAGCCAGGGTTGCGCGCGATGGGGGGTGGCAAGTCCAGCCCTCCACCACGGCAATGTATCTGGCTCGCTAGAGCGGCTTGTAGCTGTATTTCTGCCCTGCCAGAGCTGCCTCATACATCAGGCCGCCCTTGGCAACGGTAAATACCGCCATGCCTTTGTCGTAACCAGCGCTCACTGTAGAGGCGTCTTTCTTGCCGCCGCTGGCCCCGGCTGAACTGCCGCCGCCGGTTGAGCTCTGGGCGCTGGCGCCTGCGGTAATCGCAACTGCGGTTGCCTGGGCGCTGAATTCGAAGTTGCCGGAACTGAAGTCATCAAATGCACGTTTGTCTTCGAAGAAGATAATCTGGCTGTACACCTGCCCTCCAAGCTGGAATCCCACGGACAGTTGGGTCATGCTGGTTTTGCCTACTTCCGCGCCGCCTACAAACACCTTGCCGTCACCGTAGGCCCCGCCAATACCTATCCCGCCCTTGCCGATATTCGGAAATAGCGCATAGCCATAGCTGTTGCCAAAGAAGGCAGCGCTCTCGCCTGCGTCCTGGAAAATTGTCCTGGCGTCCGAGTACTCATCCGCAAGCGCAAATTGAGTGGACAGCGCCAGAACCATTGCGGTGAGAAATGAACTTAGTCTTATCTGCATGGTGTTTCTCCTGTGGGTATATGGAACTGCGCGCCGGGGGCTTGTTGCGCCGACCACCGCAGCGCGTTTAGCCTCAGGTATTTTGGTTTATTTTGCAAGGCGCGCCCGGTGCGAGGCGTGTTGTCTATGACGCTAAATCCAAAATAAATGTCGCCAGATGGCAAATCACAACCAGTGGTTGACGTAAAGTAGCTGGTACGCCATTTGGCGCCGGGCAGCCCTTATGAGGTCCCCTGTCCCGGCTTGAGGAGATCGCATGCAGGACACCTTAAAGAGAGTATTCATCACCGGCGCCAATGGCCTCATTGGCAGGGCGATGGCGGCTTTACTGCACGAGAAGGGCGTGGAAACCTGCGGAATCGATAAGGCCGGAATCTTCGGGGCAGATTTTTATAATCTCCGGTTTTGGCCAGGTGAGTAACCTGGAATATTTCGGCCGCCTCGCCGCGATGCTGGGACTGCAGAAGGTGCCAGGTATTCCCGCCAGGCTGGCTATTGCCGGTACCAGGTTATTCGAGAAAGCGGTTCACCTGGCGGGAAGAACCACAGAGATCAACCCCAATACGATGATCATGCTAAGTCGCCCCAGTGCGGATTACAGTCACGCCAAGGCAACTCGGCTGCTCGGCTATACCCCCTCGGTTGATCTGGATGAGGGGATGAAGCGGTGTGAGGGCTGGCTGCGCGAACAAGGTATTGTCAGGTAGCTGCTCTTCGTCACCTGTAAGTGTAGCGACTGCTACTATTAAATATTTAGGGAGAAAAGATATGGCTGACGCGAGAGCGCCCCGTACGCTGTTTGTTACCGGTGGTATGAGTGGGCTGGGCAGGGCGCTGGCGTCAGCCTACCTGCAGCGCGGGGCCGACGTGGCTATTTTCGATCTCGCTATCGACCAGGAGCTGCTGCGCGAACTGCACAGCCACAGGCAGCGGGATTCCCAGCAAATAGTGTCCTGCCAGGTGAGTGTAACCGATGCGACGGCACTGGCCGGTGCGGTCCAGCAGGCTGTAGATGCCATCGGTGCTCCCGAGCTGGCGATCAACTGCGCGGGTGTTCAGCGCGCGGCACCTTTCGATGAACTGTCCGGCGAGACCTTCGAAATGGTCGTACAGGTCAACCTGTTCGGCTCACGCAATTTTGCCGAAGCGGTGCTGGCCCACATGGGAGAGGGTGGGCGGCTGGCACTGGTGTCTTCGATGGCGGGGTTTGCCGCAAACTACTCCTACGCCACCTACTGCGCATCCAAATTTGCGGTCGTTGGCCTGGGAAGGGTTCTGCGCCTGGAGTACAAACCCAGGGGCATAGATGTGAGCCTGATTTGCCCACCGGAGGTGGATACCCCTATGGTGGTGGAAGAAGCGAAAACCATGCACCCGGTATCGCGTGCATTGAAGGACCTGGGTGGCACCCTGACATTGGATGAGGCGATGGCCGGGATTCTCCGCGGTCTCGATGGAGGTAAGGGTGTTATCATTCCCGGCTTTAAAGCCAAAGTTACCTGTTTCTGCAATCGCTATCTCCCTGATTTCGTTATGAACGCCTTTGTCGACCGGGTGGTTCGCACTGAGTTGAGAAAGATGGGGCCAGGCGCCCTCTGATTCTGCGGGATACGCCCGGCATCAGCAGCATCGCGAAAAGATACCAAAGGCACACACTTGTGACTGGGAAAACGATTTATATTACCGGCGGCTCCAGCGGCATCGGGTTGAGTCTGGCGCTTTTTTGCGCCGTAACCGGTATGGCGCAGGCGCTGCGCCAGGAAATGGCCGGCACCGGTGTTGGCGTAAATCTGATTTGCCCGTCCGAGGTGAACACGCCTATGATTGAAGTGGAGACCGAAACGGCAGTTCCGCAAACACGTTTTCTGAAAGATCTCGTTGGCACGCTTGAGCCGGAGGTGGCAGCGCGCCAGATAGCAAGTGGCCTACGCAGGCAAAAAGCATTTGTTATTCCGGGTTTTCGAGCCAATATAGTAGCCTGGACGGCGCAGCATTTTCCGGGCCTGTCCAACGCCTCTATCGATCTGCTGCGGCGTTGGAAATTCTGAGATGAGACCCGGTTGCGCAAAGAGTCGGATCGCGCCCATCACAAGAACGGATAGTCGTGGAGCAATCAATGCAAACAGCAACTGACAAACAGATTTGCCAGGTCGCATTTTCTGCCTTGAATGCGCCCGCACTGAGGAATTGGTATGCGAATGTATTCGGCCTGGTTAAGTCGGGCAAGATACTGTTTTTCCCACCCTCCACCAGCAGGGTGCAGGGCATTCCGGGTGCCTGGGAGAAGTGCAGCTGGTTGATCGACCAGCAGGACTACTTTCAGCTGGAGTTCTTTCAGTTCTGGACACCACGCAGCAAACTCAAAGCCACCGATTGGCGCCCCTGTGATATCGGTTACAACATGGTTGGCATCGCGGTTAACGATTTTGATCAGGCCCTGCGTAATGTCGGTGCCTTTTCAGCAACACCGCAGCCGCGGGTAGTGGGCAAGGCAGGTGAACGCAGGGCCTGTGTGACCGACCCGGAGGGTAATTGGGTAGAGATTCATGAACGCGACCCCCTCACGCTTATCGAGGGCGCTGACGCCACGGTGATCCGACCTGAGGTGCCCGCTGTAGTGCGCACCATGCGGGCATCGGTACCCAGCCTGGATGATGCGCGCAAGGCCTTCGTCGATGCGATGGGTCTGGTTGTGGTGGAAGATTTTCAGTTACATGGCGCAACTGACGAGAAATTCTGGGGCCTGCCCCGGGCCAGGTCAAGCTCACTGGTTCTGCGCGGGGCTAACTTCCTGATCGAGCTGGTGGAGTACCAGTCGCCCCAGCCCCGGTCATGGCCCGCAGGGTATTCTATTGCCGACCAGGGGATAATGAATATTGCCCTGGGGTATCGCGACTCACTTGACTACGCCCGTTCGTTTGGCCAGGCCGCGCGTCAGGGCATGCAGCCCAATGGCAAAGTACTCGATGCCGGTGTTTTTCAGGTGATGTACGTCAACGACAAACACGGTTTCAGTGTTGAGATGCTGCACGCGCGCAAGGCGCTTTGGTCATTCACCGGTTTTAATCCCGCAGAGGGCTACGTTGAGAACGAGATAGAAATCAATGCGCCCGCAACAGAGGTATGGCGCGAGCTCACCGACCATAACGCCATAGGCAACTGGAGTATTTTCAGCGGCAGTGTGCTGCGCCCCGGGGAACCTGATCCCAATGGAATGGGCTGTATACGTGAATTGCGTGCCCCGGGCTTAAGAATCACAGAAGAGGTGACCCATTGGGATGAGGGCAGCCACTACACTTACAAGCTGCTCTCGGGCGCGCCGTTTAGAAAGCATCAGGGCGATGTGTTCGTCACTCGGGACAATGGCCGCACCAACGTTCGCTGGGCAATCCGGTTTGATTCCTGGATTCCACTGAGTAATCGGATCACCGCCTGGCTGCTTGGGCGGGTCTTTGCGCAGGCATTGCGGAAACTGAAAGGCCGGGTAGAGGCCTACCAGCCCCGCTGAAGTCTCTGCCTGGGTTCAGCTGACCAGTTCGAAGCAGGGAATGTAATTACTGGAGTCCAGTTTCATCCGCCCCTGGTCCACGAAGGCTGTCAGCAGGTCCCCGAGGCTTGCCACCACACTGGCGTCGCCATGCAACTGGTAGGGGCCGTGCTCTTCCACTGCCCGCACGCCAAAATCCTTGATATTGCCCGCAACAATGCCTGAGAAGGCGCGCCGCAATTCGGCGGCGAGCTCATGCACGGGTTGTCTCTGGTGCAGTTTCAGAGACGCCATATTCTCATGTGTGGGGTGAAAGGGCTGCTGTAAATCATCGGGAATGGCCAGACCCCAGTTGTAGCTGAAGGACTCATGCTGCTGCATACGGTACTCGCGAACCTTCTTGATGCGCTTCTTCAATTTCTTTGCCACCGCTGCGGCATCGCCACAGATAATTTCATAGTGCCTCGCTACGTCATCCCCCAGGGTGCTGCGCAGGAAGGCGTCGATTTGCTGAAAATAGCTGGCGCTGGATTCGGGCGCGGCAAGGATCACGGGCAATGGCAGGTCTATATTTGCGGGGTGCATCTTCAAGCCCAGCAGGTAGAACAGTTCTTCCGCGGTACCGGCACCACCTGGAAAAACCACCACCGCATGCGCAAGGCGCACAAACGCTTCCAATCTCTTTTCTATGTCCGGCAGTATCACCAGTTCGTTGACCAGTGGATTGGGTGACTCAGCGGCGATGATGCCGGGCTCCGAAATGCCCACAAAGCGGCCTGCCTTGTTCAACTGCTTGGCCTGGCCAATGGTAGCGCCTTTCATTGGCCCCTTCATGGCGCCGGCGCCGCAGCCGGTGGCGATATCGAAGCCGCGCAGGCCCAGTTGGTAGCCCACTTCCTTTGAGAAATCGTATTCAAGGCGGGAAATGGAGTGGCCGCCCCAGCAGACAACTAGGCGTGGGGGCAGATTACTGCTGACGATACCGGCATTGCGCAGGATACGGAAAACCGTGTCGGTTATGCCCTCCCCGCTGCTCAGGTCAAAGTGCTGCTGTTCCACCAGTTTGTGGTAGGTAAAAATAATGTCCCGCAAGGCGGAAAACAGGTGGCTGCGGATCCCCTCTATCATTTTGCCATCGACAAAGGCCTGGGCGGGGCAATGATAGAGCTTCAGTTTGAGTCCGCGGGATTCGGGCACCACCTTTACTTCGAAGTCACTGTACATGGTGTAGAGCTCGCGGGCGTTGTCCACCTCTGAGCCGGTATTCAACACCGCCAGCGCGCAGAGGCGGAACAGCTGGTGGACTTCCTCGCCGGCGGACGCGAGGCTGGCCATTTCGCGCTGGGATAAAAGGTCCAGGCTCTGGATGGGCCTGACTGAAGCAAAGGCGATTTTCTCTGACATGCGCTCACCGGTAGATTGGGCTTGCCTTATGCCGGTTCTGTCGAAGGATAGTCCGGCGCTGTTTCAATGGTAACAGTTGTCAGGCTATACCGGACCTGTGGAGTACATAATCCAGTGCTGTTGCTCGACTAATTGCCCGAGCTTTTTCAGTATCCAGTTGTCAAAATTGCGTTGACAGGATGCACTGGCTGTTGCGAGGGTTGGCACTATGAGACTACTGCTTGTTACCGCGCTGTTGGTAGGCCTGCTCGTGCCCGTGTGTGGGCTTTGGGCCGAGGGCGCCGATGACTGGTACCTGGCCCAGTGCAAAGTGCAGCTGAGCGAGCGCTATGGGCCGAATCCCGATATCAAGCTCATTAGCATGCGCAGGGGCGGGAACCGCCTGCGCCTGAAAGTGGCCGTCAGGCTCGTCACTGCTGCTGACGGGTTGGAGAGGTCCGAGTTTGCTACCTGTCTGGTGGACAGGTCGGATAAGCCCGGCAGCGCTCAACCGAACCGGTTGCCTTCTTCAGTGCCTCGCTGAACGAAGAAATACAGCAAGACCAGCGTTCCTATTATTGGAATCAGGCTGAGTAGTAACCACCAGCCTGATCGGTCGGTGTCGTGCAGTCTCCTAACGGCGACCGCGAGGTTTGGCAACAACAGTGCCAGCGATGCGATCAGCGACAGGGGTTGACCGGCATCAGGAGAAAACGCCTCAGATCCCATCATGGGCGCTATCAGTCCACCATCGATCAGACTCAGCACCGTAAACAGGATAATCGTTGCCAGGAACCACCACCAGTATTCCGGTCGGGTGGCCCTGCCTGAAAAAGTAGCGTACTTGCCCAGTACGGTTTTTACCGCCGTTATCATGTCCATGAGCGATGCTCCTGCCCTGTTGGGGTGAGATTTTCAGTCCAGATTGTTCAGGATGCCACGTGGCGGGGGCAATTTGAAGGCGGGATGTGATCTGCGATAGGAGTCGGTTGCCCGGACGCGGGTTATTTTTTCCGGGTGACCTGGTCCAGGTAGCCCATGCAAAAAGCCGACAGCACAAAGGTCAGGTGAAGGATGACATACCACATGATCTTGTCATTAGCGACATTCTGGGCGTTCATGAAAATCTGCAACAGGTGGATGGAGGAAATAGCCACAATAGAGACGGCCACCTTGTTTTTCAGGCTGCCCGCATCCATTTTTCCCAGCCAGTTGAGCCCATCCTCGGGCTTTACTGAATCCAGTCGCGAAACAAAGTTCTCGTAGCCGGAGAACATCACCATTACCAGCAGGCCACCGACCAGCGCCATGTCGATAAGACTGAGTATTACCAGCACCAGTTCGGCTTCCGATATGTCCAGAATCATGGGGAAGACATGTATGACTTCTTCAAAAAACTTGATGCCCAGCAGGATGATTGCCAGGCTCAGGCCAAGGTATATCGGCGCCAGCATCCAGCGGGCCGCATACATACAGCGCTCCAGCAGAGCTTCCAAGGTCTTTTCTCCATTAATCGGGAGAAGCATTGTATACAGATTAGAGAGTGGGACAAACACCGGGACACCAGGTTTTATCGGGCCCCGTCCCGGCACGACCCGGAGGTGGAACAAGAGTCTGTGATCTATGTGTCACCCCCCTTTGGGTAAGCCTGGCTGCGCACCCAAGTCCAGACAAGTTCTTTTTTTTTGTGCGGTTGTTCACAAAATGCGCTGGGGGCAGGTGCCTCGGCTGGCAGATGCTGCTATTAACAATAAAGTGATGGGGCAATTTTGACGGCGGTACATTTTGGCGCAGGGGCTCGAACAAAATCTCGAGGAAGAAACATCTGAAACCTTTTCACTGCGCATGGAAGCCCAGTGCAACGAGATCAGGAAATACCGGCAAGAGGTATTGCGCAATGAAGGCAGGCAACTGAGCCAGGACCAGGCCGCCCTCGAGTGGATAGAGCGCTATGCCGATGTATTTGACAGGGACCACGGGAGCACATAGCAGTCCCCTGGCAATGCCGCTATCACACCTGGCAATCGAGCCTGCGGTTCCGCAGGTCTCTGACCGGGATGACTTTTACCCCGCTTGTAATGCCCGACTCCTGTGTTTTTTCGCGCTCGCTTACCGCCTTGACGATGCGCTGGCATCGCGAACAGACCTGAACTCCGCCCCCGGGTACCAGTTGGGGAAAGTCGACTCTCCGCTCAGGCGCAAGCCGATCTCAAAGTACAGCATCAGGTCCAATGCCGCGCCGTCCATATCCCAGTCCGGGTCGTATTCGTCCCTGGGCGAGTGGTAGCGGTTGGCCGTGTATTCCCGGGCTTGTTTGGCGCCCCACTCCCGGCCGTGTTCGACACTGTCCTCGCCTGATTCGGCATACAGCGCCGGCACGCCCTGCCTGGCGAAATTGAAGTGGTCCGAGCGGTAGTAATAGCCGCGCTGGGGATGGGGTTCCGGCGCCACGTAGCGACCCGGTTGCAGTGCCACGGCATCGCGCAGGTAATCCTCCAGTTCGCTGTTGCCGTAACCGACGACCACCACGTCTCGCATAGGGCCATAGACGTTCATACCGTCCATATTGATATTGGCTACGGTGGTAGCCAGCGGGTAGAGGGGGTTTTCACCATACCACTGGGAACCCAACAGGCCCGATTCCTCAGCGGTTACAGCAAGGAAAACCAGCGAACGCTCCGGCGGCGTGGGTAATTGGCTGAACAACTGGGCCAGGCTCAGCAGGCCCGCTGTCCCGGTGGCATTGTCCTGGGCACCATTGTAAAGGTTGTCGCCCTCCTGCTCGGGCTTTATACCCAGGTGGTCCCAATGTGCCGTATAGATAATCGTCTCCCCGGGGTGTTTTGTGCCTGGAATTATCGCTATGACATTGTTGGACGAAGACCTGCGAATAGTATTTTTGAGTTCTATGCTGGCCTTGATGTCGGCCAGCGGGCGGGCCCGGAAGCCCGGCTTGGCTGCCGCGGCTACCTCGCGATCGTAGTTCAACCCGGCGCCGGCAAACAGTGCCCGGGCAGCGTCCTGTGACAGCCAGCCTATAACCTCACTCTTGTCGGCGTTGTTGTCCTTGGCAGTGAGGCTGATTTGTGGCCCGCTCCAGCTATTTTCGACCACGTTCCAACCGTAGGCGGCGGCGCCTGTCTCATGAATGATCAACGCCCCGGCGGCACCCTGTCTGGCTGCTTCCTCATACTTGTACACCCAGCGCCCGTACCAGGTCATGGCGTTGCCATTGAACAGCTGATCATCCTGGGTAGCGTAGCCAGGGTCATTGACCAGTATTACAACGGTTTTGCCGCGTACATCTATGCCGGCATAGTCATTCCAGTCGCGTTCGGGCGCCACAATGCCGTACCCCACGAACACCATCTGGCTATCCTTGAGTACGGTACTGGCGACCTGCTTGTCGGTGCCTACTACCATCTGGTCGCCGTAGCTCAGCTGGGTATCAAAGTTTTTCCCTTTCAGGACCAGCGTTGTATCTGTATCGGTAACAAGCTCTGTTACAGGCACCTCCTGCAGATAGCTGTCCCCGTTGCCTGGCTTCAGTCCCAGCCCCTTGAACTCCAGTTCCAGGTAGGTGGTGGTCAGCCTTTCGCCCTCGGTGGCAGGCGCCCGACCCCCGTAGGCGTCTGATGAGAGCTCTGCTGTATGCTCACGCAGAGAAGCGCCAACTCGTTTCAGTTGCTCTTTATCCGATTGCACACCGGTGGGCAGCTCGCTTTGCTGGGCGATCGAATGGGCGGTGCCAAGTGTCAGGGCAAAAGCCATGGAAAAGGTTCGAATCAACAGCATCATGACTCCATTTGGTAAACTTTGATGGTTATGGGATGGGCGTATGGTTGCACGATTCGAGCCTTGAGGTAAAAGCCAAATGCAGGGTGTGCGGGGACAAAACTGCATCGCGCGGGGTCAGGGCGCGGCCCGGGGTGGGTTGCGAAAGACGTAGAGCTTGTTGAAGAAGAAGGCATAGACCGGCACCAGTCCCGCCGCAGCCGCCAGCGACAGCCAGTTGGCCGCGCCCAGCAGATCTCGCATGATCGCCAGAACCGCATAGCTTAATACCAGCCCGCTGAGTGAGCCCGCGATAAAGCGGGGCATCTGTTTTCTGTGTGAAACCGCGTCCGTGCCCAGCCGGAAGGAGTATCTCTGGTGTCCAAAATATGACACGGTCACCGCTGCCAGGTAGCCCAGCAAATTAGCGCTATACAGGTTAATGGCATTGGCCGACAGCAGTGCCACCACATAGTGCACGCTGGTCGCCGCGATACCGACCAGCAAAAATCGCCCTAGCTGCTCCTTAAGCTCGTCGATGCCACCGCGCTCGACGGGTGCTTTCCCGGCACTCACGCCCTAGCCTTCACTGTCCGTCGTTGGTTGTTCATTGTCCTGCGGATACTGATAAACCCGATCAACAAGGTACAGCGGGCGCTGCTTGACCTCGATAAATACTCTGCCCAGGTATTCCCCTATCACGCCCAGGCTTATCAATTGAATGCCACCCAGAAACAGGATCACCACCATCAGGGAAGCGTATCCCGGAAGATCTACACCAAAAAACAGCGTGCGAATGATCAGGAAACTGGCGTAGAGGAAGGAGAGTAGCGAAACCGTCAGCCCGACATAGGTCCAGACCCGCAGGGGCATGGTAGAGAAGGAGGTGAGACCGTCCAGGGCAAAGTTCCAGAGCTTCCAGTAGCTCCAGGCCGATTGTCCCGCCTCCCGGGCCGGTCTATCGTAGGTAACTGCCGTCGACCTGAAACCCACCCAGGCAAACAGGCCTTTCATAAAACGCGTACGCTCTGGAAGCTCGCGAACCCGGTCGACCACCCGCCTGTCCATCAACCTGAAATCACCGGCGTTGGCTGGCACGGGGGTTGGGGTCAATTTGTTAAATACCCGGTAAAACCCGTCGGCGCTGAGCCTCTTGCCAAGGCTGTCGCTGTTGCGGGATTGCCTCACACCGTAGACAACATCGTACCCCTCCCGCCATTTATCGAGCATCTGGTGGATAAGTACAGGCGGGTCCTGCAGGTCCGCGTCCATCAGTACCACCACATCGCCAGCGGACTCCTCCAGCCCGGCGGTCAGCGCCGCCTCCTTGCCGAAATTGCGCGACAGCTGCAGCACTTTTATGGCCGGGTTGTCCCTGGCGCCTGCTATCAGGGCCGCCAGCGTCCCGTCGCGACTACCATCATCGACGCAGACGATTTCCCACTTCATCCCGGTTTCTTCCAGTACCGCGATCACCTGCAGGAAGAACTGATCGATCATGCCTTCCTCGTTATAGAACGGCGCGACGACTGAGACAAGCGGACTGATATGGGTTCTGTTTTCAGGGTTAGCTTGCAAAGCAACTCTATCCTTTCAGCTAAATTTCCTGAAACCGGGCCCTATTGGCGTAGCCCGGTCCCCGCTGCGGTGCAACAAGCTGCAACGATAACAAGTTTTTGGGGGTATGCGTGGAAAAACCAGGCAATTCGGCCTTCGCCGCCCCGGGCCTGCTAATAGCGCTTGGCAGTCGGGCAGCGGTGGGGTATTTTGCCACCCTGATCCCCGTGGACCCGTAATTGAGAGAGTGCAATTGAAAATCGAACCCGGAACTGTTGTAAGTTTTCACTATACCCTGCGTAACGAGGAGGGCACCGAGCTGGAAACCTCGCGGGGTTCTGATCCCAGTATTTACCTGCACGGGTTCAAGAACATAATTCCCGGCCTGGAGTCAGCAATGACCGGCCATGAAGTCGGTGACGTGTTTTCGATCAGCGTGCCGCCAGAGAAGGCTTACGGGATACACAACCCTGAGCGGGTTCAGCGGGTACCCACCAAGCATTTGGTATTCAAGGGAAAGCTGCAGGCGGGTAAGGTCGTCCAACTCAATACCAGTGAGGGCAAGCGGGCCGTTACCGTCCTCAAGGCGGGGCGGCACAGTGCCGATATTGATGGAAATCACCCGCTGGCGGGGCAGTCCCTGACCTTTGATATCGAAATTACCGAACTCAGGCCGGCTACCCGGGAAGAGATGGCACACCGTCACGCGCATGGCCCGGGCGGCCATCAGCACTGAGGCCGGTAGTGCAATCGGTTGCAGCCCCTCGCGATTATTTTTTGATCAGGCGGTAAACAAACAGCAGCACGAAAGCTCCGACCGTCGCGGTGCCGATACTGGCCAGGTTAATACCGCCGCCCGTAACCCCCATGTCCACATGTGAACCCAGGTAGCCGCCAACAAATGCGCCGGCGATTCCCAACAACATGGTGACGAAAAACCCGCCACCGTCAGGTCCCGGCATAAGAAGTTTGGCGAGGGCGCCGGCGATAATCCCAAGTACGATCCACGATAAAATACCCATGTACTGCTCTCCTTCGGAGGTGTTCCCCGGTTCTTCAGCTCTCTACAGTGTAGTCAAAAGAGCGGTCGCTTTGATACCCGGGGGCACCAGGTGTTAAAGCTGTGGCACTTCCGCCAGGTTGATAGGCAATTCTGCACGGCCTATGCGGGCAGCGCGATCCAGCAAAGTGGCCTCGGCGCCTTCCAGCCCGATCATGATGATGAAACGCTGGTCCCGGATGCCCTGCAGGCAGTAGCGGGCCAGTTCGTCCAGATCCTGAAGCGGTAGCTCCATGCCGGCTGCTTCCGCGGCGACCTTGAAGTCCTGCACAGTGGGAACCGGGTCGTAGGGTTTTTCCCGCGCCAGGTCTGCCGGCCGATTGCGATCGGTAGTCCAGATGCCGGTATCGAGCAGCCCTCCGGAAGGATAGAAGATTGACGCCCCCAGTTTTGTCTCCTCGGTCTGCAGCTGCGCCGCCAGACACTCGGTGAGGCACGATACGGCCGCTTTGCTGGCTGCATACACTGACTGATAGGGCAGCGGAGAAACACCCCCGTCGCCGGATGATGTGTTGATGATGTGTCCTTCCTCACCGGCTGCGATCATGCGGGGAACAAATGCGCGTATGCCGTGCATTACGCCGTGAACGTTCACACCGTGTACCCAGGTCCAGTCATTGGCGGTGGTTTCCCACACATTGGCAGAGGGTGCCGCCACCCCGGCGTTATTGAACAGCAGATGGCAGGCGCCGTGGCGCTCGTAAACCTGTGTCGCCAGGTTCTCGCAAGACTCGGCACTGCGCACGTCGGTGACCACGCCGCTTACCTCACCTGCGTTGGAGAATTCCCCGATTACGTTATCCAGGGCGGCCTGTTCCACATCGGCAATCACCACCTTCGCGCCGGCCGCGAGCAATTCCTTGACCAGTGAGCGGCCTATCCCGCTGGCACCGCCCGTGACAACCGCTATTTTTCCTGCAAAGTCTTTCATTGTCCCGTTAGCTCCCATCAACAAATTTGCGTGCAAGTGTTACATAGCGTTCGCGCAGTGGTCCACGGCCCGGCGGCCCACTCCGAACCGGGCGGCTCATCTCGTTGAACCGCCTGGAGATTAATTTTTGCGTGGCTGCGATTGTGACAGGGGATGACTGGCCAAAGCACCCCCCTGAATGAGTCGTCGGGAGACCTGGTATTGGTTTCACCGGGCTGGGGTGCTCAGAAAAATACCCGTAGTACCGCGAAACATGCCAAGCCCGCCACGACCGTGATGAACAGCTGACGGGTGACCAGTGCCACCACAAAAGCAGCCAGCGCTGCTATTGCGTGATAATTTCCCGGGCTGATATCCAATGTGCCATCGCGTATGAGTGCAGTCTGGGCAATGATCGCAGTCAGTACTGCAATGGGTACAAAATCCAGCCCTTGCACCAGCACTGGCGGCAGCTTTACCTTGTCGGCCAGTGCGAGTGGGAGGTAGCGGGGCAGGTAGGTCACCAACGCCATCAGCGCGATCAGAAGCCACTCATTCATGGGCCGGCCGCCTGCTCATTGCCATGCCGGCGGCAACCGCCAGCAGCGAGGAAAACAGCAGTCCGGTCTGGTGCGGCCAACTGTGGGTCATAACCGCACTCACCAGTGCTACCGCGGCACAGGCCCAGTCTGCGTGCTCTTTCAGAGCGGGCACCACGATACCAACAAAGGCGACGACCATGGCCACGTCCAGACCCCAGCCCGCCAGGCCGGGTATCTGGCCTCCCAGGGCGTAGCCCAGCGCTGTCGAAATCTGCCAGAAGCTGTACATGAATAGTGCCGATCCCAGGTAGAACCAGCGCAAGCCCGGTTGTCCCGGATGGCGATTGAGGCGGTCCGATACAACGGCGAAGGTCTCGTCGGTGAGGAAGAAGGCCAGTACCGCGCGCTGCCATTGCGGCCAGTAGCCCACATGATGCATCAGGTTGGCGGAGTAGAGCATCTGTCGGAGATTGACGATAAATACCGTCATCACGATCACGGGCAGGGCGGCCGCACCCGCCAGCAAGGTGAGGGCGATGAACTGTGACGCGCCGGCGAATACGATGGCTGACATACCCGCGGTTACTGCAAACCCCAGCTCCATTGCGTTGGCCATCGCGCCAAACACGATGCCAAACGGAAATGCCGCGACCACCAGTGGCAGGGTTTCCAGTGCGCCAAGCCATAGCTGCTTTGCTGGTGTGTGCATTGAGCGTCCCGGGTTATTTCAAGCGAGGTCGCAATTGTAGACCAGGTTTCATGTCGATGTGCCTGCAATGGGGCTTGCGGCCAGATCTCGGGCGGCTGGGTCTTTGCGCCTTATCAAGGTTAAAATGCATGCCATGATTGATGCAAAACTTCGAACCGGCCTTTGGCGCCTGGCCGATCCCAAGATCAGTATCACTTCCGCGGCATCGATGGCGATCGGGGCATCACTGGCGGCGGGTGATGCCCGGTTTTCCTGGCCCTGGCTTGCGGTTCTCGGCCTGGCCATGTTCTGCATGGAAGTTGCCAAGAATGCCTGGGGTGATGTCTATGATTACGATTCCGGCACCGACCAGGCAGTCAAACCGGAAGACCGCACTGATTTTTCAGGCGGCAAGCGGGTACTGGTAGACGGCATCCTGACCCGCCGGCAGACCTGGGGCACGGCGTTTTGGTTCGGCATTCTCGGCCTGGTGCTGGGTGCCCTTATTGTATTCCTGCGAGAACCCTCGGTCTTCTGGCTGGGCGCTCTGGGGCTGGTGCTGGGGTGGTCCTATCACGGCCCACCCCTGCAGCTGGCCTATCGCGGGCTCGGAGAACTGGATGTGGTGATTTGCTATGGCCCCATTATCGCCCTGAGTACCTACGTACTGATGACAGGACAGTATGCATTGGAACCGGTCTGGCTCTCCCTGCCGCTGGGCCTGTTCATCGCCGCTTTCTTGTGGGTCAATGAATTTCCGGATTACGATGCCGATCTCGGCGCGGGTAAAAACAACCTGGTAGCAAGGCTTGGCAAGGCGCGGGCCGCAAGTTTGCTGCCCGTAATATACCTGGCGGGCTTTGCGCTGCTGGCGGCTCTTCCTGTCGTAACAGCCCTGCCCGGGGCCGTACTGCTTGGTTTCCTGGCCTTACCAGCGGCGTGTATCGCCGTTTACTGGACGATGGCGGACCCGCAAACCTTCTACCGGCACAAACCTGTGCAGCCGATGACGTTACTCGCCTTCGTGCTGTATTCGGTGGGGGCTGCATCGGGCGTGCTGGTGGGTGGCTGAAAAAACGTCACGCGTCGGGCTGGCAGGCAAACGCCTGTTCGACATCCTGGTAGCAGGTGTCGGGCTGTGTCTGCTGGCGCCGGTGTTGCTGCTCCTGGCTGCTCTGGTAGCGGTGGGGTCCGGGTTCCCTGTGTTTTACAGGGAATACAGAGTGGGGCGCTACAACCGGCCATTTCCCTTGTACAAATTCCGTACCCTGCGCGCCGGCAGTGGCACCCGGCGCAGCATAGCTCCGGAAGATGACCCGCGGATTGTCGGTGCTGGCCTGTGGCTGCGGCGCTGGCGCCTGGACGAGTTGCCTCAACTATACAGCGTGTTGTGTGGTGACATGAGCCTGGTAGGGCCGCGACCCATGCCGCCTTCCCATGCCGCCAGCTTGCCCGCCTGGCAGCGAGAGCGCATTTTGTCGGTGCGGCCCGGTGTGACCGATCCCGCCGCCCTGTATTTTCTGGGCGAAGATGCCGTGTTGTCCGGTCGCGATAACCAGGAGGCGCTCTACCTGCAGTATTTACTTCCCGCTAAAGCGGCAATGCAGATTGACTCCCTGCGGGAGTGGAGCTTCCCGGAGGATATGCGCGTCCTGTTGCGCACGCTGGCGCTGCTATGGTCCCCGGGTGAACGCAAGAGGTCCGCCGCCGCGATGCGCCAACTTCTGCCTGACGCTGACGGCCACGGAAGCTGAAAAACTATTGGTCTGCGGGAGGTAAACCCGGGTCCGGACTATAACTCCCGCCCGCCATGCGGGCCCTGTGATATTCCGGCGGCAATAACTGGGCAGTTCGGTTGGCACTGAACTATGCTATGTAGCCGTTTCGGCTCCAAACCCAGCCCAGGAGACAGCCTCAATGAGCAACCTGATGTATCGCAGTTCCGTGCAGGTGATGACGCACAATCTGAAAAACCTGTCCGCCATGCTAAAAGTCGCAGCGAAAAACGCCAAATCGCGGGGGGTAGAGCCCTCGGTGATATTGAATTCGAGGCTGGCGCCGGACATGTTTCCGCTGCTGAGGCAGGTGCAGATAGTGACCGATAATGCCAAGGGCTGTTGTGCGCGGCTGGCGGGTATGCAGCCCCCGGCTTATGCGGATGATGAGACAAGCTTTGCGGACCTGGAGGCAAGGATCAGGAGCACATTGACGTACATTCGTGGCATCAAAGCTGCGGAGTTTGTCGGTAGCGAGTCGCGAGAGGTGGTCATGACAGTGCCGATAGGCACCCTCAAGTTCAGTGGCATTGATTATATGAATGGCTGGGCGCTGCCCAATTTCTACTTCCATCTCAGCACTGCCTATAACATCCTGCGTCACAATGGCGTTCCCCTGGGCAAGTTTGATTTCCTGGGGGCGGTACCGGGTATGCAGATGAGCGGCAAGATTGCGAAGATGATGGGTGTAAAGAGCAAGGCAAAGGCTAAAACAAAGGCAAGTTCAAAAAGAAAAGCCTGACCCCATGCGAAAGTGCGCCGGCTCGCTACTTTCAAGGCCATCAGCGGCGTGCTCAATTTGCTATACAGCGGCCGGAGTTTCCGCTTTGGCCCTGCCTAACGGGTATCCGCCGGATGCCTCACATTCAGTAACTACAGGACACATGTTATGAAGAAGGATCGGGAAATTGGCGTCGTCGTTTATGGCGCGACCGGGTACACCGGAAAGCTGGTGGCTGAATATCTCAACAAGCAGTACGGCGTTGGAGGCGACGTCAGCTGGGCCATGGCGGGTCGCAGCCTGGAAAAGCTTGAAGCCGTGCGCGACGAACTTGGCATTGCCAGGGAGATAGCACTGGTTGTTGCCGATGCCAGTGATCCTGACTCCATAAAATCGATGGTCGACAGGGCGGGGGTGGTACTCACAACCGTAGGGCCCTACCAGCTTTATGGTTCAGACCTGGTAGCGGCTTGTGCAGCGGCGGGCACGGACTATGTTGATCTGTGCGGAGAGCCCACGTGGATGAAGGAAATGATTGATGCCCACTCCGATGCCGCCAGGGCAAGTGGGGCGCGCATTGTCTTTTCCTGTGGATTTGACTCAATTCCCTTCGACCTGGGTGTTCTTTTCCTGCAGCAGGAAGCCCAGGAAGTTTTCGGCGCGCCAGTCCCCCGTGTCAGGGGTCGGGTGGCCGGTTTGAGCGGGGTCTGGTCCGGTGGCACCCTGGCCAGCTTCCGCACAACCATGGCGGCGGCGGCCAAAGATCCGACACTGGTTGCCACCCTGATGAACCCGTTTGCACTCACCCCCGATTTTACCGGCGCGGAGCAGCCGGATGGGCTCAAGCCCAAATACGATGAGGTGCTGGACAGTTGGGTAGCGCCCTTTGTTATGGCGACGATCAACACCAAGAACATCCATCGCTCCAACCTGCTGCTGAACCACAGCTACGGAGCCGATTTTGCCTACGATGAAATGTTTATAACCGGCCCCGGTGATGAAGGTGAGGCCATGGCGAAGGCAATTGCCAGCGATACCTCCATGGCCACAGACGAGACCCAGCCAGGTGATGGTCCCACCCGGGAGCAGCGTGAAAACGGTTTTTACGACCTGCTGTTCGTCGGCAGTACAGCGGATGATAAAACCTTGAGGGTGAGCGTGACCGGGGATATGGACCCGGGCTACGGCTCAACCTCGAAAATGATTTCAGAGAGTGCCATATGCCTGCTGAAAAACCCTGAGGCGGCTTCAGGTGGCATCTGGACGCCCGCCGCCGCGCTGGGGACTCTGCTGATAGATCGCCTGAAACGCAATGCCGGCCTCACCTTTGAAGTGGAGCAGACCTGAACAAATCAGTTCAGCGTTTCGATCATCGCGGCGTAGTCCTCAAAACCAAGTTCGCTGGTGATGCGCCGCTGCCACAGCTCGTCGAGGTCGGCAACGACCTCGGCGCTCAATTGCCGTCGGGATTCACCGACCTGTCCCGTTCTAACCTTGGAAGAGTCACTGTCGGCTGAAAGCCCGGCCACAGCGATGCTGCGTTCTCGCATCAGCTTGTCATCAAAGCGGTTTTTGTGTTGCTGCATAAACGCCAGGGACGCATGCTCTTTGGCGATGGCAAGCAACTCGTCGTCCAGCGTTACTTCCATAAACTCAGCCACCCTGCGTATGGTCCCGAGCAGGTCCTTGCTCATATGCTCATACGCCATGATCAGAACGTCCGGGTCGTCGCGGCGAGACCACCAGCTGGTGAGGTGTGTCCAGTAGTCGCCGCCTGAACTACCCGGCGCATTGCCAGCCCGCAGTAACGTGCCGCGGGCGAAGTCATCCAGTGTTGCGTGTCACTGTAGTGTATCCAGAACAGCAATAAAGCGGGGATATGCCCAGCGCGGAAGATTCGATAAAGCATACCAGCGCCGGCTATCTGTCTGTCAGCTCTCGCATTACCCGGGTGAGCGGGTGTTTTTCGCTCCGTCCGGGGGTATCGTTACGGCTTGGAATTCGCCATGAGAGGCACGCGTTATGTACGATCTGGTCATTCACAATGCCACTATTGTCGACGGAACCGGCCGGCCGGCCTTCACAGGCAGCCTGGCTGTGCAGGGCGGCAGGATTGCCGCCATCGGAGAGCTTGGGGGCGGCGGCGCCAGGGAAATTGATGCACAGGGCAAACTGCTCACCCCTGGCTGGGTGGATGTTCACTCCCACATGGACGGCCAGGCCACCTGGGATCCACTGTGCAGCCCCGCGGCCAATCACGGTATCACCACCCTGGTAATGGGCAACTGCGGCATAGGATTTGCACCGTGCCAGCCCAGTGATGAGGCCCATGACAGGCTGATTGCGGTGGTCGAGGACGTGGAGGACATTCCCGGCGCCGCACTCCATGAGGGCGTCAAGTGGGACTGGGAAAGCTTTCCTGAGTACCTCGATGCCGTTGAGAAATTTCCCAGGGCGATCGATGTGGGTGCCCAGGTACCTCACTGCGCAGTGCGAACCTATGTAATGGGTGAGCGCGGCAGCAACAACGAGCAGGCCACCCCTGAAGACGTCGCCCGGATGGCGGGCATCGTCAAGGAGGGTATCGAAGTGGGTGCCCTTGGCTTTACCACATCGCGCACAGAGCTGCACACCACCCGTGAGGGCGGCGCCATGCCCGGCACCTATGCCGATGAGTCTGAGTTGCTGGGGATAGGCAGCGTTATTGGTGAGCTGGGGGGTAAAGGAATATACGGCCTGGTGTCTGACTTCAAGGATTGGGAAAAAGAAATGGACTGGATGAAACGCCTGTCCATCCAGAACAATTGCCAGATCAACTTCGTCCTGTTTTTTCGCGAGGAAGGAGACTGGGACCGGGTACTGTTGCAACTGGATTACGTGCGTCGGGCCAACGCTGATGGCGCGCGGCTGGTGCCCCATGTCGGTGCCCGCCCGGTCAACATACTGCTGAGCTGGGACGGTACCGTCAACCCATTCAGTTTTCACACCAATTACGCCCCGCTGTCGGTTATGTCGCATGCGGAACGCCTGGCCGAGCTGCGCAAGCCAGAGGTGCGTGCGGCTATCCTCGCAGAACCATTGCCGCTGATGGGCGATGAATTTATGGACACTATCATCGGCGGTTACGACAAACTGTATGAACTGGGCAACCCGCCCAACTATGAACCTGCGCCCGAGGACAGTATCGCCGCCAAGGCCGCCGGGGCGGGCGTGCCTCCACAGCAGTACTGCTACGACCTGATGATGAAGAGTGAGGGCAAGAATGTTGTCTACTTCCCCTGCTTCGGCTATGGCGCCAACGACCTCAGTCGCCAGGTGACGCTGCTGGAGGACGAGAGCACGGTGTTGTCGCTCGCGGACACGGGCGCCCATTGCGGTGTGCTCTGTGATGCCAGTGTGCCTACCCAGATGCTCAGCTACTACGTTCGGGACCGCCAGCGCGGGCATCGCTTCGGGCTGGAGCAGGTGGTCAAAATGCAAACCCACGACACCGCCCGCTGCGTCGGGCTGGAAGACCGCGGAACCCTGGAGGTGGGGATGAAGGCCGATCTGAATATTATTGATTTTGAGCAGCTACAGCTGGAGCCGCCGGGCATTATTTTCGACCTGCCCGCGGGCGGCAGGCGGATGTTCCAGGGTGCTCGCGGCTACGCGGCCACTATCGTTGCCGGTGAGGTCATCATGGAAAATGGCAAGTATACGGGTGCGGTTCCCGGCAAGTTGATAAGAGGCAGCCAGCGTGCCCCGGAGGTGGCCTGTGTCTGATCGCCTTATCGTTATCTCAACCGACTGCCATGCCGGCCTGCCCATCGCCGATTACAAGCCCTACGTGGAATCGCGCTATCACGAGATGATGGACATGGCGGTTCCCGTGCAACTGGACATGATGGAAAAGGCGAGCAAGAGTTTTCTCATCGAGGAAATCAACCAGGCCTGGCGCGCCCCAATCCGGCAGCAGCTGACCGGTGCCTGGGACTATCGCGAGCGTCTCAATATGCTTGCAGGCGATGGTATTGCCGCCGAAGTGATGTTCCCCGATGGCATTACCGAAAACAATACACCCCCCTTTGGTGCGGGACTGGGCCTGTCCCCCAGGGACGCGGTCCCAGAATTGCAATGGGCCGGGGCGATGGCACACAACCGCTGGCTGGCGGAGTTCTGCGCCAACAATCCGGCTCGCCATATCGGTGTGGCGTCTATTCCCCTGCTGTGGGATGTGCCGCAGGCGGTAGAAGCGGTTCGTTGGTGTGTGGACAATGGCCTGCGGGCAGTGATGATCCCCACCCTGTGGGGCGATCATCCCGCCTATCACCATACCCGTTACGACCCGTTCTGGGAGGTATGCGAAGATCTTGGCGTCATCGTTCACTTCCACTCCGGGCCGGCCCCTCACCCGGAATACTTTGGCAAGGATTGGCCGGTAGAGGACAGCTCCGAGCAAATGCCCGGCGCAATGGGAGTCTATGTATCGGAGGTGATGTGGTGGCTCTACCGACCGTTGACTTTCATGATCTGGGGCGGGGTTTTCGAGCGCTATCCGAGGCTCAAAACGGTCATCGTGGAAGGCGGCACCATGTTTATGCTGCCGCCATGGTTGCGGCTGTTGGATCACAACTATCGCGATGTGCAGTTCTCCGCGAAGCTGGGCGATTTTCGCTCCCACCTGTCCATGGCCCCCAGCGATTATTACAGGCGCAATATTGCCATCGGTGCCTCCTGTGTGCCGCGGGCTGACCTCGAACTGCGCAGTGCCATCGGCCCGGAGCAGATCATGTGGGGCAGTGACTATCCGCACCCGGAAGGTACCTGGCCGAATACCGCCGAATACTTCAAGACCACCTTCTCGGGATTCCCCGAGGCGGACGGTCGGCAGATTCTGGGGGGTAACGCTATGCGGTTTTACGGCCTCGATAGCGAGCAGCTGCAGCTGGTGGCAAACGAAATCGGGCCCGATGCGTCCATGTTCGCATGAGCGCGACCCGCGGGCCCGGCTCGGATGGTGCCGGCATGCCTGACCCCGCCCCTGTGTCAGGAAACCGCCGCGACTTCCCCGCCGGCCCGGGAGCATAAGACTTGCGCCAGTGGGTGCCCGCACTAAGTGCCATGGCCTGCCTCGGTTTCGGGGTGGGGCTGCTGGGTGTCTATGGCTTCTTTGTCGAGCCCCTGTCCCGGGAGTTCGGGGTCGGTGTGGCCGCAATCAATATCGGGCCGGTTGCCTTGATCCTGGTGCCGGCGTTTGTGGCGCCGCTGATCGGCAAGCTGGCCGACCGGCGATCAATTCGCGCTATTAGCCTGGCGGGTATTTGCTGCGCGATGCTCTCTCTAATGTTTATCAGCATGGCGCCCTCCCTCTGGATGGTAGCCACGGGTTTCGTGGTTTTCGCGTTGGGCCTGACCCTCTATGGCCCTGTCGTAATCAACGGTCTGTTAGTGAAAATATACCCGGGGCGTGAGGCTCGCGCCCTGGCCCTGGCCGCGATGGGTATCAGTGTGGCCAGTATGCTGTTACCGCCGCTGGTGGGTCTGCTTATGGCTTATTTCGACTGGCGTGATGCGCTGTTTTATCTTGCATCGGGCTTGTTGGTTTTCCTGCTGTGTGTGGTGCTGGCAGGCATCCCTTCTGCTACGGGTGTTACCCGGACTGAACAGGGCGGTGAGCTCGAGGCGTCTATTTATCGGCGTCCCGCGTTCTGGCTTATTGGCCTGTCCGTGTCGCTGGGCCTCAATGTGTCGCTGGTGCTGGGTATCTGTTATCCGCCGCATTTCCTGCAAAGTGGCTATTCCATTGCCCAGGCGGGATTGTTTCTGTCCGCGGGCGGCCTGGGGGGGCTGGTCGGCAAAGCGGGTATCGCGTGGGTGGCTGATGCGGGGCGCGCCTACGCCCGCTGGATCGCCGCATGCCTGTTGCTGGTTGAGGCTGTTGGTATCTGCCTTTTGCTGGCAACGGACAGTGTTGTGGCCATCTATGGGGCGGTGGGTATGATCGGCTTTGCGGCCGGTGGCTTTATCCCCATGCACCCCTATCTCAACAGCCGCTATTTCGATGCGGCCAATATCGGTCACGTCAACGGTGCCCAGGCGCCATTGTTCCTGCCTTTTGGTCTCGTGGGCGCCCCCCTGGCGGGCTATGCTTATGACAAGCTGGGCAACTACGAACTGGTGTTACAGTGCCTGGTGGGTGCCCTGCTGCTGGCTGCCGCATTTGCGCTTGCCCTGCCGCCATCGCGTGGGGAACCCGCTGCGCTTCAGGCCAATTGAGCTGCGCGGGCCCGGTTGGTCCACTCACACATATGCGTATTGGAAAACTATGAACAAATGGACAACCCTGGGCTCAGCGCAGATCCCCAATGACGGCGGCACCCTGACCCTTGCCCGGCGAGACAGGGAATTTTCCATCCGGCTCTCGGGTATACGCGGCGAGCTGATGAACAGCCGTGTTCACGGCTCCGAGGAGGCACTGGCCGAGCTGGGTTGTGCGCGCCTGAAAACCGCAGACACAAGCACAGTGCTGGTGGGCGGCATGGGGATGGGATATACCCTGGCGGCGACACTGGCCTGTGTTGCAGACTCCAGCGTGGTGACGGTAGCCGAGTTGATACCGGAGGTGGTCGAGTGGAATCGTGGTCCACTGGGTGAATGTGCCGGACAACCGTTGGAGGACAGCCGGGTCAGGGTTCACGTCGGGGACGTGGCGGAGGTGATAAGCAGCGCTGAAGAAGAGTTCGACGCGGTTTTACTGGATGTGGACAACGGCCCCGAGGGTCTGACCAATGACGAGAACCAGCGTTTGTATTCCCTGCCCGGCCTGCGCGCGATTCACCGCGCCCTGAGCCCGGAGGGGACGCTGGCGGTCTGGTCCGCAGGCCCCGACCCGCTGTTTGTGATCCGGCTGAAAAAAATCGGTTTTCATGCGTCGGTGCGAACGGTCAGGGCCCGCCCGGGTAAAGGCAGCCGTCACACGATTTTCCTGGCGAAAAAGGGTTCACCGCTTCAGGCCTGATATCGCGCCGGGCCCAGACTGCAAAGAGAGCGATCGATTAACTTATGTTTCGGTCTTCAGGCTCAGGTGCATACGGCTGACTTTCTGGTCCTGCAGTTTCAGCAGCTGCGGTATCTGGCGGATATTAGCCCGGTCTTTCTCCTTGTCTTCCTCGGTCAACTCCTCCCAGGGAATCAGGTCCGGATGGAGCATGCGGTCCTCGTCGCGTTTTTCCCCGAAGCTATACCCCGCGAGGTATTTGTCCGCCATCCAGCGGCGGTGTTCCAGTTGGGCCAGCAGCTCCATCATCAGTTCATCCGGCGGGAAGTAGGCCTCGGGCTCCTCAGCGTCAATACTGACGGCCACGCAATTGGCGATGCGTAGTTTTACATCCATGTGGGCGGCGGCGTGCTGGTTTGCCTTCTTTTTGTGCACGGGCAGGTCCGACCAGGGGATTACGGATGCGTTGTGCCGGCTTGAACCGCCACTGGCGAGTTGTGTGTTCAGGTAGGCGTTATGCAGGGTACGGGCCATCGCGTCCAGGGCCTCGTTGACGATGATGTCGATGGAAATGGTTTCGTCCAGGGCCTCGAAGTACTCTATAGGTTCATAGTCAGGCAGATTGATCTTGTCCTCTATTATCGGATCGAAATCATCGTCAATAATCTCTGCGAGAAAGTTCTGCTGGTTGAGGCAGACCACGAAGTTGAGCGGGGCCAGGCCATCGTGACGCCGCAGTCGATTGAGCCGGCGGGCCGACAATATACTTTCGACATCGTGGCGAAGGGCCACGTAACACACGTTGAACGGGGTCGAGGTCTGCATCTCGCGCCAGGTCTGCGGTGTGATGGTCATCGGGTCGGTATAGACAAAATGGAGGTCGATGGTTTTATCCAGGTGGGGGTAACGATGCCTGAACCGCTCCACCCTGATCTTGTTGTTCGACTCGCACAGTACGGTGATACGCGGCAGTCGAAAGTCCGTGTAGTGGGCGGTCAGTGCAGCCTGCAAAATCATTTCCCGCACCAGCGCCTCGAAGCCGATGAAAAGAATATGCATGGGCTCGTTGGCACGTGTGGTGGGGCGGTAATACAGATCGGGGGCACAAACCCGGAATATATTGCGGGCGATGGTTTCACGCCGGTTGAATAATCGGATTGCGAAGCGCGAACTGTTGATTTCAAAGAAGCTGTGGACGCTGAAAATTTCGTAAATGTCGGGTGAGTCCACGCACAGAAAGCAGCGCAGTGATGTATCCGGTGGCATGCCGCCCACTGCGGGCTCCCTTTTGCGGGCGACCGTTTCCAGGTGACTCGTCTCGGTATTGGTGAGGCGCCGGGTCAGGCGCTCGGTATTTTTGGCGATGGCGATATTGGCCTTGTCGTCACTGGTACACAAAAACAATTCCTTGGCATAGATAACCTGTGACTTGAGCAGTACCAGCGGATCCATGGCGTTGCCACACACCACAATTGCCCCATAATTTTTCAGCTCCGCCGCCAGCGGATTCAGCGGGTCATTGTCTATAACAACCACCCGTTTGCTGGTGTTCAGGCAGTAATCCCGGGCGATGCGAAAGCCGGTCTCGCCAATGCCGCAGACTACTATGAAGCGCCTTTTTTGGAACAGTAGTACATACAACGCAACCTGCTCCTCGATCACGTTCCAGACAGCCTTGGCAGCGGTGTACAACACGATCATCGGCGCCAGCGCCCGCACTACCTGCATGTAGAGCGGCCAGCCGGCGGTCTCGTCCTGGGCCTCGAAAATAAACATTCTCAGGCTACTGTAGACAACGTCCCACCAGGTATGCGGGCCACCGTTCTCGGTAAAGGACATCAGTTGCGCGTAACCGAAGCAGCCAACCAGGAAGGTGAGTGCGGCTAGCAGGCCTACCAGGGTCCACTCGTGGCGGGCGAAAAAGCCGGTCTGTTCGGCGGCGGAGTTACGTCCGTGATCCGTATCGCCTGGGGTATTGTTGGGTGGGATCATTGGCGGTGAGCTTGTCCGGGCTGTTTTTTTGCCACTTTAGCGGTAAAGAGACGGCAGAGAAAGGACGTTATAGAGATAGCGTTCGCCGATTTTGCGCGACTCGCGTCTGTGCGGGGCGTGTTGGGGTTTGGATACTGCGAGACCGCCCAGTCGCGGTATTGAAGTCTGGTTGTCATCGCTACAGTAATAATTCAGTATGAACGCGAGCAAGGATGGAAAGGTCCTGCATGACAGATCGGGTGTCGAATGGCCATGCAGGTATCTTTCAAACCGTTTCCACTGTGCCTTCACTTAAAGCGCCTTATGAGGATCAACGTTGATCGACTGGCAGGATTACAAATACAAGGCATTTATAAGCTACAGCCACTCAGATGAGAAATGGGCCCGCTGGCTGCATCGTTCACTGGAAGGGTATCGCGTCCCCAAGAGACTTGTCGGCCGCGAGACCGGTATGGGCAACGTGCCCCCAAAGCTCGCGCCTGTGTTTCGTGACAGGGAGGAACTCGCCAGCGCCACGGACCTTGGTAATAAGCTGACCGAGGCCCTGGAATCCTCGGCCGTACAGATAGTGATCTGCTCCATGGCCTCGGCCAAATCTCACTGGGTTAACGAGGAGATCAAGGCCTTCAAGCGACTCGGTCGGTCCGACCGGATTTTCAGCCTCATCGTTGATGGCGAACCTTACTCCTCGGGCAAGGAGGGCATCGAGCATTTCGAGTGTTTCCCCCCGGCCCTGTGCTTCAAGCTGGGTGAAGACGGGGAGCTGTCGGATGAACCCGCCGAGCCCATCGCCGCGGATGCCCGGCAAGGTAAAGATGGCAAGGCCAACGCCCGGGTCAAGCTGCTGGCGGGGATTTTGGGGCTGGGCTTCGACGACCTGCGACAGCGCGAACTGCAGCGCCGCAACCGCCGCCTCGCCTTGATCACCGGCTCTGCTGTGGTGGGCATGGTGGTAGCCATCGGCCTGGCCACCACGGCGGTTATTGCCCGCAACGAAGCCGAACGCCAGCGCGTTCGCGCGGAGACCGAGGCGGAAACCGCCCGGCAGACAGCGTCGTTCCTGGTCAGCCTGTTCCAGGTTTCGGATCCCAGCGAAGCGCGCGGGCGCAGTATTACCGCTCGCGAAATACTGACCGCGGGCGCCGAGCGCATTGAAACAGAGCTGGCGGCCCAGCCCGAGGTGCAGGCCCAGCTGATGGACACTATAGGCAGCGTGTTTACCAGCCTCGGGCTGTTCGATGATGCCAGGGATATGCTGCAAAAGGCGCTGGACAGCCGGCGCGCCCTGCCCGATGTCACCGATCAGGAAATTGTGGACAGCCTGCTGAATATGGCCAATGTCATGACGATCCGGGCGGAGTTGGAACCCGCCGAGATCCTGTATCTGGAAGCTATCGAGCGGCTGGGGAATGCCGGCGCCCAGAACAGTCAGGAGATGGCCGATGCACACGCCGGCCTGGCGGAGCTGTATTTCCGTATGGGTCGTTATGAAGATGCCGAGCCGGTGCTGGAGTCGGTGCTGGAAGACCGGCGTCTCCTGTTCGGACCCGACGATCCCTCTGTGGCCGACGCGATAGAGGAGCTGGGGCTCAACAAGTTTGATCAGGGTGAGTTTGAGGAGGCGGAGCAGTACCTGCGGGAATCACTGGCGCTGCGCGAGACAATTTTTGGTGAAGAACCTCATCCGGATCTTTCGGAAAACCTGAACAACCTGGGCCTGCTGCTGATGGAGTCCGGCCGCTACGATGAGAGCGAGGAGCTATATCGCAGAGCACTGGCCATGGACCGGAGCTTGTATGGCGAGCAGCACCCCAGCCTCGCCATGGACCTTAACAACCTGGGTCTTCTGTATCGGGCCCAGGGTGATCTGGATAAGGCGACGGAGTCTTACCGGCAGGCGCTGGCCATGAATCGGGCCCTGTTTGGCGAGGCTCATCCGTCAATCGCACAGGTGCTCAGTAACCTGGCCTTTATTTCCTACGATGCGGGCGATTTGCCGGCGGCGATCGCTGCCAACAGTGAAGCGCTCGTCATGTGGAAGCAGGTGCTGGGGCGCGAGCATCCCGAGGTGGCGAGCACCATGTCGACCCTGGGTCGCTGGCTCAGCCAGAGCGGCGACGCGGAGGCGGCGGAGCCCATGTTGCGCGATGCACTGCAGCTCAATTCCGAACTGTTGCCCGCGGATCACCCTGACATCGCCATTGCGCAACTGGGCCTGGCCCAGTTTCTAGCGACCCAGGGTGAAAATACCGAGGCACTGCCGCTGGCGGAATCCGCAGTCCTTACGCTGGCCGAGTCTTATGGTGACAGCCACTGGATTACAGCCCTGGCATACAGCATCAAGGGCGGCATCCTGGCGGGTCTGGGCCAGAACTCCGAGGCTGAATCCCTGCTGCGAAGCGGCTATGACATCCTCAGCACGGATGACGGCGCCAGGCCGGTTTACGTGGAGGCCGCCAAAAAGCGGTTGCAGGAACTGTATATTTTAACCGGCAGGGCAGAAGAAGCCGCCGCGCTCTAAAACCATCTCCATCCACAAAAAACCCGCCATCAGGGCGGGTTTTTTGTGGGGTGATGCACTGCGATCAAAATTCCGGCAGGGCCGGGCTGGTTCTCGTCCAGCATCCGGTCGATCATGTACAGGATGTGCTGGATTTGCACGATGAGGTCACCGCGGAAGTTGCGGGGCAGGTTGCCCTCACCCGGGCTTGCCGGGTCGCCCACGAACACGTTGCCATTATCCAGGTCGAAGAGGCACTGTTCATAGTGAATGTCGTTGGATACCGTATCCAGCAGTTTGATGTACTGGCGTTTGGCGGTGCTGTACCGCTGGGTATCAAACGCATTCGCGCCACTTTTGGCTCGAGACTTCACGGCCTTGTTCTCTATCTTGTCGACGCAAGCATCGGATTGTTGAATTGTGGCATTCAACTGGGCAATCGCCGTACCGATGATGTCAACATAAGGTGCATTTTCGATGTGGCGCAGGTCATAGGCGACGTATGAGAAGCGGGACGTCCTGCCGCGGGAGCTGCCGCAGGCGACGGTCACATCCTGAATGACATCAACTAATTCACCGCCGGCATCGAGCACCGGGATCTCGGGATTGGAGGTCTTCGGCAGCCAGGCAACCACGGGGCGCTTGCTCTTGTCATCAGCAAGGCAGTTGTATTCATCGCTGATTTCATTGTCCGCAATGAGATCCAGAACGGATCTCACCACCGTCAACTGGCTGTTGATGTTAATCAGCTCGAAGGTCGGTCGGTCTTCAAAAGCCGGGTTGGGTGTGCCACACAAGTGGGCCGGAATGATCGGGCCTGTTTTGCCGTCTCCCAGGTCAAAGCCCAGGTCCAGGGTATCGTTTGTACCGGCTTCCACGATATTGCCGCAGCTCGCTCTCGGGTCAACAATCGTCTGTACTCCTGCTGTGAATGAGCCCTGTACATCGGGTGCATTCTGGACGATTAAAGTGAAGTCGTCGGTCAACTCTACAATGCAGTCACCATTGTCATCACCGTCTCCACTGCACTCTTCTGTGTTGACGATAACAGGCTCGGCGCCAATGAAGTTGTCTCCATCCAGGTAGCTAACGCCTAACGCAAAGCCTGTAGGGTTGAGGTCACTCCACGCCTCAGGGTCTGTATTAACCTCGGTGCCGCCGATGGTTTGTGCCTCGGCATCGAATTCGTCGAGGGTGTAGGTAATGGAGCGCACGAAGTAATCTGAACTGTCATTCGTGTCGGCGGGAGGATCAAAGGGCAGTGCGGTAAAAACGAGGTACCGGAACGGGCCTTCTGTTGGGGTGATTTCGATGTTCCCTACATTTTCATCGGCGGGCAGAATAAAAGGCTGTTCGCCAACGGGCTCTCCAAAGCCATTGAAAGCCTCCCACTGGCCGCGCTCTCCCGAGAACTCGTTGCTGAAAAGATTGGAGACCTCTGCGGTGGCACTTGTGGCCTCGGCGCCGAGATCGAAAGATATTGCTTCGGTTTCGCCCGTGTCTGAGGCGTGATTAATCTGGGCGGGTACCTGGCCCCCATTCGTTGCACCGTTAACGCCAACGCCATTGGTTTGATAAGTAACGTCACCGTCAGCGGCTAGTGCACTCCCGGTGCCGGCGATTGCCACGGCACCAAGTAGCGCAGTTGCGCAGCGCAAGAGGCTCCTGTAGCCAGTCCTTGGCATCACTTGAGTATTGTTTTTAGTCGTCATTTTCTACTCCTGAGAGGCACTTTTTTGTGCCCGGAAATCGGTGGTCAAACCAGCCTGCCTATCACAACTTTTGTGCGGTACCACTTTCTTCTTGAAAAGATTCGTCTCAGGCCACAGCGACGTGACGGTGGGCCAAAACAGAGATAATAGGTGGTTAGTTAAGCAAAATTTATACCATTAGCAGTGGTTCACTGGCGGGCACTATCCAGATTGCAAGCAGTATATACCGAAAAGTAGCTTAAAAAATCAGGCGCTCTAGTATAAGTTGTTTTGCTACAGCCTCTTCTAATTACCGTAAAACGTAAGGCGGCTGTCGGCAAACCTTTACGCCGCAAGGCTTTGCGGCAGTTGGTGATGCGGTGTGCGGCGCATACTGCGGCTGCTGCCCCGGCAGCTTGCGCCCTGCTCTTTGGCGACTCTCGCTCCTGTGTCCTGATCCAATTATTCACCTGAATAGTGATGTAGTTTCGCTACTCGCACTGGTTTGGTGCACTTTGGGGGCCGTTTTAGCCTTCGCTATCGGCATTCCTTGTCGTGAGCCGCCTTTAAACAGCCTGTTACGTGTCAGTTTTTTTTACATTCGGCGGGAGTTGGGGATGTGGCTCGAATATTGCTGTATATGCCTCTCATTAATCCAGAACAGGCAACTGCTTAGTGAAACCGACGATAGATCCCGCGGTAACCCAGGCCGCTCTGCTGCAACAAATGGGCTGGCGCACCCACCCCGGGATTCTTGGCCACCACGCCGCCAGCCCCCAGTCCATCCATGCTCTGCTGGGTTACTTTCTGACCGATCGGGATTCGCCCACCCCCTTCCCGGGCCGAGACTTCCTGGTTGAAGGCGGCCTGTTTGAATGGGGAGTGGCTCCGCCGCTTGAAAAAGTCATCAGTTCGCGCGTCGAGCTGGACCTGCTGCTGGGCCTGCCGGAAATCTACCGGCACAGCGTGGCCGTGATAGAACCCTGGAAAAACGTGGGCATCAACTTGCAGGGAGAAGAGGTGAGAGCCTCTAAAAATATTGCCTACATACTGCAGCAGGTAGCAGACGCCGACACCATTTTGTATCCCGTATGGGAGAGTGGGGTAACCAACTACAAGCGTCTCGCCAGCATACTGGCAGCCGGCATTGCCACGGTAGTGCAGGGCGGTAATCCTTCTGTACACGAACCCGCCAGCTTCGATGGTACCAACGCTTGCCTGGAGGATATCCTTGGCCTGACCGATGAACTCCTTCTGCATCGCTTTCCGAGCAGCGGTCCCAGTATTTTCATCTGCCTGGGACACCAGCTGGCGGCGGCGTCACATATCCGCCTGATCAAGCGGGCCGTGCGCGAGGTGGCGAACCTGGCTCACCTCCCCCTGGACCTGGATCGCACCGCCATTTCATCGCTGCAAAGGGTGTGCGAACGCATCGCGCAAGTGGGTGCAAGCTTGCCGGTGATAAAAAACGGCAAGACCCTGGCGGAGGGCTGGCATGACACCCTGTTCGCGGTGGCACCCAATGAAAAGGTCGAGGTAGGCACACGCCGGCTGCTGCCCTACCGCCGGCGTGGCGGCAGCGAGCATATCCCCGGTGAACTGCATGAGGCCCACGCCCTGGTGGCAGACGAGCTGGAGGGCGTGATTGACACTATGCTGAAGATGGAGCGCGACCTGCGTATCGAAATGTTCCATAGCGACGAGGTGAACGAGGAGGCGGCCCTGTTTGCCAACTGGGCCTACAAACTGCTGCACGATACCATCGTGCCAATTCGCTACCAGATTGCTGTCAGCCCCTTGTCATGGATGCTGAACCTCCCGTACGCCGTGGAAATTCTTTCCCAGACCGCGGTGGACGAGAGCAACTGGACCGAGGTCTCCACCACCTGTATCTACTACAAGGACTGGGAAACCCATACCATCCGGCGTTCTTTCACCTGCCAGTTCCACCCGGAGCTGATGGCGGATATTCGCGACATCGGCAAGCGGGATGGCCCGCGCTACGCCGAGCTCAAGGACAACGACGGGGTGCGGCTGCTGGTGCGCCTGCTCTACCACGGCATGCAGGAGTAAGCGCCTGACCGTTTTTTTATACCCGCGACGGGATGTTGGGAAAGAGGCAGCCGCGGGCCGATAATCCAGGGCTACAATAAGCGCTGTATCTTCAGCTGCGGCAGGCCCCCATGACACATCCCGGTTTTGGCTGGCGTCACAACTACGCCATGATCAACAATATCCAGATGCACTACGTGGAGCAACAGGCGGATTCGGTGGCAGGCAGTGCTGGCGACAAGGGCACGGTGGTGTTCTGTCACGGCTTCCCCATGCTCTGGTTCAGCTGGCACCGGCAGCTACCGGTCATCGCCAACGCGGGGTACCGGGTGATCGCTCCCTCCATGCGCGGCATGGGCCAGAGTGAGGCGCCGGATGAACCTGAGGCCTACGGGGTAGACGAGATCACCGCCGACCTGGTGGGCCTGCTGGATCATTGCGGTGTAGGGAATGCGGTTTTTGTCGGCATCGATTTTGGCGCCTTCGCCATCCAGGACCTGGCCCTGCGTCATCCTGAGCGGGTAGCAGCGATTATCTGCCTGGAGAACCCCGCCGCGCCCCACAACCCCGACAAGTCGCCACTCACCGAGTATCGCGAGATAGGTGAGCAGCACTTTTTGCACATTGAATATTTCCGCGAACCGCCCCGGGCCGATATTGAGTTGGCGGCCGCACCCAGGGAGTTTCTGCGCAAGGTCATGTGGATACTCAGCGGTGCCGCTAACTACTTCGATGTGTTCAAGCACCCGCCGGGCACCAGTTATATCGATGCCATGGCGGAGCCACCACCGCTGCCGTGGTCATGGCTGAGCGAACTCGAGCTGGAATTTTTTGTGTCGGAGTATAGCCAGTCAGGTTTTACCGGTGGCCTCAACTGGTACCGTTCAATGGACATCAAGTGGCAGCAGCGCAAGCCTTACGAAGGAGTGCAGAGCCAGGTGCCGGCCTGGTTTATAGGCAGCGAACGTGACGTGGACCTGGAGGGTTTTCATGGCGAAGACCCCATTGGCCTGATGCGGGCGATCTTCCCGAATCTTATCGATGTAACAATGATTCCCGGATCGGGTCACATGATCACGCTGGAGGCGGCGGATGAGCTCAACGCCGTATTGCTGGACTACCTTGCACGCATGAGTCTTTGAGAGCGCGCAGCGCGGGGCGTTTTTACAGGTAACTCAGCCACCAGTCCTTGCGGCGGCTTTTCAGGCCGGCCATTGCACGACAAGGCGGGTACAGAATCGCCAGCACCAACAGCCACACCAGGTAAACACCAACCAGGTTAACCCCGTAGCCCTCGGGGTAAAAAAGCGGAAAGGTCATGAAATCTGCGGCGGGGAAACCCTGCAGCACGCCCAAGCCGATTGATAGCAGGTGAATCAGGAAAACGTGCGCCACATAGAAGGCAAACGGCACCCGGCCAAACATGACCAGGGTATCCTTGAGCCAGCCGGACCAGCGATCGGCCAGCGCGCAAACGATGGCCATGGGTCCCAGTGTCGCCAGCAGGAAAAGCAGGCTGGGTGGGTATTTTGTGACATTCATAAAATCGAATACGGTGGCCAGTGGTCCCGCGGTATGCACAGCCCAGGGATTGGCATCACCGTGCACGCCAGTGGCGCGCAGTACGGCAAAAGCGGCAATAAAGGCCGCACCTGTCCACAGCAACCGGGTGTTGCGTACCTGGGGGTCACCGGTGAACAAAAAGGCGGAGCCAAATCCCAGCAACATAACGCCAAACCAGGCGAGCAGCGGGTAAACCTCCATGATAAAAAAGGGTTTCACCAGAAAGGAACCCTGGAAAAACAGCATGGCCAGTAGTGGCGAGTCACCGCCCTGCAGGTCGGGCGCGGGCCATAGCGGATCCAGCAGATTGTGCGTAAGCAGGATAAGCAGGCCGAGGTAAAGGCAGGCGCGGGCGCCCAGGAACTGGGCTGCGCCAAGTAGTACCATACTGGCGCCTATCGCCCAGATCACCTGCAGGAAAACCAGTGTTGCGCCACCCAGCTGTGCCATGCCCAGGGGGGAGAACGTGAGGGCGGTGGAAATAATCGCCACCTCGACAAAGATAAGCCAGAGCCCCCGCTTCAATAAAAACGCCCCCAGCTCTGCGGGGGATTTGCGCGTGGCCATAAGCCCGGCAGAGGTGCCCGCCAGAAAAACAAATGTAGGTGCGCAAAGATGGGTTATCCAGCGGGTGAAATACAGGGCGGGGGAAACATCGGGCTGCTCCATGGGGTCGAACGATGTCCCGGCCAGGAAAAAATCCCGTACATGGTCGATGGCCATGAGGACAATCACCAGGCCGCGCACAAAGTCGATACAGGTAAGACGGTATGAGCGCGCGTCCCTGCTGATGGTTTCTGACATTGTTACCGTCCCTATTATTATTGAGCTGTCGTCTTGGGTGTGTATGCGGTTCGCACAATAACTGTTCTAGGCACCCGATTCCACAGGGTAGTCATTCTCGATCCACTGCTGCATGCCCTTGTCCAGTGCTACTGCCCGGGTAAAACCCATCTCTCGCAGAGTGGCGGTGGCCAGGGTTGAAACGCGCCCGACCTCGCAGTACACCACAATCCGCTTGGTGGGATCGGGCAGGGCCTCGTTCACTCGCAGTTCCAGTTGCCCCCGGGCAATGTGGGTGGCGCCGGGTATGTGCGCCTGCTCGTAGGCATCGCGTTCGCGCACGTCCAGTAACAGTATCCCGGGCTCCGCTGACTCGATGCGGCGCAGCACTTCCTCCAGTGACATAAACGATACGTTGTGAGCCGCCGCCGCTATCAATTGCTCCACGGTCTTGCCGCCACTTAGGTTGGTGCGCAGCGCCTCGGTCAGGTGGTCAGGTTCTTTCAGAGTCAGCCGGTGCATCTGCGTAACAAACTCGTCCCGCTCTTTCAGCTGAAGGCGCGGGTTGTCTGCCATTTCCTGCGCCAGCGTGGAGTACTCCCGATTGTTATAGATGTGCGCGGGGTACACTTTTGTCGCCGGATCCAGCAGCAGCAATTTATTGAACAGGCTGTCGAACAGCTGGTTGGGGTCTCCGGTGGGCAAATCGGCGCGACCGCAACCGCCAATCAGTAAGGTGTCGCCCGTGAACACCCTATCATCCAGGTGTACACATATCGAGTCCGAGGTATGACCCGGGGTGTGCAGGATATTCAACGACAGCTTACCCAGTACTATTTTTTCGCCGTCATCAACCCGCATATCGACGTAGGGCGCGGGGCTGTCGCGGTGCATGATGACCGGGACGCCAAGCGCCCTGGCAATCTCGATGGTTCCGGAAAAATGATCCGCGTGGGTATGAGTATCCAGCACGTAGTGGATACGCACGCCCTCCTGGGCCGCTAGCCCCAGGTAGCGTTCCACCTGGGTTTCCTCGGGGTCGATAACAATGGCCATACAGGCGTGTTCACAGGCGATGAAATAGGACTGGCAACCGCGGTCTGTGGCTATCTGGTGAAATATCATCGCCGTGTTCTCCTGTTACTGACTGTCACATCCTGGTCCAGTTGAGGGGCAGAGCAATCAACTTTTGCCGGGGTTCAGGGGCGTTTCACTGTGCGCTGGAACAGCACAATGGCTTCGCTGTGGCCGGTATGGGGAAACATGTCTACCGCTGCAGCCTTGCCTATCGTGAAGCCTGCGGCTTGCAGGATACCTGCATCCCGGACCAGGGTCGCGGGGTGGCAAGAGACATAGACCAGCCGTTTTACCCCCGTTCCCGCCAGGATTTCACAGACCGCTTTGGCGCCCGCCCGGGGCGGGTCGACGATGGCGATATCTGCCCGGGGCAGTGCGGGTTGGCCGCGCATCAGGTCCAGGGTGCCGGCGGTGACGTTATCCATCCCATTGAGCGCGGCATTGCTGATGAGTCTTTCTGTCATGCGGCTGTCTCCCTCCAGGGCGTGAACGGTTCTGGCGCGAGCTGCCAGTGGCAGGCTGAAATTACCGATTCCGGAAAACAGGTCCAGTGCTGCTTCATCGGCGCCCGGTTGTAACCAGTCGATTGCGCGCTCGACCAGGGCCGCGTTTACGCTCCAGTTTGTCTGGGTGAAATCTCCCGGCAAATAGCGCAACTCGATGGGCGCGTTATGGCGGCTCGCGGGTAGCAGCCCCGAAGGAGAGGGTGAGAGCTGCAGTGACAGGCGCAGTTCGCCTTCGCTGTGCAGCTCCTGCCAGCTGGTCCTGTCTTCACCCTCGTCATCCCCTGTTCCATCCTGGCGCGACTTCCTGGCCTCTATCAGCCGCACCCGCAGTGAGGTCACCGGTGCTGTCCACACAGCTGCCCGCAATAATGCAATGGCCTTTTCGCCCGGTCGCGCCGCGAAGTAACAGCACAAACCCACCTGTGCAATGCTGTCGCTATCAATTTCAATTTCGCGCAAACCCTGCAGCTGTGGCGCCTTATCCAGCAGCGGTGGGAGTGCTTTTATCAGTCTGTTGACAGTCGGGTTTGCCACCAGGCAGTCGCTGAGGGCAATGACCTCCTGCGAGGCTCTCATTTTCATCCCGAGGGACCACCGTTCGTCGCGGCGGCGCAGTACACTCAGGCGCAAGCGGTGGCGGTAGCCACTGGCCGGGCCTGCAATGTCCGGGTGTAGGGTGAGCCGGGGAGAAATCTGCTGCAGCATAGCCAGCAGACTTGCCCGCTTGTGTTCTTGCTGGGCTGGCAGCGACCAGTGTTGAAGGGTACATCCGCCGCACTCGGCATAAAGAGGGCATGGCGGCTCAACTCGGCTCAGTGACGGGGGTGCGCCGCTTTCCAGGGCGAGCATCTGCGCCTCATCGTAGTCGCGCTTCACCGCGGTGCATTGCACCAGCACCCTCTCGCCCTCCAGTGCACCGCTGACAAAGACAATTTTGCCATCACGGCTCGCTATGCCTCGCCCCTCGCGACTCATGCGGTCTATCAGCAATACATCCTTACCCCACAGGCGCTGGTGTCCGGAGCGTTTTACGGATTTCTGGAAGCGCTTGCGCACAGAAGACGATCTGGCCACGAATTAATTGCCTGGGTCTGCAATCGGTGTCCCACTATAAACCACGGTGGGGATACTATCCTAACCGCTGGCATGTTCCGGGGCGGTAGCGGTCAGAACCTGCCGGTGAATGCCAGCCCGAAGTAGCGCGGCTTTGCCCGCCTTGCCACTTCGCCAGCCCCCACATCCTGTTTGAAGATCAGGGCGTCCTGGTCGAAGACATTGCGTGCTATGAGGCTGACCTGCCAGTTGTCCCCCGGCTCGAAGTAAGTGAACTGCGCCGTGCTGCGAAAGAAAGCGTCCTGTCTGTCCTGCGCGGCATTTTGTGCCGTAAAGTAAATGTCGTCCTGATATTGCGTGCGCCATAGCACACCCAGTCGGCCCCAACTGTACTGTGAGCTGGAATAGTTCAGGCTCAGGTAGCCGCTGTGTTCCGGAGTCAGGATTGTGCTGTTGCCATCCAGGTTGCCGGCGTCGGTCGCGAAGTCCTTGAACCGGGCATGCGTGTAGGCGTATGCCAATTGAAACTGCCAGTGCGGGTTCAACAAGAATTGCAGCTGTGTCTCTGCTCCGTAGCCTTCAATGCCGTCAGTATTGAGTGTGCGGGCAAGGCCGTTCTCAATCACCTGGACCTGGTAGTCATCCACGTCGTAGGCATATAAACCCGCCTGGTAACTCAACCGTTCCTGCCAGCGGGTGCCCCGCAGGCCCAGCTCTGCGGAGAGCGCCTGTTCGGGGTCGAACACTGACAGCCGGGGTGTTGCAGCGGGTTCGAAACCGCCGGCCTTGTAACCCTTGCTGATAGTGGCGTACGCACTGGTGGTATCGCTCAGCAGGTAATTCAGCGCCAGTCGTGCCTCCCAGTCATCCCAGTTCTCGTCCAGGGACTCCCATCCCGAGGTAGAATAACCCAGCAGATTGCCGGCGGGGTTAAGTGGCGCGGCGTTCAGCGCGTTCAGCGCGGTGGTCACGCTGTCTACCGGTGCTGAACGGTACTTGAACTTCTTGTCGTCGGCACTGTAACGAAGACCGGCCGTGATGGTCAGTGCAGGGTTCAGGGCCCAACTGGCATCGCCGTAGATACCGTAGCTCAGGTAATCGCCCTCCTGGTCAGATACTTCCTGCACGCTCTGCTGGCAACTGCCAAACAACAGGTCCGAGGTGGCGTCGCAGAGTTCGAAATCGGGAAAAGGCAGCCCGAAATCAGCGGGGGAGACCGGTCTACCCGACAGTACGTTGATATCGGAATAGGTGAGCTCGACGGTCGTGCTTACGTCTTCCTTGAAAGCGATCGCGCCCGCCACCCAGTTGAGATTGTCTGCGGTCCCGGTCAGGCGAAACTCCTGGCTCAAGGTCTCGCTTTTCCGGTTGGTGAAGCCGGCGGTGGTCAGGAAGACGGCGCTGCCATCAACATCGAACAGGTTGGGGCTGTTGTTGTTGTGGTAGGCCGTTACAGACAGCAGTGAAAGCGCCGCGCCCGGCTGCCAGATGACGCGCAGTTGTCCATTGGCATTGCTGACATCATCATAGGTTCTGGTGTCGAGTGCCAGTCGATCGTCAAAAGGATCGGGGGGTACGTTACCGGCGGCGGCCAGCTCGGGCACGAGGGTTTCATAGCCCAGGCCATTGGTCTTGGTGCGCTGGTAGCCGTATGACAGTGTGGTATCGAAGTCTCCCATGACGGAGCGCAGGGCGAGGCGGCCGCCCAGGGTGTCCTCGTCGCCGATATCTGTACTCAACCAGCGGTTGTCCAGGTCGCCATCGTTGCGGTAGCTGAAACCGCTGGCGCGCAGCATCAGGCGCTCGCCCAGCAGTGGCTGGTTGACGGTCAGCCTGGCACCGCGGTCGTTATCTTCGCCAGCCTCCAGTGAATAACTGCCTTCAAACGCATCGACCGGTTGATTGTTGTAAATAATGATCGCGCCCGCGGTGGCATTGCGACCGAACAGGGTTCCCTGTGGCCCCCGCAGCACTTCTACCCGGTTCACGTCCACCATTGTCAGCGAAGTGCTGTTGATGCGTCCCACGTAACTGTCGTCGACTATAACGGCCACACTGGCCTCACCACCTATACCAAAGCTGTTGGTGCTGATCCCCCGAATCGCGTAGATGGGTGTGCTCACGCCCTGTTCCCAGCCGCTGAGACCCGGCGCCAGTGCCGTAAAGTCCTCTATCCGGTTCAGGCCCTGCAGCTGTAGCTCTTCGCCATCCAGCACGGTGATACTGATCGGAACTGCGGTCAGTGACTCCTCCCGGTGCTGGGCCTTCACGACCACCTCTTCCAGCGCCAGGCTGCGGGCCGCCGCCAGAAGAGCCAGGGCTGTGATGAGTGAGTACTTCAAGTTATGTCTGTCCGCGAAAAGTGCTTATGAATAGGAGGTATTCTCATCGGCCGATGACCCGCGCGCACAAGTGCGCTCGGGATGTTTACGCCAGCCATTGGAATTCGGATGCACGAGGATACCCGTTGTCTCCTGCGCGTCAAACGCGGCAGCGCTTTTTTACGGGGTTGTGTGGTTGCCAGGAGGTTCCGGGTTACCTGGATTAAGCATCCCCGGGGTGGCTAGAACGTGTAGCGCAGCTCCACGCCATAGGTTCTCGGGGTGGCTGCGGCGAATCCGCCCACACCCTGCGACTCCACCAGGGCGGTGCCACCGACAATATAGTCTTCATCGGTGAGGTTGTTGCCGTACAGGGCACCGACCCACTTATCGTCTTTGGACAGCCAGGTGATCCGGGCGCTCAGGTCGCGCTGCTCGTCCTCCAGCCAGAGGCCCGAACGGCAGCTGGCGGAGTCGAAGCAGTAATCCACATCGGACTTGTAACTGAACTGCACGCGCGGCAGTACCTGGCCGATGGGGGTGTCGAAGGCGTATTCGGCGGCCACATAGTAGGTTTGTTCCGGTAATCGTGGCAGGTTCTCGTTGGAGCGATCATTGGGGCAGGAATCGACCTGGATGAAAGTCAGGTCGGCTCGCTGGCAACCCGGCGCGGGGGGTACCGCGGTGTCGGCAAGCGTAACCTGGTTATCGATAAACTCATCGATATCGCCGTCATTGAGGGTCATGTTGAACATCAGCTGCAGTCGTTCAGTGGGGTACCACAGGGTTTCAAGCTCAAACCCCTGGATGGTTGATTTGGCGGCATTGACCGTCGCGGGTGATGGAGAGTTTGTCGTGGGGTCTATGACCAGGGATGTCAGCTGGCGATTCTTGTAATCGGAGTAATAGAATGCGCCGTTCACCCGCAGGCTGCTGTCGAGCAGGTCCAGCTTGAACCCCAGCTCCCAGTTTTCAACCTCCTCCGGCTCAAAATTCTCCAGTGTCCCCCCCGGCGCCTCGGACAGGCCGCCCGACAAAAAACCCTCGCTGTAGGTGAGATAGATGGTGCCCGCGTCAATGCCGTCAATGTCGTTGATCAGGTACTGCACGCTGGCCATGGGCGTGGTGTCATCGTCCGAATTCTTGGCGCGGGTTTTATCCTGGAACTCGTATTCAAAGTTTGGGTTGTAGACAAAGTCCGGGCTGCGATCGTACAGACCCGAGTCGCCGAACAGCGGGGTAACCTCACCGCCGTTGGCGTCCAGGGTGTTTGGTATGAGCTGGTAGCGGTCACGGGTCAGCTTGCGGGTCTCCTCGGTATAACGCAGCCCGAGGGTGGTACGCCACTGCTCGCTCCAGGACCACTCCACTTGAGCAAATGTTGCGAGGGCATCATTCTCGGCGTCGAGCCGGGTGGACGGCGCGTTCAGGTATAGCCACCCCGCCAGTGCCGGCTCAAAGGGGCCGAGAAAGGATAGCGTTGTCTCGCCCTTGGTTTCCTCGTTAAACCAGTAGAACCCCGCCACATAGTTCAGGCGGTCGTTGATGGCGCTCCCGGTGATCTGGAACTCCTGGCTGTACTGGTCGGTCTTTCTTGGCTTGCCCTGGGGGTGGATGCTCTGGGTACGGTGCAGGAAGGGTATTCCGGTATGGTCCAGCTCATCATCCTGTTCGGCGTCGGTGTAGCGCCAGGCGCTGATGCTTTTCAGGCTGATGTTATCATTAACGTCCCAATTGGCGATCAGGCTACTGCCCTTGTTCTTGGCCGAATACTTTCCGCCAAGGTCCGAAGTTATCGTATTGGCGTCGCCTTTGTCCGCAGCATCCTGGCAGAAGTCGTCCATAGTTCGGCCGGTGGAAGGTTCGATGGCCAGGATGTTGAATAATTCCGCCTGCCAGCCCTGGTAGCCCGGAACCGGTACACACTTTTGCGGACGCATCCGCTGCTTGGTTTCGGCCCAGTTCAGATTGAGATCCAGGGTGAGATTTTCCGTCGGGACATAGCGTGTTTGCCACACGAGATTCTGGCGATCCTCGTCCATGTACTTTTTGCCGTCATACACGTTCTTGATATAGCCGTCGCTGTTAACCGTTGAGCCCGCCAGGCGGGTCCAGAGCTTCTCGGCCAATGGTACGTTGACCATGAAGTTGCCGTCGGCCCGGTTGTAGTTGCCGAAGCGGCCCCCCAGTGAAGCCTCGAACTCATCGCTGGGGCGATTGGTAGTGAAGACCAGTGCACCTCCGGTGGTGTTCTTGCCAAATAGTGTGCCCTGGGGTCCGCGCAGTACCTGCACTGATTGAATGTCGTAGATATCAAGCAGGGCGCCATCGGGGCGCCCGATATAGACCTCGTCAATATAAATACCCACGCCGGAATCAATGTTGGGGCCGGTGTTGCGTTGGCCAACCCCGCGAATGTAAATGCTCGCCAGGGGTGCGGTACCGTTGGCGGAGGAGACCTCGATATTGGGTGCAATCTGGTTCAGGTCGGCCAGGTTGCGCACGCCCGCATCACGCAGTTCATCGGAGCTCAGTGCGGTGACGGCAACGGGTGTTTCCTGCAGGCTCTCCTCGCGCTTTCGAGCGGTGACAATCACCTCTTCGAGCACGTTGTCCTGGGCCAGGGCCAGGGGTGCTTCACCCGCAAGGCCAATGGCGGTTACCAGGGCAGACAATACAGTTACACGGGTGCCGTAATTAGCTGGCATTGCATCACCTCATTATTGTTATTCCAGCGCCCAGCATTATTCGCTGACGCCATGAACAGATTGCTTGAAATGCATTTTGGTAGCAAGCGTGATGTAGCCGGACAATCGTGTAATCGCGACCAGCATCCCGTTAATGGCCAGTGAGATCTGATTGGTCGAATTTGCTAAACCGTTTTCTCGAACTGGGTTAACCTTTGGCTTGTAGAAATATGGGGGTGATTATGAAAAAGCGCGTCGTGGTTTGGGGTACCGGTAATGTGGGGCGCCCGGCGATCCGTGCGGTGATATCGCACAGTAACCTTGCGCTGGTCGGGGTTGTTGTGTCCAACCCGGCCAAGGTGGGCTGCGACGCGGGAGAACTTGCCGGTGTCGAGGCAACAGGTGTATTTGCAACAAGCGATTGGCAGGCGTTGCTGGAGCGGGAGAAACCCGATGCCGTGGTGTATGCCGCTACCGCCGATACCAGGGGAGCTGACGCTTTTATGGAGTTGCTCGCCTGCCTTGAGGCGGGTGTCAATGTTGTGTCTACATCTTTTTACCCCCTGCTGTATCCCGCCTGTGGTCTGGAGGCAGCAGTTGACCCGGTGCGAGCGGCGTGCGTCAGGGGTAACAGTTCGGTCTTCATTTCGGGTATCGATCCAGGCTGGGCAATGGATATTCTGCCCATTCTCGCCAGTGGGGTGGTGTCTGACATTCGCCAGATTCGTGTCCAGGAAATTTTCAATTACGCCTTATACGACCAGCCGCAGGTCGTGCGGGAGGTGATCGGCTTTGGTCAGGGTATGGAGCAACTACCGCAAATGCTGGAGGAGTTCTCCCTCAAAATGGTTTGGGAGCCAATGGTGAGAATATTGGCGGGCGCGCTGGAGTATCCACTGGACAGTGTAGAGACCTTCGTGGAGCGACGGCCGCTGGAGCGCACCGTTGATGTTCCGGGGATGGGCTTGTTTGAAGAGGGCAGCCAGGGCGCGTTTCGGTTCGAGGTACGTGGCATTCGAAATGGGGTTGCGCGGTTGGTTGTTGAGCACGTTACCCGCATAGACGATCAGTGCGCTCCGGACTGGCCTTACCCGCCCCAGGGCCAGGGATGCCACCAGGTATTGATCGAGGGCAGTCCGGATCTCGTTCTCAGCGTTCACGGCCATGATGCGATTGAACCCGGCCCCGCCGGGGGTGGCAACGGGACCGCTGCGAATCGTGTGGTGAACGCCATCCCGGGCGTCTGTGAAGCCTCCGCGGGTATTCTTTCGCCCCTGGATTTGCCCCCGGTCACCGGTGCCGCGCAAATGCGCGTCTAGAACAGAAGAAGCACCACGGCTGCGGCAACCGCGCCGCCTGCAGTGGCGCGAACAAACAGCGGCCGGCCCTGGCCAAAGTGCGCGGCGAGGACTTCCAGTGGCTTCTGCCCCGCGAGTACACCCAGGGATACAGGCAGTTCCAGAATCAGAACGTAGACGAGTTGGCCTGTCACCGCCGCAAGCAAAGCGGTGAGCACCAGGCTGTGCTGTGTGTTCATAAGCAGCAGCGCAACCAGCAGTGCGATATTGCCCAGCAGTCCGCCGATACTCAGGGACAGAAACTGTTGCTGTCGGTTTGCCGGGTAATCAAAATCGAAGAAGAGTGGGTGAATGCGTGGCTTTATGGTGAGGGCCGAGCGGCTCGTGACTGCGCCCAGGAAGTGCCCCCACTCGTGAATAATATGGCTCAGGGCAAATCCGCAGGCAAAGGCCCAGGCAGCGGCAAGGTACCGGCTTGCGCCCGTCATTTCCCGGGCATGCAGGTAGAAAACGGTGTAGGCCAGCAGAAGGGCAATAGTGCCGTGGGCGAGCATCTGCCGAAGTAGTGCCCGGGAGACATATCCCCCACCCTGTGTTAGTGGCACCTGTTGGCCCCTGCATGAGCACTGGCGGATGTGGGTCTGGCCAGGATGGGTCGGCATCCTGCCGTGCCGGGCACTATTGGCCGCTCCAGCTTTGCCTGTTTACTGGTCCGGTGGCGGAGCGCACGGTAACCGGTATGCCGGAAAGATGGGACATTCCGGAGAGTTGTTCGACACTGTCGGGGCCGTCGGATGCGAGAATGTTGACATTGGCTCCCGCCAGTCCGCTTGCCACGGACAAGCCCCGCGCCCGCTGATGGCCCCAGCCGTGCGGTACGGATACAGTGCCCGGCATCAGTTCCTCCAGCAGTTTTACCGGCAGGCGAATGCTCGCCGTGGCTGACTCGATGTCCGCCACGTCGCCCTCGTCCAGGCCCAGCCTGGCACCGTCCTCGGGATGCATGTACACGTAGTTGGTCTGGTTGCGTTCGCCATTGGTGAGTTCGTCAATATTCTGGGTCCATGAATTGTGCGTGCTGTGCGCGCGCTTTGAGATGAGTCGAAGGACGCCGTCAACGTTGCTGGACTCCAGCTCGGAGAAACGTTTTTCCAGCCCCATTGCCGCGGCGATAAAGTCAGTCGGCGCAAGATGCACCATGCCGTCATCGGTGGTCGGCCGTTTTCCGAGAAAAGTGCCCGGAGCTACCTGCTCCCTGGGCTTGCCCTGGGGATATTGCAGCAGTTCATCGAAACTCCCCTGGCCCGAGCGGCGAAGCATCTGGTCAAGGATAAAACGCTGGGGCAGGCCAGCTCTTTTTGCTGGATGCCGCAGTTTATTTACCGCCTTCAGGGCACGCAGTACCCACTGCACTCCTTTTGAGCCAAACAGACCCACCCCTGCCGCCGAGGCAAGGTCCGTGTAAATGGAGGCTTCATCGCGTTGTTCCCCTTCGGGCTCCACCAGGGCGTCGGTCGCCGCCAGGTAGGGAATGGATTGCATACCCAGGAACAGGGGGAAGACAAAAGGCAGGTCCGGGCGCTGCAGCGGGGAAGTGGCCGGCAATACATAATGCGCCAGGGAGGCGGTTTCGTTCAGGTAGATATCGGTAACCACGAGTAATTCGAGTTTTTCCAGGGCTTCACTGAGTCGCGCTGAATTGGCCATGGTCAGCAAAGGGTTACCGCCGGTGACAAACAGTGACTTGATCTGGTCCTTGCCCGGCGTGAGGATTTCATCCGCCAGGATGCCGCCCGGAAAGCCGCCATTGAGTTCGCGAAAATTGCCAATGCGTGAGCGGGCCTTGCGCATGAACATGCCTTTCTTCTTGGCGAAGCCCGCAAAATCAAAGATGCCCTCGCCCACCAGGGTGCCGCCACGCCGGTCCAGATTGCCGGTCACCGCGATGATGCACTCCGCCAGCCACTGCGCCAAAGTGCCGTCCTGCCCCATGCCCAGCCCCGTGCCTGTGACGATGGCGGCACCGTTTGCGTCGCAGAACGTGCCAACCAGTTGGCGCAGTTTGTCCGGGGCGATACCCGTTACCTTGGCGGTGCTTTCGGGGCTCCATGCAGATACCGCAGAGCGCAGTTCGTCCAGCCCTGTGCTGTGTTGCTTTACCGTCGCTTCATCAAAACGACCCGATGCAAATATTTCCTGCAGAAAGGAGAGAAAAAAGAACACGTCGGCATTGGGTTTGATGAACTGGTGCTCGCCGGCGACTTTTGCGGTCTCCGTGTAGCGCGGATCGATGACAATAATCCGGCCGCCGCGCGCCTTGACCTCTTTCAGGCGCTTTACGGGGTGAGCGACCTGCAAAAAGGTCCATTTCGAGACGACGGGGTTTGTGCCCACCACCAGCATGCACTCCACGTTATCAAGGTCTACGAATGGCTGGAAAAATGGAAAGCCGTACATCTCCTTTGCAGCGGCGAAGCGATTGGCGCAATCCTGGGTGGATGAGGAGAAAATATTGTGGGATCCCAGCCCCTGCATAAAGCCCTCGGCAAAAATCGGGTGCAGAATGCTGAAGCCCGCGGCGGTGCCGACATACATGCCTATGGAGTGTGGGCTCACCCCTCGCAGCTCCCTGACCTTGGCGCCTATTTCGGCCAACGCCTGCTCCCAGGAGATTCGCACAAAGGAATCTCCCACCCGTTTCATCGGGTAGCGCAAGCGGTCGGGCGAATCGTACATCTTGTGCTGGTGCAGGCCCTTCATGCAGGAAAAACCCAGGGTGCCGTGATGGGTCTTGTTCGGTGCGATGTTGACCACCTTGTCGTCCTCGACCTGTGCCACCAGACCACAGCTGGCTTCACATATACGACAAAAGGTATGTTTGATTTCTGTTCGCGACATGCACCTGTCCAGCCTTGATATAATTTCAGCTCACGTTAGCAGATTTTGCAGGAAACCGTGTACAGGCCGACGGTTGTGGTTTGACAGCTTGAACTGGATTGCCAGACGCCTTAGAAACAGGTGGGTACTCTTGTACGCCTTGATCACACCTTCCGGGAAGAACAGCCATGAGCGAAATAAAAGCCATGAGTGGGAATGCAGCCATGAGCAAAAGTGAAGGACTGCTGCGTGTGACTGTCGCCTATGTCATAGCACTGTTTGCAGGCGGAGCCAGCCTGTACTGGCTGGACCGCGGCCCGCTGCTTGACGTTCTAGTCGCCGACCTCATTGCGACCGCAGTGATATTTGTCTTCAGTCGCGCCTACGGCAATTCGAGTTTTTACGACGCCTACTGGAGTGTCATTCCGGTGTTTATCGCGCTGTACTGGATGGCAGCAGGTACAGCCGCGGCGCCACCGTTGCGCGAACTGCTGGTGCTTGGCCTGATCCTCTACTGGGCTACCAGGCTTACCCTGAATTGGGCGTACTTCTGGGAAGGTATGCAACACGAGGACTGGCGCTATGTCATGCTGAGGGAAAAGTCGCCGCGCCTGGCCCTGCTCACCGACCTGTTCGGTATTCATCTTTTCCCGACATTGCAGGTGTTTGCCGGGCTACTGCCGGTTTACGCGGTTTATTGCCTGGGTGATCGGGCGGTCGGTTGGCTGGATATCGTGGCTTTTGTCGTTACCGCGGGTGCGATCACATTGCAGATGATTGCCGATTTCCAGCTGCACGGCTTTATCCGGCGACGTCGCGAGGGTGAACAGCTGGAAACCGGTCTGTGGGCATGGTCACGTCATCCCAACTACTTCGGCGAACTGGGATTCTGGTTCGGCCTGTTCCTGTTCGGGCTCGCGGCGTATCCGCAGGGTTGGTACTGGCTTTGTATCGGTAGCGTGTTGATGACGCTGATGTTTGTCTTTGCCAGTATCCCGATGATGGAACAGCGCAGCCTTGAGCGCAGGCCAGAATATGCCCGGGTGATCAGCAGCGTATCCATGCTGGTGCCCAGGCCGCGAAAGAAGCTACCCTTGGTGGACAGCCCTGTGCAGGCTGGGACGACAGGAGAATAGTGTGGACTATGTAAAGGTTGAGGCAGCCCGGCGGCTCGACGGGTTGCGGCTGGCACTTACGGCGGGGATACCCGCGCCCTGGAGCGAGGCCGCAAAAGCGGTACTGGCCGCCAAAAAAATACCCTTCACGGCTGTGTTTCAGGCGGCGGGCGCCGACAACGAGGAGCTGGTCGCCTGGACCGGGCATCGCAATGCTCCTACAGCCATGTATCGGGATGAGCCTCCCCGGGTAACCTGGCTGGATATACTCAACCTCGCAGAACGGCTGCAACCAGAGCCCTCCCTGGTGCCAGCAGGTATTGAAGACCGGATCTTGATGAACGGCTTGCTCAATGAAGTTGCGGGGGAGGGCGGTATGCTCTGGAGCGGGCGTTATCTCATGCTGCGCGGTATGGAGGAAGCGCTGGGGCCGGACGCCGTGGCTGCGAACCCGATGTTCAGGGACTATCGCTATAGTGCCGAGGCAGCTGATGCCGCGGCCGCGAAAATGGTCTCGATCCTGGGCCGGTTGGAGGAACAACTTGACCGCCAACGAGCCCTCGGTAACCGCTATTTCATCGGCGACAGCGTCACTGCGCTAGACCTTTACTGGGCCTGCTTCTCCCAGACCCTGAAGCCACTTGCGCCGGAGCTTTGCCCGATACCTGCCGGCGTGCGCGCAGCCTGGGAGAGCGTGGCTGGCATCCTGTTTCGGGAGACGGGCTACAAGCCTGAGGCCTGCCTGATGGAGCACCGGGACTTTATATTCCGGGAGCATATTGGCTTGCCACTGGACTTCTGACGCGCCCACTATGACGACTAAAAGTACATTGCCTTTCAGCGATACCCTGCGTGTTCGCTACAGTGACACCGATGCGCAGGGGCACCTCTACTTTGCCAACTATCTGGTGTATGCCGATGAGGTCGCGGGTTTCTACATGGAAAGTCTGGGTCTGCAGGCAATGAACCCGCAGCAGGCCCCCTGTTTTATTTTCACCGTTAACGTGAGTTGCGATTACCTGGGCGAGTGCAAGGCGTTCGACACGGTGCGTGTGTTCACCGGTTATTCACGGCTGGGTAACACCAGCGCTGACATCGGCTTCGAGATCTATTGCGAGAACTCGGCCCTCCAGCTGGCGAAGGGGTCAATTACCCAGGTGTTTACCGACAAGGAAACCCGCGCTGCCACACCGATTCCGGCAGGGTTCCGGGCGGCTATTATCGCCAACAGGCCCTGCCTGGCCTGATACCGTTCGAACTGGTTTCTGTCGGCTGCTGGCCAGGTTCAGGTTGCCGCGCCGTCCCAGCGATCGGCAAATAGTATCTCGTTCACGGGTTTTCGCTTGAGCCTGGTCAGCTGTTTTACCGGTTTGCCCAAAGGCATTATGGCTGCGACCGCCCAGTCCGGTGGAATGTTGAGCAATGTTTGTACTGCGGGCTCAGCAGCCACCCCCCAGGTTGTCATGGTGCCGCCGTAACCCTCATTGCGTGCTGCCAGCAGGATATTCCAGGCCAGCGGATAGATCGATCCGCCGCTCACCAGGCCTATGCGATCGAGGTCCTTGTCCATGCTGGCAATCAGGCCCAGGTCGACCGTGATTACCAGAAGCGTGGGGGCATTGCGAATATGGGCGACCAGCCAGTCTGGCGATTCGGCTGCCGCTACCTGTTCGTCAGAAACAGCACTTGCCCGGACGGTGTTCAGGGGATTCTCACCGGCCTGGACCTGCAGCAGGTAACGGGTGGCGGTTGGGATCGAGAGGTCTGCGAGCTGGTTTTTTATGCCAGGGTCGGTCACGTTGATGATTCGCCAACCCTGGCGATTACCACCGCTGGGCGCAAAGCGTGCGTTCTCGACAATTCGCTGCAGTACTTGCGGCGGCAGCGGCTCGCCGGTGAATTCCCGGCAGGCGAAGGTCGTTCGCATTACATCGTACAGTTCCATGAGTGAACTTGTCCTTTGGCAGAATCGAGAGTGCTGAGATTGCCACCCCTGTTGGTTGATATCAAACGCGTTCCCCCGGGCTTTTGGAGCCCGGGCCCCAAACGGTTGGCTGTATAGTGCAGCGCGCATTGAAAATGTCCGCGCAAGCGTGAACACTGGCGTTGGTGTTTTCATCGGATGAGTGCAGGGGCAATGAGTTTACTGGGTTCAACGATCGTATTCCTGGGCGCGGCAGTGCTTGCTGTGCCGGTATTCAAAAAACTGAAGCTGGGCGCCATCCTGGGCTACCTGGTAGCAGGGGTGCTCATCGGTCCCTCCGTCCTGAACCTGGTGAATGATCCCGACACCATCCTGCATATCGCTGAGCTGGGTGTGGTGTTCCTGTTGAATCCCTTCCTTCGTCTCATGTCCAGTTATGGCAGCGCAGAGGTCATGACAGCGTCCGCCCTGCTGATCGTACTGGCGACCGCGACGGGCATGGAGGCGGCTGGACTCTCCATGGGCATGGGGGCGTTCATCGCCGGTATGCT
>CAVXWW010000007.1:0-113715 GCA_963765545.1 uncultured Gammaproteobacteria bacterium | reverse complement strand
CTCCTTCATTACATTACCGGCATGGGCCGACGCCTGCAGCGTAAGCGCTCAATAGAGCACACCCTTCACTGACGACCAAATACCCGCACGCTGCCCTCGTCCATGTAACGAGGAGTGGCGACATGCCCGACAACAAAATGATGAACTGACCGAGCGCCAACGCTTCTGGCTCCGCCACCTGCGTGCCTGCGAAGTCTCGGGCCAAACCTCCATCGACTACGCCCGGGCACACGGCCTCAAAGTCAAGTCCCTGTACTCCGCCCGCAAGGCCTTGGCCGAGAAAGGCGCGCTGCCACCCTCGCCACCGCCGGTGAATGGATTCCAGCGAGTCCAGGTGGTCGATACAACCGCGACAATGAGCAACAATGGCATATCCAGCTCCCCAATGGGCTGGCGGTCTCCTTCGATGGCAAGGTGGATGCCGCCACCCTGTCCCTGGTCCTGACTACTGCAGCGACGCTGCCATGATGCGCCCGTCCAACGACCTGCCCCTGGTGTATTTGTGCCGGGATGCGGTCGACTTCAGGAAGGGCATCAATGGCCTGGCAGTGTTGGTCGAGGAAACGCTTCAACTCGATCCCTTCTCTGAGCACCTGTTCGTGTTCTGCAACCGAAGCCGTAACCGGATCAAGATTCTCTACTGGGAGCGCAACGGATTTTGTCTGTGGCAGAAGCGCCTGGAGCGGGATCGCTTCGCCTGGCCCCGGGACGACGAAGCGCTGGTGACACTGACCGGGAAGCAGTTGAACTGGCTGCTCGACGGTGTGGATCTGTGGGCGCTGCGGCCACACAAACGGCTCGCATACCGCAGCGTGTTATAGCGGTATTTTTGCAGTTAAACCAAGAGCTTAGGTCTCTTCTGCGGTATAATAGGCAGCATGTTAAACGCCGCCGATCTTCCCGATGATGTCGATGCCCTGAAGGCCCTCGTGCTGCGTCAGCAGGCAGAACACGAAGCCCAGGCACGGCGGCAAACCGAACAAGAAGCAGAGTACCAGCAGCTGCTACAAGACTACGAGCAGCAGATCAGCGGCCTGCGCGAGCAACTGAACCTGGCGCTGGCCAAACGCTTTGGCACCTCCAGTGAACAACTCTCTCCTGATCAATTGCGCCTGTTCTGCGAGCCGGTCGATGAGACCGAACCGGCCACCGCAGAAGAGGAGTCCATTGAAGTCCCTGCGCACCGGCGCGCCAAGCGCGGCCGCCGTCCCCTGCCAGAGAACCTGCCCCGGGTGGATGTGGTCCATGACCTCAGTGACGAAGAGAAGGTCTGTCCCAATGACGGCACGACCCTGGAACTGATTGGCGAAGATAGTTCAGAGCAACTCGACATCGTGCCGGCCAAAGTCCAGGTCATCCGCCATATCCGGCGCAAGTATGCTTGCCCCTGCTGCGAACAGCAGGTGAAGACGGCGCCCCTGCCGCCACAGCCGATCCCCAGAAGTATCGCGTCACCGGGCATGTTGGCCCACGTAGCCACGTCCAAGTATGTCGATGCCCTGCCGCTGTATCGTCAGGAAGCCATCTTCCAGCGCCTGGGTGTCGATATCCCCCGGGCCACCTTCGCCAACTGGATGATCCACTGCGGTCAGCTGATCCAACCGCTGATCAACCTGATGCGGGAACAGTTACTGGCCGGACCGCTGATCCAGATGGATGAGACGCCGGTGCAGGTACTGAAGGAGCCGGGCAAGAGTGCGCAATCGAAGTCGTGGATCTGGGTGAGTCGGGGCGGCCCACCCCGGCAACCGCTGGTGTTGTATGACTACGATCCCGGCCGGAGCAAGGCAGTGCCGCTAAAACTGCTTGAAGATTACCGCGGCTATCTTCAGACCGATGGTTACAAGGCTTATCGTGAAGTGGTCAGCCAGAACGGTCTGGTGCATGTGGGTTGCTGGGCCCATGCCCGGCGCAAGTTCGATGAAGCGAACAAGGCGCAGGGGCGCGGCAAGAAACCGGCGGGGCGGGCCATGCAGGGGCTGGCGTACATCCAGAAGCTGTACCGGATCGAGCGCGCCCTGAAAGAGGCCACGCCTGAAGCACGACATACTGCTCGACAGGAGCAGGCCTTGCCGGTGCTGGAACAGCTACGTGCCTGGCTGGACAAATCGTTGCCACAGGTACCGCCACAATCGGCGGTGGGCAAGGCACTCAATTACCTGCACGAAGAATGGCCCCGACTGATCCGCTACCTGGATGACGGGCTTATCCCGATCGATAACAACCTGACTGAGAATGCGATCAGGCCCTTTACTGTGGGCCGGAAGAACTGGCTCTTCAGCGACAGCGTGAAGGGCATCGAGTCAGGCACCAATCTGTACAGCCTGATCCAGACGGCCAAGGCCAATCATCTGGAACCGTATCAATACCTGCGGCATGTGTTCTCAGAGCTGCCGAAGGCAGCTACCGTCGAGGCTATCGAAGCACTGCTGCCAGCCAACATCGACGTAGACACCATCTACTGCTGACCGGCAACCCTGTGCTCAATTGAGCGCTTACCCTTAAGTTCCCCTTAGTGGATAAAGATGAGCGAGATGCTTGCAATAAGTAACTAGGAGCGTTACAGTATCTTCTCTTTGAGGAGGTGGCTTTTGATTCACAGTTTTCGGGACCGATGGCTTCAGGACTTCTATCTGGTAGACAAGGGCAGTAAGAAGATTCCCTCTGAGATCAAAGACAGGCTTTTCCGAAAGCTGCAGTTGATCGATGATGCGACCTGTGACCTGGACTTGCGTTCACCTCCGAGTAACCATTTTGAAAAGTTGAGAGGAAAATTGGCCAGCAAACATTCAATTCGTATTAACAAACAATGGCGGTTGGTATTTGCGTGGTCAGGTGAAAGAGGCGAGGCTAAAGACATTTATCTGGATAACCACGATTATCGATGAGGCAGGCGATGAAAATTACGAAACGACAACCCGTCAGTGTGGGCGAAATGATTAACGAAGAATTCCTGGTGCCAATGGGACTGACCCAGGGACAGCTGGCAGAAGCGATGGGTGTGAGTCGAAAAACCGTCAACGAGCTATGTACCAACCGTCGCGCTATCACGGCGGATACCGCGTTGATGCTGGCCACGGTCTTTGGTAATTCAGCGGATTTCTGGCTGAACTTGCAGCAGCGAAACGAGCTTTGGAAAGCGCTGAATACACCGAAGCGGCGAGCTCGAATCGAGAAGGCCAGGCCAGTCGCCGCCTGAGGTATATGGGACCACCATGGGACCATCCTCACGCCTTTTGATGCCCTCTAATGCCGGGCTCATTTTTTAACTCTCTGATTTACAAGGCATTAGGAGGCATAGCGAGGCGGCAAAATGCATGGCTCAGGGTTCGAATCCCTCGCTCTCCGCCATCTAACAGAAAAGGGCACCCCAATGGGTGCCCTTTTTTGTTAGCGGGTGGATAGTGGGATTTGGATGAGGACCCCGTTCGAAAAATTGCGCTCAAGCAATTTTGACGCCGCAGCGTAGCGAAGGCGCCCGGAGGGTCAGAGCAGCCCTTAGGCTGTTCTGATCAATCCCTCGCCCGGAACATCGAGACTAATCCGAGTGTTCGTGCAGTACACAATATTCGTGTGTGCTCCAATCCCTCGCTCTCCGCCATATCCCTTTGATTTTATTGAGATAATTCCGATTTTCTGCCGCCATGGGACCATATTGGGACCAAACGTTCAGGATCCCCATTCGTTCATGCTTGTGGCCAGGCCTGATAGTACAAATATTGCAGCGACTCTCTTCATCTCATTCTCCAGTTTTGTTGCGTGGCTACATTTGCCACAGTCTTAACGCTAGAGCAACAATCTTAATCCAAGATTAATTGCGGAAATGCTGGCGAGTAAATTACCCCTTGGTGAGGGGACAAATTTACTGAGCCACTACAGCCCACCGAATACGGTTTTCGAAAATCTATGCGAATGGCTTTAGCTCGACCCTTTCAAGGACGGCCTTGACCATCTTTTTATCGCAGACTACTATTGTCCGCGTTATGGCATACATCACAAGCAGCGTTGAATACGGCATTCATTGCCTACTATGGCTAGTCAAAGCCGATGATCAGCAACCGAGCAGTCGAGACCTGGCGGAGCTACAGGGTGTCTCTCCGAGCTTCGTTGCAAAAATATTCCCGAAATTAGAGAAAGCAGGGATCGTTCAAGCCAATGAAGGTGTACAAGGCGGATACCGCCTTGCTAAGCCCGCAGCAGAGATCACGGTGCTGGACATCGTTGATGCAATCGAGGGGACAAAACCTCTGTTCGATTGCCAGGAAATTCGTGGGCGCTGCGCAGTTTTCAATGGGGACCCTCCCGCCTGGGCTACCAAGGGTTACTGCTCTATTCATAAGGTGATGTTGCGCGCTGAAAAATCAATGCGTGAAGTCCTGGCAGAAGAGTCTTTAGAAAGCCTTTCGCAAAGCGTAGATCGAAAGGCTCCAAGCAATTTTGGTCCAAAAGTGAATGATTGGTTGAGTGACCGAAGGAACTCTCGCCGAGGCAAGGGAAAAAGGAAAAGGGTATGACAAAGAAAATACTAATTGCAGGTTCCGGCTTTGCGGGTATGTGGTCGGCCCTTTCAGCTGCAAGAGCCGTTTCAATTGCGGGAAAGGAAAATGAAGTTGATATTGCGATTATCTCTCCCTCACCCTACCTGCATATTCGTCCTCGTTTTTATGAAACGGCGTTTGACGAAATGTCTCCAGATATTGGCCCACTACTTGCAGCAGTAGGTGTAAACCATTTATCCGGAACCGTCGAATCACTAAACACGACCAACCATGATGTAAAGCTCAGGAAGGGTGATGGGGGGTGTACTACACTGCCATACGACAAGCTTATTCTGGCAACGGGAAGCACCCTATTTTTACCAAACATTCCAGGGCTGGAAGAATGCAGCTTCAATGTCGATCAGCTCTCCAATGCGATAGCCCTCGACAACCACTTAAAGGCCTTAAGTGACAAACCCGATACGGTTGCTCGCAATACGGTAGTTGTAGTGGGAGGGGGGTTCACTGGCATCGAGACTGCACTTGAAATGCCACAACGGCTTCGCGACATACTCGGCGAAGACACTGCCACGAGAGTAGTCTTAGTGGAGCGAGCACCGGAAATCGGCCCAGATCTTGGTCCAGGCCCCAGGCCGCTAATTGAGGAGGCACTGGCAGACTGCAATGTAGAAGTTATGACTTTGACCGACGTCAAAGCAATTGGCGCAAGCAGCGTAGAAACAACGACCGGAATACATATCGAAAGCAATACAGTTGTCTGGACAGCCGGCCCAAGAGCCCAATCGCTGGCAGAAAACATTAAGGGAGAACATGATCGATTTGGCCGCGTTCACGCTGATCAGTATCTGCGCGCTAAAGAAGAAAAAGATGTTTTTGTCACTGGAGACATGGCAATGGTCGCCACTGACGATGAAGGTCACTTTGCATTGATGTCCTGCCAACACGCTCTAAGCCTGGGTCGCGTCTCCGGCCACAATGCCGCTGCTGAGCTAGTTGGGCTACCAATGCACCCCTACAGCCAGCCAAAGTATGTCACCTGTCTTGATCTCGGGCCTTCGGGGGCCGTGTATACGGAAGGTTGGGATCGGCAAGTACATTTGCAAGGGCAGGAAGCTAAAGAACTTAAACGAACAATCAATACTCAATGGATATACCCGCCGGAACCAGACCGTGATGCGGTCTTCGCTGTTGCAAATCCTGATTACGTCATCGTTCCCTAGTAACTGAACTAATAGCGAGGTAGAAGAATGATCAAATATGCATCTTTCCTATTCTGCTTAACATTGGCTGCAACGCCCATTGATTTGTGCGCAGAAGATCCAAAACCTACTGTAGCCATCATCGGCACAGGTGATATGGGGGATTCGATTGGCCCCAAGCTCGCGGAGATGGATTATCGGGTGATATACGGTAGTCGCGATCCGGCACGCGAATCTGTTCAAGCATTGGTAAGCCGGACAGGAGCCGATTCTAGCGCAACAACGCAGAAGCAAGCAGCGCAGGAGGCCGAAATAGTGTTTCTCGTTGTGCCGTGGCCAGCAATGGAGCAGGTTGCCCAGAATCTTGGAAACCTGGATGGCAAGATAGTGATAGACGTGTCGACTCCGAGCCGACAGGGCAAGGACGGCTATCTGGAAAGTATGGTCGACACTTCCAGTGCCGAAATGATCCAGGGCTGGAATCCAGGCGCGAGAGTGGTAAAGACCTTGTTGGCTGGCTCAAATGTGATAGACGATCCGTCGACTCTGGGTGGACGGGTAGCAACCTTTATTGCCGCTGATGATCGTAAAGCTAAAGAGGTTGTTGCGGGAATTGTTGCGAAACTTGGGCTGGAACCGCTGGATGCCGGGCCGTTGCGTCATGCGCGAGAAATCGAAGGGTGGGCGCGCTTGTGGTTTGTTCCCGTGCTTCAGAAACGAGAGCAAGGGTTCGAAATGGCGGTTATCCCCAGTAACCACTGGTACTGTATATGGAGCGATGACTGGTTCGAACCGGTTGGCGACAGCGACAACCTGGCGACACTACCTGAACCAGAAAACCCGCCAAAACCTTGCCTTACGCAATAGAAAAACATTGGCTTTGCAGTGACTGGTTGAATTCGCAACCCAAAGCGGACAATCACGGGCCAACCCGAAAACCCTTAGACTATCACCGATAGTAAAATAATGTGTGAGGAAGAATGTATGAAAATCCTGCATATAGACTGCAGCCCTAGAGCAGCTTCACATAGCCGCAAGGTATCGGCGGCAATAATTTCCAAGCTTCTCGCCACTAATCCTGACGCAAACGTCACGCGCCGCGATCTTGGTCACGATCCGATTCCGCATACCGAGTCTGACTATGCCACGTCCCTCTCGGCACCTGGTGCTATGGCGGAGAAACAGTTCAATGAAGCCGTGGCGCTGTCGGAACAATTAATCCAGGAAATCGAGGCAGCAGATGTTCTTGTCATCGGCACACCAATGAACAATTTCACAGTCCCATCCGTTTTTAAATCCTGGATCGATCAGGTCGTACGAATGGGGCGCACTATTGGGGCATCGGACACGGGGGAGAAATTTGGCTTGCTGCAAGACCGGCCCGTTTACATCGGCATCGCTTCAGGAGGCGTTTTCACAGGTGATGGTGCGAACCAGCCAGATTTTCTCATTCCGTATCTGACAGCGACATTCGCATGTGTGGGCATAACTACGCTGCAATTCCTTCCCTTGCAAGCAACTGCTTTTCTCGATGACAGTGAGCTGGCAGCGTCCCAGGATACCTTACTTGAAACCATAGACCTTACTCACATTGAAGCGACTGAATAAAGGCTCTTACACCTTGAGAGAGGTCAAGCAATGGGTCGTCTTTCGCCACCTGGCCTCTTGCGTTCTGAGAACTTGACTGTTGATTTTCATGACAGATAGACCCACGGATTACACTAAATATCGACCCGCCTTTACTCTCTCAAATCCCAGAGTCGGCTGGCTTTTGATGTTCTTCATGTGGGTCATCACAGCATACAATTATTTGCGCCCACCGGATCAACATTTAGTGCCATTCAACAACAGATGTACAAATTCGAACAATCGGGCACATTCTTGCATCTTGCGCAATATGCAATATTTCTATACACTACTCGTGTACTCAGAAGGAAAACTGGGAATTGATCAAGAGCATCAGGCACAAAGGGCTGAAGAAATTCTTCAACAGCGGTGGCAACGATACCCGGGGCATCAATTCCGACCATGAGGACAAGTTACGCGACCAGTTGGCCGCCTTGGACTCCGCTAAGGACATTGCGGATATGGATCTGCCGGGGTGGCGCCTGCACCCCTTGAAGGGAAAGGATAAAGGGCGGCATGCTATCTGGGTCAGCGGCAACTGGCGAATGACCTTCGAGTTTAAGAACGGCGATGCGTTTGTCGTGGATTATGAGGATTATCACTGATGGCTAAAATTACAGTACACCCAGGCGGTTTCATCAAGCGTAACTATATAGATGAGCTGGGCCTCACGGCCACCGAATTGGCGGGTGCGCTGGAAGTGTCAGAGTCCACCTTGAGCCGTCTGGTTCATGAAAAGATCGACTTGTCGCCGGCCCTGGCGGTGAAGGTGAGCAAGGTGCTGGGGCGCTCGGCGGAGAGTTGGATGGCGATGCAAGCCAATCACACACTGGCAAGATATCAGGCCGAGTTGGAGCAATGGACACCGACCAAGCAGGTGACTGCTGAAGGCCTGGTTGCTGTAAAAGGCGGCAAGTCGAAAGCCAGGCGCAAGGCAGCGGCGAAGACAGCGACGGCCTAGCGAACTGCTGTCCATGGCGAGAGTCTAGATAAATATGGGACCACCATGGGACCATCCTCACGCCTTCTGATGCCCTCCCATGCCAGGCCCATTTTTTAACGCTCTGATTTACAAGGCATTTGGGGGCATGGTGAGGCGGAAAAATGAATGGCTCAGGGTTCGACAAACTCTCCCCACGGGAGAGTTTGAGACGAGGCGCCAACGGCGACGAAGCCCGAAGGGGTCGCAACACGCCTTAGCGTGTTGTGATCCATCCCTCGACCGGAACTCCGAGACTAATCCGAGTGTTCGTGCAGTACACAATATTCGTGTGTGCTCCAATCCCTCACTCTCCGCCATATAACCCATTGATTTTAAAATATTAATGTCAATGTCTGATGCGGTTTGGGACCATTTTGGGACCAAACGCTCAGAAACCCCCAATCGCTCCGACACAAACTGCGCCATCCCGGTCGCATCTCGTGTGGTCAAAAAACTAATCTGTTTAGAGATATCAATGCCTTGGCCGTCAACACACCTGCCGCAAAGCCATTTTGAACTATCTCAAATTAGGCTTACAATTTGTTGATTAATTCCGGGTCGGGATGGATATCTAATGGACCGGGCGCGCCTATTGGCCTAAATCACAGGGACTGTGGACCAAGAACTCCTTCTGCGTAATGAGTATCTCGCAGCTGAGAATCGGATACTCAAAGCCCAAATCAAGGGCCGATTACTTCTCACCGATGCCGAGAAGGCCACATTGGCCGAAATTGGTTATCGTCTCGGCCGAAAAGCGCTCGAAGATGTCGCCCAGGCCGCGAGACCCGATACCATCCTGGGTTGGTACCGGAAACTTGTAGCACGTAAGTTTGACGGTTCCAAATCGCGCCGCTATCCGGGCCGCCCCAGAATTGACGGTGAAATTGAGGCGCTGGTCGTGCGCATGGCCAGAGAGAATTCGGGCTGGGGTTATGACCGGATAGTGGGCGCTATGGCAAATCTCGGTTACACGCTTTCCGATCAAACGGTTGGCAATATTCTCCAGCGCCACGGTATCCCAGCTGCTCCGAAACGGGAGCGCACGACTACCTGGGCAGACTTCATCCGCGCGCATATGTCTGTTCTGGCGGGCACCGACTTTTTCTCGGTAGAGCTACTGACGCTGCGTGGGTTGGTTGGTCACTTATTATGTCCTGTTCTTTATCCATCTCGATAGCCGCAAGGTTGAGATCGCAGGAATGACACCGCATCCGAATGAAGCCTGGATGACGCAGATTGCTAGAAATGTAACGATGGACGAGTGGGGCTTCCTCGGTAATTGCAGGTATCTCATCCATGATCGTGATACCAGGTATTGTCGATCATTTCGGGATATTATCGAATCTGGCGAAAGCTGATACTCTTCGGAGAGTCGTCGCTACGTCACACCTTGCGGCAATATTTGGCTCATTACAATGCGGAACGGAATCATCAAGGCAGGGGAAACGTACTGTTGTTTCCCAGCCCTGCCGCAAACTCGGATCGGAGTAGTGACCCGACAATTCATAGTCGAGAACGATTAGGCGGTCTTCTGCGATATTATCATCTGGAGGCCGCATGAGTTTTTTGACCACACGGGTTCAACCAGAGCCCTTTGATGTCTTCGCCCGCTGACGGACAGCGGTGAAGATGGCGTAAACCAGGGATATTGAGCTGCAGGATCGCACTCACATCGTTATGTGTACTCTATGTGTACTCGCACAATTTCTTCCTGGTCCAGTTCCTCGAGCCTTGAAGTCATGTCGCGCAACCTGGTGGTCATCTCGGGGATAACCACATTCTCCATTGCCCTGGCACGCCGCTCGGTCTTGCGGTACTCCGCGAGTAGCCGGTGCAGGTTGCCTGACACGCCGGCCAGTATGGCGCCGATCCGGGTTAGTTCCAGGAATTCGAGCCGGCATTGCTCCGCTTCCGGTGATGGCTGGCAGATGAGACCCGGGCCGCACTCCGGGGGCAGTAGCAGCTGCGTATCCAGCAGCTTTACACCCATGAAAGTCCTGGCCGTGGCGTCCAGCTCGGCGTCCTGCAGGTAGCACCCGGGGTAAACCTGCGCGCCCTGCAGACCGTGGCGACGTACTGTAGCCACCATGATGTGTTCCGCCCGCTCACGCACCTCGTCATATTGCTTCTGCAGCTCTTCATATTCGCCCAGCTGCCGCAGCATTTCGGCAGCCAGCAATAGCCGTTTTTCATCGAGAAAGTCATAAGCTTCAAGCATCACCTCGTGTTCGTCCCGCATCTGCAGGATGGCGGAGCGGGTTGGCGCCTCGTCATTACCCAGCATTGTCTTCTGCCCGATCCTTGATGTGGCGCTTGATTTGCTCATCGCTGAGGCGCGTCAGCTCCAGCACCGGGATGTGCTGCAACAGGCGCCAACCGATTTTCATACTCTGTTCCAGGCTGCGCGCGCTGTCCTGGTGTAACAGTTCCTGCTCGAAGTGATCGCCAAATTCCAGGAACAGCTGGTCATGTTCCGACAAGCCCTCACTGCCCATGATGCTGGCCAGCACCCGTACATGCATCGCCCGGGCGTAGGCAGCATAAAGCTGGTTGGCCAGCGCCGGGTGATCTTCATGGGTGTACCCCTTGCCGGTGCCGTCTTTCATCAGCCGCGACAAGCTGGGAAGTACCCTTACCGGTGGATATACATCCCGTCTGGCCAGCTCGCGGTCGAGCACAATCTGGCCCTCGGTGATGTAGCCGGTCAGGTCCGGGATGGGGTGGGTGATGTCATCCGAGGGCATGGTCAGAATGGGCAGCTGGGTCAGGGTGCCTGTCTTGCCCATGATGCAGCCCGCCCGCTCAAAGAGTGTGGCCAGGTCGGAATACATGTAGCCGGGATAGCCCTTGCGACTGGGTATCTCACCGTGACTCGCCGACACCTCGCGCAGGGCTTCGCAGTAGTTGGTCATATCGGTCATTATCACCAGCACATGGCGATCCTCGCTGTAGGCGAGATACTCTGCGGCCGTGAGCGCGTAGCGGGGTGCCAGCAGGCGCTGGGTACTGGAGTCGGAGGCCAGGTTGAGGAACAACACGGTATGTTCAAGCGCGCCGCTGTTTTCCATGGCCCGGCGGAACTGTTCGGCGATATCGTAAGAGACCCCGATCGCCACAAACACTACCGCGAAACTGCCCTGTTCCTCGCCCGGTAATTTCGCGTGACGGGCGATTTCCGTCGCAATGCGGTCGTGGGGCAGGCCGCTACCTGAAAATATCGGCAGTTTCTGGCCACGCACCAGGCTGTTCATCAGGTCTATAGAAGAGATACCGGTTTCGATGAAATCCCGGGGATACTCCCGGGCAGCCGGGTTGATCGCCAGGCCATCGATGCGCAGGTGTCGGGTGGAGGAGACCGGGGGGCCGCCGTCCAGGGGCCGGCCTACGCCGTCCAGTATGCGTCCCAGCAGGTCCGGGCCCACGCCAAAATGCAGCGCCTCGCCCATAAAGCGCACCGTCGTATCCGCCAGCGACAGGCCGCTGGTAGATTCCAGCACCTCGATAATCATGCTGTCTTCATCGAGCGTCGCGATGCGCCCCAGTCGTTTGCGTCCCTGCGCGTCTATCACTTCCACCGCGTCATTGAGCCCGGCATTGACAGTACGGCGCAGGAACAGCAGTGGCCCCTCTATCCGTGTTGCAGTGCCCTTACTGCGAACATCAACCAGCATCGGCAGGCCCCTGTTTTTTCAATGCGGAAAATGCATTTTCCATATCGTTACGCAAGGCTTCAAACTGTTCCATATCCTGCTCACCTATATCTTCATTCATGCGCCTAAGACGGCGTAATACCGGCAGGGTGCTGATCAGTTCAAAAGCTACTTTCTGTTCGATTGCCTGCTCAGACAATTCAATGAAACGGGTGAGCAGTTGCATCATCCGGGCCTGCCTCTGCGGTGAGCAGTAGCGATCGATGTCGGAATAGGCCGACTGGCGCAGAAAGCCATCGTTGATCAGTTCGGCGCACAACAGTATGTGCTGCTGCCTGGGCGGTAGCGCATCCTTGCCGACTATGCGCGCCATCCGCTCCAGCCGCGTCTGCTCTTCCAGCAGGGTCAGGAAGCGACGCCGCTGCTCCTGCCAGTGCGGGTGGTTGTGCTCCTGCCAGAAATCCAGCAGGTCGCCTGTGTCACCGGAGTAGGACTGCAGCGGGTGAATAGCGGGATAAAAACGCGCCTGGGCGCGAGTCGAATCCAGAGCCCAGAACACCCGGACATACCGCTTGGTATGAGTGGTTACCGGCTCGGAAAAATCAGCCGAAGGCGGACTCACCGCCCCGATGATGCTCAGGGAGCCCGGTTCGCCACCCAGGGTGCGTACATGGGCGGCGCGCTCGTAAAAATCTGCCAGGCGGCTGCTCAGGTAAGCCGGGTAGCCCGCCTCACCTGGTATCTCGCCGAGTCTTCCCGATACCTCCCGCAGCGCTTCGGCCCAGCGACTGGTGGAGTCGGCCATCAACGACACCCGCAAGCCCTGGTCCCGGAAGTACTCGGCCACGGTAACAGCGGTGTATATGCTGGCCTCGCGCGCGGCCACGGGCATATTAGAGGTGTTGGCTATGATCAGCGTGCGCTCCATCAGCGGCCGGCCTGTGCGCGGATCCTCAAGTGCGGGCAGTTCGTGCAAAACTCCCGCCATTTCATTGCCGCGCTCGCCACAACCGACATACACGATGATGTCGGCATCGCACCACTTGGACAGGGTTTCCTGCAGCACGGTTTTCCCCGTACCAAAACCACCCGGCATGGCCGCGCGTCCGCCGCAGGCCAGCGGAAAAATACTGTCCAGTATGCGCTGGCCGGTAAACAGGGGACGCGAGGTAGGCAGGCGCTGCGCCACCGGTCGGGGCTCGCGAATCGGCCATTGCTGGCTCATCGCCAGCAGGTGCTCGGCGCCGCCGTCATCCCTGATTGTGCAGACAGTCTCTTCGTCGTGGTAATTGCCGCCCTGCACGATATCGGTGACAGTGCCGTTGATATGGGGCGGCACCAGCACCGTCTGTGTTTGCCCCCCCGTGCCGATTGCGGTGCCGAGTTTCGAGCCGGCCCGGGCAGCGTCGCCGATCTCGATCGAAGGCGCAAATTCAAAGGTCTGGGGCGGAGCTGCCTGCATACCCGTTAGTACATAGTCGCCCAGCTCACGGGTGAGGGGCCGCAGCAGGCCGTCGAAAATATTGCCCAGCAGTGCAGGGCCCAGTTTCACTGACAGGGGCATGCCATTGCCGAGCACCACCTCTCCGGGTCGCAGTCCACTGGTATCTTCATAGGCCTGGGCGACGATGACATTTTGCTCGATGCGAATGATCTCTCCCAGCAGCCTGTTGGCGCCGACGAACACCGCCTCGTTGAGATGGAACACATCTTCGGTCGTGGCTCGCAGCACCGGACCGCTTATCCAGGTAATTCTCGCCTCACTCATACGCGCTGCCCGACTCGCAATGCCGTTGCCAGGATCAGCGCCTCGATAGCGGTGCGATCAGCCAGCAGTCCGGACAGGCTGCCGTCCACGCTGGTGCTATCGGCGCTGATTCGAATACCCGCGACGAGGCCTGGCCCGGTGTTGAATTGCAGGTTTACGCCCGGGATAGTCTGTGCCTGCCCGGCCAACTCGCCTTGCTCCTGCGCGCTCCAGCCCTCGGGGTGTTCCACCTGCCAGTCTCCGGCAGGCATCACCCCGGCTGCGGTTGACAATATTTTTGCTGCCCACTCCCGCCGGCACTCCGGCTGTTGCCACCTGTCCTGCAGACTCCGCTCTAGCGCCACCCAGCACTGTTCAAGAAAGCTCAAAGCGGCGGTATGGCGTTGCTGCATCAGCAGGGTGTGTTGCCTCGCCCTGGCGGCGGCCATGGTGTCCTTTATATGCTGGCGCGTCAGCTGGATGTCATCATGGATATTTTTGCGCGCAAGCCGGTATGCCTGGCGGAGAATCGACCGGGATTCCTTTTCCGCCTCTTTTAACAGAGCGTCACACTGCTGTTGTTGGTAGGCCTGCACGATATCGAGCAGTCGCAGCACCTGGGCATCGATAATGCTGTCCGGCACCTGTGGCTCGATGTTCATTCCAATACTCCGAGTTGGGCGCGCAACCGTTCTGCCAGGTCCTGCACCGGCGTGTTCGATCGAATATCCGGTATTACCACCACCGGTGGATACAGTTGAGCTAACAGCCTGTGTTGCTGTTCATCGTCGAGGGTGGCCGCATATTCCGCGGTGATGTAGATTAACGAAGTACTGTCGTTGGCCCACTCCAGCACCCCCTGCAGGTCGCCTTCCAGCGGTGTGCGCACGCGTACGCCGGCCAGGCGAAAGCCCGCCGCCGTCACTTCATCGCCTATGAATACCGGTGCAACCATGGTCTATATCAGCGCATTCAGAATCAGGATAGATACGATCAGGCCATAGATAGCGATACCCTCCGCAAGACCGACCATAATCAATACCCGGCCCAGCAGTTCGGGCTTTTCCGTCAACGCGGCAATGGCGGCACTGCCTACGGAAGCCACCGCAAAGCCTGCACCCAGCGACGACAGCCCGGTAGCCAGGGCCGCCGCCCAGTAACCGGCTTTCAATACCTCTGGCGCAATCGCCGTGTTGCCGGTCGCTTCCGCGGCAATCGCCGGGCTCAGCCAGAGCAGGGTTCCCGCCAGCAGGGCAATGCCCACGCTGAATGCGAGCAGTCCATACAGCGTCTTGTGAGGTGCGCTCATATTCTCGATCTCCTGATTGGTTTTGTTACCGGGTTGGTGGGCACGGTGAGTGGCTGGAACATCCGCCCTGTGCCTTTGAGAAAACGGATAAAAAATTCGAACAGCACGAGTCTGGTTGTCTGGATGGATACCACCAGCCCCTCGAGTACCAGGATAAGGATATTACCCAGCACAAGAATCAGGGCGGTGACCACCGGGTGTGACGCCGTGGTGGCCATACTGACTACCGCCAGCGACAAGCCGGCGTGGGCCAGCGCGAAGGCGCCAACCCGAATAAAGGAAATGGTATTGATCAACAGTTGCAGTACGCTCTCCACCAGTTGGCCGAGAGCGTGGCCGATCGCCCGGGAGGCGGACTCGCTGGCCAGGGCCACACTGCCCGCAAAGTACCACAGTACCCCGACAGGCAAGATGATCGCGGCGCGACCGTCGAGCACGCTGCCGACAGCACTCAGGTAAATGGCGATAACTGCGGCATCGATGGCCAGCCACTGACGCCAGTGTCCCTGCCAGAATTGCTGGATGCCGTTGGCTATCAGGCCAAGCAGTAGCACCAGCACGCCGCCGGCCAGCGGCGCCGCCAACACCGGCAGCGGATCCTGTATCGGGTTTACCCACAGGGGCTGGATGATGTGTTCACTGGCAAAGACGCTGCCAAATACCCAGCCGAAGAACATGGATGACAGGCCGCAGCTGATGAGTATTCGCAGCAGCGGCCAGCGTTTCTGTAGCAGGAGACCAGCCAGCGTAAAAACCAGCCCGTGACCGACATCACCGAACATGTAACCGAATATTACCGGCACGATCAGCGACAACATCACCGAAGGATCGAGCTCGTCTGCCGCCGGAACGCCCAGCAATCCGGCGAAGAATTCGAAGGGCCGCGACAACCAGGAATTGTGGAAGACCATGGGCGGACTGACGCCCATGGGGGCCTTGGGGTAATGCGCCACCGCGCGGATGGACTCATGCTCCAGAATGTCGCTGATACGGTTTTCGCTGACATCGCTGGTCCAGCCGGTTATCCACGCAAAGTTCTCGGACACGGGCAGGTCGGTGACGTGGGTAATAAACCACTCCATTTGCTCGATATCACCCAGCACTTCATGCAGGCCGTGGGCCTTTTCCAGCTCGTGCAGCGCTGCATACAGCTCGCCCGCCTGCCGCTGCAGTTCCTGCTGGCGCTCGATCACCTGGCCCCCGGCGGTATCCAGCTTGCCACTGAGCCAGGCCGGCAGGGTGATGACCTGGCCCTTCAGTGCCTGCATGTCACGCTGCAAGCTGTCGATAACCTCTGCTTCACCGACCACCAGCAGGAAGATCCTGCCGTCGGCCAGTACCCGCACGGAGAGCACCGCAGGTGGCAGGTGTTGGATTCTGGCTTTTTCGGGCAGCACGAACAGGCGCACGGCCAGAGCAGGGCCAGCCGCTCCGGCGTGGGTGAAATCGATATCCTCGTGGGTGATGTTGCTGAAAAATGTCTGTAATACCTCCAGTTCACCCTGTTCGGCTGACAGGGTTTCCAACTGGTCGATGATCGGGTCCGCCTGCTTTTGCCATTGCGCCAGCTTGGCCATTGCATCTGCCAGGCGGCGATCCGGCCGTGCGGGCGCCTCCGAAGGGTGCAGGTATTCGCGAGGCCAGTACTGCTGGTAGCGGCGCAACAGCTTGTCATAGTCGGCGAACTGGTCCCGCAGGTTCGGCATGCTGACGCGCTGGGTGGTTTCGCTGTAGACCTCCAGCTCGATGTCCCCGGTTCTTGCCAGTGCTTCCACGCCCCTGACCAGGTCTTCAGTTGCTACCAGTACTTCAAACCAGCGCGCTGGCACGGGTCTCATTGTCATGGGCTGTCCTCCCGGTAGGAAGGGAACAGGCGGCGTTGCAGGATATCTCCGCGCAGGCGCTCCACATCGAGCGCCACCAGCAGCAGGTGGCAAAATACGGCAGCTGGCTGGTACCTGAATACGCGAAACAGTGTGCCCAGCCTGGCCGCCAGTTGCTGGCGTTGGCGCCACGCAGACTCCGGTGTTTCCCGGGCAAAAGACGCCAGGTGCTGCTGTAGCAGGGTTTGTAACTGCTGAAGGCTGGCGCGTTCGCTGGCGCCGGGTTCTGGCCACAGGAATTGCCAGCGCGCGGTCCAGGCAGCCAATAGCGGCATACCCTCGTGATAGGCATGCACCATGGGCGCATACTCCGACTGTAACAACGCGGCGTTGCGCTGGTCGTGGTGGATCGCTGTAAACGGTTTCAACATTGGGTCCTGCAGCATCCAGGCCTGGGCGGTGTTCCCCTTGATCAGGTGTAGCAGCGCGGGTAAATAGCTGAGGCTTGTCGTCCACTCCACCGACTTTTGCCAGCCACGGGGCACCCAGGACGCGATATCGTCAATGTAGTCGCGGTAGAGTTTCAGTAGAACCGTTTCCAACAGTTGATTCGAATCAGTTGCCTGGAGTCCGGACACCCAGCTTTTCAACCCGGTCTGGCGCGCGCTCTGGAGGAAATTTCCCAGTTCCCGCTGCGACTCGGCCAGCTGCCAGCTGCGCTCATCCGGGCGCAGGCCATGGCGTGCCTGCAATCGGGTCTGGGTGTATATGAACTCTCTACGCATAATTTCCGTTACGCGGCGGCAACGCCCTGCCTTTAATCCTCGCGCCCGCTGATCAAAGGTTTCGGGCCGCTGGTCGTTAACAGTCTGGCAATCTCTTCTACTGCAACCGCTAGTGCTTCCATATCCACAACGGAGGAGTCAAACTCGCTGACCTTCAACTGCTGCTCCCGGTCCAACTCGCCAGTGGTTTTGGCCAGGGCGGCGCTGGTGCGGTGGTGAATAAGGCCAATGCGCAGGTCAGCGTGCTCTATGATGCGCTTGGCTGTCGTCCGGGCGTCCCGCAGCATTTTTTCCGCATCCCGCGAGCAGCGTTGCACCGCCTGCCTGGCCTGATCCTCTGCCTCCAGCACGCGGTTCATCGCGCTTGCCGCGCTGGTAGAGGCGTCCTCGTATCCTGTTTTCTGTTTCATACCCATGTCCTTGTTCGGCCAGAGCAGCCCGACTAGCAAATACGCGGTAATTGCTCCCCGTGCAGCCAGTCGATCACCCGTTCGCCGCCGATACTGGTCACCATGCGCACCAACTGCATCGGGTCATCGATGACCTCTCCGACGATGTGGGCATCGCGGCCATTCGGATCCGCCTTCATCGCTGCGAGAATTTCTCCGGCGAAGTCAGCATCCACGATGGCAACCAGTTTGCCCTCATTGGCAACATTCAGTGGATCCAGCCCCAGCAACTCACAGGCGCCGCGCACTTCCGCGCGAATCGGCAGGGAATTTTCGTGCAGGCGGATGCCGACACCGGACTGATCTGCAATTTCGTTAAGGGTGGCGGCCAGGCCACCCCGGGTGGGGTCGCGCAACACCCGGATGGCGCTTCCCGCCTGATTTACCATTCCCGCCACGAGGTAGTTAAGGGATGCGGAGTCCGATTGCAACGCGGTTTCAAACTGCAGCCCCTTGCGCAGTGACATGATCGCCACGCCGTGGTCACCCAGGGTGCCCGAAACCAGTACTTTGTCGCCCGGCCGGGCGCGGTCGCCGGAAATATCCACGCCCGGGGGTACCAGGCCAATGCCGGCGGTGTTGATGAATACGCCGTCGCCCTTGCCGCGCTCCACCACCTTGGTGTCACCGGTAACTATAAGCACCCCGGCCTCACGGGCAGCAAAGGCCATGGCATCGACGATCAGGGCGAGATCCGCCAGGGGCAGGCCCTCCTCGAGAATGAAGCCGGCGGTCAGGTAAAGCGGTTGGGCGCCCCCCATGGCCAGGTCGTTCACCGTGCCGTGTACCGCCAGGCTGCCGATATTGCCGCCGGGGAAAAACAAAGGTGAAATCACGAAGGAATCGGTAGTCATCACCATTCGTCCGGACGCCACCTCGAAGCAGGCCTGGTCGTTGGCCTGGTTGAGCAGGGGGTTGTCAAACGCCCGTCGGAACATGAGGTCGATCAGGTCAGCCATGGCGCGACCGCCGGCCCCATGGCTGAGTTCGACCCGGCCGTGCTTGAGGTCCAGCTTGCGCGCCTGGCGGCGGCCGGCCCGGAAGCTCTGGTCTGCTTCTTTCATGTTCACCTTACAGCCGCCCGGCTTTGTGGAGGGCCCGCTGCTGTGCCTGGCGTTGCTGCGCCTCCTGGCGGAAGCGCCCGTAGGTAAAATAGGCGGCGCAGGCGCCTTCGTCGGACACCATGCAGGAGCCCAGTGGGGTCTCGGGTGTGCAGGTCGTGGCGAACAGTTTGCAATCGGTGGGTTTTTTCGCGCCGCGCAGCACCGCCGGGCACTCGCAGCCTTTGGTGCCCTCGGCCGCCTGGTAATTAATATTGAAGCGGTGTTCGGCATCGAATGCCCGGTAAGCAGCAGCGATGGCCAGAGCGGATTCGGGAATAGCCCCGAGGCCGCGCCACTCGAAACTCGGCCGCAACGCGAACACCTCCCTGACCGCGGCCTGGGCCTTGTGGTTGCCGCCGGGTGTTACCGCTCGGGTATACTGGTTTTCGATATCCGAGCGGCCCTCATTGAGCTGGCGCACCAGCATGAGGATGGACTGCAGCACATCCAGTGGTTCAAAACCGGAGATCACCACGGGCTTGTGGTATTGGCGGGCACAGAAGCCGTAGGCATCGGAACCGATAATTACGCTGACATGGGACGGCCCGATAAAGCCGTCCACTTCCAGGGTTTCCCCCTGCTTCGCAGCCGGCGGGACATCGAGAATTGCCCTCATCGCCGCGGGAGTCAGCACGTGGTTGCAGAACACCGAGAAATTGTCGAGCCCCCTGCGCTGCGCCTCCAGTATTCCCAGGGCCGTGGGGGGGGTGGTGGTTTCAAAGCCGATACCGAAGAACACCACCTGCCTGGAGGGGTTGGCACGGGCCAGCTCCAGGGCATCGGTGACCGAGTACACCATGCGCACATCAGCACCTTCCGCCCTGGCCTGCAGCAGGCTGCGGCGCCCACTGCCCGGCACCCGCAACATGTCGCCGTAGCTGGCCAGGATCACCTCGGGGTATTCGCACACCAGGCGGATGGCCATATCCAGCCGGCCAATCGGCAGCACGCATACCGGGCATCCCGGGCCGTGGATCAGTTCGATATTGGCGGGCAACAGGTCGGGAATACCGTAGCGGAATACCGCGTGGGTGTGGCCGCCGCAGAACTCCATCAGGCGGTAGTAACGGTCCGGGCGGCTTTCCGAGTGCAGGGCGCTGGCCAGCCCGCGGGCGCGCTCGCCGTCGCGGAACTCATCAATGTATTTCATGGCTCACCTCGCCGCTTGCTCCGATCGCAGTCATCGCTTCCAGGGTTTTCTGCGCCTCGATCTCATTGAGCTTCGACAGTGCATAGCCCACGTGCAGGATGACGTAGTCCCCCACCTGCAGATCATCCACCAGGGCGGTGTCGATTTCGCGCACGATGCCCCCGGCGGACACCAGTGCCCGGTCGCCAGCGAGCAGTTCGGTAACGCGTACAGGTATTGCCAGGCACATAGTCGAACCTCGTCTCAATAAGCCGTTTTATAGCGGCGTTGGGCCACCCAGGCCTGGCCCAGGCTGATGGCACCGTCATTGGGGGGCATGGCAATGGCCATAAGTACCCGCAATCCCATTTGCTGCAGGCGCAGGGGCACTTCCCGGGCCAGGTGCGTGTTCAGGAAGCAGCCGCCGCACAGAGCGACGGTATCAACCCCGCTGCGTCGGGCCGCCGCGTTTGCCCACTCACTGATGGCCTCGATCAGTGTTCCGTGCAGCCAGTTGGCTCCCTCGGCCGGGTCCTCGCAATCTGCCAGCCGGGTCAGTAGCGGACTGAAATCCAGCACGCCATCATCCAGAGTCCAGGCGTTGGCCAGCGCCCGGGGATCGTCTGCCAGGCCTTCCAGGCGCATCGGCGGCTCCCCTTCAAAACTGGCGTGGCTGCATACTCCCAGCAGGCCGGCGGCGGCATCAAACAACCTGCCGGCCGCGCTGGTCACCGGTGCAGTGCCGCTGGCCAGCAATTCCGCCAGGGCTGGCGCCAGTGGCTGGTCGACAAACCTTCGGGCAATCTCCTCACCCCGTCCCAGCTGCTGCAACACCCCGGCGGCCATGCGCCAGGGTTCGCGGGCGGCCCGGTCGCCTCCGGGCAGGGACAGCGGGGCAAAATGTCCCAGCCGCTCAAACTCGCCGCCGTTGACCAGTAACAGTTCGCCGCCCCAGGATTGCCCATCGACGCCAGTGCCGTGGCCGTCCAGGGCGACGGCCAGGGCCGGCGCCTCGTGGCGGTGTTCGGCGAGGATTGCGCCGGCGTGGGCGTGGTGGTGCTGTACCCGCAGCAGCGGCACATCAAGGCTGGCACTGAGTTGTTCTGCCAGCCGGGTGGAGGCGAAATCGTTGTGCCAGTCACAGGCCAGCAATTCCGGCCGGGCCTGCAACATTGCCTGCAAGGCCTGGGCAGTCTCCGCGTGAAAAGCGACTGCAGCCGGGGTATCCAGGTCTCCCACATGCTGGGAAATATAGGCGAGCTCCCCCCGGGTCATCGCTACCGTGGATTTCAGCTGCGCTCCCAGGGCCAAGACCCTCGGCCCGGCGGTAGCGAGGCGGATCGCATGGGGGGTATAACCGCGGGCGCGGCGGATAATCATGCCGGCGCCGCCCCCCGCCCGCACTACTGAATCATCTGCCCGCGCGGCGATGTCGCGGTCGTGGTGCAGCATCAGATCGGCAATATCCGCCAGTCGGCGCTCGGCCTCCGCGGGCTCAATCACCAGCGGGTCGCCGCTGATATTGGCGCTGGTCATTACCAGTGCAAGCCCGTTGGGCTCAGCCAGCCAACGCTCGCCTGCCGGACTGCCAAGCAGGGCGTGGAACAAGAGATAGTGAATGGCGGTGTAAGGCAGCATCAGGCCCAGGGTGGCGAGGCCCGGCGACAGGGCCGGGCTCAGCTCGCCGCCGGCGCTGGCAGCGGGCAGCACCACCACCGGCCGTTCGGGGCTTAGCAGTAATTCTGTTCCCACCGGGTTCAGCTGCACATGCTGTGCGGCACTGGCCGTGTTCAGCACCATGACCGCCAGGGGCTTGGCATCGCGCAGCTTGCCGGCGCGCAGGCGCTCGACTGCTCCGTTGTCACGGGCATTGCAGGCCAGGTGATAGCCGCCCACACCCTTGATGGCGACGATCCGACCCGCGGCCAGGGCATCGGCCAGAGCGTGAATGTCCCGGGACAGCCTCGGCCCGCAATCATGGCAGGCCAATGGCTCGGCGTGAAATCGGCGGCTGCCCGGGTCGGTGTACTCCACCTGGCAGGCCGGGCACAGGGCGAAGGCCGCCATGCTGGTGTTGGCGCGGTCATAGGGCAGGCGCCGGGTGATGGTGAATCGCGGGCCGCAATCGCAGCAGGCGATAAAAGGATGCAGGTAACGGCGATTGTCGGGGTCAAACAGTTCCCGCTGGCAGGCTTCGCAAAGGGCAGTGTCGGCCGGGATCGCGGCGCCGTCGGCGGCACCGGACGGCGTTGCCAGAATAGCGAAATCGTCACCCGCAGTCGTTGCCATGGGCAGCTGGACCAGGCTGTCGATACGCGCCAGGGGCGGGGCTTCCTCATGCAGCATTCGCACGAAGGCATCGAGGCAACTGCCCTGGGCCTCGATAAGCACGCCCTCGGGGCCGTTTTGCACAGTACCGGTGACGCCCATGCGCGTCGCGCAGCGATATACATGAGGGCGAAATCCCACACCCTGTACCAGCCCGCGCACGCGAATTTGCCGGCGTTCGACGCGGTCGGCTGCTGCGTGCATGAGGACAGGGGAGTTCATCGTTCAGGCGCTTGCCAGGGCCATGTCCCGGGCCGCACTGATCCACTGCAGCCAGCGATCGATGCCCTCGCCGCTGGTAGCGGAGACCCTGATCACAGCGATGGACGGGTTTACCCGACGAGCGTTTGCGATCAGCAGATCCACATCAAAATCGAGGTGGGGTAGCAAGTCCACCTTGGACACCAGCATCAGGCTGGCAGCGGCGAACATATTCGGATATTTCAGGGGTTTGTCCTCTCCCTCGGTCACCGAGGCGATCACCACCTTGTGGGCCTCCCCCAGGTCGAAGCCAGCGGGGCAGACGAGGTTGCCCACATTTTCAATGAACAGGATGCCATCGTGAAAATGGAGGCGGTGGAAGGCAGCGTCTATCATCGCCGCGTCGAGGTGACAGCCGCGGCCGGTATTTACCTGGATTGCCGGCGCCCCGGTGGCGCGGATCCGGTCCGCGTCGGCCGAGGTTTCCTGGTCGCCCTCGATGACGGCCACAGTGGAACCGGGCAACAAGCGCTGCAGGGATGCCACCAGCAGGGTGGTCTTACCCGCACCCGGGGAGGACACCAGGTTGAGCGCCAGTACCGAGTGGCTGTTGAAATGCTGCCGGTTGTGAGCCGCCAGCGCGTCGTTCTTGCTGAGAATATCCTGCTCGACACTGACCAGGTGCGCACGCTGTGCGGGATCGTCCCGCAGCATGTGGACTTCAGCCGTGTGAGCATCGTGGGCGTGCTCGTGATGGTTGTGTTCATGACCATGGTCATGGTCATGGTCATGGTTATGGCTATGACTATGGTGAACATGGGCATGACCAGTATGCTCGAGCACCTTTTGTTCCGCTTCCATCCGGGTTTCGCCTTCCCCGCATCCACATACGCCACACATCAGACTACCTCCAGTTCTTTCAGGCGCAACTCCTCGCCCTGTTCCACAATCAGCGTGAAGCCGCCACAGTCGGGGCAGGCGTCGCCGCGCCGCCCCAGGGTTTGTAGCTTCGAACAATCCATACACCAGGCGCGCCCCTCGATCTCGCGGATCTCCAGCACCGCGCCTTCCGCGGGGGAATTCCTGGCCTCCACCTCGAAGGCAAAGTCCAGGGCGTGGGGGTCCACGTGCCCGAGCACCCCGAGTTCCACAATCACCCGCCGCACCCGCTGGAATCCGCGCTGGTGCTGCTGGTCCCGGATCAGGTCAACCAGGCTGTTACATAAGGCAATCTCGTGCATGGATCAATCGCCTCCCGTCGCATTGTGCAGAGCCCAGGGCGCACAGGGGTCATAGCTTGCGACCAGCAGGGCAACCCGCTCCCGGGTCTGCGCTGTCATTGCCGCGAGCCTGCTGGCCACCGGTCCCCGGGGGCCGAAATGCCAGTCGGTAGGAGCCAACACCCGCCAGTCCGCCACGGTATCCGCGGTCAGAACAACCCGGTGGAAAACCGGCCCCCGCGCGGTGACGGCGCAGCCCACGCCACCCCCAGCCGGCACTGTCCAGGCCCCGGCAGGCGTGTCGCCCGGCTGTTGGCTGGACTCGCCTGCGCCTGAGATCACCCGCGCGTCCAGCAGTTGGGCAAGCAGGCGGCTGACTACGGTGCTGCCCACCGTGGCCTTTATCTCCCGGGCCAGGGGGTCCCGGCCCATGGCCAGCGGGCCCACTTCCAGCGGGCTGCCTGCCGGATCGAGAGGATCAAAGGGCTCCCGGGCCAGTGCTTCGGACGCGATGGCGCGCAAATCGGCACTGTCCCGCGCCGGCGCGGGTACCGCCTCCGGGCTATCGATGGTGCCGCCCCCTTGCGCGAGTCGGATGACCCTGGCGGCCAGGTTGTCGCTCTCGCGTACCCAGTCATGCAGTCGCCCGATGTTATCGATCGGGTCCAGGCCCTCCATCATCTGCCCCAGGGCGGCGCAGCATTCACTCTCAGTTGAAGTCCGGTAAACGCGTTTGAGCGCTTCCATCCGGCGCGCCTCGCCCAGCAGGTCCGGCCAGTCCACGCTGAGGCGCCAGGCAGCGGCAAGAGCCTGTTCCCGCCACAGGCTATTCTCGCGGTCAGTGAACTGTTCACGGCTTTCCTCCTCACTCCGCGCCGCGGCCACTGCCCTGGCAGCGGCTACTGCCTGGGCGGCCCCGCAGATTGGCAATAGCGTTGGAATTCTTGCCAGGGCCGCTTCCACCGGAAGCCCCACCAGTGCGCGGGCGATGGCCGGTCGCTGCTGGCGGATGTCTACCTCCTCAAGCCCGAGGTGAATATCGATGCGGGGACCGATGGGTTCAGGCGGCCGGGTTGTCATGGTTCTTGCCGCTCCCGCCACTGAGAAAGCTGCGCCGGCTAATGGCTGGGGAAACACAACTTGCGGGAGGCGCCCTGAGCAATTCTTCCAGCGCGTGCCGGGCCACCTGCTCAACTACCAGGGGGTCATCGAACTCTTCCATCGGCGAAAACAGCGAGCAGGTCTCCAGCGGGCCGACTCCCGCCAGCTGCCCCGCGATAAATGAGTAATTCCCGGACGGGAACTCCAGCAGGCGCTTGGTACCCTCCATCCCCTGCCGGGTGGTCCCGCCAGCGTTAACTTCCAGCGGCAGCAGGGTGATGTTCATGCACCAGGGCGTGGCGACCACACCAAGCAGCCCGTCCTGCCAGCGGCGCAGGCCGATTATCCGGATATCGAGTTGGTCGTTGTATACCGGCAGTGCGCGCATGCGTTCACTGACCGCACTGTAAGCCTGCAGCAATTGCTGCTCTCGCTCCCGGATGCGTTCCAGCGCCGCCGGGCGCTGCGGGCGCGGATGGGAATCGTCGCGTTCTCCCGCCTCGCCCTGCACCACCATGAACTGCTCTGGCGCGTTGTCGCAGTTCGGGCAGCGCCAATGGGCAGGCAGTTCGGCAAAGGGGGTGCCGGCGGGGATCTGCCAGGTCTCATCGCCTTCTGCCGGGTCGTAGACCCACCAGCAGACGCCGCATTCCAGTACCGTGCCCGGATCAATGCGGCTGCTGTTGCCCCCGAAGGAGCTTTCAAAGGTGTTCATGTCGGGAGGCCGATCATGGCAGGGGCCCCAGATAGGTTTCCAGTATTTCACCCAGGCGCTCGGCGGAATCTTCCAGGTCCTCTCGTGCCGCCAACACCGCATCGGGAATGCGCCCGATCTCGATGGTATCCATGATGGTCTTGCCCATGCCGTTAACGTACTGCACCACCCACACATGGCGCACCGTTGTGGCCATGACCCGGCAGTTACCGAAGCCGCCGGAATCCAGCACCAGTTCGGCACGACCCAGGACATCGATCAGCAATTGCTGGTCGGCCGGGCTGGTGGGCAACAGGGTAAAATTCAGTACGCGGTTGTGCTCGATGGCGGGATGCCAGTTCTGCGCGTGTTCATTGATCTCCGCCAGCAGCGCGAGGCCGTTCATGATGCCCGGTAGCGCCGGCGGCAGCGCAAAGGGTGCACTGCGCAAGCTGCCAGCAGCGCGGGTGATGACCGCGGGAATGGTGCGAACTTCCAGGTATTCACTGCCATCCGAGCCGCTGATGAGCCATATGCCTGGAAGCACCGACTCGATAATCGTGTAACTTACCGCGTCCAGGGTCACGCTGCCGTTCACCTCACCTTCGCCCAGCATTTCCCGCAGGGACTGGCGGGAATCAGCGTCGAGGTCGGCCATGTCCAGCATCTGGCCATCGTCACCGGCAGCCGCGCCGGCCACGGCCTGGCGCAATTGTTCCAGTCGCCCGCGCAACAGGGGGCCCGGCTCGTAGTCTATCGGCAGCCGCGGTGTTGCCGGCGGTCGCATCGCGGGCATGCCCAGCAGCGCCAGCGCATCATCGGTCTCCCCCGGATCGAGGAACACTCCTTCGGCCTTTTCCTCGCCAGTCCAGATCATCGGGTTTTCCCTGGAGTGGTCCAGGTTGGTAACGGGAATCAGGTCCGGTTCGCTCACGGGTGGGCTCCTGCAGAGTTTGGCTTGGTAGCGTCGCCGAGATAGCGTCGGAACGCGCGGATATAGTCACCCCAGTCGCGCACACCCGGAATAATCTCCAGGCTTTCGCCATCGATGCACAGGGCGAGGCTGGGCAGTACCAGTACCCGAAACCGAGGCTGTAACGTTGCTTCGTCCCTGGATTCAACCAGGGCCGCGCCAACCTCGCCGGAATACTCCTTCAGTAATTCTCGTAGTGCTACGGCCACGTCGTGGCTGTCGCCGTGCTGGTTGCCGGGCCCGGCGAAGAACAGCACCTTCAGCCCGGGACCAGCCAGGAAACGCTCCACATTGGCGGCGTCAACAGTTTGCAGGACGCCTCGCTCGAGCATGTCTGAGATCGCGATACTACTCATCGTCGGGCACCGTTAAGTCCTCGTTTTCCATTTTCTCAAGCTCCTGGCGCAAATGGGCGGGCAGCTGGGGTTCCCGGTCTATGAGGTCCGCCAGCAGATGCTCAAAGGTTTCGCCGGCAGCAGCCCTGGTGACCGCCAGCAGGGCATCGCTGATCCGGTCTGCTTCCCCGGCATCCAGCGCGCGGATCGCCACATTTACATGCACCAGCAGCCAGTCACCGGGTTGTGGCGGCTGTTCCAGCAATGAGGTCTCTACCGACCGTTGGTCATCGCTGGCATCGGCAGCGCCGCACAGGGCGATGCCCCAGGAGGGAACGGACTGCACCTGCAAGGGAATACCGAGGCACATGGTCAGTCCCCGGGCAACCGGGCCAGTACGCGCTCGTCACCGTGGCGCCAGGCGGCAGACGCATCGGGTCGCCCGGATTCGTAGTTGGCCAGATCCAGGCACGGTGCGATGATGTCCGGTGCAACCCCTTGGGTGCGCTCCGTCAAGACGATGCCGAAGCCCGCGAGGTAGTCCACGGCTATATCCAGTGCCCGACCGATACAGGCCTGTACCTGTGGTCGCAGGCTGCCACCGTAATCCTCCAGTTCTACCGGCTGGACCCCTATGAGCAGCATATCGCTGGCGCAGCCGCCGAGCAGTTTGGCGCAGGCGATCACATCCTGCAGACCGGCCTGGTGCAGGCTCATTTTGTGAGCCCCCACGAAGGCGGGAATATCGTCGTTCTCGACCAGGCGCATTGCGGCGGGGGGGTCACCGAAGTCTACTGCATCGAAGATAACCACCGGGTTGTGCTCACGCAGGAGGTCGACGAGGTACAGGCCCTGGGTGCCACCATCCACAACCGTAAGATCAGCGGGGATTTCGAACCGTTGAGCGAAGGACTCTACGCAGCGTACGCCAAACCCTTCATCCGCCCAGAGAATATTGCCCACCCCCAGCAGGAGCGCGGATACGGGGGCACTCACTCTTTGTCATCCTTGAAGTAGCGCCAGCCGGAGATCATGGTCGACACCAGGCTCTGGCGACTCATGATATCTTCGCGAATCGCCAGGTAGATGTGAATGATGCTGAAGCAGACGATTACCCACATACTGAGACGGTGGATTGTGTGTACATTGAAGCTGTTTCCATACACAGAAAACACCCAGCCGAATGCCTTGTACCACCAGCTCTCGATGCCCTCGCCCTCGGCGTAGAGTGCGCCGCCGGTGGCGACCAGGTTGAGCAGCGGCAGCAGGAACAAGGCGAACATGGCAAGTTGGGCCAGCGGGTTGTGCCCAACATATTTCTTGGGGGTTTTCTCCAGGAACGCATACCAGCGTACCTCGTGCCAGACCTCGCCCCACCATTTTTTGCTCCACATCGGGGGCAGGAATATCTGGTGGGCGTGGTGGTTGCCCAAAAACACCCAGATGATGCGATAGACCAGCATTGCCATCAGCAACTGGCCCGCGGCAAAGTGCACCATGCGAATATTGCCGAAAAAGAAATGGTTGGACGCCTCCCCGCCGATAGACGGCAGGGGTTTGCCAATCAGGTACCCGGTAGCTACAAGCACCACGATGCACAGCGCGTTGACCCAGTGCCAGAAGCGCAAGGGGGCCTCGTACACGTAGATCTTGGAAGCCGGGCTTTCGATCTCGGTGGAGTGGTGGGTTACTGTCGCTAAAAACCCGTCGGGCTTCTTGCGGGTCTCGGATGTGGCAGCCATGTGTACCTCCTTACCGAACCTTGACGTCAGCGAGTACTTCTCCGTCCGGGCTCATCACGTGCGTGGAGCAGGCCAGGCAGGGGTCGAATGAGTGAATGGTGCGCAGGATTTCCAGTGGCTGCTCGGCGTTGGCCACCGGGGTATTGAGCAGCGCGGCCTCGTAGGCGCCGATATTGCCGCTCTCGTCCCGCGGGCCGGCGTTCCAGGTGGTGGGTACCACCGCCTGGTAGTTCTCGATGCGCTTGTCCTTGATATGCACCCAGTGCCCCAGCGCTCCGCGGGGAGCCTCGGTGAAGCCGACCCCCTTCACATCGTGCGGCCAGGTGTGGGGTTCCCACAGGGCGACATTGGCGGTGGCGAGGTCGCCATTGCGGATGTTCGCGATCAGTTTGTTGTAGCAGTACTGCAGCTTTTCCGCCGCCCAGGCGCATTCAAGCCCGCGGGCAGCTGTGCGCCCCAGGGTGGAGAACAGGGCGGAGACAGGCAGGTTCAGGTCCGTCAGCACCTTCTGCACCGGTTCCTTGAACTCGGGGTTGTTGCCGGCGTAGCCGATGATATAGCGCGCCAGCGGGCCGACTTCCATGGCGTTGCCGTTCCAGCGCGGGCTCTTGATCCAGGAGTACCTGGCGCTCTCGTCGATGGACTCGATATTGGTTTTCGTACCCTTGGTATTTGGCCCTAGCTCGAAATTAGGCTCTGTCACCCCATCCCAGGGGTGCAGGCCTGTGGCGCCGTTCGGGTAGTCGTACCAGGAGTGGCTGACGAACTCCTGGATTTCCTCACTGTTGCGCAGGTCGACCTCGTGGATCTCGTTGAGGTTGCCATTGATGATCGCGCCCCGGGGCATCATCAGGCTGCCGGCGCTGTAATCATTCGCGTAGTCCGGAAAGTCGCCATAGGACATCACGTTGGTGCTGGACAGGCCGCCGCCGTAGGCCCAGTCCTTGTAGAAGGAGGCAATCGCCATCAGGTCCGGCAGGTAAACCTGGTCAATAAATTGCCGGCTCTCGTCGATGATCCGCTTGACCAGATTGAGACGCTCTATATTGATGGCCCCCACCGCGCCGGTATCGGCGACATTGATAGGGCAGGGCACCCCGCCCACCAGCCAGTTGGGGTGGGGATTCTTGCCGCCGAAGACGGTATGGATCTTGACGATTTCCTTCTGGAAATCCAGCGCCTCGAGGTAGTGCGCGACAGCCATCAGGTTGGCTTCGGGCGGCAGCTTATAGGCCGGATGCCCCCAGTAACCGTTGCGGAACAGCCCCAGCTGCCCTGACTCCACAAACTTTCTCAGGCGTGTCTGCAGGTCGCGGAAGTAACCCGGTGATGACTTGGGCCAGGGGGAGATTGACTGGGCCAGCGCGCTGGTGGCCCTGGGATCCGCCGACAGGGCAGACACCACGTCCACCCAGTCCAGGGCGTGCAGGTGATAAAAGTGCACGAGGTGATCATGCACGTAAAGGGTCAGCTGCATGATGTTGCGGATGGTATTGGCGTTCTCGGGAATCTGGATGCTGAGCGCATCCTCCACCGCGCGCACCGAGGTGAGGGCGTGGGTGCCGGTGCAGACCCCGCAAATGCGCTGGGTAAAGGCCCAGGCGTCGCGGGGATCCCGGCCCTTGAGGATGACCTCCAGGCCGCGCCACATGGTGCCGGTGGACACCGCGTTGCGGATCACGTTGCTGTCGTCGATATTGACTTCGATGCGCAGGTGGCCTTCTATCCTTGTGACCGGGTCAACCACGATGCGCTGGCCGGAGTCGTCAAGGGAAAAACCGTTCGGGGTTTCTGTGATCATTGCTCAATCCCTCTAATCGACCTTGGCCGGGCTGCGGTCATTGTCGGATGCAGAACGGGCGCGCTGCAGGGCGCTGGCAGCCGCATGCACGGCAACCGCTGTCCCAACCCCGATAACGGCCCCCAGGCCGATTTTATCCGCGTCGGATTCCGCGCCCAATGGTGTATTGATCCTTGCCAGGCGCTCATAGAAGGGGCCGTTATCCCAGAAGTTCTCCTCGGAACAGCCGATACAGCCGTGCCCCGACTGGATGGGAAAGGACACGCCGTCGTTCCAACGCACGGTGGAACAGGCGTTATAGGTGGTGGGGCCGCGGCAACCCATCTTGTAAAGGCAGTATCCCTTGCGGGAGTTCTCGTCGTCCCAGGCTTCGGCGAACTGGCCCGCATCGAAGTGTGGGCGCCGGTAGCACTTGTCGTGGATGCGCTGGCCATAGAACATTTTGGGCCGCCCGAGGCGGTCCAGTGGCGGGATCTCGCCGAAGGTCAGCATGTAGGTGATGACACCGGTCATGACCTCGGCGATGGGCGGGCAGCCGGGAACCTTGATAATAGGCTTGTCGCGGATCACCTTGTGGATAGGGGTGGCCTGGGTTGGGTTGGGTTTGGCGGCCTGTACGCAACCGTTGGAAGCGCAGGAGCCCCAGGCGATGACTGCGCTGGCTCCGGCGGCCATCTCTTGCAACTGCTCGATGAAGGGGCGCCCACCGACTATGCAGAACATACCGTCCTCGTTCAGGGGGGGGTTACCCTCCACTGCGAGGATGTACTCGCCGTAATTGTCGCGCAGGGTTTCCTGCAGCGCGGCCTCTGCCTGGTGGCCGGCAGCGGCCATCAGTACCTCCGAGTAATCCAGCGACAACATGGAAAGCACCATATCCGATACCAGGGGGTGGCTGGAGCGGATGAAGCTCTCGGAACAACAGGTACATTCCAAGCCGTTCAGCCAGATCACCGGGGTGCGTCGTTTGGTTTCCATGGCGTGGGCTATGCGGGGGGCGAAACTCGGGCCCAGGCCCAGTGATGCGGCGGTTATCGAGCAGAACTTGTTGAATGATCGCCTGCTGATGCCCTGCTGGCGAAAAACGTCGTAGAACGATAGATTCGAGGCCATGGGGAAATCTCCGTGCCAGGTAAAGACACTCAGTCAGCGGAGGCGTCAATCAACGTATAAGACGCTGACCGCTTGGCTTGTTTTCGTTATTTCACCCGCTATCACCAGCTCGCGGACAATTACCAATAGCATTTATCTATACCACCTTATAAATGGACCCGCTGGAAATACAGACGGAATATTGACGCAAGTCAATAACGCGATCGCATGAGGTCCGATAAGCTGCTGGGAAGGCCCGCAAGTGAATCCATTCCGGGTCATTGTTGTTGTTTGCTTACGGGAAACGCCGCGATGGCAGTACTCAGTCCCGAATTGATTATTTTACTGGCGAGCGCCGCCAGCATCGGCTTTTTGCATACGCTGCTGGGGCCCGACCACTACCTTCCCTTTGTGTCGATGGCAGTGGCGCGGCGGTGGTCGTGGAGTAAGGTACTGTCGATTACCGTGATCTGTGGCTTTGGCCATATCCTGGGCTCGGTGTCCCTGGGTCTGGTTGGCATCTGGGTCCAGGCGGAAGTGGGCGACGTGATGCTGATAGAAGGCTGGCGCGGCGACCTCGCTGCCTGGCTGCTATTTAGTTTCGGCCTGCTTTACCTGGCCTGGGGCATCCGCTATGCCGGGCGAAACGAAACCCATCGCCACAGCAGCGCGCACCCGCAATGGATAATTTTCATTGTTTTTATTCTGGGTCCCTGCGAGCCACTTATTCCAATCTTGATGTACCCTGCTGCAAAGGCCAGCCTGGCAGGTGTACTGCTGGTGACTGTCGCGTTCGGGGCGGCCACCTTGCTGACCATGATAGCCGCTGTGGCGCTGAGCTATTATGGCCTGCGTAAATTTCACTTCCCGGGAATGTCGCGTTATGGTCACGCGTTGGCAGGGGCGACGATCAGCCTGTGCGGCGCCTCGATACTGTTTTTAGGTTACTGATCCGGCTCGGTCTTCCGAGCGGGGCGTCACCATGGCAGTTGACGATTATCAGGACGCGTACTGCATGGCAATCCCGGTTAACCGGTCGGCCTGTTTCTCCATGCGCAGCAGGGCGCTGAGCACAAGATCGACCTGGCTGGAGCTAATGGCGCGCTGGCGCGTATCCTTCAGGCCCACCGCCCTGCCCACGTTGTACAGCAGCCAGTTCACCCAGGCCCCCTGATCGCGGGAGAGGGCGCGCGGTAGCAGAACCCGCGTTATCGCCGTTCAATCAGCCCGGACGCCACTGAACATTTGGTCGGCATGGAATTCTGTGGGCTACAGCCTGGAAGCGACCACAAAGGATTTGCAAGTGGACCAATGCATGCGTGATTTGAGCAAACTGGATGGCCATCGCCTGGTTCAATGCATGTAACGCATCGGGATACTGAAAGAAATTTTTCGCCGATAGCCCTTTTATCCGTCTTATACATGTCCCCTCATGTAATTGCTCGACCCTGGTCGGTAGCCGCTCTTTGAAACCGTCTATAATCAGATTAACGCCATATAGGACGCTGAACCATGACCAACACCAGGAAGGATGTAAGCTCACTTCAGGAGCGGATTGACGAGCTGCAGAGTCTGCTGGCTGACGCGCTGCCGGAACTAACTGCCTATTACCATCAAGAGAAGGTCAAGACCGATCGTAGCGCGATCCACCAGGGTAAAGCTGGTGAACTGCGGGAATTGATCAATCGGGTCGCCAGGCATATAGGAAAAAACCCGATCGATGGCTAAAAAAATGTCAGCGTGTGGTAGTGCCAACGTAACCACCCTGTAGTTTCCAGAGTCCGTGGTTGAATGCTGAAAAGGTCAGCTGAGATCATTAGCTTGCGCTGCCAGGGTTTACCTCGATAGGCCCGAGGTCCTTCCTCCGGTACGTCATTGAGCGATATTTACAGTGTTTGGCCGCGCCGGTCCTACTGTTTTACAGCAATAAATTATCTAGTTTGTCAGTGACAGTCGGTGCAACAGCAAGTAAATGCCGGCTTTCACACTGTCCGGGAGTAATGTTCGCGTGCGAAACCGGCACACGAACGCTCGCGTATGTCACCCATGGCTTCTTTCAAGGTCACAAGCTCATCCAGACGCCGGAAGGCGGGCACTTGTCCGTTCTGCGATCGCCGCCCGGCCCTGACAAGTTAAGGCGAGGTAGTGGGCTGCCGCCAGATAAAGCGGATTAGATTGGCCTGGACTTCGCTGTCAGTCCTTACTCAGAGGCAAGTATAGGTGGGATAAAAGAGGTGTTGTGAGTAAATTGTCTGCGCTGGCTTAGTTGCTGAGTCTTAAATCCTCGCGAAAAGTTAGCCTATTCTTCTGAAATGGTGCCCGCATCGGTGAGCTTGCAATTCATGTTCGTCCATCCCTGGACTGCAGCACGCAGGAGGGCAAGCAATGACCCTGACAGACCCGCCACAGCGACCGCAGACCTCGATATCATCGGAAAAACGCGTTTCAGGCGCTGTTATCACGCGCCTGTTACCACGCGCCTGTTACCACGCGCCTGTTACCACGCGTCTGTTACCACGCGCCTGCGCCCGAGTCATACCCGATAAAGCGGGGCACCTATAAGCCGCTCGGTGTCAATAGGACAATAACTCCCCCGGGATCTTTATTCCCTTGTTGTTGCAAGGCTCCTGGTGGGTGCTCCCAACTTTTACCGTTGAGCTACTTCTGTGAAGTGCTTCAGTCACCTATCAGGATCAAGGCTGTTCCTTTGGCCATGGGCCATCACCGGGCAGCCCCTGGCGGCGTCGCCGCCCCATAAAATCGTTGGTACCCCCAGCCGGCCAATTAGATTCAGGTTCCGGACTCGCAGTCAGCCTCACGTGGGCTCGACTGGAGGGCACTTCCCAAAAAACCTTGCGCATTAACAGGTACAGGGTGCCGGATACTCAGACTCCGTGGACTTGTCGTCAACCCCGCTTCGATCTCGGCACCCTGTTAAACCGTTATGAGAATGCGCGTTTTACATCAAATCGCTCCTGCCGCTTCAACATGTGGTAACAGGCTCTGGCCAGCTTGTTCGCCACGGTTTTCTTCGCCACCATCGTATGGACCCGCCGTTGCCGACGTTGGTAAAAACGCTTGATCGTCGGATCCCAGATAGCCGCATAATGCGCCGCTTCAACAAACGCCATCGCCAGATACCGATTGCCATTTTTGCGGTTCCCCTGGCCCTTCTGTTTGCCATTGCTGATTCTTGCCGTCGGTGTACAGCGCGCGTAGGACACATAATTGCCCACCGCGGGAAACCGCTCGATGGGTCCGGTTTCCAGTAGAATGCTCTTACCGAGGATAGCTCCCACGCCCGGTATGCTCGTGATCAGGTCATAATCAGCCGATTCCTGGCATTGCGCGCCAACTCCCTTTTCGATCTGGTCGATGGCCTGCGATAGCTGTGCCATTTGGCGGTGCAGTAGCCGCGCCGTCTCCAGGCTGGCTGGATAGCGGAAGTACGCCTTCAGGTCACCGGATTTGAGTTGCTTAACCTGTTGGGCGCTCAGACGGATGCCGCTGTGGCGGGCAATCAGGCTCTGAAGGCTATGGTGCTGCATGGTACGCTGGCGAACCAGTAGCAACCGACGTCGGAACAGGTCTCTAATCGACCGCTGTTCCGGCGGGTAGATGTACCCTTCGGGCAGGATACCCAAGCGCAGCAGTTGCGCCAGATAACGGGCATCCGACGCATCGTCGGTATACTTGATCCCGCTGTACTGCTGGATGGCCGTTGTGTTGGCAAGGTGGACGTCATATCCTTGTTCAGCCAAGCCATCTACCAACCAATACCAGTTGTAGGTCGATTCGACCACAAGCCCATCAAGCCTCGAGCGATAGGGATCCAGGTGAGACTGGATACTCGATAGGTTGTTGGCCAGCCGCCTTTCAAATACCAGGTGATCCTGGGCGTCAATAATCGAAATCATCACATTGTTGCTGTGCAGGTCTATTCCGCCGTAAAGTGTCATCGGTCGTCTCCTCTTGGTGTCCGGGGTGAGCCCACCATAGATTATGGACATTCCGGCCCGGGGGAGGCGGCTTATGATTCTCAGGCTCTCGCCGCGTGACGCTCAGCAGGTGAAGCTACTTCCTTGTTGGGAAGGCGCTGCGCACCTTTGCCTCGCTTTGCCGGTGGAATTCTGTGAAAGGCGGGGAATAGCTACTGCCGGGCGGGCGAGCTCGCTGAGGTCCAGGTAAGGGGCACTGGTAATGATGTTGGTCTTGTACTACTTTGCGCTTAAAGCTGATATTCGTTAACTTTGTCCGATGAAAAAACCAACACTCGTCTTACTTGCCCTTTGCCTCCTGATAGCCTGTAGTGATAGCGATAACGACAGCACAGGTAATGATATCGAGCAATCAGTCCCGGCTCTTGTCGCGCAAATGACACTCGAGGAGAAGGTCGCCCAGATGGCGGGTGAGGGTTCCGTCTTACTTCCCGAAGGCGAACAATTCTGGACGGTTCCCGGTGTGGAGCGGCTGGGTCTTCCTCCGTTCAAGATGGCGGACGGTCCCAGGGGAGTCGGAACCGTCGAGGGTGCGACGACGTTTCCCGTGGGTATGGCCCGCGGCGCTACCTGGGATCCCCGGCTCGAGCAGCGCGTGGGTGCAGCCATGGGCCGCGAACTGCGAGCCGCCGGCGGAAATGTACTGCTCGCCCCCACCATCAACAATCTTCGCCACCCGAGCTGGGGCCGGTCCCAGGAGACCTACGGTGAGGATGTGCATCACCTGGCGCGGATGGCGGTGGCCTTCGTGCGGGGCGCTCAGGACTATGTACTGGCCAATCCAAAGCACTTTGCCGTGAACAGCATCGAGGACACGCGATTCCAGGTGAACGTGACGATTGACGAGCGCACCTTGCGGGAAGTCTACCTGCCGCAATTTCGAGCTGCGGTAATTGAAGGTAAAGCGGCTTCTGTCATGAGTGCCTATAACTCAGTTAATGCACAGTTTTGCGGCGAGAACGAACAGCTGTTGAGGCAGATCCTCAAGACCGATTGGGGTTTCGACGGCTTCGTGTTGTCGGATTGGGTATTAGGTACCCAGTCTACTCTCGGCTCTGCTCTCAACGGCCTCGATCTCGAGATGCCGGTTGCGAGGTTCTACGGAGATAATCTGCTCGCAGCGGTCACAGGTGGCCGTGTTCCGGAGTCAGTCATCGACGAGGCGGTCAGCCGGATGGTGCGCAAAAAGCTCGAGTTCGGGCTCGACCGGCCGAGCGGGCTCGACCTGAGTGAGATTGGCAGTAAAGCCCATTTGGCCCTGGCGCGCGATGTGGCGGTCAATGGGTCTGTGCTCCTCAAGAACAATGCGGGAGTCCTGCCTTTGAGCGCGAGCGCACACCCGCGAATCGTCGTTGCAGGCGCCCTGGCTGATATGCCCAACACCGGCGATAGCGGGAGCAGCAGCACACGACCGGCCTTTGTGGTGACTGCGCTGCAGGGGATTGAAGAGCTCTTTGGCGACGTGGTCGCGATCGATCATATTGGTAAGGACGTCCTGGAGCCGGCTGATCTGGCAAGGGTGCAAGCGGCAGACGCGGTGATCGTCGTGACCGGGCTCACCGCAGCAGACGAGGGTGAGGGGCTCATCGGTGCGGGCGACCGACTCGAGCTCGGGCTTTCGGCGCAACGTACCCAACTTGTCAGGGACGTTGCCGCTGTCAATGACCGCACCATCGTGGTCCTCGAAGGTGGCGGCGCGATCACCATGGGAGACTGGCTCGCCGATATAGAAGCGCTGCTGATGGTGTGGTACCCGGGCCAAATGGGAGGCTACGCGATTGCGGATCTTCTGTTCGGGGAGGCAAACCCCTCCGGGAAATTACCGATCACGTTTCCTGCCAGTCTCGAGCAATTGCCGCCTTTTGATAACGAATCGCTCGAAGTGACCTACCAGTATTTTCACGGTTATCGCTATCTCGATAGAAATGGCTCGACGCCTGAGTTTCCATTTGGATTTGGCTTGAGTTACACGAGCTTTACGATCGAGCGGCTGCGCGCCAGCCAGAATCAGGCAGGCGCTGGTGATGTGGTGCGCTTCAGCGTCGACGTGAAGAACACCGGCACCCGGGCAGGGGCCGAGGTGGTTCAACTCTACGTCAATTACCCGGACTCCCTCGTGCCGCGTGCCGAGCGCGAGCTCAAGGGATTTGCCAGGGTCTTGCTCGAGCCTGGAGAGACCCAGACGGTTGAGATACCTTTGGCCGTGAGCAGCCTGGCATACTACGACGTCACGCAGGGAGCCTGGGTGCTCGAGGGCCTCCAGCACGAGGTACGCCTGGGTACATCGTCTCGAGACCTGCCCTTATCCATCATGCTTTCCGTCGCTGCACAGCAGGATGTGTCGGTTCAGTGACCGCCGGTGTCAAGTTTAGTAGTTGTTCAGCTTGTCCCTCCTGATGCTGCAATTCTCCTATGACCATAGCGGTGAACCCGGAAAGATAGTGACTGATAGAGTGCGAAGCTATGCCCAATGTCGTTGCCTGCTGAGTTGATGCAGATCACAACGTGAGCGCGTCACTGGCATAAACTGGGTGCATCCCCGGCCCCGCGTCAAGCGCCTCATGGAGAGTCTCATGGACTTTTCATACAGCGAAAAAACCGAACAACTGCGCGCCCAGCTGCGCAACTTCATGGACGACCACATCGTGCCGCGCATTCGTCCCTGTAGCGAGGAGGTGCATGCGGGTATTTACCCGGTCACGTTTATGGAAGACCTGAAGGCGCTGGCGAAGGAAGAGGGCCTGTGGAATATGTTCCTGCCTCAGTTACGCGATGATGAGCCAAGTATAGGTGGGATAAAAGAGGTGTTGTGAGTAAATTTTCTGCGCTAGCTTAGTTGCTGAGCCTTAAATCCTCGCGATAAGTTAGCCTATTCTTCTGAAATGGTACCCGCATCGGTGAGCTTGCAGTTCATGCTGTTACGTTTTCGAGTGCCCATGCTGATACTCGTGCAATGCATTCGCGAAACCTATGGCGCGCTCAATCACGTGGTGGCTACACAGAACGATATCGTGCCCACGATAGTCGGCCTGCTAGGTAAACCCTTCGTGCAGCAGTGCTGGGGGCGAGACCTGTTGTCACCGGCTGATAGTGATCCGGGGGTAGGTGTCATCAAGCCTTCTGGAAGCGACCAGACCGTGACCCTGCTGTGTGGCGACCTGCCACTGGGCGGGCAGATTTCTATGTTCGGGTGATGCGGCCCCAAATCATGCGAAGCAGGGCCTCATTGCTGCACTGCACTGTCTTCCTTTTTCCAGCCCATCTGCTCCAGGTGGTAACCGAGACGGTTGTGCCCGACATTCTCATGGCAGCTGACACACATGCGATCTGCCTCACCACTGAAATAGCGCTTATGGGCACGAGCGGCCATGCGATTGTCCTTTGTGCCTTCCTCCAGATACTTGTGGCATCTCAGGCATGAAGAATCATAGACAAATTCTTCACGCCGTTCGCGAATGGCGTGCCAGTCTATCTCATGGGGTTCCTTGAGCAACGCCATGGTGGGGTCGACAATACCGTGTTTTGCCTTTACCCAGAAGTAATGCAGTGAATTATCGTGGGGAAGATGGCAGTCGGTACAGGCCGCCTTGACCCCAAACTGGTTGTTGCCCCCGTGCGGGTCTTCCAGGTAGGCCGCGGCGATGGGCGCATAGGCGTGGCAACTGGTACAGAATTCATAGTCCCCGGTAACGTGGAATGCGGTATCCAGAGCTGCCCAGCTGGCAACCATACCCACACCCAGTCCCGCGAGCACGATACAGATCTTTACAAAGCGGTTTCTAAACAAGCTCACTGCCTTTACCATCCTTTTTTCAAGGTGAGAAGAACCTCAAGGGGCACCCGCATCACACGGTTTTCATAAAGGTAGCATAGCAGAGCTTCTGCAACTGGCAACGAAGAATATGGCTCTTGGGGCGGCAACTCCGGCCGTTAGCCAGGGTCCTGTCCCTGGCGAATTGGCGCTTCAAACCGCCACCGGCAGCTGAAATAGATCGCGACAATGCTTTTGCCATCGGTAGCTATTGATACCAACGACTTTTCCAGAGTCTGAACTCACTGGAGTCGCGCCATCCCGGCCAGCATGGCATCGGTGCTCGTTGTAATAAGTCTGATAGTCTCGAAGCTTGTTCTCCAGATCCGTCGCAGTCCAGAACAAGGTCTTATCCAACAGCTCTCTTAGGACACTGCCGATCAATCGCTCCACAAACGGATGGGACATGGGGACATGCGGTAGCGATTTGATCTCATCGATTTCGAGCACTCGTAGGTTCGGTTTCCATCGATGATATTGGAGCAGTGGATCGTTATCGGAGCTGAGTCTTTCTGGCCATTGATGACCTCTGGTTGCGTCGTTGAACATACGGCAGGCAGCGGGGCCATCCACGTCGCCTACTTGTACAGCAAAGCCAATAATCCGCCGCGTGTACTGATCCATAACGACCATGATTCAGTGCGTCCTTAGCGTGATGGATTCAGCGCGAAATAAGTCAACGCTCCAAAGGCTATCCTTTGCGTGTCCAAGTGTAGTCAGCCAGGATGGCCCGCGCATACTGGGATCTGGTTTGTAGTGAACAGCCAGTACGCGCCGGACGGTGTCCTTGTCCAGGTCGAGGCCGAAAGCCAGGTTGATCTGTTGAGCAATACGGGGACACCCATATCGGGGATTACGTTGTTTCATCTCGACAATAGCCTGGATGATTTCTTTGGATGGTCCCTTCGGCCCTGGTTTCCTTCCACCGCGAGGTAAATACAGAAGGCGGTACTTTCTTTTCTTCAATGCAATGTGGAATTGGAGCAGGGTGGATGGCTTGATGATGACAGCTGACCTGACCAGCCGTCGTGGGTTTAGGAAGAGAGATAAGAAGCCGAGGACAGTGCGATCCTGCGTGGATAAATTGGGTGCTCGTTGTCGGGACCTGCTGTGGATTATTAGTTGTTGTTTGAGCAGATGGTTCTCGGCAATGACTGCACGGCTACCGCCTGGCCGAATCAGCTTGGCTATTGTCGTGAGCAGGTGAAACAGCAAGTAGATGACGCCTTTCATGCCGACGGAGGGTAGAAAAGTTCCCAGCGGGCAGCAACTATCAAGTCTCTGATATCATTGATAAATTAGGAATTCGTGTATGGACTCCTCCGTCAACTGAGCTAATTCATCTTCTTTTCTCCTAGCTGTCACATGGTTGATTCGGTCTGACGGAATCGGCTGCATCCGTGTATCCGGCCTTTGTTAGTGGTGGTCGTACCACCGGGCCATGAGAGGATCCGCACCGCCCGGACCTATCGCCACGTCGAACTCGAGAGTTCGGGAATTCCTATCGGCCTTTCAGGCGGCACGGGTAACCGTGTGTATCGTCAAGCGATCAATCTGCGCAGCTTCGCGGAAGGGGTCCGTACTATCTATGCAGCAAAGCGCAGTGCATCGTTGCCGTTAAATGCTTCATGCTTTGTCCACACTGCCCATATGATGCGCGCCATCTTATTCGCCAGAGCTACAGTGGCCTTGTTGTGACCGACCCTGGCCTGAGTGCTCACTGCCCAGGTTTCCAGCCGTGTAAGCTCTTTGCCGTTCGCTTGCTTACGTCGTGCTGCCATCAACGCGGCCCGAGCGCCATGAATAAGCATGGTGCGCAAGTAGCGGTCACCTTGCCTGGTGATTCTGCCAAGTCGCCGGTTTTGCCCAGAGCTATTCTCTCTACAGGTAAGCCCGAGCCAGGAGGCAAAAGAACGACCCCGTTTGAACGTGTGAATATTGGATACGCGTGCCACAAATGCGGTGGCTATAGTGACCCCAATACCCTGAATGCCCAGCAGGGTCTGCACGTTCGGGTTGGTATCGGCGTAGGCTGCCAGAGCCTGGTCCACGCGCTTCAATCGTAGCTCTAACTCGGTAATTTCCTGGATGAGATCCAGTAGGGTTGGCTGTATCAGCATTGGTGCTTGTTCTGTAGCCAGTGTCAGCTTCCTGGGGATGCCCCTGACTCCCACTGGGGTAGAGATACCGAATTCAGCCAGCAGCGCCCTGGCTTCACAGATTCTGGCTACTCGGGCTCGTTTCCACTGTTCACGAATTCGATGTACGCCCTGAAGTGCTTGCAGTTCTTCGGGTTTGGTCGGTATAGGGTGCAGGCTTTTATCGTTATCGGCGAGGACCAGGGCATCTGCATCGGCGGCATCTGTTTTTGTGCGCCGGACGTAGGCTTTAACGTAATTCGCGTGCAGTAACTTGACCTCATGACCCAGTGACAGGGCTGTTCTGCGCCCAGTAGTGGGAAGTGCCGCAGGCCTCCATGACCAGGCGAACGGGCTCATTCTGTGTTAGAAATCGATGAAATTGGCTCGGCTGAGTCGCTTTCGATCAACAACATGATGCTGTGCATCGGCTACAGATAACTGAAATACCGACTTGGATAGATCAACACCTACGATGGAAACAGACATAGCAAGTACTCCTCTACAGTGAATGGGCTGGAACAGATGCCCATTCAAAGGGTAGATCAGCTAAGAGGAGTCCATCCTATCGCCACCCACAGGTTGGTTGGTGATTTCAGACAGGAAAGGTATCAGGCCGGGAGAGGCAGGGGATTTCGTTATCGACTAAACTCTATCCAGATCTTTTACAGGAGCTAATTTATGAGCGATCTCGAATACCCAGCATGTATCAATGAACTCTACCAGAGCGAAGTACTTGGCGAACAAGCATTCCTTGCTCTGATGGCCGCCGCCAAGAACGAGCGGGAAAAATATCACTTCGGCACTTTTTTGCAGTTGGAATCCGAGACCAAAGTCCGTCTGCGGCCATTTCTGCAAAAGTACGGTATGAAATTCATCGAGGAGCCATCATCCGGAGAAGAAGTGGCTGGGTTTGTCGCACTCTATCAGCAGAGCACCTGGCAGGAATTTCTCGCGGCGCTTAAACCCATGATTGATCAGTTTCTGGGCCGATTTACGGAGATAGCCGATGCCGGGCCCGCAGAGGATCAGGATGTTCTCCAATCAATGATCACGCATGAGAAATCGTTTATGCATTGGATAGAAAAGGAGGCTGCGGGAGAAGAGGGCTCACTGGACGCGGCTATCTGCCAACTGCAGTACCCGCTGGCACGGCCTGTAGCTTCGCCGGTCGCGTAACTACCGAGCATCGCTACGGATATAGACTAAGCTGTAGCTTGGGGTTCCATGTGGGCTCAACAAGTATCGTTAGAGAGAGGATTAGTCATGAGCGCAATGCTCGAATCTGCAAAAATGTTCTTCGACGCATGTGAAACTGGCAAAGGTTGGGAGGGATGCAAGGACTATTGTCATGCCAAGGCAACGTTTTCAGCTCAGGCGGGTGCGCTGGCGGAGATAAAAACGCTGGAAGGCTACTGCGAATGGATGAAGGGGTTTTTTACGCCAGTGCCGGATGCACACTATGAGCTAAAGTTTTTTGCTGCCGATGAGAGTCGAAACAAGGTCACTGCCGTTGCAGTTTTCCACGGTACCCAAACTGGCCCGGGAGGCCCCGTGCCTCCCACCGGCAATACCGTTGCAGCCGACTATGCCTACTGCATGGAATTTGAAGGGGGGCGTATCAAGCATATGACCAAAATCTGGAACGACGTGATTAGCCTGCAGCAACTGGGTTGGGCGTAGCTTACGATAGGCCATCCGACTCCGGAATATGGATCTAGCCGGTATTGCCAAATTAAGTCACCGAAATTGCTAGAATCGGCAGATGAATACGTATAAGCGTCACAGATTTCCACCCGATATCATCAGCTACGCGGTCTGGCTCTACTATCGTTTCAATCTGAGCCATCGCGATATCGAAGACCTACTGGCCGAGAGAGGGATCATCGTTACTCGGGAATCTATCCGTCTCTGGTGCATCGAATTCGGCGCGCTGTACACTCGTAGATTGAAGCGGAAGCATCAAGGTTACGGCGACACATTCTTCATCGATGAAGTCTTCGTGAAGATCAATGGCAAGCAGCATTACCTTTGGCGAGCTGTTGACCAGGATGGTGAAGTCATCGATGTATATCTGCAAGCCAAACGTGATGGCACATCAGCAAAGCGATTCTTTAGTCGGCTGCTACGGAGTCATGGCGGTGAGCCCAGGAAGATCGTCACCGGCAAGCTGCGTAGTTATCCGGTCGCACATCGAGAGCTGATTCCAGATTCCATTCACGTCACGGATCGATACGCCAACAATCGGGCGGAGCAGTCTCACGAGGCGACCAGGGTCAGGGAGCGAGGTATGCGCCGGTTCAAATCTATACGGCAGCCACAGCGCTTCGTGACCGCTCATGCTGCTGTCAGTAATTTGTTTAATCTGGGTAGGCACCTGGTTCGTGCTCAGCACTATCGTGATCTCAGGGTGAGTGCGTTTGGTGCGTGGAGCAGGGCTGTTGCCTGAGACGCCACTCCTTGATTACTTGGTACTCAGGAAGTTAACTTGTCAAAACCGTTTCGTAACTTTTACTGTGAGTGCCGCCTCCACTGGAGGGCGGGTGAACGAGATACTTGCAAGAAGTAACTAGGGGCGTTACAGTATCGCAAGCTTAAGGAGATTGCTCGTGATTCACAGTTTTCGGGACCGGTGGCTTCAGGACTTCTATCTGGCAGACAGGGGCAGTAAGAAGATTACTACTGAGATCGAAGATCGGCTTTTCCGAAAGCTACAGTTGATCGATGATGCGACCTGTGACCGGGATTTGCGTTCACCTCCGAGTAACCATTTTGAAAAGTTAAGAGGAAAACTGGCCAGCAAACACTCTATTCGCGTTAACAAACAATGGCGACTGGTGTTTGCATGGGCAGGAGAGAGAGGCGAGGCTCAGGGCATCTATTTGGATAACCACGATTATCGATGAGGCAGGCGATGAATATTACGAAGCGACAACCCGTCAGTGTGGGCGAAATGATTACCGACGAATTCCTTGTGCCAATGGGACTGACCCAGGGGCAACTCGCAGAAGCGATGGGTGTGAGTCGAAAAACCGTCAACGAGCTATGCACCAATCGCCGTGCCATCACGGCGGATACCGCGTTGATGCTGGCCACAGTCTTTGGTAATACAGCGGGTTTCTGGCTGAACTTGCAGCAGCGAAACGAGTTGTGGAAAGCGCTGAACACACCAAAGCGGCGAGCTCGAATCGAGAAGGCCAGGCCAGTCGCCGCCTGAGGTATATGGGACCATTTTGGGACCAAACGCTCCGAAACCCCCAATTGCTCTGACACAAGCTGCGCCATCCCAGTCGCGGTTGCAGAGATCCACTTCTCACACTAGCTTTCATAAAGACTTCATTAATTTAGAATGTATCGCTCGATATTTGTGTCAGTGCAGCAGTGTTTACCCATTTGGCGCCGAAAAAATTTTACTGCAGTCCGCTGCCTTTGTGCGATTGTGTTATCCGTTGCGAACATGGGTATATAGCCAGTCCAACTCCTGCTGTACAGGAAATGCTTCGCGGTGTGCCCGTTTATGGGATTTATTCAAAAGGTGAAACCGTGACACCTACTGCACTGGCTTTTTTTTTGCGCGCGGCCAACGCTCAATTTGGTAACTGGCCTCAAGTAGAAGTGCAGGACGTTGTGCGTGCGTTTGGCGGAAGAGTTTTGCCTGGCGTACCCAATGGCGCAATGTTTTTTCTGGTTAAGGAATAAGTCATGGCACCTGAAGTTAGCATGCTGATTGTTACGGCTGCTTCCATCGCCTTTGTTCATACTCTTTTAGGGCCTGACCATTATCTGCCGTTTGTGGCTCTGGCTAAGGCACGTCGCTGGTCACTTGTAAAAACCTTACGTATTACTCTGTATTGCGGGGCAGGGCATTTAGTGGGGTCTGTAATGCTCGGTATGCTCGGTATTTTGTTGGGTATTCAGTTGTCCTCACTGACTTGGCTAGAAGGGGTTCGGGGCAATTTGGCGGCTTGGTTACTTATCGGTGCTGGAATAGCCTATACAGTTTGGGGTTTGCGTCATGCTCTGCGCAAACAAACACATACCCATTGGCACCAGCATGAAACTACGGTACACAAACATCAACACACTCACGACATATCTCATGCGCATATTCACGCGAAGCCAGAAAAGCCCACTTCGTTAGCGCCATGGGTGGTCTTTATTATTTTTATTCTTGGTCCCTGCGAACCATTGATTCCGCTGTTGATGTACCCCGCGGCAAAAGACAATCTGTCGGGTGTACTTGCCGTAACACTGGTATTCGGATTAGTGACCCTATTGACGATGATGTTGGCTGTTGCTATTGCGCTTAAGGGATTAAAGAGCTTGCCTACACAAAAATTGGAGCCCTACGGACACGCGATTGCTGGCAGCACGCTTTTATTTTGTGGTGTTGGCATTGTTGCATTAGGGCTGTGATAGGAATGAAGCTCACACTGAAAAAGAATGGTATGTTCTAGAATAGGCACATCAATCCAGTCCTGAATATCCAATTATCCCTTTTTAAAGAGATCCCTCTGGCCATTTATTGGACCTGATCATGAAAGACGGTGTTATCTATAACAATACGCTTAACCAAGAAGGATTTTTAAAATTTACAATGCAGAGAAGAACCATGAAATAAGCTATGCTTGGGCTGCACCCTAATGTATGGACTTTATCCGGTTCACTAGACACTTCTAGCCTATTCTATGAGCATAGGAGGAAGTCTATGAGTAACCACCGGAATTCAAAGACGAAGCGGTCCGCCAGGTCCTGGATCGGGGGCTGTGTCGCTGAAGTTTCTGAGCGCCTGGGCGTCTCGGCTCACAGCCTGCATAAATGGGTCAAGGCTGTGAAGCCGGATAAATCTGAAGAGCAGGCGGACGAACTCAACTCGGCCAAACAGCGCCTGATTAGCCGTTATTTCCAGGATCATTTACGCATTTTGCCGATGCGCTGTCCTTGCTGGACAGAGACGGCAGCCATGCGACCCTTTTCGAACATCAGCAGCACCGTCGAGCCTCCATAGGCGAAATGTCCCAGCTTTTCGCCTCGATAGACTTGTTGTGCTGACTCAGGTCCTACCTCTCGAAACTTTTCCTCGAAAACAACGGAGCCGACCGTCTGCAAACCGATCGGCACCATGGCGACGAGGCCGAAGCGATCGGTCTTGATGATGAAGTAACCGTGCCTGAAGTCCTGGATTACGCTGTAGTCCTTGCCGTAACCGGGATTACCCTCGTTCACCATTCCCAGCAGATCGGGCATGCCGAACAGGCGGTCGCCCACGTTTTCTTTCGATTCGACGACCACTCCGGACACCGGGGCATGATAATGATGATAGTTGTCCGGCATCAGGAATACGGCCAGCGCCGTACCACCGATGAAGTTCTCACTGTATTTCGAGTGGTCCAGTAACCTGGTCAGGCTCAACGTCATGGTTCCCTTGGTCGGGATCTCCGTATCCATTCCCAGATCGTTGGCAATCATGTTGACCACGCCATCTGCCGGGGAGCTGACGATCGAATCGTTACCTACGTCGTCTACGTGGCGCGCGCCCGGTTTGAGGTTCCTGGTGAAGAACTCGTTGAACGACTTGAACCCCTCAGGTGGCAGTACGAAGTCCTCATTTCCAAGCGAATCATCTGACAGCCAGACGTCGAGATTGGCCGTTGATTCGGGACTGTCCATGTACTTGCCGCGCTCTTCTACAAACAACAGTGACCAGCTTTTGCCTGGCTCCTCGAGGATGAATTTCTCGCCGTACGGGTTCTTGTAGAATAGAAATGAGAATTTCGCGATCCGGTCAAGGCCGTCATGTGTGTTTGGGAGGAAGAAGAACCATTCATTTAGAAACGGATATAGATCATCTGCGGTCTTGCCGCTCCATGGATTCTCGGAGCCGTCCGCTAAAGGGTGGACATTGTCGAACATCAAGTCGACGACCTGTTTAAAGTCGTTATGGGATGCATACAAACGTTTGAATTCTGCGACAGGCGGACTGTCGCCCTGGGCGATCAATCTGACAGGTGCGCCAAGCGTCAGCACAAGGAACACGAAGAACACCGCGATTGATTTCATTTCTCTTATAAGATCCAGACTCTAATTAACGGTTTGAACACCGTGACCAGACCACTTTGCCCGATATCCGCGCGTGTCTTTGAACATGCCGCACCGATCACTTCCGGCACCCGATCCTGGTGTGCCAAGTATAGGCGGGATTAACATAGTATTTTCAACTTTCCAGCAGGTGCCACCAAGTAGACTATTGCCAACGTAACCGGCCGATATTGCCTGGAATCAGTTGTTGTTTCAGAAGTAGGCTCTCGTAGATGATGAAACGCCCGCCACCGGGTTGGGCCAGCCTGGCCAAGGTGCCTAGTAGATGACACAGAAGGTAAATGGCGTCTTCCATGCTGTCCGAGAGTAATATCGAGCAGGGAAGGCTGCAACCGCTAACCTTCCTATATCATTGACGAAGTATCAATTGGCCAGGGACAGGATGCGGCGCTTAAAGTCGATCAGGCAAGCCCAGAGATTTCTCGGTGCCTATGCTAGCGTTTCCAATCTATTCAATTTGGGTAGGCACAAAGTACATGAGCAGCATCACCGTGATCTCATGGGCAGTGTGTTTACAGAATGGGAGAGGGCGGTAGCCTGAGGCCAAGGTCTAGACTCCCTCGGTCTGTAGGAGTTAATTTGGCGATACCCAACTCAAGTTTGTTTCTGCTCGCTGTGCACGATTCGCTTTCAGGCGTCAGACCAGCATAAAGTCATCCTTACTCGCTCCACATTCAGGACAGGACCAATCGTCCGGGATGTCTTCAAAGCGGGTTCCCGGGGGAATGCCCTCCTCGGGCCAGCCCTTTTCCTGGTCGTAGACAAACGCACAGAACATACACTGCCACTGTTTCATGCCTGGACTCCTTGCTGTTGGTGATAGTTGCGGTGTAGCTCTATGTTGTGTGGGGCCATACTGAAAGCTGATTGGACGCTTACGTTGTTTGCGTTCAGCTCGTCGTATTTCAGGTACCAGACCTTGTGCATCTTGTAGAAGGGCACGGTTGGGTAAAGGTGATGAATGAGGTGGTAGTTGTGGTACACGAGCACCGGCGTAAGCAGCCACTCCCAGCCCATGCGCATGGTGGATGCCATGTAGGGGTCTTCCCGCTGGCTTACCTCACCCGGGAAGTGCGGCAGGAATACGAACACCAGGGACACGAAGAACAGGGCAATTCGCGTGGGCAGTAACCACAGCATTAAGACCTCATAGCCGTATCCCGCCCAGGTGGCCGCCACCGCGATAGCAGTCACCACGCCGATATAGAACAGGGTCAACTTCAGGTGATCTTGTAGGTTTTTGCCGCCGTGCTTCAGGTAGTAGTAGAGGTAATAGAAGTCGAAGTTAGACCAGCGAATGGGAATCTGCCACCAGGGGGCGTCGTGTGTGAAACGATCCGGGTCGTTTGCCGCGTTGGTGAAACGATGGTGCTGCATGTGGATCCAGCGGGTAACTGGCATCGGTGCATAGGGCAGCATGAAGGTCAGGCCTATCTGGCCCAAACACTCATTAAGCCAGGAGACGTTTGACAGCGCGCGGTGGGTGCCGTCGTGGGCGATTGTGAACATGCCGTAACCGATCACACCATTGATGATGCAGGCGGCCCATAGGGGCAGGACGCCAGCCAGTGCAAAGTACCAGGACAGGCCGAGGGCAGTAAGCAGCCCGATGAGTAAGGCCAGTGCCGGAATGGAGACGCGCGGTGCGCGCAACATGGAGCGAAACAGTTCTTCACTGGGTGTAATGGATACTGCTGTATTCATGGTCTCACCTCTGTTATCAGTGTATTTCCGGGTGTTCGGATGCTTGCCAGTTTAGAGGTTTGACCCGGCGGGAGAAGTCGCATTCGTTGCCAGGGGGGTGTCAATTGGTGACATGTGGCGGTAGCATGGTCAAATAGAATGACAGTGGGGTGAATAGCAGCTTATGTCCAGCGAGCAGGCGCTTCCGGCCAGTTACATTCACATGGTTATCAAGGCCCTGGTGGGTGAAAACCTAACCCTCGAGAGCTTGCTTGATGGCACTGGCCTGAGCAAGGGTGATATCGCGGTGGTTGAATCGATACCACTGGCCCAGTTGCTGCGTATCCTGAGCAATGCGCGCAGGTATACAGGTAGTGACGCGCTTGGTCTGGTGCTGGGCGCATTGTTACACCCGTCCACTCATGGGTCGCTAGGCTGGGCAACTATTAATAGCCCCACCCTGGGAAATGCCATCGATTTGCTCGACAGATACTTGACCATGCAGATCCCGTTCTACGCCTGTTCCTCCCACGTCAGCGGCAGCGAATTCGTCATCCGCGTCGAGATTCTCAGTGACCTGGGCGATTCACACGCCTTACTCGTCGAGTGTGCGCTCCTACTGCTGCAGAATATGGCGGAGTATATGGCAGGCCACGAAGTGGCGGATGGCAGAGTCTGTGTCGATTATCCCGCTCCTGCCTATTCCGGGCAGTACGTTGAGTATCTGCACTGCCCCGTGGAATTTGGTGGCGAGAGTATCGAGTATCACCTTCCAGTGGCATTGCGGAGCGTGGCCAACTCAACTGCGAACAGCGCCATGTACGAACTGGCGCTCGACCAGTGCCAGGCCGCCAGCAATAAATTGCGGCGTACCGCGAACCTGGCGACGACGGTTTACGACCTCCTGGAACAAAACCTGGAACAGCAACTCACCCTGGAGCAGGTGGCACACAGGCTCAATCAATCGCCGCGCACGGTGATCCGCAAGCTGCGGCTTTCCGGAAGTACTTTTCAGGCTATCAGTGACGAGGTTTATTCCAGTAAGGCTTCACTCTACATGCGCAATAGCGATATCAGTGTAAACGGCGTGTCGGAGCTGCTGGGCTTCAGCGGCCCGGCGAATTTCCGCCGCACATTCAAGCGCTGGTTTGGGCAGACACCCAGCGAGTATCGGGCAAAGCATGGTGGGCTGTGACGGGCTGACTTGTCGCTTCTGAAATCTCGATCGTTGGCTCGAATTGCCTCAGCAACGCGAGTGACCTATGCAACAATTGGTGTGTATCGATGGTGGAGTCCACCAACTCGAGGCAGCGCGACGATATTTCCGGCCTCTACTGACCCTGCGCGCCGAGAATCAGGTGGATCCTTACACAGAGACAAGTGCGTCCGGCACCAGTGATAGTAATCCACATAGTCACGAAGAATTCGTCGCAAATGCCGTTCGTTGAGAACTATTACATGATCCAGGCATTCCCGGCGGATGGATCCGATCACGCGTTCAACATAGGGATTCTGCCACGGTGATCTGGGTGCGCTGATGATCTCGTCGATGCCCAGGCTCTTGATCCGTCGACGAACCTTTTTCGCCGTAAATGGCATCCCGGTCGCGCATTAGATAGTGCGGGGTAGCAGGAGCTCCCCAGCCGATATTGGATGCCTGCATCTCACGAATTAGTTTGCGAAGAGTAGCATCAATAGCTGGCCTTCCAGGTCCATGGCGTCTGCTTTTCCACCGCCAGTACAAGCGGAAGCCCTGCCGATGCCATCGTACAACGGTATCCGGGTGAAGACCGTAAAGTATCTGGCGCCAGCCATCGACATATCGTGAAAAGAGTATCCAGAAAAGTTTGTCTGCCATGGATGGACGGGGCTTCTTCATTGACTGGCGCAGCATGATCACCTGCTGTCTAAGCGCCAGGTTATCCAGGACCAACCGACGCCTTGATTTGATAAAGGAGAGAAAAAAGGCGGCTGCGAGGCGAAGAGTCGACATGCTGTGTATGCTTCACCCTGCAGAGAAAATTGTCAATAAATTCAAAACGATCGAATAATCAGCAAGGGAGTAGGGCAGTGGCCTGCAATGTGAAGCTCGTTAACTGTAGCGTAAAGAACTTAACTTGTCAGAACCAGTCCAGCAATTACGCATCCGTAATATACTGGGCCCCGTGCCGCCGGGTATCGGCCAGTGCATGCAGTCTACCGTTGGCGTCACTGCCCGCCACGTTAAGCGCCCCGAAATACATATCCGGTTCGTCGAAGGCGCGCAGTTTGAAATGCTCGCCCGCCAGGCTCACATCGATGCCGGGTTCGTACTGTACGATGAACTCGCCGCCGATATTTTCCACGTGCAGACGTGGCGCGCGTACCATGTCCTCGAAGCTCATGTTCTCGAAGCCAAGACGAATCCATCCCTGCAATATCGTGGTGGTAATCCGGCTGGCACCGGGTGATCCCATGGCCAGGGCCATACCGCCGTCATCCCACACCACTGTGGGGGCCATGTTGGAGACCAGGCGTTCGCCGGGGGGAACGCGAAAATAGCCGGCGGGATTGAGTTCCGGTTCACCCAGGCTGTTGTTGGTAGGAATGCCCGTACCCGGAATCGAGATGCCGGACCCGTAGCCATTACTCATGGTGATTGATACCACGGCGCTGTCCCCGGTCGCCACACTCAGGTGCATGGTGTTGGGGGAGAATGTCTTGTGAAAGAATCGCTCCAGCCAGTGCTTCTGCAGGATCAGCGCCGCCCGCTCGTCACTCCAGTTGGCCCTGCCCTCCTGGTGGCGCAGTGAGAACATGGTGCGCTGGATACGCGCGATCGCCAGGTTGCGCTCCGGCTCGGACATGTCAGCGGACCACTTGGCGTCGTATAACTTTACCATCGACCCCGCCATGGCGCCGCCGATAGAGGGCGGTGGATTCAGCGCGAGCCGGTAACCGTGAGAGTGCAGGATGATGGGTTTCCTGACCTTCGCTTCGTAGGCCGCCAGGTCCTCCATTGTGACGTAGCCGTTATTGCCGGTAATCTCTTCCGAGAAAGCCCGACCCAGGTCGCCGCGGTACAGCGCGTCGGCGCCTTCCCGCGCCACCAGTTCCAGGGAGCTGTCCAGGTGCGGGGGCTTGTAGAACTCACCCTGCTGCAGCGGGGTTGAGCCGTCGGGAAAAAATGTCTCCCGGCTTTCCTGTTGCTCGAAAAACACCGCGTGACCAGCCATCCCAAGCCACATTCCGAGGGTCTGGCTGGCGGTGGTGCCCGACCTGGCCAGCGCGACCGCCGGTGCGAGGACCTCCCGCCAGGGGAGGGAGCCGTGTCGCTGCCACGCCAACTCCAGGGCGCGCAGCATGCCGGGCACCGCTACAGACGCGTGGCCCACATTGACGGTAATGCCGTCGCCATAGCGGATGCTCGCCGCTTTCCAGGCCTTCTCCTCGCTGTTGAGGTCCGCCTCCGGAATATGGGGCATGGCATCCGCGCCATCGATCAGCTCCGGGTCCTTGCCCGGCTGCTTGATATTGATGAACGCCGATCCGCCCAGCGAGCACATCAGCGCTTCAGACACCGTGGCCGTCAGGGCGCAGCTCACCGCGATATCCACCGCGTTTCCTCCCATTTCCGCCAGCTGCCTGCCGGCTTCAACCGTGTGGCGAGACTCGGAGGCGATGGCGACGGGGGTGGCTATTGGCATGCAGGGCATTCTCGCGGTCAGTATGGTCCATCATAAATCAAAATGTCCCTGGCGAGTACGTAATTTAGGCTGCCACTGGCAACTGAAATAGACCTCGGCAATGCTTTTGCCATCGATAGTTGCTGATATCAACAACCTTGCCGTCGCCTGATGTCGAAGGAGTCGCGCCATCTCGCCCAGAGTGCGTCCGGTGCTTATTGTAATAGCGGTGATAGTCCTGCAACTTGTTCTCCAGGTCAGTCGCGGACCAGAATAAGGACTGATCCATGATGACCATCACCCAATGACTTTTCAGCAGAATCGAATCGCAGCGAAATAGGTCTACGCTCCACAAGCTATTTTTTGCATGACCGATCAGCAGTTAATCGATTACAAAAAAATGACGCGGTGCTGCCAGAAATGATGGTGCGTTCATGGAACGAGCACTGCGCGCCCGGAAATTTCATTATTGTGCAGCCGCTCGTAAACGTCATCAATGTCATCTAGGGCGAATCTTTCGATATGGGGGTTGATGCGTCCGCTCTCTGCCAGCGCCACAATTTCCATCAGTTCACTGGTAGAGCCGCCAAGTGTGTATGTCAGTGAACAGCCATAGGGGATCAGGCCATTCTGGAAGGGCAGTACTCCGCCGCCCATTCCCACCACGACAATTTCACCGCGCCGGCGCACTATCTGCGTAGCAAGCAGCATGGTGCTGTCGATGCCAACGAAATCCAGTACCACCATCGCACCAAGCCCTGAGGTCGCATCACGCACACGCTCAGCCACAGTCTCATCGGACTTTAGACAGACCTTCGCGCCGCGCTCACTAGCCATCCTAAGTGCATTCTCATCACGGTCGATGGCTATAATCTGTGCTGCAGTTAACTCGCGAAGAAACTCGATGGCAAAATGTCCAAGGCCGCCTACACCGATGACAACGACGCTGGTATCAGGCAACAGCTTCGGTAGACATCGTTTGACAGCATGATACGAGGTCAAACCTGCGTCAGTTAATGGTGCGGCCTGCCATGGTTCGATATGGTTTATAGGTACCAGTGTGTTCGCCGGAGCAATCATGTAGTCTGCGAAACCACCGTCCCGCCCCAATCCACCGGCCAATACACCTTCCTGCTCACAGTAATTGGTCGCACCTACTCGGCAGGAGGCACAGTTACCGCAACTCCACGTAGGAGACACGACCACCGCCGATCCTTTCTTCAAGCCTGGCGGAATATCGCCACCTTCAATCCAGCCTGCGTTTTCATGCCCGAGAGTAAAGGGCAACTTCATGTCTTTGGCAGGCGGAAAATTTTCAGGGGTCCACTCATGCATGATATGCAGGTCTGAATGACAGGCGCCAGCGCCTCCAATTTTTATCAACACTTCACCGCGGCCGGGTTCCGGTACTGAAACGTCCTTCATTTCCGCTTTTTTGGTCCACTGTGAAAAGACATATGCGCGCATTATTTTCCCGCCTGTATAATGGTTATGCTGGATAGTTTGGTAGTCGAAAACAGGGTCTTCACTGTTGCTGACTGTCTGATGGCATGTCAGTCCTCTGGCTTCTAGTGCTGTGCCAGTACCTGGCATAATCTAATATTGTGAGAACTAGCATTGAGCTGTCTATTTGCACTTAAAACTGACCCAACCTGGTCGCCAGATTATGACGTTGTTCAATGAGGAGATAACACCTGAGATCGAAAGTGTGACATGCAGAGATCTCTTTTGTTAACTATTGGAAGAGCCTGAGGTTTTAGTCGAAGCCCATTCAGATGTCAACCGTGACACCTGCCGACTTTAGTCCATAACTGCTACCCACCTTCCCAGCGGTATTAATGTAATGAACCGTCCCCACCAACTTAATGGGCCGAAATTGCTAAGATCGGCCCATGAACACCTATAAACGCCACAGATTCCCACCGGTCATCATTGCCTACGCTGTCTGGGGTTTCGCCAAGTTAAAGCACCGATATTGATAGAATCGGCGAACATGGGGCAGGCTCTGCATTAAATTCGGAGCCATTTATACGCGCCGATTGAGACGAAAGCACCGAGGTTATGGTGATACCTTTTACATTGACGAAGTCTTCGCCGGTGTGCCGGACCATTCAGATCAATAGCAAGCAGCACTATCTATACTAGCGCTTCGTCCCCTGTGCCGTATGAGTACTGAGTACAAATGGCTACTTGCTTCAGAGCTTTTATCAGTTATAGCCATCAGGATCTGAAGTGGGCGAAGTGGCTGCATAAATCCATAGAGTCTTTTCACACACCCGCAGATATCGTATCAACACCGACCAACCTCGGCCCTGCTCCCGCCCGGCTCACACCCGTATTCAGAGACCAGGATGATCTGGCCAGTTCATCTGACCTTGGCAAAGAGATCAAGGATGCCCTGGAGCGAAGCGAATTTCTGATTGCCATTTGTTCGCCCGCCTCCGGGATTATGGGGACAGTTTACTCATCTCGGTCAGGGTAAGAGGAGTTAAGTGAACTGTCCGCGGACCCCAGTCGATATAGGGTGGGCCCAGTTTGCACATCAGGCGGCCATCGTTTGGCGCTCGCTTCTCTCAAGGTAAGCGATTGAAAGATAGTGCTCCAATCCGGCAAAGCTTTCCTGGGCGCTATGCGGCACCTGGCGCTGAATCCGAAAAGGAACGCCTGCCGCGGTGTGACACTGGCGGTACAGCCGGGCGTTGACAAGGGAACTCAGCACCAGGGCGTGTTGGTAACCCATGCTGCGGGAGACGTCGATCAGCTGCCCACAGAAATCACGAACAAGCTGCATAGAGCGGACCGAGGGGGCGAAGACGAACCGCTCCCACATACAGCAAGTATTTTGGTTCAGCTTCAGCCTACGGACCTGGCTGGGTAAGTGAACTCGCGGTGACACCCGGGCACCACCGACACATCGACCGTTATCGACAGCGAGCAGAATGCGTCCGCGCTGGTCATCAATATCCTCGGATCCGTCAAAATCGGGGATAGCCAACTCCTCGCGATAACAATGCTGGCGCAACTCATAGTACTGCTTCAACAGCTCAGAATCCCGTGACAACTTGAATTCGATAGCCAAAACATCTACCTCCGGTTCTTATATTATCCCCGTCGCCGGGATGGATTGCTTATGAACAGCCGAAAGTTCCCTCAGCCGCATCAAACTTCGATTATCCTTCATTGAATCCATTGTTCCATTTGCCGTCAGTCCATTACATGGCTCGAAGCGCCAGCGTCATGACTTTCGCCGCCCTTTTTGGGGCGCGGCAGCGCGAATAATCTTTGGGGTCAGAAATATTTGGGATTTTTGGGACAGTTTACTCATCTCGATCAGGGTAAGAGGAGTTAAGTAAACTGTCCCCGAACTTCCCGACGCCTATCCATGGCAGGAGGTGGATGCCGCTGTGGGGATAATGGCCGGAACAGCCTGAGATTCGCCAGGTGACGCCTGCCTGAAGGGTGCTGCATTTATTTGATTCACCTGCATTTCGGCAATGTCGCGCTGTTCAGGCTATGCCCCATTCTGTTTTAATGGCATTTTCAAGTAGCGGATCCGCTTATGCCTTTGCTTCGTTTCTTGCCCGCATTCTCCTGCGGGCTGTTTGCCCTTTTTCTCACTACTGCCTGCACCACAGGGACGGGCAATGGACCGGGCGAGGCTGCCAAAACGCCCTGGAAGGCCGGCGCCATGGCTACCGCCGCCAACCCTCATGCGGTCAATGCCGCCATGGATGTCTTGCGCGCAGGAGGGCACGCGGTTGACGCTGCCATTGCCGCGCACGCCGTGCTCGGGTTGGTGGAACCGCAAAGCTCGGGCCTGGGTGGCGGCGCCTTCATGATGGTGTACCAGCGAGACCAGGACAGCCTGGTCTTTCACGACGGGCGCGAAGTCGCCCCGGCAGGCGCCACGCCGGATATGTTTATGCGTGATGGCGAGGCAATGGGCTTTATGGACGTCTGGCAGGGGGGGATGTCGATTGGCGTGCCCGGCGTGGTCGCGCTCTACGAGGACACACACCGCCAATACGGCAAGCTTCCCCTGGCCACGCTGCTACAACCGGCTATAGAGCTGGCTCGCGATGGCTTTGAGGTATCGCCACGCTTTGCGGGTTTTCTGCCGCGTATTGCCGAGCTTGGCCGCTTGGATGAAAACCCTGGCGCGGCGGCCTATTTCTACCCGCAGGGCAAGCCATTGCAGGCGGGGCAGCTACTGAAGAACCCGGAGTATGCGGCGACACTGTCACGAATCGCAGAGGAAGGCCGCACGGCGTTTTATGAGGGAGCTGTCGCCGCGGCGATGGTAAAGCAGGCCAGGGCGGAGCCCAACCCGGGGAAGCTTTCGCTGGAGGATCTTGCCGAGTACCGCACCCGTGATCGGGGCGTGCTGTGCGAGCCTTTCCGTGAGTGGCGTGTGTGCGCGCCGGTGGCGCCATCCTCAGCCACTGCCCAGATTATGATGCTGGCCTATTACGACCAGTTTACCCAGCCAGACATGGAGCGCGATCTGCAACTGCAGGCATTCGTCGATGCCCAGCGGCTGGCTTACGCAGATCGCGACCATTATTACGGCGACCCGGATTTTGTAACGGTACCGCTGCCGCAGCTGCTGTCGCCGGCATATTTGCGCCAGCGCAGCAGTGAACGCTTTGCTCCAGATGCCGCCCCTGTGCACGGTGAGCTGCTAGCTGCCAATGGTGAGGTGGCAGTGATGCGCGGCGTAGATACTACCGGCGAAGTGCCGGGTACCTCGCACTTGTCGATTGTTGACAGCGAGGGCAACGCGGTGTCGATGACGGCTACGGTCGAGGCGCCCTTCGGGTCAGGACGCTGGGCAGCGGGGTTTCTGCTGAACAACGAAATGACGGATTTTGCTCGCGAGTACAGCGCCGACCAGCCCCCGCAGGCCAATGCTGTCGCGCCGCGCAAGCGACCGCGGTCTTCCATGTCTCCAATTATGGTGTTTGACGCTGAGGGCGAGTTGTTATTGGTCACTGGCTCTCCTGGGGGCAATTCCATTCCTGCCTACGTATTCAAGTCGCTGGTGGGCATACTGGACTGGGGTATGACACCGCAGGAGGCGGCAGACTACCCGAACATTATTGCCCGCGGTGAAACGGTCCGGGTAGAGGTGGCATCGGAATCAGGCCAGGACATTGCCGATATGCTCGAAAGCCGCGGCTATCCGGTTGAGGAGCGCAAGGGTGAGAACTCAGGGTTGAACATCATCCTGATCGAGGGTGACTCGCTCGTGGGCGGCTCAGACTCTCGCCGGGAGGGTAGAGTCGGTACCTTACCGCCCGCCCGGTAGCAGTATTAAGCGAACGCGCTGTTCGATGTGGCATTTGTCGCAGCGTACCCGGAGGAATCCGTGTTCGAGGCGACCGCACTTTAGATAGGCTTCGAATGCCCGGTGTGTGAAACCATTTTGACGCCTTTTGCTGCCCCTTGGTGCCGGAGATCTATTCCCTCGTAGATCGCATGCATGAAGGCATGGGCGACAGCCGGGTCGTTAAACAAGGGCGAGTAGTGCCGGGTGCTCTCTCCTTGACCTTTTTCGGTTTCGAAAATGACCTTGTCTTCCTTTACCGTCACAAGGACTTGCAATTCTGCCAGTGTTTCCGGGTTGATCGCGGTTGGGTCATCCGACACGATCACGAAATCCGCGATTTTCCCCGCCTCGATTGAGCCCTTGTCATCCTCTTCGAAATGTTGCCATGCTGGCCAGATTGTCATCGCTTTCAGCGCTGTCAGCACGTCAACGCGCTGGTGTGGCCCCAGGATATCCCCTGAACGAGTACGGCGGGTAACAGTCGCGGCCAGTATGCGCATACTGTTGGGAAGCGCTACAGGGGCGTCGTGGTGGGTTCCGAACATCATTCCGCGCTTCTTGACCCAGCCCGTTGGTGAGATGTTTTCCGCCTTTACCGGGCCAACGGTGTGGTCACGGTGCCAATCGCCCCAATAAAAGGTATGCATCGGGAACAGAGACGGAAATACGCCCAGACGCTGATAGCTATCGACCTGATCCTCACGCAAGAATTGGCCGTGTATCAGTACTGGCCGATTTCCGGGGTCGCCATACTTGTCCTGCGCGGTACTTAGCGCCGCGATAAGCATATCCGATGCTCCCTCTCCGTTTGAGTGTGTGAGAATTTGAAACCCGTTTTCATAACACCAATTCACCGCGTCTTGGGCCTGCTCCATCGAAATGGAAGCAAAGCCAGCGTACCCTGCTGGATAATCGCCCACCGGATCGTAGTAAGGGCGGTCACGCAGGGCGGTAAAGCCTTGAGGGGAGCCGTCGATGGTAAGCTTGCAGCCGCCGACTCTGACACGATCTGTGTAATCACGGGATATGTTGTCGGCGATATACTCTTTCGCTTCCAGCACATCAGGGTAGGCAACGACGTCAATCGGCAATTCGCCCTTGGCACCCACTTTCTTCAGGGCGTCGACTACCGCTGCCGAGGAGCGGCCATCTTGCCCTGTGGTGTAACCGTAGCTGGCCCACAGCTCGCTTCCGGCTTGCGCGAAAGCTAAGAGAGCTTCTTCACCGAGGTTGCCCAGCAGGGGAACAATTACTGCAAAAAAGGCATACTCTTCAAGCACACCGTTTGGCTCGCCGTTCTTATCCCGACGGATCACCCCTCCGGGTGGCGCTACGGATTCAGCAGTAATACCGGCAGCTTCAAGGGCCTTTGAATTTGCTACACCGATGTGACCCGACTGATGGACGATAACCAGGGGTACATCTGTTGAAACGGCATCCAGGTCCTCCCGGGTGGGGTGTCTCAGCTCCGCCAACTGTGCGTTGTCATAGCCGAATCCAATGATCATCTCTACTCTATCAACCACTTTGGCGTTCTCATCAACCCAGTCCAACAAAGTTGCCTGCAGGTTGGCGATGCTATCCACACCTCCATCTGGAGGAGGCAGTATGTTGGCTGAAAGTGCCTGTAAGCCTCCCATCAAAACGTGACCATGGCTGTCCACAAAACCTGGAAGCATTGTTCGCCCGTCCAGGTTGAAGGTTTTAGTCTGCTCGCCCTGGTGCACCTGAAGACTCGCGACAGAACCCACGGCGATAATTCTGCCGCCTTTAACGGCAACTGCTTCTGCGGTTGGTTGGTCATCGTTGATCGTCAGGATCGGGCCTCCAGAGTAAATGGTGTCGGCCAGTTCCTGCGTAATCGCAGGGTCCGCAATAGCAAATGAGGTGAGAGCTAAAATTGGTGCAAGGATAGAGCGCATGGTGAACCCTCTTGGTTTTTATTCCGCTATTGGGCGTTTTGGCTATCGCAATGTCGTTCTTTACCGGGAGAGAATCACTGGCAGTAACCGGCGAGTATGCCTGGATCACAGTGTCATTTCCAATGAACGGCATTCAGGCCCATGAGCCCTGCAGCTATGATGCCGGCACTCTCCGTCCGAACAGGCATGTTCATGAAGACCTCATAAACCGCGCCGCGCCTCTAGTGCGGCCCGGATTTCCTCGTGCCTGGCCCGGGTGATGCGATAGCGAGGGATCAGGCTGATGGGAATGAAGTGCAGCAGGGGTATCAGCACGCCAACCACGATGCCCAGGTGGAGGATCTTGTCGGCGGGCACTGCACCAGGTGGGAGGCTGGTGGGAAAGGCGATCAGGGACAGGATCAAGCCACCCAGCATGGTACCCAGCCCCGACACGGCCTTGCCGGAGAAGGATACCGCCGCAAAGAACATGCCCTCCTGGCGGGCGCCGGTGCGCAGCTCATGTTCGTCCGCCAGGTCAGCGATGATGGAGGCGCCGATTACACCCTGTACCACGGCAAGGCTGGAGGTGATCACCCCTGCGATTACCAGGATCGCCAGCAGCAGGGGCTCGCCATTCTCAGGCAGCAGGCCCAGGAAGCGCAGGTTCACCAGGAGAATACCTTCGGTGACGGAGAGGATGGCGCAGGTGAGCAGGATGCTGCGCTTGTCCCAGCGCCGCTGGATGCCGGCGACGACCGGAAATGCGGCCACGGCGCCCGCCGCTGACAGGGCGAACCAGCGCAGGTCTTCGCTGGAAAGCCCCCAGAAGAACGTCGACATGTAGATGCCGATGTTGACGGTTGTTCCGGTAATGGCGCCGCTTATCAGAATGATCACAAATATAAGGGCGAACTGGGGATTCCGCAGGGCGTCTTGCAACTCATGCAAGGTCTGCAGCAGGCCGAAGGAGGGTGGTGCGCTGGTGTGTTGGCGAAGATAGGGGATCTCCTTCCACGTGAGCAGCGTGGTCGCCAGCGCGCCCGTTGCCATCAGTGTGCCGGCGAGCATCGCCATGGCCGGATAGCCGGCAGGATTGAGCTGGCCCACAGGATACTCGGGCGTTGCTGCCATGAAAAAAGTATAGGTGATCACCGGGAATGACACCCCTATGGTCCAGCCGACGGCGTAGCGATAGGCCATCACAGAGGTGCGCTCGTGATAATCATCGGAGAGCTCAGCGGCGATGGCCGCCCAGGGCACAAAGTACAAGGTCATGAAGCCGCGGGTGAGCACCGTGAAGGTGGTCAGCCAAAGGACCAGGGCGGTATGAGTGAGGCCCGCCGGCGGAGCGAATACCGCGAACAGGCAGATACCCAGGGGCAGAGCGGCGATCAGCATCAGGGGGTGACGACGTCCCCAGCGCGTGCTCAGATTGTCCGAGAGTGTTGCGACCATGGGGTCGGTGATCGCGTCGAACACCATGGCGAACGCGAGCGCCACAGAGACCATAAGTGGGTCGACACCCAGGATCTGGTTGTAGAACAGCAGCGCGAAGGTATTGAACACCCAGTTCTTTATGGTATCCGGTATAGCGCCCATGCCCTGGCTGAGCTTGGTCGCAAAACCCAGCGGGCGAGGGCGTGCCGTGCGCGTGTAACGATGAGGAACGGCATTGAGAGCCAGATCCGTCGCCTCTATCTCCAGCCGGCTGGGGTCGTTCAAGTGCGTGCCTCCCGTGTTGCCGTGGCCTCTTGTGCGCGCAGCGCGTCGCGTTTTGTCAGCGGGTTCAGGCCAGCTTGCGCAGCCTGGCCCGGCGTATCCAGGAGAGGGGCGGCCACAGCAATGGCAGCGCCAGCTCGCGGATGCCCTGCCAGTAGCGTGCCTGTAGCTCCATCGCCGCTGGCAAGTGGAGCGGAGGGTCCAGCCTCGCCATATTGGCCTGGAAGATCAACTCTTTCGCCGGGGCAAGCGCAGGGCCGGCGAAAACCCGCTCGCCGAGCACGAGGTAGGTATCGATATCACCCAGGGAGATCAGGCTGATCTCGGGCCCCGGTTTGAATGGCCGTAATGATGAGCCGGCCAGGAAACGCTGCACGTTCCCCGCAGCATGAGCCCCCATGTCCAAGGCATGGTAGGCCTGCTTGCTCACTTCAAATGGCGGGCTGGCTGCATCGCCAATGACAAAAACATTGGCAAACGCCTGGCTTTGCAGCGACGCGTCTACCGCAGCCCAGGCGTCCCTGCGCTGGGACAGGCCGCTTGCGAACAGCAAAGGTGCGGGGGCGGCCCCTCCGGTCCAGAGAGCCAGGTCGGCCTTCAGCGACTTGCCGGAAGCGAGTTTGACCCGGGTTTTTGTGACGGCTTTCACCTGGTCCCCCATATGAAAGGTGACCGGGTACGAACCACACCTGCGCCGAATCTCCCTGCCCAGTGCTGGGGCCCTGCCCGGTAGCAGTGTGTTGCTGCCTTCAACCAGGTGCAGGGAGAGGTCCGGGCAGTGCCTGTATCGTCGCAGAATCTCGCCCAGCGCCTCGACGCCTTCCAGTCCGCCACCGACTATGACGACGGACTTGCTTTTGCCAGTCTCGACCAGCTCTCCCAGTCGGCTGCCAATGAGAGCACATTCATGGGCGGTCTTGAATGGCAGGGTGAACTGCTCGACACCCGGCAGGCCATAGGTATTGTTGACGCCGCCCACGGCGACCACGCAGGCATCAAAATCGAAAGTCTCGCCCCCAGCAGTACTGACGAACCCACCGTTGGCATCAATGCCGGTAACCGTATCTTCAACAAAATGGTGCCCCAGGCGATGCAGGATTCGCGCCCGGGGCAGGCGCAACAGTTCGGCGGTTTTTACCCCGGACAGCAGTTCGTGGATATTCGGCAGGAATTCAAAGTGGGGCGCAGCGTCTATCACCGTCACCGCAAAGCGTGAGGACAACTTCATGGCGCAGGCGAGACCTGCAAAATTGGCACCGATGATGAGTACTTTTTTCCTGTCAGCCATTCGCTTCCCTGGAGCCACTTGCCTACCGTGACGCCGGGGTAATCCAGCTAGCGGGCGATTCGGCGTCATTTAAAAGAACGCCCTTTATACCGTATTTGGCCCCGTTCAGTCTCATTGCCGCGAGCTGGGCAAGATTGAGTATCCCGCGCGGGTAACATCCCGTGTGCGCCACACGGCTACACCAAACCCTTCACCGGAATGAGCGCGCCGTGAATTGCGCCGGAAGCACCGGATGCGAGAAAGCAAATCACCTCGGCCAGTTGCGCCGGCGATACCCACTGCGAGAAGTCGGCATCGGGCATGCCCTCTCTGTTGGGTGGAGTGTCGATAATGCTGGGCAATACAGCATTAACCGCGATTCCCTTGTGCTTGAGCTCTTCTGACAGGCTTTCGGTCAACTTCATGACAGAGGATTTCGCGCAGCAATAGGCGCTCATGGACGCCTGGCCTGACAGCGCGCCCAACGCGCCGATATTAACGATGGCGCCACCACCGTGTGTCAGCAGTAGAGGAACCGCACCCATGGTGGCATTGCGCATGGTGTCCACGTTGATCTTGAACATCCAGTCCCACTGTTCGGAGGAGGTATCAAACGCGTCCTGACCCATGGCAAAACCGCCGGCGATATTTATCAGTGCGTCGATTTTTTCCAGGCCAGCAAAGCATTCAAGGGTCGCAGCGCGGTCCGTGAGATCTACCTGGAGATACTCATCGGTATGTGGTGCGGAAGAGGTGGCCACGATATCCAGGCCGATGACGTGGGCCCCGGATTGCCTGGCCCTTGCCGCTGTCGCCTGTCCTAGAGAGCCACAGGCGCCGGTGATCACGACAGTCTTGTTTTTTAGCATATTGGCTATCCCGCTTGAGTTTCCATAGATGTCTCGCTGAAGCCAGCGAGATATTGCGGTCAGTATCCCTCAACTCATCTACTGCTGGCCAGCGCTGCCATCCAGCTCTTTGCAACAAAGATATGTCCAAATGGAATGTCTGAAAATAACCACATGGAATTTGTGAATTATCGATATATTTTTTGGTGAAATGTGTGGCGTATTTAGACTAGTGTTAAAGCTATAGTTTTCCGAACAAGGGCAAACCTGTCGAAAGACGGCGGCGCAAAATCAACGGTCTACGGGGCAGATGCCCTATGACAGCGGGATTACCGGAATGACGTCTCTGAAAAGTGTTGCATTTATTATCCTGTTGACTGTGATGTCTACTGTCGCCCATGCGGGCGGCGGTAAAGCTTCCCTGTTCAGTTGTGGTCTTAACCTGGGCGGTGTCACCAAGATTCAGAAGGCCTTTGCTTCACCGCCAAAGAATCGGCATAGCGGCAAAAAAAGGCCAGCGACACGCTTTGATACAAGCCGGCTCGGTGTCGCGCCTTTTGGCGGGAGTCCATCAAGTCGCACGGGGCAACGGCGCATGCCACCGGTGTTCACGTTTGCGAAGGCCGGGTGCTCCTGGTGACCCTTACCCTACGCTAGCCGACTACCTGCTCTGCATCAGCTCGTTTCGAACGCAAAAATCCCGGGTATACCTTTCGGGATGGGAGGCTGATTTCTTGATCACCGCTGGCTGCAAGGCACTTTGCAGCGGTCGCAACGGACCACAGTCCAGAATAATAAAATCAATCCAGATTGTTTTATTAGTTCATTCAAGTACTATCTGTGCTCTCACAAAAACATAATTCGCGAGGCGAGCATGGATCTGGATCTCAAAGGCAAGAAAGCGGTGATAGTTGGTGGTGCCCGGGGTATCGGCAGGGCGACAGCTGAAATCCTGGCATCAGAAGGGGCCAGTGTCGCGATCTGTGCGCGCAACCAGGACACGGTTGATGAGGCAGTGGCCTCATTGTCCAGCAAGGGTGTCCAGGCTGTTGGCGCGGCGCTGGATGTCACCGACGGTGACGCCTACAAGGCCTGGGTCGCCGCGGCAGGTGAAGAGCTCGGCGGTATCGATATCTTTATAGGTATGGCCAGTGCGGGCGGTGGCGTGCTGGATGAAAGCGGCTGGCGGGCCAATTTTGAGACAGATGTGCTGGGGACTACCCGCGGTATAGAGGCGGCGCTGCCATTCCTGGAGAAATCCGGCTCGGGTTCGATCATCCTCATGAGCTCAACCTCAGCAGTGGAGACGTTTTTCGCGCCGCAGCCCTACAACGCTCTCAAGGCTGCCCTCATCACCTACGGCGCTCAACTGAGTCAGTCGCTGGCCGCGGACGGCATTCGGGTAAACACAGTATCTCCCGGCCCGACCTTTTTTGACGGCGGTAACTGGGACACCATCAAGCAGGTGGCGCCGGATATTTTTGACGGTGTTGTATCGACCTCCCCGGCCGGCCGCCTGGGTACGCCACAGGAAGTTGCCAACGCGGTCGTCTTTCTCGCCAGTCCAGCTGCGAGTCTGATCACCGGTGCTAACCTGGTGGTCGATGGTGGCTTTACCAGGCGAGTACAGTTCTAGTTTCAGTCCATGCACCGTCGCGTTGGTCCGGGCCTGCCTTCTGGTCTATCATTACTGATTGAGTTCGGTAGGTCGTTGAGACCAAAGCGCTGACATCCCCGCGCCGCGGGTAAGCCCCGAACCAGTCGAGGCTGCCAGTATGACTGTACCGGAGACCTGTCCGGCAAAAAGTGTATTCGCCTGCACCCTGCGGACGCCCCCTGCGTACCGTGGTGACTTCCGCCGCTGCGCTCGCATGCTTTTCATCCCACTGTTTTTTGTGCTTTTACCCGCCTGCAAGCTTGTCATCACCGTGCCCTATGGCGGCAAGGTGGTCAGCGAGGACGGGTTCGAGTGCCTGGCGGGCCAAACCTGCGAGATAGAGGTCACGGACGACACCTTTGATTCGACCTTCCGGGCTGTTCCTGACAAGGGCTATACCTTTACCCGGTGGCGCAGCAGGTCCGCGGGCTTGTGTGGCAATGCGACCGGGCCGTGTTACCTGAGCACTACCAGCTTCGGCGATAATGCGGGGCTGATGAACCTGCTTGCGTCGGACGCCGAGTTTTTTGTTGAGCCGGTCTTTGTGCAGTACAAGCTGGGCTATTGGCAGAAAGTTTTGGAAGAGATAGCCGAGGGGAGTTTTGCCAGTGACGGTTTTCTGTATGTCCTGCGCCCTGACATCGTAAACTGTGATCCTGGAGCGCTCACTGCGCCTGCCAGAAAGCGCGCACTGCAGGCTCTCAACCAGACCAGGGGCCTGCATCAATTGCCAGCGGTAGAGCTTCGTGGCAGTTACGACATGCAGGTTCAGGAGGCGAGCCTGGTGCAGAAGGCCAATAACTACCTCAACCATAATCCTGCTCCCGGCGACGCCTGTTACACGGCAGGCGCGAAGGAGGGCGCTTCCACCTCCAACCTGTCCGGCGCGAGCGCGCAGAGCGATCCAGCCAACGACATTTTCGGCTGGACGAATGACAACAATAATATTGCCCAACTGATGGAGGCGGGCCATCGCCGCTGGATACTGGATCCGCAGCTGGCGTATACCAGCTATGGCCAGGTGCAGGGGTTCTCGGCACTTAAAGTATTCGGTTTCTCGCTACCCGCCGCCGCTGCGCCAACGCCGTTGGACTTTGTTGCAATGCCCTACCAGAGCTATCCCTATAAGCTGGTTGATAAGGGCGCCTCACCCACGCCCTGGAGTTTTTCCATGATTCCCCCGCAGGGCGTGCCTGGCGATTTCAATTATTTCCAGAATACAACGGTAAGCGTTGTCGAGCGCGATTCCGGCAAGCCTCTGAATGTGCGGGACCTGCACAGGGACAGCAAGGGTTTCGGGCTGGCGAATTTTCTGTCGTGGATGGTATCCGGCTGGGACTATGACATACCCTATACGGTAAAGGTACGCGGAATCAGCATGCCTGGTGGCGATGTCCGCAATATCGAATATACCGTGCTGTTAGACCGTTACAATCTGTTTAACGTGCGTCACCCGCTGGAGGCTGGCGACAAGGTTAACGGCAAGAACCTGCGCGGCAACTTTGATACGGCGTCCGATGCGGACAGTTATAGAGTATTACTTTCCGGCGCCAGAACCCTGGCGGGACAGAGTGACTTTTCCAACCAGGGCTTTTTTATTCTGGTGTACGACGACAACAAGCGCCTGGTGGCGTCTTCTGACGCGGCCTTCAACCGCAAGTTTGCCTTTGGTAACTACACTATTATTGCCAGCCAATGTGACGAGGACGGCTTGTGCTACCAGGGTGTTAAAGCTTACCAGGTGATTGTGAATTGAGGGGCGTAGCTATTTCCTCACCACGATGATTTCGACCTTGCCATCGGGGCCGATGAACCAGTTCGCCACCATGGCTGTCAAACTGACGAAAATCGCACCCAGCAGGGCAGTTCCAAAACCGTCGATCATAAACCCGGGTACGATCAGCGCCGCCAGTCCCAGCATGGCGGCATTGATCACAAATATGAACAGGCCCAGGGTCAGCACGGTTATAGGGAACGTCAGTAGCAGCATCAGGGGCCTGACAATCGCGTTGACCACGCCCAGGACCAGTGCGGCAAATAACAGCGACAATGCGCCGCCAAAATGCATGCCATCGAGCAATCGCGACGCGACCAGCAGGCCACAGGCGGTGATAAGAAAACGTATCCAGAATCCTGGCATGGTAGTACTCCTGGCTAACTCTCTATAGTCGCCCCGGGGCAACTAGCAGGGAGAGCTTAGTGATACCGGGGATTTTATTAACGGAGGAAACATTACCATATTCACTTTATGCGCTTGAAGCTGGCTGACGCGCACAGCCTCGATATCCGGCCGGCGGTATAAAATTAATCAATTGACTAAGTTAATCGATTGATTAAAATTGCTTGCATGGCGAACTCCAGTAGCCCCTCCCGCGGCGACCAGACCCGCGAAGCTCTCATAGAAGCCGCCCTGCGCGTATTCGGGCACTCCGGCTTTGATGCTGCGAGCACCCGGGCGATCGCCCGGGAAGCCGGCGTCAACCAGGCGCTTATCGGCTACCACTTCGGCGGCAAGAAGGGACTGTACCTGGGTGTATTCGAGCACATTCTTGCGCAGATGCAGCAGCATATGGCACCGGTAGCGCAGGAGGTGGCTCGCGGGCTTGCGGCAGTCCCGGGCAACGAGAGCGAACGTCGCAGGATGGCCGTTGACCTGCTGCTGGTGCTGCTGAAAGCCTTCAACGAGATGACCGTGCAACACGCTCCGGAGGGTTGGGTGCGATTGATACTGCGTGAACAGCAGGACCCCGGTGAGGCGTTTGAGCTTCTTTACGAGAATATACTGTCCCGCCTTATGGCGCTGCTTACACGCCTGGTCGCGATGGGGTCTGGTCTGGAAGAAACCTCGGAAGCCTGCCGCATGCGTGCACTGATGATTCTCGGGCAAATGCTGGTTTTCCACACAGCGCGGGGCACGACCTCGCGCCATATGGGCTGGGACGCCCTTACTGAAGACAAGCTGGAGGCCTTGCAGGATCAGGCGCGCCTTCTGCTTGAATCACAATTTTCGCAGGGAGCGAAAGCCCCATGAAAAAACGCATTATCATTCTTTTGCTGCTGCTGTCGGCAGGTGTTTATTTCGCCTATGCACAGTTTCAACGCAATGGTGCTGACAGTGGCCTGGTGCTTTATGGCAACGTGGATATACGCGAGGTGCAGCTGGGTTTCAGGGTCTCCGGAAGGCTGGAGCAGATGAACCTGGAAGAGGGGGATGCGACGGCCACCGGTATGGTGCTGGCGACGCTGGACAGTAAACCCCAGCGGGATGGACTGGCACTGGCGGAGGCGAAGGTGGCCGAGGCCAGAGCGCGACTCGCCGTGTTGCGCACCGGATCGCGACCACAGGAGATAGAGCAGGCGCGGGCCAGGGTAGTAGAGGCGGAGGCGGCACTGAAAAATGCCGAACAGGAATACCGGCGGCAACGAGAGGTGACCGACAAGGGGTTGAGCAGCCAGGGTTTGCTGGACAGTGCAGTGGCGCAGCGGGATGAAGCCTCTGCAAGACTCGCCGCCAGCCGGGAGGCACTGGCATTGGCAGTGGAAGGCGCCCGGGCCGAGGATATCCTCGCCGCGGAGGCGGCTCTGGCCGGTGCCGAGGCACAGCGTGAACAGGCGAGTACCCAATTGCAGGATACCGAACTGAAGGCTCCCGGCAACGGCGTTATCCTCACCCGCGTGCGCGAACCCGGGGCGATTGTCGCTGTGGGCGCGCCCGTATATACCCTGTCGCTCACTGATACGGTTTACGTGCGCGCCTATGTGGACGAGTCTCATCTTGGCAAAGTGGTGCCGGGGGCGAAGTTGCTTGTCACCACTGACTCTTCTGACAGGGAATATACCGGGCAGGTAGGATTTGTTTCTCCCCGGGCAGAATTTACACCCAAATCCGTGGAAACCCCCGAGCTGCGAACAGACCTGGTGTATCGCCTTAGAATCGTAATACCAGAGGCGGGCGATGACCTGCGGCAGGGCATGCCGGTAACGATCTCCTTCCCCCCGGGCTGAGTCGATCATGGCGATCGAAATCCTCATCACCGGTGTGGTCAAGCGTTTCGGTGAGACCGCTGCGCTGGACGGTATCAATGCCCACATTCTGGGCGGGCGCCTGACCGGTGTCGTCGGCCCTGACGGCGCCGGCAAAACGACCCTGATGCGCTGCCTGGCCGCCCTGATGCTGCCTACCGAGGGATCTATAACGCTGTGCGGTCACGACGTGGCAAACCAGCCCGATGTGATTAATGAATTGACGGGCTATATGCCCCAGCGCTTCGGTCTCTACGAAGATCTGTCGGTTATGCAAAACATGCAACTATATGCAGACTTACGGAAACTTGATGCCGGCCCCGATGGCGAACTCTTCGCGCGACTGCTGGACTTTACCGGCCTGGAGCCTTTCTCCGCACGCCTGGCCGGGGCGCTGTCCGGCGGTATGAAGCAAAAACTGGGACTGGCCTGCGCCCTCATGGCTCGGCCCCAGGTTCTGTTGCTCGACGAGCCCAGCGTGGGGGTAGACCCGGTCAGTCGCCAGGACCTGTGGCGTATGGTGCAGGAACTCGTGGCCGCTGGTATGGCGGTGGTGTGGTCTACCGCCTACCTGGATGAAGCCCAGAGTTGCCAGGATGTGCTGTTGCTCAACCATGGCAAAATTGTCTATGCAGGCGCCCCGGATGACCTGACATCCAGACTGCACGGACGGAGTTACCTGATGCGCGATATTACCGGCAATCGGCGTGAAGCACTGACCCGCGGGTTGCAATTGCCCAGTGTGCGCGATGGGGTTATCCAGGGGGCATCGGTTCGTCTGGTGCTGGCGGAAGGCGCAACAGTGAAAGAGGTTTCGGTGCTGGCCAACCATTATGAGGCGAACCTGGTGCAGACGCCGCCGCGCTTTGAGGACGCGTTTATAGACCTGCTCGGCGGTGGCCCCGGCGGGGTGTCATCCATTGCTGAGCGAATGGAACCCATAGCGCCCAGGGAGGGGGTGATGGTGCGCTGCCACGAACTGACCAGGCGGTTTGGCGATTTTACCGCCACCAACAACGTCAGTTTTGATGTGCAACAGGGCGAAATCCTGGGTCTGTTGGGTCCCAACGGCGCGGGCAAATCCACCACCTTCAAAATGCTGTGCGGCCTGATCAAGCCCACGTCGGGCATCGCTGAAGTCGTGGGGTTGAACCTGAGGGATTCCCCGGGCAAGGCCAAGATCCAGTTGGGGTATATGGCGCAGAAGTTTTCCCTCTATGGTTTGTTGTCGGTGCGCCAGAACCTGGATTTTTTTGCCGGTGTGTATGGTCTTAAACGCGCACTTCGCAAAGAGCGTGTGCGGGAGATGATAGAGCTGTTCGAGCTGGAGCCCATGCTCGATGTTTCCCCCGATGATATGCCGCTGGGCTTCAAGCAGCGCCTGGCACTGGCCTGCGCGCTGATGCACAGGCCCAAGGTGTTGTTCCTCGACGAGCCCACCTCCGGGGTGGATCCCATCACCCGCCGGGAGTTCTGGACTCACATCACCGGTCTGGTGGGCAAGGGCGTTACCGTGCTGGTGACCACGCATTTTATGGAGGAAGCCGAGTATTGCGACCGGGTTGCCCTGGTCAATCGCGGACAGCTTATCGCACTGGATACCCCGGACCAGCTCAAGACAATGGTCACCGATGAAGCCTTGCCCGACCCGACCATGGAGCAGGCATTTATTCGCCTTATCGAGCGGCAGAATGCGCTGGAAGACAATAAAGGGCGGGCAGCGTGAGACGGCTGTTGGCCCTGGTCAGGAAAGAAAGTTACCAGGTTCTGCGGGACCCGGCCGCGCTGCTGATTACCTTTGTTTTGCCCCCGATACTGCTGTTCCTGTTTGCCTTTGCTGTGTCGCTGGATGTGCAGGACGTCAAGGTGGGGGTGGTGCTTGAAAGTGACGGGGCCGAGGCCCGGGCGCTGGCGGCGGCCTTTGCTGCCACGCCCTACCTGCATGTTACCCCGGCTCGCCACCGCAACGAGGTTGAGAGCAAACTGGTCTCCGGCGAGCTGGAGGCCTTTGCGGTCATCCCGGCGGATTTCGAGGCGAGACTGTTGGAGGGAAAGGGCAGCTCGGCCATCCAGATAGTTACCGACGCGTCAAACCCCAACACCTCCACGTTCACCGCCGCATACCTGCAGGGTGCATTTGCGGGCTGGTTGTCTTCCCGGGGCATAGGCGGTTCCTCTGCGACGGGCATACAGCTGCAGCAGCGTTTCTGGTTCAACGCCGAGCTGGAGAGTCGGCGCACCCTGGTGCCGGGTGCGATTGCCGTGGTGATGACCATGATAGGTACACTGCTGACCGCCCTGGTAGTGTCGCGCGAATGGGAGCGCGGCACTATGGAAGCGCTGCTCGCAACACCCGCGACCCTGGGGGAAATTATTCTCAGCAAGCTGCTGCCGTATTTTGTATTGGGGTTCGTTGCCACGGCGGGCTGTGCGTTCCTGGCGGTGCAGGTGCTGGGTTTACCCATGGTTGGCTCCTTCGCGGCCCTGATGCTGATAAGCGCAACCTTCCTGGTCCCTGCGCTGGGCCAGGGGCTACTGATTTCTACTGTTTCAAAAAACCAGTTTATGGCGGCACAGCTGGCGGTAATGACCGGCTATTTGCCCTCATTCCTGCTGTCGGGTTTTTTGTTTGAAATCCAGAGCATGCCCTGGCTGATCCAGAAGATTACTTACCTTATCCCGGCCCGCTATTTTGTCTCCAGTTTGCAGACGGTGTTTTTGGCGGGTGATGTCTGGCCGCTGTTCCTGCGCGACATCGCCTCAATGCTGGCTGTGGGGGCGTTGTTCTTTGGCATCACCCGGCTCAAGTCAAAGAAGAGGCTGGACTGATGCTCGGCCGCCTCCTCGCCTCGGTGGTAAAGGAGTTTCGCCTGTTCCTGCGTGATCCCCGTGTGCGCGCCATGTTGTTTGGCATCCCCGTGATGCAGGTCACCGTCTTCGGGCTGGCCGCCACCCTGGAAGTGCGCAATGTGGACCTGGCGATTATCAATGAAGATGCAGGTCGTTGGTCTCGGGAAATGGTGAGTCGTGTCAGTGCTGCCAGTTTTGTGGGGGAGGTTGTCCACCTGGACAATATGGGGGATTTCACCGCGAGGCTGGAGCGGCGGCAGGTGTTGTTGGGCCTGCATTTTCCGGCGGATTTTTCCCGCGATGTCGCGGCGGGCAACCCCGCCGATCTGCAGGTGATTATCGACGGGCGGCGCGCCAATGCGGGCCAGGTGACATTTTCCTACCTGACTGCCATCGCGCTGGAGTTGGGACTGGAACTGGCCCGTTCTGATCCGCAGTTTATTGAGCCGCCCGGCGCTCCCGTACGACACTGGTTCAATCCTAATCTCGATTATCGCTGGTTTATGGTGCCCAACCTGGCCGCCAGCCTGTCGATGATTATCGCCCTGATGATCACCTCGTTGTCCATTTCCCGGGAGCGGGAGCTGGGGACCTTCGACCAACTGCTGGTGTCTCCCAGCACACCGCTGGAAATCATTGTCAGTAAAACCATACCGGCACTGGTGGCTGGGGGTATTGTCGGCATGATCATAGTGGCAATTGCAGTTTTTGCCTTTGGGATACCCTTCTATGGCAGCTTGCTATTGTTGTTCGCCGCCATGTTTCCCTTCGTGCTGTCGGTGGTGGGTGTGGGGCTGGTGATCTCTTCTCTGGCCAATACCCAGCAGCAGGCGGTGCTGGGTATTTTCCTGTCATTGACGCCGCTCATCATGATTTCGGGTTTTGCCACGCCGATAGAAAATATGCCCCTCTTTCTGCAGTACCTCGCCCAGGCCAGTCCGCTGAAACACTTCCTGATTATTGTGCAGGGCTCGTTCCTGAAATCCATGCCGGCGGCAGATGTATGGAGCAATGTCTGGCCCATGCTGATTATTGCGGCGGTCACCCTGACCACGGCCACAGTGTTCGTCCAGCGGCGGCTGCAATAGATCCCTGTATTCCGCTACCGACCAGCGGGACAATCCGAAATATCAAACAGCAAAGTGGTGGTAAGCTGCGAGCCAGGATTTCGAGTTTCGCGGCAACATCTCGTATCAGGAAAATGGCAGCGGCGACAATTACTTCAACCTTGATGTGAACAATGGCGCCCAGTCATAAATCGTCTTTTACAGGGCCGAGACTCGCTCGGGCGACCCTCCCTGGACTGTCTGGGAGTTGCCGCCAGGTTGAGGGCTGCTCACTAACGTGGGTGGCCGAATCCCTGGGCGCTAGCGCACAAGTGGGACCGCCCCGCGCTATTCACTGCTATTATAGTTCCACCAGCTTTTCCAGATTCCGGGCGAGGCGATATTCCTTCTGTTCGATCGTCTTGTATACGGTTGCGAGAAGGGCAAGGAACGCAAGATGAAACACTACATCTGGTTACTGCGAGACAAGCTTCGCCCCAGGCACACGGATTTCGACGGTATCCTGAAGGCGTTCTATGCGCCGGCCAGACAGTTTATCCGCGGCAATATCCCGGTGTTGATTGCGCTTGTCGATTCGCTGGAGAGACTGGCAGAGTTGACCAGGCGGCCATCACGACTCGCGGAAATTGCCCGTCAGGGTAGCCTGCTAGTGCTCATAGTGCTTGCTGTTCCTGCGCTGCCATTGCATGCGCAGGAAGAAGAGCGAGTCGATACCCCAATCAACGTAACTACCGACCCCGGCAGCGACGCTCGCATCAAGCGACGCCTTGGCAATATTTATTCCAACCTGGAAGGGCTACAGAGTATCGAGGTTGTTGTAGAGGAGGGTATCGTCACCCTGCGCGGCGAGATCGGAGAAAGGGCGGACGAAGAGCGGGCGCTGGAGCTGGCTGCCCGGACTGCGGATGTGGTGAGTGTCCAGAACGAGTTGCTCTACAACCGCGATGTCGGCAGCAAATTGCAGGCGATCTGGCAGGACCTGGCGCAAAAGGGCCTGGGTCTGCTGCAGTTCCTGCCGGTACTGTTGGTGGCGCTGTTGGTGTTCGTTGCATTCTGGTTCATCGCGCGCTGGCTAACACGTGAGCGAGGCTACTTTTCCCGCTGGGCCCCCAATGTCTTTATCGGCGACCTTCTTCGCCAGATCGTCCGGGTCGCCATTACTGTGGTGGGTCTCATTATTGCCCTGGAAATTGCCGATGCCACCTCCGTTATAGGGTCAGTACTTGGCGCACTTGGGCTGGCCGGTCTAGCAGTGGGTTTTGCCATACGCGATACAGTTGAAAATTATATCGCCAGTATCTTGCTGAGTTTAAGGCAACCGTTCTCGCCCGACGACCATGTCGTTATCGACGGGCACGAGGGGCTGGTGCTGCGCCTAACATCGCGGGCAACGGTGTTGATGAGCTTTGATGGCAATCACATACGCATACCCAATTCCATGGTCTACAAGGGAGTTATCGTCAACTACAGCCGCAACCCCAACCGTCGGTTTCTCTTTGAAGTGGGGGTGGGTACCGATGTTAACCTGCTGGACTCGCTGCGTCTGGGCAGGGATACGGTTCAGGATTCCCCGGGTGTCCTTGCCAGCCCTTCCGCCAGTGCGCAGATTCATTCCCTGGGAGACTCTAATGTTGTGTTACGATTTTATGCCTGGATCGATCAAACCGAGTCCAACTACTCATCGGTGCGCAGTGAAACCGTCCGTCGGGTGAAAGCCGCATTCCAGAAGGCTGATTTCGATATGCCAGAGCCTATTTACCGATTGCGTATCAGCGGTGAAAATGCCTTGCTGACCGAGTCCAGCCTGACGCCTGTGGCGAATGCTCCCTCCATTGAACCACCGGCTTCCGGTGTGCCTGAACCGGTGGAGCATTCCCCGGTATCGGAGGACTCACCGGAAGTCGCAGCGATGGCGCAGTTGCGCGCAGATCATGACTCCTCTGATGTCGATGACAATCTGCTGCATGAAGACGCGCCCAAAGAGTAACTCACATATGTTGAATTGACGTCGTGTTTATAGCGAGTGAGCTGGTGCCGTTTTGGCTGGTGGTTACCAGTAGTCTGCTGATGTTCTGTTGCTGTGGCCTGTGTACTCTATACGCATCTTGGGCAGCGGTGCGCGAGGTGCCTGCGCGGCAGCACCTGTTGCTGGGCGGTATATTTGCCTGTGTGGTGGTGTGGTTAATGTCAGTCCATATTATCGAGAATTTGTGGCTGCATTTCCTTGGGATCACCGCGCTGGTCACACTGGTTGGCTTGCGTTTTTCGCTGCTGGTGGGTGCGATTGCCACGCTGATATATGCGCTGCTGATTGGCGAGTCCCCGCGTGGTGTGCCGGTTGCATGGTTGGCAACGGTGGTGGCGCCGGCACTTGTCTCCCGTTGGGTTGTACACCTGGTGCGCGAGCTGCGTTCGAATAATCTTTTTCTGTATCTGCTGGGCGCAGGTTTTGGAGGCGGCATTGTGGCCATGCTGGCCACCATAGTGACCGCGCTGGGCGTGCTCCTGTTATGCGGCCAGCAGGCGTGGGTCTCGGAAGCACTGCAAAATTGGCCGCTGGTACTGCTGGTTCTGTTTCCCGAGGGCTTTATCAACGGCATGACCGTGACCACGCTCACCGTTTTTTACCCGCACCTGGTCAAGACCTTTGATGAGGATCACTACCTCGGGGATTGAGGCGACTGCATTGCCTGGTTAAGCGGGGGGTATTCAATGACGCATCTTTTGTTTCAGAGTGCGGGGTGGGGTATCTGTCCTGATCCGTCCGCCACGTCCTGATAGCGAACTTCGAAAGAGTTGTGTCCGGGACGGCCCCACCAGCATGAAGTGGAGTCCAGTTGGAGCTGCCAGTGCTGCGCGGTGGGCTCGGTGCCGTCGGGGATAGCCTGCGGGTCCATTACAGCGCAGTTAATACCGACCTTTGCCCGGGCAGAATGGAACCAGATCGCTGCGGTATCGTTATGCCGCAGGCGGTTACCCAACGCCTGGGAAAAGGTGTAGTCATCAGGAGCACAGATTTTGTGGCGATGGGGTCTTGCCGCAGCCGTGGTGAGATCGCTGACCTTGTCATGGGATATGCTGAATTGAATCGCGGTCCTGCCATCGCAGATCCTCTCCAGTGGCCCCAGCTTCGCTGGCGCCGCGCGAAACAGCCACAGGTACACGGCTGATTCCGTCATTGCGGTACTCAACTCGCGAGAGCCATACAGAATACCGGGCGAAAACGCCGTGCCGAAACGTGAGCCGTGGCGCAGTGGTGGGTAGCGAAAGGGTGTTTTCAGCAACCAGTGAAGCTGCTCAGTACCGGGCAGGTAGGCCGGCTTATTCTGGTCCAGCAACTCCTCCAGGCGGGACTGTTCATCGGCTGAGCGTGTGATGCGACGGGTGGCAGCCTCTTCCTGGTTTTCTACAATGCGCCAGACTTGACCGCTCGACGGTGCGATCGTCAAAAGCGCTTCTGGTATCAAAGACGCCCCCGCATGGCATCAAGATATACATTCAGTTCTGCCAGGCCCTGATAGTTTGTCGCCAGTGCCTGGGGTGGTTGACCGTTCAGGTGGCGGTTTGGGGTGCGCATCCAGTGCTGCATCTGCTCGCGGTCACCACCCAGAACAGCAAACAGGGCGCGGTATACCCGAATGAATCCCAGGGCGAGTTCCTGGTCTTTGGCGGAGCTGATGCTGGCTGAGCCACGGGAATAGTTTTTCATGGCAGACTGGCTGACACCGATCACCCCGGTCAGTTGTCCCAGTGTCATGCCGAGCTCACGTCCCGCCTCGATAAAGGCGTGGGTAATCAGTGCGGCATCGGATTGCTGGGCGAGGGCGTTGCTCATCAGTTGTTAACTCCGGTATCTGCAAGGTCTAAATATATACCTAAATGTAAAATAAGTCTATATTTAATCCGGTGGTAGCTAGTGGCCTAGCTTGCGCCATCGATTGGGAGATTGGCCCGTCCAGCCAGTGAACGCGCGAGAAAATACAGGGGGCTCGGCATAACCCAACCTGTCGCTGATCTCGGCCACCGTATAGCTGGGGTCGCGCAAGAAGTTCTTTGCCCGCTCCTCCTGCACCTGGGTAAGCAACTGGGAATACGACGTGCCCTCTCGCTGCAACTGGCGGCTCAGGTTGCGTGCCGAAATGGCCAGCAAGTCGGCGATCTCCCCCCGTTTTGGCGGTGGGGTATACGCCCACAGCCAGCGCGTGACGCGCTCCGCCAGACTGAATTCCTCAGCCAGCATCTGTGACTGTTTTTGCGCGATGGACACGTAGGATCGAAACAGTAAGGGATTGGCATCGGGCAGAGGCAAGTCCGCTATGTCTGCCGGGTAGGCTATGCAGGCCTCGGGTTGGCTAAAGTCGACCTGGCACGGGAGCTCCACCGATAATTCATGCCAGTCATCGGGCTGCTGGAATGGCAAGGCGATGCGCTGAGGCAGGCGACCGGAATGCACAATGCAGTCGATATTTCGCATCGACATCACCAGGTCCAGTGCCAGGCAATATTGCACCAGCCTGTCCAGTTCGGGCTCGGTAGCCGAGCGAATAACGGGGCGGCGGTCCATGGTGAAAGAGAACAGCAGCTGGCCCGGCTTTTGCCAGACCTTGAAGCGGGAGTGGCCCCCGGTCAATTGCGGGTAGCTGAGGCAGGTGGTCAGGGCCTCGACCGCATTGCCGGCGTGGCGCATTGCCATGCCCAGGACACCGAGCATTTCTATACCTACGTTGTGCGTTGCGTTAAATACAGCAACCAGTGGTGAGCGATGGGGGGGCAGGTTGCCAACCAGCGCGTTGCAAATTTCCAGTTCCTGGTCCAGCGATATGGGGAAGTCCAGCTCTTCCAGCGCGCGAGAGGGCAGTCCCGCCCGGGTAAATATCGCCCGGGTGCGAACCTCGTCAATGCCGAACAGGACGCACTGTCCCAGAACACTCATGACGGTGCGGCGACTCGTAGCGAGATTGCCGCTGGCGATGACGCTCTCGTTTAAGGTCATAATGCTCGAAGAGGCTAATTTGGCCCAATTTATCAATAATGTGGCTCAAACTGCAATTCCTAATTTACGGGTAAACGCCTACGCTATATTGGTAGGGAAGACATTATTGGATATGTACTTGAGAGGGTGACGCAATGAGAGAGAATACCGCAAGGGCCGCCACTGCGCCGGCCACGGCTGAGCACTTTGACGTGTTGATCGTTGGCGCCGGCATTTCCGGCATTGGCGCCGCGCACCAGTTGCTTGAAAAGTGCTCTGGCAAGAGTTTTGTCATGCTCGACACCAAGGAGTCTTTCGGCGGTACCTGGCGACAGCACACCTATCCCGGTATTCGCTCTGACAGCGATCTGTACACCTTTGGTTATGGTTTCAAGCCCTGGACGGGCAAACCCATTGCCTCAGGTGAAGCGATTCTCGAGTACCTCGAAGAGGTGATGGAAGACGATCATATTGATCAGCATATCCGCTACCAGCACGAGGTACTGACCGCCTCCTGGTCGGGTGACGACCAGTTGTGGTTTGTAACGGCCAGACGCAATGACACGGGCGAGGAAGTGCAATTCTCCTGTAACTTTCTGTGGATGTGTCAGGGCTACTACCGGCATTCACAGGGCTATACGCCCGAGTGGAAAGGCATGGATGAATTCAAGGGACCGATCGTGCACCCCCAGACCTGGCCGGAAGACCTCGACTATGCCGGCAAGCGGGTAGTGGTGATCGGTTCGGGGGCCACTGCCGCCACGCTGATTCCAAACATGTCGGACGATTGCTCACACATCACCATGCTGCAACGCTCTCCCACCTACTTCTGGACCGGCGAAAACCGCAACGAATTGGCTGACCAGCTGCGTGAGCTGGATGTCCCCGAGGAGTGGGTGCACGAAATAGTGCGGCGCAGCATCCTTAAGCTGGCGAAGGATGTTCAGCAGTTTTCGGTATCCCAGCCGGAGATGATCAAGGAGGAGTTGTTCAAGGTGATTCGGGAATACCTGGGAGATGACTTCGACATGTCTCATTTTACCCCCAGTTACCGGCCCTGGCAGCAGCGCCTGGCCTACGTACCCGACGGCGATCTGTTCGCGGCCATCAAGTCCGGTAAGGTGTCCGTGGTCACAGATCATATAGACCGGTTTACACCGGAGGGCATTCTCACCAAATCCGGCGAACTTCTGGAGGCCGATATCATTATCACCGCAACCGGGTTCAACCTGTGTTCCATGGGTGATATTGCTTTTGATGTTAATGGTGAGCCGGTCAACTTTGGCGAGGTATTCAGCTATCACGGTATCATGTGTTCCGGCGTGCCCAATATGGCCATGATGTTTGGCTACCTGCGTACCAGCTGGACCATGCGTGTCGACCTGGTGAATGACTACGTGTGTCGCTTGCTCAACTATATGGATGACACTGGCGCAGGTAGCTGCACCCCGACCCTGCGCGAGCAGGACAAGAATATGGAGATCCATGGCTGGGTGGATGATGAAGACTTCAACGCTGGCTATATGCAGCGCGGAAAACATCTGATGCCCCTGCGTGGGGATCATGAACCCTGGAATTTTGTTGGGGATTACTATATCGAGAAAGACACGCTGCCGGCGCTTCGCCTGGATGACGATGTGCTGGTCTATGAGCCTGCGACCGGGGCAGTCAGCGCCGCGCAGTGAGCCTGGAAACCATGCTGGAAATATTTGCGGCGCCCTTTGTGGCGCCGCAACCACGTCTGGCCCACGCTGTTCTGCTCCAGTGCTGTACCGCGCACGTCTAACTGCTACACTCTAAATCACATTTATCTCAAGGCCCTACACTGCCGGCCTTCACTAACGGTGATTTATATAATGAAAAAACTGAGTGTCATCGACAGCGCGTTTCTCATGCTGGAGAGCCGGGAAACCCCCATGCATGTGGGCGGTTTCAACTTGTTTACCCTGCCAGAGGGTGCCAATGAACAAGAGTTTCTGCACGGACTGGCAGACAATATGCGTACGGCCGACGCCCTGCAGTCTCCTTTCGGCGACAAGCTTAAGGTCGGTCGCCTGGGTATGCTTGGGCCGCTGTTCTGGGAGCCGGATAATTCGCTGGACCTGGAATACCACATCCGCCACTCCGCCCTGCCCAAGCCGGGGCGTTTTCGGGAACTGTTTGCGTTGGTCTCGAGGCTGCACGGTACCTTGCTGGACCGCAATCGGCCGCTGTGGGAAATGCACCTGATTGAAGGGCTGCAGGACCGCCAGTTTGCGGTGTACTCGAAGTTCCATCACGCGGCGATCGACGGGGTGCGTTCTATCCATCTCACCCAGAGTATGTATTCCCCGGACCCCACGGAGCGCATTCACCACTCGCCGCTGTCGATGGCTGCCCGGGACCGCTACGTTGAGGCCCTGCAGCTGGCGCCGCCTTCCGAGCAGGAATTGCGCAACGTTACCGAGATGATCAAGGCTACCTTTGACAGCGGTGCACACCTGTTGAGTGGGGTGCGGCAATATGCCGGCGCCTGGATGGGCCGCGGCGGGCCGCTGGTCGTACCCTGGAAAGACGTTCCCCAGTCCACTATCAATACCAAGGTAGACGGCGCCCGCCGCTTCGTCGCCCAGTCCTGGCCGTTTGCGCGAATTCGCGCGGTGGGCAAGGCGCTGGATGGCACCTTCAATGACGCGGTACTGGCCATGTGCGCCGGTGCATTGCGGACCTTCCTGCTTAATCATGGGGAGCTCCCTGCCAAATCACTCAAGTCCATGGTGCCGGTGTCATTGCGCCGGCCCGGTGATGTCGACTCATCCAATGCGGTGGGTGCAATCAGCGCCGATCTGGCCACCAATATCAAGGACCCGGTCAAACGCTTCAGGGCAATCAAGGCGTCGATGGAAGCGGGCAAGGCGATGTTGCAGGATATGTCCTCGACTGAGGCCTCACTGTTTATGCAGTTGATCCAGCTGCCGGGCCTGGTGCTGATACCCATGGGTTTGGGGAGCCGTTTCCCTCCCTACAGCACCGTGATTTCCAACGTACCGGGCCCGCGCCAGCCCATGTACTGGAACGGCGCACGGCTGGAGGGTATTTACCCTGCCTCGATCGTCACGGAGGGTATTGCGCTTAACATTACCCTGGTGACTTACGACACACAGGTGGATTTCGGCATTATGGCCTGTCGCCGCACGCTGCCCCAGGTGCAGCGCTTTATCGATTACCTGGAGGATTCCCTGGTCGAGTTGGAGGACGCGGCAGGTATCAGTATGCCTGCGGCCCGCAAGCCAGCCAGTGCTGGTGCCGCAAGAGGAAAGTCCGGACACGCCGGGACAGCGGCGAAGGCCAAAGCGAAGGCGAAGGCCAAAGCGAAGGTGAAGGCCAAGCCAAAAACGAAGGCTAAGGCAAAAAAGAAGCCGAAAGCGAAGCTAAAGACAAAGGCTGCTTCAAAGGCGAAAACCAGGGTTAAGGCAAAGGCAAAGCCTAAAACGAAAGCAAAGGCTAAAACGAAAGCAAAGGCTAAAACAAAAGCAAAGGCTAAAACAAAAGCAAAGGCTAAAACAAAAGCAAAAGTAAAGGCTAAAACAAAGGCCAAGACAAAAGCCAAAGCCAAAGCCAAAGGGACCGCCAGAGCCAGAGCCGCAGCCCGACCCAAATTGCGCTAGTTCCGCTGCAGTGAACGACAGCTTGCCACCGCTGATTGGGGCGTGGACATCGCTGCGGGGGGCGAGTTCAAGCCTTCAGGCAAACGCCTCTTTGAGCAACTGAAACGACCGCTTGCGGTCTTCGAAATAGTACATATTCGTCACCGCCATAATCTCGTCCGCGTGGTGCAGCTGCGCTAGGGCTTGCACCTGCTCCTTCACCTGCTGCGGCGTACCGGCCGCCCTGCTGCTTTCGCGGCTCGCAATGAAGGCCTGCTCGCGCGGGCCGACAGGGTAGTTCAGCGCTTGCTGTGGTGTCAGGGACGCGCCGTTGGACTGTCCCGAAAAGAATCTGAACAGGTTCAGGTCGTGGGTTAATTGCAGTGCCTGGGCTTGCTCCAGCGTGTCGGCGCAAAATACACTGATACTGAGTATGGCGTAGGGTTCGGTTTGCATTGCGCTGGGCTGGAAGCGGGATTTGTACAGCCCGATCAGTCGTGGATCCGCCTGGGGGTTGATAAACAGCCCCAGGTTGTAGGGCAGACCCCGCTGGGCCGCCAGTACTGCGCTGTCGGGGCTGGAGCCCAGCATCCATAGCGGGACAGGGTGTGCTGCTTTCGGGCTTACGACAGGGCTGGCCTGGTCGTTCCAGAGATAGTCGCTGAGCTTTTCTACCAGCTCGGGGAAACGTTCGAATTTCGGTCTGCCGTCAGTGGCCAGGGCCACCGCTGTCGACATGTCGGCGCCGGGTGCGCGGCCTACCCCGAGATCTACCCGGTCGGCGTACAGGCTGGCCAACAGGGAAAAAACCTCCGCCACCTTGTAGGCGCTGTAGTGGGGCAGCATGATCCCGCCGGAGCCGATACGAATTGTGCTGGTGGCTGCGCCTATGGCCGCCAGCAGAACCTCCGGGGCACTGCCGGCAACTGCGGGAAAGGCGTGATGCTCGGACACCCAGAAGCGCTCATAACCCAGTTGTTCACACCACTGCGCCATTTTTATAGTCTCGCGCAGGGCAGCTGGTGCCTGGTCGGCAGAGCGGGCGAGGGACTGGTCCAGAACGGATAATTTCATGCTTGGGAACAGGCAGGCAGTGCTGCAGCGTCAGGATGAGAGGAGGGGAGCCGGGTAATACATCGAGATCGATACAGGCCCCCTCGGGGAGCCTGTGTCGCTAGGGGCATGATTTGCCGTCTAGAACTTGCGGAACATCCCAAAAACGACGATACCCACTTCGTTATCGTAGAAATCGATATCGTTGTCTTCCTCGTAATAGCCGACAGTGGTGTTGAAAGCCCATTTCTTCAGGCCGAAGGGCTCGCTGTAGAACACAGTGCCACTGACACCATAGCTGTTGGAGCTGTCTTCCTCACCGTAGATCGGGTTGGTTTCCTTGTAGTCAAAGTCGCCATAGGAAGCATTGATCACATAACGCCATCGGTCGCTATGGGTGTAGATGTAGTTAACGGAGGCCGTACCGCCGTCGTTGGCCATGGCCTCACCGTCCAGGTCCCTGTCCACATAAGCGATGGCCGGGGTAACAATATGACGGTTGTCATCCGAGGCAAACTCGTAAGACATGGTGAAGCGATCGACATCGCCGTTGCGGTCCAGTAACTTGCGCTGGGCTTTGGTAAGGGGCAGGCTTTCGCCACTGCGCTCTTTGTCAATATCCACTTCGGAGGTCGAGTATTTCAGCTCCAGCCCGCTGCCCATGATTTGCTGCCAGTAGACGTTAAAGCCCTTGGCGGTGCGATCGGTATCCTGACGTTTTGCGTTGGTGAGGTAGGGGTCGCGCCATACCTCGGTACTGATACTGGTAGTCTGGAAGCTGGCACCGATATTTCCCGCATTGCCGATGTCCTGGCGTACGCCAGCCAGAGTGTTCAACTCCATATTGAGGAAGTTTTCCAGCAGGTTACCAATATGCAGCTGGGTGCGAGTGCTGGCAAAGGTATAGGAGAGCTCGAAGTTCGCCGACGGTATGGCGCCGCCCTCACTGCTGTTGGGCGAGTCGGAAAGGTTTTTGATGCGCTTGTCGCCCAGGTCGACATTGCCGTTCAGCGTGCTGGCCAGCATATTCGATTTGGCGGAAACGGCGCCGGCGCCAAGGTTGATGTATCCACTGAAACCGGTTTTTTCCGGAATAATCACTGCCGCTTGAGTGGATGCTGCAAAAGCACAGCTCAGTGCAAGTGCGATGCCTGAAGACATTGCCTTTCGTTTTGAAACCAGTCTTGCTTTCATGTATCGCCCCTTTTGTATTTCTTGATAGCTTGGGCAGGCTTTTCAGCCTGCCTTGTTTTAGTGCGCGCATTTTACCTTCTTTCTGTTGGAAACAATGATCCTGATGCTGTTGATTGGTAATATTCACAAAGCAACCCGGCTGTAGCCTGTCTTGAGTAAGGCTACACCCCGGTCAACTGGCATTGGAGACTGATGGACCCTCGTCTGGAAACGTTGTTGTGGTGGGCCAGCGGCCTGTCCCTGGCAGGCCTGGTGGCCGCTGTGATGGGTGTGCCCTGGGTCGTGGCGCGCCTGCCCCACGACTATTTCAACCAGGCGCACCGGGCGGTTTGGCGCTCTTCGGCGGACGCTCCCTGGTATGCGCTGTTATTGGGCGGCTTGAAAAATATTCTCGGGGCGCTACTGGTGCTGTTGGGGATAGTCCTGTTGGTGATGCCAGGGCAGGGATTGCTGACACTGCTCGTGGGGTTGTTACTGATGAACTTTCCCGGGAAGTACCAGCTGGAGCGCTGGCTGGTGGGGCGTCCGGGCGTGTTGGCCGCCTTGAACTGGTTGCGCGCCCGCGGTGGACATCTTCCCTTTGATCCTCCGGCGTACTAATCCTCTCGCCCAGGCCTTATAATTGGGCAAAGCACGTCTCAAGAGGACTGGTCCATGCTTGGAAAAATGGTTTCACTCGGCTTTGATCTTGCCACATTGCCTGCGCGCATGACCTTCAAGGGCGCCAAAGCGATCGTCGCCATGCCGGGCGATATTGAACATTTCCGACAGGAGTTGCGCCTGGCGACCGATGAGGTCGCCCGGGAAATACAACAACTGCTGGACAGCGTCGATGCTGAAATGCGCCAGAAGGCGGCCCATCTCAGCCCGGTGCAGAAGCAGCAGGCGGCGGAGCTGGCCCTGGGTGCGGCGGAACAACACCTGAGTATGGCTGCCGTAAATATGCTGCGCGCTCTCTGGTTGACGGTGGATTCCAGCCGCGGCCTCGAGCACCGCCGCGGCCCTGTCACCATCGATCAGGAATAGGGGCCTTCATGTTAACAACCGATACTGCAGTTCTGGTAGTGGTGGATGTGCAGGGCAAACTGGCCCAGCTGATGGCGGACAAGGAGACGGTGTTCGCCAACATTCAGCGCATGATAAACGGGGCGAAAGCCCTCGCACTGCCCATCCTGTGGGCAGAGCAGATCCCTGACAAGCTGGGCCCGACCATCCCGGAGGTCGCCAGCCTGATGGATGATCTGCAACCCATCGCGAAGACCACGTTCAGCTGCACTGGCAGCCCGGCGTTCATGGCGGCACTGGAGCAAACTGGCTCTAGACAGGTGATACTCGTTGGGATGGAGGCGCATGTCTGCGTCTATCTGACGGCGATTGACCTGGTAGCGAAGGGTTACACCGTGGAAGTGGTAGAAGACGCCGTTGCCTCGCGCATCGCCACCAACCGTGGCGTGGGCCTGCGCAAGATGGCCGCCAGCGGCGCGGGCCTCACCAGTACCGAGATGGCCCTGTTTGAACTTATGGGCGATTCCGATCACCCGGCCTTTCGGCAAGTACAGGCGATCATCAAATAGGTGTGCGATAAACCGGCGCTTACGATTTAACCCCGCTCAGCCCGAGATCCGCCACCAATGCAATTTATTGCAAGGGGGGCGGCTGGATGACTTACCCCCCGTTGTTTTCTAGCCCAGCTCCAAAGCGAAGGGCGCCGGGTGGCTTTCCATAACGGGAATCGTATTGGCGATGCTGCGTATTGTGTTCATCAGCGGGGGTATGTGGTGCGCGATGATAGGTATGCCCGAGGTGAGCACGGAGGCGGCCAGGTCCCGCTGGGGGTCGGCCCAGGCAAATTTGTTGATCAGGCCCAGGTGGCCGAAGGCATGTCGACTGTTGGGTCCCCACACGCCGAAAGGCTCATCTCCCAGCATCAGGCCGGCGCTGTAGCGCATGGGAATAAACAGTGTTCTGTCTACCGTGCGCGAGCCAAACTCCTGTACGGCCCGGGCCACTGTGCTGGCGGCGCAAATACGCCGCCGGCCAAACTTGCCGCCATTAAGCATCATCTGGAAGAAGCGGGATGTCTCCTCCGCCGTGCCCGCCAGGTTGCCGGCGGGAATAATGGCCTCCTGGAAGCGCGGGTCGTTGCATATCTGCTCCAGTGAGACGATGTCGGTACCCAGGGCACGCTTGATAAAGGCGCCCAGCAATGGCCCGGGGCGTGGCCCAGTGGCATAGGTGGCAGCGATGTCGCCCAGGTGTTCCTCTTCTATGCCATAGGTGAAGTACTTCATGCCCATTGGCTCGCGAATTTTTTTGCTAATGTAGGCATTGATGTCGTCGCCGGTGACACTGCGCATCACGCGCTCGAGCACAAAACCACCGGTAATCGCGTGGTAGGCCAGCTTCGAGCCATCGGTCATGATAGGCTCCGCGTCGCATAGCAGCTCCCAGGTCTGGTCTTCGTCCCACAATACCTCTATGTCTACATCTTTCGGGAGCCCCGGGATACCGCCCCGGTGCGCCAGAATCTGGTGGATGGTGATGTTGTCCTTGCCCTTGCGGGCAAACTCGGGGGCGTAAAATGCAACCGGATCCGATACGTTGATCAAGCCGTCTTCCTGCAGCATGTGCATCAACAGGGCGGTGATGCCCTTGGAGGTGGAGTACAGGCACATGGGCGTGTCGGGCGTGGCGATGACTTTTTCGCTGCCGGGTCCATCGTCAGGGCCATTGCCGCGAACATGGCCGATGGACCGGGACATGAGCACCTTGCCCTGGTGGCGTATACAAGCCGTGATCGCGGGGTGAACGCCGGTGCGGTAGACCTTGATGATATGGTCCCAGATACGATCGACATCGGAGTGCAGCAAGCCCACTTCCCGGGGGTCTATCTCCTTTTTTGTGTCGATGCTGATTACCGAATCGAGGTCGCGAGGGATATCACTGAGGTGGAAAACATGTTTGCGCAGTAGTTTCATTATCAGTCACTCATTTAACGGGCACAGTGTTTTTTTTGTGTCATGGTAGGCGCAAGCAGCCACCATGTGCAATGCGTATGTACCGGCCGCAGGCACGTGGAAACAGCTGGCGGCCGGGGGCTGCTGCTCAGCTGTTAACCGCCGTAACAAGCCAGACCCGCGCCTCCAGATGCAGCGCATTATCTTTGAAATAGGGCTGTAAAGCTTCCTCTATGGCGGGAAACACTACATCCATTACAGCGTCGGGCTGGTCGGTCAGTAGCCGGCTCACAGGCCCTATACGGGCGAGTTCTCGCACGGACTCTTCCAGTCCTGCTGATTCGCCCATCTGTAACGTCGTTACCAGGGGGTGCAATGCCACCTGATTAAAGCCCGCCTCACTCAAAATAGCCTCAACGCGCGCCGGATCCGCGAAGGCGAATGGCCCGGGAGCGTTTGGCGCCGGCGGCTCGGGCGGTGGCAGGTGCTGCAGGGCCGCCTGTAGCGGGATTCTCACCCAGTCGTTGTCTCTTACCGGCTGCCAGCAGCAAAAGGCCAGCTTGCCGCCTGGCTGCAGTGCAGCGCGCATATTGGTAAAGGCGGACACCGGATCATCGAAGAACATGACCCCGAACCGTGAGAACAGCAGGTCGAAGCTGCCGGGGGGGAAGGTTTGCGGTGCTGACGCGTCGGCTTCCAGGAACTCAAGCTCTGCCCGGTCATCGGCAGGCCCTTCGGCTTTGCGGCGAGCGACTTCCAACATAGGCCCGGAGATATCTACCCCCAGTACTGTGGCGTCATTGCCCAGCCGCTGTGCCAGCATCAGGCTTTGGCTGCCACCCCCGCAGCCCACATCCAGCGCCTGCTTGCAGCCGGCCAGGGGCGCATGGTCCAGCAGTGCCTCGCTGATGGGGCCCAGCAGGCGCGCCATGGTGTCGTCGTCCTTCGCCCAGCGCTCACCGGCTTCGCCATTCCAGTAGTCGATCTGTTCCTGATTGCTCATGCTGATTTCTCCTGTCGTGGTCTTTACAGTATCGGTTATCACGCCAGCTGCTAGAATTGATCGGTATCATGTATTTTGCCATGCGCATTCGAGCACAATGCTCTTCATCACGGTTTTTCCATTGTATAGAGAGGTTCACCATGTATTTATCCTGCCATCGGCGCTTGCTGGTTATGCTGGTATTGCTGTTCCCGCTTTTGGCCCTGGCCCAGGACGACGGGCAGCCATTACAGAGCGATTGGATGCAACTGGTCAAGGGCCATCGCGATCCGGAGACCGGGGTGGAAGTCAAAGAGGTCGAGCATAGCGCCGCTGCCGATACCCGCACTGTCACGCTGGCAATTCCGAAATCGTACATGGCAGACCCCAATGAGATCGAGGAGGTCGTCGTGATTGGTCGCCGCCCTGAAAAACCCGAGCCACTGGATATCACCTACGAATGGCTGGACGACTATGATAACGACAACTACGGGCTGGTGATCCGGCTTGGCAAAAACTCCAACTGGCCCATCAGGCTCTTTGTCGATTCGTCGCCGGGTTTTATCAGTAACTGATTGGTGCACGGCCGGTGCAGCTGGTATAACCAGCGTCCGCATAATAAAAAAGGAGGTCGCCCATGCGCCGTAATTGTGGAATCAAGGTTCCCGGTATACGAATTGCCGCCATATTCCTCATCGCGTGCACCACGTCGCTGGCGCTGGCTGCCGCACCGGAGGTGCCGCCAAATCCCTACCAGGTAGAGCGCAGCTGGCCGCCTTATTTCCTGGAGCACCAGAAGCTATTCACTGAAAAGGCGGGTACCTACAAGGCCGGCAAGTACCCGGTCTGGACCATCCATGTGCCAGGTGGCTGGATAGGCAACAGCACGGTCATAGAGGGCGATGACGGGCTGATCGTGTATGACACCAGTGTCAACGTGGAAGCGGGGGCGTTCGTTGCAAAAGAGATTCGCAAAATCTCGGATAAACCCATCAAGGCGATCTTTTACTCCCATCACCATACCGACCACTACAACGGCACCTCCGCGCTGGTAACCCCCGAGCAGGTCGCCGATGGCAGCGTGAAGATCTATGCCTGGGACAACTTTGAAGAAGAGGTTGCCAATGAGTTCGGCGCAATACTCCCGCGCCAGATAATGGGCGTATTTTACTATGGCCCGGACTTGTTGCCTCCGGAGGAAAAACATTATCACGGCTGCTGTTCACCCAGGGTGCTGGGTGGCAAGTCGGGCTATATTCCCCCCACGGATACTTTCAGTGAAGATACCGAGCTGACCATCGCCGGTGTTCGCATCAATGTGTTTTATACCGGGGGCGAGGCGATATCTGAATTCGGCCTGTACCTTCCCGATTTCGACATGGTGCTGATTGCCGATGAGTTTTTCTACGCACTCGCGAATATCCACTCTATCCGGGGCTCCAAGCCCCGACTACCGGAAAACTACATGGATGCCCTGGACAGGGTGCGGGAGATCAAACCCCAGTGGTTGCTGGGCTCCCATATCATGCCTATCCAGGGGCGGGAGGACATACAGCGCTATGTGACCACCAGCCACGATGCGATTCAGTACCTGTGGGACCAGGGTATCCGGTACATCAACAAGGGCTACACCCCGGCCGAGTTGCAGCAACAGTTCCAGGCACTGCCGCCATACCTGGATATCGCACCTTTTACCCGACCAATGTACGGCACGCCCTCTATTATCGCCCCCGAGTTGTATACCGGCTGGGTGAGCTGGTTTGGCGGTGACTCCACCGACCTGGCGCCCACCGAGCCCGTGACCAAGGCGCAGCGTTTTGTCGACATGATGGGTGGGCGAGACAAGGTGCTGGCGACTGCGAAGCAGGCCTTTGAGGATGGCGACCCGCAGTTTGCCGCGGAACTGACCCAGCTGCTGGTACGAATCAACAACGACGACTGGGATGCCCGGCACCTGAAGGCTGCGAGCCTGCGCCAGCGCGGTTACCAGGAAATCAATACTATCGCTCGGGCCTGGTATCTCAATGGCGCCAATGAACTGGATGGCAAGATCAACCCCGCGGGCCTGTTAAAGATGGGCTTGCATTCAGTGCAGGGCAGGCTTACGGGTCCTGAACTACTGGAGAGCTGGCGCTACCAGGTGGATGCGGACAAGGCGGGAGATAAAGGCATAGTGCTGGGGTTTGAGTTTACCGATTCCAGTGACAGTTATACCGTTGAATTACGCAACAGTATTCTGGAGATAAGCCCTGGCCTTCTTGCGCAGGGGGTGCCCGCCGTCAGTCTTACCGCGGACCAGCTGCGGGACGTATTGGCTGGCAAGCCCGCACCGGATGCCGCAGGGGACACCGAGGTACTGGCCAGCCTGATCAGTTACCTCGATCGTGAGAACGAAGGCTTTTATATGCACCTGCGTTAGCAGTTGCGGCCAACAGGTGACGATGAAGTTATTGGCAATGCAGCGCAATCAATCGTTGAATGCATTGGGACTGCAGTGGCGGAATGTCAGCAATGCGGGCCCGTGAAATGAAAGAAAAGGACGTAATCATGCGAATTACCTCACTGGAAAAAGCAGTAACAATGTTTGGTATCTTGATGGCCGCCATTGTTGTGAGCGCAGGCGCCCGGGCAGCTGATACCGTTGAGGATTACATAAAGGAATTCCCCAACCAGCAACAGACCCTGATGATGAACACCTGGCTCAAAACCAACAAGCCGGGCACCTTTGTTTTCAGTGGGCTGGTGGATCCGACCAACACCACCGTGGTGACGCCGCAGGCAACGGTGGACTACGGTTACAACTGGTTCAGCGTCTCCAATGGGCCTGCCATTATCAACACACCTGCCTACGACCGATTTTTCTCAGTTTCCATATTTGATATGAAGCACAATATTCCCGCGGTTATCGTCAACCCGACAAAGCCAATCGTGGTTATTCGCCCGGGCCAGACAGTGCCCGAGGGCGACTTCAGTGTGGTAGAGCTGGAAACCGACCAGGGCCTGGCCTTTACCCGCATGGTCGTGGTGGACAACATGGATGATGTGCGGGAACTCAGCAACTCCATCACCATGACCGGTGGCGACGGCGATATGAATCGCGCAGTGGAAACGTTTTCACCCGCCGTGGAGAAAGCGGCCCTGGCCGAAATACAGCGCACCGATGTTGATTTTGACCCCGATGTTGCTTTTGGCAAGAAGTCCGGCGACGTCGACCCCCTGGTGCTGGCCCGTGCGGTCAGCCTGGGTCAATTGGGAACGCCTCCGGATTCGGTGCGTTACAGCGTTATCTTCACCGATGACAGCGGCGCGCCCTTCACCGGTGACGACAGCTATGTGCTGACAGTACCGGCCGGCATTGTGCACGATGACGGCTACTATTCGATTACGCTGTACGGCACTGACGACAAGGCGCTCATACCCAATGCCCAGGGTCGTTATGATCGCACCACCTATTCGTCGACGCCCAACGCCGATGGTACTTACACGCTGTTGCTGAACCCGGCAGGCGAGGGCGTTAACGCGATTCCAACCGGCAAGGCTTTTTACGCAGTTTTGCGCGCCTATGTGCCGGTGAAGGGCGCAAGCCTGAAGACAGTGGTAACCCGTTTGCCTAGCGTCGACCAGGAGTGAGATTGTAATGCCTGACACTCTTTCGCACCGAAAAGAGCTTTGCTTCTGGGGCTGGGGCTATGCCGACGCGGGGCTTAGCGTGGCAGAGCAAAGCCACGTGGAAAAACTGGCGGAGCAACTTGGGGCGGGCCTCACGCCCGGCCCGGCGCCGCGGCTGGAGGAGTTTGAGCTGGCGGCGCCGCGTGTAGCCGCACCGTCGACCCTGGCGTCAATTTTGTCGTGCACGGCCTACGATCGAATTACCCACGGCTACGGTAAGTCCTTTGCCGACCTGATCCGACTGCAGCAACGGACCATGCCGCACCCGCCGGACTGGGTGGCATTTCCCCGCAATGAAAATGATATCGATGCCCTGATGGAGTTTGCCGCCAGCAGCGGCGCCGCACTGATTCCCTTTGGTGGCGGCACCAGTGTCTGCGGCGGGGTGGAACCGGATGTAGGCGGTGATTACGGTGCGGTTATCAGCGTTGATTTGCAGTACCTGAACCGGGTGCTGGAAGTGGACAAAAGCAGCCGGGCCGCGCTGATCGAGGGCGGCGCGCTGGGTCCGGAACTGGAGGCGGCGCTCAAACCGCACCAGCTCACCCTGCGTCACTACCCCCAGAGCTTTGAATTCTCCACCCTGGGCGGCTGGATCGCCACCCGCGCCGGTGGGCACTTCGCCAGCAACTATACGCACATTGATGATTTCGTCGAGAGTGTGCGCATGCTGACGCCGCAGGGCGCAATGGAAAGTCGGCGCCTGCCAGGTTCCGGCGCCGGCCCCTCACCGGATCGAATGATGATAGGCTCGGAAGGCACGCTGGGCTTTATTACCCGGGCCTGGATGCGCCTGCAGGACCGCCCGATTTTTCGGGCATCCGCCAGCGTCACTTTTGCGGGAATGCCCCAGGCAACCGCGGCGGTAAGGGCTATCAGCCAGGCGGGTCTTTTTCCCAGTAACTGCCGTTTGCTGGATCCATTGGAAGCCGTGGTCAACGGGGTAGGGGACGGCAGCACGGCCTTGCTGGTTTTGGCGTTTGAATCTGCCGACCACCCGTTGCAAGCCTGGATGTCCAGGGCGCTGGAAGTCGTTGCCGATCACGGCGGCCGCTGGGACCAGGGCAGTGTCGATCGCTCCATGGCGCCGCCCGCGGCTGTAGCACAGGAGGAGGGCGAACACCGCAAGGGAGCCGCCGGTGACTGGCGCAACCAGTTTTTACGGGCGCCTTATTATCGCAATTACCTGACTCCAGCCGGCCTTATCCTGGACACCTTTGAGACAGCGATCACCTGGGACCGCTTCGAGGAATTCTATGCGGGCGTGGGTGAGCGGGTAGGCAAGGTGCTGCGGGAAGTGAGTGGTGCCGAGCCCATGCTCAGTTGCCGCTTCACCCATGTCTATCCCGATGGCCCCGCGCCGTATTTCACCTATTACTGTATGGGTAGCAAGACCGGCGATATGGCCTCCATGCTGGACAAATGGCGCACCATCAAGCTTGCGGCCAATGAGGCGGTAACGTCCCTGGGCGGCACGGTTACCCACCACCATGCGGTGGGTCGCGATCACCGTCCCTCGGGCTATGACCAGCAGGTTCCGCCCTTGTTTCGCCAGGCGTTTGCCGGTGCTCGCCAGGTTCTCGATCCCTCCGGGATGATGAACCCGGGGGTGTTGGTGGATACACCCGCCCGCAGTGCGGTGGTGGGTGGGGCTTTGAGAGGCGCTGGTAACTGACCCTGGCTGAGTTTCCGAAACCCAAATCCCCGGAAATACAACTTTGACGGCTGGGACAGACTATTGACTCACAGGGGCCACATCCTTATAGTACGCCCCCTCACGCGCCTGTAGCTCAGCTGGATAGAGTACCTGGCTACGAACCAGGCGGTCGCACGTTCGAATCGTGCCAGGCGCGCCATATTTTTCAAAGACTTACGCTTTCACGTCCATCTTCTCATCCACCGAACGTAGGGTTTTCGTAGAGTTATGCTCTACGATCTGCAGCGTTCGTTCGATGCGCGCCGCGGCGTGACTCAGATGATCCGGTGCCAGGTGCGCATAGCGCAGCACCATCTCATACGACTTCCAGCCGCCCAGTTCCATCAACTCCTGTAACGACGTGCCGTTGGTAACATGCCAACTGGCCCAGGTGTGGCGCAGGTCATGGAATCGAAATTCCGTGATCCCGGCCCGCCTGAGCGCACGCTTCCAACCAGAGCCCACGCGCTCCATGCGCTTCTTCCGGTACGTAAAACACCAGCGGCCGTGATTTCCCTCGACCGCCCTCAGGGCGAGAATGGCATCGCTGTTCAGGGGGATGCCACGTCCCTCGCCGTTTTTGGTGGTGCCGTGGTCCAGCCAGGCGACGCGGCGGTCAAAATCCACCCGGTGCCATTCCAGGTTCAGGATTTCTCCCATGCGGCAACCTGTTGCCAGTCCAAACGACACCACCGGGCGCAAGTGCGCCGACAGTGCCTCCAGCAGAGCATCGGCTTCCTGGCGTGAAAGAAAGCGCACGCGGCGCCTCGGCTCACTCAACATCCTGATGCGGGGAAAGCGCTCCAGCCACCCCCACTCATCACGGGCCAGGTGCAGAATACGTCGCACAACCTCCAATGCCCGGTTCACCGTGGCATTGGTTACGCCTTTAACATCCTTGCGATGGCGGATAAACGGCTGTAGTGACTCCATTGAGATCTCGTTGAGCCGCAGCTCGGCGAGAAAGGGGTCAAGTTGCCGCAGGTGGTCGCGACTGGATACGAGGCGGCTGGGACTATCCATCTCACCGACGTAGCGCAGCACGGCCTCCTTCCAACTGCGATCGGGCTGCAGTGGCTTGTGTTGTGCATCGTACGTGTCTGCCTTGAGGCGGATCAGGAACTCGGTGGCAGCGTCTCGGTCTTTAAGCCTAGTGCTCTGGCATACTCGGCGTCCGTCTGGCAAGACGACGTCGATCCACCAGTAGGGCGAGTCCTTACGCTGATAGAGTCCTTTTTCTCGGGCCATAGATTTTCCTCCTTGGCCCGCCCTCGACGTTTATAGTCGTCAAGCCAGGCGTCCAGGTCAAGTCGGTCCCAGATGTTGCGATGACGCATCCGGATAGGGGGTGGGCCGATCTCTCGGAACAGGGTGACGCCCAATCCAACATAGGCCGCGGCCTGTGCCTCGTTGAGGCCCCGGATCGTGGGGGGTTCCAATCCGGGGTTGGCGGGGCGATGGGTCGAATTTCGCTGCATGGTGAATCACCGCCCCAGATACACGGCGGTTATCTGTTCCCTGACGTGGCCCAACTCTTTGCTGATGGCCAGGCGGGCCTGCTGATCCCTCCGTCTTTGAGCCTCGCTGAGTTGTCCCTTGGACGGCCCACCCGCATGCGGCGATGGCCAGCCGGTGAGTTCCCGGTAGCGTTGCTGGGCATAGGCGTGGCGCAGGCCGTGCATTTTCGATAAGCCGGCATTGGCCGTGTGGCGCTCGTAGATCCTGAGCTGCTCGATGTATTGCCGGCCCCCGGGAATCAGGGAGCCCAGCCCGGCCAGATGCTTGGCTTGTTCCAGTACCGCTCGTTGCTCTGTGGTGCGGATGGGCACGGTGCGTTCCCGCCCTCCCTTGGTCCAGCTGGCCTTGAGGTGGAGGTGCTTGCCCCGGTCGGCCCAACGGGGCTGGATCTTGAGGGCTTCCTCTCGCCTGAGTCCAAACGCCTGTTGCAGGCGCAGGCTCATTCGTACGTGTTCATCCTTGACCAGGTCGAGTTGTTCCTGCGCCAAGTCTTTGGCCTTGCTTTGGTCCGACACAAACTGCCGGTCCGGTATCCCATAGAAATCGTTACTGCCAGCCACCACGGCCCGCTTGTTAACCTTCTCGGCCCACCAGCGTAAACAGCTCATCCGGTTCTTGATGGTGCCGGGGGAGAGATCTTGTTTCAGCCACAGATCTACCAGAGTCTGGACGTGCTTTTGTTTAAGTGATGTGGTCTTCAACTGCCTGAAGCCCAGATCGTGTAACTGGTTGGCGATGGCGCTCAGTTGGCGCTCCCGGCCCACCCGCGTTTCGAAGCTGCCTTCATGGCTGTGTTTGCACAAAAGTTTCAGTTGGTAGTTCAGGTCTCGCATAGTGTTGTTTCCTTTGGTGAGTGTTTCTGATCACCTGGCAACACTGCTGCGCAGGTCCGACTAGCGGTACGATCACGGGACACCAATCCCGGTTGACCTGAATGTGTCTGGCCATAGACAACACGGTGTGTTTTCTAATGAAAACTGGCCCGTGCAAACCAACGGTCATCCAGCCCTGGACTGGGGTGGAATTACCTCCGTTTCGGAAAAAGCAGAACGCACTGACCGTCGGTGCGTTTGCGGGGTTGAAGAGACTGTGGAACAGCCCGGTCAAACATGACCGGATATCAACAGCGGTTATGGAGCAGATCCCCTGAACAAGCGGGAGAGATTTGAAGGAGCGGTACCCAGACGAAGCGGCACCGCGATGGTTCGAAGATAGACCCGGTCATGAATGACCGCTGCGTCAAAAATGGCCCTGAGTGACGCGTTCAGTAGACTCCAATACCACCGGAATCTGCCTACCCCGTTCGCTTGCGCAAGGAGGGGTCTTCCGTACCACTTTTCCGCAGTGGCAGCGTCTAGTGGCTCTACTATACGAACCCGTAATACGGTTGTCACAGAGTATTCGACCGGAACCTGGGATGGTTTTTGTTGGACTCCTGACTATTTTATTATCATCGTCCGGGTGTGAATCATGATTTAGTATCCCTGGGAGCGAATTGAGCCCTACATACCCGCTAGATTCGGTGCCTGATGGAGTGGTTCCACTGGAAACAGTCAAAAAGCACAATCCTTCCTAATTGCTACAAACGCTGTCGTTAATAATTGCGCTGCCCACGTCACTACCTGCTGCGCGTACTAGTGACGTGGGCATTTTGTTCGCTTGGGCGCCTACATTTGATGACTGATACTGGAGAATGCACATGTATTTCAGTCGATCGATTATGTCTAGTAGCGCCATGAAGTCTGCTCACCATTCGGCAAAATCCCCGATGCCCTGGTTGTTTTTGCGGCAGAGCCGCTTGTACGCCATCTGTTACTTAGCTGTCTAGAGCATTATGCATCCGGAAATAACCCCGGCATCCAGCGTCCTGCCAGCGAGGCAGGAAAGGCAATCCGTAGCGGTGCGCGTGAGCTTGTAGATGTAAGGACGCCTGCCTCAATCAGGCTTGAGACAATGCGTCTTGCCTGCCGCTCGCCGGTATCAACGAGCTCTGCCACTTCGCCGCGCGGTAGTTCGCCGCGATAGAGTACGGCATCAAGCACGTTTCCGGCTTTGGCGGGTAGGGCGTCAGCCCGCACTTCCTCTTCCACCCATATCCGTATGCGGTCCCTCAGCCGGTTGGGCTGGACCAGTTTCTCCATAAACTCGACCTGATCAATGCAGGTCTGGAGAAAGAACTTCGTAAAGAGGGCGAGCGCTTCCTCGCTTCGGCTGCCGCGCCCGTCAAGGTCTCCGCGCCGTGGCCCGTCACAAGACAGCAAATGCTGTTTGTAGTTTGCTTCCTGCCGGGCAAGGCCGCGCGCTATTGACCAGATGCCGCCAGTATCAAGCGCATCCCTTAGCATGGAGTAAGACATCAGCCGTGCCACGCGGCCATTGCCATCCAGAAAGGGGTGAATCCAGAGTAAACGGTGGTGCGCCGCCGCTGCAGAAAAAATGCTGGCAGCCTTGCCGAGTCCGCTATAGACCGCCTCAAACCTTTCCAGAAAACGGGGAACGGCCCCTGGACTTATCGCAACGTGGTCGCCGACGCGCACATGGCGCTTGCGAAGTTCGCCGGGTTTCAGTGTGATTTTCTCGCCGGTATCAGGCTCCTCTACGATAAGGAGTTCTCCAGGTAGTAGCTCGCCAAAGCGCCGGTGAACTTCACAGATACCTTCTGTTGTGGCGGCTCTTCCTTCCAGGCCCCCCTCATCTATCCACTTCTGGACAGTTACGTGCGCCCGCGCCTCCATTTGCAGGTTGCGCTTGCCAGGCTCATCGCTGTAATCATTGTGCATGGCCCGCTCGATATCGACGGGGTGAGTATCATGCCCTTCGATAAGGTTGGAGTAGTAGCAGTTCATAGCCCGTACGAGATCGGCAAGTGCCTCGACCACGCCCTCGGGCAAGCTGCGCCGGAACCCGGCAGAGCGTGCAGCCAGGTCAACCGCCAGTTCGGTGAGTTCGCCTCGATGAAGGGAGGTTTCTCCAATGAGAAGGGGCTCCATTGTCGTGACACTCTCGCCCTGGTCAATTACCGGGTTAATGTCCGTTTCTATGTCCGCTTCTTTACTGGTCATAAGTATATAAATAACATATAGATACAATTTTATAAAGAATAAAAAAGCTCTCTTATATGACCGCTTCTATTTCCGCTATTTCTTTGTGGCTGATAGCTGCGTCAGTCATTGTCCTGCGTCGCCATTGAAGAGGATGCTTGCCGGTTGGGTGAAAGAAATCCAAGTCGGATGCTCTAACCGCTACAACCGTTTGAGTATATTGTGAATATCTGGGCGATCACGATTCAAGCATTAGAGCGCCCTCTTATGAGGAGCTGGGAGAGGGCCGAACCGGAGCAGTAAGCGGAAGAAAGGTAACGGGTTTTTCGGGCGATCTCACCGGGGCTAACCGAAACCGAGTGTATGCCGAACCTGGGTGGGGTCGGTTGGCAGCCCGGGTGGCAGTAAGTCGAAGAAGAGAAACGGGTTTTCCGAACCGAGCTCCGAACTTCTCCCGAACAACTAACCGTCTGGTTTATCCCATAAATTTTTAGTTCGCCACCCATAGGCTAGCGATTGCCAGCTATCATGGTCTTACTTTTGAGGGAGGTTACAGCCGATGAATGAACGACCAGTCAGTCGATTTCCTGTACCAGAGATCGACGATTTACCATCAGATTTGCGAGATCGCATCCTGGCGATACAGGGAAAAACGGGTTTCGTGCCCAACGTCTTTCTGACGCTGGCGCATCGCCCCGACGAACTCCGTGCTTTCATGGCCTACCATGACACCCTGATGGAAAAAGATTCCGGCCTCACGAAAGCCGAACGCGAAATGATTGTGGTGACGACATCGGCGTTGAACGATTGCCAGTACTGCGTGATTGCGCACGGAGCCATTTTGCGGATCAGGGCTAAAAATCGGTTCATCGCAGACGAATTGGCGATTAATTACCACAAGGCGGACTTATCGCCTAAACAGACGTTGATGCTGGATTTTGCGGTCAAGGTCGCACAGGATGCCGGTGCGATCCTCGATGAGGATGTCGATGTCCTGCTTCAGGCGGGGTTTTCACTCGACGATATCTGGGATATCGGGGCCATCACTGCATTCTTTGCGCTCAGTAACCGTATGGCCAATCTCACCAGCATGCGGCCGAATCCCGAGTTCTTCTCGATGGGCAGGATTTAGACTTTACCCTTGCCCCTCCTGAATACTCGATCGCGACGCGATTTATGGCGAGAAGGTGAAACGGCGGATTAGAGCACTGGAAATCGAGGAAGTTGTTACGGCACCTCGCTCGCCATGGCAGAACGCCTATGTCGAACGCGTTATCGGATCTATACGCCGAGAATGTTTGGATCACGTCATTGTCTTTGATGAGCGACATTTGAAACGAATTCTTCGCAATTACTTTGATTACTACCATATTTCTCGGACCCACCTGTCATTGCACAAGAATCCGCCTGAATTTCGGGCCGTTGAATCGGTAGCGTCCGGAAACATCGCTGCTTTGCTTTGCGTTGGTGGGCTTCATCATCGGTACACGCGAATTGCAGCGTAAATCATAATCATAATGCCGGCGATCGAGTAGACGATCTGTTTTTCAGAAGGGACAGGAGTTCGAGCAGGCGATGGCTCAGAAAGGTCCGCGCCTGATCGAGGCTACTATGATCCAGAGTCTGCAACCCGTGGTCGACCTGATCCTGCAGCAGAGGCAGGCGAGCTGATAATTCGGGCTGCATATTTTTGCGATCTCGGTTCCCTAACAGGCACTGAAAACAATCAGCGAAACCGTTTCCTTGCCCCCATTACGCAACTGCGCGGGGCGAGTGCCTGCGGTGTCACCATCGTAAATCTGGAAGTCACCGGGGATCGCGGCCCAGGTATCGAGGTCCAGCACCAGCGTTGAAGGACCAAGGGGCACCAGCAACAGGCCCCTTCCGTCGCGAGGCAGGGCGACATTGACCCCGGGAGGAAGCGTGAGCCGGTATGCCTGGCCGCGGCGGTTCGCGGACACCGCCTCTGTAACCGGGTTGTTCCAGGGGGCATTGGCCGAGCATTCCCCGGTGTCATCATCCTGAAATTCCAGGCCTATATTGATAAACGGGCCGTCGCCAAGCACGCCGACCCGGTGTATAAAGGGCATCGCGGCATTGGCATAGGGATAGAACAGGACGGTACCGGCCGGCGCTTCCTGAATCCGCTCTTCCTCACCGGGAATCTGGCTGGCGGCGGTCACGTTTGCCGCCAGGATCGCAAGCAGGTCCTTGCGATGCTCGTGGTACTGGGTCCAGACGCCAGGCTCGATCGAATTGGTATAAATAATGAAGTGGTCGCCGCGGTGCCGGATGATGTGCAGGGGCTCCTCGGTGACCGGCACCGATGGTACGGTCTCTGCTCCGGCGGCAGCGAGCAAAGGCAACGCCAGCAGTCCCGCAAGCCAGGGGACTGCGCAAATAAACCGTTTTCTACCCCGGTTCATTGCGAAACACCGAAGCTCTGACCCTGCTCCCACTCCTCGAGCAATGGGCGGGTATCGCGTAGCCAGGGATGGAAACCTATTTGGAAGTATTCCCTGTAGGCTGGCCAGATACGACGAAAAATACCCGCGCGGCCAAGCAGGAATTTCCAGCCGTCGCGCCAGAGGGCGGGGCGCCACAGATTGCCATCCCGCCGCAGCATATGGATCAGGCCGGTCATCACGTCGACCAGCAAAAACCAGGTGGCTTGCCGCAGGGCTCGCTTGCGCAGCTTCTCGTTGCCACCCACTGCCCGGTAAACGTCAAAGGCAACGGATTTATGCTCCATCTCCTCCGCCGCGTGCCAGTCCCACAGGGCTTGCATGGCAGGGTCACCGAATTCAAACATCGGCGCATCCTGACTGAGCGCCGTCTCCGCCATGATCGCGGTGATGTGTTCCAGTGCCGCTGTTACCGCCAGTTGTTCCAGCGGCCCCAGAAACTTTTTGGCGCGGGCAATATTGCGCTCCAGCATGCCTTCAAGGTAGTCGAGGTCATAGCCACGCAGGCGGCACAGTGTCTGGTTGTAGCGTTCGTGCTCCCGCCGATGAAAACCCTCCTGGCCGCAGAAGCCGCGGATCTCCGCCTGTAGCTTGGGGTCGTCTATTTCTCCCGCGTAGTGGCGCACGCTGTCAATAAAGAACTTTTCACCCAGGGGGAATGTGATCGACAGGGAATTGAACCAGGCTGTTTTAAACGGGTGCTTATCAAACCAGTCCCGCCCCAGCGAATCACTGACATCGTGTATTCGATCACGGGGCCGGATAGATACGGAATCCGGGGTATGTGACTGCGTTTTCATGGTCAAATCTCTCGCTCATCAGCTACAGGCTAAACCCGCAGAGAGCAATGGGGAACAGCAGAAAACCGGTGAGTGAACCGCGATGAGTTGGAAGACTGGATACAATGACGGATCAACGACGCGACCTGCTTAAAATCAGGGTGGAACTTATCGGGATACCCTCGGACGATGTATGGGATGACTCGCCGGAAGTGCAGCCCGGCTGGGACATTCCGGTCATCGATTTTCTATCCGAGTCTGGAGATCGTGCAGAGTACGAATATGATTTCGGTGATGGCTGGATCCACGAGGTTACTCTGCTGGGCATTGAAGTCAGGGACGGGCGTCACCGATAAAAGTTAAGTTAAATCAATCGGGGTACGGTCAACCATCATGGCGCCGGTGAGGCTGGTATCACCCGATACGCATCTGACTGACCCAGTGGTCATTAATCAGAAAAAAGAGCCAGGAACGTGTTGTTCGATTGCAGCGTGGCCAGCCGTGGATCCAATCTCGCAGGGGCGAACCAGGCACACCCTTCATCGCGTGCTTTGCTCAAAAGCTCAAACGCGCGTTCAATATCGCCCAGTTCAGCGTATATGGCGGCCAGCATCGTCCTCGGCGCGCGAGGAAGAACGGCCTCCGTTGCACTGTCTGCCAGTTGCAGGGCACGCTGAGTCTCTCCGGTTCTTGCGAAAATGTATGCGGCAGCCGCGCAAACCGAGGGCAAATCTGAAGATAATTGCAATGCGGCCTCGCTCGCCTCGAGCGCTTCATCACGTTTACCAAGATACGCGGCAAAGATGCCAGCATAGCCATGGGCGATGTCATCCAGCGGGTACGCTTGCCGCAGCTCGCGTTCAAGTGCAAGCGCTGCTGCGGCATCGCCACTGCAAAATAGTGCCCAACTGTAACTATGGCGGTTGAGCAGGGCGTGGGGGTCTACGTCTACCGCCTGCTTGGCGGCCAAAACACTTTCCCGGGGAAGGCCCTGTGCCCTGAATATCCAGGATCGGTGGATATATATTCGGGAATACCCTGGGTCGATTGCCTGCGCTTCATCCAGGAGTGCATGCGCCTCTTCGAATTCGGCCAAGAACACGCCTTTGAACCAGGCCAATACCGACATAGCCTGGACGAGCACGGGGTTTACCTCCAAAGCCTTCTGGGCGGCCTCCATGCCCAGCATCAGGCCCTGGCCGGGGTGCAGATCACCGCGGATAATCTGGTACATTCTCGTATCGGCCAAAGCCGCGCGTGCCGCGGCAAACTCGGGATCAACTCTGGCGGCTTCTTCAAATAATAGAACAGCCCGGGCCTGTGCACCGGGCCGAGGTTCGTTGGCCTCTCGAACTCCCGCAGAATAATGTGAATAGGCCAAAGGTATTGTAGATATTGATTGTGCGAGCGCTGATTGTGCCCGGGAGGACTCGAATTTTTTCACTGCCACCGCCATTCGGTAACCACGCTTATGAACGGTTTCTACGTAACTATTATCGTCGGTGTCGAGCAATTTCCGCAGCGAATAAACACAGCGCGCAAGGGATTGGTAGGAGACAATCTGCCGGGGCCACACCTTCTCTTCTATCTCTTGATGGCTGACCACCTGTCCCTGCATCTGCACCAGCAGAGTCAGCAGGGCCAGCTCCTTGGGTGGCACCGGAACAAGCCTGTCATCGCGAAACAGGCCCGCTGGCGGATTTAGCATATAAGACCCGAATATGAAGAAAGGGCTCGTTGTCATGACATCGTCATTGTGCGTGTGGGTTGGTTGCACAAGATGATAGTCCAAAGAAATCAGCTAACATCTTGTCATGATTATTGCACTCATCAACTTATGATCAAGTTTTTTGCCCGCCAGAGCGCAAGATCCTGTGTATATTCAACATTCATGTTAGCCAGTGGTGCGGTGCATCTTCTGGCAAAACGTGGCAACCCTTACTCCACTCCATACCGTCATCTTACACCGCCAAAGAGGAAACTATCCATGAAGTCAGTGATCAGAGCGCTTGCCGCGCTAGTGGCTGCTGTCAGTTTCATCGCCACAAGCAGCGCCCAGGACTACGACCTGGTAATCAACAACGGCAGGGTCATGGATCCGGAGACACTGTTTGATGATGTTGCCAATGTTGCCATAAAGGATGGCCGCATTGTTGCCATCACCAATGAGCCCATAACCGGAGACGAGACCATTGACGCGACCGGTCATGTCGTATCACCTGGCTTTATTGACACGCATTATCACGCAACAGATTTATTCGGCGCAAAGTTAGGCGTTGCTGATGGAATCACTACGGCCATGGATTTGGAACACGGTGCCACGCGGATTGGTGAGTGGTATGACAACATGGCAAAACGGGGTGCGCAAGTGAACTATGGCTCAAGTATCATCCATGTTGGCGCCCGCATGTTAGTTCACGATTCTGAGGTCGAATATAATGAACCGTTAGATCTGACAAATCTTCTTGGCTATATTAATAAGACCGCAAAAGACGGTACGCAGGGCTGGTCTGTTACCCGCAGTAATGTGGATCAGATGAACGAGATATTGAAACTTCTAGATGATGGTTTAAGAGAAGGGGCAATTGGTATTGGTGTAGGCGCCGCTTATATGGCACGAGGTTTAACAACTTATGAGCAGTTTGAAGCACAACGAGTTGCCTCTCGTTACGGACGTCTTACCGCTGTACACAACCGCCTTCACCTCAGTTCCGAGACACCTACTGAAGCACAGATAGGTTTTGATGAGGTTTTCGCCAATGCGCTCATACTTAATGCCCCACTTTTGTTGTGTCATGATAACGACTATGGATGGTGGGAGCATGAAGAAAAACTACAAATGGCGAGAGCACAAGGGCACAATATGTGGGGAGAGTACTATCCCTTTACTGCGGGTCAGACCGGGATTTCCGCTGACTACCTTCGTCCGGAAATTTGGGAAGACAATTATGGATATAAATACGAAGAAACCATCTATGATCCAATATTAGATAAGTATCTAACCAAGGACGAATTTCTCGATTTTTCTAAAAAAGAACCCGGCAGGTCTGTTGTCGTTTTCTTTCCTGCACGTAAAGAGTGGCTACCTTATTGGATAAAAGTACCTGGTATGACTGTAGCTTCTGATGCGTTTCCTGCTTTTGACAAAGACGGAAAAGTTTGGCCATGGGAAACTGATGTTACGAAATTTGCTGGACATCCGCGCGTCGCATCTACTTACTCTACCACTCTATCTTTAGCTCGAGAGGCAGGCGTGCCATTGATGTTTACTCTACGTCAGCTTACCTATCTTTCAGCGAAATATTTAGGTGCTACCGGACTTAAAGCAATGGATGAACGGGGCCGTATGCAGGTAGGCATGGTCGCAGATATAACTATTTTTGACCCAGAAAATGTAGAACCACGTTCTACCTACAAAGTGGGTGAAAATGGTTTGCCACCTGTAGGTATTCCCTATGTCATTGTAAATGGGACTATTGTTGTCCGCAATTCTAAGGTGGAGGAAGTTTTCCCAGGACAACCCATACGCTTCCCCATAGAGGCAAAGGGACGCTTTGAACCAGTTGACGTTAACGGTTGGACAGGTAAGCACACCATAAATGTACCACCCGTTATCCATGCCGAAGAAGACAACCCCGTCTTTAGCCAGTGATGCCATGGCTGGCGTGGGAGATGACGGTGAGCTGTTGCCCTGGGACGCTGACTGGACCGAGTACCGTGGTCACCCGCGCACCTCGGGTACACGCGGAGCCACTTTTCGCATGGCCCGCGAAAACGGTGTGCCGCTGATGTTCACCATTTCCCAAGCCAGTTACTGGGCCGCCAAACATCTGGGCGATACCGGGATTGAAGCCATGCAGGAACGCGGTCGGTTGCAGGTCGGCAAGGTTGCAGACATCACCATCTTTGATCCCGCGACGATCACTGATAACTCAGGATGCAAGACGGGTGAGCATGGCATACCGACAACCGGCATCCCCTATGTCGTGGTCAATGGCACGATTGTGGTTAAAGACAGCGAAGTTCTTCCCGTCAAACCGGGTCAGGAAATCCGCTTCCCGGTCGAACCCAAAGGCAGGTTCAAAGAGATCGAGGTAGACGGTTGGCTTAACAAACACACCATCGGCCTGAACCCGGGCCTGCTCGAAATTCACGTTGAGGACGAGTCCGGTGCAGGAGAGCTGCTGCACAGTGACAGCTAGTAAACCAGGGACAGACCACGGTTTATAAAATCGTGGTCTGTCCCCCGTTCGTCGAAGGAGACACCATGAGAAACATCGTAATGACCGCCGCTCTCGCCACGTTTGCACTTGCGCCTATCGGGTTGCAGGTACAGGCAGAAAATAGCGCTGAGAGCCCTCTCGCCAAGTTCCTGGAGGTGCCAGGCGCCAAGACGACGCTGCCTGTGAGTGCTGCCAGGTCACCTTTCCCACTGGATTTTGCCAACGACGCCAGGGACAAGTTCGAGAACTTTCACTATCAGATGGGCGGCGATCACGCGCTTTACTACAACGGGCACCTGAGCGAGATGCTGACCACTGCCGCTTCATGGCCCAACTTTGAGTATCAGGCACTGCAGCAGCAGCCCAACAAAAAGCTGGGTTCGGCGGTGACGTTCCCGGTTAAGGAGGGTGAGCTGACTCTCGATGAGTATGTTGTGCATCCCAATCACCGGGTTCAGGGTGTACTCATGGTCCACAAGGGCAAGGTGGTGTACCAGGCCTACCCGGGCATGGATCCCATGGATGTGCACGCCTGGATGTCTCCCGGCAAAGCCACCGTTGGCCTCGTCATTGCCCAGCTTGAAGCCGAGGGCAAAATCGATATGCAGAAAGAGGTCGTCTACTACCTGCCCGAATTCAAGGGTTCGAACTGGGATGGCATCACCATGCTCGACGCGGCCAACATGGCAACCGGCCTGCAGCTGGAAGAAACATTGCAATCCATTCTCGACCCCAACTCTATAATCGTCCGCTTCTTCAGCGCCGAGTTCGGCGCGCCGAATCCCGCCACCGGGGAAGTGGAGCCCTGGCTCCCCATACTCGGGGAGGCTGAACAGATTCCCGGTGAGCAGCCCGGGGAGGTATTTCGCTATTCTTCGGCTGTTACCCAGATATTCGTGGTGATTGCCGAGCGCATAGAGAATATGACATGGGCAGAGCTTTTTCAGCAGCGGGTGTGGGGCAAGATGACGGCACGCAGCCCGATGCTGCACCACCTGACGCCTGACGGCACCTCCGTGGCGCACGGTCTTATCTCCACCACGCTTGAGGACTTCGCCCGTTTCGGCATGGTGTTTACGCCTAGCTGGAAAAACGCAGCCGTGGAGCCAGTGGTACCGCCGCAAGTACTCAAGCGCCTGCAAACCGCCGGTGACCCTGAAGCCTTTCGCGCTGGCGCAAAGTATGCGGGCCTTATCGAGGATTTTGATGAAGCACCCATGGCTAACTCCATGCAGTTTGACGCGGTATTCGACGACGGTGCCTTATACAAACACGGGAACCTTGGTCAGGGAATCTATATCGATCCAGAACGGGACTTTGTGGGCGTGTATTTCTCTACCAATGGCTATATCCCGCCCCATGGTGAGGACAAGATGCCAGGGTTTCTGCGCCGGGCTGCCAAGTACCTGAATGGCGATGAATAGCGCCTGATAGGCTGCTTTCGTTACTAGTTTGTTCGTGACATTTGAGGAGTACCAAATGAGGAAGTTCGCAATCATGTCCGGTGTTATCACACTTGCACTGGCGCCACTCGGGGCACAGGCGGCGGACCAGCCAGTGTTAGAGTCGGAACCAAGCCTTGATGAAATTGCCAAGGAACTCGCCAATCCCAACACTACACTGGGAACCCTGAATGTCCCCATTGACTATGTGAGCTACAAGGGCGACTTGCCGGGAGCCTCCAGCCAGGAGTCCTGGCGGGTGAGTTTTCAGCCAGTGCTGCCGTACGCCTTGAATGAGACCACCAACCTGTATGTGCGACCTAACATACCGGTGCTTATCGACCAACCGGTTCCGGTAGTCTTCGGCGCGGATGTCAGTCCGTCCGCAGACGGCCAGTTCACTACCCAGGACAGGAACTTTGGCAATTCCGGTACCGACCTAGGTGACATCACCTTTGATATCGCCATTGGCAAGGCGTTTCCCAGTAAGACGATCCTGGCGGGTGGGATCGCCGGCACGCTGGATACGGCAACCAACGACGATGTCGGCCTTGGGCAGACCCTTTTGGGTCCTGAGATTGCGTTGGCGCAGATCTTTGACTGGGGCGTACTTGGCGTACTGGTGACCCACCAGTGGGACGTGGCCGGAGATGACGACTTCGACACCAGCATCACGGCCGGGCAGTATTTCTACACAATTAACCTGACAAATGGTTGGCAGATCCAGGGCCAGCCCGCCTACAGCTACAACCACGAAGCCAAAAATGGCGAGGAAAAATGGACACTCCCGGTGGGAACCGGCGTTGCCAAGACCATGCGTATTGGCAAGACTCCCTGGAAGTTCAGCTTGCAGTATTGGCACTTCGTTAAACAGGCAGATAGCATAGGTCCCGACTTCCAGATCCGCTTCCAGCTCGGGCCGGTAGTACCGCTGCCCTGGTAAAATGATAGAGGAAAACTGATGAGAAAATTTGTCTGCTCACTTCTGATAGCGCTGTTACCATTTTCATTACAGGCATTGTCTGCACAAACTTTCGATGTGGTAATCAGCGGCGGGCGGGTGATAGACCCGGAAACCGGGCTGGATGCCATTCGGAATGTTGGGATAACAGGCGGTAAGATAGGCGCCATCAGCGAGTCTCCGCTCAGCGGTGAGACCATCATAGATGCCAGCGGCCAGGTGGTAGCCCCAGGTTTCATCGACATTCATGCCCACGGACAGAACATCGGAGACTACCGTATGCAGGCTGTGCAGGGCGTTACCACCATGCTTGAGTTGGAGTCTGGTGTTCTGCCGATTTCCGCCTGGTATGAAACGCAGGGCGAGAAGGGGCTACCCATTAACTACGGGGCGTCGGCCGGTTGGACCTTTGCCCGTATTGCTACCTTCAGCGGCGAGGGGCCAGACCCTTCTCCGGAGTACTTTCAGAATGCCCAGAGCCAAACAGACTGGAAAGTGAATATAGCAACCGCGCAGCAGCAGGAGCAGATTCTTGATCTGGTCGCCCAGGGCCTGGACGAAGGCGCTCTGGGGATTGGTATCAATGCCGGCTACGCGCCGGGCTACGGCGCCAAGGAGTATACTGAGCTCGCCCGGCTCGCCGCCGATCGCGACGTGGCAACATTTACGCATGTCCGCTACGCCAGCAACGCAGAGCCGAAAAGTTCGTTCGAAGCAGTACAGGAACTTATCGCCAATTCTGCTATCACCGGCGCGCATATGCACCTGTGCCACATTAACAGTACGTCCTTGAAAGATATCCATGCAGTGATACAGCTGGTTGACGAGGCGAAGGAGCGAGATATCAATATCACCGTGGGTGCCTACCCTTGGGGAGCGGCCAGCACCGTGGTCGGTGCGGCCATGTTCAGTGGCGAGGGCTGGCGCGAGCGCATGGGTTCTACCGCAGAGAACTTTCAGCTTGGCCGCGACCGGATGACCGAGGATCAGCTTGCCGACTACCAGAAGAACAAGCCCGGCACATTTATTACCTGGCACTTTCTAGACGAGAGTAACCCCGACGACCTGGCCCTGTTGGACATGTCGATTCTCCACCCCAATATTCTCATTGAGTCAGACGAAATGTTCTGGATGCTCATTGATGGTAGTAATATCGAGAACTACGCGGGCGATGCCTGGCCGCTGCCTCAAGAGGCCTTTTCACACCCTCGCTCCAACGGCACCTTTGTGAAGGTATTGCGTTCCTACGTCAGGGAGCGTGAGCTGATGACCCTGACGGAAGCCGTGCGCAAGATGAGCCTTATGCCTGCCCAGACCATGGAAGGTTTCGTGCCGCAGATGAAGAAGAAGGGCCGCCTGCAGGCAGGAATGGATGCGGATATAGTTGTATTTGACCCTGCAACAGTCAGCGACGTCGGCACATATCAGGAGCCCAACCAGCCTGCGGTAGGTGTTAACTGGGTGCTGGTGAATGGTGAAGTGGTGGTTGGCGATGGTGAGCTGGTTTTGGATGCCCGGGCGGGGCGACCGATTCGGCGGCCCATATCTCCCTGAGAATCGTTTAGCCCGCGGCCCTATTACTCAACGGCAACGGAGATGCCAATAAATCCTCAGGGTTTATTACTACCGCGTCGACTTCTGATTCCCATGGCTGGTACTCTGCTGCTGGCCGCCACCACAGCGATTCCCAGACTTCATGCCAGGGATGCGGCCAGCGAGTTAATCGGACCGGACGCGGTGACATCCCAATTGGTTTTGGATGAACAAGACAAGCCCGACCTGCTGGGAATCGATGCCCAGGACAAATTCGATGAGTGGAAGGCAGGCATAGAAGAACAGACCGGACTCGACTTCGGTATCGATTACAACTCGCTGGGCTTCGCCGCGATCGATAGCCCCGGTAAGAGCTTTGCGGCAAGTGGTGTATTCCGTGTATTCGGCAGCTGGGAATTGTACAACCGCGGTGAGGCAAACAACGGCAGCATCGTCTTCAAGGTCGAGAATCGCCATGCCTATACCGACGTGGCCCCCAGCGCTTTCGGCGGAGAGGTCGGCTATGCAGGCCTTGCGAATACGGTATTCAGTGACCAGGGTTGGCGGACCACCCACCTGTTCTGGCAGCAGCGCTTCGCGGACGGGCGCGGGATCTCCTACCTGGGCTTCCTCGACACCACCGACTACGTGGACGTCTATCCACTCGCCAGTCCGTGGTCCGCGTTCGGCAATATTGCCTTTGAGAATGGTTCGGGGGCGATTGGCGGCATCCCGGATGGCGCGCTCGGGGCGATGGTCGGGGGCTTCCTGACCGACCAACTCTACCTGGTGGGAGGAATCGCGGACGCCAATAGTGATCCCACCGACCTGGCCGAGGGCTTCGACACCCTGTTCAACGATTTCGAGACCTTTAAATCGCTGGAGTTCGGCTGGGCCAGCAAGCGCGAGGAGGTATTCCTTAACAACGTCCATGTGACCTTTTGGCAAATCGACAAGAGGAACGATGCCGGCACTCCCGATGGCTGGGGCGTAAGCTTCTCTTTCGCCGCCAGCGACGACGACGGTTGGATGCCTTTTCTGCGTGGCGGGTGGGCGCATGAGGGCGGCAGCCTCTACGAAACCTCGATAACTACCGGCTTCGGTTATACTCCTCGCCCCGGACAATCCCTGCTTGGGCTCGGCGTCAACTGGAACCGCCCTAACGCGTCAACTTATGGAGCCAGTCTCGACGATCAATACTCCCTCGAGCTTTTCCAGCAGCTACAGCTGACCGAGGGCGTCGAGATCACGCCAAACGTTCAGGTGATCAGGAGTCCTGCCCTCGAGCCTTCTGACGACTGGAGCGTTTTCTTCGGGCTCCGCTTGCGAGCCGCCTTGTGATTCGTGATTGCAAAATCCCAGGGGTCAATAATGAGCGATGGCAAATCCTGGGTTTTTAGACGACAATCAACTTGGCCGGCCAAGGTCGTTGACGTCTAACACCTGGGTCACATTTGGGTGCAGATCAACACCCGCTATTCCTGGGGTTTCGCTAGGGAACCGCGAATGAACACTTCGCGCCGCTGGCATTTTTCAACTTTATATCCAATGTGGCCAGCGAACAGCCTAGAGCTTCGGCTAGTGCCACATACCATGCATCGTAACTCGTGATATTTTTCCGCAATGCCCACACGCGCTCTGCGAACGGATGGAATGGAAATAACTGGATATCCAGGCGCATCAAATCTTGCTGGGCCAGCCCGGATTGGAGGGGCGAGAGTTCTTTGGTGAGTTCAAGGCGGCGTAAAACATTAGTTGTCTCTGCCATCACCAACTCGGGAGCAGCCAGTGTTTCGGTGCCAATCAGCGATTCTGCCCAGATGCCATCCCTACCTGTGTCGACCAATGCCGCGACAATCACCGAAGCATCGATAACAATCGTCATTTACGATCTGCATCTCTGGCATTCACAATTTTTTTTGCAGGGATACGGGTGCCGCCGCCGGCCTTTCTCTCGCGTACGGTCTCCAGCCAGGTCTCTACGGAAGGCCGGGAGGCAATGCGTTCCAGCTCGCCGCGCAGATATTCCTGCATGGACTGATGCTTCAGGGCCGCGCGGGACGCAAGTTTATCCCTGACTTCCTCAGGGACGTTCCTGATAGTGATTTGAATAGCCATGCTTGCATTTTGCATGCACTGGTTCTTGGATGCAATATAGCGAGACACCCCGGAATTGGAAATAACTTGCTTACCGGCTAATTCATCAACGTAGGGTCCATACGATGGAATACGGGTCGATACGGGGTATTTTGAGGGCGGACCGTATCTAAGCAATTGAATTATAGAGCTTTAATTATCGACAATTGTGGCTACGAACCAGGCGGTCGCACGTTCGAATCGTGCCAGGCGCGCCAAATAATTTCACTAATCATCAAGCGGTTGGCGCTCACGGCCAGCCGCTTTTTGTTTCAGGACCACCAGTGCCGGACTTTTGCCGGACTTTTCCTCGCACACCTTGCTTGCCGCCGCGATCAGCTCCTCCAGTTCCGGCGCAGAGTAGTGTGTCGTGATGTCGCCGTTGCGATGGCCCAGCAGCACCTTGCGGGTCTCGAGCGGCACGCCGGCAGCTCGCAATCGGCGCCCGAACGTGTGTTTCAGATCGTGCACTCTGACGTGCGATCAACCCACTTTCTTACCCCGTTTTCCAGCCGCTGTTGTTGATGGTTCGACCGCATGACCCCTGTAGGTGAAGACATGCTCGGCATGCATGCCTCGCACTTCTTCTACTACCGATCTCGCAACGCGATTTAGCACCACCACCCGATCCTCTCGGTTCTTGACCCGCTCTCCCGGAACGATGAACACCGACGTGTCCAGTTCCGGCACCGGGACCTCCCAGTCCCAACGCAGCTGACAGACTTCCTGTTCCCGGCAACCCGTATTCACCTTGAACAGGCCATACGAGCCAGGTGATCGGGGAGCGCCCGGAACAGCGTGCGCTGTTCCTCCCATGACAGGGGTAGGGCTTTCGGGCATCGGTACCGGAGCATCTGGATCAGTGGCGGCGTGTCCAGCCACGTCAGGCCGTTTTCGTCGCGCCACAATCGCGCGGCCAGATTCAGAATCCGTCTGACGACGCTGAGCGCGAGGTTGATGCTCTTGGTTTTGATACCCTGTTTCCGCCGGCCTTGATATAGGGCTGGAGGGTTCCCAGGTGCACCTTTTCCAAGGGCAGGTTGCCGATATAAGGGTCCAGCTGCTTCAGCTGCGTCGCGTAATCCGCGATGCTGGCCAAGTGCAGGTTTTCCTCGAGAAACTTGGCTGCCGCCTCCCGAAAAAGCCTGCACGGTCTGGCCCCGAAAACGGTCGCCTGCCTGATCTCCTCGATCCGGCGGGCCAGGATCAATTCCGCCTTTCAAGGTCGCTTGTTCCAGTGCTTTCGTGAATCTTGTGGCCGAGGATCTGCTTTTCGATATGCCAGATCCCGCCACGATTCCTGAGTCCCGGGCTTCGCTTGCGTCCCATAATGTATCTCCTCTTAAGTCAGAGGTGGAACGCCCGTTGCACCGCTTATAGTGGTCCACCCAGGCATCCATTTCAAGGCGGTCGAAGGCGACACCCTGCCGTCCGATACGGAGCTCAGTCAGGGCAGGGCGCACCTCCCGGTTAAAGCGGTTGCGGTCCATGCCCAGGTAGGTCGGGGCGTCGCGGAGGCGGATCAAGCGGGGTTGGATATTCATAGGCTATCTACCCAGGTAGACCGCGGTAATCTGTTCTCTGACGTGGCCCAGCTCTTTGCTGATCGCCAGGCGGGCCCG
>CAVXWW010000006.1:0-13117 GCA_963765545.1 uncultured Gammaproteobacteria bacterium | reverse complement strand
TCAGGATGCCAGTGTGTATGCTGAATGGAGCACGGCGGTGTCATGAAGAACGCCCCCTGCTTCTTCACGTCCGGCTCAGTTAATTTGTCAAAACGTCAGGGAAGTCCGCCACCGACTTGCCCCTTGAGCCCAGGTAAATGCTAAAGCAGAGTCGGCCGAGAACGACAAGCGCCAGCAGTCTAACCAGATTGGCCCCCGCCAGATCGCCTAGAGCAAAGCCGATAATTCCGATAAGCGCTGCCGATACAAGATTGCCAACAATCCTCGGAACGCTACCCACTTCGCCGCTGCCAAAGCGTAAACCCTGCTCGATGATCGTCAACGCTATAAAGTAGAGAATCAAGGAGGAAACATAGAGCACCCTGTACTCTTCGGGCAGGGCGGAGCTGTGCGCATCGATATCTGCGAGAAATAGTTTCTTGGCCGAACACCAAGGGCCACCAGACTGACCACAAGCGGCAGATGTCCGTACGCCCACAGAATGGCACGCCCGTCGTTACCGCATTTACCTCAGTCTGTGGAAGATCATCGAAATAAAGCCACCACACCGCGAAGACGAAAATCAGTCCGACCCCGCCATAGGAAATCTGCGGGAACCCTATGCTATATCCCTCCGTCACACCGAGAAACTTAATCAACGACTCACCTATTACAATAATGATAAAAATCCCGAAACGTTCGGCAATATGGTGCTTGTCGACAGGCCATAGCCGACGAACTGGCTTATCCTTCATAACTGTGGAACCGACAACTCAATACCGATCCCCACAAGCCAGGCAATCCATTGATAACCTTCAGGCAAAAAAATTGACGAGGTCCAAACGAGGGACGCAAGAGAAAAACCGGCAACATACCGCGCTGTGAACTGCCGGCTCTCGGGGTGCGAAAACATGGTTCTGGCATACATCAGAATCAGCGCCAGGCGCGTTGCAACGCAGGCAATGGTGAACTGGGTGGCCAGCTCGCCAAAGGCCCCTCTGAGACTGATGCCCATGATTGCTATTGCCGAGATCTGGAAAAAAATCAGAATCCGGTGTGGTAGGTCGTCAACTACGTACCTGTTCTGGAAGAAGGCCATGCTGAACCATACCCACCAGATTGCCGTCAGCATGACAAGGAACTGGCCGATGCCCTGCAAGTGAAGTTCAGACCCAAGGAAATCACCCAACTGGATAAGTGTTGCAACAAAAACTAGATCATAGAAGAGCTCAAGCCAGGAGACAGCGCGCTTCGCGTTCGGGGACGACTTCGAGTCTAGAAAATAAGTAGGAGGACTCAGTAATTTGGCCATGGCTTTATGGTTCGCTCTCGACTTTTAATATAATTGCGGCACGTTATTCTCACCTCTACGCATCGCCATATCTCTTTGTCCGACGGGGATTACAGCTGTTCCAGCGCGGACAATCTGGTACAGCTTTGGCTCTGTTGCGCCATCAGCGGCACGGGCTGCAATCCTTCCAGATAACTCAAGTAAGTTGCCGTGTGCTAAAGGCGGCCGTTGCATTGGCCAAAAAAAACACGTGACCATCTCGTCAATAATGGATCATTACACTAATACCCGGCAGACCGTTCCGCTTCACATCAGTAGACTATCAATAGAACTTTCGATCAGGGACCGTGCGAGCGGTATGATCGTGGCGTAGCGCCTGTCCAGCGCCGAAAAGCCTTGCGAAAATTCGATGGATCGGCGAACCCTACCCGGTGGGCTACTTCCCCGATCGGCAGGCGGGTTGAAGACAGGAACTGGATCGCTACCGATGCCCGCACGTCATCCAGCAGTCCTTGGAATGTAGCATTTTCCTCCGCCAGTCTGCGGTAGAGCGAGCGCCTGGAAAGTCCCAGTTCACGCGCAATTTCGGAGGCGAGCGGCTGTTCGCGTATCCTGCCAAGCAGGGTCAGCCGTATCTCCCTTTGCAACGGCGTCTGGCCCTTGCCGGAGGTCAGCACACTTTCGCAAAAATCCGTGCATAACGTGGCGAGGAAGCGGCTGGCATTTGGGCAGGGTAAGCTCATACAAGCGGCATCAAATTGCCACTCCATCACGGTGGCATCAAAATGCAGGTCGCATTTGAATTTCTCTCGCAGTGCGTCGGCATGTGGTGGTTCGGGGTAGGGAAAAAACATAGACGTGCTGGGAAAGCGCTGGCCCATGATGAGATCGAGCAGGGTTGTCATTGAGCTGCGCCAGAATTCTGCTATGAAAGGCAGTATGGGGCCGAGCGCGAGCGGGTTCTGTGAGATGAAAACTGCAGTGTCACCCCGAATCTCGCGGGTGATATTGAGCACGACACCGGCAAATTCGATCTGCGTAAAGCCGAATTGCAGGCAGTCGCCAACGGTTTCACTGCTGGCCATGCCGTAGCCGTAAAGTCCGAAATCGCCGATGGTCTGGCGGCAGCCGGCGCGCAGGGCCGCATCGCTGCGGCGCGACAGGCGCCAGGCATTGCGCATTATCGTGACTCGCTGGGTTCGGCTGGGCGGGAGATCCGGGCTGTCAAACCAGGATTCGTCCACGCCACTACCTTCGACCAATGCAGCGCTGCTGACACCTTCCTCAAGTAATTCATCACGCAGTGCGCGCAATCCCATTGTTGATCCGGATGCATTGAGGGCAGGTAACGGCTGCGACGGGGACAGTGGGTGAGATGGCACGATATCACTCCATATTTGGCGCAATCGGCCCTTTTTAACAGAAATGGAGTAACTATGATAGGGCATCCCGATTGTCTATCCGGCGATTCTGGTGACTCGTTCAATGAATGTCTTACCAGTTAAGGAGAGGAGTAATGGTTTTGAAGATGTTTTTATCCAATGCAAAGAAGGATTTCACTGTCGGGGCGCTCACTCTCGGTTTGGGAATTGCAGCTCCACTCAAGCAGCGGTTATTCTTCCCGAGAAGAGTGGCTTCAGTGGCTACTTCAACCTTGGGGTCGGCGGCGTCAGCGTCGAGTCCAATATGCTGGCCAGTATCATGTCCGGCAATCTCGATGTCGGTGACAAGGAAATCAACAACTTCACTGACTCGCCCAACGGTAGCGAGGGCGGTGCCATACCTGTGTTTAATTTCCAGTTGTCCTACACGTTTGCCAGCACGGGCACTCAACTGCACGTGGGTAACCTGCTGGAGGAATTCCTGAGTTTCGACACCAGTACTATCGCCGGTGTGCGCCAGGATGTGGGTAGGGCCGGTCTGGTCGGGGCCAGTTTGCAGGCCACCAGCTTTGACACCCAGCTTGCCTAGTGTCGATCCGGATGTATTCAGGAGAGGTGTCGGCAGTGTTGGGAGCAGCAGGTCAGATGGCACGATGGAACCCTATATTTGGCACGATATAACCTTTTTTATCAGAATTAAAGTATCTATGATAGGGCAGTCCCATCTGACTACCCACGCTTAGGGTGGCCAGCTTAATCAATTTCGATCTGAGGAGCTCCCATGTCCGTTTCTGATTCCTGTTCCTGTGTAGTTGATTCCGGTCTGGCCGTGGTCACTCTGCATCACGCCCCCCATAACCTGCTTGGCCCCGTACTGATGCAATCGCTGCTGGATGCGCTTGAGCAGGCGCAGGCTGCCGGAGCGCGCGCCGTGTTGCTGAAAAGCAGCCTAAGGCACTTTTCTGCCGGCGCCGACCTGTCCCTGTTTGAGGCCGCGACCGGTGGCGATGAAGGGCTCGGCGTATCGCCGGTACAGTTTCTTGCCGAGCTCGAGGCATTCCCCCTGCCGATCGTTGCTTGCGTGCACGGTGTGTGTGTCGGCGGCGGCTTCGAACTGGCCTTGTCGTGCGATTTCATTATCGCCGCGCGCAGCGCTAAGTTGGGCTCGGTGGAGGTGACGCTGGGTATCAACCCGCTGATGGGTGCGGTACAGCGCCAGGTGGCGCGTTGCGGGGCCTTGCGCGCGAAGGAGATATCCATGCTGGGGCGCCGCTACGACGCCGAGACGCTGGAGCGCTGGAACCTGATCAACCGGGTGGTGGACGATGAGCATCTCGAGGAAGCGGCAATGGCAGTGGCGACCGAGCTCGCCAACGGACCTACCCTGGCACACCAGATTACCAAGCAGCTGGCGCGGCTGGCCGAGGACGGCGGAGTCGCCGCGGCGGACCGGGAGATGGAGCGCCTGCAGCAGGCGCTGTGGAATTCCGAGGATTTGAAAATAGGCCTGGAGTCTCTACAGAAAAACGGCCCCGGCCACGCGAAGTTCGTGGGACGCTGAGCCGTGGCTGCGCCGCTGGAGGGAATCCGAGTCGTCGATTTTTCACGGGTGCTAGCCGGGCCGCTGTGCGGGCGTACCCTGCAGGACCTGGGCGCCGAGGTAATCAAGATTGAGCCGCCGGGGGTGGATGTCGCGCGCTTCGCGGCACCGGTCAATCCCAACGGGGTATCGGGGTATTATGCCCAGCAGAATGCCGGTAAGCGCAATATCTGCATCGACCTCAACAGACCCGAGGCCAGGGAGATAGCGCTCGAGCTCTGCGACCAGGCGGACATACTCGTAGAGAATTTCCGGCCCGGGACACTGGCCAGTTTCGGGCTCGATTACGAGACCCTGGCACGCCGTAACCCCGGGCTGGTCTACGTGGCCATTTCCGGGTACGGGCAGGGTGGTCCTTGGCGTAGCCGTATGGCATACGCGCCGACCGTGCAAGCGGAAGCCGGCTTTACCCATCACTCCCTGCGCCATTTTGGGGACAATCTGCAGTCTGCCCAGACGGACTCTCTTTCACATGCCGATGTCTACGCCGGCCTGCAAGCGACGATTGCCGTACTGGCTGCCCTGAATCAGCGCCAGCACACAGGGCGCGGACAATTTATCGATGTCGCCATGGCCGCAACGATCATGTCCATCAACGAGCGTGCGCACGTCGATCTCAACGGGTTGGATTTGAACGATGAGCCGGCGATCCTCGGGGCCACAGACGGATCATTTTTTTGTGGCCCGGGCGGTGAAAAACTGGTCACCGCAATCAGCCTGGTTGGCAGCATTACATTCCGCTTCTTCGTTACGGCGATGCGGCGCCCTGACCTCGCAGTTGATTCGCGCTTCAGTACGCCAGCTGCCCGGCGAGCCAATCTCGAGGCGCTGAAAGCCGTCGTGCAGGCCTGGATCTACTCGTTTCCCACGCTGGCGGCACTGGATGCACAGTTCGACGAGGGCAAAATTGCCATTGGTGAAGTGCGTTCACTGGATGCAATCGCCGACAGCGAGTGGGCCGATTATTGGGGCGCGACGCTAAGCGTCGACGACCGTAACGGCGGTGAGTTCCGCCTTCCTGGCCGGCCCTGGAAATTTTCCGATGCCCAATTGCCTCTGCCGTCCGGGCCGGCATTCCAGGGCGAACACAACCGGCAAATCTGTACAGAACTCGGCATGGACCCTGCCCGGATCGATTCCCTTCAGGCGGATGGGGCCCTGGTGGGCAACAACGCGGCCAAAGTCATCGCCATGGTGCTTGGAGCAGGGTCGCCGTAAGTTGCGTTTCAGTTCAGTGACCTTGAAATTTTTGATTCAAAAAAGGAGTTTTTCATGACGATTAATCACAAAAACGGATTGTGCCTCACGGCGATTTTTGCTCTGAGCACGGCACTGGCCCTTCCGGCAAAAGCGGAAGACTGGCAGCACCAGGCCGGCATAACGGCTTTTGCCTTCGGCATGGAAGGTAATGGCGGCGTCAAGGGCATAAAAGCCCCGATGGATTACAGTATCAGTGATGTTCTCGACGATCTTGACGCCGCGTTGACGCTGCTGGTTCAGGGAACTAACGACTCCTGGGGTTACTGGGGGAGTTATGAATACCTGAGCATGAGCGACAACACCACATTCCGCACTCCGGGAGATGCCACCAATGCCAAGGTCAACGGCAAGGCTTCCTTTGACACTCAAATAATCGATGTCGGTTTATCCTGGAATGTTCCGGGCGTGCAGTGGCTGGAACTCATCGGCGGCGCGCGCGGCTGGATTGTGGAGGAAAAATTCCGCGCCGAGCGCAGCACTGACTTTGGCGGCGGTGTGCGCAGCGTCTCGACACAGGAAGAATGGGTTGATGGTTTCGTTGGTGTTCGCGCGAAATTTCCGCTTTCCAAAAACTGGGGCGCCATGTTGCGCGCCGATGCCGGCGCCGGGGATTCCGATTCCACCTACCAGGCGCTGGCCATGCTCAATTATGAGATAAGCGATCGCTGGACCACCGCCTTCGGCCTTCGCTATCTGTCGGTCGATTACTCCAGCGGCGGTTTCCTGTTCGATATGGAAATGAGCGGATTTGAAATAGCAGCGCTGTACTCATTCTGAGTATTGCAAGACTGCGCCGTGAGGCACCGCGCTCTTTTTGAGGTACCGCATGGTGCTCTGTTATACACAACGGAAATGGGATTAACGATGATCAAAAAACGACTTATGCTGGATCTTCCGCGGATTGCGCTGTTGGCAGTCGCAATGTTTGGGCAGATGGCTTATGCCGCGAACGCACCACAGCAGAATCAACCCAATATCCTGTTACTGGTGGGCGATGACATTTCCTTTGGTGACCTGGGAATCAGCGGCGGGGTTACGCAAACACCCGTGCTGGACCGGCTCGCAAACGAAGGCGTGATGTTTACCCGCTTTCACGCTTCGCCGGTATGTTCGGTGTCCAGGGGCATGCTCCTGACCGGCAACGATCCGATAGATATCGGGCTCGCGGCCTTTGACTACGCACTCTATCCGCCCGCAGCGGGCAAGCCGGGCTATGAGTCTTACCTGACAAGAACCACTACAGTGACCATTGCCGAATTGCTGCGCGATGCCGGGTACCGGACCTACATGACCGGCAAATGGCACCTGGGCGGTGCGCATGGCGGTGAGGGTCCGCACGACTGGGGCTTTGATCACAGCTACTCGATTTATACCGGGGGCGCCAATCACTGGAATTCCGGTGTATTTCATGTCGATACGCATAACCCGGAAGTGATGGCACAGGTCAAGGCCGGGAAGATTCCGCAGGAGCCTTACTTCGAGGACGGCAAGCGCGTCGAGCGACCGCAGGGCATCTACTCTGACGACCTCTGGACGGGCAAGCTGCTGCAGTATCTCGAACGGGAACGCCAGTCTGGCAAGCCGTTCTTTGCTTACGTGGCCTACACCACGGCCCATGCGCCCCTGCAGGCCCCCGATTTTCTTATTGATAAATACGTCGATCACTACCTTAAGCTGGGCTATGCGGGCCTCAAGCAGGCGCGCTTTGAGGCCCAGAAACGCCTGGGACTGATACCACCGGACGCAGTTTTCCCGGATACCACAAAAAACCAACTTTTGCATTCCTGGGAGGAGCTTAGCGATCAAGAGAAGTATGTCGAGGCCCGCAGTATGGCCACCTACTCGGCGATGATGGAATCCCAGGATTACCACATTGGTATGTTATTGAATTACCTCAGGGAGACCGGCGAGCTGGACAACACGCTGATCATTTACCTTGCGGACAATGGCCCCGAGGGCCTTGGTCTTACTGGCGAGCTGAGCAACGCCGGCGCCACGCGCTGGGTGCTGTCCAACTTCAGCCAGGACCCGGCCGATATCGGCCGGGGCAATGCCTTCGCGTTCATCGGCGCCGACATGGCGAATGCCTCTACCGGTGGTTTGCAGTGGTGGAAATGGTTCATTGGCGAAGGTGGTGTGCGCGTACCGATGGTAATCGTGCCGCCAAAAAATACGCGCTCTGCGCTCGCCGGGGACAAAACCGGCGCCTACGCGAATATACGGGATATCCCCATGACGATTCTCGATTATGCCGGTGTCACCCACCCCGGCACGCAATACGGTGAGCGAGCCCTGCGCAGCCCCACTGGTATTTCCATACGGCCCTTCCTGCAAGGTGACTCCAGGGTCACTCGCAGCGAAGAGCAGTGGATTGCCTTCGAGCTTTTCGGTAACGGCTATATCGTCAGTGGCGATTATAAGGCCATGCGGGTCAGACCGGGCATGTATGGGGACGGACAGTGGCACCTGTTTAACATCATGCATGATCCAGGCGAGACCCGACCACTGGACGAGGAGCAACCTGAGCGCCTCGCGGCCATGGTTGATACCTACCAGAATTGGGCAGCAGAAAAGGGAATTGTCGAAGTCCGCGATGACTGGAGCCCCTGGCACGGTTTCCCCGAGGACAGAGCGAAACAGCAACAGGCTGTTCAATAGATACAGAACCACTCCATAGGCTGAAGCCTCTTAAAGGAAACAACGCAATGTCTTATCCAGTAAACTGGTTTGAACGTTTTAACGCAGCCTTTGTCCTCGCGATCACTCCCGAGATGCGCAAAGTAAAGGCCGCGCAGGGTGCGCGTCCCAAGCGCCTTCCGGAAGGGAAAATCAATATGCCTCTGGAACGGCGCAAAATCACCGGTGTGGATGTGCGTATTGCCCTTGGAGGTAACTCCGATGGGCCGACTCTGCTGATGCTGTGCCCGCTGCCCCAGAGCATCGTTGCGTTCGAGCCGATCTGGCAGCTGCTCAAGGGCCGCTACAATCTCGTGGCGCTTGATCTGCCCGGCTTCGGGGGTAGCGCTGGCGGCGAGGAATTCATGACTTTCGAGGCGCAGGGCAAGTTCCTGAACGGCTTTGTAACTGAACTGGGACTATCCGGATTTCACATCATCGGGCCTGACGTTGGCATGAGCGCCGCTCTGCACTATGTGACTCACTTCGACCATACCGTAGCAAGCCTGATTATCGGCGACGGTCCCGGTGTTGCGCCTTCACTCAACGGCAGTGTGATCGACAAGCTGGTCAACTCGTCCTTCTGGCGGACCGTATTTACGATCGCCGGCTCAGGCCCGTTCGTCGAGGCCGGCAACCACCTGGGGTATGTCAACTATGTGCCGCACCAGGCCGAAGTGCGTGACTACGTCGAATCCTACAAGGGCCGGATCGGACCTATTACCCAATGGTTCAAGGGGTATCCCCAGAGCCTGGAGACGGTAGACCCGCTGCTGGAAAAAATTGAACTGCCAGTACAGATTTTCTGGGGCGACCTGGACCAGCTGTTGTACGTCGACAACGCCAATGTACTTGAGCGACGCCTGCCCAGGAGTCGGCTGCGGGTGTTCGAGCAGTGCGGCCACTATTCGTATCAGGATCGGGCTGACGAATTTGCGCAAATGGTTTCCACATGGGTAGACGGGGAGTATCAAACTATATGAACAAGTATTACCGTGACAATACAGCGTGGGTCGAGGTGCAGCAGTTTCTGCCAACAGAATACCGTTGGCAGGACGGCTTTGGCCCCGAGGAGGAATATCGACCCTGGCGCAGTAGCACTGTCCACGTCGAGCGATTTCCGAATCCGGACGCCAGCCATAAGGTTATTCTGCTGCACGGTGTCGGCACTAACAGCCGCCTGCTCAACCTGATTGCCGGGGCACCGCTGGCCCGAGCCGGGTATGAAGTGGTCGCTGCCGACATGCCGTATTACGGTATGACCGACAATCGAGAGACACGGATTACCTGGGAAGACTGGGTGGAGATCGGCGCGGAGCTGGTTCGATCCGAAATCGCGAAAGACGGCAAGCCGGTGGTGCTCTACGGGCTGAGCGCTGGTGGCATGCTGGCCTATGATATAGCGGCCCTGACCCGCCAGGTCAGCGGTATCATGGGCATGTGCTTCATCGACTCAGGTTCGCCCCTGGCGCGTCGTCGTATGTCTGACCGCCCTGGGATGGATGAGATTTCCTTCAAGATGCTGCCGCTGTTGCCGGCATCGCTTATCGGGCGCATACGCTTGCCGATGAAGTACCTGGTCAAGATGAACGCCCTGGTTAACGATGCCCAGGCACTGAAGCTGCTTTTGCGCGACGGGTGCTCCGCTGGCGCCAGCGTGAGTCTGGAATTTGTCAACAGCATAATCCAGCATCAATCGGCTATCGCATTTGAAGACTTCGACCTGTGTCCCATCATCCTCCTGCAACCCGGCGAAGATCGCTGGACACCGTTTCCCGTTACCGAGCCCTTTTGGGAGCGGGTTGGCGCGCCCAAACAGATGGTTACCCTGGACAACGCTAGCCACTATCCCATCGAACAGCCGGGACTGGATCAGATGCGGGATGCCATGGTGGATTTCATCCGGTCGATTTGAACCGTTGCGGGATATACTCGCAGGGGAAAGGTAAAAATGCGATATCCGAGAGGGCAGGTGATAGCGTTGCTTTCAGTTGCCACATTCACGGGCATATTTTTTTCCTCGCGATCGCTGCTTGCCCAGGACTCTCCCGGGCCGTCACAAACCCAGGGTGAAATGATCCTCGAGAAGCCGGTTAAACTGAAAACCGATACCCTTCTAGACGATGGTGCGACCATCGACCTGCACACTGACAACACCATCCTGCGGGACGTGACCATTAAAAGGAAGGGTGACTCCGGGCAGGTTTCCTTGGGGCCACTCAGTATCTGGATCGGCGCTAACATCAGCTACGACCTGTACGAAATTAACGAAATTTACAATTATGGTAACGGGGGTGGCACGGATGTCGGGCAAAAGACTCGACATCTGGAGGGTACCTTGCGCTCTCGGTTGCGGGACTGGGGTGAGATCAAGGCGCAATATGACGTAGAGGCAGGCAACTGGACGGACCTCTATCTGCGCTGGGTATCGCGACTGACGCCGAGACCCTACACGATTACCGTAGGCAACCAGAAGGAGCCCATGGGCTTGGCCTGGCTTGGAGGCGGCACCTCGGAAACCGCCCAGGAACTTGCAGCTCCGTCGAAAGCTTTCGGCGACTGGCGCAGTTTTGGCGTGCGGGTTCACCGGGCGTTCAACCTGGGGGCCGCCGATCGCGCTTTTGGTTTCTGGAAAGGTGATGACGCCGCGGTAACCACCTCGCTGGGGGTATTCACCGAGGATATCAACAGCAGCAATGGTACCTCTGTCGCGGTTACCGGGCGTGCGACAGCGGGGCGCAGAAAAGGGTACAGCAGCACACACCTGGGTTTTTCCGGCTCCCTGCGGCAGGCGAAGGGTAACTACGATAAGGTAAGTTTTCGCCCGGAGATATACGAAGCAGACAAAATCGTTCTGGCGCGCCCGGATGCCGATACACTCGCTGTCGGAGCGTTGGAAGCAGCGCACGGCCATGGGGCTTTACAGTTGCAGGCAGAGGCGTATCTGGCCAATTACGCTGGCAATGTGGATGGTTACGGCACCGGCGGCTACGTGCAGGTGGGCTGGGTTGTTGTCGGTCAGGGCCGCAGCTACCAGACCGATTGGGGTGTGCTTGCGCCCATTCGACCTGTTGGAAATACCCATGTCATTGAAGTCTTCTCGCGTTTCAGCCACACCCGCGGAGAAGATGATGTGAACGGGTGGAATGCCTACAACTCGTTGACGCTGGGTGCCAATGTCTATTTTCGCAAGATCACGTGTAGTGTTAATGCTCTGTACGGCAGGACCAGGGATCGAATCGAGGGGGAAGATGACGGATTTGGGGTAGTTGCCCGGGCGCGGTTTCTTTTTTGAACGGCGTAGCGGGTTTGATAATACTTGCTGGTTCCGCAGTCCCACCAAGGACGACATATCTCCGGTGCACGGTCAATTTTCGGCCACCTACGCCAGGATGCGCCAGCCGTTACCGCCAAGTTAACGTCCCGAAATTGATAGAATCGGTCCACGAACTCCCATAAGCCCCACCGACTCCCATTCGCCATCCACAAGTTTGGCAGCAACGCATTGCAGCCATCTGGTAGCTCAGATACTCTCAGGGGCGACCGGCCGCTTTGTATTCACACATGGGACTCTCATGAAAGTAGAGCTGATAGATTGAAAGTCCGTGACCGTGGCTTATCTTCGTCATCTTGGACCCTACGGCGAAGCCATCTCTCGCTTCTGGCAGCACACATATCATCCGTGGGCGGCTACAAACAACTTGCTTGAAAAACCGCGTTACGGAATCAGCCACGACGATCCAAGCATTACAGCCCCTGAGCAATGTAGGTACGATGCATGCGCCGAAGTTCCCTCCGACTTTGTCACATCTGGAAATGCCTTCAAGACAACCATTCCCGGTGGAAAGTATGCTGCCCTCGCTTTCAATGGCACTATTGGCGCGTGGATCAATGCCGGCGCACTCTCGAAAGCTTTTCTGGCTGGTATTTGCTCTGGAAACGGTGTATACGGGGATCGGTGTTTTTGCCGTGCATTCGCGATAAAAGGATAACTTAAAATGAAAAGAGTCAATAAAAAATTCAGCGCCTTGATTGGTTTGTTAGCCGGGCTTTCAATCCTTGCGGGTTGTGCCTCGACTCAAACCGCAAAAGTGGCAAGCAAGGAGCAATTCTCGGGCTATCTCAGTAATTACGCTGATCTCAAAGAAGTCAAAACCAAGAATGGTAAGGGGTTTCTTCGTTGGCTATCTCCCGACGTTAAACCCGGGATGTACTCCAAGGTCTACCTGGAGGGAGTCATCTTCTACCCCAAGCTGAAGCCGGAGGCACTGGCAGGGCGCGACACACTTATCCAGATTGGTGAATACTTCAGCGACGCAATCAAGCGTGAGTTATCTGAAGCCGGAGTTTTGGCCACTGGCCCGGGTCCGGGCGTTGCCGAAATGCAGCTGGCGATAACCGGCGTGTACATCAGTGATGAAGGCATGAAAGCCTACGAGGTTGTCCCGGTAGCCGCTGTCATTGGCCTGGGTGAGGCCGCGCTGGGCGAGCGCGACCAGATTGTGCAACTGGTGATGGAGGGTAAGATGACCGACAGCCAATCCGGCAAATTACTCGCGACCGCAGTCTTTAAGGGTCTCGGAAAAGACCTTAAGAACGATAAAACCCAGCTGACACTCGATGATGTGAAACCCGTTCTCGACGGCTGGGCGAAAAATATTGCTGCGCGAATTCAGGCATTGGCGATCAAGTAAACTTCATTTGGGACGCGCGTCCCAGGCGAAGCAAAAAGGCTCCTTATAGGGGCCTTTTTTTTCAGCTGGGCCGGCAACCTTGTTGTTGTCAATAATGGATAAGTCCATATCACCCACTCTTGCGTATTCCCTTGCAACAAAAGCTGACAGCGCGAATGTCTTTTTTCACTTACTCAGCTCGGGAGCAACCTCGTGAAAACTAATATCCAGGTTGAGAGCCGAGCCAAAGCGCTGG
>CAVXWW010000005.1:0-81513 GCA_963765545.1 uncultured Gammaproteobacteria bacterium | reverse complement strand
GGCAGAATGTATTTGTGGGTAACAGGGTTTCCCTGGGCGATAAATGCAAAGTTCAAAATAACGTATCTGTTTACGACAATGTCTCCATGGAGGCAGATGTGTTTTGTGGTCCTAGTGTTGTGTTTACGAACGTTTACAATCCTCGAGCTGCCATTGAGCGCAAGAACGAGTACAGGGATACCCTAATTCGAAAAGGCGCGTCCCTTGGTGCCAACTGCACTATTCTGTGTGGTGTAACTGTCGGCCGTTATGCTTTCGTTGGGGCGGGGGCTGTCAGCTCTATCTGATGTACCTGATTATGCCCTGGTGGTTGGTGTGCCTGGGCGGCAGGTTGTTGAGTGGATGAGTGAATTTGGCGAGCGGTTGGACTTACCGCTGGTCGGTGAAGGAAGCAGTTCCTGTCCACATACAGGGCAAATCTATCGTCTGCGGGGTGGTGCGGTGCTGAGAGTGGATGCCTAGTATGAACTACAAGGAAGTGAAATTTATCGATCTTCAGTCGCAGTATCGAGAACTAAAAACGAATATTGATCGACGTATTCAGATTGTTCTGGATCATGGTCGTTATATTATGGGCCCGGAGGTCGGCGAGTTGGAAGAGAGGCTGGCAGATTACGTCGGGGTAAAAAATGCTATAACCTGTGCAAATGGTACCGATGCATTGCAGCTCGCCCTGATGGCGTTTGAGATCGGGCCTGGTGATGCAGTTTTTACTACTACCTTTACTTTCTTTGCCACTGCGGAGGTCATTGCTCTGGCTGGCGCTACGCCGGTTTTTGCTGGGTGTTCGATGAGCAAACGTTCAACATTTGTCCAGTGAAGCTTGAGGCGAAAATAGGCAGAACATGGCCCGAGGTGAACTAAACCCCAAGGCGATAATAGCCGTAGATCTGTTTGGTCTTCCTGCGGATTATCATTCGCTGGAACCAATAGCCAAAACCTATGGGCTGAAACTAATTGAAGACGCTGCACAGGGATTTGGCGCAGAATTGAATGGTAGGCGGGCAGGGGCATTTGGAGATATAGCGACTACCAGTTTTTTTCCCGCAAAGCCATTGGGTTGTTACGGAGATGGAGGTGCTTTATTTACCGACAGTGACGATCTGGCCGAAATTATTAAATCGTGTCGTGTCCATGGTCAGGGGAGCAATAAGTACGACAATGTTCGCATAGGACTTAACAGTCGCCTTGACACTATCCAGGCCGCTGTTTTATTGGAGAAGCTGGACGCATTCCCTGCAGAGTTGGTTAGGCGCGATGAAATAGCAGATTTGTATCATCGAGATGTGCCGGAGAACTGCGTTAAGCCATTGGTTCCGGATGGATATCGTAGTGCCTGGGCCCAGTACACTCTTAGGTCACCCTGCAGAGACAGAATGATTGAGAGGCTGGCTGAGATCAATACCCCCTCTATGATTTACTATAAAAAGTGCATGCACCAGCAAAAAGCCTTTAGTCGATTTGATTTTGATGATGCGGATTATCCAGTAGCCGAAAAGGCATCGGGAGAGGTTTTCAGCTTGCCCATGCATCCATATTTGGGTAACGCTGACGTTACAGGCATTGCAACTTCTCTTGCCATCCAAAAATAGTTGTTTCTTTTTTTATCTGCCTTGATCTTAGCAAGCCTTTCTCTGAAATACGAATTATTGCTTGAAGCACATCCGTGAGTTCAGCGGGGGTTGCACCGCGCGTGGTCTATTTGCCCCATACAAGCACCTGGTCGAGATAAGCTTTATGTGTGGCGTTTAGCGGTACGGAAATTTTTTTCACCTCAACGTCTCCAAGGGCGCTACTTAAAGTCCGGCGCCAATTTTTGACTACTTCCTGCATGCTGAGCATTGGCTTTGTATCCGAGCCTAGCGAATTATATTCCTCCCAATGGATATGATTGTGAAAAAAAGCGTATTCACTAAGCATTACGGATATAGACATTGAGATAGCGGAATCTTTGGAGAGGTCGGAAATCGAGAATTCTGATGAATCTTCTCTGAACAAGTAATAGAGCGTACTGCACCTGGTGGGTGACGCATCTTTTTGATAGAGTACATCAGGTCGTAACTTTCGACGCACTGTATTTGGGTTGATTCTGTTTCGAACAGAAAAGTGCAGTCGATCGAGCAGACCCCGGTTCTTCAATAGCGTGGATGTGAAGTCGCTTCCCTTGCAGTTGTAACCATAGATTTTTGGCCAAGCCATGTTGCCGTAAATTTTGCCTTCTGCATCAATTATGGATATATCATCAGAAATAAATCCCGTTGATGGCATGTTACGCAGCGCCAGCAAGGCAGACGACTTTCCCACCCCTCCTGTTCCGGCAAAAATAATTGATTTGGAGTCGTTTCTAATCGCCGCTGAGTGCAGGGGTACTCTATCTTCAAAAAAATAGACGGATGGCACCAGTACTGAGTTCATGTAAAGCCTGCTCAAACAATTCCACTTCTGTTGAGCATTCCTTGCCTCCATATTTGTATATTTGGGAGACGAGATATTGAAGCCTGCCATACTCAAGTATAGACTTCAGGGTACCCTCCTCGGTTCTGGACCAGGCTATTCGGTGTCGTCCCACCGAAGTGTTCATGCCATAGTCATGGCTTTGATGCGATTTTGGGTTTTGCGACCTTGGCTTCGGGGAGAGCATTTTGGCAGTAATAAAGATATGCACATCAATATTAATGGTATTTGCGTCTGGGTAGAGTTCAATAGAACTTTTCAGAACGCTGGAAAAAATATCTTCACAGGTGAAGCGGTACGTTTTTCCGAAAATCGACTTATCTAGCTGATTCATTATTTCAATTAGCTCTTATAAGGATGAGAGTCTGGGCGAAGATCATCTAAACTTTCTTGAGGATAGATTGTATAAATTCAGGATAAACTTTGTCTGCATCGAATAGTTTGGAGTAGGAGTTGAATGCGGACTTCCGATACCTGATATCCTTAAGGAAGCCCATTTTGCTTAAGTGGTCAGCAATATCTGAAGCGGTTCGCTTGGGCTCAAATACAATACCATCGGCTCCATCTTCCAGCATTTCGGATACTCCACCTACATCGGGTGCGACGATGGAGATTGAGCAACTCATCGCTTCCATTATGGATACGGGCTGCCCCTCGGAGCGACTTACATTGATAAAAAAGTCCACCTGGTTATTTCGATAAATTCGAATACCTCATCGTTACTAAGCTCCCCAGCCATCCTGTAGGACACATTCTCAGCTTTACCCAGAGTTCTCTTAAAGTGATTTTGAGATAGATCTCTTGAGTGGTCCGGAACCGATATGAGTCCAATGTATCTGTAGTTCCTTATTTCTTGAGAGCACCTGAAGAAGGTCAATTATTATCTCAACTCTCTTGACTTCGACCAAGTTTGAACACGATACCATCTGTACGTGTCCAACCTCTGAAGGTGATGTAACAATCTCTCTTGCCAGAACTCCAAGGCCAGCTTTCTTTACCTGGTTCTGTCGAAAATGATATTCACGAACCAAATACTCTGTCGCCGAATCTGAAAGTGCATATAACGAATCTATGTTGTCGATATATCGTCTCTTTGGAGGGCATGTAATGGTGAGGTCTTTCGGCACTATATAGATCGTGTCGATGCGTTCGAGATATCAGCTTATATCCATATTTCGCTTTAAGATCCTGCAGCGCGTAGCAGGCTTCGTTGTGCCAATAGCAATAAACGACAGTGTTGTCCAGCTCTGAAATTGTTGGCAGTATGCTATCGAAGGCCTGTTTGTACGCCTCGATTTTTTCGATTGATGCCAGCATGTATGGCAATTTTTTTATTCGATTGTCCGTCTCATAACCCCATTCCTCAAGCATGCCCTTGCCTAATATTACTCGGAAGATTCGTATCAGCCTGCTAGATGACTTCGAGAGGTTTCGCTCCGCTAGGCGCATATCCAAATGAGCGTTAGGGGGGGTCTTGCGTATTTTTCCTATTCCCGCTGTCAGTGGAATAAGCCGTATTGTCACATCTCTTCGCTGCTCCCAGTACTTCATCTCTGACTCGATAAATTGTTCGCCAGGAAGAAACGGGAATGACGAGGTGACAAGAATTACTTTGACTAACGACACTTATCTATCGGCTCCCTACTGTAATCTGCAATGTAGCGGCTAGTGCTCAAGCTAAGATTCAGCTGAATTTGCTGTACCTTATAGCCGGCTCCAGGAAATGCTATAGAGTCAAGCGAAGTTAAAGCGCCATCAAGTGTTATGAAAATATGAGTCTAAGAACGACGCTCGTCGTTAGCCATGCCAAAAAGATAAAAATACTTTTTCGCCTGCAAAATACTTCCGCTGCACTGACGTTAGCGAAACTCATGCAGATGAACAAGCGGATAAGGTAAAACAAAGCTGAACATATCGCAAAGACCTCAGGAATATAAGTGCCCAGGCCTTGCCAGCCCAAGATCGCTATTGGTACGCATCGCATGGCAAAGCCGAGGCAGTTTACCACTAATGAGACATGCGACATGTCTTTCGCCTGCAGTATTATTGATATAGGCGAAACCAGCATCAGCAATATCATCCAAGGAGTCATCCAGGTCATTATCCAACCAGCCATGCCCCATTGTTCTCCTAGGAAAAAATCAAGAAATATGTTGGCGGTAATCGCTATGAACAAAATGGGTCCGACTGCATAATCGATTAGGTTTTTCAGTACTTGTGCTGTGAGAAAGCTGTCGTTACCTTCGCGAATGTGTTTCGGCAATTCGGTAAGATATACTTGGGAGATTGGTTTCACCAATAAACCGATTGGTAGCTGTAGGATTCTAATGGCCAGAAAGAGAATCCCTGCTGCGGCCGCATCAACAAATACTGCTATGAGTATTATTGCAGCCTGCAACCCGGAACTGTTTATTAGGGCGTCGGGAGTTGAGAGTAGAGGGAATCGACGATAGTGGTGTGCTAGAAATTTAATTCTTTTCCGGGTAATAAGTGATCTCGCGGGTGCGACGTCTCTGTATGTCGATATAGCCAGAAAAAATACTGCAACTAGTCGGCCAGCGATTTGGCCGCCTATCAGCCCGAGCCCCCCTAATGCATAGAACCCGGAGCCTATCTGTGCAGAGGTCTCGATTGCGGACTGTGCGACTCTTACATTTGCCGTAATTTTGTATCGCCTCTTTCGAGACGCCCAGTACTGTAGAACGCTGTATGTCGAAGTTACGAGCACGCCCGTTGGTACGGCCCAGGTGAGCAAGCCTAATTTTTCAGTACCCAGGGATTGAGAGTATATCGCTGGAAATAGTGATCCTGCGGTCCCGAGAAACCGCTAAAAGTGAGAATGCTGATTATGGCAATTATTAGTATGCCGGCCGCGTCTACATCTGTTTCAGGAAGGGGAAGAGCTATTTCCAGCCTCAGGCTTGCAACAATGGCAAGCATGGAAACCCAGGCGGTATAGATTGCGAAGACGCCGAACTCATCAGGAGAGTAAAGGCGCGTAATTATAGGCAGGCACAGTAGAAGTAGTAATTGTGCTATTGCTGTTCCACTGGCCAGAGTTCCTACAGAGCGAAAGAGTGTTTTCTATCCATAGGCTTTTCGTCGTTGTTCTCAATCACGGTTATCAAATGGAAGCACTATCGCGTTACCCGCTGACTGTAGTGGGGATATTTAGAGTGTATGAATCACTATAGTTCTGCCTGGCTCACATCGGTGGCATGGTCTTGACTGATCGAGAGAGATTGGTCAACTTGTCTTGCTCTGGCGTTCCAGGAACAGTCTTTTCGGTGCAGCATCAGGTTGTTGTGCTTTTCAGACAAGATGGATCTATTGTTCGCTATTTCACTTAGGAGTTCATCGAGGTCATCAAATTTATCGATCACCCATCCAATCTTGTGTGATTGAATATATTTCGCCACCTCTTTTTGATTAAGTGAGATTATTGGGACAGCGTACCCGATAGACTCGAATAACTTTACAGGCATCGCAAAATCCATGTATTCGGAGTACCCCATGAGCATCAGGAATGCGTCAGACTCATGATAGTAGCGGGCCAGCTGTTCGCTGTTTACGTGCACCAGTTGAATGTTCTCAGTCATGTAGGCTTGGTAAATTTTTCCATACTTCTGCCATTCCGGAAGTCGGCAACATATCGTCAACTGTAAGTCATTTCGTCCTGCTATGATTTCCAATAGCGCGGAAATGTTATAAACCGTGGGTTCAATCCCGCCGACGTACAGGAGTTTAAGAGGTGGTTTGCTACTTACCTCAACGACTGGGCTAGGTGTCGTTGAGGTATCGAACCCTGGTGGTAATGCCTCAAATTCTCTTTCTTCTCTTTTTTTTGGAAGGTGGAGATTCATGGTTTCGGACGGCAAAAACATTTTGGTGCTGTATTTGTCGTATATGTACCAATCGAGGTAGTAAAGAGGCTTCAATAAAATATTAAATGGCCAGGCTAGCTGTTGTTTGAAAAAATCAAATCTCCAATATACATCGCGATAGAAAGCGCCAAATGGGATTTTTTGCTTTTTTAGCCAGGCGAAGAACGCGTAGTCCCGAAAGAAATTTGAGGGCATCATTTTTTTGTCGGCAAATATGATTGGTGCGTTGGTGGATTCGGCGTATACATATTCGATCTTTAGTCCAGCAGATATGCGGGATTTGAGTTCCGAGATTTTTTTGTGTCTTATGCGGGCCTCACCAGCTATGAGAATTACCTCATAATCCAGTTGTTGAAATGCATTGAGCATCCTGGCCACTCGCAGATCACTGCCCCGATCGGGTTGCTCCTTTACTGCTCTTGGATGGTAGTAGACTATGCTTTTCCTCATAATCTGCATGGCTCCCAGTTATTTTTCCATGCAGCTAACAACTGATCTGACCTCTTCATTGTATCTGTCCCAATTGAATTGGCTGGCGTATTTCCTACAAGTGGCGGCATCAGGTTTGCCGTCTCGGAGGATTCTGATTATCGCTTTTGCCAGTAACTCATATTCTTGAGGTTCTATCAGTACCCCGTTGTCAGTAGAAATCGCATCGGCGACACCGCCGGCCGCAAAGGCCGCCGTTGGAGTGCCGCAGGCGGCTGCCTCTATCGCCACCATCCCGAAGCCCTCAACATCACCGGGGATATCAATGAGTGGGAAAATTTGTACATCAGCAGCTACGTAACAAGCAGCTAACTCATCGTCATTGAGCCTTCCCAGAAATACCACCCGGTCTGTCAGGTTTAGTCCGGACACGACTTCCGTCACTTCCCGGGCCTCTCCGTACTTTGTAAGAGCTTGATTGGGGTTATCGCCCACCACGACCAGTCCGGCATCTGGCTCTTCCCTTAGAATGAGGGGTAGGCTATGTTGAATAAATTTCGAAAGACCCTTGCGACGGGTAATCCGGCCCACGAAAATCATCACTTTGCCAAAAGGAATGCTCATATTTGTGAGGAAGTCTGCTCTGCTTTGTATATTGGCAAGCTCTGGCACTTTTGTCCCGGGATTTATTATTGTAATCCTTTTTTCGGGGACACCTTTTTCAATAGCGATTTTTAGCGTATTTCGGCTATTTGCGACCACGTGGTCTGTCACCCGAATGCTGCGGATAAAAAGTTTTTGGTATAGGAAACTCCGGACGACCAGATCCAGGCCGTGGACGAAAACCAGTGTTTTACCGCCAAACAGAATACGCAACAGTATGAGCACTGGTGCAACCAGGCCGCTTCCGCCGATGAGCAGCGTGAACCGGCCTTTTCGGCAGGCTTTTGCGGCATGCCAGCAAGAAAGCAAAAGGAATAGCCCGAGACCAGGAGGTACTTCAATGGCAGAGGCATTTTCAGGGCAATATGCTCTGCAGCCACTGGGTCCCACGATAGTCACGTCGGCATAATCTGACATGCCCAGAGCTGTCTGTTGCATCAGTCTCTCCATGCCGCCGATTAGCGGTGGGAAGTTTCTAGTGACCAGTAGTATTTTAGGCTTGTTACTCATGCTTAACATCCGGGGTATCATGCAAGCTGTTTGGGTTTTTTCAAAATCCAAATATGTGGTGTCGCCCATTTGATGTTGCGAGCAATGAAATACGCCAGTCGCCATTTTGTTGAACCTGCTTGAAGCATATAGTCGACCGCGAACTATTCGGGATCGGAAATCATTTTTTCCGAGTAATCTGTGATCTCAAACGGCGCCATAGCCGCCTCAATGCCCAGTACCCGAGTGTTGCTCATGGTAATACTCGCCTTTGCCTGCCAGTCGCATATACATGTGGGCAATTCGGCGAGGAAGTAGTGAAAGAAAGGGTAGCCTGTAGTGAGGCTCCATTATACATTACTCGATTATTGCCCGAAAAATAACAAATTCCGCCAGGTTTGAGTACCCGAAAGATTTCTGAGTCAACATTTTCTTTGCGTTCGGGACATGCTCATAAACGTGGGAGCATACGACTACGTCCACGCTATCGTCTTTCTGCGCAAGATTCATGGCATCACCGTGTGGCAAAATCGAGATTGGCTTTGTCAAATTTGGCTTTGCGTGATGCCATTGCGGGCTCATCGATATCGATGCCCGCAACATACTTGAAATAGTCCGCCAGGAAATCGTCTATTATCCCGCTGGAACTGCCGACATCAAGTAGGCTAAGACTTAGACAGGTCTTCTGCGTCCAATAAAATCCTGGCATACCCTGACGAGGGTTTTCGACCTTTTTTCGACGGTTCTCATTGTCAAATACCGATGGTCTAATTGAGGAACAATTGAATTGATGTTTCGTTCATTCCATGGGTCATGGTGGTAAATACTGTTTGACGGAGAATGGTGTCTGGGCGATTCATGTAAACTCTTGGCAGCCAATTCCCGGGCCTCCGGGAATTTCAGGGCGGCAGGCGGTCTAGCTGCGTTATCCACCATGAAAGTTTCAGTTATGCTGCGATTATGCCCTCGCGGTCCAAGCCTCAGAAGACAGTTGCTTGGCGTGGTCACCATGTTCCACGAATTCGTCTGGCAATCCGAGATTTGCAATGGGAGTTTTGTATCCTTTTCAGCGCCGCAAAAAACTCACTCTACACGCTGACCCCGCCCCGCCGCAATAGCATTTTCCTCGACCGTGACCAGCAGCTCATGGCGTCTGGCGACCAGACTCCAACATTTCGGACTCATCCATCGGCTTGACCCAGCGCATATCCACCACGGTAGCGTTCAGTTCCTCGCCAGCGGCCACAGCTTCTTTCAGAAGTGTTCCAAAACACAAAATGGCCACTCGCTCCCCCCGCCGAACCTCCACCGCCTTACCAATTTCCACCGCCGTCATTTCATTCGCAATAATCGCCCCGGGGCCTGTCCCTCTCGGGTAGCGAATAGCAGCCGGGCCGTTATGCGCAAAGGCGGTGTACAACATTTGCCGGCACTCGTTTTCGTCCGATGGCGCGCCGATCACCATGTTGGGTATACAGCGCAGAAAACTCAGGTCGAAGGCGCCGTGGTGGGTGGGGCCATCCTGGCCCACCAGGCCTGCGCGATCGATCGCAAAGGTCACATCGAGGTTTTGTAATGCCACATCGTGAATAAGTTGGTCGTAGCCTCTTTGCAGGAAGGTGGAATAGATCGCCACTACCGGTTTCATACCGTCACAGGCCATGCCGGCAGCCAGGGTAATGGCGTGCTGTTCAGCAATGGCCACGTCGTAGTAACGGTCCTTGAAGCGTTTTGCGAACTCCACCATGCCGGAGCCTTCGCACATGGCGGGCGTGATGCCGATCAATCGCTCATCGCGCTCGGCCATATCGCATAGCCAACGACCGAATACCTCCTGGTATTTGGGCAGTTTCACCATCGGCGGCTGGGGTGCGGCTATTACAGGTGCGGCAGGTCGAGACTCTGCCGCCACCGGGTTCCCCGGTTCACCGGCGGCCAATACCGTTGGTTTGGGTTTGGCCTCAATTTTGTTGATTGCATGATACCCCACAGGGTCCGCCTCAGCAGGCGCAAAACCCTTGCCCTTCACGGTGCGTATGTGGAGGAATTGCGGCCCTTCCAGCTCCTTCATATTCTCAATGGTCTGGATCAGGCCGGGCAGGTCGTGGCCATCCAGTGGTCCGATATAGTGAAAGCCCAGTTCTTCGAACATGGTGCCCGGCGCCACCATACCCTTCATGTGCTCCTCGGTGCGCTTGGCCAGTTCCCAGGCCGGGCGAATTTTCTCCAGCACTTTTTTCGAGCCCTCGCGCATGGCGATGTAGGTCTTGCTGGCCCAGATCTTGGCAAAATAGGTAGCCAGGCCACCCCTGTTGTGGCCTATGGACATCTGGTTATCGTTGAGGATAACCAGCATATTCGGGCGCGCATGACCCGCATGAGCCAGCGCCTCGAAGGCCATCCCGCCTGTGATGGCACCATCACCTATTACAGCGATAACCTTGCGATCGCTGCCCTGGTGTTTGGCCGCCAGCGCCATGCCCATGGCGGCGGAGATACTCGTCGAAGAGTGGCCCACACCAAAGTTGTCATACTCACTCTCACTGCGCCTGGGAAAGCCAGCGAGACCGCCTGCCTGGCGTATATCGAGCATCTGTCGCATGCGGCCGGTCAGGATCTTGTGGGGGTAGGTCTGGTGACCGACATCCCACACAATGCGATCGTGGGGCGTGTTGTAGATATAGTGCAGGGCCACCGTAAGCTCTACTACGCCCAGCCCTGCCCCGAAGTGGCCACCGGACTGGCCCACGCAATAGAGCAGGTAGCTACGCAACTCTTCCGTCAGCTCCAGCAGCTGAGCTGCTGTTAATTGGCGCAGGGCTGCGCCCTGGTCGATGGCATCCAGCAGAGGGGTCGCAGGCGGTGTAAGGGGGATTTTCGAGAGCATGGGCGCAATTCTAGCGCATTACGCAACAAAAGTAGCCCACTAGAATGTGCTTAGGGTTACGTATTCCTGCGCTGGTTTTTCGTTCAGTTTGCTTTGCAGCATTACGGATATTCTCAGGTATCCGTGTTCGTTGAGGTTTACCCCGTCCAGCCGGAAAAAATTGGGGTTCGGTTTACCTTTACGACTGGTGAGAAAAGTATTGGCATTGAGAATAGTGACATTTGGCTGGCCCTGGGCCCACTGTGTCAGGAGCGCTGTTGTCTCGTCTATTTTGACATAATCCTCGGTATAGAGCGGCGTCTTGATCGGGGCGAATATATAGTATTGTCGCGGCACCTTGTAGGACTCATCCAGTGTTACCAGCTCCCTGATGGCCGCCACCAGTTCTTCCGCGGATTTGTTGTCGCGTATATGGAATTCGCTGGTGCCGGGAAGTATTACCAGCACACCGGGTTGGTAGTGACCGATGAGCTCCGAGTGGTAGTAGGTCATGTCCTCTACAATGGCATCCCCAAGCCCTCGCATCAGTACTGGCCGGGGGCTCAGGAGGTCTTCCAGGCCCCGCCAGAGTTTTACCTGCCGGCCCCCTACAACCAGAATGGGTTTCACCGGCAGCGTAGCGGACTGGTCCTGCGCGCTATAAGCCGCGATCTCCCCTGCCCAGGCCTCCGGCGAGGCTTGCATGGACGCCGTCACATCCTGCGACACCAGGTATACCAGGTGAATGACTGGAATCAGCAGCAAAATTGCACAAAATGTGCGAATGGTGTTCCAGGAGTACATGCCCCGTGTCCTGGTTATGATGACCCTGGGAAGTGTGTAGTAAAAGCGGCTCGCTGGCAACGCATGCAGCTGTGACAGGGTTCGCAGCTTGAGCCCCATAGTTTATGTTTGGGGCTACTTGGGTGTAGGATTCAGTGCATGATTTACCAGCGCCACATCCCCAGCGACGAACTGTTCTCCGCCCAGCTTGAAGCGCTGATGCAGAACGGTCGTATCGCCACGTTGGGTGCGCAGCTGGTGGGCGTATTCGCGACCATCATTCTTTTCTGGCAGTACATACCCATCTCGATATTGATGCTGTGGGCCGCCGGCTTCTTTATTTTGCTGCTGTTGCGCTCTCTGCAGATGAGCACTGCGTTGGTGGAACGCAGCTACCAGACCAGGCCCAGGCGCGTTTACTGGTACTTGCTGACAGGCACAGCCCTGACCGGGGCGATATGGGCCGCCATCTACATTTACGCTGCCAGCAGGGTGCCCATCACCATGCAGTACATATTTTTGCTGGTTATTGTGATGATCACGGCGTTTTCGCTGGGTTATTCGGTGATGATTCGTGAGTATTTCATTGTCTACGTCTTCGCGTCCCTTTGGCCTATTGCCTGGTGGAGCCTGGTGCATTACTGGGATGAGTCCAATAACCTGTTGATAGGCCTGCTGCTGCTGGCGTTTTGTGCGCTGCTGGTGTCGGTCAGCGACACGGTCTACAACTCCTTTCGCAACATGATTTCGCTCAACTGGGAGCGGGAAACCATGGCCCAGGAACTGGGGGATCTCACTACGTCGCTGCGGGATCGCAACCGCCAGTTGCGTGACGCCCGGCGCCAGCTGACCGACCTGGCGAATGTCGATGAGCTGACTGGCCTGGGCAATCGGCGCCTGATCAACAAGGTGCTGCAGGACGAAATCAACCGCGCTCGACGCGGCAATGCCAGTTTGGCGGTCATTTTGCTGGATGTGGACTATTTCAAGGATTACAACGATACCTACGGCCACCCCGCCGGGGACCTGGTCTTAAAGCGGCTGGCCGACGTGATGCAGCGGGCCACCAGCCGCGCGGGAGAAATGGTGGGCCGCTATGGTGGCGAGGAATTTATCCTGGTGCTGCCCGGAGCCACGATAGAGTCTGCCGAGCGCACCGCGCAGCGCCTGCAAGAGCTGGTCGCCATGGAGGCTATTCCGCATGAAAAGTCGTCTTTGGGCGCCGTCATCACCGTGAGTCAGGGTGTGGTGAGCGCGATCCCGGGCGCCGATCTCACCGCGGCGGATATTATAAAGCAAGCTGATAACGCGCTGTATAAGGCCAAAGATCAGGGAAGGGATACGATTTGCCTGGGCTGAGGGCTCAGCTTGTCGAATCCTTGAAGCGGTGAATCTGGCGCCTCTGGCGCTTGTCGGGACGCCTGTCGGGACGGTCAATCATGCCGCCGGCAGCCTTGCGGGCTTCGGCCTCCGCTTCGCGTTTGGCGATACTTTCCCCGGTTTCCTCATATAACAACTGGGCCTCGGGGGCGCCGCGCCGCTGGTCGCTCAAGGCTTTTACAACTATTACCCGCTCGTCCCAACCCTGCCGGATTTGCAGTATTTCCCCCACCGAGATTTCCCGCGACACTTTGACCCGCTGGCCGCCCAGATGGACTTTCCCTCCCTCTATCGCGGCCTTGGCCAGGCTGCGGGTTTTGAAGAAACGCGCTGCCCAGAGCCATTTGTCCAGCCGCAGCCTTTCTTGTGACGGGTGTCGATCAGTCATGGACGGGCAGCCCCTGCATGATTTCATCGAAATGGTGGATACCAGGAAATCGCGTGTTCAGGCGAGCCTGGCGCTGACTGTCTGGTTGCAACAAGGTGAGCAGATGGGCAATACCGTATTCCCGGGCGGACTCCAGCACTCGCTCGGTATCATCAATCAGCAGTGTTCGCTGCGGGTTGAACGGGTGCAGGGCCTGCAACCGGTGCCAGAAGTCCTGGTCTTCCTTGGGCGCCTGCAGTTCATGTGAAACCACCACACGATCGAACCAGCCGGTGATGTCCACGTTGGCCATTTTGATATCCAGGGTCTTGCGGTGGGCGTTCGTTACCATAACCACGTCGTGTGTGCTGGCATGCAGTCTGCTGAGAAACTCTATGGCAAAGGGCCGCACACGAATCATGTGCTGAATTTCCTGCTTCAAGGCGGGAATATCCATTTCCAGTTGTTGCGACCAGTGGTCCAGGCAATACCACTGCAGGGTGCCTTCATCGCTGTGGAATGTTTTTGCCAGGTGGGCTGAGGACGCCTCCGGGGTGATACTGTGCTTGGCAGCATAAAGCCGCGGCAGGTGATCCATCCAGAAGTAGTTGTCGAAATGCAGGTCCAGCAAGGTGCCATCCATATCCAGCAAAACGGTGTCGATGATGTCCCAGTCAATCATATTGTCGCAGTCCTGTGTCAGAGCCTGATTATGCCCGGTTTTTACCGCTACCGCAGTGCCCCCTTGCGGCGGTGGTATAGTAGCCAAAAGTGTTTCAGGGGCAACATATGCAGGATCTATTGCGGCTGGTTGAGCCGCTGCTCGAACTGTGTCGGGAGGCCGGGGAGCTTATCTGTCGTCATTATCACGCCCCCGGGACCAGTGATTTCCAGTACAAGGACGACGAAACGCCGCTTACCCTGGCCGACACGGAGTCTCACGCGCTGCTGCACGCGGGCTTGCAGGCCCTGGATGCCTCTTTGCCCATTCTGTCGGAGGAGTCTCCGCCCGGGGAACTGGTAGGGCGGCGTAGCTGGAGGCGCTTCTGGCTGGTCGACCCCCTGGACGGCACCAAGGAGTTTCTGGGTGGAACTGGCGAGTTTACGATCAATATTGCCCTGATAGAGGACCACCGACCCCTGCTCGGGGTGCTTTACCTGCCGCTGGAGCAGGCAGCTTACGTCGGAATACCCGGGCGGGGCGCGCATCGCTATCATTATCGCGAACAGGCGGGGTGGGAGCGCGAGGCACTGGCCACCAGGGTGCTGGCGCCCGGGCGGGCGCTCACGGTGCTGGCCAGTCGCCGGCATCGCAATGCGCGTCTTGATGCCTGCCTCGCCTGGCTGGGTGAGCACTGGGGGCCTCTACAGAGGCGGGACAGTGGCAGTGCCCTCAAGTTCTGCCAGCTGGCAGCGGGTGAAGGCGATCTCTACCCGCGGTTTTCGCCCTGTTGTGAATGGGATACCGCCGCGGGCCAGGCTGTGCTGGAGGCGGCGGGCGGTGCGCTGCTGGGCATGGATGGGCAACCCCTGCGCTATAACTGCAGGGACACGTTGATGAGTCCGCATTTTTTTGGGATAGCCGATGCCGGACATCCGCTGTGGCTGGACCTGTTGGACAGTCAGCCCGCTTAATCCCCGGTCTTGAGTGTCGACAGTGCTTGTGCCGGCCTTCCCTGTGGGTATAGAGTTGCACTCTTGTTGGTCAACAGTAGCGGTATCTGCGGTTCCAGAATGAGCGATCTCACCCGAAACGGCGCCGGCTCAGGCGAAGACGCGGCAAACGAGCCGTTGACCCCGGCCATGCGCCTGCTCCAGTTGCAGACCCGGCATCGCGTGTTGGACAGCAAAATTGCCGAGCTCTACAGCTTTCCCTACCAGAACCAGATCCTGCTGCAGCGCCTGAAAAAGGAAAAACTGCGCCTCAAAGATGCCATCGAGCGTTTGAAGGATGACATGATTCCCGATTTGAACGCCTGAATTTCCCTTTACCGCCCCTCTATCAGCCGACAGGCAATTCCATCAGCGAGCCCTCGAGCTCCAGCAATTGGCGTTTCATCTCCAGACCGCCGGCAAAACCGGTCAGGGAGCCATCGCTGCCTATTACCCGGTGACACGGTACGACGATAGGCAGTGGGTTGCGGCCATTGGCCGCTCCCACCGCGCGAACGGCTGCGGGCCTGTCAATAGCCCTGGCGATATCCCGGTAGCTGCGCAATTCGCCGTAGGGTATGGCGGATAGCTGGGCCCAGACCGCGCGCTGGAAGTCGGTACCCTGTGGCTCCAGCGGCAGGTCGAAGTGGTTCAGGGTCCCGTCGAAATAGGCCTGCAGCTGGGCGGCGCATGCCTCCAGCACAGGGTCACTGCCAGGCAGGGCCTCGTCACTGTCACTATGGCTATCCTCGAATTCTATCTTTACCAGGGCCACGCCGTTTGATACCAGGCGCAATGTGCCCAGCGGGGTATCCAGTAGTTGGTAGTTCATGGTCCCAGGCTCCTCCAGAGCAGGTTGGCGGCATAGGAGCGCCAGGGGCGCCATTGTGTCGCATGGTGTTGCAGGGGTTTCCCCGCACCGGCAATAGCCTCCCAGGCTTTTACCAGTCCGAGGTCTTTCTGGGGAAAAATGTCGGGGTCCCCGCCGCCGCGCATGGCCACCAGGGCCAGTGTCCAGGGGCCGACCCCGGGTATTTTCGCCAGTGCTTCCAGGTCGAGTTCGTCTTCGCGCCCCTGGAACCGGGTGCACAGGGTGCGCAGGCTATCCCGGCGCCTGCTAGGCATGGGGAAATGGCTGTCATCCAGGTCGGCCAGTGCTGCGGCGCTGGGAAAGACCGGGTGTGCCGGGTCATCCGAAGTGGCCGCCGCCAACCGGGTGCAGATGCTGCGAGCCGCGACAGTACTCACCTGCTGGCCGATGATGGACCGAATGGCAGACTCGTACAGCGACCAGACTCCCAGCGACCTCCCCCCCGGTTGTTGTTCCAGCAGGACTGCCAGGTCCTTGTCCCGGTGCAGCGTATCGTGAATGACCGCCGGGTTGGCATCGAGGTCGAACATACGTCGCACCCTGGCCACTATGGGCATCAACAGGCTTTGATCAGGTGTGTCCAGTTCAAGCTGCAGTGCGTTGCGGCCGGGCATCGGGCTGACACGCAGCGTGGCCGGTCCCCCGTGCAGCCAAAGCCGGCGCTGGTAACTTTCTGCAGTGACGGTTTCAACGCCCCCCAGTGCGTGGCGAGAGAAGAACGCGATGGTGTTGTCCCAGTCGTAGGGCGGACGGTAGTGCAGCTGCAGCTGGATACCAGTTCCTGTTGCGGGCCGCTGCCGCTTGCGGCGCAACTCCCCGGGGGTCAACTTGAAGCGGGTTCGCACCGCGTCATTAAAGCGTCGCACGCTGCCAAAACCGGCGGCAAAGGCGACATCCGTGATGGGCATCATGGTTTCTGCCAGTAGCTTGCTGGCGAACTGCAGTCGCTGGTGCAGGGCGATGGCCTGCGGCGAGCAGCCCAACTCAGCCTGGAACAGTTTGCGCAGGTAGCGATCTCCGATACCCAGTCGGTTGGCCATGGCCGCCATCGAGTCCTGGTTCAGGGCGCCCTGCTGGATCAATGTCAGGGCCCGCTGCACCGTGGTGGACGTACCGCGCCAGGCCGGGCTGTCCGGCGCAGATTCCGGCCTGCAGCGCAGGCAGGGGCGATAGCCTGCTTCTGCCGCCTGGAACGAACTGCGGTAGTAACTGACGTTTTTTTCCGCCGGTGCCCTGGCGGGGCAGACCGGGCGGCAGTAGATACCGGTGGTGTGCACCGCCAGGAAAAACTCACCGTCGAACCGGGGATCCCTGGCCATACGTGCCTGGCGACAGGTCTCCCGGTCCGGGGGCTCTATGCTGGTACTGCTGTGCGCTACGTCTTCCATGGCTGCAATATAGGCTCTTGCCGCCGCAGGTACTAGCCATAAACGGCCCTCGTAGTTCGCGATGCCATACTGTTTTTTTTGCCGGGCCATATTAAACTGTCGGCCCACACAGGAGATCACCTTATGCGTCTAATGTTATTGCCTGCACTCGCCCTGTTTCTGGTGGCCTGTCAGTCTGCTTATTATGGCGCGGCTGAAAAAGTGGGTTATCACAAGCGCGACATCCTGGTCGACCGGGTAGAGGATTCCCGGGATGCGCAGGTAGAGGCGGAGGAGCAATTCCAGTCGGCCCTTGAGCAGTTGACGGAGTTGACCAATTTCGATGGCGGCGACCTGGAAGATATGTACGAAAAACTCGCGGATGAGTATGAGGATTCCGAGGATGCCGCGCAGAATGTGCGCGATCGTATCGACGGTGTGGAGAATGTGGCGAATGCCCTGTTCAAGGAGTGGCAGTCGGAAATCGAGCAGTATTCCAATGCCACCCTCAAGGCCGACAGCCAGGCGAAACTGGGCGAAACGCGCAGCCGTTACGATGCCATGATAGCCGCACTGCGTGCGTCGGAGGCCAGGATGGACCCCGTGCTTGCCGCTCTCAAGGACAACGTGATGTATTTGAAGCACAACCTGAACGCCCGCGCGATCGCGTCTTTAAAGGTTGAGTTCAAGTCGATCGAGGATGATATCGAACTGTTGATTACTGAAATGCGCAAGGCCATCGATACGTCCGATGCGTTCATAGCCAGTATGCAGTGATCGCCCCGGTGTGATCTGCGACTACGCGTTATGAACCTTATTGTACTTGCCGTGCCCTTTTTTATCCTCGCGATAATTGTCGAGTGGCTCTATGGCCTCGCCAGGCACCGCAATACCTACCGCCTGAATGACAGTATCAACAGCCTGTCCCTGGGCGTCCTGAGTCAGGCCCGGCGGTTTGTCACGCTGGGGGTTGGGGGCTATGTCTACTATCTGGTGACGCGCTATTTCTCCCTGCCGCTGATGGATGCAAGCCACTGGTTTACCTGGGTACTGGCGCTGGTGCTGTATGACCTGTGCTATTACTGGCTGCACCGGCTGGGCCATGAACGCACGATTCTCTGGGCTGCCCACGTGGCTCACCACCAGAGCGAGGACTACAATCTCACCACCGCCCTGCGCCAGACGAGCACGGGATTCCTGCTGGGCTGGATTTTTTATATTCCCATGTACCTGTTGGGTATTCCTGCCGAAGTGGTCGTCACCGTGGGTGCGATCAACCTGATTTACCAGTTCTGGGTGCACACCGAGCATGTGCCGAAACTGGGCTGGTACGAGTGGGTGTTTGTGACCCCCTCCAACCACCGCGTGCACCACGCCCAGAACAGTCTCTACATGGACCGCAACTACGGCGGTATATTTATTCTCTGGGACCGACTGTTCGGCACGTTCCAGGAAGAACGGGCAGGCGAGCCCCCGGTCTACGGGATACGCGGCGCCCTCAAGAGCTGGAATCCGGTGCGGGCGTTAACCCATGTTTATGTCGACATGTTCAGGGACAGCCTGCACACCGCCCGCTGGCGCGACAAGTTGCGGGTCTGGATATCCCGCACCGGCTGGCGCCCGGCAGATGTGGCTAAGCGCTACCCCAGGGATAAAACCGAGCTCGCCGATTTCCACAAATTCGACCCGGCTGTTCCAACCCGCGTTGGTGTTTACGCGTTTGCCCAGCTGGTGGCGGCGGTGGTGTTACTGGACTTCATGCAAAAGACCACCCTTGACTACTGGAGCGGTGTGGCCCTGTGGGCTGTTCTGCTGGTGAGCACGGTCACAACAGGTCTGTGGCTGGAAGGGGGCAATGTGTCACGCGCGCTGCGCTGGGACGGGTTGCGCCTGGCGGGCGTGTCCCTGCTGTTGGGCATCGCCCTGTCAGTGGGGGCAGGGTTTACGCTGCTGCTATGGGGTGGCGCTTACGTGGCGCTGAACGTGTTGGCTCTGTTTCTATTGCAGCGTACCCCGGCTGCAACGGCCGGGCCACTCTCGGCGCATTAACGCCATCACTCGTCGGCGTATAGCAGGTGGGGCTCCAGGCTGGCGGAGCCCGAGCCATTGTCGACGTAGATCATCCCGCCAACAATACTCACACTCAATTGCATGGTGCGTGCCAGCAGTGCGGACACCGCGACGACTTCGGGCCAGCTGAACTGCCAGGCGTGCAGGTGGGGCAGGGCACTGATTGCCTCCCCATTCAGTTTCCACCAGGTATCACTGCTTTTTCCGAAAGTGTACAGGCTGACACGCCGCGCCCGGCCGCAGGCCTTGCGCAGCCTCGGTTCCTCCGGCTGGCCTACCTCTATCCAGTGTTCAATATCGCCGCTGTCGCTGTGCAACCAGATGTCAGGCTCATCCGCGGTGGATAGCCCGCGGGTAAATTCAAGGCCACGGGCGACATTGAGGCAGTAGGCCAGCAGGCGCGCCGCCATGCGCTCCAGGGTTTCTGAGGGGTGTCGGGCCAGGGTAAGCGCCAGGGTCTCATAGCGGTTGTCATCACTGTTGGCCAGCTCTATCTGGGCTTTGTAGATGGTGGGTTTCAGGGCCATGGCAGAGATGTGTTCCTTTGGGTGTAGCGGACGTTCAGCCCGCCCGGGCAAACCGTGGGTAAGGGTTAACGCCCGGTGGGAGTTCCGTGCCCCGGTGCGGTGGGCGGCGTCATGATAGCCAGCCACAGGCGACAACACTAGTGAAACAGCGCTGGTCCAAGCAATTGAGCCGTGGCTCGATTCCTGTGCGCTGTAAATGGTGAACGATGCGCTGCCATTGGTATGCTATGCCGATAGACCAAAATCCTGGGAGAACCGGTTTGAGTAAGGATCCTTACATACTGATTACGGCAGACACACACGCCGGCGGCAGCCACGCCCAGTACCGGGAGTACCTTGAGCCGCGCTGGCGCGAGGCCTTTGACGAGTGGCGCGGCGGTTATCGCAATCCTTCCCAGCAGCATTACGGCAGCAAGAAACTGCGCAACTGGGACTTTGAGTTGCGCAGCACAGACCAGAACAGCCAGGGCGTGGTTGGCGAGGTGGTATACCCCAATACGGTGCCGCCATTTTTCTCCAAGAGTATTGTTACGGCGCAGCCGCCGCGGCCGGAGAACTATGAGCGGGCGCTGGCGGGTATTCGCGCCCACAATCGATGGCTCAAGGATTTTTGCGATGAGGATCCGGTGCGGCGCGCCGGGGTCGGCTTGATATTGCCAAACAATATCGAGGAGGCGATCAAGGATGTTCACTGGATCGCAGAGGCGGGTCTGCGCGGCGGGGTGCTGCTGCCGCTGGTGCCGGAGGACTGCACCTGGCTCAAGCCGCTGTACCACCCCGACTGGGAACCACTGTACGCGGCGATCCAGGACTGCGACCTGGTCATGAACCAGCACTCGGGGCAGGGTTTGCCGGACTACGGCACGGGCCCGGTGGCCGAGGCACTGTGGATATCGGAAGTGCCGTTTTACTGCAAGCGGGGTTATAGCCACCTGTTACTCAGTGGCGTTTTTGAGCGCTACCCCAGACTGAAATACATCCTGACTGAATCCGGCTGCTCATGGGCGCCGGCAATGCTGCAAAGCCTCGACCGCATACACGAGGGCTTCAATGCCGGCGCGATTGGCGAGATGGACTACTCGAACATGCAGTGGGTATTGCGTGAGCCACCGAGTTTTTACGCCCGCCGCAACTGCTATTACGGCGCCAGCTTTCCCAGCCTGGCGGAGCTCGATGGCCGGGAACAGGTGGGGATTGAACAGATCTGCTGGGGCAATGATTACCCGCACTACGAGGGCACCTTCCCCTATAACCTGGAGTCCTTGCAGCTGACCTTTCCGGGCGTTCCGGACCGGGAGCGGCGCATGATACTGGGGGAAAACGCGGCGCGCCTTTATAACTTCGACCTGGAAAAACTGCGTCCGCTGGCCGACCGCTACGGGCCCACTCCGGAGCAGGTTGATACCCCGCTGGCGACGGTGCCCGAAGACAGTGGCTGCTACCTGTTTGTCGATGAGCGCAGGGCCAGGGCCGCCGCAGGCTGACCGGACGCGGTTTACTCGCGCGTATTGGCCAGTACCAGCGCGCTGCACAGGATAACAGCGGCATCGATACCCAGGCGCCCGATTTGCAGCGAACTCAGGGCGCCCTCGGGTGTTGTTTCAAGCACCATGGTCGCCGCTGCAGCGGGGACGGCCATGGCCACGAACAGGGTGAAGCGCGACTGTCCCTGCAGGCCGATACCTATAATGATGTAGACCACGCCTATCAGGGCATCGACGACCGCGCCACCGGTCAAGTCGCGAAACCACAGCAGCGCCACCTGGCCAATACCTGACAGGGTGATCAGGACGGCCGCCAGTACGCGCAGGCGCAGTACGCTGGACTGTATGTTTTCTGAACTCAAGCTGTGCCCCCGGCCGAACAGGTTGCGCCTGGGACACAGCTTACCTCAGGCAGATTTCAGGTCCAGCGCAGTGGCGGTGCGGGAGCCGTTGGGGCGGCCGAGAACCGCGGAGATGCGTTGGCCCGCGCGAACCAGGGCCGCCAGGTCAATGCCTGTTGTTATCCCCAGTCCGTCCAGCATATAGACCACATCCTCGGTCGCCACATTGCCGGAGGCGCCCCTGGCGTAGGGGCAGCCGCCCAGGCCGGCCAGCGAGGAGTCCACCGTGGCGATCCCGTTTTGCAGGGCGATCAGAATATTGCTCAGGGCCTGGCCATAGGTGTCGTGGCAGTGCACGGCCAGCTCGGCTGCATCGAACCTTGCCAATAATACATCCAGCAGTTGTTGCATGGTGCCGGCGTTGCCGCTGCCTATGGTGTCGCCCAGGGAGACCTCGTAACATCCCATCCTCAGCAATTCGCCCGTCACAGATGCGACAGCTTCCGGCTTGATCTGCCCCTCGTAGGGACAGCCCAATACGCAGGAAACATAGCCGCGAACCGGGATGTTGCGCTCCTTGGCCGCGGACATGACCGCGGCAAAGCGTTCCAGGCTCTGGGCAATACTGCAGTTGATGTTTTTCTGCGAGAACGCCTCGGAGGCGGCGGCGAATATGGCGACCTCGTCAGCGCCGGCGGCTACCGCCCGTTCAAAGCCCTGCAGGTTGGGTGTGAGGGCGGTATAGCGCACACCGGGTCTGCGCTCGATTCCCGCAAACACGGCCTCGCTGTCCGCCATCTGCGGTACCCACTTCGGATTGACGAAGCTGCCCGCCTCGATAACCCTGAGTCCGGCACCGGCCAGGTCATCGATCAGTTGCAGTTTCGCGGCCAGGGGAATGGTCTGGGCTTCGTTTTGCAGGCCGTCCCGGGGGCCCACCTCTACCAGGGTGACGCTTGGGGGCAGGCTCACGGGGTCTCACCCTCGGCGGCAGTAAAGTCCAGCAGCTGGGCGCCACCGTCCACCAGGTCACCGGGCTGGTAGTAAAACGCATTGACCTTACCGGCGGCAGGTGCCCGTATAGTGTGTTCCATTTTCATCGCCTCCATCACCAGTAGTGGCGTGCCGGCCTCAAGGGTGCTCTCGACCTCTGCCAGCAGAGTGACGATGGTGCCGTTCATCGGTGCCAGCAGGCCGGCATCGCCCCCGGCGGAATCGGCCTCGCCGATATCCGGGGGTACTTCCCGAAAATGACAGGCCCCCCCGGCCATGTAAAGGGTGAAACCGTCCTGGGTGAGGGCGAGGGTGCCGCGCTGGCGATGGCCCTCCATATCCACCTCGAGATTGTCGCCCAACAACTCACCCCGAAGTTGCACTTCCCGGCCGGCAGCCCGGACGATATAAAACTCGGCGCGCTGCTCAATCTCTACCGTATGGTCCTGCTGGTGACAGTGCAGGGTCAGTCGGTGTACGTGCGGCTCGTTCAGGCGCCAGGCACTGCCGCCCTGCCACGGAGACCAGGGGTCCACCCAGGCGTTGGAGCTGCCCTGTTGTTGCTGGTGTAACAGTAGCGCCAGGCCCGCCAGTGGCAGCTCCCGCTCCAGGTCCTGGGGGCGTTGGTGAAAGACCAGCTCGGCGTGTTTTTCAATAAAACTCGTGTCCAGCTCCGCGTCGCGAAATGGCCGGCAGGTCGCCAGGTTGTAGAGAAAGTCCAGGTTGGTCACCGTGCCGCTAATGCGGTAGGCCGCCAGCGCGGTCGCGAGACGCTGCAGGGCGCGCTCCCTGGATTCATCCCACACGATCAGTTTGGCGATCATGGGGTCGTAGTAGACGCTGACCTCATCCCCCTGGCGCACACCGGTATCCACCCGCACATGCTGGCTCTCCTGGGGAGGCTGCAGGTAAGCCAGGGTGCCGGTGACCGGGAGAAAGTCGTTATCGGGATCCTCGGCATAAACCCTGGCTTCAAAGGCGTGACCGCGAATGCGCACCTGCTCCTGTGCCAGGGGTAGCGGTTCCCCGGCCGCCACCAGTAACTGCCACTCCACCAGGTCCTGGCCGGTAATCATTTCCGTGACAGGGTGTTCTACCTGCAGCCGGGTGTTCATCTCCATAAAGTAGAAACTGCCGTCTTCATCCAGCAGGAACTCCACAGTGCCGGCGCCGCGGTAGTCAATCGCCTGGGCCGCTTTCACCGCGGTGTCGCCCATCTCGCTGCGCAGGGTTTCGGTCATGCCGGGCGCCGGCGCCTCCTCGATGACTTTCTGATGCCGGCGCTGCACGGAGCAGTCGCGCTCCGCCAGGTAGACCCCGTTGCCGGCGTTATCACAAAACACCTGCAGTTCGACGTGCCGTGGTTTGGTGAGGTACTTTTCCACCAGCATGGTGTCATCGCCGAAGCTGGCCAGGGATTCGCGTTTTGCCGCGGCCAGGGCTTCATCGAATTCCTCGCCGGACCAGACCTGGCGCATGCCCTTACCGCCGCCACCGGCGGTCGCCTTGAGCAGCACGGGATAACCCATTTCCTCAGCGGAGGCGCGCAGAATGGCGGGGTCCTGGTCGTCACCGTGATAACCCGGTACCAGCGGCACACCCGCGGCTTCCATGATGCGCTTGGCGGCAGACTTGGAGCCCATGGCTTCTATGGCTCCCGTTGGCGGCCCGATAAACACCACGCCCTGCTCGGCGCACTCCCTGGCAAAACCGGCATTCTCAGACAGGAATCCGTAACCCGGGTGTATTGCCTGGGCGCCGGTTGTTTTTGCTGCCGCCAGGATACGGTCCCCCAGCAGGTAGGACTCCCGGGCCGGGGCGGCGCCTATATGGATAGCCTCATCAGCCATGCGCACATGCAGCGAATCGCGATCCGCATCGGAATAAACCGCGACCGTGGCAATACCCATGCGCCGGGCGGTCTTGATAACGCGGCAGGCAATCTCGCCGCGGTTGGCGATCAGAATTTTATCGAACATTGGCCTTTCTCATTTCCATACCGGTGTGAGGCGCAGGCTCCTAAGTGGGCAGCCGGGACCGCCGGTGGACATGGATATCCGCCGACTAGCGCACATGGATGTGCTTGTAGCGTTTCCCGGCTGCCCACTTCGGGGTCGGCGCCGGGATTGGAGCTGGCAGTATTCATCGCAAACATGAGTTTCTCTCAATGGCGAACTGTGGCGAGGCACAGGGACTGGGGTCGGAGCAGGCAATTGCCAGAAGCGAATACATCACAATCACATCCTGAATACGCCGAACCTGGTCTCTTCAATCGGCGCGTTAAGGGTCGCCGAAATCGACAGGCCCAGCACCATCCGGGTATCGGCAGGATCGATCACGCCGTCATCCCACAGCCGGGCCGACGCATAATAGGGGTGTCCCTGCTCTTCGTAGAGGTCGAGGATGGGCTGCTTGAACGCGGCCTCTTCCTCGGGTGTCATCGCCTTGCCGTCGCGGGACAGCACATCCTGCCTGACAGTGGCGAGAACGCCGGCGGCCTGCTCTCCGCCCATTACCGAGATGCGGGCGTTGGGCCACATGAACATCAGTCGCGGCTCATAGGCCCGACCGCACATGGCGTAATTACCGGCGCCGAAGGAGCCGCCAATGATCACGGTGAACTTGGGTACATTCGCGCAGGCTACCGCGTGCACCATCTTCGCGCCGTGGCGGGCGATACCGCCGGCTTCATATTGCTTGCCGACCATAAAGCCGGTGATGTTCTGCAGGAACACAAGTGGCGTTTTGCGTTGCGCGCACAATTCCACAAAATGGGCGCCCTTGACGGCTGACTCACCGAACAGAATGCCATTATTGGCGACTATGCCCACCGGGTAGCCGTGAATACGGGCAAAGCCGCATACCAGGGTTTCCCCGTACAGGGCCTTGAATTCATCGAAGTCCGAGCCGTCCACGATGCGAGCGATGACCTCGCGCACATCATAGGGCTGCTTCTTGTCCTCGGGAATGACGCCGTAGATGTCTTCTACCGGGTACAGCGGTTCTACCGGTTCACGCAGGTCCATGTTGACGGGTTTTACGCGGTTGAGGCGTGCCACCGAGCGGCGTACCAGTTGCAGGGCGTGATGGTCGTTGTTGGCGTAGTGGTCGGTAACCCCCGAGGTACGACAGTGAATGTCCGCCCCGCCGAGTTCCTCCGCGCTGACGATCTCACCTGTGGCCGCTTTTACCAGCGGCGGTCCTCCCAGGAAAATGGTGCCCTGGTTTTTCACGATGATGGATTCGTCTGCCATCGCGGGCAGGTAGGCACCTCCCGCGGTGCATGAGCCCAGCACCGCCGCAATCTGGGGGATGCCCATGGAAGACATGCGGGCCTGGTTGTAGAAGGCGTGGCCGAAGTGCTCCCGGTCCGGAAAAACTTCTTCCTGCAGGGGCAGGAAGGCGCCGCCGGAGTCCACCAGGTAGATGCAGGGCAGGTGGTTCTCCTGGGCAATGGTCTGGGCGCGCCCCTGTTTCTTGACTGTTAGCGGGTAGTAAGTGCCGCCCTTGACGGTCGCGTCATTGACAAAAATCATGCACTCGCGGCCCGCGATACGACCGATACCGGTGATAATCCCGGCCCCTGGAACGTCGTCTTCGTAGACCTTGTAGGCTGCCAGCTGGGACAGTTCAAGGAATGGCGAGCCCGGGTCCAACACGGCATTGAGCCGGTCGCGTGGCAGCAACTTGCCGCGCGAGGTGTGTCGCTCCTGGGCCTTCGGGCCGCCACCCTGGCGCACCTTGTCGACCATATCGCGCAGGTCGTCGACCTGGGCCTGCATATGCTCGCGATTGGCGCTGAAACTGGCATCCCGGGTATTGATGCGTGACTGGATGACGCTCATATCAGTTCCTATGCGGTTGCGTTGAACAGTTCGCGGCCGATCAGCATGCGCCTGATCTCCGAGGTGCCTGCGCCGATCTCATACAGCTTGGCGTCCCGCAGCAGGCGACCGGCATTGGATTCATTAGTGTAGCCGAAGCCGCCCAGGGCCTGGATGGCCTGCAGCGCCATCTGGGTAGCCTTTTCAGCGGTGTACAGGATAACTGCAGCGCAGTCCTGTCGTGTTTCCTCGCCTCGATCGCAGGCGCCGGCCACGGCGTAGAGGTAGGCGCGGCAGGCATTGAGGTCGGCGTACATATCCGCCAGTTTGCCCTGCATCAGCTGGAACTCGCCTATGCTCTGGCCAAACTGTTTGCGCGTATGCAGGTACGGCAGGACCTCATCGATGCAGGCCTGCATTATGCCCACTGGGCCCGCGGACAATACAGTGCGTTCGTAGTCCAGTCCCGACATCAGGATGCGGACGCCGTCACCCTCGTTGCGCATCACGTTCTCGGCCGGCACCTCGACGTTCTCAAACACCAGCTCGCAGGTATTCGAGCCTCGCATACCCAGCTTGTCCAGCTTGGGGGAGCGTGAGAAGCCGGCAAAATCCCGCTCTACCAGGAAGGCGGTAATCCCCTTTGATCCCGCCTTCGGGTCGGTCTTGGCGTAGATCACGTAGACGTCCGCGTCCGGCCCGTTGGTAATCCACATCTTGGTACCGTTGAGGATATAGTTGTCGCCCTCGCGTCGGGCGGTTAGCTTCATGCTGACCACGTCGGAGCCGGCATTGGCCTCGGACATGCCCAGTGCCCCGATATGCTCTCCGCTACAGAGCCTGGGCAGGTATTTCTGTTTCTGCGCCTCGCTGCCGTTCTTGCTGATCTGGTTCAGACACAGGTTTGACATCGCGCCATAAGACAGTCCCACGGAAGCCGAGGCGCGGCTGATCTCCTCTACCACAATCGAGTGGGCCAGATAGCCCATATTGCTGCCGCCGTATTCCTCATCTACCGTGATGCCCAGCAGTCCCATCTCACCAAGCGTGGGCCACAGGTCGGCCGGGAACTCGTTATCGCGATCGATCTGGGCCGCTCGCGGCGCGATTTCTTTCTGGCACATCTGGTAAACGGCATCACGCAGCATATCCAGTTCTTCGCCTAGGCCAAAATTGAGGGTGGGGTATCCGGTGTTCATAAGGTTGTCCTGTCAGTTGTATTCAGCTGTTGGAATGGTCTGGCCCGGGTAGGCTGCTGGCCAGCGACGCCTCGCACAGGTCCTGGACCTCATCCAGGCCCGCCAGCATGTCGTCTATATCCCGCTTTTGTTGCTGCAGGCTTTCGCGCCTGGCCTTCACGTTATTGATCAAAGAGTGTAGTTGCTCGGTGTTGTTGTGCTCCGGATCGTACATGTCGATGAAGTCGACACACTCACGCAGGGTCATGCCGATGCGTTTGCCGCGCAGTATCAGTTTGATACGGACCCGGTCGGCATTGGAATAAAGTCGCTTCTGGCCTTGCCGCAGTGGGCTGATCAGGCCTTTTTCCTCATAAAACCGGATGGTCCGGGTCGTTACCCCGAACTCCCTGGCCAGTTCTGAGATTGTATGGGTCTTGCCAGTCATGGGGCCGGATCCCGGAGCGCGCTAGTGAGAGGACAAACTATACCTAAAGTTTACGTTAACGTAAACGGCAATTTGCGTAGTACCCACCGCATCTGCAGGCAGTTTCCCGGGCGTTCCTGTTTCTGTTGTTCACTTCCGCGACGGTAGCGCCGCTAAGTGTCCACTGGAATCGGTCTTTTACGGCACGGCTCTTATGGGTGCGCCAACAGTTGCTTCAGCCGGTACTCCACCAGCGGCAGGCGATCATTGCCAAAGTACATATCGTCCTGGTTGATGAAAATAGTCGGCGAGCCGAACCCGCCGCGTTCGATCAGCTCATCGGTGTTGCTGCGCAACATGTCCTTGTATGCCTGGCTGGTAATAGCCTTGAAGAAGCCCTCTGAATCCAGCCCGACCTCCCGGCAAATGGCCAGCAGCACCTCGTCACTGGCAATGTCGGGCGTTTCACCACCCCAGTAGGCGGCGAATACCGCCTGGGAGTAGGGGACAAGCAGTCCTTGCTCCTGCGCAAAAAACGCGCCGCGCATGGCTTTTACACTGTTTATCGGATGATTCGCGGGCCAGATGGCAGTGACCCCGGACAGGGCTGCCCAGTCGCCCAGGTCTTTCAGGTAATAGTCCATCTTTCGCTTGTTTTCGGGTTTGGTAAACATGTCCTCGCGACTGGCATACACCTGCTGGTTGACGGCATTGAAGACCCCGCCCACCAGAATGGGTCGCCAGCGGACAGGAACGTCCAGCTCCCGGGTGAGCGGGACAATCCGGGTAAAGGCAAAATAGGTCCAGGGGCTGGAGCAATCGTAGAAAAACTCGAGGTCGATGTTGTGTGCCATGTAGCTGCCTGTCGGATGGGGTTATTGGGGCGATAGGGGGTCTGTAGCCGGCATAATCGGGGCGGATTATTTCTGGCCTGAGCTTAGCACAAGGTCCGGGACGTTCGGTTATAATGCCGGCCTCTGCCAATCTACAAGGTTTCTTGAGTGATGGATGTCGACCAATACATGGAAGATCTGGGCCGGGCGGCGCGCGCTGCTTCGCGCCTCGTGGCCGCATCCAGCACCGTCACCCGCAACCGCGCCCTGCTGGCTACCAGGGATGCGCTGGATGGGTCACGCGCCGAGCTGGCCGAGGCCAATGCGCAGGATCTCGCGCAGGCCAGGGAAAATGGCCTCGCCGCATCCCTGGTGGATCGCCTTGAACTGACCCCGTCGCGCATAGACACGATGCTCGAAGGGCTGCGCCAGGTTGCCGAGCTGCCAGATCCGGTGGGGGCAATCACCGATATGAATACCATGCCCAGCGGCATACAGGTTGGGCGAATGCGGGTGCCCCTGGGGGTGATCGGCATCATTTACGAATCCCGGCCCAACGTGACCGTCGAGGCGGCCAGCCTGTGTCTCAAGTCCGGCAACGCCACCATCTTGCGCGGTGGCTCGGAGGCCTTGGCCTCCAACTGCGCGATCGCAGCCTGCCTGGCCCGGGGCCTGGGAGCCGCGGGGTTGCCCGAGGCCGCAGTTCAGGTAGTGGGCACGGCGGACAGGGCGGCGGTGGGCCGGCTGATCACCATGCCGGAGTATGTGGATGTGATTGTGCCGCGCGGTGGCAAGAGCCTGATCGAGCGCGTCAGCGCCGAGGCCCGGGTGCCGGTGATCAAACACCTGGATGGCGTTTGCCACGTCTATATAGACGATGGAGCCGATGCCGAGATGGCGATAGCCGTCGCGGTCAATTCCAAGACCCAGCGCTATGGCACCTGCAATACCATGGAGACCCTGCTGGTGGCCGAGTCAGAGGCGCAGGCTTTATTACCACTGCTGGCCCGGGAGTATGCAGCGGCAGGCGTGGAACTGCGTGGTTGCGAGCGTGCACTTGCGATTTTACCTGAGGCCGCCGCGGCGACCGAACAGGATTGGCGGGAGGAGTACCTTGCCCCCATCCTCGCGGTGCGGGTGGTGGATGGTCTCGAGGCGGCGATCGAGCACATCAATACGTATAGTTCCCTGCACACCGACAGCATCATTACCCGGGATCACGGGCGCGCGATGCGGTTTCTGCGCGAGGTTGATTCAAGCTCGGTAATGGTCAATGCGTCCACCCGGTTCGCCGACGGGTTTGAATACGGTCTGGGCGCCGAGATTGGTATCTCCACTGACAAATTGCATGCGCGCGGTCCGGTGGGACTGGAAGGGCTCACGTCCCTGAAATACGTTGTATTTGGTGAGGGGCAGGTCCGCACTTGAGCCAGGAGCCTCCCCCGCTGCTACTCCCCGTCGGGGTGTTCGGCGGCACCTTTGACCCCGTTCACTATGGCCACTTGCGGTCCGCCCTGGAACTGGTAGAGCACCTGCAACTGCAGCAGTTGCGCTTGATGCCTTGCGCAGTGCCAGCGCATCGGGACAACCCTGCTGTCAGCGCAGCACACCGGGCCGCCATGGTATCCCTGGCAGTTGCGGGGGAGCCAAGCCTCAGCTGTGATGACAGGGAACTGCGCCGAACCGGCACCTCCTATACTATAGATAGTCTGGTTGAATTGCGGGATGAGCTGGGGGAGGGCCACAGCCTGAGCCTGGTGATGGGGTGCGATGCGCTGCAGGGCCTGGCCACCTGGCATCGCTGGCAGGAGCTGCTCGACTGGGCACACGTGGTGGTGATAGCTCGCCCCGGCTGGCAGCTGCCACTGGCCGGGCCGGTCGCTGACTGGCTGGGCCAGCATCGCATGACAGCTCCCCTGGAGCTGCGCCAGCGTGCCAACGGGGGTATCCTTATCGAGGAGCTGCGCCCCCTGGCGATCTCCTCAACTGAAATCCGCAGCCTGCTGGCGCAGGGTCGTTCTCCGCGTTACCTGTTACCGCAGGCGGTACTGGACTATATTCAAACTCACAATCTCTACCAATGAAGAGGTAATTGATGAAGCGACACCACCCGGAATGAGCACATCGAATGGAAGCTGAAGCACAGAAGACACTTGTTATTGACGCGCTGGAGGATCTCAAGGCAGTCAATATCGTTACCCTGGATGTCACCGGTCTTACCGATGTCATGGATTTCCTGATCATTGCCAGCGGCACTTCCAGCCGGCATGTGAAGTCGCTGGCCGACAACGTCTGCATGCAGGCGAAGAAGCACGAGGTTCGTCCCCTGGGTGTTGAGGGTGAGGACGTTGGCGAGTGGGTGCTGGTGGACTTTGGCGACGTGGTGGTTCACGTTATGCTGCCCGCCACCCGCGATTTCTACGACCTGGAGCGTCTTTGGGTTAATCCCGACCAGTCTGCCTGATGCGAATAAGCATTGTTGCCGTGGGCACCAAAATGCCGGCCTGGGTTACCCAGGCCGTGGAAGAATACTGCCGACGGTTGCCGCGCGAATTCAAGCTGCAGTGGCGTGAGATTCCGCTGGCGCGGCGCAACCAGGGAGACAAGCCCACGCAATTGTGTGAACGAGAAGGTGAGCAGTTGCTTAAAGCGATCCCCGGCGGCGACAAGGTCATCGCACTCGATGTGCAGGGCAAGCGTGTCTCCACCGGTCAGCTGGCGCAGCAGCTCGAGGCCTGGCAGATGTCCGGTGAGAACTACAGCCTGCTGATCGGTGGTCCCGATGGCCTCTCCCCCGCCTGCCTGGAGCGCGCTTCAGCGCGCTGGTCGCTAAGCGACCTGACCTTGCCGCACCCCCTTGTACGGGTTTTATTGGCCGAACAGCTCTACCGGGCTTGGACAATCACCGTCAACCACCCGTATCATCGCGAGTAGTTTTCTGACAGACCATTAGATGCCACCAAAGCACATCCAGCTGAAGGATTCGCACCGCGAAACCCGGATCAACAATGCCCGCACCGCCTTAGCCATTCTCCTGGTTATCGGTCTGCTGGCGGCTATTCTCACGCGCTACTATGCATTGCAGGTGACCGAGTACGAGGTTTACCGCACCCAGTCCGACCGCAACCGGGTGCAGCTGCAGCCGCTGCCGCCCAAGCGGGGCCTGATCTACGATCGCAACGGCGTGCTGCTGGCGGACAACCGGCCCAGCTATATGTTGTCTATTGTCCGCGAACAGGTACCTGACCTGGAGGCGACACTGGCCGAACTGGGCAGCTTGCTGCCCATCAGCGAGGGCGATCTCGATAATTTCCAGAAGAAACTGAATCGCCGACGACCCTACGAGGCAGTGCCACTGAGGTTTCGCCTGACCCAGGAAGAGCGGGCCCTGCTTGCCGTTAATCGCTATCGCCTGCCCGGGGTTGTGGTGGATGCCCAACTGTTGCGCTATTACCCCCATGGGGAGCTATTCTCCCATGCCATCGGATACGTGGGTCGTATCAACGAGCAGGAGGTGCTGGACCTGGACGAGTCCGACTACCGCGGCACTTTTCACGTGGGCAAGGTAGGGGTGGAAAAATACTACGAGGATATGCTGCACGGGGACGTGGGCTACCAGAACGTGGAGACCAATGCCCATGGCCGGGTACTGCGGGTGCTGGAGCGGTTTGATCCCAAGCCCGGATCGGATCTCGTGCTCAACCTGGATATTCGTATCCAGCAGGCGGCCGACGATGCACTGGGCGACCGACGCGGGGCGGTGGTGGCTATCGATCCGCACACCGGCGGTGTGCTGGCGCTGGTCTCCAAGCCCGGGTTCGATACCAACCTGTTCGTGAATGGCATCAGCTCCAAAGACTATAGCGCCCTGCGCGATTCGCTGGATGTGCCCCTGTTCAATCGGGCAATCCAGGGCCAGTACCCGCCCGGTTCGACCATCAAGCCGTTCATGTCCATGGCGGGCCTGGAGTCGGGCCTGGTCACTCCCCTGACCACGGTCCCCGACCCGGGCTGGTACTCACTGCCGGGTGATTCACGCAAATACAGGGACTGGATTTTGCGTATTCGGGGTACCGGGCATGCGCCGCGGGTGGATATGAAAATGGCAATCGCGGAATCCTGTGACGTCTATTTCTATGACCTTGCACGGCGTCTCACCATCGATGGTATGTACGAGCAGCTCAAACCCTTTGGCCTGGGCGAGCGCACCGGCATAGACACCACTAATGAGCGCCGCGGTGTGTTGCCCTCCACTCGCTGGAAGCGCGACGCGATGGGCCAGCCCTGGTATCCGGGGGAAACTATCAGCGCAGGGATTGGCCAGGGCTACATGCTGACTTCACCAATGCAGTTGGCGGTCGCGACCAGTGTGCTGGCCAGCAAGGGGGTGCGGCATACACCGCGCCTGTTGCATGCCGTGGATGGTGTGTCCATTGAGGCGCCGTTGCTGGATCCGATTATCGTCCCGGAGGAATTCTGGGAGGCGGTCTATGAAGGCATGATAGAGGTAGTGCATGGCAAGCGCGGCACTGCCAAGGTATTGGCCAAGGGCATCCAGTACGTGATGGCGGGCAAGACAGGGACAGCACAGGTTATTGGAATCGCCCAGAACTCGGTTTACAACGAGGCGGATGTGGCAGAGCGTCATCGACACCACGGCCTGTTTATCGCATTTGCTCCGGCGGAAGCGCCCACAATCGCGCTGGCTATCATTGTCGAGAATGGGGGCGGCAGTTCGGCCGCCACGCCTATCGCCCGCAAGGTGATTGACACCTGGTTGTTCGGGGAGGCGGCTGGTGGCTGATTACCTGCGCCAGATGCCGCACCAGGGTTCCGCCGATTTGGCCAGGCGCCCCAGTGCCGCCCGCCGCTTTCACGTCGATATTCCCTTGTTGTTGCTGCTGCTGGCCCTGACCGCATATGGACTTATCGTGCTGTACAGCGGATCTGGCAAGGATATGGGTGCCGTTATCCGGCAGGGCCGCTATTTCCTTCTGGGCTACTTCGTGATGTTCGCGGTCGCCCAGGTCAGCCTGGGACGAGTGATGCGCTGGGCACCCTGGCTTTACCTGTTGGGTCTGGCCACACTGGTGGCGGTAATGCTGGTAGGGGTGGGCGCGAAAGGCGCCCAGCGATGGCTGTCTCTTGGCGGTTTCCGGTTCCAGCCCTCCGAGATCATGAAGCTCATGCTGCCCCTGACCGTGGCCTGCTACCTGGCGGACCGCACCTTGCCCCCGCGTTTTATGCACATCCTGGTGTGCCTTGGTCTTATCGGAGTACCCGCAGCGCTGATCCTGCAACAGCCCGACCTGGGGACGGCGCTGTTGATCGCGGCCAGTGGCCTGTTCGTCCTGTTCATTGCGGGAATGGGTTGGCAGTATATTTTTGGCGCGTTAGTGCTGGCTGGCGCCTCCGCCTGGCCGGCCTGGATGTTCGTGCTCAAGGACTACCAGAAACAGCGAATCCTCACGATGCTGGATCCCGAGAGTGACAAGCTGGGAGCCGGCTGGAACATTATCCAGTCCAAGACCGCTATCGGCTCCGGGGGCTGGGAGGGCAAGGGCTGGATGAATGGTACCCAGTCTCACCTTGATTTCCTGCCAGAGAGCCATACAGATTTTATAATTGCGGTGCTCTCCGAGGAATTTGGTCTGCGCGGTGTGCTGGTCCTGATGGGTATTTACCTGCTTATCCTGTTGCGGGGTTTCCTGATCGGGATTAGGGCCGGATCGAGTTTCGGCAGGATGATGGCTGGCAGCCTGACACTGACGTTTTTTGTATATATCTTTGTTAACATGGGCATGGTCGCGGGGCTGCTGCCGGTAGTAGGTGTGCCGCTGCCACTGGTGAGTGCCGGCGGAACATCGGTAGTCACCCTGATGGCGGGTTTTGGCATCCTGATGGCGGTTAGTACCGAAAAGTCTGCGGGGCACCGGTGACAGCCTTGAACCTGTTCCGGTTGGTAATTTTTTTGGATCCACTAACGAGTAATCAAGTATGTTTTTACGCCTGAAAATCGCCCTGGTGGTTGTCTCTTTGTGGAGTGCCATCTCCTGCGCTGCGGATAACTATTCTGTTCATCCCGCTGCCTTGGTGCTGGTGGACCAGCTGGTCGAGGAGCAGGGCTTCGATCGCGAGGAGCTGTTGCAGGTGTTCGCCTCGGCCCAGCGCCAGGAGAGTATTCTCACCGCGATCGCCAGGCCGGCGGAGAAGAGCAAGCCCTGGTATGAATACCGCGAAATCTTTCTCAATGAAAAACGCCTGGCCCAGGGACTGGAGTTTTACTCCGAGCACCGCGCCACGCTGGAGCGGGCTGAACGCGAAACCGGCGTGCCCGCGTCTATCATCGTCTCCATTATCGGGGTGGAAACCTATTATGGCCGTATCGCCGGCAGCTATCGCGTGATTGACGCCCTCTCTACCCTGGCTTTCGACTACCCGCCTCGCTCGGAATTTTTTACCTCGGAACTCAAGAGCTATCTGATTCTGACCCGCGAGCAGGGCTTTGATCCGCTGTCGCTGAAGGGGTCCTATGCGGGCGCCATGGGATACGGGCAGTTCATGCCCAGCAGCTTCCTTCATTACGCCGTGGATTTTGACGGTGACGGTGTGGCGGATATCTGGAACAACCCGGTGGACGCCATAGGCAGCGTTGCCAACTACTTCAAGGAGCATGGCTGGCGCAAGGGCGATATCGTGGTAGCGGGGGCTACCGTGGAGGGCGAGGTACCCAGGGAGTGGTTCGTCAAGGGCAGGAAGAACCTGAAACCCGAGCACACTGTGGCTCAATTTGCCGACGCGGGGGTGGTGGCCGATAAACCGGTAGACCCGGAGGCAATGGTCTCGGCTATGGAATTTGAACTCAAAAGCGGCTACGAGTACTGGCTGGGCTTCCATAATTTTTATGTCATTACCCGCTACAACCACAGCGCAATGTACGCCATGTGTGTCTACCAGCTCAGCCAGCGCCTAGCAGCGGGTGATAAAGGGTGAGTTCGCGCCCCTGGTATGCGCTGTGTGGCCTGCTGGTCCTGACTATCGCTGCCTGCACCAGCCAGCCCGAGCCAGCGCCGGAGCAGGAAACAACCGAGACGCAGCAGAGCGCACCATCGCGCTACCAGCGGGCCAATGATGGGGCCCCCCCGGCGCCTATTGCGCCGGCTGACGTGGCGGATGCCGTACCGAGGCCGGATCCCATTCTGTCGGTAGGCAATGCCAGCCCCTATACAATTGCCGGTGAGACCTACCAGATCATGGACGATCACAGGGGCTATAAGGTGCGGGGTACCGCGTCGTGGTATGGTGCCAAGTTCCATGGCCACGAGACGTCCAACGGCGAAATTTACGACCTCTACCAGGCCAGCGCCGCCCACAAGACCCTGCCTATTCCATGCTATGTGCGTGTTACCAACCTTGGTAATGGCAAGAGTATCGTGGTGCGTGTCAATGACCGGGGGCCGTTTCACTCCGATCGCATCATCGATCTGTCCTATGGTGCCGCCGTCAAGCTGGGCTACATGGAATCCGGCACCGCCCAGGTGGAAGTCCAGGTGATTGATATCGTGGGCGTCGATGACCGCCGCGGTAAGGTTGCCGGCGATTATCGCTATCTGCAGCTGGGGGCCTACAGCTCCGAAAGTTCAGCCCTGCGGCTGCAGGACAGTTTGCAGGCGCTGCTCTCGCCCCCTGTGTTTGTCAGCCAGGTGCAATCCGGTGAGAACCTGCTTTACAGGGTGCGAATAGGTCCCATGTCCGGGGCACAGGAGATTGAAAATGTGCAGGGGCAGTTGCGCACGGCGGGGTACGATGGCGGCCAGCCGCTGCCGTAAAGCGCCTTATGGCAGGCCCTGCCGCGTACAATTCTTTCTCTGCAGGCGGGCATGGGTTAACATGCGCTCCTTCTGGAAACACCCACGGCTCCCGCTTTTTATTATGAAAAAACTGATTGCGTTCCTCTTTACCATTGTCATCCTGAGCGCCCAGGCACAGGATTCGGTGCCTTCACCGCCCCAGATAGAGGCCACTGCTTATATTCTGGTGGATGCCACCAGCGGCGCAGTGCTGGCGGAACACAATCCCGATATGCCGCTGCCCCCGGCCAGTCTCACCAAGATGATGACCGCCTACGTCCTGGCGAGCGAAATGGAAGCGGGGCGTATCAATCAGGATGACATGGTGACGGTCAGCGAAAATGCCTGGTCGCAAAACCCCGTGTTCGCCGGCTCCTCATTGATGTGGATAGAGCCTGGCAAGGATGTCAGCATCGAAGACCTGGAGCGAGGCATCGTGATTTCCTCCGGCAACGACGCAACAGTTGCGGTGGCTGAGCATGTGGCTGGCAGCGAGGCGGTTTTCGCGGAGATGATGAATACCCAGGCCGAGGCGCTGGGTATGAGCGGTTCCTATTTCGTCAATTCCCACGGCCTGCCGGACCCGGACCATGTGGTGACCACCCGCGATCTGGCCATCCTTGCCGCTGCAATTATCAACGACTTTCCGGATCACTACGCGATCTACAAGGAGCCGGAGTTTACCTATAACGATATCAAGCAATATAACCGCAATTCACTACTGGGAGAGGACGGGTCGGTAGATGGCCTCAAAACCGGCCACACAGAAGCCGCGGGATACTGTCTGGTTGCCTCGGCCAAGCGACGCGGCATGCGCCTGATATCGGTGGTGATGGGAACCGAGAGCACCAAGGCGCGCAAGAACGAGACCCGTAGCCTGCTCAATTACGGGTTCCGCTTCTTCGAAACCGTCGAGGTGTTCGAGTCCATGAAAGAGCTGGAGAAACCCCGGGTCTGGAAGGGGCAGCAGGACTATCTGCCGGTGGGCCTGGTCGATGAGACCATACTGACGCTGCCGCGCGGCAAATCGAAAAACCTGACCACCACCGTCAGCCTTGAGCCGGAGCTGGTAGCACCTATTGCGATGGGGGATACCGTGGGCACCGTGACACTAAGCGTTGCGGGGCAAAACGTATTCCAGGCGCCCGTGGTGGCGTTGGCGGCAGTGGAGCCGGCGGGTTTCTTTGCCCGCTTGTGGGATACCTTACTGATGTGGATTGCCGGTCTTTTTGCTACCTGAGGCCAGTCGCTGGAGTAGTGCCATGGAGCAGGAACCCCCGAAGATAGAATTTCCCTGTGATTACCCTATCAAGGTTCTCGCTCGCAGCTCAGAAGACCTCACCGAAGTTATCGTCGAGGTCTTTGAGCGTCACGCCCCGGGATTCGACCGCGCGGGAATCGCCGCGAGGGCATCCAGCAAGGGTACGTTTACCGCCATTACCATCACTATTACCGCCACCGGCCCAGATCAGCTCGAGGCCCTGCACCAGGATTTGCTGGGCACCGGCCGGGTGCAAATGGTCATCTGATGGCGCCTCCAGTGGTGCGCCAGCGGCAGCTGGGCCTCGCCGATTACGAGCCCACACTGCGGGCCATGAAAGACTTTACCGATACCCGGCAAGCCAGCGACCCGGATGAATTGTGGCTGTTGCAGCACCCCCGGGTGTTCACCCAGGGACAGGCAGGCAAGGCGGAACACGTGCTCGCGCCGGGGGACATTCCGGTTATCCAGGTGGATCGGGGAGGGCAGGTGACCTATCACGGCCCCGGCCAGTGGGTGCTTTACCTGATGATAGACCTGCGGCGACGCTCCTGGGGAGTGCGCGACCTGGTCAATATGATCGAAAGAAGCATCGTCACACTGTTGCAAGAGTATGGAATCACCGCTTTGCCCGACCCCAAGGCGCCCGGGGTCTATGTCGAGGGCGCGAAAATTGCCTCACTGGGTCTGCGAGTCCGCCGCGGTTGCAGCTACCATGGCCTGTCCCTGAATGTGGATATGGACCTGGAGCCCTTCGGGCGCATCAACCCCTGTGGTTACCAGGGTTTGCAGGTGACCTCCATGGCCCGCTTGCTGGGTGCGGACCAGGTCGAAATGGACGCTGTAGGGCGGCGCCTCCTCTATACAGTCAACGCCGAACTGGGCTAGTCAGCGGCGCACCGGTCGTTTCTGCAGCTTGCGCTGTAGTGTACGGCGATGCATTCCCAGTGCGCGGGCTGTCGCCGACACATTGCCCTGGTGTTCATGCAGAACCCGCTGTATGTGTTCCCACTCCAACCTGTCCACCGAGATGGGGTCGCTGGCGACCGGGGTGTCGTCGGTCCCCGGGGAGCCGCTAAAAGCCGTCAGGATTTCTTCTATGGTGGCCGGTTTGCACAGGTAATTGATCGCTCCGGCCCGGGTGGCTTCCACCGCGGTCACGATACTGGAGTAGCCCGTCAGTACCACCAGTGCAGCCTGGGGTGCGAGTTCCAGCAGTTGGGGCAGGACCACCAGGCCAGAGGTTCCCGGCATATTCAGGTCCAGCAGGATGTGGCTGGGTTGGAACTTGCCGCAGACAGCCAGCGCTTCTTCGGCGTTGTTGCAGCACAGCGTATCAAATCCGCGTCGTTTGAAACCCCTGGCCATCACCCCCGTGAATACCGGGTCGTCATCCACCAGCAGTATCTTCTCCGCGCTTGCCGTCATGCGCCTGTCTCCTTCGAAAGCGGCAGGTAAAGGCAGGCCTCGGTACCGCCCTCACTGACATTGTGCAGCTCTATCTTGCCGCCGCAGCGCTCCACCGTGGCATGGCTGAGCAGTAAGCCAATGCCCAGGCCCTTGCGGCTGGCCCGAATAACGGGCTTTCCTATATCCTTCAACAGCTCCGCGCTGATACCGGGGCCCCAGTCGCGGATATAGATTCGCGCTTCTGTTTCGGTCCATTCATAGCGTATCTCGACCCGTTGACTACCGGTGTCAGCGGCGTTATTCAGCAGGTTCTCGAAGGCCTGGCAAAGGGTGGGCTCGAACTCCAGCACAGGTGAAGGAGCGGCCGGTGGTGGTAAAACGGTGCATACCACGCCCGGGCGGCGCACCGACCAGCGCTCAACGGTTTGCTCCACAAATTCACCCAGGGTCTCGCGTCGGATGTGGTCCACTGACGTCAGCTCAGCCGTGCGGGTGAGGGCCCCCAGGGTAGATTTGCACTGATTCAGCTGTTGCTGCAGTAACTGGCAGTCGCTCCGGGCCTGGCTCCCCAGGTCCGGATCCTGCAGCATTTCGTCCACCAGAACAGTCATCGTGGCCAGTGGTGTTCCCAGCTCATGGGCGGTGCCGGCCGCCAGGCTCGCCACCGCCATTATTTGGTCATTGCGCAAGCGATCTTCCCTGCGGGCCACCGCTGTCGCCTCCTGTTGTCGCAACATGGAGGCCATGCGCACCACGAAATAGGTGATCAGTCCGGCGCTGAAAAGAAAATTGAACCACATACCCAGGATGTGGATGTTGGCGCCGTCGCTGTGCCCCATCTGCGCGTGGGGTGTAAAGAGGGGGAAGGGCTGGTAGTAATAAAGCAGCAGGCTGTAGGCGGCCAGTGAGGTGCCGGCTACCAGCCAGGTGTGGCGCCAGGGCAGCACGGCGGCGGCAATCACCAGGGGCACGATGTAGTAGGAGACAAAGGGGTTATTGGCGCCGCCGCTGAAGTACATGAGTACTGTCCAGCCCAGCACGTCTACCAGTAACTGCCCCAGGAACTCGGTATCCGTGACGGGCCAGGGCCGGGTGCAGCGCCACAGGCTGGCGGACGTTATCACCGCCAGCACTATCAGGCTCGCCGTGATGCCCCACAGGCTCTGGGTGGTGCGGCTGGTGAACAGCACATAGGCGAGCACGCCGGTCTGGCCAAGCAGGGCGATGCCGCGGATAAGCAGCAGGCTTCTCAGGTTGTCCAGGGAAGGGTTGCGGTCGTAGCGCTGGTTAGTGGGCGTGTTCACCCGCGCATTATACGGGCACTTCGCGGACGCGGGCAGTGACAGTGTGCCGCAGTCTGAGTAAGACTGCGCAGTATCGCGAAAGGGCGTATAATCCGCGCTTTTTTCCCGGGAAGATCCATGCCAGACCTTGCCAGACAGATAGCCTCGCGTCGCACCTTTGCCATTATTTCGCATCCTGACGCGGGCAAAACCACCATCACCGAGAAGTTGCTGCTGCTGGGTAATGCCATACAGGTGGCGGGAAGCGTCAAGGGCAAGAAAGGCCCCCACGCCACTTCCGACTGGATGAGCATGGAGCAGGAGCGGGGTATTTCCGTGACGTCTTCGGTCATGCAGTTTCCCTATCACAAGCGCACGGTCAATCTGCTGGACACCCCGGGTCACGAGGATTTCTCCGAGGATACCTATCGCACCCTGACTGCGGTGGACTCCGCCCTGATGGTCATCGACGGGGCCAAGGGGGTGGAAGATCGCACCATCAAGCTCATGAATGTGTGCCGTTTGCGGGACACCCCGATTTTCAGCTTTGTAAACAAGATGGACCGGGATATCCGCGACCCCATAGACCTGCTGGACGAAATAGAGGAAGTGCTGGCGATACAGGGCGCTCCCATCAACTGGCCTATAGGCATGGGCAAGGAATTCAAGGGCGTTTATAACCTGTATACCGATGTTATCCACCAGTACACCCCTGGCAAGGGCGCGCTGCTTCCCGATGATCTGCGCATTGAAGGTCTGGACAGCGACGCCGCCCGCGAACTCCTGGGCGACGAGTACGACACCTTCCTGGAGGAAGTTGAGCTGGTGCGTGGGGCCAGCCATGAGTTTGACCGGGAGGCCTTTCTGGCTGGCAGGTTGAGCCCGGTATTTTTCGGTACTGCCCTGGGTAATTTCGGGGTGCGGGAGATGCTGGATGATTTTGTCGAGTGGGCACCGCCACCCCAGCCGCGCGATACGATCAGTCGCGCGGTCGCCGCGGGTGAGGACACACTGAGCGGGTTTGTTTTCAAGATCCAGGCCAATATGGACCCTCGCCACCGGGACCGCATAGCGTTTATGCGGGTCTGTTCAGGGCGCTATAGCAAGGGCATGAAAATGCGCCATGTGCGCCTGGGCAAGGATGTGAAAATCGCCGATGCGGTAACCTTCAAGGCTGGAGAGCGTGAGCTCGTGGAGGAGGCTGTATCCGGCGATATCATCGGCCTGCACAATCACGGCACCATCCAGATCGGCGACACCTTCACCGAGGGCGAAGACCTGCAGTTCACCGGCATACCCCATTTCGCACCGGAGTTGTTCCGACGTATCCGCCTCACCGACCCCATGAAGTCCAAGCAATTGCAGCGCGGCCTGCAGCAATTGTCCGAGGAGGGTTCAACCCAGGTGTTTGCCCCGATCAACAACAGTGACCTGGTGGTGGGGGCGGTTGGCCAGTTGCAGTTCGACGTGGTGGCCTATCGACTCAAGGACGAATACAAGGTGGAGGCGCGCTACGAACCGGTCAATGTCTACACGGCACGCTGGGTGCATTGCGATGACGCGCGCAAGTTGGAAGAGTTTCGCAATAAGGCTTCCGAGCACCTGTCGGTCGATGGTGGCGGGCACCTCACGTATCTGGCGCCGACGCGGGTTAACCTGGCGTTGATGGAAGAGCGCTGGCCGGAGCTGGAATTCAGGGCTACCCGGGAGCATTGAGCCCGTCCAGCTACTGACCAGGCGTTGTGCAGGCTGCGGTCACCCGGCTTGTTAGCCGGGACTGTGAATGCCGCCCCCGGGGTTACCCCAGCAGCTTCTTGACGTCCTTTTCGATAGCCTTTGGTTTGTCGGTGGGCGCATAGCGCTTGACGACATTGCCCTCTGGATCAATCAGGAACTTGGTGAAGTTCCATTTGATGGCCTCGGTTCCCAGGGCGCCGCGGGCCTCCTTCTTGAGGTGCTTGAACAGGGGGTCTGCGCCACTGCCGTTGACGTCTATCTTGCCGAACATCGGGAAGCTGACGCCATAGTTGAGCTGACAGAATTCCATGATCTCGTCATTGCTTCCGGGATCCTGCTTGCCAAACTGGTTGCAGGGGAACCCCAGAATCTCGAAGCCTTCATCCTTGTGTGCCTCGTACATTGCCTCCAGTCCCTCGAACTGGGGAGTGAAGCCGCACTTGGAGGCCGTATTGACGACCAGCAGCACCTTGCCCTTGTAGTCACTGAGGGATTTTTTCTTGCCGCCGGTAGTTGCACAGCTGAAGTCGTGAACGCTCTTGGTCATGCTCGAGTTCCTGCTTTGGGGCATTTATGCCAATGTTCGTTGAATACAGGCCTGTTGTACGCCAGCGGGAGGTCGCCGGATCATTGGCTGGTGGGCCGCAGGTGGCGCCCTCAGGCGGGTTGGGCCTGAAGTTGGACCTGCTGCATCAGCAGGCCAATGCGCTTGCGCTGCATCTTCAGTGAGTATTCGAGCTCTTTGAGCCGGGTGCGCAGCGCTGCCTGGTCCCACTTCTGCTGCAGGTGCAGTTTCTTAACCTCCAGGACGCCGCCCAGCTGCTCTTTTTTGCGGCCATAGCGTTCGGCCTGCAGGGCTGTCCACTGGTTAATCGATTCGGTGAACTCCTGGTACTCACGCTCCAGCATTTCCCGCAGTGACTCGCTGCCCTCCGCCGATGCCAGCCTGGCCCTGGCCCGCTCGAACTCGGTATCCAGCAGTGCCCTCTGTATCTTGAAATCAGGCACCCTGATCAGGTTGCGGGCCAGGCCCAGCCGCGAACAGGCATTGATCATCCACTTGGTGGGATCCCACTGCCACCATCGTATCCCGTTGCGGTAGTCGGTTTGGAATATGTGGTGAAAGTTGTGGTAGCCCTCGCCGTAGGTCAGAAAAGCCAGAAAACCATTGTCCCTGGCGCTGTTTGACTCGGTGTAGGGCTGAGAGCCCCAGAAATGAGCCAGCGAATTGATAAAAAATGTCACGTGATGGTTCACGACCAGCCGCAGCAGACCCACCAGCAACAGGGTGCCGATAATGTCGCCGTGCCAGATACCCAGCAGCAGCGGCAGGCCCAGATTCATCGCCAGGGTCAAGAGTAGATAGTGCCGGTGCTGCCACATGACCACAGGGTCGCGCTGCAGGTCCTTTGCGTTACTGAAATCGGGGCTATCGCTCTGGTATTCGCGCAACATCCAGCCCATGTGACTGAACCAGATTCCGCGGCCCGCCGAGTAGGGGTCCATTTCGTTGTCATCAACATGGCGATGGTGGCGGCGGTGATCGGAGGCCCAGACAAGAATACTGTTTTGCAGCGCACCGGCCCCCCACAAGGCATACAGCCACTTCAGGGCAGGACGCGCTTCGTAAGCCTTATGGGCCCAAAGTCGATGGTAACCACCAGTGATGGACAAACCGTTGAGGTAAAGAAAGGCCAGCGCCCACAGCCACTGGAAGGTGTCAAAGCCGTGATAGATACCCCAGGCAGGCACAAGAATCAGTGCTGCCAGCGGCAGGCCAACAAATATGGCCGCGTTTATTCTGATAAGAGGTGGTTTGGAGCTGCTGTCAGTCATCAGTACATCCATGCCTCGGCATGCTAACGGCCGTCAAGTTTAGCCGCATGGTTTGGAAAAGTCTTTTCAAGAATGGTGATAAGTGGCTATTTGATCATCGCCAGAGCAGAGTTCCCCGCAGGCGCCGGCTCATCTGCCCCACAGCCAGGCACTTGTGAAGTATCATGCAGGCTCAACCATTCAAAGCGTCACTGAGGCATGCTATTTCCATGAACCCGCAGCGCCAAGGAAACCGGGTTCATGGGTTTGCGCCCGCTTGCATGCCTGGCCGACAGGTTGGGTGCCGACCTTGAGCGGAGCCGCGCCACACAAGGCGATTTTTCTGCAGGGTTCAACCATGCGTCATGTGCTGGTCATGACCGGCGCCAGCGCGGCTGGCCTGGTCGCGATGTTTGCCGTGGACATGGTCGATATGTACTTTCTGACCCTGCTGGGGGAGCAGGAGCTGGCGGCGGCTGTCGGTTTTGCCGGTACCTTGCTGTTCTTCATCATCTCCGTGAGCATAGGCCTGCAGATCGCCCTGGGTGCGCTGGTCGCGCGGTCTGAGGGTGCCCAGCGGCGGGATCTCGCCAGTCGCTATTGCAGTAGCGCCATGACATTTAATTTCCTGGTGTCTGCAGTCAGCAGCGCGATCGCCTGGTTCCACCTGCCGGCCCTGCTCGCTTTTCTGGGGGCAACCGGCCAGACACTGGAATACGCAGTGAGCTACGCCAGTATCGTGCTCCCAAGTATGCCGATTCTGGTGTTGGGTATGAGCGCGGCAACGGGCGTGCGTGCACTGGGAGATGCCCGTCGTTCCATGTGGGCAACGGTGCTGGGGTCCCTGGTCAACGCCGTGCTTGACCCGCTCTTCATATTCACTTTTGGCTGGGGTCTCGAGGGTGCCGCGTGTGCGTCTGTTGTTGCGCGCCTGGTGGTGTTGGTAGTGGCCTGGCATGCCCTGGCGGTGGTGCACAAACTGCCCTGCCGCATCAGCCGGGCCCAGTTTGCGGCAGATCTGCGGCCAATAATGAGTATTGCCGGGCCCGCGGTCCTGACCAATATAGCCACACCCATCGGTGGCAGCTTCGTGTTGATCACCATGGCCCGCTTCGGTGACAGCGCGGTGGCGGGCGCTGCCATCATGGGGCGTATCACCCCCCTGGCAATGGCCGCCGTTTTTGCGCTGTCCGGTGCCATCGGACCCATCGTGGGACAGAATGCGGGCGCCGGGCGCTACGACAGGGTTCGTTCCACGCTGGTCAATGCCGTGGTGTTGAATGCAGCCTACGTAACGGCGATATGGCTTGTTCTGTGGCTATGCGCTGACCTGATCGTCAGCGCGTTTTCCGCCACCGGCCTGGCGCGGGAGCTCATCCTGTTCTACTGCAATTTTCTGGTGGGCGCGTTTATTTTTAACGGCCTGTTATTTGTTTCCAATGCCAGCTTCAACAACTTGCACCATGCGCACTGGGCGACGGCTTTCAATTTTGGCAGGGCATTGCTGGGTACCATTCCCGCAGTCTATCTGGGAGCGAGCTGGTATGGGCCGCGCGGGGTGATGGCGGGGGAGGCATTCGGCTCAATGTTGTTCGGGCTGCTTGCGATAGTGGCGGCGTTTGCCCTTGTGCGCCGGTTGGAGCGCCAGCATCAGCCCCTGGCAGCAGGTGATGGGACACCTGTTGTGCTACCAACAGATAGCCTGCCGGTCACCAGGGAACCGCCGCTGTAATTCCGGCCGACCTGAGCGGCCCCGTGCTAATTGAATGCGAGCCTGACAAGCAGTGGGTTGTGATCTGACGTAGCCACCTGCACAACCTTCGATTCCACAGCGTGCAGACCCCGGATGTAGATATGATCCAGCGGCTGGCCGAACGCCGTGGTGCGCAGGTCGGGGTTGAAAGCTACCGGCGTGAGGCCGTACAGGGTGGTGAACTGGTCGACCATGGCCTGCCGTTCCGTGCTCCAGGTGTTGAGGTCTCCGGCCAGGATGACCGGCCCCTCGTGCTGCGCGAGTACTTCTATCAGGGCCCCGAACTGCTGGCGAAAGTCCTCAAGCCCCAGGGCGAAATTGACCGCATGGAGGTTGATGGCGAGCAATCTGTCAGCGCGCCCGGCCAGCGGGAACTGGGTAACGCTGGTGGCCTTGGGGGTGCCCAGCCAGGGCTCCCAGCTGGTGAACTGGCAGCTGAGGCTGGGAGAGCTGCTACTCAGCGTCATGACGCCGGTCTCATTGTCGCCTGAGGTGTATCCCTGGGCGAAGGCCTGGTAGAGGGGGCTCTCAATCACATCGGGAATCCCGGCCTGCACGGAGGCTTCCTGGATGAAGGCCAGGTTGACCTCGCCTGTGAGGTCAGCGAGGTCCTGCGCCCAGCCGGTGTTGCTGGCTTTCTGGATGTTCCAGCTCAGTATTTCCAGCTGGCCGGACAACTCCTCGCGCTCGGTCATTGACGCAACGCATTGATCCGCCAGTTGGGCTCTGGCCGGAAGGCCCGTCACCACCAGGGTAAATGTCGCGAGCACAGCTACTGCGCCATGTATGGCGAGTACTCGGTGCGACAGGATTGTCCGGCGAAGGCTGGTTAACAGATTCATGGTTCCATTTGTAACATTGGGACTGTGCACGGTCCATGACAGTTTGCGCCATTATGCCGTATTTGGTGGCGCCCCCGGCCTTTGTGGGCGGCAGCTACAGTTGCTCAAGGTAGGACTGGTATTCGAGGGTGGTGATGCGGCGCCGGAATTCGGCGATCTCCTGCTCTTTGGTCAAGGTGAAGATGCGCTGGAACTCTGCGCCCATCGCCTTGCGGATAAAGTCCGATTTGCTGAACAGCCTGACGGCATCGGGCATATCGACAGGGAGGGTTTTCTTTTCCTTGGCGTAGCCGTCACCGGTGACGGGCTTGCCCGGCGACACGTTTGCCAGGATACCCTCGCGCACGGCGGCCAGTAGTACGGCAAATAACAGGTACGGGTTGGCGTCAGCGCCGGCCACGCGGTGTTCCAGGCGCCGGGCGGTGTGGTTACCTGCCGGTACGCGCACCGCAACGGTGCGATTTTCATACCCCCAGCTGGGGAATGTGGGCGCGTGGCAGCCGGGCTGGAAGCGGCGATAAGAGTTGTAACTGGGGGCGAATATGGTGACAGACTCGGCCATGTGCTGCAGGCAGCCGCCAATTGCGCTGTGTAGCAGCGGGGTGCCCAGGTCAGTGCCATCGTCGAAGATATTGACTCCCTTTTCATCCAGCACGCTGCAGTGCACGTGCATGCCGTTGCCGGCCTCGTTTTCGAAGGGTTTAGGCATAAAACTGGCGATCAGGCCGTGCTTGCCGGCCACGCCCTTGATCAGGCGCTTCATCATTATGATTTGCTTGGCGGCCAGCACAGGGTTGTCCACGTGGTGCATGTTGATCTCGTACTGGGAGGGCGAGGACTCCTTGACCACGCCGTCGAAGGGCAGGTCCTGCAGCTCGCAGGCCAACCGAAGGTCTTCCAGCAGAGCCTGGTGGTGATTGAGTACATCAAGGCCGTAGGTATTCCCGCCCACCGGCGAGTTGCCGGGCAGGGAGGGGCAGGTATGGCCCGGTTGCGTGTCGTCCCAGCGCACCAGGCTGAACTCGAGTTCAGCCGCCACCACCGGGCGCCAGCCCGCTTCCTGGTAGAGGCTCAGGACCTGCTTCAGGACATGGCGGGGGTCACCCATGTAGGGGGTGCCGTCATCGCTGAACATGGAGAGCATGACCTGCCCATGCTGCCCATCGGGAGACCAGGGCGTGGGCAGCAGTGAACCTTCCACCGGACGGCAGATACCATCGGCATCGCCGGAGGCAAAAACAAGTTCCTGTACGTCCCTGCCCCAGATATCGAGGCTCAGCGCTGTCTTGGGCAGTTTGAGCTCTCCCTCAAAAATGGAGCCGAGCTTGTGCCGAGGCAGCCATTTGCCCCGCATGATGCCGTTGCAATCCGGGAGAAGGACCTCGATGGTGGTGATTTCTGGATGAGCTCGCAAGAACCAATCGGCTTCTAGCGACATTCTGTCACCGCATGGTTACCGGGAATGGTGCACTATCGCTACTTCACTACGCCGACTCAATGCCCTAGTTTGGGCAGCGCAAAGGGGGCGAGGGACGGGGTTCACGGCTTGCAGGGCGGGGCTTTGGAGGGGATTTGACCGCCCGGTAGGGGGCCGCGCCGGGTGGTGGGCTAGCGAGGCGACATGTAGACGCTGAGCGGGTCTCCGCCGCCCGCCCGACCCAGGCAGGACAGGGAATTGATGAAGAGTGAGAACAGGTCGGTCTGGGAGTTCACATCGAGTTTTCGGTAAATGCTTTTGCGATGGCGGCGCACGGTTTCAATGGCAATTCCGAGCCGCTGGGCCGACACGTCGGTGCCGTAGCCGCGCAGCATGAGCTCGAGCACACCTTTCTCACGTGGCGACAGTACTGACTCCCCGAAGGTGCGAAACGCCAGGTCGATCTGGTGATCGATGCCGGGCTGGATCAGGTGCGTCACCGCAAAATTGTCGTGCTCGCTATGGCACTTGAGCAGTTCCGACACCGGCTCTGCCAGCAGATAGAGGGTTTCGTACTCCTCCTCGGTAAACTCACCGTGCTCGGGCAGGCGCATCATGTCCAGGTTGATGACGCTGCCGCCGCGCAATTTGGCTATGTAAGCCGCTTCATCCACCGTGCCGGTATCTACATAGTAGCCGCGGTAGTACTCCGATTGGCGCAGTTTGCCCAGCGTGATTCGGGACATGCGGTAGAGTTTTGAGCGGGGTTGTTCCATGGATGTTCGGTAGAACGGATCCTCGCTGTAGGGGCCTTCGAGGTACTGGTCTACCTGTCTACCGAAGGCGTGGTCCGGTATTTCGTGATAAAGAATGCGGGGCGGAAGGTCGCGGTGGAAAACCCAAACTTGCGGGTAATCGAATTTCACCTGGCCCTGGATAGCCTGGATCAAGGTCGGGAAGAACTGGTCGTTGCCAAGAGCGGCGATTGCCCTTGAGATATCCCGATTCCATTGACTTAGTTTTTGTATATCGGTCATTGAGTTATTTTGGTAGCCGTGCTTTGCCCCGACCCCATATTGGTGGGCTGCAAAACCAATGTCAAACAACCGGGCAAACTTATTCTACCCGTAGACCGATTATCTGGCCCTGCGGGTGTGTTGATTCCGGGAAACCCGGGCTGCTGACCAGAATTGTGCCCACTCCCCGCCCTTTCCTCGCATGTGGGCGGGCGAATAGCCGCGTTACAGCCTTGCCTGCAGGAACGTCAGGATGTCGTCGCGCGGCACCAGCTCGGAGTCTCCGTCAGTGCGGCCCTTGTACTCAATATTGTTGTCGGCCAGCGCCCGGTCGCCGATAACGACGCGGTGCGGAATGCCAATCAACTCCATGTCGGCAAACTTGACCCCGGGCCGCTCATTGCGGTCGTCCATCAGTACCTCGATGCCTGCGTCTGTCAGTGTGGCGTACAATTCATTGGCGCATTCGGCCACCGTCGGGGACTTGTGCATATTCAGGGGAACGATGGCAATCTGGAACGGCGCCATGCTGGCCGGCCAGATAATACCGCTCTCATCGTGATTCTGTTCGATCGCGGCGGCCACAATACGGCTCACCCCTATCCCGTAACACCCCATGGTCATGGTGACATTCCTGCCGGTTTCGTCCAGCACCCTGGCACCCATCGCCTCGCTGTATTTCGTGCCCAGCTGGAAAATATGGCCTACCTCGATGCCGCGTTTTATCTGTAGCAGACCCTCGCCGTCGGGGCTGGGATCGCCTTCTTGCACCTGGCGCAGGTCTTCCACCCGGCCTGGCGAGCAGTCTCTGCCCCAGTTTGCGCCGGTAAAGTGAAAGTCGTCCCGGTTGGCACCGCAGCTGAAGTCAGCCAGGTTGGCCGCACTGCGATCAACGATTGTTGGCACCGCCAGCCCGACCGGCCCCAGTGAGCCGAATCCGGCACCGCAGGCGGCGCGCACCTCCTCTTCGGTGGCCATGCGCAGGGGTGACGCGACTCCCTCAAGTTTCTCTGCCTTTACGGGGTTCAGTTGGTGGTCACCGCGCAGCACCAGCGCCAGGAGTTCGCCCTCCGCCTCCGCGGCAACCATGAGGGTTTTGACGGTTGTCGCCGGTTCCACTGACAGTTGTTGCGCCAGCTCATCGATCGATGTCACTCCCGGCGTGGCCACCTCCTGCAGATCAGCGGCGGGGTCGGGGCGGGGTTCAGTCGGTGCCAGGGCTTCAGCCATTTCGACATTGGCGGCGTAGCTGCCCGTGTCGCTGAATGCGATATCGTCCTCGCCGGAATTTGCCAGCACGTGAAACTCATGCGATGTGCTGCCGCCGATGCTGCCGGAATCGGCAATTACAGGGCGGAATTCTAGGGCCAGCCGGGTGAAAATGGCGCTGTAGGTTGCGTGCATCACCCGATAGGTCTCTTCCAGCGATTCCTGTGTCGCGTGAAAAGAGTAAGCGTCCTTCATCAGGAATTCGCGGGAGCGCATGATCCCGAAGCGCGGGCGAATCTCGTCGCGGACCTTGGTCTGGATCTGGTAAAAGTTCGCCGGGAGTTGTTTGTAGCTCTTGATTTCACTGCGTGCCAGGTCGGTGATAACTTCCTCATGGGTCGGGCCCAGGCAAAAATCCCGTTCATGTCGATCCTTGATGCGCAACAGCTCGGGCCCGTATTGCTCCCAGCGGCCTGACTCCTGCCACAGCTCGGCGGGTTGCATAACCGGCATGCTCAATTCCTGGGCCCCTGATTTGTCCATCTCGCCCCTTACGATGGCCTCCACTTTTCTCAGCACTCTTAAGCCCAGTGGCAGCCACGTGTAGAGACCGGACGCCAGCTTGCGGATCAACCCTGCGCGCAGCATCAACTGGTGACTGATGACCTCGGCATCGGCGGGAGTTTCTTTTTGGGTGGCGATGAGGAAATTACTGGTACGCATGTGTGGGTCCGACATATGGATAAAAACAGGTCGGGTAGTTTACGACTGAACTCATCATGGGTACAGCGCGCCGATATGGTGCGAAGCCGAACTCTTCAAACGGCGGCAAAAAGCGTGCTGAAATGTGATCGAGATCGCCAGGGCCTGAAAAAACAGGGTTTTTTGACGGTCGAAGCTTAAAAACGCTTGTATTGTAGCGTTTCATCATTTATACATTTACCCGTGACTTGTGGCGGCACTGTTTTCGGCGGTCAGGGGAGGCGGGCAGTCCGGGTTTAACACATGTTTCGTTTTCACTAATAGGGAAGGTTCTAAATAAGATGGCAACTAATAAAGCAGCTAAAAAGAAAGCTCCAGCCAAGAAGGCAGCAGCCAAGAAGGCTCCCGCCAAGAAAAAGGTAGCAGCCAAGAAAAAGGCAGCGGCGGCGCCCAGGAAAGTGGGACCTGCTATCTCCACTAAACTCACCAAGAGCCAGATCGTTGCCAGCGTTGCTGAAAACACCGGACTGACCAAGAAGCAGATCGGTTCGGTAATGGAAGAGCTCGATAATCTCATGGAGCGCAGCATCAAGAAGCGCGGCGTGGGCGAGTTCACCATTCCCGGCATCCTGAAGATTACCACTGTGAAGAAGCCCGCCCGCAAGGCGCGCAAGGGCATCAACCCCTTCACTGGTGAGCAGACCGTGTTCAAGGCCAAGCCTGCGAGCATTGCGGTCAAGATCCGTCCCCTGAAGAAGCTGAAGGAATTCGCCGCTTCCTAAGAGACGTATCGGTACCTCCCGGTCCGACCACGGTCGGTCGGGAGGGCATAACTTCTTCCTGCAGCACCGCAAGGTGCAGGGCGTTCTGCCCCCATCTATTTGAGAAACCCCGGCTTGGCCTGTATGCCTGCATGGGTTAAAATCCGCGCCTCCGAAAATTCTCGCTAACAATTTCCGATCATTGGTGGGTCCAAGTCATGCCTATATATGAGTATCAGTGTCAGGCCTGCGGCAAGGAGCTGGAGGCATTGCAGAAAATCAGTGACATGCCGCTGCTGGATTGCCCTGCCTGCGGTGAAGCCTCGTTGAAGAAGATGGTCTCAGCTGCCGCGTTTCGTCTCAAGGGCGGTGGCTGGTACGAGACCGACTTCAAGACGGGCAACAAGAAAAACCTGGCAGGGGGCTCCGATACCGCCGGCTCCTCCGGGCCTGTTGCCAGCGACAAACCCGCCAGCACCGCCTCTGGCAAGAGCAAGTAGAGCCCGACCTTACCCCTGGCCCCAACTGGGGCCCGGCCAAAAACTCCAGATGGAAATGAGATTATGCGCAGTCACTATTGTGGCGCTTTGGGAACAGCCAACATCGATGAAACAGTCACCTTGTGTGGCTGGGTTGACCGGCGACGCGATCATGGCGGGGTAATATTCCTCGATATGCGGGACCGCCAGGGCATTGTTCAGGTGGTATTCGATCCTGACACCGAGGAACACTTCGAGCGAGCCGACCGGGTGCGCGGCGAGTACGTTTTGAAGGTAACCGGCCGGGTGCGCGCGCGGTCCGATGCCAGCATCAATCCCGCCATGCCCACGGGCGAGATTGAAGTGCTCGGCAAAGAACTGGAAATTCTCAACCAGGCAGCCACGCCTCCCTTCCAGCTGGATGAGTACACCGCAGTGGGGGAGGAGGTGCGCCTGCAGTACCGCTATATGGATTTGCGCCGCCATGAGATGCAGCAGCGTCTTATTCTGCGTTCGAAGATCACTTCGGCCGTGCGCAATTTCCTGGATGACGAGGGCTTTCTGGATATTGAGACCCCCATCCTGACCAGGGCGACTCCCGAAGGTGCACGGGATTACCTGGTGCCCAGTCGGACCCATCCCGGGCAGTTTTTTGCCTTGCCCCAGTCGCCACAGCTGTTCAAGCAATTGTTGATGGTGTCCGGCTTTGACCGTTACTACCAGATCGCCAAGTGTTTTCGCGACGAGGACCTGCGGGCAGACCGGCAACCTGAGTTCACCCAGATTGATATCGAGACCTCGTTCCTTGACGAGGCCGAGATCATGTCGATCACGGAACGCATGGTACGTGAGTTGTTCCAGTCCGTGCTGGGAGTCGATCTGCCGGAGATGCCGCATATGAGCTATGCGGATGCAATGGAGCGCTACGGCTCGGACAAGCCTGACCTGCGGATACCGCTGGAGCTGATCAGTATCGACGACCTGATGCAGCAGGTGGAGTTCAAGGTATTTCGCGGCCCCGCCGACGACCCGCAGGGACGGGTAGCAGCGCTCAAGGTGCCCGGCGGCTCGACCATCAGTCGCAAGGAGATCGACGACTATACAAGTTACGTTTCGATCTTTGGTGCCCGGGGCCTGGCCTGGATCAAGGTCAATGATATTGACGCTGGCGTGGCGGGCTTGCAGTCGCCTATCCTCAAGTTTATGCCCGATGAGATAGTGTCCCAGATGATGCAGCGGTTAGAGGCGAGTAACGGCGACATCATCTTTTTCGGGGCGGATCGCACCAAGGTGGTTAACGAGGCGCTGGGTGCCCTGCGTGTCAAGGTGGCAGAGGACCAGGGCCTGGTTGGCGAGGGCTGGGCTCCGCTGTGGGTTGTTGATTTTCCCATGTTCGAGCAGGACGGCAGTGGTAACTGGACACCGCTGCATCACCCCTTTACGGCTCCCTCGTGCAGTGCACAAGAGCTGGCAGCGAGCCCGGGTGAGGCCCTGTCCCGGGCCTACGACATGGTGCTCAACGGTTGCGAGCTGGGCGGCGGCAGTATTCGTATCTACCAGCGCGATATGCAGGAGGCCGTATTCCGTATCCTGCAGATCGATGAGGCCGAGGCCGAAGAGAAGTTTGGCTTCCTGCTGAAAGCGTTGCAGTATGGGGCCCCTCCCCACGGCGGGCTGGCCTTTGGCCTCGATCGCCTGGTGATGCTGATGACCGGAACCCATTCCATCCGCGACGTAATCGCTTTCCCCAAGACCCAGAGCGCGCACTGTGTGATGACCGATGCGCCCGGTGATGTCAGTGCCCAGCAACTGCGTGATCTGAATATCCGCCTGCGCCAGATCAAGGAAGAAACCGGGGAAAGCTAGCGTCATCTATATATAGAAGGAAGACCGTTATGGCCGGTCATAGTAAGTGGGCCAATATCAAGCACCGCAAAGCGGCCCAGGATGCAAAACGCGGCAAGATGTTTACCAAGCTCATCCGCGAGCTGGTCGTCGCCGCCAAGCAGGGCGCCCAGCCTGAAGATAACCCGCGCCTGCGCGCCGCCATCGACAAGGCCCTGGCGGCCAACATGACCCGCGATACCATCGACCGCGCTGTCGCCCGCGGCGCGGGCGCCAACGAAACCGATAATATGGAGGAGCTGACCTACGAGGGTTACGCTCCCGGCGGGATCGCCGTTCTGGTTGAGGTTATGACGGACAACCGCAACCGCACCGTGGCCGATGTGCGCCACGCGTTCACCAAGCGCAATGGCAACCTTGGCACTGACGGGTCTGTGGCCTACCTGTTTACCCGCAAGGGTCGGCTCAGTTTCGCTCCCGGCATTGCGGAGGAGCGCCTGATGGAGGCGGCACTGGAGGTGGGCGCCGAGGACATCCAGCTCAATGACGACGGTTCCGTTGATGTGATCTCTGCCTGGGAAGACTTTGGTGAGGTAAAGTCGGGTCTGGAGGCCGCTGGTCTCAATCCCGAAGACGGGGAGGTCACCATGATCGCCTCCACCACCGTGCCGGTTGACGCCGAGGGTGCCGAGGCGTTGATGGGCCTGGTCGATGCCCTGGAAGACCTCGACGACGTGCAGAATGTCTTCACCAATGTCGATATCCCGGACGAGGTGCTCGCCTCTCTTTGACCCCGCGGCTTCGCGACCGCTGGTTTCATCCTTGCTCGCCTGTCTGGCTCGCCGTCTACGCGGATGAAATTAGTGCCGACAAGGACCACTTCCAATGCTGATAAATACTGTAAATTTGTACATAATAAGGGCCTGACGCATCCGGCGGATATTTGCATGTCGCTCATCCTGGGGATTGACCCCGGTTCCCGCAAAACAGGCTTCGGCATAATCAATTATGTCTCCGGCCGCAGCGAGTATGTCACTAGTGGCGTGATTCGATTACCGGGGGGCGAACTGCCGGAAAGGCTGCGGATAATCTATGCCAGCGTGACTGAGTTGGTGGAGCTGCATGGTCCCACGGAGCTGGCAATAGAGCAGGTCTTCCTGGCAAAGAGTGCGGGCTCCGCGCTCAAACTGGGCCAGGCGCGTGGCGCCGCCATTGTGGCCTGTGTGGCACGCGACATGGAAGTGGCGGAGTATTCCGCCCGCCAGATCAAGCAGTCGGTAGTGGGTACGGGGGCGGCGGACAAATCCCAGGTGCAACATATGGTCAAGGTACTCCTGAAACTGGCGGCGGAACCGCAGGAAGATGCGGCCGATGCACTGGCGGCGGCCCTGTGTCATGCCCATACCAGGCAGAGCCTGATAAACATGGCCGGCGCCAAGTCAGTGCGCCGGCGCCGATTGCGCTGACAGGGCGACCCGATGATAGGCAGAATCCGAGGCACGCTGGTGCATAAGCAGCCCCCCGACATCCTGGTGGAGGTGGGCGGGGTGGGCTATGAAGTCCAGGTTCCCATGACAACACTTTTTCAATTGCCGCCGGTGGGTGACGAGGTGTCACTGGTAACTCACTTTGTCGTGCGAGAGGACGCCCAGTTGCTCTATGGATTTGTCGACGAGCGGGACCGCCGCCTGTTTCGCCAGTTGATCAAGGTGACCGGGGTGGGCCCAAAGCTGGGCCTCACGATACTCTCCGGTATGGATTCCAGCAGTTTCGCCCGCTGTGTGCAGCGCGACGACATTTCTTCCCTGGTCGCGCTACCCGGGGTGGGTAAAAAAACAGCCGAGCGCCTGCTGGTCGAGATGCGTGACAAACTCAAGGATTGGTTTGGCTCGACCGATGATGCAGATTTTTCCGCCTTGACGGGGGAGGTGCCCGGACCTGCTACCGACCGGGTGGCGGATGCCGAGGGCGCCCTGATAGCGCTGGGTTATAAGCCACAGGAGGCCAGCCGCATGGTCGGATCGGTAAACAACGACAGTGCCGCCACCAGCGAGGACCTGATCCGCCGCGCACTCAAGTCCATGGTGAAGAGTTGAGGGAGGCCGCATGATTGAAACCGATCGCCTGATCGCGCCGGCGGCCCAGAGCCCCCGGGAAGATGTTATCGATCGCGCCATCCGCCCTCGCAGCCTGGAAGAGTATGTTGGCCAGCCCGCGGTGCGAGAGCAGATGGCCATATTCCTGCAAGCCGCGCGTGCCCGTGGTGAACCATTGGATCACACGCTCATTTTTGGCCCCCCCGGATTGGGCAAAACCACCCTCGCCAGTATTATCGCCAACGAAATGGGGGTTTCTCTCAAGACCACCTCGGGCCCGGTACTGGAAAAGGCCGGTGATATCGCCGCCCTGATGACGAATCTCGAGCCGGGAGACGTGCTTTTCATCGATGAAATCCACCGGCTGAGCCCCGTGGTGGAGGAGGTGCTCTACCCCGCGCTGGAAGATTACCAGTTGGATATCATGATCGGGGAGGGCCCCGCCGCCCGCTCCATCAAGCTGGAATTACCGCCTTTCACCCTGGTCGGCGCCACTACACGGGCGGGATTGCTTACTTCCCCCCTGCGTGACAGGTTCGGCATTGTCCAGCGGCTGGAGTTCTACGAGGTTGCCGATCTTGCCCATATTGTGGCGCGCTCCGCCGGTATTCTGGAGATCAGCCTTGATGCCCAGGGAGCAACCGAGATCGCGAGGCGTGCTCGCGGTACACCGCGTATCGCCAACCGCTTGTTGCGCCGGGTCAGAGACTTCGCAGAGGTTAAGTCAGACGGCCATATCTCCGCAGAGATCGCCGATCGTGCGCTGGATATGCTCAGCGTTGACCAGCAGGGTTTTGATCACCTCGACCGGCGCCTGCTGTTGGCCATGATCGAAAAATTTGACGGCGGGCCGGTGGGTGTAGACAGCCTGGCCGCGGCGATTTCCGAGGAGCGCGGTACCATCGAGGATGTGCTGGAGCCCTACCTTATCCAGCAGGGCTTTATGGTGCGTACGCCCCGCGGGCGTATGGTCACTCGCAATGCCTACCTGCATTTCGGCCTGCCCCGGCCCACTACAGCCGAGCCCCCGGGCAATCTTGCCTTTGATCTGGGCGAGGGTGAGGGTGAGGACGCATCGTGACGGCTGGGGAATTTTCCCTCGATCTGCGCGTCTATATCGAAGACACGGATGCCGGTGGCATTGTTTATTACGTCAACTACCTGAAGTTCATGGAGCGGGCGCGTACTGAACTGATGCGCGGGCTGGGTTTTGGTAAGCAGTATATTTTCAACCACGACCTGATGTTCGTGGTACGGGATGTGAGCGTGCAGTACCTGCTTCCTGCCACCCTGGACGATGAACTGGTCGCCACGGCAGTCATCCGGCAGTTGCGCGGGGCGTCAATGGTTTTGCACCAGCGTGTGCTGCGCGAGGATGAACTACTGGCCCGGGGTGACGTAACCATCGCTTGTGTCGACAGGGCCGGGGTCAAGCCACGGCGTATGCCGGCGGATATGATGGAAAGGCTGCGCGCGGCGCAGGGACAACAATAGATTCATTAAAGGGGAATAGCCGTTGGAAGAACAATTAAGCCTTATCGACCTGATATGGCACGCCAGCTTTACCGTTCAGCTGGTCATGCTGATTCTGTTTGTAGCGTCCATGTTGTCCTGGTACATGATCGTCCAGCGATTCATCTACTTTCGCAGTGCCCACGATGAAATGTATGAGTTCGAAGAGCGATTCTGGTCCGGAATTGACCTTGCCCAGCTCTATCGCGAAGGCAATGAGCAAACAGCCGAAGGGCACTCGATACTGGGAATGGAGAGTATTTTTCGGGCCGGTTTCAAGGAGTTCTCCCGTCTTGCCCGGCAGTCCGACATGGATTCGGAAGCCCTGGTGGAGGGCTCCCGGCGCGCCATGCGTGTCGCCATGATGCGCGAGGATGAGCGGCTGGAGCGCCACCTGGCGTTTCTCGCCTCGGTGGGATCAACCAGCCCCTATATCGGTCTGTTCGGCACGGTTTGGGGCATCATGCACTCCTTCCGGGGTCTTGCCAATGCGACCCAGGCGACCCTGGCCACGGTAGCACCGGGCATTTCCGAGGCCCTGGTCGCCACTGCGATGGGGCTGTTTGCCGCGATTCCCGCGGTGCTTGCCTATAACCGCCTGGCTTCCAGGGTGGATGTCTTCAGCAACCGTTACGACACCTTTGTGGACGAGTTCTCGGGAATTCTCTCGCGCCAGGCCTACGCCCTGCGCTCGCGGGAGAAGCAAGCTGGAGCACACGCCGATGGCAGGTAGCACCGCCAGGGGCAAAAAACGCCGGCCGATGTCGGAGATCAATGTCGTGCCCTACATCGACGTGATGCTGGTGCTGCTCATCATTTTTATGGTGACCGCGCCTATGCTGATGCAGGGCGTGAAAGTCGACCTGCCCGAGGCGAGTGCAGACCCGGTTGAAAACCAGGACAGCGAACCCCTTATCATTTCGGTCGACAGCGCTGGACAGTTATTTCTCAACGTGGGCTCCTCAGAGGATCAGGCGCTATCCCTTGCGACCATCAGGGATCGGGTGGCAGCGGTGATGCGTCGCAGCCCGGATAAGCCGGTACTGGTGTGGGGTGATCAGGCGGTACCCTATGGCGATGTGGTTACCGTGATGGTCGCACTGCAGGAAGCGGGAGCCCCCAGCGTCGGGCTGGTGACAGAGAACCCCAAGTGACCACCGACGCCGGTTCCATCTATGCCAAACCGGTGACACCGCGCATAGTGGCGCGACCGGCACTGGCGAGCGTGCTGCTGCACGGCTTGCTGCTGTTTGCACTGACGGCAAACTGGTCTGATACATCGCGGGACGTGATCAAGGTAAAGCCTGCGCCAAAAGTGATCAATGCCCGCCTGGTAGACGCCAGCGAGTTTAAGCCCAAGCCCAAAGCACAGCCCAAGCCGGCAGCCAAGCCCAAGCCGGTATCGAAGCCGACACCTGCTAAACCCAAACCCAAACCCAAGCCCAAGCCAAAGCCAAAGCCAAAGCCAAAAGTGACACCCAAGCCCACGCCCAAGAAAGCGCCCGAACCAGCGCCGGTAAAAGCCGAACCGGCAAAGCCCCGTATCAGTCAGCAGGAACTGGCCGCACTGGCGCGGGCAGACCTGGCCAGGGTGGTAGCGCAGGAGGAGGCTGCGACACAGGCGGCCTCGACATCAGCGGAGATGGCGGCCAGCTACGCCGCACTTATTCAGCAGACTGTGATAAATTACTGGAGTCGTCCACCCAGTGCGCGCAACGGGATGGAGACGGAGTTGTCTATACAATTGATTCCAACAGGTGAAGTGGTGAGTGTCAGCGTGATCAAAAGCAGTGGTAACAGTGCTTTTGATCGGTCGGCCATTAACGCCGTGGAAAAGGCGGGCAGCTTTCCCGAGTTACAATCCCTCCCGCCCAGGGAGTTCGAAAAAACATTCAGGCGCTTCCGCCTGCTGTTCAGACCAGAGGATTTGCGTTACTGATGAAAACCCTTGCTGTTGTCTTTCTAACTACGACCTTGCTGTGCGTCGCCCTGGTGGCCCGCGCAGACCTGACTATCGAAATCACCCAGGGCTCCGACAACCCGACGGCCATCGCTGTTGTGCCGTTTGCCTGGCAGGGCAGCGGTACCGCGCCGGAAGATGTCGCCCTGGTAATGGAGTCAGATCTTGCGCGCAGTGGCCAGTTTGCGCCGGTCGCACGCACCGATATGCTGGGGCTGCCCAGCACGCAGGCAGAGGTCTTCTACCGCGATTGGCGCGCCCTGGAAACCGAGTACCTGTTGATTGGCAAGGCTGCTGCCACTCCCAATAACGGGATGAGGCTCGATTACGAATTGTTTGATGTGCTGCGCCAGACCAGAGTTTTTTCCGGGTTCGAATCAGGGCCCGCCAGCGATGCCCGCATGCTCGCTCACCGGGTATCGGACAAAATCTATGAACACCTGACCGGGGTGCGCGGCTCTTTCGCCACTCGCCTCTTGTATGTGTCGGTTGCGCGCGGCGGGGCAGGCAACAAGGATTACTACCGGCTGACAATGTCGGATTCCGATGGTGCGCGCCCGATTGTCCTGCTCGAGTCACGGGAGCCGCTGCTCGCGCCAACCTGGGCGCCAGATGCCGTACAGATTGCCTATGTCTCCTTCGAGACGGGGCGCCCGGCCATTTTCCGCCAGGACCTCGCCACCGGCAAACGCGAACAATTGACCAATTTCAAGGGTCTCAACAGTGCCCCGTCCTGGTCTCCCGACGGCAAGACCATGGCCATGGTGCTGTCCAAGGATGGCAACCCGGATATTTTCCTGATGGATCTTGCCACCCGGCAGCTGACCAATATTACCAACAACTACGCGATAGAGACCGAGCCGGCCTGGATGCCTGATGGCAAGTCACTGCTGTTTACCTCGGACCGCGGAGGCAGGCCGCAAATCTATCGTTATGACCTTGCCAGCAAGGCCACCAACCGCATTACCTTCGAGGGTAAATATAATGCCCGGGCCAGGGTGGCGCAGGACGGCCGCAACGTGGTGCTCGTGCACCAGCAGGAGGGGGATTTCCATATCGCGCTGTTGGATCTTGTGACCAATCGCTTGCAGATACTCACCTCCACCGCGCTGGATGAAAGCCCCAGTATCGCGCCCAATGGCTCTATGGTATTGTATGCCACCAAGTCCGGTGACCGGGGCATTCTTGCCGCGGTTTCCGTCGATGGCGGCGCAAAATTCCGGTTGCCGTCGCGTGAAGGCGATGTGCGGGAGCCTGCATGGTCACCGTTTTTGAGCGCCAAGTAGCGTGACTGGTTTTTACCTGTATCCCGGTCCGGTATCACACCATGCTGATCGTTAATCCAAAGTCGAAGGATCCTCAAATGAAACACGTATCTGTTGCTGGAAAGCTTGTCTCATTGCTGCTTAGCGCCGCTTTCCTGGTTGCCTGTTCCAGTAGCAGCACCAAGGAAGACGAAGAGGCCGCAGCCGCTGCGGCAGCAGCCGCAGCGGCCGCGAAGGCAGCCCAGGAAGCTGCCGCTGCTGCCGCATCGGCCTCGTCATCTTCCGCCGATGCTGAGCAGGCGCGCCTGATTGATGCCGCCGCTGCCTATGGCAACGTGTTTTACTTCGCCTACGACAGTTCAACCCTGACGCCAGAAGCAATTGCTGCGCTGGACGCCCATATTGCAGTGTTGGCGGCCAACAACAACAATGTCCGACTCGAGGGCCATACCGACGAGCGCGGCACCCGCGAGTACAACCTGGCCCTGGGTGAGCGCCGCGCCAATTCGGTTCGTGACTATATGACACTCAACGGTATTGCCGGTTATCGCATCGAGTCGATCAGCTACGGTGAGGAACGCCCCATCGGCTACGGTTCCGGTGAGTCCAACTGGGCGCAGAACCGCCGGGTCGAACTGGTCCCGGTAAACTGATTTCAGCGCTATGTCTTCTATCGTAAAAGTATGTGTTATGGGCGGTTTGGTGATACTGGCGACCCCGCTGAGTTTAATGGCCCAGGATTATGTCGACCTGGAGTCTGAGAGAGCTGCTGCGGCCCAGGCCACTTCGCCTGGAGACCCCTATGCACCGCGCGGTGCCCAGGCTTACCCGGCAACCAGTTATGGTGTCAGTACGGCGCCTGCCGGCACCGCTGTTTCCCCGACCACTACCGCTGCGGCACCGACCAGTCAGCCATCCACACAACAGGGTCGGGTGCAAGGACAGGACCAGAACCTGGGCTTGCTGTTCAACCAGATACAGCAGTTGCAGCAGCAGGTAATGGTGCTCAATGGCAAGTTGGAAGAGCAGGCAAATGAGCTGCGCACGCTGCGCGAACAAAGCCTGCAGCGGTATGTCGACCTGGACAAGCGTATCAATGGCGCGGCTGGCGGCGCGGCTGCCGGAGCGGCTGCGGGCGCAACCACCGGTGAAACCGCGATTCCGGCAACCACCCCTGCCGAGGCAGGTACGGCACCGGTGGCTGCCCAGCCGGGTGAGGATGAGGCGTACCGCGCCGCTTACGCCCTTGTGCAGAGCCAGAAATTTGACCAGGCTGTAACGGCATTCCAGAAATTCCAGCGGGATTATCCTGCGGGTAAGTACGCCCCCAACGCCTATTACTGGCTGGGTGAGCTTTACCTGGTGGTGCAGCCGCCCGACCTGGAGTCATCGCGCCAGTCTTTCACCATGCTCCTGGGCCAGTATCCGGACAACAGCAAGGCACCGGATGCGCTGTACAAGCTCGGTAAGGTGCAGTTCATGAAGGGTAATCCTGAGAAGGCCAGGGAATACCTCGATATGGTGATCAACAACTACGGTTCCACCGACAGCTCCGCGGTGGCGTTGGCCAGGGATTTCATAGCCGAGAATTACTGAGCCAGGGCTCGGTAGCACCCATGCCAGACTCCTTATCCCCAACTGACAATGTCGTACCTGGCGCTGCGGAGCAATCTGCGGCGTCTGTTCGCATTACTGAAATCTTCTATTCGCTGCAGGGCGAGGCCCGCACCGTGGGGCTGCCCACGGTCTTTGTGCGACTCACCGGCTGCCCCTTGCGCTGCCTGTACTGCGACACCGAATATGCGTTCAGTGGTGGTGAGCTGTTCAGCCTGGACAGTATTGCCAGCGAAGTAGCGGCTTACGCGCCGCGCTACGTGACAGTTACCGGTGGTGAGCCGCTGGCCCAGAAATCCTGCCTGCCACTGCTCAGTACCCTGTGTGACGCGGGCTACGAGGTGTCGCTGGAAACCAGTGGCGCGATGAGTGTGGCGGAGGTGGATCCGCGTGTGGTCAAGGTGCTGGACCTGAAGACCCCTGCATCCGGTGAAATGGCGCGCAACGACTACGACAACATCCCTCTATTGAACCGTGGCGATCAGGTAAAGTTTGTGATCTGCGATCGTGAGGATTACGAGTGGGCCCGCTTCAAGTTGGATGAATACCAGCTGGCAGGGAGGGTTTCTGATGTATTGTTCTCACCCAGTCACGGCCAGCTGTCCGGGCGCGATCTGGCCGAGTGGATTCTGGCCGATAATCTGCCGGTGCGCCTGCAACTGCAACTGCACAAGCTGTTGTGGAACGATGCGCCGGGGCACTGACAGTAATGGCTGAGCAGGCTCGAGCGGTCATCCTGGTCTCCGGTGGGCTGGATTCTACTACCGTACTGGCGATGGCCAAGTCTGCCGGATACGCCTGCTACACCCTTAGCTTTGACTACGGCCAGCGCCACCGGGCCGAGTTGCTTGCGGCAGAGCGGGTCTCTGCCTCACTGGGGGATATTGAGCACAAGGTCGTCAAACTCAACCTCGACAGCATAGGCGGCTCCGCCCTGACCGACACCTCTATCGCGGTGCCCGAAGAAGCCACCCAGGGCATCCCTATTACCTATGTGCCCGCCCGCAATACCGTGTTCCTGTCCATCGCGCTGGGCTGGGCCGAGGTGTTGGGGGCCAGTGATATCTTTATCGGGGTTAACGCCGTGGATTACTCCGGCTACCCGGATTGTCGCCCGGAATACATCGCCGCCTTTGAAACGATGGCCAATCTGGCCACCAGAGCGGGTGTAGAGGGGCAGCCTCTGACTATTCATACGCCCCTGATGTCGCTGGGCAAAGGTGAGATCATCAAGGCCGGCCTGAAGCTGGGTGTGGACTATTCACAGACGGTTTCGTGCTACCAGGCCACTGTCGACGGGCTGGCCTGTGGTAAGTGCGACAGCTGCAGATTGCGCAGCCAGGGCTTTATCGATGCAGGTATTGAGGACCCCACCCGTTATCTAAGTGCTTGATTCTGGGTGTTTAGTCACTAAATAAATGGTTTTGGGGACTTGAGTTTTCCCGTTAAATCCGTACTATACGCCCCTCTTTCGGGGCCGTTAGCTCAGTTGGTAGAGCAGTTGGCTTTTAACCAATTGGTCGCTGGTTCGAATCCAGCACGGCCCACCAATTTCAAAGCTTTCGGTGATAGCAGTCACTGACAAAATCCAGCGTTGTGTGGCCAGTGTGTGGGCAATCACACGACACGCCTTAACACAGCCTCTGGACGCATCTGGCAGACCTTGTTTGCCGCCTCAATCAGGTTCAGTATTTCCGGCCCACTGTAATGGGTAGTAATAGACCCATTGGTGTGACCCAGTAATACCTGCCGATCTTCAAATACAACACCCGCAGCTCGAAGACGCCTACCAAATGTATGCTTGAGGTTGTGAACCCCTCGCGTCCATTGGCTGCTGACGGGAAGCCCGGCTCTACGCCAGGATCGCTGCCAACAGCTATTGTTGAGGTTGTACCTTGGCTTGCCAGTTCTGGGGGATGGAAATACCCAGTCACTGTCGTTGCCCCGGCGTTGATCAACAATGCTTTTGGCGACCTGGTTTAGAATTACGAGACGGTCCTCCGCATTCTTAACCATCCCACCAGGGATGATAAAGATTGAGATGCCATAGCCAACTACCTCGTGTTCCCATGCCCATTTGAGCTGACAGACCTCCTCGTCACGCAACCCTGTGTTCACCTTAAACTCACAGGCCTCTGCCAGATCCTTGCCCAACAAGCTAAAGAGACTGGATTGTTCCTTCCAGCTCAGTGGGTAAGGCTTGGCCGACGTATCCCCTATCTCTTCCATCGAAATCATGGGGGCCTGTAGCAGCCAGGTTTGGCCTGCATCATCTCGCCATTTGCTCGCGGCAAGATTCAGCAGGTGCCTGACCACCTCCAGCGTAGCGTTAATACTCTTAGGCTTTACCTGATTGGCGTAGCGATGCTCAATAAAAGGTCTGAGTGTCGCGTCGTGAATATCTTCCAAAACCAGGTTTCCGATAAATGGCTCAACTAATTCGAAATGCCAGGCATCGGTGGCCAAACTACGCTTTTTCTTGGTTTTCAGGTAATAGGTTGCCGCTTCCCGGAACGTGTGTTGCGTGCGCACACCGTGAAGCTGGATGCGCCTGATTTTCTCCTCTTCAATTTCCAGTACCTCAATGGCTATTTCGAGCGAGCTCGTTTCACAGCTGCCGCGAATTCTGACGCCTCGATAGACTTTATCGATGTGCCAGGTTTCACCGCGTAATTTGAGTCCTGGGGGTTTACGTTTTGACATGGTCGATCTCCTTTCGTTGGCGATCGACCCCTAGCCGCTTTATAGTGGTCGGCAAATTTATCCAAGTCAAGCCGGTCAAATCCGATGCCGCGCTTGCCAATAGGGATTTCTGTCAGGTACGGACGTGCCTGACGGTAGAATAGGGTTTTGCACATGCCCAGATAAGCGGGGGCGTCGCGTAATCGGATAAATCGCGGTGTGATCGTCTGGGGTGGTCGCATGCCTTGTTCATCAGTGTGGAATCAATAGACGGTCTATTTTATGTCGCCAAACGACTTTTACAGCTCGTAATCAAATCACAACTGGAAGAACTTAATAAACACTTTTGTGAAGGCGAAGCTTTATGCGGCGGTGCTGCTACGAGCTTCCCGTGTTTCCACTGGAACCACTCTACGTCAGACTAAACGTCCAGTCGTGTCGTTCTACTATTATCCAACTCTGTGTCCAGGGCCATAAAAAAGCGCTTCAACCTTTGAAAGGGTTTCGGCTGTTTCGGGCATGCCTCATATAGTTTAGTGGTCCCACTATCTGTGGCGACTGCAGACCTAGTCGCAAACGCAGGGCCCTTCATGCAATACCGGTGAAGGTAGAAGTGTGAGTCATGCCAATGACGAAGCACTTACAAGAGCGGCGATACCTGGATCTCTAGAGACCCAGGTACAGCCACCCCAATAACCCCAAAACGAAAACCAAGGAGGTGATGCCACCCAAGTGAGAAAGGAAAGAAGGAGGCCCGTGTCTCTGTTTTAGCGCCAGCTACACAGAGACGCGGGCCCGCAGCCAGGAATAAAGCCAATTCAGACAATGCCTTACAGCTGAATTGGCCGCTGCAAACCGCTACAAACTGCCTGTACGGTTCAATCAAAACGCTTCTTTGGGTGATGATTGAACGCACTTAACCCGCTGGCCTGGCCAGTTCAGAAGTGTCGGTACAGCCAGTCTTTTGCTTATGCATCCACTGTGGATGCCGTCATACGACACGCAGTCGTCAAGCGCGGTCGACGCTCTAATCGACTTAATACTCAACACATTCAGGGTTATTTCGGATGAGCAAAGTCGGTGGCGGCCGAAACTACGGATACGGTAAACAACTCAGGTGGGCGGCAAAGAATGCGCTCAGTGATCGCTATGGCGCGGGTCATTACAGTACACGCGCATCCCATGAGGCACGCTGGATGCCCTTTGTGCATTTCCTGAAATCCGAGTTCGGGATCAAGGATGCACGGGATATCGATAAAACCCCCATCACCGCCTATGTAAAACACTTGGCCCAGCAGGTCCAGTCCCAAACGATGAAGGTGGCCTATGCGCAAAACCTGCTTTCCACGGTCAATGTGGTCTTATCCACGATGCGTAAAGACACAATATTGTCCGTTTCACCGGCTTCTGCGGTTGGAGAGCGGACCCATGTCCGTTCCCGGGTCCCAAAGACACTCAGTCAGCCTTCCAGAACGTTTGATCAGAGTGCCAATGGGGCCAACTGTAACCACCTGGACCTCGCGATAAAGAGGCTGGTTGAAAAAGGGGAGCATCCCCTGGCGTTGACAGCATCCCTGTGCCGGACATTTGGGCTTCGTTTCCGGGAGGCGTCATTGATAAATGCCCGGGTGGCACTGCGTCAGGCCTCCCGACACGGCAAGATCAACATTACTCAGGGCACGAAAGGCGGACGGGGCAAACAGACCGATCGCTGGATTCCCGTCTCCCCCCTGGGCTTGGCACTGTTGAAAAAAGCCGTGTCAGAGCAAGGCAAAGGCCAGAATTTGATACCCGATCAGCATAACTACATTCAGTGGCGGAATCGTGCTTACAGTCAATGGCGACTGGCCACCCAGGACACGGGGATTCGGGGTTTCCATGATTTGAGGGCAGCATATGCTTGTGAGCGGTACCAGCAGATCACCAAGCACTCCGCACCAGTAGTGACCGGTAGCAGAACAGTCGATAAAAGCCTTGATCTGGAAGCACGTTCCATCATCGCGCTGGAGTTGGGCCATTCCAGAGTCAACGTGCTGGTTTCGTACATCGGATCGTCCAGGTAGTATGCGGCCGGCCAACACGGCGCAGGCTCAGCAGCACATGCGGCAGCTACTGGCTGGCAAGATTACTGGCCGGCGCCGTACACGAGTCAAAGAGCACACCCAACGGGCCCAACATATAGCCGAATGCCTCTACCGGCGCTTCCAGGTGGGACCGTACCAATACCGTCTACACCACCTGAGTTGGTATCTCGACATACAAACAAAACCTCTATCGCCTACCACACGGTATCGGCATTGGTTGACCACCCGAATTATTGTTCTCGCCTTGCAGCGGGAACGGGATTGGACGAGTCAGCTGCACGGTCCTTGGGTCAAACCGGCTCAGGTCGATGATCGGAAAAGACCTGGCAGTAAACAGCCGAAGCCAAGTCATCAATGAATGTCACCAGCTGGCAACCAGATTGTTGATTAACGGGTAATCAATCGAGACAGATGTCTCCTTTCACTGTTGTGGAAATATTCGTCCATCTTTTCGAAACCAAATCCTGCCTTGTGTCGGGGAGAGCTCATCATCAGCCCAGTGCTCCACCTAGCGGCGTTTTTATGGCGCGCTTGCCTGAATTTCCAGCAGTTCAATAATATTTGGGTGAGGTCTTCACGAACTGCGAGAGAGAACTATAGCCAAGCGCTACAATTTTTGCAGGGCAGGTTAAGCTGTTTTGTGCTTATACTTTGCGCTTTGAAGCTCGTGGTTTGAACATGGTGATCTGCAAAGTGGATATCTCTTATACGCTCCGCCTCGTTTACCGCCCGTTCTGGGCCCTGTTGCTATTGGGGCTGGTGATCCCGGCGCAGGCAGAGGAGACACTGAAAGCTGACGCTGTGCCACAGGCGCAGGCCACGCTTGAACGACTCCAACGAGAGATTGTCAGTGCCCAAACAGCGTCGGCGCAGGAACTTAAAGCGCTCAAGCAAGAAATTGCCACGGTTCGTTCCGATTCGCTGGATTGCATACAAAATGCGCAACCAAAGATCGAATTGCTGGACAGTCAACTGGCTATCCTGCAGCCCACAAAGCCAAAAGCCTCGGGGGATAAAACAGCGGCGGGAACGCAATCTGTAACGCAGCCAGAGGCGCCGATTTCTCCCGCGATCGCCAGGCAACTGCAGGACCTGCAGAGCAGGAGGGCGAGCCTGGAAGGGCGTATCGACACCTGTAAACTCATGTTACTGAGCAGTAACGACCTTAACTCAACCCTGGACGATTACCTGCGCAGCTTTGAGGCCCGGCAACTGCTGGAGCGCGGCCCGACGGTGATCGAGATATTGCGGGCAAATCTTGCTGAGCGCAAAAACTGGCTGGACTTTACCGGCCGTTTGGCCCAGACATCCGTGGGTTGGGATACGATCGGTCCGGTGCGTCTGGCCATTGCCGCGGCCTTTGGTCTTCTGGGTTTTATCCTTGGCCTTATTGTCGCGCGCCGTCTGCGGGCCCACATGATGGCCGATATAACGGTCGAGAAAATGGAAGTCTCAGCCGGCCTTGTCCAGGCGATCATGGCCTCTGGCGTAAGCTATGCGCCCATATTGGCTGGCCTGGGGGGGATGCTGGCTTGCATAATACTGATCCCGCGAGAGGGGGGCGGCCCACCCTTTGTCGCTTCAGTCCTGTCCGGTCTACTGGTGTTTTTTGCTATCGCTGCCAGTATAAGGGCCCTGCTGAGACCCTGCCCACCCGCGACCCCTTATCTGTCGCTGCCTGAGGCCGTTGCCATTCCGCTCAGCAGGCGCAGTCTCGTACTTGCCGCGGTCGTGCCGCTGCGCTGGCTCGCGGAGCAGCTGCACGCGGATGGCTTGCTTGATGACACGATGTACACACTGGTCCGCCATGTTATCACTCTGGTCTGGGTACTGAATGTCATCTGGATCGCTTTCCTGCTGCGCCGGCTTGAGCGCTGGCATGATAAGGGGATGCCCTTGTTGCTGCTTTCCCTGGCGCTGTTTGGCGGCATGGTTGCTGCCTGGATCGGCTATATCAACCTCGGCACTCTGGTGATAACCGGCATCACCTATACGCTGCTATTGATTGCTCTCACCGTCGTGTTGAGTCAGTTTTTCTCGGATCTGTTCGATGGTCTCGATGAGGGGCGCTATGGCTGGCAAAAAGCGGTGCGCCGAAGCATCGGGCTCAAGGGCGAGGAATATGTGCCCGGGCTTGGCTGGCTGCGGCTGGTCGTCAACCTGGCGCTGTGGATCAGTGCCGCGCTGTTGTTGTTGCGCATCTGGGACGCGGGAGAACAAGTCACCGACAATATCGAGCGTTATTTCACCGAGGGCTTTCAGGTCGCTGGCCTGACGATTGTCCCCACTCAACTGCTTTTGGCAGTCCTGGTCTTCGCCATGTCGCTCGTCCTGACTGGCTGGCTCAAGGGTAGGCTCAATACGAAATGGTTGGTCGAGACCCGCATGGAACCCAGCGCGCGGGACGCGCTGGTCACAACCTTCGGGTATGTCGCCGTGGCCATTGCGGCCATCGTGGCGCTGTCGATTGCCGGGATAAAGTTTGCCAATCTCGCCATCATCGCCGGTGCGCTATCGGTAGGCATCGGTTTTGGCCTGCAGAACATCGTCAATAATTTCGTATCCGGCATTATCATGCTGGTAGAGCGACCGGTGAGAAACGGCGACTGGATTGTCGTCGGCAATACGGAGGGCTACGTTCAGCGTATCAGTATCCGCACCACGACCATCCAGACTCTCGATCGGGCCGATGTTATCGTGCCCAACTCCGACCTGATATCCGGTCAGGTGACCAACTGGACACTGGGAAATACCTGGGGACGACTCAAGATACCGATCGGGGTCGCCTATGGTAGTGATATCGAGACCGTTATTGAGACATTGCTAGAGGTAGCCAACAACAACGCAGACGTTATCAAGGACATGAATGTCATCAAGAAAGCCGATGCTACCGAGGGAGATCCGGATCTGGCTTATCCCAGTGTCCTGTTCGTGGATTTCGGCGACAGCTCACTTGACTTCGAGCTGCGCGTCATCATTCGCGATATCAACCTGCGTCGCTACGTGACCAGCGACCTGAATCGTGCGATCAACGCAGCGTTCATCGAAAAGGGTATCGATATTCCCTTTCCACAGCGCGACGTCAATTTGCGCGAGGCACCAAAAACCCAACCTGGTTCCAGTGTGGCGCCTGAGGCCGATGAGGCCGGGCCGGCGTTGCCGAATTAAGTGACCGAAACTACCAAAGCCAGATTAGCCATAAATAACGACCAGTTCTGCTTCGCGCTGAACGAACTCCGCCTCCACCGCTCGAATTTCCGCAATTAAAGCCAGGGCGGTAGGGGAAAGAGAGTGCGTCTTCAGCCTGAGAAAGCCGTAAAGGCAATGACCGGGCTATCCCGGTCGACCATATACGCCGAAATTGCAAAGGGGAAATTCCCTAGGCAAATACAATTGACTGGCGCCCGTTGCGTTGGCTGGTACGAGAGTGCCATAGCGCAGTGGGTTGAATCTCGCCAAAGCGCTCCATGACACCAATGAAAACTCGACATGTATTAGCTACGCTCATAAGCAGCGCTTAGCCTGGCATTACATAAACGTAGATAAGATTTGGAAATCTATGCACGCCGATCCTCCCGCCGCTGCGATTATCACAGTTACTGAAACATTGGCTCTAATTGACGGACCATTCGCTGCAGTAGCCAAAGGTGTGGCTGAGGACCGATACGTATTTTGGATCAGATCAGGGATATCCTTTGGTCGTGTCGATGGCCTCCATCAGGTCATTGCAAAGGTAATCGAGTTCCTTCGGGCGCGAGTAATCAAAGGAGATCTTACCTGCCGCTTAGCAAAATCATTGAATGCTATACTCGGTCTTGCAGTCCTTACGCCCGAAGAAAGTGCCAATTCTATCGCCGGAACGGGCATTACTAGTCGCCATTGATTCTCCGCCAGAGCGAGATGGGCGACTACCGATGCAGAAACACCCAAACGTGGAGGTTTATTTCGAACCGCTTCAAGTCTGGGGCAGACCAGGCTACGCCCGCTATCGAAAGGCTTATATTTGTGCTAAAGGGGTCGAGGCCGCTTAAGGTAAAGTCTTGCACCATGTATACGACCGGCGGATGGCTGCGCTTCGCGAGTATGGATTTATTCGATTAGTACCTGCTGCTTTATCCTGGCTGGCCCCTTGCACTTCGGATCGTTCATTACATTAGAATCTGGCGATGCATTGCCGGGGAGTTCAACGCGCACCCCTTGTCAAACTCGTGTAATATCCGGAATGCAATCCAATCCGTTCAGGTGATAGCCGGGACTCGTGGTACCAAGCCATTCGTTACGTAAAATGGCACTAGTACAGCGGCCAACAGATCACTGAATCACAAAACTATAATCTGCAGGACATGTCCTTGGAACTGCCAGGCGTAACTATTAATGAGGCGTCGGTTGATATCGCCCGAGCCACGCTGGGCCTGGGTCAGCGTTTGCAAGTCTGGTCGGTGTTGCCAAGCCCTCCAGTGGCGTCCAATCGGCTTTCCCTGAATCCAGCAATACCGATAGCAATGTGGCGGTGGTCCATGTTGACTATCAACTCCGTGATTTAACCGTGACAGCCATTGCCGCCTTGTTAGGATATAAAACCGCCATCTTGAACGATGTGATGTTAACGGGGGGCGCAACGAGCCTGGCATCGGGGGTCCTTGGGCAGCTTGGATCGACGCGTTAAGATGATAGCCAAACTACAGGGACATTGGGGCTTTTGTTGTTATGTTTAGCATCATTATTCGTGCGTTTGTGATGATCTTCCTGGGGCTGGCCCCGGCGTCCCTCGCTCTAGCGGAAGACACAAAAAGCGCAATGCGGCAGGTCGTCATTCTGAGTTCAAGCGACGCCGGACTGCCCGCTTTTATTGCTGTCGATCAGGCGCTGCAGGCGACTGTTCGCGAGCTAAGTAGTGAGCCGGTCGGCATTTTTGTTGAGACACTCGATTTTTACCGGTTTGGGAGCGCCGAGGTGGAAGAAAAACTTGAAGCGCTGCTGGAAGCAAGGTACCAGGATCTGCGGGTGGATGTTTTAGTCGCTTATGGATCAGACGCGTTGAAGTTCGCGCAGCGGTACCGGGAGGATATCTGGCCGGGTGCGGCCATTGTTTTTAACAGCGTATCGAAAGAAGCCTTGGTCGGTATGGAGTTAGGCCAAAGGACAGCGGGAGTTTCGTTTGAACACGCGTTTGGGGGGACAATCGATCTTGCATTGACACTGAGGCCCAGTACAAAACGGATTACTGTTGTAGCTGGGACGGCTGCACGGGATCGCATGATGTTGTCAAAAACGAAGGCTTCGCTGCAGCCATACTTGAAGATGATTGATGTCGAGTATCTCGTCGGGCTCACCCTCGACGAAACCGTGGCTCGCTTACAGGCCCTGCCGCCGGACGCGATCGTTCTGTATCTAACCGTATTTCGAGATGCCTCTGTCGTTCCGCTTGTCCCTCAAGAGGTGCTGAAGCGGGTCGCTGCCGAATCGCCGGTACCTGTCTTCGGGGTATTCGAGACGTATCTTGGCCACGGTATCACCGCCGGTGTGATTGCGAGCTATGCCGCGCAAGGGCGCCGCGCCGGTGAAATAATCATCCGTATCCTGGAGGGTGAAGACCCCGCAGCCATCGGAATTGACACGCGGGTCGCAAGCACTTGTATGGCCGACTGGCGGCAATTGGACTTTTGGGGGATTAAAGAAAGTCTTTTGCCCCCGGGGTGTGAACTGCTGTTCAAGAAAGAATCGGTTTGGGATCTGTATCGCTGGCAGATACTTGCAACACTGGCGGTAGTCCTGGTCCAGACAACCCTGATCATTTTGCTCATATTCAACCACCGCAATCTGTCGCGAGCGCAAACGGACCTGCAAGCCGAGCACGCTCTGCGTACAGAGACTGAGTATACCACTGCTCAATTGCAACGGCGGCTGACGCGCTTTAGCCGGGAGCGCAACCTGGGCGCTATGGCTACAACCCTTGCGCACGAGATCAGTCAGCCGCTGATTGCTATCCAGAACTATGCGCAGGCGGCCGCGCGTCGGTTTCAGGGCGATATCGACGACAGACCCAGGATCATCGAACTTCTCGGTAAGATTCAGGGACAAGCAGAGCGGGCGGGCACCATCACCCGGCGCGTTCGGTCCCTGGTCAATCGCAGTGAGTTACAGCTGTTACCGTCCTCAATCTCCACTCTGATTGAGGAAGTTATACCCATGGTGCAGGCGGAGTGTGATGCCGTGGGTTGCCGTATTGAATACCGACCCGCAAGAGACATCATGCCCGTATTGGTCGACCCCCTGCAAATCCAGTTGGTTTTGGTTAATTTGCTGAGCAACGCCAGACACAGTATCTCCGCGAGCGGTATTTCTGCTGGCGTCATCTCCATCGATGTGGAAATATTGAACGATGACGTGGTGCAAGTCAGCGTGGCAGATGAGGGCAGCGGTATTGCGCCGGAGCGGGTTCAGTACATTTTCGAGCCTTTGTATTCAGACAAAAAAACGGGCACGGGGATGGGACTCGCAATCTGCCACGATATCATAGGCTTGCACGGTGGACGAATCTGGTATGAACCAAATCCTGCCGGGGGTGCCATCATGCGATTTACGCTCAGGGCCGACAAATTATGAATGACAGGCAGCAGCCAACTGTTTTTGTTGTCGATGATGATGACGCAGTACGCGATTCAGTTTCGGAACTGGCTGAATCGGTTGGGCTACAGACCAAAGGCTATTCTTCCGCGCTATCATTTCTTGAGTCCTTTGAGCCGTCTCGCCCGGGATGCCTGGTGCTTGATGTGCGGATGGCTGAAATGAGCGGACTGTTACTACAGCAACGTCTCAACGAGATGGGGGCAAGCCTCCCCGTCATTGTGCTCACCGGCCATGGCGATGTACCAATGGCGGTTGAGGCAATGCGCAATGGCGCTCTGGATTTTATCCAGAAGCCATACCGTGAACAGGCGCTGTTGGATAGCATCAACACCGCGCTTCTGAAGAATGCAGATGACAGATGTTCTGCTAGTGCAGACGACAGCTTCCAGCATCGCCTTAGCGCACTGACCGAGCGCGAGATAGAAGTATTTGATTACCTTCGACACGGCGAATCCAGCAAGGAGATCGCCAGGAAACTGACCATTAGTCCGCGCACAGTAGAGGCGCACCGGCACAACCTGCTACAAAAGCTGGAGGTTTCTTCAGTGAAGGAATTGCTACTGCTCCTGGCCACTCATCAACCCCAAGACTGACGCTGTTTCAGCGCCGCCGTCTACGTACGTAGACTCGGTAGTGAAGCGAATACCCACTGTCGCAGCTTCTGTTTAGAATTTCTGACTCGAATGGTTGCGGTTAGCCGCCGTGGTAGCAGATGCTGCGCATGCGCTTAGGTCAAATGCTGGGCTGTCTCTGGAGTTATCGATGGCCTGTAATACAGTCGTTATTGTCAGTAACCACGCTGAGATGCGCGTATCGCTTGAAGCGCTTGTCAGGGGGGCTGGGCTTGAAGTCGAATCAGCCAATTCATTGAAACTGTGGCTCGAAAGCGACGCGCAGCCCGTGCCTGCGTGCTGTGTGCTATTGGATGTGGCCGAGGGCGACCTGGTTGCGTCGGACCAGATAGCTATGTTCGCAGGCGTATGCTCCACACACCGGGTGTTGGTGCTAGTGTCTTCCGCCGACGTGGCCACGGCGGTGCAGGCAATCAGGCACGGCGCGGCGGAGGTAATCCAGAAGCCCTTCGAACATTGTTCAATCCTCGAGCGGATCAAGCAGTTGGTCTCGACGACCTCGTAACGAACCCCAGCCACCACGCTTCAAATAATACGTACGTAGCGTAGGTGGTGAACCGAATAGTGTCTTTGAGCGTGTCCGCTACACTTCAGATCCGTAGTTTCCGGAGCAAGTGCGTGTATTACCGCGACTGCAACGATTTCATAAACTGTTTTTTGTGTCCCTAAAGGGAGATTCCAGATGACACTCAATAAATTTTTTACAGTTGCCCTCGGAGCGGCACTACTGATGCATGGAGCATTCAGTAGTGCCGCCAGCGAAAAACCCAATATCCTGTTCATCATGGGCGACGATATTGGCATTATGAACGTGGGAGCCTACCATCAGGGCCTGATGGTCGGTGAGACGCCTAACATCGACCGCATCGCCAACGAAGGTGCGCGGTTCATGACCTATTATGCCGAGCAGAGCTGCACGGCCGGGCGCACCGCCTTCTCCACCGGCATGCACCCCTTGCGGGCGGGCATGGTCATGCCGCAGCTGCCGGGCGCCACGAGTTCGCTGTTGCCGGGCACGCCCGCGATAGCCAAATTCCTGCTGGACCTGGGCTACACCACTGGCGAGTTCGGCAAGAACCACCTGGGCGATAAATCGGCCTCGCTGCCGACCGCTCACGGCTTCCAGGAGTTCTGGGGCTACCTGTATCACCTCGACGCCATGCAGGGGGTGAGCTTCCCGGATATCAACAGCACCTCAACCGATCAGGCCATTGTTCCGCCCTGTATGAACACCCCGGTCAAGGGTCTCGAGGAGGTCCCCGGTGCGGTGGATCCCAGGAAGGCGCTCTGTATGACCCCGCCGCGGCCGGTTATCCATTGCACGTCCAGCAATGGCAGTGAGAAGAACCAGAGCTGCAAGGACATGGGGCCGCTGACATTGGAACGTTCCAAGACCATAGACGAGGAAATCTCCGCCCAGGTCATCGACTTCCTCGACCGCAACGACCCCGAGAAAACCGGCAAGCCCTTCTTCGTCTGGTATAACCCGGCGCGCATGCATGTCACCACCATGCTCTCTGACAAGTACATGGACATGTTGGGCACGAAAGGCGGTAAGGACTGGGGTATCAACGAAGCCGGCATGAAGCAGATGGACGATAACATCGGCTACGTGTTCAAAAAGCTCGAGGAAATGGGCGAGATGGACAACACCATCATCGTCTTTACCACCGACAACGGCGCCGAGGCAATCACCTATCCTGACGGCGGCATCACGCCCTTCAGGGGCGGCAAGCTCACCACCTGGGAAGGCGGTATGCGTGCTCCTATGGTCGTGCGTTGGCCCGGACACATTAAGGCTGGCACAAACCCTGACCAGATATTCTCATCACTGGACTGGGTGCCAACGCTGGTCAATATCGCCGGCGGACCCAAAGGCGATGGCCTGAAGAAGCAGATTGAGGCCGGCAAGTACCCCGGCATCGTCAAGACGACCCTCGATGGTTTCGACCAGCGGGATTACCTGGAAGGCAAGGCAGATTCGGCCCGTGACACCTTCTTCTACTACACCGGTGCACAGCCTTCGGCGGTGCGGTACAAGAACTGGAAGTTCTACTACACGATGGTGTCTTCCAATGCGCTTGAGGCGTTTAATGACGCAAGCACCTACCACTGGACCCAGGTCAACAACCTAAAGCGTGATCCCTTCGAGCGGTCGGTCGCGTCGGCCGAAGGCACCCTACTGGGCTACGGCGGCGCACTGGCCGCCCCAAGCACCGCGTTTATCTATGACTGGAACCTGCTGCCCATTGGACAGCTGCTGTGGCTGAAGGAACTCTCGACGTACAAGGACTTCCCGTCGCTGCAGACTCCTGCGAGCTACAACCTGGATAACATCATCAATGCGATGAAGGATGCGAAGCACATCAGCCACCAGGGTCACTAGCCGGGTTGCTGAAAGCAGGATGAGTAAGAGTTAATGAAGCGGGCGCCCAGAAACGGCGCCCGTTTTATATTCGCCTGGTCTGGATGCCTCTGGCAGTCGCACCGCCCTGGCGCATACCCCAAAAAATTATCATTTCCCCTTGGAGAACCCAATGAAAACTATTATCCCGTTTGTTGCCGTAATCACATTTGTCCTGGCAGGCTGTTCCGCCCAGGCGCCCGCGCCGGAAAAGCAGGTGCAGGCTAACCTGGCAAAGTCTGTTGACTGCTCCACCGCAGCGGCAGATATCAAGACACTCACCAGTGAGAAAGCCCGTACCTCGCAGGAAATCGAAGATGGCGCAGGCTCTATCATCCCCATTGGAGCCGTAGCACATATCTTCGGTGGTAGCGAAAAAGAGAGTATGGAAATCGGCAGCGGCGAGTACAACAAGAAGCTGGACGCGAAGATTGCCGAGATTCAGAAGCAGTGCAATATCAAGTAGCCGAGGGGCAGTAAATGATACACCCGATGGTGCGCTTCGCTGTTATCACGGCATCGCTGGCTGCCGCAGCGACCAGCCATGCGCATGGCCCGGCTGGAACCGGGCTCTTTGCCGGGGCCGATTCAGCTGAGACTGTGTTTACCAACCCGGCGGGCATGACCAGGCTCGAGGGTACGCAAATGACCCTGAATGGTATTCTGGCGGTGGACTTTTCCAAGTTTGAGGTGGATGAAAAAGTCACTACCGTTGATGGTGGTAATCCCCGTGACCCGCAGGCGTCCCTGATCCCTTCTTTTTACTATTCCCGGCAGTTCAGGGAAAACTGGAACTTCGGATACTCCCTCAATGTCCCCACCGGGTTTGGCGCCACTAATGGACCCAACTGGGCAGGCCGCTACTACAGTGACAGGTCTTCACTTGTCTATATTGCCCTGAGCCCGGCCCCGGCCTACAAGTTCAGTGACAGCCTGTCGGTGGGTGCCAGCGTGCGCATCATGTACGCCGATTCGGAAGTCCACACCCGGGTGAATAACAACCTCATCGGGGACCGGTTTGAGGACGGCAGGCTTTCTGTGGAGGCTGAAGGTGTCGGGTATGGCGCCGGCATCAGCATGCTGTATTCGTTTTCGCCGGACACCCGGGTGGGCCTGACCTGGAATTCGCAGGTCAATATCGATGTCGATTCAGAAATAGATTTCCGCAATGTTCGACTTCCCCCCGAAGTTATCGACAGGTTGCAGCGACAGAACATCGATCTTGCCGACAATGTTCCCATGACGGCCGGCTTTGGCGTCTACCATCGCCTGCAGAACGACTGGGAACTCACCTGGGATTTGGTGTGGGTGGAGTTTTCCAAGTTCGGGGTAACAGATGTTTCCCTGGAGGCCGGCACTATCAATGCGCCCAAGAACATCTATAACGACTTTTTCGCCTCGACCATCGGCACCAGCTGGCCGATCAATGCAAAAATGCGCGGTGAGGTAGGCCTGCTGTGGGTTGAGGAACCCATGGATAACGACGTCCGCACTTTCGGCATTTCCATGGACGAGATGTGGGGAATCGGCGCGGGGGTTACCTACAAATTGGACAGCGGTAATGACCTCGCCTTTAGCCTGGACATACTCGATACGGGAAGCGCCCCTATCGATACAGGCCCTTCTCTCACCAGGGGACGTGTTGCCGGTAGAATCCAAGGATCACTACTCACTGCTGCTGGACTTCACTTATAACTGGCGTTAACGCGTGATCAGGGAGAGGCGGGGCGTAGCCCTGTGTCTATGGCATATTGCTCCTCCCGCTTACAGCACACCAGTCGCTGAACACTTACGGTGTCGCGGCACTCGGCTGCTTTTGCCAGTCGGTCATACTCCGCACATTCGGGCGTTTTCGACTCGCCCGCATTGTGTAGCTGTGGGCAGCTGAGCGACTCCATGCTGCGCAGGCAGTCTACCGCTGGCTGGTATAGTTTGTCGTCGGCAGGCACTGCCTGCACCCGGCTGCGCATTTGGGCACAGTTGTTCTCCAGTATGGGGTCCATTTTATGCCGCAATTCGTCGGTAAGGTCCTGGCCCGCCACCGCTTCAAGTGCGCAGGTCCTGATCGTGTCACACAGCCCCTCGGCAGCGTCTGTCAGATCATCCGCAATGCTGTATCCGCTCAGCATTAATGCCAGAATCGCCGCTAGTATTGGTGTCGCGTTTATCATGGTATCCATCTCCTGGAAGCCGGACTCAATCATAACCGCTAACGCCGAAAAACACAGCTATAGTGGTCCACGGCCACCGGCAGTGCCACTCTCGCCAGGCCCTGATAGTGGTTACCGCGTCCTGCACTGTACGGCCGCAATATCATGTTTGGCAATTACTGCCGCTGGCACGATAATAAATCCCCAACCCGCAAGCAGCGAGGCTATTCATGACCGCCGATCACTCAGTGCCCACCCAGTCAGCCCAAGCCGGGCAGCAAGGCTTATTGTCTGGTACTGGCCGTGCTGAGCAGCCTCCTGGTCGGGTGCACCGTGGTGGGCCCCGCCGCCATCAGCAGCGGCCGGCTGGCCTACAACGAGGCCATTACCACTACCGACAACCAGCAGATGCTGATGGTCCTCATCCAGAACCGCTACGGGGAACGTGGCCACCTGCTCACCGTCGCCAGTGTCACCGCCAATGTCAGCGTCACGACCAGCGCGGGCATCCAGGCAGGTTTTGGCAGCACCAGCGACTACCGGGGCAACCTGGTACCGTTCGCCGGCAGTGTGGTGTACGAAGAGAACCCGACTATCTCGTATGTACCGGTGTCCGGTGAAAAGTACCTGAGCCAACTCACGTCGCCCATTTCCCCTGATTGCTGACGCAGATCGTCGCGCACCATGACCAACCCTGCACCAGCACTGTCTGCTTTCATTACCAGCGCAAACTACATCTATAACCCGAATTTCAATTTCAGCGAGGATCCGGAGGATCCCCGCTTCGACGAATTCGTCAACATCATTGCCGCGCTGACCCGCGACCACCGCCTGCACTGGGTCCAATCCGCTACAGACGACGACCCAGTTTTCCATTGTGATCGACCAATCCGAGGCCAGGCACGCGGCGCAGGTAAAACAATTGCTGCAGCTATTGAATTTACCTGCAGCGAAACCCGGCCAGCGGCAGGTCGTCATCCCCGTATTCCTGGCCCTGGACGGCGCCGCCGTTGGCGGCCTGGGAATCACCACCCGTTCGGTGTGGGACCTGGTCGAAATACTCTCTGCAGCTATTGAGGTTCCAGCCCAGGACGAGGCGGCGGGGGTTGTCATTCCGGCGCCACCGCCCGGACGAGTTGGACGCCAGTTGAAGATTGCATTCTCGACGGAGGAGCCCGAGCACGCGTATATAGCGGTGGCATATCGCGAAGGCTGGTTCTATATTGATGAGCGTGACCTGGTTACCAAAGAGTATTTCAAACTCCTGGGCAGCCTGTGGACTATGACCATGTCCAAAGCGATCGGTCAGGGTGCCGCGGCACCTCTGCTGACAGTCCCTGTCAACTGATGCTATAGCCCATCAGCTATGCGATGCGCCTGAACTTCCAGGCGCCTCACTGTGTTGTTGTCACTTCACTTTTACAATGCCCGGCGGCTGCCAGCTGCCTGCACCGGCCGGAAGAATGGAAGGTGCTTCCGTTTTCGGCCAGTAGAGCCGCATAACAAGATAAACGGTATCGTTGGGTGCCGGCAGCCAGTTAGCTTCTTTGTCTTTACCCGGCGAGTCTTTCTGTATGTACAGGGTAAGCGACCCATCCGCATTTTTTGTCATGGTGGGTAACATGGGCGAGTTGATCAGGTAGCGATTGATCGGGTTCTCAATCAAAAGCTGGCTCTTGCCGTCGTACATGGTCACTGACCAGAACGAATTCACCGGAGGCAACTCGCCGGCCGTGAGGAAATCAATCGTCGGTGCAGCCGCGGGCGCGGACTGCTTGAGGAATGCGGACAGTGGTTGCGATGTGTGCTGACCTCTCCAGGGGCTGGCGCCGCCTGGAGATTTTAGCTAGCGCGGGCCATCTGCCCGGCTCACAGTCTTACTGGATATTACACTGCTTCTTTATTTCGGTGATCTTCGCATCCAGCTTCTTGTTGTACTCGCCGGTACCGATCTCAAGGCTCTCTTTTTCGCTGCCACCGAACAGGTGCGCTACAGCACCTATTGGAATGATAGACCCGGCCCCGTCTTCAATTTCCTGAGAAGTCCGCGCTTTTTCGCTGGTCAGGGTCTTTATGTCTGCCTGCGCTGTATTGCAATTCACGGCCTGGGCCAGGTTTGCCTGTACTTGCTTCTCGGGGGCTGGGGCCTGGGCTGAACAGCCGGCGAGCAGGGCGAATGCTATAAGGCCTGGGGCTAAATATTTCATCGACTATTTCCTTC
>CAVXWW010000004.1:0-2325477 GCA_963765545.1 uncultured Gammaproteobacteria bacterium | reverse complement strand
ATCAAGTAGCCGACTGATCAATATTACGCCGCGCTGAACACATACAGTGTAATGGCACTCGCGGCTTTTACCTGTCGATTAATCGCCGGTGAGCGAACTGTATACTCCGCGCGGCTACAGAGTTTTACGCGGTAAATTGATCGATGGAAGACTTCCCCGGTGCACGAATTGGAGTGCAGAAAAGGTGAAAGAAGCAGCAGTTGGCCTTGCCAGGACGTGTATCGCGGTGCTCTGCATGACGCTGCTCACGTTTGCCTCGGCGGTGACCGCGGAACCTGTAAAGCCTGCAGGGGAAGATTGGCTGTTCGCCGCGGAGATCTATGCCTGGCTGCCGACGATAGAGAACACTGACAAGAACGGTAACAAAACCAAAATTACCCTCGATGATATCCTCAAAAACCTGGATTTCACCGCCATGGCCGTCGCAGGGGCCCGCAAAGGCAAATGGTCAATCCTTGCCGACGTGGTGTACATGGATCTTTCAAAAAACTCGGATGAATACCGGACTCAACGAATTCGGGTGAAAGAGATACAGCTTGAGTCCTGGGTGGTATCGCCTACCGTGGGGTACACGGTTTACGCCGACGATCGGCACGTTATCGACGTTTTCGCCGGGGCCCGCTATCTGTGGGTTGAAGCGGGAACGGACATACGCCTGGAGATTGCAGATGAATCTCGAACAAGGAACGTATCCGACTCCGGCAGCGTGTGGGACGGTATCGTCGGTGTCAGGGGCGTCAATCGGTATTCGCCGAAATGGTCCAGCATTTACAGTCTCAGTGGGGGTGCTGGCGACTCCAAATATACCTGGCAGGCGAATGTATCCCTGGCCTATAAGTTCGATACGGTTTCGGCGGCAGTGGGCTGGCAATACCTGACCTGGGACTTTGAAAATGATGCGCCGCTCCAGGATATGACCATCAACGGACCCTATGTGGGGGCAATTTTTCACTTCTGAAAGAAGCTGCCCTGACAATATCATTTCGAGGCCGATGCTTATCGCCTGTCACGGACGGAATACAGGAGTGCAACCATGCTGAATCATTTATTTTCCAGAGTCTGGCCGGGTCTGGCTTTGGGTGTGCTGCTTGCATTCGGCGCGCAGGCCCAGTCAGATCCGCTGCCGTCGTGGAATGACGGCGCCGCCAGGCAGGCGATTGTCCAGTTTGTGAAAGCGACCACAACGCCAACGAGCCCGGACTTCGTGCCAGCCGCTGAACGCATCGCCACTTTCGACCAGGATGGCACGCTGTGGGTGGAGCATCCGATGTACTCGCAGGTGATGTACGTCCTTGAGAGCGTGCCGGGGTTGGTGAAGGCCAGGCCAGAGCTGGCCAAAGCCGCCCCCTACTCGACAGTACTGGAAATCCTCAAGGGTGATCGCGCGGCCATCGCCAAACTGACCCTGCTCGATCTGGAAAAGTTGGCCATGGCAACGCTGACCGATATGTCGGTTGAAACCTTCAGTGCCGAGGCGAAGCAGTGGTTGGCAAAGGCAACAGATCCGCGCTGGAACAAGCCATATACCGAATTGACCTACCTGCCGATGCAGGAAGTGTTGCAGTATTTGCGTGCCAATGGTTTCAAGACCTACATTGTCACGGGCGGAGGGCAGGACTTTGTGCGCCAGTATTCGGAGTCGGTTTACGGCATTCCGCCTGAACAGGTAGTTGGCAGTGCGGTCGGTATGAAGTATGGCTATGCCGAAGATGGTAAGCCGTTCCTTACCAAGGAGCCGAAGCTGCTGGTGAATGACAACAATGCAGGCAAGCCCGAGGCCATACAGCTGATGATCGGGCGCCAGCCCCACATCGCGTTCGGCAACTCGACCGGCGATCAGCAAATGCTGGAGTACACTGCGGCCGGCAGCGGCGCGCGCCTCTCATTGCTTGTATTACATGACGATGAAAAGCGTGAATATGCTTATGGCCCTGCCCAGGGACTACCCGATACCAAGGTCGGAACATTTACCCAGGCGCTATACAATGAAGCTGAAAAGCAAGGCTGGATTGTCATCAGTATGAAGAGCGACTGGAAGAAAGTTTTTGCCTTCGAATAAGGTAAACCAAAAAACTATCAATTATCCTCTGGAGAAACCAATGACACACTCGATGGTGCGTTTCGCTTCTATTACGGCATTGCTGGCTGCTGCAGCGACCAGCCATGCCCATGGCCCTGCCGGCACCGGGCTCTTTGCCGGCGCTGATTCAGCTGAGACGGTGTTTACGAACCCGGCAGGCATGAGCAGGCTAGAGGGTACGCAAATGACCCTGAACGGTATTCTGGCGGTGGACTTTTCCAAGTTTGAGGTGGATGAAAATGTCACCACGGTCGATGGCGGTAATCCCCGCGACCCGCAGGGCGCCCTGGTCCCTTCTTTTTACTATTCCCGTCAGTTCAGGGAAAACTGGAACTTTGGATACTCCCTCAATGTCCCCACCGGGTTTGGCGCCACAAATGGACCCAACTGGGCAGGCCGCTATTACAGTGACAGGTCTTCACTTGTCTATGTCGCCCTGAGCCCGGCCGCGTCCTACAAGTTCAGTAACAGCCTGTCGGTGGGTGTCAGCATGCGAATCATGTACGCCGATTCAGAAGTGCACACTCGGGTGAATAACAACCTCATCGGGGACCGGTTTGAGGACGGCAGGCTTTCTGTAGAGGCGGATGGTGTCGGCTATGGCGCCGGCATCAGCATGCTGTATTCGTTTTCGCCGGACACCCGAGTGGGCCTGACCTGGAATTCGCAGGTGAATATCGATGTCGATTCAGAAATAGATTTCCGCGATGTTCGACTTCCCCCTGAAGTCATCGATAGATTGCAAAGTCAGAACATCGATCTTGCCGACAATGTCCCCATGACGGCCGGCTTTGGCGTCTACCACCGCCTGCAGAACGACTGGGAACTCACCTGGGATTTGCTGTGGGTGGAGTTTTCCAAGTTCGGGGTAACAGATATTTCACTGGAGGCCGGCACTATCAATGCCCCCAAGAACATCTATAACGACTTTTTCGCTTCGACGATAGGCGCCAGCTGGCCGATCAATGCAAAAATGCGCGGAGCGGTTGGCTTGCTGTGGGTTGAGGAACCGATGGACAATGACGTCCGCACTTTCGGAATTTCCATGGACGAGATGTGGGGGGTCGGCGCGGGGTTTACCTATAAATTGGACAACGGTAACGACCTTGCCTTCAGCCTGGACATACTCGATACAGGAGAAGCCCCTATCGACACAGGACGTTCTCTGGACAGAGGACGTGTTGCCGGTGAATCCAAGGATCACTATTCACTGCTCCTGGACTTCACTTATAACTGGCGCTAACCGGGATCAGTCAGAGGTGAGGCGTTGCTCCCGGCTATGATATGTCTCCGTGACAATACATCTCTGAACACTTACGGAGTCGCGGAATCCGCTGCTTTTAGCAGTCCATCATACTCTGCACATTCGGGCGTTTTGATCTCGCTCATATTGTGCAGCTGTGGGCAGCTGAGCGACTCCATGCTCCGCAGGCAGCCGACCGCTGCCTGGTATAGTTCATGGTTGGCTGGCGCTGCCTGCACCCGGCTGCGCATTTGGGCGCAGTTGTTCTCCAGTATGGGGTCCATATTGTGCCGCAACGTGTCGGTAAGGTCCTGGCCCGCCACAGCTTCAAGCGCGCAGGTTCTGATCGTGTCACACAGCCCCTCGGCAGCGTCTGTCAGATCATCCGCACTGCTGTATCCGCTCAGCATTAATGCCAGAATCGCCGGTAGTATTGGTGTCGCGTTTATCATGGTATCCATCTCCCGGTAGCCAGTCTCAAGCATAACCGCTAAGGTCGAAAAATACAGCTTTAGCGGTCCACGGCCACCGGTTCAGCGCGCAGCATTACCGTGATAATGGGATGAGTGCGTTTGATGAGTGGAGCAGGAACGATGCTTGAGATCAGGGGGCGGATTCTTACTGCCTGCCTGGACTGGTCAAATTGTCAGAACCCTACCTTGATATGATTTTAGTTCTTGAGAATATGGATCATAATTCGATATCTATCGCTATGTTGTTTATGGTAGTTAATAGACAGAGATGACCGACGCGACTTGGAGTGCGCTCCCGAAAGGGAAGCTTTGGTATTCTGGCAGTATGAACCTGCCTTGCCAGGGAGTCTGGCAGCGGGTTCTATATCCAAGATCAAGAAGAGGTGTATGTGGCTGAAGGATTGTGGTGTTATCGCGATAACAGAAAACTCTGGAGAGATTCGATAGTCTTTTCTTCTGTTGTCACCCGCATATTCATGTTCTGCCTACTCATCCAGGCAGTGCCGGTGTCTGCCCAGGACGGTCCCGCCCTGACCAGTGCGCTCGTTGACCAGCGTGTCGCCGCCTTGCGCAAGGAGGGCCTCTCCGATTCAGATGAGCCTCTGAAGACCTATCGATCTATTGATCTCTGGCTTACCAGCGCCCAGGTGCATAAAAGCGATGCGGCCAGGTATATCGAGGAACTGACTGAGGCACCGCGACGCGAGGCCAGGATACAAGCGCGTCTCGACGCCATGGCGCCTGCGCCGGGCGACGATGAGAGCATCGCCAAAAAGTCGGTGCAGGAGCTGGAAGCAGAACTTCTTCTGACCCAGAGTGCTACCCGTGATGCAAGGGTGGCGCGGGACATCCTGACCCGGCAACTGGCGGCCAGGGAGAGCAAGAGAGATGCCATACGCGAGCGCCTGGATCAAATCGCCGCGCGTCTCGAGGCTATGACGACCTATGGCGGAGTCGTCGATCCCGCCGCAGCACCGTCGTTTGCCGAGGCGAGCCAATGGCTGGTGCGAGCGGAACAGGCATCTTTACGGGAGGAGCGGCTGGCGCTGTCGGCGCAGCTTGACAGCCAGCCGGTTCGCTACAGCGCCATGACTGTAGAGCGCGCTGAGCTGCAGGTTAAGATCGATGCACTGGTGCAACGCACGAGGCTATTGTCAAAGCAATTGCAGGATGAGCTTTTAGCCACCTCTGCGCAGAACACGCTAAACCTGACAAGTGATAGTCCAGTCTATGGGCTCGCCCAGCAGTATCAGGCCGAAAACGTGATCCTGCGCGAGCAGCGACGGGAACTGGAGTTGGATTTTACCAACCTCAGCACTGAGCGGCAGAAATTGCGGCGTACCAATCGCATATTAACCGAACGTTTTGCAAGTGCCCGGCGGGTGGTTGAATTTGCCCACGAAAGTGACGATCTGGGTGAAGCCCTGGTGGCTTACTGGGAGGAACTCAACAGGCTGCAGGTGCAAGAGCTGGGGGCGGGGAATCCCGGTCAGGTAGGTGATATCGTAATGAGCCGCATCCGCCATGAGGAGAGCCTGGCGGAACTGGTGAGCGCAACTGCCTACCTGAATACCGCGCTGGGCGTTGCGGGGCTGAATCCCGTGACGGTATCGCAAGCGGAGCGCGAAGTTCTGCTGGAGATTTTGCTGACCAGGCGGGAGCTGCTGCGCAGTACTATCTCAGTTGAATCTGATGTCATCGATATGCTGAGCGAGCTTCAGGTGAATTACGATGAGCACGCGGAAAGTATTGCTGAGTACCGGCGCTTCCTCGACCCCATGGTACTGTGGCTGCCCAGCGGTTCGCGATTGTGGAAAACCGACTTCACCCATATTCCCAATGAAATAGAAACCTTGGTCGGAGCGGCTAAAGACACCGAAGTTTCACTACAGGCTCGCTTTTTCGGTTTCACGTCACTGGCATTGATCCTGCTGCTATTTCATTCCCGGTTGCGCGATTACCAGCACCGCCAGAATGAATTTATCTTGCGACCGCGCCATGCATCTATTAAACATACAGCACTGGCACTGGTGGCCACTGCTCTGCGGGCGGCACCGGCTGCGCTGATGGTGGCGGCACTGGCTTCGCTATTCTCCGCAGACAATCCCATACTCTCCGTAGTTTTGAACATTGTCCTGTATAACGTGGCTATCTGGTTATTTACCGCAAAGCTGCTGAGCATGCTGTGCGAAGAAAACGGGGTAGCGCGTAAGCATTTTCAATGGAGCACACAAATCTGTGATCGTTTGCGGCTGGAAACCAAATGGTTTTTGCGCTGGTTGTTACCAGCACTTGTCCTTGCTGCGGTCCTGTATCGCCTGTACGGCACCGCGCCTTTACTGGGACGCATGGCGATGTTGGCCCTTACCCTCTGGATAGCCCTGCATATCGCACGTGGGTTTTCGCAGGCACTAAAGACTGGCGGCAGGAAAATACTGACGACCTTTAATGGTCGTTTTCAGCTTGTCCTGGCGTTATTTTCCTTCGCCGTCACTATCGCTGTCGCTTTTGGATTACGCTTGTCCGTGATTTTTGTAATCAACACGGTTATGGACACCCTCCAGGCCGGCGTCGCGCTGGCAATCGGCTACAGTTTTCTGATGCACTGGCTGCAGCTTGCGCGCCGTCGGCTGCGCTTTGAAGAGCTGCTAAAAGCGAGAGAGTCGCAACCAGACCAGCCGCTTTCAGAGATGGGGGTCGTCGAAGAAAACAAGGAGAACCTTGCTGAACTCGGTGAGGAAACCAGGCAGTTACTGAATGCGGCGGCTATCGTGGTCGCAATTTCAGTGCTGTATTTCCTTTGGGCCCCGATTCTGCCGGTGTTCAATGCCATGTCCGCAGTGACATTATGGACCTCCACCGTCATGGTGGAAGGTGTGGCAACGGTCAGCCAGATCACCCTGGAAACTGTCGTTTTTGTGGTCGTGATGATTGGTATAACCGTCTATGCGGCCCGCAAACTACCTGCGCTGGTGGAGCTGGTATTGCGTTCGCGCACCAGTGTTTCCGCGGGCACGCGCTATACCGTTAGCACCCTGTTGAATTACATCATTCTTGGCGTTGGTATCCTGGTTGCGCTATCCAGACTCGGCCTGGACTGGTCGAAGCTACAATGGCTGGTAGCAGCGCTGGGCGTTGGTATCGGTTTTGGATTACAGGAAATCGTTGCCAATTTCATCTGCGGGCTGATTATCCTGTTTGAACGGCCGATCAGTGTCGGAGATATTATCACCGTGGGTGATCAGGATGGCGTCGTAACCCGGATTCGAATCAGGGCGACCACTATACGCGACTGGGATGGCAAGGAACTGCTGATACCCAACAAGGAAATCATCACGGGAAGGCTGCTTAACTGGTCGTTGAGCGATACCCGGCTCAGGCTCACATTACCGGTGGGTGTCGCCTACGGCAGCGATGCCGCACTGGCGCTCAAGATTCTGGCTGAAGCGGTTGCCGATGATAAGCGCGTGCTTACAGATCCGGCGCCGTCCATAATCTTCAGTGATTTTGGCGATAACTCACTAAACATGATCTGCCGATTCTATATCGATAATGTTGATAATATGTGGCCGGTCAAGACAGATCTACACCTGGAAATTTACCGGCGCTTCGAAGAGGCCGGCATCGTCATCTCCTTCCCGCAGCGCGACGTGCACCTGGATAGTGAGAAGCCATTGCGCATCTCTATCGACCCTGGGCCACAGCCGGCTGTGTAACTCCAGCAACGCCGCGTTGACCAGGGCCTCAATTACCGACCGGAAGAGTCAGTACGGGCGCGACGGTTTTCGCATCGCCGGCCTGAAGCTGATACACCTGACCCAGCAGTACAAATGTGGACTTTGAGTCCAGATCGGAGTCGTCAATATAGAACCAGCTGTTGCGATAATTAATGGCCACTGACGCATTGTCCGGCGGGTTGGGGCTGGATTTGATCGCCAGCAATCCCTCAGTGACCTCATGCCAATCAAACGGTTGACCCGCGGCGTTCCTGGTCACTGTCACCAACCCCGCGGCAACATCCGCCTCCGGCACTTCAACTGATTGGGACAGAAAATACATAATGCCGGCGAAAGATCTGAAACGCAGGTTGATGCTGTCAGCAGCGCCACCCCGAGCGGCTACTATGACCGGGTACATCAATTTGTCGGGGTTGAGGCCAAGCAGGCTCGTGAACTCGATATAGTCCGCACGAGAGCGGGCCTCAGGATCAAAGATCAGCACGGGTTGATCCTTGTACCTACCGCCTGAAACCACGTCGTCCCACTCCATCTGGCGCAACAGGTGTGAAATGCGCTTGAACTCGCGGAACGACGGTTCCCGGGCCGGCGTTGGACCATTAGCACCCTGGGCATTACCGTAGGTGTTCATCTCGTCGACCAGCAGGCGTAATAACCTTTCCGAGCTCCAGCCTGAATTATCCAGCAAAAACAGCGTTTGCAGGGTGACCGGGGTTAATACCCGCTGAACAAAGTCAGCACCCTTGAGTGGTGCGTAGGAAATGGTGGGGGTCTCTTGTAGCACCACGTTACCACCTAAACCCAGATAGCTGTCACCCTGGCCAAGCTGGGTGTCGGCAGCCAGTGCGTTGGTGACAGAGAACTGGGTGTTAAGCGCACTCACTTCAAGAAACATCGCCTGGTCCCGATAGCGCATGCGAACCAGGTTCAGCAGCATCTGCTGGTCGTCTGCCTGTCGCAATACCACATTGTAATCAGTGCGGGACCCGCTGACGAACTGGGGGCCGAAGGACATACAGCCAGTGAGCGATATGCAGATGATCCACAGGGCCAGTTTTTTCATTTCATTCCTTTGGTTACGTTTTCCTGGAAGTTCCCTGCTCAGGTTTCGGGGAAGAATGGATGGTGCTTCTCTTTTCACCAGTAGCCGCGCGGAACAGGGTAGATTATGTCATTTGGTGACTTTCCCTGGCAAATTTCAATTTCAAGCGGCTACCGGGAGTTGGAACAATTTGCGACAGTGCTTTTTCCATCGGTGATACTGAAACAGAAGATCAAGGGTTACACGGTTCTGGTTTGCAATGATCGGCGAGTACCATCTAGTTGAGTTAGCTTTGCAAGTGTTGTCAGCAGCTATGGTAATAGCTGAAGTATTCGCGAAGGATTCTGCGTGGATGTCTCTCATTGAAAAGAATGACATGGTCCAGCTGTATGATTATTGAGAAAAGTTGGCCAAGTTTTTGAAGGTGATTTCTTCAAAGGCCGCATATATTTTGAGACTGTCGCTTGAGAGATCTCGATACGCTTGAGTAATTCATCATGGATTCGGGGCGCACCGCTGCGCATGTTGATTGCCTGCATTTCTCGGATCAGCTTACGAGGGCCTACATCAATAGCTGGCCGCCCAGGCTTAGGGCTTCGGTTTTTCAAGCGCCAGTAAAGGCGGAAGCCCTGCCGATGCCAACGTACGACGGTATCCGGCTGCAGGCCGTGGATTACTTTACGTCAATCATCCAAATATCGTAGAAAGAAATTCCTGAATAGCTTATCCGGCACCGTGTCGCGAGGGTGTGTCTCGGATCGTCGAAGCATGGTTACTTGTTGTCGCACGCTAAGTTTTCATGGCTCCGCCGTATTGTGTGGCCTGTGTGTGACTTGAGCGATATTTGATGGGCCTTAATGGGAATTTTGCTAGAGGTCGATCTTGTAACATATTGAATTAATGAAAGTTAAATTCACCTTGCTTAGCTTTTAACCAATTGGTCGCTGGTTCGAATCCAGCACGGCCCACCAATTTCCCCGTTTTGTATCAACTGCTTAGCGCGTTACCGCGCTCAGCGTCCGGTGTCTCAGCACAACCAGTGCCGGAGTTTTGCCGGACTTTCCTTCACACACCCTGTTTGCCGCCTCGATGAGCTCCTCCAACTCCGGCGCGGAGTAGTGGGTGGTGATATCGCCGTTCTTGTGGCCAAGCAGTATTTTCCGGGTTTCCAATGGCACCCCGGCCGCGCGCAGGCGGCGACCGAAGGTGTGCTTCAAGTCGTGTACCCGGATGGGCATCCCCAGCTTTCGCCGCACCGACTTCCAGCCATTGTTGTTGATGCTGCGCACTGGTCGACCGTAGTAGGTGAAGACCCGCTCCGGGTGTTGCCCGCGCACGCCTTCAATCACTGACTTTGCCACCCGATTCAGTACCACCAACCGATCCTCCCGGTTCTTGACCTTCGCTCCCGGAATGAGAAACACCGAGGTGCCGAGCTCCGGCACGTCGATCTCCCAATCCCACCGCAAGCTGCAGACCTCGCCGTCCCGGCACCCGGTATTCACCTTGAACAGACACATCCTGCTCAGGTGATCCGGCAGCGCTTTGAACAAGCGGTGTTGCTCCTCCCAGCTGAGCGGGTAGGGGCGCCTGGCATCGTGCAGCGGCAATAACTGAATTAGCGGTGCCGTCTCCAGCCAGGTTAAACCGTGTTCATCGCGCCACAGGCGGGCACTCAGGTTGAGTACCCTGCGCACCGTTGCCAGTGCGCCATTGACGGTCTTGTTCTTCTTACCCTCCTTCTTCCTTTTATCTATATACGCTTGCAGCGTTCCCATATGGACCTGGTACAGCGGCAGTTCGCCTATGTACGGGTCCAGCTCTTTCAGATGGAAGGCGTAGGTTCGGAGTGTGGCGAGGTGGGTGTTCTCCTCGAGAAAGCGCGTGGCCGCCTCGCGAAAAATACGCACCGGCCGTATGCCGAATACTGACGCCTGCCTGATCTGCTCAACCCGGCGGGCTAACATCAGTTCCGCTGTTTTGAGTTCACTCGTTCCAGTGCTTTCGTGAATGCGGTGGCCGAGGACCTGCTTGTCGATATGCCAGATCCCAGCCCGCTTCCGCAGCCCGGAGCTTCGATTGCGTCCCATACTTCATCTCCTCGATTTCGTGCGGGACGCCCGTTGCAGGACTTATACTGCTCCACCCAGGCATCCAATTCAAGCCGGTCGAAGGCGACCCCCTGCTTGCCAATGCGAATCTCGGTCAGGGCAGGGCGCACAGCCTTGTTAAAGTGATTGCGGTTCATGCCCAGGTAGGCCGGGGCATCGCGCAGGCGGATCAGGCGGGGTTGGATCGGCATCGCCTATCTACCTATGTAGACCGCAGTAATCTGTTCTCTGACATGGCCCAACTCTTTGCTGATTGTCAGGCGGGCTTGCTGGTCGGTCTGTTGTTGCACCAGGGTCAGTTCCTTTTTGGTAGGCCCGCCTGCATGGGGCGAGGGCCAGCCGGTGAGTTCCTGGTACCGCTGCTGGGCATAGGCATGGCGCAAGCCGTGCATTTTCGACAGGCCGGCATTGGCTATGTGGCGCTCATAGATCCTGAGCTGCTCGATGTATTGCTGGCCCCGTGGGATAAGGGAACCGAAACCGGCCAGGCGCTTGGCCTGTTCCAACAGGACGCGCTGTTCCTGGGTGCGGATGGGAACGGACCTTTCTTTTCCGCCCTTGGTCCAGCTGGCCTTGAGCTGCAGGTGGTCGCCCCGATCCGCCCCGCGGGGCTGGATCTTGAGGGCCTCCTCTCTGCGGAGCCCGAAGGCCCGTTGCAGGCGCAGACTCATGCGGACGTGTTCGTCCTTGACCCGTTCGAGCTGTTCCCGCGTCAGGTCTTTGGCCTTGCTCTGGTCGGACACGAACTGCCGGTCCGGTATCCCATAATGATCGTTGGAGCTGGCCACCACGGCCCGCTTGTTGACCTTCTCGGACCACCAGCGCAGGCAACTCATCCGGTTCTTGATGGTCCCGGGGGAGAGATTCTGTCCCAGCCAGTGGTCCACCAGGGCCTGGACATGCTTCTGTTTGAGTGACGTGGCCTTCATCTGCCGGAAGCCCAGGTCGTGTAACTGGTTGGCGATCGCGCTTAACTGGCGCTCCCGGCCCACCCGAGTTTTGAAGCTGCCTTCATGGCTGTGTTTGCATAGCATTTTCAGTTGGTAGTTCAGATCTCTCATAGTGTGGGTTCCTTCGGTGAGTGTTTCTGATCACCTGGCAACAGAAGCTGCGCAGGCCCGCCGTGCGGTACGATCACGGGACACCAATCCCGGTTGACCTGAATGTGTCTGGCCATAGACAGCACGGTGTGTTTTCTATTGAAAACTGGCCCGTGCAAACCAACGGTCATCCAGCCAAAGGCTGGGGTTGGAATTACCTCCGTTTTAGAAAGAGCAGAACGCGCTGACCGCCAGTGCGTTTGCGTGGTTGAAATTGCTGTCGTTTAACTTGGGCACCAGTGCCCAGCCTTAACAGCGACAGTTGAAAGGAGCCCACAAAAGCCGGGATCGTTTTGAAGGTGCGGTACCCTAGCTATCTGGCTCCGCGTTGTGTGGAAAGTGGACCCCGGTCATAACTGACCGCTGCGTCAAATGGGCCCTGGAGGACGCGTTCAGCAGATTCCAAGACAGCCAGATTCTGCCTACCCCGTTCGCTTGCGCAAGGTGGGGTTTTCCTTGCCACTTTTGCGCAGTGGCAGCGACATGTTCGTGCTCTGGTGCTTACTATACGAACCCGGAATATGGCTGTCACAGAGAACTCGACCTGAATCGGGGGTGGTTTTAATTGAACACCTGGCGCTTTGATAGTCATTCTCAGGCTGGGAATTATGCTGCAGCGGCATTTTGGGCGCGTTTGAGCCGGTATGCCCGATAAAAACTCGGCTTTAAGTCGTGGTTCCAGTGGAAACAGACCAACAAGCCAGGGGTGGTTACACTGTAACCTCCCCTGAATATACGCCGAGCCAAAGTGCTTCTACGTTTATACCCGGGGAACTCGCTGCCCACGTCACTACTCGCTTTCGCTTTGTAGTGACGTGGGCGGAGGCCCTCTTACCCTCTTCCATTCCCAGCAAACGCGCCCAGTCTGGGGTGTAAAAATGGGTGGAATTGGATGGACAAATGGAGGTTGTTGTGTCAGTCTAATTGGGTGGAAATGGATGAATATACGGATGGCGGCGTGCACACAGACACATTGATCATTACGCCAGAAGTGCTGAATCTCATCGCCGCGATCGATGAGTTCAAAGGCGCGTGGGCGGCTATTGGGCGTATTGCACCGGAACAACTGACCTCCCTGCGCCGGGTAGCCACCATCGAAAGTATCGGCTCCTCCACCCGAATCGAGGGTGCCCGGTTGACGGACGTGGAGGTAGAGCGTTTGCTGGCCAATCTGAATATCAGGGATTTTGCCTCCCGCGACGAGGAGGAGGTCGCGGGTTATGCACAGGTGATGGAACTGGTCTTCGCCAGTTGGTCCGAAATCACGCTGACTGAAAACCATATCAAGCATCTCCACCGGGACCTTCTGAAGTATTCATCGAAAGATCAACGCCATTGCGGCGAGTACAAGACGCTGGATAACCACGTCGAGGCCTTTGGCCCGGAGGGAGAGAGCCTGGGGGTGGTGTTCAGGACCGCCACACCTTTCGATACATCGCGGCTGATGGAGGAGTTGGTCGATTGGGCGCGATCAAGCCTGGAGAAAGCTGATCTTCACCCTCTGGTGGTGGTCGCCATTTTTGTCGTGGTGTTTCTGGAAATTCATCCTTTCCAGGACGGCAACGGTCGCCTGTCCCGGGTCCTGACCACGTTGCTGCTACTCCGGGCCGGTTATGCATATGTGCCCTACAGTTCCCTGGAAAGCGTCATTGAGCAGAGCAAGGAGCAGTACTACCTCGCATTGCGACAGACCCAGGTGACCATCCGCAGTGAGAGCCCCGATTGGCAACCGTGGCTGGTGTATTTCCTTCGCTCGCTGATGGCACAAAAGGATAGTTTGGAGCGGAAGATTCGACGGGAGCGTTTGATCCTCGGAAACCTGCCCGAATTGTCGCAGCAGTTGCTGGAAATCTGTCGAGAGCGGGGGCGGTTGACGGTAGCTGAGGCGTCCGCTGCGACTGGCAGGAATCGGAACACCATCAAGGATCACATAAAGGTGCTCACTGAAGCCGGACACCTTACCCGGCATGGCGCCGGACGGGGCACCTGGTATTCCCTGGGCCAGTAACTATTTTAGTCACCGCCGCATCTGATGAATCGCACCAGGCTCGGCGGCTTCTTTGGACGTGGCATTGTTCAGCCATCCGTTACAGGCTGGTTCGTTCGATCTATCTGGGCGGAACCAGCATGTTGGCACAAGGCAGGGATTGCCCTGGCAATACTGCCTACGAACGGCATCAACCCGAGCAGACACTTCTCTACCAACTCGTCGAAGCGCACTTTCCTGCCTTGGTGGAGCAACTAGCCCAGCAGGGCAAATCCCTGCCCGACCATGTCCACAGAGAATTCGAGGCCTACCTCAAGTGCGGTCGTCTCGAACACGGATTCCTGAGGGTACGCTGCGACAAATGCCACTTCGAGCGGCTTGTGGCGTTTTCTTGCAAGAAGCGGGGCTTCTGTCCCAGCTGTGGTGCCCGCAGGATGGCCGAGACTGCTGCCTTGCTAGCCGATGAGGTGTTCCCTGATGTACCGCTTCGTCAGTGGGTCATCAGTTTTCCGTTTCCTTTACGGTACCTGTTTGCCGCCCACCCCCAAGCGATGGGAAAGGTGCTGGGTGTCATTTACCGCGCTATTTCGACCCATCTGATCCACAAGGCTGGATATCGGCTCAGAGATAGCGCCACCGGTGCGGTCACACTGATCCAGCGCTTCGGATCCGCGCTCAACTTAAATATTCACTTACACGTCCTGTTCCTGGATGGCGTCTATGCGTATCGCGACAACCGACCACCACGATTTCAACGCGTTAAGGCACCGGATAAAGGCGAGCTGGAGGATCTGGTTCAACTGATCAGCAAACGCGTGGGGCGCTGCCTGGAAGAGCCTGCCCCGCGAGCGAAGCGAGTGCTTTGGGTACGACAAGGCTTACTGGAGCAGGACACGGAGAGCGCCTGGCTGGATCTCGACCGGTGTCGCGCTCGACCCTGCCGAAGACGCCGATGCCATGCCCCAGATCCTGGGCAGTTCCGTCTCCTACCGGATCGCCGTCGGCCCGCAGCAGGGGCGAAAGGCCTTTATGATCCGCACCATCCGGCCACTGGACCGACCTGATCCCGGATGGGAGCGGGTGGCTAAGGCCAATGGGTTCTCTCTCCACGCCGGTGTGAGCTGTGAGAGACACGAACGAAATAAACGGCAACGGCCGGGCGGCGATCCGCTCTGCCGCTACATCGCCCGTCCCGCCGTCGCTGTTCCTCGTCTATCACTCAGTTCCACGGGTAAGGTGGTATACACCCTGAAGACCCCCTACCGGGACGGAACGACCCAGGTGGCCTTCGATCCGGTGGATTTCATCGCCCGATTGGCGGCATTGGTGCCAAGACCCAGGGTCAATCTCACCCGCTACCACGGCGTCCTGGCCCCCAACCACCGATGGCGCGGGTGGGTCACTCCAGCTGGGCGTGGCAAGGAACTGAAGAAGGCTGCAAATGCAGAGCCAAGGACACCAGCAGAGAGTCATGCAGCTATGACCTGGGCGCAAAGGCTCAAGCGCGTCTTCAATATTGACATAGAGGTTTGTGGCCGTTGCGGGGGTGCTGTCAGGGTGATTGCCGTGCATTGAGGACCAGGAGACCATTGATCGGATTCTGGATCACCTGCGTCAGAAAGAACAGGAACTACCTACCCAGCCGCTCCTGGTGCCACCCACCCGAGCCCCGCCGGGCACGTTGCCTCTTTTCGCGGGGAAGGGCGCGCGGTAGTAGAACCCGCTTTTTCATAGATCAAGCAGCAGGGACGCCAACAGATTGGTATAGGTTCCTGTGGGCTACGGCCTGGAAACGACCACAAAAGATCTGCAAGTGGGCACATGCAAGCGAGATTTCAGCACACCCGGCGGCCATTGAGCGATCAATTCCTGCAGAGCAGCGGGATTTTGGAAAGAAATTTTTTCCACTATATGCCGTTTGTTTTTCTTATACTTGGCAGGCGGAGCATGAACTGTATGAGGAGGCCGCGCAGCACGCCAGGCTCGGGGGGGACGAGACCTTTGCCTTCGACCTGATCGAGCGCTGCCTGTATGGCATCCTGACCCAGGGCAGGGTTTCGCGAGTGCTTGAGTGGCTGGATCACCTGCCCAAGAGCGAGATAGAGCGCAGGCCGCGCCTGCGCATCGCCACGGCCTGGGCCCTGGCCCAGGGCGAAAGGCATGGCGAAGCGGCTGCACTGGTAGAGCCCATCCTGGCGGAGCCCGCGGCGGACCCTGCCGAACGCTGCGAGGCGGCGGAAATCTGTGCCACGGCAGCGTTTTTCACTGACGACTTCGCCGGCATGGAGGGCTTTATCTCACCCTGGCGCGATGCCCTGCATAGCCAGCCGCCTCACCAACAAATCGTTGGCACCAACCTGCTGGTCGCCCTGGAGCTGTTCCAGGGTAAGCCGGAAAATGCCAACCATCACCTGCAGCGACTGCGAAAATTTCCGCGCGCCGCCGAGCTCAGTTACGCCCAGGGCTGGTCCGCCTGGTTGTCCGGGTTCACCTACCTGTGGGAAGGCCAGGTGGGGTTGGCGGAGGAGGGCCTGCGGCTGGCGCTGGCCAGGGCGGAGGCGGAGTCCGGGCGGCGCAGCCCGATTGCCGCGATGCTCGCTGCAACCCTGGCCGCAGTGCTCTGGGAGCGCGAACTGTTTGATGAAGCGAGCCTGCTGCTGGCCGACCGACTGGATGTGCTGGAACACCATGCGCCTCCCGACGCCATTATCCATGGCTATATTACCGCCGCGCGCCTGGCCTCCGCCGCAGGCGTGCAGAGCAAGGCACACGACCTTATCGAGCAGTTGCGTGCCATCGGTGACGCCCGTGAACTTCCCCGCTTGTGCCTCGCCAGCCTGGCAGAGGAAATTCGGATGCTCGCACTAAGGCAACAGGACAAGGCCTGCCAGGCGCGACTGGCCGCGTTGCGGCAGCTGGAGCAGGACCTGGAGGGCCGCTGGGGCGTTTTGCTTCCCCTGGTAGCGCCTCAGTTCGGCATCTCCAGGGCCTATTCCGCTATCGTCAGTTACCACTGGGACTCCGTGTTACCCGAGTTGGAAGCGGTCGACTTGATGACCAAGCAAATGCGCCGGGTGCGGGAAGCTATCCAGGTGCAGCTGCTCAAGGCTCTCGCCATTCAGCACGGTGGTGATAATGCAGATGCAATGATAGGCGAGGCCGCGAGCCTGGCCAGGACTTTGGGCCTTGGTCGTGTGCTGGCCGATACCTACCCGACTTTTGCGGATCTGGCGGCCGGCGAAAGCGGGGCGCCAAACGGGACTCAGGGCACTATCGAGGACTCGCGGCATCCCCGCGGGGGAGGCAGTAAGCGCGCGAGCGAGCAGCCACGGGTAGTGGCGAACGCCCTGTTGACCCCGAAAGAGAGCGAGGTGCTGCAGTTACTGGCGGGGAATCTCTCCAACAAGAAAATCGCCATGGCCCTGGGAGTCGGCGATCAGACCGTCAAGTGGCACCTGAAGAACATGTTTCACAAGTTGCAGGCGGGTACGCGGCAACACCTGCTCGCTCGGGCGCGCATGCTGGGGATACTGGAGTAGCGGGTCGTGAGCGCCCGCAGCTGGGATTTTCAGGCCAGTAGCCGCTTGATACCCTCAAGCAGAATCGCCTTCAGTGCACTGCGCCCTTTGCGCGGGTATAGCGCCCGAGAGCTGCCCATTGTTGCCCAGCCGCCCAGCACCAGGGTGATGATCTGGAAAACAGCCGCATCACAGCGCTCTTCGTCCCACTCTGGTTGTATTTCCCGGATCAGCTCGAAGTAGTATCGGGCCGTGCGTTTGTACCACTCGTTGCGGACTTCCCGGTAGACGGGGTCGCGCGACCAGGCAGAAGCTATTTCGAAATACGCTACATCCTCCACACTGAGTATGCGCTCGTAGTGCAGCGAGGCGATGCCGAGCACGCGCGACAACGGGTCTTTATCGACCCTGGCGAACTCTTCCACGAACTGGCTCACCAGTCGCTCAATACTCTCCAAAAAGAACGCATCCAGCAGGTCCTCTTTCTTGGGAAAATAGTGCCGCACCGCGCTCTGGGTGACGTTGGCTCGCCTGGCAATCGCCTCCTGGGAGGCCGCCGCCAGTCCCTCGGAGCCCACCAGGTCAAAAGTGGCGTCGAGGATGGCCCGCAGGGTGCGCTGGCCCTTGGGTGTGCGCGCCCTGCTTGCACTGTCCCGGGTTCTTACCCCTAGATCTTCAGTCATCTGCTTTTTGCCGGCCTCGAGAGTGTGGAGTTTAAAGCCATGCAGAACGCGGAGCTGCGCTCAAAGTGGCAGGGTTTGACCCACATCAAATCACTCGTATGGCGCATAGTTGATTGTGTCACTACCGACTAGTTTAGTGTCTTGCGAATCTAATTCACAATAAGGTGCGAAATTAAATATCCTCGCCCGCGAGAACCTTCCGGGTGATGTGAATAGATCGGTTATGCTACCTGTAAGGGCCAGATCAGAAGTTGGCAAGGAAGTAGGGGATCAGCAGTGCATTCGCCAGGTCGATAAAGAAGGCGCAAACCAGCGGCACGATAATGAACGCAAGATGAGAGGCGCCGTAGCGGTGCGCGACCGCAGCCATGTTGGCCATGGCGGTGGGGGTGGAGCCGAGGGAGATTCCGCCGAAACCTGAGCACACCACCGCCGCGTCATAGTTGCTTCCCATGGCCGGGAAAACGACGAAAATATTGATCGCGATGGCGGCCACGAACTGGATGGCCAAAATGGTGAATATGGGTCCCGCCAGATCCACCAGCGTCCATAATTGCATGCTCATCAGTGACATCGCCAGAAACGTACCAAGGGAAATGTCAGCGATCAGGGCGACGGCTGGTGTCCTGGTCGGCCAGCGAGTGCCGGTGAGGCGGGGAAAGTTTGTCGGTACCAGGTTAGTGATCAGGATGCCTGCGAACAAACAGGTTACAAATAGCGGTAATTTAAGGCCGGCTTCTGCGAGGCCCGCGTTGATAAACATGCCTACGATGACACAGATGTGGATGGCGAGGACCGCATCGAGGAAATCCAGATGGCCGATACCGGCATTTTGCGCTGTTTCGGACAGCCCCACATCCAGTGATCCGGGGCTTTCAGGCTCGAGTTTATGGCGATTGATCAGGAATTTAGCGACCGGGCCGCCCATCAGGCTCGCCAGAATCAGGCCAAAGGTGGCACAGGCGATGCCAACCTCCATGGCGTTGCTGATGCCGAAATCTTCAGCGATACGCGGTGCCCAGGCGATTGCGGTACCGTGCCCGCCGATGAGCGATACGGTGCCACCCAGCAGGCCGATCTGCGCGGGCAGATCGAGCAATGACGCTACAGAAACGCCGACCAGGTTCTGCAAAATCATGTAGCCGATCGTGATTGTGAGCAGGATTACCAGTGGTTTGCCGCCCTTGAGCAGATCTCCCAGGCTGGCGTTTATACCGATGGTGGTGAAGAAGTATACGAGTAGTACATCCCTTGAGGCCAGGTCGAACTCAACCGCGATTCCGCTGAGCACGTAGAGGAGACAGAACAGAAGCGAGAACAGCAAACCGCCGGTGACGGGTTCGGGAATACTGAACTCCTGCAGGAAGCCAACCGAGTCATTTATGCGCTTACCGACAAAAAGCACGATGATACCGAGGGTGATCGCCATAAAGGATTCTATGCGCAAAACGCCGTCAGTGATTTCAAGAAACTGCATGGTCAGGCACCTTGTGGGACTTACAGACTAATGGTTCGCCAGCTCTATAGCGCTGCCCGTGAGTTTGTGCCGGCTATTGCGCATAGGGCGATACCCGGCAAAGCGTGTATAGAATGTCGATTCCCCGAAGGTTGCTACACACAATTAAGTGTACAGATACTGATCCGGGTGCAGTTGATTTGGGTCAATAAAAACCACGTGAATAAGTGGTTATATGGTGCGCAGAAAATGCTGTCTCACTGGGATTTTGAGAGGTTCTTACGGGGTTGCTGTGTGCAGCTCTATACCACTTGTCTCGAGTTTCCAGTTGAAGCTTTTGTTCTCCCCGAAACCGGACCTATTCAGGGCCACAAACTGGGCTCACGACAAACCAATATGAAAAACTTATATCTTGCAGTGTCAGTGGCAGCGGCTGTTCTACTGGTGGCGAACGCCAACGCAGCCGAATCCGGCACCACCTCCGTGATCTGTGCTTCCGTTTCGGGCCAGCGCCAGCACTGTGCGGCCAATACGTCTGCGGGCATATTGATGGCGCGTTCGACCGGTGACAGTGCCTGTCTGCTGGGAAAAACCTGGGGTTATGACGATGGCGGCGTATGGGTGCTGGACGGTTGCAGCGCCGAATTCTTTGTAGCTGCGGCACCCGGTGCGGCGCCTACGGCCGCCAGGTCAAGCCCGACAGGACTGGCCGAGAGTGCGCCTCCTGCGCCCAGCGGTGTTCAAGCCCAGCCCTCAGCGGGCACCCCGGTCCCTGCAGTCGTCTCCCTGGCACTGGCTGATAAAGCTACCGCTGGTAGCGACACATCAGCACAGCCAGCCACAACTGCGGCGAGCGAGCCCGAGCCCTATCTGGAGGGAAGTGAAAGTTGGGGCTATTTCGACCCGGGCAAGGGCTTCCTGGTGGGCAAGAGCGAGATTGGGGAAGCATCCCTGAGCGCCTATAGCCTGGTGCGCTACCTCAACCAGATGGACGATAACAAGGAGTTTACCGACCACCTCGGTGAGGTGCGTCCGGTCGATGGCCGCAATGACATCTACTCACACAGGGTAATTGTCTGGCTGCAGGGCTGGGTAGGCGTCCCGAAGCTGCGTTACGCCATCGCCTGGTGGACGGTTACCGCTACCGACCAGGACGCCCTGTTTGGCAATATCGGTTACACGTTTGATGAGAGTTTCAATCTGTTTGCTGGCATTTTCGGCAACCCCGGTTCACGGTCAATGCAGGGCTCGCACCCCTACTGGCTGGGTAACGACCGGGTGATGGCTGATGAATTTTTCCGGCCATTTTTTACCCAGGGTATGTGGGCCAGCGGCAAAGTGTCGCCCGGCCTGTGGTATAGCGTTTCGATGGGCAATACCTCCAGCACCCTCGGCAATACCGCGAGCCAACTCGACCGGAGCTTTACCTACGGCGGAAGCGTCTGGTGGATGCCGACAACCGGAGAGTTCGGGCCCCGTGGTGGCTATGGTGACTGGGAGTATCATGAAAAGCTGGCGACCCGGTTCGGTATGTCTGCCGTATACAGTCCCGAAGAGCGTTACACCGACACTGACCAGAACCCGGGCAACACGGCCCTGCGGCTGGCGGACAGTCTCAATGTTTTCGAAACCGGGTCCCTGGCCCCGGGCGTAACGGTAACCGACGTGGATTACCGGGTTCTGTCAATCGATGCCGGCATGAAATACCACGGCATTTTCCTGCAGGCCGAGTTTTACCAGCGCTGGCTGGACGGCTTCAAGGCTGACGGCTACGTGCCCGTGGATGAGATCAAGGATAACGGCTTCTACATACAGGCGGCATTTTACCCCATGCCGAAGGTGCTTGAGCTTTATAGCGCAACCTCCCAGATATTCGGTGACAGCAGCGCCGGTTTCGGCGACAGCTCTGAATACCTGGTGGGTATGAACTGGTACCCGTTCAATTCGCGCAATTACCGGCTGAACCTGCAGTATGGCTATGTCGACAAGTCACCGGTGAGCAGCAATTTCGGTTACTACGTCGGGGGCCAGAAAGGGAATACCCTGGCCGCCGCTTTCTCAATATTTTTCTGACAGCTCTGGTTACGGGCTGCATAAGGAGACAGGGTGATACAGGATATGCAACGAACTAATTCGGGACAACAACTGTGGTCCCCCGGGGACTCGCGGCGCAGTACCTTGGCTGGCTTACTGGGCGTAGTCGGGTTGGTTCTGTTGAGCGGGACGGCCATGGCACAGTCTGCGGATACCGCCAGCGGGGAAAACGCCAAATTCCACGATTCGCATTTCCACCTGACCAACTACGTGCAGGAAGGCACCAGCATGTCCGACCTGGTGGAGATGATGGGCGACACGATAGGCCGCTCCACCGTGTTCGGTTTGCCTCTGCAGCAGATGTGGTCCTATCACAACACCGGCGAGTTCGCCCCGACCTACTACCTGCAGACCGACGCGCCGCTCTACTATTACTCGTTTACTGATGCGCAGATCGCCATGGCCTACAATGCGCTGCAGCCGGAGCAGCAGGTGCGGCTAGATCCCATGATCACCGGTTTCAATCCGGCCGATATGTACGCAGCGGATCATATCCGTCGTGTGTTGACCACGTTTCCGGGCGTGTTCTCCGGCATCGGCGAATTCACAATTCACAAGGAGTTTGTCTCGGCCAAAGTGGCCGGCGAGGTCGCCAGCCTGACGAATCCGGCGCTTGATCGTATTTTCGAGTTTGCCGGCGAAACGGGGCTTATCGTGCTGCTGCACAATGATATTGATGTACCCTTTCCAAAGTCCGGGCAGGAGCCCTATATGCTGAAGCAGATGAAAGATCTGTTCCTGCGCCACCCGGACACCACAATCATCTGGGCGCACATCGGGGTCGGGCGGGTGGTCCGGCCGGTCGCCGAGCAGGTTGCCATCGTGGAAAAGATCTGTACCGACCCTGAGCTCAGTCACGTCTACCTGGATATTTCCTGGGACGAGGTAGCCAAGTACGCAACCTCCAGCCCTCAGGCAACTCGTCGCATGGCCGATGCGCTTAATCGCCATCCCGATCGCTTCCTGTTCGGGACGGATGTCGTCGCGCCATCTGCAGTCGATGCAATGGTGGCCGTGTACGAGGCCTATGACCCCGTCTGGGCCCTGTTGACGCCAGAGGCTAAGCAGAAGGTGACAAAAGGCAACTATGAGCGGCTGTTCGATCGGGCGCGCAGCAGGGTGAGGGCGTGGGAGGCAGCCAATGTGCCGCCAGATGGCCCGCAATGACTTTTCGCCCTATTCCCCCTACTTTTACATCCGCCAGGGAACCTGGACTTGGGTCCGGTGTAGCCCCGGCTGTGGCTTAAAATCGGCCAGCTTGACCGATATCAAGAAAAACAAATTGATCACTTTGATTTAGGCAAGAAAATCTCATACGCTGCCCAGTGTATGCTGCTTTTCCTTCCCTGAACCTGGTGGGCAGCCGTCTGTACGCGATTGTCAGGAAGGTCTGTTCATGTCTGAATCGAACGTGAAAACGCGCTTCAGGAGTCTCTTTCAGCCCGCTCGAAAAAGCTCGATGCTCACGCTGCTGGTCATCGGCGCCCTGATTGGTATGGGTGGGCTTTTTGCCTTTGATGCCGGCATGCAGGCTACACCATCCGGCCACTGGACCGACCTGATCCCGGATGGGAGCGGGTGGCTAAGGCCAATGGGTTCTCTCTCCACGCCGGTGTGAGCTGTGAGAGACACGAACGAAATAAACGGCAACGGCCGGGCGGCGATCCGCTCTGCCGCTACATCGCCCGTCCCGCCGTCGCTGTTCCTCGTCTATCACTCAGTTCCACGGGTAAGGTGGTATACACCCTGAAGACCCCCTACCGGGACGGAACGACCCAGGTGGCCTTCGATCCGGTGGATTTCATCGCCCGATTGGCGGCATTGGTGCCAAAACCCAGGGTCAATCTCACCCGCTACCACGGCGTCCTGGCCCCCAACCACCGATGGCGCGGGTGGGTCACTCCAGCTGGGCGTGGCAAGGAACTGAAGAAGGCTGCAAATGCAGAGCCAAGGACACCAGCAGAGAGTTATGCCGCTATGACCTGGGCGCAAAGGCTCAAGCGCGTCTTCAATATTGACATAGAGGTTTGTGGCCGTTGCGGGGGTGCTGTCAGGGTGATTGTCGGGGCGCCGAACCGCTGCATTGAGGACCAGGAGACCATTGATCGGATTCTGGATCACCTGCGCCAGAAAGAACAGGAACTACCTACCCAGCCGCTCCTGGTGCCACCCACCCGAGCCCCGCCGGGCACGTTGCCTCTTTTCGCGGGGAAGGGCGCGCGGTAGTAGAACCCGCTTTTTCATAGATCAAGCAGCAGGGACGCCAACAGATTGGTATAGGTTCCTGTGGGCTACGGCCTGGAAACGACCACAAAAGATCTGCAAGTGGGCACATGCAAGCGAGATTTCAGCACACCCGGCGGCCATTGAGCGATCAATTCCTGCAGAGCAGCGGGATTTTGGAAAGAAATTTTTTCCACTATATGCCGTTTGTTTTTCTTATACTTAGAAATAGCCACGACGCATACAGACACAAGCAACCCGAGGAAGACGAATGTCTTCCAGTAAGTGACCAGGGGTAGCAGGCTCCGCTCTCCATGAGCACCCTCAACATGGAGAGAGACAATGGCCGAATAGATTGCTCAGCGACTTTGAGCGTTGGGAACATGGCACCAATCAAGGTGGACATCAGGACCGGCAGAGCGACATGCATGAATTCATTGCGTAATGTCATTTTGACAATATCCTGAGGATAGTTCATCGCATCGGCACACTCTATACTGGTTAACACTATCCTATTTGGCTAGGGCCCAGACTTGCTGCTGGCTCTGCGGAGAAACAGGTAGCTATACCTGTAATTCAGTGATGAAGACACATACTGACTACCTCTCCAGTACTGACCCGGGCAAGGACGCAGCGGGCCCTTCTCCCCGTTATCGATACCGGGCTTTTATCAGTTACTGCCATACAGATGATGCCGAGGCGAGATGGCTTCTGAGAAAACTCGAAAATTACAAGATACCTTCACACCTTGCAGGTAAAACGGGCAGACTGGGACTGATTCCGGAAAGACTCGCACCAATCTTCAGAGATCGCGATGAAATGGCCAGCTCAGCCGACCTGAGCGGGAGAATAGCGAGTGCACTCAAGGACTCTGAATCACTGATCGTTATCGCATCCCCGGCCTCGGCAAAATCGATGTACGTCAACGAGGAAGTATTGGCTTTCAAACGCCTGGGCCGCTCAGAGAACATTCATTGCCTGATCATCGCAGGCGATCCTGCCAGCGATATCGAGCAGTGTTTTTGCCCCGCCCTCCGCTTTGCAGCCAATCCCGATGGATCCCTGTCGGACAACCCTGTTGAGCCAGTAGCTGCAGATGCTCGCACCTCTGGTGACGGCAAGGCCCGGGCCCTGACCAAACTCATCGCCGGCCTACTGGGGGTCGATTTTGACGACCTGTTTCAAAGGGAAGTGGCAAGGCGGCACCAAAGACTGATGTCGATCACGATCAGCGCGGTAGCAGCCACCGCAATAACCGCCGCGCTACTGGTTGTGGCAGTTCTGGCACGCGACGATGCAGAGAGACGCAGGGAACAGGCCGAGGATCTCATTGGCTTCATGGTTGGCGATCTGTACGAAAAATTATATGAAATCGACCGAATCGATGTGTTCAACGTTATCGGCAACAAGACCCTAGAGTATTTCGAGTCACTCGAGCGGGACGATTTAACCGACTCGATGCTGGCCCAGCGTGCGGAATCGTTGCGCAAGATCGGTGAGGTTCGACTTGACCAGGGACAAATGGAATCTGCGCTCGATGCGTTCAATCTTGCCCTGGAAATCTCCGGGCGACTGGTGGCAAAGCATCCGCAAAAGGTCGACAGGAAAATCGAGCTGGCCGAGACTTACTACTGGATAGGGGCCGTACAATGGCGGCGTGGCGATCTGCCCGGCGCAGCGGATGCGTTTGCAGCACAAATGGCTACGCAACACGATGCAGCAGGATACGCACCGGAAAACGCAGAACTCATTCGGGATCTCGGCTACTCCAATACCAATCTTGGACGAATCGAAGAACGTTTGGGTAATCTGCCCAAGGCACTGGAATACTACCGGGAGGTTCTGCGCTTCAATGAACAATACGCCGAGCTGACCGACAATTCAGACGATGCGATGATCGAGGTCGGTTATGCCAATAATAATCTCGGAAAACTCGCGATGACCATGGGACAGCTGGTCGCAGCAAAGGACCACTTCCTGCGGGACTATCAAATCAAGAAACGGATATCTAACGCGAACCCCCAGAACGAGATGGCCAGATGGGACCTCGCTTCCAGTGAAAGATTTCTTGGCCTGGCGTATGAATACCTGGGCAAAAATCTTCAGAGTGAACCTCTCTACGAGAAAGCGCTGGGGATCACTGAGGCGAGACTGCTCGAAGAACCAGACGCTCACAGCAGGGTATTACAGAATGCCATCGTGTCACGGACATTCAGCGATTTCCTGGTCCGCCAGGGCGAGTATCAAAAGGCCCTCCTGGTGGCTGGCGCCGCGATAGAATCCATGACGGAACGGCTTGCGGATCATCTCAGTGACCAGAAGTGGCAGCTCGAACTCGCTGGTTTGCAGAAAGTAGGCGCCCGGGCTGCAATGAATACCGGGGATAAGGCCACCGCGAATGAACTTTCCCTGAAAAGCCTGGAAACGCTCCAGGACCTGACCGAGGCGTCGCCGCAGCCTGCTCATATTTTGGGCATGTTAATAGAAGCGCGAAACATTCGCAGCGACGTACTGCTGCTTATGGACTATAAAAATAAGGCTGATTCATTGCGCGAGAAGTCGCTACAGGAGTTCTCTGATCTTATGGCCTCGACCCGGGACCCGGATCTACTTGCTTCTTTTCTTACCGCAGCCAGGGACGGCGAGGAAAATGACGAATATGTTTTGCTTTTGCAACGGCTGGTTGATACCGGGTACCGCAGGTCAGGAGCGCTATCGGCCAAGCTTCCGGCTGCACAGTGACGTCAGTACATTGGGGTTTTTGTACACTATTACAGGTTTATCAGGAGGAGCGCAGCATGACGATCAAAGTAAGCTTGAATGAAGATAGTCTGACTCTGGACCCACAGACCAAAAAAAAGAAGCGCGATGGTAAAGACGATCATACGATAACCTGGGAAGCCAGTGATACAAGCGAAGCGTTTACCTGGGATTGTATCCACTTCGACGACAAGGAAGCGCCCATAGAAGTACACAAGTTCAAGCCAGATGACAAAAAGGTAAAGGCAAAAGATACGATCAAGAAAGACTCAGGTGACCATGATTGGACTTACTACGTTTGCGTAAAAAATAGCGCCGGAAAGCGTATTTGCAGTGACGGAGGCCCCAAGGCCGGTGGCGGCAGGGGCGTGATTCGGAACCTCTCCTGACGACACCGACTCATTGGTCAGGCCTAGCCACGACAAATAGCGGGGATGTGGTTTGTAGATATTGCCAGCGGGCCCGTTACCGGTTCACACTTCCAGATGATTGGGCTTGTGTTGGTGGAGGGTACCAGCTGTAGCTGCTTGCCATTGGCGGAGGTCCCGGGAATCTTGACCGTCATAGAGGTTTGTGGCCGCTGCGGGGGTGCTGTCAGGGTGATTGCTTGCATCGAGGACCAGGAGGCCATTGATCGGATTCTGGATCACCTGCGCCAGAAAGAACAGGAACTACCTACCCAGCCGCTCCTGGTGCCACCCACCCGAGCCCCGCCGGGCACGTTGCCTCTTTTCGCGGGGAAGGGCGCGCGGTAGTAGAACCCGCTTTTTCATAGATCAAGCAGCAGGGACGCCAACAGATTGGTATAGGTTCCTGTGGGCTACGGCCTGGAAACGACCACAAAAGATCTGCAAGTGGGCACATGCAAGCGAGATTTCAGCACACCCGGCGGCCATTGAGCGATCAATTCCTGCAGAGCAGCGGGATTTTGGAAAGAAATTTTTTCCACTATATGCCGTTTGTTATTCTTATACTTAGTGGCGCGAACTCAACCTGGATTGGGCTGGGAAGACTACGCGAGTGGCAATTGTTGGTAAATTGGAGGAAATTCTATCCACCGAGAATCCACATTAGGTCTGTGTTTGTCGTGATGATCGATAAGAGGCGTGACCTGTTAAAAATCAGGGTGGAACTTATCGGAATCTCGCCACCGATCTGGCGAGAAATTCTGGTGCCGGCCCGATACTCCTTCTGGGATCTGCACGTAGCTATCCAGGATGCAATGGGCTGGCTGGATTACCATCTCCACGAGTTCCGTTTCGGAGGGGCATCACGCGATGAAACCTTACTTATTGGCATTCCCTTGGACGACGTCTGGAATGATTGCCCGGAAGTGCAGCCCGGTTGGGACATTCCGTTCATTGATTTTTTATCCGAGGCTGGCGATCGCGCCGAGTACGAATATGATTTCGGTGACGGCTGGGTTCATGAGATTACCTTGCTGAGCGTAGAGCCCAGGGAAAGGGCGCAGCGCTACCCGAAGTGTGTGGCTGGTGAGCGGGCCTGCCCGCCGGAGGACTGTGGTGGCGTCCACGGATACCAGTCATTGTTGGAAGTCCTGTTTGACCCGTCCCATCCTGAACATGAATCGTTGAGCCAGTGGGTTCCCAGGGGCTGGGGGCCGGAGTTGTTCAAGCCGGAAAGGTTGCGCTTCGATAATCCGCTGAAGCGATGGGAAAATGCCTTCACGGAAGCGGACAGGTAGTCGTAATCCAACTGGTCGCCACTGCCGGACTTTTGCCGGGATCAGTCCTGCTGTGTTGTGCATTTCGGTGCAACTTGCAACGGGCGTCACCGATAAAAGTTAAATTAAATCAATAATATGGAAATTGGCCGGTCGACTTTTAACCAATTGGTCGCTGGTTCGAATCCAGCACGGCCCACCAAAAACCAAAAAGCCTCCCGTGTGGAGGCTTTTTGGTTTTTGCGTTGGCAGTGTTGATTTGGTTCGAACCCCGGAGCGCCGGACCGTCCGGTTCGACAAAACGCGCTAGTGTTTTGAAACGAGGCGCACCGCGCCGAAGCCCCGAAGGTGTCACAACAGCCCTCAGGCTGTCGTGATTCATCCAGCACGGCCCACCAATTTCCCCGTTTTGTATCAACTGCTTAGCGCGTTACCGCGCTCAGCGTCCGGTGCCTCAGCACTACCAGTGCCGGAGTTTTGCCGGACTTTCCTTCACACACCCTGTTTGCCGCCTCGATGAGCTCTTCCAACTCTGGCGCGGAGTAGTGGGTGGTGATATCGCCGTTCTTGTGGCCAAGCAATATTTTCCGGGTTTCCAATGGCACGCCGGCCATCACCTGAAGGCGAACTACCGCGATCAATGTATGCTGTCCCGATACGCCCTGGGTGAAAGACCCGTAACACGGCGAAATGCGCGGCTGAAGTTTGCCTGGTCGGTATAACCGAGGGTACTTGCAATATCGGCTAGCGAACGGTTTCTATCCCGGATCCAGCGCATTGCCATACCGATGCGTGTCTTTGCTAGCAGCGCAGAATAGTTGGTGCCAGAATCAGCCAGCCTTCGCTGTAACATTCGATAGCTCAAACCTGCCGTACTCGCCGCCGTATGAATGTCGGGATTGCCCGCGATAATCAGCGTCTCGATAAGTTGCATCATAGATGTGGCAAAGTCGTTTGGTAGCGGAAGCGTTTGGGGATGAAGTCCTGCGTCCGGCACCCGTTCGTCCTTTGCAAGCATGGGAAGCGCCAGCAATTTGCGCGGAATCAGGAATGAAGCGTAGGGGCCTTCCCGGATAACTCTGGTGCCAGGCAGTACCGCCGCGAGCCTGGCTGCAGTGTCTGGCCCCATGCCGGGGACGGTAATTTCCGTAGGGCACCAGGTCTGATTACTGGCCTGGCGAATGGTGTTGATGGTGACCAGCGAGGTATACAAATAATTTTGTATTCTATCCTGTTCGTTCAGCGCCGAAATCGAATGGCAGAAGCGCATTTCTTCATCGCCTTCGGCTAACCAACATTCATCGCCCGACGATATATCTTTGATCAGGCGACAGCCCACTTTGAGGTAGTCCCCGATGCTCTTCGTTGCGAGCAGTCTGTTGCCGAACTCATCCATCATTTGCAGCGTTGTCGCCCAACCGGCGAGTAGCCCGATATCGTCGATGCCTTCAGCCTGGCATGCCGCGTTGAGGAAATCGAAGACAAGGCTGGTGGGAATCGGGTTGTCCGGATCGTCGAGCATTTCCTTGGTCAGGCCAACCTGTAACAGGTATTTTTCCGTTGGCACGCCAATGCTTTCAAGGTAAGCCACAAAAGGCTGCACCACAGCCACCCGGGCAAAACGAATGACCTGCCTAGCGGATTGAAACATCACACTTTCCCTTGCTGGATTCCATTTGATTTAGATCAAAAGAGCGCACTTGCCAGGCTCAGTGTAGGCGAGCGCGGCACATAATGACAAGTTCTGGTGGTTCTGGTTGAGTCGGACTTCTACACTGGCTCTAAAGTTAATTCCGACAGCGTTATGTATTCGGGCCTGACTACCAGGTTGGTCTGTCGATGGAGCAGCTGAACTGGAACTGACGGACGTGATTGCGGATTCATTGAACTGATCTGGATGTCGCAGGTACTTCTAGCCTATCGCTACAGCTCTTCTGGCAGACGAGCCATGATGAAATTTTAAAGGATGAGCCATAAATGAATACGTTGACCCCTGTTAAAGCCCTGGCGGCCACACTAGCGATATGTGTAACGTTGAATAGTACTGCTTTCGCTGAAGATGAAGAGATGCAAGAGGTTTTAGAAGGGAAGGCTTTACCCGGCGACATGGTTAACCCTTACGAAGCAGACGGAAGCACAGGTGTGGATATGGATGCTTTAGCTGAAGAGATGAATAATCCTCTTTCAGATTTGTGGTTTCTGGCTATTCAAAATGATACGACCACCTATACCGGTGACTTTGACGGCGGGGATTCACGCACATTTAACAACCTCAAGTTACAGCCTGTAATGTCACTTCCTTTGACAGAAGATTACAACCTGGTGGTGCGACCCGTATTTCAGTATCTGAGCTATGATTTTCCTCAGCTGAGCCTGAATGATACAACCCCACCCATTACAGAGGATAGTTTTGGGCTGGACTTCGATCGGCAGAATGGACTGGGTGACACCATTTTGTTGACGTCATTTGGTCCTTCGGAACCTGAAGGAAAACTGATTATAGCGGGTGGCCCCACATTTATGCTGCCCACAGCAAGTGACGACGAATTGCGGATACTGCAAAATAATAAATGGGGAGCGGGTCCATCAGTAACAGGCATTTACATCGGGGATCAGTGGATTTTAGGTGCATTTGCGCAACACTGGTGGGGGATAGGCGATCGAACTCAAAAAGTCCGTTTAAACGTTCCAGCAAATGGTGCCCAACTGGACGTCAAGATTGATGGGGATGACCTTAACCTGACAGATCTCCAGTACATTGTACGGTATCGCTATAACGCGCAAACAAACATTGGCGCGGCGCCCAATATCAGTATCAATTGGAATGAATCAGGCAGTGACAAATATACCATTCCCGTTGGTATTGGCTTCGATACCATGCTCATGCTGGGCCCTTTACCCGTTAAGTGGGGGGTAGAAGCGCAATACTACGTGAATCAGCCTGATGCCTTCGGACCAGAGTGGAATTTTCGATTGTTCTTTGTACCCATTGTGCCTAACCCGTTTAAGCGTTAAGGCCTGATTGGAGGATAACCGAATTGATGCTGGGCATGATGTAACTCGGCTCCGCTTTTTCAACTTTGTTATACAACACTGCTAAGGATGAATGAAGCGATGTCCGTTACTAGAAAAGGTGCCCTCCTATTTTCACTGCTACTGATCAGTCCCTTGGGCCTCTCCGCACCTGCGGATGGCCATGTCGATCCTGGAGAGGGGAGTTTAGGAGAAATAGCAAAGTCAGCGCAAAACCCCGTAGCTGCGATGATTAGCGTGCCCTTCCAGAACAATACAAATTTTAATGTTGGGCCTGAGGAAGAAACTCAAAATATACTGAATATTCAGCCGGTCATACCGTTTAACCTCAATGAAAACTGGAACCTGATTACCCGCACAATTATTCCTGTCATCTCCCAACCCAAGTTTGCGCCTGGCCAGGATCGTGAGAACGGGATTGGCGATGTACAGTTCTCGGCGTTTTTGTCGCCAATAAAGCCAGCCTCTGGTGGCTGGGTATGGGGCGCAGGACCTATTGCCCAGCTTGACACTTCCACCGATGACCGTCTCGGTAGCGAGAGGTGGGGTCTGGGGCCTTCAGCAGTTGTTCTGAGGCCAGATGGGGCCTGGGTCTATGGTGCACTTATTAATAACGTTTTTGATGTTGGGGGCGATGACGACCGCGATGACATCAACCAGATGCTGATACAACCCTTTGTTAACTATAACTTCCCCGACAAACCCGGTCGCTATCTGACATTTGCACCAATTATCACGGCCAACTGGGAGGCCGACAGTGACAATACGTGGACTGTGCCACTGGGTGGTGGTATCGGGCAAATTATCAAGTGGGGCCACACACCAGTGAATCTGCAGGCCTCTGCATACTACAACGTTGAAACACCCAAGAATGGCGCGGATTGGCAGATGCGACTACAGGTGCAGTTTCTGTTTCCCAAATAGGCGCCAAATATTCAGCAATGGCCTGCTGGCCACTGCCATAGTAAGCACATTGGTAGCGACCCTGAAGGCTTGAGTTCTTGCTAGCTATTCAAATGTCGTAAAGGAGAAAACTTAATGACCTTTAAACTCAGGCAAAGCCGTGTATCCATTTTTGGTGCTCTACTTTTAGCATTTACCTCGCTCCAGAATACGGCTATTGCCGAGGAGCAGGATATCTATATGGGTGCTCCAGTTAAACTGGGAGAAGCGCCAAACGGTGCCATCACCAATCAAAAACTACTCGACCGTGTTGAAGACACTGTCTGCATGAAACCGGAGATTTTACAACCGGCTGAGGGTATCTGGACCTTTTGTGGTTTTGGGCTTGTGCCCATTAGCGTTATCGATACTGACGAAGGGCTCATCGCTTTTGACACCGGTGACAGCAAGCACGATGGTGAGATCTTTCTCGAGGCTATTCGCAGCGTCAGCGACAAACCTGTCAAGGCGATTATATACGGTCATTCGCATACTTCTTTAGGCGCGGCTGTTCTGGCAGAGGGAAACGAGGATGTCATGGTCATCGGGCACCCCGATCTGAATACCGTGGTAGAGAACACTCTTCGTTCTGGCGGCGGTGCGCCGGCCTATTTTCCGGAAATCGCTCCTTATCTCACGGCACGTGCGGTAATTCAGTTTAACGCCTACACGCCAACTGAGGGACCCGATGCGTGGGTACTTCCTCTGGTTCTCCCGCTGAAGATAGAATCTGCATTTTTGCCGGTAAATACCCCTGTGGAGGACAGGCAGGAAATGACGGTTCTTGGTGTGAAGATGCAGTTCCTGACTAAGTACGGGTCAGACGACAAAGTTCACACGGCGGTGTGGTTGCCCGAGCGTAAGATTCTGTTCACTACGCTCCTGTGGATGGGGCCGCCGCAACTGTATTCGGTGCGCGGTGATGTTTTCCGTGATCCGCGCGAATGGATTGAAGGGCTTAAAGAGCAGCGAGATCTGCAGGCGGAAGTACTCGTTTCTGCAGTTGCGCGACCTGTGGTCGGCAAGGAAAATATACGCAAAGCTATTGAAGGTTATATGGATGGCGCAAGCTTTGTGCTCGATCAGTCTTTGCGTGGCATTTTGGGTGGCCTCGGCCCCGATGACCTGCGTCATTTTGTGCAATTCCCGGATTATCTCGACGAAATGCCTAACAATTTGCAGGGATACGGTGAAATTTCGTCTTATTCGCCTGCAATTTATTACCAGGCAGTTGGTTGGTATGACAACGATGCGGTGAACCTAAAAATGCTTGCGCCCATCGAAGAATCACGGCGCCTGGTGCCACTGATGGGTGGTCGCGACAAGGTGCTGGAGGCGGCTCAATCCGCCATGGAAAAACGAGAACTGGCCTGGGCCGGCCAACTGGTGAATCATCTTTACCGGCTCGATCCGCAAGATCAGGAAGTGCGTGCGTTCAAAGCGGACGTATTGCGCCAGATGGCCTATGTTTCAACGGGCGGAAACGAGCGGGCGCACATGACATCGCAGGCACTCGCGCTTGAAGACAAGGTCACTCTGGCGCGCCTTATTCCACCAGCAGCCGAGGCAATCAGTGCATCTCCCAATACCTTTGTGGATTACTTCAGGGTGCGCATCGATCCACTGAAAAGTGGTGAGTCCGAAGGTTTTATTCAATTTGAATTTTCTGACGGCAGCAGTAGTGGACTTCATATACGCCGCGCCGTGGCTGAGTTTGTCGAAGATCCTGGTCAGCACGCCAGCAAGCCGGATATTACACTGAAGATGTCAGGAGAAAGCTGGGCAACATTGTATTTAAGCCAGGCAACGCCTGAAGAAATGATTGCCAGCGGAGATATCGAAGTTACCGGTGATGCCAAAGAAGCGGCACGCTTGATAAACCTGTTTGATCGATACGCTCCCCAGAAGGCTGTGGTCATTCCTCCAACCACACTGGTTCAGGATCACCCATGAAAACCAGAGGGATATAGACCTGTAAGACTGGGCCGATATTGTCGAAAAAGGGAGGCTAACAAGAAAATTCAGTCTCCCAAAAGTTTAACTATTTAGTTTGAGGTTAATCGAAAAATGAAATTGAAAATCCAGAAGATGATAGTTGCGCTGCCGATCATGGCTGTGACGGCCATCGCTCAGGCAACATCTCCTTATATGGGTGGTGATGTAAAGCTTGTTACAGCGCCGAATGGCGCCATAGTCAGAGAAGATGTGTTAGCGATAGGCCCTCAAATCGGCTATACGGAACCCACCATCGACAAAGTTGCCGACGGTGTCTGGTCTATCGGTGGATACTCTCTTGCCAATACATCGGTCATTGAGGGGGATGACGGCTTAATCGTCTACGACACCGGGGACACCCGGGAAGAAGCAGAGCATATACGTAAAGCCATTGAGACCATCAGCGATAAGCCGATCAAGGTGATTATCTATAGTCACTCTCACTATTCCATGGGTGCGGGAGCTTTGGTCGACAATCCAGAGGATGTACTTGTGATCGGCCATCCAAAGCTCAATGAAACAGTTGATAATGCCCTCAAGAGTGGAGGAATACCCTCTGCCATTCCAGAGGTCGGTCCTATTCTGACGGCCCGCACAATGTCACATTTTGGCTTGCTCTTGCCAGAAGAAGGTCCGGATGCAGGTGTTACTGCCAAACTGGACATGGGGAAGCCTACCGCCTTTTTACCTGCCACCAGGACGGTCGAAAATGGTGAGGAACTGGAACTGCTAGGCGTTAAGCTGCAATTTTTCACAGAATATATGTCCGATGACTACAACCTGACGGTTTGGGTGCCAGAGAAAAAAGCGGTTTTGAACAATTTTCTGTGGCCTGGCACCCCAAATCTCTACTCCCTTCGTGGAGCTGTTTACCGATCACCTTTAGATTGGCGTGATGGCTTAAAAGTTATTCGGGATTTACAGCCTGAGATGCTGCTCAATACGCACGCACGCGCGCTTGTGGGCAAAGAGAAAGTAATGGAAACATTAACGCTCTATATGGACATGATTACTTTTACTTACGATCAAACCCTGCGTGGAATTATGCGCGGAATGGGGCCTGACGAGCTGCGTCATTTCGTCACTATTCCTGCACACTTCAATGAAATACCTGAGAATTTTCAGATCTACGGGGAATCTGTCCACTTTCCCGAGGCAATCTATCAGTATGTTATTGGTTGGTTCGACTGGGACAGTACCAAGCTGTTTAAGATTGCCCCTAAAGAAGCTGCTTTACGCACCGTTGACCTGATGGGCGGTAAAAAGAAAGTTATCAAGGCAACTAGAGCAGCATATGATAAAAAGGAATTCGCGTGGGCGGCTGAGCTTATTCAAAACGTATATTTGCTGGATACAAATGATAAAGAAGTACGCCAACTTAAGGCGGATATCTTACGGCAACTGTCTTACCGAACAACCGGCTCTATTTCAAGAGGCTTTCTCTCGAGCGAAGCTCTGGCACTGGAAGGGAAAATCAAAGCGCCGTTAGTCATTCTTCCTTCCCCTGAAACAATCGCGGGATCTCCAGCGACCTTCGTGGATTACTACCGAATTTACATCGATCCTTATAAAAGTAAAGGCACCGACAAGGTTGTTGAGTTTGTATTTACCGACCAGCAAGACCAGAGAGTTGCCCTGCACATCAGAAGAGGTGTTGTTGAATTTGTACCGGAGCCTTCAAACTATCTGAAAAAGGCTGATTTTGTGTTGGAAATGGATGGCAAAACCTGGGCGGAACTCTATTTGAATTCAACCCCTTTAGCCGAGGCTATTGCCAGCGGCAAAGTGAAAGTTGAGGGCGACCAGAAAGAACTGGCGGGGATCTTTGATATGTTCGACAAGTTTGAACCAACAGAGAACTATCTGGTGCCGCCGTTAGAAGGCTGATTTTAGAAGGGAAAACATTGCCGTTAAGACAGGGGAAAGAAACTGAATACCACTGGAAGAACTTTCCCCGTTGTTTTTGCATTGCTGGTTCTGGTAAATGCCACTTTCGCACTGGCGCAGAAAGCGCAAAAGCCGAAATACGCTGCTGATGTCCCGGAGTTCCTGCCTGCAACGGAAAGATATCCTTGACGGCACCTGGAAATTTCCTGAATCCGTATAAATTCAATAGAGACCAAAATTAGGAGACATAAACCATGGAAAAAACGCTTAACCGTCTATTTGCAGGCCGAGTTCTCACCTTTTTCCTTGCCATCTTTTCGGTCCTAATATTATCGGGCTATGTATCAGAAGCTACCGCTAAGGAAGCACAACTTACCACTAAAGAACTTAAAACCATTACCAGAGAAGCGTACATATACGCCTATCCGATGATGGAAAATTACAAAATGATCTATGTTCTAAAAGTGTGGGAAGACTCCCCTGTATATGAGGCACCCTTTAATGAGCTAACACATAATGCGGTTCTGCTTGGGCCGGAATATACCGTTATGGTTCGTCCAAATAACGATACATTCTATTCAAATGTAATATTCGATTTAAGAGCGGAACCAATGATTCTAAGTGTTCCAGCGATTTCTGATAATCGTTACTACTCATGGCAACTCATAGATCTATTCACACATAATGTTGATTATGTAGGTACGCGGGCAACAGGGTCTCAAGCGGGTAAGTATCTTATCGCGGGACCTGACTGGAGTGGGGAAAAGCCTGAAGGGATAACCAAGGTTATACAAACAGATTCCAACATTCTTTTGGCTTTAGCACGCACACAAGTCTACTCTGCAGATGATGCAGAAAATGCTCAGAAAATTATGAATGAATATAAGGTGGAGACCCTGAGTCAGTACATGGGAACTCCAGCTCCTGAAGCGTCAACCCCATTGGATTTTCCTGTCTATTCTCTTGAAGAAATCAGATCGGTAGAGTTCATAACTTATCTCAATTTTTCACTTGGGCTGGTCAAGCCAAATCCGAGTGAAGAGGCGCTTTTGAAACGTTTTTCAAAAATCGGTATTGGCGCCAATGTTCCCTTTGATGTGAACAGTATTGACCCTGAAACGAAGAAAATTATGCAAGATGCTATTGATGAAGCAATGGTAGAGATAGAAGCAGAAACAAAAAACCTGGGTACTGTAGTAGATGGATGGATGCAGGTTTCAGGAGCCTTTGGCTCACCAAAAGCGATGGAAGGTAAATTCCTGACCCGTGCCGCGGCTGCCTATTTTGGACTCTATGGGAATGATCTCGAGGAGGCTTTCTACCCCGATACAACCATAGATGAAAATGGTGATGCACTTGATGGCTCCAAACATAACTATGTTCTGCATTTCGCCAAAGACAGACTCCCGCCAGTAAAAGCGTTTTGGTCTTTCTCTATGTATAAAATGCCAGAACAACTTTTTACAGAAAATTCTATTAACCGGTATGTCATTAGTAGTGCTACGGATGGCCTTCAATACAATGAAGACGGCTCCTTGGATATCTACATTCAAAAAGAGAAGCCTTCAGAAGATAAAGTGTCTAACTGGTTGCCGGCATATGATGGAGAATTCTCGCTGCAAGCCAGGCTGTATTGGCCAGAACCAGAGAGTCTTGACCCGCTATACGTACTGCCAAAAGTCACCATATCTAAATGAAAGCGAAAGGATACAAAATGATGAAGAGTTATTTAATAGCATTGGCCAGCTTAATAATAATATTATCAGGCTGTTCGTCAGACTCTAATGCTGCCGCTAAAGAAGCAACGCTTACCCCAGAAGAAGCAACCCAAATTTCCAAAGAGGCTTATATTTTCGGCTTTCCTTTAGTCCTTAACTACAAAACGATGTACGACTATGCCGTCGATACAAGATCACCGGAGTATAAAGGAGATTTTAACGAGCTAGGGTGTGTGGCTAGAGTATACACGCCTGAGGACAGAGCTGTTATTACGCCAAACTCAGATACGCCTTATTGCATGACATGGGTAGATCTGAGAGCTGAACCCGTTGTGTTTACTATCCCGGAGATAGAAGAGGAGCGGTTTTATGAAGTACAACTCATTGATCTCTATACGCATAATTTTGCTTATATCAGTACCGTGGCAACGGGGAATGTTCCTGGTAAATATCTCCTGACAGGACCTGATTGGAAGGGAGATGTACCAAAAGGTATTACAGAAGTTGTTCCCTCTGAAACTCAATTTGTTTTTAGCATTCACCGCACGCAACTCTTTAATCCAAGTGATATAGATAATCTGAAAGAAATTCAGGAGGGGTATCACGTCGAGCCACTAAGTGCTTTTCTTGGCACAAGCGCTCCCCCTGCAGCAGCAGCGATTCATTTTCCAAAGTGGGAAGCAGGAGCGGAGTTTAACGCTCAGTCATTTGCTTATTTGGACTTTATGCTGACGCTCGTAAAAACACCGGAGGAAGAGCAAGCCCTTATGAAGAGGTTTGCAAGGATTGGATTGGACGGTAATGGTCAATTCGATATCAAAAAATTCTCTCCAGAGATTCAAGAAGCTTTAGAAGAAGGCGCTAAAGAGGGTCTTGCTGCGATAAAAGCTTTTGGGGCTAAGGCTTCTAAAGATCCATTGGCAAGTGCAAAAGTATTTGGTACAAGAGACTTTTTAAATGGAAGTGCAAAAGAAAATTACAATTTGGATGAGCTATTTATGCTTCGTGCAGTTGGTGCGCAGTTGGGAATATACGGAAACTCAGGTGCTGAAGCTATCTACCCAACCTACTTGGTAGATGCAGAGGATGCTCCATTGGACGCCTCAAAAAACAACTACACAATGACATTTAAAAAAGCTGAATTTCCACCAGTATCAGCATTCTGGTCCCTGACCATGTATGACGGTAAAACACAGCTGCTTATAGATAACCCTCTAAACAGATATCTCCTTAATTCTCCTATGATGGAGCAGTTTGCTTTGAATCACGATGGCTCGTTAACCCTTTATGTGCAAAAAGATTCTCCAGGTAAAGAGCTGGAATCAAACTGGTTACCCGCTCCCGATGGACCTTTTTACGCAGTGCTGAGACTTTATGGTCCAAAAGCAGAAGCACTTGAGGGCAAATGGGTTAGCCCGCCACTTGTTAAAGTTGAGTAATTGATCAAATTGGGGGGAGGCTGTGTCGCGCTTTCGTTGAATCCAGTCGCCCTGCGAGTATCCAGAGATAACAAGCTGGACAAAACGGACGGAATATCCATGGAGAACAACATTTCTTACATCAAGCAGGTATTATCGGCCTTGGTCAATCCCAGCAAAGTACTACTACTGTTTGTTCTGACAGCTGCAAACGCGGCCTGGTCAAACAGTGTGGTTGAAAGCCGCATAGGTGAGCTCGAGTTTTCCAGTGGTTATCCTACCGAAGCGACGGTGGAAAAACTCTATGACGAGCTGGATTTCCAGCGTGCGGTACAAGCCTATCTCTGGGCTATGCCTTTCGTCTCCTATGCCTCGGCAGTGCAGGCGACGTTAGGTAAGGGCGCCAATAACCATACGGTTGTTATTCAACCGAATTCGGCTGAACAGCAACAACTGATACTCACAGGTAACCAGGACACAGTGTATCTCTCTGGCGTGCTGGACTTGCGGGACGGTCCCGTGGTGGTGGAACTGCCGGCAGGCTTGTTGGGCACCATGAATAATTTGTGGCAGGAGCCGCTTACTGATTTGGGTGGGCCTTTCTCAGCCGAACAGAATCGCGGAGGTCGTTTTCTGGTCTTGCCCCCGAACTATGATGAACCCCTGCCGAAGGCGCACTACCATACAGTGCAAGCCGATACCAACTTCGTACTGTTTTACGTGCGCGCGGTAGGCCAGTCGCGTGATGATTGGCCGCAACTGGCCGAGCAGATGCGCCAGTGGAAGCAGTATCCTCTGTCGCAAGCGGGCAACCCGCCGGAAACCAAATTTATAGATATTACTGGCAAAAAGCACGACACACTGATTCCCAAGGGCCCTGAGTATTTCGAGTTGCTGGCGCGTTATATCAATCTGAATCCGCCGCGTGAACAGGATATGGCGATGCTGGGAGCACTGGAAACTCTAGGCATTGCGCACGGGCGAGAGTTTAAGCCGGATGAGCGCATGCAGGGAATCCTGGCTGAAGCGGCCGTTGTAGGTGTAGCGATGGCGAAGACTGTTGGTTGGCAATCTCGCTCACCAAAAGAACAGCTGTACCTTGTTCCCGGGAAACGACAGTGGAAGTGGCTTTTTGTGCTGGACAACCCCTGGTTCCGCACGGACGATTATCTGGTGATTGATGAGCGCACCCGGTTTACCTACGAAGCCATCGGCACAGCAAATGCCATGGTCCTGCAAGCACCTGGGCAGGGCTCGATCTACGTCGGCGCTTATCAGGACGGTAAGGGTGAATGGCTCAGCGGTGAAAATCATTACACCGTGCACCTGCCCAGGGATGTTCCTGCTTCAATGTTCTGGTCTCTAACCGTTTACGACAATGAAACTCGTTCACAGGTGCAGAACGAGCTGGGCAGGCCGTTGGTGGGTGATGTCCACGGTGCGGTAGCCAACAGCGATGGCTCTTTTGATCTTCACTTCTCGCCCACGTTACCAGACGGAGTAAACGAGCTTAACTGGGTGCAGACGCGTCCGGGAGAGGGGTGGTTTGTCTACCTGCGCTTGTATGGCCCCGGTGAAACATTCTTTGACCGAAGCTGGTTGCCAGGAGACGTACAGAGATTGAATTGATACAACAGCGATGGTTCTGTAAATTGTGGAACATGGAATGGTACACGTAATGCTGAAACGACTTATCGAACGCGTACCCAGAAGGCATGGGCTCAGTACCAAAATAGGAAACAAAATGACTGCCACGGTTTTATCGCGATGAATCTCAGTCGCCATGCCCTAGTTATCCTGCTGGTATTGCTTCCGGCCCTTCCACTGGTAGCCCAGACCGTAACCGAATCCCAGGATCTGGATGAAGCATTTGAGCGCGTCGAGAAAGGTGTAGCCGGGCTCAAGGTGTTAGTCGAGAGGGTGAAAACAGCTGCTGTATCGGAGCAGGAGGCGCTGGCTTTTCGCCTGGACCAGCGCAGCATTCGACTGATGGACGATATCGCCAAGCTGGCGCGCCAGATTGCCTCCCTGCCGGATGAGGATCCAGAGCGCCAGGTCATGATGAAGCGCTCGCGCGCAGAGATCGCCGGAGCGGATGCCTTCATTTTTCAGCGTTTTGCAGGCCTACAGGAGCGTATAGAGACTAATCAAACTCTAATCGATGCAGCCGGCGAGCCCGAAGTGTATACCTTACAGGCCTATGGACACGGTCTGGAGGGGCTGCGGCTAGGCTATTACGCGGCCCTGGTCAATTTGATCGAAAGCAGGGAAGCGCTGGGCGGGTCCGTCGATCAATTGCGGCAGCGCACGGAGACTCTGCTTTATCAGTATGCCGAAAAACTTTCCGGGCGTATTGAATTGCTCGCCGCGACATTGCGGCAAATAAAGACGAAGTCAGCGGCTGATCCAGCCAATACCGGCCTTCAATCTGCTGCCAACGAGATCAGGATCGAGCAGGGCATAGAGACCACTCGTCTGCAATCGCTGCTCAAGCTGATGGCGAGGCTGGAAATGGACACGGTATCGTACCGATCGGCTTTGTTGCGCGAGACCAGCGGCGTTTCGCTTGGGCTGTTCGACACCGAGGCTGTCCTGGCGGCGGTGGGTGAGGGCTGGGAAACTTCGAAAGATACGGTGATAGAGAAAGCGCCGAATATTTTGTTCAATATTCTGGTATTTGTACTGGTGATTCTCGCATTCCGGGCCCTGTCACGCATGGTAAAACGCCTTATAAAATCTGCCCTGGACAAACCTTCTGCCAACTTGTCTGTTCTGCTTAAAGATATCCTGGTATCTGCTTCCGGCGCTCTGGTGATGTTCGTGGGTATCCTGGTGGCACTCTCCCAGATAGGCATTTCCCTTGGGCCGGCGCTGGCTGGCCTGGGCGTTGCGGGATTTATTGTGGGCTTCGCACTGCAGGACACCCTGGGTAATTTCGCTGCAGGGGGTATGATTCTTTTTTATCGCCCCTATGACGTGAACGACTTCGTGGAGGTTTCGGGCGCGTCCGGCCTGGTAAAAAAGATGAACCTGGTGTCGACCACTATCACTACCTTTGACAACCAGACCCTGGTTATTCCCAACAGCAAGATCTGGGGAGATGTGATCAAGAATGTCACGGCCCAGGCAACCCGCCGGGTCGACATGGAGTTCGGTATCAGCTACACCGACGATATTGAAAAGACAGAGCGGATACTCAGGGACATCGTAGAGTCACACGATAAGGTACTTGCCGAGCCTGAACCCAACATACGCCTGCACAAGCTGGGCGACTCTTCTGTCAACTTCGTGGTGCGGCCCTGGACCGCAACCGCGGATTACTGGGAGGTCTACTGGGATATCACCCGCGAGGTCAAGATGCGTTTCGATCGGGAGGGTATTTCAATCCCGTTTCCGCAGCGCGATGTGCATGTGTATCAGCAGAACTCTTAAATTTTCGGCCTGGGTAGTCGCAGTATTCGTGCTGTGTCGGAGGGTACCCAGCAGGGTTTGATGCAGATCAAAGTTTTGGTAAGAGGCTCGATAGTCGTCTGGTATCAACGGCAATTGTTGCCACACTCGCTAAAGTAAGGCAGTTAAATTAAAGGAGTATCAACTATGAAAGTACGCAATATCGTCCTGACCGTCTCTATCGCAGTGCTGCTGGCAGCATGCGGCTCATCTCCAGAAAAGCAAAAAGCCAAGGCCGAGGCAAGACAGACTGAAGAAGAGACGAAAACTATGCAGGAGTACAAATCCTGTGTGAAAAAAGCCAAGACGGACCAGGATAAGCTGGACGCCTGCGAGCGACTGATGAAAGCCGTTCAGTAATTTCCAGGCTGCTGGAAATCGCCCGGAGATGCACAGAGAGTAAATTGATATTGAGTCGGCGAGGTTTACGAGGTCCCGCAATTACCTATAGGACTTGGTATAAATTCGCAAAAAAGAAAGGGCGAAAACAATGAGAAAGACGGTCACATCATTGATCTATCCAGGTTAAGTGCTACTGATTGCCACCTTGTCCGCCTGCAGTACGAGCCAGACCAGCCCTGCGCAAACCGTCCCGGTTGGGACAGCAGTGGAACAGTTGCAGGAAATCGCGCCAGGGTTCCTGCAGGGGTATATGAACCAGGAGGACCAGTTGGGCAGCGCGGAGTTTGTGCCACCAGCTCCCACCAAGGGCTCGCCGCGGCAGGCGATGGATACCGCCTGGGCCGACAACATGCTGAAACTGGGCGATACTCCCCGCTGGGATCAGGCGATACTCGATGCGGATCTGCACTTTCCTGCAGCGGCGGACACGGGACACCAATCCCGGTTGACCTGAATGTGTCTGGCCATAGACAACACGGTGTGTTTTCGAAAGAAAACTGGCCCGTGCCAACCACCGGTTATCCAGCCTGGGGCGGGGGTGGAATTACCTCCTTTTTAAGAAAAGCAGAACGCGCTGACCGCCAGTGCGATTGCGGGGTTAAAGAAACTGTGGATTGTCCAGGGCACGTGGGCCCTGACATCAACAGCGGTTATGGAACAGATGCCCGTAACAAGCGGGAACGGTCGGGCGGCATTCCGCTTTGCCGCTACATCGCCCGTCCCGCCGTCGCTGTTCCTCGTCTATCACTCAGTTCTACGGGTAAGGTGGTATACACCCTGAAGACCCGCTACCACGGCGTCATGGCCCCCAACCACCGATGGCGCGGGTGGGTCACTCCAGCTGGGCGTGGCAAGGGACTGAAGAAGGCTGCAAATGCAGAGCCAAGGACGCCAGCAGAGAGTCATGCCGCTATGACCTGGGCGCAAAGGCTCAAGCGCGTCTTCAATATTGACATACCCCAGGGCACCTTCTCTTGATGCTGCGCATCAATTCACCTTGTAGAGGTTTGTGGCCCTTGCGGGGGTGCTGTCCGGGTGATTGTCGAAGCGTCGAACCGCTGCATCGAGGACCACGCGGCTGGTGCCACCCACCCGAGCTCCGCCGGGCGCGTTGCCCCTTTTCGCGGGGAAGGGCGCGCAGTAGCAGAACCCGCTTATTCATAGATCAAGCAGCAGGGAAGCCAACAGATTGGTATAGGTTCCTGTGGGCTACGGCCTGGAAACGACCACAAAAGATCTGCAGGTGGGCCCATGCAAGCGAAATTTCAGCACACCCCGCGGCCATGCCCGATAAAGCGGGACAGGCGCTCCAGCGATCAATTCCGGCAGAGCAGCGGGATTTTGGAAAGAAATTTTTTCCACTATATGCCGTTTGTTGTTCTTATACTTAGACAGGTATCGTAGCGGAAGTGTGTATTCTGTTGGCCAATGTCGGCGTCATCTTTCACGGACAAGCAGCATGATTGATTATCACAACCAAACGGTACTGGTGACAGGCGCGGCGTCGGGCATCGGCGCTGCTCTCGCAAAAGCATTGGGCGAGCGGGGCGCTCGTGTCGTATGTGCCGACATCAATATTGACGACGCCGAGCAAGTCGCCGCCTCCATAGGCAATGAATCGTGCGCTATACGCTGCGATGTTTCAGACCCATTGGCGGCGCAGAAACTCATCGTGGAGTCCGCTGCGGTCTCTGGGCGGCTCGATCTCGTTTGCTCCAACGCCGGCATCGGTCATCGCGGTAGTGTGCTCAAGGAAGACATGGAGGATTCCAGCGCCCTGGCGCGGCTATTCGAAATTAACTTCTATGCGGCCATGAAAATCGCCAAGGCCTATAGCCGGTTTCTCAGCGAGACGGGGCAGACAGGACGGCTGATGGTAACCGCGTCGGAAAACTCGCTGAGTTTGCCCAGCGCGGTACGTAGAAGTGCAATGGCCTTCTATGGTGCCTCCAAGCATGCGGTTCTGATAGCGCTTGAGTGGTTACAGATTGATCTGCTAAAGGAACCGCTGGAATTGCACGTACTGTTGCCAGGTGCCGTCTACACGCCGCTCATATCCAAAGCCTTACCCGATCCGGCGTTGGCACCGCCGGAGCTCGAGCTGATCTCAGCGCAGGAGTGTGCAGCTATAGCCGTCCGAGGTATGGATCTCGGGTTGTTCTATATCCCTACACAGGCGCATCTCCTGGAGGACATGCGGCCGCGTATGCAGGAAGTGGAAAACTCATTGCTCGCATTGGGGATACTTGATTACGACGAGTAGTACCAACACAGAGGCGCTGAAATGGCGGAAGAGGTAGGAGTCGAACCCACCAGGCACTTTATCAGCGCCTCACTGGTTTTGAAGACCAGGTACCCCACCGGGGGTATCGCTCTTCCGTGACAGGAGTTTAGCCTTTGAAGAGTCGCGCGGGAAGTTCAGGGTCCAGAACGACACGTTCATTGTCGCGGCGCGCGGTAAAATGTATGGCATCGAAGTATTCGAGTATTTCGACTGTCAGGTTGCGGCCGGTGTCAAAGTGGCTTTTCATGGCAATGACGGTGAGGGGCGACGCCTTATTGCTGGCGTCAATCAACTGGCTTGCCAGCGCATAGAGTGTGTCGCGCAGGGCGTATCGCCGCGGTGATAGTTTACGTACCCGACCCTGCTTGACTGCGGTTTTCATCAGCTGCTCGATACGCTCTTGTTCGATGCCCAACTGCTCAGCGAGCTGAGACAGTAAAGGAATGCGATTGCCGCATCGCTGTAGCACTGTCTCTATCTCCTGCCAGTGCCCGGCTGATACGGTATTTTCAGTCGCTTTGAAATTCGATCGACTGATCTGACCCTCGTTTAAGGACAACATCTTTTTATGCAGTTGGTCGGTCATTACGGCCATCAGCAACGCAGGCTCGATGCGCTCTGCAAGTGCGGATCCAAGCTCGGTGATTTTGATGCCTGGGCGCTCCGGCTCGCGGGCGTGCCATTTGTCGATTACGCCCAATAAATCATGCCTGGTATTTTTCCAACGCTCCACACTGACCATCCAGCGCGTTCCCTCTGCGCTGAAGATGCGACCCGAAGCGACTGCCAGTTCGGCAACTTCATCCGGCATCAGGTTACAGCTCTGTCCGAAGCGATCCATGTTGATCAGCTGATTCTGCGTCATCAATTCAGAGAGCGCTTGCACAACGGAGCTCGCAGACATCGCTTTCAGGAAGGTCATTCTTTGCTGCCGGCTCTTGCCGCTGCGTGGGGCGAGTGGATCCAGCACGATACCACCACCGAGAATGACGTTCTCGGCATGATCGCGTAGTAGAAAGCGTTCACGCCAATGCGAGGAGACCTCACTCTCGAGCACGAGCTGCGCCAGGCAGTTGCTACCCGGATGAATCTGCGTGTTTGCTCGCTCTGGATCGAGAAAGACGATACGTCCCGCAATGCGCTTTGCACCGATATGCAGCTTGATTGGCGCATGATTCTTGAGCGCAAACGGCGCACTGGAGAGCATGGAAAACTGTACATCCATCCGGGTGCTGCTCGGCGCTGCGCCAGGCTGCACCAGCCAATCACCTTTTTCCACAGATGCTGCATCCAGTTTGCCCACCAGGTTCAGGGCGCAGCGCTGTCCCGCCAGCGCGGTATCGCTGTGCTGATCGTGTACCCGGATACCTTTGATACGTACCTCAACATCCTCAGGCAGCAGTTTCAGTGTGTCACCTACGCCGATACGCCCAGCTGCTGCGGTGCCCGTTACGATAAGGCCGGCGCCTTTGACCGAAAACACGCGATCAATTGACAGACGAAAACGCCCTGTTGACGAGCGCTGCACTGATTGCTCAGCTCGATCTAAAAGCTCGGCTTTGAGAGCATCGATGCCGGCGCCATCGATGCTGCTCACAAAAAAGATTGATGAATTGGTCCACGGACGTCTGGCGAGCATGTCTGTAATGTCTTGTTCCAGTGCAGCCAGGCGCGAGCCATCCACACGGTCTATCTTGCTGATAACAACGATTAGGTCATCGACGCCGAGCAGTTCCAGTACGTCCATGTGCTCGTGGGTTTGCGGCATGGGGCCATCGTCCGCCGCAATCACCAGCAGACCCGTGTCGATACCGCTGATACCGGCAATCATGTTGTTCATGAAACGCTGGTGACCGGGCACGTCGATAAAGCCCAGCGGTATCTCTCCCGGGCGTGCGAGGTACGCAAAGCCGTTAGTGATGGACAGTCCCCTGCGTTGTTCCTCTTCAAGGCGATCGGTCTCAACGCCGGTCAGCTGGCGGATGAGGGAGGTTTTACCGTGATCAACGTGACCCGCGGTGGCAATGATCACAGGTGCAAGGAGCCCAGCTGGTCAACGAACAAGGGCTGTTGTTTGGCTTCCAGGCAGCGCAGGTCCAGCCACAGGGCGTTTTTGTGCAGACGTCCGATAACCGGCAGTGGTAGTTGACGCAGTGTGTCTGCCAAATGACGCAAATCCTTGTCCTGGCCAGATCTTGCAACAATGTGCAAAGCCGCACTTGGGAGGGTTTCAACCGGCAATGAGCCGCTGCCTATCTGGCTGAGGCAGTCGGCGACTGCCACGTCATAGTAAGGTGATACAGCAGTTTGCACGGCCGGTAGTAAGGCCTCCGCCTGGTCGCGTATCGCGCGCTGTGGGCGGGTCAGCAGGCGTAATGTGGGCAGGTGCTCGGTGAGCGTTTGTGGATCGCGGTACAATTTGAGCACCTCTGCCAGCGCAGCCAGTGTCATCTTGTCCAGTCGCAGAGCACGTTTGAGCGGATTGCGCTTTATCTGCGTGATAAGGTCGGCGCGCCCGGCAATAAGGCCTGCCTGGGGACCGCCGAGCAGTTTATCGCCGCTGAAGGTAATCAAATCGGCACCGTTGGCCAATGCCTGTGCTGCGGTTGGCTCATCAGGCAAACCCAGTGCACGGAAATTAACCAGGTTGCCGCTGCCAAGATCGTGTACAAACGGGATTTGGTGCTCGCTGGCCAGCGCCGCCAGTTCATCTTCCTCCACGTCACAGGTAAATCCTTCTACCCGGTAGTTACTGGTGTGCACTTTCATCAGTAGTGCAGTGTCAGCGCCAATAGCGCCACGAAAGTCATGCAAATGCGTGCGGTTGGTTGCGCCCACTTCCACCAACGTGCAGCCGGCGCGGGTCATCACCTCGGGAATACGAAACGAGCCGCCGATTTCTACCAGCTCGCCACGCGATACCGGCACCTCCTTGTGCAGCGCGAGAGTATTGAGTACTAGCAACACAGCCGCAGCGTTGTTGTTGACCGCAGTGGCGGCTTCCGCGCCTGTTACTTCGCAGATCAGCGCTTCCACATGCGATTCCCGATCGCCGCGCTTACCGGTCGCCAAATCAAACTCGAGATTACTGGGTGCGCTGGCAACCTTGATAATCGCCTCAATCGCGGACTCGGGCAGGTTTGCTCTGCCGAGGTTGGTATGTAGCACCGTACCGCTGAGATTGAGAACAGCGGTCAGAGTGGGCTGGTTCTCGATCGCAAGCTGCGTGTTCACTGCGCGCCTGATGGCATCGATTGATAGATCGGGCTTGAGCCCAGAAGCAATGTCTGCGCGCAGCGCTGCAGTGATATCTCGCAGCGCGTTTGTTACAGGCGCGTGACCCCAGCGCCCCAGTTCTTCAGCCATCGCCTGCAACAGGACGTCGATGGAGGGGATCTGGCGATAGTCATGAGGGGATACAGCGGCGGATGGGTCGGTCATATCTGTGGGTCCTGAACGAGAAACTTGAAATCGGTGCCTGGCCAATTGACTTTGCTAATGACGGTTGGCACCAGGTCATCTACACTGATGTGATTGTACAATTTTTTCCACCACGGGATGCCATGACTAATACTCACGCGAATTATATTGTGGTTGTAAAACGCGAATGCCCCACCTGCGTTCTGGTTGAGCCCGTTCTCGCCCAATTGCAGGCGGCCGGTTGTAGCCTGCAGGTGTGGAGTCAGGACGATCCGAGCTTTCCCGAATCGGTGACCGAAGTTGGCGACGACAGTAATCTCGAGCAGTCCTGGCGCCTGAAAATTGAAACCGTACCCACCGTGATTCGCATGAAGGAGGGTGTTGAGACAGAGCGCACCGTGGGCTGGGACAGGAGCGAATGGCTAAGACTGTTTGAGCAGGATCAACTGGCGGATGAACTGCCGGGTTTCCGTCCGGGCTGCGGTTCCAAAAGTGTCGAGCCGGGCATGCCTGAGAAGCTCGCGCTCAGATTTGGTGATATCAAGCTGCAATCACGCCAGATCGTGGTCGGAGACATGGAGGATCCCATGGAGTCCTGCTTTGAGCGCGGCTGGAGTGATGGGCTGCCTGTTGTACCTCCCACCGAACTCAGAGTCGTGCGCATGCTTACTGGCACCAGTCGTGATCCTGCGGAGGTGCTGGGCCAGGTGCCTCCCGATCTTCAACCCTGTACGGTAGAGAAGGTGGCAATCAATGCAGTGATGGCCGGTTGCAAACCCGAGTACCTGCCCGTGGTGATCGCGGCCGTGGAAGCGTGCCTGATTGATGAGTTCTGCATGCACGGATTGCTGGCCACCACCTGGTTTTCGGGTCCGATGGTGATCGTTAACGGCCCCATTGCCAGAGCGATTGGAATGAACAGCGGCGGCAATGCTCTGGGTCAGGGCAATCGGGCCAACGCCACGATCGGCAGGGCGCTACAACTGGTTATCCGCAACGTCGGTGGCGGCAAGCCTGGGGGGGTCGATCGCGCTACCTTGGGTAATCCGGGTAAATACACCTTCTGTTTTGCCGAAGACGAAGAGAATTCCTGCTGGGAGTCGCTTGCCGTGCAACGAGGCTTCAGCCCTGAACAATCCACGGTAACGCTATTTGCGGCTGACGGAGTGCAGGGTATTGCAGACCAGAAGTCACGTGATCCAGAGTCACTGTGCCGCTCGCTGGCGGCGAGCCTGCTAACAGTAGGGCATCAAAAGTTTGCTATTCACAGCGATGTATTCATCGTTCTTGCGCCGGAGCACCAGCGGATCTTTGCCGATGCCGGCTGGAGTAAGCAGAAAGTAATTGATACTCTGATGGAGTTCACAACCCGTCCTGGGAGCGAGTTGCAACCCGGGGTTGGCGGCATTGCCGAGGGCATGCCAGAGTTCGTTAAGGATATGCAACTGCCCAAGTTCAAACCCGGTGGCATCAATATCGTGCGCGCCGGTGGTACGGCCGGCCTGTTTTCCGCCATTATTCCTGGTTGGTTGGCCAGTGGGGACTTTGGCAGTTCACCCGTAAGCAAGGAGATTGTTATATGACAGAAGTATTTCTGGACCCAACAGCTGAGCTAAGCGCAGCCAGTAAGGCATTGCTGCCGCGGCTGGCTTCGCTGGAAGGAAAAACGGTAGGCCTGCTCGATATCAACAAGCCGCGCGGCGACGTGTTGCTTGATCGACTCGAGCAATTGTTTACTGCCGAAGGCGTCAGCGTTAAGCGCTATGCCAAACCCACAATGACACGGGTTGCGCCGCTGGAAGTTAAACAGCAGATTGCCATGGAGTGTGACGCTGTAGTTGAAGCCCTGGCTGACTGAGGTTCCTGCACGTCGTGCAGTTTGCATGACATTATGGATCTTGAAGGTCGCGGTATTCCCGGTGGCTATATTCTAACTGAAGAATTTCGTCAGGCTGATCTGGCGCAGGCCAAGTCATTGGGCTTTGCTGCCAATAAGGTATTTGTCGAGCACCCGATTCAGGACAGGACAGACGCCGAGATGGGTGATATCGCCGAGCGCGCGTTTGAGGCTGTGAAGGCGATGATTGTTGTGCAGCCCGCCGATTAACGCAGCGATAGCGTAATTTTCCTGACCCATGGATTAGCTTGTTCGCGCGTGAGACAGCTGATCAGCCGGTCCGGTAGCACGTAATGAACGGGCAGGGTGGTCGATCGTAAACTGCCCGGGTCGTGATAGATCGCCCGCCAGTTGTGGCCGCTTGAAAGACTGCAGGCTTCAGCTTCATTGCGCGGCTGGCCGCTCTGGCCCGAGCGCGGTCCGACCAAAGCCGAGAGTCAATCTAACGCGATATCATGGCTTCCTGGCTCGGGGCGGCCATCCGCCGAACCATCGCTATCGCGGACTGGTCACGCCAGCCAGGCGTGGCAGAGGCGCCAGGTCAATCTCGAATGCGGAAGTACAATCACTTGCCGAGTGTCATGCCGCCAGAGCCTGCCCCGCTGTATCGGGTATGACCTGGGCGCAGGCGCGTGGTAGCAGGCGCGTGGTAGCAGGCGCGTGGTAGCAGGCGCGTGGTAACAGAACCCGCGTTATCGCCGTTCAATCAGCCCGGACGCCACTGAACATTTGGTCGGCATGGAATTCTGTGGGCTACAGCCTGGAAACGACCACAAAGGATTTGCAAGTGGACCAATGCAAGCGTGATTTGAGCATACTGGATGGCCATCGCCTGGTTCAATGCATTTAACGCATCGGGATACTGAAAGAAATTTTTCGCCGATAGCCCTTTTATCCGTCTTATACTTCTGTCATGGCAGTTGCTGCCCTATGGCGAGCCCGTTGCCGACCGGGGCCAGCTGGTTGAACGTCCTTGTTAATCTGCAGCAAGCAGCCCGGCCGGGGAGCGCATTGGACAGGGAATGCAGTTTTGCTATGGTTAGCTGACTGTTGGGACACGAGCTAATAATGGAATTTAATATACGCGAAACAATCATCCTGGCCATCATGGTGCTGTTTCTGGGTAAGGATCTCAATCAGCGCATCCCATTTTTGCGCGATTACAATATTCCCGAACCCGTGACCGGCGGCATTCTCGCTTCCATTTTTATCAGTCTGGTGTACTGGAGCACAGACGTGGAACTGGATTTCGACCTGGCGGGTCGTGATTTCATGTTGATTATCTTTTTTACCACGATTGGGTTGGGTGCCAAGATTGAAATGTTGGTAAAGGGTGGCCCTGCTCTCATCCTGCTATTTGTAATGGCTGCAGCATACCTGGTCATACAGAACCTCAATGGTATTGCGGTCGCTACGATGACGGGCATGGACCCCCATGTTGGTTTGCTGGGGGGTTCCATCAGTCTTAGCGGTGGTCATGGCACCAGTATTGCCTGGTCCCCGGTTTTTGTGCAGCGTTTTGGCATTGAGCATGCCGCAGAGATCGCCATCGCCTGCTCTACCTTTGGTCTGGTTCTGGGTGGGTTGCTGGGTGGACCCCTGGCGCACTACATCATTGGCAGGCATGGGCTGTCATCTGCGGATGACCAGCCACTGGCTGTTGGCCGGCGCTTTGACAGACATGATCTGATCGACGTGGACAGACTGCTACAGACAATATTCTGGATATTTGTGGCGGTCGGTGTCGGGCTCTATCTGAAGGAGATTGCTGAAGAGTTCAATATGTTTATGCCCGACTTTGTGTATTGCCTCTTTGCGGGCATTATCCTGACCAATACCGTGCCGCGCATACTGCCCAATGTCGAGACGAATGAACTGCGCCCCACGGTGGCATTGGTCTCGGACTTTTGTCTTGGCCTTTTTCTGGCGCAGTCGCTGATGAGTTTACAGTTATGGAGTCTCAGTGCCCTTGCAGGCCCTCTGCTGCTGACCATGTTGGTGCAGCTACTGGCAGTGCTGTTATTTGCGTATTTTGTGGTGTTCAGGGTGATGGGCTCTGATTATGATGCGGCGGTGATTTCATCAGGTTATGTTGGCTTGGCGCTTGGTGCAACGCCAACCGCTATGGCTAATATGACGGCCGTTACGCAGAAGAGTGGTGCCTCAACCAAGGCGTTTATCATCGTGCCATTAATCGGAGCCCTCTTTATCGATTTGAGCAATGCGGTGGTGATCGAATTTTTTCTTACATTGTTGCATTGAAAGGATACTGTTGTATGGCCTGCAAAGTTGATAACGCTGCGCCGGGTGGTGCAGGCAAATGATTGAAGTCAAACCCACGGGTCAGGCCTGTGGCGCTATGGTTACCGGACTGGACTGGCTGGTGAACTGGATGAGGCTACCGTCCGTGCAGTAAGAGCAGCGTGGCTCCAACACCATGTTCTCGCGTTTTCGCAGCAGCAAATGACCGATGATGATCCTGAGCGCTTTACACGGCATAATAGCTGACCCTTCCACTGTTTTACCGCTAACAGGATAGACAATGAGCAAGCGAGCATTATCGAAAGTGGCAGTACTGTGCGCTGCGCTGACAGCCACAGCGGTACAGGCAGTACCCCAGATACCAGAAAAATCCGGTTGGCGGGGTCAGGTCAACCTGGCAGCCGGGGCCGGTACCTCCGAAAGCAACATGATAGACGGTATTGCCTATATCGACCTTGGCCAGGAAAAGATCAGCAGCCTGGACGAAAGTCCGGACAGCGAAGAGTTTTTCCTGCCTGGTGTCCAGTTCGAACTGGCCTATACCCTGGGTGAAAATCGCACCCAGTTTTACCTTGGCAACCTGGTCGCTGATTACACGAGCTTTGACCTGCAAACGAGTCTGCGAAACCACCTGGGAGTTCGCCAGGAAATTCCCGGCATCACTGTACTTGATGTTTCCTTGTCGCGCTCCATCCTGCCCCTGGATGTTTGGAAGGACCCCTATATTGTCGATGCGAAACGCGGGGATACCGAGCGAACGGCTAGTGGCCTGCATATGGCATTCGATCGCATATTCGGCACAGGGTTTGAGTTGAAGTGGTCATCAACAGAAATAGAGATCGACGATGAGCGCAGCGGTGAAGACCTGGGGCTGAGTAAGGCGGAGCAGAATTCCCTCAAACGTGAGGGCCAGGTCTACCATGTGGATCTGCTTTATGAATGGAAAATCAACGAACAGCATCGCCTGAAGCCGACCATCGGATGGGTGGACAGGGACCTGGACGGCAGTGCCATGGCGGAAGACGGGATGGCCTATGCGCTGAAATATCTCTATGAAAAAAATCGTTGGCTCTTCGTCAGCCAGGTCTTTTACGAGAACCTTGAGTCGAACTCGCGCAACCCCATCTATAACAAGCAGGGGAGTGTAGACAGGATAGGTGGTGTGTTCACCGCTTTTTATACCCGGCCTTTTGGCCTGGAGCACTGGACAGCTAACGCGACCGTGGGCTATCAGGATAACGACAGCAATATTGATTTTTACGACTCCACTTTTGGCCTTGTTTCCTTTGGCATGCTCTACAGGTTCGACTAGATGAAAAAACACTATCGGGATAAGCAATCACTGCTGGCGGTTGCCGCTAGCCTTGCCATGGTAGCTTCACCCTGCGTTTTTGCGGGCTCGCCGGCGCTGACCGGGCTTGTTGCCGAGGCGGACAACGCTGAGAGTGCCTTTACCGCACCGGCGGGTATGTCCAGGCTGAAGGGTACCCGAATGACAGTGCAGACCATGTTTGCGCAGGGCTTCGCGGATTTTGAGGTTGATTCCAACCAGACTACGGTGCCCGGGGGCAATCCTGACAAGGGCTCAGACCCGATGATCATCCCCTCGATTTACTATGTGCGCGAGTTGAACGACAAGTGGCATGCGGGCCTGTCCTTAACCGTGCCAAGTGGCTTTGGTTCGAACTATGGCAGCAGTTGGTCCGGACGGTATGAGACAGTCGATTTCTCCCTGGTGTATGTCGCTCTCACACCCGCGGTATCCTATCGGGTGAGTGAGAAGCTCTCGCTGGGCGGCGCGATTGGTTTTAACTATACCTCCGAGAGTAGCGAGGTAAAGATTCCCCAGCCTTTCCAGGAGGGCGACGGCAAGATCACCTCGGATCTTGATGGCCTGGGAATCAACGTGACCTTGTCAGTGCTCTACGAGTTCACGCCCCAGACCCGTGCCGGTATCAGCTGGACCAGTGATTCCGACGCCGATCTCGACGGCAATGTGCGCCTGCGCAACCTGGATCCGGTATTTGACGAGGTCGCCACAGAACTGGGCTTGAAAAACATCAATACGGAGATAACCAATACCCTGCCACAGCGTGTACTTGCCGGTGTTTACCACGAATTCGATTCGGGTAAGTACTTTACCGTAGACGGTTTGTGGATGAAATTCTCCGATTTTTCAGTCAGTGACATCAAGCTCAATGGCAATAATGTCAACATCAACACCCCCGATATTTACAATGACCTCTATGCCCTGACAGTCGGTGCGGGGTTTCCCGCAAGCGACCCCCGGCTCACTTATAAAATTGGCGCCATGTACCTGTCACAGGCGGTCGACGATGATGATCGTACGTTTTCCATCAGGATGGACCGGGTTTGGGGCGTGGGTGCAGGCGTGTCCTACGATCTCACCAGTGGCAACACGGTTGACCTTAATGCCAACCTGTTTAATGTGGGTGATGCCTCCGTTGACAAGACAAGCGCGCGCGATCTGCGCGTGGTCGGCAAGAATGACGACCCCTGGGCAGTGATGATCGAGCTTGCATATCATATGTAGGGCGCGATATAGAATCGCGCAGGTCGGTGGTGTTGAAAACGGCCTGCGCGGGGCCCTGATTCACCACCAGTACCTGAAGCGCAAACACTGTCCCCAGTAAAGCTGGTACACAAAGACGCGCTAAACGTTCACTAACCAGCGGGGGCCGGCTACTTAATCAGCACAGAAATGACTGGGACCAGCCGCTTAAGCTGTCTCTTCGCTGGATCAAAGCACATCTTCGCCCAGGGCCAGCATGGGCGCCGCGTCCAGTTCCTCCGCATCCATCATGGCTGCAACCCGCTCCAGCGCCGCAACGATACTGTGCTGCTCCCAGCTCGGAAGCTTCTTGAAGCGATGGGTGAAACTGTATTGCAAAGGTTCGGGGGCATTTTTCCACAGAGCTTTACCCGCTGCCGTTAACTGGACGATCACCGCCCGTCGATCCTCCCGACTGCGTTGCCTGTGCAGCAGGCCTTTTTTTTCCAGGCGGTTTAAAATTGTAGTGACCGTAGCCTGGCTTAGGCTCACCGCCCGCGCTATTGCCGACACCGTGGGCGTCTTCATCTCCTTGATGGCGCGGATGACAACCAGCTGGGGAGTAGTGAGCCCAGTGTCCTTGCCCAGGGCCCGGGAGTGCAGGTCAGTGGCGCGGATGATACGCCGCAACGCCATCAGCACATGGTCTTCAAGTTCGTTCATAACTGGCTACCCCGCCCCTGCCGCCGGGATTTCCCGGATTTTCGTTGACACAAGAAGCCCGGCACATGTGGAGCCCGGATATACTATGCCCTCTAAGCATATCATCCAGATAAGAACAGGGTGAGCAAGTGATAATAAGCATTTTTTTTGCAAAAATACCGTCACGTGATTTTTTATCTCAATTGTAATAATATATACAGCTCAACGTATTATTTGTCCATTTTAAGGGAGGACGCTAACCCGTGTGTGGTATCTGCGGTGAAATTCGCTTTGATAATCAGCCAATTGACCCGGATCGCCTGCAGGCGATCAACGACAGAATGCAGGCGCGTGGCCCCGATGATCAAGGCATGTTTGTGCAGGGCAACCGAGGCTTCGGTCACCGCCGCCTGCGCATCATGGACCTCGGGAGCGCTTCCCAGCAACCGATGATCGATTCTCAGCTGGGCCTGGGTATTGTCTTCAATGGCGCGATTTACAACTACCCCTCGCTGCGCAGCGAGCTGCAGCAGGCAGGCTATGTATTTTATTCGGAGGGTGATACCGAGGTTGTATTAAAGGCGTACCACGCCTGGGGCGAGGATTTCGTTGGCCGCCTCGAGGGCATGTTTGCGTTTGCCATTTGGGAACGCGACAGCGGTCGCACCTTTCTGGCCAGGGACCGCCTGGGCATCAAGCCGCTGTACTTCAGCCGCGATCAGCACCGGCTGCGCTTCGCCTCCAGCCTGCCGGCACTGCTCGCCGGCGGCGACATCGACACTACGATCGATCCGCGGGCACTCAATTTTTATATGAGTTTCCATGCGGTGGTACCCCCCGGCGAAACCATCATCAGCGGCGTGCGTAAAATGGCCCCCGCCACCACCATGATGATCGAGGCAGACGGCCGGGTGCAGGAGCATCGTTACTGGCAGCTGTCTTTTGACCGCAACCGGGAGGAAGAAGCGCGTAGTTTTGAGGACTGGCGCGACGGTCTGCTCGAGGAATTGCGGCTGGCGGTGCGCAAGCGTCAGCTGGCGGCCGTCAACGTCGGTGTACTGTTATCGGGAGGGGTTGATTCAAGCCTGTTGGTCGGGCTGATGGCAGAAGCGGGCACGGATGGCCTGCACACGTTCTCGGTTGGATTTGAAGCCGTGAACGATGAAAAGGGCAACGAGTTCGAGTATTCCGACATCGTTGCAGCAGAATTTGATACCCGGCACCGACAAATTCATGTCCCCGCCGATGAGCTGCTGCGGGAGCTTCCGGCTGCCATCGCAGCGATGTCCGAACCGATGGTAAGCCACGATTGCATTGGTTTTTATCTGCTGTCACGGGAAGTCGCGAAGGAATGCCGGGCCGTGCAGAGCGGCCAGGGGGCCGACGAGGTGTTCGGCGGCTATCACTGGTACCCGCCCATGGTGGGCAGTGAATCGCCTTTCGAAGACTACCGCACGGCTTTTTTCGATCGCGATTATGCCGACTACTGCCGCCTCGTGAGCGAGTCCTACGCGCAGGGCGATCACGCGAGTGACTTCGTGCGGAGCCGTTTCGCCACGGCCGGTGCGGATGATCCCGTCGACAAGGCCCTGCGTATTGATATCACTACAATGCTGGTCGACGATCCTGTGAAACGAGTCGACAACATGACCATGGCCTGGGGCCTGGAAGCCCGGGTGCCGTTCCTGGATCACCAGTTGGTAGAGTACGCCGCGCGCATACCCTCTCGGCACAAGCTGGGTGACGGCGGCAAGAAAGTATTGAAGGAAGCGGCGCGCTCGGTAATCCCAGCCGCGGTTATAGACCGCCCAAAAGGCTACTTCCCCGTGCCCGCACTCAAATACCTGGAGGGTTCACTGCTGGACTACGTGAGGGATGCACTGCTCAGTGATACGGCGCGGCAGCGAGGACTGTACAGCTACGATTACGTGCAAACACTCCTCGACGCGCCCCATGAGCACATTACACCCTTGCGGGGTTCAAAACTGTGGCAGGTGGGGCTGCTCGAACTGTGGCTGCAGGCCCAGGGGGTATGACCATGACCAGATCAGCGTGGAGAGCGGATATGCGTTTTACAGACCAGCCACCTTCATACCAGCACCTGGCGGCGATACAAGAGCAACAACACAGTGAAGTGAAGCTGCAGGAAAACGCCTACGTCGACTGCGGCTGGGGCCGGGTCCTGATGGGGCATACTTTCAAGCGCCCCCAGGACATCTCGGATCAGCTGATACATGAATCCCCCGGCAAGCGCGATATCGCCATGTACGTGGCCGATCCGCACGTGGTATTGGCAGCCGCCCCGCAGACCCTGTTTCTAGATCCCTCTGACACCTACCGGCTGGACCTGGAAGCGGCATTGGTAGACCCGGCGACCTCTTCGGGCATTACCGTCGGCCAGGTGGCGTCCATCGAGCAGGCGCGGGGCGTCAACGAGCTCTACCTGAAACGCGACATGGTACCCACCGATCCCGAGTATATCTGGGCCCAGCGTATTTCCGACCAGATTGTCTGGCTGGTTGCGGTTGACGACAGCACCGACGCGGTGGTCGGTACCGTCATGGGAATCAACCATATCAGTGTTTTCGACGACCCATCACGCGGTTCCAGTCTGTGGTGCCTGGCCGTGGACCCACAAGCACGACACCCGGGTATCGGCGAACTATTGCTGCGCCACCTGGCGGACTATTTCCTGGACCGGGGCTGCAGCTACATGGACCTTAGCGTTCTGCACGACAACGAGCAGGCAAAAACGTTGTATGAGAAACTGGGGTTCCGCCAGATTCACACCTTCGCCATCAAGAACAAGAATGCTTACAACGAAACACTCTTCCTGGGCCCCGAGCTGGAGGAAGACCTGAACCCCTACGCGCGTATTATCGTGGATGAGGCGCGCTCGCGCGGCATCTCCGTTGATATCCTGGACGCCGAAGAGGGGTATTTTCGACTCAGCCGGGGCAGCACGCAGATAGATTGTCGTGAATCGTTGAGTGAGCTGACTTCGGCGGTGGCAATGAGCCGCTGCCAGGACAAGCTGGTAACCCACCGCTGGCTGCAACGTGCGGGGATACGGACGCCCGCCTACAAGATTGCGGGGCGAACTGATAACAATGTGGCGTTTCTCGAGCAGCACAAGGAAATCGTCGTAAAGCCCACGGTCGGTGAGCAGGGCGCTGGAATTACAGTTGCTGTCGATAACCCCACGGCAATGGAAAAGGCTATCGCCGAGGCCTCCCGTCACCACGACCGGGTATTGTTGGAATCGTATCACCGTGGCGAAGATCTGCGCATAGTGGTCATCGGCTACGAGGTAGTGGCTGCCGCAGTTCGGAAACCTCCGGAGGTTATCGGCGATGGCAAACTGACAGTGGAGCAGCTCATTGAAAAGCTGAGCCGCCGCCGCAGCGCCTCCTCCCAGGGCGAGAGCAGCATTCCCATAGACAACGACACCATCGCCTGCCTGGCGGAGCAGGAGCTGTCACTGGCATCGGTGGCCGACATGGGGCGTTGTGTAAAAGTGCGAAGAACCGCCAATTTCCACACCGGCGGTACTATTCACGACGTCACGCAGCAGTTGCACCCCGCCTTGATAGAAGCGGCCAGGAAGGCGGCAAAACACTTACATATCCCCGTCGTGGGGCTGGATTTTATTGTGCCCGACCCGACTCAGGCAGAGTACGTAATCATCGAGGCGAACGAGCGCGTGGGGCTTGCCAACCACGAGCCGCAACCAACACAGCAGCGTTTCGTAGACCTGCTTTTTCCACTGTCTACCAGTGTGCATGACCCAGACAAGAGCGGAGTGAGCAACAGTGACTGATCGGGAACAACTGAAATCCAGTTTGTTGGAGTTACTGGCCATACCCAGTCCCAGCGGCTTCACCGATGAAGTGAGTCGCTATATCTGTTCGCAACTGGAGTCGCTGCAGGTGGACTACGACATCACCCGGCGAGGCACTGTCAGGGCGCGCCTGCCCGGCGTGTCCAGCGGTGACCGCGACCCCGCCCGCGCCGTGGTGAACCATGTCGACAGTATCGGCGCCATGGTAAGGCGAATAAAACCCGACGGCCGCCTGCTGGTGGCGCCCATTGGCCACTGGAGCAGTCGCTTCGCCGAGGGAACCCGGGTAACCTTGTTTGCTGAAAACGCGACGTATACGGGCACCCTGCTGCCTACCGTGACCTGGGGCGCGCATCACGACATAGGGGTCGAGGCAACACCCTCGGACTGGGATCATATCGAACTGCGTCTCGACGAGCCGGTACTGGATGAGGAGGGAACCCGTGCGCTGGGCATTGAGGTAGGTGATTTCATCGCTTGCAACAGCAGGCCGGAGATACTCGATAACGGCTATATAGTCGGGAGAACTATCGATAACAAGGCTGGCGTCGCCGCCGTGCTAGGTGCGATCAGGCAGGTGGTCGAACAGAAACTTGATCTACCCAACGACATTTATGTTCTATTTACCGTCACCGAAACCGTAGGCAGCGGTGCCGGCAGTGCAATTCTGCCCGAGGTCAGCGAACTGGTCACCGTCGATTTTGCATCAGTACCGGCAACCGAGGCATTGTCATACGACAGTCTTACCATTGCCTATGGCGATGCCTCCGGGCCCTATGATTACCACCTGACTGCGCGCCTGCAGCAACTGGCCGATGACAACGGTATTCCTTGCCAGCGCCGGGTGCTGGCGGCCTCCCACAACGATGCAGCCGCGGCACTCGCCGCCGGTCACGACGTGCGCACCGCCGTGGTCGCCTACGCCGGGGACGCTACCCACAGCGTGGAACGCACCCACTTCAAGAGCCTGGAAAACATGATGCGCTTACTGTTGAACTATATGTGCAGTCAACCCACTTTTGCGCACGACACCTCCACCACTACAGTGTCAGATTTCAGCCACCAGATCGATGTCGACAGACTGCCCTCTCCGCACGGCATCGAGCTGGACACGGGCGATGTCATTCGGCGGAATAAATGACCAGTCCGCTGCAGCCGCTGCCCATCGATGAGGATTATCTTCACCGTTGCTTGCAGGAGATGCTCGCCATTCCCAGCCCCACCGGTTTCACCGACGAAATCGTTCGCTACATCGGCCGCTGCCTGGAACAGCTCGGCGTGGAGTACACTCTGGGCAGGCGCGGCACCATAAAGGTTTGCCTGCCTGGACGAAGTAACACCCGCGCCCGCGCCATTGCCAATCATCTGGACACGATAGGCGCCACGGTCTCAGCCATAAAACCCTGCGGGCGCCTGGCGCTGAAACCTGTCGGTAGCTGGTCGAGCCGGTTTGCAGAAGGTGGCCGGGTGTCAATCTTCTCGGGAACTTCCACCTACCGGGGCCAGGTGTTGCCCCTGTTGGCTTCCGGCCACGCCTTCAACGAGCAGATTGACCAGCTACCGGTGGGATGGTCCCAGGTGGAAGTGCGGATAAACCAGCCGGTCTGCTGCGCCGATGACACCCGTGCGCTGGGTATCGGACCCGGTGATTTTGTCGCTTTCGACACCGACCCCGAGTGGGACGACTCCGGCTATATCAGTGCCAGGCATCTCGATAACAAGGCCGGGGCGGCGGCGAACCTGGCCGCGCTGAAGGCGCTGCTTGATCACAATTTGGTGCCGGCGGTGGAACTGCATCTCATGTTCACCGTGACCGAGGAGGTTGGCACCGGCGCAGGGGCTTCCCTGGATGACAGGGTGGCGGAGTTTGTCGGCATCGACATCGGTCCCGTGGCACCAGGGCAGAATGCCAGGGAAACCGGCGTCACACTGTGTGCCCAGGATACCAGCGGGCCTTTCGATCGCGAGCTCACCCTTCATTTGCGACGTCTCTGCCGCGATCACGACGTCAACCACCAGACGGATGTTTTCCGCTACTACTATTCCGATGCGAATTCCGCCATCATCGCCGGCCACGACGTGCGCCACGCGCTGGTTACGTTTGGCACCGACGCCACCCACGGCTACGAGCGCACTCATCGCGACAGTCTTGAGAGTGTCGCCCGCCTGCTCGTGCTCTATGCCCAGGCGCCGCTGCTGGACGATCCCGGTGACAACGGCAACTGATCGCTTCAGGTCGCCATGCTCAGCGCAGCGAGGAACACGCCCATTAGGCTCTCTCCCGCCACCAGACCAGCGGCCCCGGCGACGAGGAACGCCGCCGACCACTTGCGGAAAAAAACGGATAACAAAAAAGCCAGTAAAGCGCCGTAAAACAGGCCCAGCGAGGTGGAAGCAGGAATGACAAAGGCCAGGCCCAGGGCGCTGGCACTTGGCAGGAAGCGCACCAGAACCGGCGCCAGTACTGCCTCCAGCACCCCTAAAACCGTCCCGATCACGACCGCCACCAGAGCGGCGGTCAGAGCCGCACCAGGTATAGACGACAGACCCGTCATCAGCACTTCCGCCACGGCCTTCCAGGTCGCTACAGCGGGCGCGGGCCATTCCGCAGTCAGCAGCATGGCCTGCGGGTCGGGTATCAATGCCAGGTAGACCAGTGAGCCGACCACGCTGCCGGTCGCGATTCCAACACACTGCGCCGCCACCTGGCGCGCAGGCGTGGCGCCGACCAGCATTCCGCACTTGAAGTCATTCAGCAGGTCGGCAGTCTGGCCCGCGGCGCCGCCAGCGACATTAGCCGTCATCAGGTTGGTGGTGGCCTGGGCTGGTGCGATCACCGCAAAGCTCAGCTGCGAGAGTTTTCCAACCGCGCCGATCGGGGGTATGCCGGTCTCGCCCACCACGCGGCCAACCACCGCGGCCAGGAAAAATGCCATCGGAATAGCCAGCACCGCGGCCCAGAAAGTAATACCAAACAGCGCAATCTCCAGGGCAACCACCAGCGCGGCTGCCGCGCAGAATGCCAGGGCACGGGCTGTGCGGTAACTGTCAGTTACAACCGGGGAGGACACGTCGGAAACCCCGCCCCGCTTGCTCTTCACCATACGCGCCAGCAGATTGCTTATCGTCGCCGACACCATCAGCGCCACACCGGGCCACAGCAGCCACTCCACCAGCGGCACAAAAAGACTGGCCTCGGTGGGTGCTCCAATTACCTGGCCGGTTTCGATCAACCAGGGCCCCAGCCCCGCCCAGGCGAGCAGTGCTCCTGCGAGCAGGGACAGCCCCGCACGCAGGCCTATAATGGCACCAAACCCAGTCAACAACAGGGATGGATCCAGCACAAAACTCAGCTTCGCGGGCAGCGCGCCGGGCGACCAGCGGGGTATGGCCCACACCAGGCTGTCGATAAATTTCAGCGCAGCCGACAGCCCCGCCGCAGTCAGCAACACCTTGACCCGTCGCATTGCGGACGCACCCTCGGCGAACAGGTCCAGCATGGTTTCCGCGGTGACGGTGCCGGCGGGGTAAGACAGGCCGGAGCGGTAAAGCAGCGGTGTGCGCAGGTACCAGGCAACCCAGACACCTAGAAAGCTGACAGCGAATACCCAGGCCATCAGGGGCCCCGGTGACAGTACCAGACCCGATACCAGCGCCAGCGCCGGAATAGGCGCCACCAGCCCGCCGGAAATGATCGATGCAGCGGAGGACGCCGTGGTCTGGGAGATATTACTCTCCAGCAGCATCCACGGGCGCGTGGATCCCGCCCGCAGCAACAGCCGCCACAATAAAAACCCGAGTAGCAGGGCGGTAATAGACATGTTGAAGGACCAGCCGATTTTCAGGCCAGCGTAGACATTGCAGGGAGTCAGGACGGCACCGAGGCAGATGCCGGTAACAATGGCGCGCAGGGTCAGTTCGGGAATTTTTTCCGGCGGCTCGGCCGTCGCAGTCTGCATTGTGGCTGATTATGTCAGGACAGTGCCCAATATGCACATGGTCGCCATTTTTGCCGGTGTTCTGGTGGCGCTGTTGACCGCGCTGTGTGGCGTCGCTCTCAACACCAAGGTACCCGGCGCCATTGCGGTACCTGCCCCTGGCGATAGCACTTCAAGCCGCTATCGGCAGCTGAAACACACAGCGACAATGCTTTTGCCATCGGTAGCTATTGATACCAACGACTTTTCCAGAGTCTGAACTCACTGGCGTCGCGCCATCTCGATCAGCCCCGCCTTGATGTGGCGTTGTTGAACATGCGGCAGACTGCTGGTCCGTCCACATCACCTGCATGAACTGCGAAACCGATAATCCTGCGGGTGTACTGATCCATCACTACCAGAATCCAGTGACTCTTCAATGTAATGGACTCGGCGCGGAACAGATCGATGCACCATAGACTATCCTTTGCGTGCCCGACAGTAGTAAGCCAGGAAGGTCCGCGGTCAGCGGGATCTAGTTTGTAATGAACAGCAAGGATGCGTCGAACAGCGTCCTTGTTCAGGTCAAGACCGCATATTGTGGAAAGAGAGCACTGTACAGGGCCTGATGATGACAGCCAGGTCGGATTAGCTTGGCCATTGTCCTTAGCAGGTCAAATAGCAGGTAAATGACGTCTTTCATACCGATTCAGGGTAGTGAAGCTCCTGTCGGGTAGCAAGTATCAAGTCTCTGATATTATGGATAAATTACTAATTCGGTGCGCCACCCACAGGATCAGCTGATGCCATCCGCTACATGGTGCGCCCAGGCTGCAATGGTCACCGAGGGTGGCCCGCCGACAGCGGCAGGCAATGCCGCGCCATCGGCGATGAATAATCCCGGGTTGCCGTAGACCTCGCCCCGGTGATCCACCACGCCCTGTTGCGGATCGGAGCCGATACCGGCGCCGCCCCACTGGTGCACGGTGACCGGTTTGGGCAGGACCCGTATCCTTTCGCCGCTGTCCTTTTCCAGTTGGCCAAGCGCCTGGCGTATCTCCCCAATGAGGGGCTCCTGATGTTGGTCATAGTTGACGTTCAATTGCTTACCGTCAAAACTCGCAGTGGCCGCTCCGCTGTCAGCCCCCATACCATAGGTGAATATCCAGCGCTCCAATCTGCGTTTTACGAACGCTGGCAACGGCAAAGTATCCAGTCCGGGAAACCCGCCTAAACCGAATTCGGCATTCTCAACACCTGCTGCGGTGAACGCGCCCAGTGATGGCGTTGAGCTGAAGCTCGACCAAACCCCTTTTTTTCTCATCCAGGCGGCCATCAAGTCGCAGTTGGCGCCGAATCGTTGCCCCAGGGCCGGCATTGGCGCTAGTCCGCTGGCTGAACGGCTATTGGCAAACAACAGGCGCATGCTGTTCATGGTGCCGGCAGCCATTACCACTCGGGTGGCCCGTATCTCCTCCTGCTTGCCTGTGGCCAGATCTTTGAAATACACCGTGTAGCCTTTTTCGGTCCCCGCACGGATGGGTTCAATACGGGTGACCTCACACAGGTCGCGTACCCTGGCACCCTTGCTCAGTGCCGGTGCCAGGTACACGAAGTCCGACGAGGCCTTCGCGCCGCTGCGGGAGCCCAGGAAACTGTCGCCATCGAAGGCGCAGTAGCGGCGTTCGATACCGGATTCGGTGGTAATCGCCCGGCCTGCCTCGGCCAGATTTTCGGGAAGCAGTATGGCCATGTTCGGCTGCTCGGCGGCGGGTGCACAACTGCCTGCAGTGTTGGGCATGTGCGTCCAGATCGACTGGGGGAGCGACAGGTCGCGAGTGAAAGGCGTCGCCCCCAGGTCGGAGAAGATTTTGGGGTAGTAGGCTTCGATGCTGGCGGGCACCAGCTCTGGATGCCAATCCGCCCAGTAATCCGGGTCGCGGGGCGTTTCAAGCAGACCGCCCCAGGCAGTACTTGCACCACCCACCGCCGATGCTGCCAGTACCCAGAGTCCGCGGAAGGCAAAGAACTCGTACATCCCCGCCTTGTTGAACGTCAGCCGTCTGCCGCCGAGTTGGGCGTTGCGCAACAGGTGGGTCAGGGCCTTCATGCCATAAGGGTAGGGCGAACGCCGTTCGATCCCCATCGATCTGACGGGCACCGAATCGCGCCAGGGGCCGCGTTCGAGCACCATCACCTGCTGCCCGGCCAGCGCCAGGCGATTGGCGGCCACACTGCCGCCAAATCCGCTGCCAATGATAAGGGTGTCGAGCATCATGCTGCGTTGACTTTCAGGCGCCGGAGCGGCTGGCTGGCATGCGCCTGGGATGGCGATACCAGAGCAACAGGCTGATCGCCAGCGCACCGGGAATATCGGCCCAAATATGGGCGTGCTCGTTGGGGTAGTAAAAGGCCTGTGGCACCATTACCAGCCCATGCAACAGGTTGGCCAGGATGCCGTAGTCAAACAGGGCGCTGTTGGCCACTGGCTCCCGGGCGCCGCGAATCAGCAGGATGGCCAGGGCCAGGTACATGGCGCCCAGCATATACAGGTAGGGGTGCAGCGCATCATAGGGTGATTCCGGGTGTGCCGGGCCAATGTGCGGGAAGCCCTCCGGTAGGGTCCCCCATAAAAACCCGGGTGGGTAGATGAACAGCATGGCGACCAGGCCTATGCCGAGAAACCAGCCGGTAAAGCGCATTATCATGCTGGATTGGGCCAGCCATTGGTTGGGCGTTGTCATTGCTACTCTCCTATACGCGGGTGCTGCTGAGCGGGGCCAGTGTATGTCGATACCCCCCACCCCGGCCCCCCCATCCCGGGGGGTTCACTATCGTGGGTTTGGGCTAGAGTATATACAGATAATCTGCAATTGGACTGCGCGTCTGGTACTAGGGAGATAAGCGAATGCATCTAGACTTTTCAATCGTCAGTGAGAATCTCGCCCGGGTATACGGCGACGCTGAGTGCGTGGTCAATATCGAGCGTGATCGCCGCTACAGCTACAGGGAGTTTCACCGGCTGACCAATCGTATTGTCAATATGATGCGCGATCGCCTGGACCTGCGCCGGGGCGATACCTGGGTCACTATCCTCAATAACGACAACCTGTCCCTGCTGGGTTTTTTCACCGCCTATAAAGGGGAGGCCTGTGCCTGCTATACCAATACCACGGACTCCCCGGAGGTGCAGGAGAACCAGATTGGACTGGTAAAACCCAAGACAGCGTTCATCGAAGCCGAGTTGTTACCTTCACATTATGAACTGTTGAAAAACCACGGGCTCACCATCGTCAGTATGGATCCTCCTCCGCCCGAATTCCCTGACGTACTGTATTTCTGGGACTTGCTGGAAGGCGTCAGTGATCGCAATCCCAACGTTGTAAGCGATGATCGCCTTGACTGTATGATTCTGCGGTTTACCGGCGGAACCACCGGTGCACCCAAGGCAGTCATGTACAGCACTGACAACTTTATGGCTAACAGGGACCTTCATTTTGCGATGGCCGATCCGGTCGCTGTTCGCCAGGAGCGGTTGCTTCACTTCGGCATGATCAGCCACGCCAGTGGCATGGTGTTCTTCCCGGTGCTTTTCAAGGGCGGCTGTACCATTACGATGAATGACCGCTCAATGTTGACCTTTTGCTCCGCGGTTGAGCGTGAGCGGGTCACTGCATCTTTGATGGTACCGTCCATGCTATACCGGATGCTGGATGATCCGGAGGTGGCCAGGCATGACCTGTCATCGTTACAGACGATGTACTACGGGGCATCGCCGATGAGCCCCACCCGGCTCAAGCAATTGCAGCAGCGTTTTGGCAACATCTTCATCCAGCTATATGGCAGCTCTGAACATGCTGGTGCGGTAAGTGTGCTCAGCAAGGCCGAGCATATGCCCGATGCCGGAGGTAGCGAGGCGCACCTGTCGTCCGCCGGCCGTGTGGTGCCGGGTATTGAGCTGATGATAGTCGGTGACGACGGGCAGCCCGTTGCTACCGGACAGGACGGTGAGATCTGGATGCGATCCAGGGCTATCTGTATGGGCTACCTGAACAACCCTGGAAAAACCGCTGAGGAATTCTGCGATGGCTTCTGGAAATCGGGCGATATGGGTCGATTGGATGAAGACGGTTACCTGTATGTGCTCGATCGGCTCAAGGATACGATTGTTCATAAGCGCTGCAATGTCTATCCCAATCAGGTCGAATCCGCACTGATGGCACACGAGACTGTCGTTATGGCTGCGGTAGTTGGCATCCCGGACCCCGAGTGTGGTGAGTGGGTGCATGCTGAAGTGGTATTGCGCGGCGAGGCAGAAACAGTGGTGGAAGAGCTGCTCAAGTTCCTTGAGGAACGACTACCCAGCCACAGCGTGCCCAGGACGATCAACTTTGTATCGGCGCTGCCCCTGAGCCCCGTGGGTAAAGTGTTGCGGCGCACGGTGCGCGAGACCAGCCGACAACAATTTGAGCGCAGTCAATAAATTCATAAGCCGAGGTCGAACGATGCCCGCAACACAAGCGAAAGCGAAAGCCAAAACCAGTCGTCAGGCAGTTACGCCGGAGTCAGGGCGGACGACGCCCATTCGAAAGCGCAAACCTCGCGCCCAGAAGGTGAAAAAGACCAAAACCACCTTCGGCGGTTTTCGCAAGCGCACCATGACTGCCCGTGAGTTCGTCGGCAATCTGTATTCCCTGGCGCCGCAGGCTTCCATGATCTATCAGATATGGGGCAAGCAGGAGCTGGATCCGGGTTTTCGCGAAGAGCTTATGCTTGCGGTAGCGAAGCTGAATGATTGCCGTTACTGCACCTGGGGTCATCACGAGTGGGCCTATCTTTCCGGCGTTCCGGAGGAGGAGTTGGCACATATCGAGAACATGGACCCAAAGGGCTTCGACCGGAGCAAGTGGGTAGCCATTTCTTATGTGCGTGCGCTGGTATCGGCCAACTATGGGCCGGTCTCTAAGGAGTTGCGCGCCGAACTTGAACAGCACTACGACGCGCACGAGATCAAGGAGATCGAACTCGTTGCCCGGGTGATGGACATAGCCAATCGCGGCGCCAATACCTGGGATGCGATGCTCTCGCGGATGAAGGGCAACCCGGCCAATGACAGCCACCTGCTGGATGAGATCGTAATGAGTGGTGTGTTCTGGTCGGCGGCGCCGGTGGTGGTCATGCTACTGGCGCGCGAGGCCAAACGGCCTTTCAAAGAAGTGTGGGGCAGTATGATAGATTATGTCGCGCACTATGACGAGCCTGAGCAAGGCAAAGCATCCTGATCCATTTGTTGTGTCACGACTCTTGTGGCCGCCGCATCCCTGCTGATTTTCCTAACCTGGCACCGCTTCCTGGCGGTGCTTTCAGTGTTGTTCAGTCTGGCTGATACCTGACAGGTCGAGACGTTTGAAAACGTTGACTATCACTACCACGATAACGACTGAAGCGACGGTCATAATAGTCGCCATCACCAGTACCTGAGGCTCGTCACTAAAAACCTCCCTGGCAATCAGCATGGCGATGCTGCCGTTGCGTGCAAAGGTCATAATCCCCAGGGCGCGCCGATTGTGTCGGTCTGGCCCGGCGGCAAGGTAGCCCGCGGTAAAGGCGAGTGCGAAGAACAACAGTCCCGCAAGCAGGGCGCTTACCTGCAGCGAAGCAATCTCGCTGAAGTTGACGTAAATCAGCAGAAAAAACAGGCCGTATAGCAGCAGCATCGCCAGGTGATGCGCAAGTGGGCTCAGGCGGGCAGCCAATCCGGGGTAGCGGCCATTGATGAACAGCCCCGAGCAGATTGGCAGGGCAACCACCAGCAGCAATTTGATCACCAGGGCGCCGGTATGGATTTCTGCATGGGGTATTACCAGGGGAATTATCAACGGCACGAGAGCGACAGTGAAAACGAGCAAAAGCGTCAGTAGCCCGAAAGCGAAAGCGGAGTTGCCCCTGATTATCTGTACAAACTTGGGGCCACCTTCCGTGCCGGCGGCAATCGCATACACCACAATGCCGGTGCGCAGCGCTTCGTCCATTGGGATCAGGGCGGTAACCGCAAGTGCCAGCAATGGCACGGCCAGCAGATTGACCAGCAGGGACCGGGTCACCAGTGCCTTGTCTCGCAGTGAGCCCACGATCTGCCGCAGGGTCAGGTCCAGTCCGAGGCTGAACATCGCCGCAACCAGAAAGATGGCAATGATGGGCCCGACGGCCTGACTCAACAGCTCATTAGTCACGCTTGGTAAGTCTCGCGCAGGTACGCCATAACATCTGTGGACTGGTACATCTCAATGCCGGTATTAGGATCGAAGATGTAGGGCATGATGATAAACCCTGTCCGCTCCAGGAACTTGCGGCGGTTCTCTGTGCCGGGCATGTAGTTGTGCATATTGTCATGGCGAATCTCCGGCGGGTAATAATCGGAGTGGCCACCCGGGGTCTTGCCGCAGTTGTGCAGTAAATACTGTATTTCCAGCTCGCAAAAGACTTCGCGTACAAGTCGGGCGTACGGGCTGGCCTCAAAGGAGTAGAGCTCCAGGCGCTTTTTGGCGGGCTTGTTGGGAACCGCAAACATGCCGCTCTTGCCGCGGGTCAGCGTGGCCATAGTTGACGTCAGGATGCGACGTTCAGGTACAGGCTCGCCTTCCAGCGCATACTCATCATAGAGGTATTTCACGATAGCTTCCGAGTCGCCCATTTTTACGCCGGTGTTGGGATCGTGCAGGAACGGTACTTTGCCTTCACCCCCCATTCGTTTCAGACGCGCCTTGTGGCGTTTGCCGTTCTTGGGGATAGGGTAAATCATGGCATCCAGATCCAGCTCGGTAAGCGCCTCACGGACATGGCGGCAATAGGGGCAGTACTCGGCCTCGAACAGTTCCAGGGTTTTGACGGGTCTCTTGCGGTTGCCTTTTACGACCAGGCCGCGGTTGACCCGCAGAACAGATGTTCCCAGTGAGGCTACAGCTTTGGCTACGGTTACGGGGTTGTGCATGGTAGTTTCCTCAGTGATTCAGGGGCCATAGGTGGTGCGCAGGTAGCGCTGAATGTCGCCGGATTCGTACATGGCAGTTCCGGTGTTGGGGTCGACCAAGTAGGGAATCATTACCTTGCCACCACGTTCTGCCAATAATTTGCGGTTTTTGGTTTCTGGCGCATAGCCGCGCTTTTGACGCAGCTCCGGCGGCAGCCACTCGTCCAGCTTTCCCGGCGCCTTGCCCACGTTGTGGAGCAGGAAGGGGAGCTCGAGCTCACACAGGGTCTCGCGCACCAGGCGGGCGAAAGGGCTGGCTTCAAAGGAGTAAAGTTCCAGCGGCTTTTCAGGCGCCATGCCCGGAGTGGCGAACATACCCTTGCCGCCACGCAGCAGGGTGGCGTTCAGGGAAGACTTGATGCCCAGCGCGGGTATCTTCGCATCTTTGGGCCCATATTCAGTGTACAGGTGCTTTACGATGGCCTCGGACTCATGCAGCCTGGCGTCTGTATTGGGATCAAGCAGGAACGGTACCTGGGCCTTGCCCCCGGTGGCGATCAATTTCTCCTTGAAGCGGCTGCCCTTTTTGGGGATGGGGTAGATCAGCACATCGAGGTCCAGTGCGGTCAGGGCTTCGCGCACATAACGGCAGTACGGGCAGTATTCTGCCTCATACAGTACCAGGGTCTTTTTTGGCTTTTTGCGATGCCCAACAGCGATCAGGCCCCGAGTAGGGCGCAGCAGGGATGCACCCAGCGACACCACGCCCTTGATTGTATTTGCCATGTTCAGGATCTCCAGGATCTGGGTGAGCTGCTCACAACCCGTCTGCGTTGTTTGCTGCTGCTCAAGCTTCAATGCAGCGACCGCGGGTCAATGTCCGGCACTTTAGCAATTCGGGTTTGGTCCGCCCCCCCCCATGAGGTGGGGTAAGGCAGTACCGGAAGGGGGGGATGACTGTTAGACTTTCCGGCTATATGAAACAACATACCAACGACCCTCGCCTGACCCTGAAGGCCACAGCCCCCAAGGCGTCCCGCTCCTTGTTGTACCGCCAGCGCCTGGGCCTGAACCGCGGCAACCAGAGTGACCGGGCTTTTATTGCCCTGCAGGCCGCCGTGGGCTATGGCAAGACTTCATTGTTGTTGCAGTGGCGGCGGGAGGCACTGGAGTCGGGTGCTATCGTGGCGTGGTTGACCCTGGATGAACACGATGACGCCGCCAGTTTTGTGCGCGGGCTTGACGTGGCCCTGAGTATTGGCAGTGGTTCGGGTAAGTTTGTTCGCGACAGCAGTGGTTACTCGGTTCGCCGCGGTGGCGAGTTGGAGGCATTGACAGTCTGGTTGGCTGAGGTGGCCAGCATGGCGGTGTATGTGGAGCTGATCCTGGATGATGCCCATAGCCTGCCCGAGGAGACCGCGAAGACCCTGTTGATGGCGCTGCTGCTCAATGCGCCGGCAAATCTGCGGGTTATTCTCGCCTCGCGTCGGTCATTCCCGCTGAATTTCGCCGAGTTGATTGCCAGTGGGCGTTTTCTTCACCTTTACGCTGATGACCTGTGCTTCACCCTGGAGGAGACGGCCCAGGTGCTGGAGGCCGGCCCCGCAGCGGGGATCGACAAGGACTCTTGCGTGCGCCTGTATGAGTTGACCGAGGGTTGGCCGCTGGGTGTGCAACTGGCCATGTCCAGCGTGATGAAGCGGGCTAACCTGCGTGAGGCCATTGCCGAGTTGTCGTCCAGCAGCGGCGACCTCCAGCACTATTTTATGGAAGTCCTGGTCAACCGCCTGGAGGTCGACGAGGTGATGTTCCTGGTCACCATCTCCTGTCTGGAGCGGGTGCATCCGGAACTGTGCCAGTGGCTGACGGACAACGACCACAGCGCAGACATGCTCGCCAAGCTGCGCGATGCGACCCCGATATTCCAGGATGTGATAACCGGCGAGTGGGTAAGGATTCACCCCATTGCCCGCGAGTTTCTCAGTGAGCGCTTCGAGAGATTGCCTCAGGAACATCGGCAGCAATTGCATGCACGCGCGGCGCAGTGGCTGGCTGAGCACGAGTTGTTCGAGGAGGCTGCCCAGCATGCGCGGCTGGCCGGAGACGAGGCCGTTGCGTTCGACCTCGTTGAGCATTGCCTGCACGGGATTATGACTCAGGGCAGGGTGTCGCGGGTACTGGAGTGGCTCGAGCACCTGCCGCAAGACGAAATCAAGCGTCGGCCTCAACTGAGTCTGGCCATTGGCTGGGCGCTGGCGCAGGGAGAGCGGCACGCCGAAGCCGCCGAGTTCGTGACGCCGGTTATGAAAGATTCCGGGGCAGATCCGGGGCTGCGCTGTGAAGCCGGCCAGATCTGTGCCACTGCGGCGTTTTTCGATGACGACTTTGAGCAACTGCGCGACGCCATCGCACCCTGGCGGGACTCGCTGCAGGAACAGCCCGAGCATCAGCAGATCATTGGCACCAATCTGCAGGCCGTGCTGGAGCTGTTCAACGGCAAGCCTGAGAATGCCAACCATTTGCTGCAGCGGCTGCGTAAGTTTTCGCGTGCGCCTGAGTTGAGTTACGCACAGGGCTGGACCGCCTGGCTATCGGGGTTTACCTATCTCTGGGAGGGCCAGGTGGCGCTCGCAGAGGACGTACTGCGCCAGGCGCTGTCACGGGCAGAAATAGAGTCCGGCAGGCGTAGCCCCATCGCGGCGATGCTTGCGGCAACACTGGCTGCGGTGCTGTGGGAGCGCGAGCTGTTCGACGAGGCCAGCCTGTTGCTGGCTGACCGACTGGACATACTTGAACGACACGCGCCGCCCGACGCGATCATCCACGGTTACCTGACGGCCGCACGACTGGCCACTATTTCGGGGGCACAGAGCAAGGCCCATGATTTGATTGAGCAGCTGCGGGCGATTGGGGATTCGCGGGGTCTGCCGCGGCTTTGCGTCGCGAGCCTGGGAGAAGAGATCCGCATGCTGGCCCTGCGCCACCAGGACAAGGCCTGCCAGGCGCGATTGGCGGCATTGCAGGCCCTGGAAGAGAAACAGCGCTCGACCTGGGGGTTGCTGGAGCCTCTGGTTGCTTCCCAATACGGTATCGCTCGAGTCTATGCCGCCATTGTCAGCTATCGCTGGGATACGGTAATTCCGGAGCTGGAAGTTGTCGATGCACTATTGAAGCGGCTGCGCCGTGTACGTGATGCCATTCAGGTGCAATTGTTAAGGGCGCTTGCTGGCCAGCAGCGCGGTGACGACTGTAAGGAGATCATTCACGAAGCTGTGAGCCTGGCGAACACGCTTGGCCTGGGCCGGGTTGCGGTGGATTCCTACCCCACCTTTGCAGAGAGCGCTGAGGCCGGGTCGGCAAAAAGTTCGGCCAATACAGGGGCCGCTGTCCAGTCCACAGTCAGGCAGGGTAAGGACCAGCCCCGGGTGGTGGCAAACGCCTTACTGACTCCCAAGGAATCCGAAGTTTTACAATTGCTGGCGGGCAACCTGTCCAATAAGAAAATTGCCCTCGCCCTGGACGTGGGTGACCAGACGGTGAAGTGGCACCTGAAAAATATGTTCCACAAACTGCAGGCGGGTACCCGTCAGCACTTGCTGGCCAGGGCGCGCATGCTGGGAATTCTCGAGTAGTACCCCCAGCACTGGGGGGGGTTCGCGACCCTCAAAGCCATTAGTCTGTCCAGACATCACACTATCCCAACCCATAATCAGGAGGCCTTCATGCGTGTTGAACAAATTACCTGCAATATCGGCGCAGAACTGCTCGACGTAAGCTTGCGCGATGCGGCTCATGATGATGGCCTGTTCGAGGAAGTCTATGCAGCACTGCTGAAGCACAGGGTGTTGTTCCTGCGCGACCAGGATATCTCCGGTCAGGATCACGTCGCATTTGCCGCGCGTATGGGCGAGCTTGAAGATCACCCGGTACTGCCTACTCCGGATACCACGCCCGGCCTGGTGCAAATCTATAAGACCCCGGACAAACCCGGTGGCCGTTATGAGAACACCTGGCACCACGACAATACCTGGCGCCAGGTGCCGTCCAGGGCTTGCGTGTTGCGTTGTATCGAATGTCCGCCGGTTGGCGGCGATACCATGTGGGCCAATATGGTGATGGCGTATGAACAACTCCCGGATGACGTCAAGTCAGAGATCGCCGATTTGTGGGCCAGCCACAGTTTTCTGGACACCATGAGCGCGATGATCCCGCAGGAAGAGCACGCCAATACTCGCGCCAAGTGGCCCGCTGTCGAGCATCCGGTGGTGCAGACCCACCCCGATACCGGTGAGAAAATACTGGTGCTGGGTGCCTGGGCCACTCATTTTACCAACTACCATAAACCCGAACGGGTGCGCTTCGGTCAGGACGCCACCCAGGCTGGCGGCGAGCTGTTCAGGTACCTGATGAGCCAAGCGCATATCCCGGAGTTCCAGGTGCGCTTTCGCTGGCGCAAAAACAGTGTAGCTATCTGGGATAACCGCAGTACCCAGCACTACGCGGTCATGGATTATCCGCCGACGCACCGCTACATGGAGCGGGCCTCTGTCGCCGGCTGGCATTGCGCAGCCTGAGCCGGGAGAAGTAACTGATGTCGGTACCACACTCTACTGATGACCCCCGGGGCTTTAATCACCGTTTTGCCACCCTTGATGGCGTGCGCCTTCACTATGTCGAGGAGGGGCAGGGTCCTCTGGTCATCCTGCTGCACGGTTTCCCTTACCTGTGGTACATGTGGCGTCGGCAAGTCCGCGCATTAGCAGCCGCCGGCTATCGGGTAATAGCACCGGACATCCGCGGCTTTGGTCAGAGTGATTGCCCGACCGGGCACGATGCCTACGATATGGTCCACTGCGTGGGCGACCTGGTGGGTTTGGTGCAGGCGGTGGGTGAAGAGTCAGCGGTAGTGATCGGCCACGATCTTGGCGCCTGGGTGGCCTATGCGGCGGCGCAGATGCGACCGGATCTGTTTCGGGCGCTGGGCATGCTCAATACACCGGTTACCCCACGCGAAGAACAGCGACCCAGCGCCAGCTGGGAGATGATGGCGGAGAAAACCGGGAAATGTTTCTATCAGCAATATTTCCAGCAGCGCGGTAAAGCAGATGCCGAGTTGGGTGCCGACGTCCGCAAGACCGTGCGCAGCATTCACTATTCGATTTCTGGCGATGCCATTGGTGATGAGCGCTGGCGCCTGTTCATTGACCAGCGCGAGACTTTCCTCGACACGGTGTTCGATCCGGAAAAACTTCCAGCCTGGCTATCTGATACCGCGATCGAGTACTACGTAGAACAATACAGTCGAAACGGTTTTGCCGGGCCGCTGGGCCATTACCGGGCGAGGGATCACAGTTGGGAGCAGACGCGCTTCCTGGCCGGTATGAAACTGCAGCAACCCAGCTTTTTTATTGGTGGGGCACTAGATCCGGCGGCGGAGTTTTTTATGCCGAACTACGAAAAGCTGGAGAGTCACCTGCCCGGTTTGCGCACAAAGGTACTACTGGAGGGTGTTGGTCACAGCGCCGCTGAAGAGCAGCCGGACGTCGTCAGCACTATGCTTACTGCCTTCCTGGCAGAACTGTAAGCCCAGCCAGGGCGAGAGGCTCAGACCAGCTGGACTGCCATGTACACCAGGCAACATTGCCGAACAGGTAGCAGGGAATGCAGATCACCCGCACTACCAGCCAGGCCAATGCCTCCTGGCTGAGGTCCACTTGCTGGATCATCGCCAACAGACACAACGCCAGATAGGCAGGTGGAGGGGAGGATACAGGCCGCCCCCGAAGAGCTGTGGTTGGGCTTTGACGCCGCACACTTTGACGGCACACAGGCACCCCAATTCTTCTACATTCTTCCAAGTGTTGCCCTTTTTGATACTATGCCTTCCCTCTCTGCAGGGGCATAACTGGCAATAGCGGGATTTGTATGAGCGGCGACAACGAAAAGGAACTAAATTCACGCAACTACCGCATGTCCTATCGCGATGTAGCGATGCATAAGGTGATGTTGCAGGATGTCGTGCGTACTGATGCGTATGAGCGGTCCATTCGAGAGCTGGTCAGGCCTGAACACTCTGTGCTCGATTTCGGTTGCGGCACCGGGATTCTGGCAATGTTTGCAGCGCGAGCGGGTGCGAAGAAAGTCATTGCCGTCGATCGGTCCCCGTTTATCCAGACAGCGAAGGAAATCGCAGAACTAAATCGTTTCGACAACATTGCTTTTTATCATGACGACCATCAATCTCTGCAGCTACCTGAAAAAGTTGATGTCATCGTCTCGGAGTGGATGGGTCATTGCCTGTTTTATGAGGCCATGCTCGAACCCTTGCTTGCCGTACGTGATCGCTACCTGGAGAAAGACGGGGTAATGATACCGGCACAGGTAAGCCTTCATGCCGGACTGGTCTGCGACGAAGACATACTGGACGATTTGTCTTTCCTGGGGCAGCGACCCTATGAGATTGATTTTTCACCAATATCCCATGTGTCCTTCCAGCAAACTGATTTGGTGACACTGGACCCTGAAAGTGTGTTGAAAAACACTGCCCATTTGGGTTCGCTTGATATGCATAGCATCAGCAAGTCCGATACGCCAAGAGTGTTTTCCGGCACTGTTACACCCGATAGAAGGAGCAGCATCTTTGCTCTGTGCGGCTGGTTCAGCTCTGAATTGAGCCCGGCAGTGACACTTGGCACAGGCCCCTGTGATATGCCCACTCATTGGGACCAGGTGTTGTTCCCGTTACCAGAGCCCTTCATGGTTGACCCTTCCCGGGAGCTGACTATCACCATTTCTCCTTTAACCGAGAAGGTGGGAAAAGAGCAATTCTGGCACTGGTCTATTACTGATGGAGAGAAAACCGTCAGTGTTAATGAGCAACAACTACATCGAGCGCTCGCCGACTTGCCGGCGGGAAAACTGTAGACAGGCATTTCACCTGTCTCTTTGATTCCATACCCCTGTAAGTTTGGTCTCCTGTCGCCCGCATACTTAGAACCGTTCTAGTTGCCTGTCTTTTGCTGCTTCACTAGCGCGGTCAACTGATCAAGTTGATGCTGCACAGCCGTCAGCTGACTCGCCATTCGTTCTCGCTCATCATGAGCCTGCTGTGTCTGCAGGGCATTTTTTTCCTCACCCATCACCTCCAGAATTGATCCAATCATCATATTTAAAAAGACAAAGGCAGTCAGAAAGATGAATGTGAGGTAGTAAATCCAGCTCAGCGGATATACCGCCATTGTGGCGTACATAATATCCGTCCAGTCTTCAAAGGTGGCTACCCTGAACAGCGTCAGCATGGAGATCGCCACATCGCCCCACAATGCCTCGTCGATTCCCGCAAAGAACAGGGAGCCCATGGCGGCGTAAATGTAAAAAATTATGAACATCAGCAGGACGATATAGCCCATGCGTGGGATCGCCCTGAGCAGCGCGTCGATCAGCGAACGCAGCTCCGGCACCACGGATACCAAACGCAATACCCGGAAGACCCTGAGCAGCCTGCCAAGCAGCACGGCCTGGGAGTCGTCTATGGGGATCAGGCTACCCACAACCACGATGGTATCAAACACATTCCAGCCATTGAGGAAGAATCGCTTCTTATCGCTGCAGACAGCAAAACGCAGAAGGATCTCCGCCAGGAAAAACAAGGTGACTGCCTTGTCCAGTATAATCAGGCCCTGCTCGACCAGGGGCGGCAGATCATAGGTTTTCGCGCCTATCGCCAGCGCGGAAAGAATAATAATGAAGATAACCGCGAGCTGAAATATCCTGCTGGATTCTATCCGTATGAGTAGGGCCAGGCTGGAGGCGGTGTTGTTATCCGAATTCATGATGTATTGCTCAAGAAGGTAGAGTGAGAGAGGATTCTAAAATGCCAGCGGCACTATGAAAGTGAGTGTAAAAGCATGTCTCGCCGAAAATCAGCCTTCGACAAAACCGCCCCAGGTAGACATATAGGCGATGAAGGCGTCTCCCAGGCCCTCATCGCGCAGGTATTGAGCAGTGACCGGGTTAGAGACCGGCTCGAAATTCGCATTGGCGCTCACCTGTTGCGGGAAATCATGGTGCAGGATTGCCGAGCGACCCACTAACACAAAATCGGCACCAGCCTCAATGCAGCGACGGGCATCGTCTGCAGAGCGGATCTTACCGGCCGTTCCCAGCAGTACATCGCCTCTCTCCAATTCGGTAAAACACTCCAGTAGTGTTTTACCTTCATAGCCTTCTTCCGCGGGTTCTTTGAAGGAGTCCCACAAAGACATATCCAGGAAGTCGATCTCCCCCCCGGTCATAAGCTTTTGTGCCAACTCTCGCATCTCGTCGAGCCGAATATCAAAGCGCTCGGGCGACAATCGGACACCCAGCAAAAAGGTGGCGCGACACCGCTTTCGGATACCGCTAATGATCTCCAGTAGCAATCTGCACCGATTCTCGAGAGAGCCGCCGTACTCGTCATGACGCTGATTAATCGTGGGGCTCAGAAACTGTGCCAGCATGTATCCATGAGCACCGTGTAACTCAACACCGCTAAACCCCGCCTTCTCTGCACGAACCGCCGCTGCTATAAAGTCATCCCGCAGCTGCTGGACTTCTTGGTGAGAAATACCGCGTGCGCCAGTCTCCTCATTGTCGCTGGGGCAATGGGGCTGCTCGCCTATATCGTCCTGCGGGGAGCGCATTCCGGCGTGGTGCAGCTGAAGAACAGACAGGCTGCCGTGCGCATTAATACCGGCCGCCAGCCGGGACAGCCCATCCAGGTGTTGGTCCGAAAAACAACCCAGCTGCCCCGGAAATCCCAGCCCTGCAGCCTGCACATGCGAGGCACAGGTCATGGTGAGGCCGAATCCCCCCTTGGCCCGCATGGTCAGCCAGCGGTATTCATCTTCACTGAGTGTGCCATCCAGATTGCTTTGCAAATTGGTGAGGGGAGCAAGCATAAAGCGGTTTGGCATGGTGACGCCGTTCTTGAACGCCAGGGCATCAAACATCTGAGTCACATTAAAGTCCACAAAATTGAATGAGCTGCCATTCTGTATAGCCCGCTGTTGGCTGTCCAGTCTTCGGCGCACAGTTATGCGACGCATTTTCAACAATACCGGTTGAACACAGTGGCCCGCGCCCAGATTTCCACCCTGGTCCGGACATGGAAAGCACCTCAACGCCCGGTATCCGGGAGGCTACCGGGCACTTGAAAGCTGGATGTTCCTGGCTCAGCCTCAATTGGGTGCCAGATGGATAAAGGTAACCGTATTGATCGGGGAAACTCGGCAGGATACGCCGGGCGGTACTGGCGAAAATACATTTAAAACAATCACTTGAGAATTCTCTGATCGATTTTTAACCATGTGGTCGCCGGGTCTATCCCGGACGCAAATCAACACACCGGCGCGACAGAAACTTTACCGAAGTCAATTTTCTCGCCGCGCTAAGCTGATATTCTGGGTCGCAATACTTGGGGAACGCCCTGTGCCGATGATACTGAAGAGACTGCTGCTGGCCATGCTGGGCAGCCTGCGCGATTTGCTGCCGATTATCCTGGTGATCGCGTTTTTCCAGTTCCTCGTCCTTCAGCAGCCACTGCCAAACCTGGCGCAGATACTTATGGGCGTATTGTTCGTGGTACTGGGGCTCACCTTCTTCATCCACGGCCTGGAACAGGGCCTGTTTCCGATCGGTGAATCCATGGCCCACGCCCTGGCCCGCAAGGGTAGCCTGCTGTGGCTCACGCTGTTTGCATTCTGCCTGGGCTTTGGCACCACGGTGGCCGAGCCGGCGCTGATCGCCGTGGCCGCGGAAGCGGCGAATATTGCCTCTACCGGCGGCATGATCGAATCCACAAAAGTAGCCCGGGACGATTACGCCGATGGCTTGCGCTACACGGTAGCCCTGTCCGTGGGGCTGGCCATCGTCATCGGGGTCATCCGTATCCTCAAGGGCTGGCCGCTGCAGTGGTTAATTATCGGCGGCTATATCCTGGTCGTTATCATGACGATGTTTGCACCGCAGGAAATTATCGGCATCGCCTACGATTCCGGCGGCGTCACCACCTCAACGATTACTGTTCCCCTGGTCACCGCCCTGGGTGTGGGCCTGGCCTCCTCGATCCGCGGACGCAACCCGATGATCGACGGCTTCGGCCTGATCGCTTTGGCTTCCCTGACACCGATAATATTTGTCATGGCCTATGGCATGCTGATCTGATGGACATTTTCGTGGAAATCTTCAGTGTTTTCATCGACACGGTGACCGATGTACTGCCGATAGCGGTGATTATTTTCGGTTTCCAGTTCGCCGTGCTGCGCCGGCCGCCGGCGAACTTTGGTTCCATACTCCTGGGGTTCGCCTGGGTGCTGGTAGGCCTTTCCCTGTTTCTGCTGGGCCTGAAATGGTGCCTGTTTCCCCTGGGCCGACTTATGGCGGAACAGCTTACCAGCCCGTCGTTTATCGCCGGCGCCCTGCAGGCAAATGAAACCATGGCCGATATCACCTGGAACGACTACTACTGGGTCTATATTTTCGCCTTCATGATCGGCTTCAGTACGACTATTGCCGAGCCATCCCTTATGGCCGTGGCGATCAAGGCCAATGAGGTATCCGGTGGCGCCATCGGAGTATGGGGCCTGCGCATTTCCGTGGCCCTTGGGGTGGCGATCGGTATCTCACTGGGATGCTACCGAATTGTGGTGGGCGACCCGATTCACTGGTACATCATTGTTGGTTACGTCATTGTTGTGCTGCAAACCACCGTGGCGCCGCCAATGATCATTCCTCTTGCATACGATTCTGGCGGCGTGACCACATCAACCGTGACGGTGCCTCTGGTGGCGGCCCTGGGCCTTGGCCTGTCCGAGACCGTACCGGGCAGGAATCCACTGATAGACGGCTTCGGGCTCATCGCTTTCGCGAGCCTGTTCCCGATCATGTCCGTCATGGCCTATGCACAGCTGGCGGAAGCCAGATCAAAAATCATTCGAAGGCGTTCGCCGGGTGGCGTGCGCGAGGACAACACCTGAGGAGGACATCATGCACTTCAAGATGATTATCGTTTTCGTCGAGGATACGAAAACAGACACCGTGATGGACGCCGCAAGGGAGGCCGGCGCGACCGGCGCCACCGTCATCAACAATGCCCGCGGCGAGGGTCTGAAAGTAAGCAAGACTTTCTTCGGCCTGTCGCTGGAAACCCAGCGGGACGTCGTGATGTTACTGGTGGAAGAGCACCTTTCCCGGCAGATACTGGAGGAAATCAACCGCGCCGGCCAGCTGGACGCGGAACCGGGCACGGGCATCGCTTTCCAGCTGGATGTGGAAGACGCGGTGGGCATTGTTCACCAGGCCGAAAAGATTTCAAATGAAGTGGGGGACTTGCTGTGATGGAACGAAAAATCATCAGGGCGCGAGACGTGATGCACGAAAAACACCTGGAGCTGGATGGCATGGCAACCGTCAAGCAGGCCCTGGATGTCATGAAGGCGGCGCAGTCGGAGGTTGTGATCGTTAACAAACGCAACGAACACGACGCCCTGGGCATCCTTCTCCTCTCGGACATTGTCAAGAAGGTGCTGGCAAAGGACAGGCCGCCGAAGCGGGTCAATGTCTACGAGATCATGTCCAAGCCGGTGATCCCGATCGATCCCGACATGGACGTGCGCTACTGCGCCCGCTTGTTCGAGAGCTTTGGCTTGTCCAATGCGCCAGTGGTAGAGAACGGCAAGGTGATCGGCGTGATCAGCTACCGGGAGTTGGTGTTCAGCGGCTTGTGCGAGCTGGTCGAGGATTGAACAAGACCGGCTGCCGACGATGCCGTAGGCTACTCTGGCTTGTTGTTGGCGGACGGGGAGAGGGATTCTTTGTGTAGCCCGTACCGCGGGGAATGACAGAGGTTCGGATCAGCTTCTTAAAGGGTGTTTTCAGGGTGCTTTATCCATGATTCGCGCCTGCAGCCGATTGACCTGATCCGTCTGGACCTGGTCCACCACGGTCGCCAGCGCCTCCAGGCCGTCGGGGTAATACCCCGTCACCCGGTAGCGATGAATGATGGTGGTGCCACCGGCGTCGTTCGCTTCAAACTGCCATTGCATGGCCCCGTGCAGTCCCAGTCCCTGTAGCGGCCCCAGGCCGCCCACCATGTGCATCGCCTTACCGGGGTCGACATAGGTCACCAGCATATGAAAAGCGGATTTGTCGCCTTCCCGCTCACAGAAACAGCCCCCTGCCTGTGGGTCGATGCTCATATTGCGGGCATCGCCAAACCAGGTGTGTGCCCCGTTCCACCACTCTCCAACACGTAAAAACCGGGCATAGGCGTCCCCGGGTTCGACGCTGACATCGCGGGAGACCTCCAGAGAGAAGCCGCCTGCAGTGGCGTACACCACCTCACCGTGTGCCTGCGCCGATACCAGCAAGATAACGTTGGCCAGTATCACTTCAGTCAACTTTTTCACTCATCCTCCGCAGTTGATAACTGTTGTTCTACTCTAGCAGACGATGTGTATCTCCGCTCAATATGCGGGCATAAGCTGGCCCGCACTTGTGTGCTGCCGCGGTGGGTGTATTATCAGGTCCTGTGTAATCGTGAGGTGTCCTGTGGTTAATGATAGGGTGTGCCCGCAAACCACAGACCCCACATATCGAAGTCACAAGAAGATAAGGATAATAGTGTAATGATGAGAGTATTTTTTGCAGCACTGATGATCGCAGTCGCTGCCCTGCCGGCCTATGCAGCCCGATCTGTATCGATACCGCAGGACGACCGCGTCTTCTCGGTCGGGGAGTCAGAGCCTTTTGAAGCGACCCCCTACACATATCTTAAGAAAGAAGGCATGGACAGTCGCGGGGCCATTTACCGGTATGAAGTCCCGGTAGATTGGAATGGCGACCTGGTCATGTACGCACACGGGTTTCGTGGTTGCTTCACCGATGATGGTGGTCTTGAGCCGTTGACCGTCGATAACCCGCCACTGCGTGAGTATTTTCTGCAGCAGGGTTATGCCTGGGCGGCTTCCAGCTATTCCAAAAACTGCTATGACGTGAAAGATGGTGTTGAGAGCACCAACCGCCTGGCGCGCATTTTCACCAGGGAAGTGGGTGCGCCAAACCGGACGCTGATTACCGGGTTCTCCATGGGTGGTCATATCACCGGCGCCGCGATCGAAATGTTTCCGAACGTGCGTTGCCCCGAGGGTGAGAGAGGGCTTACCTGCCGACGTTTTATCGATGCATTGGGCGAGCTTTCCGGCGGTATCCGTTACGACGGTGCCGCTCCTATGTGTGGCGTCATGGGTGACGTCGAGCTTTTCCAGTATTTTGGCGACTTTGGCTACGCTGCAGAGGCCATCGCTTCAGCTGCTAACCCAGCCGTGATGTCACAGTTTCCTGCAGCTGAAAACCACGCTACAACGACAGTACCTTTAGTGATAGATACCTTGTTCGAGGCATATCCCAGTTCGCTTACTGCTGAAGGGGAGACCCTGAAAGATCTGACTCGACAGATTTCTGGCGGTGACCGGCCGATCTTTGACGTGGCTTTTCCATTCTTCCAGGATCTGCTGTTCGGCTTCAGTGGTTCTGATGGCTCTGCAGACGGCATACTGTCCGGCAATATTTACCACAATCTGAATCGGGTCTATCAATTGGACGGCAACCCCGGGCTCACCGCAGATGAGCAGGCCCTGAATGACACCATACTGCGTGTCCGGCGGGACCGTGGAGTGAATATAAACCGGTTGCTGAGATTGAAGCGTGTCCCCGAGATTACCGGGAGAATCGATATCCCGGTGGTGTCAGTGCACACGCTGGGAGATTTGTTTGTGCCATTCTCCATGCAGCAGATTTACGCGAGAGAGGTGGCCCAGCAGGGCCGCTCAAACCTGCTGGTGTCCAGGGCTACGCGCGGCGTTAGTCATTGCGACTTTTCCCCGGAAGAGTTGGTCCGCACTTTCGATGACCTGGTGTTGTGGGTAAACGAAGGGGTAAGGCCGGCCGGTGACAACATCCTGGATGCCGCTGAAGTAGCTGACCCGCTGTTCGGCTGTCAGTTTACCGAGGGCCTGTCCGGGTTGACGCCTGAAGTGCTGCGCAGCGAGGCCTGTGGCGTAGCGCCCTAGGCTGACGAAGCCTGCGGGCAACGTTTTTCACCGCCAGGAACTGGAGGGGAGAAAAACTATTGCCCGTTGTCTGCCCTTAAGTGTGCGCTCGCCAGTGCTTTCTCCGCAGTCGCCAGCTCCTGCGTGGCGGATTGTTCCATGGCCTCGGCTCGCTCCAGTTTACTGAAAGCGTCCTGGTACGCAGAGAAGGCCGGTTGAAATAGAGCCAGTCCTTCCTCTGCGTAGTCTGCCGGGTCTTCGCCACGCGCCTTGATCTCTTCTATAAACTGCTCTAGAGCAGTGACATCCCGTTCTGCCTGTTGTAATTGAGCTTCCGCACTTTTCCGCTCGACGACAACCGCTTGCAGCGCATCCCTGAGTTGTTCAACATGAGCGCCGAGTTTGGCGACAGCCGCAGCATCATTCCCCGGCCCCGAGGCTACTGCGCCTGGCTCGCGTTTGGTCCCGGAATCGCCGGCGCTGTTTTCAATACCAGGTGGCGTAGGAGATGATGGTTGCTCGATCAGTAGCCAGCCCGCAGCGGCGATGCTGACGAGCAGGAGTGTTCCAATAACGGCAGGTTTCATGGGCTGGTGATCTCATTGCACAGACTGGCATTCGTCAGTAGCCATGCCTGGAATAGAGTTGGGGTGTCTGGATTATATCCTGACCAGGTGGAGCTCGCGAGAGTATGAGTGAGGACTGAAAAGTGCGCATTGCTCCGCCAGGCAGAACCAGGCAGGCTCTGAGGGACCGGTGATGATGTGTCGGTGCCCCCAGGTATATCCTAGGCGCGTGCTTCCAACACGATATTGGTCGCCGAAGTCGTGGCGATGCGAACGGACGTAAACCCCGCATCTTCCAGTACCCCTATCAGCCTTTTAGGGCCGGCCTGGGCGCCCAGGCATAAGGCGACCTCTTGCGAGCGCGAGTTGGGTAGGCAGATGAGCGTAGACGCCGCATAAAACACGCCCCCCAGTGGGTGCAGATTGTCTTCCGTCCTGTCGCCCGCGAGCGGCTCAACAACCATCAACGTGCCGTTGGGTGCCAGGCTTTCGCGGATGTGACGGGCAACGCCCACGGGGTCGCCCATATCATGCAGCGCATCGAAAACGCAGGCGAAGTCGTAGCCGCCATTTGCCGGAATGCTGCTGGCATCGGCCTGCTCGAAGACAATATTGTCTACCCCGGCGGCAGTCGCCTTACCGCGGGCATCATCGATAGAAGGTCCATGTATGTCATAGCCGAAGATCTTCGAGTTTGGGAATGTTTCAGCCATCAGGACTGACGTGGAGCCGTGGCCGCAGCCAATATCAGCGATGGTTCCACCCGCATCAAGTTTCTCCTGCACCCCGTCCAGGGCAGTAATCCAGTTGGTTACCAGGTTGGCAATATATCCCGGCCGGAAAAAGCGATCAGTGCCGCAAAATTGGCAGGTATGCTGGTCGCCCCAGGGTCGCCCCTTGCCGGAACGGAAAACGTCGACAGCGGTTTCATGCTCCGCGTACTGGGCGACGATTATCTGCAGCAGGCCATGCATATTGGCAGGGCTTTCTTCCGTCGCGAATACGGCCACCTGTTCCGGTGACAGATAGAATCGCTCCGACTCCGCATCGTAATTCACATACTCGTTAGCCGCATTGGCAGACAGCAATTCCCGCAAATACCGTGAATCGACCCCTGCGATGCCGGCTATTTCATCTACCGTGCGTGGTTTGCCATCGGCCATGGCTCGATAAACGCCTGTTTGATCGCCGATGTAAGCGAGCAGTCCCGACAAGGCTGCATTTGCATTGCCCACAACTTTACCTGCGAGCTCCTCCAACTTTTCCATGTTTAACTCGGCCATTATCTGGTCCTTTTTCTAGTTATGAATTGCCCTGGGCAGACCGCCACGGGACATTGGGTTGCCAGTGGGTAGCGGCAAACGATCAGGTTTCAGTATAGGCAGTGTCTGGGGAACCGCCAGACGCACCAAGGTGCAACGCTTGTGATGGCAGGCACCTCAAGGGGGGGCTCAAGTTAAGCCAGGGCTCCCGGTCGCGCTATTGCCTGCCAGCTGCCTGGGCCTTTGGCTGTGGATTGTCATGGTAGGTGCCCCTGTATACCACCCCTTGTACTTCGATGTCCTTGAGATGCATGGAGGCAACGTCAAACGGGTTTTCCCTGAGGAGGGTGAAGTTGGCTGTCTTGCCCGTTTCGAGCGTACCGATCTCGTGTTCCAGGTTAAGGGTTCGAGCGGCATATACAGTGACGGCTTTCAACGCCTCATAAAGCGGTATCCGCTGATCCTGGGATACCAGGGTGCCCTGGGATGTCTTGCGATTGACCGCGGTCCAGGCCAGCGTAAGCGGCTCGACCGGCGCCATGGAGAAGTCGGAATGAAAGGACACTGGGATATCGCGATTGACCAATAGTTTCAGAGCCACCAGGTTTTGCGCCCGTTGCGGACCCAGTCCGCTATCGGCGTATTTGTCGGCCAGTGCCCACAGATAATAAGGGTTCACCGATGCTTCCATGCCCAACTCCGCCATCTGGCCTGTCATCTCATCGGTGAAGTAGCCCATGTGATGCAGCGTCAAGCGGTGGTCCTTGCGCGGGCTCTCGGCCTGTAAACCCTTCACGGTATCGATGACCATCTGCTGGCCCAGGTCGCCGTTGGCATGAACGTGGATTTTGTACCCGCTGTCCCAGTAGAGTTGCATCTGTTCCCTGAACAGGTCGAGTGGCGTCATCCACTCCCCCTCATGCCCATCGGTGTAGCCATCTTTCATCTGCATCAGCTGGGAGTAGATCGCGCCGTCGGCAAACAGCTTGACCTGCCCGGGAAGGAAGCGCACGTTTGGCTTGTTGTAGGCCGCGTTGGTCGCCAGGGTCTCCATAAAGACCTTGGCTTCCTTGTTGCCGCCTTTCATGCCGTACAGCTGGGTGCCACTCGGTATGAGATAGACGTCATAGGGCGGGTTTCGGGCCATCTCTTTCATCAGCAGTGCAAGTTCCGCATCGAAATTGGCACTCGGGAATCCGGGTTCGGCTATTGTTGTGATACCGTTTTGCTGCAGGATCGCCGACATAGTCGCCAGCCCCTCGAGGTACCTGGCCGGCTGCATTATCCTGGGCGCCATGCGTGGCACGAGTGCGAGCCACCCTCCCTCGAAAAAATGTCCTTTCTCCCAGTCAACCTGGGGGTTGCCGGCGAAGTCTTCCTGTTTGATTTCCAGCAGCGTAATCGCTGCGTCATTCAAATAGATTTCATGGAATGATCGATGGATGATCCCGACCGGCTTATCGCCGGCAATATCATTCAATACGGATCTGGAGAGCTCCCCGTGCCATAACTGATGGTAGCCCCAGATGAGGTAGAGCCCATCTGGCCTGGCGCCCTCGCTGATGGAGTCGCCGACCCGCTCACGATACTTTCCTTGCCCCGATACCCCCTTTTTAACCCCCGATGGCAACTCCCAGTCGTAGGGAGCGATGATCTCGTTCTGGAGCATGATGGCCGCCAGGGAGGGGTGTAAATGGGGCTCGATCAGCCCCGGCATCAGGGTCGCGCCGGCGAGATCAAAATCCATAGTGTCTTTTGATGATTGTTTCCTGGCCTCGGCCAACGCACCCACAAAAGCGATTTCACCGTCTCGCTCCAGCAGGGCCTCGGCGAAAATGGGTTCTTCACCCGTCATGGTAAGGATGGAGCCGTTGTGATAGAGGGTTGAGCGCTCAGCTGCCTGGACGGGCGTGTCCGTGAATAGAATGCCTGACGAGAACGTGCTCAGGAGTAACGCTAAATACAGTAGACGTTTCATCTTTGTGGCTCGTGAGGTCGGGATGTGTGGCCCTGAACTTTACTACATCTGGAAATTAAGGGGGGCCAGCGTGCGACAAAGGGTTCTGGCAGGATTCTGAATGCAGGAAAACGGACTTCGCTTGCGGCACCGCGCCTGTCTGCCGGTGGCAGCTGCGCCCGGGAAAAATCGGAAAAAGTCATCAATTTGAAAAATTTAGCCAACAAATTCAAGAGATTGAGCGGAAGTTGGGTTAATCTAAGGGCGTTTGAGGCTTTAGAGTCGCGCAAAAGCGGTGTAAAAGCCCGGCGTTTTTGACGTGTAGGGGTGTTTAAGGGGGCACACGAATTGAAAATTCCAGCCATGACCGGGCTAGTCCTGGCTTCAATATTATTTGTGGGTGTGTCTCAGGCGCAGAGTCTGAGGGGATCACCGGCGTCAATTGACCGACAGTATCGTACCGCAGTCGCGTACGGGTACACCTTCGTGAACAATGCGCGTTCGGTAAAGAATTACGTCAACCCGCGCCAGCTGGTGAAGGTAAATCCGGGTCGCCACATGGAATTACACGACGTCTCGTTTCCCTATGCGGTGTCCGGGACCAGGCAATTTTTGCTCCAGCTCAGCCAGCAGTACTACAGCAGTTGTGGCGAAAAGCTCACGGTAACCAGTTTGTTGCGCCCTCGGGATCGGCAGCCGCGCAACTCTGTCGATCGCTCGGTCCACCCGGCGGGTATGGCTGTCGATTTGCGAGTGCCACGCAGCGGAAAGTGCCGGACCTGGCTGGAAAAGACCCTGCTTGCCATGGAGAAGCAGCGCATTGTTGACGTTACCCGTGAACGTTACCCGCCGCATTATCATGTAGCCGTCTTTGCCAGGGATTCCCAGACTGAGTACATGGTGCGCCGCGGCGATACCCTTTCGACCATTGCTGCCAGAGCCGGCGTGCCTGTTGCCCGCCTGCGGGCTGCCAATGGCTTGCAGGGGGATCTCATCAGGGTGGGCCAGAAGCTGCAATTGCCCGCATCGGCAATATTGGCAAGCGCCTCCTCCGGGCAAGCTGCCACCGGTAGAGAAATCACTTATCAGGTCAATCGTGGCGATACCTTGTGGCACATCGCGAATCGCTATGGCACCAGTGTTGAAAAGCTGCGTCAGTCCAACCGCCAGGCCGGGGATGACCTGCAAGTGGGCCAGGTGCTGCGGATTTCCAAGGGCTAGCTTCACGCAAGCTGGTTCCCGATTCCTGTAGCTCTGGCTGCCGCAGCCGATCGCCTGACCTGGTTATTTCCCACTAATGCGGCCAGCTGCCTGGCTTTCTTGCGGCACCTCCCCGTGAGTGCTGTAATGCATAGCGTCCGCCATGCCAACCTGTAGAGCATTATGAACATCACATCATTGCGAGTCACCGCGACCCTGTGCCTGCTGGTTCCCCTTTGCCTTGCCGGGTGTCAATCCTCGGAGGGCCCTGCCTGGGATCCTGAGAACCCCACATTCGAGAGTGTCCTCGAGAACAGTGAGCACCTGCCGGGTTTGATCGACACTTACCGCGAAAAAAGCACTGGCGAGCTTTTCATGCGTCTGCGGCCCGAACAACTGCAGCGCGACTACCTGTACTTCGCCACCTACCTGGATGGTAATGCGGATACTTATACTCAGCGAGGCGTGTTCGCCAGTTCCAGGACACTGCGGCTGGAGCGGGATTTTGACGTCCTGAAAGTGCTGGAGGTCAATACCCGGTTCTACTTTGATCCTGAGAATGCGCTGTCGCGGGCCGCGGATGCCAACGCCCAGCCGGCAGTTCTGGCGGTGGCTGACATCGTTGGTGAGAATGAGGACGGTGAGATCATGGCCCGTATGGGGCCGGTATTCCTGAGCGAGTCACTGCAGCAGATAAAAGCGGCGATCGACCCCAACGCTGACCCCACCGAGAATTTTGCCCTCGGCGATCTCAGTGAAACCCGATCACGCCTGCAGGCCGTCAAGGTGTTCCCTGAAAATCTGGACCTGATAGTCAACTACGTCTATGAAAACCCGGCGCCGCTGGTGTCGGGCAGTCTCGCGGTGACCGACAGCCGCTTCGTCAGTGTAAGTTTGCAGCACTCGTTGATTGCGGCACCGCAAGACAAGTTTGAACCGCGCTACGAAGATCACAGGATCGGTTATTTCACCCAGCAGATCACCGACATGACGGGCCTGGATTCCACCCCGTGGCGCGACCCGATCTCGCGCTGGAAACTGGTCAAGAAAAATCCTGGTGCGGCCTTGTCCGAGCCTGTTGAGCCCATAGTTTTCTGGCTTGAGAATACGACCCCGCAGGAGTATCGCGAGGTGGTGAGCAACGCGGTCCTGGCATGGAATGCCGCGTTCGAAACCGCGGGATTCGAAAATGCGGTAGAGGTGAGGGTGCAGCCCGATGACGCGGAGTGGGAGGCGGCGGACCTGCGCTACAACGTGTTGCGCTGGACCTCTTCCAGTGAGTCCCCCTGGGGTGGCTATGGACCCTCATGGTCAGACCCTCGCAGTGGTCAAATCCTGGGTGCCGACATCATGCTGGAGTTTAGCTGGATACGACGCTACCTGGCGCGGGACCGCTTGTTCTCTGACACCATGCCCCAGGCACTCGATAAACTGGCCCGCGATGGAGCGCGGCATTGCATTGCCGGTGCGTACAAGCAGTCACAGCTACAGCTGGGGCGTGTGCTGCTGGAGGTGGCGCCAGGGAGTGCGCTGGAATCAGAATTGGTGCGCCAGTCGATTTACGAGCTGGTCACTCACGAGGTCGGTCATACCCTGGGCCTCAATCACAATTTCCGGGCCAGCCAGATGCTGACCCCGGAACAATTGGCATCACCGCAAGTCACCCGGCAACGGGGTGTTACCGGCTCGGTAATGGAGTATCCCGCGATCAATTTTGCCGCTCCCGGCGCGGAGCAGCCGCTTTACTTCAGCCAGGTACCCGGTCCCTACGATCACTGGGCGCTAGAGTTCGGGTATTCTGAGGCCCTGCCTGATCCGGTGGCAGAACGGGCACGACTGGACGCCATCCTGGCGCGCTCCACGGAGCCAGCGCTGGCGTTTGGTGAGGATACCGCCGCCATGTACGGTTCGGAGTCCGGTATCGATCCGCGGGTGCTGGTGTTTGACCTGAGCAATGATTCGCTGGCCTATGCGCTTGAGAGACTGGCCTTGCTGAAACACGTCAGCGCCGGCTTGCTGCAGCGTTTCGAAGAACCGGGAGCCACCTGGCAGGATCTCTACAACGGTTACCTGTCCTTAACGAGCGATCGTGCCCTGCAATTTGTTATCGCCTCCCGCTGGATTGGCGGGGTCTACGTGGACCATTCGGTGCAGGGGCAGGCCGGAGCCGATGTTCCCTTGCGGCCAGTGGAGATAGCGCGCCAGCAACAGGCGATGGCGATATTGGCTGAGCACTTGTTTGCACCCGATGCCTGGCATGAAGACCAGGCTGTTTACCGGCACTTGCAGCGCCAGCGCCGGGCAGACAATCTCTGGTACCAGCCGCAGGATCCGAAGTTGCATGAGCGGGCGCTTGACGGGCAGCGCCGGGTGCTGGAGCACTTGCTTCATCCGGTGGTCATGGCACGTATTAACGACAGCGCGCTGTATGGCAACCAGTACACGCTGGATCTGATGATGGCGGACCTGCGTTCGGCCATATTTGCCGCGGATCAGCAGGGCGCTGTCAACAGCATGCGTCAGCAGCTGCAGCGTGAATACGTCGAACGGCTATTGGCAATTGTCGATCCGGCGGCTGCCAGCGGCCACGACTATATCAGTCGCAGCAGCGCGCTATACCAGCTGCGGCAGATCGAGGCGGGCTTGCAGTTGACGATTGAAGATGAGGCTACACGCGCTCATCGAGCGGCGTTGCAGCACAGAATTGTCACCGGGCTGGACGACTGAGATGGAGTGGGAGCTTATCTCCCACTTCTCTCGCAAGGTCTGGCCGCATGGCAAACAGCGGGTACTCGCTCACTTCGGGCGTCAGTAGTTCTGCGATTTCGGGATCGTCCACGTTGCGCACTACCGGGCTGTCAAAGGCCATACCGAATACATGGTTGCGGCACTCCGGGGGTGCCCCGGGCAAAATGAGCGCAGGCGTTACTCTGGGTGGCCTCAATCCGGGCGGTTAAGCTGCCAGTCATAGTCGTAGCGGATGCTTCCGTCCCAAGCAGCCAGCTTTGCTGCCAGGTCGGGTTGGGCATAGCCAGCGATCCAGTCCAGTCGCGCCGGGACATTCTCACCAAAGTCATCCCCATACCATTTGAATATTGAGCTCAGGGTCAGTTTGCCATCGCTGATGGTCGCGCCGCGAGGGTGGTTGACGAACGCGCGGGCGGCGGCATCGTATTGTTGATCCAGCGTGTCCGCAAGGTAGGGCTCTGCCCCCAGGTTGGGGCAGCCCAGGCTGGCGCAATTGACGGCAAAGTGCACACGCGGGTCGGCGTAAAGAGGTCGCAGGATACGGTGCTCTATGTCGTTCAGGGTCAGGGCGACTCCGTCTATCTCTACCAGTTCCAGATCCCAGGGCCCGGGGCTGAACCAGCCACTCTTGATTTCGCGAATACTGGATACGCCGGGGTTTTCCAGGATGACCTGTACGGTAATCGCGTTGTACAGGTTGACCCAGTAGGCCTGCTGCTGCTGTCGCGTTAGCTGTGCAACGGGCAGGGTCGCCAGCGAGTTTATATAGGCCCGCAAGCGTTGCTTGTCAGCGGCCGTTACCCCGGCATAAGCAAAGCGGTTGATACCGCTGGGGTTGTTGTTGTCGAGATAAGTGAGCAGTAGTTCGCCCCAGGGGGTGTGGTCCACCTGCACGGTGACCACCTCAGCCGCGGGTCGCCATCGCTCCCATGCGTCATCGGTGGATAGCAGCGATGCGCGGGCCAGGGTCACGGTAAAAATGACTGGCGCGAGCATTGCACAAAGAATCAAAAGCCGAAATTGAGATCGCATGTTACTCTGAGCGCGTGCAGTATCGATAGTTCCCTCCACTAACCGCTAAGGTATTCACCGATCAATGGATTTGCGCCAACCTCCAACGCGTTCCATGGGATATTTCAGGGTACCCGCGTGCGCGGTGTCCGCCCTGATCATGGTTGTTGCGCTCAACGCCTGTACCAGCGCGCCCAGCCAGCCCCTTGCTACAGGCCCATTGCCCGAATGCGGCTGGTTGCCCAATTGTGTCAATACCCAGTCCGGCCAGGGTGGGCAGGCCGCGCAGCCGCTGGCGGCCAGCGAGGGACAGTGGCAGGCCCTGAAGACCTGGCTTGGCCAACAGCCAGACTGGCAAATCGTTAGCGACGCGGGCAATTTCATGCAGCTGACGGCCACCACGCCGACCGTCGGGTTTACGGACGATGTTCAGTTGCTGTTCATGCCCTCGCTGCAATTGATACAGGTTCGTTCCTCCTCCAGGTTGGGCATCAGCGACCTCGGAACCAATAAAAAGCGCGTTGAGGCCCTGCGCCAGCAGCTGGCTATCCTCAATTAAACACGGGAGTTTGCGGGGTTCAGTGTCTTGTCCTCGCAAAAGCGCCGTGCCAGGAGGTCTATAAATGCCCGCACCCTGGTCGAGGCACGGCGGCCTTCCCTGTGCATGATGTGTACCGGAAGCGCCGCCGCCAAAGAACAGGGCATACCTCGCGAGCGGGTCGGGCTGGAGCTGTTCGCCTGATTGCTGTCTAATAAAGACTCCTTGCACCTGTCCGGGCCAAAGTCGAGATGTCTCTATCCCCGCCTCCTGCCGACGGGCAGGCTCCGCGCTACAGCGCAAAAGAAGTGATCGAAATCCTGCAGCTTGATGCGCATGTGGAAGGGGGTTACTACCGGCGCACCTTCGAATCCAGCAGCCAGCCCGCGATAGATACCAAAGATGGCGAGCGCCTGCTCATGACATCCATCTATTATCTTCTCACGGCGAGCGCTTCGGTGGGCCACTTCCACCGCAACAAATCAGATATCGTCCACTACTTCCACATGGGCGATGCTGTCAGCTACTACCTCATCCACCCCGACGGCAGCCTGCAGACCCTGACAATGGGCGTCGATTTGAGGGCGGGCCAGCTGCTTCAGATGACAGTTCCAGGTGGCGTATGGAAAGCGTCCATGCTGAACGCCGATGGCTGCCATGGCTATGGCCTGGTCAGTGAGGCAGTATCCCCCGGCTTTGACTACGCGGATATGACACTGGGTGACAGAGCGAAGCTCGCCGCGATGTTTCCCCGGCACGCCGAATTGATACAGGAACTCAGCCGCACAACAACGCCGCCTGCCGCCTGAACTTCACGACACGTCCGCGCTAGCGGCTCAGCCACAGTACTGCCTCTTCCACAACCTCAGCGTGCCCAACGCTGGCGGAATCTGCCAATCTTATCGGTCTGGCGTTCATTGCCATGCTGTTGGCGTTTGCGGCAATGCCCGCATGCCCAACCGCTGCCTATTATAGGATTTGCGAAGCTTATGAACTTTCAGATTTTTTGCAGGCTGCTGCCTGGCTGGTCGAACTGAAATGTCATAAACCAACAAAAACCTACTTATCCAAACATGGACTCTTATGAATATGTCAGCGTTAAAGGACACTATGCTCAAACCAGCGGCCCTGCTGCTTGGGCTTGCATTGCTGGTTGCCTGCTCGGACGGCGGCAATAGTAATGGTAACGGCAACGGTTTCACGCCTCCGGAGCCGGAGCCGGAAAATCCGGGTGTCATCAACATCCAACCTGGTGAAAACTTCGAGACCGAACTCAAGACCGCGCTGATTGAGGCGCAGCCAGGTCATGTTATCGTCCTTCCCGAAGGCACATTCCCCATGACGGCCGGCCTTATACTCGATGTCAGCAATGTGATTGTGCGTGGCCAGGGTGAGGGGGCGACAATACTCGACTTCGCCCAGAGCGAAGGTGGAGATGGTTTCCTCGTCACCAGCAACAATGTCGCCCTGGAAAACTTTGCCATGCTGGATACACCGGGGGACGGCATCAAGTTCAAAGGCAGTAATGGGGTCACGATTCGCGGCATGCGAGTAGAGTGGACCTGCGGGCCCTGCGAGGAAAACGGTGCCTATGCGATTTACCCGGTCCAGTCCAGGAATGTGTTGATCGAAGACAGTATTGCCATTGGCGCCAGCGATGCCGGTGTTTATGTGGGGCAGTCGGACAAGATTGTCGTGCGGCGCAATACCGCGCGCCTGAACGTGGCCGGAATCGAGATCGAAAACTCGACCAATTCCGACGTATACGAGAATATAGCCATCGAAAATACCGGTGGCATCCTGGCATTTGACCTGCCGGGGCTTACCCGGCCTGGCACCCGCTCGCGGATATTCAACAATACGGTTCGCAGCAATAATGTTCCCAACTTCGCGCCGGCAGGTAATATTGTGGCCACCGTGCCCCAGGGCACCGGCATGCTGATCATGGCGTTTGAAGACGTGGAGATTTTCGACAACCTGATTGAAGACAACCAGTCTGAGGCCATCGTGGTAGTGAACTACGCGATCAGCGGTCTGCCCAACGACGATCCCCTGTACGACCCGGATCCGCGACGCATCAACATCCACGACAACCGCTATGTCAATAACGGCTATGACCCCAAGGACCTCGCCGGCGAAATCGCAGCGCTGTTCGATGGCGCGGGCGGCCTGCCGCAGATCGTCTACGACGGTATAGCTGAGCAGAGCGTTCCCTTTGAAGATGAGGACAGGATCTGTGTTCGTGAGGTTACTTCGGTGAAGCGCGGCCGTGTGTTCACCCCCGAGGGTGGCGCCAGCCTGGACCAGGAGTTCTTTAACTGCGCCCATGCCTCACTGCCACCGGTAGAGCTTGATGATCCCGAGGAAATTGAAAACGGGGAAAGGCCGCCCACCCAGGAGGAAATAGCCGCCCTGTGTACGCCCGAAGAGGGGTCTACCGCACCGAACTTTGCCGCGCTGGAAGTGAACTGCCCATCGCTGTCGGGTTACAACCTGTTTGCTGACGCGACAGAGCCAAGGGAGAATGCCCAAAATGGCATACATTATGATTTGATCACGCCGCTGTTTACCGACTATGCGGCCAAGTATCGCTTTGTCTTCGTGCCCGAGGGCGAGCAGGGCGGTTACTCAAATCGTGAGGTCATGGATTTCCCCGTTGGGACTATTGTTGCCAAGACCTTCACCATGCCCAATGACTTCCTGAATCCGGCGGCTGGAGAAGTCATTATAGAGACGCGACTTCTCCTGCATCGCCAGGATGGCTGGGTGGCGCTGCCCTATACCTGGCGTGAGGACGTCAGTGAAGCCGACCTGACCCTGGCAGGTGGTACCCGGCAGGTCAGCTGGATCGATGCAGAAGGTGTTTCGCGCAGTACCAACTACGTGATACCCGATGCCAACAGCTGCAAGACCTGTCACGGCAAATTGCAGCCCGAGACAGGCAGTGGCGCAAGCAGTCTCGAGAATGTGATTACCCTGATAGGCCCTAAAGCGCGTTATCTCAATATGGATAACGATTATGATGGCGAGACTGTGAACCAGCTTCGCTACATGGAGCAGGCCGGCATTCTCATTGGTGTGCCGCAGGATCTTGCGTCCATTGATACCGTCCCGGACTGGGAAGATACCGCTGCTATCCTGGAAGATCGCGCCAAGGGCTACCTGGATATCAACTGCGCTCACTGTCATCGACCGGAAGGTTTTGCCAGTAATTCGGCACTCTTCCTCGACTACTGGCGTGAGGTGGACGAGACTTACGGTATCTGCAAAACCCCGGTCGCCGCGGGCAGTGGCTCAGGTGGTTTCCAGTACGGTATCGTGCCAGGTGACGCCTCTACTTCTATCATGAGCTATCGGATGGACTCCAATGAACCTGATGTGCGCATGCCGGAAATTGGCCGTACCCTGATTCACGGTGAGGGCGTGGCCCTGATCAATGAGTGGATCAATAGCATGAGTGGTGGTTGTCAGTAATCCCGGATGCTGCTCAATAAGGCCAGCTTTGCTGGCCTTTTTTATGGTTCACAGTTGTTCCAGGCGGCGTTTTAGTCGAAAGCTGATCGGTGCATTTTTTTGGTGTAGCTCTGGTTTGGTTTGGTTCGGTCCAGCGGTCCCGGGCGGGGAAGTGTTCCCCGGTCGCTCCACGTGATTCGCTTTGTGAGGAACACTTCCCCGCCCGGAACCTCGTTGTGTGCCTGTGCCTTCCAGTCATGGAAATTCGCTAAGAACTATCGATTGGTTTTTTCCCCTTGTGTTGTCTCGGAGCATCACGATAGAAGGGGCGGGGTGCGAGCAGGCTTCTCACAAAGCGAATCACCTGGAGCGACTGGGAAGCCTGCTTGCACCCGGGCCCTTTGTCTGGAACCAGCCCCCAACCACTAATATGTCATTTTCAGCACGGCCTATTGCAAAATACGAGAATATCCCCGAGTCTGTTGATCGGGCGTTGACGCTGTTAGAGATGATCAAAGCCCGCTTTGTAATAACGAAAAGGGATACTGCTGATGCAGAACAAACTCGGCTCTTTGTTGGCCATTATCACCCTCGCCTTCGCCAGCCAGTTCGCTATGGCTGATCAGTATTCGGATGCGCGAAAGGTATTTCGGGACGCGGGAGAAAGCGGTGCCTTTTTTAGTAGCAGCTACGGTTACGCCTTGTTCCCCAGTATCGGCAAGGCGGGTATTGGTATAGGTGGCGCCTACGGTGATGGCAAGGTCTATGTAGGCGGCGCGGAAGTGGGTACCACCAGCATGGCACAGTTATCGATAGGCTTTCAGTTCGGTGGCCAGGTTTACAGCCAGGTGATTTTCTTCCAGGACAAGCGCGCATTTGATGATTTCTCGTCGGGTAACTTCGAGTTCAGTGCCCAGGCAACTGCGGTTGCTATTACGGCAGCAGCCAGCGCGCAGAGTTCTACCGGTGGGGGCAGTTCGGCCGGTGCGAGCGGCGGCAAGAATAATGCATCGACGGTGTCAGGTGGCTACAACAGCGGTATGGCTGTTTTCACTGTGGCCAAGGGGGGGCTGATGTATGAGGCCGCCCTGGCGGGCCAGAAATATGGCTATAAGCCGCTCTAGGGCCATGCATCGAGCTATGCCGCAGGGCTTCAATGCGTGCACGCCTGCGCGATTGGTCACATGGGCCTTGAGCGGCAACGATTTACTCGGGCAGGGTAAAGATCCATACGTCGTCATCGATACGAAGGTAGTTCAACGGATCGTTAAAATCGAAAGTTTCGCGGTCGCCCCCAAAAGTAAAAATGGCTGGGCGCGGGTCGATACTGTCTGGGTCGGTGACGATGATATCAAAATCATATTTAATGTCCTCCGGCGACCTGGCATTCCAGGGAGCCTGGTCCAATAATTCCCAGCTCGCCCCATCTTCACTGGCCCAGACATCCGTCGGGTTGTCAGGGAGACCAAAGCCGCCAAAGCAAATAAAGTTGTCCTGAATAACGCCGCACTGGTGACCGGGGCGGGGCGACCAACCCGCGGACCCGGTGACCTGTTCCCAGCTTGCGCCGTCCACACTGCGCCAGACATCGTTGAAATAGGGTAACTCGCAGTCGGGTTGAGGTTCACACAGGAAACCGAACTCTCCGCCCAGCAGGTAAAGATACTCCCCCCTTGTGACCAATACGGCCCCAGCTCGGGCAGCCCAGGGCGCATTCCCGGTTACCCTCGTCCAGTTGCTGCCATCGCGGGATTTCCAGACGTCATTATAATAAATGCGAGTGGGGGGGCCACCAATGATCGCGGTATCATCATTGGTCGAGCCACCAAGAACGAACATTTCATCCCCGAGTACGGTTGCACTCAATCCCGCGCGGCCAGCCCAGCCCGCGTTATCGGTCATCATATCCCAGTTGATCCCGTCTTCACTGCGCCACACGTCATTGAAAAATTGTGACTGGGAAACGAATGGGGGACAAATTTCAGGCGGTTGCCCGGCGCAAAATGGCAATTCCACGAGATTGAAATCCTGGCCACCCAAAACATAGAGCCATTCGTCCTTCACGAGCGCCTTGAAATAGGCCCGTGGAGCCCAGTGATCGCCGCCCGTATCCAGGATTTTTTGCCAGCTTACACCCCGATCTTCACTCAGCCATACGTCAGACCAGATATCGCTGTCCCCCGGGATAGGCGGTTCTGTCATGGGTGGCCGTGGCGTGCGGCCGCCCATAAGATAAAACCGGCCATCGAGTTCCAGTGCCTGTAGTCCCGCGCGAGGTTCCCAGCGATTGCCGCTGGCTATTTCCTGCCAGGTGTAGTTATTGAAGTCCAGAATACGTTCGAGATCTGCGTTTTTACCGTTGCTTGAGCCATTGTTGTCGGAGCAGCCGTAGATTAGTGGCAGACACAAAAAGCCCAACAAAATAGAAGCAAGGAATCGTCGCATTTCAGTTACCGTCTATGAAATTGTCAGTTCCTCAAGAATAGTGTATCCAGTTTCATATGTCATACACCCATGGCTGAAAACCGATAGCGGCGGCCAAGCGGGCAATCAATCTTCTTTGGGAGCAATGCTGCAATTAGAATACTCTTGCGGCAGTATGCTGCTATTGTCTTGAATATGTTTACCTGGTCGCAGCCAAGAATGTGGTACCTGTTATGAATCCAAGAAATGTCCAGTCGATCGCTGACGCCAGGAAAATCGTCGAGGAGCGCAATCTTGATTATGTGAAAATAGGTTTGCACGATATCGACGGGGTGATGCGCGGTAAGTATATAGATCGGCAGAAGTTCTTCTCGGCGCTGGATGCAGGGCTATCGTTCTGTGATGTCGTGCTGGGATGGGATTCCAATGACCAACTTTACGAGGCGCCAGGCGCTGCTTTCACCGGCTGGCATACCGGCTATCCCGATGCCCCTGTTCGCGTGCTGCCAGCCACCTGCCGCGATATTCCCTTTGAGCCGGGAATGCTGTTGTTTCTGTGTGAATTCGATGGTGAGGCGGCGACGATATGCCCCCGTAACCTGCTGCAGCGTATTCTCGATAAAGCCGATAGCATGGGCTTTGATGCGTTCGCCGCATTTGAATACGAGTTTTTCCTGTTCAACGAGACTCCGGATTCGATTCGCGAGAAAGGCTTTCGAGACCTGAAACCCATAACTCCTGGTTTTTTTGGCTACTCGATGTTACGCAGTTCAGTTCACGCTGATCTTTACCGCAGTTTGCTGGACCTGGGCCTGCAGATGGACTTTCCTATAGAGGGCCTGCATACCGAGACCGGCCCCGGAGTGCTGGAAGCGGCCATCGGCGTGGACGGTGCCGGCGCAGCCGCTGACAAGGCAGCGCTGTTCAAGACCTTTACCAAAGTCTGGGCACAGCGCCAGGATATGATGGCTACTTTCATGGCCAAATGGTCCAACGATTACCCGGGCCAGTCAGGGCATATTCACATCTCATTGCGTCACAAGAATGGAACATCGGCCTTCTTTGACCCCGACGGCTTGCACAATATGAGCAAAATTCAGCGGCATTTTGTGGCCGGGCAGCAGCAGTTGATACCTCAATGGACTGCGTTGGTAGCCCAGACCGTCAACGCCTACTCACGGCTGGTACCGGGTTTCTGGGCACCTACCGATGCGACCTGGGGCGTCGAAAACAGGACCACGGCGCTACGGGTTATTCCCGGTTCGGAAAAATCACAAAGGGTGGAGTTTCGCCTGGGTTCCGCCGACGCCAACCCCTATATTGCGCTTGCCGCGGCGCTTGGCGCCGGCCTCTACGGTATAGAGCATGAGCTGGAACCCTCGGAGATGGTCTCGGGTAACGCCTACGAACAGGAGCAGCCGGAACATCTCGCGTTGCCGGTCAGTCTCGATGCCGCCGCGGCCGCGCTGCGTTGCTCGGAAGCGGCCCATGAGTATTTCGGTACGGCGTTTGTTGAGCACTACGCGACAAGCCGGGAGTGGGAGAGCCGTGAGTTTCGTCGGCACATTACCGATTGGGAAATGGCGCGCTACTTCGAAATTATTTGATCGCAGGTGAGGCCCGGTGGCCGGGCAATATTGTCATTGGGGTGAACGGATGGACACAAGTCTACTGACCGGTAACTGGAATTACCCTAACAGTATTCGCGCCGGGGCGGGTCGTATTGCCGAGCTGGCTGAAGCCTGCGAAACGCTGGGTATTCGAGCGCCTTTGCTGGTTACTGATCCGCAGCTACTGGCTTTGCCGATGGTGAAGGACGCGGTTGCCCGATGCAGTACCGCCGGCCTGAACTGTCAGGTATTCTCGGCGATCAAAAGCAATCCCACCGACTCAAATATCGAGGCAGGCGTCACAGCGTTCGCCGCGGGTAAACATGACGGCGTGATCGCCATGGGGGGCGGCTCTGCCCTGGACGCGGGCAAGGCTATCGCACTCATGTCGGGCCAGCATGGCTCCCTGTGGGATTTTGAGGATATCGGCGACAACTGGACCCTTGTCAACGCAGCTGGAATCGCGCCGGTGGTGGCAGTGCCAACCACGGCGGGCACAGGATCTGAGGTGGGTCGTGCGGCCGTCGTGACTGACCCGGATCGTCAGCTCAAGCGCATCATCTTTCATCCGCAGATGTTGCCCGGCCAGGTAATTCTTGATCCGCTGCTTACCGTGGGCCTTCCCCCACACCTTACAGCCGCAACAGGTATGGATGCGTTGGCCCACAATCTGGAGGCATTGTGCTCGCCGGCATGGCACCCCATGGCGGAAGGTATCGCGCTTGAGGGCATACGGCTTGTGAAAGAAAATCTGCCCCTGGCGGTGGCCGACGGCGGAGACATCGAGGCGCGTATGCAAATGTTGGCCGCATCGTCCCTGGGGGCGACGGCATTCCAGAAAGGCCTGGGGGCAATGCATGCGTTGGCCCACCCATTGGGTGCCGTTTATGATTCACACCACGGTTTGCTCAACGCCATTTTGATGCCCTATGTCCTGCGAGCAAATCGCCGTGCAATCGAGCCCAAAATCCACCGTGCGGCCCTGTACCTTGGCCTCGCTGATACGAGCTTTGATGGCTTTATGGAGTGTATCCTGGCGCTGAGATCCGATATCGGTATCCCCGCGAGCCTGGCCGATATTGATATCGATGAAACGCATATAGCCCGAATTGCCCGGATGGCCACTCAGGATGCGTGTGCCGCGGGTAACCCGATCGAGTTCAGTGTTGAGCGGTATGCGGATATATTACAACGGGCGATTGCCGGGGATCTGCAGGGCGCCTGACCAAAACAGGCCGTGGGCGTATACATGTGCTTGCGCGCCGCTAGAGTTGGCTGCGTATCGGTAATAGCCGAGAAAGGTTGCCCATGGTTCTGGTCCACCAGTTTGACTCAGGCTCTGTGTGGTAGATGACCTCTTTGCCATTCTCCAGCGCCCGCCAGTGCAAGCGGCCTTCATCGAGGAATACCTCGTAACTGCCGGTGGGCGCCACCGTGTAGATCCGGGTTGCCACCACATTGGCAATTTCCGGCGCATCGATCAGAACACCCATTTCCGTATTGATGTTGGCTGAGCGAGGGTCCCAGTTGAATGAGCCCAGGAAAAAGTATCGGCGGTCAACGATAAACGCCTTGGTATGCAGGCTACTTTTGGCCTTTTTTATGCCCGCTGAACGGGTGCCCGATATTGTGAGGTCTCCGCGCACCTCATAGAACCTTACCCCCTCCCGCAGTAGTGGTTTGCGGGTCGGCGCATAACCACCGTAGACGAGCAGATGGTCACTGGCGGCCAGGCCGTTGGTTACGACATCTACCTGGACACCGCTTCTTGCCAGGGCAGTTAGTCCGTCTATACCCCGATCCAGTGCCACAAAGTAGGGGGAGATGATCAGCAGCTCACTTTCTGCGTTTCTGGCAACCTTGCCCAGAGGTGTGGTGATCATGTCGTCTTTGCCATTTGGTTTGCCGCCAAGGGCCTTGTCTGGCGAGTCGTACACCAGCTCATAAGGGGCCCAGATGTAGGCTTCGAGTTGCGTTAACTGAAACCCGTCATAGGACTCTTTTACGGCAGCTGCGTAAGCAGTGGTGTTGATGTCCTTCATCGATTTGTTCAGACTCGCCCGCATGCTGGCATACCGTTCGCCCTTGTCGAAGGACTGGTTGCCGACTTGCCGGAACGGGACTGAGCGCTCATGGTTCCAGAACCTGTCGAACATGGTGGATGTATCCCGAACTACGGGACCAATGGCGATGGTATCGAGGTCACCGAAGTTGTAGTCCGGGTTCATCGCGAAATACTCGGTTGCGATATTTCTTCCGCCTATGATGGTTACCTGGTTGTCTGCGGTAAATGACTTGTTGTGCATGCGACGATTCAGTCGGCTGAAATCCCAGACGTCCATCGCGCGCAGTGTGCGGCTCGCGTAGGGGTTGAACAGGCGAAGCTCGATATTGGGATGGTCAGCGACAGCGGCCAGCATGGTATCCATGTCGGCCGTATTCTGGTCGTCGATCAGTAGACGCACCTGTACGCCCCGGTCCGCTGCCACCAGCAGAGACTGTAAGAAGACGCGGCCTATGATGTCATCCGCTATCAGGTAGTACTGGGCATCAATACTGCGCTCTGCGCGTTCGGCGAGGAACAGGCGAGCAGCAAGCGCGTCTATGGAATTTCCCAACAGATAGAAGCCTGACTGGTCCGCTGGCTTGCCCCTGGTCGGGGTCAAGGCCTGTCCCAGCCTCGTAGCGTCGGTATCCTGCGGGGCGCTAGACACGCTTTTGGGAGCTTGAAAGTCCACCGTCGCGCACGCCGTCAGTGTAAGCGCGAAACTCAGCATCAGAAGGCGCGCGGCAACAGCTTTGACGATCGTCGACACCGCTTCTATTCTGAAAAGACCAATGACAGTATCTTTCATCTTTCGCCTTGCTCGCTACACGCTTGCGCCGGCACTTTTTTGCCGGGCCAGTTGCCTCGAAAGGAGTAACGTAAACACCATTCCTGCAGCACAGATAAGCGCTATCAGCAAAAAGTAGTGCTGAAATCCGGCCGCTCCCGGGTTGGCATCCAGTACGCGGCCTGTTACAGCGGCGAAAAATATATCCGGGGTGAAGCCCAGGACAGAGATGAGTCCCACTGCACTACCGGTGATGCGGCGGTCCAGTCCCGCCTCCTCGATCAGGCTGAAGTAGATGCCGCGCAGGGCATACACGGCAAAAAAAGTAACCAGGATATTGGCCAGCAGGACGACCTGGGCCATTGCCGGCGCCGCATCGCGGCTCAGCCATAAAAATGCGGCTCCACCGCACAGGAAGGATACCGCTACCACCCTGCTGGAGCGCCACCGATCTGCCCAAAGACCTGCGGCTATCGCCGCTACCGGTCGCGCGTAACTTGCGTAGGTGTTCAGGGCAGCTGCCTCCAGTGGTGTCATGTCCAATACCTGCACGGCGTAGACGCCGTAGTTGTCCAGTGACTTGTAGCCGCAGTATGCGCAAATTACCACGCCCGCCTGTAACCAGACGCTGGGCTCTGATAGCACTTCGCGCCACGAGGGTTTGTCCCCGCTATGTAAGCCGGTGTCCTGTGGTTGATGATGCGGCAGGGTAAACCATATGACGGCGGCCGTGAGCAGCGTGATGACGCTGTAAAACAGCACAACTGCCTCCAGCGCTGCTGAGTCAGTGCCCGTATCGCCCAGACGTGCGCCCAGCAGCAGCATTGCCAGGGTGGCGAATACGCTGGCGACCAGGCCGCGGCCACCATCGAGGACACCAAACGCCAGGCCCTGGGTGTGCTCACCGCCCCAGTCGCGGGTAGCTTTTATAAGAGCGGCCCAGAACAGCAGGATACTGGTCAGTCCCCAGTAAGCGAATAACAGGTAGAGCCCGGTGAGGGGCGGCAGCGTGGCCAGGTAGAAACCGCCCAGCGCGGTGGCGACAAGCGACAGGGTGATTAGCGAGCGGGCACTGTAGCGATCGGCAATGGCACCGCCGGGAAAATAGGCCAGCAGCGCGACCACGCCGTACACGGCAAAAATATCGCCCAGCTGGGTGTTGCTCAGCTGGAACACGTCAAGCATTGTAGGCCGGAAGAAGCGCGGAATGTGAAAGGGGAGACTGAATATCACCTCGCCCGCCAGGATGAGAGCCAGGAGTGCAGCGAAACGTTTCAGTTTGGTGTCAGTTATAGCGGGCTCCCGTGCCTGTCCGTCCCAGGTCTCATGCCACGGTCAGGTAGTGAACACTGAACAGCTCGTTCTCATCCAGCCAGCTTTTCTCCAGGACGAGGCCTGCGGCATCGCACAATTCGGAGAAGTCCCGCAGGCTATATTTATAGGAGTTCTCGGTATGCAGGGTTTCACCCTTATCAAACTGTATTTCGCTGCCGTTGACTCTAACGGTTTGCGGTTCTTTGCTCACCAGGTGCATTTCAATACGCTTGAGTTCAGTATTGTAAAAAGCGCGATGCGCAAAACCCTGCTCCCTGAAGTCACCATCGACCAGCTTGTTCACTGAACTCAGGATGTTCAGGTTGAACTCGGCGGTAATGCCCCGGGCATCGTTATACGCCGCATTGAGCAAAGTCTCTGATTTATGCAGATCCACCCCAATAAGAATGCCGCCATCGGCGCCTATCCACTGGCGCAGGTCAGATAAAAACGCCTGCGCTGCCGGGGGTTCCATATTGCCGATGGTGGAGCCGGGGTAAAATACCACGCGCCGGCCCTCCGGGAGCTCTGTGCGATCCTGCCATTGATCGGCAAAGTCCGCGCAAACCGCATGAATACTCAGCCAGGGAAATTCACGCCCCAACTTTACGGCCGCCTCGTAGAGAAACTCGGCGGAAATATCCACTGGTACGTATGCGGCCGGTTGAACTGAGTCCAGCAATAGCCTGACCTTCTCGCTATTGCCACTGCCCGGCTCGATCAGGACGCAGTTTTCGCCGCAGTGCCGGGCGATCTCGGAGGCGTAGTCGCCAAGGATCGCCATCTCGGTGCGGGTGGGGTAGTACTCTTGCTGCTGCGTGATTTGCTCGAATAGTTCGGAGCCACGTGCATCATAGAAATACTTGGGGTCAACCCTTTTCTGGTCCAACTGCAATCCGGCCAGCAACTCGGCGCGGCTTTCGGTGCGGGCCGGTTGTTGATCCTGAAATACGACATTGTCCGGTTCAGTGGAGGTAGCGGGCATTGTTTTTTCCCTTGTGGAAGCCATTAGTTAAAGGTCTCGGGCCAGGCGCAGGCCACTGAACTGCCAGCGATCCTGTGGATAAAAGAAATTTCTGTAGGTGGAGCGCACGTGCCCTTGTTGGCTGACGCAGGATCCTCCGCGTAACACCCATTGGTTGGCCATGAACTTGCCGTTATATTCGCCAATGGCGCCGTCGCCGGCCTTGAAACCCGGGTAGGGCCTGTATGCGGAACCAGTCCACTGCCAGCAATCACCATAGAGCTGCAACAGGGGGTTGGTGCCGCTGGCCGGCGTGGGTTGGAGTTTGGTCGGATCAAAGTCCGGGGTCGGACCAGGCTGCGCCCTGGCCGCAGATTCCCATTCAAACTCCGTTGGCAGGCGCGCGCCCGCCCAGCTGGCATAGGCATCGGCCTCGTATCCACTGAGGTGGCACACGGGCTGGTCGGGATCCCTTGGCTGCAAGCCGCACAGCGTGAACAGCAGTTGACTGTTGTCTCTTTCCAGCCAGTACAGTGGTTGCTGCCATTGTTGTTCGAGCACGATGGCCCAGCCGTCAGCCAGCCAGAATTCGGGTCGCTGATAACCTCCATCATCTATGAACGCCTGGAACTCCGCATTGGTTACCAGCCGGTTAGCCAATGCGTATGGGTTCAGGTAGACACTATTGGCGGGGCCTTCGTTATCGAAAGCAAAGCAGGAATCGCCGGCTGCATCTGGATCTGTTCCCACCGTAACGAGACCGCCGGCATAGTCTTGCCATTGCAATGGTGCTGTAACAGCGCCGGCAGGTTTGGCGTGAGACTGCCGCCCGGTTGAGTTGAGATAGGCGGGATACAGCGGGTTGGCCGACAGCGAGTATTTCAGGTCGGTGTAGAACAGTTCCTGATGCTGTTGTTCATGCTCAATGCCCAGCCGGGCTCGGGCGACAATCTCGGCCCGCTGCGGGTGGTCGATGTCCTGAAGTAGCGCGGTCATAGCATCATCTATGTGCAACCGGTATGCCTTGACCTCATCCACGGTGGGGCGTGACAGCAAGCCGCGCTGGGGCCGGGAAAACTGTTCCCCGATGCCGTTGTAATAAGAGTTAAACAAGGTTTGATACTGCTCGTGCGGGGTCCGGTAGTCACTGAGAAACGGCATCAGCAGGAAGGTTTCGAAAAACCAGCTGGTATGGGCCAGGTGCCACTTGGGCGGGCTGGTGAAGGCTTCCGCCTGCAAGCCGAAGTCCTCGATGACCAGTGGCTCGCAGGCTGCCAGCGACTGCTCGCGGGTTTGCCGGAAACGCGGTAGCAGGTTTTGCTCAATCATTGTTGGCCTTTGTCTGAACCGTTACACAGCGGCCACCTATTTCAACGTGGTCAGATGTAATTGCCGCCAGTAGCTGGCCTCCCGTTGGCGAGCACTGCACGGCGGTGATGTGCGCAAAGCGCTGTGACCAGTAGTCGGCAAGTACTCTCAAGGCAGAGCCGGTGGCCGTATCTTCGACAACGCCGTACTGGGGGGCAAAATAGCGCAAGGTGATAGCATCCGTGCCGGTTGATGGTTGTGCCGCGGTGCATATTATGGCCCGTTGGGACCAGTTTGATAAGCGTTCGTCAGGCGGTGAAAGCCGCTTCAGGTCAAAATCATCGGGCCATTGAACAACGAGGTAGCCCCGCTCATCGCCACAGCTAGCCGCTTCCACCGCTTGCGGCTGGTCGGGGAAAATTGTTCTTAACCATTCCGGTGGCAGGCATCGCCGGGTTCTTATGCGTTCGAATTGCAGCCAGGTAACGCCTTTTTGATGCCAGCACTTGACCGCGCTTCCATTCATGGACAGGAACAATTCATTGCGTTGGAGGCGGTCCAGCCAGGTATGGCCAGCAACCAGCAGGCCGTGGCCGCAACAATCTATCGCCCTGCCTCCCGGTGTAAAGCACTGCACTGTAATAAAAGATTCATCTGGAGCTTGGCTTGCCCATGAGCGGCACAGTGTGAGTCCTGTTGCCGCCGGTGCCGATTCGCTGGGGGGTTGACTCAAAATCTTGAGCAGGCAGGGGTTTCCGCCAGGCACTTTGTGGGTGGACACATCTGCTGTAGCGGGAACGAAAGCGTGGACCAGGTGGTCGATTGTGCCCCGTTGCTCTTCGCTGCTCTCCGCTAGTCTCATCCTGCCTGTGCCCTGTCCGCCCAAGTACAGGTTAACACGCGATGTGCCACAGTGCAGAATAGGCCGGCTATTATTGGCGTCAGACGCGAGGTACACGGCGGTGACCCGCCGCAGCCTGTTTTTTTTAGGATCTTGTTGATCACATTGGCGAGGCACCACGTATACAGTTTAGCTGATCGTACGAACAACAAAGGGCTGGAGAAAGATTATGAAGGCAACGTGGCACGGACAGGTTGTAGCGGAGTCCGAGGAGACCGTAGTGGTCGAGGGCAATCATTACTTTCCACCTGAAAGCCTGCAGCAGGCTTATATAAAGGAGAGTAGCAAGACCACCGTGTGCCCTTGGAAGGGTACAGCCCACTATTATTCTTTGGTGGTTGATGGCGAAACCAATGCCGATGCAGTCTGGTATTACCCCACACCGAAAGACGCCGCAGCCGAGATAAAAGGCAGGGTTGCGTTCTGGCGCGGGGTGAAAGTGACTGATTAGGTGCTCTTGTGCACCCCGGGGTCGGACTGTAGCGCTAGTGCCTGTGCCGCGTCCCACTGCGCCGCGCTGAGGGGCGCTATCGACAGGCGACCCTGCCTGAAGATGCTGAGTTCGCTGGTGGCAGCGTTGGCCTTCAGAGCTTTTGTCGTCAGAATGGAAGGGAATTTTTCCACCAGGCGCACATCCACACAATACCAGCGCGGTTCGCTTTCGCTGGATTTTGGGTCGTAGTACTTGCTGCCACGGTCGAACTGGTCAGGGTCGGGATAGGCTGCCTTTACAACCTGCATGCTGCCCACGATACCCGTGTGCTTGCAGCTGGAATGGTAAAAGAGTACGGCATCCCCTTCCTTTACCTTGTCACGCAAGTTGTTGCGCGCCTGGTAGTTGCGAATGCCGTCCCAGCGGGCGCGTTGTCCTTGTTCGGCAGCGAGGTCGTCTATGCTGTAGTCATCCGGCTCCGACTTGAATATCCAGTAGTTCAATGTGGGGCTCTCCGTACGCGAATCGATGGCGTACAGTATAGTGCGCAAGTACTGGGAACGAGTTATACCGGGGAGGTATCCAGGCCCGGCCGCGTTCCGCCGTCACTGGATGAGGTTTGCTCTCCAGGGCCAGATCGGGAGAGGCACCATCAGCTACGACATCCTAACGGCACTGGCTACCTTCGCGTTTGTGTCCTCAATCACCCCGGGTCCCAATAACCTGATGCTGATGGCGTCCGGGGTGAACTTTGGCTTCAGCCGCACGATTCCCCATATGCTGGGTGTGTTGGTCGGGTTCGGGGTTATGTTTTTTCTGGTCGGCTTTGGCCTGATGCAGGTATTTGATCTCTATCCGGCCAGCTATACCGTGCTCAAAATTGTCAGTGTCCTTTACCTTGTCTATCTCGCCTGGAAAATAGCCACGGCGGCGGGGCCACAGGATGGCGTCACACCGGGCGGCAAACCGCTAACGTTTTTGCAGGCGGCGCTGTTTCAGTGGGTCAATCCCAAGGTCTGGGTAGTCGCCCTTACCGCTATCACTGTGTATTCACCCTCGCGCACCCTGGGGGCCATATTGCTTGCGATGCTGGTTTTTGTGGGCCTGACCCTGCTGTCGATCACGGTGTGGACACTGCTGGGGCAACAGCTGCGCAAACTACTCACCAACCAGCTGCGATTGCGTATTTTTAATGGCGCGATGGGGGCCCTGTTGGTCGCTTCCTTGTATCCGGTGTTCTGGTCCTGGTTGGGCAGCGTTGATTAACCGACCCGCGCAGCCACCTGTACCATCTCCCAGAGTTGCGACACGTGCTCCCGGGTTGTGCCCTCCACCCCGATGGACACACGCACCATCCAGCGGCCGTCCAGCTGAGAGGGCGACATAAAGGCCCGACCCGAGGCGTTGATGCGGCTCACCCAGTCCAGAGTGTGCTTATCAAGCGCGTCTCCTGACAGGGGTACTCCCCCGGCATCCACGGGTACGTGGCGGATGCAAAGGGTTTGCAGCGGCACCGGTGCCAGCACTTCCCAGTTCTCGGCAAGCTCCACCTGTTGCCGCAACCACTGGGCATTGTCCAGGTCCCGTCGCAGTCTTTGGCGAATGGCATCTACCCCGTCCAACCGCAGGTGAAACCAGAGCTTGAGGGCGCGAAAGCGTCGCCCCAGCGGAATTCCCCAGTCGCGGTATTGGGTAACCTGCCCATCCGCACCCGATTGCAGGTAGGCCGGGTTGGTAGACATAACCTGCTCCAGGTGGTTTACATCGCGCACGTAGAACAGCGCCGTGTCCAGAATGGTCCCCATCCATTTGTGCGGGTTCCAGGCCAGTGAGTCAGCCTGCTCGACTCCCTGCCAGAGATGGCGGCACTCGGGCAATAACATGGCGGAGCCAGCCATGGCTGCATCCACGTGCAGCCACACGCCATAGCGGTTGGCCACGGCGGCAATGGTATCGACCGGGTCCATTGCGGTTGTGCCTGTGGCGCCCACCGAGCAGACGATGCCAGCGGGGATGTTGCCGGCTGCCAGGTCGGCCTCTAAGGCGTCGGCCAATGCCCCGGGCAGCATGGCGCGGGTGTATGGGTCCTCATCGACATAACGCAGGTTATCGTTGCCGAAACCCGCCAACTGGACCGCTTTGGCTATGGACGAGTGGGCCTGGGCGGTGCTGTAGACGATCAGGGGTGCGGATACGTTTTGCAGGCCCGCGCCGTTCTTGCTGAGCTGGCTGGCGCGCTCCCTGGCGAGGATCATGGCGGTAACGCAGGCGGTGGATGCGGTATCGTGAATGGTGCCGCGCCACTGTTCATCCAGTCCGGTCAACTGGCGCATCCAGTCGCATACCACTTCCTCCACTTCGGTAAGGGCCGGGCAGCTTTCCCAGGAGATGCCCAGGGTGCCCATGCCGGAACTGGCGATGTCGCCCAGCACCGAGGCCAGCGATGCGTTGGAGGGAAACCAGCCAAAATGCATGGGGTGCTGGACCTGGGTGACCCCCGGTACTATCACCTGTTCGAGGTCAGCCATTACCGCATCGAAGGTGTCTTTATTCCCGGGGGGGTGCGAGGGCAGGGCGCGCCTGATATCGCCCGGCTCGACCTGGGCCCGCACCGGCAGTTCGGGAATTTTCTCGCGGTAGTCAGCAATCCAGTCGATTAACTCGTGGCCTGCCTTGCGGAACTCATCGGGTGTCATGTCTTGAATGCCTGGCTGTCAGATTTGCAAGGATCTGGTTGTACATGAGATGCCTTCACCCGGCAATGGCCACGCGAATTCCCGCGTGGCGATGTGATTGCGGTTTATCGCTGCGATTACCCGTATAATTTGCGCCAACAAACTAGCACAAGAAGGAACAATCATGGATAACACGCTTGCCCAGCCCCTGACTCTGCCCTGTGGTGCCCAGATACCCAACCGCCTGGCCAAGGCCGCGATGACCGAGGGACTCGCCACACCGCAAGGCGTGCCCACCCCGGAACTGGATAGATTGTATGGCCTGTGGAGTGATGGTGGGGCGGGTATGCTGTTGTCGGGCAACATCCAGGTGGATGCGGATCACCTGGAGCGACCGGGTAATGTGGTGATTGATCGTGAACCGGACGCCAATATGCAGGCGGCGCTGGCCCGCTGGGCGCAGGCGGCGACCCGCAACGGCAACCACTTCTGGGCGCAGATAAGTCATGCCGGGCGCCAGACCCAAAAGAACGTGAATACGCATCCCAAGGCTCCCTCAGCGGTGAAGCTCGGTCTTCCGGGTGGCCAGTTTGGTGAGCCGGTAGCGCTGACCATACCGGAGATCGAGGAAATTGTGCGCCGCTTCGGTGTCTGCGCCGCCGCCGTAAAAGAAGCAGGGTTTACCGGTGTGCAGGTACATGCCGCCCATGGCTACCTGCTGTCCCAGTTTCTGAGCCCGCGCAGCAACCAGCGCACTGACCAGTACGGTGGCGATCTGGCCAATCGTGCCAGGGCCCTGCTCGAGACCGTGGCCTCGGTGCGCGCCGCTGTGGGCCCGGATTTTCCGGTTGCAGTAAAACTCAACAGCGCTGATTTCCAGAAGGGGGGGTTTGCCTTCGAAGACAGTCTGCAAGTGGCCGCATGGCTGGAGGAGGCCAGTGTCGACCTGATCGAAATCTCCGGCGGCACTTACGAGCAGCCCCGGTTGATCGGGGTGGAGGGTATGGAGGACGTGGAAGACCAGCACGTGGCGCAATCGACCATGATGCGAGAGGCCTATTTTGTCGATTTCGCCATGGCAATGCAGGAAAAGGTGTCGATACCGCTGATGGTGACCGGTGGGTTTCGCCAGCGCGCGGCGATGGAGCAGGCGATCACCGGCGGCGGCGCCGACCTGGTCGGCCTGGGGCGTCCCATGTGCGTGATGACCGATGCGCCGGCGCAGTTACTGACCGGGCTGGACGAACTGCCCCGCTACGAAAACCAGCTGTCGCTGTTGCCGCCCTGGCTGTCCGTGCTTAATCGGGTAAAGGCGATTCGTCCCCTCACTATTTTCGCAGTGATGTACTGGTACTACGCCCAGTTGGAGGAGATCGGCCTGCACGGGAAGGCGCAGCCGTCGATGTCGGTATTTGCGGCCACCAAACGGGTGATGAGTCAGCAGAAAAAAATACTCGCCGCGCGCTAGCGGCGTTTGAATCGGACCCAGCCCCAGGCGCACAGTGTTCCCGCCAGCGTTACCAGCAGGGCCGGCACTATGTGCATTTGCAGGATGTGCGCCGGTGCGTACATACAAGCCAGCTGCATGTAGAGCGCGGGCAGCATGGCTGCCGCAAGACAGAACAGGGCCGTGCTGTAGATCGGCCGCAACGGGTAAAACCGGCGGCTGAGGAGCAGGGCCAGGCCGGCCGGCGGCAGAGCGAATAGCAGGGTTTCAGAGAAGCAGTGGTCGCGCTTGCCCAGCATGGAGGGCTCCAGCGCAGGATAAATAAGGCCCACGGCATAGTTTGCCAGCCACAGGGCTATAAGGCCCAGGCCGATCATCACAGCCTGTCGGCTCGCTGCCCCGGGCACCGCGGTGCGAAAGGCCATGAATGCAGTGAAGGCAATCGCGCTGAAGCCAAACAGCGTCTCCAGCAAAAAGCGCGGTTCTGTGGCCAGTTGCGTCAGGGCGTTGGCGCGAATCGGTCCAAACCAGTAGGTAATACCGATCACAAAGCCCACACTGGTGACCAGCCAGAGCAGGGCGGTGATTTCCGCCCGCATGGGTGGCCGCACGGGCTCCAGCCCGCTGCTGAGCGACGCAATCAGTTGGTCTGTGTCAGCGCTCATGCATCCGCCTCCAGCAAGCGCGTCAGGCTGTTTATGGCCCGGTGTACTCTCACTTTCACCGCTCCTTCGGAAATCTGCAGCCGGGTGGCCGCCTCAGCGTTACTCAGCCCGATAAATTTGGTCAGGGTGAGTACCTCCCGGTACTCTGGTGACAAGCGTGCCATCAGCCGGCCCTGGGTGACGCTGCTCTCTATGTCGCCGAATGATCCGTGCCCACATTGCAGTTGCTGTTGTTCCTGCTGTTGCTCCAGCTTTTGTTGGTTGCGCTGGCGCCGCAGTGTATCAATTGCCTTGTGTCGCACAATGGCAAACAGCCAGGGCCTGAAACGGCGGCGTGGATCATAGCTGTGACGCGCCTGATGAATAGCTATCAGGCTTTCCTGTACGCAGTCTTCAACGAAATGTTGCTGGCCAATGCGGCTGAGCAGGTAGTACTTGATGGCCCCGGTAAGCTCTGTCAGCAATTGCCGATAGTCGTCCTCGCCCCCTCCCTGGGCGCTCGTCATCAGGACGGCCCAGCGTGATTCATCTGTATTGGCATCGCTACTTTCGGCGTAGGCCATATATGGGGGTTACCGCCGCACCCGCAGGTGCGGCAAGCTGGTTAATTGTCAGTTCAAACGTCTGACCGTGATTCGTGCCACAGAGTTCCGCCAGTCGTAACTTTTGGGGTCAATAATCGCGTTACCCTGGTTGTCTTCTTCTCCCAACTCGTGAATCCCGTTACCGATATGAACAAAGCCTTCATCAGTTTCGTTGGGACCTGGCGAGTAGCCTTCGCCCGCGCCACCGCACTGTGGACCAGGTATGTTCGCGCAATTCTGGTCGTTGTATTCGGTCCCGGCATCGTACGCGGGCACCAGCTGCTGCACGCCCCCGGATGCCGGGAGTTTGACCCGGTTCATCGCGACAAAACTGTCATTGGTCGGGATCATCATGGCTGCGACGCTGATATAACCCCGCCCAGGATTGCCAGTGATCTGTGTAGATACCTGTTCGCCAGGCCCCAGCAGACCGGGAATGGTCGTTACATCGCTTGCTACATCACCTAATGCCTCTGTCAATGGCCCCGTATCGCCCGACTCCGCCAGTATTTCCAACGCTTCACTCGCAGGCTCGCCCAGACGGAACAGGATAGCGTCGGACGGATGGGTTACCACCAGCTGGGGCGTAAAGGATTGGCCGGGGGTGATATTGGTGATGGTGACTTCATAGCGGACGCCGGGTTGGGCGACGGCGATGCCTGTTGCCAGGGTCAGTGTAAGAGCAGTAACGGTACGTTTGAGCATGGGTGCTTCCTCTTTTTTTGGGTAGGTTCACCAACCAATTCGCGCGCCGGCCGGAAAAGGTTACAGGCAACAGGAAGAAATTTTCTCCGCCGGAATTCCGGCACGCCTATTTGGCAGGTCCGTTAAGGGAAGATGAAGCAGCCCAGCTGCATTGGCTGTCAGCCTGCAAATTGTTAACTATTTACCATTTGCGGGAGCGTTACCGCTGTGGTTTTGGAGCGAGGTGCTTACCGCTTGTCGCCCCTGGTAACCGCTCATCGGCGATGCCGATAAAAAGCGCCCGATAAATGCGCGCTATCTCTACTTTTCGCAGGTTTTCAATTGTCACGCCAATGGTCGTTGCCAAGAATAGGTTTCAAGCAAGTTGCACCGCGATTGGAACGAGAGCTATGAGAAAACAGATAAAAGTGGACCAGAGCCAGCAAGGCTTCAGCCTGATCGAGCTCATGATGGTGATCGCCATCGTGGGGATACTGGCCTCTATCGCGTATCCCCTTTACACCAACTCTGTTGTCAAATCGAATCGAGCGGCGGCACAGTCTTATCTCATGGAGCTGGCCCAGGCACAGCAGAAATATTTCAACGATGCGCGTGCGTACGCAGCTGACGAGGCCACCTTGAATTTTAGTCCTCCGGATCGCGTCAACAGTGCGTACACCATAGGTTTTACTGTTGTGGCAGGCCCACCTCCTGCGTTTACCGTTGCCGCCACTCCCAGGGTCGGCTCGCGACAGGACGGTGACGGAGTGTTGGCAATTGACAGTAGCGGGGCGAAGACCCGCAGCGGGGATGCGTGGTGATCATTCAATCAGTGGAGAGCGGGGTATCGGCATGATCAGATCTCTTGGCAGTGGCAGGGACATCAGTGTCAGTTCTGGCGATGGTTTTACACTGGTCGAACTTATGATCAGTATTCTTTTGCTGGCTGTCTTGTTGGGTGTCGGCGTGCCATCCTTTCGGACCATGATTGCTGACCAGCAGTTGCGGGCAGTGAGCACAGACCTGCGCATAGCTCTGACAACCACACGCTCCGAAGCAGTGAAGCGTAACCGGAGCCTGGAGCTCAACCCCAGTGCCGACGGATGGGGCGCCGGATGGAGCATTGCCAGTCCCGATCCCAACGATCCTGCAATCCTGAACCACTTGCGGCCTGAAGGTGTAACCATAACTGGGCCAGGTAATGTCACTTTCAATCCGCTTGGGCGCTCCTCTGCGGCGGAATTCGCTATCGCCGTGGACACCGTCAGCTCCGCTGCGATGTGCCTGCAGATGCAGCTCGATGGACGCGCTGTCGCAATAAAGGGGGCATGTCCATGAAAAAAATCGGCTCCCCGCAAAAATCAGCGGGCTTTACGCTTATTGAAGTCCTGATTACGTTCCTGGTTCTGGCTATAGGCTTGTTGGGCCTTGCCGGACTTCAGGTAAACACCCTGGGCAATCAGTTTGAAACATACCAGCGCGCTCAGGCCGTATTGCTGGCAGAGGATATGGCCAACCGGATCAGGGTGGATTCGATAGCGGCGCGGGCTGGAGACTATGCCGATAGTGACCAGTACGGTCTGCTGGCGGAAGCTGACTGTACTGTCATAGCCGCCAGCGCAGCGCGATATCTGTGCGAGTGGAACAAGGCGCTGGCGGGCTCATCTGTCGAGCAGTCAGGGCAAAAGCTAGGCAGTATTATTGGGGCCAGGGGTTGTGTAGAAAATCTAGTCGGCTCGACAGATGGGGAGGCAGTCATTCGAGTGACGATAGCCTGGCAGGGTTCGGCGCCCACCATCGCACCCGCCTCAACCTGTGGTGAAGATCAATATGGTGACGATGATCGTTTTCGCCGCGCGGTGAGTGTAGACGTGGTACTGGCAAACCTGGCGCTCTCACCATGAATACTACAATGCTGACAAAGGTTGGTCCGCAGACCAACATGCAACGGGGCTTCAGCCTGATAGAAATAATGGTCGCCCTCACCCTGGGCGCTATTATCCTGCTTGGTGTAGCCGAGGTGTTCACTGCCAATAGCCAGACCCGGATGGAGATAGAGCGCACCGGGCGGCAAATCGAAAGTGGAGCCTATTCCCTTGGCTTGATGGATAACGATATTACCAATGCTGGCTACTGGGGAGAGGCGGGAGAGCAGCCGGCGGGTGGCACGCTGCCCCCGGTCTGCCCCGGTCTGAACGCGGATCTTACTGCGGCCGCCACCGAGTTGACCGACACCCTGGGCTACCCGATTCAGGGTGAAGATGCACTGCTTAGCAGCTGTGTTTCACCCAAGGCGGGTTCGGATTTTCTTGCGGTCAGACGTGTCGCCAGTTGTTCGCTGGGCAGTACTGACTGTGATCCTGCCAATTCCAATTTTTACCTGCAGGTCAACGCCTGTTTCGAGCCCAGCGATTCCTCGCTGCCACTGCCCGGCGAACTGAAAATGTCTACGGTGATTAGCGATCTCGATTATACCCAACGCGACTGCACCACACCTGCACCCGCGTACCGCTTGTTGAGCAGGGTTTATTTTGTCAACGACGATGACGAGTTGGTTCTCGCCGAGCTCAGCCGAGATAGCGGGGCGAGTGCCTATGTCGAAACGGCGATGGTTGACGGGGTGGAAACACTGCGACTGGAGTACGGCCTGGACACCAGTGGAGACGGCCAGGTGGATTTACACACTGACAGTCCCTCTGGCACACAGTGGGCAAATGTTGTCATGGTGCGTTTACACATGATAGTTCGCAACCTGGAGCCGACCACCGGCTATTCGGATACCCGAACCTATTCGGTAGGCGGCTCAAGCTATACCGTGCCTGTTGCCTTTCAAGGGTATAAAAGACAGGTGTACTCAAGAACCGTGAGTATTCGTAACGTGGCCGGACGGAGAGAAGCACAATGAATATGTATAGCAGTGGTGACAGCCAGCGTGGCATTGCGATGATAGTGTCCCTGATTATGTTACTGGCAATTACGCTGGTGGTGGTTACGTCTGCCAATCTTGCCCAGTCCAATCTGCAGGTCGTTCAAAATATGGAAAACCGCGACACGGTCAGGTTTGCAGCCTACGCGGCTCTTGAAGAAGCGATCAGCTCCGGTCGTTTTACCGCGAGCCCTGAGTCAGTGTTTGTCGAATCGTGTGAGGTTAGCAACCAGAAATGCTATGACTTCAATGGCGACGGCACCCCTGATGTTACCGTGGCGGTCTCTGCACCCAGCTGCGTGATTGTGCAGCCTATCGAAAACGCGGAGCTCGATGTTTTCAATTCGGCGGCAGACGCCAGCTGTTTTTTGCCGCCCGCTATTTATTCCATGTGCGCAAACTCTGTATGGGAGTTTGAAGCGACGGCTACCGATGCCATCACTGGTGCGGAAGTTGTGGTCCGTCAGGGTGTCGGGGTTCTGGCGTCACTCAATAATATCGACACAGCCTGTCCAATCTAGGCCATTAGGTAATCAAGGGGATGAATATGTACTTCAAATGGTTCAATCTGGTTCTGCTGCTGGTTGGGATGGGAAGCGCAGGCGCCTGGGCTGAGGACATCGATATCTTTACCGGCACAACCCCTTCGGTGGATGCTTCACTGCCGAATGTGATTTTTGTCCTGGACAACACCTCTAACTGGGCCAGGCAAAGCCAGCAGTGGCCAGGTGGCGCGGAACAGGGGCAGTCGGAGGTGCGTGCGATAAAAGCAGCCCTCGCTGATCAGGTGGGCAAGATGAACGTGGGCATCGTGGAGTTCACCACGGAAGGTAATGCAAACCAGGATGGCGGTTTTGTACGCTTTGATTTGCAGGCGCTGACCGATGGCAGCGAGGACCCTGACGACAACTCCCTGGCTGAACTCGAAATCATCTTGCAGAAAATAGATGATGACATTAATGAACCGTCTGAAAAGAGGAACTCGAACACGTCCTACGGCAACCTGATGTACGATTTCTACAATTACCTGACAGGTGCCGAACAAAGTTTTAGTGGTGGCGGCACCCCTAGCCTGGCAGACGAGGATGCCTATGTAGACAAGGTGTCATACAGCGAATTTGAATCCCCACTGGACACCGGTAATGCCTGCGCAGAGACTTATCTGATTTTTATTGCCAATCCCAATAGCAGTGGTCCAGCGAACGACAGCTCGACCAACAGTGGCTACCTGGAGGCACTCTACAGAGCAGCTGGATCTTCGGTTCCCAATGAGCTGGCTGGCACCAATACGGGAGATCCGATCGCCTGGCCGGAATTTACCACCACAACGACTACCGGCGATCCCACACCCTTTGGTACCACGACCGCCTGTTATACAAAGAGCGGAAAAGTAAGTGCTGTAGAGGTGTGTACGGCCGCAGAAAACAGTGACGCAGGTATGTGTGTCGGGCAGACAGGCTGTAGCTGTGTGAGTACCGCGGTCAGTTGCGGCAAAAACGCTGGGTATACCTACGACCTGGAGTTGGCAGGTACCACCACGACAGAAATAACAACCACCGGCCGTGTAGACGCGACCGGTGGCGCAGACTTCAACCTGGATGACTGGACCAAGTTCCTGCGCAACTACGGTGTGCCTTTCAGTGGTGAGGTCAATGGTTCAACCGTAACTGACCGGGCGTCTGTCACTACCTTCACGATCGACGTGTTCAATGCACAGCAAAATGGTGAGACCAGTGCACTGCTATACACCGCGGCAAAAGTTGGCGGTGGGCGCTATTTTCAGGCCAGGTCCGAAGGTGCGATACTGGATGCCATCAATAGCGCATTCAACGATATCCTTTCTGTTGCCACCAGCTTCGCTGCTGTAACACTGCCGCTGAGTGCCGAGAACCGTGCACTTTCCAACAACCAGGTATTTATCGGTCTGTTCAGGCCTTCAGTCGGCAAGGAGCCGCGCTGGTTTGGCAACCTCAAGGAGTACCAGCTTGCACTCGAGAATGGCATACCGGTTTTGGCTGATGCCAGGCGCACCCGTGCGATCAACCCGCTTACCGGCTTTTTGCGCGAGTGTGCTGCCAGCTTCTGGACTACTGACTCGGGGTCTTACTGGGAGGAGCTTGGGATAAATCCGCCGCCCCTGGGCCAATGTGATGTATTCCCTGGCAACGATTGGTCTGACTTTCCTGACGGGCCCTTTGTGGAGAAGGGTGGTGTCGCCCAGGTGACCCGTGAAGGAGGCGCAAGACCAATCTATACGGCCAGCGGGGGCTCACTTGTTACCCTGGGAGACACATACGCCGCATCCCTGGGTGGAGACAACGTTCTGGATTACTTCAAGGGCGACGTTGAAGGCGTGGATGAGGTAATGCCAGATGCGGGACTTAGAGCGAGTATTCACGGGGACGTGGTTCACTCTCGCCCCTTGACCATCAACTATGGTGGTGGCGATATCTCAATTTTTTACGGTGTGAATGATGGGTTGTACCGTGCGGTAGACGCCGTCGACGGTAGTGAGAAATGGTCGTTTATCGCACCGGAGCATTTCGATGGGATAGAGCGTCTGTATGAAAATACCCCGTTGGTGAAATATACAGGGGAGGCCGAGGAGGCTGGCCTTGACTACGCGCTCAAGGATTACTTCTTCGATGGTTCTACCGGGCAATTGCTTGATTACGATGACGACGGCGCTATCCAGTTGGCATACATTTACCCGACGATGCGCCGTGGCGGCCGAATGATCTACGCGTTTGACGTGACCGACCCCGATACGACGCCCCAGCTACTGTGGCGCAAGGGGTGCCCGAATCTTGCGAACGACACCGGCTGCGATGCTGACTTCACCGAGTTCGGCCAGACCTGGTCCACCCCAATCGGCGCCTATGTCGCCAGCTACAATAATGGTGCAGATCCAGCTGTTGCGAAGCCTATCGTGATGTTTGGAGGTGGCTTCGATGATTGCCTCAACAATGATGCCGCGGCCTATCCTGCAGGATGCAGCGGTGCGAAGGGAAAGGGTGTCTACGTGCTCGACGGTGCAACTGGTGCGTTAGTGAAGAAATTTGCCACTGACGCGCCCGTGATCACCGATGTGGGTGTTATCGATGTCGATTTTGATGGTTATGTAGACTTCGGCTATGTAGCAGATGTGGCGGGAAACCTATACCGGATCAGTTTTTCCTCGCTTTCCAACTTCATCCCTGACAATGCTGTAACACCATATGACGTGGCTGACTGGACGATCGACAAGATAGCCTCCACCTCCAACAATGAAATTCGATTCTATAATTCGCCAACCGTGGCTGCGATTAAGGGCAATATATTCATAACTATCGGTACCGGAGATAGAGAACGACCCTTGGAGTTGAATTACCCCTACGGCGAAGACGTTCAAAACCGCTTTTACGCGCTGGTTGATAAGCCCTATGAGGCGACGGTGTCGGTGGTTGATCTGGACGGCAGCACGATGGTGGCTCTTGCACCGGCGTCGGTAGATCCGAATGACCCTGCGCCCGCGGTCTTCTCTCTCGCGAAAGATGGCTGGTACATTGACCTTCCTGACAGGGGTGAGCAGGTTGTTAATCCCGCGGCAGTTGGTGGCGGTAAAGTCTTCTTCAATACCCTGCAGCCTGGCGGTGCAAGCCAGGGGTTGTGTACCGCGCCTATTGGCAAGGGTAAGGGATATGCGATCAGCCTGTTTAACCCTGAATATACGGAAGGCGAAGTGATTGTTGGTGACGGTATTCCGATTGCGCCGGTAATTGTCAGGGTCTATATCCCACCGATATGGGTATGCCTCGAAGACTGTGACGATACGCCACCTGAATATGATTGTGCAGACGGTGGTTGCGAGATCAGAACGGTATGTATCGGTTGCCAGGGTATGGAGCCAATAGAGATTGTGCCCCAAGCTCCGCCGATCAGAAAGCGCGCCTACTTCAGCGAGGACATAGACCGCTGATGGTGGTAGGGGAAGGAGTTTACTGATTGAAAAAAGCCGCCTTAAGAGGCGGCTTTTTTTGGCCCCGTAGAATGCTACGGTACAGTGTGGGTGGTTTTTTGATAGTGTCTGATTGTTGTCAGGCTGGTGTGCTCGTAGAGCACCCGCCTGGATGGTGTTGTGAAACAGGCTAGTTGCAGTGCTGTGCTACGATCGCTTCTGCCGTTACTCTTTGTTCGGATTTTTCCTCTTCATTGAGGTAACGGTAATTGCCGTTGCCGTCCGGCACCCTGACCCGGGCCCGTGTTTTAAGAGTTTCAAGGTTCTGGGTGGCCTGATCGCAGTATTCAGGATTCTTTTCCAGCATGGGGCGAACCTCGCTCTTGGCGACCTCCTGATTCCTTGCAGGGGCGGGAGTCTCGTTCGGCGCCGCTACTTCTTCCTCACCTGCATCGCTGTGCATCGTGTTTGTCGTGCTGGATATCACGTCGTAATCTGTGCCGGTGGGCGGTGGCCGATCACTGTTTACCGTGGTACCGGTCTCGTCTATCCAGCGATAGTAGTTTCCACCAGCGCTCACACTAGCGCCTGACAGGCAGAGCAGGGCCACGGCGGCGGCAACCCCACAGGTCCGCTTGATTGGTTTCAAATTCACGTCTCCTTGTATTTTTTTCCACTGTAAACGTTAACTCCAAGGTGGCTTCAGAGGCAACGAGACTTGTGACTTTTACAACAAAAAAACATCCGCCCTATTTTCACTTCGAACTGGAGTTGGTAGCGCCCCGTGAGAGCATTTACCCGGCAACAGGCTGAATTTTGCAGATTAAGCCTAATATCCGCAGGGCGCATAGGGCATTCCTCTTATATCCCGATCGTATTTGAGGCTTCCAGCTTTCACTCCTAAGCTTCTTGTGTGCCGTTTATTAAGTGCATATGAAACAGCTCCGGCGACCATGCCGGTGCGCTCCAGGGAGAAGGCAATGAGTATTCGTGTACTGATTCTGGGTGGGCTGCTACTCACCTTGCTGGCCGGTTGTAGATTAGTGATTCAGGTGCCTGCCGGCGGCAAAGTAGTGTCGGCTTCCGGGACGAATGACTGCGCAGCGGGAAAAACCTGCAGGATCGAGATTGTCGACGTCTTTTTTAAAGATACATTCACGGCAAGGCCCGCGGCCGGGTATACGTTCAAACACTGGAGAAAGAAGGAGCGGGCCTTCTGTGCGAATACAGCGACTCCCTGCCGACTGGACAGTGAACCAATGGGACTCAACGATCTTCTGCTGGCGTTGCTTGAATCCGATGAGGTTTTCTATCTGCAACCCGTTTTTGTCGCGTCTGGGGGCGGAGGTGGGGGCGCGGTAGGTAAGCAGAACTCCAGCCTGTGTTTTAACTCCAGCATACTGTCACCGGGCAACATGTATACGCTGCGCTACCGATCCACCGACAAGGCCGACGGATCCAGGACAGAGGCCAGAATTGTGCAGACGATTGTGGGCCAAAGAAGCTTCAAGGGAAAGCCGGCGACGCTGGCGCGGGCCGACATAACGGTGATTGGGCAGGACGTCGTCTCCCGCTCTGATTCGTATTTTGTTCCCGAGGTTGCCAAAAAGCGCAGTACAAACCTGGGCGGCAAAGCCGAAACGTTTTTTAACGGCGTGCTTTCTGCCACGGTGGAGACAGAGTTCGACCCGGGACAGTTGACACGCTATGACCTGGCTGCCGGGCAGAGTTACACCCAGACCAATAACTTGAAAACCAGAACGTCAGCAGGCGGCGCCAGTTTCAACGATACTCAGAAACTGAAAGTAACAACGACTTATATAGGGATCGTAAACATCACTGTTCCCGCCGGCAGCTATCGCGCCTGCGAGTACGAGGAGATCACGACCGCAACCGTTCAGGGCTTTCCTTTCAGGAGCGTTCCGCAAATATTGGTATGGCGTGGGCATTGGAATTCAGCTCAAGGAGGTGAGCGATTCCACTACCACCGAATTGGTAACGGGTAGCATAGACGGTAAGAAAATCTGATCGGTCGCCCCCTGGTGCACTCGCTGTAGAGACGCGGATAGTGGTGTATTGTTGATGCAGGCAGCGCGCCGATTGACGACTATTGATGTGCGCGGGCGATCATCCCGGGGCAAATGCCATCATCTACCTGCACTGTCTTGACCGGCGCTGTGCTGAACTACAGACTGATCCTGTAAAGCAATCGCGCCGTCGGCCGAATGACCGGGCGCGACTGTAGAAGATGAACCTGTTGAATTGGTTGACACGGATGTTGATTGATAGCGGATTACATTGCCTTGCCCTGGTGGCGCAGTTTCACCAGATTGCCGTTGACCCTCTGGGCCTTCAACGCCGCTTTGGGCAGGCTGCTGAACGGTGTTCCATTCAGGATATTTTACGCGCGGCGATTTCAGTAAACCTGAAGGCAAGGCACGTGCGGGACGGCAACCTGGCAAAAATGCGCCGCATGCTGCCTGCGATAGTGTCCGATCGCGATGGCTCTTTCCTGGTACTTGCTTCAGTTAGTGCCAGGCAGGCTGATAAAGCCAGCTGTCTGGTCCAGACACCCGGGGACGCTGGCCCGGTGACCATGGATCTGCAGGCATTTGAACAGAACTGGTCGGGAGAGATGATTCTGCTGGCGCCGCGTTCCGGGATGACGCGGGACACTTTCCCATCGTTCAATCTCCACTGGTTTGTGCCTGCCCTGGTGAAATACCGCAGCTTGTTTCTCCAGGTCATTGTGGCCTCATTCTTTTTGCAACTGTTCGCACTTGTAACGCCGCTTTTCTTTCAGGTAGTGATGGACAAGGTGCTGGTGCACAAGGGCTTTACCACGCTCGATGTGCTGGCTTTTGGCTTTGTGGTGGTGGTGGGGTTTGAAGCGGTGGTTGGCGGCCTGCGTAACTACCTGTTCAGCCATACCACCAACCGGGTGGACGTGGAGCTGGGCGCGCGCCTGTTCCATCACCTGGCCGGCCTGCCGTTGGCCTACTTCGAGGCCCGCCAGGTAGGGCAGACTGTGGCGCGGGTGCGGGAGCTCGATACAATTCGCAATTTTATTACCGGTACGGCTCTCACGCTGCTGGTCGATCTATCCTTCACTTTCGTGTTTATCGCAGTGCTTTGGTATTACAGTCCAACCCTGACCTGGATTGTGCTGGGTTCACTGCCCTTCTATATCGCGCTATCAGTCTCCATCACACCGATTCTGAAGGGCCGCCTGGATGAGAAGTTCCGCCACGGCGCTGCGAACCAGGCCTTCCTGACAGAAACCGTGACGGGCATACAGACCGTAAAGGCCCAGGCGCTGGAGCCGCAGCTGCAGCGCCGCTGGGAAGATCAGCTGGCCAGCTATGTCACCGCAGCTTTCCGGGTCCAGAATCTGAGCAATATCGCCAGTCAGCTGGCCGGCCTGGTAAGCAAGATCACTACCGTGCTGATTATCTGGTGGGGTGCTCACCTGGTGATAGCAGGCGCGCTCACTGTAGGTCAGCTGGTCGCATTCAACATGATAGCGGGGCGGGTGAGTGCCCCGATACTGAAGCTGGTACAGCTATGGCAGGACTTCCAGCAGGCGGGTCTTTCACTGCGTCGCCTGGGCGACATCCTCAACACTCCCGTGGAGCAAGCCAGTGGGCCCAGCCGCAGCATGCCAGCGCAGTTGCTGGGTGCGGTGAGCTTCGAGCGGGTGCGGTTTCGTTATAGCCCCGACTCCCCCCTGGTGCTGGATGAATTCACTCTTTCTCTGCAGCCTGGCCAGGTGATCGGGTTGGTGGGGCCGTCCGGTTCCGGCAAAAGCACTGTGGCCAGGCTTTTGCAGCGTCTGTACGCGCCGGAGGCGGGCCGGGTGCTGCTGGACGGCGCCGACCTGGCGATGGTCGATACCGGATGGCTGCGCCGCAATGTCGGGGTCGTTCAGCAGGAAAGCTTCCTGTTTAACCGCTCGGTGCGAGAGAACATTGCCCTGGCCGACCCGGGTCTGCCCTTCGAGCGGGTCGCCCGTTGCGCGGGTGTGGCCGGAGCCCATTCATTCATTATGGAACTGCCAGAGGGCTACGACACCCTGATCGATGAGCAGGGCTGCAACCTGTCTGGTGGCCAGCGCCAGCGTATAGCCATAGCCAGGGCCCTGGTAACGAACCCGCGAATTCTGGTGCTGGACGAAGCGACCAGTGCGCTGGACTACGAATCCGAACGTATCGTTCAGGAAAACATGGGCGCCATCGCCCGGGGGCGTACGGTGTTCATCATTGCCCATCGCCTTAGCACGGTGCGTCACTGCGATCGGATTCTGGTGCTCGACAAGGGCCGGATTGTGGAATCCGGCAGTCACGACGAGCTGCTGGCCACGAAAGGGTACTACGCCAGGCTTTACGGTTACCAGAGTTACAGCCCGGTGATCCGCGCAATGGCAGGTCCAGGCGATTCGGACGGACAATCGGCAATGCGGCGGGGTGAAATCTGATGACCGTATCCGGGGAGGAGCAACTGCGACAGCAGTTTTTGCCCGCTGCACTGGAGATACAGGAAACCCCGCCTTCTCCAGTGGGTCACTGGCTGCTCTGGCTAATTCTGCTGTTATTTTCCGCAGCTATCCTGTGGGCGACTTTTGGCAGGGTGGATATCGTGGTTACCGCACCTGGCCGCGTCATACCCAGTGGGCAGGTCAAGCGCGTGCAGGCGCCCGAAACCGGCATTGTGATGGCCATACTGGTGGGTGAGGGTGAAAGGGTAGAAGCCGGCCAGACCCTGGTCAGACTGGATCCCACTTATGCAGATGCAGATGAACTGCGTATTCGCAAAAAACTACATGATATTGCAGTGGAGTCTGCCTGGCGTCGTGCCCTCGACCAATGGTTGGCCGATGGCTCGAATACAGTTTCCCACGGTGTGCTGCAAACTCGCTTTGCGGCGGCCGATCAGGCCAAGGCAGCGGCGCTATACCGGCTGAGCCGCAGGGAGATTCTTGCGACGCTGCGCAGCCAGAAAAAGGAACTGGCTGCGAATCGGGCGGAGCAGGCGTCGGTGAAAGCGGAGTTGAGCCGTGCCGAAGCGACACTAGCAGTACTGATGCAACGGGTAGCCGCCTACCGGAAATTACTGCAACAGCAGTACGGGGCCAGGATCCAGTACCTGGAAATGCTGCAGCAGCAAACAGAGCTGGAGCAATCTGTTCCCGTGTTGGCCTCGCGGCAGCAACAATTGGTCGAGTCGGCCGCCGCTATCACCGCTCGTATGGATGCCGCCGGCGGCGAACTTCGCAGGAACAACCTGATGGAACTTGCCCGCCTGGACAGCGAGCGTGGCGCACTGGAGCAGGAATCCCGCAAGGCACGGCAGCGACAGCGACAGTTGGTCATCACTGCCCCGGTGACCGGGGCAGTGCAGGAACTGGCTATTCACACGGTGGGCGCCGTGGTTTCACCCGCGCAAGAGTTACTGAAGATAGTACCTGAGCACGTCACGGTCGAAGTAGAAGCCCTGTTACAGAACAAGGATATCGGTTTTGTCCGTGAGGGACAGCTGGCGGAGGTCAAGGTCGATACCTTCAACTTCACCAAATACGGACTAATAGATGCCCGTGTTATCGATATAGGCAACGATTCTGTGGAAGACCCCCAACTGGGTTGGGTGTTCAGGCTGCGCCTGAAGCTGGAGGATGACAGCATCAGGGTGGAAGACAGGATGGTAACCCTTAGTCCGGGAATGGCCACTACGGCGGAGATCAGAACGGGTAAGCGACGACTGATCGAGTTCTTTCTGTCACCATTACTAAGATACAAGCAGGAAAGCGTGAGGGAGCGATAGATGATCAAGCCCGGAAATAGCTCCGATAGGAAAGCTCTGGTCAGGCGGCGGTCATGGCTTTGGTTATTGTTGGTACTACTGATCCCTGCGTTTGGCGTCATCGCCTGGCTGGAGCCGGATGAGCAGGATCTGTTTGAGCTGTGCAGCACACAGGGTAAGCCGGTTATCTATCGCTCGGTTGAGGCGGAGGGGTATTTCTACGGATCGGCAACAGATTGCTGGGGCTGCTGGAATTACTTGGAAAATACAGATTACAAGTTCATCGAATTCACTATCAGCGACCAGAAAGTCTGGGGACCCATACAAGAACCGGGGATTTATCGAGCAACCCGTATACCGGCCGGTTCGCCGCAGTGCGATGCAAAGCTTACGTCTTTCTATACCAAAACGCAGCGCAGACGTGAGGAGTTCGAGCGCAATAATTGGTGCTTTCAGCTTGAGCGGCTTGATGGGCGGGAGGCTCGTTATGGTTATCAATACCGGAGGGGCTGGGAACAGTTAGTGTCAAGCCCAGTTACCGGCTCCTCGATTGTGAGCAGCCGACTTCTTTCGTGGATCATGAGAATAACGAGATACTTGCCGAAACCACGGACTTTTGGCCTAGGCAAAATATCCCTTTTTCGAAATGAGCTCATTTCGCACTCGTGAAGGGTTGCAATGACTTTCATCGGATGAGCTGGGTATGAGACAATCTCGCCAGTCAGGACGTCATTAAACCACGCAAGGAGATAGGCAAATGATGCAATAGAAATGAAAAAGCCTATCAGGCTGTGTTGCTGGCCGATGCAGCGTATGTCACTTTTACAAGCCGACGGGTATCTCGAATGGATGCAAACTGGGACGATACAGCATTTGCAAAATCAATTCGCTTGCGGATGCATTATGGGGGCTCTGCATCACCGGATGAAGTCCCATTCGGGGAGGTAGATAGCGGACGAGGCTGGCCTCAAGCGAGATTCCAGGCATTCGCCGACCGCTATTCAGTTGTCTACCACCAACCCGACGAGGACAATGGCTTCTCCGCTACCTTGTTCTACGACACCCTTGAGCAGAAATACATAACTGCTTTTCGCGGAACCAATGAACCCTTCCCGGATATTGCGCCTTCTGATCTGCTGCTTGCCCTTGGCCTGTCCAGCCTGGATCCCCAGCAGCAGTACAGCTCGATTGCCACCTTTTTTGAGCGCGCGGGTCTGGTGGACAGCAGCGGCGCGGTTCGCCCCGAATTCGCCGGCAAGGTGGACTTCGTGGGCCATTCCCTGGGCGGGTATCTCTCCCTCTGGGCGATGTACGAGTTCCGTGAGTTATTCGCCGAAGTATTTACCTTCAATGGTGCGGGTATCTCGGCGATTCCAGGGACGCCAGATTACCAGTACATAAATGCACTGGCGCAGGACAATCCGATTTCCGCTGACCAGCAAAGTCGCATCCACAACTTCTTTGCCGAGGAGGGGCTTGAACTGACTGCCAACGACCTGACCTTTTTCCGCCCGGGAGGACGGCAAGGCGTTTTCATTGAGCGGGAGGACCTGCTCGGAACGGTCGGTTTTCATTCAGTCGGGCTGTTGGTCGACGCTCTGTCAGTGTCCAGCCTGTTTGCGATGATTGATCCGGATGCAGATCCGGCTGATATAGACAAGGCCATGTATGCCATTTCGAATCAGTCCGTGGGTAGCCTCGACAAGATGGTAGCAGACCTTTCAAATCTGTTGGGTGACGCTTATCAGTTCACGGGCGTTCACGATGTCGAGGGTTTTCGCCAGGCATTGGCAGGGGCTGCGGGTGATGCTAGCTCCCTGGGTGGTCGGTTCAGTTTCTTGCATGATGAAGGCGCGGTTGAGTTGGTGGCTGCGGCGAAAACCGATACCGCCGAGGGCCGTGGCTATCGATACGCCCTGGGAAATCTGCTCCCCTTTGCGCTCACTTCTGCGGTGGCGGGCTCTGCGGTGGAGGCCCAGGCATACGATCTTGAAAACGTTACGGACCAACACCTGGATGACCGGGCACTATTGCTGACAACCTTGCTTCGTATGAACAGTGAAGACATTACCCACGGGGACCTCAAAATCCATGCACACTTTACCGACCTGGAGCACCAGCTGGCCTTCAATTCCGATGCCGTCACTTATGGCGGCGGTGATATATCCGATCTCAGGGCGCGTCTTGTATTCGGTTCAACGGGAAATGATGTCAATACCGTGCTCGCGTCAAGCCAGGACGATCATCTCTACGGCCTGGCAGGCGACGATACCCTAGCGGGTCTGGCGGGTAGCGATTACATAGAGGGTGGTGACGGCAACGATCTACTGGACGGCGGTGAAGAGGGTGATGTTCTTCTGGGTGGTCGTGGATCTGATGGCCTCGCTGGGGGCCCAGGGACCGATTTCCTGGTTGGAGGCCCGGATAGCGACAGATTTATCTGGAACTTCGGTGATGGCGACGATGTTATTGGTGACTATGATGATGCCGGCGACGCTATCGTTATCAATGGTACTGACCTTTCCACGCTGGTGTTCCGGCAACTGGCCGCCAATTCACCTTTTTACCGCGACCCGGCGCAGCCGGATATCCGGCTTCACTATGACGGCGGCATGCTTGGGGTCGCTGTTGGTAGCGGACCTGATGCTGGTTCCATCACGGTTACCCAGTACTCCCCTGAGACGGGCGCAGACTATGGCGTGGTATTGAATGGCCCTGATGAAGTATTGCCCGCGACGGATCTGGTGGTGAGTCGACTGGGCGCCGATGAGGACGAGACCGACCCTTCGGCGTACCTGCGGCAGTCGTCGGGTCAGGGTTCATACGACTGGTCCAGCATGGCGATTCGCTTTGATGCTGCGGCAGTGGAAAATTATAGCGCCGGGGTATTGCACGGCACTCTTGGCGGTGCGTTTGAAGGAGGCCCGGCGGACGATTTTCTCACTGGTGGCACTGGATCAAATGCACTGCATGGTCTTGCTGGCAATGACCTGCTGGATGGAGGTGCCGGGGATGACTTCCTGGAAGGTGGTCGGGGATCTGATGTGCTATTGGGTGGCGCCGGCGACGACCTGCTGTTCGGCAGCGCTCGTGCGGGTCTCGAAGATGAGCTGTCGGCGGATTTGCCTGGGGAGCAGTTCTATCTGTCCCAGATAGTTGATGGCAGCGGCGATACCAATATTCTTGAGGGCGGCGAGGGTAATGACAATGTCAGCGGTGGAGAAGCCGAAGACTATATAACCGGCGGTCCGGGAGATGACTACCTGCTGGCTGGCGCGGGTGCGGACAGTATCAGTGGTGGTGAAGGCCGTGACGTTATCTATGGTGATTCCTCGTTGCATTATCGCTATGTCGAGCTCAGTCCAGGGGTTGCAGGGGAGCAACTGGAAATTGCTTTCGCCGATGGCCTCGGTACCCCCGGCCTATACGATGACACTGTGCATGCTGGTGCCGGGCACGACACGCTTTGGGGTGAGTTGGGCGATGACGTGTTGTATGGCGAAGAGGGCGACGACAACCTGATAGGTGACAGGTATAACGATGCAGCCTATTTTGCAGTCGAGCTACAGCCTTACGGCAATAGCTCGCCGGTATTGAGCCAGTCTTTACACGGTGATGATCGCCTATACGGTGGTGCGGGTAATGACATTCTATTGGGGCTGGGCGGCAATGACCTGCTGGAAGGCGGCAAGGGTGACGATACCCTACTGGGTGGGGCCGGGGATGACAGCTACATTTTGGCGATCGGCGATGGTGTTGATTATATTGACGATACCGAGGGTACCCATACCCTGGTGTTCAACAATATGACTGCCCGTGACCTGCAGGTCTCCTTTCGGGGAGATCAGCTGTCCATAATATCGCGAGACGGCGCAGAGGGCTTTTTCCTGCCGAGAAGCGAATGGAATAATGTCCGCATTGCCCTGGGTTCACCGGATGCGGTAATCGAGCGCTCGGCACTCGATACGCTTTACTTTGATTCAGCGGGTGATTTGCTACTGACAATCAATGCGAGCAACACGATAAGCGATACCGAGCGCGACGCGCTGTTCACAGTCGATGCCAGCAATACCGAGAAGCCACAAATTGCCGTCACCGGACAAGTAGAAGAAGTTGAGCTAACGGCTCTTGCCGGCGGCAGTGGTGGGGCTACCATGCGAGTTGTCAGTGGCAGCCTGGAGTTCATTTTCGATCTTGCCGTCAAACAGCTTGCCACCGGTCTCGATTTCCTGGGGCTTGCCGATGGCGTACCGCTAAACCTGGTTGGGTTTTCCGGTGGCTCGACTGGCGATGACTGGATTATTGGCACCGCTGGGCCCGATGCGCTGTACGGTGGATCAGGTAACGACATACTGGAGGCGCGTGAAGGCAACGATACTCTCGACGGAGGCAGTAACAACGACCGATTGCTGGGCGGTGAGGGTAATGATCTTTTATACGGTGGCCAGTCTCTTGGCAGAGACTATCTCGCTGGCGGGCCGGGCGATGACACACTAGACGGTGGCGCGGGGCCCGACACCTATGCCTTTGCGCCGGGAGATGGCCATGACGAGCTAAGGGATTCCGGAGGTTCTCATTACCTTGCATTTGACGCCGCCGTAAACCCCGATTCTGTGGCACTTCATTATACCGGCGCCACCGAATCGCAGTTCCGTATCGAGTATTCGGCGGACGATTCTATGACATCTCGTGGTGGCTTTTCATCTTACTGGATCAACGGTATTACGGTTGGTGGTCAGGAGATTCCACTGGTCCACTACTCTGACCTCGTTGATGGCACATTTAGCGACACCCGGTGGCATGACGAGTTCAGGGCGGGTGACGGCGATGACATCATTTCTATCAACGGCTGGGGTGACGATGTGGTTTATCTTGCCGCCGGCAATGCATTCGATACAGTCAACGTTGACAATAACTATTATCCGGAGCATATGGCCGAAATTCGACTGGCTAACGATGTGGATCTGGACGAACTGCGGTTTCGTTTTGACAATGGCGCTGCGGTTATCACTTATGGCACCGGCGATGAGGTGAGGCTTCAGTCGGATACGCTTTACTCGGGCCAGGACAACACCATCGCGCGCTTCACGCTAGTGTCAGAGGCCGACCCTGACTGGGTGCCCACTATTCGTGCGCAGGGAGATACGGATGATCTGCATGGCAGCTATGCCGCCGATCATATCGTGGGAGGCAGTGGTGTGAACGTAATCGTCCCCGGTTATGGTAACGACACTATTGAAGCCGGGGACGCTGCCGACAGCATTGTCCTGAATGACACCTATATGTATCAGGCCGCCAATGGTATCGGGCACAAAACCATCTCGGGCCAGGGCGGCGACGATGTTATCGAAGCACCACTTCATCAGGGGCTGACGTTTCACTACAACCTCGGGGACGGCAATGACACTATCAGTTACGACTGGTCATATACCTGGGCACATCCCTACAAGTTCAATCTTGATTGGGATACAGGGACAGCCGCTTTTCAGCCACACGGAATTGATAGTCTCTCCTTCGGGGCAGGGATTACCCTGGCGGACATGGTGTTTGCGCGGGATGAGAGTGCACTCACTATTGAGATAGCAGGTTCTGCCGGCGGTATAAAAATCGAGCATTTCTTTGACGCCTGGGATGTACAAAACAGGGATGACGGCCGCGACCTGTACGCGCTGTTTGCGAATGAGATGCCTGCACCTGACAGTCTGGCAGACCCGGTATTCCTGGATGTGCTGCCCAGAAGCCCGGTGGCCGCGCTGCGATTTGCCGACGGCAGTAGTTATGACATGGTTGCGGTGCTGGAGGCGTATCTGGACGCCCCTGCTGAACCGCTGCTTGGCACGGACGGCGACGATGTGCTGACGGGTACCGAAAGCGACGATATTCTGGTCGGCGGCCGAGGTAATGATGTTATGAATGGCGCAGGCGGGGACGATGAGTTCTGGATTGAAGGTCGCAGGCAGGGTAAGGACCTTATTACCGGAGGCGGTGGTTTTGATATCGTCATTGGCAGCGAGCGTGACGACAGGGTTGGTCTTCAAGGATTGTCACCGTTTGATAGTGTCGAGCGCATTGATGGTGGCGCTGGTGTTAATACCATCGTGGGTACAGGATCGGCCAACGTGTTGGATTTCAGCGCGACCGAACTCGTCGGAATCGCGGCTATAGAGGGTAGGGGCGGGAGAGACGTCATTATGGGCTCCAGCGGCGACGACGTATTGATAGGTGGCAGGGGTAAGGACAACCTCAGTGGCGCTGACGGGGATGACGTTTACGTGTTTGGTGCTGGCGACGGGCGCGATGTGATTACCAATGCGGATAGCAACGCCGCAAGCCTGGATGTATTGCGATTGGAAGAGATTGATCACGAGCAGGTGTGGTTGTCCCGCAAGCGCGACCACCTTGTGATGACGGTTGCCGGTACGACAAACCGCGTCCTGGTCAAGCACTGGTATGCGGATGAAGCCAATCAGTTGGATGCCATTCACGCCGGCGACCGTGTTCTTATGTACGCTCAGGTAGATCAACTGGTTAATGCCATGGCGGCTTTTGACGTGCCTTCAGGGGTGGGGTCGGTTATTCCCCAGCAAGCGCTTACGGAACTGGAGCCGGTGTTAACTTCGGTATGGCAATTGGCGGGGTGAGGTGGCTGCAGAGGGTCTGATCGGCTATCACGGAGCGTGGCCAGCTACTGCATTGATGGCAGTCACCACGCGAAGTGTATTCGCCAGGAACCCATTACCCCCTACCCAACACCGGCACCAGTTTCCTCGGTCCCTCCAAGGAGAGCTGTTTAAACAGCTTCTGGCGAAAACCCGATACCTGCCGCAGGCTTTCCAGTGCCGGGAACTGCACCAGTACCTGCACGATGTCCTGTATCAGCACCACGCGAGACAGCCCGCGGTAGATGCTTAGGTAGGAGCCCACCATGGCGGTGAGGGAGCGTGTCAGGTGCATATAGTCGCTGCGCACCACGATGCCCTGGCGGCTCAGTGCGGTAGCGAGGTTGATCGCCAGTTCCAGGCGGCTCACCAGGCCCTGTTGGCCTTCCTTGTACAGGGTAAGTAAAAAATCGTAGCCCAGCGGTTCCACTTCCGCTTCGGCGAGAATCTGCTTTATGTGTTTGGACAGGTCCTTGCGGCAGGCTTCCATTTGCTCGCGGTCGGTGCCCAGCTCTATGACGGCCTCGATAATCGCATCGGCATCACCGGCCAGTACGGCCTGAAGGTATTTCAGCGCGGGTTTCCAGATGGCGCTGATGTCCACCGTGTTGCCCCAGTCGATCAGGTACAGCTGATTGCTGTTGGCCACCAGGATATTGCCCGGGTGCAGGTCGCCGTGAAATTCCTGGTAGATAAACAGGTGTGAAATCACGGTGTGAAGAAAAGCCCGGCCTACCTTGCGCTGGGCGCGGGTGACCTTGCGCCGGCCGCGGTTTTTGAACGCGCTGTTGAGGCTGGCGGAATCATCGACGAACTCCATCTCGATGATGCGGCGGGTGCCATGGTAGACCGACGGCACATGCCACAGGTCAGAGTGCCCTGCGCGTTGTGCAAATCTTGCCTGGTTTTGGGCTTCCGACTCGAAATCGAGCTCCTCGCGAAAGCCGTCCACAAATACGTCTACCTGTTCCAGCCAGGAGGCAAGAAATGGGGAGAGCTTGGAGTGGGGCGCCCAGTACTGGCTGCTTAGAATTGCCAGCTTGATGACGGTTTTGCCAATGAGGAACTCTCGCTCCAGGTTGTGCCGGCCCACCTTCACTACTACTGGCGTCAACACCTGCTTGCCTTTGCGATCGCGCGTGGGCTTTTGCGCCAGATACACCGAGGCGATGGACCCGGATTTGAGTGGGCTGGAGGCGTCGAAGCCAAAGTAACGTTCGGTGGGCAGTACTCCGTAACACTCGATGAATGCCTGTTCCACCTCGGCCGCGGTCATGGGCTCTACATCTTCCTGGAACACCGCCAGGGCCTCGGTTATTTCGTCTGGCAGGAAATCAGAACTGGCCGCCGCCACCTGGGCCATTTTGATGAAGAAGGGCCCGAACTCGCGCACCATTTGTGCCACGATCTCTGCCTGTGCCTTGAAATCTTCGGGGTCGGTGGCAAAGAACTCACGAATATAGCGCAGCGCACCAATCTGGCGCCGGAATATCACCAGGTCCTGGCGTATGACCCGCGTGTTGCCGAGAATTTCCCGCATTCGCTTGTCATTGAGCTGGCGCAGGTCCTTCACCTGGTTGATTAACTGGGTAATCAGGGGCTCGTAGGCCGTGATAACGATGCGCAGTACGTCGAGGCTGACTTCCCCCAGCCCGCGCAGCTCCGGTTCGCTCATCAGCTCGTTGAAAAACTTCCAGAATTCGTCAGTCAGTTGCTTGGGTATGGGGACGATACTGCGGGCAGTCACCTGCTCCACCAGGAACCGTATGAGGTTTTCTGTGCTTTGCTCATTGGGCAGCAGGTTGCCGCTGCGCATACGTGTGGTCAGGGTTCGCAATTGCAGGGTAACCGGATGCTCCTGCAGCGCCAGGAACAGTTCGTCCAGCGCCAGGTGCAGCTCCCGCTCGGTGACGGGCCCCTTGCGATTGATGAGCTCTATCATTGGCAGCAAAGAACGATAAATCCTGGCCACACCCACAGTGAAGTCGCTGGTGGAACGCACCAACCGCACAGTCTGCCCCTTTATAGCGGGCAGCACTTCTTCAAGCTTGAGGTATTCGTCAATTGCGATCGGTTTAACCTGCTTCGCCAACAGACACTCCTGGCCGCCCATGAAAGAGGCTGGCATCGAGGTTGAGTTTTTGGAGGAAACTGCTCTTCGAGTAACCGGGAGGTTTTCCCGGGGGCAGAATTCAGGCTATTTTCCCCCATTAGGGCATGCCCTACAAGGGTGTTTTAGGGTTCAATTGTTGGCTTTCCGACACCCTGTGGCGGGGTAAGTTTGTTAGAATGCCGGTTTCAGCGCCACGTATCCCCAGCCATGACAGACCCCACTGCCGCCGAAGTACCCACCATGCCGGAGGAGACCGCCCGCCTGATGCGCCTGGCCACCTACGCCTCGATTTCCGTGGCCCTGGTGCTGATCGTGGCCAAGCTCATTGCCTGGGGGGTATCCGACTCGGTCAGTCTGCTGGCGACGCTGATCGATTCCACGCTGGATGCCCTGGCATCGCTGGTTAACCTGCTGGCTGTGCGCCACGCCCTCTCCCCGGCGGACCGGGAACACCGGTTTGGCCACGGCAAGGCCGAGGCCCTGGCGGGGCTGGGGCAGGCGGCTTTTATAGCCGGTTCGGCGGGGTTTTTGCTGCTGGAGTCTGCTCGCCGTTTCCTGAACCCGGTACCGCTTGAATCCTTTGGCCTCGGCATCGTTGTTATGGTGTTTTCAATTGCGGCCACCCTGTGTCTTCTGGCATTCCAGCGCCACGTCATCCGCAAGACCGGTTCGGTCGCGATCTCCGCCGATTCCTTGCACTATCGTACCGACCTGATGGTCAACTGCAGTGTGATAGTCGCCTTGCTCCTGGCCTCGTATGGGTGGGTAGGCTTCGATCCGCTGTTTGCTGTCGGCATTGCGCTCTACATACTGTATAGCGCCTGGGAAATCGTTAAACAGGCTTTCGACCACTTGATGGACCGTGAGTTGCCTGACGACGAACGGGAGGTTATCAAGTCTATAGCCCGTTCGCACAGGAAGGTACGCGGCCTGCACGACCTGCGCTCCCGGCGCGCCGGTATGGCCACATTTATACAGCTCCACCTGGAGCTGGACGACGAGTTGAGCCTGCTGGAGGCGCATGAGATTTCAGATGAGGTAGAGGTCCGCCTGCAGGAAGTCTATCCGTCAGCGGAAATAATCATCCATATAGACCCGGTGTCGGTGGTCGCAGACGAGCCGACGCCGGAGTACCCGCCGGCCTAGTTCCGGCGCCGCGCAGGGGCTGTCAGCTAAACTGGTCTCGTAACATGCGCTTGAGCACCTTGCCGGCGGGGTTGCGCGGAATGGCCTCGATAAAAATGACTTTCTTGGGTAACTTGTAGCGCGACAGTTTTTCCGCGCAGCTGGTGATGATGTCTTCCTCGCTGGTCTCGCCCTCGTTGCCTACCACGATAGCGCAAACTATCTCGCCCCACTTGTCATCCGGCAGACCTATCACGGCCACCTCTGATACTGCGGGATGGGCAATGATTACGTTCTCCACCTCGGCGGGGTAAATGTTCTCGCCACCGGAGATGATCATGTCCTTGATACGGTCCTTGATGAAAATAAAGCCCTCGTCGTCTATCTCGGCGATGTCGCCGGTGCGAAACCAGCCCTGATCGAAGCTTTCCTCTGTGGCTTCCGGGCGGTTCCAGTATTCTTTCATTACAAAGGGCGCCTTGATCACGACCTCCCCGGTACCGTGGGCACTGATGTTGCCCTCATCGTCGCGCACCCGCATCTCGCAAAACATGGACGGTGCCCCGGCCGAGCCGATCTTGCTAAGGGCGTATTCGTTAAGCAGGAAGGAGCCGCCGCCACCGGTTTCTGTCAGGGCGTAGCCCTGCACCACCTGCATGTCCTTGTCGTTGTAGATTTCAATCAGGGCCTTGGGCATAGGAGCCGCCCCGGTAATAAAGCAGCGGAAGTGTTCTGAGTCGAAGGTGGCGAAGTCAGGCACCTGGCGCATAAAATTGAGTATCGCCGGAACAGATCCCCCGGTCGTCACCCGCTCTTCCTTGATCAGTGCCCAGACCGCCATGGGGTCAAAGTCGGGCATCGAAACGATGGTACCGCCGCCCACGGAGCTTGAGATGACGGATGTCAGGGCCGCAACATGGAACATTGGCAGGGGCAGTAACAGGCGGTCCCGGTAGCGAACATCCATGGTCGTCACCCAGCTCAGAGCGGCCCATGAGATGGTTTCGTGGGTATGTACCACACCCTTGGGTAGTCCTGTGGTGCCGGAGGTGTACATGATGAACAGGTTTTCGTCGCCGCCATGCACAACGTCGGGCTCGGCATCTGATGCCTGCTCCAGCAGCGCCGCCAGGTTAGGGTCGCTTTCCGCCTCTGCGTGCACCTGCACCCAGGTGGTGATGCCCAGCGGATGATCCTTGTTGGCTTTGATGCCAGTCGTGAGCTCTGCACACTCTGCGCCGTAAAACAGAGCCTTGGCGCCGCTGTCGGACAGGATAAACGACAGCTCGCTGGGTGTGAGCCGGGTATTGAGTGGGACGACCACAATGCCCAGTTTCGCGGCGGCATAGAACAATGCGACAAATTCCACGCAGTTTTGCATCAACAGGGCGGCCCGTTCGCCCGGTTGCAGGCCCAGGCCGGCTATTACCGAGCTGCAGCGGTTTACAAGTGCATTCAGCTCGCCATAGCTCAGGCGGGTATCGGTGGAGGGTTCTACGTAGGCTTCCAGGTCGCGCGACAGGCCCGCGCGCTGGGTCAGGTGCAGTCCGAGATTGACGTTCATACTGTGTCCTCTGGTTCGAAATTGGCAAATGGGTTTGTGGGTGGCACCTACCGGGCCTTGCGGCGGGCTTTAGCCGGTGCCTTTTTGGCCCCCGCTTTTTTTGCTGGCCGTTTCTTTGCTCTCGGTTTCCCGGCGGCCTTTTTCCTGGGTAGCGCGGCTTTTTCAAGCTCCGACACCGCTGCCAGAATGAGTCGGGTGAGGCGATACGGGTCTTCAACCGCGTCCGGCGCAGCGCCTACGCCCAGGCATATCATGTCATTGACCGAGACAAAACTGACGTTGAGGCCCGCGCCCGGTGGAACGATGGGGCACCCCTGGAACGAGACCATGGGAGCACCCGCTAAATAACGCTGCCCCTGGGGGCCCCGCATATTGGAGATCACCAGGTTGATACTTGGCATCGACCGGAACGCGGCGGCTATATCCGGCAAGGTAGTGCTGCCGAATATCATCATGGCGTACAGCTGTCGTACTGCGACAGGCAGCTTCGCGCTGCGTACCTTGATGTGGTCAACCGAGGTCTGTATCTGCTGGAGTCGGTCTGCAATATCCGCTGCGGGTTTGCCCATCGGCACCAGCTCTGCCGCCACCTGGTTGCCGGAGGCCTCGCCGGCCTCCGAGCGCACTGACATGGCCATCAGTGCCACCAGCGGCTTTTTGACAGTGGCTGAATGCTCCTCCAGGTAACCGTGCAGGGCGTGGTCAATCGCTGTCATGAGCACATCGTTAACCGTGGAGCCGGTAGCAGTGGCCAATGCCTTCACGGTTGCCAGCGGTATTTCACAGCTGCCATAGCGGCGCTCCGACGAGTTGGCGGTGTTGTTGAAAAGTGTTTTGGTGGCGGCAAAGGGCAGGGAGCCCGTTGCCGGTTTGAGCCGCAGGTTTTGCGCACCCAGGTCAGCCATGCCCGAGCCGATATGCAGCAGGTCCCTCGGCAGCCTGCCCAGGCGCGACAGCAGGCTCCGGGCTTGCGATCGCCCGCCGCGGGGGCGCGGCTTCGCCGGTTTGTCCAGGGGCATCCAGATGCTGTTCATGCTCTTGTCACTGGCAGATTGGCCAATGCACTGATCGAATAATTTCATTGCGCCCATGCCGTCGATCATGGCGTGGTGGACCTTTACCATGATGGCGAACTGGTCATCCTCCAGGCCCTCGATGATGTAGCACTCCCACAGGGGCATGGATCGATCCAGTAAGGGGCTGTTAAGGAATGAGACAATTTCCGACAGCGCCCGCATTTCTCCCGGCGGCGGTGCCGCGATATGCCGCACGTGGTAGCGCAGGTCCGGCTCCACGGTCTCCCAGGACGCCACCCCCTTGTCCAGCCACTTGAGTTTCTGGTTGAACGGCTTCGCTACCGGGCCGCTGCGATAGGCTGCCAGCAGCTTTGGGATAAAGGTTTTTTTCTCCCGGGGAGGAAGACGGAATACCTGGTAGGCGGTCATGTGCATTTGCCGGCTTGGATTTTCAAGCAGCAGGAAGCTCAGGTCGACGGGTGACAATTTACTCATGCAGTTGCTTCCTCTTTCACCGTCGCCTCGGGAATAAGATCAACGAGTCTATCCAGTTCTTCAACAAAGTAGCCAAAGGGTATCCAGCCATTCTCGATCACCTTGCTGTCGGCCAGTATGCACAGGTTGGCGTGCTCGCAATAACTCCACATGGTGATGTTTATGCATGAGCCATCAAATACTTGTCCGGTGGAGAACCAACTGTCCAGCTTGTAGGTGTTGAAGTAAATGGGTTCCCTGGGCCCCGGCACATTCGACAGCACCAGGTTGCCGAACATGCCCATGCCGCCTTCCTGTCGCTTGATGTACCAACGCAGTGCGCCCATCACCCACGGTGGGCAAATCTGGAACAGGGCGCTCAGGTCGGCGCCGGCCTCAATGGTGGCCTTCATATGATCCTTCATTTCCACTGCTGCCTGGTGGCTGGCTCTGAGGCGCTTGATGGGGTCCTCAATTTCGGAGTGCAGCCAGCAATAGTCCGCCGTGGCAAAGTTGCCCAGGCCCTGCCAGCCCTCGGGCCTGGGCCCGGCAAAAGGAGTGCCGGCGATCAGCGGGTGTTGGTCGGGATTGTAATGCTTGTCCCGCAGCAAACGGCGCAGCACGCCGGCGGCGCAACACAAAAAGACATCGTTGATGGTGACTCCGAAACCCTTGCTGACACGCTTGAAGTTATCCAGTGGCAGGCTGTTGCAGACGAAGGTGCGGCCATAGGACAGCGATACATTGAGTGGGGTTCTGCGCATCATGGACATGGACGGGTGTGGCTGCTTACCCTCCGCGGCCAGTCGTTGGTCCAGCGCCTTTTTCTTGCGTATACCCGAGACTACCCTGGGAAGGTTTTTACTCAACACCTTGGGCAGATCGCGAGTGCCCCACCATAAGCGCTTGCCCCATGAGGGCCAGGCGCGCGGCTGCCACGGTGGCGCGGGGTCCGGCTTCCAGCCGGGCTCCGAGCGGTACAGCTGTTGCAGGTTATATGCCGCACCTACACCGTCCACGTAGGCATGATGTAGCAGCATTACGATAGCGACCTTGCCGTCCTGCAGGCCCTCTACCACCCAGGACATCCAGAGCGGGCGGCTGCGATCCAGCTGGTAGGCGTAAACCGATGACATAAACTCACACAGGGCCCGGTGGTCACCCGGAGCGGGGCAGCCCACCCGGCGCACGTGGTAATCGAGGTTGAAGTTGGGGTCGTCCACCCACATGGGATGATTTATACCCAGGGGCGATGGGGCATATTTCCAGCGCAACATCGGCACCAGGTGCATCCGGCTGGCGAAGTCGTCGTGAAATTTTTCAAAGGACCAGCCCTCGGGATCTGTGGATGGATCGAGAATTGATACCTTGAAGGTGTGCATGTACGCGCTGGCTGTCTCATAGGACAACATCATCGCGTCTGTGCCGCCCATTCTTATCATTAGCTGGTCACTCCGCTTAGGCTTTCTCGCTTATTATAGTCAGGATGCGAGCAGCGGGGCCGATATTAACCAGAAGGGTGGTTTATTGATAGCCGGGGCGTACGGCTGCTGCCTGCCCCGGCGGATTGACCTGTCAGAATTGGTACATTACGCGGGCAAAGGCGTTGACACCGTAGCCGGGCAAACGCTCGCCTCTGGTGATATCCGGGTTGGCGGCGCGATTGTAACCGCTCAGGTGGTCGCGGTACTCGCGGTCAAACAGGTTGTCCACCCCGGCGGCCAGTTGCAGAGCGCCGGTGGCCTGCCAGGTTGCGCTGAAATTGACGAGACCGTAGCTGGAGGTGCTCTGCTCCCGGTTGGTTTCGCTGACCTTGTTCTGGCTGTCGTACACGACACTCTCCACCTGTGCATGCCAGTTATTCCGGGCGTAGCCCAGGCGCACGGTGGCATTGGGCGGTGCAATCCGGTACAGGTTGTCGTTGATATCATCGCGTTCGCCGCGCACATAATTGACGATGCCCGACAGCGCCCAGTGTCTGTTCAGCTGCAGTGCCCAGTCCATGTCGAAACCGTAGAGCTTTGCGTCGACATTGCTGAACTGCAGCGGTGCCGGGTTGTTGGTGCCATTGTTCATATTCATCATGTTGACGAACATCAGCGCGGGCGCGTAGGTACTGGGGGTTCCCTGTATGTAATCGTCGACCTTGCTGTAGAAAAGGCGGGGTGACAGGGTCAGCGGGCCGTTACTGAAATCCAGGCCGAACTCCACCTGGTTGGAGGTTTCCGGCCGAAGCCTGATATCGCCGGTATAGGTATTGCCATCGGCAAGACCCCCGGTCGCTTCCAGAGGCAGCCACAGGTAGCGTTCCTGGTAGCTGGGAGAGCGGTTTTTACGGGCCAGGCCGAGGTACCAGCTGCTGTTTTCACTGGCCTGGAACCAGGCCCTGGCGACCAGGTCGACATTGTTATCGGTCTGGTCGCGCTGGGCATTGTTGAAGTTATCTCGCATCACCTGGGCCGGGGGCATCATCTGGGCGGGTGTGCCGTCCACTTTGCCCGCGTCCATGCTGACCCGGTTGTAGCGCAGCCCCAGCTCGCCTTTCCATCTGGCTCCCAGGTTTTGTTGCCGCTCTACAAACACGCCCAGGACCTCGCGCTCTGCGGAGTTGAAATTTGTGACGAAGAACATGGGGTTATTGGGGTTGTCGATGTCTGAGTCGTGGGTGGAATCAAAGCCGTCTGCACCCGCCAGCCACGCACCCGTGTCATCGTGCATGCTGCCTTGCAAACGAAAGCCGATATTGTCGCTCTTGGCGGTGTTGCGGCGCCAGCGCGCTGCCTGCCCAGGTGGCTGGCGCAATCCGTAGTTGTCCATGCGGTGGCGCAACTCACTGCCGTACAGCGCCAGGTCGATCGCGGCGTCATCAGCGACCTCGAAGTGATAATCAATGTTGTACAGGTCACCGCGGATATAGCGGATGTCCATGGGCAGCGCCGGTGTGCCGGTATCCCCGGTGTCATTATTGCCATAGTCGAACTGCAGGGTGTGGGCGCCGCTGCGAAAGCCGTAACCCACGTCGTAGCGATCGCGCTCATATTCTGTAGGGATAATTTTGCCGTCGGGGAACTCGGCGTCATCCCCGCTTTCTGTGAGCGCTGCGAGCTTGAGGCGGTGTTGATCGTTGCTGGCATACAGGTTGGTGTTGAGGTTGTAGCCGTCATTGACAGACTGGCCGCTGCTCATGACCCGCCCGCTGAGCTCGAAGTCGCTGCTGCTGCCGAAGCTGCCCTTGTTGATTCGGGCGTCGATCGCGCCACCGATGGCCTCCTGGGCGACACCGACGGGTACGATGCCGCGGTATACCTCCAACGACTCCAGTTGGCTGCCCACCACATAGGAAATGGGCGGGTCCATCCAGTTCGGCCCGGATGGCGCCAGCTGGTTGCCGTCGATGGCAGTCGCGATGCGGGGGCCATACATGCCGCGATACTGCGGAATCCCGGTCAGCGGGCCGTTGTTGTTGACGTTTGCGCCGGGTGCTTCTTTCAGCAGTTGGGCCGCGTCTGGTGAAATGACCAGTGCGTTGGTGACATCAATGGTGCGGGTGGAGTGGGTAGCCGTAACCACCAGTTCCTCCAGGTGGTCGGCCTGGGCGGGCAGGGCGGCCAGTGTTGCGGCAATAGCCAGGTAGAGGCGGTGTCTGGGCATGTGGGGTTCCCGATTGCTGTGAAAAATCGGGCGCATTATATAAATCCAGGCTCTCTACGGCCTGTGGCATGTTGTCGCAGGCCTAGCAAATCACTAGTGGAGCCTACGCAATACTGTCCAGGTGCCGGATCAGGCATTTCCCGATAAGATACTTGAGTGAAAGCAAAACATACTGTATGTTCAAATCCGGTTTTGGGGCCTGCAGCACAGCGTGGCCCCGTGTCTATAATGTGGAGTCAGTCTGCCGGGCGTGAGCCCCGCAGTTGTCATCCTGCAGCAATCAATGAGGCAACCCCGTGAGCGACCTTGAGCAATTCCGCCAGGAAACCCGAGCCTGGCTAGAAGAAAACTGTCCAGCCAGTATGCGAACACCCGCCAAGGGATTCGATGACCTTTATAACGGCGGGCGCAACCCCGAGATTGATCACCCCGATCAGAAAATCTGGTGCGACCGCATGGCGGCCCGCGGCTGGACGGTACCCCATTGGCCTAAAGAATATGGCGGGGGTGGGTTGAGCAAGGACGAGGTGAAAATCCTCAGGCAGGAGATGGGCCGGATCAGCGCCCGCAGCTCGCTTGACAGCTTTGGCATCTCAATGCTCGGGCCAGCACTTCTGCATTTCGGTACCGAGGAGCAAAAGCTTGAGCACCTGCCGAAAATTGCCCGCGGTGAAATCCGCTGGTGCCAGGGCTACTCGGAGCCCAATGCCGGTTCTGACCTTGCCAGCCTGGCCACAAAGGCAGAAGACAAGGGCGACCATTACCTGATCAACGGCCAGAAGATCTGGACCAGTTATGCCGACAAGGCCGACTGGATTTTCTGCCTGGTACGCACCGACAACAGCGGCAGCAAGCATGAGGGCATCAGTTTCGTGCTGTTCGATATGGCGAGCCCCGGCGTCACCACTCGCCCGATCAAGCTGATCAGCGGCTCATCGCCGTTTTGTGAGACCTTCTTTGACAATGTGAAGGCTTACAAGACCAACCTGATAGGTGAAGAGGGCAAGGGTTGGGCGATCGCCAAGTACCTGTTGACCCATGAGAGGGAGATGATTTCCGGCTTTGGCGCCGCCCCCAAGAAATCTGTTGGGCAGATGGCTGTAGAGCACATAGGTAGTGATGCCAGCGGCCGGTTGGCAAATGGAATACTGCGTCAGAATATAGCCCAGTACCAGCTCGACACCATGGTATTCGGGGCAACGATGGCGCGGGTAGGGGATGAAGCGAAAGCGGGCCAGGGCCTGGGAGCGGCGTCCTCTATTTTCAAATACTACGGTACTGAGCTGAACAAGCGGCGCAATGAGCTGAACCTGGCCGCGCTGGGTGAACCTGCCCTGGGCTGGGACGGTGAGGCCTATGACGGCGGCACCATCAGCCGCGACTGGCTGCGTTCCAAGGGTAATTCTATCGAGGGCGGCACCTCCGAGGTGCAGTTGAACATCATTTCCAAGCGTGTGCTTGGACTGCCCGACGCCTGAGCGGCGACTAGACGAGGAAGAGAGAATCATGGCACTGGTATTGAACGAAGAACAGGTGATGTTGAAGGAAGCTGCAGCGGGCTTTCTCTCGGAAAAGGCAACAGTGGCGCATTTGCGCGAACTGCGCGACAGCGGTAACGAGCAGGGTTTTGCCAGCGACGTGTGGCAAGAAATGGCAGAGATGGGCTGGGCGGGTATCGCGATTGCGGAGGAATTTGGCGGTCTTGGCTATGGCTATACCGGGCTGGGTCTTGTGCTTGAGCAAGCGGGGCGCAACCTGACATCCAGTCCGTTGCAGTCTGCCGTGCTGGTCGCCGCCACGCTGGTCGCAGAGTTGGGAAACCCTGAGCAGAAGCAGCAGTTATTGCCGGCGATAGCGGCTGGGGAACTGCTGGTGACACTGGCGCTGCAAGAGGGTAACCATCATGCGCCCCTGCAGGCGGTCTCCAGCGCCGTGCGCGATGGCGACAATTACGTGATCAACGGCAGTAAGGTGCTGGTGCTGGATGCCGTATCGGCGCAGACCTTTATTGTCATTACCCGCACGGGTGGCGGTGCCGGCGATGAGTCGGGAATAAGTGCATTTCTGGTCGATGCCGGTACCGAGGGACTGTCTGTAGAGCGGCGCAGTATGGTCGATTCACGCAGCGCGGACGCGCTGGTGCTCAGCAATGTCCGGGTTCCTGCGGCAAATCTACTGGGCGCTGAGGGTGAGGCCTGGACCGGCCTGAGCCGCACCCTGGATATTGCCAATATTGGCCTGGCGGCCGAGCTGTTGGGCTTGTCGGCAGAGGCCTTTGAGCGTACCGTTGCCTACCTCAAGGAGCGCAAGCAGTTCGGTAGGGTGATTGGTTCATTCCAGGGGCTGCAGCACCGCGCCGCCGAGCTGTTCGCCGAGCTTGAGCTGGCCCGCTCTATTGTGTTGCAGGCATTGCACGCTATCGATGATGGTCAGGCTGATCTCGCCTTGATGGCCAGTGCGGCCAAGGCCAAGTTGTGCGAGGTTGCCCAGCGTGCCAGCAATGAGGCGATCCAGATGCACGGCGGTATCGGTATGACGGATGAGTATGAGATCGGCTTTTTTATAAAGCGGGCCAGGGTCGCGCAGCATACCTTTGGTGATTACAACTTTCATCTCGATCGCTTTGCAGTGCTCAACGGCTTTTAGGCCGGTCACTGACTCCTTGAATCGCGCCGAACCGCGGCGCGCGGCCAGTTTGGAGGCCGGTCTGGGCAGGTGAGGGTTACTTGAAAGGAGAGTGCATAAAAACAATGAATAGTGAAGTCCGCAAGTTTGATGAAGCCGCAGCGAGCCTGACGGCACCCGGCCAGCCCTTTGCCGTCGAGACCATCGACATCGGCGGCTTCGAATACCTCAATTACAGCGAGATGCCAGCCAATCTTGGGCAGTATTTCCTCCACATGCAGCGGCATGCTGACAAGGACTTCGCTGTCTACCTGCAGGAGCGCTATACCTATGGCCAGGGCTACAGCCACAGCGCGGAATTTGCCGCCGCCCTGATAGACCGCTACGGCGTGCGCAAGGGCGACCGGGTGGCTATTCTCAGCCGCAACAACCCCCAGTGGATGATGGCATTTGTCGCGGTGACGTCTATCGGTGCGGTGGCCGTGCCAATGAATGCCTGGTGGACTACAGAGGAGCTGGATTACGGGTTCGAGGACAGCGGGGCCAGGGTAGTGGTGGCCGACCGCGCCCGGATAGAGCGGCTGGTGCCGATTGCCGACAAACACGCTTTGCAGATGGTCTCCATAGACGATTGTGATGGTCTGGCGATCGAGCATACCCCGTTTGCAACCCTGATCGCAGAGTTTGCCGGCCAGGAAATGCCCGCTGTTGAAGTCAGCCTGGACGATCACGCCACTATTATGTATACCTCCGGCTCGACCGGGCACCCCAAGGGAGCCCTGTCATCGCACCGGGGCATACTGTCTGCGCTCTACAGCTGGATGTTAATGGGCGTGGCCACCAAGATGCTGGCCGGCGGGGACGCACCGGCCGATAAATACCCCCCGGCGGGCCTGCTGACTATTCCCCTGTTTCACTGCACCGCCAGTCATTCGGCTTTCATGTTGTCGGTCATTGTCGGGCGAAAGCTGGTGATCATGCACAAGTGGGATGCGCAGGAAGCCCTTAGGCTGATCGAACAGGAACGTATTACCTGGTTCAATGGCGTTCCTACCATGTCAGCAGAATTGCAGGCAGCGGCGGCAACGTCAGATCGGGATATTTCATCGCTGGTTGATATCATGGCTGGCGGCGCGGCTCGGCCGCCCGACCAGGTCGATAAAATCAGTGGGACCTTCAAGCGCGCCGCTCCCGGTATTGGTTATGGCCTGACCGAGACCAATGCGCTGGGGGCCGTAAATGCGGGTGCATTCTACGTGGCCAATCCCCGCAGCACGGGGCGTGCGGTGCCGGCTGTGACCCAGTTCAGAATTCTCGGTGATGACGGTAATCCTGTTGCGACCGGCGAGCGCGGTGAAGTTTGTATAAAAACACCGGCCAACGTATTGGGTTACTGGAACAAGCCTGAGGCCACGGCCGAAGCCTTTGTCGACGGCTGGTTTCACACGGGTGATGTCGGGTACCTGGACGAGGACGGATTTCTCTATATCGTCGACCGGATCAAGGAAATTATTATTCGGGGCGGCGAAAATATCAGTTGTATCGAAGTGGAGGCGGCTATCTACAGCCACCCCGATGTCAGTGAAGCTGCCGTATTCGGTCTGCCCGATGATCGCCTGGGTGAGATTGTCGGCGCCGCGATAGTGCTGCGCGAGGGCGCGAGCATGACAGCACAAGCACTGCGGGATTACCTGGCCGAGCACCTGGCGAGTTTCAAGCTGCCCGCGCATGTATGGTTCCGGAGTGAAGCACTGCCGCGTATCGCCTCGGGGAAAATATTCAAACGCCAGCTCAAGGCGGATTACGCGGCGGAAATGGCCGGCGGCAAACCGGCATGAGCCTTTACATCATCAGCATTCATCAATCAGCATAAATGGAGAGCAGAATGGATCTTGGAGTAAGCGCAAAAATCGCACCGATACTGGCAGACGTCAGGAACTTTATGGAGCAGGAGATCGCACCGGTAGAACACGAGTACCTGAGTGAAATCGACGTGGGTGATCGCTGGCAGTTCACCGATCGCCAGGTGGAAATTATGGAGGGTCTCAAGGAGAAAGCCCGGGCTCGCGGACTGTGGAACTTCTTTTTGACCGACGGTGACGCGGGTTCCGGCCTCAATACCGTGGAGTACGCCTATCTGGCGGAAGAGATGGGCAAGTCCCATATTGCAGCCGAAGTATTCAACTGCGCCGCTCCCGACACGGGCAACATGGAAGTGCTGCACAAGTACGGTACCGAAGCCCAGAAAAAGCAGTGGCTGGAGCCCCTGATGAACGGCGAAATCCGCTCTGCGTATGCAATGACAGAGCCGGGCGTCGCCTCTTCGGACGCTACCAACATCTGCACCTCTGCCGTGCTGGAAGGTGACGAATGGGTGATTAACGGCGAAAAGCACTACGTGTCCGGGGCCGGGGACCCGCGCTGCAAAATCATGATTGTGATGGTGAAGACCGACCCCGATGCAGCCAAGCACGTGCAGCAGTCCCAGATTCTTGTACCCACTGACGCGCCGGGGTTCGAAAATCTCCGTCCCATGAATGTCTTTGCCATGGACGACGCTCCCCACGGCCATATGCACCAGAAATTTACCAACGTTCGCGTACCCAAGGAGAACATGATTCTGGGGGCCGGTCGTGGCTTTGAGATTTCCCAGGGCCGACTGGGGCCGGGCCGCATCCACCACTGTATGCGCGCTATAGGCGCAGCCGAAAGAGCGTTACAGCTGCTGTGTGAGCGGGCGGTGTCACGGGTTGCGTTTGGCAAGCCTCTTGCCCGTCTTGGAGGAAATATCGACATTGTTGCCCAGGCGCGCATGGACATCGAGCAGTCCCGTCTGCTCACGCTCAAGACCGCCTGGATGATGGACAACGTTGATCCAAAAGAGGCCCGTGTCTGGATCTCCATGATCAAGACCGTGGTGCCCAATATGTCTATTCGTGTTGTGGATCAGGCTATCCAGATGTTTGGCGCTCTGGGCATTTCCCAGGACACGCCGTTGGCAGGTATGTATATGGCGCAGCGCACACTGCGTCTGGCAGACGGCCCCGACGAGGTGCATCGCATGGTGGTGGGTCGCAACGAACTGCGTAAGTACGCGGTCCAGAAGGACGTCAACGCGACTTTCCGGGACGGTTGAGTCAGGCCAGCTCTCTGGCGATGGTCTGGTGGAATTGCACTGCCGATTCCTCCAGGCCACCAAACAGCAACTGCGTGTTGGCCCCGGAGCGCATGCCGCGCTGGGCGCCCTCCGATACAAAAATATCCTCGGCCTGGAATACGCCCTGGTCAATCAATTTGAATGACCGCGCAAAATGATCCCGCTCTTTCGCCGATGATGGTGCTGCCGGGGTCAGCATGCTGTGGGCAAACACGGTTTTGTCCGCGCTTTGCGGGAACAGGCTGATGATGCTCGTATAGTCAGGGTGTAGCACCAGGATGGCGTTCGGGAACACCGTGTATGCGAAGGTGGCGTGATGTCGCAGGTCAATATCATCTGCCGGGCAATCAACGGCCTCTGCGATTTCCTTGCGCGCGACCGCCGAGCGGATGTGATCACCCAGTTGGTCTGACGCGGACAGTGCGTCCTCGAAGAACGGACCCACGGTGTCCTTATGCAGTCGCGTTACGTGGTAGCCATCCAGGAAGGCATCCTGGATCAACTTCCAGTTGCAGTTCACGGTGCGTACGCTCTGCTCGAAGAAGTGGCCGTCTGCCACGGCAAACTCATCCAGGTCAGCATCCAGGCCTGCCAGATGCTTGTCCAGCGCCATGTCCTGCCCGGGTGTGGGAAGAATCCAGATAAGACCATTGCGAACTTCGGTGGGAACAGCGACCAATCCGCGCGTGTCGGTATCAATGTCCTTGAAGCTTTCCCGGCGAGGAATATTGCGCAGTGCCCCGTCCAGGCCATAGGTCCACTGATGGTAGGGGCAGACCAGGGAGCGAAGGCAGGTGGGCCCCTCGTCCTGCACAAGTCGCATGCCCCGGTGGCGACAGACATTCATGAAGGTGCCAACCTGGCCGGCCCCATCGCGGATTGTCAGCAGTGGCAGGCCCAGCCAGTCGTAAACGAGACTGTCCCCCGTGGCGGGGATCTGGGACTCGTGGCCGATGATCAGTGGGCGCCGCAGGAACAGGCGGTTGCGTTCACTCTCGAACCGCTGCGGGTCCGTATAGTGCTCTACCGGAACGCCCTCCTGGCAGGAGGGGGTATCTTGCAGCCTGCCGGCGTAGCGCTCTGCCAGCTCCTGAACGAGTGTGACGGGGCGAGCATGGGGCTTTGTTTTCACTTGGCTGCCTCGCTGGGTGGTTGGGCCGGGCAAGGGTCTCCTGCCAGCAATCTTCACATGGGCTGATCTTCAGCATAGCAGAGGGTGACCCCGCTAAAAATACTTGAAAGAACTAAATACATACTGTATGTTCAAATCCCGTTTTTGGCGGGAATTCGCGGTATAAAACACAGTGTGTCTCCTCCCTGGGACCCCTTCGTTGCTGTCGTATGTGCCAGTGCAAGCGAATTTCGCCCACTCAACTACACTTGATCGATTCTTTATTTCGGATACCAACCAGGAGGACACCATGGCAGTAAAAATTGTACCCAAGGAAGAGATGGTAAACGCCGTTGGCACCCAGTTTGAGCCGGGCGCCTGGATAGAAGTCACCCAGGAGCGCATTAATGCGTTTGCCGACACTACTGAAGATCACCAGTTCATTCATATAGACGAAGAGAAAGCCGCGCAAACGCCCTTTGGTGGCACCATAGCCCACGGGCTTCTTACCCTCTCACTGTTACCGAAGCTGGTTGAGCAGGGTGGGGTCTATCCGGAAAACCTTGTGATGGGCATCAACTATGGCTTTGACAAGGTGCGTTTTCTGGCGCCGGTGCGCGCTGGCAAGCGGGTGCGGGCAAATGTCACCATCGTCAGCGTGGACCAGAAAGACGAGAGCCGGTTCCTGGTGAAGCTGTCTGTCTCGGTGGAGATAGAAGGTGAGCCAACTCCCGCCCTGGTGGCAGAATGGCTGAATATGTTCATCGCCGGTTGAGCCGGTTGCACAGAAATCAACTCCAGGAAATTCACGAGGAATTAAAGCAATGACTATTCGTTATGACGGCAAGGTTGCCATTGTTACAGGAGCTGGCCAGGGATTGGGTCGCAGCCACGCCATCGAGCTGGCCAAACGCGGCGCGAAAGTAGTAATCAACGACCTTGGCGGCGCCAAGGACGGTACTGGTGGTTCCAGCGACGCGGCCCTTGCGGTAGTGGCCGAAATTGAGGCCCTGGGCGGCGAAGCGATCGCCAATGGTGCGAATGTTGCGAAGTACGAAGAAGTAGAGGCTATGGTCAAGCAGGCTGTAGAGAAGTGGGGTCGCATAGACATCCTGGTTAATAACGCCGGTATTTTGCGCGACAAGAGCTTCGCCAAGGGCTCCCTGGATGATTTCAAACTCGTGCTGGATGTGCACCTGATGGGCACTGTGAACTGCACCAAGGCCTGCTGGGACATCATGCGCGAACAGAACTACGGCCGGGTCGTTGTAACCACCTCATCCAGTGGCCTGTACGGCAACTTCGGCCAGAGTAACTATGGCTCTGCCAAGATGGGCGTGATCGGCTTTATGAATACGCTGGTGCAGGAGGGGGCCAAGTACGATATTCGGGTTAACGCGCTGGCGCCGACCGCGGGTACCCGCATGACCGAAGGCCTTATTCCCGAGGGCGCCTTTGAATTGCTGTCACCTGAGACGGTTACCCCGGCTGTGCTTTACCTGGTGAGCGAGGATGCCCCCAATCGCACTATTTTATGTGCCGGCGCAGGCGCTTACGCCGTGGCCAAGATTGTCGAGACAGACGGCACCTGGCTGAAGCCCGATGAGCAGACGCCTGAGGGTATCGCTGCCCACTGGGGCGCGATTACTGCGGTGGAGAACGAGAAGGTGCCGCAGGCTGGTTTTGAGCAAACCATCAAGTTTACCGGCAAGGCTGCGGACGGCCTGGGTATAAAATTGAGCTAACAATGAATTGCGGCTGCCCCTGAATCGGCGTCGCACCAAAGGAGAAGAGTTATGAAAGAAGCGGTGATTGTAGCAACAGCAAGGACACCTATTGGCAAGGCTTATCGAGGGGGATTCAACAACCTCAGCGGTGCCACCCTGGGCGCCGCCTCCGTTGCAGAAGTGGTAAAGCGCGCCGGTATTGACCCGGCCCGGGTTGAAGATGTGGTCATGGGCTGTGCCCTGCAACAGGGTGCGACCGGTAGCAATATTGCGCGCCAGATTGCTATCCGCGCAGGTCTGCCAAACACGACCTCCGGTATGACTATTGATCGCCAGTGTTCCTCCGGCCTGATGGCGGTAGCGACGGCGGCCAAGCAAGTGATGTACGACGGCATGGATTGTGTAGTCGGCGGTGGCCTGGACTCGATCTCCCTGGTTCAGAACGAGCACATGAACCTGCACCGGATGGTGGATGAGTCTCTGTTGGCTATAGAGCCCAACTACTTCATGCCCATGCTGCAGACTGCAGAGGTGGTCGCCAAGCGGTACAACATCTCCCGCGAAGCCATGGATGAATACGGTCTGCAGTCACAGCAGCGTACTGCCGCCGCCTACGAGGCTGGCAAGTTTGCCGATGAGCTGGTGCCAGTTACTTGCAAGCGCACCGTCTGGGACAAGGCAACCGGCGATGCATCCGAGGCTGAAGGCACTGTGTCGGCCGATGAGGGTCTTCGCGCAACTACCCTTGAGAGCCTGCAGGGGCTCAAGACCGTGATCGAGGGTGGCACCATCACCGCAGGCAACGCATCCCAGTTGTCCGATGGCTCTTCCGCGCAGCTGGTTATGGATGCCAAGGTTGCGCAACAGGAAGGCCTGGAGCCCATGGGTATCTACCGCGGTATGGCGGTGGCTGGCCTTGCACCCGACGAAATGGGCATAGGCCCTGTCTACGCGGTACCCAAGCTGCTCAAGCAGCATGGCCTTACAGTCAACGACATCGGCCTGTGGGAGTTGAACGAGGCGTTTGCGGTGCAAGTACTGTACTGTCGTGACCAGCTGGGCATCGATAATGACAAGCTCAATGTGAATGGCGGTGCCATTTCTGTAGGTCACCCCTATGGTATGAGTGGCTCGCGCATGATTGGTCACGCATTGATTGAAGGTAAGCGCCGTGGCGTCAAGTACGTGGTTATCACCATGTGCGTGGGCGGTGGTATGGGCGCAGCCGGTTTGTTTGAGGTGGCCTAGGCTGTCACAGGCAATACAGCGCCTGCGGGCGCTGTTTTTTTGGATGCGCTGCCTGCAGCGCTTCGCACTACCTTGAGTCACGCGGGAGAAATTATGAAAGCAATTGTATGTAAAGAGCACGGCCTGCCGGAAAAACTGGAACTGGTCGATGACTGGGCAGAGCCGGAGGTCGGTGAGAGCGATGTCCTGATCAAGGTAAAGGCGGCGGGATTGAACTTTCCAGACGTACTGATTATCCAGGGCAAATACCAGTTCCAGCCCGAGCTGCCCTTCATCCCCGGCAATGAATGCTCCGGGGAAGTGGAGGCTGTAGGCTCGGCCGTTACCCGCTTCAAGCCCGGCGACAAGGTTATCTCTGCCGCGGGCACAGGCGCGTTCTGCGAACGAATAGTCGTCAATGAGAATGGGGCGTTCCCGATGCCCGAAGGTCTCAGTTTCGAACAGGCGGCCGGTGTCAGCATTACCTACTTCACGTCCTACTACGCGCTCAAGCAGCGCGCCAATCTCCAGCCGGGGGAAACCCTGCTGGTGCTGGGCGCTGCGGGCGGGGTAGGCACCACCGCCGTTGAGCTCGGCAAACTGATGGGGGCGAAAGTGATTGCGGCGGCAAGCTCCGAGGAGAAGCTGGAGCTGTGCAAGAAACTGGGCGCAGACGAGGTGATTAACTACAGCACCACCTCACTCAAGGACGCGGTCAAGGAGCTCACCGGTGGCAAGGGTGTTGATGTAGTCTACGACCCGGTCGGGGGCGACTACGCCGAGCCCGCCTTGCGCAGCATGGGCTGGAACGGGCGTTACCTGGTCATTGGTTTTGCCAGCGGCCCCATCCCCAAGATTCCGCTCAACCTGACCCTGCTCAAGGGTTGCTCGATCGTGGGTGTATTCTGGGGTCGCTTTACCGGCGAAGAGCCCAAGGTGCACTTGCAGAATATCGCCGAATTGTGGGAGCTGTTTTCCAGCGGCAAACTCAATCCAGTGGTCACTGATGTCTTTCCTATGGCGCAGTACGAAGATGCCTATAACTGTATGATCGAGCGACGTGCTCGCGGTAAAGTCATTATCACGATGTGACAGCAGCCAGGAGGTCGGTACATGCAGGGTTTTGAATTCAATACCGTAAAACGCATTATCAGCGGCGCGGGCAGTGCGCTGCAGCTGGCTGACCAGTGCCGGCTGCTGGGTATCGCCAGGCCACTGCTGGTTACCGACCCGGGGCTGATGGCGATTGGCCTGGTGCAGCCGGTGCAGGCAGCACTCGAAAGTGCCGGTATCGAGTCGGTGGTATTCGACCAGGTGCGCGAAGATCCCCCCGAGGCCACTGTGCTGGCTGCGGCCGACCTGGGTCGCAGCGAGGGTGTGGACGGCGTGCTTGCCGTTGGTGGTGGCAGCTCTATGGATGTGGCCAAAGTGGTGGCCGTCTTGCTGGGTGGTCAGCAGGCCCTGGCCCAGATATATGGCGTAGGCAATGTGACTGGCAATCGCCTGCCGCTGGTACTGGTGCCTACCACTGCCGGTACCGGCTCGGAAGTGACACCGGTAGCGGTGATAACCACCGGCGAGACCACCAAGGCGGGTGTCTCTTCGCCAGTCTTGTTGCCGGATGCAGCGGTACTGGATGCGGATCTGACTCTTGGTTTGCCGTCGGCGGTGACCGCCATGACCGGCGTGGACGCAATGGTCCACGCGATAGAAGCCTATACCTCCCGGCACCAGAAAAATCCGCTTTCCGATAACCTGGCGCGGCATGCGCTGCAACTGCTGGCGCGCAATATTCGCACCGCGGTACACGATGGCAAAAATCGTGAAGCGCGGGAAAATATGCTGCTGGGGGCATGTCTCGCGGGGCAGGCGTTCGCCAACGCGCCGGTCGCGGCGGTGCACGCCCTGGCTTACCCGCTGGGAGGCCACTACCACATCCCGCACGGCCTGAGTAATTCACTGGTACTGCCCTCGGTGCTCGAGTTCAATGCCCCCAATGCCAGTGAACTGTACGCCGAGCTGGCCGACATTGTTGTGGGCGAGGCCGTCGCGGGTAGTGCAGAGGCCAAAACCTCCGCGATGATTGCCGCACTGCGCTCGCTGATTGACGATGTCGCACTGCCGGCGACGCTGCAGGCGGCGGGTGTCGATGAGGATAAACTGGAAATGCTCGCGGAGGACGCGATGTTGCAGCAGCGGCTGCTGGTGAACAATCCTCGGGACATGGCCTATGAGGACGCCCTGGCCATCTACCGGGCGGCCTACCCGGCCTCATGAGCAGGGTCGCAGTGCCGTCCAGGGCCGATTACGGGGTGTTTTACCCCATATCCACCCGCTGGTCAGACAATGACATCTACGGCCACGTCAATAACGTCACCTATTACTCCTATTTCGATACGGCGGCCAACCGCTACCTTATCGAGGAGGGCGGGCTGGATATCAGTGATGGTGGAATCGTGGGCTACGTGGTCAGCTCCGGCTGTGAGTACCATGCGCCCATCACCTACCCCGAGCCGATAGAGGCCGGCCTGCGGGTAGACCGGTTGGGCTCCAGCTCCGTGCAATACGGGTTGGCGATATTCCGCCAGGGTGTTGATCAGGCGGTGGCCCACGGCCACTTTGTGCACGTGTTTGTGGATCGCGATGCCAATAAGTCGGTACCGATACCTGCTGCGCTTAGAGCGGCGCTGGAACGGCTTTTGACCTAGCACTTATGGTGAAGGCGCCAGTCGCCGTGAAAAGCTGACTATTTTTTCCTGTTTTTGGGGTCCTGACCGGTGACATCATTGGGGGAATTTCGGTACACTTTGTCCATAAATTCGGGGATTAATAGCCGTGAATAACGACATAAAATCGGGCCGTACCATTCTTCTTTCCTGTCGACATCTACTGCTTAGCTTGCTCCTTATTGCCCCGTGGGTAGGTGTACCACTGGCAACCGCTGCAGTCGATGCGAAAGAGATCTGGGTGCTGATAGATACTGAGCGATTGACCCTCAATGTCATGCAGGGCGAGTCTCTGCTGCGGAAATATGACAATATCGCGATTGGCAGCAACGGCCCCTCAGTGGCCAGACGGGTCAGTGACCAGACAACCCCTCTGGGCGATTTCAGAATCAGCGGCATCAATCCGCGCAGTCGCTTTCGCCTTTTTATGGCGTTTGACTATCCAACCATGGACCACGCCCGCCGCGGTCTGGTAGATGGCAGGATAGGCCTGCAGGAGTATGTGGCGGTCAGCAATGCCTGGCTGGGCGGCGAGCCGCCCCCGCAGGACACGGCGCTTGGTGGCTATCTGGGTATTCACGGCGTGGGCGATGGCAGCACGAAGATACACGGCCGGGTAAACTGGACCGACGGTTGCATCGCGGTGACCAACGAACAGATAGAAGAGCTCGCAGGCTGGGTCGATGTGGGTACGCTTGTGAGCGTCCGATAGCTCGGAAATCCCTGATTGAGGCATTCACCGGGTAAAATAATCGCTTGCGAACAGCGTTTGTATCCCAGAGAATATGCCCCGGTAGGGGGTCGTACGCGTTTTTAGGCGCCCACCTCTATATTGGGTGACTGGCTCATTGGTCTCTTTCTGGAAGAAAGAGCTAGTGGGTGCGGGATGCTTAAACGGGCGAAGGCCTATTTTTAGGGTAAAAGGAGAAACGTAATGCGCAATATCTACAAGACTTTGGCGACTGGTACTATGGTTGTGGCTCTGGCAGGTTTGACTGGTTGTGCCACCACCGGCGATCTGGACGAGCTGCGTGCAGAAGTTGACAAGGTACGCACCACTTCAAACCAGGCTGCTACTGACGCCGCTGCTGCCAAGCGCGACGCTGCTGCTGCCAAGACTGCTGCTGAGCAGGCTCGTGACGCTGCTAACATGACCAACGAGAAGTTGGACCGCATGTTCAAGCAGTCAATGATGAAGTAAGCTGAACTCGTGTCAGCAAAAGGCCGCGGTCAGTGATCGCGGCCTTTTTTTTTGTTTTCTGCGCATTAGTGGGGCGGTGAGGATCGAATCCTGATTGGTTCGTGTTTCCGTCTGGCTCTTGCTTGCCTACAGCGTTAAATGTTCTTTGAGATCGCGACGGGCATGCCGGTCTGTTCCCTGATCGCTCGTTCGATAGCCTCTTCATCCAGCTCAACCAACCGGCTGGCCTGTACCGCATCGATAAGCTTGAAGGCTGTGTTGCGCAGCTCCGCATGGCCCAGTTCGTCTTCTTCCAGCGGTTCATGAATCTCCAGGTACAGCTTCCCGCCGAACCAGCCCACCTTGGCCGGCTCACTGACAATTCTTACCGGGGTGCCGATCGGTATTTGAGGGAACAGGTATTCAATGTCCTCCGGCATCATCCTGATACAGCCGTGAGATGCTCTCATGCCGACTCCGAATGCCTTGTTTGTGCCGTGGATAAGGTAGTTTCCACCACCGATGCCCAGGCGCATTTTGTAATCTCCCAGGGGGTTGTCCGGACCTGCCGGCACCACCCTGGGCAGGGGATCGCCTCTTTCCTCATGTTCCTTGCGAATGGATGCCGGGGGCGTCCAGGTGGGGTATTTCTCTTTGCCCACCACCTTGGTCAGGCCCAGTGGTGTGCCCCAGTCCTGTCGCCCTATACCCACTGGATAAGTCTGTACCACCGGCTCTTCTCCGGCTTTGGGCTTGGGGTAGTAGTAGAGGCGCATTTCCGGCACGTTTAGCACCAGGCCCCGGCGTGGGACGCTGGGTAAAATATAGCGGGTGGGGATGATGACCCTGGTGCCCTCGCCGGGCAGCCAGCGATCAACATCCGGGTTTGCCCGCACTATCTGCTCCTGCCCTATGTCGTATCGGCGCGCGATATCCAGCAACGTATCTTCATGGGCGGCTTCCACCACGTGGATCGCGCCGATGATGTCGAACTCGGGCAGGGGCATGTCGAAGGTTGCTGCGCTGGCGAATCCGGGAGTGACAAGAGCCAGCAGGAAAAGATAGGTGCGCATGGGGCCATCTGATAAAAAGGGTGGCTAGGGTACTACAATCCAGCCGTTATTTGCAGGCCCCACGGCGGTGTTCTCTCCATGTCAGGGTCACCAGAACCGCCAGGAATACAGCCGCGCTGAACAGCGGTGCTAGCATCCCGTCAACCTGGTAGAGCGCGCCTGCGCAAACAGGTCCGGCGACAAAGCCGATGGCGGGGCAGGAACTTACCAGGCCGGCTGCGGCGCCCTGTTCGGATGGGCTTACTGCCAGGGATGCCCCGGCTGCGATAGCGGGCATGCACAGGCCCAAACCCGTGCCCATAAAGGCCATGCCGATGGCCAGGACGGTAAACGTGTTAAAACTTGCGATAACCACTGCACCGATAAACAGCGACAGCAGGCCGAGACGGATGAAGAGGCTGGCTTTCAACGTCATGCGTTGCATCACGGTGACCTGGATTAAAAAGGTGAAGCCCGCCGACACCATCAGCGCCGCGCCGGTCATTTGTGCTGTCTCAATACCGTCCAACCCCAGTTTGTCCTGCAGTTGGAAGCCCAGGGTTTGCTGGATGCCTGAAAAGCCGACAAACAGGCCCACTGCGGTGGCCAGGAACATCAAAATCCGGGGGTCGGTGAAGCGCAGGCGTGTTGAGATCTTGCGGTCGGTCAGTTCCCGGGCGGGCGTGGCAGGCAATTGACGCCAGACCAATATCGCTGCCAGGGCCGCCATAACGGCGGCGAAGTAGAGCGGAGCCAGCAGGCCAAAAGTGGCCAGCGCGCCACTGACGGCAGGGCCCAGGATAGTGCCCATGCTGTTTGCGGTGCCCAGGCGCGCCATGGTGGCGGTGCGCTTCTCACGAGAGGTGTGATCTGCGGCGTAGGCGGTGCTGGCAGGGTTGGTGGCCGACATGATGACCGATTGGCTGCAGCGGGCCAGTAGCAAAACCCCGTAGAGTGCCGCACCGCCCAACAGGCCGGTAAGGCCCGCGTAAAACACGCTGGTAAAGGCCAGGGTGCCCAGGGTGTAGCCGACCAGCCCGACAATAATGATCGGCTTGCGGCCCACCCGGTCGCTGAGCCTGCCCCAGGCTGGGGCGGCAACGCCGAACACCAGCGCAGAAATGGCGATGATGGAAGTAATCTGCAATTCGCCCAGCGCGACCTCGCGCCCCAGTGGCGCCAGTATCGCGAACACCAGTGACTGCCCTATCGCCGTGGTCATCAGGGCGACAATCAGAACGGTGATCTGGCGGCGGCTCAGGGTGTCCGGCACGGTTGCTGTCTCCGTTGCGGCACGTTGCTGTCCATGCGGCGGATTGGGTGTCTTTTTGAGGGCACTGGCAGGCTTGGCCCTCAGCGGATCTGAGCATGATAGGGATAAACGACCGCAAAGCAATTGGCCGCCGGCCGATGCCGGGTCTTGCTCCGGGCTCGGTGGCTGAATGTCCCGGGGCCGGCAATAATCATCGCCGGCCAGTATGGACAGTCCGGGGCTCATCCCCTACAATCTTACGCCAGATTTCACACGCCCGATCAGCGCAGCGGGCACCGTGTATCCCTGAGAATAACCAGAGCTGAATTTATGTGACAAGGCGAGATGCGGTTTCCCATCTCGCCTTTTTGCGAGCGCGCGCAGCCAACGTTATTCCGCTGAAATTTGGAGGTTTGCTTGTCCAGTCCGGCCATTTTGGCGCTTGAAGATGGGAGCGTATTCGAAGGTCTCGCAATTGGAGCCGAAGGACTATCGGTCGGTGAAGTTGTTTTCAATACCGCCATGACGGGCTATCAGGAAATCCTTACCGACCCCTCCTACGCGCGTCAGATAGTCACCCTCACGTATCCCCATATCGGCAACACCGGCACCAACTCTGAAGATGAGGAATCTACAGCGGTTCGGGCCGCTGGGCTCGTGATCCGGGACCTGCCGCTGCTTGCCAGTAATTACCGTAACGAACAGGGATTGCAGCAGTATCTGCAGCAGCGCGGCATCGTCGCTATTGCTGATATTGACACCCGTCGCCTCACGCGCATCCTGCGGGACAAGGGCGCCCTGAATGGCTGCCTGATGGCGGGAGAGGGTGTCGATGAAGCGCGCGCACTGGCGGAGGCCCGCGGATTTGCCGGGCTGAAGGGTATGGACCTGGCCAGGGAAGTGTCGGTGAGCGAGGCCTACAGCTGGGATGAAGGCAGTTGGGTGTTCGGGGTTGGATACAGCGCCAGGCCCCCGGAGGAGCTGCCCTGGCATGTGGTGGCCTACGATTTCGGCGTCAAGCGCAACATCCTCAGAATGCTGGTAGACAGGGGCTGTCGCCTGACGGTGGTGCCGGCCCAAACACCGGCCGCAGACGTACTTGCGATGAACCCGGACGGCATATTTCTCTCCAACGGCCCCGGCGACCCGGAACCCTGTGATTACGCGATAGAGGCTATCAAGGCCATCCTGGAGACCGACACCCCGGTGTTTGGTATCTGTCTGGGCCACCAGTTGCTGGGGCTGGCGAGTGGCGCCGCCACGATGAAAATGAAGTTTGGTCACCACGGTGCCAATCACCCGGTGCAGAACCTGGATAACGGTACTGTACTGATCACCAGCCAGAATCACGGCTTCGCGGTCGACGGGAGCACGCTTCCCGCCAATTTGCGAGTTACCCACAAATCCCTGTTTGACAGCTCGCTGCAGGGTATTCACCGCACCGACAAGGCCGCGTTCAGCTTCCAGGGTCACCCTGAGGCCAGCCCGGGGCCGCACGATGCCGCGCCGCTGTTTGATCATTTCATCGAGCTGATCGAAGCGCGCTCCAATAGCCGAATTCAAGGAAAAAGCTGATCCCGTATGCCCAAGAGAACTGACATCAAAAGCATCCTGATTCTCGGCGCCGGCCCTATCATCATCGGCCAGGCCTGTGAATTTGACTACTCGGGCGCCCAGGCTTGCAAAGCCCTGCGGGAAGAGGGTTACCGGGTGATCCTGGTGAATTCCAACCCGGCCACGATCATGACGGACCCCGCCATGGCCGATGCGACCTATATCGAGCCGATCGAGTGGCGCACGGTTGCCCGTATTATCGAGGCGGAGAAGCCCGAGGCGCTGCTGCCCACCATGGGTGGGCAGACCGCCCTTAACTGCGCCCTGGACCTGGCGCGCGAAGGCGTGCTGGAAGCCAACGGTGTGGAGATGATCGGTGCGACCAAGGAGTCCATCGATATGGCCGAGGACCGCCAGTTATTCGATCAGGCCATGAAACGCATTGGCCTTGAGACTCCCCGGGCCGCTTTTGCCCACAGCCTGGAGGAATCTTTTCAGGTGCTGGACCAGATAGGTTTTCCCTGCATTATCCGGCCGTCCTTCACCATGGGCGGATCGGGGGGTGGTATTGCCTACAACCGGGATGAGTTTGAGAACATCTGTGTGCGTGGCCTGGACCTCTCCCCGACCAACGAGCTGTTGATTGACGAGTCACTGATCGGCTGGAAAGAGTTCGAGATGGAGGTGGTGCGGGACAAGAATGACAATTGCATCATTGTCTGCTCTATCGAGAATTTCGATGCCATGGGTGTGCATACCGGTGACTCGATCACGGTTGCTCCGGCCCAGACCCTGACCGACAAGGAATACCAGATCATGCGCAACGCCTCGCTGGCGGTGCTGCGCGAGATCGGGGTAGAAACCGGCGGATCCAATGTGCAGTTCGGTCAGGACCCCAAGACCGGCCGCCTCGTGATTATTGAAATGAACCCGCGGGTCTCACGCTCCTCGGCCCTTGCGTCCAAGGCTACCGGCTTTCCCATCGCCAAGGTGGCGGCTAAACTCGCGGTTGGATTTACCCTCGACGAGCTGCAGAACGAGATCACCGGTGGGACGACCCCGGCCTCCTTTGAGCCGTCGATCGATTACGTGGTCACCAAGATTCCGCGCTTTGCCTTCGAGAAATTCGCCACGGCAGACTCGCGCCTGACTACCCAGATGAAGTCAGTGGGTGAAGTCATGGCCATTGGGCGCACCTTCCAGGAGTCGCTGCAGAAAGCGCTGCGGGGCCTCGAAGTCGGCTCTGCCGGTTTTGAACACATGGTTGACGTGGACGGCCCCGATGCGCGTGAACAGCTGGTGTCAGAACTGTCCAACCCGCGGCCGGAGCGAATCTGGTATGTCGCGGATGCATTCAGGGCCCGCATGCCCTTAGAGGATATCTATCGCTATTCAGGGATAGACCCATGGTTCCTGGTGCAGATCGAGGACCTGGTGGCCACCGAAGACAGCCTGAAGAACGTCAACCTGGCCGATATCGATTATCGCCAGATGTACGCCCTGAAGCGCAAGGGGTTTTCCGATGAGCGCCTGGCGGTGTTGTTGGCCGAGTCGGAAACAGATATAAGAACGCATCGCCACAGCCTGGGTGTGCGGCCGGTCTACAAGCGGGTCGACACCTGTGCCGCCGAGTTCGCCTCTGCCACCGCCTACATGTACTCCACCTATGAGCAGGAGTGTGAGGCGGCGCCCACCGATCGTGAAAAGATCCTGGTGATAGGTGGTGGACCCAACCGGATTGGCCAGGGCATCGAGTTCGATTACTGCTGTGTGCATGCGGCCCTTGCGATGCGCGAGGATGGCTACGAGGCCATCATGATCAACTGTAATCCCGAGACCGTATCTACTGACTACGACACCTCTGACCGCCTGTATTTTGAGCCGGTCACCCTGGAGGATGTGCTGGCGATTGTCGATCTTGAAAAGCCCAAGGGCGTGATTGTGCAATTTGGCGGCCAGACTCCGCTGAAACTGGCCCGCGCGCTCGAGGCGCAGGGGGTGCCCATCATTGGCACGACGCCGGATGCGATTGACCGGGCCGAGGACCGGGAGCGCTTCCAGCAGATGATCCAGAAGCTGGGTCTGCGCCAGCCGGACAATACCACTGTGCGCAGTGTCGACGCGGCCATAGAGGCGGCCAGCAAAATTGGCTACCCCCTGGTCGTGCGGCCCTCTTATGTACTCGGTGGGCGGGCGATGGAAATTGTCTACCGCGAGGAAGACCTGTTGCGCTATATGCGCGATGCGGTGAAGGTGTCGGACGATTCCCCGGTATTGCTGGACCGCTTCCTCAGCGCGGCGATTGAGGTGGATATCGACGCGGTGAGCGATGGCAAGCAGGTGGTCATAGGGGCCATCATGCAGCACATCGAACAGGCCGGGGTGCATTCAGGCGACTCCGCCTGCTCCCTGCCGCCCTACAGCCTGGATGCCGCGGTACAGGACGAGATGCGCGAGCAGGTCCGGCAGATGGCGCTGGAATTGGGCGTTATAGGGCTGATGAACGTACAGCTGGCCTGGCAGGATGATGAGACTTACGTGATCGAGGTCAACCCGCGTGCCTCCCGCACGGTTCCTTTTGTGTCCAAGTGCATCGGGGTATCGCTGGCCAAGGTCGCGGCGCGCTGTATGGTCGGACAGAGCCTGGCTGACCAGGGCTTTACCAAAGAGGTCGTACCCCCCTACTACAGTGTGAAAGAAGCCGTGCTGCCGTTTAACAAGTTTCCCGGTGTGGATCCCATCCTCGGCCCGGAAATGCGCTCCACCGGGGAGGTAATGGGTACGGGCGATACGTTTGCCGGCGCCTTTGCCAAGGCCCAGCTGGCTGGCGGGCACGCCCCGCCCACCGGCGGCACCGTGTTGATCAGTGTGCGCGATGTCGATAAACCCGGTGTGGTCAAGGTCGCCCGCGACCTGGTCGGGCTTGGTTTTGCCCTGGCGGCCACCGCGGGCACGGCCGATGCACTGGAGAAAGCGGGTATGACCGTGCGCAGGGTCAGCAAGGTGCTGGAGGGACGCCCCCACATTGTCGACATGATTAAGAATGACGAGGCGGATATCATTATCAACACCACTGAGGGGCGGCGCGCGATCGCCGACTCGGCGGCGATCCGCGCCACCGCGGAATCGCACAGGGTGTTTTATACGACGACTCTCGCGGCGGCGGAAGCGATCTGTATGTCGCTGCAACAGGAGGGCGACCAGAAAGTCCGGCGCCTGCAGGACCTGCACAGGAGCATAGTGGCATGAACAAATTTCCGATGACCGTATCCGGCGAAGCCAGCCTGCGAGAAGAGCTGGAACACCTCAAGCGGGTGGACCGGCCCAGAATTGCCGACGCTATCGCCGAGGCGCGTGCCCACGGCGACCTGAAGGAAAACGCCGAATACCACGCCGCCCGCGAGCAGCAGAGCTTCGCGGAGGGCCGGATAATGGAGATCGAGGGTAAACTCGGCAACGCCCAGGTCATTGACGTAACCTCGATTCCCAAAACGGGAAAAGTGATATTCGGTACCACGATAGACCTGATCAATCTCGATACCGAGGCGAAAGTGACCTACCGAATCGTCGGCGAAGACGAGGCCGATGTGAAACGAAACCTGATTTCCATTGGTTCCCCGATTGCCCGCGCCCTGATCGGCAAGGAGGAGGGGGATGTCGTGGTAGTGAAGGCGCCTGGCGGGGACATCGAGTACGAGATCGACCAGGTCCAGCATATCTGAGCAGGGTTGTTTGCGGGTGACGGCTGCTCTCTATGCAAATAATTCTCATTTAGGATACCATGGCGGCTTCAAGCCACGCTCCAGTATTGACGGTATTTCCAGAAGCGATGAACCTTTCCCTGTGGACCCTGAAAGCCGGCGATCGCTGCGAGATCCTGGGCTATGACCAGGGGTTGCCCGACAACTACCGTATCCGCATGATGGAATTCGGCTTCCACCCCGGCGAGACCGTCGCCTGTGTACAGGCGGTGGCTTTCGGGGCTCCCAAGGTTTACCGCGTCAGCAACACGATCTTCTCTCTCGATGAGGAGGTGGCGGATCATATCCAGGTCCGGCTGATCGACGACAATGCCTAAAATTGTTCTTATTGGCAGCCCGAACTCGGGCAAGAGCCTGCTGTTCAATCGCCTGACCGGCCTGCACCATAAAGTTGCCAATTTTCCCGGCATTACTGTGGATGTGGGTACGGGCAAAATGCGCTCCCTGCCCGATACGGTGCTGGTGGATTTCCCCGGCACCTACTCGCTGCAGGCAATCTCGGCGGAGGAGGTGGTCGCCGTAGAGCACTTCCACCGGGCCCTGCAGGACCCCGATGTAGAGCAGGTTCTGTGCCTGATAGACGCCACCCGGCTGGAAAAAAGCCTCTATTTCACCTTACAGGTCATTCGTGACTGCGAGCGGCATGGCAAGCCGGTGACGGTGCTGGCCAACTTGATCGACATCCTGGAAGGGCATGGCTTGACGCTCGATGTAGAGGAACTCGGCGCCGCATTGCACACCGCCGTGCTGCCTGTATCTGCCCGCACCGGCAAGGGCGTTGATGAGGTTGTCCGGCACCTGCAGGCTATCCGTGAGCGCGAGCCCCGGCGGCCCCGTGCCCACTTGCTGGATGCGCCGGACGTGCTGCTTCGTGGCACCGCCCACCAGTTGGCGCGCAGGTATGGCCCAAAGGGTGATGTGCTGGTGCGTACCCAGACACGCCTGGACAGCTTCTTCCTCCATTCTGTGACCGGTGGGTTCGCGTTCTTCGCCATTATGTACCTTCTTTTCCAGTCTATTTTTACCTGGTCCGCCCCTGCCATGGACGCGGTGGAATCCGGGCTTGCGGCCATGGCAGACCTGGTGGTGCCGATGATTGGTAGCTCTGTCGCCAGGGATTTTACCTCCGATGCCCTGTTCGGCGGCATCGGTGCCTTCCTGGTATTCGTACCGCAGATTTTTGTGCTGACCTTTGTTATCGGTCTGCTGGAGGATTCCGGGTATATGGCGCGGGCTGCCCTGATCTGCCACAAGCCCCTGCGGATGTTCGGGCTCACCGGCAAGAGTTTTATCCCCATGCTGTCGGGGGTGGCCTGCGCAATTCCCGGCATCTATGCGGCCCGGGCGATAGACTCGCCGCGCAAGCGCCTGCTGACCTATATGGCAATTCCGTTGATGCCCTGCTCGGCTCGACTGCCGGTTTACACCCTGCTTATCGCCGCGTTCATTCCCTCTGGCACCGCAGCGGGCGGTCTGGTGGGGTGGCAGGGGCTGGCGATGTTCTGTATCTATTTTTTCGGTATGTTTTGCGCGCTGCTGGTAACCGGACTGATATCGCGAACCAGCAAGGACCACTACACGGACCTGCCCTTTGTGCTGGAGCTGCCACCTTACCGGTTGCCCGGTCTGGTCCCGCTGTTGCGCAATTCCTGGAGCCGTTCCAAGCACTTCGTGACGAAGGCGGGAAAGATCATCTTCACGGTGACCGTCGTCATCTGGGTGCTGGGTTATTTTCCCAACTACGGCACTGACCTGGGAAGCTCCTGGCTTGGCTACCTCGGTCGGATTGTGGAGCCGCTGTTTGCGCCACTTGGGCTGGACTGGCGCTATGCCGTGGCGATTCTCACGTCATTTCTGGCGCGGGAGGTCTTCGTCGGTACGCTGGGGACTATCTTCGGGATTGAGGCGGCCGATGAGAATATGACGCCGCTGGTGCAACAGATACAGTCCAGTGACCTCGCCCTGGGGTCCGGGTTGGCGCTACTGGTGTTCTTTGCCATCGCCCTGCAGTGTGTTTCCACCGTGGCTATCCTGTCCAAGGAAAGCGGCTCCGGCGCCCTGGCGATAAAGCTGTTTGTGGGTTACCTGGTGCTGGCCTATGCCGCCGCCCTGGCGATCTATCACCTGGCGGCCCTGTTCACCTAGCGGCTGTTTGGTATCAGTCAGGCCGCTCATGCTGGAACAGGCGCAACTCAGCCAGCACCAGCCGGGCGATCAACTGCACCATCATGGAATGATTTTCCCTGCGTATACCCTCCAGCCCCTCGGTAATCTGCCGGTGCAGGACCTCCCGGTCCCGGGCATCTATGGAGTCGGGTAATTCCACGCTGAAACTGTACTGCTCGGACTCACTGAGCTGGGCATAGGTTCGGGTGAGCTGGCTGACGGCGAAGTCAATCAGGCGGTCGTCCGCCCCGCGGGCTGCCAACAGGGAGCGCAGTTCCCGGTCCAGGTAGGCCAGGCCCTGGGCCTGCTTTGAAGGGAATTCGAGGAGTTCGCCCATCCTGTTGTGCCCCACTGGAATAGTGCGGCCAGTGTAGCGGAGAGAGAGCGGGCCTGAAAAGTGGCGCGAGTCAGTTCTGGCCAGACGGCCCGCTAGAGGGGGCGGATCAGGTTTGACAGCCGGGGGTCGGGGGAGGCAGTGCGGCGCAGGATGACCACGACATTGCCAATGCTCTGGATCAACCGGGCGCCGGTTCGATCACAGATATCCTGCGCCACCGCGGCGCGTCCTTCACGGGACCCCACGGCCAGTTTTACCTTGATCAGCTCGTGGTCGCCCAGGGCGCGCTCCAGCTCGGCGCAAACAGACTCGGTCAGGCCGTTGCCGGCGACCGTGACCACCGGTTTCAGTTTGTGGCCAATCGCGCGCAGCTGTTTTGTGTCCTGATTCGTTTTCTTGCTCATATTCCATCCAGGCTGCCAGTCCAGGGAGCCGATACAAGGTACAATACAGCGGCACGCTCCCCAGGGGGCGCGCATTGTACACATTCAAGCCCCGATACGAAACTGAGCACATGGCCAAGAAGAAGTCCTCAAGCAAGGCCTGGTTGAAAGAGCACCGGGACGATCCCTATGTGCAGCAGGCACAGCGGGAGGGCTATCGATCGCGCGCCTGCTACAAGCTGCTGGAGATCCAGGAGCGGGACCGTGTGATCAGGCCAGGCATGACCGTGCTGGACCTGGGCAGCGCGCCGGGCGGCTGGTCCCAGGTTGCCGCCCAACTGGTGGGACACTCAGGTCGGGTTATCGCGTCGGATATCCTGCCCATGGATACACTGGCTGGCGTGGAATTCATAGAAGGCGATTTCACCAGTGAAGCCGTATTCGGGCAGATTCTGGACGCAATTGGCGATACACCAGTGGATCTGGTGATATCAGATATGGCCCCCAATTTGAGTGGCTTGAGCGCCGTCGACCAGCCGCGCTCTATATACCTGGTTGAGCTGGCGCTGGATATGGCACGGCAGGTCCTGGCCCCCGGCGGGGTGTTTGTCAGCAAAATCTTCCAGGGCGAGGGGTTTGACGAGCTGTTTCGAGATGCCAGGAGCTCCTTTGGCAAGGTCCTGACACGCAAACCCAGGGCCTCCAGGCCCCGATCCAGGGAAGTTTATGTGGTAGCGACGGATTTTCGGGCCAACTGAGGCTTTGCTTTAGGGTCCTTGAAACGTGGAGAGATGGCCCCAACTATAGTAAATTGAAGCTGAAATCGATTTTCTCGCGTATCTAGTTTGGGGAGCCAGTGACGGGCTCCATGGTCTCCCGCCGTTTTTTGCGGGTCTTGTCTATAATTAACGGAGCTGGAGGCTGTCACATCTTTCCCGGTCCGCCCCCAGCAGCAAGCGTGGGGCGGTTCGAAAGGGCAACCTGCCCGGGTTTCTTGGTGAGGTAACAGTATTGAATGACATGGTTAAAAATTTACTTCTTTGGCTGGTGATTGCCGCGGTATTGCTGTCGGTATTCAACAATTTCAACATGAAGAGCCAGACCGAACAGGTTGGCTACTCTGATTTTATACAGGAAATCCAGAGCGACCAGGTAAAACGCGTGGTGGTAGACGGGCTCACGATTTCAGGGGAACGCTATGACGGCAGTAACTTCGAGACTGTCCGACCAATGGTGGAAGACCCCAAACTGATTGATGATCTGCTTGAGCACAAGGTTGTGGTGGAAGGCCGCAAGCCGGAGCAGCAGAGCGTCTGGAGTCAGTTGCTGGTCGCCAGCTTCCCTATCCTGATCATTATCGCGGTATTCATGTTCTTCATGCGCCAGATGCAGGGCGGAGCGGGCGGCCGTGGCGGCCCGATGAGCTTCGGCAAGAGCAAGGCGCGCTTGCTTGGTGAAGACCAGATCACCACAACCTTCGCCGACGTGGCGGGTGTGGACGAGGCCAAGGAGGACGTCAAGGAGCTGGTAGAGTTCCTGCGCGACCCCAGCCGCTTCCAGAAGCTGGGTGGACGTATTCCCCGTGGCGTATTGATGGTAGGGCAACCCGGTACCGGTAAGACCCTGCTGGCAAAGGCGATCGCGGGTGAGGCCAAGGTGCCTTTCTTCACCATCTCCGGTTCAGATTTTGTGGAAATGTTTGTAGGTGTTGGCGCCTCCCGGGTGCGGGATATGTTCGACCAGGCCAAGAAGCAGGCGCCCTGTATTATTTTCATTGACGAAATCGACGCGGTGGGCCGCCATCGTGGCGCTGGCCTCGGTGGCGGGCACGATGAGCGTGAGCAGACCCTCAACCAGCTGCTGGTGGAAATGGATGGATTCGAGGTGAATGACGGCGTTATTGTTATCGCCGCTACCAACCGTCCGGATGTACTGGACCCTGCGCTGCTGCGCCCTGGTCGTTTTGACCGCCAGGTGGTGGTCGGTCTGCCGGATATTCGTGGCCGTGAGCAGATCCTCAAGGTGCATATGCGCAAGGTCCCCCTGGCTGAAGATGTGGAGGCGTCCAAGATAGCGCGTGGAACACCGGGCTTTTCCGGTGCTGACCTGGCCAACCTTGTCAACGAGGCGGCCCTGTTTGCCGCTCGCGCCGCCGTGCGTACGGTAGGCATGGCCCAGTTCGAGATGGCCAAGGACAAGATCATGATGGGCGCCGAGCGTAAATCCATGGTCATGTCCGAGGATGAGAAGCGCAATACGGCCTACCACGAGGCGGGTCATGCTATCGTCGGGCGCCTGCTGCCAGAGCACGATCCGGTCTACAAGGTGAGTATCATCCCCCGCGGCCGTGCCCTGGGTGTGACCATGTTCCTGCCGGAGGAGGACCGCTACAGCCATAGCCGCCGTTTCATAATCAGCCAGATTTGCAGCCTGTTTGGTGGCCGCATCGCGGAAGAAATGACCCTGGGCAAGGATGGCGTGACTACCGGGGCGTCCAATGATATCCAGCGAGCGACGGAGATCGCCCGCAAGATGGTGACCCAGTGGGGCCTGTCCGACAAGATGGGGCCGCTGATGTACGACGAGGTAGACGAGCAAGTATTCCTGGGGCGCAGCGCTGGCCAGAGCCACAAAGCGCTGTCGGGTGAAACGGCAAAGATGATCGATGAAGAGGTTCGCAAGATTATCGATGAATGCTATGCCACCGCCCAGCAACTGCTCGAAGACAATGTCGAGAAGCTGCACGCGATGTCGCGCGCCCTGATGCTCTATGAAACCATCGATTCCAAGCAGATCGACGATATCATGGCCGGGCGCGAGCCCCGCGAGCCTGCTGACTGGGGCGACGATGCCGGTGACGATTCATCCGGCGCCGACCCCGACACCTCTAAAACCCGGGATAACCCGGGAAGCCCTATCGGTGGGCCGGCCGGCGAGCACTAAGCCCGGTTCCAGTCTTGTCCTCCCTACCTGGGCAGTCCGCCCCGGCACTTGAATGTGCCGGGCGCATCCTGGACCTGTCACAGCCCGCGATCATGGGCGTTATCAACACCACACCTGACTCCTTTGCCGATGGCGGCACGCTGTACGATTCGGCGCAGCTCTGCCTGGAGAAAGCGATGGTGCGGGCGAGGCAGATGGTGGCTGCGGGCGCAGCCATCCTCGATGTAGGGGGCGAGTCAACTCGCCCCGGCGCCGCGCCGGTTACGGCGGCACAGGAGATGGACAGGGTCCTGCCGCTGGTCGAGCGCATTGCATCTGAACTCGATGTCATCGTATCGGTAGACACCAGTTCGCCAGCGCTTATGACCGCTGCTGCCGCAATGGGTGCGGGCTTTTTGAACGACGTGCGAGCGCTGGGTCGAGCACAAGCGCTGCAGGCGGCCGAGTCCACGGGCCTTCCGGTTTGTTTGATGCACATGCGCGGCGAGCCGGATACCATGCAGCAAGCACCCCAATACAGCGATGTGGTGGGGGAGGTTACCGACTTTTTGCGCCTCAGGATCGAGGCCTGCGAGGCTGCTGGTATTTCCCGCGACCGGCTGGTACTCGATCCCGGGTTTGGCTTTGGCAAGACAGTACAGCACAATCTGCAGCTGCTCAGTGGCCTGCGCCGCCTGGCGGAGCTTGGCCTGCCGCTGCTGGTTGGCCTGTCGCGTAAGTCGATGATTCAACAGTTGATTGGTCGGCCGGTTGAGGAGCGACTGCCCGCCAGTCTCGCACTGGCGGTGCTGGCTGCGGAGCGCGGCGCGGCAATTATCAGAACGCATGATGTGGCCGCCACGGCAGACGCAGTGGCCATGTGGACAGCCCTGAAGGGAGAGGCACAGAAATGAAAAAGCGCTATTTTGGTACGGATGGTATTCGCGGGTCGGTGGGGGATGCCCCCATCACCCCGGATTTCATGCTCAAGCTGGGCTGGGCCTGTGGCCGGGTGTTTGCCCGGGAGGCGGGCGGTGAAGGTCGTTGCACCGTCATTATAGGCAAGGACACCCGGGTGTCGGGTTATATGTTTGAGTCTGCCCTGGAGGCGGGCCTGGTTGCCGCGGGCGTGAACGTCAAACTGTTGGGCCCGATGCCGACCCCGGCGGTCGCACTGATGACCCGAACCCAGGCGGCGGTGGCGGGTATTGTGATCAGTGCCTCACACAACCCGTTTTACGATAATGGCATCAAGTTTTTCTCCGCTGCCGGCTCCAAGTTGCCCGATGAGATTGAGCTGGCTATTGAGGCTGAGCTTGAGCAGGACCTGACAACAGTGCGTTCGCGTGACATTGGCAAAGTGCTGCGAGTGGTCGACGCGTCGGGACGGTATATCGAGTTTTGTAAGTCCACTGTACCCGAGGGCTTCAACCTGCGGGGAATGCGTCTGGCGGTTGACTGCGCCAATGGGGCAACCTACCACATCGCCCCCAGTGTATTCAGCGAGCTAGGCGCTGACGTGATCACTATTGGGGTCGACCCCGATGGCTTCAATATCAATGAGGGAGTGGGCTCCACTGATACCAGTGCACTGTCCGCCCTGGTGTGCGAGCGCGGTGTTGATCTGGGTATCGCATTTGACGGGGATGGCGACCGGGTGCTGTTCGTCGACGGGGCGGGTGAACTGGTCGATGGAGACGAGCTGCTCTACATGATTGCCATGTACCGACTGACCGCAGGCTACGGCGAGGCGGGCGTGGTGGGGACGCTGATGTCCAACCTGGGCCTGGAGCTGGCATTGAAAGCCGAGGGCCTGGAATTTGTCCGGGCACAGGTGGGCGACCGATATGTGAAGGAGCGAATGGAAGCTGAGGGCTGGTTCCTCGGAGGTGAGTCTTCCGGGCATATTATCTGTTCTGACGTGACCACTACCGGCGACGGGATTGTCGCGGCCCTGCAGGTACTCATTGCGCTCAAAGACTCCGGGCAGAGCCTGGCCGAGTTCCGTTCCGGCATGAAGAAATTTCCTCAGCGCATGATCAATGTCACCGTAGCCGGCAAGGTAAATCTTGAGGATTACCCGGCCGTGGCAGCATCAGTGGCCAGGGTGGAGGGTCAGTTGGGCGAACGCGGCCGGGTGCTGTTGCGGCCCTCCGGTACCGAGCCAAAGATTCGGGTGATGGTGGAAGGTGAAGAGGCATCCGAGGTGGATGCGCTCTGTGCCGAGCTGGCCGCGGATGTCGAACGGGAGTTGGGCTGAGCGTGAGTGGGCGTTGAACGCCTGCGCCCGCCTTGTAACATCCGCGTATCTTGGGTAAGATTGCGCCGCTTTTTGAGCCGGGAGGCCGTATGCGCCAGACGCTTGTTGTAGGTAACTGGAAAATGCATGGTTCCCGGGCCAGTGTGGCGGCCTTGCTGGACGATGTACTGGGTTCAATAGCTGTCGGCAAGGCAGAAGTCGCCGTTTGCCCCGGTTACGTGCACATCGCGCAGGCGACAGAGCTGTGTGCGGGGTCAGATGTGGCCGTTGGGGCTCAGGACTGCAGCCATATGCAGTCGGGCGCCTACACTGGTGAAGTATCACCCGAAATGCTGGTCGACCAGGGTTGCCGCTGGGTAATCCTGGGCCATTCCGAGCGCCGCCAGTACCATTCGGAGTCTGATAACCTGGTGGCAGCCAAGCTCGGGGCCGCCGTGGCAGCCGGTTTGCAGCCCATTGTGTGTGTCGGTGAAACGCGCGAGCAACGCGAGAGCGGTGAGGAAGAAGCCGTTGTTGCCAGTCAGTTGCGAGGCGCTTTGGACGGGCAGGGTGAGCTACCGGGCCTGGTCGTTGCTTACGAGCCGGTCTGGGCAATAGGAACAGGGTTGACTGCCAGCCCGGAGCAGGCCCAGGCCATGCACGCATTTATTCGCAAATGCCTGGCTGAGATAGACGGCATAGATGCCGATGCAACACGGCTGCTATACGGCGGTAGTGTGAAGGCCGCGAATGCGGCGGAGCTGTTTGCACAACAGGATATCGACGGCGCCCTGGTTGGGGGAGCCGCATTGATCGCCGCAGATTTTCTGGCGATTGTCAGCGCCGGAGCGGCGTAATACAGGCGGTTAAACGCATACATTGAGGTGCCCCCGCGGGGCGAAGGGTATATGGAACAGATTATATTGGTAGTGCACCTGTTGGTGGCTCTTGCCATCATCGGGCTGATCATGTTGCAGCAGGGCAAGGGCGCCGATATGGGTGCCTCTTTTGGTGCTGGCTCGTCACAGACCCTGTTCGGCTCGGGTGGCAGCAGTAATGTCCTGACCACCGCCACTGCCTGGTTGGTTACGCTGTTCTTTGCCACCAGCTTTGGTCTGGCCCTGCTTGCCAACCAGAAGTCATCGTCAGTGAACGAACTCGATCTGGATATACCTGTCGGGGTCGAGTCGTCCGCGGTAGAGAGCGCGGTGCCGGCGGCTTCGCAGGAACTGCCTGTGATAGAGGACGATACCCCGACGATTGTCGTGCCCGGGGATGATGTACCTGCATTGGACCAGTAGTTAGATTTGCCGAAGTGGTGGAATTGGTAGACACGCCATCTTGAGGGGGTGGTGAGCTATGCTCGTGCGGGTTCAAGTCCCGCCTTCGGCACCATACAACAACGAGCCCCGGATACCAGGGTGCTCGTGCGGCCCTGGCCGGGCGCGCCAAGTCCCGCCTTCGGCACCATACAACAACGAGCCCCGGATACCAGGGTGCTCGTGCGGCCCTGGCCGGGCGCGCCAAGTCCCGCCTTCGGCACCATGATCATGTAAAAAAAGGCTCTCCTTCGGAGGGCCTTTTTTTACATTACAATGCCCCCGGGTCGCATCGGGATTAATGGTCAAGCTCATGGAACAAACACTCACTTTACAAAACTTCCTGCCGTACCGCTGTGCAAACCTGGCAGAGAAAATCAGTGTTTCTCTGTCGCGCGTGTATGTTGAGCGTTTCGGGATCAGTATTGCCGAGTGGCGAATTATCGCCACGCTGGGTGAATCCAGAGAGTTACAGGCAAAGCAGATTTCCCGGCAGACCAATATGGACAAAGTACGGGTGTCCCGGGCGGTCAGCTCACTGGAGTCCAGGGGGTTGTTGCAGCGACGGCCCGATGCTGGTGACAGTCGCGCCGCGCTGTTGAGCCTGACTTCAGCCGGGGTGGATCTTTACAGCGAGCTTGTGCCCCAGGCCCTGGATTGGGAGCGGGCACTGGTGGAGCAGCTGTCGGCGGACGAGCGTGATACTTTCTTTCGCATACTGGACAAGCTTGAATCCTGCCTGGAGGCGGCAGGGTAGAGCGCAACCCGGTTCCCATCTCGCTGCGGGGAACGTTTTCCTTCATTCTTTGGCACGGCCCGCGTCCGGGCGCCTCCTCGCTCGCCCTCCGGATTGTCCGACGTGGCGTCCCTGCGTGGCCGTACCACCTGAAATATAGTTTCTATTGAAACTATATTTCAGGTGACTATAATCAATCAGGCTATGCTGTTCAGGAGCCCGGGTGCTGTGCCCGGACCTGGTCGCGGGCGGAGGATATGCCATGACTGATCTGTTTGAAAATCCAATGGGGCTGGACGGGTTCGAGTTTGTCGAGTTCACCGCGCCGCAAGAAGGTGTGCTGGAACCTGTCTTCGAGGTTATGGGGTTCAGCAAGGTTGCAGTTCATCGCACCAAGAATGTGGCTTTGTGGCGCCAGGGTGATATCAACTTTATTACCAACTACGAGCCCGGTGGTCACGCCTACTACTACGCCCGCGAGCACGGGCCCTCGGCTTGTGGTATGGCCTTCCGGGTTCATGATTCCAGGGCCGCCTACGCCCGTGCGCTGGAGTGCGGGGCCGAACCCGTGTTAATTGAAACCGGGCCTATGGAATTGCGACTGCCTGCGATCAAGGGTATAGGCGGGGCGACGGTCTATCTGATCGATCGCTATGCCGAGGGCGTGAGCATCTACGATATTGATTTCACCTGGCTTGAGGGCGTGGACCGCAGGCCGGTTGGTTGCGGCTTCCACACGCTGGATCACCTCACCCATAACGTCTACCGCGGTCGTATGCAGCATTGGGCCAGCTACTACGAAAAACTCTTCAACTTCCGCGAGATTCGCTATTTTGACATCAAGGGTGAACATACCGGGCTATTGTCCAAGGCCATGACTGCCCCGGATGGCAAGATCCGTATTCCCTTGAATGAGGAAAGCACCGGGGGTGGCCAGATCGAGGAGTTCCTTATGGCCTACAACGGTGAGGGCATCCAGCATATTGCGTTTGCCTGTGACGACATCCTGGCCTGCTGGGACAGATTAAAGGCTCGGGGCCAGAAGTTTATGACGCCGCCCCCGGCCACCTACTATGAGATGCTCGAAGACCGCCTTCCCGGGCACGGCGAGCCCGTTGATGAATTACAAAGCCGTGGCATTTTGCTGGACGGCAGCACCGACGGCGGTGAGCCCCGCCTGCTGTTACAGATCTTTTCCGAGACTACACTGGGCCCCATGTTCTTCGAGTTTATCCAGCGCAAGGAAGACGAGGGCTTTGGCGAGGGCAACTTCAAGGCGCTGTTCGAAAGTATCGAGCGTGACCAGGTCGCGCGCGGTGCGATCGCCAGCAAGCAGCCAGGCTGAGCAGGGGGGCGTATGAACATCGAGAAAATACACCACGTGGCATACCGCTGCCGTGACGCGAAGGAGACCGTCGATTTCTACCGCCGGGTAATGGACATGGACCTGGTACTCGCGATTGCGGAGGACCAGGTGCCGTCGACCAGGCAGCCAGACCCCTATATGCATGTGTTTCTGGATGCTGGTATGGGTAATGTACTGGCTTTTTTTGAGTTGCCCAATTCGCCGGCAATGGGGCGTGACCAGAACACACCGGAGTGGGTGCAGCATATTGCGTTCAAGCTGGACAGCCTCGATGCGCTGATGCAGGCAAAGACGCAGGTCGAGTCACATGGCCTGGAAGTCGTGGGGCCCGTGCACCACGGTATTTTCAAGTCTATCTACTTCTTTGATCCCAATGGTCACCGCCTTGAGCTGGCCGCCGACATCGATCAACCCGGCGACCTGGAGCGGCTGCACGAGGTGGCCGAGGCGATGATTGAAGAGTGGTCGGTCACCAAAAAAGCACCCCGGCATGCCGCCTGGCTGCACGAGCGTGAATTCGGAGAATTGTCATGAAGCTGGCTTCCATCGAACAGGGGCGCGATGGCGCGCTGGTTGTCGTTTCCACGGACCTGCAGCGCAGCCTGCCCGCCGGAATGGCCCTGCAGCAGGCGCTGGACGACTGGGAATTGTACAGGCCGGTTCTGGAGGCCCTGGCAGAGCGGGTAAATGCTGGCGAGGGTGAGCCTTTTAGTGAGGCTGCCTGCGCCTCGCCCCTGCCCAGGGCTTATCAATGGGCTGATGGCTCCGCTTACGTTAATCACGTTGAGCTGGTGCGCAGGGCGCGCGGCGCCGAGATGCCGGAGAGCTTCTGGACGGACCCGCTGATGTACCAGGGCGGCTCCGACACATTTTTGGGGCCCCGGCAGGATGTGGTAATGCGCGATGCCGCCTGGGGTATCGATTTTGAAGGCGAGGTGGCGGTGATCACTGGCGATGTCCCCATGGGCGCCACGAGAGAACAGGCACAGGCGGCAATCCAGCTGGTGATGCTGGTAAACGATGTCTCCCTGCGCAACCTGATTCCCGGTGAGCTCGGCAAGGGTTTCGGCTTCTTCCAGTCCAAGCCCTCCAGTGCGTTCAGCCCGGTCTGCGTGACCCCCGATGAACTGGGCGAGGCCTGGGACGGGGGGCGGCTGCATCTGCCCCTTGAAGTCGCTTTCAATGGCAAGCCCTTTGGCCGGGCCAACGCCGGGCAGGATATGACCTTCGATTTCCCGACCCTGGTGGCCCACGCGGCCCGCACCCGGCCGTTGGCTGCCGGTGCGATCATCGGGTCCGGCACGGTTTCCAACAAGGATGCGGATGGCTCGCCCGGCAAACCAATGGCAGAAGGCGGCCTGGGCTACAGCTGCCTGGCCGAGGTCCGCATGATAGAGACCATTGCCGCCGGCCAGCCCACCACCGCGTTTATGCAGGATGGCGACAGCGTGCGCATCGAGATGCACGATGCCCGGGGCCAGTCGGTCTTTGGCGCCATTGAACAGTCTGTGGTTATTCGCCCCGACGCCTGATTCTTTTTGTCCTGGCACTGCGGGCGGGTTTCGCCATCCCGGCAATCGGCTATACTCTTTCGTCACTTTTACCGGTATGGAGACAGAAAGCTCATGGCGCAGACATTCAATGCAATCGTAGCTGAAAAACAGGACGGCAAAACTGTCGCGACCCTGAAGCAAATCGGCCTGTCCGATCTTACCGATGAGGACGTGCTGGTCGACGTTGCCTACTCCACGGTCAATTACAAGGACGGCCTCGCGGTATCCGGCGCCGCGCCTATCTGCCAGATATCTCCGCTTATTTGCGGTATCGACCTGGCCGGAACTGTCGTCGAGTCACGCGACCCGGCATTCAGCCCCGGCGACCGCGTGCTGGTTAACGGTTATGGCCTGTCAGAGCGGTTTAACGGTGGTTACAGCCAGAAACAGCGGCTCAAGCCCGAGTGGCTGGTGCGGGTGCCCGAGAATATGAGCCTGGAAGAAGCCATGGCGGTCGGCACCGCGGGTTATACGTCAATGTTATGTGTTCACGCCCTGCAGGACGGCGGCGTCACCCCGGAAAGCGGCCCGGTGCTGGTGACTGGCGCCGCCGGTGGCGTCGGCTCAGTCGCCGTGTCACTGCTGTCCCGGCTGGGTTACGAAGTTCATGCCAGCACGGGCCGGATTGACGAGGCGGGCCAGTTTCTGCGAGACCTGGGCGCCTCTGCACTGGTACCCCGCGATGAGCTGTCCAGGGATTGCAAGCCACTGGAAAAGGAGCTCTGGGCCGGGGTGGTCGATACGGTGGGTGACAAGACGCTCGCCACCGCTATTGCGCAGACTCGCTACGAAGGTGTTGTTGCCGCCTGCGGCCTTGCCGGTGGTATGTCCCTGCCCACATCAGTCATGCCGTTTATTCTGCGTGGGGTGACTCTGCGCGGTGTTGATTCGGTCATGGCCTCTCTGCCGCGCCGGCAGCGCGCCTGGGACGCCCTGGCTGATCAGCTGGATCGGGAGCACCTGAAATCGATTTATGAGGTTGTGCCGCTCGCGGCAGTGCCGGGTCTCGCCCGGGATATCATTGCGGGCGCCGTGCGCGGTCGCGTGGTGGTCGATGTCAACGCCTGAGGTCCGATAAAAGCCCGTTCGGGAAACAGCTGTTTCCACCTGAAAATCCGGCCAAAACAGGCTGGAAAATATAGTGGAAATTACCCCCTGCTACGGTTGACCCGACAGGGGGGCCTACCTATAATGCACCTCCTCGAATTTGGGCCGGGATGACGAGACCGGTGCATTGTGAAGTGCCGAAGGGGCCTTTGCGGCGAGGAAGTTTTGATGCGGGGTGGAGCAGCCTGGTAGCTCGTCGGGCTCATAACCCGAAGGTCGTCGGTTCAAATCCGGCCCCCGCTACCAATTGATCATCGCCAGCTCTTTGGGGCGGCGATGTGACCACGAAAAAGCCCCTTTTTAGGGGCTTTTTCATACGTGGAGAAAAATGTTCGCCCATGGCAACCAAAGATCAGCAGATAACCGACTTGCTGGATACTACCGTAGCTGCGCTGGGCTTCGAGCTCTGGGGGGTGGAATACCTGTCCCAGGGACGGCACAGCACGTTGCGGGTCTACATTGATGCACAAAGCGGTATCACGGTAGAGGATTGCGCCAGGGTCAGTGAGCAAGTGGGAAGTGTACTGGACGTGGAAGACCCCATTACCGGGGAGTACACGCTGGAAGTGTCTTCCCCGGGTATGGATCGACTGTTGTTCAGGTTGGACCAGTATCCCGGTTACATAGGTGAGACAGTGGAGCTGCGATTGCGCACCCCGTATGAGGGCCGGCGCAAATTCAAGGGTCTATTGACAGGTATAGAGGGTGAGGACGTTGTGATTCGGGTTGACGATCACGAGTACCTTTTACCTCACAGCGCTATTGATAAGGCGCGGATTCAACCCCGCGTCTAAACGCGGAAAGTGAACAGGCGAGGCTTGAGATGACAAAGGAAATTCTGTTGGTGGCTGAAGCCGTATCGAACGAGAAGGGGGTGTCCGAGGACATCATCTTCGAAGCGATAGAGCTGGCCTTGGCCACGGCTACCAAGAAGCGGTACGACGAAGACTCGGAAATCCATGTCACTATCGATCGTGAGACCGGTGACTATGTCACTGTAAGGCGCTGGTTGGTGGTGCCCGACGATGAGATGGCACTGCTGGGTACCCAGTTTACTACTGAAGAAGCGATCGAACAGAATCCCGATCTCAAGCCGGGCGACATTCACGAAGAGCAGATTGAAAACGTGGGCTTTGGCCGTATCGCTGCCCAGACTGCCAAGCAGGTGATTGTGCAACGCGTGCGTGATGCCGAGCGGGCCCAGGTGGTAGAGCAATACATGAGCAAGGTCGGCGAGCTGGTGGCCGGCACAGTCAAGAAGGTGACCCGGGACAACGTGATCGTTGACCTTGGCAACAATGCAGAGGGTTTGCTGCCGCGCGACCAGCTGGTAGGTCGCGAGACGTTTCGTGTCAACGACCGGGTGCGCGCCATCCTCAAGGAAATCAGCGAGGAATCGCGCGGTCCCCAGTTGATCCTGAGCCGCTCCTGCCCCGAGATGCTGATCGAACTGTTCAAGATTGAAGTCCCCGAGATCGCTGAGGAAGTCATCCAGATTCGCGCGGCGGCCCGCGACCCGGGGTCCAGGGCAAAAATTGCCGTGAAAACCAACGACCAGCGTATTGACCCGGTCGGTGCCTGTGTCGGTATGCGGGGCTCCAGGGTGCAGGCGGTGTCCAATGAGCTGGACAACGAGCGTGTCGACATCGTGCTGTGGGACGACAACCCCGCCCAGCTGGTTATCAACGCAATGTCGCCGGCTGAGGTCCAGTCCATCGTGGTGGACGAGGACAGTGGCACCATGGACGTGGCGGTGTCGGAAGACAACCTGGCGCAGGCCATTGGTCGCTCCGGGCAGAACGTGCGCCTGGCCAGTGACTTGACCGGCTGGACGATCAATGTAATGAGCCTGGAAGAAGCTGCTGACAAGCATGAAGCTGAAGCGGGCCAGGTTATCCAGGTTTTCTGTGAGCAGCTCGATATCGACGAAGAGGTGGCTGAAATCCTGGTTGAAGAAGGGTTTACCACGCTTGAAGAAGTGGCTTATGTGCCACTGGAAGAAATGACGGCTATCGAAGGCTTTGATGTGGATATCGCCACGGAACTGCGTGCGCGAGCCAAAGACGCCCTGCTTACCCAGGCTATTGCCTCGGAAGAACAGCTGGGAGAGCAGGAACCTGCAGAGGACCTGCTTGGCATGGAGGGGATGGATCGCCATCTGGCCTTCATTCTCGCCAGTCGGGAAATCGTCACAATGGAAGACCTGGCGGAACAGGGGGTCGATGACCTCATGGATATTCCAGATATGACTGAAGAACGTGCGGGCGAGTTGATTATGACCGCGAGAGCGCCCTGGTTTGCCGAGGCGGAATAGTTGGCTGACGAAGCTGGCTCGAAGGCATAGAAACAGGGTAGCAAGGAGAATACTGAATGGCGCAGGTGACAGTACAGCAGCTCGCAGAGGTGGTAGGCGCTTCCGTTGACCGTCTGTTGACGCAGATGAAAGAAGCGGGGTTACCTCACTCTGAAGCAGAGGAAGCTGTATCCGATGAAGACAAGCAGACGCTGCTGGCCTTTTTGAAACGCAGCCACGGGGAGTCCGAAGCTGCCCCCCGGCGTATCACTTTGAAGCGTAAGACTATCAGCACGCTGCGTACTTCGGGCTCACAGGGCAGAAAGACCGTCAATGTCGAGGTGCGCAAGAAGCGTACTTACGTCAAGCGGGATCCGAACGATCTGGCTGCCGAGGCGGCGACCCAGGATACCGAAGAACTGCAGGAGCAGGAGGTAGTCGAGGAAGTTGCGGAACAGGTCGATGCGGCGGCGCCGGCGGTGGCCGAGGAAGCAGCCGCGGTGGTCGAAGAGGCGCCTGTGGTTGAGGCCCAGCCAGAGCCTGAATTTGTCGAAGAAGACCTGTCCAATGTCGACCCCGAAATCCTGCGCCAGCGCGCTGCGGAGCGACGCAAACTCAAGGAAGCCGAGGAGGCGGCTGCCCGTCAGGCGGCTATCCAGGCACGCAAGACTGAGGAAGAGCGACTCAAGCAACAGACCAAGAGCGGCGCTGAAGATACTGCTACTGACGCAGTCAAGCGGCCCAAGCGTCTGCATGAGGCGCGTACTCCAGCCAAAGAAGAAGAGCAAAAGCGCAAGCCGCGCGGCAAGCTCGATCGCGCCTCACCCCTGGCTCGCGGCAAGAAGCGGGGCCATAACCTGTCCCTTTCTGATCTTGAAGCGGCAGAATCCGGTCTGGCTCGCCGTCGTGGGGGACGCAAGAAAATCAAGGCGTCTCACGCCGAACACTCCAAACACGGATTTGAGATGCCCACTGAGAGAATTGTCCGTGAAGTAGAGCTGGCCGATTCGGTATCAGTCGGTTCGCTGGCGCAGCAGATGTCTGTCAAAGCCGGTGAGGTGATCAAGGAGTTAATGAAACTCGGCGTGATGGCCAACATTAACCAGATGATAGATCAGGACACTGCGATTCTTGTGGTCGAGGAGCTGGGGCACACCCCGAGGCTCGTCAGCAGTGATGTGCTGGAGGAGAAGCTCGAGGAAACCCTGTCATTACAGGAAGGTACGCAGGAAGCGAGAGCGCCGGTGGTGACCGTGATGGGCCATGTCGACCACGGCAAGACCTCCCTGCTGGACTACATTCGCAAGAGTCGGGTAGCGTCAGGCGAGGCGGGCGGTATCACCCAGCATATCGGGGCTTACCACGTGGAAACTGATCACGGCATGATTTCGTTTCTGGATACACCTGGCCACGCTGCGTTTACCGCGATGCGTGCGCGTGGTGCCAAGAGCACGGATATCGTCATCCTGGTGGTGGCGGCCGACGATGGTGTGATGCCCCAGACTATTGAGGCGGTACAGCACGCCCGGGCGGCTGATGTGCCGATTATTGTGGCCGTCAACAAGATCGACAAAGAGGGCGCGGACGCTGAGCGGGTCAAGAATGAACTGGCTGCGCAGGACGTTATCCCTGAATCCTGGGGCGGTGACACCCAGTTTATCAGCGTGTCTGCCCACACCGGCGAGGGCGTCAGTGAGCTGCTGGACGCTGTTCTCTTGCAGGCGGAAGTACTGGAATTGGTCGCTGCCAGGGACGTGCCCGCACAGGGCATGGTCATCGAGTCCCGCCTGGACAAGGGGCGTGGCCCGGTTGCTTCACTGCTGATCCAAAGTGGCACCCTGCGCCGCGGCGACGTGGTGTTGGCAGGTGTTCAATTTGGCCGGGTGCGGGCAATGCTCGACGAGAACGGCAAGCCGATAGAAGAGGCGGGCCCGAGTATCCCGGTAGAAATTCTGGGTCTCAATGGTACCCCTGATGCCGGTGATCAGTTCGCGGTGGTAGAGAGCGAGAAACGGGCGCGTGAAATCGCCGACTTCCGTCATACCAAGAACCGCGATACCAAGCTGGAGCGTCAGCAGGCCGCCAAGCTGGACAATATGTTCGCCAGTATGACGGTTGGCCAGCGGCAGTCGCTCAATATAGTACTCAAGGCCGACGTTCGCGGGTCGCTGGAGGCTATCCAGGCTGCCCTGATGGACCTGGGTAACGACGAGGTCCAGGTGAATATTGTCGTGGGTGGTGTCGGTGGCATAACAGAGACCGACGTCAACCTGGCCGTGACTTCCGGCGCCGTTATGTTCGGCTTCAACGTTCGGGCCGATGGTGCGGCGCGCAAACTGGTTGAAAGCGAGGGTGTGGACCTGCGCTATTACAACGTCATCTACAACCTGATCGATGATGTGCGGGATGCGCTCACCGGCATGCTTGCGCCGGAGCGGCGCGAGGAAATCGTCGGTATCGCCGAGGTGCGCGATGTTTTCGGCTCTCCCAAGTTTGGCCAGATCGCAGGCTGTATGGTCATCGAGGGCACCGTCTATCGGTCCAAACCCATTCGCGTCTTGCGTGACAGCGTAGTGATCTATGAGGGCGAACTGGAGTCGCTGCGTCGTTTCAAGGACGATGCGAGCGAGGTGCGCAACGGCACTGAGTGTGGCATCGGAGTCAAAAACTACACCGACGTCCGGGTCGGCGACCTTATCGAAGTATTCGAGGTCAAGGAGATCGCCCGGACCCTGTAAAGGGGAAATGGCGAATTCATGGCAAAGGAATACAGTCGTACCCAGCGAGTGGCGGATTACCTCCAGCGCGAGCTGGCGGCGCTGATCCAGCACGAGGTGCGCGATCCCCGGGTGGGGATGGTCAGCATCACAGGTGTGGACGTCAGCAGGGACCTGGGTCATGCCCGGGTCTATTTCACGGTGCTGGGATGTGACTCCAGCGAAGATGCCGGTGAATCGATCGCTGCCCTTAACAAGGCGGCGGGCTTCCTGCGCTCCCAGCTGTCCCGGGACAGCAATATGCGCACGGTGCCACAGTTGCGATTCTATTTTGACAGCAGCGTGGGCCAGGGTCGTCATCTGGAAGACCTGATCCGACGCGCTGCCGATGCTGATCGGGATCTCGGTCTGCGCGACGAGGAACCCGGGGAGGAGCAGTAGGCGATGGCCAGGCAGCGCCGGGGCCGCGCGCTCGATGGCATTTTGCTTCTGGACAAGCCCGCGGGTCTGAGCTCGAACCGCGCACTGCAAATGGTCAAGCGGCTTTACGGGGCCGCAAAGGCGGGTCATACCGGGAGCCTGGACCCGCTTGCGACGGGCGTTTTGCCACTGTGTTTTGGCGAGGCGACCAAGTTTTCGCAGTTTTTGCTGGACGCCGACAAGGCGTATGAAAGTACCTTCTTGCTGGGCGTCGCCACAGCCACCGGTGACGCCGAGGGGGAGGTTCTTGCAACGCAGGACGCCTCCGCCATCGTCGAGGCCGATGTGGCAAAGGCCCTGGAGGCTTTCCGGGGGGAAATCGAGCAGGTTCCCTCCATGTACTCGGCCCTCAAACACCAGGGCCAGCCACTGTACAAGCTGGCCAGACAGGGCCAGGAAGTGGAACGCAAGGCCCGCAAAGTTGTCATAAAGCAGCTTGAGTTGCGCGGCTTTCGCGGCGGGGTACGGGCCGAGGTGGAAATCTACCTCGAGTGCACCAAGGGTACCTATGTGCGCTCGATCGCCGAGGACCTGGGAGCGATGCTTGGTTGTGGCGCGCATGTGGCCAGGTTGCGACGCACCCGGGCCGGTGCCTTCGGGATCGAGAGCAGCGTAACCATGGCCACGCTGGAGGCGCTGAAGGCAAATGATCGCATCGCGGACCTGGATGCATTGTTGCTGCCGGCCGACTCGGCGGTGGACAATTTGCCGCTGGTGAGCCTGAGCGAATCCGGCGGCTTCTATATACGTCAGGGGCAGCCGGTATTGGTGCCAAACGCGCCCTGTGATGGTATGGTGCGCGTCGCCCTGGAGACCGGTGAGTTTCTTGGGGTGGGAGAAATATTGGACGATGGGCGCGTGGCGCCGCGTCGACTGATAGTCACCGGAAGGTGACGCGAACCTGTCTGTAAATCTGCACGGACAGGCTCTTTTTACTAACGACGGGTAGCTTGACTACCCAAGGCAGATTCAACCAGAGGAAATCAACATGGCTTTAAACGCTGAACGTAAGGCAGAGATCGTAAACGAGTATAAGGTAGGTGAGGGCGACACAGGCTCCCCGGAAGTACAGGTAGCGCTGCTGACCGCGAATATTGAGCAGCTCCAGGGGCACTTCCAGTCGCACAAGCATGATCACCATTCACGCCGCGGCCTGATCCGCATGGTAAACCAGCGCCGTAAGCTGCTGGATTACCTGAAGCGCAAGGACGCCGTGCGGTACACCACTCTCATCAAGCGACTGGGTCTGCGTCGATAAGCTATCCCAATAGCGGGTCGCCCGGGCAGGCACCACAGGGTGTTGTTACGGGCGCCCCGGTATTCATATAAAGCATTGGAGAAAAATTGTGAATCCAGTAACTAAAACATTCCAGTACGGTGGCCAGACAGTCACTCTGGAGACCGGCCGTATTGCGAGGCAGGCTTCCGGAGCAGTTCTGGTGACCGTTGAAAATACGTCGGTGCTGTGTACCGTTGTCGCTGAAAAAACTGCCCGCGAGGGCCGGGATTTTTTCCCGCTGGCCGTGCATTACACGGAAAAAACCTATGCTGTGGGCAAAATCCCCGGCGGTTTCTTCAAGCGTGAAGCTCGTCCCAGTGAAAAAGAAACGCTTACCTCGCGCCTGATTGACCGTCCTATCCGGCCCCTGTTCCCGAAGGGGTTCATGAACGAGGTGCAGGTGATCTGTACCGTGATGTCTGCTGACAAGCACATCGACCCGGATATTCCTGCCATGATCGGCACATCCGCAGCCCTGGCCATTTCAGGCTGCCCGTTCAATGGCCCGATTGGCGGTGCCCGGGTTGGCTTTACCGAAGAGCACGGCTACCTGCTGAACCCAACCTACCCGCAGCTGGCGGACAGCAAGCTGGACATGATTGTTGCCGGTACCCAGGACGCGGTGCTGATGGTGGAGTCAGAAGCAAAAGAACTGACTGAAGACCAGATGCTGGGTGCGGTGCTGTACGCCCACCAGGAAATGCAGGTTGTTATCCAGGCGATCAACGAACTGGTCGCAGAAGCTGGCAAGCCCCGTTGGGAATGGCAGGCTGATGCTGTCGACGCGGAGCTGTTGGCCGCTGTCGAAGCCCAGGCGAAGGCCGAGCTCGGCGATGCCTATCGTATCACCGACAAGGCAGAGCGCTATGAGCAAGTTGGCGCAATCCGCAAAGCCTGTGTGGAAGCACTGGCAGTTGAGGGCGGCCCATCAGCGGACTCAATAAAGGACATATTCAAGAGCATTGAGAAGGGCCTGGTGCGCAAGCGCATCCTGGCTGGCGAAGCCCGTATTGACGGCCGTGACAACCGCACTGTGCGCCCTATTGCCTGTGAAGTGGACCTGCTGGCCAAAGTACACGGCTCCGCGCTGTTTACCCGTGGCGAAACCCAGGCTATTGGCGCTGTCACTCTGGGCTCAACCCGCGATGCACAGATCATCGATGCCCTGGAAGGCGAGCGTCGCGATCCGTTCATGCTGCACTACAATTTCCCTCCCTATTCAGTGGGCGAGGCGGGTCGGGTTGGTTTTACCAACCGCCGCGAAGTGGGACATGGCCGCCTGGCCCGTCGCAGCCTGGCGGCGGTACTGCCTTCACCGGATGACTTTCCGTACACCATTCGCGTGGTGTCTGAAATTACCGAATCCAACGGCTCCAGCTCCATGGCGTCGGTCTGTGTTGGTTCCCTGGCTATGATGGCTGCCGGCGTGCCGCTCAAGGCGCCTGTCGCGGGCATCGCCATGGGACTGGTCAAGGACGGGAACCAGTTTGCCGTTCTTACCGATATCCTGGGCGATGAAGATCACCTTGGCGACATGGATTTCAAGGTGGCCGGTACTGCCGAAGGCGTAACCGCCCTGCAGATGGATATCAAGATTGAAGGCATCAACGAGCAGATCATGGAAGTTGCCCTGCAACAGGCCCAGACCGCTCGTCTGCACATCCTCGGCCAGATGAACGAAGTACTGGCGACAGCCCGTACGGTCACTTCCGAGAATGCGCCGAGCATGGTTACCCTGAAGGTTGATTCTGACAAGATCCGCGACATCATCGGCAAGGGCGGCGCAACTATCCGTTCTATTACCGAGGCGTCTGGCGCGACTGTCGATATTGACGACGATGGCACCGTGCGGGTGTTTGGGCAGGATATGGCGGCGCGCGATGCCGCGGTAGCCATGATTGAGGAAATCACAGCCGAGGCTGAAATCGGTGCTGTCTATACCGGTACGGTTGCACGCATTGTTGATTTTGGCGCTTTCGTTAATATCCTGCCCGGCAAGGACGGACTGGTTCATATCTCCCAGATCGCCAATGAGCGAGTGGAAAGTGTGTCCGATCACCTCAAGGAAGGTCAGGAAGTGCAGGTAAAAGTCCTGGATGTGGACCAGCGTGGCCGCATCAAGCTCTCTATCAAGGAGTTGCTGGAAGACGAGGCCGCACAGGAAGCACCCGCCGAGGCTAACGCCGAGTAATCGGTCGCCGCCCTGGCGCAGCAAAAAGGGGATGCACCGCGAGGTGCATCCCCTTTTTTTGTTTGCTGCGCGATATATCTGCGCGGGGCAGGACTACCCGGGCCGGTTTGCCACCAGGTGGTCTACCACCGAGGGGTCCGCGAGGGTGCTGGTATCACCCAGGCTCTCCAATTCGTTCTCGGCGATTTTCCGCAGAATCCTGCGCATGATCTTACCGGAACGTGTTTTTGGCAGACCCGGTGCCCACTGGATGATATCGGGTTTTGCGATGGGCCCGATCTCTTGCACGCACAGGGCAATCAGCTCGGCGCGCAGTGCCTCGTCAGGTTCCACGCCCTGCATCGGGGTGACGTAGGCATAGATGCCCTGCCCTTTGATGTCGTGTGGAAAGCCCACTACCGCCGCCTCGGCGATCTTATCATGCAACACCAGGGCACTCTCTACCTCAGCGGTGCCCATGCGGTGGCCTGATACGTTGAGCACATCGTCCACCCGTCCTGTAATCCAGTAGTAGCCGTCCTCGTCCCGGCTGGCCCCGTCCCCGGTGAAGTAGTAGCCCGGGTAGTTACTGAAGTAGGTGTCGATCATGCGCTGGTGATCGCCGTATACGCTGCGCAGTTGGCCGGGCCAGGAAGCTTTGACAACCAGGTAACCCGCACCGGGGCCGCTTAGTTCAGAGCCGTCTTCATTCAGCAGAGCCAGTTCCACGCCGAAGAAGGGCTTGGTGGCCGAACCGGGTTTGAGAGGCGTTGCCCCGGGCAGCGGTGTGATCATGTGGCCACCGGTTTCGGTCTGCCACCAGGTGTCCACGATAGGACAGCGGGAATCGCCCACGACCTCGTAGTACCAATTCCAGGCCTCCGGGTTGATAGGCTCTCCCACGGTTCCCAGCAGACGCAGGCTGGCCCGGGAGCTGCGGGTGACAGGCTCGTCACCCACCGCGTGTAGCGCGCGAATGGCGGTGGGCGCTGTGTAAAACGTGTTTACCTGGTGTTTGTCCACTACCTGCCAGCAGCGGCCGGCATCCGGATAAGTGGGCACGCCCTCGAACACCAGTGAAGTAGCGCCGTTGGCCAGTGGGCCGTACACAATATAGGTGTGGCCTGTGACCCAGCCGACATCCGCCGTGCACCAGTAAATCTCGCCCTCACGATAGTCAAAAACATACTTGAAGGTCATGGCTGCCTGCAGCAGGTAGCCACCGGTGGTGTGCAGCACGCCCTTGGGTTTACCGGTGGATCCTGAGGTGTAAAGGATGAACAGGGGGTCTTCCGCATCCATGGATTCGGGCGGACATTCGCTTTCGGCCTTTTCTGTTGCCTCGTGATACCAGATGTCCCGGCCTTCCTGCCAGGCCACATCGCCGCCGGTACGCTTTACGACCAGGCAGGTGCTGACGTTAGGGCAGGCATCGAGTGCCTTGTCAGCATTTGCCTTGAGCGGGATCGCCCGGCCACCGCGCACACCCTCGTCTGCAGTGATCAATGTCTGGCAATCTGAATCCAGGATGCGGTCCTTCAGGGCTTCGGGCGAGAAACCGCCGAATACCACGGAGTGCACCGCGCCTATGCGGGTGCAGGCCAGCATCGCGTAGGTAGCTTCGGGAATCATGGGCATATAGATACAGACCCGGTCGCCCTTGCTCACGCCTCGCGCCTTGAGCACGTTGGCCAATTTGCAGACCTGCTCTTTCAGCTCAGCGTAGGTGATGTGCTTGCTATCTGTGGGATCGTCTCCCTCCCAGATGAATGCGGTCTGGTCGGCGCGTTCCGGCAGGTGCCGGTCTATGCAGTTGTAACTGACATTGAGCTTGCCACCGGCAAACCATTGCGCGTTCCCTTTGACAAAGTCATAGCTGAGAACCTCGTCCCAGGGTTTGTCCCAGGACAGGAACTGGCTTGCCATCTCCCCCCAGAACCCGTCGCGGTCCGTGATCGATCGCTTGTACATCGCCTCGTACTGCTCGGCGTTGATGTGGGCGTCCCTGAAATTGGCTGGTACCGGATGGGTAGGAAATTCAGACATGGTGACCGTTCCCTCGAGTGTGTATTGGTGAGTCTGGGATGATACTGCGCCTGTGCGGTTGTGCAAGCCGACCAAGGTCTAAGGCAGGGAAGCGGCATGGGGCCAGAGAGGGGCCGGCCCTGTGAGCTAGTGGCCGTCGGCGAGCATACCCCAATCGGATACCGGGTTCAGCGCCAGCCGAACGTTGTCTATAAGGCGGGTTGATCCCAATCGAGCAGCGGCGAGGATAGCGATTTCCTCGGTGTCCTCGGTGACCGGGCGCAGGGTATTGGCGTCGCGAATGGCAAAGTAATCCGGTTCCAGCCCGGCTTGTAGCAACTTCATCCGGGCGTGGGACTCCAGCTGCAGGAAGTTGTCGAAGCCGCAGGCGATCGCCTCGCGACAACTGTTGAGGGTCTGGTGGATAACCGGGGCGATATGGCGCTGTTCCGGCGACAGAAAGCCGTTGCGTGAACTTTTGGCCAGCCCGTCTTCATCCCGCGTGGTCGCAACGCCGACAATTTGAACCGGCATGCATAGATCCCTGACCATTTTGCGCACGATGGAAAGTTGCTGGAAATCCTTTTCACCGAAAATCGCCATATCTGGCTGCACAATATTGAACAGCTTTGCCACGACCGTGGTGACGCCATCGAAGTGGCCGGGACGACTGCTCCCGCAGAGGGTCTCGGACAGGTCCGGGACCCTGACCTGGGTCTGCTTTACCATGCCTTCGGGGTAAATTTCCTGCGCCTGGGGCGCGTACAGGACCTGCACGCCCTCACTGAACAGTTTTTCCTTGTCGGCGGCCATGGTGCGGGGGTAGGCATCCAGATCTTCGGAGGGGCCGAATTGCAGTGGGTTTACAAAAATACTGACGACGACGATGTCACACAGTGATCGTGCCTTGCGCACGAGGTTGAGGTGACCTTCATGCAGGTTGCCCATAGTGGGAACGAAGGCGATGCTCTGGCCGTTTCGGCGAAAGCGTTCCAGGGCCAGTTGTAACTGCGCGTTGCTGCTGTAAGTTCGCATATCGACCTTATCCCTCACGTGCGGAACGGTGATGCTAAACGAATAGAAATCACGGGCTTGCCTTCCCATGGCGGTTGTCAAACCGTCGAGGGACCGGAAGTATGGACCAAGGTCCAGCACCCGGCAACGAATTTTCATGAAAAATTCACGCGATGTGTTACCAAAAGAAGCAGTTTTTTGCTAAAGCGAGCTGCGTGTCACATATGCTGTAAGTGGATACTTACCCATGAGGCCGCAGGCTGATTCGTAGATTGACGCGTGGTTGGTGCCGGGGTGGAGGGGGTTTTGCCCCCGCTACTTGTAGGTGTGCTCTTCGGCCGGGTATTCGCCCGCCTTCACCGCCTCCACGAATGCTTTGAGCGCGCCCTGAATGGTGTCCTGACCGTCCATGAAGTTCTGCACAAAGCGAGCGGTATGACTGGTGAGTCCCAGCAGGTCGTGCATGACCAGCACCTGTGCATCGGTGCCCGCGCCGGCGCCTATGCCAATGACCGGGATATCCAGTTTGCGACTGATATCACTGGCCAGGTTGGCCGGCACACATTCCAGCACCAGCAAGCTGGCTCCCGCATCCTTGATCTCGACGGCATCGGCAAGAATGGACTTGGCTTCCTTGGGGGTGCGTCCCTGTACCTTGAAGCCGCCAAAAGTATTGACCGACTGTGGTGTCAGGCCCAGGTGTGCGCACACGGGGATACCCCGCTCTACCAGCTTGCTTATCGTGCCACTGAGCCAGGTGCCGCCCTCCATTTTTACCATCTGGGCGCCCGCCTGCATCAGCCGGGTCGCATTGGTCATCGCCTGGTCGGGGTTGGTGTAGGTCATGAATGGCATGTCCGCGATGACCAGTGCGCCGTTGGCGGCCCTGCAGACGCACTCGGTATGGTAGGTCATGTGGTCCATAGTGACCGGGATGGTGCTGTCATGGCCCTGCAGCACCATGCCCAGGGAATCCCCTACCAGCATTGTCTCGGCGCCTGCCTCGCTGATGATACGGGCAAATGTAGCGTCGTAGGCAGTGATGCAGACGAACTTCTCTCCGGCCGCCTTCATCTTGTCCAGGGTGCTTATGGTTACCTTGGCCATTTAATGTACCTCGTCACTCCTACCGTAACTCACTGAGCCTCCCGATTAGCTCGCTGCGTGTCGCACGCTGAATGGCGAGGCAGGCTCTACCCGAAAAAAGTGGGGTTGAAGTAGTGGCGTCCGTTGCGAATTTCCAGCAAGTAGTCCACCAGGTGAATAAAGTCAGCGTCACTGTTGGCCAGATCGATCTCGCTGGCGTTGACGATCAATAGAGGAGCGTCATCGTAATATAGAAAGAACTCACTGTACACTTCGTTCAGGCGCTCCAGGTAGTCACGCGCTATCGCCTTCTCGGAGGTGATTCCGCGGCTTTCGATGCGCCCCAGCAGCACATCCGCAGAGGCCTGGAGGTAGATCACAAGGTCGGGGCGCGGCGCATCGATTGTCAGCTGGTCGTAGACCTTCTGATAGAGCTGTAACTCGTCGCTGTCCAGGTTGATTCGCGCAAACAGGGGGTCCTTTTCTATCAGGAAGTCCGCCACCCGCACTGGTTCGAAGATATCGGCCTGGCGCAGGTCCTGAATTTTCTGGGAGCGCTGGAACAGGAAAAACAGCTGGGTGGCGAGGGCCGCCTGCCTGCGGTTGCGATAAAAACGATCCAGGAAAGGGTTTTCCTCGGCATTTTCCAGCATTGTCTGGCAGTTGAAACTGGCTGCCAGGCGTTTCGCCAGTGTCGTTTTACCGACCCCGATGGGCCCTTCAACGGCGATGTAGGCCGGGGGCGTGCGCCCTTTCAGGTTTATTTTGACGGCCGTGGTATCGGGCATCGCTTGTACTAATCTCCCCTGTGTTTTGTGCCCCGGGGGACAGCGGTATCCCGGGCGAGCCGCAGCCTGGTTTTGACCAGGTCCCCCTGCGGGCATCGGGCGACTAATGTACCAAGATCCGTACCGTCCGGCAGCTCCAAGTTGGGGCCGCAGATCTCCAGCAGCGGATAGAGCACGAAATTGCGCTGGGGTAATGCCGGGTGCGGGATAGTCAGTGTTGCGGTGGTCTGTTGTAGCGCGCCATAAAGCAGGATGTCCAGGTCCAGCGTGCGCGGCCCCCAGCGCACCGTCCTGACCCTGCCCTGGGCTCGTTCAATGCGCTGCAGCTCGCTCAGCAGGGTGTTCGGGTCCAGCGTGGTATCGAGCGCCGCCACCGCATTGAGGTAGTCAGCTTGTGTGCCGGGACCGACAGCGGTGCTTTGATAGGCCGCGGATACCCGGGTCAGCGTTGACTCGGGTAGCCTGGCCATGGCTTCCAGCGCGGCCCGCAGTTGTTGAGCGGGATCGAGCAAGTTGCTGCCCAGGCCAATATAGGCTGCGGTCATGCCTTTTTGCTGGAGCGTCTGCCGCGGGACCGGCGGCCACCGGATGGACCTTTTTCCTGCGCGGCTTGCTCCAGTCGCTGCTCCATGGGCAGTTTTTGAAACTCCGTCCACCAGCTGCCCAGATTATCAGTGATTTCTCCTGCCTGCTCACGCAGCAGCAAAAAGTCGTAGGCCGCGCGAAAGCGACGGTGATCAACCAGCTCCGCCGCTTTGCGGCCACGCCGGTTCTGCAGGCGCAATTGAAACTCCCAGATCTCGCGCATCGGCTGGCTGAACCGCCGCGGTATGGAGATGTGGCGGGCCGCATCGGCAATGGCCTCCTGCGCCGCGCTATGCATGGCGGGAATAGGAGGGTCGCCGCGTTCCTGTAGTACCTGGGCCCGGTGCTGCACCACTGGCCATAGCAGGGCGGCGAGGATGAATGCGGGGGTAACCGGTTTGTCCTGGGAGATGCGCAGGTCGGTACTGACCATCGCCGCACGTACCAATGCGAGGCCGATGGGCTCCCGTTTCAGGTGCGCGTTACTGTCCGGGAACAGGTAGCGCAGCAGGTCATGCTTTAGCAATTGCTCAAGGGTGGCTGCCGCGTGACTGGACATGAACAGTTTGAGGAATTCGTCAAACAGGCGGGCGGCGGGAATCTCCGCCAGCAGGTGCGCGCAATTGGGGATTGCCCGCGCGGTATCCGGGTCTATGTTGAAATCCAGCTTGGCTGAAAACCGCAGGACCCGAAGCATGCGCACCGGGTCTTCCGTGAAGCGTACCGCCGGTTCGCCGATAATACAGATGCTGCGGCGCTCCAGGTCCCTCAGTCCGTGTACATGATCAAATACCTCGAATGTACCGGCATCGTAGTACAGGGCATTAACGGTGAGGTCTCGTCTTGCCGCGTCTTCCGCCAGGGTGCCATAGACGTTGTCCCGCAACAGCAGGCCGCTGGCAGACTGGCGGGAGTGGTTGCCCCCCGATTCCGAGGTGGGTTCGGCGTCGTTGTCGTGGTGCCCGCGAAAGGTCGTAACCTCAATAATTTCGCGTCCGAAACGCACGTGAACAATACGAAAGCGTCTGCCAATGATGCGCGAGTTGCGAAACAGTGCGTGTACGGTTTCCGGCGTGGCATCTGTGGCGATATCAAAATCTTTCGGATGCCCGCCTAACAGCAGATCGCGCACTGCGCCGCCCACCAGATACGCCTGGTGCCCGTCTTTGCGCAACCGGGACATGACTTTCAGCGCGCCATCGCTGATGTTTTTACGGGATATGCTGTGCTGATCCCTGGGAATGATTTTCAAGCGGAATGAGGCCTGTTGCTGTAGCTGTCAGGCGCGCAGTCTATCACAATTAAGTGGGCGAATTATGGGGCGGTTGGGTTGTAGGGAGGCAACTGAATGAAGGGGAAAACAATGTTTTCCCCATCCAGGTCTCACTGCGAGATTTATTATTATTTCTAGCGTGGTGTTATTTTTATGGCGCGTATAAAAACACATTACAGTTGGATGCCCAAGCCCTTTCTCTGCAAATTACTATCTGCTGCCTGGCAATCCTGGCGGCCACAAAATCGTCGGCCTAACCCTACCTGCTCGCAAGAAATTGAAGGGGAAGAAAACTTCCCCATCCAGGTCCATAGCTGAGCGTGTTATTTTTATTACGGTAACTATTATTTTTATTTTTAGTACCTGGGCTGTATGAATGCAGGCCGCGTGCCACAAATAGATTTATCTTTTTAAATCATAGAGATAGAAAAAAACAGTCAGATTTGTTTACCGTGAAATAGCGTGGCTTGTTACCTAACTACACCGCTTTACGTAACGGAGGCCGTGACCGGTAACGCCTACTTTCCGGTTGCTGCCGCCTTTCGCGCGGCACCAGCCGCGCCCGAGCGGTTGCGCGGGATGCCCAGCCGCTGGCGCCTTTCCCACAGGCATTTGCGGCTCACCCCGAGTTTCTGGGCCAGCTCGGTCTCGCTCATAGAGTCCTGGTGTTCCAGTACGAAACGCTGGAAATAGTCCTCCAGTGACAGGTCTTCCAGTGGGTCGGTGCTGCCCGAATTGGCTTTCCGGGTAGAGGGAGTGATGCCCTGCTGGCCGCGGATGCGGTTTATATTGACCAGCTCCAGATCGATACCCAGCGCCTCGTTGTCGATTTCCTCGCCATCGGAGAGAATGACGGCCCGCTCTATCGCGTGTTCCAGTTCCCGCACATTGCCGGGCCACTGATAGGTTGTAATGGCCTGTATCGCACGCGGGGAGAGGCACATCGAGCCTTTGCCCAGGCGTTCGGTCTGGGTCTGCAACATGTTTTCCGCCAGCTGCAGTATGTCCTTGCCACGCTCTCTCAGCGGCGGCAGGGAAAGTTGCAGGACGTTGATGCGGTAGAACAGGTCCTGGCGGAACTCTCCCTCCGCGGCAAGACTCTGCAAGTTACGGTGCGTGGCACAGATCAGGCGCACGTTTACCTTGCGCGAGTGAACGGAGCCAATACGGCGAATTTCGCCCTCCTGGATGAAGCGCAGCAGGCGGGCCTGGGCCTCCATCGGTAGTTCGCCGATTTCGTCCAGGAACAGGGTGCCACCGTCCGCCGCTTCAATCAGTCCCATGCGGCTGGCGTTGGCGCCGGTAAACGCCCCTTTTTCGTAGCCGAACAGCTCCGATTCAATCAGTGTGTCGGGTATCGCCGCACAGTTGACCGACACCATGATTTTGTCGCCGCGCATGCTGTGGCTGTGAACGCTGCGCGCCACGAGTTCCTTGCCGGTACCGGTTTCTCCCAATACCAGTACGGTGGAATCTGTCGGCGACACCTTGCGAATATGCTCGAACAGGGTTTGCATCGCCGGGCAATTGCCAGTGATCCCGGTGACCCCCTCCTTGTTGGCGTGGCTATCAGAATCCGCCCCATTCGAGCTGTGGCGGGGCACGGGATGGTCCGCAATTATCCGCTGCACGGCGGCAATCATGTCGCCGTGATCGAAGGGTTTGGCGATATAATCCACGGCCCCCATTCGCATGGAGTCGACGGCCGAGCGCAGGCTCGCGTAACTGGTCATGATCAGTACCGGCACATCCGCTGCCTTGCGAATGAGGTCCGTGCCCGGTGCGCCGGGCAGGCGCAGGTCGCTGATAATGAGATCGAATTCCTCGAGGTCGCCACCGGACTCCGCTTCCTGCACCGAGCCGGCTTCTTTTACCTGGTAGCCATTGCGCTCCAGCAGGCGCCGCAGCGCCGTGCGGATAACCGTTTCATCTTCGACAACGAGTATATTGAGCATCGTGGGTCACCTATTGGGTACAGGCTACCCAACATACTATTCCAGTGCGCCAGATTCCAGTAAAAGCCGCGCTGCAGTGGGAAGTTTGGTAGCGGTGCGATGCTTATGCCTCGAAAGTATTTCCGTAGCTGGCGGTGGCCAGTTGCAGGGTGACTCGCGTGCCCGGATTGGGTTCGGCGCCCACCGGGCTGGCAATGCTCACACTGCCACCCATGTCCTCCATGATGCTGAACACCAGCGCCAGGCCCAGGCCGGTCCCTGCGCCCGGGTCCTTGGTGGTGAAGAACGGTTCCAGCACGTTGGCCTGTATCTCAGGCGGGATGCCGCAGCCATTATCCTCTATCGCGATCACTATCCACTCGTCATGACATTGAGCTGTGATCTCTACCTGCCCATATTCTTCACAGGCATCCCGCGCATTGCCCAGCAGATTGACGAAGACCTGCAGCAGGCGCTGGCTATCGGCCAGCACCAGCAATTCGCGATTGCACAGATTCTCGAACAGAACCGGCTTGGCCTCGCGATCCAGTCCCAGCAGGTGAACTGCTTCATCGACGCAGTCAGCAAGATTCGAGGGCGCCAGGGTAACCTCGCCGGAGTTGGAGCCCGTATGGGAGAAATTCACCAGCGACTCCACGATGCGGCTGATGCGTTCGGTTTGTTTGAGGATATCCTGGGCGGTGAAGCGGATCTCGTCGGCGTCTGTTTCGTACTCCAGGTTCTGCGCCAGGCAGGCAATACCGGTGACCGGGTTCCCGATTTCATGGGCGACGCCTGCGGCCAGTCGGCCCAGGGAGGCCAGTCGTTCATTGTGCAGCAGCTCTTCCTCGAGCAGTTCGAAGTCGGTGATGTCCTCTACCAGGATCACCGTATCGGCGGGTCGGCTGCCGCTGTCGGTTTCCGTTTTGTGCAGGCTGATCCAGCAGGACTGGTCATTGTCCTGAATCACTTCTGTCTTGAGCTGGGTATTGCTGTCGCCAAGTTTGAAGTCTCCGATTATCTGACGCCACGGCTGCGGCAGTGATTCGAGCAGGGACCCGAGCACCGTTGCGGGCGCGATGTTGGTAATCTGCTCCATGCTCTGGTTCCACAACAGGATTTCGCCGTCTTCGCCGATGGAGCAGACTCCGATTGGCAGGTTGTCCAGGGTCTCCCGGTAGTGGCGGCGCAGGTTGTCAAGGTCTGCGGTCAAGCCGGTAAAGCGCGACTGCGCCCGGTCCAGGTTGCGCTCGATGAGCTGGATATCCTCTGTTTTACCCTGCAGGCCGGGCTGGAACGGGATGCAGCGCTCGACAATACTGTAGGCCACGGCTGGTCCCAGCAGTCCAGACAGGTTGGCCTCCAGTCGCGTTCTTAGCCTGCGCAGCGCGTATGGCCGGGATTCTTCTGGTGAAAACTGTAGTTCTTCCAGTGCCCGGTTGACCTCCGAACGGGCAGTTTTCTCACCCAGTGCAGGGCTGAGCTGTTGGTGAAATTCGCCCGCGCTGTGGACCGACAGGGTCCTGCGAACGGGGCGGGAGAGATCATCCATCGAGCAGATTTCAGCGGCGACCTGTTCCTCGGTACTGGTAGTCGTCAGCAGTGATACAGCGACAAAGACCCCGGTGTTCAGGAGGAGTGAGACCAGGACGGCACTCGCCCAGTGGTCGCCGCTGGTGGAGAGGGCCTGATTGGACAATGCGCCGACCAGCGTCATCGAGTAACCGTCGGCCAGGGGCAGCAACATGGAGAAAAACCAGGCGGCAAGGCCGATGGCCAGGCCCGCCAGCAAGCCTTTGCGGTTGGCGGCCGGCCAGTAGGGCGTGGCAATAATCCCGGGGAGGAATTGCAGGGTGCCCGAGAAGGCGACCAGGCCTAACTGGGTCAGGCTCTGGGTGCCACTCAGGGCAATAAAGAAAGCGTAACCAGCAAGAATCAGGATACCTATCAGCGACCGTCGCAACCATTTCAGCTGCATGTAGATGTTTCTGTGTCGGTCAATCTGGAGCAGACCCATGGGCAGGACCAGATGGTTGAGGCACATATTGGCCAGGGCAAGTGTGGTGATAACAATGGTTGCACTGGCGGCCGAGAGGCCCGCGACGAAGGCGGCGGCACTGATGGCCGTAGAGTGCGCCTCCAGTCCCAGCGCCAGTCCGCTGTAATCGATGGGCAGCTGGTACCCCAGCCTGATGCCCGCCCAGGTGACCGGCAGCACCGGCAGACTGAGTAGCATCAGGTACAGTGGCAGTCCCCAGGTGGCGGTTCGCAGGTCACGACTGTCGGTATTTTCAGCAAAAGCCATGTGGAATATATGGGGCATGCAGACTGCGCCGGCAAAAAATACCACCAGTAGTGTGCGGGCGGTGTTGTCATGCAGGGAGTGCTCCAGGGTGTTGCTCACAGCGGTATTTTGCTCCAGCCACAGGCCCATCTCGCCAAAGCTGCCAAATACCCCATAGACAGCAGCCAGCAGCAGCACAAACATTGCCGCCAGTTTTACCAGTGACTCAAAAGCCATGGCCGTAACCAGTCCTGTATTGCGCTGCTGGGCAGAGATGTGGCGCGTGCCAAACAGGATGGAGAACACGGTGATGATGATGCAGAACAGCAGCGCCAGGCCGTCCTGGCGATCTTCTCGGGAGAACAGGTTTTCAGCGTCCCCGGACATTATCTGGATACTGTCCGCCACCGCCTGGATCTGGAGGGCGAGCAGGGGCAGCAGGGTGATGCACATGGCAACTGTGATGGTCGCCCCTATCCAGGGGCTGCGAAAACGAAATGTCAGTACATCAGCCAGTGAGGACAGCTGGTACACCCGGCACAGGCGCAACAATGGCAACAGTAGCAGTGCGGCAAATACGAACATGAACACCACACCGCCGTAGTACAGCATGAAGCTGTAGCCGTAGGTAAAGGCCAGTTCCATAATGCCGTTAGTGGCCATGGCCCCTGCGAATACACCCAGCGAAAGGACGTAGGTGGCCGGATGGCTGGTGATTCGTTCCGGAATAGTGCCCCGGTCGGCCAGGTAGGCAACGGCAAACAGGCCGCTGAGATAGGCGACGATAAACAGGAGTACCTGGGCGAGGCTAAAGCTCATCCGGATATCTCGAACGCTGGTTCCAGTATGCCGCAACGATCACCAGCAACCAGAGCTGGTAGGGCCGGTACCAGACTGCCCCGGCGTGAAATATCCAGTCTTCAACCGCCGGGGTAAAGATAATGAATACACCCACTGCCAGCAGTAGTGCTCGGTTGATATACATCGCAATAGACTTCCCGTGCTTAAGGAAAATCGATACTACGCAAGCGTTGCAAGGGGGTAAAGCACGGCAGTTCAGCTGGCCACTATGGACATGACAGCGGGAATCTTCACGGGTGCCCAGTCCCGCGCGGCGAAGGCGAGAATGTCACCGGTGGTTTGCAGCTCATGCGGTGGCCTGCTCTGGCCCAGAAAAGCCAGTGCCGCACGCAGGTTTGCCGTCGCCCTGTGGTCGTCCAGCGCCGGCGCATGATTTTGCTTGCTGAATTTCTGCCCACCCTGGTCGGTGATCACCGGAAGGTGGAAATAGCGGGGCCTCGGGTAGCCCAGCAGCTGTTGCAGGCAAATCTGGCGGGCTGTTGAATCCAGTAGATCTGAACCGCGCACGATATGAGTGATGCCCTGCCACTCATCGTCGACCACCACCGCCAGCTGATAGGCATACAGGCCATCCTTGCGCTTTACCACGAAGTCGCCTGGCAATGAGCTCTGCTCGCAATGCCTGGCGGGCTGTAACTGGTCGAGGAATTGAGTTCGGGCCGCGGAGGGCGACTTTACCCGAATCGCTGTGGGGGAGGTGAGTTGCCCCTGGCGTTCCCGGCAGCCCCCACTGCAAGCACCATCTGGCCCCAGTAACTGACGGGTACAATCACAGTGAAACAGGTGGCCTTCCGCGCTGAGCCTGTCCAGGGCCGCGGCATATGCATCGTGACGCTGGCTCTGGAACAGAACGTCCCCGTCCCACTGCAAGCCGTGGTTCTGCAGGCTGTCCAGGATCCGCCGGGCCGCGCCGCGCTCTTCGCGGGGCGGGTCCAGGTCTTCCATTCGCACCAGCCAGGTGCCCGCGCTATGCCGCGCGTCCAGGTAACTGGCAAGCGCGGCGATCAGTGAGCCCAGATGTAGTGGGCCGGTGGGAGAGGGGGCGAAACGCCCGCGATAGAGCGGGTCGCGACTGGCGTGCACCGGGCCGTGGTTAACCCAGTTCCTGTTTTTCCTTGATTTCGGCCAGGGTCTTGCAGTCGATGCACATGCTCGCTGTCGGCCTGGCTTCGAGGCGTTGGATGCCGATTTCCACGCCGCAGGCGTCACAGAAACCGTAATCGTCCTGCTCAATGCGCTCCATGGTCGAATCTATTTTCTTGATGAGCTTGCGCTCGCGATCACGGGTGCGCAGTTCCAGGCTGAACTCCTCTTCCTGGGTGGCGCGGTCCGCCGGATCCGGAAAATTTGCAGCCTCATCCTTCATGTGGCTTACGGTGCGATCAACTTCCTGCATCAACTCGGACTTCCAGCTACGGAGTATGGATTTGAAGTGTTCGCGTTGTTTCTCATTCATATACTGCTCGCCCCGCTTCGCTTTATAGGGCTGGAAGTTTTTGAATTCAGTCGAGGCTGCTTTTTTAACGGCTTTTGGCATGGTTTTTTTCCACACAGCAATGGTAACTGGATAAGATTTAGGGGAGTTTGGCCAGGAAATGTAAGCATGGCCAAAAACCAAGGGCGGAGAAACTACCAGATATCCCGCGGCGGTTCCACTTTTTCGTCACGGTTTTTGAACCGCGTCCAAAGCCCGGTGCCCGCTTTGTTAGAATAGGGAAATTTTTGTGGGGCGCCGCACCGGCGCGGTGGTAAGCATGCAATTTGAAGGACTGATACAGGCGCGCCTGTTGCGGCGGTACAAGCGTTTCCTGGCCGATGTGGAAATGCCTGGCGGGGAGGTCATCACGGTCCATTGTCCCAATACCGGTGCCATGACCGGCTGCGCCGAACCGGGTTCGGTGGTGTGGTTGTCCACCAGCGCTGTCAAAACCCGTAAATATGCCCATACCCTGGAGCTGGTTGAGACGGCCAGCGGCCTGGCCTGTGTTCACTCGGCCCTGGCCAATCGGGTGGTAGGTGAGGCTTTTGCGGCGGGAGTAATCCCGGGCTTTGCGGATTACCCGGACATCAGCACTGAGGTCAAATACGGTCAGGGCAGCCGGGCCGACCTGTTGTTGCGCGGACCCGCCGGGCAGGTATTTGTCGAGGTGAAGTCAGTGACCCTGTGTCGCCCCGGCGGGCACGGAGCCTTCCCGGACGCTGTCAGCGAACGGGCCCGCAAGCACCTGCGCGAGCTGCAATCTGTGCTGGCGCCTGATACCCGGGCCCTGCTTTTCTTCTGCGTGTTCCACGCCGGTATCAATAGCGTCAGCGCCGCGGGTGATATCGACCCCGCTTACCGGGTGGCGCTTGAACAGGCCCTGGAGGCGGGTGTGGAAGTGCAGGCATGGGGCGCCGATCTCAGTAGCGACGGAGTCAATCTGGTAAGGCGGTTGCCTTTTTCCCTGGATTCAGCTTGATCCGGTCAGTCCAGGTACAGGTCTCCGTTACTCAGGGTAAAGGCGATCGGGGTCAGGCTTTCACCCTGGCAGGGTCCACCCACGCACTCGCCGGTGCTGGCCAGGAACACGGCCGCGTGGCGCTGGCAATGTATCAGGGCCCCGTCAGGGCTGGCGATTGAGCCACCCATAGGATCAAGTGACTCGCGGGTATGCGGGCATATGTTCTGGTAAATGGCCACTTCCTGGTCGCGCCTGACCACCAACAGCTTCAGCGGGCCAGATTCCACGCCTGTGGCGCTATGGTTCGCAAAATCGTCTATGTTGCCAATAAAGCTCATGCCTTGTTGCTGTCCCTTTGTCCGCGATAGGATGATTGCAGTGGTCCGCTATTGTGCCTGTTTTTGGGCATCGGGCAATGCGGGGTGTCGGTGAATAGACGGAGTCAGACTTGTTGGCAGTACAGCTAGATACAAGCCAGTTGACCGGGCGATTGGAAAGCCACCTGGTAACCATGACCTGCGGCAACCGATTGCAAGCGGAGGCAGCGCAGGCCTTCAGAGCACTGCAGCAGGACGCCCTGGCCGCGGGGTTTGAGCTGGCGATCGCCAGCAGTTTTCGATCCTACGACCGCCAGCTCGCAATCTGGAATGGCAAAGCCAGTGGCCAGCGGCGCGTGCATGACGATGCCGGGAAAGACGTTGCGATCAGCACCCTGTCACCCCGCGACCGGGTGCTGGCTATTCTGCGCTACTCTGCCATACCCGGCACCTCCCGGCACCACTGGGGTACTGATCTGGACGTCTATGATGCCCGGGCGCTGCCGGCGGGCTATCAGCTGGAGTTGTCACCGCAGGAGGTGGCGCCCGGGGGGCTGTTTGATCCCCTGCACCAGTGGCTGGACCAGTGCATGGCGCGGGACGAATCCCGGGGCTTCTATCGACCCTACTCAATGGACAGGGGTGGCACCGCCCCGGAGCGCTGGCACCTGAGTTACGCGCCGCTGGCCGTGCAATGTGCCCCGCAGCTGACCCGGCAGGTGTTGCTGTCGTGCTGGGAGGAGTGCGCGGCGGCCGGGGAAGCGCTGCAGCTGGCAGATGAGATCAGGGCTGCATTGCCGCAGATTATGAGGAAGTACGTGGCGGTAGCGCCGCAGTGGTGCCCACTATCTTAGCGGTGTCCCTGGCGGGCGGCTGGATTGGCCGGGTTGAGGCCTAGCTTTGCTGATGCAGGTGACCGTAATGCTTCTGGTAGTCCAGTTCGGCCGCGGCGATGACTTTCAGTGCCTCCTCGCGTCCGTAGACGAAGTCCACCTTGACGTTGCTCTCCTTGCCCGGAATCATCTTGTAAGTTGAGAAGTAGTGCTGGAGTCGCTCGGTCTTGATGGCGGGCAAGTCGGCGATGTCGTGTACGCCCCCCCAGATATTGTCACCTTCAAGAACCGCTACAATCTTGTCGTCCGCCTCGCCGCCGTCAATCATCTGGATGCCGCCCACAACGCGCGCCTTCAGGATGATGTCTGCACGAGTGATGTGGCGCTCGGAGAATACGCAGATATCCAGCGGATCACCGTCCGCCACTTCTGCATGCGGGCAGCGCTTGGCCACTTCCTCGGCGCAATAGGTGCGCGGGATAAAACCGTACAGGGCGGGGGGGCTGGAAGTGGTGCGCTGGGGGCGATCGACCATCAGAAAGCCGGAACTCTTGTCGAGCTCGTACTTGACCACATCATCCGGCGTCATCTCGATATAGACCTGGACGATGTCCTCATTGGTCCCTTCCGCATGGGCACGCAGGCCGTGCCAGGGGTGGCGGCGCCAGCGGTTGAATTGGCTATTACTGTACATAAGAATTCCTACAGGTTGGTTCACTATGGAGGCGCGCATTGTACAGACTGTTATCGCTGAAATCTTGCCCGATTCTGGCAAAATATTGCCGGTCTGTGCGCTGGATCCGCCTGCCCGCCTCGGGATCCGGCGGGGCGCCCTGCGCTAGCGTTTTATCCGGAAACGCTTCTTGAGCTTTCTGGGGACCGGCGTGTTTTTGAGTTGCACATACACCGGCATGCCGTTGCGGTACTCGGGGTAGGCCTCTCCAGCGATCAGCGGGGCCAGGTAGGAGACCGCCTCCGGTGTGATGCCGAGGCCGTCGCGGCTGATGTAATTGCGCGGCATTTTCTTTTCGCGGTTGGCCACGTCCTCCAGATTCGCCTCGCCAATGGACCAGCTGTATCGCTTGCCCTTGCCGCGAACGATGCAGGGCATGATGGCGTTGTCACCCCTCAGGGCAAATTCCACCGCCGCCTCACCCAGGGCATAGGCCTGGTCCACATCGGTCTGGGACGCGATATGGCGGGCTGAGCGCTGCAGATAATCCGCTACCGCCCAGTGATATTTATACCCCAGCTCTTCCTTCACCATCGAGGCGAGGTAGGGCGCCAGTCCGCCAAGCTGGCTGTGACCAAAGGCGTCCTTGAGGCCTGACTCGGCCAGGAACCGGCCATCCTTATACTGGGTGCCCTCAGAGGCCACGATCACGCAGTAGCCATTCTTCTTTACCGTGCGCTTGACCCTGGTCAGGAACTTGGCCCGGTCGAAGGCGATTTCCGGAAACAGGATGATATGGGGCGCGTCACCCTCGTTTTGCGCGGCCAGCCCTGCCGCGGCAGCGATCCAGCCCGCGTGCCTGCCCATTACCTCGAGAATAAAAACCTTGGTGGATGACTCGCACATGGAAGCCACATCCATGGCGGCCTCACGGGTTGAGATGGCCACATACTTGGCCACCGAGCCGAAGCCCGGGCAGTTATCGGTCAGGGGCAGGTCATTATCGATGGTTTTGGGCACATGAATGGCCTGCAGCGGGTAGCCCAGGGTGGCGCTGAGCTGGGAAACCTTCAGGCAGGTATCGGCAGAGTCACCGCCGCCGTTATAGAAGAAGTAGCCGATATTATGGGCCTTGAAAACCTCGATGAGGCGCTCGTATTCAACCCGGTTTTCTTCAAGACTCTTCAATTTGTGGCGGCAGGAGCCGAATGCACCCGATGGGGTTGTCAGCAGGCCGCGTATCGCCGCCTTGCTCTCCTTGCCCGTGTCAATGAGGTCCTCCTGCAAGGCGCCGATAATACCGTTGCGGCCTGCGTAGACCTTGCCTATCTGATCGCGGTGTTTGCGAGCGGTCTCAATCAGACCGCAGGCGGAGGCATTGATGACTGCAGTGACGCCACCGGATTGGGCGTAGAAGGCATTTTTTTTGGGCATTGGCGCGTTTTCCTTGTTGATGGGCCAGGTCCATGGCCCCTGGTGGGCCGTGAAAGGGGCCCGCTGGTTGCAGCAAGGCAGTAATGATACGGAACTTGGCGCCATTTGTGGACCATGCGCCGAGGTTTCTGCGTGCCGGTACCTGTGGTGGCAACGACCCGGCGTGATACCATTGCCCGCTTTGTTTGAGGAGACTTGGTTGAAAGGGCATATTCATATCCTGGGTATCTGCGGTACCTTCATGGGAGGGCTTGCCCTGTTGGCCAGGGAGATGGGTTACCGGGTGACCGGTTCAGACTCCGCGGTCTATCCCCCGATGAGCACTCAGCTGCGCGCCGCCGGCATAGACCTCATGGAGGGCTACCTGCCCGAACACCTGCACCAGCGCCCCGATTGTGTTGTGGTCGGCAATGCAATGACCCGGGGTAATCCCGCGGTGGAATACATGCTTAACAGCGGCCTGCCGTATACCTCCGGACCCCAGTGGCTGGCAGAGCACCTGCTGCATGAAAAGTGGGTGCTGGCAGTGTCGGGCACCCACGGCAAGACCACCACCAGCAGCATGCTGGCCTGGATCCTGGAGTATGCCGGGATGGCGCCAGGTTTCCTTATAGGAGGCGTTCCGGCGAATTTTGGCCTGTCGGCTCGCTCCGGTTCTTCCGATTTTTTTGTGGTGGAGGCAGATGAGTACGACACGGCATTTTTTGACAAGCGATCGAAGTTCATTCACTACCGGCCCCGCACGCTGACGATTAACAACCTGGAGTTTGATCACGCCGATATTTTTGACGACATCGGGGCGATACAGCGCCAGTTTCACCACCTGGTGCGCTGTGTTCCCGGCGACGGGCTGATAGTTCGTCCGCGCGGTGTCGATGCGATCGATGAGACCATTGCCATGGGTTGCTGGACGCCCGTCGCCTCTTTTGATGTTGGCGCTGGACACGAAACCGATCCCGGGTCTGGGGCTGATTGGCGGGCCGAATTGCTGGCCGCGGACGGCAGCGCTTTTCGCCTGCACGGCCCTACCGAACCACCCCTGGAAGTACACTGGTCCCAATGCGGTCTGCACAATGTGGAAAATGCCCTGGCGGCGATAGCGGCCGCCCACCATGTCGGTGTGCTGCCAGTGGTAGCAGCTGCCGCGCTGGCGGAATTCGGCGGCGTGAAACGGCGGCTCGAACTGCTGGGCACGGTGCGCGATATCTCGGTCTATGATGATTTCGCCCATCACCCCACCGCCATAGCCACCACACTGCAGGGCCTGCGTGCCCGCGCCGGCACCGGGCGCCTTATCGCCCTGGTCGAGCCGCGTTCAAATACCATGCGGCTGGGTGAGCATCGCAGGCAACTGGCGGGCTCGACCGCCGCCGCAGACCTGGTCTACTGGTTCCAGCCCCCGGGCATGGACTGGTCACTGGACAGTGTGGTTCAGGACAGTGTTGTGCCGGCTCGCCTGGTCGGGGACATCGACGAGCTGGTGCGCCAGGTGGCATTAGAAGCAGGGCCCGGCGACCAGATAGTGGTCATGAGTAATGGTAGTTTCGGTGGTATTCACCAGAAGTTGCTGCAGCAACTGGACAAAAAAGGCCTGTAGCCATGAATGACCTTCTGCTGTCGGCCTATGACCGGCTGATCCTGCGCAGGCCCTGGCTTGTGCTGGGATTGTTGGCGCTGCTGGTCGCGGCTTTTGCCAGCCAGCTGGACAAGATCAAGCTGGATGCCTCCGCGGACTCGCTGATGTTACAGGGCGACCCCTCACTGGAGTTTTATCGCCAGATAAGCGCGGAGTACAGCTCGGAGGAGTTCCTGCTGATTACCTGGCAGCCGCGCGCAGCGTTGCTGGCGCAGGAATCGCTGCGGCCATTGCGCCGTATGGCAGATGAGCTGCGCTTGCTCGAGGGGGTTTCATCAGTCGTTACCGTGTGGGACGTGCCCCTGCTGGAGAGCCCGCCGGTTACCCTGTCTGACATCAGTTCGCCCGACCCGCTGCCCAGTCTGGAAACGCCGGGGATTGACCTGGACATGGTGTTGAGGGAACTCACCACCAGCCCGATCTACTCCGAGTTACTGGCGAGCAAAGACGGCACACTCACCGCCGTGCAGATCAACCTGCAGCGGGACGAGTTCTACTACGACCTGCTCGCCACGCGGGAGTCCTTGCGGATCAAGCGCGATCGGGAGGGCTTGTCGGCTGAGGAGCAAAAAGAGTTGGCGGAGGTAGAGGCCGCATTCAAGGCTCACACGGCCGTCGCGCTGGACACGCAAAGCCGTATGGTAGCGAGCGTAAGGGAGATAGCGGAGCGCTATAAACCCTACGCCGATATTTTTGTCGGTGGCGTGCCCATGATTGCAGCCGATATGGTCAGCTTTATCGCCCGTGACCTGGTGGTGTTTGGCGCAGCTATCCTGGGCGTGATGCTGCTGGTGCTCGCATTGATCTTCAGACGTGTGCGCTGGGTAGTTATTCCGCTGGTCACCTGCGGGGCCACGGTGGTCATCATGTTGGGTATGCTGGGGGCGCTGGATTGGCGTATGACGGTTATTTCCTCCAACTTTGTGGCGGTGCTGCTGATTATCACCCTGGCCATCGCGATTCACCTCATCGTGCGCTACCGCGAAATCCATGCGCTGGAACCGGACGGCGATTTACACGAGCGTGTGTTGCGCACCGTGCAGCTGATGTCAACGCCCTGTATCTATACCGGTATTACGACAATTGTCGCCTTTGTCTCCCTGGTCGTGTCGGGGATACAGCCAGTGATCGATTTTGGCTGGATGATGACAGCGGGCATTGTCCTGGCCCTGTTTTTGAACTTTACCCTGGTGCCCTGCATGATGCTGGTGTGGCCGCCGGGCAAGCCCCATCGCCACAGCGGCACCGATACGCCGCTGACAGCCCTGTTCGCGCGCCTGGTGGACGGCAATGGCCGCTCCATCCTGGCGGTGACCGCCTTACTGGTGGTGGCGACCCTGGTCGGCATCAGTCGGCTGGAGGTCGAGAACCGGTTTATCGACTACTTCCACAAATCCACTGAAATCTACCAGGGTATGGAGCTGCTCGACTCGCAACTTGGCGGCACGATCCCGCTGGATATTGTGCTGGCTCCCCTGGACATGGATGAGCCGCTGCCGGGCCTGGAAGTCGCCCCTGCGGGTGATGTCGCGCCCGTGGCCGATGACGATCCCTTCGCCGAGGATGGCGAAGATTTTGGCGGCTCCCCGGCACCATTGCAGGCTGATGATGCGGCGGATGAGTGGGATGATGAATTTGCCAGTGACGGAGACGATTTTGCCAGTGACGGTGATTCCTTTGTTCCCAGCTACTGGTTCAGTCTCGGCGGCATGCGTGAGCTCGATGCCATTCACAACTATGTGGACTCCCTGCCGGAAACCGGCAAGGTCCTGTCCTTGTCCACGGTATTCTCCGTGGTCAAAAACCTGCTCGGTGATGACATAGGCAGTGTGGAGCTGGCGATAGTGCAGAAAAGCCTGCCTCCGGATATCAGCGGCATGATGGTCGACCCCTATTTTTCCCGCCAGCGCGAACAGGCCAGGGTGACGGTCCGGGTCAAGGAAACCAGCGAGGACCTGCGCCGGGATGTATTCCTGCAAGACCTGCGGGCCGATCTCACCGATAAGCTTGGCATTGCTCCTGAGCGGATACAGTTTACCGGCATGCTGGTGCTGTATAACAACGTGCTGCAGAGCCTTTACCGCTCCCAGATATTGACTCTGGGCGCCGTTTTCGTCGCCATCCTGCTGATGTTTCTCGCCCTGTTCCGCTCGTTCTCACTGTCCCTGATAGCGCTGGCGCCCAATCTGCTGGCAGCCGGTATGGTGTTGGGTGTTATGGGGCTGCTGGGTATTCCGCTGGATATCATGACCATTACCATCGCCGCTATTGTGGTTGGTATCGGCGTCGATGATTGTATTCATTACGTGCATCGGTTTATCAAGGAGTTCGGGGTAGACAGGAACTATCGCGCCAGTATGTATCGCTGCCATAATAGTATCGGACGGGCGATGTACTACACCACACTGACCGTAGTGATAGGTTTTTCCATGCTGACATTATCCAGTTTTACGCCCAGTATTTATTTTGGCCTGCTCACCGTGATGGCCATGGTAGCCGCAGTGCTCGGTGCGCTGCTGCTGTTGCCGCTGCTGATTATACTGTTCAAGCCACTGGGCCCGGAGGGCGGTTGATGAAGTGTCGCGAACAGTGCGGGGCCTGTTGCATTGAACCGTCTATCAGCCGGCCCTATTACGGCATGCCCGCAGGCAAGGCGGCAGGGGAGCGCTGTGCGCATCTCGATGAGAAATTTCGTTGCGAACTGTTTGATGACCCGCGCCGGCCGCAGTGCTGCGCGGCGTTTATGGCGGAGCCCGCGGTCTGTGGCGACAGCCGGGAGCAGGCCTTGATTACCCTGGCCCAGCTCGAATCGTTGAGCCTGCCATCGGCAGCAGTGCGCGGGGGTGGCTTGTGAGTGAGCTGTCGCTGTTTCCGCTGTCCGCGGTGCTGATGCCGTTCGGTCGAATGCCATTGCAGATTTTTGAGCAGCGCTATATTGACCTGGTGCGCGACTGCATGAAGTCCGACAGCGAGTTTGGCGTGATATGGATTCGCCAGGGCGGCGAGATCGCCCAGCCCGGCGGACCCTCACCCGAATTGGGGGACTACGGCACCTGCGCGCGTATCGTCGACTGGGACCAGTTACCCAATGGCTTGCTAGGCCTCACCGTCCAGGGGGGGCAGCGTTTTGATCTCGCTTCAACCTCGGTGCGTCCCAACGGCCTGGTGGTGGGGGAAGTGGAACTGCGGCCGGCGCCCGACCCGGTTGTTATGGAGCCGCGTTGGCAAACCCTGCTGGATATTCTGCGCAGTCTCGAGACCCACCCCCATGTACAGAGAATGGGGCTGCAAATCGATTACGATGATGCCTGGCAGCTGGCCTATACGCTGATTCAGTTGTTGCCGCTGGAGGAAGCGCTCAAATATGAATTGCTGGGCATCGACGGCATAGAGACGTTGACCTCGGAGTTGGACATTATCCTCAACCAGATCAGCGGCGAAGACTAGCCCCGCCTCAGGCCGCGAGCAGTGGATCGTCGACAAACAACATGTCTATGACGATTTCCCGCTTCCATTCCTTGAGTGCTTTTTCACTGCGGTTGCGTATCGCGTCCAGCTCGGCGATTGAATTGATGGTAAATTCCTTGCTGACTACAACATGCACCAGCACATAGGTGTTGCGGCCACGCTTGGTCACTCGCAGCTCTACGTGGTTGTAGTCTACCCCCTTTAAAGTGTCCAGCAGGCGCTGTTCGATCTCATCGACCAGTGGCTCGGAGGGTGCCATCCAGACGATTTCCCTAAGGCTGTCCCGCAGTATTCCCAGCGGTACCGGCAGCGCCAGGGTCACGATAGTGATCAACAGTATGGGGTCTACCAGCATTGCATACTGTGGCCACGGTGAGCGTTCCAGCCACCATGCGCCCAGGAAGCCGACGAACACTGCGCAGCTCAACAAACCGTCCATCAGCCATGTTTTTGACTCCACCGCGACCAGGTCGGATCGGCTTTGCCGGCTCGCGCGAGACATCAGCCAGGCCACGCCAAAACAGCCTGCCGTAGATGCCAGCCCGTAGAATACGGCCAGCCCATACTCCGCCGGGTTACCTCCCGCGATCAGGCGTTTGACAGCTTCGGTAGCGGCATAGACGCAGGCCACCAGTATCAACAGGGCCTTGAACAAATTGAGTGTGGGTTCAATAGCGGTGTAGCCGAAATGAAAGCGCTCGTCGTCGGGACGCTCTGCCAGTTTGGCCACCCTGATGGTCAGCAGGGTGACGCAGAACGCGATCAGGGAGTAGATGCCATCAAATAAAATGGCGTCCGAGTTGGTGAGTACGGCAAAGCCCAGGGCCAGCACTACAAAACCAACTATGCCGTAGAGGCTGAAACGCAGTGCTTTTTGCTCGCTCTGGGCGTGTGATTTCCCTGGCATCGTTAATATCCGCCTGTTTGCACAGCTCGCACCGCGCCTGGATGATTCTACTGGGCAAAGCCAGGTAGCCAGCCGCCACATTCTTTCCAGCGATTGACGATCTCACAGAACAGTTCGGCTGTGCGCTCGGCGTCGTAGGCCGCGGAGTGGGCCTCGCTGTTGTCGAATGCTATGCCCGCTTCCGCGCAGGCCTTCGCCAGCACGGTCTGGCCGTAGGCCAGGCCCGACAGTGTTGCGGTGTCAAAAAAGGAAAAGGGATGGAACGGATTGCGCTTGATACCGCAACGCTCTACCGCCGCGTTGATGAAGCCTGCATCGAAGTGGGCATTGTGCCCTACCAGAATGGCCCGGGTACAATTGTGGTCGCGGATTTCCTTGCGCAGCACCCGAAACAATTCGTCCAGGGCTTCGGCCTCAGGTACAGCCTCCCGAAACGGGTGATAGGGGTCTATCCCGGTAAAATCCAGGGCCGACTGTTCGATATTGGCCCCTTCAAAGGGGTGTACATGGAAGTCGTAGGTGCGGTGAGTGGCCAGCAGGCCGTTTTCATCCATGCGCACGGTGGTGGCCGCGATCTCGAGGACGGCGTCTGTACTGGCGATAAAACCGCCGGTTTCGACATCGATCACAACGGGCAGGAAGCCGCGGAATCGATTGCTGAGGTGATGTGCTTCTGTCTCTTTCAAGAGGTCATTCGTCCCGTTCGGATACGCGCCAGCCGATACTTTCGCCGGCTCGCAGGGGCGTCAGGACATCGCGGCCCAGCGGTAGCTGCGCTGGCACCTGCCACGGCGCCTTGCGCAGGGTAATGGTGTCTGTATTGCGCGGCAGGCGATAGAAATCCGGCCCGTAATGGCAGGCAAAGTTCTCCAGTGCGTCCAGCGCGCCCAGTTGCTCGAACACCTCGGCATACAGTTCGATGGCTGCATGAGCCGTGTAAACACCTGCGCAGCCGCAGTCGGTTTCCTTGTTGCCGGTGGTGTGCGGTGCCGAGTCCGTCCCCAGGAAAAATTTCGGATTACCCGACGCGGCGGCTGCCAGCAACGCCTGCTGATGGGTGTTGCGTTTGAGAATCGGCAGGCAGTAGTAATGGGGGCGGATACCACCTGCCAACATATCGTTGCGATTGAGGAGCAGATGATGAGCCGTGATAGTGGCCGCCACCCGACTGCTCGCCTGGGTGACAAAATCTACTGCATCACGGGTAGTGATGTGTTCCAGAACGATGCGCAAGGCTGGAAAGCGCTGCGCAATGGGTGCCAGGTGTCGGTCGATAAACACTTTCTCGCGGTCGAAGATGTCGATATCGCTGTCGGTAACTTCACCGTGCACCAGCAGTGGCAGGTCGGCTTCTTCCATTGCAGCCAGGGTTCCGTAGAGACCCTCGAGTCGCGCTACACCCGCGGCTGAATTAGTGGTGGCGCCGGCCGGGTAGAGTTTTACGGCATGCACAAAGTCGGAGGTCGCCGCGAGTTGGATCTCGGCCGGGTCTGTGTGGTCGGTGAGATACAGGGTCATCAGAGGCTCGAAGCTGCGCGCCAGCGGCGCCATTGCGGCGAGTATCCTTTCGCGGTACGCGGCGGCCTCGGCCACCGTGGTCGCCGGGGGGCTCAGGTTGGGCATAACGATAACCCGGCCAAAGTAGCGGGCCAGGTCGGCACAGGTATGTTCCAGTGCGGCGCCGTCGCGCAGGTGCGCGTGCCAGTCGTCCGGGCGGGTAATAGTCAGTTCAGTCACGTGGGATGGCAGGGTCTGTTGTTCGCTGGATTGGGTGTACATGCTACCGTAAAAGGCGGCACAGCGGGAGCGGCAATAGCCAGGGACTGAGAGGCTTATTGTCTGCCGAATCGTGATCGGCTGGGAATTGTGATCGCCCGGGAGTAGAATGGCCGGCTTTTCAGCACAGCCCCATGGAGCGTGAAATGTCAGATGTGAATAAAGTTGTCCTGGCCTATTCCGGCGGCCTCGATACCTCGGTAATCGTGCGCTGGCTGCAGGATAACTACCAGTGTGAAGTGGTCACTTTTACCGCCGATATCGGCCAGGGGGAGGAAGTGGAGCCGGCCCGCGCCAAGGCGGAGGCCCTGGGCGTCAAGGAGATCTACATTGACGACCTGCGCGAGGAGTTTGTGCGGGATTTTGTCTTTCCCATGTTTCGCGCCAATACAATCTACGAGGGCGAATACCTCCTTGGAACCTCAATTGCGCGGCCGCTGATCGCCAAGCGCCTGATAGAAATAGCCAACGAGACCGGTGCCGATGCCATCTCTCACGGCGCCACCGGCAAGGGCAATGACCAGGTGCGCTTTGAACTGGGAGCCTACGCACTCAAGCCCGGCATCAAGGTGATCGCTCCCTGGCGCGAGTGGGATATGACCTCCAGGGAAACCCTAATGGCTTACTGCGAGAGCCGGGATATCCCTGTCGACTTTGCCAGTGCCAGGAAAAAATCGCCGTATTCCATGGATGCCAACCTGCTACACATCTCTTATGAAGGGGGGATCCTTGAGGATCCCTGGGCAGAAGCGGAAGAGGATATGTGGCGCTGGAGTGTCAGCCCGGAAGCCGCACCGGATGCGCCCACCTACATAGAGCTGGATTTCCAGTGCGGAGATATTGTCGCCATCGACGGTGAAGCCATGAGCCCCGCCACGGTGCTGGAAACCCTGAACCGCATCGGCGGTGCCAACGGCATCGGTCGTGACGACATCGTGGAAAACCGTTATGTGGGTATGAAATCCCGGGGGTGCTATGAAACCCCCGGCGGTACTATCATGCTCAAGGCGCACCGCGCTATCGAATCCCTGACCCTGGACAGGGAGGTCGCTCACCTCAAGGATGAGCTGATGCCCCGCTATGCCAATATCATTTATAACGGCTACTGGTGGTCGCCAGAGCGGAAAATGCTGCAGACCGCTATCGACGAGTCACAGGGTGTGGTGAACGGCAAGGTACGGCTCAAACTCTACAAGGGTAATGTTATTGTCGCCGGGCGCCAGTCCGCCGACAGCCTGTTTGATGAGAGCATAGCCACCTTTGAGGAAGATGCCGGGGCATACGACCAGAAGGACGCGGAGGGTTTCATCAAGCTCAACGCACTGCGGATGCGGATTGCAGCGGACAAGGGGCGGTCACCGCTCTGAACCCGGTGGCAGGTATCAACGCTCCCCGGTAAGCGGCACGAACCTGACCGGTAGCACGGAGCGTTGAAGCACCTCGTTGTCTTCGCCCATCTCTACCAGCAGCAATTCCTGGGCGTCGTGTTCCCCGCCCACGGGAATGACCAGTTTGCCTCCTGGCTTGAGCTGTTCCAGCAGGGGCGCGGGTATTTCCGGTGCCGCTGCCGTGACAATAATCGCGTCGAAGGGCGCGTGTTCGGGCCAGCCGGCATAGCCGTCGCCGGCGCGCACGGTGACATTGTCATAGCCCAGCCTGGCCAGCACTTCAGAGGCGGATTCCGCCAGTTGCGCGATGATTTCCACGCTGTACACATGTTTGACCAATCCCGCCAGCACCGCGGCCTGGTAGCCCGAGCCGGTGCCTACTTCGAGCACCACATCCGAGGGTTGTGGGTCCAGCAGGTCTGTCATCAGGGCGACAATCAGGGGTTGGGATATCGTCTGCCCGGCTTCGATTGGCAGGGGGGTGTTGTCATAGGCCAGGTGGCGGTAGGCGGGGAGTACAAATTCTTCCCGGGGCACGCTGCCCATTGCCGCCATGACCGCATCAGATAGCCGGGTGCGACCGGTATAGCCCGCGGAACTGCGAACCGAGTCCCGAATCGCATCCAGCATTGTCGCACGTTGTTGAGGCATGTCTGAAGAGTGGGAGTTCATCGCCATCATCGCAATAAGGCCTGCACTGCAGGCAAGTCGATACAGTTGTGTTAGTGCATCAGCCACCTCATCAGTCTAGACTCTGCCCACGCAATGGCAATGTCGACCGGCGAAATTGAGGTATATGAATGCGCAAGTTGCTTAAGATAGTGGTTTACCTCTCGGGCCTGCTGTTGCTGCTCGCAGCGCTGGCCTGGTGGTGGTACCTGCGCGCTGACACGCTTGAGCCGCCGGCGCTGCCGGGGCAGGTCCAGGGCGGCTCCGTGCAGCACGATGGCAAACCCCGCAGTTGGCTGGCCTATGTCCCGGCAAACCTGGCACCTTCGCCAGCGGTGGTGTTGGTCATGCATGGCTCCCTGGGTACCGGTGAACAGATGCGGATCGCCGCCCGGTACGGTTTTGATGTGCAGGCAGAGCGGCATGGCTTTATTGCGGTATACCCCGATGGCTATGAAAACCACTGGAATGACTGTCGTGGCAGTGCCGATTACGCCGCTAATCTTGAGGATATCGACGACGTCGGTTTCCTGCGGTCTGTGGTTCAGCGCACAGTGGACGAGCATGGGGCTGACCCCGCCCGCGTATTTGCCACCGGCCTGTCCAATGGCGGCCAGATGGCCTACCGCCTGGGTCTGGAGGCACCTGACATGGTGGCGGGTATCGCCGCGATCGCCGCCAGCTTGCCGGTGGACTCAAGCCTGGACTGCGACAAGTCAGGACAGCCGGTAGCAACCCTGGTCATGAATGGCACCCTGGATCCGGTCAATCCCTACGAGGGGGGGCTGGTGGAGATTTTTGGCAATGCCAGCAGGGGCGCAGTGCTGTCTTCCCTGGCCACTGCGCAGTACTGGGCAGGGCTGGCGGGTTACGAGGGTGAGGGCGAACAGCATGCCTGGCCCAGACAGAATCCGGGCGATGACACCTCAGTAAAGAGCGTTGAATGGTCTGCGGCTGGAAAGCCGCCCGTCAGCCTCGTCACTGTCGTGGGTGGCGGTCATACCGTGCCCAATCCGGTATTCAATATGGCGCGGATACTGGGCCCGACCAGCCATCAGCTGGATGGGCCCGAGGTGATATGGGCATTTTTTAACGGCGTGGATTCGGGACCACGCTGATCCTTTGCCCTACCCGGGTGTTACTTCGGGGTGTACCAGATGGGTGAGGTGTAGGCCCGGTCCTGGGTAGAAACTGGTGCGCCATCGGGGATGGGTACGCCAAAGCGGAACGCATCATAGGTGGACCAGCGTGGGGTGGGGATCTGTAATACCCTGGCGTAGTAGAAAGCCCGTTGCTCCGGGTCAAAATCCGGGTCTGACCATACCGCGCCCAGCTCGGCTGACCCGATGGTGTTGGTCCAGGAGGCGGTTTTCGCGTCTACCGTGTTGCCTACCGCGGGTACCTTGCCATTCTTGCCGGGCTTGCGGTCGCCGGACCAGGCGACGTCGTATACCTTCTCGTATTGTTTCTCGTCGTCGCTCCAGCCCTTCACGATCTGGATGCGATCGAGGTTGCCACCGATCGGGTCGCGCAGGGCATAAACCATAAAGCTGGGAGCTTTTTTGCCGGTTGAGTTGGCCGGCAGGTCGCCACCCATAGGCACGCCTTTTTCGTAGCCGGCAAAGGCCGGTTCGCGATTGTTCAGGTCGTCGGCTTCAAAATCCCAGCCGCCAAAGAAGCGCACCGCCAGGCGGCTGCCGGTGGTTGCGTAGACTTCCTTGCGCTCCATGGCATCAAACAGGGCTTCACGGGTATTGTCTTTTGCCCATACAGCCGCCAGGCCTGATGCCACCTGCTGCCAGCCCATGATCGAACCTTCTTCGGTTGCCATGAAGGGGTGCATCATGCGCTCCGGTGAGGGCTCAGCCCCGGCGTGCTTGCCAAAGAAGTTGTCTTCCTGGGCTGTAGCCAGTGAAGTGTGGCTGTCGGTGGAGCCGATCATGCCAAACTTGTAGGGGTTGGTGCCCAGGCTCGCTTCCAGTGCCAGTCCGCGCTTCAACCCTTCCCGGGCGTATTCGCCCGCGAGCATGGCGTCGGTTTTGGCCGCGGATACATCCAGGTTGCCGATATCCCAATTTTCATAGGCGGCAAATTCGTCGTTGGGTGAGAGGAACGGGTGAGTCTCACCGTCTCCCTTGATCTGGGTGGCCTCGTAGATAGGCTCCCATTGGGCGCGCTGGGTGACATATTCCACATCCAGTGCCTTGCCGTCATATTGCTCGGCGATAGGGAACATGATGCCGTTGGACAGGTTGCCGTTGTGGGCGATAGCCAGGACATCACCGCCCGTTGTTTTTTCATAGTTGGCCAGCCATTTCCACAGGTCGCGGGGGTTGGTGCTGCCCTGGGGTGCCACCGTGGTGTAGGGCACCATCTGGCCGCCCTTTTCGCCGCCGTCCCGGTAGATGACTACCCGGTGCATATTGTTTCCCTTGATCAAAGAGGTCCACTCATAGCCGATAAAGGCAGTGAACACGCCCGGCTGGTTGTAACGCTCGGCCGCTGCCACTGTTTCTTTCCAGGCGGCCTTGTAGGGTGCTGAATCCGGTTTGTACTCCAGGGCCTCCGGGAATTTGCCCTGTGAAAACAGACCGATCAACTCCAGAGCCACATCCACGCCCTTGCCGGCGTTGATCATGTCGTACCATTTCTTGCCGGTGGGGTCTTCGAGGATGAAGGCTTTCCCGGCGAAAAGGTCTGGGAAGAAGCCCATATTGTCCGAGTGATCAGCTACCACCAGAAAATCCAGCGGCCGCGACAGGCGCACGGGCCCGGCATTGGTGGAGGTTACCTGCTCGCCCCGGGCGAATTTGTAAGCCGGATCCAGCCCCAGGCGATTGCCGAAGGCGCCTGCATCCATGGATAGGTTGGTGTGCAGGTGGGTATCGCCAAAGTATACGTTGGTGGCAAAGTCGCGCTCGGCATAGGGCGAGTAAGCCTTGCCGGTGTACTCAGGAGACAGTATTTGTCCGTCCGGCGGAGCGGGTATCTGGGCGTGGACGCCGGTACTAACCGCGGTCGCCAGCAGGGTGGCCATGGCGAATTTTTTCATTTGGCATTATTCCTTTGTTTTAAGCATGTGCCGGCGAAGTCTAGACCAATTCTCCCGGGTTTGACACAAACCGGACAGCTCACGCCCTATCGAGCCGGAAAGAACCGGAGTAAATTCAATGGAAATCCCGCGATGTCACCTGCAGGGCCTGAAGTTCATGGGTGTAGTCGTACAGGGCACCGGCAATGATGTGGATGACATTGTCCCTGGTTTCCAGGGTGCCGTTCACCAGCAGCAGCTGCGCGGTCATCAATGGCCGGCGGAATTGTTGCTGGGTGCGCTGCCACACCACGATATTGCTGTTGCCGGTCTCGTCCTCCAGGGTGAGGAACAGTACCCCGGAAGCACTGCCCGGGCGCTGGCGGCAGGTGACCAGCCCGGCGATACGCACAAACCGGTTATTGCTCAGCGTTGCCAGGTCGCTATGGCGTTTGCAGCGGTTGAAGGGTGGACGGTCCCGCAGCAGGCTCATGGGATGGGCCCGCAGGGTGAGCCCGGTGGCGCGGTAATCCGCCAGCACTTCTTCGGCCACAGCCGGCGCCGGCAGCTGTACCCCGTCATCGAAATAACTGGCCGCTTCACGCTGTTCATCCTGCAATAGGGGGCGGGCCTGTTCCAGCGCCATGATCTGCCACTGGGACTGGTGCCGATGGCCGCTCAGTGATACCAGCGCATCGGCATCCGCCAGCGCCTCCATATCGCGTTTGCCCAGCCGGGTTCGCTGACGCAGGTTGCTGACCTGGCGGAAGGGCCCCTGGCGCCGGGCTTCGACCACGCGTTGTGCACCCTCCCGGCTGAGGCCCTTTACCAGTCGCAATCCCAGGCGTATGGGTGGCTGCGAGTGCAGGGCCGAGCGGCCCTCCAGCAGCTGGTGGTCCCAGTCGCTGCGGTTGACATCGATAGGTAGTACGATCACACCGTGGCGACGGGCATCCTGGATGAGTTGCGACGGGCTGTAAAAGCCCATGGGCTGGCTGTTGAGCAGGCCGGCAAAGAAGGCGCCCGGATGATGGCATTTGAGCCATGAGGATACATAGGCCAGCAAGGCGAAGCTGGCGGAGTGGGACTCGGGAAAGCCATAGCCGCCAAACCCCTTGATCTGCTCAAACAGGCGGCGGGCGAATTCCTCATCGTAACCGCGCTCTATCATGCCGCTGGTAAGCTTCTGCTCGAAGGTGAGCAGCTTGCTGTTCCTGCCCCAGTTGGTGATCGCGCGGCGCAGCTGGTCCGCCTCACCGCCGCTGAAGCCCGCCGCCACCATGGCCAGGCGAATCACCTGCTCCTGGAAAATGGGTACCCCCAGGGTGCGTTCCAGCACCGACTTGATGGCCTCGCTGGGATAGGTGACGGCTTCCAGGCCCTGCTTGCGGCGCAGGTAGGGGTGCACCATGTCGCCCTGGATGGGGCCGGGGCGCACGATGGCAATCTCTATCACCAGGTCGTAGAAGCAGTCGGGTTTAAGTCGGGGCAGCATGGACATCTGGGCGCGGGACTCGATCTGGAAGACACCCACGGTGTCAGCCGCTTGCAGCATGCGATAGGTTGCCCTGTCCTCTTTCGGTATATCACTCACTGTTTTGATGGTAGGGCAGTAACGGTGCACCATTTGCAGGCTCTTCCTGATAGCGGACAACATACCCAGGGCCAGGATATCCACCTTGAGCAGGCCCAGGGACTCGATGTCCTCCTTGTCCCACTGGATGACGGTGCGATCCGCCATGCTGGCGTTTTCCACCGGCACCAGGGTGGAAATGGGGCTGCGGGTAATGACGAAGCCCCCCACATGCTGGGACAGGTGGCGCGGGAAGCCGAGGATCTGCTGCACGAGCATGTAGAACAGCTCCGCCTGCCGGCTGTGCTGCGCCACCCCCTGTTCCTCGAAGCGCCTGGCCAGATCCGAGCTGCGGTCCCACCAGGCCAGTGACTTGGCCAGGTCATCGACGAATACCGGGTCCAGCCCCAGCGCCTTGCCCACGTCCCGCACCGCGCTGCGGGAGCGATAGGTAATCAGGGTGGCGGCCAGCGCGGCGCGCTTGCGGCTGTACTTGCTGTAGATGTACTGGATAACCTCTTCCCGCCGTTCATGCTCGAAGTCCACGTCGATATCGGGTGGTTCGTCCCGCTCGCGGGAAATAAAGCGCTCAAACAGCAGGGAGATCTGCTCGGGTGACACCTCGGTGATGAACAGGCAGTAGCACACCACCGAGTTGGCGGCGGAGCCGCGACCCTGGCACAGGATGTCGCGCTCACGGGCAAAGCGAACGATGTCGTAGACGGTGAGAAAGTAGTATTCGTAGTCCAGCTCCTCGATCAGGACCAGTTCCTGCTCGATGCGCTGCTGGATGTCGGCAGGGACTCCGCCGGGCCAGCGCAACGAGCTGCCCTGCACGACCAGTTCGCGCAGGTAGCGCTTGGACGTATAGCCCGCCGGTACCACTTCCTCCGGGTATTCATAGCGCAGTTCGTCCAGGCTGAAATTGCAAAGCGCCGCTATCTGCCGGGTTTCTTCCAGCAGGGCGGGTGGATACAGCATCTGCAGTTTCGCCAGGCTGCGCAGATGTTGCTGGCTGTTGGCCATGCGCAGCCGCCCCAGCTGGGCGATGCTGGTGTTGTGACGCAAGGCGGTGAAGACATCGTGCAAGGGTTTGCGGCCGGCGCAGTGCATTTGTACGTTGCCGCAGGCCACCATCGGGATGCAAAGGTCACCTGCCAGCCGGTGCAGGGCCCGGTAGCGTTGAACCTCTCCGTTACCCAGCAGGTGGGTGACGCCCAGCCAGACCCGATCGCGACATAGCCTGCTCAACTGCAAACCCCAGCCCCGGCTGGCTTCGTCGTCATCCTCGGGCAGCCAGATCAGCAGGCAGCGTTTGAGGTGGAAGATCACGTCCCGCAGCCCTGCCTGGTACTCACCCTTGGGACTGCGCCGTCGCGCCATGCTGATCAACCCGGACAGTTCACTGTAGGCCGCCCGGGTGGGCGCCAGTGCCACCAGTGTGATGCCCTCCACCAGGGTGAACTCGCTGCCCACGATCAGCTGGATGCCGTGCTCCTTTGCCGCTACATGGGCTTTGACTATCCCGGCCAGGGAGCACTCGTCGGTAATGGCCAGGGCGGTATAGCCAAGCGCTGCGGCTCGCTCTACCAGTTCAAGGGGGTGAGAGGCGCTGCGCAGGAAGCTGTAACAGCTGAGGCAGTGGAGTTCGGCGTAGCTTGACATATACTGTATAAATATACAGTATTGCGGGTTCTGTCAAACCCCGTGCCCTGTTGCCTGTCCTGCTCGCATTAAACCTGTACATCAAACGCGCACACCAAAAAAGTAGCTGTGCGCATTGCAGTGGGGATGTCAGTATTGCAGGAGTTACTGACCGGGGTCAGGTTGAATCATGAGTAACATTGAAATTCGAGATGTCACGGCGGACGATTTTTCGCAGATATGCGCGCTGAACCTCTCTGAGGTCGCGCACACCAGCCCCATGGATGAGGCGCGGCTGTGCACCCTGGCCAACTTTGCCGGGCATCACAGGGTTGCCTGCCTGGAAGGAAGAGTGATTGCCTTCCTGCTGGCTATGAATAGCGAAGCTGCTTACGAGAATGACAATTTCAGCTGGTTCTCTGGCCGATACTCCAGTTTTATCTACGTTGACCGGATAGTTGTTTCGAGTGATTTTCAGGGGGCGCGCCTGGGTTCCAGGTTGTATAAAGACCTGTTCGGTTTTGCCAAAGCTCAGGGTATTCCATTGGTGACCTGTGAGTACAATATTACCCCACCCAATGAGCCCTCCCGGCGCTTTCATGATAGCTTCGGGTTCAAGGAGTACGGCAGGCAATGGGTTGCGGATAACACAAAACATGTATCACTTCAGGCGGCAGAAACTTGAATAGATTCATAGGCCGGCCAGTGCGCGGCAATCGGTCCGTTCCAGCGCTTGTCAAAACTACAGCTGCGATGTGCCATGAGTACGCTCTATCGGCTTGTGAGCTAGCGTGTTGATACACTACTTTGCCTATGGCTCGAACATGTCTATCGCCCGGCTGCGGCAACGAACTCCCAGTGCCAGGAAAGTTGGCCTGTTCAGGCTAGCGTCTCATGACCTGCGGTTCCACAAACGTGGCGCTGACGGGTCTGGCAAGTGCGATGCGTTTGAAACCGGCGACCTGCGGGACTCTATTCTGGGTTCGTTATTTCTGATCGACGCTTCGGACAGGGTATATCTGGACCGGGCAGAAGGGCTCGGGAATGGTTACGACGACAAGTGGGTTACAGTCAGTGATGATGCCGGGGCCGCGGTGAAAGCGCTAAGCTACTGCGCGACGTCAATCGATGAGTCACTCAATCCGTACTCATGGTACCTGAATCACGTCATTATCGGCGCAAGGGAGACGGGCGTGTCGGATCAATACCTGGCGCGCATTGAAGGCATAGAGAGTGTCGAAGACCCGGACATTCAAAGGGATGCAAGGGAGCGCGCCGTGCATGACCAGCGACGGCAAGGGCTTCGCGATATGACAGGGCGATAATTGGAAGGGAGTTTCTGGTCGTGAACCAAATCAATCCACGGAAGCTGCTCAACAGCAAGTGGACTGCTGTAGATCCTCAGAACCGGGAAAAGCATTTCCTGGTCACAGATGTTGAGTTTGACGAAGAGGGGCTGGTGTTGTCCTGTGAGCTTGAGGCGGTAATGTCGAAACGCGTTCAGGCGATAGAGTGGGTGGATTTGAAGGACGCCAGCCGCTGGAAATACGGCTGGAAATGAGCAGGGCCGCTGCGCCAGGCATCTGGCTGCCAGTGGAGCCCGGGGATAAGCTTACTGCACACCCTGTTTCGTTCCAGCTTCCAGTGCCTCGATCTCTTTCAGCAGGCCTTCCGCCTCGGCGGTAATAAACGAATAGCTTTTGATGTCTCCATTCCTCTGGGCAAGCATCGCCTGTTCAAGTTTGGCGTGGTAGGTTTTACGCAGTTTTTTGACGGGGTCGGATTTAAACAGTGAAAACACGTTAATTACCAATGGTTACCGAATTCAGTTGTATATACGAGCGGTGCATGGGGATGGATCAGCTAATATCCAGGGTGTGGCAGTGTTGGCGCAGGCACTTCTATGATCCAGTGTCATAAGTTGCTAATCTCGATGAACCGCTAAGGAGTCCCGGGCATGAAAAAACTGAAAAACGAAAAAGAGCTGGTCAAAAAGGCCATTGCCGCAGGAATGAAGTACGGTGAAGAAAGAGGCGTTGTCGAATTTGAGCCCACCGATTCGGCGACCGAGAAGATCGAATACATCTATCGCCTGCTCGTACACGACAAGGTCATTCAGCCCTTACCGCAGGACCAGGTTTCCCAGCTGTCCATGAAACACAGGCTTGCCATGTGGGCATCAAAGCTTGACTGAATAATGCCGAATGAAAAAGACCGACAAGAGAATTGAAAATGCCATCGTAAAGGCGCTGAATATCGTCTGCGAGACCGCACTGGAGGAGATTGCCGGGTTTAAATGGATAACGCACCTTGTAAGGTATGGCGATTTCCCCGGGTCGCTTTCCATTGTCTGCATTTTTGATACCAGAAGTACTCTGGCCGATGCGGTCGATGCAAAAAAGGACGAGTATTTGCGTGGACTGGTTAAAGAGCACTTGCTCGCGGCAGGTGTTCAGGTCAGGGATATTGAGCAGCGGGTGAGTTTTGATACAGAAGAAGCCTGTAGCAACGAGAATGAAGGCAGGTGGCATGAGCGCCTTGGGTAACATGCGCCGCTTACACCGGGTCAGTAGAGCGAAGAGCGTTTAATTTTGTACGCGCGCCCCTGAGAGTCGGGCGCGATTTGAGCATCAGGAGGTTTTGATGGCGGGAAATTACCCTGACAGGATAAGGAGTTTGCCGTCCTATGATGGCCGCTTTGATGCGTACAAGCTGGATGCCAATAACTGTGAAGTCCTGTTTGCCTCTTATCCACCCGGTACAGAAATACCGCCACACACGCATGACACCGATAATCATGGCGTCATTACCAGGGGGGAATTAGTGCTGACCGTAGATGGCGTTACTCGCAAGATCGGTGTCGGGCAGTGGTATCACGTTCCAGCCAATGTAGAGCACGCGGCACGGTTTGATGTGGAAACAGATGAAATTGAGTTCTGGTTCCAGGTTTGACCTGAACAAGCTGTCCGCCCTGACACCTCTGAGCACTGGCTATCACATAAGTGTATTAGTCTATTATCAAATCAATCAAGGAAAGACCGAATGAATATTCTTGTAGTCCTGACATCTCATGACCAGCTCGGCGACACCGGGCAAAAGACCGGCTTCTGGCTGGAAGAATTTGCTGCTCCCTATTATGTGCTGTTGGATGCAGGGGCAACACTCACACTGGCATCTCCGGAAGGTGGGCAACCGCCTCTTGATCCCAAGAGCGATGAGCCGGATGCCCAGACTCCGGCTACCGAGCGCTTCAAGTCGGACAAAAGTGCCCAGGCCACTCTGGCAAATACGGTGCAACTGTCCACTGTTTCAGCCGGGGACTATGACGCGGTGTTTTATCCCGGCGGGCATGGCCCCCTGTGGGACCTGGCGGAGGATCCTGCCTCTATCGCGCTGATCGAGGCGATGTATGGAGCGGGCAAGCCTGTGGCTGCCGTGTGTCACGCGCCCGCAGTACTTCGGCATGCGAAGGCCGGCGATGGCTCTGCGCTGGTGAAGGGGAAATCCGTGACGGGTTTCAGCAATACGGAAGAAGCGGCGGTTCAACTTACCGACGTGGTTCCCTTCCTGCTTGAAGACGAATTGACAGCAAAGGGCGCTATGTATTCCAAGGCCGACGACTGGCATCCGTATGCTGTTACCGACGGCATGCTTATGACTGGCCAGAACCCGGCCTCATCGGAACTGGTCGCCAGGGCGCTGCTGGATGCGCTAAAAAAATAGTACGCTGGCATAGAGAGAAGGTATGCAGTGGGGTCCCTCACAGTTTGATGATCTATTGTTACACCAGCGCGGGAGGGCAGGCTTATGATTGAGTACACGCTGGACACCGAAAACGCGATTCTCACCGTGCGGCCTGCATCACCCCTGGCGCAACCAGATTTCCTGCAGTTGGCCCAGGCGGTTGATCCGTATCTTCAGGAGAGCGGCGATCTTGCCGGGCTGCTTATCGACGCGCCTGCCTTTCCGGGCTGGGACAGCCTTGGGGGTATGGTGGCCCATTTCCGCTTCGTGAGGGATCATGAAAAGCACATCGGCAAGATTGCCCTTGTCACCGACTCCGCCCTGGGTGATGTTGCTGAGAAGTTTGCCTCACACTTTGTATCAGCGCAGATACGACATTTTCCGGCAGGGCAAGTGGCCAGGGCGAAGCACTGGATCATCACAAACGAGTCATCTGCCTGACAGCTGCTGCAGCGGGTATATTCGTCGATGAGCCCTACTAGCCTCTGTTGGATACGGCGTGCAGTTGTTGCACAGCTTGTTTCGCAAGGAGAGTAAATGGGCCTGATCGCGGATACACCGGAGCCGCCTTATTACGCTGTTATTTTTACATCGACCCGAACCGATGGCGATAATGGCTATGCGGCGATGGCGACGAAGATGGAGCAGCTCGCTGCTTTGCAACCGGGTTTTCTGGGTATAGAGTCGGCCCGGCAAGAGGTCGGTATTACCGTATCGTACTGGGCCGACCTGGAATCAATTGGCAACTGGAAAGCTGATCTGGAGCATAGGCGAGCGCAGGAGTTGGGCCGTGAACACTGGTATTCCTCATTCAGCGTAAGAATTGCCAGGGTGGAGCGAGAGTATGGTGTCCATTAGTACGGGCGTATTGAAATTGGATAGAGCATTCGAGATTCGTGAGGGTTCACTGGAGTGCACGCAGGTCATTGCGCTGTTGCAAGATCACCTCGATGCAATGGAGGACACAGCTCCGCCTGAAAGTCGGCATGCGCTTGATATCAGTGGCCTGCGCGGGCCCGGCATTGCTTTCTGGAGTATCTGGGATGGCGCGCAATTGGCCGGCGTTGGAGCCCTGCAGCATCTGTCAGGCGAGCATGCCGAGATCAAGTCAATGAAGACGGCCACCGCCTATCTTCGACGCGGTATAGCGACAACAATGCTGCAGCACATCATTTCGGAGGCAAGTCGCCGGGGCTACTCGCGCCTCAGTCTGGAGACCGGCTCCATGGATTTTTTCGCACCTGCCCGGCAGCTCTACCAGGGTTTCGGTTTTACCCCATGTGAACCCTTTGGGAGTTATATTGAAGATCCCAATAGCGTCTTCATGACAAGGTTGCCAGGCAAATGAAGGAACTGCCGGTGATGCAGGATGCCGCCAGGCGGCCCGTCAATATGCACAAGGCCTATCACGCGCACGTGTATTTCGACGAGGCGACACATGCGTTCGCCGCCGACCTGTGCCAACGGGCGGGGCAAAGGTTTGGCCTGCGAGTTGGTCGCGTGCACCAGGAACTGGTAGGCCCCCATCCGAGATGGAGTTGCCAGCCGCGTACCGTTTGGCTAGCTTTTGCCCTTTGGTTGAGGTCGTGCAATGAGCCAGCTTGAGGCGCGAGATGTCCAATGCCCCTATTGCGGCGAGAGTATAGAGGTTCTTATAGATTGTTCAGTGCAGCAGCAGGAATATATTGAAGATTGCCAGGTATGTTGCCGCCCGATCGAATTTAATGTGATCGTGGATCACGAAGGGCATCCATCTGTTTTAGTGTCGCATGAGAACGAGTAGTTTCCCCGCAATATTTTGCCCGCGGGACAGGTTCACAAGGTACAACAACAGTGGAAAAGCCATAATAGGATGGCTTATCTGATAACAGGGATTCGCCATGCTTGAACTGCGCCCCAACTGCGAGCTGTGTGACCGGGACCTCCCTCCCGATTCCCCGGAGGCGTGTATCTGCTCCTATGAATGTACGTTTTGCCAGGACTGTGTAAACACCCGGCTGCACAATGTCTGCCCTAACTGCGGCGGCGGGTTTTGTGCAAGACCGGTGCGTCCCTCGGTGTCATACAGGCCCAATGTGGGTCTGCAGCATCAACCACCTTCAACAGCCCGCGTCCACTCCAGGTTCAGTCGAAGTGAAATAGCCGCATTCAGCCGGACGCTTAAAGCGACCCCGCCGGAGCAGCGCTAGTGTGGTATCCATGATCTGGTTCCTTGAGTATGGCAAAAGTATTGTTTGAAACCCCGCGCCTGACGGGTCGCCAGCTGGTGCCGGCTGACCTCGAAGCGATGATGCTGGTATATGGTGATGAAGATGCCATGCGCTGGGTTGGCGATGGCACGGCGATTACCCTGGCCGAGTCGGAGCGATGGCTGAAGGTTACCTTGAATAACTACCTGGTTCGGGGATATGGCATGACCGCGCTGGTCTGGCGGGACTCGGGGGAAGTGATCGGTTTTTGTGGTCTGGTCCATCCCGACGACCAGCTCGAGGCAGAGATCAAGTATGCGCTGAAGCGCAGTTACTGGGGCAAGGGTCTTGCGACCGAGGCGGCGCGGGCCATGCTTGCCTACGGCAAGGAAGCGTTGGGCCTGGCCCACGTTATCGCTACAACCGCGCCTGAGAATACGGCCTCGCACCGGGTACTTATGAAGGCGGGGATGGTCAGGGGCGAGCTGGTGTCCGAGGAGGATGGCAGCCTCACCCAGGTTTTTGAATGGCATGCCAGGGACGCCTGATGTGCGAATCCCGGACTGGATATGGCGAAAATATTCTCACCGGTCACTAAAAAGTGGTAGCTGATCAACGGGCGTGGCCTGTCTGCGGAGGTGTTTATGGATCTTAACCAGGTCACCGTACCATCCCAGGATATTGCGGTATCCATTCGATTTTATACCGACCTCGGGCTGCACCTGATAGTGCAGAGTCCTCATTACGCCAGGTTTGAATGCCCGGAAGGGGGCGCGACGTTTTCGGCTCACCTGGTCCCTGAGGTCCGCTTGTCCGATACGGTTGTGTATTTCGAGGTGAGTGATCTGGAGTCGACCGTGGCAGCTTTGCGGGCAAAAGGCCTGCAGTTTTCAAGTGGTCCCACCCAGGAGTCGTGGTTGTGGTTTGAGGCTCGCCTGAAAGATCCTTCAGGCAATCAAATTTGCCTATATACTGCCGGTGAAAATCGCAAAAATCCCCCTTGGCGGGTTGATTGATGCACATTCAGCGCGCCTGTCGGCGTGGATTGCCCCGACGAAAAGGGCTTGCCACACTGCTGTTGTGCGCGCTTGCCCTTTCTGGCTGCAGCAATCGGCAGGTTTACGATGCGATTCAGCAGAACCGGCAACTGGAGTGCCAGAAGCTGCCGGGGACACAGTATGAGAAATGTATGGAGCAGTTGTCCGAACCGTACGATGCCTACAAGCGTGACAGAGACGAACTGACCAGGGAAGAGGGTTGAGACATGGCTGAGCAATTTCCATCCCTGCAGGATGAGCACATCCGCTTTATCGGGGAGCAACACCTGTTTTTTGTCGGCACCGCCGGCAGTGAAGGCTATATCAACGTGTCGCCCAAGGGGATGGACACGTTCAGGGTTATAGATGGGTCCGAGGTGGCCTGGTTGAACCTGACCGGCAGTGGCAATGAAAGCGCGGCCCATGTGGCGGAAAACGGCCGTATGACAATCATGTTCTGCTCCTTTGGCAAGCAGCCGCTGATCATGCGCCTGTACGGCCAGGCTGAGGTGGTGCATGCGCGGGATGATGACTGGTCTGCGTTGCTGGACAGGTTTCCCCCGCAGGCGGGCGCCCGGCAAATCTTCCGGCTCAAGCTGGATATGGTGCAGACTTCCTGTGGCTATGCGGTACCCCGGTACGATCTGCGGGACGAGCGGCCGACCCTCAGGAAATGGGCCCAGAACAAGGGTCAGGACGGTCTGGAGCAGTACTGGCGTGAAAAAAATATGACTACGCTGGATGGTAAGCCAACCGGTATTTTTGACGATGCGGGCTAGGGACTCTGCGCCCGGCCCTGCGGTAAAGGAAGTGATATGAGCGATATTCCCCCGTGCCCCGAGTGCAAATCACCTTACGGCTACGACGACGGCTCGGTGTTTGTCTGTCCGGAATGCGGCCACGAGTGGGCAAAGGATGCCGCGGCCACAGCCTTAGTGGATGAACCGGTTGTCACCGATGCTAACGGCAATGTGTTGGCTGATGGCGACACGGTGACCGTCATCAAGGACCTCAAGGTCAAAGGTAGCTCCTCGGTGGTGAAAGTGGGTACCCGGGTCAAGAATATACGTCTGGTGGACGGCGATCACGATATTGACTGCAAGATAGACGGTATTGGTGCCATGAAGCTGAAGTCGGAATTCGTCAAGAAGGCATGACAGTGTCTGCTGTCACAGGGAGGCTTTGGTGAGCGTCAACAAGGCGTATAACTTTCATGCGGTTAACGACACGGTGGCGACTGCGGGGCGGGTCGAGCCGGAGCAGTTGGCGCAACTTGGCAGTGAGGGTTTTGAGGTGGTTATCAACCTGCTGCCCGACTCCAGCCAGTACGCGGTGACGGAAGAGCGGCAACTGGTTGAGGCCCAGGGTATTGAGTACCTCTACCTGCCGGTAGACTTCGCCCGGCCGACCGTGGCGGATTACCGGCAGTTCCGGCAGCTGATGCAGCGGGCGGGCGATCGCAAACTGCTGGTCCACTGTGCGGCCAACTACCGGGTGAGTGCCTTTTATTCCCGCTACGCTATTGAGGCCGGACGATGGTCGCTGGCCGAGGCGGACCAGTTCATATTGTCGATCTGGCAACCGGATGAGCATCCTCCGTGGCCGCGCTGGCTGGAAGAGGTCGGGCACCCTGGCTGAGCCTGGTCCCCGGGCTACAGGTGCCTTGATGCAGCTGGTTGGTCGGGGTGCGAAATCATTGAGGAGGTTTTTATGGGTCTGGTAAAGCGGTTACTGACGGCCTTAATAGCGTTGTGTTTCGTGCTGGCGCTGGGTCTCGCCTGGCTGTTGTTGTTTTACAAGCCGCCACCGGTAGACCCGGCCTGGGCGCTGGCTGGCAGTGGGGATATTCCGGCTGGCGCCGTGACGGTGCGCTTTACCGGCACCTCGACCCTGCTGTTCAGTGATGGTGAAACCAGCTGGATGGTAGATGGCTGGTTCAGTCGGCCCGGGCCTTTCAGTTTGTTGTTTGGCAAGATCGCCCCGGATCTTGAGGCGATAGAGCGCGGCCTGGCGGCTAATGAGGTGGCCAGCCTCGATGTCGTATTTCCCGTTCACTCCCATTACGACCACGCTATGGACGCGCCGGAGGTTGCGCGGCGCACGGGGGCGGTGCTGATGGGCTCGGAGGCCACCGCCAACATCGGCCGTGGCTGGGGTTTACCCGAGTCGCAGATCAAGGTTGTGGCGGATCGGGCCCCGTTCCAGCTGGGCCAGTTTGTGATCACGCCGATTGTGTCCCGGCACTTTCAGTTTGCCGATCCCGAGTTGCGTGAGCGGGTACTGGGAGATCCGATGATTGACGCGCCCCTGGTGCCGCCAGTGTCGGTTTACGATTACAAACTGGGCGTGCCTTATGTGTTGCATGTCAGTCACCCCAGGGGGAGCTGGTTGATTGTCGGCAGTGCCGGTTACCTGGAGGGGGCGCTTGAGGATTTCAGTGCCGATACTGTTCTCCTGGGTGTGGGTGGGCTGGGTTCGCAGACGGCAGACTACCGCGAGAGTTTCTGGCGCGAGACCGTGGGCGCGGTGGCGCCGCGACGGATTATTCCTATCCACTATGACAGCCTCACGGCACCGGTCGAAGGCCCCTTCAAAGGCCCGCTGAATGCCGAGGCATTCCTGGCTGGCGGCCTGGAAAACACCCGGCTGTTCCTGGAGCAGAAGCAGGCGGACAATCCCGGGCTGCGTTTTAATACCCTGCCGCGATTCGACGAGGTGGTGTTGTTCGAATAACGGCCATCGCGCCGTTCAGGCAAACATTCCGTGGATATACCATTTGCGGGATAGCCTGTCGCGAAACACCCAGTATTGCTGGCCATTACTGTCGCTGGCGACGAAATAGTCCCGGCTGACCGGTTCCTGCCACCAGTTGTCCTCAATCCGCTCCGGCCCGCACTGCAGGGTCAGCGGCCCGTTCCAGTAAAGTTGGTGGCGTGATTGCCTCAGTACCTTGGGTTGGGGCATCAGCCAGAACGGGCGTTGGCTACAGGGTTGGTCGGTGCCGGTTTCGCTGTCGATAAGGTCGCTGGCCACATGCACGGCAAATTCCGGCAGGTGTTCGTCCCGGCAGCTGACTTTCTCAATAGCCTGCAGGCCCAGCCGGCTGCGCAGGCGATCCAGCAGGTGGGCCAGCGGTTCCCGCTGCTTGCCGGGGTGGAACAGGTCGATATTCTCGGGTTGGCCCGGGCGTAAACTCGGGCAGTTAAGGGCCAGCCCCTCCACGCCGGTGGTCAGTTGCAACTGCTCGAAGCGGATGGTGGTGAGCTGGTGCCAGCTTTTCCAGTCGCTGTGGCTGCTGGCGCTGCGTACCTTTACTTCCCGCAGGTTCCTGTCTATGCCGATCAGCTGCCAGCAGATCTCCGCGGTTTGCAGTTGGGTGCTGCGCAGGAAGGCACACAGTGTCTGTAGCAGCAGCTGTACCGCCGGCAGTAACTCCGTATTGGCTTTTACCTCGTAGCCATACCAATACTCGTCGCTGAAGGTGGTGGGAGGTTGGTAATCGGCCTCCCGATCTTCACGCTGGCCCAGCATTTGCTGCAGGAACCGGGCGAATTCCTTGCCGCAACGCCGGCCCAGGGCGGCGGGCGGTAACGCCAGGATATCGCCCAGGGTGTGCAGGCCCGCGCGGCGCAGTGAATCGACCGCGGTGGGGAATTGATCGAGCAGGTCCAGTGGCAGTGGGGCGAGTCTGTCGGTCAGGCCCTGGTTTATGTCCAGCGCCTGGCCCTCGGGGGCAAACGATAGTAGCCAGGCGGCTTTGGGGGTGGGTGCCAGGCCGTATTGTGCGCAGTAGCCGCGGCTGCCAATGCCACTGGCAACCTCTGCCAGCAGGCAGTCCAGGCCCTGGAACAGTTCCAGGCAGCCGCCGATCTCCAGTTGCAGGCAATCCTGGCGCCAGCTGAACAGGCTGGGTGTGATCCCGTAGGCCCAGCAACACAGTTGCTGCAGGCTGCGCTGTTCGGCGCTCTCGTCCCTTTCCAGCAACTGCAGTGGCTCATCATTGGCCAGGGCGTGCACTGTTGTTGCACCCATGCCCGGGCGGATACCGAGGCTGGCGGCGCAGTCATTGGTGCAAATGACCCGCTGCCTGGCCAGTACCACCATGGCTTGCTCCTCAGAGCGGGACAGGCACTGCAGGGGCAGCTGGCTGAATCGCAGGCACAGCCACAGGCTCATGGGAGGCTCTGGCAGGGGCCAGTCATGTGTGAGGGGGAGGGTGGGCCCATTATGAACTTTATACTGTACATATATACAGTATTGTTATTTGAGGGGGCGTTGTCCAGTCCGGGCTGCGATATTGTTTCTGCACCGAAATGTTACAAAATGTTACAAGTTGGTGCATTTCAAATGCCTATATGAAAAGGCAGCTTTAGAGCCATAAAAACTAATTAATTCATAAAAATACCCTTGTATCTCCAGATTGCAGGGGGGATAGTGGTAACACGTTACCGGTCGGTAACGTTACTTAAAGTAGCGAATGGTGAAAAGATGAAAACGATTAAAGTCATGATTGCCATCCCGGCACTCTGCCTGGCACTGGATGCAGCGGCGGACTGCCCGGTCAAGAACCCGCGGGTGCAGCCGGTGTTGCCTGATGCCGCGGTGGCCAGCAAGCAGGACATGGACAGAGCGCAAGTGGCGGCGGAGCAGTACCTGCGCCAGGGCAGGACTTACCTGGGTTGTGGCCTGATGAACCGGCGCCAGCATAACCAGTTGCTGGGTCAGCTGGAGCTGTTTTCCGCGCGCTACAACAATGAACTGGTCGAGTACCGCAATCGCAGTCAGATGGTCGCGGAAATTGATGAGGCCGGCACTGACTGAATCCCGGGGGCTGCCTCAAGCCAGCTAGCCGCCAACGCCGGCATTTTCGAGCATATAGGTGATTACAAATTTCATCAGGAAACCGAAGATGCCCATGGCCAGGCCAATATAGAGGATCATGGTGCCGAACCTGCCGGCATTGCTGCGCTTGGCCAGGTCCCAGACAATGTAAACCATGAGCAGGATCAGGGCGCCTACCCCGAGGGTGACGCCATAGTCTGTAAGCCACTCGTCCATACCGTTAACTACCCGCCCGAAACTCGGCGGCGGCCTGTAACCACTGCGCCGCTGTTTCCGGTTCGGTGTCGAATGTGCGGGCACGGTTCGGCAGGGTAAGCCAGCCCTGCTTTTTGCATGTCCAGATGTGTATCTCGGGTTCCAGGGCTTGCGTTTCATCCAGGGTGCCGGCCTGCAGCTTGGCCAGTTCAGGATTGCTGTCACCAATGCCATAAATGATATTGCCGCAGCCGGCGCAGCTATAGCGTGTATTGGTGTTGCCCTTGTCCGAGGTGCGGCTCCAGGCTGTCAGCTCGCCCTCAACCTGTAGCGAGTCCGTGAGAATGACCAGGCCCATGCTGAAGGCGCTGCCGGTGCGTTTCTGGCAATCACTGCAGTGGCACGCATAGGTGAACAGGGGGTCAGCCGTGATCGAGTAGTGTGCTTTGCCGCACTGGCATCTGCCGGTGAGGGGTGTTGTCATCATGCTGTCCCTGTTGCCCGGGCGGCCATAATCAGCCGGTTATACGATCATCTGGCAAGCCTTGTTCAGTCATCGACAATGATTTCAGCTTCCAGGTGCGACTCGACCAGCATGGAGCGAGTAACCAGGCAGGCTTCCTCGGACTTTTGCAGCAGGCGTTGTGCCTTGTCGCTGTCGGTGCCCGCCGGTACGGTGAGCCTGGCCCGGACCGTGACCGCCGTGAACCTTGTGACCCTTTCCACCCGCTCCAGTACACCCTCGGCGGAGCACTCCAGGGCATTCCATTCCAGTTTGGACGCCTTGGCGATGGCCCGGAACGTCAAAATAAAGCAGTCGGCAATGGCGCCAACCAGCAGGGTTTCGGGTGACCACTGGTCTCCCGGGCCACCGAATTCCGCCGGTGGTGCGGTGACAATCCCAGGTAAATCATCGGCTTTGATGACGACATTACCATCTGTTTCGGCACTGGCATTGACCCGGTAATGATGAGGTAGTTCCTGCATATTCTTTGTATTCCGTGTGCTTGCTTGGACAGCAATTATAGTCACAAGCGCCCGGGGCAGCGACCGCGCAAGCCATAAATTGTATGTCAGGCTACCGGGGATTGGGCCTCTGTTGCCGCGTCGTGCTGGTTGCCGGGCGGCCATACGGGTAATTCCCACAACTGTGGCTGCCCGGGTACATCCTCTATCGGGGACAGGTCCACGTCGATGTGCTGGTTGCCGCCGCGCTGTTTGAGTATGTGAACCCTGCGATATGCCCTCATCTGCAGGCGCAGGCTGGCTGGTGCGTGGTTGTCGGCGGCCTCGCCGGGGCGAAACAATACCGCCAGGCTGTCGCCGCCGGCGGCAGCCAGTTGCAGCTTGCGCAGCTCGCTGTAGCTGTAGTTATGGCCCCCCAGCCAGCTGAATACAGCGCTGCAGGTGCTGCTGCGCAGGGCTTGCTCGGTGCTCCAAAGCAGGTCCTGGCGACTTTTGGGGTGTACCAGTAATACCTGCTGGGTATCGATGCCCCGGGCTGCCAGCAGCGGAGCGTAAGGTATGTAGGGCGGGGCGATAAATGCCTGCCATCGACCCTGCTCGCTGAGTTTCTCCATGGCGGGCAGGAACAGTCCCATCCCGCCGAGCCCGTTGCTGTCGCTCAACAGCTCAATGGTACTGTCCAGGGGCCAGCCGCCCTGGTCAAGCTGCCTGTTAAGGTCGCTATACCCCGTGGCCAGGCCTGTACAGCCGTGATTGTCGCTGTTGGCGGAGGGTTCATGGTGGTGAAAGCGACGCTGGCGGCCACGCCAGGTGTCGCTGCGATTGATGATTTGCTCTAGCACTTCGTTCATGGTCTTGCCCCGGAATTCTGTCGCTCAATAAGCTGTACAAATATACAGTAGTATTGAGGTGGCCAGAATGCAAGCCGCGAAGGCACAAAAGACAGCGGGGTCGGGCGGGGGTGGTGTGCAGGATAGGTGCTGACGGTGGGGCGCCGCGCGACCCGGAGCGGCGCAAAAGGGAGAGCGGAAACTGGCGTGTCAGCGTTTGCCGGTGACGAGATCCAGGCCTTTCAGGGTGGTGTGAAGCACGCCATTTTTAGCGTGTGCGGCCAGCCGCAGCAGCGAGCGGGGCAGCAGCGACCTGGCCGGTTCCCAGTGCACCTCGTCACCGACACGCAAAACGCCGGGGGATGCCACGGTGGCGTTAATACCCAGGTGCCGATTGGTGTGCCTGTCCAGTGCGCGTACCACCTTGCCATCTTTTGAAATATTCCCGTACTGCGGCTGGGCCGGGGCTGAGCAACGGACCGTACGGGTGGCGCACTTGATAACGCAGTTGCCGACATGCAGGAAACCACCCACCCAGCTGAAGTCATCAAACTCCGTTGCCGGGCTGGCACTGGCGATGACAATATTGGGCCGAAACCGTTGCACGATAAAGTCGCCCGCCGGTTCAATGTTGGCCATAGTGGCCAATGCATTGGTGCTCAACACGTGCAGCGGAAAGACATCGTGATAGCGCCCTGGCGGGGTTGCGAAGAAAGACAGCTGCGTGGCCAGCATCATGGGCACCGAAGACAGATCGGGTAGGGTGCTGGTGCCAAACTGGCGTTTTATTTCACGGGCGCCGCCAACCTCCGCCAGGCGGTAGTGGCGCCAGTTGGATGCCGGTTGCAGGGGCCACAGCGTTACCGGCTTGCGTAGATGCTCTGATAATGCCGCTGCGCAATCGGGGGCATCACTGCTGAGTTCGCGCCCGTCCGGCAGGGTAATGATCACCGCAGGGATATTATCGCCCTCGGGAGCACTGGCAAACCGGGCGGCGCACTGCAGCAGGCGCGGGTTCTTGCGCACGACCGTCAGTTCGCCGCGCGATTCATCCCGCACCGCCCACTGGCGATCACCCGTCAGCCCCTGCGCAGTAATATTGGCGCTGGCGATGCTTTCCCCTACCATTGACTTGACGGGGTAACGCCACAACTCTTTAACGGTTCCTACAGTGTTGGCCATTGTGATTCTCGTTATTGTGATCAGAACACGATAACCGAAAAAGATCCGTCCGGGTTATTTAACAGCTGCCTTTGCTATTTCTTCAATTACTTCTTTGGACAAGCCGTCGGGCATCGCGTAGACAATATTCAGGGCTCTGGCGAACGATGGCGCCTGGAATGCATGCAATAATTCCATTGCTGCTTAGGGGCGCTTGTCACTGCGGTATTGACGAATCTGAACCATTGCGAACCCGACAGCAATAGATTCAATGCCCTGGAATATGACTTCAAGTGAGATCTCCCTATTCTCCCAAAGAAGCGGCAGAACAATGATTATAACTGTGGATACGAAGTCTGCTGAGAGATTTAAGCGGGGAGGCCTGAATGGCTCTTTTCGGTAGCAGAGGAGACTAGGTTAAGGGGTGGGCCTGACGGCAGCTAACGACGCGAAGGCGACATAAGCCTAGCTGTGAACGGTCGTTCGCCACCGTCCATGAGGTCGAATGCCGCAGTCCAGAGGCGCCGTCATGTGCCGCCGGCGCTTGGGCCGGCTAGTTGATATACGTATCGCTGCCGAAATCCGGACAGGTCTCGACTAACTCCGGCGCCTGCAGATCCTTGCGGCTATCTGCAAGCCAACACTCGTCGAATATAGAGCAGTAGCAGAAGGTGAGCGCGCCTCGTGGCTTACTAACGGCACCAACCAGTTTTCGTGCTAGGTTTGCATTGTTTGTACTAAATACAATAACCGTTTCATCGGGTCGAATGACACGATCGCTGATAAAGTTCCGGTTGATCGCGGCTCCAGTATCCCCATCCACGCTGGCAACCAGCTCGGACCAGTTTCGCGTGACGTTGCCATCGATGCTAACGCGGACGTCCTTCATCTTTGCGGGACCGACACCGGCATTTGTTAATGCCAACGAGAATCCTGCCGCATCGCCCGTGTCGTAGTCTTCAACCATCAACTGCACAAACGGCCAGACGGCTGCAGCAGTCTGCTGGCGAACCGCGGCAGATTCTGTAAGTGCCGCATAGAGGGCGAGTACAGCAATCAAGACACCGGCGACCGAGAGGATAGTTTGCCAGAAGGTCAGGCGGATGATGTGATGTTCGGTACGTAACAAGGCGTGAGTCCCGGCCGAGTCAACATCGCCTGTAGCTGTCTTGTCATCAGTCATGCATCGAATCTCTTGCGCCTATTCGCTTGTCGACCAGGCCAGGGTCTGTACCAGGAATCGTAAGCTTTGTTATGACCTCCTCTTCGAGGGTGTTCGCCCTCAACTCGCAAGTTTACATCCAACCGGCTGCTGGTCGGAAGCGGTCATCGCTCAAATTTGGCCCCAATGTCTCAAAGTAGCATAGCGGTCATGCCCGAACTATCTGGGAGGCCCACGCTGCGAATAATTGGGATGGCGGCTTCCGCCTCGTTTCTGCCGTTCCGTTCTGGAACGATAAGGGTGGCTGTACGGCAAGCTCCACCTGGTTTCGGCCGGTCGCAGTCCGCTGATTTTGGCTAAACGGCAGACCAGAATATGCCAGAGGTCACAGTCCAGGCGATGTAACACCAGAATTTGCAGTTAGAAAGACCAATTCGGCCTACAGGGCACCGGGAGTATGAATGCCCCCCACCCTGGGCATCGCCTTTTCTGTGGTTTGGATGTTGACTTGAAGATTCGTCATTTTTTACTACGCTGTATCCTATCCAAAAAAATATCAGTCAAGGCCCTACCACGCGGGGCCGAGGAACGCAGCGCCATGACCCACTTGCTCACTCGATTCGCCATGATCTCGGCCCTATTCGCTATTGCCGCGCTGTCTGGGGTTGTCGCCAGCGACGCAGCCGCGAAAGATAAAGGAAAGCCCTACTCGGCAAAAATCACCTGGACCTCCTTTGGCATTCCGCATGTAAGAGCGAGCGACTGGGGCGGTCTGGGATATGGCTATGGCTATGCCTTCGCACGCGACAACCTGTGCACCCTCGCGCTGGACGTGGTCGAGTCCGAGGGCCGGCTTTCACGTTTCTTTGGTCCGGCCGGGGGCAATCTGCAGAGCGACGCCGTATGGGCTTTATTCAACTCCGATGAAGTAGCTAGTGAAGCCTTTGCAGAGCTAGACACGGACATGCAAGCGCTCATACGCGGCTATGCGGCGGGCTATAACCGCTACCTTCGCGACACCGGCCTGTCCGCACTACCCACAGACTGCCGCGATGCAGAGTGGGTCCGGGAGATCGATGAGTTTGATATGCTCAAGGTGCTCAATAAACTGACCCTGCGCGCAGGCGTCGCCAACTTTATCGATGCTATCTTCGCCGCCGAGCCGCCGCCAGCGTTTGCCGGCCCTGCTTTAAGGTCAGCCCCCGCCGCTGCCCCTGTCGCCAGCAAGGCCGACGCAGAGCGCCTGCTGGAGCAGACCGATCTACCCAGCTGGGACATCGAAACAAATGGCAGTAACGCGGTCGCCCTCGGCCGCGATCTCACCAATGATGGCGGCGGGGCTTTGCTTGGCAACCCACACTTTCCGTGGTTCGGCATCAACCGCTTCCACGCTGTGCACCTCACCATACCCGGTCGTTATGACGCGATGGGGTCGGCAATCTATGGCTATCCACTGGTCAGCATCGGTTTCAACCGCGATATTGCTTGGAGCCACACGGTCTCCACGGCCCGACGCTTTGTGGTCCGCGAGCTGACCCTGGCGGATGGCGACCCCACGTCCTACGTGTACGACGGTGAGGTGATCCCCATGACGACAGACACCGTCACCATTGATGTCCTCCAGCCGGATGATAGCCTGGCACCCTACACTCACACCTTTTACTCGTCCCAGTTCGGTGTAATGCTCATCCTGCCTCCACTTGCCCCTTGGAGCACCACCAACGCCTACGCATTCACTGACGTGAATGTCGGCAACGTGCGCGGCCTCAATCAGTCCCGGGCGATGGGCAGCGCCCGCAGTCTCGGTGAGTTCACAGACGCCATCGAACGAAACCTGGCGCTACCCTGGGTAAACACCATCGCAGCGGGTCGCGACGGACATGCCTACTACGGCGATATCTCAACCGTGCCCCATGTGACCGATGCAAAACTCGCCACCTGTGCCAATACCTTCGTCGCCCAGGTGCTCTCCGGCGCCAGGATTTACACCCTGGATGGATCGACACCGGCGTGCGACCTGGGTAATGACCCTGATGCGCCGCAACCGGGTATTTTTGGCGCGGGCAATCTACCCAGTATTACTCGCGGTGATTTCGCGCAGAACTCAAACAACAGTTACTGGCTGGCGAACCCGGCGCAAAAGCTCGAGGGCTTTCCGCAGATCATTGGCCCTGACGAGGGCGGACCGCAGAACCTGCGCACACGGCTTGGACTGACACAGATCCAGGACCGAATTGACGGCACCGACGGTCTGCCCGGTGATGGGTTTAGCCAGCAGTGGCTGCAAGAGGTGCTATACCAAAACCGCCACCATAGCGCCGAACTGCTGTTGCCGGGCGTGCTTACACTCTGCAACGAAGAAGATAATACAGTGAACGGCGTGGACGTGTCCGAGGCTTGCGCAATCCTGCTCGCCTGGGACGCCACCAACGACCCCGATCGAGTCGGACCACATATCTGGCGCGAGCTTTACAGCAATATCAGTGGTACCCCGAACCTGTATGCGGTGCCCTTCGCCGTCAATGACCCCGTGAATACGCCTCGCGACCTGAACACCGGCGATGCTACGGTGCGCAGCGCGGTGATGAGCGGACTTGCCGACGCTGTCCAGACCCTGTCGAACGCGAGTATTCCGCTGGCCAGAACCTGGGGCAGCGTGCACTTCGATACGCGCGACGGCGAGACTTTCCCGATTCATGGCGGCAGGGGAGGTTCCGGCGTCTACAATGCGATCTCCTCGGGAGGCCTGATCGACGGGGTCGGCTACACGCCCATCTTCGCCGGCTCCAGCTACATCCAGGCTGTACGCTGGGACAAAGGTTGGCCCGTCGTTGAGGCCATTGTTACGTACTCTCAATCCACGGACCCGGACAGTCCGCACTTCTCCGATATGACGCAGGTATTCTCCGATCAGGGGTGGGTCAAATTCCCGTTCAAAGTGCGTGATATCAAGAAGGAGCAGATAGGCTCTATATCTCTGTTCGAGAAACGCTGAGGCCCTCGCGAGAGCGGCGTGGCTTATGACCGGAGCTAGGCGATAGCTGCCGTTTTAAAAATGGTACTGCATCTCGGTTTTTGTCTACGCGAATGTCGCAAACTTGCCAGCCACGGCATGGCTCTTGCGGCCCAGGGATGACCGTTAACGGGATGCGATCTCAACCGGGCGACGCAACACAGGCATTCAATCTATCAGCCGGTGTTTCAAAACCCAAGGTCTTGAGTGGGCGCTCGTTTAGCCGTCTGGCAACGGCATTTCAGCTTGGCATGTACCCATGATTGATGTTGGTTCTAAAGGTGCTGACGAAGGTAAAGGCGGCAAATATCTGTTCCTGCCGCCAAACTATGACGGTAAACACGGTACTGCGGCAAATATCTATGTAACCTTCCTGCCGAACAAACTGGGTGACCACAGAGAGTGCCACAGACGCTCCCGCTCTTTTGCCGCCAGGGATGGATCACCGAGGCGCCCCAGGTGGTCAGGCAAGCCCAGGGCCACACTCAGGTCGACGTTGTCCCGGATCAGGTGCAACAGGCGTTCGTTGGTTTCGCGGTAGTGATCGGACTGCATCTTCGGCTCCTATTTTTGAGCACGTATTCTAGTCTTCCCGAACAGTAAATTGGCTACAGCAATAGGGAAATGCGGAAAACTCGCCAGATCGGCTGCGCCCATCGCAGTTGCGGATCAGTGAGCGATACCTTTTTAGGCGCAGGCCCGCGAAGCTGGCCCGGTCCGCTTCAGGCAGTCAAACACTCTTGGCACGCAGGTTTGCACCGCTGGTACCATCGAAGACCTGCAAGTGAGCTGCAGCCAGGCACAGGTGAAGGGTATCTCCCTCCTTCAGTCCCCGGGCAGGGTCTATGCGCGCGACCATCACCCGCCGGGCAGTGTCTTTGCTGTCGGTTTCCAGTTCTTCCGGCAGGGTGAAACCTGGATAATCACTCCATTCCACGTCGAAATAAACAAACAGTTCGGCCCCCATCCATTCCAGGACCTCTATCCGCGCGGTGAAATCGAGATTACCGGCCTCGACGTTTTCGCCCGACACCGGCTGCAGGTGTTCCGGCCGAAAACCCAGAACCAGAGAAGTGCCGGCCTGCATCGAGGCGTCGTCCAGGCCGGGCGGCAGCGCAATCGAACCCAGCGGCAGTTGCAGGCTGCCCCCGGACCACCGGCCGGGCAGAAAATTCATTGCTGGAGAGCCGATAAATCCGGCTACAAACAGGTTGGCGGGGTGTTCGTACAACTGCCGCGGCGTGCCGACCTGCTGGATTTCACCGTGGCGCAGCACCGCGACGCGGTCCCCCAGGGTCATTGCCTCGGTCTGGTCGTGGGTAACATAGACCGTGGTAGTCCCCAGCCGGCGCTGCAGGCGGGCCAGCTCGGTGCGCATCTGCGTCCGCAGTTTCGCATCGAGGTTCGACAGGGGCTCGTCGAGCAGGAACACCTCGGGGTCGCGCACGATAGCGCGGCCCATTGCCACCCGCTGGCGCTGGCCGCCTGACAGCGCGCCGGGTTTGCGCTCCAGCAGGCCGCGCAACTCCAGTATGTCTGCGGCCTGTTCCACCCGCGTGGCAATGTCTTCCTGCGACAGACCGGCGAGCTTGAGGGGAAAGGCCATGTTTTCTCTCACCGTCATGTGCGGGTAGATGGCGTAGCTCTGGAACACCATGGCCATGTTGCGTTCTTTCGGGTCCAGGTCGTTGACGACCTGCCCATCGACCAGGATCTCACCGCCGCTGACATCATCCAGCCCGACGATCATATTGAGCAGGGTGGATTTACCGCAGCCTGAGGGCCCCACGAGAATGAAAAACTCCCCATCGGCAATGGTAAGGCTGGTCTCCTTCACAGCCGTCGTGCCGGGATAACGCTTGATCACCGAGCGCAGTTCGATACTTGCCATAAGCTCAGCCCTTTATTGCGCCGGAGGTGAGGCCCGCCACGATGCGCCGCTGGAACAGCAGCACCACCAGGATCACGGGCAGGGTTACCACGACCGAGGCGGCGGCGATAGCCCCGGTGGGCAGCTCGAACAGGGAACTGCCCGTGAAAAATGCGATCGCCGCGGGAACGGTGCGGGCGTCGTTGGTCGAGGTTAGCGAGATCGCGAACAGGAAGTCGTTCCAGGCAAACATGAATACCAGGATCGCGGCGGTAAACACGCCCGGCGCCGCCAAGGGCAGGATCACGTGCACGAACGCCTGCAGGGGCGAGGCGCCGTCCACCCGCGCCGCCTTCTCCAGGTCCCAGGGAATCTCCCGGAAAAATGCCGCCAGCGTCCAGATGGCCAATGGCAGCGTGAAAGTCATGTAGGGCAGGATGAGCCCGGCCCAGGTGTCGTACAGGCCGAGGGTTCGCCACATATTGAACAGCGGACCGATGATCGATACCGGGGGGAACATGGCAACAGCCAGCGCAGCGGCCAGCATCAGGCGGCGACCGGAAAACTCCAGCCGCACGATAGCGTAGGCGGCGCCCGCACCCAGCAACAACGCGGCGAGGGTGGAGATCGCGGCAATACCAACGGAATTCCACAGGGCGGAGGAAAACTGGGGATCCTGGAAGATGGTCACATAGTGCTCGAGGGTGATCTGTCGCGGTACGAAGCGGTTGTCGCCGAGATCTTCCGCCGGCTTGAGAGACAGCGAGACCAGCCACGCGACGGGCACCAGCGCGTAGGCGACCACCAGCACACCGCCCACGCCCCACCACAGCCGCTCCCGGCGGTCTTGCCTGCCAGCTCGCATCATTTTGAATCCTCACTGTCCGAGAGGTTCATCCCGAACCCGCGGATATAGAGCGCGGCGATCGCCACGACGCAGAGGAAGATCAGTACAGATACCGCGGAGCCCAGGCCGAGATTGAGCCGGGTGATCAGGGTATTGTAGCCGACCAGGGAAACGGGCTCGGTGCCCTGCGCACCGCGTGTCAGGATGAATACAGTGTCGAAAATACGGAAGGCGTCCAGCGTGCGAAACAGCAGGGCGACCAGGATTACCGGGCGCATCAGGGGCAACACCACGCGAAACAGGCGCTGCGCCGCATTCGCCCCGTCGACTCGCGCCGCCCGCAGCAGATCCTCGGGAATCAGGGACAGCCCTCCCAACAGCAGCAGCGCCATGAAGGGAGTCGTCTTCCAGATTTCAGTCAGGATAATGACGACGAAGGCGGTCCAGCGCTCCGCCAGCCAGGCGCCCTCCAGGCCCAGCAGCCCGTTGACAAAACCGGTGGTGGGGTCGAACGCAAACCGCCAGCTCATGGCCGCTACCACCGTAATGATACCGTAGGGCACCAGCAGCGCGGTGCGCACCAGCCGCCGGGCGACTAACGCCCTGTGCATGACAAGTGCCAGGGCGAGGCCGAGTACCAGTTCGACGGCGACCGAGCCCACCGTCACAAGCGCGGTATTGAAAAAGGACTGCCACCAGACGGGCGAACTCAGTACGGTAAGGTAGTTTTCCAACCCGATGAACTTGCGCTCATCCGGGAATCGAAGGTCATAGCGAAACAGCGACAGCCAGAGTGAGTAGAGTACCGGGTAGGCGGTAACCACCAGCATGGCGATGACTGCCGGAGCGCACAGGCACCAGGCCAGGCGTTGCTCCGAGGCGCCCGGCCGGCTCAAAACAGCCCCTCTGAGCGCAACGCCCGAGCCGCTGACTCGCGAAGTTTACCGGAATCCGCCGCTGGTTCGATGTCTCGCATCGGATGCAGTGTATGGCTTATGGCCAGGGAAAGATCCGAGTAAAGTGGCGTTTGCGGTCGCTGTACCGCGTCGCGCAAGGTCGCACGCAGCACATCGGCGAAAGGAAAAATGTCCCTTACCTCCCTGTCGTCATAGAGCGCCTCGATGGTCGGGGGAAGCCCGCCAAGGGTAGCCGCCAGTCGCTGGTTATCCTGAGATGCGATACAGGAGGCCGCCTCAAAGGCGTACTCCGGGTGCTGGCTGTGCGCGCCGATACCCAGGTTGATACCGCCCACCGTGACGCGGCTGGGACGCCCTTTTACGACAGACGGCCATCGCGCCCAGGCCATTTGAGCCGCGACCTCGGGCGAGTTGGCCCGGGCACTGGGCCAGACATAGGTGTAATTGACCATGAAACTCGAGCGACCGGACTCGAAGGCCAGCCGCGCCTGGTCCTCCCGGGCATTGGCCAGGGCGGGATCCGCCGCTGTGGAGTTGGCCAGGCGCCGCATCACGGACAGTGCTCGCCGGGTCGGCTCGTCCTCCAGCGACGCCCCCTCACCATCCGGCGCCAGCACCGCGCCGCCGGCGGAGGCCAGCAGCGACACGAAAAATACGGTCAAACCCTCGTAGCGCTCACCCTGGACCTGGATGGTGCCGACATCGCCCAGGGTCTCGGCCACGGTGATCATCTCATTCCAGGTCTGCGGAGGGGTGGCCACCCGGTCCTTGCGGTACCACAACAGCTGGGTATTGGTAGTGAAGGGGATCGCCCACAGGCGATTGCCGTAAATGGCGCTCTCGGCGGCGCCCGCCAGGCGGTTGCGGCGCACCTGCCGGGCTGTACTCTCCTCCCAGGGCAAAATCCACCTGGCCTCGGCAAATTCGGCGGTCCAGATGACATCCATTCCGATGAGGTCGATGTCGGGATCACCGGCCGCCAGGCGGCGCACCAGTTGTTCGCGCTGCTGGCTGGCATCGGCCGGCAGCGCCACGAGTTCAATAGTATAGCGGCCCTCGGCGGCGTCGCTGCAGTGGAGCGCGGCCTGCGCGAATGCACCGGAGCGCTCGGCGTATACGTACCAGTGCAGGTTCGGGGGCTGGTCGACCTGGCGGGTACAGGCGCTCAACAGGCTCGCGACAGCACAGGTGATGACGGGTGACATTCTCTTCAAGGCACAATCCGGCCAGGACCGCCTGGCATACGATTTTCTACAGGTTGCCGCGTTGGCGAGGTGTGTGCAACCCGAAACGCAACTTCAATCTCCACGGCTTCAACGGTCGTGTAGCCGCCCCTGACTGCATGGCAGCGAATTGAATCCGGGCTTTTCTGCAGGTAGATTGTCTGTTTCTCCCTCCTACCGAGGTAAGCTGCCCAGTGATACGCTTGCATCCATGTCTGCTTATAGTATTGGCGCTTTTTGTGATTCCCGGCACCCGCGCGGCGACGCTGCTCGTTGCCAACAAGAGCGAGGCGACAGTTTCTTTGTTCGACCTGCCGGCGGCGCAACTGCGGGCGACCCTGCCGACCGGCGCCGGGCCGCACGAGGTCGCCGTCTCTCCCGATGGTCAGCGCGCCCTGGTCACCAACTACGGTACGCGGGAGATGCCCGGCAACTCCCTTACGGTTGTGGACGTGCCCGGCGCCAGGGTGCTTGGCACTATTGCGCTGGCCGCAGATTCAAAACCCCATGGTGTGGAATGGCTGAATAAGCAGCGTGCAGTGGTCACTGCCGAGGGCACGAGGAGCCTGCTGGTCGTGGACGTGGATGCACTCAAGGTCGCACAGACCATCGCGGTCGACCAGCCTGTGGGTCATATGGTGGCGGTGTCCGCAGGCCTGGGCAGGGCCTATGTCGCCAATATCGGTTCTGGCACGGTCACTGTGATCGACCTCGCCGCAGGCAAGAAGCTCAGCGATCTCAGTGCAGGGGAAGGCAGTGAGGGGATTGCCCTGGCGCGCAGCGAACGGGAGCTATGGGTGACCAATCGCGCGGCGGCAACCGTGTCGGTATTCGACAGCCGTGCGCTCGACAAGCTGGCCGATATCCGGCTGCCGGGGTTTCCCATTCGTGCCGAGGCCGATGACCCGCGCGGCCGGGTATACGTCACCCTGCCGCAGGCCGATGCCCTGGCGGTAATCGACCGTGAAAGTCGGGAAGAGCGCAGCCGTTTGCAGTTCGACGTGCGGCCCGATCGCAGCCGCAAAACGCTTTTAGGGGATATGCTGCCGGACAGCTCCATCCCGATCGGCGTGCTGTTGTCCGGCGATGGCCAGAGCCTGTTCGTCGCTCACTCAAACTCCCACGTGATAACCGTCTATGACGCGCAGTCACTGGAGCGCCGCGCGACAATACCTACCGGGCTGGAGCCCGACGGCATGGGCTGGTCGCCACTGGACGTGGCGCCCTAGCGCCCGACAGATGCACTGGCACATAGCGCAGGCAAGGCCTGCATATGTCTCGCGGGTAACTGCATTGGCCACTATTTATACAGGTAATGGGCGGGCGGCGCCGAGTGCAGCGGGATACGGTCGGCTAGCGCGCCGCTGGCCTTTGCCAGCTGACGCTGCCAGCCCTTCAGTTGGTAGTCGGCTACGAGTTGCAGCCCCTCCCGCACTGTCGGCGGGAGGATGGCTATGGCCGCCTGCAGGTAGAACTGCTGTATCGGCCTAGTACCACCTGGAGTGCCTGAACACCCCGATTAACCAGATCGCCTACCTGCTGGGATTCGCCGAGCCGAGTTCCTTCAACCGCGCCTTCAAGCGCTGGATGGGCTCCAGCACGATCTGGATGACTCCTTTCGGGAGCAGAGCGGGCAAGATCCGAAAATGGTCCTGACGGCAGCTAACGACGCATTGCTGCCATCTACTAGCTCGGTTATCCTCGCTGGACAAATTCTGTAACTCATTGCGATGATTCAAATCCGGTCGCAATTCGCAATATTTCAACGGATTAATGACGTCTTAGCACATGACTATTAATTGGTGAGGTGGCGAAAATGGTTAAGTTATTACGTTCAATTCTTCTACTGAGTGCGCTCTTGATAGTCACGGTGCCGGCTCGGGCCAATGACGGCAGTTGGGAGTATCAAGTCATAATCCTGCAAGGCGTCCTGGGGGGGAGTACATTAGAGAAGCAAGGCAAAGGGTTCTCTTTGGATGTTCGGAGGACACAAATTCTAAACGAGCTTGCAGCGGATGGATGGGAGGTAATCTCAGTAATTGGAGCGCCGCTTACAGATCATGCTGTTTATATGAAACGCAAGCTAAACAGGTAATGCCGGGTTGGGGGTTTATAACGCGGCAATATCTACACTATTTCACGTTATCTAGCGATGAATACAACTTATAGCATTATCAGTGACCTGCAATACTCTGTTCACATAACTCCCTGCTGGCCAGCTTGCACGTGCCGAAACAATCTATTCCTCCTCGATCATTCCGGATAACATCACCGCCTGATTCAGTTGAGCAGTAGATATTACCGTGAAAATCTTTCGCGCATTTACCTCTTCCACATATTACATTGCCTTGATCGTCCTGAGTCGCCGTTCCATATCTGTCACTTGCGCAGTAAACATTTCCACGCCTGTCCATTGCGCATGGACCGTGGCCACAGACGCTACGACCGGTAAAATCGCGCATGCACTCAGCAAAAACCGGACCTGCCATTAAGAATAACGCTAAAAAGAGACCCTTTTGAATCATTATAATAATCCAGGATTTAAAGACTACAAGATATTGGAAACCTTACACGTGACAGAGCTGTTCGGCTAGTCACATGATTTTGGCGGCCCCGATGATAGAATCGATCAGCACTTGCAAATGACTATTGATGGCTGCAATCTCAACCAATCGGCTGCACCAGTATAGCGATGAATTTCGGATAAACCGGATGACCGTTGATGGCACAAACTTGCCCTTCAGGGGGTAGGTTTCAGGCTCCGCGAATGGCCGCTAACGGGAGCGGAGCGGACCAGATCAGGGATTGGCCTTGACGGCAGCTAACGACGCATTGCGGCCCCCCCAAGAGTGTGGGATATGCTCGGCAGTGACAGGCCGCTGTTTACTCATTGCGGCCGTTCCTTTCCGCGACTCACCATCTAGTTTCCAGCAGTAGATTGCTTCCGATTCCACCTTAGCTCTTCCGGCTGGAGCAGTCGATTTCAGTCCATTGGATAATCATCGCTAAAATGCCAGAATTTTTCACTCATACCGAGTTGCCCTACAAATATAGTGCGGAAACGCTCGTAAACTGCTTCCGCACCGCCCACATTTACCTATAATCCAATACCCTAATTTCAAGAATATGGCCATCGCGATCACGTGTGATATTTGAGGAAGTACCCGGCTGTGGATTGGCGTGCAAAACTGTCCAGGTAATCCCATTCCGGCAACGGAGCCGGCTATGGGGCTCAACAGAATAGATAGCCGAGAATCACCTGGATGGTCAGCAGTTGCCCCCGCCTTGTAACAATCAGACTCTGCGTCAATTGCAGCCTGAGTCGCGATCCATGCACTAATAAATACAGAGAAAACCAGACCGGGACGAATCCTCAAATCCACGGGTCGAAGACCGACGACATGGCTTAGTAGGACCAGCAGCAGCATGACGAATGAACACGGTCTTTACGGTTGGCCCGTCGCTATTCTCATTGAATGGTCCAGTTGACAGCTCCTTGATGGAAATCAGTGCACCGGCCATTAATTTGGGATATTTTTCCCAAGTACGAGGTATTGTATTCGCTAGGCATTTGTAGCGATGAAAAGATGTACCGCAACATGGCGGTATTTTTACAGGAGACGGAAATGATCAACATAAACCCCCTTAATTTTTTCAAGTATTTTGCTGCATTCAGTTTAGTATTCACCCTGACCGCCTGCGACGGAGGCGGTGGTGGTGGTAGTAGTAGTTCCAACCCTCCTCCTGTGATCACCCCTCCGGCTGCGCCACAGAATGTGCAGGTTGTTTCCGGAGATGGCAGCGACAGCGAAATAGAGAACACGATTTCCTGGACGCTGGACGCTGCTGTAACAGGCTATAAGGTTTATTGGGACAATGTACCCGGTGTCACGGAGAACAGTAGCGAGGTTGTTCCTGTAGCTCAAGGTACTCGCTACGTTACTCATTCCGGGGTTGATGTGCTTGCAGGAAACGCATATTACTATCGCGTTCAGGCCGAATCAGCCGACGGTTCATCGAGTCTTTCTGCTGAGGTGACGGGCACGCCTCAACAGAGTATTACCAATAATGCACTCAATGACGTCGCTTGGAATGGTGTGGATACGCTGGTCACGGTAGGTGACAGCGGTGTTATTTTGAACAGCTCAAATGGTATGGCTGACGCCTGGATTGATGCTTCTGTGGCTAACGCACCTCAGGCCCTGACAGGGGTGACCTGGGAGAATGTCAACTCCCAATTTCTGATTGTAGGTGCTGGTAGCACGGTGCTGATCGGGGATGGAACCAACTGGAACCGTGAGAATTTGAGTAATTTGCCTGGGGCTTTAAATTTGGAAGACGTCGCCTGGTTGGGCGACAGGTATATTGCCGTTGGGAAGAGTGGCGCCATAGTCACCAGCAACGGCGATGGCAGTGTCTGGACATTGCAGGATGCTGGCGCCAATGTCGCCACTACTTCATTGAATGCGGTGGCCAATAATAATGATCGAATCGTGGTTGTCGGCACGAAAGGCACCATTCTCAACAGCGTTGATGGTTCGTCCTGGGAAGAGCTACCAAATTCTACCAACAATGACCTGAATGATATTTCCTGGGACGGCAGCCAATTCACTGTGGTGGGTTCGAACGATACGATCCTAACCAGTCCCGACGGCATCACGTGGACCTCACATATCCCCGGAACCTCCGATATTAATTTTGTCGCTGCAACTCAGTGGGATTCCGCTCTACCACAAAGCCCGGTTCTGGGTACGGTGGGGTCGGCGGGAACCTTTGTTGTTAGTCCGGACGGTGATCCGGGAATCATTATTCGCACCGGCACAACCGCACAACTCGGTGGTATGACGTGGGTTGATGACGGTGCGACACCGGCTTACTTTGTAATCGTAGGAAATGACGGTGCGGTGTTGACCAATCAATATAGGTAACTATTAGCTCGGAGCTAGCACTCAAAGCGTCTGTCTGCGATTTGTAAAGCGTCTATTTGGGATGGTTGCGAGTTATTCATCACGCAGAAACTCCTCTGCAGCGAGTTCCTCCGGCGGATGTCCAAAACAGGTAAAAACGGTAGTTCCCCTATTGTGGCTTCAAGGTGAAACTCAACGTGACGCTAGGGCCGCAGTTGGCACCTTTGAGACAGGCTGAGAGGGATTCCAGGGCGATCTGAATGGCGGCTTTCGGGTGTGGAGGAGACATCCCCGTCTGATATACCCCAGGGCAGCTAACGACGCATTGCCGTCATCTGGTAGGGCCGCTATTCTTGAGGACGACCGGCCGCTTTTTACTCACAAATACCTAAGGAATAATTCAATTCGGTATCAAAGATGCAACGCAGTACACTCTTGATAATAGATGGATCGATTAACTTAGCACTTGGGCTACTGTTATTGGTATTCCCCAGCTCTTTGGTCGAATTCCTTGGAGTCCCGGGTGCGCCCCGTAATTTTTATCCCAACATTTTGGGTGGAGTGCTTTTCGGTATAGCGATTGCGCTGTTTCTCGAAAGCCGAAATTTGAACGGTTCTGGCGTCGGATTGGGATTGACTGGCGCAGTAATAATTAACCTGTGCGGCGGAGCGGTCTTAGGGGCATGGTTGCTATTTGGCAGTTTAGACTTGCCATTACGCGGCCAAGTGTTTCTATGGGCACTAGTAGTTGTTTTGGTGGGGATCAGCGCGGTGGAACTGGTCACCAGTCTGTATAAAATTCGCCAATCCAGTTGATGGGTCTATTTCTATAAAGCACCGCTCCTGGCACAAACTTGCCCTTCAGGGGATAGGTTTGAGGCTCCGCGAATGGCCGCTGACCGGAGCGGAGCGGACCAGATCAGGGATTGGCCTTGACGGCAGCTAACGCAAAGGAGACATTTGGTCATCGGGGAAACGTAGAGAATCCCGCCCAGCCCCGACTACCGGTTCCATCACCTCATAACGGTCATCATGCACACCCTCGGATTTGACGGGCGAATACGACTACGTTGTGCTGACATACTGATAATAAATCGTCAGCGAATACCCGGCTCCTTGCTGATTCTGGCCTAAATCATGAGTACGGCAATTTCTATTTGTGGAGAACCGAGGTTCTCCACCCCGTCAAGATATGATTGGCGAAATAAATTTCCTTGAATACAAGCTGATTCGTTGTCAATTTCAGGTAACGTATCTCCGCGTTTCTATGTGCACGATCTGAGCGGCGTTTGATTAAGAAAGTAAGGGTATCCCGCTCCAGAGACAGTATTTCGACTTTATTACCTTTGACAGCTATGTTGGACCACCCCTCAGATAGAATTTTACCGCTACTGATGTACAGGGCATCGCCCACTTTGTACATCTGAGTCAGCTCGTCGACGCTCTTGTCATCCTTGCCAAATGAATTCGTCTCAACCACCAGTCTAGACTCACGAGTGTTCCAATCAACAACGGCCTTTGCCTCGAATTCCAAGGACTTTTTGTCAGGCTCTGAAGAATTGCCGGTGCAAACTACCTCTGTAATCTCGCCTCGCCAATACCTTCCGATTTCGCCAAATCGTTTTTTGAGCAAAATCTGCTGCTTATTTGTTAGTTCAGTCGGTGTGATTGGAACAAAACGCTCGGCAGACTCGCCTTCGACAAATGCTAACAGGGGTGTAAAGCAGACAAACTCTTCATTACGAATAGATTCGATACCTACTTCGGACTCGCGTTTTTCAAGCGCGGGGGCTTCGGCATCTCGCCCCACGGATTGAGTTGCTTCTTCAGCATTTTTTCTCGCCTCGAGACGTTTGCGCAAATCCTCCTGGGCCTGAACGATTTCCTTCTCTGAGGGACCTTCCGGCAATATAAGCTCTTTGGCATCGACCTCTTCAGGGGGTTTATCACCGAAATGAATGCCCCCTTCTTCATCGATCCATCTATAGACCTGGGCGAGCGCAAAAGCGGAAATCAATACCACGAGTAGCAAAAACCATTTGGATTTTTTCACTGGCCTAGCCCTCCTCGGCATCAGATTTCTGGAATGACCTCATTGCGCCTTTTCTGCCACGCAACGCATTCCCCCAAATTTCATAGGTTTATTATATGCGTCAAGGGATTAGCACTGCATGTCTGAGCGCGCCAAAGGCAAGCCTCTATACGCCGAAGATTGGCTAAACCATGTTTTTGTTTGATTCAGGTCAAGGCTTCATAACGGGAGAGAGGCGGACGAATGACCATTCGTGAGTTGTTTTTTACCAATTACGATACCATTGCGCGAATGACTCTTAGGAGGACAAGTGGTAGTAGCCAAATTGTGCTTTTAGCCTGAAAGCTGGCATGGCGCAATGTCCCTTCGTGGCAGATACTTTTGAAAAACTCTGCTCGTTCCAGGCGGGGGTCGGAGATAGTCAAAATTTCATTCGGAGAGCGCCCTGAAACCAGTTTTGGGATGGCAAACTTCCAAAGCATCGAACTCTCGTTCACGTCATGTTTTTGGAATTTTGCACCCAAAGAGTTTTTCAACAGTATCGGCACAAAGCCGTCATGCAAAGGCAGCTTTCAGTGCCTCCTGGATGACCGCTAACGGGTGAGAAGCGGACGAGATCGGGCGAGACCATCGACGGCAGCTAACGACGCACAACGGCCATTAGGATGGTGTCAGCCCTTGACGTTTGAGTGAATCAACTGTTTCAGCTGCTCGGCAGCATCAATTTGTTGTGGAAGAGTCAGGCTAGTGGCACTGAGGTTGCTTAACCAAAAGGTCAATGCCTTCATGACTTGCGGTGTTCGCTGAAGTTGCTCAATTACCATTCTTGCCGAAGATTCGGTTGTCGGTGAAGCGCAGTCATCAATGTTATACGTCTCGACGCGACCTGAAATGGTAAAACAGTTGGACCATATGTACTGTTGCATCGTGGGTGGCACAATTGAGCGCACGAGCTCACGGTACTCGGGCAAATCTCTCGTTAGAATCTTTCGGGCCTCCCCCGTTGCGTAGTACTGCTCTAATCTGTCCTTCAACTGCGAGTCTTCGGGCAGACCGAGGCGCTTCATTTCCTCATACGTGGCTTTGTTCAAGCTAACGTCAAGCCATTGCGAAGCGTGAAACAATTCTACAATTTCGAGCCAGCATTCTCCGGTCCGGCACCCTTGAGCGCCCAGCGTCGAGTAGGCACTTCGCCCGAAGCTCTCAACACTTTTTACGGTCTGTAAAACTCTTTGCAAGTCATTGATGTCGCGCTGAACATCTCGTTCGAGCGCCACCAAAAAATCAAGTTCTTCCGCCCGCTCTTTAAGGCTCTCGTTGTAGCGGTCTACTTCTAGAGCAACCAGTACTCCGGCCACAACAAGCACGAATTCGATGAAAAAAACCGTCCAATCTTGGTCGCGTAACGCCTTTGCAATGCGTTGAAATATCAATGGATGCCTCGAGACTGCTGTGTAGCCTAATCAGAACGAATAACGCCGAGTGTATCTGCATCCCATGCTCCAATCCAGATAGCATTAATCGATTTGTCTGCTGCAATAGCTTGGCAGAAGGGCGTTGTAGTCCCAACCATAGGAATACGGCTTCCAGAAGAAAGCAGATCGGAATCAGCAAGCAGACCGAAGAGAAGGCCCAGTGGAGCCAATGACGCAAAGTGGCACAAAGCGGGCACTTTTGGGTTTCCAGCTGCCCCAGGAAAAAGACTGCTTTCGACGCGGAGCGGTCGTAAGCAGAATATGCAGTCAACGCCAGATTCTAAGCGGCGCGACTTCCGATTCCACCTCACAGCTGCCGGTTTCTTGGCGAACTGCGAGGGGCCGCTTTCGGTCAGAAGTCGCCCTAGCCAGCCAAGATGCCCTGTTCGTTGGGACAAGAAACTCGTATATTTACACCGACACACCCGGCAGAGGGTTAGACCAGAGGAGTGACCCATTTGAATCTTGATACTGCGCACAAGATAACGGAAGTGCTCGCTGCGCTAGCGGTCATAGTCTCACTCGCGTTCGTTGGACTTGAAGTTCGAGAAAACACCACTGCGGTTCAATCGTCTGCTGCTCAGTCTGTGCATGAGAACTTGTCGACGTGGTACACGTCTCTTCAAGGTGACGATGTACTCATGGAAATCACAACCCGGGGGATGCGAGAGTATGGGGGCCTAAATCCTACGGAGAAAGGGCAGTTCATTGCCGTTTTCATGAGTTTCTTGTCGTATACGCAGAATGCGTTCTACAAATGGCAGGAAGGCTCGCTGTCGCCAGAGCTTTGGCGGTCCTGGGAGTTTGTCGTGATGAACTTTCTGTCAACGCTAGGTGGGAAGGCATTCTGGGCGGAGCGCAGTTATATGTTCGCAGATGCCTTTCAGGACTACATCAGCGATGACTTGATGAAACGGAAGCCTCACGAAATGGCTAAACCATGGGGCGCATTTAAACTCGGTCAGAAGCCGGGCTGAAGGGCGGTTTGGGTCAAAATCGGCTGTTTTAGGCCGCACTTGCGAATGTCCGCCAGCGGAGACGTGTAAAAAATCCTGACACTCAAGGCTGCCGACCGTCCGACTTGGCTCGAAAGCGGAGATTTCGGCAAGCCTAAACCAGATAACGCTTCTAGGCGATAGCGGCCGAAACGGAGGGCGGTTCAGGAGCCTGGATTTAGTCCCTTATCACCTCTTAGCCGCCATTTTGATCTTAGAAGGGATAGTCTGCTTTCTGAGATTGACGACGAGCGGAAATTTGTGTCGAGTAGGGTGTAACGGTAGCTTTGTACTCACTCAGTCGTGTCATGTACTTCCAGCGGTGGCTCCGGCGCTGCAGCAATGAACAGTTCCTCAACGTAAGACTTGAAAGGTTCGCCATATCCAATACGATACTCTGGCCACCATTTACGATATCCAGGCTTGCTCAGGAAGCCTCTGTAGTAAGCATCAGCCCCTTCATGAAGTCCTTTGGGTAGAGCGTCGTCTCCACTCTGGTAGTACGTATATTCCCAGCTGTTATACATAATGAAATAGAAGCTGCTGCAGCGCTCCCACTCCGCAGGTGTCGTTTCATCCGGGGTGTTGGTACATTTCTGTAGCAACGCGTTGAAGTCAGCGTCCAGTACCGGCATAGCGATGGGCTGATGCGCAACCTCCAGAAAGTTAAAGTATGTCTGACTTACCAAAAGCTTGTTGTTTGCAGAAATCTGCAGCGCAAGAAAAGCAATAGTGAGCACGACTGCTACCGCTCCTATGACCTCTGCGCTTAAGGCAGCAACCTCTAGTTTTTCTCGCGAGAAACGTCTTGGGGGCAGCGTAGGTTTTTCAATTTCTGGTGTTGGCTCATCACCCATCCTATTTCTCCGCCCCAAATAATCTTTCGAAAAATCCTACCACGAACCTCAAAACATTTCCGCTAAAGGTCGAAAGCGGATATGAACGGATGGTTAGGCTAGCGGCGGCTTTTAGGCGAAAGCGAAAGTAGCCCAGCAGGAGCATCAGCCTGAAAGCTGGCATGGCGTTACGACCGCAGCTGGCACATTCCGGCCGAGCTGTGAGCCCCTCCAGGGCTGTCTGAATGGCCGCTAACGGGGCAACAGCGGACCAGGGGTGCTGGATTACTCTTGGGCCGCTGCCGACGCATTGCGGTCGAAATCACGTCTGCCAGCACGCCTCATGATCAGGCACTGGCTATCGCCGATTTCACCTCACAGCGGTCGCTCAGTCTTGGGGTGTCTGATGTTCCAGTTGAAAAATAAGCCTACAATAACCCCTACAGTGCAGGCGGAAGTTGGGTAGAACGCCCAGAGAGCCTCATTCCATAGCGGAATACTATCCATGGCAGCGATACCCCCAGGTACTCCCGCTCGGAGTTCGAAATAAGTCACTATTACAAGATACATAGTTAGTATTAGGACCCCTGAGGTAAACACATATAGTCCAGACAAAACCAACGTCTGAAAAGTTGAAAGCATTGCACCCACCAAATATGACGCTGTCAAATATGCAAACGCGATAGTGACATATATGCTGAAGCAGGTTACTGCCGTATCGACGCATATCATTATCAGTTCGAAAGCCTCGGCTTCAGTCATCTCTATCCCCTCGTTGTTCGACCTCCAACAAGGATATACTGAGGTTTGATAATTGGCGAAGCAGCACGGAATAGCTCCCCACGCCCCGATGAGAGCCGATCTGTGGCCATGCCCCTTCATGGCAACTTTCTGCCAAGCTGGCTGGGCCGCCAGCTCCGCCTGAATGACGGCTTTCGGGTGAGGAGGAGACAAAATAGCCCATCCGCTCTTTGGCGGCTACCGACGCACAAGGGTCATTCGCTGATCAGTACGGCAGCCCCAGATTCCGCCAGTCGTAAAGACCGCCCCTCAAAGCGGCCATGCCTAGTTATCTTTGTCTTTTTTAAACAGGTCGACCGTCTCCAACTCTTTTACGCCGCCCCGTTCTCTCCTGTTGCCTAAATCGGCCCGGCGTCATTCCTGTCCAAGTTCTGAACGCACGGTTGAATGCGCTTTGATCAGAGTAGCCCAGCAAAAGAGGGATTTCAGACAGCATAAGGGAAGTACGGGATAAATAGCGACGGGCGAGCTGTTCTCGCACAGCGTCATGCAGTGCCTGATATGAGAGCTTATAGTCGGCCAGCCTGCGTTGTAACGTCCTGGATGAAAGATTCATTCCCTGCGCGACTTTCGGCAGGGTTGCGCCACCCTCTGGAATCGACTTCAACAACACCGATTGCAGGCACTTCAGGAAGGGGTCGTCGGTAGCCGCCACAGTGGAAAACGCGACCTGCTGTTGCTGGCGCATCTCGCGGAAGTTTTCTGGTAGGGCCCCAGGGCTAGACCTGTGAATCGTATCTGCATCAAATGTTAACCCGGGGTATACCGAATTAAACGTGACGGGGCAGCCGAAAAATTCCTGAAAGGGAGCGATGTCACCCGGCTCATAACCGGTCATAGAGACGGACAAGAGGTCACAACCCCCAGGGAATCGCTGACGAAGAAAGGTAACAAGCGCCGTCAGGCCGACCTGCACGAACGCTGCATTTTCATTCCCAAGCTGATCAGGCCACGCAAGCATCCATCCCGAATCAACCCGCGATAGCTCGGCAAAATTGACACCATAAAAGTGTCTTTCACAGAGCAGGTAAGTCTCCAATGCATCCGCAAGATTATCACTATTGAGCAACAGGTAACCCAACACGCCGGCATGAGTGACCTGTACTTCAGACCCAATCTGCAGCCCCACTGGCTGACCGGGGCAAAGTTCTTCAGCCTCCTTTAATAATTCACGCCAGTCCTCAACGCTCACGGTCTCTTGTTGCGAGGCCAGGCCCAGCATTGTCTCCAGCCGCTCGCAGAAAACACCTCTGCGCACCATCCACAAGCGGAGAATCTGGCTAAAACTGCCCGATATTCGAATTACCATGCGCCCAATGCCATTGGCGTAATATGTATAAACAATGGCGTAGTATGTCAATCATGTGCTGTTTGGTCTACCTATCATTGGAAGTGAAGCAAAGAGGATGGGATTGATATCATGGGTATGACGATAAGACTTAGTGGCCAGGCCTGTGGCGCAGTGGTAACTGGTGTGGATTTAAGTAAGGAGCTTAGGGAATCCCTTGTTACCGGTATTCGCCAAGCGTGGGTTGAGCACGGTGTTCTCGCCTTTCCGGATCAGTCTCTCAGCGATGATGACCTGGAGCGGTTCACTAGTTACTTTGGCGATTTCGGTGAGGACCCTTTCGTACAAACAATACCCGGCCGAGAGCATATCATCGCCATTCAACGTAACGCAGATGAGACTTCCTCTATATTTGCAGAAGCATGGCACACCGACTGGAGCTTTCAACGTAACCCACCCGCTGGCACCTGCCTTTACGGGATCAGGATTCCTGAATCCGGCGGAGACACGCTGTTTGCAAACCAGTACAAGGCACTTGAAGAAATGCCTTCGACCTTGAGGGCCAGGATTGAGGGTCGCCATGCAGTCCATTCGGCCGCGGGAGGGTATGCACCCGAGGGCCTGTACGGCAAAGCGGATGAGGGATCCGGTCGCAGTATGCGGGTAAAGGCCTCTGAGGCTGCCAGGGACTCTCTTTTGCATCCGCTGATAAAGGTACATGCGGAAAGCGGCAGGGAAAGCCTGTTCGGTTGTCTCGGCTATATCGTTGGTATAGAGGGTATGGAGCAGGACGCGGCCTCAGATCTCTTACTGGAACTTCACCAATGGCAAACCAGCGAACAGTTTCAATACCGCCACAAGTGGTCGAGCAACATGCTGGTCATGTGGGACAACCGCTGCGTCCTTCATCGGGCAACAGGCGGATACGAAGGACATGACCGTCTCTTGCACCGGACGACTATCGGGAGCCGGCCATGATTTCGCAACATTTTGGAGAGGCTGCGCTCACTATCCAGAATTTGCTCTTCGCCCTGCCAGCCAGCCAATTACTGACCCTGTCGGCACTTCCTGTCATTCTCCTGCTCGCCACTGTTGAATGGTTCCATTTCCGGCGAACTAACATCTTCGATATTCGGGACTCAGCCGCCAGCATCGCGATGGGGGTTATTTACGTTCTGTTTGCCGAAGGGGTCATGGTGGTGGTGCTGGTCTTGCCGGCCTATGAGTGGTTCTATCAATTCAGGCTGTTCTCTCTCGAGCTGACACCGGCGAGTTTGTTGGTGCTGTTCCTGTTAGTGGACTTTTGCTTCTACCTGTTCCACCTGACTGCACACCGTGTGCGTTTCTTGTGGGGAGTACATGAGGTGCACCATGCATCGGAGCATTTCAACTATACCGTCGCTTTCCGCCAGAGCGTTCTTTATGCCTTCGTGGGTGTTTACATCTTTTTTATTCCAGCGGTGATACTGGGGTTCACACCGGAATCTGTATTGCTGATGTTGGCTGCAAACCTGATATTCCAGATCTTTCCCCACACACAATGGTTTGGGAAATTTCCAAAGCCTGTCGAATGGGTGTTCAACACACCGTCAAATCACCGCGTGCACCACGGCAGGAACCCTGGCTATGTGGATCGCAATATGGGTGGTGTGCTAATGATCTGGGACCACCTGTTCGGGACCTATGCTGTGGAGTCCGAGGATGAACAGGTTGAATATGGGGTGGTTAGCCTGATTAATTCAGCGCCAGGGTTTAACCCTATCAAACTGACATTTCGGGAATACACCGGCATGTTCAAGGATATAACCAGGCCGGGCCCGCTGAGTTGCCGCCTGAAGCACCTCTGGGGTCCCCCTGAATGGGAGAGGCCGGTTATCGTCCAAGAAAACCTGGGTATGGAAAGCCCTCGCATCTGAGTCACTCATCGTGATGATTTCTCAATTAACGTGAGAGCCCATAATGGCCGCTGTTTGGTTTTGCTCCGATTTAGTGGACACCTTAAAATGAGCGCAATCATGCGCACGGAGGTCTTCCATGACAAAGAAGAGAAGCTATCGGCGATACAGCCCTGAGTTCAAGCGCGAGGCCATCAAGCGAGCCTGTGATGAGGGCATGACGGATGCCGCGGTCTGTAAAGAACTTGGTATCAGTGCCCGACAGTTCCGCCGCTGGAGAGACGAACTGCATTTGCTCGGCGCAGATGCGTTCCCAGGGCAAGGAAAAAGCCGTGATGAGGAGCTGACTCGGCTCAAGCGGGAGCTGGCCAAGGTGACGCAGGAGCGCGACTTCCTAAAGCAAGCGGCTGTGTTCTTCGCCAAGGAATCAAAATAAGGTTCCGGTGCATTGACCACCGCCGTCACCAGTATCCCATTTCAATGATGTGTCGCGTACTCGACGTCTCCAAGAGTGGCTATTACGCCTGGAGAACTCGCCCAGAGTCAGTCAGGGCAAAAATGGACCGAGAACTTACTCGCGTCATTCGTCGTTGCCATGCCGACAGTGGTGGCGTTTATGGCAGCCCCAAAATTCGTGCCGACCTGCATGACGAAGGTTTTAGGGTTGGCCGCAATCGGGTCGCGCGGTTAATGCGTGAAGCGGGCCTCAGAGGCTGTCCAAAGCGGCGTTTTCGGGTCAAGTCAACCAAGGCTGCGGGCCATCTGGTTTCCTCAAACGTGCTTGCTCAGAACTTTCGCGCCGAGCAGGCTAACGAACGCTGGGCTTCAGATATCACCTACATTCATGCATCTCAGGGCTGGCTGTTCCTGGCCATTGTGATGGACCTGTATTCACGCAAGATCGTGGGTTGGTCAATGGATCGCAATATGAGCCGCTACCTTGTCATCGATGCGCTGAGAATGGCGATAGGTCGTCGTCAGCCCGCCGAGGGTTTGGTGCACCACTCTGACCGTGGTCCTCAGTACACAAGCGATGAGTTCCTTAACGAGCTGGAACAAAACGGTATCACATCCAGCATGAGTGGGTCGGGCAATTGCTATGACAATGCGGCCGTGGAGAGTTTCTTTGGAGTTCTGAAACGGGAACGAGTGAATCGTGTCAATTATCGTACGAGGGCTGAAGCCCAGTCCGATGTGTTCGAATACATTGAGGTGTTCTACAATCGAAAAAGACGCCACGGGTATTTGGGCAATATCAGTCCCGCAGCGTTCGAGAAGTGGGCATGCGGATTATATGAAACCGTCCACTAAAGCGAAGCAAAACCAAACGACGCATAAGAGCCATTAGCTCATTGGCCAGCCAGCCCCAGATTCAGCGAGAAGCTAGGACCGCTGCCACCTCATTTGAGACGGTTTTCAGTAGCAAATGGGCTGTTTCGATGTCCGCTTTGGGGCCGAGGGTGTGGACAGCTCCGTTAGGGACGCCCCGGTAGCTACTGGCGGGACAAGCAAGCTAATTGCCTAGCCAACCCTGATGTATATGCCCTCGCGCAGCACGGCTTCCTGTAACGCAGCCGGCTTAGCACTCCTCACGGCCATGAAAGCAAAACCTGCTGGCATGCGAGAGGCTGACACCACTCGAATGGCGCACGGCCAGGCCGTGCGTTATCGAGGGTAGCAAGTAATAGCTGCCTCAGGTGTCGATTTGCGTGGGTTTGTGGCGGTTCATTATTTCAATAATCTCACTCTCGGTTACATCTGGCGACATTACCTGTACCTGTCGCTTTTCCTTATTGATACGGATTTTGTCTTGTGGAATTCCGGTCGAGACAAGATCGTCGCGAACGTTCACGAGGGTTTCTTCTGATGCATAGATAGCGGTAACGATCTTGGTCATAGTCTTATCTTCCTGTTCATCTCGCCTTAGGTAGAGGTACCGTAATACGAAGCGGTGTCTTAACTTGACCTAATTATAGTCGCTAGAAATGGGCTGCATTATTAGACCTAAGTCGAATCCTTGGTTGCCCCGCTAGCGCTAGTGCTGCTGTTTGCCAAGTGGATTTTGCGCCCTGCGACCCGACGATAGAGGATCTCGATGCTCAACGACAATGTGATCATTGCCATTAGGATCCACAGATGATTGCGCGTCGCTGGATTTTCATCGACCTCCAAGATTAAAGGGGACACATTTGTTTTCTAGCTGCTCTGACTTGATAAGTAGATGTGAGCTTCCCCATTAACTGTATAAATGGACTTTACCCGGTTCACTAGTCACTTCTAGCCTATTGACCGTAGTTGGCACATATTTGCCCTCCAGGCAGCAGGCTCAAGGGCCGGTGAATGACCCTTAACGAGCCGGAAGCTGCCGTAGAGCTAGATTTGAGCGACCGGCCCTTATCGACCCGAAGCAGTCATCAGCATCATGTTACGTTTGCTGATGGACGCCAGAAAAACCGGCAATTTCATGCTCGTCAACGGTATCTAAGGCATGGACAAACGCCTGGGTAAACATAGAGTTTTTCTTCTCGAGTTCCCAGATCTCGGCCAAGGCAGGTCGCTGAAGAACTGCCTTCGCATAGCGTCTTCGAAGCAACCAGACGTCCTCATCAAGGATGCCCGCCGTGTAGAGCGCGAATTGGGCCTCCATTCGTTGCATCCAACCTCGCAGGAACCTCTGCAGAAGGTACGTTTCATAGTCCGAGAACTGCTCCCCGGGCTGCAATACACGATAAACCAGCTCGCTAACTAGGCCGCCATCACCCAACTGCTCGTTGACTTCAACAAATGATGTTTGTGCGTCCCAAATTGCCTTGGCTCGAAGGACACGAGTGTTGTCTCGTGTCTGGATCGCAAGATATATGAGGGTGATCAATACGCCGAGAGCGCCTACCGTCTCCGCCGCGACACTTATTACTTCTAGCTGCATGTTCGTGCCCTGAGCCTACCTGTCATCAGCATAGACGAATTTCGGCAATGCCGCCCTTAGTAGAAGGGCGTCTGTTCCTGGCACAAAGCGGGCACTTTTGGGTTTCCAGCTGCCCCAGGGAAATGACTGCTAACGACGCGGAGCGGCCATTTTCACACCTACCCATTTCTCCCAAATTCGTTCTATCCTTGTGTAACTTCAAAAAGGAGACGAGAGAATGGACTGGGAAGCAATTGGAGCATTGGGCGAAAGTTTGAGCGCAATACTCGTCCTTATTACGCTGGTATATCTGGCTACTCAAGTGCGGTACGCAAAGAATGCCGCTGCAGATGCCAATAGATTGGCGAGGGCGAAGGGTGTATGTGATTATCAGCTGGCTTGTGCCACCAACGATTTAATTAACCAAAGCAACGTCGCCGCCAACGATAATTGGGCTTGGTATGAAGAACTTTCTGAGGCTCTCGGTATAAGAGCAGAGGAAGCTATGAGAGCCGACGCAATCAGCCTGTACTGGATTTGGTTACACTGGGGCCAGTATTCTTCAACCAACAACAAAACGGACCTGGATGAGTTGGGGCATACTATTGGCAAGTTCTATAGCAAATCCCCTGCCATTAAATATTCTTGGGAAAAAGGGCCATTTACTAAGCCCCTACTCAGCAACAATTTTATCGAGTTTGTTGATAGGCATATGCAAAAATGTAGCGCGGAAGAATGACAATTTCTGCCACATATGTGCCCTCTTGGTAGCGGGCTCAGGTGGCTGTGGATGACCCTTAACGGGCCGGAAGCTGCCGTAGAGCTAGATTTGAGCGACAGGCCCTTAACGACGCAGAACAGCCGTTTGGGCTACACTGGCATCTACTACCGAATTTTTACTCATAGGGGACGCTCTTGAAAATCACAAATCCGCTTTTTCAACAGAATCATTTCCGACTAACTCGTAGTTAGGCATCAGATAATGCTCGAGGATCTAGGAAACATCGGCGATTTCTTAGGCGGCATTACCGTCATCGTGACACTACTCTACCTTGCGTACCAAGTGCGTCAGAACACCAAATCGACGCACAGCGCGTCTTACCAGGCTATTGTGTCTACCATGTCTACGTTTAGTAGAGAGCTAGCTTATGTGGAAGAGAGATCGGATATATTTAGCAGGGGTATGATGCATCCCGAAGAACTCACGATCTCTGAACGGACTCGGTTCTATTTGCTCATGACAAGCTACTTTCGGAACTTTGAAAACATACATTTCCAATATCAATCCAAGGCCATTCCCGACGACGTTTGGGAAGGGTGGGCGTACCGAATGGCGAGCTCTCTCAAGACCCCAGGCTGCCTGCTTTGGTGGCAGCGAGATCAGCTAGTGTATTCTGCTAGATTTCGACAATATATTAATGAAGAAGCATTGCACATGGATACAGGGCCACTCATCTTTACTGCTGAATTGACGCCGGAAAAATCGTTAGGTGCAGGCGCTTGACTGCGCCTTTCCCCTCGAGGCTGCTCAAAGGTTTTTTTTATTGGCTGTGATTTAGTGACGATGTCGCTTCGTGGCACCTTTCAGACAAGCTGAGAGGGTTCAGAGGGCGACCTGGATGACCGCTATCGGGAGCAAAGCAGACGGGATGGTGTGATAGTAGCTTTGGCAGCTAACGACGCAGTGGTTTGGCCCTCACATTTCGGACCACTCAATTTAGTCTTGCGGCCTCTTTCTCAAATTGAACTGGGCTGGTATAGCCCAGATAAGCGTGCCGCCTTTTCCGATTGTAGAATACCTCGATGTAATCGAACACATCAGCTTTTGCCTCCTCTCTGGTTTTGTATGTTTGTCGCTGAATCCGCTCCCGCTTGAGTAACGAGAAAAAACTTTCCACTGGAGCATTATCGTAACAACTTCCACGGGCACTCATGCTGCATGCAATACCATGCTTGGACAGCAAATCACGGAAATCATCGCTCGTGTACTGCACCCCACGATCCGAATGATGCAAGGCGGGCTTGTCGCGCTGGGCCAGCGCCATCGTCATGGCATCAACGACCAGGTGTCGACTGATTCTTCGATCCATAGCCCAGCCCACAATGCGCCGGGAGTAAAGATCCATGACTATGGCAAGGAACAGCCAGCCCTGACGCGTCCAGATGAAGGTTATATCCGAAGACCATCGCTCGTTGATTTTAGCAACCTTGAAGTTCTGCTTGAGCAGGTTCGCTGCTACAGAATGATTGGGCGGACTATTTGCATAGCGACGAAATCGCCGCTTCGGACACCCTTTGAGTCCCGATTGGCGCATCAATCGGGCTACTCGGTGGCGGCCACAATGTTCGCCTATTTCCATGAGATCCCGGCGGATCTTGCGGGCTCCGTAGACACCGTTGCTTTCCAAATGCAGTTGGCGAATCAGTAGCGTCAACTCACGATTGCGTCTGCTGGTAGTGCTTTCACTGCGAGTGCACCAATCGTAGTAGCCGCTCCTGGATACTTTGAGGAGTTGGCACATCATCCTGATGGAAAACTGGTTGCGACGTCGGTGGATACAGCCGTATCTCACTTCGATTCCTTGGCAAAGTACCTCGCCGCTTCTCTTAAAAAATCACGCTCCTCAGTGACTCTCGTCAACTCTCGTTTGAGTTTGGTGATCTCATCATCCCGGCTTTTGCCGTGGCCTGGAAAAGCTTTGTCTTCACCATGCTCGTGCACCAGATCTTTCCATCGTCACATTTGCCGGGTACTGACCCCCAGCTCCTCGCAGATCAGGGCATCAGTTACACCAGGCTCGGCTGCCCGCCGCAGGGCCTGTCGTTTGAACTCCGCGCTGTAGCGCTTTCTTTTTGTCATGACACACCTCCTCGCACAGTATAGTGCTTAACGAGGTGGTCCGATTTAGAGGGGCCAAACCACAGTACGGCCGTTTTCACACCTACCCATGTCACCCAGATTCGTTCTATCCTTGTGTAACATTAATAACAAAGGGGTATGAGAATGAACTGGGATGCACTTGGAGCAATTGGTGACTTCGTCGGGTCGATAGTTGTACTCGTCACTCTCGTTTACATCGCTATTCAAGCCCGAGAAGTTCGCGCGATAGCTGCAGCAGAATCTTCTCGCGAATTGCTGTCACACTTTACTGGCAGTATTGAAGACTTCAAAAAAGAAGATATAGCGCACATCATTAGAATCGGTCTCAATGACTGGTCCAGCCTCAGTCGCAATGATCAGCTGCGTGTACACATAATATTCCTCAATCATGTGATCGTGTATCAGAGTTTTCTTTTCGGGCAACAAGATTTGCCGGAGACTAAAGCGCAAATACGAACCTTTGAAGACAATATTTTGGGGCTGATTACGTGTCCAGGGGGGGCGACTTGGTGGAATACCCTATGCGGACAATTCCATCGTCAGGTGCGAGATAGACTCAACGCGCGCTTGTCCGACAAAAACTCATTGCCGCTCCCATGGATAGAGTCGTTACCGTGGTACCGGCTGGATGAAAAATCAGGGTCAAGCTAAATTCAGTGCAAGAAAATGTCGCTTTCTGGCAGATACTGTTGAAAAACTCTGTTCGGTTCCAGCGGGGGTTCGAGACGGTCAAAATTTCGTGCGGAGAGTGGCCTAAAACCAGTTTCAGGTGGCAAATACCCAAAGCATCGAACTCTCGTGCGTGTCGTTTCTTTTGGATTTACGACCGCCGGAGTTTTTCAACAGTATCGGCACCTTTCGGACAAGCTGGGAGAGCTCCGAGGGCGACCTGAATGGCGGCTTTCGGGCTGGGAGGAGACATAATCGGGTATTCACCCTGATGGCGGCTAACGACGCGAAGGAGACATCCCTGGCGCTGTGGGATATTCTGGATTCAGCCATAATAACTGGATGATACACATGAACTGGGAAGCTATAGGAGCAATTGGAGAAATACTGGGAGCAGCAGCTGTCGTCCTTACACTCGGCTATCTTGCGATTCAAGTGCGGCACGCAAAAAATGCCACCGCAGATCAGAACCGACTAGAGAGAGCGCGGGGTGTGCGGGAAATGGCTCTTGCAATGATTTCCAACCCCGAAGTTGCACATGATCAAGTAGAGAGTTTTGGCTGGGAAGAGTATTACGAGGATTTAGGTAAAGCTGCCGGGATAACCCCAGAAAGAGCATTATCTGTAGATTGGGCGAACGCCTACTATTTCTGGATGTACTGGGGACAGTATGCATCAACGACCCACAAAGATGATTTGGCAGAGCTTGCGCATGTAATTGACGGACTACTGGATACGCCAGGGATGCGCAAGACTTGGGAAACTAGTCCGCATACGCGGGGATTGTTGGAACCCAAATTTGTTGAGTTCGTTGATGCGATACTAGCAGGAAAAGATAACAAAGATTAATTGGGGAACAGCTAAGCAGTTGGATCTTCCACTTAATACGAAGTTGAGGGCACTCACTGAGGTCGCCGGACGAGCGTACAGAGCACCCGGGATCACTGACCGGCCGCAGTTGGCACATTTCAGCCAAGCTGGGAGGGTTCCCTGGGCGATCTAAATGGCGGCTTTCGGGTGAGGAGCAGACGAGATCGGTGAGACCCCTGACGGCAGCTAACGCAATGCGGTCGCTTTCGCTTACTTTCTCCTCTCTGGGCTATGCTGTGATTGTAGTAACGTCTTATTTCCCATTATTGAACTCGGAGTCAGATATATATGAAGGCGTATGCAATCCTTGATATGGACATACACGATCCAGAAGAATACTCAAAGTATCCAACATTGGTGCGGCCACTTATTGAGAAACATGGCGGGAAGATAACCCATAGACTATCTGATTTTGAAACGGTAGAAGGCGACTGGTCTCCCAAGCGGCTATTGATAGTGGAGTTCGCAGACAAAGCAGCAGCTAAGGCATTTCTTGACGATCCAGAGTATCTGCCAATAAAGGATATTCGCCTCGGTGCTGCGACATCACTGATGGTTATCGGCACCTCCGAAATGTAATTCGGTTCAATAAAATTGGTGACGGCCCTTGCTGGCACATTCCTGCCAAGTTCAGGTGCAGCTTCTGGCGGCCTGGATGACCGCTATCGAGAGAGAAGCGGATGAGAACGGGTGAGGCCACTGACGGCAGCTAACGACGCAATATAGGGACGGTCACGACTGCCGGTATTTGTGACTGACATGTCGCTTCGCCAAATATATTGTTGCCCCCTGGCTATGACATAGCATTACGCAATGCCACGCAAATTTATGAAGTCATGGTGGGCCAATGCACGCTGCGATTTTGACGGCAAAGGTCCGGACAAAATGCTACCCTGAAGCGCCACGCAGTGAGACGGTCGACCCATGGATGTTCTTGCTCCAGTTCTTGCACCCGCGGTTCGGGCATATCGCGGATCGACCACCGACCCGTTGCGTTGGGTGACGTGGAGTCCGAGAAAGGGTGACATCCTTGTGTGCACGCCGCCCAAATGTGGAACAACCTGGACTCAGACCATGCTCGCGATGCTTGTCAACGGCAGTTCGAACCTGCCGGAAAAGGTACCGGTACTGTCTCCTTGGGTTGACGCGGACCTTGGCGTTCCCGCCGATGAAGTTGCCGCAAAACTGGCCGCACAAAAGGGACGGCGGGTGGTGAAGACGCACACGCCGGCAGATGGGTTTCCGATCTGGGATGGTGTAACAGTAATCGCTGTCTATCGACACCCACTGGATGTCTTCTTTTCCCTTCGCAAACACGTGGCCAACAAAAGCGTGGTCATGCCGGATCATCCGATGAGTTTACCCGTCCCGGACTCTATCCGTCGGTTTATCAACGGACCAGCGGACACGGACGATTTTGATAAAGACACATTGGCGTCCTTGACCCTCCATTATTCCGAAACGGTCCTTTCCGGACGCTATCCGCACATCAACGTTTTGCACTATTCGGACATGTTGCGCGACGGCCATCGCACCGTGCAACATCTGGCCAGGGCAGCTGGCATCGAGGCCGACGCGGAGCTGATCGACCAGGTCGCAGCAGCCACCGTTTTCGGCGCCATGAAGGCCAGAGCTATCGACTATGCTCCCGTGGCGGGTACCGGCTACTGGAAATCCGACGACGGATTTTTCGATTCTGCCAGTTCTGGCAAGTGGGAAGGTCAACTCTCGCAAGCCGAGGTCGAGCTTTTCAATACCCGTCTTGCTGAACTTGTGCCGGACGAAAAGGCGCGAACCTGGCTGGTGGCGGGCGGCAGTTAGTGGCGCCTTTTAGACAAGATGAGAGCGGCTCAAGCACGACCTGGATGACTCCTTTCGGGAGTAGAGCAGACAAGATCACCTGATCTGGTCTTTGGCAGCTAACGACGCATTTGAGACATTCTCAGTCTGCTGAGCTACCCTTCATAAATCAATAATAATGGGAGAATCATATGAACTGGGATGCACTGGGTGCAATCGGGGAAATAGTTGGGGCTTTGGCCGTAGTGATCACTTTGGTGTATTTGGCTTCCCAAGTACGCTATGCCAGAAATGCCACTATTGACCAGAATCGCCTATCCCGCTCTAGCGCGATTCGAGAGATCCTTCTAGCCACTGCCGGCAATGATGATTTACGAATCAGCCAGATGAAAAACTGGGGGCTGGAGCAATACTATGATTCCCTGGCAGAGGAATTGGGTATAACAAGCACTGAGGCGTCAAGAAACGAATGGGCAGATATCGTTTACTTTTGGATGTATTGGGGGCAGTGGAATACTACCCATGACCCCAAAGATTTACTCGAGTTAGAGCACGTGATCACCAAGTTATACAGTTTGCCGGGTGTCAGACATACCTGGGATGTGAGCCCGGTGGGCAAAGTCTTTCTGGATGATGACTTCGTCGAATTTGTGGACGGAGTCCTGTCCAAGCATTCCATCTAGAACCTTTTTCGTCGCGGCTATATCAGACAAGGTAGTCTGCCTAGCATACGAACGAATTCTAAAGGTACGGAATTGTAGAATAGTGGCCAAATCCAATTACGGTTCGTTGCACACAGAGGTTACTCCCCGATGGAGGTTTTGGCATGAAACCCAGCATGAAGCTATGACCGCAGCTGGCACTTAGCCGACCTCCTGGCAGCATATTTGGGGCGCTGTGGATGACCGCTATCGGGGTGACAGCGGACGAGAGGGTCTGATTTGCTGGAGGGCGGCTACCGACGCGTAAGCGACATTCTCGATCTGCTGAGCTACCCTTGATCAACCAATAATAATGGGAGAGTCGGGATGAATTGGGAAGCTATTGGAGCGGTTGGCGAGATCATCGGCGCATCGGGAGTGATTCTTTCACTTGGCTATCTCGCGGTGCAGATTCGGACGCAGAATCGAGAGAGTCGCCTTTCTGCCAGCAGTGAGTGGACGAATCAGTTCAATGATTTCCTTAAGTCCGTAGCGGAGAACCCAGACTTGTCCGAAGTCTGGATGAATGGAGCCAATGATTTCTCTTCCTTGAACCCAGCCGAAACCGCCCGCTTTTCAGCGCAAATGGGCCGGTTGTTTCGCGTCGGAGAGGGCATTCACGATCAATATAAACAAGGACGGTTCGATCCAAAAATCTGGCGCGGCATCACGCGAACACTAGAAGATATTGCTCAGCTCCCTGGTGCGAAGGCGTGGTGGCCCACGCGTTCTCATTGGTTTACCGACGAATTTGTTACGTTCATACAACCAGCATTCGACTCGCCAGAGCCGCAGCGAATGTACTCCGACTCTTTACACTCTGATGTCAGGTAGGGGTAGTCTATTCGATTGATACATTTATTGAGGTTTCTGTCGATGATACTGTGCGACCGCAGTTGGCACCTTTCAGACAAGCTGACAGCGGTTCCAGGGCAATCTGGGTGGCCGCTATCGGGAGTGAAGCAGACGGGATGGTATGATAGTAGCCTTAGCAGCTAGCGAAGCATTGCCTACAAAATAAGGCAATCTACGCAGGGCAATTACCGAGATTGAAGAGAAGTCTATGAGTGCTAATCCGATTGACTTAGCACGCGTTGATACGGCTTTCATTCGCGTGCAGGCGTTTAATCTGGGTGGCTATTAGCTTTGGGATTGGGCGTTCGCTTGAGATGGGCGCGATGGATTTTTTCGTGCCGCTCTCTTATTTTTATCTCAGTAAAACAGTCCAGGCTGCAGGCAGATTGCTTGGCAATTCGCGGGGTGAATTCTTTCTTGCAAACTGGGCATATCGCAGGAGAGAAGAAAACGCTTTTAGCGCCGCTGTCATGTTCCTTGTCGTGGTTCACGTACTTCTCCCCTTTAACTTCTTTCCACCTACTTTAGAGACCTCTGTTTATATCGCCATATTTATCTCGACTTTATACAAGTTTCTGGACATTTTTACTCAAACCCCTGGTGTTTAAGATAATGAAAGAGGCAGCCACAAAAGTGGTATAGGAGACATTGAGTTCAGCGATTGCATACTGGCGGTTAATCGATAGCCCTGTCAGATAGCCGCTGCCAGTGGTTTGGTTTGGCTTGGGTTTGATGAAATGGCCGCTTCCGACTGCGAAAGCTGCCGTAGGGTTAGATTTGAGCAAACGGCCCTAACCGACGCATTGCCGCCATCGGGTGGCTCAGCTATCCTCTCAGCAGGCGAGGCGTTCCTTTCTCATTGCGCCCGAGCTTCAACACTAGCGAAATAAAATGGCGAAAGCCAGTTATGAGGGCGATCGGGTGAGTATTCAGGCAACGGAGACACTGTTATCCCTTACCGAAATTGCTGTAGCAGTTTTGGGCTTTGCCGGGGTTTTAGCTGTAATGAAGGGGTTACAGCGAGAGGTTATTCCAGGTGTCAACCAGTGGCGATTAAAAGTTCTCGTTGTTTTCGGCACTAATGCCATCGCGTTTTCACTAGTTCCTGTGCTGGCTATATCAATGGATTTTCCGGATAGTGTTGTCTGGACCGTGGGAAGTTTAATCTCTTCTATTGTGGTGATTGTCTGGCTAGTATGGGCGCTCAAGAGGCAAAAGAATTACTTTTCGAGTTTCTTTCCCAAAGAAACCCTTTGGAATGACGCCTTGACAGTAGTTTTCTGTACCATTTGTATCGTGGCCGGAGTGGACAACCTGTTTACTGGGGGCCTATTTAACCTGAGTTTCGGAGGATATCTTTTTTCGATTGCACCCTGGTTTTACGTAGCAGTGATGGCTTTCTTGCGATCGATACTTACGATCGACCTTGGTGGCGAAAGTGTTCAACGCCAGGTAGAGTCTGAGATGGAATAAAAGATCCATCTTTGACCGGAACTGGCACCTTTCGGACCAGATGAGAGCTTTCCCAAGGCCAGAAAAGTGACTGCTTTCGGGGGCAGAGGAGACATTATGGCGTGAGACGCCTCATGGCGGCTAACGACGCATTGGGGTCGTTTCCTTTTGGTACTCTTGGCCTGATACTGTGGGCAAAACTACTCCCGCGTTGACTCAAAGCGGCCCCGAATAACAGACTTTCTTAATCGCGGTTAAGGCCGATAGTCGAGGTTTCCAGAGATACTCATGGTCTCAATTGACTCTACAAATTTAGATGTGTATTGATGCTGCTCCATTTCCATTTCCCAGACTCTGCCGGGCACTGGCAGCGATATAAATGCCTTAGCCCATCTGCGTCGATTCTGCCACATCTCATCCGATAGGCTCCCCTCAGCCCATAGAAACCACTGCGCTTCATACTTGTAAAAAACACTACGACAGATGAAAAACCATTGTGAAAACTCAGCGGGTGTTAAATCTTCTGGATTAGTTTCGGGACTGTGGCAACGCATCGTCAATTCAGAGAGCTGTGGATTGTTTGCGATAACTTCACACAGTTCTGCGAGCGCAACTGTAGAGTTCCACGCGTTGCTGCTGCGCGCTGTCCGGGTGCTCCTTCGCAGTTCAATTATCAAATAGACTAGAGATAAAAGAACCGCGACCCCACCTAGCGCTTCTCCAATATTAGCGAGCTGTTCTAATGTCATTTCACAATTTCCCAGTTGTTAGACCTCCAACAAGGATAGACCGAAATCAGCGTATGTCTCAAACTGGCACAAAGCGGGCACTTTTGGGTTTCCAGCTGCCCCAGGGAAATGACTGCGTCGTTAGTCGCCATTCAGACCGTCCTGGGCAAACGCCCAGCTTGGCTGAAAGGTGCCACATCGCGCCATCCCCAAACCGTCAGGATATTTTACAAACCCCTACGAATTTCAGGTGAATTTGTCACCACACCTTGATTTTATTGGGCTAGCCTGTACCTTGCTTGCACCGCCGGTTTAGATGCTAAAAAGGCTACAAGGGGGAAGTGTGCGTAAATTGATTGTTCGATTATTCTCAGTAATCGCGCTTGTGGGGTTTGCTAGTGCTGGACTGGCAGCCCCCATTGTAGTGGCTTACCCGGGCGCCACCTCAACCTACATAACAGATTTGAACGATAACGGGTATGTCGTGGGGTATGCTCAGGTGCCCAGTGGGGGCAACATCGGGTATGTTTTCGATGGTACGCACTACATCCCGATCGAATTTGAAGGATATGCAGGTGGTTTCACAGCCGGGATAAGTAACACAGGGCTTATCACGGGGACTCTCTTCGATGAAGGCGGTTCCAACTCATATGCTTATCTATCAGACACAGATTTGAGCTTCCTGCAGATTATCGAATCTGGAGAGTATTCAACGCTCTCACCACGGGCTGTTAATGACGCTGGATATATAGTGGGTTCCGCCGGGTACAACAGCTCAATTGACCCCTTTGCTGTTGTATTCGATGGCACGACCTACACGAGACTGGATCAGCCGGGCTGGCAAACTTCAATTGCTCTCGATATTAATAATAACGGCGAAATAGTTGGAGTATATCTCGATAGTGAGGGAAGGCACGGTTTTATTACGGATGTAGATATGACTTTCTTAACCATTATAGACGACGTCCTTGATGGGACTGGAGCTGCTATTCTGGGTAACAACGACAACGGCGATTTAGTAGGCAATTATGGCGCACCTTCAGGGGACTTTGCCAATTTCTACTTTGATGGAACACATTTCTACGACATCTTATTAGACGATATTGAGCTTATATATGTACATGGAGTTAACAATAACGGCGATATTGGCGGGACTTTCAAGCCCTCAGCCTCAGGTTTAGGCGAACAGAGCGGTCAGTCCACCTTGGGTATTGTGTTTAATGCAAGCTATATAGTTGGCGTACCCACCCCCGCCACCCTAGCCCTATTCGGACTTGGCCTCGCTGGCCTTGGATGGTTGCGCCGCAAGAAAGCTTAAAGAACGAAGTCCAGTCATTAACCCGCTTCGGCGGGTTTTATTTTGCCTTCATTTTATTCAGCTCATGTCGCAAATTGGCACATCCGGGCCGGTAGAAGGGCCTGATCCAGGGTACTCTGTATGACCGTTCTGGAGCGGATTGCTGCCCTTTGGGCTACACTGGGGTGAACTGCCGTTGATTACTCACTATAGATACTCACCCGTTCGCAAAATGGGATTCTACGCTAAGCCCAAAGTAGCTCATCAAGCCGCAAACGCCCAAAATCTGTCGTTTGGGCTGTGATTGGCGGAGCGGAATAATAGACTCTGCAAACTCATTCGCCGCGGCATGAATAAGCGGACACGATAAGGACAGCAGCATGGCCAACCCGTATACCCAGATCACTGAGCACACCGTTACGCTAGGTAGTCACGAAATGTTCTATCTGGCCGCTGGGCCGGAGGATGGTCCGCTGGTAATCTTTGCGCACGGTTGGCCTGAACTCGGATATAGCTGGAGGCATCAGTTGCCCGTTTTAGGCAGCCTTGGCTTCCGTGCGATCGCACCCGATCTACGCGGTCACGGTCGCTCCAGCCTTTATCCTCGGCACGACGATTACACGATGGAGAAGCACGTTGCAGATTTGATCGGACTGCTCGATGCCCAAGGCCGCGAAAAAGCGGTTTGGGTTGGACATGACTGGGGTTCGTGTGTGGTCTGGAGCCTGGTCAGTCATCACCCGGAACGCACTCACGCTGTGGCCAGTCTGTGTGTCCCTTATGCGGTCTTGGAGAATGGACTCGAACTCGCGGTATCACTGGTTGATCGCACTGTTTATCCTGAAGATGAATACCCCGCTGGTCAGTGGGACTATTTTTATTTTTATGAGGAGAATTTTGAACGCGCCCGAGCCGTATTCGAAGCCAATCCTGAAACTACGGTCAAGGCGTTGTTCCGCACTACATTTGGACCAAGCGGGCGTGACGTACCTGCCATGACCGCCACGATTAGGCGGGAGGGGGGCTGGTTTAATGGCCTTGATGCAGCCCCCGATCTGCCGCGCGACGATGACGTCATTTCAGAAGCTGACCTAGAAACCTATTCCAGTGCCTTGGAAAAAACCGGGTTTTTGGGGACTGATTCTTTTTATATGAATCACGCAGCGAATTTTCAATATTCCAAAACTCGCAAAAACGACGGCTATCTCGATATGCCGGCATTATTCCTGACTGCTTCCTTCGATTACGTCTGCGAGTGTGTCGATTCTCGCTTGCCAGAGCCAATGCGCGAGCAATGTCGTAACCTGACCGAATTTACGGTTAACTCCGGTCACTGGATGGCTCAAGAAAAGCCGGTTGACGTCAATAACGCGCTTGTTCATTGGCTAGCGCGCTCCGTACCTGAAGTTTGGCCAGTGCCGCCACTGTGAGCTATGGCCGCAGTTGGCACATCGGGCCGGAAAAGTGGAGGCTCAGAGGGGAGTCTGTACGACCGCTACGGAGCGGATAGCTGCCCTTTAAACCGGGTTGGGTTTTAATCCCGCTTCCGACGCATTATCGACATTCTTCCTACTATCCAACCTAGGCTCTGCAGGTCTATCCTTGTAGGAGGTCTAGTAAAGAGGAGAAGAATAATGACCGAAGCCGAAGCAGTTGAACTTATAGCCATCTATACAGCAAACGGAATCGACAGTATCACACTCTACATATCCTTTACTTCTGCCTATTTAGCTACGGCATATTTTGCCGGTCAAAACTTAACGAGATTCCAGGTATTGTCGGCGTCTGGGCTCTTCTGCTTAGGAGCAATCGCAGCCGCACTAACTTGTGTAGCGAGCGTGCAAGCTTGGGACGAAATTATGCGAGACAATCGCACAGTGATAGATTCGGTTCCGATTTATGCCTCAAATCTTTGGCTCGTCATGATGCCTGCCCTCTTTAGCGCGGGTATTCTAGTTAGCCTTTATTTCATGTGGAACGTCAGGCATCCCCGAAAGCAATGACCGCTCATGGCTGCGGTTTCAATTGGTCGAGCGGCACCAAATGCTTCCGGGGGCCTCTCCCATTTAGACGTCACTGAGATTGCTCCAACTTACTGGCTCTCTCACTCAGAGGAATAAGAGGATTGCCTAACGAGTGTTTCAGGTAAAGGGCCGGCAGCTCTGGCCTCCTGAAGAAATTGCTGGAACTCAGGTGAGTAAGCGAATCGCGTTGTTACCCACCATGCTCGAGCACCTGGCGGGTCTAAAAACGCGATAGTGCGTTGTGCCCAACCAGACCAGATTGATTCGTCGATAGTTCCGTTGATGTACTGGTAGTGAAAGTTCTCGCAGTTACGGAGGAATGAATTCATTATCAAATTGAACTGGACTCGTTCAATATCAGATAAGCTGTCCCAGTCCAGCGAACCGTGGCTGATTATACGGCAGCTCTCTGGATTCATCCCCACTTCCCGACTCCAATCAGACGCAGCTGCTACAGCGGCCTGCCAGCTCTGTGTTCTGGTAGACCTTGTGTTTTGACGAATTTGAACAGCCAGATATAAGAGAGTGATAACGACGGCAATGCCGCCGATAAAGTCGCCTATGTTTCCGAGCGATTCGAGCATCCTGAAGGCCGCCTAGTAGTAATTTAACAGAAAACACATATGTTGAAGAGCCAGACACTAACTATGTATCGAGATCTTTTATTATTCAGATTGTCTCATTGCGCATATGGCACCCATTTGAATCAAAGGAGGCGATAACTGTAGTTCGAAAGCATTTAATCTACGCCAAAAATCCAGTTAACTCAATGTTGCTTCGTGGCACCTTTCAGACAAGATGAGAGCGGTTCCAGTGCGGTTTGGGTGACCGCTTTCGAGAGTAGAGGAGACATGGCGACCGGTGAATCCTGATGGCAGCTAACGCATTGCCGCCATCGGGTGGCTCAGTTATGCTCAGGGGCAACCGGCCGCTTTTTACTCTGAACGGCCGTTCGCCCACTTGCAACGGATTTGGACTAGACTTGGCGAGTCTATCTTGTGGAAACTGAGGAATAATGATGAGTGACAAAGACGCCCAACGCACAAAAATTGCAAGTGCACCAGGTTTTATTGCGGCACTGGACCAGAGTGGTGGTTCCACGCCAAAAGCTCTCGGGCTTTATGGCATCAAAGACGGTAGTTGGTGCAGTGAAGAAGAAATGTATCGCATCGTCCATGCGATGCGCACCAGGATTATCACAAGCCCGGCATTTAGCGGCGAGCGGATTCTTGCGGCGATTCTATTTGAGAAAACGATGGACCGCACCATCGAGGATATGCCAACCGCCCGCTTCCTGTGGGAGAAAAAGAATGTTGTGCCGATCCTGAAAGTCGACAAGGGACTGGCGGATGAAAAAGACGGCGTGCAGTTGATGAAGCCAATGCTACAGCTTGCCGATCTGCTTACTCGTGCGAATGAACATGGCATTTTTGGTACCAAGATGCGATCGGTCATTAAGGAGGCAAACGCAAGCGGCATTGCAGCCGTTGTTGAGCAGCAGTTCGATATTGGTAACCGAATCCTTGATACCGGACTTGTGCCGATTATCGAGCCGGAAGTCGACATTCACTGTCCGGACAAAGCGGCGGCGGAAGGGTTGCTTCGAGATGCGCTCATGCGCCATCTCGATACGTTGGCTGCGGATCGGCAGGTGATGTTGAAGCTGACGTTGCCCGAGGAAGATGACTTTTACCGGCCCTGTATTGAACACGAGAGGGCGTTGAGGGTGGTTGCGCTGTCGGGCGGTTATTCTCGTGAAGAAGCAAACCTACGCCTCTCGCGCCAGCACGGCATGGTTGCGAGTTTCTCAAGGGCGCTGACGGAAGGGCTGACCGCACAGCAGAGTGATGATGAGTTCAATACGATGCTCGATCAGGCGATCCAGAGTATTTTTGATGCATCTATCGCCTGATTGACACACACCGGTAAGTACAGGAGAGCGTACTCATGGCACCTTTCAGGCAAGCTGAGAGGGATTCCGGGGCGATTTGAATGGCGGCTTTCGGGAGTAGAGGAGACATGAGGATGTGAGAAGCCTGATGTCGGCTTCCGACGCTGAAGAGACATAAGTCGCCCCTTAGAAAATGTGCTTCTCCAGCTCACCTACTACCGCTGTTTACACCTCACAGCGGTCATTCTTTCTTGGAGTTTCTGACGCTCCACATGAAGCTAATGCAGACAACCATAACGGTGACCTGAAATGGCACGATAACTAATCCAAAGCTAATTCGTGAAAATTCAACCAAGCCAAGTGCTTCACGTCCGCTGTTTGCCATCGCAAAACCATTAGTCGCAGCTGTGTAGCCACCCATAACGCACCAGCCACAAAATATGACGAACAGAAAGTTGAGCATTGATACCTGCAATCGAGAAAGCTGTGAACCTACTGACATTGCTGCAACAAGGTATCCAAACCAGCCAGTTACAGCAAATTGAAAAAAATGGTTTGCAGTCTGAAAGTTGTTGTTGGCTATTTCCAAATACTCGAAAGGTGTCATTTCCACATTACATCTCCTTGTTTTTTCTCCAACAAGAATATACCGAGGCCTGCCAATTGGCGAAAGTGGAAGTAGTAGAATCGTAATGCAGTACTGACGTCAGCCATCATGCTATGGCCGTGGCTGGCACCTTTCAGACGAGCTGGAAGGATACAGGGCGGCCTGAGCGGCGGCTTTCGGGTGAGGAGGAGACATCCCCGCCTGATATCCCCCAGGGCAGCTAACGATGCATTGCTGCCTGCCAGCGAGTGGGATATGCTCGAACGCGACAGGCCGCTTTTTACTCATCACTGACATTTATGAAAAATCGCTTTGCGCTTTATCTACGTAATTTTCCTGTATTTGTAGCGGATAGGATAGACAAATAGTATGGACTGGAAGGTATTTCTAACCATTTTCGGCGCGGTTTTTGTAGCCGAGCTTGGTGATAAAACTCAACTTGCTACGATGCTTTTTGCTACCGATAAGGAGGTTAGCAAAACCACCGTATTTTTTGCCGCGTCTGCTGCGCTTATTGTCGCATCTGCACTTGGTGTGTTGGCCGGCGCACTGCTTTCCGAGTACATCAACCAGCGATACCTTCACTATATAGCCGGGGTAGGATTCATTGGTATCGGTATATTCACTCTGTACAATGCATAGAAGACATAATAGCTACGGTCAGTAGGCGTTCCTGACCGACCGCTCCTGGCACAAAGCAGGCATAATCCGGGGTGATCAAATATTGATCAGTTTGTCCGCTTCCGACGCAGCAGCCATCCGCTATCGAAACGCAGAGCACCGCCTGATACATTGCCTCTTTTCGCTGGAACGGAATCCAGCTCACCAGCATTCAATCAGCAAGGAAGCCACTGAAAACGATCTGGCCCGGCTCCCTGCGTTCTAAAGTTCAGCAATGGACGGATGTGAATTTCAGGCTCATCGATGCGAGCACAGTTTCGCTACAATAGGAGAATGTTTCGCGAAATTGCAGGGGTCACCGACTAAACCCGAGTAGACAATCTGGTCAACACATCCCGTTTATATTTCCTAAACTTGACGCCGACTCCCGCCACGAGTCCGTCAAAGCCGCAATCGAAGACAGCGCTCGCTAGCCAGGACTTCCAGGACAGCTCCGGGTCAAATCGAGAAACAAGCCTTGCAATATTGGTCCCACCAATCGTTCGTTGCCTTTACTATGCCTCACACGGAAGCAGAAGGCCTGTGCCGATTTCTAACCCCGGCCAGCTTGACGACGCTAGAATCTAATCTAGACTTTCAACAATCTAGATGTCGCATTGCCATCGCGAGTGCATTGTTTTCTGTGGCATCAAATCGACAGAGCAGATTTTCCAGATCGATTCAAAGGAGTAACTTTCCATGTACTACTCTTCTCGCCTTGCCCCTGAGACGGACTCCGCTGCCATAGTTACCAATCCGGCCGGCCGTGCAGTATTTACCCGATTCTGGACAGCCGCCGCCTGCGTCATTTTAGTGACCCTAGCCATCACGGTGGCCCCGGTACAGGCCGGCGAGGGTAAAGACTTGCACCCTGTTGTCTTCGTCCACGGTCAGTCAGGCTCTGCGCAGCAGTTCGAAACCCAGGCCATGCGCTTCACCAGCAATGGCTATCCCCAGGAGCTGCTTTTTTCTTTTGAGTACGATACGTCATCTGCCGTCAACCCGCTGGCCGACCTGGATCTGTTTCTGGATGCCGTACTGGCGAAAACCGGGGCCAGGCAGGTGAATGCGGTTGGGCATTCACGTGGGACGTCGGTATGGACAGCATATCTCGACGATCCTGCTTTCGACGGCCCGGCCAAGGTAGCGCGCTATGTCAATATCGACGGGCGTTCCCCGCCAGCACTGCCCGGCGGGGTCCCCACTATCGGCATCTGGGGTGAGTGGAATACGGCCGGCAGCGGTTACAACCGGCGTGGTGACACTAATGCGCAGATCGGCCCCAACCCTGTAGACAACTTCTACTTTGGTGGTAAGTCACATACCGAGGTCGCCACCTCCGCCGAGGCTTTCGCCCTGATGTACGAATTTTTCACCGGCAATGGGCCCGCAACCACCGACGTGGTACCCGAGCCTCCAGGTCAGGTAACGGTGAAGGGGCGGGCCGTTATCTTCCCTGAAAATATCGGTTTTGACGGGGGCACCGTGGAAGTATGGCGGGTGGACCACGCGACGGGACACAGGATCAGCAAGCAACCCCGTGCTGTCTATACCATCGATGCAAGCGGTGACTTCGGACCTGTGAAGCTAAACGGTCGAAAACATTATGAGTTCGCGTTAACGCGTCCGGCCACCACCCTGGTGCCCTTCGAAACGGTGCACCATTTCTATCCGGAGCCATTCAGTCGCAGCGACCAATTTCTCCGCCTCCAGAGCAGCCGGCCGGGGGAATCCCTGGAGGCGTTTATTCCAGGCAGCCCGACCACCACTAACCTGGTGATTTCCCGCCAGCGCGAATTCTGGGGCGATCAGGGCGATGATAGCGACCGACTGCTGGTGGATGGCCTTGACATCGTGATCCCTACGACCAGCCCGAGGGTAGGCGTCAACCTTGCCGTCTTCGCCTATGATGATGGTCTGGACGGCATCACCGATCTCGGCAAGGGAGAGCTTTTTCCATTCAATTTTCTGACCTTCCTGACCGCCGTGGATGTGGCAACGCCGGCGTCCCCGGATGCATCGGGGAGCGTCTCCGTGACTGACATCTCCAGGGGATCAGGCAACTCTACCGAAATCAATGTACCCAACTGGCCATCAGCGACCGACCGGATCACTGTTCAATTCCGGGACGACGACCAGCAGGACGAAGTATTTCCGCCAGGCGGCAGAGACTAGTGTCCTGTTATTCAGGCGCAGAGCCGAACTGTATCCCCTGTGCCAGGGGCAGCTCCTTACCCCAATTGATCGTGGCGGTCTGGCGCCGCATGTAGGCTTTCCAGGCGTCTGACGCCGATTCGCGCCCACCGCCGGTCTATTTTTCGCCACCGAAAGCGCGCCTATTTCCGCACCCGATGTGCCGATATTGACGTTGGCGAGACCACAGTCGCTGGCACTGGCGGCGAGGAAGCGCTCCGCGTGCTGCAGGCTGTTGGTGAAAATGGCGGAAGAAAGCCCCTGGGGTACATCGTTATGCAGGGCAATGGCCCCATCCAGGTCGCTGTAGCGCAACAGGTACAGGGTCGGCCTCGCTTCACACTCAACGCTTAACTTCGGGCATGACCGCAGCTGGCAGAGGCTGTGTAAAAACTCTCCCCAGAATTTTTTGATCGTGCGGAGGGTGGCCTGGTTTTATTTTTCCAGGGCAATTTTCTATTTGAAGCGATCCTCGTGCACGTAATATTGCGTATCAGCGGGGCGATTTTCCGGCCCCTTGAGTTTTCACACAGCCTCGGCACAAAGCCGCCATTAATGGGGTGGTCGCCCAGCGCCTGGTGAATGACTGCTTCCGACGCATTTCGGCCGTTCGACGACACACTCAAATTGCTACCTTCCGTTGTTCCCACCTACATTTTTCCCACAGACACAAAATAGCCCTTTGTGGGCCAATTTGACCTGAATCAAGTCATATATACCTCTCGTGTTGCTAGTGTATAAAACGATGCAGTGAAGATGGGTAGTTGGTTTAATTATCAAGGAATCAGTATGCGCAAAATACTCATACTTTTATCGCTGGCGTTTGGCCTTTTGTCCTTACGAGCATGCGGTATTGGCTCAGATTCCAACCACTCTCGGGTTGATGCGCCCGCGCCGCTGGGGCTACAAGTAGCCCTTGACTCGGGTATGGTTCTTGGCCAAGAGCACCCTGAAAGTAAAGTATGGGAGTGGCTTGCCATTCCCTTTGCACGCCCCCCTTCCGGGAAGCTTCGCTGGCGAGCACCACAAGCGGTGGATGCGTGGGAGGGGGTGCGCGACACCACGATCTTTGGCAAACCATGTCCCCAACTTACACTTGAAGGCTCATTCATCGGCGATGAGAATTGCCTGCATCTCAATGTGTGGCGCCCTCGCACCCAGGAGCGTGGACTGCCGGTGTACGTTTGGGTACATGGCGGTTCCAATAAGAGATATTCCAATAGCATGGATAGATTTCAGGGAGACCGTCTGGCGCAACAGTCGAATGTCGTCGTGGTATCGATTCAGTTCCGGCTTGGCCCATTAGGTTGGCTTTTCTACGAGCCCCTGCACAACGGCAATCCTCTGGACGACTCTGGCAAGTTCGGACTACTGGATATCATACGTAGCCTGCAATGGATTCAGAATAATATCGAAGCCTTCGGAGGGGATGCCGGTAACGTAACTATCACTGGGCAGTCCTCTGGTGCGGGTAATATCATGGCCCTCCTTCTATCAGAGCAAGCGTCAGGGCTTTTCCATAAAGCGATCATAATGTCGACCTACCCGCTAACCAGCACGCTAGAGGAAAGTAAGGAGGTGGCCGGAAAACTCTATGACAATTTGACGGCTCTAATCGGCGAACCTCTTATTGACCCGACCAAGGAGGAGTTGTCGGAATTCATGTACAGTCGATCCGCTGCCGAGCTGGTGAAAAGCTATGCAGACTTGCGTCAGGCATACACCGCCGATGGAACCGTTATCCCCTTGGCAGGCTCTGCGTTGTTCGCAACAGGCGAGCATGTCAACAAGGTGCCAATCATCGTCGGCACCAACCGGGATGAGTTCAAGTTCTATACGACGATTTTTAATCTGTTTCCTGATGTCAGCGACGATGTTCGCGCTGGGATCGGCCGATATGTCAGCGACCTCTGGCGTGTGAGAGGAGCAGACCAGTTTGCCACTAATATTACCTCCGCCCCAGACCAACCGAACGTCTATGTGTATCGTTTGAATTGGGGAGCGCCAGATGAAGAAGGCAATTCACCCCTGCCCGGAAACTTCGGCCAGATACTGGGTGCTCACCATGGATTGGGAACCACTTTCGTGCTGGGCAATTGGGAGGAGTGGTCAGATCCGCTTGGCACACCCATCTTCTTCACCGAAGAAAATGCGGCAGGACGCAAAAACCTGAGTGACGCCATCATGAAGTATTTCGCCGCATTTGCCTACAGTGGCAACCCCAATGGCGATAACCTGCCAATCTGGGAGCCATTCACGGTTGAGGGAGATTTCAAAGCGATCCAGTTCGACGTGAATTTGGACGACAGCTCTCCAAAAATTACTGCTGACAGCGAAATATATACTTTGGAATGGATATTGTCTGAGATCGATACCAAACTGGAGGAACCTACCCGATCCGCAGTGCTCGAGGTTTTGCTTGATCCTTATGTGCTCGATTAGCCCTTTCAGCAGGATTCAGGCTTTAAGCCGTCCTGCAGGAGCAACAGCCAATTCAAGCTGAAATACAAATTGAGAGAGTGTCCCAAGATTGCAGATACTGTTGAAAAACTCTGCTCGTTCCAGACGGGGGGTCGGAGATAGTCAAACTTTCATTCGGAGAGCGCCCTGAAACCAGTTTTGGGATGGCAAACTTCCAAAGCATCGAACTCTCATTCACGTCATGTTTTTGGAATTTTGCACCCAAAGAGTTTTTCAACAGTATCGGCACCTTTCGGACCAGATGAGAGCTTTCACAGGGCCAGAAAAGTGACTGCTTTCGGGGACAGAGGAGACATTATGGCGTGAGACGCCTCATGGCGGCTAACGACGCACAACGGTCATGAGATTAATGTCAGCTTTTTTTAAAAATGCGACTCAGTCCACAACTCCGAACCGCTGGAGTCGGCAGAAAGTTACTCATTTCTGCCGTTCCGTTCTGGAACAATAAGGGTGGCTCTACAGCAAGTTTCACCTCAAGAAGGCCATAGACAATCTCCGTGGAGAGTGGCTTGAATGACCCATTGGTTCAGTTGGTGATCAAACCTTGCGTCATTTTTACTCAAGGGCGCTCCGTTCGCTTAATAGCGTTACTATATCTTCATGGCCTTTTGTTGCTGCCCAATCTAGCGCGGTCTTGCCTGCGATATCCACTTTATCTGTATCCGCCCCCGCAGCCAAAAGTAAAACTACACCATCCTTGTATCCATCGATGCACGCCAGCATCAGTGCAGTTCGGCCCGCGCTGTTTTGTGCATCAACACGGGCACCAGCCTCAAGCAGCATTTGTATTGCTCCAATTCTCCCGCGCCTGGCGGCGATAATGATGGGTGTTTCCTCGCTCGGCGTTTTGTATGGACCGTCAGTCGCATTAACGTCTGCCCCGGCACGCAGTAACAGGCCGATAATCTCTATGCGTATCTGTTCTTTGTCTGCGACCTTCATGCTGTGATCACCAGTTATAGCAAGCATCAACGGCGTTTCACCTGCAACGCTAGCTGGATCTGGGTCAGCGCCAGCATTCAGCAATGCTTCGATCACCTCTTTATGCAATCCAAACGCCGCACTGTGTATGGGTGTCGTGTTTTGTACACCCCGGTGATTTGGATCAGCCCCTCCATCAAGCAGCATTCGGACGACTTGGATATGCCCCCTTTGTGCAGCACGGTCCAAAGGAGAATCTGGATATTTTTTCCCGGCGAGGTTTGGGTCCATTCTGTTTTCCAGCAATATTCTTATAACTTCGATCTGGCGTCTCGAAGCGGCCGCAGTCATCGCATCCAAGCCATCCTTGTCAGTGGCATAAAGGTCGGCTCCGTGGGCTATGAGTAGACTGACAATATCGGCCTGTCCTTTTGACGCCATTTTGACTATCAGAGGCGACCCCCAAAGCATGAACCCACCGGAGGTGCAAGGCGGGTTCGCGCATCTCGTGCCGCTCTTGTTTTCCTTGGTATCGGGATCGGCGCCTTCTTTCAAGAGGAACTCGACAATAGGGATATGCCCACGATCTGCTGCCTGGAACAGCGCGTCCCAACCAAACTCATCTCGAGCGGCGATATCAGCACCTGACTCGAGTAGGCGCTGGACAGCTGTCAGATCACCCGACTGAGCCGCTCTCAAGAGTGCCATGGACTCTGCAGTGGTGCGTTTTGGTAAAACAAATGCGCCCCGCTGAAAATCGTACAGCAGGAGCGAACTTACACTCGCAACAAGTACGACAAGAAAAATATAGAGCCGCACACGTTCCAAGGCGACAGAGAGACCCATAGTGCCGTTGAGAATGCCAATCGCGGCGTAGATCAAAGATAGGGCCTGCCAAGCCTCGTTCGATATAGCGAGCGGTTTCAGTAAAGAAGAGAAATCACGAAGAAGTCCAAAGGGTAGCGCCAATGAAATCAGTACATATAGAACTGTGAGAAGTGATATCAGGGACCAGATAATCAGCAACCAGTCCCTTTCTCGAAGTCGCACTGAAAACACTGTCACGGCAACCGTTCCGAAAAGCACTGCAGCCCCGATTGGGATAGACAGGAACCACATGAACACGAGGAGCATCATTAAGCCTTCATGTCCCTGTACCATTCCGAAGAGAGTCAACAAAAGAACGCCAAGGCCAAGGAATATGAAAAACCAGTACGACAGGCGTTTCTTATTGAGCTCAGTCATCTCAGTAAAGGCGAGTAGGAATCGGGCTTAAGAATAGATACCGTCTTGCTTCGCAAGCAGTACTTGCGTCTATTTGTTTCTGGTGGCAATAGTATGCCCCCTCAATCGTCGTCACCAAGGTGACACGGCACCTGAAACGGAGTTGGCAAAGCGAGACATAACGCTGTAATAAATGGGAACATCGTTATTGAGCCCGAATTCACCCTTGGTCTAAATCGACCCTCGGCCTAGTGTAAACCAAAACGGCAAACTCTAGGAGATTTCGGTCTGTTACCAGATCCAGCTCTTCATTAACACCAAAGGATTCCCAGCGTCCTTTCATGGCACAACGCCGCCATGCAGAGGCAGCTTTCAGTACCTCCTGGATGGCCGCTATAGGGAGTGGAACGGACGAGATCGGGCGAGACCATCGACGGCAGCTAACAACGCACAAGAGACATGAGCTTCATGCCAAAAGGTGGGGTGCTGACTTCGCCATCGCGCTTGCCGTATCTCGAAATTTGGGGTTACCCAGATCAGCTTGAGAAGTACTAAAGGGGTGTATGTGTATCGAAGTTGTTTTTAACAATTTCCCAGACAAGATGTTCTGACTATCCATCTTTTCCGCGGCATTGGCCCCCAAAGAAATGAAGAAAAAAGTAGCTGTCAGGCATCCAGCTAATCTGGTGAAGCTGTTCATTTATAATCCCTTCTGTTGATGAAGATTTATTCTAACGAGCTGCGCTGCGAGTCCGTAAGCGAACGGTCATACAGTGTAGCGCAAATGTCTCAATACAAAGATAGACAAAAGCGGACTCCTGGGGCGGGGCTGGGCCTTAAGAGGTGACAACTCCGCTATCACCTCGAAGCGGCATAAGCTGTGGCCGACTGGCCTGGCTCTCTAGGCTCGCTGGCCGTGCAAAATCACTGGTATTTCAACAGCTCCGCGTCCATTACCTTTTCTTTGCTGTCAGTTGTGATGCTGGTAGAGGAACTGCTATCGTAGCCATGGTGCTTAAGCTTGCCATCCTCAGTAATCACCCACTTGTCGTCAGAGCTCTTACCGTACGTAGAGGTATAACTGCCAGTCGTATCAGTGTGGACGCCCTCGATAACGAGGGCGTCTGCACCCTTGGCCATAGCCTGTGCCTTGAGCTCCTCGACCATCGCGCCTGAATCCCAGCCATCCATTGCAGTGGCCGTGATCTTGCCCATTACGACGTGAGGCGAGTCTACATCTTCCATGCTGTAGTAAACGTCCACCTGGGTTGTGGGTGTATAGCTTTCACCGACGTAATCAGTATTCACGCAGCCGACCAGGAAAGCGATGAGAGAAAAACCCACAGCCCATTTCCATAATTGCATAAACTCACTCCTTTAACCGACTCCGGCCACTATTAATATTTGTCATTACGATTCAACCATAAATCACTCGATTGACCAGACCGTCATATAGCACCTCCACTGGATATAGGCGCCCATACGACTTTTTGGCTTTCGTCCGCCTGGTTTTGCTTAGTTTTAGTGAGCGGTTTCATTTAGTCCGCATGCCCACTTCTCGAACGCTGCGGGACTGATGTTGCCCAGATACCTGTGGCGTCCTTTTCGCTTGTAGAACACCTCAATGTATTCGAACAGATCGGACTGGGCTTTCGCGCTTCGCTGCGCAAATGCCCCTAAAATCCGGCATTACTAACCGGTCGCTCCTGGCAGAGGCCGTTATTCAGATATGGATCTGTCTGCAGAAATACCGCCACGCTCAGGACGGTTCTATTCCACCCGTCCGGCATCAATCCATCAGCTCTGCGATACTGCGGGAGGGATTCGTTCCATCCCAGTTATCTGCCGCCTGTGCGATCAGGCCAAACAGCCCGACGATTGCATCAGTGCGCTCAATCACTTCCAGCATGGCGCCATTGCGCACCGAGGTGTCAAAGTAGCAGATGTTCATGTTCACTCCCATGTCCATTACCACCTCAAACCCCTTGTTTTTGATGAGTTGGATGTCCTGGGAGAAATCGTCAGACCAGATCCCGATGTGGTGCAAGCCCGTTTTTCCCGGCTCGATCAGGTCGTGGTAAATATTGGGCTCGGTTGAGGTCACTTCGATCAGCTCAATCTGGCCTTCCTTCCCCTGGCCCCAGGCAACGCGCATTTGCAGGTTGCCTTCGCCCCCGCGGTATTGGAAGCCTTCAGTTGTTCGGCTGTCGACCTCGGTGACAAAGAAGGGGCCAACGCCAACGACGTTGGCCCAGTAGTCGATAGCGCTATCCATCTCCGGCACCAGCCAGGCATATTGGAACGGGCGCCCCGGGACGGTGAGTTTTGTCATTATGGTAATCCCCCTTAATCAAAAAACACTGGAAGCCGGGCGCGAACAGAAGTATGAATAACTATCAATACTAATGCGTTAGCGTTCTCTATCCGGCTATCTTAACGCCACGCAGAGCAATTTACAGTGTATACGTTGTTTTCTGACGCCCATGACGAACGTCCTGATGCTGAGTGTGAGCTCGTCGACAGTGGAATTGGCGTTGCCAATAGTGCCGCAGGCCTTAGCGCCGCACTCGGAACCGCTGGACCTGACCAAGCCAGCGATAACCCGGAGCACGCGCCGATCAGCTGTCGATTCTCAATGCCCCTGGAATATGCGATAGACAAAAAAAAGCCCCCAAAATCTGGGGGCAAGGTAGGGATTCTCTGGCTCGTCGAACCGAACGGTTTGTTGCCTGAAAAGAACTATATCGATTCTGAACGGCGCAGAGCATGGCCCTGCATGCCAACAGCATGGCCGCAGACGACATAGGACGATCTAATGCGACACGGAGATGTATACGGTCCCCCGGCGAAGTACAATGCCCTATGTCAATCCTGTGGAGTGCACAGTTGAAACAGGTCTTGCTCTGTCTTGTTACCTTGCTTGGTCTAAGTGCAGCCTGGGCCGATATTACGGGTACAGTGGTTGGCGTAGTCGATGGCGATACCATCAGGGTTCTGGACAGCGACAAGAATCTCTACAAGGTACGCCTCAAAGGCATTGATGCGCCCGAAAGGAGTCAACCCTATGGCAGGGCTTCCCAAAGAAAGCTTGCCTCGATGGTGGCGGGCAAAGAGGTATTCGTCGAGTCAGACGGCCTGGATAGCGTCGGGCGGCACCTGGGCAAGGTCTGGGTTCAGCCAGCGGGTTGCCCTTCATGCGGCAAGACGCTGAATACGAATCACGCTCAGATCCTGTCGGGCATGGCCTGGTGGTATCGCTACTATGCCGACGAGCAGTCACCTGAGGACCGGGGGCGATATGAGTCTGCTGAGGACGAGGCCCGGGCGCGAGGCTGGGGCTTATGGGCTGACCCGAATCCGGTAAGCCCGTATGAGTGGCGCCGAAGCCATCGATGATGTTCGGCGGGCCTGTCGATAGGGCATTCCAGTGAGGATTTTCTGCCAGATACGTGGTGGCTGCTGGCTAAAGGTATTGGCGCAGGGTCAAGGTATCGCCGCGCTGGGTGAACTCTATGTGTTTCAGGAACGACATACCCAGCAGGATCTGATCGGTCTGGAGCCCGGGCGTGATCCCCGCCCGAACATCCTGTAGCTCGATGCCGCCCACACTAACCCGGTCCAGTCTGGCAGCGTAACTGGTGCCAGTACCGTTGGCGGTCTGGGTACGGAATGCCTGACCCCGACGCAAGCCCAGGCGCTGCGCCACAGCATCCGGGACGGCCACCCCGGTCGCGCCGGTGTCCAGGATAAAGGTCACGGGCTGGCCGTTGATCTCGCCGCTGGTTACGTAGTGGCCAAACTTGTTGCGCTGCAGGACAACCTCCCGTACACCCTCTTCACTGGAGTGTGTCTGCACATTCTGGTTGGGGTTGTATTGTTTTCCGAGCAGGTCATCGAAGAAAAACGCACCCAGCGCCAGCAGCACCACCCAGGCGAGAACCTGCATGGCCATGCCCATGCGTTTTTGCTCTTTGACGACCTCTTCGTGCTTGTTCACTGGACTTGTGCTTTATCCTGGCGGGGGTGTATTGTCTTCAAGCGCCATTATGACACAACCTGCCCCGGCGAAAACGTGCCTGTCCAGCCACTGCAATAGGTGTTCTGCTATGGGTGACCGGGATGTACTTTTCCATATCCTGCAACCAGAACGCCGATTTGGGCATAGCGGCTATACTAACGACCTGACAGGTGCTTTACTGATAATGAATCAGGTGATCCGCGCCCAGATTACGCGCTCAAAATGAGAGGGTGTCACAAAGTGAAGCTCCCACAAAATCTATTGTTGACTGCATGCCTGACGATCATTTGCTTGGGCTGCTCCGAGGCCCGAAGCACCACTCTTTCGCCCCAGTATACAGCCAGCTCAGAGGATCAGTCGTTAACAGAGACCCAGCGCATGAATCGATGGCTGGATGCCCGCTATGAAGAATCGCTATCACGCCATCCCATCCAGCTGACGCTGCTGGGTCGAAAAGAGCGATATGACGAAATAGATGACTTCAGCGAGGCCGCAGCTGATGAAGAACTGCTATGGCTCGCCGCCACTGTTGACGAATTGAAAACCAAATTCAGTTACGCCGAATTGTCTGATGATGGGCGTATCTCCTACGACTTGTGGATCTACCAATACGAGAGTAATAAGGCGCTCGCACCGTTTCGTCGCCATGAATACATATTTACCCAGATGGACGGGCCCCAATCTTCCGTCGCCGATTTCCTGGTCAATTATCATAGAGTCGATAATGAATCAGACATGCTCGCCTACATTGCCAGAATTGGTGAGATGTCCCGCGCTATACTTCAGGGCTTGGACAGGGCAAAGGCGGGCGCCGCCGAGGGTGTGCGTCCTCCCCGCTTTGCTTACGCAGTGGTTATCGAGGAAGCACGGAATCTGGTTGTCGGCATTCCATTTACTAAAGATGGCGAACAGGAGTCGGTACTTTGGATGGATGCAAACGCCAAGATTGCGGCCCTGGTCGAAAGCAAATCGATTGATGAGGCTACTGCGACCAAGCTAAGACAAGCAACCAGGGAGGCATTGTTACGACATTTTCAACCTGCATATACACAGCTGATTACCTGGTTTGAGGCAGACATTGAGAACACCTCCGAAGAACCTTTGGGTGTCATCGCTCTGCCCGATGGTGAGGCGTTTTACAATGCGATGCTGGCATATCGAACAACCAGTGCATTGACAGCAAATGAAATACACGAGATCGGCCTGAAAGAGGTGGCTCGAATTCGCGCGGAAATGGAAGCTATCAAGACGGCAGTCGGTTTTGACGGTACGCTGGCGAGCTTCTTTGATTTCATCAGGAATGCCCCACAGTTTTATTATTCCAATGACGATGCAGGCAGGCAGCGGTATATAGAGCGCACTGAACAGGCACTTTCAGTCATAAACGGCAAGCTGCCCGACTACTTTGGACTATTGCCAAAGGCTGATTTAGTTGTCAAACGAGTAGAGCCTTTCCGTGAGCAAGATGGTGCAGCACAACACTATCGCCCCGGAACCCCGGACGGGTCACGCCCAGGCACGTATTATCTGCACCTGTCTGATATGACAGGGTTAAACACGACCGAACTGGAAGCGATTGCCTACCATGAAGGCAGTCCAGGCCATCATCTGGAGATTTCCATTTCGCGTGAACTTGAAGGCATCCCCGTATTCAGAACCCAGGCGTTTTTTAACAGCTTCTCGGAGGGCTGGGCACTGTACGCAGAAACCCTGGCAAAGGAAATGGGGGCATACGAGGATCCCTATTCAGACTTTGGTCGGCTAAACGGTGAGATGTGGCGCGCGATACGCCTGGTTGTTGATACCGGAATACACGCCAGAGGCTGGACTGAAGAGCAGGCCGTGGCCTACTTTATGGAGAACTCAGCGACCCCCGAGATAACCATTATCTCTGAAGTGCAGCGCTATTTCGTCTGGCCTGCCCAGGCAGCCTCTTACAAGATCGGAATGCTGAAGATACAGCAACTTCGCGCGGAAGCTGAAGCTGAACTGGGTGACAATTTTGATATTCGGGCTTTCCACGATACTGTTCTGGGCAGCGGCCCTTTACCCGAACCTATATTGGATAGAGTCGTAAGAAGCTGGATGGAAGAGGCCAATTCCAATTGAGTAAAGCCGGACCAGCCAACTTTTTTCTTCGCTTCCCAGCAGCTAGCTCAGGTGTATAGGCATGCGCGTGATAATCCTTTCGGCCATCCAGCTACCATCCACTCCCATTTCCTGGTCATTGATGCTCGCGGTAGCGGGCAAATAGCGAATAAAGCCGCTGATTATGTTCGCCAGGAACGCCATGGTCAGCTTGCGCCCTATGCAGGTGTAGAACGAGCCGCCGAAGATAATATTGTTTTCACCAGTAAACACCCGGCTCAGGTCGATGGTGTCGGGGTTGCTCCAGTGGTTGTGATCCATGTTGATGCCGGGGAAGTAGAGGTACAGTACCTCGCCGGCACTGATCTCGAAATCACCAATAGTCATGGCCTGGTCGAACTGCCGCGACAAGGCCTTAACATGGTTGTCGCGGCGCAGGAGTTCCATGATCACATGTTCGCTGCTTGCCAGCTCAGGTTGCTCTCGCAGCTTTTGCAGAGCATTGGGCTCGCGCAATAATGAGCGAAGTATAAAAGCGGATGAAATGCCGACGGTATTACTGATGGCCGTCAGAAACATGCCGCCGATATTGGCAATCAGTTGATCGTCGTTCATGCCGCACCCTCGACCCGCATCAATCAGGTCAGTCAGGGGTGACGCAGGATCAATCTGGTGAAAGCGGCTCTTCATGTAGTCCCGAATATACGCCAGGCCCGCATCGCATTGGGCGATCAGGGGTTCGTCGTAAAAATTTTCCAGTGACTTCAGGAATGCAGAGCCGGACCGGTGCAATGCCTCAAGTTCCTCGCTGTTGTAGGACAGTTTGCAGGTCTCAAGAAATACGCGCATTGGCAAAGTGGCCACCTGGTCAATATAGTTGTCCAGTGTTCCACCCTGCGAGAGACTGGCAAATACGGCTTCGGTGCCGGCAAAAGAAGCCTGCTCGGCAACCTGTGCGATAAACCTGCCAATAGCTGCCTTGAATTTCAGGTCGGGCACGCCGTGGGTGTAGCTGTTCTGAAAGTGCCAGGCACGGGTAGGGAATCGTGCAGCGTAGTCGGCCTCCAACTGTTGTAGCTCCTCGTTATTCCCCATCGCCCGCGGGCAATTCCTGTTGAACATGACGGCGCGACCCTGATCAAATCGAAACAGGAAGTTCATGTCGTCACAGCGAAAACCCAGTACGTCCTTTCGGTGGTAGATATCCTTGAGGTAGCTGTAGGGATTGAGTGTAAAGTCGGCATCAAATACGGACACGCCCAGGTCGACAAAATTTTGCACTCAGCAAGCCCTTTGTGGAGTTGTTATTGAACAGGTGCATCCATTATAGCCAGGTGTCAGGGTCATGGATAATGAGGCCCCGCCGCTCTTGAGCGGCTTTACTGTGGCCTGTAGAGACAGGTAGGCGTATGGCGCACGCTTGCGGCTTTTGCGACATGGCTTCAAATTCTGCTTCTGACACAACGGCACAACATGGCGACAACCACACCTCTTTGCTAGACTCCCAGCAGATCGCGACGGCGTGAGGTCGTCATCGACGCAAGGTAACTAGCGCGCGAAAAACATCGATATATCAAGGCTGAATATCGAATGTCCAAGCCAGATAAAATGGGTCTAACGCCTGAAGCCGCGCTCGGCTATGAAGCATTCTTTGTGCCCGCGATCTTTCATCAGTGGCCACAGAAGATAATTGCAGCTGCTGGTATTGTCGCGGGCGACCGGGTGCTGGATGTGGGTTGCGGAACCGGGGTGCTCACCCGGGAACTGCCCCGATGCGTGGGCAGGACAGGCAGTGTCACTGGCTTCGACCTCAGTCAGAGCATGCTGGATGTCGCGAGAATGCATTGTCCGGGAGTATCACTCCAGCAAGGCAATGTGACTGAATTGCCCTTTGATGACGCGTGCTTCGATGTGGTCGTGAGTGCGTTTATGCTGATGTTTGTGGAGAGCCCGGCACAGGCCATAGCTGAAATGAGGCGGGTGTTGCGCCCGGGTGGTCGCCTGGTCATCGGTGTATGGCGAGGGTTGGACGACAATGCCACTTATGGCGCCCTGGTCAAGGTGTCCCGGGGTATTCTGGATGACGGGTCTGCAGAGTCTATAGCCTGGCCCTTTTCAATGGGCGACGCTGGAGCGCTGGAAAAGGTTTTTGCGGCTGCTCAGGTGGGGCACGTGTCGATCACAGCCTGTGAGGGGACCGCCAGATTTCCCTCGCTGGAAGAATTTGTGACCACTGAAATTCAGGCCTGGTTACTGGCAGATACCGTAGATGAGGACCAAATTGGTCAGTTGGCCGACGGGCTGCGTGCGACTTGTCCCTGGTTGGGTGGGAGGGGCGCGATTGAATTTCCACTGAATGCAATTATTGCCAGGGCAGACGTTGCATAGTGCCTGTTGACTGGGCTGCGCGGCGGGGAAAAGGCCCCTGCGCATTGGCAGAGCGGGCGCGTTGAGATGGACCAGTGCCGTAACCGACCTGGTGTCAGCCCCTGGACAAACCCAGCACCAGGTCTTCAAGGTTGTCCCAGGGTCGTCCCCCGGCGAAACCCTTGATGCTGCCGTCCACTTTTGTGGCCTGTTCCAGTAAGGAGGCCATCGAATCGGCATTGTGGCGCGCCAGTGCAGCCTGCATCAGCGATATTCGGTTTTTCCAGACCCGCCTCGCGTTGAGGGCCTGCAGGGCGCCCTGGCCTGCGGCGCAATCGAGCTGTACTTCATGCAGGGTGCGTATTTCACGGGTGAGCGACCACAGTACGACAGTGGGCTCGGTACCTTCGCCGCGCAGTCCGTGCAGCATGTGCAGGCTCCCGGCGGCGTCGCCCTTGAGGGCCTTGTCCGCAAGCTCGAACACGCTGTAGCGGGCATTGTCGGACACCGCATCCAGCACCGCCCTGGCGGTTATCTGCGAATCCGTGACCAGAAGCTTCAGTTTCTCTACTTCCTGGGCCGCTGCCAGGAGGTTGCCTTCTACCCGGTCGCACAGCAGCTGCAGTGCTTCGTCGTCGATAGACATACCCGCCGCGGAGACGCGCTTGCGCACCCAGTCGGGCAGGTTGCGGCCATCCACCGGCCACACCTGGATGACGGCGCCGGCCTTGTCCAGTGCCTTGAACCATTTGCTGTTGGTAGATTGTTTGTCGATCTTGCCGGACACGATCAACAGTATGTCGTCACCGCTGGCAATCTCGAGGTATTCACACAGGGCCTTGCTGCCCTCCGCGCCAGGTTTGCCGCTGGGCAATCGCAGCTCGACCAGCTTGCGTTCGGCGAACAGGGACATGCTGTTGGCGCTGTGCAGTATCTCTTGCCAGTTGAAGCCCTTGCCACCGGCATCTATGACTTCCCGGTCGGTACAGCCTTGCTCCCGGGCCACCCGCCGAACATGGTCACAGCATTCCTGCACCTGCAGTGGTTCGTCACCGGTGACCAGGTAGACGGGTAAGAGCTGCTTTTTCAGCTGGGCTGGAAGCTGCTCAGGGTAGATGCGCATCAGGGGTTGCTGGCGGCAAAAAAGCCCATGCGCCGGACGATCTGCTGGGCCAGCTCGGTTCGCATCTCGGCTTTAAGTATCCGAATTTCCTCACTTTTACCCATGGCGTTGCGCGGGTCATTCTCCATCTGGCGGGTGACCGAGGCGATAGTATTGGGCATTACCTCTTCACTGCCAGCGCCCAGCACTGAAAAACTGGTCTGCATGGACAGTTCGTACTGGGAGACCCGGGCCTCACTATTGAGTGAGAGATTGGTCTGGTTGAACCGCTCTGGCCCCACTATGAGTGCGTAATTGGCATCGGCCCTGCTGGTCGCCGAAATACCGTTGGTTGACAGGACAGTTTGCACCGCCCGGCTGAGCTCGCCATTGGGGTTGCCCGTGACCAGGTACATACTTTTCCAGTCCTCCGGCAGGACAGCCCCGCCTCCGCCGGTACCGCGCAGCTGGAAGCCGCAGGCGCTGAGCAGGCAGGCGAGGCCCAGAACGAGAGTCAAGCGGGTAAGGTGCCCTTGCATGGCGGGTATCCGGGTAAGCATCAGTTGGCCACAATATTAACTAATTTGCCCGGCACCACAATAACCTTGCGCACAGTGACGTTCTCCAGGAAGCGCCCGACGTTGGGCTGTTGCACGGCCAGCGCCTCCAGCGCGGCTTTATCCGCATCGGCTGCCACTGTCATACGGGCCCGGACCTTGCCGTTGACCTGCACCACGATGTCTATCGTATCGCGCTCCAGGGCAGACGCGTCCACCGTGGGCCAGGGGGCATTGATCACCTCGCCTTCGCCACCCAGCACCTGCCACAAGTGATGACTGATATGAGGCACGATAGGGCATAGCATGAGTGTTGCTGCACGCAGCGCCTCGTCCGCCAGGGCCTGGTCTTGCGGCTGCGTCTCGTCGAGTTTGCCCACCTCGTTACACAGCTCCATCACCGCCGCGATGGCGGTGTTGAATGTCTGGCGGCGGCCAAAGTCGTCGCTCACCTTGGCGATAGTCTCGTGGGTCTTACGGCGCATGGCCTTCTGGCGTTCATCAAGGGAGGCCACGTCCAGCGCCGGCGCCGGGGTCGCCAACAGGCGTGCTACCAGTTTCCAGAGACGTTTCAGGAAGCGATTGGCACCTTCTACCCCGGAATCCGCCCACTCCAGCGACTGCTCCGGTGGTGCCGCGAACATGCTGAACAGGCGCACGGTGTCAGCGCCATAACTCTTGATGAGGGACTGCGGGTCGACAGTATTGCCCTTTGACTTGGACATTTTGCTGCCGTCCTTGAGTACCATGCCCTGGGTCAGCAGGCGGATAAAGGGCTCATCGGAGTGAACCAGCCCCTCATCACGCATCAGCTTGTGGAAAAAGCGCGCGTACAACAGGTGCAAAATGGCGTGCTCGATGCCGCCCACGTACTGGTCCACAGGCGCCCAGTAGTCTGCCTCGGCGTCCAGCATGGCACTATCGTTGCGGGCACTGGCATAGCGCGCGTAGTACCAGGACGACTCCATAAAGGTGTCAAAGGTATCTGTTTCCCGGGTAGCGGGCCCGCCGCAGCCCGGACAGGTGGTCTCGTAGAACTCGGGCATTTTCTTGATGGGCGAGCCCACACCCTCGAAGGCTACATCGGTAGGCAGTACTACGGGTAAATCCTGTTCCGGAACAGGCAGGGTGCCGCAACTGTCGCAGTTGATGATGGGAATTGGCGCGCCCCAGTAGCGCTGGCGTGATACGCCCCAATCACGCAGGCGGTAGTTGATGGTGCGCTCCCCCTTGCCCTGGGCCTCTAGCCGGTCGGCGATGGCATTGAAGGCAGCTTCAAAGTCCAACTGATCAAACTCGCCTGAATTGATCGTAACGGTACCGGTCTTGTCCGTGTACCAGTCCTGCCAGCGGGTATCGTCGTAGCTATGTTCGCCGTCCGTACTGGCGATAACCTGAACGATGGGCAGGCCGTATTTAAGCGCAAATTCGTGATCGCGTTCGTCGTGGCCCGGCACCGACATCACCGCACCTGAGCCGTATGACATAAGGACAAAGTTGGCCACCCATACCGGCACTTCCTCTCCGGTCAGGGGGTGTAGCGCGTGCATCCCGGTGGCCATGCCCAGCTTGTCCATGGTGGCCAGTTCGGCCTCCGCCACCTTGCCGCGACTCTGTTCCTCTACAAATCCAGCCAGCGCCGGGTTAGTTTCGGCCGCCTGGCGCGCCAGCGGGTGTTGTGGCGCCACGGCCACATAGGTCGCGCCCATCAGGGTATCTGGCCTGGTGGTGTAGACCTCCAGCGAGTCCTCGCCGGTTGCAAGCGCGGTGGCCAGCCCGAAGCGCAGGTTGACGCCTTCCGAGCGGCCAATCCAGTTGCGCTGCATGGTGCGCACCTGCTCCGGCCAGTGCTCCAGCTGGTCGATGTCAGCCAGCAGTTCCTCGGCGTAGGCGGTGATCCTGATGAACCACTGGTCGATTTCGCGCCGTTCCACCGGGTTATCGCAACGCCAGCAGCAGCCATCCACTACCTGCTCGTTGGCCAGTACCGTCTGGTCGGTTTCACACCAGTTCACCTCTGCCTTTTTGCGGTACGCCAGGCCTTTCTCGAACAAGCGGGTGAAGAACCACTGCTCCCAGCGATAATACTCGGGGTTACAGGTGGCGATTTCCCTGTCCCAGTCGTAGGCGAAACCCAGCCGCTGCAGCTGGGTGCGCATGTAATCGATATTCTGGGCGGTCCACCTGGCCGGCGGTACGTTGTTCTGGATGGCGGCATTCTCCGCCGGCAGCCCGAAGGCATCCCAGCCCATGGGTTGCAGTACATTCTTGCCCTGCATGCGCTGGTAGCGGGCGATCACATCGGCAATGGTGTAATTGCGTACATGCCCCATATGCAGTTTGCCGCTGGGGTAGGGGAACATGGCCAGGCAGTAGAACTTCTCCCGACTGTCGTCCTGCTGCACGGCAAAGCTGCTATTCGCCAGCCAGTGCTGCTGCGCTGCCTGTTCCAGTTCCTGGGGGTTGTAGTGTTCGTCCATCGCGGTTTTCAGGTTTCGTCCTCAGGTATACGGTGGCAGGCGAGCGCAACCCCGTGCTGTGTATGGGTTTGGCCGGCTTGTGGCCCCGCCAGAAAGAAGCGCGGATTCTATCAGCATTTGGGGTTGGCTGCGATGGGCGGATTCGCCTTGTCCCGCCGCCTGGCAGGCGGCATGTTGCCCCGCGGATATCGACTGTGAATCACTTCAGTGGCGCGAAATATGTGACTGAATGCTGCAAACCTTGACTCAAGTCGTGGCGCGGTTCGCCATTCGCGTCCAAGCTTGTGAGATGCGTAAAACCAGCGACATTATCTGGCAGGACGCGCAGCATCAGGTTCTGTTTGAAATACTCGACCTGCTCAAGGAGCCGACAGCAGACAGGCAGGTATTGTGCAAGCTCGAAGACTACACCAAATACCATTTCGCCCTGGAAGAGCAGTATATGCTGGAACTGGATTACCCTGGTCGCGCGGAGCATGTCCTGGCGCACCAACGGTTCCGCAATGAGATATCCGAGCTGGTGCGGGAGGGCAGTGAACCCGATGCCGAATTCAGGGGGATAATTGCCACTTTTCTGACAGAGTGGCTGACCCGCCACGTATTCGGTATCGACAAGCAGCTGGAGGACTTCATTCTGCAGTCCTCCGTGAAGTAGCTAGCGTCTTTCCCGCCAGAATGCCAGGTACATCAGGTACATCAATAGCAGCGCGATAGCGCTGCCGGCGACCACTGGGGTGACTCCGAATGTGCCAAAAGGGGTGTTACCCAGCATCACGTCCACCTCACCCTGCAGTACAGCCTCTACATACTGCTCGCTGCTCGAGACAATTTGGCCGCGGTGATTGATGATTGCAGATACGCCATTATTGGTGCCGCGTATCATGTAGCGGCCGTTTTCCAGTGCGCGCATCTGTGCCATTTGCAGGTGTTGTAACGGCCCTATGGACCGGCCGAACCAGCTGTCGTTGCTCACGGTCAGGAGCAGGTCACTGGCGCGCGCACTGCGCGCCACCATTTCCGGGTAGACCACTTCATAACAGACTGAGGGCGCCACCCGGTAAGGCCCGGCGCGCAGCGGCGCCTGGTCGGTGGGGCCGGAACTGAACGCCGACATCGGCAGGTCAAAAAAAGCGATCAGGCCGCGCAGCACGTCTTCCAGCGGGACGTATTCACCAAAGGGCACGAGGTGCTGCTTGTGATAAACCCCGGAGCCCTCGCCCAGCGCAGTCACGCTGTTGTAATAGCCCTCGCCCTGTTCCGCCATGAATGGCACGCCGACAAACAGCGTGGTCTCGTTGGCGGCGGCTCGCTCGGCAATCGGGTCGAGAAAGCTGCGGGCGCGCTGATAGAAATTGGGAATAGCCGCCTCTGGCCAGACCAGAATGTCAGCACCATAGTGGGGTTCACTGGCCTCGCGCAGCTGGCGCAGTATCGGCTGGTACCAGTCGGGGTCCCACTTGTGTTCCTGTGGCACGTTGGGTTGGTAGATAACGACAGACAGCGGTTTTTCACTGCCCTTGACCACCCACTCAATGGGTTTGAGCACGGCCCCCCCGGCCCACAGTGTAATCACTATAACGGCGTAGGTGGCGCAGGCCATTGCCTGGCGGCTGCGCCACGCCAGGAACAGGCAAACCCCGGTGAGGGCGCAAACAAAGGACAAACCATACACCCCCACCACCGGGGCCCAGCCCGCGATAGGCGTGTCCAGGTGGGCATAGCCCAGGTAAAGCCAGGGAAAACCGGTGAACAGCCAGCTGCGCAGCCATTCGGCCAGTACCCAGCTGACCGGGAAGCCGATCAGCATGCCTCCTGGCAGTGCTCTTACAAAACGTACGTAGAACCAGCCAAAACTCACCTGGAAGAGTACCGACAGGCCGACGCAGAACAGTACGATCAGGAAGGTAGCCAGCGCCGGGCCGGCGCCGCCAAAATCATTGATACTCACATACACCCAGGACACTCCGGTGCCAAACATGCCAAGGCCATACAGCCAGCTGCGCCATATGGCTTCGCGCAGGCTGCAGGTACATAACAGGTAGGCATACAGGGCGCAGCTTATAATGCCCGCGGGCCATATATTGAATGGCGCCAGTGACAGTGTGACCAGTGCCCCTGCCGCAGGCGCGAGAAAGAGCACTAGCAACGGGTGCAGACCGGTTTCAGTTTTCATTGTGTGGTTTGCCCGGTCAGTCTTGCAGCGGCCGCATGCGCAGGCTGTGGATTTTGCGCTGGTCGGCGTTGATCACCTGGAACTCGAATTTGTCGATGGTGGCAGTCTCGTTGCGGGTGGGCATATGGCCCAGGGCCTGTATCACCAGGCCGCCGATGGTGTCGAAGTCATCGTCGCTGAACTGGGTGTCGAAGTACTCGTTGAAATCCTCGATAGGCGTCAACGCCTTGATGAAGAAATCATCATCGGTAATTTTGCGAATAAACTGGTCGGTTTCGGCGTCTGTTTCGTCCTCGATCTCACCGACGATCTCCTCCAGCACATCCTCGATCGTGACCAGGCCGGCCACGCCACCGTACTCGTCAATCACTATCGCCATATGATTGCGATTCTCGCGGAATTCCGTGAGAAGGACGTTGAGTCGTTTGCTTTCGGGTACGACCACTGAGGGCCGCAGCAGTTCGCTGATATTGAATTCGCTCTGGTCCTTGTTCAGGATCTGGGGCAGCAGGTCCTTGGCGAGCAGGATGCCGTAGATGTCGTCCAGGCTATCGCCGACAACGGGATAGCGCGAGTGCGCTGTGCGCACAATATGCGGCAGAATCTCTTCCAGTGAGGACTCTGCCTTGATAACCACCATCTGGGCGCGCGGTATCATGATGTCCCGGGCCTGCATATCGCTGACCTCCATCGCGCCTTCCATGATGCTGCGTGCATCACTGTCGATAATCTCGTTTTCGACCGCAAGCGCCAGGATTTCCTGCATATCCGTGCGATTGCGTGGTTCAGACGAAAACAGTTCGGCAAACTTGCTGATCCAGGATTTTTCTCCCGAATCGCTGCCTGATCGATCGTCGCTCATGCGAGGGAATTCTCCTGAGATAGATGGGTCTGGTAGGGGCAGGGGTAGTGGAGGTTCGCCATGATGACGCTTTCAAGGCCTTCCATCGAGGCGGCCTCGTCTTCTTCGATGTGGTCAAATCCCAGCAGGTGCAGCGTGCCATGCACGGTCATGTGCGCCCAGTGGGCGTCCAGTTCCTTGTGTTGTGCCTGGGCTTCCGCACTGACTATCGGGGCGCATATGACGATGTCCCCCAGCAGTGGCAGTTCGAGTTCCGGCGGCAGTTCAGCGGGGAATGACAGCACGTTGGTGGGGCCGCATTTGTCGCGATAGACCTGGTTGAGACTGGTCATTTCCTCGATATCCACCAGGCGTATTGTGATTTCCGTGTCGCCCCCGTGTGCGGGCTGGCTGGCCAGTGCGGCCGCGATCCAGCGTCGTAAGTCATCCTCATCGGGCACCGGCTCGACACTGGCACACTGGACATCCACGGTCAGTTTCACCGGCTGGTCCTGTCCAGCGGGGTTGCCTTGTCTTCGTGGCTGTCGTATGCCTCGACGATTCGCTGCACCAGAGGGTGGCGCACCACGTCTTTACTGCCGAAGTAGGTAAAACCTATACCCTCCACGCCGTCCAGCACGTTGCCTGCATGTGTCAGGCCGGAGGGTGAGCCCTTGGGCAGGTCGATCTGGGTGGCGTCTCCGGTGATGACCGCAGTGGAACCAAAACCGATCCGGGTAAGGAACATTTTCATCTGCTCCCGGGTGGTGTTTTGCGCTTCATCCAGAATGATGAACGAGTTGTTCAGGGTGCGCCCGCGCATGAACGCGAGGGGGGCCACCTCGATGACATGGCGTTCTATGTATTTGTTGACCGTTTCGAACCCCAGCATCTCGTACAGTGCATCGTAGAGGGGGCGCAGGTAGGGATCGATCTTCTGGCTCAGGTCGCCGGGCAGGAAACCGAGTTTTTCCCCGGCTTCCACAGCGGGGCGCACCAGCAATATGCGGCGCACCCGGTCTTCCAGCATTGCTTCCACGGCGCAGGCAACCGCCAGGTAGGTTTTGCCGGTACCCGCGGGCCCGATACCAAAGTTGATATCGCATTCCCCGATGGTTCGCACGTAGCCCTGCTGGTTTTTGCCGCGGGGTTTGATCGGGGCGCGCTTGGTGCGAATGACCCGAATGGCCTGAACTGGCTGGTCGGGATTGCTCTCCAGCTCGACCAGCTGCTCAAGTTCATTGTGCTGCAATTGCAGGTGCAGGGATTCCGGTGTCAGTTCTACCCCCAGGCAGATGTCCGCATAGAGCTGGGTGAGCAGCCGTGCCGCGGCCGCTACCACATCGGCTTGGCCCTCCAGCGTGAACTGGTTGCCGCGTGCGCTGATTACGAGGCCGAACCGGCGTTCGATCTGGTGCAGGTGGCTGTCCAGTTGCCCGCACAGCAGCGCCAGATGGCGCGCGTCATTGGGTTCCAGGGAGAGGGTTTGTTGCGTCGACGGTGTCTGGGCGGTGTCGCTAGTCAAAGTAGTGGGGGGCCGCATTGGGCAGTCGTAAAGAGGTTAAGGATATACTGGAAATCACCTGCGTCAACCAGCACTCAACAGGCCGCGCAGGGAATTGGGCAGGGCTTCGAGAATGTCGACATGGACGAACTGCCCGATCAGGGACTGATCTGTGGCTGAGAAGTTGACCACCCGATTGTTTTCCGTGCGTCCCTGCAACTGTCCGGGGTCTTTTTTTGACACACCGGTCACCAGGATTTTTTCTGTTTTACCGACCATCTGCCGGCTGATTTGCTGGGCATGCTGGTTGATCCGGGTTTGCAGTATCTGCAGGCGCTGCTTCTTGGTGTCCTCGTCGGTCTCGTCCGGCAGCTCTGCCGCGGGAGTGCCCGGGCGAGCGCTGTAGATAAAGCTGAAAGAATTGTCGAAACCGATCTCCTCAACCAGCTTCATGGTAGCGGCAAAATCCGCCTCGGTTTCGCCGGGAAAACCAATAATAAAGTCTGAAGAGATGCTGATATCCGGTCGCAGTTTGCGCAGGCGACGGATCCTGGACTTGTATTCCAGTACCGTATGGCCACGCTTCATAGCCATCAGGATGCGGTCGGACCCGCTTTGGACCGGCAGGTGCAGGTGGCTTACCAGTTGCGGCAGATCCGCATAGGCGTCTATCAGTGCGTCGGAAAACTCCACCGGGTGAGATGTGGTGTAGCGAATGCGCTCTATCCCCGGGATCCGGGCGACCAGATGCAGCAGCTCTGCAAAGTCGACCATCTCGCCCAGGTGGTTGTCGCCGCGATAGGCGTTCACGTTCTGCCCCAGCAGGTTTACTTCCCGCACGCCGCCGGCGGCCAGGTGCGCGACTTCGGCAATCACATCGTCCAGCGGCCGCGAGACTTCCTCGCCACGGGTGTAGGGCACCACGCAGAAAGTACAGTATTTACTGCAACCTTCCATCACAGAGACAAACGCACTGGGACCGTCCACTTTGGGTTCCGGCAGGCGGTCGAACTTTTCGATTTCGGGGAAGCTGATATCCACCACCACCGTGCCGCCCGGGCCCCGCTGCTCCATCATTTCGGGCAGCCTGTGGAGTGTCTGGGGGCCGAATATCAGGTCCACGTAGGGTGCCCGACGGCCGATTTCAGCGCCTTCCTGGCTGGCCACGCAGCCGCCTACGCCGATGATCAGATCGGGATTCTTTTGCTTCAGGTGCTTCCAGCGGCCCAGCTGGTGAAATACCTTTTCTTGTGCTTTTTCCCTTATAGAACAGGTATTTAGCAGAAGAACGTCGGCGTCCTCAGGGGTGTCGGCAGGGACCAGGTCGTGGCTTTCCTCCAGCAGATCCCGCATGCGCGCAGAATCGTAGTCATTCATCTGGCAGCCGTGGGTCTTGATATACAGTTTTTTGCTCACCGGGCCTCTGCAGCGGGCGAACCGCTGATTATTGATCCATACTCAAAATGGCAGGGGATTATACGCAGGAACATCGTCGAAACCCACCCCGACTGGTATTCTATGTAAACGGTGGTAATATTGCCGCCCGCTGAAAACTGGTGGGAGCCGCGGACCCGTTTCGCAGGCCCATCGAATGAGGAAAGAATGGCAAGCCAACCTGTTTACAAGGTGATATTCCAGAACGGCAACCAGGTGTTCGAGGTATTCGCCCGGCAGATCTATCAGAGCGATATGTGGGGTTTCATCGAGGTGGAAGAGTTCGTATTTGGCGAGCGCTCCAAGATCGTGGTGGATCCCAGTGAGGAAAAGCTCAAAAACGAATTCAGCGGGGTCAAGCGCAGCTATATCCCCTTGCAGGCCATTATCCGTATCGATGAAGTGGATAAAGAGGGCAGTGCCAAGGTCTCCGATTCACCCGCCGGCGGCAATGTCGCCAGCTTTCCCTTCCCCGGCATGTCTCCCGGGCAGCTTGGTAGCGAGGAATAGCGCCGCCGCCGGTTTTGTAACGCACCATATCTCGGCCAGTATTTTTTTCGCTGACGCCATTTCTTAAGCACTGGATACAATATTCAGACTATTATTCTGATCAGGTAAATGATTCAGGAGATAGCTTATGCGGCAGCCATCCTTTCGCGTATCCAACTATCCAGCGCTGGCAAGTGCCCGTTGGCTTGCGCTCGTGGTTCTGTTCTCCACTGTCGCTGTTGCGAACGAGCAGCCTGCCGATAACGCCGAGGCGGTGCAGCGCGGGGCCCAACTGTATGTGCAGCATTGCACGCAGTGCCACGGCCAGGACGGCCGCGCCCAGGTAGACGTGATTGCCGATGCCAGCGACCTGACGCAGCCAGCGGATTACTACAACGGCAGCTCTGATCAGGATATCTACAACAGCATCGCCGTTGGCGCGGGTGTTGCAATGCCTGCCTGGCGCAACGTGGTAGGGAGCGATGAAGCTGTCTGGGATCTCGTCTATTTCGTCAAGAGCCTGTGGGCCGAGCAACCCTGAGCGGGTATGAGCAGGCCAATACAGCTCCGTTTTCGCATGATAAGGAGAACACCATGAACGAGCAGGACCCGCAACTGAATAAAAAGCCACCAGCCGGTGACGCCGGGGTAAGTGCATCACGCAGGGATTTCCTGCTCAAGTCGGCAGCCGGCGTCAGTGCCGCGGTAGCGGCCAGTGCGACTGCCGGTGCTTTCGCGGCCGACCAGGTGAATATTGGCGATACCACCATTCCCTCTATTCGGATACCGGCCGATTTCACCGCATCCCTGGACGAGGCACCGGTCCCCGGCAAATTTGAAGGGCGGGGTATGAGCGGGGCCGAGGTGTTCGCGCAGCTGTGTGTCAAGGAGGAGCTGTCCGCCCTGTTTTGCTGCCCGGGTAACTATACGGTGATCAATGCCCTGGCGGCAGCGGGTATCCCCTCATATGGCGGCCGTATGGAAGGCTCGATGTGCGCGATGGCCGACGGATTTTCCCGTGCCACTGGTGAGGTGACGGCGGCCTCGGGTACCGAGGGGCCGGGGTTTGCCAATATGATCATGAACATCGCAGCGGCTAACGCCGCGCGCACACCGCTGCTGGTGCTGGCCAGCAATATGACGATTGCCGGAGACGACCGCGAAGCCTTCATCCAGACGGGCTACCAGCAACCGATGACTACCGGTCTGAAAAAGTACGGCAAACGGCTGATCGATCCCTCCCGGGTGCACGAATATGGCGGCTATGCGTTTCGCGAGTTGAAGTCCGGGGTGCCGGGGCCTGTTCACCTGGATTTCCCCGCTGAAGTGGCAAGGGCGCGCTTCAAGAGCCCTGACGAACTCAAGGATTTTTACGACAAGAGCCAATATCGCAGTACATCGCGGCCTCATCCCGGGTCCGGCGAGATGGCGCAGGTGGTGAAAATGATCGACCGGGCCCAGCGACCACTGATCGTCGCGGGGCAGGGGGTCTTCCAGCGCCAGGGCTGGGATGCGCTGGCTGCAGTTGTGGACAAGGGCGACATCGCGGTCGCCACCTCGGGGCCGACCCGGGGCGCTGTTTCCGATGACCACCGCTTGTGTGTGATGGCGGCACCAGACGCGCTGCTCAGTGCCGACCTGGTGATTTTTATCGGTCAGTACTGCATGCCCAGTCCCGGGGAGTATCGCTTCAACCCGGACATAAAAACCATTCGGGTGCACCCGGAGCAGGATGACCTGGGGCGTAACTGGCCCCTGGACCTGGGGGTGGTCAGCGACGAGGCCCTGTTCCTGGAGGCCCTGCAGGATGCCGTGAAAGGCAAGAAACGCCCCGCCTGGGTAGATGAGATCGCCGGGGCAAAACAGGCCTACCAGAAGCAGCTCGACGAGGTTTACCAGTTGGGGCTGGGCTACAGCAGCAAAACCAATCACCTGCACCCGGCGGTGATCGCTCATGAAACGCAGCACTTTATCGACAGCGGCACCGAGGACAGAATGGCGGTTGTCACCGGCGGTGGCGGTTGGACCATCGGCCTGTTCTCCGGCCGTTACCTGCGCGCCCGGCGCCCGGGGCAGATGATTGTGCCAGCCTACCAGTACGGCGCTATCGGGCCTGATATGTCGATGATGATGGGTGCCTGCACCGCGGTACAGCGTGGGGTAGGGCCGCAAAAAGGCTACGAAGGCGCGCCGACTATTTGTGTGACCAGTGACGCCGGTGTCGCGTACAGCATGTTTGAGCTCGATACCGCGAGCAAGTATCGTCTGCCTACCATCACCATCGTTTACAACAATAATGCCTGGGGTGTGTGGACCAATGCTGCACGCTCCGCACGCTCTTTACAGATGTACCTGTTTCAGGAAAACCTGCGCTACGATCAGATGGCGCAGGGGCTGGGTGCGAACGGCGAGTATGTGCGCACAGTCGAGGAATTTCGCGCCGCGCTGGCCCGGGCCTGGAAACTGGCCCGTGACGAGAAGGTGTCCAGCCTGATCAATTGCCAGGCTCTCAAGGAATTCACCTCCCCGCGGGATTACCCGCCGGGTATTTCCCTGAACGCCGAGCCTGGCGTCGGTGCCGTCGCTCACTGATGGGTGCCGCGAGCCAGGTCGGGGACCTGCTGGAATACTATGCCGAGCGAGGCGTCTTCAGTGGTTTCAGCCGGCAGCAAGAGCGTCCGGGTGGCGCCCGGTTCCTGCTGCGCTGGCACCGCGACCAGTTGTTTCGGTGGGACTGGAGCGAGGCAAAGCAGACGCTGCGTATTGACTGTGTGTTGCCGGCAGTGCCGGCCAAATCAGCCATGTACAGGTCTCTCAAGACCTGGCTGATAGCGCGCCAGGATGACGCATTGCCGCCGCATCGCCGCTGTGACCGAAACAAGGTCGCTGTAAAAACCTATAACCGGGGTGGCAATGTGGCGCTTACCCTGCATGTGCTGGACGGGGACGTGGATTACGCCGTTAAAAAACTGGTGAATCTGGTCAACGAGATCTACCAGGACTTCCTGTCCAGTGGCCTCTATTTCGACTGGGTGGTGGAGACCTTTGAGCTGGACCCGGACCACCCTTACTGAAGGGGTTTGCCGTTGCGAGTTTTCGAACCGACCCCGCGGGCAGCCTAGCGAATTCGCCCACCCACGGAGATGCTTGTGCTGACACCGGAGTTCCATCCGCCGTGCCGGCCATAACCGCCATAGCCGCCATAACCGCTGGATATCCCCACGCTGCCGTAGATATGCGGATCGTTACAGCCGGACAGGCTGCCGACGACCGCTGCGAGTAAGACGACTCGAAATACTTTCAGGAATTTCAGCACGTTATTGACCTCCGTGGTCAGAAGATGCCTGGGCTGGCAGGTTCACGGGCCAGGTCTGCAGCGCTATACCGGCCCCCGAGGGTCCTGCAATCACTCCTACATACCCGCCTTCCAGGCGTTCTGTGGCAGGCATCAATACGGTGCCCCCAAGTGCGGGCACCCGTGCGATGATCGATTCCAGCTCCTGCAGGTTGTCCACGCTGAGGTAGCTCTGCCAGGTTGGTGACATATCCGGTACCGGGTTGGAGCGAATGCCGGCTCGCCCGCGCCCCTGGGTGGACATCACGCGGTAGGGTACAGGCCCAGTCGGGGAGACCAGGCTGAATGATTTAACGGTATAGGGCGCGATGCGTTGATAGAAAGTTGCCGCCGCATCAACATTATCCGTCCACAGCTCATTCCAGAGAAAACTGCTTTCTGCAACGTCCTGCGTGTCGGCCGGGTCGTTGCCATTGGTTTGCAGCAACGCCAGCAGTGCGCCCTGGGGGTCTGCGACAACGGCAATTTCACCGCGCGCACCCAGCGAGGTGGGTTTGGTAAATACCTTGCCCCCAGCCGCCGTTAGCGCCGAGGTGGCGGTGCCGACATCAGTTACTGCAATAACCACTACCCATTGCGAAATGTCGTTAACGCTGCCCAGGCGGCTTTCATCCACCATGCCGCCTATGTAGTTGCCATCGTGGCTGATCAGGGTGTAGTTGCCGTCAAGACTGTCCAGCGATGAAAACTCCCAGTTGAACAAGTCGGAGTAAAAAGCGCGGGTCTCCTCGGGGGTATCGCTTATCAGGTCATGCCAGATGATTTTTCCCGGGAGTGCATCGGCCTGGCCAGAGGCCGAGACAGCCGGCAGGTTAATGGGGGTGGTAGTGCAGGCCACCACGCCTAGTGATAGTGCCAGCATGCAAAAGCAGTGTTGTAATCTCAAGGGGTTATCTCCCGTGCCTTTCGCCAATAGTAGATCAATCCGGCGTCAGCATCATGTCATTCAGTCGTAGTATGCCGGCGCCTTCTTGAGTGTGTCGGCCAGGGCTTTGTCGTGCTCTATCCACAGTGTGGCGCCGGTATTGGCCAGCAGTGCTTCTATCTTGTCCATGGTTTCCAGGGTTTGCGCTGCGTCGGAGTTAAAGAGCGGCACTTTGCGCAGGCTGCGATTGGCCCGGGTGTGATACAGGTCCCCCGACAGTAGAATTGGACCGCTGTTTTTCAGCGTGACCAGCAGCAATTGGTGTCCCGGGGTATGGCCCGGGGCAAAAATGAGGCGGACGCTGCCGTCTCCGAATATATCGTGATCACCGTCGATAAACGTCACCCTGGCCTTTTCAATATCATCGAACAAAGAGGTGTCGACAAATTCCACGCTCTCACCGAAGGCGGCATCCCACTCCTTGCGCTGCATGATGACATTGGTTTCTACAAAGGCATTGGCGGCCCCGGCATGGTCGAAATGCAGGTGGGAATAGGCGACGTGATCTATATCCGCGGGGGTGATGTCCATGTCGGCGAGCTGGTCTACTATCCAGCGATCGTATGTCATCGAGCCTGCCTCTATCTCTACCGCACCGGGCGCCTGGGCGATAGCGCCTGGCAGGCCGCCGTCCCACAGTACCTTGCCCTGGGCATGTTCTATGAGATAGCAGGGCACAAACATTTCCCTGACTGCCGAATCCTGTTCCTCAAGGCCAAACATTGCCAGGCTTTTCAGTTTCAAAGACCCGCAGTCGAACACATACAGGCGTGTTTCGGCGACTGCACCACCAGACACTAAAAGGAAGATACATAGCAGGTACCTCATCTCTTTCATCATTTCCGTTGCTGCAGCTGCTGCCTTACAGTGGCCAGGCGAACGCAGACCACAAAAGCGGCCATTGCATCGCTCACCGCCTGTTCTGAGGGGAATGTGGGCGACAGGCGAATATTGCTGTCCTGTGGGTCCAGCCCGTAAGGGAAGGTCGCTCCGGCGGGGGTCAGTTTTACCCCGATGGACCCCGCCAGGCGCACGACCTCGTTGGCCAGCCCGGGCCTGGTGTCAAATGAAATGAAGTACCCGCCACGGGGTTGGGTCCACTGTCCCATGCCCGCGCCCGCCAGCTCAGTGTCCAGTGTGGTCAGCACAGTCTCGAAGCGGGGGCGAATATAGCTGGCGTGCCTGGCCATGTGGTCGGCCAGCGTATCGAGGTCTCGCAGGAATCGAACATGGCGTAGCTGGTTGATCTTGTCGGGGCCTATCATCTGGTAACCCAGGTGTTGGGTCAGCGCAGCCAGGTTTGTCGCGCTGCTTCCCAGGAATGCCACACCCGCACCCGCCAGGGTGACTTTCGAGGTTGAGCCAAACTGGAACACGTTGTCCAGTGTACCGTGGGCATGACAGAATTCGTTGATCGAGGCGAGCTCAGGTGCATCTTCGTAGACGGCGTGCACGGCGTACGCATTGTCCCACATGACCAGGAAGTGCTCGCTGGCCAGGCCAGGTAAGGCAGCGATTCGCTTTACTGTTTCGTCACTGTAAACGCAGCCGGTGGGATTCGAAAAGCGCGGTACACACCAGATGCCCTTGATTGAATCATCCTGTTTCACCAGTGCTTCTGCCGCGTCCATGTCGGGTCCGGTGTCCAGCATGGGTACGGTAACCATTTCTATGCCCAGGTGTTCGCAGATCGCGAAATGCCTGTCGTAGCCAGGAACCGGGCAGAGAAATTTCACCGTGTTGTTGATACCCCAGGCGGATTCGGAGCCGCGCAAGCCTTCGGTCAGGGCAAATTCCACCACCTGGTACATCAGGGTAAGGCTGGAGTTGCCGCCCACCAGGGTTTCTTCTGCAGTCAGGCCCAGAACTGAGCCAAACAGTGCGCGGGCCTCGGGCAGGCCTTCCAGCCCACCATAGTTGCGGGTGTCGGTGCCGTCTGCGGCCAGGTAATCGCCGTTCAAGATGCCATCCAGGGAATCCGATAACGCGACCTGCTCGGTAGAGGGTTTACCCCGGGTGAGGTCGAGCGCCAAGCCGCGGCTTTTCAGGGCGTCGTGTTGGTCCAGCAGACCCGCCAACATTGACTGGAGGTCTGTGTCAGAGAGCTGATCGATATTTACCGCATGCATGATCGCATCCTTGTGATGTAAACAGGGGCAGGGGCTGCCGTCCGTCTAAAAAGTATACCCCCTGTCGCGTCTCGATAGAATGAGCTATGCGGCCCGGCGGCTTGAAAAATGCCTGTCGGCCCTCATATAAGTCTGGATGTCTCGTTGGTTACCAAAGGCCAGGAAAAATGAGTGAAAGTGATAATACGGCAGACGTGGAAGTAATGTCCTCCCCGGATGAGGCTCATACACCGGCGGTGGCTGATGATGTGCTGCCTGAAACGCTCTACCTCATGCCTGTTCCCAATCGACCTTTCTTTCCAGGCCAGGTGCAGCCGGTGGGCATCAACCCGGAGCAATGGGGCTCAACCCTCGAGGCGGTGGGCAAGGCCGGGCATGGCCTCATAGGCCTCTCGTATATCAAGGAAGCGGACCCCACCCGAATCGATACGCGCCAGTTGCCTGATATCGGATGTGTTGTTCGCCTGCACAACTCGCCGGTGGCCGAGCAGCGCGGCCAGTTTCTCGCCCAGGGCGTCAAGCGCTTTCGCATTGTGCGCTGGCTGAGCGATAAGCCGCCCTATCTTGTGCAGGTTGAGTATCCGCGCAGCCAGGGTGACAGGGACTCCGACGAGATCAAGGCCTATACGATGGCCCTGATCAAGGAAATCAAGGAGCTGTTGCCACTCAATCCGCTTTACAGTGAGGAGCTGAAACAGTACCTGGCGAACTTCAGCCCCAACCAACCCAGCCTGCTGGCGGACTTTTCCGCTGCCCTGACCACTGCCTCCGGAGATCAACTACAGGAGATCCTGGATACCCTGCCCCTGGTGTCACGCATGGAAAAAGTGCTGGCGCTACTGCGCAAGGAGCGCGAGGTTGCGGAACTGCAGGGCCAGATCACCAGCCAGGTTAACGAAAAAGTATCTGCCCAGCAGCGTGAGTTTTTCCTGCGCGAGCAGATGAAAATCATCCAGAAAGAGCTGGGCATTTCCAAGGACGATCGCACCACCGATGTGGAGATGTTCGAGGAACGTATCCGCAAGCTTACCCTGCCCGATGCGGCGGCCCGGCGCATAGACGATGAACTGCGCAAACTGGCGCTACTGGAGACGGGCTCGCCGGAATACGGTGTTACTCGAAATTACCTGGACTGGGCCACGTCGGTACCATGGGGTGTGTACACAGAGGACCAGCTGGATCTGAAGCATGCCCGCACCGTACTCGATCAACATCACGAGGGCCTGGAAGATGTCAAGGATCGCATTCTGGAATTCCTCGCGGTGGGCTCCTTCAAGGGTGAGATTTCAGGCTCCATATTGCTGCTGGTGGGTCCGCCGGGTGTGGGCAAGACCAGTATTGGCCGCTCGGTAGCGGACGCACTGGGCCGTGAGTTTTATCGTTTCAGCCTGGGCGGCATGCGAGACGAGGCCGAGATCAAGGGGCACAGGCGTACCTATATTGGCGCGATGCCCGGCAAGTTGATACAGGCGCTGAAGGAGGTGAATGTCGCCAACCCGGTGATCATGCTCGACGAGATCGACAAGATAGGCGCTTCTTACCAGGGCGACCCCGCCTCGGCCCTGCTTGAGGTGCTGGACCCGGAGCAGAACAGCGAGTTCCTGGATCACTATCTCGACCTGCGGGTCGATCTTTCCAAGGTGCTGTTCGTGTGCACCGCAAATCAGCTGGACACCATTCCGGGCCCACTGCTTGATCGGATGGAAACCCTGCGCCTGTCGGGCTATGTCGCCGAGGAGAAGCTCGCCATCGCCAAGAACCACCTGTGGCCGCGCCAGCTGAAGCGCCACGGGCTGGGCGATGACCAGCTCAAAATTAATGAACCCGCCCTGAAGTATGTGATCGACTCCTACTGTCGCGAGGCGGGTGTGCGCACCCTGGAAAAACAGCTGTCGCGCATCATGCGAAAGTCCATTGTGCGCCTGTTGGACGAGAAACAGGAGAAACTGCGCATAGGCAAAAAAGATATAGAGGATCTGCTCGGCAAGCCCCCGTTCCAGCCGGACAAGCCCCTGCGTGGCCTGGGCGTTGCCACAGGCCTGGCCTGGACAGCCATGGGCGGAGCTACACTCGCGGTGGAGTCTTCACAGATTCACACCCTCAACCGCGGCTTCAAGATGACCGGCAAGCTGGGTGAGGTAATGCGCGAATCCGCGGAAATTGCCTACAGCTATGTCTCGGCGCACCTGAAGGATTATCGCTGTCACCCGGATTTTTTCGATATCAGCATGGTGCACCTGCATGTTCCCGAGGGGGCCACGCCCAAGGACGGCCCCAGCGCCGGCATTACTATCGCCACCGCCCTGGTGTCGCTGGCGCGCAAGGAGCGCATCAAGCGGCCTCTTGCCATGACCGGCGAGCTCACCCTCACGGGTCAGGTGTTGCCTGTGGGTGGGATCAGGGAAAAGGTTATCGCGGCCAGGCGCAGCAAGATCATGGAACTGATCCTGCCCCATGCAAACCGTCGCGACTTTGAGGAGTTGCCTGAATACCTGCGTGAGGGTATCAACGTTCACTTCGCGAGAACGTTTCGAGACGTGTTCGAGTGTGTGTTCCAGGATCACCAGGTAGACAAGTCGCTGCACTGATCGTTTTGATCCGCGTGGTTATCGCCCGATTGGTTTGTGCCAGATGGACGAGATCGGGTGGCGGGCCCCCGAAAAGGCCGCAGCTACGCAAACAGAAGTGGCAGCCACTTGCCGGGCGCCCTGGCCGTCACAATGGCCCGCCTCGGCGCCGGGTAGCCTTCTATAGATTTGCTGCTGTCCGCCGGGTCCAGAAAGTCCGCCAGTGACTGGAAGTGCATCCAGTCGGTGGAGCGCTGTTCGCCTGTGGAGGTGGTGGTCACGTCTACCAACTGGGCATCGAGAAACCCCAGTTTGCGTAACCAGCCCAGCAAGGTGTCACAGCTGGGCAGGAACCAGACGTTACCCATGCGGGCATAGCGGCCCTCTGGCACCAGGGTGGCGCCGGGGCCGCCTTCTATGACAAGAGTTTCCAGCACCAGTTGGCCGCCGGGGCGCAGGCAGTCTCGCAGTTCCAGCAGGTGATCCATGGGCGAGCGCCGGTGATACAGGACACCCATGGAAAAGGCGGTATCAAAGGCCTGCAGTTTGGCTGGCAGCTGTTCGATGCCCACCGGCAATACCCAGACCTCGTCCCGCTGCAGGTATTTCTGCAGCGCCCAGTACTGCACCACGAACAGGGGAGTGGGATCGATGCCGATTACTTCCGCTCCCCCGGCGCCCAGCATGCGCCAGCAGTGGTAGCCGCTGCCGCAGCCCACGTCCAGTATCCGGCGCCCGCTGAGGTCGTCGATCGAATTGGCCAGGCGGTCCCATTTCCAGTCGGAGCGCCACTCGGTATCGATGTGCACGCCAAACAGTTCGAAGGGGCCTTTGCGCCAGGGGTGTAAGCCCAGCAGCGTGTGGCGCAGGCTGTCTATAGCGGCCACACCAATGTCTTTTTCTGTACTCGCACCTACTCGTGCACTGTCCAGGTCGACCCGGTCAGGCCTCAGGTCGGGAAGATCGGCCAGCACCTGTAGCCAGCGGGGCAGGTCGCCATAGCGCCTGGTTGAGAGGCCCCGACTGACCTGCTCGGGCAGCAATTGCGCCCAGGCGTCCATCTCCGTCCCCTGCCAGCGCTTGATAAGCGGGTTGTAGTCGATCACTTGAGGGCGATCAGCGAGGCGAAATTAAAGCATTGGAACCAGACGTCGCAGCTGGTGAAGCCGGCACCGGCGATGCGTTCGCGGTGGCGCGCCAGGGTCTCGGGCAGCAAAACGTTTTCTATCGCGCTGCGCTTGCGGGCAATTTCCAGGTCGCTATAACCGTTGGCCCGCTTGAACTGGTGGTGCAGGTCGATATTCAGTTCATCCAGGTGAGCGTCTTCAAACGTTACTTTTTCTGACAGGACCATGATGCCACCTGGTTGCAGGCCCCTGTAGATACGCTGCAGTACGTCGTCGCGCTGTTCCCGGGGGACGAACTGCAAGGTGAAATTGAGCACTACCACTGAAGCTCTCTCGATCTCTACATCCTGCAGCTTGCTGCACACCAGCTGCACCGGGGTGTGATGGGTGTCGGTATCAATGAGGCTGCGACAGCGCTCCAGCATGGGGCTGGAGTTGTCCACGCCTATGATGCGGCAATCGGGGTGGCGGATGTTCTGGCGCATCGCAAGGCTTGAGGCGCCCAGCGAGCACCCCAGGTCATACAGGTTGCTGCCTGGTGTGGCGTAGCGCCCGGCGAGCAGGCCCGTCATGGATACTATTGTGGAATAACCCGGTACAGAGCGGCGGATCATGTCCGGGAACACCCGGGCAACGCTATCGTCGAAGCTGAACAGGCCGGTACCGGTAAGGGGGTCTGCCAGGGCCTCCTGGTCCGGATTGGCGTAGATTGTGTCGCGGGAGTCAGTGATGTCTGTCACGAAAAATAGCCGTTCAGGGCTCCCATGAGCCCGCTTTTGTGGTGCGAAGCGGCCAATTCTAGCATGAAATATTAAACCCGCCCGCTGGGGTTTTGCTGTATTCGCAGTCGTATACTGGCCACAATGGAGCATGTGGTCTCACAGGAGGGGTAGCATATGAGCGTATCAGCCTACACTCGCGGCAGGGACCTGCGGCCGCCCCGCTTGCGCCACAGCGTTATGGAGTTTGGCCGTGTTGTCCTGGAGATGGGCAGTAGCGCGCTGCTGGCGCCGGTGCTCAGTAAGCTGCCCCACGGCGACGGGCACACCATCATGACGGTGCCGGGTTTTATGGGCGCTGACGGTTCTACCAGCAAATTGCGAAAATTCCTGAACGGCCGGGGATATAACGCCATCCCCTGGGGGCTGGGCCGCAATGCCAGCGATGTGCGCCCATCCAGCCTGGATGACTTCCTGGCCCATCGTCACCGCACAGAAGACCTGATCGCAGAAAAAATCGAGTTGGAATACCTCACCAGTGGCCAGAAGGTCAGCCTGGTGGGTTGGAGCCTGGGCGGCTTGTACTCTGTGGCACTGGCCCACCGGTTTCCCCAGTGGGTGCGCCAGGTAATTACCCTGGGTACGCCCTACGGCGACCCGCGGGGCACCTCGCTTTACAAGCTGATGGGGCGCTTTTATGACGACCAGGTAGAGGTTGACGAGGCGATGTTGGCGCGCTGGGTGGATTATACCTACAGCGGCGGGGAGTTACGCGTGCCAGTGTTGGCTCTTTCAAGTGAGTCGGATGGCATCGTGGGGTCGGGCATTGCGAGATGCGAGGGTGACCCGCGCTATGTTACCAATATGACGGTGATGGCCAGCCACGTGGGTTTTCCGTTCAACCCACTGGTGTTTGCGGTGATCGCAAACCACCTGGTGGAGCCCCACGAACGCTGGGCTCTATGCGAGAGTGACTTTATCAGGCCCTTTGTGCGACTGAAGGGCTAGTTGGCGCTCCGGATCAGCTGCGCATCCTCGCTGCCTTGCTGGCCGCGGGGGTTGGACTGAATGCGCGCAAAGTGCTGATCGCTACTGTTTGCTTCACCTGAGGCAGAGTGCCCCCGGGAGAATTTGATGCTCCCGAGAAATTCGACCAGGCTGGGCCTGCGCTTATCTTGTTTTGTCATGATGTACTCAACTGGTAAACAACACTATGACATTACAGTGTATGACTCTTCGACTGGGCAGGGGCGTGAAAAGTTCGCCTGTTTTATGTGTAAAAAGTTCGCTTTTCCCCGGCAAGGAGTCCCGCTCAGTCGAGGACGCCTCTCAGCCGGGGTAGCAGGGCGGCAAGCTCCGGTTTATTGGCGGCTATTTCCGCCATGCTCAGTCCGTCCAGCTCATGCGGAAAAACCAGCCACTGGTCGGTAGTGTGCAGGAAATAGTCGGGGGTGAACCGGGTGCGATTATTGTCCGGTTTGAAGTAGGGCGTGGCTATTCGAACCTCAGGGGTGTCCGGTCCGCAGGCTTGTTGCAGGTCGCCGATAACCTGCTGCAGTGACAGGCCGGTGTCGTAGACATCGTCTACCAGCAGCAGGGCATCGGCTCTGGTCAGTGTTGGGGTCAGGTGTTCCAGCCCGTTCACCTGCACGGCGTCCTCGCGCTGGCCTATGCCGCTGTAGGAGCTGGTGCGTATCGCCGTGTGATCCGCCCCGACGCCCAGTACGTGGAGCAGCTCGTGGACGGCAATTCCCACGGGTGTGCCGCCGCGCCATACCCCGACAACCCAGCTCGGGCGAAAACCGCTTTCAAACACCTGCCAGGCCAGCGCATAGGCATCTGCCAGCAATTGTTGTGGGTTGATGTAGTGCTTGTTCATGCTGTCATCCCGGGCTGTATCCTGGTGCGCGTGAAGGTTATCACAGCTGCCGCGCGGTGGTGGCTGCGCCGTCGGCTCGGGTATAATCGCGCTTCGTTTCCGGAGGCGTGTTTTGAAACCTGCAAATTATCCTGTTGAGCCCGCGCAACTGTGGGAGCATTTTTACCAGATCACCCGGATACCCCGCCCATCGAAGCAGGAGGCGGCGGTGCGCCAGTATGTCATCGACCTCGCTGAGCGCGGTGGCCACGCCTGGCGCATGGACGAGACCGGAAACCTGTTGGTATCAGTTGCCGCCAGCGAGGGCATGGCGGACCGTCCCGCCGTCGTGATTCAGAATCACCTCGATATGGTGACAGTTAAAACCGGCGACAAGGAGCATGACTTCAGCCGCCAATCGCTGAATCTGCGGGTGGTGGATGGCTGGTTGCAAGCGGACAGGACTACCCTGGGCGCAGACAACGGCGTGGGTTGCGCAGCGGCGCTGGCACTGATGACGGACGATAAGGTGGTGCACCCGCCACTGGATTTGCTGTTCACCGTCGATGAGGAGACCGGCCTGGGTGGGGCGCTCAATCTTGATCCGTCCCTGTTGACCGGAAATCTCATGCTTAACCTGGATACCGAGGACTGGCATGAGCTGTATGTCGGCTGTGCCGGGGCGGGCGGTTGGGAATTGCGCCGCACCTTTGGCATGAGTCCGCTTGCCGCAGATGCCGAGCAGTGGGAACTGTCGCTCACCGGGCTCGCCGGAGGGCATTCCGGCATCCAGATTCACGAACAATTGGGTAACGCCATCAAGCTGCTTGGGCAGTGCCTGGTCGATGTGCCCGGTCTGCAGCTGGCGGACTTTGACGCCGGCCTGGCGCACAATGTCATCCCGCGGGAGGGCACTGTGAGCTTCACCTGCGCGGCGGGTGGCGGTGTGCAGCTGCAGGCCAGGTTGCGGGAGTTGCACACGCAGTGGCTTGCTTACTTGCCCGCGGCAGATCGCTCGCTTGAGCTTGAGCTTGCTGCGGCAAACCTGGAGCAGGTGCTGACGCCGGGCGATACGCAAGTGGTGCTGGACCTGATCGCCCTGTTCCCCCATGGAGCCCTTGCTTACAACCTGGTGCAACCGGCAGAACTGGTCGATCTCAGTAGCAATTTTGCCCGACTGTGCCTGTCCGGCGGCGAGTTGATGGTGGAGTGCAGTTACCGCTTTTTCAATGAGAACCAGAGCCTGCCGCTGCAACAACAGGTGCTGGGCCTGGCGCGCCTGTTTGAGCTGCACCAGACCAGTGCCGTGTCCTATCCAGGCTGGCAGCCGGATTTCGATAGCCCCTTGCTGGCCCGGGCCGCAGCCCTGCATGAGCAGCTCTTTGGCCAGCGCCCGGCCGTGAAGGCAATTCACGCGGGACTGGAGTGTGGGATTTTAAAGGGCAAGAAACCGGACATGGATATACTGTCCTTCGGTCCCACGATACGCGGAGCACATTCCCCGACAGAGCGTCTGCAGATCGAGACCGTGGCACCATTTTGGCAGTTTCTGACCGCGTTGCTGGCTGAGCTGTAAATTTTCGGGCAATTGACGAGTGATCGTCAGTGCCCATTCAAGGGAGCAAGACTGATGCTGGACAAACTTGAGCGCCTGCCGGCCGATACTATTCTCGGGCTGGCCGCGGCCTGCCGGGCCGACCCGAATCCTGCGAAAGTGGACCTCACCGTCGGCATCTATATGGACGAACAGGGCCTGTGCCCGGTGTTTGATGCGGTCCGCCAGGCCCAGCTGGAGCTGGTCAATCAGGAACGCACCAAGGCCTATATGCCACCCGCCGGCGACGAGGCATTCAATCTGGGTATGCAGCGGCTGGTATTGGGTGAGGGTAGCACGGCCCTGCGCGACAAACGGGTGGGCAGCATCCAGGCCCCGGGAGGTTGTGGCGCATTGCGTATCGGTGCGGAGATCATCGTGGCGGCGGCGCCCGACGCCAGGGTTTGGGTGAGCGATCCCTCCTGGCCTGTGCATTTCCCGCTGCTGGGTAGTGCCGGTCTGGCCTTTGAAACCTATCGTTACTACGACGCTGCCAGTCACGGCGTCGACTTTGATGCCATGGTGGAGGATTTGCAGCAGGCCGTTGCCGGCGACGTGGTGCTGTTGCACGGCTGCTGTCACAACCCCTGCGGCGCCGATCTGTCGCTGGAGCAATGGGGTGTGATTGCCGCGATGGCACAGCAGCAGGGCTTTACCCCATTTATCGATATAGCCTACCAGGGCCTGGGGGATGGACTGGACCAGGACGCCGCAGGCCTGCGGCTGATGGTGGAGCAACTGCCGGAAGTCATTATTGCCGCATCGTGTTCCAAGAATATGGGTCTCTATCGCGAGCGGGTGGGTCTCGCCATGTTTGTCTGCCGGGATGAGAACAATGCCCAGGCCCTGGTCAGCCAGGCGCTGGTGGCGGCGCGGCGTATCTACTCCATGCCGCCAGCCCACGGCGCGCTCCTGGCTGGAGCGATATTGTCCAGCGATTCACTGACGGCCTCCTGGCACAGCGAGCTCGAGGCCATGTGCCAGCGTATCAATGGTTTGCGCGGCGCATTGCGCGAAAAACTGGAGAGCGGGAGCGGTCGGGATTTCAGTTTCATCGAGCGGGAGAAAGGCATGTTCTCCTTCCTCGGGCTGACACAGGAACAGGCGCTGAGGCTGCGCGAGGAATACAGCGTGTATATGCTGGATTCCTCGCGCATCAATGTGGCTGGCGTCAATGCCGGCAATATCGATTACCTGGCGAGGGCTGTGGCGGCTGTGCTCTAGCCGGCGCAGGCTGATGCAGTGAACTGGCGGGGAGTTACCCCCGCGACAGTCTTTGGGGTTGCCCCTAGCGGATAAACAGCATCTCATGGTATTTGGGCAGCGGCCAGAATTCATCGGCCACTTCCGTTTCCAGGGCGTCGGCGTGGAGACGCACTTCGTCCATCAAGCTGCGAATGTCGGTCGCGCAAAATTCCATGTGTTTTTCCACCGAGTCGAAATCGTGTTTTTCGAGTGCCTCACCCAGCTTTACCACAACTTTCATCATGGCGTTGGCATGTTCGGTGACCGTTTTCGCCGTTGAGTTGTCCAGGTCCAGGCCCATTGCGGAGGTGCCGGAGCCGGTGCCACACAGCAGTGATAAATAGTTGACCGCAGCCGGGTAAATCATGGTTTTGGCCATGTCGATTACCAGTTTGGCCTCTACTTCTATGGAGAGCAGATACTGTTCTGCATAGACTTCAAAGCGGCTCTCCAGCTCAACCGGGCTCAATACGCCCGTGCTTTCGAACAGTGCTTTTACGGATTCTTCCCGCAAGGCAGGAAGTGCATCGGCTGTTGTGGGGATGTTTTTCAATCCACGTTCCTCTACAGCCATCTTATGCCAATCTGAGGAGTAGCCATCTCCTCCAAATACCACATTGCCATGGAGTTCCATCAGTTCCTTCAGGGTGCCTATCACCGCTTCCGTCTGGCTGCTGCCTTTGGCGAGCTCGGCTTCGAGTTTTTCGCCAATCCAGTTCAGCGAGTCCGCCAGCATGGTATTCATCGCGACCAGTGGCCCGGATACGGACTGGGAGGAGCCTACCGCCCGGAACTCGAACCGGTTGCCGGTAAAGGCGAAAGGAGAGGTGCGGTTGCGATCGCCCGGGTCCCGGTCAAACTTAAGAATCTGTGACAGCCCCAGATCCATATCGCCACCGGTGGCGGAGCTCATCAAATTGCCCTCCTTGATGTCGGTAAACACTTTTTCCAACTGGTCGCCCAGGTACACGGATAATATTGCGGGGGGTGCCTCGTTCGCTCCCAGGCGGTGGTCATTGGAAGCGGATGCGATGACGGCTCTGAGCAGCGGACCGTGCAGATGTACTCCCCGGATAACCGCGCCACAAAACAGCAGGAATAACAGGTTCTCGTGAGGCGTATTGCCCGGGTCCAGCAGGTTGCCCTGGGTGGGGTTACCTACCGACCAGTTGACGTGCTTGCCGGATCCGTTGACGCCTGCAAACGGCTTTTCGTGCAGCAGGCAAACAAAACCGTGCTTTTTGGCAGTGGCCTTCATCAACGTCATCATCAGCTGTTGATGGTCCGCCGCAACGTTGGCAGCCTCGAAGTAGGGTGCGATTTCAAACTGACCCGGCGCCACCTCGTTGTGGTGTGTTTTGGCCGGGATGCCCAGCTTGTACAGCTGGTCCTCATAGTCCTGCATGAAGACCTGTACGCGGGCGGGAATAGCGCCAAAGTAATGATCGTCAAACTGCTGGCCCTTGGCCGGTGGTGCGCCGAACAGTGTACGACCGGCCAGCAGCAGGTCGGGGCGCAGGCTTGCCAGATTCGCATCGACCAGGAAATACTCCTGCTCCGCGCCGCAGCTTGAATTCAGTGGTGCTATGTCCGTCTCTCCCATCAGGGAGATCACTTTCATTCCGGCTTTGTTCATGGCGGCATTTGAGCGCAGTAGCGGAATTTTCTTGTCCAGCGCTTCACCGGTCCAGGACATGAAGACACTGGGGATCATCAGCGTAGCACCGTTGTCGGTCTGCATGATGTAGGCGGGACTGGTGGGGTCCCAGGCGGTATAGCCGCGCGCGGCATTGGTCATTCTCAGACTGCCGTTGGGGAAGGAGGAGCCATCGGGCTCTCCTTTTATCAGTAAACTGCCGGTGAATTCGGTAATCGCCCCGCCGTCAGGATTGGTGACAATGAAGCCGTCGTGTTTCTCCGCGGTGATGTTGGTCATGGGGTAGAAAATGTGTGAGAAGAACTTTACGCCCTTGGAGACAGCCCATTCCTTCATGGCGGCAGCGACGATATCCGCTGTCGCTGAATCAAGTGGGGCACCCGTTTGCACCGTATTCTTTACTGCCTTAAACGCTGATTTGGACAGTGCCCATTCCATCCTGGCGAGATTGAAGACGTCCTCTGCCCATATATTGCCCAGATGGTCAGGTTTGCTGACCGGTATTGGCTGGCGGTTGGTGATGCTGTGAATGGCCTGGAGGCGAGACGAATTTGCGCTCATAAAAGTTTCCCTGGTTGTGTGAGTCCACTGCTTGAGGCGGCAACACCAGTTGCTCGCTGATAGGCAGAATCGAATTGACCCTGACCTTATCGCAAGAATTGGGCCAATAATCGTAAACGCGCACATGCCCCGCGTTTTCCCGTTACCAGGCGATTTGGTGGACTACTTCAGGGGAACTTTTTACCGGGTTTTGCGTGTCGCCGAGTTCATTGCACGATTTTCGTAGCAGGGATGCACTGCAAGTGTGCGCGCGGGGGGTCCGCAGCACCAAAAAGGCGCGCTTGCTTCTTTGGTCAGTGGAGTGCAGGTACGGACGACAGGCATTTTGCCAGCAATGCCGGGGTTAGCCGTCGAGTTCGGTCCAGCGCTCGAAGGCGTTTTCCATTTCCTCCTGCACCCTGGCCAGCTGCGCGATCACATCCTGCACTTCACTGTGCTCCCGCTGGTAAAAGTCCGGCAGTGCCATGGTCGCTTCCAGTGCCTTCTGACGCTCTTCCAGCGACTCTATAAGAGCGGGCATTGCCGCCAGCTCTCGCTGATCCTTGTAGGACAGTTTTTTTGCTTTTGGTGCCGGCGCCGCCGGTGCTGCCGGGCTTGGGGTGTCGCTGGATGCAGGAGCGGCCGCCCCCGCTGGCGCCAGAGTACTGTCCACCAGTTGTCCGCCGCGCGCCAGCCAATCGCTGTAGCTTCCCGCGTGGTCGCTCACCACGCCGTTGCCCTCTACTACCAGCAGGCTGGTGACTACATTGTCCATAAACTGCCGGTCATGGCTGACCAGCAGTACTGTACCGTCGAAACTGAGCAGGATTTCTTCCAGCAATTCCAGGGTTTCTATATCCAGGTCATTGGTAGGTTCGTCCAGTACCAGCAGGTTGGCGGGCCTGGTGAACAGGCGGGCCAGCACCGCCCGGTTCTGCTCGCCGCCGGAGAGCGCCTTGACCGGTGTTCTTACCCGCTCGGGACTGAACAGGAAATCACCGAGGTAGGAGATGGCGTGGCGCCGCTTGCCGTTGATCTCGATGAACTCCTGACCGCCACAGACGTTGTCGATCAGGTTTTTTTCCGGGTCCAGCTTGCCGCGCAGTTGGTCCGAGTAGGCGATCTCAAGCCTGGTGCCGCGTTTGACCACGCCGCTGTCAGGCTGAAGTTCTCCGAGCAGGATTTTTACCAGGGTAGATTTGCCGGCACCGTTGGCCCCCACGATACCAATGCGGTCGCCGCGCTGGATGATGGTAGAGAAGTCCTCAATGATAGCCTGGTCGGCAAACGCTTTGCTTACATGCTGCAACTCAACCACGATCTTGCCGGACCGGGTTGCGTCCTCCACCGCAAAGTCGGCCTTGCCCTGGCGCTCACGGCGGCGAGCGCGTTCACTGCGCATGGCCTCGAGCGCCCGCACCCTGCCTTCATTGCGGGTGCGTCGTGCCTTGATGCCCTGTCGTATCCACACTTCTTCCTGGGCCAGTTTTTTATCGAACAACTCGTTGGCGCGTTCCTCGGCCTGTAGCTGTTGTTCCCGGTGTTGCAGGAAGCCCTGGTAATCGCCGCGCCATACCGTCAGGTGTCCACGATCCAGCTCGGCAATGCTGTTGGCCACATTCTGCAGGAAGCGCCGGTCGTGAGTGATCAGGATCAGGGAGCCGCGAAAATTGCGCAGTTGCTCTTCCAGCCAGTTGATGGCGGGTATGTCCAGGTGATTGGTCGGCTCATCCAGTAGCAGGATGTCGGGATCGCCCACCAGTGCCTGGCCCAGCGCAACCCGGCGCCGCCAACCACCTGACAATTCGCCCATGGTGGCATCGGCGGGTAGTTGCAGCTGGCTGATGATAGTGTCCACCTTCTGTTGCAGGGTCCAGCCATCCACGTCTTCCAGTTGTTGCTGCACCTGGGCGAGTTTGTCCAGATCAGTATCAGCCGCATCGTGCACCAGGTGGTGGTATTCGGCGATCAACTCACCGGCCCTGGAAAGGCCCGCAGCGATGACATCGAAGACTGTCAGCTCGTCTGCATCCGGCAGGGTCTGTTCCAGGCGAGCGAGTTTAACCCCCGGGCGCAGCCAGCGTTCGCCACTATCCGTCGCCAGCTCGCCGGCCAGGACCTTGAGCAGGGTTGTCTTGCCGGTACCGTTGCGCCCCAGCAGGCCCAGTTTTTCACCCCGGGAAATGACCAGGTCAACCTGGTCCAGTAGTACCTGGGTGCCGAAGTGAAGGCTCGCTTGATCTAATCGCAGTAGTGGCATGTTTGACAGTGTTGGCAATGGGGGGGCGCATTCTACGCCAGTGGGGTAGGTGTGGCCACATTTGCGCTGGCGGGTTAGAGTGTGCCGGTAATACCGCCTGCGACTGATGGGCGGCGGTAGCGCTGCCAACAACGAGATAAAATTGATGCTGAGATTGCTGCTGCTGCAGGTATTCTTCGTTGCCCTGACCGCCTGGGGCCAGGAACCGGTAATCGGGGCAACCATCCCGCAGCTGGACGCCGCTATGGCGGATGTTACCGACAGGCTCGCCCCGGATGATCCCAAGCGGGCCAGTTTACTGCGGCTCTACGGCGACACGCGGGCCGCTCTGGTGGCCACCAGGCAATTTCGGGAATCCCGCGAGGCCTTCGCCCAGGCCCGGGTCGGCGCCTCTGATCGTGCTGATGCGATCGAGCGGGGCCTGGCGGAACGGGAACTGAATCCCAATCTCGTTGTTCCGGACCCGGCTACGGCCTCTTTGGATGATCTCGAGCAGCGTATGCAGGTCAGCAAAGCGGAGCTGGGTGCGCGCAGGAGCCGGTTGGCAGAAATTCGAGCGGCGATGTCCGCCATGCCGGAGCGGGCAGCCCAGATACGGGCCAGGCTTACCGAGCTTGGGGCGTTATTGCCCAAGCTGCAATCGCAGCTGGCGCTGATGTCCAGGACTGCCGAGGCAGGCAGTGCCACCGAGGCGGGTATCTGGCTGGCGGAGGCGCAGGCAGCCAGTGCGATCGCAGAAAAGGCCTCCCTGGATGAGGAGCTGCTGAGCGAGCCCATGCGCATGCAATTGCTTGCTGCGCAGCAGGACATGGCCAGCCACGATATCAGAGTCCTGGAGCGCCACGTGCAGTCGCTTGAGCGGCGCGCTGGCGCTTTGCGCAAGGGGAAAGCCAGTGAGACAGAGGCCGAGGCGAAAAAAGTTGTGGCCAGTGCCCAGGGCAAGCACGAACTGGTCCAGCAACTGGCAGATGACAACGCGTCACTCAGCGCCGCCTTCAGCCAGCGCAGTGTCGAGATTGAACAGGTTCGCCAGCGTGACCTGGTGGTTGGAGATCAGGCGGAGCGTCTTGAGGCCGATCTTGAAGGGATAGAACACAAGCTCAATATTCTGGGCCTGACAACGAAGGTGGGCCAGATCCTGCGTGAACAGGTGGCACAGCTGCCTACCAAACTGGCTTTCAAGACCGAACTCAACAAGCTGCGTGACCAGATTACCGATGCGAATGTTCGCCAGCTGTCTCTGGAGGATGAACGACGCCAACTGGCCAACTCATCCGGCTATGTCGAGACGCTGATGGCAGACCTGGATCCTGAGACAGCGGAGACCATCCGGGAGGACATGATTGAACTGGCCCGCAGCAGGCGGGATATTCTCAAGCAGGCGCTGGATCTTGAAAATACCTATGCCGCAGCCCTGGGCAGCCTGGAACTGGAGTTAAGGCGGTACTACCGTACGGCCAAAAATTACAGGAAGTTTACCTCCGAGCGACTGCTCTGGATTCCATCGCGAGCGCCTTTCACTCTGATGCGTGAGAACGGTCTCGCGCTGCAGCTGGAGGAGCTGTTTGTGCCCGAGCGGTGGATGACGGTGATACGTCAGTTACCCAGCCAGCTGGTTCTGCAGCCCCAGTTTGCGCTTGGGCTGCTGGCCGTCCTGGTGCTGGTGTATCGCGCGCCGTCGATCAGGAGGCGTCTGATTGCTACCGGGCGGGAGGTTGGCTATGTCCGCACCGACAAGTTTTCAAACACCATGCTGGCATTGGGGCTAACCCTGTTGCAATCCGCCAAATGGCCGTTGTTGATGTGGTCGGTTGGTCAGCTGTTTGAACAGCAGTTGAACGAGTCCGAGCTGGCCACCGCCTTGCACGCTGCGCTATCGCGCAGCGCTGTATATTTCTGGGGACTGGAGTTCCTGAGGACTATTTATGTGCCCAAGGGCCTGGTAGACGCCCACTTTCGCTGGCCAGGTTCGCGCACTGCCAATATGCATCACCGGGTTGCCAGGCTTGAACAAACCATTGTACCGGCCATCGTGTTGGTACTGTTTACACTCAGTCTGTTTCCCCTCGAAGTGGGCGGCCCACTGGGTGCGCTGGGCGTCATAATCGTACTGCTGTCGATAGCCCTGTTCTTTCGCCTGATGCCCCGGTTTATGCAGGGAAAGATAACCATGGCGCTGGCGAGTGAGCCCGAGCAGAAGCATTCCCTGTTAGGGACGGCAGGGCGTTTGCTACTGGTCTGGGTGCCACTGGCAACAGCGGTGTTCGTTCTATTTGGCTATATCTATACCGCCATGGAGTTTGCGCTCCTGCTGATGCTGACCACAGGCCTTGCAGCGGGCTTACTGTTGTTTCACGAGCTGGGTATGCGCTGGTTGCGAATGACCCGGCGGCGCATGAAGGTCCAGGCCAGGGTAGGAGGCGCCAGCGTCACAACTGCTGACGCAGATCTGGAACATGAGGAAGACATCCTGGAGAGCGACTCCGAGCTACTCAGTGACGACGGTGCCAGTCTGCTAAACATCACTATCCTGTTCGGGGCGTTCGCTGGATTACTGCTTATATGGTCGGAGGTTCTACCCGCACTTGGCATTCTGGATTCAGTGCAACTGTGGAATCAGACCACGGTGGTGGACGGCCAGACCCTGGAGGAGCCGGTAACGCTGGGCAAAGTACTCTTTGCGATCGCTATTGCCGTTTTGGGCTGGGTCTTTCTCAGCCGTGTGCCCGGACTGCTGGAAATCATGCTGCGGCAGAAAATAGGCGTACGGCCGGCCTCCGCCTACGCAGCTACCCGCGTATTCCAGTACGCGGCAACCGGCATACTGGTTGTGGCGGTGCTGGGTTCATTGGGCGGCAGCTGGTCGCAGATTCAGTGGGCGGTGGCGGCCCTCAGTGTCGGTATTGGTTTTGGCCTGCAGGAAATTGTCGCCAATTTTATCAGCGGCCTGATTATCCTTTTTGAGCAACCCATCCGGGTGGGCGATACGGTGACGGTGGGGAATATTTCGGGCCGCGTCACCAAGATTCGTATCAGGGCGACCACCATCCGGGATTTTGATCGCCGTGAATTGTTGGTGCCGAACAAGGAGTTCATAACACAGCAATTGCTCAACTGGTCCCTGTCAGACCAGGTAACACGATGGGCGATCGAGGTGGGTGTCGCCTATGGCTCTGATCTCGACGTCGCCATGGCTGAGGTGCACAAGGCGCTGGACCAGGAAGCGCTTATCCTTAAGGACCCTGAGCCCATGGTGACATTTGAGCAATTTGGCGACAACAGCCTGCTGATCAAGGCGCGCTTTTACATGGACCAACTGGACCAGCGGTTGCGGGTGTCCAGCGATCTCATGCTGGATATCAATCGGCGATTGAATGAGAAGGGTATCGTGGTCGCCTTCCCGCAGCGCGACGTGCACCTGGATACCAGCCAGCCCCTGGAGATCAGGATGATGGAACGGGACAAGGCCGACTAGCGGCATTGGCCCCGCTGCCGGTAAACCTGCACGTTACCCGGCAAATGCAGCAGCGTTATCACAGGAGACATCAATGTCCGGATTCGACAAGGTAGTGGGCAGTTATGCGGAAGCCATGGCAGGCCTGGAAGACAATATGACAGTGGTCGCGGGCGGCTTCGGCCTTTGCGGCATACCGGAAAACCTTATCAAGGAGATCCGCCGCAAGGGCACGCGCGGGCTGACGGTGGTTTCGAACAACTGCGGCACTGACGAGTATGGTCTTGGCATACTGCTGGTGGACCAGCAGATTCGCAAAATGGTGGCATCCTATGTGGGTGAGAACGCCCTGTTTGAGGCGCAGATGATGAGCGGTGAGCTAGAGGTGGAATTGACTCCCCAGGGTACGCTGGCGGAAAAAATGCGCGCCGGCGGCGCCGGTATTCCAGCCTTCTTCACGGCTACAGGCTATGGCACCCCGGTGGGAGAAGGCAAGGAAGTACGCGAGTTCAATGGACGGCACTACATACTGGAAGAGGCAATCCAGGGCGACTTCTCAATAGCGAAGGCCTGGAAGGCAGACCGTTACGGCAACCTGGTGTTTCGCAAGACGGCCCGTAATTTCAACCCGATGGCGGTCACCGCGGGCAAGATCGCCGTGGTTGAGGTAGAAGAGATCGTGGAAGTGGGCGCGCTGGACCCGGATGAGATTCACCTGCCGGGAATTTATGTGAACCGGCTTATCCAGGGCACATTCGAAAAAAATATTGAACAGCGCACCGTGCGCAGCGCACAGGAGTAGCAGGCAATGGCTTTGAGTCGAGAACAGCTGGCGCAGCGTGTGGCGCAGGAGTTCCAGGACGGGTTTTATATCAACCTGGGTATCGGTATTCCCACGCTGGCGGCCAACTACGTGCCCGCGGGCGTGGAGGTCATGCTGCAGTCAGAAAACGGCCTGCTGGGCATGGGTCCGTTCCCTACCGACGAGGAGGTGGATCCCGACCTCATTAACGCGGGCAAGCAGACTGTCACCATGGCTACAGGGGCATCGCTGTTCTCCTCCGCGGACTCTTTCGCCATGATTCGCGGCGGCCATGTCGATCTGACGGTACTGGGGGCGTTCGAGGTGGATTGCCAGGGCAATATTGCTTCCTACATGATCCCGGGCAAGCTGATCAAGGGTATGGGGGGCGCCATGGACCTGGTGGCTGGCGCCGACAATATCATCGTGACCATGACTCACGCCTCCAAGCATGGCGAATCGAAACTGTTGCCGCAGTGTACCCTGCCACTGACCGGCAAGGGCTGCATCAAGCGGGTGCTTACCGACCTGGCACTGCTGGATATAGCCGATGGCCGATTTATCTTGCGCGAGCGGGCCCCCGGTGTGAGTGTCGAGGAAATCCGGAATCTGACGGCGGGCGAACTGTCGGTGCCCGATCATGTCCCCGAGATGACGTTTCCCTGAAGGACCTGGGCCCAGGGCGTCTGTTGTCCGCAAATCGTCCGATGTTTCTTGGTTGTCACGGGATGTATGCGCCTGCTTCAGGGCGCGATTTCGTGTAGAATTTCGCGGCTGTCAAGTCCCGGTTTATAGCCAATGACCCTGATTGAAAGAAATACCCACGATCGCCAGGTAGCAACCTGGCTGCTGTTTTGCGCGGTGGTGATTTTCGGCATGATCCTGCTCGGCGCTGTTACCCGGCTCACCAACTCCGGGCTGTCCATGGTGGAATGGAAACCGCTGGTGGGGATTGTTCCACCGCTGTCGGAGCAGGCCTGGCAGGAGACCTTCGACAAGTATCGCCAGTACCCCGAATACAAGAAGGTGAACCGGGGAATGAGCCTGGAAGCTTTCAAGTCGATTTTCATGTACGAATACCTGCATCGGGTGCTGGGGCGCCTGATCGGCATCCTGTTTTTGCTGCCGCTGTTGTACTTTGCCTGGCGTGGACGCATCAGGCAGGGGCTAATGCCCAAACTGGTCTTGCTCTTTTTCCTCGGTGGCTGCCAGGGGTTGTTGGGCTGGTACATGGTCAAGAGTGGGCTGGTTGATAACCCCAGGGTCAGCCAGTATCGGCTCACCGCTCACCTGGGTCTGGCGGTGCTGATCTATGCCTGCATGCTGTGGCTGGCTTTTGATCTGTTATTCAGGCGAGCAGGCGATACGGGAATTCCACCACCGGGCCGATTGGGCGGCTGGTCGCGAGCGCTGGTGGGCCTGGTGTACCTGATGATGCTCTCCGGTGGTCTGGTAGCGGGCACCCGGGCCGGGTATGCCTACAGCACCTGGCCACTGATGGGTGAGTCTTTCATTCCCGGTGGCTTATATGCCGGCACACCGGCCTGGCGGGACATGTTCGAGGACATCACGACGGTGCAGTTTAATCACCGTATGTTTGCCTATGTGCTGGTGGTTGTTATTGCCTGGTTTGCAGCAAAGGTGTATCGCGCGGGTATGGTTGGCAGGGCCCGGCTGGCGGTGAACCTGTTGTTACTGGCCCTGGCAGGCCAGGTTATTCTGGGTATCAGTACCCTCGTCTTGCACATGCCGGTGCCGCTGGCCGCGGCCCACCAGGCGGGTGCTGTACTGTTGCTTAGCGCTGCTCTGTTCACAAGCCATGTGCTGACGAGACAGTAATTACCAGAACCTGGTGGTCTGGTCATCGGCCCTGCGGCCGGCACAGACCCTGCGATCTGATTTGTCCAGTTCAAAGCGCATTTCAAGCCGGCGGTCGGCCCGTACACGGCGGTGCTTTCGCCTGCGCTCTGCGCCCTTGTAGTGTTCCTGGCCCCGTTCTTTTTCTTCAAAGATGGCAGGGCCACTTGTCTGGTTGTGGTCGGTCAAGTGCAGGTCCATGGGCTTCCCCTTTCGACAGTTAGTCGAATGGTGTCTGGTAGGCCCAGTGTGGCCGAAATCGCCCGGGATGGCCGCTATTGTGGCCGGGTTTAGTCCCGACTTGTGAGACGCCTCACAAAATGTCGACGTAGCGGTTCAGTTAGCGGAAGGCGCTAGTCCAGTGAGCAGGCGCAGATGCGACTCATGTGGCTGTAGGGCAGGCCGGACTCATCATGCCAGGTATTGAAGGCATGCTGTATCAGCGTCAGCTCACGTTTGCTTGTGGGTGTTTCCGTGATGTCAGCCCCGGCGCGCTGCAGGCAGCGGGTGACATCGTTGGTCAGCACAAAAGTGTCCTTGCCCATGTTGCGCAGCACACGCTGCCCGGTCATGCCACCCAGGCGCGAGCCGTGCTTTTTCATATGGGCCAACAGGCCGATCAAATCCGCGGCTGGCCAGCGGCCGATGAACTTGCCGAAGCTGCCGTGCTCGCGCGCCACCTGCAATATAAAACGGGCGTTGTCCTGCACACTGAGGACCTTCTGGCGATTGCGGATGATACGGGGATTCTGGCTGAAGCGGTCGATCTGGTCGGGGCTGAGCAGGACGACCTTTTCAGGTGGGAAGCCAAAGAAAACCTCCTCGAAGCCGTCCCACTTGTGGTTGACGACACGCCATACGAAACCGGCCTGGAATACACAGCGGGTCATCTCCGCCAGGTAGCGGTCGTCCGACGTATTTGCCAGGGCCCGCGGGCCACGGACCTTGGGCAGCAGTCTTTTGACGGCCGCCTCGCCCCCCTTGCGCTCACAGGCACGCTGGTGGATGTGCTTGAATTTTTCCATACTGCGCTTGCAGTCTTTACTGCTGGTGGCTGCCGTCACACAGGGGCTGCTTGCCGGTCGCCTTGCAGCCGCAGAAGAACACCTTGCCTGTCTTGTCCGCGTCGTAACGCACCGGACTGAAGCCGGTATCCTTGTGAGAACCGTCACACAGGGGCTGGCTTTTGCTCAGGCCACAGGCGCACCAGAAATAGGCCTTGCCAGCCTCGACTTCTACTGGATAGGGGGTTTCGGAAGCGCGCTTTGGTTTGTCCATAACGATGTCCTCGCGGGGTAAGGGTTACTGTGCATCCGGGTTGATGCGATACGCCACCAGCATATTACCCGGCAACTGTCCGAACATGGAATAACCCGATTGCACATACAGCCAGCCGCCCGCTGCCACCTGGCCGCTGACATCGATAGCGCCACCGTGCCCGGTAACGCCGTTGTCTGCCTCGAAGGGTTTGGCCGTCGCCGCCTGCCATAACAGGTCGCCGCTGGCGATATCGAAGGCGCGTATCTTGCCGTCCAGGCCGGCGCTGAAGACCAGCTCCTCGGTGGCCAGCACCGCCGCGGAGAGCCCGTAGTAGAAGGAGCAGCGATACTGGTCAGCGAGTTCCACCTTCTTGCCGGCGCGCATATTCTGCAGACCTATCAATGGCTTGTCCTCTTCGGCTATCTCGCAGCCCCGTGTTACCGGGCTGAACCACAGCACCCGGCCGCTCGCCAGGTCAAGCGCGTGCAGCCCGGGTTTGGGAATATACTCCGGACGCACCCGCTCCGGGTCTGCCGCGGCCACCAGCAGACGTTCTCCCGACAAGGCCATACCCCAGTGAACGCCGCCGTTGGTGGTGCTCTGCGCAAGATCCGGCCCGATACCCGCATTGCTGACCTGTTGCTGCCAGATTACCTCGCCGTCCTGGCTGTCGGGGTCGGGGTTCAGGGCAAAGACATCACCTGACTTCTGTCCCGCCAGCAGCAGTTCGCTGCCGTCGGGCAGCTCCGCCATGATCACCGATGCACCAAAGTCGAAATCCCCGCCGGCGTTATCGGGGCAATTGGCCCCACCGTTGAGACAGGCGGCGTTCCAGACATCGTCGGCCAGGGCCTGGAAGCGCCAGATGAGTTCGCCGCTGTCCATGTCCAGGGCGACAATGGCATCCGATGTGTCGGTGGCAGGCAGCGACAGGTTCTCGCCGGTACCGATATAAATACGGTTGCGCTTCGCATCGATGGTCGGTGTACTCCACACGCTGACCCCCGAGGGGCCGTAGAGGTCAGCGCCGGCGCTGTTCTGGCCCTGCAAGGTGGCATCGGCGGTGCCGTGCCATTCCCATAGTTTACTGCCGTCAGAGGCGTCCAGGGCAATCACCCCGCCGTGGGATTTGCAGCAGATATGGCTTGGGCTGCCGGAGACCGCTACTTCATAGGAAGATATGGGGATATACAGACGGTTATCGTGGTAGCTGATTGAGCCGGTGATGACCGAGGTTTCATAGATTCGCGCCTCCTCTTGCCAGACCTTTTTCAGCGAGACCGGGTCCACCGCATAGATCGACGCCATGGAGTCGGCAAACACCAGCAATTTTTTGCCGTTATTGAGAGTCGCCACGGTAATTGCCGAGCGTATACCGCTGAGTACTTCCGTGTGGCCGCGAATACAGCCTGTGTGGCGGTCTATGGCATAGAGCTTGCCGGTTTTGTCACCCAGGTAGAGCGTGTCGCCGATAATGGCCGGCTGCGAGCGCATGTCAGTGACCTTGGGAAACGCCAGGCTCCAGGCCGGTTGCAGGCTGGCGACGTTACCGCGGTCTATGCCGGCCTGCTCCCGGCTCATGAAGCGCCGGTTGTGGCTGCCCAGGCCCCAGTTGGTCACGTACTCGGTCTGCTTGTCCGACACCGGCGTGTTACAGCCGTGTTCTGCGATCCATTCATCGGCCGGGGCGGAGCCGGCCAGGTAGATCGCTATCAGGCCGCGCTCCTGTTTGCTCAGATGGGCGGCCATGGGCTGCATCTTGCCAAACTCCAGCGCGACCATCACGGTCTCCTTCGAGAAACCTGACAGGGCTTCCCTGCTGGGCGCATGCATCGCCGGGTTGTCGTGGCAGCTTGCACAGTGCTTGTCGAACAGCTTTTCGCCCAGGTAGCCCAGGGGCAGCTTGTCCGCGTGGCGCATGGCGAATGATTCCAGGGCTTTTGCCGGGGAGTCTGACAGCAGCAGGCCGCCACCAACAACCAGTACCGCGGCGAGTAACAGCAGGCCGAGCAGGGCCAGTAACTTTTTCATGGGCTGTATCCCTTATTCAGTATCCCGTTAGTCGGGGAGGGCAAAGGCGTACAGGTAATCGCCTGTCTCGCGCCCGAACATATGGTGTCCGCCGGCGTTGATGACCACGTATTGTTTGCCGCGGTAGTGGTAAGTCATGGGTGTGGCGGCGGCATCTACCGGCAGTGTGTATTGCCACAGGGTTTTGCCATTGTCGACGTCGAAGGCCCGTATCTGCCGGTCCATGGTCGCGCCTATAAAAAACAGGCCACCGGCGGTGGCGATACCACCGCCCAGGTTGGGGGTGCCCCACTCGATATGAAAGGGTGCCGTCACGGGTCCCATTTCATGCACTGAGCCCAGCGCGGTCTCCCAGGCAATGGTGCCCCCGACCAGGTCCACCGCCACCAGCTTGCCCCAGGGCGGGGGATTGCAGGGGATGCCCAGGGGAGACTGCAGGCTGCCGATTTCTATGTTGTAGGGCGTACCCTCCATCGTGACCTGCATGCGGTGTCCCGCCGCCGGATGGTCCTGTTTGCGGCTGCCAGGATCCGAGTCATCCGGTGTTGGGATCAGCTGGCCGGTAAACGCCACATTATTGACGTTTACCAGCAGTATGCCCGAATCGCCCAGTAGCGCTCCGCCGCCCCAGTTGGGGCCGCCCAGACTACCGGGAAACATCAGGGTCAGCTTTTCGCTGTTGGGGGTGAACAATCCCAGGTTCTGGAGCTCTCCCAGCTGCCTGGCGCAGTCGCCGCGGTCCCATGGCGTCAGGCCCCAGGCATCCGAAGGCATCAGGAACGGGTTTAGAAGTTGAGGCGGGGCGATGGGTTTGGGCTGGGTCGGTGCCGAGCGCTCCCCAGGCACCTGGGAAGGTGGCACCGGTTGCTCGGTAATCTCCCACAAAGGCTCCCCGGTCAGGCGATTGAACACGAATACAAAACCCTGCTTGGTCAGCTGGGCCAGCGCCGGAATGGCCCGACCATTCTTGCGCCACTCGAACAGGATGGGTTGCGCCGGTGTGTCGTAGTCCCACAGGTCGTGCCGCACATGCTGAAAGTGCCAGCGCAGCTGGCCGCTGTGCAGGTCAAGCGCGACCACGCTGTTGGCATACAGGCCGTCCCCGGGGCGGTCCACACCGTAGTAATCGGGCGAGGCCGCACTGGTGGGCAGGTAGACAAGGCCGTGCTTCGCATCCACCGACATGGGGGCCCAGACGTTGGCACTGCCGCTGTTGGCGTACCCGACCAGCGGGTCGAACTGCCACAGTGGCCGGCCGCTGAAACTGTCGAAGGCCATGACGGTGCCGCGCGGTGTATGGGCGCGAACGAAATCGATTACCGTGGAGCCGGTGACCACCACCCCATCTGCAACCACCGGGGCAGAGGAGTTGCTGACTTCACCGGCTACCAGGCCCTCTTTGCCGTACAGGCGGATTTTGCCGCTGTCACCGAAGCCCTTGCAGGGCTCGCCATTGGTCGCATCGATCGCCCACAGCCTGCGATCGTGGGTGCTCATATACAGGCGGTGGCGGCAGGCCTGTCCCGTCGGGTGTGGCGGGCTGCTCGGCATAACTCACACCGCGGCAGCGAAATGGCCGGTCGCCGCCGCGGTCTATGCCGGGATCAAAAGTCCAACGCTGCTTGCCGGTGGCCGGATCAAGGGCAATGACCCGGTTAAAGGGGGTGCAGTAAACCAGTGACTCCCCGGCGGCCTCCGGCAGCAAAATGGGCGTGCTCTGGGTTGAGGTGTTGGCCATCTCGTCGGGGTGCGATTCCATGTCGCCGCTGCGGAACATCCAGGCGACATCCAACTCATCCACATTGGAGCGGTCAATTTGCGTCGCGTCGGAATAGTGACGGCCACCCTGGTCACCACCGTAGTACAGCCAGCCCGGCTCTCCTGCGCCGGCCAGTCCACTGCAGGCCGTGCCCAGCAGGACCAGCAGACCGGACAGCTTACACGGCAGGGGAGTAAGCAACTTGCCTACTCCGCCAGCGGAGTGATGCGCAGCAGGGTGGGCACGCCTCCCTCTGACTGCCAGGTGGGAAAGTGCGAGTTGGTGGTGAACACCGCGCCGTCCTCCTCCGAGATCTCTATATCGCGGGTGAAAAAGCGCTGTCGGGGCATGGGGTAGACCTGCCACTTCTCGCGGGCGATATCGAAGGCCAGGATGGTGTCCGACTGGTTACCATTCACCCAGACCGTGCCCCGGTCCCTGTCTACATTGAGGGCGTAGGGCACCTCGTTGATGACCGGCAGTGTGTAGCTGGTGAATTCCGCCTGCGCCGGGTCGTATTTCACCAGCAGGGAGTCCTGGAAGGCCACGATCCACAGGTTGCCATCGGCGTCCGAACGCAGGCGCCGCGGGCCCTGGTAGGGGAAATCGATCATGGTCACCTCGCCGTTGTCCGGGTCTATGCGCGCCAGGTCGTTGGCGTAAAGTCGCGCCACCCAGACCATGCCATCCGGCGTGATATCGATACCATAGGGCATGGGCAGGCCGGTGCCCTCCCGGTCGGGCGACGGCTGTGGCCGATTTTCCGGGCTGATGCTGAACATGACGGGCAGGCTCTTCAGTATCAGCCACTCCATAACACCCCGGGCCGGCAGATCGTAGAGCGTGAACTCCTTTTTCTGTCTGTCGAACATCGCCACTTGCGAGGACAGCGCCAGGGTAAACCACACCCGGTCCTTGTCATCCACACGGATGGTATGGGGGTAGTAGCCGCCGGGCATGGTATGGGTGATGAATTTCTTTGTTTTGATATCGAACTCCAGCAGTGCCTGCTGCATGGAGGGTGTTATAAAAATGTTGCCATCCTTCTTCGAGTACGCGAAGGAGTGCACGCCCAGGTAGTTATACATTTTTGGGAAAATCTTGAAGCGGTTGCCCATGATCCCACCCAGGCCCATGTCCTCATCGTGGGGTACCTTGTAGACGGTGTATTCCCCGGTATCGGTATCCAGTTCGTAGATGCGGTCAAACAGGTTGTCGCCGACGTACACATAACCGTTGGGGTGCAGCAGGAAGTCGTGCATCTGGGAAAAGCCGTCACCGATAGGCCACTCGGTGATCTCCACTTCCGGCAGGTGATCTTCCCACTGGCGTGGTTTCGGCACGACTTCGGGATTTTCACGCAGGCGCCGGTACTCCTCGCGCATCAGGCTCGCCACTTTCTTATGGTCGTCATCGGGCAGGCGCGCGCCGTAGGTATTCATTCGTTCAATGACGCTGAGCCACTGCTCTTCGGTGCGTTCGTTGCGCATGAAGGGCGAGGCCTGCTGGTGACAGAAGGCACAGTTTAGCTGGAAGGTTTTCTTCAGGTCGGCGTCACCGCCGAAATCCAGCTGCGACAACCACACGTTGGATGGGTAACTGGCAATTTCCTGCTCGCGCGTCATTTTCTGCATCACCAGCTCACCTTCTGCCGCCGGGAGTTGTGCATCCACGAAACCCTGGGCGCGGGCGCGATAGGTCACGGGAGTCGCCGGAGGGTCGAAGCTGACCCGTCCCGAAACGTCGGTGAAGCGGGTCAACACGGCGGCGCTGGTGTTGGTCACGCCGTTGGGGGCATAGCCGTCGTCGCTGAGATCTGCAGCCGGCTGTAACGTCGGCGATTGCGTGACCATGACCTTTGCCAGCGGTTTGCCCTGATCATCTTTTATGGTCAGGGTGCCGGCGATACACAGCGGTGTTATCAGTAGCAGGCCGAACAGGCCGTTGGTGATCCGCATGCTATTCCCTCGATATTATGCACGGTAGGCGGATTATGCCAGCATCACCAGTGCCCGTCATTGATGGGCCTGGGCCAAATTGGCCCAGGCTCGATCAGATTGATGTTCCTCAGGTTGTCGGGGTCAGGGTTTGCAGGAAGGGTAATCAAAGTACTGGCACAGCACTTCCTCACTGAGAGCGCCGGCTGCCAGGGTGGCATTGTTGTGCTCCTTGAAAGCCTGGAAGTCCTGTTCGTTGCGCAGTATCAACCTGCCGGCTACGATCAGGCGATCAACATCAATATCCTCCAACGCCAGGGTCGTGGGCAGGGCGTTGAGCACCCGGTTGACCTCATGGACCTGCACGTGATCAAAATTGACCTGGGAGAAATAGATTTTGGTGTCGGTACCGGCAGCTCTGGCGTTGTGTTCCAGCTCGCGCAGCAGGTCCTTGAATCGATCGAGGGTCTCGCGGTTGTAGCTGTCGAATTGGGCACTGCTGACGGCGGCCATGGTTGTGGATAGCGACGGTGTCCCGGGGGACTGTTCGATAAGCCGCTCCGGATTGACCTCGGCATTGACAAGTATTATCAGGATATTTTTAATCGGCAGCTCGGATAACGCCAGCATCTCCCGGGCATTGAGACTCTCCAGCCGGTCGGTCATGACACGCAGGCCCAGGTTATCCGCGACACCGCCATCGACCAGGTGTATATACTCCCGCTGTTCCGCGTTGCGGTAGGATTTGAGTCCTTCTACGATGCGGCTTTGAACGGCAGTCGTGGGAGCCATCTCCTTCAGCGCCAGCCATTCGCTATAGTCATCGACAGCGCAGTGCGCTGCGTGGTTCTTTAAAACCACTGGCGGAAACGCCACGGGCACTGCTGAGGAGGCTGTGACTGCCCGGGCTATAGGGTAACTGCCCAGGTCGGTGCAGATGAGGTCAAACAGACTCTGGCTGAAGGTGAAGCGCAGGCCGCTGCCCAGGTCAGTGGCATTGATGGCGATGAAGGGCGGCCCGTTTTTCGCCAGGTCGCTGAAAGTCGCCCCTTTAAACATTATGCGATCGTAATAGTCGATAGTCATTTCGGTGCGATTAAAGCCGTCAAAACCGCTGCGTATCCAGTGGATGGGGTTGAGTAACTGCCTGATCAGGGCCTGTTGTACACCCTGGCGCAGGAAGTCGTCCTCGTAGTCCTCGAACAAGCGGTCTCGATAAAGGCCATAGTAGGCGGCGGTAAAGCTGCCTCCGGATACTGAGGAGATGGAGTCGACCGCGTCCAGCAGGCGAATAGTGCTGCCACCACTGGGGATGAGTGTATCCCTCAGCTCCTGCATGACGCCGTAGGAGAGTGCCGCGGCCCGGGTTCCTCCTCCTGAAAAAGCTAGCAGTATCAAGTTGTCGCCGCGGGATTTTTGCATGCGGACATTACTGGCCCGATAGCCCTGGCTGACGTCGATCCGGGTAATGGCTTTATTGGAGGGGGGGTTGATCGTCGAGCAAGCCGACACGGTCAGTACCAGTGGCAGCAGGCAAAGTTTAGACAGGCGGGCCACTTTGCTCAAATCCGCCTTGAACGGCGCAGCCAGCCCGCTTCTCATGTATCAGCCTTGACGGACGCTGCTCACTAGAATGTCCAGTTGGCGTTGACGGCCACACCCAGAACGCCGTTGTTCTCGTATTCACCACCGAAGTTTTTTGCCGCGATCCTGCTCTTGCCCAGGTCGGCGTAATTGATATACCCACCGACGTTAAAGGTATCCGACACGGTATAGCGTGTGCCGAAGCCATAGCGGATCTGGCGATCCACCGGCAGTTGCGCGTTGCGGTCTTCCTTGTCTACCGGATTGGTGTCGTAGGCCACGCCGCTGGTAAATGCCCAGTACTTGTCGAGTTTGTATTCGACACCCCAGGCATAGTGATAGGTGTCTCTCCACCGGGTAGGTACTGCTGCGTCCCGGTTATCTGTAGACAGGGGCACGTTGCCCAGTTGGCTCCAGTTATCCCAGCCGATTGTGAGGTTCACGCCCCAGTGTTCGTCCAGGTCGTGGTGCATGGCAAACCTGACGTACTCGGCGAACTTGAGTTCAGTCTTGGACGACACGCCGACGTTGGTCCCCGGCGGTAATATCCCTCCATCGGGGTTCTTTATCTTGAGGTCACCATCGTACTTGGCATCGATTTCAGTCTGGTAAATCAGGCCGAACCGGGTTCTGTCGGTCAGCTCGTACATGGTGCCCAGCTTGAATGAGAAACCGGTATCGTCACCGTTGACGGAGGCCTTGCGATCTTCCCTGTTCTGGTTGACGGTGGGTACATTCAGGTGAAGATTCAGCTTGGAGTACCAGTATTGCACCGATACGCCGACAGATAACCTGTCGCTGACCTTGTAGGCCAGTGTCGGTACCACTGCAGCGAGCAGCAGGTCGACTTTGGTCGCCTGGTAGCGTCCTGCCCAGTCATCGTCGTAGTCAAGCCCGGCACCTGCCAGGCCGAGAAAGTAGATGCCGGCGCTCCATCGGTCAGAATCGAAGTCGTGGACATAGGCTGAGGCCCCTCCCGGCGCGGTTTCGCCAGCGTCGCCGCCATTGCCCGTGCCCAGGCGCGGGCTGGTGTAATCCACATCAAATTTTATGTCGGGGATCAGGACGCCACCGGACAAAAACAGTTGACTGTCCTTGATGCGTGTGGAACTGGCCGGGTTATGCATGATGGATGCGGCATCGTCCAGGCCGGCCGCTGCTCCAGCGCCGGCGCGCCCGCCGGAAAAATCGCCGTATTCATTGAGCCAGAGACCGCCGGCAGCGGTATGACCTGCGTTCAGCAATATGGCCATAACAGCACCACCCAAAATGGTCTTCTTCATGCATACTCCCAGTGATCAATCAATATTGCCCGCGCAGGGGCCGATATTCTGCGAACAAGTCTAAAGGAGTCACGCCCTGTTTGGACAGGGCTTTTTCCGGAACTTATTTGCAGTTGGTCTGCAGCATGAGTTGCTTGAACACCACCGCGTTGTGGTCGCTGCCGTCGCGCTGGGGCTCCCCGGCCAGCTCCAGGTTGGGGAAGCGCTTGAACAGCTCGGAGATAGTGAGATAGAGCTGGCGTTTGGCCAGAGCCGCGCCAATACAGTAGCGAGGGCCATATCCAAACAGTACGTCCGGGTTGAACTGCCGGGTCACGTCGAAAAGCTCCGGATGCTCGTAGTAATCGGGGTCGTGGTCTTTGAGGTGGGGCATCATCAATACCATCTGGCCCTTGCGTACCGGGTGACCCAGGATCTCCATATCCTGTGGGGCGTAGCGGGCAAAGCCCATCTTGGAGGCGGTTCCCCAGCGGCTGATCTCGCTGAAAGCATTTGAGAACGCGTCCGGTGACTCCAGTGCTTTGGATACCTGGTCCCTGTGCTTGAGCAGGGCGTAAACAGACCATTGCTGCGCTACCAGTGTGGTGTCGGCGCCAGCGCCCACCAGCGCAAGAATCAGGGTGATGATGTCGCCCTCCTCGAAGCCGGGGTTTTCCTGCTCGATCTTCAGCAGGGTGCTGAGAAAGTCATCCTGTACCGGCGCCGAGCGACGCTCGGCGATCACCAGCTTGAGAATATCGATAGCCCGGTTGCTGTCCTGGCGCGCTTTTTCCCTGCGCTCGTCGGAGATGGTCGGGTTCCAGGTCTCGGTAAAGGTTAGTATGACCTGCTTGATGTCAGGCCAGTATTTTTCCGGAATGCCCACCATGCGGGTGATAGAGATGAATGGAATATGGGCAGCGATCTTTTCGATATAATCGAAGCTCTCGGGTTCGCCCAACTCGTCGAATAATCGCTTCACATCGGGTTCTATCTTGCGCTGGATGGCGTCCACCACGTTGCGCGAGAAGGCCGGGGCGGTTACCCGCCGGACCAGCCGGTGGTGATCATGGTCCGCCAGCAGGCTGTGACCGATCAGGGCTCGCTCAAAGTTGCTCCATTGGTCCTCTGGCGGCCGCGGTGGGGCAAATTCCCAGTCATAGAAGTCCGAGGACAGCGGCTCTTCTTTCCAGCACGCCATGATGTCTGGCATGCGTGTCATGATCCAGGCCTGCCAGGGCTCGTACCAGACCAGGCGCCCGCGCTCCATCAGGGCCAGGCACTGGGGAATCGGGTTTTCCATGTACTCACTGGAATTGGGGTCGTACAGTTGCTCTATGGGTACCAGGTTTTCTGCTGCTTCGGCCATCGTTTCTTCCTTTGCGCCGCGAGGTGGAGCACCACCGGCTTGATGTGCTGTCAGGGTTTCAAAACCTTAGTCTAGCAAGTCCTTCAAAAGTAGACAAATGTATACTTTTGGTGATGTGCCCTTTTTTGCGTGCCAACCACCAGGCCCGGGGTCAGAAAGGGAAAAGGAATATTCTCCGAAGCCGCAAGGTGGGGGTGAGGGTACTTCAGGGGGGAGAGGTTTTAGCCGGCGCGGGACAGACTTGGGTCCCCGCCGGCAGCCCCACTTTCCCCCGTCGGCGCTGCGGGCAGTCGATCAGCCGTCGCCAGCAGTTTCCTGACGTGCCCCGGCAGGTCGGCAGGCAGCTGTGGCCAGTCGAAACGCCAGTGCCAGTTCCCCTCGGTAGTGCCGGGGGTGTTCATGCGGTGTTGGCCGTCCAGGCCTAGGAAATCCTGCCAGGGAATGATAGCGGTGTTGGCTTTGGAGGCCATGGCCTGCTTGATCAGCATCCATGGCATGGGTTCGGATGGGTAGCCGAAATAGGCGTATACCCTGTCCCGGGTGGCGTCGTCAAGGCTCTGGAACCAGCCCAGCGTGGTGTCGTTGTCGTGGGTGCCGGTGTAGACGATGTCGCCAGCGTCATGCAGGTGATTGAGATAGGGGTTCTCCGGGTTGCCGTCGAAGGCAAACTGCAGTATAGCCATACCCGGCAGGTCAAACTCCCGGCGCAGGGCTTCCACCTCGGCGGTAATCGAGCCCAGGTTTTCCGCCACCAGCTTCAGTTCGGGGTAGTGTGTACGCACGGTCTGCAAAAGTTCGCGCCCGGGGGCCTCGACCCAATGGCCTTCGCGGGCGGAGAGGGCGCTGCCCGGAATCTCCCAATAGGCCTGTAGGGCGCGGAAGTGGTCGATACGGGCGATATCAAATTGCTTTGCCGCCGAGTCAAAGCGCTGCAGCCACCACTGGAAGCCGGTGTCTCGCATTGCTTGCCAGTGGTACTGTGGGTTGCCCCAAAGCTGCCCCTCGGCGCAAAAATAATCTGGCGGTACGCCGGTAACGGTGACCGGGCGGCCGACCTCGTCCAGGTCGAACAGCTCCTGATGCGCCCATACATCGGCGCTCTCGAGATGAACATAGATGGGGATGTCACCGAACAGCAGCACCTCCCGTTCATTGGCGTATTGGCGCAATTCCCGCCACTGGCAGTCGAATACGAACTGGCGAAAGCGCAGGTTGCTGGCTTGCGTTGCCAGTTTTGCTGCCAGGGTGGAGCAGGTGTCGGGGTCGCGATCGCGCAAACCCTGCGGCCATTCTGTCCAGGATCGGCGCTGCTGGCTGTGCCGGAAGACGTGGAAGCGCACATAGTCTTCCAGCCAGAAATCGGCGGTTTCCAGGAACTGCCTGTAATTATCCGCGGTGGGCGACTGGGGGGCTGACTCCAGCAGCTCAAAAAACGCCGCGCTGGCAAGGTTCAGTGCATCGCGCTTGGTCTCGCGATTGGCCGCGCCTCGCTGTGCCTGCTGCTGTGACAGCCAGCCCTGCTCTACCAGCCACTGCAGGTCAATCAGGTCGGGGCTGCCGGCGTGAACGGAGAAGGACTGGTAGGGGCAACCATCGGGGTGAGTGGGCCCCAGTGGCAGTACCTGCCAGATACTCAGGCCCGCAGCGGCGATAAGATCGACAAACCGTCGCGCATCGGCACCGAAGTCACCGCAGTACCCCGGTCCCGGCAGGCTGGTGGGATGCAGAAGCGCTCCGCAGCGACGTTGTTGCAGCAGGGAAGCGTTCACGGGTTGTCGTCACTGTGCTGGCGCATGACGCCGCCCCGGCTGGGTTGGCCGCCGCCGCGGGAGATCACTTCGGCCAGGTAGGGTGGGGCCTCTACGTGCAGCATCTGGTAGAGGTTCGCAAGATGCATGCGGTAGAGTTGGTCAAACTGGTTCACAGTGGTCGACGGGTTGTAATCGCCGAACCACCAGAACCAGTCCGAGCCCTCGCAGATCGCCAGCTGCTTCTCGGCGGCTTCTATCTCTTCGGGGGACAACTTGCCGCCGGCGATTTGTTCGTCGAAGGTATGCTTGGCCTCCACCAGGATTTCCCACCCCCGGTTCTTGTCGGGGTCGCCTATCCAGGTGGAAAAAGTGCCGTATACCCAGCTGCCCGCAGTGAGGTGATCCTCCAGCGCGGGAACAGGGGATTTTTCCTGCAGGAACTCCTCAAAGGTAGTCATGTGCAACAGTGAATTTTCTGCCAGGCTGCGATAGAGCGTGTCGAGGAAGTAGTAGCCATTTTCCGGGTAGTACTCCCAGGCATTTTCCCCATCGAGGATAATGGTGATCAGGCAGTCGTCACGGTCCGGACAGACCCGGGAGATGTTTTCCATATGGCCTATCAGGTTCGCGACGGCATCGTCGGCGTGCCAGTCGGAATAATTGAAACCGATCAGGTCGGACAGGCCATCGTCGCGAAAAAAGCAGTCGAGCTCGACTCCGCCAAAACGGTAGACCCGGTGGCTGCAGGATTTCGAGGTGGCATCGTAGCTGTTGTGCAGCACCTTACCCCCACTGGCTATCCACTTGAAGCCCTGCCCGGCAAACAGCGCCAGTGCCTGCTGGCTGACGCCGCCCTCTGACGGCCACAGTCCCACTGGTTTACGCCCAAAAATACGCTCGAAGGTGTCCAGGCCTTTTTGCAGATGCCACAGAGCCCGCGCTTCACCGCCAGGGTAGTCGGTGGTCACCGGCAGATGCACATCGGGCATGGCCTCTTTGGCTGAATTCATGTCCAGCAGCAGGGGGACTATGGGGTGGGCATAGGGGCTGGTGCTCAGCTCCACCTGGCCACTTTGTGCCAGTGCCCGGTAGCGCGGCACAATGGACTCCAACTGCTCAAGCACTATCTGTAGCAACTCACGACGATCGTGGAGACTGAAATTGTGGGCTTTGTCTCGCAGCCGCTGAATGCGCTCGTCGCTGCGATGCAGTGACTCGGCCATCCAGCTCAGGTGATACCACACCAGCATGTCAGCCAGGAACTGGTTGGAGGCGTAAATCATGCTCTGCGGGTGCGAATCATACCAGTCTGCCATGGTGGCCAGGCGCTGATAGGGCTCGAACCGCGCGATCATGCGTTCGCGGTTGGCGCGCAGACAATCCTGCATCAACCGCAGTCGGGCCTGGGCATTGCCGGGCAGGGCGGGCTCGGCCAGTTCAGCCAGCAGCGGGTCCATGATAACGCCATGGCCATCGAGGTAGGCCCTTACCTGGGTCGCATAGTCTTCGATCTGTTCCAACAGTATTGGCGCAAAGTTCACCACAGCCCTGGCCTCTGGCATCGCCTCCAGGTGGGCGGCCATATCGACATAGTCCTTGGTGGCGTGCAGGTAGGTCCAGGGCAGGTGCACCCTGCCGGTCCGTATGTCACGGTATTCAGGCTGGTGCATGTGCCACAGCAGCACCACGCTCATAGGTTGGTCAGCGGGCATAGTGAAGTCTCTGGCCGAGCATCTCGGGGGTTACCAGCACCACGCCGCCGTCGGAGACGTTGAACCTGGCGGCATCTGCCTCGGGGTCCACGCCTATAGTCGTATCGGCGGGGATTTTGCAGCCCTTGTCTATGATGGCCTTTTTGATGGTGCAGTGCCTGCCGATCTCGACATCGGGAAAGATGACCGAGTCTTCAATGCGGGAGTAGGAGTGCACATGCACGTTGCTGAACAGTAGTGAGCGGCTCACATAAGACCCTGAAACAATGCAGCCACCGGCGACCATGGAATCTACCGACATTCCCCTGCGCCCCTCGTCATCGAACACGAATTTGGCCGGCGGCACCTGGTCCTGGTAGGTCCAGATGGGCCAATCGCGGTCGTACAAGTTGAGCTCGGGACTGATGCCAATCAGCTCCATATTGGCTTGCCAGTAGGCGTCGATGGTCCCCACGTCGCGCCAGTAGGCGTGTTTCCGGCTTCCTTCCTGCCGAAAGGGGAAAGCGGTCACGCGCAGACGGTCGATAACGTCGGGGATAATATCGCCGCCGAAGTCGTGCTTGGAGTGGGTTTCGTCCGAGTCGCGCAGCAGTTCGTCGATCAATACTTCCGTGCGGAAAATGTAGATGCCCATGGAGGCGAGTGCGACATCAGTGCTCCCGGGCATGGGCGTAGGGTGGTCGGGTTTCTCGGCAAATTCGATGATGCGATTGTCCTCATCGACGGCCATAACGCCAAAGGCCTTTGCCTCCTCCAACGGTACCTCTATGCATCCCACGGTGATGTCCGCCTCCGCTTCCACGTGGGCGGCTAGCATGGTGCCGTAATCCATCTTGTAGATATGATCACCCGCCAGGATGAGTACAAACTCCGGTTTGTGGGTGCGAATAATATCGATATTCTGGTAGATCGCGTCTGCGGTGCCCTCATACCAGGAGGTTTCAAGGCGCTGTTGGGCCGGCAGCAGTTCCACGAATTCGCCCAGTTCGCCGCGCATGAAACCCCAGCCCCGCTGCACGTGCTGGATCAGGCTGTGGGCCTTGTACTGGGTGAGAATGCCGACCTTTCGAATGCCGGAGTTCACACAATTTGAGAGCGGGAAGTCTATGATCCGGAACTTGCCGCCAAAGGGCACCGCCGGCTTGGCCCGCCAAAGGGTCAGCTGCCTGAGCCTTGAGCCGCGGCCCCCGGCCAGGACCAGGGCCAGGGTGTCTTTAGTGAGGCGGCTGACATATCTTGCTGAATCGGAATCAGTCATTTGGGTTTCATTGATCTGTGAGCTGGTTAGCCTAAAGTTATTGCATTACCATCAGTCGTACATTGTGGACAATTACCTGAAGATTGTCCTCTTTTCCGGCTTGATATAAATCATTGGATATAAAATGAGAACGGTTTTGATCCCAGAGCCTGCCGATGAGGGGTTGGGCCGAGTCCTGGCGGGGAGACACCACGACCCGTTTGAAGTGCTTGGCTGTCACCTGAAAGCTGACAAGTGGCACATCCGTGCGCTGCTGCCGGGGGCAGCGGAGGCGGAAGTTGCGCTTGGCGAGAGTTGCCTTCCCATGTCGCGGCAGCCCGATACCGACCTCTTCAGCTGCAGCATCGCGGCGACCTCCGCACCGCTGTACCAGTTGCGCTGGCGCGAGGCGCAGGGTCAGTGGCAGCAGGGCGAGGACCCGTACCGCTTCGGCCCCACTGTCGGCGATCTGGACCTGCACCTGTTCGGCGAGGGCCGACACCAGCATGTTTACCGGGTATTGGGCGCGCATTGTTGCGAGCACGAGGGTGTATCCGGCGTGCGCTTTGCGACCTGGGCCCCCAATGCCCAGCGGGTCAGCGTGGTGGGGGATTTCAACCGATGGCACGGCCTGCGCCATGCCATGCGGGCACGCGGCCTTAGCGGTGTCTGGGAGCTGTTCATCCCCGGACTTGCCGTGGGTGAGAAATACAAGTTTGAAGTGTGCGGCGCCGCTGGTGGATTGCAATTAAAGGCCGACCCCTACGGCAACCGCTTTGAAATGCGTCCGGCCACAGCGGCGATCGTCTGCCCGCCAGCCGATTTTGAATGGAGCGATCAGGATTGGTTGGCGCGCCGGGCCAGCTGGGACTGGCAACATTCCCCTATCTCCATTTATGAGTTCCACCCCAGCTCCTGGCGGCGCGGCCCCGATGGCGGCTTCCTGAATTTTCGCGATATGGCACCTTTGCTGGCGGACTATGTTGCCGATCTGGGTTTTACCCATGTCGAGTTGCTGCCGATAACCGAACACCCGCTGGATGATTCCTGGGGCTACCAGACCACTGGCTATTTTGCCCCCTCGCAGCGTTTTGGCAGCCCGGATGATTTCCGCTTTTTTGTCGACCACCTGCACAGTCGTGGTATCGGGGTCATCCTGGATTGGGTGCCGGCACACTTTCCCCGGGACGCCCACGCCCTGGCGCGCTTCGACGGCACGGCCCTGTATGAGCACGAGGACCCGCGCCGGGGCGAGCACGCCGACTGGGGTACGCTGATTTTCAACTATGGCCGCAACGAGGTGAAGAACTTCCTGCTGGCCAGCGCGAATTACTGGCTGGAGGAATTTCACCTGGATGGCCTGCGAGTGGATGCGGTGGCATCGATGCTCTACCTGGACTACTCGCGCGAGGCCGGTGAATGGGAACCAAATCGCTATGGCGGCCGGGAAAACCTCGAGGCCATTGAGTTCCTGCGCGAGCTTAACAGCCTCACCCACGGCGAGCATCCGGGCACCCTGACTATCGCCGAGGAATCCACCGCCTGGCCCCAGGTGACAAGGCCCACCTGGGTAGGGGGGCTGGGCTTTTCAATAAAATGGAATATGGGCTGGATGCATGACACCCTCGACTACATGTCCCATGAGCCTGTCTACCGGCACTACCATCATGACCAGCTCACCTTCGGCCTGATGTACGCATTTTCCGAGAACTTTCTCTTGCCCTTCTCCCACGACGAGGTGGTGCACGGCAAATACTCTCTGCTGGGCAAGATGCCCGGTGACGAATGGCAGCGCTTTGCCAACCTGCGCCTGCTTTACACCTATCTGTACACCTACCCCGGTGCCAAGTTGCTGTTTATGGGCTGCGAACTGGGGGAGCCGGGGGAGTGGCGGCACCAGGGTCAGTTGTCCTGGGAGCTGCTGGAGCAGGCGCCCCACAGGGGTCTGCAGCAACTGGTGGGTGATCTGAACAGGTTGTATCGCGATGAACCCAGCCTGCATCGCAATAGCTTTGATGCTGCCGGTTTCGAGTGGATAGACTGCCACGATTCAACCCAGTCGGTGCTCAGTTACCTGCGCTGGGACGGCGAGGACTTCCGCATTGTCGTGCTCAATTTTACCCCCGTGGTGCGTACCGATTACCGCATCGGCGTACCCAGGGCCGGGCGCTACCGGGAGGTGCTGAATTCCGACTCGCGCTTCTACGGTGGCAGCGATGTGGGTAACAATCCGGATATCGAGAGCCAGCGCGTCAGTTGGATGGGGCGTCGCGACTCCATCTGCCTGACGCTGCCACCGCTGGGGGCCCTGGTACTGACTCTTGACGGAGCCGGGTAAATGAAGCGCTTGTTGTTTGTAGCCAGCGAGGCCTACCCCTTGATCAAGACCGGCGGACTGGCGGACGTGGCCGGCAGTTTGCCGGAAGTGCTGCGCCAGCAGGGCATGGATGTGCGCTTGCTGCTGCCCGGGTACCAGCATGTGCTGGAATCCATAGAGCCGCCCAGGGAAGTGGCGCAGTTTGATGTGGGTGGCACCACCGTGCGTATAGTGGCAACGCAACTGCCCGGCACTGAATTGGAAACCTGGCTGCTGGAGCATCCCCTTTTCTCCCAGCGCCCCGGCAATCCCTATCACAACCCCGATGGAGAGCCCTGGCCGGACAACGCCGATCGCTTTGCCCTGCTCAGCCAGGTTGCCGCGGCTATCGCGACTGCAGAGGCGGGGTTGGACTGGCATCCGGATGTGCTGCACTGCAATGACTGGCATACCGGTCTTGCCATTGCCCTGACCCACCTGCGCGAACAGCGACCGCGCACCGTATTCACTATTCACAGCCTGGCCCATATGGGCCTGTTCGATCGGCCGACGTTTGACCGGCTGGGGCTGCCTGCGCAGTTCTGGCATGACAGCGCGCTGGAGTTTTACGAGCACTGCAGCTTTATCAAGGGCGGGCTGGTTTACGCTGACTACGTCACCACGGTGAGCCCGACCTATGCCCATGAAATTTGTGGGTCGCCCGGGGGTATGGGACTTGAGGGCCTGCTGAAGCAGCGTCGGGAGCGGCTGGTGGGTATTCTCAACGGCATCGACAGTCGGGTGTGGAACCCCGCTACCGATCCCTACCTGGAGCGGTGCTATTCCGCGGATTCACTGGCGGACAAAGCTCACAACAAGGCAGCCTTGCAGGCTGATCTTGGACTTGCCGCTACCGATGACCGACCGCTGGTGGGTCTGGTCGGTCGCCTGGTGGAGCAAAAGGGCCTGGAGCTTATCATGCCGGTGCTGGGTGAGATCCTGGCCTGTCCCGTGCAGTTTGTGGTGTTGGGCACGGGTGAGCCAAAATATGAGCAACAATTGCAGGCCTTTGCCGATGCGAACCGGGAATCCATGGCCCTGGTTTTGGCCTATGATGAATCACTGGCGCACCGGATCGAGGCCGGCTCGGACATTTTCCTGATGCCCTCACTGTTTGAGCCCTGTGGGCTCAACCAGCTTTACAGCCTGCGCTACGGTACATTGCCGCTGGTTCGGGCAGTGGGGGGGTTGGCCGATACAGTGGTCGACAGCACCGGGGAAACGCTGGCTGATGGCAGCGCCACCGGTTTTGTCTTCGGGCGTCCGGATGCAAACGATTTACTGGCGACGATGCAGCGCGCCTGCGCACTCTGGGGTGACCGGAGTATTTGGGCCCAGGTGCAGCGCAACGCCATGAACCAGGATTTTTCCTGGCAACAAAGTGCCAACCGTTACCGGCAGCTGTATGACGCTGCCATAGAACCCGGAGGTTAGAAACGCTATGCCCGGCTCTCAGTTCCCCCTTGAAATCCAGCCCCGTATCCCCGCAGAACTTGCGCGCCTGCAGGAGATGGCCAATGACCTGATGTACAGTTGGGACAGATCCATCCGCTCGTTGTTTCACCGCCTCGACCGGCGTCTGTGGGATAGTTGTGACCACAACCCCAAGGCATTCCTGCGCAGGGTTTCGCAGCGGCGCATCGACGAGGCGCTGAACGATCGCGCCTATATGGAAGAGTATCGGCGGGTGACTTCAGCCTATGATGCCTACCGCGAACACAGGGGCCGGCCTGAACTTACCGCCCTGTTCGACCCACAGAAGGACCTGATTGCCTACTTCTGCCTGGAGTTTGGTTTTCACGAGAGCTTTCCGATCTATTCCGGTGGCCTTGGCATATTGGCGGGGGACCACTGCAAGGCCGCCAGCGATGTTGGTCTGCCCTTTGTTGCCATCGGCCTGCTTTACCAGATGGGTTACTTTACCCAGACCATCGATGGCCATGGCCAACAGCAGGTAAGTCATACCCGGTCCCATCCCCACGACCTGCCCGTGGTGCCCACGCTGACCGAAACCGGCCAGCACCTGACGCTCGATATGGAGTTTCCCGGGCGCATCCTCAAGGTTCGGGTGTGGACAGCCCAGGCTGGTCATATCACGCTTTACCTGCTCGATACCAACCTGGCCGAGAACACGCCGGAGGACCGCGCGATTACCCATCAGCTTTATGGCGGCGATCGCGAAATGCGCCTGCAGCAGGAACTGGTGCTGGGAGTGGGCGGGGTGCGCGCACTGCGGGCGCTGGGGTTGCGCCCGACGGTCTGGCATATCAATGAGGGCCATGCCGCCTTTCAGTTGCTGGAGCGCTGCGCCATGCGCATGGGTGATGGTATGGATGTCTACAGCGCCATGGAACTGGTCGCTGCTGGCACCGTCTTTACCACCCATACGCCGGTGCCGGCCGGACACGACATTTTTGATCGGCATCTGGTGGAGAGCTACCTGGGTCCTGCAGTCAGGGATCTGGGCCTGGACTTCGAACAGATCTACCGCCTGGGCCTCAATTCGGGCGGCGGTTTCAATATGACCTGCCTGGCGCTGCGCTGCACACGCTTTCACAACGGCGTCAGCCGTATCCACGGGCTGGTGGCGTCGGAAATGGAAGCGGATCTGTGGCCGCAAATCCCTTTTCGGGAAAACCCCATCACCCATATTACCAATGGCGTTCACCTGCAGACTTTTCTGGCCCGGGAATGGGTTAGCCTGTTCGACCTGCGCTTTGACGACTGGCGCAATGAGCTGCTCAACGAGGACTACTGGGAACGCCTTGAGGAGATACCGGATTATCATTACTGGAGTATTCACAAAGCGCTTAAACAGCAGCTGCTGGAGAACGTGCACGAGGGCGTGGTAGCGCAGCAGCGTCGCAACGGTACCAGCGACGCGGTGATACATCGTATGGTGCGCCATGTGGATGGCACTCATGAAGATGTGCTCGTGATGGGATTCGCGCGCCGATTCGCCACCTACAAGCGGGCCCTAATGCTGTTTGCCGACCCACCACGTCTTGCTCGCATGCTGGCAGACAGCGACCGCCCGGTGGTGATTGTGTTTGCCGGTAAGGCCCATCCTCGCGATGAGCCCGGCCAACAATTGATCAAGATGATCCACGAGTTTTCCATGCGGCAGGAATTCATTGGCAAAATATTGCTGCTGGAGGGTTACGACATGGCCCTGGCGCGGCTGATGGTTTCCGGGGTCGACGTCTGGCTGAATACGCCGGAATATCCCCTCGAGGCCAGCGGCACCTCGGGCCAGAAGGCCGGTCTCAACGGAGCGGTAAATCTCAGCGTACTGGACGGCTGGTGGGGTGAAGGTTACAACGGCCACAACGGCTGGGGCATTACTCCCCGCGATACGCGTTTTGATCACGACCAGCGCAACCGGGAAGAGGCCAACGACCTGCTGGATATTATCGAACACGAGCTGCTGCCTACCTATTTCCGCCGGGATGGCGGCGGTTATTCGGAGGACTGGGTTTCGCTGTCCAAGGCCTCTATGAAATCCACCATCCCCCGATTCAATTCGCAGCGTATGCTGCGGGACTACGTGACGAAATTGTACTGGCCTGCGCGTGAGCAGCAGCTCAAGCTGGCGGCAAACGGGGCTGAGGTCGCCCGCGCTCTGGCCGACTGGAAGCACCGGGTGCGCTCCGCCTGGCCCGGCGTGAGCATGCAGCTGATGCTGCAGCCCCCGGCCCACCTGTATCACGACGACAAGATTTGCCTGCAGGTACAGGCCGAGCTGAACGGGTTACAAGCCGGGGATGTCCGGTTGGAGTGCCTGCTGGGCAGCGACAACGCGGAGGGTGAGTTCGTGGTATCCCAGAAGGTCGAGCTGGAGGCGACCGGCGTTGACGAGCACTATACGGATTTCAGTGCCGAAGTGGTGCCTGAGATCGCCGGACTCCAGTACTACAAATTGCGCATGTACCCCTTCAATGATGCGCTCAGTCACCCCTTCGAACTGGGCTTCATGATCTGGATCTAGCGATCGATGTGATTGGCGACTGCTTGTCCTGGATCAATAATGCTCGCTGCGTGACCGGATAGGCTGGACGCCGAACCCGGACCGCCAGGCGTGGAAGTGCACTGTAGACAAAGGCACTGGCGCAGCGTTGTCCAGATAACAGGGACTTTTGTGGTGAGCAGGCCGAAACGAATTGCATGGCTGTTGCTGGCGGCGCTTCTGGTGCCGGGGCTTGCCATGGCCAATGGTGTCAGCGAGACCTTTACCCGTACCAGCCTGCTGTTGATCCTGATGATTACCCTGGCGGATCTTTGCGGCTTTTTGTTTGAGCGGATGGGAATGGCCGAGATCCTGGGGGAGATTTACGCGGGTATCATGCTCGGCAACCTGGCCCTGGTGGGTATCAATTTCGACCTGAGCGAGTTGCTGCGCAGCAGTGAGTTCATGGTGTATTCCTCCGAGTTGGCCCTGGTATTGCTGCTTTTTCTGGTGGGCCTGGAGTCGGATATGCGCGGCCTGCTGCGGGTCGGTCGCAACGCGCTTGCGGTGGCGGCCACCGGCGTTGTCCTGCCGGTGCTGCTGGGACTGGCCGGTGGCGCAGTGCTGGGCTATGGCATGGGTCTGCAGGGCTGGTTTGTCGGCGCCATGCTGGCGGCGACCTCTGTGGGCATTACCGCCAAGCTGCTGGGTGATAATGGCCTGGTCAATACGCGGACGTCCCGGGTGATCCTGGGCGCCGCGGTGATCGACGACGTGCTGGGCATTCTGTTGTTGGCGGTATTGGCCAGTGTCGTGGTTACTGGCGAAGTGTCTGCCCCTGACCTGTTATGGATCGTGGCCAAAGCGCTGCTGTTCTTTGGTGGCGCCCTGCTCATCGGGCAGAAACTCATGCCCGGTGTTGTCCATATTATTTCCCTCAACAAGCACTCCAGTGTCTGGACCGGTTTTGCCCTTTGCCTGGCGCTGGGCTTCGCGCAGCTGGCACACTTTGCCGGGCTGGCACCGCTCATCGGTGCCTTCATGGCGGGCCTGATACTGGACGACGTGGACTTTCGGGTGGGCCACGAACTGCAGAAGCACACGCTGGAAGAACTGGTCAAACCCATCAGCGATATCATGATCACGATTTTCTTTGTCGGCATAGGTGCGCAGGTGCATCTTCAGGCCCTGCTTAACCCGCATATCGTCCTGATTATTGTCACTCTTACTGTGCTGGCTATTTTCTCCAAGGGAGTCGCTGGTTTCGCGGTCCGCGGGCGCGGTTACGATCGGCTGGGCATTGGCTACGGCATGATCCCCCGGGGCGAGGTGGGCCTGGTCTTCGCGGCCTTTGCTTACGGCAATCACGTGTTCAACGCGGATATGTACTCGGCCCTGGTGCTGGTGGTGCTGTTGACCACCCTGGTGGGGCCTATACTGCTCAAGCCGCGATTGGCTCGGTTTTAGTCTTTTTGCTCCCGCATTGGCTGCTGCTGGCATATACTGGTCAGGTATGAATACATTGCGCAAATGTTTGCTGCTGTTGCTGGTACTGGCCTACGCAGGCCAGGGCTATGCAATGGGCACCCCCGTCTGCGCTGATATGGCGCCTGCCGGTGAGATGGCGGATATGGCCCATGCGGGGCATGATATGGCTTCCGATGGCGAAGCAGATGCCTCGCCTGATGACTGTTGTGATGGCGGCCTGTGTGGCATGAATCACTGCCAATCCGCTCCAGCCCTGCCCCTGACCCCCGCGCACAGCAACCCTCATTTTGCAGCGCTGTATAACGGGGCTGCCGAAACATCCTCTCCACTACACTCCATAGACACACTCTACCGCCCACCCATTTCCCGCTAGCACAGGACAGGTGCGCCCGGAAGTTACCGCTTTCGGGCTGATAGCGGGAGGTTTTCTGTAACAGCCTCTCCCGGCGCGCGACCAACACGCTGCGCTGACAACCCCATTGAGAGAGGGCTGAGAACCATGAACGGAACCCATACCCGGTCGCGTATGCCATTGCCTGTCAGGGTCGGCAGTATGCTGCTGCTGGCTTTGGCCCAGTGCTACAGCACCGCTGCCAGCGCCCAGCTGACGCTGGCGGAAGCCATTGCGACCGCACAGCGCAACGATCCCTGGCTGCAGGGCAGTGAATTCCGGCAGCAGTCCGTGGAAGCCCGGGCCATAGCAGCCGGTAGCCTGCCCGACCCGATGCTGGACCTGGGTTTCGCCAACCTGCCCACCGATACCTTCGACTTCGATCAGGAAGCCATGACCCAGTTCAAGGTGGGAGTGGTGCAGACCTTTCCGCGGGGTGACAGCCGCGCCCTGAGTGAGCGGCGCCTGGGCCTGCTCGGTGAGCAGTTCCCCTTCCAGCGCGGTGAGCGCAAGGCGCGGTTGGCGGTAACGGTTGCCAATGTCTGGCTGGACGCCTGGGGCGCCAGGGAAAGTGTGCGCCTGATCGAGGCTGATCGGGAGCTGTTCGAGCAGCTGGTGGATGTGGCGCAGTCAAGCTACGCCAGTGCCGTAGGCCGCACCCGGCAACAGGACCTGGTGCGGGCCCAACTGGAGCTGACCCGGCTGGAAGACCGTTTGAGCGTGCTGCATGAACGGTTGGAAACGTCCCGCACGAAGCTTGGGCAATGGCTGCGCCCGGGACCGCAGGGGGTCGCGGCCGGAGAAAATGCCTGGCTACCCGCTTCCTATGCTGCGCCAGCCCTCACCCGGCAACTGCCTGAGATTCGCCTGCAGAACGCGGACCTGTTCCAGAGCGGCACTGCCGCGCCAGCGCAGATTGCCGCGCTGCTGGCTGAGCATCCGGCCCTGAAGAGCCTGGATAGCCGTATTGATGCCAGCCGGGTGGACATTGACCTGGCGCGCCAGAAATATCGGCCGGAGTGGAAGGTCAATGCCAGTTATGGCTACCGCGAGGACGGCCCCATGGGGCAGCAACGGCCAGACTTTTTCTCGGTGGGACTGGCTTTTGACCTGCCGCTGTTTACCTCGCGTCGGCAGGACCAGCAGTTGCAGTCCGCCATCGCCGACAGTGAGGCCATGCGAACGGACAAAATGCTGGCGCTGCGCAGCATGGTGGCCAGTTTTGAAACGCAACACGCCCGTTTGCAGCGGCTGGACCAGCGCCGGCAGTTATACCGGGAGCGCCTGCTGCCGGAAATGCATGAACAGGCGGAGGCATCCCTGTCAGCGTACACCCGCGATGACGGCGACTTCGCCGAGGTGGTGCGGGCGCGTATCGCCGAGCTCAACGCTCGCATCGAGGCGCTGGATATCGACATTGCGCGGCTGCAGACCATTACCCAGCTGAATTACTTTTTTGTCCGCAGCCCTGCTGCTGGAGAACCGTCATGAATGCAGCCGGTAGATCAACTCTTATAGCCCTGTTTGCCGCGCTTGGCGGGGCGGCTGCTAGTTACTTGCTATTAAGTCCGGGTGGGGGTGCACCGGGTAAGGGGGGTGTTGGTGAGTTTGCCCGCAACGACAGCGGCAGCCGTCAGCCGCTGTATTGGGTAGCGCCTATGGATCCGACTTACCGACGTGATGGCCCGGGTAAATCGCCCATGGGAATGGACCTGGTGCCGGTCTACGAGGACGCCGCCGGCGGGGTTGACCCGGGGACTATCCGGATAGCGCCGGAAGTGGTCAATAACCTGGGCGTTCGCACTGCGGCTGCCGGTTTTGCCGCACTTCCCACAGAAATACGAACCGTGGGTTATGTGCAGTATGACGAGGACCGGCGCGTGCATATCCACCCGCGGGTAGAGGGCTGGGTAGAGAAACTTTATGTGAAGGCCTCCGGCGACCCGGTGGTAGCGGGACAGCCGCTGTACGAGCTCTATTCGCCGCAACTGGTCAACGCCCAGGAGGAATATCTCCTGGCCTTGAAGCGGGATAACCCGCGCCTGGTTGAGGCCGCCAAAGATCGTTTGTTGGCCCTGCAGTTATCCCCGGACATTATCGCCCGGTTGCGTCGTGAGCGGACCGTTGGCCAGACCGTGACCTTTTATGCCCCCCAGAGCGGTGTGGTGGACAACCTGAATATCCGGGAAGGCTTTTTTGTCATGCCTGGCACCACCCTGATGTCTATCGGTGTGCTCGAGGATGTCTGGGTGGAGGCGGAGGTATTCGAGCGGCAGGCGCCGCTGGTCAAGGTGGGGCTGCCGGTCACCATGACCCTGGATTATCTGCCGGGCCGGCAGTGGCAGGGGAGAGTCGACTACGTCTACCCCTCACTGGATGACAAGAACCGTACGCTGCGGGTGAGATTGCGCTTTGCGAACGAGGACCGAATCCTAAAGCCCAATATGTTTGCCCAGGTCGAGATCCTGGCCGACCCGCTGGAGGAGGCACTGGTCGTTCCCCGTGAAGCGGTAATTCGCACCGGCAGCCAGGCCAGGGTGGTGCTGGCCCTGGGCGAGGGTCGCTTCCAGTCGATAATTGTGGAGCTGGGCCGGGTGGGGGAGCGCGATGTTGAAATCCGGGGCGGGCTGGAGGCGGGCGACACCGTGGTGGTGTCGGCGCAGTTCCTGCTGGATTCCGAGTCCAGCAAGCGAGCCGACCTGATGCGGATGGAGGCGGAGGACTCGCCAGCGCCCGGGGAGCAATCATCTGACGGGGAAGACGCTGCCGCTGAGCTACCCGGGCATGCTGACCATTCCATGCATGATCACTCCATGCATGAGCATTCCATGCCTCAGGACGGGAAGGGTGACCAACATGATTGAAGCCGTTATCCGGTGGTCGGTAGGCAACCGGTTTTTTGTGTTGCTGGCGACTGGCATCCTGGTGGGAGCGGGTATTTTCGCGGTAAGGAATACGCCGGTAGACGCCATCCCCGACCTGTCCGACGTGCAGGTGATTATCAAGACCCGGTTCCCCGGGCAGGCGCCACAGGTCGTTGAAGACCAGGTCACCTATCCCCTCACCACGGCCATGCTGTCGGTGCCAGGTGCCGCCACGGTGCGTGGCTTTTCCTTTTTCGGGGACTCCTATGTCTATGTCATTTTTGACGATGGCACCGACCTCTACTGGGCCCGCAGCCGGGTCCTGGAATATCTGAGCCAGGTTGCGCCATCCCTTCCCGAGGCCGCCCGGCCACAGCTGGGGCCTGATGCGACCGGCGTGGGCTGGGTTTATATCTACGCCTTGCAGGACACGTCGGGACAACACGATATCAGCGAGCTGCGCAGTCTGCAGGACTGGTTCCTGAAGTACGAATTGCAGAGCGTACCCGGTGTGTCCGAGGTGGCAACAGTGGGCGGTATGGTCAGGCAGTACCAGGTAACGGTGCATCCCGACAAACTGCGCGCCTTCGATATTCCCCTGAGCCATATCCAGAATGCGATAGCCAGGGGCAACCAGGAAATTGGCGCCTCGGTGGTGGAAATGGCTGAGGCGGAATACATGGTGCGGGTCAGTGGTTACCTGCAGGGTGTGGCGGATCTCGAGGCGATACCCCTGGGTGTTAATCGCAACGGCACGCCACTGCTGCTCAGGGATGTAGCCGATATCGCGCTGGGGCCGCAGATGCGACGGGGTATCGCCGAGCTCAATGGCGAGGGCGAGACGGTGGGCGGCATCGTGGTCATGCGCTTTGGCGAGAACGCCCAGCGCACCATCGACCAGGTGAAGGCGCGCCTGGCCGAACTGCGCCCCGGCCTGCCCGAGGGCGTGGAAGTGGTCACCGTGTACGACCGCTCCAGGCTGATTGAGAACGCGGTAAATAATCTGTGGCAAAAGCTGGGAGAGGAACTGGTGCTGGTTGCGCTGGTCTGTATCGTCTTTCTGTTCCATGTGCGCTCATCTCTGGTGGCAATTATCAGCTTACCTGTAGGCATCCTGGCGGCTTTCACTGTGATGTACCTGCAGGGCCTGAATGCCAATATCATGTCACTGGGTGGCATCGCGATCGCGATTGGCACCATGATAGACGGCGCGATAGTGTTGATTGAAAATATGCACAAGCACATGGAGCGCACCGAAATCACCGGCCACAACCGATGGCAGGTGGTGGCGGCGTCGGCCTCCGAGGTGGGTCCCGCGCTGTTTTTCAGTCTGCTGATTATTACCGCCAGCTTCATCCCGGTATTCTCTCTGCAGGCGCAGGAAGGACGTATGTTTTCACCCCTGGCTTACACCAAAACCTATGCAATGGCGGCGGCGGCGATTCTCTCTATTTCCCTGGTGCCCGTGCTGATGGGTTACTTTATCCGCGGCAAGGTATTGCCCGAGCAGCGCAACCCGTTTAATCGTGTGCTGGTGGGTGGCTATATGCCGCTGCTGAAAAAAGTATTGCGATACCCGAAAACCACTCTGCTGCTAGCCGCTATGTTATTGATCAGCGCGCTCTGGCCACTGCAGCGTATTGGCAGTGAATTTATCCCGTCGCTGGATGAGGGCGACCTGATGTATATGCCCACCACTTATCCCGGTATCTCCATCGGCAAGGCGCGGGAGTTGCTGCAACAGACCGACAAACTGATTCGCAGCGTCCCCGAGGTGGAGTCGGTGTTTGGCAAGATCGGCCGTGCGGATACCGCGACGGACCCTGCGCCGCTCACCATGATTGAAACGTTTATCCAGCTGAAACCGCGTTCACAGTGGCGCGAGGGTGTGACATCCGCCAGCCTGACGCAGGAGCTCGACGCCCTGGTTAAATTACCCGGAGTGACTAATGCCTGGGTGATGCCGATCAAGACCCGTATCGACATGCTGGCCACCGGCATCAAAACGCCGGTAGGAATAAAAGTGGCTGGGCCCTCACTGGAGACCATCCAGCACATAGGCCAGCAGCTCGAAACCATGCTGGCCGACGTGCCGGGCACGGCCTCGGTCTACTCTGAACGGGTAGCGGGTGGACGCTATATCAAGGTGGATATCGATCGTGAGCGGGCGGCGCGTTTCGGGCTCAATATCGCCGACGTGCAACAAGTGGTGGCGACCGCCATTGGTGGCATGGATATCGCCCGGACGGTGGAGGGCAGGGAGCGCTACCCCATCAATATTCGCTATCCCCAGTCGTTCCGCAATTCACCTGAACAATTGGCCCTGTTGCCCGTGATCACGCCCGCCGGGCAACGTATCGCCCTCGGTGACGTGGCGACGATTTACCTGGAGGATGGCCCTCCGGGTATCAAGAGTGAGAACGCACGGCTCAATGGCTGGACCTATGTCGATATCGAGGGTGTGGATGTTGGCAGCTATGTCGACAAGGCACGCGCCGTGGTCGCGCAACAGCTAATGCTACCTCCGGGCTACTCGCTTGTATGGTCCGGGCAGTACGAGTACATGGAGAGGGCGAAGGAGCGGCTGAGTTATGTAGTGCCGCTGACGCTGGCGATTATCGTGGTGTTGCTCTACCTGAATTTTCGCAACTTTACCCAGGTAGCAATACTGATGGGGACGCTGCCATTGGCACTGGTGGGCAGCGTGTGGTTGATGTATGTGCTGGACTACAGCTTTTCCATTGCCGTTGGCGTGGGAATGATTGCCCTGGCTGGCGTGGCGGTGGAGACCGGCGTGATCATGCTGGTGTACCTGGACCAGGCCTGGCACAAGTTGGTAGACGCGGGCGGTGAGCTGACTGAGGAAAAGCTTGAGGACGCCGTCTGGCACGGTGCCGGCTTGCGGGTGCGCCCGGTACTGATGACCGCGACCGCCACCATTGTTGGCCTGCTGCCTATTCTCTGGGGCAGCGGCACCGGTTCAGAAGTGATGAGCAGGCTGGCGGCGCCAATGGTTGGCGGTATGCTCAGCGCTGTACTGTTGACGCTGTTGGTGCTGCCGGCGGTATACCTGCTGTGGCGCCGGCGGCTACTGATCCTCAAGTCCAGGTGAATGCGAGCACGGTTACCAGCGAAACCAGGGCGGTGTACGCCACGGGAAACATCCATCGGCAGTGCCGGTCAATGCGGTCTCCCAGAGCGAAATCGCCCTTTCGATCAGCGCTACCGACGATCAGGTTCACGATTACGCTGGCGCACATCAACATGAAGCTGAAGTACAGGAAACCGTGAATCAGCGTCATGTAGGAGATCTGCGGCATGATGTCACTGATCATGGTCTGATAAGCCACCGCGGTAAGAATGCCCACGAAAGATACGCTCATGCGGTCGCCCAGGGAGGAGCGATCCATCCAGAATACCGCCCAGGAAAGCATCATGATAACTATCATGGGCAGCACCACGAGTCGCACCATAAAAAATGACTTGCGTTGCAATTCAAGGCTTATGACATAGGCAGAAGAGCCGCCTGACGCGCCGGCGTAGGGAGCGGCCATCGCCGCGCTTGACGTCGTAACGCTGACAAGTTCCCACTGTGGCACCTGTATTTTTGATTGGTTCACAGTTGCCGGCCCGCTCTCGATCGCCACCTCGCTGGAATCGAAGCCGAGTATTTCGAAGATGATCTCCAGTCGCTGGGCATCAAAGGGATACCTGCGCAGGTTCAACCTGGATCGCGCTTCGGCATTGATGGTCTGCACCAGTTTGCTCGTGCCGTCCGGACTTACTCGCAGCAGTACACCCTGTGTCTCCTGTAATCCGGCAACATTGGCGATGATCGCCTGCGGATACCAGGCGGGCGCGAGCTCGTTAAACTGGTAGCCCCCGTTGTAAGTCATCTCACTAACACCGGCTGCCTCGGGGTCAAATCGCTGGCGAGAGTCCTGCCAGGTGAGGGTGAGCACGCCGGAAAACTCGAACGTTTCTGCCTCGTCATGAATGCGCTGAACGTCGAGCAGGTGAAAGTCCGCATGAACCTTTGTGGGGCTTTCCCCGGTGGGCAACTCCAGCAGGCTGAACAGGTTGCTGTCGGTCGCGTTTGCAGCCATGGCAGACAGCGCGAGCGCAGCGCCCAGGAGGATGGCTCTGAACACCGACGATATGGAGCGCATCAGGCGGGGCCGCCTAACGGTGTATTGCTGGCAAAAGAGAGCGGGTGAATCATTGCTGATCTCATGTAACAGTGGGATGCAGGAGGAGGCAGTCCAGCCAGGAAGACCTGCATGCTAATGAATTGCGCGGTGATTGAACAGTCAAGATCTCACCCGTCCCCTGATCCGGCCCAATGAGCCGGGAACTGCGATACTTGCAGCTGGGGAAATGGTCTATGTCCGGTCAGGAGTGGGAATTTGTCGGCCTCGACATCACAGCCGATCTTCCCTAGAATGCGCCGCGTCTTTACGTCTCCCGTACCGGGAGGCGCCGGCCAATACCCCCCAGGAATACTCTTGTGATTACTACCGCCAATATCACCATGCAGTTTGGTGCCAAACCGCTATTTGAAAATATCTCGGTCAAATTTGGCGAGGGTAACCGTTACGGCCTGATCGGCGCCAATGGCTGCGGCAAATCCACCTTCATGAAAATTCTGGATGGCAGCCTGGTGCCCACATCGGGCAATGTTGCCATCACCCCCAACGAACGGGTGGGCCGCTTGCACCAGGACCAGTTCGCGTTTGAGATGTTCTCGGTGATAGATACCGTGATTATGGGGCATCGCGAGCTGTGGGAGGTGAAGCAGGAGCGGGAGCGTATCTATGCCCTGCCGGAGATGTCGGAAGAAGACGGCATGAAGGTTGCTGAACTGGAGACCCTGTTTGCGGAAATGGACGGTTATACCGCCGAGAGCAGGGCGGGGGAGATTCTGCTGGGGGCGGGTATCGCACTTGAATCGCACTTCGGGCCCATGAGCGAGGTGGCGCCGGGCTGGAAATTGCGGGTGTTGCTGGCCCAGGCCCTGTTTTCCGACCCGGACATTCTGCTGCTGGACGAGCCCACCAACAACCTGGACATCGATACCATTCGCTGGCTGGAGGGCGTGCTCAATGGGCGCAAATCCACCATGATCATCATCTCCCACGACCGCCACTTCCTGAATGCGGTCTGCACCCATATGGCCGATATAGACTACGGCGAGCTGCGCGTATATCCCGGCAACTACGACGACTTTATGATCGCCTCTACCCAGGCAAGGGAAAAGCTGCAGTCCGAAAATGCCAAGAAGAGCGCCCAGATTGCTGAATTGCAGCAGTTTGTCAGCCGCTTTTCCGCCAACGCATCCAAGGCCAAGCAGGCCACCTCCCGGGCCAGGCAGATCACCAAGATCAAGCTGGACGATATCAAGCCCTCCAGCCGGGTCAGTCCCTATATCCGCTTCAAGCAGGAGAAGAAACTGCATCGCCAGGCCGTGACCCTGGAAAACCTGGGTCGGGGTTTCGACGGCGAACCCCTGTTTGAGAAGGCCAGCCTGATGGTGGAGGCCGGTACCCGACTGGCGATAATCGGCGAGAACGGTGTGGGTAAAACCACTTTCCTGCGCTGCCTGATGGACGAACTCCCGGCCGACACCGGCAGGATCAAATGGGCCGAGAATGCCACCCTGGGTTACTGCCCGCAGGACAGTACCGACGATTTTGAGTGCGACCTCAACCTGTTCGACTGGATGAGCCAGTGGCGCCGCGCCAGCCATGACGACCAGATTGTGCGCGCTACCCTGGGGCGACTGCTGTTTTCTTCGGAGGATTTCAAGAAGCAGGCCAGGGTGTGCTCAGGCGGCGAGAAAAACCGCCTGCTTTTTGGCAAGTTGATGATGATGGACACCAATGTACTGTTGCTGGACGAGCCCACCAACCACCTGGACATGGAAGCCATCGAGGCCCTCAACCTGGCGCTGGAACACTACGACGGTACGCTGATCTTTGTCAGTCATGACCGCGAGTTTGTCTCCTCGCTGGCCACCCGGGTTATCGAAATCAGGGATCATCGCCTGATCGACTTTCAGGGCACTTACGAGGAATACCTCGCCGGCCAGCTGACTGCCGACAAGGTGGCCCGCGCCTGATAAACTTTCGTCCCTTTCGCAATGACCCGGGACGCGCAGATGACAGATTGGAATAGCATTCCTGACAATACGCCGGTACTGGTAGGTGCCGGTCAGGTGGTAGAGCACAACGCTACTGCCGACTCTCCCATGGTGCTCGCGGCTGAGGCTGCCCGACGCGCCCTGGCACATGCCGGCGGGACGGGGCTTGTAGACGCCATCGATACCGTATCGGTTACCCGCCTGTTCACTGATTCCATGGGGATCAAGCCCTGCCCCTTCGGGCGCAGTAACAATCCTCCCATGTCGGTTGCCCGCGCGATCGGCGCATCACCGACCCATTGTATTCACGGCCACGTGGGCGGCAACGAACCCCAGAGTCGCGTCATAGAGTTTGCCAGGGACATCGCCCTGGGCAAGCGCTCTGTGGTGCTGCTGGCAGGCGCCGAGGCCATGCGCAACCAGCGCAGTGCCGAGCGCGCCGGTGAGGCACTGGACTGGAGTGAAACATTTGATGAGGACACCTGCCCGCTTGAAGACCGCGGCTGGGGCGACATGTTTGTCACCATGCAGGAGGTCAGCAACGGCTTGCTCGCGCCGATGTCCTACTATGCTTTGATCGAACAGGCGCGGGCCTTTGCCCAGGGGCTTACACCTGACGAGCTGCGCTCGGCCAACGCCCGGTTACTGGCCTCGTTGAGTGCCGTGGCGGCGGCCAATCCGTATTCCCAGTTCCCGACGGCGCTGTCTGCGGGAGAGATCCTGGCTGCTGCGCCGCTGAATCATCATTACACAAAGCGGATGGTTGCCCAGGACGGGGTCAACCAGGGTGCTGCACTCATATTGTGCAGTGCGGGCGCGGCTCGACAGTCGGGCATTCCCCCACAGCACTGGGTGTTCCTGCACGGTATGGCGGAAGGGGCGGACTACAACCTCAGTGAGCGTGAGGACCCCGCGCGTTCCCTGATGGCGGAGGCAGTACTCGATAGGACCTTTGAGCTGGCGGGGAAAGGGATAGACGATATCGACCTGATTGACTTATATAGCTGTTTCAGCTGCGCAGTATCGTCGACCGCCCAGCACCTGGGTCTACCGGTGGATGGCTCCAGGGCGCTGACCCTGACGGGCGGCCTGCCCTATTTTGGCGGGCCGGGTAACAATTACGGTATGCATGCGATTGCCGAAGCGGTGGCTCAGTTGCGCGACGGTGCGGGTAACTATGCCCTGGTCAGCAGTTTGGGTGGCATCCTCTCCAAGCATGCGGCGGGGATATATTCATGCCAGCCCTCAGCCGTTGACTGGGCCGAGGCCGACACCGGGCTGAGCAGGGAGGGCATTCCTTCAAAAACCATAGCCGAAGCCCCGGACACTGGGCGTATCGTGAGCTATGTGGTGAACTACCGCGGTGACGATCCGGTGCAGGCTATTATAATTGCGGATACAGAAGAGGGCGCCAGGTTCGTCGCCAATTCAACTGATCCCGAGACCCTGGCAGCATTATTGGGCCCTGTGGCGGCGGGCCAGCGAGTGGGTGTTGTTCCCGCTGAGAAGGGCGTACTGCACTTCAGTCTGGCCTGATCACGGGCGGCCCCGCCGGGTCGCCCTGTCCACCCCTTCACAGACAAGCCCCTCCGCTCACAGGGCAGGCGATGCCCATGATCCGGCCGGGGCGTTGTAAAATCTGGACCGTTAGCGGGGCAGCTGATAGCTTTTGCCTATGCCGCCACGTTAGTTCTGTTGGTTGCCACTGTGGAGAAACCAATAATAATGTCTCTATCTCGCGTTCTACTCTTCCTGGTTCTGTTTTGTCTGGTACTGGTGTTCGGCGCACTGGCGTATCTTCATTTCGCAGATCTCAACCAGTACAAGGGGCAAATCGTGTCCCGGGTCCAGGAGGCTACCGGGCGCGACTTTACCCTGGGGGCTCTCGATATAGATATCTGGCCCAGGGTCAGGGTTTCAGTGGATGAGCTCGCCCTGGCAAATGCTCCCTGGGGTTCTGACCCGAAGATGCTGCGGCTGGCCCGCCTCGATGCGACCCTCAAACCACTGTCACTGATGTTCCGGCCAATCCGGGTTACGGACCTCGCCGTCCAGGATATGACACTGCTGCTTGAAAGCGACGACAGTGGCCGCGGCAACTGGAATATGGCTCCGGGTTCTGAATTGCCCAAGGAGGGCGCGGGTGAAACGGGCGGCGGTGAATCTGGCAGCACAGCGGGTGGGATTCCTGTGAGGCTGGATAAGCTGGACATCACCAATGTGGCCATCACACGGCGGCACCCAGGCGGTAAAGACCAGAGCTTCATGCTGGAGCTTTTGCACCTGCAGCCGGATGCTGAGAATCTGCGGCGTCTGGTAGGTAAGGGCGAGATTCTCAAGCAGCCCCTGGTACTGAATGGTCGATTCGACGTCCCCGGTGAGCAGGCGGGTCGTCGCAGCCAGTCCTTTCAGATCAATGGGCAGTGGGGTTCATTGGAGCTTGCGATAAACGGTGTTGAGGACAGGTCCGGCCTGTGGGCTGACACCCGGGCTGAGGCAGTTTTGCAAACAGACGATATAGCCGCTTTTCTGGCGTCTATCGACGTTTCTACGCAGCTGTCGGGGCCGCTGCGTGTCAAGGCAGTCGTAGCGCCCGGCAAGAAGGGGCAGGCGGCGACCATTGACGCCAGGCTCGATACCCTGGCCGCTCAACTGAGCCTGGTGCGGGACGGCGACCAGCTAGCGGTCGATGGCAAGGTGTCGGGCCTGGCAGGGTTCGGCAAAATGATGGGCGTTGAGGGCCTGCCTGCTAACCCCGTGGCGCTTGAGGGCTCGCTGACACGTGGGGGCGAAGGGCTTGAAATACAGGAGCTGCACTTCGTCTCAGAACAGGCGCGGCTGTCCGCAACGGGCAGATTGGGCTCGGCGCAGCGCAATACAAGGCTGCAGCTAAAGTTGGAGGGGGAGAGCCTGTCAGACCTGTTGACCACCATGCCAGGCCTGGCCTTTGACGGCACAGCGCAGCTTGAGTCGTCACCCGCTGCAATGATTATTGATCCGCTGAGCCTGCGTTTCGGTGCAAGCGACATCAGTGGCAGTGTGCAGCTGGCGTCCGGTGGCGATGGCCTGATCACGGTTGCCCTCACGTCTGACAAGCTGGATCTCAAGGAATTTTTTCCAATTGACGAAGGCGCTGCGGATGACGTCGAAGAAAAGGAGGCACATGCCCCCGCCGACAAGCAGTACGTTTTCGGTAAAGAGTTATTACCCTTTGAGGCGTTACAGAAAAATGAACTGGATTTCACGCTGGCAGCGGAGCAGCTGATTAGCCACACCAGTATACTTGAGCAGCTGGACCTTTCCGCCGGCTTGCATGGTGGTGAATTAAAGGTGGCCGCTGATTTTGCCACCGCTGTCGGAGGCCGCAGTGCCTCGCGTTTGCAGTTGAAGACATCGGGTCAGGAGGCGGAATTGAGGGCTGTGATCAATGCGCGAGACTTGCGTGTGAATCTTGCCTCAGGAGAGGATGCAGCGCCCGAAGAAATACCCCCGATGAGCGTGTCATTTAATGTTGTCGCCTCGGGCAGCTCCCCGCGAGAGCTGGCTTCTACCAGCACAGGCGACCTGCTGGTGACCCTCGGCGGGGGGCGATTGGAGAACAAGCTGATCGGCCGGTTCACCGGGGATATCGTGTCCCAACTGTCTGCAATCCTGAACCCGTTTGCTGCCCAGGAGCCCGATACCAGGTTTCAGTGCGGTGTGATGGCGCTTGCGATCGCGGACGGCATCTCGACGCTCGAGCCGCTTATCCTGCAGGGTGAAAAAGTGACAATCGTCGGTGAGGGCGAGATCGATCTCAAAACGGAAGAGATTATGGTCAAGTTCAATACCCAGCCACGCAAGGGTATTGGCATCAGTGCCGATATGTTTGTCACGCCCTTTGTTACCCTGGATGGCACGCTTGCCCATCCCAGGGTCGGGGCAAATAAAAAGGGTACCGCTATCACTGTGGCCACCGCCGGACTCTCCCTGCTTGTGCGAAGTGCCAGGGACCGCATCGCCGGGGATATCGATCACTGCGTCCAGACCATGCCCACGTTTGAGCACCCGCCACTGTCGACAGGCGAGGGACTTGAAACGCCCCTTTGACTGGATTTTTGGCGCCGTTTGGAGTTAAATTCATGCGGCTGACAATCGACGTGACTCATTGGGGATTCCCGGCGAGGGGTTGGGGGCATATCGGGGGTTGGGTGATACCCACAAAACAGCGAAAGTCATAGCCAATACTGTGTGGCTAGACTTAAAAATTCAGTAAAAACAAGGAGATACACAATGAATATCAGCAAAAAACTGGCGCTTACCGCCCTGCTGGCCGCGTCGCTGGTCACTGGCGCGGCGTACGCCGCCGAACCCGGCTTGTATCTGGGTGGTTCCTATGGCCAGACCAATGTGGACCAGGATGCCAGCGATTTCGGCTACAAGGATGACAACCGCAAGTTTGACGATGATGCTTCGGCGTGGAAATTCTTCGTTGGCTATAACTGGAGTGTGTTGTCCTGGCTGAACGTCGGCCTCGAGGGTGGCTACAAGAATTTCGGCCAATTGAGGACGAATACGGCTATTCCTGGTGAAAAACTGCGCGCAGACCCGACAGGCTGGGACGGCTTCGTGGTCGGTACCATACCTATCGGACCGGTTGATGTGTTTGCCAAAGTCGGTGGTATTGCTCTGAACCGTGACGTGAATTACCTCGGCCAGCAGGATGACGAGGACGATAACCAGTTGGCCTATGGTGTGGGTGTTGCCTACAACTTCGGTCACCTGGCTTTCCGCGTTGAAGCGGAAGGTTTTGACGACAATGAAGTGGATGATTTCTACATGGTGTCCGCCGGTTTTACCTATCACTTCCGCAGCCCCAAGCCAGCGGTTGTGGCCGCACCGGTTGTTGCAGCTGCAGCATGCCTGGACGGTGATGATGACGGTGTCTGCGACGGGGTGGACCAGTGTCCTACCACGCCCGCCGGCGCAACGGTCGATTCCATGGGTTGTACCTGCCACTACAGCATGAATCTGGAGTTTGCCTTTGATTCCGACGAGCTGACCATCAACGACATGGTAGACCTCGATGCGCTGGTGCCGGTTCTGACCAACCCCAAGGTCAGCTTTATCGGTGGCAAGATCGACGGCTACACTGACGAGATCGGTACTGAGGCATACAACCTGGACCTGTCCAAGCGTCGTGCTGAATCCGTGTATAAGTACCTGGAGTCCAAGGGCGTAAATATGTCCGGCCGCTTCACCACTACCGGTTATGGCAAGAGCGACCCTGTTGCCAGCAACGCTACCGAGGAAGGTCGCGCCAAGAACCGCCGTGTGGTTCTGCGCCGCACCGACTGCAAGTAACAGCAACATGAAGTAGAAAAGCAGTGCATATGCACTGGAAATAAAGGGCCCGCTGGAGTGATCCAGCGGGCTTTTTTTGTGCTCTGGTTTGGTTCGGTCCAGCGGTCCCGGGCGGGAAAGTATTTCCCAGTCGCTCCACGTGATTCGCTTTTTGAGGAACACTTTCCCACCCGGGCCCGCTGGCCAGAACCCAACTCAAACCCACTAGTTTGCTCTTCACATATTGGCGTGGCGTTCGGGGTCCCAAGCTGATGGGTGATTGGTTTTGTTCAGTCCAGCGGTCCCGGGCGGGGAAGTATTCCCCAGTCGCTCCACGTAATTCGCTTTGTGAGGAACACTTCCCCGCCCGGGACCTCGTTGCGTTCTGTCCCTTCCAATTTCAGCAAATTCGAGCAAGAACGTACTCCGTGGCCCGCCAATTCACTTTTGCTTGCCTCGGAGAGTGCTCGATTGAAGGGTCCGGGTGTAAGCAGGCTTCTCATCAAGCGAATCACGTGGAGCGACTGGGAAGCCTGCTTGCGCCCGGGCCCGCTGGCCAGAACCCAACTCAAACCCACTAGTTTGCTCTTCACATATTGGCGTGGCGTTCGGGGTCCCAAGCTGATGGGTGATTGGTTTTGTTCAGTCCAGCGGTCCCGGGCGGGGAAGTATTCCCCAGTCGCTCCACGTAATTCGCTTTGTGAGGAACACTTCCCCGCCCGGGACCTCGTTGCGTGCCTGTCCCTTCCAATTTCAGAACGTCAGCAAGAACGTCTCTGTGGCCCGCCAATTCACTTTTGCTGCCTCGGAGAGTCTCGATTGAAGGGTCCGGGTGTAAGCAGGCTTCTCATCAAGCGAATCACGTGGAGCGACTGGGAAGCCTGCTTGCGCCCGGGCCCGCTGGCCAGAACCCAACTCAAACCCACTAGTTTGCTCTTCACATATTGGCGTGGCGTTCGGGGTCCCAAGCTGATGGGTGATTGGTTTTGTTCAGTCCAGCGGTCCCGGGCGGGAAAGTGTTTCCCAGTCGCTCCACGTGATTCGCTTTATGAGAAACACTTTCCCGCCCGGGACCTCGTTGCGTCACCGTCCTGCCCATGCTCGCAAATTGATAAGGAACTACGCTGTGCCCATCCCCGCTATCGTCTCGGAGCTGCACGATGCAAGGGGCCGGGTGCAAGCAGGCTTCTCATCAAGCGAATCACGTGGAGCGACTGGGAAGCCTGCTTGCGCCCGGACCCGCTGGCCAGAACCCAACCCAAACCCACTAGTTATTGTTCTTCACATATTGGCGTGGCGTTCGGGGTCCCAAGCTGATGGGTGATTGGTTTTGTTCAGTCCAGCGGTCCCGGGCGGGGAAGTATTCCCCAGTCGCTCCACGTGATTCGCTTTGTGAGGAACACTTCCCCGCCCGGGACCTCGTTGCGTGCCTGTCCCTTCCAATTTCAGAACGTCAGCAAGAACGTCTCTGTGGCCCGCCAATTCACTTTTGCTGCCTCGGAGAGTCTCGATTGAAGGGTCCGGGTGTAAGCAGGCTTCTCATCAAGCGAATCACGTGGAGCGACTGGGAAGCCTGCTTGCGCCCGGGCCCGCTGGCCAGAACCCAACCCAACCCAAACCCAGCAACAGAGCCACGCACCAGGGCGTGCGCCGGCGCACGATGCCAGCCGCTCAGGTGAATTCCTTGCCCGCTGCTGATTCATATCAAGGCTGGGCGGTTGCTCCACCCCCATAATTGTCAGGGGAGGGCACCATGAGCCGCACACATATCTACCTGTCGTTGATACCCCAGGCACTGATCGCCTCCATGCTGGAGCCGGAGGCGTTTGGGCGCTACTACTCGGTGGGTACCCGGGTGCACGCCCGGGGCGAAGCGATTTTTTTTGAAGTTGACCCCGACCAGTTGCCACAGGGGGAGTTTCCCCTGGAACTGGTGGGGCAGCGCTGCGTGGCCAAACCCGACGGCAGCCCAAAGAAATCTGTCTACCTGGCGATCTACCGGGTGTTGTCGCGGATCCCGGTGGCAGCGCTGGGCAGGCTCTACCTGGTCACCCGCAATGGCCGCACGCTGGCACTGGATCGCACCGAATATCTGAGTGAGCCGGGCCGTAGCGTCCATCTCTACCAGGAGTTCTGCCCGATTGATCCCATGGTCGCCAGCGTGCTGGAGCCGCTGGAATTCTGCCGGGCTATCACCGATACACAGCGGCCAGTGCATGTGCCGCGTATCGTGTTTTCCCAGCTTTCCCTAAGGGGCCTCGCCACCGACCCGGTGAACGGCCAGGCGAACGACCTGCCCTATCCGAATCTCGACCACCTGCGCGACGTCCTGGCGGACTTGCTGGCAGGCGATGGCAAAAACAGCAAGCTGGTCCTGAAGCAGGTTAACGAGGGCGTGTTCTACCGCACTATCCGCGGCGGCTTTTACGTGGGTGACCAGCAGAATTTCGCATTCTACCGTTTTCCCCCAGAGGCGGAACTCGAGGCGCAACACTTCAGCTGGTGGCGCTCGGCCCAGATGCCGTATATGGAAGTTTAGCGTCGCCGTGACCTCTACCAGCTTAAGGCAATGGAAGAATGACTGAACCCCTGTTCTGGCTGGCACCTGCCGCCGCCCTGGCTGCAGTGCTCGTCGCCGCGTTGTTTTTCCGGGCCATGCAGCGCCAGGACGAGGGCACGGCCATTATGCGCCGTATAGGCGGGCATGTGCGCGCGGGTGCCATGGCCTACCTGCGCCAGCAATACCGGGTTATGGCCGTTGTCTTTGTTGTTCTGGCGGTGTTGTTCGCCGTGCTGGCCTATGGTTTCGCCGTCCAGAACCCATGGCTTCCCTTCACTTTCCTGTGTGGGGGTTTCTTCTCGGCGCTTGCCGGTTACATCGGGATGCAGACCGCTACTCTGGCGTCCACCCGCACGGCGGCGGCTGCTCGCACCTCTCTCGGGCAGAGCCTGCGCGTGGCTTTTCGCAGCGGCGCCGTTATCGGACTGGCGGTGGTCGGGCTGGGCCTGGCGAACTGCGCCGGCTGGTTCCTGTTGGTCAACTGGCTCACGCCAGCGTCCATCGATGGTTATCGCCTGGTACTGGTGACCACAACAGTCCTGACATTCAGCATGGGCGCATCCTTGCAGGCCCTGTTCGCCAGGGTGGGCGGCGGCATCTATACCAAGGCAGCGGATGTGGGGGCCGATCTGGTGGGCAAGGTAGAGGCCGGTATCCCTGAGGACGACCCGCGCAATCCGGCGGTAATCGCCGACAACGTCGGGGACAACGTGGGTGACGTGGCCGGCATGGGAGCGGATTTGTTCGAGTCCTACTGCGGCTCCCTGCTCGCCGCCTGCGCGCTGGGCGCGGCGGCCTTTGTCGGCGATGATGTATCCCAGCTCAAGGCTATCACTGCGCCCTTCATGATTGCCGGCCTGGGAATCCTGGTTTCCATTGCCGGTGTGTTTATGGTCAAGACCGGGGAGGACGCGGACCAGGGCGCGTTGCTGGCGGCCCTGTCCCGCGGAATCAACAGCAGCGCGGTGCTGGTGGCTCTGGTTTCCCTGCCGGCGCTGTACTTGCTGGAGATGCCCAATTTGTGGGGCAGCTGGGGCGCGGTGGTGATTGGCCTGCTGACCGGTATTGTCATCGGTCGCGCCACGGAATATGCGACCTCGGCCTCGTACTCCACTACGCAGGCCATCGCGGCGGCGGCAGAGAGCGGCCCGGCAACCACGCTGATAGCCGGTATCGGCTCCGGTATGCTCTCCACCGTGGTGCCTGTCCTGGCGGTCGCTGCCGGCACCCTGTTTGCCTTTTTGGCCAGCGCGGCTTTTGATCCCGCCGAGGTCACCCGGGGACTTTATGGCGTGGCCATCGCGGCTGTGGGTATGTTGTCTACCCTGGGTATTACCCTGGCCAGTGATGCCTATGGGCCGATCGCCGACAACGCGGGCGGCAATGCCGAGATGAGTGGCCTGGGTCCCGAGGTGCGCGCCCGCACTGACGCACTGGACTCACTGGGCAATACCACTGCAGCCACCGGCAAGGGCTTTGCCATCGGTTCCGCGGCGCTCACCGCGCTGGCGTTGATCGCCTCCTATCTGGAGGTGGTGCGGATTTCGATGCTCCAGTCGGGCCATGCCCTGCTCAGCCTGCCCCACAACATTGAGGTGGCTACCCGGGACGCTACACTGGCTGACTTTACGGTGTATTTCGATGTCACCTTGCTCAATCCGGTAGTGCTGGTCGGCTTGTTTCTCGGCGCCATGTCGGCCTTTATTTTCAGTGGCATGACCATGCGGGCGGTGGGGCGGGCGGCCGCCGCGATGGTGGCCGAGGTGCGACGCCAGTTTCGCGAAACCCCGGGTATTCTCGAAGGTACCGCTGAGCCGGATTATGCCCGCTGTATCGAAATTTCCACACGCGGTGCCCAGCGCGAAATGGTCTGGCCATCGGTTATTGCGGTTGCCACGCCGGTGGTGGTCAGTCTCCTGCTGGGGGTGGCGGGGGTGATAGCCCTGCTGGTAGGCGGGCTTTGCACGGGATTTGTGATGGCGGTGTTCCTGTCCAATACCGGCGGTGCCTGGGACAATGCCAAGAAGTATATCGAGGCGGGTCAGCACGGCGGCAAGGGCTCACCGGCTCATCGCGCCGCAGTGATCGGCGATACGGTTGGCGATCCGTTCAAGGATACATCCGGCCCCAGCCTGAATATCCTGATCAAGCTCATGAGCATTATCGCCATCGCGGTTGTCAATCTGGCCGTGTTCTTCAGCCTGGTATAGAGACCCTGCCGCGTCTCAGAAGGGGTCCGACAGAGTGACCCCGATGCCGATCCGGTTGGTGCTCTCATCGTAATCTATCAGGCTTTCGCCATAGCCGTTGAAGTATTGGACGTAACCGCTGAAGCGCCGGCTGATGGGGAAGGTCCAGTCCAGTTGGATGGCGCCCTTGTTGTCGCTGCTGAGATTGTTGCGGAAGGTGAAGCCCAGTGTGTAGTCCGGCCATTTCCACACCCCCTGCAATTGACCATTACCCAGATAGTCATCGATGTCCGGGTTGTCGTCATCCTTGTTGCTTTCGGGTACCCGGTACCAGGCGCTGGTCAATAGCGAGAAGTTCTTGTGTTCAAACAATGCGGAGCCTATCACCCGGTTCCAGCTTCTGGACTGGGGCTCCGAGCTGCCATTTGATTGATGGTTAAAGGTCAGCTCGAGGCGGGTGTTGTGCACGCCCAGGAAGTGCCAGTCATTTGCCATACTGAGGATCAGCTCGGGCTGGTAGTCTGTTTCCCTGAAGGGCGAGGAGGTATCGGTGTTATAGATCTGCCACCAGTTCTCCTGGGTATATGCGCCCCACAGGTCTATGTCCCGGCCCATTATGTCCTGCCAGATGATGGCCTTGAAGCTGATCTGGAACTTGGCCTCCGCCTGGTCCATGCCATCTCCCGGGTGCTGCTCTTTCCAGGCTTCTTCATTGATGTTGCTGTTATAGGTGATTGGCAGCAGGTAGTTGCGGTTGTGGGGGATAATGACAAAGCGATTATTGGCGTTGGCCTCTTCCTCCTGGAGGCGCGGCGATATGAACTCACCATCCGCGTCGCCTGCCTCGACCGGGGTGCTCACGCTGACCTCGACCTGGCCCTCCCCGGTTTCCTGCAGTGACTCCGGAGCCGCCACGTTGCGCCCGGCTGCCGCGTCGTAGCAGGCCAGTCGGACCGTGTCGTCGGCGATTGTCACACACCCCTCCGGGTCGCTGCTGTGAGCCGCATGGCCGACACCCGCGGCCAGAACGGCTGTTGTGAAGAGAATGCCCCTGTAATTCATTGCGGTACCCTCCTGGAGGGTTGGCGTTGAGGCAGACTGTATGCGAGCGGGCGGCGCTCTGCACGCGATGTCTGTGGAATGTTGTAATAGTTGTGTTTACGCTGGACGGATGTGGCAAGTGCGCACCGAAGTGGTCGTTTTAAGTGGACCAATCAGGGGATGTAGATTGAACGAGGCCAATAAACGGGTGATTTGGTGAAAATTTCGTGCCAAAATGATTTTTCGTACTGGGGACATTCTGGACTTCATGTGATTACCACAAACTTTGTACAGCGACTCCTCGTTGGGTCTTGCCTGTCGTTGCTCGCTTCTCTCGCCTCCGCCACCGCCACAGTTGAAGACTACGGCTATCCTCTGACGGATAGGTTTGTTGCGACCGTGGTGGGCACCCCGGAGGGTTTCGAGGCGGATTTGCCGAAAACTATCCCGTTCAAGAAGCGCAGGCTCGATGTTTTTCCAGAGCGCCAACTGCCGGACTTGATCTGGTACGGGCAGGAGATGATCTATGGTGAGGTCCTGCAGAAGCGCCCGGCGCCCCTTATTTTTCTGATCGCCGGCACGGGGGCCGCATTTAACGGGGGCAAGAACCTCAATATGGCCAGGGCATTCTACAAGGCCGGTTTTCATGTCATTTCCCTGTCTTCCCCCACCTTCCCCAATTTCGTCAGCTCGGCATCCAGCACCGGGGTCGTTGGCCACGCCGAGAAAGACGCGGAAGATCTCTACCGGGTGATGGAGATGATCACCAACAAGCTTAAAGGTGACATCGAGGTGACCTCGTTCAACCTTACCGGCTACAGCCTGGGCGCTTTCAACTCCGCCTTTGTCGCCAAGCTGGATGAAGAACGCAAGTCCTTTAACTTCAGGCGCGTGCTGCTGATCAATCCTCCGGTGTCCCTATATAACTCGATTTCCCTGCTGGACCGGATGGTCGAGAACATCCCGGGAGGCGAAGACAATTTTGACGAGTTTTTCAATAAGCTGGTTGAGGGCTTTAGCAAGATTTACAAGGATCAGGACGACATAGGCGGAGACTTTCTGTACCAGGCCTATAAGGCCATGGATCTTAAGGATGAGGAGCTGGCAGCGCTTATTGGCGTTTCCTTCCGCATATCCTCCGGTTCCCTGGTGTTCACCTCGGATGTGATGACCGATTTTGGCTATGTCAAACCCAAGGGTCTTGTCCTGGACCGCTACGCGGACCTGACGGTGTATGATCAGGTTGTCACTCGACTGGGCTTTACAGACTACTATCACGACTTTTTTTACCCGTTCTACAAGGCAGACTATCCCGATATGTCCAGGGATGAGTTTATCTCGGCTATCAGTCTGAGGGGGATTGCTGACTACCTGCGCAGTTCTCAGAAGATCACGGTGATGCATAACCAGAACGATATTATTCTGGAACCTGGCGAAATCGAGTTTTTCAATGAGGTATTTGGCGAGCGGGCCACCATCTATCCGATCGGGGGCCACTGCGGCAACATGAATTACCGCGATAATGTCACTCGTATGGTCTCCACCTTTACCGAGGGGGCGCACTGATGAATTCGATTATGTTACGCGCCGTCGCACTGCCGCTGATTCTGTTGCTGGGAGCGTGCAGTTCCACACCACCTCAGCCTGAAACGAGCTACCCGGAACCGGTTTTCTCTGCCCATCGAATTGTGCCGGCGGATGCGGTAAATGTTACGTTTGTTTATGACCCCTGGGAGGGCATGAACAAACGTATCTACAACTTCAACTACCATTTTGACCAGTGGGTATTCCTGCCTGTGGTCAGGGGGTGGCAGGCTGTTGTGCCTCGCCCCGCGCGCGCCGGTGTACATAACTTCTTTGAAAACTTCAGGGACGTACGCAGCATGGCCAACTCCTTGCTGCAGGCCAGTCCCACCAAGTTTGCCCAGAGTACCGGGCGGGTGTTGGTCAACAGTACTATCGGTTTGTTCGGCCTGATTGATGTGGCCACTAGCATGGGTATGGCCAAACCGGATGAGGATTTCGGCCAGACCCTGGGTCATTGGGGGGTAGGCACCGGACCCTATCTGGTGTTGCCACTGCTTGGACCCTCCAACGTCCGCGACGGTATCGGCCTGTTCCCCGATTTTGTGTTACAAAACTATATCCAGGATGACCTGCTTGCCCAGCCAGTGCGAGCCACCGCCTTCCTGTTTGACAGTATTGATACCCGTGAGAACACCTCGTTCCGGTATTATGAAACCGGATCGGCTTTTGAATACCAGACTGTGCGTTGGTTGTACTCGACCAAGCGCGAACTTGACGTAGAAAAGTAATCGGGGATCACCGTGATTCGTAACCTGCTCCTTACACTATGTACCCTTGCCCTGACACTGGCGGCGGGGGCCTTTGCTGCTGAATCGATCAGGATTGGCACGACCCAGTCCCTCAGCGGCCCATTGATGGAATTTGGCACCAACCAGTTGCGAGGCCTGCAGATGTGGGTGGGTGATGTGAACGCTCGCGGGGAACTACTGGGCCGGCGGGTGGAACTGGTGCACTATGATGACGGTTCCGACCCGGCCACCAGTGCCAAGCTCTACCAGAAGCTGATAGAGCAGGACAAGGTAGACCTGTTGATCGGACCCTATTCCTCCGATATCACCATGGCGGCAAGCCAGGTGGCCGAAGCCAATAATTTCCCCATGCTTACCCTGGGCGCTTCCGCCGATGCGATCTGGGAGCAGGGCTACCGGAATATCGTCGGGCTGGACACCCCGTCCACTCGTTATATGGATATCGCTATTGAAACAGCCGTCGCGCAGGGCGCGAAAACCATGGCGCTGGTATATGGCGAGACCGATTTTACCCGGGATGTGGTGCCCGGGGTTCACAGCAAGGCACAGGAGCTGGGCATACAGATTGTGCTTGATGAGTCGGCAAATGATCTGGACTCTATCCCTGCCATGGCAAAGCGCCTGGCCGCAGCCGACGCCGACATGATAATGGCTATTGCCTATCTCGAAGGCGCAGTGGATCTTATCAAATCCCTGAAGCAGGTAGGTGCGGAACCCAAGATGCTGGTATTCGGGGTTGCTGCATCCCTGGCGGAGTTCGGCCAGATGCTGCCCGATGATGCGGAGGGCGTGACCGGTGTGACCCAGTGGTTGCGCGGTATCCGGCTGCCGGGAGCACAGGACTTCGCCTACCGCTATCGCAAGCTGTACGGCCTTAACCCGGGCGCATACGCCGCACTGGGTTACAGCGGAGGCCAGGTTATTGAGGCGGCGGTGCGCCTGGCTGGCACCACTGAGCATGCCGGGGTGCGAGACCAGTTACACAGCATGACTTTCAATTCGCTACTGGGCATTTACAAGGTAGATGCCCAGGGTCGCCAGGTGGGGAAGAGCAATTACCTGCTGCAGTGGCAGGGTAAGGACAGGCGCGTGGTGAAGCCTGACGTGCTCGCCGAGAGCAAGCTGGTCTATCCAATCGCCTTCTGAGCTCAGAAGTTGTAACCCAGGGTCATGCCGTACAGGCGTGGCTCTATCGGGAACACATTGGTAAATAACCCGGAGGAGGGGTCGGTAACATACATCCCGGCCAGGGCATCGCTGTCGGTAATATTCTTGATAAATGCTCTTACATACCAGCTGTTCTGGCTTGATGCGAGGGTGGCCTGGGCGTTCCACACATCGAAAGAGTCAATCTTGTCGATAGGGTCGCGGTTGAATTCCCGGCCCCACATTTCATCCTGCCAGTAATAGTCCAGCCTTACTGAAACATTCACTCTATCCATGTCCCAGGTATATTGCGCGCCAAGGCTGACTGTGGTCGATGGGGAATTCTTGAGCTCATTGCCGTCCAGGTCTACCTCTACTCCGGTTCCGACCTGGTAGGGCTCCGGCAGCGGGCTGCCGTCGGTCAGGGTGAGGTTGGTGCAGTCGTTGAGCTGCGGCATGTCCGGGGCCGCGGCGCCGTTATGAAATACCACACAGTTGGAGGCATTGGTGTTGTCCTTGATCAGCGTGGTATCGCTGCGCCCCTGGTTGGGGTCCCGGGTGTCAACCGACTCGTAGTCCCTGATCGCCGTATCAAGCAGTGCGATATTGGCGTTGAACAGCCAGTTGCTGGTGGGTGCGAACACGAATTCTGATTCGAGTCCGTAGATTTCGGCATCCGTATTTTCATTAAATGAGGTGCGGTTGATCACGCGTGAGATCTGCAAATCACTGTAATCGTAGTAGAACGCAGTGAGGTTGGCCTGTAGTCGATTATCGAACAGCTGGTTTTTGGTGCCTACTTCGAACGCGTTGACGTACTCTGGCTCGAAGGTGAGCGCAGTGTCCGGGAACTCTCTGGGATCGAAGGCGGGATTGAAGCCACCGCCCTTGTAGCCGCGCGAATAGGAGCCGTAGAACAGGGTTTCGTCGCTCCAGCTCATCTGCGGCGCCCAGTCCAGCACTACTCGCCCGGTCCACTCCTCCCACTCTTCGTCGTCCCTGCGCTCGGGTGCAGCCGCGGACAGGTCCTCGTCGGCGCCGAAGGCCTGCAGAATCGGCAGGTCGTCAGCGCCGAAGTCAAACAGGTAGGCGGCGTCGTGCAATTTCTTTTTGTCGCGGGTATAGCGCACCCCGGTGGTGAGCTTGAGTTCATCGGTAAGCGCGTAGTAGAGCTCACCGAAAGCAGCGCTGGACTCCAGTTCATAACTCTTGGTGGTATTGTGGAAGCTGGGGCTGACCCAGCCCAGGCCATCCACACCGATCAGGCCGCCCAGTGACAGTGGCACCGCGGGCAGTACCACCGAGAAGTAGTCCAGTCCGTTTGCGATCACCCAGTAGTCGTTATCGATATCCGCGTTGAGGGCAAATACTCCCCCCATGAAGTTGAGAGGTCCCTCGTAGTTTGACGCCAGGTTGGCTTCAAATGTGTACTGCTCGGTGTTGGCTGACGAAATGTCATAACCATCAAGTGAATTGCTGCGCCCGGCTATATTGCCGCCCACAATCCCCGTGTTGGTGCGCGACTGTCTTGAGATAGGCAGCTGGTTGTCGGCAAAGTAGGTGGCGTAAGTGATCGGTGCCAGGCTTTCAAGCAACGGGGAGGGGAAGAACTCCACGTCGCTGGCGTTCATTGTGTAATCCTGCTGTGAACGCAATGAGGTATCGTGATAGCTGGTAATCATGGTCAGTTCGTGGCGCTTGAACTGGTGTTCAAGGCGCAAAATGGCCAGGGTCTCATCGCTCTGGTACTCCGGGTCGGTATCCGCGGACACCTTGCGCAACGACTTCGGCACACCTGCGGTGTCATTGGCCAGGCCCGGTTGTGGTCCCAGGGGGCCCAGTCGGCTGGGGATAATGCCGGTTAATTGCGCCAGCGGGTTGACCGCATCGTTGGTCAGCTTGTCCGGCAGGCAGCCCAGCAGGCCCGAGGGGTCATTGTGGCATAACTGTTTGGGGCTGCGCGTCCTGCTGCTGTCCTCGTCCATGTAGGACGCCATGAAATTGATCGTCGTATTCTCGCTCGGCTGCCATTGCAGCGAGCCACGCAGGGACCACTGGTCCCGGTCGTCGATGTCGTTGCCTGTCACCAGGTTCCGGGTGTAGCCGTCGCGCTGCAGGCTGATGCCGGCAAAGCGCACGGCCAGGGTCTCGCCCAACGGAATGTTGATCATGCCCTTCAGTCGGATGCTGTCGTGGTTGCCATACTGGCCTTCGATATTGCCGCTCATTTCATCCAGGCTGGCGCGATTGGTAATCATGTTGACCGCACCCCCGGTGGAATTGCGACCGTAGAGCGTTCCCTGAGGGCCGCGCAACACCACCAACTGTTCTATGTCGTAGTATTCGGTTTCGTACAGGCGCGGATCCTGCAGCGGCACATCGTTGATATGAATGCCCACACCCGCATCGGAGGTGGCCGCTACCAGGTCCTGGCCGATGCCGCGTATCTTGAAGTTACTGCCGGTGAAATTGCCCTTGCTGTAACTGACATTGGGCGCGGTAAAGCGCAGGTCCTGTACTGTGGTGATCTGCTTTGCCTCCATGGCCTCTGCGTCAAACGCCGTTATGGCTATGGGTACGTTCTGCAGGTTTTCCGAGCGTTTTTGCGCGGTGACCACAACCTCTTCCAGTTGAGCCCAGGCCGGTGCTGTGCCGCCAAGTCCGCATGCCGTAACAATGGCCGCGGTCAGTTGATATTTGCCGGTTCGCTGTGCAGGCTTCGCCACTGACCATTCCCTCTTATTATTAATTATTCTTTTGTCCGACGCTGCCTGCGAGAGTCAAGGCAGCCATGGTATGGCTTGAGCATCTCAAACAGACAGGGGTCGGTCAATGCGGAAGATACCCTTTAGCCGGTATGGAATAAATAAATGGACTTATTCCCATGCCAGGATTTTCCCTGCGAGACTCTGTGATAGTCTGCCCCGACAGGGGAGGTAAGTTAATGAGTCATCGTCAACCGGCCACAGATCGAACCGCGCTGGTACTTACCGGCGGTGGTGCCCGCGCGGCATACCAGGTAGGTGTACTCAAGGCGGCCGCCGAATTGTTGCCCAAGCGCGCTCACAATCCTTTTTCAATTATCACCGGCACCTCGGCGGGCGCGATCAACGCGGTCGCCCTGGGCGCATCGGCAAATAATTTCCGCCTCGCGGTCAAGAAGGTGGAGCGTATCTGGAGTAACCTGCACGTAGAACAGGTATACAAGGCGGGCTACCTGGATTTGCTGGGCGGGGTGCTGCGATTGTTTGCCTCCCTGTTCCACCAGGGTGTAGGCCTGAATAAACCTCTGTCACTGCTTAATAGTGCGCCACTGGCTGAACTTCTTTCAAGAATCATAGACTTCGGTGATCTCGAACGGCGTCTTGGCGGGGGGCTACTCGATGCCATTGGTGTTACCGCCTCCAGTTATGACAACGGCGAGTCGGTAACGTTTTTCCAGAGTAACCTCGATGGCGATGTGCTGCCGGGCTGGCGTAAGTCCAGGCGCCGCGGTATTCCTACCCGACTGGATATCAATCACCTGTTGGCGTCATCGGCGATACCTACACTGCTGCCCGCCGCCAAAATAGGCAAGAGCTACTATGGCGATGGTGCATTGCGCCAGGTGGCGCCTATCAGTTCCGCTATCCATCTTGGAGCGGAGCGTCTCCTGGTGATAGGTGTCAGTGGCAATCCCAATCGCGCGCCCTCTGATCTGCACGAGCAGCACTCGCCTTCCCTTGCGAAAATGGTGGGCCATGTCTTCAACAGCGCCTTCATCGACGCGCTTGAAAACGATATGGAGCATGTTGCCAGGATCAATGAACTGGTGGGGATGGTGAACAACGAGAACCCGCATGCCTCCACCGGTTCGATGAAAATGGTGGATTTTTTGTGTATCAACCCGAGCATAGAAATCAGTGACCTGGTGGCCAGGCATATCAAAAATCTGCCACGCTCCATGCGCAGCCTTCTCAAGATGACGGGTGCCACACCCACCGGGGGGGGGACCAGCATGGCCAGTTACCTGCTGTTCGAGGGCGAGTTTTGCAAGGATCTGATCGCCTGTGGATACCGCGACGCCATGGAGCAGCAGGAAGCCTTGATGGACTTTTTCTATCCGCAGCGGGAGCTGTTGGTTCGTGGCAATGGTATGCACTTCCCGGGCTGGCAATAGCGGAACGATATTTTGGCGGGCGCTGTCTTTGCACCATGAGCGGCGTGTTAAAATTGTGAGCGCCAGCCGTTAATCGCACTCAACTACGCAGAACCGGGGACTCCTGATGCTCAAGCCCAATAAAGATGACAATTTCAGCTGGCTGCTGGCTGTCCTTGTATTGCTGCTGTTTTGTAGCGCACTTTTCAATCAGCTCAATCTTGGCGAGGCTCACCTCTTTATTAACATGAGCCTGATGGTGACGGTAATTATTGCGATATGGTCCATGGAAGGCAGCGGTAGCCGGTGGTTCAAGCCCAAGTTGGTTTTAGGCCTGCTCTTTATCGCACTGATGCTTTACGACAGTATGGTAGCAGGTGGAGTAGTTGCCCCATTTGAACTGGTTGCCATTCTGGTGTTTCTCACTTTGACAATTCAAATGGCCTGGAAGCAGGTTATGTTCACAGGAGACATCACGCGCAATTCGATTCTGGGTGCCATCTGTATCTACCTGCTTGTCGGGCTGTGGTTTGGCTTCGCCTATCTGATAGTGGAACACACCTTCCCCGGCTCCATGAAGGGGCTGCCCGCTGTCAGTTGGCAGGAAAACCTGGGCACTATCTGTTATTACTCCATGGTGACGCTCACCACACTGGGATATGGTGATATCAGTCCCGCAGCGCCACTCACCCGCTTCCTGGCTTTTATGGAGGCGGCCATAGGCGTATTTTATACAACCGTGCTGGTCGCCAGCCTGATAGGTCTGCGCCTGGCCAGTTATAAGCCAGGTGACAAATCATGAAGCGGGCCAGTTGAGCTACCCTCTGGCACCGATGAAAATGGACCACATTTTCGAGGATATGCGGCGACCTCTAATCTGCCTAGCCCTGGCGAAAAGTGCACTTACAGGCACCTTTGGTATGCCCACCGGAGACTGATATTTACCAGAACCTCGCCCTGCTCGCCGCCTTTACTTTTTTTTACAGCATCACCAGTGGTGCGCTGGCGCGCACCCCGGTAAACGGTGCAGTGGTATTTATGCTGTTTGGTCTGGCGGTTGGCCCGCTCGGACTGGACCTGCTGCACCTGTCAATCGACGCGGAAGGGCTGCGGACACTGGCGGAACTGACGCTTGCGCTGGTTCTTTTCACCGACGCGGCATCATCGAACCTGCGGGAACTGGAACACTCCTACAAGATTCCACTGCGATTACTTCTGGTAGGCCTGCCCCTCACGATTGGCCTGGGCTATGTCACCGGCTACTTGCTGTTTGATTCCCTGGGCTGGATGGAGATCGCGATCCTGGCGGTGATGCTCGCGCCCACTGATGCAGCACTGGGTAAGGCCGTGGTTACCGATCCTGCCGTGCCGGGCAAGATACGCGAGGGCCTGAACGTGGAAAGCGGCCTGAACGACGGTATTTGCGTCCCGATACTTTTTATATTCCTCATCCTGGCATCGGAAGCCGGGGCCGGGGCGGACACCACCGAACTGGCGGTAAAGCTGGTGGCGCAGGCTGTCGGTATCGGGGCGTTGACCGGCGTTGGCGTGACCTGGATCGCAATCAGGTTGCTGAGGGCAGTCGAGGGTCGTAAATGGCTGACCAAATCCTGGACGCAGGTAACCCTGCCCACCCTCGCGGTGGCCTGCTTTGCCGTTGCCCAGTGGCTGGGCGGCAGCGGCTTTATCGCCTGCTTTGTCGGCGGCCTTTTCTTCGGCGCCATAGAGAGCAAGGGCATCCACAAGCGCCTGCTGGAGGCAGAAAGTGTGGGTGATACCCTGGCGTTACTGACCTGGATAGCATTTGGGGCCCTTGTGGTTGGCCACGGAGTGGATAGCCTGACCTGGCAGAGCGTGTTCTACGCTGTTCTGAGCCTAACCGTTATACGTATGCTCCCCGTGTTCATTGTCCTGACTGGATTGGGCCTGGATACCGCTGAGAAGCTGTTCGTAGGTTGGTTTGGTCCCAGGGGCCTGGCCAGTATCGTATTTGCCGTTATGGTGATTAACCAGAAGCTGCCCGGCGGCAGTGTCGTTATCGATACCGCAGTGTCTACCATCATACTCAGCGTCCTGCTGCACGGTCTCAGCGCCAATCCATTGGTGGCGGCACTGGCAGCCAGAATCCAGGCGAAAGCGGGTGGTCACAGCTGAGTAATGGTTGTGCTCCAGCGGCGCCGTTTATGGTCACGGACTGCCGAATTGCCGCGTTAAAATTGAGCTTGATCAAGTGAATGCCTCGTTACACCCCTTAGTATCTTATGTCGTTTGACTCTCTCCCGGACAAGGCCTAAATTTTTCCAACAGGGCTATAACCCGGCTTTCGGAAAAGCAATTGCTGGACTCTTTCTGACATGGTGGTGCTTACCGCAGTGGCGGCCATTGGTGGGCTGACATTTCTGCTGGCCACCGCGTTGATTCTGGCCAATCGCAAACTCCATGTGGAAGAAGATCCGCGCATTGATGTCGTGGAGGAGATGCTGCCGCACGCCAACTGCGGTGCCTGTGGGTACCCGGGGTGCCGTCCTTTCGCCGAGGCGCTGGTGAGCGGTGCTACCGCACCCGGGAAGTGCTCGGTCAGCAGCGATATTGGGCGCGAGGCCATCGCCGGTTACCTGGGCATAGCGGTTGGCGAGCAGACCCGGATAGTCGCTCGCCTGGCCTGCGCCGGGGGTTCGAATGTCGCCCGCAACCGGGCGCACTACAGTGGTGAGCCGTCCTGCCTGGCGGCGTCGCAGGTGGCCGGTGGTGGCAAGGACTGTTTCTGGGGTTGCCTGGGCTATGGCGATTGCGAGCGGGCCTGTGATTTTGATGCGATCGATATGAATCAGCATGCACTTCCGGTTGTCGACAGCGCACTGTGCACCGGCTGTGGTGACTGTGTCGACATATGCCCCAAGGATTTGTTCTCGCTGCAGTCGGAGGACCATCGTCTGTGGGTGGCCTGCAAGAACCAGGAGCAGGGCGACGAGGTGCTCGCCGCCTGCGAGGTCGCCTGTACCGCCTGTGGGCGCTGTGCGCTGGATGCCCCCGACGGCCTGGTCAGCATGCGGGACAATCTTCCGGTGGTTGATTACCGCCGGCCCCATGCCACCCGGGTACCGATAGAGCGTTGCCCCACCGGCGCAATTGTCTGGATAGATCCGGACGCTGGCCCTCTCAGGGGGGCCGCCAGCAAAAAAGTTCTACGCCACAGCGCATTACCCGAAGCGCCCAGTTGACGCCCGACGCCGCCAGAATGTGGCGCACCACGAGCTAATGAGGAAAAGCAGCATGAGCAAACCAGACTCCGTCATCAAGTATCCTGGCCAGCGCGCTGCGATGGACGGCAACACCGCGGTCATCATGTGTGAACGCGAATCCAGCGACGCGGCGGGCGCCTATCCGATAACACCGTCCACCCAGATGGGAGAGTACTGGGCGGAGGCTGCCGCCCAGGGTCATATCAATGTCTCGGGTCGTCCGCTGATTTTTATCGAGCCTGAAGGCGAGCATGCCGCTGCGGCGGTGACCGCAGGGCTGTCGATGACTGGCTTGCGAGCGGCCAATTTTTCCTCTGGCCAGGGCATCGCCTACATGCACGAGTCACTCTATGCCGCCGTGGGCAAGCGGCTTACCTACGTGCTCAATATCGGCGCCCGGGCAATGACCAAGGCAACACTCAATGTGCACGCCGGGCACGACGACTATCACTGTGTGGACGATACCGGCTTCTTCCAGCTGTTTGCTGCCAATGCCCAGCAGGCGGCGGACCTCAATATCATCGCTCACCGCATCGCCGAGCTGGCGTTGACCCCCGGCATAGTCGCCCAGGACGGCTTCCTCACCACCCACCTGATCGAGTCCCTGCTGGTGCCGGAGCGCGAGTTGATAGCCGAGTACCTGGGACGGCCGGACGATATCATCGCCACGCCCACACCGGCCCAGCGTATGATCTTCGGCGATATGCGCCGGCGGGTGCCGGAGCTGTGGGACGTGGATAACCCCTTGATGTCGGGACTGGTGCAGAACCAGGACTCCTACATGCAGAGCGTGGCGGCACAGCGACCTTTCTTTTTTGATCACATTGGCGATATTTCCGAGCAGGCCTTCTACGAATTCGCGCAGCTGACGGGTCGCCAGTACAGCCCGGTCGCAACCTATATGGTCGACGATGCTGATTACCTGATCGTCGGCCAGGGCAGCCTGATCCCCAGCGCCGAGGTGGTGGCTGATTACCTGCGCGAGACCCGGCGCATCAAGGTGGGGGTGGTTAACCTGACCATGTTCAGGCCCTTCCCCGGCGCAGCACTGAGCGAGGTATTGAAAGGCAGGAAAGGGGTGGTGGTACTGGAGCGCCTTGACCAACCGCTGGCGGCGGACCTGCCTTTGATGCGCGAGATTCGCTCTACCCTGGGCAAGGCCATGGAGAACGGCCGCGACAAGCACGAGACCCCGTACCCGGAGTTGGCCACCTACACCAGCCTGGCCGATTCCCCGCCTCTGTACTCAGGCTCCTTTGGCCTGGGCAGTCGCGACCTGCAACCGGAGGGCCTGATAGGTGCCATCGAGAACATGTTGCCGGACGGTGATCGCAAAAAACAGTTTTACCTGTCGATAGATTTCCTGCGGGAAGAGGCAATGACGCCCAAGCAGGAGATCTACCAGGACACAATCCGCAATGGTTATCCCGGGGTCGGGGCGCTGGCGTTGCGCGGTAGCGAAAACCCTAACCTGATGCCTGCCGGCAGCGTCACCGTACGCTTTCACTCTATCGGTGGCTGGGGTGCGATCACTACAGGCAAGAACCTGGCCATGACCCTGTTCGACCTGCTGGGTTATCACATCAAGGCGAATCCCAAGTATGGCTCCGAGAAAAAAGGGCAGCCCACCACCTACTACCTGTCGGCGGCGCCGGAACCTATCCGTATCAATTGTGAATATTTTTATGTGGATGTAGTGCTGTCGCCTGACCCGAATGTGTTCCATCACACCAATGCGGTGGCGGGGCTGAAGGAGGGGGGCGTGTTTATCATCCAGAGCGACCGCGGCTCGCCGGAACAGGTCTGGGCCGACATACCCGAACATTACCAGCAGATTATCGTCGACAAGCAGATACGTTTATTTTATCTCGATGCGTTCAACATCGCCCGGGAAGAGGCGACTGATCCAGAGCTGCAGCTGCGCATGCAGGGCATAGCCTTCCAGGGCGCATTTTTTGCCGCGTCGCCACTGGCCGAGCAGACAGGCCTGGGCGAGCAGCAACTGCTGCAGGCCATTCGCGACCAACTGGAGCACAAGTTTGGCACCAAGGGTGCGAGGGTGGTGGAAGATAACGTCCGGGTGGTGAAGCGAGGCCACGATGAAGTGCGCGAAATCACCGACAAGGCGGTGGGTGTACAGGCAGCCCGATTGATTGATGCGCGGGCCGAGCCCAAGCTGCCGGTGATGGTAAAGCGCCTTCCGCAAAGCGCAGCTCCCAGCGCAGACATCCACCGCTTCTGGGAGCAGACGGGCAATTTCTACGCTCGCGGGATGGGCAACGACAACCTCACCGATCCCTTTATCGGCCTTGGAGTGATGCCGGCGTCCTCGGCGCTATTTCGCGATATGACCGGTATCCGCTTCGAGCACCCCCAGTGGATCGCAGAAAACTGCACGGCCTGCGGCAACTGCTATACCGTCTGCCCGGATACGGCCATTCCCGGCCTGGTCAACGAGGTGGGCCAGGTGCTGGATACGGTGGTGTCTCGTGTGCGTAAAAACGGTCACGATGTGCAGCACCTGCCGCGGGCCGTGCGCCAGATGGAACGCAGCCTGCACGGCCTGCTGGGCGAGGCGGGGGAGAGCGAGCCGGTAGGCGGCCTGATACAGGAGGCGATCGCCGTCACTGTTAACAACCCGGACCTGGCCGAGGCAGAGCGCACTGAGCTGAGGGGCGAGTTCGATTGGTTCAACGAAGAGCTGGACGGTTTCCAGTTCGCTCTCAGTCGGCCGTATTACACGCTGCCGGAGAAGCAGGCGCAGGGCAGCGGTGGACTGCTCAGTATCACGGTCAATCCATACACCTGTAAGGGTTGCATGGAGTGCGTGGCGGTCTGTGACGATGCGGCGCTGATTCCCGTGCGCCAGACCGGGGAGTCGGTGGAGCAGCTGCGAGATCAATGGAATTTCTGGCTGGACCTGCCCACCACACCCCAGAAATATATACGGGTGGACGACCTGGAGCAGGGCATCGGTGCACTGGAGACTATCCTGCTGGACAAGGAGGTTTATTCCGGTCTTGCCAGTGGCGACGGCGCCTGCCTGGGCTGTTCCGAAAAAACCGTCATGCACCTGTTTGTTGCCACCGTGGACGCCTTGATGCAACCGCGGGTCAAGGCCCAGATCGCCAAACTGGACGAGCTTATAGGCCGCCTGTCACAGCACATCCAGCTGCAGCTGGTGCAGGAGGTCAATATTGGCGATACCGCCGCGCTGTCCGATATTCTCAGCCGCAATGCGGATCACGAGCTGACCCTGTCAGATATTGCCCGCCAGATGGAGGACAAGCAGGGCAGTCAGCCGATAGACCCCGCCTGGTTGAAGCGGGTAACCGGTTTGCTGGCCCAGCTGAAGGACCTGAAGTGGCGTTACACGGAAGGTACCAGCGGCCGCGGCCGTTCCAGCATGGGGATGCTTAACGCGACCGGTTGTACCTCGGTGTGGGGCAGTACCTATCCCTTTAATCCCTATCCGTTTCCCTGGTCCAATCACCTGTTCCAGGACAGCACTTCATTGGCCATGGGTGTATTCGAGGGGCATATGGCGAAAATGGCCGAGGGGTTCAAGGCGGTACGCGCCGCCGAGCTGGAGTTGTCCGGCGAGTACCGGGAGGCCGAACACGAGGAGTTTTTTACCTACTTTACCTGGGAGCAGTTTACCGACGAGGAGTTTCTGCTGTGCCCGCCGGTGGTGGCCGTGGGTGGCGACGGTGCCATGTACGACATCGGCTTCCAGAACCTGTCACGGGCGATGATGTCAGGCAAGCCGATCAAGATCCTGGTGGTGGATACCCAGGTCTATTCAAATACCGGCGGCCAGGCCTGCACCTCCGGCTTTATCGGGCAGGTGTCAGATATGGCCCAGTTCGGCAAGGTCAACAAAGGCAAGGAGGAGGTGCGCAAGGAGATCGGCCTGATCGCCATGGCGCACCGCACCACCTATGTGATGCAGGGCACCATCGCTCACTCCAATCACATGATAGAGGGCTTTATCGAGGGCCTCCTGGCCAGGCGGCCGGCACTGTTCAACCTCTATACCTCCTGCCAGCCCGAGCACGGCATTGGCGACGACATGGGACACCAGCAGGCCAAGCTGGCGGTGGAATCCCGTGCCTATCCCCTGTATCGGTATGACCCGGACAAGGGCAAGACACCCCAGGAGTGTTTTGACCTGGAGGGCAACCCGGCGCTGTATGAGGACTGGCCCACCTATAAGCTCGATTACCTGGAAGGCAGCCGCGAAAAGACCATGGAGTTGCCCATGACCTTCGCCGATTTCGCCATGACCGAGGCGCGCTTTCGCAAGCATTTTCGGATGGCGCCGCCCGATACCTGGCACGAGGGTATGGTGCCATTGGCCGATTTCATGCAGTTGGGAGATGACGAGCGCGAGGGCAAGTTCCCCTTTATCTGGACGCTGGACAAGCGGCAGCACCTGAGCCGCCTGCTGTTGGATGAGACCATGGTCAAGTCCAGCGAAGAGCGCCGCGACTTCTGGGTGATGCTCAAGGCCATTGCCGGGGTAAAAGCGAAGACGCCGGATCCGGCGCAGGATATCGAGGAAAGAACACGTCGCGACGTGGTGCGCCGCATAGCCAGCGGTCTCATGCGCATGGCTGAAGGTGATGCCGAAGTGTCCGCTGAAATGACCGCGGAGTTGCTCGACGGGGCAGGTGAAGAGCTTGTCACCAGCACCGCCGCGGCAGCTCCTGCCGCAGACTATATGGCACCCTGGCTGGATACGCAGGAGTGCACCGCCTGTGATGAATGCACCAACCTGAATCCCGCGATCTTCGCCTACAACGATGACAAGAAGGCCTACATCAAGGACCCGCTGGCCGGCCCTTACAAAGACCTGGTGAAAGCCGCGGAGAAATGTACCGCCCAGGTCATTCACCCGGGGCTGCCGGCGGATCGCACCGAGCCGGATATCGACAAGTGGATTGCGCGAGGGGCGAAATACAACTGATGTTCAGTGCGCTTCGCCAGCATCGCAGTTTCGCTCACGGCATCCATCCGCCGCAGGCGAAGGACGACACCCGGGAGTTGCCTATCAGGCAGTTTCCGTTTGCGCCCGTCATGATCGTGCCGCTGGCGCAGCACATCGGCAAGCCGGCATTGCCGGTGGTGCGCGAGGGCCAGGAAGTGGAGCGCGGCCAGTTGATTGCCGAGCCGGACGGGTTTGTCTCGGTGGCGATGCACGCACCGGCCTCGGGGGTGGTGCAGCGTATCGCCCTGGCACCGGCTATCAGCGGCAAAATGGCGCCGGCGGTTTTTATTAAACCCTTTCCCGGCTCCAGTCAGGAAGTCAGCGAGGGCGTTCCCTGTGATCATACCACCGCTTCCGTTGCAGAGATTTTACTGGCGATCCAGCGCGCCGGTATTGTTGGCCTGGGGGGTGCGGCTTTCCCCACCCATGTGAAACTGAAAGTTCCCGCGGACAAAACCATCGATACCCTGGTCATCAACGGGGTGGAGTGCGAGCCCTACCTCACCACGGATCACCGGGTGATGCTGGAACAGCAGCCAGATATTGTCATGGGCATACGCTACCTGTTGAAAGTGACCGGCGCGGCGCGGGCGATCATCGGGGTTGAAGCCAACAAGCTCGATGTGGCGGATGCCCTGCGCGCGGCCCTGCCCGCGGATATACCGGCCACGGTCGAAGTGGTCGCGGTGAAGTATCCCCAGGGGGCTGAGAAAATGCTGCTGCGGGCGCTGCTGGGGCGGGAGGTGCCCTCGGGTGGTTTACCCTCGGATGTCGGCGTGGTGAGTGTCAACGTGGCGACCACCGCGGAGATTGGCCGGCTGTTACCCCATGGTCGCGGCATCCAGGAGCGGGTGATTACCATTGGTGGACCAGCCATCAGCAACAAGGGCAACTACCGCATCCCGATTGGCACGCCGCTGCGTTTTGCCCTGGACTACGCCGGTCTGGCGGGTAACGTCAGCCGGGTCTTCCTGGGGGGGCCGATGATGGGCCAGGCGCTGCCCAGCCTGGACATTCCCATCACCAAGGGCACTTCCGGTTTTATTGCCTTTACCAACACCCAGACCGCCGCACCTGCCGAGTATCCCTGCATCCACTGCGCCTACTGCGTGGACGCATGCCCCCTGTTCCTCAACCCTTCGCAGCTGGGTTTGCTGGCCAGGGCGGGCGAGGTCGAGCGCATGGCCGATGAATACCATTTACTGGATTGCTTTGAGTGTGGCTCCTGCTCCTATGTGTGTCCGGCGCATATTCCGCTGGTACAGCGCTTTCGCGCCGCCAAGGGCCTGGTTCGAAAGCGGCGGGCAAAACCATGAGTGAGCGCGGACATACTCTGGAAATTCACAGCTCGCCACATATTGCCAGCGGCGCCAGCGTCGATGCCATTATGCGCAACGTGGTCTGGGCCCTGTTGCCGGTGGCCGCCTATGCGATATACGCCTTTGGCCTGGCGGCGGCGCTGACGCTGTTGGTGGCGGTGATTTCCTGCATCGCTACCGAGCACCTGCTGTGTCGACTCGCCGCGTCACCGACCACCGTTCGGGACTGGTCTGTGACGATTACCGGCTTGTTATACGGCCTGACGCTGCCACCGGCGCTACCGCTGTGGATGGTGGCCTGCGGTGGGATAATTGGCGTTGCCATGGCCAAGTTCCTGTTCGGCGGGCTGGGTTATAACGCCTTCAACCCCGCCCTGGTCGGTCGCGCGATTTTGCAGGCGGCTTTTCCCGTGGCCATGACCAGCTGGACGCCGGCTTTTGCCATCGACCGATTCACCCAGGTGCCCGCCAGCACCTTTACCGTGCCGTTTGCAGCGCCGGTATATGACGGCGTCAGTGGTGCCACACCCTTGTCGCTGTTCAAATTCGACCGCGAGCTCACCGCGACCGGTGATCTGTTACTGGGCCTTACCAGCGGTTCGGCCGGTGAGACATGCGCACTGCTGATCCTGGCCGGCGGGCTCTACCTGGCGGCGAGGAAAATGCTCAACTGGCGTATCCCCGCGGCGATACTGGCCACGGTTGCAGCTTTGAGTTGGGGCTTTCACCTGATGGCCCCTGCGGACTACCCCCCGGTGGGTTTTATGTTGTTTTCCGGCGGCCTGATGCTGGGAGCTGTATTTATGGCGACCGACATGGTGGCCTCACCGATTACCCATATCGGCTGCGTCGTCTACGGTGTCCTGATTGGTGCCTTGATCACCGTGATACGCCTGTGGGGCGGTATGCCAGAGGGGGTGATGTACGCGATTCTGCTCGCCAATGCGGTATCACCGCACATCGATGGGCTGATTCAGCCGCGCGTCTTCGGCACGGGGCAGGGCTGAGTAATGGACAAAGCCAACCTCAACGACAACCTCTCCCCAACCCCCAGTTGGCCGTTATACCGGGCACTGGTGGGTGTGGGTGTGGTCTGTGGGTTGCTGATCGTGTCGGTGTTCGTACTGACAGGGCCTGTCATTGCGCGCAATGAAGCGGCGGCACTGCAAGAGGCAGTATTCCAGGTGGTGCCGGGCGCCGTCGGGCGTGCCTCTTTTACGCTGGACGCCGAAGGTCATTTCCAGCGAGCGGGCGAGGGTGGCGCTGCCGGCGACACGGTGCATGCGGGCTACGATGCAGACGGTCGGCTGGTGGGTGTCGCCATCGAAGCGCAGGGCATGGGGTACCAGGATGTAATTCGCATTCTCTACGGTTACGCCCCCCGGCGGCAGGCAATCGTCGGCATGCGCGTACTGGCGAGTAAGGAAACACCCGGCCTGGGCGACAAGATTGAAAAAGATCCGGCCTTTCTTGCCAATTTTGATGCCCTGGATGTGACCGTAGCGGCGGATGGGCAGTCTTTGGCGCGCCCGATCGAGGCGGTAAAAAGCGGGGCCAAAACGCTGCCGTCACAGGTCGACGGTATTACCGGCGCGACCATTTCCTCCAAGGCGATCGCGGCCATCCTGCGTGACAGCAGTGCCCGGTGGGTGCCGCTGTTGCATCGCTTGCAGGGGGAACTGCAAAACAGGGGAGGGGACGATGCCGGGGGCTGAGAAAACAGTGGGCACGCTGGAGACTTCGTCGAGCACCGATGATTTCATCAAGGGCCTGTGGCGCGAGAACCCGGTATTTGTGCAGGTGCTCGGCATGTGCCCGGTGCTGGCCGTCACCAACTCGGGGATCAATGCACTGGCCATGGGGCTGGCAACCACCTTCGTGCTGGTACTGTCCAATACCCTGGTGTCCGCGCTGCGCCACTTTATTCCCCGCCAGGTACGCATCGCGACCTTTATCCTGATCATCGCCACCTTCGTCACGGTGGTCGATTACCTGATACAGGCCATCAGCCTGGACCTGCATCGGGCACTGGGCGCGTTTATCTCTCTTATCGTGGTGAATTGCCTCATCCTGGGCAGGGCGGAAGCGTTCGCCTCCAAGAATACGGTCACCCGGTCAGTGCTGGATGGGCTGGGTATGGGGGTGGGCTTTACCTTTGCCCTGCTGTGCCTGGGCTGTGCGCGGGAGGTGCTGGGCAATGGTTCATTGTTTGGCGTTGCGCTGTTTCCCGCATCCTACCAACCCTGGATTGTCATGATCCTGCCCAGCGGCGGCTTTTTCACCCTTGCTTTGTGGCTGTTGCTGTTTAACCACCTCAAGCTGCGCCGGCAGGCTGGCCACGGCAAGGTGCAGGAGGTGACACCGTGAACAATGATTCCCTGTGGACCATTTTCCTCAATGCCAGCCTGGTCAATAATTTCGTGCTCGCCTACTTCCTGGGCATCTGTCCCTTCCTGGGGGTGTCTGCGAAGCTGGCCACTGCCACCCGGATGGGCGGTGCGGTCTGCTTTGTGATGCTGGTCAGCTCCCTTTGCGCCTATGGGATACACCGTCTGCTGGTGGCGATAGATGCGCCCTACCTGCAATTGATTTCCTATATTGTCGTGATCGCCTCAACGGTGCAGCTGGTGGAAATGTTTATCAAGAAAATGAGCCCGGCGCTGTTCCGGGCGCTGGGGATATTCCTGCCGCTGATTACCACTAACTGCGCAATCCTTGGCCTCGCCCTTTTCCAGACCAACAAGGGTTACGACCTGCTGCAGTCGCTGGTTTATGCGCTGGGCGCCGGCAGCGGTTTTACCCTCGCCCTGGTGTTGATGGCGGGTATTCGCGAAAAGCTGGAACTTGCTACGGTCCCGGATGTGGTGCAGGGAACGGCCCTGACCCTGATGATCGCCGGCATTCTGTCGATGGCGTTCATGGGCTTCGCCGGGCTGGGGGCGTGAGGCCATGCTGAGTACCTATTTTACGGCAGTCGCGGGTATGGTTGTTATCGCCTGCGCCTGGCTGGCGGTGCAGCGCCTGTGGCAGCGACACTTTCCTGAAAACGGCGGTAGCGACCGCGACGCCCTGGCCGGGCGCAGCGGTTGCCACAACTGTGACTGCGGCCCCGCGGGCTGTGAGCGCGGCACTGGCCAGACAACAGATCAACCCCTGGAGGACACTACCCATGCGTCTTGAAGATTTTGATACCGGCATCACCTACAACGCCCGCGTACTTACCAGCCAGCGGATCACGCCCGAAAGCTCCAGCGAGGAGGTGCGCGAGATTGTGCTGGAGGTGGAGCGGGAGCAGTTTGCCTACCAGCCCGGGCAGAGCATCGGCGTGATCGTGTCCGGTGAACATGCCCAGGGCCACAAGCACCACTTTCGCCTGTACAGCGTCGCCGATACGCCCCCGGCAGCCAACGGCGGGCGGCCCCGTGTGACACTTTGCGTGAAACGCTGCAACTATATCGATGAGTACAGTGGCGAGCGCTACGAGGGTATCTCTTCCAACTTTCTCTGCGATCGCAGGGAGGGCGACACCGTCAGCATCAACGGCCCCTTCGGGATACCTTTTGAAGTACCCGAGGACAGGGATACGGACCTGTTGCTGATCGGCATGGGTACGGGGATCGCGCCTTTTCGTGCGCTGATAAAGCACATTTACCAGGATATAGGGGATTACCGCGGCAAGGTGAGGTTGTTTTATGGCGCCCTCAGCGGGCTGGAGATGTTGTACATGAACGAGGAAAAAGACGACTTCAGCCAGTACTACGACCAGGCTACCTTCGAGGCTTTCAAAGCCCTCAGCCCCAGGCCTAACTGGGCCGATCCTATCGCCATGGACTACGCCCTGGAAGAACGCTCGGAAGAAATTCTGTCGATGCTGGAAAGCCCCCATACGCGGGTTTACGTAGCGGGCCGCGCCGACATTCTCGATACCCTCGATCGTGTCTTCAGCCGCATGATCGGTTCCAGCGACCAGTGGGCCCGGCGCAAGGCGGAATTGAAAGCCGGCCAGCGCTGGGTAGAACTGGTTTACTGACGCGTACTGATTCCCGGTCCCGCTTTACTGGCGTTGACGGGCCCTTGCCAGTCGTGGGGTAATTGACCGTTACCCGTCTGGAGAGTGATGATGACCCCGGAAGAGATCAGTGATTACGGCGATGCCCTGTTTTCTGCCCTGCGTGAGGGGATCACGCTGGAGCCCCTGACCGAGCGGGACCCCGATATCACCATCGAGGACGCCTACCGCATTTCGCAGGTATTCCTGCAGCGCCGCCTGGCAACGGGTGAAAAAGTGGTAGGCAAAAAGATCGGGGTCACCAGCAAACCTGTGCAGGACATGCTGGGGGTGTTCCAGCCGGACTTCGGCTTTCTCACCGATGCCATGGAGTGCCCCGAGGGTGCCAATATCCCCATCGCCGGCAACCTGATTCAACCCCGCGCAGAAGGTGAGATTGCCTTTCGCCTGTGCAAGGACCTGAAAGGCCCGGGCGTCACCGAGGCGGATGTTCTGGATGCAACCGCCACCATTATGCCCTGCTTCGAGATTGTGGACTCACGCATTGACGACTGGAAGATTAAAATCCAGGACACGATCGCCGACAACGCCTCCTGCGGTGTCTATGTATTTGGCCGCAACGAGGTGGACCCCCGGGATTTTGATCTGCCCTCACTCAAGATGACTATCTACAAAAACGGCGAGCATCACTCAGAGGGTCTGGGTAGTGCGGTGCAGGGTAACCCTTTGACCGCGGTTGCCTGGTTGGCCAACACTCTTGGTGAGTTTGATATTCCCTTCAAAGCGGGCGAGGTGATTTTGTCCGGCTCCCTTGCGCCCTTGATCCCGGTGGTTGCCGGGGATGAAATGTCGCTGGAGATTGAAGGGATTGGCGGCTGCAGTTGTCGGTTTGTCTGACGGCCCGATTGCTTGAAGACAGGTGGTTGTTGCACCGGGTTCGATCAGAGCAAGATACAACCGTTCATCTACTAACCTGAGTTGTGACAACACGAACAAAGCGAGAGAGCACCAATGAGCAAGAAAGTAAAAGCCGCCATTATCGGCCCCGGCAATATTGGCACCGACCTGCTGATGAAAGCCATGCGCAGCGAAGTTATCGAGCCGGTCTGGATGGTGGGTGTTGAAGCTGAATCCCCCGGTCTCAAGCGCGCCAAAGAAATGGGCCTGAAAACCACCTCCGGAGGCGTCGACGGCATGTTGCCAACGATGAAAGAGGATGGCGTGCAAATCTGTTTCGATGCCACCTCCGCCTACGTGCACGCCGAAAACAGTCGCAAGGTGAATCAACAGGGCGCGGTGATGATAGACCTGACGCCCGCGGCGATAGGCCCGTTCTGTGTGCCGACGGTAAACCTGGCCGATGCGGTAGCGGCGCAGGCAATGAACGTCAACATGGTGACCTGTGGCGGGCAGGCGACCATACCTCTGGTGGCGGCGGTCAGCCGGGTGCAGGCGGTATCCTATGGCGAGATCGTAGCCACCGTCAGCAGCAAATCAGCCGGCCCCGGCACCCGCAAGAATATCGACGAGTTCACCCGCACCACCGCCAGCGGTATAGAAAAAGTGGGTGGCGCAGCCAGTGGCAAGGCAATCATTGTGATCAACCCGGCAGAGCCGCCGCTGATCATGCGCGACACCGTGCATTGCCTGACGGTAGAGGAACCCGATGAGGAGGCGATCACCCGCTCGGTGCGGGAAATGATCGAGGAAGTGCAGAAGTATGTGCCGGGCTATACCCTCAAGAATGGCCCGGTGTTCGAGGGCAAGCGGGTTTCCATTTACATGGAAGTCGAGGGCCTGGGGGATTTCCTGCCCAGGTATGCGGGCAACCTGGATATCATGACCGCGGCCGGTCTGCGTACCGCGGAGATGTACGCGGAGGAAATTCTGGCGGGTAACTTTGTGCCACAAGCGACAGCAGCAGCCTAGCCGGGCTCGGGAGACGATGACAATGGATCTTAACGGCAAGAAGATTACCGTCCACGATATGTGCCTGCGCGATGGCATGCACCCCAAACGCCACCAGATCACTGTGGAGCAGATGGTCGACATCGCGAAAGCGATGGACGACGCGGGCGTCCCCATGATCGAGGTTACCCACGGGGACGGCCTGGGTGGCGCCAGCGTGAACTACGGCTTCCCGGCGGCCTCGGACCAGGAGTACCTCACCGCCGTGTGCAAGGAGATGAAGAATGCGAAGGTGTCCGCGCTCTTGTTGCCGGGTATCGGCACCGTGGACCACCTGAAGATGGCGGTAGATTGCGGTATTTCCACCATTCGTGTGGCCACCCATTGCACCGAGGCGGATGTCTCGGAACAGCACCTGAGCATGGCCTCGCAGATCAAGGGCCTGGACCGGGTGGGCTTCCTGATGATGGCCCACATGATCGAAGCCGAAGAGCTGGTGGCCCAGTTGAAGTTGATGGAAGGCTTCGGTGCCAACTGTGTGTATATCACCGACTCCGCGGGATATATGCTGCCAGACGATGTCACCAGCCGGGTCGCCCTGGCGCGGGCGGAGCTCAAGCCGGAGACCGAGCTGGGTTTTCACGGGCATCACAATCTCGCGATGGGTATTGCCAACTCACTGGCGGCGGTAGAGGCCGGGGCCAATCGTATTGATGGCTCCCTGGCGGGCCTGGGCGCCGGGGCCGGCAACACGCCACTGGAAGTGTTTATCGCCGTGTGCGAGCGCATGGGCGTTGAAACCGGGGTGGACCTGTTCAAGGCGATGGATATTGCCGAGGACAAGATCGTGCCGATGATGGACCACCTGGTGCGGGTGGATCGCGATGCGCTGACCCTGGGCTATGCCGGTGTGTATTCATCCTTTTTACTGTTCGCAAAACGCAGCGCCGCCAAGTACAACCTGTCCTCGCGGGACATCCTGGTGGAACTGGGTCGCCGGCGCACGGTGGGTGGCCAGGAGGATATGATAGAGGACCTGGCTCTGGACATGGCCAGGGAGCGCGGTACCATCTAGCCGGTCGAATGCCCATCCAGCCGGTGTACTTCAATCGTGATATGTACCACGTTCAGGTGATCCGGCACCAGTGAGCGGTAGTGCCCGGGCGCGGCGGGGTCGCTGCTGACAATCACCAGCTCGGCCGCGTAGATGTCGTGGCCGATGGTCCAGTAGTGCAGGTCGGTCACCCGGGCCGTTGAATCTTCCTCTATCGATTGGCGCAACTGCTCAGCCAGACTGTTATCTGCCTGTCGGTCCAGCAGCACACCGGCGGTATCCCGGATCAGCCCATATGACCAGCGCGCTACCAGTATCGCACCCATGATGCCGATCACGGGATCAAGCCAGTCTGCGCCGAAGTACTTTCCCGCCAGCAGGGCGACGATAGCCAGCACCGAGGTGAGTGCATCGGCGATCACATGCAGGTAGGCCGCGCGCAGGTTATGGTCGTGTTTTTGCTCGTGTTCGTGACTATGTGTATGTCTATGTGTTATGTGTATGTGTATGTGTATGTGAGTGTCCGTGTTCGTGCGGCGTCGACATCAGTATCCAGGCGCAGGCGCCATTGACCGCAAGCCCGACGACCGCGACCAGCAGGGCCTGGTCGAAACCTATCTCCAGCGGGTTGATCAGCCGGTCGATACTCTCGGTTGCCATCAGCAGGGCGAAACCCAGCAGCAGCACGGCGCTGGTGAAGCCCGCCAGGCTGTTGATCTTGCCTACGCCGAAGGTGAAGCTGCGGTCCCGCGCGAGCCGACGTGAGACAATATAGGCCAGCACCGCGATGCCCAGTGCGGCTGCGTGGGAAGCCATGTGCAGTCCGTCGGCCAGCAGTGCCATGGAGCCATAGACCAGTCCGGCGACAATTTCTATCACCATCATTACCGCGGTGATGACGACCACCAGCAGCGTGCGCGCTTCCCCGGCGCGTTTCTGATCCTGTTCGAATACGTGGTCGTGGCGCCATTGCGCCATGGGGTCGCGATGATCTTCGCGAGTCACTGGAGTCAAGCCTTGTGGGTGCGTACCGGCCCCTGCCAGCGCGTCAGGGTGGCGCAATCGAGGTCGAACAGGTCGAGAATGCGGCCCACCGTGTGGTTGATGATGTCGTCTACGCTCTGCGGGTTAGAGTAAAAAGCCGGCGCGGGCGGGCAGATGATGGCGCCCATGGTGGCGGCCTCATGCAACAGGCGCGTATGTCCCACATGCAGTGGCGATTCCCTGGGAACCAGGACCAGGCGGCGCTGTTCCTTGAGGGTGACATCGGCGGCGCGTACGATCAGGTTGTCGGCATAGGAGTTGGCCACGCCGGACAGGGTTTTCATCGAGCAGGGGATAATCACCATGCCGTCAATTTTGCATGAGCCGCTGCTTATTGACGCGGCCAGGTCGTTGTCCTTGTGCACAACGTCGGCCAGGCCCTCGACAGCCTTGTGTTGCCATTCGGTTTCCAGCGCGATATTGAGTTTGGCGCCACTGCTGAGGATGAGGTGTGACTCTACCTCGGGGAATTCACGCAGCATTTCCAGCAGGCGTATACCGTAAATCACGCCACTGGCGCCTGTGATGCCTACAATTAATCGCATGAACTGTCTGGCCTCTGGAGCGGCTTGCGGGGCACGCCGTTAAAAGTTCAGCGGTTCACGCGCAGGCCATTACTGTGCAGCGGACGATAGTAGCGCATCCCGTGCAGCATCTGCCAGTGCATGGCCAGGGGCGACAGGCGGCAGCCTGGCCAGCGTAAATAGGCGGCTGGCCCTGTCATTGCCCTGCTTTGGCACTATGGATAGACTGTGTCCTCAATGTATTGGGGACAGCTGTGCAGGAATTTTTCGAGGATGACCTGACGCTTATAGCACTGCCGCTATATTTCCTTGCGATAGCCATCGAGGCCTACTGGGCCAGGCGGCAGGGTCTGGGCTGGTACCGGGGCAGTGACACCATGGCGTCACTTAGCATGATGGTGCTGGCGGGCGTGGTGGAGATCGTGCCGCGTCTGGTGGCGATCGCCATCATGGTTGAGCTGCACGCGCTGAGCCCCCTGCGAGATGTGGTTCAGCACCAGTGGTGGGCCTGGCTGCTGCTGTTCCTGCTGGATGACTTCAGTTACTACTGGTTCCACCGTATGAACCACCAGGTTCGCCTGTTGTGGGCGGGACACGTCAACCACCACTCCTCCGAGTACCTGAATTTCGGTACCGCCCTGCGTCAGGGCGTGGGGGAGCGGGTGCACAAGTTCCTGTTCTGGCTGTGGTTGCCGCTGCTGGGCTTTGACCCCGCCATGGTGATCACCATGATCAGTATCAGCCTGTTCTACCAGTTCTGGATTCATACCCGTGCTGTCGGCAAGCTGCACCCCTGGATCGAGGCAGTGTTCAACACGCCGTCCCATCACCGGGTACACCACGCTTCCAATGTGCGATACCTCGATTGCAACCACGGCGGCATTCTTATTATCTGGGATCGGCTGTTTGGTACCTTCAGCGAGGAGGTGCCGCAGGAGCCGGTGGTATATGGCCTGACCAGCAATATCCACAGCGACAACCCCTGGCGGGTTTTAACCCATGAGTACAAGGCGATCGCAAAGGATGTGAAACGCGCCAGTCGATGGGGAGACCGCTGGCGCTACCTGCTGCTGGCTCCGGGTTGGAGCCATGACGGACCAGATAAACGCGCCCGTACGCTGCGTCAGGCCGGGTGACTACCGGCTTTTAAGCAACGCCCGCCGATGCCTGCTACGAGGCACAGCAACAGCAACAGGGCGGGCAGCGGCATTACGGGTATACCCGTTGGGCTACCGCCCGGTTGGGGGCCTCCGCCAACACCGGGTGGAGCGGTGAAATCTGTCGGCGCATCCGCGTTGTTGTTGGACGCCACCGCGTCGGCGGAGGTGGTGCCTACCGCTGATACTACCTCTATGCTCGCGCCATCCCCTGTGGGAGCAGAATACGAGAAGCTCAGGGAGATCACCTCACCTGCGACCAGCGTTGTCGGCATACCACTGAGGGTGATCACCCCGCTCAGGCTGTCATAAACCGCGGTGACGCCGTTGGGCAAGCTGGTGAACTGGACTGTGTCAGGTGCGTTGCCCGGCTCGCCAATGCTGACGGTATAGGTCATGCCGGCGGCGTCCTGCGTTCCCAGGTTGGAAAACAGCACCGAGCCGGTCACGAGTGCGCCCTGTTCCGCGCTTGCGGGAACGCCGGTTATACTGGTCGCCACATCGACAGCGCCCAGGGCCGTCACGGCAGTGGCAGTGTTGTTGTCAGGCAGTGAGTCTGCTGTACTGCCGCCCGTAATGATACCTGTCTCGGCCGTCACTGGTCCGCTGGCCGGGGCGGTATAGCGGAACGTCATGCCGCTGTAGGACTGTCCCGCCAGCAGGGTCGTGGCAAAACCTGTCAGGGTAACGACGCCGCTAGCGGGATTGTATGAGGCGGAAGTCCCGCTGGGTAAAGCCGGGAAGCTGACACCGGTGAGGCCCGGGGAAAGCAAAAGGCTGTAGCTCACCTGATCCACACTGCTGTTGCCGTTGTTAATAAACGAGAACGTGCCCTGCACGGAGTCGCCGGGTTCGGCGGTATCGACCATGGTGACACTGGATGCAAGATCGATCGGGAACTCGCGTATTTCCAGTACCGCGTTTTCATCGTTGGTCAGAAAGTAGGTCCAGAGGTTCACTGCCTTCGCGTCTCCCCAGCCAGCGCCGCTGTTACAGTCGCTGTTACTGTTGCCACCGTTGGCCCAGCGCCGGTAACTGGTCGCAGAATCCACCCCTTCCAGGCTGACCGGCGGATCAGCCGCGGCGGGCGTTGGGTTGGGGCACAGGGTACCGTTCAGGTTGCCGATCAATGCGCCGCTGGAGGTAACATAGCCGCGGTCATCGAAGAATACCGTGCGGTCCCCCGGATCTGTGCCGTTAAGCCGCGTAATGGTGGGGCCCCCACCGGGGATGGAGCCCCTGCCATTGTTTTCCGCATCGATAATGGGGAAATGCACCTCGCCGTTACGGCCGTAAGCGCGGTAGGCATAAGGAGTGGCGCTGGCCGGGAAGGGCTGCAGATTATTGTCCAGGCCATCCCAGGTGACCTGGTGCGCGCCCGAGTAGGCGATGCCTGTGAGTATGCGGTTCAACGGGTTGGCTGGATTGAAGTCGCTGCCGTCCCGGCTGATAACAATCTGGTAGCTGACCGTGTCCGTTGTGTTGAAGCTGAACGTGCCGCCAACGCCGGTGGCGGTGATCACGCCGCCCAGCGCCCCGCTGAATGTCACCGCACTGATCTGGGGGGAGGGCGGCACTACAGGTATGTTAAGAGCCTCAAGCACCCTGGCTGCTTCGGCTTCCGCCGCAGCTCCGGGGCTGATGTCGCTGAAAAAAATGGGATACTCGGCGGGTTGTGCTGATACGCCGGGTGGCAGATTACTGACGTTGAAGTTGTCGCCGCGCAGGGTTTTGTATAGCGGGTCGTTATCGTCCAGGAAGCCGAAGGTATTTGCGTAGAGCGCGTAACCGTTCGGGTCAAGCCCACGCAAGTCCTGTCGGTAGCGATAACCGTCCTCGGTCGCATAGTACAAAGTAGAAAATACGGGACGGCGGTTGCCGCCGGTGTAGCCAATGAAGGCGTAGGTATAAACCCGTCCGTCGATATCCGACAGGCTGTCGGCGGTGCTGCGTACCGCGACCTCCCAGCCGGCCACTGAGTTGTTGCTGCGCCTTACCCGGTCTACCCGGCCATCGGGGGCACCGCCGGCGCTTGCGGGTGTAAACAACACGCCGTAGATACCGGTTACAGGTGCCTGGTAGCCGCAGGGATTGTAACCATTTGCCACGGTGGCGGTGCCGTCAGCGCTATTGGGCCCGGCCAATTCGGCAGCGCGGGAGCGGAAGCGGCCCGCGTTTGGTCCGGCGAAGTGGGTGCCTGGAGCGGTACTTCCGGTGGTGCAGCTGAAATCAGCGGCACCCGGCAGGGTTTCATCACCCGGAATGCCAAAGTCATTGGGGTTAAAGACGTTTACATTACCGCCGTAACCACTGTCGGTACCAATATTGCTCGATCCCAACAGAATATACTCACCCTGCCGGGCGTAGACATAAATGAAGCCGCGACGTATTACCCGGTTCACATAATACTGGCCAGGTTGCAGGTCGAGGTTGGATCGGGCTCCGGAGGCGACACTGCCGGAAGGGTAGGTTGCGGGGTGCAGGGTGCGACTGCCCTCCGCCTGTACTGTGGAATTGGTACCACATAGCCCGGCCACGAGAGCGAAAAGGATACTTCTGTTGCTTGCCCCGAAACGGTACATGCTTAGCCCTGTTCTTGAAATTATCGGCGGAGCATACCGGTATTCCCGGTGGGGCGCAGTTGCCGGGCAGGCTGGGCCTGGTCATATGCGAGGTATTTCACAAAGAAAGGCGCGGTGCGGGTGCTGGTCTCCCAATCAAACAGTGTGGTGGTCGCATCCTCCGTGCTCTATGTTTTGCTGCACGCGTCAGCAGATATCGGCTTTTTGCCGTTTCTGGGCGCATTTCTGCTGGCCATGGTGGCCGGGGTTGTCAGTAACGTGCCCGGCGCCGTCGGGGTTTTCGAGTCAGCGATGCTGTTGCTGTTGCCGGATATTCCCGCCGCCACGCTATTGGGTTCAATCCTCGCCTATCGCCTGATTTACTATCTCATACCGCTGCCCTGCTGATTTCCCGCGGTGTGGACAGGTAGAAGGCCAGCTGGCGGGACCGGTGTCTCTGCGAGCCGTACACGCCCAGGGTTAAATCGGCGGAAGCTTGCTTAAGCTATTGAAAATATTATATAAAAAATGTAGATTGTCAGGATTGGTCAGTGCGGAAAGGCCGGTTCGACATAGCCGTTTTGATGACCTGTGAGTGATCATGGGGAGATCTACAGCAGCTTTGTATGCGGCGGTCATATGGGATGGAAACAATGCGCCTTGCCATATACAGCACCCCCACCATATAGGTGGAAAATACCGCAGGCAGGGTTATACTAACTCGTCTGCGCTGTCCAAATAAGAGGGAATAAAATGGAATACAATGACGATTCGCACAGCCTGAAGTGCCCCAAGTGTCACCACGGCATGGAGGAAGTTGCCCATGGCGAGGTCACAATAGATCGCTGTTCTCATTGTAAGGGCATCTGGTTTGATCTTGATGAAGCGCACAAGCTGAAGGACATCAAGGGCAGCGAAGCCATCGATACAGGTGATTCCACCGAGGGGTGGAAGTGGGACAGCCATGCCGACATCGATTGCCCGCACTGTGGCAAGAGGATGGAAAAGGGCCATGACCCGAAGCAAAAGCATATATGGTTTGAAGCCTGCCAAGAGCACGGTATGTTTATGGATGCGGGCGAGTTCACTGACTTTAAAGAGGAGTCGGTACTGGATTTCTTCCGCAGCCTGATAAAGGGTCGCCGCGATGTGGTAGCCCCCTGAACCTGTCACACGGGGCCTGGTCCCCGTCTTCGCCGGGCGCCCGCCCGGCGGATGCTCTGTCAGGCCCTCCCGGCCCCGGCTCTGCGATTATCTAATGACCCTGCATTTCCACTGCTCGCCAAACCAGTTCACAGTCGCTTCACCCTGGTGCTCCCAGAATTCGACCCCGCCGCTGCTGTATCTGGCGCCGGAGGCACTGGGCGTGGCAAAGGCGATAACCTGGTCCTGTCCATAGGTCAGCACCACGCTGGCAGGCCTGGTATCTCTGTAAAAGACCGCGGTAAATGGCATCGGCTGGGATGTCTCGCAGTTGTAACTCACAGGGGTTGGTGCCATAAGCTGGCCTGACTGGATCTGTAGGGCGACTGTCCTTCGATAATACTCTTCCGCCACACAGGCGCTGACGTCCTCGGCCTTCCAGCAATCATCCCGCCCCTTGATCCAGCCGCGCTGTTCCGCCTTCAGGCCAGCCAGCTCATCCCGGGGAAAATTTTCCAGTGCGATGGCGTAGACATCCGCCAGTAGTCGATCGAGGGCGGCGAGCGAGTCGTTGCTGCAAATCAATTCCTGTACCTGGCCTTCTGCCTGGCCGCAGTCAAAGCTGGGCCCGCTTGCCGTTGCGGCAGCCCAGGGCGATATGATCAGTCCCGCTAGTGCGGCGCTGGCAGAGAGAACTTGCAATGGTTTCATGTTCTGAATTTCTCCTATAGCCAATTCTTACGACGGAAATACAATAAAAGTAAGGCGGGGATGGTTAGAAAAACAACCCACATTGCCGGGTATGTCCAGCGCATTTTCAACTCGGGCATGTGCTCAAAGTTCATCCCGTAGATACCGGTCAGGAATGTCAGCGGTATGAAAATCGAGGCGAAAATGGTCAGCACTTTCATCACTTCATTCATTTTGTTACTGACGCTGGAAATATAAATATCCAGCAGGCCGGAGATAATGTCCCGGTGAAGCTCAATGGACTCGACAACGCGTGTTGCGTGATCTGACACATCCCTGAGGTAGATATGGGTTCGCTCGTCAATCAATCTGGATTCGCTGCGCAGCATTTCATTGATCAGCTCGCGAATAGGTGAGACATAGCGTCTGACCCCCACGATTTCCCGCTTCAGTCGCTGGATTGCATTGAGAGTGTTACTGCCAGGTTCGCCGCTAAGTAGCTCGTCTTCAAGCGCGGTTATGGCTTCGTCCAGCGAGTCTATGAGTACGAAGTTCTGGTCTATGATCGCATCCAGAACAGAGTAGGTCAGGAAGTCGGTACCCTGGCCCCGGAACCGCCCCTTGCTGGCCCTTATGCGCTGCAGCAAAGGCCGGAACAGGTCGTCCTGTTTTTCCTTGAAGGCAAAGACGATGTTTTCAAGCACCAGCAGGCTTATCTGCTCGTAGTTAACGCTGAACCCCTGTTCCGACGCCAGCATGCCCTTGAGAACGATATAGAGGTAGTCATCGTACTCCTCGAACTTGGGTCTTTGGTGGGTGTTGAGTATGTCTTCCAGTACCAACTGGTGAATGCCAAACAGGTCACCGATCTGCTCTATCGTTGCAACATCTGCCAGGCCTTCCACGATCACCCAGGTGATGGTGTCGCTGTCCCGGTATTGCAGCAACTGATGGGCGGAACTGACCTCGGGTTCGGTGATACCATCCTTGCTGTAATCAATGACCGAGATCCTGGTTTCCGTTTCCAGCACCCGACCCACATGCACCAGTGAGCCGGGCGGTAACCCGGTCTTGTCAGAGGCAGAGCCACGCGCCACGGATTTCATTCAGCTGGTTTTTCCCGATGGCCGCCAAATTCCGCGCGCATGGCTGACAGCACCTTGTTGGCAAAATCGCCTTCACCGCGGGATGAGAAACGCTGGAACAGGGCCGCGCTGAGAACAGGCACCGGCACGGATTCATCGATGGCGGCGTCGATTGTCCAGCGGCCCTCTCCGGAGTCGGACACATTGCCCGCATAGTTGTCCAGGCCGGGCTGCTCCAGCAGTGCGTGTGCTGTGAGGTCCAGCAGCCAGGAGGAGACTACGCTGCCGCGACGCCACAGTTCGGCGATTTCACCCAGGTCGAAGTCGTAGCGATAGTGTTCCGGGTATCGCAGCGGTGTTGTTTCCGCATCGTGTTCCCGGGCCTCTGCCCCGATATTGGCGTGGCGAAGAACATTAAAGCCCTCCGCGTATGCAGCCATAAGGCCATACTCGATACCGTTGTGTACCATCTTCACAAAGTGACCGGCGCCGGCGGGCCCACAGTGGAGGTAGCCATGATCAGCGGTGCTGCCGGGTTTGTTCCGGTCCGGTGTCGGGGGGGCGGTAGCCACGGGTGGTGCCAGGGCGGCGAAAATCGGCTGCAGTCGTTGCACGGCCTCCACTTCGCCACCAATCATCTGGCAGTAACCGCGTTCCAGTCCCCACACCCCGCCGCTGGTGCCCACGTCGATATAATGAAGTTCGCGCTCGGCGAGTTGCCCGGCCCGCCGAATGTCGTCGATGTAATGGGAGTTGCCGCCGTCGATTATCGTATCGCCCTCCGCCAGCAAGGGCAGCAGTGCCTCGATACTGCTGTCTACGACGCCTGCCGGAACCATCAGCCAGATGGCCCGGGGCTGCTGCAATTTTGCACAAAACTCGGCAAGTGACCCGGCACCGGTGGCGCCTTCGGCTGCCAGCGCCGTGACAGGCTCCGGCGACTGGTCGTATACCACGCACTCATGCCCTGCCTGGAGCAGGCGTTTTGTCATATTGGCCCCCATTCGACCAAGGCCGACCATTCCCAGCTGCATCGTTTCGCTCCCACCTGTGACTGTTGCTTTGAGAGTAGCCTTTGCACTGGATGTGCTCAAGTGAAAGCTGGCCGAGGTCTGCGATGTGGCAAGGCGGGTGTTGAATGCCGATATCTGGCGTCCTCAGCGCTGCTGCGGCCACGGGCGATGAACCAAAAATAAGCCCCCCACCGGCGAAAAGCCTTAAAGAAATGGTCTACACTGCCCATCTCTCAACAAATTCACAATGCAGGAAAAATGCTATGGCCAGTAGTCACGAACAATACACGCCACCTCGGGTATGGAAGTGGGATAAGGAGAGCGGCGGTAAGTTCAGCAACATCAACCGGCCGGTGTCCGGTGCGACTCACGACAAGGAATTACCGGCGGGGGACCACCCGCTGCAGCTTTACTCGCTGGCAACGCCCAATGGTGTGAAGGTGACGATTCTCCTGGAAGAGTTACTGGAGCTGGGCAAGACCGACGCCGAGTATGACGCCTACCTGGTTAACATCAGTGAAGGAGACCAGTTTGGCAGCGGCTTTGTCGCCGTAAACCCCAACTCGAAAATACCCGCACTGCTGGATCGCAGCACCACGCCACCCACCCGGGTGTTCGAATCCGGCGCCATGTTGATTTACCTGGCGGAGAAGTTTGGTGCTTTCTATCCCGAGAATCCCTCAGAACGCGCTGAGTGCCTGTCCTGGCTGATGTGGCAGATGGGTAGTGCGCCATTCCTGGGCGGTGGTTTTGGTCATTTTTACGCCTATGCGCCGGAGAAGTACGAGTACCCGATCAACCGCTATGCCATGGAGGTGAAGCGCCAGCTCGATGTGCTGGACAAAAACCTGTCAGGTCGGCGGTTCCTGTGTGGCGACGAGTACACCATTGCCGATATGGCAACCTATCCCTGGTACGGGGTACTGGTGCTGCATGATATTTACGAGGCACAGGAGTTTCTAGACGTCGATTCCTACACCCACGTGCAACGGTGGGCGCGCGAGATAGAGGAGCGGCCAGCGGTCCAGCGCGGGCGCAGGGTTAATCGCGCCTGGGGGCCTGAAGAATTGCAGTTGCTTGAGCGTCACTCAGCCAGCGATTTTTCCAGCAACAACTCATAGTAGGGCCGGGCCTCATCGGCGATCGCCTGTTGATCCGCCGTCAGGTTGATCTGCTGTGCGACAGGAGCCTGAAACCCGGTGGACTTTTCCACAGCCTCGTACCAGTGGGGCGCCCACACCCCATCACTACTGCGCCGGCCTTCCGGCCAGCGCAGCATCGCTGAGCTGAAGGGGACCGCCAATTGGTTGCAGAGACGCCGTAGCGCGGCCTCCGGGTCAGCCAGGAAGCGGTTGGCGTCAATAACGGGTATATTCTGCCCGGTGATGGCCGAGATTTCCTCGTACAGCTCAAACTGGCGCTTGATGCCTATGTCATCCTGCGTGATGGTAGCGCGCTTCCTGGCGTAGGAGTTGACCACGTAACGGGGGTCGCGGATCAGGAAGCAGTTGCGCAGCCCACTTGTCCAGCCCAGTTCTATTTCCTGCAGCATGTGGTGCGTCATATGTTTCTGGTAAACAATTTCCGCCCCTTCAATATCGCTGGACAGTGTCCTGGCGACCACCCGCCAGTCAGTGGGCTGGCTGGCGATCACCGCTTCCTTCATGGGGTGGTTCATGCCCGTGAGGTGTAAATAGCAGGCGTAGAATGGCTCGTCCACGACGACGGTATCGATGCGGTTTTCAAAGGAGCGCATCATGGCGGTCGAGATGTTACGAGGACCCGACCACATACCTATCCTGGTGCTCATAGCTGGCCTGATTCGCGCTTCATTCGCTGCAGGTACAGGCTGCGCAGTTTCGCCACCATAGGCCCGGGCTCGCCGGTGCCAATAGTGCGCCCGTCGATCTCGACGGCCGGGGCCACGCCAGCGAAGGTGCCGGTGACGAAGGCTTCATCGGCGCCGTAGACATCCGTCAGGCTGAAGTTACGCTCATAGACCTCGATCGCGTTTTCCTTGCACAGGTTGATGACGTTGCGACGGGTAATACCATCGAGGCAGTAGTCGCCGGAAGAGGTCCACACCTGGCCATCGCGAACAATGAAGAAGTGGGTGGAGTTGCAGGTGGCAACAAAGCCGTGTGGGTCCAGCATCAGCGCTTCGTCCGCTCCTGCCTTGGCTGCCTGTATGCAGGCGGTAATGCAGTTGAGTTTTGAATGGGTATTGAGCTTGGGATCCTGTACATCGGGGTAGCCGCGCCGCACGTGTACCGTGAACAATCGGATTCCCTGCTCTATGGTCGTTTCCGTCGGCGACTTGTACTCTGCGATGATCACCACAGTCGGTGGGGTGATGGTCATCCTGGGGTCCTGGTAGGGGGTGGATTTCACGCCCCTTGTGACCATCAGCCTGATGTGCACGCCCGACTCCATGCCGTTGGCGCGGCAGGTCTCGTACACCCTGTCCAGCATGGCCTGGGGACCGATCTCCATGTCCATGTCCAGTGCCTTGGCGCCTTCGTACAGGCGCCTCATGTGCTCCTTTGCGAACAGGATTTTACCCTCGTGCAGGCGCAGCCCCTCCCATACCCCGTCGCCGAGAATATAACCGGAGTCAAAGACGGATACCTTCGCTTCCTGGCGGGGGAACAGTTCGCCGTTGATGCTGATCAGTATGTTTTCATTGCGGGGGTCAATCTGGTGGTCGTGGGTGCCTTGTGCCATACGCTTTTATTACCTTTCCAGGACGTGTCGATGGGTTATTCCCTGGGCCACGAGTATATAGACAACGCCAGGTGCTTTGAATGGCAGGCAATGCCAGCGGGCTCTGTTTAATGTCATCTGTTGAGGCGCGGCGCTTCTGCGCGCGCCCGTTATCGATTACCCTCTTGATTGTTCAGGAAAATGACAACGGCGGGACACCATGGGTTTTAAGGTATTTGCAGGATTGTTTGCCTGCGTCTTTGTATCGGGTGCATTGGCGCAGGACGTGCCCGCCAGCAGTGAGTTCAGCAAATTGTTACAGGATCACTGGCAAAGGGCAGAGCAGGAGCAGGTATTTTTTCGTACTGATCCAGACTCCTACCGCCCCCATGGAAAGCTTGCCGAGGTCAGTGCCCAGGCCCGTGCCCGGCGCCAGGCGTTTAACGAAAGCATTCTCGCGCGCCTGGCAACTATTGACGAGGCTGATTTGCAGGGTCAGGACCGCATAAGCTACAAACTGTTTTTGTATGAGCGAGAGGCCGAGCGCGAGAGCTATCAGTATCCCGGTCACCTGTTTCCCTTTACCAGCCTGTTTGGATACCACAGTTATTTCGCCGAGGCGCCCGCCAAAATGGCGTTCAATACGTCAGCGGATTACGAGCGCTATATCGTGAGTCTCGCGGATTTTCCCCGCTACAACCGCGAACATATCGAGCTGCTGGAAGAAGCTGTGGAGCTGGGATACACCCATTACTGCGAGTCAATGGCTGGCTATGGCGCCACCATCAGTGGCCTGGTCGTCGTGCGCCCGCAAGACAGCGCGCTGTTTGCCCCGTTTTCGGCAATGCCGGGGAGTATCCCGGCGGCCCGACAAACCGAACTGCAGGCTCAGGCGCTGGCCCTGATAGAGACCGGGGTTGTCCCGGCATATGAGGAACTTTATACGTTTTTTGAGCAGCGATATATGCCTGAATGTCGCAGCGAACCCGGTATTTCGTCGCTGGAGGGCGGCGCCGAATACTATGCCCACCTGCTGCGCTTTTTCACTACCACCGACATGAGCCCGGCTGAAATTCACGAACTGGGACTGCTGGAAACCAAACGGATTCGGGCCGAAATGGACGCGGTTATCCGCCAGTTGGGTTTTGAGGGGAGCTTTCGTGAGTTCCTGGATTACCTGCGCACAGATTCCCGCTTCTATGCCACCGACCCCCAGGACCTGCTGGAGAAAACCGCCTACATAGCCAAGAAAATGGATGGCATGATGCCCGCCTTCTTTGGCAGCCTGGCGCGCAACACCTATGCGGTGCGCCCGGTGGAGGGGCGCGGCGGTTACTACGTACCGGGTGCACCCGATGGCAGTGCGCCGGGTATTTTCTATATCAACGTCACAGACCTGGCGGCCAAACCACTTTACAACCTTGAAGCCCTTACCCTGCACGAGGCAGTGCCGGGGCATCACCACCAGATGGCGCTGGCGATGGAACTGGATGTGCCCCCGTTCAGGACAACCGTTTACCACGCGGCATTTGGTGAGGGCTGGGGCTTGTACTCCGAGCGACTGGGTCTGGAAGCAGGGTTCTACACCGACCCCTACAGTAATTTCGGCCGCCTGACCTACGAGATGTGGCGGGCGAATCGCCTGGTGATAGACACCGGTATCCACGCCTTTGGCTGGTCGCGGCAGCGCGCCATTGACTACCTGCTGGACAATTCGGCGCTTACCCGTGCGGAAGTGGTGGCCGAGGTCGACCGGTATATCACCTGGCCCGGTCAGGCAACCGCCTACAAGATAGGAGAATTGAAAATCAGGGAGCTGCGCGCCAGTGCGGAAGCGGCACTGGGCCCGAACTTCGATATCAGGGCCTTCCACGATGAGGTGGTGGGAAACGGTTCGGTTCCGATAGCGGTGCTGGAGTCGATTGTTGATGACTGGATTGCCGGCCAGGCACCATAGTCCGGTGCCCGCCCTGCAAGTGGCCCGCTTGTAATGGAGAGTCTGTTTGGAACAGGCTTGCCAGAACTATTGCTGATCTGGGCGGTGGTCCTGTTGGCCTCAGTGCTGCGCGGTTTTACCGGCTTTGGCTTTGCCCTGATTGCTGTTCCCGGGTTTTCCCTGATTCTTCCGCCTACCGAAGCGGTAGCCTTGATTGCCTTGCTGACGCTCACTATCAGTTTACTTGGCATTCGCAGCTATTGGGGCGTTGTGCCCCTGCGGCCGATGCTGCCCCTGGTGCTGATGGCGGGTGTGGGCACGGTGGCCGGGACCTGGGTAGTTACCGTGCTGTCTGCCGATCGTTTCCAGTTCTGGGCCGGATTGTCCGTTATTGTCGCCTGTATTGGCATGGCGTTCACGCGCCCGTTGAGGCGGCCGCTCCCCGCGGTCATTGGCGGGCTGATCGGTCTGCTCTCGGGTTTGATGAATGGCGCCCTGGCGATTCCGGGTCCTCCGGTAATTATCTATGCCATGCTCAACGAGCCTGAACCCGGGCGTAGCAGGGCCCTGATGATGACCTTTTTCCTGGCGGCATCGCTGCTAGCCCTGGTGTCTTTTTCAATTGCAGGGTTTGTGAATCAAAGATCGATCATGTTTTTCCTTTTGGCTTTGCCGGCACTCTATCTGGGTGACACGCTTGGCTACCATTTGTTCCGGCGCTTTGGTAATGCGCTGTATCGCCGGATCGCGCTGGCGGGCTTGCTGGTCCTGGGTATCAGTATCGTTCTGCGCGCTCTGCTTTGACCGTTCCTCAAGCCGCGGGTGGTCCCGTGCGCATTGACAATGCCGGGTTGCTCGCGCACCGTGCCATACTCAGACCAAGGAGTACTTCCAGCATATGAACGACACGTTACTCTATGTGATCGCCGCTATTATCGTATTGGGTATTGCCGCTCAATGGCTGTCCTGGCGGCTCAAATTGCCTGCAATTCTCGCGCTGCTGGTCATTGGCATCGTCGCGGGGCCCGTGACCAATCTGTTAAGACCAGATGAAATGTTCGGGGACCTGCTCTTCCCGATGGTCTCACTGGGCGTGGCGCTGGTTCTTTTTGAGGGTGGCCTCACCCTGAAGTTGAGCGATCTGCGCGGCCGCGGTGCCGCCGTTTCTAACCTGGTCAGTTGGGGCGCGCTGTTGAACCTGGGGCTGATTGCTGCCGGCAGTTGGCTGGTGGCCGGTTTTTCAATGGAGATGGCCCTGTTGTTCGCGGCGGTGGTTATAGTAACCGGGCCGACCGTGATCAACCCGCTGTTGCGCACCATGCGTGCTACCCCCCAGGTCAGTCAGATACTGCGCTGGGAGGGCATACTGATCGACCCGGTCGGTGCTTTACTGGCGGTATTGGTATTCCAGTTCATTGTTGCCGGAGCAGAGTCTTACCTGTTTTTTCTTCAAAGTATCGGGGTGGGCGCACTGGCCGGGGTCGTGGCCGCCGTTACCCTGGCCTACCTGATCAAACGCAACTGGATACCCGAGTACCTGCTCAACGTGGTGGCGCTGGCCTGGGTGGTAATGACCTTTGCAGGCAGCAATTACCTGGCCCATGAGTCTGGCCTGCTGGCGGTGACAATTATGGGTGTCTGGCTCGCCAATACCCCGGGCCTGGACATGAGCGAGGTGCTCAGTTTCAAGGAGAGCCTGTCCATACTTATTATCTCGATGTTGTTCATTGTGCTGGGTGCGCGTATCGATCCGGGAATTATTATGGCCACGGGCTGGAGTGGTGTGGGCGTGCTGATGGTGGTGTTACTGGCAAGACCTGTCGTTGTCTGGGCATGCACCATGGGTGGCTCATACAGCTGGCGGGAACGGGCGCTGGTGTCGTGGGTGGCCCCGAGAGGCATTGTGGCTGCCGCCGTTTCCTCACTGTTTGCCCTGCGCCTGCAGAACCAGGGCTACCCCGAGGCTGACCTGCTGGTAGCCTATACCTTCCTGATAATTATCGTCACTGTAGTCGTACAGAGTTTTACTGCCAGACCTGTTGCCCGCATGCTGGGGCTGACAGAGGAAGAGCCCCGCGGCATATTGATAGTCGGTGCCAACCCGGTAGCGCGGTTGATCGGTAAGGCCCTGTTGAAACAGGGCTTCAGGGTAAAGTTGACCGATACCACCTGGTCGGAGATACAGGCCGCGCGTATGGATGGCCTGGATACATACTACGGTGACCCCGTGTCGGCACATGCCGACCGGCAACTCGAACTGGACGGTATAGGGCGTCTCTTTGCCATGTCCCGCCGGCCGGCCCTGAACACCCTGTCCGCCTTCAAGTTTCGGCGCGAATTTGGCCGAAACAGGGTCTTCACCCTGCGTACCTCGGAGGAGAAAGATGCCTCCGAAAAGCGTCGGGTGGCGGAAAATTTTCGTGCGCCGCGCCTGTTCGGTGAAGGCGTTACCCTGCAAAAGTTGTCCAGTCTTATTGCCCAGGGTGCCGAGGTCAAGGCGACCCCTTTATCGGAAACCTTCGATATGGCGGCCTATGAAAAAGCCAAGGGGAAAAGCCATATTCCCCTGTTTGCGCTGGACAAAAACGGCAACCTGCGGGCTTTCACGGATGAACACCAACCGGAGGTGAAACCTGGCTGGACATTGCTGTCGCTAGTCTCGCCAAGCGCAGAACCGGCGACGGCAGCAACGGCTGCAGATGTTGGTGGAGCTGCGGCCGCCGGGGATGCAACTGCGTAACGGGGCCGGCCCCGGACTTTCCGGGTAACCGGGCGGCGTGCCGGATCAGCTTCCCAGCACTTGCAGCGCGATGGTGATCATGCCATACAGGCCTATAGCGTAAAAAAGAGGCCTGATCATGGGCCACCCGAAGGCGTAGATAACCGCGTGGGCTAGGCGAGCATAGAAGAACAGGCTGGCGCCCAATATCGTGGTGTCATTGGACACGCCCGCCGCATGGGCGACGAGTACCACAATGGCAAACATCACGAGATTTTCCTGCAGGTTCGCGGTCAGGCGTTGCAGGCGGCCACGCAAAACGGTGGGCTCCGGCAAGCTGTCACGGCTGCCGGCTTGCGCCATCAAACCGTTCTGGCCGATCGCAAGGCTTGCCTGCAACAGGATAATGACCAGCAGTAATATGGCGCTGTAGAGCAACATCATTAATTCGGGTGTCATGCGGAATCTCCTGGAATTATTATGAATCCCGCCCCATGGCGGACGGTTGCCGATTAGTATGGGACGAAAACAACAGCAAGGAAAGGGTCGATTGAATGGCGGTTGCCCTGGTCGCCCGGGTGCAGCCTCACCGTCAAGATCTATCTGGCCCAACTACAGTGATAGATACCGGATAATAGATAAGCATGCGACGATAACTTCGGGGTGGGAGGCCCATAGCGTATGAGCAGAGTTCTGATTGTAGGCGGTACCGGCCTTACGGGTGCACATGCGGCGTTGTTGCTCAGGGATCGGGGTCATGACGTTACTCTCATGTCCCGCTCGAGAAATACACCTGATTGTCTCAAGGGGTTTGACCATGTCGCTGCGAACTATGTCGACAACAATTTGTCGCGGCAAGTGCTGGGTGAATTTGAGCATATGGTGTTTGCTGCGGGTGCCGATATTAGGCAGTTTCCCGCAGGAGAGGATGAAAAATCCTTCTACACGCGGGTCAACAGCGAAGGCATACCGGCTTTTTTTCGCAGTGCCAGGGATGCTGGAATGCGTTCAGCCGTATACATCGGCAGTTACTACTCACAGGTTACACCCGAGGCAATACAGCGTTCTGTTTACGTAAAGTCCCGCCATATCGCGGATGAAGCCGTACGAGCACTGAATAGCGGGACCTTCCGGGTCTGCAGCCTTAACGCCCCGTTTATACTGGGCTATGTGGAGGGGGTGAAACTCCCGCACCTGGCGGCGCTGGTCCGCTATGCACAGGGTCGGATTGAAGGCGTACCGTTGATAGCACCTGCCGGAGGTGTCAATCACATCAGTAGTCAGTCCATGTCCGAGGCGATAGCCGCTGCCCTGGTACATTCAGAAGGTGGCAAGGCCTACCTTGTCGGGGATGAGAACCTGAGTTGGAAGGACTATCTCGAACTGTATTTTGAAGCCGTGGGAAATCCTGTCGATCTGCCGGTCTCAACGGACGAACACCCGTTTTTTCCCGACTCGATTCTCTACGCGGGCCGCAATGCCACTGTCAGTTACGAACCCGACGATAGCCTTGGCTATCGGCGGAATAATGTGCGAGCAACAGTTGAGCAACTGGTAACCGCCTACGGTCAACAAGCGACGCATAGCCATGAATAGTGTAAGCAGGAACAAGCAGCTTACCCTTGCATTCTTTGACGCCCTGCAGCGCGGCGACGCCCGGGCCATCGCCGACACCTATGCGCAGGAGGGCAGGGTGGTCACCATGGGTAATACGCTGATCTCAGGTTCCCGGGGGAAGGATGAAATTCGCCAGTTTGCCGGTGGCGTACTGGACGCTTTTCCAGCGGGCTTGAACTTTACCGTTGTGAGCATGACCGCAGAGGAAGACAGGGTGGCGGTTGAGGCAACATCAGAGGGGCTGCATGTCTCGGGTCGGCCCTATCAAAATCACTACCACTTCCTGTTGACCTGGAAGGACGGTCAGCTAATGCAGTTGAAGGAGTACATGGATACCGAACTGGTGACCGATGTGCTTTGTAATGGCGTAAGGCCATGATCCGGGTGGGCATAACATAGACAGCGTCAGTCTGATTCGGGTAATCAGTCGTAAAACTCCCATAGCAGAATCGTTCTGCTTAGATGCATGAACCCTATGAGGAAATGACTATGACTATTGCTGGAAGATTTATTGCTGTTGTCGCATTGTGCGGCGCATTTTTTGGTGCCACTGCCGCCCTTGCCGCTCACCATGAGAAAGGGGAGGCGATGGCCAAGTCCTCGATCGTGGAAATTGCTGTAGGTAACCCGGACTTCTCCACCCTGGTAGCTGCACTGCAGGCGGCCGACCTGGTCGATGCACTCTCCGGTGAAGGGCCATTCACCGTTTTTGCGCCGACCAATGAGGCTTTTGCCGCGCTGCCCGCCGGCACGCTGGATACGCTGTTGCTGCCTGAAAACAAGGCAAAGCTGACTGAGATCCTGACGTACCACGTGGTTTCCGGCAAAGTGATGGCTGCCGATGTGGTGACCCTCACCGAGGCAACAAGCCTGGAAGGCGATACCATTGCCATCAGCGTAACTGACGGGGCGGTAAAGGTGGATGGCGCCAACGTGGTTGCAACGGATATAGAAGCGTCCAATGGGGTTATCCACGTGATCGATGCGGTAATTATGCCCGGGTCCTGAACTATCGGGGATGATTAAAGCCGTTTACGCCAGCCGTGCACATGCAGTGCCACGGCTGGTTTATGGTCTGCAGGGAACGCAGCGAATAGCTGTTGTCCCCTGGCAGGCCATTCCCTGTTTAAGTCGTCCTGGCAATTGAGCAATGGTGATAGTGAGCAGGTCCGTCTGCTGGTTGTGCAAGCCGCAGAGGTGATGGAAAAGCAAGGTATGAAGGTGGCCTTGCCGTATATATCCATGGTGAAAATCGTGGGAACAAAGATGGCGCAGAATGTCGTCGATCGCGCCATGCAGGTATTTGGTGGCATGGGTGGCGTTGACCGGGCCTGTTACCGACGCCGCGTACCGCTGCAGACCGTAGTCGCCCACCGTCACTTGCCGTAACCCTCGACTTCTTCGAAATTCGGCTTTTTGGTCACCACGCTAACCACGCCAGCGTTGGCATTCTTGCCATACAGGGTTCCCTGGGGCCCCTGGAGCACCTCGACGCGCTCGATATCTGTCAGGTCCGACATGCCCAGGCCGGAGCGACCCATATAGATCCCATCGACGACAAAGGCGACGGATCGAGTAAAGGTATCAAGGCCAACAGGAATCGACCTTTCTTCCTCTACCTGGCGCACTGGGGTCCCCATACCCCGTTACAGGCCGCCCGTGAGGACTATGAGGCAGTGGGGGATATCAAACCGCATCGCAAGCGGGTTTACGCGGGCATGGTCAGGGCGGTGGATCGCAGTGGCACGCGCATCCTGGACACCCTGGAAGCCGAGGGTATCGCCGACAATACCGTGGTGGTGTTCACCAGTGATAATGGTGGCGCCGGCTATATTGGTATCCCGGATGTGAACAGCCCCTTTCGCGGTTGGAAAATTACCATGTTTGAAGGCGGTCTGCGCGTGCCCATGTTTATGAAGTGGCCAGCCAAAATTCCGGCAGGCGCCTCCGTGGATACGCCCGTCGCTCATATCGACGTGATGCCTACCCTGGCGGCGGCAGCCGGAGCGCCACGGTGACTGGAAGCTTCAGGTCAATGACCGCCCCACCGACGGTATGCAAAAGTGGCTCTACAACCTGGCGGTGGACCCCATCGAACAGAATAACCTGGCTGCAAGCCGCCCCGACAAGCTGGAAGAGTTGAGCGCGCTGCTGCTGGCCCACCAGGCGGGCTCTCGCGGGCCGCTGTATGAGTCAGTTGTTGAGATGCCGGTTATGGTTGATAAAACCCCGGCGGAAAAATGTGAAGAGGGCGACGAATATGTCTACACGCCCAACTGATTCGTCGCCCGGTTTTCAATGCGTCAGCCCAGGCCCAGCGCACTGGCCTCCTTTTTCAGCACAGCCGCTACCTCGGGCCGGCCTCGCACCCGGGTGATCAGCCCCGCCATGGATGGCCAGCGCGATGCGTCTACCTCATAGCCTGCATAGGAAGCGTTGATAAAGGGACTGACGATACTCATGTCCGCCATCATAAAGTCACCGAATACAAAACCATCTTCGGGTACCTGGCTTTCCAGGTAGTCCAGCATGGGCGGCAGGCGCTTTTCGGTAATCCTGGATACCAGTTCCTCATCGGGTTCCTGCTTGAAGGCGAAAGGCCTCATGAAGCGCTGAAAGAAGATGCCTGCTGCCAGTTCCGCAACGTGACCACCGCAAAGATCTTCATACCAGTCCGCCATGGCCCTGTCCGCGAGGTCCTGCGGATACAGTGCCGGTTCTGGATAGGCGTTCTCGAGGTACCTGCAAATCACCTTTGAATCTCCCAGTATCAGGTCGCCATCCACAAGAGTGGGTACTTTTCCGAGGGGGTTTATCTTCAGGTATTCCTCGTCGCCGGAAAATGGCATCTGCGGGACGGTCTCATAGGGGACGCCCTTGATATCAAGGGCGACGAATACCTTGCGCACGAATGGTGAGCCGTGTACGCCATAAATCTTGATCATGTTTTACTCCTGTAAGCTTCATTTGCCTGCCGAGCCGGCGCGGTGCCTCATGTGAGACGGCTGTCGAGCAGCGCGGTAACTGTCGGTAATGGTAATGCAAGTACCAGCCTGGGGTCACCCGGATAGAAACATGTTTCCATCGGTTAGGCGGTGGTCTTGTCCAGTGCCGCCAGCTTGAAATCGTGGGGCCCCAGTATGCCTGGCTTGCCGATAATCTGCATAAACGAGCGCCGGCTGCGGTAGCGAAATTCTCATGCGTGTGGACTGGGATGTTCACTCACTATAGCCGCTTCGCAACCACAGCGTCGGTCTTAAAAACTTTCGCGGAAACCGGATTGTTTGGCAAACTCCAATTATCCGAAAGGAACAGGTAGCCCTGCCCACATAAATGTATCTGCGTGAGACTTCACCAGGCAGTAACGCGTATACTTCCCAAATTGACACCGACGGAGAAAAGCATGGATCATTTAAGCGGGTTGGACGCGGCGTTCCTGCATTTGGAAACGCCGGAGACGCCTTTGCATGTAGGCGGCCTGAGCATGTATGAGTTGCCACCGGAGTACAAAGGCGATTTTGTTGCGGACGTGTGCAAGCACATTCAAAACCGCCTGCACCTGGCGCCTATTTTTCAGCGCAAGCTGGTCAACATGCCCTTCGATCTTGCCAATCCGGTGTGGGTTATTGATGAAGATCTGGATATCGAACACCACATCCGCCACGTGATCGTACCGCCACCGGCTTCGCGGGCGCAGGTAGACCGCCTGGTATCGCGAATACACTCCAGCTTGCTCGATCGATCCCGCCCCCTGTGGGAAATGTACGTGCTCGATGGCCTGCCCACACCGTCTGACGCACCCAGGGGAACGCGTTACGTTGGCGTCTACAGCAAGTTTCATCACGCAGGGCTTGATGGTATGGGTGGCCAGGTACTGATGCAGGCCATCATGGACACCACGCCAGAGCCACGCGCTGTGCGCCCCCCCAGGATGCGCCGCCCTAGCCCGGGTGAGCATTTCGGAATCGCCGAGCTTGCCAGCTCCGGGTTGAAACACAACCTGCTTCAGACCGTAAAGCTGGTGAAAACGCTTCCCGGCCTGGTGGCAACCGCGCGCCGGGCCATTCGCCCGGCAAAAGTTGCTGACGATATTCAAACCGCCACTGAAAAGACGCGCTGGCTTGCCCCGCGCACACCGCTCAACGTAGCAATAACCAACCAGCGCAGCTACGCCCGTTTCTCGATCCCTATTGCCGAGGTCAAGGAAATCACCGCGATTAACAAGGTCAGCCTGAACGATGTGGTTATGGGGATTTCGTCAGCGGGAATGATGCGCTACCTGAAAGACATGGATTGCACTCCGACCAGCTCACTGTTGGCTGCCGTACCTGTCAGTCTTCGCCCAGAGGGCAATACTGATATGACCAATCAGGTATCTATGGCGCGCATGAGTCTGGCCAGCACCGTCAAGGACCCGATTGAACGGCTGCACGCGATACGCGCATCCAGCGAAGGTGTGAAGACTGCGGTCAATGAGATGAAGACCTTGCTACCGACCGATTTTCCGTCAATCGGCGCGCCGTGGCTGTTCAGCGCATTGGCTAATATCTTTGCCCGTTCGCGGCTGGCGAATTCCATGCCGGCATTTGCTAACGTTGTGATATCAAACGTACCGGGTCCCAACATCAGCTTGTACTTTGCCGGGGCGAAACAAATCAGCACCTACCCGGTGTCAATTCCATATCACGGCATGGCACTGAATATCACTTTGCAGAGCTATAACGGCTGGTTGGATTTTGGGCTGATTGGTTGTCATCGGGTAATGCCGGATATCGCTGATCTGGCCAGGTATATGCAGGCCGCCCATGTTGAGCTTCTGCAGCGCAGTCGCGAACTGGTGGAGGCGCCCGCCAAAACGCCGGCCAAAGCAGCGGCGAAAAAGCGTAAGCCGACCGCCAAAGCAAGTAAACCAGCTGCCCTGAAAAAGGCTGCAAAAGTAAAATCAAAGGTAAAAGCCAAACCTAAAGCGAAGCCTAAAGCAAAGACGAAGGCCAAGGCGAAGACCAAGGCGAAGTAATACGGCCGCGCGCTAGCGTCAGCCCTATATCACCCGTGCCCCGTCCCTCTTTGACTGCCCCCTGTTCAGGTTGGCATACACAGCGGTATAGGGGCCTTTCCAGGCGAAGATAGCAACTGACGTATACTCCACGGTTTGGCTCCGCACGGGGCTTGCGAGGCTGCCAATAAAATGAGGAACGAGAAAGTATATGCAGTGTAATGGAACTGTCGCACCAGGGTTTGAGTCAGTCAGGCAGCTATACGAGCAGCAGATGCACACCATGGCGGAGGAAAATACCCAGCTCTGCGTATACCATCGCGGCGAAAAGGTCGTGGATTTATGGGCGTCGTCGACAGGTGATGGCAGCTTCAGCGCTGACTCCCTGGTGAATGTATTCAGCAGCGGCAAAAGCCTCGAGGCCATCGCAATGGCCGCGCTGGTCAGTAAAGGCTTGTTGCACTATGACGCCAGAATCACCGAGTACTGGCCTGAGTTTGGCGCCAATGGCAAGGAGGGGCTGACGGTTGCCGACCTGATGCGCCATGAAGCCGGGCTCGCCAACTTTGATACGTCCCTCGATATGGAAGATTTGTTCACCGACAATATCAAGGCCAATGCAGTAGGCCGCCTCATTGAGGGGCATGCGCAATCCTATCGCGACGAGAGTATCGGCAAGAGGGAATACCACGCCCTCACCCGGGGCTGGATTGTTAACGAGGTGTTCCGGCGTGTTGATCCCAAGGGCCGCACTATCGGCGAGTTTCTCCGGGAAGACATCAGCCAGCCGTTGGCCGCGGATGTGGTAATTGGCGTTAAAGAGCAGGACATGGGGCGCATCGCCAAAGTCTCGCTCCTGGGCCTTGGCTTTCAGTTCCTTCAGAGCCTGAAGCCGAAATTCCTGGGCCGACGCATCGTGCACAATATCTTCCAGATAATCGGCAGACTTGCCAGGATTGTCCCCGGCATACTCAAGGCGAGAAAATCATCAGCCCCATCGCCTTTTGTCGGTTTCGGAGCTATGGACTTTTTCAATGAGCCGGGATTTGCCCGGGGCGAAACCCCCTCCGCCAACGCCACCTGTTCCGCCAGGGGGCTGGCGAAGGTGGGGGCCATGGTGGCGGCCGGTGGCAACTGGGAAGGCAGGGAGTATCTGAGCGGGCATGCCTGGTCAGCACTGCATGCAGACCCGCTGAAGGCGGATATGGGCGGTATAATGACTACCCGATTTACCCAGGGCGGCGTGGACAGCTTCACCCCCTGCGGGCCAGGCAGCAGCCGGCTTGAGCGTGACTTCACCATTGGCAGGGAGGGGTATTATGGCTGGATGGGCTTTGGTGGGTCCATATTTCAGTGGCACCCACAGCTGGAAATCAGTTTTGCGTTCGTGCCCACCTCTCTGCACGTGCTGGACATCCTGAATGAGCGGGGGAAGCGCTATCAGGCTGAAGTACTGAAATGCGTTGCCGCGATCGTTGCGCGGGGAGGGTGCTGAGCGCACAGGACGATTTTGGCTCATTGCGCTCTCCTTGTCCTTCTCCCGCAATCCCCAATGTCAGCAAACTGCGCCAGTTACTTTAAGGTTTGTCCTCCGGAAAACTGTAGGCTTTCCTGTGATTTTTCCAACAGGATCTTGAGCGCCACGAGTTCAAAGTGACGCTTTGCGGTGATTGCGTAAAAACGTTCGGCCACGTTCTGTAGCACACAGTACTTCTGCAATATTCCGCTGCCCAGTTCATCCTGCACCACGACCTCTGGCACTATTGCCAGCCCCCCGGAATCGCGCGCCAGCAGACGCAGCATGGCCATGTCGTCCACCTCGGCGTAGGGGTCGATTTCAATGCCGTGTTCCTCGCAGAGCAGGTCAAACTGGCTGCGGATGTCGCTGCTCGGTCCCGGCAGTAGCAGCGGGAGCCGCTCAAGATCCTGAGGGAAGCGAAACTCCTTCGCCAGTTTGCCGGGAGGCCCGACGATACAAACGCTCTGCTCTGCAATTTGCTGGCAGCGCCAGGGCGTCGATGTGTCAGCCGCCACGGCGCGGTTGGAGAGAATCAGGTCCAGTTTGTGTACCCGCAGCTGTTCCAGTAGTTCCTCGAGGCTAGCCGAGCGTATCACCAGCCTCACCTCTGCCTCACCGATCACCGGGCGCAGAAAATTCTCCTGGAAGTTGCGCGACAGGGTTGCCACTGAACCGATGCGCAGGCGCTGCAGGCGTTGCAGTTCACCGCTCTCGGTCAAAGCCAGCAGTTCACTGCCGAGACTGAAAATACTCTCGGCATACTCGAGCACCAGATGGCCCACTTCGGTGAGCCTTAGTGAGCGGCCATCGCGGGTAAAGAGTTCGTGTCCGAGTTGATCCTGCAGCTGGCGGATCTGTGATGACAGTGCGGACTGCGATACATGCAGTTGCTTGGCTGCGCGCGTGAGGTTGCCCTCCTTGGCGACCATCCAGAAATAAAAAAGGTGGTGGTAGTTGAGTTGCCTCATCTTAACGTTCTTAAAAAAAGAACGATAGTATACAAACTATATATTATACAAAAGTGATATTTCGCCTCAATATCGTTCTACCTGGATTCAGTGACACCGGACGCGAAAGGGGGCGCATGGTGATGGAGTTCTTCGGAGCATGGCTGTTACCGGCTATATATGCCGTTGGTTGCCTGCTGGTTTGCGGCCAGCCACGGCATCATTGGAAGATTGCACAACTCACTGCCGCCGCAGCTCTGCTGGCGACACTCTTTTCCGCGCTGGGAGCTTGGGCCTGGCTGCGGTTCGCGCCGCTGGCGATAGATTCAGTGGGGCTGACAGTGGCTCTGCTGGTCGCCGTGCTCGGCTGGGTCATTATCAACTATTCCTCGCGGTACCTGAATGGAGAGCCGGGTCAGGTGCGGTTCGTGCGCGCCATGTTGTTCACTCTCGCAGCCGCAGGGATACTGGTTGTCAGCCGACACCTGCTGGTTATCGTGCTGGCCTGGACCGGCACCAGTCTGGGTTTGCACCACCTGCTCACTTTCTACCGGGAGCGCAAGGCGGCCCAGGTCGTTGCGCATAAGAAGTTCCTGGTCAGCCGCCTGGCGGAGTTATGCCTGGTGATGGCCTTGTGGCTGGTATATCAGTCAACAGGTTCCCTGACGCTGGATGGCCTGAACGCGTACCTCTCTTCTGTGGACAGCCTGCCGGCGCCGCTACACGCAGCAGCGCTGCTGTTTGCCCTGGCCGCCATCCTCAAAACCGCCCAGTTACCCCTGCACGGCTGGCTCATTCAGGTGATGGAGGCGCCCACGCCGGTGTCCGCCCTGCTGCACGCCGGTATTGTGAATATCGGTGGGCTGGTCCTGATCCGTCTGGCGGAACTGATAGCCCTGGCGCCGGCTGCCCAGGTTGCGCTGGTGGTGGTAGGCAGTCTCACCGCGGTGCTCGCCGGGTTGGTGATGCTTACCCGCATCAGCATCAAGGTGCGTCTGGCATGGTCGACCTGCGCCCAGATGGGCTTCATGTTGATGGAGATAGGCCTCGGTCTCTACGAACTGGCGCTTCTCCATCTCGTTGCCCATTCACTCTACAAGGCTCACGCCTTCCTCGGTGCCGGCGAGACGGTGCGCCTGGCGCGTATGAATGATTTCACGGCGCCCGGTCGGGCCGTGCGGTCGCCGCTGTGGTACCTGGGTGCCGTCGCCGTGGGGGCGGTATTGGTGGTCGCGTCCGCCTCCGCCTGGGAGCTGTTCCTGCCCGGGCTGGCCGTGCCCCCTGTGGCCCTGTTGATTGTTGCCCTTGGCCTGGCCTCCCTGCTCTGGCTGGAGCCAGGCTATGCGCCCGGTCTGCTGATCCGGGGCGTGTTGCAGGTGCTTGCGCTGACGCAACTGTACCTGCTGTGGCACCTGCTGTTCGCAGGACTCGCCCCGCCAGCGGCGCACCCGGCCTCGCCGCTGGTGGCCTGGGTCGTGCTGTGCTTCGGCGTCCTCTATGGTAGCCAGGTGTGGCTGCGCTGTTATCCCGATGGCCGCTTTGCCAGGGCCCTTTACCCCTGGGCCTACTGCGGTTTCTATCTCGATGAAACCTTTACTCGGTTTACCTTCAAAATCTGGCCGGTCAAGTTAAGTCCCATTCAAGCCCAGACCCTGGCTAACCGGAATCCCGCACTGCAAGGAGAAGTATCGTGAATGCTCCCGTCACCCTGAAGATTGATGACGATCATGCCCTGCACAATGCGATTGCATCGGCTATCGACACGATCGCACCCAGCTGGCCGCTGGATCGCATGATTGCGGTCAACCCTTACTGGGGGCGCATCCAGCAAACCTTTGAGGAGGCGGCGGCGGCGCTGTCGACCGTCGCCGGCTCACCCTTGACCCTGCCACTTGAGCACTATCGTGAAGCCTGGCGCCGTGGTGAGATTACCGCGGTTGATCTGCAGCAGGCCCTTATTGAAAGCGGCACCGGGCTGACTAGAGAGCGCCTCATCGCGGCCCTGGATATGGAGTATCCAGCGCCAATCCCGCGGCCACTGCTCAGCGACCTGCTCGATCGCCAGCGTGATCTACAGCGGGAGCCGTCCTGGTGCGATAGCATTACCCATCAGGTGTCGCAGTTCTGTGCCGCGTACTTTGATCGCGATCAGGCCCACTGGCACCCGGACCAGACAGGCCGCCTGTATGCGAGTTGGCGCAAAAGCCTGATGGCGGATCACAGTGTCCCGCTGTTGATGCAGGCGCCCTATATTCCAGTACGTGCCGGCACCCTGGCCCCGGACCCCGTTCAACAGATCGCTGAATCACTCGCGGGGCTTGAAGTACCCGCTCGCGATTGGACCACTTATCTGCAGGCTGTTCTGATGAGGGTGAGTGGCTGGGCCGCCTGGTGCGCCTATCTGCGCTGGCAGGCGCGCCTGGACGGTGGAGACGATCAGACCCTGGTGGATCTGCTCGCGATACGCCTGAGCTGGGAAAGTCTGCTCGATGACGGCAGGCGAAGCGCGGACTCGCCCTGGTCGGGCTGGCAAGCTCGCTGGCAGCAGCAGAACCAGCGCATCGACGACTCTTCAACGCAGGTACTCCATGTCTGGCTGCGCGCGCAGGAGGCCAGTTACCAGCGCAGCCTCCGCGATCGTTTGCTGTCGACTCCAGCGGTCGAGGTGATCAGCCAGCCTGCCGTGCAGGCCGCATTTTGTATCGATGTGCGCTCCGAGGTCTTGCGCCGCCACCTCGAAGCGGAATCGTTCGATATACAGACGTTGGGATTTGCCGGGTTTTTTGGCCTGCCTGTCAGTTACGCCCCGCTGGGCACGGCTGCCAGGCGGCCCCAGCTGCCTGGGCTGCTGGCTCCGGCTCTGGATATCACCGATAGTGCCGGGGACCCCACGCTGGATGCCGGGATCACCAGGGACAGAACCCGCCGTTTGCACGGCATGCTTGGCTGGCGCACCTTCGAGTCAGTGCCGCTGTCGAGTTTTGCGCTGGTAGAGGCACTGGGCCTTGGATACCTGGGGAAGCTGGTTAAGCGAAGCCTGCCGGGCAGCGCGCCATTTGGGTCGGATGACAGCCTTGGTCTGGACAACATTCAGGCCAGGACCGTTCGGCCGACTCTCGACGAGGCAGCTGCGGGGGGCGTTGCCGGTCAGGCAAAGATAGCGGCGCAGGTGCTCGGTGCGATGGGCCTCAAAGACAAGTTTGCCCGCCTGGTCTTGCTGATCGGTCACGGCAGTCAGAACCGCAATAACCCCCAACGGGCAGGACTGGACTGCGGTGCCTGCTGCGGCCAGACAGGGGAGGTGAACGCCCGGGCGTTGGCGGGTCTGCTGAATTCGCCGGCTGTGCGCCTGCAGCTTGGTGAGAGCGGCATTCAGATACCCGACAGCACGTATTTTGTGGCGGGTCTTCACAACACGACCACCGACGAGGTTCACCTGTTCGAGCTCGACGAACTGCCCGTCAGCCATGCCGAGGATGCGCGGCGCATCAAGGCGCAGCTGGCGGCTGCGGGAGCGTCGGCGCGCCGGGAGCGGGCGTGCGCTCTGGGGCTGGTGGGGCTGGAGCACAAGCCCGAGGCTTTACTGCGGGCGGTGCGCGCGCGTGCCGACGACTGGGCACAGACCCGCCCGGAGTGGGGACTGGCCAACAACGCCTCATTCATTATTGCGCCGCGCAGCAGAACCCGCGGAGTTGATCTGGGAGGCCGCAGCTTCCTCCATGATTATGATCACCACAAAGATGCGGACGGCAGCCTGCTGGAACTTATCATGACGGCGCCGATGATCGTGACCAACTGGATCAACATGCAATACTTCGCCTCTACTGTGGATAACAAGCGTTACGGTAGCGGTAACAAAACGCTGCACAATGTTGTCGATGGTCGCATAGGGGTATTTGAAGGAAATGGTGGCGACCTGCGCATCGGTCTGCCCTGGCAGTCCCTGCACGATGGTGAGCGCTGGCTTCACACCCCCCTGCGCCTTACGGTGATCATTGAAGCGCCCAGGGATGCCATCGACAGGGTAGTCGCACGCCATGAAACCGTCAGGCAGCTGGTGCAAAACCGCTGGCTTTACCTGATGCGCCTGGATGGCGACCAAATGGAAGCATATCGCGATCGGAGATGGCAGGCATTACACCGGTGAGCCGGGATCATGAACTGCTGATCCCGGCGATTGACCCCGGTGTCATCCATCAATTCGATTCGGAGTTACCCTTAAAGGAGAAGACTATGGCAGATCAACCAGCAAAGCAGAGTTACGGGTTAATTCGTGGCGTATTTTTTCCCGATGACGCCAGGGAGTTGCTCATGACTTTAGTTGACAACAAGATCAGTTTTCACCAACTGAACAACAGGAGTCGTCGAGAACGCTTTGGAGAAATCGATGTCGCAGTGGTAAATCGTATCGAAGAGCTGCGGCAAAGCAAGGCGGATATCACCACCCTGATAGAGGAGGTAGCCGCGCTTGGAATGAAACTGAGCATAACCTGCAATATAGAGATTGCGCCCGTGAAGGAGTGATTGGCCGGTCAAACAGGGTACGCATTTATTTTTTTGCCCTGACGGGCGGCAAACGTCAAAAAAAGTGAATGCCCCACCATATTCTGGATATTCCAAGGGGGCATGTTACCCCGGGTTTTGACTCCTCTATACAGTAATGCATTCCCTATGCGGTTGGCGAGTCCCGACCAAACTTGTTAGAGTTCTCGACCGCGCTAGAATCCTCCAAAAGACGCTAAAGGTAAAACATGCACACAACTGACTTTTCGGATATCAGCTACCAGCTCGATACGGATGGCATAGTCACCGTCAGAATGAACACTCCAAAACGAAAGAATGCCATTAGTGGTTTAACCGCTCTGGAGCTGTACTGGGCGGCCAAGCACTTCCAGGGAGACGACGACGCCTTGGCAATGATTCTGACGGGCACGTCGGATCCGGACAGCGATGCAACAAAGCAGGCATTCAGTAGTGGTGGCTATTTCGTACCGGGCATCTATGATCACCTCCCGGAAGACATTCTGGCGCAGATTGATATGGCGGATATCGCCATGAAGCGCACCGTGCTGGAGTTCTTTCAATGTGACAAGCCGGTGCTGGCGGCGGTCAATGGACTGGCTATAGGCGGTGGTTTCACACTGCCGCTGGCGGTGGCGGATCAAATTTACCTGTCAGAGCACGCCTGGGCGCGGCTCCCCTTTGCGAGCCTGGGCATATCCGCGGAGTTGGGTTCGACTTATATGCTGCCGCGATTATTGGGTATGCAAAAGGCCAAGGAGCTGTTGTTCTATCCGGATAGGATCGAAGCACAGGAATTGCTGGAGCTAGGTATAGCCAATGCGGTGCTTCCCCATGACGAGTTACTGTCATTCACCAGAGAAAAAGTATTGCAGTTGATTCCCCCGCGTGGGGCGGGTGCTTCAATTCGCGGGATGAAGCGCATCGTACACAAACAGCGGCTGGAAGAGTTGACCCAGGCCCTGGACCTGGAGAACGAGGTACTGGGTGAATTGTTTAACAGTGAGGATTTCGCTGAGGGTCTGATGGCAAGGATGGAAAAGCGCGCGCCTGTCTTCAAGGGGCGTTAGAGCGGCATCGTGAACTTAGGGAGCATTTTTTTGACCTGACGTGGGGTAAACGTCACAAATAGATGCGTCCCCATATTCGCCCCGGATTCACAGCAACTAGCCACCGGGACGCCAGAATAGGCTTGGTCAGGTGCCATCCATCCCCCGGCAACGGTTGGATATAACCTACAAGGGCTCAGACTCCTTGATCACCGGTCTTGCCCGAATGGCGGTTTCCGCCCCATCCTCTCCTACCGGCTCTACGATTTACGGTGGCGGATATACCGTATTTGAAATTTACGTTATCGAACGCCCGAACATGATTGGTTGCGTGCTTCAATGCTTTCAGCAAAACAGGCCCGTTTTTGTGTTCGAGTAATCCCCGATAGCCTATCTGGCGCTACGCGTCAGTGCGGCCTGGCCCACCATCATGCCCGGATTGTTTTAGCCTTCGCTCACGTATAAGGTAAGCCTGCACCCACAGGAGCTATTGCTATGTACACACCCGAAATAAGTGTTGTCACCCAGGCCGAACGCGATCGTGTAATGGCCACTGTCATGCTGGGCTTCTCCTCCGATCCCCTGGTGCGCTGGTTTTATCCCCAGGCCGAAGATTACGTGAACAGCGTTCCCGCCTTCGATGCCTTTTGCGGGGGTGCTATCGATTGCGGCACGGCCTATCGCACTGAGGCCTTTGAGGGCGCGGCACTGTGGTTTCCGCCCGGCTTTGGTCCCGACGAGGAAAGGTTCTCGGATTACACCTCGAGCACGATTCGGGAAGAGATATTGGAAGACGTCGTTGGTGTTTTTCAGGCCATGGGCTCCTACCATCCCGATGAGCCCTGCTGGTACCTGCCGGTTATCGGGGTAGACCCGGCCCGCCAGGGCATGGGACTGGGTGCGGTGCTGATGAAACACGCACTGCAGCACATTGACGAGCAGGCACTGCCCGCCTACCTGGAATCGTCGAACCCGAAAAACATATCGCTGTATGAACGACACGGGTTCGAGGCCATGGGACAAATCCGGATCGGTAGCTCGCCGCTTATTACCCCGATGATTCGGGCTGCCCGAAACAGCGCCTGAAACCGATGGATCAGAATCACTGCCCAACATGCGTGACGCTGACCCCGTTTTCTGGAGGGTGTCCTTGTCTGGCAGGTCTGGGTCGGGTGCCAGCGGGCACCGGCCATCCTACATAGAGGGTTGCGGAAATCCCCTGTGCATTGCTTCCTCGGGCCAGTGCAGGCTCAAAGTGATTCCAGTTTGCCCAGGCTTTCCTCGGCATGCTCCAGTATGGCCTTTTGTTTTTCCTCGCCCATGCGGTCCCAGTTGCCATAGATCATGCGTATTCGTTGATTCTGGCTCAGCTCTTTGCGGTGTCGCTGCATAAAATGCCAGTAAAGACTGTTGAAGGGGCAGGCCCGGTCTCCTGTCTTCTCGGCAACCTTGTAGTAACACTGACCGCAATAGTCACTCATTTTATTGATGTAGTTGCCGCCGGCCGCGTAGGGCTTGGTGCCGACTATTCCGCCGTCGGCATACTGGGACATGCCGCGAGTATTGGGCATTTCAACCCATTCTATGGCGTCGATATAGATACCGAGATACCACTGGTCAAGCTGGTCTGGATCGATGCCCGCCAGCAGGCCGAAGTTCCCGGTAACCATCAGGCGCTGGATGTGGTGAGCATAGGCATAGTCCAATGACTGCTTGATGGCCTGCTGCATACAGCGCATGCGGGTGTTGCCGGTCCAGAAAAACTCGGGTAGCGGGCGGCTGGCCTGGTAGTGATTGAGGTCGGCATAGTCGGGCATGTTTGCCCAGTAGACGCCGCGAATGTACTCGCGCCACCCGAGAACCTGGCGCACGAATCCCTCCACCTGCGCGAGGTCGATCTGTTCCCTGGCGTGGTAGCTGGCGATAGCGCTGTCGATAACTTCCCGGGGCGTCAGCAGCTTGGTATTAAGTGCGAAAGACAGGCGTGAGTGATAAAGGCTCCAGCTGTGATCGCTGTTACCGGTCATGGCGTCCTGGAAGCGACCAAACTGCCGCAGGCAATGCTCGCAGAAAAAATCCAGCAGTTGCAGGGCCTGGGCCCTGGTTACCGGCCAGGGCAAGGGGTCGCAGACGGTACCGAAGTAATCAACGGCGTGGCGTTGCAGGCGTTCCAGGATGTCGCCAACATCGGTACCGAAGCTTAAGGGTGCCGGAATCTCAACGAGATCACTTTTTTTCAGCTTCTGGCGATTCTGTTGATCGTAATTCCATTTATCACCGGCAGGTCTATCACCTTCCATCAGAATATCGAATCGCAGCCGCATCCTGCGATAAAACGACTCCATGCGCACATGCTTGCCGCTGGGAAAGTGCTCACTGATTTCAGAGAAGGGGAGCAGGAAGTGTTCAGTCTCAACCCGCCGAATGGCCACCGTCTCCGGCAGCTCCAGACTCTCGAACTGCTGTACCAGGCGGTACTCGTCCGGTTGCTGATAATGAAATTCCCTGGCGTCGAAGCGCTGGACAAGCGCAGTTATCGCCGAGCTCAGGTCACTGTATTGACAGCTGTCATCCAGGGTCAGGTAGAGCACCTGGTGGCCGCGAGAGCGCAGCAATTCGGCAAAGGCTGCCATGGCGGCAAAGAAGGCACACAGCTTCTGGACATGGTGCCGGACATACGTGGCTTCCTGGGGTAGCTCGGCGATGACATAGAGCACCTCGTCGTCGACCTTGCCAAACCAGGAATGATTTTCATGCAGCTGGTCTCCCAGGAGCCAGCGCAATTGGCGATAGTGTTTTTTCATAGGGCTTATACGTTAGTAGCCGGCAATTCGACCAGCCGGGGTGTTAAGCCAGGGATTCTGGGGAAGTTTAAACTGTCCCGGGAATTCCCCGGAATTCTCTCACGGCAGAGCCTGCGAGAACTACGACGTCGCCGAGGACGGGTGATCCTGCCCATTGGCCGGGGCGTGGCAGTGATCGTTGTAGACCGCGTGTATCGTCTCGTTCTGGCCCAGCTTCTTCAGTCCTGACTGTTCGAGCTGGCGCACCCGCTCAGTGCTCAGCGACAGCTGGGTGGCGATCTCAGAGCGCGTCAGGGGAGGCTCATCCAATAGTCCCCAGCGCTGTATCACAACCTGTTGCTCGGTCGGCGTAAGCCGGCCTATTTCACTGAGGAGCCGTCGATTGAGCGAAGACTGTTCGGCTTCAGCGGCGGGGTCGGCAAAGGGCCCCCCGGGCATCGTATCGAGCAGCGTGGTGCCCGGCTCTTCTTCGAACCGGGGCGTCTCGAGTGACAGCCCGAAGTTGCGCAACTGCAATAACTCGCGTGTTTTGGCGACGGGCAGCCCGAGCACGCCTGCCAACTCCGTATCGCTTATTGCCTTGCCCGAACGTGCCAGGCTTCTGCCACGTTCACCATGGAGTTTGCCCAGCTGCTCCTGAATATGGCTGGGGAATCGAATGGCGCCTGCAGATTCCGCGAGATGGCGCCGCACGCCCTGGGTGATCCAGTTGAAGGCGTAGGTGCTGAATCGATAGCCGCGATCAAACTGGAACTTCTCCGCGGCTCGCAGCAGACCCAGGTTGCCCTCCTGTACGAGGTCCAGGAACTGCGCCCCCCTGTTGCGGCTGCGGTTGGCGATTGTATAGACCAGCCGCAAGTTGTGCGTGATGAGCAGGTCGCGAGTCTCGGTATACTCGCGGATTTGGGCCGCCAGCGCTTTCAGCGTGGCGGGCGCTGGCTTATCAGCAGCATCAAGCTGCGGTGAAATTTGCCGTTGCCAGTCCAGAAGGGCAGCAGCGACCTTATTGCGATGCGCTTTGGCAGATCGTTGTAATACCGCCTCGGCCATGCCCACCACCAGCGTGGCGGGAAGTGACAATTCCAGCAGGCTACCCAGGAGTGTTTCGTTGGAAGGCGCTTTCGCAAATCTTTGCGCCAGTGCGCTTATCTTTTTGGCCTGGATACCGCCGGGCAAATAGTCTGCCATTTCCCTGCGCAAGAGGAACCGGTGTTCGCGACAGCTGAACCGGGTGATCTCCGGCAGTGGTTCCTTGCAAGCCACGATCCAGCGCAGCAGGCATTGGCGGGAAAACGGATCCTCGCTCAGCAGCTCAAGCAATTGGCTTATAGCCGTCCACTTGCGCTCGTCAATCTCCTGCTCCTGTTCACGGCTCAATAAATCGTGCTGGCGTGCCTGCGCGTATAGCCGCTCAAGGTCCTGCTCTTCCCTGGCAGGTGTGTGTGCATTCATGCTGATTCTCCGCGGTTACGACTCTATGTATATACGCGGGAGACATCCAGTCGGAGAGGTGTTTCCTCAATCTTTCCAATAGCTTGCGAGACAAAGGCTGTACACAGAAGCGAGTCAACCCCCGTAGCCCTGTCCAGGGCCGGTTTCCGGTGCCTCGAGTTCCACAAGTGGGCGCAACCACGACAGCCTCGGTCCGATGCATCGGCGAAGTGTTAAACAAAACCATGAGTGTGACACTGGAACTGGCCAAGGCACTCACGGGCAAGGGCCAGCCTGGCGCTGTCGTGTTAGCCTACAGCTTGCCGCGGTACAAAAAGTTATGTATCGCAGCCCCCGATGAGGAAAAAGTATGCAGCAAGTGGCAGGTGCTATGGGCCGAAAGCGCGGCAGGGTAACGACCGCGCGACTTTATAAAAGACAGCCACATGCCTGAGTTGGAACTGGTGTGGCTGGCCTGTGCGATAGGGCTGATCAGTGCCATGTCACTGCCGTTGGGTGCCCTGACATCATTCGTCTGGCAGCCCGAGAGCCGCACTGTGGCCGCCATGATGGCCTTTGGCGGTGGTGCCCTGCTGGCTGCACTCACGATAGACCTGGTGGCACCGGTATTGGAACTGGGCCATTATGGCGCGCTCTTTACCGGCTTTATTGCCGGTGGGTTGCTATTCATCGGCTTGAATCTGCTGGTGAATGACTTCGGCGGTTTCAGGCGCAAGATTTCTACCTCAGTACATCATTCACGGCTAGAAACCCGGCGCAGGCTAAAACGTATCCTCGCCCAGTTGGATCAAACATCCGCCCTGCAGGGTCTTTCCAGCGAGGAGTTCAAGAAGCTCGCTGAGGATATCGAACCACGTTATTACCCCAGAGGTGCCCATGTATACCGCGAGGGCGATCCTGCTGACGCTGTCTATGTACTGATCAAGGGCGAGATCGAAATCTGCGATGATCGTAAAACGACAGGAACTGGTGCGCGAACGGTTCGCCGGGTAGCTGCCAACCAGGCCTTTGGCGCCGACTCCCTGTTCACCGGCTCGGCACACTGCTACAACGCCACCGCTACTGAGTCCAGTTGGGGCTGGCGCATCGATGAGGCCAGCATAAGGCGGCTGCTAAGCGAATCCGAGGTGTTTCAACAGAGCGTAAAGGAGTGGCTACAGCAACCTCGGATCCATAAGTATCTCACCGAACACCAGAATATGAGCCAGGAGGAAGCCCTGACCTGGTTCGACGAGGCGATGGCGTCCCTGGACGATGAGGGCCGCCTGCCTGACGCGCGCCCGGTAGTAAGGCATTCCGGGCATTTCAGGGCTTTCGCCCACCAGTTGGATCGCATGCCATGGCTGGAAGACTTATCGAGTGAAGAAGCCAATTGGCTGTCCCTGCACCTGATCTACCGACGCTACCAGCCCGGCGAAACACTGTTCAATGAGGGCGACCCCGCAGACCGCCTGTTCATCCTGGAAGATGGCGGGATCACCCTTTCGGATTCCCATCAGCGGTCACTACCCAGTCGGTATGAAGCTGGAGATGGCGTCGGTGTGCGCTCCTTCCTGACCGGCGTCAGGCACACGGTATCGGCAAAAGTACTGCGTGAATGTGGTGCATGGACCCTGCGCAGAGAAGACTACGAGCGACTACTGGCCAGCTACCCGGATATTCGTCATCGCCTATGTGCCTATCTGCAGGGCCCCGCGATCTCCGATTACCTGCACCAGCGCTATCACCTGGATGCCGGTCGCATACATGAGTGGGTTACCCATGCCTTGAAGTCCGTCCATGCCGGTAATGCTCCAACAAGCCTGCTGGAGGAGGGGGTAGAGTCCAGTGAATCAAGAGGGGTCTCGGTAGCAATCTGGCTGGGTATACTGCTGGATGGTATTCCGGAGTCCCTGGTGATCGGTGCAAGCCTTTCGCCTGACGGGATCAGCCTGTCTCTTATAGTCGGACTGTTCCTGGCCAACTACCCGGAAGCGCTGTCCAGTTCACGCGGAATGTTCGAGGAGAATTTCAGCCGGAAACGCATTCTACTGATGTGGACATCCATCATGCTGCTAACCGGTGTGGGTGCTGCACTGGGCAAGCTGATGATGGACCTTTCCGACCCGGTTTTCTTCCCATTCCTGGAGGGCCTTGCCGCCGGCGCCATGCTGACGATGATTGCCCAGACCATGCTGCCTGAGGCTTATATCAAGGGCGGGTCTATTGTCGGATTCTGCACACTCATGGGTTTTTTCTGCGCCATCGTCACGAAGACTCTGTAGGGTGCTGACAAGTTTAACGGGCCAAATTGGTAGAATCGGAGGAGAGCCTGCCCCGGTTTACAGGGTATGAATTTTTTTGGCGACCAGCGTCAGGGAGCGAGGGATGCGTGGTCCGGCATCCCGGAGGTTCAAATCGGTCAGGCAGGCACAGCGATTCGAGATTTCCCATGCCGCTGTTAGTAATCTATTCAACCTTGGCAGGCATCTCGTCAGGTCTGAACACTATCGAAATCTGAGGGTGGGTGCGGTCACAAAATGGAGCAGGACTATGGCCTGAACCTCGACTAATGGTCCAAAACAATTTATTTTGAGCCGAAATAGCAATGTATTTTGTCACGGGCAACTACACTGGCGAGTTGTACGCCATGGGAACACATTCGGGCCACCTGTGCGGTAGCAATTCTGCAACGGAGCTCACCGCCCAAACGCACCGCTCTGGAGACAGAACGGTGTTAAGCCCCTCCGCAGCCAACTAATTATTCGTGTTAAAAGGAAACTTATTTATGCAACTATCGGTCAGGTTTTTTACTGTCGCCCTGCTTGCCCTGCTCGTCTCGGCATGTGGTTCACTGGAGCGGCGGGAGGCTGTCCCGGAGCAGGCGGTTCAGCGCGCTGAGATACCAGGCATTCCCAATGCCAGGTTCTGGCCCATGAGTGACAATTCGGCAATTGTCGCCGAGGCGCTGGCGTCTCTGGACAAAGAACAGGCTGCCCGTAAGCGGGATGGCGAAACTGGCCCTCTGCCACCCGTAGCCTACCTGGCCATTTCAGGCGGCGGCGATAATGGTGCCTTTGGCGCGGGGCTGCTAAATGGTTGGAGTGCCCGGGGAGACAGGCCCCAGTTCAAGGTCGTCACGGGCGTCAGTACCGGTGGTCTCATTGCTCCCTTTGCCTTCCTCGGCTCTGACTACGACGATGAATTGTCGCAGGTCTACACCTCTGTAACCCAGAAAGACATCTTCAACCGGCGAAGCATGTTGTCGGCGCTGACCCAGGACGGGCTCGGCGATACCACACCACTGTACGAACTGATTGGAAAATTTGTGGATGATAAGTTTCTCGCCGCGGTGGCCGAAGCCTATCGTCGAGGTCGGTTTCTGTTTGTTGGCACCACCAACCTGGACGCACAGCAGCCTGTGATCTGGAATATGGGGGCGATTGCAGCGGCAAATACGCCGGAGTCTGCAGACCTCTTCCACCGCATCATGCTGGCTTCGGCCTCGATTCCCGGGGCATTTTCGCCAGTGATGATAGACGTTAAATTGGATGGGATACTGTATCAGGAAATGCACGTGGACGGCGGTACCATGGCCCAGGTGTTCCTCTATCCACCGGCCATTTCCACCGAAATCGACGCGAGGAACCTGCAGAATATCCGTGAGCGCCGGGCCTACATACTGCGCAATGCACGACTGGATTCAAACTGGTCGAGGGTTGATCGGAGCACGGTTACAATTACCGGCAAGGCAATCGCCACCCTGCTGCAATCACAGGGATTCGGCGATTTGTACCGAATCTACCTGACGACGGAGGAAGACGGTGTGGACTACAACCTGGCCTTTATCGGCTCTGACTTTAACGCGGAGCATCGCGAGGAATTTGACGCCCAGTATATGCGTGAGCTTTACGACTATGCCTATAAGAAGGCTGTTAACGGCTACCCCTGGGACAAAGTGCCGCCCGGATATACGGCCAAGCAGCCACAAGAGGTCACCGCTGCCACCACGCAGTAGGGCGCTGTGATCCAGCGCTCCAGCTAATCGCCCCAGCGGTACTGCCAGGCCACCCCGAAGGTGTCGGAATCATTGCCTATATTGGTGACGACACCCCTGCTGGCGTAGAACTTCAGCGAATTCTGTTTGTTCAGCGGCCAGCCCAGGGTCACACCCACCCGCGAATTTTCCTGCCTGTCATCGCTGTCGACACCGTTCTTCTGCGTTTCCCCGCTCCAGAAATAGTTGCCGTTGAGCGCCAACCAGCGCCCCTGCCGCAGGTGGTAGATAACGTGCCCCTGGAGCTGATAGAGAGGATCCTGCTCCAGTTTGGTATCACCGGCAAAACTGTCGTTGTCAGTAAACAGTCGCGCCCCGAAAGAAGCCTCCAGGCTCCAATCGCCGCGGCGGTTTGAGATGCCAATCTCCGGCTTTATAGTCCAGCGATTGGCGCCGGTGTTGATCAGGTTCTCGTTGTTGTAATCCCCCAGGGGCGGGCTGACCGCGAGACTGACGCCGATCACCCGGCTCACCGGGGTGACCTTGAACTGGGCCAGGTCCATAGCGGGAGCGCCATAAAAGAGGTAAGTGAGCCGGACCTGGGGATCGGAAGTGCCGCAGCGGTCGCCTTTGGTTGTGACCCCGTTAAGGGTGGCCTCGCCCTTCATGCAGACGCGCGACCACAGCACATCGATTTTCCCGGACTCGCCCCACATATTGATAGAGCGGGCATAGGCGCCGGCATAGCCGTCGACAGTCAGCTCGAAATCTTTAATCGGTACGGAGGGGGAGGGCGCGATTTCGCCCTCGGAGTGGGCATAGGCCACCACCAGGAAATTCTGGCCGACAGGCAGGTTGCTGTAGGTGCGTGGTTCCAGGTCCTGGGCGATGGTGCCCGCTGGAATGAGGAGCAGCAGTGACAGGCAAATGACTGCGATGACCGACAGGCCTGCTCTGATGAATCCCATGTAATGCCCCTCCGGGGTTGTGAAATCGCCCATGCGGTCAGCACTGCCAGCCCAGCAAAGAGAACTTCAGTATCCCGATGGCTGAGATTGAATCTGTAGTAGAACCATACGGCGTAGGAAATCATGTCAGGCGGGGCGCGATAGCGCTTATATGTATTCATGCCCGATAAAGCGGGTCAGGCCCTCTACCGATTCTAGCCATTTCGGGCTGCTAACCTGGTAGTACCCTTGTAAGTTTTCATATGTCTACTCTAGCAATATCGGCGATTTAACTTGGTGTTACCTTAGGTTTTGTTGAGAGCATAGCGCGCCATCACAGAAGACAATCGGCGCAGTAGCCACTTTGGCGTGGCTCTTCCCGATAGCGTTGCTGCCAGGTTGATCGCGCCTGGTACGCAAATGGCGTCTCCCCTGAGGCAAGCCTTGTAGCCCTGGGCGGCAACATCCTCTACGTCTCCGACAATAAAGTCGGGAATATTCAGCCCCTCGCTTTTTTCCTTGATGGTTGCCACCATATTGGTGGCAGTAACACCCGGGCAAAGGGCGGTCACGGTCACACCTGTACCCGCCAGTTCCGATACCAATGATTCTGAAAGCGATAATACATAAGCCTTGGTTGCCGCATAGGTGGCCAGGCTGGGTACAGGCTGAAATGCCGCGATAGATGCCACGTTGAGAATGCGCCCCCGGCCACGCTCAACCATGGGGGGAAGGAAGTGGCTCAGCATATTTGTCAGGCCACTCACGTTCAAATCGATAATGTCCTGCTGGGAACTAGCGGACAACTCGACAAACGAGCCGTTCTCCAGAATACCCGCGCAATTGACCAGGATGTCGACATCTATAGCGTGCTCGCTGAGGCTGGAAAAAAGTTTTTTCGCCGCGCCGCGGCGGGAAAGGTCGACAGCCTCTACCAGCACAGCGGCCCCGGTATCAGCTGCCAGCTGTTCGGCCAGCGCCACCAGCTTGTTTTCACTGCGGGCTACCAGCACCAGGTCGTAGCCGCCCCTGGCGAAATGTCGTGCCAGGGTTTCTCCAATACCTGAAGATGCCCCTGTGATTACTGCAGTTTCTTTGCCCATTGTGATTTCCCTTTTGCTGAGCTGGCCCGATTAGCAGTCAGGTCCGGAGTATAGGACAGATTCGGCCTTGCGGTGTGCGCATAATCCCCTGTGAAAGGTACTAATGTAATGAACCAGCCCCACCCACACCGCTAGCGCGATGTCAGCCAAATTAACTTCTAGCAATCACAGAAACCCGCTGTCTACATTCAGGCTAATGCACTAATCCATTTCCGGGTGAATATTATGCAAATCAACACATCTGCGCAGGCTCTTGCCGCGTGACACTCAGCCGGTGAACGAACTTCCGTATTCGCGATAGGCTTCACACCTTTGCCGCACTTCGCCGGTGCGAAACTCGCCCTCGCGTTGTTTCTATGTGTATTATGTAGCGAGCCTCCTGCTGTCACTGGCAACGGGGTGAACGTACCTGAGAATAACGACATTTGAAGTTACATTACCAGTTCCGGACAACTCTGACACGCGGGTTCAACTGCGGTCTTATACCTCGGCCTGCAGGTCCGGTTGTGGTCGTGATGCGCTGCCTGCTTTTGCTCAGCATTACCGTCGCCAGCGGCTGTGCAACGGTACCGTCTGCACAGGAACTGCGCGCGACACGCGCGGTGCTGCCCGCGGCCAGGGAGGGCGTGGTAGCAGACGGTCGGGCGCGCTTCAGGAGTATTTTCTGTGCCCTGGCAAAAAGCCGGGGGGTGCCGCAGGCCAAGTCGGACAATGCCTGCCTGGCATTGCTGTGGCGTCTTGGTGACGAGGAGGCCGATCAGCCGGCTGTTGTGCCGCCACCACTTGATACCCGGCTCGAGGTTTTTATCGTTGGCGGCGCGTTTTCGGACTGCTTTGGCACTGCCTCCATAGCCTATCGCGATGGCCTCACGGCTGTTGAAGCCGCGGGAATGAAAACCAGTGAGATTCTGATCAGTGGTCGTTCCAGTTCGGAATACAACGCAGCATCCATCGCAAAAGCGTTGCAAGACGAGTCGGCTGGTCCGGTGGTGCTGCTGGGCTACTCCAAGGGGACTTTGGATATCCAGGTATTTCTCGCAAATTACCCGGAGCTCGCACAACGGGTGAAGGCCGTGATTAGCGTGGCAGGGCCGGTATTTGGCAGTCAACTCGCCCAACGGGGTGACTGGGCGTATGATACGTTTTTCAGGCACGCATTTTCGGGCCGCTGCGACCCCGGTGACGGTGGGGTACTGGACAGCCTGCTGCCGGATGCCAGACAAAAGTGGCTGGAGACTCACCCGCTGCCGGACAATATCCGCTATTACTCACTGCTGGCATTCACTACCAGTGACCATATTGCGCGAGCACTGAGGCCCGCCTGGGAAATGCTCGCTGAGGCAGACCCGCGCAATGATGGCCAGATCACTATTGCCGAGGGCGTGTTGCCCGGTTCGACCCTGTTGGGCTATGCCAATACCGATCATTGGGGAGTCGCTATAGATATAGAAGAAGAACTCAGTTTTCTGGCGGGGCGCGACGATACCACGCCTTTTCCACGCAGCCTTATGTTTGAGGCGCTTATCCGGTATGTCAGTGATGATCTCAACGCGCAGGGGAGCGCAGCTGGCGCGCAAGCGCCGGAATCGGGCCGGCCTCCTCAGTTACAGCGGCAACCCCGCTTGCCCGGGGTGTGACCCAGTGAGGTGGCGCTTTGTGAAGATCACGGACGGGGGCCTGCGTATCGTGTTGAGCGCCGCGGCGCTCCTGCTCCTGGGTGCCTGCTCAAGTTTTACCCCCCAATCGCTAGCGCCTTGCACGGATGACTGCCCGGTGTACAGCCAGACCAAACACGATGTGACGGTTTCCACCAATATACTCACCGATGAGCAGGCAGAGCGTCTCTATGGTCTCGACCTTGCGAGCGTCGGTTTACAGGCCATCTGGTTGCGGATTGAGAATAATTCGGATCACAGTCACTGGTTCCTGGTGTCCGCCATGGATCCCAACTACTTTACCCCGGACGAGGCCGCAGCGCTTTTTGATCTTGGACTTGCGGAGCAGGACGAGGCCGGGGCGAGAGAGCATTTTCGCGACCTGTCGATACCGCTGAAAATCACTGCTGGCGAAGTGAACGAAGGCTATGTCCTGGCACCGCGCCACGAGGGCGGGCGCTATCTGGTGGTGATTCTTGCCGGTCGCCAGCACGTGGTGGATTTCGGTTTTAGCGTGCCACTGCCCGATGGCGATTTCGACTTCGAACAGCTCGACCCGGCGCAAATCTACGCCGGTTTTGACCGTCCCGATCTCGACCTGTCAGAGCTGCGACAGCGACAGCGGGAACTTCCCTGTTGCGCAGCGGATGAAGAAGGGAATGCCGCCGGTGATCCGCTCAATCTTGTCGTTGTCGGCAATATAGGCGATGTTCTGGCATCCCTGTCCCGCGGTGGCTGGTCTTTCACCCACCGCATCGATTTCGACACAATACGGCGCCTGCTTGGAGCGGCGATTTCCGGCACTGCCTACCCGGTGGCGCCGGTGAGTCCCCTTTACCTGTACGACCGGCCCCAGGACATCGCATTGCAGCGGGCGCGCAACACCATTTTGCAGCGCAATCATTTGCGCCTGTGGCTCGCGCCATATCGCTTTGAGGGTCAATCTGTCTGGGTAGGGCAGGTCAGCCGCGACATTGGTGTCAAGCCGACCCTGCTCAGTTCCACCCTTACCACCCATGTGATAGACCCCAATGTGGATGAGGCGCGCGAGCATTTGTTGCAAAGCCTGATGGTCGCCGGTGTGCTGCAGCGTTTTGCCTTCGTCGCAGGTATCCCTCCGGCTCCGCCATCCGCACCACGTGTCAATCTCACTGATGACCCCTATTTCACGGATGGGCTGCGTCTGTTCCTGCAATTGAACGGCCGCGGGACGACACCACCAGAGGATGTCGAGTTTCTCGACTGGCAGAAGAGTCCGGATCCGCTCGGCGACGAGTGGCGGGATGCCCCCGTCGCCGGCGGGCAGCAACCATCAAGTCCCTGATACCATTTATCACTAATTGGCCAGGCACAGCATTACTGATACACGGCTCATTCAGTGATCCAATTGCTACTCAAACTGAAGTCGCAGTTCCGATCGTCACCAGTGACCTTGTTTTTCCGCGGAAACGAGCTTAGGCAATATTCATCAGGGTTTTGACATACCTGAAATAAATTGACATAAAAAGTGCCATAATGATAATCTCACATTGTAGTCGGCTATTTGAGTACGGAGCCTGCAGCGGCGGCATCTAATACCGGTGCGCTGGCTGTGATGACAGCCCTGAACCATTTATGGACCGCTTTAAAGAGGCGGGTATCAAGGTGATCCACAAGTGTGTGGCAGTCCGCCACGCACATAAGGCGGAGCGCACAGGCTTTGATGTGTTGAGCATTGATGGCTTTGAGTGCGCCGGCCATTCTGGTGAGCAGGATGTGGGCGGCCTGGTGCTATTCCCGGCAGCCACCCAGGCACTGAGTATTCCCGTAGTAGCCTCCGGAGGGATCGTAGACGGCCTGGAGCACCGGTGATATCGAGGCGGGGATGGTCACCGTGGGTATGTGCGGGGGGCTTATCAACGATATCCCCAGTTGCGAGGAGCTGGTACGCAATATTGACAGCTACGCCGATCAGATTATCAGCGAGCGCCTGGCATCGATCACTGCTGCCTGATCCTCTGGCGAGCCTATTCTATATTGCATCGTTAGAGCTGGAAAAATCCGGCATATTATTGCATGCTTAATGTCATTATATCGGCATTATCAAAGGATATATGGAGACCATTATGTCAAAGAGCCAGGGTGCCGAAGCTGTAGACGGGCGTCGCCTTCGCAGCGAACGTAGTCGACTCGCCATCATTGAAGCGGCACTGGCTTTGCAGGAGGAGGGCGTACTGGTCCCCACAGCCCAGCAGATCTCTGATCGTGCGGGTGTCGGTATTCGCTCCTTCTTTCGCCATTTCGAGGATATGGAGACCCTTTTTGAAGCAACCGACGATCACATTCGCGACTCCTACGAAGCGCTATTTCTCGGCGGGGATCGGGACGGAACACTGGAGGAGCGGATTGATCACGCGGTGGATCGTCACGCCAACGCCTATGAAAGCGTCAGTAATATTGTCCAGGGTACCCACGCCCAGCTCTGGCGTTATGAGATATTGCGCAAGAAATACGCCCGCAATCAACGCGGTTTGCGCAATGATCTGGATGACTGGCTGCCAGAACTGAAATCTGTGTCCCGCGATATCCGTGAATCCATTGATGCTATAACCTCCTTTGAAATGTGGCACAGGCTTCGGTACCACCAGGGTATGAGCAAGAAGGCCAGCATCAGTATTATCAAGTGCTTGCTGCAGAACCTGATTGCCGACGACTGAGTGGGCAACTGACATGGCAGAACAGTTTCGGGATCAGGGCGGTGCCGCAAGCATGGGCCCCGGCCCGCTGACCCGTTGGCTGACTTCTGCAATAATGACTCGCCTCTCCGCGGCCGCGCGTGTGGACAAGTGGCGTGCTGCAGCAGAGAAACAACGCATCAAGCAGCGCGCCCCCCCATCGTGTGGAGTATTTTCATCAGGTTGACGATGGGTACAGCCACCTCGCCGCTCAAGTATTGCAGCGCCTGGGCGAGCGTTACGATATTAAGCTGGAGTGCCATCTGGCTGAGGGCCCTAAGGGCAAGAATGTCGCCGAGCCCGAGTTGCTGCTGCGGTTGTCCCGCTAGGATGCCTTTCATGTTGCGCCCGAATACGGCCTCGAGTTTCCTGAGCACCCAGAGTCACCTGGTCCAGCTCTGGTGCAGCTGGCTTCGGAAATTTTGGCCGCACATGAAATAGGCGATTTTGTCGCCTGCGCCGCTGAGTTCGGAAAACCGTTGTGCGCCGGAGACGAGTCGGGTTTGCAGTCACTGGGGGCTGCCCATGGCAGGGTGTCGGTAGATCAGTGCGCGGCGTGCCCGCCACCCGCGAGATCCAGCGCCACCTAAATCGGGGACACACCACGATTAATTAACCTGGATTGGACAAATGATCGCCACTGCGTCGTCTAGGGTAAACAGGAGTGATTCACTCATAATGTTGACTACCTAAACTTGGGAACAGATGACGGTTCTCACGTTACATAAATCTTGGCCTTTAAACTTTTTCTTCTACAGCCCGTCACTGGTCTTGATAATTTCCTTCGAGTTTGCCGGCAGCGTGAACGCCACGCCGTCCTCACCGATGGTGTAGTCCGGGAAGATATCTTCAGCCCCGTTCAGGTATAACAGGTCTTGGCCTGGAATAACCAGCGGCGGGACGATGTGGTAGTACAGCAGGTGGCCGACACCGGCGTCGCGGGCAGTTTCTGCTGCCTCCACCGGGCTGGCGTGGTAGTCCAGAATGTCATGGGTGATTTTTGCCATGATCCTGTTGCCCAGCTTTTTGGCGGTTGCGTTCATCATGTTGACCAGGTTTGGGGCGAGGGCCTCGTGTACCAGCAAGTCGATACCCTCGGAGAACTTCTGGATGTTGGCCTGCTTGGTTGTATCACCGGTAATTAGTAGTGAGCGTCCCTTGTAGCTGAAACGGTATCCCACCGCCGGTTCTACCGGCGAGTGGTCCACCGCCAGCATTTCAACCTTGAGACCTTCACCCTCGTACACCAGGGTCAGTTTACCCATGGGCGGTTTGTTAAATGGCACGGCCTGCATGCCGGCGGCACTCATGGGGGCCACCAGGTCGCCGTGGTGCTCATGACGATAGGTGAAATCCTGGGCATAGGCGGCGTTGAAGCCGTCCACGACCCGCTCCACCCCATTGGGGCCATAGACGGGCAGGGGAGTGGCGTTGTCGCCCCCGGCCCAGCGCAGGGTGCTGATCTCGCCCAGGCCGTCGATGTGATCAGAGTGAAAGTGGGTGAGAAACACGCCCTGTACGGTGCCGGGCTGGTAGCCCATGCGGGCCAGGTTGCGCGGGCCGTCAGTGCCAGCGTCCACCATGAACAGCTGTGTGCCGGCAACCACCGCAACGCAGGGGCCGGAGGCGTTGGGCGCTGGCATCGGACCACCGGCACCGCACAACGCCAGGTGCAGGCCGTCTTCCAGTTCCGTGACAATGTTTGCACCCATGCGGGATTCCAGGCCTCTTTCCATCAGCCGGGCGGCGATGGTCGCCCGCTGGCTGTAGGCGATCACGGCTACCGCGGCCAGGATTGCCAGCCCTGTGACTGTCTTTTTCATGGTCGTGTTCTCAATGAGGGTGGAGTGATTGATGGCTGAACGTATTATATGGCATAATTAATGTCAAATTAATATTAAGTCAGTGCGAGAACCTGCTGTGGCACCGTCTGTAATAGTTTTTTATTAAGGAAACCCTGTTATGAAGAAGTTACTTACCGCCGCCGTTGTACTGCTGGCCCTGGTCGGGGTATTGCTGCTGTCACTGCCGACGATTCTGCACAAGGCCGGCCTGCATCCCGAATACACCGGGCCGACCACAACACTACCGGGCATGCGTGCCCTGATTATCACCACCAGCCACAGCGTGCTGGCGGCGCCTGGGGAAACCGAGGGCCCGGCCACCGGGGTGATGGCCTCTGAGTTTACCCACCCCTACTATACGTTCCTCGACGGTGGCATGGAGGTGGACATTGCCAGTATCCAGGGCGGTGAAATCCCCATTGACCCCCAGACTTTGCAGTTCATGATCAAGTCGCCGGAAGACGAGCGCTACCTCAATGACGCCATCGCCCAGGCCAAGGTGAAGAATTCCATTCCTGTTTCCCAAGTGGATATCGACCAGTACGACATTGTCTTCATATCAGGTGGCTGGGGCGCAGCCTACGATCTGGCGCAATCCCCCGAGTTGGCGGCGAAGGTGAGCGAGTCCTACTACGGTGACAAGGCTGCTGTAATTGGCGGTGTATGCCATGGCGTACTGGGATTGGTGAACGCTCGCGCCCGCGACGGCAAGCTGCTGATCGCCGGGCGCCGTATGACCGGAGTGACCGACAAGCAGATCAAGGAACTCGGCATAGAGATAACACCGCTGCACCCGGAGACGGCATTGCGGGACGCGGGCGTTGTATACGAAAGCCAGACCGCATTCAGGGATTTTTTTGCCACCCATGTTACCGTCGATGACGAGCAGCGCTTTGTCACCGGCCAGAACCAGAACTCCGGCCTCGAGACATCCCACGCGATGATGCAGGTACTGGCCGCGCGGACTCAATAGTAAATAGGGGACAGACCACGATTAAATGGATGGCGCGGTCTGACCCCAATGAACAAAAGTGAGATCACTATGAACAAGATACTTGGACTGCTGGTTCTGTTGCCGGCCATCCTCTTTATCGTCACCGGTGTTCGCTGGCTGGTGGCTCCAGCGGGCATCGCCCCTGAGTTCGGGCTGGTGCTGGGCGAGGGGCTGGGGCTCAGCTCGCAGGTGGGCGACATGTCAGGCTTTTTCCTGACCCTGGGTATCTGCATGCTGGCTGCTCTGGTGAGCGGCCGTCGCACCTGGTATTACCCGCCGGCCCTGTTGCTCTTTTTGACGGCAATCGGCCGGGTGATCGCCTGGCTGTTTCATGACGCCGTTCTGGCACCCCAGATCGGGGTGGAGATTCTGGTGACATTTATCCTCGTGATTGCCTCACGACGGTTGGCCCGGGAACCCTGAGTGGTGGTTTCCAGAGCAGCTTTACCCGCGGTCGTGGCCGCGGCGTTACTTTTCGCGGCCTGGGGGCACGCTGAGGAGTCGGAGAACGCTCCGCCACAGACTCGAACCGATGTAGAGCGGCCCAATATCGTCCTCGTTCTGGCTGACGACCTTGGTTTTACCGACCTCGGATCATACGGCAGCGAAATCAATACGCCCACGCTCGATGGCCTGGCCCGGGAGGGTGTGCGCTTTACCAATTACCACACGGCGGCGAATTGCGCTCCGGCGCGGGCCATGCTCCTGACTGGCGTTGACAATCATCTGGCGGGCGTGCCGAATATTCCTGAAATGCTGTCGCCCGAGCAGCGGCGTCATGCCCATTACCAGGGTGTGCTGGGTAACAATGTTGTCACCGTGGCGACGCTGTTGGAAGAGGCGGGCTACCACACCTACATGGCCGGAAAATGGCATCTCGGTGTGGCGCCGGGCAAGTTACCCAGCCAGCGCGGCTTTGAACGGACCCTGGCGCTAGCCGATTCCGGCGCGGACAACTGGGAGCAGCGCCCCTACATTCCACTGTACGACAAGGCCAACTGGTATGCGGACGGCGAAGAGTATGAACTCCCCGAAGACTTCTACTCGTCCCGATTCCTGGTCGACAAGAGCATTGAGTTTATCGATAGTAATATTGAAGATGGCCGTCCGTTTTTCGCTTACCTGCCGTTCCAGGCCGTGCATATCCCGGTGCAGGCGCCGCAGGCGTTTATTGATCCGTACATGGGTGTATACGACAGCGGCTGGGATGCGTTGCGCGAACAGCGGCGGAAAAGAGCGATAGAACTGGGCATTGTAAAAGAAGATGCCGGCATAGTGCGTATGCCAACTACGGGCGACTGGGATTCGCTAAATGATGAGCAACGTCGTTATGAGTCCAAGCGCATGGCGGTATATGCCGGGATGGTCGAGGCGATGGATTTTCATATGGGTCGCCTGGTCGCCTATCTCAAAGAGACCGGTCAGTACGACAACACGCTGTTTATATTTACTTCCGACAACGGCGCGGAAGCCAGTGGTCCGGCAGATCCGCTGGATCTTCCCACGCGCAGGATGACGTCTTCCCTGGGCTACCAGACCGACTACGAAACCCTTGGGCTCAAAGGCAGTTACAATACCATCAGCCCGAGTTTCGCCAGTGCTGCGGCCAGCCCCCTGGCCTACTACAAATTTTACGTCGGGGAGGGGGGGATGCGCGTGCCGCTGATCATCGCCGGTCAAACGCTGCCGGCCAGGGGGGTCCTCAGCCATGCGTTTTCCTATGTAACTGACATTACGCCGACAATTCTGTCTCTTACCGGCGTGCCGGCACCGGGCGAGCGTCACGGCGGGCGGCCAGTCGAGGCGATGGTAGGCCGTGATCTCGCACCTTTGTTGCTGAACCCGGCTGACCGGGTATACGGGCCGGGGGAGTCGGTGGGCTATGAGTTGGCTGGACACGCGGCCCTGTTCCAGGGTGACTACAAAATTGTTTTCAACCGCGGTCCGCTGGGAGACGACCAGTGGCGGTTGTTCAATATCGTCGAAGACCCGGGTGAAAGTCGTGATCTGGCGAGCGAGATGCCCGCTCGCCTGCAGCAGATGCTCTCGGCCTACGAACAGTATGCCAGACAGAATAAGGTGCTGCCGGTAGCGCCGGGCTTCGATAACTACCGACAACTGGTGGTCAATACACTGCATGGAATGCTGCGCACGCCACTACTGGTGTTGTTTTTAACGGTGCTGGTTCTGCTGCCATTTTATGTTGCTTACCGTATGAGGAGGATCAACAGGCAATGACCGTAGAACACAGGCTTTATGCTATCACCCACTCGTTATATTCCGGCCGCGCGCGCAGTTACCTGATCAAGCAGGGTATCCCATTTCGCGAACTGTCCACCGGGCACGAGAGTTTCAAGGCGGAAGTGCTCCCCAAAGGCAAGCTGGCGACCATTCCCACCCTGGTAACACCGGAAGGCGAGGTGATTCGCGACGGCGCCGCGATTATCGAACATTTCGAGGCGGCCAATGGCCGGCCCTGTCGCCCGGCGGGGCCGCGCCAGCAAATTATTAGCGCCCTGTTCGATGTGATTGGCACCGACGGTCTGCTGAGGCCGGCCATGCACTACCGTTGGAACTTCCCGGAGGACAACCTTGAGTTCGTGCGCTATCACTTCCTCCACTCGCAGCGGGATACGCCCGAGCGGGAGGAGAAAACTGAGGCGATGATGAATCGCATGCGCCACGCAGGGATGGTTTTCGGTGTGACCGAGCAAAGTCAGGAGGTGGTGGAGGCCTTGTACTTTGAGTATCTTGACGCCCTAAATGCCCACTTTGAGCATTACCCTTACCTTTTGGGCTGGCGCCCCTGTGTTGGCGATTTCGGACTGCTGGCGCCGATGTATGCGCACCTGGGCCGCGATCCTCACCCGGCTCGGCTGATGCAGCAACGCGCCACCCGGGTGTACCGATGGGTGGAGCGAATGAACCGCGCCGACCAGGACGCCCCCGAGTATTTCAATGCCGGGACCGATCTCCTGGCGGACGATACCGTGCCTGACACACTGGTGGCGGTATTGCGGGTATTGGCGGAAGATTTTGTCCCCGAAACACTCGCGGCGGCAGAATTCATCAATTCCTGGCTGGCGGAAAACCAGCCCGAAGCCGGCTCAGCGGCAGTGGGGCGACTGGCACAGGCCATCGGTGCCGCCGGGTTCACCCTGCGCGGCAAAACCATCAATGCCCTGGCCCAGCCCCACCGCTTTTACCTTCTGCAGCGAGTACAGGACAGCTACGCCGCACTGTCTGGTGATGAAAAGGCCGATGCGGACGCGCTGCTGTCCGGCTGCGGCATGACGCAGATTCTCACCGCTGCTCTCGATCGCCGCATCGTGCGCTCAGACAACCTGGAGGTCTGGGATTAGCTACAGATGGGGTCAGGTCCAGTATTGCAACGTCGCTATGATCAACGTTGAAATGCTGGACCTGGTCCCCGAAAGTTGCTCTGCCTAGAAATCATATCGGAGGGTGGCGCCGTAGGTCCGCGGTGGTGCCAGGAAGTATGCATCCATGTCACTGAAGGGAAAGGCTACAACCGTTTGACTGGCGTATTCGTCATCGGTGATATTCTTACCCCAGACCGAGACGTTCCACTGCTCGTTGCGCCAGCCCACTTTCAAATTCACCAGGTTGCGGTCGTCGAAATCCTTTGGCTGTAAATTCGCTTCACTCGCCACATTGGTGGAGTGATCATCCATGTAGCTGTAATCCGCTCTGGTGTAGATGGCGCCGTCGGCCAGTGGGAAGACCAATGTTGCCGCGAGGTTGCCGCTGTATTCGGCGGTGAAGGGAAGCTCCAGCCCCTTGTCGGGGCCATCGGTTACTTCATACTTGTGCATGTAAAGCAGGCCGGCGCTAATTGTCAGGTTCGGTAGCGGCACTGCTTCGAGGTAAAAATCCAGGCCGGAAGTCTCTACGGTACCGAAATTGCTGACAAAGGTACCGGCACCACTTTCCAGCTGTTGTTGGGACTGGTAGTCGTCGATCTCGGTGTAGAAAGCCGTGGCGTGAATTCGAAGGGTTGCATCAAGCAACGTCGACTTCACGCCCAACTCGTAGCTCATGGTGTCCTCGTCGTCGAAAGCCCTGTCCTCGGGCGTGCCGCTAACGCTATTAAAACCACCGGACTTGGACCCCGTCGCCGCGGTGGCAAATGCCATGGTGTCGTCGCCGATATCCACACTGGCGCTGAGCAACCAATCGACGTTGTCACTGCTGCGCTTTAAGTTTGCATCAATAGGGGTCGTGATAGAGTCCAGCAGGGATCTGCCGATGAGTTCCTGGGAAGCCGCGGTAGAATCATTTCTGGAGTACAAGTCTGCCTTTTTCTCCTCATCGGTCCAGCGCAGGCCACCTTTCAGGTGCCAGCGGTCCCCGACGTGCCAGGTTGTCTGACCGAAGATGGCAAATGTTTCGGTTTCAAGCTTTATTTTGCTGCTGACGGTATCACCCGGTTGCGCCAGGAGGTTGATGGGCAACGGAAACGGCAGGTCCTGTTGACCTGCTATGGTCAGGAAGTCCTCACCGATAAAAACGTAGGGTGAACCATCCCCGCGTTTGGTGGTTTGATCGTAATAGAACAGGCCCAACTGGTAGTCCAGCTGGTCCCCCAATTCTGAGGACAGCCTGAGTTCCTGTGACAAGCTGTCGCCGGAGTATTTATCATTTCTGATGGCTAAGATGTCCAGCTGCGAACGATCGACATCGGTACTGCTTGTATAGTCATAGTCATTCCAGGCTGTGATCGATTTTATCGAGCCCCAGGTTTGATCATAGTCGGCAGTGAGCGCTAACGTGTCGGACTCAAGTTTAAAACGGCTGTCTAGATCGACGGCGATATCGTAATCGTAGGGATCGTTCTTATCCTGTGCCAGGCCCTGATTTGCCAGCTCGGTGTTTACAGAATCGCTCTGCACGGAGTCGGCGCCACAGCAGGTTGTGTCGCGGTCCACATGGCTGCCATCTAACAACAGGCTGAGGTCGTCGGTGGGTTCCCACAACAGCTTGCCCCTCACGTTCCAGTTGTCAGCATCGTTTAGGTCATCGCCACCGCCGTTATCATAATAGCCATCACGTTGTTCCGCATTCCCCGACAGACGATATGCCAGGGTGTCAGATAGCGGACCCGAGATGGCCCCCGTTATCTTGCCCATGGAGTAATTCCCGGCCGAGGCCTCCAGGTAGCCTTCAAACTCTTCCATGTTCGGCGCCTTGGTGATCACCACCACGGCCCCGGCATTGGTGTTTTTTCCGTAGAGTGTACCCTGGGGTCCCTGCAGTACCTCGATACGCTGGATATCGGTCAGGTCTGACATGCCCAGGCCCGAGCGGCCCAGGAATACGCCGTCGATAAACATACCCACGGATGGCTCCAGGGCAGGGTCCGTCTGCGCCGTGCCCACCCCGCGTATTGTCAGTCTGGCGTTAAACGGGCTGAGGTTGCTGTTGATATTGAGACTTGGGGTCAGGATGGCCAGGTCCTCGGCATTATTGATACCGGCCTCCTGAATAGTTTCCGAATTGAATACGGTCACGGTCACAGGGATATCCTGCAGGCTCTCAGGCCGCTTGGTGGCAGTCACCATCACCTCTTCCAGTATTGCCTGGGCATAGCCCTCGGTGGCGGTGATGGCCAGGGCGATGGCTATTGCAAATGAGTTCTTTCTGTTCACCGAGAATCTCCTTTATATTTATGTTGAAAAGACATAACTTATGCCATAAGGTAATGGCACAGCATATGTAAATATAAATGAAAAAGCAAACAAACCATTCAGAGCATCCCAAATCATGGCCTGCAGTGTCTGTAGGGCTGAGTTAACGGCCAGGAGATTATTTGAAAATGGAATCTATACGTACACCCGACGAGCGATTTGCCAACCTGGTTGATTACGCCTTCCAGCCCAACTACCTGCAGGTAAACGATACCGAGGGCGGAACGTTGCGGATCCACTATCTGGATGAGGGTGCAACTGATGGCGACGTGGTGTTGCTGCTGCACGGCCAGCCCGCCTGGAGTTACCTGTACCGGCACATGATCCCACCGCTGGTGGAGGCGGGCTTCCGGGTCATTGCGCCGGACCTGGTGGGGTTTGGGCGTTCAGACAAGCCCACCCGGCACGAGGACTATACATATGCCCGCCATGTCGCCTGGATGAGTGACTGGCTGACCCGATTGGATGTAAGCGGCATTACAGTTTTTTGCCAGGACTGGGGCAGCCTTATCGGCCTGCGCCTGGTCACTGCATTTCCGGAACGATTCGCCGGGGTGGTGCTGGCCAACGGCGGCTTGCCCACGGGGCCTGTACCTGAGGCGTTCTCGGCACTGGCAAAAGAGGCATACAAGACCCTGCCGGTTCCAAAGGCGACAGAGTTGGAAGCATGTTTTCGCGGTGCCTTCGAGGGCGGCCCCTCCGGCGTTCCCGGATTCCTTTACTGGCGCAAGTTCTGCGCCGTAAGCTCCGAAATTTTGCGCCCTGGCGAAGTGATCGACCTTGTCAGCAACGCCGCGCCCCTATCCGATGGGGAGAAAGCCGCCTATAACGCACCTTACCCCGACGAGTCCTACCTGGCGGGCGCGCGCCGCTTTCCTTCGCTGGTGCCCTTGTTTCCCGACGAGCCGGAAGTAGCGGAAAACAAGGCCGCCTGGGAAGTGCTCAAGCAGTTCGATAAGCCCTTCATGTGTGCCTTCGCTGACGACGACCCGGTGACTGCCGGCGGTGATAAGCCTTTCCTTAAAAAAGTACCGGGCTGCCTGGGTGTCAAACACCGAACGATCAGCCCCGCGGGGCATTTTGTGCAGCAGGACCAGCCACAGCAGTGTGTGCAGGCAATATTGGATATCAAAAAAGGGGGCTGACCACGGTTAACATGTGGTCTGTCCCAATTAAACAGGAGTTAGTCATGGATATCAGATTTACCGACGAGGAACTCGCCTTTCAGGCAGAGGTTCAACAGTTCTTCGCCAACGTGATGGATGTTGAATTGAAGGCGATGTTACACGGGGCCGAATCATCACCTACGCTCAAAGCGGGCATGATTGAATATCAACGCCGCCTCAATACGAAGGGATGGATGGCGCCCGGCTGGCCGGTTGAATACGGTGGCCAGGATTGGAGTGTCACCCAGCACTTTATTTTCAGTGCCGAGCGCGGCAAGGCGGGTGCCCCCGCGCCGATTCCCTTTGGCGTGACCATGGTGGCCCCGGTGATATACACCTATGGCACCAATGAGCAGAAGGCACGCTTTCTGCCCCGTATTCTCAACAGCGATGACTGGTGGTGCCAGGGTTACTCTGAACCCGGTGCGGGTTCCGACCTGGCTTCACTGCAGTGCAAGGCCGAGCGTGATGGCGACGGCTCTGGTGAGCACTACGTGGTCAACGGCAGCAAAATCTGGACCTCCTTCGCCCAGGCCGCCGACTGGATATTCTGCCTGGTGCGGACTGACAACAGTGGCCGCAAGCAGGACGGCATCAGTTTTTTGCTGATCGACATGACGACCCCCGGCGTGACTGTGAATCCCATTGAGACGATTGACGGTATTTATCACCTGAATGAAGTTCACTTCGATAACGCCCGTGTGCCTGTGGAAAACCGTATCGGCGAAGAGGGCAAGGGCTGGACCTATGCCAAGTCCCTGTTGGTGCATGAGCGCCTGTCCATTGCCGAAGTCGCTGATTCGAAGCGCAACCTGGAGCAGTTGCGTGAGTTGGCTCGCGCGGAAGTTAATGGCGGCCAGACCCTGTTGGAAGACCCGGTATTCGCCAAGCGCCTGGCCGATGTTGAGATCGACCTGATGGCACTGGAGTTCACCGAACTGCGTGTGCTGGCCTCAGCCGCTGAGGGCGGCATGCCCGGGCCGGAGTCATCGCTGCTGAAGCTACAGGGCACGACCATTCAGCAGACGATACAGGAGCTGCGCATGGATGTGGCCGGCTACTACAGCCAGACCCTGCAGGGTGATTTGAGCCCGGCACAACTGGGGAATGACTTTGCCGATTTTGCGCAGAAGCAGTATTTCCGGGGGCGCGCCTCCTCGATTTACGGTGGCTCCGATGAAGTACAAAAGAATGTTACTGCCAAGCACGTGTTGGGATTGTAGGTAGAACGCAAGGAGAAATGCGATGAATTTTAATCTTTCCGAAGAACAGACCATGATCCAGGACAGCGTTGCGCGCTTCGTCCAGGCTACCTACGCCTTCGACAAGCGCAATGAGACGGTGGCGCTACAGCACGGTTTCAGTGCGGACAACTGGCAGCAATTTGCGGAACTGGGCTGGCTGTCCATCCCCTTTGCCGAGGAGTACGGCGGTTTTGGCGGCGGCACGGTCGATACCATGGTCATCATGCAGGAGTTTGGCCGCGGCCTGGTGGCGGAGCCTTTCCTGCCGACAGTGCTGCTGTTTGGTGGGCTGTTGCAGGCCGGTGCCAGCGAGGAACTGAAGAACGAACTGATACCGCAGATAGTGGCCGGTGAACTGCAGGGGGCCTTTGCCTTCACCGAGCGACAAAGCCGCTATGCGATTACCGATGTAAAAACCCGGGCCCGGCAGGATGGGGTGAACTGGCTACTCAACGGTGAAAAAACGGTGGTACTCAACGGCGGCGCCGCGCAGAAGCTGGTGGTGCTCGCGCGCAGCTCCGGTGAGCAATCAGACGAAAATGGCCTGAGCCTGTTTTTGGTTGACGGGTTCGCCGAAGGTGTGACCACCACTGCCTACCGCATGACCGACGGGCGCGAAGCGGCCAATATTACGCTGGAAAACGTCACCGCCGAAGCCGTTATCGGCGGACCCGGTGAGGGTTATGCGCTGATGAGCCCCGTGGTAGACCAGGCGGTACTCGCCGTTGCTGCAGACGCGCTGGGTGCCATGGAATCCCTCAATGCCCAGACTCTGGAATACCTCAAAACCCGCAAACAGTTCGGCACCCATATCGGTTCCTTCCAGGCGCTGCAACACCGCATGGTGGATATGTTCGCCGCCTGTGAGAATACCAAATCGCTGCTCTACCGCGCGGTATGTGCACTGGATGCAGGTGATGAGGATGCGCAGCGCAGCCTGCTGGCGCTGAAAGTGATGGTGGGCCGCGCCGGCCGCAAGATCGGCGGTGAGGGTATCCAGATGCACGGCGGCATGGGTATGACCGAGGAGCTCTCGGTAGGCTCCTACGTCAAGCGCCTGATGATCGCCAACACCCTGTTCGGAGATGCCGACTATCAGCAGCAACGCTTCTCCGCGCTGGTGAACGCCGGGGAGAAACAGCCAGTCGCCGCAGCCGCCGCCTAAAAGGGGCACAGACCACGTGTTAGTAAACGTGGTCTGTCCCAAATAGAATATGGGAATCGAAGCGCCATGATGAAGAAAATACTCGCCGCCCTTGTCGTGGTGCCGCTCTGCCTGTTCCTGTTTCTGTTCTGGCTGGGATACTTTTCTTCACGGCCGCCACTGACCACGGATCCCGTCACCCTGGCGGGTGACGGCAGTACTCTCAATTACTGTGATTTGCCGGAACTCGACGGCAGCGGCAAACTGGCGGCGGATATACCCAAGGGCAATACCCCGGGCTGCGGCTACTCGCATTTCCCCCTGCCGATCCTGGCCCAGTGCACCGAGCCATTGCCAGAGGGCGCGGACGATATCCGGGGTCTGTGGTTGGGGGTAAAGGGCGGTCATGTGGGGCACGTGGAGCGGGTGGAGCAGTGCGGCAGCCGTGTGGTGGTGACTGCCAGTGGGATTATTCACGACTATGGCCCCAACAGTACGGCAGGCCTCAATACTGACGATACCGAGGGTTCGGTGCTGTTCACGATCGGCAACAACGAGTACTGCATGCGCACCTCAGCCAGCATGATCTGGAATAACGGGGTGCTGGATTTTCACGTTTTTGGTTGGGGGCCGGTGGTCGTCAAGCGCTACATGGAAGGCGACCAACTGGTGTGGGAGTATGCAGACGGCAGTACCACCCATATGGACAGGATCTGCACCCTGCCCGAGGAACATAAAGTTCCCCAGCCCAGGGGCAAGCGAATTGCGTTTTTCAGCAGCGAGGATTCGTAATGTCTTCGGTAACAACACTTGATAAAGAGCGCCGTTGTCTAGGTAAAGGGAAAAATAGGTAAATGAATTTAAACGGAAAAATTATCGTTGTTACAGGTGCCGGCAGTAGCATAGGCCGGGCGCTGGTGGAAAAGTTTGTCGCCGAGGGCGCCAGACAGGTGGTCGCCGCGGGCCTGCTCAATCAGGTGGGTGGGGCAGCATCCGGGGACGGGATGATGGAATCAGAACAGCTTGCCGATATCGTTATTGAGGGGTTGGAAAAGGAATCATTTCTTATCCTGCCGCACCCTGAAGTGGAAACCTATATGCAGCGTAAAACCGGCGACTACGATCGCTGGATCAAGGGTATGAACCGCCTGCACCTTGCCATGTCAGGTGAGCAGGACGGGGGAGCAGAATAATGCCTATTGCAATCTGGGTAGGGGCGCTGGTGGTTTATCTGGCTTTTCGTCTGTGGTATGACGGAGTAAGGAAGCCGCTGACCGATAAGGAAGTAGCGCATTTTGTCAGCATCCTGGAGCGGCGCGCCGCCGACGGCGCGGATAAGCAAGACATCGCAGTCGTCCGTCAGTTTATGGAGCAGGATGACGGCAAGGAATTCATTATGGTCAACCTGATCCAGTTCAATCCCTCGCCGGTGACGCACCCGGATACGGGGGAGGGTGTGACGGCACAGGAAGTGGTGCAAGAGTATTTCAAACCTCTGATGAACACACTCCTTCGGCGTGCCGGGCATCCGGTGTTGGTGTCGCGCGCTGTCGGTGGCTACGTGGACGCCTGGAACACACCACCGAACCCCGGCTGGCATGCTGCGGGGCTGATTCGCTACCGTTCACGGCGGGACGCTATGCAGGCTTCAATCGCCCACCCGGCTTTTGACGGGATTCACAAATACAAAATTGCTGCTTTGAAACAGACCTATGCTTTCCCAACGCAACCCCAGGCAGCCCTATATGCGTCGCCGAGAGTCACGGTTGCCCTGGTGCTGGCGCTTGGCGCCGCGTTGTTGCAACTGGCCTTGAATTAACGCACACGAACTCAATTAGAGGAGATAACCATGGAAGTCCTCAACAAAGTGTACCCCAATGAAGAGCAGATAAAGGGCTTTCTGGAGCCAGGCGCCGAGGGCCCGATCTGCATGGTTAACTTGTTGAAGTTCAGGGAACAAGCCGAGTATGAGGATGGCCGCGAAACCGCTCTTACCGGTCGAGAGGCCTACGAGTTGTATGAGCAGGGCGTAAAGAAATTGCTGGAAGGCATTGGCGGGGGCATCGGTTTCTGGGGCGAAGTGAAGCGCCTGATGCTTGGCGAGGTAGAGGAGCTATGGGACATGGTCGGGCTGGCGGTCTGGCCTTCACGCCAGGCGATGTTTGAGGTGATGCAATCACCCGAGATGCAGGAAATCTCAGTACACCGTGCCGCCGGATTGGCGGGCCAACTCAATATCGAAACCACCGGGCTTGCGGGCCAGTGGTTGGAGGGTGACTCCCAATGAAAAAGTTCCTTGTCTCTCTATTGGTGGTCGTCTTGGTCGGGGGCGTTATCGCCTGGTCCAAGCGTGCCGACATCATACTGGCACTGGCCAAGTACCAGTCGAGCCAGAGGTATGCCGATGTTGCTCCCACCCGGGAAATCCCCTGGCAACAGGGGCCTGCTGAACCGACTGCCGCAAGCGGTGAGCAGCCACCCAATATCATTCTTATCGTGGCCGACGACCTTGGCTATAACGATATTTCCACCTTCGGTGGAGGCGTCGGCGGCATGCAGACGCCCGGCATTGACCGGCTGGCTGCCGAAGGCGCGGTGTTCACCCAATCCTATTCCGGCGCCAGCACCTGCGCGCCGTCCAGGGCAATGATGATGACCGGGCGGTACCCCACGCGTACCGGCTTTGAATTTACCCCAACGCCCGCAGGCATGGCTAAAATAGTCGGTGTTGTTGCCTCAACCATGGATAGTGGTTTACCACCAAGTGTTTATGATGAGGCGCTCGAGGAAAGTCAGCCGCCCTATGAGCTAAAGGGTTTGCCAGCTTCCGAAGTGACCATCGCCGAAACACTCAAAGCGGCAGGCTATTACACTGCTCACATCGGCAAATGGCACCTGGGTCGCGCAAACGGCATGGCACCGCACGAGCAGGGCTTTGATGACAGCCTGCTGATGCAAAGCGGTTTGTATTTGCCCGAAGACGACCCCAATGTGGTTAACGCCAAACTCTCCTTTGACCCGATAGACAGATTTCTCTGGGCCGGCATGGGATTTTCAGCGAGCTATAACTCTGGTGACGCGGACAAATTCAAACCCGGTGGCTACCTGACCGACTACTGGACCGACGAATCCATCAAGGTGATCAAGGCCAACAAGAACCGTCCCTTCTTTCTCTACCTGGCCCACTGGGGGCCACATACGCCGTTGCAGGCAACGCGCGAGGACTACGATGCGCTCAACGGCATTGAGCCCCACCGCAAGCGGGTTTACGCGGGCATGATTCGCGCGGTTGACCGCAGTGTCAGCCGCATTCTCGATACCCTGGAAGAAGAGGGCATCGCCGACAATACGGTGGTGGTATTCACCAGCGACAATGGCGGTGCCGGTTATATCGGCATCCCTGATGTGAACAGTCCGTTCCGCGGCTGGAAAATCACCATGTTTGAAGGTGGTCTGCGTGTACCGATGTTTGTGAAATGGCCGGCCAGAATTGCTGCCGGTACATCGGTGGATACGCCTGTCGCGCACATCGACATGATGCCTACTCTGGCGTCCGCCGCTGGAGCGCCGCAACCTGAAGGGGTTGCCATCGACGGTTTGGATCTGTTGCCGCTGGCGACAGGGGAGGCGGCCGGCAACTGGAACCGCGAAACCCTATTCTGGCAGAACGGTCACTACCAGGTGGTGCGCCATGGCGACTGGAAACTGCAGGTCAATGATCGCCCCACCGACGGCATGCAGAAATGGCTGCATAACCTGGCGGAGGATCCCACCGAGCAGAATAACCTGGCGGCCAGCCACCCGGACAAACTGGAAGAGCTGGAGGCCTTGCTTGCGGCACACCAGGCGAGTTCTCGTGGTCCACTTTACGAGTCCGTGACGCAAATGCCTGTAATGGTCGACAAAACCCTGGCCGAAAAGTTTGTCGAGGGTGACGAGTACGTCTACACCCCCAATTAAAAAATGGGGGACAGACTACGATTCATGAGTCAAAAAAAATCGTGGTCTGTCCCCTGGGTTTCTCCGGCGTTTCTGGCTGCAGCAGCGGTTTCGAAGGACGTCACGATCTAAGCTTTTAGCTATTGGCCCGTTGTCGCGAAAGCCGCCAACCGTCGATCAATGCGGTCACTGCGAGCAGCATAAGCCCCAGCAAAAGCCTGGGGTCGCCGAGATAGAGGTCGGTTTCAATCGGGTAGGCGATGGTTTTCTCCAGCGCCGCGGTCTTGAAATGATGTTTTCCCATGAATGCGGGATTGGTGACGATTTCAAGGAAGGCGCGGCGGCTGCGATAGCGAAACAGTGCGGCCTGGTCCCAGTTTTCAGCCCCCTCAATGCCGACCAGATCCATGGTGGGATAGACAGCAGGGCCCATGAGTACCGGGTGGCAGGCGCGGGCCAGTAGCGCGGGTATCATGTGTTTCATGTAGCGTGCCATGAGGTCGGAGGCGCTTTCGCCGGGCTTGGCGCCCTCGACATCCGGTGGGTTCTCGTTCATGTCGATATTGTTCACCATCAGGAACTGGCGTCCGCTGTCTTGCCGGGCGAATTTTTCAATAAAGGCTATTACTTCGGTGTGGCTGCCGTTGGTTTTCATGGTGGCCACGAATTGATCGACTTCAGTGTCGCTCAAGGGGCCGCCCAAGTCGGTATACCAGAAAACAAAGACAGCATAGAGCAGGGCGGGGAGCAGCCAGATTTTCAAGCGCGTGGACATGGGTGTTTCCTTTTGTGTTGTAAAACCGGGGACAGGCCACCAAGAAAGATTGTGGTCTGTCCCCGGTTTTAGGCCAGGTAGTGCTCCAGGATACCGCGTCCGGCGAACAGTTCCTGGATGTCGGTATTTTTGCCTGCCCCCAGTCGCTGCAGTTCGTCCTGTACATGAAGTCTGGCCAGGTTCAGGCGTTTCTGGGTGCGCGCCCGGGTGGTGCCGAAGCCGTAGTCGAACTCGTAATATTTCTCACCGGCAAGGCCGGCGGCAATGTTTGCCGTCGCCGACTGGTAGTAGCTGCCTTGCAGGTAGTCCAGTACGATCTGCAGGGTATCCGGTACCTGATCATCCGCAGGCCAGGGGGCGAGTTCACCCTGCCACTCACTGAAAAAGCGCCTGGTATATTCATGCAGCATGGCACTGTGTTCCCCCAGCCAGCTTTTCGGCTCCGGGTCGCATATAAAGTGGGCCTTGCTGGCACCGGCCAGGGCGAAATCCGCCAGGCAGGGCCTGTCGCCCAGCAAAAAGTCGTTACTGGCGAAGTGAATGGCCAGGGCGTTCATCATATGCCTGAAGTCACCTTTTACGGCAGCGGCCTGGTCTGGTCCTGCGCCATTAACCTCGCACACGCCTTTACCGAATCCTTCGTACATCATCGGACCGATAGGGGCCAGCTGTTCCAGTTCCGCTTCCGAGAAGGGTTCATCAATGGAACGGTCCAGTATCATGTTGGCCCCGAATCTGGGGCCGACCCAGGTGACGTTGTCCGGGTAGCTCCAGCGGGAGTGTACGCATACGCGGCCCAGCCAGTGGTTGAAGGCGTCCTCCAGGATGTAGCAGCACGCGCGCTGCAGCGGTGTTTCGGGTATGGCCGCGCGTTCCCTGAAGCGTTCGCTAAGCATGGGGCCGATGGCGATAGTATCGTGAATCAGCCACTTGTCGGGGGTCATCAGCAGGGGGATGAAGTGGGTACCTGCTTTAGCTTCCAGCTCCGCTTTGCGCTCTTCGGTCTTGAAACGGTAGCGCCACGGTATCTGCTGGCACCGGAGCTGGGCTTCCAACTTGCGGGTAAAGAAGCTCATCTCGCTGCCGATGAGTTGGTAGTCGCCTCTGTACATGGGGTGCTCCTGTGTGTGGCGGTAGGTGCCGCGCATATACCCGATTTGTTGCAGAGGCAGGTTTACATAATGACAGTAAGTGTGTCAATATGATTGGGGTGGAGTGAGCGGGTCGCGTCCCGCTAATTTCATCGGAGATAGAGGAGGAGTGGACATGACGGCACAGCAACCGATCCGTTTGGTGGGGGGCACAGGCTCGCCCTATACCCGGAAGATGGTGGCACTGCTGCGCTACCGGCGCGTGCCTTATGCGATTAGCTGGGGTCAGCCTGAGCAGGCATGTGATGCGCTTGGGGTGGAGAAGCCGAAGCCGATTTTCATGCCCACGTTCTTTTTCGAGGAAGTGACTGGTCTCAAGGCTACAACTGACTCCACGCCGATCATCCGCCGCCTGGAGGAGATGTACCCCGGCCGTTCGGTACTGCCGGAGAACCCGGCGCTGGCCTTTATCGATTACCTGATCGAGGATTTTGCCGACGAGTGGTGCACCAAATACATGTTTCATTACCGCTGGTACCCGCAAGTGGATGCGGATAATGCCGGTACGCTGTTGCCGTTGGGAATGGATGTGAGCCTGCCCAAGGATGCCCACGCACAATTCAAGCACTTTGTAGAAGATCGCCAGATCAACCGCCTTTACGTGGTGGGTTCCAATGACACTACCGCACCTGTTATCGACGCCAGCTATCGGCGTTTCCTGGCCGCCATGGAAAATCACCTGGCCAACCAGAAGTTCATGCTGGGCAATCGCCCGGCGGCAGGCGACTTCGGTCTCTATGGCCAGCTCACCCAGTTGGTGGGTTTTGATCCCACGCCCCGGGCAATCGCCCACGAAGTGTCCCCGCGCACCGTGGCCTGGGTTGATCACATGGATGACCAGAGCGGGCATGAACCCAAGGAACAGGACTGGGTTGATCTGAACGATCAACCCGAGAGTCTGCGCGGCCTGATGCAGGAGATAGGACGGGTATACGCCCCGGCACAGCTGGCCAACGCCCGCGCCGTGCAAGCGGGCGAGGAGACCTGGGAGTCCGAAATCGATGGCGCTCGCTGGACCCAGCAGACCTTTCCCTACCAGGCCAAGTGCCTTATGTGGACCAACGAACGTTACAGGGCTTTGAGTGATGCAGATCGCGCAATTGTCGACACCCTGCTACAGGGTACCGGCGTGGAGACGATGCTTTCCGTCGCGTAATCAGACACAGGTATTAGAGTTAGAGCATGACCACAGCACGTCCCATGAAGAACCGCGTCACCGAAATGACCGGTACCGACTACCCCATCATCCAGGCTCCCATGGGCTGGATTGCCCGCGCCCAACTGGCCTCCGCGGTCAGCAATGCCGGCGGTATGGGGGTTATCGAAACCGCCTCTGGTGAGTTCGACAACATCCGCAACGAGGTGGCCAAAATGCGCGACCTCACCGACAAGCCCTTTGGCATGAACGTGGCCCTGTCCTACGTCAAAGGCACCGACATTGTCGATTTCGTGATCAAGCAGGATATAAAATTTGTCACCACGTCATCGGGCAGCCCCAATGTCTGCACACAGGGGTTCCAGGAAGCGGGCATCAAGGTGTTTCACGTCGTGCCTACCCTGGATATGGCGCTGAAAGCCATCGACTGCGGCGTGGACGGCCTGGTGGTTGAAGGGGGCGAGGGCGGCGGTTTCAAGAACCCGAGCCCGGTCTCTACCATGGTTCTGCTGCCACTGATTCGTTCCCGCACGGATTTACCGATCATAGCCGCCGGCGGTATGTGCGACGGCCTTTCCATGGCCGGTGCCTTTGCCATGGGCGCCGAGGGTGTGCAGATGGGTACCCGTATGCTCAGTAGTTCTGACTCGCCAGTGCACAGCAACTGGAAGCAGGCGGTGGTTGCGGCGAAGGAAACGGATACGGTGTTTCTCAACCAACAATCGCGTCCCGCCCTGCGTGCACTGCGCACGAAGCGTACTGAAATGCTGGAGCCACTGGGTGCGTTCAACGCCATGGAACACCTGACGGGGATACCCGAGCTCTATTTCGGCGGGGATATGGAGGCGGCGATTCCGCTGTCAGGCCAGGTGGTAGGGCGTATCGATGAAGTAAAGAGCGCAGCCGATATCGTGCAGGATACGGTGAATGAATTTTACCAGGCGGTGAAGGGGTTGACCTCCCGCTATACAAACTGAGGAAAGCGAACATGGGATTTGAAATAAGCGAAAAAGTGATGGCGCTCAACGCCAAACTGGAAGTATTCATGAAGGAGCATATCTATCCTCGTGAACACGACTGGAACGAATGGACGCTTGACCAGGATAATCTCTGGGAGACGCCGCCCTGGTTTGACGAGCTGCGTGAGTTGGCCCGGGCCGAGGGCCTGTGGAATTTATTCCTCCCTCACGAGTATGAGCCCTGGAGCCCGGGCCTGACCAACGTGGAAATTGCCCCGCTGTTCGAGACCATGAGCAAGGTGATCTGGGCCCAGGCAGTGTTTAACTGCAACGCACCGGACCGCGGCAATATGGAAGTACTGGCAAAGTACGGTACGCAGGAGCAACAGGAGCAGTGGCTGAAGCCCCTTCTGGCGGGTGAAATTCGTAGCGCCTACGCCATGACCGAACCCCAGGTCGCCTCTTCCGATGCCACCAATATGGAGCTGGAGATCGTCCGCGACGGCGATGAATATGTGTTGAACGGGCGCAAGTGGTGGACCACCAATGCAATCAACCCGCGCTGCAAAATCATGCTGGTGATGGGCAAATCCAACCCGGAGAACGACCGTCACCGCCAGCACTCCACTATTTTAGTGCCCCGCGACACCACCGGGGTGAAACTGGTGCGAGAGCTGCGTGTATTCGACAATCTCCACTCACCCGGCGGTGAAGCGGAGTTCCTGTTCGACAATGTCCGGGTGCCGGTGAGCAATATGATCAAAGGCGAGGGATGCGGTTTTGAAATTGCCCAGGGTCGCCTCGGCCCCGGCCGATTCCAGTACGCCATGGGCCTGGTGGGGATGGCCCAGCGTTGCCTTGAATTGATGTGTGCGCGAGCAGATGAACGCGTTGCTTTCGGGGAGAAGCTGATCAAGAAAACCAGCGTTCAGCATGAGATCGCCCGCTGTCGCTGTGATATCGAGCAGGCTCGGTTGCTGACCCAGCAGGCTGCTCACGTGATGGACACCCAGGGCATGAAAGCGGCGATTCCCTATATCTCGATGGTCAAGATTGTTGCACCCAACATGGCACAGCAGGTGGCGGATCGCGCCATGCAGGTATTTGGCGGCATGGGTGTGTGCCAGGACACCCTGATTCCCGAGGTGTTCACACTGGCGAGATTCTCACGCATTGCAGACGGCCCGGACGAGGTGCATATGTCCCAGTTGGGCAAGCTTACTGCCCGCGAACTGAACTCGTGAAACAAGTGGAGTGAACTGTGAAATTTGGCCGTATTTTTGTTGTTGCCGCATTCCTGGCGGCGCCCTATGCGTTCGCCGGGGATATCTCCGGTTTCTGGATACATGCCGACGAGCCTGGCTGGATCGAGATCGATGAGGGCAAGGGTATCGTGGTTCGGAACGACAAGTTTCCGACCCTAGAATGGCGGCGTGTGGAAACGGTTCCTGCGAACTAAACACAAGAATCTGGGTAACCGATTCGATAGGCCTGTAAGTATCCCCTGATTAGGTCCACGCATTACTAGAGTTTTCAGCCTTTTTTGCAGCCACCAGATATTCCACTGGCGCCAGGTCTCCGAGGGAGTCATGGGGCCGCTGTTGGTTGTATTTCCTCATCCATTCGCTGGTCAGGTCGCGTACCTCAGAGAGCGAACTGAACAGATACAGCTCCAGGATTTCATCTCTGTAGGTTCTGTTGAACCGCTCAATATACGAGTTCTGTGTGGGCTTACCTGGTTCGATAAAGTCCAGGTGAACCCCGTGATCCTCTGCCCAGGCAGGCACTGAACTGTCGACCATTCTTGAACTGGTCGCCCCAACCCAACTTGGCCAGAGCAGCGGTGGCGATCATAACGCCCACACCTCGTCGACGAATTCGCACAGTTCACCGACAAGTTACCGCAACTCACCGAAAAGCCATTTTATCTCACCCGGAAAACACCTAGATTGCTTCTCTAAGCCGAGGCACATGCCGCTGAGTTGGACTGCGAATCGGAAATACAACAGTCAAAGAAAAAGTCGGGAGATATCACAATGAAAAATTCTACACTTAATAGCGTTATTACAGCCGCAGCCTTCAGCCTCGCAGTTGGGCTCTCAAACCATGCGACCGCAAAGCAGTGCCCGGATCAGCCCGCGGTTGATGGGTTAGCTGCGTTGTCTACCGAGCAGGCCCAGTTAAGCAGTATCCAATGCGTTGATACAGCAGAAACGGAGATGATGATCGTTGCGGGATTTATGGACGCCATCGAAAAACAGGATGTGCAAGAGAGCATTCGAACTCAGAGCCGAGCTGAAGCGCTATATCAGCGTCACGGTGCCAGCGGCTCCATCCCTGCGCTACCCCCCGGTCATGCGTACCAGGGTGTCGCAATCGCCTTCTAAGGGGCTAATAGCTTGCCATCAGGCGCTGATGGTTGGGTCAATTGTCTGCCTGCTCCCGGAGAAGAATTTGCGGTGAGCAGGCGACACTCTTTCCCGAGAATGCAGTATTCAGGCGGCAGCAACAGCCGAAGTCTCAACAAAGCGCTCCTCAAGATAGCCGATAATATTCTTCGACTCATACATCCACTCAACCCGCGCCTGCTGCGCTGGATCCCGGGTGGTGTTCCTGGTAGTGAATGCACAGTCGAACAACAGAAAGAGTTTACCGAGGATAAGGCGAATCAGAGCTAAGGGGGGATTCCTGTGATCGGCTATGCTGGATTAGTTGACCACTACAGAGTCTAGACATTGAGGCGGCGGGAGAGAGCCGAACCGGGCAGTAAGGCGCTCATAAAAACCGTGCTTGATGGCGATGCGTATCAGGCGCTTGAGCAGCGTTGACTTCGGCACACCGGTTTCCCTGAGATGAACTATAGTGAAGTTGTGCAATTGTTTCCGCAGCCAGTGTATCGGTGCGACACGGCCGAGAGCGGGAGGTTTTCCCGTTGAGTGAATATACAAACGGCTGCGCGGCGTATTCTGCGAGGGAACTTTCCAATGATAATGTTCAACCGAGCTGCATCTTTTTCTGCTATATCACTGATTCTATTAGTTCTTTCAACCACAGGAATGTTAAGCACCGGGGCTGCCGCGGCCGGCCCGGCGATCGTCATCGACGACTTCAATGACGGCGACAGCAGCGACTGGAACTTTTTCGGCGGCAATGCGGCGGGTGGCGGCGGCGGGCCCGCGGATGACCGCCCCAAGGAAGGCAGCCATTATTTCAACACCGGCTGGGGAGGCGAAGGCACGGCAAGCGGTTTTTACGGGGGGATGTTCCGCAATTTCGACGATGCGGCGCAGGTTGCTCCACCGGCCGAACCCTGGTTCAACGTCTGGATCCTGAACCAGTCGAATGCAACGGTGGACCAATACACCCTGGAGATCACTGTTCGTGAGGACCTCGACGGCAACGGCTGGACCGACGGCAGTGAGGATTCCTTTCGGCTTGACGCCACTTTCCCCGCCACCGCCTTTGACGATCAATGGGTGCTCTTGAGCGCCCCGCTGAGCAGCTTTGTCGACTCGGGAACCGGCGGCGACGGCAGCTTTAACGGCAGCCTCGACGAAGTGGTTGTGGTCATCGCCGGGGTGCAGGGCGGTTCCGGCTCAGTCGTAGAGGTTGATTTCGACCAGTTCTCCTTCACTTCGGGCGGTCCGCTGATCGACTCCGTCATTGTTTTCGATGACATGGAACACGGCGATCCGTTTGGCAATGGCTGGTTTGCCATTAACGGCGCCGTCGGCGGTGGCGGCATCAGCGCCTCCGGTGATATCCCCCCTGAAAACGGCGGTGCTTTCTCCCTTGATACCGTTTGGGGGTCCGGTGGAGTACCCGGTTTCTTCGGCGCCTTCGGCCGCACCAGCCCGACCGATACGGGCACAAGTACACACTTCAACTTCTGGATCAACCCGGACGCCGGGCAGGACTATACGCTCGAGATCAATCTGCAGGAGGATGACAACGGCGACGAAGCGACCAGCGAGGCTGACGACGACGAATTCCAGTACAACTGTACAGTATCTCCCAGCGGGCCCTGCGCGGTCAGCGGCGGCGGCTGGCAACTGGTATCCATCCCGCTGGCGGACTTCTTTGATGACAATACATTCTTTACCGGCGGTAACGGCTTGCTCGACCCGGTTGCTACGGCCAATGGCGGCAACGGTCAGCTAATCAATGTCGTTATTGCGGTTATCGGCAACAGCGGCTCTGACGTCAGTTTCCGTACCGATTACTGGGCATTTTCAGATGGACCACTGGCGGAACCGAGGCAGATAATCGATGATTTCGAGAATGGACTGCCGTCCGGCTCCGACGCCAACGGCGTTCCGATAGGCTTTTATACGTTTTCTGATGGCAGCCCGATCGCTATCGCCACCACCGACACCCCGCCGGCGCCCGTTCCTGGCGCCGCTGCCGGCAATAATGTGTTTGCGATGACCACCGACGTGGCGGGCTTCGCGGGCTTTATTCACGGGTTTGAAAATGCCGCTGTGGATACCTGGACACCTCAGGACTGGAGCGCTTACGAGGGCCTGGGAATCTGGTTCTATGGACAAAACACCGGCAGCTTTATATTCCTTGACGTCCTCGACAACCGCAACCCCGGCTCCAGCTTCGACGATGCTGAAAGATGGACCGTGGGCTTCATTGATGACTTCGACGGCTGGCAGTCGTTGCAGTTTCCGTTTGCCAGCTTCGTGCGCAAGGAAATCGGCAACGGGGCCCCGAACGATGGCTTCACCCTGACCCAGGTGCACGGCTGGACGCTCGGCTCGCTCTCAACCCCCGGCCTGGTAACTTACTACGTCGATGACGCGGTCCTCTACGGCGCTGCCGAGATTTCTGAGTTGGCGGTCTCATTCTCAGCGGGCGGCTACAACATAGAAGAAGGAACGACCGGTGACATCACCGTCAAACTCAACCGGCCGATGAACAGTGACGACCCGGCACAGGTTTCGGTCGACTACTCCACGGAGCCCGGTGTGGCCATACCACTGCGCGACTACGTTCCCGCGTTCGGAAAGCTGACCTTTGTCAACGGTGGCCCATCCGAGCTGTCGTTTTCAGTGGAGACCTTCGACAACAACAAGTGGGAGGGTAACAAGCCGGTCCCGCTGAAACTTTCCAACCCGATCGACGTGACACTCGGGCAGGCGGGACAGTCAATTGCTTACATTGTCGAGAACGATGAATACGACAAAAATCTGCTGGACGATTTTGAGCAATTCCCCTACCTGTGGGAGGCTGGCGCCGGCACCACGCTATCTATACTGGAGCTGCTGGCAGGTGACCCGCTCGCCAGACCGGGACAGGATCGCATCGAGGGTGTGCTCAAGGTCGACAGTGAAACGGTGGTCGAGACCGTGGTCAAGGGCAATGTGTGCAAGGGTGGCAAAGGCGTGATCCCGGTGCAGTTGCTTACCACGAAAACATTCGATGCCCTGACGGTCGATCACACAACGGTTACCCTGGGTAATGCCAGCGAAACCCATACCAACAAAAAGACCGGGGAGGTAAAGCGTCATGAGGAGGATGTCGACCGCGACGGCGACCTTGACCTGGTATTCCATTTCCGCGCCCGGGCAACTGGCCTGGATTGCAAGTCAGACGAGTTTCAGGTCGCAGGCCAGACCTTCGACGGCCAGCCCATTCAGTCGGGCGGCACGGGCGCCAGCTTCAGCCAGGATTTCCCTATTGGCAATGACTGGTCCGAAGGCGAGGCGTTGACATTCTGGTATTACGGCAGCGGCACGGGCGCACCGGTAACGGTCCAGCTCAAGGACAATCGCGCCCCCGATCCGGGCCCCGCAGGCTGGGGGCTGGCCTGGAGCGAGGAGTTCAACGAGCCGGCCGGTACACTCCCCAACGCAGACAACTGGACGTTTGAAATCGGCGACGGCAGCCGCAGCGGCATGCCCGGCTGGGGCAAATCGGAGCTGCAGTACTATACCGACAGCCCGGCCAATGCCTCCACCGACGGCCAGGGCAACATGGTGCTGACAGTGCGGGAGGCTGACGGCTCGCTGGACTGCTACTACGGGCCCTGTGAATACACCTCGGCCCGTCTGATTTCCGAACGCAAGGCTGAGTTCGCCTATGGCAGGATCGAGTCGCGGATACTGGTGCCCCAGGGCGCGGGTATCTGGCCGGCTTTCTGGAGCCTGGGCACAGACATCGACCTGGTCAGCTGGCCACAGGCCGGCGAGATCGATTTCATGGAGTTCGTCGGTCGGCTGCCCAATGAAATTTTCGGCGCCGTGCATGGACCGGGCTACTCAGGCGGCGGGAGTTACGGCAACATCTACACCTTCAATGAACCCGTGTACAACGACTACCACACGTTTACCGTGGATTGGCAACCGGACCTGATCAAATGGTATGTTGACGGGATCCTCTACCACACGGCCTCACCCGCAGATGTCCCGGGTCCGTGGGTTTTCAACGACCCGGTCTTCCTGTTGCTCAACGTGGCAATGGGTGGCGACTTCGGTGGCGACGTCGATCCCGATATTCCCCTGCCACAGTCGATGGCGGTGGATTACGTGCGCGTGTACCAGGCACCCGACACGGCCGAGCGCTGGGAGGCGACGTTCACCGATGATTTCACCGGCTGGCAGCAGGTGGTAGTACCGTTTACGGATTTCACGCGCAGCGCCGAGCAACCAGCCGGCGCACCTGACGATGGCCTCAACCTGACCGAAGTATGGGGGTACGGCTTCGCGCTACCGCGGGGCGGCTCGCTGCTGCTCGACGAGGTGCGCCTGAAAATTCCGCCGCCATCTACGGCGATAACCGTCGTTAACACCAATGACAGTGGCGAAGGTTCCCTGCGCCAGGCGCTGGCCGAGATCACTTCGGGTGGCACGATAAGCTTCGACCCCGTCCTCGCCGGGGACACCCTGGCGCTGACCACTGGTCAACTCGTTGTCGAACGCAGCGTGACCGTGGACGGGTCGGGTGCACCGGGGCTCGTGATCAGCGGCAACCTGACGTCCAGGGTGATTGAGGTGGCCGGTGGTGCGACACTGCGCATGAACGACCTTACGATTGCCGATGGCGTCGGTGCGCCGCAGGGCGGTGGCATCCTCAACCGGGGTCGGCTGGACCTGGAGCGGGTGGTGGTGCGCGACAATACCGAAACCAGCGCCGGCCCGGCGAACTTCGAGTTCGGCGGCGGGGGTATTTACAATGCTGCTGACGCGGTGCTGAACCTCACCGACAGTTCGGTGCAAGACAATAGTAGTGTGAATCAACCCGGCGGCGGCATCTACGGGTTCTTCGGCAGTGCCATAACCATTACCGGCAGTACTGTCAGTGGCAACAGTAGCGGCGATATCGCCGGCGGCCTTCGTACATTGAGTAATGCCACGGTCGTCAACAGCACCTTCAGCGGCAATGTCTCCACCGTCTGGCACGGCGGCGGCATCTTCCACACCGACGGTGACCTGACGGTGACTCACTCGACCTTTGCTGGCAACAGCTCTCCGGCTGGCACTGCGTCGGCGATACTCGTGGCAACCTTCGGCGCGCCCGCCAGTGCCACACTGACCGGAAATATCCTCGAGGGCATACCCGGATCACCGGCCTGTGCCATCGAGGGCGGCGGTGCGGCCACCATCACCTCCGCCGGCGGTAACGTCGACGGTGACAACAGCTGCAACCTGGTCGGACCGGGTGACCAGCCTGCCACGGACCCGCTGCTGGGTCCGCTCGCGGACAACGGCGGTGGTACGCTGACCCACCTCCTGGCCGCAGGCAGCCCGGCGATCGACGCGGCGGCGGTTGCGACCTGTCCCGCCACGGACCAGCGCGGCGTCTTGAGGCCACAGGGTGGCGGCTGCGATGCGGGTGCATTTGAACTGGTGCCGTGACCGGGGTTGAGGTTAAGCCTCTGTTCGCCAGCTCTCCCGGCACAGCATGAACCTGTCCATGGCGAATTCCAACTTCAAGCTGCTACTGGTAACTGTAATAGTCTGCGACAATGCTTTTTCCACCGGTAGTCGTTGAGCGCAACGATAGTTTCTCTGCCTGAATCAACTGGAGTCGCGCCCGCCCGGCTGACATGGCATCGCCATGCACAGGTTGGCTCAAAGCAAGGCTGGGTAGACCCGCAATCGAGTCAAATCCAGGAGCCCGCCTTTGGCGGGCTTCTTTTTGCCTATTCCTCCGGTCGCCCACTGGAAAAAATGGCTGCGCGAACAGGGTATTGTGGAAATGTTTTGTTTGTATACGACTGTTTTAAAGGGAAAAAATGGTAGCTACGGGTGGGCTTGACGGTCCGACGCCTCGGCCACCGACCCCAGCATTATGAATTTTGCTGGATGTTTTTAACCGATTGTTTTTATTAACTTAAATCACCAGACTGGCGCACCAGCATCCACAGCGCATTTTTCACCACCGAGCACAACTTTTCACTACAAGTCCCGCAAATCTCCCGCGTACTTTGCTGGGGAAGTTGCCGTTATCAGCAACGATGCGGAGATTAACGAATCTATTCTCCGCAATCGAAGCGGACTTTACTCTTGACTTTGCGGAGAATAACGGCCATATTATCCGCATATTGTGCGGAGATAAGATGTATATCTGGAGCAGAAAAGGGTGGCCCACATTCACTTGGGACAACGACGCCCTGGCCAGCCTTCTCGCCCACGTTTCGCGCGAGCAGGGCCGCCTGCTGGGAAAAATGGAAGGGCTGGGGTTTGATTTGCGCGATGAGGCCCACCTGCAAACCCTGACGGAAGAGGTCGTCAAATCCAGCGAGATCGAGGGCGAGACGCTGGAACGAGAGCAGGTTCGCTCTTCCATCGCCAGGCAACTCGGAATGGATGTTGCCGGCCTTGTTCCATCAGACCGAAACATCGATGGTATTGTCGAAATGATGCTGGACGCGACCGGCAACTACGCGGCCCCCCTCACCGAAGACCGACTTTTTGGCTGGCATGCTGCCCTTTTCCCTACAGGGCGCAGCGGGATGCACAAAATTCTGGTAGGCCAGTGGCGCAAGGACAGCGGTGGTCCCATGCAAGTCGTCTCGGGCGCGATAGGGCGACAAAAAGTTCATTACGAAGCCCCCCCAGCAGATCGTCTGCCGGAGGAAATGGCAAGATTCCTGGCGTGGTTCGAGGCCCCCGGCGATCTCGATCCGCTGGTGATCGCCGGCCTGGCACATCTGCATTTTGTGACCATCCACCCCTTTGACGATGGCAATGGCCGTATCGCGCGAGCCATTGCCGATATGGCGCTGGCGCGCGCGGACAGATCGGCGCAGCGTTTTTACAGCATGTCGGCCCGAATCCGCATCGAACGCAACGATTACTACACCCTGCTGGAGCGCACCCAAAAAGGTGAACTCGACGTAACGCCCTGGCTCACCTGGTTTCTGCAGTGCCTCTACCGGGCAATTGAAGGCGCACAGGAAAAACTTGCCGCTGTTATGAACAAGGCGCGGTTCTGGGAACAGTTTGCCAAGGAACCCCTGAACGAACGCCAGATCAAGGTGCTGAACCGAGTCCTGGATGGATTTGACGGAAAACTAACAACTTCCAAGTGGGCGAAACTCGCAAAATGCTCCCAGGATACCGCCTACCGGGATATTCTCGATCTCATAGACCGTGGCGCACTCAGGAAAGACCCCGGCGGTGGGCGAAGTACCAGCTACTCCTTAGAGAATAGAAGATATAAACGGCCTGAAGTATAGATGATATAGACGCCCCCACCTTCGTAAGTATAGATACCGTCTTGCTTCGCAACCAGTTTTTACTCCTTCTTCCTTCTTCCTTCTGTCGACAATAGCGTGCCCGCTCGACTATCGCGGCCAAGTTAACACGAGCGCGTTGCACTCCCCAGCTCGCTCCCGTTAAAGCCAGAACTACAGATCTTCGATCAGGTGGCCCTGAAGAAAATACCTAAGACAGAAAAGCCTGCGGCTGGTAGGGCTGCTGGTTCTTGTAGACGCCGCAGCAAATGTGCACCAACTTTCGCATGGCAGCCCCGAGTGCGCACATTTTGGGCTTGCCGGCGTCAACAAGTCGCTCGTAGAGCGCTTGTACATCCGGGTTTGCGACAGTAGCGAATAGTGCTGTTTTCACTCTCCCTATTGCAGAGTTCGCTGTTCACACAGTCTCGCCTAACTAAGGTCGTATTGGATTCTGCTATAACCCCGAATCAATCCTTGATGAATCAATGGCAGTAGCCTCTGGCTCGTCACCAAGGGCATCGCTCATAACGATTATGAGAAGATTATCCGTTGCATCGCCCCCCCAATGATACGTTGCAACCGTTTGGTTTGAGAGTGCCTGTATATCGGTTAGTTTGCCATGACAACCTAAAATTTTCACGATCTCGGAATAGCTCTGAAACCAAGCAACTTGCTGTGCTTGCTGAAAGGTTACTCTGCAGTTAGGAAAGGTTCCTTGATTGCAAAACGGGGTACCTGAAAAAAATACGCTACAAGTCGAAGAACTGGATACGGGCTCAAATACCGGCTGTAGGTAAAATACCTCATCAGCCGCCTCAAAAAAGCTCAGCATTACTGGTCGCAATACATCATTGGCGTTCAGGCCCTTTGTAGCCAATCGACAAGGTTTGGGATCGCGGCCGCAGAAACGCCTATCAGCTTTTTTCCAGGATCTAAATGTGTAGCCGTTAGCAGGTTTTGCGATGAAGGTCTGGTCGAAGAAAAAATCAACTATCTCTATATTGCAGGTTTTACCTGAAGCGCAACTATATGCCCCGGACTGGGTCGCAACACTACCACCTTCGGGAACAACAATACGAATCTTACATGACGAGAGCATTAGGATAGCTAGTGCGGTGGTGACCTTTCCCCCTCAGGGTAACCAGTTCCTTTGAGAGAAATTCACATCGTTAAGCTGCCTGCTCAAAGGCAGCAGGTGGTTGGTAATTCAGGGCGCTATGGGGTCGAACTGTATTGTAATGCTCGCGCCAATCCCCGACTGTTTTCCTGGCATCCGCCAAATCCTGGAACCAATGTTGGTTCAGGCATCCATCCCTAAACCTGCCGTTGAACGATTCTACAAATGCGTTCTGTGTGGGCTTGCCTGGCTGGATGAACTGCAGAGCAACACCGCTCTCCTGACTCCAAAAGAACATGGCCTTGCTGGTCATTTCCGGTCCATTATCCATCACGATCCGCTCTGGTTTGCCTCGGCATTCTGCCAGCTCACCCAGGTACCGTGCCATGCGTGCACCAGAGATCGAGAAGTCGACTAGTTGCCCGACACATACCCTGAAATAGTCGTCGACGATATTCAGAATCCGAATCCTGCGGCCATTGGCTAGCTGGTCGTGTACAAAATCCAGTGACCAGCGCTGGTTGGTCCGTGTTGGTACCTTCATCGGAATTCTAGGCCTAACTAGCTTCTTGCGCCGCTTTGTCCTGAGCTGCATCCCCAGATCGGTATACAACCGGTAGGTCCGCTTCTTGTTGATAGCCAAGTCCTCACGCCGCAGAAACGCATGCAGCATGAGGTAGCCATAGCGCGGGTACTGCTCTCCCAGCACCTTAAGCCGATCGATCACTGGCGCGTCCATCAGCGGACGCTGCAGGGCATATCGCATGGCTTTCCGGCTGACGGGCACCAAACGACAGGCCCTGCGCTCGCTGATAGCGTAGGTCTCCTGGAGGTAGCCGACAAGTCGTTTAAGACCTGCCGGCTTCACCACTTTTTTTGCACTACATCCCGCAGCATGGCTTTATCCAGCTCGGCCTCAGCCAACAATTTCTTCAGACGGGCATTCTCCGACTCAAGTTCCCGGAGCCGTTTAGCTTCCGAGACCTCCATACCGCCGAACTTGGACTTCCAGCGATAAAAGCTCTGCTCGGAGATGCCATGTTGGCGCACCAGATCAGCGACTTTGACGCCAGCCTCATGCTCCTTGAGGATGCCTATGATCTGCTCCTCGGAGTACCGTTTTCCCTTCATATTGAGCCCTCCATTGGGTCAATTTAGGGGAAAATCTCTCACTTGTCTTGGTTACCCTGGCGGGGGAAAGGTCACTGTTGATCTTGACCCAGTCCTCGCTCCAGTCGAACTGGAAGGCTTCTCCGGGGGCGAACTGGAGCGGCACATAGGCATGCTTCGTAGCCTGCAACTTAGCGTCCTGCTGTGCCTGGCGCCACTGGCGGGCAAACGCCGCGACGCGGTCGTAAGAGCCGGTGTAGCCCAGCCCCACCAGATCTTTGTAGAGTCGCTTCACTGTGCGCCGTTGCTTCCGGTGGCGGCGGGACTCGCGGAACAGCCAGTTGGTTAAGGTCTCCTCGTAGCTGTCCAGTTTGCTCGGGGACTTGCGCGAGGGGTAGGCCGGCTCGAGTTCCTTGCTGGCCAGGTATTTGCGGACCGTGTTTCTGGACAGTCCTGTGCGGCGGGCAATCTCCCGGATGGGCATGCCATCCCGCAGATGCCAGCGTCGAATTACACTTACTAGTGCCACGTCTATCACTCCTGTTACCCCTGCTCATTATTTTTGCAGGGAGGGGTTATACGTGGGTCAAAATTCGATGCAAATCCGGGGGGGTTAATGGGTCAATTTTGGTTGCAAATCAACAAGTTGCGTGAGCATCGGGAGCGGGATTATCCCGGTTTGGACGAGTTAATTTGCCAATACCGTTTTTTGGCATGATTCAGTGGCGCTTTGTTAGCTCACGTGTCGGTTTAGCATATAGTAGATAAATGCACTGGTGGTTTATCATATTCTATATACTTGAACCATCGGTAGAATAAGTTTGAAAAATTAGCTATAAATAAACCATGAGTATACAAAAGAAAAATATATTGAACCAGTTGGCACGTATGATCCCGGAAGGGGTCGCCATTCCCAGCACCTGGTTGACTGCAAACGGCTATTCGCCCCAACTGGTCCGAAAATACGTACAGAGTGGCTGGCTGATACGCCTGGGTAGTCGCGTCTACGCCCGCCCGGGATACCCCGTTACCTGGGAGGGCGTTATCCTTGGATTGCAACGGCTTGGGGGGTTTCAACTGCACCTGGGGGGAGTAAGCGCGCTGAATCGTCAGGGGTTGGCGCATTACCTCTCGCTCGGTGGCGATGCCGCTGTTCATGTATGGACGCAGGGTCGCTTGCCGGGCTGGGTGGAGCGGGTCCCGCTGGACGTGCGCTGGAATTTCCATCGCAGGAAACTGTTCGAAGGCGACGCGGGGGTAGGTTGGGTGCAGTTGCCTACGCAGGTGCGCGATTGGTCAATGCAGGGCTCGGCACCCGAGCGCGCGATCCTCGAAGTGCTGAGCCAGGTGGACGAAACACCTACTTCCTTTACATTTGCCGCCGAGCTGTTCGAGGGGTTGACCTCACTGCGGCCCGCTGTGGTGAACACGCTTTTACAGTCTTGTCTCCACAATGAGGCAAAGCGCCTGTTCTTGTTCTTTGCCACTCGCTATGACTATCCGTGGCTGAAGCGCGTTGAAGTTGATGCGGTAGACCTGGGGCGGGGCAAGCGCCTGGTGACCCGTGGTGGAAAACTGGACAAGCGCTACCAGATAACGGTGCCAGAGGCTTTTCATGCTGGATAGGAGCAATCCCTACTTTCGCCAGGTGGAGCTTTTGGTGCGAGTGTTACCATTGGTAGCCTCTGAGCCTTGCTTTGCACTTAAAGGTGGCACGGCAATCAACCTCTTTATCTGTGATTTCCCGCGCCTGTCCGTAGATATCGATCTCACCTACCTGCCGCTGGACGATCGCGATGATGCGCTTGGGGCAATTGAGGGTGGCCTTGGCCGGATTGCGGACAAGATCCGTCGGGTGATTCAGGGTGCAAAGGTAACGGCTGCGGCGGGCGAGGCTGGTCGAGTCCAGCGGCTGCAGATCGCGGCGGGGGGTGTCAGCATCAAAGTGGAAGTCTCGCCGGTGCTCCGCGGCAGCATAATGCCTGCAGTACAAATGGCGGTAAGCGAATCCGTGGCGGACCAGTTCGGGTATGTCGAAACACAGGTGCTCGTTGCGGATGAAGTGTACGCCGGTAAACTGGTCGCTGCGCTTGACCGGCAGCACCCTCGCGACCTGTTCGACGTGATGCAGCTTTTGTCAGGCGGAGGAATAACGCCAGCGCTGATGGATTGCTTCTTGGTGTATCTGGTGAGCAGCAACCGGCCGATAGCCGAGTTGCTGGATCCCAATCCGCTTCCACTGCAACCGGTGTTCGATCAACAGTTCAAGGGGATGACTCTGCGAGAGATCAGCGTGGAGGAGCTGAGTCAAACGCGGGACCGCATGATTCGGTCGATCAGCCAGCAATTAACGGACAACGAAAAAGCGTTTCTGCTGTCCTTTAAGTCGGGCGACCCGCAGTGGAAGTTGCTGGAGCACGCCATTGCTAGCGAGCTGCCGGCCGTACAGTGGAAGCTCCACAACATCAGAAAAATGACCCCGGTCCGACGTGCGCAGGCACTCTCGACACTGGAACAGGTGTTGCGCCGGTAAGCACGCGCTCAAGTCACTGCCGAGCGCAGCGGGTAGTGACGTGGGCGCCCGCGCTCTACGGCAATAAACTCAGCAACACTTCTGCAACATGCGATTTCATGAGTGGTTCCACTGGAACCACTTCACCAAGTACCTAAGTTTGCGGATATACGAGCTCAAAGCAGCCCTCCGTTCCCCTGAAGCGTAATTTCCGCTCCACTCCTGACAGTCAAATCACCAGGCGTCCGTTAAAACCACACCCGATTCGGGTTGAATTCTCTGTGACAGCCATATTTCGGGTTCGTATAGTAGAGCCACTTGTCGCTGCCACTGCGCTTAAAGTGGCAAGGAAGACCCCACCTTGCGTAAGCGAAAGGGGTAGGCGGAATCCGGTTGTTTTGGAATCTGCCGAATGCGTCATTCAGGACCACTATGACGCAGCGGTCAGTCCTGACCGGGTCCATCTTCGAACCATCACGGTACCGCATCATCTGGGTACCGCTCTTTCAAATCTCTCCCGCTAGTTACGGGCATATGTTCAATAACCGCTGTTGATGTCAGGGCACTCGTGCCCTGGGTACTCGACAGTTTCCTTAAACCCCGCAAGCACACTGGCGGTCAGTGCGTTCTGCTCAATTCAAAAAGGAGGAAATTCCACCCCAGCCCAAGGCTGGCTAACCGTTGGTTTGCACGGGCCAGTTTTCTTGCGAAAACACACCGTGTTGTCTATGGCCAGACACATTCAGGTCAACCGGGATTGGTGTCCCGTGATCGTACTGCTTCGGCAGGCCTGCGCAGCAATGTTGCCAGGTGATCAGAAACACTCACCTACGGATGCAACACTATGCGAGACCTGAACTACCAACTGAAATTGTTATGCAAACACAGCCACGAAGGCAGCTTCGAAACCCGGGTGGGCCGAGAGCGCCAGTTGAGCGCCATCGCCAACCAGTTGCACGACTTGGGGTTCCGACAATTGAAGGCCACTTCTTTGAAGCAAAAGCATGTCCAGACCCTGGTGGACCTGTGGCTCAAACAAAACCTCTCCCCTGGCACCATCAAGAACCGGATGAGCTGTTTGCGCTGGTGGGCAGAGAAGGTGAACAAACGGGCTGTAGTAGCCGGCAGTAACGATTTCTATGGCATACCGGACCGGCAGTTTGTGTCCGAGCAGAGCAAGGCGAAAGACCTGGCCCAGGAGCAACTCGCTCAGGTCAAGGATGAACACGTTCGCATGAGCCTGCGCCTGCAACAGGCCTTTGGGCTAAGGCGGGAAGAAGCCCTCAAGATCCAGCCCCGTTGGGCGGAGCGGGGCAAGCACCTGCATCTCAAGGCCAGCTGGACCAAGGGCGGGCGAGAACGCACGGTGCCCATTCGCACCATAGAGCAGCGAGCTTTACTGGAACAGGCAAAACAACTGGCCGGGTTGGGTTCTCTGATCCCCGGTGGCCGGCAGTACATCGAGCAGCTGAGAATCTACGAGCGCCACACTGCCAATGCCGGGTTATCGAAAATGCATGGCTTGCGCCACGCCTATGCTCAACAACGCTACCTGGAGCTCACTGGCTGGCCATCACCCCATGCGGGTGGGCCTTCCAAAGCAAAACTCAGCGACGCTCAAATACGAAGGGATCACGAGGCCCGCTTGACCATCAGCAAAGAGCTGGGCCATGTCAGAGAGCAGATCACAGCTGTCTACTTAGGGCGCTGAGAGATGACTTCGATTCTTCCCAGATTTATTCGTTTGCGTGATGCACCCGGTTATTTGGGAATGGACAAGAACCGATTCAACCGGGAGGTTCGGATAAGCCTCACGGAGATTCCAATCGGTAAGCAGGGCATTGCCTTTGATCGGCTTGAAATGGACGCCTGGGCGGAGCAATATATGAGCCGCTGTGGGTGTTCGCCAAAGCATAGAGGAGATTTCCTATGTCAAAGCGAATCCCGGGCCTCTACAAGAGAGGCACCCAGGGCATCTGGCACATTGATAAATGCGTCAGGGGGTATGGCCGACTTCACGAGAGCACTGGAACAAGCGAGCTCGAGGAGGCGGAAAGGTACCTGATTCGACGGTTGGAAGAGATGCGTAAGGCGAGTGTTTACGGCATTCGAGTGGAGCGTACTTTTCGGCAAGCGGCCACCAAGTTTCTGCTGGATAACCAGCATAAGCGCAGTATTGGCCGCTATGCACAATCCCTGAAGATTCTGGACCCGCATATAGGTGATCTGCCTTTGCGACGGGTTCATCAGGGCACGCTGGAGTCGTTTATCCGGCATCGTCGTAAGCAGGGTATGCGAGCAAACACCATAAACCGTGATCTGGCGGTGGTGCGGCGAATTCTGACGCTTGCCGCCCGATTATGGCGGGATGACTCGGGTTTGACCTGGCTTGAAACAGCCCCTTTACTGCAGTTGCTCGACTGTGACGATGCCCGAAAGCCATATCCCCTATCATGGGACGAGCAGGCGAGGCTGTTTGCGCGCTTGCCGGAACACTTAAGGGAAATGGCCTTGTTCAAGGTCAATACTGGAACGCGGGAACAGGAAGTGGTTTGTTTGCGGTGGGATTGGGAAGTATCAATTCCGGAGCTGAAAATCAGCGTCTTTGTTGTCCCGGGTGGTGGTGTTAAGAATGGGGAGGATCGACTGGTAGTGATGAATGCCGAAGCGCGGGCGGTGATTAATCGCCAGCGCGGGAGGAACCCGGAATATGTTTTTACCTACTCGAAGGGTCAGCCTGTTGATCGCATCAATACTAAGGCGTGGCGCAGGGCGCGGGAGGAAGCTGGATTACCTCAGGCGCGGGTGCATGATTTGAAGCATACCTTCGGTCGCCGGTTACGGGCCAAAGGTGTCAGTCATGAAACCCGGCAGGTGCTCCTGGGTCACAAAAATGGGCAGATCACGACCCATTATTCCGCAGCTGAAATCGGGGAACTGATAGAAGCTGTGGAGAGAGTGAGTTGGTCTGGGAGCTCGGCACCGACTCTGACTTTGATCAAAAATGAACACTCCCGCAAATCTCCCGCAGTCGGGAGGAGAGAGAGTATCAAATCGGTTTGAGTATTGCCTAAGCTATTAATTTAAAAGGAGAAAAGTGGTAGCTACGGGTGGACTTGAACCACCGACCCCAGCATTATGAATGCTGTGCTCTAACCAGCTGAGCTACGTAGCCACATCAGTTCGGGACTTGCTGTCCCTGAAGTGGCGCGCATTTTCGCGATTTTGCCAGGGCAAGTCAAGCGAGTGGGGGAGGTGATAAGGCGCATTTTCCCTTCCACGGGCGGACGGTTTCCTGCCTTTTCCTAGACGTTGAAGCGGAAGTGGATCACGTCCCCGTCCTGCACCACGTAGTCCTTGCCTTCCAGGCGCCAGCGTCCCGCATCCTTGGCGCCCTGTTCGCCTTTGTAGGCGATGAAGTCGTCGTAGCCAATGATCTCGGCGCGTATGAAGCCTTTCTGGAAGTCGGTGTGGATAACAGCAGCGGCCTCGGGCGCCGTGGCGCCGATTTTCACGGTCCATGCCCGCACTTCTTTTACGCCAGCGGTGAAGTAGGTTTGCAGTCCCAGCAGATCGTAGCCAGCGCGAATAACCTTATCCAGGCCCGGTTCGTCCATGCCCAGGTCCGCGAGAAACTCCAGGCGTTCTTCGTCTTCGAGCTCAACAATTTCCGATTCCAGCTTGTTGCAGATAGCAACCACAATGGCGCCTTCGTGCTCGGCTATTTCGCGCACGGTGTCCAGGTACGGGTTGTCCTCGAAGCCCTCCTCGTCAACGTTGGCGATATACATGGTGGGCTTGGCTGTGAGCAGAAACAGTTGTCCGATAAGCGCCTGCTCCGCCTCATCCAGTGTGAGTGAGCGCACTGGCAGCGCCTCGTTCAGGTGTGGTAGTAACTTGTCTTCCAGCAGCGCCTTGATGGCGATGGACTCCTTGTCACCTCCCTTGGCGGTGCGATTAACCTTCTGCAGCTGCTTTTCACAGCTTTCAAGGTCGGCCAGTGCCAGCTCGGTGTTGATAATCTCGATGTCAGATTTGGGGTCGATACGGTTGGCTACATGGATAACGTTGTCGTCTGCAAAGCAGCGCACCACGTGGGCGATGGCATCCGTTTCGCGGATGTTGGCCAGAAACTGATTGCCCAGACCCTCGCCTTTTGACGCGCCCGCCACCAGGCCGGCAATGTCTACGAACTCCATGGTCGTGGCGACTTCCCGCTCGGGCTGCACGATCTCCGCGATCAGTGTCTGGCGCGGGTCGGGGACCGGTACCACGCCGGCATTGGGCTCGATGGTACAAAAAGGGAAGTTTTCCGCATCGATACCCGCCCGGGTTAGGGCGTTGAACAGGGTAGACTTACCGACATTCGGCAGGCCTACAATTCCGCATTTGAAACCCATGTGACTTTCCTGTGTAAATGGCCTGTGATTGAGTCAGTTCAATTGGCGCTGAAACTGTGTAGCCTCGTCATTGCCTTGGTGGCATCGCCATCGAGCAGCAGTGGTAGCGCGCCTATAGCCTCGGTGATGCTGGCATCGATACGCTCGCGATCCTGCGCCGAGGGTTTGCTCAGCACGTAACCGCTTACCCTGGAGGCGTGTCCGGGGTGTCCTATGCCGATACGCAGGCGATGGAAATCCTTGTTGTTGCCCAGGGCGGGGATGATATCGCGTAACCCGTTGTGGCCGCCGTGACCGCCGCCGCGTTTGAAGCGAGCGGTCCCCGGTGAGATATCGAGTTCATCGTGTGCGACCAGAATCTGCTCCGGGGCAATCTTGAAGAACGACGCCATGGCCGCGACGGACTGGCCGCTGCGGTTCATAAAGGTAGTTGGAATCAGCAGGCGCAGGTCGTGGCCGTCAAAATTTATCCTGTCGGCCAGCCCGAAGTAACGGGACTCGGCGTGCAGTGAGCCACCACCAACCCTGGCCAGTTCTTCCACGAAGTCTGCGCCGGCATTGTGGCGGGTGCCCCGGTATTCACTACCGGGGTTGCCGAGTCCAACGATAAGCTTGATTGCAGTCAACGCGAGTGCCGCCTGCAGCGAGGCTACTAGTCCTCGCTGTCGCCTTCAGCTTCAGCGTCTGCATCGGGAGCATCAGCATCAGCATCAGCTGCTTCTGCTTCTTCTTCGTCAGCTTCACTGCCGCCCTTGGGTGCAATGATGGAGGCGACTGCCAGGTCGTGGTCCTCGCCCAGGGCCAGGGCAACGGAGATCACATCTTCCGGCAGGGCGATGTCTGACAAGTGGATGATCTGGCCGATTTCCACCTCGAGCATATCAACTTCGATGTACTCGGGGATGTTAGCCGGCAGACACTGGACTTCAATGTCCGTTTCCTGGTGCTGGACGATGCCGCCCTGGGTTTTGACACCGTGGGACTTGGCTTCGTTGACGAAGTGAATCGGTACGTGAACCTTGATAGCCCGGTTCTCATCTACGCGCAGGAAATCCGCGTGCATGACACTCTCCCGCGAGGGATGGCGCTGCAGGTCCTTGAGAATAGCCTTCTGCTTATCCTTGCCGACATTGATGGTCAGTACGTGGGAGTAAAAGGCCTCGTTCTCCAGCGCCTTTTCCAGGTCCTTGCGGATCAGGGTCAGGGGCTGTGGGTCCTTTTCACCACCATAGATAATGGCGGGTACGTGATCAGCGAGACGACGCAGGCGGCGGCTCGCACCTTTCCCCAGGTCCTCTCGTACTTCTGCTTGTAGTTCAAATTGGTCAGACATAGTCGTGACTCCTTTGATGAATCATTGCCTCGCTTGCGACCGGCTTGGCAATGAGTTGCTGTAAACGCTGCCCCTACTGGAACAGCGCGCTGATGGATTCCTCGTTCGCCACGCGGCGCATGGATTCAGCGAGCAGGTCAGCTATGGTTAGCTGCCGGATCTTGCTGACTTCCCGCGCTTTTGCACTCAGGGGAATCGTGTCTGTGACCACCAGTTCGTCGAGCTGGGAGGTCTTGATATTTTCAAGTGCATTGCCCGACAGCACCGCGTGGGTGCAGTAGGCGACTACTTTGGCGGCGCCCTGTGCTTTCAGCGCATCGGCTGCTTTGCACAGTGTGCCGGCGGTATCGACCATGTCGTCCACCAGCAGGCAGGTTCTGCCTTCAACTTCGCCAATCAGGTTCATGACCTGCGCCTCGCCTGCCTTGGGCCGGCGTTTGTCGATGATCGCCAGGTCCGCCTCGTTCAGCTGCTTTGCAATCGCCCTGGCCCGGACCACGCCGCCGATGTCGGGGGACACCACCATCAGGTTCTCGTAATGACAAGCCTGTATGTCGTCATTCAATACGGGTGAGCCATAGACGTTATCCACCGGGCAGGTGAAAAAGCCCTGGATCTGCTCCGCGTGCAGATCGACGGTCAGCACCCTGTCTACCCCCACGGTCACCATCATGTCGGCGACGACCTTGGCGGTGATAGGCACCCGGGAAGATCTCACCCGGCGATCCTGGCGCGCATAGCCGAAGTAGGGCACAACCGCGGTAATACGTGAAGCCGAGGCCCGGCGCAGGGCATCGATCATCACTATCAGTTCCATCAGGTTGTCATTGGTCGGCGCACAGGTGGATTGCAGAACAAATACATCCTTGCCGCGCACATTCTCGTTCAGTTCGACGGCGATCTCGCCATCACTGAATTTGCTCACATCGGCCTTACCCAGCGAGAGGTAAAGCCTGCTGGCTACTTTGTGAGCGAGTTCCGGATTGGCATTACCCGAAAACACCATCATTTTTGAGGACACTGCGCGCTACCCCTGGGCCATTCGTAACTGGCGATGTCGAGCCTTGCGGTCTCGATACTCCGATTTACCTCCCTTCCCGGAGTGTGAGTCGAAGCCTTATGTATGGCTGGGGTGGGAGGATTCGAACCTCCGAATGCCAGGATCAAAACCTGGTGCCTTGCCGCTTGGCGACACCCCAATAAACTAGTGGGTCAATTTAATGAAGCTGCTACCGGTGACTGGTTCAGCCCTCTGGCTGATACGCCGTGCCACTGGTGCGGCAGCTGCTGGAGGACATCCGAGGCCTCTGCCTCCGTCTCGAAACCCGCAAAAACGCTCGCTCCGGTGCCTGTCAGCCTGGCCTCCGTGAACTGCCCAAGCCAGGCAAGTGCTGCGTCGACGTCTGGATAGAGGCGCCGGACAAGCTCCTGACAATCGTTTCGGGAGTACCCCTCAAAAAAGGCCGCCATTTTGATGGGAGAGGTGTTGCGTGTCAATTGTAAGTGGGAAAAAATTTGACCGGTGGAAACATGGCAGGAAGGGGTAATAATTACATACCAGCGCGGTGGCAGGTCCACCGGGGTCAGGATTTCACCGATCCCTTCGGCCCAGGCGGTGTGGCCGGCGACAAAGACCGGGACATCGGCGCCCAGGTTGGCGCCCAGGGTCTGCAGCCGGGAAGTGCCAAGAGCCAACCCCCACAGCTTATCCAGCGCCAGCAGGGTGGTGGCAGCGTTGGAGCTGCCGCCGCCCAGGCCGCCGCCGGTCGGTATCCGCTTGTCCACTGTGATGTCCACTCCCAGGGAGCCCTGCTGCAAAAGCCGGGCGGCCCGGAAGATCAGGTTCTCCCGGGGAGGGATATCCAGCCCGGGGGAGGTCACCGAGATGTGCCCGGTATTGTTGGGGGTAAAGCCCAGCCAGTCGCCCCAGTCCAGGAGCTGAAACAGGGTCTGGAGCTCGTGGTAGCCATCGGGCCGGCGGCCCGTAATGTGCAGGAACAGGTTGAGTTTGGCGGGTGACAGCAGGGTAAGCGTGGGGCGCATCAGGGGGTGGTTACCTGCCAGTCGCGAATGATCAGTCGCACCACGGTGTCCTGGTGCTGGATATGCAGTCGGGTGGGGAGGGCCAGGTCACCGAAGAGGGTGTAGTCCTCGTAGCGTATCTCCCAGTCATCCTGTTTCAGGACTAGCAGCAGGGCCGGGTCCGGGCCCATTTCCATCGCCTGGACGGCCAGCTCAGGAGCGGGCACGCCCTTGATCCAGTGGGGCAGGGCCAACAGGGGCAGGTTCCAGCCGGTATGGCGCTCCAGCGCGGTGGTGTCGGCAAGGTCCCAGGTGCTGCTCTCGTCGCCCTGGTGGATCACCAGCGTGTTGCCATCGCTGTAGAGGCTGGTTGCGGCCACTCCCAGCGGGCCATTGAGCTGTAATTGACTGATACCACCCTGCTGTTTCCACTGGATCGAGGCCGACTCGGACTGGGTCGGGGTGCGCAGGGCGATTTTGCCTCGGGCTTCCCAGCTGACGAGCTGCCACAGGCGCTCGCTGTGCTCATCCCAGCTCCCGCCGACGGGAGCCCTGGGCGGCTGGCCGGCACACGCCGCCAGCAGCAGCACCAGCAGTGCGCTGGTGAGGGGAAGCCTGACGCTCACCAGGGAGTGCTCTCCTGTGGCTCCCGGCCGGGCAACCCGCCCTCGGGCAGGCCCAGTTGTGAAGTGGTAATCTGCAGGCGCTCCAGGGTCTCGGTCAGGACGGCGTTGTCGGGATCTTTCAGCAAGGCCCCCTGCCATACCTTCAGGGCGTTATCGGTGTCACCGGTCACCCACAACACCTCCCCCAGGTGGGCGGCCACCTCCGGGTCCGGAAAGGCGGCGTAGGCTCGAGTCAGGTAGGCCAATGCTTCCGTATAATTGCCTTGCCGAAAGAGTACCCAGCCCATGCTGTCCAGGATCGCGGGTTCGTCCGGCTCCAGTGCCAGTGCCCGGGCGATAAGCTCATAGGCCTCCTCGTAGCGCTCCGTGCGGTTGGCAAGGGTGTAACCCAGGGCGTTGATGGCGGTGCTGTTATCGGGTTCACTGGCGATAAGTGCCCGCAGTTTGGTTTCCATCAGCACCAGGTCGCCCTGTTCTTCTGCCAGCATGGCGCGGGCGTAGAGCAGGGAGCTGGAGCCCGGCATTTGCATCAGCGCCTCATCCAGCAAGGTGGTGGCGGCGGTCGACTCGCCGCCGCGACTCAGCAGGTCTGCCTCGATACTGTACAACTGCTCAACCCGCTGCGGGTGTTGTTGTCGCAGCGCGTTGAACCAGGCATGGTTTTCGTCGATTCGCCCCTCATCGATGAGAATGACACTGCCGCGGCTGACGGCAACCAGCATCTCGCGGCCCTCCTCAACCTGGCGGTATTCATACAGGGCAGCGGGGAGATCGTCGGCATCCTCGGCGATACGGCCCAGGTAGTAATGCGCTTCATCCACGTGCTGTTCCAGCGCGAGGAGTTGCCGCAGGTATGTTTTGGCTGCCTCGTCGTCGCCAGTCTCCCGGTTGATCAGCGCCAGCGACAACAGCAGCTCACCGTCCCGGGGTGACTGGGCCGAGAGCACCTCAAACTGCTCGCGCGCCGCCTCCATATCGGTGGCTGTCAACAGGCGGGCGTACTGCAGCCGAATTTGGGTGTCCTCCGGGTTGGCTGCCAGCACCCGTTTCAGGCGCGCGTAGGGTTTGGGCGACTGTTTGGCTAACAGTATCCGCGCTTCCAGCATTGCGGCCTGGCTCTGGTTGGGCTCTTGTTCGAACAGCTGCTCCAGGGTATCCAGGGCCTGGTCAAATTGCTCCTGTTCGGCAAATATCATGGCCTGGGTCAGCAGCAACTGGGTATCTTTGGGGTAGTCCTGTGCCAGCTCATTAATGCCGCGCAGCAGCGCTGTGCGCTGCTCGGGGTCCAGTTCATTGAAGCCGCTGAGCAGCGCCGGAAAATTGACCTCCTCGTCCATACTGGCCAGCGTGGCCATGTAAGGCAGCGCCTCGGCGGCCCGCCCCTGGCGGATCAGCAGGATAGCCAGGGTGTTGTTAGCCTCGACGTTGTCAGGCTCCAGTTCTATCCACAGCTGTACCGCCTCCAGTGCAGTGTCCTCTTTACCCATGAACTGGGCGAGGTGCGTGGTGTGGGCACTGACACCCCGATCGCGCAAGCGCGGGGCCTGCTCAAGGTACTGTTCCAGGGCAACATCGTAAGCGCGGCGCCGCAGGGCGAACTCGGCCAACAGCAGGGGGTAGATGCTGTCATCGGGAAAGGCACGCTCCGGGACTTTTACGGCCGGGATGCTGCTCTGGGCTGCGGCGGCATCCGGCGTATCATCGGTGGATACCGGGGCAGGGCTGGCACACGCGAGCAGCAGCGTGCAGCCAAAGCCGGTAAGTAGTAGACGGAACATAGAAGCTACAGCACGAATCCAGCGAAAAGAAGGCCCTTATGATGACATAGACCGAGCCCGAAACCCACAACCCGCAGGGCGGCCCCGGCAGGCTAGCGCAGGGTGAAAAGGGGGCGTGGGTGTGCTGCGCTGTCATTTGACCGGTAACTTGGTAAAATCATTGGCTGAAATGGTTCTACTTGCTGCCCGGCGCGGGCGGAGGTGGAATACCCAGGCCATTGCGGCCGCGACCGGATACGACACACTGACATGAACCTGATTGCCCTGGGCATCAATCACAACTCTGCCGCCGTCGAGGTGCGCGAGCGCGTAGCGTTTGCTCCGGAGCAGGTGGGGGAGGCGCTCACTGACGCCTGTGAACAGGTGCAGGTTGAAGAGGTCGTAATTTTGTCCACCTGCAATCGCACTGAGATGTATGCCATTGTGCCCCCGGGCATCGATCGCGTGGAAAAGGCCCTGGAGCTGATCGACTGGATGGCAAACTACCACCACCTGTCGGTCGAGGAACTGCGCCAGTCGGCCTACCACTTCGAGGCTCGCGAAGCGCTGCAACATATAATCCAGGTCGCCAGCGGGCTTGATTCCATGGTCCTGGGAGAGCCCCAGATATTTGGCCAGCTCAAATCGGCCTACGCCGTGGCGACTGAGTCCGGTGCCGTGGGCAGTGAACTGGGGCGTTTGTTTCCGCGCGTATTCGCCGTTGCCAAGCGGGTGCGCACCGACACAGCCATCGGCGAGAACCCCGTGTCGGTGGCTTATGCGGCGGTCGATCTCGCACGTCATATTTTTGCCGACCTGAACAAGTGCAACGCCTTGCTGGTCGGTGCGGGTGAAACTATCGAACTGGTGGCACGGCATCTCATAGACGCTGGCGTCAGTGGCATCGTGATCGCCAACCGTACCCTGGGTCGCGCCCGGGAGCTGGCCCAGAAATTCGGTGCTGAAGCTGTGCTGCTGGCGGAAATCCCAGAGCAACTGACCGACGCCGATATTGTCATTACCTCCACCGCGAGCCAACTGCCTATCCTGGGCAAGGGTGCCGTGGAGCAGGCGATCAAGGCGCGCAAGCACCGCCCCATGTTGATGGTGGATATCGCCGTGCCCAGGGATATCGAGGCGCAGGTGGGTGAGCTGCGCGATGTTTACCTCTACAGCGTGGATGACCTGCGCGAGATCGTCGAGCAGAACATGCGCAGTCGTCACAGGGAGGCGCGCAAGGCAGACCAGATCATCGCCGAGGGTGTGCGACTTTACATGGAGGACGTGCGCAGCCTGGCCGCGGTGGATGTGGTGAAGGACTACCGGCGCATGGCCGAGCAGATGCGCGAGGTGGAATTGCAGCGCGCCCTGCGTGCCATCGCCCGCGGTGACGACCCCCAGAGGATTGCCACGCAGCTGGCCCGGGCGATCACCAACAAATTGATTCACGCTCCCACAACAGGGTTGAGACAGGCCAGCGCCGATGGCCGCCAGGACCTGCTGGCCCATGCCCGCAGCCTGCTGGGTCTGGCCGCGGGTCATCAACCCCAGCCCGAGGCGACAGACAGCGAGGGAGATACTGACTTCGAGTTGCCCGCACCGGATACGGAAAAGCCCGGACGCACATTGCAATGAAAGCCTCACTCCTGACCAAGCTGGAAACCCTCACTGACCGGCACGAGGAGGTATCGGCCCTGCTCAGTGACAGCGAGACGATCGCCGACCAGGACCGTTTCCGCGCTCTATCGCGGGAGTATTCCGAGCTGGAAGATGTGGTCAAGTGTTACGGCCTCTACAGTCGTGTTAAAAGCGACCTTGACGAGGCGCGGCAGATGCTGGATGACGCCGAGTCAGATGTGCGGGAAATGGCGCGCGAAGAGGTTGAAACCGGCAGTGAACAGCTGGCAGAGCTGGAGCTTCAATTGCAGGCCCTGATGCTGCCGCGTGACCCCATGGACTCCCACAACGTCTTTCTGGAAATTCGCGCGGGAACCGGCGGCGACGAGGCGGCTATTTTTTCCGGCGACCTGTTTCGCATGTATTCGCGCTATGCCGAGAACCGTGGCTGGAAAGTGGAAGTGTTGTCTGAGCGTCCCGGTGAACACGGTGGATACAAGGAAATCATTACCCGGGTAGAGGGGCGCGACGTGTACGCCCACCTCAAGTTCGAGTCCGGCGCTCACCGGGTGCAGCGCGTACCGGAGACCGAATCCCAGGGGCGTATTCATACCTCCGCCTGCACGGTGGCGATCATGCCAGAGCCCGAGGATGTGGATGAGGTCGAGATCAACAAGGGCGACCTGCGTATCGATACCTACCGCGCTTCCGGGGCCGGTGGTCAGCATGTCAACAAAACAGATTCCGCTGTGCGTATCACCCACCTGCCCAGCGGTATCGTGGTGGAGTGCCAGGACGAGCGATCCCAGCACAAGAACCGCTCGCGTGCCATGTCACTGTTGCAGGCCCGGTTGATGACCAGCGCCCAGGACAAGGCGGCGGCGGAGCAGGCCGAGCAGCGTCGTAACCTGGTGGGCACGGGTGACCGCTCCGATCGCATCCGTACCTACAACTTCCCCCAGGGTCGCATGACCGATCACCGTATCAATCTCACCCTCTACAAACTGGCGGAAATTGTGGAGGGCGACCTGGATGCGGTTGTCGGGCCATTGCGCCAGGAGTTCCAGGCGGACCAGCTGGCGGCCCTGGCCGGCAGCTGATGGCCACGGTGCAGGAGCTCTTGCGCAGTGGCGACGATCTGCCGGGAGACAGCCCTCGAAGAGATGCGGAAATACTGTTGGGGCATTGCCTGCAGCAGTCGCGCAGCTGGTTGTACACCTGGCCCGAGCGCGAGGTGCCGGCACAGCAATCAGCGCGTTACCGGCAATTACTGCAGCAACGCAGCCAAGGTCAACCCGTTGCCTACCTGGTGGGCCAGCGCGAATTCTGGTCGTTGCTCCTCACCGTCAATCAACACACCCTGATCCCGCGCCCCGAGACCGAGACCCTGGTGGCCTGGGCGCTTGAGCTGGCGCTGCCGGCCGCGGCGAAGGTGCTGGACCTGGGCACCGGGTCCGGCGCCATTGCCCTGGCCCTGGCCAGTGAACGTTCGCGCTGGCAGGTGACGGGGGTTGATGCCAGCGAGGAGGCGCTGGCGGTCGCCCGAGGCAATGCCGCTGCCCTGGCATTGGAGCGGGTTTCGTTTGACTGCTCCGACTGGTATCAGGCGGTCGCCGCACAACGCTTTGACCTGCTGGTGTCGAACCCGCCCTATGTCGATGGCACTGATCTGCATCTGCAACGCGGTGACGTCCGCTTCGAGCCGCGCTCGGCGCTGGTAGCCTCCGATGCGGGCCTGGCTGACCTCGCCGGCCTGGCCGCGGGCGCGCCCGGGCACCTGAAGGCGGGAGGTTGGCTGCTGCTGGAACATGGCTTTGATCAGGCAGAAGCCGTGCGGGCATTGTTCGCCAGTGCGGGTTTTGGCCAGATTAAAACGCGTTGCGACCTGGCGGGCCTGGAGCGTATCACCGGGGGTTGCCTGGATGCTGAGTGATGAGCAGCTGCTGCGTTACAACCGCCAGATCCTGCTCAATGACTTTGACGTGGCGGGGCAGGAGAGGCTGCTGCGGGCCACTGTGTTGCTCGTGGGATTGGGTGGCCTGGGTTGTCCCGCTGCGCTCTACCTCGCCGCTGCCGGCGTGGGGACCCTGCTGCTGGCCGATGGTGACACGGTGGAGGTAGGCAACCTGCAGCGCCAGATCGCCCACGGGGACGCCGATATCGGTCGCAATAAGGCGGCCTCTGTAGCGACCGCCGTGGCGGCGCTGAACCCGGGGGTGATAACCGAAACAGTGCCGCGCCAGCTGGCCGGGAACGAACTGGCACAGCTTGTTGAGCGAGTTGACCTGGTGGTCGATGCTACCGATAACTACCCGGTACGTTTCGCCCTGAACCGGGCCTGTATTGCAGCCAGGGTGCCACTGGTTTCCGCGGCGGCAGTTCGCAGTGAAGGCCAGATCAGCCTGTTCGATCCGGCACGCGGCGGCCCCTGTTACCGCTGCCTGTATCCGGATACAGGCGGCTCGACCGCGCTGAGCTGCAGTGAAAGCGGCGTACTGGCGCCGGTGGTAGGGGTGCTGGGTTCGCTGCAGGCGCTGGAGGCACTCAAGGTACTGACGGGATTTGGTGAACCGCTGCGAGGAAAATTATTGTTGCTGGATCTGCGCAGCATGGACCTTCGCACACTGGCACTGTCCCCCAGGGCAGACTGCCCGGATTGCTCCCACCTGCAACATTGAGCCTGTTTTTTGGCGCGCTTTCACGCGCTCATGTTGAAGGCCTCGGCCTTTGGCAGGGGTTTGCGCAGGGTGTGGTAGAGGCGCGCTATCACCAGGACAGATGAGACCGTTATACCCGCTATCAGGCTTTGCCAGAAGGCAACGGTGCCGTCCAGTGCGTTGTCTGCCACTACAATGCCCTGCCAGTAGCCCAGCGGTAGGGTGATCAGCCAGTAAGCAAGGCACAGCGCGAAGAAGGCGAAGCGGGTGTCCTTGAAGGCGCGCAGGCAGTAACTTGCTGCGACCTGGGCGGAATCGATAGCGATAAACACGCCGGCAATCCGGACCAGGATAACGGCCACGGCAGCGATTTCCGGGTCGCTGGTGTACAGGCTGACCAGGGTGGCGGGGGAGGCGAGCAGCAGCACCATACCCAGCAGCCCCACCAGTATCGTTATCGATACGCCGCAGCCGATTGATATTCGCACAGCAGCCCGGTCGCCGGCGCCGATCGCGTGCCCCACCCGGACAGCCATCGCTGAGCCGAAACTGACCAGCGGCATGTAGACCACATCCCACATATTGAAGGCCACCTGGTGCGCGGCAATGGCGACATCCCCCAGCGTGGCAATAAACAGGGCGATCACCGAGAAAAACGCCACCTCCAGAAACAGGGTGAAGCCTATCGGCACGCCCAGCGTAACAATCTCGGCTATCGCGGGTAGTCGGGGCGCAACCAGCCGCAGTGGCGGTAGATAGGGCTTGAGGCGCTGCGCACGCCGCATGTAAAAGGCCAACACCAGCGCGGCCAGCCACATTGACATCACGGTGGCCCAGCCGCACCCGGCCGCGCCCAGTTCAGGGGCACCCCAGCGGCCATACATCAACGCGTAATTAAGCGGAATATTCGCCACGAAGGCCAGTACACTTGCCAGTGCAAAGGGGCGCATCACGCCCACACCCTGGTTGTGGCAGCGCAATGCCTCGAATAGCGCCGCGGCGGGTAAGCCAAAAGCCACCGCCTGCAGGTAGGCCATGGTAGTGGCATGGGTGGCGGGGTCCAGGCTCAGCAGGTCCAGCAGTGGTCCGGCGTTGTAGCACAGCGGTCCGGCGATCAAGCCCATGGCGAGGGCCAGCCACAGTGTCTGTGGCAGCAGCTCCCGGACCTCTTTTACCCGGCTCGCGCCCACGTGCTGTGCAATGATATAGCTTGCACCCAGGCTCACCCCGATAAAGAAAAGGTAAAGCGGCAGCCAGATATTGTAGCCAATCGCAATGGCGGCCAGATCAGTCGCACTGTAGTGGCCCGCCATAATCGTGTCGACCACGCCAGTGCCGATCTGTGCAAGCTGGGCGATCACCATCGGCCAGGCCAGCGTCAGCAGTTTGCGACTTTCGGACATGATTGCAGTGAGGTTTTTGGCAGTCATTACGGAATCAATTTTATGCATCGACCGCGCAACGGTTGATGCCGGCCTGCGGGTGAAAACTTTATGGACTTTGTGTTGTCAGAGAACCAAGCCTACAGGGGAATGGTTCATGAATACATTGGCACAGTGGTATTACAGTGTGCACGACACGATTTTTTCGAGACTGCGGTATCTCGAAGGGTTGGGTCCGCTGGCCCTGCGCCTGTTCCTGGTGCCGGTGTTCTGGATGGCAGGCATGCACAAACTCGCGGGCATCGAGCAGACCATAGAATGGTTTGGCAACCCGGACTGGGGTCTGGGTCTGCCGTTCCCCACTTTGCTGGCCTACCTGGCCGCATATACCGAGGTTATTGGTGCGTTGTTGTTATTGCTTGGCCTGGCCACACGCTGGATTACCATTCCCCTGATGGTCACCATGCTGGTGGCCATTTTTGCAGTGCATTGGGATAACGGCTGGGCTGCAATTGCGGACTCCGGCTCGCAGGAAATTGCCGTGCGGCTGGGCGCCGCAAAGGACCTGCTCAGGGAATACGGAAATTACCCATGGCTTACCGAGAAGGGCAGCCTGGTCATACTCAACAACGGTATCGAGTTCGCCGTCACCTATTTTGTCATGTTATTAAGCCTGCTTTTTACCGGTGGCGGGCGCTATGTAAGCCTCGACTACTACCTTTCGACGCTGTTTCCAGCCAGGGCTTGAACGGGTGCCCGCGACGGTATTCAGTCAGTTTTCCCGCCCCGGGCCTTGGAGATCAGCGCTCACCTATTTCCCGCCGACAGTGGTAGACTAGCGCGTTTTTTGAGCAGTCATGGGAAATCAGCAATTGATGAAGAACATAGCAGGGCGCATCGCCGGTAAAGGCGCTGCCCCCCAGGACCAAAACCCGGCCGGTTCAGGCCGCGGCGCACCACCTCGCAACGAACCCTCGCATAAAGCGTCCTCCTCAGATAAAAACGACGGCGGCAGCGGCGGCAAGAAGCGTCGGCGGCGCGGTGGTAAGGCGAAGAATAATGCTGCGCCCTGGTCGCCGGAACAGTTTCAGGTCGACCCCAAAGAGGGCTTTACCCGTTTTCATGACCTGGATTTGCGCGATGAACTGATGCACGCGATTGCTGACCTGGGCTTCGAGTATTGTTCGCCCATCCAGGCCTCTATCCTGCCGCATACCCTGCAGGGCAATGACGCTATCGGTAAGGCCCAGACCGGCACCGGCAAGACAGCGGCTTTTCTGGTGACTATTTTCAACGACCTGTTATGCAACCCGGTAGAGGGCGAGCGCTTTGTCGGCGAGCCCCGGGCACTGGTGATTGCGCCCACCCGTGAACTGGTCATGCAGATTGCCCAGGATGCCGAGGACCTGGCCCGCCACTCAGACCTGCAGGTCTCCACGCTGATCGGTGGAATGGATTACCAGAAGCAGTTAAATCGCCTTCACAACACCGTAATCGATCTTGTGGTGGCTACACCGGGCCGGCTGCTTGATTTCATGAGCCGTCGGGACCTGTACCTGGACCACGTCGAAATACTGGTACTGGATGAGGCGGACCGTATGCTGGACATGGGTTTCATCCCCCAGGTGAAGCGTATTGTGCGGGCGACCCCGCGCCGTGAAGATCGCCAGACCTTGCTGTTTTCCGCCACCTTCACCCAGGACATCATCAACCTGTCCGAGCAATGGACCTACCAGCCCATTACTATCGAGATAGAGCCAGATCATGTGGCCACGGACACCGTGGACCAGAAGGTCTACCTGGTCAGCAGCGAGCAGCGCTACCGGGTGCTGAACAACCTGGTGCGCAGCGAGGATGCAAGCAGCGTGATTGTATTCGCCAACCGCCGCGACCAGGTGCGACGCCTGCACGAGCGCCTGCGAAAATCAGGGGTGGCAGCGGGCATTTTGTCGGGGGAAATCCCCCAGGCCAAGCGCACCAGTACCCTGCAGCAGTTCAAGGAAGGCAAGATCAAGGTGCTGGTGGCAACCGATGTCGCCGGCCGCGGTATTCACGTGGAGGGAGTGAGTCACGTGGTGAATTACAACCTGCCGGAAGATCCGGAGGACTACGTGCACCGGATAGGCCGAACCGGTCGTGCCGGCGCCACCGGTGTCTCTATCAGCTTTGCCAGTGAGGACGACGCGTTCCTGTTGCCCGATCTGGAAGCCCTGCTGGGCACCCCCCTGGAATGCACCCACCCGCCGGCGGAACTACTGGTTTAGCTCTTCGCACCACAACAGCGTGGCGCCTACCACCGCGGCGGGCACCACGAAAAAGTTGATGATGGGAATTCCTGCGCACAGGGCTACGACCCCGCCAAAGCCCATACTGCTCAGGCGCCGTTCGCGCACTGCTTCCTTTACGTCACCAAAGCTCAGCTGGTGGTTGTCCATCGGATAATCGACAAACTGGATGCTCATCATCCACGCGCCCAGCAGAAACCACAGCACCGGGGTCACTATTCCCAGCACCGGTATGAATGACAGAATCAGTACAAACGCCGCCATGGGTACGTAGTACAGCAGTTTTGACAGCTCCCGCAGAATCCCGCGCGGCAGGGCCATCAAGGCTGCACCCAGCCCCTCAAGCGAATTAACCGGTTTGCCGGTAACCAGTTCCTCTGCTTTTTCCGCCAGCAGGGCATTGAACGGGGAGGCGATAATAAGGGCCACCGCGGTAAACAAATAGCCTGTAATCAGGCTGACCGTGAGCCCCACGATTGGCCAGATTATCCAGCCAATAAAGTCCAGCCAGTCGGGAATTTTGCCCATCCAGCCCTCCATCAAGGCATCCAGATAGCTCAGGCTATACCAGATAAGGCTGCCGAAAATAAGGATGTTGACCAGCAGGGGGATGAGCACGAAAAGACGCAGTGAGGGGTGTTTCAGCAGCTTTGCGCCGCGCGGCAGGTAGCCTGCGCCGTGAGCAATATTACCTTTCAATGAGAGCCTCTCCTTCTGTCTGGCCACAGGCCGGGCACAGACAACGTTTGCCGATTGAATCGTCTGGAATAGCCGCCAGTGCCTCCGCGGCGATAGTCGCGGAGGCGCACCAGCAGGACTCGGCCGGCCGTCCTGCAGCCATGGCGCACTGGTTGTCCTGGCCGCACAGGGGGCAGGTTTTCAGCCATTGTTCCGTTGCTGTCATGATCTATGCATACCGCGCCGCTTTCCCTGACGCTATAATACCGGACTGGTGGCGGGGTGTAAGTATGGCCGGTGACGAAGACAGTGCTTTTAGTGATGAAATGGCCGACGTGGTGCCCCTGAAGCGGGCCCCGAGGGTGGCTGTGCGCCCCCGCGGCCAGGCCGGCCGGGACTCCTCGGTAGACCTGCGCCGCCAGGCCGCAGTCAGTGCCCCACAGCGTGACCGCAATATACTGACTGAGGGCGGTATAGAGCCCCTGGATGCCTGGTATGTGTTGGGCTTTAAACGCCCGGGCGTGCAGAACGGGGTGTTCCGCAGGCTCAAACAGGGGCGCTATGAAAGTGAGGCGCGGCTGGATTTGCATCGCCTCACAGCGGCCGAGGCGCGCAGGGAGTTGTTTGAATTCATAGAGGAGTCACACCAGCTGGGCTTGCGCACTGTGCTGATCATTCACGGCAAGGGCCAGACCCGGGCTGAACAGGAGCGCAGTTCCATCCTGAAGGGCTGCACCAACCACTGGCTGCGAGAGTTGGAGATTGTCCAGGCCTTTCACAGCGCCCAGCCCCAGCATGGCGGTACCGGCGCGGTCTATGTGCTGCTGCGCAAGAGCGAGGAAAAAAAGCGCGAAAATCGGGAGCGGTTTGCCAAGGGACGAGTGCCGATCGATCCAGTTTAGAGGTTTTTGGTCAGGGAATGTCAGGCCGGCGGCGTCAGAGAGGAGTACTGCCTTCATCGCTCTTATCCATTTGTACCGAGATTGCTTATAGTCCCGCTGGATTGGCAATGCTGTACTGACCACATCATTCATGGCTTGCATACTCGCGGTCAATTCTGCGCCTGACCGAGACCTGTCTTTGGAGCACGCAGTAGGGCGCTGTCCCGGCAGGGGCCCCGAAAAAATCAGACCACGTTTAGCTTCGTCAACAACCCCGGGATTTTCTGCGAGCACTGTTCGAGTCCCAATTTTTGCGCAGCAAAAATGGTCGAGTTGCGCAGCAGCCGGGTTTGTTGACGAAGCTGTGGTCTTTTCGGGGCCCCTGCCGGGGCGGCGCCCGGTGAGGTAACCGACCCGACCCTATCGCTATCCAGCTCCCGCAGCGATAAGGATGTCGGCATATTCAGCCCCATGTCGATGCGTTTTCACGATATCGAGCACTGAGCGACCGTCGCGACCGGTGGCGCTCAGATCGCGCCCTTCGCCCTTGAAGAAACCAACGAACAGCTCGAAGTCGTCTGCTCGCATGCTCTGGTAGGCTTTCAGCAACATATGGAAGTTTTCATCGGAGCCGTCGTGGGGGCGAACCTGCAGGAAGCTCTTTACATGGTCTTCGGTCCAGACCTCGTCCAGTACCTTTTCCTTGTCTTTTCTCATCTCGCGATTCCTAAACCAGCTTCTTTGCCAGTAATTGATTGACCATCTGCGGATTGGCCTGGCCCTTGGATAATTTCATCACCTGCCCGACGAAGAAGCCCACCAGTTTCTTGCGCCGGTCACCGTCTGCCGCGAGATACTGTTCAACCTGGCCGGCATTGGCGGCGATAACCTGGTCTACCAGGGCTTCGAGCTCGCCGCTGTCACTGACCTGCCTGAGGCCGCGCGCCTCGATGATGTCGTCGGCGCTGCCCTCACCCTGCCACATGGCCTCGAATACCTGCTTGGCAATTTTTCCTGAAATGCTCTGGTCCAGGATGCGCTGTATGAGTGCTCCCAGGTGCTCAGCGGATACCGGGGAGTCGGCCAGGGTAAGTTCGCCCCGGTTGAGCTGGCCCAGCAATTCAACCTGTACCCAGTTAGCGGCGATTTTCGGATCGCCGCAGGTCGCGACCACCGCTTCAAAATAATCGGCCAGTTCCCGTGAGTCGGCCAGTACATTGGCGTCATAGCTGCCCAGGCCATATTCGTCGACAAAACGGTGGCGTTTTTCCGCAGGCAGCTCCGGCAGCTCGGCGCGAATTTCCTCGATGTATTGTTGGTCAACCACGACTGGCAGCAGGTCCGGCTCGGGAAAATAGCGATAGTCATTGGCCACTTCCTTGCTGCGCATGGGTCTGGTTTCGTCCAGGTCGGCATCGTAAAGGCGGGTTTCCTGGACTATTCTGCCGCCATCCTCGAGGATGTCCGCCTGCCTTTCGAACTCGTGGCGAATGGCTTTCTCGACAAAACGGAAAGAGTTGACGTTCTTGATCTCCGCCCGGGTGCCCAGCGTTTGCGAGCCCATGGGCCGTAGTGAGATATTGATATCGCAGCGCATCGAGCCCTCGGCCATATTGCCATCTGAGATCCCCAGGTAGGTCACCAGGCTATGCAGGGCCTTGAGGTAGGCCACCGCCTCCGCCGCGTTGCGCAGGTCCGGCTCGGAAACAATCTCCAGCAGGGGCGTGCCGGCCCGGTTCAGGTCGATGCCGGTCTGGCCGTGAAAATCCTCGTGCAGTGATTTGCCGGCATCCTCTTCCAGGTGCGCCCGGGTAATGCCGATACTGCGTGTGCTGCCGTCGTCGAGCTGGATTTCGAAGTCGCCCCGACCGACGATGGGGGCCTCGAACTGGCTGATCTGGTAGCCCTTGGGCAGGTCCGGGTAGAAGTAGTTCTTGCGGTCGAAAACCGAGCGATAGCCGATCTCGGCCCCGATTCCCAGGCCAAACATCACCGCGTAGCGCACCGCCCGGGCGTTGAGCACGGGCAGCATGCCCGGCATGGCCAGGTCGACCGCGCTGGCCTGGGTGTTCGGTTCGGCGCCAAAAGTGGTGGCGGAGCCCGAGAAAATCTTGGAGCGGGTGGCCAGTTGCAGGTGAACCTCCAGCCCGATAACCGTTTCCCACTGCATTATGCCACCTCCCCGGTCGCGCTCGGCGGGCGCTGCAGGTGCCAGTCCGTGGCCCGCTGGAACTGGTGGGCGACATTCAGCAGTCGGGCCTCGCCAAAATGCCGGCCTATGAGTTGCAGGCCCACGGGCTTGCCATCCACCAGGCCTGCCGGTACTGACATGCCCGGCAGGCCCGCCAGGTTGACCGCGAGGGTGTAGATATCTTCCAGGTACATGGCCACCGGGTCGTCTGACTTGGCGCCCAGGGCGAAGGCGGGTCCGGGGGTGGTCGGGCCGGCAATCACATCGACCTGGTCGAAACAGTCGATAAAATCCTGCTTTATCAAGCGCCTGACCTGCTGGGCCTTTTTGTAATAGGCATCGTAGTAACCCGCTGACAGGGCGTAGGTGCCAACCAGGATGCGACGCTTCACCTCATCGCCAAAGCCTTCTTCGCGGGTGCGGGTGTAAAGGTCGTGCAGGTCCGCAGGGTTCTCGCAGCGATGGCCGTAGCGCACACCGTCAAAGCGTGACAGGTTGGTGGACGCCTCGGCAGGTGCGATGACGTAATAGGCCGGAATCGACAGATGGCTGTGGGGCAGGCTGATCTCTACCAGGCTGGCACCCTGTGTCTCAAGTTCCTTCAGGGCGGCGTCTATGCACCTGGCCGTTGCTGCATCCAGGCCCTCACCGAAGTATTCGCGGGGCAAACCGATGCGCAGCCCCTGCAGCGTATTGCCCAGACCTGCGCAGTAGTCCTCGGCGGGTAATTCTGAGGAAGTGGAGTCCAGCGGGTCGTGGCCCGCCATGCTGTTCAGCAGCAATGCGCAGTCTTCAGCGCTGCGGGCCATGGGTCCTGCCTGGTCCAGGCTGGAGGCAAAGGCGACCATGCCTAGCCGGGAAACCCGGCCGTAGGTCGGCTTGATGCCGGTGATACCGCAAAAGGCCGCGGGTTGGCGTATAGAGCCCCCCGTGTCAGTGCCGGTAGCTGCCGGTGCCAGCATTGCCGCCACCGCGGCGGCCGAGCCGCCCGAGGAGCCGCCGGGTACCAGGGCGGTATCCCAGGGGTTGCTGACCGGGCCGTAGTAGCTGTTTTCATTGGAGGAGCCCATCGCGAACTCATCCATACCGGTTTTACCCAGGATAATTGCGCCTTCCTCATTGAAACGCCGGATAAGCGTTGCGTCGTAGGGCGGGACAAAGTTATCCAGCATGCGCGAGCCGCAACTGGTGCGCATGCCGTTGGTGCAAAAAATGTCCTTGTGGGCGATGGGTATACCGGTGAGCGTGGCGGATTCGCCAGCGGCAATGCGCTTGTCTGCAGCACGTGCAGCGGCCAGCACGGCGTCCTCATCAACCGTAATGAAGCTGTTGTACTCGCTGTCGAGCCTGGCAATCCTGTCCAGGAAGCAACGGCTTATCTCCACACTGGAAAACTGCCGGTCTCGCAATCCTGCGATCAGCTGGGCGACGGATTTGTCATGCATGAATTTATCCTGTGACGGGCACTGGCCCGCTATTCGACGACCCGCGGGACGAGGTACAGCCCGTTTTCCACAGCGGGGGCGATGGCCTGAAACTCTGCCCTGCGATTTTCCTCGGTAACCTCGTCGCAGCGCAATCTTTGCACTGCGTCCAGCGGGTTGGCCATGGGTTCCACGTCCTGCGTATCAACGGCCTGCAACTGGTCTACCATACCCAGGATCTCGGTAATTCGCAGCGTTAGCGGCCCGATTTGGTCGGGTGCAATTCGAATGCGCGCAAGCTCTGCAATCTTTTCTATCTCGTCTTGCTCAATGGCCATTGTATTCCTAACCGGGCAGGGCCGCCTCAGGGGCAGCGGGGGCGTAAAGTTATCACATTTGCGCCTTGCCCAAAATCCCTGCGGTTGTTACAGTTGCGGGAAAATTACAACTCCTACAAAACAACTGCCGCCGCAGTCCTCTCAGGGCTTTTTCCAGCCCATCCAGAGCATAGGTAAATGTCTCGAGGCAGTGGGCAGGGGAGCATGCAGGACCCCGGACAGGGGTTCCCCGTTGTATTCAGAAGGTAGTCACAATCAATGTTGAAAAAGCTGCGCGGAGTGTTCTCTAACGATCTCTCCATTGACCTGGGTACGGCTAATACCCTGATTTACGTGCGCGACAAGGGAATAGTGCTGGATGAACCGTCCGTTGTGGCTATCCGGATCCACAATGGCCAGAAAACCATCGAGGCGGTGGGTACCGAGGCCAAGCGTATGCTGGGCCGGACACCGGGTAATATTACGGCCATACGCCCGCTCAAGGACGGCGTTATCGCCGATTTCCAGGTCACCGAAAAAATGTTGCAGCACTTTATTGCCAAGGTGCATGAAAGCAAGTTTATTCGTCCCAGCCCCCGGGTACTGGTCTGCGTGCCCTGTATGTCCACCCAGGTGGAGCGGCGGGCGATTCGGGAATCGGCGCTCAGTGCGGGAGCCAGGGAAGTACGCCTGATCGAAGAGCCTATGGCCGCCGCGATAGGGGCCGGCCTGAGCGTTGAAGAGGCCACCGGCTGCATGGTGGTCGACGTGGGTGGCGGTACTACCGAGATAGCGATTATCTCGCTCAACGGCGTTGTCTATCGCGACTCACTGCGAATTGGCGGCGATCGCTTCGACGAGGCCATCGTGGCCCATGTGCGTCGCCGTTACGGCAGCCTTATCGGTGATGCCACAGCGGAGCGAATCAAGGAGGAAATTGGCTGCGCATTTGCAGGTAGTGAATTGCGCGAGATCGATGTTCGCGGGCGCAACCTGGCAGAGGGCGTGCCGCGCAGTTTTACCCTCAATAGCGATGAAATCCTGGAGTCCCTGCAGGATCCGCTCGCGTCAATCGTCCAGGCGGTAAAGTCCGCGCTGGAGCAATCGCCACCAGAACTGGCGGCCGACATAGCCGAGAGCGGTATCGTGCTGACCGGCGGCGGTGCATTATTGCGGGACCTGGATCGACTGGTTTCCGAGGAGACTGGCCTGCCGGTCATTGTTGCGGAAGATCCACTGACCTGTGTTGCCCGCGGCGGCGGTATGGCGATGGAGCGAATGGATCGCCATACAATGGACTTGCTGTCCACCGAGTGACCGATTGCATGAAAGAGCCTGCAGCGAAAGCGGGCTAACGAGGACACCGAGATTAAGCCGCTATTCGTCAAACAGTCCTCTTTGGGTCTGCGCCTGTTGTTGGCTGTTTTCGTGGTCGTCGGCCTGATTATTGCAGACCTGCGCTTTAGCAGTCTTGAATCCACCCGTTCTGTACTCGATTCGCTGGGCGCGCCTATTTACTGGGTTGCAGACCTGCCTTCGCGCCTTGGAGAATGGACCGAGGTGCATATCCAGTCCCGCGCCAGGGCGCTGGAAGATAACGAACGATTGACACGCGAGAACCTTGTCCTGCAGGGCCGCTCGCAGCAGATGGCTGCATTGCAGGCTGAAAACGTGCGTTTGCGAGCTCTTCTCAACTCTACCGCCCTGGTGCGCGACGATGTACTCGTGGCCGAGGTGCTGGGTGTGTCGCCGGACCCCGTCCGGCACCAGCTGGTTCTGAACAAGGGAGAGGTGGACGGCGTCTTTGTGGGCCAGCCGCTGATTGACGCCGACGGTCTTGTCGGCCAGATCGTGGAAGTGAGTGCCACGACATCCCGGGCCCTGCTGATTACCGATGCCACGCATTCGATTCCTGTGCAGGTCAATCGCAACGGAGTGCGCGCCATAGCTGAGGGCACAGGCTCCCTGGGGAGTCTCGAGGTTCGGCACGTATCTGCCACCACGGACATCGAGGAGGGTGACCTGCTTGAAACCTCGGGTCTGGGTGGACGCTTTCCAGGCGGCTACCCCGTTGCAGTGGTGACCACGATAGAGCGTGATCCCGGCAAGCTTTTCGCCCATGTCCTGGCCAGGCCCAGCGCCGCCCTGGATCGCAGCCGGCACGTCCTTTTGATTTTCGCCAGCCATGACAACACCGTTAGTGTCAGCCCTGGCTCAGCCCCGGCCAGCACGCCAGAGACGGCGCCCGATCCGGGTTCGGACATCGTCCCGGTAGCAAACCCGGAACCAGAGCCAGAAGCGCGGGAACCCTGAGGCATGGTTCAGGAGGGTGCGCACGGCTACTGGTTGATCATCGCAACTTTCGTGGTGGCCTATGTGCTCGCTGTACTCCCCATGCCGCAGTGGTTGCTCTGGGCGCGCCCGGAGTGGGTTGCGCTCACGTTAATCTACTGGACTATCGCCTTGCCGCACCGGGTCGGTATTCTGACAGGCCTGGTGCTGGGGGTTATTCTGGATGCCCTGGAGGGGGCTGTGCTGGGCCAGAATGCCTTCGCCCTGGTGGTGGTGGCCCTGTTGAGCCTCACCCTGTACCAGCGCCTGCGTGTATTCAGCATTCTCCAGCAGGCCGGTACGGTATTCGTCCTCCTCGGTATCAACCAGCTGGTTTGCCAGTGGGTACAAAACCTGGAGGGTGTCGGCAGCCCCGGTTTGCGGTTTCTGTTGCCCGCGGTCTCCGGTGCCCTGCTGTGGCCAGTGATGTTCTATACACTGCGGCGCCTGCGTCGACACTTCATGGTGAACTGAGATGGGCAACTCCCGCCTGGTGCTGGCGTCGGCTTCTCCGCGCCGGCGTGAGCTGCTGCAGCAACTGGGTGTGCCTCACCTGTGCGACCCTGCCGAGATAGACGAGAGCCCGCTTCCCGGTGAAGCCCCGGGTATCTATGTCCAGCGCATGGCGAGTGAGAAAGCGGCGCGAGTCGCGCGGCGGTACCCGGGAGAGGAGCAGGCCGTACTCGCTGCCGATACCATCGTGGTGGTAGACGAGGATATGCTGGGTAAGCCCAGGGACCATTTTGACGGCCTTGCCATGTTGGCAAAACTCAGTGGGCGCAGCCATTGTGTCTACACGGCGGTGTGCCTGCAACAAGGCAGCAGTGTCAGTCTTGAACTGGTGGAAACCAGGGTAGAATTTATCCAGCTCACGCGTGAGCTTTGTGAGGCCTATCTTGCCACTGATGAACCCTGGGACAAGGCTGGTGCATATGCGATCCAGGGCCTGGCTGGCGCCTTTGTCCGCGGTATCCAGGGGAGCTACAGCAATGTGGTGGGGCTGCCGCTGTGCGAAACCTGGCAGCTTTTGCAGGCCAGTGGTATAGACACCAGCCTGTCGCCGCACAATGAGTGAAACGCTACTGATCAACGCCGGGCCCGGGGAAACACGAGTTGTTTTGCTGGAAAACGGCGTGGTCCGGGACATTGCTATTGAGCGCACTACCCGTCGCGGCAAGATTGGCAACATCTACCGGGGCAAGGTAGTGCGGGTACTGCCCGGCATGCAGTCTGCGTTCGTTGACTTTGGCGACCAGCGCACAGGTCTTCTCCATGTATCGGATCTTGTCGTACCGGCCGGTAGCCCGCGGCGTGGCAAGTCCGGCGGGGAAGCTGCGATTGAACAATTGCTGCACGACGGTGAGAAATTGTCGGTTCAAGTGACCCGCGAGCCGGTGGGTGACAAGGGCGCCCGCCTGAGCACGGACCTGTCACTGTCCTCGCGCTTGCTGGTATTTATACCCGCATCGGATCGGCTGGCGGTATCACATAGCATCGAGGACAGCGTTGAGCGGGCCCGCTTGCTGTTGCTTATAAAAGACGCCCTGGCACAGGAGGGCGTCGCCGCGCAGGGTGGCTACATACTGCGCACCGCGGCACAGGGAGCTCAGCTGGCGGAGTTGTGTAATGAGATTCGCTTTCTGCAGCGACTCTGGGTGGCAGTGAATCGACGTAGCCAGGCGGCCATCGGGCCCCAACTGCTGTATGAGGAATTGCCGCTGTATTTGCGGGCTGTCCGTGATCTTGCCCGGCCGTCACTGGATCGAATCGTGGTGGACCAGCTGGCAGCCTATCTCGCGTTGCGTACGTTTTGTGAGGATTGTGTTCCCGAGCTCTCACCCCTGCTGGAGCATTATACCGATGCCACTCCGCTGTTTGAGCTGCATGGCGCGGAGTATGAACTGCAGCAGGCCCTGGGTCGCAGGGTGCAACTGGATTGCGGTGGCTACCTGGTTATCGATCGGACAGAGGCCATGACGGTAGTCGACGTCAACACCGGCTCATTTACCGGCCAGGGCAGCGTCGACGAAACTGTCTTGCAGACGAACCTGGAGGCGGCCGCGGCGCTTGCCCGTCAGCTGCGGCTGCGCAATGTCGGCGGTATTGTCGTCGTGGATTTTATCGATATGACCACACGGGAGCATCGTCAGCAGGTGCAACTCGCATTGCAGGAGGCGCTGCAATGCGACCCGGTGCGAACTACTTTCAACAGTATGTCGGGGTTGGGGCTGGTGGCTATGACGCGCCAGCGCACTGGCGAAAGCCTGGAGGACACGCTGTGCGAGGACTGCCCGGTCTGTCATGGGCATGGCCTGTTGAAGTCCGCGCGCACTGTTTGTTATGAGATATTTCGCGAAGTGTCCCGCGCCGCGGCCAACAGTAATTCACCTGAGCTGGTGGTTGTGGCGGCACCGGCGGTGACAGACCTGCTAAACGACGAAGAGTCCGATCGCCTCGCTGAGCTTCAGTTGGCAACGGGCACAACAATTTGCGTCAGGTCGGAGCCCGGATACGCCCGGGAACATTTCGACTTGGCGATCATCCAGAATTCGTAGATGCTTGGGCATGGAGATGTGCTCGCCCAGGGCGGGTGATGGCAATAAAGAGTCGAACACTTTTTGAAACGATCCATTTATCACAGGTTGAGCAGCGTTCTTTGGGTCACTATTGTGATCTGCACAGTACTGCTGGCGATCTATGTCAGCGCGGGCAGGATGGCCACTGCGTTTACAGCCTCCTTCCAGCGAGAAATTCTGCGGGAAATTAACCACCGCATCCCTTTTGTTATTGACGCGCAGCAGGTAAGCGCGGAGTGGCATTCTTTCAACCCGGTGCTGGTGATGCACGGCCTGCAAATCATGCTTCCCGGTACGGATAAAGGATCGATAGAGCTGTCCGAAGGCAGGGTTGGCCTGGACGTGGCCGGTAGCCTGATGGCTCGCTCCCTGCAGATGACGCAGCTGCGGCTTGAGGGTCTCGCGCTTGCGGGTGAATTGAGTGAGGACGGCAGCCTTCACATCAAGGGGTTCGACGGCAGCGACACCCGGCTGGATGAATGGCTGGAAGAGTTTCTGTCCAATGTCGAGCAAGTGGTACTGGAAGACAGTCATCTTGAGTTGATGGTTCCCGGCGGGGAACAGCGCGGCCTGGCCCTGGACCTGGCTCTCTACCGCGAGGGCAGCCGACGCGCGCTGGAAGGGAAGCTGCTCTCCTCCCGCGGACTTGAGGTGACCGTGCTGGCCAACGGTGTGGGCAATCCCTTTGAGCCGGACTTGTTTTCCGGTCAGTTTTACCTGGATGTTCGCGCGACTGATGTGGGCGCTCTCACGGGTCTTCTGGCAAAACAGTTGGGGGGTGTTGACCTCGATGGCGCGCTGAGCCTCCAGGTTTGGTCGAACTGGGACGAGGGCGAAGCGGATGCCGTGGCCCGACTCGAGATGAACAATATGCGCCTGTCAACCGCGGACAATTCCTGGCAGGTGCCGCTGGACAGCCTGGCACTGGATGGCAGCCTGGAAGATCGCCAGGACGCATGGTTTCTCTCAGTCTCCTCTTTGGAGCTTGCAAGGGACGAGGTGGTATTGCAGGTGCCTCGCATGCAGTTTGACCTGCGGGGGCAGACACTGAAGTTGTTGGCGCAGGAACTACCGCTGGAGCCGCTCAGTAAGCTTGTGGCAGGTAGTGATGGCCTGCCGCCCGCCGCCGCTGACCTGTTGCAGACACTGCGGCCAAGGGGTGAGCTTGGTATCCTGCAACTTGAACTATCCGATGTTACGGCGCCGGGCGCTGGCTGGCAGGTGCTCGCCAACTTTGCCGGGGTGGCGGTTGATCCCTGGCACGGCGCGCCGGGGATCAGTGGCGGCTCGGGTTATGCTGAAATATCACCCGGCACCGGCTTTGTCGTGCTGGACAGCCGGCAGTTCAGCATGGCATTCCCCACCATCTATGACCAGCCCCTGGACTACGATGAGTTCCGCGGTACCATTTATATAAACTGGGACAATGACGCTGTGATCCTGTCCAGCAGCCTGGTCGAAGCGGCCGGCTTAGAGGGGCCGGTGCGGGTGTTGTTCGGCTTGTCTATACCACTTACCCCCGATGACATCGGGCTTGAAATGGATCTTCTGGTCGGCCTGCGGGATACCCGGGCGAAACATCGCAGTAAGTACATACCAAATATTCTCAGCGAGACATTGCGGCCCTGGCTCGCCGCGAGCATTCAGGAGGGCATGATAGAGCAGGGCGGCTTTCTCTGGCGCGGCAGTCTCAAGCCTGGCGCCCCCTCGCTGCACACGGTGCAGCTGTTCTTCAATATCAACGAGGCATACCTGAACTATCACCCCGACTGGCCGCCGGTTGCGGACATCGAGGGTATTGTCCTGATTGATGACTCCGATGTCAGTGTCTGGGCAGGCAGCGCAAGCCTGCTCGATTCGCAGGTTAGTGACCTGTCGGTGGAAGTCTGGACCGATCCGGCGGCGGACTTGTGGCTGGCAACCAGTGGTCGCCTTGCGGGTCCCGCCGCCGATGGTCTGTTCGTGGTCAATAATTCCCCGCTGCGCAAATTGGTAGGGAATGTGTTCGCTGCGTGGGAACTGACCGGGGAGTTGGCTACCGACCTGGCGCTGGAGCTGAACCTGAGCGACACACAGGTCCCGCCGGGGGTGGCGCTATCTGTTGAGTTCGCAAATGCCGATCTCGATATCAAACCTGGCAAGCTCCCACTGAGGGGTATCGGCGGCGTGCTGGACTACGACAGCGCGGCGGGTTTCAGTTCCCGCGACCTGGTGGGCAAGCTCTGGGGGCGACCGCTGCAAGCATCGGTAAGCCAGCGCATTGCAAACCCGGTAGAGGGAGGTGGCGACAAGTCGGTGGTCTCGGTCGCGCTGAGCAGCGCGGTTGATATGACAGATCTGCGCCGGTGGCTGGACCTTGACCTGTTGGCGTTTGCCAGTGGCCAGGCAGCCGTATCGGTGGAGCTGCTGGCGGGCGCTGGCAGGCGAGCTACTTTGAGTGTCGACAGTATGCTGGACGGCGTCAGCCTGGATTTTCCCGCGCCCTGGGGTAAGTCGGCGGGCACCGAGCGCCGGTTTGAGCTCGATCTGCTGCTGGGACAGGACGATCTTCTGGTAGAGATTGACATGGCCGGCGAACTGGCGCTGAGGCTGAATTTACTTGACGGCGAACTGGGGGCGGGCGTACTGGCGTTCGCGGCTGCGCCGGTTGCACTACAGCCGGGGCTGGTGCGCATAAACGGGCGTATGCCCCATGCCGATGGGAGCCAGTGGCAACACTTCCTGGAGACCTATTTTATGACTGGCGCGGCGTCCTCAGGTAGCAACCCGGGCAACAAAGAGAAGCGGCCGTTTCCCGCCCTCTCGATCGAGAATCTGCAGGTGGATCAGCTGGTCATTGCCGGTCAGGAGCTGGGGCAGGTGCTGTTGGGCCTGTGGAGCGAGGATGGCGCCTGGCGGACCACGGCCACGACGGACTGGTTTCGGGGCGAGCTGCGTTACGCCGCCGTTGGCCCCTCTTTGCTGGACATCAGCTACCTGGACCTGGCGCGGCTGGAGATACCCGGGCCGTCCGCTGAATCAGACGCAGAGGCAGACGCAGACGCAGACCCGGACCCGTTCAGTGAGCCCTATGAGCCGATAGAAGTGCCACCAATTTCCGTGACGGTAAAAGAGCTGCGTCGCGGCGATATCATGCTCGGTAACCTGGCTTTCGACTTGCGCAGTGATGGGGCTGAGCTGCAGGCGCAGCGGATCACCGGCGAAATTGCAGCCATGCAGTTGCGGGCCGACGAACCCGGGAAACTGGTCTGGACCCGGGGCAGCGACGGCCGCACTGAACTCTCGGCCAACCTGTATTTCAAGGACCTGGGCCGCAGCCTGGACCAGTTGGGTTACCAGGAGGTCATTGTCACAGACCCCGGTGCGATAGACCTGACGCTGGGGTGGCCCGGAGGCCCCCAGGACTTTTCCTTGCAGGGTGCCACGGGCTTGCTCCGACTGGATGTCGGTGAGGGTAACTTCCCGCAGGCACCGGGAGGTGCATCGGGTGCATTGCGGGTTGTCAGTATTCTAAACCTGGCCGAGATTGTGCAGAGACTGAGCCTGTCCCAGATGTTCGAGTCCGGTATTCCCTTTAACAATATGGAAGGCGAGGTAGTGTTCCATGGTGGAACTATCGAGGTGACCAGCCTGGATGTGCAGGGCAGTGCCAGCAGCTTCCACTTCAGCGGTGTCTCTGTGGTGGAGAGCCGGTCGCTCGATGGCGAACTCGTCGTCACCCTGCCGGTTGCCAACAACCTGGCCTGGGTGGCGGCGCTGGCTGCGGGTTTACCGGTTGCGGCGGGCGTATTTCTGCTCAGCAAGGTGTTTGAGAGCCAGGTTAATCGCCTCACCAGTGCTGTCTATGCGGCAACAGGTACCTGGGATGAGCCCGTGATCAAGTTCGACCGGATCTTCGACGACACCATCGCTGCTGATCCGGCTGCGGCCCCTGCCCCCGCCCCCTCAGGCACGTCAACTCAATCGGGGTCGCCGTAGAGGTCCCTTAACTCCCTCAGGTAGCGAAACAACTTCCTGCTTGCAGCGGGCGGTTTGCCGCGCGCTGTATCGCGCTGGTGCTGCAGGATAAGCTGGCGCAGTTGCTGGCGGTCCAGCTGAGGCCAGCGCTGGGCAACCAGCTCGGTACCTTGAGCGCCGGCTGCCAACACCTCATCACGCAACTGCTCGAGTTTATGGAAGGCGCCCGCTTCACCCTTGCGCTGTTGGTCCATGGCCTTCAGCGCACGTTCTATAGGCTCGGCGTCGATGTCGCGCATCAACTTGCCGATTAACTGCAGGTGGCGGCGTCGGGCGCTGTGGCTGCGCATGGCGCGGGTCTCGCGGATCACGTCGTGCAGTCGCTCGCTCTCAATAGGTATATTTTCCAGCTGTTTGTCGCTCAGCCCAACGAGTGTTTCGCCCAGTTTTTGCAGGGCGAGCATACGACGCTTGAGGGCACTTTTGCTGGGACCCTCAGCTAGCGAATCAGCGAGTGGCTCATCGCGGGTATCAGGCATAAAACAGGGTCGCCAGGCCAAGAAAGGAAACGAAACCAACCACGTCCGTGACGGTTGTAAGCACCACACTGCCGGCGAGTGCCGGGTCGATATTCAGGCGGGTCATCAGCAGCGGCAGCACCGCACCCACGAAGGCGGCGGTTATCAGGTTGATCACCATCGCTGCGGCTATGATCATGCCGATGTTCCAGTCATCAAACCAGAGTGAGGCGGCCACCGCGACCACCATCGCCCAGAGCATGCCATTGAGAAGGCCTACCATCACCTCCCGGTTGATCAGCCACATCTGGTTATTGCGTCCAATTTGCCCCAGCGCGATGCCTCGCACCAGCACGGTGAGTGTCTGGGTACCGGCGATACCACCCATGGACGCAACGATGGGCATGAGTACCGCCAGTGCAACCACCTTCTCGATGGTGTCCTGGAACAGGTTGATAACGCCCGAGGCAATAAATGCTGTAACAAGGTTTATGCCCAGCCATACGGCGCGACGCGGTGCCGAGCGAAAAACCGGGGCAAAGGTGTCTTCGTCCTCGTCCAGGCCGGCCATGGACATGAAGGAGTGGTCTGCATCCTCGCGGATCACATCGACCACGTCATCAATGGTAATCCGGCCCAGCAGGTGACCCTCGCTGTCGGTGACCGGGGCCGATACCCAGTCGTTACGCTCGAACAGGCGGGCAACCTCCGAGTCGGGCAGGTCCACCGGTATGGGCTCCACATCTGTAACCATCATCTCGCGCACGGAAGCCGATGGATCCGAGACCAGCAGCGTGCGCAGGGGCAGGATGCCAATAAACTGATCGGCGCGGTTGACCACGATCAGGTTGTCTGTCATTTCCGGAATTTCTTCATGGCGCCGCAGGTAACGCAGTACCACGTCGAGGGTGAGCGGTGCACGGATAGTGATGGTGTCCGTATTCATCAGGCCGCCCGCGGTGTCCTCGGGGTACAGCATGACTCGCTCCAGGCGCGCCCTGTCCTGGTGGTCCATGGAGGTAAGGACTTCCCGGGTGATGCGATCCGGCAGTTGCTGGAGGATGTCGGCGACATCGTCATCTTCCAGCCCTTCCATCAGGGAGGCGACCTGGGCCGCTTCCATGTCGCTGAGGAACTGAATCCGCAGCTCGTCACTCAGTTCGTTGAGAACCTCACCCTCGTTTTCCTCCTCCATCATGGCCCAGAGGATATGGCGAAACTTGGGTGGTGAAGACTCCAGCAGGTGGGCGACATCGCCGGGGGGCAGGCCGTTGAGCATCCTTCGAACATCCACGAAGGTACCGCCGTCCAGCGCTAGCATCAGCTTGTCGAAGGTTTTCTGGGATGTTGCTTCTATCTGGCTCACCGCTGTTCCCGCAAAAAATCCCCTGGCGTCTGCCCGTTGGGGGGTCAATTATCGGGTAAAGCAGTGGTCACAACAACGGGATTAGTTACAGATTAAAAGTCTACTCGGGCTCGTCGAAGCGGTTGCCTATCAGGGTTTGCAGTGCTTCTAGTGCGGCGGCTTCGTCTCCGCCCTCGATCTGCAATTCGAGTACCGTGCCCTTGCCAGCAGCAAGCATCATCACCGACATGATGCTTTTGCCATCCACCAGTTTCCCGTCCCTGCCGACATTTACCGCGCTGCCAAAGGACGCGGCGCAGCTGACAAACTTTGCCGCAGCTCTGGCGTGCAGTCCGAGCTTGTTGACGATGGTTACCTGGGTCTGAATCACGGGTTTATTGCAGTTCCCTGTGTCTAACGTGAATATTGGGGTAGTGCGGCCGATAGTAATTAAACAAACGGTCGGCCAAATATACTGAACGATGTTGGCCGCCTGTACAACCAAGAGACACTGTCATATAGCTTCGGTTACTGTCCTTGTAGCGCGGTAGCCAGTTGTCCAGGTAGCTGCAGATATCTGTGTATAACTCTTCGGCCAGTGGCTGCGACTCCAGGAAGTCCTGTACCTCCTTGTCCAGACCGCTCTTGAGCCTTAGCTCCTTTACCCAGTGGGGGTTGGGCAACATCCGGACATCAAATACCAGGTCCGCATCGGCTGGGACCCCGCGCTTGAACCCGAATGACTGAAACAGCAAGGACATGGTGCCGCTGCTATTCTTCAGCAGTCTCTGTTTGATCGCATCGCGCAGCTCGTAGATTGTCATCTGGGTGGTGTCCAGGACAAGCGAGGCGTCGCTGGAGATTGGCCCAAGCAGCAATCGCTCCTTGGCTATTGCCTCGGCCAGGGGCGTGGAGTCGCCGCTCAACGGGTGCCTGCGCCTGGTTTCGTTGAAGCGCTGCATCAGGGTGGCGTCCTGGGCATCGAGGAAAAGTATATCCCGGTGTACGGCGTCAGGTAGTGCCTCCACGATGTCAGTGAAACCTGCCAGGTCCTTCCAGGCATTGCGAGCATCAATGCACACGGCGGTGCCGCGAAACTGGCTGAATTCCTGTCGGCCCGTCTCCTCTACCAGGGCGGGAAGCAGCGAGATTGGCAGGTTGTCGATGCAGTAGTAACCCTCGTCTTCCAGCTGATTCAAGGCAGTACTCTTGCCGGAGCCTGAGCGGCCGCTGATGATAACGAGTTGCATCTAGTGTTTTGTCCAGTAAATCCACATGATTTCAGGCCACACTCGATTCGCCCTGTTCGGTGGCCATTTCAAACAGGGTTTGGTTATCCCGTGCCCCACGCAAGCCCTCACAGAAACTGGGCTGGCTGAACAGTCGGGCGACGTTGGCCAGGATGTCCAGGTGCTTTTGGTGTGCTTCGCCCGGGACCAGCAGGGCGAACAGCAAATCGACAGGCTGGTCATCGGGAGCATCAAACTCGATAGCCTCCTGCAGCGTGAGTAATGTGCCCAGTGGCTGCTCGCAGGCATCAACCCGACAGTGAGGGATAGCGATGCCCTGGCCCAGGCCGGTACTGCCCAGTTTTTCACGTGCGATAAGCTGGGCGAAAACATCTTCGTAGACCAGGCTGGGCTGGTCCTCACCAATAATGCGTGCGATTGTTTCGAACAGTCTTTTTTTGCTGAGCCCGGGCACATGACAGACAGTGCGTTGCGGGCTCAGGATCTCGGTGAGAAAATTCATGGTAGGAGGTTAGCGACCTCGGGACTTTTCTTTGTGTTTGATGAGTTGCCGGTCCAGTTTATCTGCCAGTGCGTCGATCGCGGCATACATGTCTTCGGATTCTGAGGCGGCGAAGATGTCTGCGCCGGAAATATGGATTGTAGCTTCTGCTTTTTGCACCATTTTTTCTACTATCAGGGTGACCTGGGTGTTGGTTATCTGGTCAAAATGCCGTTGCAGTCGTTCAAATTTGTTTTCTACATAATCCCGCAATGGATCTGTAACCTCCACGTGATGTCCGCTGACGTTTAGTTGCATATACAGCTCCTTTTCTACGTTGGGCCGGTCCAGCCGGCATAGGCAATAGATTGATTCGCCTCGTTATGCATTAAATTCTAGACCACTGCTGGATAGTAAACGAGAAATTTCGCCAGCACGCCCTTTTCTGTGGTCTATACCAGGCGCTTGCGCTCATTGGAGGGCGGAATCATCAATGATTCCCGATATTTGGCAATAGTACGCCGTGCCACCTTCACTCCCTGTTCCTCCAGTAACTGGGTGATCTTGTTGTCGCTCAGGGGCTTGCGCGGATTTTCCGCACCCACCAGCTTGCGAATCAAGGCCCTGATAGCTGTCGAGGAGCACTCTCCCCCGGAAGTCGTGGCAACATGGCTTGAAAAGAAATACTTGAGCTCGAATACCCCGCGCGGGGTATGCATGTACTTCTGGGTCGTCACACGCGAAATTGTCGACTCATGCATCTCGACCAGCTCGGCGATTTCATGCAACACCAGGGGCTTCATGGCCTCGGTGCCGTACTCGAGGAAATTGCGCTGGTGCTCGACAATTCTGGTGGCGACCTTCATCAGGGTCTCGTTGCGACTGTGCAGGCTCTTGAGAAACCAGCGCGCCTCCTGCAGGTTATCCCGCAAAAATGTGTTGTCGGAGCTGCTGTCCGCGCGTTTAATCAGGCCAGCGTAGTTGCTGTTGATTCGCAGCTTTGGCGCGATATCCGGGTTGAGTTCCACTACCCAGCGGCCTTCTTTCTTGCTGACATAGACATCCGGTACCACGTACTCGGTAGTGTCCTCGCCCACAGACTGGCCCGGATTGGGGTCCAGCGACTGGACCAGGCTCAGCACCTGCTTCAGCTCCGATTCCTTGAGCCGGGTGCGCCGCAGGATCTGGGCGAAGTCGCCGTTGCCGAGCTGGTTGATATGGCGGCTGAGTATCAGCTTGGCCTGTTCCAGCCATGGCGTGGAGGGCGGCAGTTGCTGCAACTGCACCAGCAGGCATTCCTGCAGGTCGCGGGTGCAGACGCCGGCGGGTTCGAATTGCTGCAAGCGGTGCAACACGGCCACCATCTCATCCAGTTCGATGTCGGCATCCACGTCCTGCAGCAGACCCAGGCGAATATCGTCCAGGTCCTGTCCGATTCGGCCGTTGTCATCGGTTGCGTCAATAATGGCCAGGGCAATGAGGCGGTCCACGTCCGAAAGCCGGGTCAGGTTCAGTTGCCACAGCAGTTGTTCACGCAGTGAGTCACTGGCAGCGTTGCGACTCTCGAAGCCGGTATCCGAGGCATCGTCGCCGGTATAGGCAGACGCTGACGTGGAGGGCAGCAGGTCGTCCCACTGGGTGTCCACCGGCAGGTCATCGGGTAAGCCCGCTGTCCAGTCGATGTCATCGTCCGGCAGCTCTGCCGAGCTGCGCTCCGGGCTGTCCGTGTTGCTCTCTGGCGCCGTGGATTCATTGGCGGATTTATTGTCATCCCCGGGGCTTAACGGGGCGTCTGGTTCATTGTCCTCGTCGGCCATTTCCAGCATGGGATTGCTGTCCAGGGCCTGCTGTATCTCCTGTTGCAGGTCCAGTGTCGACAGTTGCAACAACTTGATAGCCTGCTGCAGCTGCGGCGTCATCGTCAGCTGTTGGCCAAGTTTTAATTGCAGTGACTGTTTCATCTATCGCTAGGACTTCCCTGGTAACGACTGCCCGTCTTGTCGGGCTGGTAGATTGCCATAGTCAGTTTAGACGCGAGTCTCGGTGGCTGGCAACTTATTGGCGCGGAATTTGCTTGTATATTTTTGAAACTGAGACGGGAGTCCGTTTGGGCGCCTGCCGGGGAGGGGGTTACATCCGGAAATGGTCTCCCAGGTAGACTTCCCGCACCCGCTTGTTGGCCAGAACGTCCTCGGTGGACCCGGCGGCGATGATGTGACCTTCACCCACAATATAGGCTTTTTCGCATATATCCAGGGTGTCGCGGACGTTGTGATCGGTGATGAGTACGCCGATCTTCCTGTCGCGCAGGTGATTGATGATCTCCTTGATATCGCTCACCGATATGGGATCGACCCCGGCGAAGGGTTCATCCAGCAGGATAAACTCGGGTTCGGTGGCCAGAGCTCGGGCAATCTCTACCCGGCGGCGTTCGCCGCCCGACAGTGACTGGCCCAGGTTGTCGCGCAGGTGCTCGACGTTGAATTCCGCAAGCAATTCATCCCGGCGCTCTACTCGCTGGGCCTTGTTCAGGTCCGACCTGGTCTGCAGTATCGCCATGAGATTGTCGCCCACAGTCAGTTTTCGGAAAATAGATGCCTCCTGGGGGAGGTAGCCAATACCTCGTCGGGCCCTTTGGTGCATGGTGAGTGCGGTAAGATCCTCGCCATTGATGCTGATGGTGCCGCGATCCGCCCGGATGATACCGATGATCATATAGAAACAGGTGGTTTTGCCGGCGCCGTTGGGCCCCAGCAGACCGACTACCTGGCCGCTCTCCAGCTCGATAGACACATCCTGGACAACATCTCTGCCCCGGTATGCCTTGGCAAGGTTACTCGCTTGCAGATGGGCCATCGGGCATTTCTTCTTCGTCCTCGCGTAAAATCTTGGGTTCGATTACGACCTGCACCCGCTTGCCGTCGGGTGATTCCTGGGATTCAGCCCTCACCAGTTGTTCGGTAATGTAGTAGTCAATGGAGTCTCCGGTGACAGAGGAGCCATCCTGGAAGATATATGCGTTGACCTTCAGGTGCACCCTGTCCTCGACCTTGAAGTACTCGATAACCTCGGCGCGTGCCCTGACCATCGGCTCTCCAATTTCTGGTCTTTGCTGCATTTTGGCGGGTTTGCCTTCGGCGACGATTTTGTCCGCCTGTTCGGTTTCATGGTAGATGGTCAATACGTCGGCAACAATATCCATGCTGCCCTGGATCATATGGACGTTGCCACGGTATATGGTAAACCCCTGCTTTTCATCCCGCACCGCGGTATCGGCCGTTATTGTGATCGGCTGATCCCGGTCGGTAGGCAGGGCGCTGGCGCTGGCGGTGAGCAGGCTGCCCAGCACAGCGGCGAGGAAGGAGGCGAAAACGCGCTCCGGCCATCTCGAAAAGCGCCGCTTACGCCCTGCGGGGCTGGGATAGGACATTCTGGTTCTCCGTCTCTGGGGGTGGCCTTGCGTAGGCGTCACTCTAGTTCTGACCCGTGCCGATGGTAACTGGTTCGCCGGCATAGGCAATTTTATTTTTTGCCAGGCCGGCATCGATCAGAACCGGCTGCGCGTGTGGACACGTCCTGAGCTCAGGTCAGCCCCGCATGCAACAGGTGCATCAGGTGGATAACACCCGCCACGCCCTGGTCATCGTCAAGCACCACCAGGGAGCTGATTTCGTTCTCTTCCATGATTCTCATTGCTTCGGCGGCGAGCATGTCCGGCGTGACGGTCTTGGCGCCCGTGCTCATCAACTGATCCATTGGCGTTTCATTGATATCTATTCGTGCCTTCAGGGTTCGCCTCAGATCGCCATCGGTGAAGATACCGGCCAGATTGCCCTGTTTGTCCAACACGGTGGTCATGCCCAGGCCCTTGTTGCTTATCTCCAGCAGGGCCTCCGAAAGGGTGGTTGCGGCCTCGACTCTCGGGACGGCGTCACCTGATCGCATAACGTCGCCCACTTTAAGCAGGAGTTTCCTGCCCAGCGTGCCGCCGGGATGGGAAAAAGCGAAATCGTCCGCGGTAAATCCGCGCGCTTCCAGCAGGGCAATGGCCAGGGCGTCGCCCATAACCAGTGCCGTGGTGGTGCTGGAGGTGGGAGCCAGGTCCAGCGGGCAGGCTTCTGTCTCCACGCCGGTGTCGAGGTGTACATCCGAGGCGGTTGCCAGTGCGGACTGGCTGTTACCTGTCATGCTGACCAGAGCGGTTCCCATACGCTTGAGCAACGGCAACAGGGTCACAATTTCCGCTACCGAGCCGCTGTTGGACAGGGCGATTACCGCGTCCTCCCCGGTGATCATGCCCATATCACCGTGGCTTGCCTCGCCGGGGTGAACAAAAAACGCAGGGGTTCCGGTGCTGGCCAGAGTGGCTGCGATTTTCCTGGCGATGTGACCGGATTTTCCCATACCCGTGACGATAACCCTGCCGCGGGTCTGCAGCAGCAGTTCACAGGCGCGCTCGAAGTCGCTGCCGATGCGCGCCTCCAGCGCGGCGACTGCCTCTGATTCCAGTTTGATGGTGCGACGCGCCGAGGTGGCGTATCCGGTCTTCGACATGATAGTTCCCTTGGCTAGAGGCTGGTGTAGAGCAGGCAATAGTACAGCGCATACAAGCTCACAAACAGCACTCCCATCGTGCGCCCTATGTAGGCCTGGCCAGGACCGGCGGCTTTGCGTTTGCCGCCAATGTAGACGGCCAGGGCCAGCAGAATGGTCAGCAGGGCCATCGAGGAATAGTCCCGCGTGATCACAGCCGGTGCCAGCGCCTGGGTGGAGACAATGCCGGGAATGGCCATCACCGCCATCAGGTTGAACAGGTTGGACCCGATCACATTGCCGATGGCTATTTCGGTATGACCGCGGCGCGCGCTGGTCACGGTGGCGGCGAGCTCGGGCAGGCTGGTGCCAATTGCGATCACTGTCAGCCCGATCAGCAGTTCCGGCACGCCAAGGCGGTAGGCGGCAATCACAGCGCCCCACACCAGCAAGCGTGAGCTTGCTATAAGCAACAACAGGCCGATGCCGAAGGTGAGCCAGGCCCGGCCGGTGGGAAGATCCGGCAGGGGTTCCTCCTCGGTCTCGAGCTTGAGGGTTGAGTCCCGGGTCTGGCCGCGCAGTATATACACCATCACCAGCGCCAGGGCTGCCAACATCAGCCAGCCCTCCACGCCGGTGAGAACGTGGTCTACCAGTACCAGTCCTCCGATAGCGGTTACAATCAGCAGGATGATCAACTCTTTCTTTATCGCGCTCTGCATGACCAGTATGGGAGTCACCAGCAGTGTAATTCCCATCACCAGGCCAATGTTTGCAATGTTAGAACCTATGGCGTTGCCAATGGCGAGTTCTCCCGCACCGGAGAAAGCAGCGGTCAGGGAGACCAGAACTTCGGGCGCAGAGGTCCCTATGGAAACAATGGTCATACCTATAATAATGGGTGACATGCCCATATTTCGTGCGATGGAAGCGGCGCCCACAATGAACAGGTCGGCGCTCCACACGAGGATGGCAAACCCGGCAATTATGGCGGCGGCGGCGATCAGCATACGACCGTATTTCCTGTTAAAGTAGGCCCGCGCGAATTTCGGGAACCTCGCGAGGCGGGTGAGTGTCAAACCAGGTGCCCGCTTCCCGGCCCATGGCAGGTGCGCCTGTTACCGGTCACCGCGGGATTATACAGGCCCCTTTTGGCCTTGGAAGGCCAATATTGTTTAATTTGAGGAGACAGATGGTGTTAAGGCTGAAATCAAACTGGCTGCTGGGTCTTTACCTGCTCGCTGTCGGCGTGTGGGCGCAGGATTCGGAAATGACGGCGCATGGCGTTGTCAATGACACGACCCAGCGCGTTATGGCCGTGGTCGTGGAAGCCGATTCCTACTTTAACGAGGATCCCGAGCGATACTATCAGCAGGTGCAGGAGATACTGAATCCCGTCATCGACTTTCGCGGCTTTGCCCGCAGTGTGATGGGGCCCTATGCCAGTAGTGAGCGCTATCGATCACTGGATGAGACGGGTCGTGAGCAACTGCGAGACCAGCTCGATCGTTTTACCGAGGTGATGAGACTCGGCCTGGTGAGAACTTACAGCAAGGGGCTGCTGGCCTACGGTGACTCCCGGGTCGAGGTCTTCGCCGCCACCGACGAAAACCAGGAAAAAGGCAGGGCCACGGTAAAGCAACTGGTTTACAACAACCAGCCTGAACCCTATGTGCTTATCTACCAGATGGGCCTGGGCAAGACCGGTGATTGGCAACTGCGCAATATCATCATCGAGGGCGTTAACCTGGGTGAGATCTATCGCAACCAGTTCGAGGCCAGTGCGCGCCAGAATGAAGGCGACCTGGATGCCGTGATCGCAAGCTGGACAGCGGTTGATGTGAAGGCTTGAGTACACCGCGGTGCCAGTTAGCGGTCGCCATCGTGAAGGTTTTCTCCTAGAATAGCCGGCTTTTACCCGCTCCGGCAGTGCGGCTTGACTGCCCGGGAGCAGGCTAATTTCGGGAGATGCTTCATGGATGCCGCCACAGTCAAACAGCTGTTGCAAGAACACCTGGCCAATTGCGAATTTCACGTCCAGGGCGAGGGAAACCACTACGACATTGTTGCCATTGGCGATTTGTTCGATGGGCTGCGACCGGTCAAGCGACAGCAGTTGGTGTATGGCGCTCTGAATGACTGCATTGCCGATGGCAGTGTGCACGCGGTCAATATCCGCACATTTACGCCTGCCCAATGGCAAGCGCAGGCCGCCGATTGAATCTGCGTTTGAAGACATTATGAGTGACCAGCTGACCATTGCCCTGACCAAGGGGCGTATCCTGCGCGAAACCCTGCCGCTGCTGGCGGGCGCGGGTATCGTGCCCCTGGATGACGTGCACAGCTCCCGCAAGCTGGTATTTGAGACCACTCAGCCCTCCGTGCGCCTGGTCATAATACGTGGCTCTGATGTACCTACCTATGTGCGTCATGGCGCCGCGGATATGGGCGTGGTCGGCAAGGACGTGCTGCTTGAGCACGGCGCTGAGGGCCTCTATGAGCCCCTGGACCTCGGTATTGCCCGCTGTCGCCTGATGACCGCCGGACCTGTTGGCTGGCGGAGCAGCGGGGCGCGTATACGGGTTGCGACAAAGTTCGTGAATATCGCTCGCCGACACTTCGCCCGACAGGGCGTTCACGCCGATGTCATCAAGCTTTACGGTGCGATGGAGCTGGCGCCTATCATGAATCTGGCCGACCTGATTGTGGATATTGTCGATACTGGCAATACTTTGCGAGCAAATGGCATGGAGCCACTGGAAGAGATTGCGGCAATAAGCTCACGCCTGGTGGTGAATAAAGCCGCTATGCGATCGCGTTGCGCGATTATCCAGGGTGTTGTGGATGACCTCGCCGCGGCAGTGCAGCGAGACTGACCGGGAACAGCTTATGCAGAGACTGGACACGAGTCAGGCAAACTTCGATCGCCAACTTGAGCAGCTCACAGCCTGGCAAGAAGAGCTTGACCAGCAGGTTACCGAAAGTGTGGCGGGCATCATTGCGGGTGTTGCCAGGCTCGGTGATGACGCGGTGCTGGAGTATACAGCGAAGTTTGATGGACTCGAGGTCACCTCGGCGGCTGAGCTTGAAGTCTCCGGCGCAGCCCTGGCAGCGGCACTGGAGCGCATAGGGTCCGGGCACCGGGAGGCGCTTGAGTATGCTGCCCAGCGTATTCGCCAATACCACCAGCACCAGTTTCAGCAAAGTTGGCAGTATCGCGACGAGGCGGGCAATCTGCTCGGGCAGCAAATTACCCCGCTGGAACGCGCCGGCATTTACGTGCCCGGTGGCAAGGCGAGTTACCCTTCCTCGGTGCTGATGAATGCGCTGCCGGCAAAGGTGGCGGGAGTCGATGAAATTATAATGGTGGTGCCAGCCCCGGCGGGCGAGGTGAATGACCTGGTGCTTGCGGCGGCCCGTATCGCAGAGGTGGACCGGGTGTTTACCGTTGGCGGTGCCCAGGCAATTGCCGCGCTGGCCTATGGCACAGCGACGATTCCCCGGGTCGACAAGATTGTCGGGCCGGGCAATATTTACGTCGCCACCGCCAAGCGGCAGGTGTTCGGCCGTGTGGGCATCGACATGGTGGCCGGGCCTTCGGAAATTCTGGTGATTTGTGATGGAACCACTGATCCCGACTGGGTGGCGATGGATCTGTTTTCCCAGGCAGAGCACGATGAGAATGCCCAGTCTTTGTTGCTTTGCCCGGATCCTGGCTACCTGGACAGGGTGCAGGCAAGCATCGACAGGCTGCTACCCGGGATGGAGAGGGAGGCGATTATTCGGGCCTCCCTCGACGGTCGCGGAGCGCTGATCAGGACCCGCGACCTGGCCGAGGCGGTCGAGGTAAGCAATCGGCTCGCGCCCGAGCACCTGGAGTTATCGGTAGAGGATGCGGAGTCGCTGTTGCCGCTGGTGCGTCACGCCGGGGCAATTTTTATGGGCCCCTACACCTCGGAGGCTTTGGGGGATTACTGTGCGGGCCCCAACCATGTGCTGCCGACATCGCGCTCGGCCCGGTTCTCATCACCCCTGGGTGTCTACGACTTCCAGAAGCGCAGTTCGGTGATCATGTGCAGTGAGCAAGGTGTGCAGGAGCTGGGTCGGGTGGCATCGACCCTGGCCCGGGGTGAAGCGCTAACGGCTCACGCTCGCAGCGCTGAACTTCGCCTCAAGGGCAAGCTTCAGGGCACGCAAGAGTAACCTGCTTCCTTCGTCTCACCCGCTTTTGCGGCGCCGGGCGATGTCACCCCCGACTGCGCTGCCGCTTTGTCAATCGGTGGACTGGTTCAATACCCCGACGATCGCCCGCAACTCCATGCTTTGCAGGTCGCGACGGATGGCAATGTCTACCGTGTCCCCTGGTCGCAGCAGGGCTATGCGGTGCATGGTCAGTCTGCCGTCTCTGACCGGTTCGCCATCGATATGGGTGATCAGATCTCCCGGCATGACCCCGGCTTTCTGGGCCGGGCTGTTCGCCGCGACCTCGACTACTGCCAGGGCCTGGCCGCTGGCAGTGTCGCCCTCTACGGCACCAATAGGCTCCACGCTGACGCCCAGCCAGCCGCGAATGACTCTGCCATAGTCGATCAGGTCCTGCATGACAAATACGGCGAGGTTGACGGGAATGGCCAGGCTGATACCGATACCTGTGGCGTTGTTGGCGCCCCGGCTGTTTCCGGTATAGATCAGGGTGTTGATACCCAGCAGGCGTCCGCGGGTGTCGATCAGTGCGCCGCCCGAATTGCCCAGGTGGATCGTGGCGTCGGTTTGTATGTAATCTTCATAGGCATTGGGTTGCAAGCCATAGCGGCCAAGGGCAGAGACAATGCCCTGGGTGACCGAGTGTCCAAACCCCAGTGGATTGCCTATCGCCAGCACCACGTCTCCAACCCGGGCCGCGTTGGAGTCGCCCAGGGTGATCGGTCGCAGGTCGGGCAGGCCAACCTTCAGCACCGCGAGGTCTGTGGCTGTGTCTGTGCCGATGACAACGGCATTGGCAGAGCGGCCGTCCTGCAGTAGCACCTGAATAGCGTCTGCGCCGGCGATGACGTGGTTGTTGGTCAGGATGTGTCCCTGTGCCGTAACAATAACGCCGGACCCCAGGGATCGCTCAACGCGCTGGCGTTGGGGGCGCTGGCCAGGCCGGGCGAAACGCTGAAAAAAGCTGTCTTCCATCAGGGGATTGGTGCGCGACTTTACCAGCTTGGCGGTATAGATATTAACAACCGCTGGCGTGGCACTGCGCACCGCGTTGGCGTAACTGAGCGCTTCGTATTCGCTGCTACCGAGTGAGCGCCCCGGTGGCAACACCCATCTGTCCAGGATCAGCAGTGCAGCGAGCACTCCAGCGATAACGGGCCAGGTGAGAAATTTCAGTTGCTGCATGAATTAGCCGGGTGCAGCTTGATCATTGCAGGAGAAGAATCCGCTGCCTGTGCCTGGTCTATTCTATTCCTTGGCCGGGCCAGGCTTGGGGCTTGGCTGCTCGGCCGGGTCGGCGGAGGCATTCCGGTCAATGCCGAACTCCTCATTGAGCATACCCTTTTCCCCGGGGGAGGTTTTCGGGGCGTAGTCCAGAGGCGGGCGGACATCAGCCATGTGGGCGGGAATTTCGGACACTTCACGGGCATCCCCAAGCCGCTCCAGTGAAACCGGCCCCCGGCCCTGGCAGAGACTGTCTGCACCTTTGGCCAGGTGATTGTGCACGTCGCGATACTGTTCGGTCAGGTTGTTCAGCAGCTTGGCAGTGTCGGTAAAATGCTCTACAACACCGTCTTCATAGGCCTTCTTGTCCTGCAGTACCTGGTCAAGCTTGAGCTCGGCCTCACGCAGGCGCTGGGCGGCGGGTGCGCCGCGGCGCCCAATCAGTGCGCCCAGGCATCCGCCGAGAATGAACAGGGCAGCGCCCACGATAATAACGATAGTCATACTGAACTGGGCAGATTCCACAGGCGGATCCTCTTAAACTGACGATTTTCAAGACGCGCAAGTATAACCCCAAGGGCGGGAGACTGTAACTATGCGGCCGAGAATCGCGCCCGGGCGTGCCCGAAGTCCGGCGTTGCGAAGTATCTGGCCGCTGGGTACAGTGAGCCGCTCGCATCGCAGCAGGACCGGGCAGGCATCTGGGACATATGACATGACAACACCCTGGCAGCGCTACCAGGCAGACCTGCAGAGGGATGATTTTTCCCATGACCCTGCCCAGGAGCAGGCTGTCAAACTGTTGCAGGATCTCTATGATCGCCTGTTGTCGAACTGGGATCAGCGCAGCGGGGGCTTGCTGGGCTGGTTTCAGCGGGTTCGCGGCAAACCACAGGAGCCCGAGGTGGGGCTGTATCTCTGGGGTGGCGTGGGTCGCGGCAAGACCTACCTGGTCGATACTTTTTACGACTGTCTTCCCTTCCGGCGCAAAATGCGTGTTCATTTCCACCGTTTCATGCGGCGGGTACACGAAGAATTAAAAGACCTCGATGGCCAGAAAGATCCGTTGGAGAAAGTGGCCGACCGCCTTGCCGAGGAAACCCTCGTGCTGTGCTTCGACGAGTTTTATGTGAGTGATATTGCCGATGCCATGATACTCGGCGGTCTTATGGAGGCACTTTTCGCCCGCGGGGTCTGTCTGGTGGCGACATCAAATATTGAGCCGGCCCGACTATACGAGAACGGTTTGCAGCGCCAGCGATTCCTGCCCGCGATAGCCCTGGTTGAGAAATATACCCTTGTGGTTAACGTGGATGCGGGCATTGACTACCGGTTGCGCACGCTGCAACAGGCCGAACTTTACCACCATCCCCTGGACGCGGCGGCGGATGAGAGTCTGCGCGACAGTTTTGGCAAGTTGGCGGCGCACCCCGGTAATCACTGGGAGCGTATGGAGGTCAACGGCCGCTATATCACCTGCCGCTGCCGGGCGGATGACGTGGGCTGGTTCGATTTTGCGGAATTGTGTGATGGCCCCCGCTCCCAGAACGACTATATCGAGTTGTCGAGGGTGTTCCACGCGGTACTGGTGTCGGGCGTGCCGGTGTTTAACCCCCAGCTGGATGACCAGGCCCGGCGATTTATCAACCTGGTTGATGAATTTTATGATCGCAACGTCAAGCTGGTGCTCGCTGCCGCCGCCCCTTTGATGGAGCTTTACGAGGGCGGGCGCCTGTCCTTTGAGTTTCAACGGACGATTTCCCGCTTGCAGGAGATGCAGTCTTACGAGTACCTTGCTCGTGAGCACAGGCCATAGCGGGATTCGGGAGTAAGTTCGGGTGTCGAAAATGCCGCCGGATTGCGCCTGTGCCGCCTTGTATACCCCGGTTAGGTAGCACGGTTTCCTGTCGTTCACAGCTTACGGGCACGTTTTCGGCGGCTGAATTCGCCCGCTGCCGGACTCCGGGTTCCAGGGGGTGAAAATACCCCGGTTTTTTTTGCTTGAAATAGGGCGGTCCATTGATTAGTATTCGCGCTCTCGAAATTGGAGCCCTCCAAGAGGCTGGTATTCATGAAAACTTATAGCGCCAAAGCAGGTGAAATCAACCACGACTGGTTCGTGGTAGACGCGGCCGACAAGACCCTGGGTCGTCTGGCCAGCGAAATTGCCCTTCGCCTGCGCGGCAAGCACAAGCCCGAATATACTCCCCACGTGGACACCGGTGATTACATCGTGGTGATCAACGCGGAGAAGGTCCGCGTAACCGGGGCCAAGACCACGGACAAGATGTATCATCACCACACCGGCTACCCGGGTGGCATCAAGTCTTTGTCCTTTGAGAAACTGATCGCCAAGGCGCCTGAGCGTGTGCTTCAGGGTGCGGTAAAGGGTATGTTGCCACGCAATCCCCTGGGCCGTGCCATGTTCAAGAAGTTGAAAGTGTACGCTGGCACAGAGCATCCTCACACGGCACAGCAGCCACAAGTACTGAACGTCTAACGGATATTATTTATGTCAGCAACCCAATACTACGGAACCGGTCGTCGCAAGACGTCCACCGCCCGTGTCTTCATCAGCAATGGTGGCGGCAATATCACCGTCAATCACCGGCCGCTGGATGTATATTTCGGCCGGGAAGTGGCTCGCATGATCGTGCGCCAGCCGCTGGAGCTTGTTGAATTGAATGACAAGTTCGACATCAATGTGACAGTTCAGGGTGGCGGTAGTTTCGGCCAGGCCGGGGCAATCAGGCACGGCATTACCCGCGCCCTGATGGAATACGACGAGACCCTGCGCGCACCTCTTCGCAGCGCGGGTTATGTCACCCGTGACGCCCGTGAGGTGGAACGCAAGAAAGTGGGCCTGCGCAAGGCGCGCAAGCGGCCACAGTACTCCAAGCGCTAAACAGCGGCTGGTATCTCGCGCAAAGCGGGATACTCGGGAGCACCACAAGCGCCCGGCTGTTTGTTCAGCCCGGGCGTTTTTTTTGCGGGTTTGCCGGCGTGTTAGCGCACGCAGATGTCGCTGGAAGCCCTTTGAAGTCAAAGGGTTCTCCTTGTAAGAAGGGGGCAAAATCATTACCATTCCATCCTTTTTGGGAAGAGCTGAACCGACCTCATAGAAGCGGCTTCAAAGGGGCGGGCAATCAGGAGAGAAAAGCATGAGTAGCGATGGCGTAAACTCCGGCAGGAGGAAGTTCCTGACGGCGGCCACCAGTGCCGTCGGTTTGGCAGGGGCGGTGGGAATTGCGATTCCCTTTGTCGGATCCTGGAACCCCTCTGCGAAGGCGAAAGCGGCAGGCGCACCCGTGAAGGCCGATGTCAGCAAACTGGAGCCTGGCCAGATGGTCGTGGTCGAGTGGCGTGGCAAGCCGGTCTACGTGGTCAACCGTACCGAGGAGCAACTCGAGGCCTTACCCGGCCTGGACGGCTTTCTCAAGGATCCCGATTCCCTGGTTTCGGAGCAGCCTGCATACATCGAGGGTGTTGATCGCTCCATAAAGCCCAATCTGCTGGTGATTGTCGGTTTGTGCACTCACCTGGGCTGCGCACCCAAGTTCAGGCCCGAAGCCGGCGCCCTGGACCTGGGCGGCAAGGACTGGCAGGGCGGCTTTTTCTGCCCCTGTCACGGTTCCAAGTTCGATCTGTCCGGGCGCGTTTACTCGGGCGTTCCGGCATCTGCAAATCTGGTGGTACCCCCGTATACGTTCGAGGGTGATGATGTCCTGGTAGTTGGCGTGGATTGGGAGGCTGTCTAATGGTCAATATGCTTGTTGGTTTACGCGACTGGGTAGATGCCCGTCTGCCGATAGTACGTGCCTGGGATACCCACATGGGCAAGTACTACGCGCCCAAGAATTTCAATTTCTGGTATTACTTCGGCTTCCTGTCCCTGTTCGTGCTGGTGAACCAGCTGCTGACCGGGATCTGGCTCACCATGAGCTATACGCCCAGCCAGGAGGGCGCCTTCGCATCGGTCGAGTACATTATGCGGGACGTGGATTTCGGCTGGATATTGCGCTACATGCACTCCACCGGCGCCTCCGCGTTTTTTGTGGTGATCTACCTGCACATGTTCCGCGCCCTGCTTTACGGTTCATACAAGAAGCCCCGTGAGCTGATCTGGATTTTCGGCATGCTGATTTTCATCGTGCTGATGGCGGAGGCGTTCGTGGGCTATGTGCTGCCCTGGGGTCAGATGTCCTATTGGGGTGCGCAGGTCATTATTTCGCTGTTTGGCGCCATTCCGGTGGTTGGCGATGACCTGGTCACCTGGATTCGTGGCGATTACCTCATATCAGGCATTACGCTGAACCGCTTTTTTGCCCTGCACGTGGTTGCCCTGCCTATCGTTTTACTGGCCCTGGTAGTGTTGCACCTGCTGGCGCTGCATGAGGTCGGCTCAAACAACCCGGACGGCGTCGATATCAAAAAGGTCAAGGATGAGAACGGGGTTCCGCTGGACGGTATCGCGTTCCACCCGTACTACTCGGTGCACGACCTGCAGGCACTGGGCGTGTTCCTGTTTGTGTTCTGCGCCATTGTATTCTTCCTGCCAGAGATGGGTGGCTTCTTCCTGGAGTATGCGAACTTTGAGGAAGCCAACTCACTCAAGACGCCCGAGCATATTGCGCCGGTGTGGTATTTCACGCCGTTCTACTCGGTCTTACGGGCGGTGCCAGATAAATTCTGGGGCTTTGTCGCCTTTGCTGCATCGGTGGCCATCCCCTTCATGCTGCCCTGGCTGGATCGCAGCCCGGTAAACTCCTGGCGCTATCGGGGCAACATCACGAAGGTAATGCTGGTGCTGTTCATAGCTTCATTCCTGATCCTGGGTGTGCTCGGGGTCCGGGCACCGACGCCCTCGCGCACGGCGCTAGCCCAGGTGTGTTCAATTATCTACTTCGGGTTCTTCCTGCTCATGCCTATCTGGAGTTCACTGGACAAGACCAAGCCGGTGCCCAAGCGGGTCACGATGGACGGTGGCATCGGTTTCTGGGGAAGTATGGGTGGCCTGGCGTTGATCCTTGCGCTGACCATACTGCCACTGAAAGCGGTAGGCGCCGATGCTGCCTTCAAGTGTGGCAGCATACCTTGTGATGATTTCAAGGCTGATCCCCACGACAAGCCATCCCTGCAAAATGGTGCCAAGTTGTATATGAATTATTGCATGGGCTGCCATTCGCTGAAATATGCCCGCTATAACCGTGTGGCAGAGGATCTCGGTATCCCCGAAGACCTGTTCGAGGCCAACCTGATGTTCGACCCCAATACCAAAATCGGGTCACTGATGGAAAACGCCATGGATGAGGTCAATGCCAAGGTCTGGTTCGGTGCGACGCCACCAGACCTGACGCTGGTATCTCGCGCCCGCCAGCCCGAGTGGCTCTACACTTACCTGCGCACTTTTTACAAGGACCCCTCTCGACCCTACGGTGTCAATAACAAGGTGTTCAAGGACGTGGGCATGCCACACGTACTGCTGGAGCTCCAGGGTATGCAAGAGTGCGCCATGGGTCCTGTCACCGCTCACAATGGTGGCGTCAAGCGCGATCCCCTGACCGGCCAGGATATCCTGGAAGACCCCTGCGGGAATTTCAGTATCACCGAAGCCGGCGAAATGTCACCTGAGGAATTCGATGGTGCCATGTACGATCTGGTAAACTTCATGGCTTACATGAGCGAGCCTATGTTGGCTGATCGCCATCGCATTGGTACTTATGTGCTCATGTTTATTGTCCTGTTTTTCGTGTTGGCGTCACTGCTCAATAGGGAATACTGGAAAGACGTACACTGATCTTCCCGACCCGATACTGCAGCGCGGTTGTGTGCCGCGCTGCTTCGTTTTACCCAAGAAATCACTGAGGAATCCCCGATGGGTGTTGTGGCAAAGCGGTCTTCGATGACCTTTTTCTCCGATAACACAAGCCAGTACAGTCACCGAGTTCGTATCGTCCTGGCAGAAAAGGGCGTGACGGTAGACCTGATCGAGGCAGATGCGGCTCACCCCCCTGCGGAGTTGGCTGACCTCAACCCCTATAACAGCCTGCCCACTCTGGTGGACCGCGAACTGGTTTTGTATGAATCCAAGGTCATGATGGAGTATCTGGATGAGCGTTTTCCGCATCCGCCGCTGCTGCCTGTCTACCCTGTAGCCCGCGCAGAGAGCCGTCTGTACATCCATCGCATCGAAAAAGACTGGTGCAGCCTGGTGGATTCTATCCTGCACTCGCGCAGCGACAACGTGGTCAAGAAGGCGACCAAGGAGCTGCGCGAAAGCATCATGGGTATAGCGCCAATTTTTACCGAGAAGCCGTTTTTTATGAGTGAGGAATTCACTCTGGTCGATTGTTGCCTGGCACCAATTCTCTGGCGTCTGCCTTCACTGGGTGTCGATATCCGATCCAGCAAGCAGTCCAAGCCGCTGTTCACCTACATGGATACGCTGTTTAACCGGGAGTCCTTCCAGGAGAGCCTGACCGAGCAGGAGCGGGAAATGCGCCTTTAGGCGCTCCTTTGCCGGACAGGGACAAGCAATGACGCCCAGTCGACCCTACATCATGCGCGCTCTGTATGAGTGGATCGTGGATAACGACTGCACCCCCTATGTGCTGGTCGATGCGAGCGTGGCGGATGTTATGGTGCCCCAGCAATTTGTGAAGGACGGCCAGATCGTACTCAATATTTCACCCGGTGCGGTGATGGACCTGAATGTTGGCAATGATGCGATGACCTTCAACGGTCGCTTCGGTGGCGTGGCAACGGATATTTTCGTGCCGATTGTGGCAGTGGTGGGAATCTACGCCCGGGAAAATGGCCAGGGCATGGTCTTTGAGCCGGAGGAGTCCTCGGAGCCGCCGGAAGAGCCGCCGCCTGATCCTATCAAACCCGAGGGTCGTCCCTCACTCAAGATAGTCAAGTAGTACGCCGGCCACCGCCCTCAGTTGACCAGCTCGAACAGGCGCACAACCCGTTGGACCCCTGAAATATCGGCAGCCACTGCGGAGATGCGTTCGGCTTCCTCGCGAGTCACCAGCCCCATCAGGTAAACGACGCCGTTTTCCGTCAACACTTTTACCCGCCCGCCCTCGGTATCCGAGCGTCCCAGCAACCAGGTCTTGACCTTGGCGGTGATCCAGGTGTCGCTGGAGCGGGTAATCGTGGAACTTGGGGAGGCAATTTCCAGCTCGTTGTAGATCCGGCGAACCCCGAAAATTTTGCGCACCACCTCTGTCGCCTCGGCTTTCAGCGCCTCGGTAGGCACCTGACCGGCGAGCAGCACATAACCGTTGTAGCTGACTATCGCCACATTGGCATCTGAGAAGGCCTCATTGGAGGCGTTGATATTGACCTCGGCCTTGGTCTCGATACTCTCGTCCTCGAGCTGCCGGGCCAGGGTGCGTTCACTGGGTTCATCCTGGATGGGGTCGCTGTTCATCGTTGACAGTACGCTGCCGCATCCCGATAGCAGCAGGCAGGCGCAAAGGGTGAGCGCCTTGAAAGCGCTTTCGACGGGGTTGTGATCTCCGGGCACCTCAAAGCTCTCCATGCAATGGCCAGGCCGCCCGGTTCCGTTTCGTTGCGAAGTGCCAGTTTGTGCCATGTACTGCATCAGTCATGTGTTATTCCTGGTTGTAGTTGCCAAAGATGCTGTGCTCTATCAATTCGCACAGACAGTGAATGGTCATTGTGTAGAGCTCTACGACACGTGGCCGCCGCAGGCTGTCGATCCGGATCTCAACGTCTTCCTGCTGCAGCAGGGTGCCAAATTCACCATCCACCGCGCACGACAGTGCAATCACCGTCATGTCGCGTTCATGAGCAGCCTGCACGGCTCGCAGCAGATTACTTGCCTCTCCCGAGCTGCTGATGCACAAAAGTACGTCGCCGGCCTGGCCCAGCGCGCGCAGTTGCCGGGAGTAGATGTCGTTGATGCCCCCTGTCTGGGCGATAGCGGTGAGGCCAGCGCCGTCACTGTTTAGCGCCAGGGCCGGCAGGGCGGGGCGGTCGTGCTCAAAGCGGCTCAGCAGGTTACATGCGAACAGTTGGGCCAGGGTGCCATCCACACCGTTGCCGCAGGCGATGATCTTGTGATCCTCCAGTAGTGCTTGCACCATGATCTCACTGGCCCTGCCCACCGGCTCCGCCAGCGGGTCCACGGACACCGCAATGGTCTCTATGGTGCTCTGGAAATTGTTCGAGATGATCTGGTAGTAATCCATGCAGTGTGTCCCGCTGGCCTGTATCAGGCGGTAAAAGCCCCCGGAATCCAGCGGATCTCGAGACCGTGGCCGGATTGTCGCGGGTCGAAGGCGATCACGTCAAATCGACAGGGCAGATGGGCCAGGCCGGGGTGGCGCTGCAGGAACAGCTGGGCAGTGCGCAGTATCCGGTTCTGCTTGCGCCTGTCCACCGAACCGGCCGCCGAATCGAAACTGCTGTTGCTGCGAGCCCTGACTTCGAGAAAAACAAGGTACTCTCTATCTCTGGCGATGATGTCGATCTCGCCGGTCTTGCCGCGAAAATTTCGCGCCAGTAAGTGCATGCCCTGATCTTCCAGCCACTGGGCCGCCAGTGACTCGTAGGCGTCTCCGGGGGAAGGCATTGTGGCGCCCCTTCTGCGCTGCAATTAGACACTGTTAGTCTACCTACTGCGGTTCGATGGCGCCGTCATCAAATTTGGTCAATACCAGCTCGCGCTGGATATTCAGACGCGGGTCCATGGTGAGCAGGCCGGTATTGCCGCGAAACAGGGCGTCGGCACCCGCCTGCAAGCGCAGAAATTGCGACTGTAGCAGAAATGCGTCTGCGCCCAGTGCATTGAGTCGGCTATAGCTGTCGGTACCTGTTTTGCCAGCAGCGATGGCATTTTTCAATTCCGGGTTGGAGCCCAGTAGCCAGGGTATCTCGACAAAATTGATACCTTCGAGGTCCCGGTCCCGGGGGTCGGGGGTGCCGCTATAGATACTGGAAATGGCATATACCGGCACCGATCCCGCGTAGTGGAACGCCAGCAGGGGCTTCAGCGAGCGCGCTTCTGCGCCGTTGTTGCTCAGCAGGAATATCACATCGACATCCTCGCGGCGCCGGGCGTTGAATTCGAGCTGGCTGCCAAATATCCCCTGCAGGGCCTTGGCTCGTTGCTCGCTGGCGGGTATCGCCAGTGCTTGCTTTACGCTCGCGGAGTAGTCTTCGCGCCCGCTGTAGGTAACGCTGCCGGTGATAGAGCCGCCCAGTTCCTGCCAGCGCTCGCTCAGGGCCTGCGCCACCTTGCTGCCCCAGTCTCCCTGCGGGCGCATGATCATCGCGTTGCGGGCGCCCTGGCCGAAAGCCAGGTTGGCAATATTGCGGGCCTCGTCTTCCGGCGCCAGCGCAAACTGTACCAGGGCGCTGTTGCCCACGACGGGGCTGTCCTCGGCATCGAGTCGGTTCAGGGCAAGTACCGGCAAAACGCGATCAGGTCGGGTGGCCAGTTCGGCGACCGCCTGTTTGCTCAGTGGCCCGACCACAATGCCGGCGCCCCCTGCCACTGCCGCATCATAGGCGGCGTTGGCCGAGCCATAACTGGCTTGATCCAGCACTATCAGGTCAAACTGTGGGCCCCCGTTTTTGCGGGAAGCGTAATAACTGGCCAGGTAGCCGTCCCGTACCGCCCTGCCTGCTGGCGCAAGCCGGCCGCTCAGGGGCAGGATGAGAGCCGCGGTCGGTGCACCCTGCGAGGGGTTGAGCAGATAGGTAAGACCTCCCGGTAACGGGTTTGCCGCGGGGTGTTGCGGGTTGTTTTGCAGCCACAGTGGCAGGCTTTGCAGCTGTGAGCTTACCGGCGCCCGGGTAAGCAGCGCAAGCTCCAGCCAGCTCTGCCAGCCGGGGTCGGTGGCAGCCATCGCTGCCTGTTCCAGCTGTTCGTTGTCGAGTCTCTGCAGGTCCTGCCAGATACTGCGTTTTAGTGCCGGGGCATCTGCTGTGGGCGCCATACGCAGAACCTGGTCGCCCAGTCGGCCGCTCTCCAGGTAGTGGCCGGACATGCCCATGATGTGGCGTCTCAAGTTGAGAATACGGTACCGTTGGGCGGGGTCTATGCCCGGGTAATTGAGCGTATCAAGTTTCTTCAGGGCCTCGTCCTGCCTGCCCCTGATGTAGTCGATGCGTGCATCGAGGTAGGTCAGATAGACCGCGTCGGAGGGGCTTCTGCCATTGGCAGGGATGGTCTCCAGCACTTCGCTGGCTGCCATCCATTGGTGGTCTGACATCAGCGTGTCTGCCTTGAGGAACTGCTCGCTGAACGCGCTGGGGGGCAGGGTCAGGTTTGTTCTGGCGGGCTCCACGGGTTGTTGCACGACAACCTCGGGTTCAGGTATCGGCTCCGGTTCCTTGATCGGCTCGCTGCCGCAGCCCCAAAGTCCAAGTATCATAAGGGCCACGGCCAGGTGTGCGCTGCTGGGGATACGGCTGATGCGGTTATTTCTCATGCTATGCTTTACCGGTTGAATGTCTGGATCACTGCAAGTGGTTTCCACTGCACTACTGTCACTGCTGCATTACTACTGCGCGAACTGCTCACCCGCTCCGCAGTGGGGCACATTATAAGGGGAAACTGTGGATTCTGGTCTTTATGTTGTGGCAACGCCTATTGGAAACCTCGGTGACCTGTCCGCCCGCGCTGTGGAAGTACTGCGCGCTGCCGACCTGATCGCCGCGGAAGATACCCGCCACAGCCAGCGCCTGTTGCAGCATTATGCTATAGAGACGCCGGTTATGGCATATCATGACCACAGTGACGAACGACCTGTGACACGAATCAGTGATTGTATTGCGGCAGGCGGCAGTGTTGCGCTGGTGTCTGACGCGGGTACGCCACTGATATCAGACCCGGGCTATCGATTGGTTCGCACTGTTCAGGATGCCGGCTTTGCTGTCCGCCCGATACCCGGGGCCTGCGCGGCGATTGCCGCTTTGAGTGTTTCGGGCCTGGCGACAGACAGGTTCCTGTTTGAGGGTTTCCTGCCGGCCAGGGCCGGACCCCGGGCAAAGCGCCTGGGAAGATTGGTCATGGAAACCGCCACCTTGATCTTCTATGAGGCCCCCCACCGGGTCCTGGAATCACTGCAGGCCATGGCCGCGGCTTTCGGGCCCGCCCGTGAGGCGGTGCTGGCCCGGGAGGTCACCAAGACCTTTGAGACTATCCGGCGAGGTAGTCTGGCGGAGCTGGCCGACTTTGTCGCCGGCGACAATAATCAGCAAAAAGGCGAGATTGTCCTGCTGGTTGCGGGGGCCCGTGAGCAGTCAACTGAAATCACTGCCCCGATTTCAGCCCTGCTGCAGCGACTGGCAAGGGAGCTGCCTGCCAAAACTGCCGCGTCCGTGGTGGCCGATCACACCGGTCTGCGCAAAAAACAGCTCTATGACTTTTTGCTGGCGCTTAAAGAAGTCTAGCCACCGGTATCCCGTGGCGATAGGGGGAACTTGTTTGTTCGGGTGCGCGGGGCTTGTCCTGAGCCCGCCGGAAGGTTAGTCTTCGCGCCGAGTCGGTCAGGCGATCGCTTCCGGACCACCCCAGGGTGGAATGGGGGAGGAAAGTCCGGGCTCCGCAGGGCAGAGTGCCAGGTAACGCCTGGGGGGCGAGAGCCTACGGAAAGTGCAACAGAAAGTATACCGCCTGAAAATGGGGTCAAATCCATTTGAGTGCCATTTATGGCCGGGTAAGGTTGAAATGGTGCGGTAAGAGCGCACCGCGCGGCTGGCAACAGGCGTGGCGATGGTAAACCCCACTCGGAGCAAGACCAAATAGGAATCCGTCAGCTGTGGCCCGCAGTGGATTCGGGTAGGTCGCTACAGGCAGGTGGTGACACCTGTCGCAGATGAATGATCGTCCACGACAGAACCCGGCTTATCGACCGACTCGCTTTTCCCTCCTTCGCCTTTTTTGAGGCAATAAGAAACGCTTTGTCTTCTGTTCCTTTGCGCGCGCCTGCTGTGCTTGCTGTTTCGGCGCTGTCGCCACGGTAATCCTTATACTTTTTTGCGCTAAACAACCGCTAAACAAATAGAAAATTAGACTGTAAGTTAAAGTAAACCCTTAACATTCACACTTACTGGTCTGTTTTATCCCGTTATTTTCCCTAAATACCCCCTCCGAACGCCGTGATTTTACCTCTAAAGTTGCGCTAATTAGCTGAAATTAAAACGTTTTTTTCCCTGGTCGGCTTGACAGTTTCTCGTGGCGAGACCTATAGTGTCGAAAAGTGGGAATAAGTGGAAATAATTGGCTTTAAGTGGGTTTTGAAGTCAGGTAGGTGGGGAAAGCAGGCATGTTCCGCGGAGTACAGCACATCAACATGGACGCAAAGGGTCGGCTGGCAATGCCTGCCCGGCAGCGCGAGCCATTGTTGACCGAGTGCGGGGGTCAGGTCGTGGTGACCATTGACACCCAGTCCGCGTGTTTGGCCATCTACCCCCTGCCGGAGTGGGAGCGGATCGAACGGGAAATCCAGGGCCTGCCTGCCCTCAAGCCAGCGGTGAAGCGTTTCCAGCGCTTGATGCTGGGGTATGCCACCGATCTGGAGCTGGACGGCAACGGCCGTATGCTGCTGCCTCAATCCCTGCGGGAATACGCCAGGCTCGACAAGAAGCTGGTCCTGGTTGGGCAGGGCAACAAACTCGAATTGTGGTCCGAATCCCTGTGGCTGGCCGAACGTGAGCAGGCCCTTGAGGATTCTGGTCCGGGGGCCGAACTGCCCGAAGAATTAATGTCGCTGACCCTGTAGGTGAGTGCAATGCATCAGACAGTTCTGTTGGCAGAGGCGGTGGATGCTCTGGTGACAAGCCCCGCTGGCTTTTATGTCGATGGCACCTTCGGTCGCGGCGGGCACACCCGCCACCTGCTGGATTGTCTGGATGCCGATGGCAGGGTGTTAGGGGTGGATAAGGACCTGGCTGCCCAGGCCTCCGCGCAGGAACTGGCCCAGAGCGAACCCCGTTTCGAATTTTTCCACGGTTCATTCGCGGAGCTGCCCAGGCAACTGGCGTCCATGGGTGTCGATTGCGTCGATGGTATTTTGCTGGACCTGGGTGTTTCCAGTCCGCAACTCGACGATGGCGAGCGCGGCTTCAGTTTTCTACAGGACGGTCCACTGGACATGCGCATGGATACCAGTCGCGGCGAAACTGCTGCGCAGTGGTTGTCCCACGCGGGAGTCGATGAAATCGCCCGGGTGCTCAAGGAGTATGGGGAGGAGCGCTTCTCCCGCCGTATAGCCGCGGCCATCGTTGCAGCCGGGAGTGAGCAGGCTATCAACACCACGGCGCGGCTGGCGCAAATAGTCAGCGAGGCCAACCCGAAGTGGGAGAGGCACAAGCATCCCGCTACCAGGGCGTTCCAGGCCATTCGTATCCAGGTGAATCGTGAGCTGGAGGACCTGCAGGAGCTGCTGGCGGGTGCGCTGGACATGCTGCGCGTAGGTGGGCGGCTTGTCGTTATCAGTTTTCATTCGCTGGAAGATCGCATTGTGAAGCGCTATATGCGCGACCTGGCCAGGGGTGAGCAACTTCCGCGGGGGGTGCCTGTGCGAGATGCAGCCCTGAACAAGCGCCTGCGGTTGGTCGGCAAGGCGGTGCGGGCCAGTGCCGAAGAGGTGGCGGTAAATGTGCGATCCCGGAGCGCGATTATGCGCGTTGCGGAAAAAATCAGCTGACCTGCGGGTCGGTTTTGTGGGTGGGGGTTGAGCTTATGATGACAGGTGCATCGACAGTCGAATCGGGCAAGTCCGGCCGCGAGTTGATGTGGCTCAACGCCGGTCTGATTGTGCTTATTCTCGCCTCAACTTTTGTTGTGATTCGTACCACCCACGCCTGCCGCGCCATGTATAGCCATTTGCAGGAACTGGAATCCTCCCAGTGGTATCTGCAGGAAGATTATGGTCGCCTGTTGCTGGAGCACAGCACCTGGGCATCTCATCACCGGGTAGAAAAAGTTGCGGCGGAAAAGCTCGGGATGCAGCCACCGGAACTGGCCCAGCTCAAGGTATTGCCGCGTTGAGGGGCACTGCGAAAAAAAATCCCGAGTCCCTGCTGCGTTTCTACCTGGTGGTGGCGGTCCTCATTGCCATGCTTGTTCTGCTGGTAGGTCGCGTCCTGTCCTTGCAAATTATCGATACCGAACGAGGCTATGAGTTTCTCCAGGATCAGGGCGACATGCGCTATGTGCGCACTGCGGAGATACCAGCCTATAGAGGCGTGATAACTGATCGCCGGGGCGAACCGCTGGCGGTGAGTACGCCTGTTATATCCCTCTGGGCGAATCCCGCGATCCTTTACGCCTCTGACCGTCTCCCGGAGCTTGCAGAGGCGATGGGTGTAAAGCTGGCCGTTTTGAGTGAGCGCCTGGAGCGTTACCGGGGCAAGCAATTCATGTACCTGCAACGACATATGGTGCCCGCGGATGCCCGAGAGGTCCTCGCACTGAAAATCAGGGGCGTCAGTGGCGAGCGTGAGTATCGCCGTTTTTACCCGGCAGGCGAGGTAGCTTCACAGCTGCTGGGGTTCACCAATGTGGATGACCAGGGTATAGCCGGGCTTGAGCTGGCTTACGAAGACTGGCTGAAGGGCGTGCCCGGCAAGAAAAAGCACATCAAGGACCTGCACGGCGAGGTGGTCAGGGATATTGGCGTGCTCCAGGCGGCGCAGCCTGGCAAGGACCTTACCCTGAGCATCGACCTGCGCCTGCAGCACCTGCAGCACCGGGAGTTGCGCAAGGCTGTCACTGAGCGGGGCGCCGCCTCCGGTTCCATTGTGACGCTGGATGCGCGCACCGGTGAAGTCCTGGCGATGGTGAACTACCCGACCTACAACCCCAACAGCATCAAGGGTAGCGAAGCGGCCAGCATGCGAAATCGCGCGGTTACCGACGTCTACGAGCCTGGCTCAACCATGAAGACCCTGACCCTCGTGGCGGCGCTGGAAAGTGGGCGTTTTACGACGAGCACCATGATCGACACTTCGCCGGGACGTATTCGAGTGGGCCCCAAGGTCTATCCCGACCCGCGCAACTACGGCCTGATCAGCGTATCCAGGATTATCGAAAAGTCCAGCCAGGTTGGTACCACCAAGATCGCCCTGGACCTGGGGCACGAGCCCATTCGCGAGGTTTTTAATCGCTTTGGAATCGGCCACGCGCCCGGTACAGGCTTCCCCGGGGAAAGTGCGGGGTCATTGCCTGATCGGGCTCGCTGGTATGCCACTGAGAAAGTCTCTCTTGCCTTTGGCTACGGGATCAGCGCGACGCCCTTGCAGTTGGCGCGGGCCTACAGCGTGTTCGCCAACGGCGGGATACAGCAGCCGGTGTCGCTGCTGGCCCTCGAGGGTGAGGCATCGCCCGGCGAGCGTATTGTCTCTGCCCAGATTGCCCGGGAGGTGCTGGGGGTATTGCACGCGGTTACCGGAGACGAGGGCACGGCACGCAGGGCCCGGGTGCCCGGGTTCGCAGTGGGTGGCAAAACCGGCACTGTCCGCAAGATGGGTCCGCAGGGTTACAGTGCTGATCAGTACGTCGCCTGGTTTGCCGGGATCGCACCGATCGAGGATCCGCGGATTGTAACCGTGGTCGTGATCAATGATCCCCAGGGTGAAGCCTACGGTGGCGGGGCTGTCGCGGCGCCGGTATTTTCTGCGGTGACACGCGGTGCGCTGCGCCTGCTGAACATGGCGCCTACCGAGCTCGAAGAGCTCGCTGCAGCAAGCGCGGCCGCGCGGGGGCCCGCATGATAATGGCAGGCAACACGGCAACCGCGCCCCGCTCAATGCCCCTGTCCCGCCTGTTGGGCAGGCCGGATTGCGCTGGCGGTGACACAGTGATCACCGGCCTGCAGCTGGATAGCCGCAGCGTGTCCGACGGTGATCTGTTCCTGGCGATGCCGGGGGACGTACACGACGGCCGCCAGTTTATCGAGCAGGCGGTAGCCAACGGCGCCGCAGCAGTCGTGGCGGAAGCGCCGGTCGCCGGTTTTGTCGATGACTTACCGGTGCCCCTGGTGGAGATCCCCGAACTGAGGATAGATGCGGGTTCACTGGCTGCCCGTTTTTATCATTATCCCAGTCGCGACCTGCACATGGTCGGCGTGACCGGTACCAACGGCAAAACAACAACCAGTCGCCTGGTAGCCCAGCTGGCCCGGTCGCTGGGCAAGCCCTGTGGGGTCATCGGAACACTGGGAGCGACCCTGGACGAGACTGTCGTGGGGTCCGCCAATACCACGCCGGACGCCGTGTCACTGCAACGTCAGCTGGCTGACTGGCGCGATCGGGGTGTCGCCACCGTGTCTATGGAGGTGTCTTCCCACGCGCTGGTACAGGGCAGGGTGAACGGCGTTGAGTTTGAGACAGCGATCTACACCAACCTGTCTCACGATCATCTCGACTACCACGGCAGTATGGATCAATACGGGCGCGCGAAGCTGCGTTTGTTTGCCAGTGAGGGCCTGGGTCATGCCGTGGTCAATATTGACGATGAATATGCCCCCCAGGTGCTGGCAGCGTTGGGCGAGGGTGTCCGGGCCCTGACGTATTCTGCATCGGGTGCGCAAGCGGATATACGAGTAGTAAACGCACGTTTTCATACCTCCGGTGTTGATGCCGAGCTGGTCACCCCCTGGGGTGCTGGCCGCTTTGCCAGCCCCTTGCCAGGTGAGTTCAATCTCGCCAATTTGGCAGCGGCCGTGGCCGCTGTTGTGTTGTCGGGGGAGGACTTGCCGGCAGTGCTGAAAACAGTCTCCGGCTTACAGTCGGTACCGGGCAGGATGCAGGCTATACCAAACGACCTCGGGTTACAGGTCATCATCGATTACGCCCACACCCCCGATGCGCTGGAACAGGTACTGGCCTCACTCAAAGCACATGTGAGCGGCGAACTCATCGTAGTGTTCGGCTGTGGTGGTGACAGGGACAACGCCAAACGGCAGGTGATGGGCCGGGTTGCAAGTCAGCTTGCCGACCGGGTTATCGTCACAAGTGACAACCCTCGCAGTGAGGATCCCGCGGCCATCCTGGCGGACATTGCCAGCGGTTGCAGCGGCGATTTCATGCTGGTGGTCGACAGGGCGGAGGCGATTGCTCTCAGTATCGCCCAGGCCCATCGGGGCGACTGCATTGTCGTGGCCGGCAAGGGTCACGAGGATTACCAGCTGATCGAAGGTGAGCGCCGCCCGTTCAGTGATGAGGCGCATGCGCGTGATGCTGTCGCCCGGAGGGTGGCATCGTGATGCGCGCCATGACGCTGTCGGAGCTGGTCTTGCCCCTACAGGCGAAGCTGATCGGATCGGACCAGACAATAATGGGAGTGAGCACCGACAGCAGGGACATCGCTCCCGGCCACCTGTTTGTGGCACTGCGGGGTGAGAATTTCGATGGCCACGATTACCTGGAGCAGGTGGCTGCCGCTGGCGCTGCGGCGGCGTTGGTGAGCCAGTCGGCGGCACTGCAGACATCTGGTCTGCTGGTAGATGACACGCAGCGGGCGCTTGGGTATCTGGGTGCCTATAACCGGTCGCTCTACGATGGACCGCTGGTGGCAATTACCGGCAGCAGTGGCAAGACCACGGTCAAGAACATGGTCCACGCGGTGCTGTCGCAAGCTGGGCAAACGCTGGCTACCCAGGGCAACCTGAACAACGAAATTGGTGTGCCGCTGACCCTGTTGTCGCTTGAGCCGGGTCTCGACTACGCAGTGGTGGAGATGGGTGCTGGCCGGGCCGGTGATATCGCCTGGTTGTGTGAAATCGGCAGGCCCACGATTGCGCTGCTGCTCAATGCCATGCCGGCCCACCTGGAGGGTTTCGGCAGCGTCGATGATGTCGCGGCTGCCAAGGGTGAGATCTTTGATGGCCTGGGTGCGGATGAGTGTGCGGTGATCAATGCCGACCAGCCCTGGGCCGATTCCTGGCGCCAGCGAGCCGGAGCCGCCACTATTCTGGATTTTGGCCTGGCGGCGCCCGCTGCGATCTCGGCCACTGCAGTGACACTGCGGGGAACCCGGGGCGTCAGCTTTACCGCAATCACGCCCGCGGGCGAGTTGGCCGTTGAGCTCGCCCTGCCGGGTAAGCACAACGTGGCGAACGCCCTGGCAGCGATCGCGGTGGGTTTGGCCTGCGGTCTGCAGTTGGAGCAGATCGGGGCCGGGCTCGGTAACGTGCAGCCCACGGCCGGCCGTCTGGCGGCCGCAGTATCTCCGGCAGGTGCCACCGTTATCGACGACTGCTATAACGCGAACCCGGGCTCGGTGCGCGCCGCAATCGATACCCTGGCCGGGTGCGAGGGGCGCAGTATCCTGGTGCTGGGTGCGATGGGAGAGCTGGGGCCAAACAGTGAGGCCCTGCACCGGGAGATCGGTGAATATGCCCGCTCTGCAGGGGTCGATCAATTCTGGGGCGTGGGCAGCGCGCTGCAGTCCGCGGTCGACAGCTTTGGCAATGGCGGACGTTTGTTTACCGATTGCGAAAGCGCTATCGGCGCAATCGAGGGCTCCTTCACCAGCGGCGATACGGTACTGGTAAAAGGCTCGCGCAGTGCTCGTATGGAGCGGGTGCTGCACGCATTGCTGGCGGCGCAACCGCCCGGAGAACACTGATTATGTTGTTGTTTCTCGCGGAGTATCTGGGTCAGTTCCACAAGGTCTTCCTGGTGTTCGAGTATCTCACCTTGCGAGGGATACTGGCCGCCGGCACCGCCCTGGCTATCTCGTTGCTGGTGGGGCCGTCCATGATCAGGCGGCTCAACTATTACCAGGTAGGCCAGTCAGTGCGCGACGATGGTCCCGAGAGTCATCTCAGCAAGTCGGGCACGCCGACCATGGGGGGTGCACTGATCCTGGTGGCCATCGCAATTGCCAGCCTGCTGTGGGGAGACCTGCGCAATCCCTACCTGTGGGTGGCCATTCTTGTCACCGGCGTATTTGGTGCGGTCGGTTGGATCGATGACTACCGCAAGGTAGTGGAGAGGGATTCTCGTGGCCTGCCCGCCCGCTGGAAGTATTTCTGGCAATCACTTGCGGGCCTGGGCGCGGCCCTTTATCTCTACACGGCCTCGGACAATCCGGTTACAACGCAACTGTATGTGCCGTTTTTCAAGGATTTTGCCCTGGCCATGGGGCCCTTCTTTGTGGTGCTCACCTATTTCGTCATTGTTGGCGCCAGCAATGCCGTCAACCTGACTGATGGCCTGGACGGGCTCGCGATACTACCCACAGTAATGGTGGGTACAGCGCTCGGGATCATCGCCTACCTCACCGGGCACGTCGATTTTGCCAGGTACCTCCACATTCCCTACGTGGCGGGCAGTGGCGAACTGGCCGTCTTTTGCGGTGCGATTGCCGGCGCTGGCCTGGGCTTTCTCTGGTTCAACACGTATCCGGCACAGGTATTCATGGGTGATGTGGGAGCGCTGGCACTGGGCGCCGCGCTGGGTACGGTGGCGGTTATTACGCGGCATGAAATTGTATTTTTTATTATGGGCGGCATCTTTGTACTGGAGACCATATCGGTCATTTTGCAGGTGGCTTCCTTCAAGCTCACCGGCCGTCGCATCTTCCGGATGGCGCCAATTCACCACCATTTTGAGTTGAAAGGTTGGCCGGAGCCGCGGGTGATTGTGCGGTTCTGGATTATCACGGTAATGCTGGTCCTGTTTGGACTGGCAACACTGAAGTTGCGCTAGCGAAGGTGATGTCGAACGTGGCACAGGGTCTGATTGCAAGCAGCGTGAACCGGGTGGTGGTAGGGCTGGGCGCTACCGGCCTGTCCTGCGCGCGCTACTTTCACAGGCGCGGCCTGCCGTTCAGTGTGGTTGATACCAGGGCAGACGCGCCCGGTTTCGAAGCTTTCAAGTTGGAAATGCCAGACGTCCCTGTGTATGCCGGCGTATATCCGGTAGAGCTGGTCACCCAGGCGAGTGAGCTGGTGGTCAGCCCCGGTGTTGCCATGAATGCGCCGGTCGTAGAGCAGGCAAGAGCAGCCGGTGTCAGCATTATCGGTGATATCGATTTGTTCATGCGTGAGGCGCGCGCTCCGGTGATTGGAATTACCGGTTCCAATGCCAAGTCGACGGTGACCGAGTTGCTGGGCCTGATGGCGCGGGATGCCGGGCTGGACGTAGGAGTCGGCGGCAACCTCGGGACACCGGCGCTGGACCTTCTCGATCCGGGACATGAACTGTATGTGCTTGAATTGTCGAGCTTCCAGCTGGAACGCGCGGGAGAGCTCAAACTGGCAGTCGCCACGGTGTTGAATGTCAGCCCGGATCATTTGGATCGCCACGGCTCCATGCCACGCTACCACCAGGCTAAGCACCGGATTTTTCGAGGCTGCCAGAAAGTGGTGGTGAACAGAGCCGACCCTTTGACCATTCCCTTGCTGGGGTCTGAGGTGGAAGTGGTCAGTTGGCGACCCGGTAAGCCGGAGCTGGATGGGTTTGGACTCACCGATGTGGACGGCGTGGAATATCTCTGCCACGGTTTTGAGCCGCTGTTGCCCAGCAACGAGCTGGCACTGGTTGGCCGTCACAATGTGGCCAACGCTCTTGCCGCGCTCGCGCTGGGTTATGCCGCGGGACTGTCTCTCACCAGCATGGTGGCAAGTTTACGCGAGTTCAGGGGTTTACCTCATCGCTGCCAGACGGTGGCGAAGATCGCCGGGGTCGATTACGTCAACGATTCCAAGGGGACCAATATCGGTGCCACGATCGCGGCGCTCCAGGGTATGGGCCAGGGGCGCAACATCCTGCTGATAGCGGGAGGGCAGGGCAAGGGTGCAGATTTCACCGAGCTGCGCAGCGCGGTGGCAGACCACTGCAAGCATGCGATGTTGTTCGGTGAAGACGCCGCGCTGCTGGAATCTGCGCTGCACAGTGTAGTTCCCGTAACGTCTTCGGACTCTATCGAGGATGCAGTGACAGCGGCGGCGGCATTGGCCGAGCCGGGTGATGTCGTGCTGCTGTCACCGGCCTGTGCCAGCTTTGATATGTTTTCCGGGTATGTCGAGCGCGGTGAGGTGTTCTGCCGCGCCGTGGAGCAATTAGCCGGAGGGCAGGTATGACCACTTACCGCCCGGCAACCCCTGTGTCTATGCTGCCCGATACTACCCTGGCCCTGCTGGGCCTGGCGTTGTTGCTGGTCGGCCTGGTCGCCATCAGCTCCGCATCCATAGAATATGCCGACTGGCATTACCAGAACCCCTGGTTCCATATGGAGCGTCATGTTATTTACCTGGTGCTGGCCGTGACAGCAGGCGCGCTGGTATACCGGGTGTCGCCGGCGTTCTGGTTGAACACAGGCTGGATCTGGCTGTTTGTGGCGCTCGCGTTGCTTATCCTTGTGCTGGTGCCCGGAGTGGGTCGCGAGGTAAACGGTTCGCAGCGCTGGTTGCCCCTGGGGCCTTTTACGCTGCAGCCGTCCGAATTTGCCAAAGTGGCCATGGTGATTTACCTGGCCGGCTATATGGTGCGGCGGGAGCATGAGGTTCGCAATCAGTGGCAGGGTTTTCTCAAACCCATGGCCGTGCTGTTCGCGACGACCCTATTGCTGATGATAGAGCCGGACTTTGGGGCCACGGTGATCGTCGCCGGCAGTGCCTTTGGCATGTTGTTTCTGGCCGGCGTAAAGCTGGGGCATTTCATGCTGGTGCTGGGGGGCGCACTCGGAGCGGCGCTGGTGCTTGTGGTCAGCGCACCCTACCGGCTCAAGCGACTGACCGCCTACACGGACCCCTGGGCTGATCCATTTGATACGGGATTCCAGCTTACCCAGTCCCTGATCGCATTTGGCCGGGGTGAGTGGTTTGGCGTCGGCCTGGGCAATAGCGTGCAGAAACTGTTTTACCTGCCCGAAGCCCATACCGACTTTGTGTTCTCTATCTGGTCAGAAGAAATGGGCTTCGTCGGTGCGCTGTCTGTGATCGCGCTGTATGTGGTGCTTATCGGACGGATTCTCTGGGTAGGGCGTGCTGCCCTGGCAGCGGCCAACCCCTTCGGTGCCTATGTCTGTTACGGCGTGGCCCTGATATTTTCCGGCCAGGCCTTTGTCAATATGGGCGTCAGCTGTGGCCTGCTGCCCACCAAGGGCCTGACCCTGCCGTTTGTGAGTTACGGCGGTACCAGTCTTATCGTCTGTACTTGCATGCTGGCCCTGGTGCTGCGTATTGAGCGTGATATCCGCGTCCCGGGGAGGCCCAAATGACCCCCGTGCTGCAGCCGCTTGTATTTATGACTGCCGGTGGTACCGGTGGTCACGTATATCCCGCGCTCGCGGTAGCCAGTGAACTGATGGCGCGCGGCATACGGGTGGAGTGGGTGGGTACCGCCAGGGGGCTGGAGTATCGCGTGGTGCCGGCTGCGGGGATTACCCTGCACTGCCTGCCGGTGCGCGGTGTGCGGGGTAAGTCTGTCATCGACAAGCTGGTGGGAGTCTGGTGCCTGCTGCTCGCCTCGTTTCAGGCCCTGTGGCTGCTGTACCGTCGGTCGCCGCGCTGTGTGGTGGGTATGGGGGGTTACGTAGCCGGGCCCGCGGGTGTCGCCGCGTGGTTGCTGCGCAAACCCCTGCTGATTCATGAACAGAACGCGGTGGCCGGCACGACCAATCGCATGCTGGCTCCCCTGGCCAAGAGGGTATTCGCGGCCTTTCCCGGTGCCTTCAAGCAGTCGCTTCAGCCCCTGATTATCGGCAACCCGGTTCGCAGTGAGTTGGTGGCAGCCGGGGCCGGAACACAGTATGACTACACCGGTCAACGGGCGCTGCGCCTGCTGGTGCTGGGCGGCAGTCTGGGGGCCCGGCCGATCAACCAGGTGTTGCCGGACACAGTAAGGGCAGTGCGCGCTGGTGGTGAGCACCTGGATGTGTGGCACCAGACCGGGGAGGCGCATATCGCGCCGGTGAAGGCCAGCTACGGCGATTTGCTGGGCGAGCATACCCGGGTGGTTCCGTTTATTGAAGATATGGCAGCAGCCTACGATTGGGCTGACCTTGTATTGTGCCGGGCGGGCGCGTTGACCGTATCCGAGCTGGCTATTATGGGCTGTCCGTCGATTCTGGTGCCGTTGCCCTACGCGATTGATGACCACCAGAGTGCCAATGCGCGCTCCCTGAGTGATGCGGGCGCGGCGGTGTTTATGAAGCAGGGCGACATGAGTGTCGACTCGCTGGTTTCCTCATTACTGGGCTATATGGCCAACCCCCGGCTGCTGGCAGATATGGCTGGTGCGGCCCATGCGGCTGCGACTCCGGATGCCGCGGCCCGGGTGAGCGACTGCTGTGAGGAGTTTATCCATGACCGTTGAGCGCAGCGCTTATGCGGTCCCCGAAATGCGTCGTATCCGCCGCATTCACATGATCGGTATTGGCGGTGCAGGAATGAGCGGTATTGCCGAGGTGCTGGTCAACCTGGGCTATGACGTCTCCGGGTCCGATATCCGCCCCGGTCCGGTTACCGGCCGACTGGAAACAAAAGGTATCCGGGTATTTATCGGTCACGCCGAATCCAATGTCGGCAATGCCGATGTTGTGGTCAGTTCCAGCGCCGTGGACGAACTCAACCCCGAGGTGGTCGCTGCCAGGGCAGCGCGTATCCCCGTTGTGCCCAGGGCCGAGATGCTGGCCGAACTGATGCGCTACCGCCACGGTATCGCGGTTGCGGGCACCCACGGCAAGACCACGACCACCAGTCTGATAGCCAATATATTTGGCGAGGCTGGCCTGGACCCGACATTTGTTATCGGTGGCCTGGTGAACAGCGTTGGCAGTAATGCGCAGTTGGGTGCGAGCCGCTTCCTGATCGCCGAGGCGGATGAGAGCGATGCGTCCTTCCTGCACCTGCAACCCATGGTCGCCGTCGTCACCAACATCGAAGCAGATCACATGGACACCTATGGCGGTGATTTTTCCGTCCTGCGCCGTACTTACCTTGAATTCCTTCACAACCTGCCGTTTTACGGCGTTGCAGTGATGTGCGTGGATGACCCGGTGGTAAGGGAACTATTGCCGGAAGTAACCCGACAGGTGATGACCTATGGCGTTGCCGAGGATGCCGACTACCGCATTGACGGGGTGGAAAAGGACGGCCTGTTCACCCGCTTTGTGATCCATCGCCCCAATGGCCTGTCGGCTATGAGCGTCAACCTGAATATGCCCGGCAGCCACAATGTGCTCAATGCGGCAGCGGCGGTGGCTGTGGCCTGCGACGAGGGTCTGGATGACGACAGCATCCAGCGCGGACTCGCTGGTTTCACCGGTGTCGGCAGGCGTTTTACCCGGATGGGTGAGCTTGCCCTGGCTGGTGGAACTGCCGAATTCGTAGACGACTATGGCCACCATCCCACCGAGGTGCGGGCCACGCTGGAGTCCGCCCGGCAGGTCTGGCCGGAGCGGCGGGTGGTAATGATTTACCAGCCTCATCGCTACACCCGTACCCGGGATCTCTACGAGGATTTCGTGGCCGTATTGTCGCGCTGCGATGTGCTGTTGCTGCTGGATGTCTATGCCGCAGGAGAAGATCCCATCCCGGGTGCGGACAGTCGCAGCCTGGCCCGCAGCATACGCCAGCGCGGTCAGTTGGAGCCTATTTTTGTCGAGCATATAGAAGATGTGCCTGGAGTGCTCGGCGATGTGATCGGCCCCGGGGATGTGGTGATCACCCAGGGTGCGGGAAATATAGGGCGCCTGGCCCAGGAGCTCGCACAGATGGAATTTATCGGGGAGGGCAGCTAATGAACCTGAATGACCTGCGCCGTGCCCCGCTGGCGGTATTGCTGGGCGGTACGTCTGCCGAGCGCGACGTGTCCCTGCAAAGCGGTATGACCGTCATGGAGGGACTGCGTGCGCAGGGCTTTGAGGTACGCCCGGTGGATCCGGCCGACGCAGACTGGATCGAACAACTGCAGGGCGTGGCGTTTGCCTTTATTGCCCTGCACGGCCCGGGCGGAGAAGACGGCAGCATACAGGGTGCGCTGCAGGCCTTGCAGATTCCCTACACCGGTTCCAGGGTACTGGGCTCCGCTCTGGCCATGGACAAACTGCGCAGCAAGCAATTGTGGCAGGGCATTGGCCTGGCCACCGGAAGCTTTGCCCGGCTCGGCCCGGACACCCACTGGCAGCAGGTGATCGACAGTCTGGGCAAGGTGTTTGTGAAACCCACCTGTGAGGGCTCGAGTATCGGTATGACATCTGCCAACAGCGCGACTGAGCTGGAGCAGGCGTTCCACGCTGCCAGCCAGTACGGTGGCGGTGTGCTGGCAGAGCAGTTCATCGACGGGCCGGAATACACGATGGCGATCCTTGGCGATCAGGTTCTGCCGTCAATCAGGCTTGAGACCGACAACGAATTCTACGACTACGAGGCGAAGTATATCTCCAACGAGACCCGCTACTTCTGCCCCAGTGGGCTGAGTGCGCAGGAGGAGTCACGGATGGGAGAGCTGGCCCTGTGGGCGTTCAAATCCCTGGGCTGTGCTGTCTGGGGCCGGGTAGACCTGATGCGTGACCAGGCGGGCGAGTTTCATGTGCTGGAGGTCAACACCATTCCCGGTATGACCTCCCATAGCCTTGTGCCAATGGCAGCCAGGGCCGTGGGCATGGATGTCGCCGCATTGGTCACCCGCATCCTGGAGCTTAGTTGCGAGGGGTGGCGCTCATGAAAGTAAGACGCAAAAACAAAGTGGCGCCGCCCGCCGGTCGTCGCAAGCCCGCAGCGGAAGCGAAGCGCGCTCGCAAGCCGGCCCAGGGCGCTACCCGCAAGGGGCCAGCCATCAAGGCGCCGCGCAAGCCTTCGGCCTGGCTCAATCGGCTGATCATCCTGACTGGCGCCGGTGTCGTTATGGTCGCCGGGTTGCAAGCCTACATCACGCTGCAGTCCATTTCGGTAGAGCATGTGACGGTAACGGGCGAGCTTGAGCACACCCAGACAGACCTGGTTCAGGACATGATCCAGCCCGCCCTGGTGGGTGGTTTTCTGCGGGCAGATCTGCAGCGTATTCGGCTCGAACTCGAGGAGCTGCCCTGGATCTACCAGGCGACCGTGCAGCGGCGCTGGCCCAATGCGCTGGAAATTCATGTGGTGGAGCAATTGCCCATCGCGCGCTGGGGGGACAGCGGCTTTCTGAATCATGAGGGTGAGGTCTTCCAGTCCAGTTCCAGTCAGGAATGGCAAGCCCTGCCGCGGTTGGACGGGCCCGAGGGCAGCGCCGCAACCCTGGTGGCGGGCTATCAGCGCATTGTTGAAATTCTGGCGCCCCTGCACCTGGCGGTGGCGCAGTTGACAGTAGATGAAAGGGGTCAGGTTCAGGTCGTACTTGCGGGCGGCATACAGGTGCTGCTGGGCAGCGAGGACTTCCTGGAGCGTATGCATCGCTTTGTGGCGATCTACAGGGCGGAGCTTGCAGACAGGGCAGCGGACGTGGAGCGGGTTGATCTTCGCTACAAGAAGGGCATCGCGGTGGCATTCACCGAAGAATCGTCCCGGGTAGCGGGTATTTGAGTCAATAACAGGTAGTCAGGGGGAAACACTGCCATGGGCAGCGCACAGGACAAAAAAATGATCGTCGGCCTGGATATAGGGACATCCAAGGTGGTGGCGATTGTTGGGGAGATAGACCAGGAGGGCGGTATCGAGGTGGTTGGTATTGGTTCCAACCCATCCAAGGGTATGAAGAAGGGAGTGGTGGTCAACATTGAATCGACCGTGCAGTCCATCCAGCGGGCAGTGGAAGAAGCGGAGCTGATGGCGGGGTGCCAGATCCATTCCGTGTATGTCGGTATTGCCGGCAGCCATATTCGCAGCCTCAATTCCCACGGCATTGTTGCGATAAAGGATCGCGAGGTTTACAGCCTCGACCTGGAGCGGGTCATAGACGCGGCCCAGGCTGTGGCGATTCCCGCCGACCAGAAGATCCTGCATATCCTGCCGCAGGAATATGTCATTGATAACCAGGAGGGCATCAAGGAGCCCATGGGCATGTCCGGTGTTCGCCTGGAGGCCAAGGTTCACCTGGTTACCTGCGCGGTTAATGCGGCCCAGAATATCGAGAAGTGCATACGTCGCTGTGGTCTGGAAGTGGAGGAGATCATTCTTGAACAGCTGGCGTCCAGCTACGCCGTGTTGACCGATGACGAGCGCGAGCTGGGCGTGTGTCTGGTCGACATCGGTGGAGGTACCACGGATATCGCCATCTTTACCGATGGCTCCATTCGGCACACGGGGGTGATACCGATTGCTGGCGACCAGGTGACGAATGACATCGCCATGGCGCTGCGAACGCCCACCCAGCACGCAGAGGAAATCAAGATTCGCTACGCCTGTGCGCTGACCCAGCTGGCGGGCGCTGACGAAACCATAAAGGTACCCAGTGTCGGCGATCGCGCGCCCAGGGATCTTTCACGCCAGGCGCTGGCGGAGGTGGTCGAACCGCGATACGACGAGCTTTTTACCCTAGTCCAGGCCGAGCTGCGGCGCAGCGGCTACGAGGATCTCGTACCCGCTGGCATCGTGCTCAGTGGCGGTACGTCAAAAATGGAAGGCGTGGTAGAGCTCGCCGAGGAAATATTTCACATGCCGGTTCGGGTGGGTTACCCGCAAACCGTGCAGGGCCTGAACGATATCGTACGCAATCCGATCTACGCCACCAGCGTGGGTTTGTTGCTGTACGGAGCGGAACATAACCAGGAGTTGGGTGTCGGTGTCGCCGGAAAGACTGGCGGCTCCGGAGAGGGTCTGTTCAGTCGGGCGAAAACCTGGTTACAAAGTAATTTTTAGCTGTTTGTTAAGTAGTAGACCGTCGCGTGCGAGCGCGGCATATCAATACCTAGGGGAGCAAAACCATGTTTGAATTGATAGAAAATGTACCATCAAGTGCGGTAATCAAAGTCATCGGTGTCGGTGGCGGGGGCGGTAACGCGGTCAAGCATATGATCGCAAACAACGTTGAGGGTGTGGACTTCATCTGCGCCAACACCGACGCCCAGGCCCTGTCTGACATTCAATCCAAAACTGTCCTGCAACTGGGCGGGGAAATCACCAAGGGCCTGGGCGCGGGCGCCAACCCGGAGATCGGTCGGGCTGCGGCAATGGAAGACAGGGAGCGTATCGCGGAATCACTGCGCGGTGCTGACATGGTGTTCATCACGGCGGGCATGGGTGGCGGTACCGGCACCGGTGGCGCACCTGTGGTCGCTGAAATTGCGCGCGAGCTGGGCATTCTCACGGTCGCGGTCGTGACGCGCCCATTCCCTTTCGAGGGGAAAAAGCGTCTGCAGATCGCCGTTGAAGGTGTCGCGGAGCTGCAGCAACATGTTGACTCCCTGATCACGATTCCCAACGAGAAGCTGCTGGAGGTCCTGGGGAAAAATACCAGTCTGCTGGATGCATTTAAAGAAGCCAATGATGTACTGTTGGGTGCGGTTCAGGGCATTGCCGACCTGATTATCCGTCCGGGCATGATCAACGTCGACTTCGCCGATGTGCGCACTGTCATGTCTGAAATGGGTATGGCCATGATGGGTACAGGCAGCTCCTTCGGTGAAAACCGGGCCCGCGAAGCGGCTGAAAGGGCGATCAACAGCCCGCTGCTGGACGACGTCAACCTTGAGGGTGCTCGCGGGATCCTGGTGAATATCACTGCCGGTCTCGACCTGTCTTTGGGTGAATTCTCCGAAGTGGGTGACACTATCGAGGAGTTCGCCTCGGAAGAAGCCACTGTTGTGGTGGGTACCGTGATCGACCCCGATATGGGCGAAGAACTCAGGGTTACCGTGGTTGCAACCGGGCTGGGCAGTGAAGCCATGAAGGCTCCGCTGCAGGTGGTAGAATCTGCCCCCAAGCCGGCATCCGTGGATGTTGAACTGGAGCCGGATTACGCGCAATTTGATCGCCCTACAGCTATGCGCAAGTCAGGCCGGGCAGGATCAGGCCAGGCGCAGGCTGCCGATGCGGGTGGTGATGAATATTTCGATATTCCCGCTTTTTTGCGTCGTCAGGCCGATTAAGTAGTAAGCTGTCGCCGGGAGAATCCCCCAGCGGCCTTGCTGCCGCTGGTAAAACCATAATAACAGGAGGTTTTCGGACCAGGGATGATTCGGCAGCGATAGTGGGAAATGGACGTGAATTTGCCTTGATTTTGGAGCGTAGCCCCACTTTGCGCTTCAAAACAGGGTGATTATGGATGTATATTTCCACAAGGCTCGCTGAGGACACCTGAATCCGGCAGACTTCCGAAGGGTTGGAGAAGTTCGGATGCGACAGCGCACACTGCGTAACTCGATCAAAGCGACGGGTGTCAGCCTGCATACGGGTGAAAAGGTCTACATGACACTTCATCCGGCGCCGGTCGATGCCGGTGTGGTGTTTCGCAGAACTGATCTCGACCCGGTGCTGGAGTTGCCGGCCCGCGCGGAATATGTGGGCGATACCACCTTATCCACCACCCTGGTTGTGGATGGGGAGCGGGTGTCGACTGTAGAGCACCTGTTGGCAGCCCTCGCGGGGCTGGGAGTAGATAATGCCTATATTGACCTCAGCGCTCCGGAGGTCCCTATCATGGACGGCAGCGCGGGCCCCTTTGTGTTCCTGATCCAGTCTGCCGGGATCGTTGAGCAGGCGGCGGCTAAAAAATTCGTGCGCATAAAGCGCAAGATCACCGTGGAAGATGGCGATAAAGTCGCCAGCCTGTTGCCGTTTGACGGGTTCAAGGTCTCCTTTACCATTGATTTCGACCATCCTGTGTTTCGCGATCGCACCGCCCATGCGGAGCTTGATTTCTCCACCACATCCTTTGTCCAGGAAGTCAGTCGCGCCAGGACGTTTGGTTTTATTCACGAGATAGAGTACCTGCGTTCGCGGGGGTTGGCGCGAGGGGGCAGTGTTGACAATGCCATCGTGGTCGATGAGTACCGTATTCTCAACCAGGATGGCCTGCGCTTTGAGGACGAATTCGTGCGCCACAAGGTGCTGGACGCGGTTGGGGACCTGTACTTACTGGGTCACAGCCTGCTGGGGGAGTTTCGGGCCTACAAATCAGGGCATGCACTCAACAATGCAACCCTGCGAGCGCTGATCGCCCAGCCCGATGCCTGGGAAATGGTGACCTTCGAGGACCAGGCGCCGGCACCCATCTGCTATTCGTTGGCGGCGGCCATAGCGAGCTGAGACCCGCTGGCCCGGACGGGGCATCTGGCCGCCATTTCGTGGATTTTCCAGAACAACTGTGGCATAGTCCGCAGCCAAACAGGCGCGCTCCCCCAGTCAATGTATTGATGAAAGTTATTCTTATCAGTGGTAAGCACGGTGGTTCCCGTTCTATCGAAGTGGGTCGCTGGACCCGTGCGCTTGTCTCTTTTTGCTGTCTGGGCTTTCCCCTGGGTATGCTGGCCATCGGTTACCTGGCCGGACAGGGCAGTGAGGCCAGTGCCCTGCGCGGAGCTACCCTGGACACGATTCAGGAAGGTCTGGACCAGCAGTCCATGGGGCTGGAGGCCTTGCAGAACGAGGCTGAGCTGAAGCTGCAGGCCCTGACTATCAACCTGGCGGAGCTGCAGGCCAGGATGACCCGCCTGGATGCCCTCGGAGAACACCTTACCGCCATGGCCGACCTGGGTGAAGGCGAGTTCGATTTCAGTCAGGCCCCCGCCGTGGGGGGACCGCTGGCCGGCGAATACCGGGTAGATTTCAATTCCATGGACCTGGCCAGCGACGTAGACAGCTTTGAAGCCCGCCTGGATAACCGTGAGCAGCAGCTTGGCATATTAGAATCACTTTTTCATAAACGGAAGTTGGCGGATGAATCCTGGCTGTCCGGCCAGCCTGTCGAGAAAGGCTGGGTGTCATCCCAGTACGGCATGCGCACCGACCCGTTTTCGGGCCGCAGGTCCATGCACAATGGCATCGACTTTGCCGGCAAGGAAGGGTCTGGTGTCCTGGCAGTGGCCGCGGGTGTCGTGACCTGGACCGGTAGGGAATCCGGTTACGGCAATATGGTAGAAATTTCCCACGGGGACGGTTTTGTTACCCGCTATGCACACAACAAGCAGAACCTTGTCGCCACCGGCGACCTGGTGCGCAAGGGTGAAACCATTGCCCTGCTTGGCACTACGGGCCGCTCTACGGGCGCTCATGTGCATTATGAGGTCTACAAGCACGGCCGCCCTGTCGACCCTTCAAGCTACGTCCACCGTACCCGCCGCTAGGCTCCTTTTTTCCCGATAGCACATCCGCCCCGGCGACTGCCCCGGCGAACCCTCCTATGTCAAAAAGTGAATTACGATGATTAGCAATAGCCTTAAGAAACTGTTTGGTACCCGCAATGACCGGGAACTGAAGCGTATGGGTAAGGTGGTTAAGCAGATCAACACCCTTACCGATGAGATCAAGGCGCTCAACGACGAGCAACTGGCAGCCAAGACCGGTGAATTCAAGCAGCGGGTAGCTGCCGGGGAAAGCCTGGACAAGATATTACCGGAAGCTTTTGCGGTCGCCCGGGAGGCGGGAGAGCGGGTGCTGGGCATGCGCCATTTCGATGTGCAGCTGATTGGGGGCATGGCCCTGCATGAGGGCAAGATTGCCGAGATGCGCACCGGAGAGGGCAAGACCCTGGTAGCGACCCTGCCGGCCTATCTCAATGCCCTGGCGGGCAACAGTGTTCACCTGATCACGGTGAATGACTACCTGGCCAGCCGTGACGCCAATTGGATGAGGCCGCTGTACGAGTTTCTCGGGGTTTCGGTGGGTGTTATTCGCTCCGGCCAGATGCAGGATGAAAAGCGGGCCGCCTATACCGCCGATATTGTCTATGGCACCAACAACGAGTTCGGATTTGATTACCTGCGCGACAACATGGCTTTTGCCATGGAGGATAGACTGCAAGGTGGCTTGAGCTTTGCAATTGTGGATGAGGTTGACTCAATCCTGATTGACGAGGCCAGAACTCCACTCATTATCTCGGGCGCGTCCGAGGACAGCTCTGAGCTGTACAAGCGCATTAACCGGATGGTCCCCCTGCTCAAGCGCGATGAAGAGGGCCAGCAGGGGCATTACACGGTTGATGAAAAACAGCGCCAGGTAGAACTGACGGAAGAGGGGCACGAGTATATTGAATCCCTGATGGTGCAGGAAAAGCTGCTGGAAGAGGGGGACAGCCTGTATGCGGCAACCAACCTCAATTTGCTGCATCACGTGTATTCCGGGTTGCGAGCCCATGTCATGTTCAATCGGGATGTTGAATATATTGTGCAGGACGGACAGGTGGTTCTGATCGATGAGCACACCGGCCGAACCATGGCGGGGCGCCGTCTGTCGGAGGGCCTGCACCAGGCGATAGAGGCCAAGGAGGGCGTGTCTATCCAGAGTGAAAGCCAGACCCTCGCGTCCACCACCTTTCAGAACTATTTTCGTCTTTACCAGAAGCTGTCAGGCATGACGGGTACCGCCGACACCGAGGCATTTGAGTTCCGCCAGATCTACGGCCTGGAAGTGCTGGTGATTCCCACCAATGTGCAGCAGCAGCGCAAGGACCTGAATGACCTGGTCTACCTGAGTACACAAGAGAAGTTTGATGCCATTGTGGCCGATGTGCGCGAATGCATGGCAAAGGGCGCGCCAGTGCTGGTGGGTACCGCCTCGGTTGAAACCTCGGAGGAGTTATCCAAGCGTTTTCGCAAGGCAGAGATTGAGCACAAGGTCCTCAACGCCAAGTACCACGAACAGGAAGCCGAGATTATTGCCCAGGCCGGGCGTCCGGGGGTGGTTACCATTGCCACCAATATGGCGGGCCGTGGTACCGATATTGTGCTGGGTGGCAACCTGGAATCAGAAATGGCCTCAGCACCCACCCTGGATGAGGCCGGGCAGGCAGAGGTTCGCACTGCCTGGCAGCAGCGCCACCAGCAGGTTCTGGACGCCGGCGGACTGCATATCCTGGGGACAGAGCGACATGAATCGCGCCGCATCGATAACCAGCTGCGCGGGCGTGCGGGTCGGCAGGGTGACCCGGGACTCTCGCGTTTTTACCTTTCCCTGGAAGATAATCTGATGCGCATATTCGCCTCGGACAGGGTCAAGAGCTTTATGCAGGCCCTGGGCATGGAAAAGGGCGAGGCTATCGAGCACCGCATGGTAACCAACGCGATAGAGAAGGCGCAGCGCAAGGTCGAAGGTCGCAACTTCGATATCCGCAAGCAGTTGCTGGAATACGATGACGTGGCGAATGACCAGCGCCAGATAATCTACCAGCAACGCAATGACCTGCTGGGTGAACTCGATGTGTCCGAGACCATTACCGCCATTCGCCGCGATGTGGTGAATGAGGCCATAGACAGCTATATCCCGCCCCTGAGCGTGGAAGAGCAGTGGGATATTCCCGGCCTTGAAAAACAGCTGGAGGCCGAATTTGCCGTTTCCTTGCCACTGGAACAGTGGCTGGAAGCGGACAACCAGTTACACGAGGAAGCCCTGCGGGAGAAGATTTGTGGCGAGGTGCAGGCGGCTTACGACGCCAAGAGTGAGCGGGTCGGGCCCGGCATGCGCAAGATCGAGAAACAGATCATGTTGCAGGTGCTGGACACCCTGTGGAAGGAGCACCTGTCCACCATGGATCACCTGCGCCAGGGCATTCACCTGCGCGCCTATGCCCAGAAGAACCCCAAGCAGGAATACAAGCGGGAGTCTTTCGAGCTGTTTGAGGAATTGCTGAAGAATCTGAAGGACGAGGTGGTGAAGTTCCTCAGCCACGTGCAGATACAGCGCCAGGACGAGGCCGAGCAGATAGAGCGCCAACGGCGGGAAGCAGCGGAGCGGGAAAAGCTCGCGTTTCAGCACGCCCAGGCCTCGGGTATGGCAGCGTCGCCGGCCGCCGGTGGCGAGGGTGCGGGCGAACAGGCCCCGCCGGCGGTACCGCAGACGTTTACCCGGGACCAGCCGAAGGTTGGCCGCAACGAGCCCTGTCCCTGTGGCAGCGGCAAGAAATACAAAGCCTGCCACGGCAAGCTGTAAGCCGGGAGCAGTAATATGGCGGTAGGAAGCGATGCCCTGGGGGTACTGCACCCCGTGCCCGGGGTTCGATTAGGGACGGTATCGGCCGGCATCAAGACACCCGGCCGCAAGGACCTGGTACTGATGGCCCTGGAGGAAGGGTCGACAGTCGCGGCAGTATTTACCCGCAACGCGTTTTGTGCCGCCCCGGTAACGGTGGCCAGGGAGCATCTGCATGCCTGCGCCGGGCAGCCCCGCTACCTTCTCGTCAATACGGGAAATGCCAACGCGGGTACCGGTGCGGCTGGCATTGAAGACGCCCGGGTTTGCTCCGCGGCGGTGGCGGCCTTAGCCTGCGTGCCCACCGAGTCGGTGCTGCCATTTTCTACCGGGGTGATTGGCGAGCCCCTGCCGGTGCCACTGCTGGAGGCGGCTGTGCCGGCGGTGATAGCCGCGCTGTCTGATGACAGCTGGGCCGAGGCTGCGCAGGGGATTATGACCACCGATACCCGTCCCAAGGGTTGTTCCTTGCGCTTCAGCGTGGGCGACGCGAATTACACCATCACCGGGATCGCCAAGGGCGCGGGCATGATACGCCCCAATATGGCGACCATGCTCGCCTATATCGCCACGGATATGGCGGTAGAGCGCTGCGTGCTGCAGGCGTTGCTGGGTGCTGTCGTCGAGACCACTTTCAATCGCGTTACCGTTGATGGCGACACCTCTACTAATGATGCCTGCGTATTGGCGGCTACCGGTGCAGCCGGGAATGCCGAGTTGGCCGATACCGCGTCGCCGCTCTACGCGGGCCTGCGCGATGCGCTGGAACAGGTCTGCCTGCAGCTGGCCCAGGGCCTGGTGCGTGATGGCGAGGGTGCCACCAAGTTTGTGACGGTGCAGGTCAATGGCGGGCGCCATGAACCTGAGTGCCTTGATGTGGCTTTTACTATCGCCCATTCGCCACTGGTCAAAACGGCCCTGTTTGCCAGTGACCCGAACTGGGGGCGGCTGCTGGCGGCCATTGGCCGGGCGGATGTGCAGGACTTGCAGGTAGAGAAAGTAGATGTCTACCTCAACAATGTGTTGATTGCCCGCGACGGTTGCCGGGCGGCCAGCTACACCGAGGAGCAGGGCGCAGTGGCAATGGCCGAGGAAGAGATTGAGATTCGCGTCGAGTTGAATCGCGGAGGGAGCAGCGCGGCGGTCTGGACTGCAGACTTCTCCTACGACTATGTTCGCATCAATGCCGAGTACCGGACCTGAGGTGGCAGCGGTTCATGTAGCCGTCGGAGTGGTGCTGGATGAAGCGGGCCGTGTTTTGATTACCCGGCGGGCCAGCAACAGTCACCAGGGTGGGCTTTGGGAATTTCCCGGCGGCAAGGTGGAGGAGGGGGAGCCCCTGCTTGAGGCCCTGGCCCGGGAGTTGCAGGAAGAGCTGGGTATAGAGATCGGGCGCAGCAGCCCCCTGCTGGAAATTCGCCACGATTACGGCGACAAGCTCGTACTGCTGGATGTGCACGTGGTTTGGGAATTCGGCGGGGTGGCGCGAGGACTGGAGGATCAGCCCCTGCAATGGATAGTGCCGGCGCAGTTAAGGCAGTACGATTTTCCTGCGGCCAATGAGCCTATCATCGCTGCGCTGATTGGACTGCTCGATAAAAGCGCACGAGCGGATTAGGCGGATTGTTCGGCGCGTAGCAAAAACTCTTTGTGTAACTCCGCCACTATCGCGTCCAGTTCAGCCAGCGGTTTAGAGTTGTCGATGACGATATCAGCGAGCTCAAGTCTTTGTTTGCGCGGCATCTGGGCTGCCATGATGCGTCGAATCTGGTCTTCACTATTAGCGTCCCGGGCACTCGCGCGTTGCAGTTGCAGTTCCTCGGGCACGTCGACCACTACCACGCAATCCACCATTTTTTTCTGTTGCGTCTCCAGCAGCAGGGGTGAGCTGAGGATGCTGTAGTCGGAGTTCGAGGCATCCAGCTGGCGGCGTATTTCCTGGCCTATGAGCGGGTGGGTGAGTTGCTCCAGCCAGTGTCGTTCGCTTTCCTTCGCAAACACCCGCTGGCGCAACTCAGCCCTGTCCAGGGTCCCGTCCGCGGTGATAATCTCCGCGCCGAAGTGTTCGGCGATGGCAGCCAGGGCAGGGCCGCCGGGCTCGACAATGATCCGCGCGGCGATATCGGCGTCTACTACCGTGATCCCAAGGGCTTCAAAGCGTCGGGTGGCTTCTGACTTGCCACTGCCGATACCACCTGTGATACCGATCACCAGACTCATCAGTTAAGCCCGGATGCCGCCAGGTAGCGGCTGGTAATTTCCTCTCCCCAGATCATGGAGATCCAGCCAGCCACCGCCAGGTAGGGGCCAAAGGGTATGGGTACTTCGCGGCCCCGTCCCTTGAGGAAAATAAGTGCGATACCACACAGCGCGCCTACCAATGACGATAGCAGGATAATCAGCGGCAGTGCCTGCCAGCCCAGCCACGCACCCAGTGCTGCCAGGAGTTTGAAGTCGCCGTAGCCCATGCCCTCTTTGCCGGTGATCAACTTGAACAGCCAGTATACGCTCCACAGAATGAGATAACCCGCCATGGCGCCTATTACCGCATCTGTCAGGCTGACGAAAGTACTGCCGACATTGAACAGCAGGCCCAGCCATAACAGCGGTAGGGTGATGTCATCCGGTAGCAACTTGTGATCGACATCAATCATGGTCAGTACAATCAGTGACCAGGTAAACAGCACAGCCCCCAGCAAGGCGGGGGACAATGCAAAGTACCAGGCGAGCGAGAGGGTGAGCAGGCCTGTGATGAGTTCTATAGTCGGGTAGCGCAGGGAGATACCCACGCCGCAGGTGGCGCACTTGCCGCGCAACAACAGGTAGCTGAGTACGGGAATATTGTGCCAGGGTTTGATCGCGGTGCCGCATTTTGGGCAGTGCGAATTGGGTGTCGACAGGGTAAGAGGCGGTGCGTCCTTTTCCTGGGTGACTTCCAGCAGTTCGCAGCAATCCTTGCGCCAGCGGGTCTCCATCATGAGTGGCAGGCGGTAAATCACCACGTTCAGAAAACTGCCCACCACCAGCCCGAGGGATAACAGGCAAAGGGGCAGCAGCCAATCGAGTTGGTCGAATAGCTCCAGCATCTGGATTTGTTCCCTCGCCCGCGCTACCGCGGGATCAGATCACCGAACCAAGCATGAAGATCGGGAGGTACATGGCGATCATCAGGCCGCCCACCAGTACGCCGAGAATCGCCATAATCATGGGCTCCATCAGGGAGCTGAGACTGTCCACCGCGTTATCCACGGCCTCTTCGTAGTGGTTAGCCACCTTGTCGAGCATCTCGTCGAGGGCGCCGGATTCCTCACCGATCGACATCATCTGCAACAGCATATTGGGAAAAAGCCCTGTCGACTTGGTGGACGAGTACAGCGTGTTACCCGTGGTCACGTCATCCTTTATCTGTCGGATGGCTTTGGCATAAACGGAATTTCCCGCAGCGCCTGCTGTGGATTCCAGTGCGTCCACCAGCGGGACACCGGCGGCAAAGGTGGTCGACAGGGTGCGAGAGAAGCGAGCGATGACGGAGTCGTGCACGATTCCGCCGACGACGGGCAGCCTCAACATCAGGCGATCCAGGAACTCGGAGAACTTTACCGAGCGCAGTTTCGCTTCGCGAAAAACGAAGATCGACGCGATAATCATGATCAGGATAACGAACCACCATTTCTGCACGAAATTGGAGATGTTAAGCACGAACAAAGTGAAGGCGGGCAGGTCTGAACCAAAATTGCGGAAGGTCTCGGCGAACTGTGGCACCACCTTGATCAACAAAATGGCCGAAACAACGATGGCCACGACCACAACGGCTATGGGGTAGGTCAAGGCTTTCTTGATCTTCGCTTTCAGCTGCTCTGTTTTCTCCTTGTAGGTTGCCACACGGTCCAGCATCACTTCCAGGGTGCCGGAATCCTCACCCGAACCGACCAGGCTGCAGAACAGGTCATCGAACAGGCGGGGATGCTTGGCCAGGGACGGCGCCAGGCCGGTGCCCGAGGCAACATCATTGCGAATGGTGTTGACCAGGTCCTGCATCTTTGGTTTGTCCATACCCTCAGAGACGATTTCAAAGCTTTGTACCAGGGGTACGCCGGCTTTCATCATGGTTGCCAGCTGGCGGGTAAAAATGGCGATATCCGCGGGCTTGATGGGCTTGCCGCCACCGCCAAACAGCGGTTTGGCTTTCTTTTTGACTTTTTTGGGCACAATGCCCTGGCGTCGCAGTTGAGCCTTGGCGATGGCCGAACTGGCTGCGCGAATCTCTCCCGTGCTGTTATGGCCGCCCTTGTCGGTGCCACTCCAGGTGAAGAGATCGCTTTTGGTTGCGCTGCTTGTTGCCATAGTCGTAGTGCCCCTGTGCCCGGTGTCCCCGGTTCTTTACAGTTTTGTTTAATCTACCGTTATTCGGTTGGCCTCTTCAAGCGTTGTCAGGCCTTGTGCCACTTTGTCCAACGCTGACATTCGCAGGTCGTTGAACCCCTCAACTCTCGCCTGCTCATGGATCTGGATAGAATTACCCTCCTCCATAATAATTTTCGCTATCGCCGGTGTGACCCGCACCACTTCGTAAATACCCACGCGGCCCTTGTAACCCTCGTGGCACAGTTGGCAGCCTACGGCCTTTCGGATATCGGCACCGTCGAGCTGCTCAGGGCTGAACCCCAGTTTCAGCAGTGCATCGTGGGGAATATCGGTCGCCGGGGCACTGCACTCTTTACACAGCCGCCGCGCCAGTCGCTGGGCGATAATCAGGCTGACCGATGATGCCACGTTAAATGCCGGTACACCCATGTTGAGCAGGCGAGTCACCGTTTCCGCCGCACTGTTGGTGTGCAGGGTGGACAATACGAGGTGACCTGTCTGGGCGGCCTTGATCGCGATCTCAGCAGTTTCCAGGTCGCGAATCTCCCCCACCATGATGATGTCGGGATCCTGGCGCAGGAATGAGCGAAGCGCCTCGGCGAAGTTGAGTCCGACCTTGGCGTTGACATGCACCTGGTTGATCCCTTCCAGGTTTATTTCAACCGGGTCCTCGGCGGTAGAGATGTTGCGCTCGGCAGTATTGAGGATATTAAGGCCGGTATAAAGAGAGACGGTCTTACCTGACCCGGTGGGGCCGGTAACCAGGATCATGCCCTGGGGCTGGTTCAACGCCCGCATGTACATTTCTTTCTGTTCGGGCTCGTAGCCCAGGGCGTCGATGCCCATCTGCGCACTGGTGGGGTCCAGGATACGCAACACGATCTTTTCCCCAAACAGCGTGGGCAGGGTATTGACCCGAAAGTCGATCGCCCGGCTGCGCGACAGTTTCATTTGTATTCGGCCGTCCTGTGGCATGCGGCGTTCTGAAATGTCCATCTGGGACATTACCTTGAGTCGTGCCGACAGCCGCGGCGCCAGGTTTTTCGGTGGCTTGACGACTTCACGCAAAATGCCATCGGTGCGAAAGCGCACACGGTAGTTCTTCTCATAGGGCTCAAAGTGAATATCGGATGCACCCTGCTTGATGGCATCAATAAGCACCTTGTTGATGAACCGCACGATAGGGGTTTCATCAATACTGTCGCCTTCACCGCCTTCATCCCCCTCGGCCCCATCCGATACGGCCGATACATCGATGTCATCGAGGTCCGCAGAGTCCAGGTCAGACAGGCCATCGCCCAGTTGATCCTGCGCTTCAACCCATTCGGATATGGTTTTGGACAGGGCGCGCTCTTCAATTAATACCGCATCGGTATTGATCCCTGTATGGAACTTGATTTCATCCAGGGCGGTCAGGTTAGTGGGGTCAGAGACAGCAATAAACAGGCGATTGCCGCGGCGGTATAGTGGCAGGGCGTGGTGCTTGGTGACCAGAGATGCGTCCACCAGGCCCTCTGGTAGCGTCGTTTGATTGAAGGCTGCAAGATCGAACAGAGGTACTCCGAATTCCTGTGAGGCGACCTCCGCCAGTTTCTGGCTGTCCACGTTTTTCTTCTCGACCAGGTACTGAACAAACGGCATTTTCTCGAGCGAGGCATCCTTTTGCGCCTGGCTCGCCGCCTGTGCGCTGATCAGGCCCTCGGTTACGAGTCGCCCGGCCAGTCCACTGAGTTGCCCGATAGCTTTGTCGTTCATCAATACTGCGCCCCTGCCGCAAGTACAAACACACCCGTAGTGTCAGTGACACCTTGTACAGGCGTTTTGCATTTATAGAAGAAGTATACCCAGCCAATGGCATAGCTCCTAGGGATCTGCCAGCGCTAATTGACTGAATTTAAGTAAATTTTACGGGGCTAGTAGGGTGGGAGCTGTGAGTTGGTTTGAATGGGGCTACTTTTCTGTCCATGTCGGGAGCGTCAGTCTAACAACTTTAATAGGGAACGGTAGTTGCTTGGTTATCGGGTTCGACCTTCGTTCTGGCTTGCTGCGCAGCCAGGCAAGTGATTGACTCAGTGAGGATCGCCCTGGCCGCTCTGTCCCCGGGTTTGTTTTGTTCCCGGTAATCGTAATCAGCCCGGAACGTGGACAAAAATTGTCACTTCTGGCAGCGCATGGCATGCATGTACGACGAGGCTGATTGTTTCCGGGGCAAGCGGAAATTTCTTGGTGTGAGTGGCTACTCTAACTACTTGTAAATATAGGGAAATAATTTTATTTGCCGATGTTTTTCAATATTGGCACGGCATGTTGCTTTGTATATTGGGCAGTAGTTGGTGCTTAGCCTGGAATTTCGCGACTGTCACCGATGATCTAAGTACACATCCATCATGGGGATATACAATGAACATTCAAAAGAAGCAACAGGGTTTTACCCTTATCGAACTGATGATCGTTATCGCGATCGTCGGCATTCTGGCGGCTATCGCGCTGCCTGCTTACCAGGATTACACTATCCGCGCCAAGATGTCTGAGGCATTGGCCAATCTGGCGGAGGCAAAACCAGTGTATCCGAATACTACGCTACCAACGGCTACTTCCCAGACGATGCTGATGCCGCTGGTATCAACGATAATCCAGATACTGACATCGTGGCTTCGATCCTATACTCTTCTACGGTCGACGAATTTGGTACAGGCGACACTGGGCCTACGCTCGTTGCTATTATCAAAGTAGCAAACCTGCCTGGTGAGGCGAATGACCTAGGTTTTGGGCTTTCCGGTTACACAGATGCTGGGCGCACACTACGCTGGACATGCTGCCCGCGCAACGCTGACGGTATGCCGGGCAAGTGGCTCCCTGCTAACTGCCGCGGATAACCCTCTGAGAGAATATCAGCCCGGCAATGCCGGGCTTTTTTTTTTCTATCTGCAGTCTTATCGTTTTAGTTTATTGTTCAAAAAAGGCGTATATAGGTATGGCGCAATCGACTCGGTTGTCAATATTCGCCGCAGTGGCTTTGGTCATTGGGCTGATGTGTTACCTGCCGGGCCTTTCGGGTCCGCTGCTATTTGATGATCGGGCAGCGCTCTCCAAAAATGAACTGGTACAGATCGATGGCGCGACCTTTGACGAATGGCGTGTAGCCGCGTTCAGTTCAAAATCAGGGCCACTGCGCAGGCCTGTAGCCATGATGTCCTTTGCAGGCAACTATGTACTTTCGGATAGCTTTTCATCTTTTGGCCTGAAAGCAGTCAATCTCGGTATTCACTTTGTTATTTCGGTACTGCTTTTCTTTCTTTGCCTGGCTTTGCTGGAAAACCTTGGTATTGGTCCCGATGACCCTACCAGGCAACTGATTGCGTTAACGGCTGCAGCCATCTGGTTTTTGCATCCTCTGAATGTATCGACTGTGTTATATGCTGTTCAGCGTATGGCACAGTTGGCCACTCTGTTTGTCCTGGCGGGCCTGGTGGTTTTTATGCACTATCGCGCGCGCTGGTCACGCGTTGGTGGGATCTTCGGGTGAAGTTGTCGCTGCCGGGCTATGGCTTCTGCTGCTCACCGCATTGGCAACTCTGTCGAAGGAAAATGGCGCCTGCTCCTGTGGCTGATTGTGGTGCTTGAGGTTTGTATTTTCCGTGGTGTATGGGCGGGCGACAGGCTTTACTCGGCTGCGCCGCGCTGGATGGTTGATATTTGCTCTTCCGGTAGTGCTATGTGTTTGGCGTGGTCATGATAAGTCCAGACATCTTGTGGGCGGATATGAGGGCGGGAATTTACCCTGAGGAAGGCTGTTGACCCAGGGCCGCTTGATGTGGCGTTACCTTGGCTGGATTTTCTGTCCCCAATATCGGCGATATGGGATTTCAGCATGACGATATCGCGATCTCCACCGGGCGTGCTGAGCCCGGTGTCCACGGCGTTGGCGCTCGTGCATGGGCGTTGCTTGTGGCTTTGTCTTTTTGCTAAGGAATCGGTACCCATTGCTGCTGCTCGGGACGCTGTTTTTCCTTGTCGGGCACGCCATGGAGTCTACAGTGTGGCCGTTGGAAATGGTCTATGAGCACCGCAATTATCTGCCTGGTATGTTGGTTTGTCTGATTTTTGCATCTCTTATTATTATTCCTGTTTCGGCAGAAAAAAGGCTCAGTGTCTGGTATCCTGTCCTCGGGGTCATTGCGGTTTTGAGCTTGCTACTTCTTATCCGGGTGCAGACTTGGTCTGATGAGTTACCCTCAGTCGCACTAACCTGGAACAGCATCCGGAGTCCTCCCGATCCAATTACTTTTATGCCAACGCGCTTCTGCGACAATACCGTCGGGGTGACCAGACAGGACTTAGCGAGCGTGAGAAGATCGGAGTACCTGCTTCTGTCCCGCCACTACTTTGAACGTATGTACCAGACCGATAACCGGGATGTGGCTGCGCTGGTTATGTTGTTCTATCTCGACAGTCACACTATTTCACGGAATTGCAGGATCAGGTCGACTGGCTGGGCAAGTTGGAAGAACTGCTGGATATCCCGGGCACTGCAGCCTTCGGACTGGAATGCCCTTGCCACACTCTTCGATATTTTTGCTGCAAGGCCTGATTTGATTCCCGAACAACGAGTAATGTCGCTGATAGACAAACTCTCCATGAGATATCCTCGCTCAGTACAATTGATTTTCTATCGGTACAGATATCTCTCGGCACAGCAGGCAGAGCCTTCCAGGTTACTGAGCGAGCTGGATCAGGCGCAGGAAATCGCGCCCCATGTCACCTGGGTTTATTTAGCCCAAATGCGGGAGTATGAGCGTACTCGGGATCTCGCAAATATCTATGAAACTGCCAGGATATGGCTGCGAAACGATCCGTACCGTTACGATCTGCACAGGATAAAGGAACTGTTTGTGGACACTGAAACTCAGGCTCAAGTTGATCGTGACTAATCGATATCCAGCCATTTTGCCCCTAATTGTCGCCGGGCTCGTTCTGTTGCTTGCTGGCTGGGTCTATTGGCCCGGCCAATATGGTCCAGCCCTGCTGGATGATCGGTCCAGCGTGCTGGTTATATCCGATCTGAAAGAAAACCCTGATTATTTCTGGGACTATGTGACCGGAAACAAATCCGGCCCCCTGGGGCGACCGGTTTCGATGGCCAGTTTCGTCCTGGAGCAGCTGTTTCTCGATGGCAGCCTTGCGACCAGCAAACGGGTCAATATCGTGCTACACCTGTTTAATGGGTGCCTTGTCATCTGTCTGTTCTGGTTGCTTTTTCGTCATATTGCTACACCGGGTTATCGCTGGCTGGCTGTTGTGCTGGGCGCGGCCTGGCTGCTCTCCCCCCTTTATGTCAGCACCGTGTTGTATATCGTGCAGCGCATGGCCATGCTGTGCACCATGTTTATGTTGTTAGCTTGTATTGGCTATGTGCTCTGGCGTGAGCAATTGGGGCGGCAGATTCTCGGTTCCCCTTTTTTTTCTTGTATTCCTGGGCGCACTGCTGGGGGTTTTTGCCAAGGAAAACGCAGTGGTATTCATTCCGGTGCTATTGCTCATGGAGGCTCTCTGGTTTCAGTTCGCCGGGCTGAATGGGCAGAGAATTCACTGGCTGCAATGTGACGACGCTCGGTCTTATCGTCATTGGTGGCTCCGTGGCCGTATTGCTGTTTCTGATCGTCGGTTATGATAGCGCTTGTCTGCTGCATTTCGTCGCCGCCACTTTTACGCTTGATGAGCGGTTGCTTACGCAAACCCGGAGTTGTCTGGGACTACGTTGGCTCAGATTTATATGCCGGATGTGTTCGGCATGGGCGTTGTATCACGATGACGTGATCATTTCGACATCACTTAATAGCCCAGCTTCGACCCGTCTTGCCGTGCTTTCAGGCTGGTTGTTGGCGTGCTGTTATTGCATTAGCCTGCTTCGCTGGCGGTATGGGCGCTATTTCGGCTTTGGTATTGCCTGGTATCTGGCGGGCATAGCATAGAGTCCACGGTCTTCTCGCTCGAACTGTACTTTGAGCATCGCAATTACTTTCCTGGGATGGGTTGTTTTTGATGGTCGGGGCCGCTTTCGCGCTATTGGTCAGGCGTTGGCCGCCAGGTCAAGTCGCCGTTGTTGGCTATATCTTACCTGTTATGTTTTATGGCTTGCCAGCCTGACCGGTTCGCAGGTCCAGGTCTGGTCCAGCCATCCACTTCTTGATACTTCATCAGCTGAATGGGCATCCCGATTCCTTTCGGGCCAATGCCGACATGGCGGTTCACATGGCTAAGCCTGGGTCAATTTGAAGCAGCACAGAAGTACTCGGCCAGGGCATTTGCGGTGAGTACAAGAGAGCGCAGTGGCGACCATGATATTCGTGACCTGGCCCTGGCTTGTATTGCGAATCAACCAGTCGCTCCGTGAGCAGATTGCCCGGTTGGGCACGGACAATCCCGGCCCGGCCTTTTAGCTCTGTTCATACACTACAGACCCTGGTGCATATGCTGCAGGATGATGCTTGTCCTGATTTCAATGCGCTGGCGTTTGCAGATCGCATGGTAGAGATTTACCTTCCTGAGGATTCTCCTGCCAGCGCATCCGTCAATATTTACCTCGGTCTTGCTGTGCTGGAGAACAAATTGCAGCGGTGGCAGCCGGCTAGCGATTACGTAGACCTGTATCTGACAAAGCGCCCGGATAATGTCCAGGGCTTACTAATGAAGCTGCACTTTGGTTCAGCATTGGGTAAAGTGGAGGTTGTTGATACGATCAAGACTCGTTTGCTGAAAATACAGGAACGGGGTGGTCTGACTGTCGGCCAGCAGCAAAACCTGTCACTGTATCTGGAGAAGTAACTTTTGAAGTTTTCCATCGTTATTCCAGCAAAAAATGAAGAGGCAGGTCTATCGAAGACCCTGCCCTCACTGCGTCAGCTTTACCCGGACGCCGAGGTGATCGTGGTCGATGATGGTTCAACCGACGGAACACCGCAGGTCTGCAGGGATGCAGGTGTGACGGTGATCAGCCATCCCTACTCGAAGGGCAACGGTGCGGCGATCAAGACCGGGGCCCGCGCGGCAAAAGGTGACTATATCGTGTTCATGGATGGCGATGGCCAGCATGACCCGGCGGATATCGAGCGCCTCCTTGCTAAAGTAGATGAGGGCTATGACCTCGTCGTGGGCTCTCGCAGTGGTCTGTCATCCCAGGCCAGTATCGCCCGCTGGAGTGCCAATAGTATGTATAACCGGCTGGCGAGCTGGATGGTGAACCGGGAGATTCCCGACCTCACATCGGGCTTCCGCTGCGTCAACAGACGAAAGTTTCGCGACTTTCTCTACCTGCTCCCCAATGGTTTCAGCTATCCAACCACGTCCACCATGGCGTTTTTCCGGGCGGGGTATTCGGTGGGTTTTGTTCCCATCACAGTGGCGCCGCGTCTGGGAAGCAGTCATATCAACGTGCTGCGCGATGGGGTGAGGTTCTTTCTCATTATTTTCAAAATCGGCACGCTCTATTCACCACTCAAGGTGTATTTTCCGGTAGCGATATTGATCTCAGGGCTGGGGGTCATCAATTACTTGTTTGCAGCGATGAGCACGGGCGGTTGGCGGTTTACCAATATGTCCACGCTGCTGATTCTCTCGGGGGTCATCGTTTTTCTTATGGGCCTGCTGTCAGAGCAGCTCACCAACCTGCAATATAAAGAGTCCGACGCCGGTCAAAGTTGACGGGGTCGCCCAGACGGGGTCGCCCAGACGGGGTCGCCCAGACGGGGTCGCCCAGACGGGGTCGCCCATACGGGCTCTCCCCGGTCATATCTCAAATGACCGGGGGGCAACACCAGGCGTCCTCCGCCCGGGCATATTACATACCGTACTTCGCCTTGGCCTCTTTGCGCCGCGCATGCAATACCGGCTCGGTATAACCACTGGGCTGTTCCCCTCCCTGGAAAACCAGTTCGCAGGCCGCCTGGAACGCGACATTGTTGTCAAAGTCAGGCGCCATCGGTCGGTATAGAGGGTCTCCCGCGTTCTGCTCATCCACCACCAGCGCCATTCTCTCCAGGGTTTCGCGAACCTGCTGCTGTGTGCAGGCGCCGTGGCGCAACCAGTTGGCGATGTGCTGGCTGGAGATACGCAGGGTGGCACGATCTTCCATCAGGCCCACGTGATTGATGTCGGGCACCTTGGAGCAGCCCACGCCCTGGTCAACCCAGCGCACCACGTAGCCGAGAATGCCCTGGGCATTGTTGTCCAGTTCCCGCTGTATCTCGTCCGCGCTGAGTCCCGCGGTGCCCTTCAGGGGAATGCTCAGGATATCGTCCAGCGAGGCCCGGGGGCGCTGCATGAGTTCGGCCTGACGGGCGGCCACGTCGACCTCGTGATAATGCATGGCATGCAGGGTGGCAGCGGTGGGAGAAGGTACCCAAGCGGTGCTTGCGCCCGCCATGGGGTGGCCTATCTTGGTCTCCATCATCTGGGCCATCAGGTCAGGCATCGCCCACATGCCCTTGCCGATCTGGGCGCGCCCCAGCAAGCCGCAGTGCAGGCCAATATCGACGTTCCAGTCTTCGTAGGCATTGATCCACGGCTCCTGCTTCATCGCGCCCTTGGGTGTCATGGCGCCGGCTTCCATACTGGTATGGATTTCGTCGCCGGTGCGATCCAGGAAGCCGGTATTGATGAACACGAGGCGGTCACTGGCGACTCGAATGCACTCTTTCAGGTTGACGGTAGTGCGCCGCTCCTCGTCCATAATGCCTACTTTGAGTGTGTTTCGCTGCAGGCCCAATACATCCTCGATGCGGTCAAACAGGGTGCAGGTGAAGGCGACTTCCTCGGGGCCGTGCATTTTGGGTTTGACGATGTAAACACTGCCGCTGCGTGAGTTGCGGTTGGCGTCGCTACCTTTTTGCAGGTCGTGCAGGGCGATCATGGCGGTGAACATGCCATCCATTATGCCCTCGGGGATCTCGTGCCCCCGGGAGTCCAGAATGGCATCGTTGGTCATCAGGTGCCCGACATTGCGCACGAACATCAGGCTCCTGCCGGGCAATACCAGTTGCGCGCCATCCGCACCGGTGAATACCCGGTCCGGGTTGAGGTGGCGGGTCAGGCTCTTGCCGCCCTTTTCAAAGGTATCCGCCAGGTCACCACGCATCAGCCCCAGCCAGTTGCTGTAGACCACAGCCTTGTCCGGGGCGTCGACCGCCGCGACGGAGTCCTCACAGTCCTGGATAGTGGTCAGCGCCGCCTCAAGTACCAGGTCTTTTACGCCCGCGGCATCGGTGCTGCCGATAGGACTGGCGGGGTCTACCTGTATTTCAATGTGCAGGCCGTTATGGCGCAGCAGAATGCCCACCGGGGATTCCGGCTGGCCGGTAAAGCCGCGAAACTGGTCCGGGTCGGCCAGTGAGCTGATCTGGCCGTCGTCCAGCACCACCTGCAGTTTGCCGCCAACGACTGCATAGGAGCTGGCCTGGCTGTGGCTGCCGGTAGACAGTGCACAATGGCGATCAAGGAACGCCCTTGCATAGGCGATTACTTTTGCGCCCCGCACCGGGTTGTAGGGGCCGCTGCGCTGGGCGCCATCGGTTTCCGGAATGACGTCGGTGCCATACAAGGCATCGTAGAGGCTGCCCCAGCGTGCATTGGCGGCGTTCAGCGCGTAGCGGGCATTCATGACGGGAACCACCAGTTGCGGGCCCGCCAGGGTCGCAACTTCAGGGTCGACGTTCTCGGTGGTGACAGAAAACTCATCTCCCTCTGGCAGAAGGTATTCAATCTCCTCCAGGAAGCCTTTATATGCCGCACGGTCGTAGTCGGCGCCCGGATTGGCCCGATGCCAGGCATCTATTTTTGCCTGCAATTCATCCCGCTTGGCCAGCAGGGCGCGATTCACCGGTGCCAGCTCGTCAATAATGTCCGCCAGCCCCTGCCAGAACTGCTCGGGGGTTATTCCTGTACCGGGGGCTATCTCGTCCTCAAGCAAGGTGCAAAGAACCGGGGCGACCTGAAGGCTGCCGCGCTGGATACGATCAGTCATGGTGAAAGTCCTTTCTGACAATTGTGGACGGCACATTGCGCCCCAAAACACCAAGCAGTCTAGGGTCCGGACCTTAATTTAGCTAATTTATCGTTTTTATCGTGGGCATTCCGAAGGTGAATATTTTGCGGCCGCGCGCGCTCGGGCTCAGGGTGTCGGCGCCTTGTCATCGAGCTCCCGGGCGGTATCCGCGATCAGCTTGCGCAACCACTTGTTGGCAGGGTTGTGTTGTAGTAGCGGGCTCCAGGCCATTTTCAGCTCAAGGGCGGGAATGTCCAGCGGTGGCTCACGCAATACCACTCGCGGGTTGTCGCGCTTCAGGAGGGCTGCCCGGGTCGGGAGGGTAACAATCAGGTCATTTTGCTCCGCCAGGGTCATGGCCGCCTGGTAGTGGCGCGTAAAAACCCTGATCTGGCGTTTTTTACCCAGCTTGTTGAGCGCCAGGTCAACCCAGCCCAGGCGTTGCACATCATCGGGGTTTACCCCAACCCCGACACCCATGCCGGTTTTACTGACCCAGACATGATTGGCCTTGAGGTAATTATCCAGGCTGAAATCCTCCAGCACCGGGTTTTCCGGGCTCAGCACGCAGGTAAAGGTGTCATTCCACAGGTGTATCTGGTGGAACGACTGGGGCATGGAATCGAAGCGGTTGATCACCATGTCCACCTTGCCCCGCTCCACATCCAGGAAACTGACATCGCTCGGGGTCATGATATCCAGCGTCAGTCCCGGCGCGAGCGTGCGCAGCTTGCCCAGCACGCTGGGAAAGAGGGTGGATTCCGCATAGTCGCTGGCCATGATGCGAAACACCCGGTGCGCGTTCTCGGCATCAAATTCCGAGCGCGGCTGTACCGCCCGGTCGATACTGGTGAGCACCTCCCGCACGATGGGTTCCAGTTCCAGGGCCCGCTCCGTGGGTGTCATGCCCTCGCTGGTTCTAACCAGCAAGGGGTCATCGAACAGGTCCCGCAGGCGGCGCAGGCCATTGCTCATGGCGGGCTGGGACAGGTTGAGCTGGTTCGCGGCCTGGGTAACGTTGCGCTCACGCAGCAGGGCATCCAGGTAAACCAGCAGGTTCAGGTCGACTCGATTTATGTTCAGGGGTCGCTCCGTATTCATTTAGCGAATGGTGATGTTGCTATCTATTGACTGGGAAAATTATACCCGGCTTGCCGGCGAGGTGCACCGTGGTAATTGAAGGTGCCGCTATCAGCGGGCAGTGGTTTTTTGCTGCAGTTGCCGGCACCGGGGTGGCACCGCTGTCTCAAGCGACTAATATAGCTCGCTTGTGCAACCGGCGATCAATGCCCTTAACGAAAAAAATGGACTCTGGCTATGACTGCAATCTCCACTCCGGACCTGACCGACGATCACCCCGATGCGCTTGCTATCGAGCTGCAGTTTTCCAGCTATGGCCTGACCAGGCAGTTTGGCGGGCAGGCAGTGACCATCAAGTGCCATGAGGATAATTCCCTGGTAAAGCAATGTGTTGCGGAGGACGGGGCCGGGCGGGTGATTGTGGTGGATGGCGGTGGTTCCCTGCGCCGGGCCCTGCTGGGCGACATGCTGGCGGAGCAGGCCTCGGCCAACGGCTGGAGCGGGCTGGTCATAAACGGCGCGGTGCGCGATGTGGACGAGATCGCAGCTATTGCCCTGGGTGTGCAGGCGCTGGGCCAGTGTTCGAAGAAAACGGACAAGTTGGGGGTGGGGCAACGGGATATACCTATCGCCTTTGGTGGCGTCGCCATTGCTCCCGGGGACTATATTTACGCCGACAACAACGGTGTTATTGTCAGTAAGGTGCCACTTTTATAGCAGGCGCATCGACAGGTCCAGCGCCTTGCAGTCCTTGGTCAGGGCGCCAATTGAAATGTAGTCGACGCCGGTTTCAGCGATGGGCCGCAGTGTTTTCGTGGTCACATTGCCCGAGGCCTCCAGTTCCAGCCGGCCGGCGCTGAGCTTTACCGCCGTCGCCATTTGCTCCAGTGAAAAATTGTCCAGCATGACGCGGTCGCTGCCGGCAGTGAGTGCCTGCTCCAGTTCGTCCATGTTTTCCACTTCCACCTCAACCGGTTTTCCCGGGGCATATTGCCGGGCAGCTGCCACCGCCGCTGCAATGCCACCGGCGGCGAGGATGTGGTTTTCCTTGATCAGGAAGGCGTCGAACAAACCGATTCGGTGATTGAAGCAACCTCCGCAGCTGACCGCATATTTCTGTGCGATTCGCAGTCCGGGTATGGTCTTGCGCGTATCGAGCAGCTTCACGCCCGTGCCCCCCACGAGGCTGGCATAGTAGTGGCAGGTGGTAGCGGTGCCGGACAGCAGTTGCAAAAAATTAAGGGCTGAGCGCTCTCCGGTTAGCAGGCCGCGCGCCGGGCCGGTGGCTGTGAATAATTCGTCTCCGGCTGCGATGGTCTCGCCATCATCAACTCGCCAGGCCAGGGCAATGGCAGGGTCCAGCGCCTGGAACACCTGATTGACCCACGGTCGGCCGCATAAAACACCTGCTTCGCGAGTGATGACACGGGCGGTGGCGGTTTCATGGGCCGGAATCAGCGCGGCCGTGATGTCGCCGCTGCCCACGTCCTCGGCAATAGCCGCGCTGACGTTGTCACGGACGACCTGAATATCGGGTATAACTGGCACTGGTGGGGTCATAGGGCAGGCAGGTACTGAAAAGGAGGGGGATTGTAGCAGTTACCGGCGGCCGCTGTTAATCCTCAGGGCGCCGACATTGAGCATTGCGCCGACTCTCGATTATGATGGTGCATGGCGCAGCAAAACACAGACGAAGAGTTCACCCTGGACGGGGGTTGGTTGCGGCCGGCGCGACATGTGCCCTCACCCAATTTCGGCCCCAGACCAGCGGGCTGCGTGCCCAGATTACTGGTGATCCATAATATTTCACTGCCCCCGGGCCAGTACGGCAGTCCGCATATCGAGCACCTGTTCACCAATTGCCTCGACTGGGACGAGCATCCGTATTTTGCCGAGATCCGCGGCGCCGAGGTCTCGGCGCACCTGCTGATCAGGCGCTGCGGTGAAGTGGTACAGTTTGTCAGCCTGGACGATCGCGCCTGGCACGCGGGCCAGTCATGCCATGCGGGGGAGGATAACTGCAATGATTTCAGTATTGGCATCGAGCTGGAGGGAACAGACGATGATGCCTACACTGAAGCGCAGTACGAGTTACTGGCGGCGGTTAGCCGCACATTGCTGGGGCGATATGAGCAAATGGACCGGGGCAGTATTGTCGGGCACAGCGACATAGCTCCGGGACGCAAGACGGACCCGGGTCCTTCCTTTGATTGGAACAGGTATCGCGGTCTGATAGCCGCCACAGGAGAAAATGAATGACGTTTCTGGCAATAGTTCTGGCGGTTTTGGTATTCCAGGCCTGGGGATCGGCGCAGCGCCTGCATCACGACAGTTGGTTTACTGACTGGCAAGCACGGGTTGCGAACTGGGGCTTGTCCGGCAGCCTGGCACTGGCTTTGCTGGTGTTATTGCCTGCGGTACTGGTGTCCTTCGCGCTGGATGTAGTGGAGCCTGTTCTATTTGGCCTGCTGTGGTTGCCGCTGGCGGCATTTCTGCTGCTCTACTCTTTCGGTCGTGGCGATTTCCAGGCATCGATGTCGAGCTACCGGGGTCACGCCTATAGCGGGGACTTCGAGGGAGCATACCTCGCAGCCTGCGAGGATTTTGGCTGGGACGAGACTATCGAAGCCCCGGAAACTGCGTTGGAAGTCCATGCCATGATCCAGCGGGCACTGCTGTATGAGGGTATGCAACGCTGGTTTGCCGTACTGTTTTACTTTGTCCTGCTGGGCCCGGCGGGGGCGCTGGTCTACAGGCTGTTGCAGCTGTGTCGGGACACGTTTGAGCCGGACACAGCGCAACGCTGGCTGTTCCTGTTGGATTGGGTTCCAGCACGTTTGCTGTCCGCCACGTTTACCGTCACCGGTGATTTTATAGGTAGCAGGGACAGCCTGTTTGCCGGCCTGCGCGATAGCGGTGCCCAGGCGGGCGCCTTGCTATATCGGGTCGGCTTCGATGCGCTGGGTTCCAGAGGCTTTATCGACCCGGACGACGATACCGTATTTGGGCCGGAGGCAGCCGCGCAGAACCGCGAGTTTAACGCGCTACTGTCGCGCAGTGCCGTGTGCTGGATAGTTGTTCTCGCGCTGCTGGTCATCTTGTTCTAGGGATCTCGACCCCCGTCAGCCAAAAAAGCGGTGTTCTGGTTTCCAGCTGCTAAACTTTTAGCGCGAGGGGCCGACAAGGCTCAGAGAATAACCAGAATTTGCCGAGCCTGCCTATGTCGAGCAGCACAGATGTCGACCTGACGTTGCCGTCGGTGGCGCCTGCCCTGGCCGTCAATCACGACGAGCAGAGGCTGCTGCTTACCATTGTCTATCACCCGGATACTGCCCGCATCGGGCAAACCGCGCTGGTCCCCAGCCTGAGCGATTCACCGCAGTGGGTCCTGGGGCGGCGCAGTCCCGTCTTTGCCAGTGCGTCCGATTCCGGGAAGGCACCGATTGAAGAGCGCGATGTCAGCCGGCAGGCACTGGCGCTGACCCAGGATGATGAGGGGCTTACGCTCCGCAGGCCTCGCGGCGCCAGTCGCTGCCGGGTCGGGGGCAGGGAGCTGGACGACGAAACCGCGTTGCCCTGGGAGCGGCTGCGGGCGGGCGTGGCACTATTGCTGGGGCACAGTGTTGTCCTGCTGTTGCGCCTGGGCAATTCGAGGGCGTCCCCGGCGCCCGGAGCCGGGCCCGGTGAGCTGTGTGGCAGTAGCCCCTATATGACCCGGTTGCGGGAACAGATAGAACAGATAGGCTGGAGTGGCCTGGATGTCCTGGTGCGTGGCGAAACCGGCACCGGCAAGGAACTTGTCGCTGCGGCTATTCATCGGGCCAGCCAGCGCAGCAGCGGCCCGATGATCACCGTCAATATGGCGGCAATCCCCCCTGGCCTGGCCGCAGCTACCCTGTTTGGCAGCGCCCGAGGCGCCTATACAGGATCTACCCGCGCCAGTGCCGGGTTTTTCAGCCAGGCCAACGGTGGGACGCTGTTCCTGGACGAGATCGGCGATACACCGGCGGAGGTACAACCCCAGTTGCTGCGAGCCCTGCAGCAGCGTGAAATACAGGCGGTTGGGGGGCTTATCCAAAAGGTGGATGTCAGGGTTATATCAGCCACCGATGCGCCCCTGGAGGGCGACAATTGCGACTTCAAGTCTGCATTACTGCATCGCCTCGGTGCCTGTGAGATCAATCTGCTGCCACTGCGTGAGCACCCGGAAGATATCGGTGAGCTGCTGGCGCACTTTTTTGCGACCAGTAGTCGTGAACTGTCCCGGACCCCGGTATTTCCAGCGCGTTCAAGCTCAGCGCTGGAGATCGCCTCGTGGGCGGAGTTGTTTTACAGCTGCCTGAGGTACGACTGGCCCGGCAACGTGCGAGAGCTGGCAAACTGTGCGAGTCAGGTAGTGGTCGCCGGTGTCGGGGGCTGTGCCCTGCCTGACAAGATCCGGGCTGCGGTGCAGGCCGATTCGGTTGCTTCTACTGACCGGGCGGCAGCTGCCGGAACCATACAAAACCGCAGGATGCGCGACGTGGATGAAGCTGAGTTTACCGGCGTCTTGCGGGCCTGCGCATATGAGGTGACCCATGTGGCACGCGAGTTAGGCGTCTCACGCCAGTCGATCTATCGACGTATGGGGGAGTCGGGCCGCTATCGGTTGGCGGGTCAGGTACCCCGGGCCGAGCTGGAGCAGGTACTTGCCCTGCACGGTGGTGACGCACGCGCCGCGGCACTTGCGCTGGAAGTATCGCTCAGCAGCCTGCGCTCGCGCTTGCGCGATTCCGGTCTGAGGTGGTTTTAGCCTTGCGCCCGGGCCTCAGCTGAATGGCGGGGGATGCCAGGGTTGGCCCCTACCGTATTATTCGCCTGGTAAACCGGGGTGGGCAGGGTTCGGTATACCTTGGCTATGACAAGCGTCTGCACCGACGGGTGGCTATCAAGATCTATCCACTGCCGGCGGCGCGGGGCGCGCGCAAACGCCTGTTGCGTGAAGCGCAGCTGGTGGCGAGCATGCAAAGCCCCAAAGTAGTGCAGATACACGATGTAATAGAGTCCCGTGATCACCTGGCCATGGTCATGGAGTATGTCCCGGGCTGCGATCTCGATGAATTCCTGACCTCGGTGAAACCGTCTCTTGCCAGCATTCTCACGATAACCGCAGACATTGCGGGAGCACTGACGGTGGCGCGTCAACAGCGTATCGTGCATGGCGACCTGAAGGCCCGTAATGTGCTTATCGGCACCAATGGCAGGGTGAAGCTCACGGATTTTGGTATCGCACAGCGTGCTGATTTGAGCGCAGCTACAGGCGGCAGCCCCTCGGCCATCTCCCCCGAGCAATGCCGGGGCAAGCCGCTGGATGAGCGTTCTGACCTGTTCGCCCTGGGCTGCCTGCTCTACCGTATGGTCGGTGGAGTGCACCCCTTCTTTCGTGAGGGAAAACTCGACACCCGCGCACTGCTGGAGCTTCCCCCGCCACCGCTAGCGCAGCTGTTACCGGCCGATGTCCAGTTGCCACAGGCGCTGCTTGATCTGGTGGCAGCGCTGCTGCAAAAAGACCCTGCCGACAGGCCCTCCAACACGCGGGTTGTGCGCCAGGCCTTGCGTCGCGGAGGACGCGATATTCCCCTGGCCGCGAGTAATAGCCTGTTGGAGGAAGCCCGGTCCTGTTTTCGGGCGGAATCGGCGGAAGACATTCCCCCTGTTATCCCGGCTGACCTGGCCCGTGAGGGTCGCTCCAGTCTGGTCGGCGGTGGGGCAGCAGCGATGGGGAAGTGGCCGCGGGCTATTTCCCGCAGGTGGCGCTGGCCTGCTGTGCTGGCGAGCGCGGCACTTGTCGGGGGGCTGGTCTACTGGTCTGGCCTGGTGCCTTCGCTGACCCGCGTTCATATCGAGGCGCCTGTCATACGCGTTGCCAGCAGCATAGAGCTACCCCCTGAAGTATCCAGCCGCTGGCTGGTCGCTGAGGTTACCCAGGTAATGCGTGAGCGGGTGGGGCCCTTGACAGTTACCGGGCCGGTTGGGGCAACCCCGGTGACGACCTTGTACGCGGACCCGGCCCGCAGAAAAGCGCAGGACGCTGTAGCAGAGCAACTGCAACTGGACCTGCGCTGTGTTGACCTGCTGTGCGTATTCGCGATGACACGCAACTGGCAGGGCCGGCAGGCCAACCAGCAGGCGTTGCTGTTTCCCGATATGTCGGCGCAGCAGTGGCGCGATATTGTTCGCAACACCACCAGGGCACTCTATCCCTGAGCGTCCTGTTGAGGTGCTATGAGCTGCCTAGACCCAGGCGACCGACGACGCCAGGGCCATTTGCGAGAGAAAGTACAATGGTGTGCCCCACATCCCGTTCCAGCGACTGGGCTGCACGAATTGCTGCCTTGCCACTGCCAGGTCAGAAACCGCGAACCCCCAGGCTCCACCGATAATCCAGATGGCGGCGGGTTGGCCAGCGCTCAACCCGGCGCACAGCAGCATGCCGGTGATTACCAGGGTGTAAACCGTTACCGGCAGCTTCATTTGCGGGGCAACATGGGGCAGCAGCCAGCGCGCGCTGAAGATCAGCAAAACCAGCGCGGGCAGGGCGGTTGCGGCCAGCCCGGACAGGTTGTGCGGCAACTGCCAGAACGCGACAGCGTAGAGCAGGTGACCGCAGAGAAAGGCGATCAACCCGGCCAGGAAGCAGCGATCACTGTCAGGCATCAGCAGCAGGTCGCCCGCCAGGCAGCACAGCAGCCCCCCCAGTAGCCAGCAGCCGTAAGTGGAATTGAGGGCTCCCAGTGCCAATGCCAGCCAGATGAACGCGAGCGCCGCCAACGGCTTGAACAGGTAGCGCCCGGTGCGATGTCCGGCCTGGTCGCAAATAACCAGCGCTGTAACGGCTATCGCGGATAAAGCCAGCGGCCAGGCGATGACGGAAATTTGCAGGGTTTCAGCTGTCACGGTTGAGGATTCTCCGGTAAAGCAATTCGTTTTGCGGTGTTCTGATGCCGTATTGTCGCGCGATGTTCAGCAGGTGGCCGTTGATGTACTCAATTTCGGTATCCCGCCCTGCAAGTACATCCTGCAGCATGGATGAGCGGTTGCTCGCCGTTGCACTGATGACGTCCGCCACCTGCCTATTCAAATCGGCGGTAACGGAGGCGAAACCCGCGGCTGCACTCACCTGCATTATCTCCTGGCACAGGGCACTCACCTGCGCCGCTAACGGCGCTTGTGCCAGCTCACCATTGCGGCAGCGGTGCAGCGCGCTCAGGGGGTTGATAGCGCAGTTTATGGCAAGCTTGAGCCACAGTGATTCCTCGATGGCCGGGTCCCACTGCGAGGGGTTTACTGCCGTGGACCACTGACTGAACCAGTCTGGCGAATGGCTGGCGCCGGGTCGGCCAACCCGGGTAAGTCCGCGGCCAGCGTGGCAGATATGCCCGGGCCCCAGCCGGTACGCGCCCTCGGTCGTGGTGCCGAAGAAGTATACGGGGGCAGGCAGTTCGGTCAGCAATTCCCTATCGAAGCCCAGTCCATTGGCCAGCAGCAATACCTGGCTGGACGTATCCAGCCGATGGGCAACAGACAGGACTGCGGTGCACACGTCCTGCGCCTTGGTGGTGACCAGCAGGTGACTGATAGGGCCGGTCGCAGATGTCCTGGAGGCCGCTAGCTCGAGCGCGGTGCAGTTGCCTTTGTGCTCTACTTTAACGATTCGCGGACCATCGTCCTGCTCGGGCCGCACCAGCAGCGTTGTCGGGCAACCACTGCGCTGCAATGCACTGGCAAACAAACAGCCTATGGCGCCGGCGCCCAGCACATGCCAGTCTACGGGGGTCAAGGTGCTGGCCTGACGCCCGGGATTGTAAACTTGCCCCAGCACTTTAGTATGTAGCTCCTGGCCGATGAGAGGAATTGCACTATGCCATCATTTGACGTTGTTTCGGAAGTTGACCTGCACCACCTGACCAATGCGGTAGACCAGGCTGGCAGGATTGTTGCGAACCGGTTTGATTTTAAAGGCGTCCAGGCCTCGTTTGATAGGGATGAGCGTACAGTGGTAATTACCGCGGAAGCGGAGATCCAGGTGACCCAGATGGAGGATATGTTACGCGCCGCGTTGATCAAGTGCGATATCGACCCCGGTGCAATGGATTCGGGCGAGCCGGTCACCACCGGCAAGCAGGTCAAGCAGAGCGTGGTCCTGCGCCACGGCATCGACAGTGACACCTGCAGGGCTATTGTTAAAAAAATAAAAGAGGCGAAGATGAAAGTGCAGGCACAGATCCAGGGCGACCAGGTGCGTGTCACCGGCAAGAAGCGCGACGACCTGCAGCAGGCAATGGCCCTGCTGCGCCAGGCGGATATCGGGGTGCCACTACAGTTCACCAACTTCAGGGACTAGCGACTCAGGCGCCTGCCTGGCGCAGGCTTTCTCCCAGCGCGGCCACTTTATGTCGCAACTGCCCCTCATCGAGGGCCGGGTGGTCTTGCGCGAGGTACCAAAGCAGTTCCAGGTAACGGTAGGCGCAGCCGTATTGCTGCACTCGCCGTCGTTCATCTTCACCTGCTGCGCGTCCCAGGTAGGCCGCTAACAGTTCATCGGTTTCGCGGGTGGACAGGGAGTCCCCCGCGGCAACCACTGCCAACTCGTAGCAGGGATCTCCCATCGCAGCGTATTCCCAGTCGATAGCGTATAGCCGACCGCCACTGTATAGCCGGTTGGCTCGCAGCAGATCGTGGTGACACAGCACGGTCGCGCGTTTGTCTGCTTCTGCCGTGGCCAGTACTGCTCTGACGCCGTCCCGGTAGTGTGTCAGCAAGGCCGCCCGGGGTGCGGCTCGATGGTCAAGCCGTTTCTCATAGCTGAGCATGCGTTCTGGCAGGTCCAGCCGCTGGTGTCGCGCGGGCAAGCGGTGAATGGCATTCAGCAGTGCGGCTACCTCGCTGATAACCATGGGTTGCTGTTTATCCGGCTCCAGGTAGTCACAGACCAGGCTACCCAGCTCCGGGTTGAAGTAGCGCGGCCCCGGCGCCAGCCCGGCCCGGTGTGCAGCCTGCAGGTTGCGCCACTCCCCTTGCCGGTTAAGGTTGTGCACCGCTGTATTGACGCCATCGATGCGCACTATGAAACGCCGGCCGGATTCGACCAGCACACTGAAGTTGCTCAGCCCTGTGGTCAAAACCGCTGCCACCGACGGCCTGGCCGTCAGTGCCGGTTCGCAGTGCCACTGGCGCCACTGGCTCAGGGTTTGCTGCAGCTTCAGCTGAATGTTGCGCGGTAGTGCAGCAACCATTTGCGGTATCCAAATACGACGATAACAAGGTAAACAGCAAATAACAGGGCGGTGAGGTAAAGCTCCCGATCGAGGTAAAGGTAGATGGAAACACTGTCTATCACCAGCCAGTACAACCAGTTCTCGAGGACTTTACGAGCCACCATCCAGGTGGTGAGAATGCTTCCCCAGGTGGTGAATGAATCCAGGTAGGGCATTGCGGCACCGGTAAACTGCTGCAGCAGGCTGCCACTGGCGACCGAGACAAGCAACACCGCGACTATCGCGACCAGATGCTGGCGGGTCCCCCAGCGGGAGATCCCCAACTCCGCGTGAGCACCGCTACCATGCTGCCATTGCCACCACCCGTATACTGCCATGACCAGGTAGTAGACCTGCAGTGCCGACTCCATCAACAGGTTTACGTTCCAGAACAGGACGAGGAAGATACTGGTGCTGGCAAACGCCGCATACCAGCACCACAGGCTCTCGCGCACAGCGAGCAGAAGGTAAGCAACCCCCAGGGCGACGGCGGCGGCCTCCCACACTGACATCGCCTGCGCCGCCTGTAGCAATGCTCCCCACAGGCCGGTCTCGTTCACGATTGGAGTTCAAGCTCCCAGGGGATCAGTTTGACTACCAGCACCTGTTTGCCGAACTGGCGCGTACTGGCCGCCAGGGTGTCACTCACGGCTGCAAATACCCGGTCGTAGTCCCCCGAGACCTGGGTGCTCATGGCATTGCTCACAATATTCAGGTCGGAGTTTGCCAGCAGGGTATCGATAAACCCCTGTATCACCGGGTGAAAGTCTTCCTGTAATGGGTACAGGCTCATCTCGGCAGTTAACTTCATTCGTGTTTCTCCTGGCTCAGAAAGTAAAGCTGGTACTCACACCGACCACCCGGGGTTCGCCATACTGGTAGTAGGGCTCCACCGCATATTCCTTGCGGGGGTCGTTTCCAAAGGTGCCAAAACCCCGGACGTAATAGTCCTCGTCAGTAAGGTTACGCCCCCAAACGGCCACCGACCAGCGCTCGCTGGCATAGCCCAGGCGCATGTTGAAAAGGTCATAAGACGGTGATTTCAGGTTGTGCCGATCAGAAAAATACGCACTGTCGCGGCCCTCTATATCCAGCCGAAGATAAAATCCCGCCCCGATGTCATAGTGCCCCCCCACCGCGTACTGGTAGTTCGGCGCCTGGGCCTGGTCGCGTCCCGACAGGTCGTTGCCCTCGGCGTCAATGAACGTGTCGAACTCGGTTTGCAGCAAACCGATATTGGCAAACAAGGTGAGGCTGTCGCTGGCGAGCCAGTCCATTTCCAGCTCCATTCCATAGTTATTTCCCTCGGCTGCATTGCTGGTGTAGTCGATAAAGGCGGTGCTTCCATCGGGGCGTGGTATTACCAGCGAGCCCTTGACCTGCTGGTCGTCCCTGTCCATGTAAAACAGGGCAAGCCTGGCCTGCAGGGTGTCGGCCAGCATGGCACCCTTGAACCCCAGCTCGTAATTGACCAGGTATTCCTCGTCAAATTGCTGTACCGCCCGCAACTGGTCGGTGATATCAGGATCCTCGCTGGTTTCCATGCTCGCGAGAATGCCGGCGTTGATACCGTTAGCGCGGTAGCCGCGGGAGATTTCCCCATAGGCCATGCGATTGTCGTCGAACTGGTACTCCAGGGCGACCCTGCCGCCCCAGAGGTCCTTGTCGGGGTCGCTGTCCACGCCGTTGCTGTCCTGGTAGTTGGTCAGCCGGCGCTCTATACGCAGACCGCTTATCAGTTTGAGTCGCTCGCCCAGTCGTGAGTCCAGTTGCCCATACAGGGCGTAGGTGTCCGTATCATAGTGGCTGCTGAAGTCGTTTTCGAGGTAGGTGTAGCGCCGCTTCAGGTTTTCCCTGTCACCCAGGTAATAAAGTCCTGCCACCCAGTCGGTACTGTTGGCGAACAGGCGGCTGTGCTCATTCGACAGGGCCCGTATGTTGGCGCTGTAGCTGTCGCGATCGCGCTTGTACTGGTCTTTGGATGAGTACTCCAGGCCTGGTGCGATACCTACAAAGCTCCAGTCCTCGTCGAAGCTGTAGGTGCTGGCGGTGGTAGCGCCGGTTATCGCCGTTTCGAGTACCAGGGCATTCAGCTCTCGCTGCCACTGGAGTCCCAGCGCTGTAGAATCCTGCTTGTCCTTGCCTGGCTCATCCGACAGTGTGTTGCGGGTATTGTCCAGGGAGAATGCGTCGTAGCCGTTATCGATGTCGATATACATGGCCGTCAGATCAACCGTGTCGCGCTCGCCGGGCAGCCAGCGCAGCTTACCTCGCAGCGTGGTTTCGTCCTGGCCATTGGTGTTGTCACGGCCCAGGTACTTGTTATCTATAAAGCCATCACTTTGGAAACGGTTGATCGCCAGGCGATACAGCAGCTGGTCTGCAATGAGTGGACCGGTGCCCACGACACCCGCGCTCCAGGTATCATATTCCGCCGCACCGGCCTCCACGCGCAGGCCGGGCTCAGCCTCGGGTTGGCCGGTGCGGATGTCGATCAGGCCGGCCAGGGCATTGGCGCCGTGCAGCGTACCCTGGGGGCCTCGCAGGATTTCCACCTGCTGCGCGTCAAACAAGGTGCCCGCCCCGCCCAGGCCACTGAAATCGATGCCGTCGATAATAAGCCCGATGGAGGGGTTGAGCGGCTCCTGGAACTGGCTGCGCTCACCCACCCCCCGGATCTGGAAGAACCGCGCCCTGGATGTGCCTCCGGCAAAATTGACATTGGGTGCCAGGCTCAAAATGCCTTCCAGGTGCTGCGCCTCGCGCTCGCGGATGTCCTGCGCGCTGATAACACTGATACTGCCGACCTGGCTCAGCAGGGGTGTGGTTCGAAGCTGGGCCGTTACCACGATTTCTTCCAGCACCGCCGGCCCTTCTTCAGCACTCGCGTAATGCACATGCGATACCAGGCTGCTGACAACCACAAGCAGTGGCAGAAAATATTTCATGGAGTGCCTCGTAACAGACCGCTGACAGGAATGGCCGGTTTAGCTGGGGTACTGGAGGCGAATTGAGTGGGGCTGCACCCTCCCTACGCCAGTATTAACCGGATCAGGTTCAAAGGGTTTACCACACAGGTATCTCAGGCCGGTTTCATTGCTGATTCAGGCCACCCCCAGGTTTGCATCGCCAGTATAGGGCGCTTACACTTGGTTGCCAATAAGATTGACGATCAGGCGCCACCGGCAGCCTGGCGCGAAGCGGATGTTGTGCATGACCAAAGAGACTGATTTTAACGGGGCTGATGAGGAAATTGAGGGCGCACCGCCCGCGGTCTCCAGAACCGAGTTGCGCGATCGCCGTCGCGCAGAAACGGTGACTGTCAATCGCTATATGTACCTGCAGAGCCAGCAGCTGGAACACATGTTGCTGGAGGCGCAGGATCTTCAGGCGCTGCTCGAAATTTTGTTGGTCAGCATGCCGCGGCACTTTTCTTTCCGCGTGGCCGAGCTCTGGCTCTACGATCCGGAAGATATTCTCGCCGAGCTGATCATCGGCGGCGAGCGCTATGGTCACAGCCTGCAGTTGCACAACGATGCCTTTGTCATGCAGGAGCTGTATGAGCTGGAGCCGGACATTTTGCTGCTCGAGCCAACCGATTCTCGCATGTTTGAAGTGTTGAAGGCCGAACAGGGAATAGACTACGCATTGCTGATGCCACTCACCGAGGCAGGGCGCATGATAGGCAGTCTTCACCTTGGTCTGCAGGACGACAAGCTCGTCGTCGGTGAAGCGGAAGAGCAACTGGTCGCCCACCTTTGCACAATGATCTCCGCATGTTTCAAGGCCGCTGTCTCTCGCCAGCAGGTGTCGCAGCTCACGATGCTCGATCCGCTGACCCAGATCAGTAACCTGCGTGGTTTTGAGAAAGACATCACCCGGGAGATTGCGAGGGCGCGAAGGGCAGACCAGGCGCTCACCATTCTTATCATGGAAATTGACGAATTCGATGATCTCTACGACCATTACGGTGAACGCAGCGGTCATTTTGTGGTAAAGAAGGTCGCAGAAAGGATATCGTCTGATCTGCGCGCCACAGATATGATGGCGCGGCTGTCGCGCTCGCGATTCGCCTTGTTGATTCCCGGTAGCGGGGAGATGCTCGGGCAGGAAATTGCAGAGCGCATGCGCGATGATATTGAGGGCTTCGCGGTTGACGATGGTCGCGGAGCGGTTTTGCAGGTGACGGTCAGTATCGGCATGGTCACCTGGGAGCCCCAGCAGTACCCCGCTGTGGATATGCCCCACCTTGCCCGGCAGATGGAAGGTGTGGCCAAAAAGGCATTAGAGCAATCCCAGTCCAAGGGCGGCAATTGCATTACCTTGTCGCGCCTGAGTACCCTGATTGTCTGAATGAGTACTTTATGAGCGATGGTAATCCAAGGAAGCTAGAGTCCCTGTTTGAGAATAACCGGCGCTGGGCAAGGCGTATCAGTACCAGTGACCCTGAATTTTTTGCGAAGCTCGCAGCCCAGCAAAGCCCGGAATACCTGTGGATAGGATGCTCTGACAGCCGCGTCCCTGCCAACCAGATTGTCGACCTGCTGCCGGGTGAAATTTTCGTGCACCGCAATGTCGCCAACATGGTTGTGCATACCGATTTCAATTGCCTCACGGTATTGCAGTATGCGGTAGATGTGCTCAAGGTGAAGCACGTGATTGTTGTTGGCCACTACGGCTGTGGTGGCGTGCGCGCGGCTTATGATAATGAAGATAACGGCCTGATCGACAACTGGCTGCGCAATATCAAGGATGTGCTGCATCAATCCCGTGCCAGGATCAACGCGCTGGCTGATGATGAGGCCCGCGTTAACCTGTTATGTGAACTCAATGTTGTGGCGCAGGTAGCTAATGTATCCCACACCACGATTGCCCAGAATGCCTGGCAAAGAGGGCAGGAGCTCTCAGTGCACGGCTGGGTGTACAGCCTCGAGGATGGCCTGCTGAAGGATCTGGATTGTTCCGTGGGCAGCATGGAGCAGATTCCTGAAGTCTACCGGGTACAGCCCTGCCCCTGATGAACCTGCTGCTTATTCTCCTGGGTATTTTTGCCGGCGTCGCGCTCATGGCGATTTTGTCAAAACGCTTCGGCAGCTCGACAGACCCCGCGCGTATGCAGCAGCTGCAGCGCTGGATTATGCCGCTGGTAGGGCTGATGCTGGTGCTCTCCTTGCTCAAGTACTATGTCTGATCTGTTGTCGGAGGTATCCAGCGGTCTGCTGTGGGAAGAATTCTGTGAAGGTCTCAAGCGCGCTGGTGAGCAGGTGCTGGCCGCCGACACGCCGAACGATGAGCTGACCCGGGTAGAGGGATATCGCTACCTGACCCGGCTGCTTCGCCTGGGGCTGGAAAAGTTTGTTGAATTTGGAGACCCCGACTTTCCCGAGTTCTATTCCCTGTCTCATGAAACCGCCAAAATCGGCAATGACAATCCCGATAACTATTACCTCAACTGCGCGGTGAATGGGGCGCGGGACTATCTGATCACGGGCAATCGCGGTTCCGTTGCCTATCTGAGCATCGAAACCAAAGCCGGTTCGTTTGCTGATGGTGGGGATATGGCCCCAACCGGTCATATCGAGGTGGACCAGCTCGCGGTGGCTGCCAATGGCGACTTTGAGCTCGTGGTCAGCGCCAGGGAGCATCCGGGCAACTGGCTTCCCATGAGCCCCGCGTCGGATAATATCCTGGTAAGGCAGACCTTCCGTGAACGCCGCCAGGAGCAGCGGGCCGAACTTGGGATCAGGTGCCTCAATCCCGGCTCCACCGCTGGCATTGACCCCGCAGGGTTTGCTGCGGACCTGGCGCGGGTGACGCCCTTTGTCGAGGGGACTGCGAGCCTGTTCCGGCAGTGGATGGCGACTTTTGGCAGCCATGTCAACGCGCTGCCACCCAATGACCAGCAAATGTGCCTGCGCGCCGGTGGTGACCCTTCGATCCACTACCACAATAGTCGCTGGGCGTTGGCACCCGATGAAGCCTTGCTGATTGAGTTTACCCCGCCAGAGGTCTGTAGCGCCTGGAACTTCCAGCTGTCCAACTATTGGATGGAATCCCTGGACTACCGGTACCACCAAATATGCATCAATAACCACAACGCGGCTCTGGAGCCGGACGGTAGTGTGCGTATTGTGGTCAGTCACCAGCCCGTAGATCAGTTGCGCACCTGCGCACCCCCCAACAACCTGAGTACGGCCGGCCATGGCAACGGCGCCATGTTGCTGCGCTATGTCGGTGCAACAGACCATCCGCCAGTGCGTGCAAGGGTGATTCCATTTGCGGCGCTGTTGCGCGAAGACAGGGTGGAAATGCAGTGAAAGGCGAGAGTTTTGACCCCGATGCCGTGGTGGCGGCAGCCCGCGACGTGGATGGCCTGGAAGACTTTGGCGATGACAGTTATCGCGAGCCGCTGGAGAAGTTGCTGTGGTCCCTGGAGCATGAGGCCCGGTTAAACGATATCGGTAGGCCCGTGCTGCGCCAGCGAATGGTCGATATTCTTGCCACCCGCTTGCGGGTCTGCGACTACCTGCGCCGCTTTCCGGAAATTCGCGACGAGCAGATCAGCGCACCGCTGTTTATCGTCGGTCTGCCGCGAACGGGCACTACCATGTTGCATCGCACCATCGCTGCAGACCACCGCATGTACGCGCCACTGTGGTACGAGGTGCGCTATCCCAGCCCGGCACCGGACTGGGACTTCACCAGCGCCGGCGATGAACGAATACCCGCCGCCAAGGCGGAAATGGCGGCCATGTTGGAGGCAAACCCGGATTTGCTGGCGATCCACCCCATGGATGCAATGGGTCCCGACGAGGACATCATGCTGTTGGAGCAGTCCTTTTACAGCTTTAACACCCAGGCCTATGCCGATATTCCCGGCTTTGACGCCTGGATCGAGAGCCAGGACCACACCCCCGGTTACGAGTATTTTCGGCTGCTGTTGCAGTTCCTGCAGTGGCAGAAAAAACGCACGGGGCAGCAGGGGGACCGCTGGACCCTGAAAGCTCCCCACCACCTTCATTACATGGATCTGGTGTTCAAGGTGTTTCCCGACGCGAAAGTGGTACAATCCCACCGCGATCCGCTGGAGACACTGCCCTCGCTGACCAGCCTGATAGCCGGCGTCTGGACGATTTACTCGGATTCAGCAGACCCTGTAGAGGTGGGCAGGCAGTGGTCGCGCAAGTTTGCAGCGGGTATGCGGCACACCATGGCAGTGCGCGAGCAGGCGGGGGCAGGGCAGTTTCTGGACCTCTGGTTTGAAGATACGGTCAGTCAACCGCTGGCTGAAATCCAGAAAGTTTACGATTTTATGGGCATGGAGCTGACCCCGGAAGCCCGCGCGGAAATGGCGCGCTGGCAGGAGTTTAATCGCCGCGAGCTGCGCCCCACGCATGACTATACCCTGGCGCAGTACGGTTTTACCGAGGCGGGCCTGAAACAGCAGTTTCAGGCTTACCGGCAACAATTTATGCGGCATTAAGACGGGCTGCCCCGCGGCGGGCCCGGATATTGCAATTTGACTAGAGAGGAATAACACGATGGCAGAACAAAAAGCGACCAATGTGCATTGGCACGAGGGCGATATCACTCGTGAGCACCGCGCCAGGATTCTGGGCCACAAGGGGGCGACCCTATGGTTTACCGGACTCTCCGGCAGTGGCAAGAGCACCGTTGCGGTCGAACTGGAAGGCATGCTGAGTGAAATGGGCGTACTCGCCTACCGCCTGGACGGCGACAATGTGCGCATGGGGATAAACAAGAACCTGGGGTTCAGTGCGGAAGACAGAACCGAGAATATCCGCCGCATTGGCGAGGTTGCCAAGTTGTTTGTCGATTCCGGTGTGATTGCCCTGAGCAGCTTTATCAGCCCCTATGCCGCTGACCGGGACCAGGTCAGGGCGCTGCATGAGGCCGCCGATATGGACTTTATTGAGGTCTTTGTAGACTGCTCGCTTGAGGCGGCCGAGGGCCGGGACCCCAAGGGCCTGTACAAGAAGGCCAGGGCAGGCGAGATCAAGAATTTTACCGGCATCGATGACCCCTACGAGGCGCCACCGAGCCCCGAGATCCACCTTCACTCCGACCAGCAGAGCCTGGCCGAGGAAGTGGAACAGATTCTCAGTGTGCTGCGCCAGCGCGGCATCATCCCAGCATAACAGGCAGGAGCCCCCCGATGATCAAGCCCCACGGTTCTGATGAACTTAACCCGCTATTTGTTTACGATACCGAGCAGCGCCATGCGCTGATTGCAGAAGCTGAAACTCTCCCTACCCTGCTGCTGAATTCCGCAGCGGCCGCCAATGCGGTGATGCTGGGAGGGGGCTATTTCAACCCCCTGACAGGCTATATGAATCTGGCAGATGCCCTGAGTGTCGCCGAGAAAATGCATACTGCAGACGGCCTGTTTTTCCCGGTGCCGATACTCAACCGCACCAACGACACTGATGTTACCGCAGGTAGTCGTATTGCACTGCGTGACCCCAATGTAGAGGGACACCCGGTGCTTGCCATAATGGACGTCGAAGCCGTTGAGACGGTCAGCGATGAACAGATCAGCGCCATGGCCGAGCGTATCTTCCGTACCGTGGATCCGGCGCACCCCGGTGTCGCCACCTTCACCGGACTGGGCAACACGGTACTTTCCGGGCCGATACAGGTGCTCAGCTTCTCCTATTTCCAGTCCGACTTTCCGGATACCTTTCGCACCGCGGTGGAAATTCGCAACGAGATTGCAGAACACGGCTGGGAGAAGGTGGTGGCCTTCCAGACACGTAACCCTATGCACCGTGCACACGAAGAACTGTGCCGCATGGCTATGGAGCAACTGGATGCGGACGGCATCCTGATCCACATGTTGCTGGGCAAGCTCAAGCCGGGCGATATTCCCGCAGATGTGCGGGATGCCTCCATTCGCAAGATGGTCGAGATCTATTTCCCGCCCAACAGTGTGATGGTCACCGGTTACGGTTTTGATATGTTGTATGCCGGGCCGCGCGAGGCTGTGCTGCACGCGGTATTTCGCCAGAACTGTGGTTGCACCCACCTGATAGTGGGTCGTGATCACGCCGGGGTAGGGGACTACTACGGTGGCTTTGACGCCCAGACGATTTTCGACGATGAAGTGCCGCCACACGCCCTGGAGCTGGAGATATTCCGGGCTGATCACACGGCCTACAGCAAGAAGCTGAACAAGGTGGTGATGATGTGCGATGTGCCGGACCACACCAAGGACGATTTCGTCTTGCTGTCTGGCACCGCGGTGCGGGAAATGTTGGGCAAGGGTATTGCCCCACCACCCGAATTTTCGCGCCCCGAAGTGGCGAAGATACTGTCCGATTACTATCAGTCGCTGGACGCCTGAAACCGGTCACGGCGCCGGAGAACTTTGGCGCCGGACCCCGGTCCAATGACGGTGTAATCTGGAAATTGGTGGCCCTGCCTGATTCGGCTGATTTTCCGGCTGGCGCGGTTTTAACTTTCAATCGCGCCCCCTATAATCGGTGCCAGAGACCCCCGTGGCCATTGTGTGTTGGTGTCGGGTAGATGAACGGGAGTGCCCCTTTGCCGGCCAAATGGCTCAGTAATACCAGCGATGTGCCACAGCGTGCTACCGATGCCATTGAGCACGCGCTTCGCTCCCTCGCCCAACCGGCCCGAATGCGGCGCGTGCGCCAGGTGCTGGTGGTATTGTTTGCAATATGGGCTGTGTTGGCCTTGTCCCAGTTGATCTGGGCCCTGTTACCTCGCGGTGATTCGGTTATGCCGGCGGATGCTGTAGTGATCAATGCTGTGACCGTTTCATCGACCCAGGCCGGCTCTGACCCCGTGGATATCGAACAACTCAGGAGCAGGCACCTGTTCGGCGAGGCGGGAGCAGTTGCTGCGGCCCAGCAAGCGGCAGTGCCGGAGCCGGTTGCAGCGAGTTCCCGGGACGGGATAGAGAAGGGAGCCCGGGAAACTCGCCTGGCGCTCAAGTTGCGTGGCGCAGTAGCGTCGACCGAGGACGGCCTGGGCTACGCCGTCATCGAGCACAAATCGAAGCAGGCAATTTATGCGGTCGAAGACAAGCTGCCCCTGCCGGGTCGGGTAGTGCTGGCTAAAGTGATGGCCCGACAGGTTGTGCTCGATAATGGTGGTACCTACGAGTTGCTTGAGCTGTTCGAGGATTCACCGCTGGACGCGCAATTGCCGCTGCAGGCGCCCGGGCGCGAGGTACGAAGGACCGGTAGTCGCCCGCCGGCGGCAAAGGCGGCCGTGTCAGAGGATGCCTCGGAGCTTGCACAGGCTTATCGCGATCGCCTTTACCAGAACCCCCAGTCACTGGCAGAGGTGGTGAATATCAGTGCGGTGCGTGAGAACGGTGAACTGACGGGCTATCGCATTGCGCCAGGCAAGGAAAAGGAACAGTTCCAGCAATTGGGCTTCAAGCCGGGTGACCTGGTGACCGGAGTGAACGGTATCGCGTTGAACGACCCGGCGAATACGCTGCAGCTTTACCAGACCATGCGCACCGCCACCGAGGCGGTATTTGAGCTTAAGCGCAATGAAGAGTCATTGACTATCAGCGTCAGCCTGGCTGACGGGTCGGCAGGGCAGTGATGCCATCGCCTTCGATAACTGAATTAGTGTATAGGAATACAGCTGAGTGAACGTTTTGACCCGATCAGTCCGAAGAGCCCTGTTAGCAGTCTTCATTACCCTGTTATCGGGCGCTGGAACGGTGGTGGCCCAGGATTTCACGGTTAACCTCAAGGAAACCGATATCCAGGAACTTATCAAGTTCGTGGCGGAGGCCACCGGCACCACTATCGTGGTGGATCCCTCGGTCAAGGGCAAGGTAAAGGTCGTGTCCAGCAAGCCGGTTTCAAGAGATGAACTGTACGAATTGTTCCTGTCCATCCTGGAAGTGCATGGTTACACCGCCGTGCGCTCCGGTGGGGTTATCCGGGTTATCCAGAGCAAGGATGCGCGCTCTGCGCCGGTGCAGGTGCGCGATGGCGGTTCAGGCCTGACCAGCGACGAATATGTCACCGAGGTGATCAAGCTCGACAACATCTCGGCAGCCAAGCTGATCCCGGTGCTGCGACCTCTGGTGCCACAACAGGCGCATATGGCTGCTTATGCGCCCAGTAACGCTATTATTATTTCTGACCTGTCCTCTAACATCGATCGCATCAGGGACATTATCCAGCGCATGGATAAGTCCGCTGTGCAGCAAACGGATATCATCAAACTGCGCTATGGCGTGGCGGAGAACGTGGTGAGTATGCTGGACCAGCTGGCCAAGTCAGAGGCGAAACAGGCCGGGGGTGAGTCGGAAGTATTGCTGGTCGCAGATTCCCGTACCAATAGCGTACTGGTCAGTGGTGACGAGTTGGAGCGGGCGAGGATGCGCACACTGGTGGAGTACCTCGATACTCCGCTGGAGCAAAGCGGCAATGTCAAGGTGGTCTATCTCGAGTACGCCCAGGCCAGTGAGATAGCGGATGTTTTGACCCGGGTGATGCAGAATATCAATCGCCTGGACACTTCTGAAGGCGCCAAGAAGCCGCGCTCTGATAACTCGGCCACCATAGAGGCGGACGAGGGAACCAACTCTCTCATCATTACTGCCGAGACGGATGAAATGGCGGCCATAGAGGCCGTGATCCAGCGACTGGATATCCGCCGCGCCCAGGTACTTGTCGAGGCGATCATCGTCGAGATGGAAGTGATCAACGGCCAGGATCTGGGTATCCAGTGGCTGTTTGCCGACAGCAGCGGTGCTTTTGGCAGTAATATCAATGCGGCTGACGCCCGGGCGCGCACCATCGCCGATGCGATTCTGCCGGAGGGCGACACGGACACGGACATCAGCCTGGGTGGCCTGGCCGGCGCGCTGGCCAATACGGGCGGTACCACGCTGGGCTGGGGCCAGATCAGTGACAGCCTGACCATGGCGGTTATTCTCAGTGCCCTCAACGAGCAGAACAACGCCAATATCCTGTCCACGCCAAGTCTGCTGACCCTGGACAACCAGGAGGCCTATATAACCGTCGGCCAGAACGTGCCATTTGTCACCGGCTCTTTTACCAATACCGGGGCCGGGGGTGATGGTGCCCAGAACCCGTTCCAGACTATCCAGCGTGAGAATGTGGGTATTACCCTGACCGTGACACCTCATATCAACGAGGGGGACTCGGTGGTACTGGATATCGTGCAGGAAGTCTCCAGCCTCAGTGGCCTGAGCGCGGTTGCTTCAGACCTGATTACCAATGAGCGCAAGATACAGACCAAGGTACTGGCGCAGGATAACCGCGTGGTAGTACTGGGGGGCTTGATCAAGGATGACGTCCAGGACGGCACTCAGAAAGTGCCCTTGCTGGGCGATATTCCCTACCTTGGTCGCTTGTTCCGCACCGATGCGGTCCAGTCGACCAAAACCAACCTGTTGATTTTTATCCGTCCGACGATTATCAGGGACAATGAAGCCCTGGCCGGCGCAACAGCGGAAAAGTACCGCTATATACGTGACCAGCAGGTACTGCGGCGCCAGCAGGGCCTGGAATTCCTGGGGGACGACACCTTGCCGGTGCTGCCCGAGTGGCAGGAGCAACTGGAGCAGTTGGACCAGATAAAAGCGAGCCAACCTACCGTGAACTTTGAGAGCCCGTAATGGTAGAGCCCGTCACTCAGTTAGCGGATGCCTCCGCCAGTACTGCGAAGGATCAACGCGTCCTGCCGTTCACCTATGCCAAGCAAAATGGCGTGCTGCTCGATTTCAGTGGTGAGCGCCCTGTCGTGGTGCATCAGGGCCCACCCGGTATTGAGGTCCTGACGGAATTGCGGCGCTATCTGGGGTCGCCGTTTGAACTGCAGAATGTGTCGGAAACTGATTTTCAGCGGCGTCTTACCCTCGCCTACCAGCGCGACAATAACGCGGCGGTGCAGATGGCCGAGGATATCGGCTCAGACGTGGACCTGAGCAGGCTCGCGGATGATATTCCCGAGGCCGGGGACCTGATGGATGCGGAGGATGACGCGCCCATCATCCGGCTGATCAACGCGATTCTCTCCCAGGCCGTGCGCGATCAGGCCTCCGATGTCCACATAGAGACATTTGAAGACCGCCTCAGTGTGCGCTATCGCATAGACGGGGTGATGACGGAAGTGCTATCCCCCAAGAAGATGCTGGCACCGCTGCTGGTATCGCGTCTCAAGGTCATGGCCAGGCTGGATATCGCTGAGAAGCGGGTGCCGCAGGATGGCAGGATTTCCGTCAGGATCGCAGGCCACGCAGTGGACATCCGTATGTCCACCATACCGTCGGCCCATGGTGAGCGCGTGGTGCTGCGTCTGTTGGATACGGCGGCTGGCCAACTCAAGTTGTCGCAGCTGGCGATGAACGAACAGGTGTTGACGGCCTATGAGAAACACCTGCACAGCCCGCACGGCATCATCCTGGTGACGGGCCCCACCGGTTCGGGTAAGACCACCACACTTTACGCAGGTTTATCCGAGATCAACCATGCGAGCCGGAACATTCTTACTATCGAAGACCCCATCGAATACATGCTGCCCGGGGTGGGCCAGACCCAGGTCAACCCGAAGGTCGATATGACATTCGCGCGCGGTCTGCGGGCCATTTTGCGCCAGGACCCGGATGTGGTGATGGTCGGTGAGATACGGGATCTGGAGACCGCTGAGATAGCGGTCCAGGCATCGCTGACAGGCCACCTTGTGCTGTCCACCCTGCACACGAATACGGCTATCGGTGCGTTTACCCGGCTCAAGGACATGGGCATTGAGCCGTTCCTGTTGTCATCCAGCCTGCTGGCCGTCATGGCCCAGCGCCTGGTGCGTTTGCTGTGCACACAATGCAGGGAGCCGGTCAACGCCAACCAGGCGGAGCGGGAAATGCTCGGGATTGCGCCGGACGCAGCCGATGTTGGTATCTACAAGGCGAAGGGCTGCGCGCAGTGCAACTACGGCGGCTATCGGGGCCGTACCGGTATCTACGAAATGATCGAGGTGGACGAGGCCCTGCGAACCATGATCTATGACGGTTGCAGTGAGCAGGCCATGCTGGTGGAGGCCCGTCAGCGCTGCCCGGGTATAGAGGAAGACGGCCGGCGGCGGGTGCTGGCGGGTGAGACAAGCATCGAGGAAGTGCTGAGGGTGACAGCGGTCGCCTGACAGCCCGTGATTGAAACATGACTGCCTATCGCTACCGCGCACTTAACCCCAAGGGAAAGCTGGTCCGAGGCGTGCTGGAGGGCGATTCCGAACGCCAGATACGCTCCCAGCTGCGGGTGCAGAGCCTGCGCCCGGTGGAGGTCGCCGTAGCCAACCGGCCCGAGCCCACCAGTTCGGGCTGGCGTCTTCCCTTGCTGCGGCGTGGTATCAGCGCGGGTGACCTGGCAATGCTGACCCGCCAGCTGTCGACCCTGGTCCAGTCCAACCTGCCTCTGGATGAGGCCTTGCAGGCCGCGGCCGAACAGAGTCGCAATGCGCGTATCAAGGGCACCCTGTTGCAGGTGCGGTCCCGGGTTGCCGAGGGGCATACCCTGGCCTATGCCATGGGCGAGTTTCCGCAGGTGTTCAGCGAGATGTACCGGGCCATGGTGAAGGCCGGCGAACACGCCGGTTTTCTCGGGCCGGTGCTGGAGCAGCTGGCGGACTACACCGAGCAGCGCCAGTACACCGGCCAGAAGCTGAAGATGGCAATGATCTACCCGTTTATCCTGGTCGGAGTCGCCATAGCCGTGGTGGTGGCGTTGATGGTCTTTGTGGTGCCGGAACTGGTGGGCATCTTTGCCCACAGCCGGCGCGAGTTGCCGCTGCTGACCCGGGGCCTGATTGCCAGCAGTGATTTTTTCCGCGACTACGGCGTGTGGCTGTTGGTGGGCCTGGCCTCACTGGTGTTTATTGCCAGGCAGCTGCTGCGCAATCCCCAGCGACGCAAGCGCTGGCACCGCTTCTTGTTGCGGGTACCCGGTATATCGCGGCTGGTAATCGCGCTGGACACCGCGCGCTTCGCCTCGACCCTGAGCATTCTCATGGCCAGCGGGGTACCACTGCTGGAAGCGTTGCGTATAGCAGGCCAGGTGTTGACCAACCTCGTGTTGCAGGAGGACACCAGGCTGGTGGCCGAGCGGGTGGAAGAGGGCAGCAGTCTCAACCGCGCGCTACAGCAGAGTGGACATTTCCCGCCAATGATGGTCCATATGGTAGCCAGTGGCGAGGCCAGCGGTGAACTGGAAACCATGCTGGAGCGCTCGGCGACGAACCAGGAGCGCGAACTGGAAATGACCCTTGGTACTATGATGAGCTTGTTTGAACCGCTGATGGTGGTATTCATGGGCGGGATGGTACTGACGATAGTGCTGGCCGTGCTGTTGCCAATTTTTGATCTCAACACAATGGTGAAATGACATTATGAAACACAAAGTACAAGCCGCAGGTACCCAGCGAGGGTTTTCCCTGGTGGAAATTCTGGTGGTGCTGGTGATTATGGGATTGCTGATAAGCGTTGTCGCTCCCACAGTGCTGAATCGCGCGGATGAGGCGCGAGTGCAGAAGGTCTACGCCGATTTCAAGGCGATAGAGACGGCACTGAAGATTTACCGGCTGGACAACTATGTCTATCCCAGTACAGAGCAGGGGCTGGAGGCACTGGTCGAGGCCAGCAGCCTGGATCCGGAGCCGCGCAATTTCAAGGAGGGTGGCTACCTTGGACAGCTACCGATTGATCCATGGGGCAGGCCATACCTGTACCTGAGCCCGGGTGAGAACGGGGAGATAGACATCTACTCGCTCGGTGCGGATGGTTTGTCCGGTGGCGATGGCCAGAATGCGGATATCGGCAACTGGCGCGAGGAAGAGTAGACCTTTATGACTGGGGCGCGCCAGGGTGGGTTCAGCCTGCTGGAGCTGCTGGTCGCCCTGCTCGTTATCGTGCTGGTCACCTCACTGGTCAGTCTTAATATCGGCTCCGGCGGGCAGGACATTGAATTGGAGGCCCGGGTGCGCAACCTGGGCGAGGTGGCCGCCTATGCCCTTGACGAGGCGCAGATGACTGGCCGCGATTTCGGCCTGCTGCTGCAACGCGATGTCGTGAGCAGAGAGACTGTCTACAGCTATGAGTGGCGTGAGCGACTTCCCGCGGGCTGGCGCCCGCCGGAAACTGGCAAGGATGTGTTCGAACCCCAGGTGCTGCCTCCCGGGTTTGAATTGCAGCTGGAACTGGAGGACGCACCCGTCGAGGAGCTGAGCCTGGCCGAGGGTGAAGAGGACGCCGCGCCCCAGGTAGTATTTTATGCCAGCGGCGAGGTTACCGCTGGCGCTGTCGAAGTCCGGCGCGAGTCTGATGGTGATTTGCTGTGGCGGATCGAGTGGGATCTGCTCGGTCGCTTCAGTGTGCTGCCTCGCGGCGAGGAGCTGGAGCTTGAATAATTTGCGCCCCGCACAGTCGCGCGCGCTGCCGTGTGACAGGCAGCGGGCTGGCCGGGGGCGGGGTTTCACCCTGATAGAGGTGATGGTGGCGCTCGCGGTTGTGGCGATAGCCCTGCCTGCCCTGATGGTCGCATTGTCCCAGCACGTGGATGCTACCGGGTATTTGCGGGATAAATCCCTGGCCCAGATGGTCGCCGCCAACAAGCTGGAAGAGTTGCGCATTCTGTCCCGGGCAAGCCAGAACTTGCTGCAGGGCGAGGATAGTGGAGCCTCGACCATGGCTGAGCGGGAGTTCTTCTGGTGGATCGATAGTCGGCCCACCGACGCGAGCAATTTTTACCGCGTGGAAATCTCTGTCGCTGCCGATGAAGAGCAGCGCGAGCAGCCTCTTTACACTCTTATCGCGTTTCTCTCGTCGGACCTGCGAGCAGACCCTGGAGCTGATCCCGGAACAGATCCTGGGGCGGATCCGGGACAGGATACAGGGCAGGACAATGCGAGTGGTTAGGCGCGCGGGTGGCTTTACCCTGATAGAAGTGCTTATCGCGCTGTCGATAACGGCTTTCATATCCGCTATTGCTTACAGCAGCCTGTCCAGCGCACTGCTGGCCGTGGAAAGTATGCGAGCCACCGCCCAGCGCACTTACGAGCTGGACCGGGCCTGGATGATAATTTCCAGGGACCTGCGCCAGTTTGCGGCCAGGCCGGTGCGCGACGAGTTCGGCGAGGTCGAGCCTGCGATGGTGGGCGGGGCAGCGGCCCGCTTTCCCCTGAGTTTTACCCGCACCGGCTGGCACAACCCCAACGACAACCAGCGCAGCAATCTGCAGCGTGTTAACTATCGCCTGGAGGATGGCGACCTGTGGCGCGATGCCTACTTTGTGCTGGACCGGGCACCGGACAGCGTTCCCCAGCAGGTGCGTTTGCTGGAGGACGTAGAGGTGCTGGAGCTGGTGTTTCTCGGCCAGCTGGCCCAGGCCCAGCCCGATGGGCGTGGCATTGCTCTGGACACGCGCGATTGGGAGGGCAGCTGGATAGCGGATACCGGCGCCCCGCAAACCGAACTGCCGCCGCCTGTGGCCCTTGAGTTCAGGCTGCAACTGGAGGACATGGGCGAGATGAGGCGGATATATGCGTTACCGCCGCTCTAGCGATCAGCGCGGTGCCGCCCTGATCGCGGCGTTGCTGGTGTTCGCCCTGTGTGCCGCGCTGGTGGTGGCAATGGAACTGGAGTTCAGTCGGCTCTACCAGCGTGTCGCCAATATCCTGCTGGCAGAGCAAGCCAGCGCCTACCTGCGCGGCGCGGAAGATCTGGCAGTGCTGGCGTTACTGGCTGATTATGACGCCGACCAGGGTCAGGAGCAGCCGCGTGATGATCTGGTCGAAATCTGGGCCCAGACCCCGGCGCCTTATTCGCTGGACGAGGGCGGCTGGATGACAGGGTGTCTGCGCGATCTGCAGGGGCGGTTTAATCTCAACGCCCTGGCGCAGCCTGCCGCGGCGGCCGAGGGAGAGTCGTTAACGGGAGCGCCCCGCTTCACACCCGCACAGGCCCAGTTTATCCGCCTGCTACAGACATTCGAGGAGCCCCAGCTCGGCGAACAGGAAGCGATAGCAGTTACCCGCGCGGTCGCTGATTGGTTAGACAGGGATCTGGAACCCACCCTTGAAGGTGCCGAGGACGATTACTATTTTGGTTTGTCCCCTGGCTACCGCGCCGCGAACCGACCTATGGCAAGCGTCAGTGAGTTGCGCGCCGTCGCCAACATTACCCCCGATATCTACCGCAACCTGGAGCCGCTGGTAAGCGTCTGGCCCGAGCAGCCGGCCCCCTTGAACATTCATACTGCATCGGCCACGGTGTTGCGTTCGATCAATGCCGATGACGACCTGAGCCCACTCAGTGCCGCCGACGGGCAGGCATTGGTGGAGCAGCGCCAGGCCGCCGGTTTTGCGGATCTGGAAGACTTTTTGTCCAGCCCGGTATTTGCCGGCAAACAGGAACAGATGAATAAAGCCAAATCGCTATTGGGGGAGTCCACAGCGTACTTTCTGCTATCAGCCGAGGTGGAAGTTGCCGACCGGCGGATGCGCTTGTACAGTGTGCTCCAGCGCAGTGGGCGACAGGTGACTGCCGTCGCGCGGGCCAGTGGTAGCCTTGATAATAGCCAGGCCTTACGGGGAGAAGAAGACACTTGCACAATAGCGCCATCATTAGACTGGTAGACGGCCGTTTGGCCTGGTACGCACCGGGTGCCAGCGAGGAGCCTCGTTGGCTGGATGACGAGCAGGTGCGCGAAAGCCTGTTTGCCGCCATGGCAGAGCAGCGAAGCGCGCCCTGCTTCGCCGCGCCGGGAGCGGATGTGCGCCTGTTGCGACTCACCCTCAGCGGGGAAGAGAAAAAACATATCGCAAAGTCCCTGCCATTTATGCTCGAGGAGCAGGTAGCCGAGGATATCGAGGAACTGCATTTTGCCAGCGTGGCATTGGACAAGCTGGAACTGGGTGTGGCTGTTTGCAGTGTGGAAAATATGGAGGCCTGGCGGGCCCTGCTGGAGGATCTTCCAGGTATCAGGGTCTGGCTGCCCGAACCGCTGTTACTGCCATGGCGCAACGGTGAGTGGTGTATTGTGCTGGAGGATGACAGCGCCATTGTCCGTTACGACGAGTGCGGTGGTTTTAGCGTGGAACGGGAGTTGTTGCCCGCCATGCTGGCGGGGCTGCGGGAGGAGCCTGGGGCAGTGATTTTCTACGGCCGCGAGCAGGCAGCGGACGTCGCATTACTGCCGGAGGCACTGCAGGAAAAGGTGCAGTGGCGTCGAGGCAACCTGTATTCCGCGCTGCTGCTGGGCGAGGAGCCCCAGCCCGCACTGAACCTGCTGCACGGCGCTTTCGCCGTGCGCCTGCCATTGGCGCGCTGGTGGCAGGAGTGGCGAGCGGTGGCAGCCGTGTTCGCCGTGGCTTTTGGCCTGCAGATGATCTCCACCTACACCGACTATCTGAAGCTGGAGCGGGAAAACCTGGCGTTGCGGGGGGCGGTGGAGAGCAGTTATCGCAAGGCCAACCCGAGGGGGAATGCGCCAGAGCCTGAAAAACAGTTACAGCGCCAGCTGGTTGCACTGCGCGGGACCGGCCAGAACAGCGGCTTTGTACACCTGGTTGAACAGGTGGGTACGGTAATTGCGTCCAATTCGGGCACGTCGATCGATGCGATCAACTACAACTTCAGTGACCGGGGCGGTGAAATGCGCATGAATATACTGGCCGCTGATTTCGAGACGGTTGAGCGAGTGCGCGCGAATATGAATGAGGCCGGACTGGATGCTGTCATGGAGAGCAGCAGCGCCCAGGGCGACAAGGTGCGGGCCCGTCTGCGCGTGGGAGGCAGGTCGTGAAGGAGTGGTTTGCCGGACTTGACCAACGGGAACAGGTTAGCCTGCTTGTGCTCGGTATCGCCCTGGTCCTTTACCTGCTCTACATGGTTGCCTGGGCGCCGTTGGCCGAACGGCGCGCGCAACTGGAGGTGCAGAATGAGGCAGTGGCCCAGAGCCTGCAGCGGGTGGATGCCATGGTGTCCGAAATAATCCGCCTGCGTGAAGGGGGCGGCGCCAGTGCTTCCCGGCGCAACCTGACATCACTGGTAAACCAGTCTACCGGCAGACATGGATTACAGGTCAGCCGCCTGCAACCCAACAGCCGGGGAGACATCCAGGTACGCCTTGAAAATGCCGTGTTTGACGATGTCGTGGCCTGGCTCGATGAGGTAGAAAACCGCGAGGGACTGTTGGTCACCGAGATCGCTATTACCCGCAGCGGGAATGTCGGCCGGGTCAATGCCACCATCCGTATCTCCCAGGCGTGATAACCATGTCCCGAACACTCAGGGTTGTCGCCCTGACCTTGCTGTTGCTGATCTGCCTGGTGCTGACCATCCCCGCGAGATTGTTGGGGCTCTTGCTGCCCGGGGACGAGCTGGTGATGCAGGGCTTCAACGGCACTTTATGGCGCGGAAGCGCGAGTCGCTGCCTGGCCAGTACCCCTGCGGGCTACCTCCATCTCGGTGCTGTGAGTTGGGAGCTGAACCCCCTCTCCCTGCTGTTGTTTGCGCCCCGGCTGACCCTGGATTCGAAGTGGGGTAACCAGACCCTTGCTACCGGGCTCGTTTTGCGGGGTGGCGACGATGTTGATATCCACGACCTGGAGGCGAGTATCCCGGCAGACCTGCTGCGCCAGTTTGTGCCCGTCAGTCTCTCGGGGGCACTGTCCGTGCAACTGCAGCAGCTGTCTGTTCGCGATGGCCTGCCTGTCGAGGGAGCCGGTCGCCTGGTCTGGCAGGGCGGGGGCTGGAATGCGCCCTCAGGCCCCCTGCCATTGGGTAGCTATGCCCTGGATTTCCAGCAGGCAGAGGGGGCGGCTCTGTTGGGAGAGGTGGTGACCCTGGCGGGTGAGGTCAGCGCAGAGGGGACGGTTCAGCTGCAGGGCAAGTCTTATAATATCGACATCCTTTTAGTGGGCGAGAATGGACTGGATGAGCGCTTGCAGCAGGCACTCAGCCTGATGGCGCGTCCGGTGGAGGGTGGTTACAGGCTCAAGTTGAATGGCGAATTCTAGTTTGCCAGGACTGGATCGCGATTGGTTCAGTCGCAGCTACCGTGAAGTTCGACCACCGCTGCAAAGCTCCTCTATAATCTTTCCTCCAACGTCAACAAGGAAAACGGGCAATGGCTGATAGTGGTTACCGGAAGTGGGAGTGTGTAATTTGCGGATTCATCTATGATGAGGCAGAGGGCCTGCCGGAGGATGATATCCCCGCGGGTACCCGGTTTGAGGATTTGCCGGAGGACTGGGAGTGCCCGGACTGTGGTATTTCCAAGGCCGATTTCGAACCCATGGAGGCCTAGCTGTATGTTGACAAGCCGGCAGCCGGTGCAATTCCGTTTCGCGCAAGGACGCCATGCCTTGTGTGCACGGGCACTGCTGGCAACCGCGTTGCTGGCCTTGTCAGTTGGCCCACACGCTATTGCCGCAGAAGAGCCGGCGGCCGAACCGATGCAGGGTATACCCCCCAGCCGGGAATCCCAGGTCACCATGGCGAACTACCGCGACTATCCCATGAGTATGTGGGCGTTTCACAACGCCGGAGCTGTGCTCAATACGGTAATGGTCCCCAGGCAGGGCGAGATCCGTGCGCTGCCGGGCCCCCTTCGCCCTGAGCTGGGGGAGCGGGTTTTTACCGATCGGGGGCAGGAACTGAGTTTCGATGCGCTGTTCGAGGCCAATTACGCCGATGGTGTGCTGGTGATGCAGGGCAGTCGATTGCTGCATGAAGCCTATTTTCACGACTTTAATGAACGCAGCCAGCACATCTGGTTCTCCATGACCAAATCACTGGTCAGCGCCGCCTTCGGCCTGTTGGTGGAGGCCGGCAAGGTCGATCTGGACGCCTCCCCGGCCAAATATATTCCGGAGTTGAAAGGCAGTGGCTTCGAGCGAGTGACCATACAGCAGGTGCTGGATCACGCGACGGCAATCGACTTCAAGGAGGATTACACAGATCCCGAGTCGGACTTTTTCCGCTTCTACGCTCCCGCCCTGAGTATGGGCTGGCTGCCTGGCGCGGCAGATGTGCAACCCGACAATGCCGAGATCTTCGGGGTGCAGGATTTCCTGGTGAAGTTCATCAAGCCCGACCGGGCCATTGCCCCGGGTGGCGCCTTTGACTATAACTCCAGCAATGCCGATGTGCTGGGCTGGCTGATCGCGAGGATCAGTGGCCAGCCGCTGCAGAACTTTATCCAGCAGAACCTGTGGGCCAGACTGGGAACCGAGCACGATGCCTACCTGGTGGTGGACCGTGCCCTGGTGCCGGTTGCCACGGGTGGCATGAATACCACGCTGCGCGATGCGGCGCGTTTCGGCATGATGATCCGCGACCGGGGTGAATTCGCCGGTAGCCAGGTCATTCCCGCCAGTTGGGTGGATGCCACCCTCAGTATCAGCGAGCAGCTCAAGGCCAATATGGCGGCCAACCCGAAGTATGGTGAGGAGCCCTGGTCGGCATACCACAATATGTGGTGGATTCTGGATGCCCAGGCTGGGGAGTACTGCGCGGTCGGTATTCATGGCCAGGTCATTTATATCAACCGTAGCGCCGATACGGTAATGGCCTGGTTTTCAAGCCAGCCAGTGGCCAGCGCCGCGCGTAATCCCGAGTTTCGGGCCAAGCTTCAGGCCGCGAGGGAACTCGCGGTCTCGCTTACCCGCAAACCCGGTTTGTAAACCGGGACTCCAGGCCCGGTTGCCCCCGCCTTGCTGGTATCGCTTTTCGGTTCGCCAGCCAGGTTCAGGTACACTGGCGGCCACTTACTTGAAGCTAAATACAGGATTCTACGATGGATTTGATTGCCGGGCGGCTTGACGCCGTGCGTGAGCAGATGAAGGCCGCTGGCTGTGATGCACTGGTAGTGCCGCGGGCAGACGAGTACCTGGGAGAATACATTCCCGCCCATAATGAACGGCTGCGCTGGCTGTCCGGTTTTACCGGTTCAGCGGGTTTCGTGCTGGTAACCGCCGAGAAGGCGGCGATTTTTGTCGATGGTCGTTACACCGTGCAGGTGCGGCAGGAAGTCTCCCCGGAGCTGTTTGAGTATTGCCACCTCGGTGATGATCCGCACGATGCCTGGCTGGCGGCGCATTTACGCACTGGTGCGGTCGTGGCCTGCGATACCCGGATGCACAGCCTGCGTTGGTACCGGGACACTTGCGAGACGCTGGCAGCTGCCGGGCTGGAACTGTCTGCCACTACTCAAAACCTGATCGACCTGTGCTGGCAGGACAGGCCGGAGCCGCAGGTGAGTGCTGCCCTGTTGTTGGAGGAGCAATTCACGGGCGAGTCCAGTCTCGCCAAGCGGCAGCGCATTGGCGCGCTGATTGCCGAGAAAGGCGCACAGGCTGCGCTTATATTTGCACCGGATTCGGTCAGCTGGCTGTTCAATATTCGCGGTACTGACATACCCAAGTTACCGGTGGTGCAGGCTATGGCGCTACTGGAGGCGAACGGGCAAGCGACCCTGTTGGCAGATCCCGCCAGAGTGCCCGAGGGCATTGCTGCCCATGTGGGTGAGGGGGTGACCGTTCTCCCCGAGGCTGACGCGGCCTCCGTCCTGGCCAGCTATAGCGGCCGCACTGTTCTTGCAGATCCGGACACGGCAAATGCCTGGAGTCAGCTTGCGCTGGAAAGCAGTGGTGCCACACTTATTGCCGGCAGCGATCCTGTTCTGCTGCCCAAGGCGTGCAAAAATGCGGTGGAAATCAAAGGCAGCTGCAATGCCCATATTCGTGACGCGGTAGCCGAGGTGCGCTTTCTGTGCTGGTTGGATAGCGAGGTAGACGCCGGCCGACTGCACGACGAGGACACCCTGGCCAGGCAGCTGCTGGCGTTTCGTGAGCAAGGCGAATACTTCCAGGATGTATCATTTGACTCAATCTCCGCCGCCGGACCCAACGCGGCCATGTGTCACTACAATCACCTGAATGTGGCAAGTCCCGCGAGCCTGCCCATGAATAGCGTTTATCTCATAGACAGCGGCGGCCAGTATCTTGATGGCACCACGGATATCACGCGCACCGTAGCGATTGGTGATCCCGGTGAGGATATTCGACGAATGTTTACCCTGGTGCTCAAGGGTCATATCGCACTGGACCTTGCGCGCTTTCCGGTGGGAACCACCGGCACGCAACTGGACATCCTGGCCCGCCAGTTCCTGTGGCAGGAGGGCTTTGATTATGATCACGGAACGGGGCACGGTGTAGGCGTCTTCCTGAGTGTGCACGAAGGTCCCCAGCGTATTGGCAAGGCAGCCAATGCCACGGCACTGGCACCGGGCATGATTGTCAGTAATGAGCCTGGCTATTACCGGGCGGACGGCTTTGGTATTCGCTGCGAAAACCTGGTGGTGGTACGCGAGTCCTCTCGCACCGATGAAGAGCAGGCCATGCTGGAGTTCGAGGCCATTACCCTTGTGCCTTTTGACCTGCGGCTGCTGGATGCCAGCCTGCTGAGTCGCGCGGAACTCGACTGGCTGAACAGTTACCACCAACGCGTGGCCGAGGTCATCAGCCCGCTGCTGGACGGCAGCGACCTGGCATGGCTGGAGCACGCTACCCGACCCGTAGCTGCCTGATCCCTTGTAGGCATATCGGCTGATTACGTGCGGCGAATTGTGTAGACTGATCGCATAACAACAACTTTGGGGATACAGCGATGTCTGCAGCAGGTGGCGCGCAGTCGCATTGGTCATCACGCTTTTCGTTTCTCATGGCGTCGGTCGGGTTCGCGGTCGGCCTGGGTAATATCTGGCGCTTTCCCTACGTGGCCGGTGAGAACGGCGGTGCGGCTTTCGTGCTGGTCTACCTGGCCTGTGCCTTTGGCATTGGTGTCCCCATCCTGGTATCGGAGATACTGATAGGTAGGCGAGGGCAGGGCAGTCCTCCGGCCGCAATGGCCGCTGTCGCGGCCGAGAGTGGCAGGTCGCGCTTATGGGCCGGTGTGGGCGGCATGGGATTGCTGGCGGCCTACACCATTGAGATCGTCTACGCAGTAGTGGTGGGTTGGGTACTGTGGTACCTGTTCAAGGCGGCTACTACCGGTTTTGCCGACGTGGACGGGGCAGCCGCCAGTGCCCAGTTTGATGCGGTGCTTGGCAACAATGTCGGCATGGTGTTCTGGACCCTGGTAGGGCTGGCTATCACCGGTTTTATTATCTACTCAGGTGTGAAGAACGGCATTGAGCGGGCGGTCGTGGTGATGATGCCACTGATGTTCCTGCTGCTGGTGTGCCTGGCAACCTACAATTACTTCGCCGGTGGCTTCGATGAGGCGATAACCTGGCTGTTTACCCCGGATTTCAGCAAGATCGGACCCACTACCGTACTGGCGGCTGTCAGCCAGGCATTTTTCTCTATCGGTGTCGCCATGGGCGGTATGATGACCTACGGTTCCTACCTGCCAAGGTCGATTTCGATCACCCAGTCGGTGCTTATTATTGTGGTGGCCGATACAGGAGTCGCAATACTGGCCGGCCTTGTCATTTTCCCCGCCGTTTTCCACAACGGGCTGGATCCGGCCGAGGGTGCGGGATTGATCTTTCACACCCTGCCGGTGGCATTTGCCCAGATGCCGGGCGGCCATCTTTTCAGCATACTGTTTTTCCTGATGCTCGCTGTGGCGGGCATTACTTCCATGGTCGGGCTGGTGGAGTCGGTCAACTTCTGGGTGGAAGAACGCTACGGTATTGCCCGGCACAAGAGTGCAGTACTGGTTATCGGTTCCATCGCTGTGCTTAGCGTGATCAGCGCGCTGTCTTACAATATGATCAGTGACTTCACCCTGGCTGGTAACAACTTCAACGATGCCCTGGACTATTTTTCAACCAAGGTCCTGCTGCCGGTGGGAGGCCTGTTGATTGCGATATTCGCCGGTTGGGCCGTCAAGAAGTCGGCGACCCGTGATGAGCTCACCGGGCTCAACGCAGTTACCTACGAGATATGGCATTTCCTCATACGGTTTGTTGTGCCGCCGGTGCTGCTGGTGATTTTCATCGTGGGCGTGACCGGCTAGCGTCACTCAGCCCAACAGCTGAAAGAGAACTGGCAGCAGTATCGCTGTCGCCAGCGCATTCAGGCCCATCGCAAGGCCGGAAAAGGCACCGGTCACCTCGTTTATCTGGAAAGCCCTCGCGGTGCCAATGCCGTGGGAGGCAATACCTATCGCCAGGCCACTGGCGCGCGCGTCGCGAATACGCACCAGTTTCAGCAAGCCGCTCGCGGTCATGGCTCCGGTAATGCCACTGAGTATCACAACCACAGCCGTGAGAGTAGGCAGCCCTCCCAGTTGCTCGGCGATTCCCATGGCAACCGGGGTGGTGACGGATTTTGGCGCCAGCGACAGCAGGGTCAGGCGTGATGCGCCCAGCAGCCAGGCAATGCCGACACTGCTGATGGCCGCAGCCAGCGAACCCGACAGCACAGTCACGGTGATCGCCAGCCATGATTCCCGCACGCTCTGGATCTGTCGGTACAGCGGAATAGCCAGTGCCACGGTAGCGGGCCCCAGCAGGAAGTGAATGAACTGTGCCCCTTCGAAGTACGTGTGGTAATCGGTTCCAGTCAGCAGCAGCAGGCCTACGATCACCACGACGGCGATCAGCACGGGGTTCACCAGGGGGTTGTTGCCGCTTTTGTTGTAGAGCCAGATTCCGCCCTGGTAGGCGACCAGGGTCAGGGTCAGGGTCAGCAGTGGACTGGCTGCGAGATAAACCCAGATCGCCTGTAGTTCCTGGTTCATTTTTCAGCCCTTTTTCGAACCAGTAGCTGCATAATCCAGGCGGTCACCACGATGGTAAACATGGTGCTGACGATTACCGAGCCGGCAATGGGCAGTAACTCGGTGCCGATCAGTTGCGCATGCAGCATGACACCCACGCCGGCCGGCACAAACAATAAAGACAGGTGTGAAAGCAGCGCGTCCCCCGTATCATCCAGGCCAGTCGGGATGCCGCCGCGCACTACCAGGCCCGCAAACAGTATGGCCATACCGATTACCGGGCCCGGCACCGGAGCGCCGGTGGCTATGACCAACACCTCACCCAGCAGCTGGCAGGTGAGCAAAATAATGAAAAATCCCAGCATGGGTTCTTTTCTCCTTGGGCGGAAGTCGGGTTTGCAGCAAAATCACTGCATGCTCGATCTGAGTCTACAGCATGGGTGAGAACAGTCTCGCGATCCCCATGGCAAGGGGAAACCACACTGGCTTGTTCTCCATTTCCTGGGTGCTGACCTGGCGGCTGCGACGCATGTCTGCCTGCAGCATCTGGTCTACCTGGGACGCAAAAACCGGGTCGTCCACCAGCAGGGTTACCTCGAAATTCAGGCGAAAAGAGCGGTTGTCGAAGTTGGCGGTGCCGACCCCTGCGATGTGATCATCCATCAACAGTACTTTCTGGTGCATGAAGCCACCCTGGTAACGGTAAACCTTTACCCCGGTGGGCAACAGGTCGCGGGTGTAGGACCAGTTCGCCATCGCGACCACCGGCCCGTCGGGTTCGTCGGGGATCAACACCCGCACATCGACCCCGCGCAGCGCTGCCAGTTGCAGTGCTGACACGATACCGTGGTCGGGTACAAAGTAAGGGCTGGCAATCCAGATACGTTGGGTGGCTGACGCGATAGCCTGGTGGTACATCAGGCCCGCTTCATCGTACTCGCTGGCGGGATCAGAGGGAAATACCAGCACGGTGCTCCCACCTCTGTTCGTATCAAAGAAATCCCAGCTGATATCCATGGTCGAGCGGGTCGCCCAGCGCCAGTCCGTGGAGAATGCCAGGATGGCTCCCAGCACGGCTGGACCCTCTACCCGCGTGTGGGTATCCCGCCAATGGCCGACCCGTTTGTTCAGGCCAAGGTATTCGTTGCCAACATTGTGGCCCCCTATCCAGGCACAGCGTCCATCGACGACCACGTTCTTGCGGTGGTTGCGAAAATTGAGCTGAAATCGATTGCGTCGCCCCTGGGTGGTATTGAATGCAGAAACTTTTACCCCGGCCATCTCGAGTTGTCGGTGCAGCCGCGTGTTCGGAAATTTGCGGCTGCCGATTTCGTCGTACAACAGGAATACCTTGACTCCGGCTCTTGCCTTGTCTGCCAGCACCCTGCACAGGCGCCTGCCCAGGTCGTCGTCCCGGATGATATAGAACTGGAACAGGATATAGTTCTGCGCGCCGGCCAGGCCCGTCAGGATACTTTCAAACGTCTGCTGGCCGTTGATCAGTAATTCAACCTTGTTGCCGGTGGTAGCCGGCATTCGCGCCAGCTTGAAGAGGCTCGCATACAGCGGAGTATCGTCTGTTACGGGCACAATGTGCTGTTCGATCATGCCGCTGGTTTTACGGATAAGCTCCAGGGTCTCGCGCTCGATTTCATCGCGCTGCTCGAGGTAGCCATCAAACTTGTTGCGCCCGAATACCAGGTATAGCGGAACCGCCAGGTACGGGAGGGTGAGAAGGGAGATTGTCCACGCGACGGCTCCCTGTGAGGTGCGCGCGTTCAGGATCGCTTCCAGTGCCGAGACGATCGCTATTACGTAGACCAGAACCAGGGCGACAGCGACAAGCGTCGTGAGCAGCTGTAAATCCATAACGTGGAGTCTAGCAGGGAGAGACTGCCTGCAACACCGTGTTGCAGGCGAGCCCCGGGCACATGGAGCCGGCGTGGTTCAGCCCGGCGCCAGCTTGTTTGTCAGTGCCATGCCTACCAGCATGGCGACCACGAACATCGCGGTTTTTTCATCCTGGTAGGTGAGGGCAGAGATGGCGGGCCCAGGACAATAGCCATACACGCCCCAACCTATGCCAAAGATTGCGGCGCCACCTAGCAGGCGGCCGTCGATGACGGTGGTGGCCGGCAGGTAAAAGCGCGGGTTCAATGCCGGACGCTTCAGTTTGGGGATAAAGCGAAATGCGATCAGGGTAACCAGCACGGCGCCCCCCATAACGAAGGCCAGGTCGGGGATCCAGTGGCCTGTCACGTCGAGGAAGCCGAGTACCTTGGCTGTGTCCGTCATGCCGGACATGGCCAGCCCGACCCCGAATACGATGCCGCAGAGCAGCCCTACCAGCGCTTTCATAGCAGGTCTCCCAGCAGATGGCGTATGACGAACACAGTAGCGATCCCGGTCACCATAAAGGTGCAGGTCGCCGCCAGCGAGCGCGGTGACAGTCGCCCTATGCCGCAGACGCCGTGACCACTGGTACAACCGCTTCCCAGCCTGACACCGATACCTACCAGCAGGCCGCCCGCGACCGCCTGCCACCACGGCAGCTGGCTTGGCGGTGGGTTTGGCGCCCCCGACAGCAAGTGGTAGAGAAGCGGGCCGACAACAAGTCCGACGATAAACAGCCAGCGCCAGGCGTTGTCGGGCTGCGCCGATACGGCGCCCCATACAATGCCGGCAATACCTGCGATGCGGCCCAGTAAGAACATCAGGGCGACCGATGCCGCGCCAATCAGCAACCCGCCGATCAGGGGTGTAGTGTATGCAAACATGACTTACCTCCGGTGCGGGATTATAACCGCCCCGAGAAATTGTCGCGATTGCTTTGGATCAACTGTTGCTGTCGGCAGAAATCAAAGGTCAGCTGAGCAGGCCCTTGCCGGGCACGAAATTGGCCTCCAGCCGGATGCCTTCCGGGTGGGTGCACGACATGGGCGCCTATCGACCGGGGGAAGTCGCCTGCAGTCAGAACGTTGTGTGCTATGCCGTTGATTTCCATGGGGCCAACGTGCCTGTGTCAGGATTGCATGTTTTCCGGGCCCCAATAGGCCTTCATGTCCACTACTTTGCCGTCCTCGTTAAACTCGAAGACGTCGATGATATCGACCACCATTCCTGGCATCCTGGCCTGGAAAGCAAAGGCAACGGCGTTTCCGGCGCAACGTGGTGTGCCGGTCAGGGCGAGCGTGGCGCCGGATTTGAGCGCGCCTTCATAGAACGCACAAATTGCCTCGATACCGTCGTGTACCGGCGTGCCAACCGGGTCTTCCACCCGGGCATTGGCGGCATACATATTACGGATGATGTTCATATCACAGGTGTCGAAAGCTTCTATGTAAGCTTCCACTACTTTTACTTTATCGCTTGCGTCCATGTCGTCCTCGTTGGCTTCTAAGAAGCGGCTCTAGTAACTACTCAGTGTGGCGTAACGGTCCTTGTGGAACCCGGTATCCCCGTAGATCTGCATGGTCACTCGGGCACGTTTCAGGAAAAAGCCAATTTCAAGTTCATCAGTTACCCCTATACCACCATGCATTTGAACGGCCTCGTTGGTCACCAGTTTTACCAGTTCGTTCAGTTTTGCCTTGGCCAGGCTGGCCAGCAGCGGCAGCTGATCGGGTGTCTCATCGACCGCGCCCAGTGCCTGCAGCAACACGGATCGGCACAGCTCGATGTCAGCCTGCATGCCGGCGGCCCGGTGTTGCAGTGCCTGGAAGCTGCCGATGGGTACGCCGAACTGCTCGCGCTCCTTCAGGTAGGCCACCGTGCGTTCAAAGGCTTCCAGCGCACAGCCCATCATCTCTGCGGCGAGGGCAATCCGCCCCCTGTCCAGCGCGGGCTCCAGAGTGTCCCAGCCGCCGCCAGCTTCACCGATGAGCGCATCCGAGCTCACCCTGACGTTGTCGAAACTCACGTTGGCCGCGTTGCGGCTATCTACCATCACCGTGCGCTGGCAATTGACACCGTGGGTTTCAGGATCAACCAGCAGAAGACTCAATCCCTGTGCACTGTTCTCTTCGCCGGAACTGCGCGCGACCACGATCAGTTTCTGTGCGCTGTGACCGTCGAGCACAAAAGTCTTGCGGCCATTGATTACAAAATGTTCACCATCGCGCCGGGCGGTGGTTGCAATATGGCTGGGCCGGTGGTGATGTGATTCTTCCAGGGCCAGCGCCAGGGTTAATTCTCCGGAGGCGACCTTTGGCAACAGGTCGGATTTCTGCGCGGCGCTGCCGCCCAACAGTATGCTGGAGGCACCCACGACGGCTGAGGCGAACAGCGGTGATGCAGTCAGCGTTCTGCCGCACTCCTCCATAACCACACCCAGCCCGGTGAAACCGAAGTCAAGCCCACCGTACTGTTCCGGCAGGATAATACTTGCCCAACCAAGCCCCGCCATCTGTTGCCACAGTTCCTGTGAGTAACCCAAAGGGTCCCGTTCGTCGCGCAGCGTGCGCAGGGCAGCCACCGGAGCGTTGCTGGCGAGGAAGTCCCGGCTGCTATCCCTGAGCAATCGCTGCTCTTCATTCAGTACCAGCGCCATCGTCTATTTGCCGCCGGACTGGGGGAGTTCAAGCACGCTTTTGGCAATGACATTGAGCTGCACTTCGGAGCTGCCACCGGCAATTGTCATGGCTTTGGACATGGCCCACAGGCGCAGGGTATCGAGTTCTTCGGCGGTAAAAGCCTCACCCTCCCAGCCCAGCCCCTGGCTGCCCATGATGGCCAGCAGCAGTTCGCTCTTGGTTTTTTCCGCCTCTGTCCCCAGGTATTTCATCACCAATGGAGCGGCGCTGCGCACGCCGGCGGACTTCTCCTCGAACCCGCGAAAGTGGGTGAGGGCAATCGCGTGCATCTGCATGTTGTAATCCACCAGGTCACTGCGCAGCTGCGCATCGCTGATCTTGCCGTCGCGGAACTCCAGGTATTTGTGCGCGGCCTCAGTAGGCGCCACAATCTTGCGCGGAGAGTCACTGCCAATTTCCGCCATCAGCTTGCGCTCATGTACCAGCAGTGCCTTGGCGACAGACCAGCCCTTGTTCAGGTCGCCCACCAGGTTTGTCTTGGGCACTTTCACATTGTCAAAAAAGGTCTGGCAGAACTCGGACTCCCCGCTGATCAGGCCAATGGGTGTGGTGCTGATACCCGGGTCATCCATGTCTATCAGCAGGAAACTGATGCCTTCCTGCTTTTTGACGTTGGGGTCAGTGCGCACCAGGCAGAATATCCAGTCGCACTTGTCGGCTGCTGTGGTCCAGATTTTGCTGCCGTTGACCAGGAAGTGATCTCCCATGTCTTCCGCCTTGCATTGCAGGCTGGCCAGGTCCGAGCCGGCGCCGGGTTCCGAGTAGCCCTGCGCCCAGCGGGACTCTCCATTGATAATGGCGGGTATATGTTGCTTCTTTTGCTCCTCGTTGCCGTATTCCAGCAGCGCGGGACCAAGCATCCACAGGCCGATGCCGTAGAGTGGGGTGCGGGCCCCCAGGCGCTTCATCTCCTGCTTAATGACACGGCCTTCCTGGTCGCTCAGGCCGCCACCGCCGTATTGGCTTGGCCATTCGGGGGCTATCCAGCCCTTGTCACGCATTCGCTCGTACCACAGCCGGGCGTCCTCGCTGGCAAAGCTGCCGCGGCGCCCGCCCCAGTACTGTTCTTCGGGTGTTATGGGTTGGCGCTGTGAATCCGGGCAATTGTATTCCAGCCACTGCCTTACTTCCTGGCGAAAATGTTCTAGATCCTGCAAATGTGTTCTCCTGTCCGGGTCTGTAGGCAAATGATCCAGCTTGAATCAGCGCCCCATTTTGCCGCTATGTTAGGGGCGCGCGACCACTGATTAAAGAGGCTCCATGTTAGCGCCGTTGCGGTACACGACAATGGCTTAATAAGTCAGCCTGCCTGACATAATCCGGCAACAGGCGGTTTCCACTCGAAACTGGTTTATCGATCCATACTTCACCAGTTGACCGCCGTTGCCGCCGGAGGCATGCTGGCTGCGATTCGAAACAGGGGCCAACAATGCAACGATTCAAAGACCAGGTGCTATTGGTAACCGGTGCCGGCGGGGGCATTGGCCAGGCCAGCGCCCTGCGCCTGGCGGCGGAGGGCGGCGCGGTGTATTGCGTGGACCTTAATGCAGATGCGGTAGACGCCACGGTGGCCGCGGTAGTCGCGGCCGGCGGCAAGGCCAGTGGCAGGGTTTGCGATATCAGTAGCGAGGACGATGTAAAAACCTGTGTGGCAGCCTGCGTTGACGTGTATGGCGGTCTCAACGCCCTGGTCAATATGGCCGGCGTGCTGCGCTTTGATGACACCGAGCAACTCGCACTGGCGCAGTGGCAGAAGGTGCTGGACGTCAACCTTACTGGCACCATGCTGCTGTGCAGGGAGGTGCTGCCTCACCTGGTGGCGAGCAAGGGCGCCATCGTCAATGCGGCTTCGACGGCGGCGCTGGCAGGGCTGCCCTGCGGAGTGGCTTACTCTGCCAGCAAGGGCGGCGTGCTTGCGATGACCCGCAGCATCGCCATCGAATACGCCAAGCGTGGTGTTCGCGCCAACTGTGTGTGTCCGGGTGAAATCAAGACAGGCATGACTGACGGCGTGGCCTTCCCAGATACCATGGACTTTGAACTTATATCCCGGGTTATTTCGCCAACCGGTGCCCGTGGCCCTGAGGTGGTGGCGGGTGTGATTGCCATGCTTGCCTCACAGGACGGTGTTCATATTACCGGAGAGTACATACGGGTGGATGGCGGTACCCTGGCCTGAAGGGGAAGCAGCGCGCGATTATGGAACAGCCCAGGATCACATTCGTTATCAATGGCCAGACGTTCAGTCTCAGGGCCAGCGATGTCAGCGGCATTGATGCGATGCCAGCGGCAGAGCGCCAGCAGTTGGTTGAACTGCTGGAGGCGGTAAAACAAAGGGAGAGCCGCGCTGCGGAAATAGCGCGCCAGGCCCTGGATAAAGTGGCGGTAGCTACCGGAGACGTTACCCCATCAGCACGCCCGGCCTATCAACCCGTAAAGCCTGAGCGCATGGGTAGCGGCGACGTTGACGCGCTGATGGCCAGGCTGGTGATGGAAGAAAACCGCAATCGCAAGCCCGGAATGACCAAACAGGACCTGTACAAGTGGGTGCTGGGCGCAGCGGTGATTGTGATGTTGCTGGTGCTGATCCTGTAATTCGCGCGCAACGCAAAGGGCCCGCCGGGCCAGCTCACATCAGGTCCAGCTCCTCCACTCGATAGAAACTGATATCAGTGCGCTTTGGCGGCCGCGTGGTGATTGCTTTCTGAAACGCCTGCAAATGAGGCATCGCAAAGTGTGCCTGCAGAGACTCCAGGGTGTCCCATTTTTCGGTGAGTCGCAGTACTTCCGGGTTCGCTATCTCGATGCTGAACGCGTAGTCCAGGCAGCCCGCCTCCTCGCGGGTGACGGCCTCCATTTCGATAAGCATGTCCTTCAGGGTGGCGATATCTTCGCTGGATGATTCTATGATTCCGTTGACAACTATCATGCTGGTTTCCTTGTGAGTGCTCTTGTATTGAAGGGACAGAGCTTACTTGAAACGCTGTTGCTTTGGAGGTGTATTTAATCCGGGCGAACTGCAATTACTGTGGCGAGGCAAAAGCTCCCGGATAAACCTTTCGGGATAAAGGCTACTGGGACTCGATAACTTTCACCTTGAACGTCTTCTCTTGCTCACCGCGCCGGGTCTGGATGCGGATGCTGCTCCCGGGTTTTTTCTTCTCCAGCTCGTCGAGATAGTCATCGTTGTTCAGAATGGATCGGCCATCGATATGGGTAATGATGTCCCCCAGTACAATCTCTCCCCTGGACCCCCTGTAAGCGCCGGTCATGCCCGCCTTGTGAGCCGGCAGGCCAGGGTAGACCTGCACTACTGGCAGCCCTTCGATTCGGTAGCGCCTGATCCAGCGGTCACTGGCCAGCTCCACGCCGATCACAGGCCGCAGGATGCGACCGTAACTGATGAGTTGCGGCACTACCTCTTTCACCGTGTTGACCGGGATGGCAAAGCCGATGCCGGCGCTGGCGCCGCTGGGGCTGTATATCGCGGTATTGACGCCTACCAGCTGCCCCAGCGAGTTCAGCAGCGGCCCGCCGGAGTTGCCGGGGTTGATGGCGGCATCGGTCTGGATGACCCCTCGAATCTTGCGATTGTCCGGTGCCTTGATCTCGCGCCCCAGCGCACTGACGATACCGGTGGTGAGGGTGGTATCAAGGCCGAATGGATTGCCTATGGCAAGAACCTTGCGGCCCACGGTCAATTCTGAGGAATCGCCAAGGGGCAGGGTTACCAGGTGATCGGGTGGTTCTTCGATGCGCAGTACGGCAAGGTCTTTCTCAGGTGCAACCCCTATGACCTCGGCATCGTGTTCGCTGCGATCATGCAGTGTAACCGTCAGCCGGTGCGCCCCGGCGATAACGTGGTAATTGGTGACGATCAGTCCGCTGTTGTCCCAGACAAACCCGGTGCCGGCCCCCTGGGGGATCTCCTGTACATTCGGGCTGAAAAAATGTCGGCGCAATGCCTTGTTTGTGACAAACACGACCGAGGGGCTTGCCCTGCTGAATATCTCGGTGCTATTGGCCTCGTCGTCAGTTGCGAAACTGAGATAGTCAATGTCCTTCGCAGCTGCGCTAAGCGCGGCCAGCAGACACAGCGCTGCAATAGTCAGGCGGTAATGCGCAGTCAGCGCGAACTTTGCTGTCACCATGGCGTTTTACTGTTGTTGCAGTTTTGCCAGGAAGGCGTTTATGCGCCTGGCATTGGCGCCCATGTCGCTGACGCCAACGCGGGAGACGGATCTCAGGTCCAGCAGTGCGCCCTGGGCATTGGTGCGTACCCTGATCACGATGTCGTCCTTGAAGCCCATTATTGCTGTGGTGTCCACCGCCTCGATGATGCCGGCATTGGGATCCTGCAGGTGGATTTCCCAGCCCATTCCGGTAGCTACACGCACCGCCCGGTCAAACAGCTCGTCGAACTCCAGCTCCGTTTGCAGTGTTTCCAGGTCGGGATAGGCTTCGGCCTGCGCGGCCATGGTAGCGGCATCGGTCTGCAGAGAGTTGCTGTCTGGGCCTCGCAGCTGCTCGGCCGCGGTAAATTCCGGTTGGTCCTGCAGGTCGGTGGAGATGTCGTGGATGCGCGGGTAATTGCCCGATCCCAACAAGGACAGCAGTAGCAAGGCCCCCGGTAGTGCGAACAGGGCGCGCCCCGCGATCGGCTTGCGCCAGGGTGCGAAGCGCGGCAACAGCATCAGCACCACGGCCAGCAGCACCAGCAGCGCGGCCCCTGCGCACGCGATAGCGTATACCAGAAGCCCCTGCTGCCAGGCCCCTGAACGGACCATCAACACGGCGGCGGGCAGTGCCAGCAGCAGGGTCAGGGCGAGGTAGCCCAGCCAGTTGACCAGGCCCGGGGTTTGTCTGGCTTGTGCGTCCATTGCTTGGCTCATAGTTGTCTCCTGCGGCGGTAGTGATTGGCGCTCGCACAGAATACTAGCTGACCGCGGTACATGCGAGTGGCGGTGCGGTTCAATTGGGCAGTCCTGTAGCAGATTTAGCCACCGTCGGTTTGAGCTGCCGGTCGGCATCTGATTAACTCTCGCGCTGGATATTTCTGCTTCATCGCAGTTGTGCAAATAATCGAACATCGACGGGGAGAACACAAAGCATGGGCAGAGTTGCCGGGAAAGTAGCCATTGTTACCGGGGGTGCCAGTGGCATGGGCAAGGCGGATGCAGTTTTGCTGGCCCGTGAGGGTGCCCGGGTGGTCGTGGCTGACCTCAATGAAAAGGATGGGCAGGCAGTGGCAGAAAGCATCGGCGGTGAGGCTGTTTTCATGCGCCTGGATGTCAGCGACGAGGATAACTGGGTGTCTGTTATCAGCGCTACTGTCGAAAAATTCGGCGCTCTGGATATCCTGGTCAACAATGCGGGCATGATCGCCCTGGGCACTATCGTTGATACCGACCTGGCTACCTGGCGCAAGATCAATGCGGTCAACAGTGACGGTGTCTTCCTCGGTTGTAAGCACGCGATCCCCGCGATGGCTGTCAGTGGGGGCGGTTCCATTATCAATATGTCGTCTGTGGCAGCGATTCACGGTCAGTCTTTTGTGGCGGCCTACACTGCGAGCAAGGGTGCGGTGCGTTCATTGACCAAGAGTATTGCCATGTTCTGTAAGGAACAGAAAAACGGTATACGCTGCAATTCAATCCATCCTGACGGGGTAAAGACCCCCATGGTGGTGAAAGTGGCGATGGGCAAGGACGTCGCCACGGCAGAAGATATTGAGGAAGTCGGCAAGTTTGGCAACATGTGCGATCCGGAAGATATCGCAAACCTGGTACTTTACCTCGCATCGGATGAATCCGGCTTCGTCAACGGGTCGGAAATGCTGATCGATAACTGCGCCACGATAACCCCGCCACTGGGCGTATCCTGAGGTGCGCCTGGGCCCTGCAGGGCAGGCGGAGTTTTGACAGGGCGTAACAAATCATAAAAAGGGCGAGCAGGTCAGGCGGATGGAAAAGCTGATTTACGCATTGTGGCAGGATGAACAGTCATCCGGAGATGCATTTCGTGATGATTTGCTGGGCGAGTTCGCCCCCCGGTTGTTGCAGCTGCCCGGTATTCATGGGGCCCGCCTGTCTGTTGTTGATAGCGCGGTGGCACCTGCGCAAGGGCGCCGTATGGAGAGCCATTCTCCCCTGCCCGACGCGGTGCTGTCGCTGTGGGTGGACTGCGCTGGCTCGGCAGGCGCCTGGGAGTCTTTGCTGGACAGGCATGTGGCGCGCAGGCATAGCTACCTGGTGGTGGAGGCCGAGCCGCTGGTAAGCAGGCACACTGACCCGGTGGTGGCTGGCGAGCGCGTGCCGGGCATGTGCCAGGTGGTTTTTCTGCGCAAGCCGGGCCAGCTTGCCAGGGACGATTGGTTCTCGATCTGGCAGGGCAGCCATACGCCTATCGCCATCGAGACACAGTCAACGTTTGGCTATCGCCAGAATGTGGTGGTGCGCAAGCTGGGCAAAGATGTGCTGGATTGTGACGCCATCGTCGAAGAGAATTTCCCTGCGGCTGCGATGTCCTGCGACCATGCGTTTTACGATACCGGTGGCGATGAAAACCTGTTGCAGCAGCGGATGACCGCTATGATCGAAAGTTGCGCCCGATTTATCGACTTCGAGCACATTGATGTCATTCCAATGAGTGAGTACCTGCTAAAGCCAATCTGACGAGCGTTTTTCGACTCCGAAGAGCTTTCCGGTACTCTAGCCGAAGTGCGGCGATGCCCCAGTGGGACCTATAGCATGCCTACCAGGAGCAACAAGCCGATAGCCGCAGCGTATACCCACGCGCCATGCCAGAATCGGTAGCGCACCATGGCCCATAGATCCTCGTCACTCCCTTTTCTCCTCCTGTCCTGCATCGACTGCTCCGCGTTCGAAATCTCAGGGGCACAGAATCAAGCTAGCACAGGGAATGACCTGAGCCCGGATTGGCTGGTGAATCTGTGACCCGCATCCCACTAGGGCAGTATTTCGTTTGCGGGGGCAGGGCAATAGTGGTCGGGTGAATTCTGTACGCTGCAAAAATACAACGAGGTGCTGGCCGAGGCGCCGGCGACACAGATTGTGCTGAACAAAATGGCCCCCGGTGCTATTGCCGATGGTGTCGTCGACGGGGAGTCGCCTATGCCAGCGATGCGATGATGCTTCCGGGTGGTTGCGAACATGACCACCTGTGCATTGAGGTCAATGCCTGGAGCAGCCCCTGGCAGGGCCTGTCGGCGCGCTAAAGAGCCTCACGCTCCTCCCAGCGCCCTGATCCTGTCTTCCAGCGGCGGATGGGAGCTGAACAGGGCGCCTATGCCCTGCTTGAGCTGCTCATTTATGCCAAAGGCGGTGAGCTCACCCGGCAGGTCCTGTGGCAGTCCCTGCTCCTGGCGCAATCTCTGCAGCGCGGCAATCATGTCGCCATTGCTGGTCAGTGAAGCGGATGCTGCGTCGGCCCGGAATTCTCGCCAGCGCGAGAACCAGAACACGATCATACTCGCAAGAATACCCAGCACTAACTGGGCCACCATGGTGACCACGTAGTAGCCGATGCCGTAGCCGCGCTCGGTCTTGAATACGATCCGGTCTACCGCGTGACCGATGATGCGGGCGAAAAACATGACAAAGGTGTTTACCACGCCCTGTATCAAGGTAAGGGTAACCATGTCGCCATTGGCGACGTGCCCGATCTCATGGGCCATGACTGCTTTTGCTTCTTCCCGACTGAAGCGCTGCAGCAAACCCTCGCTGATGGCCACCAGCGCGCTATTGCGGTTCCAGCCGGTGGCGAAGGCGTTGGAGGCCTGGGAGGGAAAGATCCCTACCTCAGGCATACCAATGCCCGCCTCCGTTGCCAGCTCCTTCACCGTGCTGACCAGCCACTCCTCGTCGCGGTTGGCGGGTTGTTCAATAATGCGGGTGCCGGTGCTGCGCTTGGCCATCCATTTGGACAGAAACAGTGAAATGAGTGAGCCACCAAAGCCAAACACGGCGCACATCACAAGCAGCGCGCCAAGGTTCAGGTCGACCCCGTTCTCGGCGAGGATGCCGCCCAGGCCAAGCAGGTTGAATACGATACTGACCAATACCAGTACTGCGATATTGGTAGCGAGGAATAAGATGATTCTCATCGGACCTGACGCGCCCCTTTAGCCGGTAAAACAACGGGTACACCGACGATAATAGTGCCGGCGCTCTAGTAGCAGGATATGGTGATTCTGGCCCGTTTTTCAAGCCCTGCGGCAGCAACTTTGGTCTGGTTCAGGGAGCCTGTTGGGCGGTTTCGATGTCTTTTTCTGCTTCTGCGCTGTCCGCGGGCTCAGTCCCGTCAGTGGTGGCCGGTTGTGTGTCCGCTGCCTCTGCGGGGTCGTCAGTCCCGGGCTCCAGTGGCAGCGGGTTCTGGCTGGGCTCGATAACAGGCTCGCCGCGCTCGGTGAGTTCAACAGTGATGACGTCGCCGCGCAGTTCGAAGTCTTTCGAGCTGAGTTCGAACAGGGTGTTAACCGCCTCGTCGCGGTGCTGGGCGCGCAATACCAGGCGGGGCTGCGACCCATCGACCCAGGCCTTGCTTTTGCCCCAGTAGTGCCCGAGTTGATTGCGGATAACATATGCGTCAGTCATAAAAGTAGGGGTGTCACGGAGAGTGTGGGCGCAAGTTTAAGCATTTATTCCGGCACTGGCCAGAGGGTACTGCAGGGGTTACTGCAAAGAGTTTTGCGGGGCGCCGGGATGCCCTTCAGCGGCGTTATTCCAGCAAAACGTCTTTTGCCTGGTTGATTTTGGCCGCGAGGTAGTCGTTACCACCGCGATCGGGGTGCAGCTTCTGGATCAGTTTGCGGTGGGCACTGACAATATCCTCCTGGCTGGCGCCCTCGCTCAGGCCGAGAATGGCGAGCGCTTCCTGCCGGTTCATATTGCCGCCGTGGTCGTTATTGGCCTGGGCCTGGCCGAAGGGCCCCTCGCCGGGAAAGCGCTGCTGCAGGTAGCTGTCCAGCAGCCGGGCGGAATCGGCGTCCTCACTGCGGCAAAATACCATCAGTTCTTCGAGCTGTTGGCGGTCCATGTCGGCCAGTCGCCACCCCGTATAGTCGCCTTTTAAGACCTCGCCCTGCAGATCGCCGGTGTCGTGGGCAAGCTGCATGCGCAGTACGGCAGTTTCCACGGTAGAGGACTGCCCCTGACCCTGGGCTGACGCTCCCTGGGACAGGCGTGTGGCGAGCAGTGGGAACAGGCGTACCAGGGTGGGCAGCAGCGCGCGCAGGGCTACCAGCAGGCCGGTGGCCGCAATGCCCAGCCAGTGCATGCGGCCGGTAAGCGTCAATACCACCACAACGGCTGCGGCGATGGCGAGGCCAAGTTTGATGTACTCCCCCCGCCGTTTGTGGGGCGGCACGGTCTGCACTCGCCTGAACATCAGGTATAGAACGGCGGCTACAGCCAGCAGTAGAATCAGTCGGGGCACACGCCGCCTCAGGGTTTCAGTTGTTGGAGCAGCAGTCTATCACTATCGCCGGTACTGTTCTCCAGTGCGGCCCGCCCGCCTGCAGCATAGCGCGCGACGGCTCCCAGCAAAGCAGCCAGGGCGCTGGCGCTGCTGCTGTCGAAGCGGGCAAAAGCACCTCCGCTGAGTTTGGCCATATGGCGGAAGGTTGCCTCGACCGTTGGCGCCCGCCCCTCCTGAAAGAGGAATAGCGGCAGCTTCAGCAGGCCGCACTGCCCGGCCAGGTCGCTGAGGGTATCCTGGCTTTCCTCCACTGCGTCGCCGATAAACACCAGGGCTCGCAGCTCCGCCTTGCGGTGCTCTGCCTGCGCGTGGCGCAGAAGCCTGGCTATCTGGGTGTGGCCGCCCTGGCATTGCACGGTGGCCATCAGGTGCGCCAGCTCCCGGCTGTCGGTGAGCCAGGGGCTGGCGAAAAACTCCTGGAAGCCGCGATAATAGGCGAGCTGCACGGTTAGCGAGGCAACCTTGCCCGTGGCAAGGAACATTTCCTGTTGCACCTGACTGGCGCTATCCCAGGTGGGTTGGCGGCTGGCGGTGGCGTCGATGGCGAATAACAGGCGCGGCTGCCTGGCGACAAATTCCGATATGTTCTTGCTCTGCTGCAGGAATTGGTCGATATCTTGCGACGATGATCGGCGAGCGGGAGGTTTGGCCATAGGCGCAAAGGTAGGGGGCTTGCCGGGTATTCAGTTACCCGAGCTCTGTCCCTTTAACGCACCGATCTGTTGTAATTGCTCCAGGTAATGGCGGCGTTTGGCAAGCTCCGCTATGGCATCCTTGAGCTCGCGTTCGCTGACCTGCTCATCAGTTTCCGTGCTCACCAGTTGCCACAGCTTGCGGCTGCACAGCTCTGTTGGGTTGAATCTGATCTGGTTCATAGTTGTTACCACGTCTCTTGCGTCCGGTTGGTCCAGTGCGCCTGTGGCACTGCGTTTGTAACCGGATAAAGTCTAATTTTCTTTTATGACAATAGCGTTATGGCGTTTGTTCCGGCGGCGCTGTTTTTACCCAGCTTACACGTTTGTCGGCCCCAAGGGAAAGACCCCCGGGCTGGCGGTGTGGCTGCGGCCGGCAGAGCGAGGCGGTGGGGGCGATCTCGGCAGGGGTGTTTCCGGCCGGTATGTCTGGCGCGCTAACTACTGCTGTTGGTTGGCAGCCCTGAGCAATTCTGCGCGTACCCAGCGCCGGGTGGGGTCCAGGTGAGTGGCGTTGCCCCAGGCGGATATTGCCTCGAAGCCCGGGATTGCCAATGGGGGTTCAGCTATGCTGAGTCGATCGAGAAACTTTGCCGATAACCGCTGCGGTATCAGTGCAAGATAGTCGCTGTTCGCGATCACCTCGATGAGAGTGAAAAAACTCGAAACCGACAGCGATACCTTGCGGGCAAGGCCGAGTTTTTTCAGGGCGTGATCCGTTGGCCCCCGGAACTGTCCGGCGGTGGGGGATACTATCGCATGGTCCATTTCCAGAAAGGCATCCAGGGTCAGTTTCTCCCGCTCCAAAGGGTGGTGCCTGCGCATCGCAACGAGATAGCGCTCGGTATACAGCAGCTGGCTGCGCAGCCTGTCGTCGGAGAACTCCGGAATGGTTATCGCGATATCGATGGCTCCCTTCTCCATCATGGGTACGATGTCGGCGATCTCCGCCTGGCGAACCGCGAAGTTCATGCGGGGCGCCTTCTTGCGCATCTCCAGCAGGGCAGGTGCCAGCAGCGTGTACTGCATATAGTCATTGGAGCTCAATATCACGGTCTGGTCGCAAGTCTGTGGGTCAAAGTTGCCGGGTGTAAGAATCGCATCGACAGAGCTGAATATCTGCCTCAGTTCCGGCTCCAGCCCCAGCGCGCGGCTGGTAGGCACCAGGCCGTGCCGGGTGCGGGTGAAAAGCGGGTCGTTTAACAGTGTTCGCAGCCTTGCAAGCATATTGCTGACGGTCGGTTGGGTGAGGTTCATGCGCGCCGCGCTGAGGGTGACATTGCGCTCCTCCAACAAAATGAGCAGGGCATGCAGCAGGTTGAGGTCGATCTTCTTAATATTTGCCATATCTATATCTTATATTAATAAATAATAATTATATTTATATCTTATTGCAGGCTAATCTTTCTGGCAATGGCACCGCGCAGTATTGCTTGAGCGATATTTCAAGCGCGCCCCCAGGCGCCAATGAGCAGGCTCTGGGGGTCTGTACCTGCACATTGGTGCGGGGGTGACCAGGCGGGGTTTACAGTGCTTTCACGCCACAAATCTAATGAAGATGAGAGGAATAGAGATGATTCAGAATATGGAGCAGGTAGAGGCGTTTGCCGGCCAGGTGGTAACGGATGTGGCGGCGACATTATCCGGGGTGATGACAAATGTTGGCCACAAGCTGGGACTTTACAAGGCCATGGCAGGGGCGGGCCCCCTGTCGTCCGGCACCCTGGCATCTCGCGCGCAAACAGACGAGCGTTACACCAGGGAGTGGCTGAACAACCAGGTGGCCGGTGGTTACGTGCATTATGATGCACAATCGGGTCACTACCAGCTGCCGGATCACCATGTGCCTGTGCTGGCTGATGAAGACAGCCCGGTATTCCTGGTGCCGGCTTTGGAAGTGGCAGCCTCACTTTGGCTGGATGAGGAGAAGATCACCGGGGTGTTCAAGTCGGGCGAAGGCATTGCCTGGGACGAGCACCATCACAGGCTGTTCTGTGGCAGTGAGGCATTGTTCCGTCCGGGGTACCGGGCTAACCTTATACCGCAGTGGATACACGCACTGGACGGCGTGGCCGAAAAACTGGCGCGCGGTGGCAAGGTAGCTGACATTGGCTGTGGCCACGGTGCATCAACCATTGTGTTGGCGAACGCCTTTGCGAATTCCCGATTTTATGGCTTCGATAGTCACGAAGAGTCCATTACTACCGCCAGGGAGCGCGCCCGGGAGGCCAGGTGCGCTGGCAATATCGAGTTTCTGCTCGCCGATGCCGGTAGCTACAGTGAGATCGACTTTGATCTAATCTGCTTTATGGACTGCCTGCACGATATGGGGGACCCGGTGGGAGCAGCGATGAACGCAAAATCCGCACTCCGGGACGGTGGCAGTCTGCTGCTGGTAGAGCCGGCGGCGCGAGATTGTGTCAGCGATAACATCAATCCGGTGAGCCGTATGTATTACGCCGCATCCACTGCCGTCTGCACACCCTGCTCCAGATCCCAGGACGTCGGGCTGGCCCTGGGCGCGCAGGCGGGCCCACGTCGCCTGGGGGAGGTGCTGGCGCAGGCCGGCTTCGCCAACGTGAGGACAGTAGCGGAGACGCCGTTTAATATAGTGATGGAAGCCAGGGTCGGGTAACCGGTATGAGTGCGAACACTGCGGAATCACAGCCTGAGGAGGGAGGCTGCAGCTGCGGCCTCACCCGTTACTCTATGGTGGGCGCGCCAATGATTGTGCACTGTTGCCATTGCAGCTGGTGCCAGTGTGAAAGTGGCTCCGGTTTTGTGCTGAATGCCTTGATAGAGAGTGATCGCCTGCAGCTGTTGGCCGGAACAGTAGAGCAGGTGGACACGCCCAGCGCGAGTGGTGCCGGGCAGAAGATTGCCCGCTGCACCGCTTGCAAGACGGCGCTTTGGAGCCACTATGCGTTTGCGGGTATTGGTCAATTCGTCGCGTTTGTCCGGGTCGGGACCCTGGACAAGCCAGGCCAGCTGCCACCCGACGTGCATATCTATGCCAGTTCAAAGCTGCCCTGGCTTGTGCTCGGCCAGGATGCGCAGGTTTTTCCAGAGTATTACCGGGCGAAAGATGTCTGGCCCGAGTCTAGCCTGGCGCGCCGCAAAGTGCTGCTTGCGGCGCACTCGTGATCTCTGTGTAAGCACTTGTCCGCGTGTTGTTCAGGCGGCTGGCTAGAAGCGGGGCCCAGCGCTGCGACGCCCGCTTCTTTTTCGGCTGAGGGGCGCTATACTGGCGGGCATGAGCTTATTTGATTTGACCGGCAAGAGCCGGATACCCAATCCAGAATCCGCCCTGCCAGGGCGTGAGCAACCGGTACCTGTACCTGCGGCACACTTCGTCAATGGCAACCCACTGGAGGGACCCTTCCCGGATCACCTGCGCCAGGCGGTGTTTGGCATGGGCTGTTTCTGGGGTGTAGAGCGCATGTTCTGGCAGCTCGAGGGTGTATACACCACAGCGGCCGGATATGCGGCCGGCATAACCCCCAACCCCAGCTACCAGGAAGTGTGCACCGGCAAGACAGGTCATAACGAGGTCGTGCTGGTGGTGTTTGATCCCGCGGTGGTGTCATACGAGTCTTTGCTCAAGGTTTTCTGGGAGGGGCACAATCCCACCCAGGGCATGCGCCAGGGTAACGATCGCGGTACGCAGTATCGCTCGGGGATCTATGTCTTCGATGAGGAGCAGGGCCAGCAGGCCGAGGCGTCCAGGTTGGCTTTTCAGGAAGCGCTGGACGGTGCCGGCTACGGCGAGATCACTACCGAGATCCTGCCCGCGCCGACCTTTTATTATGCCGAGGATTATCATCAGCAGTACCTGGCCAAAAACCCCGGGGGCTACTGTGGCCTGGGCGGCACCGGTGTGAGCTGCCCGGCAGGAATTGCCGTCCCGGAGTCGTGACAGGCGGCTTGTAAGCGCCTAAACCATCATACGTGGGATCTGCAGTCCCCCTCCAGGCGTCTCGCCACACCAGCGCAGCAACGCTGCGTTGCAAGGTACGGACTGAAACGCCACAAACCGGCTCGTGGCAGGTCGTCAGCGGGCGCTGGCGCTAGGCGTCGAGTTCGTCGTAATCGGTTTCGTCGGGCTCCTGGGCTTCCAGTTGTTCCATCAGATTAACCGCAATCGCGACGAAATCCGAATCGGTGATAATCCCTATCAGTTTGCCACTGCGCAGCACCGGCAGACAGCCCAGCTTGTGTTTCAGCAGGTGCATGGCGGCGCCGCGCAGGCTTGACGACTCGTCCGCTGTTTGCACCGGCGCAGTCATGATTGAAGACAGGGCCACGTAACTGTCGCGCGAACCCTCTCCCGCCTCATTCAGCACATTGGTATCGCCGGCTGCCAGCACATCTCTTTGTGACACCATGCCGATCAGGTTGCCGTCGTTGCTGATGATGGGTATGTGGCGAATATGGTGTTCTGCCAGCATTTGGCGCGCGGTGGCCAGGTTGTCGTCAGGTGACAGGGTATAGGGCTCTCGTGTCATGATTTCTGCAACCGTAAGCATGGCTGGTTCCTTGTCTTGTTTTGTCGCGTGTGAGGCAACCATAGCGCCAAGCCGTCGGCAACACCTTGACCCTCGTCAAAATATCGCGGTGTCCCCGGCCGCAGAGGACTAGAATAATCGTCCGACCAGACTGGTGATTGCGTTTTCAACCCGCAGGATTCGCGGCCCCAGGGATACCGCCTGGCAGCCGGCGTTCTCCAGTTTCTCGACTTCATAGGGGATAAAGCCACCCTCGGGGCCGATCACCAGCAGGGTGTCGCGCTGTACCTGGGTAGGGCAGGGTGGGTAGTCTCCCGGGTGTGCCAGCAGGGCCAGCCTGTCGCCCAACAGCCCGGGCAGTACGTCCTCGGTGAAAGGCTTGAAGCGCCGATGGCAGTACACAGTGGGCAGTATGGTGTCGCGGGACTGCTCCATGCCTTGTAACAGGTACTCGCGCAGGGTACCTGGTTGGAGGGCGGGGGTTTGCCAGTAGCTTTTTTCCACCCGGAAGGAGTGGATCAGGTGTAGTTCCAAAACACCCAGCTCGGCTACAGCGCGGATGATGCGGCGGAGCATCTTGGGGCGAGGCAGGGCCAGGACCAGCCGCAAGGGTAATTTGGGTGGCGGGTCTTCCTCGAGCGTGACTGCCATTATGGCGAGATCCTGATTGATCTCCAGGATCTCGCCGCTACCCATCATCCCATTCAGTTCGCCCACTCTCAGCTTCTGTCCCACCTGGGCATTCAGTACCTCCAGCAGGTGTTTGAGTCGCTTGTCTGTGACTGAAATGCGCTGTTCGTCCAGCCGGTCCGCTGGGCTGAATAGTATTAGGTTCACCCCGCGCTCACCCGGCCCAGAGGTCGTATTCGTCCGCGCCCGTGATCTCGGCTTCCACCAGGTCCCCGGGATTGAGGTCGGTAATGCCATCCAGATAGACCTTGCCGTCGATCTCCGGTGCGTCTGCACTGGAGCGACCGACCGCGCCCTTTTCATCCACGCTGTCTATCAGTACTTCCAGGGTCTTGCCGATTTTGGCCTGTAGCCGATCGGTACTGATATCCTGTTGCTGAGCCATAAAGCGCTCCCAGCGTTCCTGTTTGATCTCTTCCGGAACATGATCGGGAAGTTCATTGGCGGCGGCACCCTTCACCGGGGAGTACTGGAAGCAGCCCACCCGGTCTAATTGCGCTTCCTCCATGAACTCAAGGAGCTGTTCAAAGTCGTCCTCGGTTTCGCCGGGAAATCCGACGATAAAAGTACTGCGCAGGGTGATATCGGGGCAGATTTCCCGCCAGCGCTTTATGCGTTCCAGTGACTTCTCGGCGGCCGCCGGGCGCTTCATGCGTTTGAGTATCTCGGGACTGCCGTGTTGCAGTGGCACATCCAGGTAGGGCAGGATCTTGCCCCCGGCCATCAGCGGGATTACCTTGTCCACGTGAGGGTAGGGGTAGACGTAATGCAGGCGCACCCAGACCCCAAGTTCCCCCAGCGCCTCGCACAGTTGCTGCATGTGAGTCTTCATTGGACGACCATTCCAGAAGCCCGTGCGGAATTTGGTATCCACGCCATAGGCACTGGTATCTTGTGATATCACCAGCAGTTCCCGCACGCCGGCGCGAACCAGTCGCTCCGCCTCCTCCATAACATCACCGATGGGGCGGCTGACCAGGTCCCCGCGCATGGAGGGTATAATGCAGAAGCTGCAGCGGTGGTTGCAGCCTTCGGAAATTTTCAGGTAGGCGTAGTGGCGCGGGGTCAGCTTGACGCCCTGGGGCGGCACCAGGTCCTGGAACGGGTCGTGCTCCGGGGTATGGGGCACATATTGATGCACCGCACCAACAACTTCTTCATAGGCGGCGGGGCCGGTCACACTTAGTACCTGGGGGTGTGCCTGCATAATGGCCCGGGCATCATCGCCCTTGCCCATGCACCCCGTCACGATTACCCTGCCGTTTTCGCTGATGGCCTCGCCGATGGCATCCAGGGATTCCTGCTTGGCGCTGTCTATAAAGCCGCAGGTATTGACCACTACGATTTCAGCATCCTCGTAGCTGGGCACGATGTCGTAGCCGTCGATCTTGAGCTGGGTAAGGATGCGCTCGGAATCCACCAGCGCCTTGGGGCAGCCAAGACTGACAAAGCCGACCTTGTTAGAGTTTTTGCTCATAGGATTACACTACAATTCGGAGAGGCCCAGAGTATACCGGAGCTTCGCTCTTTGTCATTTACAACGATTAAGGGTACTTTTCCAAGAGTCACAAACTAATAAGGATTTTATGTCATGTGCCGTTGGATTGGTTACGTAGGATCACCTCTAAACATGGATGAATTGATTCTCAAGCCGGAAAATTCACTCATCCATCAGAGCCTCAACTCGAAAGAGGGCGTAGAAACTACCAATGGCGACGGCTTCGGCGCGAACTGGCGTTCGCCGTTGATGCGACGCTGTTTCCGTTGATCGAAGGCACCACTGACTCCGAGCTGATGTTCAACCTTGCGCTCACTTTTGGCCTGGAGTCAGACCCGATTGCGGCCCTGGAGAGAATGACCGGGTTCGTTGAAGTAGTCGGTCACCGCAATGGCATACAGTACCCGCTACAAATGACTTTAGGCCTTAGCGACGGCCAACGTTTGTTCGCCGTGCGTTACTCTAGCGAACAGCAGTCCCGGAGCCTCTATCACAGTGGCGATATCGCCGCGCTCAAAGAGGTGAGTTCGAGCCTTCGAGGCATTGCGGATGACGCACGTGCCATCGTTTGCGAGCCACTGTCCCAGATGAGCAAGATGTGGGAGCCCGTGCCCGAGTCCTCGGTGATTGTTGTCGATTCAGGTAAACTGGCTACGCAGCCGTTTAATCCGCGGTAGTTGTGAGCCACAGGAGACGATGATGCCAATGGTCTGTGATGGTTGGGGCTTGCGCGGCAAAACCGAGTCGTCGTGGCTCTGTCTGCTGAAAAAATGCTCGTACTGAACCGCACAGCTGTGGCTCAAACCGATTTTTACCGGCTCCGATGGGGGAGTAGCTCTTGTATAGCTTGTTATTGAAAACGGGCTCGGGCGACCACGATATTCGTAAGTTAGCATTCTCCGCTTGCCTGGCGCTGTGCCTGTCCAAGGGAAATACCATGGCCCAGGGGGATGAAGCATCCAGTGCCATGTTCGATCGTGTATGGAGCCATGCAAAGCTATGGGAAAGCGAGGATGAAGAGAGCTACTTTGCTCTGAGCGGACGCCTGCAGGCAGATGCCTATTGGTTTAGTGCAGACGAGGACGATGTCCCGGAGGGCGCGGACAACGATGCCAGCGATATGCGTTGGCGGCGTTTTCGTTTCGGTTTTAAATCCGAGTTTGGCGGTGGCTATACCCTCCAGCTGGAGGCCGATCTTGATCTCAATAACCAGTTTGACGACCAGTATAACCGGCTGACCGATGCCTATATCGGGTACTCGCCAGGTTCGGCCTGGGACCTCAAGCTTCTGAAGCAGTCTGTGGGCTTTACCCTGGACGGCGCCACCTCATCCAAGAAGCTGTTGACGCTGCAACGCAATAACCTGACCAATAACCTTTGGGCCACAGATGAGTACTTTTCTGGCGTGCACGTTAGTGGCAACCCCGGCGAGCACTGGACCTCCCGGGCCGGCTTTTTTTCGGGCGATGACAGCGAAGAAATCGGCCTCAGCAATGTTGGCTATCTCACGCTGCTGTCGCTAGGACATAATTTTGCCCGGAAAATGGCGTTGGATGAAGCGCTGGTTCGGGTCGACTACGTTTACAACAGCAAGGACGACGACGACCAGACGGACGATGACGACGACTACGAACGCAATGCCACGCCAGATTTTCGTCATACAGTGACCCTGGCGACTCAGTGGCAAAGCGGGGGCTGGGGCTTGTCCACTGATGTGTCCGCGGGGCATGGCCTGGACAGGCAGAGCAACCTGTGGGGTGTCGCCCTGATGCCGTTCTACTCCTTCAGCGAGCAACAGCAGGTGGTGTTGCGTTACACCTACCTTGACAGCTCTGATGACAACGGTCTCAAGCTGGGTCGCTATGAACGGGAGGTCGTGAGCGGTAAAGGCAATCGCTATAACGAGTTCTACCTGGGCCTTAACGTGTATATCTATGGTCAGAAGCTCAAGTGGCAGACGGGGCTGCAGTACGCGAAGATGGAGGATGACGCGAACGATGGCGGTGAATACAAGGGCTGGGGCCTGACTACAGGTTTACGCACGTACTGGTGAGTTTGTTCCCTGAAAACGCCAGCACTCATCACCGTACCAAGTCGAAAATCAATATCCTTATCCGCCAGGTCCGGCCCTGCTGGCGTAGATTCAGCGCCTGTTCACCCTTTAGCCTGTAGAAGCAGATAGCTGCCACTTTCTCCTGGCATTTCGGCAAATTCGAACATGTCTTTGAGGCGCCAAAAGGCGGATTCGTTAACGACTATGGAGTTATCCATGGCCGTGTCGCTCATGGAGTTCGCCAGTTCCACGGTTTCCCCCCAGATATCAAAGCAGGGGTGAGCGCTTCCAATGACACCGCTGATGACCTGGCCGGTTGATATACCCGCTCGCAGTGTAAATCGATGGTTGAGCTTTTCACTGAAGGCCTGGACCGCCTTCAGAATATCGAGAGCGAAACGAGCAACTGCTGCATGTTCAGGTGTGTTCCTGTTGAATACACCGCTTGCCCCGACATAGTGTGTGCCCAAGGTGTTGATTTTTTCTACTCCATGCAAAACCAGCAGCTCATCAAATTTTACGAAAATCTCACTCATCAATTCCACGAGCTGGACTGCGGATATTCTTTGGTAGAGGCTTTCGAAGCCGCCGACTGTAACAAAAATTACCGTGGCTTCTTCATGGGATTCTGCTACCAGATGATTCTCGGCATTGATGTGGCGCAGGACCTCCTCAGGGAATATCGAATTTACAAGCTCCTCTGTTCGCATGTGCTCAAGTTCCAGTTCACTGAAACTCGCAACCGAAAAATTGACATAAAAATTGACTACAAAGAAAACGAGTAGTGTAACGCTAACCATAACCAGGTAGTAACCTATAAGGTGCATTCCAGCGTGGAGCTCTATGGGCTTAATATCGATAAAGATACTCGAGATAATTGTGAGCAGGGCGAATGCCGCTATCAGAATAAGGGCAAGTAAACGTTGCTGTAGTTCACCGCCCTTGAAAAGCAGTATGGGGAATACCACGATTGCAGCTAGTACATACTCGTTTCCGTGCCAGGGGCCGATATAGATCTGCGTACCTGTCCATTCCAACATGACGATAAACAAAAACAGCCATCGCGCGATGCCAAGCTTTCCTTCCGCCTGCAGGCGCAATATGAGCAGGCAGGCGAGAAAGCATATTCCATGGATTATTCCTAGAGGTTTAACGTCGGGGTTGACGACAGTGAAGAGCATCAACGCGACGCTGAAGATTATCAATCCTATTGCGGAAAAATTTACGGTCCTGGCCGCGATTCTGTCCTCAATATTGATGTGATGGCCAATCCCCAGATTAAGAATTGGGATAAAAAGTGTCATTGGAATGTGACGAAAAAAATGGGACTTCTCAGATGCGGAACGAGCTCGCACTATTGACCTGGACGGACTCTGGTAGATGATTTTGATCAGGCCCCATGCTAGCGCCACAAGGCTTCCCAAGCCTACAACGGAGCTTATGAAGGCTTCGTTAATGGAAAGCCAATGGGTAACGGCGGATATCATAGTGAGCTATTTGTGCTCATAATATTGTCACTGCGCTCTCTTAGCAGGATGTAACTGCTTTCATGACCCGTCATTTCCGCAAATTCAAATCGATCTCTTAGTCGCCAGTACGCGCGTTCACTCACTACCACAGTGTTTTTGACAGCAGCGTCCTGCATAGCTTGCTGCAAGTTCAACCGTCTCTCCCCATATATCGAAGCAGGGTCTGGCGTCCCCAATAACACCGCTGACGACCTGTCCGACTGATACACCTGCGCGCACGCTGAAGTTGTGATTCATTGCCTCACCGAACTTAGCGACCTCAGCGGTCACATCCAGGGCAAATCGAGCGACCGCCGCATAATTGGCTGCACCTTCTTCGAACACTCCGGAGGCAGCCACATAGTGGGTGCCCAACATGTTGATTTTTTCGATCCTGTGCTTTTCCAGCAACTCGTCAACTTTCAGAAATATTGCGCCCATCATTTCTACCAGTTGTCTGGCGGTGATTCTGTGATATAGGTCCTCAAATCCCGCTAGCGTTACAAATATTACGGCGGCTTCGTCTCGGTAGGCGGCAACCGTTTTCGAGTTCTCCCTTATCTGTTGGATAACATCCTTTGGAAACACTGATTTCACCAGCTTGTCGGCTTTGTCTTTTTGGGTTTCAAGCGCTTGAAAACTGTCCAGCGAGAACCTGGAGTAGTATGTGACTATGGCGATTACCATAACGCATAGAACAGCCATGTTAACGCTGTAACCGATCTTTAAGAGAGGTTCGTCGAGGTTAAGCAGGCCGCTATTATAGACTCGAGAAAGCAGTAGCTGGAGCGCCATAAATCCTAGTAGTAATGCTACCGCGGCACTTTTTTGAAGATACTCATAGCGTTTAAAAAGCAGTATCGGTAGCAGGCAGAGAATGACAAGGAAGTATTCCACTCCCCACATTTTTCCAACGCTTAACTGTATGCTGGACCAGTAGCTGTAGGTTGCCACCAGCAGTATCCAGCGGGCTGTATCGCTGCGACCCCCTGCCTGAAGAATTAGAATCAGGAGCCCCGCCAGGAATACTACGCAGTTCAAAATGGTAAAGTAGACAAAGCCATTAACCATCAAGCCAGCTATGATCCACACCACATTTAGCGACAGCATTGCAATAACGGTTACGTTGATAGTACGAGAGGCAACAATCTCCTCTATTTGCGATTTTTGGGTGATGCCAAGATTAAATAGTTTCCTGGGAGTGCCGCGCAGTCTTGGTGGGGGCGTGTCGGGGTTTATATCTTCTGAGGTATTTGGTTGAAGCGTCTCGCCGGCCGCACGCCCCGCAACTCCTTCGGATTCCAGGTAACGCAACCGCATCAGGCCCCAGACAGCTGCTGATAGTGTTACAAGGCCTACAATGGCGCTGATAACGGGTTCGTTGCCGATCAGCCAGAGTTTCGCATCGCTAAACATTCGCAGTTCTCTCCCCCTTCACCCAGGGGGGGTGGTAGAGCCGGTGAGGAGTCTCTCAGGCATCGTAATATAAATCCTGTGGTCACGATAGACCATAGGCTGGGTCAAGCAGCGCGGTGCGCCTTTAAGCGGCCCCATCCAGTATTTCCACCGATATATAAATCATCCCAGAGATGGCTTTCTCGATATCCCCGGCGACAGGCGCTCCAGTCGGGTAGAAGCTGACTCCGGCATAGGAAGCATCTCTTGGGCTTGCCAGTAGCAGTTCTTTTAGTGCCTTGCGAGTGTCGGGCCCGCCGCTCGCATCCACGCTGGGTTTGCCGGTGAGTCTCTGCCCCTTCACTGTTAAACCGATCTCCTTCACGCCGGCCAGATTGCGCCACCACTGGTTGTTCCTATCGGTAAAGCAACGTACCTCCAGGCCTGTAGCGTAATAGCCCACAGGCGTTGAGTAAGCTCTTCCGCTTTTTCGGCCTGTGAACTCCAGAAGCACGGTGTTGTGACTCATGAGTCGGTGAAGAGGTGAGCGCAGTACGCACTTGACCACCGGATTGATAATGGAAAATAGCACCTTGTTCACTATGTCTGACCTTTTGGTTAGTGATACCTGTGGGGTTACGATACAAGCGGGGTGATCGTGTCGCCATTCCTGGTTTCGCTATCCGTTGCATCCCGCAAATACTGGACTATAGTGTGGGGGCGCCACACATGGTGTGTCATTTAATCAAGCGCAGGGGTCATGGCTCACAGCGGCCCCGCGCTATTGTGAATATTTAATCAGGAGAGCACTGAATAATGGGACTATTTGATTTTTTGTCTGACGCCGGAGAAGACAAGGTAACCGAGACTGTCGATGTGCCGCCCGCCCGGGTCAATGAGTTGCGCGAGCAGAATATCAGCCGCATGGTGGCTCAGCTGGATGTCGATGGCGAACAGGTAGGCGTCAAGGTTAATGGCGAGACCGCCGTGCTGACGGGTTCAGCACCCAGCCAGGAAGCCATGGAAAAGATTGTACTTTGCGCGGGTAACCAGTTTGGCATCGCCCAGGTGGATTGCCAGATGCAGGTAGACGCCCCAGAGGGTGAGGCAGCGCCCGTCGCCGCAGAATCGACTTTTTACACAGTCAAATCTGGCGATACCCTTAGCAAAATCGCCCAGGAACACTATGGGGCGGCGAGCAAGTATATGGTTATCTTCGAGGCGAATCAGCCCATGCTGACAGATCCCGACAAGATCAAAGTGGGCCAGAACCTGCGTATACCGCCTCTCTAGTGTCAGGCAGCCCCGGCTATCTCAGCCGGGGTGAGTTTTACTTTTCGATCAGAATCGACGTCTCCGGGACCTTCCTGTCCGGGACTTTCCTGTCCGGGACCTTCCTGTCGGGGACCTTCCTGTCCGGGACGATACCAGATCGGTGATGACCAGGCTCTTTCCTGGATGGTGCTGTGCAGGTCACTGCGCGGCGCCACACCGGCACGTATGGCATCCCAGGTAGACCAGCGGCAGCTTGGGTTTTCCAGCACCCGCACATAATAGAATGCCTCCTGGTCAGGGGAAAAATCCGGATCCCGCCACAGGGCTTTCAGTTCCGGGGCGCCGACACCAGCGGTCAGGGAACAGTCGGTCAAATCGACCCGCGCTCCGTTATCGGGGCAACGCCCTGTGGCAGGGTCAGGTACTGCCCCGTCCGAACAGGCCACATCATAGATTCGTTCGCGGTGCTCACCGCCTTCCAGGTATCCCTTGATCACCTGCACCCGTTGCAATGCGGTGCCAGCCGGGTCTGCCGTTGCCCAGACCAGGAAGCGGGGCTCCCGTGCTGCCTCAGCCTCCAGGTCGCTGCCCATGGTTACGCCTGTGCGGTAGGCAGTTGCCGCCATCTGGGGGCTATCCAGCAGTTCAGGTTCAAAATTATAGCCTGCGAAAAAACGCACTTTCATGCGGGGCCCGCTGGTCGCAAAGGTTTCCTTGCGCCGGAAGGCGCGATAGATTGCCTCACGGGTATTTTCCTCTGCCCACACGCCGGCCAGCCCGGAGGCAGACCAGAATTCAAAGGCCCCGCCGACCATGTAATCCCTGCCATCGACCTGTTTCAGGAGTGCCGGTGCGCGCCATTTCAGTAGGGTGCCGGCGACAAAAGACGCGGGAATTGAACCGCGTAGTTCCGCCGTTCCATCCAGCATCCCGACCTTCGAGAAGTAGTTGCGCTCCTCCACCGAGGTGGCGCTGTTGTGGGTATCGCTGGCGCCGATCAGTCCGAACTTGTAAGGGTTAACGGCGCCAGCCCCGCCCAATTGCAGGCCGCGCAGGTAGGCATCGCGCACGTAGCCCCCGCTCGGTTCGCTGTGGAGTTGGGTTGCAACCCGGTAGGGGGCGATTTCAAAATCGGCCCACTCATCATTCTTTGACAGCAGCGGGTGAGTGTCGGAAGTGCCCTTTACCTGGGTGACCTCTACCAGTGGTTCGTTGCGCAGGCGCACGGTGGAATAGTCATCGTCCATCGGGTCACCTGCCCAGTCTGTCAGTTTGAACATCTGGCCGTTGGAGCCGTTGGAGTTATGGGGGATCGCCAGGCTCTCGATACCGTCACTACGCAGCTCATCCATCCATGCCCAAAGGCCTTCGGGATTCTGCGAATTGAAGCGTGAAAAGGGCACCGCCGGCAGGCGGTCGGTATCTTTAAAGATAACGTTGCGGTGCAGGTTACCCATGTCGTCGGTGGAGGTGGTGTATTCGAACGCGGCAAAAGTGGTGAAGGTCCCGGGAACATAGGCGTCATCGGCGGCGAGCACCGTGTCGTGCCAGGCCGACCGCGTCACGGCCTCGACGACCTGTGGGTCGATAGCACCCTCGAGTAGCTCATTTATGCTGTTGGATAGGAAAGCGGCAAAATTGCGGGCTCTTTTTGCCAGGCTTAAATCGTTCATGTTGTACCAGGCATTGATGTTGTGCAGTGGTTCGGCCACCGGGTACTGGGAGAATCGGGTGCTGGTATCGGCGGCAGCGCGCACCAGTCCCATAAACATTGCATGGTCTGTCACGGCATAAAAGTCCAGCGGCTGTTGCAGCTGAATGCTGTAGCCGCTGGGGTGGTTCAGTGCCTCACCCCTGGCGTACCGGTAGGCATCCGCAGGCAGGGTCGTATTGCCAAAAACATAGGCGTCAAATGAATATCCCGTGTGTACATGAAGATCGCCGAAGTAGGCATTGCGGTCTGCATTCGGCGCTGCCCGAAAGGTGAGGACTTCCTTGTTAACCGGCAGCAGGTTGCCGGAGGGGCGCTGCGAGACTGTAACGGTCATGGGTTCCTGCGACTCGGAGCAGCCCCCCAGGCTGGCTAGCAGCCACAGGGTGATGACGGTTCTCATACGCATTTTAATCTGTACCTGCCAGGGGTCAGCCGATGATGATAGGGGCTGGCATGGTCCGCGTCCACAGGGGGCCATGCCGCCTCGCATTGGGGTAAACTCCCCACACAGACAAACGCGCAATAAGGTGATGAAATATGGATTCAGTCAGGGTGGATATTCGCGATCGCATTACTATCGTGCGCTTGTCGCGTCCCGAGGTGCGCAATGCTGTGGATGGCCCCACTGCTCACGCGCTGGCGCAGGCCTTCAGGGCGTTTGATGCCAACCCTGACAGCGATGTGGCCATTCTGCACGGTGAGTTCGGGACGTTCTGCGCAGGGGCCGACCTCAAGGCAGTGGCTGCCGAGGCGCAAAGCAATCAACTGGCGCCCGAAGGGGATGGCCCAATGGGTCCGTCGCGTATGTTGCTCGGTAAGCCGGTCATCGCTGCCATCGCCGGTCATGCGGTGGCCGGGGGCATGGAGCTCGCCCTTTGGTGTGACCTGCGGGTAATGGAGCAAAGTGCGGTAATGGGTGTGTATTGTCGCCGCTGGGGCGTGCCACTGGTCGACGGCGGTACTGTCCGCCTGCCCCGGCTGATAGGCCACAGTCGGGCCATGGACCTGATACTCACGGGCCGTGCGGTTGGGGCTGAGGAGGCCATGCAGATAGGTCTGGCCAATCGGCTTGTAGCTGACGGGGAGGCGCTCAATGCTGCCCTGGAACTGGCGGGCGAGCTGTGTCGCTTTCCGCCAAACTGCCTGCGTTCTGATCGCCTGAGCGCCTGTGAGCAGTGGGATTTACCCATGGAGCAGGCCATGGCGAACGAATTTCGACGCGGTATGGAGGTTATAGAGAGTCGTGAGACCGTGGCGGGTGCTACCCGGTTCGCCCGGGGCAAAGGTCGCCACGGTGACTTTGGGGATATCTAGGGCACCTCTGAACAATGGCAATCGCGCTCCGCTGAGCGCGATTGCCATTGTTCAGAGGTGCCCTAGAAGAGCCTGTTGCCCTGCGCACTGTAGCTGCCAACGCGAAATTCCTGGCGCAGCAGATTGGCGAGCTTCAGGCTATCGTCGCGATTGAGGAATTCGCCCACGCTGACCGATTCGCCCGTACCCTGCAGTGACAGGCCGGGCCCGTCCCAGGGGTGTTGTTCGGGCACTATGGCCAGGCCAGTACCCTGGCGCGGGAACTTCCAGCTCTGCCTGGGGGCATAGAAGCCCTTGTCGATATAGACGCAGTCCTCGCTCAGGGTGATTACATGACGGTACTGTAATTTCCAGTTGACATAATAGAGCGCCGAGCCCACCGCCAGCAATTCCAGCCCGGCAAAGGGCAAAATGGGCCATGCGCCTATCATGGCGAAGCCGGTGGCAATGCCCAGTGACGGTATCGCAAGGGCGATCAGAACCAATTTGTTGGCACGCCAGCTGGCCGAGCGGTTCGGCGTTGCCACAATCATCAGCTTCGAAGTGGTGCGAGTGGTGGTAACCAAGGTGATACCCCGTACATCGATCAAACCAAGTCTAGTGAATTTCCTTCGACTCGCCTACTCTTTAGCAATGCCGGCTGCTGCAGCAGCCCGAGGCGCAATTAGACTGCGTGGAAATCATAATCGATGCTGATCGAAGCTGAACAATTGGCGACTTTCCCGCGGCAGCTTATTTTTGACTGCCGCTATTCCCTTGCAGATCCCGGGGCTGGCCGACGCCAGTACCTCGAGGGCCATATTCCGGGCGCATATTACCTGGACCTTGGAAGCGACCTGTCGGGCCTTGTCTCCGCGCATGGTGGCCGGCATCCGTTGCCGGAGGCGCAGCGTTTTGTCGCGTTGCTGACCAGCTACGGTGTGCGTAAAGACACCGATGTCATCGCCTACGACGATACGCGTTTTGCCTTTGCAGCACGGCTGTGGTGGTTGATGCGCAGCCTTGGATACCGTCCCCCGCGGTTGCTCAATGGCGGCTACCAGGCCTGGCTTGCAACGGGTGGTCGGCCCGAAACCGACGCAAACCAGCCGGGGACCGGTGCGGCCGGTGGGCAGGGGCAGTTCAGCGACTGGTGTGATATCGATGCCCTTCGCACCCTTCAGCAGGGGGGCGCATTGCTGGTGGACTCCAGGGAGGAGCGTCGTTACCAGGGGCTGGAGGAGCCCATCGACCCCATTGCCGGACACATTCCCGGAGCGGTCAACCGGCCCTGGCAGGGGGTGACCTCAGCGGACGGCAAAATGCGTGAAGCCGACGACTTGCGGGCACACTGGGGTGAGGCACTGGAGGCTGAACAACTGGTTGTCTACTGTGGCTCTGGCGTGACTGCTTGTGTCAATCTGTTCAGCCTGGCGCTGCTGGGAAGAGACGATGCAACACTGTATGCCGGTAGCTGGAGTGATTGGTGCAGTTACCTGGGTGAAAGTTAACCTGAAGTCATCCGTGTCGCCGTGGCCACAGCCCCTAGAAATCTGGCGGGCATTCTCCTGACAACCATTCCCCAGTGGCGGGGTGTTCGAAGGCGAGGACGGTTGCATGCAGTAACAGGCGGGATGCCATGGCCAGCGCCTCGGGATGGGCGTACATGTCACACCCCAGGATAGGGTGGCCCAGTTCGCGCATATGGATGCGTAACTGATGCGAGCGACCGGTGACAGGTTTCAGTAACACCCTGGTGCGGTCGCTGCCGCGTTCCAGTACTTCGAAGCGAGTCAGTGCCTGCCTGCCGCGCTCGTGACAGATCATCTGCCTGGGCCGGTTCTCCCAATCGGTGGCTATGGGCAGGTCGATCTCGCCCCGGTCTTCGGGAATGATGCCGTAAACAACCGCGTGATAGGTTTTTTCCACTTGCCGCTGCTGGAACTGGCGACTGATATGGGCGTGGGTGGGTTTGTTCAGCGGGACAACCATGACGCCCGAGGTGTCGAGGTCGAGTCGGTGGACGATGCTTGCCGAGGGATAGTGTTGCTGTAACCGGGTTATCAGGCAGTCCTTGTTGAGGGGATGGCGGCCGGGGATGGTGAGCAGAAGGTCGGGTTTGCGCACCAGCAGCAGGTCGGCGTCCTCGTACAGAATGCGAATTTCTTCCTGGCTGTGCGGGACAAGATAAGGTGGGGGCTCGAGCATGGCCTGTATTCTATAGAACCCTGTGGCGCCGGCATACGACTGTTGCGCAACGATCTGTGTGGGCAGCATTGCTGACGGTGCTAACATGCGTTTTTTTTGCGCACCAGGTACCACCATGCCTGACGACAATTTGCTGCGTGAATCGCTGCAACGAATATTACCCGGGGCCAAACTGGAGGAGGTCGCCTTGCCCGCTACACCGGCGGTGCGCCTGTTGCTACTGGCCAGCGATTACCCTCAGGAAGGGCTCTCTCCGGAGGCTGTGCGGCGGGTTATGGACAACCCTTTGTACTGGGTCTTTTGCTGGGCTTCCGGGCAGGTGCTCGCACGCTATTTGCTGGAACAGCCGCAGTGGGTGCAGGGCAAGCGCGTGCTGGATTTTGGTTGTGGCTCGGGGGTGGTAGCCATTGCTGCCGCCATGGCCGGCGCCGCCGAGGTTATCGCCTGTGATATCGATCCGCTGGCGTTGGCAGCAACCCGTAGTAATGCCCGGCGCTGTGGCGTGGATCTGGTCTATGCCGCAGACTTTGACCGTGTGCGGGGCGATATCGACCTGATTATCGTCGCGGATGTGCTTTATGACAGGGCCAATCTCAGCTGGCTGCAGCGTTTTGTCGGTCGGGCCCAGAAGGTGCTGGTCGCGGATTCCCGGGTTAAGGACTTTGATCACCCGCCCTACCGGCAGATAGCTCGCCAGGCGAGTTGCACGCTGCCCGACCTTGACGAATCGGCGGCGTTCCGGGACGTGAGGATATACCTGGCAGACTGAGCGCGGTGCGGGTGGGGATCTCATCCGGGCCCACATCGCATGTGACAGCCCGGTGGCGCGGGTTGCAGCGGCGCCGTGCAGCGCCCCTTGCTTTTGCTGCATAGTGCCGTTTTTCTCGGGTGATCTGCTATTGGTCTGCATCCCAATATTTTTGTACACTGGCCGCTCTTGTTCTCCAGTGAGTGTCGTGTCGCATGAACCCCAATTATCTCGATTTCGAACAGCCAATCGCCGATCTGGAGGTCAAGATCGAGGAGTTGCGCCTCGTTGGCTCGGACAATGAGATCAATATCAGCGAAGAAATCGAGACGCTGCGCGCGAAGAGCACCAAGCTCACCGAAAAAATCTACTCTAATCTCAGCCCCTGGGACACGGTCCGGGTGGCGCGGCACCCGCTGCGCCCCTACACCATGGATTACCTGCCACTGGTATTCGAGGAATTCGACGAATTGCACGGCGACCGTCACTTTGGTGACGACCGGGCTATCGTGGGTGGTGTGGCCCGGCTGGAAGGCCAGCCTGTCATGGTGATTGGCCAGGAGAAAGGGCGCGCGGTAAAGGACAAGGTGTTGCGCAATTTCGGCATGCCCAAGCCTGAGGGTTATCGCAAGGCTCTGCGCCTGATGGAAACAGCCGAACGATTCAAGCTGCCGGTCATTACCCTGATCGATACCCCGGGAGCCTACCCGGGCATCGATTCGGAGGAACGCGGTATCAGTGAATCGATCGCCCGCAACCTGGCAGTGATGTCCAGGCTGGCGACGCCTATTATCTGCGTGGTCATCGGTGAGGGCAGTTCCGGCGGTGCGCTGGGTATAGGTGTAGGAGACCATCTGGTCATGCTGCAGTATTCAACCTATTTCGTCATCTCGCCCGAAGGCTGCGCCAATATCATCTGGAAGAGCACCGAGAATGCCCCGGAGGCCGCTGCGGCCATGGGCGTGACATCCTCAGTGCTGCAGGAGCTCGGAATTGTAGATGCAACCATTCCCGAACCACTCGGGGGCGCCCACCGCGACCCGGAGGAAATGGCGAATAGGATCAAGGCCCACCTGCTGGAACAGTTGATTGCTCTGGGGCAATTACCCCTTGAGGATCTGCTGGCCAAGCGCTACCAGCGCCTGATGTCCTACGGTAACTAGGCGGGCCCAGGCCGCCCTTCAAGCCGCGGGTTATTATGGCTGACGCGCTGTTGACTCACCGGGCGCTGGATCCCCTGCTCGAGACATTGCTGGAGGCTCCGCGCTGGCACGTGGGTCTGAGTGGGGGTGTCGATTCCTCCGTCCTGCTGCAGTTGCTGTGCGACTGGTGCCAGCACAATGCGGCGCCGCCGCTGGTGGCTATCCACGTGAACCACTCACTACAGGCTGATGCCGACAAGTGGCAGCAACACTGTGAAGGCCTGTGCCGGGGCCTGCAGGTTCCGCTGCTTTGTCTGGCGGCAGAGGTGACGGCTGCCGGGCGCGGCCTGGAGGATGCGGCCCGCGAGGCCCGTTACGGCTTGTTTGAACAACAATTGCAGGCAGGGGAAGTCCTGTTTCTGGGGCATCATGCGGATGATCAGGTTGAAACATTCCTGCTGCGCCTGCTGCGCGGAGCCGGGGTGCAGGGCCTGGCGGCAATGCCCGTAACCAGGCCCCTGGGGCGCGGAAGCCTGGTGCGCCCGCTACTGCAGCAGCCCCGCTCGCGGCTTGAGGCCTGCGCCAGTCAACGCGGGTTGTCCTGTGTAGAGGACCCCAGTAACAGCGATACGGCGATGGACCGTAACTACCTGCGTAAAGAGATCTTGCCGCTGGTTGCCGCGCGCTGGCCGGGGTATCGCCAGACTGTGGTTCGGGCCAGTGCCCATATAGGTGATGCTGCCGCGCAGTTGGCCCGCGCGGTGCCGGCGCCGCCAACGGTATACAGTGTCATGGGCGATCCGGGAATTGCACTTTCCCAGCTGAGTTCCGGTGGGCCCGGGGAGGCGGCTATGGCACTGCGGCACTGGCTGCGCGCGGCGGACCTCCCGGCCCCGGACCGGGCCGCCCTGGACGAGTTCCTGCGCCAGCTCGGAGATGCAGCCGCCTCCGGCAAGCCGCGACTGCACTGCAGCGCCTACGTCCTGCAGCGCTTTCGTGATGGGCTCTACCTGCTGCCCGGTATTGAGGGGGGCGCCCCCGGGGATCACTCGCTGTCCCTGGCGATTGGCGAAAGCCTTGCATTGCCCGATGGTGGACGTTTGTGGCTGGCGCCCGCGCCCGGGGAGGGGCTCAGGTTGGCCCCCGGGGAACAGCTGGAGATTACCTGGCGGCTGGGCGGCGAGCGTTGCCGGCCCAGGGGCAGGGCCGGCAGTGCCAGCCTGAAGAAACTCCTGCAGGAGAGCGATATACCTCCCTGGTGGCGCGATCGGGTACCGCTGCTATCACTTGATGGGGAGCTGCTGGCCGTGGGCGACCTCTGGCTGTGCGATTCGACCCGCCTGGTGACTGCCGCGGTGGCGGGAGACGACCTCTGGCAGCCGTGTTGGGAGCGCAACATCACCACTGCTTTCGATTGAGCTGGCTGCGGCTTTCTGGTAGCCTGACTTCCCATCTTTTCGCAGGACTCGCACCCGTCGATTTCATTCCCTACGGGGGCTGAGTGAGCGTGTTTTTGTCTGGCAATACAGCATAGTAAAAAGGCTATTATGACGCGTTACGTCTTCGTCACAGGTGGTGTGGTTTCGTCTCTGGGTAAAGGGATTGCCGCGGCTTCTCTTGCAGCGGTGCTTGAGGCGCGCGGTATCAAGGTCACCCTGCTCAAGCTGGATCCCTATATCAATGTCGATCCGGGTACCATGAGCCCGTTTCAGCACGGCGAGGTCTTCGTGACCGAAGATGGCGCCGAGACCGATCTCGACCTGGGACATTACGAGCGTTTCACCCACACCACTATGAAGCGCACCAACAACTTCACCACGGGCCGGGTGTATAACACGGTGCTGCGCAAAGAGCGCAGGGGCGACTACCTGGGTGGTACGGTGCAGGTGATTCCCCATATTACAGACGAGATCAAACGCCGGGTGATACTGGGCGCGGGCGATGCAGAAGTGGCGATTGTCGAGATCGGCGGCACTGTTGGCGATATAGAAGGCCTGCCCTTCCTGGAAGCGACACGGCAGCTGAAAGTGGAGCTGGGCGCCAGTCGCGCTTTGCTGATGCACCTGACACTGGTTCCCTATATTGCCACCGCCGGTGAAATCAAGACCAAGCCCACCCAGCACTCTGTCAAGGAATTGCGCTCTATCGGCCTGCAGCCGGACATCCTGCTGTGCCGCTGCGCGGTGGATATCGAGGAGAGCGCGCGCAAGAAGATCTCCCTGTTCACCAATGTGGAAGAGCGAGCGGTAATCCCGCTGCTGGACGCGGACTCTATCTACCTTATTCCAGGTATGTTGCGCGACCACCACCTCGACGACTTTGTGGTAGAGCGCTTCGGTATCGAATGCAAGTCCGAGGCAGACCTGTCCGACTGGGAGGATGTGCTGGAGCGGGAATTCAGCGAAACCACCGGCCAGGTGCGGGTAGCCATGGTGGGCAAGTACGTCGACCTCCTCGATGCCTACAAGTCACTTAATGAAGCGCTCAAGCATGCCGGGCTGCAAAACCTCACCGAAGTGAAGGTTGAGTACATCGACGCCGAGGACATCGAACGCAAGGGCACTGGTGTGCTGGAGGGTATCGACGCCATCCTGGTTCCCGGTGGGTTCGGGGATCGCGGCGTGGAGGGCAAGATCACTGCCGTGCGCTATGCCCGTGAGAACAAGATACCCTTCCTGGGTATCTGTCTGGGTATGCACGTCGCCCTGGTGGAATACGCTCGCAATGTCTGTGGCCTGGAGGGCGCCGACTCTACTGAGATGAACCCGGCGACGCCGCATCCTATCGTGGCGCTGATCACCGAGTGGATGAATGTCGACGGCAAGACCGAATCCCGCGACGAAAGCTCGGACAAGGGCGGGACCATGCGTTTGGGCGCCCAGCTCTGTCACCTGGACGAAGGCAGCAAAGTGCGTGAAGTCTATGGTGCGGAAACCGTTATGGAGCGCCATCGCCACCGCTATGAGATCAATAATAATTACCTCGATCAGTTACGCGATGCCGGTATGGGTGTTGTGGGCTGGTCGGCTGACCGCTCCCTGGTAGAGATCGTCGAACTGCCGGATCACCCCTGGTTTATTGCCTGCCAGTTTCACCCTGAGTTCACATCCAATCCCCGGGGAGGGCATCCTCTGTTCACCAGCTATATTGAAGCTGCGATGGCCCATGCCAGGGTCAGGGCCGCCTAGGCGGCACCCTGTTTTTAATACGCATATTGAGGTACGGCCATGACTGACCAGACTGTCTCGTTAGAGGGCATACGCTTTGACAATACGGCCCCTTTTGTATTGCTGGGCGGCGTTAACGTCCTGGAGAGCAGGGACTTCGCCCTGGAGGTCGCAGGGCATTATGCCGAGGTTTGTTCTCGTCTGGGCATTCCCTACGTTTTCAAAGCCTCTTTTGACAAGGCCAATCGCTCCTCCATTCACTCCTATCGGGGGCCCGGGCTTGAAGAGGGGCTGTCGATCCTGGCCGAAGTGAAGTCGACATACGGTGTGCCGGTTATCACTGATGTGCATACCCCCGAACAGGCAGCACCTGTCGCCGAGGTTTGCGATATCCTGCAATTGCCTGCGTTTCTCGCACGTCAGACTGATCTGGTGGAGTCCATGGCTGCCACCGGTGCCATCATCAATATCAAGAAACCACAGTTCCTCAGCCCGTCCCAGATGGCGAATGTAGCGGAAAAATTTGCCGAGTGCGGCAATAACCGGATCCTGCTGTGCGAGCGTGGCAGCAACTTCGGCTACGACAACCTGGTGGTCGATATGTTGGGGTTCGGAGTGATGAAGAAGGCTTGCGCCAATGCCCCGCTGATTTTCGACGTCACGCACGCCCTGCAGTGCAGGGATCCCGGCGGCGCGGCCTCTGGCGGTCGTCGCTCGCAGGTGACAGATCTGGCCCGGGCCGGGATGGCCGTCGGCCTGGCGGGCCTGTTCCTGGAGGCTCACCCCGAGCCGGACAAGGCCCTGTGTGACGGACCCAGCGCATTGCCGCTGGCGCAACTCGAACCCTTCCTGGCCCAGGTAAAGGCGGTGGATGACCTTGTGAAGTCATTGCCACCGTTGGACATTGCCTAGTTACAGGATAGCCTGCTTACAAGCCAGTTAAACGGAGTTAGATCAATGAGCGATATCACGAACATACAGGCCTTCGAGGTCATGGATTCTCGCGGCAACCCCACGGTTATGGCGGAAGTCACCCTGGCGTCTGGCCATGTCGGAGCCGCCTGCGCACCCTCAGGGGCCTCTACGGGGTCGCGCGAAGCGCTGGAGTTGCGTGACGGCGACGCTGCCCGGTACCTCGGCAAGGGTGTGTTGCAGGCTGTCGGCAATGTTAACGGCCCTATCCGGGATCTGTTGTTGGGGCGCGACGCGTCGGAACAGCGTGAATTGGACGCGGTAATGATTGCCGCCGACGGTACTGACAACAAGGCCAAGTTTGGTGCCAACGCGATACTGGCCGTGTCGCTGGCATCTGCAAAGGCCGCGGCTCTTGCACAGAATATTCCGCTGTACCAGCACATCGCCAATATCAATGGCACCACAGAGCTCAGCATGCCGGTACCGATGATGAATATTCTCAACGGCGGTGAACACGCTGATAACAACGTGGATATTCAGGAGTTCATGATCCAGCCTGTGGCAGCGCCTACCTTCAGTGAGGCCCTGCGCGCCGGCGCCGAGATATTCCATCAGCTCAAGAAAGTGCTGTCCGGGCGAGGACTGAGCACCGCGGTGGGTGATGAGGGCGGATTTGCACCCAACCTGCCCTCCAATGAGGCGGCCCTGGAGGTGATCGCCGAGGCCGTGGGCAATGCGGGCTATACCCTGGGCAGTGATGTCACCCTTGCCCTGGACTGTGCGGCTTCAGAGTTTTATCGCGACGGTGTGTATGACCTGGCAGGAGAGGGCAAGCAGTTCAACAGCGAGGCCTTTGCCGATTACCTGGCGGCCCTGGCCGCGAACCATCCCATTATCTCAATAGAGGATGGACTGGACGAGTCGGACTGGGCGGGCTGGAAGATACTCACCGACAAGATTGGCGACAAGGTGCAGTTGGTAGGGGATGACCTGTTCGTGACCAACACCCGCATCCTGCAGGAGGGTATCGACAAGGGCATCGCGAATTCCATCCTGATCAAGTTCAACCAGATAGGCAGCCTCTCCGAGACCCTCGATGCCATCGCCATGGCCAAAACTGCAGGCTATACCGCGGTTATCTCGCACCGCTCGGGTGAAACGGAAGACACTACTATTGCCGATTTGGCCGTTGCGACAGCAGCCGGGCAGATCAAAACGGGCTCTCTGTGCCGCTCCGACAGGGTGGCCAAGTATAACCGCCTGTTGCGCATCGAGGCAGAGTTGGCTGGCCGGGCGCCCTACCGGGGTCTGGCGGAATTCTCCCGCAGGGGCTGATCTTGCGCTGGTTGCTCGCGGGTCTGTTACTGCTGTTGGTTGTGCTGCAGTACCGACTGTGGATTGCCGAGGGCAGCCTGGCTGAATACAGTCGGCTGGAACGGCAGATCGATGAGCAGGCCAGGATCAACCAGCAACTGGAGGAGCGCAACGCCGCGCTGGAACGTGAGGTGCTGGACCTGCAGACTGGCAACAAGGGCCTGGAACAGCGAGCCCGGGAGCAGTTGGGGCTGATTCGCGAGGGCGAAACCTTCTTCCAGTTTGTCGATCCTCCCGGGACTGCTCCCGACTCAGCCATTACAGCCCACGGGGAGGCGCCGACGCCCGCGACCGAAACAACCCCGCCGCCCACCGTTGGGCAAACGCCCTGATGGCGGCCGGGCAGCGCTGCTGGGGCGTGGTTCCGGCCGCTGGAATCGGCAGTCGGATGAACGCCGCCATACCCAAGCAGTACCTGAAACTCGCCGGGAAAACCATTCTGGAGCACAGTGTAAGTGCCCTGCTGGCCAATGCCAGTATTGCCGGCGTTGTGGTCGCCCTGCACCCTGACGATGCGCGGGCAGGGCAGTTATCGCTGTTCGACGATGACCGGATTGAGTGTGTTAGCGGTGGTGAACGTCGCAGTGATTCGGTACTGGCAGCGCTGGGAGCACTGCTTGCCAGGGGTGAGCCGCAGGACTGGGTGCTGGTGCACGACGCGGCCCGGCCCTGCCTGCCGGCCGATGATCTTGCCCGGCTGGTTGAGAGGGTCACCGGCCGGGGGCAGGGTGGCGTTCTGGCAGCTGCCATCGTCGATACGGTCAAACTGGCAGACGAGAACGGTCTGGTAGCCAGTACCCTGGATCGGGGGCGGTTATGGCGTGCCCAGACTCCCCAGATGTTCCGCCTGGGTGAATTGCATGCAGCTATTGTGGCCGCGGCACAGCGGGGCGTGGCAATCACTGACGAGGCCTCTGCCATGGAATTGGCCGGCCACCCGGTGCAGCTGGTGGCAGGTTCAGAGCGCAATCTGAAAGTGACCCTGCCCGGAGACCTGGCGCTGGCGGCCTGGTATCTCGGTGAGGGCATCGATTCATGAACAAGATAAGGTGGAGCAGGCAGTCATGCGAATAGGACATGGTTACGATGTGCACCGCTTCGGGGGGGGAGACGGCATCGTGTTGGGTGGTGTGCGCATCCCCCATCACCGTGGCCTGGAGGCTCACTCCGATGGGGACGTCCTGATCCACGCAATCTGTGATGCATTGCTCGGCGCGATCGGTCAGGGCGATATAGGCCGGCATTTTCCGGATACGGACCCGGCCAATGCAGGTATAGACAGCCGGCTTTTGCTGCGCAGGGTGGCAACGTTGGTGGGCGAGGCGGGCTGGCATCTTGTCAATCTGGACGCCACCCTGGTGGCACAGGCACCCCGCATGGCGCCCTATATAGACGCCATGCGGGTGAATCTCGCAGAGGATCTGGGGGGGGCAGCGGTGGAACAGGTTAACGTGAAGGCCACGACCACCGAAAAGCTCGGCTTCACGGGCCGGGAAGAGGGAATAGCCGCCCACGCCGTGGTGCTGTTGCAAGCCGCAGGCGCATGATCGCGACCTGGTCGCGCGCCTGGGGTGAGCCGGTGGGCTGCGCCCTTGTTCGCAGTGTCCCCGAGGATTTTCTGGTCCGCGAGGAGTTGGGTTTTGAATTGTCGGGGGAGGGCGAGCATGTTTTCCTGTATTTGCAGAAGCGTAACCTCAACAGCCTTGAGCTCCTGGCGCGACTGGCTGCGCTAAGCGGCGTGCCCGAACGCGATATTGGCCTGAGCGGGCTGAAAGACCGCAACGCCGTTACCCGGCAGTGGTTCAGTATCGGCATGGCGGGACGCCGCGAGCCGGACTGGCAGGCACTGGAGGCGGACGGCGATGTACAGTTATTGACCAGTGGCCGGCACAGCCGCAAACTCAGGCGGGGGGTGCATCGGGCCAACCGTTTCAGCCTAGTATTGCGGTCTGTCAGCGGCGAGCGCTCGGCGCTGGAAGGGCGCCTGCAGCAGGTGGCAGAGCAGGGTGTACCCAATTATTTTGGCGAGCAGCGTTTCGGGCGCAATGGCGCCACGCTGGAGCAGGCGCGTCGCTGGGCGAAGGGCGGCGCTCGCAAGCTGACCCGGAGCAAGCGCGGTCTGTATTTATCGGCACTGCGCTCTTTTCTGTTCAATACGATGTTGGCTGAGCGGGTGGACTCGGGTACCTGGAACCGCATCTGCCACGGCGATGTCTGTATGCTGCATGGCAGCCGCAGCCTCTTTACCTGCGAGCTGGTCGACGACGAGATACGGCAGCGGGCCAGCTGCGGTGACATACACCCGGGATTGCCCCTTTGGGGAAGCGGCGTCTCCAGCGCCTCGCCCGACAGGGCGCTGCAGCAGCGCGAGACCCTGGCGGGACAGCGCGCTGTGTGTGATTTTCTGGAACATCAGGGGCTGGAGTTGGCATGGCGCCCCGCCCGCCTTATGGCGGATGACTTTTGCTGGCAGTTTTGTGATGATGACGTCCTGCAACTGGACTTTGCCCTCGGTGCCGGCGCCTACGCCACGGCGCTGCTGGCGGAGATTGTCCAGTATAAGCAAGGGGCGCAAACAGGGGAATGAAGGGGTGGTAAGGGCGGTTAATAATGTCGATGTAAACGGCATAGGGATGACCTCGCGGCGCACGCGGGAGCGCCTGATCCAGCGCCTGGTGGAGCAGGGTATTTCCGACACCAGGGTGCTGGATGTGGTTCGCAGCACTCCGCGCCACCTGTTTCTCGATGAGGCCATGGCCCATCGCGCCTATGAAGACGTGGCCCTGCCGATCGGATTTCAGCAGACCCTGTCCCAGCCATATATTGTGGCCAGAATGACCGAACTGTTGCTGGCTGCCGGACCCCGCGAACGCGTGTTGGAGATCGGTACAGGCTCGGGTTACCAGACCGCCGTGCTGGCCCGGCTGGTGACCGAGGTCTATAGCGTTGAGCGCATCAAGCCCCTGCAACTCAAGGCCAGGCAGCGCCTGCGGCAACTGAAATTGCGCAATGTCCATATGAACCATGCCGACGGTGGCATGGGCTGGGAGGAACGCGGCCCCTACGACGGAATTCTTGCCACCGCGGCTCCTGAGCGCATTCCCGAGGAACTGCTGCTGCAACTGGCCCCCGGTGGCCGACTCGTCATCCCTGTTGGTAATGAGAGCCAGCACCTGCAGGTCGTTACCCGAACTCATGAGGGCTATGAGACCCAGATAGTGGAGGCAGTCAATTTTGTGCCGCTGCGTTCCGGCACGGTCAAGTGACGCCAGTGAGCCGATAATGGGGCAGCAATGAACAGTCTCGGCGTTTTCCTGCGCGGCATGCTGATGGGCGCGGCGGACATCGTGCCCGGGGTGTCCGGCGGCACCATGGCGTTCATCACCGGTATTTACGATACCTTGCTGGGCAGCCTGCGCTCCTTTGATCTCGATTTTCTGGGGCGATTGATTCGCCAGGATATCCGCGGGGCCTGGCAACATGTGAACGGTGGCTTCCTGCTGGCGTTGCTGCTGGGTATCGGTACCAGCATTTTTTCCCTTGCTCGCCTGATTTCCTGGGTCCTCGCCAATCACCCTGTACCCCTGTGGGCCTTTTTCTTCGGCCTTATCCTGGCATCTGCCGTGGTGCTGCTGCGCCAGATCGAGGGTTGGAATCTGCCGCGCGCAGTGTGCCTGGTGGCGGGGGCGGCTACCGCGGGCCTTATCGCCTTTTCGCCTGCGGCGAACATGGATTTTGGCCTGGTCGGGGTGTTTCTGTCGGGGTTCCTGGCGATATGCGCGATGATACTGCCGGGTATTTCGGGCAGCTTTATCCTGGTGCTTCTGGGTATGTACGGTACGGTTCTGGCCGCCGTCAAATCTCTGGACCTGGCATTCCTGCTGGTGTTTATCGCTGGTGCCGGCGCGGGCCTGCTGTGTTTTTCGCGCCTGTTGTTTTGGTTACTGCACCGGTTTCACCAGGCCACAATGGCCGTGCTGACAGGGTTCCTTTTCGGCTCTCTCGTTATTGTGTGGCCCTGGAAACATGTTCTGGAGTGGATTCAGGGCAGCCACGGCCAACTCAAAGCCGCCCGGCAGATTCCGGTGTCACCGGCGGAATATGCCGCCCTCACGGGGCAGGAACCTGCCATTGTCCTGTGCGTTGCTCTAATGGTGTTGGGCTTTGCCGTGGTATGGCTGATCGATTACAGCTGGGGGAGAGACTAGTCGCGACATTCTGCAACAGGTCGCGCGGTCGGGGAAGAATGTGCTTACTCGGATAATCATCACGCTGTTACTGTGTGGCCTGGTCGGCTGTGGCAGTAACAGCAGGGCGCCGGTCGAGGACCGCCACGGCAAGGGCCAGTCGGCGGTATCGGTCTATGTCGTCCAAAGCGGGGACACCCTGTATTCGATAGCCTTTCGTTATGGCCTCGACTATCGCAAGGTTGCCGAGGTTAACAGCATTCCTGATCCCTATACGATTTATCCGGGGCAGGATATTTACCTCTGGCAGACGGGTCCTTCGCCGGTATATGTCGCCCCTGCCCGGGCCACCACCCCGGCAGCCGCGACCAGCGGTGTTGCAGTGGCACCGGCTGTCACGGGGGCGGCCGTTGCCGCAGGCGCTGCAGCGACAGGGGCCGCCTCCACCGCGGCCGGTTCCACCGCGGCCGGTTCCACCGCGGCCGGTTCCACCGCGGCCGGTTCCACAGGTGTGATAGTGACGGCGGTCCCGGGCATTGCCTCCGCGCCTGTGACACAGGTGGCTACCCCACCAACCCCTGTCTACCGGGCGCCTGCCCAGCCAACCCCGGGTGTGTATCATCCGAGTACCGGCCCAGCCAGGGCGCCGGCGAAGGCAGTCCCCCCGGTTACATCGACGGCAGAGGGGTCGCACTCCGCCGCTGCGCCGGTCACAAAATCTGCCGCACCCGCAACCCAGGTCAGCCCGGCCGCCGCCACGGTGGCCCGCGCTCCTGTGCCCGCGCCGGCACCCAGCAGGGCAGCGCCCCCCGCCAGGGCACCAACTCCCGGCGCGAAAGTCACCGCCTGGCGCTGGCCGGCAAGCGGCAAGGTCAGCAGGGGTTACTCGACCAGCGTGCACAAGGGTATTGATATTGCGGGCAATCGCGGTGACCCGATCTACGCGGTGGCCGACGGGACGGTTGTCTATGCGGGCACCGGTATCGTCGGGTTCGGCGAGCTGGTTATCATCAAGCACAATGATATCTATATCAGTGCCTACGGCCACAACGATCGGCTGCTGGTCAGGGAAAACGAGGTGGTTGGAGCGGGCCAGATTATTGCCGAAAAGGGCAGTTCCGGCACCGATACTGTGAAACTTCATTTTGAAATTCGCAAGGAGGGCAAGCCGGTAGATCCGGTGAAGTTGCTCCCCAGGCGCTGACAGGCCCTCAGGGCTCGCGCGGCCCCATCCTGGGCGGTCGCCCCAAAGCTAACCCAAAATAGCCAGTCGACTGTCTTGTAATTAATTATCCGTCTGGGTTAACCTGATCGGCCCAACGAGAAATGCTGCCAGTTCTCGGAGACAAGAAGAAGAGGGTCGCGTCAGTGCAAGTTACCCGCGTGAAACGGAATTCAAAGACAGGCAAGAGCGCGGGCGTCATTACGTCCCGCAGCGAGGGCGGATCAGGTCCGGACCAGGCGTCTGCCAAGACTTCAGAGGATACGGCAAACGGGAGTGGTGAGCCCGCCCGTGGCAACGAAGCCACTGCCGTGGATAAGGAAGAGCAGGAGCGCTTCAACCAGGCAAGGGCTCGCACGGCAGGCCGTGTTGAGACGTCGCTGGATGCCACCCAGTTGTATCTCAATGAAATCGGCTACTCCCCACTGCTGACCGCCGATGAAGAAAAGTACTTTTCCCGCCTCGCCCTGAAGGGCGATATGAGTGCCAGAAAGCGCATGATAGAGAGCAATTTGCGCCTGGTGGTCAAAATTTCACGTCGCTATATCAATCGTGGCCTTACGCTGCTGGACCTCATTGAGGAGGGCAACCTGGGTCTTATCCGCGCGGTTGAGAAGTTTGACCCGGAACGCGGCTTCCGCTTTTCAACGTATGCCACCTGGTGGATTCGCCAGACCATAGAGCGTGGCATCATGAACCAGACCCGCACCATCCGGCTGCCCATCCATGTCGTCAAGGAGCTCAATGTCTATCTCAGGGCGGCGCGTGAGTTGACCCAGCAGCTGGACCATGAACCCAGCGCCGAGGAAATCGCCGATATGCTCGACAAGCCGGCGGCGGATGTCAAACGCCTGCTTGGCCTGAACGAACGTGTGACCTCCATGGATACCCCGGTAGGTCCTGACTCGGACCGCTCGGTGGTGGATACCATTGCCGATACCCATGAATCCGATCCCTCCCAGTTGCTGCAGGACAGTGACATCAAGGAGAGCATCGCCGACTGGCTGGACCAACTGTCGGAAAAGCAGCGCGAGGTGCTGTCGCGCCGGTTCGGCCTGCGCGGCTATGAAAGCAGCACCCTGGAGGAAGTGGGCCGCGAGATAGGCCTGACCCGGGAGCGGGTTCGCCAGATCCAGGTGGAAGCGCTGCGACGCCTTCGCAGCATAATGGAAAGCAATGGCCTCAGCGGCGACTCCCTGTTCAGCTGAACCTGTCCGCCTCGCTGATACCTGCTTGACATGAACTACTGCCGCGTTGTCCTCAAGGCGTTTGGCGGTCCTGAGCAACTCCATCTGGAAAACGTTGACCAGCTGCCCACGCCCGGCGGCGGCGAGGTGCGGGTCAAGGTCCTGACCGCCGGTACCGGCTTTACCGACACCATTATCCGGCAGGGCCAGTACCCCGGGGTAAAGGATAAGCCGCCATTTGTTCCCGGCTATGACTGGTTTGGCGTGGTCGATGAAGTGGGCCCCGGAGTCACCGGCTTGCAAGCCGGGCAGCCGGTTGCGGACATGCCGGTCATCGGCGCTTATACCCAGTACCTGTGTGTCAGCGCAGAGCGCGTGGTGCCTGCACCGGAGGGTCTGGCGCCGGCTGAAGCCGTGGCCATGATTCTGTCCTACACCACCGCCTACCAGATGCTCACCCGGCTGAAACAGCTTGAGCCAGGCATGTCCTGCCTGGTGCATGCTGCGGGCGGTGCGGTTGGTACTGCGCTGCTGGAGTTGGGCAGGCAGATGGGTCTTGTCATGTACGGCACCGCATCCGCGGCAAAGCACCCGGTAGTCACGCGGTTTGGCGGCATTCCCATTGATTACCGCAGCGAGGACTTTGTCGATGTTGTCATGCGTAAAACCGCCGGTGCGGGCGTGGACATGGTTTTTGACACTATCGGTGGGGCCAACTGGGCCCGGTCCTACAAGTGCCTGGGGCGCGGCGGATTGCTGGTAGGCTTCGGCGCACTGCAGCTGACCACTGGCGAGGAAAAGCTGCCCGCCCTGGTGTTGGGGTTTGCCCGCTTGCTGGGGTTGTGGAAGCTGTTACCGGATGGTCGGTCCTCCACCTTTTACAACATACAGTCCCGGCGTGAAAAGTTTCCCCAGGAATTCAAGGAGGATGTGCAGGCGCTGTTTGCGCTGCTGGCGGAGGGTAAACTACACCCGGCCATCGCCGCCGTGGTGCCCCTTGAACAGGTGGTACAGGTGCACCGGCAGATAGACAGCGCGGAGATTGCCGGCAAGGTCGTTTTGCTGTGCAATAGCGAATGAACATACAGTCCGACCAATCAGTCGGGCACAGACAATAATCATGTTTTAGGAGAAGGTTACATGCCCAAAATTACCCTGATCGAACACAGCGGCACAAGCCACACTATCGATGCAGAAACCGGCAAGTCGCTGATGCAAAACGCTCTGGATAATGGTGTGCCCGGCATTGATGCCGACTGTGGTGGCGCCTGTGCGTGTGGTACATGCCACGTCTTCGTGGAGCAGGACTGGCTGTCTGTCACCGGCGAGACCGACGCGATGGAGGAGGCCATGCTGGGCATGCGCCCCGATCGCACCGAGTTGTCCCGCCTGAGCTGCCAGATCGATGTCAGCGATGAACTGGATGGACTGGTCGTCAAGCTGCCTGAATTCCAGATGTAGGCGTATATTCAGACCGATAGGAGGCTCACCCGATGAACCAAGCCACAGCACTGCCCGATGCCATGTCTGTAGGGCTGGATGAGATGGATGTGAGCGACCCGCGTCTGCTGGAGCAGGACGCGTGGCGGCCTTTCTTTGCCAGGCTGCGTCGGGAGGACCCGGTTCACTTTCAGGCCGCCAGTCCCTTTGGTCCCTTCTGGTCGATTACCCGGTTCGAGGATATTGTTGAGGTCGACAGCGACCACGAGGCGTTCTCCTCTGAGCCTGCCATATTTATAGGAGACAGACCCGCCGATGCGCCGCTGCGCAACTTTATTTCCATGGACCCGCCTGAGCACGATGTGCAGCGCCGGGCGGCCCAGCCGGTGGTGGCGCCGCAAAACCTGGCGGCGATGGAGGGGCTGATACGCAGCCGGGTCGTCGAGATACTGGATGGCCTGCCTGTCGGGGAAACCTTTGATTGGGTGGACAGAGTATCCATAAACCTCACCACCCAGATGCTGGCTACCCTTTTCGACTTTCCCTTTGAACAACGCCACAAACTCACCTATTGGTCAGATATCGCGGTGGGCTCCCCGGAGATGGCGGGCGGCAGCGTGACCAGGGATGAGCGTGTGGCAGCGCTTGATGAATGCCTGACGGCGTTTACGCGGCTCTGGCACGAGCGCAAGGCCGGGGAACCGGGTTTTGATCTTATTTCCTTGTTGCAGCAAGATCCCAACACGGCTGACATGGTGAGCGAGCCCAATGTATACCTGGGCAATCTGCTTCTTTTGATCGTTGGTGGCAACGACACCACTCGTAACTCCGCCACCGGTGGCGTGCTCGCGCTTAACCAGCATCCGGCGGAATACGACAAATTGCGGGCCAATCCGGGGCTGATCCCGGGCATGGTATCCGAGATTATTCGCTGGCAGACCCCCCTGGCCCATATGCGGCGCACCGCCTCACGGGATATCGAGTTCAGGGGTAAGCAGATTCGAAAAGGCGACAAGGTGGTGATGTGGTATCTCTCCGGCAATTACGATGATAGCGTCATCGAGCACGCGGATCAGTTCATCATCGACCGGGATAATCCCCGCCACCATATCTCCTTTGGTTTTGGTGTTCATCGCTGCATGGGTAACAGGTTGGCCGAAATGCAACTGCGTATTCTGTGGGAAGAGATCATGCAGCGCTTCCACGCAGTGACCGTTGTTGGTGAACCGCAACGGGTGCGATCCAATTTTGTGCGCGGTTACAAGTCGCTGCCGGTGCAGGTGCACCCCCGGTAGTACCGACGGGTGATCAATGCGCTAACCGGCTTCAGCCGCTTGCCTGAAAGCACTGGGGCTCGCGCCAAACCAGCGCCTGAATGCCCGACGGAAATTGGCGCTGTCGTGATAGCCCAGCAGTGCGGCGATCGCCTCCACGCTGAGTTCGCTTTCGCGCAGATGTCGAGCGGCCAACTCCGCGAACAGCCCCTCCCTGATCTGGCGGTAACCGGTGCCCTCCCTGCTCAGGCGGCGGGCGAGCGTGCGCTTTGACACGAACAGGGCCCTGGCGACATCCTCTTCACTGGCGTGTCCGGCGGGCATCGACAGCAGTCGTCGCCTGACCCGGTCCGTCATGGACAGCGAGGCGCCGGGCAGTTGGTTGAGCAGCCTTTCGCACAGGTCTCTGGCCAGGCCGTAAGAGTCGGGATCGCCCGCCACATTGGGTGCATGTGCCAGTGCGGCCGGCAACAACACCTGGCTGGTCTCACAGGAAAAGTGAGCTGGCGAGTGGAGATAGTCGGGGTAGACATCGCGGTAGGGGGGTGGGTCGAACTCGAATTCAATCCTGGCATCGTCCAGCGGTCTGCCGATAATGGACTCCACCAGGGATTGCACCACCAGGACAAAACACTCGACCAGCATGCGCTTCTCGTCAGCAGGGGCCGCGATACGTATCTGCAATTTGCACCGCAGCCAGTCACCGGCCTGCTCTATACGGAGCTGGACGATGGCGATGCGCAGGGGCAGGAAATCCCGCAGGGAGTGCAGTGCGGTCAGAAGGTCGGGACTGCTCAGGGCGAGATAACCAATGGGGCCATGCGCGGCGGGTTTCAGCTTGCGGCCAATCTGTAGCCCCAGATCCGGGGAGGTGTTGATCTTCCGCGCGTTCTGGATAATGCGGACTTGCTGTGCTCCGCTGAGGCGCGTTTCGTCACCCGGTAGCAGAACGCTGCGATCCAGGTTGGTGCCCTGCAGCAATACCGGCAGATCGCGCTCCTGAAGGTGCAGCTCGCGGGCAAGGATGCGCGCGTAACTGCTGGTGATGAACAGTGGTGCGGTTGGGGTAAGCATGCCCTATTGTCTTTAATTGACCCCCCTATGTCAAAAAATGACCTATCTTGGCGTCGCAGAGCAGCTAAACTGACGGCTTGAATCCTGTAGGAGCCATTACATATGCCAGCAATTACATTGATTGAACACGGCGGCACCAGCCACACCATAGAGGCGGATACGGGCAAATCACTGATGCAGAATGCCCTGGATAATATGGTCCCGGGTATCGATGCCGACTGCGGCGGCGCATGTGCCTGTGGTACCTGTCACTGTTTTGTCGATGAGCCCTGGTTGCCGGCCAGTGGTGAGGCCGATGCCATGGAAGAAGCCATGCTGGGTATGCGACCCGACCGCACCGGGCTGTCCCGGCTGAGCTGCCAGATCCAGGTCACTGAGGATCTCGATGGTATGGTCGTTCGCCTGCCCGAGTACCAGATGTAACCCCCGTAAAAAATAACTCGAGGAGTGTTGAGATGAACCAGGCTATAGAGTTTCCCGACGCGTTAACCATGCCGCTTGCCGATATCGATGTCAGCGACCCCCGATTGCTGGAGCAGGATGCCTGGCGGCCTTTTTTCGCGCGCCTGCGGGCGGAGGATCCAGTGCACTTCCAGGCAGACAGTCCTTTCGGGCCGTTCTGGTCGATTACCCGCTTTGAGGATATCGTGGCGGTGGAGAGCGATACGGCCACGTTCTCGTCCGAACCGGCCATTGTAATAGACGACCTGCCCGAAGACCTGCCGGTCGAAATGTTCATCGCGATGGATCCACCCAAGCACGATGTGCAGCGCCGCGCGGCCCAGCCTGTGGTGGCACCTAAAAACCTTGCTGCAATGGAACAATTGATTCGTGGCCGGGTGATAGACATCCTGGATGCCCTGCCCGTGGGGGAGACCTTTGACTGGGTAGATCGAGTATCCATCAACCTCACCACCCAGATGCTGGCCACCTTGTTTGATTTCCCGTTCGAGGAGCGAACCAAGCTGACTTACTGGTCTGACCTGGCCTCCGGTACACCGGAAATCACCGGCGGAGAAGTCTGCATAGAAGAGCGTCATGAAGGGCTGATGGACTGCCTGACAACCTTCACCCGCATCTGGCACGAGCGCAAGGGGCGCGAGCCCTCGTTCGACCTGATTTCCCTGTTGCAGCGCGATCCCAATACCGCGGATATGGTCGACCGCCCCATGGAGTATCTTGGCAATCTTATGCTGTTGATCGTGGGTGGCAACGACACCACCCGCAATTCGGCCACCGGTGGGGTGCTGGCCCTGAACCAGTACCCCGCTGAGTATGACAAGCTGCGAGCCGACCCGGGACTGATTCCCGGTATGGTGTCTGAAATTATCCGCTGGCAGACACCCCTGGCCCATATGCGTCGCACGGCGACCTGTGACACCGAATTCAGGGGCAAAAATATTCGCAAGGGCGAGAAGGTGGTGCTGTGGTACCTGTCGGCCAACCGGGACGAGTCCGTCATTGATAATGCGGAAGAGTTCATTATCGATCGCAAAAACCCGCGCCATCACATTGCCTTTGGTTTTGGCATACATCGCTGTATGGGCAACAGGCTGGCGGAAATGCAGCTGCGTATCCTATGGGAAGAAGTCATGCAGCGCTTCGCCAGGGTCGAGGTGGTGGGTGAGCCCGAGCGGGTGGTATCGAATTTCGTTCGCGGCTACAAATCACTGCCGGTGCGTTTGCACGCTTTATAACCGGATCGCGGCGGGCTGGATCGCGCCCGCCGCTTCAGTCGACACTTTCCCTGCACAGCTCCAGCCAGCGCTGCAGGGCGACACCGTGAAATTTCTTGCGGTGGGTAATCAGGAATAATTCGCGACTGAAGTCGCGGCCGGGCACCTCCAGCGGCACCAGGGTGCCTCGTCGAAACGCATCAGCGAGACTGATCCGTGACAGGCAGCCCACGCCCAGGCCAGCCTCCACAGCCCGTTTTATAGCCTCGGTATGCTGTAATTCCATTGTAATATCAAGGTCCGGTAGCAGACCGTGCATCGCCCGGTCGAAGGTCTGGCGCGTACCTGAACCCCTCTCTCGCACTATCCACGATAGTGACGCCAGGGCCTCATCGTCCAGGGCGCCTCTTGCGGCAAGGGGATGGCCAGGCGCGCCGAACACTACCAGTTCATCGTTTCGCCAGTGCAGGGTGTCAAGCTCGGCGTGTTGAAACTCTCCTTCGATCATTCCCATGTCCAACTCGAAACCGGCGACCCCTGCCGCAATGGTTTCGGTATTGGCAACGGTCAGGGCAACGTCCGCCTCCCGGTAGCGCCCCCGGAAGTCTGCGATCATGCTGACCGCCAGGTAGTTTCCAATGGTCATGGTGGCGCCTATGGTCAGGCGACCCATGGCGTTCTCACCTGCCAGTGCCTGCTCGAAGGCGCGGGCCTGGGCCAGCAGGGTCTCAGCCTGGGGGCGCAGCTGGTGGCCCAGTGCGCTCAGCTGCAGGCGTTTGCCCACGCGATCGAACAGCCTTACCCCGAACTGGTCCTCCAGCTCCTTGAGCGAACCGCTGGCCGCCGACTGGGACATCGCAAGCCCGCTGGCAGCGCGGGTGATGTTTTCGTGCCGGGCGGTGGCCAGGAACACCTCGAGCTGGCGCAGGCTGTAGCGCATCGCAGTTCCTATATTGATTAAGTCGATATATATTATCAAATAAATCTGTTTAGACGATATAATAGTTTCCCCTATACTGCGCCGCATCGATTCAAAACCCGGGGCAATACAAATGGCAACGATCATGCGCGAACAGGTGACTTCTGTGCACCACTGGACCGACAGGCTGTTCAGCTTCAAGACGACTCGCAACCAGGGGTTTCGCTTCAAGAATGGTCACTTCACCATGATCGGGCTGGAACAGGAAGGAAAACCCCTGATGCGGGCCTACAGCCTCGCGAGTGCAAACTACGAGGATGAGCTGGAGTTTTTCAGTATCAAGGTGCCGGATGGCCCGCTTACCTCAAAACTTCAGTCCATCCAGGTGGGAGATGAGTTGCTGGTAAACAGCAAGGCCACCGGCACGTTGATACAGGACAACCTGCTGCCTGGTAAGAACCTTTACCTGATCGCCACCGGCACAGGCCTGGCGCCTTTTCTCAGCATTATCAGGGACCCCGAGATTTATGAGCAGTACGACCAGATTGTGCTGACCCATGGCTGCCGCCATGTGGATGAGCTCGCCTACCGCGAGTTGATTACGGAGCACTTGCCCGCCCATGAATACCTGGGCGCGGATGTGCGCGACAAGCTCATCTACTATCCAACCGTGACCCGCGAGGCCTTTCGCAACAACGGCCGCCTCACGGACTTGTTGCGAACCGGAAAGCTGCAAGCTGATGTGGGCCTGGGGCCCATTGACCCGGATACGGACCGCTTCATGATCTGTGGCAGCCCGACCATGCTCAAGGAGATCTGTGAGTTGCTGGACAGTCGTGGCCTGCGCGAGGCGCGTCACGGTGAAGCGGCCCACTACGTGATAGAGAGGGCATTCGTCGAAAGCTGATCCGGCTCGTCCGGGCCGGGGATGCCTGCCTGGCGGGCCTGCGTTCAGGTGACCGGGTGTGGCTCCCGCCACATCAGCCATACCGGTGGGGCACCGGGGGCAAACCGTATCTCGTCGACCACTGTGAAGCCGTGCCCCTGGTAAAACGCCAGATTTTCCCGCTTGGAGTTCTCCAGGTAAGCGGGCAGGATTTCATCGTCGCATTTGCGTAGCACATGGGAGATCAGGGCACTGCCAATGCCCTGGCCCTGGGCTTCAGGAATAGCGCCCAACAGGAACAGGTAATAGTGGGGCTCGCCGGGATGGAACCTGGCCGTACTCAATCCGCTGCGACCGAACCGGTAAAAACCGCGCAGGCCGCATACCTGGTGCATACGCCAGAGGTTGGTAGGGGTTACCGGCCAGCGCAGTTTGCGATTCGGGCCAAGCCAGGCTGCCGCTCCACGACCCTGCTCTTCAATGTAGGTCAGGCCGTCAGGCAAAAACGCCGGGAGGGTGATTGCAAAAAAAGTACGGCGAAAATCCGGGTGCGCTGATATCCAGTTCATTACCGGGTCATCGTGAAAGGCGCGGTCGAGAATATCTACCGCCCTGTCACCGACTTGCTGGGTCAGAATGTTGATTGTCACAAGATTTGTCCCTTTGCCGCCGCCACGCTAAACACAGCTCGCTCAGACGGGCGTTATAGTCCGGTCACTGCGGTCCCAGGGGTTAATAGATCTTGATATGAGACTCGATGGACGGGCATTCCGGCACCACGATAGAGTACCTGTAATCGCCCTTGGGAACATCCTTGCCCTTTACCCGACAGCGCAACTGGCCCTTCTTGTTGCTCTTGAAGTTGCACTCACTGTCGCCTTTGGTGACAAAGGGATTGGGGCTGCCCTGGTCGAACTGGATAGCGAAGGACTGTTTTCCATCAATTTTCCAGGAGATGTGCTTTTCCTGGCGGGTACAGACGCAACCCGTATCTTTGCTGCAATCCGCGCGGCCCTTGGCCTTGTCATTCTTGCAGTTGTCGTGGTCACCCTTGAAAACCGCTTTTACCTGGCACTGTGAGCCGTCATCGGCCTTCATCACCTCGATGCGCACGGTCTGCTCCACTGTTTCCGCCAGCAGCTGGCCGGAAAAGCCGCAGCAAAATGCCAGGATCGTTGCGCCGACAGCCAGCTTGAAGTTTCTCAGGTAAAACATGGTATAGCACTCCAGAAACGGTTGATTGTTATTAGCGCGGCAGTGCGAGCGCCCCGCGTTGCGTTTTTGTACTCAAATGTATCTTAGCCTGTGGTGGCTAAAGAGGAAAATTTAATTGTTGATAACTGGTTCACGGGGCGCCTTTGTGTATACCCGGTCGAATTGCTTTAATGATGTAACAGTCATGTGGTTTGCGCATGGCGCGAGAAAGAGACGGGGTGTCGATGAAATTTGCTTTGTTACTGGTTGCTGTGGTGCTTGCGCTGATGGTGTTCCGCACCCTGCGATCGTCGGCAGCAACCCGCAGCGCGCCACCCCCTGCACCAAAAAAGGTCCGGGGCAAAGGGCCCGCCGGCGGGCGCACGAACACGGGCAGCGGCTATCGAGCAATATCCGTCAAATGCGGGTCCGATGCCTGTGAACAGGCGCTGGCGTTGGGCAAGCGTCGATTCCTTCTCGGGCAGTTGCAAACCTTCCCGCTCCCTGGCTGCACCTCTGCAGACTGCCAGTGCAAATTTGTCCACCACCCCGACAGGCGGGATGGAGACGGTGACCAGCGGGCGCCGGCCGGTTTGAGCAGTCAGCTCTATACAGCCTCTGGTAAGTCCGAGCGCCGCAGCCGGGGGGGCCGGCGCGAAACTGATCTCGAGTAGTGGCAATTGCAAGGTGTTGTGCAGTTTTTGCCCCGTGCCAGTGATATGAAGGGTGCGTTTTTCCCCGGGCCAGCTCTGCTATGCTTAGGCTATACAATTAGCCACCTGTATAAAGCAGCGGTTCCAGGCGGCAATAACCGGGAGAGAATGCAATGAAGGCGGAACGCGAAGACAGACTCGAAAGTAATACTGGTCAGGGAGGGTTTCCAACCCGCCATGTGTTACTGGTGCTGGCGGTTCTTGTCGTGGGTTACCTGCTGTGGAATGCCATGGGCGAAAAGCCTGCAGAAATAGAGCCAGAGCCGCTGGTAGTCGAAGAGGTTAAGGTGGAAGAGCCGGCTCTGCCGCCGGCGGAGGATATTCCGCCGCAACCGGCCGCGATAGTAACCGAGGCAGAAGTCGTGGAGCCGGCAGAGGCGCCGCCCCCGCTGCCACCTCTGGCAGATAGCGATGATCTGGTGCGTGAGCAAATGGAGGCTGCAGGCCTCCGATCGACGTTTGCGCCCCTGGAGGAACAGGAAGACCTGGTGCAGCGAAGTGCGGCAATCATCGATGGGTTCAGCCGGGGCGTAGTGCTGCGTAAGCTGCTGCCTATCGATCCGCCCAAGGCGGCGTTCAGTGCGCTGGAAGAAGACGGCACGATGTATATGAACCCCGCCGGTTACAGTCGCTATGACAGCTATTCAGAGGCGATTAGCTCTCTGGATACGTCGGTGCTGGTGGGCAGCTTTCATACCCTGAGGCCGCTGTATGAAGAGGCATATGCCCAATTGGGCCTGGACCCGAATGACTTCGACAATGCCATTATACGAATGCTCGACCGGGTGCTGGCCACCCCCGAGATAGATGCGCCGATTGCATTAACCCGCACATCGGTGATGTACAAATATGCCGACCCGCAGCTGGAGCAACTGACCCCTATGCAAAAGCAACTATTGCGGATGGGTCCGGACAATATCCGGCGTATCAAGGAGAAGGCCAGCGCACTGCGGGAGGAATTGTTGAACCCCTGAAGCAATAGCGGTTTACGCGACTTTCAGGCAAATAAAAACCCCGCGGTGCTCGCGCACCGCGGGGTTTTTATTTGCAGGGTTTTAGCGCTGCAGATATTGTAGTTTGTCGGGTTTGCCCGCCCACTCCTCGGAATCCGGCAGGGCCTCCTTCATCTCGGTAATGCAAGGCCACACTTCTGCCAGTTCCGCATTCAGTTCGAGGAAAATCTGCTGGTCCTCGGGCAGTTCGTCTTCCGAGAAAATTGCATCCACCGGGCACTCGGGTTCGCACAAAGCGCAGTCAATGCACTCATCAGGGTGGATTACCAGAAAATTCGGGCCCTCGTAAAAGCAGTCTACCGGGCAAACTTCCACACAATCCGTGTGCTTGCAGTTGATACAGTCTTCGCCTACAACAAATGTCATTCCTGAAATGCCTCTTGAAATAATCCTGGTCCCGCGCAGGGGCGACAGTTTACCCGCAAGGGAAGCTAAATTGAAGAGGGCTTTTCAGCTAAGGCGGGACTTCAGTTCGTACAGCTTTTGCAGTGCTTCGCGCGGAGAAAGGTCGTCTACATCGAGGGCCTCGATAGCGGTGATCACCGGGTGGGGGGCGGGCGCGTTGAACAGGTCCACCTGGGCGGGCGGTACAGCTGCGCCGGGTGCCTCGCCTGCCCCTTGCCTGCCGCGTTCCAGTTCCCTGAGTTTGTCACGGGCGGAGTCCAGCACCGGTGTTGGAATGCCGGCCAGTTTTGCCACCTGCAAGCCGAAACTGCGATTGGCCGGGCCCTCCTGGATGTTGTGCATGAACACCACGTGGTCCTGGTGCTCAGTGGCATCGAGGTGCACATTGGCCATGGTGGGGCACAGCTCGGGCAGGCTGGTCAGCTCAAAATAGTGGGTGGCGAACAGGGTGAAAGCGCGCACCGAGCGGGCCAGTTCTACCGCCGCTGCCCAGGCCAGGCTTAGCCCGTCAAATGTGCTGGTGCCGCGGCCCACCTCGTCCATCAGCACCAGGCTGCGGGGAGTGGCGTTGTGCAGGATGTTGGCCGTTTCTGTCATCTCTACCATGAAGGTGGAGCGGCCCGAGGCGAGATCATCGGATGAACCGATGCGGGTGAAGATCCTGTCCAGGGGCGCAAGTCTTGCCGCGCTGGCAGGCACATAACTCCCGATGTGCGCCAGCAGGGCAATGACCGCGTTCTGGCGCATATAGGTGGATTTGCCCCCCATGTTCGGTCCGGTAATCAGCAGCATCCTGCGCTGCTCATTAAGCAATGTGTTGTTCGCTATAAACGGTTCTTCCAGCACCTGCTCTACCACGAGGTGGCGTCCCTCGGTGACTTCAAACACCTGGTCGGTGCAGAACCGCGGGCAGCACAGTCGAAGGCTGTCGGCCCGCTCAGCAAGGTTGGCCAGCACGTCGATTTCGCTCACCGCGCGGGCAGTCTCCTGCAGCGCGGCAAGTTGCTCGTTCAGGCGCTCGAGCAGGTCCTCGTACAGGGCTTTTTCGCGGCTGAGCGCGCGGCTCTTGCTGGACAGCGCCTTGTCTTCAAATTCCTTCAGTTCAGGCGTAATGAAACGCTCGGCGTTTTTCAGTGTCTGGCGCCGTATATACTCGACGGGTGCCCGGTCGGACTGGGCGCGGCTGATCTCTATGTAGTAGCCGTGAACACGGTTGTAGCCGACTTTGAGGGTGGAGATCCCTGTTGCCTCGCGCTCGCGCCTTTCAATTTCCAGCAGGTAGTCACCGGCGTTACTGCTGAGTTGACGTAACTCATCGAGCTCGCTGTCGTAGCCATCGGCAATGACACCTCCTTCGCGGATGATTACAGGGGGATTGTCAATAATGGCCCGGTCCAGCAGGTCACACAGCTGTGGGTATTCCCCCACGATTTTACTGAGTTCCTCCAGCCGCGGGGCACTGGCCTGTGCGAGAGCCCCGCGCAGCTGAGGCAGTACCTCCAGTGAGCTGTGCAGGCGGGTAAGGTCGCGGGGCCTGGCGGAGCGCAGGGCTACCCGGGTAAGGATTCGCTCCATATCGCCTATAGGCTTGAGCGCAGAGCGCACGGTCTCATAGTCGTAATTCCTGCACAGTGCACCAATAGCCCCGTGGCGGGCCTGCAGCGCACTGATATCGGTCAGTGGCCGGTGCAGCCACCGCCTCAGCAGGCGACTACCCATAGCCGTGACGCACCGGTCCATCACGGAAAACAGGGTATTGCTGTCGCCACCGGTCAGGTTGGTGTCAATTTCCAGGTTGCGCCGGGTGGCGGCATCCATAATTACGCTGTGAGCCCGGTTCTCGTGGCTGATGCCGCGGATGTGCGGCAGGTTGCCCCGCTGGGTGTCCTTGACATACTGCAGCAGGCAACCCGCCGCGCGCAGTGCCAGCGGCAGCTCGTCACAGCCGAAGCCCTGCAGGTCGTGAGTCTGGAATTGGTTGTTCAGGGCGCGCCGTGCACTGTCCAGATCAAACTCCCAGGCGGGCTGGCTGCGTGCGCCACTGCGCGCGGTGATCCTGGGTTCAAAGATACTTTCGTGATACAGGGTCTCGGCCGGGTTCAGGCGCTGCATTTCACTGGCCAGGGCCTCCTCTCCCGCAACTTCCAGCACCCTGAACCGGCCGGTACTCAGGTCCAGGTAAGCGATACCGTATTCCTGTTGCTGCTGGCATACCGCGAGCAACAGGTTGTCAATCCGGTCGTCCAGCAATGCCTCGTCGGAGAGTGTGCCGGGGGTTACCACTCGCACCACTTGCCTGTCCACCGGGCCCTTGCTGGTAGCGGGATCTCCTGTCTGTTCTGCTATGGCGACCGATACCCCGGCTCGGACCAGGCGCGCCAGGTAACCCTCGGCTGCGTGGTAGGGCACGCCGCACATGGGAATGGGCTCTCCGGCAGACTTGCCTCTGGCCGTTAGGGTGATATCGAGTAGTTCTGCGGCTCTTTTCGCGTCCTCGTAGAACAGCTCGTAGAAGTCCCCCATACGGTAGAAAAGCAGGTCACGCGGGTGTTTTGCCTTGATGCGCAGAAACTGTTGCATCATGGGGGTGTGGTCGGGGCTGATTGTCTGCGCGGAGGTGTTGGTCAATGTCTTGTTTTTTGTCAGGGCTGGTTGCTGATCTTGGCGGAATTTAGCCTGGTCACCTTATCTCTTTCCGCTTGCTTTATACACCTCTTTGTCAGCCGCAGGGCCGGATGGGTTCAATCGTGGCCCCGCCAGGTCGCCGCAAGTCGGGGGGGGGCGAGTTCCCGGTTGGGTCTGCCCGGGCCTGCCGGTAACATCAGAACCCGACTAATACTTCGTCTTTTTCGATTTCTCAGAATCAAAAACTCGAATTGTCGGAATATTCCCCGTGTATATCCTTATTCTTTTAGACTGCTGAGGGGTTACTATGTGGCATCCGGGCACGTTGCCAGCTGGCTTTTTCTGTTTCATTCGATGCCCGATCGGTGGGAGCAAAAGATGAACAAGCGGCTCGGTATTATCGGGGCGGGGCAGTTAGGTTTGTATCTTTGTGAAGCAGCCCAGGCGCTGGGTATCGAGGTGTCCGTTATTTCAGATACTGCCGATGCCGCGGCCCTGCGCATCGCGGACAAGCCAATTATCGCCAAGCTGGACAAATTGTCGGCCATCGATGAGTTTCTGGGAGGCTGCGATGTCATCACCTTTGACAAGGAGGGCGTGCCCAGTGCGACCCTCTCGTACCTGATGGAGCGTCAGCAGGCGGGCGAGATCGCCATTCATCCCGGTGCCGATACCCTGATGATGTTAAAAGACAAGGGGCTGCAGAAGACCTGGCTGCAGCAGCAGAACCTGCCGACATTGCCGTTTCATATTCTGTCTGAAGAGCCGTCATCGATTGAGTTTCTGGTCACAAGATTTGGCCCATCCGTGGTTCAGAAAGTCCGGTGTGGAGGCTACGACGGCCGGGGGGTCCAGATACTGGAGTCGCTGGACTCGCCGGAGCAGCTCTGGAACGTGCCCAGCATTGTGGAGCCCTGCCTCACTGGCTGTCGCGAGATTTCGGTGATTACCGCGCGGGACCAGGCAGGTGGCCTCCAGTCCTATCCTCCGGTCAGTATGGAGTTTGATGCGCAGCTCAACTCGGTGAGTATCGTGGCAATGCCGGCGAATATACCCGGGGAGCTCTCGGGCGAAGCGATAGAATTGGCTGAACGGGTTGTCACTTTGCTGGACGGGATAGGGGTCTTCGCCATCGAGATGTTCATTACCCCTGACGGCGAACTGCTGATCAACGAAATATCTCCCCGGGTGCACAATTCTGGTCACGTCACCCTGGATGCCTGCAACGTGTCGCAATTTGAGCAGCATGTGCGAGCAGTGACAGGGCTGCCACTGTTGCCGATAGCGAGCAAGGCGCCCGCTGTGATGCTCAATATACTGTATGACGAGCAGATGCGGGCCAACTGCCCTGATGGTCCAACGATTCATCGGGCTGATCAACCACAGATTACAACCTATTGGTATGGCAAGGCGCCCGGTACGAAGGGTCGTAAAATGGGCCATATCAATGTTGTAGCTGCCAGTGTTACCGCGGCAACAACGGAGGCGCATCGGGCGCTGGCACGGCTCTCCTCGAGCAGTGATGGTGAGCAAGCAGCATGAGTGCATCCGTCGGAATTATTATGGGCAGCGACTCTGACCTGCCGACCATGCGCGCGGCGGCAGACATGTTGGAAGAGCTTGGCGTGGCCTACGAAATTGATATCGTAAGCGCCCACCGCACACCGGAGAAGCTGCATGACTACGCATCTTCGGCAGAATCGCGCGGGCTGGGCGTTATCATCGCAGGCGCGGGCGGGGCTGCTCACCTGCCCGGCATGGTGGCAGCCATGAGCCTGCTGCCTGTGATCGGTGTTCCGGTCAGCGCTACCAAGCTCGAGGGTATGGATGCCCTGTTATCGATTGTACAAATGCCCGCCGGGGTACCGGTTGCGACCGTTGCAATCGACAACGCCGCCAATGCCGGCATACTCGCCGCCCAGATGATCGCCATCGGTGACATTGAGCTCAGGGAGCGCCTGCGGGCCTACAAGCTCGGCTTGCGCGACAAGGTGCTTGAGAAGTCCCGGGCGGTGCGCGGCGAACGCCCGGCCTGATGTCGGTATTCCTGAGCAACCTCAGCTCACCGCCGCTGCTTTTTTTCTTTCTTGGTGTCGCCGCTGTCCTTGTTCGATCTGACCTGGAGATCCCCTCCCAGGTAGCCAAGGCGCTGTCGCTCTACCTGCTGTTTGCAATCGGCTTCAAGGGTGGTGTGGCGCTGGCAGAATCCAGCATAGATGCGGGCGTGGTGATGACCCTGTTGGCGGCCATCGCGCTGTCTGCCCTGGTTCCAATCTACATTTTTTTCCTGATGAAAAAGCGTTTGCCGGTGGCTGATGCCGCGGCCATCGCGGCGACTTACGGCTCCGTCAGCGCGGTGACATTTGTTACCGCCGCGGGTTACCTGGATATCCAGGACATAGACTGGAGTGGATACCTGGTAGCGGCAATGGCTCTTATGGAATCACCGGCGATTATTGTCGGCATTCTTTTGTATAACCGGTTCTCTCGCGGCGATACCGCCAGCAGCAGCCCGTTTTCCTGGAAGCAGCTACTGCACGAAGCCCTGTTCAATGGTTCTGTATTCCTGATTCTCGGCAGTATGGTAATTGGCTGGGTCACCGGGTCAGCGGGGATGAGCCAGGTCGAGCCGCTGGTCAAGGGTTTGTTCCTGGGTTTGCTATGCCTGTTCCTGCTCGATATGGGAATTGTCGCGGCCAGGCGGTTCAGGGATTTTCAGCACACAGGAGAGGGGCGATCAGGCTCGCCGCCCGTCAGACTGGTACTGGTGGCGGGTTTTGCACTGCCCGTGTTGAATGCCATGCTCGGTGTGGGCATGGCGGCTTTGCTGGGGCTGAGTGAAGGGGATGCTCTGCTGTTCGTCATCCTGGTTGCCAGCGGCTCATACATAGCCGTGCCTGCGGCGATGCGCCTGGCTTTGCCTGAAGCAAACCCGGCAACCTACCTCACCATGTCACTGGCTGTTACCTTCCCGTTTAACCTGCTGATTGGTATCCCGGCCTACCATGCACTGATAAGGTGGTTGTTATGAAGCCCTGTAAGCGAATCGAAATCGTTATAGAGGCTCCCCAGGCCCAGCGACTGACCGAAGCACTCAGGGAACTGGGTATCGCGGGTTTCACCCTGATCCCCGACGTGCGGGGATCAGGCGACCGCGGGGAGCGACGCGCCGATGAATTGTCAGGCGACTCCAGCAATAGCCTTATCTTGATTGCCTGCGATAATCAGGCCACGGTCGACACCGTGTTGGAAGTGGTTCGGCCCTTATTGTCCCGCAGCGGCGGTGTCTGCCTGGTATCTGACGCCCTTTGGTTGCGCCATTGAAATGATGGCGTGCACGGGTTGCCAACGCACTGCGCCGATTACCGGGGGGCTGGCAACCCTGGCGGTCGCCCCAGGGACAACGTAAGTGAACCCCGGGGCGTGGCTGTCACCTAAGCGGACTGAAGGTCGGCGGCGTACTGGCGCATCTGGCGCAGCTCGCGCTTTTCCAGTCGCTTATGCCTGCGCAGGGTGCGTTTGACACTGTGCCTGGCCTTGCGCGAGGCAACCGACACTGCCCGATAGAGATCGTCGTGTAAGGCCTCGAACCTGACAGCCAGCCGAGACACCAGTTGAACACAGACAAGTGCCTTCTTGTCAACCCCGCCTTTGGGGCCATTGATGTCGGACAGAAACACATCTACCGCAATAATATCGTCTTCGGATCCAGCCAGGTTTCGGCCAAGCTGCTTCCGTACATGTGTTTCGATGGCGGGTGTCAGATCAAAACCCTGTGTTTGTAAATAGATTTGCATGGTAGTTCTCCTGTGTGTTTACGCCCCCCATATTACCGTTCGCATCGAATTCGAATAGTCGAACTATCCGAGATAGGTGTAAGAGATTTGCGAACTAAGACAGGTAGCGAGACCGCTTGTGAATCCTGCCCAGGCGAGCCTCGGGTTTGCTTGGGGCGACTAATCGGAATTGACGAACATCAGCTACCGTAGATCCGGATAGTCGATATGTGCTTTTTGCGTCACGATGCGTCGAAGCGCAGTGAGGAGCCGGTTATGGCAAAAATTGTTATCAGGAACCGTGTTGAATCTGAATGGCAGCCAGTCATTGAAGCCAAGTTGCAGATCATGTTGGGCTCTATGCTCGCGTATACGAGCAGAATTGATATTGAACTGGATAGAGGCGTTCAAAGTCGTGGCGATCGATCGACGTATACGTGCAAACTATTACTGGTGGAAGACAACGGAGAACGCTACACGCTGAGCACGGACCAGCCAGATGCGGACCTGGCAATAGAGGGTGCGATCGCCCGGGCGAGACGGGCGATGCTCAGGCGGGCCCGCTCATCGGGTTGGCGGCAGGCGTCAGTGCAGTAGCAATTGACCTCTGGCATTTTCGATAATTTTTAACACGGCGGGGTGCTTCAATTTTCGCTCGGGTGATATCGCATAGTATTTCTCTTCCACGGGTATAGCCGGACCGATGCGCCTACAGTGGTACATCTGTTCCACCTCCGCGCTGATCGCCGCAGGCGCAGGGAAGATGCCGTTGCCGGCTTCCCCGAATGCTTTCATCAGGGCACTGTCTTCAAATTCCGCAACCAGTGTCGGGGAGATACCCTCCTGGTCAAACCAATCATCCAGGGAGCGCCTGATCGGGTTGTCCATCGTTGGCAAGAGTATCGGCGCATTATCCAGTGATTGGGGAAAGTTCTTTTCGTACTGTCGGGTTGTGCCTTTTCTTGCGAACAGGGCAAGGTCGCTGGACCCCAGGGCGTGACTGAACGCCTTGACTGACAATCCGGAAGGAATCGGGCGGTCCGACAATACCAGGTCCAGTTGATGGACAGCGAGTTCGCCAAGCAAGCCTTCCAGCCCGCCTTCCCGACAGACCAGCCTGATCGAAATTTCGGACTGCAGCACCGGCTGCAGTATGCGCGAGGCTACCAGCTTGGGTATTGAGTTCACCACGCCAACCGCCAGGATAGCGGGTACTACCACGCGGCCGGTCTTCACGCGCGAGGTGAGTTCCGCACCAAGGGTGAAAATTTCATCCGCATACTGGTAAACCATGTGCCCGGTTTCTGTCATTGCAAGACCCCGGCCGACGCGGTTGAAAAGCGGTTCTCCTACTGATTCTTCCAGCAGTTTCAATTGTCCGCTGATGGTCTGCGGAGTGAGGTGCAAGGTCTGGGTTGCCTTGGCAATACTGCCCTCCCGGGCGACAGTCCAGAAGTACAGAAGGTGGTTATAGTTGAGGTGCCTCACCGGTTGATGACGCTCGCTACTCGGCCGTGCGGTGGCGCTATCTCCGCAGCCAGTTGCCCGACTTGTACTCCGCTTCTGTGGGTGGCCGTTATTGCGAGGCTGCTGAACAGCAGCGTTGCGAAGGCGATCAGCGTCATGGACATGTGTTTTCCCCGTATTCCGTGGGCGGGCTTGCCCAGAAGCTAGTCTGGATCCCTGTCAGATAATATAAAATCCGATTTCTGCTAAGCATTTATTCGTAAATACCGAACAATCGTACATCGGTAAAAGCGCTGTATCCAGTAGAAATATTCGAATGGACCTGATGGCCGTAAGATTTAGTATGGGAAGCTGTGGCAGGCAGAGCCTGTAATGACTACAGAGGTGTTCAAATGGTGGACTTTAACAAACTGGTAGGTTCGATAACAGGTAGTGGGGCCGGAGCCGGCCTGGCTGGCGGTGTGGCCGGAGGCGCGCTGGTCACTGCGCTGTCGAGCAAGTCGGGCCGCAAGACGGCCAAGTCTGTGGCCAAGATAGGCGGGCTGGCAGCCGTTGGTGCTCTGGCCTGGAGTGCTTATAAAAAGTACCAGGGCGAGAGTGCGTCGGCCGGCCCGGCCCAGATCCCTGTGACGCCGCCCCGTGCCGAGCCTGTGCCGGAGATGTGGCAACGTCTGCCGCAAGAGCAGTTTGAAGTGCTGGGAGCAACCGGCACAGAATCTGAAGGCCTGCTTGTATTGCGGGCCATGATTGCGGCGGCTATGGCCGATGGACACCTCGGCCCCGATGAGCAGGCGCATATTTTCGAGCGCCTGGACTCACTTGGACTCAGCGCTCAGGAGCGCGCCACGCTGTTTGATGAGCTGCGCAATCCCATGACCTGTGACGCACTGGCGGGCCAGGTGAGGGACCCGGTTACGGCGATTGAAATTTATACCGCTGCCGCAATGACGGTTGAAGGCAGCTGCCCCGCAGGGAAGCAGTTCCTTGGCCAACTCTCCACCGAACTGAATTTACCGGCAACGCTGGTTGCCTCTGTCCAAAGCAATTTACGCAAGGGCCAGCTGGCCACGGCATGATTACCACCACAGGAGACTATCTGGTATGAATACTTCACTTGGTACCGCGAGGATTGACCCACAAATATCCGTGCTGGAGACCAACAAGGTGGTGCGCAACACCTATATGTTGTTATCCATGACACTGGTGTTCAGCGCCCTGACTGCGGCGGGCTCCATGGCACTCAACCTGCCTCATCCCGGCCTGTTGCTGACGCTTGCAGGGTATTTTGGCTTGTTGTTCCTCACCGCCAAATTTCGCGACAGCTCAACAGGGTTACTGTTTGTTTTCGCTTTGACGGGTTTTATGGGCTACACGCTGGGCCCCATTCTTAATGCCTACCTGGCGGTACCGAATGGCAGCCAGGTTGTCATGACTGCGATGGGCGCCACAGGCGTCATATTCCTGGCTTTGTCCGGGTATGCGCTCACCACGCGCAAGGATTTCAGCTTTATGGGCGGCTTCCTTATGACGGGGATACTGGTCGCCTTCCTGGCCGGGCTGGGAGCATTTTTCTTCGAGATGCCAAACCTGTCCCTGGCGGTTTCATCCATGTTTGTGCTGTTGATGGCAGGGTTGATCCTCTACGAGACCAGTAACATCATCCACGGTGGCGAAACGAACTACATCATGGCCACGGTGACGCTGTTCGTCGCTATTTTCAACCTGTTCACCAGTCTCCTGCACCTGATGGGGTTTATGAGCGACGAATAGGGCCTGGACAGCAGTGCCAGAGGTAAGCTGCTGCGGGGGTGGGAGATCCAGGGTGCTGCAGGCGCAGGACTTTGCCTGACAGGACAACGTTCATGGCTGCCCGGGTAGTGCCCGGGCAGCCTGGAGGTGACTAGATGCGCTCAATAATGATTGCTGGCGCCATCCCGCCCGCCGCGCACATGGTTACCAGACCGAACTGCAGGTCCCGCCGCTCAAGTTCGTCCAGCATGGTTCCGATCAGCACAGAGCCGGTGGCGCCTATAGGGTGACCCAGGGCCATGGCGCCGCCGTTGACATTCACCTTGTCGCGATCGAGGTTCAGATCGCGGATAAACTTCTCTGCGACCACTGAGAAAGCCTCGTTGATCTCAAACAGATCTATGTCCGACAGTTGCAGCCCGGCCTTTTGCAGCACTTTCTTCGCCGCGGGTACCGGGGCGTTCAGCATCAGTGTGGGCGAGTCGCCCACATTGGCCATGGCAACGAATCTTGCTCGCGGTTTGAGGCCGTGGGACTTGGCGTAATCCGGGGAAGCCAGCAGCACTGCCGCAGCGCCATCCACTACCCCGGAGGAATTGCCGGCATGATGCACGTGATTGATGGTGAGGTCGGGGTACACCCGGCGTATTTCCGAGCCGAAAGTGACGCCGCCATCATTGAGTGGGTAGTTAGCCATCGCCTCGAAGGAGGGCTTGAGCTCACCCAGAGTTTCCATGGTGGTCTGGGGTCGGGGAAACTCCTCGTGATCCAGCGCCAGGCTGCCGTCCAGGTTGTAGACCGGCACCAGACTGCGGCTGAAGTGACCGTTTTTAATGGCGTTGTCCGCGCGCTGCTGGGAAACCACTGCCAGCGCGTCTACCGCCTGGCGGTCTATGCCTTCCAGGGTAGCAATCGCATCAGCGCACACGCCCTGGTGCGGTTGTGGGTATTGCTCCCGCAGGTGCAGGTTGTCGCTATCGATAAACGGTGACTGGTTGGGGTCCTGCCCGAAAGTAGACATCATTTCGCAGCCGCCGCCGATCACCAGGTCTTCCATACCGGACATGATGGTTGCCGCCGCCAGGTTGACCGCGGTAATACCGGAGCCGCAGAACCGGTCCAGTGTCACACCTGAGGCCAGTGTATCGTAGCCGGCATCCAGCGCTGCCATGCGGGCCAGGTCGCCACCCTGCTGGCCACGCTGGGAACTGGTCCCGAAGATGATGTCGTCCACCTGGGCGGTATCCAGCGTGTTGCGCTCCGCTATCGCCTTGAGCACGGTGGCACCCAGGTGTTGTGGGTGAAGATGCGCCAGCGCACCCTTGCCTTTCTTGCCAATGCCGCGGGGGGTGCGACAGGCGTCAATAATCCATGCTTCTTGCATAGTCTTGCTCCTTATTTACCTTTCCAGTTTGGGGCGCGTTTCTCGGCGAACGCCATTGAACCTTCGATGGCATCCTCGCTGGTGAAGACGGGCTCGATAATTTTCTGTTGCTCCGGGTACATTTCGTCGTTTTTCCAGTCTTGTGCCTGGTCCAGCACTTTCTTGCTCAGGCTGACTGCCAGTGGGCCATTGGCAGCGATAGTGGCCGCCATCGACCTGGCAGCCTCCAGGGCGTTGCCTGGCGCTGCTACCCGGTTGATAAGGCCCAGCTCGTAGGCCCTGGCGGAACTTATAAAGTCACCTGTGAGCGCCAGTTCCTTGGCAATACGCGACGGTATCTGTTTGGGGAGCTTGATCAGGCCGCCACCGGCAGCGGCGAGCCCGCGTTTGACTTCCGGTATGCCAAATTTGGCATCTTCGGCAGCAACAATCAGGTCGCAGCTGATCGCGAGTTCAAAGCCGCCCGCGAGTGCGTAACCTTCAATAGCGGCTATCAGAGGCTTTTTTACCCGATAATCGCACACGCCGGCAAAACCCCGCCCTTCGACGATTGGCAGCTCGCCGGTAACAAAGGCCTTCAGGTCCATGCCAGAGCAAAAGGTACCGCCGGCACCGGTAATCACCGCCGCACGGATACCATCATCCGCCTCCAGTTGATCTATAGCTGCCGCCACGCCCTCTGCCACTGCCTTGTTGACAGCGTTTTTGGCTTTGGGTCGGTTCAGGGTGATGGTCATGACGCCATCGGCTACCTCAACTAATACAACTTCTTCTGACATGCTAACTCTCCTTGGGCTTGATGGTTATGTTCGGCCATATAGAGGGGCGGGCCGGCTGTTAAAGCGTGCGTCTTTATACAATCTCATGCCCCGCGACACAATCCTGCTGGTACGGACACTCAAACTCTGTGAGATGATAAATGTGTATTGGTGCTCAACTTTGCGGACTAACTGAGGCGTTACTGCCTGGTCGCGCAGCTATACCGCAGTGATCGGGTGATGGGCGATTCGCGTGACCACCCCGCCTGGCGCCCAACATCCGGTAGTGGGACTCAGGGTGGCACCAGGTCATTAGGGTGGTAGTATTTGCACCCTGTTCTGCATTTGCCTCGATCTGCCGTTGGTTCACCCGGGCCGCGCGTCCCGGCAATCGCAAGCTACGAAATTCAGGCGCTTTCTGTCAGTTAAAGGAGAAATAGAATGGTCCAGTGCACCGAGCTTTGGGTGGATCGCAAGGATTACCGGAACACCCGGGTTGTTACAGCCGCTGTGCCATCCCCGCAAGAGGGTGAGGTGGTGGTTGCTATCGACCGGTTTGCCCTGACATCCAATAACGTCAGCTACGCTGTCTCCGGCGACATGATCGGCTACTGGGGCTACTATCCGGCCCCGGACCATTGGGGCAAGGTGCCGGTATGGGGTTGCGCCACAGTGGTGGAATCAAATTGTGCCGAGGTACCAGTGGGGGAGCGTTTGTGGGGGTTTTTCCCCATGGCCAGCCATGCGGTACTGCGGCCGGGCAAGATCCGTGAGGACCAGTTCATGGACGTTGCCGGGCATCGCCAGGAGTTACCGGCGCTCTACAACGGTTACAGGCGCACCAACGCGGAGCCGGCGTTTCTGCAGGCCCTCGAAAATGAGCGATGTCTTTTTTTTCCGCTGTTTGCCACTTCCTGGCTGATTTACGATTACCTGGTGGACAACGCATTTTTTGGGGCAAAGCAGGTTTTGATTGGCTCTGTGTCCTCAAAAACCGGCTTTGGCCTGGCCAGGATGCTGCATGCCGACCCCGACGTTACACAGCGTATTGTCGGTCTGACATCCGGGCCCAATGTCGCCTTCGTCGAGGGCCTGGGCTGTTGCGACCAGGTGGTGGTGTACGGCCAGGAGGCCAGCATCGATGCCAGCCTGCCGGCGGCTTACGTGGATATGTCAGGCGATACCGGACTGACTGCAACGCTGCATCAACTACTGGGTGAAAATATGGTGGAGAGCGCCATGGTGGGGGCTACTCATTGGGAACAGCGCGGCGGTGACAACAGCGCGCTTCCGGGCGCCAAGCCCACGTTCTTTTTTGCTCCCGCCCAGATTGGCAAGCGTGACAGTGAATGGGGGCCAGGTGTGGCCATGATGAAAGCCATGACAGCCAGCGCAGAGGTTGCCAAGGCGGTGCAGGACCAAATGACGGTCGAATGGGTAAGGGACCCCGAGGGTCTGGCGAAACTCTGGAATGACATGCTGGATAACAAGGTATCTCCGAACAGGGGCATGATGGTTTCCCTGCTGGCTTCATAGTCACAATTATTGTCCCGCCGGTAGAACTGAAACGAACGGGGAGACCCATGGCGACTGAGCCAGGTTACGATCCAAAGTATATCCGCGCCAGCGAGATCCGCAGCTCCGGCAGGGCGGTTAGGCCGCGAGATGCGGCCACCCTGATTATCGTGCGCGGCGATGGCAGCCAACCCAGGATATTGATGGGCCAGCGCTCTGCCGGCCACAAGTTCATGCCCAACAAGTTTGTTTTCCCGGGCGGCAAAGTGGATGCAGGGGATCACCGGCTGCAGCCCCCGCACGATTTACATCCCGCGGTAATGGCGCGACTGGCGCGCACTGGCAGTGAAACCCGGGCCCGGGCCCTGGCAATGGCGGCCATTCGGGAGACCTACGAAGAGACCGGCCTGGTCTTGGGTGAACCGGAAACACCCACACTGAGGACCCGGTCGCCGCAGTGGCGCGACTTCCTCCAGTTTGATATCAACCCGCGACTGGATCGACTGCACCTGGTTGCCCGTGCTATCACCCCGCCTTACCGCAGCCGGCGCTACGATGCCCGTTTTTTTATGGCCGATGCCGATCTTATTCAGGGCGAGGTGCACGAGGCGCCAGAGGGTTCCGGCGAGTTGCTCAAGCTGCACTGGGTGTCACTAAAGGATGCGCAGGCACTTGAGTTGCCGAGTATTACACGCATGGTATTGGTGGAGGTGCAGCGGCGACTGGAGCAGGGGCACAAGCCTGAGGATCCGGGGCCGTTTGTACATTTTCGCAACGGCAAGACCATTATTGATGCGATTTAGCGCGATTCAATTTCGGTAGAAGATTATGATTTGTGCCGAAATTGCCCGGCTTCTGCTTAACACTGATTTACCTGATTTCATACGATACAGAAGGAGAGCAAGATGTCTGATATAGCCGTATATATGGTCGTTAACCTGGCGGTGACAGACCCGGTGGAGTACCGCAAGTATGAAAAGGGATTTTTCGGCATACTGAAGAAGTACGGCGGTGAGTTCGTCACCTTCGACGACAATCCCATCACTTTTGAAGGCGATGCCCCGCGCGAGGGCCGCATGATCATTTTCCGCTTCCCCTCCGAGCAAGCGGCGAAAGACTGGTATGCCGATGAGGATTACCAGGCACTGTCCGAGCACCGCCGGGCAGGAACCCGGCTCGAATTCCTGACTATGGTCCACGGGCTGCCGCCGCGCGAGTGACAAGGCACTTATAGTGCAGTACCTGCTCAAGGCGTGCTGACCCCTGTGTTGCGGATTTTCCTGCCACCTGCCGGGCTGGACCCGGTACACAGGAACCTGCTGTTGCTGTTGGGCGCGGCATTTTTTGTCGCGCAGTACGACATGACCGTGCTCAGTCTCGCTTTACCCGACCTGCAGGCCAGCTTTGGCATCGGCGAACAGGACGTGGGAAAAGTCATAGCCGCCGCCCGTCTCGGGGCTTTTCCGGCGGTGTTTCTCGCGCTGATGTCAGACCGCATTGGTCGGCGCAGACTGCTTGTGCTGACATTGTTTGGACTGTCCCTCGCCACCGGCGCCACCGGGTTTGCACGCACTACTGAAGAATTTATCGCGTTGCAGTTTTGTGCCCGGCTTTTCTGTACAGCGGAAGAAATACTGTCTGTGATTTATGTTCTGGAAATGCTTCCGGCCAGGCATCGCGGCTGGGGCGTGGGCTTTCTTGCAGCGATGGGCGGTCTCGGCTCGGGGATGGCTTCTTTACTCTATGGGCTGGTCGACTATCTGCCCGGCGGTTGGCGCGCGCTGTACGTTATAGCGGCCTTCCCTATACTCTACCTCGCCTGGCTGCGGCGCCTGTTACCTGAAACCGGGATGTTCAAGCGCAGTGTCAAGGATATCGCCGGGCGCAGCACGGTACAGCCCTTTCTCGATATCGTGCGTAATTACCGGCCAGAGATCACGGCTATCTCGCTGATCGCAGCGTTATTCTGGTTTCAGGTCTCAGCCACATTGAGCTTTATGTCTAAATACCTGCAGGAGACCCACGGCTACCAGCCACAGCAGGTGAGCCTGTTATTCATCGTTGCTGGCTCTCTGGCTATCCTGGGTAATGTTATGGCGGGTCGTATTTCTGACCGGGTTGGGCGGAAACTGACCCTCGTAGTGGCCTTGATTATCTATTGCGCCGCGATTTTCACATTTTACAACACGGACGGAATTCTGTTGCCACTGGCCTGGGTCGCCGCGCTCTTCAGTTTCTTTGCCGTGGATGTGCTGGTGAATGCGGTGAGTGGCGAGCTGTTTCCAACCCATTGCCGCTCAACGGCATCCACACTTCGCATGATCTTCGCTATGTTTGCCGCGGTGTCGGGCCTGGCGATAGAGGGCACCCTCTTTAATATCCTGGGAACCCACGCCGCAGCGCTTTCTCTGCTGAGCTTCAGCGCGCTGCTTGCGGTGCCGGTGGTGGTATTGATGCTGCGAGAGACAGCGAATACCGAACTCGCCTAGGATGTTCTTGTGGTGTCAGTTATGACATAGGGCTTGATACCAGGGTAGTGCCACCATCCACCGCGATGATCTGGCCGGTAATGAACGCACCGGCGGCGCTGCACAGCATGATTGCCACCCCCGCGATATCGTGCTCTTCCCCCCAGCGATGCATGGGGATCATGGCTATTTCGGCATTGTAGGCCGCCTCATTCTTGCTGGCGTACTCGGTCAGCTTGGAAAAGAAGCGACCCGGTGCGATCGCGTTGACGCGTATGTGTTGCTCGGCCAGGTCCTTGGCCAGGTTGCGGGTTAACTGGTGTACGGCAGCCTTGCTTGGGCCGTAGCTGTAATTCATAAAACCATCCCCGATGATCGCTGCAATAGACCCTATGTTAAGCACGCTGGCGTAGGCATCGGGGTTGCCGCCCTTGCGCAGCAGCGGGAGCAGTGCCTGGGTAAGGAAGAAAGGTGTTTTCACATTCAGGTCCATCACCTTGTCCCAGCCTTTTTCCGGGTAGCTGTCCAGGTCGGCACCCCAGCCCGTGCCCGCATTGTTTACCAGAACGTGGATGGCAGTTTCCCTGCTCGAAAGCTCCCCGGCCAGTGCCTGGATCTCTTCCATCGAGCTGAGATTTCCCGGCAGCGCGATACAATCTCCATACTCCGTCAGACGGTTCGCTGTTTCCTGGCACTCCTGCGCGTTGCGCGCGGTGATATAGACCCGGCCGGCGCCGGCCTGTAAAAAGCCCTTGGCCATGTACTCGCCCAGCCCTCGCGAGCCGCCGGTAATAACGCAGACCTTGCCCTGCATGGAAAAAAGTTTTTCTAGCACAGTTATTCTCCTGTCGAATCCACTCAATTGATAGGGTCTAAAATGGCGTAGTACGACGCCGACAGTCGCGTAGTGGCAGGGACTGCAGCCCGCTTTTTTTGCGTACATGTGGCGCAAAGACCGTGTACTGTACCATTAATCAAGGCGCGGTCTCAGGCTGCTCCTGCGACCTCCTCCATGGTCGGGCGCAACTGCCCGGTGGGGAGATTCACACAGTAAAGAGGGATAACAATAATGCTATTTATAGAACCGGAAACGGGCGCCATAGAGACATTGCTGGCGGAGTATCCCGCGGATAAACCGGTGATCATGCTGAACCTGCTTCGTTTCAGGGAGCGGGCTATCTATCCGCCGCAGCACACCGTCGAACCCTGTACCGGATTTGAGGCTTTTATGCGCTATAGCGCCGGTGTGACGCCGTTGATTGGTGCCATCGGTGGCGAGAGTGTCTGGCAGGGGCGGCAAGCGGCCATGGTGATAGGGCCACAGGATAAGGACTGGCATCTCGTAGCACTGGTGCGCTACCCGAGCGCCCGGGCCTTTGCAGGTATGGTCCAATCCGATGAATACCAGGCGATATCCTTTCACCGCTCCGCGGCCCTGGAGGACTCCCGGCTTATTGCCATGCAGGAACTGTAGCGGCTTGCCCGGGTAAAAATCACTGCGCGCCGCCCGCGCCACTGCTCGCTAGCCACGCAGCCGCTCAAGAAAGCGCCCCAGTCGCCCTATTGCCTCCACCAGTTGATCCCGGTCGGGCAAAAAGACGATTCTGAAATGCTGCTTGTCCGGCCAGTTGAAGGCGGTTCCCTGCACCAACAGCATGTGCTCTTCCTTGAGTAACTGCAGCACCCACCCCTCGTCATCGTCTATCGGGTAGATCTGCGGGTCCAGCCTGGGAAACAGGTACATCGCCGCCCTGGGTTTGACACAGCTGACTCCGGGTATCGTGGTTATCAACTCGTATGCAAGATCACGCTGTTCCTTCAGCCTGCCGCCGGGCAGGATCAGGTCATTGATGCTCTGGTAGCCGCCCAGGGCTGTTTGAACAGCCAGCATGGCCGGTACGTTGGCGCACAGGCGCATGGAGGCGAGCATTTCCAGGCCCTCTATGTAGCTCGCGGCATTTTCCTTGGCGCCACTCAGCATCATCCACCCGGCGCGAAAGCCCGCCATACGATAGGTTTTCGACAGGCCGTTGAAGGTCACGCAAAGCACATCTGTTGCCAGGGTCGCCAGGGGCGTGTGGCTGGCCTCGTCGTAAAGTATGCGGTCGTAAATCTCGTCCGCGAAGATCACCAGCTCGTGGCGCCGCGCAATGTCGACGATTTTTTCCAGGGTCTCCCGGCTGTAAACGGCCCCGGTGGGATTGTTGGGGTTGATGACCACGATACCGCGGGTCCTGGCAGTTATCCTGCTCTGGATATCATCCAGGTCGGGCTGCCAGTCGTTTGCCTCGTCACACCGGTAGTGTACGGGCTTGCCGCCGCTGAGGGATACCGCGGCTGTCCACAGGGGGTAATCCGGGGAAGGTATCAATAGCTCATCAGAGGTGTTGAGCAGCGCCTGCATCGCCATCACGATAAGCTCGCTGACGCCGTTGCCCAGGATGATGTCCTCTACATCGACGTCCCTGACGCCCTCTACCTGGTAGCGTTGCATAATCGCCTTGCGCGCGGCGAACAGACCCTTCGAATGGCAATACCCCTGTGCCTCCCTCAGGTTATGAATAACGTCGCGATAGATTTCATCGGGTGCATCGAAGCCAAACGCGCCGGGGTTGCCGATATTAAGCTTGATAATTTTGTGACCATCGTCCTCCAGCCGATTGGCGTGGTCCAGCACGGGGCCGCGAATGTCATAGAGCACACCGTGTAGCTTCTGGGACTTGATGAGTTCTGTCATGGGTCGACCTGCCTCCTGGCAGCGCTAGCGCAGGCCGCCATTGTAGCCAAATGACCCTCGAACAACATGGCTTCGAAGCGTCAGCGGCAAAAGTACCGATGCGGCGCCAGGGGAGGGCGGCTGGGGCAAGGCGGCTGCTGCCGCTGCGTTTTAAAGTTCACCAGCAATGTGCAGCAGGTTTTCGTGGCTTTTTAATTGTGCCTTGCTGTCAAGCCCGGGGAGGCCGCCCCGGGCAATGAGGTGGGTGATTTGCAGGCGCTCGACATACTCGCCCAGGCGGTCCCGCACATAGTGCCGATCACCGACCACGGCCCAGTCCTCAACCGCTGCTGCCTTGTTTTTCACAGTCGCGGGTACCGAGCGTTCCAGGCGTGCACGCACTTCACTCGTCTCCCTGGCGTTGCGCGCTACAAATATTGTTCGCATCACGGGAATCTCCGCAGGTGTTGCTTGTCCCGCCTGCTGCAGCGCCAGGTGATAGCCCCGATAGTTTTCTTCCAGCACCTCCAGGGTTTCTATAGGAGATGCCAGGTAGGGAAAGCCGAGGCTTGCCGCCTGTTTCAGCGCCAGGGGTCCGAAGGCGGCTACCCAGATGGGAGGATGGGGCCGTTGTACCGGCAGCGGGGCGAGCAGCACCGGCTTGCCATCTTTGCCCTGCAAGATGGGCTCGCCTGCCCAGGCCGAGCGCATGATATCCAGGTTGGCCTGGAACAACTTGCGTTTGTCGCCGGGAGCCACTTCAAATGCTTCGAACACGGCACCCTGTATCCCGCGTCCTACACCCAGTATCACCCGGCCGTTCGACAGTTGATCCAGCACAGCCACTTCTTCTGCTGCCTGCAGCGGATGCCTTATTGGCAGCAGATAGGAGGTGGTGGCCAGCTTGATCCGCTGCGTATTTGCAGCCACCGCTGCCAACAGCGTCAGCGGCGAGGGAATGGAGCGGTGGTCGCCGAGATGGTTTTCCGGCAGCCAGAAGGAATGAAATCCCATCGCCTCGGCGGTCACCGCCTGGCGACTGAGCGCCTCCGCACGCCAGCCCTGGCCCGAGGGCCAGGCGGTGACGGCGACTTCCACTGGGCTAGTCACACCGCAATGCAAATATAGCAGCGGGCCAGAGCAGGAACGGGCGCGGCTTAATTGACCTGCACCACCAGTTTGCCGAAGTTCTGTCCAGAGAATAAACCCAGGAATGCCTCGGGTGCGTTTTCCAGGCCTGCTACCACATCCTCCCGGTACTTCACTTTCCCCTGGGCAAGCCAGCCCGTCATATCACTGACAAAATCAGGTATTCGGTTCTGGTAGTTGCTAACGATAAACCCCTGCATTTTCAGGCTGCGCTGTAGGATCAGCCCTTGCAGCATGCTCATTCTGTCCGGCCCTGGCGGCAGCTGGGTCTGGTTGTAGTGCGCGATCAGGCCGCACACGGGAATCCGTGCGAAGTTGTTCAGCAGCGGCATCACCGCTTCCCAGGAGCTACCACCCACGTTTTCGAAATACACATCTATGCCGTCCGGGCAGGCGGCCGCCAGTTGTGTCGCCATGTCCTTGTCGTAATGGCTGACGCAGGCATCGTAGCCCAGCTCCTTGACGGCGTATTCACATTTCTCCGCGGCGCCCGCAATACCGACTACCCGGCAGCCCTTGAGTTTGGCTATCTGCCCGACAATGGAGCCCACGGCCCCGGTCGCCGCGGCCAGCACCACCGTATCGCCAGGCTTGGGTTCACCTATGTCCAGTAAGCCGACATAGGCGGTGAGCCCCGGCATGCCCAGCACGCCCAGTGCCCAGGACGGTTGCGGGATGCGCGGATCCAGTTTCATCAAATCGCTGCCATCGGACAGGCCATAGTCCTGCCAGCCCGAATAGGCCGATACCAGGTCGCCCTTGGCAAAGGCACTGTTCCGGGAGTTCACCACCCGCCCTATCGTGCCGCCTACCATGACCGCGTCCAGCTCTACAGCCGGTGCGTAGCTCTCGGTGGCATTCATTCTCCCGCGCATGTAGGGGTCCAGGGACAGGTAAAGGGTTTGTACCAGTACCTGGCCGTCACCCACTGGCGGTACGTCGGCCTTTTCCAATCGGAAATTGGCAGCGGTGGGTTTGCCGCTGGGGCGTGACGCCAGCACGATGCGGCGATTCACCGTGGCGTCCGCTGCTGCGGTGGGGGTGAGCGCAAGAGTGCCCAGTGCTGCCAGGGTAGTCAGTGTAAAGTCCCGTCTGTTTATGGTCATCCGTCAGTGTCCTGTCATTTGCGTGTACCGCAGTATAGACAACAAGAGGCTGCCACAGTGCGTTTTGTATTATCAATTCGTTGTCCCCTGAGGGGAGCCCTGTCGCCCGGGTGGCGCTTCCTGGAATGATACTGATATGGCATCAGATGTGCCAATATGACAGAATTGCGGGCCCGCAATGGCTTGAAGTATTGGTTTTTCAGTACCACAATGAGCCGCCCCATTATCGAGGCCAGGGCTGTTGCCGATAATTATTGAAAAGGAAGCAGTATGAGTGACACGGATCTACTATTCGATTTGACTCCCACTGAAGAGCAGCAGATGACGCGCGAGGTTGTCCAACGTTTTGCCCGGGAGGAAATGGCGGTGGCGGCGCGACCCGCGGATGAGGCGGGTGCGCTACCGGAGGGTTTTTTGTTGAAAACGGTCGACCTTGGCCTGAACTTTATGCCGATTCCAGAAGCTCTGGGCGGGGTGGGGGCAGGGCGCAGCCCCATATCGAATACACTGAATATCGAGGATCTCGCCTGTGGCGATATGTCTATGGCGATTGCCGCCCTGGCGCCGCTGTCTCTGATCAACTGTGTCATGGATTACGGCACAGATTCTCAAAAAGAGCTTGTGAGCCAGACCCTCGCGACTGCCGATTTCACCCCTGCCGCATTGGCCCTGATGGAGCCGGGGGTCGTTTTTGACGCGCGGCAGCTCCAGACCTCGGCGGTGCGCCAGGCTGATGGCAGCTACCTGATCGACGGCGCCAAGAGTATGGTTGCCTTTGGGCCGGATGCCAGGCTGCTGCTGGTATTTGCCGATACCGGGGAGGGTGGCACCCAGGGTTTCCTGATTGACGGCGACACCGCAGGTATCAGTTTTGAAGCAGAAGATTATATGGGCCTGCGTCCCCTGCCCCTGTATGCGTTGACGCTGAGCAAGGTATCCGTGCCGGCCTCCGCCCGGTTGAGCGATGGTCTGGATTTAAGGCGGTTGGTCAGCCTGGGTAAAATAGCAACGGCTGCCCTGGCTGTGGGTACCTGCCAGGCAGTGCTGGACTACGTTGTTCCCTATGTAAATGAGCGTGTCGCTTTTGGCGAGCCGATCTCCAACCGCCAGGCGGTTGCATTTATGGTAGCTGATATGGCCACCGAGCTGGAGGGCATCCGGTTGATGGTTTACCGCGCAGCCGCCCAGGCGGAGCAGGGCGCTGATTGCACCCGCAGCGCATTTCTGGCCCATCGCAATGCCGTGAAGTACGGTATGAAAATTGGCACTGATGGTGTGCAGCTGCTGGGCGGACATGGCTTTACGCGCGAGCATCCGGTGGAGATGTGGTATCGCAACCTGCGCGCCCTGGCCGTGCTGGATGGTATCCTCGTTGCTTGATAGGCGGCAGTGCTTTTACATCAAAATTTAGGAAGGTGGCAGTATGATCAACCTGGAATTACCAAAGAAGATTGAAGACACACGCGCGCTGTTACGCCAGTTTTCAGAAGGCGGCCTGCGGCCACTATCGCGCAAGTATGACCTGCTCGAACAAAAGGAAATGCCACAGGAGTTGTACGATCTCGCCAAACTCTTGGGGGGAGGTCGCAATCGCGGTGACACCCGGGGTAATGCGCCGGCAGAGGGCGGGAACCGCAATGCCAATAATATGAGTATGGTGGTCTCCTCCGCGGAAATTTGCTGGGGCGATGTGGGTCTGTTCCTCGCATTACCAAATATAGGCCTGGGCAACGCCGCCGTCAGCGCTGTTGCTACCGAAGAGCAAAAAGCGGAGTGGGGCGAGTTGTTCGCCGCTATGGCGATCACCGAACCCGGTGCAGGTTCCGATTCCGCGGGAATCAAGACCACTGCGGTGCTGGATGGCGATGAATGGGTGCTCAATGGTGAGAAGATCTTTGTCACTGATGGCTATCGCAGCAAGCAGGTGGTGGTATGGGCTTCGCTGGACCTGAAGCTTGGCAAGGCGGCTATCAAATCGTTCCTGGTCCCCAAGGGTACGCCGGGTATGACCGTCACCCGGGTGGAGCATAAACTGGGCATACGTTCCTCAGATACCGCCCAGATAGTGTTCGAGAATTGTCGGGTGCCAAAGGCGAACCTGTTGGGTAATCCCGAGATTGCCAAAACGGCGGATGCCCGTAAAAAGGCCTTCGGGGGCGTCATGCAGACCTTTGATAATACCCGGCCCATGGTGGCCGCCCAGGCGCTGGGTGTTGCCCGTGCCGCGCTGGATTTGACTTACGAGGTGCTGGGGGACAAGGGTGTAGAGCTGGACTTCGAGAAGAGCTACCACCAGATGAGCGCCCTGGAGAACGATCTATACGATATGGAAGCTGAATACGAGACGGCGCGCCTGCTGGTGTTGAAGGCAGCGTGGATGGCGGACAACAAGCAGCCGAATTCAAAAAATGCTTCAATGTCGAAAGCCAAAGCGGGCCGTATGGGAAACCAGGTGGCGCTGAAATGTGTCGAAATCTGCGGGCAACTGGGCTACAGCAAGGCTCACCTGCTGGAAAAGTTCGCCCGCGACTCAAAGATTATCGACATCTACGAGGGCACTCAGCAGATACAGCAGCTGATTGTAGCGCGGCAGGTGCTCGGCAAGAGTTCAAGTGAATTGAAGTAACCAAAACCGGATTACAGGAGAAGTAAATGAAAACGCGTATCACAGAAATGCTGGGCATTGAGCACCCGATTATTCAGGGCGGAATGCACTTCGTCGGGTTTGCCGAGCTCGCCGCTGCCGTATCCAATGCGGGGGGGCTGGGTATTATCACTGGCCTTACCCAGGGTACGCCGGAAAAGCTGGCAGCTGAAATTGCTCGCTGCCGCACCATGACCGACAAGCCATTCGGGGTAAACATTACCTTCCTGCCCACCCTGACTCCACCGGATTACCCCGGCCTGTTCCAGGCCATTATCGATGGCGGTGTCAAGGTGGTGGAAACCGCTGGCAATAATCCCCAGAAGTGGATGCCTATGCTGAAAGATGCGGGTATCAAGGTTATCCATAAGTGCACCGCCGTGAGGCATGCGCTCAAGGCACAGTCCATCGGCTGTGATGCTGTTTCAGTGGACGGTTTCGAGTGCGGCGGTCACCCGGGCGAGGACGACATCCCCAATTTCATCCTGCTGCCGCGCGCAGCGGATGAGCTGACCATACCTTTTGTGGCATCCGGCGGAATGGCCGATGCCCGCAGCCTGGTGGCGGCCATCGCCATGGGCGCAGACGGTATGAACATGGGTACCCGTTTTATCGCGACCCAGGAGGCACCGGTGCATGAAAATGTAAAGCAGGCCATTGTCGCCGCATCGGAACTGGACACGCGCCTGGTCATGCGCCCTCTGCGCAATACCGAGCGCGTGATGAACAATGCCGCGGTAGAGCGGTTGTTGGAAAAGGAAAAGACACTGGGCGCCGACCTGAAATTTGAGGACATCATCGAGGAAGTAGCGGGCGTTTATCCTAAAATCATGCTGAACGGGGATATGGAAGTAGGGGCCTGGTCCTGCGGCATGGTAGCGGGGCTTGTCTACGACGTGCCCACGGTCAAGGAGTTGATAGACCGTATCATGGCGGAGGCCGATAGCATTATCCACAAGCGCCTGAACGGCTTGTACTGAGTATCCCGGCAGCGTGCTGATATGATACCTGTCCCCGGTTATAGCCCGGGGTCAGGTTAGCTGGCAGCGGTCTGGCTACAGCCAGACCGGTCAGGCCTTTACAGCATCCAGGTACTCGATGTCCGGTGCCGCGGCCATGCAGGGCGCCAGTTCGGCACCGATACTGCGGAAATAATCGGTTTTGCCATGCAGTGCCAGCGCCTCTTCGCTGTCGTACTGCTCCAGTACCATATAGATTTGTGGATCGGTCCGGGACTGGTGCAGCGTGTAAAAATTACAGCCACTTTCGTTGTCAGTGACGGCTTTTACCAGTCTGTTGAAGATACTTTCGAATTCCCGATTTTTGCCTGTCTGGACAGTGAGTTTCGCGATTACACCAACGGCCATTGTCTATCTCCTTTTGTAGTTTTTGATACAACGCTTTGCCAAAAAGGACTTTTTTTTGCGGCTACGAAGTCCCGGTTCTACTGTGTTCCCGATTCGCCCAGGCGCTTATGCAGCATTGCTGGTTTCGAGACCTTCCTGCAGTGTTCGCTTGACGAACTTGCCGCTGGCATTGCGCGGCAGTGGCTCATCGAGAATCCAGATATAACGCGGCGCCTTGTAGGCGGCCAGCTGGGTCTTGCAGAAGTCGCGCAGCTCAGCGGCAGTGGGGGTGGTGCCCGGCGCGGGAAAGATCGCCGCGCCCACTTCCTCACCCAGGCGTTCGTCCGGCACTGAAAATACCGAGCACTCGGCGACAGCGGGGTGTTTGTAAAGGGCCGTCTCCACTTCGGAGCAATATACGTTCTCGCCGCCCCGCAGTACCATGTCCTTGGCGCGATCTACCAGGTAGATAAAGTTGTCTTCGTCGACAAAACCAATATCACCGGTGTGTAACCAGCCGTCTACGATGGTTTCTGCGGTGGCTTCGGGCCGGTTGAGATAGCCTTTGATGACCTGGGCGCCCCTGACGCAGATTTCGCCGGTGTCGCCTGTGGGCAGGGTGTTGCCCTCCTTGTCTATACACTTTACATCGTAGATGGGCAGCACCATGCCGGCGCTGGCCGGTTTGTCGGACAGGAAAAAGCCTCCGGAAGTACTGATGATGCCGCATACCTCGGTCATGCCGTAACCCTGGCCCGGCTTGGCGCCGCCCCTGGCCTCGTCGATCTTGCCGACCAGGTCCGGTTGCACCGCGGCGCCACCGCCATTCAGTGCTGTCAGTGTCGATGTGTCACGTGTGGCAAAGTCCGGGTGATTGATAATCTCCCGGCTCATGGTGGGAACGCCGCTGAAGATGGTGATTTTTTCCTCTTCGATAATGCGCAACGCTTCCCCCGCATCCCATTTGTGCATATGCACCAGCTTGCCGCCGCCTATGGTGGCGGTCTGGGCCAGGCAGTTGTTTGCAGTGACGTGAAACAGGGGGGTCGCGACAATGGAGGCCGTCTGGGTCTTGCCGCCGCCGAGCAGGTTGGGGGGCTCCTGGCCCTGTGCTTTTGCCTGGGCGGTGGCTTGTGACATCGTGCCGAACACCACGCTGAGTATATTATTTACGCAGCCCCTGTGGGTCAGCTGGGCACCCTTGGGGTTGCCCGTTGTGCCGGAGGTATAAAATATGCAGGCGTCATCCTCGGGCTTGATAGTGACCTCGGGCATTACTGGCTCCGCCTTCAGCACATCGCTCCAGGGTGTCGCCCAGTCCGGCATGTCCTCGACTCTGACCGCGACAACCTTGAGGTCGGGGAACTCGCCGCGGATCTCGTCAAAGCGAGCCAACCGTTCCTTGTCGCAGATCAGCAGTTTGGTGTCGGAATCTTTCAGGCCATACTTCAGTTCCTCGGGCACCCACCAGGCGTTAACACCGACCGCTACGGCGCCTATGCTGGCGATAGCCCAATAGGACAGCATCCACTCGGGGAAATTGCGCATGGCGATAGCCACCCGGTCGTGCTGGCCGATACCGTTGGCCACCAGCCAGTTGGCAATGCGGGCGACTTCCTCGTGGGCCTGGGCGTAGGTCCAGCGCTCGTCGCGGTAGACCAGGTAGTCCGCGTCGGCGTGGCCGGCCGTGCTCAGCCATATGTCGCGCAGTGAATTGGGTGCCATCGCCCATGCTTTGACAGTCTGGCCGCCAACCTCGACCTCGGCGATGCTGAACATCTGGCCGGGGGCGGTCATTTCGGCAATGGTTTCCTGAAGTTCTTTATACATATTATGGGTGCTCCTGCTACGAATTCGCGCGCGTCTCTGGACCGCCCATTCTGCACGTCTAGCCGCAGCTTGCAACCGGTCCGGGCCGGTGCGGTTCGTTGTGGCCTCGCCGGGGGGCTATAGCCTGGACAACCGCATCCGTAAGCACCGCGGTCATTGAAGGCACCTGGACAATGTTCATGGTGTAGCGAACTGTTTTACAGTTAGAATAGTGTTCAGACTAAATAGGCATAAAAAATGCCAATATATTGTGGCTTACTACGTGCCGCACTGATTTTGTAGGCAGCCGATATCGAGGCTATTCTGCAGCCCGAAGGGCTGGCCGCGCTGCGGACCGGCACGGATCCGCAAGGGAGAGTTTGAGTATGTCCAGTCCGATCATGCCTCATATCATGCGCGTTTTGACAGGCGGGCGCCTGCAGGGCCTGCGCAGGAAGCTGGCGGAGAGGCGCCGGAAGCGCGGGAAACAACCGCACGTGGTGACCGTTTATCTGCGCATCAATGATCCTTACAGCTATGTGCTGTTGCAGGTGCTCAGGCCGCTGGCCGAACGCTACCCCTTGCAGTACGACTTTCGCACCATCCTGAATTTACAGCCGGACATGTACCCTGCGCCCGGGCTGTGGGAGCGCAGTGCTTTTCACGACGGTGGCTATCTGGCCTCGCTATACGGTCTGGGCTTTCCGGAGCACAGACCGTCCAGCACGCCTGAGCGCGATGCCAGGCTGACCGCGCAGTTACTGCATTGGGAACTTCAGCCGGGTTATCTGGGCAATGCCCTGGCACTGTTTAAAGCCTACTGGGAGGGTGACGAGGCACAGCTAGAGGGTTTGCTGGATACACGGGTGACCGAAAACGTGGAGTGTTACGACCATCACCTTCAATCCAATGAAGGTATGCTCAAGTCAGCCGGGCATTATCTCAGTGCAATGTTGTATTACGGTGGTGAGTGGTACTGGGGACTGGACCGGCTGGAGCATCTTGAGCGTCGGCTCAATGAATTGGGCCTTGCCAGTGTGACTGCCCCCATCAAGTTTGATAAAGGCTATGGTGACTTCTGTCGCCTGGGCTCCGCCGACCAGGTCAGTGATGAGCAGCGAAAGACACCACTGGTGATCTACTTTTCGATCAGGAGTCCATACTCCTACCTGGGGCTGGTCCGGGCCAGGCAGCTGACATCCCATTATCGCATTCCGCTGACAATAAAGCCGGTACTGCCGATGGTCATGCGGCGCATGCAGGTGCCCAGGACCAAGGGCTTGTATATCCTGCGGGATGTGAAGCGGGAAGCAGGCAAGTACGGGATGGATTTCGGCTTCATCGCCGACCCGCTAGGTAAGGGCGTGGAGCGCTGTTATGCGCTATACGATTTCGCCCGGGCTGCAGGTCGGGGCGAAGAGTTTCTGGAGAGTTACGCTCGCGGAGTCTGGGCTGAAGGTATTCGTTCGGATACGGATGCCGGACTGCAGCAACTGGTAGAACGTGTGGGCCTGGACTGGCGCGAGGCTCGCGGCCACCTCGATTCCGATGCCTGGCGGCAGTGGGCGCAGGACAACCTGGCTGATTTGTATGCCAATGGGCTCTGGGGTGTGCCCAGCTTTACTTATGGCGAGTTGAAGGTATTCGGTCAGGATCGACTGGATTGTATAGAGCGGGCCATTGTCGCGGACAAGCTTACTGGTTGAAGACGGGCTGACGCTTTTCCAGGAAAGCCCTGATGCCTTCCTGTGAGTCTGCCGTACCCATAGTGGCTTTAACCGCCGCGCGCTCTTCCAGCAACAATTCCTCCAGCGTTTTGTCTCGTGAGCCGACGATAAGCGATAACATGCTGCTTACCGCCTGTGCCGGCTGCGCCGCCAGTTCGTGGGCGAGGGCTATCGCCCTGTCCTTGAGTTCAGCCAATGGCCAGACCTCATTCGCCAGACCAATACGCAGGGCTTCCGGGCCGGAAATTTTCTTGCCGCGCAAAATCATATCGAGCGCGTGATTGGGGCCTACACATTTGCTCAGGCGGGCACTGCCGCCCCAGGCCGGCACAGTTCCAAGGTCCATTTCAGGTAGTCCTATCTGCGCCCCCTCAGCCGCGGCCAGGCGAAAATGGCAGCCCAGCGGCACCTCCAGCCCGCCGCCCAGGCAAAAGCCGAACAGTGTGGCTATCCAGGGTTTTCCCATTGTCTCGATAGCGTTGATCACGCGCAGCCGCTGGTCGAACAGGGCATCCGTACTTCCCATGCGCTCTATCCCGGCCGGCAATTGCTTCAGATTCATGCCCACAGAGAAGTTTTCCTGGCCATCACCTGTCAGTACTACCGCGCGCAGAGCCGGATCCGCGGCGATCTCGCCCACCACCACTTCGAGCGTGTCGATAAACTCCAGGCTCATGCGATTGTAGGGCGCATCGTTGATAGAAATAACGGCTACGGCGTCCCGGCGTTCGAGTAGCAGTGGCTCTGGCATGGTCGTGGGTTCCTTGTTGCCCGGGTCGCGGCGGTAGCTTGTGTCGCTGCTCCCGGGCTGGCGCATCAGTGCTTCTTTGGATTATAATGGCATTTAGTGTGTCGATACCTGGCGGCACCGTCGGGTGTGCACAGTCTGGTGTCGGCCCTGCCTGGATTATTGTATCGTAGTGTTGGCGGCGCGGTATACGGATCCCGGGCGTCCGGCATCTTGTGAATGTGGGTCGACATCAAGCATTGGCCATGCCCGGGGTGACCTGATGGGCACATGCTATTTAGCTTCTCCGGGATCGGGCCGGTATGGTCGCACAGTCAAACAGCCATGGAACCGCAGTCAATGAGCAAAAACAGCAAGCAAAGTGCCGTCGGGAAACCGGGTCCTGGCGCCGGCCAGGGGGCAGAAAAGAAACCGGACGGGCGGTTGTTGCGCACCGAGCGCAGTCGTCAGCTGATTATCGATGCCCTGCATGAACTGGTAAATGAAGGCACCCTGGTACCCACAGCACAGAACGTGGCGGATCGCGCCGGGGTCGGTATTCGAACGGTTTTTCGGCATTTTGCCGATATGGAAACCTTGTTTGCGACCATGGACGTGCAGCTGCGGGAGAGCTACGAGGGCTTGTTTCTCGGCGGCAATAGAGACGGTACCCTGCAGGAGCGTATTGTGCATGCCACCGAGCGCCGGGGAACTGCCTACGAGAAACATGCGTGCCTGATGCGCTCTACCCGCAGCCAGATGTGGCGTTCTCCGGTCCTGCAGAAAAACTATGCCAGAAACCAGCGCGGACTGCGCAAGGACCTGTTGGACTGGCTACCGGAAATTGCCGAGTTAAGTGCAGTGAGAAGAGAGGCGGTAGACGCGGCCTCGTCTTTCGAAACCTGGGACAGGCTGCGGTCTCACCAGGGCCTCTCTACCAAAGTGAGTATAGAGGTTGTCTGCGAAATGGTAAGGCTCGCTTTTGGCCTGGGCGAGGATGGCGCCTGAAACGCGGCCAGTGCTTCAATCGCTAGCCGCGCATACCTACACGGGATCTGCAGGTTCACACACAAAGATCGGGATATCGCGGTTGGTTCTGGCCCGGTAATCAGCGTAGGGGGCGTAGGCGGCATCACACAGCGGCCATAGGTCCGGTTTTTCCTCCGCCGTGGCCAGTCGCGCCCGCAGGTCCATAACATGTCCCCGGTACCTGACCGATATCTGCGGGTTTTTTGCGATATTGTGGTACCACACCGGATTCCGGGGCGCGCCGCCCTGGGAGGCAACGAGTAATACGCCGTCTCCATATGGCACGTACATCAGCGGCATAACGATGGTGCGGCCGGACTTTGCACCGGTCATGGTGACAAAGCACACTTCGTCACCGGCCAGGGTGTTGAACATTTTACCCAGCGTCAGCTTGTTCAGGGCGATATGGGTTTTCGAGACGGCTTTGAGCACCCACTTGGGTGGCACGCTGCCTTGTTTTTTCTCGCCTGTCTGCTCAGCCATGGCTCACAGCTCCCTGGTCACACCTGTTTTTGATATTGCAGATAGCCTGCTTTAGGGGCAGTACGTTGCACCTGGCCAGTGCCGTGCAGTCCGCCTGCGGTTGCGGCAGTGTGGTCCTGTGTTGCCGCGACTGTCAACCGCGACAGGCATTGTGGTAAGAGCCGGTTGAGGGCCGGCCTCCAGGCCCTGTTTAAATTGCCATTTTGGGATAAGTTGTTAGGTCAAGGATATTTATGTAACTATGTGCCTCGAGTTGGAAGGGCGCTGCAGTTGTGTGTTTTTACGGCAGCTGCGTTATCTTTTAAGCGGGATCATCTGCGCCTATGCGGATGTGTAGCATACAAAATGCGTTCGTAGCAGAAGTGCGGTCGCGGGGGAAACTAATAATAATATGTGGTCTAAACCATTGAGGCTGGCGGTCCGCTCAGCTGAGCTGGCAGCCTATCTCGTGGGTGCCCTGCTTACCGGTCTGTTTATCGTGCAACTCGCCCAGGGCGAAGTTGAGCGCCAGGGTGGTATCGCTGGGTTTGAGCAGTTGGCTCAGCTGGGTAATGCGACGCAGGCTGCTGCATACGGCACCACGTCAGTTGCCAGCGCCGATGTAAATACCGGTCAGGGCTTCAACGATGTCGGTGACCCGGACACCAGTCTCTGGGCTGCCGGTCGTATTGCCGATTACAAGGCCAGTCTTCAGGCGGCACTTCCGCCGGTACTGGGCGTGCTTGAAATCCCTTCCGTCAATCTCAAGGTGCCGGTATATAGCACCAATACAGACCTCGTTATGGATCGTGGCGCCGGTATTATCGATGGTATGGCCTATCCCCACGAGCTGGGGAACATCGGCATATCGGGCCACCGGGACGGCTACTTCAGGGCGTTGAAGGATGTAAAAGAGGGCGATGTAATCCTCTTGCAAACCCTGCAGGGCGAGAAACGTTTCAAGATTGACGCAACGACCATCGTGGCAATAAGCGATACCTCGGTGTTGCGCGATACAAGCGAACAGAGGGTGACACTGGTGACGTGTTATCCGTTTTATTTTGTTGGGCATGCACCAGAACGATTTATCGTGACTGCTTCGCTCGACAACACAGGTGTCAACCAAAACTAAGGAGGATTTCACATGTCCAGGAAGATAGTAGCAATAGCAGCAGGAATAGCATTTTCATTGTCGGCGGGCCCATTGTTGGCGGCGAAAGCTGTAGAGAGCACAACCGTAAGCTGTGACGACCTGACCTGGTCCGCAGACTACCTGGCACAGAACCCTGAGGTTGGGGCGATGTGCCAGACGGTCTATGAAAAGGATGGTGAGCTTTTTGCCAAGGTGTCTATTGAGGTGACCCGTATTCGGGGCAACAAAATGACATTCCGTCCCATCCATAAAGACGGGACCAAGGGCGAGCGGCGCAGTATTACACTTCCCACAGACTGGCGCGCCAAGATAGCCGGGCGTGAATACCGCGCCAGCGATCTGGTTGCCGGACAGGAGTTGAATGTTTACCTGCCGCAAGACCGTTTCGCACTTACCATTGGTGACGACGATGCCTTTGTGAACCAGTTGGTGGTTATTGAAACCGTCGCTGAGGTCACGGAAATGCCTACCACGGCAAGCCCGCTGTTCCTGGTCGGCCTCGCCGGTGGTGCCATGCTGGCGCTCGGTGGTCTGTTCAGTGCAGTTCGACGCCGCCTGGCATAATCGGGTCTGGACATTAGTGGGGTTGCTGGCGTTTGCCTCTGCGGCCGTTTGCAATCCCGCTAGTTTTCCCCAAGGTGTTTCTCAATAGTTCCTGCCAGTAGCAGCATGGCCCTTCTGTTAACGATCTCCTCATTTATCTTCGCACGTGTCTGTCGTGGCCTGCCCGTTGTCTATGTTGATTTAAAGCCTGTTGCGAGATCGGTAAGGCAGCGCTAATCAACCCATCCCAATACGTTGCGAATTATCGACCAGCGCGGTTGTTGCGGCCGGGCAGCTCCGCCCAGCATCCAGTAATCATAGAGAGAATCAACAGTGCCATCACCACGCTTAAGGGCGATCCAGTTACTGACAAATTGCATCATCTCCACATCGCCCTTGGGGACAGCATAGGCGGCCGGCAGCGTAATGCCGTTACCGCCGTCCATGGTTGTTACAGTGTATTGCGGATACCGGTAGGTATACGCCGCACCCTCCTGGGCCGACAGCAGCAGCGCGTCGGCGTTTTTACCGGGCTCCAGAAAGAAGTCCTCAGCTGACTCCAGGTTGACGATACTTGCATGTGGCAGGAGTGACTGGATTTTTGGCGTGAAATAATGGGTGCTGACCATAGCTATAGTCAGGTCCTTGTGAGCGCGCAGACGCTCGAGTTCACTGAACAGCCGCCGCTCATGGTCACGCACGATAAAGGCCAGGTCCAGGTCCAGGTAAGCAGTGGAAAATGAGGCAAAGGCAAAGCGATCCGGCAGGGCCGCAATGCAGGACATCGCCATATCGACCTGTCCCGAGGCCAGCATCCTGCCCAGGCCGTCAAACTCGAAGGGGATGAACTCCAGTGCTACCCCGAGATCTTCGGCCAGGATATGGGCCATCTCGACATCAAACCCCACCAGTTCGCCATTGGGCGCAAGGAAGCTGCAGGGCAGGTTGTTCGGCCGGTAGCCAACCTGCAGCACGCCCTGGCGCAGTATATGGTCCAGTCGCGTACCCTGCAGGCTGGTAACGCTCGCTTCCGGCACCAGCTCGGATACTCTTGCCGGCACACGCTTTTCCATTAACTGGATGTTACTCAGTACGTTCGCCCGGGCCGGGGGCTCTGGTACGAATGCCATGAAATAGCCACGCAGTGCCAGTACCAGCGCCGTCAGGCACAGGGTACTGATGAGCAGGTAGCGTATAATCGCTGCGGCGCGCAGCTGCAGCTGGCCGCACAGGGCAAGTGTGCCCAGAACACTCAGCACGATGATATGCAGCGCTGCCAGCATCGCGCCAAAGCGTCCTACCACCACCCCGGTAACGAGGAACAGCTGGAACATATCCGCCGGAATTTTCAGGGAATCCAGCAGGTAGGGAACGGCTAGATTGATGCTACCGAACAAGCTGAAAAGCCCGTTGAACGCCAGTGAAAACTGCTCCCCTGCATTGAGGTCTGTGTCGGTAAACCAGGCGGCAAACAGCACAAACAACAGTACCAGCAGCTTGCCCAGGGACGGAAAGTTGAAGGACACCGGGACAATGATATCTACCGCCGATTCGGCCTCGGCACTGTCCAGTTTGTGCCGTCTCAGCAGTGTCTTGCAGTTTTCGGCGATCTGCGGCAGCACGACGAACTGGTTGCCCGTGGCAAACGCGGTGACCAGTGAATCCTGGAATGTCGCTAAAACCTCTTTGTAAGTGATCCCACTGAGTGCGGCGATAAGGCCGGGGAATATCCAGAATGTGATCACCAGCGCCAGGGAAATATACGTCACAAGGTAAACCTGCACGCGACTCAGTTCTTCAATGGTCATGGTGCCTGCTGCGGCGGCGGCGATCGCGAAAATGCCATAGGGCGTGAGCTTTACAATAGCGGTATTGATATTGCTCATGGCGGCGGCCATACCGTCGAACACGGGTAATACACCGCTCTTGTCTTCTACCGATATGAGTGCGACGCCCACAAGGATACTGAAAAATACGACCGCCGGAACCAGGTTGTTGGACAGTGAGTAGAAGATATTTGCCGGCAGGTACAGCTCGAACATGTCGGGCGTTTTGTGCGGAGGCACTTTGGAACTGCTGAAAAACGACGCTACTTCCAGGTCCGGGAACGCCAGTGACGCAATAAATATCATCGCCAGGGCCAGGGCCCAGATGATTAACAGTATGGCAATGCCATTCACAGCCAGGCTGCGGGCCTGTTGCAACTGCATGTGTCCAAAGCCGGCGATCAGCGAAACTATGATGTAGGGCAGTACGGTGATCTGCAGCAGCTTGACGAATATGTCGCCCACAAGCTTGAGGTCGGCCACCAGTTCGCCAAAGAATACCCCGGTGCAGACACCGGCTATCAGGCCGATAAAAATTCTTGCGGAAAGTCCCATGTGTCTGATTGTTATGCTTGCCTTATGCCACCAGTGGCAATCATACACGGGGCGGGGCTACAGTCTACGGAATCAGTCTTGGAAAAACCGATAGAGCAGTATTTTCCTCGCAGTCCTCAGGTCTGCAGGGACTTGCGTGCATTGCTGGCAAAGGCAGCGGTCTTTTCCTCGTCGCCCACGATATTGTCGATCACAAACGGTACTTTGACGCCGCGCTGTAGTCCCGGTTTCTCCTTCATCACGGCCAGCCAGCGGTCCAGGTTATCAAGCCCGTCCCGGGAAATGCCGGACCATTTGTAGGTTCTCACCCAGCACCAGTTGGCGATATCGGCGATGGAGTAATCATCTGCCAGCCACTCGCTTTCGGCCAGGCGGGTATCGAGCACTTCGAACAGGCGGCGCCCCTCGTTCTGGTAGCGGCTGATAGCCGCTTCTATCTTGTCCGGAAAATAGCGATAAAACACATTGGCCTGGCCCATCATCGGCCCGATACCACCCATCTGGAACATCAGCCACTGGATGACGCGCGAACGACCCTTTATGTCGGTGGGCAGCAGCCTGCCCGCCTGTTCCGCGAGGTAGATCATAATGGCACCGGATTCGAATACGGCGAAGTCGTCATTGGCCCTGTCGACAATGACGGGAATACGGCCGTTGGGGTTCAGTGCCCTGAATTCCGGTTTGTGCTGTTCACCTGAGCTGATGTCCGTCCCCTTGACGCTGTATTCAATGCCCAGCTCTTCCAGCGTGCAGGAGGCCTTGTGGCCGTTGGGGGTGGGGGCCGTATACAGATCTATCATGTTGTCGCTCCTAGAGTTTTTCCCTGGTCTGGATGATCTCTTTGGAATTGGGTGGCAGGGTAAACGCCGTGCCATCCTGGCTCAGAGTATAGTTTGGGAATACCTCTTCAACGCCTTCCAGCCAGGCAGCCTCCGCCCCGGGGAAGATCAGGGGAGGCACGATATGGTAATACACCAGTTGTCCGACACCCGCATCGCGAGCGATTTCGGCGGCTTCCAACGGGGTGGCATGGTAATCCAGTATATCAGTCGTAATCTTGGCCATCCCGGCGTTGCCTGCCCTGTTTGCTCCCTCGTGCATGATACCGACCAGCTCGGCTGACAGGGCATCATGCACCAGGAGATCCACGCCCTGGGCATACTGCTCCAGGTTAGCCGATTTGGATGTATCACCCGACACCAGAACGGTGCGGCCCTGGTAGGTGAAGAGATAGGCGACTGCGGGATTGACGGGTTCGTGCTCCACCGCAAGCATCTGGATTAGCAGGCCATCTTCGTCGTATACCGTGGTCAGTTCACCCGGCGCCGGCAGTGGGTACTCTATAGCCACCATTCCCTTGCCCGAAAGAGGCGCCACGCTATCGCCGTGGTGGGCATTGCGATAACCGGTATCCAATTCATAGGCCTGGTTAAATCCCGCCACTACCTTCGTTACCCCCTGGGGGCCTATGATCGGCAGGGGGCGAGTATGGCCCGCCGATACCCAGCGCAGGGTCGCAACCTCGCCCAGGCCGTCAATGTGATCTGAATGAAAGTGTGTCAGCAGTACTGCGGCGATCTTGCCTGGCGGATAGCGCATGCGACCCAGATTGCGTACGCCATTGGTGCCGGTATCCACCATGATTATTTTCTGCCCGGCGACAATGGCAATACATGCACCGGAGCGCTTGATATCCGGCATGGGTCCACCGGCGCCGCAAACCGCTACATGCAGGCCTTCGCCGAGTTCGGCCAGGGTATCGTTCTGCATGGCCATATCGACGCCCTGGCTCATAATCCGCTTGCCGATAACGCCGCGTTGGGAGTAAACCAGTCCCGCAAGCACCAATAGCGCGGTCATGATGATCATGAGTTTCCGCATGCTGTGTCTCCTGAGATGTTCTGGCAAACTGGCATGCCCTGTTCGGGCGCGAACCGATAGCTTGCCGCAGGTTCTGCCGGGTAGGGAAATTGTGACATAATGGCATCACATATGCCAAAAATATATTCTGCCGCTCGCCACCTTGTTCGATTGTCTGGCAGGGCATTTTCGGTAGCATCGACACAATACATTATCTGCACCCACTTGAGGATAAATCTCATGAAAATACCGCAACCCGTTGAGTTGATAGGCTCACCCGGCTCGCCCTACACCCGCAAGATGTTGGCTCTGCTGCGCTACCGGCGTATTCCCCATCAGACTGTCTGGGCAGATCCGGCCGCTGAATTGAAAAGACGTGGTATCGAGGCGCCCCGACTGGTGTTCCTGCCGACCTTTCTTTACTCGGACGACGCGGGTAATGCGGTGCCGCGCAGCGATTCCACTCCGATCATAAGAGAGCTGGAGCAGGTGTTTCCCGGGCGTAGTGTGCTGCCGGCCGATCCCGCCCTGGCGTTCATCGACTACCTGCTGGAGGACTTTGCCGATGAATGGTGCACCAAGTATATGTTTCATTACCGCTGGCACTTTGCCGCGGATGCCGACAATGCCGGCAGCCTGCTGCCAACCTATATGAATGTCACCTTGCCGGACGAAGAGTGGAAGCAATTCAAGACATTTTTTACCGAGCGCCAGGTCGGCCGCCTGCGTTATGTGGGTTCGAATGATGATACCGCGCCTGTCATTGACGCCAGCTACCGGCGGCTGCTGCAGGCACTGGAACAGCATTTTTCGCAGCTGCCGTTCTTGCTTGGGCGTCGCCCGGGTGCCGGGGATTTCGCACTTTTCGGGCAGTTGAGCCAGCTGGTCGGCTGCGATCCAAGCTCCCGCGCCATCGCCCATGAATTGTCGATGCGAACTGTGGGCTGGACTGGCCTGATCGAGGATCTCTCCGGCCTGGAGCCCGGCGATGCGGGCTGGCAGGTACTCGAGGAGCTGCCCGGGACGCTCAAGGGGATACTCACGGAAGTGGGGCGGGTCTATGTGCCCGCTTTACTGGCCAACGCACAGGCGGTTCAGGCCGGGGAAAAACACTGGCAGGCGCAAATTGATGGCTGTGACTGGTCCCAGCAGTCGTTCCCCTACCAGGCCAAATGCCTGGGCTGGATCAATGACGAATACAATTCGCTGTCGGAAGTTGATCGGGGCCGGGTTAACGGGCTGCTCGCAGGTACCGGTTGTGAGAGACTGTTGCTCGCCCGGGGTTGAGTGGGCGTTTTAATCGGACAAAGGATGACAAGATGGCAATTGAAAATCGCGTAACCAGGCTTACCGGCACCCGGTATCCCATAATACAGGCGCCCATGGGCTGGATAGCGCGTGCGCAGCTGGCCTCGGCGGTCAGCAATGCCGGCGGCCTGGGTATCATCGAGACCTCCTCGGGTGAGCTGGACAATATCAAGCGCGAAGTAGAGAAAATGCGCGAATTGACCGACCGGCCCTTTGGTATGAATGTCGCGCTGTCCTATGTAAAGGGCACTAATATTATCGATTTCGTGATTGAGCAGGGTATTAGGTTCGTGACAACGTCCTCCGGGAGCCCCAGCGTCTGCACGAAAGATTTCCAGGCGGCGGGCATCACGGTATTTCATGTGGTGCCTACACTTGAAATGGCTATGAAAGCCATTGAGGCCGGGGTTGACGGGCTGGTGGTTGAGGGCGGAGAAGGCGGCGGCTTCAAGAACCCCAGCCCGGTCTCCACCATGGTGCTGCTGCCACTGATTCGGTCGCGGGTTGATGTGCCGATAATCGCTGCCGGTGGCATCAGCGATGGTGTATCCATGGCGGCGGCCTTCGCGATGGGTGCCGAGGGAGTGCAGATGGGTACACGGATGCTGTCCTGCCTGGAGTCACCGGTACATGAAAACTGGAAACAGGCAGTGGTCGGTGCCCGGGAAACCGATACTGTATTTCTCAACCAGCAGTCGCGCCCCGCACTGCGCGCCTTGCGGACCGAGCGCACCGCCAATCTTGAGCCCCTGGGCAAGTTCAATGTCATGGAGAACATGGCCGGTATTCCCGAACTGTACTTCGGCGGTGATATGGAGGCTGCGATACCCTTGTCAGGCCAGGTGTGTGGACGCATAGATGCCGTGCTCAGTGCGGGCCAGATTATCGATGAGACAATTGCCGGTTTCCATGAGGTGGTCGCGCGTCTTTCAACGCAATACCCAGGCTGACTTCAGGCTGCCATTGGGTCCCAACTTTAGTGAAAAACAGAAGGAGTTAAATTGTGGTGCAATTAACCAGTATGGTCGATTACGAAGTCGAGGACGGCGTGGCCGTCCTCACCCTGGACAACCCGCCGGTCAACGCCCTCAGCCAGGGTGTGCGGCAGGGGCTCAAGGATGGTGTGAGCAAGGCCCTGGCCGATGACGAGGCCCGGGCCGTCCTGATCTATTGCAAGGGCCGCACATTTATCGCCGGTGCCGATATCACAGAATTTGCCAGCGCCCCTGTCGGCCCGGGCTTTCACGAAGTGCTCGATGCCATGGACGGTGCCAGCAAGCCCGTGGTTGCCGCCATCCACGGTACCGCACTGGGCGGTGGTCTCGAAACCGCGCTGTGCTGTCACTTTCGCGTGGCAGTAGCCAGCGCGAAACTGGGGCTGCCCGAGGTGAATCTCGGTTTGCTGCCCGGCGCGGGAGGCACCCAGCGCCTGCCGCGAGTAGTCGGTGTGGAGAAAGCATTGCAGATGGTCACCTCGGGCGTTCCTGTGGCTGCGTCCGAGGCGTTGGAGGCAGGGCTTGTCGATCGCATTGTCGATGGCGACCTGCGCGCCGGTGCGCTGGCCTTTGCCCGGGAAAAGGCTGATCAGGGTGGTGAATTGAAGCGCATACGCGATCGCGACGACAAGCTTCTGGATGCGCGGGCCAGGCCTGAAATCTTCGATAGCTTTCGCCAGTCCATTGCCCGCAAAACCCGTGGCTTTCTCGCTCCCGAGTACAATATTCGCTGTATCGAGGCGGCGGTAAACCAGCCCTTCGATGAGGGTATGAAGACAGAGGGCAGGTTGTTCCAGGAACTGATGACCGGGCCGCAATCGGCGGCTCAGCAGTACTTTTTCTTTGCCGAGCGCCAGGCCGGAAAGGTTCCCGATGTGCCAAGGGAAACGGCGGAATTGCCGATAGAAAGAGTCGGGGTGATCGGTTCGGGCACCATGGGGGGCGGCATTGCCATGAACATGGTCAATGTGGGTATCCCGGTGACGATTGTGGAGGTGAAGCAGGAAGCGCTGGAGCGCGGCCTGGGGGTCATTCGCAAGAACTATGAAAATACCGCCCGCAAGGGTCGTATCAGTGAGGCTGATGTGGAGCAGCGCATGGGGCTTATCACGGGGTCACTGGACCTTGCGGATCTCGCCGATTGCGACCTGATTATCGAAGCGGTTTTTGAGGATATGGCGGTAAAGAAAGAGATATTCACCCGACTGGACGATATTGCCAGGCCAGGCGCTATCCTCGCCTCCAATACCTCGGCCCTGGACATCAACGAAATCGCCGCTGTCACCAGTCGGCCGGAGTCTGTGATCGGCCTGCACTTTTTCTCCCCGGCCAATGTAATGAAATTGCTGGAGGTGGTGCGCGGGAAGGCCACCTCGAAAGAGGTCATCAAAACGAGCATGGCTTTGGCCAAGCGTATCCGCAAGGTGGCGGTGCTGGTTGGTGTCTGCCACGGCTTTGTCGGCAACCGTATACTGTTCATGCGCCAGCACCAGGCCGAACAGCTGGCCCTGGAAGGTGCGCCACCGCACCGTATCGACAAGGTGCTGTACGACTTTGGCTTTCCCATGGGTGCCTTCCAGATGTCCGACCTTGCAGGGCTGGATATAGGCTGGAATCCGGAGACATCAAAAGGAGCCAGCGTTAAGGACCGGCTGTGTGAAATGGACAGGCGCGGTCAGAAGACCGGTGCCGGCTTCTACGACTACGACGAGAACCGCAATTTCACGCCCGCGCCGATTGTCCAGGAGCTCTATTCCGAATTTGCCGCCAGGGCAGGCATCACCCAGCGAGAGATCTCCGATGAAGAAATCCTGGAGCGCTGTATCCTGCCCATGATCAATGAGGGCGCGAAGATACTGGATGAGGGCATAGCAATTCGCGCCAGCGACATCGATGTCGTTTATGTCTATGGCTATGGTTGGCCGGTATATCGCGGTGGCCCCATGCACTACGCCAACAGCCTGGGGCTGGACAAGGTCGTCGAAAAACTGCGCGCGTACCAGCAAAGCAGTGGTAGTGACTTCTGGGAGCCCAGCTCCTACCTGGTGGACCTGGCGGCCAAAGGCGGGCGCTTCAGCTGAGACCCGTTATGGCGAGCTTCGATGGGTTATCCATGCCCTGGCGCAGATCTTCGAGCGTTTATTTCCGGGTTCTTGAGTGAAATTGGACGTTTGGGGGGTGGAAGCCTCACCCTTCCTGTTGAAAATCGAGGCCCTGTTGAATTACCGGGGCATCGAGTTTCGCAGGTTGCCGCGCGACGGAGGCCGCTGGGAGAACCTGCTAACGGCCGTGCGCCTCCATCGCGCCCGGCGCGGTCGGCAGGTTGGGCGTTACCCGACGATGGACCCGTTGGACGAGTACCCCTCGGTGCCCTACCTGATCATTGACGGCCTGAATTTCCAGTACGACTCCTCCTCCATCGCCCTCTGGCTGGATGAAAAGCAGCCGGCTGACCTGCCGCCGTTTTACCCCCCGGAACCGGTGGCCGGATTCCTGGCCAGGCTTATCGATGAAGCGTTTGATGAATACGGCCTTTATATGGTTCATCACCAGCGTTGGGTGTGCTCGGCGGCGGACAACGTAATGGGGGAGACCACCGCCAGGGAAATGTCCCGCTTGTTGCCCTCGCCGATTGCCGCAAGGATGGCGAGGACCTTGCCGCGCCGGCAGGTGCAGCGCTGCCCCTACCTGTTCAGCGTTGCGCCGGTGGGGTTTGCGCCCGCGTCAGGGGCCGGCCTGGAGGCGCAGCGCATACCACCATCCCTGCCGGGCTTTCCAGCCACCCACGCCCTGCTGGAAGAGAGCTGGCGCGCTACTCTGGCCGCCATGGAGCAGCTGTTGGAGGCGCAGCCCTACCTGCTGGGCAATCGATTTACCCTCGCCGATGCCAGTATTTACGGCCAGCTGAGTATGAACCTGATCGACCCGGCCACCGCCGCCGAGCTGCAACACCGGGCGCCTCGCACATACCAGTGGCTGCTCGATATACGCGATGTCCGGCATCGCGGCGGCGCCGGAGAGCTTTTTGTGTCGCCGGACCTGCAACCCCTGCTGCAAGTGATCATGGCCACGTTCGCCCCACTGATGGTGCAGAACGAGCGGGCATATCAGGACGCTATTGAGGCGGGGGAGAGCGTGTTCAACGAGAGCGCCTTTGACCTCGGGGCTGCGCTCTATGACGGTGAACTGCTGGGACACCCGTTTCGCGCAGTGGCCAAAACCTTCCAGGTGCGTGTGTGGCGTGAGCTGTGCCAGGGCTGGCGTTTGCTCGAAGACACCGCGCGCGAGGAATTGGAAAAAATTCTTCCCGACAGCCACTTGCTGGGTGGCCGCGACCGCTCGCAGGGTTTAATTTCCTAGCCCGTTTGACCATCATCAATTAGCACCTTGGACCTGCGCAGTAATAGCTGTGAAACTCCCTGTCACTAACAGGAACAGGCATATGCTAAACAAGCACCAGTTACGCGTAGGTATTATTGGCGCGGGGCCCTCCGGAATCGCTGCAGGCAGGGAACTGCTGCAAAAGGGATTTACCCAATTCACTATCTTTGATGCGCTGGATGCCCCCGGAGGTACCTGGCGGCTGCATACCTACCCGGGACTGGCCTGTGATGTCTGGGCACATTCCTACACGTTTTCCTATGCACCCAACCCGGACTGGACTGCCAGTTTCGTCGACCAGCCGGAAATACAGGCCTACCTCGCGCGCTGCGCTACCCGGTTCGGGCTTGATCCGCATTTGAAACTGAATACCCGTATCGCCAGCGCGCATTACCAGGCCCAGGGCAGTTGGCTGTTGCAAACGGTTGCCGGAGAACAGTTCGAATTCGACGTGGTAATCAATGCGATGGGTAACCAGCACACGCCCTTGTATCCGGATGTAAAGGGGATAGACCTGTTTGAGGGAGACAGCTGGCATGGCACCCGCTGGAACCATGAGGTAGACCTGCACGGGAAGCGGGTGGCGATTGTCGGCTCGGCGGCCAGCGCTGTCCAGATAGTCCCCGAGGTGGCGAAAGTCGCGGGTCACCTGGCGGTGCTGCAGCGCTCGGCGAACTGGATCATGCCGCGGGGCAAGAAAACCTACAGTGAAAAACAGCGCAGGCGAGCCCGGCGGTTTCCCTTTTTAATTACCCTGACCCGCAAGTGGCAGAGCGCGCTGATGAACCAGGTGCAGTACGCGGTAACCCGCGGCCACAAACGCATGGAGCAATTCGAGAACGTCGTTCGCAAATTCATTGCGCGCAGCGTTGATGACCCTCAGCTGCGCGAAGCCCTCATACCTGACAGCCGTTATGGCTGCAAGCGCGGCCTGGTGTCCGACGATTTTTACCCTGCGCTGAATCGGGACAATGTGGAGCTGATCCCGGCGGGTTTGCAGGAGGTGACCCCGACCGGGCTGGTCACCGCCGACGGGCGTCGCATAGACGTCGACGTGATCATTTACTGTACGGGTTACCGCATCCTGGATTTCGACCGTATTGACGTGGTTGGCGCCCAGGGCAAGTCATTGGCCGAGGTGATGGCAGATGACCCCAGGGCGCACAAGGGTATCGCAGTGCCGGGATTCCCCAATTATTTTTTCGCGGTGGGTCCCAACGGCTTGCCACTGACCGTGTCCTACTTTATTACGGCGGAAAAAAATGTTGAGACCATAGTGCGGCTACTGGAAGAAAAGCAGGCGGCCGGGGCCGCGGTGATGGCGGTGAAAGAACAGGTTTTCAGCGACTACAACGACTGGATGGGCGGCCGTTTCGATCGGTTTTCCTGGGGCTCCAGCGACTGCCAGAGTTATTATCGCAATGCCGCCGGCCACGCGCCCTTTCTCTTTCCGGGTAATTTCAAGGAGTACAGCCGCCTGCAGGATGAAAGCGGCTTGCACGAATACGATCTTGCCTGAGGGCAACTGAGGCCAAAAGTTTTTGATGACTGATATTCTGGAATTGCGCCAGGTCGCCGACCCGGGTGCGGGGGGCAAGGCCTACGGGCTCGCGCGCCTGCTGGAGATGCAGCTTGCGGTCCCTCCGGCGTTTGTTATTCGCAATGCCCGGGTCGGCCAGCCACCGGCCGCTCTGGAGACACACTATCGGGCGCTGGGGGCCGGCAAGGTCGCGGTCAGGTCCTCGGCGTTGGGTGAAGATGGCAGCGACGCCTCCTTTGCCGGGCAGTATGACACGGTGCTCAATGTGCAGGGCCTGGACGAACTGCACCGGGCCATCGACAGCTGTGCCGCCTCGGTCGCCAGTGCAAGGGCCAGCAGCTACCAGCAGGAGCAGGCCAACGCTGAGCCGCTGGTTATGAATGTGGTAGTCCAGCGCATGGTGGATGCCAGGGTTGCGGGGGTGGTTTTTACCGCCGATCCGGTGAGCGCGCGCCGGGACCTGCTGGTTATTGATGCAGTGGGAGGCCTCGGCGAGGCGCTGGTCAGCGGGGAAGCGACTCCCGATCACTACGCCGTGCATACGGGTGGCGCTATTGTGCGGCGCCAACTGGTGGGCGAACAAGCGCTGCTGGCCGACGCTGAGATTATAGCGATTGCCGACCAGGCCAGGGCGGCGGCCAGACACGAGGGCCAGCCACTGGACCTGGAATGGGCCATAGATCACGACGGCACCCTGTTCTGGTTGCAGGCGCGCCCCATCACCACGCTGCCGGCTGACCTCAACGAATTCGATACCCCGTTGCCGCGCCCGGATGATGTGCTCACCATCAGTAATGTGAGCGAGATGATGCCCGGCGCCGTCTGTCCACTCACCGGTACCTTTACCGGTTGGGGAATAGATTACGGCTTGCAATACATGCAGGTGGCGGTGGGTGCGAGGCCGCGCATAGAAAAGCAGTGGCAGGTTACAGCGCATGCCTATGGTCACCTGTTCCTGAACCTTACCGGCAACGTGGTGATGTCTGCGGCCGTGCTGGGCTCCAGCGCTGACCAGACCGCGCAGACCCTGTGCGGGCGTATTGTGCCCGAGCTGAAAGAGTTTCCACCCTTGCCCTTGTGGCGGCGGCTGGTCAATACCGTAAAGCTACTGCGGTTCGCGCTAACGGCTCCGGGGGTGGTGGACCGGTTCGGGGCGGAGCTGGACGCGTTCTCGATTGCCAGCAGGCCCGACTCTGGCGCGATGTGGGCCGAACTGGATTCAAAGTCCTGGTTCTTCGAACACTGCATGGCGGTGCACATACAATCCTCCGCCCTGTCCGGGTTTCTCTGTGCCCTGGTCGAGAATATGGTATCCGGCCAGGCCAGCCAGAGCTCGGGAGAGGATCAGGGGGAGGCAGTGCGACTGTTGGCAGGTGCGACGGGTGTTGAGAGCGCGCTCATGCTGGAACAACTCGATGCCCTGCTTGACCGGGTAGCGGCTTATCCCGGGGCGGAGCAGGGCTTCCAGCAAGCCCAAGTGGATCAGGCCCTGGACTGGTTGCGCTCAGAGCCGGAGCTGGGGAGCGAATTTGCCCGCTTCCTTGCCGACCATGGCCATCGTGGCTATCGCGAATTATGCATGCGCGATCCGTCCTGGGGTGATGATCCGACGCCTCTTATCCAGAGTATGCAGGCGGCGGTGCACGCCCGTCTGGTGACGGGTGGACACAGGCACCTGCACACCAGTGACATCGACTGGCCCGCACTGGGTCGCGGTCTTCGCTGGATACTGCCGCGGGCCCACAACGCCATCCGTCGCAGGGAGCACACCAAATCACAATTGGTGCAGGTCGCCCACCACTTCAAGCGTGGCTTTCGCCAACTCGGCGAGCTTCTGGTCGCCGAGGGAAAATTACCCGATGCTGACCTGCTCTATTTTTTTGGCGCGGCGGAACTGCCTGTAGTCATTTCCAATCCCGACGCAGCCGCAGTGACAAGGGCGGAGCAACGACGCAAAGCGCTGCACAATCAACAACAGTTTGAGTTCCCGGAAATCTCGGTAGGCATTCCACAGCCCCTGGAGCCGCAGGCGGTCGACGCAGCCGATGGCGTATTGTTGGGGCGACCCGCCTCCCGCGGCGTGGTAGAGGGTGTTGCCAGGGTGGCCCATACGCTGGCCGAGGCCGCGCTGCTGCAGCCCGGGGAGATATTGGTGACACCGATAACAGATATCGGCTGGACACCCTATTTCAGCATGATTGGTGGATTGGTGACCGATCTTGGCAGTGCCGTGTCCCACGGTGCTGTCATCGCCAGGGAGTACGGCCTGCCCTGTGTCGTCAATACACGCCAGGGCACGCGTTTTTGCAAAAGCGGGGACCGCATTCGCCTCGACGGCGACAGCGGCAGGGTGGAAATGCTTGTTCCGGGTTAGATGGACCGTCAGGTAAGTGACGTAGACAGCAGAGGTTGGTATGAAAGAATTTGCAGGCAAGACCGCGGTAGTAACCGGCGCTGCCAGTGGCATTGGCCTGGCGCTGTCAAAGCTGTTCCTGGCCCGCGGCATGAATGTGGTTATGGCGGATGTGGAGGGCGAAACCCTGCAAGCGGCTGCCCGGGAGCTGGACAAGGCCGATGGCTCGGTGCTGACCATCACCACGGACGTGGCTGACGCCGGCGCTGTCGACGCGCTGGCGAAGGCCGCCTACGAGGCGTTCGGCAGTGTGCAGGTTCTGTGCAACAACGCCGGGGTGTTTGTCGGCGGCGCCTGTTGGGAAAACACGGTGGCGGATTACCAGTGGTTGTTCGATGTCAATGTAATGGGCATCGCCAACGGCGCCAGGAGTTTTATTCCGCGGATGATTGCCCAGGGCGATGAATGCCATATCGTCAATACGGCTTCGATGGCCGGGCTTACCACCATGCCGTTTTCTTCGGTCTATTGCCTGAGCAAGGCTGCGGCCCTGCACCTGAGTGAGTGTATGTACAAAGAACTCGAAGCCGTCGCGCCGCAGATCGGGGTGTCCGCACTGTGTCCGGAACTTATTGATACCGGTATTGCCGGGGCCGCCAGGAATCGGCCTGCGAAGTACTCGCGCGCCGGTGACATTGTCGAGACCGACTTCAGCAAAATGACCACCGACGCGGCGGTAGAGTCCACCGCGTCCGGCCTGCCACCGCAGGCCATGGCGGAGCGGGTGCTGGCGGGTATAGAACACCGGAAGTTTTATTTGCTGGCGGAGGATTTCTGGATGGATATCGCGGAACATCGCCTGCAGGAGGTCAGGACCAGCGCCAATCCGACATTGTATTTTCCTGAGGGCAGTCTTTAATGTTTCAGGGGCAGTGGTACCGACGGAAAATCAAATTATTGGCAAGCGCGGGTGGTAATGGAAATGAGTAGCGACACAGCAGACACATTGGCTTTTGACCCTGAAGTTTTACGTGCCCGTTACCGGGCCGAGCGCGACAGGCGTTTACGCAGCGATGGCAACGAGCAGTACCTGGCGGTCACCGGGGAGCTGGGTCACTACATTGATGACCCTTACGTGGAAGCTGCCATTGAGCGCGAGCCGCTCAACGAAGAGGTCGAGATCGTTATTATTGGCGGTGGTTTTGGTGGCTTGATCGCCGCTGCCCGCTTGCGGGAGGCAGGCTTTGAGGATATCCGCATCATCGAGAAAGCCGCCGATTTCGGCGGCACCTGGTATTGGAATCGCTATCCCGGTGCCCAGTGCGATATTGAGGCCTATGTCTACCTGCCCCTGTTAGAGGAGCTGTCGTACCTTCCCTCGGAGAAGTATGCGCACCAGCCCGAGATCCGGCGCCACGCAGTCGCCATAGCGAACAAGTATGATTTGTATGACAAGGCCTGTTTGCAAACCCGGGTCACCGACATGAGCTGGGAGGAAGCCAGTCAGCGCTGGCTGCTCGCCACCGACCGCGGTGATGCCATTCGCGCCCGCTATGTGCTGATGTCCACCGGGCCATTGAACCAGCCCAAGTTGCCGGGGATACCCGGTATCACGAGTTTTCGCGGGCACACCTTCCATACCAGCCGCTGGGACTACGCCTATACGGGCGGAGACAGTTCGGGTGGACTGGACAAGCTCGCCGACAAACGCGTGGCGGTGATCGGTACCGGTGCGACGGCGGTGCAGTGTGTACCGCACCTGGGCGCAGCCGCAAAACAGCTTTACGTGTTCCAGCGCACCCCCAGTTCAATCGACGAGCGCGGTAACCAGCCCACCGATATGCAGTGGGCGAGCACCCTGGAGCCGGGATGGCACCGGGACCGGGTCAGCAATTTCAGTACTGTAGTCACCGGCAACCTGGCAGACAGGGACCTGGTTGCGGATGGCTGGACAGATCTTTTTCGCAAGTTGATGTTCAGTTTCCAGAATGCGGAAAATCCCGACCTCACCCCGAAGGGCATCGCCCGGGCGATGGAGTTGGCCGATTTCGAGAAGATGGAGGAAATTCGCGCCAGGGCCGAGGCGCTGGTGAATGACCCTGCCACAGCAGATGCCCTCAAGCCCTGGTATCGCCAGTTCTGTAAACGCCCCTGCTTTCATGACGACTACCTCCTGACATTCAATCGCCCCAACGTCTCCCTGGTTGATACCCTGGGTAAAGGCGTTGAGCGTATTACCGCACACGGGGTCGTCGCCAACGGCGTTGAATACGAAGTGGACTGCATCATCTATGCCACCGGGTTCGAAGTGGGCACGGGTTTTGTCAGGCGCAATGGGTATGAGATATCCGGCGTCGACGGGCTGCACCTTAGCCAGAAATGGGATCCCGGCGTATCGACCTTGCACGGCCTGCAAAGCAACGGGTTTCCGAACTGCTTCTTTATGGGCAACCTGCAATCGGGCTTCTCGCCTAACTTTACCCATATGCTGGATGAGAATGCCCGCCACATCGCCCATATTCTGTCCCATGCCCGGGAAGCGGGATTGACACGGATAGAGGCAACCGCAGAGGCTGAGCAGGATTGGGTGCGGGCCTGCCAGGAGACTGCTCGAGACATCGGCGACTTCTTCGAGCAATGTACCCCCGGTTATTACAATAACGAGGGCAAGCCGGGTGAGCGCAGCGGCCAGAATGGCTGGTACGGTGGTGGCTGCGATGAGTACTTTCGCATCCTGGCCCGGTGGCGTGCCGCAGGGGACTTCGAGGGTCTGACACTGTCCTGACAGCGTCTGATCCCAGTTCGGCCTGCTGGACATCCTGCGCGGCCGGTGTAAGCTGGGCGCCGCTTTCCCTACGATAAGATCCAATATGAAACAGCGCATTGCCCGGTGGTTGTTGCAGCTCGCTGGCTGGCGACTCCAAGGTACCCGGCCATCGTTCGACCGCTACGTGCTGATAGCGGCCCCGCATACCTCCAACTGGGATTTTCCACTGATGCTGGCGTTTGCCGCCGCCTACGATATCAAGGTCACCTGGATGGCCAAGCACAGCCTTTTTTTTCCACCCGTTGGCTGGATAATGCGCTTGATGGGGGGCATGCCGGTGGTGCGCCATGAAAACCGCAACGTGGTTGACGCTATGGTGGACGTGTTTGGCAGCGTGCAACGACTGGTGCTGGTCGTTCCCACTGAAGGTACCCGGGAGTACACGCAATACTGGAAATCCGGCTTCTACCATATCGCCCGGCAGGCGCACGTGCCTATCGTCCCGTCGTTTCTCGATTTTGGCAAAAAGCGCGGTGGCTTCGGCCCCGCGCTTGAGCTGTCTGGCGATGTGGTTGCGGATATGCAGTATTTTCGCGATTTCTATCGGGAAATGGAGGGTAAGTTTCCTGTCAATGTGGGCCCGATACAATTGAGGGAGGAGTCGAAGGAAGCGTCGAGGGAAGAGTAGTCCCTATCCTTCCTGTTGCCGTCATTGCTCGCGGCGGTCATTTACAGCCAGCGAATTTGGCCCCAGTAACACTCCTTAATCGCAGTTCTCGCGTTTATAGTTAGAGCTGAGATGTCATACCGGCCCGGTTCAGGTTCCGAGCGGTCAGGCACTTGGGCGTTGCGCCTGGGGAATTGGAATGGCAAAAGCATTGGTGATGGGCGCCAGCGGCTTCCTTGGCAGCCACGTGGTCAGGGAGCTGGTGGCGGCGGGGCAGGAGGTGCGAATTATGGTGCGCGCCAGTAGTGATACCCGTGCAATCGATCACCTGCCTGTGGAGCGCGTTGTCGCCGAACTGTCCGACCGGGAGGCTATTGGCGCTGCGCTGCGCGGTTGCGACTCTGTGTTTTACTGCATCGTCGACACCCGCGCCTGGCTCCGGGACCCGGCACCGCTTTATGCAACCAACGTGGACAGTCTTCGCTCGGTGCTTGAGATCGCGCTGGAATACCCGTTAAAGCGATTTGTCTTTACCAGTTCCTACGCAACAATCGGTCTGAACCCGTCGGGGGTATCCAGCGAGGTGGATACGTTTAACTGGTGGGACAAGGCGCCGGACTATGTGAAGTGCCGGGTAGAGGCCGAAGACATGTTCCTGCAATTTTGCCGCGACAGGGGGCTGCCGGGTGTGGCTTGCTGCGTGGGCAACACCTACGGCGCTGATGATGTGGCGCCCACGCCCCACGGCAAGATGGTCAAGGACGTGGCACTGGGCTATATGAAATTCTACTGGGACGGTGGGGGCCCTTGCGTGGGTATTCGCGATGCCGCGCGGGCGCTGCTGTTGGCGCAGTCCAGGGGCGCGGCAGGTGAGCGCTATATCGTTGCCGAGCGCTGGGTTGATTATCGGGAACTGTTCGCCCTGGCGGCAGGGTGTGCTGGCGTTGCTGCGCCGCAAAAGAAAATTCCGCTTGCGATGTTGTATGCCATGGCGAGGGTTGCGGATGCGGTCTCTTTTGTTACGCGCAGGGACAGTCGCTTCAGTGTCGCATCCCTGCGGTGCTCCACCTTGTTGCCCAATGTTGACAGCGCAAAGGCCAGAAGAGACCTCGCCTGGCAACCCGAACCCATAGAGAAGTCCATAGCCGAAGCTGTGGACTACTATCTGTCCAGGCCTTGAGTGCGAGAGAGACGGATGTCCGCGAGTTGTAACAGTGTCTTTTCGGTCTTTGGCATCGCCGCATGCCTGGTCCTGATTGCCGCCTGTGGCGAACCCCAGGGCAGGGGTGAGATCGTCGGCGTGGCGCTTCCTGACGAGGTTGTGCAGGACAAGCAGGCGCAGCTGGCAGATACCGCGCGCAAGCTAGCGGCGGAGGGTTGAATCACCTGACTCTAACGAAGAGCCGGACTCTTTTAGCTTCACCGCCAGGGCCGGCGCTTGCTATTTCAACCTGGCCAGCTTGCTGATTTCAAGCGCCCTGGAGACATCCGGTACATCGAGGAAGTCCGGTGCCTGGTAGGCCGGGTTCGGGTAGCTGTAGTACCCCTGGCCTGTCTGCAGCCCGAGCAGACCCTTGTCGATAAAGGTCTCCTTGATATACGCGGCATTTGCGCGCATCTGCATATCGTCATTCACCTCACCCCAGTGGTGGAGAATGTTGTACATGGTGGTCATACCCACCACATCCAGCAGGCCGCAGGGCCCCATGGCGCAACCCCGGTTCATGATCATATAGGTGCGGTCTATAACTTCCGGTGTCGATACCCCGTTGGTCAGCATGGTCTGGGCCGCGTTGCCCAGTGCCACAAACATGGTATTGAGCACATAGCCATTCTGCTCTTTTTGTACAGGAATAGGCACCATGCCTATCTCGATAGCGAACTGGGTGATCTCTGCCAGTGTCTCATCGGCAGTCCCGGGGTGGGCCATCACTTCAGCGATATTGAGTGCCCAGATAAGGTTGGCGAAATGCAGGGCGCAGTACTTCTCCGGCCTGCCCGTAAATTCCGCGAACTGGCTGGGAAGCAATGTCGAGGAGTTGGTGGCGAGCAGCGTATGCGCAGGCAGGTGCTTGCCGAGCTCCTTGTAGAGTTCTATTTTAACGTCTGGAATTTCCGGTACCGCCTCTATCACGAGGTCTGCATCGGCGACTGCCGCCGCCATGTCAGTAGTAAAGGAGAGGCGTGAGCGAGTTGCCGCAAGCTCTTCTGTGCTGGCATTCATATCGGTCTGGTAAATATGGGCATAGGTCTCTTGCGCGGTTTTACATTGTTCCAGGCCGGCCTCATACAGGTCGTAAACCGTGACCTGTTTACCCTTGAATGCACTTTGCCAGGCGATCTGGCCGCCCAGTACGCCGGCCCCCAGTACTGCTACCCTTTCCAGGCTCTTAATTGACATGGTTGCCTCTGTATTGTCGGTTGGTTTGTGAGACGCAAGTATAGTCTGGAATTCACCAGGTTTTGGATATTATGAGGACTTAATGAACGCCATTGCAGGGCTATTCCTGTATCTCTACCAGGGGATCACATAATCCATTCGCCGCGATGAACATCCCGGCCCTGCTCTGCTCAGCTGCGGGCCGTTTGTCGGGGCAGCGCCCCTGAATATGTCGCCTGTCAGTCATTTTCCAGGCACAGGCCTCCCAGCCACCACTTGGGTGCGCAGTCATAAGTCAGCCTGCCGCGTTCCCCATGTTGCATGTCCAGGATTCTCTCAATCAGCTTGTCTGGCGGCATGCCGGGCGCGGGTTCCGCCTGCAACTCCTCCACCGGTATCGGGTAGCTCGCCCAGTCTTTCGGGGCGCGCCAGCCAGGTGGCGGCATCAACTGGCTGCGCGTGCCGCTGATCGGGTATAGCGCGCGCCAGGCGTGAATCCTGGCGGCCAGTTCGCGGGTTATCTCCGGGTGGGCCTGGGCCAGGTTATTGTATTCATGGGGGTCATCTTCAATCCTGAACAGGTAATTGGTAACCGTTGTTTCCAGTTGGTCCTGCTCAATCTCCTGCACCAGCTTCCAGTCGTCGTTGAAGGCGGTGAGGTTAAAGTGGCCGTAGATAGGAGTTTCCGAGGCGAAGTACACCAGCTCCTCGCGCGGCATGGTTTTGCCCTCTGCGATGGCCGGCCACATACTGCGGCCATCGAATGCCCTGCGGTTCTGTGGCGGGACATTCGCGGCTTCGACCAGGGTAGGGAATACGTCCATCACGGTCATGATCTGCGTCATTACCTGCCCCGGTTCGATCGCATCGGGCCAGCGCATGACTGACACGACCCTGATGCCTCCTTCGAAGGTTTCCCCCTTGCCGCCGCGCAGGGGCGCGTTGTCGGCGCCACCGATAGAGTAGGCTGCACCACCGTTGTCACTGAAAAACAGGACAATGGTGTTACCCGCGATGCCCTCCCGGTCGAGGGTGGTGAGCACCCTGCCGATGGCCTGGTCCATGGCATCCACCACCGCCGCGTACATGGGCCTGGCGCTGTCCTGTAGCAGGAGTTTGGATATGCGCCGGGTGTTATCGGTTTGCTTTGCCCGGGCCGGCGCCAGGTCGGTGTTGATATCCCTGTATTTGTCCTGCAATTCCTGCGGCGCGTCCAGCGGGGTATGGGGGGCGATAAAGGGCATATACAGGAAGAATGGCCTGCTCTTGTCGCGCTCGCGGATATAACGTGAGACCTCATCCGCCAGCAGGTAGCTCTCATACCCCTCGTCGTCTATGGACACGCCGTTGCGTTGGAAGTCCTTGCCGCCCTGGTTGGAAAACGGTGGATAGAAACCCACCTCGGTGTGCAGGTGACCATAGAAGTGTTCGAAGCCCCGGTTATTCGGATGGTAAGTCATCTGGGCATGCCCCAGGTGCCACTTGCCCACCATGGCGGTCTGGTATCCGGAGGTTTTGAAGGACTCGGGCAGGAAGTGTTCGTCGGGGTGTATGCCGGTGTTATCCCAGGGCAGGATAACGCCGTAGGCGACCCCCAGCCGGATGGGGTCACGACCTGTCATCAGCGCCGCCCGCGTGGGTGAGCAGATCGGCGTGGTATAGAAGCGGTTCAGTTCCACACCCTCGGCCGCCAGCCTATCCAGCGATGGCGTGTCGATATCGCCGCCGTGAAAGCCCACATCGTTCCAGCCCAGGTCATCGGCTACGATCACAATGACATTGGGTCTATCTGCTGCCAGCGACGCAACAGGCACGCTGCAAAAAAGAGTCAGGCCACAAAGGAGTAAGCGTAGGTGGGTGTCTTCGATCAAGGCCAGTGTCCTGCTTTTATTTTAACGGTTCGCCCGGGGCTCTTACCGGATCGGTGAATTCCAGCTTGGTCTGTGGCGCCATCCTGGGTGGCGCGCGCAGTAACTGCTACCCGACATTGCCAGAAAGAGCCCCGAGCGCCGGAAACAAGCTGTATTGAGGCGTGGGGAGAAGCAGTTCCCTATTGGGTTTACACTGTAAACCAAAGTTGCTAGGATGCCAAGCCGTCCTGCCGAAGACACTGCCGCATGCCTGTCTCGCTCAAACTATGCCGGTTTCAACACGCACAGCCCTGCCGGGCGCTGCGCACTCCGGACCTATGCACGGTGATTGCCAGGTGAACAGCCGAACTGGACTCAGTCGCAGTGCCTATGTGGAGGCTGCCCTCGATGTGATTGCACAGGTGGGGGTGGACAAACTGTCAATGAGAAACGTTGCCTCGCGGCTGAATGTGAGCCCCATGGCTATGTACAAGCACTTTCCCACCAAGGACGATCTGCTGGCCGCGTCCTTGGAAGAGTTTATAGCGCGGGCGGATGTGGTGCCGCCGGCTGATTTGCCCTGGGAAGACTGGGTTGAGCGGGCCGCCCGCGGCATGTACGAGGCCCTTTGCCGGGAGCTGGGCTGGGTCCCGCTGCTGGGTTCCCTGCGGGTGGGTGAGCAGGCGATTGCGGTCACTGACGCCTTTGTCAGCAAGCTGGTCGAGGAGGGTTTCAGTATCGAGCAATCCCTGCGAGCCTACTTTGCGCTTATCCAGGTGGTAGTGGGCGCGGTATGTCTGCGCTCTTCGATTGGTGCCAGGGCCTCCGACCAGGCCGGCGCTGACGACAAGTTGCCATCCGGCGCAGCCGCCCGGTTGCAGACCAAAGATAATGCCCGGTACATTTCACTTGAGCTGGAGTCATTTTTGCGGCGGGACCAGATCGACATAGGCCTGCCGCTGCTTATTGCTGCATTGAAATCTCAACTCGAGGAAGCCCGGACATGACGCAAATGGTAAGCGAACAGCTGGTACTTGATATGCCGCGTAGCGAGGCCTGGGAAAAGTTGCGCGATATATCCCGTGCCCACAACTATGTGCCCGGCATAGTCAATACCGTCATCGTCGGTGAGCAGGACGAAGGCGTGGGCGCCAGTCGTTATGTCTATCGCAATGCGACGAGTCATATTCAGGAAACCGTGGTGGAATGGAGCGAGGGGACAGGTTTTCTTATACGCTTGCACCGGGGTGACAAACCCCCGCCCCTTTTTCGTCAAGCCCACTTTCGTTATCAACTGGAGGATCAGGGTGCGAGGAAAACCCTGCTCACCACCAGTCTGGAGTATGAATTGCCCTGGGGTGCGCTTGGCAGGTGGCTGGAACGAAAGATGGCCGCAATAGTTCAAAGAAACATTGCAGACGTTGCGCTGGCGATGAAGCTCTATTACGAGTCCGGGGAGCCAACCACGCCGGCAATGCTGAAGGCCTGCAAGCTCGCGGGAGCTTCCTGAATGTTATTGCCCGCCAGGGCAGGCAATATGCAGCCTGACCAAACCAAATTTCAAGGAAATACGATATGACAGAATTTAATGCTGACTCCACCACCTCCGATGTCATGGCGGGAGTATCACTGGTGGGCAAGGTCGCGGTCGTCACCGGCGCGTCCGCGGGCCTGGGGATAGAGACTGCCCGGGTGCTTGCACAAGCGGGTGCCAGGGTGCTGCTGGTGGCCCGCGATCCGGGCAAGCTTGAGCCGGTATTGCAGTCCCTGCGTGAGCAGCTACCCGACGCGCAACTGGACAGTGCGCAAATGGACCTGTCAGACCTGGATAGTGTGAGGGCCGCGGCGGCGGATATTGGCGGGCGCCTCGGGCAGATCCATCTGCTGATCAATAATGCCGGGGTTATGGCATGTCCGCTGGCGCGCACAAAGCAGGGCTTCGAATTGCAGTTTGGTACCAATCACCTGGGCCACTTCCTCTTTACCGGCCTGTTATTGCCGTCGCTGGAGGCCGCGGCAAGGGCTTCCGGACAGGACAGCCGCGTTATCTCCCTGAGTTCCAGTGGGCATCGCTTTGGTGGTATCGACTTTGATGACCCCAACTACGAGCACCGCGACTATGACAAATGGGGCGCCTATGGCCAGTCCAAGACCGCCAACGCGCTGTTTGCGGTGGGCCTGGATGCCCGCGCAAGCGCGCGAGGCGTGCGGGCGTTTGCGGTTCATCCCGGCGTGATAATGACAGAGCTGAGTCGGCACATGGTGCCGGAAGATTTCGAGTTGCTGCAGGCCTCGCAGCCGCCTGGTGAGCAGATGACGTTCAAGAGCGTGGAGCAGGGCGCCGCGACCAGCGTTTGGGGTGCGACCTCGCCGCAGCTGGCCGGCAAGGGCGGGCTTTACCTTGAAGATTGCCATATCGCCGAACCGGCGGTTCACGGTAAAAGTGGTGGCGTCGAACCCCATGCGACAGACCCCGCCCTGGCGGATCAGTTGTGGTCTCTGTCCGGGAAACTGGTGGGTCAGTCCTTCTGATGCAGCCCTACAACGAAACCGTGCCCATGGAGTTTACCCGGGCCCTGTTGGCCCTGGCGCGGGCTCGCGGCCTGGACGTCGATAAAATATTGCAGGCAGCTCGCTTTCCCTTTGATCCACTGGCCCGGGGAGTGCAGACGGTATTTGTTTCCCGGGAGCATTACAGCCGGTTATGTGTGGAGTTATTTCGCATGATTGGCGATGAGTCCGGTGGCGTCATGCCCGATGTGCGAACCCCTCCGGGAACCATGCGGCTGATAGCCCTGAGTATGCTCAACAGCCGTACCCTCGCGGCGGGGCTCAAGCGGGCAATTGAATTCAATGCCGTGTGTCGGGTGCGGCAGGATGCCCCACTGGTCAATCGCGTGGACGTGGACAGCGAGCGCAAGGAGGCGACGCTTGTTTACGTCTGCGGCGACCACGCGCCGCAGGCGCAGCACAGTGTGCTGTGTGGGCTCGCCATGTGGTTGCGCTTCTGCGGTTGGCTCATTGGCCAGCATATCGATATCACCGAGGCACACTGTGCCGGGCCGAAACCCGAATTCATGGCGGGCATAAGGCACTTCTTTCCGTGTCCGGTCCACTATGACCAGCCGGTAAATGCAGTGAGCTTCAGTGCCCGGCATCTCGATGCAACTATCTCTCGCAGCGAGGAGCAACTGGAGGCATTTCTCAAGCTCGCGCCCTATCACCTGGTTATTGATCCGCTTGCCACCACGCTGGGCATTACCCACCGTATACGCGAAATTCTGGGAGATGACTTTCGGCGGGATATGCCCAGTTTTGAGGAGCTGACCCACCTGCTTAACATGTCGGCCCGGACGCTGCGCAGGCGGCTGGAAAAAGAGGGTACTTCCTACCAGCGGATCAAGGATAACGCCCGACGTGATGTCGCTATTACACTATTGAGCCGGGATGGCCTCACGGTCAGCCAGGTGGCGGAGCTGACAGGTTTCAGTGACCCCAGTGCATTCCACCGCTCTTTCAAGAAGTGGACCGGCCTGTCCCCGGGGAGCTATCGCTAGGCGGATATTTCGGGTTCCGGTGCGATTCTGTGTACCAGGCTCCGGAAGCTGTCTTTGGACCTGCGCATCTTGCCGGTTTTGGCTTACAAAATGATCATCTTGGTCATTTATATGTACCTTAAAGCTAATTAATCTGGCAGCACAGGAGTAAGATAAGTGCGCTTCTTGCCGGCCCTATCCGGATGCAGGAATCAACAAAATATAAATGTGCTCCTACCGTCTCCCCTCGAGACAGGTTTGAGAGCCATGACCGAGGTAACCTTTATGCCGCAAATAGTCAGGATTCCGTTCGTCGCTCGAAAAACCGCCATAGCAACAGCGCTCGCCGTATTGTCTGTGCCGGCCTGGGCCGAGGAACTGGTGCTGGAAGAGGTAATAGTAACCGCGCAGAAACGCGCCGAAAGTGTGCAGGATATTGCCGCCACTGTGAACGTCGTCAGCGGTGAAAGTATCGAAAAGTTTGCCGCCTTCGACTTCAATTCCCTGGAGCAGCAAACAGCCGGCCTGACCCTGTCATCGCCCAATGCGCGCAACTCCACTATCTCCATGCGAGGCGTGAGTGTCGACCCGGAATCCGGGGTTTCCGCGGCGGTGGATGTGTATTGGAATGAGGCAAATGTGCGCGCGGATATCGCATTTAACCAGATGTATGACCTGGAGCGGGTAGAGATATTGCGCGGGCCACAGGGCACACTGCAGGGGCGCACGTCCCCGGGTGGTGCTATCAATATGATTACCCGGCGGGCCCCGCTTGAAGAGGCCAGTGGCTATGTGCAGGGCTCGGTGTCGGACAACGATGGTTATAACGGCCAGCTTGCCTATGGCGCCGCACTGATCCCCGGGGAGTTGGGCGTGCGGGTGGCGGGCGTGTACGACACCAACAACGGTAACAATGTGGAGAACATTACCACCGGGGAAGATGACCAGGAAGTCAAAGCCTATTCCGGTCGACTCAGTAGCGTATGGCAGCCCATCGATTTGTTGGAGACCCAGTTAATCTACCAATACCTGAAGCGCAAGGCAGATGACCCCAAGGCGATGAGCGGTATTGATTCGCTTGGCGAGCGTCCCACCCTGGATGCTGATGATCGCAAGGCGCTGGCCAACAGCAATGATTTCGGCGACATACATTTTAACCTGCTTAACCTCATCACCAACTGGGAAGTGATGGATCACCAGGTGACGGGCATAGTGGCCTTGCAGGAATCCACCAAAACTGCCCAGACCGAGAACGACCGGGCCTACTCATTGCAGTATATTGCAACAGAGGGGCCCTCCTTCCAGGATACCCAGACCAAGACCGACAGCATCTCCTATGAGCTGCGTGCGGCGTCCATAGACAACCCTTTCTGGAACTATATGGTGGGTCTGTACTACCAGGACCAGAACACCACGACAAAGTTCAGATCTAACGCGGTTCGGCTGGATGTGTCCGGCCTGGGCTTCCTGACCACGGGTAAGCTGCCGGTAAATTCCAATAACTTTGCCATCTTTACGTTTAACACCTTTAACCTGACGGACACCCTGCAGTTGGAGATGGGCCTGCGCTGGACCGACTACGACAATTACCGCCGGGCCGATATCGACTTTGGCGGCCTGACCTGGGTGCCCCCCGCACTTGAGCCCGTGCGTGATCAGATAGAGGAGGGTTTCGCCGCCAGCTTCCCTATCGAGGGTGTGCCCGATGACAAGGATTCCAGTTCTGAAGATGCCTTTACCGGATCCCTTGCATTGCGCTGGGACTGGCGTGACGACACCAACCTCTACGTGTCATATAACCGGGGTTATCGTCCCAGTGGTATCTCCATCGTGCCCAGCCCTGATATCGAATTCCTGCCCGATGGTGTAGACGACCTGCTGTACGATGATGAGACCAGTGACGCCTTTGAAATCGGCTCCAAGAGCCGCCTGTGGGAAGGCCGCGCGACGCTGGAAACGGCGCTGTATTACCAGACCTTCGACGGCTACCTCGGTTTTGTCCGCGGCGTGCAGGTGTTGAATGACCAGGGCCAGCCGGTCGACCTGCCGGGCGGTCTCGTGTTTAACGGCGACGCCAATATCTGGGGTGTGGAGCTCACGGGCCAGGTACTGCTCGCCGATACCTGGGATGCCGGTGGTACGTTCAGCTACAGCAAGGGTGAGTGGGATGGCGCATCGCAACCCTGTAATGACAGAACCGGTGATGAAGTGCTGGGCAGTTGCGACATCGATGGCGAGCCACTGGGTGGTGAGCCCGAGTGGTCGTTTTCCCTCAACTCCGAGTACTACTTTCCCCTGGGAGACGCCACTGAGTTGTATGTTCGCGGCCTGCTGAAGTATACCGACGATCGTATCAATACCGAGGCATCGGCGGGTATAGGGCAGGTCGCGGAGGACTTTGAGTCGTTTACCATTCTCGACTTGTTTGTCGGCTGGCGCAGCAGTTCAGCGAGCTGGGACGTGTCAGTGTGGGCCAAGAACGTTACCGACGAGGACGCCGTGATATTCCAGCAGGGCCCGGACCAGTACGATATCGCGATCAGTGATAGTTCTTACACCCAGACCAACACCTTGCGCGAGCGTATTTTTGGCATGACAGCCCGCTACAATTTCTAGGCCTGCCGCAGCGGGCATTCGCGCCCGCTACAGCCTTGAAAGCCTGGGCCTGTTTTTCCCTGGCCGCGGAATCCACCACGCACACAATACGGTTTAGCGTGGGCTCGCTGCTGTCCTTGCCATTGGCAAGCAGGGCCTTGTGGTAGCTTGCTACCAGCGCTGCCAGGGTCATCAGCGGGTCGGGATACATCATGCGCCCGTAGTGGTGCTCATGCGCCCACAGGGTTTTAAAGCCCGGGGATTCAGCGAGTGTCGCCTGGGTCCGCATGGACTCAAAACCGGGCTGGGACTGCACGGGGGCAAATCCGACTTCCATGGCGTTCTGCGCTACTGCGACGCTTTCACATTGAGTCTCACCCGACCCCAGGGTGTACCGTAGTGCACCCGACCATCCTCATCCAGCAAGGTGCCCGAGAACAGCACATTATAGCGCTGGCCGCCGATAACGTAGTGGAAGCGTGACTCCCCACTGGTCCAGTCCATGGCCTCCAGGGTCCATTGGTTATCTCGCGCGCCGATAAGGTATACCGTGTCGGACCCGACACCGACGATGGGCACACTGCTGGGTGAGCTGACCTTCGAATTCACCCAGCTTGCGCGCAGGGCGCGGGCAGTGGGGTCCCATGCGAATTTTTGCACACCATAGGGTTGGTGTTCGGGGTTGCTGCCCAGATAGCTGATCAACAGGGTGGCCGCCTGCTTCGGAAGGTACCAGGGAATATTGCGCGGGTGATTGTTCACCACGAGCGCGCCATAGCCCGCCACCACAACGGATTGCTCCGACTGGATCCTGGTCAGCGCGGGGTCGTTCATGGTTACCGGCAGCTGCCCGGCAATGCGCCTGCTGGGGGCGCCTGGCAGTTGCTCCCAGTCATCCGGTATTGCATTACGCCAGAACAACACCACGTTCATTTGCGGTTCGCCATCGGTAATGACCACAAACTGGTCTTCCTCGCCAAAGCCCATCAGTGATGGGGTGGCACCCGTTCCGTGGCTCCAGCCGTTGAGATAGGGCTCGGACCAGGCGCCATCCTTTTCACTTGTGCTGAGCTGGTCGCCGGTCCATATGATTTTGTGCATATGTTGTTGGGAGGCGACATAAATACCGCCATCCTTGTCAATCGCATAGCCATTGCGTATCCAGCCGTAGCCCGTGCGTCCCGTGCTTTTGTTCTCGGCGCCCTCGCTGTGCTCGATGCGAATCAGGCGGTAGTCGGAAAAATCCCGCTTGATTGCGGCGAGATAGCCGTGCTCGGTGGCTACTACCAGCCACCCGTCGTAGGTCATGTTCAGGCCCATGATCGGACCGGTCGCCTCAGCAGGCAACTGGAATGTACGCATCTCGACAATGGGTGAACGGGAGTCACCCGGGTCCTGGTCACCGTAGGCGGTGATCAGGCCCGACCTGGTCCCGACATAGTAGGTGTTGTCGATATCCATCAGGGTATAGAGGCCGGACAGGTTGCGCAGTTTCTGCGCTTGCTGGTAGGCGTTGTAGATGGCAGTGATTCCGCTGTTGCTGTGGTCAAATTCGGCGATAGCCCGCTCGGACTGCTCCTGGGTATAGCGCTCCACGCCGGGAAAGAACTGTTGGTCAACCAGTTCGTAGCTGTCGTAATCGAGCTTTACGATGCGATCCAGTCCATTGCCCCAGAATACCCGGTTACCGTCGGCATACACGCTGGAGGTATTGATCCCGAAAAAACCTGGCCCTGTGAATGTGTATTGGAGCTCCGCCGCTTCCAGTGCGCGGGTAGGGCCCATGGGGCCGGCCTGTGGCATTGCGTCCTGCTGGGCCGAATCACCGTGCCCCATGGGGTAGTTGGATGCGGCCAGGTAGGGGTTTACGGGAGGCATTTCAAACGCAGTCAGCGTCTTGCATGACAGTAACAGGGCAACCACCAGCAGGGTTACCGGGCTCTTCACAAAACTGTAGCGACAGTAAACAGGCATCGATTCACCTCGCACACGGCGTATTGATCAATTGGTGATGCAGTAATGGCCCGCCGATCAAATAGCGCAGGCCGGCAGCCAGCAGACCCCGGGCAGGGGACTGGCTCAATGCTCGATCCGGGCAATTTGGCTACCCGATGAAATCAGCCCGGGCGGGCTTACCAGTAGCGAACGGTACCGGTGTCGACGTGGACAAAGTTGGAGGAGGTATAGAGGCCAACGCCGCCGGACTTCATCTGCTTGGCCGCCTTGTGAAGCGTCGCCAGCTGGGTGCCCGGCAGGCGTATATCAATCGCTTTTCCCTGCATGTGCAGGCTGCGTTTGGCAACGCCGCTGCTGGAATTGCGCAACATCGCGTTGGTGGAGGGCGACCGATATCCGGATATGACTTCATAGCGATGGCGCGAACCCACGGCCTGCTGCAGCGCGGACAAGAGATCCAACAGACCTGGGTCAATCGGGTATACTTCGCCGCTGCGGTGATCGCGCAGCACGTTGTTAATAGCGTTCAGTGAGTCAGGCAGGTAGTCACCCGCCATCCAGTAGGGTGTGCTGATCTGTTCGCCGGTATGCAGGTTGTATAGCGATAAACTTCTCTCCCGGGCTGCCCACGCGCTGGACAGTGGCGCCGCGGCGAGCACTGAACCTGCCAGGGAGGCTTTGAGGAGTAGGCGTCGGGTTGGGTTGGTAGGGATGTTGCCGGTAATTTTTTCAGACATGAAATTGCTGCTGCCCCGCAGATGACACAATTTGATAGCAGGTAATTTACAGGGCATTCGATGCGATTTACAGAAATATTTTCGCCGGCGCGGCGCGGCGCGGCACTTTTCTCACGTGCCTGTCTTTGTGGCCTCATTTTGTTTTGTGTGTCCGGTTTTGCAGCGGCGCAGGCGATGCAGAGCCCTCTGCAGGAGTTGGGCGCGCAGGGACGGCTGGAGATATCCGGTGCGACGGTTTACAAACTGTCGGTGACACAGGATTTTTACGAGCGCAATGAATGGGAGCCCGCCTGGCGCCGCCAGGCATCCGTTGACGAGTTGGCGGCGGCAATCGACCAGGCCCGGCTTGAGGGCATGAATGGCCGGGACTTCCACCAGGCGCAGGTCCGGGGTCTGGCAGACGGGTCGCTCAGCCTGGATCCTGCTACCCGCGACCTGTTGCTGACCGATAGCCTGGTTCGCCTCACTTACCAGTATGCCCTGGGCAAGGTTGATCCAAGGGACTACAGCGCCTCGTGGAACTTCGACCGGAACCTGCCCGACGTGGACCCGGTGGCCTGGATGGCTGATGTGATAGCTGGCGGCGGTATCGAGGCGGGACTGGAGCAACTGAAACCCGCCAACCCCATGTATGGAATGATGGTAGTGGCTCTGGCGAGGTATCGTGCTATCGAAGCCAACGGCGGCTGGAGCACCATTGCCGCTGGCCCCACCCTGCATCCCGGCGACAGTGGTCCCCGGGTGGCACAGCTGCGCCAGCGCCTGCTGGCGGAAGGGGACCAGGAGGTAGCCTTGGCGGCCGATCCGCAGGTATATGATGCGGGCCTCGAACAGGCTGTCCTGCGTTTCCAGCGGCGCTACCGGCTGGATGCAGATGGGGTTGTGGGCAAGGAAACACTGGCCGCCATGAATGTTCCAATAGCGCAACGTGTCGGCCAGATTCGGGTCAACCTTGAGCGCAATCGTCTACTGCGCGACATCTCCGATACAGCGGTGGTCGTCGATATCGCCGGTTTCGAGGTGTCGCTGTTACGGGGCGGGCAAACCCTGTTCCAGGGGCGGGCCCAGGTAGGTCGCCCCTATCGCAGCACGCCGGTATTCAGCGACAGCATTGCCTACATCGAATTCAATCCCACCTGGACCGTGCCACCGACCATTTTCAGAAACGATGTGCTGCCGGCCATCAAACGCGATCCCGGCTACCTGGAAGCAAAGAACATGCAGGTACTGACCATGAGCGGGGTTGAGGTAGACCCGGGAAGCGTGGATTGGGGGCTTTACCCGGGCCAGGGTTTTCCCTACATGATACGTCAGCGCCCCGGCCCCCATAACGCGTTGGGGCGCCTCAAGATTATGTTTCCCAACGAACATATGGTGTATCTGCACGATACGCCCAGTCGCCAGCTGTTCAATCGCAGCGAGCGTACGTTCAGCTCGGGTTGCATTCGCGTGGAAAATGCCGAAAAGCTGGCGGAACTGCTGCTCAACGATCCCGGCGTATGGGACCTGGCCACTATTAACGCGACAATTGAGGGGCGCCAGACCCGCCGGGCGTCCTTGAAGGAACCCGTGCCCGTTTACCTTGCCTACTGGACAGTAGAGGTGCAGGACGACGGTGAAGTGCAATTCAAACGCGACCCCTACGATCGGGATGCGCGCCTGCTGGAGGTGCTGGATCAGCCCCTGGTGCCCGATGCCCGCCGGCTTGACCGGGCGGTCAACCACGGTTAGCCGCTGCGTGAAATGGCGGCCTGGTCCCAAGCGCTCAGAATATTTTGCCCGGGTTGAGAATGCCCGAAGGATCCAGCGCAGTTTTGAGTGCGCGCATCAGCTGTAGTTCGTTTTCGCTGCGACTGATTTGCAGGTAGGGTTTTTTCTCCAGCCCGATACCGTGTTCGGCGGAAACCGAGCCCTGGAAGCCAGCCAGTGGAGCATAGACCAACTGCTCGACCACGGGGCGCAGGCGCAGGTAATCCTCGGGTTGTACCTGCACCACGACATGCAGGTTCCCGTCTCCCAGGTGGCCGAAAATCCACAGCTTGTGCTCGCCAATAGCGGGCCCCATCTCTCTTGCCAGGGTCGCGGTGTAGTTTTCCATTTCAGCGATGGGCAGTGAAATATCAAATATGAAGGGAGCGCCGCCGTGCATGGTCTGTTCGACGTCGTCGCGCAGGCTCCAGAAATTGTGGCAGTCTGTCTCGGACTGTGAGATCGCGGCATCCACTATCAGGCCTGACTCATAGGCCGATTCCATAGCACTGTTAAAGCGCTGTGTGTCCAGCTCGCGGTCAGCCCCCTGGCTTTCCACCAGCACATAAAAAGGGTATTCCTGCGAAATGGGCGGTGCGCCCTTTGCCGGCGCAGTAGTCACAAGTTGGTAAAAGTCCTGCCACATGGCCTCGAACGCCGAGAGCGTGCCGCCCAATGATCGGTCCATGTGCCGCAAAAATGTTGCCAGGTGATCAAAGTTGTCCAGGCCTGCGAAGGCCATATTGCGGGTGACCGGTTCCTCGCGCAGCCGCAGCACCAGTCGGGTGATAACCCCCAGGGTGCCCTCCGAGCCGATGAACAACTGCTTCAGGTCGTAGCCTGTATTGTTCTTGATAAGATGGTTCATGCTCGATACAACCGTCCCGTTTGCCAGCACGGCTTCCAGGCCCAGCACCATGTCTCGCATCATGCCGTAGCGCACCACCCGGTTGCCTCCGGCATTGGTCGCCGCGTTGCCGCCCAGGGTGGCGGTGCCGCGCGCTCCCAGGTCCAGCGGGAACATCAGGTGATGTTCCTCGACCGCTTCTTGCAGGGCCTGCAGGGTAACCCCGGCCTGAACCGTCGCGGTGCGCTGTCGGGGGTCTATATCTTCGATAGTATGCATGCGCTCCATCGACAGGATGACCTGGTCGGCGCTTGCATCGCCGCCATGAACCAGGCCTGTCAGACCCCCCTGGGTAACCACGCTGACATTATTACTGTGGCACCAGCCCAGTACCCGGGACACCTCCTCGGTACTGGTGGGGCGTGCCAGTGCGACAGCCTGGAGATTGTCCGGGCGCCACACGCCTGCGGACCTGGTAGCGGTATCTGCCGCGTCCAGCACCGCCTTCTCGCCTATCAGCTTACGCAATGTTTCGACTGTATTCACAATGACAGCTCCCGTCGCCAAGCTGGCGATCTACATACTGATTATTGTCCGGTGGAGTGATGCTATTATAGTCCGCTAATCAATGTCATCGGCAATTGATGCGAGGAGCCAGTGCAGCGAGTGCCGCTTACAGACTGTCCGGAATACTCCCGACAATTCCGGGAGGCGAATACCAAAGAGGGTAGCGACAAGAAAGATGAGTGATCTTGGTTTTACTTACACGATTAAAGGCGATGTCGTTACCCTGTATCACAATGGTAAACAGGCAACGGTACTGCGCGGACGCAAAGCGCTGGATTTTATGGGCGAGGCTGACAGCGCGCCTTTTGCAGCAATGCAGCAGTTGATGGCGCGGCTGACCGGCAATTACAAACATGGCAATGAAAGGCACGCCAGGAATCTGCGCAAGGAACGCTACAAATACTGAACGTTACCACCCCCTCCTTCATTACCGATTTTTTTACCGCCTATTGGCAGCTCGGTGCGCACAATCATCTAGTCCCCCGCGAGACTCATTTCTATCAGTGGTGCCAGGTCCTCCCGCCTGAGCGCTAGAGACTCCAGCTGGTCCCTCAGGGTCACCCTCAGGTCATCGTTGCCAGACTGGAGCAGTTCAACCCGCAGCAACCACTCGTCGGGGTAGTCTGCCAGCCCGGTAGTTAGCGTTTGCGCTATACCCTTATCCATCGCCACTGCGCCGCTGCACATTTGCCGGGCCAGGCTGTAGAGGGACATCAGCCGGCTATCGTCCTGGCTCGCTATCGCACTACCTGCCGCTGGTGGTTTGTGCAACTGTAGCGCCTCGCGATCGGCAACCCCGCCGTATACGGAAGTAATGCTGGCGCCCACCGCCATGTCATAGCGGCCCCAGTCGGGGTCGAACAACACCCGGCCCTGCAGATCAGTAACAGTGCACTCGTCGAAGCTCAGCAACAGGTTGCGCTGCTCCTGGCGGTAGATGCCGTCCAGGCGGCCCTGCACCGTGATACCCGACAGGAATTCCAGCCGAGCTGGTTTTCCTATAACAATATTGTGCGCCTTCAATTCGTCAATGCTGTAATGACTGAGTCCGCCGCTGAAATCCTTGAGGTGGCCTATGGGCGAACCGAATCCCTCCTTGTGGCTGGTCACACCGTGGCCGTAGATCTCCCGGTTATCCAGGGCCAGCTGGGTGGGACCGGCAGTGCGCAGGTAGATTGCGTTGCCCACGGCGTCGCACAGCACTTCATCGAACACGCCGCTGACCTGCACGCCGGAATCGTATTGTGCGGTGCAAACGCTGCCAGCCTCCACCGCAACCTGCAATGAATTTGCCCCGCCGCGCTTGAAGCACATACTCGCGGCAAATTCCTCTAGTACCTGGGTGAGATGACGGCAACTGCTGGTGACAAATAGCTGGGGTTGCAGGCTGGTGATGTCGTAGGCGTGGCGCACTGCGTCCACCGTGAGTGGTATCTTTTTGACTCTGGTGTCGTCGAGACAGTAAAGACTCTCTCCCAGGGAGGACAGCAGCCCGGCGCCAAAAATCCGGTAGTCGTCTACCGCGCCTACCAGTCCGTATTCCACGGTCCACCAATGCAGGCGAGTAAGCAGGCTGGCCTCGGACAGTTTCGTGTTGGCCTGGCTGACATCTCGCAGAGTTGCCTCCGCCTGCTCGATGTCCGCCGGTGTGCTGGTCGGGCACTCCTTCAGAATAGACAGACTGCGAATGGCATCGTACATCTCCAGATCAGCCTGGGTGGAGATGGCCTTCATGCCGATCTCGCCAAAGCGCTGCAGGAATTCAGCGTAGTCGACATCGACGATGAAAGGCGCATGGCCGGCAGATTCGTGCACGATATCCGGCGCAGGAGTATAGAAAATGTGTTCTACGCTGCGCATGTCCAGGGCAATCACCAATACTTTCAGTGCCTGGAATTCCATGAAGATGGCGGGTGGGATAAACCCGTCTACCACCACGGCACGCCAGCCCAGTGCGGCCAGGCTGTCGTTCATTTCATCGATCGAGGGGATGTGCTCCAGCGAGATACCTGTGCGGGCGAGGCCCTCAAGGTAGACCGGGTGTGCGGTAGGAGCGAGCTGCCGGGTCAGCTGCTTCATCACGAAGCGCCAGACCGCCTGGTCCCGGGCCGAATAGCGCTGGTAGTCCTGGGTCTGGACAAAGGGCCGCAGGTGCTGCGGCAGGCTCGCAAGGATGTCTCGCTGGGTAATCTTGCCGGTACGTGCGGTGTTCATGCGTCGGGTTGCGCCCCCGGCGCGGCGAGCGCGAAGGCCTCCAGTGAATTGCAGTGCTGGGTAACCCGCTGGATATTGCCATATTTATCCATGGGTACATCGAAGCGACGGGCGTTGTAAACCTGCGGCACGAGACAGACATCGGCCAGTGTGGGTTGGTCGCCAAAGCAGAAATCGCCCATGGTGGCTTCAAGACTCCGCTCGATGGCGCTGAAACCGCGGTCCACCCAGGTGCAGTACCAATGATGTACATCCTCGCTGCTGGCCTTTAGCTCGCTCTTGAGATAATTCAACACAGACAGGTTATTGAGGGGGTGGATATCACAGGTGATATTGTTGACCAGGGAGCGTACGCGGGCTCGCGGCAAGGGGTCGACCGGCAGCAGGGCGGGCGGTGGACAGGTTTCTTCCAGCCACTCCAGGATCGCGACAGACTGGGCGATCAGTTCGCCGGACTGGACTTCCAGCGCCGGCACCAGACCCTGGGGGTTGACTGCCATATAGGTGGCCGATTTCTGCTGGCTGTCCAGCAGGTTGACCGGCAGGTAATCGTAGGCAAGCCCTTTCAGGTTGAGGGCGATTCGCACCCGGTAAGCAGCCGAGGAACGATAATATGAATAGAGTTTCATAAAACCTCCGGCTTTCGCCATGTTGTTCCCCATTTCACCACGAAAGGTCGGCACATGCCAAAGCTGTATCAGGCAAACACCGCGCTTGCTTATCCCGGGCAACTGGCCTAAACAGGGTGCACTGGAGCCGGTTTCCAACTGCTGGCGGGTGAGAAAGGGTATCTGTGAATAGTTTAATGAGGAGAAAGTATGAGATTACTGACGCGCAACAGGGGTACCCACTGGATGGCTTGTGCCCTGCTTGTTATGTCCCCCTGGGTATGGGCTCAACCCTGCCAGCCCTCCCGGTGGGGGCCCGACGATGAGATAGGCGCAGCCAATCATGTCTCGCCCGAACAGGTACTGATGGCGACCAGGTTGGTGAAAAAGGGCCAGAGCCATCCCCTGGGAATTGTGATTGATCCGGCCATGCCCGCGTTTCCTCCCCGCTCTTTTTCGCTGCAGGTGGTCCAGCCCGGACAGCACAACGGTCGCTCGTTGCAAGCCGAGTTTGGCTGGGACCTGGTTTACAACGATGACATGGCGCAGCTGTGGTTTGGGGTTGGTTCACAACTGGACGGCCTGGGGCATATGGGTGAAGCAGGTGCCTACTACAACTGTAACCAGGCGCAGGATTTCATTGATATCAGTGGGCTGAAGAAGCTCGGCACACATAATGTCCCTCCGCTGGTAGGTCGGGGCGTGCTCCTGAACATGGCCGGTCATTTTGGTGTGGCAGCCATGTCGGCGGGGCAGGGGATCAGTGCCGTCGATATCAAGGCCGCCGCCGCAAAACAGGGCGTCGAGATTCGCAAGGGTGACGTTGTGTTGCTCCACACCGGCTGGACTGATGCAATGTTACAGGCAGATCCGGCGGCCTGGACTGCCGGCGAGCCCGGTCTTACCAACGGCGCGGCGCGCTACCTGGCATCCCTTGACCCGATGGCCGTGGGGGCGGATACCTGGGGCGTGGAAGCGGTGCCGCCTGTCGAGGGAGACAAGGTGTTTTACGGCCATGTCGAGTTGCTGAAAAACAATGGCATCTACCTGCTGGAAACCATGAATACTGGCCGCCTGGCGAGCGAGGGAGTACACGAATTTATGTTTGTGCTGGGGCAGGCCCGCATAAAGGGTAGCGTACAAATGATTATTAACCCGGTTGCGCTGTGGTAGAAGGGGGCGCGCAGCGTCCGGCTGCGTTCTGCCGTTTTGTCCGCTTTATTCACACATGGAAGCGGTTAGTGACAGGAATAGCTCGATAATGCCTTATAGTGGCTGCCGACAGGCCTGCAATGGCCGTCAACTCAGGTGGTGCGATGGCGATGGTAGCCCGCCTGCCGGTTTCTAATGTCTGATCGCAATGAGGTGTCTGGTGAAAAAGTCATGTCTGGCCCTGCTGGTGCTGTGGGTAGCTCTGGTTAATCCGCCTGGTGGGGCGCCGGCCTATGCCGGGTTCGGCACTACAGTGCCGGTTTCTGCTGAAACTGCCACCAATATTGCCCGCAGCCTGTTTCCTGTAGCACTGGATGTGGGCCCCGGTAAACTGTTTCTCACCGAGCCCGCTGTCATATTTATTGATGACAGGCGGGTAGGGCTGCGGGCGCATCTGCAGGCTTATGAGCATCGTCCCGAAGACGGCGTTGCTATCAGTGAAGAGGGTGACCTCACCGTCTCTGGTGAGTTGGGTTACGATCCCAAAACACGGCAGGTTTTGCTGTACTCACCTCGTCTGGACAGTCTGGACTTCGAAAACCCTAGTGATGTGACCAGGCGCCTGCGGGCAGAAGTCCAGGCGGCCTGGGACTCCCAGGTGACGAATCCCATTCGGGCGGAGGTGCCGCCCCACCCGTTTATCCTGCCTTTCAAGGAGGGCATCCAGGACGTGAGTTACCAGAAGCAGAACATTTTTATCCAGGTCTGGTATCCCTAGGCTGCCCTGGGCAAGCTGGCTGCCGCTATTCGCTGCTGTACCACTGTCCTTCGTAGCTGTAGAGCCCGTATTTATCCGCGCAGACCTGCTCGGGATCACCCTCGCTCTCGCCGGTTGCCCCGGCCTTGTAGTTCAGTCCCCGGATACACTCCTTCATCAGTTCAATTTGCTGCTGCAGTAACTGCTGTTCATCGGGGTGGTGCTGGCGCTGGTAGGGCCCTGACCAGTACCAGTAGCCCGCGGCAACCAGGACCGCGATGGTGAACAATCGACTAAACATAATATTTGCCTGTTATGATGTCGCGCATATTATGAAGGAATAGCAGGTGCTACCGCAGTGAAACTTCTGTTTATTTGCACACATAATGCCTGTCGCAGTGTGCTGTGTGAGGTGATCACCCGCCGGCTTGGCGGCGACCGGGCCGTAGTGGCCAGCGCCGGCAGTCAGCCTGCGGGCACAGTGCACCCCATGACCCTCAAGGCACTCGCAGCGCATGGTTACCCCGTTGAGGGGCTGCATAGCAAAAGCCTCGCCGATATGGAGGCGTTTGACCCCGACGTGGTGGTGACAGTTTGTGATAGCGCCGCGGCTGAAACCTGCCCACTGTGGCTGGACGATACGCCGAAGGTACACTGGGGCTTGCCGGATCCGTCCCGGGCACCGGGAGATGATATCGCCAGAACCGCGGCCTTCGATGAGCTTATTCATGTCATCGAAGGCCGAATCACCCGCTTGCTGGGCCGGCCGCTTGAATCGCTGGACAAGCGGCAATTGGCCGCCTTGATGGAAGATATAGGGAGAATATCCAGTGGGATTATTTGAGCGATACCTGTCGGTTTGGGTGGCCCTGTGTATCGCCGCGGGAGTGATGCTGGGTAACCTGTGGCCGGGCCTGTTCGAGCAGGTTGCAGGCCTGGAATACGCCCATGTGAACCTGGTGGTCGCGGTTCTCATCTGGATTATGATCTATCCCATGATGGTGCAGGTCGACTTCCTCTCACTGCGGGAAGTGGGCAGGCGTCCCCGTGGCCTGGTGCTTACCCTGGTGATCAACTGGCTGGTCAAGCCCTTTACCATGGCGGCCCTGGGCTGGCTCTTCTTCAAAGTCATATTTGCGGATCTGGTTGATCCCGCTACGGCCACCGAATACATCGCCGGTATGATTCTGCTGGGCGTGGCCCCCTGCACCGCGATGGTTTTTGTCTGGAGCCAGCTGACCAGGGGGGATCCCAATTACACCCTGGTCCAGGTTTCCCTAAACGACATAATCATGGTGTTTGCCTTCGCGCCTCTCGCGGCATTTCTGTTGGGTGTCAGTGATGTCACGGTGCCGTGGCAAACACTGCTGCTGTCTGTGGGCCTCTATGTGGTTTTGCCGTTGGCCGCGGGGATACTTACCCGCAAGTACTTGTCAATGAATGGCGATAATTCTGCTGTAGAGGCTTTTGTTCACAGGCTCAAACCGTGGTCTATTGCTGGCCTGCTGGCCACGGTGGTTTTGTTGTTCGGCTTCCAGGCGGAGAAAATCATCGGCCAGCCCCAGACTATCGTGCTGATTGCCATTCCCCTGCTGATCCAGACCTATGGGATTTTTGCGATCGCCTATGCCGCCGCCCGGGCGCTGCGCTTGCCGCACAATATTGCCGCCCCGGCCTGCATGATCGGGACCTCCAATTTCTTCGAGTTGGCCGTGGCCGTGGCCATTTCTCTGTTCGGACTTCATTCAGGGGCAGCACTGGCAACTGTCGTCGGGGTACTGGTGGAGGTGCCGGTGATGTTGTCACTGGTGGCGATCGCCAATCGCACCCGGCACTGGTTTCCGGCGGAGCCTGCCTAGCCCTGCTGGCCCGGTGGGCCGAAGTCATACTGGCCACCCTTGTGCAGCGCGCGCTGGTAAGCCGGCCGCGCCTGGAAACGATCGCGCAGGGCGCTGAGGTTGGGGAAAGTCCCGGTTGGATGCAGCAGTGGCGCAATTTCCACCACGAAAGACAGCTGAACATCAGCCCCGGAAAAGCTGTTGCCCACAAACCAGTCCACGCCTTCCAGTGAGCTGTCCATATAGCCCAGGTGCCTGTTCAGTTCCTCATCGATACGCGGTTGCAGGGCCGCGCCGCCATCCGGCAGGCGCCCGGTATACATGCGTAACATAAGTGGGAGCATCGCGCTGCCCTCGGCATAATGCAGCCACTGCAGGTACTGCTCGTGTTCGGTGCTGCCCGGCGCGGGCATCAGTCGACCTGCTCCGTGGTGACGCAGTACATAGTCAATGATGGCACCGGATTCGATAACGGTGTTATCGCCGTCAGTGAGCACCGGGGATTTACCCAGGGGATGCACGGCCTCCAGCTCCGGTGGGGCGAGGTTGGTGGCGACGTCCCGCTGATAACTCTTCAACTCATAGTCCAGTTCCAGCTCTTCCAGCAGCCATAGTATCCGCTGGGAGCGGGAGTTATTGAGGTGATGCACTGTTAACATTAGTGTTGTCCTCGTAAATCGGGTTCGTTTTGTGGTTACACTACCAGCTCGATGTGCTGCTCATGCAAGGTAATGCGCCTTTGTTTGTAGAGGGCGCCCAGCGCCTGTTTGAAGACTTTTTTACTGACACCAAAGGTAGCATAGATTGCATCCGGCGGACTTTTGTCGGTCAGGGCCAGCTGGCCTCCGCCGGCTTCCAGTTGTTCTATGATTCTCTGCCCCAGGTTATCCAGCCGGTTTTTGCTGAACCCGGGCTTTTCCAATGTCAGGTCGATCTTGTCGTCGGCCCGAACCTGCTTGATATAGCCGGTGACCTGCTGGCCCTTGCGCAGTTTCCTGAACAGTTCGTTCCTGTACAAAAGTCCCCAGCTGCGATGGTTGATAATGGCTTTCACGCCCAGCTCGGTCTCATCCGCAATCATCAGTGATACGGTGTCACCGGCGGTCAGGTCGCTGGCGTCATCCTTCACCCAGTGGTCGATGCGTGTCGAGCCCGCAAGGCGGCCCTGTTTGTCGGTGTATATTCGCACCAGTGCATATTGCCCCTTGCGCAGCGTGTGCTGCTGTTCGGCAAAGGGGATAAACAGGTCCTTGGGTAATCCCCAGTCGGCGAAGGCGCCCAGGTCATTGACCTCGACGATTTCCAGCCAGGCCACCTGACCCAGTTCCGCCGCCGCCCTTTGGGTGGTTGCCACCGGGTTGCCTTCGGCATCGACAAAGACGAAAACCGCCAGGGTATCGCCTGGTTGATACTGTCGGTCTACCTGTTCGATGGGCAGAAACAGGGTGCGCGCTCCCCCGGCTGCCAACACCAGGCCAGTGTCCCTGATTTCTGTAATTTCCAGCTGGTTAAGCCGGCCTATCTCGATCATGTGTGCTCCGTCTGCTTGCAAGGTGTTCAGGGTGGGATTGTACGGCAATTTCATGTTCTGCCACGGCCTATCTCCCATAGCGATATTTCCTTGATTCAGCACAAGATTCGACGGGAATTCCCCGGTACAATCGCGGCCACTGTTTCTGACCACACGTATCAGAACACGCTAACATTCACGCTGCCTCGGAGCCTCCCGGATGACACACTTTATTACCCTGCTGTTCGGCCTGCTTGTTTCAAGCACAGCCCTTGCCTCAGGGGCCGATTCCGACTGGCTGGATCTCACCGGAAACTGGGTGGGCTATGTCGCCATCACCGTTTTCGCATTGGCCTATGTGCTGGTGATCCTGGAAGAAAAGATCCATCTCAGGAAGTCCAAGCCGGTTTTGCTCGCGGCGGGGATTATCTGGATACTCATCGCCCTGGCCTATAACTCCCATGGCCTGACCCATGTCGTGGAAGAGGGTATACGCCACAATTTTCTCGAGTACACGGAACTATTTTTCTTCCTGTTGGTGGCGATGACGTATATCAACGCCATGATCGAAAGAGGCGTGTTTGATGAACTGCGCGACTGGCTGGTGGCGCGGGGCTTCGGTTATCGCGCCCTGTTCTGGATAACGGGTATTTTGTCCTTTCTGATCTCACCGGTTGCCGACAACCTCACCACCGCCCTGATCATGTGTGCGGTGATCCTGGCGGTGGGGCAGGGCCATTCGAAGTTTATCGGCCTGGGCTGTATCAATATTGTGGTGGCGGCCAATGCGGGCGGCGCCTTCAGCCCCTTTGGCGACATCACCACCCTGATGGTGTGGCAAAAAGGGGTGCTGCCGTTCTGGACTTTCTTCAAGTTATTCGTCCCCTCGCTTGTCAACTTTCTGGTGCCGGCACTGATCATGAGCTTTGCCCTGCCCTCGGGCATGCCGCCCAAGGCAACAGCGGGCGCCGACAGCTCAGGGCTCAAGCCGGGCGGGCTGGCGATTGTCGGGCTGTTTTTCCTGACCATCGTCACGGCAGTCAGCTTCCACAACTTTCTCCATCTCCCGCCGGTGTTTGGCATGATGCTCGGGCTGGCCTACCTGAAATTTTTTGGCTTTTATCTGCGGCGCAAAACCCATGCGTCTGTGGACAGTACGGAGATGCCTCCGGGCAGTCACGAGGTGGAGGGCTTCGACGTATTTGAGAAAATCGCCCGGGCCGAGTGGGATACCCTGTTCTTTTTTTATGGGGTCATTATGGCGGTGGGCGGTTTGGGCTTTATCGGTTACCTGAGCATGTCCTCGGCCTACATCTACGGCGAGTTGGGGGCGACCACTGCCAACGTGCTGGTGGGGTTGATGTCCGCCATCGTGGATAACATACCGGTGATGTTCGCTGTGTTGACCATGAACCCGGAGATGCCGGAATTACAGTGGTTGCTGGTCACCCTGACCGCCGGGGTGGGCGGCAGCATGCTGTCTGTCGGTTCAGCGGCCGGGGTTGCCCTGATGGGCCAGGCCCGGGGGCACTACACCTTCTTCGGTCACCTGAAGTGGACGCCCGTGATCGCCCTGGGCTATTTCGCCAGTATTTATGTGCACTTCCTGGTTAACGGCTGAGACCGGGTTTTCACTGGCCTGTAACGGGGCGGCGCCGAGGCTCAGCTTGCGCCGTCCGGTGCTTTTCCCGGTGTTTCTCCCGGGGCCTTATCTGCCAGCAGTTGCTGGTATTCCTCGAAAGCCTCGCGGAAGTACCCGGCCAACTCCCAACCATCCGGTAACAGGTTTTTATCGGCCAGTATGCAGATATTGAACTGGCCGGCATAACTCCATACGGTAGTATTCAAGCCCAGGCCATGGGCGATCATACCCATCGATATCCAGTTTTTCAGCTTCATGCTCCCCATATACAGGTGCTCTCGCGGCCCCGGAACATTGGAAATTGCGGCATTACCCCAGATTCCGAATTTGCCCTCCTTGTGTTTGACCACCCAGTCCAGCAGGCGGATGAACAGAGGTGGCGTAACCTCGATGATAGTCGACAGATCGAATCCCTCGGCTGCCACCAGGTGCTCCTTCATCACCTTGCCGGCGTGGGATGCGGCTTTAAGCCGTGCTTCGGCATCCGACAGGTGTACCGGCATAGCCAGGTAGTCGGTCGTCGTCTTGTTACCGATCATATCGTCCTCTTCCAGCGGCGGCCGCTTGGAGACGGGAATGGCGGTAACCAGTGGGCCTGTGTCGGGGTCGAAACCTCGGGTTTGCATGAATTTTCGATAGGCACCGGCGGATGCCGCGACAAACAGATCGTTGATGGTGACGCCGAAGCCCTTGCTCAGGGCGCGGATGTCCTCAAGTGGCAGGGTATCAAAAACAAACGTCCGCCCCCGGCCCACCATGATGTTGAAGGGTGAATCCCGGGTGTCACTAAGAGCACTGGGCGGTAGTTCGCGCCCGGACTCCTGGTACTTTTTTTTCATTTCGCGGACCTTGGCCATGCCCTGTCTGATCTTCGGCAGACTGCTGATCCAGGTGCGCGGCAGGTCAATCAGGGCCCTTGCGGTCAATTCCAACTTGCCCGGCGTTCTCTCGGGTTTCCAGGTCATTTGCCTGTCCGGTTCCGCACTATCGCGCGAAACCGAGTAGATCTTGTGCAGCAGGCGGGCCGCTCCCGTGCCATCGGTGTAGGCGTGGTGAACCAGGGTCACCAGGGCGACCTCGTCATTTTCCAGTCCTTCCACGACCCAGCACAGCCACAGGGGCTTGCTGAGGTCCAGTGGCCAGGCGTAGACCTCTGACACCAGTTCGCAAAACGCCTTGCGGTCACCGGGGCTGGGACAGGCAATTCGCCGCAAGTGGTAGTCGAGGTCGAACTCGGGGTCGTCTACCCACACCGGGTGGTGCAGGCCCAGGGGCACCTTCAGCGCTTTCCAGCGAAACATGGGCAGCTCGTGCACCCGGTTGGCAACGCTCTTGCGGAATAGCTCGTAATTCCAGCCACCTGGAATCTCGGAGGTGTCCATGATCGATATTTTCAGGGTATGCATTATTGCCCCGGACTGTTCCTGGTGGAACAGGAAGGCGCTTACACCGTCCATTCTGCGCATCTGAATCCCTCCGACTGTTATACTTTTCGCGGATCGCTTCCAATGTTCTGGCGCTGGGGTTCATCTTACAGCCGCGGTCCGACATTGTCATTGCTGACAAGGCGAGGTGGTACACCCCCTCCGGTCGCCCGGTTGACACCGGGCGGTTGGAAGGCGAGTGAGTGGTCGCAGGCACGACATCTGCCTGCTGACACCTAGTCCTTATTGCGGCTAAAACCGGGCACCGGCGCCGTAATGTAATCCATGTCGGTGAGGCCCTGTTCCTTTATCCCCTGGTCAGACCAGGTCTTGATCATGCTCGCGTCCATCATATTGATGAATTGACCGCTGTCGCCATCGAAGTTGACGTTGGCGCCGGTCACAATCATGAAGGTGTCGGTATCCTCGGTATTGTCTGCCGGGGTGTTGAACTGATGTACTGAGCCACCTGGTTCGTACAGGTAGCATCCCGCGGTCTGTTTCTGATCGGGGTATTCGGTGTAGTACCAGCAGCCGGACATGGTGTAGAGGTGGACTGTGCCGGTATGGAAGTGCAGCGGCAGAGTGACGCCGGGGGCGAACTTTACGCGCAGCACCCAGACACCGTTGTAAGGATCCAGGAACAGGGGGTGAGCCTTGATGCCGGGGTGCAGCAGCCCCTCAAGAAATTTGCTGACATTGGTGTCTATGGTCAGGAGTTCATCCTGGTGAGTGATAGTATCAGGTATCTGCGAAGGGGGGTTCTGTGCCACGTTCATATCGACTCTCCTGTTATGGGGTAGTGGGGTGACAGCTGGTCGGCCCGAAGAATAACCATGTCAGTCGCGTATCTCACCGCAAGCGCCTGGCTGGATGGGAAGGCAGACTGCTTCTGGCCACAACAGATTACTAGTTCAACGCCCCCGTTCAGAACTTTGGAATTCGCGACAGAAAGTTGGGAAACCGCGTCCCTGAGGCTGGCAGAGGAGATTTAACAGTGGCGGGACCCGATGTGTCGGTGCCTTGGCGGTGCGCGCGCCTGTTCAACCGGATAGTTCTGGTACTGTCGACGGTGGTGTTGACTGCATGCAGCAAGGAGGAGGTGGTGATTGGACCGGCGGCGATTGAGGCGGTGGTTGTGACAGAGGACGGTGTTTCCCGTGAACTGGCGATAAGCAGGTCGGCCCGGCTGGGCGAGATACAGTATCGATTGCAGTTCGAGATACCCTCTGACGAGCAATTACCCATCGAGTCAACCGCGCTGATCAGTTTTGAACTGGCCGACAACCGCACGGCCCTGCAACTGGATTTCAGGCAGGACCCCTCCAGTGTTTATGCACTGACTGTCAACGGGGCAGCCACTGACGTTGTGTTTGAGAACGAGCATATTGTGCTGCCGCCAGCGGCACTGCACCCGGGACACAACGAGGTCTCGCTCCGGTTCGTGGCGGGCGACAGCTCGCTGAACCGCAACCCGGACTTTTTCTACACCCTGTTTGTGCCGGATCGCGCGCGCACGGCTTTTCCGCTGTTTGACCAGCCCGACCTCAAAGCGCGGTTTGAACTGACTCTTGTCGTTCCCGCTGATTGGCAGGCATTGGCAAATGCACCACTGTTGCAGCGCAGTGAACTGTCTGGCGGCCGCATGCAGCACCGGTTTGCACCCACCGAGCCGATCAGTTCCTACCTGTTCTCTTTTGTGGCCGGGGAGTTTTCGTCAATCACCCGGCAGGTAAGAGGGCGGCCCATGACGATGCTGCACCGTGAGACGGACGCGGCAAAAGTAGCGCGCAATGTGGATGAGATCTTTGAGCAACACGGTCAGTCCCTCGACTGGCTGGAGGATTACACCGGGATCGACTATCCCTTTGAAAAATTTGATTTTGTGCTGATACCGGGATTTCCCTATGGCGGGATGGAGCATGTAGGGGCTATCCAGTATCGCGCATCCACCTTGCTGCTGGACGAGACTCCACCGCTGACCGACCTGTTGCGCCGGGCACAGTTGATAGCCCATGAGACGGCCCATATGTGGTTTGGTAACCTGGTAACCATGCAGTGGTTCGATGACGTGTGGACCAAGGAAGTATTTGCCAATTTCATGGCGGATAAAATGGTGAACCCCGCCTTTCCCGGGGTAGACCATGAGCTGAACTTCCTGGTCAATCACTACCCGGCGGCCTATGCGGTGGATCGATCCGAGGGCGCAAACCCGATACGACAGCCTCTGTCTAATCTTAACCAGGCAGGTCAGCTGTACGGTAGCATCATCTATCACAAGGCGCCGATCATGATGCGCCAGCTGGAATTGATAGTGGGGGAGGAGGGCTTGCGTCGGGGGCTTGGCGATTACCTGGAACAGTTCTCCTTTGGCAATGCCACCTGGCCTGGCCTGATCGAGATACTCGATGCTCGCACCGACGTCGACCTGGCTGCCTGGAGCGAGGTATGGGTGAACACCCCGGGCAGGCCGCATTTTCGTGTGGTTTCCAGTGAGGCACATGAGGAAGGGTCAGCTCTCCTGCTGCAGGAAGATCCCGCCGGCAGGGGTCGAAACTGGCCCCAGCAGTTTGACTTGTTGATCCTGTCTGCCGAAAGCCACAACAGTGCAACCGTGCTGGCTAGCGAGCCTGAAATTCCCCTGCCACTGGCAGTTGCGGCAGAAAGCCGGATTGCGTGGCTGCTCAGTGCTGACGGCAGGGGGTATGGTTTGTTTCCCCTAGGCATGGACTTTCTGCAGGTATGGGATCGCCTGCAAACCGTACAAAAGGGGGCCGCCCTGATCACTGCCTATGACAATGTACTGGCGGGGTCTGTGCCCGATATCGAGACCTATTTGCTCAGCCTGCTGGCGATCGCGCAGCGCGAGGAAGATCCACTCCTGTTAAAGCTTGTCCTGGGGCAAATACCTTACATTTACAATAGCCTGCTCGGTGATGCGCAGCGCGATGCATTGCGAACTGCTATCGAGGAGTCATTGTGGGAGTCGATGGCCTCGCAAGCCGACATTAGCCTTACCAAGACGGTCTTTCGTTATTACTCTGAGTTGGCGGCGTCTACCGGGGCGCTGCAGCGGCTATTGGAGATCTGGTCAGGTAAGCTTGCCGTGGATAAGCTTGTGCTGGAGGAAGAAGACCGGGTTCGGCTGGCGGAGATCCTGGCGATCAGGCTGCCGGAAAAGTCTGCGGAAATCATCGCCCGCCAGTTGGCCGATATTGAGAACCCCGACCGCCGGCGCAGGCTGGAATTTATTGCCCCGTCGCTGTCTGCGAAGGAGGCGGCAAGAGATGCCTTTTTCGCTTCTCTTGGCAGTGCAGAAAACCGGCAGACGGAACGTTGGGTGAGCGACGCGGTGGCCAATCTGCACCACCCTTCCAGGCTGGCGCAAGCGGAGAAATATGTCTTGCCCGGGCTTGTTTTAGTGGAAGAGATACAGGTCACCGGGGGTATTTTCTTCCCCACGGATTGGCTGGAAGCCACGCTGGCGAACCACCGCAGCCCCAGCGCTGCTCTGACAGTGCGCCGGTTCCTGGACCAGCGACCCGACTACAACCCCCAGCTACGCATGAAAATACTGCAGCAGGCTGACCGCTTGTTCAGGGCAGCTGCGATGAGTGGCGGCTAACCGGTGTACAGCACCAGGCAACCGAAGCACTGCCCCGGTTACCTGGCAGGACAGGGGGAGCCCTGTCAGTCGCAAAGCGCCTGCATTTTCTTGTAGGCAATATTGGTTTCCTGCTCCGTGGTCGCGTTCAACATTTGCTGCTTGGCGGTCGCGCAGTCACTGGAAATCTTTTGCACTGAGGAATGCATGTCTGGATAGGCGGGGTGAGATGCGGGAGTGTTGCACATTGCAGAGGACACCCGGCGGATGTTGGTATGATCGCCCTGTTCCACCGATACGCAGTCTCCGGTATCTATTTGGCTTTGGTCAGTTACCACCGAGACAGTGCTGCCATTGACGAGTTGGATGGTGTACTGATTGGCTGTGCCAGCGGTTTCCTTGGAAACCAGTGCGCCCAGTCCGGCGCCGGCAGCAGCACCCAGTACCTGGCTGCCGGTGGAATAGTGACTGGAGGCCAGCAATCCCAGCGCGCCGCCTATGAGCGAGCCCTCGGTGTAGTTTGGTTTCATCGCCACCTGCTGAACGTTCTGGACGGTGCCATAGGCAACGGATATCAGTGAGTTGCGGCTGGAGCCAGTCTCAGGGTCGGTGGCCATGCCGGCGCATCCGGTAAGGGTCACAGCAAGAAGGGCAGCCCCTACTACTTTCATGGACATTTACTGTATCTCCTTTGATGGCGCTGCCCGCTCTGGAAAGCAGCGCAGGGGCTAACATCAGCACGCAAGCTTACCCGTAATTTGATGACTAGTGTACTCTAGGGTTTTGCCCCGTTGCACCAAGAAAGGAGAGTCCTCGGCTTTACACGACAAGGATTCCATCAGGGATAAGCTGCAAGACGATATTTATGCCTCGGTTGATCTGAGTGTCACTGTACCGAAGTACAAGTTCCCGCATGAGCAGCATGACCCCCGGCATGCCTACGCGGTCGTGCGTGATGAGCTGATGCTGGATGGCAACGCCCGCCAGAATCTCGCGACTTTCTGCCAGACCTGGGAAGAGCCTGAGATTCACCAGCTTATGGATGAGTGCATAGACAAGAATATTGTCGACAAGGATGAGTACCCGCAAATTGCCGAGATAGAGTCGCGCCGTTTTGCGCGCCTGAGCTGGTCCGGGATTTTCGCCTGCCGCGAGTCAAGTCAATCAACGCCTCAGGTCATAAGTTCGGGCTGGCACCCCTGGGCGTGGGCTGGGTGATCTGGCGGGAGGCGCAAGACCTGCCCGAGGAGCTGATTTTCTGGGTGAACTACCTCGGGGGCAATATGCGTGATATCGCGCTCAATTTCTCCCGACCCGGCGGCCAGGTCGCCTGTCAGTATTACAACTTCCTGCGCCTGGGCATAGAGGGTTATCGCAAGATACACAGTGCCTGCTACGACACGGCCCAGTACCTGGCCGATGAAATAGCGAAGTTGGGACCCTTTGAGATTATTTACAACGGCAAGATGGACGCCGGTGTTCCCGCCCTGTGCTGGAAAATAAAAGAAGGTGTGGATCCCGGGTTCAACCTGTTCGATCTGGCGGACCGGCTGCGGGCCCGGGGCTGGCAGGTTCCCGCCTATTCGCTGCCGGCAAATTGCGAAGACCTGGCCATCCAGCGCATTCTGGTGCGCCATGGCGTTAGCCGCGACCTGGGCTCGCTGTTGCTGGCGGATATGAAATCTGCGCTGGAACATCTAGCGCAGCACCCTGCCCAATCGTCCCTGACGGATGACGAGGCTTCGGGGTTTCACCACTAATACATTGTGCCTCGGCGCGCTTTAACGCGGGCCGGGTTTATATGTCAAAAAGTTGGCGATATCCCCCCTTCAACTACAATCTAAATGACGTACACTTGGTGGCTCCCCGATTGAGCTACACTGGGACCACCCAAGCAACTCTAATAACGAGGCAAGCTAATGAATTATTTTGTTACAGGCGGTACAGGTTTTATTGGCCGATTCATCGTGGAACGGCTACTGAAACGACCCCGGTCCAAAGTGTATATTCTGGTCCGCAAGGAATCGAAACACAAGTTTGAAAGCCTGCGTGACTCGCTCGACGCGGACCCGGCCCGCCTGTTGCCCATGTGGGGCGATATCACTACGCCCGGGCTGGTTTCCAAGGCCAACCTGAACAAACTCAAGGGCAAGATCAACCATGTCTACCATCTGGCAGCGGTCTACGATCTCAATATGTCTGACAAGCAGGGAGACGAGGTCAATAACGAGGGTACCCGCAATGTAGTGAATTTTGCCAACGCCCTGGGCGGTAAAGTGGCGCTGCAGCATATGAGCTCCATAGCCATCGCCGGCGGCCATTTTCGCGGCGTGTTCAAGGAAAGCATGTTCGACGAGGGGCAGGATACCTCGCACCCTTACTACCGTACCAAGTTCGAGTCCGAGCGTATTGTCAGGGAAGAGTGTGAGGTGCCATGGCGCGTCTATCGCCCCGGCGCCGTAGTGGGCTCCAGCGTGACCGGTGAAATGGACAAGATCGATGGACCCTATTACCTGTTTCCCACCATCAAGGCGATTGTGGACTCGGTGCCGAAGTGGTTGCCATTACTTGGCATAGAGGGGGGCAAGATTCCGATTGTTCCGGTGGATTATGTGGCCGACGCAACAATTGCCATCGCCCACAAGCCTGGCTTTGACGGCAAGGCCTTCCAGCTGCTGCAGGCACCCCAGGACAGCACTGGCAAGATCATGGAAATCTTTTTTGACGCGGCCCACGGGCCTGGCTTTGCGAAGCAGTTTGAGCTGCCAAAAATGCCCAAGCTGGTCAGAAGCGGGCTGCGGCAGACCGGCAAGATGCTGCCCCTTAAAGTCGCCGCAAAGGAAATGTCAAAAGCCACCGGCATACCCTCCGCGGCGCTGGGATATATCACCAGCCAGGTCTCTTTTGATGATCGGCAGGCACGCGAAGCCCTGAAGGGTACCGGTATCAGCTGTCCCAAACTCAAGGACTATGCACCGGTTTTGTGGTCCTATTGGGCGTCTCACCTGGACTACCCCAAATCAGCGCGTGGTGGCAAGGCGAAGCTGGCTGGCAAGGTGGTGATGGTTACCGGTGCCTCCAGCGGTATCGGGCTGGAGTCGGCGCGCAAATTTGCGGCAAATGACGCGGCGGTGATCCTGGTGGCCCGCACCCTGTCCAAGCTGGAGGAGCAGGTTGAGATTATTCGCAAGCAGGGAGGGGAAGCCTATGCCTACTCCTGCGACCTCAGCGATATGAAAGATATCGATCGCCTGGCGAAGACGGTAGTCGCAGATTTCGGCCGGGTGGACATTCTGATCAATAATGCGGGCCGTTCGATTCGAAGGGCAGTCATGGAATCGCTGGACCGCTTTCACGATTACGAGCGCACCATGCAGTTGAATTACTTCGGCTGTGTACGCCTGATCAATGGCTTGCTGCCATCGATGGTCGAGCACAAGAGCGGTCAGATTATCAACATCTCCAGTATCGGCTGTCTGGTGAATGCGCCGCGATTCGCTGCCTACGTGGCCAGCAAGTCTGCGCTGGATGCATTCTCACGCAGCCTGTCCTCGGAAGTTAAACAGGACAACGTGACGATATCCACAATTTACATGCCGCTGGTGCGCACGCCGATGATCGCGCCGACCAAGATCTACAACTATGCACCCACCTGGTCGGTAGACAAGGCGTCTTCGCTGGTAGTTGATGCCGCGATCAACAAGACCAAGCGCATCAAGACCTTCCTGGGGCAGACCATGGAAATGAGTTACGCGGTAGCGCCCAAGCTCAACGACAGCCTGCTGGCCAGGGGCTTCCAGTTGTTCCCATCGTCTGCCAAGGCCCGGGGCAAACAGGATGATCAGGCTCCCAGTGGCGAAACCATGGCACTGGCCTACCTGTTGCGCGGTACGCACCTTTAACAGCCGGCGGCTTCAGCTGCCGTTCGCGACGGGGGATTCCCGGCGGTCAGTTTCCGCCGGGGATCCCCCGTTTTCATTAATGCCACCCTGGAGCGTCGGTTACCTCCAGGCGCACCCGCTTCCATGATTGGGGCAAGAGGTTTGGCATGACATTTGAGGAGCTCGGCCTGGCCGCGCCACTGCTGCGTGCGGTAAAGGAAAAAGGGTATAGCAAGCCATCCCCCATTCAGGTCGAGGCGATTCCAGCGGTGCTCGCTGGCCGGGATATCATGGCCGCCGCGCAGACCGGCACCGGCAAGACGGCGGGCTTTGTCCTGCCCATTCTGCAACTGCTGAGCGCGTCAGCGCCCGCGCATCCGCATCGTATCAGGGCACTTATCATTACCCCGACCCGTGAACTGGCCGCACAGGTAGCCGATAGCGTGGTGACTTACGGCAGGTACCTGCCGCTGAAGTCCGCAGTCGTGTTCGGCGGCGTCAAGATCAATCCGCAAATTGCCAAGCTGCGCAAGGGCGTTGATATTCTTGTCGCGACCCCCGGGCGCCTGCTGGACCTGCATCAGCAGGGCGAGTTACGTTTCAAGGAACTCGAGGTGCTGGTGCTGGATGAGGCGGACCGCATGCTGGACATGGGTTTCATCCACGATATCCGGCGTATTCTGAAACTGCTGCCGGCGCAACGCCAGAACCTCCTGTTCTCTGCAACTTTTGCCAACGAGATAAGGCAGCTGACAAAAAGTATTCTCCATCAGCCGGTGGAAGTGGAAGTCTCACCGCCCAATACCACCGCCGAGCGAGTGGAGCAGTGGGTACACCCGGTGGACAAGAAAGACAAAACAGCCGTGCTGCGGCAGTTGATCGAGGAACAGGATTGGCAACAGGTCCTGGTGTTCAGTCGTACCAAGCACGGTGCCAATAAGCTTGCCCAGCAGCTGGAAAAAGCCGGCATCAATGCGGCGGCCATTCACGGCAACAAGAGCCAGGCGGCGCGTACGAAGGCACTGGCAGGTTTCAAAGGGGGCAAGATCCGGGTGCTGGTAGCCACCGATATCGCAGCCCGAGGCCTGGATATCGCCCAGTTACCCCAGGTGGTTAATTTTGACCTGCCCAACGTGCCGGAGGATTACGTTCACCGCATTGGTCGTACCGGCCGGGCTGGCGCCGCAGGCAAAGCTTACTCGCTGGTGAGTGCGGACGAGATAAAACAGTTGAACGACATCCAGAACGTGATTCAGCGGCACCTGCCACGGGAATACGTGGACGGTTTTGAGCCCGATCATGAAGTACCGCCTAACGCACCATTGCGCAAGCCGCAGACGCCCGGCAAGGGCAGGCGACAACACAACAACTCGGCTAATAGCCAGCGCAAATCTCGTGGCGACCAGGGGAAGGAAGGGCCCGCCAGGCGTAAGCGGCGACCTGTCAATCGCGGTTCGCGCCCGGGGCAGCGCGGCAATACCCGCTAGTCGCAATCGCGCCAGACGCCGTGTGAAAACTCAGAAGCCCGCGCTACCGGCAGCAATCTTTGCTGCAAAGTCGGGCTCCAGCAATTCGTATCGACTGGCGCCGGGTTTCATCACGTAGACAGTGTCTTCAACCTGCTGCAGGTCATAGCCCTGGTTGCGCAATTCCCCCTTGACCAGTTTGAACGTACCTGTGGTGTCCAGCTCCCGCTGGATACGCAGGAAAACAGGCCTGGCATAGCTGGGAAGGTTGGTGCAGATATAGGCCGAAAAGCCCGCCAGGTCCAGTTCCCCGGTGCCCTCGGCCAGAGCCAGAGCGGCCATGCCCGCGCGGCCATCGGCTTTTGGGACTTCCACGCCGTAGACATTGCAGAACGCTATATCGGGATGGCCGTTGATAGCCTCGCCCACCTCATTGGTCGACACGTTTTCTGATTTCCAGCGGAAGGTATCGCCAACCCTGTCGACAAACTGGTAGTGGGGAATTCCCATGCAAAAGCCCACGTCGACTGTTTTCATGAGGTCACCGGTATTGAACCATGCGTCACCCTTCTTGAAGGCGTTGCGCAGGATCTTTTTCTCGGTTGCTTCCTTGTTGGTATAGCCCTCGAACACGGTCACGGGTGTAATTTTGCCAAGCAATAGTCCTGGCTCACCGGGTGCCACCTTGATGCAGCGCCCCTTTTTGTCATGCACTATTTCGTCCGCGTCTACATCATACTTTACCAGCGCGATGGGCATGGTGGTGGCGCCGACGGTGCAGTCCTTGTTGAGAAAATTGATAAAGCCCACATTGCCTTCGCTGGAGCCGTAGAATTCTGAGACCCGCTTGATGCCGAAGCGCTCCTTGAACTGATGCCAGACGTCGGGCCGCAGGCCGTTCCCCATTATGGTGCCCAGGGAGTTCTTGTAATCATCCGGCCGTTCCGGGGTGTTGAGGAGATAGCGACACAGTTCTCCGATATAGATGAAGCAGGTGGCCTCGTGCTCACGGACCTCGGACAGGAAATTACTGGCCGAAAACTTGCGGCGTATGAACATGGAGGCGCCGGTGCAGAAGGCGGCACCTACGCCTAGAAACAGGCCCGTACCATGGTACAGCGGCAGGCAAAGGTAAATGCAATCGTGCTCGTCGCAACGCAGTCCGGCCAGGTAGGACGATGCCGCAGTGAGCAGGTAGCGACGATTGGACAGCACCGCCGCCTTGGGCATCCCGGTGGTGCCGGACGTGAAGATATACAGGGCGGTGTCGCCCAGGGTCATGCGTCCGGTGTCCGGTGGGTTGGTGTGGTCCTCATCGGCAGCCTCTTCGGCCAGGTCTGAAGCCCAGGCCGGGCATGCCAGTTCACCGGCATCGGGCACGAACAGGTATGTGGCAACGCTGGCCAGGGCCGTGTCCTCACGTACCTCGTTGATGGCGTCCAGCCGTTCCTCACCGAAGACGCACATGCTGGAATCCGTGATCTGCATGCAGTGGATCAGCGGCGCACCGGTCAGGTTTGTATTGATGAGCGCAGCTGTAGCACCAAGTTTGTTCAGTGCTATCAACGTTGCCAGGTACTCGATCCGGTTTTCCAGCATTACGCTGACAGTATCGCCGTGTTTCAGGCCCATGCCGCGCAGGGCGCCCACGTAACGATTGGCAAATTCATTGAGTTCGCTCCAGCTGAGTTGCTGGCCCTCAAAAATGACCGCGGTGTGGTCGGGGAATCTGTCGGCGGTGGTCTCCACTCTCGCCCCGAAGCAGTCGTGGGTGGACATGGGTCGCGGTTTAAGCTCCCTGGCGAGACTCAGCAGTGAAGGGACTTCCGCGAGGGTGGTGGCTACTTCTGAGAGGCGCATTATTGTTTCCCGGGCCGGGTGAGTTCAGTTGGGCAAGATAGCCCGGATAACCCACCGCGGCAAGGTGCGGGCCTAACCCGGCTGCGGGTATGCGCTAGGGTCCCAGCAGATTGGACACTTTGCCCGCAGACAATTGGGAAAACCAGGCGGCATCGTAGGAGCGTTGCAACAGGTTGATGGCCGATAGTGCCGTCACTACTCGCTGGGCATAGGCTTCACGCTCTGGCTGCAGTTCCGCGCCACCTTCCAGTAGTTTGAGGTGCTCGGCCAGACGCAGCCCGGTGGCAAACAGGTCCTGGGACACGGACGCCTCGCTGCTGATGGTGCGGCGCAGTAGCATTTGTGCGCCCTGCGCCATCAGGCGGGCAATAAATTTCTTGCGATCGCCTATTGGTTTCTCGCCCAGCTCCAGCAGTGTTACCGCTATGATCAGGTAGGATTCTGTAATGGAGCGCAGGATTGCGTGGCCGAATCGCGGTGGTTGCTCGCGCAGCAGTTTTTGCAGTGAGTGCTCTCCGCTGTCCCAGTTGGGGTAGCGCTGCTGGGCTTCGGTTTGTACCTCCTCCAGAAATTCCTCGGTAGGCTTGTAAAAAAACTCGAACTTGTAGAGGTCGCGAAGGCTGAGTACCTCGGTTGCCAGCCGCTCGGCACTGGGTGCATCGAAACCCCGGGCGCAGGTGGCCAGGCCAATCTCCGCCAGGCCGGCACTGAGAAAATAGTGGGTGATCGTATTGCGATAGTAGGCTGCTGCCAGCTGCTTGCCCTCGGGGATATAGTAGACGGGGGCATTCGCCTTGTTGTAGCAGCGGACCAGGCCAGAGCCTTGCAGGGCCAGCACCGCAGCGCTTACCTGTTCTTCGTCATCCAGACTGAACCCGGAAGCGGCCGGTAGTTTGCGTTCGCGCACCATGGCGGCGATATCACCGGCCTGGGCATGTATTTCCGCGGAGGTCAGGGCGCGTCCATTCGCCCCCAGTAGCACCATGGTCAGCACATCGGCTGATTTGATGGGTGTGATCTGCTCGATGCGTGAACAAACCTCGAACCCCATCCGGGTGACCTCGCTGCGTTCCAGGTCCTCCCCGCTGGTCATATCTTCCGACAGTGTAGTGGCCTCGCCCAGTGCCAGGGGTTTGGCGAAGCGCACATACACTTTCCCGTAGGGTTGCTGCATACCGAATATGTAGTTGAAAAACCAGCCCAACGATTCCTTGCGCTTGGGTTCGCCGCGCTGGATAGCGACGTAGTCGTCGATCTCGGCAATACGATCGAAGGCGATGGACACCGGCACCAGCAGTACCTTGTCGACTTTTTCCTTGTGGCAGGATTCCACTACCCAGTTGAGTATTCCCAGTTTTGGTGGCGACAGCTTGCCGGTGCGGGAACGGGTGCCTTCTATGGACCAGGACAGCGGGAGCTTGTTGCGTATCAGGTAATCAATGTAGCTGCGAAAAACCAGCTTGTAGATCGGGTCCTCATGGAATGTACGACGCAGGAAAATGGCGCCTACACGCCTGGCCAGGCTGCCAAAGCCCAGGAAGTTCATGTTGATGCCAGCAAAAATCAGCGGCAATGGTTTGAAGTTGTTTTCGTACAGTGAGAGCAGGAAAACGAAACTGTCCATGTGGGACTTGTGCGACCACAGAAAAAGAACCAGGTGGTCCTTTGACAGTTCGCGCAGCTCATCCAGGGCTTCGAGATTGATATCCAGTTCCCGTTCGTAGCTGCGGGTGTAAACAAAGCGCGCCAGTTTTGCCGCGGGGTTTAGCCAGGACTCTTTCGGGGTTGCCTCGATCTCATGCAGGCATTTGCGGGCGTACTTCTGCGCCTGTTCCAGGGTTTTACCGCTGGCCTGTGCCGCCTGTTGTAACTCACCCTGGAAAGCCGGGTCATCCAGCAAAGCGCTCGCGCCAGTTGCGGGTATCATAAACTGAACACTCCAAATAGTGCCGCGTGGTCGGACAAATCCCGCCATGGTCCCTTGCAAAGGCGTTGGCAGGAGTGGGGTCGCAGCCCCCGGTAATAGATACGGTCCACGGAAAGCATGGGTGCCCACACCGGGAACGTGCGGGCATGGCGGCCCTGCATTTGCACGAACAATTCCTCCAGGCCCAGGTCCTGGTGCAGATGTCGCTCTGCCCGCTGGCGCCAATCGTTAAAGTCGCCCGCGATAATCATCGGTTCATCGTGCGGAACATGCTGGTCAATGCGTTCAGTCAGGGCCTGGAACTGTTCGCGGCGTTCCTGTTCCAGCAAACCCAGGTGGACGCAGAGAGTATGCAGGCGGATCGAACGGCCCGGAATCTCGATGATGCCGTGCAGGATACTGCGGCTGGAGCGCTTGAATATGGAGACATCGATATTTTCCCAGCTGACGAAAGGGTACATGCTCAGGATGGCGTTACCGTGGTCACCCTTGCGGTAGATCGAATTGCGACCGTAGGCGTAGTGGGGCCAGCTCTGGTCTGCCAGATATTCGAAATGGGGTTGATCCGGGTAGGAGAAGCGGCGCCGCTTGGCATTGCTCTTGAGCGCCGTGCCATGGATTTCCTGCAGGAATACCACATCGGCCCCGGTCTCGGCGATACGGTCGCGCATGGATTCGAGCACGAACCGGCGGTTACCGGTGCAATAGCCCTTGTGGATATTGTAGGTAAGAACGTGGATCTTATTACTCACACTACACCCTTGTTCCGGCCGCTGAGTGCATTGGACTAATCTTCCTTGTGTTTTTGCTGTACAGCCTTGACGGACCACTTCAGCACATAATCACAGCCACTGGCGCCGGCGATAAACAGTACCGCGACAGAGGCTGCGATGATGGTCGCCGGGGGTATCCAGCTTGCCACCTGTGCCGCCAGCACCAGGGCGCAAAAGCTGATCTGTATAAACATATTGGCCTTGCTCAAGCGGGTGGCCGAAAACTCGAAGGGGCCAACCAGCCAGTGATAACAGACGGCGCCCAGTACAATGATCACGTCCCGCAAGATCACTGCCAGAGCCAGATACCAGGGTATGAGCCCCGTGCTCGCGAAACAGATAAAGGCGACGGTAATCAGTACTTTGTCGGCGATGGGGTCCAGGGCGGCACCCAGCCTGGAGAGCGCATTCAGGCGGCGCGCCAGCAATCCATCCAAAGCGTCAGTCAGCCCTGCCACCACGCCGGTCACCAGCGCCCAATCATAGGCCTGCTGCACAATAAAATAGCCCAGCGGCGCCGCCAGTAGCAGGCGCGACAGAGTCAGTGCATTGGGCAGGAACTTCAGCATGGCCTGTCAGGGAGTGTCCTGCGCAGCGGCGGGCTGCAGCAGGTACACGGCTATTTCGCGCAGCTCGGTTTCGTTCAGCGGGAAAATCGGCATGGGGGACTGGGGTGATTTCAGCGCCTTGATAACCGCGTTGTAGCCAAGCCGGTCGGCCAGGTTGGTCAACAGCTTGGGATTTTCGCCCGCCTCGTGACAGCTGGCGCAGTCATAGTAGAAGTACAGTTGTTCACCGCGTTCAGTCATGGCGGGGAGGTCTGCCCCAGCCAACCAGGCGGGGGTCTCTTCATCGAGCCTGCTCACCACCGCAGCCTCCACCGGCTGTGACCAGCTCTGCTCGCCCTTGCCATAACTGACCCGGTAGATGGCACCTGCGTAATCGTCCGATATGTATATAGCTCCGTCTGGCCCCTGCGCCACGTCCACAGGGCGACCGCTGATAGTGCCGTCCTTGTTAAAGCCGGTCAGGAAGTCCCTCTCCTCAACGCCGTCCTCGGTCCAGTGCAGTGAAACGACCTTGTAGCCGTCCGGAGTACTTCGGTTCCAGGAGCCGTGCAGTGCGACCAGGGCGCTGCGCTCGTATCCTGCGGGCCAGTTGGTGGGGTCGATAAATGTCATGCCCAGCGGAGCATTGTGGGCTCGAAACCCATGTGTCGGGGCAGTGGGCTCGCGCGCGTCGGCCAGTGGATCGGCCCCCATGTCGGGATCGGGTATATTGGTGCCATTAAAGTAGGGCCAACCGTAAAAGCGGCCGTCTTCTACCAGGTTTAATTCGCAGGGCGGAAAGTCGTCCCCCAACAGATCGCGGCCGTTGTCCGTGGCGTATAGACCGCCACTCCAGGGTGCCCAGTCGAAACCCACACTGTTGCGCAGGCCGGTGGCCATGATTTCGCCATCGCTGCCGTCGAGTGCGAAGCGCATCATGGTTGCGCGTCGCTCGTCTTCCTCAACACAGACGTTACAGGTGGAACCCTGGGCGAGGTAGAGCAGGTTGTCGGGTCCCACGCGTAACGTTTTGCTCCAGTGGTTACCTTCATCCGTGAAACCTTCTACCACCGGCTCATAGGCCCCGGCAAGCATGCCTTCCTCGCTATCGAAGCCAACCTTGCCGATGCGGTGCGACTCGGCGATGTACAGGGTGTCCCCGGCGAAATCCATACCAAGTGGGCGTTTGAGGCCATCAATCAGTGTCATTACAGAGTCCGGTTGCCCATCCCCGTTAGCATCACGGCGCAGCAGGATAATGTCTCCGGAATGAGGTCGGCTCAGCAGGAGATCGCCCCCGGGTGTAAAGCGCAGGAAGCGGGCCTTGGGCAATTTGCTTGCATAGAGCTCCAGCTTGAAACCGGGCGGCAGTATCAAGCGCCGTTCGACCTCATTGACTGTGGCTGCGGGACCGTCCATGCCCGTCATGACGTTCATGATCATGCGCAGGCTCCCGGTACCGATAGTGCCCGTTGCGATCAGTGCCAGCGGTATGCAGGCCAGCAATACGACCACGGCCAGCAGACCGATAAGTAGTTTTCGCAAGTGCGGTTTCTCCCGTTACTGGTGGCGACCAGGATACTGCCTGGTTGCACGAGCGGCAGACTATAACATAGGCTGAAGGGGCGAATCAGTCGGGTTTTGCCAGCTGATTACACGGCACCTGAACGACGTCGAACGCGATATTATCGGGCAGTAAACAGGGCGTTAACAGCGGCAGCAGGGCAGATGAAGAAGGTCTTGCGAAAACGGTGCATTGCTCGACGGCCAGGTTCCTTCCTAGGAGACTTTTATCCTCCCTGTGCGCATGGCCTCAGCAGGGGATTCAGTCCCGTCCCAGCTGTATTCGAGATAGCTGCCTGGTTCTGCAGTAATTTTAAAACGTTTCGATGTCTTGCCGGGCTTAATCTTGGTATCACGGACTTCGTCCTTGTCACCCTTCTTCTTGATACCCTTGGGGGTCTTGAGAATAATTTCGTGGTCACCGGTATTGGTGAACTTCAATTTTTGTTCTTGCGGGAAGTCATCCTGATTATTGTTGGTACCGCCCAGGTCGATGATTTTTGATGTCATTTTCAGTTCTCCGTTGTGATTAACAGTATCAGCGTGGAAGCTTCATGCACAATAGTCGGTTTATCAGGCAATCGCTGCAGTAGATTTCGATGGCAATGGACTTCCTCAAAGAATAACTGCTTACTCTATTTTTTGCATGCGAGGGTCTGTGAGCAGCCCAACCAGTTCATGATTGCGCTGTAGCTGTCGCATCGGAAAGCCCAACTCCAGCGCGGCCTGTGCCAGTTCGATAGCCCGCTCACGCTGACCCATGATTTCGTGTGTCTCGGCAGCGGCTGCCATAATCTCGCCTGAGTCAGTAGAAAGCGCTAGCGCGGTACCCAGCCGTTGCATCGCCAACTCCGGCTGGTCGGTCTTTGCATAGTAGAGCGCGAGATCGCTGTAAACGAAAGGGTCACGCGGGTTTTGCTGCCTGGCAGCTTCCGCCAGCTGGATGGCCCTGCCAAAGGTGTCTACAGTCTGTCGATCCATTCCATTCATCCAGGTGTAGGCGAACGCCAGGTTGCCCCAGGCCAGCCAGTCAGAGTCATCAATCGACAAGGCCTTCTGCAGGGCCTGCACCGCGTCCGGGTAGCGCCCTGACCGGGCGTTGGCTGTGCCGAGATTGACATAGGCCATATAGGTCGGTTTTATCTCGATCGCCCGCTGGTACATGGTAATGGCCTCTGCAGTCCTGCCGGTCTCGCTGAGGGCCGATCCGAGATTTACCAATGCGACATAATGGTCCGGCGCCAGGCGAACGACGACCTTCCACTGCTGTACAGCATCATCGTAGCGACTCTGGTCGAACAGAAAATTCGCATAGCCGTCGAGTACCAGAAAATTTTCCGGGTCCAGCGCAACCGCTTTGCGAAAAGATGCCTCCGCATCTTCCAGCCGCCCAAGGCGCGCATACATACTTGCCATTGCCTGGTTGGCCACGGCATCGTTAGGGTCAATGGCGACCGCGCGCTGCATAGCGGCAAAGGCGAGATCGGTGTTGCCCTGCGCTGCCTGTATTCGTCCCAGCGCTACCTGTACCGGCGCGAGATCCGGGTTCAGGCTGACCGCTGTATCCGCTGCCCGGGAGGCCTCATCCAGCCACCTGTCCTCACCCGTCAGGGCGTGGCGCATGCGCAAGGCTTCGGCCATACGGGCGAATGCCAGCGCGAAGCCCGGGTCGCGCCTGGTTGCTTCCCTGAACTGTTCTACCGCCGTGGCCAGATTGTCCCCCTGGTCCCAGCGCTTCATCAGCTCAAGCCCCTGCAGATAAGGGTCAAAAGCATCAGCCGGGACGATGGCAGTTGACGTGGTTTGTTTACCGTCTGCGGGGGCATCTTGCTGCGTCCAGATAAAAGCCGATACAAGGCCGAGCCCGGCTGCCAGTAGTAGAGCTACGACCAGTCCCGTTCGCCGCCCGGGTTTCTGAGCCAGTGGAGTTGAAGCCTGGTGGCCTTGCAATGCACCGAGCAGATGCTGCATGTAGAGCGGGTCGTTCTGTCTGAACAGCGCCTGGACCCGATTCAGGGCCAGCTCCAGCTCCCCGGGTAATGGCGTGTTGTCCAGGTAGATAGGGATAATATTAATATCATTGTTCAGCGCGTAATCAACTTCCCTGAGACAGTGAGTTGATGCCAGCGATGATTTTGAAACAAAGAAGAGCAACCTGGTTGCACCTTTGATTGCGGCCGCTATTTCGGCGCGCCAGGATGATCCCGGTTGTATGCCTTCGTCGTACCAGAACCTGACCCCATTGCGATCCAGCTCTGCCAGGTCGGAAAAGACGGTATTGGAATCCCTGTGCGCATAGCACACGAACATGTAGGACTCAGCGCCGCGGTAAGATGGGATGGATTTATTCACGGCAATATCGTCTCCCCAAAGGTTGGGAGAATCAAGTTATGCTTGTATTTATAGTAGATTGCGCCGGGGCGCCGGGACGCCGGTTACCCAACACCTCGATTGAAAATCACAGCAACAGGCGGTTTCGCCTGGCGGGCAGCGTTCAGCGCCCACCGTGCCTTCGTCGGTGTCGGCGCACTGCTTTGTCCGCTTCGATCGCCATAAAGCTTGGCAGGAAACACAGCAGTATCAGTGGCCACCATTGGGCAGGGAAGGGCGCGGTGCGAAAGAGGGTGGCAGCCTCGGGAACCAGGGTTGGGATAAACCGGATCAGTATGCTGAGGGCGATTCCCGTCAGCAGCCAGGGGTTGGAAAAAGGGTTGAGGGTGAAAGCTGAGCTGTAAATCGAGCGGGCGGACACCACGTAACCGAAGTGCGCCATCAAAATTCCCCAGAACGCGGCGGTCTGGGCCTGCGTGAGCAGAAGTGGGTTGACGATCTCGCCAGCCACGACCGCGCTCGCGCCGAAATGGTAGTAAACAAGAAAGCCCGGCAGCGCAATCGCCAGCCCCACGACAACGACCCGCTGCATGAATAGAGCGTTTATGATGTGTGCCGCCGGGTCCCTTGGCGGACTGTGCAGCAGGTCGTGTTCCTTGGGCTCCATCATCAGTGGCATGGTCAGCAGGACCGAATCGAGCAGGTTGATCCACAGTATTTGTACAGGCTCCAGCACAAAGCGGGCGGCGAATAGCGGTACGGTTGCGGCGAGCAGGACGGCCCCCACGATAAGTATTGCCTGGGCGGCGTTGGTGGGCAGCGTATAGAGGATAGCTTTTTGCAGGTTATTCCATGCGTGACGGCCCTCTTCGACAGCAGCGACGATAGTGGCGAAGTTATCGTCGGCAAGCACCATGTCGGATGCTTCCTTGGCTACCTCGGTGCCGCTTATGCCCATGGCAATGCCAATGTCGGCAACCTTCAGGGCCGGGGCGTCATTCACGCCGTCACCCGTCATGGCAACCACATGACCATTGTGTTGCAGCGCCTGGGCTATCGCCTGCTTGTGCAGGGGCGCAACGCGGGCAAATACCGACACTTTTTCAGTCACTTTGCGCAGCTCCGGTTCATCCATCTGGCTCAGCTGGGCCCCGGTGTGGACGCGCTCGGCCGCGATCCCCAACTGCAGTGCCACGGCCTGGGCAGTGTCGGGATGGTCACCCGTGATCATCACCGCGCGGATTCCCGCCTCCTTGCACTGGGAGATCGCTTCGATGGCGGACTTTTTGGGAGGGTCGATCATCCCCTGCAGGCCGGCGAAACACATGCTTTGAAGGTCCTCATGGCACAGGCCATCGTGGTCGGAGGCAACTTCCCTCAAGGCAAAACCCAGGGTGCGCAGGGCATCACTGGCGAACAGGCTGGCGGTTCGCAGGGCCGCGGCGGTATCCAGCACTCGCGGCTGCCCGGCGGAATCGGGTTCGGTGCTGCACATAGCCACGATCACCTCCGGGGCACCCTTGGCAAGAATCAGGCGCTTGCCCTGGCTCTCGACCAGCACCGCCATATATTTCACCGTGGAGTCAAAAGGAATTTCGACCAGGCGCTGTACCCCGTCTACCACGAGTTCCGCCTTGGCGCCGGATATGCGCAGCGCCAGCTCCGTGGGATCTCCGGTACCACCCTGTCCACTGAGGTGGGCGTTGTTGCAATAAAAGCCACACTTGAGCACCTGCAGCAGTGCGGGCTCCTGGCTGGCCCGAACGCGGTTCTGCTCATAGCTGAAGTCGCCTTCAATCTCGTAGCCGGTGCCACTGAGGTCGTAGGTTCTGCCACCGGCGTATACCCGGGTGACCGTCATGCGGTTTTCCGTCAGCGTACCGGTTTTATCAGAACAGATGACCGAGGTGGCCCCCAGTGTCTCGGCCGCAGGCAATTTGCGGATCAGTGCTTTACGGCTTGCCATTACCACGCCTGACAGTGCGAGGACGGAGGTGACCAGCGCCGGCAGCATCTCTGGAATGGCGGCCACTACCAGCGACACCGCCCCCAGAAAACTGTAGGCCGTTGCGTAGCCTACGTAGATCCCGTAGGCGAAGTTGAAGGCGCCTACTATCAGGATGGCGATGATGAGCGTGCGCACGAACTCCTTCATCTTGCGCTGCAGTGGCGTTGTTCCGCTGTCTGCGGATTTGACCATGTCCGCTATCTGGCCGAATGCGGTGTTGCGCCCGGTTTCCACCACAATGGCCCGGCCTGTGCCCTGGGTAAGGAACGTGCCGGAGAACCCTGTATTTTTCTGGTCTCCGGGGACCAGGTTGGCACCCGTCAACGCCCCGGTGTGTTTCTGCACGGGGACCGACTCGCCGGTGAGAGAAGACTCGTCGACGTGAATATTGCTCTCTTCGATGAAACGCACGTCAGCGGGTATTTTGTCGCCTCCCTCGAGTACCACGATATCGCCCGGCACCAGTTCGCGGGCGGCAATACGCTGCTGTACCCGATCCCGCAGCACCAGGCACTCCTGCACCATCATGTTGCGCAGTGCGTCAAGTGCGCCCTCGGCTTTACCTTCCTGTATAAAACCCAACAGGGCGTTGAGTATGACTACACCGCTAATGACGATGGTGTCGGGCAGCATGTGGCTGCCCATGGCTGTGAGCGTGCCGGTGATCACCGCGGTGACGAGCAGGATTATAACCATTGGGTCGTTGAACTGGCGCAGGAAGCGCAGCCACGCAGGTGTTTTATTGAATACCAGTTCGTTTGGCCCGTACTGCGCCAGGCGCTCCTTCGCCATCTCCGCAGACAACCCGGTGGTGCTGCTCCCCAATGTTTTGAGCAGCTCATTCTTCGTCAGGTTGTACCAGGCTTTACTCTCTGTCGTCGGCATCGCTCAGGCGTAGTGGGGATAGAGGGGCTGGTACATTTGCGCGCGAATGTGAGCGCCCAGATCCTCCGGCTCGGGACACCTGGCCAGGCCGCGCCGGTGTGCGATGCCCGCGACCTCGGCGGCGATCAGGGCCGACACTTCGCGAATGCGCGACAAGCTGGGATAGACCCGCCCCATGGCAAGGTCCTCTTCGCTGACGAGGGATGCCAGTACCCGCGCCGCCGCAAGAAACATTTCATCGGTGACCCTGGCGGCATCACTGGCGGTGGCACCCAGCCCCACGCCGGGAAATATGTAGGCGTTATTCCCCTGGCCAGGTACCAGTGTTTTGTTACCCACAGCAACAGCATCGAAGGGGCTGCCGCTGGCGAAGATGGCCCTGCCCTCGCTCCAGTCGTAAGCGTCCTTTGCGCAGCACTCCGAGTTGGCAGTGGGGTTGGACAGGGCGAAGATAACAGGATGCTTGTGCTGTTCGGCCATGCTCCTGACCACTTCCTCGTTGAAGACACCCGGGCGGCCTGCACAACCGATGATAGCGGTGGGTTTGAGCGTGCGAACCGCCTCGGCAAAATCGTCGAGGGGTGCGTGGTGGTGCGCAAAAGGGGTCTTCTGTAGGGGGATGCTGTCGCGCCCCGCCACCAGCAATCCCCGACTGTCGAAGAACCAGCAGCGCTGCTGCGCCTGCTCTGCAGAGAGGCCCTGTTCCAGCATGGCCGCCACGATCGTGTTGCCTATGCCGATACCCGCCTGGCCGGCTCCGTAAAACAACACCTTTTGCTGCTCAAGGTCCTCACCGCTGATACGCAGCGCCCCCAGCAGGCCGGCAAGGGCTACGGCGCCGGTGCCCTGTATGTCGTCGTCAAACAGGCACACGCGGTCTCGGTAATGGGCCAGTAGACGGAACGCATTGCTGTTGCCGAAATCCTCCAACTGGACCAGGGCCCTGGGAAAGCTGTCCTGGACAGCGCTGATGAACTCCTCAACCAGTTCGTCATAGGCAGCACCGCGCTCCCTGCGGCGCTCAAGTCCCAGGTAGAGCGGGTCATTGAGGAAGGTCTCGTTGTTGGTGCCCACATCCAGGGTAACCGGCAGGCACTGGGTGGGGGCAATACCCGCACAGGCGGTGTAGAGCGATAGTTTGCCGATGGGGATGCCCATGCCGGCAGCGCCGAGATCCCCTAGTCCCAGAATGCGCTCACCGTCGGTCACCACGATAATACGCGGGTCCCGGTGGGGCCAGTGATCCAGAAGCTCTTTCACCCGACCCCGATCCCGCAGCGAAATATACAGCCCCCTTGGTCGGCGGTAGATGTGACTGAATTGCTGGCAGGCCTTGCCCACCGTGGGCGTGTAGATCAGCGGCATGACTTCCTCGATATGGTTGACCACCACCCGGTAGAACAGGGTTTCATTGCGATCCTGTAAAGCGATCAGGGCGATATAGCGCTCGAGGTCGGACTCCTTGGCACGCAGGTTACCCATCACCCGCAATTCCTGTTCCGCGGGTGAGCTGACCCGCGGTGGTAACAGGCCGCGCAGGCCCAGCAGGTCACGCTCGGCCTCGGTAAATGCGGTGCCCTTGTTACGCACCGGGTCGTGTAACAGCTTTACACCCCTCACCGGCTGCTGGTCTGGCTGGTCTGTCACAGTTCTCTCCCGGGCGATCACGCGATGCAATGAAAGGTTGGGACAGTCTAGCGAAGGGAGGAGATAACGGTTTTGAGATTGATCAAGGAAGGACGGAAAAAAAGCAGCACCGGTAATGCGTTTACGGCACATAAAAAAACACCCGGCTGTGCCGGGTGTAAAACTGCCTGGCGGGGGAGCCAGGACTTAGTGGATGAATTCTGCCCGGGTGCTGGCGTCGCTCTTGAAAGCTCCACCCAGTGCCGTGGTGCGGGTAGTGGAATTGGTGTCCATGACACCGCGGGATTTTACGCAGTAGTGAGCCGCATTGATGGTGATCGCGACGTCATCGGTTTCCAGCAGGGTCTGGAGTGCGACCAGTATCTGCTGGGTCAGGCGTTCCTGCACCTGGGGTCGCTGGGCGAAGAAGCGCACGATACGGTTGATTTTTGACAGGCCAATGATCCTGTTGCCCGGGATGTAGGCGACTTTCGCGCTGCCGTCTATGGTGACGAAATGATGCTCGCAGGTGCTGACCAGGTCGATATTGTCCACCTGGACCATTTCCTCAACCTGCATTTTGTTCTCTATGGCGGTTATTTTGGGGAATTTGCTGTAATCGAGCCCGGAGAAAATCTCATCCACATACATTTTTGCAATGCGGTGGGGAGTTTCGCACAGGCTGTCGTCGGCGAGATCCAGGCCCAGGGTCCTGGTAATGTCGGTGAAAGCCGCCGCGATACGTTGGTATTTCTCATCCCGGCTCAGCCCTGTGGGGACCATCGGGGTCTCCAGGCCACGGTCGACCAGGGCGTCTCTCACCAGTAGTGCCTCGGGGGACAGTTGGCTGGGGAAAGTGAGCATTTTTTCAGCGACAGAAGATTCCATGATGTTCTCCATTCGAGTATTACCAGTAGTTACGCCCTGCCTGGAAGAATGGATTTCTGATTGCGCACTTTTTTTATCAGGCCCTGTGGTATCCGTGCCGAGGACAATATTCGGTAATGAAGTCGGCGTGAGCGGTAGGGGCCGGGAATCAGGGCCTTGCGCGCATCATCAACTCCAGGCGGCTTTCCGGTAACAACACACTGCGGGTGATTTTAAAACAATACAGCAATCTCTCCAGCTGGCCCTGGGTGTGTGGTTGGTAGCCCGGTAACGGCGTTGGCCTGGGTCGCAGGGTGATCTCTCCCGCTTCCCTGATCCCGTATACAGTGCCACTCTGCGCCGTCTTGAGGCTGTGCACCGCGAAGCCGTGGCCCAGGGTATAGCCATGCAGGTGTGGTTTGAGCGCTCGGAGCAGCGCCGCGATAGCATCCCGGTCCAGAAAATTGAACAGGTCCCAGAACAGACACAGGTCAAATCGGGTTTCCCCGGGTATCTGCATGAGGTCGGTGAACAATTGCTGCAGGGAGGTTGGCGGCTCTTCATCGCTCCCCACGCGTGTCAGATCGCCGAACAGGTCAACAAAATGCAGCTTGCAGCGGTAATCGGAGAAAAACTCCACTGTTTCAGGCAGGGCGTTACCGATATGCAGGACGGTCAGGCGCTTACTCTCGTCAATGGACTCGAACAGGGCGGGCAGGAGCGACGACGACTGGCTGGAGATCACGGCGGGGTGATAGGGCCGTGCCCTCTGGTAAGGAAAAGCAGCGCTAGCCGCTCTTGAGGTCCAACCGTGGGGCCTTGTTATCCTGTGAGGGGAAAGCCGAGGGCTCCTTGGCTGCCTGCGGCGCGCTTTTTGCCGCGGTATCGCCGGGGTCCATGTCGATGCTGCCCTTGAATATGGCGCCATCCTCCAGCAGTACCCTGGGTGCGACGATATTACCGCGCACATTGCCTAGCTTCGAGATCACCACGTTTTCCGTGCCGGTGACATCGCCGTTGACCTTGCCATCGATCCTGATGGTCTTGGCCAGGATGTCGGCAGATACCTGGCCTGACTCCCCGACGATGACCTCGTGGGCCTTCAGGGTAATGGTGCCTTCCACCTGACCCTGTATGAGCAGGTCTTCATCGCCTGACACTTCACCTTTTATTTTTATGCTCGGTCCAATCATTGCTGCACTCCTGGCTGAAACGGGGGATGTTGAGGTCTGTGTGTTGGCGGTGGAAGCTGGCTCCGAGCTCGCAGGCCCGGGGCTGGCTGGTTCTGGAGTCCTGGGGGCTGCCGGTTTATTCCTGTGACGATCAAACATGGTAATCGCTACCCTGGTCCGGAATTGGTTGGTAATCCTAGCAGCCCGTTTCAGTATTCTCCAGATATACGGTGCCCTTAACTACACATTTTGGTCATTCTGTGGCAAGTCCCAGCCCCGCTGGTCCGGCGCCGGTGGTCCGCAGCGCGTATTTTCGGGGCGGGCGCCGGCCGTTACGAACGATGTAAACAACCCGCGGTTGGGGTAATCTCGGCCAGTCGGGCTATCTGCCAGGTGCAGCGGGTCCGCTACAGCCATTACCCGCGAGCACCGCTTATGGACACCCTGACCGAACTGCTGCCCCTGGCCTTCGCCATGTTACTCACAGGAGTGGTCGGGGGAGTGATGGCGGGGCTGCTGGGGGTGGGTGGCGGTATCGTTATCGTTCCTGTGCTCGACACTGCCCTTGGCCTTTATGGGGTTGAGCCCGCAATACGCATGCATGTGGCGGTTGCCACATCGCTGGCGACGATCGTACCGACATCCATCTCATCCATTCGAGCCCATCACAGCAAAGGGGCTGTGGATGAGACGGTGGCGCGGTCCTGGGGTCCCTGGGTCATTGCCGGCGCTATCCTGGGGACGGTGCTGGCTGCCAGGGTCGACAGCCACGTGCTGTCCGCCCTGTTCGGGGTTATGGCTCTGGTAGTGGCTGTGAAGATGATGTTGCCGCTGCAGGGTGTTTATATCCGCGATGGGGTTCCCCGGGGGCGCATGGCCAGTGCCATTCCGCTGGGCATAGGCGGCTTGTCCAGCATGATGGGCATCGGTGGTGGCACACTCAGCGTTCCGGTGCTGACGCTGATGAACCAGCCTATACACCGGGCTGTAGGAACGGCTGCCGTGTTTGGCCTGCTTATCAGCGTGCCGGGTATGCTCGGCTACGTGCTCGCCGGATGGGGCGACAGCAGGCTGCCGCCGGGCAGCCTGGGCTATGTGAACATGATTGGCCTGGTGCTGATCGCACCGCTCACGGTGCTGACCGCCCCGTTTGGCGCGCGGCTGGCACATCGGCTGGACAAACGCCAGCTCAGCCTGGTTTTTGGTGTATTCCTGCTGATCGTGGCGCTGAGGATGCTTTACCGCACGTTCACGGTTTGACCGGCTTGGTCATTTCCCTGTCATACATTGGCGATACTTTACGGCTACACTGGAAATAAATTGCGTGACACAACAGCATTTGTTGCGGTGGATCATGGCTGGTTTGTACCAACCCGGGTGACAATGCACTCCGGGAGGCCATCCGCAATGTGGCCGGCGGGTTGCGACCCACACCCATTCCAACGTAGTAACGAATACGCCTGGCAGCGGGCAAGGAGATCATTTATGTCACAAGGCAAGCCCATCAGGGTGGGCATTATGGGGTTTGGCCAGACCGGCCGGCAGATTTACGAGCTCGCCTCGCGCAGCGACGACGTGGAAATAGTCGCAATCGCGGATATCGGCAAGCCTGACATCCTGCACTACCTGCTCAGGTCAGAGGTGGCGGAGCCTGAGCAGCATGAATTGCAGGGGAACTTCCTCGTGAACCCCCGTTTCAGGACGCGCCTGATGCAGATCGACCTGCCGGCTGAAATGCCCTGGGACGTTTTCGGTGTTGATATGGTGATCGACTCCACCGGCAAATTCCGCGAGACCAGCCACATGCATGATCATCTTTCCAATGGTGCCCCCCGGGTACTTTTGCGGACCCTGCCCGCGGACGGGATAGACCGTATTGTGATTCCCGGTATCAATGATGCGTCTGCCAGCGCTGATGACGTCATGATTTCCGCGGGGTCGGCAACCACCTCGGCGCTCTGTCTGCTATTGCACGTGCTGTCAGGCTCGTTTGAGATAGAGTGCGGGAGCATGACGACAATTCACTCCTATACCTCAGATCAGGCGCTGCAGGACTATGCCGGCAGCGATATCCGCCGCAGCCGCTCTGCAGCCAAGAATATTATTCCCAATAGCCACGAGGCAGGCGCCTGGCTGGGGCAGATTCTACCGGCCTTTGAAGGCAAGTTTCTCACTTCTGCACTCAACGTGCCGATCCACGAGGGCTGCCTGCTCGATGTAAACCTGGTGCTGGCAGATGGCAACGTCGGTGTCGAGGACATTAACCAGGCCATGCGTGAGGCGAGTTTGCCCGGGATAGTCGGCGTGGTGGAGGACCCGATTGTATCCTCTGATGTGATTGGTAATCCCCTGTCCCTGTTGTTCGATACCAAGGGCACCATCAAGGCGGGGAATAATATCATCAAAACCCTCAGCTGGTATGAGAGTCTCGGCCATGCCGCGCGCCTGTTGGACGTGGTGCGGATATATCGTCAACTGGACATTCGGCAGGAGGCAGCCTGATGAAAATCGGAATCAATGGTTTTGGCCGTATCGGTCGCTCGGTCTTTCGTATCCTCGAGAATGTAGAGGGAATAGACGTGGTGGCCATCAACGACCTGTTCGACTATGAGGCGCTGCGCTACCTGCTGGATTACGACACAGTGATGGGCCCCTTCGGCAAGGCGCTGAAACTGGAGGATGGCCACCTCGTAACCGAAAAGAGCCGGGTAAAACTGCTCAGCGAGCGCAGTCCGGCGGAGATTCCCTGGGCGGAACTCGGCGTCGACGCGGTAGTGGAGGCCACCGGCGTCTTTCGCAAGCGGGAACAGCTGGAGCAACATCTGGCAGCCGGGGCAAAATATGTGGTGCTGACGGTGCCCGCCAAGGACCCTGTGGACTACACCCTGGTACTGGGTGTCAACGATGAGGGGCTCAAGCCCGAGCATCGTATTATTTCCAATGCCAGCTGTACGACCAATTGCCTGGCGCCTATCGCCAGCGTCCTGGATGCCGCATTCGGAATCGAGGAGGGGGTGATCAACACGGTACACGCCTATACCAATGATCAGCGCCTGGCGGACGTACCGCACTCGGACTGGCGTCGCAGCCGCGCTGCAGCGGAAAATATCATCCCCACTTCTACCGGCGCCGCCAAGGCGGTAGGAGAAGTACTGCCGCAGCTCAAGGGTAAGTTGCATGGTATCGCGGCCCGGGTGCCGGTGCCGGATGGCTCGGTGGTGGACCTGTTTTGCAAGTTGGGCAAGACCGTGAGTGTGGGCGATGTGCACGCCGCGGTGCAGGCTGCATCGGAGTCGGACCGGCTGCGAGGCATACTGCAGTACAGTGACCAGCCAATCGTGTCCTCCGATATTATCGGCAATTCGCATTCGTCTATTTTCGATGCGGGCTTTACCGGGGTGACTGCCGGGCGCTACCTGAGGGTGCTGAACTGGTACGACAACGAGTGGGGTTATTCCTGCCGGGTGTGTGACCTGTTGGCCAGGCTGGACGGGACCGGCCACTGAGGTGAACGATGCCGGCTATTCTTCCCTGCGGGGTAATGTCAGTTTCCTGGGCCGTTTGCTGGGCGACACGATAGCCGCAGCGGAAGGGCAGCCTTTCCTGGAACTGGTGGAACAGATCCGCCGGCTCTCCAAGAGTGCCCGGGAAGACACCGAGGGGGCCCGGGAGGAGCTGCAGGCGGTATTGCATAACCTCGGCAATGAACAGCTGGTGCCGGTGGCGCGCGCGTTCAGCCAGTTTCTCAATCTCGCCAATATCGCGGACCAGCACCACAACGTATCGCGTGGGGCTGATCAAATGCTGTCGGCTTCCCGCAGCCTTGCCAGCGGGCTGGGTGAACTGCTGGAGGAGGGGGTGGCGCCGGAAGCGGTCATCAATGCGGTTCGCGAGCTGCGAATCGAACTGGTGCTCACTGCCCATCCGACGGAAATCACCCGCCGCACCCTGATCCACAAGCACGGCGAAATTGGACGCTGTCTGGCCCAGCTTGAGCTCAGCGGACTGACCGAACGCGAGCGGGACAGGCTGCAGAGCAGGCTGCGCGAGTTGATTGCGCAAATCTGGTTTGGCGATGATTTTCGCACTGAGCGACCAACACCGGTGGATGAAGCCAAGTGGGGTTTTGCAGTGGTGGAGGATTCCCTGTGGCGTGCGGTGCCCGAATTCATGCGGCGGCTGGACCGGGCGCTGTTTGACAGTTGTGGCGAGCACCTGCCGCTGGATATCTCCCCGGTGTCGTTTGTCTCCTGGATGGGCGGCGACCGGGACGGCAACCCCAATGTCACCGCTCCCATCACCGCCGAGGTGATGTTGCTCAGCCGTTGGCAGGCCGCAGATCTCTACCTGGCGGATGTGGTGCACCTGGTGGAAGAGCTTTCAATGACCCCCTGTAGCGATGCGCTGCGGCAGATGGCCGGCGGTGGTGCCCACGAACCCTACCGGGTGGTATTGCGACAGCTGCGCGACCTGTTGCGCCATACCCGGGTTGCCATAGAGGCGGAGCTTGCCGGTGATTCCCCGCCCGATGGAGAGGTACTGGAACGTCCCGAGCAGCTGTGGACGCCCCTCTATGGCTGCTATGAATCCCTGGTGGCCTCGGGGATGCAAATAATTGCAGACGGGGCCCTGCTGGACCTGTTGCGCCGGGTCCGTTGTTTTGGCGTGCACCTGGTGCGGCACGATGTGCGCCAGGACAGCGCTCGCCACACCCAGGCCTTGTCAGAACTCACCACCTGGCTGGGCCTGGGAGATTATGCGGCCTGGGATGAGGAGGCGCGGCGCGCCTTTTTGCTGCGCGAGCTGGCCAGTCGCCGGCCATTGGTGCCGCCACACTGGCAACCGTCTGCCGATGTGCAGGAGGTGCTCGATACCTGCGCCGTGGTGGCAAGCCAGCCGGCCGAGGCGCTGGGTGCCTATGTGATTTCCATGGCGCGGCAGGCATCGGATGTCCTGGCCGTTCACCTGTTGTTAAAAGAGGCCGGCTGCAGTCACAGCCTGCCGGTAGCGCCGCTGTTCGAAACCCTGGACGATTTGTCCAGGGCGCGGGATGTGGTCGCCGCGCTGCTGCAGGACAATTGGTACCGCGGCCATATCCAGGGCCGGCTGATGGTGATGATCGGCTACTCGGACTCGGCGAAGGACGCCGGCGTGCTGGCCGCAGCCTGGGCCCAGTATCGAGCCCAGGAAGAGCTGTTGCAGACCTGTGCTGAAAACGACACGCGCTTGACTCTTTTTCACGGGCGCGGCGGTACCATAGGCCGTGGCGGTGCACCCGCCGGTGAGGCCTTGCTGTCACAGCCCCCGGGTTCACTGCGCAATGGATTGAGGGTGACCGAGCAGGGAGAGATGATTCGCGCCAAGCTGGGCTGGACGTCGATGGCTGTCAAGACCCTCGCGCTTTATACCGGCGCGATCTGCCGGGCGAATCTGCAGACGCCTCCCGCACCGCGCGCCCAGTGGCGCGACCTGATGTCCAGCCTCGCCAGCGACTCCTGCGAGGCCTATCGCGCGGTGGTGCGCACAGAGCCGGATTTTGTTCCCTATTTTCGCCATGCCACCCCCGAGCAGGAGCTTGCCAAGTTGCCCCTGGGGTCGCGTCCTGCCCGCCGGGCCGGCGGTGGCGGTATAGAGAGTTTGCGGGCAATTCCCTGGATTTTCGCCTGGTCACAGAATCGTCTTATTCTCCCCGCCTGGCTGGGTGCAGGTGCTGCTTTGCAACTGGCGCTGGATCGCGGCAAGGGTGATATGCTGCGGGAAATGGCAGATGTCTGGCCGTTTTTCGCAACCCGCCTGTCCATGCTGGAGATGGTCTACGCAAAGGCGGATTCCGGTATCTCGGCATACTATGACGAGTGCCTGGTGCCACCGGCCTTGCGCCGTATCGGCGATGGCTTGCGATCTCAGCTGGCGGCGGATACTGCCACGGTGCTGGAAATCAGTGGCGGGGACGAGCTGCTCGCATCCGAGCCCTGGATCCGGGAGTCACTGCGCCTGCGCAATATTTATACGGAGCCGCTCAATATGCTGCAGGCGGAGCTGTTACAGCGCAACCGGGAATCGCCGGAGCCGGTGTTGGAGCGGGCCATCATGGTCACTATCGCGGGCGTTGCCGCCGGTATGCGCAACACCGGCTGACCACCCCGTAGCGACTTGTCCTTGACCCGCTTCGCCTGTGAACCCAGAATACGTGCGCGGCCCAGGTTTCCATGCTGGTCAGCGATTATAATCCACAATGCCAAACTCACTATGAAGGCGTATTGATATGCAAAAAATGTTCAAGGCCGCTGTTCTGTTTCCGCTGCTGTCCGCGTTGCTGTTTGCCGCCGTGCCGGCCCAGGCCGACGAATACAGCGATACCATCAACTCTTTCAGGAACGCCGGGGAGAGTGGCAAGTTCTTTGACAGTGCCTACGGGTTCGCGGTGTTTCCCACTATCGGCAAGGCCGGTTTCATTGTCGGGGGCGCCTACGGCAAAGGTCGGGTCTATGCGGCCGGGCAACACGTGGGTGATGCCTCTATGACCCAGGTCACTGCCGGCTGGCAGCTGGGTGGTCAGGCTTTCAGCCAGATTATATTTTTCCAGAACCAGACGGCCTACCAGGAGTTCACCTCTGGCAATTTTGAATTCAGTGCCCAGGCTACAGCGGTGGCAATTACTGCCGGTGTATCAGCCGATGCCAGTACCACCGGCGGCCTGGCGGCGGGTGCCAGTGGCGGCAGGAACGATGCGACCACCGCCCATGGTGGCTATCGGCGCGGTCTTGCCGTGTTCACTATCGCCAGGGGCGGCCTGATGTTTGAAGCGGTACTGGGCGGCCAGAAGTTCAAGTACACGCCCGTGGGCCAGGCCCAGTAGTTCAGCCGCCCGCGAGCTCGCGGGCGTCTTCCAATGCAGTTTCGGGCACGTCACCCATCAGGATGACGTGCCAGTGGCGCGGCCCGTGGGCACCGTAAACCAGCTTGCCCTCGATGTCGCCGGTGCTTGATGGCCCGGCAATAAAGTTGATCCCCCTGGGCCTGCCTTTCTTGTCTGTCTCCAGTTTGATACGCGCCCATGCCCCTTCCATATCGCGAACCAGTCGCGCGCTGTCCAGCAACACGATGTGGTGTTCGCTCAACAGGTTGTTCGCTGCGGGGTTGGCCTTGCCTGTCATGGTCACAATGCCACCGATTTCTGCAATGCCCAGCGTCGCGTAGCTGAGCGCGACAGGTTCGCCTGGCTCGACACTGCCGAACCGCGGCAGGACACCCGCCTCGCGCCACGGCAGGGCCGCCAGGTTGGGGTCGTTCCCTGCCACCATCCGGTGGCTGCGAAAATTCCGGTAAAGATAATCGGCAACCGCTTTTACTGCACTTGAGCGATCAGCGGCAACATCCACGGTGCCCTGGTTTTTCAGCACGTTCGCCAGGAACGCAGTTGCAAGGTCCGCAGTTGGCAGCTCGGCAGTCGGCGGCTGGCCCAGAGCGAGTAATTCCGAGGTAATCGTCCCGGGGTCAGCCGTTTTTCCAGCCTGACGTACTTTTGCATAAATGGATGAGCGCGGATTGTCAGTCATTGCTGGGCCTGCGCCTGGGTTTTTTACCCCTGGGACCACCCGGGTGAGCCGCGGGCCTTTTGCCCGCGCTGTCGCCGCTCTCAGAGCTGCTGCGCGCGTTGCCGCCGGGTTTGCGCGGGTCGGGTTTACGCGGCCAGTCTTGCCGTAATCCGGGCTCGATTCTTTCGCCAGGCTTGCGGCGGGCAGTGCGCTTGCTGTTGTTGCCGGGTGCGCCGCTGGCCTTTTGCCGGGCCGCTTTGTGTGCCCGGGCCTTCTCTTCGCGCTGCTCGCTCGCGTATTGGTGAATGAAGGTTTTTCCCTGGGGTGCGGGGAAGTCCCTCTGGCTTGTCCAGCCCGCCGCCAGCGGCAAACGCTCAAAGCTGCCCCTGCGCCTGCCCGCCAGGTGCAGGGCAAAAATACCCATGCCGGTAAGCGCGTGGTAGAGGCGGGGATGACGCGCGAGCCAGGCATGCATGCGCATTCCCAGCCGCCAGCGCGAGGGCGACAGTTTCTGCCTGGTCTCGTCGTGCCGCAGGTCGCGCAGCAGGTCGGGCAGCGGGATATCGGCAGGGCAGATCTCCGCACAGCGGCCGCAACTGGTGCAGGCGTTGGGCAGTGCGTTGCTCTGTTCCAGCGACGTCAGCAGTGGGGTGAGTATCGAGCCCATCGGGCCCGGGTATACCCAGCCGTAGGCGTGGCCGCCGACACTGGCGTAAATCGGGCAGTGGTTGAGGCAGGCGCCGCAGCGAATACACTGCAACATCTCCTTGTAATCACTGGCCAGAATGTCTGTGCGACTGTTATCCAGCAATACGATATGTGTTTCCAGCGGGCCATCGATATCCTGGTCACGTCTTGGCCCGGAGTAGAAGCTGGTGTAGCAGGTCTGCGCCTGGCCCGTGGCAGAGCGCACCAGCAGTCGCAACATGGCAGTGGCGTCTTCAGACCTGGGCACTACCCGGTCTATAGTGGTGCAGATGATAAGGACATTGGGCAGGTTGGCGCACAGGTCACCATTGCCCTCGTTGGTCACCAGCATGCTGTAGCCGTTTTCGGCGATCAGGGCGTTGGCGCCAATGATGCCGACCTCCGCCTTGAGGAAGTGTTCGCGCAATACGCTGCGCGCCTCGCCAACGATATCCTCGGTTTCCTCCAGTTCGCGTTCGCCCAGGTCGTGTTTGGCGAGAAACAGTTCGCGTATTTCGCCGGCGGATTTGTGCAGCGCCGGTCCCACAATATGGCTGGGGGTCTCACCCGCCTGCTGGATAATGTATTCCCCCAGGTCGGTTTCTATCACCCGCATACCGGCGCGTTTGAGATAATCGTTGAGACCGGTTTCCTCGGTGACCATGGACTTGCCCTTGGCAACGAGACGCGCACTGTGCTGCTGGCAGATCTCCAGCACCGTGCTGTTCAATGCATCCGCGTCGGCGGCGAAATGCACACGGTTACCGTTCAGCAGTGCTTCCTGTTCGAACTGGTTGAGGTAGTGGTCCAGATGATCCAGGCTGTGCTGCTTTACCTGTTTGACGTGCTGGCGCAAGTCATCGAAATGGCCAAAGCTGTCCATGGCCGCATCGCGCATAAGCGGTGTGAACAGGGCCATGAGGTCCCGGCGCTGGACTTTGCCCTGGTCCTGCAGGGCCTCGTGGGCATTGTCGAGAAAGGTATTGCTGGTCTGTTTCAAGTGAGCGAATCCATCATTGGCCCTGGCCGATGGCCTGGCTGTCGAGGTCGCCACAGAGCAGTTCCGCAATATGCCTGACTTCTATGGCGTCGCCGTTGCGCCTGGCTCGCCCGGCAATATTCAGCAGGCAGCCCAGATCGCCTCCGGCCAGAATCGGTGCCCCGGTGGCCACGGCATTACTGACCTTGTCACCGACCATTTTGCCGGAAATCTCTGGCATCTTGGCACAGAAAGTACCACCGAATCCGCAGCAAACCTCGGTCTGTTGCAACTCACTGACCTGGGTGTCGCACAGCTCCTCCAGCAGGGCGCGTGGCTGGGCCTTGATGTTCAGCTCCCGCAGTCCGGCGCAGCTGTCGTGGTAGGTCACCCCGGGCAGTTCTATTACCGGGCGTTCGCCACGCTTCATGCCGACGATGTCGTTGAGGAACGTGGTCAGTTCAAATGTCTTGCTGGCGAGCCTCAAGGCGCGTTCGCGCCATTCGCCTTCCAGCAATCGGGGATAGTGCTCGCAGATCATCCCGGCGCAGGAGCCCGAGGGCGCAACCACGTAGTCCGCATCTTCGAACTGCTGTATCAACTGCTGTGCCAGCGGGATTGAGGACTCGAAGTCGCCGGTATTGTAGGCGGGTTGGCCGCAGCAGGTTTGCTGTAGTGGGACGAAGACCTCGCAGCCAGCCTGCTCCAGCAGTTTGATACTGGCAAATGCGACCGAGGGACGAAACAGGTCGGCAAGACAGGTGACGAACAGCGACACCTTCAGGGCGGCGGGCGAGTTGGGAGTGTCTGTTGGGGGAGTAGTCATGCAAACCGTATTCCCTGGTTGTAGTCGCGGCGTGGCCGGCCTTTGGCGTCACAGTATATCCAATACTGGGAAGCGCTGTCGCCCTGCAGGGACAAAAGCGCGAGCTCAAAAAATTCCCTGCAGGGACAGCAGCAGGACGGCAGTGGCTGTTGTGGCCGCAATGGCGATAGCGCCCAGTGCCAGGGGGTGACGGGCCTGCAGCAATTTGACCCTCGCGATCTTGCGATCCACCCTCACGGCCCCCGCTGTCGCGGGCCTGACCCGCTCCTTTACTGCCACTGGATCGAAGGCCGGAAGGAAGGGCCCGCCCACAAACACCGCCACGTCATCAATCATCAGGAAGGGGCCGCGCCAGTGGATGCGGCTTTCTGCGCCCAGGTGATAGAGGCCGTTGTGGTCCACCAGTAACAGCTCCCGGCCGTGTACTCCGATATGCCCCGGGTCGCTGCGTTGCAGCAGTAGCAGGGCTATGCCAGGTCCAGCCAATACCAGCAACACAGCGACTAACTGCAGGCTGGAGGCGCCCATACCAATAGCGCCGATGATCACTCCGCAGGCCAGCACCGTGTAGGCGATGCCCGTTCTGCGCAAGCCGTTGAGGCGCTCAGGCGCCAGGTCAATCCAGTCTATGGCATCGCTGAATTTGTCTATCGGTTCTGCACCCCTTTCGCGACAGGACCGGTACACCAGGCTGCGTGTCCTGTGCAGGCTTCCCGTGAGTAGGCAGATAAGTGCCGCGAGTACGCACAGTGCCAGGGCGATGCGCCAGCCCAGCTGCACCAGCCTGGCGCTGCGTGCCTGATCTTGCACCAGGTCGCCAAGTGCCTTTGACACCAGGGGCGCTTCTGCCAGTCCGGCACTGTTGAAACGCTGAACCGGAATTCGCGAGGGGTCCGTGACGAGAGTCCGGTCGCCCCAGCGTACCAGCGCGGCAGCGTTGGTCCCGCGTGCCAGGACGGGGCTATCGACGAATGTCCACTGGGCGTCGAATCGATTGAGGCGAGGTTTGCCGTCTCGTGGGTGCTCCATAAGGACCCACCAGTGGCCACCGCTCCAAAGGAAATCTCTTATACCGGTGTAGGTCGTGCTATCGGTGGCGGGCGGCTGCAGTAGCAATTCGTCCAATTGTTGGCCGAATGCCGCGTCTTCGTAGCGAAACACACTGATCGCAGGTCCCGTGGCACTGTTTACCAGCAGCAGGCCGGAGTCCAGTCTCAGCACCGGCGCAGCGGGCAGGTCGATGGCCGCACGGGCCAATATCTCGCCGTCGGGACTGACTTTCAGCAGTGTCCCGTTGCTACTGTCCGCGATAAACAGACTGCCATTTTGCGGATGAACGGCAACTGAGGACACCACCACCCCTGCAAGGTCTGCCGGAAATCGTTCACAGCGAGACTCTGCCAGGTTGCAGCGCAGTAGTTGAGGCGGGTCAGCGTGGGCGGGGTTGTCGCCCTCACTGCTGCGCGGGTCGATCTGGCGTCCCGGTGCGAGCAGCCGGCCTGTTGCATCAAAGGTGATGGGTGCAAGCAGTTCACTCACGCCCAGGCTGGTAAGCGACAGCTGGGCATCACTTACGCCAGCCCGGTCGTGCAGCAAGATCTCCGTGCCCTTTAACATCAGTGGTCCGCCCTGGGGGGGGACGGCAATTGCGTCGGCCCCAACGTTCGGGGGAGGCGGTGTCAGGCCGAGAAGTCGCGCAGCCAATGCCACTGCCAGGACCAGCGCAATAGCAGCGCCGGTAAACGCCCGCCGCATAATGTCCCGGGATTGAACTGCCCTGGCGCGAATTTCAGGGGTGTTACGAAAGGGTGTAAGGCTGTAAAGATTGGGCGCACCCGGCTGTCGCTTGCGTCTGGCCTGGGTGTCTCCCTCCCCTTGTCTGCGCCGGCCCGAAGGTGTTTCCATTTTGGTTTTGACTCTGGCCTCGACAGGTCTTAGCGCCGGCTTTTGTGCCAGTTCGCTGGCCGCGCGCGTTATAGTCTGTTCCTCCAGAGCGCGGCGCTGGGCCTGCTGTTCTTGCTGCTCTGCCCGCCGCCTGGCCTCTTCCAGTCGCGCTTGCTCTGCCCGCTCTGCCGCCTGCAGGGCCCGCTCTGCCGCCGCCTGTGCCCGGGCCAGTGAGTGTTCCGCCTGCTTCGCCGCGGCTGCCTCCTTGCGTTGGCGTTGTTGCTCCTGTTTGCGTCTGGCGACCTCGTCCGCCGCCTCACGCTTGCGTGCTGCCAGGTCCGCCTTGCGCCTGGTCTCCTCCTGTCTCGCCTGGTGTTTTGCCTCCCGTGCCTGGGTTTTCTTCCGCTTTCGCTCAGCGGCACTGGTGCGCTTGGCCGCTTCTTTCTCCTTGGCCTTCAGTGCTTTCTGCAGTGCCCTTTCCTTGTCCTGGAGTAGCGAGTTCTCTTCGGCCAGCAGGCTCTTTTTGGCAGCCAGATCTGCCCTGCGAATGGCTTCCAGTGATTTCTTTTCGGCCTTGTTTGCCTGATCTTCCCGGCTTGCGACGGTGCTCGTGGTTCTGGAAGCGGCCTGCCCCTCGCCGCTGACGGCAGCGGCTTTCTGGTCGCCAGGCCGGGAGTGCGTGGTCGCGGGTCTGGTCGGTGTTTTGACAGGCGCGGGTTCTGTATTTGATTGTTCTGACGATTCAGGAGGTTCGGCGCTTGTGCTGGCGCGCTTGGCTGTCGGTGTCCGGGATGCCGCGGGATTAACCGTCTCTCCGCTGTGCAGGTCGCCGCGTTCCCCGATCTTTACCAGCTCTACATTGACACCCACGCGCTTTAATCGGGCGTAGAGTCCGGCCGCTTCCTTGCGTTCCAGATTGCGGCGCAGGACGACCCTTCCACCGGAAAAATAGCGATCTACCAATGCGGGGTCATCGATCTCAAGCACCTGGGCAACGCGCGCTTTCACCAGCTCCGGATCGTGTCCCTCGATGATTGCGCCGCTGAACGTGAGGTTGAACCTGTTCACGCCTGTCTTTTTCGCCCCGGTATTGATTGTGCAGAGAATTTACGGCTTTGCATGCTGGTTTGGCAACTCGTCTATTCAGGGTCGACGAAATTAAACTCCAGCCCCGCGTTACTCGCAAGGCGCGACTGCAGCTGAGTGCCCATGGCGGAGGAGGGCGTCCAGAATCCGCCCCCGGTCTGCGGTTCATCCAGGGCCAGGCACACGGCCGACTCCCCGAGCATTTTTGCGGTGGATCCATAACCCGGGTCCATGTCTCCGGTAACCTGCAGGCGGAGGTCCTTGCTGCTATCAGAGGGGTGAACCCCGTGGAAGAATACCTCCCAGTAACCGTTTTCGCGCTGGCGGCGCGACGGGCCCTCCCCGGGGGAGGGCAGCAGTCGCTCGGCGAGTTTACGGGCGGGGCCAAAACCCAGCGCCATCATACCGGCGCCAGCGCCAAGGGCGGCAGCGGTTGCCTGTGCGCGTGAGCGGTTTAACACGGCCTCGCCGTAGCGGAAGTCTTTACCCCACGGGAAACCCAGCAATGCATTGCTGCGGCGCACGACCCGGGTGTTGACGGCGGCCATCACGAAGGGTGAGGTCCACTGTCCGAAATCAGGGTCGAATCGAGCATCGGCCTGGTCGGGGCCATCGGGCCCTGTCGGTGCACCCGTTGGGTTGAGGGCGTAGGGGTCGTCCATGACCTGGCGGATAGAGGGGTCGTGTTTTATTTCCTCCAGCATATTCAGCATGCTGGCAATGGTGCCGCCACTGGCTCCGCCGCGAGTGCGCCCGACCCTTGTCTTGACCTCGCAGGCTGCGACGCCATGTTGTTCCAGCATGGTCTGCTGCAGGTGCCAGGTGCCGATATCGAAGGGAATAGAGTCATAGCCGCAGGTATGCACCATCCGCGCCCCGGACGCCTCGGCAGCGCCCTGGTACGCGGGAATGACCGCAGCCATCCACTGCACCTCACCTGTCAGGTCGCAATAGTCGACACCCTCTGCGCTGCAGGCGGCTACCAGTGGCGTACCGTAACGGGCATAGGGGCCCACAGTGCTGCACACCACCCGGGTGCGGGCAACCATCGCCGCGAGGCTCTCGGGGTCGGCGCTATCGGCGATAATGATCGGCAGGCTCTTGCGCTTTGCCCGGGGCAGGCATTCATCACGAACCTGCTCCAACTTCTCGTGGTTGCGCCCCGCGATAGCCCAGCGCAACTCGCCGCCGACACCATAGGTACTGGCCAGGTATTGGGCGACCAGCTCACCGGTGAAGCCGCTTGCGCCCCATACAATTACATCGAATTCGCGTTTTGCCATAATCTGTTACCTCAAAATGATTGTCTTTCCTGCCCCGAAAGCACACCGGTGACATAGGGTGCGCCGATCGCGGCAAGAGTATTTAGTGAATGCCATGCATCATTCTCTTCAGTACGGGCGTGGCGAGCAGCAAAACACCGGCGCAGCCCAGTCCTACATAACAAAGGTCGGTGAACAACTCCGTATAGCTCGCCAGGGCGGTGCCGACATCCACCGCGGTGCCCTCCACCGTCTCGATGGCTGCCAGCTTGGCCAATTGGACGGCGACAAATTCCGAGTAGGCAGTGGCAAGGAACCACGCGCCCATCATGACACCGACCACGCTGGGTACCGCCAGCTTGGTCACGGCAGAAAGACCAACGGGCGACAGGCACAGTTCGCCGGTGGTGTGCAGCAGGTAGGCCAGAACCATCCAGTAGGCAGCGACCAGGCCCGCTTCGTCAGGAGAGCCGGCACCATAGACCAGTGCGCCGAACCCCAGTCCCGCCTGGGCGATGCCCAGGGCAAATTTTACCGGCGTGGTCGGCTCAATTCCGCGGCGCCCCAGGACCGTCCAAAGCCAGGCAAAGACCGGTGCAAACAGGAAAATAAAAAACGAATTCATCGCGCCAAACTGCGAGGCGGTAAGTTCAACCCCCAGCAGGGTTCTATCCATGACCCGATCGGCGAACAGGGTCATGGAGGCTGCGCTTTGTTCAAACAGGGCCCAGAATACAACCGTGGACATGGTGAGTATCATCAGCACTATCATGCGGCTGCGCTCTACCGCGTTGCATTTTACGGTGACGAACCAGCCCAGGCCGAGCAGCACCACTACCGACATGACATGAAGCAGGTTGCCGACAGCACCGTGAAATTGCAGCATTTGCCAGGCAACTGCAACGGCCAGCAAAGCGCTCAGGTAAATAGTGAGTTCCTTGCTGATGCCCAGCGGTGACTTTTGCCGCAACAGAGCGGGGTCGTGGGGCTCGGCCTGCCCGTGCAGGTGGCGCTGCCCGGCCAGGAAAGAGGTCAGCCCTATGAGCATGCCGATGCCTGCAACACCAAAGCCATACCCCCAGCCGAAGGTCTCTCCCAGGTAGCCACACAGCAAGGTGGCCGTAAACGCTCCGAGATTGATCCCCATATAGAAGATCGTGAAACCCGCATCCCGGCGCGGATCGTCCTGGCCGTAGAGGCGCCCCACGATGGTAGATATATTCGGTTTGAGAAAACCCACCCCGATAACAATCATGGCCAGTGACAGGTAGAACACCTGCAGTGCACCTTCATCACGTATGATCTGGCCACCCTCGTTGCGCGCCTGCTCGCCTTCCACGGCCATGCCCAGGTGGCCCAGTACCAGCAGGATACCGCCGAATACCACCGCCTTGCGCATACCCAGATAGCGATCGGCCAGCAGTCCGCCGATAACCGGCATGGCGTATACCAGCGCGGCATAGCTGCCCAGTACCTCCAGGCCGTTGCTGTCAGTAAACAGGTGATACTTGGTGAGATACAGCAGCAGCAGGTATTTCATGCCATAGAAAGAGAAGCGCTCCCACAGTTCTGTGCTAAAGCACACCAGCAAACCGCGGGGGTGGCCGAAAAAGCCGGTGTCATTAGCCGGGTCGGGGTAGGGGATGCTGATTGTTGCCATGGTGACCATGCGCCGCGCGAACGACTCCATCGGGATGCCAGCCGGCTATTATAGGGACATATCAGGTTCGTGGGCACGCCTGCCAGTTAAATACTGTGTGCCGCTGCGCATACCTCTATTGTGGTACTGGTCCTCAGGGGTCCCCCAAGGTATCCTTGCGCGCTTGCAATAGGAGCGCTGGCGACGTGCCACAAGGGAAAACAGATCTGGTATCGGTCAGGACGTGTGGCGCAGCTGTCTCCGGTGTGGTGGTACTGCTGCTGGGTTTATTGGCCGGATGTGGCGCTCCCCCATGGAATAACCCCAACCCCGTCCATGAAGACGATTTCATTACCTACCAGTCGGTAATGAGCCCGGCCCCACCCAAGCACCTGGATCCGGCGACATCCTACGCCTCTGACGAAAGCCTTTTCATAGACCAGATTTATGAGCCCCCCATGGGCTACCACTTTCTCAAGCGGCCCTATGAGCTGGTGCCACTGGCATTGGGTTCATACCCGGCGCTGACTTTCCTTGATGCCGATGGCAATGAAGTGGCCGAGGATGACGAGTCCCTGGCGTTTTCCCGCTATACCCTGACGGTTCGGCAGGACGAACGCTACCAGCCCCACCCGGCCTTTGCCCTGGATGAAGCTGGCCAGCCGCTCTATCTCTACGAGACGGCCCAGGAGGGCGCGCGCTACCGCCAGATACCCGATTTCCCCGAAACCGGCAGCAAGCCGGTGGCGGCTAATGACTTCGTTTATGCCATTAAGCGACTGGCCGATCCTGAAATAGGCTCACCGATGCTGGGCTTCATGTCCCACTACATTGTTGGCTGGGACGCATTCTCCCAGCGGCTGGGGGAAACACCCCGCAGCGGATGGCTGAACCTGAACGACTATGAGATGGAGGGCCTGAAGGTGCTCGATGAGCGCACCTTCTCCATCACCATCAAGGGCCGCTATCCCCAGTTCCGTTACTGGCTGGCCATGCATTTTTTCTCCCCTATTTCGCCTGAAGTCGACCGGTTTTACCACAACCCGGGTTTTGCGGAACGCAATCTCACCCTTGACTGGTGGCCGGTAGGCGCGGGCCCTTTCATGATGGTGAAGAACGACCCCAACAGCGAGATCGTGCTGGAGCGCAACCCCAACTTCCGCAAGGCTTACTACCCCAGCGAGGGGGAGCCGGGAGACAGGGAGGCCGGGCTGCTCGATGATGCGGGCAAGCAGATCCCCTTTATCGATCGCGCGGTCTACCGGCTCGAAAAAGAGGTGCTGCCCCTGTGGACCAAATTCCTGCAGGGCTATTACGATCGCTCGGGGGAAGTGCACGGTAATACCAACCGCGTGTATGACCAGGCGTTTGTTGTTGGCCCTGACGGTGTGGAGATGTCCGGGGAACTCAAAGATCACCACATCACCATGTCCCCCGATGTTAAGCCCGCTGTCTACTACTACGGTTTCAATATGCGCGACCCGGTGGTTGGCGGCTACACGGAAGACAAGCGCAAGTTACGCCAGGCCCTGCAGATAGCCTTCAACACCGAGGAATACCTGAATATTTTTTACAAGGGTAACGGCATTCCATCACAATCGATGATCCCGCCAGGCATCCCGGGCTTTATCGAGGGTGAGGCGGGAATGAACCCTTATGTGTATGACTGGGTAGATGGTGAGCCCAGGCGTAAGTCGCTGGACTATGCCCGCCAGTTGCTCTCCGAGGCCGGCTACCCCAACGGACGCGATGCGCGTACCGGCGAGCCGCTGAAAATTTTTATCGACGTGCAGTCCCAGGCCATCAGCAACACCATGATGAACTGGATGGACCGGGCCTTTGGCGAGATCGGCGTGCAGGTCGAGTATCGTCCGGCGGACTGGAATCGCACCCGGGAAAAACTGCTCACCGGCAACACCCAGATTTTCTCCCACGGCTGGCTGGCGGATTATCCTGACCCGGAGAATTTCCTGTTCCTGTTGTACGGTCCTGAGAGCCCGCTGGACTGTAAATGTGATGGTGCGAACAATTCCAACTACGCCAGCGAGATTTACGATGAGGCCTTCCGCCAGGTCCGCGTGTTGTCGCCAGGTCCCGAGCGCGATGAACTGGTGGCCCGCGCAGTCGAGGAGTTCCGCAAGGATGCTGTTTGGCTTTTTGCCTATTATCCCAAGGATATCTACCTGAACAACAGCTGGGTCCATAACAACAAGCGCCACGGCGTCTCCAAGGCGACCCTGATGTACACACGGATCGATACCCGGGAGAGGGCCAGGAACCAGGTGGCCTGGAACCAGCCAATCACCTGGCCCTTATATGCAGGCGCCGCATTGGTTATCAGCCTGTTGCTGCCCGGGGTCATTGCTTATCGCCGCCGCCAGAAAGCCACCGCCCGCAAGGCCGAGGGGAACTGATGCTTGCCTATATTATCCGGCGCCTGATTTACGCCATCCCTATCCTTATCGGTGTGAACCTGCTCACCTTTACCCTGTTTTTCGTGGTGAACTCTCCGGATGACATGGCCGCCTCCCAGCTGGGTGATAAATATGTCACACCCGAGGCGATCCAGAACTGGAAACGCAAGAACGGCTATGACAAGCCGCTGTTTCTCAACGACGATGCCAGCGGGATGTCCGCGTTGACTGATACGATATTCTTCACCAAGTCGGTCAAACTATTCGCCTTTGATTTCGGTCGATCGGAGAGCGGTCGCGACATTACCACCGATGTTTCTACCCGAATGTGGCCAAGCCTCGCGGTTGCCTTGCCGAGCTTTGCTATAGGCATCTGGGTGAACATCTGTGTCGCCCTGATGGTAGTGATGTTTCGCGCCACGGCGCTGGATCGCTGGGCGGTGTTTGTGTTTGTATCCCTGATGTCCATCTCCTATCTGTTTTACATTATCGGCGGCCAGTACCTGGTGGCCAAGCAGTGGATGCTGGTGCCGATTTCCGGTTTCGATCCCGACTTCCAGCCCTGGAAGTTCCTGTTGTTACCGGTAATGGTGAGTGTTGTGTCGGGGATTGGCTCCGGGGCGCGCTGGTATCGCACCCTCTTCCTGGAGGAGGCGGGCCAGGACTATGTGCGCACCGCCCGGGCCAAGGGCGCCAGCGAGATCAGCATTCTGTTCAAGCACATCCTGCCCAATGCGCTGATTCCCATTCTGACAGGTATTGTGGTTTTGATTCCGTCCCTGTTTATGGGCAGTCTGTTGATCGAGTCGTTCTTTGGCATTCCCGGCCTTGGCAGTTACATGCTGGACGCCATTCGTTCGCAGGACTTCGCTATAGTGCGCTCCATGGTTTTCATCGGCTCTATTCTTTATATCGTCGGCCTGATCCTCACGGATATTTCCTACACCTGGGCGGACCCCCGGGTGCGGCTCAGCTGATGGAAGAGTTGGGAATAAAACCGGTACTGCTGTGGTCCGATGCACTGGTCTTTTTGCTGGTGATCGTGCTCATTACATTTTTCTATCGACTGCGCAATGACCCGCAGTCGCGGGACCGCTGGGGCCAGGTATTTTCCTCGCGCCTGGGCATGATCACATTCACTGTCATTATGGTGTATGTCGGTATCGCCCTGCTGGACTCACTGCATTTTCGGCGGGCCCTGCCGCCGCCAGAGGGAATGCAGAGCAGCGAAGTATTTTTCGACAACAAAGTGACCAGTGTGCTGGATGTCATGCTGGATGGCATGGGTGACCGCTTTGAGCGAACGTACTCGGCCCCGTTTGCGCTGAAGTCGTTTGAAAAGAGCAATATGGACGATGGCCAGGGCAATATGATCCGGGACTACGACTGGCTGAACCATGCCGGAAGGCATCTGGACCAGCCGTCTGACAAATGGCTGGATGTGCTGCGCCTGACTATGATCGCACTGGGTTGGGGGCTGGCGCTCTCCGCTGTGGTGGTCGGCTTGCAGTGGGCCTTGCTGCGAGGCAGCGTATATCCCTGGTACGCCTCATGGGCGGTGCAGACCGGCGTGATGTGCTTCATGGTCTGGCTGGTGTATATCAGTCGTTACTATCACGTGCTGGGCACCGACCAGGGCGGTACCGATGTGGCCTTCCAGAGTATCAAGGGTATTCGCACCGGGGTGTTGCTGGGCACGCTTTCCACCCTGGTGATGCTGCCCATTGCTGTCACCCTGGGGGTGATGGCGGGTTACTTCAAAGGCTGGGTGGATGACGTGGTGCAATATCTGTACACCACCCTCAGCTCCATCCCCGGTATCCTGCTGATCGCCGCCTCGGTGCTCTTGTTCCAGGTATATATCGACCTCAACCCGGATTTCTTCTCCATCGGAATGGAGAAGGCAGACGCCCGCTTTATCGCCCTGTGTTTCATCCTCGGGCTGACCAGCTGGTCAAGCCTGTGCCGGCTGATTCGGGCTGAGACCCTCAAGATCAGCCAATTGGGCTACGTGCAGGCGGCCCATGCCTTCGGGGTCAGTCACAGCCGCATCCTGAGCCGGCATATTTTGCCGAATGTGGTGCACATCATCCTGATTACCTTTGTACTCGATTTCAGCGCATTGGTGCTGGCCGAGGCCGTACTGTCTTATATCGGTGTCGGCATAGACCCATCTATGGGCAGTTGGGGCAACATGATCAACGGCGCCCGCTCCGAGCTCTCGCGTGAGCCGGCGGTGTGGTGGACGCTGACAGGCGCATTCTTCTTTATGTTTGTCCTGGTGCTCGCCGCCAACCTGTTCTCGGATCTTGTGCGCGATGCATTTGACCCCCGCAGCAACTCCGGGAGGTCAGAGACATGAGCGATGCAGCAGATATCCGCATGCAGGTGCGCGGCCTGAAGGTTGTCCTGGCGGAGAGCGGAGAGCAGATTCTCAAGGGCATAGACCTGGAGCTGCGCGCCGGCAAGATCTTTGCGCTGGTGGGGGAGTCAGGAAGTGGCAAGTCAGTAACCTCCCTGGCGGCCATGCGGCTGTTACCCGACGCCTTGCAGATTACAGACGGCGCCGTGCTGGTGGGCGAGCACGACCTGTTTGACCTGCCGGAAGCCAAGATGCAGGAGGTGCGTGGGCGCCGCGTGGCGATGATATTCCAGAACGCCATGAGTGCGCTCAACCCGGTGCAGACAGTGGGGCAGCAGGTGGCCGAGACCCTGCGGTTGCATACAAGCCTGCGGGGGGATGCATTGCGACAGCGAGTAGTGCAATTATTTGCAGAGGTTGGTATTCCCGAGCCGGACAGCCGCTTTACTTTCTATCCGCACCAGTTATCAGGTGGCCAGCAGCAGCGCATTATGATCGCCATGGCCCTGGCTTGTGAGCCCGATATCCTGATTGCTGACGAACCCACCACGGCGCTGGATGTGACTATTCAGGAGCAGGTCCTCAAGCTGATCAGGGACCTGACCCGCTCCCGGCAACTCGCGGTGCTGCTGATTACCCATGATATGGGCGTGGTGCGCAATACCGCCGATGAAGTCGCCGTCATGTACCGGGGGGAAATCATTGAGCGGGCCGAGGTTAACCAGTTTTTCCATGCTCCCAAGGAAGAGTACAGCCAGCGCCTGATAGACGCGCTGCCGGACCTTACCCGGTTCCAGAGCATTGCCGTGGAAGAGCCGCTGTTACAACTCGATGACATAAAGGTCTATTTCCCTATTCGCAAGGGCGTGCTGCAGCGGGTGGTGGATTACACCCGGGCCGTCGATGGCGTGTCGCTGTCGATCGGGCGCGGCGAAACCTATGCCCTGGTGGGCGAGTCCGGCAGTGGCAAGTCCACCCTCGGTAGAGCGATTCTCAACCTCGAGGAAATCAGCGGTGGCCAGATTCGCTTCAAGGGGGAACACATCGGTTCCCTGGCCCGACGCGAGATGCTGCCCTATCGCAAACTCATCCAGGTGATATTCCAGAATCCGTTTTCCTCCATGAACCCGCGGCTCAGTGTCGGGGAGATCATCTCCGAGGGTATGGTTAGCCTCGGTATGGGGCTGACTGCCCAGGAGCGCGAAGAACGGATCGGGCAGTTGCTCGACCGGGTGCAGCTGCGCCGCGAATTCAGCCAGCGCTATCCCCATGAGTTTTCCGGTGGTCAACTGCAGCGTATTGCCATTGCTCGCGCGCTCGCGGTTGAACCCGAGCTGATCGTCTGCGATGAGCCTACCAGCGCACTGGACGTGTCCATTCGGGCAGAAGTGCTTGGCCTGCTGCAGGAACTGCAGCGCGAGTTCGGCGTGTCCTACCTGTTTATCACTCACGACCTCTCCATCGTGCCCAGCCTCGCCCACCACGTCGGCGTGATGCAGGCGGGCAAACTGGTAGAGCAGGGCAGTGCCGAGCAGATTCTCACAGCGCCCACCCACCCTTACACCCGGGCCCTGCTCGACTCCGTGCCCCGGGTCGATCCGGCATAGCGAGCCCGGTGTGACTGGCCTATGCTTGGCATAGCGCATAAAATTTCAGAATAATTCGGGAGTACAGTCCTATGAACGGTGCCGAGAGCCTGCTCACCACCTTGGTTAATAACGGGGTCGAAGTGTGTTTCACCAACCCGGGAACATCAGAGATGCATTTCGTGGCCGCCCTGGACGAGGTGGAGGGTATGCGCTGCGTGCTCTGCCTGTTCGAAGGAGTGCTCAGCGGCGCGGCTGACGGCTATGCCCGCATGGCGCGCAAGCCCGCCTCCACCTTGCTGCACCTCGGGCCCGGCCTCGGCAATGCCCTGGCCAATATTCACAACGCCAAAAAAGGGCATGTGCCGATGATAAATGTCGTCGGCGACCACGCCACCTACCACCTGCAATATGACGCGCCGCTGACTGCGGACATCGAGGGTATCGCCGGCCCGGTCTCACACTGGGTACACACTTCGGCAGCCGCGCAGGACATAGCCCGCGACGCCGCAGAGGCTGTGCGGCAGGCCGGTATTGGCCAGGTAGCCACCCTGATGTTACCGGCGGACGTATCCTGGGGAGATAACCCCAACGGCCCCGAGCCTGAAGTCGCTGTGGCGCCGCCGGCGCCTGTGCCGGTCGCACGGCTGGAAGAAGCGCTGACTATGCTCACCTCGGGTGACAAGTGCATGATCATGATCGGCGGTCGGGAAGTAGACGGCCAGCGCGGCCTGATGCTGAGTCGTATCGGCAAGGCAGCGGGCGTGCGGGTGTGCACCGAGGTGTTCCCTGGCCGGATGGCGCGCGGCGCCGGCACCGCGGTTATTGACCGCCTGCCGTATCTTGCGGAACTGGCGATCGACCATATGAAGGAAGTGGAGCACCTTATCCTGGTGGGCGCCCCCGCGCCGGTATCGTTTTTTGCCTACCCGGGTGTGCCCAGCGCAATCGCTCCTGAGCAGTGCCAGCAGTTTGTATTGGCCGGGCCGAATGACGACATCGACCAGGTACTGGAGGACTTGCTGGAGCGCCTGGATGCGGTAGATGTTGCTCCCGATGTACATCCCCTTGACCTCCCGGACCTCGGCGCCGGCCCGCTGGATGTCAATAAAGTGGCGATGGCGGTGACTCATTTACTGCCGGAGAATGCCATTGTTGTGGACGAGTCTGTCACTTCCGGTTTTGTGCTGTTCCCCGCAACTGCCACCGCGCAGCCTCACGACTGGCTGAACCTGACCGGTGGCAGCATAGGCTGGGGCCTGCCCACAGCGGTGGGCGCGGCAGTGGCCTGCCCGGAGCGCAAGGTGGTGTGCCTGGAGGGCGACGGCAGCGCCATGTACACCATACAATCGCTGTGGACCATGGCCCGGGAAAACCTGGATATCACCGTGGTCATTTTCAACAACACAAAGTACAGCGTACTGGAGATGGAGTTTGCCCGCACCGGCGCGCGCGGTGGCAAGCCCGGACCGAACGCCGCCAGCGTGCTCGATATCGGCAGCCCGGACATGGACTTTGTCGCAATTGCGACGGGGCTGGGTGTCGAGGCATCCCGGGCCACTACCGCAGAGGAGTTCAATGAACAGTTCGCCGCTGCGCTCAAAGCCAGTGGACCGCGCCTGATTGACGCGATAGTTCCCACTCTTTTTTGATATGGGGACGAGCGCCGGCTCGCTCGCAATGTCTGGTTGGGGGTGGAGCTTGGCGTTGGGGGGTTCCGTGGTTTGCGCCTGTCCGGCAGCGATGTTGAATCGCCCGACCTGGACGTCGGCACCGCCGGGTATGTGGATATAGCTCTTGAATTCAGGCCGTCGCTGGCATTTTGATGTCGCTCCGAACGCGCTCCGCTTCGGCCCGCAGCCGCTTGTGCAGCTCTTGCGGGTCTCGCAAGCGCTTGATCCCTTCGAACAACAACGCCGCCTGGGGGAAATAGGCACGCAGGTAAGCCAGCCATTGTTTCACCGGATTGGGTGCATAACGGGCATCGTAATTGGCCAGGTTCAACTCGAAAAAGTGCAGTAGCAGCTGGGGTATTTGTTCCCAGTGCATTGAATCCGGGGTTTTTGATTTCTGCAGCGCGGCCACCTGGCGTGGCAGGTCGGGTCGGCACAGTACACCGCGTCCCAGCATCAGGTCCCGGCAACCGGTAACCTGCAGGCAACGCAGGGCATCCGCAGGGCTCCATATTTCGCCGTTGGCAATCACATTGATGTCCGTCACCTCTCTGGCCCTGGCGATTTCCTCCCAGTAGGCCGGCGGCCGGTAGCCATGGTTCTTGGTGCGTGCGTGCACGGTCAGTTCATTCACGCCGGCCGTGTCGACGGCGCGAACAATATCCAGGAACAGGCTTTCATCCTCGTAGCCCAGCCGGGTTTTCACGGTGACCGGCACCTGTGGCGGTACGGCGGCGCGCACGGCAGCGGCGATAGTATGCACCCGGTCCGGTTCCCGCAAGATGATGGAGCCGCCGTCCGAGCGATTCACGGTTTTGGCCGGGCAACCGAAGTTGAGATCGATGCCGGCGGCGCCCAGCTCGGCAGCGCGGGCGGCGTTATCCGCCAGCGGTCCCGGTTGCCCGCCCAGCAGCTGGATGTACACCGGTACGCCCGAAGCGGTGACGCCACCCCGGGACAGTTCGGGGCACAGCCGGTAAAATACTTTCGGCGGCAGCAGGCGGCTGGTGACCCGGACAAACTCGGTGACACAGCGGTCTATACCCCCCAGGGAGGTGAGGAGCTCGCGCATTGTGTGGTCTATAACCCCCTCCATCGGGGCCAGCATAACTCGCATGGATTTTCCTCGCGCTCCCGGGCAGAAGTTCTCCTAATCCAGCTTGCCCAGGCGTTCATCCCAGCGCTCGATAATCGCATCCAGGGAGCCATCCTTGCGAGTCTCCTCCAGGGCGCGGTCGAATTCGCTGACAAGTTTGTCGTGCCCGGCCATATCGCGACTGATGGCCACGTGGCGTTGAACGTAGGGCAGGGGGATTTTGACAACTGAAAACTCGGTGATTCTGTCGCGCAGGTATTCATTGAGTTGCAATACGACGGTGCGTCGGTCACCAATGACCACGTCTACCGAGCCGTTCAGCAATTTGAGCAGGTTTTGAATGAGGTGGTTTTCCTCCACCAGGACCAGGTCCGGAATCTGGTCGAAATCGATACCGTAGGCATAGTCTACCCTGACACCCAGGCGGCCATTGGCCAGGTCCTGCAGGCTGCTGTAGTTACGCGGATTGCTACGCAACTTGAGAATCATCAGCTCACTGGTCAGGTAGGGAGTGCTGAATTGCAGGTCCTTTTGGCGCTCGTCGGAGTACCAGGCCGCAGCGAGGCCGTCATAGACTCCCAGACGCGCGCCCTGCACGGCGCGAGACCAGTTTTCAATAGTGATCTCCGGCTGGTAGTCGGTGCGGGAGAAAACATGGTTGACCAGTTCAATAGCGAGGCCTTTTTCCGGCAACTTCTGGTCGGCGTAGGGCGGTGAGGTGTTGGCCATCAGCCTAACGCTTTGTTCGGCGGTGGCCGCGCCGCTGGCAAGGGTTATCATTGCAATCAGTAGCCATTGTAAATCTCAACATCCAACACCTCAATTCAACAGGAAAGTCAGGGAATACCGGGAGGCAGGAGAATAAACCGCATGTTCCGGAATATCCACGTCTTTCTGGCCGCCGGGTGGGCGCAGATGTTATCTGTCCCGGGTTTTCAGTCCGGCATGGCGCGCTTGCGTTTACTCCTTTAAAATGAAGTCACTGGGCCCGTTGGATGCATCGGGCCGTGACATTGGATGACGACATGCAGGGCGATATCGTTGCACAGGGAGTGGAGCTTATGCTGTTCGGTATGGGCACCGTGGTCCTGTTCCTGGCTTTGCTGGTGCTCGCCACTACCGGCATGTCCAACTTTATTACCCGCTATTTTCCCCAGCCCGAGCCCCCGCCTGTTACGGCGCGGGAGCCCAGCTCGGATGCGGCTGCTTCCGCGGAGCTTGACCCTGGCGTGGTAGCCGTCATTACCGCCGCAATTCGCCAGCACCGAAAATCAGAAAACTAGATTGCCCTGCGGGCGATTTCCCTGAGCAAGAGAGGCTTGACTGTGATGGAACAGACCAAACGTCCGCTGGGTATTACCGAAGTGGTGCTGCGCGATGCTCACCAGTCCCTGCTGGCGACCCGTATGCGCCTTGACGATATGTTGCCGATTGCCGCGAAGCTTGACGAGGTGGGCTTCTGGTCCCTGGAAACCTGGGGTGGTGCGACCTTTGATGCCTGCATCCGGTACCTGGGTGAAGATCCCTGGGAGCGCATTCGCGAACTGAAAAAGGCCATGCCCAATACGCCGCAACAGATGTTGTTCCGGGGCCAGAATATTCTCGGTTATCGGCACTACGCGGACGACGTGGTCAGCAAATTTGTCGAGCGCGCCGCCCATAACGGGGTGGATGTGTTCCGGGTTTTTGATGCCATGAACGACATGCGCAACCTCGAGGTAGCGCTCAAGGCGGTCAAGGAAGTGGGCAAGCACGCCCAGGGCACGATCTCCTATACCTTGAGCCCGGTACACACTGTTGATACCTGGGTGGAAATGGGCAAACGCATAGAGGATACCGGCGCCGACTCCATCGTTATCAAGGACATGGCCGGGCTGCTGCACCCCTATGTGGGCTATGAGCTGGTGACCCGACTCAAGGATGCCTGCGCTATTCCCATACACATGCACTGCCATGCCACTACCGGCCTGTCCACGGCCACCATATTGAAATGCGTGGAGGCGGGCATCGACAATGTAGATGCCTCCATTTCGTCCATGTCGACGACTTACGGGCATTCGCCCACGGAGTCGGTGGTGGCGATGTTGGCGGAAACCGGCCGACCGACTGGCCTGGATATCGTCAAGTTGGCGGAAATCGCCGCCTATTTTCGCGAGGTACGCAAAAAATATGCGGCCTTCGAGGGCTCCCTGCGCGGTGTGGACGCCCGTATTCTGGTGGCCCAGGTGCCGGGTGGCATGCTCACCAATATGGAGAGCCAGCTCAAGGAGCAGGGTGCCGCGGACAAGATGGACGAAGTCCTGGCGGAGATACCGCGAGTGCGAGAAGACCTGGGTTTCATCCCGCTGGTGACACCCACCTCCCAGATTGTCGGCACACAGGCGGTTATTAACGTGCTCACGGGTGAACGCTACAAGTCAATATCCCGCGAAACTGCAGGTGTCCTAAAGGGTGAATACGGCGCGACGCCGGCGCCGGTGAATGCCGAGTTGCAGTTGCGGGTACTCGAAGGCAAGCCCGCCATTACGTGTCGCCCGGCTGACCTGCTGGAGCCCGAAGTGGCCAAGCTCACTGACGAGTTGCGGGCCCTGGCGTTGGAAAAATCAATCGCACTCACCCCGGGTGACGGTGAAATCGACGATGTCCTTACCTATGCGTTATTTCCCCAGATCGGGCTCAAGTTCCTGGAGCACCGGGGGGATGCCTCTGCGTTTGAACCGGCTCCGGGCGCCGCCTCTGCAGTGGCGCCTCCACCACCGGCGGCCCCGGTATCATCTTCGGCTGGGCAGGCCGGGGTTTATACCGTGAAGGTGGACGGCCACAGTTATGTGGTGGAGGTGGCAGAAGGTGGCGAGGTGTCGGGCATCAGTCCGGTGGCGGCTGCAGCGGTTGCTGCTCCCGCCGCCCCGGCAGCATCTGAGCTTCACCCGCTTACGGCCCCGCTGGCGGGCAACATTTTCCACGTCAATGTCATTGTCGGAGACCAGGTCGAGGCCGGTGACGTGATCGTCGTGCTCGAGGCCATGAAGATGGAAACCGAGGTGCGCGCCCAGCGCTCCGGTAAGGTAGCCGAGGTGATCGTAAAGGTGGGCGACAAGGTCGCGGTCGGCGATCCGCTGATCAGCGTGGCGTGACCCCTCGTGGATAACCTGCTGCGTCTTTGGGGCTCTTCCGGTCTGGCCCAGATCGAGGCCGGGCAAACCTTTATGATACTGATCGGCCTGTTGCTGCTGTTCCTTGCCATTCGCAAGGGTTTTGAGCCACTGCTGCTGGTACCCATAGGCTTTGGTGGCATCCTTGCGAACATACCCGGGGCGGGTATGGCACTCTCTGCGGTGGAGAACGCCATACACGCCGGTGACCCTGTGTTGCTTGGCGAGTTCGCGCGGGCGCTGGGGGTGGGTTTTTCGGGGAGTCAGAAGGAGCTGCTGGCGGCCTATCACAGTGCCGGTGAACCACTGCAGATAGCGGTAGAGCAACTGGCAACCCAGGCCAGCTTCAGCAACGGCATGCTCTACAGTTTTTATACGGTGGCCATAGCCAGCGGGATAGCGCCGCTGGTTATTTTTATGGGTGTTGGCGCCATGACCGATTTCGGCCCGCTGCTCGCAAACCCGAAAACCCTGTTCCTGGGCGCCGCCGCCCAATTCGGCATCTTTGCCACTGTGCTTGGCGCGGTCAGCCTCAGCAGTATCGGCCTGATGGACTTCAGTATCAGCGATGCCGCTGCGATCGGTATTATCGGCGGTGCGGACGGACCCACAGCCATCTACGTGGCCAGTATGCTGGCCCCGGACCTGCTCGGTGCTATTGCTGTGGCTGCCTATTCCTACATGGCGCTGGTGCCGCTGATCCAGCCGCCAATTGTGCGCGCCCTGACGACGGATGCGGAGCGTCGTATTGTGATGGTCCAGCTGCGCCAGGTTTCCCGTCGTGAAAAAATCGTGTTCCCGCTGGTGCTGTTGATTCTGGTGGCACTGTTGTTGCCCGCCGCCGCTCCGCTGCTGGGTATGTTCTGTTTCGGTAACCTGATGAAGGAAAGCGGTGTGGTCGAGCGCCTGAGCTTTACGGCGCAGAATGCACTGATCAACATAACGACTATTTTCCTGGGTTTGTCGGTGGGCTCCAAACTGGTGGCCGACAAGTTTCTCGATATCAACACCCTGGGCATACTCGGTCTTGGCATCGTCGCCTTTGGCATCGGTACGGCATCGGGTGTGCTTATCGCCAAACTGATGAATAAACTGGGTGGCACTCCGGTGAACCCGCTGATCGGCTCCGCGGGTGTATCTGCAGTGCCTATGGCGGCGCGGGTAAGCAATAAGCTGGGCCTGGAAGCGGATCCCCACAACTTCCTGTTGATGCATGCAATGGGGCCCAACGTGGCGGGAGTCATCGGTTCCGCCGTCGCGGCCGGGGTGATGATCAGCCTTGTGGCCGCGCCCTGACCGCTACTGGCCATTTTAATCTCAGAATCTGTACGGGGTAATCTTGCTGCCACGCGGCTGTAAGCCCTGGCTGTGCAAGACAGTTTCGCCAGGCACAATAGCGGTTGTTCGATTATTTGAGCACATGCTAATGTTGTGCTCTATCGATTCGCGGATGAAAACCCATGGATAAAATCGGGATAATTTCACTGTTCCTGATATTTTTTTCAGTGATCACCATTATTCTGGGTATTGTCCAGTTGCATACCTACCCGGGCAAGGTCGCCGAAAACCGCGGCCACCCGCAAAAAGATGCCATAGAAGCCACCTCGCTGATGGGTCTGCTGATTTTCCCGCTGTGGATGCTGGCCCTGGTCTGGTCCTACTCCGGTGCGGTGATAGGCACGCTTTATGAGCCTCCGGCAAAGAAAGAAACCGATGAAGGCGAAAGTGAAGGTGAAGACGAGCCGGACCCCGCAGTAGAAGTGGGGGAGCAATAGTCAATGGAACTCCTCATTACCATCGCCTATTTTTTCCTCGTCAGGCTGATTTTTTTCGATTACAAACTGCTGCGCTTCAACCTGTTCTGGAAGTTTATGGTCTTTGGTATCTGGATTGGCGCACTGCTCACCGAGATTTTGGCCCTGGGCCAGTTTGCCCCTTACAGCAAGAGCGCCTTTGTGCAGACCTATGTGGTGCAGATGGCCCCCGAGTGGGGCGGCAAGGTGGCTGAGGTTTACGTCAAACCCAATGTGCCCATCAAGAAGGGTGATCCCCTGTTCCAGATGGATCGTGAGGAGAAGCAGTACAAAGTTGACCTCTATGCTGCCGAGTTGGCAGCCGCTGATACCCATGTGGCGGAGCTTGCCCAGCAACTCGCCCAGACCAGTGCCCAGGTACAGAAAGTAAATGCCGACCTGGAAGTGGAAAGAGTCATGTATCAACAGGTCAGCGATGCGGCGGGGGGCGGCGCCGCATCGAAATACCGACTTGAGAGCGTGCGCCAGACCGTAGCGAGCCTGGAAGCAGAGCTACTCGCGGCCGAGGCGGCCCGCGACGCAGCCAAATTGGCATTGGATTCCAATGTGGATGGCAAGCCAACGGCGGTGGCCGAGGCCCTGGCGAACCTGAACGTGGCCCGTTATTACCTGGAGCAGACAACAGTGCGCGCTCCTGCCGACGGCTATGTGTCAAACCTGCAATTGCATCCGGGAGGATTCGTGCGGCTCAAAACCCCGGTGATGACCTTTATCAGCTCTGAAGAACACTGGATTGTTGCCAAGACCCTGCAGAACGGTATTCAGCGCGTGGCTCCCGGAGACGAGGCGGAAGTGGCATTTGCCATGTATCCGGGCAAGGTCTTCGATGCCGAGGTGGTGAGCGTGGTCTGGGCGAACGGCAATGCCCAGGGTGTGCCCAGTGGCGTATTGCCCCCTGAGCAGCAGGTTCACCCGGGAATGGAATTCTTTGTGCGCCTGCGGATGAAGGACGAGGACCCGGCGTACCCGCTGCGTTTTGGTGCAAGGGCGATAGTGGCCATCTACAGCGAGGACTGCGCAGATTTTCTCAAGCTACTGCGCCAGATTGAGATCCAGTCTGAGAGTTTCCTGAACTATCTTTTCAATCCGTTCTAGGCCATGCAATTGATACCCCGGTGCAACAGGATGAAGTGGCGTAGCCCGCTTGTGGCGCTGGGCCTGCTCGTCATTACCGGCTGCGCGGCGGTAGGCCCGGATTACGTGGAACCCGAACTGAAAGTGCCCGATGCCTGGCATATGCGCATTGTCGACCAGGTGAGCCAGGGCCCTGACGCTACCCTGCAGTCCTGGTGGACAGTATTCGACGACCCGGTGCTCAATGAAATGATTGATAGAGCCCGCAGCGGTAACCTGGACCTGCAGACTGCGGTCTCCCGCGTGAAGGCGGCGCGTGCGAGCCTGGCGATTACCAGCGGCGCCCGGCTGCCCACTGTCGACGGGACAGGCCAAGCCTCCAGAACCAAACAAAGTGATGACGGCTGGCTGGCCCAGGTGGCCCCAAACGACGGTTTTGATGCCCAGAACCTTTACGAAGTCGGCCTGGACGCCAGTTGGGAGATCGATCTGTTCGGGCGTGTTCGTCGCTCTATTGAATCCTCCCAGGCGCAGTATGAAAGCACCATAGAGGCCGAGCGCGATGTGCTGGTCACCCTGTTTGCCGAGGTGGCGCTGACCTATATCGAGGTGCGCGAGTTCCAGAGCCGCATCGCCTATGCGGCTGACAATATAGCGGTACAGAAGCAGGCGCTGGGATTGGCCCGTGAACGCTATCAGACAGGCCTCAGTTCGCAACTGGATGTGGTGCAGGCCCAGGCGACCCTGGGCATGACAGAGGCGGCAGCACCCGATCTGGAAACCGCAAAACACCAGGCGCTCTTTCGCCTGGCTGTGTTACTGGGAGAGGATCCGGGCAGCCTGCAGGAGGAGTTTGAGACGAGTGCGGGTATACCAAAACCGGTAGGGCGTATTACTCTCGGTTTGCCTATGGATGTGGTGCGTCAGCGACCGGATATACGCGCCGCCGAGCGCCGTCTTGCGGCCCAGAACGCGCAGGTAGGTGTGGCCACCGCGGCATTGTATCCGGACTTTACCCTGAGCGGATTTATCGGATTGCAGACGCGCTCTACAGACGACTTGTTTAGCGGTAACAGTAAAATGTGGGGAGTCTCGCTCCCCGTCAACTGGAACCTTTTTGATGGCGGGCGTGTTCGAGGCAATATTGAATTACAGGAAGAGCTGACCGAGCAGCGCCTGCTGGAGTACCGGCAGTCAGTGCTCAAGGCGCTGGAGGAAGTACAGAGCGCACTGGTGGCATACAACAATGAGCACGAGAAACTCGCTGCCCTGCGCCGGGCCACTGAGGCCACCATCAATGGTGTGCGGCTGGCACTGATGCAGTACGACACCGGGCTCAGTGATTACACCAACGTTATGACCATGCAGCGCGACCTGTTCCAGTTACAGGAGCAACTCGCCGCCAGTGAGGCCCAGCTGGATTTTCAGCTGATCTCCCTCTATAAAGCGGTGGGTGGCGGCTGGTAGGACCACCTGTCTACCCCAACACACAAGACAAACCATCGCCAGGCGACAATGACACCAAGGAGCGAATATTGCCTCTGTATGCAGTGACCCTCACACCCCGTTTCTATGAAACCGACGCGCTGGGGCATATCAATAACGCATCCATCGCCGCATGGCTTGAAGTCGTCCGCATGACCTATATCGACTCGCTTGGTAAGGCGGGAGCCGACTCGGTCCAGAGTTGGATACTCGCTTCGCTGAAGATCGATTTTGTTGCCGAGACCTTTTTCGGCAGCGATGTGATCGCAACGGTTACCCAGGCCACGGTGGGCAACAGTTCCCTGACAGTCACCTGCGAGATGTCGCAGGGCGGAAAACTCACCGTGCGGGGTACCGCGGTGATGGTCCATATGGATGTGCAAACGAAAACTCCCTCACGTATTCCGGGCGCTCTGCGCGAGCAAGTTACTGCTGTTTGACCAGGGCCAGGTAGAGATTGACCCTGTTGGCGAGCAGGCTGTAGCGCAGGTCCAGGACATCCGTCTTAAAAGAGGGTGGCAGTGCCGGGTTATTTCCCCAGGGCCCGCTGGTAGGCGTCAACTGCATTGGCCAGGCCCATGCGAATCGCGTCAACGGTCAGGGCGTGACCGATTGAGACTTCGAGCAGTCCCGGTAGCGTGACGAAGCGGGGCAGGTTTTCCAGGTCGAGGTCGTGGCCCGCATTCAGCCCCAGGCCTGCTTCCGCGGCGGTTTCCGCAGCGCTGACAAACTGGCGAAAAATGCTCTCCAGTTCAGCCGGCCTGGTGAACGCCCTGGCATAACTCTCTGTATAGAGCTCTACCCGGTCCGCACCTACCTGTGCCGCCAGCCGAATCTGCTCGGGCTGCGGGTCCATGAAGAGGCTGGTGCGGATTCCCAGCGCTTTGAGTTCCTCCACCAGTGGCGCCACCGTGTCGCCATCGCGAGTCAGGTCAAAGCCGTGGTCCGAGGTCAGCTGGTCATCGCCGTCGGGTACCAGTGTGCACTGGGCAGGGCGAATCTCTTTCACCAGTTCCATGAACCCCGGGTAGTCGCCAACGCCGGCGCGATCACTGCGGCGGGGGCCTGCCATGGGGTTGCCTTCGATGTTGAATTCCACACTCAGCACGCCGGCCAGGTCGAAACAGTCCTGGGCGCGGATGTGGCGCTGGTCCGGCCTGGGGTGCACGGTGATGCCGTCGGCCCCCGCCGCGATGCACATGCGTGCATGTTCGGTCACGCTGGGATTGGTGGTGTCCCGGGAGTTGCGAATCAGTGCAATTTTATTGAGGTTGACACTTAACGCGATCATAAGATCTTGGAACGCACGATCTCTTTTATCACGATGGGTTCCACTGGCACGTCGCTGAACCTGCCCACCTTACCGGTGGGTGCAGTCGCGATGAAATCCACGATCTTCATGCCGTTGATAACCTCACCAAACACCGTGTAGCCGTCCTTTCCCGGAGCCCAGTCCAGCTGCAGGTTGTTGCGCTGGTTGATGAAGAACTGCGATGTCGCCGAATCGGGGTCATTGGTGCGCGCCATGGCGAGAGTGCCGCGGGTGTTGTGTACCTTGTTGTTTGATTCGTTAACCACCGGCTCACCGTTTGCTTTCTCCGTCATATCCGGCAGAAAACCGCCACCCTGTATCATGAAGTTGGGTATGACCCGGTGGAATACGGTGCCGTTGTAAAACCCCGCATCAACGTAGGCGAGAAAGTTTTCCACGGTGAGGGGGGATTTGTCGCGAAACAGTCTTACGGTGATGTCGCCCTCACTGGTCTTGATCACTACCTGGGGGTTGGGCAGGGTGGTTTCTTCTGCCAGCGCTAGCGGCGCCAGCAACAGGGCGCAACAAAAAAACAGATGTTTCAGCACGATTGTGTCTCTCCTGGGTGTGGCGGGCTTATGCCCAACTTGAACTTTTGCGGCGCTTGGGCCAGAGGCGCGGTACAACCAGGGTGATGATGACGCCCAGCAAGACCGCGAGAGCCCCATTGAGGAAGTCTTCACTGTCCACCTTGTCATGCAAGCGCTGATTCTCTGCCTCGAGCATATCGAGCTGTGAGCGCAACTGCTCGGAACTCACCACCAGGCGGCGGTTGTCCGCATCGAGTTGCACCGCTTTACCCGAGATTTGCTTCAGCTGGGTCAGCTCATCGCTGAGCGTGTCCAGCTGTATTTCATAGTCTGCTACCTGGCCCTGCAGTGAGTCCCGTTCGGTTTCAAGCTTCGTGACGTCTGCCTGCAGCGCCTCTGTCAGGCCCCCTGCTTCCTGGGCCTTGCGGGTGAGCTCGTCCAGCCGTTGCTGGGCCGGTACGTTTTTCATCAGGTACTGGGCGCGAATCCATCCGCTGGTGCCCTTGTCCGTAGTGATTTCGGCCCACTCGCCATTCGGGGAGATTTGCGAGACCTTCAGGCGCGTGCCGGTCGGCAGCCCGCGATGAATAATCTTGAAATCGTTGCCGGCACCCCGACGCACAGGAATGTATTGTTGGTCACTGATATACCGGATGTCCTGGGAATGGACAGCAGGTGACAACAGCCCGGCGAGTATGAAAAAAAGCAGTGCTATTCGCAAAACGGTTACCTTAATAGTCGTCTGGTAGGGACAAGGGGCGAGAGCGCCTCTCAGGGGGGAGCTAGTGTAACCCTGTTTGGCGCCGATTTTAAGCTCAGGGCAGCACCAGTTTATAGGGCTTGACGATAACCCGGCTGAATACGCCGGCATCAACATAGGGGTCGGAATCCGCCCAGGCGGTCGCGCCCTCCAGGCTGTCAAACTCGGCGATGATCAGGCTGCCGGTAAAGCCCGCCTCACCCGGTTCGGCGGTATCCAGGGCCGGATGCGGCCCGGCGGCCAGCAGGCGCCCCTGATCGGCCAGTTCCTGTAATCGCGCCAGGTGCGCGGGACGCGCACCCTGCCGCATCGGCAGGCTGTTCTCGACATCCTCACAGAGAATTGCGTAGTACATATTCTGTTCCTAACAAATTGAATTTAAAGGGAAATAGCTAGCTATCAGGGCCTTTCTGCCGATTTCGGGTCACCACGGCGGCCCCCAGTATAACCCCGAGGGTATTCGCCAGCATGTCCAGGGCAGACATCTCCCGGCCGGGGACCTGGGATTGACCGAACTCTATCAGCACACCATAGGCGATAATGCCCAGGCAGAGGTAAGGGTAGTAGCGCAGCTTAGTGAGTGCGCGATATCCCAGTACAGCGAATATGTAGTACACCAACAGGTGCACAACCTTATCCATCGGGTCGATACTGAGGCCATCGCCGGGGCGCAAGGATGTGACGGCTACTATACCGGCGTAAGCTACAAAGATGATGGTCTGCATGGGATGACTCCAGTGACTCGAGTTAAAGGCCGCCCGGTGCCTTAACGGCGCTGCCCGGCCCGCGCCCAGGCCAGCCCTGCCAAGAGCAACAGGATTGCCCTGTGTGTGGATGTCATGGGCGTGTCTTATTGTTGCCTGCTGTGGTCGATCAGCCAGTCGACCATTAAATCCTGGGCGCTCGCGACCCAGGGGCCAGGTATATGAGGCCCATCCAGAATTGTCCATAGCTCCACATCAACCCCCTCGGCACAGTCGGGAATTTCAACAACCGTTGTCTCGGCACCAGCGATGCTCGCGACGACATCCAGGTTTGATCCCATAACGGCTTTGGTGGTGTCGCAACCCGCGTGGGCGGCAAACCGTTCAACGGTCTCTATGGCGCCGGGATAGCGCTCGGACAGTATCTCACCGCCGTCGTATGCGATGGTGTCATCCGCATCCCCGTGCATGGCGAGAACGCTGACCGGATGTGTTGCAGGCGTGCAGCTGGCGTCATCGTCAAAGGTCGAACCCGCCAGGCTCACGACTGATGTCACCAGGTCGGAGGCCTCGCAGGCCATGCGAAGCGCCATGAAGCCCCCGTTGGAGTGACCGAACAGGCCGATACGTCCCGCATCGATACTGTAGGTCTCCGCGGCACTCTTGATCAGCGAGCGAACATAGGCCACATCATCGATTTGGGTATATTCCGCTTCATCGACCTGGTCCTCGAATGCGGCGGCCCTGGCGCAACAGGCCGGCGTGGCATTCCAGAAACGGGTGCCGCTTGCATTGGCTGTGCCATCGGGCGCTACCAGCACGAATTGTTTTGTGTCTACGCGCTCATCCAGACCCAGGTAGGCTGATTGTATGGCACCAGTGGCGCCAAAACCGTGCAGGACGATGATCAGGGGATAACGCGTGGTGGTGGTGTAATCAGACGGGATACGAACCTGGGCTGGTCGCGCCTCGCCAATCTCCAGGGTGGGGTTGGGCATGCAGCTGTCATCATCAGCGCAGCCGATCAACGCACTGCCGGGGTTCGACTGTCCCGAGTTGGAATTATTGGAGTCCCCGCAGCCGGCCCCTGCGAGAGTGCAGGCAACAGCAAAAAGTGCTGCAAATGGTTTGCAGATATTTCTCAGGGGGCGTTTGGTACACGCTGTCATTTGATACCCTTATTCAGTTATCGAGGTGGCAGGGCGCCGTGCCGGACGAGCCGCGATAATAGCAGAAACCCGCTATAGCGCACGACGGCGCCGTCATTGTCAGTATTGGATTAGCTGGTCGCGAGCCGGACCCTGAACGTACCCGACTTCGGTTGGGAGCCGGCTGTTGTATGTGGCGCTTGTCCCGGTGCGAGTGGCGGGTGGCACGTGATACTCTTTAGCGGTCGCTGCGGCACCTGCCAGGGAGAACTCAATTGAAAATACTGCGCACACCGGAAACCCGGTTTACCCATCTCCCGGACTTCCCCTTTGAGCCGCGCTACCACCAGGTGACGCCGGACCTGCGATTGCATTATGTCGATGAGGGCCCCGCCGATAGCGAGCCTGTGCTGATGTTGCACGGGGAGCCGACCTGGTCTTACCTGTATCGACATATGATAGGGCCGATAGCGAAAGCGGGGCTGCGGGCCCTGGCTCCCGACCTGATTGGCTTCGGCCGCTCGGATAAACCCGCCGCCAGGGAAGACTACAGTTACGCCGGGCAGGTGGCCTGGATACGGCATTGGGTCGAGGCGCTGGATTTGCGCGATATCACCCTGGTTTGCCAGGACTGGGGATCATTGATCGGTTTGCGCCTGGCCGCTGAGTCGCCCGACCGATTTGCCCGCATACTGCTCAGCAACGGTGGCCTGCCCACGGGATCGGGTGCTCCACCTCCGTTCAAGGTCTGGCGCGCTTTTTCACGCTACAGCCCCTGGTTTCCCATTGGTCGCATCGTGCAGACAGGGTGCAAGCGGGCGCTTTCCGATGCCGAAGTGGCTGCCTATGACGCCCCGTTCCCCGACAGCAGTTTCAAGGCGGGTGCGCGGGCCTATCCGTCACTGGTGACGGTAGAGCCACACATCCCCGGGGTACTTGAAAACGAGCGGGCCTGGGCTGTCTTTGAGCAATGGCAGAAACCCTTTATTTGTTGTTTCAGCGATGGCGATCCTATTACCCGGGGAGGGGATGCACAGTTCCGGCAACGGATTCCGGGGGCCCGGGGGGAAGCGCACACCACCTTGAAGGGTGGGCATTTCATCCAGGAGGATGACCCGCAGCACTTTGCGCAGCTGGCCATTGAGTCCATCAAGGCGACCTGAGTTCTGGCGGGGAGGGCCAGGCGGCCGACTCGGCAACGGGAAGTTCCCCAGGCGGCTATCATTTGGGCCGATATGCCTGTCTTCCGAGCCAGATCAGAAGAGTGGATGACAACCGCGGTAGCGTCGTGCTGCGAAATGCCCCTATTATCTGGGCGCCATGATCAGGGGTAAGACGCCAGTAGGGAGGAGAGCAAGATGCTTCCGTTTACCAGAGTCGATGCACGTGCGGCCCGCCTGCCAGGATTATTACTTCTTCTGCTTGTGACACCAACGCTGCTGCAGGCGCAGCAGGTCACCGGTACCCTGGGTTCTCCCAGTGCGACCACCTCTATCAGCGGCAAGCAGTTGCCGCCACCGCCAGAGCCCTTCGGCGGCAAGATAGAACGCAACGCGGACCAGTCCACGCCCTGGTGGCCGCCCCGGGTGGTGCCACCCAAGGGGGCGCCCAATGTGTTGCTTATCATGACCGACGACACGGGATTTGCCGCACCCAGTACCTTCGGAGGCGTCATTCCAACACCCTCATTGGACCGCATCGCAAACAATGGCCTGCGCTATACCAACTTTCATTCGGTAGCGGTGTGTTCTGCCACCCGGGCGGCGCTGATTACCGGGCGCAACCACCACGAAATGGGTTTCGGGACAGTCTCCGAGACAGCTACCGGGTTTCCGGGTTACAACAGCATCATGACCCGGGACAAGGCCACTATCGGTCGCATACTCAAGGACAATGGGTACCGCACGTCCTGGTTCGGCAAGAACCACAACACCCCCGCATTCCAGGCCAGTCAGGCCGGCCCCTTTGACCAATGGCCGACGGGTATGGGCTTTGATTACTTCTATGGATTTCTCGGTGGTGACACCAACCAGTGGCAACCCAACCTGTTTCGAAACACCACCGCTATCTACCCCTTTGTGGGGAATCCGGATTTCAACCTGACCACGGCGGAGGCGGATGACGCAATCTCATGGATGAAACGCATTGATGCGCTCAATCCTGAGCAACCCTTCATGGTGTATTTTGCGCCTGGTGCGGTGCATGCCCCCCACCACCCAACCAGGGAGTGGATAGAGAAAATCAGCGCCATGCATCTCTTTGACGAGGGCTGGAACAAACTGCGCGACACCATTTTTGAGAACCAGAAACGGCTGGGTGTCATACCGCCCGATGCGAGGATGACCCCCTGGCCCAGTGACATGCTGAAGGAGTGGGACTCGCTCTCGGCTGATGAGAAGAAGATGTTCATTCGCCAGGTGGAAGTCTTTGCCGCCTACGTGGCGTATTCCGATCACGAAATAGGCCGGGTGATTCAGGCGGTCGAGGATCTGGGCAAGCTCGACAATACGCTGATTATCTTCATCAGCGGCGATAACGGTAACAGTGCGGAAGGCACCATGATTGGCACGCCTAACGAAGTCGCCGCAGTCCAGGGTGTGGAGGTGCCGGTGGCGGCGCAACTGGAAAAATTCTACGATGCCTGGGGTTCGGATCTTACCTATCCCCATATGGCGATCCCCTGGACCTGGGCATTCAGCACACCTTTTTCCTGGACCAAGCTGGTCGCCTCTCACTTCGGCGGCACGAAGCAGGGCATGGCCATCTCATGGCCTGAGCGGATCAAGGACAAGGGCGGTATCCGCTGGCAGTTTCACCATGTCATCGACGTGGTACCCACCATCCTTGAGGCCGCTGGTATCCCCGCGCCGGAAGTCGTTGATGGCCTGGTGCAAAAACCCATTGAAGGGGTGAGCATGGCGTACACCTTCGATAAGAAGAACGCCGACGCGCTGTCTACTCACAAGACCCAGTACTTCGAGGTGGCCGGGGATCACGCGATTTATCACGATGGCTGGATTGCCAGCAGCAAGGTGGTACAGGCGCCCTGGGACAACTCGGGCGCGGCCCAGACCGACCCCGCCGGCTACCCCTGGGAACTGTACGATATGGGTAAGGACTGGACCCAGTACGAGGATGTGGCTGCCAGGTACCCGGACAAGCTCAAGGAAATGGAGGCCCTGTTCTGGTCTGAGGCGGAGAAATACCAGGTCTTGCCCCTGGATGCGGCCAAGTTCACCCGGTTGGTGGCACCGCGTCCCAACCTGACGGCTGGCCGCAACGTATTTACCTACTCGGGCGAGTTAACCGGTACGCCCAATGGTGACGCACCGAATTTGCTCGCGGCGTCCTATAACATCAAAGCCGAGGTTGTCATCCCGGAAGGTGGCGCCGAGGGTATGCTGGTCACCCATGGCGGCCGCTTTGGAGGTTATGGCTTCTATCTGTTAAAAGGCAAGCCGGTGTTCACCTGGAACATGCTCGATTTAAAGCGGGTAAAGTGGACGGGAAAGGAAGCACTCTCGGCGGGCAAGCATACGCTGGAATATGACTTCACTTATGATGGCCTGGGTGTTGCCACCCTGGCATTCAACAGTACCTCAGGCCTTGGACGCAGCGGCACGGGTGTGCTCAAGGTGGACGGCAAGGAAGTGGCAACCATCAAGCTTCCCAGGACAATTCCGCTCACATTGCAGTGGGATGAGAATTTTGATGTGGGGGCCGATACGCTCACTCCGGTGGATGACAGTGACTACCAGCCGCCATTCAGGTTTACCGGCGAACTTACCAGCCTGACGATTAGTATTGATCGGCCCAGGCTCTCAAGGGCCGATGTCAGTAAACTGGAAGAAGCAATGCACAAGAATCCGGCGAGTGAATAAGCAACAGTCAGGAAAAACCGATGTCATGAGTCGGCGATCAATGGGTTACTATCGCGTGGCCTTCAACAAAGTGCAGTTCCAAAAATCATCTGGAGATCTTCAATGAAAGCAATGGCATCGCTCATCATTTTATTCGCATTCCTGGCAGGTTGCTCCACACCGGCATCACAGAAAGACGCCCAGGCCAATATGGCCAAGGCCGTCGATTGCTCCACTGCAACAGCCGATATCAAAACGCTTACCAGCGAGAAAGCCCGTACCTCCCAGGAAATCGAGGATGGGGCCAGTTCCATTATTCCCATCGGCGCTGTCGCGCATTTGTTTGGTGGCAGTGAGAAAAACTCCCTGGAGATCGGCACTGGCGAGTACAACAAGAAAATCGACGCCAAAATCGCCGAAATCAAGCAGCAGTGCAATATAAATTAGGGTCAGGTACATAGCGCCAGGTGTACCGCTCCCGGTAGCCTCGAGACGCTAATTGTCCAGCCGCGGAAAGCAGCGGTTGGGCGCATTCCCCTTCACTTGAAACGCAATGTTACCGCCCCAGCCGGTGGCGCCGCTGGGCGCTGGCGGTTTGCCACTGCACGTGGTAAAAAAAGGGCTCTTCTTCTTATTAAGACGATAATACCCATGGTTATTCACGAAGCCTGGTGTGACCGTGTATGAGCCGGGCCAGCACCTCCGCTGAGCCCACCACACTGGCAGGGTATACCGAGGCGATTACGCGTGCGCTGGAGTCCGCCGGGGTCGATCCGGCAGAGGTCTTGCGGGGTGCCGGCGTTGAACTGGTGCGCAGTAATGACCCACTGCTGCGAATTACAGATTCTGAAATAAACGCGATATACCGGCAGGCGGTCGCCGCTACAGGCGATGACTATTTTGGCCTGCGTGTTGCGAATTATATTTTGCCTGGCATGCTGCATGCGGTGGGTTACGCGCTTCTGGCCAGCGAGACCCTGGAGGATTTTTGTAACCGGTTGGTGCGTTATTGGGCACTGGTCGCCCAGAGCGCCGATTTCTTTTGCGCGCAGCAGGGCGGACTGCTCAAGCTCGAGGCGAGACCGAGAAGTGCGGCGTTGTGTTTTGAAACCGAGGACACCTTTGTTGCCCTGGTTCTACGCTTGATGAGAATGGCCTACCAGGAGGAGTTGCACCCTGTGCAGCTTGAACTCATAAGGCCAATGCCGGCTGGTGGCGACCAGCCCTACCGCGAACTGTTTTGTTGTCCCATAGGGTTCGAACAATCCTCGGTCGGAATGTATTTTGATCTGGCGACCATGCGCCGACCGCTGTCCGGAGCCAGCCGGGAACTGGCCCAGTGCAACGACCGGATTGTCATGGGCTACCTGGAAAAACTGGACCGAGATGACATCGTGAATCGCGTGCGAGCCCATATCGTCAACGGTCTCAGCGGTGGCTCTGTCAATCGTTCCGCCATCGCAGCGAGTATTCATATGAGCGCCAGTACGCTGCAGGTCAAGCTGGCCCGGGCAGGTTTGTCATTCCAGCAGTTGCTTGATGAAACTCGCCACGAGCTGGCCCTGGACTATATCGGGCAGAGTCGCCTGTCGATCACTGAGATTGCATTTATGCTGGGATTTTCCGATCTCAGCAACTTTATCCGCGCCTTCAGGCGATGGACCGGCAAGTCGCCCACCGAGTTTCGTATCCCGGGCCGTTAGTGCATTGGCTGGCTTCGCCCCGGAGTACATGCAGCCACCAGCCTGTATTACTTCGCGCACTTTTTGTGCCACAACTGCCGGGATGCGACGGGCGTTCCGCGCCAGGGCGGCCTGTGCTAACTTGGCCGCTCCAAACAAGGGTCAGGGAAAAGAGAATGTCTCAACTTGAAGGTAAAGTCGCCATTGTGACCGGCGCCGCGCGGGGACTCGGTCGCGCCTACGCCGAGGCTATGGCAGGTGAGGGCGCCGCTGTTTTCGCCTGTGATATCAACTCCTGTGACGATACTGTCGCCGCTATTGTGGCCGAGGGCGGTCGCGCGGCGGGTGCGGTCACCGACATCGCCAGCATGGACAGTTGCTCGGCCATGGCGCAGCAGGCGGTAGACGCCTTTGGCAGAATCGACGTACTGGTTAATAACGCGGCGCTGTATGCGGGACTCAAAGGTGCCCGTTTCGAGAATCTCGATGAAGCCCAGTGGGACGCGGTGATGAATATCAACGTGAAAGGCCTGTGGCAGTCCTGCAAGGCGGTGGTGCAACCCATGCGTGATGCCGGTGGCGGTTCCATTATCAATATTTCGTCCCTGGCGGCTGTTTACGGTCTTCCTTACGGCCTTGACTACGTGGCCTCCAAGGCTGCGGTGATTGGCATGACCAGAGGCATGGCGCGCGAACTGGGCCAGGACCGGATCCGGGTGAACGCGGTGGCGCCGTCGGCGGTTATGACCGAGGGGACCGAGGATTTCTTCGGTGAGAAGCTGGAGAAAGCGAAAAAAGTGATTGCCGCCGGGCAGCTTATACAGCGCAACCTGGAAACCTGCGACCTGACCGGGACGATTATTTACCTGGCGTCAGATAACAGCGCCTTTGTAACCGGCCAGACCCACATGGTGGATGGGGGTTCATGGTTCCTGTAGGCGTCGGGTCTTGTCATCGGCGTAGTAGCTGTTTCTTTGTGGTTTCCGGGTTTGGTTCTGGCTAACGGGTCCGGGCGCAAGCAGGCTTCCCAGTCGCTTGTATGGTATCCGGAGCCTGAAATCAGGAAGATGGAAGGCGCCCCGGCTAATGTGCGATGAACCTATTCCTCGGCTACTTTTTCTTCTTTCAGGTGCGGGCTGATCAGCAGAGCGGTGAGAATGGTCAGCACCAGGGTGAAACCAATGGAGGAATACAGTTTGTAGCTCACCCAGGTGTCCTCGCTGAAACTGTAGGCAACTACCAGGTTAAGACCACCCACGATTATAAAATTGCTGACCCATAGCAGGTTGAGTTTGCCCCAGACTGGCTTGGGCAGGTGTATCTGGCTGCCCAGGGTGCGCTCCATCAGGTTTTTGTCGCCTATATATTGGGAGACGCCGAAGGCCAGGGCCAGTGCCCAGTTAAAAATGGTCGGTTTCCACTGGATAAACATCTGGTTGCGGAACACCAGGGTGGCGCCTCCGAATACCAGCACGGCCAGCAGTAACCACATCAGTCGCTTTTCCAGGGTGCGCGTAAAGGCGAACGTGATAGCCACCTGGGCTACGGTCGCCGCCATCAAAATGGCCGTCGCTGAGAAAATACCGTCGAAGGTGTATTCCCAGCCGGCCAGCCCTATGGTTGTTCCCTTGAGCTGGTAGGCGATAAAGAACAGGGCGATGGGTAGGAATTCCGCTAATTGCTTCATGGATTCCGCGGTGCTCCGACTGTTACCATTGGGTTTGTCTCCGGTTTGTGCCCCTGCCTGTATGGCAGTGGGGCACCAAGTGTAAAGATTGTGTTGATTGACTTCCATACCCATAGCGCCGCTTCGGATGGCGCTCTCAGTCCCCGCGAACTCGTGGCGCTGGCGCGTGAGCGCAAGATTGACCTGCTGGCCATCACGGATCACGACACTGTTGCGGGATACCTGGCTGCGCTTGAGGAGTTGGATGCAGCGGGGCAGGAGGGCCGGTATACGCAGCACACGGCCCAATTGCGGCTGATCCCGGGGGTGGAGTTTTCCTGCCGCTGGTCCTCCACTACCATTCACATTCTGGGCCTGGGCATGGATTGCGGGCATCCCGCCATGGTCCAGGGGCTGGATCTGCTCAACAATGCCCGCGTAGAGAGGGGCCGGAAAATAGCGCAGCGGCTCGAGGCCCTGGGTTTTGCCGGCGCGCTGGACGGCGCCCTGGCCCAGGCCGGGGATAGCCAGCTCGGCCGGCCGCATTTTTCTGCGTGGATGTTGGAGCAGGGTCATGTGGCAGACCACAGCCAGGCCTTTGACAAGTATCTGGGCCAGGGCAAAACCGGTGACGTCAAGGCGTTCTGGCCCGAGCTGGCCCAGGTAGTGGAATGGATTGTGGCCGCCGGCGGGGTGGCAGTCATCGCCCATCCCCTGAAATACAAATTCACCCGAATGAAGTTGCGGCGACTGGTGATCGACTTTATGGCGGCCGGTGGCCAGTCGATTGAGCTGGCCAGCGGCTACCAGACTGCAGACCAGACCGCGCAGCTGCGGCGTCTGGCCACTGAATTTGCCCTGGAGGTGTCCGTAGGCTCAGACTTTCACCGCGATGGACCCTACAGTCCGCAGCCCGGTGTCGCCGTGCCGGTGCTGGATGGCTTGCGCGGCGTGTGGGAGCGCTGGCTGCCCGTTCCCGCCGTCGCTGCGGGTGATCGCTGATGAGCCAGTTTTACCAGATTCATCCGGACAACCCGCAGGCGAGGCTGGTGCGCAGCGCGGCGGACATTATTCGCAATGGCGGGGTGGTCGTGTACCCCACCGATTCGGCCTATGCCCTGGGCTGCCAGATCGGCGACAAGAATGCCCTGGACAGGATTCGCCGTATTCGCAAGCTGGATGACCGCCACAACTTTACCCTGGTGTGCAGCGACCTGTCCGAGATTGCCTCCTACGCCAAGGTCGACAACTCCGCCTATCGCCTGCTGCGCCACTGCACGCCCGGACCCTACACCTTTATCCTGAAAGCGACCTCTGAAGTACCGCGCCGGCTGATGCACCCCAAGCGCAAGACGGTGGGTCTGAGGGTCCCCGACAATCGCATTGCGGCGGCCCTGCTGGCTGACCTGGGTGAACCATTGATGAGTGTGACCCTGATCATGCCGGGCGATGAATACCCCTTGATTGACCCCTACGATATCCGCGATACCCTGCAACACGACGTGGACCTGGTGATCGACGGGGGGTACTGCGGAATGGAACCCACTACTGTGGTCGACCTGGCGGATGATAGCCCCATGGTTTTGCGCGTTGGCAAGGGAGATATCGCGCCTTTTCAGGATTAAATTGTTATACTGCGGCCAGATCCGAAGGCCAGGGCGCAAGGCGGCTTGCGCTAACCCCGGCTCTTCCCACAGCGCTAACCACAGGTAGGCCCCGTGTCAGTTAACGAACCCACATCCGAAGTTCCGACACCACCAGCAGACGCAGAGCAAGCCCAGGCCGGCCCCCAGGACCCCCTGGCTGGCGGAGCGTTGCCACCGCAGCAGGGAGAAATGCCTTTTGCGGTCGTCATGGGCAAGACCATGACCGAATTCCCGCGCGACCTCTATATCCCGCCCCAGGCGCTGGAAGTGTTCCTGGAAGCGTTCGAGGGCCCGCTGGATCTGCTGCTTTACCTGATCAAGCGCCAGAACCTCGACATTCTGGAGATCGACGTATCCGAGATCACCGAGCAGTACATGCGCTACGTGGAGTTGATGGATGCGATGCAGTTCGAACTGGCTGCGGAGTACCTGCTGATGGCTGCGATGCTGGCGGAAATCAAGTCGCGCATGCTGTTGCCGCGCTCCAGCGAGCTGGAGGAAGACGAGGAAGACCCGCGGGCGCAGTTGATTCGCCGGCTGCAGGAGTATGAACGCTTCAAGAAGGCTGCCGAGGACATCGAGGAAATGCCCCGCGTGGAACGGGACACCTGGACCGGCAGTGCGAATCCCCCCGATCTCAATCGAACCAGGGCGGACCCGGAGGTTGATATGCGGGAGCTGCTGGTAGCGCTGGGCGAGGTGCTGCGCCGGGCCGATATGTTTGAAAGCCACCATATCCAGCGCGAGGCCCTGTCGACCCGGGAGCGCATGTCACAGGTACTGGAGCGACTGTCCGGCCAGCAGTTCGTGCCCTTTGTGGCCCTGTTTTCCGCCCGAGAAGGGCGCCTGGGCGTGGTTGTCACTTTCCTGGCGATCATGGAGCTTATCAAGGAGTCGCTGGTGGAAATTGTTCAGACTGACAGTTTCGGCCCCATCCACGTCAAGGCGAGAGCGGAATAACATGACAGAGATCGGTTTGGTGCAGATTGTCGAGGGCGCCCTGTTGGCGGCGGGTAAACCATTGACCGTGGCCCAGTTGGGCGGTTTGTTCGAGGAGCACGAGCGACCCGATAACGCGACGATACGGTCGGCCCTTGAAGAGGCGGCAGCGCGCTGCGAGGAACGGGGCTTTGAACTGCTGGAGGTCGCCAGCGGCTTTCGCTACCAGGTCCGCCAGAGCCTCAGCCCCTGGGTCGCCAGGCTGTGGCAGGAGCGTCCACAAAAGTACTCCCGCGCCTTGCTGGAGACCCTGGCACTGATCGCCTATCGCCAGCCCATCACCCGCGGTGAAATCGAAGAGATAAGGGGTGTGGCAGTGAGCTCCAACATTATCAAGACCCTGCACGAGCGCGAGTGGATCCGTGTGGTAGGGCACCGGGATGTGCCCGGCCGGCCGGCCATGTACGCCACCACGCGGCAGTTCCTGGACTATTTCAACCTGAAGACGCTGGACCAGCTCCCCGCCCTGGCGGATATTCGCGACCTGGATACCCTGAATGCCGAATTGGGCTTCAGCGACCCGGCGTCCGGCAGCGCTGCGGCGGAAGGAGAGGGCCAGACCGTGCGCAACCTGACCGTGGTGGGCGGCACCGAGCACCTGCCCGAGGAAGCCCAGGCAACAGAGGAAGAAGAAGCCAACGCACAGCAGGGTGGTGGCGAGGCGCAGGACCTGCAGTCAGCTCAGGAAGAAGTCGATGCCCAGGCCCCGGCCGAAGCCCCGCAGGAAGCAACCGCAATGGACCTCGCGGTAGCCGCAGCGGATCTCGTGGATGATGAGGCCGCGCCCGAAACAGCGGAAGAACAAGCCGTTCAGGCGGTAGACAGCGAAGATCAAACCGGCGATGAAGTGGATTCGGCAGCTGCCGGTCCAGACAGTCGCGCCTGATAACTCCCCGATGACTAAAAAAAATACCCCCGCCGGCGACCCGGTAGTCGAGCCGGTCACCAAGCCCGGTGAAAAATTGCAAAAAGTGCTGGCCCGCGCCGGACTGGGCTCGCGCCGGGAAATGGAGCGCTGGATAGAAGAGGGCCGCATCGCCGTCAACGGCAGGGTCGCCACCCTGGGTGACCGGGTCGATGAAAAGGTGCGCATTACGGTTGATGGCCGCTCGCTGGATACCGCACCCGCTGTCCAGACCCGCTGTATCCTCTACCACAAGCCCCCGGGCGAAGTGTGTTCCCGCAAGGACCCTGAAGGTCGACGCACCGTGTTCGAGCGCCTGCCCAAACTCAAGTCGGGCCGCTGGATCTCCATCGGCAGGCTCGATTTCAATACCTCCGGCCTGTTGCTGTTTACCACCGACGGCGACCTGGCCAATGCCCTGATGCACCCCTCGTCCAACATAGAGCGAGAATACATGGTGCGGGTCATGGGCAAGGTGGAGATGGAGATGCTGCACCGCATGGTAGAGGGCGTAATGCTTGAAGACGGCATGGCGCGCTTCACTGATATCACTGACGCCGGCGGAGAGGGTATCAATCGCTGGTTCTACGTGGTTCTCATGGAAGGTCGCAACCGCGAGGTGCGACGCCTGTGGGAGTCACAGGGCCTCACCGTATCCCGCCTGAAGCGGGTCCGCTACGGCGAAGTATTCATCCCATCCCGGGTCAAACAGGGCCAGTGGGCCGAGATGGAACCGGCAGAGATCAAGAGCCTGTATCGCATGGCCAATCTCCCCATGAAGGAAGTAAAGCGCGTCACCCTCAAGGAGCGCGAGATCATGGAACGCCAGTTCGGCAAGCGCCATGGTCGCGGGGTCGCGAAGAAGGGCTCAAACCGCAACCGCAGGGCGCCGTAAACGTCGCCTGCCGCGTCTGGTCCCAGCGAGCGGGCATGAACAAAAGGCAGGTTTTTCATTCGCTTATCCGCGATAAGGCGGGACAAGCACAAAACGAGGCCCCGGTCGGGAAAGTGTTTCTCATCAAGCGAATCACGTGGAGCGACTGAGAAACACTTTCCCGACCGGGGCCGCTGGATGAGCCCCTACCAGGATTCCTGAATAAGCCCCCCCTAAAAAACACCGCTATAGGAGTCCCGCCCGGGGCGAGAACAACCGCGGCGCCGCTACCTCAGCGCGCGTTAAACGCCTGCCCGGTGATGCCGGCGCTGTCGTCTCCCATGAGAAACAGGTAGGTCGCCATGATGTCCTCGGGTGAGGGATTGTCCGTCGCCTGCTCACCGGGGTAGGCAGCGCGGCGCATGGCCGTGTTGGTGGCGCCCGGGTTGAGGCTGTTGACGCGCACCTGGGAGGTGTTTTCGAGCTCGCTGGCCAGCACCTGCATAAAACCCTCGGTAGCAAATTTAGAGACAGCGTAGGCGCCCCAGTAGGCCTTGCCGGTGCGGCCTACACCTGATGACGTGAAAATGATCGAGGCCGAGGGTGCAAGCTGCAGCAGGGGCAGCAGGTGGCGGGTGAGCAGGAACTGGGCGTTGACATTGACCTGCATTACCTCCTGCCAGGCGGCATAACGGGCGCTTTCAATGGGGCGTCGCTCGCCCAGTATGCTGGCGTTGTGGAGCAGGCCATCCAGGTGCGGGAACTCCTGGGCCAGGCCGCTGGCCAGATGAATGAGGTTGTCCTCGGTGGCGGTCGCCAGATCCAGCGCGACAAGCCCCGGCCTGGGCCCGCCCGCCGCCTCTATATCATCGTAGACCTGTTCCAGTTTGCTCTCGGTGCGGCCCAGCAGTATGACGGTGGCGCCATGCGCGGCGTAAGCAAGCGCCGCGGCGCGGCCGATGCCGTCTCCCGCGCCGGTGACGAGAAGCGTTTTACCCTGCAATAAATCCGGAGCGGGTTGGTAACCTGCGGGGGCGGTGGGAAAGGCCATATCGGGGTCCTGTCGTGTATCCAGTGGGTAGTGTCTGGCCGGCCGGCCATCAGCGCGTATAAATCAACTGCCTAAAATGAGTGCGTGCAGCTCGGTACTGCAGTCAGCGTGTGCGTCGGCGCCCCAGCGGTAGGGGTCGTCGCCGGGCTCAATATAGCCGTAGGCAGCTGCAATGGTGTACATGCCCGCACGCCGGCCCGCCTCTATATCGCGCAGGTGGTCACCGACATAAATAGCCTGATCGGGGGTGCAGCCCAGTTCCCGGCAGTTGCGCATCAGTGACTCGGGGTGGGGTTTGCGCTCGGCCACATCGTCTGGGCAGACCACACTGCCGGGTTGTGGCTGCAGGTCCAGGCTTTCCATCAGTGGTGCGGTATAGGCGCGGGGTTTGTTGGTGGCGATGCCCCATACGATGTCCCGCTGCTTGAGTTCAGTCAGCAGCCGGTTGATTCCGGGGTAGGGCGCGGCCACGCTTCCCAGCACCTCGCTGTATAACTCCAGCAACCTCAGGCGCTGGGTTTCAAAACCCGCTGAATCCTCTGGCATATCCAGGGCCAGGCTGACCAGCGCCCTGGCGCCGTTGGACACAGAGGCGCGAATACGCTCCGGGTCCATCGGCTCCCGGCCGTGCTCAGCCCGCAGGGCCTGCACGATGACCACGAATTCTGCGGCGGTATCTACCAGGGTGCCGTCCAGGTCAAAAATCACCGCCTTCAGTGATGTCGGCAGGGTCATCATTCGGGTTTCACCGCGCGGAGCATGTAATTCACGCTGACATCCCTGGGGTTCAGCCGATAGTGCCGTGTGATGGGGTTGTAGGTGAGCCCTGTCATGCCCTCGACCACCAGGCCGGCTTCGCGTATCCAGAGCGCGAGTTCGGAGGGCTTGATGAACTTGGCGTAGTCATGGGTGCCGGCGGGGAGCAGGTGAAGAATATGTTCGGCCCCGACGATAGCGAATACGAAGGCCTTGGGGTTGCGGTTGATGGTGGAAAAGTAGAGCTTGGCGCCGGGCCGGGCAAGTTCGGCGCAGGCGCTGATCACCGAGCCGGGGTCTGGCACATGCTCCAGCATCTCCAGGCAGCATACGATATCGAATGCGCCGGCTTCCGTCTCCGCCAGTTCCTCGGCAGTCGATTGCAGGTAGCGCACATCCAGGCCGGACTCTTTCTGGTGCAGTCGCGCCACCGCCAGCGGTGCCTCGCCCATGTCGACGCCGGTGACAGCGGCCCCGCGCTGGGCCATGGCCTCCGCCAGGATGCCGCCGCCGCAGCCTATGTCGACCAGCCTGTTGCCGGCCACCGGCGAGTGCTCGTCGATATAGTTGGCGCGCAGCGGGTTGATTTCATGCAGCGGGCGGAACTCGCCGGAGCGGTTCCACCAGCGCGAGGCCAGCGCCTCGAACTTGGCAATTTCCTGGGGATCTACGTTGCGCTTGTCATTCATTGCGTAGCCTGTTCCCTGTTGTAAATACGGTCGCGCCAGACCCGGGTGCGAGTACCCAGGGCGCTGAGGTCGATGTGCGTCAGCTGCCGCTGGTCCATGACTTTTACGCCGTCAATCCAGCTGTGGGTCACCTGGCTGCCGTTGCAGGCATACACCAGTTGCGACAATGGGTGATAGACCGGCTGGGTTTCGGGCTGGCCCAGATCGACGGCAATCAGGTCTGCCTGTTTGCCGACCTCCAGGCTGCCTGTCAGCTCTTCCAGGCCCAATGCCCTGGCACCGTTAATAGTTGCCATGGCCAGGGCCTGGGCCGCGGGCAGGGCGGCGGCGTCCCGGCTATGGAGTTTTGCCAGCAGGGCCGCGGACTGCATTTCACCGAACATGTTCAAGTCGTTGTTGCTGGCGGCGCTATCGCTGCCCAGTGCCACGTTGACGCCCTTGTCCTGCAAGCGGGTGACCGGGCAGGTGCCCGATGCCAGTTTCATATTGGATTGCGGGCAGTGCAACACATGGGCGCCCGTGGCGGCCAGCAGCTCGATGTCCTGGTCGCCCAGGTCGGTCATGTGTACGCACTGGGTGCGCGGGCCCAGCAGGCCCAGTCGGTGCAGGCTGTCCAGTGGGCGCTCCCCGTTGCTCTCCACTGCCAGCAATACCTCGCCCCTGGTCTCGTGCAGGTGAATCTGTATGGCCACATCCAGCTCGGCCGCCAGGGTCGCGACCTTGACCAGGTTGGGCTCTGAGACGGTATAGGTGGAGTGGGGACCAAAGCCCACGGTGACCAGCTTGCTGTGCTTGACGTCATCGCGCAGCGCCAGGCCCTTGCTGATGTACTCGTCGGCTGAGCTCGCCCAGATCGTGGGGAAGTCCAGGATGGGAAACGTGAGCTGGCAGCGCATACCCAGGCGCTGGGCAGTTTCAGCGCAGGCGTCGGGGAAGAAGTACATATCGCTGAAGGTGGTAGTGCCGGAACGAATCATCTCGGCAATCGCCAGCTCGACCCCGTCGCGCACGAAAGCGGGGCTGACGTGGGCGGCCTCTGCCGGCCAGATATGTTGTTCCAGCCAGCTCATCAGGGGCTCGTCGTCGGCGTATCCTCGCAGCAGGCTCATCGCCGCGTGGCCGTGGGCGTTGATAAGGCCGGGCATCAACGCGTGGCCCGGCAGCTCCAGTATCTGTCCGGCGCTGATTGCGGCGGCTTCCTCGCGCGGCACGATCGCGCTGATGCGATCGCCGGTCAGGGCGAGGCTGTGGTTTTCCAGCACCACGCCGTGGGGAACGACCGGCACTATCCAGCCCGGATGAATCAGGGTGTCGGCGGTCTGTGCTTGGGGGTCCATGGGGCGGCTTTTCCTGTGTGGGACTGTCTGCGCCAGCAACTGAAAACTGGTTAAAAAACCACCAAAATCCCGGGCCTGCGACGGCTTTGGCGAATTGGGCCAGAAGTATAACCGGAAATTCGATAATACCGCCCCCAATGGCGCCGAAATTCTGCAAAATTATGGTGATATAGCGCCAATTTCCGTATAATCGGCGGTTTGTTTTCGGGGCGAGCAAAACCGCTTATTCGGCCTTTCGCAGGCGCTTTTCCGGCGCGCGGTCGCGGTAATAATAGAGCCCTCTGCTGGTAGTCAAGGAATCCGTTTTACATGGGTGAAATAGCCAAAGAAATTCTTCCCGTCAATATCGAGGACGAGCTGAAGCAGTCCTACCTCGATTACGCCATGAGTGTCATCGTGGGGCGAGCCCTGCCGGATGTGCGCGATGGGCTTAAGCCCGTGCACAGGCGTGTGCTGCACGCCATGAACGAACTCAACAACGACTGGAACAAGGGCTACAAGAAGTCCGCCAGGGTGGTGGGCGATGTGATCGGTAAGTATCACCCCCACGGCGATTCGGCCGTCTACGACACCATCGTACGTATGGCGCAGCCCTTTTCCATGCGCTACATGCTGGTGGACGGCCAGGGCAACTTCGGTTCTATCGATGGCGACTCCGCCGCCGCCATGCGGTACACCGAAATCCGCATGCGCAAGATCTCCCATGCCCTGCTGGCGGATCTCGACAAGGAAACCGTGGACTTCGTCGACAACTACGACGGCACCGAGCGTATTCCCCACGTGCTGCCCACCCGGGTGCCCAACCTGCTGATCAATGGCTCCGCCGGTATCGCCGTGGGTATGGCCACCAATATCCCGCCCCACAACCTGACCGAAGTCGTCAGTGGCTGCCTGGCCCTCATGAAGGACCCGGAACTGACGGTTGACGAGCTGATGGAATACATTCCGGGGCCGGACTTTCCCACCGCCGCCATCATTAACGGGCGCGCGGGTATCATCCAGGCGTATCGCACCGGCCGAGGCCGTATCTATGTGCGGGCCCGGGCGGAAGTGATTCAGGATGAGAAGCGCGGCAAGGACATCATCATCATCCACGAGTTGCCCTACCAGCTGAACAAGGCGCGCCTGATCGAGCGTATCGCCGAACTGGTAAAAGAGAAGAAGATCGAGGGCATCACCGAGCTGCGCGATGAGTCGGACAAGGACGGCCTGCGGGTGGTGATCGAACTGCGCCGGGGCGAGATCGGCGACGTGGTGCTCAACAACCTGTACGCCCAGACCGGCCTGCAGTCTGTCTTCGGGATTAATATGGTGGCGCTGGTGGATGGCCAGCCCAGGACCCTCAATCTCAAGGAAATCATTGAAGCCTTTATTCGTCACCGTCGTGAAGTGGTCACGCGGCGCACCGTATACCTGCTGCGCAAGGCCCGCGAGCGCGGCCACCTGCTGGAAGGCCTGGCAATAGCGCTGTCCAATATCGACCCGGTGATCGCACTGATCAAGTCGTCTCCCAGCTCCACTGAGGCGCGGGAGAAATTGCTGGCCGCAGCCTGGGAGCCGGGCGAGGTCACCGGTATGCTGGAGCGTGCCGGCAGTGACGCCTGTCGCCCGGAAGAGCTCGAGGCCCAATACGGTCTGCGCGATGGCAAGTACCACCTGTCGCCAGCCCAGGCCCAGGCCATTCTCGACCTGCGCCTGCACCGCCTGACCGGTCTGGAGCACGAGAAACTGCTGAACGAATACCAGGAAAAGTTGGTTGAAATCGCCGACTACCTCGAGATTCTATCGGACCCGGAGCGCCTCAAGCTGGTTATTCGCGAAGAGCTGGAGGAAATTGTCACCGAGTTCGGCGACGAGCGCCGCACCGAAATTACCGCTTCCCAGCACGACCTCACAGTAGAAGACCTGATCACCGAAGAGGACAGGGTAGTTACCATCTCCCACGGTGGCTACGCCAAAACCCAGCCCCTGTCCGATTACCAGGCCCAGCGCCGCGGTGGTATGGGCCGTTCGGCTACTGCTGTCAAAGATGAGGATTTCGTTGAGCACCTGCTCATAGCCAGTACCCACGCCACCATTTTGTGTTTCTCAAATATGGGCAAGGTCTACTGGCTCAAGGTCTACCAGATACCGTTGGCGGGCCGCAATTCACGCGGCCGTCCCATGGTGAACCTGCTGCCGTTGGAAGAGGGTGAGCGCGTCACATCCATCCTGCCGGTCGAAGAGTACACCGAGGGCCATTTCATTTTTATGGCCACGGCCAACGGCACCGTCAAGAAGACGGCTCTCACCAATTTTTCCCGCCGTCGCAGCGTGGGCCTGCGCGCCCTTGAGCTGGACGATGGCGATGTACTGGTGGGTACTGCCATCACCGACGGCAGTTGCGATGTCATGCTGTTCAGCAGCGAGGGCAAGGCGGCCCGCTTCAAGGAAGCCGATGTGCGCGCCATGGGCCGAACTGCCCGCGGTGTGCGCGGCATTCGCCTGGGTGAAGGGCACAGCATGATCTCGCTGATCATTCCGCAGCCCGATGGCAAGGTGCTCAGTGTCAGTGAGAACGGCTATGGCAAGCGAACTGAAATAGAAGATTTCCCCTGTAAGGGCCGCGGCAATATGGGTGTGATCGCCATGTCCACCAGTGCCCGCAATGGCAAGCTGGTAGGCGCGGTACAGGTCTTTGACGGCGATGAGCTGATGCTGATTTCCAATCAGGGCACCATGGTCCGGACCCGCACCGACGAGGTGTCTGTGCTGGGCCGCAATACCCAGGGTGTGCGGGTAATTCGCACCAAGGAAGGAGAGTTCCTGGTGGGTGTCGAGCGTATCGACGAACCGGCGCCAGACCCGGAGCTGTTTGATGACTCGAAGGGTGATGACGATGCGCCCGCCACTGAGGGCGCGGCGGCACAGACCGAGGACGAACCTGGGGATGGCGCCCCCGACTGAGCGCGGGCCAATCCCCTCAACCCAGGAAAAAACAAGATGAGCCGTTGTTACAATTTTTGCGCCGGGCCCGCCGCACTGCCCGAGGCGGTACTGGAAACTGCCCGCGACGATATGCTGGAGTGGCATGGCAGGGGTCTTTCCCTGATGGAGATGAGCCACCGCAGCCCCGAGGTGGTGGGTGTCGCGGAGCACGCACAGGAAGTCCTGCGCGAGTTGCTTGGCATCCCCGCTGACTACGCTGTGCTGTTCCTGCAAGGCGGTGCAAGCACCCAGTTCGCAGCAGTGCCCCTCAACCTGATGGGAGACAAAGGTGCTGCCGATTACGTCAATACGGGGCAGTGGTCAAAAAAAGCCATCGCAGAGGGCAAGCGTTACGGCGACATCAATGTGGTCGCTTCCTCTGAGGACACCAATTTTTCCACCATTCCGCCGCAAGACAGCTGGCAGTTGGGTAAAGATGCCGCCTACCTGCATTACACGCCCAACGAAACGATAGGCGGTGTCGAGTACTTCTGGACCCCCCGGGTCGATGTGCCCCTGGTGACGGACATGTCATCCACCATCCTGTCCCGGCCGATCAGGGTCGAGGATTATGGCGTGATTTACGCCGGTGCCCAGAAAAACATAGGCCCCGCCGGGCTCACCCTGGTGATTGTCCGGCGCGAGCTGCTGGGCCGCGCCAGTGCCAGCTGTCCAGCCATGCTGGACTGGCAGGTCGCCGCGGATAATGATTCCATGTACAACACGCCGCCCACCTTCGCCATCTACCTTGCGGACCTGGTCTTTACCTGGCTGCAACAGCTGGGCGGACTGGCGGCGATGGAAACAATCAACCGGCGTAAGGCCGGCAAGCTCTATGCGGCCATCGACGGCAGCAGCTTCTACGCAAACCCGGTAGAGTTGCCCAGCCGCTCCTTGATGAACGTACCTTTTACCCTGGCTGACCCGGCCCTGGACAAGCAGTTCCTGCAGGAATCAGAGGCCGCGGGGCTGCTGAATCTCAAGGGCCACCGGTCCGTGGGCGGGATGCGCGCCAGCTTGTACAACGCGGTCAGTGAAGAGGCCGTTGACGCCCTGATAGCGTTTATGCAGGATTTCGAGCAACGCAGGGCCTAACCGGATAGCTTGCAGCCATGGCGGATACCAGGAATCTCGATCAGGTCAGGGCGGACATCGACGCCATCGACCAGGAAATCCAGGCGCTGATCAGCCGCCGGGCGCAATGCGCCCAGCGCGTGGCGGCCATCAAGCTGGAGGATGCCGAGGCAGCCCGCCTGCGCGGTGAGCCCGAGACGGAAGTGGTTTATTACCGGCCGGAGCGCGAGGCGCAGGTGCTGGGGCGCATCATGGCGCGTGACCCGGGGCCACTGTCCGGGGAGAGCGTCGCCCATGTATTTCGCGAGATCATGTCTGCCTGCCTGGCGCTGGAACGTCCCCTGCAGGTGGCCTATCTCGGCCCTGAGGGTACTTTTACCCAGGCCGCGGCTATCAAGCACTTCGGGCACGCCGCTATCTGTGTGCCCCACTCGACCATAGAATCGGTGTTTGCCCAGGTGGAATCCGGGGAGTGCAATTACGGTCTGGTGCCGGTGGAGAACTCCACCGAGGGCATGGTCAGCCATACGCTGGACAGTTTCATGGACTCGCCACTGAAAATTTCAGGCGAGGTGGAATTGCGCATCTGCCACCACCTGCTGGTGGCGCCCGGTACCGCTGAGAAAGACATTGTGCGCATCTGCGCCCACCAGCAAGCCCTCGCCCAGTGTCGCAACTGGCTGGACCGCCACTACCCGAATACTGAGCGCCAGGCCGTCAGCAGTAATGGCGAGGCAGCCCGGTTGGCTGCGGCGACCCCCGGTGTGGCGGCGGTGGCGGGTGAGATTGCAGCCGAGTTATATCACCTGGACGCGGTTGCCGAGCATATTGAGGACTACCCGGACAATACGACGCGCTTCCTGGTGATAGGGCGCGAGGAAGTGCCCCCCAGCGGCACGGACAAGACCTCCATCATAGTCTCCAGCCGCAACAAGCCCGGCGCCCTTTTTGCCCTGCTGGATCCGTTTCGCCGTGCCGGTGTGAGCCTGACCCGCATCGATACGAGGCCCTCGCGCACTGAAAAGTGGGCCTACGTATTCTTTATCGAATTTGAAGGCCACCTGAAAGATGAGCGCATAGCGTCGATAGTGGCCGAGCTGGAAGAGCAGTCGATCCTGCTCAAGCCCATGGGCTCCTATCCCCGAGCTGTACTCTAGATGGCCTGTGCTGCGGATACGGTGGGCATCCTCGGGCTGGGCCTGATTGGCGGATCCCTGGCGCGGGCGCTGCGCTCAAGCGGCTTCAGCAACAGGTTTCTCGGCTGGGGTCACCGCGAGGCTTCCCTCAGGCGGGGTGTGGAGCTGGGGGTGATCGACGATTTCACCCTGGACCTCGACGAGGTGATAAGCCAGGCGGATATTCTGGTGATTTGTACTCCGACCCTGATCGCCGCGGATATGCTGCGGGAGATTCTTCCGCGGCTGCAAGATGGCGCTCGCAACCCGGTGATTACAGATGTGGCCAGCGTCAAAGGCAATTTGCGAGATGCCGCGGTGGAGGTCGTGGGGAAGATGCCGTCGCAGCTGGTACTGGCACACCCCATTGCCGGCTCGGAACGCAGTGGCGTGGACGCCTCGGATGCGAAACTCTTCGTGAATCACAGGGTGATTCTGACACCGGTCGAGGGCAATGACCCGGCGGCGGTTGAACTGATACGGGCCATGTGGGCCAGTACCGGAGCCGAGGTGCTGGACATGGGAGTGGCGGATCATGATGCGGTGCTGGCGGCTACCAGCCACCTGCCGCATGTACTGGCCTACGCTCTGGTAGACGCATTGGCCCAGTCTCCTGCCAGCGAGGATATCTTCCGCTTCGCCGCCGGCGGCTTCCGGGACTTTACCCGCATAGCCTCTAGCGACCCTGCGATGTGGCGGGATATCGCCCTGGCCAACCAGCACGCACTGCTCGAATCAATAGACATGTTCAGCGAGCACCTGGCGCGCCTGCGCCAGGCCGTGGTGGATGAGGACGCGGAACAGTTGTTTGCTACATTTACTCGCGCCAAACAGGCCCGGGATGAATTTGCCGCCATCCTGGCCGAGCGCAGTCAGCCCAAACCCTGAGGTAACACTATGGAGTTCAAATTACTGCCGGGTGGAGAGATTACTGGCGAGGCGCGGGTCCCCGGGGACAAGTCAATCTCGCATCGCTCTATCATGCTGGGTGCCCTGGCCGAGGGCAGTACCCATATCAGTGGCTTTCTCGAGGGTGACGACGCCCTGGCCACCGTGGCGGCCTTTCGCGCTATGGGTGTTGAGGTCGAGGGTCCCGAGAATGGCCAGGCGATTGTGCACGGGGTGGGGCTGAACGGCCTGCGAGCGCCGGGGCAGCCGCTGGACCTGGGCAATTCGGGCACCAGTATCAGATTGTTGTCCGGCCTGTTGGCGGGCCAGCCTTTCAGCACTGAACTTACCGGTGACGCCTCATTGCGCGGTCGCCCCATGGGTCGGGTGACGGATCCCTTGCATCTTATGGGCGCGGAGATTCGCAGTGCCTCCGGGGGTACTCCTCCGCTGCATATTACCGGCGGGCGCCCGCTTGCCGGTATCCACTACGACCTGCCTATGGCCAGTGCGCAGGTAAAGTCCTGCGTGTTATTGGCGGGGCTTTATGCGCAGGGCACAACCAGTGTTACAGAGCCTGCGCCCACTCGAGATCATACCGAGCGCATGTTGCGCGGCTTCGGTTATGAGGTGCTGTGCGAAAACGGCGTTATTTCCCTGGAGGGGGGTGGATCCCTGCGGGCAACCACTATCGACGTGCCCGCGGATATTTCCTCCGCCGCGTTCTTCCTCGTCGCCGCCAGTATAGCGCCGGGCTCGGACCTGCTGCTCACCCACGTGGGTGTCAACCCCACGCGCATTGGTGTGATCAATATCCTGAGGTTGATGGGTGCGGACATCAGCTTGAGGAACGAGCGGGAAGTCGGGGGCGAGCCCGTTGCCGACATTCGCGTGCGATACGCACCCCTTCGTGGGATCGATATCCCCGCCGACCAGGTGCCGTTGGCGATAGATGAGTTCCCCGCCCTGTTTATTGCCGCCGCCTGTGCCAGCGGCCGCACCGTGTTGCGCGGGGCGGAGGAGTTGCGGGTAAAGGAGAGTGATCGTATTGCCGCAATGGCCGAGGGCCTGACGACCCTGGGTATCCAGAACGAAGTGCTGGAGGACGGCATTATCATCGACGGTGGAATACCCGGCGGTGGCGTGATCCGCACTTTTCATGACCACCGCATTGCGATGTCATTTGCGATTGCCGCACTGTGTGCCGAGGGTGAAATCCGCGTGCTAGATTGCGATCACGTGGCCACCTCGTTTCCGGGCTTTGACGCGATCGCCCGCGGCCTTGGATTGCAGATCTCTGCGATGACGGACTGACCTGTGGCGGATATCCCGGTAATAACAGTGGATGGGCCCAGCGGTGCGGGCAAGGGCACTATCAGTCACCTGTTGGCGGACACCCTGGGATGGCACTTTCTCGACAGTGGGGCCCTGTACCGGATTACCGGTCATGCCTGCCTGCTCGAGGGCGTGAGCTGGGATGATCACCCGGCGGTAACGGATATCGCCCGCCACCTGCAGGTGAGTTTTGAGAGCGCACCCAGCGGCGAGGTCCTGGTGGCTTATAAGGGACGGGATGTGAGCCGCGAGATTCGTACGGAGGAGGGTGGCCGCGGCGCCTCCACCGTGGCGGCGATTCCATCGGTACGCGAAGCCCTGCTGGCCCGCCAGCGCGAGCTTCGCCAGGCTCCCGGTCTTGTGGCTGATGGCCGAGACATGGGAACCGTTGTTTTCCCCAGCGCTCCGCTCAAGTTTTTCCTCACCGCCAGTGCCCGGGAACGGGCTGAGCGGCGCTATAAGCAGTTGATTGCAAAGGGAGAAAGTGTTAGTCTCCCGCGCCTTCTGGAGGACATACAGGAGCGGGATGAGCGCGACAGCAGTCGCGAAGTAGCCCCCCTGGTGCCGGCAGAAGATGCCATTATTATTGATAGCACCGCCACTTCCATCGAAGATGTGTTCGCACAGGTGATGCAGAAAGTGAGGGAAAAAGGCTACATCGCGATGCGATAATCCTCTATCTCCCTGTAAATGGCAAAAACTCTGTAGCTCGCACTGAATCCAGTCAGGGTGTCGGTCTACAGTTTACAACGGATGACCCGGGCCGGCTGGAGGCACGGAAGAGGTGGGCGACCACCGATCACTTAACAGGTAATGTGCAATGAGCGAATCTTTCGCCGAACTATTTGAAGAGAGTCTGAAAACCGTCGATATGAAGCCGGGCGCCATCGTCACTGGCGTGGTTATCGACATAGATAACGAGTGGGTCACCGTTCACGCGGGCCTCAAGTCCGAAGGTGTTATCCCTCGTGCCCAATTCGTCGACGCCAGCGGTGAGTGCAAGCTGAGCATTGGCGATGAAGTACAGGTTGCCCTGGAAACCGTTGAAGACGGTTTTGGCGAAACCAAGCTGTCCCGTGAGAAAGCCAAGCGCGCGGAAGCATGGAAAGACCTGGAAGCAGCTCACGAAGCTGATGAAATGGTTACCGGTATTATCAACGGCAAGGTCAAGGGTGGCTTTACCGTCGACATCAACACTATTCGAGCGTTCCTGCCAGGCTCACTGGTAGATGTGCGTCCGGTGCGCGAAACCGTTCACCTGGAAGGCAAGGAACTGGAATTCAAGGTCATCAAGCTGGACCAGAAGCGCAACAACGTGGTGGTTTCACGTCGCGCCGTCATGGAAGCAGCCAACAGCGTAGAGCGCGAGGCGCTGCTGGAGTCACTGCAGGAAGGCATGGCCGTCAAGGGTATCGTCAAGAACCTGACCGATTATGGCGCATTCGTCGATCTGGGTGGGGTCGATGGCCTGTTGCACATCACCGATATGGCCTGGAAGCGCATCAAGCACCCTTCCGAGATCGTGGAAGTTGGCCAGGAAATCGATGTCAAGATCCTCAAGTTCGACCGCGAGCGCAACCGCGTATCACTGGGCCTGAAGCAACTGGGCGAGGATCCATGGGTCGCCATTACCGGCCGTTACCCGGAAGGCAGTCGCGTCAAGGCACGTATTACCAACCTTACCGACTACGGCTGTTTTGCCGAGCTGGAAGAGGGTGTCGAAGGCCTGGTTCACGTGTCTGAAATGGACTGGACCAACAAGAACGTACACCCCTCCAAGATCGTGCAGTTGGGCGACGAGGTAGAGGTGATGGTTCTGGATATCGACGAGGAGCGTCGCCGCATCTCGCTGGGTATCAAGCAGTGCCAGCAGAATCCCTGGGATGCATTTGCAGGCACCTACGCCAAGGGCGCGAAGATTTCCGGCAACATCAAGTCAATCACTGACTTTGGTATCTTCATCGGCCTGGAAGGCAACATCGACGGCCTGGTGCACCTGTCCGACATCAGCTGGAATGAAACCGGTGAAGAGGCAGTTCGCAACTACAAGAAAGGCGACGAGATCGAGACGGTCATCCTGTCTATCGATCCGGAGCGCGAGCGCATATCCCTGGGTATCAAGCAGTTGGAAGACGATCCCTTCGGTAACTACGTGGCTGAAAACGATCGCGGCTCCATCGTGACCGGTGAAGTCACCGAGGTTGATGCCAAGTCTGTTGTGATCAAGCTGGCGGAAGAAGTGGAAGGCGTTCTGAAGGCTTCCGACATCAGCCGTGACAAGGTGGACGATGCTCGCAGCCTGTACAAGGTTGGCGACAGTGTCGAAGCCAAGATCATCTCTGTGGACCGCAAGAACCGCGGCCTGGGTCTGTCTATCAAGGCCAAGGACTACGAAGATGAGCAGGAAGCCGTGAAGTCACTCAAGGAGCAGGAAGTTGAATCTGCTTCACCGGGTACTATCGGCGACCTGATCAAGGCGCAGATGGCTGACAAGTAATCCCGGCTACCCCGGGCGTTTGCGCCCCGGTTTGCAGTGATCAGAACAAGGCTCGCTTCGGCGGGCCTTTTTTTGTCTATTGGGATCGCGTTGCGTTTTACCGGGTTCATTGCGCGTCACCGGGGGGCTCGGCGCGTTCTGGAATTGTTCTCTTTTTGTCTGTTTTTGGGTTTGGTTTTGGCCAGCGGGTCCGGGCGCACGCAGGCTTCCCAGTCGCTCCACGTTATTCGCTTGATGGAAAGCCTGCGTGCGCCCGGACCCTCTTATCGTGAAGCTCCGACAGGACACCCTGGGGAAGGAGGTGTGCCAGTGAAGTTCTTTATCAATACCGAGGCCGAAAGGACTGACACACAACGAGGTCTCGGGCGGGAAAGTGTTTCTCACCAAGCGAATCACGTGGAGCGACTGGGAAACACTTTCCCGCACGAGACCGCTAGACCGAACAAAGCCAGAAGGAGTGGTCGATGAATGCGTGTAAGCGAGAGATTGCCTGGCTGAAAATCAGGCCAGGACACACCTTTCAATCAACTTTTCCGTTAAAAAATAACAACTTGCGAAAATAACCACGAGAGGCCACAATACCTTTCACCTGTTTATTTTTGATAATAAAACCTCTGCGCAAGGAGGCGAAGTGACTAAGAGCGAATTGATAGAGGCCATCGCGGCGAGACAGACCCAGTTGTCATCCAAGGATGTGGAGCTGGCTGTGAAGACCGTGCTGGAGCATATGTCCCAGGCGCTTGCGACTGGCGAGCGAATCGAGATACGTGGTTTCGGGAGCTTTTCCCTGCACTTTCGCGAGCCGCGTCGCGGCCGCAATCCGAAGACCGGAGACTCCGTCGAGCTTACCGGCAAGTATGTACCCCATTTCAAGCCCGGCAAGGAATTGCGCGAACGGGTCAACCTGGGCCTGCAGATGGGGCTGTGAGCCAGCTGAGCCTGCAACTTCGGCGATCGCAGCCCATACGCTGTGGCGCCGGCGCAACGTAACAACTGACGCGGGGGTCGGAATGAAACAGCTGCGTACCATCTTTACCATCATAATCCTTCTGGCATTTGTGGCCCTGGGTGTTTTATTCGCCCTGCAGAACAAGCAGGCGGTGCCGCTTGACCTGCTGGTTTTCAGCTTCCCGCCCCGCAGCCTCGCGCTCTGGATATTGCTCGCCCTTGCGATCGGTGGTCTCGGGGGGCTGCTGGTGTCCTGGGCGTACCTGTTGCGCTCGCGAGCGGCGCTGGGCGCGACCAGGCGGCAGTTGGCGCATAGCCGGACCGAGTTGGAACAGCTGCGCGCTGGCGAGAAAAGCGTGGGCAACAGTGTGGAAACCAGTGCGGGTTTAAAGGCTATTGAATGACATCGTAATGTTCGGCCTGTTGTTTGCGGCCATCGCCATCGGCTGGATATTGGGGCGCCGCGGTTCTTCTGCTTCCACTGTCTCCAGAAGCTATTTTTCCAATGATGGCGCGGCGGACAGTGGCGCCGGTGACGCCGCATCACTGGATGCACTGGCTGATGGCCTTGCTCTGGATGGCACCAGTGCCCAGGCACGTATAGCCATGGGCGTGCAGTTGCGCCGCAGAGGCGAGGTGGACGGGGCGGTGCGTATTCACCAGGAATTGCTGGCGCGGCCCAGCCTGCCGGTTGATGAAGCCGGGCGCGCCCGACTGGAACTGGCCAGGGATTATATCAGCGCCGGCCTGCTCGATCGGGCGGAGGACCTGTTACTTGAGTTGGTAGAAAATTATCCGGGGCAGAGCCGGGCCGGCCAACGGCACCTGCTGGAGATTTACGAAACTGAACGGGAGTGGCGACGGGCCATTGATGTCGCCCGCGGCTTGCTGCCGCGCAAACTGCAGCGGGAAAAGCACGTGCAGGGCGGTCCGCTGGAACAGGGTCAGAAGCCGGCGCTTCGCCTGGCGCACTATTGCTGTGAACTGGCGGGGGAGGAGCGGCTGTGTGATAACAATGACGCTGCCCGTGAGTGGCTGCGCCAGGCGCTGGAGTATGACAAGCAGTGTGTGCGCGCGTCCATGTTGCTAGGGCAGGTAGAGTATGACTCAGGCCGCTATCGGCAGGCAGTCCAGGCACTGCAGCGGGTGCGACTGCAGGACCCTGACTATTTGCCGGACACTATCGCACTTTTACGCAGGTGCCATATTGCGCTGGACGATCCGGAGCCACTGCGCGCCTACCTCTTTGAATGCCTTGCCAACAGGCCAACGCCCGGGTTGGTAACAGCGGTGGCGCAGGATATGGCCGGTTCAGACGGCCACGCCGCGACCAGTCAGTTTCTGGCGCAGCGGCTTCTCGAAAGTCCTTCACTGGGAGGATTGTCCCAGTTGATAGGCTTAAAACTGGAGGACAGCCAGGAGGGTTCGCGGGCGGACCTGGAGTTGCTGCAAAGCCTGACCCGCAGCCTGGTCGCCAGCCGACCTTCCTATCGCTGCGGTCACTGTGGTTTTGCAGGCAAGTACCTCCACTGGAACTGCCCCGGTTGCAAATACTGGGGCAGTATCAAGGCCATCGACGGGCAGGGCTCTTTCTAACCGCTGCGCCATGGCGCACACCAAGGGAACTGCATATGAATACACCGGTAATCGTCGCCCTGGACTACCCCTCTGCCGCCCCGGCGCTGGACCTGGTGGCGGGACTGTCACCGGAGCTTTGCCGGCTCAAGATCGGCAAGGAGCTGTTTACGCGCAGCGGCCCGGCACTGGTTGAAACCCTGCAGCAACAGGGTTTTGAGATATTCCTTGACCTCAAGTTCCACGATATTCCAAACACGGTTGCCTCGGCGGTTCGCGCCGCGGCGGAGCTCGGTGTCTGGATGGTTAACGTTCACGCCGCCGGTGGGCGAAGGATGATGGAGGCGGCGGTCAGTGCATTGGACGGTTCTACAAGGCGGCCGCTGCTGATCGGTGTCACCGTGCTGACCAGTATGACCGATGCCGATCTTGCGGAGCTGGGTTATCGCGAAACTGCCGGTGAGCGGGTACAGAAACTCGCCTCGCTGGCGGCTGACTGCGGCCTCGATGGTGTGGTGTGCTCGGCCCTGGAAGCGCCGCTGCTGCGCGAGGCCCGGGGCGAGGGGTTCACCCTGGTTACCCCCGGTATTCGCCTGGCGGGGGATGACCCGGGTGACCAGCGGCGGGTTGTTACGCCGCTGGATGCGGTGGCAAAGGGCGCGGATTATCTCGTTATCGGGCGGTCCATCACCGGGGCCGCCGATCCCCTGGCCGCACTGCAGCGGGTGCACGCGGAGCTTGGCCTGGCGACGTAAAATCAAATGCAGGCGTTCAGCTCACAAGCTGATTGAGCGCTGCTAGACTTCTCCACGGTACGGATGCCTGCAAGGATGCAGCATGTCAAATGGAGATGACCTCATGACAAATTTAACGTTTTTACACAGTTCTTCCCGACTCGCAGCGGCAATCGGGCATGTTTTTTCAACCCGGCGGCTGCCTGCAGCCGTCGTCCTCGCGATGACCCTGGCAATGATGACGGGTATTTTGCCCGGCAGTGCCGTCGGGGCATATGCGCAGGACAAGGCGCCACCGCCAGCGGTGGCGGCGGTAAACATCAACAAGGCGGATGCGGCGACAATGGCTTCCGCTCTCAAAGGCGTGGGCACATCACGGGCGCAGGAAATTGTCCGTTACCGTGAAGCCTACGGTCCCTTTTCCTCGGTCGATGAACTGGCCGAGGTGAAAGGTATCGGCCAGTCCACGCTCGAAGATAATCGCACAAGAATTACACTGGAATAAGGCAGCGGCATCCGTATCATGAGGGGGCTTTTGCCCCCTTTTCTTTTGACGGTGACCCTACCGCGTGAAATGTCTTGTTAGTGGAGCGACCGGCTATATCGGGCGCCATCTTTGCCGGGAATTGCTGGCACGCGGCGACTCGGTCATTGCCCTGAGCAAAACTGGCGCCCCTCTTCCCGATGGCACCCCCACCCGGGCTATAGATCTTGCCAGGGCAATGCCGGGGCGAGAGCTGCTGGAGGGCGTGGATGTGGTCTTTCACCTGGCCGGCATAGCCCATCAAAAAGCCGAGGCCCATTCCTACCGCGAACTGAACGAAGAGGCGACCCTGCAGCTGGCAAGGCACGCCGCTGCGGCGGGGGTGCGTCAGTTCCTCTTCCTGAGTAGCGTAAAGGCGATGGGGCCAGCCAACGATAGCAGTGAGCGCGCGGAGTTGGACTGTAACCCCCCCGTCGACCCCTATGGCTGGTCCAAGTGGAGCGCGGAAAACGGACTGCTGGCAGAGTTCAGCCAGGGTTCGATGGGGGTGGTGATACTGCGCCCTGCTCTCGTGTACGGGCCCGCTGCCAAGGGTAATCTTGCGCTGCTTGCCAGTGGGGTGCGGGCCGGTCTGCCGAGGCCGCCGGCGCTGGGGGCGCGCTCGATGGTGGCAGTGAGTGACCTGGTGAGTTTGTTGTGTCTTCTTTCCCTGGAGCCACATGATGGCGTGCGCACATTCATTGTCGCGGATGGCCAACACTACAGCACCCGTTTTGTTTACGATGAACTGCGCCTGGCCGCCGGGAAGGGCGTTGGCAGGGCCTGGTTACCGGTGCTCGGATGGCGTCTGGCGGCGGCGCTGCTCGACCTGCGCAGCGGTGGCGCAGGTGAATCCACGTTTGAAAAACTGTTCGATACCGAGCTGTACAGCAATGCCTTTGTGCTGGCGAGTACGTCCTGGCGCCCGCAGCTGCACCTGCAGGACCTGGCCGCAGACATGATGGCACCCACAGAGGGCAAGCCGTGATTGCGGCCTCGCTTGTCACCCTGCTGGCATCGCTGGTGTTGTGTGGCGCCTACCTGCGCCTGGCGCTGCACTGGAAAATCATGGCCACCCCCAACGCGCGCAGTTCTCATAAAACGCCCACACCACATGGCGGTGGCGCCCCGATGCTGCTGGCATTTGCGCTGGGTATGCTCGTGGCTGCCATGGCCTATGCGCCGTGGGAAGCTCCTTACATCGTGCTGGCAGCCGTGGCAATGCTTTTGGCGTTACTGGGTATCGTCGACGATCTCCGGGCGTTGTCGGTGCAGCTGCGTTTTGGCGTGTATGGTCTCGCCTGCCTGGTGACCGCGGGGTATCTTTTGCCCGCGGGGGGAAGCGCGTTCGCCAGTGGATTGCTGGTACTGGCGGTCGCCCTGGCCATGCTGTGGGTAGTGAACCTTTACAATTTTATGGACGGCATCGATGGCATTGCCGCCATCCAGTGCCTGCTTGCCTGTGGTGCAGCGGCATTCTTTGCCTGGCAAAAAGGTAGTCAGGATTACGCGCTGTTCTGCCTGTTACTGGGGGCCAGCCAGCTTGGTTTCCTGGTATGGAACTGGCCGCCGGCCCGGTTGTTCATGGGCGATGCGGGTAGCATCCCCACAGGCTTCCTGTTATCCGGCCTGGCGCTTGTGGGGGCAGTCAACGATCATCTCGGCCTGCCCGGCTGGCTGGTGCTGCTGGCGGTGTTTATCACCGATGCGAGCTGGACCCTGATGTGGCGCATCTCCTCGGGCCAGGCCTATACCCAACCCCATCGCCTGCACGCTTACCAGCGCCTTGCCAGACATTGGGGCTCGCACCTGAGGGTGGATATCCTGCTGGCGCTGATTTTCTTCGCCTGGCTGCTTCCGCTCGCCTGGATATCAGAAATCTACCCCAACCACGCATTTTTATTGGTAATTTTGGCATATCTTCCCCTGGTGCTGGGCATGGCGAAAACAAGGCCTCTAGCGTAAAATTCAGCTTCTCGGGCGTTGTTTTTGTTGCGTTTCTTTTGCGCCCTCCACGGTCACCGGAACTCTGGGAGGCGATTTGCTGAATCGTGTTGGCAGGTTTACATCTCGCTCCGTCGCCAGCCTGGTCGGAAGCCTGCGCGATGCCCTCGAAAAGCTGATCCAGCTTCCCCGCAATATTAAACAAGCCTGCCTGCTTGGCCTGGACATGGTGTACGTCACCGCTGCCATGTGGCTCGCGGTGGCGATTCGCTATGGCCACACACATTTCCACCTCGGTCCGGTGGAATACACCTCTGCCGCGGTGACGGTATTGCTGAGCGCGGTGGTATTCCTGCGGCTCGGTTTGTACAGGGCCGTCATCCGCTTTATGGGCCAGCAGGCGATCTGGGCGGTGCTGACCGCGGTGAGCTACTCCACGATTATTCTCGGCGCCACCGTATTTTTTGCCAAGGCCGGCGTTCCTCGCTCCATGCCGTTTATTTATTTCGCACTGGCACTGTTGGGCATAGGCGGTACCCGCCTGGTGGTGCGTGCCTACTACCAGGCCAAATTGCGGTCCCTGTCAGAGAATGTGATTATCTATGGTGCCGGTGAATCGGGCCGGCAGTTGCTGACCGCGCTGCACCAGGGCGATCAGTATCGGGTGGTGGTGTTCGTCGATGACGACATCAACCTGCAGCGTTCCGTGATCAATGGACTGCAGGTCGCCAGGCCCCGTGAGCTGGAGCAATTGGTCGCCCAGCACGATATTACCCAGGTGTTGCTGGCCATCCCCTCCGCATCAGCCGAGCGGCGCAAGGAGATTATCAATTCACTGGTTGGCCTGCCGGTTTACGTGCGTACCGTACCCAGGATCAATGAGCTGGTCTCCGGCCAGGCCAGTGTCAACCAGATTCAGGATATCAGCCTGGACGACCTGCTGGGGCGAGATGCCGTGCCGCCCCATCCCGAGTTGATCGATCGCTGCATTACGGACAAGGTTGTTATGGTCACCGGTGCGGGGGGCTCCATCGGCTCCGAGCTGTGCCGCCAGATTCTGCTTTCCGGCCCGCGGGAACTGGTGTTGCTGGATAACTCCGAATACGCGCTGTACAACATTGAGCGTGAGCTCAGGGAGCTCATGGCCAGCGCCGGCAGTGAAGTGGAACTGGTTGCACTGCTGGGCTCTGTGCAGGACCAGCGACGCCTCGAAAGTATCTACCGTACCTTCAGTGTGCAGACGGTTTACCATGCCGCCGCCTACAAGCATGTGCCTATGGTTGAGCATAATATTGCCGAGGGTGTTGCCAACAATGTGTTCGGTACCTGGTATGCCGCCGAAGCGGCACGCCGCGCCAAAGTAGAGACCTTCGTATTGGTGTCCACCGACAAGGCCGTGCGCCCCACCAACATCATGGGCGCCTCCAAGCGCTTCGCAGAAATGATTTTGCAGGGGCTGGCCCAACAGGAAACATCAACCCGCTTCTGCATGGTGCGTTTCGGCAATGTGCTGGGTTCCTCAGGGTCAGTCGTCCCCCTGTTCCGGGAGCAGATTGCCAGCGGTGGCCCGGTCACCGTTACCCATCCGGAGGTATCGCGTTATTTCATGAGTATTGCCGAAGCCGCCCAGTTGGTCCTGCAGGCCAGTGCAATGGGTACCGGCGGCGATGTGTTTGTGCTCGATATGGGCGAACCGGTGCGCATCGTTGACCTGGCGCGTCGGATGATACGCCTCAGTGGCTACGAGATGGACCACGATACCCACGTGGGTGAACACATCAATATCGAATTTATCGGCCTGCGCCCCGGTGAGAAGCTCCACGAGGAGCTGCTGCTGGGCAGCAATGTTACCGGCACGGGCCACCCCATGATTATGCGGGCAGAGGAGGAGTGTCTTTCCCATGCCGGTATCCGTGATTTGTTGCAGGAGCTGCAGCGATACTGCGACGCCATGGACTGTGTCGGCATTACCTCGGTACTCAATTCCACGGTAAGTGGATTTGGCGATCACGAGGTGCGTTACGACCACCTGTGGAAAAAACAGGGGGCGCTTGCGCTGCAGTCCGCTGCGGCTGCGAAGGCCGCCTCCAATGTCAAAGAACTGTTCCCTGACAAACCCTGAATAAAGCCCCGCTGTACCCCGGCCCCGGATTAACCCAAGCCCAAGGAAACCACACAATGCATTTTGATGTTTTTAATGGCGATGCCGATGGCCTTTGCGCCCTGACCCAGTTGCGCAATGCCGAGCCCAGGGAGGCGGAACTGGTCACCGGCGTCAAGCGTGATATTAATCTGTTGGACAGGGTGGAGGCGACCAGCGGCTCGCAGATCACGGTGCTGGACGTGTCACTGGACAAGAATCGCGCCGGTTTGGAGCGTGCACTTGCAGCGGGTGCTGACGTATTTTATTGCGATCACCACTTCGCTGGTGACATACCACAGAATGACCGGCTACAGGCGGTGATCAATACTGCACCGGATGTCTGTACCAGCATATTGGTCAACGAGCATCTCAATGGCGCTTTTCGCGAATGGGCGGTGGTAGGAGCCTTCGGGGACAACCTGCAGGACAGCGCCCGACGCATTGCCCGGCCGCTGGACCTGGATGATACCCGGCTGCAGCTGCTGGAGAACCTCGGCATTTATATCAACTACAACGGCTACGGCTCCAACCTGGCGGACCTGCATTTTGAGCCCGCCGAGCTGTTTCGCCTGATCAGCCCCTACGCCAGCCCGTTTGACTTCATGGATGACGGCCGGGCGCATTTTGATAAACTCGAACAGGGCTACAAGCAGGATATGGCCACCGCCGAATCGCTGGAGCCGCAATACCGGGATTCCGCGGTCGCGGTGTTCATGATGCCGGATGAAGCCTGGGCGCGACGTGTCAGTGGCGTGTACAGCAACGATCTGGCCAATGGCGATCCTGACCGCGCCCATGCGGTGCTGACGGCCAAGGCCAGCGGCTGTTACCTGGTGTCGGTGAGGGCGCCGCTGAACAACAAGACCGGCGCTGACGAACTGTGCATGAAGTTTCCCACGGGTGGCGGACGCAAGGCCGCCGCCGGTATCAATGATCTGCCCGGAGATATGTTGCAGGAATTTATCGACACCTTCGCAGCGTTTTACGCACGGACCTGATCGACGCAATGGTTCGCCCTGGTGCCGGCGTCGATAGCAGACGCCTGCTTGTTCCCGGAGAGGACCACTATGGATTGGGATGACCTGAAAGTATTTCTGGCCCTGAGTCGCAAGGGCTCCGCCCGCGGTGCGGCCCAGGAGCTGGGGGTCAGTAATTCCACGGTCACCCGTCGCCTGGACGATATGGAGCACAAGCTGCAGGCGCAGCTGTTTGATCGCACTCCGGACGGCTATCGGATGACTGCCACGGGAGAACAGGTGCTCCCCACCGCCGAGCATGTCGAAGAACTTGTGATGGGCGTGGAGCGCAAGATTACCGGCGGCGACCGGGAGTTGCAGGGGGCTATCCGGCTCAGCTTGTTAATGTCGGATGCGCTGCGCTACAAAATGGGGATGGGTTATGTGCCGTGTTTTATGGCGCGGGCCACGCCCGACCTGGTGCGCGTGCCGGGAGCCGCCATCGTTCACCAGTCCGATATGTGGGTGCTGACCCACAAGGACCTGCGGCTGAGTGCAAGACTGCGGGTACTGCGGGAAATCATCGCCGAAGAGTTTGACAAGGTTCGCGACCAGTTGGACAGCCGGCTTGCATAGTCGACCGGGACGGTCCGCCAGTATTGCCTGCCAGGAAGCCTGGGGGGCCCTGGCCGACAGCCAGGCCCCATACTTCGAGTGCGCCGCCTAGTTGCGGTCCTCTTCCACGTCGAACTGGCCGGATGCACGCCGCCGCACGTGCGACCAGGACATTCCGGCCGCCAGAATAAGCGACAGGATCGTCAGCACCACCCAGGCGATAGTCGCGTCAGATTCCAGGCTGAGCCAGCCCTGGTTGACGAACAACCATGCTACACAGCCGAAGAGTGCGCCGGCCAACGCGATGCCCAGCCAGCCCATGGAATCGAAGGTGGCGCGAATAAACATGATCCAGCCAATGAGCAGGATAATACCCACGATGGCCACGATAGGCCCGAAGGTGGTGCTTTCGGAGCTTACCCACGCGTAGTAGCACCACTGCGTCGGGTTGTAGGTACCAAAGACCAGTATCAGTGCAAAAATCCAGCGGCCCAGGAAACTGCCAGTATTGAATTCTGTCGCCATTTATCAGGTTCCTCTCTTTTTATTTGCCAATTTTTGTTTGCCCCGCTCCCGGTGGCAGAGGTTAACGTTACCGCGCCGGTCAGGCCGCGCGCAAGCCGTTGACGATGGTTGTTAACTCGGCCTCCGTCATATAACGGGGTACCGGGTACAGCAGGCCCGCCTCGGCGATGGCCTCGTCTACTATGCCCGGTATATCGACCGCTTTGAGGTCCTTGGGCTGCAAGGGCAGTTCCATGGCCTTGCGCATATCGACCACGGCGGCGATAAACTTGCCGGCCAGCGCTGCGCGACTCTCACCAGGCTCACCGATACCTGCCACCCGGGCCAGGTCAGCCAGGCGATCGTGGACGCAATCGCCGTAGGCCGCCAGTACCTCGGGCAGTACCATGGCATTGGCGTTGCCGTGAGGAGTGCCGCACACCCGGCCCAACTGGTGGGCGATGCCGTGCACGTAGCCCACGGATGTCTTGGTGAAGGCAGCGCCTGCATAGAAGGCTGCCAGCGCCATGCCATCCCGGGCCTGCATGTCGCCGCCGTCCTTAAACGCCCTCAGCAGGTACTTGAAGATCAGCCGCACTGCAGCCGTGGCGTGCTCCTCTGTGGAGCTGTTGGAGGCGGTGGAGAGGTAGGATTCCACGGCGTGGGTGAGAGCGTCCATGCCAGTTGCCGCGGTAATCCCCGGGGGCATGCCTTTCATGATCTCCGCGTCCAGGGCGATATAGCCGGGAATCATCTTGCTGTCCACGATGGGTACTTTCTTGTGGGAGACAGGGTCTGTGATAACCGCGGCCAGGGTGATTTCCGAGCCGGTACCGGCTGTGGTCGGAATGGCAAACAGCGGCAGGCCCGGCTTTTTGCACTTCTGGATACCATCAAAGCTTTCCAGTGTGCCCGGGTTGGTGTGCAGCATGGCCATCATCTTGGCGGCATCGAGCACCGAGCCGCCGCCCACCGCGATGATCGCCTGGGCGTGCTCGGTCCTGATGACGGCCTCTCCTGCCTGTACCTGGTCAAAGGCCGGATCCGGCAACACCCCGTCAAAAACCGCGAACTCAACCTCGTTTTCGGTAAGGGTCGCCTTGATACCGTCGAGAATCCCCGAGCTGCCCAGGAAGTCGTCGGTGACCACCAGGACCTTGTTGTAGCCCAGCACAGCGACCTGTTCACACAGGGTCAGGGCGGAGTTGATACCCTTGAAAACAACGGGTGGATTGCGCGGCAGCAGGCGCATCAGCCAGGTGACAACAATGGCTCGCAGTTTGAAGTAGAGTGTTTTCATGACGGGTACTCCAGATTGGTGTGTTTGTGGAGCGGGTGAGGAGAATCGAACTCCCGTATGCAGCTTGGGAAGCTGCCGTTCTACCATTGAACTACACCCGCGCAAAACCTGTGAGGGTCTAAAGGGCGCCTAGGATAGCAGAGAACGGGCTGAACGGGAGCTGTCTTTTGGGGCGGGGGGTGAACAATTTTCCGGGCGCAGAATAGAGGGCATTGGATGTGGGTGGGCGGTGGATCTAAAGTTGCTATCTGTGTGTTGCCGGTTTTCCCTCGTTTGGTTCGGTCAAGCGGTCCCGGGCAGGAAAGTGTTTCCAGTCGCTCCACGTTATTCGCTTGGTGAGAAACACTTTCCCGCCCGGGACCTCGGCGTGTGCGTGTCCCTTGCCATTCCGGTTCGTTGCGATTGAAGGGACCTGCCGAAAGCGGGCTTTTCACCAAGCGAATCACGTGGAGCGACTGAAAAGCCCGCTTTCGGCAGGTCCCGTTGGCTAAAACCAAAGCCCAAAGAAGCCCCTATGGCCCGACAGAAAGCAGAACGCTGTTCTAAGGTGCCGGGCAACCCCGGTAATGTGCGATAAGCAAAAAAAAGGGACTGCATCGCTGCAATCCCCTTCTTTTCTTTGATATGGCTCCGCCTGCTGGGCTCGAACCAGCGACCCATTGATTAACAGTCAATTGCTCTACCAACTGAGCTAAGGCGGAATGGCGTTAACCAGAGGTCGCGTATATTAATGATGCGGGGGGGGCGGGTCAACCGCTATTTCGGCAATGTTCGAAGCCGTGCCTGGGCCTGTATCCGGCGCCCGATTCGCCGCTAGCTAACGGCGACATAGCGGCTGGCTATCGCGATAGACAGGCTGACCAGGGCCAGTAGCGCAAGCAGCCCGGATACCCGGTCATTGAGGCGGTTGCGTGCCGAGGAAGAATTCAGGTTCGATGCCAGGCGGCGGCGGGGCACGTTTCCGGAATCGTATTGGGGAGCTTGTCCGCCAGCTGGCTCATGACCGCCTGCCGGATAGTTTCTCCTGGCCTGTTGCCGGGAAAAATTCATGCCATACAGCATGGTGAAGCCCATAAGAGTAACAATCAGTGCGTGGCTAATTGTCATTACGCTGTCTCCATCGTGTGTGAAGCACCAGTATCCATTACCCTGCTGCCCGGGTGGATGGCCCGGGGCGACAACTTCGTGACTGGCGGCGTCAGGGGGCAATTTACAGGTGTTTTTGCTGACGTTTTTGGCCACTATATCCCAGTAGTTCGCGCGATACTTCATATTTGACTGAATAATTGCTGCCTGTACCCTGTGAGCCTTTGCCACGAACGCAGGGAACCATAGACATGCAGGTCAGCGCCACCACCAACGACGTACTGGGTGAACTCGATGCCGTATCGGTCAGTCACAGCATCGAAGCGGGTGACTTCACAGCGGTGGAGGCTGTCAGCGCGGCAATCGCGCGCCTGCGGGCGGTTGATCCCGTGCTGCATGGCATGGTGTGTGAGCGCTTTGAGCTGGCACTGGCAGAAGCCGCCGCACTGCCGACAGCGGAGCCCGACGCGGTTTTCGCCGGTGTGCCCTCTCTCATCAAGGACAATACCGATGTGGCCGGCCTGCCGACCCGGCAGGGCTCTGCGGGCACCTCAGCCGCACCGATGGCTGCCGATGGCGATTTTACCCGCACTTTTCGCGCCACAGGGCTGATTCCCATAGCCAAGTCGTCTCTGCCGGAATTCGGCCTCACCGCCACCACCGAGCCGCAGTGCCGGCCCGCGACCCGTAACCCCTGGAATCCTGCCCATTCCACGGGTGGTTCCTCCGGCGGGTCCGCAGCCCTGGTCGCGGCGGGCGTGGTGCCTATCGCCCACGCCAATGATGGGGGCGGCTCGATCAGAATCCCGGCGGCTTGTTGTGGCCTGGTGGGTCTCAAACCCAGCCGCGATCGTCTCCCGACAATTGCCGTGGCCCAAAAGATGCCGATCAATATTCTGGCCGAGGGTGTGGTCACTCGCTCGGTGGCGGACACGGCGGCGTTCTATGCCGGGGCGGAGCGCCATTACGCCCCGGCGTCACTGCCACCTGTTGGCCATGTCGCAGGCCCCGGCGAGCAGCGGCAGCGCATCGGTTTGACCATCGAGCACCCCCTGGACAGCGCCTGTGACCCGGAAGTCGTGGCGCAGGTCGAGCAGGTGGCCCGTCGCTGTGAAGCGCTGGGCCACAAGGTCGATCTTGTCACCTTGCCAGTGGACAGGCAGATGGCGGATGATTTCTTCCTCTATTGGGCCCGGCTGGCTGCCGCTATGAACTACCTGGGCAAGATGGCGTTCGGTCGAGACTTCGACCGGCGCCGGCTGGAGCCCCTCACCAAGCAGCTGAGCAAGCACTATTTGTCGCGTTGCTGGCGCAGCCCGCTGGCTATCCGTCGCCTGCGCAACTTCGCTGCGAATTACCAGGCGCTGTTTGCCGACTATGACCTGCTGTTGACGCCTGTGCTGGCAACACCACCGGTAGAGCTGGGCTACCTGGATCCGGCGCTGGATTTTGACACGGCGCTGGAACGACTCAGCCACTACGCTGCATTCACACCGGCGCAGAACGTCGCCGGCACCCCGGCCATCTCACTGCCCCTGGGTCGCAGCTCCGCGGGACTGCCGATTGGTGTGCAGTTTGCCGCCGGTATGGGGCAGGAGCGTCGCCTGCTGGAAATGGCCTTCGAGATGGAGCAGGCCATGCCCTGGTCTTTTCCCAGCGCAGTGCCGGCGGCTTGACCGCAAGCTGTCCAGGCTGCAATTGTGGCCCGGGTGAACCATAATGGGCGGCTCTTTCGATCCAGGCGACAGGTAGCTTAGTGTCCAGACCTTTCAAGGTAGTGTCTTCTTTTGAGCCGGCAGGCGACCAACCCCATGCGATCGAGCAGCTGGTCGAGGGCATTCGCGCGGGCCTGGCCTCCCAGACCCTGCTGGGGGTCACAGGGTCCGGTAAAACCTTCACCATGGCCAATGTGGTGGAGCAACTGCAGCGGCCCACCATTGTGATGGCGCACAACAAAACCCTGGCGGCGCAGCTCTACGGTGAGTTCAAGGAATTCTTTCCCAACAACGCCGTGGAATACTTTGTTTCCTACTACGACTACTACCAGCCCGAGGCTTATGTACCGTCCTCGGACACTTATATCGAGAAGGATTCCTCGGTCAACGAACACATCGAGCAGATGCGCCTGTCCGCCACCAAGGCCCTGCTGGAGCGGGAGGATTGCCTGGTGGTCGCCACGGTATCGGCGATCTATGGCCTGGGTGACCCCGATTCCTATTTCAAGATGGTCATGCACCTGTCGCGCGGTGAGTTTATAGACCAGCGCCATATCCTGCGTCAGCTGGCGGAGCTGCAATACACCCGCAATGATGTGGACTTCCAGCGCGGTACTTACCGGGTTCGCGGCGATGTGATCGATATCTTTCCCGCCGACTCCGAGCGCGATGCAGTGCGCATAGAACTGTTCGACGAGGAGATCGACAGCATCTGCCTGTTCGATCCGCTGACGGGGGCTATCGAGGCCAAGGTGCCACGGATCACCATATTTCCCAAGAGCCATTACGTGACGTCCCGGGATGTCCTGCTGGGTGCCGTAGAGCATATCGAAGTGGAGCTGGCCGACCGGCTCAAACAGTTGAAGGGCAACGATAAACTGGTGGAGGCCCAGCGCCTGGACCAGCGCACGCGCTACGATCTTGAGATGATCAGGGAGCTTGGGTATTGCACCGGTATCGAGAACTATTCGCGCTACCTGTCAGGGCGGGCGCCGGGCGAGCCCCCGCCCACCCTGTTCGAGTACCTGCCCAAGAATGCGCTGGTGATTGTGGATGAATCCCACGCCACCATTCCCCAGATAGGCGCGATGTACAAGGGTGACCGCTCGCGCAAGGAAACCCTGGTGGAATTCGGATTTCGCCTGCCCTCGGCGCTGGACAATCGACCCCTGAGGTTCGAGGAGTGGGAACTGCTGGTACCCCAGGCGGTGTTTGTCTCGGCGACCCCGGGCAACTATGAGAATGAGCACTCCGGGCGCACGGTGGAACAGGTGGTGCGTCCCACCGGCCTGGTGGATCCGCCCCTGGAAGTGCGTCCTGCAACCACCCAGGTGGACGACCTGCTGAAAGAAATTCACATTACCGTAGGGCGCGGGGAGAGGGTGCTGGTCACCACTTTGACCAAGCGCATGTCGGAGGACCTGACGGAATACCTGGCCGATCACAACGTCAGGGTGCGCTATCTCCACTCGGACATTGATACGGTGGAAAGGGTGGAAATTATCCGCGACCTGCGCCTGGGAGAATTCGATGTGCTGGTCGGAATCAACCTGCTCCGGGAGGGGTTGGATATGCCCGAGGTCTCATTGGTGGCCATCCTGGATGCGGACAAGGAGGGGTTCCTGCGCTCGGAACGTTCGCTGATCCAGACCATCGGTCGGGCGGCGCGCAACCTCAATGGCCGGGCGATCCTGTACGCCGACAGGGTAACCGGTTCAATGGAGCGCGCCATGGCCGAGACAGAGCGCCGTCGCAACAAGCAGCTGGCCTACAACGAAGAGCATGGCATTACACCTGTCGGTGTGATCAAGTCGGTACAGGACATCATGGAAGGCGCCAGGCGGATGCCGACCAAGGGCAAGACCAAAGCGGCGAAAGTGGCTGAAAGCCGGCTCAGTTACAGTACTGAAGTGGCCAATCTTTCCCCCGCCGCGCTGGCGCGAAAGTTGAAGCAGTTGGAAGCACAGATGCACCAGCATGCCAAGAACCTGGAATTCGAGGAGGCGGCCGCCCTACGCGACCAGTTGGCCGAGATCAAGCACCTGGCATTTGTGAGTTGATGAGTCTCTTCGCGCAATGCCGCCATGGATGCGACAGTGAGCGCTGTGATAACGGCAAGCTGCGCCCCAATAAAGACTTGAACTAATCGATGGGGCCGGTGGCGGGCAGGCTCATGGATACGCACACGCCCTTATCATCCTCCAGGTTGCTTGCATTTACGCTGCCGCGGTGAAAGTCCACGATCAGGCGCACGATGTGCAGTCCCAATCCCAGGTGTACCCCGCCGGATTCACTCTGTCGCAGGGAGACCATGGGATCGAACAGTCGCTCCTGTAACTCCTCGGGCAGGGTGGGCCCCTCGTTGCTGACGCTCAACAACCATTGCCCTGCGGCAGGTGTAAGTTGCACACTGATTTTGCCCCCGGGCGGGGAGAAGGAGACGGCATTATCCAGCAGTTTATCCAGGGCCTGTACGATCAGTTCCGGCACGCCGGCTATCCAGGCGCTGTCGTCGGGTAACGCCACTGCCAGGTCGTGCTCGGGGTAGATACTGCGATACGCTTCAATGACCTCCTGCAGTAACGGTACCAGGTCCAGGCGCTTCGGTTGGTTGCCCCGGATACTTTCCTCCAGTCGATTGGCTTCACTCATTGCGGTAAGGATACTGTTGAGGCGCAACAGGCCCTCCCGGGCGCGGGCGACATACACAACGGTTTCAGCGTTGCCCGGCGTCGATTGCTCGAGGTTTTCCAGTGAGGTCTGGATCACGGCAATGGGAGTCCTGAGCTCATGTGACAGCTTGCGGCTCAGGGTGCGCAGGTAATCGTTGTACTCACGCAGTTGATCCAGCAGGTCGGCGTAGTGACGCGACAGCTCACCGATTTCGTCTCGCGCATCGCTGCGCGGAAATGCGCCCGCGACCAGGCCCTCGTCCCCGATCGCGGTGCGCGCCGCGCGGCTGAGTTTGCCAATGCGCCACGACAGCAGACTGGCGTAGCCCAGCAGGCCAAAGGCACCTGCGCACAGTGCCAGCAGACTGTATCCCAACAGTCGGCTGAAGGCCTGGTCCGTCAGGGACAGGTATGCCTCGCCACTTTTGCGGGCAACCACCGCACCGATTACGCCGCCATTATCCGTAATAGGTACTGCCGCCGAAAGAATCGTGCGGGTGGCGTAGTTCGGGTCCTGGTAGCGGCGATTGGCGCTGATGCCGGACAGGGCCGAGGAAATTTCCTGACCCGCAACCCGGCCGGTACCGGTATCCGCCGGGGGTGATTCCAGCCTGTCCCTTGACAATATGCTGCGATACAGGACCCGCAGCAGCCAGAAGGTCTCCGTGCTTTCCCCGCGGGCACCCGTGCCCGCAGGTATATCGGCAATCCGCCAGTTATCCTTGTCGATGACCTGCAGGCGGCTGCCCTGGTCACCGAAGGGCGCCAGGGACTGTTGCAGCCGGGCCGGGCTGAAAATCAGCCACGGCGGGGCCAGCGTATCCAGTGGCTCGATATTGCCCAGGGTTTCAAACCCGCCGCCGGGGCGCCCGCCGACATTGATAAAGTAAAAGCCCAGCCGCCCACCGGTGTAGGCGAGCGGGATCTCCAGTTCCAGGCTGTATCCGCCGGCCGCATCCTGCCAGAAGCCGTGAATCCGCCTGGCGTCGAAACCCGGCTGCAGCGGCCCGAGTGCAAAGGCCCGTACTTTGCCCGGGGCGGCGGTGGCAATGACGTAGTCCTGGCGTCTGCCATTCTCCCAGGTGCGCAGAACAAGGCGGTCCCCGTTGGGCTCGGCGGAGAGCGCCGGGTTGTGGAAAATAACCTCCGGGTCCTGCACCCGCAGCATGAGGTAGAGCAAGCCGTTTCGGGTAGCGGCCTGGTAGCTTACCGCCAGCGGCGCTGCCGGAGGCTCGCTAGCCAGGCTGGCCTTGCGAATGGTTTCCCAACCGTCGGCATAGCCATCGACAATCAGCACCTGGTCAGCGGGGTGCGCATAGATGGGCTCGCCTTTATCCGGTGGCGCGACCCTGCGCAGGGGATTGGGGTACAACAGTTCTTCGCGCTCGCCCAACACCGCCGCCACGGCCTGTGCTGTGGCCTGTAGCGATTGTTCCTGGCCATGGCGCAAAGCGCCCTCCATCTCGCGGACAAACTGGCAGCCCGCCCAGGGCAGGGAGAGCAGCAGCAGGCTGACCAGCAGCAACTGCCGGCGCAGTGTCACGCGCCATTCCCGGACCAGCGATAGCCGACACCGTAGGCCGTCTCGATGGCGGTAAAGTCTGCGTCTACCGACTGGAATTTGCGCCGGATGCGTTTGATATGAGAGGTGATAGTGTTGTCATCGAGCACCACATTCGCGGACTCCATCAACTGTTGCCGGTTCTTGATATGCCCGGGGTGCCTGGCCAGTGCATGCACTATCCAGAACTCCGTCACAGTCAGGTCTACCGGCAGCGACTGCCACTGACAGGTCATGCGCTCCAGGTTCAGCGCCAGCGGGCCCCGCTGGATGATGTGCTCTTCGAGCACCGGGCTGCGCAGGGCTTTCACGCGCCGGAACAAGGCCACGATGCGGGCCAGCATATGTGCCTGGCTGATGTCCTTGGTCAGGTAGTCATCGGCGCCCAGGCGCAGGCCGGAGATGATATCCAGCTCCGAGTCCCGCGCGGTCAGGAAGACGATAGGCAGTTCCGGGCAGCGGCTGCGCAGGTCGCGGCACAGCTCGAACCCGCCCTCTATTTCGTCACCCAGCCCCACATCAATGATCGCCAGGTCAGGCAGTTGCCGGCTGAATGCGCTGCTGGCGGTCTTGCGGTCCTCAAACAGGGACACACGGAAACCCTGGCGTTGCAGGGTGTCACGGTAGTTGGCAGCGATGCTGGCTTCGTCTTCCACGATAGCGATGTGATGTGGCATGTGTGCGGCGATCAATCCGGTTGTGCCCAGAGGCGCCCATACTTCCAAATAACCGGCCTCATCACAAGCGCCCGCCACAATTTGCCATTATTGCTCAGCATATCGCCACAATCCGGGCGTATTTGTGCCAGAACTCTCCCGCCTAATGACTCCCTCACGCCGACGGGAGAATCACCCATGAATCATTACGATCGCCTTTACTATCACTGCGCACGGGACGCCCGTCGCCTTGGGGGGCTGCCCCTGTGGCTTGCTCTTCGTGCGCTGCCGTTCGTCGTAGCCACTGGTGTGCTGTTACTGCTGCTGTGGGCCGCGCCCGGTCGCGCGATGACGACAGGGGAGGGCGCCGGGCCCGGCCTGGATGAATTGTCCAGTGGTCACATGTTTCTGCAGGCGGCCGGGGGGGGCCACTACACCCCGGCTGTCCTGCAGGCCAGCAAGGTACATTTCGATATCAGCGGAATGATAGCCACGGTGAGGGTAGAGCAATCGTTTACCAACGATACGGGCTACGCGCTGGAGGGCGTTTATGCCTTTCCGCTGCCGGACAATGCCGCCGTGCGCTACATGGAGATGGAGATAGGCGAGCGGCGCATCGTCGGTAAAATTCGCGAGAGAGCCCAGGCGCAAAAAATTTACCGCGAGGCCAGGGCCGCCGGCAAGAAAGCCAGCCTGGTGGAGCAGCAGCGCCCCAATATTTTTACCAATCGCATTGCCAATATTGGCGCGGGTGAGACCATCAGCGTGCGGCTGGAGTATGTGCAGGAGGTCGCGTTTGCCAATGGCGAGTTTTCACTGCGCTTTCCCACCACACTGACACCCCGTTATATGCCTGGCGCACCAGCGCCGCACGCGGAACTGGAGGAGGAGCCTGCGCCCCTGGCGGTTAATCCTTACCTGGGCTGGGCTGTTGCCACCGACCAGGTGCCCGATGCGGCTGCCATCTCCCCGCTGCAGTTCCCGCAGGAAGGCAGTGAACGGGATCCTACCAACCCATTGGAGCTTACCGTGCGCCTGGATATGGGGATGCCGCTGGCCAGGGTGGAGGCGCCTTACCATGATATCGCCCTGGCGCGTCGGGCCGGGATCTACACGATTTCACTGGCAAACGGGGTCACCGAGATGGATCGCGATTTTGTGCTCAGCTGGCAGCCGGTCAGCGGATCCGGGCCTGCAGCGGCGTTTTTCACCGAGGAGGTGGACGGTGAGCATTTTGGCCTGTTGATGGTGCTGCCGCCCGCGGCCGAGCGCGCCGGGCCGCCCCCGGCGCGAGAACTGGTCTTTGTGGTGGACACGTCCGGCTCTATGGGTGGCGTGGCGATCGAGCAGGCGCGGGACAGCCTGTCCCGCGCGCTGGGTCAACTGCGACCCGAGGACCGTTTCAATATTATTGCGTTTAATTCAAGCCACCATGCCCTCTATCGCGAACCCGTGCCCGCTACTCGCCACCATCTGCAGCAGGCGCAGGAATTTGTCCGCCTGCTGCAGGCAACCGGTGGCACTGAAATGCTGCCCGCCCTGCGCGCTGCGCTGGCAGCGCCGCGGGAGCTCGATACGCTGGAGGAGCAACTGCCGCTGCGGCAGGTCATCTTTATTACCGACGGGGCGGTCGGTAACGAGGTGGCGCTGTTTGAGGAGATCAGCGCACAGATCGGCGACAGCCGGCTCTTTACCATAGGTATCGGCTCGGCACCCAACAGCTGGTTCATGCGTGAGGCCGCTCGCTTTGGGCGGGGCAGCCATACCCACATAGGCTCGCTGCAGGACGTGCGCGACAAGATGGAAGCCCTGTTTGCACAGCTGTCACAGCCTGCCGTGCTAGACCTGGATGTGATGTGGAGCGCGCAGCCGAATCAGGGGAGTGTGCCGCTAAAAGTCGAGGCCTGGCCGGAGCGTCTCCCCGACCTGTACCTGGGACAACCCCTGATGGTGGCGGTCAGTTTCGGTCGGGCCGCGCCCCGGGGCGAGGTTATTGTCAGTGGCGATATCGGTGGCCACGCCTGGCGCCAGGCGATACAGCTGTCCGATGGTGCAGATCCCCAGGCGGGAGTGGCCCACAAGGGTGTGGCCAGCCAGTGGGCCCGCCGCAAAATTAACGGTCTGTTGGACCAGTTGATACTGGGTCGTGATGAGCCTGCAGTGCGAGCGGATGTGCTGCCAATCGCGCTGAAGCACCAGTTATTGAGCCCCTACACCAGTTTTGTAGCGGTCGAGGAAGTGGTGTCGGTGCCGCGGGGCGAGCGATCAAACAGCGTACCCGTGCCCAATACCCGGCCGCGGGGTCAGTCTCCCCAGACTTTTGCGTATCCCCGCACCGCCACCACCGGACCGGCCAAGGTCTGGCTGGGCATGCTGTTGTTGTTTGCCGCAACCCTGGTGCGGGTGCTGCGTGAGCCGGAGCTGGACCATGTGCCGAATCTTTTATCACCGAGCGCCAGAACCCTCACCGAAACAGGCGCCCAGGCAGGCACCGAGTTATGACTCGACAGTGGGTGAGTAAAGACTGGCGCCGCCTGCTGGCCCTGCTGCTGTTCCTTGTGGGCTGCCAGCAACTGGCCGGCGCCGGCCTGATCAAGGCAAAAGCCTGGCTGGCCCCGGTTCTTATCGAAAGGGCCTGGACAGAATCTGTCTCAAGGGGAGGCGAGCCAGTGCGGCCCTGGCCCTGGGCGGACACCTGGCCGGTGGCACTATTGAATGTTCCTTCACAGGGGCTGCAGCGATGGGTGCTGGCGGGTGATTCAGGCAACGCCCTGGCGTTTGGCCCGGGGCACGCAACGGCATCGGCTGAACTGGGAAGTAGTGGCCTCGCGGTCATCGGCGGTCACCGCGACACCCATTTTGCCTTTCTGAGAAACCTGGCGCCCGGCGCGGAACTGCAACTGCAACTGCCGAACGGTCACTGGCGGACCTACCGGGCGGCGTCTGCGGAGGTGGTGGACGCCAGCGAGGAGTCCCTGCCGGTGTCTACCGGAGTGGAGCGATTGTTGTTGGTCACCTGTTATCCCTTTGATGCACTGCAGGCCAACGGCCCGCTGCGTTATGTGGTTCAGGCCCTGCCGGTGGCACAGCCGCCGGGAGCGGTTTACGCCATGTGAAATCGCCACCTCCGCATCGTTCGCCTGCTATAATTCCCGGCCCGAAAGAAAGAGGACGGACGATCCAGATGAAAACCATGCTGCTCAAACCGGTGGACGCCACCTGGTTATTGGTGGAGTCGGCAGATACGCCGATGCATGTGGGGGTGCTGGCGATTTTTCAAAAGCCCCGCAAGGCCGCGCCGGATTACCTGAGCAAGCTGGCCGCAAGGATGCGCGAATTCAAAGTCAGCAGTGAACCCTGGAATATGCGCCTGACCGGCGATGGCGTCACCGCGGTGGTACCGCGCATGGTCGAAGTGCGCGATGTTGAGTTGGGTTATCACTTCCAGCATTCAGCGCTGCCGGAGCCCGGGGGTGAGCGTGAACTGGGGATCATGGTCTCGCGACTGCACAGTCCGGCCCTGGACAGGAATCGACCGCTATGGGAGTTCCACTTGATTGAGGGTCTGGAGCGAGACCGCTTTGCCTTTTACGTGAAAATTCATCATGCACTGGTCAGCTTCCTGGATTGCGTTCCCACCGTGCTTTCAATGCTGTCGGACAGCGCCAGGGATCGAAACATGCCGCCCCTGTGGGCCCGTCCATTGCCGGGAATGGACGATGCGGCCGGGAACGACCAGGAGGGTGAGGACGGTCTAATCGCTTCCCTGGTTTCACTGGGTCGCGCCGGGGCAGGCCTGCTGCGGGCCGCAGTCTCCCCCGATAAGGCCCGCGGCTTTTTGCTGTCGCGCAACACGCCCCGGTCCACCCTGAACAGAACAATCAACCAGCAGCGGCGCTTTGCCACCCAGCAGATTGATGTGGCGCGCATAGAGCGTCTGGCGAAGGCAACCTCAAGTACCGTGAACGAGATTCTGACCTACCTGTGCGGCAGCTCCCTGCGGCGGTTTTTCAAGGAATACAACGCGCTGCCGGATGACTCCCTGGTTGGCATGATACCCGTCTCGTTGCGGGAGCGGGGCAGCCAGAATCCGGCGAACGCCATGGCGGGAATTCGGGTCGACCTGGGCACTCATATCGGCGATCCACTGGCGCGCCTGGCGGCGGTCAAGGAATCGATTAAAACGGTCAGGAAAGATCGCGCCTCACTGCCTGAAGATGCCGTGACACCCTATGTGTTGCTGCGCGCCGCGCCTTTGCTGGCCAGTCAGGTGCCGGGAGTAGGGCGGTTCGTGCCGCCGCCGTTCAACCTGAAAATATCGAATACCCACGGTGCCGATGCGCCCATGTATTGTGACGGCGCCCGGCTCGACGCGATCTATCCCATAAGCCAGTTGCTGCAATACGCCGCCCTGAGTATCGACTGCGTGAGCTACGCCGGCACCCTGAACGTGGGCTTTACCGGAGCGCGCGATACGCTGCCTCACCTGCAGCGACTGGCCGTGTACCTGGGGCAGGCGCTGGTAGATCTCGAACAACTTTTACAGACCGCGGAGGATGCCGCATGACCGGCCTGACAGAACTGGCGATAGAACAGGGCCTGGCACTAAACCGGCGGCTGGCAAAAACCGCCGCCAATGGCGCCGACTGGCTGTTCAAGCGAGATACCCTGATCCAGTCCGGGCGCACCTGGTTCGAGCTGGTGCACGACGGCGACCTGATGGCGGTGCGCTACTATGGCCTGCCCGAGGAAGAAGAAATTGAACTGGTTGACGGTAGTTACATGCCGGTTGAGCGCAAGCAGCATGCGGTGCCACTGGTGCTGGTGCCGCCTTTGGGTGTAACGACTGAAACATTCGACCTGATGCCGCAGCGCAGCATGGTGCGGTTCATGGCGGCCAACGGATTCAAAACCTACCTGGTGGACTGGGGCAAGCCGAAGAAAGAACACGCGCACCTGAGCCTCAAGGACTACTCCTATACCATGCTGGGTGCCGCGCTGGACAAGATCCGGGACCATTCGGGCAGCCAGGACGTGTCGCTGATGGGTTGGTGCATGGGAGGGCTGTTGTGTCTGCTGCACCAGGGCCAGGTGCAGGACCCGACTATCCGCAATATCGTCACGGTTGCCAGCCCGATTGACCTGGAAAGTGGCCGCGGTGTTATCGCGGGCGTGGCAGGCGCTGCCCACGGTTTGAATGGCGCCGCCCAGCTGGTGAGCAACTACACCAATTTGCGGCTCAAGGCTTTCGATCCCGCGCGCCTGGCACTGCCGCCCTGGGCCACGACGCTGGCGTTCAAGCTCACCGACCCGGTGGGCAGCGTCACCACCTACTGGGACCTGGTAACACGCATGTCGGACCGGGAATATGTGAAGTCATACTCCACTACCGCCGACTATCTCAACAATATGCTGTTGTACCCCGGCGGTGTGATAAAGGACATGGCGGTAAAGGTGGTGGGCGAGGGCCAGCTTGCCCAGGGCAAGATGGACGTGGGAGACAACCTGGCTGAGCTGGACAAGATAAAGTCCAACCTGCTGGCATTTGCCGGTGAAACCGACATTCTCGTGCCCGCGGAAATCGCCGAGAAAATCGTCGATATCGTCGCATCCAAAGACCGGGAGTTTCGTCTGGCGCCCGGCGGACACATGGGTGTGATCATCGGCAGTAAAGCCCAGAACGCGGTCTGGGCGGAGTCGGTGGATTGGCTGGCGCAACGCTCCAGCGCCGCGCCGGTGAAAGTCAAACGGAAGAAACCCGGAACGGCTAAATCCAGTGGGCGATCGGATAAGGCCAAATCCAAAGCCAGGCCGAAACTCAAAGCCAGGCCAAAACTCAAAACTAAAGCTAAAACCAAGGCCAAGGCCAAGACCAGGGCTAAAAAGGCAAGACAAACCCCGCGGCGTCGCGGGGCCTGAGTTGCAGTCACCCTGGGTAGTGAGCCTGGGCGGCAATGCGTTTGCACGTCCTGGCGACGATCTCACTATGGCCGGCCAGTTCGAATTTGCCGCCCGTACCCTGGAGCCCCTCGCGGCCCAGCTAAGCCCGGACCGGCAGTTGCTGGTCACCCATGGCAACGGGCCCCAGGTCGGCTATATTCTCACCCGTGTGGAGGAGGCTCTAGGCAAAGCCTACGCCCTGCCACTGGAGGTGTGCGTGGCGGAGTCAGAGGGTGAGATAGGTTACGTACTGCAGCAAACCCTGCACAATTTGATGCGGGGGGAGCGACCGGTCGCCACGTTGCTGACCCAGGTGTTGGTGGACGGCAGCGACGCGGCTTTCGAGCATCCCACGAAACCGATAGGACCCTGGTTTGACGCGCAGCAGGCGCTGACGCTGGAGCGTGCGGGACTTGAACTGGTGTATGACAAAGTCGGTCGCGCCCGCCGCCTGGTGCCGTCACCGCAGCCGCTCGAAATCGTGGAAATGCCGGTTATCCGGCAACTGTTGGCCCTTGGCGTGATCGTGATCGCGGCGGGCGGTGGGGGCATACCCGTGATCGACAGCGGCAAGGGGCTGGAGGGTGTCGAAGCAGTAGTGGACAAGGACCTGGCCTCTGCGCTGCTTGCGCGGGGGGTTGGTGCGCAGCAGCTTGTGATGGTCACCGGTGTGGCGGGGGCTTACACCGATTTCGACACCGGGTCGGCCCGCCTGATCGCCCGCACCAACCCGGAGCAACTGGAGGCCTGGCACGCTGCCGGACATTTTCCCGCCGGTACCATGGGGCCGAAAGTCGAAGCCGCCATCGCGTTTGTGCGCGCAACGGGTGGGCGAGCGGTGATCTGCCGGCCGGGCGATCTCGCTGCCGCGCTGCGTGGCGAGGCGGGTACTGTGGTGGAGCCTTCCGATGCCGTTTAACTGTATTATCATGGGCGCCGCCGGCCGCGACTTTCACAATTTTCGCACCTTTTTTGTCGAGCATCCCGAGTACCGGGTACGTGCCTTCACGGCCACCCAGATTCCCTTTATCGCGCAGCGCAGCTACCCGCGCGAGCTCGCGCCAGACAGTTACGACAGCGATATCCCTATCTATGACGAAAGCGAACTGCCGGGCCTGATCAAAACCCTGGATATCGATTTCGTTTTCTTTTCCTATAGCGACCTGGCCCATACCGAGGTCATGCACCGGGCGTCCATCGTGCAGGCTGCCGGCGCGAGTTTTGTTCTGCTGGGGCCAACTCATACCTCGCTTATCAGTCGGTGCAAGGTTGTGGCTGTGACCGCTACCCGAACCGGTACCGGCAAGAGCCCCCTGACCCAATGGCTGGCCAGGTCATTGGTAGACGAGGGGGTGCGGGCGGTCACCATACGACACCCCATGCCCTACGGTAACTTGCGCGCGCAGGCCGTGCAGCGCTTCGCCACGCCCGCTGACCTGGACCTGCAGGATTGCACCATAGAAGAGCGCGAGGAGTATCAGCCCTATGTTAACCAGGGCCTGGTCATCTTTGCCGGTGTTGACTATGAGGCGATTCTGCGCGCGGCGGAGGCGGAGGCTGACCTTATCCTGTGGGATGGCGGCAACAATGATTTTTCCTTTGTGAGTGCGGACCTCAACATTGTCGTTTGCGATGCTCTGCGAGCTGGCCACGGCCTGGATTATTACCCCGGGGAGACAAATTTCCGGGCCGCGGACATCGTGGTAATCAATAAAACGGGCCAGGCCTCAGCGGAGGATGTCGATACCATCAAGGCGCTCAGGGAATCCATCAATCCGACGGCCGGGCTGGTCACAGCGGATCTTGAAGTGAGTGTGGACGATCCCGAACTTGTTCGCGGCAAGCGGGTGCTGATCGTCGAGGACGGCCCCACCGTGACCCACGGGGGTATGGGTTATGGCGCAGGCTGGGTGGCCGCACACAAGTACGGGGCGGGGGAGGTGGTTGATCCGCGCAGCTGCGCCACAGGCAGCCTGCTCGACGCTTTCAAGGCGTACCCGCAGCTGCTGGCGGTTCTGCCAGCCATGGGCTACTCGCAGCAACAGCGGCGGGAACTCAAGGCCAGCATAGAAGGTTCCGGTGCGGAACTGGTGCTGAACGCGAGCCCGGCCGATGTGGGCAGTGTGCTCGAGCTTAAGCTGCCGGTGGTGCAGGTCAGGTACCGATTCGCGCCGCGGGGCGGGGATGACATCCTGGCCCGGGTCAGGTCAGTGATTTCCCGACCGCTCAGTTGATTTCGGTGGATTCAAACATTTTTATCTGCGGCGGTGAGACCGCGAGTTTGCTGACCTGTGCCACGAATTCCCCCGAAGCGGGCACGGCAAAGTGCGTCTGCAGGGCCTGCTGGTCTTCCCACTGCTCAAAAAATATCAGCCTGTGGGGGTTTTCGGCGTCTACCTGAACGCTGTGACTGATGCAGCCGGGCTCGGTTCTGGAACGGTGCACGTGTTGCAGGCTCAGTTGCAGTGAATCTTCGAGATGCTCGGCCGTTGTTTCGATGCTACCCCAGACGATTATCATGTGTTCAGGTCTCCTGGATAAATGGACGCCATGTTACCGGCGATGATCAAGCAGTGCGCCAGGCCATATGGCGTTGGCCTTTAGTAAGGCCTGTAGTAAGGCCTGTAGTAAGGATAGTAGCCTGGCAGCTCCCGGGCATTGCCCCTTTAAAAACACTGCGTATTCAGGCAATATGCCGGCCCGGTCAAGTGCTGTGGAAGCGACCGCGTCTGTGGAAGCACCGTAGAGCCATTTTTTCACAACCCCGGACCCAACAAATTTTTGCGACACAATCACGTGGCCTTTGGTAATGGCCACCACTGGAAAAGGAATACCCCATGCCAGTTATAACCCTGCCGGATGGCAGCGAGCGTTCATTCCCCAACCCGGTCACTGTACACGATGTTGCCGCCGATATTGGTCCCGGGCTTGCCAAGGCCGCGCTGGCGGGCGTGGTGGATGGTATGGAAAGAGATACCTCTCACATTATCGAGCAGGACGCCGCCCTTGCGATCATTACCGAGCGTGACGATGCCGGCCTGGAAGTCATTCGCCACTCCACCGCCCACCTGCTGGCCATGGCGGTGCAGGAGCTGTTCCCCGGTGTACAGGTCACTATCGGCCCGGTGATCGAGGATGGCTTTTACTACGACTTCGCCACGGGGCACAGCTTTACCCCGGAAGACCTGGCCCGGATAGAGCAGCGCATGCAGGAACTGGCGGAGCAGGATATCCCGGTAGAGCGGCTGGTGGTGAGCCGTGATAAAGCGATCGAAATATTCCGCAATATGGGCGAAAACTACAAGGTTCAAATCATCGAGGAGCTACCCGAGGGCGACGACATCAGCGTCTACCGACAGGGCGCCTGGATGGATCTGTGCCGCGGCCCCCACGTGCCCAGCACCGGCAAGCTCGGCGCGTTCAAGCTGACCAAGGTCGCCGGCGCGTACTGGCGTGGCGATGCGAAAAACGAGATGCTGCAGCGCATCTACGGCACCGCCTGGGCGAGCAGAAAGCAGCTCAAGCAGTACCTGAATCGCATCGAGGAAGCCGAGAAGCGCGACCACCGCAAAATCGGCAAGAAACTGGACCTGTTCCATACCCAGGAAGAGGCGCCGGGCATGGTGTTCTGGCATCCCGCGGGCTGGAGTATTTACCAGACCATTGAGCAGTACATGCGCAGGGCCCAGGTCGAACAGGGTTACCAGGAGATCAAGACGCCCCAGCTGGTGGACATGTCCCTGTGGGAGCGCTCCGGGCACGCCGATAAGTTCGGCGATGACATGTTCATGCTCAAGACAGAGGACCGCGAATTCGCCGTCAAGCCGATGAACTGCCCCTGCCATGTGCAGGTGTTCAACCAGGGCCTGAAATCCTATCGTGACCTGCCATTGCGGCTGGCCGAGTTTGGCTCCTGTCATCGCAACGAACCCTCTGGCTCCCTGCACGGCATCATGCGGGTGCGAGGCTTCGTGCAGGACGATGCCCATATTTTTTGCACCGAGGACCAGATCCAGGGTGAGGTGTCGACCTTTATCGATTTCCTGCACGCGGTCTACGAGGACTTTGGTTTCAGCGAGGTGATCTACCGGCTTTCTACCCGCCCCGAACAGCGCGTAGGCTCCGACGCTGACTGGGACCGTGCCGAGAAGGCACTGGCTGATGCCCTGGATGCCCAGGGCCTGCCCTGGCAAGAACTGCCGGGAGAGGGTGCTTTCTACGGCCCCAAGATCGAGTTTTCGCTGAAGGATTGCATCGGCCGGGTGTGGCAGCTGGGCACTATCCAGGTCGATTTCTCCATGCCGGGGCGCCTGGGCGCCCAGTATGTCGCCGAAGATGGCAGCCGGCAGGTGCCGGTGATGTTGCACCGGGCCATACTGGGTTCATTCGAGCGTTTTATCGGTATTTTGATAGAACACTACGAGGGTGTTTTCCCGGCCTGGCTGGCGCCGACCCAGGCGGTTGTGGTCAATATCACTGACAAACAGGCCGAATATGCCCGAAATGTGGAAGATTCCTTAAAAAACAAGGGCTTTCGGGTGGTATCGGACTTGAGAAATGAAAAGATCGGCTTTAAAATCCGCGAGCACACGATTCAGCGCATTCCGTACCTGCTCGTAGTGGGCGATAATGAGATTGAATCAGGGACTGTGGCCGTACGTACCCGTCGTGGTGAGGACCTGGGATCTATGGATCTCGAAGCGTTTACAACGCTGCTCACCGAAGACGTAGTGCGTCGCGGTCGTATTTCATTGGAGAATGAGTATTAAGAAAGAAACAGGCAAGGGCGCCAGCAAAAAGGCGATCGTTAACGACCAGATTACAGCAGACCCGGTGCGCCTTGTTGGCGCCGAGGGTGAACAGGTGGGCATAGTCCCTCTCGCGCAAGCACTGGCAGCTGCAGAAGCAGCCACCATGGATCTCGTGCTGATCGCGGATTCCGATCCACCGGTTTGCAAGGTCATGGACTACGGCAAGCACGTATTCGAGGCCAAGAAACAGAAGTCTGCCCAGAAGAAGAAGCAGAAGCGTACACAAGTTAAAGAAATGAAGTTTCGTCCAGGGACGGAGGAAGGGGATTACCAGGTAAAACTACGCAACCTGGTACGTTTCCTTGAAAGCGGCGATAAAGCCAAGGTCACGCTGCGTTTTCGCGGTCGTGAAATGGCTCACCAGGAAATCGGCATGGAGCTACTCAAGCGAGTGGAAGCTGATCTGGCCGAATTGGGCGCTGTCGAGCAATTCCCGAAAATGGAAGGCCGGCAGTTAACCATGGTGATCGCACCCAAGAAGAAGAGCTAGTGGCCCGTGAATGCCCTTGATTCTTCAATTTATTAACACTCGAATGCGGAGTATTTGATTATGCCAAAAGCAAAAATTCACAGCGGGGCCGCCAAGCGGTTCAAGAAAACGGCCGGTGGATATAAGCGCAAAAGCGCTCATAAAAGCCACATCCTGACCAAGATGACGACCAAGCGTAAGCGCCAGTTGCGTGGAACTTCAATGATCCACAAAAACGACAAGGTACTTATCGACCGCATGCTGCGGGCGAACTAACGCTTAGCCATCAAAGAGACAGGAGAAGACTATGCCCCGTGTAAAACGTGGAGTGGTGGCTCATCGCCGTCACAAGAAGATTTTAAAGCAGGCCAAGGGTTACTATGGTGCCCGCAGCCGTATTTTTCGTGTTGCCAAGCAAGCCGTTACCAAGGCTGGCCAGTATGCTTACCGTGACCGTCGTCAGCGCAAGCGCCAGTTCCGCGCGCTGTGGATCACGCGTATCAATGCCCAGTCCCGTGCCAATGGCTTGAGCTACAGCCGCTTGATCAATGGCCTGAAAAAGGCCGACATCAGCCTGGACCGGCGCGTTCTTGCCGATCTGGCAGTGCATGACAAGCCGGCTTTTAGCGCGGTTGTGGAGCAAGCGAAGGCCGCACTGGCCTAAGCCCACCCCACCGCCCGGGCGGATTGCCGCCCAGCGGTTCGCTGGCTACATGTAAGACATCAAGGGAAAGGGCAGCGCTCTTTCCCTTTTTTTGTTTTTGCGAATGTGAAGAGCATGGCGTGGTTCTTGCCGTCAGGCTAGAGGTATATCTCGCCGCACAGAGCATACGAGTGGCCCATGCTGGACACGCCACAAGTACGTCCATGTAGGCTCGTGTTCGGCCGTCCATGGCCTCACACGGTCCAGCATGGCCCACTCGTATACTCTGCGCTAACACCGAGTCTGAAAGTGGTGAAAAAAGCCGAGAAAATTGTCTCCCGATGTGAAGGGGAGGAGGTAGTCACAATCTGCCGGTAAGCGGCACTGGGACCGTTGAGGCCATGGATGGCCCGGTCCGCGTCCGGGATACGTGCCTACCAGGATGTATTCACGCCGAGTCCCAGTAGTGCTTGTTGGCAGTGTGGGACGGCGGTGGAAGCTAAGAGAACTTTGTGAACTGAGATCGAGACCAAAACAAATGGAAAACCTCGAACAACTTGCCAGTGAAGCCAAAGCCGCGATATCCAGTGCGGAAGATGGTACTGCGCTGGAGCAACTGCGCGTCGATTACCTGGGTAAGAAAGGGCAGTTTACTGCGCTTTTAAAAGGCCTGGGAAAACTGTCTGCTGAAGAACGGCCGGCGGCCGGTGCGAAGATCAATGTGGTCAAGCAGGAACTGCAGGGGCTGATCGGGTCACGCAAGGCAGAGCTTGAAGGCGCCGTGATAGCAGCGAAACTGGCCGCCGAGACGATCGATGTGACACTGCCGGGGCGGGGTCAGTCTACGGGCGGTATTCATCCCGTCACGCGGACCATGGAGCGCATGGAAGACTTCTTTACCGCCATCGGGTTTGAAGTGGTGGAAGGGCCGGAGATCGAGGACGACTACCATAACTTCGGTGCGCTCAATATACCGGAGCACCATCCAGCGCGGGCCATGCACGATACCTTCTACGTGGATGAGCACACCGTGTTGCGCACCCATACCTCGCCGGTACAGGTGCGGGTGATGGAGAGCCAGCAGCCGCCGCTGCGGATCATCTGTCCGGGTCGGGTTTATCGCTGTGATTCCGACCTTACCCATACGCCCATGTTCCACCAGGTGGAAGGGTTGCTGGTGGACGAGCATTCCAGCTTCGCCGACCTCAAAGGCGTGATAGCGGATTTCCTGCGCCAGTTCTTCGAAAAGGAACTGGAAGTGCGGTTCCGGCCGTCTTACTTCCCCTTTACCGAACCGTCTGCCGAGGTGGATATACAGTGCGTCAATTGTGGCGGAGAGGGTTGCAGGGTCTGTAGCCATACCGGTTGGCTTGAAGTCATGGGTTGCGGCATGGTGCACCCGAAGGTGTTCGAGTCCTCCGGTATCGATCCGGAAAAGTATTCGGGCTTTGCCTTCGGCATGGGGGTGGAGCGCCTGGCCATGCTGCGTTACGGGGTTAACGACCTGCGCCTGTTTTTTGATAACGACCTGCGCTTTCTCGAGCAGTTCTAGCCAACGTCTGGAGTAGATAACGTGAAGATTAGTGAACAGTGGCTGCGCGAGTGGGTGAACCCGGCTTTGACCAGCGAGGAGCTGGCACACCAGGTCACCATGGCGGGGCTGGAAGTGGAAGCCATCGAGCCGGTGGCCGGCTCATTCAGCGATGTAGTCGTGGCGAAAATAGTCAGCGCGCAGCCGCATCCGGACGCGGACAAGTTGCAGGTGTGCGAGGTGGATACAGGCAGTGAAACCGTGCAGATCGTATGCGGTGCGCCCAATGCCCGTGCTGGCCTGGTCGCGCCGCTTGCGAAGGTGGGCGCGGTTCTGCCCGGCGACTTCAGGATAAAACCGGCGAAGCTGCGCGGGCTTGAGTCACAGGGCATGCTGTGTGGCGAACAGGAACTGGGCCTGTCGGAAAACAACGACGGCCTGATGGAGCTGGCAGACGATGCGCCGCTGGGCTTGAGCCTGCGCGATTACCTGGGGCTGGATGACAAGGTCATAGAGATCGGCCTCACGCCCAACCGCGCGGATTGTTTGGGTCTTGCGGGTATCGCCCGGGAAGTCGGCCTGTTGAACGATCTGCCAGTGCAGTGGCCCGAGTTCGAAAAGGTCAGTGTCGCTATCGATGACGTGTTTCCCGTGGAGCTGGCGGCACCCCAGCGCTGCCCGCGTTACCTGGGCCGGATTATCCGGGGCGTGGACATCTCCCGCCCCAGCCCGCTGTGGCTGCAGGAAAAACTGCGCCGCTGCGGTATTCGCAGCATCGACGCCGTGGTGGATGTGACCAACTACGTGTTGCTGGAGTTGGGGCAACCCATGCACGCATTTGACCTGGACAAACTGACCGGTGGCATCTTGGTGCGTGAGGCTGTGGCCGGCGAGCCGCTGGAATTACTCGATGGGCAGACCGTCGAGCTCAAGCCGGAGACGCTTGTTATTGCCGATCAATCCGGCCCCCTGGCCATTGCCGGCATCATGGGCGGGCAGGCGTCCGCGGTGAGTGACAGTACGACCAACATCCTGCTGGAAGCCGCGTTTTTTACGCCTGATTTGTTGTCCGGCAAAGCCCGTTCCTATGGCCTGCACACCGAATCCTCTCACCGCTTTGAGCGTGGCGTGGACTTCGAGCTGCAGGCGGCGGCTATGGAGCGTGCCAGTCAATTGCTGTTGTCCATCGTGGGTGGAGAGGCCGGACCGATTGAGCAGGCGGTGGCCGAGGACCAGTTGCCCAAGCGTCCGCCGGTGAGCCTGCGCAAGGAGCGAATCAGTAAAATGCTGGGGCTGGAGCTGCCAGGTGACGAGGTAGAGCGCATCCTGGCGGGTCTGGGCCTCGGGGTAACGGCCACCGCAGAAGGTTGGACCTGCAGCGTGCCAAGCTGGCGCTTTGATATCGCCATCGAGGCAGACCTGCTCGAGGAACTGGCTCGCGTATACGGTTACAACCGCGTGCCCGCAACGCCTATTCATGCCGACCTGGTGATGCCGGCCAGACCCGAGACACAGCTGTCCATTCGCCAGTTGCGACGCCATCTGAGCGCGCGCGGTTATCGCGAGGCTATCACCTACAGTTTTGTTGACCCCAGGCTGCAGCACTTGTTTGACCCTGAAGTGGCGCCGGTGGCGCTGGCCAATCCCATCTCGGCGGATATGGCGGTCATGCGCACCAGCCTGCTGCCCGGGCTGGTGGGCGCTGTGTTGCGCAACACCAATCGCCAGCAGCCGCGCACCCGCCTGTTTGAAACAGGCCTGCGGTTCGTGCCGGGAGCGGAGGGCCTGCAGCAGGTCCCTACACTGGCGCTGGTGATATCCGGGCACCGTTTTGATGAGTCCTGGACGGGCGCGGGGGAGGCGGCCGATTTCTTCGACCTGAAAGGGGATATCGAGAGCCTGTTCGCCCTGACCCGTGACCCGGCCAGCCTGGCATTCCGCGCCAGCGAGCGCGCCGCGCTGCATCCGGGGCAGACGGCAGAGATAACCAGAAAGGGGCAGCGGGTGGGCCATGTGGGGGCCCTGCACCCCGTCGCCCAGGCGGAACTGGACCTGGCCGCGCCACTGTATGTGGGTGAAATCGACCTGGAAGCGGTACTGGAGGGGGCAGTTCCGCGCTTCCTTGAGCTCTCCAAGTTCCCCGAAGTTCGCCGTGATTTAGCCGTAGTTGTCGACAAATCAGTGCCAGCAGCTGACCTTTTGGCAAATGTTCGAGCGGTGGCAGGCAGTTACCTGAATGACTTAAGGCTTTTTGATGTCTATGAGGGCAAAGGCATTGATCCTAAAAGGAAAAGCCTGGCTTTGGGTTTGACTTTCCGGGACCATTCACGCACTCTTAGCGATGAAGATGTCAATCTGGCAGTGAATCAAGTCATTGATTCGCTAGAAAAAAACTTTAAAGCCGAGCTTAGGAACTAGATAACGGAACCATGGGCGCTCTCACAAAATCTGAAATGGCCGAACGCCTGTTTGAGGAGCTTGGGCTCAACAAACGCGAGGCCAAGGAAATTGTCGAGCTGTTCTTCGAGGAGATCCGCGGATGCCTCGAAAACAATGAGCAGGTAAAGCTGTCGGGGTTCGGTAACTTCGATCTGCGCGACAAGAGCCAGCGCCCCGGCCGTAACCCCAAAACAGGAGAGGAGATCCCCATTTCCGCCCGCAGGGTGGTCACCTTTCGTCCAGGCCAAAAGCTCAAAGCCCGAGTAGAAGAATATGCTGGAACCGAGCCACAATAATGAATTGCCCGCGATCCCCGGAAAGCGCTATTTCACCATAGGTGAAGTCAGCGAGTTATGTGCGGTTAAACCCCATGTGCTGCGGTACTGGGAGCAGGAATTTCCCCAACTGAAACCCGTCAAGCGCCGTGGCAACCGCCGCTATTACCAGCGAGAAGACGTCCTCACCATCCGCCAGATTCGCAGCCTGTTGTACGAGCAGGGCTACACCATTGGCGGCGCCCGGCAGAGGATGACCGGTGAGGGCGAAACAGACGGCGCAGAAGGTGAAAACCAGGTCATGATCAAGGAAACCATTCAGGAACTTGAAGAGTTACTGACAGCGCTTCAGCCCGCCAAATAGCCTTTGTATCACCGGCGGTATTGAGTATAATGCCGCCCTCGCCGAAACGGCGACACCCTTTTCGGGGCGTAGCGCAGCCTGGTAGCGCACTTGACTGGGGGTCAAGTGGTCGCAGGTTCAAATCCTGCCGTCCCGACCAATAACAAAAAGGCCTCTCCAGCGGAGAGGCCTTTTTGTTATTCGATCAGCACGATAGGACCTTGTTCGTTAGCGAGGCCCGTGGGGCCGAGCGTACCCGGGTTCACAAATTGCGCCAGTAATTTGCAACGAGCGCCGTAAGGCGCGAAGCCCCCAGGGTCACAACACCCCTTCGGGTGTTGTGATTCAATCCTGCCGTCCCGACCAAAGTTAAAAAGGGCTTCTCAGTGAGAAGCCCTTTTTTTATGTCAGGACAAAGTGCGGAGACTCGGGGTTTCAGGTCTTGCCGCAAATGAATTGTTAAGGCGCTTGACACTTTTGCATATGTACATACGATGTATGTATGATCACTTTCAGCTGGGATCCAGCCAAAGCCCGAATCAACAGAAAGAAGCATGGAGTCTCCTTTGAAGAGGCGAAATCCGATTTCTATGACGAGTTCGCGGTGCAGTTTTACGATAATCAATCGTCACATGAGGATCGCTACCTTCTTCTTGGCTTGAGCAACCAGTCTCGAATTCTGATCGTGGTTCATTGTGAAATCCAAGAAGGCGGAGAGGAGCTTCGCATCATTTCGGCACGGAAAGCCACAAACAGAGAGCGTCAGTATTACCAGGGTGATCCGCTATGAAAAGTGAGTATGATTTTTCAGAAATGAAGTCCCGCAAAAATCCTTACGCGTCCAAGCTCAAGAAGCCCGTAACCATTCGGCTGAGTGAGGATGTGATTGAGTATTTTAAAAGTATGGCAGAGGAGTCGGGGGTTCCCTATCAAAGCCTCATCAATCTATACCTGCGCGATTGTGCCAACCATCAACGTAAGGTTGATATTCAGTGGCAGCCTTGACCAGGCGGAGCTAAGGAACAGGTAACACCCCTACTGCTGCGGCGTCATATACTGCGCGATATCCAGACGCCGGTGGGCGCTCTCCTTGAGTTCCAGCCGGGCGATGGTCTGCAGGTGCACCTCGTCGGGCCCGTCGGCATAGCGCAGCACCCGGCCTCCGGTGTAGAAATCGGCCAGCGGGGTATCGGGGCTTACGCCCATGGCGCCGAACACCTGCATGGCGCGATCAGCAACGGTGAGCAACAGGGTGGGGGCGATGACCTTGATCATGGAGATCTCCTTGCGCGCGCCCTTGGCGCCCACCTCGTCTATCATTGCCGCGGTTTTCAGTACTAACAGCCTGGCCTGCTCTATTTCAATGCGCGAGCGGGCGATCCACTCGCCGATGGCGCCGTGCTGGTACAGGTACTTGCCGAAGGTCTTGCGCTCCTGAGCGCGGGCCACCATCAGGTCCAGGCACACCTCTGCCATGCCGATACTGCGCATGCAGTGATGGATTCTGCCGGGTCCCAGGCGGGCCTGGGCGATCATGAAGCCGTCGCCCTCGCTGCCGATCAGGTTGCTCACAGGCACCCGCACATTGCGAAACAGCACCTCTGAGTGTCCTTCCGGGGAGTGGTGGTTAATCGTGGTGACATTGCGCACCAGCTCCACCCCGGGCGTATCCATGGGCACGAGTACCATCGACTGCTGGCGATAGGTATCGGCATTGGGATCGGTCTTGCCCATCAGGATAAAAATTCGGCAGTTGGGGTGGTGGGCGTTGGTGATAAACCACTTGCGCCCGTTGATGACGTAATCGTCGCCATCCCGGGCAATGCTGGTCTGGATATTGGTGGCGTCGGAGGACGCCACGTCCGGCTCGGTCATGGCGAAGGCGGAGCGGATCTCACCGTTGAGCAGCGGCTCCAGCCAGTCCTTGCGCTGCTGTTCAGTCGCAAACATATGCAGCACTTCCATATTGCCGGTATCCGGCGCGTTGCAGTTGAACACCTCGGACGACCACGGCACTCGCCCCATGATCTCCGCCAGCGGTGCGTACTCCAGGTTGGTGAGCCGGGTGCCGGGCTCGTCATCGCGCAGCCCGGGCAGGAACAGGTTCCACAGACCCTCGGATCTGGCCAGGGCTTTGAGGTCTTCCATGAAAGAGACGGGATACTGCCCGGCCTGCACCTCATCCCGCCACTGGCCGATGCGGGGGATGATGTGGTCCTGCATGAAGTTGTCTACGCGGGTGCGCAGCTGGTTGGTTTTGTCGGTGTAGGAGAAGTCCATGGTTGCGTCCCTGCTGGCTGGCGTCGACTGGTGGCTCATGCTGTCAGCTTCGGGCAGGTGTAACTATGATTTATATCAAGGCGCGATGATCGAGAATGCTGAAGGTTAGTACTTCGGGCTTGAGTAGAAGGCAATGGGCAAAAAAAAGCCCGTTGCTAAGAACGGGCTTTTTCTGCGAAGGAAGAGTCAATCTTGCTGCTTACAGAGCTCTCCTGCGAGTCAGTCTCAGACCCAGAAGGCCAGCGCCGAGGAGCAGAAGAGTGCCGGGCAAGGGAATGGGGTCAGGCTCGGGCTCGTCAGGGTCGTCGTAGCCGGTAAGCTTCAGGCTACCCTCCCCATTGAGGCCGGTTCTCTGCATTCTCAGAACATCGTTGCTAATACTGGTCAGACCCGCGTAACCTGCAGGATCGGTAATCAGCAGAGTTAAGATGGCTACATCAGGGACCAAGTTAGCCGTGTTCGGGGTTGAGTCGTTGGCGGCGTTGTAAATGCCGTCCTGGATATTACCTCTGGCAAAATAGATGTCCACTTTGGTGTTGCCGGGGGTAATGCTGCCTTTAGTATCAAAATCTATGTCCCAGTTTTCTATGTCGGTATTTGTGCCATCTTTGAATGAAACGACAGTTGCCGCCGCGACGTCCGCATCGATATCGAAAACCACTCCGGTTATCGCCGAACTGAGCGGGCCAGTTGTGGTATTGTCGATTGTAATTGTAAGTGTGTTACCTACCGACGCGTATGTGACGGATCCGCCAGAAACGGCTCCTACAGCTTCTGTGTAATTATAATAATGCGTGATTGGATTGGCGTTAGCTGTTCCTGCAACAGCCAGGAGAACCGAACTGAGTGCCAGAGTTGTAAATACGTTAAAAAGTTTCATGATGGCGTCCTTCTGGTGACTGGGACGTATTCCTCAATGTGGAACATTGTCGCAGTGCTCTCTTAAGATTGTTAAAGTTTATCTATGACCTACTCGTTAAAAAGCAAGTAGCTCGCCAAGTCTAATCTATTCATTTAAAAACAATGAGTTGGGTTTTTTTAAAGTGGCCGGCTAGCCTGGAAATTCGTCGGTATGTAAAAATTACTGACAGATCACCCCTCCATTGATTAACATGAACGAGGGTTACTGAGGAGCTCATCCAGATGCAGTTGGGCGCTCTGTCTGGGCAGCGTTCCTGTTGCGCCTACTAAATACCCGGCAGTCCTACAGACCCGCAAGCCCCGATGGGTCGGTGGGGCTGGGCTCCAGTGCAGGATCAGTGGTAGCGGATCGAGTTGAGGGCAGGTTTGGTCCAGGTTTTCTTTGCTAGCGGAAAAAGCCCAGCTGGCGAACATACTTTGATGCTGGGGGTGCCTCGGTCCTGGCCGATGCTTTGTTGCTGTTGTTGGATGTCCCGGACTCGTTATAGGACTGCAGGCGGTAGTAGTAAATTGTGTCGACTTCAAGACCGGTATCCAGATAGTTTGAAACACCAGCCCCTGCGGTACCAATCGTTTGCCAGGAGTTGTTGCCGTTAGGGCTGCGCTGCACGGTGAAGCCGGTTTCGTTGTCGGAATTGTCCGTCCAGGTCAGTGAAATACTGGTTGTACCCCCAGCGCTTGCGCTCAACCCGGAAGGTGCAGCAGGAATGGGTTCTGGTACAGGATCAGTGGTAGCAGATCGGGTATTGCTGTTACTGGATGCCCCGGAGTCATTGTAGGCTTGTATGCGGTAATAGTAGGTCGTGTCGGCTTGCAGGCCGGAGTTGTTGTAGTTCCTCACATTCGCTGCCACGGTGCCGATAGACGCCCAGGCACTGCTGCCGTTGGGGCTGCGCTGTACGGTAAAGCCCGTTTCGTTATCGGAATTGTCCGTCCAGGTCAGTGAAATACTGGTTGTACCCCCAGCGCTTGCGCTCAACCCGGAAGGTGCAGCAGGAATGGGTTCTGGTACAGGATCAGTGGTAGCAGATCGGGTATTGCTGTTACTGGATGCCCCGGAGTCATTGTAGGCTTGTATGCGGTAATAGTAGGTCGTGTCGGCTTGCAGGCCGGAGTTGTTGTAGTTCCTCACATTCGCTGCCACGGTGCCGATAGACGCCCAGGCACTGCTGCCGTTGGGGCTGCGCTGTACGGTAAAGCCCGTTTCGTTATCGGAATTGTCCGTCCAGGTCAGTGAAATACTGGTTGTACCCCCAGCGCTTGCGCTCAACCCGGAAGGTGCAGCAGGAATGGGTTCCGGTACAGGATCAGTGGTAGCAGATCGGGTATTGCTGTTACTGGATGCCCCGGAGTCATTGTAGGCTTGTACGCGGTAATAGTAGGTCGTGTCGGCCTGCAGGCCGGAGTTGTTGTAGTTCCTCACATTCGCTGCCACGGTGCCGATAGACGCCCAGGCACTGCTGCCGTTGGGGCTGCGCTGCACGGTGAAGCCGGTTTCGTTGTCGGAATTATCGGTCCAGGTCAGTGAAATACTGGTTGTACCCGTAGCGGTTGCAGTCAGCCCCGATGGGGCCGAGGGGGTGGTTACCGGCGCCGGATCAGTAGCGGTGATGGCGGTAGCGCTGTAGTCCGATGTGCCCGCACTATTGAATGAGCGGGCTCGATAGTAGTAAAGCGTGTCCGCAGCCAGGTTGTCGTCCAGGTAGCCGGTGGAGCCGGCCGGCAGCGAGGCGATCTGCACGAAGTTCTGATTTGTGCCTGAGCGTTCCAGGTAGAACCCGGTTTCGTCGGTGGAAGCATCTACCCAGTCCAATTGAATTTCGCTGTCGCTGGCAGGCGTTGCTTCCAGTCCAGCGGGCGCATCGGGCGGCTGTTGTTGCACCTGTGCCCGGAATGCGGCGACCGTCGCGGCGGTGGTATTGAGGGCGCGCGCATTATCGGAGTAGATGGCATCGCCGGTGGGGGCGTTATTGTAGAGGACATTCGGGTTGGAGAAATGGTCGACCCGGGTGCAGCCGCTGCAGCTGTATGCCATTATCGTGCGAAAACCGGCTGCCGGGGCCTGATAACCGTAAGCATAGCTATAAATTGCGCCGCTGCCGTGTGCCGGATCGTGCTGGGCCCCCTGGTTGTGGCCGAGCTCGTGACCAAAGGAGTAGTAGCCGGTGGCGCAGTCATGGTTCACGACGCTGAATGCACTGGATGCGAAGCCGGCAGACAGGTTGCTCATTCGATAGGCGAGACCGCAATACTTTGACACATCGGCCAGCAGACTGACCTGGTCCGCCCCGTAGGTGTCGCGCAAGGCGTGCAAGTCGTCCATGTAGTCGTCATTGGTAGACCTCAGCCGTGCCAGGTCATCATAGATATCACTGGACTCGGTGTAATTGGTAAGCGGTGAGTGCACCAGGTTCAGGCGTTGATTGATGCCGCTGTTGGCATAGGCCTGGTTGGTCTCTGCAACGGCCTGGATAATGAGTGCTTCAGCCCCTGCTGTCCCGTAAATTTGCTGTACTTTCGGCGTGTAGGCGACCATCACATCGATGATATCCTGGCCCGCATCAGCTGCTGTTGCGGGGCCCAGCGTCAGTGCGCCGGTTGATGCGGGGTCCGTTTCTGTAGTTGGTGTGGGTGTTGTCACCGGCACAGGGTCAAGTTCTGGTGCAGGACCGCCCGTAGCGACCTCGCTCAATACGTGAGTGCCGTCCGCGCGCGGTTCCAGTTTGAATAACTTGCCCTTGCGGAAAAAGGTGGCCGCCACTGCGTCACCGCTGACGCCGATGACTACCCGTTCGGCCCTGTTGCCTATGGCATGTCCCACCCAGGAAAAGCGACCGTTCCCCAACTCTTCCTGCCTGTCACGCATCGCACCCACTCTCATACCGCCCGGCAGATCTCAGCATAAGCCTGCCACTGCGCAGGTGGCTGTGATTAATATTGACTGCACGCGATTTACCCGGCATGGCCTGCCGTGGCAGCTTGCCGCGCGCCTCGCCAGTATTTTCCGAAAAGAGCGATGGTGGTTTGGGTTTTTTGGCGTGGGCACTGGTGGTTGCCGTGGCGGCGACAGCCAGCAGCGCACAGCAAAGTGCCACCCTCCAGAGGGCGTTTCGCGCGCTGTATCCAGCTGTTGTTCGTCGTTGAGTTGAACCCTTCATGCCAATTGCCGTGTAGCCTGCAAGGAAAAATACCGGTCTAGGGGTGTTAGATACCGTTTTTGTAGCAAGATACGCCAGAAATAGTGGCAGAAAAGTCGAAAAACGCCCTTCATTGTGCGGTTTTCACAAGGTGAGCGCCGCTTCGCCCCGCTTGGTCGCCAAATCGCGATTCCGGAGACTATTGTTTCAGTTCAGCCAATAGCGCATGTGCGTCCGCAATTTCGGGAAAGTCGGGATTGGAAGCCAGCAGCTTTTCCAGTGTGGCTTTTGCCGCCTCCTTGTCGCCCGAGCGGCGGCGATCATGGCGCTGTGGTAGAGCAGGGAGGGTGGGTGGGGTTGGCCTCCAGAGCCCGCTCGATACTGCGCTGGGCGCGTGGGTAATCCTTGTTGATATATTCGACCACGGCCAGAGTGTCCAGCACGTCGGCGGAATCCGGCGCCAGCTCGGCCGCCCTGCGGGCATATTCCAGCGCCTGTTGCGGGGTCGTCGTTCCTGATAATCCAGGCCTGGTTGTTCAGGGCAATGGATTGTCCGGGTCGGCCTTGATTACCTCCGTCATACTGTTGCCCCGCCTCGTCCAGTCGCTGGCAAGCTGCAGGCTGTTGGCGTAGCGCCATACGGGCGCCATGTCCTCCGGATGCTCATCCAGCCACTGCCCGTAGCGCTGCAAGGCACCCTCCTGGTCACCGGCGGCTTCCTGGTAGGTTGCAAGCACAATCAGCGTGCTGGTCGATGGTGCAATGCTGAAGGCCTTTTCAGCGAGATCGCGAGCGGCTGCCATATCGCCACTGTTGCGTTTCGCGGCAGCCTGCAGCAGTATGACATCGGGATTGTCCGGTGCCAGCTCTACCAGTTTTTCCAGGTGTTGTTCGAACTGTTCAGGCGAATCGCTGGCCAGTGCGATCCGCGCCAGTGCAATTCTTGAGGGGATATAGTTCTCGTCCAGCGCCAGCGCATTCTGCAGCTCTTGCGCCGCGCGCTTGTTGTCGCCTGTTCCGGCCGCAGCCATGGCCATCATATGGCGCACCGGCGCGCTGTCGGGTGCAGAATCCAGCAGCTGTTCCAGAGTGAACTGCGCGGAGCTCGCATCCCTGTGGCCAATTGCGCCATTGCCATAACCCGCAGTACATCTGGTGTCTTTTGCTGCTGCTCACTCAGGCCGGAGAACAGCGGGGCGACCCGCTCGGGCTTGCCTTTGCCGAGGTAGAAGCGTGCCAGCAGTATCCGCGGTTGCAGCGCCGTGGCATCTGCCGCAGTTGCCTGTTCCAGGTGTGCGACCAGGGCTGTCTTCGTTGCCTTCGCGGGCGTCCAGCATGGCCAGTTGAATAAGGGTGGGCACGGAATCCTCATGCTCGGCCAGTACCGCGTCGTAGTATTTGCGGGCCGCTGCCAGATCCTCGTCGGCAATAGCCATCTGCGCGAGGTTATGATTGGCAGCCGGGTCGCCGCTATCCAGTGCCAGGGCGCGTTCAAAAGACGCCCGGGCCTCCTCTGGCTGGCCCGCCTCCTGATAGACCTTACCGAGCAGGTTGTAGGGGGTAACGCTGGTGAGGTGGCGGCGCTGGTAGGCCTTGGCGGCGTCTATCGCGGCAGGGAAGTCCCGCTTTTGCAGGTGGTTCAGTACTAGCAGTATGTCGGCCTGCTGGAATTCAGGGTTCAATTCCAGTGCGGTTTCCATATGCTGGGAGGCAGCATCGCCCTGGCCACCCATCAGCAGCCCGGCGCCCAGTCGCACCTGCGCGACCGGTGAATCCGGCTGCAGTGTGGCCACCCGGGAAAGCAGCTCTATGCCCTCATTGGTTTTACCGTCGCGCAGCAGGGCGTTGGCGGCCAGGTTCAGTGCATCTATGTCATCCGGATACTCTCCAGCACGGGCTGCAGCAAGGTCTGGACCTCGTCATTTTTTCCCTGTTGCAGGCGGATGGTGGCCAGCAGCTTGCGGCCCTGTGACGTTATCCGGTGCGATATTGTGAAAACGCCCCGCAAGGCCCGCCGCCTGGTCCATATTGCCCTGTTGCAGCTGGGCGCTGGCCAGGAAAAAGAGCGCAAGCGGGTACTGCTTGAACGCGGGTTCGGCAGTTGATAGCGATGAGATGGCCTCTTCGTAATTGCCTGCCTGGTAGTGCAGTAGTCCCTGGATATAGTTGGGAGCGGGGTGCTGGGGCGCTTTTTCCAGCATGGTGGTGGTATCGGCCTGGGCGGCTTCAAAATTGCCCTGTTGCAGGTTCAGCCCGGCCCGTTTGAACAGGTCGCCGAAGTTGTTCTGCTGGAGCGCGATGGCCTTGTCATAAGCGGCCATGGCGCCGGCGATATCCTGGCGCGAGGCGAGAATATCGCCGCGCAGGCTCCAGGCCCTGCCTTCTTCCGGATCCAGTGCAATCACCCGGTCTACTGCCGCGCTGGCGGCGTCCAGCTTCATTGCGGCTGGCCAGGAGCCGTGCACTTGCAAGCAGTGCTTCGGTGGAGTCCGGTGCTCTGGCCAGTGCCTTGTCGATCAGCTCCTCAGCCTCCCAGGTATCACCCTGGGCCATGGCTGCACGCGCCTGCGAGGCAAGTAGGCGGGCCTCTACTGCGGAGGACAGCCCCGCGGTACTGATCTCCCGCACCTTGTCGTACTCACCCTGTGCCAGCAGTGCGCGTGCCAGTGCCGGTTGCACATCGTCCGCCTTCCACCCCAGTTGCACGGCTCGCCGCAGCTCTTTTTCGGCAGAGGCAATATCGCCCGATTCGAGGTAGATCTTTCCGAGCAGGAAGCGGGCCTCGGCGGACTGGCTATCCAGTTGCAAGGCATTCTTCAGCTCGATGGTGGCCGATTTGTAATCGGCGCTGGAAATGAACGTATTCGCCCGGGCAACATGGTCGGCAGCTGACTCGCTGGAACCACATCCAGAGAGATTTAGCACGAGGGTGCACAGGGCGACTGTTCCGACTTTTTTGATCAATTCCACCTAAAACTCCCTTTCGTTTCATACAGGTTGGGCGTGCATGGCAAGATCATGTCAAAAACCCCGGGGACGCCCCGAGCGAAACAGTATCAGAAGCCGCTGCCGATACACGATAAATTTGCGGCGTAATTGTTTGGGCTGTGAATTGTCTCGCAATAACAAGTGGAATACCCTCACTCACAAGGTCCACTGTGGGAAACACAAGACATCGACCATGAATAAGTGAGCGTATTTTATGGGCAAGGAGATCGAACGAAAATACCTGGTGGACAGTGCTCGGCTCGGGCCATTGATGAACGGTATAGAAATAACCCAGGGCTATATCAGTGCCAGGAAAAACGCGGTGGTGCGCGTGCGCCAGACGGCGGATAAAGCCTGGCTTACCCTGAAAGGCCCCAACGATGGTGCTGTGCGCAGTGAGTTCGAGTACGAAATTCCGCCTGCGGATGCGCGCCAGATGATTGAGGAGTTCTGCGAGTGGCCGGGTGATCGCCAAAACGCGCTACCTGCGCGACTACGAGGGCTATGTATGGGAGATTGACGTATTTGCCGGTCAAAACGCCGGCCTGATCGTTGCTGAGGTTGAGCTGTCCAGCCCACAGGAGAAACCCCCGTTGCCGCCCTGGGTAGGGGCGGAGGTTACGGCGGACAGCCGGTATTTCAATAATAGCCTGTACTACATTCCCTTATTGCGAATGGGATACAGACACCGGCTAATGGTGTCTAGATCGCCGCTGCCCGTTCTCCCAAGGCCCGGCATTCAAAATTGGGGGAAGCGCGTCACCGGGTTGCAAAAATCGTTTTCACTGCCTTGCCTCGGAACTTCTGCCGCAGCAATGTGCGCCTGACCTGGCTGAGGCATTCCCGCCCCCTGAGCGCCAAAACCTGGCGCAATGCATTCGCCGCTTTGCCCGCGGGTTTTTCCGGATCAAGCGGTACTCCCTCGCACAGCTGGGTTAGTAGATGTCGATGCACCACAGTGTCGTGCCAGTCTCCCAGTAGCCCCTGTAGTGACTTGCAATGCTCAACCAGCTCTGCCATCGCTGCGTTCTGTGACAGGTTGGCCCGGGTGTCGAGGGCATAGCGCAGTTCCTTGATGGCAATTCGCAGCCTGTGCCAGTGCTTGTCCTTGTCGTGGGTGATTGCCTTCTGGCTCGATTCTCTGGCGCGCTTCAGTCTCTTTTTCAGCTCGCCGGGGGTGATGGCTTTCAGACCGGTGGCTGATCCCGATTGCTCACTATGACTGGAGAGTTCCGCGATGGCTGCGAGCCAGTCGCGCGAGTGGAACATGCGGTAAACCGCCACATGTGCCTTTTCCCTGCTGGCTTGCAGTGCCGGCTGCAGCGCACGGAATTGCTCGGGCCGCAGCTGTGTCTGTGCGCTGGTCACCAGCGTGTCCCAATCTCGCGCGCTGTTGGTCGCGCGCGCGAGGGCACCCAGTTGTCGCCGTAAGCGTCGGGCATTTTTGCCCCGGGCATCCCTCAGGTTACTGCGCAGGCGCCTGAGGGTAATCCGCAGTTGGTGCAGGTCCTCATCAACATAGGCCTCCAGCAACGGCGGTGCGCAGGGCCTGGAGTCGGGTAGCCGATTCGTGTGCGTTGAGGGTCACAATACCCTGCCTGTTCGTGTTCGCTGGATGCCGGGACATGTCGCTGAGCCGGCCTGGTCGTGCATCATCGGTGCGTCTGTCACCGCGTGCTCAGTGGTAAAGTATAGCGCCGCATCCCGGTTTTCCCGTCTGCCATAATCAAACTTTTCCAGCGTGCTTGCCAAAGCCTTGAGTCCACTGGACAATCGGCCGCCCGGACAGCTAGTGTGCCGGTCGAAGTCGTTGCGTTCGGCCCAGGGCCCCGGGAGGAGGTATAGATGTTCAGGTTTTTTGCGTTGGTCATACTGGTTTCAGTCTCCGGCTGCCGGCAGGATGATGCTCTCGCGCCCTACCTGGGCGCGTATTACGGCGGCTTTGACACGGCACTCACCGCCGATCCCACGGACGATCTTAACCCCAATGAATGTAGCCCCGGGGAGGAGGGCGAGCCCTGCCGCCAGGCTCACGGTAACCCGCTCAGCCATCTGCTGATGAAGCTGGATACCAATGCGAACGGTGAGTTGACCCTGGCGTTTTACAGAAGCCAGGACGATTTTGAAAACGGCACCCCTCTCTACCTGAGCGAGGGCTGTCGAACGACCCTGGGCCCCTCCAGCGATCTGCAGGTGCAGCGAATCGACAAGTCCCTGGATGAAACGCAGGTACTGGCCACTGCGAGTTTTCCACTGCAGTTTGGCAACCAGATACTCGAATGCACAAATAGCGTGCGCCTGGGGTCAGGCCAGAACCCGGCGGTCGATTTGAGCCTGCAGGTCAACCCGGTGACGGGTGCCAGCGCCATCAGCCTTACCCTGGAGAAATCGCGCCGGGACGGGGATTACCTGTACGTCAAAAAAGACGGGGAAAAAGTCCCGGTCACGCTGGATTTGCGCTACGTGGGCACTGATCGCAGCGAGGCCCGCCGGCTCTGCGCCGCCGACGGCGAAACGACCATCGAGAACAAGGCCGGTGGCGAGTCGGTCTGCGTTATGACCGGGCGCAAAAAGTGGAGCGTGGTGCTGCCGCTCTCACCCTACGGCGCCGGGGTTACCGCGTTCTGGGGCTCCACCCTGACGCCCACCTGGTATCGCACCAGTGGTGAACCGGATGTTGTCACCTATCACAAGGCCCTGTTTGTGCCTGTGCAATTCGATGATGACACGCTGGCGCCGCCCGCAGATTGAGCTGGCCCGGCTAGTGTTCCCGTCGCTGCTGCGCCTGCCACAATTCGGCATAGTGCCCGCCTTGTTCAAGAAGCTTCATGTGTGTGCCGCTTTCGACAATTTCGCCCTGGTGCAGCACCACGATTCTGTCAGCATCGACAATAGTGGAGAGCCGGTGAGCGATGACCAGGCTGGTGTGGTCCCGGGCTATTTCACGCAGGGCTGCAAGAATGGCCTGCTCGGTCTTGCTGTCCAGTGAGGAGGTGGCCTCGTCAAATACCAGGATAGGCGGACGCTTCAGGATGGTGCGGGCTATGGATACGCGCTGCTTTTCACCGCCGGACAACTTCAGGCCGCGCTCCCCCACCAGGGTGTCGCGGCCCCTGGGCAGGGCGAGTATAAACGCGTCCAGGTGGGCGAGGTGGATCGCCTGCTCTACCTCCTCATCTGACGCCTTAGGATTGCCATAGCGAACGTTCTCGAAAATGCTGTCGTTGAACAGCACAGTGTCCTGCGGCACGATGCCTATCGCCCGGCGCAACGATGCCTGGCTGACCTGCCCGATGTCCTGCCCGTCGATAAGGATGCGGCCGCTGACCGGGTCGTAAAACCGGAACAGCAGCTTGACCAGGGTTGACTTGCCGGCCCCGCTGGCGCCCACCACCGCGACTTTCTCCCGGGGTTCGATAGCAAAGCTGACATTTTTCAAAATATCCCGCTCAGGGTCGTAACCGAAACTGACCCCCTCAAACTCGATGCGGCCGCCCTTCATCTGCAGATCGTCGGCGCCGGGCCTGTCGACCACCTGCGGTGATAAGGCCAGCAGCTCGAACATTTTTTCAATATTGGCCATCGAGCCCTTGATCTCGCGGAACACGAAGCCGAGAAAGCCCAGTGGCAGGAACAGCTGCAGCATGAACTGGTTGATCAGGATGAAGTCACCCAGGGTAATTTCCCCGCTGCGCACCTGCCAGGCAGCGAGGCCTATCATGCTGGTTTGCGCCAGGGCGATGATCAGCGCCTGGCCGCCATTGAGCCCAAACAGCGAGAGCCGGTTGCGCCGGCGGGCCAGCTCCCATTTTTCCAGCTCGGTGTCATAGCGGCGGGCTTCAAAGCGCTCGTTGCCGAAGTATTTGACGGTTTCGAAGTTAAGCAGGCTGTCCAGGGCCCGGGTGTTGCTGGCGGAATCCGCCGCGTTCATTTCCCGCACGAACTGGGTGCGCCACTCGGTCGCCCGCAGCGAAAAGAAACCGTAGGCGAGCACCGATACCAGGGTGATCAGGGCGTAGGTCACGCTGTAGTTGTACAGGAAAATACCCACCACCATGGCAATTTCGAGCAGCGTGGGGGCGATATTGAACACAAAAAAGCGCATCAGGAAACTGATGCCGGTCGTGCCGCGCTCGATTTCCCGGGCCAGCGCCCCGGTGCGCCGGTTGAGGTGAAATTCCAGGTCGAGGGCGTGTACGTGGCGAAAGACCTGTAACCCGATGCGGCGCATTGCACGCTCGGTGACCCGCCCGAACACCGTGTCCCGCAGTTCAGAAAAGAAGACGTTCGAGAAGCGCGCGGCGCCGTAGGCCAGCACCATCGCGACCAGCAGGCCCGGAGCAAGGGTTTCAAGTGGCTGGCCGTCCAGCGAGTCCACCAGGTGCTTGAGCAAAAAGGGTATGAGGAGGATGGCGCCCTTTGCCAGCAGCAGGAATACCAGTGCCAGACCCACACGGTAGCGGGATTCCAGCAGGTAGGGGATCAGGTGCCTGATGATTTGCCAGTTTATCCGGCTATCGGGGTCCGCATCGAAATTGCCGTGTTGCATAAACTGAGTCTACCTGGAGTGGAGGGGTATGATAGCCGATGTGCCGCAGTTGAAGGTGGTTGCTGTCGGGTTAGCGGCGATCAACCGGGACCGGATTTTCCCTGCTCTGTGGGTAAAACCGGGCCATCTGGCCTGATTTTCGCAGGATCAGGGGGCACACAAAATTTTCTGGAAAATTTCACCAAAATTGGGAATAAGTCCTGTCGCTGATCCGTTATCCGTATGAAAGTGGAGTGAAACCGCTAGAGGTGGTGGTGAGGGGCATTGGGCGCAACAAGATTCTCGCATACAGAAGAATCATTGCAGCCCCCACTTCCCGCCTCAGTTATTTATCGGAATCCGGTCCAGCCGAACCCGCCCTGCGGGTCGCGCTGCGTTGAGCAGTTGGCACATAAGCCGGAAATAGCCGAAAACAGTCTCACAGAGCAGGGACCGCTAGCCCTCTGCGCTGACCCCCAGGGCCTACCGTCAACATGAGGCGATAGGCCCTGACTCTCTCTTCCTGTCTTAAGCAGCAAATCATACCCACACAAAAATAACGTCCATAGCCGGGCCGAACCATTATCGACTGGTTCTTTGTATATTCTTGCGTAATTGCGGCGAAAATCGGGGGTTTATGGAAGGGGCGGGGTGCTGCGATTGCCGGCGCGGCCCTGGTTCAGCCATTTATGCAGCGGTTTTCGCGGCGCGAATCCAGCCTTGTGTGGCCTGTGCCTATTGCCAGGCGCGGTCCATCACCTGTGCTTCTTCGGTTGCATCCAGCGGGATACCTGCCGCGTTCCTGTCGATAAAATCGGCAACCTGGGTAGAATCTGTGGCCCCGGCAGGACGATATTCGGCGGCTGAGCCAGTGACCCGGGCTGAGGCCACAACCATTGTGTCCCAGCCATTGTCGCCGCGACAGGCTACACCGTGCCAGCCGTCCTTGCCGTCAGCCAGAAGATACTCCCGGCACCAGCTGCCGGTGCTGCTCTGGAAGCTCAGTACAGGCCGAAGCATGCGGCCGTCGCCCAGTGTCTCCCAGCCTGAGCCCCGTGAAGGGGTGTTCTCCAGGGCGAGTGAGAGTGCGCTATCTACTCCCGCACCGGAGGGCTGCTCCCACTGGCTCACCAGCGTGGCCGAGGCGGCCACTACCAGTGAGGCTGCCAGGGCAAAGCCCCAGGCGGGTGTTCGTTTGCGGGGCAGTGACACGACATTGGAGGGGATATCACTGGAGAGGTTATTGTTGGAGAGGGTATCGGTGGCCTGCGCCGCAGGATCCTGCAGCAGTGCGGTGACCGACGCGGGCACGGGCCCGATGCTGGCCTGGTTGTAGGTCTGCTGTAGTTCACGCTGCACCACCTGCAGTCGCCCCAGCAGGGCCTGTAAACGCGGTTCAGTAGCCAGTCGCTGCTCCAGTTGGCGAACGGTCGCCGGGGACAGCTCCTGGTCCAGGTACTGTGAAAGTAACTCGTAATCCTGCTCTGTCGCGTTCATGGTCATCTCAATTGTCATCCTGCAGGCCTCTTTGCTCTACCAGTTGGCGCCTGGCTCTAGCTATTCGGCTCATTATCGTTCCCACCGGCACTTCGAGTATCTCTGCTGCCTCGGCGTACGTCTTGCCCTCTATCGCCACCAGGGTCAGTGCCAGGCGCTGCTCCGAAGGTAAGCCATTCAGTGCCGCACTTACCGATTCCAGCTCCCTCTGCCCGCTCGCAGACTGCTCTGCTGAGGGCGAATCGTTGTCCTCATCGGTGACCAGCTGCGGGTACCTCTGGCGGACGTCCCTGGAGCGGATCTCATCGATCCAGGCGTTCTTGCATACCCGGTAGGCCCATTTGGCCACGTGGGCATCCTCTGGCATGCCTTTTTGCAGCACGCGTTCGACGGTGGCCTGCAGCAGGTCGTCACCGTCGGCAACAGTGCCTGTCAGCGACACGCAGAACTTGCGTAATCCGCCCAGCTCCGCGAGCAGTGCCTCGCGCTGTTGATCGCTGAGCATCGACATTCCAATCCTGTTATTATGGGTGACGTTTAACGGGTGGATTCTATTCCATCCGGGGGAATTATTCCTGATGCTGGCCGTCATCCTAGTAGGGCCAGACAGAGCACGCCCAGTGGGGTCAGCCGCTATGTTTACATCTAACATACTGAAAGGTAAAGGGATTATGCCGATTATAGCCGGTAGGGCCGCCGTCTGCGCCGGTTTTGGCCATGCATTCCTGTTGGCATTGGCGCTGGGTGTCCAGCCAGCCAATGCCCAGCTGGTCCTCGGGGCCGAGCTGGATGATATAGCGGAGAATGCCGTTGAGGAGGCGGCAGAGCGCCAGGCCGAGGAGCAGTTGGAGGAAAGCGTACAGGAGCAGATTGAAGAACAGGTCGAGGAACGGGTGCTGGTGCTGGGCGCCGAAGCTATTGAAGCCACCGTGGAAGAGAAGGTGGAGGAAAGCCTGCAGGAGACCATCGAAGATGAGGTTGAGCAGGGTATCACCGACAACCTGGAGATCACGCTAGAGGGCAACATCGAGGACGAGATCGAGCAGGATGTCGAGGAGACCATCGAGGCTATCGTGGAGGAGTCGGTAGAGGGTACCGTCGAGCAGCGCATCGAGGACAGTATTGCTGAAAGTGTTTCCGAGGAGGTTGAGGAAGCTATCGAGGTTGCGGTAGAGGAGGAGTTGGCGGCCACTGTAGAGCAGAGCGTTGAGGCTACTGTGGAGGAGAGCGTCGAAGCGAGTGTGGAAGCCGGTGTGGAGACAGCAGTAGAGGTGCGGGTAGCCACAGTGGTGGAAGAGCGCATTGAAGACGAAATCGACCAGATGATCGAGAAAATGGATGTCGATGAAAGTCGTATCCAGAAGGGGCAGTGGTTGGTGATGGCCGCGCCTGAAGTGTTCGACCAGCTGGCTGACGAGGGCTACCTGTTCGACACCGTGACAGACCTTCCCGGTATGGGCTTGCGCCTGGCCGAAGTTGCCGCGCCGGCCAGCTTTGATATCACCAGCGTCCGGCAGGGTGTCATCGATATCGTGGGTGGCGACCGGGCGGAAGTTGACCTGAACCACATCTACACCGCCGGTGATCCGCTTTCAGAGCAAAGCGGTGATGGTATGTTGCCTCGCAGCGCTGTCGAGTTTCCCGCCGATACAGACCAGATGTCGCTGCGAATCGGCATGATAGACAGCCAGGTGGACGTGTCTCACCCGGCGCTGCAGGATGCCAGTATCCAGACCCGGGCGTTCACCCCGGAAGGGGCGGTATTGCCGACCTTCCACGGTACGGCCATAGCCTCCATTATCGCCGGTAACGGTGCTGGCTATGTCGGTATTGCACCCAGCTCGCAAGTGTTTGCCGCCGGCGTGTTTGAGAAGGATGAAAAACGCGGTGAGATTGCGAGTACCGTGAGTCTTGTGATGGCCCTCGATTGGTTAATTTCCTCGGGTGTCGACGTGGTTAATATCAGCCTTGCTGGCCCGCCCAACCGGCTGCTTGAGACCGCGCTCAAGCGTGCCTCCGAGAGCAATGTGACTATCCTCGCAGCGGCCGGCAATGGTGGCCCAGTGGCTGAGCCTATGTACCCTGCGGCCTATTCCACTGTTGTAGCCGTCACCGCAGTCGATGCCCAGGGGCAGGTTTTTCGCCTGGCCAATCGCGGGGATTACCTGGATATCGCGGCGCCGGGTGTCGGGGTGAGGCATGCCAGGTCGGGTGGCGGTTATGCGTCGTCTTCCGGCACGTCGTTCGCGGTGCCGTTTGCTGCAACCGCGGTGGCCCGCCTGCGGCAGTTGCAGCCCGGTGACAATGCGCTCGAGCTGTTATGCCTGAGTGCAGAAGATCTTGGCCCTCCCGGACGCGACAGTATTTACGGTTTCGGCTTACTGCGCCCGACCAGGTCCTGACAGCACAAGTTATCCCGGTTGCAATCAATCACCAGGTGTAGATAAAGCGGGTGCCCACCAGCGTCTGGTCATAGTCAGCGGGTGAGTAGTTGGACTCGTAGTCCGCATAACCCGCGAAAAACTGCACAGCCGCTGCACCATAGACCGGCACCTCAAAGTCGATTCGCACCCGGTAGCGCTGGTCGTCGCGCTCCTCGCCGATGCTGGGGGTATCCGACTGGTAGTTACGGTCTTCATAACGCAAGGCGAGTTCAAGCCGGGTCAGGCGAGAGAATAGCTCGATACGCTGCACATACCGCACCTTGAAACTGTTGGAGATGTAGTCGTACTGATTGGCATCGGCGTCATCGTCTCTGTAGCGATAGCCGATATTGAAGTACTGTCTCAGCCCCCTCACAAAGAAGTACAGATCCGCCTCTCCGGCATTGGTGGTGGCGTCGCGACCCTTGCGATCGTGCAGGGTTTTGTCGGCATAGACATAGGCCCCACGTGCGAACCATTTTTGCGCCAGGAAGCCCGATACCGAAGGCGACAAGCGGGTCATTTCCAGAAACTGGCTGCCGTCCAGGCGGGAGTTAATGTAATAAACTGACAGTGCCGGGTCAGCCCGTCTCAGATCCAGCCCCAGTTCGGCGCCCAGCATGTGGGTCTGGCGATCCACCTGCGAGAACGTGTCATAGATGCTCTGGCTGAAGTCATAGGTGAGGGAGGCTTCGGTACGCTGCGATAAATCTTTTTTGACGCCCAGTCCCGCGTCCAGAGTCATCGCGTAGTCACCCTGGTTTGAGGTGACATCAATCTCCTCCACAGACACATTGCTGTCGTATTCAACCCCTACCGCAACCTCGGCGGACCAGTCGGCGGGTGAGGGCTGGCTTTCTTCGGGCGCCGCAAGCACCTGGCCCAGGTATGAGCCAGCCAGAACCGCAGTTATCAAACGAACACGGCGCGACAACCGCGGCATATTTACGTCCTTGCCAGCAAGGGTGAATTGACGGTGCAGACTAACCAGAAGTTCGAAACACCTCAAGCTCGGGATGCCCGATAGTGGCGTTTTGCCGGCAGGCTACTGGTACAGCCGTCCGGGCTGTTTGCGCCCCCCGTTTGTTTGTTACCATGTGCCGGGCTCAGTTTTGCTGCACCGCCCGCACCGTCCTAAAGCCGCATCTGATTACGGGAACTATTGAAATGCCCCAACCAACCACTATTCGCGATTGTATGCACCCAAAGCCACTCACGGTCAGTCTTGACGCAAACCTGGTCGAGGCCATTGAGATCATTTTTGAGTACAAGCTGACAGGCCTCACGGTTACAGATGAGGCGGGCGATGTCGTCGGGATCTTGTCAGAGCTCGATTGCATCAAGGGCGTACTCAACGCTATATACAACGATGGCGACCCGGAGCACTCGCTGGTGCGCCAGGCCATGTGCAGTGAGGTAGTAGCCTGCAAGCCCGGTGACAGTATCGTGGAGGTGGCACAATCCATGCTCGACAGCCGCCAACGCCGCCGCCCGGTAGTGGAAAATGGCAAGCTGGTAGGGCAGGTCAGTTCGAGTAACGTGCTGTGGGCCCTGATGGAGCACTCGCGGCGCAAGATATTCAAGCGTGGCGGATAAAGCACACCGCTCCTCTCGCGACAAAAATCGATAACAGAATCTACAACTGAATTTACGGGAAGTGACAATGGCCAAAACAGACGACGAGATGTATGCGCATTGTATGCAGCGCTTTCTGGATCTTGCTAACAGCATGAAAGACGAGGGTGCTGAGCCCCGGCTGGTATCGGCGGGGTTGATGTCTGCCTCTGCGATATACGGCACCTATGTATTTGCCGGTAACGAGGGCCGCATGACGCCGGCCGGGGTGGATAAAATGACAGATGCGTACCGCCAGCAGCTCGATCAGGTGCAATTGGCCAAACAGGAAACCCAGGAAAAGACGTGATGGGTCCTGGCTAATCCTTTCGGGCGCAGTGATTAGTGGCCTGGCCAGGGTCGCATCTGCGGTAACGCATCAGCCGGCTGGATAGATCGAGTGGAACGAGGCGGGATTTGCCGTTATCAGGCAGCCGTTCGGCGCTCCGAAGATTTGCGCCTGTCGCGGGGAACGACCACACCATTGATGCTCATCGGAAACTTTACCGGGGTAGAGCTGCGGCGCCGGTCTGCTGGGCTGCGAGTAACGAAAGGGTCTGTGCCTGGTGCAGCCAGGCCATTTAGCGCCTGTTGATGGTCACTGGACACGTAGTTTCGCGCGGCGACAGTAAACACGTAGGCCGCTATCACGATAGCGCCAAAACCGAGTGCTCCCAGAGTGATGAGGACTACTTCCATCCGCTGTTTCTGCCCATTGTCTGGTGCTGCTGGTAATGATAATACAGAGCAAGCAAGAATCGCGCCGACTGTGCCCTTTTCAGGGCGAGCAAGGCTTAAAAGATAGAATAGCGTGACGAACTGCACACAACAACCCAAAAGTGTAAAATTTATTGACACTTTTGGGTCATATTGCCCGCATCTGCGGGGCTCGCTAACAGGTTTTTAGGCAGGCGGATCTATAACCGATTAGAAGGATAGGGAGGCCGGACGAGCAGCGGATCGCTTGGGGGGTGGAAGGGCGCTGCTTATCGAGCGCCCTTGCCGAACAGGACGACTTCCACCGTGGTCAGGCAGATCATGAAGTCCAGGAACAGGCTGTGGTTTTTGACATAGTACAGATCGAACTGCAGCTTCTGTCGGGCATCATTTTCCGAGGCCCCATAGGGGTAGCAAAGCTGCGCCCAACCTGTAATGCCTGGCTTCACGCAGTGCCGGGCATTGTAATAGGGAATGGTATCTGACAGTTCCTTCACGAACTGGGGGCGTTCCGGGCGGGGCCCGATAAACGCCATATCACCGGCCAGCACATTCAGTATCTGCGGCAGCTCGTCAATACGGGTTCTGCGAATAAAATTACCCACCCGCGTCACCCGGCTGTCGTTTTTGGTCGCCCAGCGCGCCTTACCGTCACCCTCGGCATCAACACTCATACTGCGAAACTTGAGCACATCAAAGGTCTTCCCATTCAGGCCAACCCTCTCCTGGCGGAACAAAATGGGCGCGCCGAAGCCGTCTTCCAGCCAGATCGCCAGGGCGGTTAACAGCATGAAGGGCCAGGCGGCGGTGAGAAGCACAACGCTGGCGATAATATCAAACCAGCGTTTGGCGAGTTTCGATGCCGAGCTGCGTGTGAAACCGTCGGTAAAGCTCATCGAGCCCGGTGTGGCGTGATCCACCAGGATCTTGCCTGCTTCCCGCTCAAAAAATTTCACCAGGTCAAAGACTTCTACCCCATCCAGGCGGCACTTGAACAGCTCCTCCATCGGCATACTGTCGCGCTTGTCATCCAGCGCAACGACGATCTGGTCAATTTCGGTCTGCTTTGTGTAGTCAGCAAGCGATTGGCGCAGGTTGATGATGCGCTCACCTTCTACAACAGAATCTTCCCCGCCCACCCGGACAAAGCCCACGATGGTGAAGCCCTGCCGGTCTGCCCGGCGGCGCATGGATTTGTTGATAGTACTGGCAGCCTCGCCGGAGCCGTAGACCAGCACGCGATTCTTGAACTGCTCCCTGCGGGTGAAGCTGGTAACGGCAGAGCGGCTCATCAGGTTGGCGGTAAAAGCGGTGGCCGCCGCGTAAAAGTAGATGCCCCGCCACATGTGCAGTTCGGGCAACAGATAGAATATGACTGCCATCGCCATACCTGCGGCAACGAAGCCTCCGATAGTGCGCAGCAAAATGCCGGACGCGCCCTCACGCATTCTGGGTTCATAGAGGCCCATGGCGGCCAGGGAAAGGACGGTGACACCGGAGAACAGGCTGGCGCGAACGGGGATCTGGCCCAGATAACTCTCGAAACCGCCGGCTTGTGGCAGAAAGTACAGGTAGGCGCCGGCATAGAAAGCGAGCACGAACAGGATCGCGTCTACCAGTATCAGCCAATAGAATGATGAATGCAGGTGATGATTAAAAACTCTTACCGTAGCCATTCTGAAATCCCTTTACTTCGGGGGTAGAAAACCCCTCTCGGCTCTGGGGAGGGCAGTACAGCCCACTCCAGCGTCGATCTACTTCTTATGCAACGAGTTGTTTTTGCTCTACATTTTTTGCGCACTGTGTGCGGGCTTTGACATCAAATGTGGGCAGCGTCGGCCCAATAATCAAAGTAGCACGCAGTTTCACATCCTGCCGAAAATATTCTCCCATGTGTGAAGCGGGTCTCAAGAATGGCGAAGTCTGATGACAGCAGTATCAAGCTGCCCCGGTAAATTTCGGGGCAGGTACTTTGGCCATGCTGAGTCCGGATGCGTAGAGTAACTCAAATTACTCTTTTTAAAACAGTAATTTGCAGGAAATTTTTAACGTTAATTCTGGTGATGAGGCGGGCAAGGGCCCTGAGCACTCATGAAAGTGCTTGGAAGCCCGGAGCAATAAATGGCCCAAGCCACCGTGAGGCCTGCCGGCAAGTCAATATTGATGAAAAAACACCCGGGCGGGAATGGGGCCAAGTCCAGCGGCCTTGTCGAGGCACCCGAAAGCATGATTTCAACCGGGTGCGGATGGCCCAGGAGGCCTCTCGGGCTGGCAGAATAGCCATAGGGGCCAGACTGGAAGACTACTGGCATGTCCCCACATTCGCCGGGTGTAATCGGGAAGGTTTCTCCAGGCAGCGTTTACGGCGATATGTGTTGTGGCTTTGAGTAAGCTATTGTAGCCTCTATAAGGTACTGATTTGAGAAGATATTCTGGCCGGGAACTGATTTGAATAATGAAAAATCCACGAGCCGCGACCAGCGGCATAAGCAGGTACCTCATATGCGTCTGGTGATCGTGGCGTTATTGTGGGGCTTGATGATGCCGGCATTTGGGGCCAGCCTGCCCGATGTGATTGACCGGGTGCGTCCCAGTATTGTTGGCGTGGGCACCGCCTACCCACCGCGCCAGCCCAATCGAAAGGGGGATGCGGTCTCTTACCGCGGTACCGGTTTCGTGGTCGGTAATGGATTACAAGTGGTGACCAATGCTCATGTGATTCCGGATAAGATTGACACTGAAAACAACGAATCACTGGCGATCTTCTATGGCCGTGGCGCTAATGCCAAGGCGTATCCGGCTAAGGTGGTGGCGACGGATAAGGACCATGACCTGGCGCTTCTGGCAATCCAGGGTGAGCCACTTCCGGCCCTTGTGCTGGGTAACTCGGACACGGTCAGGGAGGGCGAGGAAATCGCGTTTACCGGGTTTCCGATAGGTATGGTAATTGGGATTTACCCTGTTACTCACCGCGGCATTGTATCTGCTATTACCCCAATTGCCAGGCCGATGGAAAACTCCCGCGCCCTCAATGCAGCACAGATAAAACATCTGCGTAACAACCGTTTTGATGCTTTCCAGCTTGATGCCACTGCCTATCCGGGTAACAGTGGCAGCCCTGTTTTCGAGCGCGCTTCCGGCCGGGTGATTGGGGTGATTAATAGTGTTTTGGTTAAGGAAAGCAAGGAGTCGGTGCTCGAGAAACCGTCTGGAATAAGTTACGCGATACCTGTGAACTATGTGAAGCCAATGCTATCCGGGCAACGCTAATAGCGTTTGTCGATAAACAGTGGGATGCGAATAAGTGAGCTTATAAAGCTGTTTTTTTAGCCATGACTACATGGGCACTTGCATGGTAACAATCTGTTTCTCCAGGCGAGGTTCGAAATGGGCAGGCCGGGCCAGCAAGCCTGCGAGTAGCTAATACTTCAGGTGTGGTCGGGTCAGCGAAGGCGATGCTGGCGATACACGTTACAATTCAACTGGATCCGGTAAACTTGAGCCCGGCGGGGCTGTGCGATCAATGTGGTAAGTCAAAAAACATAGGAGTTAACTCTCTGTCCTTGTTCAAGCCGAAGCTCCGAATACTATTTGTATGCACCGAGAATATATGCCGTTCGCCAATGGCTGAAGGCCTGATGCGGCATTACCTCAATCTCGCAGGTGTCGGTCCTGGGGTAAGAGTAAAATCTGCAGGTACGCGCGTGACCCAACCTGGGGCCAGACCTGATCAGCGCGCCGAGCGGATAGCTTCTTCCGAGGGGGTGAACCTGGGCAGGATCAGGGCAAGTCGTATCACCGAGACTGATTTGGTTGACAGTGACTTCGTTTTTGCCATGGACCGCACGCATTTTCAGGATTTGATGAAGATTTGCCCCCCGGAGCATGACCAAAAAATTAGCCTGCTGCTCTCTCACTTGCCTGAGCAGGGCCTGGAAGATGTACCAGACCCATACTATGGGAGTGTTGAGGGGTTCAGGCAGGTCTACAAATTGATCGAGTCTGCTGTTACTGCGCTTGTACCCGTTATGGTTAAGTCGGTTTAACGACAGTGAAGATCGTTTCCGTCATACTCGTGGACAGGGAAGGTGGCGATGGGCCAGGGTTGAGCGGATGACTTCGACTACTGTAGCCAGCTTTTTAGCCTTGTCGCTCACACTAAGCGATGGGAGCTATCTTGCAAGCCAACAGATTTTGGTTTTGTCAATTCTCCCAGTACTGGCCAGATTCTGGTTGAGTTCCAATTGGGTATCATGGAGGACATTGGTTTGGTAGAAGCGCAGGAATCGTTGGCCGATAAGTTCTTGCAGTACTTTGATATTGTGCTGGCCAATTCAGATGAGCAAAAAGCTGAAACCTACGGCGTTCGTTTCAGGGTGTATTGTGAGGAATTTGCATATGAAGACTCGCAGTTATTTCCTGATCGTCAGGAAAAAGACGAATTTGATGCCAGTTCTCTCCATGCCCTTGTAATTCATAGGTCCAGTGGTAAATCTGCGGGCTGCGTACGGCTGGTTGCCCCCGATTCCGGTCAGTTGAATGGTTTACTGCCGTTTGAGAAGAACTGTGTTGATAGTCTCGACCCGGATTTCATTGGCAGCCTGGATCTGAATCGGGGCAAGATGTGCGAAATATCCCGGCTGGCGGTAGATGGTGAATTCCGACGCCGTTCGGGTGAGAGAAGAACGCGCTTTGGCCAGATTGATGCAATGGACTATTCAAAACAGGAGCGTCGTACTTTTTCCGTCATCGCAGTGGCCTGCTTTCTGGCCGCCACTGCGCTTATCGACCTCACCGACCGCAATAGTGTGTTCGCCATGATGGAACCGTTTTTGCCCCGCATGCTGAAACGCTCAGGTTTGGCTTTTGCCCGTGCTGGGCAGGACATCGATTACCATGGGGTCAGGGCTCCCTATTTTATTGATAGGCCACAGGACAAAGTGAGCGCGGACCTTATGCAGCTCTATTCGGAGATCCACCGTAAAATCAAGAAGGATTATAAAGGCTAGGTAGTGCGCTTACTTTTAGGCGATTCCAGACCATGATTCCGGGCAATATGGCCAAAACGGCGAAAGCATGAAATATCAATGCCTTACCTCTGGACCAGATCAGCAGCAGTTACTGCTCTGTAATAACAGCAGATCGGTTGCCCGCTAGGCCACCGCAATGGTAAATCACTTGCATAATGTCCCAAAATGTTTATTTGGAGGGCCAAAACGGAAGCGTTTGGTTTAGAAGTTGGCTAGACTCAGAGCCGAGAGTATAAGATGGTGAAAAGTCTGTAGTTATATGGGCTTGGGGCGACTGAATTATCCGCTAAACTTAAATTCCCAGCGCTATTTCGACATAATTTCTGCGGGCATTCATCGAAACGCGCATAGCAAAATGGTCATATATTAGATGTTCGATTACCAACAGGCATTCTCCCGAAACGTTGGCTGGGTCACTGAGGTCGAGCAGCAGATTCTGCGCACCAAACGGGCCGCGATAGCCGGCATGGGCGGAGTTGGCGGCAGCCATCTGCTCACCCTGGCCCGGCTTGGTATTGGCAACTTCAATATCGCAGATTTTGACCGCTTTGAAATCCAGAATTTTAATCGCCAGGCCGGTGCATTTGTCAGCCACCTGAATCGGCCCAAGGTTGATGTGATGGCTGAAATGGCGCTCGATATCAATCCTGAGCTGGATGTGCGCAAGTTCCCCAATGGGGTTGACGATGACAATCTCGATGAGTTCCTCGAGGGCGTGGATATATATGTCGACAGCCTGGATTTCTTCGCCCTGGATATTCGCAACAAGGTTTTCGCCGCGTGTGAGGCGAAGGGAATTCCTGCCCTGACGGCCGCACCTCTGGGGATGGGGTCGGCGTTACTGGCATTCATGCCAGGCCAGATGAGCTTCGAGGAGTATTTTTGTATGGACGGCCAGAGCGAGGATGAGCAGGCCCTGCGCTTTATGCTTGGGCTCGCGCCGGCGCGACTGCAACTGAGCTACCTGGCGGATAAAAACCGCGTGGACTTCAATGCCAAGAAGGGCCCTTCCACGCCCATGGCCTGTGAGTTATGTGCTGGTTTCGCAGGCACCTATGCACTTAAGATACTGCTCAACCGGGGAGATGTCCCGGTTGCTCCTCGAGGGATTCATTTCGATGCCTACCTTAATAAGCTGACCAGGACCTGGCGCCCCGGTGGAAACAACAATCCCATTCAGCGCCTTGGCCTGGCAATAGCACGCAAAATGGTGATGGCCAAGCCCGCCAATGCTCAAGCTTTGGCGGAAGAAAAAGCATATGACCGCCCTATTGAGCGGATCCTGGACGAGGCCCGCTGGGCCCCCAGCGGTGATAATGACCAGCCCTGGCGCTTCCAAATAGTCGATGATCACCATCTGGTCGTTCACGCCAGTGATACCCGAGACTGGTGTGTATACGACCTTGACGGCACATCCAGCCAGATCGCGGTAGGTGCGCTGTTGGAGACCATCGCAATTGCCGCCTCAGGCGAGGGAATGCGTGTCGAGTTCAAGCGCAGGCCCGATACCCCGGAAACCGCTCTGCTGATCGATGTCCACCTGCACCCGGACGAGAGTACTGTAAGCAGTCCACTACAACCGTTCGTAGAAGCACGCGTCACCCAGCGTCGGCCATTTACAACACGCCCCCTGTTGCCCGGTCACAAGAGGGCACTTGAAGGGGCGGTAGGAGAGGGTTACCGGGTCATCTGGCTGGAGGGAAGCTACAAACGGCGGCAGATGGCCAGGCTGTTGTTTCGTAGCGCCCATATCCGGCTGACCACCCCGGAAGCCTACGAGGTACATAAAAAGAACGTGGAGTGGGGCGCCCAATTCAGTGAGGACCGTATCCCGGAGTACGCGGTAGGCGTTGATGTAATGACGGGCAAGGTCATGCGCTGGGCGCTTGAAAGCTGGGATCGGGTCTGTATGCTTAACCGGTTTTTTGGCGGCACCTGGCTGCCACGCCTGCAGATGGATTTGTTAACCGGCCTGCGCTGCGCGGCCCACTTTGTCATCGTGGCAGAGCACCCGCTGGAAACGGTAGATGACTATATCGCCGGCGGTGGAGCTATGCAGCGCTTCTGGTTGGAGGCCACCCGGCAGGGCTTGCAGTTCCAGCCGGAAATGACACCGCTGATTTTCTCCCGCTACGTCGCCGAGTCGCGCGAGTTTACCGGGGTAACCAGTGAGCGTGAACTTGCAAGCAAGGTAGCCGCTGAGCTCGCCGCCATGCTTGGCGCCAGTGGCGATGTCAGCCGACGTGTCTACATGGGGCGGGTGGGCTTTGGTGACCGGCCTACTTCTCGTTCTATTCGGCCGCCCCTGGAGAGCCTGCTGGTAGATCCGGGCAGCTGATACCTCATGGATAATCCGCGGCCTATGCTGGAAAAGACCAGGATACTTTTTTTTTCCGAGTCAGTAACCCTGGCGCATGTGGCGCGCCCACTGGTATTGGCTCAGAGCCTTGACCCGGCACTATATGAGGTGCATTTCGCCCACTCATTTCACTATCGGCCATTGCTGGGCGAACTCAGCTTCAAAGAGCATCAAATCGAATCAATTTCGCCGGATCAGTTTATGGCCGCTCTCGCCAGTGGCACGGCATTGTACGACTTGCCGACCCTGTCGGCTTATGTGGAGGAGGATCTGCGGCTTATTGGGGAGGTCAGGCCCCATATAGTAGTGGGGGACTTTCGATTGTCCCTGGCGGTGAGTGCCGAGCTGGCAGGTGTTCTCTATATTACCATCAGCAATGCATGTTGGTCGCCCTATACCTTGCAGCACTATACGGTGCCCGAATTGCCGCTTACGAGGCTGCTGGGCCCGAGGCTGGGGCAGTGGGTGTTCTCGCTGGCGCGACCTCTTGCTTTCGCGCTCCACAGCATCCCCATGCACAGGTTGCGGCGCCGTTATGGTCTCAAGAGTCTGGGATTTAACCTGTGTGAGGTATATACCCATGCCGATTACACCCTGTATGCCGACCTGCCGGGTGTTTACCAGACCAGTGAGTTGCCAGAGAATCACCGATTTATCGGTCCGGTTATTTGGTCGCCAAGCATACCCTTTGCGGATTGGTGGAGTGAGATTCCAGATGGACCAGCGGTAATTTATGTGACGTTGGGCAGCTCAGGTCATGCGTCTATATTGCCTGATATCATTGCGGTACTCGGACAAATGGATGTTATTGCTCTGGTTTCAACGGCCGGCGCAACAATTGACATACTCAAGCCAGATAATATCTACCTGTCGAGTTACCTGCCCGGAGAGGATGCGGTGAGGCAGTCAGACCTGGTGATCTGTAATGGAGGTAGCCCAACGACATACCAGGCTCTGGCTCACGGTAAACCGGTCATCGGAGTTGCCGGTAACCTCGATCAGCATCTGAATATGCAGGCGATTGCAACAACGGGTGCAGGAATACACCTGCGTTCTGACGGATTGACCTTGGACGCAATAACGCATGCTGTAGAAGCGACTCTTACAGAAAAAAAGTACAAACGATCCGCTGGGGAGCTTGCGACAATGATAGCCGAATGTGATAGTTGCTCGAGTTTTCAGGAAGCAGTCGAAAGAGCTCTTTGAGTAGAGAGCGTCCTCTTGTCGATGCCGGATCTCTAGAGCTGCTCCCGCCTGTACACTTATAGCATTTGTGATCCTTGTCACAGAACACTTTTCGCTTTTGCAGTATTCTATCATGGCAGTGAGTAGAATATGGTTGCGTTCCATCGTGTTGAAAATTATTTAGCTCGTCTTTGTGATATTGAGATTATTTATGGTAAGTCAGCAGATGACAAACTATGGCCGCTCAGGTGTTTCCCATACTGAACAAGTCATGAAGGCAGTTAGCGGCGCTGTCGCCTCGTTTTTGATCGTATTCTTATACGTCTCACTTACAGCGTGTGGTGGGGAGTCGAGCCAGTCCGATTACATGCAGCGCGCACAAGGACATGTTGAAGAAGGTGCTCTACAAAGTGCAGTTATTGAATTAAAAAATGCCATTGTCAAATATCCGCAGAATGCTGAAGTGAGAAATATGCTCGCCAATGTTTATATGCAGTTAGGAGATGTGGTTTCCGCTGAAAAGGAGTTGGAGCAGTCCTGGAAACTCGGTTTCTCGAAAGAAGACAATATCGATGTTTACGCCGAATCCCTCTGGCTGCAGGGCAGATATACAGATTTGACCTCAGATAAGGATTTTCAGCAGATAACTAATCCGGAGAGGCTCGCACGAGTTCAGGCTTATCAGGCAGGGGCCTATTTGGTGCTACAGAAACCTGAGATAGCAGAACTATTGATAGCATCGGCCTCAGAGGTTATCCCGGAAGACCCTCTTTTGATTACGAACACGGCAATTCTGAGTGCCGTTCTTGGAGATAATGAGCAGGCGGTTTCCTTGTTGACGAACTTGCTGGCCAAGAACCCCGACTATGCCCAGGCCTGGACGATATTAGGAAATGTACAGAATGACCTTTTGAATTATGAAGAATCACTGCGGGCCTATGATAATGCGATAAAGGCTGGCCAGGGGCAATTGGGGGATCACCTCAGGAAAATATTTCTATTGTTCAGAATTGGCGAGCTTGAAAGAGCGCGCGAGTCTGTTGACCTTGCCCGCAAAGCTCATACTCAGAATCCGCTTCTGGATTATGCGGATGGATACCTCTCTTATATCAATGGAGACTATGAAGCTGCCGAAACATTTTTGACCAAAACTAATCGTGCCGGGCCGGAATATATGCCGGCTGTTTTTTATCTAGGGGCTACCCATTACTATTTGGGTAACCTGGAGCAGGCGAGCCAGCTCTTAAACCAGTTTTACACCCAAAATCCAACTGATCGCACTGCAGTAAAATTGTTGGCTTTAACTAGTATCCGACTAGAAAATTACGAAAGGGCCGAGGAAATACTGTCAAGCTACAGTGCGGCCCAAACCGAGGATCCAGAAATGTTAAAATTAATGGCTGCATTGGCTGTCCTGCAGGGATTCCCCCCAGAACTTCCCATCACCTCAACAGCTTCGACGATGGGGAGCCCTGCCCTGGAAGTTACGTCGGCGGGAAGTGCTCCCCTCCAAGTTGCGTCGGCGGACGACAGTTTTCTGTCAGGTCAATTGAGCGAAGCCGAGATAGTCGCTAAAGAAATATCTGCATATCTGAGCTATATGAACAACGGTGAATTTGATGAGGCTCTGCGTCTGGCGCAGGAAATGACTAAGTCCCGCCCGGATGACTCGACTTCATGGACCTTCCTCGCTGGAGCCCAGTTGGCTCTCGGCGATACACAGGCCGCAAAATCTTCTTTTCGACATGCGCTTGAGGTCGATCCAGGAGACGTCAACGCAACTGCAAATTTGGCCCGAACCTTGATTCGAGAGGGAGACACCCCTGCTGCCGCCGACTTGTATGCTAGAGCCATTGAGCAGGATCCAAAATATCTACCCTTTTATTTTGCTCTCGCCGATTTGGCCTCAATTGAGGGTAAGCCTGAATTTCAGCTCAAGTGGTTGGAGATGGCGGTAAGTTCAAACCCTGACTCCGGAGCTGCACATTTTCAACTTTCCAGGTTGTACGCAAAGAATGGAGACATGAAATCGGCACAGGAACAGATAAAGCTTGCACTTGAAAGTGAACCTGAGCACCTTGATTCGGGTTTGGTACAGGCCCGTTGGCTCACGGATGCGGGTGACTATGAAGCTGCCCGCAGCTTGTTGAACAGATTGACCGTGCTGTACCCGACCAATGCCGAACTATTGGCACAGAGGGGCTATCTGGCGCTGCGAGAGGGTAAACTGGAGGAAGCCGCACGAAATCTGCGGGCGGCGGAAACCGGCCTTCCTAGCGCAGAAATTGCAATGTACCTCGCCCAGACGTATCAACTGCAGGGGAATGATGCGCTGGCCTTGGAAAAGCTATCCGATGCAAGCAAGCGGTTTCCTGATGATTCTCGACCCTTGTTTATTGCGGCAAATATACACATGCTGTCAGGTGACACAAGTCTTGCGGCTCCACTGTATGAACGGGTCCTTGAGCTTTCACCGAGTAACCTCGTTGCACTTAATAACCTGGCTGTAATCTTGACGAAGGACAATCCAGCCCAGGCCCTGGTGTATGCTGAGAAAGCCTATTCCTTGAAACCTGATGATGTGAACATACAGGATACACTGGCCGTGCTAGAGCTTGAAAGGAGCCAGTTCGACCGCGCTTTGGAGTTGCTCGCGTCGGCGGTGGCTGATGCACCTGACAACCAGACAGTCAACTATCATTACGCCAAAGCACTCATTGCAAAGGGCGAAACGGCAAAGGCGAAGAGGGTTCTGGAACGCATACTTAAGATTGAAGGCGAGTGGCAGGCGCGAGTCGATGCAGAAAAGCTGTTGAAATCATTGGGCTGATTCCGTTCTTGGCTGCTCAAGCCAGCGGTCCAGCTTGAGCAACACAACCGGTAGAAATAGCAGGTCCAACAGCAGCGCAAAAGAAATGGTGATCGCCACGAGTAGTCCGGAGGTGGAGTTGACCATGAAATCTGATTCCACCAAGAGAAAGAACCCCGCGGCGAGGGCGACCGAGGTTGTCAGCAGAGCCTGTCCGATGCTGCGGTAGGTATACTCGATAGCCTCAGCTGGATCAAAGCCCAGTTCTCTGCGTGCTTTGATGTACTTCACGAGAAAATGGGTAGTATCGTCTACTATGATCCCGAAAGTCAGGCTGAATACCACCGCTGCGGCCATGTTGACTTCCCCGACCAGCAGGCCCCAGAGCCCCAGGGTAAGCAACGCTGGAAACAGGTTAGGGATAATGGCGACCAGTCCATATCTGAGCGAGCGAAATGCGAGCATCAGGATTGCGCAGACCAGCAACAAAGCGAAGATTGAACCGTACAACATACTTTCGATATTGCGCTGCCCGATATAGGCAAAACTGAGTGACTGACTTGCTCCTCGCGTTGCGATTTCGGGTGTATTGGCTTGGAGCCAATCTCTGGCCTTTTGCTCGAATTGGATCAAGCCCTGCGATTTCAGGTTTTTCGTGGTGATCTGCAGAAGTATCGAAGACTTATCCGCAGTGACCCTATTGGCGGGGTCCAGCCCATAGGGCACTGACATCTCATACAGCAAGCTGTATTGTGCGGCCATTTCTTGGCTTTCAGGAAGCCGATACCAGTCAATTTGATCTCCGTGCATAACCTGGCTAAGTCGTTTCATCATGTCGGAGAATACATCCACGTTGACGACTTGTGGCTGGCTTTTAAGCCACGTGGCGAATCTGTCTACCTGGCGCAGAAATATTGGATCAAGGGCTCCGCCTGGTGTATTGGCACTAAGAGAGTACTTGAGCTGCTGGGTGCCCGAGAGATGGTGTTCAATGAAGTACATGGCCCGGGAGAGATCGACCTCATCGGCAAAATAGTCGGCAGGGTCATCGTTAAGTTCAAGTCTAGATATCGAAAAAGCAGCAACGGATACCGCAATCAGGGTTATGACAGTTATCAATTGCTGTTGCCGAACGACGAACCCTGCAAGTTGCTTCCAGGGAAGCACCATGTCGGATGTGGTACCTTTTTGGGCGGGAAATACTAGCATCAGGGCCGGCAGCACCGAAACCGACAACCAAAAGGCTCCGAAAACGCCTATGGCTGAAATAATACCCAGTTCTTGGAAGGGCGGCGACTCACTGAAGGTCATGCTCAAAAACCCTATCGCAGTAGTCAGGCTGGTCAGGAATACAGGGTAAAGGGTTTCAGTGAGGCTATGTAACGCGGCTTTCCTTTTATCGCCAACATTGCGTAACTTCGTTAAGAAAGTCGAAAAAATGTGCACACAGTCCGCTATGGCAAGGGTCATTATGATCGTTGGAGCGGATACATTGACACTATTGATACCAATGCCAAGCCAGCCGGCACCGCCCATACCTATCAGGATGCTCAGCAATATTACGATTAAGGTGCAGGCTGAAGCGGTGGCAGAGCGGGTCAGTACCCCAAGCAGTATCAGTACCAGCACAACCAGCAATGGTATCAAGGTCTTGAAATCGGATTCTGTTACATCGGCCAGAGTTTGTTCAGTTATCGCGATTCCACTCAGATAGATATCCAGCTGGGGTTGTGATTTTTCAAGGTCCCGCTTTAGCTTTCTGGCAAAGGCCACGGCCTCGGCAACCGCGTTGGCATATCCATTCTCGGGTAAACGAAGTGTTACGTTAATGGCACTGGCCCCGCCATCGGCGGCGACCAGACGACCTACAAGCGCGGTTTCACCTAAAGCGATTTGCTTGATATGTGTGAGTTGCTCAGGGGAATAACTCCCGGCGCCCTCGACAAGATTGGCAACCTGAATATCGTCGCCATCGACGCTGGGATGTTGGAAATTCGTTATGGAATCAACACGCATAGAGTGTGGCATTTGCCACGCTGACGCAGTAATGGCTTCCAGCGCCGCGAGATTGTCATTAGTAAAAATATCGCCATTTTTTGCCCGCAGGGCGATTAAGATGTTGTCTGATTTACCGTAGGTATCCTCGATCTGCAACTCGGCAAGCAAATTCGGGTCTGTGGCGCTGAAAAACACCCTGTTGCCTGATTCAACGGACAGTCGGGTTACCCCGGTGGCCACTACAGCCATCAGCAGCAGGTTGGCCAGCGCCAGGACAAGCCGCTGGTCGATCAGCCATCCTGCCAGTCGTTCACTCAGGGATGGACTACTTTGGGGTGTCATTCGGCGCATATCCTGGCCTGACGAGAACTGGTCGAATAATTTCCGCAATGGAGTACGTTGTGGAACTTGGAAGAGTATTCCATATTTGCTGGAATCGGCATAGCCCAATGGTTGGGGAGGGTGGGGACAGATGTCAACCCGCCTCAGGACGGGCGGTGCATCCAGCAAAAAAACCGCATCGGGGATGCGGTTTTTTTCAACTCTCTACCGGTCGTCAGTAACGTTTACTCACTGCCGGCGGGCTAACGAAGGATCAGGCCTTTTTGACACGTCGGCGCAGCGACGAACAGAACCCCAGCAGGCCCAGCCCCATCAACGCCAGAGTTCCTGGTACGGGTACAGACGTGATAGCGGTTGAGTTTTTCGCGCTCAGGCCAATAGTATAAAAGCCAGGTCCAAGATCTTGGGAGAAGGCGGAGAAGGCGAAGGCGAGGGGATCAAGGGGATCCCACCCAAAGCAGGTATTCCCGAAACCAGTACCCACCGCCATATTCACGGGACTAATTGTGCAGCCCGACGGGGTCGAGGTGGGGCTTTGCCCGGGGAAAACGGTCTGGATGTTCTGGTTGAGTGAAAAGGCATCTGCCGTTTCAGTACCACCAGTGATTGTGCCAACAGCACCATTAGGCGCCCATTCGAAAACCGTATCACCTAATTCATCATTAATGGTTACTACCACGTTCAAGGTTGCCTGTGCGCTTGAGCCCGGGACTTCCGAATCTGCAGTCAGTGCTGCCTGCAGGTACTTGAATGCATTGAAGTCAAACCTCAGAGAAGCAGTGTCGATAAGTTCGATGTTGACGATAAAACCGGTAGTAGACTTATTTTCCCCAAGGGAACCGGTGACGGTTAACTCGCCGACACCAAAGGATTCGCCGATTGCTCTTACCTGAGTGAAATCATCACCCTCTGTTTGCTCCGAATCGACAGAAGCATCTGCGTTGGAGTAGTTAGCGTTGGTCTGGCCAAACTGGTTGAAAACATTATCCAACCGCGTATTGGCGGGATTGGAACCCGGCGCATTCACCGCCAGAGCATTGACGGTCTCGGTCGATATCTCGGTAGCGCCTTGCAAAGTAGCACTCGCTGTCGAATCAACAAGGCCGGTGACGATGGGAATTCCCGGGGGGGGAGTCTCCGGAACGGTTGTCACCGTGATAAACAGGTCGGTGATGTTGGACGCAGACACGGCATATGCGTCCGCCTGCGCGGGGTTGGCCACACCAATTGCTGCGGCGGTGGCAGCAACGAGCGGCAGGGATTTAAGCACTGACATTTTCATAATTTCTCTCCGTGGCACTGTGCTGCCGTTTGATTGGTGGTCTTGCAACTCTTACAACTCTTGAAAGTCACTATGATCAAAGCAAACTGCGTGCCAAGAATAAATTAATTATATAAATCAACAAGATAAGATTTTTGTAGTTTGGTGCTTCGGGTCCCTGGAGGGCGAAGTGTAAAAAAAATTGACACTTGATTTGACGTAAAGCCAGCCGGAAGAATGTGTCCAGGCGCCTGAATCTACCGCTTTCGCGCGGCAGTTTGCCTCTTGAACAAGCCTCCCGGGGTGATTAAAAAAAGCGGGACAATTCAATACCCACATAATCATCCGACTTTAGGTAGTAAAAAGCGTCGTTCCGGTCAATATTGACAAAAAAACGGGTCTCCAGGGCCAGTGTCCATTGTTCACTGATCCGCCTGCTTGCCTCAACGTTGATGAAAGTAGAGCGGTTGTCGGTATCAACCATGAGACCAGCCAATAGGCTACTGCTGGCGATGTCATTGCCCGCCAGTCGCATGCCAAAGTATATGTCATCCTGCAGCACCGTGAGTGAGCGTTTCCCGCGTTGATCATGGTTGTACTCGAGCAGCCAGCCCAAATCCATTGCCGTTCCCGCTATGCCAAACTGCGTATACTCGAAACCACCCACGTAAGCGTAATAGTCATCCACCTTGTTCTGATTGTAGATAGCCTCCAGTTTCCACAGCCAGGCCCCCACAGTTGCTTGCATGTCCAGGCTGGTCTGGTCAATCTGTACGTAGTACGGGGTGAGGGTGGGTTTGCCCCCCGCGTCGGAAGGGATTAGCAGTGGGTTGCGAATCGTGCCTGAAAAGTAACCTAAACCGATGTCAAAGTCGCCGATATACTGGGTCCAGCGCAGGGCGAAGTCCAGGTGATACTCCTCATCGTTCGAGTCATAAATCGGGTTGTTAACGTCAACTGGTGGGTCTGTTCGCAGCCGCCCGTGTTTGCCTGCATAGGTTCGCTCCCTGAAGTAGGGCATGAGATAGGCCTGCCAGGTCCCCCAGCTCGTCAGGTAGTCGAGGTTGAGCATGGGCTGGCCAAGCTTGTCCTCGCCATCGATATTCTCCACAAGGTCAGTCTGGTTGATAATATCAACGAGATGCTGGGATTCGGCGACGCCCCAGAACACCACGTCGATGCCGGCTTTGATTGCCCAGTTCGACTGCTGCATGCGCCAGTACAGCTCCCTGATATCGGCGTGGGTCCGTTTGCTGTCGCTGGAATCCAGTCGCCCAAAAGGGATAAAACTGAATTGTTGGCCGCCATTGTCCCACTCGCGGTAGTACTCCGGCCGTAGTGCGACAGAGGCATTCTGGTCGCGTTGGCCTGAGTATGCTGGTGAATCAGGGAAAAGGCGGGCATCCAGGCTCGCGTACCCTGACCACTCGCCCGCAGGGCTATCTGTGGACGACGGGGTTAGCGTATCCGTGTCTGTGCCCTGTGTGTCTGCAGGCGGGGCGGGTCTCTCGTGCTGCGGGGAAGTTGATCCCTCGATTACTGAACGTGAAACGTGGTTGTCGGTGTTGGAGGCTAACTGATCGGGGCGTTCAATTGTCACGATTATTCGATAATTTTGTTCAGAGTGAGGTTGCAGTGCCTGAACGCTGGCTGCACTTGCACTCTTGAGATCAAATACATAGCGCGTCGTACCATCGGCCTGGAAGCCTGTTCTGACAGCTGCAACAGGGGTCTCTTCAAGCGGCAAGTTCAGCAATGTCTGATAAGGTTTCACTTGCGCAAAGTCTATGACAGCCCTGGCAGGTCTCTCCATTGTAAAGAAATGATAGGGGGTGACGCTGGAAACTTCGAATACAAAATTCGCTTGAGTCTCTGTGATTTTATCGATACTGATAGACAACAACTCTGGAGCCAGCGCAGATTCTACTGGAGCAGAGATTGCCGCATTGGCAACTGCGACACACATTGCGATGAGAGATCTAAAGTAACGCATTAGCGCAGCAGGTTTGGATAGCGTCTGTCTGGTCTATCGCACGTTTGATAGCGCGTTCCGGGAAAACTCCTGCGGAGTTAACCCCTGTTGGAATTGGTAGCCTTTGTAGCTCAAGGTCGTTGACTTTTGGGTTTGGTGGTTGTGCATGATCATCTCCTTCGCGCGCCAGAATTGCCCCAAGTACTGCTGGAAGTCCTTCATAACCATTGTTTTCAACAATGCGCTTTTGCGGTCGTAGTAGTCGATTTTGAACACACGGTATTCCACCTGGTCTAGCCATGCAACTTGGCGGGTATAGCCTGATTTTTTGTCCATCGGAATGCGCTCGAGTATGAAACACATTTCGCCTTCCACTTCTTCCTCGCCCAGATATCGGTAGCTGTACTTTTCGACTTCTTGTGAAGAGAGATCCTCAAAAGCAAATTCGCTTCCCATAAATGGACCGGATTTGTCAGCCGAAGATATTCTTTTTACTCGCTTCAGGGCGGGAAGATATAGCCATTGGTCATCATCGCCGGTTTTATGGGAGTAGGTAAGTATCGCAGTGCCTTTAAGGTCTCTGGGGCGGTCAAATACCATAATGGTTTTATCGCCATCGCCATCTACTTCAAGGGTTTTTTGACGCATTTCTCTTGTAACGACCGTGCCATTAGCAGCCTTAAGGGTCATTTCCAATGCAGCGCTGCTATCTTTAAAACCGGAGTCTCTGCGATCCGCCTCTAGCGCTATGGCCAAACCTTTTTCTTGCGGGGTTTCAGCGTAGGTTGCTCCTATGTGCAAAAGCAGGCACAGAGTTAGAATTTTTATGGCGAACTGGACCTCAATACTAAGTAATTTGGTTTGGGCCTGTAACGGTGAGTTCAAGTTGCTTCCTCCTGTACCTCTTTTTCCAGATTTTGTCAGGCGTGATAGATAGAGTCTGCCTGCATTCACTAAGCGCTTGCATACTGCCTGAGAAATAGCCGTGTTAGGGCTCTCCACGAGCAATAGTGGCGCGATTATAGTTGTCGCGGTCGGAAACAAATTCAACCAACAGAAACTTTGCTCATGAGCGGGTGATTGTACAGGGATTAGGAATGGAGCAGCCAGAAATTTTCTGATCACGTCCCGGTTGGAATCTGTTATGCCTCGGCCCAAAACTTGCTCAAAATGAAAGCTGACAGCAAGAAAGTCTCATGGTCCAGAATGGTGTTTTCAGCCTGCTAGTATGAAAAGCAACCAACTCCCGAACGATGCCCTCCCTCACGGTGGGGTTTGGTGGCCAAGTTGGGGGTTCCCAAGCGGGGATGGTCGCGATTGTGTACAGATCAGGTCTGAACCACTACAAAGTCGCTCAGTTCAATCCTTCAAACCCAGTTTTTCGATCAGGCTGTAAAGTGTCGGTCGGGTAATACCCAGGGCGTTGGCCGCTTCTGAGATATTGTCGTTGCAGTGATTCATTGCCCGTAGTTATTGCCTTGCGCTCCGCGTCCTCCCGTACCTGCTTCATATTGAGGGGCAGTGGCTCTTCAGCTGGCTGGCCCAGCTCGAGATCTTCCGGGGTGATATAGGCGCTATCCGCCATGATCACGCCGCGTTTTACCCGACTCTCCAGTTCACGCACGTTGCCGGGCCATTCGTGGGTCTCTATAGCGTGAATTGCGCGGGGGTCAAAACCTTTGACGCTGCTGCCCATGTTCGGTCGCAAAGCGCTGCAGAAAAGCCTTGGCCAGCACCAGTGCATCCCCCTCCCGGTCTTTCAGTGCGGGGATGTTGATGGTGATTTCGCTGATCCGGTAGTAGAGGTCTTCGCGGAATCGCCCATCCTTTATATGGGTGGCGAGATCCTGGTGGGTGGCGCAGATGATCCGCACGTCCACGGGAATCTCCTTGCGGCCGCCTACTCGCTCTACCACGCGCTCCTGCAGGAAACGCAGAAGTTTGGACTGCAGTTCCAGCGGCAGGTCGCCGATTTCGTCCAGGAAGAGTGTGCCGCCATCAGCGTATTCGATTTTGCCCGGTGTGGTCTGGGTGGCGCCGGTAAAGGCGCCTTTTTCATAACCGAACAGCTCGCTTTCCAGCAGGTTTTCCGGGATCGCGGCGCAGTTGATGGCCACAATTCTCTTTCCTGCGCGGTTGCTCAGTTCATGCAGTGCCTGGGCGAAGCGCTCTTTGCCGGTGCCGCTGGCACCCAGTAGCAGCGTGGTGACATCTGTTGGAGCCACTTTTTCAACCGTACGGCACACGGCCAGCATCTGCGGGCTGGTGGCAATGACGCCCGGCCAGAGGCATCTTGTCCTGGTTCTGGCTGAGTCGACGGTTCTCTATTTCCAGCTCGTACACGCGGTAGGCGCGCTCGACGATCAGGTTCAGAATCTCCGGGTCCGCGGGTTTCTGGTAAAAGTCGTAAGCGCCCAGGCCTATGGCCTTGACCGCGTTGGCCCGGTCGTTGTCGCCGGTGACGACGATCACCTTGGTTTCCGGTACTTTGGCGAGAATTTCGGTTAGCGTGGCCAGTCCCTCGGTGACGCCCCCCGGGTCGGGGGGCAGGCCCAGGTCCAGTAGTACGACACCGGGCTGGACGCGGCGCAGTTGCGCTATGGCATCTTCGCGATCGCCACTGATGACGACCTCGAAATTCTCAAAGGCCCAGCGCAATTGGCTCTGCAGGCCCTTGTCGTCCTCTACTACCAGCAGGTATTTTTTATTTTCCTTCAAGGTAGAATCCCCTGGAATGTTGTCATGGTGTTTATTAGTTCCGTTAACTGTGTACGCATGGAATAAAAACCTGGAAGAGGGAGCCCTGCCCAGGCGTGCTTTCAACCTTGATGTCGCCACCCAGGCTGCGGACGAATTCCCGGCTTTCAAATGCTCCAATACCCATGCCGGTCAGGCCCTTGGTGGAGTCAAAAGGCTTGAACAGCCGATTCCTGAGAAACTCCTGGTCCATGCCCTTGCCGTTATCGGAAATTTCTACCACGGCGGTGCTGTCTTGCTTGACAAAGCTTGACCTCGACCCGGCCGCTGCTGTCACTGGCTTCCTGCGCATTCTGGATCAGGTGGCCGAAAACAGTTTGCAGACGCTCTTTATCCGCGAGTACGATACAATCCTCTGCCATTATGGTGAGTCGGGGTTTGGGGTAATGCCCTTCACGCGCAGTGACTGCGTCCTGCAACAGCTCAGATAAGCTGAGCTCCGTTGGCTCGCTGCCCCTGACGCCACTGCGCATCTGTTCCATCAGGCTGGTCATGCGATTGACTGAGTTGCCTACGGTCGTAATCATGTCATCCACAAATTCCGGCTTGTGTTTGTGCTTTTGCGCATTCGAGAACAGCAGGGACTGTTGCGCGAGGATGTTTTTCAGGTCGTGAACCACGTAAGCAGACAGACGGTTGAATGCGTCGAACTGACGGGCTTCTATCAGTGCCTGGTTGGCCATGTACTGGGCGAGGTAGCTCGCCGCCTGGCGCCCGGCGGTCTTCAGCAGGTCCCGGTCCTCCCAGTTGATCGATTGTTGTAAGGGCGAATGTTTCAGCAGCAGGATGCCTTGCAGATCCTTGTTGAACATCAGGGGGACGATCAGCCAGGCATCCTCGATTTTTTCGAGCCACTGCGGTGCCTCGAGGTCGACATAAAGGTCGGGAATTCGTTGCAGTTCGTCAATGTCTATCACCCATTGGCTTTGCCGCAGCCAGCTGGCCAGTTTCGCCATCTCGCACTTCCCCCTCAGGCTCCGCCATCTGCCAGTGGCATAGCAGTCGGTAGTAGGTCCCGTCGCGGCTCCCCCAAAGCAACCCGGCAGGGCTGTCCACCAGCCTGGCCATGGTGCCGGTGATGCCTTCCGGCACGTTGTCGCCTATCCTGGCCAGCGTCTCGGTGAATTTCAGCCATTCCTCGCGATAGTCGTACTTGTAGCTGAGAAAATGTTTGCTGAGGAGAACCCGGGTTTTAGCCCTGATCTTTCCTGAAAACAGTAATGCGAGCAGCAGGACGCCGGCGGCAATCAGGAAGGATATCTGCAGCACGCCCCCCCAGCTACCACCCAGGTACTTAATCAGGTAGCCGGCCATCGCCATCAGGATCAGGTAAATTCCGGCGCCCAGCAGAGTTACTGTGTGAAATACCACCTGTCTTGAAAGCTGTACCTGCTGCTTCCAGTCTGTATTGCGGGCTATGCCTATAGCGATCATTGGCGTAGCCAAGGCGCTGACCAGCCCGCGGGCCTGCCACAACTGAGGGTCCATTTCGCGAAACAGCAGAGCCTGGGCATACATGAAGAAATCAAAGGCGAACAAACCACCGAGACCGAAACAAAGGTACTTTATCGACCAGCGCTCACCGCCGACTGCCGTGCGGAAAATCTGTTCCAGTAGAGCCAGCCCCAGTATGGCAATGCCGACCCAAACGACGAACCCAATATCTTTCAGGGCATCAAGCCATATCGAAAAGTAGGCGAGAGTAGCCGGGAGCAGAAATAAAATGGCGAAAACCAAGGCCAGGACGATGATGAATATTGGTCGCCATCTTACGCCTCGCAGGAATTCCGTGGTTCCGTCGAAGCGCAGGCTGGTCAGTTGCAGCAGGAAGAATATCCAGGCGGCGTCCCGCAGCAGCTCCAGGACCTGAATCAGACGCCACGGGCGGGTACTCCGTCAGCGTCCCGACAGCAACCGTTGACGCCCACGCAGTGGTTAATGCGCTGGCCACGATGAGCACGTTCCCGAAGCGGCGTCCGCGCACGGAAGCGATCAATAACAAGGTCAGTACCGCGTAGCTGATCGAGGCAGTCAGGTAGCTGTATAGCCCGACATTGCTAAGCATAAGGTCATCATCCAGGCTAGTTTAGTAAGCTTTGCGGAACTGTGTATTGAGTCACGCTTTGGCGTAGAACCACTTTGGGATAAACACTATACTCTCGCCACAACGCTGTAAACGTGGTTCTCACCGGAGTGAGATGCGTTGCACAAATAACTGCAAAAGCAATAGATACGGGGATTGTGACGCTTTGGATACGATAGCGATAGTAGGGTTGGGCTATGTCGGTTTGCCGCTGGCGGTGGCTTTCGGGGGGCAGCAAAAGACGATCGGTTTTGATCTGAATGAGCAGAAGCTCGCGCACTACCGGGCCGGCAGGGATCCCAGCGGTGAGGTTTCACCGGAACAGCTGGCGCAGGCGGCACTGCTGGAGTACACCAGTGACCCTGCCAGGCTGGGCGAGGCGGGGATTATCATTGTGGTGGTACCCACGCCCATCGATGCCGCCCGCAGGCCCGACTTGAGTCCGCTGGAGGGGGCTTGTCGCACTGTTGGTGCCCATCTCAAGCCGGGCGCAATCGTGATCTTCGAGTCCACGGTCTATCCCGGTTGCACCGAGGAGGTTTGTGTGCCGTTGCTGGAGCAAGCGTCTGGCTTGCCCTGGTCAGGTGGGGGCCGGGCTGATGACGGAAAGGGGTTTTATGTGGGCTATTCCCCGGAGCGAATCAACCCGGGTGACAAGGAACATCGGCTGGAAACCATCGTCAAGGTGGTGTCAGGTGATACTCCCGAGACCCTGGAGCGAGTTGCCAACCTGTATAGCACAGTAGTGCATGCCGGCGTCCACCGGGCGGCCAGTATCAAGGTCGCAGAGGCGGCCAAGGTGATCGAGAACACCCAGCGCGACCTCAATATTGCCCTGATGAACGAGCTGGCACTGATTTTCAATCGCCTGGATATCGATACCCTGGACGTACTGGAGGCCGCGGGGACCAAGTGGAATTTCCTGCCTTTCAGGCCCGGCCTGGTCGGTGGCCATTGTATTGGTGTCGATCCGTATTATTTGACCTATAAGGCAGAGGCGGTGGGGCACCACCCGCAGGTTGATCCTGGCGGGGCGCAAGACCAACGACAACATGGGCAAGTTCGTGGCCGAACAGACGGTCAAACGGCTGGTCAAGCACGGGCACCGAATCAGTGGCGCCAAAGTGGCTGTGTTGGGTCTTACCTTCAAGGAGAATTGCCCCGATTTACGCAACTCCAGGGTGGTCGACATCATCGCGGAATTGCAGGAGTACTGCTGCGATGTTCATGTGCATGATCCGCAGGCTGACCCTGAAGAGGCTCAGGCCGAGTACGGAATAACCCTGTGCTCCCAGCAGGACCTGGTGGATTGCCAGGCTGTTATTCTGGCGGTGCCCCACAGGGAGTACCTGGCACTGGAGGTGGCCGACTTCGGGGCGATGATGGATGACGGGGCGACGCTGGTTGACATCAAGTCAGTGCTGGATCGGGCCGAGCTGGAAGCGGCAAAGTTGAACGTCTGGCGCCTGTAAAACACTATAGATCTGTGCCAGAAACGACCTTGTAAGCGCGCTTTCATGCGCACGACGATGCCGATTGCATATCATCAGGTGGGTGGGCTTTCGGTCCATGGTTGAAGTTTGTTGATTGCGATAGCGGTTTGAAATGCGCCCTGGTAGGCACCCGGAATAAGCGGCCGATCGGCTACGTCTCCTCGACGACCTTCTTGTCCTCAATTTCAGGCCCTTTTTGCTCGTCGCCGAAGTGCTTCATCCAGGCCTTTCTTGCCAGATGAGGAACCAGCAGGTAGAGCGGCATACGCAGGTAGTGGGAGCGTATGTATAGAAGGTTCAACGCCAGGCCGGTCAGTGGCAGTCTGCATTCCGGTTGGTCCGGCCTGAAAGCACGCAAAAACAAAAAATCCATGAGTGGCTTGCGCAAGGTCCTCGACCAGCTTCCCGTCTCTTTCAGAACCCGAGTAGGAATAGGGGTTGAGAACACTTTCCGGGAGTAGGTCAGGCCGTAGAAAAGTGGGCCAAGCAAGTCCAGTTGACGGGCCCTTTCGGCCAGGCTGTTCCAGAACTGCGGGTCTCGCTCCGGGAAATCCCTCAACATTCGGTCCAGGTCCCACAGGTCCCGCAGCCCGTGGTGAAACTCCCCCTCGTGGAACAGGTGGGTAGCGCTGTGTATCACCATGTCCTGCCAGGACAGGGTGAAAATACCCGGCTTCACTTCCATTAAATCATCAAATAGTAGCCCGGCGTCGATATTGGCCGCTGCGGTCGGTGGCAAGATGGTGTGGTGCAGGTCCAGCGTGGTGCCCCGTTTGCGATTCGCCAGCGGCGGAATCTCGTGCATCCACTTGCGATAGTAGCGTTCGTTGTAGCTGTCGACATAGCTGCTCTCCCAGCCGAAGTGATTGAGCGTTTTCTCCACCTCATCGATTCGGTGCCGGGGTACGATGATATCGATATCGGAAATCAATCGCCCGCGACTGACCGGCAGCCCTGCCATCAGGTAGGCGCCGCCCTTCAGCAGAATGAGCTTTTCACCTATGGAGTCAAGAGCCTCCTGTATTTTGCCAGTATCGTATGCGAGGTCGCGCTTCTGCTTGTCGTGGACCAGCACGGCGGAATGAAGATGGCGCCTGACTGGTGGGGGCACTTGTTCCAGCATGCTGCGCCTCTTCCAACTCGAGCGCCAGGGAGGCCAGCAGGCGGCTGCTGCGTCCCTGGGGGATCAATTTGTTGAACTGGCTGGGGGTGAGGCCCGGCACGCGGTGGGGCTCAAGCAGCATCTCTACCAGCAGAACGCTCACGGGGCGTCACTTCGCGCATGCAGTTCATCAATTTCATGGAGCGCCCAATCCAGATCATTATAAATGAGGTCATAGCAGTCCACGCCCTCGATCAGGGTCTTCATTGCGAGGAATCCGGCTTCGCCCATCAAGCTGTAGTTGAAAGAGTGATACGCCGCCAGGATGAAGCTCGTCGTGCGGCGGCGCGGTGTTAGCCGCTGGGCCTCATCTGGCGAGTACCTGGGGAACAGCATGATGTGCGCTGTCAGTGGGCTCTGTGTCGTGACTGTCCGGGGTGAGATCCGCTTTCATATGGGCGACGCTCCCCTTGTGCGTGTCTTCGGACAGTGGGCCGAAAGTGGCGCCGGGGTCGAAGGACCTGATGACCTCTATACTCTCGTTCTTCAGGCTGACGGGGCGGCACAGGGGTACCACTTCCAGTGTCCCGGGCCGTATCAGCGCGTGTTCGTCCGACAGAATCCGCCACCCTGTCAGGCCCATTGCTGCACACAGGGTGCTCTTGCCCGCCCCGGGAACCCCCGGCATGATTATCGTGCGTCCATCCCTGGCGACAGCCGCCGCATGCAGTTTCAGGTATTCGTTGGCATGCAGGGATACACACCAGTTCATTCCCCACTCCAGGAAGGCGTAGGCCTGTGAGGTGGGTATTGAGCCGAACGGGCGATGATGGTCAAACAGGAAGTCGGCTTTGGCCACGCAGGCGGGACAACACTCCCCCGCGATTGATTGCCACATTGAAGTCGTCGAAATTATCGGGTTCAGCCAGGGGGAAGTCGGAATAGAGCGTCCACATGCCTTCCGCTATTTGCGGCAAATCACTGGTAATTCGGTAGGTATATGGCCCCACTTGAAAATGCAGCTGTCCGCTGCACAATCGCTCGGCAAGCTCGAGTTCTGTCAGTCGGTTCAGAGGCGACATTCAGGCTGGGTCTACGATACCGAGATCGGCCAGTGCGTTCAGTATTCCCGGTACGGCGAGGCTTAATTCGGGGAGATCTTCTGCTTCGATATCGATTCTGGCCAGCTCGATAATTTCCGCAACATCCAGCGGCCTTGCCGCGCTGGCAAGTTGTCGTGCGAGGTAAGCAGCGAAATCGCTGATCAGGTGTGTGTTGCCGCTATCCGGGTCAAAATATACCGCGGTTTCTTCGCCGCACTCGTAAATGCGCCCGATTGAGCGCACGCGCCATTTCAGGGGGGCGGGAGTTGGTGTAGTCACCGCAAGATTATTTCAAAATGAAGAGCAGATAACCAGCAATAAACTGCGGGTATTGAATTTTGTGCCCGCACCTTGCAGTTGACGCTTCAGATCATGTCCGGGTCGCTGAGCCTATCGAGCTGGTTAGACCATTTTTTACTGCCGAAATCAGCGTCAGGTTTGGGTTTGCGCACCCAATCCATTTGATTACCCATTTTTGTCTCGTCCGTGTCCACGGCGTTCGGGTCCTTAGGGCATATGTAATCGGGATAGAGGCTATGATCCTCATCAATGCCACGCATTTGTATTTCGAGTAGTTTGCCCTCGTTAGCAGGTGACAGGGATGCGAAATCTGATGAGAGAGAGTCCCACGTAGCAGCGGACAAACATTGTTCGACAGGAACTTCCGCCCAGGCGGCTCTATTTCCCAGGGACAATACGACGGCGCTGCCAGCAATGGCATTACGAGTGAAGCGTCGACGGGTGCCCTCAGTCAGTGGGGCGCCGTCTGTTAGAACTCTGTGTTTTGTCGGATGTATTATCCAAACTGTTCCCCGTACCGCAGTTGTAGAATTTGTCTGATGTCTAAATTGCCACTGTAATCAGGATAGCTGATGTCGGTGACCGTACCATTAAAATTGTGATTCCTGGCGCTTTACCGGACGATTATGAGATGCGCGTCACAAGTACGCGGCCCGACCTCCGTCAGTGAATTAGAAGCAAAATATGCGCCTGAAAAATTTTAATCTATATTAATCAATTGGTTAGGGTTTAAGCTTCGAGTATGAGATGTTCTTTGCCCGGTCTTGACTCCATGTTTGTAAAAAAAACTGACATCGGGGCATCATATGAGAAAAATCATCATCCATAACGCTATTTGAGGCGGGCTGACATTACCTCCAGCTTCACCAGGCAGGCAAAAACCATTGCCCCCGTGCCCACGATGAAAATCGTGGTGCCCTCGTATCCGGCCACGTGATATTGACCAAATAGCCTGGCAACCCCCGAGATGATGCAAAGTAATACGCCGAGAATAGCTGCAATTGATCCTGCCAGGGTGAGTAGCTGTTGCATAATCAGACTCCGATTAGGTTCGACCAGATAATCCCGGGCCTGGATCCTGCGGGCCTTGGGCTCGGGACCCCGGGGGAGTTAAGAGTGTGGTTCCGATCGCATTTTTAGCCAAAAAATGTCGCTAAAGCCAGACCTAATGCATCTTGCAAAGGGTATGGAACTCTGTAAAGCTTCCGGTTCGCGCTAAAAAAGCTCTTTTTATCAGTGGTTTATGTACGAAACTTATTATAATTTGCGAGCAGAGCCTTTCAGGCTGAGCCCTGACCACCGCTTCTGCTATGTGCACCAGGGCTACGCCAAGGCGCGTGCCTACATGGCCTACGCCTTCATGCGCGCCGAGGGCTTCGTAATGATCACTGGTCGCCCGGGAACGGGCAAAACCACCCTGATCGGCGACCTGATTGAATCCCTGGCCCAGGATAACGTGACCACTGCCAACCTGGTGTGCACCCAGCTGCAGGCGGACGATTTGCTCAAAACCGTCGCCTATAGTTTTGGCGTGGGTGTATCTGGTGGCGACAAGGCGGAACTGATACAGCGCCTCAATGTGCTCTTCCACAACTGGCACAGGGACGGCCGGCGGGCACTGTTGATAGTGGACGAGGCGCAGGATCTGTCCGTTACCGCCATGGAGGAGTTGCGGCTGCTCACCAATATCCAGGTCGACGGCCAGCCCTTATTGCAGATTTTTCTGCTGGGGCAGCCTGAATTGCGGGACCTGATTCTGTCGCCGCCGATGGAGCAGGTGCATCAGCGAATCGTCGCATCGAGCCACCTCGAGGCGCTGGAACCCGCCGAGACCGAGGAATATGTTCGACACCGCCTCGATGCGGTGGGCTGGCGCGGGGACCCTGCGATCAGCAAAACGATTTTCCCGCTGATATACAAGTTCAGTGAAGGAGTTCCCCGGCGCATAAACCTGATCTGTAGCAGACTGTTGCTGCACGGCAGCGTGGAGCAGCGCCATGAAATAGGGGTGCAGGATATCCGAACGGTCATTAGCGAGTTGCAGGGGGAGAACCTGGCGGCGGGAAGCAAATTCTCGGAGGGCGATTTTGCCCTGGAGGACGAATTTGAGCAGGTTCCCTGCGCTGTTGAACCCCCAGAAGTACAACAGGAAGTAGAAGAAATAGAGGAGCAGGCCGAAGTTCGCTTGCATGCGGTTGTCAACGAATCCTTCAGTGCGCCTGTTAATGAGGCGCCCACAGCCAAAGCCAGGCACCAGACTATGGATATGCCGGTAGTTACTCAAATCCCCGAGGCGAGATCGACTGACATTCCGCCGGATGATAGTACGTCGGTGACCGACTCGCCTGAAGGGCTTGACCGGGTCGAGCGCCTGGAGCCGGATGGGGTCCCCGATCGTGCACCTGAACCTGAGCCTGAAGTTGAACCTGAACCTGAACCTGAACCTGAAGCCTGAACCTGAACCCGAGCTGCCATCTGAATCGGAATCCACTTCGGTCGCTTCAAGTTGAAGCCGAACCGGAAAGCGCAGCCCGAGCCTGAAAATGGCGTTGATAACCATCTGGCCCCGCCATCTATTCCCAGTGCGGCGACGTTGGTGGACGATCCAGCTGCCATACAGCCCGTCAGTTCAGAGCGGGCCGCGGAAGGTGCCGGGGTCAGGACTGCCCTGGTTGTTCTCTGGTTGCTCTATGTATAGGTGTCGGATCTTTCGCGATCAGGGATGGTGCCTGGTCAACCCTGGAGGCCAAATCCCGCGCCCTATGGGAAAGCGTCGGCGAGTAGGGTCCGGTCTACGGGGTGTAAGCGGGCAGCCCTTGAAATTAGTTAGTTTAAGGGTAAATATCATTGTGACTCTGTTCACAATGTACGACCCTAACTCAAATCTGCAATCTGCCGCATGGTAGACTTTGCGCAAATATAGGGGCATCAACAAGCCCAAAGGAGAGCGAAATGCTGGCTTCTGTAATTACCGTTAACCCTTACTCAATCGCTAGAAAAGCGCTGTCAATGGCCGCTGGTCTCGCGATTCTGGGCTTGTTGGGTTGCGCGTCCACCGAAGACTATCCGCCGGTACCCGAAGACCAGAAAACCGTGCATGTCGACTATGACTATGTCATCGGCGCCGGGGACACCATGGAGATTTTTGTCTGGGGTAATGAGGAGCTTAGCACCAGTGGCGTTGTGCGACCCGATGGTAAAATTACAACGCGCCTGGTCGAGGATATGCAGGCCAGTGGCAAGACATCCACCGAGTTGGCGCGCTCTATCGAGGAAGCCTATGCAGAGTATGTGCGTCAGCCGGTGGTCAGCGTGATTGTGAATGGTTTTGTTGGTATTCCAGAGCAAACGGTTCGTGTCGTGGGTGAGGCCACCCAGCCCCTGCGCGTGCCGTATTCCAAGTATATGACCCTGCTGGACGTGATGATTGCTGTTGGCGGGATGACAGAGTATGCCGCCGGCAACGACTCTGTGCTGGTGAGGCTGGAAAACGGCCAGCAGGTGTCCTACAACGTGCGGCTTGATGACCTGCTCAAGGATGGTGATATCTCCGCCAATTTGTCGATGATGCCGGGCGATGTTCTGATTATTTCCGAGTCCTGGTTCTAAGCAGAAAAACGAGAGTCAGTTAGGGAGAGGCGGTTAATGCAGGAAATTCTGGCACAAGTATTTACCTATGTCTGGGGTGTCTGGCGGCATCGCTGGTTAGCGCTGGCTATAGCCTGGGTTGTCGCCATTGCCGGGTGGCTTTGGGTATGGCAGTTACCGGAAGCCTATGTGGCGTCCGCCCGGGTGTATGTAGATACCAACAGCATATTGCGCCCCCTGCTGCGCGGCCTGACGATACAGCCGGATATCACCAGCGGATCAACATGATGAGCCGGACTCTGCTCAGCCGCCCCAACCTGGAAAAATTGATGCGCATGACAGACCTGGATTTGCAGGTGAGTACCGAGGCGCAGAAGAATAACATGTTATCGGACTTAAGCGAGTCGATCAGCCTTGCCGGCTCTCGCGATAACCCTTCTCTTTATTCCATTACGGTAGCAAGATCCAGATAGAGATACCGCCAAGCGTATCGCCCAATCCCTGATTACGGTTTTCATAGAGAGCTCGCTGAGCGGAAAGCGCGCGGAAAGCTCGGGTGCACAGGGTTTCCTGGACCAGCAAATAGCGGAGTACGAGGAGCGCCTGGTCGCCGCGGAAAGGCGCCTGGCAAGTTTCAAGCAGGAAAATGTCGACGTGCTGCCGGGCAGCGGTGATTATTACAGTACCCTGCAGGCCGCGCGGGAGGATCTTGACGCAGCCCGCTTAATGCTGAGTGAAATGGAGAATCGCCGCAGCGATCTGGAGCGACAACTCGAATGGTGAGGAGCCCGTGCTGATATCCAGTGAGGTGACAGCCGATTTCAGTAGTATGTCGCCACTGGATAGTCGCATAGAGAATCTGCGCGCGGCTTTGGACAACCTGACTATTCGCTATACGGACAAGCACCCCGAGGTGCGTCAATTGAATGAGATGATCCAGCAGCTGGAAGCCAAGAAAGCCGCCGAATACAGCCGTGTGCGCAATGATACCTCGGCGGGATTTACCGGGCTTGCCACCAGTCCGGTGTATCAGGGGATGCAAAGCTATGCTGGCTGGAACTGAGGCGAATGTGGCCGAGTTGGAGGTGCGGGTCGCTGAGTATGAACGGCGTGTCACCGACCTGGAGAGCAAAGTGCATAATATTCCGGAGATCGAGGCCCAACTGAAGCAGCTTGATCGCGATTACAGCGTTATTCTCGGGCAACACCGGGAATTGCTGGAGCGGCGCGAGGCGGCCCGTCTGTCTGAAGATGTGGAGCAAAATGCCAGTGATGTCACCTTCAGGGTTATCGATCCACCCTTTGTTCCACTCAAGCCCAGTGAGCCCAACAAGACCTTGTTAAACGGCGGCGTGCTGTTGGTCAGTCTGGCAATCGGCGCCGGTGTGGCACTGCTGATATCGCTGATTCACCCGGTGATCAGTGATGCGCGAACATTGACCGGCGTTACCGGTTTGCCGCTGCTGGGGGCAGTATCAATGAATCTGCTGCCAGAGCAAAAGCGCAAGGAAAGGCTGGGGCTGCTTACATTTTCAGTGCTGACCAGTTTTCTGCTGATTGTATTTGTGGGTATGAGCCTTGTGCAGGGCGGTATGCCGACCAGTTGAGTGGTTGGATTTGAGTGATTGACAGGGCAATCCGGACTTTCACGAACGGGAACAGGCATGAGTATTATTGAGAAGGCGGTAGACACGTTGCAGAGTCAGGTCAGTTCCGGGAGCGCCAGTGACCCGTTGGTCGCCGGCTCGGCCGCCGGAGAGTTTGCAGAAGACTCTGAGGATACAGTACAGAAGGCCGCCAGGGCGCAGGTTCCGCCGGCCGACGAAAATTCCAGTCAGCCAGGGGGTAAGCCATCTTCAACTGGCATCGGCGAAACTCGAGAGCCCGTCATTATCCCGTTCGACTCCCTGCAGCGAATTGGGATTCCTGACACCGTCAATTCCTCGCAGTGCCATTGCCGAGGAATACCGTACTATCAAGCGCCCCCTGTTGACCAATATTGCGGGTCACTCGGCGGTGCCGATCAAAAATGCCAACCTGATAATGGTGACCAGTGCCTTGCAGGGTGACGGCAAAACCTTTTCATCCATTAACCTGGCCCTGAGTATCGCCATGGAGCAGGATAAGACCGTGCTGTTTGTGGACGCCGATACCGCCAAGGCCGAGGCCGGTCGTGTACTGGGGGTTCCGCCCGGTAGTCCTGGCCTTATCGACGTACTGGAGAATAAGGGTATCGGTGTGGGGGATGTCATTCTCCCCACCAACGTGGAAAAGCTCAGGATACTGCCGGCTGGCAATGTTCACGCACATTCCAATGAGCTGTTGGCCAGCGACTCTATGCGCCGCCTGATGCTGGAATTGTCGGAGCGCTACCCCGATCGCGTTGTTGTATTTGACTCACCGCCTTTATTGCTCACCACGGAAGCGGGTGTACTGGCCAACCTGATGGGGCAGATAGTGTTTGTTGTCGGCGCGGAAACGACGCCCCAGAACGCAGTCACCCAGGCCATGGAGCATATAGGGCAGGACAAGACAGTGGGATTGCTGCTTAACAGGGCGCGCAAGCATAGCAGGCTCTTCGGCTATGGGTATGGCTATGCCGCTCGCCAGTACGGTTATGGTTACGGGTATGGCAGCAGTGGCCGTGAGCCTGTATCGGGTGAGTGACGGTTAACATGCAGTTGCACGCGGCTCATAGATGCCTGTTGCAAAAACTTGGGCCCATTTCTCTCGGACTGGCTATTGCCAACGGTGCAGCCGCCGCAGAGTGGACTACCAGTGCCCGTGTGGCGCCCGCGATCGAATATACGGACAATGTCTGTCTGTCGAAGGACAATGAAAAAGGGCAGTGGATTGCGAAGGTAACACCCTCCGGAGGCATTGCGGCCGATGGAAACAGGGCAAACCTGGATCTTTCGGGATCTGTTGAGTTCAACAGTCTTTCTGATGGCAATCTTGAAGACGAGGGCTGCAGTGGTCGGACAGTTTGGCAGCGACAGGGAGCAGTTCGCGCCCAGACTCTGCGGGGCTGCCGATGCTATCTTGGTGGAGCAATGGCTCTTCATCGACGCCAACGCCAATATTTACCAGAATGAAATTACGCCTTTCGCGTCCGGCGGGGGAGACTCCCTGAACCGGACCGGCAACACCAATACCACCTATGACTACAGTATCAGCCCCTATGTGTCCCGCCGTTTCAAGGATGTTGCCCAGCTGACCCTGCGCTATACCTGGGATGACCAGTACAACACACAGGATATTGTGGGTGACAGCTCCCAACAGAGCGTGAATTTTCTGTTGGGCAGTGTGCCGGGTGTGTCAAAGTTCAGCTGGGGGCTCCAGGGTGATTACTCCAAGACATCCTATTCAGATACACCCGGCCGTGAAATCAACAATGACAGCGAGTTGAAATCCGCGCAGCTCAACCTTGGCTACCAGCTAAACCGGTTCTGGCAGGTCAATGGCTTTGTCGGCAACGAGTGGAATGATTTTGTCTCTTCCCGCGACGACATGGATGGCGATTACTGGGATGCCGGGGTGCGCTGGACACCCAATGCACGCACCACGGTGGAGGCCGGCAATGGCAACCGGTTTTATGGTAATTCGCCCAGATTTTCCATCAACTCATCGACATAAGCGCAGTGTGTTGAGCGCAGATTATTCCAAGGAGCTGACCTATAACCGCGATATTCGCTCGCTGGGGAGCACCCAGCCCCCAGATCCCGAGTTTGGTCCGCCTGGAGAGCTTAACCCGGGCCAGACCACGCTCAGCAATAGCCCTATTCTGGACGAGCGGTTTACCCTCGGTTATTCTTTTCAGGGGCGCCGTACCAGTTTCGGCCTGAATGCCTTCCAGTCCGACCAGACGAAGGAGGACCAGAGCCAGGGAAATGTCCTGACGGACTTTAACGAAACACAATACCGTGGTGTATCCGCCACAGCCAGTCGCAGCCTTTCGCGTGTCTTGTCTTTATCTTCCGGCCTGAGCTGGAGCGAGCAGCAGCCCAAAGGCTCGGATAACGCCAACGATATCGTCCAGCGGCTCTGAACAATGGAGATTCAACCTGGGCGTACAGCGACAGCTGGGCATGAATACCAATCTCTCTTTTGATTACACCTATACCGACCGGCAGTCCGATAACGTCTTTTAATGAATACACCGAGAACCGGTTCATCCTGACGCTCAGCATAGGTTTGTAGGAAATAATATCATGGCGATAGCAATGGGGGCGGGGCATATACTCTGCGTTGTGGGGGCCCGCCCCAACTTTATGAAAATCGCGCCCATCATGCGGGCTTTCGCACAGGCTGATTCATTGCTCAAGGCGCGGTTGCTCCACACCGGCCAGCATTACGACGCCGCGATGAAGCACTCCTTCTTCGATCAGTTGCATATCCCCGAGCCGGATATCGACCTGGAGGTCGGCTCCGGCAGCCACGCCCAGCAAACAGCCGATATCATGAAGCGCTTCGAGCCGGTGCTGGATGACAATCCCCCGGCAGCGGTGCTGGTGGTGGGCGACGTCAATTCCACCATCGCCTGCGCCCTGGTGGCGGTGAAAAAGGGTATTCCGGTGATTCACGTGGAGGCGGGCCTGCGCAGTGGCGACAGGCAAATGCCGGAGGAAATCAACCGCATTCTTACTGACCAGCTATCCGAGCTGTTGTTCACCACCGAAGCCAGTGCAGAAGACAACCTTGCGCGAGAAGGCATAGCGCGCAGCAGGGTACATTTCGTCGGCAATGTGATGATCGACACCCTGCTGTTCAACCTGGAACATGCCGTTCCCGCCAGTGCGACCCTGGCCAGTGCCGGGGTATCAGCTGACGACACAAGGCGGTTATGGCCTGATAACCCTGCACCGCCCCTCCAACGTGGACGACCCTGTGGTGCTGGAGAGATTACTGAAAGTGCTGGGGCAAGATCAGCCAGCGCACGCCCCTGCTGTTCCCCATCCACCCCCGCACCGAGGCGCGCATTGCGGCTGCCGGCTTGAGTGATTTACTTGGCAGTTTCGCCATTAAAACCTTGCCACCGCAGGGCTATCTGGAGATGCTGGGTCTTATGCGCGAGGCGCGTATCGTATTGACCGATTCCGGTGGTATCCAGGAGGAGACGACGGCGCTGGGTGTTCCCTGTATCACCCTGCAGGGAAAATACCGAGCGCCCGATTACGGTCGAACAGGGGACAAATACAGTGGTAGGCACGGATGCAGTCAAAATTCTCGACTGTTACGAGGAGATAATGTCCGGGGGTGGCAAGGCGGGCAGGGTGCCCGAGCTGTGGGATGGCAAGGCCGCGCAGCGCATCGTCGCGGCGATCAACACCTGGGCGGCAGGGCGTGGATGATGGAGCCAGCCACCGGCCAGCCCGGATCAGCCGCCGTGATCAATGCCATGACTGTCGATGTGGAAGACTATTTCCAGGTGTCCGCCTTCGAACCCCACCTCAATCGCGAGGACTGGAATGATCACCCCTGCCGGGTGGAGGGCAATACCGAGCGCATCCTCGAGCTGTTTCGCCGCCCACAATGTGCGAGGCACCTTTTTTACCCTGGGCTGGGTGGCCGAGCGCTACCCTGGCCTGATCAGGAAAATCGTCGACAATGGCCATGAGCTGGCCAGCCATGGCTGGGAACATATCAGGGTCAGCACCCAGACCCCCGCGGAGTTTCGCGCGGACGTCAGCCGTACTCGCAAGCAGCTGGAAGATATTGGCGGCCAGGCCGTCAAGGGCTACCGCGCCGCCAGTTATTCCATAGGCGCCAGCGAAACCTGGGCCTGGAACGAACTGGCCGAGGCGGGTTACCGCTACAGTTCCAGCATTGTACCTGTGCGCCACGACCATTACGGCATCCCGGACGCGCCGCGCTTTGCCTTTCAGGCGATCGATGACAAGTTACTGGAGATTCCCATTACTACCGTGGCGCTGGCGGGCCGCAATCTCAATTGCGGTGGCGGTGGTTGGTTCCGCCTGTTTCCCTATGCGTTTTCCCGCTGGGCCCTCAACCGCGTCAACCGGGAGGAGGGGCAGTCGGGTATCTTCTATTTCCATCCCTGGGAAATCGATCCGGAACAGCCCAGGCCCGAGGGCCTGGACCTGAAAACCCGCTTCCGTCACTACCTGAACCTGCACCGTACCTACGGCCGGCTGGAGCAACTGCTGAAGGATTTCCAGTGGGGCCGTATGGATGACATTTTCCTGCCAGGCACTGCGCCGGGGAATCTGTCCTGATGTCGCTGGTGGTAAAAGAACTGGATGCGACGGCGTTCGATGCATGGGATCGCTATGTGCAGGCGGCGCCCGACGCCACCTTCTTCCACCGCTCCGGCTGGAAAACTGTTCTGGAGCGTGCGTTTGGCCACAAAACCCATTTCCTCTATGCAGAAGCAGGACGGCGCTATCGTCGGCATCCTGCCCCTGGCGGAGATCAGGAGCGTCCTGTTCGGCCACTCCCTGTCCTCCTTGCCATTTTGTGTGTATGGGGGGATCGTTGCGGACACAGAGGAGGCCGCGGTCGCCCTGCGCAAGCATGCCTGCGAGCTTGCGGATCGTCTGAAGGTGGGTGCCCTGGAGTTGCGTAACTACCGCGCCAGCGACTCCGGCTGGCCGGTAAAAGAGCTCTATTTCACTTTCAGGAAAGCCATTGAGCCGGATGACGAGGCCAACCTGATGGCCATCCCCAACCGCCAGCGGGCAATGATCCGCAAGGGCATCGGGGAGGGTCTGCAAAGTGAGTGGGACGAGGGCACTGATCGCCTCTACCGGGTGTACTCAGAGAGTGTGCGCAACCTGGGTACCCCGGTTTTTTCGGCCAAATACCTGCGGATACTGCAGGAGGTATTTGCCGATGACTGCAGCGTGTTGATGATCACCCGGGCGGGGCAGGATGTGGCGGGGGTGATGAACTTCTACTTCCGCGACGAGGTCTTGCCCTACTACGGCGGCAGCACCGCTGAGGCCCGCACCATCAAGGGCGTGAACCATTTCATGTACTGGGAGTTGATGCGGCGCTCCCGCGAGCAGGGTTACAAACTGTTCGACTTCGGTCGCAGCAAGGCCGATACCGGCCCTTTCAGTTTCAAGAAGAACTTCGGTTTTGAGCCACAACCGCTGCCCTATGAGTACTACCTGGTAAAGTCGCCGGCGGTCCCGGATGTGAATCCCCTGAACCCGAAATACCGCCTGCTGGTGAATACCTGGACCAAGCTGCCCCTGCCGGTGGCGAACCTGTTGGGGCCGCCGCTGGCCCGCAACCTCGGGTAGTGCCATGACCGGAGCAATGCCAGCGCCCGGCTATGCGGACGCGCTCACGCAGACGCCGCCCGGGCCTAAACCACCCCTGCTGTTCCTGTGTCACCGGATTCCGTATCCGCCGAACAAGGGTGACAAGATACGTTCTTTCCATCTGTTGCATCACCTCAGTCAGCATTTTGATATCTACCTGGGCAGTTTCGTCGACGATCCGCAGGACTGGCCCTGGGCGCCCGAGGTGGAAAAGTTTTGCAAGGCCGTTTGCCTGCGCCCGCTCGATACCCGCATGGCCACTGTCCGTAGCCTGCGAGGCCTGCTGTCCGGCGAGGCCCTGTCGATTCCGTACTATGCCGACGCCGGGCTGCGAAAATGGGTAGCACAGACCGTGGCGACACACGGCATCCGCCATGCGATCGTCTACTCCTCGGCAATGGCCCAGTTCCTGCCGGCAGGCGGGGAGGGCTTTGAGCGCAAGGTGATCGATTTCGTAGACGTGGACTCGGACAAGTGGCAGCAGTATGCGCAGCAGAAACCCTGGCCCCTGAGCTGGGTCTACCGGCGCGAGGCTCGCTGCCTGCTGGCGCTGGAACAGGCGCTGGCGGCACAGTTTGACGCCGGCTTGTTCGTCTCCTGCACCGAGGCCGATCTGTTCCACCAGCTCTCACCTGCCACCGCCCATAAAATCGGCTTCTATAACAACGGTGTCAATTGTGCCTACTTTGATCCGGAGTTCGATCGCGCGGCCCCGCAGCCCAGTCCCTTTCCAGCGGGCAGCCTGCCGCTGGTGTTTACCGGTGCGATGGACTACTGGCCCAACGTGGATGCAGTGGTCTGGTTCGCCCGCGAAGTTTTCCCCGCGCTGCTCCAGGAATATCCGGCACTCACCTTTACCATTGTCGGCGGCAACCCCGCCCGGGCGGTGCAGCTGCTGGCGGCAGAGCCGGGCATTGCCGTTACCGGCCGGGTAGCGGATGTGCGCCCCTACCTGAAACATGCGCTGGCGGCGGTGGCCCCCATGCGCATCGCCCGCGGTGTGCAGAACAAGGTGCTGGAGGCCATGGCCATGGCGCGGCCGGTGCTGGTCAGTCGCAAGGGCCTGGAGGGCATCGCCGCTGCCGACGGCGAGGAGGTATTGCTGGCCGATTCACCGGCGGACTACCAGCGCCTGCTGGCCGAAATAATCGCCGGTGTGCATGAAACGGTGGGAGATAGGGCGCGCTCCTGCGTACAACGGGGTTTCAGCTGGGAGGACAACCTGCCGGAAGTGGTGTTGTTGCTGGGGGATGAGGGCGCGGTGCCCAGGTACGGACGGGAGTATCAGAAGCGTGGTGGATGTTGTGAGCAGCGTTAAACCGGGATTGAGGATCGATACCGGCTGGGGCCTGGTGGCGGTGGTGGCGGGCTACTGCCTCGCGGTGGCCCTGCTGTTCTTCGACACCGTGTCTTCTATGGTTGATCTCTGGCTGAGTTCGGATACCTACGCCCACGGTTTCCTGATTTTGCCCATCAGCCTGTGGTTGGTGTGGCGTCAGCGTGAGGAACTGGTGGGGGCTGTGGCCCACCCCCAGCCCTGGGTGCTGCTGCTGACAGCAGGCGGCGGCCTGGTCTGGTTGCTGGCCCAAATGATGGATATCAATTTGATTCGGCAACTGGCCTTCGTCGGCATCCTGGTCACCGGCATCTGGGCCCTGCTGGGTACGACCCTTGCCTGGCGTCTGGCCTTTCCCCTGGCTTTTCTGTTCCTGGCGGTGCCTATGGGCGAGGGCCTGATTCAGCCCATGGTGGAATTCACTGCGGACAGCGCTGCGGCGATGGTTCGGGCCACCGGCATCCCCCTCTATCGAGAAGGGCGGCTGCTGCACCTGCCCAGCGGCAGCTGGCAGGTGGTGGAGGGCTGCAGTGGTGTGCGCTACATCATTGCCTCATACACCCTTGGCCTGCTTTACGCCTACCTGACCTACCAGAGCCTGTGGCGCCGCGGCCTGTTCGTGCTTGCATCCATCCTGATGCCGATCGCCGCCAACAGCCTGCGAGCGTTCATGATCATAATGATCGGCCACTTCAGCGGTATGGAGCTGGCCACGGGTGTGGATCACCTGATCTACGGCTGGGTCTTCTTTGGTGTCGTCATGCTGCTGTTGTTCTGGGTTGGCAGCTTCTGGCGTGAGGACGAGGCGCCACAGCCTGTCTCGCCAACGCCCGAGGGCCCTGCTGCAGGGACGCGACGCGGGCTGGCGCCGCTGCTGGTGTTGGGCCTCGCGCTGGTCGCCAGTGCACTGGGTCCGATGCTGGCCCAGGCACTGGTGCGCGGCTCCGACACCGGCCGGTTCGCACCCCTGCCTGCGCCGGTAGCCGCCCAGTCGAATTGGCAACCCGCTTCGGATCCGGGCTGGTCCTGGGCACCGAATCAACCTGGGGCGGATCGGGAACTGGATCAGTACTATCGGTCCGAGAGAGGCACTGTCGGCCTGTTCCTGCGCCAGTACCTGTTGGCACAGGAGGAACACAAGCTGGTGCAGACCGCTTCTCCCTGGCGTCCGTATCGAGGACCGGAGCGCCTGGCGGGTCAGCCGCCAGGAGATGGTGTCGATTTCCGGCGCCGACCGGGAGTCGCTGCGCCTGCTGGAAGGCGAACTGGACGGCCCCGGCCAGCGCCTTCTGGTCTGGAACTGGTACCGCATCGACGGTCGGTACACCGCTCAGGACTACCTGGCGAAGCTGCTGGAGACACAACAGCAAATCCTCAAGGGCCGCCGGGAGGGCACTCGGATATTCCTGGCCGTATCGGTGGCGGAAGATGCCGACATGGAGCGGGCCCGCCGCGACCTGCAGGCCTTCCTGGACGACTACCAGGCCGCGATTGAGGTGGCATTAGACAGCCGTGAGCCCCTGGGAAGTCGTGAGCCGTTGGAAAACCCTGGCCCTGAGGACAGCACGGGCAACAGCGCAGGGCAGCGTTGAGCGACCGATGCGCTTAGACGATGACAGACCCGGGCCGCCCCTGGTGGCCCATATCATCTACGCGTTGGGCACGGGTGGCCTGGAAAACGGCCTGGTCAACATCATCAACCGCAGCCCCCCCGGGCGCTATCGCCACGCCATCATCTGCCTGACCACTGCCGAGGCCTTCGCCGGGCGCCTGACCGTGCCGGATGTGGAGGTAATCGAGCTGCACAAACGCCCGGGCCACGATCCCGCTATCTACTTGCGCCTCTGGCGTACCCTGCGTCGCCTGCGTCCGGCCATCGTCCATACCCGTAACCTCGCCGCACTGGAAACCCAGGTGCTGGGCCTGCTGTTTCCCGGTTGCAAGCGGGTGCATGGCGAGCACGGGCGCGATGTGAGTGATCTCGATGGCAGCAACCGCAAGTACCAGTGGCTGCGACGCCTGCTGAGCCCGCTGATCCATCGCTATATTGCCGTCAGCCAGGATCTGGCCCAATGGCTGGTGAGTACCGTGCGCATTGCCCCTGGCAAGGTCGCGCAAATCTACAATGGGGTAGATCACAGCCGTTTCCCGTCCCGATTCGACAGCTGACGGCGGCAGTGCGACACCGCGCAGTGCGGACATCGCTGCCCGGCATGCCAGCCGGTTTTCTGACGGATGCCAGCTGTCGGGTAGTGGGCACCGTGGGCCGGCTGGCGGCGGTAAAGGACCAGCAGACCCTTATTCGTGCACTGGCACACATTTTCCGGGAAAATCCGCAGCAGCGGCAGACCCTGCGCTGTATACTCGTGGGCGATGGGCCGGAGCGCGCTGCGTTAACGGCCACCATCAGAGCAGTATGCCCTGGAAGACAGTGTATGGCTGGCGGGTGACCGGGACGACATTCCCGACTTGTTGGCGTGCATGGACGTGTTTGTGCTGCCCTCACTCGGGGAAGGTATCTCAAACACCGTGCTGGAGGCCATGGCCACCGGCCTGCCGGTGATAGCTACCCGGGTGGGGGGCAATCCGGAACTGGTACAGGACGGATTGACCGGCCTGCTGGTGCCGGTAGCGGACGTGCCAGCGCTGGCCGCGGCGATCACCGCGCTGGTGGATGACCCGGCCCGTTGCGACCATATGGGACGCGCAGCGGTGCAAAGGATAACAACAGATTTCGAATGGGAGCGTACCGTGTCCGCCTACCTTGGGGTCTACGACGAACTGCTGGGGCTCGCCCCGCCTTCAGGGCAAATGGAGAGGACCTGACTATGTGTGGTATCGCCGGCATCTTTGACCTGCGGCAGCAGCGCGAGCCCGATCGCGAACTGCTTGCCGCCATGAACCAGACCCAGTTTCACCGCGGCCCGGACGAGGGCGGCCTGCACACGGAACCCGGAGTGGGCCTGGCCCACCGGCGCCTGTCCATTATCGATCTGGCCAGCGGCCAGCAGCCCATGTTCAGTGCCGATGGCAATATCTGTGTCAGCTACAACGGCGAGATCTACAATTTCCAGGAACTGATGCAGGAACTGCGGGCCCTGGGTTACCAGTTCCGCACCCACTGCGACACGGAGGTGATCCTCTACGCCTGGCAGGCCTGGGGCGCGGACTGCGTGCACCGCTTTCGCGGAATGTTTGCCTTCGGTCTCTACGACCGGGCCGCCCGCAGCCTGTTTTTGGCGCGGGATCGTTTTGGCATCAAACCCCTGTTCTACAGCGTGCTGCCCGATGGACAGCTCATCTTCGGCTCGGAGCTGAAGGTGCTCAAGGCCCATCCGCAGCTGTCGCGGCAGCTCGAACCCCGGGCGGTGGAGGACTATTTCGCCCTGGGCTATGTACCGGAACCCAAGACCATCTACCGCGATGTCTACAAACTGCGCCCCGGGCATACGATGCTGTTTCGGCATGGGGAGCCGGTACCGGCGCAGCAGCAGTACTGGGATATTCCCTTCGCCGCCGGTGGCGATGGCCAGCGAGGCGGACCTCAAGGCCGAACTGCTGGAGCGCATGCGAGAGGCGGTAAAAGTGCGACTGGTGGCGGAAGTACCCCTGGGCGCATTCCTGTCCGGGGGGGTCGACTCCAGTGCGGTGGTGGCGATGATGGCCGCAACTGCAGAGTGAGCCGGTGAACACCTGCGCCATCGGCTTTGACGTCAGGGAGTTCAATGAAACGCAATACGCCGCCATGGTGGCGGAGCGCTACCACACCAACCACTTCCAGGAGACGGTGGACAGTGAGGATTTCGGCCTGCTGGACGAACTGGCGGCGCTCTACGACGAACCCTATGCCGACAGCTCCGCCATTCCCACCTACCGGGTATGCCAGCTGGCAAAGCGGCGGGTAACGGTTGCGCTGTCCGGTGACGGTGGCGACGAGCATTTTGCCGGCTACCGTCGCTATCGCTGGCATATGCACGAGGAGCGCCTGCGCCAGGCTCTGCCCCTGGGCCTGCGCCAACCACTGTTTGGCGCCCTGGGGCGGCTCTACCCCAAGGCCGACTGGGCGCCTCGCATGTTTCGGGCCAAGACCACCTTCCAGGCCCTGGCCCGCAACTCCGTTCAGGCCTACCTGCACTCGGTATCCATCTGCAGCGATGAACAGCGCGCGCGCGCTGTTCAGTGACGGCTTCAAGCGTGAGCTGCAGGGCTATTCCGTGCACAGCGTGTTCGACGAGCACGCGGCCAACAGCCCCACGGACGATCCCTTGTCCCTGATCCAGTACCTGGACATGAAAACCTACCTGGTGGGTGACATCCTCACCAAGGTCGATCGCGCCAGCATGGCCCATGCGCTGGAGGTGCGGGTGCCGTTGCTGGACCATCCGTTCACCGAGTGGGTGTCCGGTCTGTCTCCTGCCTGGAAACTGCGTGGCCAGGAAGGCAAATATCTGTTGAAGAAGTCCCTGGAACCCCACCTGCCGCAGGACGTGTTGTATCGCGACAAGATGGGCTTTGGCGTGCCGCTGGCGAAGTGGTTTCGCGGCCCCCTGCGCGAACGCCTGCGCCGGGACCTGCTGGAGAGTGGAGGACTGGCGGCTACCGGGATGTTCAACCAGGCGTACCTGACGCGGCTGGTCGATGAGCACCAGTCGGGCCTGCGTGACCACAGCGCGCCGCTGTGGACCCTGCTGATGTTCCAGGCCACGGTGCACGACGACCAGTTCGTTGTGAGCGGTGAGCTGAGCCCGCGGCCATGAGAATCCTGCACATCCTCGACCACTCCATTCCACTGCACAGCGGCTACACGTTTCGCAGCCGCAATATCCTGCGCCAGCAGCGCGCGCTGGGCTGGCACACGGCCCATGTCACGGGCCTCAAACAGGGCGACTGCGGGAGCGCCACTGAAACAGTCGATGGATTATGCTTCTACCGCACCCGGCCCGGGGCCAGCCCCCTGTTCCGGCTGCCCGTGCTGGACCAGTGGGATGTGGTGCGCACGCTTGCCCGGCGCATAGAAGAGGTGGCGGCAATTGAAAAGCCCGACATCCTGCACGCCCATTCACCGGCCCTGAATGGTCTGGCGGCATTGCGCGCCGGGCGCAAGTTGAACCTGCCTGTAGTGTATGAGTGCCGCGCCTTCTGGGAAGACGCCGCCGTCGACCACGGCACCAGCCGCGAGTGGGGCCTGCGCTACCGGGTTACCCGGGCCCTTGAAACCCGCGTGTTCCGGCAGGCGAATGCCGTCACCACCATCTGCGAGGGTTTGCGGGCAGAGATTGCCAGCCGGGGGATTCCGGCAAAGAAAATCACGGTCATTCCCAATGCGGTGGACACGGACAGTTTCAGTTTTGGCGCCGGGGCCGATCCTGCGCTGCAGCAGAAACTCGGTCTCACGGGCAAAATCGTACTCGGATTTATCGGTTCTTTTTATGCCTACGAGGGTATTCCCCTGCTGTTGCAGGCCCTGCCGGCTTTGTTGCGCCAGCATCCGGAGCTGCGCCTGCTGCTGGTGGGCGGCGGGCCCCAGGAAGCACAAATCAGGGATACCATTGCAACACTCGGCCTGCAGGAGGCGGTGATCCTCACTGGCCGGGTACCCCACGAGCAGGTGCAGGACTATTACAACCTGGTGGACATCTTCGCCTACCCGCGCCTGCCCATGCGCCTGACGGATCTCGTTACCCCGCTCAAGCCGCTGGAGGCCATGGCCCAGGGCCGGCTGGTGGTGGCCTCGGACGTGGGTGGGCACAAGGAGCTGATCGAGGACGGCGTTACCGGGCGCCTGTTCCGCGCGGGCGATGTCGAGGCGCTGGCGGCGGTGGTGAATGACCTGTTGGAGCACTCGGCACAGTGGCCACAGCTGAAGCAAAATGGCCGCCGCTTCGTCGAAACCGAACGCAACTGGGCCGCCAGCGTGGCGCGCTATCGGCCGGTTTACGAGACCCTGGCGGGAGGTGGCTGATGCAACAGGCCATGCCCCGCCTGGTGGTGTTTTCCACCTTGTTTCCCAGCAGTGCGCAACCGACCGCCGGCTTGTTCATTCGCGAGCGCATGTTTCGGGTCGGCCGCGAGCTTCCCATTGTGGTGGTGGCACCCAGGCCCTGGTTTCCCCTGCAGGGTCTGATTCGCCTGGTTCGCCCCGGTTTCCGACCTTCGGCACCGCGCCACGAGCGCCAGCAGGGGGTGGATGTCTACCAGCCGCGATTTCTCTCCATACCCGGCCTTGCCAAGTCTTTCGACGGTATTCTGATGGCCCTGTCACTCTACTGGCCGATGAGACGACTGCAGGCGCGTTTTGGTTTCGACATCATCGATTCCCATTTCGGCTACCCGGATGGCTATGCTGCCGTGCTGCTGGGGCGCTGGCTCAAATGCCCGGTCACCATCACCCTGCGAGGCACGGAGGTGCGCCATGCCCGGGACAAGGCCCTGCGACCCCTGTTGATCAAAGCCCTTACCGGTGCCGAGCGCATTATCACCGTCTCCGATTCCCTGCGCCGCCTGGCGCTGGAACTGGGCGTGGCGCCTGAGCGGGCCGGGTGGTGGCCAACGGCGTCGATGCGGACAAATTTCACCCCGCCGATCGCGCCGCCATGCGCGCCCGTTTCAAATTACCCGCCGAGGCCAAAGTGCTGATCACTGTGGGTGGCCTGACGGAGCGAAAGGGCTTTCACCGCGTCATCGAACTGTTGCCGGCGCTGCTGCAACAGTTCCCTGAACTGCATTACCTGGTCGTGGGCGGCGCCAGTGCGGAGGGTGATTGGGGAGGGCGCCTGAGGCAGCAGGTTGAAGCACTGGGGCTTGGCGAGCGGGTCCATTTTCTCGGCACCATGCCCCCCGAGGCTCTTCGCGAACCGCTCTCGGCGGCGGATGTATTTGTGCTCTCAACCCGCAATGAGGGTTGGGCCAATGTATTGCTGGAAGCCATGGCTTGCGGCCTGCCGGTGGTAACCACCGACGTGGGCGGCAATGCCGAAGTGGTGCCGCGCCCGGAACTGGGTACGGTCGTGCCCTTCGACGATGCGCCCGCTTTGCAACAGGCCCTGAGTGATGCCCTGGCGCGGCAGTGGGATCGCGATGCCATAATAGCCTATGCTCGGGACAACGGCTGGGACAAACGCATCGATCTGTTGTGCGACATATTTACTGACGTGGCAAAGCAGGGCGTTATGGCTGGCCGGCCGCTGACGCAAGCGGAGGGCCGCTGACTCATGGCCAGTTATCGCGTTGAAGAATGGCAGCGGCGCCTGTTCGTGTTGCGCAAGAATCTGTTGCAGTCTATTCTCAGCCAAACGCAACAAGGCGGGCCAGCATGTCGCCTTTGTTGCCGGGGTGCAGCGCTCTGGCACCAATATGATGATGGACGTACTGGAGCGCAGCGAAGAGACCGACGTCTATCACGAGCGCGACCGGCGTGCCTTCGATAATTACCAGATGCGCGAGCCCGCGGTGATTCGCAAGCCTGCTGCAGCGCTCCAATGCGCCCTGTTTCGTTATCAAGTCCCTGTGCGAATTGCAGCACCTGAAAGGCTTGATGAGCGACTTTACCCCCTCCCGCACGGTGTGGATCGTGCGCGACTACCGCGACGTGGTCAATTCGATGCGCAACTCCTTTCGCAACCAGGCCAAACAGGTCAAGCGTATAGCCACGGATCGCGACAGCGATGGCTGGCAGGGCCAGGGCATGAGCGACGCAACCCATGAACTGGTGCGCGCCCATGTGCACGAGGATATTACTGACAACAGCGCCGCGGCGCTGATCTGGTATTTCCGCAACCAGTTGTTTTTCGATCAGGGCTTCGATCATGACCCGCGTGTGCTGCTGGTGCGCTATGAATCGCTGGTGACACAGCCCGGGCCGGAATTCGAGCGCATCTTCGCCTTTCTTGATCTGACCTATCGGCCCCGGCACAGTCGTAAGGTAGTGCCCCATTCAATCCGCAAGGCACGCGAGCCTGAAATCGAGCTGCCGATCCGCAATCTGTGCGAGGACATGACGAGGCGCTTCGATGATTTGCGGCCAATGTCCGGTCGCACAGGCTTCAAGAGGTGCCGCATGAGAGACCTTGTTGTCACCCTGGCGGTGTTCGGACTCCTTCCATTGATCCTGTGGCGGCCCTGGCTGGGTATACTGGCCTGGTCCTGGCTGGGTTACATGAACCCCCATCGCCTGGCCTGGGGCTTTGCGACTACCATGCCCTTCGCGTTGATGGTGGCCATGGCGACGTTGGTCGGCCTTGCTGGCGAGCAAGGAGCCCAAGCGCATCCCCTGGACCCGGGAGACAATCCTGCTGCTGGTGCTGATCGGCTGGATGTTCATGACCACCTGTTTCGCCCTGTGTGCAGGCCCCGGCCTGGGAGCAGTGGGAGAAGGTCTGGCGCATTATGCTGATGACCTATGTCACCATGATGCTGATCACGGACGAGCACCGCATCAAGATGCTGATATTCGTCATCGCCCTCTCGCTGGGCTTTTACGGCTTCAAGGGTGGGGTTTTCGTGCTCACCGGCGGCAGTGCCCACAACGTGATGGGCCCCGCCGGATCCTTCATTGGCGATCGCAATTCCATTGGTCTGGCCCTGATCATGACCGTGCCCCTGCTCAACTTCATGCAGTTGCAGATGACGCGCTGGTATGTCCGCTATGCACTGCTCGGTGGTATCGGGTTGACCCTGGTCGCCATCGTCGGTACCCATTCGCGTGGTGCCCTGGTGGGCATTGTGGCCATGCTGATTTCTTTTACCTGCTCAAGTCGCGCAAGAAGTTTTCGGCCTTGCTTGTCGATTATTCCTCTGGTTGTAGTGATGTATTACGTCATGCCGGAGGAATGGTTTGAGCGCATGCAAACCATTGAGACCTGGGAAGAGGACAAGTCTGCATCGGAACGGGTACGGGCCTGGCGCAACGCCATCGAGCTGGCCAATGAGCGCTTCATTGGCGGCGGCATGCGTGGCTCTGGTCTGGTGTCGGCGGACGTGACTCCCACAGTATCTACTTCGGCATGCTGGGAGAGCACGGCTGGGTGGGCTTGGGCATGTTCCTGCTGCTGTTGTTCTTCACCTGGCGCTCGGGGAGCTGGATCATCAGCCACACCCGGCAGCGTGAAGATCTGTTTTGGGCGCGGGATCTGGCAGCGATGGTGCAGGTGAGCCTGGTCGGTTATATGTCTGCCGGGGCTTTCCTGGGGCTGCAGTATTTCGATCTGTTCTATCATCTCGTGGCCATCATTGTGGTCACGCGGGTGCTTTTGCAACGCCAGTTCGCGGAAGAGGAGAAGAGCGGTATTGCGGTGCACAATGCTGATGCTTCACATGCGAAGGACGGCCAGTCCGGCAGGGTAGGGACACCGCGCCGCGGGGCGGCTGTTCTCGGAGGGAACCGATGATTCATCTATTGGGACAGCTGCAGCCCCGCGGGCGGGCTGCAGAGCTGGCGGCTGATAATCTGGCGCAGTGCCCGCAGCGGCAGCTGACAGTGGCTCTGCAAGGGCTGCCCCAGTGGCAGGATGCCGAGCTGGCGACACTGGCACGGCAGCAGGGCCATGCCCAGGCCCTGCTTGAGGGCTATCACCGCCATGGCGCGAAAGTACTGCAGTGTCTGCATGGCGGTTTTGCGCTGGCCATTCACGATATCGGGAATGAGAGCGATCTGCTGGCCTGCGACCGCAGCGGCATCGTGCCCTTGTTTCATGCGTCGAGTGGCGACGGGCTTGGTGTTTGGTACCCGGGCCGATCAGGTGGCGGCCCAGCCGGGCGTGGATGGCGGGCTGCACCCCCAGGCGCTGTACGATTATCTCTACTTCCACGTCGTGCCCGGGCCCGAGACCATTTACTCCGGTGTGCGTCGGCTGCAGCCCGGCGAATGCCTGCACTGGCAGGCGGGCCAGGCGCGCATTGAGCCCTATTGGGTGATGGAATATCAGGAAGAAGGGCTCGAAGGCAGCCCGGCCGAGTGGCGCGGGCGCTTTCTCGACCTGGTGCGCGAGGGGGTGCACCGCCGCGCTGACGGCGGCGTGAAAGTAGGTGCTTTTCTCAGTGGCGGTACCGACAGTTCCACCGTCACCGGGATGCTCAGTCAGCTGGGCGAAGGGCCGGCACGGACCTATTCCATCGGTTTTGACGCGCCGGGTTATGACGAAATGGAGTACGCTCGGCTGGTGGCGCGCCATTTCAACACGGATCATCACGAATATTACGTCACCGCCGAGGACGTAGTGGCCGCGGTACCGCAGATAGCGGCGCACTTTGATCAACCCTTTGCCAACGCCTCGGCAGTACCTGCTTATTACTGCGCGCGCATGGCGAAGGAGGATGGCGTGCAGCGCCTGCTGGCCGGTGACGGTGGCGATGAACTCTTCGGCGGTAATGAACGCTACGCCAAACAGAAGATATTCGATTGGTACAATCACGTGCCCGAAGCCATTGCGTCACGGGGTGATCGAACCGCTTCTGCTGCGCACGCCCGCTGGGCAGTTCAGGGCCACTGCGCAAGGCCGGCAGCTATGTGCGTCAGGCGCGCATGCCCATGCCGGAGCGCATGGAGACCTATAACTTGCTGGACCGTCTCGGTCCGCGGCGGGTGTTGACCGACGCGGCCATGGCGCGCGTAGACACCGGTGTGCCCATGCAGTTATTGCGCGAGACTTACCACGGCGCCCGCGCGGGCCATATGCTCAACCGCATGCTGGCGGTGGACATGCGCTTCACCCTGGCCGATAGCGACCTGCCCAAGGTCACGGGTGCCTGCGGCCTGGCCGGCATGGAGGTGGACTTCCCCTTTCTCGATGATGACCTGGTGGCCTTCTCTGCACTGCTGCCGCCGCGGGAAAAGGTCAGGGGCACCCGTCTGCGCTACCTGTTCAAGGAGGCCCTGCGGGGTTTCCTGCCAGACGAGGTCCTCACCAAGAAGAAGCAGGGCTTTGGGCTACCCTTCGGCGTCTGGCTGGTGGAGCACCCTGGCCTGCGTGAATTTACCCATGACAGCCTCACCAGCCTCAAGCGGCGTGACCTGGTGCGGCCCGAGTTTATCGATGAATTATTGAGCAATCGCCATGCGGAGCATGCTGCCTACTATGGCACCATGGTGTGGGTTTTGCTTATTTGGAGCAATGGCTAGCTGTGCGTGACAAGCGCTGATCTATCCAAAATCTTTATTAGGGGAGAAATTATTTTGAGCACTTTTCATGATCGAGTCCGGTAATCGAAGTGTGGGATGCTCTCCTGCTTTTGCCGGCCTGTTGGTGATTATCTGGTGTGGCTTGTTATGGTTTTGGCGCTCTACCGTCTGTCGCTGTTGGCAGGAACCGGTGTTGCGCCGGCCGGTACTGGTGATTGAGAGCGACGACTGGGGCCCCGGCCCCGACTGGCATGCCGAGCGCCTGGCACAAGTAGGGCAATGTATGGCGCGCCACCGTGATGCGGAGGGCCGCCCCGCACTCATGACCCTGGGCGTGGTGCTCGGTGCCCCCGATACCGCGGCGATGGCGCAGAATGGCCTGGCCGAATACCGGCGTATTACCCTGGATGATCCCCGCTGTCGCCGCTTGCTTGAGCAAATGCAGGCCGGGGCCCGTGACGGTGTTTTCGCCCTGCAACTTCACGGCATGGAGCACTACTGGCCGCCCGCTCTGTTGCGTGCGGCGCGTCAGGATGAAAGTGTTGCGAGCCTGGCTGACCGGCGACGAGTTCCCCCCCTATGAGGTGCTGCCTTCAGCCTTGCAGAGCCGCTGGATCGATGGTTCCCGGTTGCCATCGCAACCGCTGGCGGCAGACGAGATTCGGCAGGCGGTGGCGGAGGAGACCGCCACCTGGCAACTGATCTTTGGCCAGCCCCCTAAGGTGGTGGTGCCCCCCACCTTTGTCTGGACCCGGGAAGTGGAAACCGCCTGGATGGCTGCCGGGGTCGAGGTCATCATCACGCCGGGAAGGCGCTACACGCATCGGGACGGGGCTGGCCAGCCCGCCGCCGAGGAGGGTCCGATCCACAACGGCCAGATTGCAGGTGAAGAGACGCGATACCTGGTACGAGATATCTATTTCGAGCCCGAGCGTGGGCATACCGCGGCGCAGGCTCTGGAAGCCGCTTCCCAGCGCTTCCTGCTCGGCCGGCCGGCCCTGTTGGAGACCCATCGCAGCAATTTTATTGGTAACGAGTCCGAATTCCAGCGAGAGCCTTGCAAGTCTGGATGAATTGCTGTTTACCGCCCTGCAGCGCTGGCCCGGGCTTGCCTTCCTGAGCCCGGAGGCGCTCGCGCGCATTTACGCGGATCAACCGGGGGAATGGTGCGCCAGTGGCCTGGGCGCGCGCCTGCACCTGTTGTTGCGCCGCCTGGAGACGGTGTCGCGGCTGCGCAAGCTGGCCTGGCTCACGGGCCTTGCTGTGCCCGCGGCGCTTGCCCGGGTTCTCACCGCGCCCGCTGCACGACGTGCAGGAATGGCCGCGTGAGCCGCCGCTATCTCGTCATCACCGAACTGTTCCTGCCGACCAAAGGTGGCACTGCGGTGTGGTTCGACGAGGTCTACAGGCGCCTGGGCGACCGCAATACGCACATTCTCACCGCGCGGGTGCCCGATTGCGAGGCCCATGATCGCGACCACGCCAATACGGTACACCGGCTGCACCTGTATCATTCGCGTTGGCTGCGGCCGGCGTCCCTTCCCATTTATAGCAAATTGTTCTTCAAGGGGTTGATGCTGGGGCTGCGCCACCGCTTCGATGCCATTCATGCCGGGCGTGTACTGCCCGAGGGTTGGGTGGCGGTGCTGCTGGGGCGCCTGTTGCGGCTGCCGGTGGTGATTTACGCCCACGGTGAGGAAATTACTACCTGGCGCCGTCATCCTCGACGGTTACGAGCGATGGCCTTTGCCTATCGCGCTGCCGCCAGGGTGGTGGCTAACAGTGAATTCACCCGTGACCGGCTGCTGGAGCTGGGTGTGGAGCCAGGGCGCATTACCCTGATCAATCCCGGAGTGGATCTGGAGCGCTTTCATCCCGGTTATGAAACTGCCGATCTGCGCCAGAGTCTGGGTCTGGCGCCTGCAGCAAAGACTCATACTCTCCGTCGGTCGGCTCAGTCGCCGCAAGGGTTTCGACCAGGTGATCCGCTCACTGCCCGCACTGCAGGCGCAAGGGCTGGATGTACATTACGCCATCGTCGGCATTGGTGAGGACCGCGACTATCTCCTCGGTCTGGCCGCCGAACTGGATGTGAAAGAACGTGTGCACCTGCTCGGCCATGTCTCGCCCGATGACCTGCCGCGCTGGTATTGTGCCGCGGACCTGTTCGCCATGCCCAACCGCGAGATCGACGGCGACACGGAAGGCTTTGGCATGGTGTTTGTTGAGGCCGCCGCCTGCGGTACGACGGCCCTGGCCGGCGAGGCGGGCGGCACGGGAGCCGCGGTGCTGCATGAACAGACCGGCTTGCGTGTGGACGGCGCGGATAGTGAAGCAGTCACCCGGGCACTGGCACGACTGCTGAGTGACGATGATCTGCGTCAACGCCTAGCTGAGGCTGCCAGTGCGCGTGTACATGCAGAGCTTGGATGGGCAGAGGTCGCGATAAAGACATCGGAAATATAATTATAATGATGATCTCACGATATTAGATGACAGGCCGCCTTCGAAAGACTGACCAGGTTAGTGGACGCCGCGTCCCGAAACTTCGCATGCGAGCCTGCACCTTGTCGTTCGTAAAAGTACACATCTATATAGCGCATTGCCTTGGAATGCCATTGAAACTTTTCCTGTCCCCAAACCATAGATGTCGAGAAGTAAGAAGCGACCAAACATTAATGCGCCAACAAAGCCAATATGGTTTAGTAATAAAGTACGGCCATGCTTTTTAACTCTCCTGAATTCGTCTTCCTTTTCCTGCCGGCCACACTCTGGTTGTTTTTTCTGTTTGCCCGTAAATTTGGTAATGAAGCCGCAATTGCCGCACTTGTCTTTTGTTCGATGTTTTTCTACGGCTGGTGGAACCCTGTATACCTTCATTCTTCTGATATTTTCGATTGTATTCAATTTCCAGTTAGGGAAGTATTTAGCTGCGGGTGACAAGCCGGCTTTGCTTGTCGGTGGAGTGGCGGTAAACCTCGGGCTTCTGGGGTATTTCAAGTATGCGGGTTTCATTGTCACAAACCTGAGCCAATTGCTAAGTGAAAACTGGTCACTTGGCGCTATCATTTTGCCACTGGCCATTTCGTTTTTTACCTTTCAGCAGATAGCCTACCTGGTTGACTCACATCGAGGTATCACCAAGGAATATCAGTTCCTCCACTACGCCCTTTTTGTGTCGTTCTTTCCGCAGTTGATCGCGGGTCCAATCGTTCATCATAAAGATATGTTGCCTCAATTCATTCGCAGCGAACGATTCCGTGTTAGTCCGGTGAATTTGGCGATTGGCCCGAGCATCTTCGCCATCGGCCTGTTCAAGAAGACGGTGTTGGCGGATGGTATCGCGGTGTACGCCAATCCTGTATTCGGAGCCGCTGATGCCGGAGCGGAGTTGGATTTCTTTAGCGCCTGGGGCGGTGTTTTGGCTTACACTTTTCAGTTGTACTTTGATTTCTCTGGCTACTCTGATATGGCGATTGGCCTTGCGAGGATGTTTGGTATTGTACTCCCGCTCAATTTCTACTCGCCCTATAAGGCCGCCAGTATCGATGAATTCTGGCGTCGATGGCATATCACGCTGTCGAACTTTCTGCGTGACTATCTGTACATCCCTTTAGGCGGTAATCGCCGAGGGAGTTTTCGCCGCTACGCTCAATCTGCTCACCACCATGATTCTCGGCGGTATATGGCATGGAGCTGGTTGGAATTTTTTCATTTGGGGTGCGCTGCATGGCGGATATTTGGTGATAAACCAATTGTGGCGCAGATTACTGGCAACGGCTCGGATTGGTGAGCACACGCTGGGCCTGTTTACCTACTAGTGGCCTGGATGCTGACCATGCTCTGTGTGGTTGTAGGCTGGGTATTTTTTCGGGCGACAACCTTTGACGGGGCGATGTCGCTGCTCAGCAGTATGACAGCAGCAAATGGAGTAATCGTTGCCAAGCGGGATTCTTGTTCGGCTAGGCGGATTGGGGGATTACTTGGTCAGCTTAGGCTTGGCTCCGATGCCCGGTGGCGGCTCGGTAATGATGGAAATGTGGCTGTGGAATATTGCACTTTTTCTAATTGCGGTATTCATGCCCAGTGTTCAAGACATGTTCAATAATGTTACCTGCTCTTTGAGTCGAAAGGAGCTGAACTCCGCCAGTCTCCCGCGATCATGTGGCATGGGTCGTAACGCAGCTGCGCTGGCAAATGTCCGAGCGCTGGGGCTTGGCATGCGGAGTTTTACTTGCACTTGGTATTCTGACTTTTTCCCAAGTGTCCGAATTTCTATACTTCCAGTTCTAGGCCAAGTTGATGCGTTATCTCTTTTCTCTGCTCGGTTCTGCCCTCATTGTGCTTAACGATCGTGTCTGTTTTCAATTGGCTCGTCGATCCCTTCGGGCGTTATTGGTCGCCCGTGAGTCTCGGGCTTTAACGCATTGAAACCTGAAGCGGGTAACCGGGTCATGGTTACTAAGGCGTATCGCGCGCCAGAGTCTGAGCCGGAGGTTCTGTTAGTGGGGAATTCCCGGGTTGAGATGGGTTTGTTTCCTGGACATGCTTTATTCAACGGTAAGGCGGCCTACAATATCGCTATGCCGGGTGCCGATGTTCGTATGCAGGTGGACTATGCTGTGAACACCATTCGTCTTACGGGGACGGTTAAGACGCTGATTATTGGCGTTGATATATTGGATTTTCTAGTCGATGAGTCCGCACTTGCTCCGAAAGATATAACCTTTGTTACCCCCGGTTACCATAAAAGACTCCGCGAATATGGGGGCGATAGTCTTGAAAACGATCTATTTCGGTTACGTGAACAGGCGGCAATGATATTTTCGCTGGACAGCCTGATTGCGAGTATCATGACCGTGATAAAGCAGCGCTCTATAGAGAGCTCTATTGATGTAACGGGCTTTAATACTGCGCAGAGCTATGTGGATATTGTCCGGGTCGAAGGCGTCAAAGCGCTGTTTGTTCAGAAACTCCAGGAGATCCAGAGTAATCTGGCGGGAGAGAAAAGGGTAGTCGTTTCTGAGGCTACAGGGGTTCGGTCGCCTGCTTTTGAGCATCTTCAGAGATTGATGGACGAAGCGCGTGAACGCGGTATTGAGGTACATATCTTCATCAGTCCATACCACTATAGCTACCTTCATGTGCTGGATGAGGCAGGGTTAACTGAAGAATTCTGGCGCTGGAAAGAAATGTTGATAGATCAGCTGAATGTGCCAGATATACCCTCATTGCCTCTGTGGGACTTCAGCATCTTTAGTCAGGCGGTGTTGGAGCCGGTACCACTGGACACACCCCTGCGCGAGATGGAGTGGTACTGGGAGCCGGCACACTATAAGCGTGAGTTGGGAGATCATATGCTGGCGGTGATGCTTGGAGGCTCAAGTGATGAATTCGCTGTAAAGCTAACCTCGACCAATATTGCCGAAACGATAGAGAGAGGTAAGCTGGATCTGGAGGCGACAAAGTCCCGATGGCTGGTTCTCAAACACGCGCTTGGGCTTGATGATTAAGTTGCAGCTGTGTGAAATTGGCTGCCGCCAGCCTTTTCGCTTACCATGGTTTCGAACAGTTGATCTGCCTGCCACCCGTTCTACAGTTAAGAGCTGGAGGTAGGCTTGGCTGAGGCTGCTTGGCGCGGGCCCATGCGGAGCTGGGGTGGGAAAAGGTGGCCGAAAAGACGGCCGACCTTCTATCAGTCAATAAGGAAGAGGTTTAGTCTAAATTTGCCCATGAGTTCTCATTGCCCCTGTTTTTTCCCGTCGTGTGGTATATCCACTTCAGGAATCCCTCCTGAAAAGGCCGACCTTCGCTTATCTCGAAGATCTGGAACGCAGTCAATGGCTGTCTCGCGATCAGGTCGAAGCTCTGCAGGCACGCAAACTCGCCCGATTGCTCGGCATCGCCAACGCGCATTGCCCCTGGCACGCTGAGCGCTTGGCCGGCGCAGGCCTGTCTGAGGTAACGCAGTCGAGTGAAATCAGTTTGGCTGATTTGCGTCGTATCCCCACCATGGACAAGGCCGACGCCCAACTGCATGGCCGGGCGATGCGCTGGGAGGGCGCTCCGGGCGGCGCGTTTCCCTATAATACGGGAGGCTCGAGTGGCCAACCTCTCAGTTTCATGTTCGGGCGCTGGCGCCAGGCATCGGATGCAGCCGGGCGGATTCGGGCACGCCGTTGGTGGGGGGCCGAGGTTGGCGAGCCCGAAGTCTATCTGTGGGGCGCGCCGGTCGAACTGAGCAAAACAGATCTCATCAAGACAGTGCGTGATCGCCTGCTGAACCAGTTGGTGCTGAATGCCTTTGAAATGTCACAGGCCAATATGGACGCCTATCTGGACGCTATCGGACGTTTCAATCCGGTGTGCATCTACGGCTATGCCAGCAGCATCGCCCTGCTGGCTGCCCGGGCAAAACAGACGGGGCGTATCCCGAAGCTGGCGCGCCTCAAAGTAGTAAGCACTACCGGTGAGCCCCTGTTTCCACACCAACGTGAGCTGATTAGTGAGGTTTTTGCAGTGCCAGTGGCGAACGAATTTGGCAGCCGGGATATCGGTTTTACTGCGCATGAAAGCCCGGCGGGGCAGATGCTGCTGATGAGTGAGAGCATCATCCTGGAAGTGTTGGATCCTGCAGGCAATCCGGTGGCACCCGGGCATAGTGGCGAAGCGGTTATGACCGGGCTCTGTTCCGATGCCCAACCCTTCATACGCTACCGCACTGGCGACATGGTCACCCTGTCGGCAGAATCCTGCCACGAGGGTAGGGGCCTGCATGTCATAGAGCAGGTGACTGGGCGTTCCACTGATTTCGTTATGAAATGTGATGGAACTCTCATGCATGCATTATCTGTTATCTATATAATGCGAGCCGTAGAGGGTGTTAGCGAATTCAAGATCATTCAGCACGAGGTTGACAGCATCGAAGTTCAGATCGTCACTAACGCATTATGGCGCGACACTGCGAAGTCGGAAATTGTGCAGGCGTTTCGGTCGCGCATGGGGCCTTCGGTGCGGGTAGAGATCGTGATGCTGGATGCAATTCCGCCCGAGGCTTCTGGCAAACATCGCTATGTGGTAAGTCGCGTGGCGCTGCCGCTGGAAGGTTTGCAGGTATGAGTATTCGTGGCAGGTGGGCGACTTGACACAGATGATGAACAAAAAATGACAACTCTGAAAAGACTGATCGAGCTTCCATTTCGATACCAGCTTTGGCGCCCTGGCCATCTCCAGTTGATTGGCGCTGATATGTTCGGCCGAGCCCATGGGCAGCCTCATAGCCATAGTGGCTCATCTCACAGCGACGATTGACTGGCTTTGTCGCGCACAGGACCAACGGGATGGTTTGTCCGATGCAGGCGGTGTGTCCGCCGGCTGGAGCTTCGAGGACGGATTGGCTGCCCGGCTACCCGGAAACCAGCGGCTACATAGTCGAGACCTTTCTGGCTGCTGCGCGGTTACTGGAACGCCCCGATCTGGTCGCCAGGGCTCATCGGATTTTGGACTGGGAATGCGGTTTACAGTGCCCCGATGGTGCCTTCCCGGGCCATTTCGGCGAACCGGGCAGCAAGCCGGTCATCTTTAATACCGGCCAGATTATGCATGGCATGATAGCCGGCTATCTTGAACTAGACCGGCAGGAGTGCCTGGAGGCAGCGGTGCGGGCTGCTCACTGGATGCTGGACAAGCAGGATGACGATGGCTGCTGGCGCCGCAGCGTTCACAACGATATTCCCCATACCTACAACACACGCTCCGCGTGGGCGTTGCTGCGAACCGGTTTGCTGGCAGGAGAAAAGCGCTTTATCGGTGGTGCCATTCGCAATATGGACTGGGCGTGCGACCAGGCCACCGGGAGCGGCTGGTTTGGAGAGAATGCGTTTCGCCGCGGCGAGGCACCATTTACCCATACTATCGCCTATGCGATGCGCGGCCTGCTGGAAGGCGGCATCCTGGCGGATGAACCCAGGTTCATCGATGCCGCTGCCAAGGCGGCAAAGGCCTTGTTGCTGGCACAGCGTGCGGATGGCTGGATTGCAGGGGAATTTGAAAACGACTGGCGGCCGACCGGCCGGTATGCCTGTCTGACCGGAATTGCGCAGATCGGCCTCAACTGGCAGCGGCTGCAACACATTGGTGTGCCGGGTGATTGGCAGCTTGGTATTGACCGTGCGATAGAATTTCTTGAGAGTCATCATCCTGTTCTGGGTGACGGGAGTCCGCGCGACGGGGGCCTGGCAGGTTCTTATCCTATCTGGGGGCGCTATTCACGCTTTGAATACCCCAACTGGGCTGCCAAGTTTTTCGCAGACCTGCTCGTCATGGCGATATCGGACGAAGTTGTCCCGCCGGTGATGCGCGCATGCCGGGCATACAGACGAGGCGGTAACCTGTGCCTGAGCCTCGCATCATGATCCTGTGTGGCCGGTCGCCCCGCCATCTCTATGTTGCCAATCGGCTCTGCCGTGATGCCAATGTTCTTGCCATTGTTCATGAGGCGCCGGCGCAGTGGACTGGCGAAAAATTGCGCAAGAACCTCAAGCCCAGCGTGCTATTGCGAAAAACTTGGCGTTGGCTACGGGACCGCCGTCGCTATACAGGCAATCCCGAGGCCACATTTTTCTTTGGTACCGACCAACCAGCTCTGGACCGGACGGACCTCGTCCGCGAAGTGCCCAGTGTCAGCGACCCCCGGACCCTGGCCCTGGCAGAACAGCTCCAGCCGGACGTCATATGCGTATTCGGCACCAGCCTGATTCGCGGCCCCTTACTCGAACGCTTTACCCTCATGAACCTGCACGGTGGACTCTCTCCCGAGTATCGCGGGGCAGACTGCACCTTCTGGGCACTGTACAATGGTGAGCCCGAAAAAGTGGGATGCACCTTGCACTATATCGATGCCGGAATCGACACTGGTAAGCTTATCGCTCATATATCCCCGGAGGTTCGCACGGGAGATGATGAGTTGGCCCTGTTCTGGCGGGCGGTGAGGGACAGTGCCGAGGTGTATGCTGAAGCCGTGGCGCGCTGCGTAGCGGGAAATCTTCCCGGTAGTGCGCAAGAGAGAAAAGGGCGCTTGTATCAGGTTAAGGACAGGACATGGGCAAGCGAGCGAGAAATGGCGCGTCTCAACAACCAGATGACACCGCTGAACCTTGGCCGTCGAGTAGTTTGGTTTTAACCCTTACGGTGGCTATATCGGATTCTGACGAAGGGGAGAGAGATTATATGAATCGACCGATCTATTTTCGGTCGACGCGCACTTGGCGCATTGATGTTGTGTATGTCTTGCGTTAGTTTTCTCGCCCATGCTCAGACAAGATCTTGGCAGCTTTACTGCTAAGAGATGGCCAGGTTGCCGCAATATTGTCAGGATAAATTGCCGACAGCAATAGGACTAATAAGGAAAAGTGGGATAGTTACTTTTGGGAGGGACATTTGGCTCCACATGCATCATTACTGTTATGGCATTGGTCTATTTTTCTCGTGCGAGCATGGAAATCGATGCTAAAATTCGGCGCCGCACCGCCCTAGATGGAATAGCCGACTTCGATTATGTGTTGCAGCGTTGGCCCGCCAATTTTCACTTTACCAGAAGGCGCGATGTACAAGACGCAACTCGAGATGATGAAGAAGTGGAATTGATACGTGTGACTTCCCATCGAGCAACTGTCATGCAAAATTTGGGTCATTTCGGATAGGATATGGACGATTTTGAATTCACAACAGGGGCTGCACTTGCGACAGTGTTGGGGTCCAAGTGTGCGAGTGATACTTCCGTGATCGTGTGCTCCTATAATTCGCGCCGATATTATGTGAAACTTTGAACGCGCTTCACAATATAGAGTGTACATGCCGGGAGTCAGTTGAGAAGCAATCACGTGGAGTAAGGATTCAAGTGACCACATCCTTGTCAAGTATTAGCCGGAATGTAGCAGAGCGCCTGGTCTGTATTTCGGCAATTTGTGAGTACCGTCAAGGTCTTTCGTATGCAGGAAATCATGTCATAAAGATTGTTCTTGATGATGTGATACCTTTTTACTGCGAGTATTTTATTCCAGAAAAAGACTGGGTGAGAAAAGTTTTGGATGGGATGAAAAACCATGACGTCTGCTTTCGTGGTGGGATTGCATCTATTTGGGATGCGTCTCCGTTGAATCGGATTACCGAATGTGTCCATGGTTGTATAGCTGTTCCTACGCGCAATCTATGTGCGCGTTACCTGTTTGGAAGGCGAGGCATCTGGAAAGTAAATCATTGTGTATTATTGTATCGAGACACTGTATGGGCCGTGGGATATTCGAGATAGAAACACTTGAGTGGGCCAAGTTGAGGGCCTTGCTGGAATCCCTAAGAAACATAGTCCTTGGTTCTCTCGCCATATTATCGATTCAGGGGTCGACGTAATGGCATTTGGCTTGCTTCACAACCCCGATCATTGGAATAACGATCCATGAATGCCACTGCCTTAATCCATCCCGCCGTCTACCACCGCCCGACGCAGGTGCTATGCGGTCAGCCAACCGCGATTGAACCAGTGCCTATCGGCCTCGTCTAGCCACCGGCCCTGGTGATTTATCGATGCCAGATCACAACATCCGGCATGCCGGAGCGCTTGGACACATATGAGTCTGGGACAGAGTATCCGCCAAGGCGCTGCTTGGCTATTTGTTGGAAACACAGGGGCTCAAGTCCTCACTTTCCTGTTTGGGATTGTGCTGGCCCGCCTGCTGGTGCCTGAAGACTTCGGGATGCTTCTCACGATCCAGGTTTTCACAGGCTTCGCTGGCCTGATATCGGGTGGAGGAATGGGCCAAGCCTTGATCAGGGCAAAAACTGCTACGGACCAGGACTATAATATTGTATTCACGCTCCAACTCATAATCGGTTGCCTGATCTATTCGGTTTTCTTCTTTTCAGCACCCTGGTTCGCCCGATGGTATAGCAACCCCATCTATACAGACTTGTTGCGCGTATCGGCACTCTCCTTCGTCTATCGTCCACTTGTCAACCTGCCAAGCAGCATACTGCAACGCCAAATGCGCTTTAAAGCGAAGACCATTATCGGGTTAATTTCATTGCTGTTTTCCAGCGGCATCAGCATAGGATTGGCTTATCTTGGCTATGGGGTATGGAGTTTGATTATGGGGGGCATCGCCGGTTCGGCAATCAAGGCATCGCTGTTACTCTTTATACCAAATGGCGCCCCAAACTCTCTTTCAATTTTCGACGCGGACGAGAAATCGCCCGGTATGGGTTTCTTTTTTCCATCAACGATATCGTCTTCTACCTGCGTACGACAGATAAGCGTTTTCATTCTTTCGCGCACGCTGGGGCCGGCAAGCGTTGGTCTTTACAGTAAAGGCGAAAGCCTCGCTCGCATGCCCCATGGGTTCATTACTGGCTCGGTTTACCCAGTGTTATTTCGGTCTTTGGCTGCCGAGCAAGACAACTTGGATAAATCTCGCTATCTGTTCTTTCGCAGCATCGCTCTCGTCGCCGTATATGCAACACCGTTTGTATGTCGGCTTGCTATGGGTCGCCGAGCCATTCGTACGCGGGGTCTACGGCCCAAATTGGGTGGAAGCCGCCGGTCCACTTGCCATCCTTGCGCTAGCATGGCCCTTCTGGCTAATTGGCAATCTATCCGGGAACGTCCTGGGTGCCCGCAACTGGCTGGGCCGCGAACTACTTGTGCAAGTCACTACCTTGATCTATACGATCGCGGCGGTGCTAGTGGGACTCAATTACGGCATTGATGGCGTTGCGTGGGCGATAGTCAGTTCGGCTGCCCTCAGCGGCCTCTGGCAGTATTGGCTGGCTGTGCGGTGCCTCGGTGCAAAGCTTTCCGGATACCCGCTTGCGCTCGTGCCCGCAGTGATCTTAAACTTACTTTTGGCCATCGCGCTGTATATCCTCGATGGCGCTTTGCCTGAATCAGTCAAGGAGAATGACCTGGCCTATCTTGCGTCCATGGTAATGTCAGGAGGATTTGTCTACGTATTGTGCTTCCTGTTCCTGCCCTTTGCTTCACTGCAGACCGAACAACAAAGGTGGAAGGTCAGATTACGGATAGCTACCGGCATACCGTCCCGGGAAGAATGACCAGGGCCACAGACCGAGGCTATATTTTTGTCAACACGGACGCTGGATCAACTAGGGAACTAGAAAAATGCGATGTAAAGAAGACTCCCCGGCCGGGTATAGCCACCCGCGCCGCAGCGCGATCCTTAAATATGCAGCGTTACTAGTTGTGGCGATGGTTTTGGCCGGGTGTTCGAAGCCCGAGGTCTCGCTCACCGTATTCGAGGACATAACCGCCGAATCCGGTCTGGGTGACTATGTTGGGATGACCTACGGCGCAGCCTGGGGAGATTTCGACGGCGACAGGTTGCCCGATCTCTATGTTACGAACCACCTGAACGAAGCCAGGTTGTATCGCAACCTGGGCGGCGGACGGTTCGAAGATGTAACGAACAGCTATTTCGCGCGCGAAGACATCGTCGCCGACAAACATGGCGCTGCCTGGGCCGATTACGACAATGACGGCAGACTCGATCTGGTGCAATTGACGGGGGCGGTAAGAGGGGTTGGGGATAGAACCAAAAATCCTGTTTCATAACCAGGGCGATCGCCTGGTTAATGTCGCCGCAACGGCAGGTGTGCTGAACCTGGAAGGACGTACCCGCATGCCACTGTGGGTAGACCTCGATGGCGTCGGTCAACTCGATTTGTTTCATGGCGCCGAGGCAAGACACGACGACAAAAATCCGCCTTTCGTCTACTTACAGGGCGATGGCACATTTACAGCGACGGATATCCTGCAGTTCGCATCGCGGTCGGTGCCTTTCTGCGTACTTGCAGAGCTGACTGGAGACAATCGCCCTGAACTAGTTTGTCGTACCATGGGCAAGAACCTTACCGCGCAGATATTCGATCTGTCCGTGCGCCCACCGCGTGATCTCGATCTACTCCCGGCAACCGCCTTTGAGGATTTAGCCGCAGCAGACTTCGACAACGACGGCAATTTCGACCTATTTCTCGCGCGCAAAAATTTGTTCGGACCTGTTGCGTTTGGCCAGGAATCGCCCAACGCTATTGTGGCCGACATTTCGATGAACGAAAGCAATGCTGACAAGCCAATAGGGTTTAGCTTTCGTTCCGATGGCACATTGAAAGTACAGGTAGCGGCCGCCAACGCAAACGATGCGATCTCAGCCAACCACATTTACCTTGGCCAACAAGGCACTCATCCAGAGGCAACAACCTTTGAGCTTTCGTCGAACACCCCTGGCATCGTCGGCCAGCTACCACATCAAGTTGGCAAGGCAAGCGGGGTTTACTTCAGCTTTACTGCGCCGGACACGTGGGAAGTGCAAGTCACCGCCCCGCATGTCGAACTGGCAGCCGGTAACCCGAAAACCCAGCAAGTCCAGCTTCGCGTGGACTCCACCGCAGCCATTACCCAGTTGCAGGCAACGGGCACAGGCATCATTCCGGAGGAACTTGCCGCACGACTGTTCATGAATCGTGCCGGCAAACTCATCGAGGAAAGCGACAAGCGCGGGGTCAATGACCGGATGGTGTCCGGGATGAACGTTGTGGCGGGCGATTTCGACAACGACATGGATGTTGATGTCTACGTCCTAGCTTCCGGGATCATCGGTCAACAGGAAAATCTACTGCTGCTGAACGATGGCACAGGGATATTTTCAGGTCGTTAAGGATGCAGGTGGTGCGCCGGGCAGTCTCGCAGGCGTAGGCGACTCGGTCACGACTGTGGATTTTGATGGTGACGGTTTCCTTGATCTCTTGGTCGCCAATGGCGAAAGCATGGGTCGCAGCCTGGGGCTGCCTTCAGACCGTGGCGGCTATCAACTCTTTCGCAATTTAGGCAACGGCAACCACTGGCTTATGATCGACCTGGAGGGAACCTCATCCAACCGTGATGGTATAGGGGCAGTCGTGCAGGTAACCGCGGGGGGCGTTACGCAGACCCGATTGCAGGACGGTGGCGTACACCATCGCGGTCAGAATCACAGCCGTCTACACTTCGGGCTGGAAAAGCACACCCAAATCGACAAGATCACGATCCATTGGCCGAGCGGTGTGGTGCAGGAGTTGCTAGGAATCAAGCCCAATCAGGTGCTTCGGGTTAAAGAGCCGAGGAATCAGTAGAGACTGTGCGGGCGCCTCATGCAGCGTTCGCCAAGATACCTATTTAAGGAAGAAGAATGTCTTTTTGGAAAAGGAATAAACCCAGCCACGAGCGGGCGCTGGACTGGTTCAAGGCCAACATGGTGCCCGGGCAGGGCATCATCGTTCACACCAGGCAACCGGTGCCGTATCCCGAGGTCACGGGCTATTTCATTCCCACGCTCTACAACTGGAACGAGCCGGAACTGGCGCGCACCTGCACCCGCTGGCTGATGTCGATACAGTTGCCGGATGGCGCCTTCCCCGCCCCCGACGGGGTGCCCTATACCTTCGACACCGCCCAGATCATGCGCGGGCTGTGTGTCGCGATCGGTGACGTGGACGGTGCCGAGGATTCGCTGCGTCGGGCGAGCGACTGGATGCTGACGCAGGTGGATTCTAGCGGGCGGCTGCTAACCCCTTCGACCGAGTTATGGACCGATATCGCCAGTGACCTGATCCACACCTATGCGCTGCCGCCGCTGGCTCAGGCCGGGAAGCTGCTCGAGGTTAAGGAATATGAGGAGGCGGCGAAGTTCGTACTCGATCATTACAAGCAGCGAGAAGATCTGGTCCTGTTCAACCGCCTCTCGCATTTTCATGCCTATGCGATGGAGGCGCTATGCGAAATGGGCGAGTTGGATCTGGCGCGGCAAGGCATGGCGGATGTGGAGCGGGTGCAGCGCCGCGACGGCAGCATCCCTGCCTATCCGGACGTGGAATGGGTGTGCTCTACCGGCATGGCGCAGTATGCCATTGTCTGGTACACGTTGGGTAAAAAGGAATTGGCGGACAGGGCGATGCGATATCTGGAGAAGATCCAGAACACCTCCGGAGGATTCAACGGCAGTTATGGCAAAGGCGCCAAATACATCGCAGGCGCGGAGATCAGTTGGGGAGTGAAATACTTCCTCGATGCCTGGCAGCTGAAGCTGCGCCAGGAGGGCCAGCATGCTTAAAATACTTACCGTTTTCGGCACCCGCCCCGAAGCCATCAAGATGGCGCCGCTTATCGCCGAGCTGGAACGCCATTCGGGCGTGATCGACAACCGCAACTGCCTGACCGGGCAACACAAGGACATGGTGGCGCCGCTGATCGAACTGTTCGGTATTCGTGCCGATTATGAGCTGAACCTGATGCGTGAAAACCAGACGCTTGAGCATATCACCGTTAGCGTGCTGCAGGAAGTCAGTAAGATTTTACGCGAAGATAAGTTCGATCTGCTGCTGGTGCAGGGCGATACTACCACTTCGATGGCAGCCGCGCTGGCTGCCTTCTATGCCGGCGTGAAGATAGGCCACGTCGAGGCAGGCCTGCGCACTTTCGACAAACAACACCCGTACCCGGAGGAGTCCAACCGCAAGATGATCGACGCGGTGGCCGATCTCTTCTTCGCCCACAGCGAAAAGGCCAGGCAGCATCTGCTGAACGAGGGTATTGCCGACTCGGCGATCGCGGTCACCGGCAACACCGTGATCGACGCGCTGCTCGACGTGTCAGCCCGCCCCTTCGACATGGCCGGCTCCCCGTTCGAAGCCATTCCCTTCGACACCCGGCGCATCGTGCTGGTTACCGCGCACCGACGCGAAAGTTTCGGCGGGCCGTTCGAGTCGATCTGCAAGGGTTTGGCCGAACTGGCCCGCAAGTATGCCGACGATATCGAACTCGTCTATCCGGTGCATCGTAACCCCAACGTGCGCGCTGTGGTCGGCAAATACCTCGCCGACATTCCCAATGTGCGTCTGCTGGATCCGCTCGACTACCTGCCGCTGGTGCAACTGATGAAGCGCTCATACCTTGTGCTGACCGATTCGGGCGGCCTGCAGGAAGAAGCGCCCAGCCTCGGCAAACCGGTGCCGGTGATGCGCAAGGTCACCGAGCGCCAGGAAGGTGTCGAGGCCGGTACGCTCAAGCTCGTCGGCATGGACGCGGATGACATCGTACGTGAAGCGAGCTCGCCTGCTCGACGACCCCGCGGAGTACCAGGCGATGGCGACGCGCGCCAACCCCTATGGCGATGGCACCGCGAGCATCCAGATTCCGGTGCAGAAAATACTTACTTACGATGTACCAAGCGTAGGGTTACTCAGCCGGTCCTGGCTGAAATGGGCCCCGCAGGATGAGTCAGCCGCTCGTCAGTATCATCCTGCCCACCTACAAGCGGGCGCATCTGCTTGCGCAGGCCATGCGCAGCGTGCTCGACCAGACCTATGCCAATCTGGAACTGATCGTCGTCGACGATAACTCGCCCGACGACACCGCCGTGGTGGTGCGGTCATTCGATGACCCCCGCATTCGCTACGTGAAGAACGACCCCAACCTGAAGCTGCCACGCGCACTCAACCGCGGCTTTGCCATGGCGCGCGGCGAGTACCTGACCTGGACCTCCGACGACAACCTGCTGGCGCCCTACAGCGATCGAAAGAATGGTCGGCGTGCTGGCAGGCGGCGAATGCGACTTCGTCTACGCCGATTACTGGCTGTTTTCCGAACAGGACGCGAACGGGAACCCGATCGCGCCGCAGCACGACCGCCTGCCGGATACGCTGCAGCTCGACAAGGGCAACCATATCGGTGCCTGCTTCCTGTATACCCGCGCACTGTACGAAGCCGTCGGCGACTACGACCCTGAACTGTTCCTGGTCGAGGACTACGATTATTTCCTGCGCGCAGCCCGCCAGTTCCGTTTCTGCCATCTTGCCGAGCCACTTTATTACTTCCGCCGCGACGACGCCACGCTTTACTGTTCGCGCTTTCCTGAGGTAAAGGCATCCGACGTGCTGGTGCGATTCAAGAACGGCGCAATCGATGCCGACGATGCTGCGGCGATGCTGGCCAGTCTGCTGCTGCAGCACCCGGATGACCTGAAGCACGCCGGCTTGCGGCGCGCTCTGGCGATCCGTGACCGCCTTTCCTATCGCCTCGGCGCCTGGCTGGTCGAGCGTGGCCGCACCCGCCTGAAGCGGCGCATCGCGGCCGACATCGCCCCTTTGTTCATGCGCTACCAGTCGGGCCAGACCAGCTTTGCCGACACGCGCGCCGCATTGCTGGATCGTGTGTGCGCCCATGGCACGCTCGCCTACGTCGCTCCCAGGACCTGAAGCTATGTTCCGAGCTGATCCAGACTGCATTGAAAGGCCCCACCCAGGCACGGGCCCAGCATCGCCAGCTTCTGAAGGGCTACACAGGCATCGAGAGCGGACTCGCCGCGCTGCAGTCCGTTTGTCCCGCGCCCAAGGACGACCTCGCCGCCCCGATTTTCCTGCTGTCGGCCGGCTGGCGCTCCGGCTCGACCCTTTTGCAGCGGCTGATTATGTCGGATAACCGGGTGCTGATCTGGGGCGAACCCTATGACGAGTGCGGGCCGATCCAGGCCATGGCCGACACGCTCAAGGCCTTCCGCCCCGGCTGGCCGCCCGCCGAGTACTACTACGACGGCACGCCGCCGGACCAGCTCACCGGCAGCTGGGTTGCCAACCTGTTTCCCGCGCCGCAGTCGCTGTGGCATGCCCATCGCCAGTTCCATGACGCGTTGTTCGCCACGCCCGCCACCCAGGCCGGCGCCACGCGCTGGGGCCTCAAGGAAGTGCGCCTCGGCATCGAGCATGCACGCTATCTGCGCTGGCTTTACCCCAATGCGCGCTTCGTGCTGCTGTATCGCAACCCGCTTGAGGCCTACCGCTCCTATTGCCGCTACGGCCGCAGCTGGTACGAGACTTTCCCGGATCAGCCCGTGTTCACGCCCACCGCGTTCGGCACGCACTGGCGCAAGCTGATGGAAGGCTATTTGGCAGGGGCGGAGTCGATCGGTGCATTGTTGGTGCGTTACGAGGATCTGGTCGGCCCAAACCCGCCGCTTGCTGCGCTCGACGACTACCTCGGTATCCAGACCGACCACGGCGTGCTCACCAAGAAGGTCGGCAGCTCGGAGCGTGGCGGGGAGAAAGTGCGGGTCAACGCGCTGGAGCGCTGGCTCCTGAAGCGGCCGTGGGCCCAATCTTGGGTAAACTTGGTTATGCCTGGTAACGCTCGAGTGCAGGGTACCGCAGGAAATATTCTAGATAAAAACCTGTGACCAGTTTTGTACTTAGGAGAATTGTCTTTTGAGATTACGAATGGGTCGCTCGAAAATATAGTAGGACAATGCAACGATAACCAGCATTGACAAAAACATTAATGGATACCTAATGTAATAGGCACCCCAAACTTTCATATCAACATCAAGACAGAGGCCGAGTTCCCGATATATCTCTGGTATGAATGGATGGATGATATATACCCCATAACTTACCATTCCGAACCAGATCACCAGCGGGTTTCCAAGCGCTTTCGCTGTGACTCCAGAGAATCCATTTGCGGCGTTAACAACGAAAGCACCAAAAAGTATGGCGCTGATCGTTCTGCCAAAAACTGAAAAAAACAGGCTATCGCGTGCGAGAAAAACCACAGCCAGGTAAACAATCAATGCAGCTAAACCGACAAGCGTCAAAATCTTGGGAATACCTGCGGAAGTCCTGCACGCAGGATTGATGCTTTACAATCGCGATTAACGAACCAAAGCATAATAAATCCAGTGCTGTTGTTGGAAACATGAAAATCGCGATGTGATTTTCACCGATGAAAAGATATATAAGTAGCCGTGATACGGGTGCGACAATGCATAGTGCTATTGAAATTATAGCGATTTTCCTTATCGATAAGGTTAGGATTATTACTGGCCAGAAAAGATAAAATTGCTCCTCTACAGCCAGCGACCAGAAATGCCCTCCCGGCTGTAGCCATTCATTGGTAACAGATCCGTATAAATTAGTCAGATACAATGCATGAATAAGCATTGCACCTCCAGAGCCGTCAGTAAAAAATAACATTAGAAATAGTGTTAAGTAGTAGGCAGGGAATATGCGCAGCACACGGCGAGTATAGAAGTGTCCTAGTGCGGTCGGAATCGAAGCTGATTTTTCCTTGTCTTTGAGTATTATCAGGGTAATGAGGAAGCCACTAAGTACGAAAAAGCATTCGACACCCCACAGGCTCGTATCCAGGGTTTTTACGATGGTTCTTATTGGTTCTGGTAATCCACTTCCCCAGTGCTCTAGAATCACGGCGGTGACGGCAACAGCACGAACCCCATCCAGGTGGGGCATATAGCTAATGCTTGAAACAGGTGCTTTCATAAAAAATTACTTGGAGAAGGACTCATAAAGTCGCGGATTAGGCTTGGGTGATCTTTGACGCATTTGAAAAGTAGCATAAAAGTATAGAGTGTCTCTGTATCTTTCCCTATTTAAATGCTGTTATCGTGCGCCATGTCACGTTAAGCATCTATGTAGCCACCCGGCTAACAATGCCTGATTGAGAAGCCAATTCAACGGTTTCTTTGGATGTTTTCGTGTCCAAATCCTGGCGGGGTCTTAGTGCTGGATAGTAATTTATAGATAACGTAAAGTAAGGTTCGCAACTTTTTTTAAGGGGGTGGCTTGTGTTTTTTAAAACGTTAATCACCAAACCAATATCGCAATCCCAAAAAGACCACCTGCACAACTAGGATGTCAGTGGTGATTCCAATAGACGCCAGTATCGTCGTTTGTACCTACAACCGCGCCGAGTCACTTAAAGATACGCTTGCCGCACTCGCGCGCCTGGAGGCTCCACCAACGTGGACGTGGGAAGTCCTGGTCGTTGACAACAACTCGCGCGATCATACGAAGCAGGTTGTAGAAGCATTACAGCAGAAATGGTCGCGCCTGAGCTATTTATTTGAGTCCTCGCAGGGACTTTCATACGCGCGCAATCGCGGCATAACCGAAGCGGTCGGCGAAGTGATCCTGTTTACCGATGACGATGTGCTGCCGGAGCCGGACTGGATGGAAGCCACACTGGCGGGGCTTGAAAAGAACTCGGCGGATGCCTGCGGTGGCTATATCGGACCTATCTGGGAAACACCGCCGCCCGATTGGCTAACCGAGCGGTTTTATGGTTTTCTGGCTGTGCGTACCGATCGCACCGACGATTACCCGATCGAGTCAGCGTCCCAGGCGCCATTCGGCGCGAATATGGCTATACGCAAGGCCCTCTTCGACAAGGTAGGCCTGTTCGACACCAGCCGTGGCCGCAAGGGCAAGGTGCTGGCGAGCGGTGAGGATGGCGAGATGTTTGAGCGCATCCTGGCAGCAGGCTACAAGGCGGTTTTTCTCGGCCAGTCACGCGTGCATCACAAGGTTGAAGCATTTCGCCTGACCAAGCGTTATTTCCGCCGCTGGCGCTTCCAGACGAGCCGCAATATTGCACAAAGTCAGGGATTAGCCGGGGATCGACGACTTTTCAATATACCGCTTTTTGTTTTCCCCCAACTAATGCGCGCCGTCATGCGGATGGCATGGGGGCGCTTGACGCAGCCGCGCGATGAGGCGTTCAACCGCGAAATCATCGTGTTTCATTTTCTGGGCCTGATCCAGGGTCTTTATCGTGCGCGCTGACTCGTGGCCGATTCGCTGACCATCCTGATCTGCACCCACAATCGGACAGACCTGCTCGAACGGGTGCTGGCGTCGATCAATGCAGCCAATCGTCCCGCCATGCCGGTGCAAATTCTTGTCGCTGCCAATGCCTGCACCGACGAGACCGTGGAACGCATGCGAAGCGTACCAGGCCCTGCAGGCCGAGCGTGGCTGGATTCCCTTGCGGGTGATCGAGGTGCCCACGCCCGGCAAGTCACATGCACTCAACCGTGCGATTCCGGAAATCGATACCGACCTTAGCCGCCTTTGTCGACGACGACCATCGGGTTGACGAGAATTACCTGGTAGCGATCGAGGAGGCTGCCGACGCGTGGCCGGATGCTGGCCTGTATTGCGGGCGCATCCTCCCGGACTGGGACGGTAGCGAACCCAGGTGGGTCCATGATGAGGGGCCGTATCGCATCTATCCTCTGCCAGTTCCGCGCTATGACCAGGGCAATTCAGCGAAGATCATCACGCCTGACGAAGGCCCCATCCCCGGGGGAGGAAATCTCGTGGTCCGCCGTGCTGTATTCGAACTGACGGGGCAATTCTCGACCGAGCTTGGTCCGCACGGTCACGATCTTGGGGGCGGCGAGGACAGTGAATATGTACTGCGTGCGATGAAGCGGGGCGTGCGTTGCCAGTATGCGCCGGGCATGGTGCAGCACCATTATGTCGACACCGAGCGGCTGCGCCTGGGCTACTTGCTCAAGAAAAGCTATCAGCGCACCCGTTCGACTTCGCGCATCCACGGCAACGGCAGAGTGCCGCTTTACATGTGGCGCAAGTTGGCGGAATACGGATTTCACAGCTTGTTCAGCCTGTCTTGGACGAGGCGGCGATTTTTTTTGATGCGCGTCGCCGCGGGACTGGGCGAGATCCAGGGGCGTCGCGAGTCAGGACATCGCAAGAATAGGCTCACCCTTCCGCCCGACCAGGGCATGATCGTCGTCAAGCTGCTGGCACTCGTCACGGTCGCGTGCGGCCTGATCGCTTGGTTCGCCAGCAGCGATGCCAAATGGTCGGGCCTGTTGCCCGCTGTCGGCGTCGCCTCGTTGGGAGCGATCGCTCTGCTCGCCAAATCACTAGCCAACTTCTCGCAGACCGGCCCGAGCATCCGCGAAGAAGTAATGACGCATTACCGGCGCTACACGGTGTATGCGCTGACCCGACTCACCGCTTGGGCATTCTTGCTGATGCTGTTCACCGGCGGTATCGGCGTGCTGCTCTATTTCATGCTGGCCACGGCGCTGCAGGCGCAATGGTCCGGATGGCTGGCGGCACTTGCCGCCGTGTTCGGCATCGTCGGCGCCTTCGCCCTGCAGTTCGTCGCCAAGCTGCGTTTCAACCCGGGTCTACTGGTGGCTTCGAGCCACTATCGCATGAGTCGCCTCTATGGGCTGTGGCAATGGATGACACCAGCCCGCATCGCCGGCTTGCAGGCACTATTGCTGGCCGCGGCAGCGTTGCTGCTGGCGGCGGCTTCGTGGCAGCTGGCGGAGGAAGGTCGCGCGGGCGATCTGATCGCCCTGTGGGCGGTGGTGCTGTTCATCGTCGGCACTGTGGCCTGTGCGACCTGGAAGCCGGAAGCGCGTTCGCCGCGCGCACGGCCCGCGCCGCGGACGGACGCGCCACCCAATATCCTCATGATCGGCTCGGACACCCTTCGCGCCGACCGCTTGGGCGCGATGGGGTACCGGCGGGCGCTCACCCCGCACATCGACACGCTGGCCGAACAGGGCGCGCTGTTCGCCAACTGCTACGTGCCGTGCGCGCGCACTGCACCCAGCCTGATTTCGCTGCTCACCGGCACCTGGCCGCACAGCCACGGGGTTCGCGACAACTTCGTGCCTGACGGGGAAACCAGTCTGAAGGTCGACGCGCTACCCCAGTTACTGAAGGTGCGCGGCTACCGCACGGCGGCACTGTCGGACTGGTGCGGGGCGGACATGGGCAAGTTCAGCTTCGGCTTCGAGCATACCGACCTGCCCGAAGACCAGTGGAATCTGAAGTACATGATCCGCCAGGGCCCAAAGGATCTGCGGCTGTATCTGTCATTGTTCCTGCACAATCGGATGGGTCGCCTGCTGCTGCCCGAACTGTACTACCTGGGCGGCGTACCGCTAACCCAGTCACTCGGCAAGCGTGCGCGAAGGCTCGTTTCGCGGCTGGCGGACAGCGGCGAGCCCTTCTTCCTCAACCTGTTCTACTCGACGACGCACCCGCCGTTCGCGTCGGAGTGGCCGTACTACACGCGCTTTGCGGACCCCAACTACCGCGGCGAATCGAAGTTCGCCATGTCGCGCCTCACCGACCCGCTCGATATCCTGCGCCGCCAGGGGGCGCCCAAGGAAGAGTTCGACCTCGATCAGATCATTGATCTGTACGACGGCTGCGTGGCCGAGTTCGACGATGAAGTCGGCAAGATGCTTGCCCACCTGGAGGCCTGTGGACTTGCCCGCAATACGATCGTCGTTGTCTATTCCGACCACGGCATGGAGTTGTTCGAGCACGAAAGCTGGGGCCAGGGTAACTCCGCCGTGGGTGAGGCCAGCCCGCGAATTCCGTTGGTGATACGCGACCCGCGAAAGCCCGGGCGAGGCACGGTACACGACGTAGTACGCTCGATTGACCTGGCCCCTACCCTGCTGGAACTGGTGGGTTCGCCAGCCGCCAGCGGCATGGATGGGGTTTCGTTGGTGCATTGCATGTCAGGGGAGGGCGATTGTCCTGAACTTGACGCTTTCAACGAGACCGGTATCTGGTTAACCGACATCCCGGGCCTGCCTGAGAAACACCTGCGCTACCCCGATCTGCTGGAACTGATCGATATCCCGGACCGCGAGCGCGGTACTCTCGCCATCAAGCAAGCTTATCGTGACCGGATCATGACGGCGAAGGATCGGATGGTCCGCCGAGGACGTTGGAAACTTGTGTACCAGCCGTTGGAGGAGGGCTACTTGCTGAGGCTTTTCGATCTGGACACCGACCCGGATTGCCAGCAAGATGTGGCGGCGCAGCACCCTGACGTACGCGACGATTTGTGGAGCAAATTGAAGGCTTTCATGCCCGATCTGCGGGGGTAAAAGGTAAGCAATGGGATGGCTCCTCCTCACCCTATCATTATTGATAAAATATCGCGCACAGATTGCCACCCCGCCTTTTCCAAAAGCAACGGCAACACCGATTTTATAGCCCCAAGTCTCTGATTTTTCCTGAGTAATACATAAGCCAAGTCTAGTCTTGCGTGACGAATTCCCTCTTCCAGTCCTGTTCTAATGTATTTTGGGGAATCAACGATTTGTGGTCTTAGCGATTGTAGTGCGGCGAGTGTCTGCTGTTGTGCACGTAATGGATTGGATCGTGTGGCACTTTGTTCATAAATGGCATAAGCCGCCATGGGTTGTGTTACCACACCAATTCGATGACTTTTTGCGCAAAGCCGAATCAGGAAATTGACATCTTCGCACACTGCGTAGTCAGTTGGATAACCGCCTAATTCTAAAAAAGTACTCCTTGGCACACTTAAGGTATGCGTATCCCCAAAGTGCTGGCCGATAAATTGACCAATCACATCACCTGACATGATAGAGCGCAATTCTTTAGTCTGCTTAAGCAAGTACTTACCTGCAGAGGTCGATTCCATGGAGCGCTTGATCAATTCGCCACTTGGCTTAACGTAATCGAAATTGCCGGTTAGAAAGTCCAGTTCTTCATCTTCCTTAATCCAGTCGCTATGCCAGCGAATTCGATCGGGATAATACCAATCATCGGCATCTAAAAAAGCGATCCAGTTGCCCGTAGCGTGTTTAACGCCGCTATTTCTGGCAGCCTGATACGCCTGCATTATCTTGATAAATGTAACGCACCCCATCTGCATATTGCTGCACAACTTCTGCCGTGTTATCCGTTGATCCGTCGTCAACAACAATAATTTCATGGGCTTTTTGCGTCTGATTTAGAATGGAATCAATAGCCCGCTGTATAGTTGCGGCACCATTATAAACAGCAATAATGACCGAAAATCTTACGTCGTTCGTCTTATTATTCATATCACTCGATTAAGCAAATTCAAGATTAATACCAAACCCAATATTCAGTGGCTCACCTCATAGCCGAGCTGCCGCATCATCGGTTCGATGCGGGGAAGGATGCGGCCGATCTCGTCGGGGTGGCGCTCGCGCCACTTCTGTCGCTGCGGCGGCCCGCTGACAATGCTGGTGGGGCGGCGGTCCAGGCTGGCGCAGTGAGCCTCCAGCCGCGCGTCGAAGGTGACGCCCAGCTTGCCAAAGACTTCGCGAAACAGGTCCACCGGTCGGTCCAGGATGTCCTCGTAGCGAATCTGTATCCACTGCCCGGGGGGTATGCTCTCTTTGGCCGCCAGGGCCATGCCATTGGCGGTCAGCCATTGATAGGCACACACCTCTTCCAGGCTGGCCCGGTTATAGTCGCGCCAGCCCGGGGGCAGGAAGAAATGCCACTCGTTGAATTCGCCGTTGTTGATTGACACCGGCTCGGGTGAGGGGCCGAAGAACTGGGTGAGGCCGAAACCGCCGTCCGTGCGGCCCTGGCGCCAGCCATCCATCATGGAGCTGATGTTGTCGCGGCCATCCCGGTGGATAAAGACGAAACGGGCCTTGGGGAACAGTTTGTACAGATAGGGAATGCGCAGGGTGTTGATGCAGGTCTTGTCCAGCACCATACCTGCGCCCAGATGCTGGTAGAAATAGCGCAACGCCGCCTTGCGGTGTTCCGGTCGCGCCTGTTCGGCACCTGCAGCTTCCGATTCCCAGCCATTGTTGAGGGGGCCATATAGGCTGTTCCAGAACTGCGGAATCTCGTAGCCGAAGTTGAGAAACGCCCCGGAGGCGACCAGGGTCTCATAAGTCACAGTGGTACCGGAGCGCGAGCAGCCGACCAGGAAGATGGGGTCCGGCTGGTTGGGGCGTGCCACTTGCCACCATTTTCCGCGCATGGCGAGATGCGCCGCGCGCAGGTTCTTGGCGCGAATGTCGGGGTCGAGAAGCTTCAGGATTCTACGCAGGCCATTCGATTCGTGCCTGTCCCGCATCTGTTCTTGCTAATCTATCAAGGGTTTTCCCGGACCACTTTTCGCCGGAAACCACTGATTTCCTGCTCGTGTAGAAGTGTTGTGCAAAATCGGATGTGTACATTCGGTCCAGATAGTCTTCCGGGAAATACCGTGTTTTTCACGAAGTCCGCATACATGGGTTTGGACGGGTCGAGCTCGGAACATGGGTATTCTTGAGGTCGGGAATATCTACCCCCAGAAATTCCTGAAAAGCCTGTTGATGACAGGCGTCGAGTTGTTCCAGTTTCATTAACAGTAAATCGATATTTCCGGAGCGGATGATTTGATATCCCTGCTCTTTTGGAAAAGGATAGTCAAGGACGTCAATTCCAAAAACTTCTTGACTTCATCGTTGAACCAATCCAGAGGCTGATTGTGCGGAAATTTTTCGAGAAAAATTTTAGAAGCTGTTGATTGTCGATTTCGCCTTCTTGTATCTTTCTGAAGGTTGATTTCGCGTTCAGTTTTTTCCTGAAAGTTTTCCACAAATGCATCGATGGCTGAGAAAAAATACGGATACATTTCTGGCAACTGGCTCTCGAAATACGGATACCAGCTTCCAGTTCCGGCTGTCCATACCTTGTTGCTGGAGATGAGTGGCAATGCGCTCACTGACCCTGACATTCAGGGGGCGACGTGATTCCGGGAGATGCTTTACCCAACGCTGTCTGGTTTTGTACGCTAGCGGGGTTTAGCCAGTGGGTGTGGAATATCGGCAGGTTTACCCGGAGGCGCGCAGGGTATTTACGGTGGTCATTGACCCGGCGCGCCCCATCTGGTGCACCAGCAAGATAGGATCTTGGGTTTGGAGTAATCGGTCGAGAGAGCGAAGGGTTTTCTCGCCGTTGCGTCGCGTGTTCCATTCATATAGCAGCTTGCGTGGTGTATCTAACAGGCTCATGACAGATCTTCGGGTCCCGTATTTCAACTGCGTTGTTTCAAAGGGCATGGTGGGCGCCCACTCGCGCCACATCTGCATTGTATCTGACAAAAATGGATTCATGGGGCTACCCTAACGCGAAATTTTTTGCAATGTGAGCGCTATGTCTCACTGTGTCGCACGAACAAATGCCGCACAATGTCATACTATGAGATCGGCGAAGCTTGTGTTCACCAGGAAAGTGCAGCACAACAGCTTGAGCATAACCGGAGTTGAGCAGGGCTGAACTTTTTTGAAAAGGGATAGCCGGTGGGGTAACAACGCCAATACCAGTGCTCTGGTACCGGATGGGCCCGCAAGCTGTCTGCTATAGCTTGGGGCGGGGTGGGCGCAAAAACGCGCCAGCACTGGGTGGCCAATGCGCTCATGTTTATACCCCTCGGCGTTTTCTGGCCCGCCTGGCTGGGTGGCGCTGCTCGTAACGGGGTGACCCTACTGCCGGTCTATGCAGCCGCCGGGGTGTGGGTGGCTGGCAGACAGCCTCCAGCGAGCTCGAGTTCTGAGTGAAGCTCTCACGACAGTGCAATATCGGGTGTCCACAGCTCCTTTTTCTGCGGGATTATCCTATAACGGTTATTATTCTTATATCCCTATGACGAGAATTGCTTAGCAGCGTATGGATACAAACCCGAGAGTGGAACCCCTGCCGCGTTTTGAGCGCCATCGCGATAACCCCGAAGAGCCCTGGCATCGGTCCCCCCGCGCCCGGCTGTTTGGCCTGGTGGCAGGTCTCACGCTGCTGTTCGGCGTTATCTGGACGCTGCTGCAGCCGGTGGTCTATCGCAGCAGCGCCACCGTCTTGATGAGCGCGCCAAGGGCGATCGATGCCGAGGTCAGTGAGGCGGATATCCAGAGTGTCGCTATCCAGCGCAAAATTTTGCTCGGGGAGGATATCACCCGGCGCCTGGCCGCTGAGCTGGATGCCACTGTGGCAGCCGGACTCGACGCCACTGAACTGCGGCAGCCTGCTGCGGGTGGACCCGGTGCCGGATACCAACCTGGTGGAAATGTCCGCCCAGGGCTCAGACGGCGAGCTGTTGCCGCAGGTAGTGGACACCTGGATCGATGTCTACCTGGCAGCCAGGGCGGAGGATATCGAGCAACGCAAGGCACAGACCTTGCTGGTGGTGCAGGACGAGCTCGATGGCTTGGCCATCAAGCTGGAACAGGCGAGGGCAGCGCTGGATGATTACCGGGAAAAACACGAGATCATCTCCGTAGAGAGGCAGGAAAACGAGGTGCTGGCCCGGCTTGACGGCCTGAATAAAGCCCTCAATAACGCTATTGAGGAGGAAGCCAAGACCAGGGCCTACCTGGACACACTGCGCGAAGCCATCACAGGGGGTGCGCAGGTGGTGCCCCAGGGATGATCGCCGTGACGTGGAGGCCATGGACACGGAACTGCGGGAGTTGCAGGTCCAGATGCTGGAAATGAGCAAACGCTACACGCCGGAGTATATAGCGAAGCAGCCCCAATTGCGGGCTATTCCCGAGCGGATCGAAGAGTTAAAAGCGAAACTGGCCCAGGCGCTCAGCCAGGGCAGGGCAGCTGAGCTGGCCAATGCCACCCAGGCCCATGCAGCGGCGCAACAGACGGTTACCGACTTGCAGCGTAAGCTCGACCAGCACAAACAGGACGTTGCCGAGTTCAACTACCATCTATGCCACCCACCAGGCGCTGGCGGAGGACCTCGCCAGTCTGGAGCAGTTGAACCGGGACACCCAGGCCCGGCTGGTCCAGGTGGAGGTGCGCCAGGTAGAGAAATATCCGCAGGTATCGGTCATTGAAAGACCAGGAAGGGAGAGTAAGCGCATCGGCCCGGATTACCTGTTGTTGCTGGGCGGTACCCTGGGCGCCGCCCTGGGCCTTGGCATATTCAGCGTCTGGCTCTATGGATTCCTCAGTCCGAAACGGGATCAGCCGGCCTATGTCACCCTGTCCGGTGTGCATTTGTACCCGCAGGAGGTGAGTGGGCAGCTCGGCTATTCAACCCAGCCCGACCCCAGGCTGTCACAAGACAGTACCCCCAGGCTCGAAAAGGGCGAGGACGACCCGGCAAAGGATGGAATGGATCGCGCGGAGGATGGCGATGACAATCCACATGCCAGGGGCTGAGCAATTGAGCCGTTGGCGGTTGCAACCATGTACAGACCAGTCGAGTGCCGAACTCGATGCGTAAGCTCGTTGTCGCGGTGTCCTTATTGATCATCTACGGTTCGCTGTACCCGTTCAATTTCGATCTGGAATCCTTCGACCCGGGCATGCTGCCTGCCCTGTTCGACTTCCGTCCGGGGCGCACGGGTCGTGGTGACCTGTTAGCCAACATCGTACTCTTCCTGCCCTTCGGGTTCTTTGCCATGCAGGCTGCGCAGCACCGGACTCGCTGGACGACCTGGCTGGCCATTCTGGTTGCCGGTTTTATCCTCGCCCATGGCATCCAGATCGCACAAATAGTCGTCCCCGGTCGCGTGCCGAGCAGCGGTGACACCCTGTTGAACATGGTGGGCTGTGCACTGGGCTGTTTGCTGGGCACGCTGCGTATGCCCCGCCTCGCGGCGGCGACTGATATCTCGACGGGCCCTCTGCCCGTGTCGACGATTCTCGCGCTATTCCTCGTGGTGTGGAACCTGCGCCCGTTTATACCCTCCATCGATCTCCAGTTGCTGATCAACAATATCAAGAATTTGATTGACTCCCCGATACCGCATCCACTGTGGACTTATCAGGGGGTGGTTACCTGGCTCATCATCTTTCACTTCCTGGACAGCGATGAGCCGCGGCTGGTCCCGCAGAAGCACTATCCAACACTGGTCTTCATCACGCTTGCCCTGGGCTTTTTTGTCGTCGGAAACATCATCAACATCGATCGAATCGCGGGTGCTCTGATCGCCTTGCCCCTGTGGCAGGTGGTAAGGCGCTTGCAGCGACCACCCCTGTTGAGCTTCCTGACTTTCGTACTGATTGTCGGAATCAGTTTCCAACCCTTTGAACTGCGCGGGGCCGCCAACCACTTTAACTGGGTACCGTTCTCGGGTGCCCTCAACGGTAATTTGCTCATCAATGTGTTGGCCACCACCAAGAAATTGCTGTTATACGGTAGTCTGATCTGGTTGCTGGTGCAGTCCGGGGTGCGGCTGTCCGTGGCAACGATCATCGTGAGCGCTTTATTGTTCGTCAGCGAACATCTGCAGGTATACATCGTGGGGAGGACTCCCGAGATCACCGACTCGCTGCTGGCGCTCATGGCGGGACTTGGGTTCCATTTCTGGGAAGATTTCAGGCTGACATCAAAGGAAGGTCCCCAACCACAGGCGATAGAGCCCCGTGGAGTCGGCGTGGCTCATTCTGTAACCAATAGTGAAAATGTCGCCATCCTTGGCGCAACGGACGACGAATATGGGCACTCGGGGGGGATTGATCCCGAACCCCCTGCAGGCAACCAGGAGCTGGTTATCAATCTGCGCCGATCCCAGGCCAGCTTTCTCCGCAATCTCTCGCACGCAACACAACTGGACATCGGGGAAGTATGCGAACGAATAATCATGTTGGCCGCCCACCCTGATACCGATTGGCGCCAGGACGTTTTGTTCAGCGATCCGGTGCAATCGGTGTTAAAGGCTCTCACCCCGGTACGCTCGAACAATGATTGGACCCATGTCAATTTTCAACTCGACCAGATCTCTACTGGAGCTGCTGGATTCGCTGGCGGAGAGCACGTCCAGCACCCGGTCCAGGACACTGCGCCACCTGATAGCCGACTGCATGGAAAAGTCCGGTGTGCGCCCCCAGAGACGCAGACATCGGCGCGCCTTTTGGGGGCGGAAGCGGCGGCGATCACTCAAGTCTCCCGCCTTCATTGGCGCGGCGGTCGCTATCGCGCTGGCCCTCGCCGTGCTCGTGTTTGCCTTGTATGACAGCAATCCGACCCAGAGCGGCCCCGAATGGGCTGGCAACAAGGCCAGCCTGATTCTGGATCCACACACACATACCCGCTACTCCGACGGCAAGCTGACGCCGGATGAACTGGTGGCGATGGCCGTCAATGAAGGCTGCGATGCGCTTGTGATTTCCGATCATTCCGATACCAGCGGGACCGTCAGCGCCAGGCAACTGGAGGATATGAAGAAACTCCGCGTACGCTATCCCGATCTGCTGCTCTTTAACGGTGTCGAGCTCAACATGCCTTCATACGGCCACCGGGAGCACGCGACGCTGATAGCGAGTCCTGCTGTGAAAGGGGCTACCCTGAGGCAGTTCCGCGATCTCGCTGAACAGCGTCCTGAGGAGGCGGACTCCGGTTCCCGTAACGCCAGTGCCGATATCGCGCTCCTGCGGCGGATAGCCGAGCACCAGGCCCGCTTCGACGACCTGTTGGTTTTCTACAACCACCCGGCACGAAAGGATCCCGACATCTGGGAGAATTTCGAGGATATCAGCAATTGGAACGCCCGGGGTAGCATTTTCCTGGGGTTGGAAGGGGCGCCGGGACACCAGAATGCCAAAGTCATCGGCAGCTATAAAGCGCCTTTGTTTACCACGGACCGCTGGGATCCCGTGGTGGCGGAGGTTGGCGGGGTATGGGATCAGTTGTTATCCCACGGGCATGATGTCTGGGGAGCACTGGCCTCATCGGACTACCACAACGACTATCTCGATAAGCCCCCCTGCGCTTTTTCACGCACTCACCTCGTCGTCCCCGAACGAAGCTACCAGGGTGTATTGGCCGCGCTGAAGAACGGTACGTTCTGGGCGGATCACGGGCGCATTCTGGACCATTTGTGGTTTTCTGTTCACGTGGAGAGGCTGGAGCGAACAGCCGCTTATCCGGGTTCCACTGTCTATCTCACTGGCAGGGAGGAGCAGGCGCTTCTGGCCCTGTCCATCGAGCGGGGTCCGGGTAGTCTGGGGCAACCGTTGTTGGCCGAATTTATAGGCAGTTGCCAGCTCGGTGCGGCCGAGACCCTGGCCCAGTTACAGATACCGCCAACAGAAAACACCGTTACTGCAACAATGCCGCTGTTGCAGGCGGGGCGCGATCAGGAAAGCTGTACGGTGCGCGCCCGCGTGCGCCTGGAGCGCGACGGTGACACCGATTACCTGGCCTATACCAACCACATCAGGCTGGTTCTGGACTGAGGCAGGCCTTCCCGCCGTCGCTCAGCGAACGAAACTCAAACGGAGCAGCAGTGGTCGGATCCTGCCGTCCTGGTGCTGGATCCGGCCGCCGACATAGACATGACCCTGGCCGTCGCGGATCCCCGATCCATAGAGCAGCAGCGCCCGGAACTGCTGTAAATCCGCGGGCAATTTGATCGGAATGGCCGTGGTATCAATTGTGCTCGTGTCATGGATCAACCAGTGCAGGCCCTTCTGTTGTTTGCCCCGTAACATAACCGCGGCGCCCAGCAGCGACTTGCCGTCAAGGCTGACAAGATTCGTGACCTGCGATTTAACCTGGGGCAGCATATTGCCAAGCTGAAGGATCAGCGCGGGCTGATGTCCGTGGGCGATCAGGTGATACAAGTCACCGTTCAGAGTGCTGAAGATGATGGATTGATCCTGCCGATAGGCGTATGCAGTGATCCCCTGCGAATGATGCGGTGCAGATTTACCCAGGTAGTCTGGCAGAGGATGCTCAGCAACAATCTGCATCGCAGGAGAAATTTCAGCCAGGCTGACTGTCATGTCTTCTGCCCGGCATTCTGAGCGGCCCGCTTTCGAAATCACTTTTGGGACATAAACGTGCTCACGAAGATCAACCAGAAGATTTCGCGATACATGCCCGCAGTCTGAACCGATCTGGAGCTGTTCGGTGCGTCCGGAATAGGTGTCGAACTGATAAAGCACGTGGCCCCAATACCCCAACGCGTAGACGTAACGCCCCGTGGTTTCCAGCGCTATTAACGCTTCCGGCGCAGTTATGACTTGCTCCCATGCCTCCTGTCCCGGTTTCAATCGCCACAAGCGGCCGCCATATTGCGGCAATCGATTGTCGGACCAGCTCTCACCGGTTTCGTCCATCGATGTGAAATAAACGAAGCCGTCATCTGCCTCGCGGATCCGGGAGTGAATTTTAGTCTGGTTCTGATTTGCTTCCGGCGACTGATCGGTAGAGTGCTGGTCGACCACGCTGCCACGGCTGCGTGCCACATTATCATTAGCCGTCAAAGACATCAGCTGACCGCCCCTGGAACCGGAACCGGAGATACCAACCCACACATTGTCTTCCGCTGTTACCCCCAACGCGCCCCAGATGCTGTCGCCGCCTTCGGCCGGGAGTTCGACCTCGGTGGCGATCACGCCGGTAATCGGCGGACTGTCGGTCGCGTCGAACGCGGTACCCAGCCGGGCTTCGTAGCTTCGTTCGATAATGGTGGCCGGGTCAATCGTTTGCGCCACTGCGCCGCCGGGCGAGGATTGTTCGCACGCGCTTGAGCTCAAAAGGGCGGCGCACAGTATCCCGGTTCGGAATTTTGAAAGCCTCAATGTCGGCCTCTCGTTGATTCGGGTTGGTAGACGTTAGCATTGGCGCGGGAAATTCGAAAGACAAAACCCCGCCTTTACTTCTCCATATCAGCAATTTTGCAATGGAGTGCCCCGGATTTCTCGACATTACCCCGCCCCACAATGATGCTGCTTTATAGGCCACAGATTGGCCAGCGAGGCACTTTTGACGGTTGTAATCCTGTCAACCGCGGGATAGGTTGATCGGATGACTGATACGATGCATGAAGTACCCGGCTCACCTCCAACGGTAGAGGTTGTCATAGAAATACCCCGCGGCAGCTTCCTCAAAAGAGGCAGCGCTGGCCAGATCGATTTTGTCTCGCCCCTGCCTTGCCCGTACAACTATGGCTCAGTGCACCAGTATATCGGCGGCGAGGGCGATTTTCTGGATGCCCTGGTGCTGGGGCCGCGCCTGGCCGTGGGCAGCAGGGTCAAGGTAAGTGCTTATGGTGCAGTCGGGTTATCCGAGCGTTTCATGTATGACGACAAGCTGGTCTGTGCCAAAGCACCGGTTTCCGCCGCAGAGCGCAACCGTATCGTACGGTTTTTCCATACCTACGCTTTCTGCAAGGGCATTTTGAATGTGCTGCGCGGTCAGCGCGGACGTTCGCGTTGCGAGGGTTGGGGGGATGCGTCCGCTGCCATTGCCCGGGCGGTGCCGGTTACACAGCGCCAGCAGCATCCCGTGATCAAGTTCTAGTACAGGCGCGTTATGTCGCTGCCAGCGGCATCAGGTCGATCCTGGCGCTGAATAAAAGCTTATCTGTCCCAATCACCCCGAAGCAATCATAGACCTGTGTTTTGGCTTCCGGGTCCGCATGCCGGCTCAGCAGGTGCAGCACATCATTGCTGCGGGCCTCCCTCAGGCACTCTCGATCAACGCTAAAGCTGTGTGATTTGTAGACCATAGGCTCACGTTCAAAATCATGGCCTTGCTGCCAGGCGCGCTCCAATAGAGCTGAGGAGAGCAGGGCACAGGGGAAGGTCTCTGGAAAATTAATGCGTTCATCCAATTCGTCAATATAGTCTGATTGCTCAACCAGGGCCCCGGAGAGGAAGTTCTTGGCATTGCTGACCGTCAGGAATTTGCGTTTCAGGAAAATTTCTTCTTTGCCCGTGCCGGTGTCCAGAAAGGTTCGGTCCGCCACCGTATTGAGATCACCGAGACTGTTGAGATCGATTGTGGCGGGTGATAACGGCCTGCTGGATTCGCGCTTGAATCCGGCAACCGCCAGTTTCCCGTCCGCCTTCAGGCTCACCCTGTTGCCAAGCGTCGGGTTATCACCGGCTCTCAACTGGGAGTCCTTTATCAGCACTTCGATATCTTGCCCGGGCAGCACGGCGTTGACGAACTTGAACTCGTAATTGCTGTATCGCAACTGGTGCTCTACGATCAGTGCGCTTTCGTTGTTTGATGCACGATATTGGTGCATTTGATCTTCAATCAGGCATTCAAGTTGGAAGCCTAAAATGATCGGACCACTGAAGGGGTTGGCGACAATTCTCTGCCAGCGGTGCTTGTCGTGAAAGGGATTGAAGTCGTCGGTGGCGTTGCGGGCCACATCGATGTGAATGGGTTGAAAGCTCAGGGGGGCGACCATGGCCTGGCGAAATGCGCTCCAGAAGGTAATATCGGTTCACGTGATTGATGTTCGCAGTATAGTGCAGGCATATGGCCGTTGACCAATGCGAGATTGCAGCTTTGACGGGTTAAGCCGATTCAGGTGCTTGATAACCAGGACATGTGGCTGTGTTCCAATCGTCCTGCTTGAGTTTGCTCGCCAGCAACAATAGTATCCCCACGCACAGCGCCAGGACTACCCACTGGATATCATCGTGGCCCGCCTGGCTCATGGGGGTTCCGTTAAGCCTGTCCAGGGCCACAATCATGCAGACGCGTGCGGCGTTGGCCAGTATGCCGAGCGCGGCGCCCAGTGCTGCCAGTGCGAGCACCCTGGTCAGCGATGCGTACAACAGCAGGCCATAACTGTATCCGAGGAAACCGGCGAGGGTAAAAAAAGCGAGACCGGAGCAGGCCCTGAGAACGTGGTATCGATGATCTCCAATAGTGATGTAATAGCCGTTGATGGAGTGGGGCAGGTCGCTAACGATAGCAAACCACTGCATCCAATCCAGGGTCAGGTCCCGCAACAGCGGCTGCACGATGTCGCCGCAGGGGATCATAAAAAACAATAGCAGCATGATCGGCAGGAGCTGCCGGAAATTTTCCCGGCCCAGGGCAGACAGGGCGATTGCCTGCAGCACCAAGACCAACGCCAGCTGTTGGCCGAGATTGAAGTCATTGACGAAAGACACCAGCCACAATATCAGTGCAAGAAGTCCCAGTGGCAAGCCTGCATAACCCGGCTCGGGTGTCATTGCAGTGATACGATCCCGATGATGCCAGCCTACAAGATACAAAAAGAAGGGTAGTACCAGCCAGGCATACTGGTATGCCCCGGCATGGCCATCTATCCATAACCGGCCCAGATCCAGCACTGTCGGCCACATGATCAGCAGTGCCAGTGTAAGGCCGATGCAACTAAACAATACAGGCTGGCGCCATGCGGGGCTCAGCCTCGTGGCTTTTTGGGGATCCAATGCGGGGCGGCCTTGCATAGCTGTAGCAGTATTTCCATGGCGATGATCCCTGAACGGTTGTAAAAGGGATGCCACGAGGGTGTTGTCTTCGGGGCTTCTGAAATACTCCAGCCCCACACGGTTTGGTCCGGTTCCCGGTGTGGTATATGTGCCGAACAGCCGGTCCCAGATCGTGAGCACAGAGCCGTAATTGCTGTCGGTTTCAGGTTGGTAGCTGGAGTGGTGCATGGCGTGTACGCCAGGTGTTACCAGCACTTTGCGCAGAGGTTTATCGAAAGCTTCCGGCAGGTTGATATTGGCGTGAGCCCATAATGAGGACAACATTGCCGCTAACAGGTAAATGCCAATAGCCTCGGCCGAAACGCCCAGGGAAAATACCAGTGCTATTGCGAGAAGTGTGACGATGACGCTCTCAAGAGGGTGGTGGCGTTGAGAGGTAGTGACGTCGATAGCGGTATCGCTGTGGTGTACAAGGTGTATTCGCCACAGCAGTGGCACCTCGTGAAATACCCGGTGCTCCCAGTAACGCCAGAAATCCAGGAAAAGAAAGAGGAGTGTGGCTTCCAGGGCCAGCGGCAAGTGCAGGTCGCCAATGACTCCCCCGTTAAGATCGCTGGCTATATCGGTGACGGTAGCTGGAAACAGCGCAGCAGTCGTCAGCGCACCCATCAAAATCAGGCCGGCATTGGTCGCCCAACGATGGTCGGTGGGAACATCCCATCGACGCAGTGCGGTAAAGCGTTCCAGCAGCAACAGCACCGCTGCCAGCGCCAAAATGCCAATAGTGGTAAGGCTATCCAAGTGGGGTCGGGAACCGGCCGCTACCCCGTTACGGGCAGCGAGGGAAGCGGCCGCTGGCTTTATTTACGACGCTTGATCAGCTGGGTGGCTATGATCAGGCTTATCGCCGCTGCAGCGGCAATGCCGCCCATTTCCATTGGCACGGGTGTGCCCACTGCCACGCCGGCGATACTTTGTTCCGCAATCAAAAGCAGTCCGGCTAAGGGGTATGCTGTTTTAAATTTCATTATCACTTTCCTTTTATTGGCTTACGAGTTTGCAATAGGCTCTAGTGTCTATACAAAGTGAAGCATATTACGGGCCAACTAAAAAAAGCGTATATATAATAGGGGGTTAGGATGTTTGCCGGGGGGGGGTGAAGAGCGAGTGTAAAGTTTTTCGACGGATTCAAGGGTTGCCGCTGTTGGAACGGTTCTCCTGAAGCTCGGTTGAAGTTGTATCTATCGGACTTATGCAGCCATACGCACTGGTACGCATTCCCGCAAGCTGGATGCTGAACAATCCTGCAAATTAGACACTGAAAGATAGTGCTCCAGCCCCGCAAAAGCGCCCTGCGCACAATCCGGCACATGCCGATGAATCTGGAAGCCCACATCCAGTGCGGTATGGCACTGGCGATAGAAGCGGGCGTTGCGCAGTGAACTGAGTACCAGCGCGTATTGGTAACCGAAATACCTTGAGTACTCTATGAGTTTGGCGCAAAAATCTCGTATCAGTTGAATGGTGCGCACTTCGGGGTCGACCACGAAGCGCTCCCACATGCAGCAGTCATCGCCGCGCAGGTCCAGTTCCTGTAGCTGGCCGTTAATCGGCACGTTCGGCGATATACGGGCTCCGCCAACGCACTTGCCATCTTTCAGCGCCAGCAAGATGTGACTTTGCCTGTCCAATTCGTCTTCCGATCCATCGAAATCGGGGATGCCCAGCTCTTTCCTGAAGCAGGCCTGGCGGAGCTGATAGTACTGTTCAAGGAGTTGGGGATCTGCGCTCAGTGTAAATTCGATGGACACGTTAATTACCTCTGATAGTCATGATCAAGCGTAGCACTGAAAAAGCAATTGCAAAGTCGATTCAGTTATAAGTGTTAGAGCATTAACCGGGCCAGAAAATAAAATACTTAATAAAAACAATAGGATATTGAATTTCGAGGCTGATAGCACCGGCCATTTGTAAATTATTCCCGGTACTTTGGCGTCATTCTGTAGGCAATTGCCGACAACTTATTATGAGAATAGACTAATTCCAACAAAATCAATGACATAAGATGTCGCAAAACTGCGACAAAGCGCCTTTTCAGTCCTCCTTGAACTGTTCCGGGTTGATATGGTGGCGTTTCAGCAGCTTGTAGAAGTCTGTGCGGTTGCGCTGGGCCAGCAGTGCCGCCTCCGCCACGGAGCCACTGGTGAGGCGCAGAACCTTGGCCAGGTAGTCGTGTTCAAACTGCTGCCTGGCCTCGCTCAGGGAGGGCAGGTACTGGTCTTCCACGGTGAGCGCCTCTCTCACCAGGGATTCGGGTATTACCGGGGTGGTGGACAGTGCCGCTGTGCGCTGTACCACGTTTTGCAGCTGGCGCACATTGCCGGGCCAGGGGGCCTGTATCAGGACATCCATCGCCGCAGGGGCAAAACTGGTCACTTTTTCCATCTGGTGCGCCCCGGTGGTGCGCAGGAAATGGTTGACCAGCAGGGGGATGTCCTCGCGGCGCTCGGCCAGGGAGGGCAGGTGGAAGTTGACCACGTTGAGGCGGTAGAACAGGTCTTCGCGAAACAGGCCCTGCCGCATATCCTTCTCCAGGTCGCGGTTGGTGGCGGATATGATGCGTACGTCCACCGGTTCGCTGCTGGTGCTGCCTACCGGGCGTACCTTGCGCTCCTGCAATACGCGCAATAGCTTCACCTGCACGGGCATGGGCATATCGCCGATCTCGTCCAGAAAGAGGGTGCCGCCATCTGCGGCCCGAAACAGGCCCTGGTGCTCGTTGACGGCGCCGGTAAAGGCGCCCTTTACGTGCCCAAACAGCTCCGATTCCAGCAATTGTTCGGGCAGGGCGCCGCAGTTGACTGCCACCAGCGGGCCCTTGCGCTGTGTATCAGCCTCGTGCACGGCCCGGGCCAGTAATTCCTTGCCGCTGCCGCTGTCCCCGGTAATCAGCACGCTGACCTCGGAACTGGCTACCTGCCGCACCTGGTTGAGGATGCGCTCCATGATGGGGCTGCGGGTGACCACGTGTTCGCGCCAGTCCTCGAATATCTCGGCCTGGGTCGCACCGGATTGCTCCAGCGCGGCCTTTATGGTTTCAAGTAGCAATGTTTTGTCGACTGGTTTGGTCAGGAATTCAAAAACACCCATCTGGGTGGCGGAAACCGCCTCTGGAATCGTGCCCTGGGCAGACATGATGATAACGGGCAGTCCGGGAAAGAAGTGCCGTACCTGGGTAAACAGGTCGAGGCCGCTGGCGCCCTCCATGCGCAGGTCGGTGAGTACCAGGTCGATGGGGTTGTTGCGCAGCACCTGCAGGGCCTCTTCAGCGGAAGAGGCCGTCAATAGGGCAAAGCCCTCTGCCTTGAGGCGGATCACGAGTAGTTTCAGCAAGCTGGCGTCGTCGTCCACCAGCAGCAAGCGATCCTGCATCTGCCTATTCCTCCTTGCGGGTGCTTATGGTGGCTTCCACGTCCGTTATCGCCTGGATTTTTTGCTCCAGCAGCGTGTTTTGCTCCTGCAAAGCTGTCGATTGCTGTTCCAGGGTCTCATATTCGATCCGCAATTCATCCCGGCTGTGAAACCAGTTGATTCGGCTCTGGTTGAACCGCTCCAGCAGGCCCGCCAGCCGCCTTTGATTGCGAGTGAGTGCCTCGTTCTCCTGCAATTCCCGAAAAATATCCCTGGCGGCCACCCAGCCATCGTAGTTGTCCGACTGCTGGTTCAGTAAACCATAATAGAAGAACTGGTTGGCATTGCCCGGTTCCGCCATCCCTTCCAGGGTGTCGGTGAGCTGGGAGGGACTCATGGTGGACACCGTCTCCGACCAGCGCAGCCATCGCTGAACCGGCGGGGCGGGGGTCTTCACGGGCGTTTCGACAGTGATGATCTCGGGGGGCGGTGTGCTGACACAGCCGGTCATCAACGCGGCGAGCGCCGCAGCCAGGGTAAGCGAGCGCACTAGTGAGGTGGACATAACAGGCGAAAACATACGGGAAACCTTTTGTGGCGCACCAGGGTGAGTTCGCCCCCCTGCAGCTCGATACATTCGCGGGCCACGCTCAGCCCGACCCCCGAGCCTTTGATGGGGCCGGTTCTTTTTGCAGTGCTCTGGTAGAACGGTTCGAACACGCGCTCTCTATCCTCCGCCGGGATGGGCTCACCGGAGTTGGCAATGGTCAGGATCAGGTTAGCAGCTTCTCGCCGCCAGACAACATCGATACTGCCCCCTTCCGGGGTGTAATTGACCGCATTGGAGAGCAGGTTGTCGAGGGTGGTCTTCAGTTTGTGGCGATCTGCAACCCAATAGTCCACCTTGCGGCGCACGTTTAATCGCAGGTTTTTCTGGGTAATGGTGATACGGTAATTGGCCAGTATCTCGTCCCACAGTTGCGCCAGCTCGATTTTCTCGAATGTGAGTTCCTGGCTGGGAAGCTGGTTGTAGTCCACCAGGTTCTCGATCAGGCGCTGCAGTTCAATGGCGTTATCGCGCACGATATCGACAACTTCCTGCTGCTGCTGTGACAGATGGCCGGTCACCTGCTCTGCCAGCAGGTCGGTGCCCTCGCGCAGGCTGGCCAGTGGCGTTTTCAGTTCGTGGGAGATATGGCGCTGAAATTGCTGCTTTTGCTGGTCGCTATCGTGCAGGCGCTGGCGCAGCCAGTCGAGCTTGCGGCCTAGCTCGGCGACCTCCTGCGGGCCGGAGATGCGCACGGTATGATCAAGGCCGGCGGTTCCCAGCTTGTGAATTTCGTCGCTCAGCTGCTGCACGGGCCTGTTTATCCAGTAGGTGAACAGTAGCAGCAGGGCCAGGGTGGCAAATGCCAGGAAGGTCAGTTGCACATACAGCGCATCAATAACCACCTCGGCCTGCTCCGCTGTGCTGTCCTGCAGGTCATCTACCCAGGTTTGCAGCCACTGCTGCAGGCCGCGTCGGTGTTCGCTGATAATCGAGAAGCTTTGCTCCAGCCGCTCGGTCGCCAGCGCTATTTGTGGTGACTCGACGCCCTCTTCAGCCGGCGCGGGTTCCGCCAGGTCAAGCGCCAGCAGAGTGTCTTCCAGGCGCGCCGCATCAACGCCCTGTTCGCCCGCCCTGCCTTGCAGGTCGCGCAAATGGGTTAGCAATAGTGCGCGTTCTTCCTGTGCCAGTCGGGACAGCTCGGGATCAAAAAGGGTCAGGTATTGGCGGGCATGCCGCTCCAGCTGCAGCAGCTCCCCCTGGATTTCCTGGCCCAGGCGAGTGACTTCAACCAACTGCCGCGTAACCGAGCGGCCGTTGGCCGAGAGGTCCTCAAGCGTTTGCGCGGTGAACAGGATCGCCAGGCACAACGGCGCCAGTGCGGTAAAAAAACCGACCAGCACGAGTTGCAAAACAGACCTGGGTTGCCAGAAAGACATGGGTAGCGATGCTGCGGGACTTTATCAGGGGAGGGGATTGTAACGTGGTGGGCTCAAACCACAAATCAATTTCCAGAGCCCAATATGGCGCCCGAGGGAGTGGCCTGTTCCGGGGTCAGTGGTTTGATCCCGGGTTCAGGGTTTCAGTTTCGCCAGTTGCGCAGCCTGTTTGCAGAGCACCTCGCTCTCCAGGGCCTGTAGTCGTTCCAGTTCCTGCACCGCCTCATCCCGGGCGTCGGAGATGGCGGCTTTCAATTCTGCGATGGTCGTTTCAGCTTTCTGGTCGGCTTCCTGTTCCTGCTGCTCCAGTTTGGCCAGTTCTTCCCTGGCTGAGTGTCTGGCCTCACGCTGCATTTTGCCGATTTCCTCCAGCCTCGCCTTGGCGCTGCGCTCGTTGTCTTTTTGCTGCTGCTGTAGGGTTTTAACCTCTTTCATGGCTGCCCGCTCGGCTTCTTGTCGCTCCTCTACCAACCGCGCGGTTTCCTGCTCCGCCGAGGAGTGGGCGTTGTCGACCAGGTTTTCCAGTTCGTCAGTGTCCTTTTCAGCCTGTCGCTGCACGTCGGCTATCAATTGCTCCAGGCGGGATATCTCTTCCGCGGCCTTGCGACGGGTTTCGCGCGTGGCCTTTTCCAGCGCGGTTATCTTTTCCTTCGCCCCGTTGTTGATCTCCTCTTCACAGGCCCTCAGGCGCGCGAGCTGGCCTTCCAGGTTGGTTTTGCTTTGTAGCTCCAACTCCTTGATCCGGTTGATGTCCTGCTCAATATTGATCCTGGTGTCCAGCTCGAGTTGCTCCAGGCGGCACATCTCGTCCTGGGCTCTGTCACTGGCATCCAGCGACAGCTCCTTGAGCTGGGCGATTTCCTGTTCGGCGGTTGTGCCCGCGGCAACTACCTGCTGCTCAAGTTCAACCAGGCGGGACTCCACCGCTTTTTGTACTTCCAGTCCCTGCTCTTGCAAGCTCGCCAGTTCCTGCCGGGTGATCTCGTCAATCTTCCTGGCCAGGGCCTTGCGACGGCTGGTTTCCTCCGCCAGGCGACGTTCCTCCTCGGCCAGTTGTTCTGCCTTCGCCTCTTCTTCCTGCAGCTTGCGGGCCTTTTCTTCCTCTGCCTTGCGCCGGGTTTGTGCCTCCTGCTGCACCCGGGCTTCGCGCGCCTGCAGTTTCAGGGCCTGCGCCCGCTCGGCCTGGCGTATCTCCTCCGTGGCTTCCTCTGCTTCCCTGCGTTCCTGTTCGGCTTGCTCCCTGGCTATTCTGGCCTTCTCTTGCTCGGCAGCCAGTGCTGCCTCCAGTGCCGCCTGTTGTTTGGCTCTGGCGGCGGTTTCTTCGCGCTGTCTGGCCTGTTCCAGTTCCGCTGTTCGATTTTTCTGGGCCTCGGCGGCAACGGCGGCTACCCGTTCTGCCCGGGCAGTTTCTCGCGCCTCACTGTCTTGCGGTTCGGGCTTGGCGGAAGCGCCATTCGTGCCGCTCTGTTCGCCCGGCTGCGGCTTCGCCTCGGCAATCGATTTGCCGATATTTCCATTTTTGCCGCTTGCAGGATCGGTGCCCTTTGGGTGGCCGGCCAGCCGCGCAGAGCTCACGGGCCAGCTGCGATCGATAAGGCCTGGCTCTTTCACCAGTATGTTGCCATTGGTGCCCAAACCGGCTTGTGCGCCAGCGACTGCCTGACGGTCGAAGATATTGCCGTCGTCGGAGTTTGCCGGGTCATCCTCATGGTCGTTGTAGCGTGCGCTGGACGTGACAAGCTCTATCACCGCGCCCAGCTGGTTTACTTTTACAAAATACTCGGCCGCGGCCTTGCGGTCGAGGTTGCTGCGCAATACGACGGTTTCGCCGGAAAAGATCTCCTCCAGCATGCCGGTATCACGAATTTTAAACAGTTCAACGAAGCCGGCTTTCACCCGCTCCGGATCGTGCCTGGGGAGTACCTCGCCCCTGAAGGTGATGTCGAATTTTTTCACCCTGTCCCGCCCCGATTGTCATTTACAGCGCACTATTTAGTGTGGCTTGCCATCAATCTAGAGCGTTTGCAGTGGGCTTCCAACAGAATACTGGCGAAATCTACAGATTTCTGGCTACAGTGTTTGCAGCGCAAAATGGGTAAAAGGGAGCCGTCTGCCATGAAAACTTTGTTTGAGATCAGCCACCACGGCGCTGTGAGGGGCGTCACGGGCTCCTGTCATGAGCTGCGCCTGGCAGATGGCCCGGGGCTGCTGGTGGATTGTGGCCTGTTCCAGGGGGCTGAGACGTCCGGTAGCGGCGCCGGAGCAGACCACCTGGCCATTGATTTCCCCCTGGCTCATATTCAGGCGCTGGTAGTCAGCCATGTGCATATCGACCACGTGGGGCGCATCCCCTGGCTGCTGGCAGCGGGCTTCAAGGGCCCGATTATCTGTACGCCACCCTCGGCCAAACTCTTGCCCCTGGTATTGGAGGACGCGGTGAAAATGGGGATTACCCGGGAACCGGCGACTGTAGAGCGCTTCATCACGGCCATTTCTGCCCGCATCGTGGCGGTGCCGTACCGGCAGTGGCACCCGGCAGTTACAGGGGAGGGCGGCACGATTGCTGTCAAGTTCCAGCCTGCCGGTCACATCCTGGGTTCGGCCTACGTGGAGTGCGAGGTGAAGTCCGCAAGCAAGCGCCACCGGGTGGTGTTTTCCGGCGATCTCGGTGCGCCCCATGCCCCGCTGCTGGCGGCGCCGCGCTCACCCCACCGGGCCGATACGCTGGTGATTGAGAGTACCTATGGGGACACGCTGCACCAGGGCCGCCGGGAGCGCAGCCTGCAATTGAAACAGGTGGTGGAGCGGGCACTGCGCGACAATGGCGCGGTGCTGATCCCGGCGTTCAGTATCGGGCGTACCCAGGAGATTCTGTATGAAATAGAGGGCCTTATTCACCGCTATGGTAACGATAAGGCCGGCCCGAATCGCTGGCAGGATCTCGAAATTATCGTCGATTCACCCCTGGCCGCGAGTTTTACCCGGGTCTACCGCCAACTCAAGCCCTACTGGGATGTCGAGGCCCTTACCCGCGTCAAGAGCGGGCGTCACCCGCTGAATTTCGAGCAGCTTTATACGGTTGGCAGCCACAAGCAGCACCAGACAGCCCTTAACTACATAAAATCACGTGGCCACCCCTGCGTGGTGATCGCCGCCAGTGGTATGTGCGCTGGCGGGCGGATGGTGAACTACCTGAAGGCGCTTATCGAGGACCCGCGCACCGATATCCTTTTTATCGGTTACCAGGCTGCCGGCACACCCGGCCGCGAAATCCAGAAACACGGCCCCGGGGGAGGCTGGGTGTCTTTTGACAGGCAGCGCTTCGATATCAAGGCGGGTGTCCACACCATCAGTGGCTATTCAGCCCATGCGGACCAGAAAAACCTGGTGGATTTTGTGCGGCGGATGAAGGTAAAGCCGGGGCAGATTCGGATCGTACACGGGGATGATGATGCGAAGGCCGAGCTGCAGCGCAAGTATCAGGCGTTGGTGCCGGGTGCTGAGGTGATTATTCCAGGCTGAGATCGGGTGAAGTGGGAGTGTGGGTCGGTTCCGTTGCGGTTTTGGCGTTCACCTTTTTGTTTGTCTGGGGGGCAGGACTTGTGACGGCTCGACGACCGGCTCTATAGGCGGGTGGCTGTCACGGCCGTAGGCGCGCAGCACCTTGCGCACGTAATTCTGTGTTTCCGGATAAGGTGGTATGCCCAGGTACCGTTCTACGGCACCCTCGCCGGCGTTGTAGCCGGCCAGTGACAAGCGCAGGTCACCGCCAAAAAACGATAGTAACCAGCGCATATACGCCATCCCTCCATGCAGATTCTGTACCGGATTTGCCCTGTCCTTGACACCGAAACGTGCCGCGGTGGACGGAATCAGTTGCATCAGACCCAGGGCATTGGCCGATGAGCGAGCGCGCGGATTGAAATTGGATTCGGTCTGGATGATGGCCAGTATCAGTTTGGGGTCCAGGCCATAGTCTGGCGCAAGCCTTTGCACCCAGGATGCGATCTGTTGGCGCTGGGGTGTATTTATGTCGAGGCCGACATCCAGGCCTCCTCCAAATATTGTTGCAACCGCATAAGCATCGAAGCGGCTTTCATAGGTGCACCTTGGCTTCCTGCGCACAGTGGGTTCTCCAACAAAGGCCAGAAACCTGCGCGCTTTCAGGTCTCCGTTGGCCGCCGCAACCTCCAGCCAGGCGGCGGCAAGATCCGTATCCCGTGGCGCCCCGAGGCCATTGGCGTACATCCAGGCAAGGCGTCGCTGGGCCGGCAGGTAACCGAGGCGAGCAGCGGCGCAATAGAGTTGTCTGGCGCGGCCATAGTCCCGGCGGTAGCCTATCGCGTGCTCATATTGACTCGCGATATCGGTGAGCTCAACGGGATCAGGATCAGCCAACAGTCTCTGCCAGTCGAGAATCGGTGTGGCAACCTGCGCTGTTGCGGCAACGGCGCACAACAGCAGGACCGCCGTCAGGAAAGTGCAGCTGCACAAGTCCCGCAAGTCAAAGCCAGTTGCGCCTCTCATCTGGGGAAGAACTCGATGGGTATTTTTGTGGTCACCACCTCAGCACCTGGTTTGCGGCCAAAATCTATGCTGGAGACAAGGGCTATCAGGGCTTCCTGCAGCGCGGCTGAATTCAGTTCGCTGCTCAGGATGGCGCAATGGGTGACGGTGCCTTGCGGGGTAATTGTTATGCTCATAACGAGCTTGCCCTGCAAAGTGGCGTCCCTGCGCAGTTCCCGATTATACAAGGTGTACATGGCCCCCTTGTTGCGGTCCAGCACTTCCTGGATCTCCTCCTGGCTGCGTTTGGCCACAGGTCGAGCCGAGGCGGTCCGCACTGCTGTTGTTGCGCGTGTATCCGCATCACCGCTTTGCTGTCTCGGCGCACGATCGGGTAGACCGGCCGGGCCAAGGACCGACGCATCGTCGACACCACCGGCAATCCCGCCACTGCCGCCTGTGATGTTCGCGGTCAGTGTCGAGGGCTGTGTGGCATTTCGATAGACCTGTGCGTCCTCGTCGTTGCCAGTGATCCTGGCAGTTGTCTGCGGTGCACTGGTGTGCAGTTCACTCAGGGCCTCCTGCATGGCAAGCACGCCACTTCTCGCGACCTGCTGGCGCGGCGTGACGACGGGAGCAACTGGCGCCGTCTCGGCCAAGGTTGGTGATTCTGCGGGGTCGATGGCTGGCGGCGCTGCCGCCACCGGCGTCGATTCTGGTGCTATTACCGGAGCAAAGCCGTTCTGTCCGGCGAGCAGGTACACGCGGCGCGGTGGCGGCTCCAGTTCCCTGTCCAAACCGGATTCGGGCAACCGGATGCCCGGCGCTATCGCCCCGATGGCAATACTGATCGCCAGTGTTTGCGCCAGTATCCATCGAAAACGACGGTCTTCTTCTCGCACAATAGGCCAGGGAGGAATTGCCCGCAGGGTCAAGGTGGACATGCGCTATCCGGCACCTGCCGGGCGCTGCAGTACCGACAGGGAAATGTTGTCGTAACCCGTCTTGCTGCAGGTCTGCATGACCTTGCTCAGCAGCACAAACGGGATCGCCTTGTCACCCATGATAGTGATCTCGCGTGCAGTTGCTGCTGCCGCATCTCCTGTCCGCGCTGGCGTAAGCTGGGTCTGCAGTGCCTCCTGCAGCGCCTCAATGTCGCGCCTGTCCGCCTGTGCGACACTGGCGACGGTAATCACCTGTCGACCATCCAGCAGAATGTTTTCCCGCGTGATGGTTATTACCGGTGTGTCCCTGGGTTGCTGGTCCGCAATGGATTCCGGCAGATTCACCAGGTTGCCCTGCAGCTGTGCCGAATTGTCGCCGGAATGCACCAGGAAAAAGAACACCAGAATGGTAAAGACGTCCATCAGCGCCACCAGGTTCAATGTTGGCCAACGCCGCGCTTTCTCCTGGCGTCTGCGGCGCCATTTGAATTGCGTTGCACCGCGCGGGATCCTGGTCATGGTGAACCGCGCCCCTGGTGAACAGCGCCTGGTGCTTCGCCCAGTGCGATCAGGGGAAATAGCTCTTCCAGTTGCGCAGTGTCTTCCTGCCGTTGCAACTGCACGCGCAGTGTGTCGAGTACCTGTATCAGCTCGTTATAGGGAATCTGCGGTTCCAGCAGAAGAGTCGCCTCACGGCTTTGTGGGTAGCGCACCTTGAGTTCGGCGGCCAGGGTGGCGAGTGAGTTCAGGGCCTGCTCACCAGTCGACCGGGCGATTTGTACAGGCTGGATTTGCCCCAGGTAGCTCACCTCGATCACGTCCTGGCGCATCGTGACCTGCAGTTGCAACGGGTCTGACACCGGTGCCTCCACGCCTGCGCCGACCGCCGGTTGCAGTTCCAGAATACTGGTTCGGGAAAAGACCGCGGTGACCAGCAAAAACGGTACCAGTATCACCATCAGGCTGAGGAAGGCGGTTACATCCACTGTGTGAGCATCCCGCCTTGCCGTTCGTTGCCAGCGAGGTCTCACGATTTCGCGGTCTCCAGTGGATTTGCGCCAGAAACCAGGTTGGACAATCTCACCGTCACGATCTCCAGCGTATCCACCAGCTCGGATGTCTTGGTTTGCATGACAGCGTGTATCAGCAATAGTGGAATGGCGACCATCAGGCCAAAGGCGGTGGTGTTCATGGCGATGGAGATGCTGGCTGACAGCAGGTTCGCCCTGTCAGCAGGGGCAGCCGCAGCCACAATCGAAAATGCCTCAGTAAGGCCGATAATGGTGCCCAACAATCCGAGTAAGGTTGCAATATTGGCCAGGGTTGCAAGGTAGTGAGTGCGCTTTTCGAGCCGTGGAACCACTTCCAGTAATCCCTCTTCCATGGCCATTTGTATTTCTTCGCCGTTGCCGTGGCGCTCGGCCCTGTTCAGGCCGTAGCCCAGGATCTTACTCACTGCCGCATCTGAATGCATGACGACTTCCCGGGCGGCGTCGTACCTGCCGCCTTCCAGCAGTGGTAACACGCGCGTCCAGATACCCTTGTTCCTGCGGCTGACAAAACTGAGATAGATATAGCGCTCGATAGCGATCGCCGCGCCGATAGCGAGCACCAACAGAATCGGATACATGAATGGCCCCCCGGATTGAAAGAACCCGATTACCGTGTAGAACGTCGCCATGGCGAACTCCTTGTTGTTTAACGTAATGCACCCGAGCCGTCACCTGAGCCAGTCGCGCTGCCCGGTGATAGCGGCTCGACACTATAGCCCCTGCGCTGCAATTCCAATTCACGCTGGAACAGATCGCGCTCCAGCCACTCTGTTTCTTCCCCGATCTCGCCCTCCAGCGTCTCGCTCTCGAGCGGCGTCCCTACCCGTTTCCACGGTACAATATAAAGCGTCCTGGGCATTCCCTGGTTACCCTGGATCAGGATGGTCTCCTGCTCCAACTGATCCTGGGCGGTTGCTGACAGCGTCAACAGGCAAGCAACGAAAAACAACACGCGGGCAGCCGTATTGGGTTCGCGGCGCCGCTTGAGTCTTCGAGCACTAGCGTCCATGTTGTAACTCATCAAGCTGTTGCTCACTTTTTTGCACCCAGGTATCTCGTTGCGCGCTGCCAGAGCGCTGGGCATTGCTCTGGTAGATTTCAATCGCCTTTTGTTCAAATGGCGCCGCCTGTTGTGCCAGTAGTCGCTTGTATTCAGCCGCCTCCCCAGCGGTCAGCCCCGCCGGGGGCTCAGAGGCCAGTAGTTCGCGACCCATCTCGTCATACATGCTCGCGATCTGGTGGGTTGCAGCTGTCGTGACAGGGTAAACACCGTAGTCGAGCGCCGCCTCATACGCCCGCAGCGCCTGTTTCATGGCTTCGATTTTCTGCGCAACGTGTTCCTGTACGGGAGCGACCAGCTGAATCCGGCGAAAAGCAGTGAGCTGCTGCCCGGCAAGTTCCAGCGCCGCCTCCGCGGCAACTGTATGCGTTGCCAAATTGCCGTCGGTGCGGTCCAGCGCGACGATAGCCTGCAGCCAGTGGCGGCGGCGCTGGCTGTCTCCCGCTTCCAGCTCAAGATCGGCCAGCTGTTGCATTGCCTCCACAGCACGCGCGCCTGGTTCCGGGAAGCGCTCCAGGTAACGTTCGTAGGTGGTGGTAGCCTGTTCCGTATCACCTGTCTGCCGGTAAAGCTCAGCCGCCCGCAATAGCGCCTCGCCTTGCACGAGCTCCGGTTGCTGGCTGTCCCGGCCGAGGCGCTGGTATTCGCTGACTGCCAGGGTGTAGTCCTGACTGCTCTCGTAGGCGTAGGCCAGCTTTCGGGTAATCTCGCTCTGCCGGGGGTCGTTCGGGTAGCTTGCACGGAAATGTTGCAGCAGGCTGACTGCTTCCTGCCAGGACTCCAATGCAAGCAATGTCGTTGCGGCGTCGTAGAGCGCACTGGAGCCAATGGTAGCGTCGGGCGCACGCTCAGCAGCCTGTTGATAAAGGATCGCCGCCCGGGTTTTATCTCCCCGCGACAAAGCCTGTTCCCCTTGTTTGTAGAGGGCCGATGCCAACCCCGTCTGTAGCGCGGGCTGCCGCGGGTCTTCCAAATCAGCCAGCTGCAGTGCCTGGCGGTAGGCCGAAGCCGCTGCGCTGTAGTCCTGCACGGCAAAAAGAGCTTGCGCATTCAGTGACCAGGCAACCTGTTTCAGCGCAGCTGAGGCGGGCTCCAGCGCAATCACCTGCTCACTGTATCCGATAGCTTTGTTATGGTCCTGCTCGTCGAGAATCGCCTTACCTGTTTTAGCCAGTAATCCAGGTGCCGCGGGATTGTCCGGGTGGGTGGTTATAAAACGCAGGGCACTGTCACTCGCGCGCTCTGTGAGAGTATGTCGCTCTGCCGGTCCGGCCTGCTGCAATATCTTTTCAGTGGCGCGCTGAGCGCCCAGAGCCGCCTCGCTGGCGTGAGGATGCGGGCCGTATGACCAGGCCGTCTTTTCATATTCATCCAGCGCCTCGCGGTAGCGGTTGTCTTCATAGAGCAGTTCCGCCAGCTCGAAATTCATCCGGGCTGCCTCAGCTTCAGTCCCATATGATGCAAGGTACAGTCGATACCACTGCTCCGCATCGCGTAGCTGTGCGTTGTCACCCGTGGTAACCGCCTGTTCAGACGAGTAGCCGGCAAGCTCCTGCAGGCTGGTTTGCAGCGACTGTACTACATCTGGAAATTCCGCCTGCGAGTGGATTGCCCAGAAGTCGCTACCCGTGCCGTAGGTTTGCACAAACAGCCCTTCAGTCTCCATCGCGCGCTGTTGGAACCCCGCCTGGCGATAAAGATCAATGGCCCTCACCATCAGGCGTGGTGCCTCCGGCGCGAGGGGGTTGATTTGCGCCAGCGCCAGCCAGGTGTTGGCGGCCGCATTCACCTGTTGCTGCTCGACATACCAGTCGGCGAGCTCCAGGTATACCGCTTGTTCATAACTTCGCCCGCCGTTTTCCCGGAAGTACATTGCTACTGTCTCTGCACCACCGAGTTGGGCAAAGCTTCTGCCGATAACGCGCATCAGATCATCGGTTTGTTCACGGTCTGCGGGGCTCAGTGCGGGCAGTTGTCGCTGGTAATCCTGGTCGGAGTCTATGTATTGCTCCAGGCAAGTGAATAGCACAGGCAGGGCTTCCCTATACCGTTCCTGCTTGAAAAGACTCCAGCCCAGCTTGTAGAGCGATTGCTCGTGGGTCGGCATCGCCTCCCCCAACTCGACTACGGATCGATACGCTTCACTCGCTTCGGGATAGTGGCCCTGGGCAAATAACAGTTCCGCCTGCCGGAATCGCGTGTCGGCATAGAGGCGCAGATCGGTGTTCGTTTCCTGTGCCAGCAGATGTTCAATCATCACCAGCGCCTGTTGCGATTGGCCGCTTTCCTCGTAGGCTCTGGCCAGTTGATATAGGAGTGCCGTGTTGTGGGGCTCTTCGAGGCTTCCTTCCAGCAGCGCTTCGTAATAGCTGATGGCCTCTGCATAGTCTTGCTGCGCCTCGCGCTGCCGCTCGGCAGCCTCTGCTGGCATGGTAGTCGTTGCCAACTGCAAATCGGCTGCGCGTTCCACCAACAGGTCTGCGAGCCGATGACTGACGCGGTCACGTTCCGGGCTATCGGGATAACGCCGCAGGTAGTCGCGATACGAGGCGATCGCGTTTTCCCGGCCCATGTCCGCCCGGGCAGTGACAGTCATCTGATCAGGCTGTGCAGCCGAAGCCGTGCCGCTGTGGCGATTGGTATCCGGCGATGTGGCGCAGGCGGCGGCCAGCGCAAGCGGGAGCACCACTGCCAGGCCGCGCGACATCTTAAGGGTTGCTGCTCTGGTCATATGTTTTCGCCAGTTCCAGGCTCGCCTGCTCCAGCAGGTCTTCCAGCATAAGCTCGCGCCGGTGCAGCTCATCCAGCGCCAGTGCCCGGGTGTAGTCTTCATAAAGCGCGATAGCGTTGCCGATACGCGCTCGCAACTTCAGTATACGCCGGCGCAGCGCCTCGGTGCGCTGCGCCAGCTCCGCTTCTCCGTTATATGCCCCATTGAGCTCCGCCATCCGCTCCGTGGTATTGGCGAGTGCGGCCGCCAGTTCACGCAATGCGTCTCCCACCGGAACCGCACCCGGATCGAATGTGGCCTCCGTTTCCTCGGCGGGTAGTAATCGGCTGAGCTGGTAGGCATAGGTATCGTTAGCGGTGACGCGTTTTTTGGGTACCTGATCCGGGATAGGCGTAATCCTCTTCTTTTTGTTCTCCCGGGCGCCGCAGGAAATCGCCTGAATCCGGTTTCCCGAAAAACTCCCCTGAGCTCGGCAAATAGAATACCGTACTGTCGGGCAGGCCGGTTAAAACTGGACTGGGAGGCTCGCTGATGTAATTTGATATCGATGGCCGACTGGGCTGTTTGCGCTCCGGAAGCGGCTTCAAGGTGCGTTGCGCGGGCGATTCTATCTCCGGCAGCGACGGAATTCCTGGCGGCGGGTGTTCTGTTTGCCCACCGTCCTTTCTCACCCAATTGCTCTCCCACTGTTCAGTATCGCCAGCGCGGGAGGCACGCGCTTGCTGTGGAAGTTTCGATTCGCCGGTCATCGGCGTTTGAGCTGGCTGCGATTCTGGCGGCTCCGCTAATGGGTCAGCGAGAGTACTGTTTCGGGGGAGCGAGTCGATTTCACCCAATCCCCTGTTTACCTCATTCAGCATTGCCTGTAGCTCACTGTGACCCTGCAGGGTCTCCAGGAAGCCTCTACTGGCAAGCAAGGGGCCGAACAGGCGGGTGTTTACCTGATCCGAACTGCCGCGTTCCGCTGGTCCAGTGCCACTGCTTTTTTGCAGCAGCAATTTAATGGCTTCGCCACTTTCCACCGACTCCCTGGTTTTTTGCAGTTGTCTGAGCTCGTTGGTATAGACGTTCATCGCCTCCTCATAATCCCGGGCCGCTGTCTGCATCGAATTCATTTCGCGATGCACAGCCGGTACCACCAGGAGCGTCTCCAGTACGGCGGGATCGGTAGGCGAGCGTCCGCGCAGCTCTGTCCAGGAAACCAGCGCGGATTCACTGCGGCCCTGCTTATAGTCAATCCAGCCCAGGGCCAGTAATGCCCGGTTCGAAAACGGACCCTGCCCTCGCACGGCCTGCAGCTGCTTGCGGGCCTGCTTATAATTCTCCTCCCTGGCCAGGGCATAGCCCAGGGCCAGCCGTGCTTTATCCCTCAGTGCAAGTAACTCCTCTCCCCGGGCCGGCATCTTGACTGCCATTTCCAGCGAGGGCACGACCTGCGAATAGTCACCTGCGCGCACCAGCGCAATACCCCGGTTATAGTGAGCATAAGCAGCCAACTCGGGCGCTCCACGCCACTCGGCGAGCCCCTGGGCGGCTTCCAGGTTGCGATTGAGGGTCATCAATACCGTGGCGCGCAGCAACTGGTGATCGCCAATGAGTTCTGCAGGTAATTCGCCCTGGATATTCTCCAGCGCCTCTGCCGCCGCCTCGTTGTAACCCTTGTGGGAAAAGGCCCTGGCAAGCTCATACCATGCCCGGTTCCTGACCGGTGCCGGTACGTCCTCACCCAACAGCACATGCAGGTCGAACCCCGCCTCCAGATGCATGCCATACGCAAGTTTCATCCGGGCAAGCAACAGCCTGGCGTCTTCCGCCGAGGACGGTAGCAGGCCCTGGACTTCTGCTAACTCCAAACGGCTTATAGCCTTGAGGTAATCCTGCTGATGCGAGTGGAAGAGGGCTTCCCCATAGAGCAGTTCCTGAAGGCGCTCGCCGTCCGGCGTGTCTGTGGCGGCCTGGAGCTGAAAACTCGCCGTGACCAGGGTTAGAAACCCCAGGATGACGCGCAGTTTTGCAGCCAGGCAATATTTCATTACTGCGGCAACTCGCGAATGGTCAGGGCGGGCCCCGACTTCCTGTCCCCGGAACCCAGCTCCAGTTCAATGTATTTGCGACCGTTACTCCTGGCGATGCTGAGGCTGCGCTGCTGCCGGAACTCCTTGTTTGGGCCCTGTCTTCCCGAGAGCAGTACCTCCAGTTTGTGTTCGCCTTCAGTGAGCCCGCCCGCAAAGAGCCGGTGAACGCCTCCTGCCAGCAGGGCGGCCGTCTCGTCGCTGCTGTAATCATGTTGCGATAGCGTCTCTCCATCCATCAGCAGCGTTATCTGCTTCGGGGCGACCTCGCTACCGGCTGTGATCGAAACCAGTACCACCAATTGCTCGCCTTGAGATACAAGTGACGAGTCCTCCAGCAGCAGGATTTCCTGGTTGATTGCCAGAATTTCCTGTTTGATAGCCTGTATTTCGCTGTCCAGCTCGATAAAGCGCTCACGCGTAGTGAGGTGCTCGAGAGCCTGGGGCGGCACCTCGGCAAGCGCAGGCAAAGCGGCAGAGGCGCAGGCAACGAACAGCAGCCTTACGAGCCGGCAATACATTGGACAACGTGGGTACTTCATCTTGGAAAGTATAGATAACCTGCTGAAATTCAACCACTTCCGAACCAGGGCCCGGTACGGTAGCCTATACTGCTTATGCCGGTGCCCACTCCCAATTACTTCATTAGATCATGTGCTATGCAAGCAAACACATTCCTGAACCGGTCAACGAGGAGTGTTAAACAATGTCTCTGGCTGGCCATTGCTGCTAGTGCATTATCGTTATCCGATGCAACTTTTGGGAAAGCTACCATCGAACTCGATGATGGAAAGCAAATGGCAGGGCTCGTTGAAAAGGAACGCCCTGTTTTGCGAGTTGGCCCCCAGCGCAAACTGAAAGCGCCCAGTGACGCGGCAAAAATCGCCCGGGATGGCGATGTGATCGAAATTGACACAGGCGTTTATCGTAACGACTACACCAGGTGGCCTCAGGATAACTTGACAATTCGGGGGGTGGGAGGCGGCATGGCTCACCTGAAGTCTTCAGGGCTAATCCCCAATGATAAGGCGATATGGATAACACAAGGCAACAACATTCAAATCGAGAATGTCGAATTTTCTGGCGCAGCGGTGAAACACACCAATGGCGCGGGCATACGTCATGAAGGAGGTGATTTAAAACTCCACAACACGTTTTTTCACGACAACGAGTTTTCCATATTATCAGGCAAACTACCTCAGGCGGATATCGAAATAACGTCCTCCCGCTTTTGGTTTCAAAAGCGGCCCACCCGGCACAGCCACGGCTTGTATATAGGGGAAGCTCGTCGCTTCATGTTTAAAGGTAACCACGTTAAGGGTACGGACCGGGGACACCAGGTTAAATCGCGCGCGTTGGAAAACTATATCCTTTACAACCGGATTGAGGAGGTCGCCAGATGGAGTTCCAGTCGGCTTATAGACCTTGCAAACTGCGGTTTCAGCATCATCATGGGAAATGATCTTTATCAAGCATCAATAACAGAAAACAACAATATCATCGGGTATGGCCCCGAGGGGTGTGCCGGGCGTACAGGGAAGCAAACAACGCTGTACGTCATCAACAACACTATTGTTAATGAAGCGAGTCAGGGTACCCTGGTCCGCAACTTTTTTGGCGGCGATGTAAATGTCGCCAATAACCTGTTATTCGGCGCAGGTAGTTTCCTGGCTGGCGAGGGGTTCGAGGCTGGCAATTTTCGCGAAGAATTGAATAAGCGAATGCCGGAAAGCTACGGTGCACCGCAGAACTCCAGCGCCATAGACAATGCCGTCCAACAGCCGCCAGTAGCGGGAATTTCACTGGTGCCAGCGGCGGAGTTCCGGCCACCGGTGGGATACCGCGAACGGCCCAAAGATGGAAAGCTTGACGCGGGTTCCCGGGAACGAATGCCGTAAAATGAGCCTGACCCGGTTTTGGAGTAATTCAGGGTTAGGCCCTGAAGTTTCGAAAAGTGACGAAATTACTGTGCTTGTAATGGTACCGGTGGCCGGACTCGAACCGGCACGCTTTAAGGGCATCGGATTTTGAATCCGACGTGTCTACCAATTCCACCACACCGGCAAAGAGGGGTTGAAGCGAGAAATCCCGCATTTGGAGAGCGCGCGATTATAGCAACAGGTAGTCAAAGTACAATAATTTTTCCTTAACTGTGCTGTGGTTTGGCTGTACACTGCGCGCCGGCTCAATCCGGGCCAAACATCCACGATTTGCCCCCGCTGGGGCACGTAATCTGAGTATCCAGGGAGAAAAGAGCATGGCCATGAAACTGGTTAAGAAGACCGACGAATACAGCATTTACCTGCGTGGTGATAAGCGCTACGCCGTGGAAGACGCGCGCAAGCAGCCGGTTAACGGCGAAGAGAAGGTGCGTATCCTGGTAGCCGAAGAGCTGGTTAAAGTAGCAGTGCCGCCCAAGAAGGAAGAGCCTGTGGCCGAAGAAGCCGCCGTTGAGGAAGCACCTGCAGAAGAAGCGGCTGAAGTCGAAGCCTCCGCAGAGGAAGTGGTAGCAGAAGAAGCCGCGCCCGAAGAAGCACCTGCCGAAGACGCCCCCGCTGAGGAAGAAGACAAGTAAATCGCTTCGCAGCCTTGCCATAGCCGGTCCATGGGCCGGCTTTGTGCGGGGATGCGCCAGAAGCTGCGTGCGGTATGAGCCCGCAGCGGCGATCTGTTTGACCTTATCATGCAGCGTACCGATTTCAGCTATATTCTGCCGCCTGAGCTGATAGCCCAGCATCCCCTGCCGGAGCGCGGCGCCAGTCGCCTGCTGCACCTGAACGGCGCCGACGGCAGTATCAGCCATCACCAGTTTAGCGAGTTTCCTGATTTCATTGGCCCCGACGACCTGCTGGTGTTTAACAACACCCGGGTGATTCCTGCGCGCCTGTGGGGGCGCAAGGCAACCGGTGGCAAAGTGGAGATTCTGGTCGAGCGACTCACCGGCAGCCATAACGCAGTCGCGCATATCCGCTCCAGCAAGTCTCCCAAGGCGGGTTCGGTCCTGGCTTTGTGTCCGGCAGAGGATGAAGCGCCCGGCCCATTCAGCATCACCGTCACGGGGCGCGACGATGCGCTGTTTTATATCTCCTCGGAAGGTGGGCCGCCACTGCCCGATATACTGCGCGAGACTGGCCATATGCCTCTGCCACCCTATATTCAGAGGGCAGATGAAGTGGCTGACCGGGAGCGCTACCAGACCGTTTACGCCGAACGAGAGGGCGCGGTCGCGGCCCCCACCGCGGGCTTGCACTTCAGTGATGCCCTGCTCGCGCAACTGGACGAGCGGGGAGTCCGCCGTGCGGCAGTCACCCTCCATGTCGGGGCGGGCACCTTCCAGCCGGTGCGGGCCGAGCGTATAGAGGATCACGTTATGCACGCCGAGTATGCGGAGGTAGATGAATCGGTCTGTGCGGCGGTGCGAGAAACCCGTGCCCGTGGCGGTCGCGTGGTTGCTATTGGTACCACCGCCGTGCGCTCACTTGAGAGCGCCAGCGACGAGCATGGGAATACTAATCCTTTCACCGGCGATACCGATATTTTTATCTATCCAGGCTATCGCTTTCGCACGGTGGACGCGATGCTGACCAATTTCCATCTGCCTGAATCCACCCTGTTGATGCTGGTAAGCGCCTTTGCAGGCAGGGCGAATATTATGGCAGCCTACGAGCAGGCGATCGCTGAGCGCTATCGTTTCTTCAGCTATGGCGATGCCATGTTCATCACTGCCAACCAGGCCCAACAGGAAACCGTATGAGCCAGCCTTGCCGCATGCAGTTCGAGCGCCTTGGAAATGACGGCGAGGCCCGTCGCGGCCGCTTGCAGTTTCCCCGGGGGGCGGTGGAAACCCCTGCGTTTATGCCGGTGGGCACGTACGGTACGGTCAAGGGTATGCTGCCCCGTGACCTGCGTGCTATAGGCGCCGAGATCATTCTGGGTAACACGTTTCACCTGTGGCTGCGCCCGGGTACCGACATCATCGAGCAACACGGCGACCTGCACGACTTTATGGGCTGGGATGGCCCGATTCTTACGGATTCCGGTGGCTTCCAGGTGTTCAGCCTGGGTGACATGCGCAAGATTTCGGAGGAGGGGGTCAAGTTTCAGTCCCCGGTGAATGGCGACAGGGTGTTTCTTGATCCAGAGACATCCATGGCTATCCAGCGCAGCCTGGGTGCGGATATCGTTATGATTTTCGATGAGTGCACCCCCTATCCCGCGACGGAACAGGAGGCGCGTGCGTCCATGGAGCTGTCCCTGCGCTGGGCTGCCCGCAGCAAGAGCGCCCACGGCGATAATAGTGCGGCCCTTTTCGGTATTGTGCAGGGTGGTATGTATCCAGAATTACGTAACGAATCGCTGGCGGGGCTGGAGCGAATCGGGTTCGATGGCTACGCCATTGGTGGTTTGTCCGTCGGCGAACCCAAGGATGAGATGCTGCTGGTGCTCGACGCAATGCAATCGCAACTGCCGGCGGACAAGCCTCGCTACCTGATGGGGGTGGGCACCCCGGCGGACCTGCTGGAGGGCGTGCGCCGGGGTATCGACATGTTTGACTGTGTCATGCCCACCCGCAACGCCCGTAACGGCAATATCTTTACCTCCAGGGGCGTGCTCAAGTTGCGCAACCACCGCCACAAGGCCGACACCTCGCCGCTGGATGAGGCCTGTAGCTGTTATACCTGCGAGAACTTCAGTCGCGCCTACCTGCATCACCTCGACAAGTGCAACGAAATCCTGGGTTCACAGCTCAACACCATACATAACCTGCACTACTATCAAAGCCATATGGCGGGGATTCGGCTGGCGATCACCGAGCAAAAGTTGGAGGAATTCGCCCGTGAGTTTTATGACGGGCAGGCCCGCGGAGTCTAGCCATGTATAGCCTGTGCTTTTACGTACCCGAAACCTCTCTGGAAGCGGTAAAAACCGCGGTCTTCGCCGCTGGTGCCGGCCGCATTGGCAACTACGACCAGTGTTGCTGGCAGGTCGCGGGGCAAGGCCAGTTCAGGCCTTTAAAGGGTAGCGATCCGGCAATTGGAGTGCAGGACAATCTGGAAATTCTGCAAGAGTACCGGGTGGAAATGGTCTGCGAGCCTGGCTGCATCCGCGCCGCTGTGGAGGCCATGAAGGCCGCCCACCCCTATGAGGAACCGGCCTGGCATGTGCTTAAAATGGTCACGGAATTTCCGGATTGATGTCAGCCCGGCACCCATTGTTCGAGCGTCTTGAGCGTGGGCTGCCACTGGCGGAATTAGTGTGGGATGGGCCCTCAGGCCAGCGGCCCGAGGCCGGCGTGCTGGTGGCTATTACCGATGAGGCAGATCCTTGCGTGCTGCTTGGTCGTCGGGCCATGCACCTTCCACTGCATCCGGGCGAGGTCGCGTTCCCCGGGGGCAAGCGCGAACCTGAGGACGCTACCCCCTGGGCAACGGCATTGCGAGAGGCGCAGGAGGAGGTCGCCCTGGCGCAGAAACTGGTGCATCCCCTGGGTGAATTGTCGCCGCTGGTTACCCGCACCGGGTTTGAAGTACATCCCTGTGTGGCCAGGGTTCCGGCCGAACTGGACCTGATCGTGGATCCCGGTGAATTTGACAGTGTATTTATGGCGCCGCTGGAGATATTTGCCGACCGTGAGGTGTTCCGCCTGGAGCAAATGTCAGACGGCACCCGCTTGCGTATGGTGCCGCATTACCAGGTGGGTAGTGACAATATCTGGGGAGTGACTGCCGCCGTGCTGGCACAGTTGGTCAACGTGGCATTTGATGCCGGCCTTGATCTGCAGAGAAAGTGGACGGTACCACCCTGATCGGGTTGGTACCGCCCGGCTAGTGCTTCTTCCTAAAATGACACGCCGGCAGGGCTTGAGCAAGCCGAGGTGTTTACCTCGCATACCTTGTAGCTGTAGCTGCCGCCGCCTTTCAGGCCGATATTATCTGTGTAACCACCACTGTTTTTCGGTGTGGCGATCTTTGTTCCATTACGGTAAATATCCACGTTTGTACTGGTGGCGCCGGACCAGGATATAGCAGCGTTCTGGCGTCCCTTGATTTTGTAGCCGCTGGCCTGCACGTCTATCCCAGTTGCTCCGCCGCTCACGCTGCCTGCCTCTGTTTCAGCCGAGACAATTGAGCTATAGGCTGATGTCCCTGTGGCATTGAAGGCATTAACGCGATAGCGATAAAGCGTGCCTGCGCTTAGGCCGGTGTCTGCAAAAGAGTTGGCGTTGGCCGGCACGGAGCCTGCCTGTTGCCAGGAAGTGCTGCCTTCTGCCTGCCTTTGTACTGTAAAGCCCGCCTCGCTGTCCGAGGTATCTGTCCAGGCGATGTTGATGCGATCCTGCCCCCCGGTGCTGGCTGAAAGGCCTGTGGGCGCGCTGGGCAGAGGCAGTGCTTCTCCAGTCCCGTTCTCCGACCGAATCATGAGGTAGTCGATCTGCACTGAGTAGGAGGTGGGCTCATTCACGTCCCGAACATTGTCCTTGACCCTGATATACACGGTACCACTGATACCGGCGGGCAAGTAAAACTGCAGCTCGCCTGAAGTACTGTCGCTCACCGTAAACATATTCACCCATTGCTGGTTGTCTGTAGAGTAGGCGAAGGTGAATGTATCTGTGCTGGCATCCGTCGTGGCTTTGGCGGTGAGCACCGTGGACATACTGGCCGCTATGTTAAAAGTCCAGGTATGTTGCAGGTAGCCGTAGCGGGCCTTGTTCTTGCGTTTGCCGGACAGACGCTCGGTGATCCTCTCGGATACGCCATTTTTCGTCCAGGTGTCCTGATAGGTCCCGTTTCGAGACCCTATTGTGCCCGCATCAGCCGTCGCCAGTTGCTCGATAAAAGGAGGTGGTGTGTCGGTGGCGGCAGTGGCGATATTGCTGTAACCAGAGTTACCGACGCTGCTCCATGCCCGGGCGCGGTAGCTGTAAAGCGTATCGGGCGCCAGGTTGTCATCCTGGTACCGGGTGCTGTTGGCCTGTAGTGAGGCAATTTCGGAAAAGTTCACCCCGTCTGCGGATCGCTCCAGTTTGAAGCCGGATTCGTCATTAGAATTGTCACTCCAGCTGAGCGAAATTGCGGATGATCCGGCTGTGGCTGCGTCCAGGCTGCCCGGGGCAGATGGAGGTACTTCCGGAGTTGGGGGCGGTTCGATCTGCCCTTCGCCTGCCCGGAAGCTGGCCACAGTAGCCGCTGTCGTATTCAAGGTGCGCGCATTATCGCTGGCATTGTCTGCCCCGGTGGGTTGACCGTTGTAAAGAACATTCGGATTCGAGAACTGGGAAACCCGGGTGCAACCGCCGCTGCAGTTGTAGGCCATAACCGTACGGAAAGCGTTGAAGGGTTCCTGGTAGCCGTAGGCATAGGGATAGATTGCGCCACTGGCGTTGGCCGGGTCGTGATGCAAGCCCTGGTTGTGGCCCAGTTCATGGGCGAACGAATAGTAACCGGTCGCGCAGGTGCGGTGTACAAGACTGAATGCGCTGGAAGCGAAACCTGTTGACAGGCTGGTCATTCGATAGGCGAGGCCACAGTAGCCGGGTTGGTCTGCGATCAGGCTGACCAGGTCGGCGCCGTACTGGTCACGCAGCGAGTGCAATTCGTCCAGGTAGCCATCATTGGTCGCACGTAGGCGGCTGAGGTCAGTGTTCATGCTGCTGGATTCAACATAATCTGTCAGCACCGCCTGCACCAGGTTGAGGCGTGCCGTCACGCCACTGTTTGCATACGCCTGGTTTGCCTCGGCAACTGCCTGTATGACCAGGGCTTCGGCTCCCGCAGAGCCATAGATGGAGGCAATCTTTGGCGTGTAGGCAACCAGCACATCAATAGTGGAGCCTCCGTCAGCCGCTGCAGCTGCATCCACTGATGCGTCTGCTGCGCCCGCAACATCCGCAACTGGAATCGGATCGAGCTCCGGCGCCGGGTCAGTGGGTTTCACCTCGCTCAGCACATGGCCGCCATTGGCGCGGGGTTCAAGCTTGAACAATCTGTCGCCCACGGCGAAGGTGCCAGCCAGCGCTTTGCCGCTTTTGCCCAGTACCACCCTGCTTTTGGCGTCTCCATTGACGCGGCCAACCCAGGCAGACTTGCCACCACCGAAGTCGTACTCGACATCCCTGACGGCCTCAAAAGATACGTCGCCGGGGAGATCGACGAAGAATCGTCCGCTGCGTAGTTTGCCGTAGTTGATTTTTACATTCTGGCTTTTACCGAACAGGGCCTGTTCTGGAAGCTCGACCGTCACCTTGCCCGCCTGCTTGTCAAGCAGGCCGGGGGGTTTAGGGGTGGCATAGGTGTTCACGCCCATGGTAGTTGCTCCCGCAACTACCATGGACAAGGCGGCTTTGCGCCATGACAGTTTGAAAATGTTCATCGTTGTTGCCCCGTAGGTTGTGCCTAAAAAATTATTCCCAGCCAGTTATCCGGTGCCTTCTTGTGAGGCGGGATCTGGATCAACTTTCGAACTGGAATGTAAATAGTTATTTGGATAATTAAAACGAATATCTGGAGAAAAGTGCAGAAAACACCGATGCGATTACGTCACCTGCAGGGAGTGTTCGAGCCCTCATAGTTATTGTTCTTCGTCCCAGAATTGTCGGCCACATGTGTCAGCAAGTACCGGGCCAGGACCGCAATTAGTATGTTAAAACAGAGAGCTACTGCTTAAGCACCAAAAAGGGGGCGCGATGATGAGCAAATTTCACGGTAATTTGGCGCTTTTTGTCGCCAATAGCCGACACTTCTATCCAGGAATATAATAATTGCTTCTAAAACAGCAGTTTAATATGTCGGTATACGGCGACAGCCAGTGACGAATGCTTGTGGCCGCGGGCGGAACAGTGCTTTTCCGGCCCCCTGCTGTTGGAAGCCAGGCACGGGGCTCTGGCACATCGGGCCGGGCTGTCTTAGGATGCAGGCCTCAAATTGCAGTGCAAACGGAAAAGTAATCATGAAATACAGCCTTGGCGACAAACAGGTCAAACTGATCGGAGAAGGCCATTTTATCGCCCCCAATGCCGCGGTCATCGGCGATGTGACCCTGCATGAGAACAGCAGCGTGTGGTTCAGCTGCGTGCTGCGCGGGGATGCGGAGCGTATCGAGGTCGGCGCCGGCAGCAACATCCAGGACGGCACCGTCATGCACGCCGACCCGGGGTGCCCCATGGTTGTGGGTAAGAATGTCACTGTAGGTCACAACGCGATGCTGCACGGTTGCCACATAGGTGACGGCTCCCTGGTCGGTATCAACGCTGTGGTACTGAACGGTGCAAAAGTGGGCAAGGGCTGCCTGATCGGCGCCAACGCGCTGGTGACAGAGTGGATGGAAATACCCGATGGCTCGCTGGTGCTGGGCTCACCCGCCAAAATAAAGACACAGCTGTCGGATGAGCAGCAGCTTGCCCTGATGCACAACGCGGATCACTACATGGGCAATGCCCGCCACTTCAGCGCGGAATTGAAAGAGCAGGAATGACCGAACAGGAACCACAATCGCCCTGCATTTCAGTCTGTTTGCTGGATGAGCAGGACATCTGCCAGGGCTGTTTCCGCAGCGGGGCGGAGATCACCGACTGGTTTATGGCCAATGCCGAACAGAAACGGGCAATTTTGCAGCGCTGTGCGGAGCGCCGGGAAGCGTCTTACCCGATAAAACTGCGCTAGCGAGTTCGCGTCAGCGCGATCTCCGTCCCTTGCTCCGGGATGGCATCTACAGGCGGACCGGGGCCTCCGCCGTAACCCTCACCCGGGCAGAACGCACCACATTGCCCTCCAGCTCCAGAATCTCCAGGCGATAGCGGCCGATAGCCAGGCCGGCATTCGCGTCGGGGAAAGACTCCAGGTTTTCCAGGATCAGCCCGCTCAGGGTTTTCGGCCCATTCGTCGGTAAGTCCCAGTGCAGGGTCTTGTTGATCTCCCGGATAGTGGCGGTGCCGGCGATGATGTGGCTGTCGTCCCGCTGGGGGAAAATATTGGCCACGGTTTCACTCTGGTTGGAAGTGAAGTCGCCGACGATCTCTTCCAGGATATCTTCCATCGCGACCAGTCCCAGCACCTCGCCGTACTCGTCCACCACGATGGCCAGCCGATGCTTGTTTTTCTGGAAGTTGAACAGCTGGGTATTCAGCGGCGTGCTCTCGGGAATGAAGTAGGGCGCGACCATTTCCCGCTCCAGCGCAGCCCGATCCAGGCCCTGCCGATCGATAACCTTGCTGATATTGCGCAGGTGTAATACGCCCGCGATGTTGTTTATGTCATCGCGCCATACCGGCAGGCGGGTGTGTGAACTGGTCTGGATGCAGCGCAGGATCTCATCGTCACTGTCGTCCAGGTCAATGCCGTACACCTCGTTGCGCGGCACCATGATGTCATTCACCGAGACCTCTTCCAGTGCCAGCAGGTTGAGCATCATGCTGCGGCGCTTGGCGGGAATCATCGCGCCGCCCTCGGCCACCAGTGTTCTCAATTCCTCCTTGGAGAGGTGGTCACCGCCCATCGACTCGGGGTCCACGCCCAGCAGCTTCAGCAGGCCGTTGGTGATTTTGCTGACGAACCAGACCAGTGGGTACAGCAACTTCGATAGCGGCACCAGCAGCAGTGAAGCGGGAAACGCGACGCCCTCCGGGTGCAGCGCGGCGATAGTCTTGGGGGTAATCTCCGCGAATATCAGTACCACCAGGGTCAGCGACACCGTGGCAATCAGGATGCCGGCATCACCCCACAGGCGAATGGCAATCACGGTGGCAATGGCGGACGCGAGAATGTTGACCAGGTTGTTGCCGATCAGAATCAGGCCGATGAGGCGGTCCGGGCGTTCCAGCAATTTGCCGGCCCGCATGGCGCCTTTGTGTTTGTTTTTCTGCAGGTGTTTCAACCGGTAGCGGTTGAGCGACATCATTCCGGTTTCCGAGCTGGAAAAGAAAGCCGAAAAAAGTATGAGCGCAGCGAGAACCGAGAAAAGTAGGCCGAGCGGGGCTTCGTTCAAGTAGGTGTGAACCTTTGTTCTTCGTGGCAGCCTATCTTGAAGAAAAACCGCAGCCAGAGCAAGGCTTCCCGACCCCCGTTATACCCCTCTCACGGTTGTTGCAGGATCAGCTCCAGCACCATTTTAGTGCCGAAAAAGGCCAGTACCAGCAGGGCAAAGCCGCTCAGGGTCAGCCGCACTGCCGTTTTACTGCGCCAGCCCAGATGGTAATGCCCCCAAAGCAACACGGCGATCAGCAGCCAGGCACCCAGGGTGAGCACGGTTTTGTGCACCAGTTGCTGCGCAAAAATGTCGTCCAGGAAGACAAAGCCGGAGAGGATAGCGACGCTGAGCAGGATTTCTCCCACCCACAGTAACTCAAACAACATGGTTTCCATCAACTGCAGTGGCGGCAGAATCTGGATCAGGCCCCTGGTGTGGCGGTGTTTAAGCTGGTGGTCCTGGACGGCGAGCAGGGCCGCCTGGGCGGCTGCCAGGGTGAGCACAGCATAGGCGAGTATGGAACTGCCTATGTGAAGCAGTATTCTGGGAGGAAGATCTATGGGGATGCGGGCGGTATCCGGGGCGTAATGAGATACCAGCACCGCCAGCGCCGACAGGGGGAACAGCACCACCAGCAGGTTCTGTAGCGGCCGTCGGGCCAGTGAGACCAGGCACAGCAGGTTGATTACCAGGAAGATCAGCGCGGAGACCTTGTAAAACCCCAGTTCCACGCCGCTTCCCTGGAAAATGCTGGCCCATACTACAGCCGCGTGACACAGCAGGGCGGCCACCGACAGCCCGATAAACAGGCGGGTGATCTGTTTGCGTTGCTGGGCAATATGCAGCAGCTGCAGCGCCGTGGCTGCCAGATACAGCAGGGCGGCGAGGGGGGCGAGAATCATGGCTGGCATCGGCTTGGGAGTTGGCCCCGGGTGGCGTATACTGCGGCCCTTTGTACCCATTTGTCCCTGTGTAATCAATAGCGACGACTTTTCCCGAGAGATTTTTCATGTTCGAGAGCCTCAGTGATCGCCTGTCCCAGAGCCTGCGCGGCATTTCCGGCAAGGCCCGTTTAAGCGACGAAAACATCCAGGAGACCCTGCGCGAGGTGCGTATGGCCCTGTTGGAGGCAGACGTGGCGCTGCCGGTGGTTAAAGACTTTGTCGAAGCCATCAGGCAGCGCGCCGTCGGCCAGGAAGTCATGAAGAGCCTGAGCCCGGGCCAGGCCTTCCTCAAGATCGTCCAGACCGAGCTCGAAGAAGTGATGGGCGCGGCGAACGAGGGCCTGGACCTCTCCACCAAGCCACCCGCTGTCATTCTGATGGCGGGCCTGCAGGGCGCCGGTAAAACCACCTCGGTCGCCAAGCTGGCCAAGCTGCTTAAAGAACGTGACAAGAAAAAGGTCACCGTGGTCAGTGCCGATGTCTACCGTCCGGCGGCCATCAAACAGCTGGAAACCCTCGCCGGGGAAGTCGGGGCTGATTTCTTTGCCAGTGATACCAGCCAGAAGCCGGTCGATATCGTCCGGGCGGCCATAGAGCACGCAAAAATCCAGTTCAGCGACGTGTTGCTGGTTGATACGGCCGGCCGGCTGGCCATCGACGAGGACATGATGGCGGAAATTGCCGAGCTGCATAAAGTGGCAGAGCCCGTGGAGACCCTGTTCGTTGTCGACGCCATGACAGGCCAGGACGCCGCCACCACCGCCAAAGCGTTCGGGGAAGCATTGCCCCTGACTGGCGTGATTCTCACCAAGGTAGACGCCGACACCCGCGGTGGCGCCGCGTTATCCGTGCGCGCCATAACCGGCAAACCAATCAAATTCCTCGGGGTAGGCGAGAAGACCGCCGCGCTGGATCCGTTCCACCCCGATCGCATGGCGTCTCGCATCCTGGGTATGGGCGATGTGATGTCGCTGATCGAGGAAGCCGAGCAGAAAGTTGATAAAAAGAAAGCGGAAAGGCTGGCGCGCAAGGTCAAGAAAGGCGGCAAGTTCGACCTGGAAGATTTCCGTGATCAATTACAGCAAATGAACAACATGGGCGGCATCACCAGCATGCTGGATAAGTTGCCCGGCATGGGCAATATCTCCCAGATGGCCCAGCAAAACCTGGATACGAAGATGTTCGCCCGCATGGAAGCCATTATTAATTCCATGACCCCCAGGGAGCGCCGCAACCCGGAACTCATCCAGGGCTCCCGCAAACGCCGCATCACCCGGGGCTCCGGCACCCAGGTGCAGGATCTCAACCGCCTTCTGAAACAGCACAAACAGATGCAGAAGATGATGAAGAAGATGAAGGGTGGTGGCATGGAGAAGATGATGCGCGGCCTCGGTGGTATGGGCGGCGCCGGTGGTGCGGGCGGCATGGGCGGCCCCCCGGGTGGCATGCCCTTTCGCTGAGTTTTGTTTTGGCTGTGATGGGGGTGTAAACCTTGTTTGGTGCGGTTTAGCCGCCACAGATCAGGGGAAGGCCCACTTCGGTTGATACCCCACGCCCTCTTTGGGCCTTCCCCTGATCTGTAGCTCGAATTGTGCGGCTTCAATGGGGCGGGTGTGTTTTATCCGCTGCAGACCAAGGGGAGGCTCACGTCGGTTGATACCCCACGCCCTCTGTAAGCCTCCCCTTGGTCTGCAGCTCGCATCGCGCTTGGTACCATGATCTGCACCCTAATTGCGCGCTCGATAATAGCGATCGCCGGCTGCCTGCCCCCTCCGAGGGCGTGGGGTATCAACCGAGCGAGGGGGCAGGCAGTCGGTGAGCGCGGCGCGATAGTGAACGTCCCTGAGGACCAGGCGAAGGTCAGATAGACAGCATAGACCGGCAGCAACGAGGACCAGCCCGCCCAGCCCCCATAAGGTACGGAATTCACTAAAAAATTTGTGCTGGAAGGGCTTTCAAACCAGGGGCAATTTCCGTATGATACGCCACCTTTGTGGCCCGGGTGCCGGGTTTCGTCGTGGGTGATGTTGTCATTTAGCAGCAGATCCCCTCTTAATTTCAGGAAATTAAGCAAAATGGTAACAATTCGTCTTGCCCGTGGTGGCTCCAAGAAGCGCCCTTTTTACCATCTGACCGTCACTGACAGCCGCAATGCGCGCAATGGCCGGTTCATCGAGCGTGTGGGTTTCTTTAACCCGGTGGCTCGTGGCCAGGAAGAGCGCCTGCGCGTAGACAACGAGCGTGTGGCCTTCTGGCAGGGCCAGGGCGCACAGCTGTCTGAGCGTGTCGCCAAGTTGGTCAAGGACTCAGCTGCCGCCTGAGCGGTACGCTTGAGGGTTTGATGGTCGGGCCCTCTGAGGACGACATGCTGGTAGTCGGAAAGATTACCGGCTGTTACGGCGTAAAGGGGTGGGTAAAAATTCACTCCTACACCGAACCCCGGGAGAACTTCCTGCGGTTCGGAAAGTGGATGTTGCAGCGCCGCGGCGCTGCAGAGCCGGTCGAGTTTGACGACGGGCGGGTGCAGGGTAAGGGCCTGGTAGCGCATATCGCCGGGGTCGATGATCGCACCCGGGCAGAAGCCTACAGCGGACTGGAAGTGGCGGTGAAAGCCGACAGTCTGCCGGCTCTGGAAGAGGGCGACTACTACTGGAGCCAGTTGCAGGGTCTGGAGGTCTGGTGCCGGGATAGACAGGAACCCGGCAGCGACGAAAAGCGGGTACTGCTGGGTACAGTGGACTACCTGATCGAAACCGGGGCCAATGATGTCCTGGTGATAAAGCCCTCGGCGCAGAGTATCGACGACAGGGAAAGATTGATTCCCTACCTGCCGGGAGATGTGGTGACCAGGGTAGACCTGGGTAAGGCAGTGATAGAGGTGGACTGGTTTCTCGAAGACTGAGGGCCGGCCACAGGATACAACCAGGGAGCAACAGGACACGATGCAGATCGCACTGGTGAGCCTGTTCCCGGAAATGTTTGAAGCGGTCAGTGACTACGGCGTCACTGGCAGGGCCAGCAGGCAGGGCCTGGTGCAATTGACGCACTGCAACCCGCGCGAGTACACCGCGGACAAGCATCGCACGGTGGATGACAGACCCTACGGCGGTGGCCCGGGTATGTTGATGATGATAGACCCCTTGCAGCAGGCCATTGCCGCTGCCAGGGAGGCGGTGGCAGCAGACGCGAAAGTGATCTACCTGTCGCCCCAGGGCAAGCGCTTCGACCACGACAAGGCGGTGGAGCTGGCCCGGGAGCCCGCACTGGTTTTGATAGCGGGCCGCTACGAGGGCGTGGATGAGCGTTTGCTGGAGGCCGAGGTGGACGAGGAATTGTCCATTGGCGATTACGTACTGAGCGGCGGTGAGCTTGCTGCCATGGTGATCGTAGACGCCGTGACACGGCAGTTGCCCGGTGTACTGGGGCATGAATTGTCGGCCCAGGAAGACTCCTTCGCCGACGGGTTGCTGGATTGCCCACACTACACCCGACCGGAGGTGTTCCAGGGCAGGCAGGTACCGGATGTTTTACTCAGCGGGAATCACGAAGAGATTCGCCGCTGGCGCCTCAAGCAGGCACTGGGCAGGACTTTTGAGCGTCGCCCTGATCTGCTGCAAGGTAGGGTGATGAAGCCCGAGGAAGAGCAATTGTTGGCGGAATATCTCCGCGAACGCGATATATCAACAGACAAGTAGCTGTGAAGCTACGAACGAACATTAACAGGAGCGCACCATGAGCAGCACCAACAAGATTATTTCTCAGATTGAAGCTGAGCAGATGGAAAAAGAGTTAGCTGAGTTCTGCCCCGGCGACACCGTGGTGGTTCAGGTTAAGGTCAAGGAAGGCGATCGCGAGCGTCTGCAGGCTTTCGAAGGCGTATGTATTCGCAAGCGCAACCGCGCCCTCAACTCCGCTTTCACCGTTCGCAAGGTGTCCCACGGTGTGGGCGTTGAGCGTACTTTCCAGACTTACAGCCCGCTGGTTGAGAGTATTTCTGTCAAGCGTCGCGGCGACGTGCGTCAGGCCAAGCTCTATTACCTGCGTGAGCTGAGCGGCCGTGCTGCTCGCATCAAGGAAAAGCTGTAGATCTGTAGTCAAAACTGGTTTTTCGAAAGCGGCCTTAATGGCCGCTTTTTTTTGGTCCATTGCAAGCAGGCTGAACGCGCTGTTCCAATTTCGGCAGGGGACCGGGTATGTCCTGGCTCCATGGCCGCGCCCCTCCGGGGTACCCTCGGTCGGTCAGGAGCCTTAAAGCGCTTCGCTGTCTCCTTCCACTTCCTCGGCGCTGGCCCTTTATATTCCGCCAGGACATACCCGGCCCCCTGCCTACTGTTTGGCACATAAAACATCACAATTGAAGCGCCGGAGTCGCTACTACCTGATTTCATGAGAGATCTGCGGTGGAGGGCGGGGGATTGCCTCGCGGAATATAAAAGGCGCACGCCGAGGGAGCGGCGGAAGACAGCGTAGCGCTTTAAGGCTTCCAACCGACTGAGGGAAGCCCGGAGGGCCGAAGCCATGGAGCGAGGCAATCCCCCGTCCTCCACCGCGAATGGAACCTCACAAGCCCCTTTTTGCTAAAACCCCCAATATCGCCAAAGCATCAACCGAAAACAGCCCAGATCTATGCTAGTGTGCGCCCATGACCGTAGACGCCCTGATACACCCGGAAATAGAACGCTACATCGACGCAATGTGGATGGAGAAAGGGCTCAGTGACAACAGCCTGAGTTCCTATCGGCGCGACCTCAGGCAATTCCACGAGTGGCTCGAAAAGAACAAAGAAAGCAGTATTCTTCGCGCCGACAAATCATCGCTGCAGGCCTACCTTGGGGCGCGATTACAGCAGGGACAGTCGCCGCGCTCGACCGCGCGATTCATGTCCTGCGCACGGGGCTTTTATCACTATCTATTGAGGGAAGGGCGGATCACCGTGGACCCCACCCTGGACGTGGACAGTCCGAAGCTGGGGCGGCCATTGCCCAAGTCGCTGTCCGAGGCGGAAGTCGACCGCCTGTTGGAGGCACCGGACCTGGACATAGCACTGGAGTTTCGCGACCGCACCATGCTGGAACTGTTATATGCCTGCGGGCTGCGGGTCACGGAGCTGACCAGTTTGCAGCTGGGGCAGGTGAGTGTGAACCAGGGCGTGGTGAGGGTGTTTGGCAAGGGCAGCAAGGAGCGGCTGGTGCCCATGGGAGAGGAGGCACTGTTGTGGTTGCAGCGGTATATGGCGGGGCCCCGGGCGGAGTTGCTCAAGGGTGTGCCCTGTGATGTGGTTTTCCCCAGTCGCCGGGGCAGCCAAATGACTCGCCAGACCTTCTGGTATCGTATTAAAATCTACGCCCTGCGTGCAGACATCAAGAAAGATCTGTCGCCACATACCCTGCGGCATGCCTTTGCGACGCATTTGCTCAACCACGGCGCCGATTTGCGTGTGGTGCAACTGTTATTGGGGCACAGTGATCTCAGCACCACCCAGATATACACCCACGTGGCCAAACAGAGAATGCAGGAATTGCACGCGCAGCACCACCCGAGGGGATAGGGAACTTACCGTCGGTTAGCGGTTCCAACGCACGTCACGTAAAATACAGAATTTGCAGTCACCGGAAGCGGGCAGGAGTTGCCCGCCACTACAGAGGATTACCAATGATCAAGCCGATTATCCGCGCCGCCACCGCTGTCGCACTGGTTTTAACGAGTAGCTGGGCAGTGTCTGGCGAGCCAGCCGACAAGGCGATAGCCGACAAATTGCGCGCCGCCCTGGCCATGCCGGCCATGGGAATGGAAGTCGCCACGGTCGAGACCAGCGCGATTCCGGGCATTTACGAGGTGCAATTTACCAGCGGCCCGGTCGTGTACTCCACCGCGACCGGTGAGCATATTATCCTGGGCGACCTGTTTTCAGTGAATGAAAAGGGTTATACCAACCTGACAGAGCAGCGGCGCGACGGCGAACGCATGGGCAAGATTGCCGGCGTGAAGGAGAAAGATATGATCATTTTCTCCCCGGAAGGTGAGACGCGGGCCCATATCACGGTATTCACCGACGTCAGCTGTTTTTACTGCCAGAAGCTGCACAAGGAAGTACCCGAGCTGAACAAGCGTGGAGTCGAGGTGCGCTATCTTGCCTACCCGCGTTCCGGCCTGGATTCTCCCGGTTACCGGCAGTTGGCGACCGCCTGGTGCGCCAGCGACCGGCAGGATGCCATCACCAAGTTGAAGGCCCAGAAGCCGGTTCCGGAAAACGTCTGTGAAGAGAACCCGGTGGCGGCGCAGTATCAGCTGGGCCAGCAATTGGGCGTGCGCGGCACGCCGGCCATGGTAACGGAGACGGGAACCCTGATACCCGGCTACCAGTCGGCCGACGACCTGATGGTGACCCTGGGCCTCGAATAAGGCTTGGGTAAAAAGCCGATTGAGGCTGCATGGATTCGGCCTCAGTCCGCTTTATTCCCAGCGCTGTGAAGCGCCCGGGTTACCGGGCGTCATACTTCCCTCGATAAATAATGCCTTGCGGGTCACTACTGGCCCTGTACTGCGTTGACAGCATGGGGCTGACTCAGTACTGTTTCACCCCTTTTTTGGCATCAGCAGCGCCCTTGCGGGCAACTAGCAGAGTTGGCAGTCGTGGACGAAAAGTTTCGGCGCATCGAGCGTCTCCCCCCCTATGTTTTCAATATCATCGGCGATTTGAAGCAACAGGCGCGGGCGGCTGGCGAGGACATCATCGATTTTGGTATGGGTAACCCCGACCAGCCAACGCCGGAGCATATTGTCGATAAGCTGGTGGAAACCGCGCGCCGCGGAGACACCCATCGCTATTCCCAGTCCAAGGGTATCCCGCGCCTGCGCAAGGCAATATGTGACTGGTATAAACGGCGCTACGACGTGGATCTCGATCCGGCCAGTGAGGCCATAGTGACCCTGGGTTCCAAGGAGGGCCTGGCGCATCTCGCCCTGGCGACCACCGGCCCCGGCGACGCGATACTGGTGCCCAATCCGTCTTACCCCATTCACCCCTACGGCTTTGTCATCTCCGGGGCGGACATCCGGCATGTCCCCATGGGCGAGGATGAGAATGCGTTCTTCGTCGAGCTGGAAAAAGCTATCAATACCAGCTGGCCCAAGCCGAAGATGCTGGTACTGAATTTTCCCTCCAACCCCACCGCACATTGTGTGGAGCTGGAATTCTATGAGCGGGTAATCGCCATCGCCAGGGAGCACTCCATCTGGGTAGTGCAGGACCTGGCCTATGCAGACCTGGTATACGACGGTTATGTCGCTCCTTCCATTCTGCAGGTAGAGGGTGCGCGGGACATCGCCGTGGAGTTCTTCAGCATGTCCAAGAGCTACAATATGCCCGGCTGGCGGGTGGGGTTTTGCTGCGGTAATAAAACACTGGTGGGCGCGCTGGCGCGCATCAAATCCTATCTGGATTACGGTATGTTTACCCCGGTACAGGTGGCGGCGATCGCCGCGCTGGAGGGAGACCAGGGCTGTGTCGAGGAGATTCGCGCCATGTACCAGTCCCGTCGCGATGTATTATGCAACGGCCTGAACGCGGCCGGCTGGCCGGTGAAACCGCCCCGTGCCACCATGTTTGTCTGGGCGAAAATACCGCAGTACTACCGGGCGATGGGCTCGCTGGAGTTCAGTAAAAAATTATTGACCCAGGCCCAGGTGGCGGTATCGCCCGGGGTGGGCTTCGGTGAGTTCGGAGAGGACTACGTGCGCTTTGGCCTGATTGAAAATGAGCATCGCACGCGGCAGGCGCTGCGCAGTATCAGGCGTATGATCAAGAACGATGGTTTTGCCTGATCGGCAAACCTGCAACCCATGTAACTAACCAGATACCTTATATGAGCTTGAAATCAGTAAAAATCGGCCTTTGTGGCAACGGTACCGTGGGCAGCGGCACGCTCGCAGTGTTGCGGGATAATGCCGGGGATATTTTGGCCAGGACCGGGGTACCCATAGAGCTTGTTCACCTGGGTGCGCGGCGCGACAAGGCGGCTTGCGACCCTGGCGATGCGCGGGTGAGCCGCGATGTGCTGGATGTGGCGCGGGATCCGGAAGTGGACATCCTGGTAGAGCTTATTGGTGGCACCACCCTGGCTAAGGAGCTGGTTGAAACCGCGATTCGTCACGGCAAGCACGTGGTGACGGCCAACAAGGCGCTGATCGCCGAGTTCGGTAACGAGATTTTTGCCCTGGCCGATGAGCACGGGGTGGAGGTGCGTTTCGAGGCGGCCGTTGCCGGTGGGATACCTATTATCAAGGCCCTGCGCGAAGGCCTCGCCGGAAACCGTGTCGAGTGGCTGGCGGGTATCATCAACGGTACCGGTAACTTTATCCTCACCGAGATGCGCGACAAGGGCCGGGAGTTCGCCGATGTACTGGCCGAGGCCCAGGCCCTGGGTTATGCCGAGGCGGATCCGACCTTTGATGTTGAGGGTATCGATGCGGCCCACAAGCTGGTAATCCTGGCATCCATTGCCTTCGGCATCCCCCTGCAATTCGAATCAGTATACACCGAGGGCATCACCCGCCTGGCCACCCAGGACGTGGTGCACGCGCGGGAACTGGGGTATGTCATCAAGCACCTGGGCATCGCCAAACAAAACGGCGACGGGGTGGAATTGCGCGTGCATCCCACCCTGATACCCGACAACCTGTTGCTGTCGGATGTAGACGGCGTGAAGAATGCCATCCTGGTGGAGGGCAATGCCGTGGGGCCCACCCTGTATTATGGCGCCGGTGCCGGGGGCGCACCTACCGCGTCTGCGGTGGTAGCCGACCTGGTCGATCTCGCCAGGGATCTGGGGGCAGGGCAGGCCTGCCGCGTGCCGCCGCTGGGCTTTGCCCAGGCCAGTCTGCGCCACCTGCCCATCGTACCCATGGAACAGGTGGTAACGCCCTGGTACCTGCGTATGGAAGTAGAGGACAAGCCGGGGGTTTTATCCAGGGTGGCGAGCATCTTCAGCGACCAGGGCATCAGTATCGAAGCCCTGACCCAGAAAGCACCTGCCGAAGGGCAGACCCGGGTGCAGCTGATCGTGATTACCAACGATGCGCTGCAGGGCAACGTGGATAAAGCGGTGGCCGCTATCGAGGCACTGGATACGATTGCCGGCAAGGTTACCCGCATTCGGGTGGAAGCATTGGACGGCTAACGGACAGGGAAAACGCTAAACGTGAAATATATCAGCACTCGCGGGCAGGCGCCCGAACTCAACTTTGAACAGGTACTGCTCACCGGCCTGGCCTCCGATGGGGGCCTGTATGTGCCGGCAGAATTGCCCGTATTCAGCCAGGACGAGATCGCCGCCATGGCTGCGATGGATTACCCGCAGCTGGCGCTGAAGATTATCGCGCCCTTCGTGGATGACTGTGTTCCGGCCGACGACCTCAAGACCATCATCGACGACACCTATGCGGAGTTTCGCCACAACGCGGTAGCGCCGATGGTGCAGCTTGGTGCCAACCAGTGGGTGCTGGAACTGTTCCATGGTCCCACCCTGGCGTTCAAGGATTTTGCCCTGCAGTTACTGGGCCGTTTGCTCGACTACGTGCTGGAGCGCAAGCACCAGAAAGTGGTGATCATGGGTGCCACCTCCGGCGATACCGGCTCCGCCGCGATCGAGGGCTGTAAGCGCTGCAAGAATATCGATATCTATATCCTGCACCCCCACAACCGGGTGTCCGATGTGCAGCGCAAGCAGATGACGACGGTGGTGGGCGACAATATCCACAACCTCGCCGTGGAAGGTAACTTCGACGACTGCCAGGCCATGGTCAAGGCCAGCTTCGGCGACCGCAGTTTCCTGCCCGCCGATCGCAGTCTGGTGGCGGTCAACTCCATCAACTGGGCCCGTATCATGGCCCAGATCGTCTACTACTTTTACGCGGCGGTCGCGCTGGGTTCACCGGCGCGCCCTATGGCCTTCTCGGTGCCCACCGGTAATTTCGGCGATATATTCGCGGGCTATCTCGCCCGGCAGATGGGCCTGCCGATAGAGCGCCTGATTATCGCCACCAACCGCAACGATGTGCTGCACCGGGTAATGACCACCAGTACCTACGGGCGCCAGCCACTGGCCCATACGCTGTCACCCAGCATGGATATCACCGTATCCAGTAATTTTGAACGCCTGTTGTTCGATCTTTACGATCGCGACGGCGCGGCCCTTGCGGATCTCATGCACCGGTTCGAAAAGGATGATATCGAGTTCAGTGAGGAGGCCATGGCCGGTGCCCGGACACTGTTCAGCAGCCACCGGGTGTCCGACGACGAGACCTGCGCGCAGATCGCCAGTACCTGGCGCGACTGCGAATATCTGCTGGATCCCCATAGCGCCATTGGCGTGGCGGCGGCGCTGGCCGCGGATCTGCCCGCCGACGTGCCCGTGGTCACACTGGCCACAGCACATCCGGCCAAGTTCCCCGATGCAATCAAAAGCGCGGGGCTGGACCAGGCCGTCCACCTGCCACTGCACCTGGCAGACCTGTTTGAGCGAACCGAGCGGTTTGAAGTCCTGCCCAACAGCCTCTCTGCGGTGCAGGAGTTTATGGCAAACAGCATCAGCGCCTGAGCGCCGCTCCCATGCAGAAACTGATTCGCCGGCGAGAGAGCGCAGCTGAACCAACGCTGCCGGCGGGGCAGCTTCACCCCCTGTTGGCCCGGGTCTACACGGCGCGGGGAATCGCTACATCCGAAGACCTCGACCTGGGTCTGGGCAAGCTGCTGCCGCCATCCCAGTTGCTCAACGCCGGGCGCGCGGCGAGCCTGCTGGCAGACGCCATGGCCGCGAACAGCCGGCTCCTGGTGATAGGCGATTTTGATGCCGACGGTGCGACGAGTACCGCGCTGGCTGTCTCTGTCCTGCGAAGCATGGGGGCGCAGCAGGTGGACTACCTGGTCCCCAACCGATTCGATTACGGCTACGGCCTCACCCCTGAAATTGTCGAGTTGGCGGCCACTCGCTCCCCGGCCTTGATCATCACCGTAGACAACGGAATCTCCAGCCTCGATGGCGTGGCCGCAGCGCGCGAGCGCGGCATCGCCACGCTGATTACCGATCATCACCTGGCGGGCCGGGAACTGCCCGCAGCGGATGTGATCGTCAACCCCAACCAGCCGGACTGTGATTTCCCCAGCAAGAACCTGGCGGGTGTGGGCGTTATCTTTTATGTGATGCTGGCCCTGCGCGCCGAGTTGCGCGCGCGAGGTTGGTTCGAGCAGCGCGAGGAACCCAACCTCGGAAACTACACCGACCTGGTGGCACTGGGGACCGTGGCCGACGTGGTTCCGCTGGATCGCAACAACCGGATACTGGTAGCCGCGGGCCTGCAGCGTATGCAGGCCGGCAAAGCCCGCCCCGGGATCAGCGCATTGCTGGAAGTCGCGTCACGCAACCCCCGCACAGTGGTGGCCTCAGACCTGGGCTTTGCCGTTGGCCCGCGCATCAATGCCGCGGGCCGGCTGGACGACATGTCCATCGGCATCGAATGCCTGCTCAGCAGCGACGCATCCGGCGCCGCCGCCCTGGCGATGCAATTGCACCAGCTCAACCAGGATCGGCGCATTATCGAAGGCGACATGCAGGAAGAGGCGATGCGCGAACTGGCGCGGCTGGAGCTCACCCAGGAGGGCGAGCCGCCCATCGCCATGACCTTGTACCAGCCCGGCTGGCACCAGGGCGTGATCGGCATCCTGGCATCGCGTATCAAGGACCGCCTGCACCGCCCCACCATTGCCTTTGCCGACGGTGATGCCGGCCAGATCAAGGGCTCCGCCCGCTCCATCCCCGGCATCCATATACGCGACATCCTCGACGCCGTCGCCGTGCGCCACCCAGGTCTTATCAGCAAGTTCGGCGGTCACGCCATGGCCGCCGGCCTCAGCCTTGCCCGGGACGACTACGAGGCCTTCTCCCGCGCATTTGTCTCAGAAGTCGAACGCCATGCCCGCGACGTGGAACTGCAGGCCGTGATCGAATCCGATGGTGAACTGGCGGAGGTCGACTTTGATCTCGATCTCGCCACCGCCCTGCGCTTCGCCGGCCCCTGGGGCCAGCATTTTCCGGAACCCATCTTCGATGGCGTGTTCCGCATCGTCAGCCAGCGGCTGGTCGGCGAGAAACACCTCAAGCTGGTGTTGTTCCCCGCCGATGGCTCTGTTCTCCTGGACGCTATCGCGTTCAATGTTGATCTCAATATCTGGCCGGATGAGTCGATAGAGCAGCTCGAAATTGCCTACCGTCTCGACGTCAACGAGTATCGTGGACGGCGGTCCGTGCAGCTTATGATTGAGCATATTGTGCCGGGTTGACGAACTCCCCCAGTTTGTCTGCTACCACTTTTTTTCTCCGTGTATTCCAGGAGTGCTTTGGCGGCTCTGCCTGGCGCAGAAAATGCGATAATCGTTCAGGTCAGTTATTTTCGCGCTGTTCCATTCGCGGCGGCAACCCCCCGTCCTCTGCCGCAAATGGAACGGCACACTCCTATTTAATTTGCGTTGGAGAGACTCCAAAAACACCCTTGACCTTACAGTAACTGGAAGGTTTACACTGTCCGTAACAGTCAAAGGAGATGCGCATGAATATCTCACAGGCAGCACAACAAAGCGGGCTGAGTGCCAAGACAATCCGCTATTATGAAGAGATCCAGCTGATCGCGCCGGCCAGCCGGGGCGAGAACGGGTATCGGCAGTACGATGGCAGGGCGCTGGAAGAACTGCGGTTCCTGGCACGGGCCCGGGATGTGGGGTTCGACCTGGATGAGAGTCGCCAGTTGCTCGAACTACAGCGCAACAGCGCCCGGCAGAGCCGGCACGCCAGGGACCTGGTGATGGAAAAGAGCCAGAAACTGCAGACGCGGATAGAGCAATTGGTGGCGATGCAGCGGGAACTGCTGGAACTGGCGAGCCGCTGTAAAGGAGATGAAGGGCCGGATTGCGCGATTCTGGAAGACCTGGCGTCGGGTCAGGAGAGTGTGGCATGAGCGATTGCGAGCACAAGGGAGGCGGTGATACAGCCAGCCCGGGCGGCGGCTGCGCAACTCATACGGTAACTTCTACCAGCGGTGCTGGCGTTTTGGCGCCGGCCACGGACAGCTGCTGTGCGGCGCCCGCAGAGCCTTCCTGTCACGGTGAGGCAAGCGATAGCGCCGACAGTTGTTGTGAAACGCCGGCCAGGCGCGATTACTTTCTCTGGATCTGTGTTGCGGTTGTGGCTGTCGCTTATCCGATTGGTGCGGTAATGGTGCATGAGCACGACTCTGCCATTGGCGTCTTCACCGGCGGTATTTTCGAGCTGTTCAACCAGATGTGGTGGGGCATCGCTATCGGGGTCGTGTTTGTCGGCATACTGGGCCGGGTGCCGCGGGAGCTTGTCATGGGCATGCTGGGGCGCGATGGGGGCTTGTCGGGTATGTTCCGGGCTACCCTGGCCGGCGTGTTCCTGGATTTGTGCAGCCACGGCATCCTGGCGGTGGGCATGAAATTGTATGAGCGCGGCGCCAGTGTGGGGCAGGTGATGGCCTTTCTGTTGGCCAGCCCCTGGAATTCCTTTTCCCTGACCTTGATTCTGTTTGCCCTGATCGGCGTGGGCTGGACCTTGTTGTTTGTGCTGTTATCCCTGGTGATTGGTATCGTCACCGGCCTGATCTTCGAAGCACTGGAAAAACGTGGCGAACTGCCGTCTAACCCCTGGCGGGCAGAACTGGGTGAACCGGAGCCACTGCCGCTGGTGTGGCGAGAGTTCCGCCAGAGTATTCGATTGTCCCTGGCCGGCAGCACCAATATCCTGCGCGAGGGCTTTGACGGGGCGAGGGTGGTGATACGCTGGTCCATGTTCGGCTTGATCCTGGCGGGTTTGATCCGCGCATTCATGCCCGAAGAAGCCTTCGCCACCTGGTTTGGCGCCACCATGGGCGGTTTATGGCTGACCCTGCTGGCGACCACAGTGATTGAAGTCTGTTCAGAGGGCTCGACGCCGATCGCTGCCGACCTGATGAACCGCGCGTCGGCCCCGGGTAACAGCTTTACCTTTCTGATGGCGGGGGTCGCCACGGACTACACCGAAGTGATGTCGATTCGTGACACTACCCGGTCCTGGAAGATAGCGCTTTTTCTCCCGCTGGTAACGGTTCCCCAGATAATGTTGATAGGGGCGGTACTGAACCAGTTCTGACGCCGCGTTGGCGTGCCCGGGGGTGCCGGCGAAGTAGCATTCAAATTCGCCGGCAATATTGCTAAGATGCGCCCCCTTTGACACAACCGGTTACCCCTCCATGCTCGAGATCAACCCGCTGGTACAGACCCTCAAGGACATCGATGCGCGCACCGGCGTGCTTAGGGGGTATCTTTGACTTCGATCTCAGCAAGGAACGCCTCGCCGAGGTAGAGCTGGAGCTGGCGGAGCCCAGCGTCTGGGACGACCCCGCCCGGGCCCAGGAACTGGGGCGGGAGCGATCCGCCCTGGAGGGTGTGGTCCATACCATAGAGCAGCTCACCAGCGGTTCCGCGGATGCGGGAGACCTGCTTGAGCTGGCGGCCTCGGAAGACGACGAGGACACGGTCGCCGAGGTGGAGAAAGAAATAAACAGCCTGGTGCGCTTGCTGGAGAAGCTGGAATTCCGTCGCATGTTCAGTGGCGAGATGGATGTCAATAACGCCTACCTTGATATTCAATCGGGTTCCGGCGGCACCGAGGCCCAGGACTGGGCCGAAATACTGTTGCGGATGTACCTGCGTTGGGGCGAGGCCCACGGCTTCAAGACCTCACTGATCGAGGTATCAGCGGGCGACGTGGCAGGCATCAAGAGCGCGACCATCCAGTTCGAAGGTGAATACGCTTTCGGCTGGTTGCGTACCGAAACCGGCGTGCATCGCCTGGTGCGCAAATCGCCCTTTGATTCCGGGAATCGCCGCCACACCTCCTTCGCCTCCGTGTTCGTGTCCCCGGAGATCGATGACAATATCGAGATCGATATCAACCCCGCGGACCTGCGCACCGACACCTACCGTGCCAGTGGCGCCGGTGGCCAGCACGTCAACAAAACAGATTCGGCGGTGCGTATTACGCATAACCCGACCGGCGTGGTCGTACAGTGCCAGACCGAGCGCTCCCAGCACCAGAACCGGGACAACGCGATGAAACTGCTGCGGGCCAAGTTGTATGAGCTGGAGATCCATAAGCGCAGCGAGGAAAAGCAGGCGATGGAGGACAGCAAGGCGGATATAGGCTGGGGCAGCCAGATCCGTTCCTACGTGCTGGACCAGTCGCGTATCAAGGACCTGCGCACCGGCGTGGAGACCAGCAACACCCAGGCCGTGCTGGACGGCGGCATTGACCAGTTTATCGAGGCATCGCTGAAAAGCGGGCTGTAAGCGAGAGCGACATGAGCGAGCAGGACCAGGCACAAGACGGCCAACAGGACGAAAATAAACTCATCGCGGAGCGGCGCGGCAAACTCACCCAGCTGCGGGAAAAGCGCAATGCCTTCCCCAATGACTTCCGACGCACCGCGATGGCGGGTCATCTGCAGCGCGAGTACGGTGAGTCCTCCAAGGAAGAACTGGAGCAGGCGGACAAAACCTATGCCGTGGCCGGCCGACTGGTCCGCAACCGGGGCGCGTTTTTGCTGCTTCAGGATGGCGATGACCAGATCCAGCTCTACGTGGATCGCAAGGGCCTTCCCCAGGACACCCTGGATGACATCAAGAGCTGGGACCTGGGCGACATCGTCGCGGCGAGCGGCCCCATCCATAAGTCGGGCAAGGGCGATCTCTACATCAATATGCGCGAGGCGCGCCTGCTGACCAAGGCGCTGCGCCCGTTGCCGGACAAGTACCACGGCCTGGCAGACCAGGAGCTGCGCTATCGGCGGCGCTATGTAGACCTGATCGTCAATCCGCAGTCCCGGGACGTTTTCAGAACCCGCTCCAAGGTCATCAGCTTTATCCGCGATTACATGGATGAAGCGGGTTTCATGGAAGTCGAAACACCGATGATGCAGGTGATTCCCGGCGGCGCCGCGGCCAAACCCTTTGTCACCCATCACAATGCGCTGGACCAGGATATGTATTTGCGTATAGCGCCGGAGCTGTATCTCAAGCGGCTGGTGGTGGGCGGATTCGAGCGCGTCTTCGAGATCAACCGCAGCTTCCGCAATGAGGGCCTGTCCACCCGGCACAACCCCGAGTTCACCATGCTCGAGTACTATTGGGCCTACGCGGATTACCGGGACGCGATGGACCTGACCGAGGACATGCTGCGCAAGCTGACGTTGCAGGTATTGGGCGATACCACCGTGCAGTACCAGGGTACTGGCTACGACTTCTCCAGGCCGTTTGCACGGATCTCGGTTTTCGATTCAATCCTTGCGCACAACGACCAGATCAGCGCCGACCAACTGTCCGATGAGGCGGCTGCCCGCGAAATCGCCGCCGGGCTGGGTATTCCCCTGAAAGACAGCTGGGGTCTGGGCAAGGTACAGATCGAGATCTTCGAGAAGACGGTGGAGCACCTGTTGGACCAGCCCACGTTTATCACCGCCTATCCCACCGAGGTCTCGCCCCTGGCGCGACGCAGCGACGCCGACCCGTTTGTGACGGATCGCTTCGAGTTTTTCGTCGGCGGGCGGGAATTGGCCAATGGTTTTTCGGAGCTTAATGATGCCGAGGACCAGGCCCAGCGCTTTCTGGACCAGGTGGCGGAGAAGGATGCCGGCGATGAGGAAGCGATGCATTACGACCACGACTACATCCGCGCGCTGGAGTACGGCATGCCACCCACGGCGGGGGAGGGCATTGGCATCGACAGGCTTGTCATGCTGCTCACTGACTCGCCCTCCATCCGGGATGTTCTGCTGTTCCCCCACATGCGACCTGAATAGCCGGGGCCGGCCTTGAATCGGCAGCGCCCGTTACAGTTGTGCACGTTGCAATGGCCCTTCTCGCCCCGGGGTAACTGGGCTAAACTGGCGGCTCTATGGCACCTAGAGATCCGAGCTTTGCCCACCGTTCGCTTTACTTTTATCGCACCCCTGGCCCTGGCACTGTTGTTATCGGCCTGTACTACGGTGGAGCCACCGCCTCCCGCTCCTGCCACCACAGCTGCCGGGGTGACCAGCGAGGCAACTGGGGCGCCCCGGGAGCAGGCCGAGATCCCGGAACTTCAATTGAATCTCCCGCAGCAGAACGACAATTGCAATTGCGCGCCGGTGCCGGTGGAGGACTACACGTTTTTTGACAAGGGATACCGGTCGTTACTGGATGGGGAATACCGCGATGCCATGCAGCATTTCGAGCGTTACCAGCGGCTGGAGTCATCACCCCGGGCAGATCTTGAGGCGGGCATTGCGATAGCCTATCTGCGCATGCTGCCGCGCAGCCCTTTCTATGATCCGGTCGTCGCGCGCGATACTTTCCGCGTGTTGCGCGAGAAAAATGCCAAGGATCTGAAAGTGAACGAATCAACGCGCCTGATGCGACAGGCGCTGCTGAACATGCTGCAATTGCAGAAAAAGATAGATCAGCTCAAGCAGAACAATAAAACGCTGAAGGTTGATCTCGAGAAGCGCGAGGAAGCGCTCAAGCGTCTGCGGGAACTAACCCTGAGCCAGAAGGGAACATCGCCGTAAACGTTGAACCCTTGCCCGGTGAGCTACTCACCACGATGCTGCCGCCCATCAGTTCACAATAGTCCCGGCAGATGGCCAGACCCAGGCCCGTGCCGCCGTAATTGGCGCTGGTCGAAGCCTCTGCCTGGATAAATGCCTCGAATATTCTGTGTTGCTGCGCCGGCGTCATCCCGATTCCTGTATCCCGCACCGCTATCTTCAGCCAGTTCCCGTTCTCCTTTACTGTCTCGGCGCTTACAGTGATCACGCCTTGCTGGGTGAATTTACAGGCATTGCTGAGCAGGTTGGTAAAAATCTGACGAAACTTGGCGGCGTCGTTATGCAATACAGGCAGCCCTGTGAAGCCCTGCGTTTCCAGTTTGTTGTCGTTCTCCCGCAGTAAAGGGCTTAGCGAATCGCACACCTGGGCAAGTATTTCTCCCGGCTGAAAATCCTCCATGTGCAGGGACATCTTGCCCGTTTCAATCTTGGACAGGTCCAGGATATCGTTGATCAGCGATAACAACTGGCGGCCCGACAGGGTGATTTTATCCAGGTCACGCTGGAACTGTCCCCGGTCTACCGCCTGCCTGTCCTCCAGCTCGTCATGCAGCATTTCAGAGTAACCGATGATGCCATTCAGGGGGGTGCGCAATTCATGGCTTACATTGGCCAGGAACATACTTTTGGCGGCACTTGCCTCATCGGCGGCATCCCTGGCATTGCTGACATCATCCATGGCATTGCGCAGTTTGTCAGACATATCGTTGAAGGCATTTGCCAGGTCGCCCAGTTCGCCAGAATCCTCGATGTTGTCGATGCGGTAGTCCAGGTCGCCGCTGCCGATTCGCTCGGTGCCTGTTTTCAGTCGCTTGAGGGATTTGTTGGTGTAGCGGACCAGGATAAAGCCCAGGGTCGCGGTGAGGAAAATCGAGGCGAAGAAACCGATGACGGTAATGCGGTCGGTCAGGGCGATGGTGCGGTCTATTATGTTGGCCCGCTGTACCGCGATGAAGGCCTGGCGCTGTTCCAGTTCTTTCAGGCGCTGGCTGGTCTCGAGGTAGGGCAACGGGTCGTCCATGTCGGCCTGGAACGACGGATCATTGTAGTTGCGGTAAAAGGCCAGCCATCCGTCCAGCAGCACCTCGCTGCTCTCGCGCAGTTTGTCGTAGTCCATCTGGGTGACATCGTGGCTGAGCTTGCCCAGTTGCGCAATGCTGTGACTGATATCTTCGAGTTCACCCTGGGCCTGTCCGAGTTCCTCGTTTTCCAACTGGTCTTCGGTAGTATCGCGCAGTGTGGACAGCACCAGTATCTGCTGGCGCTGGTCGCTCAGTAACTGCTCGATTTCCGTGGATAACTGGGCGGCGTTTACCGAGCTGCGGTAGGCGATCATACTCTGGTTTCGCGCGTAGCTGCCCCAGAAATGGGTGCCCACGTTAACGGCGAACAGTATCAAAATGGTAATAAGTGAGAGGGTCAGGCGGCGACGAAGACTCATGCAGTGGCCAGGGCTTTGATTTTTTCCAGCAGTGCCGGAAAATCCACCGGTTTGGTGGCATAGTCATCGCAGCCGGCTTTAATGGCCCGCGCGCGGTCCTCTTCCATGGCATGTGCCGTCAGTGCGATGATCGGTATCTGGCTGATTCGATCATCCTGCCGCGAGAGGCGGCACGCCGTCCAGCCATCGAGTACCGGCAGGCTCATGTCCATCAACACCACGGCCGGCAACTCGCTGATCATCAGGTCCAGGGCCTGCTGTCCGTCGCAGGCTGTGATCACAGTGAGCCCGGCTCGCTTCAGGCGGCGCTTCAGCATCTCCCGGTTGAGTTCGTTGTCTTCCACCAGCAGCACAGTCCCGGTCATCGCACCGAACTCCCGCCGCCGGGGAGCACCTTCGAGTCGGTATTGGCGGGCATCATGTCTCGGTTCCCAGAATCTGGTGTATCACAATAGACTCATCGATACCCTTGACGTTGATCTCCTGGCTGGTGCCGACTTTGAAGTCCCCCTTGAGGCTGGTCAGGGTGCTGTCTGAAACAAGGATTTCACCCCCTGCCGTATTGTCTTCGATGCGCGAGGTGACATTCATGGGATGCCCGACAAAACCATATTTACTGCGCCGCTCCGAACCAATATTGCCGGCAATAACATCGCCGGTATTGAGGGCGATGCCGGTTGTTATCTCAGGCAGTCCCTCCGCCTTGTTGAGCGCGTTGATATCATCCATTGCCGCCTGCATGGCCAGGGCGCACTGGACGGCGCGATCCGCATCGTCGTCCCTGCGTTGGGGCGCGCCGAAAACCGCCAGAATCGCGTCGCCAATAAATTCATCTATGGTGCCCTGGTTCGCCATGATGATGTCGGTCATGGCGGCCAGGTAGCGATTGATCAGGGTGACCACCTGCGCCGGTGCCAGGCGCTCGCTGAGGGTTGTGAACCCCCGGATGTCTGACATGAGTATGGTCACCCGCCGCAGGTCCCCACCCAGCTCAAGTCCCTCGGGGCGCTCGAGGATGTCAGTGACAATCTCGTCCGACAGGTAGCGGCCAAAGGTTGCCCGGATGAACTTTTCGTTGCGCTCGAGTTGCTGTCGATACTGCTCCTCGCGGTCATGCCAGCGTTTGCGCTCTATACCCGCCTTGATACGCGCCTGCAGCAGCACCGGGTTGAACGGCTTGAACAGGTAGTCGTCGGCGCCGGCCTCAATACATTCGATGATGCCGTCCATGTCCTGGCTGCCTGAAATCACAATAACCGGCGTCGCTCGCCATTCGGGATGCTCCTTGATGCGGCGCAGTACCTCCCGGCCATCCATCTCCGGCATCACGAGATCAAGCAGCACCACATCCACATCAGTCTGGCCCAGTGTGCTCAGCGCCTCGGGGCCACTGGCCGCGGTGACCACGATATGTCCGCTGCGGGACAGGTAACGCGCGACCAGTTCGCGGTTTTCCTGCAGGTCGTCAACGGCGAGGATAAAGCCGGGTTCCGATGTGATCGCCCGGGAAGAGGTCGATGTGACAGGGGCCGGGTCGTCGTTGTCGGCTGCCTGCACCGCCTTGAGCAGTCGGGTCAGTGCCTCCCTGAGTTCTACAAACTCGGCCCCCAGATCCTCGCTCAGCAATTCGGCATAGCCGCGAATGGCGGACAGCACGTTCATCAGGTCGTGCCTGTTGGTGCCGGCGTCCTGCTCCGCCAACATATCGTTCAGCCGGTTGCCACCTTCAAACAGGTGGTCAAAGTCATCCGCACATTCCCGCTCCAGCGGTGTTGCCAGACCGGCAAATAACTCGCGCAGCTCCGCCATGGAGCGCAGCACGATCTCGCTCCAGAGGGGGGCTGTGGGACTGTTGGAGCCGGTGGGCACAGGGAGGTCCTTGAAGGTCGGCACAAAGGGGGAGTATAACGAGGCTGGCGGCAGTGTGGAAACTGTGACGAAATCGGCGTTTTCCTGATTATGGGATCGAAGATCGGCAAATTTGATCTCATGGGTGCGTTTTGACAAAACTTTGGGTTACTATTGAGGTCATTATGGAAGTGGCAATGCTTGCAACAGGACGGGTGTCTGCATGTTACAAAAAGTAGAAATATTTCAAGGACTTTCTCCGGAGGAGCTGGCTGCTCTGGAAGGCAGCAGTACGAGTCGCTCGTTTCCCAAGAATACGGTGGTGATTCATGAGAATGACCCGGCGGATTCGCTGTTCGTGATTGAGAGCGGCAAGGTCAAGGTCTACTGCAGCGACAAGAACGGTAAAGAGTTCATCATGAATACCCAGGGTGTGGGTGACTACTTCGGTGAGCTTGCCCTGCTCGATGATTCCGCTCGTTCGGCCTCTGTGCGCACGGTGGAAAAATCAACGTTCTGTATCATCTACAAGGAAGACTTCAACCGCGTGCTCGATGAGCACCCCGGCATCAGTCGCAAACTGATTCGCAATCTGTCCCAGCGTGTGCGCAAGCTCACTGCTGACGTTAAAAGCCTCGCCCTGCAGGACGTCTATGGCCGCGTGGCCAATGTGCTTATGGATCTCTCCGAGGAGCGCGGCGACGGCACCCTGTATATTCCCGAAAAGCTCACTCAGCAGGATATCGCCGACCGCGTTGGCGCTTCCCGTGAGATGGTTGCGCGCATCCTCAAGGATCTCACCATCGGTGAGTACATTCGCTTTGAAGGCCGTCACATCATCATCAATACACGGTTGCCTGCCAAGTACTAGCGATTCTGTTTGGGGCGCATTGTGTGCGCGCCCCTTTTCTGAATAGTTCTCCTGCTTTTGTTGTAGTCTTTTTGGTCTTTCTGTTCCCTTGCCGCATCCGCCGGTGGGCTGAACCCCCATTCGGTTGATACCCCACGCCCTCCTGGGGGTTCAGCCCACCGGCGGATGCTACCGTTGGTATCGCCATGCCAATTCTCTTGGAGAAGCCCTTCCAAACAGGTTGAAAAGCAAAGTGCGAGCAGTCACTGTGAGGCGGCCCCCAAAGCACCAGCGAAAAGCAACGGCACCAAGCAACAACAACAAATCAGTCGACCTTGGAAACAACCAGCCCTAAACGCCCCTTGGCCAGGCGACCCTCCACCTCATCGCCGACAGCAACGGCCGAGGCGTCGGTGAGCACTTTGCCCTCACTGTCCGTGATGATCGCATAGCCGCGCTGCAAGGTGCTCAGGGGGCTTAATGAGTCCAGTAACTGGGCCAGGTGGCTGAGTCGTTCGCCGGCGTGAGACAGTTGCAACTGCATGGCGGCCGACAGTCGCTTCCGGGAGCGCTCAATATCCAGCTGCAACTGGCGTACCCGGGGTAGGGGAGAGTGGGCCGCGAGGCGGCTTTCCAGCAGGGCCAGCTCGCTTTGACGGCGTTGCAACTGGTTTTTCTGGGCCAGGATCAGCCGCTGTTCCAGCTCATCCAGGCGCTGGGATTGCTCGCGCAGCTGGGCGCCGGGGTGTTTGAGGCGCTGTTGCAGGTGGCCCAGGGTGAGTCTGGTGTCGGCCAGCTTGCGGCGAATAAGTCGAACCAGGTTGGTCTCGGCCGCCTGGAGCTTTAGCTGCCACTCTCGCTGGTCCGGGCTGAGCAGCTCCGCGGCGGCAGAGGGGGTGGCCGCGCGCTGGTCTGCAACCATGTCGGCGATGCTGAAGTCCACCTCGTGACCCACGGCTGCGACGATGGGCAGTTCGCTGGCGGCAATGGCCCGGGCGACGACTTCTTCGTTGAAGGCCCACAGGTCCTCCAGCGAACCGCCGCCGCGGCCCACGATAAGCGCATCCAGTTGCAGTTTGCCCTCGCGCTGCCAGCGGTTGGCCCGTTCTATGGCGGCGACGATTTCCGCGGCGGCTCCCTCGCCCTGCACCGCAACCGGGAGCAGTGACACCTCGATAACAGGACAACGCCGGCGCAGCACGGTGAGAATATCGTGTATTGCGGCCCCGGTGGGGGATGTGATCACACCCAGGTGAGATATTGAGTCGGGGAGTGCCTTTTTCCGGGCCGGGTCAAACAGGCCCTCTTCCAGCAACCGGGCCTTGAGCTGCTCGAAGGCGGCCTGCAGGGCTCCCGCTCCGGCCTGTTCCAGGTGTTCCACGATGAGTTGGAACTCGCCGCGCCCCTCGTACAGGGACACGCGGCAGCGCAGGCGGATATGGTCACCGTTGGCCGGGGTGAAGCGCAGGCGCTGGTTGCGGTTGCGGAACATGGCGCAGCGTACCTGGGCGCTGCCGTCCTTGAGGGAAAAGTACCAGTGGCCGGAGGACGGGGCGGCGAAATTGCTGACCTCTCCCTCCACCCAGACAAAGTCAAAGTGGCTCTCAAGCAGGGTACGCGCCTGCCGGTTGAGCTGGCTGACGGTAAGGCTTGTGGGTGGGTTTTGTGTGCTAAAGGGGTTGGACAAGGGGCATTCCGCTGGAACTTTTGTTTACCTGGGCTAAGCCGAGGATTTATAATTGCACGTTTACCTTCAACCCGCCAGCCGGAGATCGACCCAATGCTGCGTATCGCCGAAGAAGCCCTGACGTTTGATGATGTTCTGCTCCTGCCGGGATACTCGGAGGTGGTGGCCACGGACGTATCACTCAAGACCCGGCTGACACGTGGCATCGAGCTGAACATTCCGCTCGTTTCCGCCGCCATGGACACGGTGACCGAGTATCGCCTGGCGATTGCCATGGCCCAGGAGGGTGGAATCGGTATTGTCCACAAGAGCATGACGATCGCCGAGCAGGCGGAGCAGGTGCGCAGGGTCAAGAAGTTCGAAAGCGGCATGGTCAAGGACCCGATCACTATCCAGCAGACGGCCACGGTTGCCGAGCTGATCGAGTTGACCACTGCGCACGGTATCTCCGGGGTGCCGGTGCTCAATGGCGAGGATCTCGTGGGTATTGTCACCAAGCGCGATGTGCGCTTTGAGAACAACCCTGAAAAACTGGTCTCGGCCATCATGACGCCAAAAGACCAGCTGGTTACGGTGAAAGAGGGCGAGAGTTCGGTGGAGGTTCAGCGATTGCTGCACCAACACCGGATTGAGAAAATACTGGTTGTTAACGACAACTTTGACCTGCGCGGCATGATTACCGTGAAGGACTTCGACAAGGCAGAGAGCTTCCCACTGGCCTGTAAAGACTCCTACGGCCAATTGCGGGTCGGCGCCTCGGTGGGTACCAGCCCGGACACCGACGATAGGGTAGAAGCGCTGGTGAATGCCGGGGTGGATGTGCTGGTGGTAGACACCGCCCACGGCCACTCGCGCAATGTGATCGAGCGAGTGGGTATGATCAAGGCCAGTTACCCGTCTGTGCAGGTTATAGGCGGCAACATCGCCACTGCCGATGCGGCGATCGCCCTGGCGGAGGCCGGGGTGGACGGTGTGAAGGTGGGCATAGGCCCCGGCTCAATCTGTACCACCCGCATCGTTACCGGTACCGGTGTACCGCAGATCACTGCAATTGCCAATGTGACCGCGGCGCTCAAGGGTACCGATATTCCGCTTATCGCGGACGGAGGTATCCGCTTTTCCGGGGATATTGCCAAGGCGCTGGTTGCTGGTGCCCACGCGGTAATGATGGGCAGCATGTTCGCCGGTACCGAAGAGGCCCCCGGAGAGGTTGAGCTATACCAGGGCCGTACCTACAAGGCATACCGCGGGATGGGCTCGCTGGGCGCAATGTCGCGCACCCAGGGTTCGTCGGATCGGTATTTCCAGGATGCCAGCAAGGGCGCGGAGAAACTGGTGCCCGAGGGCATTGAGGGCAGGGTGCCCTACAAGGGTCCGGTGTCGGCCATTATCCACCAGTTGATGGGCGGTGTGCGTTCCGCCATGGGCTATACCGGCAGCGCCGATATGGAGGCCATGCGAACCCTGCCCGAATTTGTGCGCGTCACCGCGGCCGGCATGTCCGAAAGCCATGTGCACGATGTATCCATTACCAAAGAGGCGCCCAATTACCCGGTGCGCTAGACACTTCCGGCCCGCGGCGCCCACCGCCTTTTTCAATCCGGGCCGGTTGTACAGATTCAACACCCAGGACCTGTTATGAGCGCAGATATACACGCCCAGAAAATTCTTATTCTCGATTTTGGCTCCCAGTACACGCAGCTGATCGCCCGCCGCGTGCGGGAGGTTGGCGTCTACAGTGAAATTCGCGCCTTTGATGTATCGGAGCAGGACATTCGGGAATTCAACCCCCGGGGAATAATCCTCTCCGGTGGGCCCGAATCTGTTTCTGCGCAGGCCTCACCACGGGCCCCGGATTGCGTCTTCGAACTCGGGATACCGGTGCTGGGTATCTGCTACGGTATGCAAACCATGGCCCAGCAATTCGGCGGTAAGGTCGAGGGTTCACATGTCAGTGAATTTGGCTACGCCCAGATTGCGCTGGAGGCCGAGAACGGTCTGCTGCACGATATTCGTGACCACATAGATCACGCGGGGAAGGCACTACTGGACGTCTGGATGAGTCACGGCGACAAGGTTGTGGAGCTGCCCGAGGATTTCGATCTTATCGCCAGTACCGAGAGCTGTCCTATCGCCGGCATGGCCCACCGCTCGTTGCCCTTCTACGGCATTCAGTTTCACCCTGAAGTGACGCACACCCTGCAGGGTAAGCGTATTTTCGAGCATTTCGCCCTGGAGCTGTGTGGCTGTGAGGTGCTTTGGACGGCAGCCAATATTGTCGAGGACGCGATCGACCGGGTGCGCGCCACGGTGGGTGATGACAAGGTATTGCTGGGCCTGTCCGGCGGCGTGGATTCGTCGGTGGTGGCCGCCCTGTTGCACCGGGCTATTGGCGATCAGCTAACCTGCGTATTTGTCGACAACGGCCTGTTGCGCCTCAACGAGGGGGAGCAGGTGATGGAGATGTTCGCCCGCAATATGGGCGTCAAAGTCATTCGCAGCGATTGCGAGGCCCTGTTCCTGGGCAAGCTGGACGGTATTTCCGATCCCGAGCAGAAGCGCAAGATTATCGGCAATACCTTCATCGAGGTGTTCGACGAGGAGGCGACGCGGCTGCGGGATGTAAACTGGCTGGCCCAGGGCACTATTTATCCCGACGTGATTGAGTCCGCCGGGGCTAAAACCGGCAAGGCCCATGTGATCAAGTCGCACCACAACGTGGGCGGCCTGCCCGATGACATGAGTCTTGAGCTGGTGGAGCCGCTGCGTGAGTTGTTCAAGGACGAGGTGCGCAAGATCGGCCTGGAACTGGGCCTGCCCTATGACATGGTCTATCGCCATCCATTTCCCGGCCCCGGACTGGGGGTGCGTATTCTGGGTGAGGTTAAGAAAGAGTATGCCGATCTGCTGCGACTGGCAGACGCCATTTTTATCGAGGAATTGCACCGCGACGGCTGGTACGAAAAAACCAGCCAGGCCTTCGCCGTCTTCCTGCCCGTCAAGTCGGTGGGCGTGGTGGGGGATGCGCGCCGTTACGAATATGTGATCGCCTTGCGGGCCGTGGAAACCGTGGATTTTATGACAGCGCGCTGGGCGCACCTGCCCTATGAGCTGTTGGAAAAGGTATCGAACCGGATCATCAATGAAATCTCCGGCGTATCACGGGTCACCTACGACGTCAGCAGCAAGCCACCCGCCACCATTGAGTGGGAGTGAGTGATTGACACCCGGCGAGCATGAACACTGGATGCAGCGGGCGCTGGAGCTGGCGGACCGCGCCGCGCAGTTGGAAGAAGTGCCGGTGGGTGCCCTTGTGGTGCGTGACGGGGAAGTGCTGGGCGAGGGCTTTAACCAGGTTATCTCAGCGGCAGATCCCACTGCCCACGCCGAAATTGTCGCACTGCGGGCGGCGGCTCAGCGAGTGGGTAATTACCGTCTGCCCGGCGCCACACTCCTTGTCACCCTGGAGCCCTGCACCATGTGCGCCGGGGCGATGGTGCACGCCCGTATTGCCCGGCTGGTATTCGCAGCATCCGAGCCCAAGGCCGGGGTGGCCTGCAGCCGCTGTCATATGCTGGACGAACCCTGGTTCAATCACCGTGTTGATTGGCAGGGCGGGGTATTGGCGCAGGCCAGCAGCGAGCGCCTGCAGGCATTCTTCAAGGCCCGTCGTTAGCCCTGGATATCATGGGGCATCTTGCAGTTGATAACCCGGTACGACTTACAGCGCCGGCAGCTTGCTGCCGCGCAGTACCCTGGGAAGGTAATCGTCGATGGCTATGGGCGGCAGGGGTTTGTTGTCGGAGATATCCTGCCAGTCCAGAATGTTGAGGTAGTGGCGGATGTTCTGCACATAGTTGGCGGCTTCCACACCTCTGGCGTAGCCGTAGCGGGTGTTGCGGTAGTGAGAGTTTTTCTGCAGTAGCGGCAGTCGTTCCTTCACGTCCTGCCAGCGGTTCGGGTCTCCTCCCTGGCGCTGGGTAATCACCCGCGCATCCTCCAGGTGTCCCAGCCCGATATTGTAGGCGGCCAGCGCGAACCAGCCGCGATCCGGTTCCTTAATCCCGGCGGGCAGGCGCCGCTTCAGGTCTTTCAGGTAACGCGCTCCTCCGCGCAGGCTTTGCAGCGGGTCCAGCCGGTTTGTTACGCCGGTCTCCCTGGCGGTGGGCAGTGTCAGCATCATCAGGCCGCGTACGCCGGTGGGGGAGGTGGCCTCCGGGTTCCAGTGCGATTCCTGGTAGGCGACTGCCGCCAGCAGCTGCCATTCCATCTGGTACTCCCGCGCCACCTGCTCGATCAGGTCGCGGTACCTGGGCAGCTTGTTGCGCATATTGCGATTGAAAGTATGGGAGTTCATGCGGGAAATACCGGCGCTGTGACCAAAGTACTGCTCGCGCAGGCGCTCCAGTGTGCCATCTGCCTGCAGGCGCTGGAAAAACTGGTCGATGTAGGCCAGCAGCCTTGCATTGTCGGCCTCTGGCGCGAGGTACCAGACCATGTCCTGGTCCTCGTCCTCGATCAGGTCGAATGCCACCTTAAGTCGCGGGTAAAGGCTGCGTTGCACTATAAATGCATTGGAGTCGATCAGGGCGAGTTCGGCCTGTCCCGTATCGAGCATTTCGAGCAATTCCATTGCGTCGGCGCCGGCTACTTCCTGCCAGGTCAGTTCCGGCACTCTTGCGCGCTTCAGCTTTTTCAGTTCGTCGACGTGGCTGGAGTAGGCCAGTGCAACAATTGAGCGTCCCACCAGCTGGTCAACTGTCCTCGGGCGTTTCGTGCCGGCCACATAAACCACCTGGGGCCTGATTTTGTAGTAGGAGGAGGAGTGCTCAAAACTGCCTCCGCGCTGTTCGGTCAGGGTAAGTCCCGCAGCGGCCAGGTCTGCCTTGTGCCGGCGCAGTCGCTGGAACAGGTCGTCCATGGTAAACGCGGTTTCCATCTTGAGCTCGACCCCCAGGTCCTTTGCCAGCAGGCGCGCCAGGGCATACTCGAAGCCATTGGGGCCATCGCGATCAATGTAATACGTGGTGGGGCTGTTGCGGGTAACAACTTTGAGCTTGCCTTCGGACTGTATGCGCGCGAGCGTATCTGTGTCGCCAGTGCAGGCGCTGAGCAGGGATGCCAGGGCCAGCAGCAGGGCCAGCGACAGGGCTGCGGGTACGATACGCACGTTCATGCGGGTTATTCTAGCCCCTGGGGCTCGGCAGCGGACAGGGATAACGGTCGGAATCTGGTGGTTTTCCCACATCTCTTAACTCCCGGCGCGCAAATACAGTACAATACCGCCTCCAAAAATTCCCTCCATCCGGAGCTTCCCCCAGCATGTTGACCTTGCGCGGCGCCCCTGTTCTGTCCGATTTCCGGCTGGACAAACTGGCGCAGAAACTCGCCCTGATTCACCACGATATTCAGCTGCTTCACACGGAGTACGTGCATTTCGCAGACCTGCGAGAAGACTTGTCAGAGCCGCAGCACCAGGTACTGCAAAGTCTGCTGGAATACGGCCCCGGATTCTCCGACGACGGTGTCGCGGACCCTGACAGCGCAACATTGCGGCTGGTTGTGCCTCGCCCTGGCACAATTTCTCCCTGGTCCAGCAAGGCCACTGATATTGCTCACAACTGCGGCCTGGAGTCGGTATTGCGACTGGAGCGGGGTGTGGCCTGGTATTTCCAGCTCCCCGCCAGCTTGTCCCCGGAGCAGCTCGCAGCGGTGGATGCACTGATTCACGATCGCATGACCGAAACCGTGCTGGGCAGCCTGGAACCACCGCGGGAGATGTTCAGGCACGCGGCACCCGCACCCCTGGCCCGGGTAGACTTGTTGGGCGGGGGGCGCGAAGCGCTCGTTGCTGCCGACCGCGACCTCGGGCTGGCTCTGGCGGCCGATGAAATCGATTACCTGGTAGAGAGTTTCACGGCGCTGGGGCGCAATCCGACAGACGTGGAACTGATGATGTTCGCCCAGGCCAACTCCGAGCACTGCCGGCACAAGATCTTCAATGCCAGCTGGAACATTGACGGTGAAGCGCAGCCGCACTCGCTGTTTGGCATGATCCGCAACACCAACGACTGTGGTGGTGAAAACGTGCTCTCGGCTTATTCTGACAATGCCGCGGTGGTTGCCGGGCACCACGCTGGCCGGTTTTACCCGGACCCGGTCAGCTGCGAGTACAACTTTTCGCAGGAAAATATCCACCTGCTGATGAAAGTGGAGACCCACAATCACCCCACGGCAATAGCGCCGTTTCCCGGGGCCGGTACCGGTTCAGGCGGTGAAATCCGCGACGAGGGCGCGGTGGGTCGGGGTTCCAAACCCAAAGTGGGTCTCAATGGCTTTTCTGTGTCCAACCTGCAGATACCCGGGTATATCCAGCCCTGGGAGCAGGAATACGGCAAGCCGGGGCGCATTGTGTCAGCCCTGGATATCATGCTGGAGGGCCCGATCGGCGGCGCCGCCTTCAACAATGAGTTCGGCCGGCCCAACATCTGCGGTTACTTCCGCAGCTTTGAAATGACAGCACCGGGCGTCGCGGGCGACGAGGTACGCGGCTACCACAAACCCATCATGATTGCGGGCGGCTATGGCAATGTCCGCGAGGAACACGTGCAGAAAGGTGACTACCAGCCCGGTGCCTGCCTGATCGTGCTCGGTGGTCCGGCCATGCTTATCGGGCTCGGTGGCGGCGCAGCATCCTCGATGGCGAGCGGCCAGAGTCACGAGGACCTGGACTTCGCCTCCGTGCAGCGCCAGAACCCGGAGATAGAGCGACGCTGCCAGGAGGTGATCGATCGCTGCTGGCAGCTGGGCGAGGACAACCCGATTGCCTTTATTCACGACGTGGGCGCCGGCGGGCTGTCCAATGCCCTGCCTGAACTGGTTAAGGACGGCGGCCGCGGCGGCCGCTTTGAATTACGCAAGGTACCCAATGATGAGCCGGGCATGTCGCCCCTGGAGATCTGGTGTAACGAATCCCAGGAACGCTATGTGATGGCGGTGGAGCCGGAAAATCTCCAGCGTTTCGAGGCGATTTGCCGGCGCGAACGCTGTCCCTTTGCCGTGGTGGGTGAAGCTACCGACGAGCTGCATCTCAAGCTCACCGACGCCGAGTTCGATAACGCGCCGGTGGACCTGCCCATGTCGGTGCTGTTCGGCAAGCCGCCGCGCATGGAGCGGCACGTCCAACGGCATCCCATCGCCCATAAGGCGCTCGCAATTGACAGCCCCTTGACCGATGCCCTGGAGCGGGTGCTGCAGGTGCCGGCGGTGGCCAGCAAGAATTTCCTGATCACGATTGGCGATAGAACGGTTACGGGCATGGTGGCGCGGGACCAGATGGTCGGGCCCTGGCAAGTGCCGGTGGCGGATTGCGCGGTGACCACCGTGTCCTACGACTCCGTTGCGGGCGAGGCCATGGCCATGGGCGAGCGCACACCCCTGGCACTGGTACAGGGGGCGGCGTCGGGGCGCATGGCGGTGGCCGAGGCCGTCACCAACATAGCGGCCGCTGCAATCGCTGATATCACCGACATCAAACTGTCGGCCAACTGGATGTGTGCGGCCGGCTACGGCGCCGAAGACGAAGCGCTATATGACACCGTGCATGCGGTGGGCATGGAATTCTGCCCCGCACTGGGTATCACGATTCCGGTCGGCAAGGACTCCATGTCCATGCGCACGACCTGGCGCGAGGGCGATGCAGACAAGGCTGTAACCGCGCCCATGTCACTGATCGTGTCAGCCTTTGCGCCGGTGGTGGACGTGCGCCTGTCACTCACGCCGCAGTTGCAGCCCGATGCGGACGCGGTACTGGTGCTGCTGGACCTGGGTCGCGGCGCCAATCGACTGGGGGGCTCCAGTCTTGCCCAGGCCTTCGGCCAGTTGGGTGACACGGTGCCTGATATCGACAGTGCCGCCGATTTGAAAGCCTTTTTTGAGCTGGTTCAGGAGTTCCTGCACAGCGATCAGTTGCTGGCTTATCACGATCGCTCTGACGGTGGGCTTGTCGTAAGCCTGCTGGAAATGGCCTTCGCCGGCCATTGCGGCCTGTCTATCGACCTGGCGCAGGTTCCCGGCGAGCACATGGCCAGCTTGTTCAGTGAGGAGGCAGGGGCCGTGCTGCAGTTGCCGCGTGCCAGCCTGGCAGCACTGCGTTCAAGGGCGCAGGAGCTGGGTATTGGCGGCTGCCTGCATACCATAGGCGAGGCGGTCGCAGGTGACGTGATAGATATCGTCGATGGCCAGACAAAGCTGCTGAATGATTCCCGCCAGCGCTTGCAGCAACTGTGGGCCCGGACCAGTTACGAGATACAGGCCTTGCGTGACCACCCGGACTGCGCCCGGGAAGAGTATGAGCGGATAAGCTCCAGCGACCCTGGTCTGTCAGTCCAGCTGTCATTCGATCCCTCGGAGGATATTTGCGCCCCCTTTATTGCCACGGGTGTCCGTCCCCCGGTGGCAATTTTGCGCGAGCAGGGCGTAAACGGTCATGTCGAAATGGCGGCGGCCTTCCACCGCGCGGGGTTTGCACCCTTTGATATTCATATGAGCGACCTGCACAGCGGCCGGCACGACCTGGCACAGTTCAAGGGCCTGGTGGCCTGTGGCGGCTTCTCCTACGGCGATGTGCTGGGTGCAGGCGAGGGCTGGGCCAAGAGTATCCTGTTCAATGAGCGTCTGCGTACGGCCTTCAGCGAGTTCTTTGAACGCGATGACAGCTTCACCCTGGGTGTCTGCAACGGCTGCCAGATGGTGTCGACCCTGAAGGACCTTATCCCCGGCGCCGGGCACTGGCCACGCTTTGTGCGCAACCGCTCGGAGCAGTTCGAGGCGCGGCTGGCGCTGGCCAGGGTTGAACCCGGCCCCTCCATACTGCTGGCCGGCATGGCGGGCTCGCATCTGCCTATCGCCGTGGCCCATGGCGAGGGTAGGGCCCGGTTTGCGGATACGGCCGCACAGGACGCCTGTGAGGCCAGTGGTACCGTGGCCATGCGCTTCCTCGACAACGATCTTGCCGTGGCCACCGGCTATCCTGCCAACCCCAATGGCTCGCCGGGGGGGATTACCGGGCTGACCAGCCTCGATGGCCGGGCGACCATAATGATGCCACACCCTGAACGTGTGTTTCGCACGGTGCAGTACTCCTGGGCACCGCCGCAATGGGGCGAGGACGGGGGCTGGATGCGCCTGTTCCGCAATGCCAGGCATTGGCTGGGGTAGGTATCTGAACACATGGTTGCTGCGCTGGAGGTCACCAGCCTTGTAGCGCAGGGCCGATTCCTTATAATGACGCACTTTTTAACGGGGGCGCAGCCGCTCCCCCACGCCAGAGCACCGATATGCTGAATAAGTACCCTTTGTGGAAATACCTGCTCGTTTTGTTCGTTGTGTTGTTCGGGCTGTTTTATGCCGCACCCAACCTCTATGCGCCGGACCCGGCCCTGCAGGTCACCGGTGAGAGCAGTGCCCAGCTTATCGATGACGAGATTCTGGGGCGAGCCCTGGCGGCGCTGGATGAGTCGGGTGTCGAGCACTTTGACGCGGTCGTTGACGAGAGCGGCCGCAATGCCCTGATCCGCCTGCGCGACAAGGAGCAGCAGTTGCCCGCCCAGGCCAGGGTATCCCGCGCGCTGGGGGACGGCTTTATTGTCGCCCTCAACCTGGCGCCCACCACACCCGACTGGCTCAGTGATTACGGCGCCACGCCGATGAAACTGGGCCTGGACCTGAGCGGCGGTGTGCACTTCATGCTGGAGGTCGATGTGAAAGCCGCGATCGACCGGCGCATGGAGTACTACACCAATTCGGTCAAGCGAACCCTGCGAGAGGAGCGTATACGGGGCTTCGTGGCGCTCAATGATGCGGGCCAGGTAGAGGCGAAATTCAAGACCGAGGCCCTGCGCGAGCAGGCCCGCGACGCCATATCAGAGGCCGAGCCGCAACTGGCCCTGGACCGGGTAGAGGAGGGCGAGAGCTGGAATCTGCTGGCCACGCTGCCGGAGCAGGTGCGCAAGGAGATCGCCGAATATTCCGTTGCCCAGAACCTGACAACCCTGCGCAACCGGGTCAATGAACTGGGTGTGTCGGAGCCACTGGTTCAACGCCAGGGCCAGAACCGCATCGTCGTGGAACTGCCCGGCATCCAGGATACCGCTGAAGCCAAGCGTATCCTGGGCAAGGTAGCGAACCTGGAATTCCGCCTGGTGGCCAATATGGACGCGGCTCCCTCGGACAAGCAGCGCTTCGATTACCGCAGCCCGGACAGGGCCGGTGCCAGTGAGTGGCTGGAACGGGATGTCATCATTACAGGTGAGCGTGTGTCCAACGCCCAGGCCAGCTTTGACCAGAATGGCCAGCCCAATGTGCAGATAAGCCTGGACAGTGAAGGCGGCAGCCTGATGTCCCGGGCAACCCGCAACAATATCAAGCGCCGCATGGGGGTGCTGTTCATCGAGCGTAAATACCGCACCCGCTACGAGGTCCAGCCCGACGGCACCGAAGTGGCCGTCAAGGTGCCCTACGATGAGAAAAAACTGCTGACCGCACCCGTGATCCAGTCTGCCCTGGGCGCCCAGTTCCAGATAACCGGGTTGGACAATCCACTGGAATCCTCTGAACTGGCCCTGATGCTGCGCGCGGGTGCCCTGGCCGCGCCGGTCTCATTTGTCGAAGAGCGCACAGTCGGACCGTCCCTGGGGGCTGAAAATATCCGCATGGGAGTGAAGTCGGTACAGTACGGTCTCGCCCTGGTGGTTCTGTTCATGATCCTGATTTATCGTGTGTTCGGGGTCACCGCGGTGGTCGCGCTCAGTGCGAACCTGATCTTGCTGGTGGCCTGTATGTCCCTGTTGGGGGCCACCCTGACACTGCCTGGTATTGCCGGTATCGTATTGACGGTGGGTATGGCGGTTGACGCCAACGTGCTGATCTTCGGTCGAATACGGGAGGAAGTGAATAACGGCATGGCACCGCAAATGGCCATCCACGCTGGCTATGAGCGAGCGGTGGCCACCATTCTGGATGCCAACCTGACCACGCTTATCGTGGCGGTTATCCTTTACGCAGTGGGTACCGGCCCCGTCAAGGGCTTCGCTGTTACTTTGTCCATTGGCATCATTACCTCGATGTTCACCGCGATCGTGGGAACCCGCGCGATCATTAATCTGATCTACGGCGGTCGCCGTGTGAAGAAACTGTCTATCGGAGGGATCAAGGTATGAAAGTGATCAACTTTATGGGCCTGCGCAAGCTGGCGGCCGCCCTGTCGATTCTGCTGGTACTCGCCTCTATTGGCTCCCTCGCGGTGCAGCAATTGAACTGGGGTCTGGATTTTACCGGCGGCACCCTGGTCGAGGTTTATTACAGTGATACTGTGGACCTGACCGAGATACGAAATACCCTGTCCAGCGAGGGTTATAAAGGCGCCACGGTGGTGAGTTACGGCACCGATAGGGAGGTCCTTATCCGGCTGCCCCATGGTTACTCGGACAAGGAAGGCGCGGTATTGCTGCGCAAGCTGCAGGCCACCTTTGAGGGCGATGTCGAGCTGCGGAGAATTGAGTTTGTCGGGCCCCAGGTGGGCGATGAGCTGCGCGAGCAGGGCGGGCTGGCCATGCTGCTGGCCCTGGGGCTTGTCATGCTGTATATCGCTTTTCGCTTCCAGCTCAAGTTCGCGGTGGGCGCCGTGGTCGCACTGGTTCACGATGTGATTATCACCCTGGGGTTTTTCTCTTTCACCCGCATGGAGTTTGACCTGACGGTACTGGCAGCCCTGCTGGCAGTAATCGGTTACTCCCTCAATGACACCATTGTGGTGTTCGACCGAATACGCGAGAACTTCCGCAAGGTGCGCCGCACCGAGCCCGTGGAGCTGGTCAATATCTCGCTGACAGAAACCCTGGAGCGGACCTTGTTCACCTCATTGACGACCTTGTTGGTGCTGGTGTGCCTGGCAGTGTTCGGTGGCGAGATGATCAACGGTTTCGCGGTAGCCCTGATTGTGGGTATCGCTATCGGTACCTACTCTTCCATTTACGTGGCGTCCAACGTGCTGCTGCTGCTGAATGTCAGCAAGGAAGACCTGATGATCCCGGTCAAGGAAGGGGTGGAGCAGGACGAGGTAACACCCTAGTAGGGTGACAGAAGGACGGTGACAAAAGTAAGGTGACAAAGCCCCGGGGCAATAGCCCTGCAGTGAGTGAAGTGAACAGCCCGGCGCCGGTGCCCCTGCACATACCGGGACTGCAGCACCGCCTGCGCCTCCATGTGCACGGCGATGCCGACCGCCACGTGTCCCGCCGCCTGCGCGATGAGGGTATCTGGGAGCCTTACGAAACGGCATTGGTTCTCGCCGCTTTGCAGCCGGGTAACGTGTTCGTGGATGTAGGTGCGAACATCGGCTATTACCCGGTGATTGCCGCGGGTCGGGTGGGCAGCGCAGGCGCCGTGTTCGCCTTCGAACCCGACCCCGACAACTTTCGATTGCTACAGCAGAACCTGCAGCTCAACCACAGTGGCGATCATGTAGCTGCCTTCGAGGCGGGCCTGTCGGATGAGACCGTATTGGCGCAGTTGTTTTTGAGCGAGGACAATGCCGGGGACCACCAGGTGTTCGCCAGCGGCGCCGGTCGCCGCAGCCTGCCTGTGCAACTGTACAATGGCAGCGACTTCCTGCGCGAGCGGCTGGGCCGAATCGATCTGGTGAAAATCGACGTACAGGGTGCTGAGTACGCCGTGATGGCGGGCCTGTTGCCGCTGATTCGGGAACTGGCGGGCGTGCCGCGCATTATCATTGAGCTCACCCCGCTTTCCCTGCGGCAGGCCGGCAGTAGTGGCCGCGCATTGGTAGAGCTGCTGGCGACCCTGGAACAGCCAATGTGGATTATCGATCACATAGAGCACCGCCTTGAGGCCTGCGGGGCCAGCGAGCTCGCGCAGTGGTGCGACGATGTGGATGCGGTAGCGGGGGATGCGGGCTTTATGAATATCCTGCTGGGCCCGGTGCTTCCCTGACACTGGATCCGGAACGTCTTGACGGTCGGTTCAACGCATCACTTTTGCCCGGGCAGCTGCCTTGTGGGATAGTACGCAGCGCTGAAATTGTTCGGCTAAACCAACTTCGGTAGTGCTTGTAGATGAGTGACATACTGCAATTTCTCCAGAGCCGCAACTCCAGCCCCAGGCTGGTGGCACCGGCTCCCTCCGAGCAGGAGATGGACGATATTTTCCGCGCTGCAATGCGGGCCCCCGATCACGCCTGGCTGCGGCCATGGCGTTTCATCATGATAGCCGGAGAGCGGCGCAGTGATTTTGGCCAGGTGCTGGAACAGTGTTTGCTAAAGCGCAACCCGCTGGCCGATACCACGGCCAGGCAAAAGGCGCGAGACGCAGCGCTGCGGGCACCCATGGTGGTCGTGGTTGTGGCGACCCTGAAACAGCACCCCAAGGTGCCGGCCATTGAACAGCGCCTCTCCGCCGGTTGTGCGGCACAGTCAATGCTACTCGCCGCCGAGGCCTGTGGTTATGCCGGCATCTGGCGCACCGGGGATGCGGCGTTTGACCGGAATGTGATGGCGGCGCTGGGGCTGGAAGCCCACGAGGAGATCATCGGCTTCATTTACCTGGGTACCCGGGACGGGGCCGGAAAAACCCTGCGCTCGCTGGATACTGCCGATTTCGTGTCCAGTTGGTAATATCCAGTCCCGCAATTAACACAGGAGAGAGTTGTCATGGAGTGCCCGAGTTTTGAGACCCTGGAACTGCAGTTTGACAAGCAGGTGGCCACGGTAAACCTGAATCGGCCCGACAAGGCGAACTCCATGAATGCCGTACTCTGGGCTGAGCTGCAAACCTGCTTCGAGTGGCTCGATGCGGAGCCGTCGGTGCGCGCTGTTATTCTCGCAGGTAACGGCAATCACTTCTGTGCCGGACTGGACCTGGCGATGTTTGGTGGTCTGCATGGTGCCTCGAACGAGCCTTCGCGGCGGGCGGAACATCTGCGCCGTACTATCCTGCGTTTGCAGGACAACCTGAGCGCAGTCGAAAAGTGCCGTAAACCGGTACTGGCTGCCATTCACAGAACCTGTATCGGCGGCGGCGTGGACCTGGTGTGCAATGCGGATATGCGCTACGCCACCGAGGATGCCTACTTTTCGATTCGTGAGATCGACATAGGCATGACTGCGGATGTCGGCACCCTGCAGCGCCTGCCCAAGCTGATTCCCGATGGCGTGGTAAGGGAGCTCGCCTACACGGGGCGTAACATGGATGCCGAGGAAGCCCGGGAACTGGGCTTTGTTAACCGGGTCTATGAAGACAGGGACACCATGATGCAGGAGGTTATGGCGATTGCGCAGTCGATCGCCAGCAAATCACCGCTGGCCGTGCGTGGCAGCAAGGAAATGCTGCTTTACTCACGCGATCACTCCGTCGCTGATGCCCTCAACTACGTCGCCACCTGGAACTCCGGGATGCTGAGTGAGGCGGATCTCCAGGCGGGCTTGCAGGCCCAGCTGAAGAAGTGCCAGGCAAGCTACGAAGACTGATCGCCATTAGCGGCATAACCCGAGAGACAAATTGATGACACTACTGACCCGGCTAAACCGGCCGTGGATACATTTTATTGTGCTGGGCAGCCTGCTGTACTACCTGCAGGGCGTCTTCTTTCCGGTGCCCAAGCCGGTCATCGGCCCTCTCACTGAAGCTAGACTGGAGACCCTCAAGCAGCAGTGGTTTTCCAGTACCGGCCGTGTACCTACCCCTGAACAACTGGACCGCATGATCTCGGCAGAGCTGGACCGGGACATGCTGTTCCAGCGCGCGATCGAAATGGACCTGCACCTGCACGATACGGTGGTTTACCAGCGCCTGCTGCGGAATATGAGCTTTCTGCAACTGGGGGAGGGCAAATCTGAACAGGAGCGTTACGAGCAGGCACTGGAGATGCGTCTGCACCTCGGGGATGAAGTGGTCAAACGTCGCCTTATCCAGGTCATGGAGCAATTGATGCTGGGCTACAACCCTCCCAAGCTCCCCAGCGAGGAGGAGCTGCAGGCAGAGTTTGAATTGCGCAAGGAAGAGTTGCGGCGTCCCCCCCTGTACTCCATTGAGCACGTGTACTTCAACGCCGATCGCGAGGGCGAAGCGGAGGCGGCCATCGCCACTATCAGGGAGCAGCAACTGGACGCCGAAGCTGCCCTGGAATTGAGTTCACCTTTCCTGCCCGGCTATCGTTTTAGCCGGCAATCGCCAGAGCGGCTGGCTCGCCAGTTCGGCTCCCAGTTTGTAGACAACCTGCAGGCGGCCGATCCGCAGCCCGGTACCTGGGTTGGCCCGATCCGCTCTACCTATGGTCTGCACTATGTCTGGGTCAGTGCCCTGGAGCCCGGCCGCGACGCTACCCTGGAAGAGGTGCGCGGCCAGTTGATGCGTGACCTGGAGTCGCGCGCCAGCACCGCCGCGCTGGCCGAAAGTATCGCAACCCTGCGCGAGCAGTACGAGGTGAGAAAATGATTAACTTGAGGCTCATGGCGCTTTTGCTCCTCGGCCTGTTCCTGGCGCAGGTGGCGCAGGCCCACCGTTTCGCACCCTCGTTGTTGAAAGTCACGGAAATAGCCGACCAGCAGTATGCGGTGGTCTGGAAAACACCGGCCCAGGGGACCAGTGCCATTCCCCTGGTTCCCACCTGGCCGGGCTCCTGTGAAATCACCAACCGTAGCGAACCGCAAATAGAGGGTACGGGCCGGGTGAACAGCTGGCAGATGCGGTGCGACGAACTGGGTGAAGACGGACTTGTGGGCGAAACCCTGGGCGTGGAAGGGCTGGGTGAAAACCAGGCTTCCGCCCTGGTAATGGTCAGCCTGCTTGACGGGCGCAGTTACCAGCAGGTGCTCAATGCCGAGCAGTCGGAGTTTGTCATACCCGCCGAGTCGAGCGCCGGCAGTGTGGCCGGCGACTACTCCCTGCTGGGTATGGAGCATATCTGGGGCGGTATTGATCACCTGTTGTTCGTATTCGGCCTGCTGCTGCTGGTGGGCGGTGGCGCGCGCCTGCTGTGGACCATTACCGCTTTTACACTGGGGCACAGTATTACCCTGTCTCTTGTGACCCTGGGCTACTTTGATTACCCGGTTGCGCTGGTTGAGTTCGCCATCGCATTGAGTATTTTTGTGTTGGCGGTAGAGCTTACCCGCACCGCCAGGCACGACCTGCTGTGGCGCAATCCCTGGTGGCTGGCCGGTGGTTTCGGCTTGTTGCACGGCATGGGTTTTGCCGGCGCACTGGCAGAGACAGGTCTGCCACAGGACAATCTGCCCATGGCCCTGCTGTTCTTCAACGTGGGTATTGAAGTGGGCCAGATCGCTTTCATCCTGCTCGTGTTCGCGATCTGGTTTGTTATCCGCAAGCCCCTGGCGTCCTGGCAGGACCGGCTGGCGCCGGTTCCGGTGTATATACTGGGCGCCTTGTCCGCCATGTGGTGTATAGAGCGTGGGCTGGAAGTACTTGCCTGATGCCTATTAACGCAATCCGTTGGTAAGCACAGTTTTTTTACGCAGCTTTTTACGTCGTTTTTAATGCTGCACTTTAATCGTAACTTTTGGAGTTCTCATGAATGATTCTGACACCCTTTTCCGGCCCTTCGAGTTGGGCAAGTTACAGCTCGATAACCGCATCGTGATGGCGCCGATGACCCGCAATCAATCCCCTGGCAATATACCGGGCCCGGATGTGGTGGAGTACTACCGCCGCCGTGCTGCCGGCGGCGTTGGCCTGATCATTACCGAGGGCACCTGTATCAATCATATTGCCGCCAGTGGCTACCCTGACGTGCCGTATTTTCACGGTGAGAAGCGCCTTGCCGCGTGGCAGAAGGTGGCCGAGGCTGTGCACGCAGAAGGTGGAAAAATCGCACCCCAGTTGTGGCACTGCGGCGGTATGCGCCGCGCCGGTACGCCGCCAGAGGGCGAGGTGAATGGCTATACACCCTCGGGTATGAACGTGCCGGGCAAGGTTAATCGTCACATTATGACACTGCAGGATATCGATGATTGCGTGCAGGCTTTTGCCCAGGGCGCCAAAGATGCGAAGGCCCTGGGTTTTGACGCGGTGGAAATTCACGGCGCCCACGGTTACCTGATAGACCAGTTTTTCTGGGAGGGCACCAACCAGCGCGATGATGAATACGGGGGATCGCTGGAAAAGCGCGGGCGCTTCGCTATCGAGATTATCAAGGCGGTCCGGGCCGCGGTAGGCCCCGACTTTCCGGTACTCCTGCGCTGGTCACAGTGGAAACAACAGGACTACGCCGCGCGGCTGGTAACCTCACCCGAGGAGCTGGAACAGTTTCTGCTGCCGCTGTCAGATGCCGGCGTGGATATCTTTCACTGTTCTACCCGGCGCTTCTGGGAGCCCGAGTTTGAAGGCAGCGACCTCAACCTCGCAGGCTGGACCCGCAAGATTACCGGCAAGCCGGCAATTACCGTGGGGAGCGTCGGCCTGAGTACTGATTTCATCCCTGCGCCGGGTGAAACCGCGTTCAAGAGCGCTGAGCCTGCGAGCCTGGACGATCTGGAGCGGCGCATGCAAGCCGGGGAGTTCGATCTGGTAGCAGTGGGCAGGGCGCTGATCGCCAACCCGGACTGGGCCAGGCTGGTGCAAGAGAACCGCACAGGCGATATCAAGGCTTTTGATGTCGAGATGCTGGGTGGTTTGAGCTAGCGTCTGTTCGCTGCATCGTTGTGCCTGTTCTCATCTGTCCCCGGGGCTGGTTCGGTCCAGCGGTCCCGGGCGGGAAAGTGTTCCCCGGTCGCTCCACGTGATTCGCTAGGTGAGGAACACTTTCCCGCCCGGGACCTCGTTGCGTGCTTATCTCTTCCAATGCAGACAATGTATCGAGAAAATGTGATTGCCCCCTTATTTCCCTCGCACCGTCTCGGAGTGTCACGATGCAAGCGGCCGGGCGACAGCAGGCTTCTCATCAAGCGAATAACGTGGAGCGACTGGGAAGCCTGCTGTCGCCCGGCCGCGTTGACCAGAACCAAACCCAAAAAACCTCAAAAAAAACTGCATGGATCTACAATCTGCCAGGCAATCCCCGCGCTGTGCAATGAGCTTTATGCTAGCCGCAACCCGCTTACAGTGGCGTTAGCGTAAGCGGCAGGTTGTCCATAGGCTTGGCAAAGGGAAAATACTGCATGCGCCCCTGGTACTGCTCCGGTTTGTTGAAGCTGATGCGGTAACGCAGCAGTAGCTGGGACAGGGCGGTCTTGAACAGCATGTCGGCGAAGTGCAGGCCTATGCACTTGTGAGCACCGCCACCAAATGGCGCCCACAGGAAACTGTGCTGTTTGTGTTCCTCCCGTGTGAAGCGGTCCGGGTCAAACTGATGCGGGTTGGTCCACCACTGCTCCATGCGATGTGTGTACAGGGGGGAGATCTGCACCATGGTGTGAGGTTGCAGTTGGAAGCCGCCCAGCTCGACCTCCTTGACTGTGCGACGCATCATCATAGGCACCGGCGGATTCAGGCGCAGCACTTCCTTGAAGGCGTGATCCAGGTCAGTCACCCGGGCCAGGTCCTCGTATTCAAGGTGGGGTTTACCCAGGGCTTTGAGCTCCTCCCGCAGGCGGTCCTGCCATTGCTGGTCGTGCGCCAGGTAGTGGACCGCCATCGTCAGGGCGCTGGTTGTGGTGTCGTGGGCCGCCAGCAGCAGGAAAATAAGATGTTCGCCGACCACCTTGTCGGAATAGTAATCGCCTTCCTCGGTCCTTTCATTGGAAAAGAAGGTGGCCATGTCATTGCCCTGTTGCCCGCGCCGCTGGGGTACCACGTCAAAGAAGAATTTTTCCAGCGCCCGGCGGCCGTTCATGCCCTTGCGATAGAGCAGGCCGGGCCAGTCCTTGCGGATAAGGGCGAGCATACCGTCGTTCATATCGAGGAATGACTGGTTCAGGGCGCGGGTCTCCGGGCCCTCCATGTCCATCCCCAGGAAGACCTTGGCGCCCACATCCAGTAACAGGGTCTTGATGTTGGGATAGAAATGAAAGCCGGGCTGTTGGCCCCAGCCGGACATTTCCCGATCTATGATGGGGTGCATCAGATCCACATAGCTGCGCATTGCGTCTATCTTGAAGGCCGTTTGCATAATGCGACGGTGGAACTTGTGCTCATCGAAGTCGCGCATCAACAGGCCGCCGGCAAAGAAGTCGCCCAGTGGGGTGTTGTAGCCCATGCGTGCGGAGAAGCTCTGCTTGGAATCAAGCATCAACTGCTGCATGAACTCGGGACCCAGTGCTACCACGAATTTCTGGAAGGTGAGGGAGGCCTTGGATACGGGGCCGTACTTGCGGTACTGCTCGTCCAGTACATCGAATGGTTTGAGCACGAAGCGGAAGGTTTCGCCAATCAGTGGCAGGCCATAATTGCCTGGAATGTGGTCCAGCTGTGTGTTGTCCTTCAGGCGGGCGTACTCGGGCAGGGCAAAATCCATGGGCATCTCCGGCGGCGGTGCACTAGCAACTAATAGTCGTTAGTTTACCACCCCGAAATTGATCGTGACAAGCACTGGGGATGGAGGCGGGCAGGGGAGGCAGGTGTCGCCGGCCCCTCAGGGCCGGGGCGGGTTCAGCGCTGGCCTGGCCAATTTTCAGTCTGGATAAAGGGGTAGAAGGCGATCTCTATCCCCTCGCGTACATTGGTCTCGTTTTCCAGGATCTCCCTGCGTCGTACGTAGCGGCCCTGGGATGAGCGACTGTCTATCGCCTGGGTCGCGTCCATCCCGCCCCTGCTGGCAAAGACCCGCTTGAGCTCCATGTCGTAAATGCTGATCTGGATGGAGGCAGCGTCAACCAGCATTGCCCAGTCGAAATTGGCGTTGACGCCGTCACCGGGGCCCTGAATAGTCGGCTTGCGTGTCACCCCGTCCCAGCGGGCCACGTGTTGCAGGCCCCCGCTGAATGCAGTTTGCAATTCAACCAGGTCGGTGAATACGAAGGCATCGAGGCCGGTGTCACGCATCTCATCGCGGATACTGGTCATGATCTGGGAGAAGGTTTTCATGTTGACCTTACCACTGGTGGGGTCCACCGGGTTGCCATAGGCGCGCACCGCCGTGTTCCAGCGCTGCTCAAAGTCCCGCTGGGGCAGTACCTTGAAACCACTTTCCTTCAGGTAGGCGCTGACCGCGGCATCGATACGCGGCGCTTCTTTGTCCAGATATGTTCGCGAGGGCAGGCCCAGGTTCACGTGGGCGATGACTACCGTCTTGATATCATCCTGGTCCACCCTGGCCTGGTTGATTTCATACGGGTAAACCGTGGCGTTGTATGTGGGGGTGGAGCTGCAGCCCAGCATTACCAACGCCAGCCCGGCCATGGCGGTGTAGCTGCACAAATTGTTGATGCGACGCATGTTGGATTCCGATCCGTTATAGTGCCGCGCATGGTAGCAAAAACTCAGGAGCGGCACACTTTTGACGGTTAAACTGCACTACACCCGCAGCGGTAGCGGCCCGCCCGTGGTATTGCTGCACGGCCTGTTCGGGTCGGGTAACAATCTCGGTGCACTGGCGCGGGCACTGCAGGAAAGTTGCTGTGTTTACAGTATCGATCTTCCCAACCATGGCCGCTCGGACTGGCTGGAGAGTGCGAGTCTGGCTGCGATGGCCGATTGTCTCGTGCACTGGCTGCGTAGCCAGGATCTCGCCGGGGCAGCATTTGTCGGGCATTCACTGGGTGGAAAAGTGGCCATGCAACTCGCGCTGGTGCAGCCAGAGCTGGTGTCCGCACTGGTCGTGGCAGATATCGCTCCGGTGGACTATCCACCGCACCACGACCAGGTGTTCGCGGCGCTGGAGGCGGTTGCCCTGGGGCAATGCAGTTCCAGGCAGGATGCGGCCATGGTGATGGCGGCCCATCTGGCGGAAGAGCAGGTCATCCAGTTTCTCCTGACATCCCTGCGCCGAGAGGCAGATGGCGTGTATCGCTGGCGCTTCAACCTGGAGGAACTGAGGCGGGGTTATGGCGCGGTGCGTGCCAGCCCAACGGCCACATTGCCTTATGCGGGCCCGGTGTTGTTTATCAAGGGCGGGGAATCGGACTACATTCGCGAGGAGCACCGCGGCAGGATACTCGGCCTGTTTCCCCGGGCGGGGGTCAAGGTCATGCCCGGTTGCGGGCACTGGTTGCATGCCCAGCGCCCGCAGCTGTTCAACGGCCTGGTCTTGCGCTTTTTGCAGAAGCAGTTGCTTTGACAGAGGCGTGGCAGTGGTAAACTGGCGCCACCTCGCAAAGGCCAGTATGCTGGCCGCCAACCAGACCGGCAACAAGCGATAACTGAATGTATTTTAACCTGGGTGATATTTTGCTGGCGCTCCTGTTCGGGGGGCTTTGCCTTTACTTCCTCGGCGCTACCCGGGTGCGCGAACTGGCGGTGCAGGCGGTGGCCAGGGCGGGCCGGGAGAATGAATACCAGCTGCTGGACCAGGCAGTGCATATTCGTCGGATGTCACTCAGCCGGGACTCTAAGGGGCGATGGCGGATCTGGCGCCAGTACCGCTTCGACTACAGCTTCGATGGCGTGGAGCGTCGTCAGGGCCATGTCATTATGCTGGGAAAGTACCTGCAGGCGGTGGTCATCAGTGACCAGGCCCGCACCATTCACTAGCAACTTCCCGCGCTGCGAGTAGCCACAGCCCACATGTCATAATTGTGACACTTGATTTGGGATTCCTGGAAAACCCCCGCGGGACATTCTGTAACACTTGGCAAGGGATTTTTTTTCCACAAAATCTGTGGATAAGTCGGTGTGTAAATTGTTCGTGCGGGCCTGCGCGGTGCAGGCTGCCACGGTTGTTACAGATTGGTTAAAATTTATACAATAGCATAAAATCGTTATAAAACAATATATTAGAGCGTTGTTGTGAAGTGAAAAGTACAAAGGTGCACCTAAGTTTGTGATAGTTTCGTGACACACTCTCAGTGTGCATAACATCTGTGGATTGCTACCTAGGGTAACCATAGGTGTCGATTTGGAAACACAGGCGAACCGAACCGGCGTAATGACAAGTTCCGGATTACGCGGAACGCTTTTTTAATAGCGTCTGAGCAATCACCGGGTGTTTTTGCGCGTGTTACCACGAAGTAACGTGGCGGCAACTTCTCGTTAATCGCCGCGGTAAATACAACCGCTGGTGCAGGTTTCCCTGATCTCCACGGTGCTCAGCAACGGCAGTTCAGGCTTGAGCCTGGCCCAGATCCAGCGGGCAATATTTTCGCTGGTAGGGTTTTCGAGGCCCGGAATGTCATTGAGGTAATAGTGGTCCAATTGTTCCAGTATGGGTTTGAAGCCGGCCTTCAGCTCGGCAAAATCCATCACCCAGCCCGAGGGCTCTTCTGCCTCACCGCTGGCACTCAGGCGAACCTGGAAGGAATGGCCGTGCAGACGCGCGCATTTGTGTCCCGGCGGCACGTTGGGTAAACGGTGGGCAGCCTCGAAGTGAAACTCCTTGTAAATTTCCATGTCTTTGCACTCGCTCTAAGTCGTTCTGGGGAGGGGGCCGATTCGCCGCCCGGGGCCTGCATCGGCCCACCCGCTGGTGAAAAGATTTTACTACTAAAATCAAGGGCTTTAACAAAGAAGGATTTTTTTCTGTTTTGCGTTAGCAGTATTTGACAGCTAACGGAGAATCTCTATAATGCGCGTTCTCGGTCAGGGGGTGATTAGCTCAGCTGGGAGAGCATCTGCCTTACAAGCAGAGGGTCGGCGGTTCGATCCCGTCATCACCCACCACTTTTCACCGAGATTTTTCTACTGCCGTGGACCGGTAGTTCAGTTGGTTAGAATGCCGGCCTGTCACGCCGGAGGTCGCGGGTTCGAGTCCCGTCCGGTCCGCCATATCAAACCCGGTGCATACTCGACACATGGGTTACACCCTCGGTACATAGGAACTGCCGCCGGCTCCGTGCGGCTTCCATCCTCATCTAAGAATCCTTGATCAAGCCCCTTAAAGCTGACACAGCCCTATTGTGTCAGTCGTATCTCGCACGCCCTCGTGTTGCTCTGCTGAAGCCCTGCAAAGGGCGCGCCAGCCCTGATCGCGACAAGCAGAGCGAATTCCCTGAAAGCCCGCTCAAAAACGGTGAACGCGATTACCTGTCTGGCCGCGGCGTGTTAGAAGTTCTTCCCTGTTGGCCTGCTGTTCCTTACCCGAATTGGTTGAGCCAGATCAATACCACTGATAAATTTGTGGGTTAATATTCCTTTACAGTATATGCTTAGAAATTAAGGAAATAACTTATGAAATCGAATTCTCTTGCCCTGGCGGTTCTATTACTGGCGGTTTCGGTGCCCGCAGTTTCCCAGGAACAGGGCATAGACCCGGCTCTGGAAAAGCAACTTACTGCGACCGAGCGTCAGGAGTACCACAACCGCATGGGCCAGGCAGAAAACGATGCACAGCGTAATCAGATTACCCAGCAGTATCGCCAGACAGTGGAGGCGCGGACCGGTTCCGGTGCCGCTGTCGGCTCTGCCGGGCAGAAGAACCAGCACAAGGCGGGGGGTCACGGCCAGGGAAACCGAGATAGTAGCAAGCCCGGGCCTTCCGGAAGCAAGAACAAGCCGCAGAAGTCCGGGCACTAGCTGCGGGACGGAAGTTGTGAAAAACCCCGGGATAAAAGAGGATGCTATGCCAGGCAGGATATTTGCTGTAACCGTACTTCTGATCTTGTTAAGTGCATGCCGGATTGAAATCACGGTACCAGGCGGGGGCGAGGTGATCACCAGATCCGGAGGCTATAGCTGCTCGGAAAACTCTGACTGTGCGGTTCAGGTGGCTGACACAAATTTCAATGAAACCTTTGTCGCGACGCCGTCTGCCGGGTACCAGTTCATCGGGTGGAAAACCGGATACGCACGCTTGTGCGGGGGCAGTCTGTTACCTTGCACAATCGACACATCCTGGTTTGCCAGTTACGACAATCTGATGTCCATGCTGGCTTCAGATGCTGTCGCCTACCTGGAGGCGGATTTTATCCCGTTGGACCATATCCGCACTTACCAGGCGGGTGATGTCGTTGTGTATAGCGGCACCTACAGTGCATGGAGTCGGTCGGAACAACCCCGCAGCAGTAAAGTGACGGTTCGCCAGGAGTACCTGCCAGGCACGCGCGTTTATCTGGATAAAACTGTATTGAAATTGCGCACCACGACTACCTTTGCGGACACGGGTGAAAAACAGGTAGTAGAGCAGCATGTGTGGCAGGAAGACAACGGGTCGCTGTTCGAGCTTACCGACGATTATGGGAATGATTACGTTACAGGTGCAGCGTCTGAAAAAGGGTTGTTGTCGATTCCGGTGCCACTGGTAGCGTTTTACGGCACTGTAATTAATTATTACACCATGTATGGAGGTTCGTTGTCGGGGCCGATTACGGAGGGTATCCGCTCCATCAACGTGTCCGAACCGGAGATTGCGGTGGTGCCTCTGGCGGAATACCGCGTATATCCGCTCACCCAGCAGGACTCATACGAGTACCTGTATACCTACGTCGACAACAAAAGCGGCTCGAGAATTATTATTGACAGGGATACGTGGATATCGCCTGCAAAGGGGGCGGTAAAAGAAGTAGAGGTTCGCCGCGGCTATGCCCGGACCGGCACTCTCGAAACAGAGGTGCGATGGGAACTGTTCGCAGCAAAAATGAATTTCTGAGTGGCGATTGTGCGTGTTTAGCTATGTGAACCGACGCACATTTATACCAGTTTCTTTCGATGATTTTTTCTTTACTTGATCCGGCTCAAGTTTATTGCGGGCCTTGGTTGTTAAGGTTTTTAAACGGGGACCATCAACTATACGAACAGTGTCTTGTTGGTGATTTTTTGCACAATAATATGGGGAGTACCTGAATGTTAAGAAAAGTCTTTTTCCACACACCGCTTGCTGCTGCGGTATCTGCCGTTATGTTTCACGGCGGCGCTTCGGCTTATGAGTCACCTGTGCACGTTTTTTCCATAAACGACGTGCTGGGTGGGTTTAACGGCGCTACCTTCGGGCCGGAAGGCGCCACACAGGATAATACGATCATCTGTGACCTGGGTCCGGTCGCGTGCCCGGCAGACAATCAGCCTTTCCTGGATAAGTCCGGTGTTACCTTATACCCGGTAGATAGCGAGTTCGGCTATTACATCGTCGATTTCCTGGGTGCCCAGGGCAAGTCCCGGGATGGCGATTACCGCGAAGGCTTTGTGGGTAATATTGTCGATGGGGGCGAAGTTGTCGGCATCCAGGTCTCCAACGCGGCAACCCTCAAATACAAGGTGAAACCACCGTTGGGTACCTGGTGTCAGGGCCTGGGCGGCACATCGGTAAAGTGCGAGACAGAGCACTACACCGTGATGGAGCACGTTTTGTCTTGCTATGAGACTATTCCGTACAGCTTTGCCGATCCCGAGTCCGGACGACAAGCTATTCTCTCAACGCCGGACGGCAGCCTGGAGTACAACTGTGCAAACGCACCACTGGATGACAACGTACTCATCCTTGAAAATGGACTACCTGGCGACAGACTCGTAGATTCGACGCCTTGTGACGGCCCGAATGATCCGGAAGGCTGCCAGATGTTCCCCAATGACAAGACCGATATGCTGAATAATATCGCTCTTGGAGGGGACTATTCGGTTCAGCTCAAGGACGATGGCAAGCCCTTGTATGGCTGGGGTGGCCTGCACAAACGGCCCAATGACATACGCATGTATGCGCGGCTGGAGTTACCGGCCGAGTGGAAGGAGCCCGGTGCCGACTACATCGTGACCAAGGCACAGTTGGTGGTCAATCACTGGATTACCAACAACCCCAATGACCAGCTTCGCCCCGAGGACCTGGAAAACGAGGCCGCTACAGGCCGCAAACCCTCATACCGTATAGAGGGAACGCCGGGGGGCCCGATGAAGTATGGAAATCGATGCTTCCCTGCTACGAGGGAGACGGCGACTTTATCGAAGGCGAAACCCCGGCGACGGAAATTGGCGCAGGAACCGTGTTGCGCAATATGCCGTTTGCATTGCAGGCGTCTGCAACGCCTGGTGATGCACCCGCCGATGATCCCTATGCGTTCTCTGCGGACCTGACAAAGGCCTTTACCAATGCCTATTACACCACGATCAACCGCGATCCCTTCGAGTGGTCTTATGTCAATAGTGACGAGGCCAGCGCTGGTGTTTACGACTTTGTCGGTTCCCCAACGCCACTGTCTGAAATCGCCATGGCCGTTGACGGGCTGGAACTTGTTTCGGGACCGCGCTGGAGACTGAAGCCCAATAAGTTTGGACAGGATCTGCCCGGTCTGGAAATTCCGCTGATCGAGTGCAGCGCACCGCCGTTCAAGAGTGACAACATCAAGTATGAAGTGGGGGAGCCTGCGACCACGATCATCAACCTGCTCGATTGGGACGAAGCGACAAATGGTCCTTCGCCGCTGTCTACCAGCAAGGGTTGGGTTGACTTCACCCAGAACGAGTTCATTACCGTGACCGATGGCGTATCCAGCAATGGCCTGCCCATAAGCGAGGACTTCGACCTGGCGGTTTATATCAAGGGCGACCGCAAGTCGACGGCGGTCTACAACGCCAAGTTGGTTCTCGAGTATACCGGGAGAGCCTCCGGCGGGCTATGACCTGGCCGTGGCGCTCACCGCCCCGCCCACTGCAAGGGTGGGTGTGCTTAACAGTATTACGGCCACGACCGCTAACCTCGGGCCGGATGACCTGGCCGAGGATGCCGTTGTTACCGTGACGGGCGTAACCAATCGCGGCACACAGATCGGGCCATTTGAGGATACGGTTGGCGCGCTGGCAAACGGTGACTCGGTCGACTCAGCCTTCGACTTTGTCCCGCCGAATGATCGTTCCTCGAGAATTGACTGGACCTCGACGGTAAGCGCTCCAGGCGATACTGATCCTTCCAATGATACGGCAACAGCGGTCACGAACGTGCGTCGCTAGTGGCCTTGAGCTGTACTGGCATTGATGCGCGGAAAAGACAGTTGTTACATTTAATGAGTGATATAAGGAGTAAAAGCGAATGAAACATGCGACACGCTTAATCTGCTGCGTAGCATTGTGCAGCGTCGTCTCAAGTGTGGCCCTGGCGGAACGCCGGGAACGGCCAGAGAGAGTGCCCTCCACCGGCATAATTTCGCCAGTGTATGGTGCGGCGGTCTCGTTGACAGTATCCGGAGAGGGATACTGGAAAAAGTACGATTATGAGAATGGTCAGCAACCCCAAAGCGTGAGGGACTTTGCTCTCCGCGAGGGCTTGCCTGACGGACATTATCGCTATGAGTTTGTGGCAGTTCAGGATGTGCCTGTCGCCGCAGATGCGGGGCCTGAGAGTGCCGTGTTTGTGGAAGCCGGGGGTGGAAAACAGCCGGCCCATGTCGAGAGCGGGAGCTTCACCATCAATTATGGGGTAATGACTTTTAACTAGTCAGCCGCACAGCTAACAGGAATATATGTATGAAAATTGCACTTAAAACGCTCGCTGCCAGTGTCTGGGCAGTATCCTTGATCGGATCTCAATCGGCACTGGCCCAATTCGTGAGTATGAGGTATGTATGTACTGGTTAACTCCACTGGCAATGACCAGACAGCGGATGTATCGGTATGCGATAACGGGCTCTTGCCGGTGGGTTGCTGGAGCATCTTTTATAATGAACAAGGAGGTGGTGAGTTCAGTGTTTATGATTGGGATCTCAGTCACTCACCCGTTTACGATTCTGGTAGGCGCACCTGACGACTCTCTGTTCATCGATGCCTCCGGGAAGGTTGGGGTGGGCACCTCCACTCCTGGCGACACGGCGGGTTCAAGATTGACCGTAGGCCTTAACGACCTCGGCGATTCCAGTATTTTTCTGCCCACGCCAACCGCCAATTTTGCCCTGGTCAACAGCGGCGACTATATCGGCTTTGGCGACAATGACGCAGTGTCCGTGCCGTTTGGTATCGACGCGGGTTCCGACAGTAATTCACTGTGGGTTGCCCCCGGCGGTTTGGTCGGTGTGGGTACCAATACGCCGGCTGCGAAGTTGCATCTGGCCAGTGAGACAGCTGCCAAGCTACTGGTGGAGAATACCGGCGCAGCTACCGGCACCCAGATAATGCTTAACGTCGTTAATGATGGAGGTACCCGATTCGACATGACGGATAATTCCACCGGTAACAACTGGGTATTCCAAAATCAGTTTGGAACCTTTGATGTGACGCTTGCAGGCACGGGCACGCGAGAGTTCCGTTTCTATCCCAATGGCAATCTCGAGATAGCGGGTGCTTATCTGCAGTCTTCTTCGCGCACGATCAAGCATGATGTTAAACCCGTTGACCAGCGTTCAGTGCTGGACAAGGTGGTCGCTCTTCCTATCAATCATTGGAGCTACAACCGGGAAGAGGGTGTGCGTCACATGGGGCCGATGTCTGAGGACTTCTATGCCAGTTTTGGTCTTGGCGGCACTGACAAGGGTATCACCACGGTTGATGCGGGTGGTGTTGCACTGGCGGCCATCCAGGGGTTAAAGCAGGAAAAAGATTCGGAGATGGCAGCGCTTACCAGGCTCTCGGCCCAGAAGGACGCCCGCATAACAGAGCTTCATTCACAACTTCAGGAGCAGGAAGAGCGTATGATGCAGATGGAACTCGCGCTGACAGAGCTTATGCGTCAGCAATCATCCCAACCCCGGATGGGTTCGCTTAACTGAGGTCACCTGCCGGTTGTTGAATCGGTATCAATGTAGATGAAAGCACAGGGAGTAAGCAGCTTGCTTACTCCCTTTTTTTGTCGATAGACTTAGGCAAATAGGTATGTCTGATGGTTTCTATTTTAACGGGCTGAGTGAATGTCAGTAAATTTATCACGAGGTATTTACTCGCTGGCGCTTATAGCAGCTTTACCGTTGTCATTGGCTTTCACCGAGGCCGTTGTCCCCCAGGACCTGGTATCCGGTTCCTCCCCCGTCGATAGTCCCGGACAAGACGCTGATGCGTCCGTTATGGGCCTGGATCCTAATGACGCCACCGTTCCAGAAGTTGAGGTCAATGCTGCGACGCGCGTGAACGGCGGAGTGGCCCCTGCGGCAAACGTAAACCGCCCTGGGGGCAAGGGCCGCACCGGTGCAGGTATGGGGGTTGGTTATCCGGGTCACCGTGGCCAGGGAGTGGATGAGGCACCGCACCACCGTCACTATGGTAGCCCACCGCGTGCCGCAGATGAGTAGACCTGGCCGCGGGCGCAGCGCTGCAAATACGACTGGCTGTGGCTATGGGTTGTGCCGATTGTTCTTTTGCACGGTGCTGCTTTTGCACCTCAATAATGCCTGGGGTGGTACGCCAGCGCTGCCGGACAGCAGCAGCCCAGCGAATGCCAGTGCCTTGCTGCAGGCCGCCGCCAGTGGCCGATTGGACGAGGTGAAGGCCCTTTTAGAACTGGGGGTTGATGCCAACGCAACTTCGACTGACAAAAATGCTCGCAGCGCATTGATTATCGCGGCAGCGGCGGGCCATCTCGAAACGGTACGGGTGCTGCTTGATGCCGGTGCCGATATGGAGAGCGCCGATAGTGCCGGTCTCACCGCGCTTAACTGGGCGGCGTTGCGAGGCCGCAACCAGGTTGCCGAGCTGTTGTTGGAGGGCGGGGCGTATGTTAATACAACGGATAACAACGGCGTCTCGCCTTTGTTATACGCGGTAGGCACACGTAATATCGGGCTGTTGCGACTACTGATGGCGCGGGGCGCCGATCCTGATGTCATATCAGAGGCAAACAGGATGACACCTTTACTGGTAGCCGTAGAAAATGATGATTCCACAGTTGCTGTTTTACTGCTGGATCATGGCGCTAACGTGAACGGCGCCAATCAGCTGGGTCATTCGGCTTTGATGGCCGCCGCGGAATCAGGGCAACCGGAGATGGTTACATTGCTACTGTCCCGAGGGGCCGATCCGCTGGCCCATGATCTGAAGGGTGATACTGCCTTAAGCCTGGCTGAGCAGCGTGGGCATAAAAAGGTGATTGAGATCCTGCAAGCCGCTGCCGGGAACTAGATTGCCCCACCGGTCCAGCGCCACTGTGCCCGACCACGCCTCCTAACGCTGTCAGGAGCACCACCGCGTCCGCTGCTTCTTTTTCGTGATAGAGCCTGGGCTTTTCGGACTCACCTTGCCTTGAAGATATATGCACCGTGCTTGCGGTTAAGAAACAATCAAGACTGTTTATATTAGAGTATGATGGGCGCAAATCCCGGTGGGCCGCATGCCCGTCCGGTCATAGGTGACCGTTCGGCCAAACGAGGACATATTAATGAGAGCAGCAGTATTCAAGGGAGCGGGCCTACCGCTTGAATAGAGCGCAGGGACGATCCGACTCCGGGCCACGGTCAGTTGGTGATGGAGGTGGCGTACTGCGGCATCTGTGGCACCGACCTGCATTCAACCCGTGAAGGCCCTGCCATGCTGCCCTGTAATTCCGTGCTGGGGCATGAATTCGTCGGTGAGATCGTTGGCGCTGGGCAAAGGCCTGCAGTCGCACTGGCAAAAGGGTGACCGCGCCTGCGCGCTGCCCTTCATCAGCTGTGGACAGTGCTCTGCCTGTGTCACCGGGCGGCCCTTTGAATGCGCCACCCTGTCCTGTATCGGGATTGATGCCCCTGGAGGATTCGCCGATTACGTGGCTACTTCTGAGTGCAATACCCTGAAACTGCCTGATGAGCTGAGCACCCTGGACGCCGCTTTGATAGAGCCGCTCGCAGTGGCCCTGCATGCGGTTCGCGCTGGCGATCTGAAGGCGGGGCAGCGGGTTTTGGTAACCGGTGCCGGGCCTATCGGCCTGGCGGTGGCAATGTGGGCGCGATTCATAGGCGCGCGTGATGTAGTGGTCAGCGAGCCTGCACCGGAGCGCCGCGCGCTTGCTCTTGGCATGGGCGCGACAGCGGTGGTGCAGCCCGGGGAGACGCTGGCTGAGCAATTTGCCGATATCGCCGGTGGGCCGCCGGAGGTACTGTTCGAGTGTGTAGGCGCTCCCGGATTGTTGCAACAGTGTATCGATATTGCGCCGCGGCGGGCGATGCTGGTACCGGTAGGCGTTTGTGAACAGCCGGATACTATCCTGCCGTTTTCCGCGCTGATCAAGGAATTGTCTATTCGCTTTGCGATCGCCTACAACCGGGGGGACTACGAAACCGTAATCAGCATGCTGGCGCAGGGCCGCATCGATGCCTCGCCCATGGTGACGGGGGTGGTTTCGCTGGAGGATATGCCCGGCGCTTTTGAGGCGCTGCGTACGCCTTCCGACCAGTGCAAGATACTCACGCGGATAAAGTGAACTAACCGTGGGGCGAGTCACTCATTAAGGCAAGCCTGCGCTACACACTTTGTATAGTGCCGGCGGCGTCTAGTCAGGCTGCCCCAGCAGATCGTGCAACTGGCGGTGCATGTTTTGCACGCCGGGTTCGTTGCGCCCTATCAGTACCTTCCGCTCGATACCGGCATTGAGCCCCCTGTGAATTTTGTCCACCAGGGTGTAGTCCTCGGCCACCGCCACGTCATTAATCATCTGGAAGTAGTCTTCGTACTGCTTGCGCTCTTCCTCGTTGGCGGGCTCGCGGGGCAGGAACATACTGTGGTACACCACCGAACGAGCCGGGCTGACAGGGTAGACTCGCCAGGTCTGGAAGTGATCCTCCACCACGAATATCACCGTATTGGGAAAGATATAGTTGACGTATGAACTGTATTTGCGTGGGACCCAGTCGTCCTGCGGAATCTCTTTCAGGTCGTTGATTTCCAGCACCGCGGAGCCCATGGAGTGGTTGCGCCCGTATTGGTGGTAGGTGCCCAGGTTGCTGAAGGCCATCTTGCCAATGGTTTCGGGGTGGAGGAATTCAAAGTGATAGTATTCATGGAAGGTATCCATGTTGAGTTTCCAGCTGAAGTCGGTAAAGACCTGCTTGGCGCCCAGGTAGTAGTGATCATCGAAGCCAAAGCCTGACAGTCGCTCGCCGATGCCTCCCAGCACCTCGTCGATGTCAAAGCGCTTGTCGGGGTTGGGCATCACAAAAATCATGCCATGTTTTTCTTCTACCTGCAGGGGTTTCAGCCCGAGGGTGGCGCGGTCTATGGTGTCGAATCCCTCGTTGCCAAAGGGTACTCCCACCAGGGCGCCATCCAGGTCATAGGTCCAGCCATGGTAGGGACAGGAGAACAGCCGTCCCTTTTTTGCCTTGCCGGAAGCGCACTCATTCAGTGGCGCACCCCGGTGGGAGCAGATATTCACGAATGCCCTGAGTGCGCCATCGCCATGGCGCACAATCAGGATGGGAATGCCGGTATCGTCGAATGCAAAGTAGTCGCCCGCCTCGGGTATCATGCAGCTGGGGCCGACAAACTGAGGGTAGTTGCGAAACAGTTCGATTTTCTCTCGCTCGAACTGCGCGGGGTCGTAGTACTCCTTTACATCGATCTCCATCACCTGATCTGTCATGGCGGTGGTCTTGCGCTCTACCAGATCCATCAGTGTTTTAAGTTCTTCTATTTGCTGCTGTCTTTGCATCTGTGGGGTTCCCTGGTGGGGTAGGGCGGTGGTGCCGGAACGTGTTAGAGGCCGAGCACCATTTTAGCTATGATATTGCGTTGCACTTCCTGGGATCCACCGAAGATGGAGGCGGCGCGATTATTCAGGTAGCGCGGTACCACCGAGCTGATGAAGTCCGGCCGGTTCGGGCTGCCGTCTGCAATGGGGTTCATGGCAAAACCTTCGTAGCCCAGTACATCCACCGACAGCTCGTTGATCTCCTGCTCCAGCCGGGTGGTGTTCAGTTTCAGGATAGAGGACTCGGGTCCGGGGTTGCCCCCACCGCTGACGGCAGAGAGAATGCGCAGCTCTGTTATCTCCAGTGCTTTCAGGTCAATTTCCACCCTGGCGATGCGCCTGGCGATGTCACCACCGGCGTCAAATCCGGGATTGTTTTCTCGTGCGCGAGACACCAGCTGGCCAAGGCGTTGCAATTCGTGCTGGATGCGCGGGGCACTGAAGCCACCACCGCGCTCGAACTCCAGCAGGTACTTGGCGTATTGCCAGCCCTTGTTTTCCTCACCGATACGGTTGCTCTTTGCTACCCGCACATTTTCGAAAAAGACCTGGTTGACCTCAAGGTCTCCCGCCATGGTGTGAATGGGGGTGACAGTAACCCCGGGAAGGTCCATATCTACCAGCAGGAAACTGATTCCATGCTGGGGCTTGCCACTGTTGCCTGTACGCACCAGGCAGAAAATATGATCCGCGAGGTGGGCGTGCGTTGTCCAGATCTTGGAGCCGTTGAGAATATAGTCATCACCATCAGACTGTGCTTTCAGTTTCAGGCTGGCCAGGTCGGAACCGGCGCCCGGCTCGGAATAGCCCTGGCACCAGTAGTGTTCCCCCGAGAGTATTTTAGGCAGTAGCTCCTGCTTTTGCTGTTCGCTACCAAACGCCATGATCACCGGTGCCAGCATCAGCAGGCCCAGGGGTATGAGCATGGGGGCGCCGGCGAGATAGCACTCCTTGCTGAAAAGGTATTTCTGGGCCGGCGTCCAGTCGGTGCCGCCTTGCTCAACCGGCCACTGGGGTACTGCCCAGCCCTGTTCCACGAGGATGGCCTGCCATTGCAGAGCAATATCCTTTTCAACGAACACGCTGGAATTATTGGCAGTGGCCTCCACGATATGATCGGGGAGCTTGTCAGCGAGAAATTGCCTGACCTCCTGCTGGAATGCGAGTTCTTGCCCGGTGAATATTAAATCCATGCTGGCCTCTGTAACCCTATTGGCCTGGAGCCATGGCCCACCGCATACCACGGCGCAGCAGTTCATAAAACTCCGGGCTGCGCCAGGCGCCTTCCTCGGGTACCGGGTACTCTTCAATCAGTGGTTGCATATCGTACTTGCCCCGGCAGTGTCCCAGGGTCAGGTACAGTACCGTGCCCTGGCCGTAGGGGTGCAGGTAGAGCACCGGTTGCACATCGCTGTCCTTGATCCAGTCATCGCGCACAAAATTGTCTACCGGCTCCGACCATTGGGCATGTAACAGGGTCTGGTATTCGCCGTGGAACTTGCTGAGGTACAGTTCGTCGTCCACTGTAAATACGGGTATGTCTTTGACCAGGGGGTGACCGGGCTCCGTGGCCAGTACCTGGTATTCCTGTATTGGAGGGTGAGCCATGAACTGGCTGCCCAGGATTTCCATAAATGGCTTGTTGTGCTCGGGGCAGTCTACCCGTGGATTACCGTTGGCATCAGGTGCCAGGAATTCCAGTATCGAGTTGGTGCCGTGCAGGGCGAACCACTTGCCACCGTTGTGCATATAGCTGTGCAGCCGCTGTGTTTGTGCGCTGTCGGGTATGACGTCGCAGGTGTAGCTCACGATAAAGTCTGATTCGCAAATGGTGTCGATATCGGAGTAGTCCTCGCCCACTCGCACTTTGATCCGGGGGTGTTCTGCCAGCAGTTTCAGCAGCTCCAGGCGAGCATGGTCTATGTTGTGATACTTACCCCCGGCCACGAGATAGACATCAATGCGATCGCTCTTGCTCATATTGGCTGTTCGCCTTTCCTGCTGCTGGATTGTCGGGTCTGAAAGCGTGTGCAACGCAACAAACCACTGATCTCACTCAGCCCGTTAGCACTGGCGGGAGTTGGTTGCGGCACCATTCTCGCAAGTTAACAAACCGCCTTATAAAAAACAATCAGAATTGACTGTTTATTTTATATTCGATAATGTGGGGTACCGGTTGTGGAAGCCCGCGTCTGGAAAAATATCTGCAATTTAACGTGCATGGAGTGCCGAATGGCCAAGTGTCCCGCCGATTTCGATTTCTTTGCTCCCGAGGTGATTGAATCCCCGTTTGAGTTTTACCAGGTGCTGCGTGAGCAGGCGCCTGTATACCTGCTGCCGGGTACCAACATCTACATGATTTCCCGGCTCGATGACATTCGCCAGGCGGCCAAGGACACCGAGACCTTTTCCAGTGACTTTCGTTATCTGCTGCAGGGGCCGGAACCTACGCCCGCCGCGGCACAGATCTACGAGGACGGCTATGAGCAGGTCGATACACTGCTCACCATGGATCCGCCACAGCACAAGGTCTATCGCTCACTGATCAACAAGGTGTTTTCCGCCAAGCGTGTTGAGAAAATGCAGGCCTATATGGAGCAGATTGTCGATGAACTTATCGACGGCATGTTGGAGAAGGGGGAGTGCGAGTTCGTACGTGACTTCGCGACCCCGTTGCCCGTCTACGTGATCGCCGACCAGCTCGGTGTGCCTCGCGATGACCTGCGCAAGATCAAAGCCTGGTCAGATGCGTTTGCCTCTCGCCTGGGCGGCATGGTGACGCCGGACGAGGAAATAGAGAATGCCAAACTGATTGTCGAATACCAGCAGTACATGGTGCGGGTGATAGAGAACAGGCGCGCCACGCCACGCGATGACATGATTTCGGATCTGGCCAATACCACCATAGAGGATGGCCGCCTGATGACCCTGGAAGAGCTGCTGAGCATGATTCAGCAGCTGCTGGTGGCTGGTAATGAAACGACGACCTCGGCTATCACCGGCGGTATGTTGTCACTCATCCAGCTGTCTGACCAGTTGCAGTTGTTGCTGGATGACCCGGCAATGATCAACAACGCTGTGGAGGAAATCCTGCGGCTGGAAACCCCTTCCGCCGGCCTGTGGCGAGTAGTCACCCGCGATACCGAAATCCGCGGAACGGCGATTCCCAAGGATTCCCTGTTGATGCTGCGCTATGCGGCGGGCAATCGTGACGAGGCGGTATTTGAGCGACCCGAGGCAATGGACGTCTGTCGCGCCAATGCCGACGATCACCTGGCTTTTGGCCAGGGTACGCATTTTTGCCCGGGCGCCATGCTCGCGCGCAAGGAGATGCAGGTAGCGTTTCGCAAGCTGCTGCAGCGTCTTGCCAATATTCAGCTGGTACCGGGCAAGAACGACCTGACTCACTGGCCCAATGTGGTGCTGCGCGGGCTAAAGAGCCTGCATATCAGCTATGAGCCCAGGCAGGACACACCCTAGCGGTAGTAGTCGACTCCCACCAACTCGGCCATACGATCAGCAAAGGCATCGCCCTGCAGGCAGTTGGCCTCAATCCATTCATCATCAGAGACCTTGCTGCGAGCGGCAATGGTTTCGACCGCGTCTGGCCCCACGGGGTAACGAAAATGGGGTTTGTCTGATTCGATAGCGTGGGCAATGGCCGTGGCAACGTCCGCCGGCATGGCAGGGCGGTTCAGGCCGAATTCGAAAAACTTTCCCAAACGCTGCATGGAGTTGTCGTACGGTGAAACCTCTGTGGGCATTTCACCCTTGCCCCAGATAGGGGTGAGTACCACGCCTGGCTGGATCACCGCGACGCGTACGTTAAACTCGGCCATCTCGAAAGCCAGCGCTTCACTCATGCCTTCCATGGCCCACTTGGAGGCGGAATAGTGGGCGTGACATCCCATCACCACTTTTCCTGCCAGTGAGCCCACGTTGACGATGCGACCCGAGCGCTGCTTGCGCATAACGGGAGTGACCGCGCGCAGCACACTCACGGTGCCAAAGTAATTGGTCTCGAAAATCTCGCGCACTACCTCCAGCGGTGTTTCCTCCACCGCCCGGCCGTCGCCGATACCGGCGTTGTTTACAAGTGCGTCGATACGACCGCTGCGGGCCACAATCTGTTCGACCGCTGCATCGATAGTGTCAGGCTTCAGTAGATCCAGCTCAATCACCTCGACCGGCAGTTTCTCAGCCGCGATGTTATCGCGTAAGTCAGTGGCGGTTTGCGGGCTGCGCACGGCCGCGTAGACCTGGTGGCCTTTGCGGGCCATATGCAGGGCCGTTTCCTGGCCGATGCCGGTGCTGCTGCCGGTGACGAGTATGACTGACATAGTGTTTCTCCGGGTATAGAGTCAAGTTCTGTGGTGGAAGTTAAAGTGAGCGATCCAGCGCCTCATCCTGCCGGCGCTTGTAATCGATTCGGTATTCGCAACTGACACAGCGGCGCATGCCGTCGCGCATGCTGTCGTTTTGGGTTTGCAGTACCTTCAGTTCCCGCCGCAGCTGATGGATTTCCTTGTCCTGCTGCAGCAGGCGTTTTTGTGGCGCGAATAATTCGAACAGATGCCACATAGGGATTATTGATTGGTTTGCCAGCTCATGCGCACAGTGCAAGAGGTTTCGGGCAGGTGTGGGTCAAATTCCATCTTCAGGCCGCCGCCCTCCCCATTGAACAGCGCCTCGAATGGGCCCTTGCAGATATTCAGGCAGCCTTCCTCGGGCAGGGCGTTGGGGTTGGGCAGACTGTCGGCGCGTGCGCAGCTGTGCCAGGCGCAATCGGGTATTTCCATCACGGTAATACCGCGGCTGGGATCATACTCGGTGACGGTTGCAGGCCCGGTGAGCCAGTGAGCGGGATTGAAGGTTTCGAACAGGAACGTGCTCCAGCGGCCCGGCTTGGTGCTGCCGTCTTTGGCGGCCCGCGCTTTCTTGTTCTTGTTCTTCTCCGACATGCTGTTCATCATATTGAGGAAGTCGGCGGATGTTTCATAGGACAGTGCCACGGAGGTGCCTATTACAATCTCCTCGTACTGCTTCTGGCTGTAATGCTTGCGTAGCTCCAGCAGTGCCCACTCCGCTTCCCGCACAAAATTGCCGTAGCGTTTGCGCCATTTCTCACGGGGCGATTCGAACCGGCTGACGATTTCCCGGCGTGACTTGATCTCGGCGTAATCGCGGTCAACCTGCTCCCTGTCACCGGACAGGCGAAGAATGGGTACGAAGGTGTGACTGATGATCGGCATGGCCTTTTTGAGCAACATGCTGTTTGACATCCACATGTCGATCCATGCCTGTGGGCCCCAGTTGTAATAGAATCCTGACTTTCTGGCGCTGGTTACCCGACCGGTGCCCTGGTCACTGGTGATGATGGCATCGTCTCGCATGTCGAGTCGTCCTTCCTTAGGTCTCGCTGTGTTCATTACAGTGTAGTCAATTGTATATCCGCACCGTAATGCCATACGTGGCCTCGGGAGCCGTGATAGCCGCGTAGCCGCCCAATGTGGGTATGTCGATTCCTATGGCGTAGTAGTCTTCATCCAGCAGGTTACGCCCCCACAGCGCCACTTCCCATTCATTGCTCTTATCACTGACCGTCAGTCTCAGGTTGATCAGGTTGACCTCGTCGTTCTGCAGGTGAGTGTCAAGATCCTGGTCCAGGAAGTAGCTGTCAATATAACTGTGTTCCAATCTTGCGACCCCGTTCAGTTTCTCACTCAGTTCCATATCGTATTGTATGTGGGAACTGACGGTCCATTCGGGGGCATTGTCCAGCGGCTTGCCTTTCAGGTCCTGGGTGCAGACCGATGCCAGGCCTGGTGCGCCGCCCTGGGCTCCGTCCACGATATAGTATTCCCCGAAGGCCTGTTCAACAGTGCACTGGCCATTATCGAAGGAGCCGTATTCCGCCTTGTTGTAGCCGATAGCGGTGCCCATGATGGTGTCCGCCATTGGAATGAATATCAGCTCCAGCTCGGCGCCATAGCTCTCCATGTTGCCGGCGTTGATGACCCTGATACTGGAGCCGTCGAAGGTCTGGGATTGGAAATCCTCATAATCCACGTAAAACAATGCACCGTTCGCTTGCAGGCGACTATCAGCCCAGGTGGTTTTCCAACCGAGCTCGTAGTTGGTTGCCTTCTCCGGATCAAACTCGCCACTGGACCCACTGACCGTGCGCCTTTGGTCATAGCCGCCCGACTTGAAGCCGCGGCTCACCAGCGCGTAACCCATGACGTCCTCACGGAAGAAATAACGCAGGTTAATTGACGGGGAGGCGTCCGAGTCCGTTCGACTCTCGTCGTAATAAATATCCGGGCCAGCTACCGGGGGGATATCGATAGGGGAGGTGGGGGTAGTGATCTGTGAGCCGTCGCGCTCCTTTTTCTCCCAGGTGTATCGCAAGCCCAGGGTAGCGCTTAATTTTTCACTGTAGTTCCAGACAACCTGGCCAAAGGCCGCGAAGCTGGTGGTTTTATATACGTTGTCGTCTATGTTGAGCGTACCGTTGGGAAACAGTACATCGAAACCAACGCCGATATTCCGGACCAGCTGTTGTGACATGGCAAAGGTGCCATTGGAGTCCATTTCGGAGTAGTAAGCATACAGCCCGCCCTGGGTGTCAAAGGTCTCGCCTCCAGGAGAGGTGATGCGCAGCTCGCTGGAGTACTGGTCCAGCTTGATATCTGTGGAGCCCTGTACCGCGTCGTAAGCAGTGAAGTCACCATCATACTCGCTGTCCGACTCGTAGTGGCGCCAGGCATTAATGAGCGTGAGGGCGTTTTCGTTTGCGAGGTCCTTATTCCATTCCACCGCGACGCCACCAACCTCCACCTTGTTATGCAGGTCGCCGTCCATCCAGTAGTCATCACTGAAGGGGTCTGCTTTGGGCGGTTTGAACCCAGCGGTATCCTCAAAAGCGTTGTATTGCATTATAGGCTGGCCCAGGGCATTCAGGCCGAGCATTTCCTGCCACTGCGCGGATGGGTTGTTGGTGACGGGTACGTTCAGGGTGGACAGGCCGTCATAGTCGATAACGGCAAAGGCACAGCAATCGGTGTCTTCCCTGGTGTAATCCAGGCTGACGACAAGTTGTCCCAATCCGTCACTGCCATTTTGGTCGTCCGAGTCCAGCAGTATCCGCGATCTCGCGCCCCACTTGTTGCTGTCGTTCAGGCCCTGGCCGTCGTAGGTGTTTTCGTACAGGTGGTCGCCGTCGATACCAAAGCCCGACAGGCGCAGGGCATTGCCAGAGTTGCCAAACGGGATGTTAACCATGCCGCGAAGTTCGACCTGCTCATTGCTGTCGTAACTGGCTTCAAGCATCGACTCGAATTCGTCGGTTGGCAGGGCGGTGATAATACTGATGGCGCCTGCGGCGGTATTCTTGCCGTACAGTGTGCCCTGGGGGCCCCGCAAGACCTCGATGCGCTGGACATCGATCAGGTCACTGATACTCATCCCTGCGCGTCCCTGGTACACGCCGTCGATAAACAGTCCCACACTGGGGTCGATTCCCGAGTTCGTGCCTACCGAGCCGATCCCCCGTATCCTGATCGAGGTAGAGTTGGAATCGGCGCCGGGGATAATTGTGAGGTTTGGCGTATACTGTTCCAGGTCTTTGAGTTGGTTGACCCCCGAGTCCCTGAAGAAGTCGCCGGAGAAGGCGGACACTGACATGGGAACTTCCTGGATGTTTTCCACGCGCCGGCTGGCGGTGACCAGCACTTCTTCCAGGGTCAGCTTGTCCGTTGGTGCAATGGCGGGTTTTTCTTCCTGGGCCATCACTGACGACGGCAAGCAGGGGGCAATTATAACGGCACTGATAATTGCACGGACGCAGCCCATATATCCATCACTCGCCATTAATACACCATTCTTATAATTTATTGTGCAGGCGCTAGTTAGCGGGCTAACATCTTGCGCGCCAACAACATTACCAAAACCGCATTTTAAAAACAAACAGAATTGACTGATTTTAATTGTGGCGCTACTGTTGTTTCCTTCTACCAGCACAATTTCGAGGATTACCATGGCCCAGCCGATGCCCAGCGACAACATTTTCCTGCATTTCCCCTGGGGACCCATCCAGATGGAATGCGATGCCCGCGACCTGGTGGTGGAAGGAGAGATCCCGGCAGACTTGCACGGTACCCTGTATCGCAACGGACCCAACCAGCGCTTCAAGCCACGGGGCGATTACCACCTCTTCGCCGGCGATGGCATGGTTCACGCGTTCAAGATCGAAAATGGCAAGGTGGACTACCGCAATCGCTGGGTACGCACGGCCAAGTGGAAAATCGAGGACAAGGAGGGGCGGGCGGTAATCAATGCCATGAACCCCTTCGACTGCGAGCCCGAGTACAGCGATTTCGTGCTGGTGGACAAGGAAGGCCTGGCGAACACCGCCCTGGTCTGGCATGCCGACCGATTGCTGACCATGGAGGAGGGGCACCCGCCTTATGAGATCGACCCTGTCAGCCTCGACTCAGTCGGTACGTGGACATTTCGCGGTAAGCTACACACCGCCATGACGGCGCACCCCAAGGTAGACCCGGTAACCGGTGAAATGATTTTCTTCGCCTATATGGCTACCGGGCCGTTCGCCGCCGACGTGATGGTTCACAAGGTCAATCCCCGGGGGGTGCTGACCGAGAGCATCCATATTCCCACACCTTATTCGTCCATGGTGCATGACTTTGTGATCACCGAGAACTACATCGTGATCCCGGTCATGCCTATCAGCGGTAGCCTGGAGCGCGCGATGGAGGGGGGGCCTCCTTTTGCCTGGGAGCCGGACAAGGGCATGCATATTGGAGTACTGCCACGGCACGGCGGTACGGCCGAGGACATCCGCTGGCTGGAGATGGACCTGGCCTTTGCCTTTCACTTTATGAACGGGTTTGATAAGGACGGAGTGATTACCGTTGACGCCTGCCAGATGCCGCATGCGCCGCTGTTCCCCACGGTGGATGGCGAATCCACTGGTAAGGCGGAGCCTTACCTGACGCGCTGGACTATCGATATGAACGCGTCTGCACCGCGAGTGGAGTTTGAGCGCATCGATGAGCACCAGTCGGAATTCCCCCAGTGCGATCCGCGATACGCGACCAAGCAGTATCGCCATGGCTGGTATACCTCGCCCGATGGTGAGTTTCGCAGCGAGATGAATGAAAACGAATACTATTTCAACACGATAGGGCATTTTGATCATGAGACGGACGCGGTGGACCGCTTCTCCTTCGGGGAAGCCCTGACCTCCGAGGCCTTGTTCGTACCCAAAAATGCTGACGCCGCCGAGGGCGAGGGCTATCTGTTATCTGTCGTTACCAGCTTTGAAACCCGTACCAGCAGTCTCTATATTTTTGACGCACTGAAACTGGCGGCGGGTCCTCTGGCGATAGCGCACTTGTCCCACTGTGTGCCTGCGGGCTTTCACGGAACCTGGCGCCCGGGTGACTGACAGTTTCCGGTAGCGTCCACTGCAAGGCCAGGATCTGGTTGAGTAGTCCGTAGATTAGAATGATGGGCTAAAGGGGATTCCACGGGCAGTTTACCCGGTTTGTATTTGGATCGGTGCAATTGAGCAAACGTTCTCCAGAACTCCGAAGAGCATCGGAAGCTGCCAGGCCATTTTTCTCAGACATTCGTCTGCAGTGTGGTTTTGCTCCGCTTTAGTGGACTGTTTTCGCCTGAAGTCAAACGGTAGCTATCCAGGCATCCTCGTCCAACCCCGCAAATCCCCACGTCGATAATTCCTGCCTTTGGCCAGTAATCAAAAGCAAAATCACTCTGATCAGTAACCTTATTTATTATGTGTATATAGTATGGCGAGGAGCCTGCTTAGCGCAAAATAGACTTACTTTAATTGTGGTTATATGATTTGGGTCAAATCACGCCAAAGCCAGCCTCGTTAGGCTGTAAGTAGATTAACGCAGGCGAAACAAGCGTTGCATTTCACCAGTTCCACCAACTGTCTATAGAGAAGGGAATTTCGCTATGAGAAAACTCAGCCTATTTTTGATGACTGTTTTAATAGCATCATCCGCTATTGCCCAAAACGAAAACGAAAAATTTGAACAGCGTGTATATTTTGTTCGCGCTATCCCAGCAGAGCCGCAGGAAAATCGGGCGGCGCTTGTAGCAGAGTGTGAGTCCGCAATCGCAGCGTTCGAGATTGCCGGAATAGATATGCAGGGACCAAATGCAAGGGCCGTTCGTGCGAGTCTGCATAGAGTGCTGAATCAGGATAAGTCCGGGCGGGTCAAAGAAGACAAAAGTAACCCGAAGCAGAGGGGGGAAATGCTGGTATGCCAGGACTTTGACAGTTTCTTTCTGAGTGGACAGGCGAATTTCTTACCATCCTTTTATGTAGTGAGCATCGATGGTCTGACGTTCGCTGCGGAGGGTGGCGGCATCAGTAACAGCTTCGGACAACTACCCGGTGGCGGTCAATTTATGACGCCCTTCGGGTTAGACGAGATTTTTTACCCCGCCCAGGATGTTTTTCTGGTAAATGGTAGTGCCACCATCTTTGCTTCAACTCCTTACGATCTGGCAATATCCCTGGGCATTCCAGAGGATATAGCAGCCTCAGGAGGTACGATGACCTGTAATAGCCTTGCTGATAACGCCGACCCGAATGGTGAAGACGATCAGTTTGAGACAGAAAGTTATTGTGTAATCCGACTGCTGATTTCTATTCAGGATTAGACTGGCAAAACAGCGGTCATACTGAGGAATCACTACCAACCCGCTACGGCGGGTTTTTGTTGCCTATGATTTGGGGTGTCCAATGTCATAACGTGGCGCCCAAGAGATCAAACCAGGGCCGGATTTTCCATCTCATGATGTCGGGTATGAGGTGAACCCGGGAATAGCTATCGCTGATAGAATCGGCCTGAGTGTGTCACAATGAAACGGCCGTTGTGTGGTTTGGCCCCTCTAGATCGGACCACCTCGTTGAGCACTATGGACTGACCCGGATATCTAGGACAGTTCTGGCCTGTTCTATGGACTGACCCGGACATCCGGCCATTTTTGGATTAGCCAGGATTTTGTCGACCTTGTGCCACTTTCTTGCGCTTTGGCTCGGCCTGGAACTTTGTGACTGAAGTTGACTAGTTGCGGCGGCAATTATGCGTCAGCTTACTTCCCTGTGGGTGTGGCCCATTTACGCAGTCGACTCAGAAGGGTGGTATTTATTTGCGTCCAGGGACTTTGTGTGCGAAATCTAGCAGGTACTTCATATCCCCAGCGATCCAGATACGGCCGATACACTTTGTAGGCCAGCGCCAGGGTTTCGTCGTCGTAATAAGATAAGAAGTCGGTCTTGGCGTCCGTGCGGTTATCCTGCGGCAGCTCCCGGATCTGATCAATACCGATCTTTTGCAGTATCTTTGAAAATTCAGACTGCAGGTCCTCGTATCGATAAATATGGTCTATCGATTGAAATTCCGGACTGGGCCAGTTGCTCGGCACGACACCGACCCCTACGCCGGGAGAGGTGCCATAACGGCGAAAATACGCCCCGAAATCACCATCATTTTCATGAATAAAACGGTTTTGTTCTTGATGGGCCTGGTCCGCATTGCGGTTCCTGGAGCGGCGCAGGACGAATCGTGAAACTGCCACGTCCAGTGGATTTCTAACCCCTGCAAAACTGAAGTAATCTTTCTCGTCGCTACCGGCCTGGGCGAGGTATTCGCCGAGAGTGGCGTGCTTATGCAGGATCATCCGGCCGTCGTAATGCAGGCACAACTCAGCGGCTATTGTCGTCGAGGCCGTCTTCATGGTCTGGATAAATACGTAGCGATGTTTGTGGCAGACTACCATTGAGTGTTTTCAGTAATTACCGGCGTGCGTGAGAGTGAGTAAGCTGAGTATCGGCCGAGGAACATAACGAGGATAGGGATTAACGTGCGGTGCATTTAGACACTTTGTCACTTAGTTACTGAAGGAGCAATACCAAAGTTGCCGTCTCGCGAAAAGACCCTGAACCCGCAGTGAGGCGCAAGCCGATATCGGGCCCTTTTTTTAATCAGGCTAGATTTGGTCCGCTTCGCGTCGTTAGCTGCCAAAAAAGCTGACGAGTTGAATCAACACCCCTAAAGCGGTCACCCAGCCCGCCCTGGAGCAGCTCCCATATCGTCTGAAAGGTGCTAGCGGCAGTCGTTTTTATGATGTCGATCAGGTCGGTGCAGCTCAGTTGACACCGATCTTTTCGATCCAGTTTTTCACCGCTTTGGCTAATAAAGGTTCGGGTAACGGTCCGCCGCCAAGAATTGTGTCGTGGAATCCGCGAATATCAAATTTATCACCCAATTTGGCTTCTGCGTCTGCGCGCAGCTGCTGTATGTTCAGCATCCCGATCTTGTACGAGGTGGCCTGGCCAGGCAATACAAAGTAACGCCGAACTTCAGATAGGACGGTGATCTCGGGAGCTGTAGAATTTTCCAGTAAGTAGTTCACGGCCTGTTCTTCAGTCCAGTTCTGGGCGTGTATTCCTGTGTCAACCACCAGCCGGGCGGCACGCCACAATTCGTTTGTAAGCCGCCCAAAGTCTGAATAGGGATCCTCGTAAGCCCCCATCTCTTTTGCCAACGTTTCAGAATACAGGGCCCAGCCTTCACTATAGCTGGTAAACCACGCCTGGGTTCTGAATACCGGTACGCTCTCAAGTTCAAGCGCGATTGAGGTCTGCATATGATGACCCGGGTTGCCTTCATGGTAGGCAGTCGATTCCAGTTCAGTCGTGTTCAACGCACTCATATCAGACAGGTGTAAGTAATACGTCCCCGGGCGTGAACCGTCTGGGGTTCCCGGGCTGTAGAACGGGTAGGCACCGTCTTGCTCGCGAAAGGCCTCCACGCGTTTTACCACCAATTCCGCTTTTGGAAATATTCCAAAGTACTCGGGCAGCTTGCCGTTGATGAAAGAGAAAGCTTCTTCCGTGCGCCCTATGAAGCGCTGCCTTCCTGCCTCATCATTGGTGTAGTAAAACTGTTGGTCACTCCTGACAAATTGAAAGAAGTCTGCCAATGACCCTTCAAATCCTGCTTTCTCCTTGATGGCTTCCATTTCATGGCGAATTCGCGCCACCTCCTGCAGCCCTATCTCGTGAATTTCATTTGCTGTCAATTTCCCGGTTGTGTTATCCGCCAGCATTGCATTGTAGAAAGCGTCACCATTGGGCAGTGCGCCGACACCTATTGGCTCATCAGAGCAGTTATCAATATCTGCCTCAAACCAGGTGATGAGCTCCATGTATGCGGGTTGAAAGTGTTGTAATAATGCCTCTTTCGTTGCTCTTCTTAACTCAACCGCAGTGTCTTCATCAATCGATTTGGCTTCGACCAGGGCGGCAATCTTGGCGTTTGCATCCGCCCATAGTGCAGATTCCTGATTGCTATCTTCTGTAAATGGGATACCGGTTACCAAATTTCTCGCTTCCTCGATCACAACCGCGTAGGCGAAACCGGGAGGACGTACACTCTCGGCAGCTCCGAGTTTTGCCCGCTCCAGTAGCTGGCGTATGGCTCGGGATATACCACCAATTCTGGAAATGTAGGCGAGCATGTCAGATTCGTTATCGACCTTATGGAATTCGATCAAGAACCCTGGCAAAAAAGTGTGCTCGCCTAGCATCTGGGTAAATATGTACCGATACCTGCGATACGGAGCCAGGGCTTTGTCACTTTCGTATTGATAAATCCACAAGTCATATGAGATACGGGCTTCATCGGATAATTCGGAGTAACTAAAATTTGACTTCAATTCATCGACGGTGGCAGCACGCCATTGCAGCTCTTCATCTTCTGCCGCCTCACTGTAGTCGCTGATTTCGTCATACCGATCCTTCCGACCCAGCCGTGTCATCCAATTAGGATGGCGGGACAGCAGTTCTTCGTGGCGAGCATCCAACCATTGATTGAGACGCTGGTTTTCCGATACCGATTGATCCGCTGAACGAGTGCCAGGGGCTGTATCGGGTGTCGGAGTAATTGTGTCTGTGGGCTTGGAACACCCAACGCACACAATCATAAGGCACATGGTTATTATTAGTCTGCCGATGGATTTCAAGTGGTGACTCCTTTACTCCAAATGCGAAATGCTTGTCTTGTGGCCTTACAGCCCACCTGAGTAAAAGGTAGTTGGTCGCTACCGAGAGTAGCTGAACTATCCGATCGCGGCAATGCGTTGGTAGCTTGCCCTGGTGCATCTTGCCCCATCTTGTCTCCTCCGACCCTGTTAGCGGTCATCCACAGGCTGCTGCATGTAATCCAGTGGATTTGACCCTCGCGTCGCCACGTATCAACTGCGACCCGTTTAATTGTCTATACTTTGAGTCCGCATCATTGATACCTGCCGAGCAGGGATCGTTAGACCACAATGAGGAACAGCCATGGATCTGGGATTGAAGGGTAAGCGAGTTATCGTCACCGGCGGCAGTAAGGGTATCGGCCGGGCGACTGCGTTGACTTTCGCCGAAGAGGGTGCAGACGTGGCGATCTGCGCTCGCGGCGCCGACGCGCTGGAAGTTACCCGCAAGGAGATCGCCGCGCTGGGCGTCAGTACGTTTGCCCAGAGCTGTGATGTCGGCGATCCGGCAGCGCTAACGGGATTTCTGGAAGCAGCCAGGGCGGCCCTGGGCGGCGTGGACATTCTCATTAATAACACCTCGGGCTTCGGGCTCGCCGACGATGAGGCCGGTTGGGGGACAGGCGTGCAGGTGGATCTGATGGGCAGCGTCCGCGCTACCTGGGCGGTGGTACCCTGGATGGAGGAGGCCGGGGGTGGCGCAATCGTGCACATCTCCTCGACTTCCGGCATGGAAGCGGGATCTCCGCCTGCGTATGCAGCAGTTAAGGCGGCTCTGATCAGTCACTCCAAGACAATGGCCAACCAACTGGCTCCAAGCGGCATTCGGGTCAACTGCGTGGCACCGGGATCGATCGAGTTTCCGGGCGGACTCTGGGAACAAATCAAGGACAACAATCCGCAATACTATGAGAGCATATGCAACAGCATCCCGTTCGGGCGCCTGGGCACCGATATTGAGGTCGCCTCCGCCGTGGTTTTTATCGCCTCCCCCCGGGCATCCTGGGTAGCCGGCGTCAATCTCCCGGTCGATGGTGTTCAGCACAAGGGTAATCTCTAGCATACGGGAAAACTCCGGGCAGCAGGTGTGTCTGCCTATCCGGATTACGATGCATACCGGGCAAAAACCAGCCGCAAGATACCCGTGCTTATAGCCGAGCCGAGATAGTGATCTCACGCGCGCCATCGTCGCGACGCTCTTTTGAGAATGCCGTCATTTTGCGCTTAACGGGTGGGAGACAATGTCTCAGAAACGTGCCTGCTACCAGAGCTTTGTTCATCCCGTGGATCAAAGCAATTACATCGGGCAACTTCAAAAGACGCTGGATGAGTTTTCTGAGAATGAGGAGGCAGGTCACCACGGAGCGGGCGCACAGTTCTTCCTGGTTGCTAAAGACATCGAAGCGAAACTGGATTCGGTCGCAGGGTTGGCCGCTGCTATTTCGGCAGCGCGCTGCCGAAGTCACCCGACCGGTGACACCATAGCTGGCTCCGCTTTACTGGCAGGGCATTCCTACCAGTGGTCGATATGCAGTGCGCCCTCCAGGGACTTCCTGGGCGCCGGTTTGAAGTCCGTGCCCAGGGTGTAGGCCAGCGGTATCATGGCGACCTGGCTTTTATCGGCAGGGATACCCAGCAAACCTGCGATTTCCTGCTCGTATTGCAGGTGCAGCGTAGTCCAGCAGGTACCGATACCTCGTTCCCGGGCCGCCAGCATGAAGCTCCAGACCGATGGCAGGATAGAACCGAACATGCTGGCCACGCCAGCCAGTGGCAGTTCCGGCGCGTCTACCCTGCCGTCACAGCAGGGGATCAACAGGGCGGGCATGTCCGCCAGGTTCTGCGCCAGGTAGCTGGCCGAGTCCAGTACCCGCTTTTGGGTCTGCTGCATGGAAGGATCGTCGGTATGTCGCCGGGTTGGCTGGTATGGTCCCGCCTCGTACACGGCGAAAGCCTGCTGATAGTAAGAGGCTATGGTCGCGATTGTGTCTCGTTCGGTGACCAGGACGAAGTGCCAGCCCTGGCCGTTGGAGCCCGAGGGCCCCTGCAGCGCGATTTCAAGGCACTGCCGGACTTCGGTCATGTCCAGCGGGCGGCTGAGGTCAAGGCGTTTGCGCACGGCGCGTGTGGTGGTGAGCACTTCGTCGGCGCTCAGGTTCAGCTTGGGCATAAGCGGCCTGTCCGGGGATGGTGGATTGAGCGGGTACAATACACCCAGAGTCTAGGTCAAATCTCGACATAATAAAACAGTAAGGACTGATTGTTTTGTGAAGAGCGCTTTGCTAGCATCCGAGTCACTTCTTTTTGTCGGTTGATCCGGCGATTTAACACTTTATCCCGGTGCTTTTGTGAACTTTACCCTCTCTGAAGAACAGGTGTTGTTGCAGGACAGTGTCGGCCGATTCGTCGCCGATCACTGTGATGTTGAACGTCATCGCCGCCTGGCGAGTACTGAAGCGGGCTACGATCCGTCGTCCTGGCAGCAGTTTGCCGACCTGGGCTGGTTGGGTGTGCCCTTCAGCGACGCCCAGGGAGGCATAGGCGGCAGCGCAGCGGACGTGATGGTTTTGTGCGAGGGACTGGGCCGTGGTCTGGTGCGTGAACCGTACCTGCCTACCGTGATTACCTGCGGCGCTTTACTGCGGCGTGGTGGAACAGCGCAGCAGCAGGCAAGTCATATACCCGCCATCATTGAGGGCAGCAGGCAGTGGGCTTTTGCCTTTGCGGAAATTGACAGCGGTTATGATTTGGCAGCGGTTGCTTGCAAGGCTGCGGTAACGCCTGGGGGTTACATTCTTAATGGCAGCAAAATCGCAGTAATCAATGGCCACTGTGCTGATTATCTGGTGCTGAGCGCGCGTACATCGGGCGAGGGTCGGGAGCAAGATGGAATCACACTCTTTATCGTGGATACGGCCCTCTCAGGGATCAAGCTGGAAGCCTTCACGGCGTTAGACGGCAGTCGCGCCGCAAACCTGCACTTGGACAATGTGTCGGTAGATGCTGATTGCGTACTCGGTGTTGTGGGCGGAGCGTACGCCCTGATAGAAACAGCGATGGACGATGCCATTGTTGCCATGGGCGCCGAGGCGCTGGGTGCCATGCAGGTTCTGCTGGACGCGACGGTGGAGTATACCCGCACCCGCGAGCAGTTTGGCCAGCCGATCGGCAAGTTCCAGGCCCTGCAGCATCGTATGGCCGATATGTACCTGAAAGTCGAGGAGACACGCTCACTGCTTTACAACGCGGTTATCCGTATGGACGAGGGCAGCCCCGAAACCCCCCGGGCCTGCGCCGCGCTGAAAGTGAAGCTGGCGGAGGCAGGGAAGTATGTGTCACAGCAGGCGGTGCAGCTGCACGGCGGCATTGGTATGACGGACGAACTGGTGGTGGGGCACCATTTCAAGCGATTGCTGCTGCTATCCAAACTCTACGGCGATGAGGACTACTATCTCCAGCGTTATATGTCCCTGGCGCGCTAGTCTGGCTAGTCGGCGCCGGGTCAGTTTTGCTGGTCTATCGCATCCTGTTTTACGAAGTCCGCATAGGCCTGGGCAGTGCCTGCGGCCATTTTGTCGCCATCAAACGGGATAGACATCTCCGGTGTAAACTCCAACACAATTCGTTCTGGTGTGTCCAGGAAGCGGATGAACATCTCCGGGTTTATGCCGGCGGTGAAGGCATTGTCGGGGTCCTGTTTTGACGCATGCACCATGCCGCCGGCCAGTAATGTGTACATCCAGTGCTTGATTTCGGGATCATCGTGGATGACGGTATATCCTTTGTAGGTGACTGTTTTCCCGCCGCCCATCGGCGTGCCCGTGCTTGTGATGACGATGGAGGAGCGACCGTCCCGGGCGATGGCTTTGATGCGGACGCGTTCGCGGGTTGCGGTCATCCAGATCTTGCCCTTGGCGGGCACGTAGGCAGTTGTCACGCCAATCGGGTGGCCCGCCTTATTCGCCCAGATGAATGTGCATTCTCCCGCGGCATGCACCAGCTCCTTTTCGCGTTCGGGGTCCAGGCGATACTGTTTTACATCGTCATAATTGATTGCTTGGTCTGTCACTGGAGTCTCTCCGGTTTTGGTGCAAATGGGGGCACAAGGCGCATGCTCGTGGCGACTATTTCCTGTTCGAGTGCCTGCCTATCGCGCTGGACTCACCGTCCTTGAATATTTCTTCCAGCCGGTCGCCCAGGTAATCCAGGAGCTGCGGGATACGCTTCGAGCGGTCTACGGTCAATTGGCCCATGGCCATGCCTTCCATCATGAACTTAGTGATATCCATGGCCAGAAGGTAGCGGTCACCCCGGTCATTCCACTCCTTGAACAACACCGCATTGGTCTGGTGCACATGCTCGTCAAACAGGGCGCTTGAGCTGCGCAGGATCTGCTGCAGTTCGGGGTCCGTGCGGCCGGCCACACACAACTCGTGGTAAGCGGTGGCGAGGTCGCCGGTCAGGTGTTTCCAGTAGGCGTCCAGACCCGCGCGGCGGTGCTGCTTGCCTTTCTTTGTTTTCGGAATGGCATTGACGCGCTCGGTATAGTCTTCCAGCAACTTGCCGTGCAGGTATTCTACGGCTGCCTGGATGAGTTCGGTCTTGGAGGGAAAGTGGTGCAGCATGGCGCCTCGTGAGACACCTGCAACGCTGGCCACCTTGGCCGTAGTGACATTGGTATAACCCAGGTTGACAAAACAGCTGATCGCCGCGTCCAGGATGCGGTCCCTTGTCATCGCACTTTTTTGTGCCTGCCAGCTGATGTCCCCGTCGCCAGGGCTGGCGGCATCTTTGTTAGGTTGAGACTTATTGGTGGCCATGGGCCCTCCAGGGCTGGGCGGAAAATAAAAAAACAGATACGCCTGATTTAAACAGGCCGCGATAGTCGTACATTATATACAAAACTCTGAGCTCGGAACGGCTGTTGTCACAGTTCAGGCCAACTTCCTGATCGCTACCGGAATGGTGCTCTGGCGCGGCATGCCGGAATATTTTTCAGCGTGCTGCCGATTGTCTATCAGGCGGTTTGTATTGCTGCCCAGTTCACGCACCCGGGCGTCGGATTCATACGCCGGGTCAGGGCTGCCGCCCCAGCAATGAGACATGGAAATAACGCCGGATTTGATATCGTTACTGGCCGCGGCCACCGCCGGAATCCTGCCGTGGGCTGAAGACACCTCGATAATATCACCATCAGTAATACCCAGTGCCGCCAGGTCCTGCGGATGTATAAACGCCGGGTTGGTGGTGCCCTTGCTTTTCAGCAGGCTGAGTTCCGGGCCGGTGGAATTGTAGGTGTTCTTCATTCGACGACTGACCAGCAGATGTGAATATTCGTTGGTGCCTTCGGTTTGAGTATCGCGATACGCCGCCGCCAACTCTTCCTTGAGCCCGCTCGGGAACAGTTCCAGATGGCCCTGAGTTGCAGGGTCGGCGCCCTCAATGATGACGTCCAGCCCCGGGAATATGGTGCCCCCGACACTCTGGCGTATCTGCGTCAGCGGCACTCTTGAGCCCGCGGTGATATTGTCAAGCAGGTCGAACTTCGCCGGCTTCTTATCCATGGCTATGGGGCCATTGTCAAGGCTCATGGCAAGTCCCATACGCTTGCCCATGCCCCAGTAAAACTCCCACTCCTCGATCTTGTCGCCCTCGGCTTCAACCACCGTAGGGGTGTAGTGGCTATAGGCCTTGTCATGCCAGATGTCTGTGAGCAGGGTAACGTCTTCCCGTTCCAGGCAGAGCTTGGGGGCCAGCACGTAGTCCGCCAGTTGTGCGGTGGCGGCCAGCTTGATATCGATACACACCAGCAGCTCCAGCCCAGACAGGGCTGCCAGGGTTTTCTCCTGGTCCGGCCAGGCCAGCAGGGGATTGCCGCCTACGCAGATCAACGCCTTGATCTGGCCGTCGCCCGGCAGCAGCATCTCATCGGCGATGGTAGCCGTGGGCATTTCACCCTGGGGCCCGTAGGGCGACAGTACAAACATCTCGCCTATGTCAGAGGAGACTCTGCTGCGTGTGCCGTCACTGAGCCACTGGGGCTGTGGCGAGGTGGCCTGCGCCCGGCGCTGGGCCGGGGCGGTGAGTACACCGGGATTGGGCAGGCGCTCACCCTCGCGATAATGGCGTCCACAAATGGCGTTCAGTGCCTGAACCAGGTGTTGCAGCAAATTGGGATGGGGTCCCATTTCGGGGCCGGTACCGGTAACGGCAGAGCCCCTGGGGCCCGCTGCAAACAGTCTTGCAGCCTCACGTATCTGGTCGGCAGGTATATCGGCGGCAACGGCAACCAGCTCCGGGTTAAAGGCGCGGGTTTCCCTGTCCAGTTCATCCAGGCCCCGGGTGTGCCGGTTGCAGAAGTCCTTGTCATAGAGCTCCTCCGCGATGATCACCTGGATGATACTGGCGAGCAGGGCAGCATCCTGTCCGGGCTTCACCTGCAGGTGCAGGTCTGAGCGGGCGGCTACTTCGGTTTCCCGCGGGTCTATGCAGATTACCTTGACGCCTCGTTTCTTACCCTCGCGCAGGGCATTGAACGGACTGAAAGAGGGTATCCCACCGGGGATGGAATAGTGTGACACCAGCGTATTGTTGCCTATGATCATGGCCACATCGGCATCGCACCACATATGGCTGCCTGCGTTCCACCAGCCCATGCGGGCCGGCCCTATGGCTACCTTCGCTGGTTGGTCAATGGTGACACTGGTGTAGAAAGACGGCGACTCAATGGCATTGTGGAAAGCCCTGGCAACGGCCTGGGCTGCGGAGTTCTGGTAGGAGTAGGTGCCATTGTAACTGGCAATACTACGCGGCCCGAATTCCGCCAGTATCGCCTGCAGTTTCTCTGCGATTTCATCCATGGCCTGTTCGCTGCTTACGGCCGCGAAGCTGCCATCGGGCTGCCGCTTTTGCGATTCTTGCAGGCGGGTGGGGTGATAGATCTGCTCCGCCAGCTGCCGTCCCTTGATACAGGTGTAGCCGCCATAGATTTCATTGCTGGTGTCCGGCTCAATCGCGATCAGGCGATTATCCTCTACGGTGGCTTCCATAGGGCAGTAGGCGTGACAGAAACGGCAGTAGGTTTTTACTTTTTTTGTTGTCACCAGGCGTCTGTCCTTTACTGGGTTTTGTGGTCTCTTACTCGGTGAAGAAGTCGGCGCGAGGTTTACCCTCGGGGTCGTAAACGGGCTCTTCCAGGGCGATTTTGAACTTCGAAACTTCCGCGTTACTTACGCCATACTTACCCAGCAGGCCCAGCATCTGGGCGTAGTAGGTGCCGGCCAGGTGCGCCGCCAGGTCCTCGGTGGTTTCCCAGTTCTCATAGACATAGACCCGTGTGGTGGATGTCGGGTCTGCCGACCAGACGTAGTGTACGCAGCCGGGTTGTGAACGGGTTTCTGCCATCAAGGCCGCGGCGTCGGCCAGTGCCGGATCGCGTTTGTCCGCGGCAATATCAATGGTTCCGGCGATCAGGACGGTCATGGTAAACCCCTATTGTGGGCTGTGTATTTTTGAGCTTGTCGACTGTAGCAAGTTAGCAGATTGCCCGGCTAGAAACAATCAGGGTTGACTGATTTTTATTGTCGCGACCGGCTGCCGTCACAGCTGCTCCGTCGCAGCGACTCCAATGGCGGCGCATGTTAATTACTCGCGCCTGAATCAGTATCCTATTACGGCGCGGTGTATGTGCCACTCAAGTCGGCAGGGCCATGGTAGATAAAACTGTAGTCCCTGGACTGGTATAGCCACTGCCCATCGCGCTTGCTGTAAGTATCGAGGTAACGGCTGATGATGTTGCCGGTGTTGCCTTGCGTATCCCGGGTATATTCCTGCAGGTACCAGTGGCCGCTGGCGGTATCACCGTCGACGGCGAACAGGCAAGAGCTGGGCATCATCAGGGCGAACTCAAACCCGGCCATCATTTGTTGCCAGAGAGCAATGATATTGTCTTTGCCTGTTACATCGTTGCCCAACAGGTTCCAGCTGGCATTGTCGTCCCAGGTGGCGGCCCATGCCTGGGCATCCCGGCGGTTCACCGCATCCACATAGCGGGACATCAGGTTTCTCAGGGCCAGTTCGTCTTCCAGTTTGCTGTTCATGGGCCTGCTCCAGTTGGTCAGTTTGAGAACTCGTTGATGACCTCTCCCAGAACCTGCAGGAACCGCGCACCGACGGCGCCGTCGATAATACGGTGGTCGCAGGACAGGGTAGCGCTGATCAAGGTGGCGACAGTGGCTGCACCGTTTCGTGCCACCACTTTTTGTTCCCCCTTGCCAAGGGCGAGAATGGCGCCCATGGGCGGGTTGATGATGGCGGTGAAGTTGCTCACACCAAACATCCCCAGGTTGGAAACGGTAAAAGAGCCGCCGGACATATCGTCCCTGGTAAGTTTGCCGGTCCGGGCTTTTTCTGCCAATGCACTGGTTGCTTGCGCAATTTGAGCCACTGTCAGTGCGTCGGCGTTGCGAAGGGTGGCGGGATACAGCCCTTCATCGGTGGCGATGGCCACCGAGATATTCGCTTGCCCGAACTGGTGAATCTCATCGCCCACCAGATTGACGTTTACCCGTGGTTCCCTGAGCAGGGCCTGCGCCACGCATGAGACGATCAGGTCATTGAGGGATACCCGGGTTTCACTGCCCTCGTTGAGCTGTTTGCGGTGCGCCAGCAGGCCATCCAGTTCGTACTCCGCCGTCAGGTAAAAGTGGGGAATCGATTGCTTCGCTTCGGTCAGGCGTCTGGCGATGGTTTTACGGGTGGCAGACAGCGGGATAATTTCCACGCCCGCGATAGCTTCCGATCCGCTGGCCCCGGCAGCAGCCGCCTGTACGTCCTCCTGGGTAATGCGGCCTCTGCGACCCGTTCCTGTCACGGTGTTGAGGTCAACGCCGAGTTTATCCGCCAGTTGTCTAACCACCGGGTTGGTTCGGGACGCTGCGTCGTTCGGCCCTGCGCCGGCACTGGTCGTTGTCGTTTTAGGCGCCGCTTCTTTTGTCTTTCCGTTCGCATAGTGGGTAATAAAAGTATCGATGTCCGCATCGCTGACGTCTGCACTGGCGATGATCCCAAGCAGTGCCCCCACCGGCTGGGCATCCCCCTCTGTGACAATGATACGTCGCAGTACACCGGTTACCGGAGACTCCCAGACGTTGACGATCTTGTCCGATTCCATATCGAACACCTCATCACCCTTGGTAACGGGATCACCTTCCCGTTTGTTCCAGCTATTGAGGGTACCCTCGATCATTTCAATGCCCCACTTTGGGACGGCAATGGGGTAGATCTCGCTCATGCCATGGTTTCCCTGATTGCAGCCACGATTTTTTCCTCCGAGGGCAGGTAGGCTGCCTCAAGCTCCGGCGAGAACGGTGTCGGGCTGTGCGGTGCGCACACCTGCTTGATGGGTCCCTTGAGGGAATGGAATGCCCTGTCCGCTGCCAGCCCGGCGATATCGGCAGTGAGTCCGCAGCGCGGTGGCGATTCGTCCACCACCACCAGGCGGCCGGTGGCCTCCACGCTCTCGAGTATGGTGGCGGTGTCCAGCGGTGAACTGGTGCGGGGATCGATAAGGTCGCAGGTAATACCCTGTTCCGCCAGTGCGTCTATGGCCGCTGCGGCGCGGCTGACCATCTGGCCAAAGGCAACCACGGTGCAGTCATCCCCCTCGCGTACAATGACGGCCTCGCCGAAGGGAATGGTATACATCTCGTCGGGGACCTCGCAGCTTGTCTGGTACAGCGCCTTGGGCTCGAAAAAGAGCACGGGGTCGTCCTCGGCAATCGCCTGCAACATTAAGCCCTTGGCGTCGTAGGCGTTGGAGGGGATGACGATTTTCAGTCCGGGGAAGGCCGTCATCACCTGGTACATGGACTGTGAATGCTGGGCCGCGGCACTGAAGCCACCGCCCGATGCGAACCGGATGACTGCCGGGCAGGTAGTCTTGCCACCAAACATATAGCGGAATTTACCCATCTGGTTGATGATCTGGTCCATGCATACGCCGATGAAATCGGCAAACATGATCTCCGCCACCGGGCGCATACCCATCAGCGCAGCGCCGGAGGCCGCCCCGACAATGGCAGACTCTGATATCGGCGTATCCACACAGCGCAGCGGACCGAACTTTTCATACAGCCCCGTGGTGACGCCGAATACGCCTCCCACGCTGCCCTCTTTACCCGCGGTGCCCATACAGCCGGCCACGTCCTCACCGATCACAAATACCGAGTCGTCTGCAGCCATAGCCTGGTGCAGGGCCTCATTGATGGCATCGCGCATAGTTTTTACTGGCATGGTTGTCTCCCTCAGGCCCCGTAGTTGATATAGACGTCTTGCGCGACCTGGTCAGGAGTCGGGCGTGGTGCGGCCTTGGCCTCGGTAACGGCCTTGTCGATCAGGGCGTTTACCTCGGTGTCCACAGTGTCAAGCTCGTCGCTGCTGAGTTCGCCGGTATCCGCCATACGGGCGCGGAAATTTTTCAGGCAATCAAAGTTCTCGCGCAGGTCATCCAACTCGCCCTCGTCACGGTAGAACTGCGGGTCCCCCACGAAGTGACCGTGGTAGCGGCCCTGTTCGACAAATATCCCCGCCGGACCCTTGCCTGCGCGGGCGTGTGCCAGCGCTTTGCCAGCGGCGTCGTAGACGTCGAAAAAGTCGGCGCCATCGGCGACAAATACCGGGAAGCCGAAGGCCTCGGTGCGCGCCTTGAGGTCGTCACAGCCCACGGCGTAGCTGATACTTGTGTGCTCTGAGTAGTAGTTGTTCTCGATGACGAAGATGGCGGGCACTTGCAGTACCACCGCCAGGTTCATGGCCTCGAAGCAGGTGCCCTGGTTGACCGAGCCATCGCCGGAGAAGGACACGGCGACATTGGTGTTGCCCCGGATTTTGGCGGCCAGTGCCGCCCCTACCGAAATAGGGGGGCCGCCCGCAACGATTCCATTGGCGCCCAGGATGCCCTTCTCGAAATCGGCGACATGCATGGAGCCGCCCTTGCCCTTGCACAATCCCTCAGAGGAACCCCACAGTTCCTTCATCATGCCAATGACGTCTGCCCCCTTGGCGATACAGTGACCGTGGCCGCGATGGGTGCTGACAATCGCATCCTCGACAGTAAGTTGCTCGCACACACCCACGGCATTGGCTTCCTGGCCAGTGTAGAGGTGGGTAAAACCCGGAATCTGACCATTCATGATTTCCGCGTGAGCACGCTCTTCAAATTCACGGATGGTTTTCATCTGACGATAAGCTCGCAGTAGCTTCTCTTTGGGCATGCTCATGGCATTACTCCTGTTATTTGATTTCTCTGGCCATGGTTGCAGCCGTGATGCTAATAGTATCGCGTCCACAGGGCATAGGGCTGGCCTTCCGGCATACAGGTCGGGTGGCCGGGGCATTGCGTCTCAGGGGGTTAACTGTAGCCCTGTTCGGGCAAAAAAGAAACAGACGGGACTGTTTTTAAGGGAACTGAGCTGCTAGTATCCGGGCTGATAAAAGAAGCGTTTAGCACCGAAATTCGCCACTGCGAGGTTTATTTCATGGATTTAAGTGCCTTTCCCTATTTACAGGGAAACTATGCGCCCATTGATGAGGAGCGGGATTTCGATGAAACCCAGCTGCGCGTCGAGGGTACGGTTCCAAGCAATTTGCTGGGCGCCTATATGCGCGACGGGGCCAACGTGGCCTACCAGCCCAACCATTATGTTTACCCGCTGGACGGGGACGGTATGGTCCATGCGGTGTATTTCAAGGATGGCCAGGTTCAATACAAGAATCGATGGGTTCAAACCAGCCACCTCCAGACAGAACGCAAATTCAACCGCACCATTTATGGCAGTGTTGGAAAATTGCTTCCGGTGCCGCAGGATGTCATCGACGCAGGTGGCGAACCCAACCCGGTTCGCAATACCGCCAACACCAATGTGATCTACCACGGCGAAAAATTGCTGGCGATGTGGGAGGGCGGTTTCCCGCATTTGCTTAACCCCGACCTGTCCACCGTCGGGCTTTATGATTATGGCGGTGCACTGCAGCCGGGCGACGCATTGACCGCCCACCCCAAGGTGTGCCCGACCACGGGGCAGCTGGTGTCCTGTACCCAGCGCTGGGACAGCCCCAATTACTGGGTACAGATCTTCGACGCTCGCGGCAAGCACATGAAAACCATACCGGTGGAGTTTGCGCGCAAGGGCATCATCCACGATCTGCAAATTACCGATAACTACGTCGTGATTTTCTATGCCCCGTCTTTCCACAGTGTGGAAAAAGCCATGAAAGGCGAAAATCCGTTCATGTGGGAGCCCGAACTGGGTACCCGGATTATCGCTATCCCCCGCAGCGGGCAGGGTGAGAACATCGTGTTTGAAACCGAGGCCTTTTTCAGTTGGCACTACTGCAATGGTTTTGAGCGTGACGGTAAGTTAATCATCGATTATGTATGGATAAACTCCATTCCGTTTACCCAGGACCAGGGCACGGGCGTGGAGAAGCAACCTCGAAGAATGCACCGCATGACGCTTGATCCGGCGACCAGGCGGGTCAGCGACGAGGAGTTTTCCGATGTATTTTGTGAGTTCTCCAGGGTGGATGAACGGCGCATGGGCAAGCCCTATCGCTTCGGTTTTGCGGCCTCCTCCAACCGGGAGTGGGGAGATGCACACGGCTATAACTGTACTGGCCGCTTCAATTTCGAAACCGGTGAAACCGTCCTGTGGGAACACGGGTCCGACGCCAATGCCGGGGAGCCCGTGTATGTCCCCAACCCGGACAGTGATCGCGAGGAAGACGGCTGGGTGATGTGTTTTGTTCACAACCCGGAGGAGGGTGCGAGTCTGACTATTCTCAGCGCAGGCGACTTCATCAGCGGGCCGGTGTGCAAGGTCCATATTCCCGGGCGTGTACCCAACGGCTTCCACGCCAACTGGATGCAACACCTCAGCCTGTGAATGGTGACAATATGCGATCTGCGCGGATGCTGGATGGTCGGGACGGGCATGGAGGCAATAATGTGCGCGGGAAGTCGAGACAATGAGTAATCGTATACCTATCGCCGAGGGGCTGTTCACCTGGCCCGCCGCCAAACCGGCATTGCTTGGAAGCCGATGCAATAACTGTGGCATCGCCAGTTTTCCGGTGTCCCAGTCCTGCATGGCCTGCAGTGGGCAGGACGTGACAGTGGAGGAATTGCCCGGTCGCGGCACGCTCTGGACCTGGACAGTGCAGCAGTTTATGCCCAAGTCTCCCTATAACAGCGGCGAAACGCCGGAGACTTTCAAGCCCTATGGTGTCGGCTACCTGGAGCTGCCTGGCGGCGTCAGAGTAGAGGGGCGGCTGACGGAAAACGATCCGCAGAAATTACGCGTGGGTATGGAGATGGAAGTGATTTTCGATACCTGGCGCACCGAGCCGAATGGTGATGAAGTTGTCAGCTTTTTCTTCCAGCCCATTTCCTGAGCGTCGGGCCCGGCAGGTCGACAACGCACTGTTAACAATGAATTCCAGACAAGAGAAGCCGTCATGGACGTAGCTATTATAGGCATCGGTATTCACCCTTTTGGACGCACACCCTCGCGCAGCGGATTGCAGCAGGGCGCCCATGCCGCGCGCCTGGCGCTGAAGGATGCGGGTGTAGAGTGGCGCGACATAGAGTTCGCCTTTGGCGGCAGCGCCAGTGCGGGCAATGCCGACGCATTGGGAAATGAGCTGGGCCTCACAGGCATTCCCTTTATCAATGTCGCCAACGGCTGTGCCACTGGCGGCAGTTCGCTGATGACGGCCTACAATGCTATCCGTTCGGGCGCACATGATATCGGCCTTGTGGCGGGTTTCGACAAGCATGACCGAGGCGCCTTCAATGCCGACCCTGCGGCGATGGGGCTGGGCCAGTGGTATGGCGAGTTGGGCCTGATGATGACCACGCAGTTTTTTGCCATGAAAATTCAGCGCTATATGCATGACTACGGGATCTCTGAAAACACCCTGGCCCGGGTTGCCGAGAAAGCGTTTATCAATGGTTCCCTCAACCCCAATGCCTGGCGCCGTAAGCCGGTGGGAGCAGAGGAGATAGCCGGTTCAATGATGGTGAGCAATCCTCTCACCAAGTACATGTTCTGTTCACCCTCGGAAGGTGGTGTGGCGCTGGTACTGTGTCGCGCCGATAAGGCAAAGAACTATTGCGCGAAGCCGGTGTACCTCAAATCCGCGGTACTGAAGTCACGCCGCTTCGGATCTTTCGAGGTGTTCGCCCCCAGCCAGGCCTTGCAGCAGGTTGATGGCCCCACGGTGGATGCTTCCCGGGCCGCCTTCGAGATGGCGGGTGTTGGTCCCGGGGATATCGATGTGCTGCAGCTGCAGGACACCGAGTCCGGCGCCGAAGTGATGCATATGGCGGAGAACGGTTTTTGCGAACACGGCGAGCAGGAGCAACTCATCCAGTCCGGTGCCACCCACATCAGCGGCAGTATGCCGATCAACACAGACGGCGGTTGCCTGGCCAATGGTGAACCCATAGGCGCCTCGGGTCTACGCCAGGTTTACGAGAATATTTTGCAGCTGCGTGGTGAGGCTGGCGAGCACCAGGTGCCCGGTAATCCGCGCCTTGGTTACACCCACGTATATGGTGCCCCGGGTATCAGTGCCGTGACCATTTTGCAGCGCTAGGTCTGATTTAAAGGAGTACGAAAATGTCAGATACATCTGAGCTGAGCCCCGAACAGCTGGCCGCCCGCTCACCGGGAGACTCCTACCAGCAGATGCTGGACGGGGAGACCAACCCTGTGCCCGCGCCACTGCGCGAGTGCACAGACAGCTACCTGGGCTCGAGCAACCTGTCGGTGGATCGCTACCTGAGCCGGGAGTTCCACGAACTGGAAGTGGAAAAAATGTGGAAGCGAACCTGGCAGGCGGTGTGTCGGGAGAGTGAAATCGCCAATGCGGGAGATTTCTTTGTTTACGATATTGCTCGCTTCTCGGTAGTGGTAACCCGCACGGAGAACGGTGATCTCAAAGGCTATCATAACGCCTGCCTGCACCGGGGCCGCCAACTGCGCCAGAACTGTGGTTCAGCAAGAGAGTTCAAGTGTCCCTACCACGGTTTTCGCTGGAGCCTGGAGGGTGACTTCCTGGGTGCGCCCTGTGAGTGGGACTTCCCGCACATCGACAAAGAAAACTTTTCCCTGCCCCAGGTGCAGGTGGATACGTGGGGTGGTTGGGTGTTTATGAACATGAATCCGGAAGCGCCGCCCCTCGCGACTTACATGGGTGTCCTGCCGGAGCATTTCACGCGTTGGCAGCCGGAAAATACCTTCAAGGTGATGCATGTCGAGAAGGTGATCGAGTGCAACTGGAAGGTGGCCTGGGAGGCGTTCATCGAGTCTTACCACACGGTGCAGACCCATCCGCAGATTCTGCCCTACCTGGGGGATTCCAACTCACAATATGACTGCTGGGGTGACAACGTCAGCCGCACTATATCGCCAATGGGTGTGGTCAGTCCGCACCTGGAGGGCATTACTCCGGATAAGACCGTCAACGATTGGCTGGAGCATGGCGCCTGGCTGACCGATGGCAGCCAGGTTGAGGTGCCCGAGGGCATATCCGCAAGAGAGTGGCTGGCCGACTACTACTTCAAGCATTACTCGGAACAATACCAGACAGATCTGGCGAGTTTCTGTACCCATAGCGAGATTATGGATTCCATCCTCTATTCGCTGTTTCCGAACTTCGCGCCCTGGGCTGGCTTCCATCCCAACCTGACGTATCGGATGAAGCCCTACGGCGACAATCATGAGATGTGTACCATGGAGATCATTGTGCTGATGCGTTTCCCCGAGGGAGAGGAGCGGCCTGCGGATTGCGCGGTTCACAAACTCGACAAGGACCAGTTATTTTCCGAGGCGCCAGGTCTGGAGGGTGGCCTGGGCCGGGTGTTCGACCAGGACTTCAGCAACCTGAAGATGGTGCAGAAGGGTTTGAAAAACCTGCAGTCCGGCGAAGTAGTACTGGCGAATTACCAGGAAGTGCGCATCCGCCATTTCCACCAGACCCTGGACAAGTACATCAACGCATGAGGGGCGCGCTGTGAACGAGTTGTTCAAACCCTTTTTACTCGAGGGCAAAGTGGCGCTTGTTACCGGCGCATCCAGCGGATTTGGCCGCCACTTCGGCTCGGTGCTGGCTCGTGCCGGAGCCAGGGTAGTACTCGCCGCCCGCCGCACTGAGCGGGTAAGAGAGGCCTGTGAGGCGATTGTTGCCGCCGGTGGAGAAGCTGTGGCGGTGACCATGGACGTCACCGATTCTGCCAGCATCCGCGCAGCATTCGATGCGGCGGAGCAGGCCTTTGGTCCGGTGACAGTCGTGGTAAACAATGCGGGCATTACCATACCGAAGCCGCTGGTTGATTTGAGCGATAGCGATTGGTCGGATGTCATCGACACCAATCTCAACGGCGTGGCCTATGTCACTCGCGAATCCGCACGTCGAATGATTGCCGCGGGTGTGGGCGGGAGCGTGGTGAATATCGCTTCCATCCTCGCTCACCGGGAGCAGAAAATGCTGACCAATTATGCGGCATCCAAGGCCGCAGTGGTGCAGTTCACCCGGACAGCGGCACTGGAGCTGGCGCAGTATGACATCAGGGTCAACGCGATATGCCCCGGATACTTCGTCACTGACCTCAATCGCGAGTGGTTCGGGACGGAGGACGGACAAGCGCTTATCCAGCGCATACCCCAACGCCGCAGCGGTGACCTGCCCGACCTGAACGGCCCCCTGTTGTTACTGGCATCCGATGCCGGCGCCCTGATGACAGGCGCAGACCTGACGGTAGATGGCGGCCATGTTCTTTCCAGTCTCTGATCCGGCAGGGCCAATGTCCCCGCTGGAGTCAGGAGTTGCATCGGGATGAAAAATCCCATCACTGAGCAGCGTATAGAGCGCGACGGTCATCTGTGGGCAAACCTGACCATAGCCCAGGGCGCCTGGGAGAAGGCGGCCGCAACCCCCGATGAGGTGGCGATCTACCTCGAGGATGAACCCGCCATCACTTACGGCGCGATCGCGCAGGAGGCACTGCGATTGGTCACCGGCCTGCGCGACCTGGGCCTGCAGCAGGGCGATGTTGTCAGTTTTCAATTGCCCAATTGGCGTGAGTCGGTGGCGCTGGATATCGCGGCGTCAGCCATGGGTCTTATCGTCAACCCGGTGATTCCTATCTACCGTGACCACGAGTTGCGCTTTATCCTGCGTGATGCCCGTACGAAGCTGATCTACATTCCACAACAGGTTCGCAGCCTGGAATTCCCCGACATGCTGGCGGCTCTCAGACCAGATCTTCCTGAGCTGGAACATATCGTCACCGTGCGCGCCAGCGATGACTACGAGGGGATGCTGCGCTACGAAAATCTGGTCGATTGCAAGCCGGCGAGTCTGGATACCCTGCCGGTCGTTGATCCCAACAGTATCAAGGCCATTCTGTACACCTCGGGTACCACCGGCAGCCCCAAGGCGGTTCTGCACAGTCACAACACCCTGACACGAGTCATCCAGAATTCGCTGGAATACTGGCAGCTGGACGAACGGGACATCATGTTGATGCCATCGCCGGTAACCCATATCACCGGCTATGGTTCGGGCATGGTACTGCCCTTTGTTACTTCGGTTAAGTCGGCGCTGATGGCGCGATGGGATGCGGACGCCGCGGTGGAGTTTATCCAGCGGGTAGGCGCCACGGCCAGCGTGGGTGCCACTCCCTTCCTGGTGGAACTTGTCGATGCCGCTCAGCGGCATGGCACCGGCCTGCCCAGTATGCGCCTGTTTGCCTGTGGCGGTGCGGCGGTGCCTCCCCAGGTGATCAACCACGCCTACGAGGTGCTGGATAATTGCAAGGCCTTCCGGGTTTACGGCAGCACCGAGGCGCCCATTATTACCCTGGGTTTTGTGGGTGAGGCGCAGCAGCAGCTGGCGGCCGGGACCGATGGCAAAATTTATGGCTATGAAGTGAGGATCCTGGACGAACAGGGGGGTGAGCTCGGTGTGGATCAGGACGGCGAAATCGCCGCGCGCGGTGCGGGGGCGATGCTCGGTTATGCCGATCAGGCCCAGAACGCCGAGGCGCATGATCGCGACGGCTATTTCCTCACGGGGGATATCGGCAGGATCACGGCGGAGGGCGCCATACTGATCACTGATCGCAAGAAAGACATCATCATCCGGGGCGGTGAGAATATCAGTGCCAAGGAAGTCGAGGATGTACTGCACGGCCACCCCGGTATACGCGAGGCGGCGGTGGTGGCGATGCCTCACGCGCGGCTGGGGGAGGGTGTCTGTGCCTATCTCGTTCCCGCGGATGCAAACCCTGCGCTGGAACTGACAGATGTAGCGGCCTTTGCCGATCGGGCGGGCCTGGCCCGCCAGAAAATACCCCAGCATATTGAGATCGTCACCCAGCTGCCCCGAACCGCCAGCGGCAAGGTGCGCAAGGACGTGCTGCGCCGCTTGCTGGGTGAGAACCGCCAGGCGGATAGCCGGGTGGCGAACCCTGGTCAGGCGTAAAGTCGTGACGCCTTCAAATGGCATTCAACGTTAAAAAACAAGGGAGATTCCTATGCAGGGCTATGAAGATGTCACGCTGTACGAGCTGTCGCCGGAGCGCGAGCGCGAGCTGCTGGACAAGCAGATCGAATGCAATTTCATCTGGACCAACAAGGATGGCCACGGCCTGGGTGTCATCATGAACTATGTCGCCCGGGACGGCGCCATCTGGCTCACTGCAACCAGCCAGCGGGCACGTATCAAGGCACTGCGGCGTGACCCACGGGCCTCGGTTGTTATTTCAAGCATGGGCACCGACATGGGACCGGGTAAGCAGATCACCTACAAGGGCAGGGTCACGTTGCATGAGGACCAGGCCACCAAAGACTGGTTTTACCCCGCCATGGCGGACATTATTTCGCCTTATCCCGCACCCACCGTCGAGGCTGCAATCGCTTACCTGGATACACCCCTGCGGGTTGTCCTCGAGCTGGTGCCCGAGAAGGTTATTCGTTTTGACGGGGATAGAATAGCGAAGGCCTCGCACGAGGGAACGGTGCCTGGCGCTGAATCCTAGCCATTGGCTTGCTCGATTGCAGTCTGTCAGTATAGTCGCTAATATAAACAGTACGTACTGACTGTTTTAAAAGAAGGTATCACCCCCGCGCACTGAACCCAGTAAACCTTAGAGCGTGGCGGCTGTGCCTGTAAAAAATGACAAGGGAAATAACGTGACCACAACAACGGGACGTGTGCAGGATAAAGTGGCCATCATCACGGGTGCCGCCTCCGGCTTGGGTCTGGCTGCGAGCCAGCGCCTGGCCCAGGAGGGTGCACAGCTAGTCATGGTGGACATCAACGAGGAGCACGGCGCTGCGGCAGCGGCGGGAATCGCCGGTGCTCGCTTTGTGGCAATGGACGTTTCGCGCGAGCAGCCCTGGGCCGAGCTGGTCGACACCGTCATCAGCGATTACGGCCGGTTGGATATACTGCTGAATTTTGCGGGGATTGTGCAGCTGGCCAGTATTGAGGACACCAGTGAGGAACTCTGGCGCCAGGTCCACGCTGTGGGCACCGATGGCGCTTTCTTCGGTTGCAAGCATGCCCTGCGGGTAATGAAGCCAGCTGGGCGCGGTTCGATTATCAATATGTGCTCTACGGCCAGCATCGACGGTGGCCCCAACCTGTTTGCCTATGCCGCGTCAAAAAGTGCTATTCGTGGCATTACAAAGTCGGTCGCCTGCCTCAGTGCACAGGAGGGTTACGGTGTGCGCTGTAACTCGATACACCCGGGTAACATGGCGACACCCATGCTCCAGGCCGTCTACGAAGTCGTCAAGGAGGAGGATCCCGAAACCGCGGCGCTGATGGATACCGCCTGGGTGGGTGAGCCCCAGGATGTTGCCAATATGGCACTATTTCTCGCCTCGGACGAATCAGGTGCCGTAAACGGGGCCGAAATGGTGGTGGATAACACCTCCACACTTACCGCCGGGTTCGTACCCCGCCACTGACAAGGAACTACAATGCCCGATGATCGAAAGGCTTTAGCTGCCATTGACGTGCGCAATGCGATGATCGATTCGTACAACCGTTACGCTCAAGGCCTTGATACCAAGGACTGGTCTCTGGTTCGCAGTTGTTTCGCCGATAAGGTTTTTATCGATTACGGCAGTATTAGCGATCCTACCGGCTCACCGGATGTGGCGCGCAACAGCGACGACTGGATGCAGATACTGCAGGGTGTTATCAATGGCTTTGATATCACCCGGCATATGATAACCAACCATCGACCTGTGATTTCTGATGAGCAGGTGTATTGCACCGCTTACCTGATGGCCGACCACGTCATTTTCCAGGATCCCGCGTTGCCATTGGTGTCCCCCCAGGATGTGGTAACGGTCGTGGGAGAGTACACCAACTGGTTTGAGCCAGTCCAAGGCGGTTTGCAGATCTGTCGTTCGCGGCTGGTGGTGAACTACACCAGCGGTAACCCGGAGTTGCTGGGAAAGGCGATGGAGCGGGCCGCATCGGTATAGCTGGTCTGGAGATTCTGGTGCAGAAGGCGGGGTAAAGAGCAACGAATTGGAAGCAGTAGCTCCCTGGCTATCCCGGCGCAGAGCATAAGCCTGTCGATGAGGTCAATTCAGGCGTTCGAAATTCCCGGTTGCCTCTTCCCAGGCACGGGTAATCACAAACTCTCTATCCATGTGCAGCGGCACTATCAGTCGAACTCTCCTGTACCCGGCATCGGCGGTCAATTTTTCCGTTGCAAGCGTCTGCTCCAGACCCAGGCCCTGTTCCGCCGCATTGCGCCCAATCTCCGCCAGCTGGGCGATCAGGGCAAGAAACTGCCTCAACCCGGCCCTGTCGGTGGTGTCCCCATGACCCGGGATGACCCGGGTAAAATCCATGCGCAACACGGTTTCCAGGGATTCCACCCATTGCTGTAAACTGCCGCCTGCTTCGAGATCGATGTTCGGGTAGAAGTGGTTGAACATCAGGTCCCCGGTGTGAATGACGCCCTCGTCCTTGAAAAGTACCACCAGGTCACCATCGGTATGGCCGGCGCCGGGGTGAATGAGTTCTATGGTCTTGCCTCCCACCCTGAGCGTCATGCTATCGCTGAAGGTCTCGTTGGGCATTAACTCGCCCGCCTCTCCACTCCAGAATCCGGCATCCAGGGCCTGCAGATGGGAGAGCGTGCGCTCGGTAGACAGAACGCGCGTGCCCGGTTCAAAAGCCGGGTTACCGTGGGTGTGGTCGATATGGTAGTGGGTATTGATCAAGAGCACGGTATCCATGCCGGTCAGTTCCCGGGCCACCTCGCGGATCCGTTCGCCCTGCATGGGCAGCGTTTTGGTATCCACGACTGCCGCCCCCGCATCAGTGCGCAGTACCGCCGTATTGCCGCCAGCGCCGCGCAGTACCCAGAGATCGTCGCTGAGCCGTTCCACGTCAACCGACCGCAGTTGCACGAACACGTAAACGGCCGGCACAATCACCAGGACTGCCAGAATCAGTAAAACACGTGGCCAGGTCTTCATGTTTTTCGGCGCCTTCGCAGCGCGAGACAGTAGTCCGGATCAGGTTACCCACAGTCTGACACAAATACCCTGTTTGTATAGCGCTTTGCTGCCACTGACCGATGCTGGTTCCCGGCGGACCGGCGTTGGCCGCGATGTCACCTGTCGGTCAATCGCTCTGTTGCGTGATCAATTGTGTGATCAATATCATGGTATCCAGCAACTAAACCCGCCCGGAATGTTGCATACAATGGCAATAGCCGGGTCTTATTCAGTACACTGGTACACCTTACCAAACACCGCAGAAAGAACTGTAATGCCAAGAGGTAAGCCATGTTTGCAACGCTCGATGTGACGATTGACGGCCCGATAGGCCAGCTGTGGCTTAATCGCCCGCAGCGACTGAATGCCCTTTCGGGTGAGGTGCTGGCCGAGCTCGCGGCCGCTGCGCGCTGGTTTGATGAGCAACCCGAGGTGCGGGTGGTTATTGTGGGCGGCAGGGGGCGCGCCTTTTCTGCCGGTGCTGACCTGGACGGATTTCCCGCCATCGGAGATGCCGGACTGCGACAGGCTGCCGATGCGGGTCGCCTTATGGCCGAGGCACTGGAGTCTATGAGAGCTGTCACCATCGCCCGGATACAGGGCTGGTGCGTGGGAGGCGGACTGGTACTGGCGGCGGCATGTGACCTGCGGATTGCCGCAGATTCTGCGCGATTTTCGATACCCGAGATCGACCTGGGCATTCCCCTGGCGTGGGGTGGTATTCCGCGCCTGGTGAGGGAAATCGGCCCGGCATTGACCAAGGAACTGGTTATTACCTGTCGCGAGTTCGACCCTGTAGAGGCCAGGGCTGCCGGTTTTCTGAATCGCGTGGTCGCCGAAACCGCGCTCGATGAAGAGGTTCACTCCCTGGCTGCCCAGGTGGCGGCAAAACCCGTCATGCCTGTGGCGGCGACCAAGAGCCATGTCAACGCTGTAACCGCCCAGATGGTGGGCGCGATGCGGGCCTGGAATGATGCCGACGGATTGATCGGCGGCTTGCTGGACCCGGAATGTGGCACTGCGCGCGAGGCCTATATCAGCAAGCGAGGGCGCTAGACACCTTGTGCGGCGGTATCGTCGCCCCTGGCGGGTAGTGGATTGAATTTACCAAATACAGGAAAGTGAACATGCCTGACCAACGCGCATCTTCCCCCGAGCCGGCGAAACCCGTCAGCGGTGCCATGACGACCCTGGGGCGCACGCTGGGATCAGTTATGGAGGCGGGGCGTGAAATCCTGGAGCGGCGTCGGCGTGGCATACCCACCGCGGCCAATTCCGCGGAAACACTGGTTTTTTTGTGCCGTGACTTGCTGGAACACCGGGGGGAAGCATCTGGTCTCGCGCTGGCGGGTGAGATTATCGCGGGCTACCAGCAGCTGCCCATAGAGGCCAGGGAAGACTTCTTCACCAGCCTTGCGACGGAGTTTGATGTGGACCCCGATGCAATCATTGCGGCGGCGGACCGATATCGCGACCAACCCGACCAGCACCGCCTTTGGGCCTTGAACCGGGTAGTAGAGGCGCCCCGCCAGAAACTGTTCCGGCGCATCAACATGGTGCCCGAAGGTACCCGTACCCTGGTGGCCATGCGCGGTCACCTGCTGCCGCTGCTGCGGAATAACCCCGACCTGAGGGGTATTGACTCCGACCTGAGGCACCTGTTTATTTCCTGGTTCAACAAGGGCTTTCTTGAACTGCGCAAGATCGACTGGTCATCGCCGGCCATGGTGCTGGAGAAAATTATTGATTATGAAGCAGTGCACGAGATCAATGGCTGGGATGATCTGCGCAGCCGCCTGCGCGAGGATCGCCGTTGTTTTGCGTTCTTCCATCCCGCCCTGGCCAATGATCCACTGGTATTCGTAGAAATAGCACTTACCGACTCGGTGCCTGGTGATTTGTCACCCCTTTTGATGCAGCAGCGAGAGGCACCAGCCGCCAAACGGATTAACACGGTGGTATTTTATTCCATCAGCAACTGCCACCCGGGACTCGCGGGCATTTCCTTCGGCAACTTCCTGATCAAGAATGTTGTTGAGGAGCTTAACAAAGAGATGCCGGCTCTGAAAACCTTCGTGACCCTGTCCCCCGTCCCCGGCTTCCGCCGCTGGTTGCTCAATGCGGATCTGTCCGACCTGATCGATGAGGAGCTTATTCCCAGGGTCAAAGAGCCAATGGGTAAGGTCGTTGACGGCGCGGTATATACCGTACTACTGAAGTTGTGTGCGCACTACCTGCTCAGGGAAAAGTCAGGCGAGTCGCCAATCGATCCGGTGGCGCGGTTTCACCTGGGCAATGGCGCCCGCCTGCATCGCATGCATGGAGGGGCAGACCTGTCGGTGAAGGGTCGGGAACAGTCGGCGGGTATTATGGTGAACTATCTCTATGACCTGGCGAAAATTGAAGAGAACCACGAGGCATTCTTCGACCAGGGTAAGATCGCCGTGTCCCGCACCATCAGTCGTTTGCTGGACTGAGCGCGGCGGGCGCGCGCCGTTCAGGCCGCCAGGGTTTTGCCTGTTTTTGCGCGGCTGCGGGGTTTGGCAGCTTTTTGTTTTTTCCGCACTCTTTTCGGACCGCCGGACTTCAACTTCGCTACCGCCGCTATGGCCTCGTCCAGGCACTCACGCATGGTCTCGGGGTCGGGCATCATCTCCCGGTCCGAGGTGAAGGTCAGTCCCACGGTGTCGGCATAGGTACTGGCACTGAACATCAGCCCACAGCCGCTATAGAGCGGCGAAATACTGGTAAACCCATGCAGGCGGGCACCCAGCAGGTAAAGCGGTTTGTCGGCACCTTGCAGCTCTGCCAGTCCCAGGTTGCCACTGGTCATCACCGCCCTGTTCACGCTGTTTTTCTGGTTTGACAACTTACCCATCCAGGCCAGCAGCGGGGCGGGTACATTCTCATACAGGGAGCGAAGACGAAAACTGGTGAGTTCCGCGTTCTCGATGGACTGCAGTTCTTTCCTGGCCGTATAGATCGCCTGTAATCGCCCCACCGGGTAGGTGACCGGTATGTGCAGTTCAATCTGGTTGATGGCGATGCGATTGCCGATCAGGGCGTGGGCGCCTGCATTGCGTACATTCACCTCCAGCAATGCCTGCAAGGAAGATTCGTTCAGCTCATCGTGCCGCTCCAGGTAACGCCGCATTGCCTCGCCACAAATTGCGAGCAAGGCGTGGGTCAGCGTGGCGCCAGGAACTCTGGTCAGATAATTTTCAAACAGAGAACGGGGATAGAACGCGCCCTCGAAAACCCGGGCAGAACTCAGTGGTTGGGCGAATCGACTGGGTGTATCCCGCGCGGCATCGCCCTCTGCCATGTTCTGCGCTACCTTGATTGAAAGACGGGTGAGTACCTTGGTCAGGGTACGGAAATTGCTGGCCGATTGCAGTGTCAGCCTGAGGGATCTCACGGAGTTATTGACCAGGCCGCGAATGATCATTTCCAGTGGCTGGGGCGCTCTTCTCGGCAGGTGGGCAATATGCTGGGCAGAGGTTTCGTGCTGGCGTGTGTTGGGCGTTAATGCGTGCATGGACTGCAGCAGTTCCTGCGCGGTAAATTCATCCATCGCGCAGTGGTGCACCTTGAAGTAGATTGCAAAACTGTTGCGCGGCATGCCCTCCACATTGTGCAGGCCCTCTATCACGTAGAGCTCCCACAGCGGTCGGCTCATGTCCAGTGGGCGGGAGTGCAGCCGTGAGGTCAGGATACAGAACTGGCGCCAGTCCCCGGGCTGGGGCAGGGCCAGGTGACGGACATGGAAATCCAGGTCGAACTTCTCGTCATTGATCCAGTAGGGGTAGTCAATGTCAGCAGGAGTGCGTCTTATTTTCTGTTTGAATACCGGGGCGGAATTCAGCCTATTGTGGATATGTTCCCTGATGTGGGTAAAACGCACCTGCTGATCGCCGAGCTCGGACTGGTCGTACAGGTAGATAAGGCTGATGTGAGTTGGGCTCTCAACCTTCTCCATGAAAAGGAAATTGGCGTCTTCGCTGTCCACTTGTTGCATATCAGTTGAGTCCTGGTCCTGTCATTGCGCCATCCGAACCTTACCTAGATGACGTGATTGCGAATATAAGTCCCCGCCTTTTCCAGCGCCTCGCGGCTTTCCGGCAGGAATCCCATGGCCTGCCAGACATGCGGCACCTTGCGCCAGATATCCACACTGACTTCCACATCGTATATGTGCGCGCGTCGCGCCAGGCGCAGGCTGTCATCCAGCAGCATTTCACTGTCACTGACCTGCACATACATCGGCGGCAACCCTTCAAAGTTGCCGTTGATCGGGGAGACCAGTGGGTCCTCCGGTGCATTGTCACCCAGGTAAAGCTGGCGGGGGTTCATGGCGCGGTCCTTCGGTGCGGGCAGGGCGGTATCGCTGAGGGCATTTTTCCAGCGAGACGGCGCCTTGTCACTCACATCCAGCAGCGGTGAGAGCATATAGGCGCAGGCGGGCATCGGCAGTTTGCGCTCTTTCAAGGCAAGCAGCGTCGACAGCGTGAGTCCACCGCCGGCTGAATCGCCCGCAATGATGATTCTGTCGGGCTCTATCCCCTTGCGCAACAGCCAGCGATAGGCGAGAACCGCATCCTCCAGGCAGGCGGGGAAGGGGTGCTCGGGGGCAAGCCGGTAGTAGGCCATCAGGGCTTTGGCATTGGCGTTTTTACACAGGCGGCTGACCATGCCGGTATGGGCATTTGGCATGCGAATAACGTAGGCGCCACCGGGCAGGTAGAGCAGCACCCGCTCGGGATCGCTGTCGTCAGCATGCACCCACTCGGCGTCGAAGTCCGCGCCGGGAATCCTGACCGGCTCGCGCCGGGTACCCCGCGGTATGGCCAGCCTGCCGACGGTATTGTCACTGATGTTGACCAGTTGACGAATACGCTCCAGTGAGCTGACATACTTGAACATGGGTTTTACAGTCAGTGTCAGCTGCAGGTTGAGTAGATCAGTTTGCCAGCTTTGCATTGCACCATGTCCTGGGGTTCGATGTGCGCTTGGGGCCTCTCCCTGTACTGTCTTGGGGAGGGTGGTTTACAGCTTCTTCGATACTAGCCCTAATGGATAGCGGGATAAAGGTTGATTTTCGCGGTCAAAACCGACTCGAAACAGTACGCATAGCGCTTTTTAATGCTCATCGAAGCCGATTTGCCGGAGAAAGCGCGCTATCTCCTTCAGGTACTTTCCCTTGTCCAGGTGTACCAGGTGGTTGCCCGGGAACCAATGGATTCTGGGTCGGTCCCAGTGATCCCACAACAGGCGTGCGTGCTTGGGCGGCGCCAGCCGGTCACCGGCGCCGGCGATGACCATCAGCCGCTCCTTGGGAATCAGTGGCTGGTAAGTCAGCGGTGAATGCACGGCCAGCATATGCCTGGCATCCCTCACGCTGGTATTGCTGAGTTTGAGCAGGGACTTGATCGCGAGGTTCATCGGGTACCACTCCAGCACCAGGTCGGGCAGGCTCGCCACCGGGACATTTGGAATGGAAAAATGCAGCCGGTCTTCCACCGCAGCCAGCAGCGCAGAGGTATAGCCGCCCAGGCTGATACCGGTCACTCCGATTTTACTGGCACCGCGTGACTCCAGGTAGTCCATGAATATACGGAAATCATAGACCGCATGGGCCATGGACTCGTTGAGGTTTGACAGCCCACCTGCGAACAGGCCATGGCCGCTGAAAGGGGACAGACGCGACTGCCGCCTCCCGTGATGAGGCAGGGTATACAGGAGGATGTCGTAGCCCTGTTCGTAAAACCAGGGCAGGGCAAAAAACAGGCGATTGAGCCAGTAGGGGTCTGCCATAAAGCCATGGATCACACACAGGGTAGGTCGTGGCCCGTTATCGTGGCGCCAGTACTGTGCCACGGCACGCATATTGCGCCGCTGTTTCGGATAACTGTCCCGCAGGGCGGGGTTGACGGTTTTGAACGGGCTGTCGAAGCTCAGCAGCTCGCAGCTGCCGTCGGTTGGTTTGAAGCGGAAAAAGCCGGCGGAGCTTGATTCCATATGCACCCGGGAAGAGTCGGGCTTTTTGAAGAACTTTGTCGGGTCTACCGCGCTTGCCTTCCTGCGGTAGAAGCCGATGTTCGCCATATCTTTTTTCAGCTGGCGCGGGGTGACGCTGGTTGGCAGCGCCAGTGACCCCAGTAAGCTGGCACCAGCAGTACGCAAGACATAATCCGCCAGCGCCGTGCCATCCACTGTCAGCTCCGTGCGCAGGTCCAGCTCGAAGTCGTCGGGGAACTTGTGGAAGCTGCTTTCCAGTGTATCCCACCAGGGCTGTTCCGGCATGATCCGCCGGGTATGACTGTAGGTGTTATTGGCGACGCGAGAGACGGTGGATGCTATATCGTACATCGGGTGCTTATCCTTATTGGGGTATTACTCACAGTAAAAACCGAAGAGTGCATTTAAATCAACCGGTAGTGGTGGCCATACGACGACGCAGGAAGGCTATCTGCGTGGCCAGTGGAAGATCTTTGGGGCACATGTCTTCGCAACCGAGCAAAGTCATACAGCCGAAAACACCGCTCTCATCCCCTACCAGTTCGTAAAAGGCCGCATCGTCACGATCGTCACGCGGATCCAGGCGGAACCGGGTAATCTGGTTGAGTCCCACCGCCGCGACAAAATCCTCTTTCATCATTGCGGTGCCGCAGGCGGCCACGCAACAGCCGCATTCGATACAGCGTTCCAGCTCGTAGATCTGCTCCGCCAGTTTCGGCTCCATAGCCGCCTCCACGGCATCGATGTCCAGCTTCTCCAGCCCTTCGCTGTGTACCCAGGTTTCGAGGCGCTCGGACATACCCCGCATCCACTTGCCCGTATTGACAGACAGATCTCCGATCAGCTCAAACGCGGGTAAGGGAGCCAGCGTGATGTGCGCTGGCAGGTCTTTGGTCAGGGTGCGGCAGGCCAGGGCGGGGCGACCGTTAATGATCATTCCGCAACTTCCGCAGATACCGGCGCGACACACAAAATCAAACTGCAGGGACGGGTCCTGCTGTTCGCGAATTTCATTGAGCGCGATGAACAGCGTCATGGTTTCCGATTCTTCCACCTCGAAAGTCTGCAGCTGCGGTGTGCTGCTCGGGTCCTGCGGGTTGTGGCGCATCACCTGTATCTGCAGGGTTCGCGCTGCCTCCCTCAGCGGGATACGGTTCACGACTCCTCTCCCAGGCGTTGGTTATTCGCGCGCAGGTGTTCTGGCAACAAGTGCCGGAATGGCATCAGGGCCTGTTGGCGGAAGTGGCGGTCTGCGCCTGCCAGCTCGCTGACTATGCTATCTACCTGCGCTTGTCTCACGGCCGTATCGGGATGCTCGATATAGTCTCTCGCACCATAGCCGCGCCAGCCGGGGGGCAATTCCATTGCCATGACGTCCAGGGGCTCGTAGTCGAGCTCGGGCAAAGTCGATTGGTCAGCGGGCCATCTGGCCAGGGTTCTGCGCATCCAGTTGAGATCGTCCCTGCGTGGATAGTCCGCGCGATAGTGAGCGCCGCGGCTCTCCGTGCGCTGCAGGGCGCCGTAGGCCACACACTGGGCCAGCTTGAGCATGCGTTGCAGGCGATAGGCGGCCACCAGTTCGGGGTTGGCCCCGGGAGCGTTGCTGCGCAAGCCGATGTTGCGGCTGCGATGCTGTAGTGACTGCAGGGTCGCCACCGCCTGCTCCAGGCGCTCTCCGTCGCGGAAAATCCCCACCTGGTCGGTCATGGTTTCCCGCATCAACCGCATCAATTCGAATGCGCTTTCTGTACCCTTGCTGTCGCTTATCGCAGCCAGTCGCCGCTCTTCGCGCCGGCCGAATTCCTCTACCAGTGCGCTGGAAAGGGTCAGGGCACCCTCCTGGGAGTCGCAAAAGTCAGCCATCGTATCGCCGACAATCATGCCCGCGACCACAGTTTCGGCCACCGAGTTTCCCCCCAGCCGGTTGAAGCCGTGCATATCCCAGCAGGCGGCTTCACCGGCCGCGAAAAGACCCCGCAGTTGGGGACTCTCGCCGCGGTGATTGGTGCGCACGCCACCCATGGAGTAGTGCTGGGCAGGGCGCACCGGTATCAGCTGGGTTACCGGGTCAACGCCGAGAAAATACTGACAGATTTCCTTTACCTCCCGCAGCTTGTTGTTGATGTGATCTGCACCCAGCAAGCGGATATCCAGCCACAGGTGATCACCAAATCGGTTACTCGCGCCGTGGCCGGCGGAGATATGCTGCTCCATGCGCCTGGACACCACGTCGCGCGAGGCAAGCTCCTTTTTTTCCGGTTCGTAATCGGGCATGAAGCGGTGTTCACTGCCGTCCAGCAGTAACCCGCCGTCGCCGCGACAACCCTCCGTGACCAGGATGCCGGCGGGGAAGATGCCTGTGGGGTGAAACTGGATGGCCTCCATATTGCCCAGGGTAGCCACCCCGGTTTCCAGGGCGATCGCCGCCCCCATACCCTCGTTGATAATGGCGTTGGTGGATACACCATAGATACGCCCGAAGCCGCCGGTTGCAATGCAGGTCGCCTTGGCCACATAGGCGAGCAGATCCCCTGTTATCAGGTTGCGCACAATAGCGCCCTGGCAGCGGCCATCGGCATGAATCAGGGCCAGTGCCTCCACCCTTTCGTGAACGGGAATATTGGCCGCTATGGCCTGGTTGCTCATGGTGTAAAGCATGGCGTGGCCGGTGCCGTCCGACACGTAGCAGGCCCGCCACTTTTGGGTTCCGCCGAAATTTCGGCTGGTAATCAGGCCGTGAGCTGCGTCGGGCTCTGAAATGGTTTGCCTGCTGCCGTCCACGGTGATTTCGCGCTCCCCCCGGGCAACCCGGTTCCAGGGTACGCCCCAGGCGGCCAGTTCGCGTATTGCCTTGGGAGCAGTGTGGGCAAACATGCGCACCACGTGCTGGTCCGCTCCCCAGTCGCTACCGCGCACGGTATCGGCAAAGTGGATGTCTTCATTGTCGCCCGCGCCGCCCAGGCAATTGCCCAGGCTGGCCTGCATACCACCTTGCGCGGCGGCAGAGTGGGAGCGTTTGGCGGGCACCAGGCTGAGCACCACCACCTCCTGGCCGCGGCGTTTGGCACCAATGGCGGCCCGCTGGCCCGCCAGGCCGCCACCTATCACCAGTACATCCGTGTAGATTGTCTGCATGGTCTATTGGGTTCCCGGTGGCACATGAAGTTGCGCGGGGATGTAGCGCTCCCCGGCGTTTGAGGCGTGGTCCCGGCCAATTTTCATATAGGTCACCAGGCTGACGGTGCCAAGGCACAGGAAAAAGACGATGATGCCCCACATGGCCAGCTTGAGCCGGCGCCTGGTCTGCCGGGCTCCCGCGGACGAGATAGGCACCCATTTCATTGCGAGACGGTAAATGCCGATACCCGCGTGCAGGTGGACACAGAGCAGCAGTGGCGCATAGATTATCCAGAAGCGCCCACTCCAGACCCGGTCGGAAGAAGCGTAGGGCCCGATGTTATCGGGTTGCAGGAATACCACCAGTAAATGTGCCGAGGCCAGGAAGAACAGGGCAAACCCGGTCAGTACCTGGAGATACCAAAGGCTGGTGTCCGGGTGTCGCAGGGCGACCCGGTGCTTCTGGAACTGCTGGTACTGGCGATAACTCCCCGGAAATTTGCGCAGGGCGAGGATGGCATGTGCTGCAATGAGGATAAAGATGACCGCCGCCGCGGTTGAGACCAGCCCCGGGTGGGGGGTGTCGAACAAGGGTATACCTTCGAACATCTTTGACACCCGGTACATGGCGTCCATGCCCAGTAGGATGCTGGATTCAAAGAACATATGTGCCCAGATGAACAGCACCAGCAACAGGCCGGTGAGGCTCTGCAGTATGTCTGCGCGGGCTGGTCCCCTGTCAAGCTTCTGCGCCATCGCCTGCCGTGAGGTATCTGTGGGTGAATTAGCACAAATAATAGCTCAGCACCCTCGCGCCAACCTTGTCATGGCTCAAGTGTCGCGTTATTAGACCGATAGGCCAGCCCTGTGGCCTTGGGGTATAATCGCTGTTTCACGCGACTCGTTTCGAGGATTCACAGCAATGCCAGAGAACGAACTCATCCCTGTAGTGCAGGTTGCCAGCGGCGATAAATTCGTCAATGAAAAGGGCATTACCGCCATCAAGGATGGCATCAAGGCCGGGCGCGCGGACAGTGTCCGGATGCGCAAGCCCGACTGGCTGCGAATTCGTGTGCGCGGTGGTGCCGGGTTCGAGAAAGTCCAGGGCATCGTGCGCGAGCATCGGCTGGCAACGGTCTGCGAGGAGGCCAAGTGCCCGAATATGGGTGAGTGCTGGAGCTCGGGTACTGCCACTATCATGTTGATGGGGGATGTGTGTACTCGCGCCTGTCGCTTCTGTGCCGTCAATACGGGTAATCCCAGGGGTTGGCTGGACCTGGAGGAGCCGGACAATACCGCGCGTTCCGTACAGTTGATGAACCTGAAGTACGTGGTGCTCACCTCGGTTAACCGGGACGATCTGCCCGATGGTGGTGCCGGTCACTATGCGCAATGCGTGCGGCGAGTGAAAGAAGTGAATCCACAGACTGCGGTAGAGGCACTGACGCCTGATTTCCTTGGCGTTCTTGGTGACGTTGAAACCGTGGTGGACTCCGGTATAGAAGTCTTCGCCCAGAACGTGGAGACCGTAAGGCGCCTGACCCATCCCGTGCGCGACACGCGGGCCAGTTACGAGCAGACCCTGGCAGTTCTGGCCCACGCCAAGCAGTACCGCCCCGATGTACTGACCAAGACCAGTCTGATGCTGGGCCTGGGTGAAACGGAGCAGGAAATCATCGAAGCGATGGATGACCTGCGGGCTGCGTCCGTGGATATCCTGACCCTCGGCCAGTACCTGCAGCCCACCGCGCACCATTACCCCATCGATCGGTGGGTGACACCGGACGAATTCGAACAGTATCGGCGCCTGGGCCTGGAACGGGGCTTTATGGAGGTGGTCTCGGGAGTATTCGTGCGCTCGAGCTATCGTGCAGAGCAGGTTCTGCAGAAGAACAATGTCGGGCTGTCCAGCTCCTAGACCTTGCCAGGGATGCTGACCCGGCTCAGCGATGAGCCCGTCGCGGGAGTCTCGATGGGCAATGTCACCCTGTTGCGCCTGGATACCGGTGGCGGGCTTGCCCCGGGGAATAAGCAATTCAAACTCAAAGGTAACCTGCTTGAGGCCCGGCGGCTGGGCATTGACCGGTTGCTGTCTTTTGGCGGTGCCTGGTCGAATCACCTGCACGCGCTCGCGGCACTGGGTGCCGAGCAGGGGTTCGCCACGGTGGGCATAGTGCGTGGTGATGAGAACATCGCCGATTCCGCCATGCTGGCCGATGCCCGGCGCTGGGGTATGCAGATCATCAGGGTGTCGCGGACGCAGTACAGGCGACGCGGTGAGGGCGAGTACCTGGCTGAGCTGCACCGTCAGTATGGCCCATGCCTCATTGTGCCCGAAGGGGGTGCCAATATTGAGGGCGCGCGCGGTTGTGCCGCTATTGCCGGGATTGTCATGGCCCAGGCCCATTGCGCCAGGCATATGCTGGTGTCGGTTGGCACCGGCACAACCCTTGCGGGACTCACCGCCGGGCTTGACTCCAGTTACCGGGTCACCGGTGTGTCCGCGCTGAAAGGCGCGACCGATCTGGAGGGCAGGGTGGAACAGCTTGTTGCGACAATGGCCGCTGACTCGCCGGCGCACTGGCAGATACTGCACGACGAACACTGCGGGGGCTTTGCCAGGGTGAGCGCCGGGTTGCGGGATTTCATGCTGGCATTCGAGTCTGTGCAGGGAGTGCCATTGGAACCGGTGTACACAGGCAAGATGTTGTATGCCATTTACCGCCGGCTGCAAACCGGTGAGTGGTCCGCTGCCGAGCCACTGCTGGCGATTCATACCGGGGGCTTGCAGGGCCGGCGCGGCTATTCCTGGCTGGTTAGCTGAGCGGCAGGCCCCTCACATTTTTGCAACGACACTGTCCGGCAGCCACTTCAACACCTGGGCGACCACCGTCCACGGCCATGGCGGCACATAGCGAAAACTGACCTGGCGCTCGATCAGGTCCGCCATAATTTTTGTACCGTGCTCGGCGGTGACCAGAAACGGCCGGCTCGGTGCGGAGCGGTTGATATCTGTATCTATATAGCCCGGGGCGAGATCGGTAACCACGATTGAGTCGCCGCGGGTTTCGGCCCGCAGGGACTGCAGGTAACGGCTGAAGCCGGCTTTTGTTGCGCAGTAAACACCCTGGCCGCGCATCCCTCGCGCACCCGCTACTGAGCTGATCCCGACAACCTGGCCATGGCCCTGGTCCCGGAACAACTCTACCGCCGCCTCGGCAGTGGCGATGGCCGCGGTGAGGTTGATATCGATGGTCTGGCGGATGAGTTCGAAGTGTCCCTTGCCCGCCGGTGTGGTAAAACCCACGCCCGCATTGATCACTATGATATCCAGCCCATCAAGGCGCTGGGCGCAGCGCTGGAGCACGCCGGCGATAGCGTCAAAATCTGATACATCCAGCGTTTCCAGTACAATATCCGCCGCTTGTCCTGTCAACTCTGTACCCAGCCTGTCCAGGTCTTCCTGCTTGCGGCCCGTCAATGCCAGTCTGTAGCCGCGCGCCGCAAAGTGCCGCGCGAGGTTTTTCCCCAGGCCGCGGGTAGCGCCGGTTATCAATACTGATCTTGCTGACGTCATTTTCTCTCCGGTTGTTATCGTTCTGGCTCGGTGACCCCGGGCCAATCATCGGGTGTGACAAAAAAACGGCATGTTTCCACGCCCTCTCGATCCACCCCCACTACCAGCCTGGCCCTGTGGGTTTGTTCGGCCAGCGATTGTAGTCTTTCTGCCAGTGATGAACGAATGAAATATTCATCTCCCGCCGCTGCTTGCAGCGGGCTGAGCCAGCGCAATTTGAGTGGCAGCAGAAAACGATCTGGCTGTATCTCGTCCAGGAACGAACCCAGTTCCTGCAGGCGCAACCACCGCGCCAGCTGAAGCCGGGTATTGAAGCCCACAGGTGGCGGAAGCTGATTCTCGGGAGACCTGAAAAGGCAACCCTTGATAACGACTTCCCTGGCCATATCCCCGATGCCCAGCGCGGCCAGCTGTGCGCGGGCAGCCGTGCAGTCCCCCAGGCGGATTTGCCGTTGAAACAGCTGCTGCAACTTGAGATCCAGGCGGTCCCTGGCATTGGGTCCCAGCCAATCTTGCCATTGACTGGCACTCCCACTGCCGGCCTGCCGGGGCCAGCCAAGGAAATACTTTACCGCCAGTTCCAGATGGACGTGGCACTGTCTTTTGTGGCACCAGTAGATCACGTCAAATTCACCCAGGGTGCGGCCACCCTCCCGTACCGCCAGGTTGTGTGCAACGAGTTCAACAGATGAATCCTGCTCAAGGAAAAAGTGCCACAGACGTTCGAAATACAGACCGACTCGCTGGCTTTTGCGCTCCGCCAGATGAGCCAGTAGTGGTTCGGGCCTGCTATCCAGCTCCAGCAACCACTGCTGCCGCGAGGGTGTAAGCGTCAGGCCGCAATCGTCCACCCGGTCGTCATCGTGTGCCAATTGCGCCGTGTGCAGTAGCGCCGGTGCGAAACAGGCCCATGCCAGGTCTCGCACGGCTTGTGTTTGATAGGGAAATACCGACATGTCTGCGCTTTTCGTATGCTTTCATGGTTATAATACCAGTCCTTGGGGGACGCGGCGTTAGCGAGATGCAGGCAACGTTTAAAAGAATCGGTCTGGTGGGGCGTAGCAAGCAGTCCGGCCTGCGCGAAGTGGTGCACGAATTGCTGTCACTGCTGGAAGCGCGCGGCCTGGAAGTGGTGCTGGAAGACCGCCTCGGAGAGTTGGTGGAGGACAGCAGTCACCGACTCGCCAGCTGTGATGAAATTGGCCAATCTGTTGATCTGGTGATCGTGGTGGGAGGCGATGGCAGCCTGCTCAGTGCAGCCCGTACTCTGGCCAAATACGATACGCCGGTGGTGGGTGTTAATCGTGGCCGGCTGGGTTTTCTTACCGATATTGTGCCCGATGAAATTTCCCGCCAGGTACCCGCGGTACTGGACGGTCACTACGAGCCCGAGAAACGTTTCCTGCTCGATGCGGAGGTTTACCGCAATGACAAGGTCGTGGGCCGCGCGGATGCGCTTAACGACGTGGTCGTAAACTCGGGCACCTCGGCACAAATGATAGAGTTCGAGCTGTATATCAACGACAGTTTTGTGTACCGGCAGAGAGCGGACGGCCTGATTATATCGACGCCCACAGGCTCGACCGCATACTCCCTGTCGGGCGGTGGTCCCATCATGCACCCCACGCTGGACGCCATGGTCCTGGTGCCGATGTTTCCACATGCCCTGAGCAGTCGCCCCATCGTGGTGGAAGGTGATTCCCATATTCGGGTGGATATCCTGGAGCGCAACCGTATTCATCCACCCGTTACCTGTGATGGGCAGGTGAATATGACCGCGCGTCCCGGTGACTCTGTCCATGTCCGGAAAAAGAACCATCGCCTGACCTTGCTGCACCCCGTGGGCCACAGCTTTTATGCCAGTTGCAGGGACAAACTGCGCTGGGGTGATGCGCTGGTAAATTGATGACGGAATTTTACCCCGCTCTCAGCGTTAGCGTTGAAGAAGACCTGTTACCGCTGAGCACAATCCTGCAGCAACGCGGTGTGGTGCATCGTATTTTTGAGGAGAACGGCAACCAGGTGCTGGTGGTAGAGCACGCAGCGCAGGCAGCAGATGTAAAGTCACTCTATCGTGCCTGGCGTGCCGGCGAGTTGCGCATTGAACTCTCGCGGCACGGCCGGCGCCCGCCGCTGCTGAGAGCGGTAAGTTGGCGCGCAGTGCCGGTAACCGTCGTATTGACACTGTGCAGCATCGCAGGGTTTTTGCTTTTCTACCTGTCGGCAACCCGTTGGCTGGGCCTCTTGACCTTTACCCCCTTCCAGGTGGTGGATGGCAGGCCGGTATTTGACACTATGCACGGCCAGTACTGGCGTCTGGTAACGCCGGCCTTCCTGCATTTTGGCTGGCTGCACATAGCCTTCAACAGTCTCTGGTTGTGGGAACTGGGCGGTAAGGTGGAACGGGTCATGGGGCACATGAATATGTTTGGCCTGTTCCTGGTGATCGCCATAGTGTCCAATGCGAGCCAGTATGTCTTTGGCGGTCCTGGATTGTTTGGAGGCATGTCGGGGGTAGTGTACGGCCTGCTGGGCTTTTCCTGGGTGGGTCCCATGTTCCAGCCTGCGTGGCGCATACAACCGGCGCCCGCACTGATGCTGTTCATGGTGGGGTGGCTTGTGGTGTGCATGGTAGGTTTGGTGGAGGGCCTGGGGTTCGGTGCCATCGCCAATGCAGCGCACCTTGGTGGTCTGATTTGTGGCGCTGTTCTGGGGGCGCTGTTTGGAATGATGTCGGGGAGACATGGCTGATGACGATAGCGGGCAAGATTAACCTGCTTTTCATTACGGTTGCGCTTGCGCTGGCGGTAACGCTTGCAGGTTTGACCGCCTGGCGCGAGTATCATCTCGCATTCGACCGTGTCGTAGACACGCTGGCTGTGCAGGTGCGCAGCCGCCCGGACCTGCAGGTGGAACTTTATCGCCGCCGGGATGAGGGCCTGCAACCATTGCTGGCGGAACTGTTGGAGCCCCCTTCGGTGGCGGTGGTCATCGCTCGCGATGGCCTGGGGGAACTTTTGTCCAGTCGTAACAGTAGCGCCGCTGATGGTGCAATCTCTCCACCCTTCAAACTGTTGCGCCGCGACCTGGGGGCCGCGGACACGGGGCTTGTTTCACTGGGCCCCGACCTTGAGCCGACAGCCCTGGGCTTTTTAGCGGCACTGGAAAGTCCCGACCAGCCGGTGTACCTGACAGTGCCGGTGTTTACGGCGGTGAACCCGGCCCAACAGGGACTTACCCCCGGCGATTTTTTTGTGGCGCCCGGGGAAGCCGAAGCCAATAACAGTCTTCGCGTCATCGGCTATATGCAGCTGGAGATTTCCAGGGCCGCACTGCTCGACAGCATCTGGCCCAGGGTCAAGCAGGTCTTCTGGACAGGTATCGCGTTGGCAATGCTGTGCTCCCTGATCATAGCGTTGATGAGCCGTCGTATAACCAGGGATTTGTCGCACCTGGTGCAACTGGCCCATGACGTCACCTCAGGCAAGGTGCAGAATCCCAGGGCATTGGAAACCAGTGGCGAGCTGAAGGAAATTGCGTCTGTTCTCAATAGTGCTATCGGTGGCCTGAGCAATCTGAAACAGGAAGCTGATGCAGGTAAACGCCTGCTCAATATGAAAGTGGATGAGCGCACCAGCCAGTTGTCCAACCGGGATGAGCAGCTCAACAAGGCTGCTGAGGAAATCAGTGAAACGAAAACGCGTATGCAGCACCTGGCCTACTATGACAGCCTGACCGCACTGCCCAACCGACGATTGTTTACCGAACAACTGGAATTGTTGCTGGGCCTGAATCAACGCAACAACCAAACGCTGGCACTATTGTTCCTCAACCTCGACAACTTCAAGCGTATTAACGATTCGCTGGGCTATACCACTGGCGACCAGGTCCTACTGGAGGTTGGCAGGCGCCTCACCGAAAGTGTGCGTGACAGTGATGCAGTTGCGCACTATGTGGACGAAGCGAAGAAAATCGATGTATCACGCCTTGGCGGCGATGAGTTTACGGTAATTCTCAACCAGGTCGACACAATAAAGTCTGCTGGTGTAGTCGCTGGTCGCCTGTTGGAAGCACTTCAGGAACCGATTGTTATCGATGGGCATGAGTTGGTGGTCAGCCCCAGTATCGGTATCGCGCTGGCTCCTCGTGATGCAAAAGATGTAGAAGGTTTGCTCAAGGCGGCCGGCATTGCCATGCACCATGCGAAGGACTCGGTCAGGGACAAGTACCTGTTTTTCAGTGAGCATATGGATGCCACGGGGGTAGGGCGGTTGAAGCTGGAGGCTGACCTGCGCAGGGCGGTAGAGCGAAATCAACTGGTGCTGCATTATCAGCCGCAGGTCAATACGCTTACGGGCGCGGTGGCTGGCGCCGAGGCATTGCTGCGCTGGGAGCACCCTGAACACGGCACTGTACCCCCGTTCCAGTTTATACCGCTGGCGGAGGAAATCGGGGTGATAGATGAGTTGGGCGACTGGGTGCTGGCGGAGGCCTGCCGCCAGATGAAGGCATTTGACTCCCAGGGGCTGGAGTTGCCCAAGGTGGCCATTAATGTGTCGGCTTTCCAGTTTACCCCTAGTTTTGTAGACAGGATTAAAGAGGTGCTGCTGGAGCATGACCTGGAAGCTTCGCGGCTGGAACTGGGGCTGAGCGAAAGTATCCTCATCGATGAAGACAGGGGTACCTACCAGAGTTTGCGTGATCTCAAGTCGCTGGGGATATACCTGTCCGTAGACGACTTCGGTATTGGCTATTCACCCCTGTCTTACCTGAGCCGTTACGCACTGGATGAGCTGAAGATCGACCGCAGTTTTGTCCTTGATTGCCACACCAATGATCGCAGTGCCAAGCTGGTGGTTGCCATTATCTCGATGGCCAGAAGCCTGGGGCTGGGCATTGTAGCTGAAGGCGTGGAGACGGAAGAGCAGTATCGTTTCCTGATAGACAAGGGCGCGGAAGTCGTGCAGGGCTACTTGTTCAGTCGGCCTGTCGGTTCAGCAGAACTGGAGGGCATGCTCGCTCCCTGGCATTTTGTCGAGCAGGTACAGAGGATTCAGGGGTAGAACCATGGATTACCGGTCACTGGTAGAGGGTATGACTCCGGCGATCTACCGCAATCTCAAGCGAGCGGTGGAAACTGGAAAATGGCCGGACGGAAAGCCGTTATCGCCGGAGCAGCGCAGGGAGTCGTTGCAGGCCCTGATCGCCTGGGGGGAGCTGCATCTGCCGGAGAATGAACGCGTGGGATTTATAGATCGGGGCCATAAGGCCGGCGAGACCTGCGACGATACCGCTGAAACAACGCTCAAATGGAAAGGAGATACACTTGACTGAGGTGCTTGCCAGCGGTGCTGTGCGCAAGATGAAGACCGAGCTGGCGGACCCGGTGCAGTACGCCATGGTGTTGGGTGACAATGAGGTGCCGCTGAACCAGTATCTGGGGCAGGTACTCAGGCTGCAATACAGCGGAGCGATCAATTGCATCCACTGTGACCGCAAAACGTCCAAGAGCTTTAATCAGGGTTACTGCTATCCCTGCTTCAGGCGCCTTGCCCAGTGCGACAGCTGCATCATGAGCCCGGAAAAGTGTCACTATGCCCAGGGCACCTGTCGGGAGCCCGAATGGGGCGAACAGCACTGCATGATCGATCACTTCGTCTACCTGGCAAATACGTCCGGCCTTAAGGTAGGGATCACCCGGGGCAGCCAGGTGCCCACCCGCTGGATGGACCAGGGCGCCACCCAGGCCCAGCCTGTTTTCAGGGTGGGCACACGCTTGTACTCGGGCCTGGTAGAAACGGTTTTCAAAAATCACATTGCGGACAAAACCAACTGGCAGGCGATGCTCAAGGGTGATGCGCAACCAAGGGATCTGGAGCAGGCCAGGCAGCGCTTGCTGGTCGAGTGCGCAGCGGAGGTTGAGCAATTGCAGCAGCAATTCGGACTACAGGCGATTACGGTACTTGAGGGGCACGAAGAAACCAGGATCAACTATCCCGTACTGGAGTACCCGGTCAAGGTGAAGTCCTTCAATCTGGACAAAACCCCGGATGTCGGCGGCACGCTGCTGGGTATCAAGGGTCAGTATCTGATATTCGACGGCGGTGTTATCAATATGCGCAAATACGGCGGCTACCAGCTGTCACTCAGCAAGGAGTAGCGACAGCCATGCGAGACGCGCAGCCGGCGGCGATTTATCTGAAAGACTACGAGCCCCCCGCCTACCTGGTGGACAAGGTGGAACTGCACTTTGACCTGCGCGAGGACGACACTCTCGTGCATTCCCGTCTGCACATGCGTTACAACGGTAGTGATGCGGGTACGAAACCGCTACAGCTGCACGGCGAGGGCCTTGTGCTGGAGTCGCTGAGTCTTGACGGCAAGCTTCTGGCGCCAGACCGCTTCAGCGTGGATGAACACTGCCTGCTGGTGCCGGAAGTACCGGCCGTATTTTTGCTGGAGTGCACAACCCGGCTGCGCCCGCAGGACAATACCGCGTTGGAGGGACTGTACAAGTCCCATGCCATGTACTGTACCCAATGCGAGGCCCACGGCTTTCGCAAGATTACCTATTACCCCGATCGCCCCGATGTGATGTCAGTATTTACGGTAACGATTGATGCTGACAGGTCGCGCTACCCTGTGTTGCTCAGCAACGGGAACCTGAGCGCAACACAGGACCTCGAGGATGGCCGGCACCGCGCATCCTGGCATGATCCTTTTCCCAAGCCGGCCTACCTGTTTGCCATGGTCGCTGGCGACCTGAGTTTCATCGAGGACCGGTTCCGCACCTGCAGCGGCCGCGATGTCTGCTTGCGTATCTATGTAGCGCAAAAAGACCTGGCAAAATGTGATCACGCCATGGTGTCGCTCAAGCATTCGATGCGCTGGGATGAAGAGGTATATGGCCGCGAATATGACCTGGACATATTCAATATTGTTGCGGTAGATGATTTCAATATGGGGGCAATGGAAAACAAGAGCCTCAATATCTTCAACAGCTCCTGTGTCCTGTGTACCCCGGATACAACCACGGACCGGGGGTTCCAGACGGTGGAGTCGATTGTTGCCCATGAATACTTTCACAACTGGAGCGGTAACCGGGTAACCTGCCGCGACTGGTTTCAGCTGAGTCTCAAGGAAGGCTTCACCGTATTTCGCGACGCCGCCTTCTCTGCCGACATGGGCTCTGCCACGGTAAAACGGGTAGAGGATGTCAGTGTGCTGCGCACAGCGCAGTTTGCCGAGGATGCCGGCCCGATGGCGCATCCGGTGCGGCCTGAATCCGTTATCGAGATCAATAATTTTTACACGCTCACCATTTATGAAAAAGGTGCCGAGGTCGTGCGGATGATACACACCTTGTTGGGGCCCGAGAATTTCCGGCGGGGTTCTGACCTGTACTTTGACCGCCATGACGGGCAAGCGGTAACCTGTGAAGACTTTGTGCGGGCCATGGAAGATGCGAGCGGCGCAGACCTTTCCCAGTTTCGTCGCTGGTATTCCCAGGCGGGTACGCCGGCGCTGCAGGTGCGCGACGAATATGACGCTGCGAACGAGCGCTATACCCTGCACGTAAGCCAGTCCTGTCCCGCAACCCCCGGCCAGCCGTCGAAAGCGCCCTTCGTCATCCCCCTGGCAATGGGCCTGCTGGGGGAAGCCGGCAATCTCCCGCTGCGGCTCGCGTCGCGGGAGCCGCATCTGGAAACAGCGGACAATACCCACACGGTACTGCTACTGGATCAGTCCAGCCAGAGCTTTGAATTTGAGCAGGTGCAGGAGCGCCCGGTGCCCTCGTTGCTGCGCGGCTTTTCTGCTCCCGTGCGCCTCGATTACAACTACAGCAAGAGTGACCTGCGCGCCCTGATGAGTCGCGATGACGATGGCTTCGTGCGCTGGGATAGCGCCCAGGCCCTCGCTACCAGGGTAATTAATGAGGTAGAGCAGCAGATCCAGGCGACTTCTACGGTCAAACTAGAACCGCTTTTTATCGATGCCTGTCGCGACCTGCTGGCCGATGAGTCCCTGGACGCGGCGATGGTGGCCGCCATGCTGGCGCTGCCGGCAGAAGATTACCTGGCGGAGCTGGCCAGCCACGCCGATGGCGCCAATGTCGATACTATTCACAACGCGCGCTGGGCGGTGCAGGCCGAACTGGCCAGGGCCTGTCATTCGGAATTGCTGGCCTGCTATCAACGCCTCAACTGCGCGGAGGATTACAGGCCTTCTGCGAACCAGATCGCCGCTCGCAGCTTGCGCAACACCTGCCTTGAGTTCCTGTCCTGTGCCCACGGTTTGCAGCCCGAACTGGCCCTGGCCCAGTTCAGCGAAGCCCGCAATATGACCGACCGGCTCGCTGCACTCAGGGCGATTGTGTTTTATGGCGCGGAGCCGGACCGGGAGCAGGCGCTGGAGGTCTTCCACCGGGATTGGCGGCACGACGCACTGGTAATGAACCAGTGGTTCTCAGTGCAGGCGGCGATGCCCCTGGGGGATACGCTCGCCAGGGTGGAGGGGCTGCTGTCGCATGCTGATTTCGACCTGCGCAATCCCAACAAGATGCGCGCCCTGGTGGGCGTGTTCGCGAACCAGAACCCCGTGCACTTTCATCGCATTGATGGCGCGGGCTATCGCTTTCTTGCGGACATGGTATTGCGGCTCAACAACGCGAACCCGCAGTTGGCATCGCGCTTGCTGACGCCCCTGACCAAGTGGCGCAATTACCAGGGCCGGACGGAGCTGATGCTTGCCCAACTGGAGCGCCTTGCGGCGCTGGGCGACCTGTCGCCGGATGTATTTGAGCTGGTGAGCAAGTCCCTGGAGGGCGGGCCGGGTGCTCGGGCAACAGGCTAGTTCGAAGACTCATCCATAAACAGCGCGGTTTCAGGGTAAAATGCCACCCAGGCAAACCAGTACGCGGCGGTCACGGGGATTTCATTGCGCTCACTGTCAAAAGCCCGGGCCGTTTGTGCGGCCCCGTCCCAGCTTATCTCTATCGCCTGGTCGCCCAGCGTGACCAGTAGCGGTTCTTCCAGTTTGTCCAGCTGCTCGAATGGCAGCGCCAGCGCCTCTTCGCCCCGGGTAAGGCCCACTACCCAGGTTTTGGCGGGCATACGCCAGTCACTGTGCAATGTCGCGTACTTGACCATCGGCAAGCGGCGGTACTCGGAATAGAGCGTATCGTCGTAATTGCGCGGGTGCCCGGTATCTTCAGACAGTAGCAGTGATTCCGGGTGCTGCTCGGACCAGCTTTTCCAGGTGGTGTACTGCGCCGGTATCTGGGTGAGGGTGGTGCCCTTGAGTGGGCCAGTGACCGCTGTTTTCATCACCTGCGACCAGAGCGACTCGGTATTGCGATCGTAGAGTAACAGGTCGCTGTTGTAGATCAGCCCGGATACCCCGAAGTTGAGCACCTTGCCACCTGCATTCGCCAGGAAAACCATCCCCGTGCCGCACAGGGGGCAGAAAGTGACGGTCAGTGGCGTGTCTCCAAAGGTGTCGTTAACGACTTCATGGTGATCCAGAATTGCAATCGGATAGGCCTTGGCGACGCCGTTGTAGCTTACTCCCATCACCCGGTCGCCCGGTTTAACCTGGCCCGTACGCGCCTCTCCCGCCAAAAAATTCGGGTTTTCCAGAGCGGGTATCCCGTCTCTACCGGGGCCACCGTGGTCGATTTCATTGGGCGCAATCAGGCCACCTTCGACGTTGAAGCCGTTGGTGAACGAGGGTGTCTGTGGGACTGGTGCACCGGCGCAAATGCCCGGAATGAAAAAAGCCAGCAGTATGGCGGGGAGTAATTTATTCAAGATTATTCTCCTTGGTATGAAGAGTATGACTGCGCTGTACTGAAGATGTTCCCGCAAAGCCTTACGGCTGCTTTGCTTGTTACAAACTGATCCTGGCGGCCCGGCGGTGTCGGATTACCTGCGGTATTGCAATGTTTGCGGTAAGCCCGGGGGTACGCCACGCCTGATCAGGACGTCTGAGGGTAAAGGTGTAGCTGTTGCGATTCCGGTTTCGATCCGCCCCGTCGCCGGGAGCGCAACTGTCCCGCAGCTTCGGCCAGTTCCGCCCCGTCCCAGGATGTGGGAGTAGTAGCGCCATATAGTGCAGAATTCAATGACGCCAGGGCTGTGTTGAGGGCGGGGTCACGCAGCGCCGAGGCTGCCTGGGCGAGCGAGGTCAGCCCCGGCTGTGAGGTCAGCGCCGCACTCCATGGCACCAGCGCCTGGCGCGCTAACTGGGGGTCGCCCTTTTTACAGGCTGCCAGCAGATCCTTGAAAGCGGCCTTTTCACCTGGATTTCCCGTGTCCGGCCTGGCCGTTTTCTTCTGCCCGCGCCGTGAGCGCAGCAGGTAGATCAGGGTAAACAGCCAGCCGGCACCGTTTACCGCCGCCATCACCTGCCACAAATAACCACGGTCACGCCCCGCCACAGGGATGTCTGTCGCGGCATCCGGGGACAGTGCCTGTGTCGGCGCTGGCAGTGGCGTGGGGGTGGTGGCTGTTAGTGCGCCAGCGCCAACCTGCAACTCCCGTCCGGGCAGTACCGCATAGCGCAGTTCATTGGCACTGGTGTCCCACCAGGGAATCCGCAGTTCGGGTATTTGCCATGTACCTGCTTTAATGGGGACGACGGCGGCACTATCAACGCGCATGCCAGCAAGTCCGGTGGCCGATTCGCTATCGCTGATAACGGGTTGGTCCGGGTAATATTTCAACCCCTCTATTGGTGTGAACAATACCGGGGGTAATTGCGCGCCCTGCAAGCCCTCGCTGCGGATGGTAATTGTGCGAGTCGCTGACTCGCCCACTTTCAACTGTCCGGGTGGGGTCGACCACGACTCCTCCAGCGTGAGTTCACTGGCCGGCAGCCATTCGCTTGCCGGGAAGCTGGCCGGCCGGGGTAATACCTCGATGGTCAGGGGTTCCGAGGTGCGCCGCACCTGCCGGCCGCCGCCCCCCAGGTCAAACAAACTACGCCGTGGCGTACGCTCCCTGGCACTGAAGGTCTGGGCGGGAATAGTCAGGGTCCCGCTTTGCTCGGGAAATATTGCGTAACGTATCTCGTGTACCAGCCAGGGGCGCCCGTTGACGTTTCGCTGGAAGGAGTTCTGCTCCAGCGGGCGGACGAATGCATCTTCCAGCTGTAGCTGGGTAATGTTGCGGTCTTCCAGGTTGATCGCCTGCTGTAGCCTCAAGGTAAGAATGAGCTGGCCCTGTACGTAAACAGACGAGCGGTCCAGTTCCGCTTCAAACACCAGGTTCTGATCAGGCGCGCTGCTTTTGGGCGGCGGGCCGATGACCACCGGTATACCGTTTGTGACCTTCTGACCCAGCCGCAGCGGCGGTATGGCGAGACTGCCCTGGCGTCTCGGTGTGATATCGAGCGCCAGTTCGCTGGTGCTGGTGAATGTTCCGTTAACGTAACTCGTTTTACTGCTATTGGAGCGTTGCAGTATTTCGAAGTCATCGCTGAGCGCTTGCAGGTCGATGTCGCCAAGGTCTTCGCCGTCGGTGGCGATGATGGTCAATCTCAGGGTGTCACCCAGTGCGGCGCGATCCCGGTCAAGACCTGCCGTAATCGCGCCCCAGCTTGTTGCGGAGAAAAATGCCAGCAGCAGGCACAGGGCACCCGCTGTTTTACCAATACGTGTCATTGCTCTTCTGGGCTCCCTCTTGTTGCCGTTTATAGCTCTCGTAGCGAAATTTTTCGCGCAGCAGGCCGGAAGGGTCATCGGGCACGCGGCGCAGCCACTGCTCCATCGCCTGGTCACGCTCCTGTGTTTCTGGATCGGCCTCAGCCTGTTGCTCGCCCGGGGCGGGCTCCGGTTCCTGCGTTTGCTGCTCCTGATTTTCCGCCTGTTGTTCATTCTCTTCCCGCTCTTCGGGTGCCTGGTCTGATTGTTCTTGTTCCTGCTCCTGCTCCTGGTTTTCCGGGTTGTTCTGCTCCTGTTGACCCTGGTCCTGGCGGGCGTTATCCCGTTCCTGGTTGTCCTGCTGTCCCTGGTCCCGCTGTCCCTGGTCCTGTTGTTGTTCCTGCTGCTCGTTCTGGTCCTGGTTCTGCTGCTCCTGGTTCTGGTTTTCCTGATCCTGTTCCTGATCTTGCTGCTCGTCCTGGTTGTTCTGTTGCTGTTGCTGTTGCTGTTGCTCTTGCTGTTGCTTGAGTTGCTCCAGCAATTCAAGGTTTTCCCTGGCGTCAACCCGGTCGGGCGCGCGCTCCAGGGATTCCTGGTAGGCCTCAATAGCCTCATCGATCTTACCGGCCCGGGCGAGCGCATTGCCGCGGTTGTACCAGCTGTCGGTGTCATCGATGCGGGAGAAGCTGTCCGCTGCCGCCTCGTAATCCTCCGCCTGGTAGGCGGCGGTGCCGGCCCAGGCGGGGTCCTCAAATAAGCCGGCCGCGGCCTCGCTGTTGCCCTGCTCCAGGTTGCGCTGGCCCTGCTGATTCGGTGTCAGCCACAGGTCGTCCCAGGTGTCGGCGCTTACCGGCTGCGGTTGAGCGATGAACAGTAGCGGCAGCAGACTCAGTATCCAGCCCCTGCGAAACAAGGCGAGAACCAGTGGCAGCAGGAGCAGAATCAGCAGGTAGCCCTGGTCTTCCCAGGTGTCCGCAGTGCGGTCCAGCGCCAGGGTGGGTTCGCGTTCTGCCAGGGGGGACTCCGCCAGAATGATGTCCAGGTCCGAGTTGTCTATCTGCATTGGCAGATAGCGGCCACCCGTGTTGCTCGCGAGCTCTCGCAGGGGCGCGTCATCCAGGGTGGGCATCACGATAGTGCCGTCCCGGTCCTTCAGGAAGCCGCCCCTGGGCATTGGAATGGGCGCCCCGCTAGCCGTGCCAATTCCCATGATGGCCAGGCTTGCGCCGGTTTTGGCCATGGCCTGTTCAATCTCCTTACCATCGCTGGGGCTGAACCCATCCGTCAACAGCACCACTTTACCGTTGCGAATACCCGCTGAATGCAGCAGGTCAATCGCCTGGGACACCGCCGCTGCGGGATCGCTGCCCGGTACGGGCATCATGTCGGGGTTTAATGCCGGCAGCAGGTTGGCGATAGTGGGGGTGTCATCGGTCAGTGGTGTCACGATGTGCGCGTCGCCAGCGTAGGCAATCAACCCGGTTTGACCCTCTTTGCGCAGTGCGAGCAAATCGAGCAGTTTTTGCCTGGCTCGATCAAGGCGCGAGGGTGCGAGATCGCCCGATTTCATCGAGTAGCTCAGGTCCAGTACCAGCACCAGCGCATCCTGTTTCTGGTGCACCGGCAACGGCAATTTTTGCCAACTTGGCCCGCTGGCCGCCAGCGCCGCCAGCACCCAGGCCAGCACGACCAGGGGCAGCAGGTTAGGTCCCCGGGAGCCACCCTCAGGGCTTACCAGGAATGGCAGTAGCTCGGCGGAAATTATCTGGTTCCAGCTGCCGAGCCGGCCCCGGTGGCGCCACAGGAAGATGGCGAGCAGTAGCGCGGGGACCAGGCTCCAGAGCCATTCCGGGCGCATCAGGTGGAACTCCATCACTGTGTCTCCTGCAGTGAGGGAGCCCGGCGCCAGGTGCCAGCGCGCAGCAGGTGGCGCAGGGCCAGAATAAAACTCAACAGCAGGGCCAGCAGTAAGGGCAGGAAACCCAGTGCCTGGCGGGGGCGGTAGGAGACCATCGCCTGCTCAACCGGTTCCAGTTGATCCAGCAGCCGATAGATGGTGGCGAGCTCCTGGGGGTTACGGGCCCTGAAATACTGACCGCCAGTCAGCTCTGCAATTTTTTGCAAGCCTGTTTCATCCAGCTCCGCGGAGGGGTTTACCTGGCGACTGCCGAAACTGGAACCGAACAGTCCGGGTAAGGTCATCCGGTCTGCGCCTATCCCGATGGTGTAGATCCTGATCCCCAACTCCCTGGCCAGTTGCGCCGCCTCAAGGGGGCGGACCGAGCTGGCGGTATCCTGGCCATCGGTCAACAGGATCAGTACCCGGCTCTCCGCCGGGCGCTCCCGCAACCGTTTGACTGCCAGCCCGATAGCGTCCCCAATAGCGGTATCCTGGCCGGCAAAGCCGATCTGCGCCTCCTGCAGGAAACGATTCACTGTGCCGGTATCAAAGCTGAGGGGGGACTGTACATAGGCGTTGGTGCCGAACAGTATAAGGCCCAGCCGGTCGCCGCTGCGCCGGGTGATGAAGTCGGCCCCTACCTGCTTGACCGCTGCAATACGCTGCACTAGCGCCTGGCCACGCTGCATGTCCTCAATCTGCATGGACCCCGATATGTCCACAGCCAGCATCAGGTCCCGCCCGCTGTTGGGCAACTCGATAGCTTCTCCGATCCAGGTCGGCCTGGCCGCTGCCAGCAGCAGGCACAGCCACATCAGCCACAGACATAGCGTCGGCAAACGTCGGCCCGCAGTGCCCTGACGGACGCTATTGCTGCTTAACTCCTGCCACTCCTCGTAGAAGGGCGCACGCAGCGCTGGTTCCTGGCTGCGCGCGGCAGGTACAAAGCGGTGCACCAACCACGGTAGTGGCGCCAGTACCAGCATCCAGGGCCAGAGCCACTCGATCACGGTGTTGCCTCGTGCTTTTTTATCCAGGCGCTGGCGGCGCGCTGCAGCCGCTGTATGTCTACATCCTGGGCGTCCTTGCTGTAGTTGGCGGCGGCAAACCCTGGCGGAAACTGTTCCTCTTCCGGCAGGGCGCTGTTGAGAAAGTTCAGCCAGGTTGCACCGCTGCAGGAAGCCACGTCCCGCCGTGCAAAGGCCACCAGTGCGACGCTCTTGAGCAGGGCATTGGTCTCGGTCAAAAGCCGCCGTGAATCCCCGCTTTGCCCATACTCATCAACCAGTCGACTGAATTGCGCCAGGGCACGTCTACGGTAGGCGCTGGCGCGATAGCGTCTGAACAGGGCCCAGCCAAGAACGAACAATGCTGCCAGCACCAGCGCTGCCAGCAGCCACCAGCCCGGCGCGGGTGGCCACCACCCCACCGGTAGCGGCTCGCGCAATGGATGCAGTGCGGCCAGTGGGTCCTGCGGGTTCACCGTCTGGGATCTCCATAAAACTGTTGCAGCAGGCTGAACGGTGCCTGGTCAGTCCGGGCTTGCAGCATGGGAATACCCAGTCGCAGCAGATCTGTTGAGAGAAGCTCGCGCTGCGCCCGGGCTCGTTCCGCGTACGCCTTGCGCAGGCTTGAATCCGCTGTATCCAGTTCGCTGCGAGCGGTGCCGTCGGTTACCGCATAGTGGCCCGCCCTGGGCAGGACCCCCTCCAGCGGGTCACTGCACGCGATGGCGGTAATCTCGATATGCTGCGCGAGCTGGAACAGCTGTTCACGGGCGTGCTCATCACCGGCGCCGCGAAAGTCACTGATGATAAACAGGCTGCTCCCGGGCCGCACAATCCGCCGCAGGTTTGACAGTATCTCTGGAAAACCGGCCTTCGCGGGCGCGGTCATGGGCAGTGCCTTGTTGTAGCCGGCGACTTCCGAGAGCAGGGCCAGGACAGTTTTGCGGCTGCGCCGGGGGCGAATCTCCCGGTGGCCTGCGTCATTGAATACCAGTCCGCCTACCCGGTCACCCCCATCCAGCGCGCTCCATGCCAGTAAACTGGCCAGGTGTGCGGCCAGTACCGATTTGAAGCAATGGCGCGATCCGAAAAACATGCTGCTGCGCTGGTCTACCGCCACCAGCACCGGCCGCTCCCGCTCTTCCCTGAACAGCTTGGTATGAGCGCTGCCGGTGCGGGCGGTCACCCGCCAGTCTATGCTGCGTATGTCGTCACCGGGTTGGTAGCTGCGCACTTCCTCGAAATCGATACCGCGGCCGCGGAAATTGGACTTATTGGGGCCTGCCAGCACACTGAGTGCGCGTTTGCGGCGCCCCAGGCGCAACTGGCGGGCGGGAAAACGCAGGGCGATAAGGTCTTCCAACACTGCATAGGCGCCGTGGGCGGGAACAGTTACATCGGCCAGATGCATGGTCAGCCCACAGGCACAAGGGCCAGCAGTTCGCGGGTGACCTGGTCGGGTGTGATTCCGTTGGCTTCTGCCTCGAAACTCAGCAGAAGTCTATGCCGCAACACGTCGGCGGCGACAGCCTGGACATCATCGGGGCTGACATAGTCCTGGCCGTGCAGCCAGGCATGAGCGCGGGCACAGCGGTCCAGCGCGATAGTTGCACGCGGGCTGCCGCCGTACTCTATCCAACCGGCCAGTTCCTGCGAGTATGCCCCGGGATTGCGGCTGGCGATGACCAACTGCACGATATACTCCTCCACCGGCGCGGACATATGCATTGCCAGAACCTCCTGGCGGGCAGCCAGTACGGTATCCTGGCGCAATGGCTGAGGTGCGGCGACAGGATTTTTGCCGGCTTCAGCCCGGGTCAGCCGCAGGATTTCCCGCTCGGCTGTAGCATCGGGATAGCCGACATTCACGTGCATCAGGAAGCGGTCCAGCTGGGCCTCAGGCAGAGGATAGGTGCCCTCCTGCTCTATGGGGTTCTGGGTGGCCATTACCAGGAACAATTCGGGCAGTTGGTAGGTCTGGCTGCCCACGCTGACCTGGCGCTCAGCCATTGCCTCAAGCAGCGCTGACTGGACTTTCGCCGGTGCCCGGTTGACCTCATCCGCCAGCACCATATTGTGAAAAATAGGCCCCTTCTGAAAGTGGAAATTGGCTTCCTGGGGGCGGTAGATTTCGGTACCGGTTACGTCACCGGGCAACAGGTCGGGCGTGAACTGGATACGGTGGAACGACCCTTCCAGACCATCTGCCAGGGTCTTGATGGCCCGGGTCTTGGCCAGCCCCGGTGCGCCCTCTACCAGCAGGTGGCCATCGGCCAGCAGGGCAATGATCAGTCGTTCTACAAGGTGGGATTGGCCGATTATCTGGCTGCTCAGCCAGTCTTCGAGTGTTCTAACGTCTGCGCTTGCCACAATGACTCCGGGTCCGATTTTCGATATCACCGCAGGCCTGCTGCCAGGATCGATGGTGGCAGGTCGCGGAGGGTCCGTATAGTAGCCCAGTCGTCCTCTCAATGCAGCGTGTTTGCATAACCGGGAAAGTGGGCGTCTGCTGTGACTGATTTCAATCACAAAAGTTCCGACCAGTTGGTAACAATGGCTATGGATTGCACTACACTAGGAGCAACTTAATAAAAGTGACGCCGCTGTATCCGAATGCTCGATTTGCGCCGCGCCAGGGCTGAGATAAAGTGCCCCGACTGAGCGCAGCGAAGAGCTGGCATGCGACAGTCCTTGTAATGGAGCGATAAGAATAACCATGATCTGGGATACCCTTAAAAAGAGCCTGCTGGACGAGTTGGCCCAGCGCATCGATAGCCGGGCTGATGCGGCTGACCGGCAATCACTGCACAATCTTTCCTCCGCTTTCTTTTGCAGGTTTCCCGCGGAAGACCTGCGGGAACGCTCTGTGGAAAATCTGTACGGCTGTCTCTATGGCCTGCTGCGGTTTATGAATTCATGGCCTGAGACAACACCCAAAATCCGTATTTTCAATCCCGAGATACAGAGCCATGGCTGGGAGAGCAGGTTTACGGTGGTTGCCGTTCTGTGTCGTGGCATTCCGTTTTGCACTGCGTCTGTGCGTGGTGAGCTGAACCGGCGCAACCTGACCATACACAGTATTGCAAGCTCCAACCTGTGCACCCGGCGCGATGAGGCGGGAGAGTTGTTGCAGGTGTTGACCGACGAAGAAGGCGCCAGCGGCGATGTGCCCGAGGAAGCCCTGTTGTACTTCGAGATCGGACGCCACACCAACCCATCAGAACTGGATGAACTGCGGCAGGCCCTGGAGGAAATCCTGGAAGAGGTCGCCCTGGTGGTGGATGACTTCCCGGCCATGAGTGAACGCATGCTGGAGGTGGGAAGCCAGATTCGCGCCAGCGAGTCGGTTGACCTGGAACTGCGCGAAGAGGCCGCAGCTTTCATCGAATGGTTGCGACAGGCGCATATGACACTGCTCGGCTATGAGTACCTTGAAGTAAAACACCCGGGCAAATCAAAACAGCAGGTAGTGGTTGTGCAGGATGCCAGCCTGGGCATGCTCAGGCATCGCGAGACCCGTGGTGCGGAGGATCTGCGCGCCGACCTGGAACATATTTCAGCTGAGGACCTGCGCCGCCGGCAGTTGAGTTTTTCAAAGTCGCGCCTGCGCTCCAGGGTGCACCGCCTGACCTACCCCGACTACGTCGAGGTCAAGGTGTTCAATGCCGCTGGCACGCTGGTTGGTCAACACCGTTTTATCGGGCTTTACACTTCCTCGGTGTACACCATGAATCCCGATTTGATACCCATCCTGCGCCGTAAAGTAGCGCGTATTATGGAGATGTCGAGTTTCGACTCGTCCGACCATGAGAGCCGGGAACTGGTGCGGGTACTGGAACTGTTTCCGCGGGACGAGCTTTTCCAGTCCAGCATACAGGAGCTCTACGATACGGTAACCGCGGTGAACCGTATCCAGGAACGGCGCCAGACCCGTCTATTCATTCGCAGGGATCCGCATGGCAAGTTTGTCAATTGCATGGTGTACATACCGCGGGATAGCTACAACACGGAGCAACGTGAAAAAATAGAGAGCATATTGTGTGCAGCTTTCAATGCCGAGGAAACCGAGTTTACAACCCACTTCTCCGAGTCGATTCTGGTGCGCTGCCATTTTGTGTTGCGGGTGGATCCGCGCAATGCACTGGACTATGACGCCAGTGAAATAGAGGACCGGATTGTACAGGCAACACTGGTCTGGGAAGACCGGCTGCGCATCCGCCTGATTGAGGAGTTTGGAGAGGAGCGCGGCGAGCTCTACGTGAGTGATCTGGCGGCGGGGTTTCCGCCTGGCTATCGGGACGATTTCGATCCGCGGGTGGCTGTCCTGGATATCAAGCAGATCCTGCGTCTGCAAAATGGCGAAGAGTTGACCATGTCACTTTACAGGCTGGTGGAAGAGGGCGGGGAGATGCTGCGCCTGCGCCTCTACCGCAGCGGTGACAGTCTGCCGCTGTCGGATGTACTGCCTATTCTCGAGAATCTCGGCCTGCGTGTAATGACAGAGCGTCCCTACGGTGTGCGCGCCGCAGACGGCAGTGTTTACTGGGTACAGGAATTTACGCTGATCTACGCCCTGTCTCACAATATTGTGATGGACGAGGTCAAGGCGGAGTTTGAAGACGCGTTCTCCCTCATCTGGTTCGGCAAGGCCGAAAGCGATGCGTTTAACCGCTTGTTGATCGGCACCCGCTTGAGCTGGCGGGAAATAGCCTTGCTCAGGGCCTACGCCCGTTATCTGAGGCAGGTGCATTTCCCCTTCAGCGTTGACTACATCGCCGAGACCCTGGCACATCACCTGCAGATCACGGGCTGTATCGTCGAATTGTTCCTCACCCGGTTTTCACCGGTCTTTGAAGGTGATGAGGACTGGCGCGCCGAGCGTGAAAAAATGGTAGAACAGAAGATTGTCGATTCACTGGAACATGTGCAGAATCTCGGGGAGGACCGCATTATTCGCCAGTTCGTCCTGGTGATCAAAGCGACCTTGCGCACGAATTTTTTCCAGGAAGCGCCTGGCGGATCCCTCAAGCCCTACTTCTCCTTCAAACTGAAGCCCGGAGATATACCCGGTATTCCCCAGCCAGTGCCGCTGTATGAGATTTATGTGTACTCCCCTCGCGTGGAAGGTGTGCACCTGCGCGGGGGCAAGGTTGCCCGGGGAGGGCTGCGCTGGTCTGATCGCCAGGAAGACTTCAGGACTGAAGTGCTGGGACTGGTCAAGGCGCAGCAGGTGAAGAACGCTGTGATAGTGCCGGTGGGTGCCAAGGGCGGGTTCGTGGCGCGTCAGTTAAGGCCGAATATGACGCGGGAAGAAGTGCAGCAGGAGGGCATTGCCTGTTACAAGATGTACATCCAGGCTTTGCTGGACATCACCGATAACCGCACCGAGTCCGGTGTCGTGCGGCCGGAGCACGTGGTTTGCAAGGATGATGAAGACCCCTACCTGGTTGTAGCGGCCGACAAGGGCACGGCCAGTTTTTCAGACATTGCCAACACTATTTCCGCACAGTACAGCTTCTGGCTGGGTGATGCTTTTGCCTCCGGCGGCAGTGCCGGGTACGACCACAAGAAGATGGGCATTACCGCCCGGGGTGCCTGGGTCTCGGTGCAGCGCCACTTCCGGGAGATGGAAATAGACGTCCAGAGCACCGATTTTACAGTGGTGGGTATCGGCGACATGGCCGGCGATGTATTCGGTAACGGAATGCTGTTGTCGGAACATATCAGGCTGGTGGCGGCATTCAACCATATGCACATCTTTATCGACCCGGAACCCGATGCGGCGATCAGCTTTGTTGAGCGGCAACGTCTTTTCGTGTTGCCGGGCTCCGGTTGGACCGACTACAACACGGATCTCATATCGGCCGGCGGCGGTGTTTTCTCGCGAACAGCCAAATCGATCCAGATTAGCCCGGAAATGAAGTCGCGGTTCGATATTGAAGCGGATCACCTGCCACCGACTGAGCTTATCTCTCACCTGCTGCGTGCCCCGGTGGATCTGCTGTGGAATGGCGGGATTGGTACCTATGTGAAGGCGCGGGCTGAGTCCCATACGGATGTGGGTGATAAGGCAAATGACGGACTGCGAGTGAACGCCAGCGAGCTGCGCTGCAGGGTGATCGGGGAGGGCGGTAACCTTGGTATTACGCAACTGGCCAGGGTGGAGTTTGGCCTGGCGGGTGGCCGTTCCAATACTGACTTTGTGGACAACGCCGGTGGGGTGGACTGCTCCGACCACGAGGTGAATATAAAGATTCTGCTGAACGCGGTTGTGGCGCGAGGCGACCTTACGGAAAAACACCGCAATGCCATGTTGGTGGAGATGACGGAGAGCGTAGCCGAGCTGGTGCTGTTGAATAACTATCACCAGGTACAGGCGATAAGTATGGCGGAATTCCAGGCGGTGCAGCGCGGTGGCGAGTATCAGCGTTTTATCCGTTCATTTGAGGAGGCGGGGCGCCTGGACCGGGAGCTGGAATTCCTGCCATCCGACGAGGAAATACTGGAGCGGCGCTTGCGTGGCCAGGCCCTGACCCGCCCTGAGTTGTCCGTCCTTGTCTCCTACAGCAAGGCCGTGTTGAAGGAGCAGCTGATTGAATCTGATCTGGGCGCTGATCCCTATCTTTCCCTGGCGGTCGACTCGGCGTTTCCCCGGCAGTTGGTAGATGCATACGCGACGGAGATTCGTGAACACAGACTGCACCGGGAAATCATGGCGACCCAGTTGGCGAACGACATTGTCAACCGCATGGGTATGAGCTTCATCCAGCGTCAGCAGACTGCCACTGGCGTCATGGTGGCGGACGTGGCACGGGCCTACATTGCCGCGATGGAAATCTATGGTATCCGGGACTTGTGGAGCCAGATCGAAGCCTTGGATCACCAGGTATCCTCAGGTATCCAGATGGAAATGATCCTGAGCCTGATTCGCCTGGTGAAGCGCACTACCCGATGGTTGCTGCGCAATCGCCGGCATCAACTTGCCCCCACTGACTGCATCGCCGGTTTTGCCGGGGGCCTGGAGCAGTTGCGGGAGGCTTATCCCGATATGCTGCGAGGGCGGGCGGCGGACCAATTCCAGACTCTCCACGATCATTTCGTGGCCGAGGGTGTAGACACAGAGCTTGCCCAGGCCGTGGCTGCTGCGGACCACGCCTATACGGCACTGGGTATTATCCAGGCCACCGGGGACACCGACGCGCCCCTGATGGACGTCGCCCGTTTATACTTTTATATCGGTGAGAGGCTGGAGCTGGATTGGTTCAGCGACCTGATTATGTCCACTAAAATTGAGAATGAGTGGCAGGCGCTGGCCAGGGATACCTATCTGGAAGACCTGGAATGGCAACAGCGGACTCTTGCTATTGGCGCATTACGCCACATGGGAGACGACCTCAACCTGCTCAAGTGCATCAATCAGTGGGAGAAAAAGGAAGCGATGCTGGTGCAGCGCTGGCGCGATATGTTGGCCGAGTTGCATTCCAATGTGGCACCTGACTTCGCCATGTTTGCAGTCGCTAACCGGGAGCTGCTGGACCTGGCCCAGAGTAGTATGGTCGCAGCGAAGTAAGAAGCAGCTCGCCGGTGCACTCCGGCGAGGATCGTTTGCTTACTGTAATAGTGTCTTTGGGTGGTTTGGAGTCGGTGTATCAGACCGCGCGAATTTTGTGGACGCCAGACACTCCGGTCAGGCCGTCCCACTGGTCGCAGCGGCCTTCGCGCCAGCCTGTCAGCCAGTTCTGGCGATGCTCCTCTTCAACGTGCGGGCACAGGTCCTGGCTGCGGCCGCTGACGCCCGCCTGGTAGCCTCGGTCATATGCCCTTGAATTCATATCGCGCTTCTGTCTCTTCATACAGTGTCTCTCCGTCTCAGACGCCCGGGGCCCGGCGTACCGGGCTATCCCATGCAGTAGCTGCCGGGGGCGCCGCTGTTGTAGGTTCATTTTGACGTGTATAAGCTTAAATAACCGCGAAGCAATACCACGAAGGGTGCCCTGGGGCACGCCTCCATGTAAGCAAAGCCGGAGGGGCTTGGCCACTAATGTTTGGTTCTGAAGATCCGTATTCATATAACCTGGATTGAACTACCCGGAGAAATCGGGGTTCACAGTTACCTGTTATCCGTGATAAAGCTGCCCAGCGTGCGAAAGGCCTCCCCGTGGTTGCTGCCCTTGCGCCACACCAGGGCGATATCCCGGTGGCCGGCGCTGGTGACCGGGTGGGTTGCGATATGCGTTCCACGCAGAAGCGCGGAGCCCTGGGCCATCTCCGGAATGAAGGTAATTCCCAGGTCACTTTCCACCATTTCCAGCAGGGTATGCAGGCTGGAGGCCGCGAACCGGTTGACCTTGTCCAGTTCGCTGATATGACAGGCCGAAACTGTGTGCTCCCGCAGACAGTGGCCGTCTTCCAGCAGTAGGACGCTCTCCGGATTGAGCTGGTCGACACTGAATTTATCTGGGTCCACAAGTCCGGTGCCCTTGCGACAGGCGAGCAGGAATCTGTCCTGGAACAGGACCTGGGTTTCCACATTTTTCATCGGAAATGGCAGCGCCATCAGCAACAGGTCGATGTTGCCCTCCTGCAAACCGGCGTATAATTCGTCGCTGCGCAGCTCGCGCAGGTACAGCTGCAGGTTTGGGAAGGTGCGCCGCAGCTTTTTCATCAACGGCGGTAGCAGAAACGGGCCTATGGTCGGGATGACACCCAGCACCAACTTGCCCGACAGCGGCGCGTCTCGTTCACGTGCCAGGCGCGTGATGCCCTGTATCTCCTGCAGGCAGATCCTCGCCTGTACTGCGACTTCTCGTCCGACAGTGTTGATAGTGACCTTTCGATTGGTCCTGTCGACCAGTTGGGCGCCCAGTGTTTGCTCCAGTTCCTGTATGGCCGTGCTGAAAGCGGACTGCGATACGAAGCAGGCCTCGGCGGCCCGTCCAAAATGTCCCAGTTCCTCCAGGGTAACGAAGTACTGTAACTGGCGCACGCTGGGGAGTTTTTGCATGACTCGGGACTCCTTAAGGATAGTTAAAACAGGATAATACAATACAAAAATTCTAATTTATATATCAATTGGGTGACTGTACCATGTGGCCGTGTTGACGAGTAGCAGCCTGGCGGCAGTAACATAGCCAGCGCTGTCCGATAACCACTAACCATTAATCCAAGGAGTAGAACATGGCTTTAGCAGAACAAGTGCCCCAGGTAACTTTCAAGACACGCGTACGCGATGAGTCGGTAGAGGGCAGTAACCCGTTTCGCTGGGAAGACAAGACCACATCGGACCTGTTTGCCGGTAAGAAGGTGGTAGTTTTTTCACTGCCGGGCGCGTTTACGCCGACCTGTTCTTCCAATCACCTGCCGCGGTATGACGAGCTTTACGAGGAATTCAAGGCGCAGGGCGTAGACGAAATCATCTGCGTATCAGTCAACGATGCCTTCGTGATGTTCCAGTGGGGCAAGAGTGTCGGCAACAACAACATCTTTCTGCTGCCCGACGGCAACGGCGAGTTTACCCGCAAGATGGGTATGCTGGTCGACAAGTCGAATGTCGGCTTCGGAATGCGCTCCTGGCGTTATTCCATGCTCGTGGATGACTGCAAAATCGAGAAGATATTTGTAGAGGGTGATTTCGGCGACAACTGCCCCACGGACCCCTTTGAGGTATCTGATGCGGATACCATGCTGGCTTACCTTAAAGGCACCAGCTCCGAGGGCGTCTCGGCGCCCCGCAAGGCTTTTGAAGGCTGATACTCGCCTGGCCCTGTACTCGCCCCGGCGCGGTCATTGACTGTGCCCGGGGGCGTTTCCCCCGACATGCAAAACCTTTCGCAACAGGCCTTCGCATCCATGTGACGCTTCTGGCTACTGCCAGATCACTTTTTCCCCTGACTCGTACCACTGGTCCAGCAGACTCGCATAGGCCTGCTCTATAACATCTCGCTTGATTTTCAGGGTGGGTGTCAGAAAATCATTAGCTATCTGCCAGTCTTCCCTGGCTACCGCGATAAACTGCATTTCCTCGTAGGCTTCTACCTGATTGTTCACCTGGTTCAGCAGGTCCTCGAGAACCGGCGTCAGCGTTTTCCTGAACTCAGGGTCGTCGAGTTTGCCGCGCATGTCTTCCGCCAATTGAACCAGTGCGTAGCACGCGGGCCGGCCCGAACCGGATACACAGGACAGCTCGATATGGCTGTCCGAGTTGAGCAGGTTTTCTATAGGCACCGGCGCCACATACTTGCCTTTACTGGTTTTGAATAGTTCCTTCACTCGCCCTGTGATACGCAGTAGCCCATCCGAAGAGTACTTTCCCCGGTCGCCGGTTTTGAAAAAGCCATCGTCCGTATAGCAGGCCGCTGTCATCTCAGGCTCTTTGTAATAGCCCACCATATCGCCGGGTGACTTTATCTGTATTTCTCCATCTGGACTGATGCGGGTTTCGACGTCACTCCAGGCGACGCCGACATACCCTGGTCGGCGTTTTTCCGGGGTAGACATGTGTGAGTAGGAAAAATCCTCACTCATGCCATAGCCCTCAATAATATGCAGGCCGAGTTTATCGTACCAGTCGATGAGGTTGGCCGGGATAGGGGCGGATCCGCTGCCGGCAATTCGCACATCTTCCAGCCCCAGCCCCTGCAGGACTTTTTTACGAACAATGCCGCCCACGATCGGCAGCTTCAGCAGTCGTGCCAACTTCTGTTCGGGAAACTTCTGGAACACCCCCATCTGAAACTTCAGCCAGAGTCGGGGTACCGAGAGAAATACCGTCGGTTTGGCGCGCCGCAGGTCATCAACAAATGTATCGAGCCGGTCGGCAAAGAAAATATGAATCCCTGAATAAAAGGAACTGCACTCCACGACGGCGCGCTCCATCACATGTGCCAGTGGCAGGTAGGACAGCACCCGATCGGAAGAATTGACTTCGAGTTCCCTGCCGAAATGCTGTCCTGGAACCGAGATCGAGGCAAAGCTGTGCATCACCCCCTTGGGGCGACCTGTGCTCCCGGAAGTATAACAAATAAGGGCGAGTTGCTCAGGAGGTGGTGAGGGATTGTCGCTGATCGGATCGAAGCGGGCGATGATATCGTCCCAACGCGGGTAGTCTGTGGTGGGAGCCAAGGGCAGGGCGACGCGGGGCAGGTGCTCCGGAACGCCTGGCGCCATCTCTTCCCAGTCATCCAGTTTGCCAATAAACACCAGCTTCGATTCCGAGTGCTCCAGGATATAAGCGACAGTTTCCGCATTCAGCGTGGGGTACAGCGCCACCGTTACATGGCCCGCCATCCAGATCGCGAGGTCACAGATAACAAAATGCGCACAGTTCTTTGAAATCAGGGCGATGTGGCTATTGGGCGGCAGGTCCAGGGAACGCAGGTATGCCGCCATCCTTCGGGCCTCCTGCAGGGTATTCCCCCAGGTATAGTCAACAACGCCGCCATCACCGGTGGGTTGAGTCATATACACCCTATCGGGGTGGCAGCGCTCCCATTCGTATGCCGCATCCAGCACTATCTCAATAGACGTGTTTGTCATTCAGTTGAGCTCTCCTGTTCGCATCGCAACAAATACCGGTACCCGTTTTGTCACAATATAGCAGACAGTCCCCCCTTGGGCATAAGGGTGGTAAAATGGATCGCAAGTCATGCAATCGCGGGGGGGTTTTTAATGCGGCCGTTAAGCTTTATCTGTCTGGTGCTGGCCTATTTTATCCCGGCACTGTCCGCGCAGGGCCAGGATGGCCCGTCCCAGCCATCGAGTGCCAACAGCAGGCAGGCTGTAATCAAGAGCTCCCTGGCGCGGGATCGCGGGGAGATAACCGCCATGGAGCCTTCATCGTTAGACGGTAAGGGTGTTTTTCTCGGCTACTCTTCCGGGGCCGTGGTGAACTGCTACGGTGACGACACCTGCCAGGTTATGGATGGCACACCCAGCAGCGCGGTTGTCGGTGGGGTAAGGGATATCGCGGTGTCCAGGCGCGGTGGCGAGGACATTGTCTGGGTTGCCTATCCACATGGTGTTTTCTATCGCTGCGCCAGAGGCTTCTGCCGCGAATTCCGCCGGGACGCCGGTCGGCATGAATAAATCGCAGGCAGGTTTCCAAACCCGGTGGTAAGCTTATGGCAAGTAGCTACAGGATTTGGTGATGATACAGAGGCGCAAGGAAGACAGTGACACGCGGGCCAGGTATCGCTCAGATCGCTTCTTTATGCAGAATGGAAGCTGGTATTTTCATACCAGGGAGAAAACCGTGGAAGGCCCATTCCAATACCGGCTGGCCGCTGAAAACAGGCTCAAGGACTACATCAGGGTCATGGTATCGGGCTGGATAGAGTCAGACAGTACATTGGCTGTGGAACCTCGGGGCCAGTAGCTGGCGCCCCAGCGTGCCCAGGACTGGGTTTTGTAATATTTCGATTTGGTAATTTGCCTGCAACATGCCCGGGATGTTTCCCCGCAAAAACTATTCTCCGGTTTTACCCTTTAACGCCGACTCCGGATCAAGCAGCTCTGTCCAGTGCACGACCGGTATGGAGGCCTCGCTCTGGAGGTGGAGCTGGCACCCCACGTTACCCGTGGCAATGATATCAGGGGAGTCTGCGCACAGTGCTATCAGCTTGTCTGCTCGAAGGCGCTGTGACATATCAGCCTGCAAGATGGAGTAGGTTCCGGCGGAGCCACAGCATAAATGGCTGTCGCGGGTTGCCGCGAGTTCAAAGCCCGCTTTGACAAGCAGGTCCGAGATAAGCGTTGGCAGTTTCATTGCGTGTTGCATACTACAGGGTGTGTGTACGGCAACCCTCCCGACCGGGCGATCAATCGTCAGCGGCCGCAGGTCTTCCTGCAGCAGTATCTCGCCAATATCGCGGGACATTTCAGATATACGCTTTGCCTTTTGCGCGTAGCCGGGGTCGTGCGCCAATAAGCTGCCGTAGTCAGCCAGCATGCTACCGCAGCCGGTTGCCGAGGAAACTATGGCTTCCGCGCCATCTTCTGCCTCCGGCCACCAGGCATCGATATTTCGGCGCATGTCATTCAGTCCGTCCGAGTGAGCGCCCAGGTGATAATTCACCGCTCCACAGCAACCGGCACGGGCGATTACATGAGCGGCAATGCCAAGCCGGTCGAGTATTCTGCGCACCGCTGCGTTGGTGCCGGGTGTCGCGGCCTGTTGCACGCAACCTTCCAGCAGCAACACTTTGCGGGCGTGGCTGGCGGTCGGCACCGCCTTAGCGGGTCTATGCGGTGGAACCTGGTTTTTCAGCGCGGCGGGCAGGGCGGGACGGAGAATCTGGCCAAGCCGCAGGCCTGCCCCGAGCAGCTTTCGGCTTGTCAGTACCCGTCGCATCAGCCATCGGAAGGCGCGACTGGGCAATGGCCTTGGCACCTGCTCTTCCATCAGGCCCCGGCCGATATCGAGCAACTGCCCGTATTGCACGCCCGAAGGGCAGGCGGTTTCGCAACTGCGACAGCTCAGGCAACGATCGAGGTGGGTGTGGGTTTGGGTGCTTGCCTCCCCGGTCTCCAGTAATTGCTTGATCAGGTAAATACGCCCGCGGGGACTGTCGCGTTCGTCCCTGGTGACAAGGTAAGTGGGACAGGTCTCGAGGCAGAAACCGCAGTGCACACAGGCACTGATCAGGTCGCTGGCCTGCCCGGCCTCTTCGCGGTCGGCGTAATCTGGGTGTGGGTTTACGTGCACTCAGTGGCCTTCCTGTTGTCCTGCACTAGAGCCACCCATAGAGGCGGCCCGGGTTGAGGATACCTTTCGGGTCGAAGGTCTGCTTGAGTCGCTGTTGCAGGCGGACGGTGACGGTATCGGGGCGCGCTCGCAGCTCAGCGCCCGGTTTGCCTCCTCGAACAAGGGTAACGTTGCCGCCGGCATCGGCGGCCTCGCGCTGCAGCGCGTCAAGCTCGAATTCTCCGCGCAGCCAGCGCTGCGCGCCGCCCCAGTCAATCAGCATAGGTGCCGGGTGTTTGCCTGCCGCTGCAGTGGACCTGATCGACATGCGCCACAAGGGTTCCGGCCCGTCAAAGAAGGGCAGGGTCAGTTCCCGCAGTTCGCGCCAGAAAGCAGTCCCCCCTGACATTCGCTGCCCGCCCCAGGCGGCGGCCTTATGATCGACTGCATCGCCCGTACCCGACAGACGCAGGTAGAGCCTGCCATCGAGCCAGCAGGCGCCGGACAGCGGTGCCGCCTCACCCGCTCGCCGGTTCATGTACTCCACCGCTTCATTCGCGCCCATCTCGTACAGTAGTGTCAGGCTGTGTTCCGGTTTCGGCATCACTTTGAGGCTGACCTCAGTCAGTATCCCAAGTGTGCCCAATGCGCCCGCCTGGAGGCGCGAAACATCGTAGCCCGCAACATTTTTCATAACCTTGCCGCCAAAGTTCAGCTGTTGCCCCAGGCCATCGATTAATTGCACTCCCAGGACAAGGTCCCGGCCTGATCCCGCCCAGGGCCGGGCCGGGCCGGACAAATTGCAGGCGATGGTGCCGCCCAGTGTCGCTCGCCCCCCCAGCTGCGGCGGCTCGAAGGGCAGGCTCTGCTGCTCGCGGTCCAGTTCCGCCTCGATATCTGCCACAGAGGTGCCGGCCCGGGCCGTCACTACTAACTCCGAGGGTTGATAATCGGTAATGCCCTTATGCCCGCTGACGTCCAGTAGTCTGGCCTCGCACTCCCGCCCCAGCAGGTGACGTTTGCTGCCGCCGCCGTTGATATACAGCGCTTGTTGCTGTGCTGCTGCCTCAATGACCGCTGCTGCGATGTCCTCGCGGCAGTCAGTCATGCTGATGCCTGGCCGGTAGGGCCCGGTATTCCTGGCAACGCTTCAGTATTGGAATACCCTTGCCTGGATTGAGATTCAGCCCGGGATCGAAGGCGCTCTTTATATCTTCGAACACACCCAGTTCTGCGGGGCCGAATTGATGACTCATCTGGCGCAGTTTTTCCAGACCCACCCCGTGTTCGCCGGTGATACAACCCCCGACTTCCACAGAGAGTTCAAGGATCTCGGCACCAAACTGCTCCGCTGCGGTAACCTGCTCCGGCTTGCTGGCGTCGAACAGGATCAGGGGGTGCAGGTTGCCGTCGCCGGCGTGAAACACATTGGCGACCGGCAGGTCATATTTTTCAGACAAGCGTGATATTTCACCAAGTACACGGGACACCTGGCTGCGCGGTATGGTGCCATCCATACAGTAATAGTCGGGTGCGAGTCGACCCACCGCCGGAAACGCTGACTTGCGTCCCTTCCACAACAGCGCCCGGTGGGCCTCGTCACGGGACACAACTACAGAGCTTGCCCCGAGTTTCCGGAACAGCGTTTCCACCCGCTGGCTGCAATCGCTGACCTCCTGGGCAGTGCCGTCCACCTCGCATAACAACAGCGCCTGAGCATCCCTGGGGTAACCTGCCTGGGCAAAGTCCTCCGCCGCCTGTATCGCCAGTTGATCCATCATCTCCAGGCCGGCCGGGATGATCCCCGCACCAATGACTGCTCCAACGGCATCGCCCGCGGCTGTAACGTCGGCGAAGCCCGCCATAATGACGCGGGCGGCCTCGGGAGAGGGCAGCAGACGCACTGTCACCTCCACCACGACACCCAGCAGTCCCTCTGAACCGGTCATCAATGCAAGCAGGTCATAGCCCGGGCCGTCGAGCCCCGCCCCGCCTATACTGAGCCTCTCTCCCGCAACCGTGAGAATTTCCAGGGCCAGGATATTGTGCACTGTCAGGCCGTATTTCAGGCAGTGCACCCCGCCCGAGTTTTCCGCCACGTTGCCGCCAATACTGCAGGCGATCTGGGAGGAGGGGTCCGGGCCGTAATAAAGACCGTGAGCTGAGGCGGCCGCAGAGATGGCCAGGTTGCTGACCCCCGGCTGTACCCTGGCAGTGCGTGCCAGCGGGTCAATGTCAATAATTCGGTCCAGTTTGGATAACCCCAGCAGTACACCCTCAGGGTGTGGCATCGCCCCCGCGCACAGCCCGGTCCCTGCGCCACGCGCAACCACCGGAGCCCCCAGTTCGTCGCAGATCTGCAGTATCTGCTGAACCTGGTCGACGTTGTCGGGCAGTACCACCAGTTGCGGCAGTTCGCGGTAGATGGTGAGGGCATCGCACTCAAAAGGGCGCTGGGATTCCGGTTCACTGATAATGCCAGACTCAGGCAGCACTGATCGCAGGCGACTGAGCAGTTCGTCTGTGGGTATCGGTGGCAGTGCGTGATCGCTGCGCGGCGGACTATGCTTCATTGGATGTGCACCACGACCCGTCGGGTGCCACTGTGGTGACGGTGTTCCCAGAGATAGATGCCCTGCCAGGTGCCCAGCATCAGTTCGCCTTTCTGAAAGGGAATGCTCAGCCCGGTGGCAGTGAGAGCCGACTTGATGTGGGCAGGCATATCGTCAGCGCCTTCAAGGGTGTGGGTGTACAAGGGGTCGTGCTCCGGTACCAGGCGGTTGAGCCAGTTTTCGAGATCGACCCGTGCGCTGTCGTCGTAGTTTTCCTGAATCAGGAGACTGGCGGAAGTATGGCGAATAAACAGCGTGCAAAGTCCCTCGGGCTGTCCGCAGTCGGCGATCACCGGTTGTACCGCACGGGTGATGCTATGCAGGCCCTGGCCGCGTACCGGGACCGCTATCTCCGTGATCAAAACCTGTTCTCCCTATTCCATGGCCAGTATGTCACTGGAGTTTGCCGGCAGCGAAAAGCCGGTGCCATCAACCCCCAGGGTGTAACGGTCAAAGACATCATCCACACCGGCTAACCATGCGGCATCGAGGCCCGGGATGGGGGTGGGTGGCACCACGTGGTAGAACAGCAGGTGGCCGACATCGGCATCCCGGGCTATTTCCGCGGCTTCCACCGGGGTGGTGTGGTAGTCGGGTATGTCTACGGTGATTTTGGCAACAATCTGGTTCCCGGCCCTGACTGCCGCCTTGTTCATCTGTTGCACCAGCACGGGAGACAGGCCCTCGTGTACCAACAGGTCTATGCCCTGGGCAAACGCCTGTAGGTTAGCAGATTTTACTGTATCCCCACTGACCAGTGCGGTTCTGCCCTTGTAGCTGAACAGGTACGCCACGGCCGGGTCGACAGGGTGGTGCTCTACCCGGATCATCTGCACGGTAAGGCCGTTGTCCTCGTACACGAGCACGGCCTCGCCCTCGGGCGGTTGGGGGTGGCTTATCGCCTGCAGGCCGCGGCCGGATAATGGCGCTACCGCGTCACCATGATGGGCGTTGCGATAGAGCGCGTCCTGGGCATAAGACTGATTAAAGCCGATTACCACTTCTTCGACCCCCTCCGGGCCATGCACCGGCAGCGGGTCGGTGTGAGCGGCGCTGGCCCAGCGCAGGGTGGCCAGCTCGCCCAGGCCATCTATATGATCGGAGTGGAAGTGCGTGAGAAATACCGCCTCGACCTGGCCCACGGGTAAGCCCATGGGGTTGAGGTTGCGGGCGCCCCCGGTGCCGGAGTCGACCACCACCATGGTTTGTCCTGCAATCACCGCAACGCAGGCGCCAGACCGCGCGGGATCTGGCAGTGGTCCCCCGGCCCCGCATAGCACCACATGCAGGCCATCGGGTAGCGTAGCGAGCAGGCTGGAGGACATATTGCGTTCCAGTGCGCGACCCATCACGGCGGTGCTCAGGGGCGCCCGCACGCTATAGAGGACGGCGGCCACAATGGCTATGACCGCCAGGACAATGCCTGCTATCTTCATCTCGCAATACCGTATTAATTCCAGGCCGTGGTCGCTGGCCTGTCTCTGGTCAGCCCTTTAGCGGGTGCACAATGACAGGCAGCGCCGTATACCCGTGGACGAAGGTTGAGAAGGAACGTTCCACCTCACCAACAACCTCTATGCGCTCAAAACGCTTGAGGATCTCTTCCCACAGGACTTTGAGCTGCAGTTCGGCCAGGCGATTGCCCATGCAGCGATGAATACCAAAGCCGAATGCCAGATGCTTGCGCACATTGGGTCGGTCAATGATGAAGTCGTGTGGATTTTCGAAGATGCGCTCGTCGCGATTTCCCGAGATATACCACATGATGACTTTTTCGCCTGCTTTTATCTGTTGCCCGCCCAGCTCTGTATCGCACTTGGCGGTGCGGCGCATATGCGCCAGGGGCGTCTGCCACCTTATGGTCTCGGCAACCATGCTCGGAATCAGTGAAGGATCTTCAACCAGTCGCTGGAACTGGTCGGGATTTTTGGCGAGGTTCAAGACGCTGGCGCTCATGGTATTACGGGTGGTGTCATTGCCGCCGACTATCAGGAGTATCAAGTTGCCCAGATATTCTACCGGGCTCATATTCTTTGTCGCTTCCCCGTGCGCCAGCATCGAAATCAGATCGTTGGTTGGCGGGGCGTTAACGCGCTCATTCCACAGGCCGGTAAAATAGTCCAGGCACTCGAGCATGATCACCTTGCGCTCGTCGTCTGAATCGATCAGCCCCATACCGGGGACTGCCGTGGTGATATCAGACCAGTAGGTGAGCTTCGCGCGCTCCTCGAAGGGGAAGTTGAACAGCGTGGCTAGCATACGCGTGGTGAGCTCAATCGATACAGTGTCCACCCAGTTGAAAGGCTCCCCCACTGGCACGTTGTCCAGCACATCAATAGTGCGCTCGCGGATGATGGGTTCAAAATTTCTCAGGTTTTCGGGACCCGTGACCGGTGCAACCACTTTGCGCTGTTCGTCGTGTTTGGGGCGGTCCATGGCGATGAACATGGGCAGTGGGAAATCCTCAAGTGGATCGCTGATGATGATGTTGGGTTCCGAAGAAAATATGTCGTGTGATGTGTCCACTGTCATGATGTCTTCGTAACGTGTGACCGACCAGTAGGGACCGAAAAAGCTTTCTGCGCAGTAGTGTACCGGCGACTCGTCCCGCAGGCGCTTGAACCAGGGTTCGTGCACATCGTGTGCAAACAGGAAAGGGTTGGCCACATTCAGCTCTGACAGTGGTACGGAGTAGGGGTCTACCCCGACCTGGTCTTCAGTGTATATAGGGCGCTCTTCGGTCATATTGCTAGCTCGTTTAGGGTTTCTGTGCGAGCCAGTTTAGGCCAAGCGGGCCGCTTTGGCCAAGTGTGATGGGTGTTGCCGCATCGCGCGGAGTCGTTCTGCTCATGGCGCCTGGTCCCTGGTCGACTGGAAGGTGTGCTTCGGATATGGGCCTGTACTGGCTTGCACAGTGGCAACAGATCGCTACACTCTTCGATGAATAAATCAATGAAATCCGCCGTTGAAACACCGGAGTCTGGAGAATGCAAAGATGGATAGTATAAAAAGAGCCAGGCTGATGGCCGCGCTGTCACTGCTCCTGGTTGTGCCTGCAGTGGTGGCGAAGCCTGAAAATCTCGCTGTTAATGCCTACTTCGGTGCCGTTCACGTGCATACCAATTACTCCTTTGATGCTTACACCAATGGCACCCTGACTACCCCGGCTCATGCCTACCAGTGGGCCCAGGGCAAGGCGATACCGGGTGGCGGTGGCGGGCCGGATCTGCAAATCAAGCAGCCATTGGACTTCTACGCCGTGTCCGACCACGCGGAATGGATGGGCGTGTTCAAGTTGATGGAAGACCCCGGCAACCCACTGAGTAAACTCCCGCTGGCCGCCGGCATTACCTCTGCCGACCAAAACACACGCATGCAGACATTTGCCAAAGTGTTGCGGGACTTCAGTAATGGCAAGGCGGACCCGGCCCTCGACGACCCTGAGGTGAACCGGACGGTCTGGAAGGACATTGTCGCGACGGCAGACGCCTACTACCTGCCCGGGGAATTCACCACCTTCCCGGCCTTTGAGTGGTCATCGAATCCGGAAATGCGCAATCTGCACCGGGTGGTGCTGTTCAGAAATTCAGACCATATTCCTGAAACGGCCTTGTCATCGCTGGACTCCACCGACCCTGAACACCTGTGGGCCTGGATGGGCGAGCAGCGTGCTAAAGGCGCCACCTTGCTGGCAATTCCCCATAACGGCAATGCCAGCGACGGCCTCATGTTTTCGCTGCAAACCCAGGACGGCAAGCCCTTGAGCGAGGCCTATATCCGCACCCGTGCGGAAAATGAGCCGCTGTATGAGATTACCCAGATCAAGGGCACTTCGGAGACCAATCCTGTGCTGTCCCCCAACGATGAGTTCGCCGGTTTTGAGCAGTGGGACTACACCCTTTCTGCAGACGGTCTGCGACCTACTCATCGCAAGGGCAGCTTCGCCCGCCAGGCCTTGCTGGACGGTCTGTCATTTGAGGCCCGGGGCATGGGTAACCCGTTTCACTACGGGTTTATTGGTGATACCGATACCCACAATGCAGCGGCGAGCAATGAGGAATACAACTACACGGGTAAATTCGCCTTTGAGAACGACCCCCGGCATCGCCTGGAGGGTGTCAAGGGCCAGCCGGCCTCCCAGATTCAGCAGGTGCGGGAGTTCAGCTCCGGCGGTCTGGCCGGGGTCTGGGCGGCCGAAAACACCCGCGAGGCGATTTATGACGCGATGATGCGGCGCGAAACCTTTGGCACCACCGGTCCACAGATAAAAGTGCGTTTCTTTGGTGGCTGGTCCTACGGCGCCAACGATGTGGCCGGTTCGGACTTTGTAGAGCGCGGCTATGCCAAGGGTGTACCGATGGGGGGCACCCTCAAGGGGCCTGGCAAGAAAGATCAACCCTCGTTTGTGGTCTGGGCGGCCAAGGCGCCGGACAGCGGCAATCTCGACCGGATACAGATCGTCAAGGGATGGCTGGATGCGCAGGGCACTCAGCAGGAGAAAGTCTACAATGTGACCTGGAGCGGTGACCGACGGCTCAGCGACAAGGGTGAGTTGCCTGCAGTGGGCAACACTGTCGATGCCGCCAAGGCAAGCTACGACAACAGTATTGGCGCGGCTGAACTGGCCGCGTTCTGGAGCGATCCACAATTTGATGCCAGCCTACACGCGTTTTACTATGTGCGGGTGCTCGAGATACCCACGCCGCGCTGGAGCACCTATGATGCGGTCAAGTTGGGAGTGGACGTACCCGGCGGCCTGCCTGCCAGCATTCAGGAGCGCGCTTTCACCTCGCCGATCTGGTACCAACCGGCCAACACAGCCGCAGTCGGCAAAACAAGGTAATGACCATGTCCTCAAGTTCAAGTTCAAGTTCAAGTTCCACGGCCATTAAACCAGATGCTGATAGCCCCTATGTCATCGAACGGCAGGCCGGGCATATTCGCTGGGTGACGCTCAATCGTCCCGATCAGCGCAACCCGCTGTCCAGTGGCATGATCGGGGCTTTGGCGGCCGCTATGGCCGATGCAAATGACGACCCACTTGTGCGCGTTGTGGTGCTGGCCTCTGTCGGGCCGGTATTTTCCGCAGGCCATGATTTGCGTGAGATGAGCCCGCGCGATGGGGAGACGGACCAGGAGCGCGGCGACCGTATCCGCCAGATTCTGGAGGACTGCGCCCGCATGATGCTGGCAATCGTGCATTCGCCAAAGGCAGTGATTGCCTGTGTGCAGGGCACAGCGACTGCTGCTGGCTGTCAGTTGGTGTCGGCCTGTGACCTGGCGCTGGCCAGTGAAGACGCACACTTCTGCACGCCGGGTGTCAATATCGGTACTTTCTGCACCACGCCGCTGGTCGGTATCGGGCGCAATATACATCGCAAGCATGCCATGGCGATGGCGCTGACCGGGGACATGGTATCGGCTGCTGATGCGGTGCAGTTCGGCCTGATTAACGAGGCGATGCCGGCGGCCGACCTGCATGCAGCTGTAGAGCAACTGGCCGAAAAGATTGCCTCCCGCTCTGCCCAGGCCATCAGGGCCGGGAAAGAGACCTTTTATCGCCAGATCGATATGCCGCTGGAAGAGGCGTTTGCCTACGCCACAGAGGCGATGCTGAGGGGCTTGCTGTCCGGTGACGCGCTTGAAGGTACCCGGGCATTCCTGGGTAAACGCAAGCCCGAATGGGGTGAGGCCTGAGTTTTATGCCACTGAGCTCGGATGCAGATCTTGCCAGGCTCCTCACCTCTACCCACACCATAGCCCTGTTGGGTGCCAGCCATAAACCCGAGCGCCCCAGCTATCGTGTCATGGCTTTCCTGCTGGCCAACGGCTATGAGGTCCTGCCGGTCAACCCCGGACTGGCCGGGCAGGCGCTGCAGGGCTGTCTGGTGTACCCGAATCTGGCGGCTATCAATGTGCCTGTCGACATGGTGGACGTCTTTCGCCAGTCACAATACCTTCCGGGTATCGTCGAGGAGGCAGTCGCGGCGGATGCAAAGGCGCTGTGGACGCAATTGGGGGTTGTCGATACTGCTGCGGCGGCGGTCGCGGAACAGGCGGGCCTCGATGTGGTGCTGGACCGCTGCCCCGCCATAGAATTGCCGCGTTTACGCTCTGCTGGACTGATATCACAGTGGCACTGACAGGCCGCCGGCCGGGGATGATCTATGCTTGATATCTGGCCGCATGCAGCGCTTAGTGTAGTGAGAGTGGCCCACAGGCTTAATATGGCCATAAATGACTATTATCAGACGCGATTTCCTAAGCCCCGATACTGAATTTTGGGAAAAATAGCGGATAATCGAAGGTCTTGCCAAACAGTGAAACAGCACAGAGGATAAAGACATGACAGCTATAGAGTCGAAGCTGCACAGTGATACCGCGGCGATGTTGAGAGCCCATTTTGACAAGCAGCGAGCGCTCTACCTCGCCGCCCCGAATCCGGACCTGAATCAGCGCAAACAGGACCTCGAAAATCTCAAGCTGATGATCAATGAAAACCGGGAAGAGATCATTGCCGCTATCAGCCAGGACTACAGCAACCGCTCTCGCCACGAGACCCAGTTTGCCGAGATCATCTCTGTCACTGATGGCATCAACGATGTGATAAAGCACCTGAAAAAGTGGACCAAGGTACAAAAGCGGCACGTTGACCAGAGTATGTTCATGGGCGCCAGGAACCGGGTTATCCCCCAGCCCCTTGGTGTGGTGGGTATCATCGTGCCCTGGAACTTCCCCATCAACCTGAGCTTTATGCCGCTGGCCTCGGCGTTTGCCGCTGGCAACCGGGCGATGGTCAAGATGTCGGAAAACTCCATCAACCTGACCCGCTTGCTGATGCGGATATCCCCCAAGTACCTGCCCGAAGAGAAACTGAAATTCTACGAAGAAACCGGTGGAGTGGGCGTCGAGTTTTCCAAAATACCCTTCGACCTGCTGGTCTTTACCGGTTCCGGGCAGACCGGGCGGTCGGTGATGGCCTCGGCAGCACAGAATCTTACGCCTGTGGTACTGGAGTTGGGCGGCAAAGCGCCGGCGGTGATCGATCCAGCGTATCCCCTGGAGAAAGCCGTGGGGCGCATTATGTTCGTCAAGCAATTCAACGCAGGCCAGATCTGTACCAATGTGGACTATGTGTTTGTCCACGAAAGCCAGCGAGAGGACTTCATAGCCAAGGCCAGGGCCTATGTTGCCAAGCACTGCCCCGACATCAATCACACGGATTACACTGCGATTATCGATGACCGATCCGTCAAGCGTCTCATGGACACCGTGGAGGATGCGAAGAGCAAGGGTGCGACCGTGGTTAACCTGAACGGTAACCAGGAGGTCAATATTGAACAGCGCAAGTTCCCTCTCCACCTGGTGCTGGATACCACTGAAGACATGACTATCCGCAACCGGGAGACATTTGGACCATTATTGATGGTGCTCACCTACAATGACCCGCAGGAAGTTGTGGAATATGTGAATGCCAGGGACCGCCCGCTCGCGTTGTACCCGTTTACCAATGACAAAAATCTTGCCGACATGTATATCGAGCGCATCATGTCCGGTGGTGTCTCGGTCAACGATGCATTGATGCATGTGGCCCAGCATGATATTCCCTTCGGCGGTGTGGGCCCCAGCGGTATGGGGCACTATCACGGTTACGAGGGGTTTATCACTTTCTCCAAGCTGAGACCGGTGTTTTACCAGGCGGGGTTTTCGTCCCTGCAGTTCCTGCGGCCGCCCTACAAGGGCTTCGCCACCCGCGTGTTTAACCTGCTGATGAAGCTCAAGAGCTGAGTCAGCCCGAGCTGCGCAGAAACCACACTCTTGTTGACCGCGCTTGTGCGCGGTTGCGGCGCGGACAATAACAGGAAGAATCCGATATGCGCATAGTCCTGGCTTTTTTCATGCTCACAGTGGTGGGCTGTAGCAAGGAACAACCTCCAGAGGCAGCGCAAGTCGCAGTAGCGCCTGCGGTAGAAGTACCTGCGGCGCCGCCGCCCGCAATTGCCAGGCTGCCTGACACTGACTGGGCATTGCACGGCAATGATACCGGGGAACAACGCTACTCGGAGCTGGATCAGATTAATCGCGCTAACGTTGACGAACTCGGCCTGGCGTGGTCGTTTGATCTGTACACCCAGCGTGGCGTGGAAGCCACACCGCTGGTGATCGATGGCGTGATATACGTCACCGGAACCTGGTCCATGGTTTACGCTCTGGATGCCAGAACCGGCGAGCTCAAATGGCTGTTTGATCCCCAGGTTGATCGCGCCTTCCTCGCCAAGGGCTGTTGCGATGCGGTTAACCGCGGTGTCGCCTACGCCGATGGCAAGATTATCGTGGGTACCTATGATGGCCGTCTGGTGGCATTGAATGCCGCTGACGGCAAGGTGGTATGGGATGTGCAGACCACTGATCGCGATCAGCCCTACACGATTACCGGCGCGCCACGTATAGCGAAAGACAAGGTGATTATCGGTAATGGCGGCGCAGAACTGGGCGTGCGAGGCTATGTGTCCGCCTACTCGATTGCCAGCGGCGAGATGATCTGGCGTTTTTATACCGTGCCGGGCAACCCGGCAGATGGCTTTGAAAATGCCGCGATGGAAGCGGCTGCAAAAACCTGGACCGGCAAGTGGTGGGAGTGGGGCGGTGGCGGCACTGTCTGGGATTCCACGGTGTACGACCCCGAGCTCGACCTGTTGTATGTCGGGGTGGGTAATGGCTCGCCCTGGAACGCGAGCCTGCGCAGCCCGGAGGGCGGCGATAACCTGTACCTCGCCTCGATTCTAGCGCTGCGCCCGGATACCGGCGAGTATGTGTGGCATTACCAGACCACGCCCGGTGAGACCTGGGATTACACCGCCACCCAGCACATGATGCTGGCCGAGCTGGAAGTTGATGGCAAGCCCCGCAAGGTCCTGATGCAGGCCCCCAAAAACGGTTTTTTCTATGTGCTTGACCGGGCCACCGGCGAGCTCCTGTCCGCGGAAAAGTTCGGGGTGGTCAACTGGGCCTCGCATGTCGATATGACCACGGGGCGGCCAGTGGAGACGCCTGATGCCAGAGTGTTTGACGGTGAAAATGTCAGCCTGCCCAGTAATGCGGGTGCCCACAACTGGCCGCCGATGGCCTTCAATCCGGAAGCCGGCCTGGTGTACATCCCTACCCTGGTGTTTCCGGTGACCTTCCTGGAACCCACCCAGTCCAGGGACATGAACCCGGGGCAGGGCAAGTGGAATGTCGGCTTTGATCGCATGGGCGGCTCGCCGCCCAAGATTCCCAACCTGGGCGACATTCTTGACGCCCAGTTTTCCAGCCAGTTTATCGCCTGGGACCCAATCAAGCAGGAGGCCCGCTGGAAAGCGCCCCCGGGCCGTGCCGGTATGGGAGGCGCCCTGAGCACGGCCGGTGGCCTGGTTTTCACGGCGGCCAGGGATGACCAGCTGTTAGCCTACGATGCCGCCACCGGAGAGGAGCTCTGGTCCGGTTACACCGGCAACCTGGCGGCGGCACCGGTTACCTATGCGTTGGACGGCGAACAGTATATTGCCATCGCCCAGGGTTTTGGTGGCGGCTTTGCCGCTGAGGGAGGGCCGGTTGCTCATGACTGGCAGGTGCAGAATATGTCCAGGGTCATGGTCTTCAAACTGGGCGGCAATGCAGAGCCGCCTCCCGCACGGGTGGATACCCGGGAGATGCCGCAACCTGCGCCGGTGACAGCCGACGCCGCCGAACTCATGCATGGCGAGGTGGTGTATCACCGCCACTGCGGTTATTGTCATGGCGATGGATTGCGCACCGGCGGGGTGACGCCAGACCTTCGCTGGTCTACCGCCCAGGTACATGACATATGGCAGGACATCGTACTCGGTGGTGTTCTCCGGGCCCGCGGCATGGTCAGCTTCAGCGATTACTTGAGTGCAGATGACGCCGAGGCCATTCGCCAGTACGTGTTGGCGGAGGCGAATCGGCTATACGGCGAGAAGCATCCTGAGGCGGTAAAGGTGCAGTAGCGTGGCCGCGCGGCTCCGGGGCCGCGACATCCTACCACCTTGGTCCAATTGCCCTGGCCGGCCCTGCGTACTAGTTTTAGAGAGTATATTTGATCGGGAATCCCATTATGACTGACCGCCAATTGTGGCAGCGCGCTGCCCAGGACATCCACTGGTACCAGGCACCTTCCACGCTGCTGGATGAGAGCAACCCGCCATTTTATCGTTGGTATCCGGACGGTGTTACCAATGCCTGCTACAACGCGGTGGATATCCATGTTGATCAGGGCAGGGGAGAGCAGTTGGCTGTCATCTACGACAGCCCCGTGACCGATACCAAACGCAGTTATACCTTTAACGAATTGCAGGACCAGGTCGCGCGCTTTGCGGGCGTATTAGCCGGCCAGGGTGTGCAAAAAGGCGATCGGGTCATTATCTATATGCCCATGGTGCCCGAGGCACTCATCGCGATGCTAGGCTGTGCCCGCATCGGGGCAATTCACTCTGTGGTATTCGGTGGCTTTGCGAGCAATGAACTGGCCGTGCGTATCGACGATGCAACCCCGGCGGTGATCGTGTCGGCCTCCTGTGGTGTGGAGCCTAACCGCATTGTGCCCTACAAGCCGCTCCTGGACGAGGCTATCAGGCTGGCGGAGCATAAACCCGCCGCCTGTATCATCCTGCAGCGGCCGTTACAGGAAGCACCGCTGCAGGCTCCCAGGGATGTCGACTGGGCCCAGGCGATGTCCAGCGCTGAGCCGGTGCCCTGTGTGCCGGTGAATGCCAACGACCCACTTTACATACTGTACACATCCGGCACCACAGGCCAGCCCAAGGGGGTGGTACGTGATACCGGCGGGAGCATCGTCAGCCTCAAGTGGAGTATGAAGAATATATACAACGTCAACCCCGGCGAGGTCTACTGGGCGGCCTCTGATGTGGGCTGGGTGGTGGGACACTCCTATATTGTCTATGGCCCCCTGTTTAACGGTAATACCACGCTGATATACGAGGGCAAGCCCGTGGGCACGCCTGATCCCGGCGCATTCTGGCGGGTGATCGAGGAGTATGATGTGAAGGTGTTGTTCACCGCTCCCACGGCATTTCGCGCTATCAGGAAAGAGGATTCGCAGGGTGAGTACCTGGCCCGTTACGATCACTCGGGGCTGCGTGCCCTGTTCCTGGCCGGCGAACGTTGCGACCCGAACACCCTGGAATGGGCGCAGCAACAATTACAGGTGCCCGTTATTGACCACTGGTGGCAAACCGAAACGGGCTGGTCTATCTGTTCGAACTGCCTGGGTATAGAACAGCTGCCGATAGTACCGGGCTCCCCGGCGCGGGCAGTGCCTGGTTACGATGTTCAGGTGCTGGACAGTGATGGCAATAACGCTGCGCCGGGCGATATCGGTGCACTGGTTATCAAATCGCCCCTCCCTCCCGGTACGTTCACGACTCTTTGGCAGGCCGAGGACCGCTTTGTAAAAGCGTATTTCAGCAGGTTCCCCGGTTACTATGAGACGGGTGACGCCGGCTATATTGATGAGAACGGCTATGTCTTTGTCATGGCCCGCACAGATGATGTCATCAATGTGGCGGGCCACCGCCTGTCCACCGGAGCCATGGAAGAGGTGCTGGCAGACCACCCTGATGTCGCCGAGTGCGCGGTAATCGGTATCGCCGACCCCATGAAAGGCCAGTTGCCCCTGGGCTTGCTGGTTATCAATGCAGGCGTCAGTCGCGAGCCGTCAGAAATCGTGGCTGAGGCAGTACAGTCAGTACGGGAGCGAATCGGTCCTGTTGCGGCGTTCAAGCTGTGTGCCGTCGTGGACCGTCTCCCCAAGACCCGCTCCGGCAAAATATTGCGTGGCACCATGCGCAGTATTGCCGACGGGGGCGCATGGAAGATGCCCGCCACGATTGATGACCCCGCGATTATTGATGAAATCAGTGCCGCATTGGGCCGGTTGGGTTTGCCTGCGTCCTGAACCCGGGGCGGGGGCCGCGCCAGTGCGCAACACGAAACCGGCAAAAACCATGCTATGATTTTGTCTGCCGACTGGACTGGAATTCGCCTCCTGCCAATCGGGATTCAACGATAAATCACAACAGGTTCTCATGCGACAATATCTGGTAGTTGTAGCGGGCGCATTACTGCTCCTGTCGAGTACGGTTTTTCTGGGTGGCTGCAGCTGCGGTTTTGACTGTAATAATGATGATAACCGTGGCACGACAATGTTAAGCCTCGGGTTCTCGGATGCATTACCCGAAGACCTCAAGCAGGTGGTGATTGAGGTGGACAGCATCACCTTTCAGCGCAGTACCGGCGACGACGTGGTTGTCGACAGCTTTACCATCCCCGCCCTGGGCCTGGTCTCTGTTGATACCTTCCAGATTGACCTGCTCCAGTACCGCGGGCGAAACCAGTTGGTGGTAATTACTGATCTTGAAATCGAGTCCGGGAGCTACAGCCAGGTCCAGATTGGAGTGCTGGGTGGGGATGTGAACCGCTCTTTTGTGCAGCAGGACGACGACACGTTTCGAGAGCTGACAGTGTCCGGCGGTGTTCTCACCCTGCCAGGTACCAGTTTTGCCCGTTCCAGCCAGGCCTATACTGTGGAATTCAGTCTCGCCCAATCCCTGCGGCTTGAAGCCTCCGGCATCAGGTATCTGATGACCAATCAGGGTATCCGGCTCGAAAACAACGCCACCACGGCGAGCTTGTCGGGGCGGGTTGAAAGCAGCCTGTTCGACAGTGTGTCACCCTGTGACGAGAAAACAGAACCCGCGGAGGGTAACCGTATTTATCTTTACCAGGGCGGCCCCGAGGCCGGCAGGCGCCTGGGAGATGTATATACGAGCAACAGCAGCACGCCCGTTCCCTCCGACGTGGTCCCACCGTTCGCCGTGGCATCGCTGGTGCTCAATACGCTCACCGCCAACTGGGAATACGTCTTCGGTTTTTTGCCCGCTGGTGACTACACAATGGCCTTCGCCTGCAATACAGCTGCTGACGATTCGGTTAACTACGATGACCTGGTGGTGCCACAGCCGACAAACCAGGTCTATTCGATCACCCTGACCGAGGACGTAGCCAGGGTCTGTGATATCACTGACAGCGCTAGTTGCTGATCGCGCTGCATTAGGTTAACGGCGCGCGGCCGCGCGCCTGCCGCCAGGTGGCACGCTTATCTATTGACCTCTTCTGGACGGCTAGTGATTCCGTCTGTGTGAGTGCGCGGTATTTTCCCGGCGCAAGGCCCGGATCCAGTTCCAGCTTGCCTATAGCGGTTCTGTGCAGAGCTTCAACCCGGTTGCGAAACCGCCCGAACATGCGCTTGATCTGGTGGTAGCGGCCTTCATAAAGTATGACCTCAGCACTGTATCTCCCGGTTATTCTCAGCTGCGCAGGGCGCGTCGTTATTCCCTCGTAGGGGAAGTACATACCCTTCGCAAAGGCGGGGATATACTCCGGCTTGACAGGTTTTTCCAGCGTCACCCGATACAGTTTGGGAATGTTTTGCTCCGGTGACGCCAGGCGTCGCGACCATTTGCCATCGTTGGTGAGCAGCAGCAGGCCGGAGGAATTGAAGTCCAGCCGGCCGGCGATGTGCAGGGAATGTCGGTCTGGTCGTCGCAACAGGTCGATTACAGTGCGGTGTTTTTCATCTCGCGTGGCGCTGACCACACCGACAGGCTTATTGAGCATGATGTAAACCGGGTTTTTTGCCTGCAGCACCGTGTCATCCAGCTCGATTCGGGAGAATTCGTCGACCACCTGGCTGATGCCAGTGGCAACGGTGCCATCAACCAGCACCCGGCCCTGGCCGATCAGCGGCCGTATGTCGACCGACGCTAAGCCGGCCTGTTGCGAGAGGTAGCGATCCAGTCGGCTTCTTTTAGATCGCATGGGTCACCGCAGGATATCCAGTGCAATGGCTTCGGCAACCTTGATGCCATCGATTCCAGCCGACAGTATGCCGCCGGCATATCCCGCGCCTTCGCCAGCCGGGTATAGTCCCTTCGTATTAATGCTCTGGCAGTCGTCGCCGCGCCGGATACAGATAGGAGATGACGTTCGGGTTTCGATGCCGGTCAGCACCGCATCGGCCATGGCAAACCCCTTGATCTGGCGCTCGAAGGCCGGTATGGCCTCGCGTATTGCGGTAACGGCAAAATCCGGCAAGGCCAGTGAAAGGTCGACCGGGGTGACGCCTGGCTGGTAGGAGGGGTTGACGCTACCCATGGCGCTGGATGGTCTGTTTGCCAGAAAATCTCCCACCAGCTGGGCAGGCGCATTGTAGTTTCTTCCTCCAAGTTCCCAGGCAAGTGTTTCCAGGCGACGTTGCAGGTCGATACCCGCCAGCGGATGTTCCGGGTAATCCTGCTCGGGTGTGATGCCCACGACGATGGCGGCATTGGCGTTGCGCTCGTTACGTGAGTATTGCGACATGCCATTGGTTACCACGCGACCCTCCTCGGAGGTTGCGGCGACCACAGTGCCACCGGGGCACATGCAGAAGCTGTAGACGCTGCGGCCGTTCTCGCAGTGGTGTACCAGCTTGTACTCGGCAGCACCCAGATTGGGATTGCCCGCCTGTTTGCCGAAGCGGGCGCGATCGATCACTGACTGTGGGTGCTCAATCCGAAAGCCGATGGAAAATGGCTTGGGTTCAATATAGACGCCCTCTTCAAACAGCATCTGGAATGTATCCCGGGCGCTGTGTCCTACCGCGAGGACAATATGTCGGCTGTGAAGCTCTTCGCCGCTATCGAGTGCCAGGCCAGTTATCTGTTGCCCGCTATGGTCAGCGGGCTCGCGAATCAGCCCGACCACCTTCTGCTCAAAGCGAATTTCGCCGCCCAGGCGGATGATTTCCGCCCGCATATTCTCTACCATTTTTACCAGCTTGAAGGTGCCTATGTGAGGTTTGGCTTCAGTCAGAATTTCAGCTGGCGCCCCCGCTTTTACAAACTCCACGAGTACCTTGCGGCCGAGGTGGCGTTTGTCCTTCACCTGGCTGTAGAGTTTGCCGTCGGAGAATGTGCCCGCACCACCTTCGCCGAACTGGACATTTGATTCGGGTTTCAGCTCGCGTTTGCGCCACAGGCCCCAGGTATCCCTGGTGCGTCGCCTGACATCACGGCCGCGCTCCAGCACTATGGGCTTCAAACCCATTTGGGCCAGCAACAGCGCTGCAAGAATACCGCAGGGCCCGAAGCCGATTATCAGGGGCCGCTGTTGCGCACCATGTGGAAAACCCTCTGTTGCACGCCTTACGAAGTGGTAGCGTGTATCGGGGCTGGGCCTGATGGAAGAGTTGTCGCCTTGGGCTGCAAGTATTGTCTTCTCCGCGCGCTCTTCCAGTGATACGTCCAACTGGTAGATAAAGCGGATGTCTGATTTTCGGCGGGCGTCATGACTACGCTTGAATACCGCGCAGCTGCGTATCTCTTGTAATGGCAGCTGCAATTTATCGGCAACCGCTTGCAAGAGGTCGTCGTCGCTGTGCTCAAGCGGTAATTTTATATCATTCAATCGCAGCATGGTGTCTTCATCTGTGTCGGGCGCTCACTGGTAGCGGAGCAGATCATACCAGTTTTCAGCAAGCCTTATGAGAGGCAGCTTCTTTGGAATTCAGTGGAGTTTGATTTCATCCGCAGCAGGTCAAAGCGGAGGCTTAGTTATCGATATGCTCCTCTTAATGCCTTATCGCAGTATCCCCATTTGGGTTAGCGCAACTATTGCGATCCTCTCTTGGGTAAAGAATTACACTGTAAAACAAGTGTTTTACTGCTGCCCCATGTGGGGCATGGCAGCCATTGTCCTACCCGCAGGTGCTGCGTAGTCTAAGCCTTCGCTATAGGTAAACGGTACGGCAAGAAAATTATGAAACTGGCCAGGACAAAATGTAAAAAGACCACATCCGCTGTTACCGCACTTGTGCTGGGCGCGTTTGTAGCAATGGGCAGTCATGCTCAAGAGGAGCAGCTGGAGGGCTGCTACAAGCCGATACGGGGTTTTGCAACTTCCCTGTGTACGGACGGGGATGCATGTACAGAACAGAGTGGAATTTACAAGATAGTACTGCATAACGCGCAGGCGCCGTTTGGCCAGCGCACCCTTGTGATGAGTGGTCTGTTTGAAGGCTTGCTAACTGTGATGCCCAACGCCTGTGGTGCTGCTACAGCGCAACATGTATTGACCGACAGGGACAAGGTGAGCAGCATCACTACCGGGCCAGACGTTGCCTGCTTCACCGGCGGCGGTGATTTCGTCAATACCATCGAAATTATTGAAACACTCGAGGTCACTGAAGGTACGGGTGTTTACGCCGGTCTCGTGCCCGGCGGCACTGTCACACTCACCGGAAAGTTGGGATTAAAGACCGGTATCAATACCTTCAAGGTGACGCCACTACCGGGTGACGAAATTTGCTTCGGCGCTTAAAGCAGGCGTTGTCGCCTGCCGTAAAGTTGTGCCGGGACGGCGAAAAAATCGCTTTAGCCCCGCTTTTTGATGTCCCACGGTCTGCTGTTGAGACCTGCGATATCACTCACAACGATCCAACTGCCTCAAAAATATCAGGCAAATAGTCCGGCCGTATAGCCTGAAGACCAGGCCCATTGAAAGTTGAACCCCCCCAGATGCCCGGTTACGTCCAGCACTTCACCGACAAAAAACAGGCCGGGGTGGTGCAGGGCTTCCAGGGTCTTTGAACTGATTTTCTCGGTGCTTACTCCTCCCAGTGTTACCTCCGCCGTCCGGTAACCCTCGGTAGACGAGGGCTTGAGGGCCCAGCGGTTGAGTTGGGCGCCGATCTCCCTGAGCTGCTGATTACCGAATTCTCCCAGAGGCCTGGTCGGCGCCGCTGGCCACCAAAGCGCTTGCAGTTCAGCAACCAGGGCCTTGGGCAGGCTGCGGTTCAGGAGGGAGCTGAGTCTCGCTTTGCCGTGTTCCGCCCTGGCATTGATCAGCCAGTCGCCGGCGTCGACACCGGGCAGCAGGTTGATAGTCAAGGTGTTGCCCGCAGACCAGTAGTTGGATATCTGTAGAATGGCCGGCCCGCTAACACCGCGGTGGGTAAATAACATGTGTTCGGTAAAGCGGTGCTGGCCGCAGCATGCCTCAACTTCCAGGGATACACCCGCCAGCCGTTCGCACAGTGCCAGCATGGAGTCACTGAACATAAAGGGCACCAGCCCGGCCTGGCTTGGAACGAGTGTCATGCCGAACTGCCTCGCGATATCGTAGCCCTGGCCGCCGCCGCCCAGTGTTGGAATGGACAGTGCGCCGGTGGCTACTACCAGTGAATTGCACAGGACTGTGCGGGGGCTATCTGTCTGCGTCAGCTCAACCCGGTAGCGCGCCGATTCCGGTGTTGACTTCATATCAGTGTGATTTGCCGCCCGGCTGTTTTCCAGGGCGTCAACTGATACGACCTCACACCGCGTTTCAATCGCCACGCCCGCTGAATCACATTCACTCAGCAACATATTGAGTATCTCCCTGGCTGAGTGCAGGCAGAAAAGCTGCGAGTGCTTGCGCTCTTCGTACTCTATGCCATGGCTTTCCACCAGGCTGATAAAGTCCCATTGGGTGTAGCGCTTCAAAGCTGACTTGCAGAAATGCGGGTTGCTGCAGATAAAATTGTCAGCCTCTACCGACAGGTTTGTAAAGTTGCAGCGTCCGCCTCCGGACATGAGTATCTTCTTGCCCACTTTATTGGCTTTTTCCAGCAACAGAACCCGCCGCCCGCGCTGGCCCGCGGTAAACGCGCACATCAAGCCCGCAGCGCCCCCGCCGAGCACTACCACATCGTAGTAATCAGGTTTCATGGGAACGCTGGCCACACGGATCAGGCTGTGGGTGAGTCAATCTCACCGCCTACATAGAACCAGCGGCCGGCACTGCGCTGGAATACCGACTTCTCATGCATACATCTCTCGTGGCCGTGCCTGTCGCGGTACCAGGCATTGAATTCCACAAACCCCTGGTCGCCGCTTTGCTGCCTGGTGAGAACTTCAAGTCTGATCCAGTCTCGGTCGCGCTGTGACAGTTGCTCCGCGGTCAGTCCGCCAGCGGTGGCTGGAAACCAGGTGCGCAAAAGGTACTGGCCCTGGTGGCCCATGGCATAAGCACTGTAGCGCGAGCGCATCAGTTGCTCAGGTGTTTTAGCCTCCATGCTGCCGCTCAGGAAGCGATCACAGCAGGCAGTGAATGGTTTTTTGCTGCCGCAGACACAGTGCTCAGGCACGGACACTGGCCCCCTTAAAAGTACTTTTCATTAGTGATCACACCTCGCTGTAGTTTGCTGCGGAAAATAAGTGTTCGGCCAGGCCTCGGCATCTATATACTACCGGGCAAAACTCCACCAATAGAATGTTATTCCTATGCTGCTAACGTGTATCGACATAGAGCCAAAGTCACCCGCGACCGCGGCGGTCATCCTCATGCATGGCCTGGGCGCGGATGGCAACGACTTTGTGCCAGTGGTCTCCGAGCTGCGGCTGCCTGCGAGTATGGCAGTTCGTTTTGTGTTTCCCAACGCCCCCGCTATACCCGTTACCATTAACAATGGCTTTGTCATGCCAGCATGGTATGACATTACCGAAATCAATATCGACAGAAAAATAGATGCCGGGCAACTGATAGCGTCAGCGGAAAAAGTTCGCCTGCTTGTGGACCGTGAGATCGAGCGCGGTATTCCCAGCGATCGCATTGTAGTGGCCGGTTTCTCCCAGGGAGGGGCGGTGGCCTATCAAACCGCGCTGACCTATATGCAACCCCTGGCCGGCCTGCTATGTCTTTCCAGCTATTTCGCCACGCAGGAGACGATCACGATCAATAGCGCCAATAAAAACCTGCCTGTAATGATCTGTCACGGCAGCCAGGACCCGGTAGTGCCAGAGCGTATGGGGCAGGCGGCCAGGCTCGCGCTGGAAGCAATGGGCTATCAGGTGGAGTCCAGGGTATATCCTATGGACCACTCTGTTTGCGCACAGGAAATTGCCGATATATCGGTGTGGCTGCAGAAGATTTTGAACTAGCAGCTACCAATCGGAATACCACCGGGCGTGCAGGGCAGCATGATGTCAGGTTACCCAGCCGCCGGAAAACGGGAAAGACTGCCCCACAAAGAAACCACTCTCATCGCCTGCCAGGAAGGCCACAAAGGCGGCGTCTTCCTCACCCGTCCCCAATCTCCCCGCGGGTACCTGGGATTTGACCAGCGCCTCCCAGCGCGGGTGTGCTTGCATCTCCTTGGTGAAGTAGGTGGTATTGTCCACCCAGTTCTGGGCGACCAGGTTGAGTTGTATGCCCCTGGGGGCAAGCTCAGTCCCAACGGAGCGTACATAGGAGACCTGTGCGCCGCGGGCAGCTGAATACGCTCCCTGATTGGGTATGGCACGCAGCGCCGAGGCACTGCCGATGACGATGATTTTGCCCGCGCCCCGCTCGATCATTTGCGGTGCGGCGGCGCGCACCAGTCTGTGCATTGGATGTACGAGGCGATCGAAGGCCTGCTGCCAGCGGGCATCACCGATATCCTGTACGGGAAGTGCTTCGGCCGGGTCCGCCAGGTTAACAATCAGAACGTCGACGGCGTCAGCTTCCTCTATCAGTGCCTCGCAGGCACCGGGCAGGGTAAGGTCGCGCGAATCGGCCGTTACCCGGGCACCCTCGCGTTTGAAGCGGGACGTTATTGCAGGGCCCATGAACTGGTCACAGTCGGTGATGACGACTCGCTTATTCTGGAGCAACCCCATTATTCGCTAATCGTCGGGCCCGCAGCAGTGCGCTGTGTGTTCCTCAACTCTTCCTGTGCCCTGCGCTGGGCCAGCTCTCTTTGCTCCCTTGTCGTGCAGACTTTCTTTGAAATACGGGTGCCAGTGACGGGCTCGCGCTTGCAGACGATGCCGGCATCCTGCTGTTCTTCCGTTAGTATCGGGAGCCCGTCCTTATCGACCGGGTTCTCCTCGTAGGTCAACTTTTCAGAAGCCGTGGGGGTACAGGCCGAGGTGGCGATCAGCAATGAGATAATGGGGAGGGTAACGAACAATGTAAGCGTCCTGGACATCCAGAAAGTTCTCCGTAACGTGGGTTGACGCCCAGTATAGCCGAGCGGTAATCGCCAGGCGAGACTATGAATGACAGGAATACTTAATAAGACCCCATTGTCGGGCGCAGGGGGCGGGCGGCGCTGTGTTAGACAACATGCCCAATTATGGGTTTGCCAAGAGCATTTTTAGTCATCGCGGTCCATTTGTGTTGGGCCTACACTTCTATTTCTTTCACTTTCGGTTGCGATCCAGCAACCGGTTACGTCAAGTAGATAGAAGCAGGTGATCATTATGGCTATTATTCTGTCCATCTATTCAGCAATCCTGGCGCTGGCCGTATGGCAGCAGGACCAGAACGATCATGAACCCGGGCTGGAGCGAGACCAACCCCCACAGCACTGCTCCTGAGTCCTTGAGGGGTGCGGTCATGGGCTGCGGTCCAGGAGCGCTGATTTCGGTTGATCGGCGCCAGGCCAGCGCCGTTTTGCTGACTCGATCGGCGGGTTCGGGTTGAACCGATCGAACTGGATACCCGTATTACAGCGGTAGATCTAATTCGGAGCAGTTTGATGAGCCAGACAATCACCCTTGACGAGAGCATTACGGTAAAGCGCCCCTTACGTGAGGTGTTCGCTTATTTATCAGAGTTTTCCCGGATCGAGGAATGGGACCCGGGGGTTGCCTCAGGGCATAAGCTGACCCCCGGAGAGCCTGCGGTTGGCAGCGAATTTCGAATCGATATGAAGGCCGGGTTCTCGCTGCACTATACGGTGATCGAGTTTGAGCAGGACAGCAGAATGCTGATGACCGTCGATTCAAAGGTCTTTACAGCGCGGGAGGAGATTCTGTTCAGTGCCGAGGGTGAGACCACCACGGTGCGATACATTGCCAAATTTGATTTTCCCCTGCCGCTTGCCGCGGCCAATCGCATCTACCCCGCAGCCATGAACAAGGTAGGCAAAAGCACCATGGCGGGAATGAAAGCTGCCCTTGAGGACAACTTTGACGCCCCTTCTGAATCACGTCGACTGGCACTTGCGGACAAGTTTGTAATCCCCGGTCTGTGGCGCTTTACCCGCTTCGGATTCAGCCATTCGCGCAAGCATTGGAAGCCGGTGTCTGCCTATCTCGGCGATAAGCACGCCCTGGTGACGGGTGCTACCTCCGGCGTGGGTGAAGCCGCTGCGAGGTCCCTGGCAGCACTTGGTGCGCGAGTTACCCTGGTGGCGCGTAGCAAGGGCAAGGCCGAAAAAACCGCCAGCGACATCCGCAGGCAGACGGGCAACCCGCATGTGACTGTTGAACTGTGTGATCTGGGGGTGATGGCAGAGGTGCATGCGTTGGCTGATCGCCTGCTCGCCCGGGGTGATGGGCTGGATATACTTGTCAATAATGCCGGCGCCCTGTTTAACCCGCGCCAACAAACCGCCGAGGGTTTTGAAAAGAGCTTTGCCCTATTGCTGTTGGCGCCCTATATCCTGACCGAGCGCTTGCATCCCTTACTTGCCAAGTCCGGCGCGGCCAGAGTGGTCAATGTATCTTCTGGCGGAATGTATACCCAGCGGATTCATCCCGATGACCTGCAGAGCAGCCGGGGTAACTACTCCGGCTCGGTGGCTTATGCGCGTGCCAAACGAGGATTGATGATATTGACCGAGGAATGGGCACAGCGCTGGCGCGACGACGGCATCGTGGTGAATGCGATGCATCCGGGGTGGGCAGATACGCCGGGTGTGGAGACCTCCCTGAGCACGTTTTATCGTGTTACCCGTCGCATACTGCGCAGTGCCGAAGAGGGTGCCGACACCGCCGTGTGGCTGGCTGCTGCCACCGAAGCGGGCAAGGTGTCGGGCAAGTTCTGGCTTGATCGCGAACAGCACCCCAGCCACATCTTCAAAAGTACACAGGAGACACCGGCGCAGCGCTCCCAGCTGCTTACTACCTTGCAAGAGCTGCTGGCATCGACAGCGGCGACAGCAACGGGGCGCCGGCGTCCGCGCCGCAAGGCCCAGGTGTGAGATTGCCGGCCTCTAGTGACCGGCCGTGTGCCCGCTGGCTCCGTTAGCTGGCAAGGGATCGTTTCGATCACTGGCACTGTTCTGGCTGGCGGTAGAACTGCTTCTGCCGGCCCCGGTCCTGGCCCAGAGCTGGGAGCCGGTGCTTCGGGAGGAGAATCTACAGATCTACAGGCGTGCCTACCCGGGGTCTCCGTTACAGGAAATCCGGGGGGTTACCCGGGTAGAGGCATCGCTCAACGCGCTGATGGCCCTGCTTAAGGACGCTGACTTTAACCGTCAATGGGTCTACCGCAGTGGCGGAGCACGCATTCTGGACGAGGAGGGGTACGCGCGAGCTTACGTCTACGGCATAGTGGACGCACCGTGGCCCATGCAGGACCGCGATACGGTGGTGCGGTTTGATTACTCCCAGGACGCGGATAGTGCAGAGATCACGATTAAAATTGAAAACTTCCCGGATTATATCCCGTCCGATGGGCGATACGTGCGCGTGCCCGACTTTGGCGGCTTCTGGGCCCTGCGGCCACGAGCGGATGGCTGGGTAGAGGTTACCTACCAGGTGTATGGCGATCCGGGGGGCTGGGTACCCGTCTGGGTTGCCAATTTTGCGGCAGTCACTTCCGTCACACGTACCCTGCAAAATATGGGTGATGCCGTGCAACAATACCAGGCTGCGCAGTCACCCTATGTGAAAGAGCTGCCTTCTGTGGCGGAGAGCGCTAAACCCTGAGAGCGGCTCACAGGGCTCCCCGTTGGAGCCCGAAGAGACAGGGAGTGTCTGGGTATCTTGCCGGGCGCCTTGACCCTGGCATCGTATTGCATCAGAGTCTTCGCATCTACCGCGACAGGAGCAAGATATGATCACCATACACCACCTGGGCGTGTCCCAATCCGATCGCATTGTCTGGCTGATGGAAGAGCTCGGCCTGCCCTACGAGCTGAAATGGTATGACCGTGGAGCTGATTTTCTTGCGCCCCCGGAGTATCGCGCCCTGCACCCGACCGGTACGGCCCCGGTTATTACAGATGGCGATCTGGTGATGGCGGAGTCAACCGCAATAGTGGAATATATCTCCCAGCGCTACGGCGCCGGCAGGCTGTCGGTACCGGTGAGCGATCCCGATTACCCCCATTACCTGTTCTGGATGCAGTTTAATAACAATCTTCAAATGACACTTTTCGTGAAAATGGCGAGCGAATCAAGCGGCGCTTCACCCGCGGCCGACAGCCTTATCATGACCACGACATCGCGGCGGGAAGAGGGTATTTACCGGGCGCTGGAGCAGCGCCTGGCGGAATCAGACTACCTGGGAGGGCCTCATTTCAGTTGCGCCGATATCATGTCGATGTTCAACCTGACTTCCCTGGGGATGCTGGGTGCGCGTGAAATTGACGACAGCATGCCCAATACGAAGGCGTACGTTGCCAGGGTATCGGCCAGGGACGCCTACCGGAAGGCTATGGCCATAGCAGGACCGGACGCCCAGCGGCCTGACACCTGATTCCTGATGGCAGTAATGGGATGATCGCGCGGCGGTGGCATGATCACAAATCATCCAGCGCGCTATGTCGAGGATGTATACTGCGCTCAGATGTCTGTACATGCTGCCATAGACAAGGCTGGCCATAAAACGGGGGCAACATGAAAATCAGTGAATACCTCAGTAAAGAGGACATTGCGCGCTTTACCGCCAAGAGCGATTGGCATGCCTGGCGCCTGGTCGTGGGTAACTGGCTGATGATAGCGGCGATATTTGCCGTCGTTGCCGCTTTTCCCAATCCGCTGACGATTCTGCTGGCCATGGTCCTGCTGGCCGGAAGACAGTTGGGCCTGTCGGTACTGATGCATGATGCGGGGCATCGCACGCTCTTCGCAACGCCCTGGTTAAATGACATCGTGGGACAGTGGCTGTGCGCAGCGCCTGTGTTTAACGACCTGCCTGCCTATGCCAGGGGGCACCTTGAACACCACCGCAAGGCGGGTACACGAGAGGATCCCGACCTGCCCAATTATGCGGCGTATCCGGTGTCCCGGGAGAGTTTTCGGCGCAAGGCATTCCGCGATCTCAGTGGGCAGACCGGGTTCAAGCTTCTTGGATATATCTTTCGCGGCGCATCGGGTGTTATCAGCAAGGAAACCCGGGAGGGCTCACTGCCGCTGCTGAGGCAATTGCTGGTGCAGTTCCTGATATTCCTCGCGCTGTATGCAGCGGGTATCGGTTGGGCCTACCTGATCTGGCTGGGCACCTTTCTCACGTTCTTCATGTTCATTATCCGTGTCCGGCAGGTGGCCGAGCATGCTGCGGTGCCAGACCTCTACGACCGGGACCCGCGGATGAATACACGTACCGTGGAGGCCCCCTGGTGGCAGCGGCTGGTTTTCGCTCCCAATGGCGTCAATTACCATCTTGAGCATCACTTTATGGCGAGCGTACCCTGCTACCGGTTGGCGGGCCTGCATGCTCATCTCAAGCAGCGCAGGGCACTTGACGGCGTTCCCGCATTTCATGGTTATGGCCAACTACTCAAGCACGCGGTAGTGCCTGCCTGATCCGTTAGCAAGGGATCTCTGGCCCCGGCTAGAAACCGGGCTTTTATTCCTGCATGGCTTTCAGGTATAGCGACTTTTTCGGCTGCGCCATCACCCGTTCAACCATCGGTACAAAAAACTCCAGCGGTTCGCTGTCATACTCTGCATCAAAACTGTTCTGGTCATAAAGGTGGCAGAAATCGACACATGCCTGGTAGTGCGGGTGATCGCTGAAGGCATCCCGACTATTGCGATCCAGTCCCACATAATGAAAAAAGTAGTAGCCCTGAAATATCCCGTGATGCTTGATGATCCAGTGGTTTTCCTCTGAAATGTAGGGCTGCAGTATGGTCGCCGCCACGTCGGCATGGTTGCTGGGCCCCAGGGTGTCGCCGATGTCATGCAGTAGCGCGCAAACCACGTACTCCTCGTCACGGCCATCGCGATGGGCCCGCGATGCGGTCTGCAGGCAGTGTTCCAGCCGGTCCACCGGATAGCCGCCGTAGTCACCCCTGAGTAACTCCAGGTGAGTGATGACACGTGTCGGGAGATCCTGCATAAAACCGCGCATGTGCCCCGCGATCGTTTCCCAGTCTTCCGCTTTAGCCTCGGTCATGGCTATGAAATTGGCCTGTTGTTGCGACATGTCTCGCCTCCTTGGTAGGTCTGTCTCTGTAGGGTTGTGAGAACTATAGCCTCGGATCGGACGGATGTCTCTGCCAACAGGCCAATCGTTGATTTATGAACGCGGCGATCTATTGCGCCAATAATCTCCCGACACCACAGAAGCGGCGCGTGGTAGCAAGGCAAATAATATGACTGGTGTTATCTTGCCTGTTAGCGAGCGCAAAGGGTGCATGGGGCAGGCGGCTACTGGTGGGCAGCAGGCGTTCCGATTTCAGCACCCAGCGCCCCTCCCGGGCGCAGAGATGAGGGGGTGTTCGCCTCCCGGGTTTGCTCCAGTGGTCGCTTGTGCGGTGATGTCCAGTTGATGGGTTCGCCTGAGGGCAGTTGCAGAGATGATCGCCCCAGCGGATCAGATTCATAATCAAGCCGGGTACCGTGGTCGTCGCGATAGATGCTTTGGCCGGTGCTGTTGGTATTCCCATGAATGACACCACTGGCGGTGCTGCATATTGTGGAGCCATGAGGGTCTGTAAAACAGGTGTTTTGCGCCAGCGCAGTCGTAGCTGCTGTTAAATACAGGGCACAAAGCAAGCCTGGCCAGTACTGCCTATGGCTGACAGGAAAGATAGTACGGTTGCACAGGTCACCCGGTTTGCGCGGTATTTCAGTCCTCATGGCAGTTCTCTGTAGTCAGACCGGGCTATATTAAAACAACTGGCCGTTATGTGGTGGTCACTGATTGTGAAAAAGACTGAGCCCACACCCCATTGACTGGACAGGATCATTACAAGGGCAGCTCCGATGTCTGCTTGATGGTCTCCATCACGAAGCTCGCCGTGACGTCAAACAGGTTTGCTCCAATCAACTGTTGGTATAGCGCGTCGTAGCCCGGCATGTCCGCTACCACCGCCTTGAGCAGGTAGTCCACATCCCCTCCCATTCGGTACACCTCCAGCACCCCGGGGATACTCTCGACCACTGAATTGAAGTGGTCTGCCCAGTCGCGGTTGTGCTGGTTGGTGCGAACGGAAATAAATACAGTCAGGTTCAGGCCCAGGGCGGCGGGGTCAAGTAGCGTCACGCGGCTGCGAATAATACCGGCGTCCTCCAGCTTTTGTATGCGCCGCCAGCAGGCCGATTTTGATACGCCTATGTGCTCCGCGAGGCTGCCTACCGACAGGGAGGCGTCTGCCTGCAGCAGGGACAGAAGTGATTTATCAAGCGTGTCCACCGGTTTGATCCCTCGAATGTGCGTTTTATGAAAATTAGTCTAAAAGGATTATTGTCTCTATTATAATATAATAACCGGAAAAAAATTCCATTTATGGATCTTTTTTCGGATCAAATAGAGACAATGATCGCCTGCTGATCGGTTAGTATGCGCGTCTTATCAATTGAGGAGACACCATGGGTACCCTGATCGAGCAGGTTCGGCAATCCGTCATTGGCGCCGGGCAGGCAATTGTGACCCCGTTTGGCGAGAAGCCGCTCATTTATGCGGATTACACTGCCTCTGGCCGTTCTTTGGGTTTTATCGAGGACTATATTCGACGGGCTGTTTTGCCCTGGTACGCCAATACCCACAGTGAAACCTCATTTACCGGTGCGCAGACCACCTTGTTGCGGGAGCAGGCCCGACAGGAGATTCGCCGGGCTCTCAACGGGACCGAAGAAGACCAGGTAATTTTCTGCGGCTCCGGCGCCACCGCCGCTATTAACAAGCTTATCGACATACTGGGCCTGCGCCTGCCCCGTGAACTTGCACTTCGGTATGAACTCGATGCGCGGATTCCCGATAATGAGCGGCCGGTTATATTCCTGGGTCCCTACGAGCATCACTCCAATGAATTACCCTGGCGCGAGAGTATTGCCGATGTCGTTTCGATTCCACTGAACGAACAGGGGGAGATATGTCAGCGTACCCTGGCCATGGAGTTGCAAAAGTATGACGCCCGTCCTGTAAAGATAGGCAGTTTTTGCGCAGCATCCAATGTCACCGGTATAAAGAGCGATGTGCAGGCGATCAGTCGTCTGCTCAAGCAGCACGGCGCGCTGGTGTTCTGGGATTTTGCCGCGGCGGCACCTTATGTCGCTATTGATATGAACGGTGAAACCCCGCTGGATGCGGTGTTTATCTCGCCTCACAAATTTGTTGGTGGCCCGGGTACCCCGGGTTTGCTGGTGGCCAAACGCAGTATTCTCACCAACACCGTGCCCGCTGTTGTCGGCGGCGGCACAGTGATGTATGTCACGCCGGAGGATCACCGGTATATCGCCGATCATGAACGACGTGAAGAGGGCGGCACCCCCGGTATCGTTGAATCCATACGCGCCGGTCTGGTGTTCAAGCTGCAGCAGGAGGTGGGTGTATACGAAATCCAGCGACGTGAGACAGACTATGTCCAGCGGGCGTTGTCTCGCTTCAAGGCCTGTCCAAACCTGGAGGTCCTGGGGAATACAGACGCACCAAGGCTGTCTATCATATCCCTGCGTTTCAAGCATGGTGATAAAGACCTTCATTACGGTTTTGTGGTCTCTTTACTCAATGACCTGTTTGGTATTCAGGCGCGGGGAGGGTGCTCTTGTGCAGGTCCCTACGGCCACAGCCTGCTGGGCATGGACATGGCCTACAGCCGCGCCCTGGAGGCAGAAATAGAGCGCGGCGCCATGGTGATGAGGCCCGGCTGGGTGCGGCTCAATTTCAATTACTTTATCGATGAGCAGGAGTTTGAATACCTGCTGGGCGCGATTGCGCTTGTCGCGGAGCACGGCTGGCGGCTGTTACCTTGTTACCACTTCGACGTGCAGGCCGGTGTATGGCGCTACCAGGGTCAGCGTGCGCAATACCGCAGTGACCTAAGCACGCTACATTTTCTCGATTATCAGCAGGCTGACCACGGGCAGACTGGTCAGGCCATCAACCTGGAGTCGGCGCTGGACAGCGCGACCCAGCGCTTACTGTCTGCAGTGCCCCTTGCCGGAAGCTCCAGCCTGGCACTGCGCGAGTCAGCCCAGCGTTTGCGCTGGTTCGTATTGCCGCAGGAGGTTCTGCAGGGAGCCTGATTTAGCGGTATGCCGGTAATGTATGGTCCGAGGCAATCGCATCAGTCTGCGAAGATCCACTTTTTCTTGCGATACAGGTAGGCGATGATGTTGTAGAAAGACTCCGGGGCCAGCCGCTTCAGGCGCCAGCCCCAGCGCGCGTCCACCTGGCTGATAACGTAGAGGCGATCTTTCTCGATCGCACGGATAACGTCATCGCTGATTTCCCGGGCAGACACGGTAGAACGCTCAAGTTGCTGGATGAGTGATTGTTCCATGGGCCGTCCACCGGTGAGGCTCTCGCCTAAAGCGGTGGCGAAAACGGTGGGGCAGATCACGGTAACCCCTATGTCGTCTTTCTTGAGCTCAGCTTTGAGCGTCTCGGAGAGCGAAACCACGCCGGCTTTGGCCACGTTGTAACAGGCCATTTCCGGTGCCGCCAGGGTGCCGGCGCTGGATGCGGTATTGATGATGTGGCCACCGCCCTGTTGCTTCAGGATGGGAGCGAAAATCTTGCAACCGTAGATCACGCTCCACAGGTCGACGTCTATCGTTTTTTGCCAGTCGTCCAGGCTCAGCTCGTCGATAGCGCCGCATATCGCGACCCCTGCATTGTTGAATACCAGGTCCACGCCGGTCCAGTTCTGCACCATCAGCTCGGCCGCCTTTTCAAGCGCCTGGTAATCGGTAACATCGAGGACCACTGGCAGCGTTGTCGCACCCAGCGACTGCAGCTTTTTATCGGCTTCGGCCAGCCTTGGCGCGTTGATATCGGCGATCAGCAATCTCCAACCCCTGGCAGCAAGGTGTTCACAAAGTGCCAGTCCAAGACCACTGGCCGCGCCAGTAACAAAGGCGCGCTTTCGAGGGTATTTCAGCTCCAGTTCCATGGTTTCTCGCTTGTTGGATGATAGGGGTGGATCGCCTCGCGGGTGCAACAGCCCCCCGCCTTGATGAACCCTGACTTTACTCCTGGCCGCCGCCGCCGGCCTGTCTTTGCGGGCATAGTCCTTGGCCCGGGCCGGCGGGTAGCGCTGACAAGTACTCTGCTGGTTGCGACAGGCAGCCACCCACCGCTTGTCCTAGTATATCGTCCAGATTTGAACACGCGGCATGCCGCTGGCTGTAAAACGACAAGAGGTCACACCATGTTTACAATCGACAAGCTTGAACTTCCCCGGCTGGGCCTGCGTGGCCTGGAGGCTGGCCTTTCAGAAGAGGAGGCAGCTATTCAGGACGCCACCCATCGTTTCGCAGCCGAAGTGATGCGTCCCATCGGGCAAAAGCTCGACAAGATGACCCCGGAAGAGGTGATCGCAGAGGGCTCGCCCCTGCACGACTACATGGCCCAGATGCAGGGCGCAGGCATTCTGGATCTGGGCGCCCTGGCCGAGATGACCAACGAGCAGAAGAGCCGGGTGTTTCCGCTGATTTTTGAAGAGCTTGGCTGGGGTGACTCCGGCCTGGCCATCGCCACCCTGGCGTCGTCTATTCCTGCATTTACCGCCCATACCACCGGCGACCCGGAAATTATCGAGCGTTTCGGCAGTGTCCCCGGCTGTTGGCTGGCCACCCAGCCCGATCGGGGTAGCGACGTGGTCGATATGGATGGTACTGAAGCCAGCGCGAGGCAGAGCAAGGGCAACCTCACCGTGCGCAAGGAAGGTAACGAATATGTCGTCAATGGCCAGTCTGCCGCATGGGTGTCCTACGCACCATTGGCCCAGACCGCCATGGCCTACCTGCCCTGCGACTATGGCGATGGGCTTTATAGCGAGCATGCCGATGGCATTAACCATACCGAGCGCAGCCTGAACCACGTCGGAATAATGATTCCGCTGGACCTGCCCGGAGTCACCCGGGGCAAGCCCCTGGACAAGATTGGCCAGCGACCGCTGCCCCAGGGCGAAGTGTTCTTTGACGAGGTGCGGGTGCCAGCCAAGTATGCAATAGCCACTGGACAGGATGCGCTTAACCAGTTTGTGGCAACCCTGACATTTGCCAATATGGAAATGGCCGCTACGTTCACCGGTGTAGCCCGATCGGCTTTCGACCATGCCCTGGACTATGTTCATGAACGCAAGCAGGGTGGCGTTGCCATCATTAATCACCAGAGCGTGCAGGCCCGTACCTTTGAGCTGTGGCAGAAAGTGGAGGCCGCCAGGGCGCTGACGCACAGGGTATTTGCCTACAACTACGGCGACTATGGCCCGCACCTGTTGGGCTCTGTCACTTCCAAAACGTTTGTCACCCGAACGGCGTTCGAGGTAGCCAGTGAGGCATTGCAGTTGTTTGGCGGCAATGGCCTTACCAGGGAATACCCCATCGAAAAGATTATGCGGGATGCCCGCGCGTCCATGATCGAGGACGGGGAAAACAATATTCTCAACCTGAAGGGGATGCGTTGGTTGAGTCGCTGGTACCAGGACAAGCACGGCATTTCGGTATAAGAAGCTTTCTATCCGCACAAATAAATAGCAGTAACCAGGAGAATTGATATGTCCAAGAAGCAAGTAGTTGTATACGGCGCCAGTGGTTATACCGGCCGGCTTATTTGTGAATTCCTGCGTGAGTACCAGGTGCCATTCGTGGCCGCCGGACGCAGTAAAGCGCGCATTGAAGAAGCCCTGGCCAAGGTACCCGGCATTGAAACCGCCGATTACGAGATTGTCGAGGTGAAGCATACCGTTGCCGCCCTGACCAAGTTGTTCAGCGGTCGCCAGGTAGTCTGCAACTCGGTGGGACCCTTTGATTACTTCGGCGATGTGGTGGTACAGGCTGCCGCCAAGGCCGACTGTCACTACATGGACACCACTGGCGAGCAGGCATTCATGCTCGACATGCGCGACAAGTACAGCGATGCCTACCGGGCAAACGGCAAGATCCTGGCGCCCAGTACGGCCTATATGTATACCCCGCTGGATATTGCAGCCCACATCGTGCTGGAAGACCAGAGTGTTGATGCGATAGAGGCCGGTTGTATCGCTTCTGGCATACCGACCTACGGCTCCACCCAGACCATCTTTTCCATGTTTCAGGCAGATCATCTCTACCTGGAAAACAACCAGCTTGTACCCTGGGAAAAAGGACGCGGTTTCGAAGTGGCAGCGCCCGGCAAAATGATGACCCAACTGGCTCATCCCTGGGGCGGTGGCAGTCTGCCGTTGTGGCTGCAGCACGATCATCGGGTGCACAGTTGTCGCCAGCTGACGGCATTTACCAATAGGCCCATGTTTGAGCAATTGATAGAGCTGCAGAAGCACTATGAAGATAACTTGAGCCAACTTCCCAAGAAAGAGCAGGCCAAAGCTCTGGCGGAAATTGCCGATGGTATGCAGCCCGGTATGCCACCGCGGGAGAACAAGCTGGTGCACCGCAGCACCGATTTCGTCCACGGTATTGGCAGTGGCGTGCGTCGCAGCTGCGTCATTCACACCACGGTACCTTACCAGCTAACCGGGCTGGTGCAGGCGGCGCTGGCTGTCTACCTGCTGACGGAAGCGCCGCGCAAGGCCGGTTTTGTCTCCTCCTGTCAGGCGGCGGGCCATGAGTACATGCTGGGCGCCATCAAGAAGTTCCTGCCTATCCAGGTCGATGTGTATTGATAGCCGCGATACGCGCTTAACTTTACTGGATTGGACTGGCGGGCGGAGGCTGGCATGAGAATCATTGACTATTTCGATAACGGGGTAAAGTACTACCCCGACAACACGGCCTTTATCGATATCGATGAGGGCGGGTTAAGCATGACTTATGCCCAGGCCAACCCGGTGACTCACCGCTATGCCGCCGCTATGCATGCTCGCGGCTACGGTGCCGGGAGCCACGTTGGCATCCTGGCTCCCAACTCCACGGTGGCATTCCTGGCCCTGCTGGGATTGTTCCGCGCCGAAGGGGTATGGTTGCCGATCAATCCGCGCAATGCAGTGGCGACCAATGTTGATCTACTCACCCGGTTTGACGGCGAACTGCTGTTTTACCACACCGCGTATGAGAGCGAGGCCCGGGAAATCATGGCCTCGGTCCCCGGTATTCGCGAGGCGGTGTGTATCAATGGCAAGGGCGATCTGGGTGTGTCTTTCGAGGAGTGGAGCGCCGGTTGTCCGGACGCCCATCAAGTTGGGGAAGCCGACATGGACGCGTTGTTTGCAATTTTTCCCACGGGGGGTACCACCGGCAAGTCCAAGGGTGTGGAAATTCTAAATCGCAATATCTATACCATGTACCAGAATTATTACAGCCACTTCAGCTATTACGACGATACCTGCCACCTGGTGGTGGCGCCCATGACTCACTCAGCGGGCCTGATTGGTTGCATGCATTTTGCCCGCGGCGGCGTTAACGCCATCATGAGCAAGGTGGCGCCGGACCTGATTTGTGATGCCATTGAAAAGTACCGGGTAACCCACGTATTCCTGCCGCCAACTGTGGTGTACATGATGTTGGCGCTACCGGATGTTCGCGCCCGCGATTACAGCTCCCTAGAGCACCTGTTGGTCGGCGCTGCGCCTACTTCCCTGGAAAAGCTCAAAGAGGCAGTGACGGTTTTTGGCCCGGTGATGACCGAGGCCTTTGGCCAGTCCGAGGCGCCAGCCGCCATTACCGCCAAGGCTCCCTGGGACTACATGGACAAGGACGGCAATATCAATGAGCGTCGCTTGGCCTCCATCGGACGGCCCTGCATCAATAACCGGGTCGCGATCCTGGATGATGATGGCAATAGTGTCGATGCCGGGACGGCTGGAGAGATCTGCATACGCGGTGAACTGGTCACCCGCGGCTATTACAAGAATCCGGAAGCGACTGCCGAGGTCAGAACCTTTGGTTGGCACCATACCGGCGATGTAGGGGTGATGGATGATGAGGGATTTATCACCATTGTGGACCGCAAGAAGGACATGATCATCACTGGCGGCTTCAATGTCTTCCCCAACGAAGTGGAGCAAGTGCTGAGCACGCATCCGGCTGTTCAGGATTGTGCAGTTATCGGCGTCCCCGACGAGAAGTGGGGTGAGGCGGTAAAGGCGGTGATTCAACTCAAGCCGGGCGGTGCCTGCGAAGCGGCCGCACTGATTGAACTGTGCAAACAGCAGCTGGGTAGCGTCAAGGCCCCCAAAAGCGTTGACTTCATCGAAGACCTGCCTCGCAGCCCTGCTGGCAAAGTGCTGAAAACCGACCTGCGTAAAAGCTACTGGGCGGAGCAGGCCCGGGCAGTCAACTGAGCCTCACGCGTAGCGCAGCGAGCCTGTGTTATCGGGTGTTCCAACACGGCAATAACCATGACCAAATGGAGATTTTGAGGTGAGCGATTTTGAAGGCAAGGTAGTATTGGTAACCGGCGCGGCCGGTGGCATTGGCCGCGCGGCGGCCATACAGTTCGCCCAGCAGGGTGGCAAGGTAGTGGCGGCCGATATCGACAGCGCCGGCCTGCAGGACACCATAGCCCTGGCGGGCAATGGTGCTATCGCCATAGAGGCAGATGTGAGTGATGAGAATGCGGTACAGGCCATGGTCGATCAGACCGTCGCTGAATTCGGTGGCCTGCATGTATTGTTTGCCAATGCCGGAATAGGGGGTGCTCGGGCGATGACGGCTGATACCACCACCGCGGACTGGAACCGCGTGATCGGTATCAACCTGACCGGCGTGTTTTTCTGCGCCCGGGCCGTGATTCCCGCGATGCAGAAATCTGGTGGCGGCGTAATCGTCAATACTGCCTCGGTGGAAGGCCTGGTGAGTATGCCGACTATCTCCCACTATGTTGCCGCCAAGCATGGCGTGATTGGCCTCACCAAGGCAATTGCACTGGAATACGCCCGGGATAACATCCGCTGTGTTGCAGTGGCCCCCGGTTATATCAACACCCGGATGACCGAAGATGCGTTTACTGATGACGAAAAGGCACTACTGACTTCCCTGGTACCATTGGGCCGCCCGGCCAGGGCAGAGGAAGTGGCCAATTTGGTGATATGGCTGGCCTCGGACAAGGCAAGCTACGTGTCCGGCAGCTGCCATACCGTGGATGCCGGCATGTTGGCCGGGCCCAATATGGCGGCATAATCGGATCCGGGTTCGCTATTTCACTACGCTTTGAATCCAATGCGCGGTGTCAGCTATCGTTGTAAGTGCTTGTCATAGGTGATAATTTCACCGTCCCCTATCGGAACGGTAAGTAATGAGCCATCCCGAAGACAAGCCAACGACCATAGCCTCATATACCCTGGCGATATCTGCTGCCTTGGAAGCCAGCGGAGTTGACCCTCAGCAGGTGTTTGACGAGGCGGGCAGCTCTGCCCTGATGACCTCGGATCCCCTCAAGCGAATCGGTAATGAAGAGGTCAGCCGCTTGTTTCAGGCCTCAGTGCGTGCCACCGGAAACCCCTGTTTCGGGCTGGAGGTCGGCGAGCACTTGCAGCCGGGGAACCTGCATGCGATGGGTTTTGCAATGCTGGCCAGCGTCAGCCTGCGCGATTTTTACAATCGGATCTGTAATTACTACCGGGTAGTCTCCCAAAGCGCAGACTTTCACCAGTATGACAAGGACGGTGCCTCGGTGCTGGTTGCGAGCAACATCGCCGCCTCAGTCTGCTACGAAAGCGAGGATGCCTGGACGGGCATGATCATGCGCTTTCTGCGTTTTCTTAACCAGCGCGAGCTTAACCCCCTTTGGGTGGAAGTCTGCAGGCCTGTGCCTGCAGGCGGAGCACAGGCCTTTATTGATTATTTCAAATGCCCGGTACGGTTTGATTGCCCGGAACTGAAAATCGCTCTGGATAGCAGCGTAATGGACCGCATCCTGCCCGGGGGCAGTGCCGATCTGGCCCAGCATCATGACGAAATTGTGATGCAATACCTGGAGCAATTGGATCGTAAGGACATAGTCAACCGCGTGCGTTCGCTGATCGTGAGTGGGCTGGCTTCAGGTTCACTGAGCAAGCAAAGTATCGCCGACCAGATGCACATGAGCGCCCGCAATCTGCAGCTTAAACTCGCCGGCAGGGACACCACGTTTCAGGATACTCTCGATAGTACCCGCCAGAACCTGGCAGCCGGCTATATTCAGCAAAGCCATCTGGCGATCACTGAAATCGCCTATTTGCTGGGCTTCTCCGATGCCAGTAACTTCACCAGGGCTTTTCGGCGCTGGTATGGCTGTTCGCCCAGTGAATACCGGGCGGAACGCAAGATTTCCGAAGAATAAGCTGCAATAGCCGGGCCTGTCTTGCCGAGAAATATACTTGTCCTGGTCGGCAGTGGACGCGGGAGTAAGTCAAATCGATGCGTAATGCTGACCTGGCTCATGTAAATATATCTCGGCTCGGCTAAGCTGTAGCAATGAGGGATGTTCTCCCGTTCTCGGGAGTAAAAATCATCGTTCATATTTCTGCTCTAGCCACCACAGCCGGTGGTTTATCGCAATTAAGCTGTATGAAGTGTTCTTAATGCCACAAGTCGTAATGGAAAATACGAAATCAATACAGGAGATTGCAATGAGTACCAGGTTTTGGGTTATTGTTATGGGTGCAGTGATCACCTTGCCGCTGCACTCCCTGGCGGACGACAACGGCAAGTCGATGAATATCTACAAGGATTCGGGGCAGAAACAGACCTCGACTGATTTCAAACCAGCGCCAGATGAAATCAAAACCAACTTTGGCGTCCTGACATTTGAAGGCGGAGCCTTTCCCTAGGAGGCATCTACTACCGCTATATACGACGAGCTGGACCTGCAACGTGCTACCCAGGCCTATATGGATTTCATGCCGGCCTTGTCCCTGTACGGTATTGTTAAATCACAGGTTCGCGATTTCGGTTTAACCAGTTCTTCTATCGCCGGCGTGGAAGCCGACTTCATGTTTCCCAGTGAAAATTACCTGACCGGGAACGACATTACTGTTTATGCTTTTGTCACCATTGACCTCGGGATAGACGGCCCGACAGTGGTTGAAATACCGCCGGGTATGTACGGCACGGCCAATGACGCCTACTTCAAGTACATCACCGATATGGGTAGCACCGGACCGGACAGATGAAGTCTTTCTGGTCGTTCACCCTGTATGACAACCAGACCCGCTCTGAGCTACAGACAGACAACCGGCTTCCCGGAATTTCCAGTCTCATGAAGGATTTGCAGCAGAACGCCGATGGTTCCTACGATATCTATTTCGGTCCAACTGCACCCACTGGCAAGGAGGCCAACTGGCTGCAGACTGTTCGCCACAAAGGCTGGAACATGCTGTGGCGCATCTATGGCCCAACCAAGCCCTGGTACGACAAGAGCTGGAGAATTGGTGATCCTGTACCGATATAGTTATTGTTACTATCTAGCCCGGCTGCCGCGCGCGATGCGCCGACCAGCCGGCCGCTACCAGTGTGTTGTTTGCCTCTTTCTTTTATACCTTTGTGATGCCAACAATGTCGAGTTACTCGGGTCTGGGCCTGGGGATCTTCGCAACAACCTTCTCGATCTGCTACCTGTCTGCGAACCCGAGCCAGATGCTGGGAAGAGCCCCGGGGCTCTCAGGCTTGGCAGCGTTATACAGCGCTACAACTCTCGGTGGTGAGCAGTTCTACAGGTGCGCGATACACTTGACCTCAAGTTTCAGCTCAGGCAGCAGCAGTCCCGCGACGCCGATCAGGGTCTGGGTAACTTCTGGGATGCCACCGTAAGCCTCGGCGCGAGCGGTATAGATGGCTTCAAGGTTGTCGTGGGTCTCCTGCACGCTGGTTACCAGGAAGGTCTCGTCCACTATATTGTCGAAACCCGCGCCAAACTCGGCTAGAACCGCACGTATATTGGCGTAGGCCAGGGTCATTTGCTCCGCCATGGTCTCGGGTATATTGCCGCTGTCATCCATGCCGACCTGGCCGGACAGGTACAGAATATTGCCAACTTTGACGCCCTGGGCGATCAAGTCCGCATAGGGGCCGGAACGAAAAACTTTTTTTGATACAGTCATGCTTGTACTCCTGTTATGTAGGTCAGTGTAGGGTTGTGATTCATCCTGCCTGCTGTTCCAGTTCTGCGGTCATTTGCTCACGCATGAGGAATTTCTGTGCCTTGCCGGTTACGGTCATGGGGAATTCCTCCACGAAACGAATCACCGACGGCACTTTGAAGTGGGTGATCTGGTCGCGGCAGAAATCGCGCAGTGATTCTTCGTTGAGCGAGCTGCCGTCCTGCAGTTTGACCCAGGCACACACCTGTTCGCCGTATTTTTCGTGGGGTATGCCAAACACCTGTACGTCCTGTACCGCCGGATGGGTGTGCAGAAATTCTTCAACTTCTCGCGGGTAGACGTTTTCACCGCCGCGGATAATCATGTCCTTGATGCGGCCAACAACCCGCACATAGCCGTCTGTATCCATGATGCCGATGTCACCGGAGTGCAGCCAGCCTTCGCTGTCGATCGTTTCGGCGGTGCGCTGTTCATCGTCCCAATAGCCTTTCATGACAGAGTAACCGCGGGTGCAGATCTCCCCGCGCTCACCAATGGGTACCAGCTTGTTGCTGTGATCGACAATTTTGGTTTCGAGGTGCGGGCCGGGTTTGCCCACGGTTTCCACCCGCTTGTCCAGGGGATCATCGGTTTCGGTCAAATGACTGATCGGGCTCAACTCGGTCTGGCCGTAGCCGATCAATATGTCCTTCATATGCATCTGCCCAATTACCTTGTTCATCACTGCTACCGGGCAGGGCGCGCCGGCCATGATCCCGGTGCGCAGAGAACCCAGGTCAAAGCTGGCGAAATGCGGATGTTCCAACTCGGCAATAAACATGGTTGGCACCCCGTGCAGGCCGGTACAACGTTCAGCCTGCACGGTCTCCAGGGTGGTCAGTGGATCAAAGGACTCGCCGGGGAACACCGCCGTGGCGCCGTGGGCCATGCACACCAGGGTCCCCAGCACCATACCGAAACAGTGATACAGGGGCACTGGAATACACAGCTTGTCCTGCGGGGTCAGGTGCATGCTGGCACCGGCGAACGCGGCATTGTTGAGAATATTGCGGTGGCTCAGGGTCGCGCCCTTGGGGCTGCCAGTGGTACCGCTGGTGAACTGGATATTGATGGCGTCATCAGTGTTCAGGGTTGCCGCGACTGCACGCAATACCGCTGGATCCTGTTGGCTGCCCTGGGCCAGCAGTGCATCGAAATTGGACATGCCAGTCGTTCGCTCCGCGCCCATCCTGATCACAAACTCCAGGTGGGGGAGACTGGCCGCTTGCAGCTTTTCGCCAGGAACCAGGCTATCAAGTTCCGGTGCCAGTTCCCGCAGCATGCCCAGGTAGTCACTATTTTTGAATTGCGCGGCGGTAATAACCGCCCGGCATTGGACCTTTTTCAGGGCGTATTCAAGTTCAAACAGGCGATAGGCAGGGTTGATACAGACCATGATGGCGCCCATGCGGGCGGTGGCGAACTGGGTCAGGCACCATTCCACGCAATTGGGTGCCCAGATACCTACCCTGTCGCCGGGTTTGATGCCCATGGCCAGCAACCCCAGCGCGAGTTTATCGACCTCCTGAAGAAACTCCCGGTAGGTCCAGCGAATATTCTGATGTCGGACCACAAGTGCTGGCTGATCCGGGAGCGAGGCGGCGATTCTTTGCAGGGTTTCACCGATGGTTTCTTCCAGCAGCGGAGTGCTCTGGGGATTGCTGTTGTAGCTGTCATTAGCGTCGATCATCAATAGAAGCTCCGATTTGCAGCAGCATCAGGTTAGGGTAGTCCGCGCATAATATCTGGTCATTAGGCGACAGGAATGAATCAATCGACGTCGAGGGTTGCCTGTCGCGAATTGATCGTATGACTGCTCTGGATTAAGCTTAAGGTGCTTCTTACCTTAATCAAAGCGATAACAAAAAAGAGGGGCGGAAACATCGACAATTCAGAGTCACACTCACGTCTGGTCAGAGTCGGTGCCATCCAGGGCATCGAGGACGCGCTATTGCATTTTGGTGGCGATCCGGATGCGGTGTTCGCTGAGTGATCTGGATAGAAGTATGTTCAGTGACGGCCACCAGCTGGTTTCGCTAAAGGATGTGGGGCGCTTGCTGTAGCAGTCCATTGAGGTAACTGATTGCCAGCGTCTGCCATTATGCCTTTGACAAGCGCACCTTACCGCGCTATGTGCGCGAAGAGAGTGACACCACTTACCGGACGCTCCCCTCGGTGCTTTTCTCCAATTCCGGCTACGTGGTCACTCCCGCAGTTGCGTGCGCAACGTGAAAGAAACGGTATCTGTCGCCTTTTGACGGGTTTGAACTTGCCTTGTTGGTTAATTTCTACATTCGATGATGAGTCTTGCCTGACCGCTCAACAGGTAGGCGCTTCGGCTTGTGAATACTAGAAGGGTTAACTGAGAGGTTTCCATGATTCCGCAAACATTCAAAAAGAAAGATATAAGCCTGCTGGTTGCCTTCACAGCTTGCTGTAGTGGCGTAGAACAGGCACTGCAGCTTGAAAAGGTTATCGTAACAGCCCAGAAGCGTTCGCAGTCGCTGCAGGATGTGCCGATGTCGGTATTCGCGATCAACGCCCAACAAATGGAGGAGGCGGGAATCCAGACCCTGGCTGATCTGTCACTGTATATGCCGACCCTGGAGACGAAATAGTGATCTTGTACGTAGAGCTTAAGATGCTTGACCTTGTGAAGTTGGATAACGGGGTATGCTTATCGCTCTAGTTCCAGGCGCCCCACAAATTTACCGCAGGCAGATCACCAGCAGCGCTGTGCATACAGCGATTATCCAGGCATCGAAAGCGTGGCGAAGCCAGCGCGGGGCGTGTCTCAATTCCATGAATTGGAAGCCGACGATCCAGACCTTGATAAAAGCCACGACTATCACGCCAGCGGTTGTCAGTGCCTGGCCTTGCGCACTGGTTTGACCCGCCTGGCCCAGCCACCATCCTAAACCGGTCGCGACCATGAGAACCAGCCAGGCTACCGTTGTTCCATTACTCAGCACATAGGCTTTTCCAGGGTTCATAAGTCGGGCCTGTCAAAGAAGATAGAAAAGGGCAAAAAGCACTATCCACAAAAGATCAACCAGGTGCCAGAATGTCGCGCCGCTCTCCATCGTAGCGATGTCCCGTCTTGTCAGCGTCGGACGGCGGCTTACGCTTCGAATCAGCAATAGCACACCGATGCCAACCAGTACGTGCAACATATGTATGCCCGTGAAGATGAAGAAGAACATGTAGAAGTCGTTCGTGGCCGGAGTAAAACCCGTCGAGATCTTGTCGCCCCACTCGAAACTTTTGTTTGCGGCGAATGCCACGCCACAAAGTATGGCCAACGAGAAATGGTGACCTGATACAGGCTTGGCTGCCGAACGGCACTTGTCGACTCCTGCCGCGACAAACCAGGATCCTGTCAATAGCAGCAGGGTGTTCAGCACGCCAACCCACATATCGAGTGAAGCTCGCGCCTGGGCGAAGACCTCCTGCTGTTCCGCGTGCCCCAGCGCGATCAGAACAAAAAAGACCGCAAAGACGATCAGGTCACCCGCAATAAATAGCCAGATACCAACCTCACCCGGTACATGGTTCCCTGGCGGGCTCAAACCGGAGGCGTCGGGAAAAGCCAGCGGCGGCTCCCCCTTGATCTCTGTGACGCCGTGAAACATCAAGCGGTAGCAGCGCGCAGAACAGGTTCATCTCCCGTTTGCCTGACCGCCCCCAGCAGTGCCACGGACATGACCGCTATCCATCCGAAGTACGCGATGTAGGGAATCCAGAGTGCGACGATTCCGTGCCAGGAAAACGGGCCATCTTTGAAGAAAATGATAAGCATACCTGGCGCATAGAGCAGAGCGGCCCAGAGATTGACGTAGGCGACCCAGCGGGGAAAAGGTTCATTGCCTTCCTCCGACCACAGTATGGGCAGCGCAATAACGACACACCATCCGCCAAAGAGCGGAACTGAAAACAGGGCAAGAAAGTAGGCAAAGTCTATCCAGGTGACGATGATGGAGGGCTCGTAAAGCTCTGGCCTGAATGACGCCAGCCCCCAGGCGAAGGCCACCAGTACGCCGATCGTCATTGCGGAGGCTGCGAACACGGCCTGCATGATCGAAAACATCGGGTTGATCTCTGTGCGCCGTGTCTGGGCAGCAATACCTGCGCCCAGCGTTCCGAAGAGCGCGAAAGCAAGCACCATAAACGCCGAGCCAAGTCGAAGCGCGAAGGCCTGGTCGGAAACTTTCCTGGCGAATTCAGCCGCGGGCTCAGCGGAGTTGAACAGGGGCGGCAGCATTCCACCAAGTATCACTCCGCCGATGATGAAGAAAAAGATACAGGCAAAACCCGTCCAGGCGCAGAACACCATGGATTTCCTGAACATTGGATCGTTATCTATCGCTTTCATAACACCTTTCCTCTTTATGGACTGTCCAGCCAACAAAATATGCGGTTATCAACTTGCATCAAATCTATGGGAATCCCTGTGTGATCCAGAGCCCACCAACCACCATGGTCACATTCACCGCCCATTCCTCGCGCGTAGACCGCCAATACCAGAAATGAACCTCATGACTCTGAACAGGGCCAAATGTCATTGCAGGCGCAACTTGCACGACTTGGTTCATAGCATCCACCTCGGGTCAGTGGTCATGGGCTTGCGGTCAGCTCGATCGCCGCGCGCTCGCCGCTATAGACGGCTGCTTCCACGCCGGCTTGGGAAAAGTAGTCCCCTGCGAGACGGACATGCGCCGGTAAGAGTTCGTGAACCGCGTCGAGCTGATCGTAGTGGCCCGGTTTGGCAATCGTGAGCCCGTTTGTCGTAGCGAAATAGCTGCACGAAACTCGGGTTGGGCGCCTCGCCAAATGCCGCTCGCACCTGCTTCAGTGCTTCTTGCTCGATGTCTTGATCGCTCATAGTCGCAAGCGGAGGCGTGTTGAAGTACACCCCTACTGCCTGGCCGCCGTTGGGTACCGAGTTGGGTGAACGACGACCGTGCAATACCATGGCGCCAACTTTGCGGATACCGCCTACGCCGACTGGCAGCACCATATCGACAGGGTAGTCGGGCCAGGGGTTTTCCTCGTAGGCGATGGCGACATGGGCGTATTCAGTGTACGGCGTGCTCATGAGACGCCTTGTTGCATCCTCGTTGATAAAGCCTTGCAGCAGTTTGGCTGCCGTGAACGCCTCCGTCGCAATTACGAGACCGTCGGCTTCGTAGACCTGGCCATTGGCGCAGACGTTCCACCTGCCATCTACGCGCTCTAGTCGTTCGACCGGGCAGGAGAGATGGATCTGATCTTGTGGTAAAGACTCGATGAACCATTCACTCACCTGACCGATACCCTCCGGCGGGACAGATAGCCCGAGCTTGTAGGCCTGCTGAATGATGGCTTTCGGGAAAGGTGTCGACAGTTCTCGTAAAGGCACCGCATACAGGAAATCCATGATTGGGCGCATGATGTATTCATACGCCCGGTCGCCCAGACGCTCCCGCGACCAGTCCTCCAGGTTTTCGCCCCGGTCGAATCGCGCGAGTTCTGTGCCACTGAATGGATTCTTGGGCCCCGGGCTCAGAAACAGCCTGAACCCCTCGGAGATGACGCGCATCCTGTCGCGGAAATTGAGCACTGGCAGACCCAGAAAGCTCGCAATCGAATCAAACCGCACCGGATAGCGCCTGTTGTCTTCGTCGGCAAGCTCAGCTGTCCCTTTCCACGGCACTAGCTGCTCGTAGCGGTCCATTTCCTTCAGTAATGCCATGGTGCGTGGGTAGATGCCGCCCATCAGGAACAGGGCGCCTATGCCGAGATTGAAACCGTCCCGCCTGAGTTGCCTCGTTCGACCGCCTATACTATCGGCAGCCTCGAATAATCGAACGTCATTGCCATCCTTGTTTGCCGTGTAAGCGGCAGTGCAGCCTGCGGGCCCTCCGCCGATGACGATAACTTTCACACCTGCCTCCGGGTTTGATCTCAGGGTGAGCTGGTAAGACTGCTGGCCTGGTCTGTGCCGGGCGATTCAGGCGGTGGTGCATGGTGCATCACCGGGCACACGCCGCCGGAGGCCCTGCGCAGTCCCACCGAATCCTCGCCTCCTTTGTGCCAACCCAGGTCATCGGCGCGTGCTGCGGCAACGGCGTCCATCGCCTTATACTCTTCCTTCGTCAAGGTCTTGCGCGTCTCGTAGCCGGAGACCTTCGAATCTGCCGCCAACCGGGTCTTGTAAAAAAACACGGTTTTTAACAGTGTGTGGGTCGCCAGGCGAGTGAGTCCCCGCAGAGGTTGAATCCCGACGTGTTGCAGAAAGTCATCTTCAAGTGAGTACGTGGCGATCCAGCGCCCGAGTGGTTGCAGCGGGCGTAAAAACCAGCGCTCGCCGAAGGCATAGATCAGGGCGTTGACCAGGTCGGATTGAATGGGGGAATGAAGGTGATTTTTTCCTTCCCATCGATCGACAAAAGCCTCCAATTCCTCGAGAGTTTCGGGGAATGCGTCGAGGTCGCGATCACCCGGACGTCGAAAGTGCCTGGAGAGATCCCTCGCGAAATTAAACTGGGCGAGCTTGACCCGGGGGTTCATGCCGCCCAGCCCCAGTTTCTTGAGCAGGCGGTCCTGGAGCACGACAAGGCGACCCAGGACGTAATTGAAATCATCGCTGTCTTCGAAGTGCGCGGGAAGATGCCGCGCAACGCCGCCGTGAATCCTGTTCAGTCGATTCACCGACTCGATGGTTTCCGGCGCATCCGGCCCATTGGCATACCAGGTCCAGAAGAAAGTGAGCGCATCCTGCATTCTCTGATTGGGGCGGCGAATGGCCTTGTTGGTAAAAACCTGGGTCTCCGCCATATGCGCTGGCTTGACGACGTAGCTGTTCAGCAGCGTCACCAGGAAGTTCAAGGTAAATTCGTCCATCTGGTATTGGGCGACCATGGACATGATTTGCGCGTAGTCGGTATTCGGGTCGAGTCGCTGGATCTCGCGGTCGATCCATCGACGACCCTGTTTTATTTCATCGGGAAATGTGATCATCAGTCGCTTGCCTCGAAAAGGGCTCCTGGCGTGTCGAGCGTTCCTCTCTTGTTATAAGTAAGTATGGTAGGCCTGGTTTGCTTCCAATAACGGGACATTTTTTGACATAATGGGGACAATTTCTGCCAATATCGCCGCATCAGCGTGAGAAACTCCGATGGCGTCACCGAATCCTGAAGTACCGGTCGAGCAAACCGCTTCGATAGCGGTGGGCTACTCAAGGTTGATGGCAAGGCATCTGCAACTGCAGGAAAAGAACCTTGGTATTCTGCTGAAGGGTAGTGGGCTATCTGCCAAAGAGTTGATGGATGACACCACGCTGCTGACAAAAGATCAGCAGCTTCAGATACTGCACAACGCCATACAGTATTCAGGCAACCCGGCTTTCGGTCTGGATTTCGGGCGCGCCTTGACACCGCCTACCCATGGCCCACTGGGGTTTCTCGCCAATAGCAGCCCCAACCTGTTAACTGCCATCCGGGATTTTCAGAGCTTTATCCCGGGGCGAATCAGTATCATTCGATGCCATTCGGAATACCGTGACGATAATCTGGACTGCTATTTCGAGGTCGATATAAAAGGGAGCCCGGAATTGTACCGATGCGTATCAGAGGCCTTCTTCCTGTCCTTGATCTCGTTGGTTGAATTTGTCCTGGGGGATAAATTCAGCGCGGGCAGCATGCATTGTAATTTCGCCAAACCCGCATACTATCAAGAGTATGCGAAAAGTGTTCGCTGCCCTATTCGATTCGATGCGTCGGCAAATAAGTTGGTGGTGCCAGAAAAACTGCTGCTGACCGCCAATGTCTCTTCGGATTTCCAGAACTATAAATTTGCCCTGCAACAGTGCCAGCGGATGCTGGATGAGCTCGATGAAAGCGAGAACCGCATGACGCATCGGGTGAGGAGGCAACTGCTGTCGCACCCTCCTGGCCAACTCAGCGAGGAGGGCGCCGCACGGCAGAACTTTATCAGTAAACGTACGCTGGCCCGGAGGCTGGAGGCTGAAAATAGCTCTTTTCGTGACCTGAGGGACCAGCTACTGAAGTCCCTGGCAACTGGCTATTTACGTGATACCACGCTCTCTGTCGAGGCCGTCGCCGTTCTACTGAATTATCACGATAGCTCCAGTTTTCGCCGTGCTTTTAAACGCTGGACGAAAATGACACCTCAGCAGTTCCGGCGTCCCCGGAGATAGACCGACTGGTCTCGATATCTTCAGGGCTGGCAAAGGGTATCCATGAGGAGACGTGCTCACAGCCACCCGTTTATCTGTCTATACTCAGGCGACTGACGCCACCAGGCCGGGGGAATAAATATGCCACAGTTGAAAAATGCCACGGGTGCTGACCGGCGCTACTGGGGGGTGATTCCGGTCATGCCCGCCCAGCAGTTGATGGACACCGCAAAGTTGATGGAAGACCTTGGCTACACCGGGGCGTTCAGCTACCAGGTGTTTGGCCCGCCCTTCATCCCACTGGCGGTGGCCGCTGCGGCCACCACGCGTCTTGAGGTGGCCAGTGGCATAGCCATCGCGGGCACCCGCAGCCCGTTTGAGACCGCGATGGCGGCGATAGATATGGATCGTATCAGCGGTGGTCGCTTTATCCTGGGACTGGGCTCCAGTGCCCCGGTATGGACCCACGATATTTTCGGTACCCCTGAATTCAAGCCCATCGCCCACCTGCGCGACACGGTGGCTGCGGTTCGCCATATTGTTGCCGGCGCCCACAAGGGCCTGGAGCCTTACGACGGTGAATACTTCAAGGCCACTTTCAAGGAACTGAAGCCAACAGATCCCCCTTTGCGCAGCGAGATTCCGATCTGGGTGGCGGCGTTGCGGGAAAAGCTACTGCGCACCGGTGTCGAAATCGCCGACGGCGTGATCGGTCATCCCATGTGGTCCTCCGGTTGGGCCGTCAGCCAAATGGGGCCGGTCATAGATGACGCCCTGGCAAAATCCGGCCGTGATCGCAGTGACCTGGAGGTAAATGTGTGGCCGTGGATGGCGATCAATGACGACCGCAAACAGGCGATTGAAGACGCCCGTGGCACGGTGGCTTTCTACGCCAGTGTTAGTGTCTATGATTCATTCTTTGATGCCCACGGTTTTGCCAAAGAGGCGCGTGCCTGCCAGGGCCAGATCGAGCACGGCGTTGATGTTGAGGCGCTCAAGAAGCATGTGCCGGACGAGATGGTAGAGGCGTTCGCCGCCTGTGGGCCCATCGATGAAGTTGCCGAGAAGGTAGAGCCTTTCTGGCAGATAGCGGACAGTATGTGCCCCACGCCACCTATCTGGGGCTTGCCGGAGGCGAAAGTACAAGCATACGCCGAGGCGCTGGCGGGGTTTGTACACGTGCAGCAAAGCTGAACAGTCAGTCGCTCTGGTCCGCTATGTGAATGGCGTATAAGCCATCTTGTGGCGGGTATTGAGCGCTTGTGGCTAACTGCGCTGGAAAATGTTTACAAACCCGGCACTTCCCAGGCCGCCATTGTGCTGCAGTGCCGTACGGGCCCCTTCAACCTGTCTTTTGCCCGCATCACCGCGTAGCTGTATGGTCAGTTCGGTGATCTGCGCCAGGCCGGTCGCTCCCAGGGGGTGTCCCTTTGCGAGCAGGCCGCCCGAGGGGTTTACCACGTACTTGCCGCCGTAGCTGTTATCGCCGCTGGCAACAAACTCATTGAGTTGATCTTCCTCGCATAAGCCCAGCGCAACGTAGGTAGCCAACTCATTGGTGGTAAAGCAATCGTGCAGTTCTATCACGTCGATATCGGCGGGCCCCAGGCCGGCATCCTCATAGGCGGTGGTGGCTGCGTCCCTGCTCAGGGCCTGGAACATGACATCCATGACACTGCCGCTGAAATATTGCTTCTTGTCGCTGCACCAGCCCTTGCCAACGAGGCAGACGTCATTGCGGATACCATTAGTGCGCGCAAAAACCTCGTTGCAGACAATGGCCGCTGCGGCACCGCAGCTGGGAGGGCAGGCGTAGAGTTTGCGCAACTGGCGAAAAACCGGTGGCATGGCGAGAATTTGTTCCACAGTGAGCAGTTCTCGAAAAATGGCATTCGGGTTATGCACCGCGTGACGGCGTGCCTTGCACGCGATCTCTGCAATCGTTTCTTCGCTCACCCCGGCCTGGAGCATTGCGTCCACCTGGGCCGCGAACATGGCCACTGCTGGCGGCGCATCGAGCTCTTCCGGGGACAGGTCCATCGCCCTTGCCACCGCATCTTCGTGACGTGCCAGCGGACTGGGACGGTCGGGAAATACCATGTCGATGGCGCCCGGCATCATTTGCTCAAAACCCAACGCCAGCGCACAGTCCACCGCACCTGATTCAACTGCCTGGCTGGCAAGGGCGAATGCCGAGGAGCCACTGCTACAGTTGTTGTTCACATTGAATATGGGTATGCCATTGATGTCGATGTGGTACAGGGCGGCCTGGCCGGCGCAGCTGTCGCCATACACATAGCCGACATAGGCCTGCTCGATCATACCGTAGCTGATGCCGGCATCAGCCAGTGCCGCCTGGGCGGCGTTCTGGCCCATCATGTCGTAGGAGTCTGACTGCCCGGGTTTTTTGAAGGGCACCATGCCGACGCCGGCAATGATTACTTTGTTGTCCATAGCATCTGACTCAAGCTGATAATCGATACAGTAATGTACACTGTCAGCACCGGCTGGTCTTGGCCTGATCGGCAAACCGCTTGTCTGTAGATAGCCGCTGTCGAGCTCAGGCGAATCGGTCAATCCCGGGTAGATTTATGGTAGATTCCGGACAGGGATATTAATCGCCGGTAGCAGCTGATACGGCAACGACAAGTGCCGCGACAACCAGGGCCGCTCAGATAGGGGTTACGATGAATTTTGCTTTGCGCTGGCTTCTCGCCTTGCTGCTTCTTGCAGTTGCTGCATGTAGCGACCCACCGGAAACTGCCGGCCCTGATTCGGTTGAATCGGAGCAGCAGGTACCCGACCTCGCGCCACTGCCCGACAGTGACAGGGAGGATGCCGACCGCGCCCCGGGAGATCCGTGGGTGGGGGACCTCGACGGGATGCAGGAGAGGCGGGTCATTCGAGTGCTGACGGTTTACAGCGTGGGTCGCTACTATATTGATTACGGCAGGGAAAAAGGCCTTATCAAGGAAGCGGCCATGCTCTTTGATAACTACATCAACAAGCGCAGCAAGAAAAAACATATCAAAACCCGCGTTGTCATCATTCCGGTGGCTAGAGACCAGCTCATTCCCTATTTGCTTCGCGGTTGGGGAGATCTTGTTATCGCCAGCCTGTCGATCACGCCCGAGCGTCAGGAAATCGTTGACTTCAGCATTCCGGCGAGCAAACCAATTTCCGAAATTTTGCTAACCGGGCCGGCTGCCAGACCACTGGAGTCGATAGATGACCTGTCTGGTGAAACTATTTACGTGCGTCACTCCAGTAGCTACCGCGAGAGTGTGGAGGTATTGAATGAGCGATTCCAGCGCGAGGGTCGGGCGCCAGTGGATATCGAGCTCGTATCGGAACACCTGGAAGACGATGACCTGATCGAGATGGTCAGCAAGGGCCTGCTGCCATGGGCAGTGGTTGATGATTACAAAATGGACCTGTGGAAGGATCACTTTGCCAATGTGGTGGCCAGGGATGACATTGTCTTTCGTTCCGGCGGACAGACAGCCTGGGCGATTCGCAAGGACAGCCCTCTACTTGAAAAAGCCATAAATGATTTCCTCAAGAAAAACCGCGAGGGAACGCTGGTAGGCAACGTACTCAAAAATCGCTATGTCGATGAATTTGACTGGGCGGACAATGCACTGGCAGCGGACGAGTTCGGCCGCTTCAGGAAGCTTGAAGCGATCTTCCGGAAGTATGGCGAACAGTATGAAGTCGACCACCTGCTGGCAGCCGCCCAGGGCTTTCAGGAGTCCCGTCTGGACCAGGGTGCACGCAGCTCGGCTGGGGCTATTGGTGTGATGCAACTGTTGCCCAGTACGGCCAAAGACCCGAACGTGGGCATCTCGAAGATAGACAAGGTGGATAACAATATTCATGCGGGCATAAAGTACGTGAACTTTCTGCGTGCACGGTATTTTTCAGATCCACAAATCAGTGAGCTGGACCAGACCCTGCTCGCCCTGGCCGCCTATAATGTGGGGCCCAGCCGTATGATCAACCTGCGTAACAAGGCCGAAAAGCTTGGTTATGATCGAAACGTCTGGTTTGATAATGTGGAACTGGCGGCCGCCAGGGATGTTGGTCGCGAGCCGGTTCAGTACGTGGCTAACATCTACAAATATTACCTGGCCTATCGCTATTCTATTGCGGAGCTGGCAAAGCGTTCCGCAGCCCGGGAACGCGCGGGGATAGATGATTAGCGTTTCGCTGGTGTGTTATTAACCGCTTTGCTGCAGTGCGGTAAATGCGCCTTTTTCGAGGATGGGTAAAAAGCGCTGGCAGGTTAAGGCGTTATTGGCACCCCGGAGACGATTCGAACGTCCGACATCTCCCTTAGGAGGGGAGTGCTCTATCCAGCTGAGCTACCGGGGCGGAGAGGGCGGGAGTATAGCAAGTGAAACCACTGTGTCGAAACCCTTGAGTGGAAGCAATAGCTGCACTTTTCGCTGGCCGTTCAACGGCGGCTGATCGATGCCCCCCGAGACCTTTGGGTTTGACCTGGATCAATCCTCTGTATTTTTTTCGCCTTCAGCGATCTTGAAAAATGCCTTCTAAGCCCCTATTTAGTTACACAGGTAAAGGCAGATCACATGGAAAAGGAGGTGTCGAATGTCCTTAATACCACGCAGTAACCTGTTTGATATCGATCGCTTTTTTGGCGATTCCTGGCCCGCGGCCTATGACAGCAAGCCCGCTTCTTTTTTCGCTCCGCGGGTGGATATAAAGGAGGCAGACGGCCATTACGAAATTACCGCCGAACTTCCGGGGGTGGCGAAAGAGGATATTCAGGTCCACGTAAATGACGGGATCCTGACCCTGGAGGCCGAGACCAGTAAGGAAGACAAGGAGGAGAAGGACGGTAAGGTCATTCGCCAGGAGCGACGCTACGGAAAATATATGCGCAGCTTCAATCTTGGGGCAGATATCCACGAGGAGGATATCAAGGCGTCCTTCAAGGATGGGGTGCTCACGCTGGAGGCGCCGAAACTGGCCCCGAAAGCACCTGAGCGGCGCCGCATCAGCGTTGATTAAGTAGCGGCATTAACCCGGTGGGAGTGCGCCCACCGGGACTTCCTCGGTAGCATAAATTGCCCCGCTTGCTCACACGATAGTTGCGGCCAGGCGCTTCCCCCCGCCGAAAGTCTGACAACGCACTTGATTTCCTGACGCCCACCAATCACTCTACCTGCATGGTCTGGCGGCTCGCCAGGGTAGGGCGTTTTGTATTCTAAGAGGTGGTACCCCGTGGGGCTTCGGGCTCGAGTTTTCCTGCTTTTTTCAGTTCTTCAGTTAGTCTTCCAGTAGTGTCATAGCGGCCGCGGATTCCGCTGAAGAAGCGCTCTCTGGCGCCCGGGACCAATATGAGGAGGCGATGCAGGCCGTCAATAAAGGGCGCTGGACACAATACGAACAGCTGCGCCCGGGTCTGGAAGAGTATCCGCTGGCCATTTATCTTGACTACTATCAGTTGATCCGAAAACCCGGCGAGGTAAGGCCGGCTGAGGCCCTGCGCTTTATCGATCGCAGTGCCGGCTCTCCGCTACCGAATCGCTACACCCTCGCCTACCTGAAGTCAGCGGGCAGGGACCAGCGCTGGCAGGACTTTCTCAAGGTCAAGCCTGAGGAGCCTGAAGGGGTCGAGTTGAAGTGTTACTACTTTCGAGCTCACCTTGCAGCCGGTGATACGGACATAGCCTGGGAAGGAGCGAGCAGGTTGTGGGACTTTGGTGAATCACGCCCCAAAGCCTGTGACCCGCTGTTCAGTGCCTGGATCAAATCTGGCGGGCTCACAGATGACATCGTCTGGGCGCGTCAGCTCAAGGCATTTGATGCCCGTCAGGGGTCCCTGATGACCTATATTGCGAAAAAGGCCAGTCCCGAGCTGGCCCCCTGGGCTGACAAACTGTTGGCGGTATACCAGCAGCCGGACAAGATCCGGCGACAATCCCTGCCGGCCACTAGTCCCTATTCGGCGGACATCGCCAGCCACGGGCTGGCGCTGCTGGCACGCTATAACCCGCCTGCGGCTCTGGAATACTGGAACATGTACCAGCAGGAGCTCACATTCAGTCCACAGCAGGTTCAACTGGTGGAATACGCGATTGCTCTGCGTGGCCTGTTCGCCGAGGAGGAAACCCTTGCACCCTGGCTGCAGGGCGCGCTCGACCGGCTGGGTGAGGACAAGCTGGTGGAGTTGCGCCTGCGCTGGTTGCTGGCGGAGCAGGACTGGGCCGGGATGGCACAAATCCTGCCGCTGTTGTCCCAGGAGCAGCGCGAAAGCGATACCTGGCGCTACTGGCAGGCGGTGGTGCTGGAACAACGGGGCGACACCGAGGCTGCCGGCGCACTGTTTGATGAGGTGTCCCGGGAACGCAGCTGGCACGGCTTTCTCGCTGCCGACCGGCTTGGCAAGAGCTATTCCTTCAACCACGAAACCATGGTGCTGGACCCGGTGACAGCAAGCGACTTGCGGCGCTTGCCGGTTGTTAAGCGGGTCGGAGAGCTGAACTTCCATGAGTCCTACAGTCAGGCTCACTCCGAGTGGTATTACCTGCTCAGGGAGAGCGAGGACAAGGCCCGGAACGTGGAGCTGGCGCAGCTGGCCTCAGAGCTGGGCTGGTACCGCATGGCAATTGATGCCGCCTCCCGGGCCCAGTCCTGGGATGCCCTGGACCTGCGGTTCCCTACACCTTACCAGGAGGCATTCACACGCAACGCGTCCAGCCAGAAGGTGCCCAGCACCGAATTGATGGCTATTGCCCGGCGAGAGAGTGCGTTTTATCCCTGGGCCCGGTCCCCGGTGGGCGCCCGCGGCCTGATGCAGCTGATGCCGGCTACCGGCAAGGAAGTAGCGTCTTCCCTGGGTAAACGCCAGATCAGCTCAGACCTGTTTGACGTCGAGCACAATGTGTTGCTGGGCAGCGCGTATTACCGCCAGCTACTGGACCGCTTTGGCGGCAACAGGATTTTTGCGCTTGCCGGGTACAACGCAGGGCCGCACCGCGTGAAGCGATGGCGAGCCAAGTCAGGTGAGCAACTGCCGGCCGATGTGTGGGTAGAGACGATTCCCTACCGTGAAACGCGGAACTATGTGCAGTCAGTGATGTTCTATAACGTGGTATTCCAGTACTTGCTGGGCGATACTCGCAGCTTGCTTACCCCGGCGGAGCGCAACAAGCGCTACTAACGCAGTAATATAGTCGTGCCCCACCAGGCGCGGCATCGATGATAACGGCACCCAATCTATGCGCGATACCCGGCCGCTACTGCTGGAAACTGACTTCCCACCGATAAGCCGCGGCACGCTAACAACGCTGCAGGTAAACCTGGGCTACGTGTGTAACCTCAGTTGCGTGCACTGCCATGTCAACGCGGGGCCCAGTCGCACCGAATCCATGGAGCTGGAAACCATTGAGCAGGTGCTGGCAGTTATGGCTCGGGAGGGGGTCGGCCTGCTGGACCTCACCGGCGGTGCCCCGGAACTGAACCCACATTTTCGCTACCTGGTACGCCAGGCCAGGGCGCTGGGGGCGAGGGTGGTGGATCGCTGTAATCTCACGATATTGCTGGAACCGGGGCAGGAAGATCTCGCCGAATTTCTGGCGGAACAGCAGGTGGAGATCACCGCCTCATTACCCTGCTACCTGGAGGATAACGTAGAGGAGCAGCGCGGCAAGGGGGTGTATGCCGACAGTATCTCTGCCATTCACCGGCTCAACGCACTGGGTTATGGGCGCGACCCGGCCCTGAGGCTGAATCTGGTCTACAACCCGGTAGGCCCGGTGTTGCCACCACCCCAGGCAGCGCTGGAAGAGGACTATCGACGCGAGCTGGGCCGGCGTTTTGATGTCCGTTTTGACCAGCTGTATACCATTACCAATATGCCTATCAGCCGGTTTGGCGCGGTGCTGCTGGCCCAGGGCAACTACACCCAGTATATGCAGCTTTTACGTGACAGCTTCAGTGCCGCGAACATGGACACACTGATGTGCCGCGATCTGCTCAGTATCGACTGGCAGGGCTACGTCTATGACTGCGATTTCAACCAGATGCTGGAGCTGCCGCTACTGGCGAGCGACCGGCGGCGACATATCAGCGATCTGCCGCCGGCGGCACAGTTGTCGGGGACGTCTATTCGCACCGGTGAGCACTGCTATGGCTGTGCCGCAGGACAGGGCAGTAGCTGCGGCGGTGCCCTGGACGCGTGATGGCCGGCAGTATCGGCTTTGTCATACCCGTGCTGAACGAACAGGATCGCATCGCCGAACTACTGAATACGCTGCGACAACAGTTTCCCGGCAGTGAAGTGACGGTGGTAGACGGTGGCAGTGTAGACCGCACCGTGGCCGAGGCGCTCCCACTGTGTACCAGACTGCTGATAGGCGACCCCGGCCGCGCCGCCCAGATGAACCTGGGCGGCCAGGCCAGTACTGCCGACTACCTGTGTTTCCTGCATGCCGATTCACTGCCCGGGGTCTCCGCCGCGCAGTTTCAGGCTTACCTGCAGCCGGCGCCATTGTGGGGCTTTTGCCGGGTGCGCCTGAAGGGTCGGCGCCGGGCTTTTCGCGTGATTGAATGGTTTATCAACCAGCGCTCGCGTCTCACCGGGGTAGCCACGGGTGACCAGATGTTGTTTGTGCGGCGCAGCGAATTTCAGCGCAATGGCGGGTTTGACGACATCCCGCTGATGGAAGACGTCGCCTATAGCAAGCGTCTGCGTCAGCTGGCCACGCCCCTGGTCATTTCAGAACCGGTTGTGACCTCCAGTCGCCGCTGGGAGCAGCGGGGCGTTGCCAGAACGGTGCTGGCCATGTGGGGCCTGCGACTGGCCTATGTTGCAGGGGTATCGCCCAGCCGCCTGTGGCATTACTACTATGGCCGCTAATGCTGGCTTGCGGTTGATTCAGTTTGCCCGGGAGCCGGTGCCGGGCAGGGTTAAGACGCGGATGATGCCCCACCTCAGCCCGGAGCGGGCTGCCGACCTGCACTGCGAGCTGGTTCGCTGGACGACGTCCGCACTGATTTCCGCAGGGCTGGGGCCGGTGGAGCTTGCGGTCGCGGGCAATACCGGGCATGACCTGTTCCAGCACTGCCTGTGGCTGGGTGTCGAAAGTCTGAGTCTTCAGCGTGGAAGCGATCTTGGCGAGCGTATGTATAACGCGATCAGCAATGGCCTGGGCCGTTGTGATCGGGTGATTCTGGTCGGCAGCGACTGCCCGGGTATCGATCGGGCTTATCTGTTGCAGGCAGAAGCAGCCCTGAATGACTCGGATCTGGTGCTTGGCCCAGCAACTGACGGCGGTTACGTGTTAATCGGTGCCAACCTTGTGTGCCCCGAAATTTTCCAGGGGATTGCCTGGGGAACAGAGACAGTGTTGGCAGATACCCGCCGCTCGATACGTGCTGCCGGCATGTCCTGGGCCGAATTGCCACCCCTGGCGGACATCGACCGGCCGGAGGACCTGGCTATCTGGGAGGAGGTAGTAAAAGGGGGCTGAGCCCGTGGGCTCAGGCAGTCGCCATGTGGGTACTGGAGGATTGTTCATCGAGCGCTTTCCCCGAGCGCTGGTACAACAGCCAGGCGATGGCGGTGCAGTAGCTGAGGTTGGTCTGCAGCTCGCTGTCCGGGTCGCTGAGGAATGCGCGCTGGCTGGCCAGCCCCCGCACTCTGCTCGCTATTTCCGGATTGAAGGCCAGGTAACGGTCCCACAGGTCGCGGTGCTGGGCCGCCGTGATGTGGAACAAGCCAAGTCCCTCGTTGCGTGGAGAGAACAATCCAAGGTCAGGGCCGTCTATAGCCGCGCTGAGGAGGAAGTTTTCGCTGTCGGGCGTCCACTGGCCCAGGTATTTCAGGGTGGGCCTGATGACATTGTCTCTCAGGTGTTCTGCGGTAACGTACATGTGCCACTACCTCGCAGGGATATAATATCCGTCAGATACTGCCGGTTTACTCTTATGGTGTTCGTGTGGCCCGATTATCGTGAGGTGGATCTGGAGATACCCCCCAGTTGCCGCCTTTTTCAGGCCTACACGGTACTTTTTAACACAGGAAAAAATAAAAGCCAATAAAAATAATGATTTGCGAGGGTTATTTCATAAAAATATTGGGAAGCCGATGTAACTTGAGCGCACAGGTAGTTGGCAGGGCATTAACAAATTCCCCTATTTCAGGAATGAGGTATGAAAAGTAGCGAAAAGTCAGGGAAAATCCCCGATATCGTCAATCAGGCGTTACTGGCTGATCGCAGGTACTGAACAGCCTTGAACCATTTTTCCATATCCTCACGGTTGCTGTCTTCAAGCTCGAGGCCGATCCAATAGCCCTTGTCATCGGCCTCCCTGGCCCACATGACATTGCCCACCAGTTCCAGGCTATCGGTGAATTCTTCCATGGGTACCGCGATATTCAGCTTGCTGCCCTGTGGCACCATGTCGGGTACCCAGATACGCAGCCCGGCAACCGAGATATCTACCGTTTCGCAACGAATGATGGTGTTTTCAGCCTCAGAGCGGCTGCCGGGCCTGACGACCTCGGCGTAGATGGCCCGTTCGTAATTGACCCGTGGGTGCTGTCGCCGATCGCTGTAGTCGTTCGCCATGTAAGTTCTCCTGCGTTATCCCGAAATAACAGCACTGAAGATTCAGGGCTGTGCCAGTTTCCGCGGCAGCTTGCAGGGCCGTGACTGACTGCCTGTGGTGTAGGAAAGGCAATCAGCTGCGGCGAGACTGACAGTCGCAATCATATCGCCTGTGACGATTTTGCGTACCTGTCGGTTGTAGTTTTCTGCAGAAAAAGCCAGTTAGAGGGATAGCGCCGCGGGCTGGGCGCGAATACGGGGCAGGTGCCGATCAGGCTATCTGCAGTCGAATACCAACTTTCGACAGGACCTCTTGTTCACTGGCCAGCTCACGGGCGGTCAGTGGGTGCTGGTCCAGCCAGTCGGGGGGAAAGGTAAACGACAGGCTGTCCGGCCCTGATTCCAGGGTGAAGTCCGGTAATCGCTCCAGCTTCTCGACATGCTTGAAGCACACCGCGAGGCGAATAATGGCCAGCAGGCGTTCTAACCTTGGGACATCGGCGGTGGCAATATCCGCATATATCTCCTCGGTCAGCTTGCCGCGTTGCCCCCTGGCCAGCGCCGCCAGCTGTTCCTGTTCCTCCTGGGAGAAACCGGGCAAATCGGCGTTGCGCAGGACATAGGCGGAGTGTCGGTTGAAGTGCTTGTGAGCGATTGCAAGGCCGATTTCATGGGTGTGGGATATCCAGCGCAGCAGCTCCCAGTCCGGCGTGTTCAGTTGCCAGTCCTGGCGCGTGGCCGTGAAGAAGACCCGCGCCCGGCGCTCCACGATATGAGCGGTGTCGGCATCTACCGAGTAGCGCTGCATGAGCGCGTTAATAGTGCGTTCGCGCACGTCTTCGTGGGACAGTCTCCCCATCAGGTCGTAAATGACACCCTCGCGCAGGGCTCCGTTGGAGGTTCGCAGTTGTTCGATACCCAACACGTCGAACAGGGCGCTGATAATCGCCACACCAGGCAGAATGACATTGCGTCGCTGGGTGGCGAGGCCGTCGATTTCGATATCGTCCATGCACTCGAAAGCCAGCAGCTTTTCTTCGAGCTGGCGCAGGCCCGGCCGGTCAATCCCGGTCTCGCACCAGCCGTGTTGACCCAGCAGGGAATCGATCGCCCGCAGTGTGCCTGAAGAACCCACGCAATCCTCCCAGTGACGAGCGTGGTACTGGTGTCGGACTGGTGACAGCAGCAGCCGCGCGTGATCGTAGGCGCGGCGATAGTTGTCCATGCTTATAGTCCCGTCGGGGAAGAAAGTCTTGGCAAACGAGACACAACCCATTTGCAGGCTTTCCATCCGCTGGGGCTCGAAACGCTGTCCTATGATGATCTCGGTGCTGCCGCCGCCTATGTCTATCACCAGCCGGGATTTCACATCGTCTGCCAGGGTATGGGCCACGCCAAGATAGACCAGGCGCGCCTCCTCGCGGCCGTAAACCACATCCACCCGGGCGCCGAGGATACGGCGCGCCGGAACGGTAAATTCCTGCCGGTTGCGGGCGACTCGCAATGCATTTGTGCCGACCACCCGCACTCGCTCGGGCTCCACACTCTCCAGTAACTGGGCAAATCGCCCAAGGCAGGCCAGGCCGCGTTCGATAGCATCGCTGGACAGCTGCTCATTTTCGAGCCCGGCCCCCAGTTGAACTTTCTCCGCCAATGCTTCGACAGGACGCATTTCGCCGTGCTCAATTTTGGCGATGATCAAGTGGAAGGAATTACTGCCCAGGTCAATAGCTGCCAGCAGGCTGCCGTCGGGTAGGGCTTCGGGCGAGCTGTCCGCAGGGGTATCGAGTTTTGCTTCTGCCAAAGTGAAAGGATCTCGCAAATCGGACTGGAGGCGACATGGTAATCCATAACGGGCCACCGCGCACGGATGACGGCTAGGCGGAAGGGCAAACCATAGGGGACTTTGCGCCCGGCTTGGTGGTACCGCAAATGTCCTTGCGAATATGCTCTTGCACCGACTTGCAGGGATTGTCGCTGGCCAGCGCTCGCTTCAAGACACTTTCGCCCAATACTGACAGGCCTCCGGTCATTACTGCGGCCCAGCCGCGCCAGAGTAATCCGGTTGCGTTGGGGATCACTTCGGGGTCGGTGATAGGGCCCTCCACCTCAACCGTATTGGAGAAAACATTGCCTATCGACAGGCCCACGCCTTCGCGGCTGCTGGAGCTGAAGTTCATATGAATCAGCTCCTTCTTTAAGTCGAGGCTGATATTGCCTACCAGGTTGGCCTGATTGGTCCGCATGGCGTAACCATAGGGTGTGACGCCCATGCCATCCTTGAAAATACCCATGGTGACGCCGCATTCAAGCTGAGGTTGTCGCTTGTCAGCCCCCGGGATGAGTGTCCCCAATACGCTGGTTGCCACATCGGCGGTGAGCAACATCATGTCGGCGTAAACCATGGGCCCCTTGCCCAGCTCCAGGTAGGTCAGACCGTTAAGGTTGGCGGCGAGTTCCGCCTCACTGTTCCCGCGACTGTTCACATTGACATAGCCACTGCGCGGGAAACTCGCTTTGACCAGTTCGCCCTGCATATTTTTGAAAGTGCCATTCATGGAAAAAGACAGCTGATCCTCTATAACGCCCAGGCTCACGCTGGCAGATCCACTGCCGTTGTTGATGGCGTCTGCACTCGCCTGGATGTCGAGCTGGCCATCGATGAGGTCGGCGCTGAACGACAGATTACCGACTTTAACGTTATGGCTGCTGAGCTTATCCAGCTTACCCTTGATCCTGGCCTGATAGCGGCTCATCCACTCAACGGGCAGCGGCGCGGTGCTGAACATCTTTTCTCCTGGTTTTGCCTCTTTGGGACCCGCTAGCATTCTGATGGGTGCCATGACGATATCCCCTATCAGGCCCCCGTCGGTTTTGGTTTTGTGTGCTGAGCCGCCGCTTTTGGCAGTTGCAGCCGCGGCGTCCTGCCAAGGCAGCAGTGACAGGGACCCACCGCTGATCTCGACTTCCAGTAGTGGCGGCGTTGTGCGGTGATAGTCCACGCTGCCGGTCAGGTCGGTGTCTTCCCACAAGAAGCGTCGAATCGTTGCCTGCATGCCGTTTGCCGTTTGTCGTGCACTCATATCCACCTGCGCGATCGAGTCAGCTGTCGCGCCGCCCCCGGGCTTGCCACTTAATTGCACGTCCCCCGTGATGCCGGCCAGCAGTTCTGCTGCGCTTGTTCCGGTACTGCGAATCGCAACAGTGCCAGACAGGGGTGCATTGGCCTGGGAAGGCAGGTCTTTCACGAATTTCCCGAGGCTGAAATCCTTGATTTCAGCGTTGACAGAGAGAGCGGCTTTACTCTTGCGCCAGGCCATATCACCACGGCTGGTGATACGTCCCGTGTGCAGGGAAAAATCCAGCTGTTTTATGATGACGCTTCCCGGTGCCGTATCGACCTCCAGCACTACGTCTGTCAGGGGCATCTCCTGCGCCAGTAAGTTCTCGGCGCGCAAGCTATAGCGACTCTCGCTTAGCTTTGTAAGAGAGCTGAGAGATCGGGATTCCCCTGAACTGCTGCTGTTTTGACCACCGAGTTCCCTCAGGCTGTCCAGGTCCAGTTTGTCAGATGTGAGGTCGGCTATCAGCCATGGCTTGCGGCCATCCACAAAAGAAAGTTCACCGGTTATGTTCTGCAGCACGGAATCGACGATCAGCTTACCGATGCTGAGCCCGGTTATGCGCTGCTTGTCTATCACCAGCACCGCTTCACCCGATACTTTCACCTGCTCTTCCGGGATGGGTGCCCGTTTCCAGTTTTTGTCTGGCCTGAAGTCAAAAGACAGGTCGGCCCTGCCTTTCATCGACTTGAAAACTTCCTCGACACCATGACCGCTACCCGTGAATTTGATGGTCCCGGAGTCGCGGCTCTCTGCGAGCACAGATTCCTGGCCAAACAGCTTGGGAATATTGAAGCGGGTAATTTCTGCACCGAGTGTCACTTGCGAGGGTGCGTCGGGAAACAGCTTGGCTTCGAGACGCAGCTCCAGTCGGGCATCATCTGCGCCGCTGATGTTAGCCGTCAGCAGTCCCTGCTGCTCCGTTCGGAGAAAGTTGACGCTGGTGCTGCTTATATCCAGGCCGCTGACTGTCAGTGAGCTGATTTCCAGCTCCCAATCCATATCGACACCAGGCAGAAGGTCAAGGTACTCAGGTAGCCCGATACCCGGGTGGCTTGAGGCTTCCTCCGGGGTCGCCAGGAAATCCAGGTCTATCTGCTCAGCCTTGATCTTGCCGCTGAGTCGCGTCGGCTTCTTGTCGCTCGACAGGGTGGCTGAGCCGGTAATGTGGCCCTTGGCGATCTGTATGTCGATAGCGTCCAGTGCGAATTCCCCCGGGCGCTTGTCCAGTCTCGCGGTTATCTTGACAGGGGTTTTGGCAGCACCGCGATGGTAGCCTCCCAGGGAAATGTCACCTTGCAGGGAGTTCAGTAGTGACCCCCAGGTGTTTCCCGCGCCCGACAACTTGCTCTCACCTTCGCGCCAGAACCAGTCTGCCTCGAGGTAGGGCGCGCGCAGGCTCTTGTCGGCCTCCATCGCCTGGATCTCTGCATTCAATGCGAGGTTCCAGCCACTGTCTGAACTCGCCAACCTGAGGTCTCCCTGCAGCAAGCCTTCAGGACCTTTGCTGGACAGGTCGGTAATGTCGATCCCATTGGGACTCGCGGTGAAGTCGAAGGTGCTGTTGATGCCGACCTCGTCTTTCCAGCGTATTTCATCTACGGTCACCTGGCCGCGATGATCGATCAGCGACAGCCGGGGCACAGGCGAGTCCAGCCACTGTGCCGAGGGCTTTTGGCCGGTCGCGTCACTCGAATAGGCCGCGGTCAGGGCGCGCAATTTTTCTACGTCGATTCGCTTGATAACGGTTGTGGATTCGTCGGGCAATGCCCAGCTGGCCGTGTTGCCGCTCGTTATCTCTGCCGACATTTGCGCCGCCTCAAGCTGCGCGCTCAGGGTATAGCCCGAGCTTTTGCCAGGCGCGATGTCCAGCACTGCCCGTATTATGGAAACCTGTTCGGTGTTGTTACCTTTGTCTGTGCTGTTAACCGGCTGGGTCTGCAGCTGAAGATTCATTTTGGTCAGGTGCAGGAGGTCATCCAGCGATGTCAGGCTGGCCGTAATGGCAACCCGTGTGCCGGTGCTTTGCTCATCCTGCCAATTCAGTGTCGCGCCGGGTGATTGGCGCTGCCAGACCGGTGTAACGAAGGTATAGCCAACGTCATCTGCGCTGACGTAGCGCGCACTGTCCAGTGACAGTTTGTCAGGCAGATAGGGCTCCAGGAAACGATAGTCACTCGGCAACGGGCCGTCGCTGCTTGGCCACAGTGATGGCTTTACCATCAGGTTCCCACCGCTGCCGCTTCGCAGGCGAATCTCGCCGCGCAACAGGTCAGGCCAGGCCAGCGAGATGGAGACATCACTGGCAGTGAGGGCGGGGCTGGCCGGGTTTCCCATGACCAGCGTCGGGCTGTGCACCGTCAGGGTCGAGACGCGTGCGCGGGTGGGTCCCAGGGTAACAGGGATACCCAGCTGCCGGGTCAGGAGTTGTGCGAGCTCTGCATCAAGGATTTTTTCCAGGGCCCGGTTGCCCCAGAAGATAAGTGCTATGACTGCCAGGAGGAGAAGGCCGACAACAATAAGTTTTTTCACGGGGCAGGGTCTGCGTATAAATCAGCCGGTCATGGTACCAGCGGCTGAATACACATGCCACGATGCGCTAACTGGATTGATGGGTAATGTGTGCAGCGAAGTCATGCGTGAACGCCAAAGCACTGGCGAGCAAGTGCAATCTTGGTGTCGTGATCATCGGTCTCCGCTGCGATTTTTTCAGCGGTGGCAAGGCGGTGGCGCAGGCCCGCCATATTTGCAACCTGTATCGCGAGCCCGGGTCGGGCGTTGAGCTCCAGCAACATGGGCCCCCGGGTCTTGTCCAGTACGATATCCACGCCCAGATATTCGAGCCCGGTCATCGCCACGCAGCTGGCGCTGAGGTCCAGAATCTGGTCCCAGCAGGGAATCTTCAGTTCCTCAAAACTGGCGCCGGTGTCGGGGTGCCGGGCGACCAGGTGCCCGTGTTGCACCGCCCGCACGCTCTTGCCACTGGCAATATCGATGCCGACACCAACAGCGCCCTGGTGCAGGTTGGCCTTGCCGTCTGAGGCGTGGGTGGCGCAGCGCATCATGGCCATCACCGGTACGCCCTTGAACGCGATAACGCGAATATCAGGCACACCTTCGTAGCTGTATTTTTCCAGGTAGGGATCGAACTCGATCATCGCTTCAACCATCGCCCTGTCATTTCTGCCGCCCAGGCTGTGCAGGCCAGCGAGGATATTGGACAGGTGGCGGCGGACCTCTGCGGCACTGATCAGCGCACCGCTTGATTTGCGGAAGTGGTCGCCTTCGCGGCCAGTGATGACCAGTATGCCCTTGCCTCCGGCGCCCTGTACCGGTTTGATAACAAACGCCTGGTGCTGCTCCAGGTCGCGAGTAGCGCTGGCGATCCGGTGCTGCAGTTCGATGACGCCATAAAGCTCAGGTACCGGAATCTTGTTTTCCAGCGCCATGCGTTTGGTCAATAACTTGTCATCGACCAGGCGGTAGTTGCGCCGCGGGTTGTACTTGCCGATAAAACCGATGTTGCGCCGGTTCATGCCGAGGATGCCCAGCTTTTCGAGTTTGGCGGGTGATATCAGCTTGATCACCCCGGCTTATCCAGGTCGCGGAACCGATACAGCTCTGACAACCGGTAGCCGGTGTACTTACCCAGCAACAAAATGATGGCGAGTATGCTCAGGGTGAGTTCGGGGAAATTGAAGGTCAGGTGTGCCACCACGCGGTTGGTCATCACCAGGTAGGATAGCACCGCCACCAGGAGGCTGCCGCCACCTTGCACGAACACCTCCTTGATACCTTCCTCCTCCCACAGGATGGACATGCGCTCGATCGTCCAGGCAAGGATAATAGTGGGGAAAAAAGTGACCGTAAGCGCCTGGTCCAGACCGAAGCGGTAGCTCAACAGGGCGGTGGTCGACATCATGAAGATAACCACGATGATAACCGCCGAGATGCGTGATACCAGCAGCAGGTTCATATGGCTCAGCCAGGACCTTATCCACAGGCCTGTGCCCACCAGAGTCAGGAACAATGCCAGGCCGGTCAGCAGCTGGGTCTGGAGGAAAGCCAGGGCTATGAGTATAGGCATAAACGTGCCGGAGGTCTTCAGGCCGACAATGATGCGCATGATCACCACGACCAGGGCCGCGACCGGAATCAGCAGCAGGCCTTTGAATGCACCTTGCTGTTCAACCGGCAGGGCATAGATTGAAAAGTCCAGTAATGGGTAGGCATGAGTGCTCTGCTCCATGCCAATCACGGCTTTGGCGGGCAGGTTGTTGCTGACCAGGGCAAACTCCAGGCGGGAGTTACTGCCGCCGGACACCCCCAGCACCGCGCTGTTGCCGCGCTGCCAGACGAAGAAATTCTGGGGCAGTCCGGTTGTTGCCGTTTTTGGGTCGATGATGATCCAGCGTCGGCCGTTGTGAAATTCAAGCAATGAGCTCAGGGTCTGGCGGCGCCTGCCGTCCTCCAGGCGTATACCCCTGATTTCCTGTGCTGGAATTCCGGCGTGGGCCAGTACCGCCCGCATTACCTCTACTGGTGATTCCTCGAAGGTGCCCAGCAGGAATTGTGCGTCCCGGTCCTGATTCTCTTTATGGAATTCGCTGGCCATCAGCGCGACGAAGCTCTCCGTGTCCGCTGACTGTTCACGCAGCACACCGATCAGGCGTTCCATCGCCGCTTCCTGGTCGTTTTCCAGCAGGTGTTTCTTGATGGGGGTGGGCGGTATATCTCGAAGGTCGCGCTCGGTTGGTCTATAGGCCTGCATTTTGAAATACAAGGTAGTGGGGCGGTCCATACTCTGTCTCGTCCAGCGCGCTTCCCTCGCGCCATTTTCATTGACGATAGTGAAGCCGAAGCCGGATGAGGCAAAATGCTCCTCCAGTATGACCCAGCCCGCGAGACCTTCGGGCAGGTTCAGGGTTGCCTGTACGGGTTTGCCTGCCCTGGGCGTGAAACTGATTTTGGACTCGATGGTCCAGACCTCGCGATACTCGCCCGGCAACAGAGGCAGGCCCAGGCTTATGGTCTTGTACATCGCCAGACCGACGCCCAGCAGAAATAGCGAGCCCGCGATCATGGCAATCTGGTTTCTGGAGGCCATCATCGTCGTTGGTCTCAGTTACCGGCGAGATTCTGGCGGCTGACGTCCACGATATGCGTGTCCATAAGCAGGTTTCTACCGATCAACAGGGGGTACTCCATATGGTCACGATCCGTGAGTGTGACGTCCACCTGGGAACGGGTATCTCCAAGTGTAATCCACAACCGGACAACAAAGCGGCGCTGCTCCGCACCGTCGCTTTGCCTGATCAGCACTTTGCGCTCCAGGCGCTGTTCGAAGCTGACTTTCTCGTCGGAAGCGGGATCCAGCAGGGTAAAGTGCACCCAGCGTTTTCCGTCTTTTTCAACCAGCTCAATATCCTCGGCGTGAATGGAGGTGGTGACGGCGCCTGTATCGATGCGTGCCTGCATCCGAATGTTGCCGGGTTCTATGCTGGCCCATTCTACCGCGCCAATGATTGGCAGGTTCAGCTTGCCCGCTGTGCTGGCGGGGGGCGGCACCGGAGCAGGGGCGGGAAGGGTAACGATCTTTTCTATCACCTGGGGCTCCGGGCACTGCTGTGCCTGCGGGTCCGGTTGCGGGCAAACCGGGCAACTGGGGGTTTCCGTGACGGGGCATTCTACGACGGCAGCTTCGCGTTTAAACGAACTGCAGCCACTGACCAGTACTATGACCAGGTAAATTGTAGCTTTTGAAAATAAATGCATAGCTGCAGGGTAGTTAAAAGAGCATGAGTTGTATATGTAGTTTGTGGCTTTCAATTTGTCGCCTTAGGTCCCTGTTACCATTTTTGGAAGATCCATCGCGCACGCTGAGCGTATCAAGAAGCAGGAGACTTGCCCGGCGCGCAGGGTAGCTGAAGCGCTGACGCCTTCCAAACGGTAGTTTGGACATTGTGACATTTTGACAGTGTCGCGCGGTACGATTGAGTCGGGCAATAACCAAGTAAAATACTCAGGTATAAACTTGACTGAATTACTGGGTTATGAGACCATTTACGCCTGTGTTTTTGCTACCAATAGCTGGAGAAACGGGCCCATGAGATTGACTACCAAGGGACGATACGCGGTGACAGCTATGCTGGACCTGGCCTTGAATCAGGGGCAGGGCCCTATTCGCCTCGCCGGCATTTCAGACCGCCAGGGCATCTCCCTGTCCTACCTGGAGCAGCTGTTTGCACAGCTGCGGCGCAGGGAGTTAGTGAAAAGTGTGCGGGGCCCCGGTGGTGGTTATCACCTGGGTCGCAAGGCAAGTAAGATCAGTGTTGCTGAAGTAATAGCCGCGGTTAATGAGGACACCGATACCACCCGTTGCCGGGGCGCCGGAGACTGCCAGGAAGGCGAAACCTGCCTGACTCACCACCTCTGGATGGATCTGTCTGACCAGGTGAGGGACTTTCTTCAGGGTATTTCGCTGGGTGACCTGGTCAAGCGACAGGATATACGGCGCGTCTCGCAGAAGCAGCAGCGGCGCGGTAAGGAACGCGTGAGTAAAAACGATCAAATCCCCGCCAGCAATCTATAACTCTGGCGCGAATTCAGCGCCGCCGACAGCCGGCCCCAGGTAAAACAGGTAAATTTCATGTCGCAAGAACATATTGATCAGGCCATTTCGCGTGAGTACGCGGCTGGCTTTGTATCGGATATCGAGTCGCAGACACTGCCTCCGGGTCTCGACGAGAATGTTATCCGGTTTATTTCAGCCAAGAAGGGTGAGCCTGACTGGTTGCTGGAATGGCGCCTTGAGGCTTACCGCGGGTGGCTGGAGATGGCGGAGCCCGAATGGGCTCACGTGCAGTATCCGCCAATAGATCTCGACGAGGTCTCGTTTTACTCATCACCCAAGAGTATGGAAGACGGTCCCAAGAGCCTGGATGAGGTCGACCCCGACCTGCTTGCCATGTACGAAAAGCTCGGTATACCCCTGCATGAGCAGGAGATGCTGGCGGGCGTGGCAGTCGATGCGGTGTTTGACTCTGTCTCGGTAGCCACCACCTTTCGCAGCAAGCTGGCCGAAGCCGGTGTGATTTTTTGCCCTATTTCCGAGGCGGTTCACTCGCATCCGGAGCTGGTGCGCAAATACATGGGTTCCGTCGTGCCGCGCAGAGACAATTACTATGCCGCGCTTAACAGTGCCGTATTCAGTGACGGCTCCTTTGTCTACATTCCCAAGGGTGTGCGCTGCCCTATGGAACTGTCGACTTATTTCAGGATAAACGAGGCCAAGACGGGGCAATTCGAGCGCACCCTGATCATTGCCGAAGAGGGCAGCCATGTCAGTTACCTGGAGGGCTGCACCGCGCCGATGCGGGATGAGAACCAGTTGCATGCGGCGGTGGTTGAGTTGGTGGCGCTAGACGGCGCCCAGATCAAGTACTCCACGGTCCAGAACTGGTATCCGGGAGACGCCCAGGGCAAGGGCGGAATCTATAACTTTGTCACCAAGCGCGGGGTGGCCCACCGGGATTCCAAGATCTCCTGGACCCAGGTAGAAACAGGCTCGGCGGTGACCTGGAAATACCCCAGCTGCATACTGCGTGGAGATAACAGTGTGGGCGAGTTCTACTCGGTGGCCCTTACCAATAATTTTCAGCAGGCCGACACCGGCACAAAAATGATACACCTGGGTAAAAACACCCGCTCAACCATTATTTCGAAAGGTATTTCTGCCGGTCAGAGCTCCAATGCCTATCGCGGCCTGGTGCGCATGAGTCCCAAGGCCCACGGCGCCCGCAACTATACCCAGTGTGATTCACTGTTGATCGGCGATCGCTGCGCTGCACATACTTTTCCGTATATTGAAAGTCGCAACCCCAGCGCGGTGGTGGAGCACGAGGCCACCACCTCCAAGGTAAGTGATGATCAGCTTTACCTGTGCCAGCAGCGCGGCCTGGATGCGGAGAAGGCCGTGTCGATGATAGTCAATGGCTTCTGCAAGGAAGTGTTCAAGGAGCTCCCCATGGAGTTCGCGGTAGAGGCGGGCAAACTGCTGGAAGTGAGCCTGGAAGGCTCGGTCGGTTAACCGCACAGGCCACCAACTAAGGACCGGTTCAGCCGGGTGGGAGAAATAGCGTAATGCTAACGATTGAAAACCTGCACGCCAGTGTGGATGGTACAGACATATTGAAGGGCCTGAACCTGAGTGTGAAGCCGGGCGAGGTGCACGCTATCATGGGGCCCAATGGGTCCGGCAAAAGCACCCTTGGACACGTGTTGGCGGGGCGGCCGGGTTATACCGTAACAGCAGGGAGCGCCACGTTCCTGGGACAGAACCTGCTCGAGCTGGACACCGAGGAGCGCGCCAGGCTGGGCTTGTTCCTGGCGTTCCAATACCCGGTGGAGATTCCCGGGGTCAGCAACATGGAGTTCCTGAAAGCGGCGGTGGATGCGCAGCGCGAGCAGCGGGGCGAAAAACCGATAGATGCGGTGACGTTCATGAAGACAGCCCGCGAGAACTGCAAGGCAGTGGACCTGGAGCCGGCCTTTCTCAAGCGCGGGGTTAACGAGGGTTTCTCGGGTGGCGAAAAGAAGCGCAATGAATTGTTACAGATGATGATGCTGCAACCACGGCTTGGCATACTCGATGAAACTGACAGCGGGCTTGATATCGACGCCCTGCAGGTGGTGGCTCGCGGAGTAAACACCATGCGCAGCCCTGATCGTGCATTCGTCATGGTGACTCACTACCAGCGACTGCTTGATTTCATTGAACCTGATTTCGTGCACGTGCTGGCGGGCGGGCGAATCGTGCGTTCCGGTGACAAGTCACTGGCGCTGGAGCTGGAAGCTCGCGGCTATGCCTGGCTGGAGGAAGAGGTAGCCTGATGTCCGATTTTATGCGTGAGCCCCTGGACACCGCTGCAGCCAGCGCCCCAGCCTGGCTGCAGGATTTCTTACAGGCGGGCCGTGTGCGTTGGGAGGCCAGCAAGCTGCCGACTCGTAAAACCGAGCAGTGGAAATATACCGGCTTGCAGGCTTTGCAATCAGCTTATGCGCCAGCCGGCGAAAGCCCGATGGTGCTGGCCGACGCCGGTGTAGACCTGCCGCGATTTGGCGGGTTCCGTCTCGTGTTCATCAATGGGCGTTATTGCGCAGAGCATTCGGACACAGCGATTCCAGAGGGTGTGTCGCTGGTGCGCTTTGCCGATGCCAGCCCTGAGCAGGCGGTGCAGATACGCGCGCACCTGGGTGGCGCGATCGGTACTGATCAGCAATTGTTTACTGCCCTAAATGACGCCGCCCTGGCAGAGGGTGTATTTCTGGACATCGCAGCGCGGGCCGTGATCGACCAGCCACTCCATATCGTCTGGGTCAGCGGCAACCAGGGCGAGGCTTTCAGTATCAACCAGCGCCTGCTGGTGATATCCGGCGAATCCAGCTCAGCCAGCCTGATAGAGCACTTCGTCGGTGCCAGGAGTGAGCAGCAGAGTTTTACCAATGGCGTCACTGAATTGCTGCTCCAGGACGGGGCCACCCTGTGTCACTACCGTCTGCACCTGGAAGAGGCGGCGGCGCTGCACATTGGCAGGGTCCACGCCCGGCTGGGGGAACAGGCGACCCTGAACAGCTTCCACCTGGCTTTTGGCAGCGTCCTCAAGCGACTGGACCTGGTGGTTGACCACTGCGGCCAGCGTGCCCACAGTGAACTCAATGGGGTGTACCTGCCGCGCGGCGAAGAGCATGTCGACTACCACACCTGCGTCGAACACCGGGTGCCCAACTGTACCAGCAGTGAAATTTTCCGCGGTATCATCGGTGATGCAGCGACAGCGGTGTTCAACGGCCGCATTCACATCCATCGTGATGCCCAGAAGACCAGGGCTGAACTCAGTAATCGCAACCTGCTCACCAGCAACCAGGCGGAGGTCAATTCCAAGCCCGAGCTGGAAATTTACGCGGACGACGTCCAGTGCGCTCACGGCGCAACGGTCGCGCAACTGGATGAGATGAGTCTGCACTACTTGCGTTCACGCGGTGTTGCGCGAGCCCGGGCCCAGGTGATGCTCAGTTTCGGCTTCATAAACCAGGTGATAGACACGGTGCGTAATGACGCACTGCGGGATTATCTCCAGACCTTGTTGAACGACCGTTTTTCGCACGATCCGGCATTGTCGGGGGGTGTGCTGTGAGCGCCCGGCCCGCAGAGCAAATACCGCCTTTCGATGCCTACAGTGTGCGCCGGGATTTCCCTATCCTGGAGCAGGAGATCAATGGCCACCCACTGATCTACCTGGACAATGCCGCTACCACCCAGAAACCGGAGTGTGTCATCGAGGCGATAAGTCACTATTATCGTCACGACAATGCCAATGTTCATCGTGGAGTACACACACTCAGCGATCGTGCCACCCAGGCCTTTGAACAGGCCAGGCAGACTGTGGCATCGTTCCTTGCCAGCCCCCGCACGGAGCAGGTGGTCTGGACCAGCGGCACCACGGCGGCCATTAACCTCGTCGCCTACAGCTGGGGTAGCAGCAACCTTAAGCCGGGTGATCGGGTACTGGTGTCCTGGCTGGAGCATCATTCCAATATCGTGCCCTGGCAGCTGGTCGCCGCAGCTACCGGCGCTGAAGTTATTCCTATCCCTGTCACGGATCATGGCGAAATAGACCTTGAGGCTATGACACAACTGTTGGATGGCCCGGTCAAAATGGTAGCGGTCAACCATGTATCCAATGCCCTCGGCACTATCAATCCGGTGGCCGAGATTATCCGCCTGGCAAAGGCTGCGGGCTCACTGGTACTGGTCGATGGCGCGCAATCGGTGGCGCACTGGCCGCTTGATCTGCCCGCCATGGATTGCGACTTTTTTGTCATGTCGGGCCATAAACTGTTTGGCCCTACCGGGGTCGGGGTACTCTGGGGTAAGGAAGCACTACTGGAGGCGATGCCGCCATTTATGGGCGGTGGAGAGATGATTGACCAGGTCGGTTTTCCCACCACCACGTTCAATCGCCCGCCCTTTAAATTTGAAGCGGGCACTCCCAATATAGCCGGTGCCATTGGTCTGGCCGCGGCTATTGATTACCTGGGCACAATAGACCGGCAGGCGGCAATGCAACATGAGGTGGCGCTGCTGGAGCGCACAGTGCAACTGGCAGCAGAGGTTGAGGGCCTGCGGCATATTGGAACTGCGGCTCGCTCGGCAGGTATATTCAGCTTTTTGCTGGAGGGCACTCACCCCTCCGACGTGGGTATGTTGCTGGATCAGCAGGGTATCGCGGTGCGCACCGGGCACCACTGCGCCCAGCCATTGATGGAGCGCCTGGGTATACCCGGTACCGTGCGAGCCTCCTATTCGATTTACAATACACTGGAGGATGTCGATCGCTTGTTTGATGGCATCCGTAAGGCAAAGAGCCTGTTTGCCTAGAGGAAAGAGCAATGACTGTTGAGAGCTTTGATGTCAAAAGCGAATTGGTAACCGTGACCCCCGCTGCTGCCGAGCATTTTCGGGCCAGCCTGGAGGGCAGGGGATATGCCGGTGTTCGTATCAGTGTGCGTGAAAGCGGATGTACCGGCTTCAAGTATGTCATGGACGAAGTAGAGTCCCACGGCGCTGAGGGCGATGTCGCGGTTGACCTGGCCAATGGCGTGACGCTGTTTCTTGAACCTGCGGCACTGTCGTTTTTGCGCGGTACAGAAATCGACTACGCCCGCGAGGGTGTTAACCGTACTCTCAAATTCAATAACCCCAACGTGACTGCAGAATGCGGTTGCGGCGAAAGCTTTAGCGTGGGATAAGCCGATGAGCGCTCAGGAACGTACAATTCTGACTACCCGCCGGGATTGCCCCGGGCGGCTGGTGCCGGTAGGTGACCCGGTGATGATCCCCGCCAACAGTTTTGTCACGCTGACCCAGTCGCTGGGCGGTAACTACACGGTGGTCCATAACGGCAATATGGTGCGTGTTGACGGCACCGACGCCGATGCCCTGGGTTTTGAGTCACTGCAGCTGGACTTCCCGGCCCCGGCGGACGACAAGATCATTGAAGACCAGGTGTGGCAGGCGCTGCACACTGTTTATGATCCTGAAATCCCGGTGGACCTGGTTAACCTTGGCCTGATATACAGTGTAAATATCGACCAGGACAATGCCAGGGTAGACATAACCATGACGCTTACCGCGCCCGGCTGCGGCATGGGCCCTGTGCTGGTGGGGGACGTGGAGTACCGTGTCGCGCAGGTGCCGAATGTCCGCAAGGTGGAAGTAGAACTTGTCTTCGACCCGCCCTGGCACCGAGAGATGATGTCTGAGGAAGCGCAGCTCGAAACAGGGATGTTTTACTAGGCCACCTCAATGCCAGACACCGCTGCACAGCAAAACCCATTCGGGCACAGTATTTCCAGCGACGATATTGTCGATACTCTCGGCTTCTTCGACAGCTGGGAAGACCGCTACAAGTATATCATTGACCTGGGCCGTGACCTGCCCCCTATGCCGGAGGCGCTGCACACCGAAGACCGTCTGGTGCGTGGCTGCCAGAGCCAGGTGTGGATCGATACGGGGTTGGTAGAGGGCCGCTTGCAGCTCGCGGCGGACAGCGATGCGTTTATCGTCAAAGGGCTATTGGGCCTGGTTCTCGCCGCCTACAATAACAAGGCTCCCGCTGATATCGTCAGCTTTGATATCGATGCCTACTTCGAACAGCTGGACCTGTTGCGCCACCTCTCGCCCACCCGGGGCAACGGCTTGCGGGCGGTGGTACAGCGCATCCAGGATATAGCTCGCCAAACAGCGTGAGCCGCTCCCGCCGCAGTGCCAAATACACCCGACAGGTCTATCATGTGTCCTGGGACTCGTGGATATTTCGGCACACATAATAAGGAATCAGGTATGAACAAGCTGGGTCGTCGCACTTTCATTCAACAGGCCGGTGTACTCTCGGTAATGGCTTGCCTGCCAGCGTCTGTGCTGGCCCAGATTATCAGCAAGACGCCTCCGACCAGTGCATTCGATGCAGACTCCACTGCTGAGCAGGTCACCGAGGGGCTGGATCTTGCGGGTAAGACCTATGCCATTACCGGTGCCAATTCAGGGCTGGGTTACGAGACCATGCGGGTGCTGACGCTGCGCGGCGCCCACGTGATCGGCATCGCCCGCACCATGGACAAGGCCGAGGAGGCATGCGCCAGCGTCAAGGGGCAGGCCACGCCGGCATTCCTGGATCTCGCCGATTTCGAATCGGTAGTGAATTGCGCAAGCATGATCAGGGCAATGGACATACCACTGGATGGCCTGGTCTGTAATGCAGGTATTATGGCGCTGCCCGAGCGGGAGCTGGTGAATGGCATAGAGCGGCAATTTGTCGTCAACCACCTGGGTCACTTCATCCTGATCAACCAGTTGATGGAAACCGTGATGTCCGCGCCCCAGGGACGTTTTGTGATCCTTAGCAGCAGGGCGCATGGCCGCGCACCCGAGGACGGCATCCAGTTCGATGACCTGGCTTTCGAAAACCAGGAATACAGTAGTTGGGCGACCTACGGGCATTCAAAACTGGCCAACGCGCTGTGTTCCCTGGAGCTGGCGCAGCGCCTGTCGGGCACCACTACCACGTCCAACAGCGTCCATCCCGGGGTGATCAACACCAACCTTGGCCGGCACATGCCCTGGTATATGCAGTGGGCAGGGAAGCTTCTGGGTTGGACCTTCATGAAGACCATTGAAGAGGGCGCCGCTACCCAGACCTATGTGGCGACCAGCCCTGGGCTGGTGGGTGTCAACGGATACTACTTTGTCGATTGTAACCCCGACCCTGGCCAGACACCGCAGATGGGCGATGCGGCGATGGCGAGCCGGCTGTGGCAGGTGTCACAGGAGCTTACCCGCGACTACCTGCCGGCCTCTGCACTCACTCCTGCATAACCTTTGCGAGGCGTTCCGGGTGGCGCCAGCGCCCTCCCAGCAGGCGCCACAGATAGGCGAGGGCGAGGCACTGTATCATGGCCACCAGTATCCACCATGACACCATCGGGTCCATCTTGCGCACAACGATGACGTAATACTGGGCCACCACCATTATCCAGTGCAGGGTGATAGAGGTGAACATCACCCAGCGGGTATCACCGGCACCGCGCAGGGTACCGCTTGTCACCATGATGGTCGCGTCCGCCAGCATATAGGTACACAGCCCTATCATCATGCTGCCGGCAAGCTGGCGGATCTCTTCAAACTCTGTTCCCGGTGTGCGAAAGACGTCTATCAGTTCCATCCGGAATGTCAGGAAAATCACCACCAGCACACCGGCGTAGCCCATGGAAAGAATAAATCCAGAGGAAATCACCTGATTGGTTCGGGCCATGTCCCGCATGCCTACAAACCTTCCGATCAGGCTCATCACGGAGATGTTCAAGCCGATCAAGGGGACGAAAGACAGCATATCCCAGTTGAAAACGATGGCCATGGCGGCGCCCTCAGTCACCCCATAGGACTGGAACAACAGCAGGAATACATTGAACGTGGCCATGTTCAGAAAGCTTTCCATGCCCGCCGGCACACCCAGGCGCAGGTAGCGCCGCATGATACCGGGGTCGAAGTGCCAGGAGTTTACAATGTCAAATTGCAGCCGGTGCTCTCGCGACAGGTAGAACGCAAAAAACAGGCACATACCCAGAACCGTTGCCACGACTGTGCCCAGCGCGGCTCCGGCAATACCCAGCTCCGGTAGCCCGAACTTGCCGAATATCAGTGCCCACGACAGCGGGATATTGAGTGACACCGCCAGCAGGTCACAAGCCATAACAACCCGGGTGCGACCTATGCCGGCAAAGTATGACGCGAGACAGGCCTTGACCAGGCTGAAAAAACTGCCGGTCATCAGGATCTGAAAATAGATTCGCTCCAGCGGCACCTGCGCCGGATCGTGGCCCATCGAGGAGAATACCCTGCCGCCAAAATAACCTATAACAACTAGAATCGGGATACACGCAGCAGCCATCAGCAGGCCCTGGGTGACCACCCTGGGACATTTGGCCAGCTCGCCCGCCCCGTAGTATTGGGCGCTCAAGGCATTGGCATAGGTGATGAGCCCCATGAAGAGGGACAGGCAGAAGGCGAACGCCACACCGCCGCCCATGGTCGCCGCAATATGGGTGGCGTCCAGGTTTGACATGAACCAGCGGTCCGTAAATATCATCACCGCGAAGCTGCCCTGGGATACCACCATGGGTAGCGACAGCCTGAGCAGCTCCCTCAAGGTGGTCAGTGACAGTATGTTCATTAACTTGTCCGTAGCGCCTGCCGCGTCTGGAACTGCAGCAGGGCTTTTATTATCGGGTTACCACGACGCGCGGGGTGCGTGCCGTCATGCGAGTGGTGAGTTCATAGCCAATGGTGTCTGCGCATTGGGCGATCTCTGCGGCGGCCAGGCCAGCGCCCCACAATATCACCTCGTCGCCGATACTGACATCGGCAAGGTCGGTGACGTCCACCGTTATCATGTCCATTGAAACCCGGCCCGCCAGAGGCGCCCGCTGCCCATTTACCAGTACGGGGGTGCCGTTGGGTGCGAGGCGCGGATAACCGTCGCCATATCCTATGCACACAGTAGCGATCCTGGACGATCGGGTCGCGGTCCAGTTTGCGCCGTAGCCTACAGTTTCGCCGGGCTGCACCGCGCGCAGGGAAATGACGGCGGACACCAGCGTCATGACGGGCTCCAGCTCGGCGGCATTGGGGTGGTCGCCTGTCAAGGGGGAGTTGCCAAACAGCATATATCCCGGCCTTACCCAGTCGTAGTGGCTCGCCGGCCACGCCAGTACACCGGCCGAGTTGGCCGCGCTGCGCTCGCCCGGCAGATCCTGGCAGGTGGCCTCGAACAGGGCGAGTTGGGTCGTGGTGAGGTCGCTGCCGGTATCATCGGCGGAGGCAAAATGGGTCGTCAGTACAACATCATCACTGACGCTTTTGCATGCCTTTAGGCGCCGGTAGAAAGCGCCCGCCTCAGCTGGTGCCACGCCAAGGCGATGCATGCCGGTATCGATTTTAAGCAGGCAGCGTATTGGTCGGGGCAGGCGAGCCTTTTCCAGCCACGCCAGCTGTTGTTCGTTGTCGACGGTCACCCAGTAATTGCGCGCGGCGGCGGTGGCCAGCTCCGCGGGCTCAAAGAGCCCCTCCAATAAAAGGATGGGTGAGTTTACCTGGCCGTCTCGCAGCTCCTGCGCTTCCTCAATACAGGCGACGGCCAGCGCGTCAACGCGGGTATCGAGCTCGCGGGCTATGGTCAGTGCGCCGTGGCCGTAGGCATTGGCCTTCACCACGGCCATTACCCTGGCCCTGGGGGCCAGTTGCCTGACCAGCGCGAGATTATTGCGCAGGGCTGACAGGTTGATTCGGGCCTGGTTGGGGCGTGCCATCAGAAGTCAAACTTGTGGGCGCTGTAGAGCCTCTGCGCCGCCAGCCAGACGTCGCCTGCTTCACCATCGCCAACAGGTTTGCCGTCTATCGCCACCACCGGTGCAATCTCCTTGCTGGAACTGGTCAGCCATACCTCGTCTGCCCGGCGCACCTCGTCCATTGTCACCACCCGCTCCTGCGCGGGGATACTGCCGTCGCGGCGCAGGATCTCCAGCAGCATCAGGCGCGTAATCCCGGGCAGCTTCTGGTAATCCAGTGGAGGTGTGGCGACAACACCGTTGCTGACCACAAATACATTGCAGGCCGCTGCCTCGGTAAGCTCACCCTCCTGGTTGTAGAGGATGGTCTCGTTGTGGCCCAGTGCGTGGCCGTGCTGGTAGTGCATCACGTTACCCAGCAGCGCGGTGGACTTGATGTTACAGCGCTTCCAGCGCTTATCTTCAGTGGTCGCGACGGTATAGCAGGTGGCGGCGGCCTTGTCTGCGGTCGGCGCCGGTGGAATCTCGAAGGCAAAGGCGTACAGGGTCGGGCTCACGTCCTCGGGGTAGGCGTGGTTGCGGCGGTCATCTGCGCCGCGGCTGACATGGAAATAGATGCCCAGATTGCCGCCTCCGTTATGGGCGATCAGGCGCTGGGCAATATCCCGCCACTGCTCCCGGTCAACCTGCAGCTGGATTTCAATGGCGTCCAGGCCTTCCTGCATTCTTGCCATATGGGGCTCGAAGCCCACCAGCTTGCCATCGTAGGAGGGAATGACCTCGTAAATGCCATCGCCAAACAGGAAGCCCCGATCCATCGGTGATATTCGCGCCTCTGCCATGGGGAGGTAAACACCATTGAGATATACCGTGCTCATTGTCTTTCCTCTTGTTCGTGACCGGGGTCAGTCGTTCTCGAAACCGGTCAGGATACGTAAATCCCTAATAAGCTGTATGCCTTCGGAAGCCGCGAGTCCATCCTCCGTCAACGTATTTTCCCGGGTCACCCCATCGACACTGCCACGGGCTGACAGGTAGTCGAGAATGTCCAGGGGCGAGATCTCCGCCAGCAGGTCGCGCCCCGACCATCTGGCCAGCAACGCGATCAGTCCGTAGGCACTCCAGTTGGATACATCGGCGACCAGTAGCTCGTCGCAACAGGTCACCGCCGCCTGGATATCCAGGGTTGCGATTGCTGCGGCTATGTTGCCCATACCGATCTCGTTTCCGCCGTCGCCAATGGCCAGGGTAGGGCAGGTGGCAAGCGTGAGGAAGGGGTCGAAGAAATAGCAGCGTTCGGTAATGTCTTCACCGCGCATATTGTAGTAGCGGCCGTCCCCGGCGAGTCCGGGTCGCTCTATAGAGATGACAGCAGCCGGCTGCAGGCGTTGCAGGCTCGCAGCGGCCTCTTCCCGGGCGGCTTCCAGGTCCCGGGCGGTCAGCGGCAGTACCTTGTAGTCGCCGGCCAGTGCATCGCACAGGGGTGGGCCGCAGGCAATGACCGGCTCGGCGCCCAGTGCCTGCAGGCAGTGATACAGTGCGATAGCACCTACGGGCCCATCTGTTTCGAAGGTATCGATCACCGGGAAGCCGGTGCCTATGATGACCGTCCCGCGAATATTGTGCAGCAACTGCGCGGCCCGCAAATAGTAACCCGGTTTGAGCGCTGCCCGTGCCACCTGCATATTACGCAGGTTGCGGGACACCATCAGCTCCTCGATGGCGGTACTCAGGCTGGTATCGTTCAACAGGGTCTCTCCGGCAATGGTTGGCGGCTCACCACGGCTTGCGCCAGGTGCAGTGCGTTGTGGGCCCCGTGGGGGCTGATGGGGGCGAAGTGGACGGTATCCCCGGGCCTCAGCTGAGACAGGCGCGAAGCGTCCAGGGACAGGGCGGAACCAATCTTGGGATAGCCGCCTATGGTCTGCCGGTCGTTGAGCAGTACAATGGGTTGGCCATCCGCTGGAATCTGTATCGCGCCGAAGCAAATGCCTTCCGACAGGATGCCCTCAATCTCGCAGCTTATCGCGGGTCCCTCCAACCGGCAGCCCATGCGGTCAGAGCGTTCGGACACGGTGTACCCATGGCTGAAAAATCGGCGCTGCTGCAGGCGGCTGAAGTGGGCCTGCTGGTAGCCGGGAATAACCCGCACCGTGACCATGTTCTGGTAGTGCGGTTGCCTTTCAGCGGGCAGGTAGTAGCACTTGCGATCCCTCGTCGGCGCGCAGGGCAGGATGTCCCCGGCCTGAAGTTTTTCGCCCCGCAATCCCCCGATACTTTCGCGCATTACCGTTGCCGTGCTGCCGAAACTGGGCTCTATTCGAAAGCCACCGGCCACCCCGAGGTAGTTGCGACAGCCGCGCGTGGCAAAATCCAGTGCGATCTCGTCGCCGGCAGCAACCTGGTGCACGGCCCACAGGGGTCTCTCTTTACCGTTGATAGTGAGGGGTGTCTCGGCACCGGTAACGCACAGGTAGGTATCGACACCAGCGCGAAAACGACTGCCGCCGTAGCTGATCTCAAGCGCAGTGCAGTTATCATCGTTAGACAGCAATCGATTGCAGTACAGGAATGCCTCGGTGTCGAGCGGGCCGCCGTTGGTCAGGCCAATGCGATGCTGGCCAAAGCGCCCGCGGTCCTGCAGCAGGCTCAGTACGCCGGGTTGTAAGACCTCCAGGCTCATTACAGTTCGCCCCCCAGGGCCATGAATCGCTCCCGGTTGATGGGCTCAAATTTCACCAGGTCGCCGACCTCTACCGGCATGGTCGGTTCAGTCCGGGGATCAAACATGCGGGTAGGGCAGCGCCCGATGAGGTTCCAGCCGCCGGGCGATACAGCAGGGTAAACAGCGGTTTGCCGATCCGCAATCGCCACCGCACCGCGCGGTACCTTCAGGCGAGGGGTTTGCAGGCGCGGCGCTGCGATACGCGGGTCGACCTCCCCGAGATAGGCGAAGCCGGGTGCGAATCCGATTGCATAAACACGGTACTCGGTGCCGCTGTGCAGACCGATCACTTCGTCGACGCTCAGCCCCGTTTTCTCCGCCAGTGATTCCAGGTCAGCCCCTGCCTCGGCCGCGTAATACACGGGCAGTACCACGGTGCGACCCTGTGCACTGTCCTGGGCCGACAGCCCGCTGAGGGCGATACGCAAGCGGTGTCCCACACTGAGGTGATCGGTTTTAAAGGGGTCGTAGATAACCAGTATCGAAGCATAGGAGGGAACCAGGTCCACCAGGTCTTCCTGCAGGGCCGTTTCTATAGCGCCGCCCGCCGCCTGCACGCGGGTTGCGGTTTCCGGATTCGCGTCCTGCCCGAGATAGACGATGAGGGCGTTCTCCCCCGCCGAGTGTATGTCCAGCATGCTGCTCTATTCCCCGTCGACCAGGGCGCGGATAGCCTCTATGGCCTGCACACCTTCGAGGTTGTCGCCGTGCACACACAGGGTGTCCACCTGCAGCAGCAGTACCTTGCCCCCGGCCGTGGTAATCGTACCCTGGCTGCACAACTGCTCTACCTGCGCCAGCATGCGATCCCGGCTGTGCACCGCGCCGGGAAGGCGCCTGGACAACAGACTGCCGTCGTCGTCATAGCAGCGGTCGGCGAAGGCCTCGAACAGTAGTGGAACCTTGAGCGCGTCAGCCTCCGCGCGGTGCTGGTCGGCGGCCGGCGTTGCCTGCAGCATCAGGGCCAGCGGCCGATGATAACTCGCTATGGCCTCAAGCAAAGTGGCCCGGACTGCGGGTTTTGCCATCATGTCGTTGTAAAGCGCGCCGTGTGGTTTGACGTAATCAAGCGTCAGATTCTGGCTCAGAGCCATACCCTCCAACGCGGCCACCTGGTAGTGCAGGCCGGCGATCAGCTCGTCATCGCTGAGATTCATGCTGCGTCGGCCGAATCCCACAAGGTCAGGGTAGGATGGGTGAGCGCCTATTTTGACGCCATGACGCGCGGCAAGCGCGAGGGTATTGCGCATGGTCACCGGGTCACCGCCGTGAAATCCGCAGGCGATATTGGCCTGGTTTATGTGTGGCATGACCTGGTCGTCCAGGCCCATGGCCCAGCTGCCGTAACTCTCTCCGAGATCGCAGTTCAGTAACATCGTTTCTTCCTGCTCCTGGTTCCTGTCGCTACATCACAGCCAGCTGGCTGTTACGTATATCGGTCACCAGCATACAACCCGGACTGTGGGTTATCGCAAACGGTGGCCTGGCCGCTTCCAATGCGACCTGGGGCGTGACACCGCAGGCCCAGAATACCGGGAGTTCCTGCCCTCCAATCGTCACCGGGTCACCGTAATCAGGGTTGGCCAGGTCCTGGATGCCAATCTGTCCCGGATCACCCAGGTGTATCGGTGCACCGTGCACAGAGGGGAATCGGGTGCAAATCTGTATCGCGCGAATCGCATCTGCCGCCTTGAAAGGCCGCATGCTAACCACCATTTTACCGGCAAAAGGCCCGGCGGGAGTACAATCTATGGCGGTCCTGTACATGGGAACATTGACCCCCTGCGTCACGTTGCGCACCTCCAGCCCGTCAGCCAGAAGAGCCTCCTCGAAAGAGAAAGAGCAGCCCAGCGCAAAGGTGACCAGATCGTCTCGCCACAGAGCGCTGATGTCGGCAACTTCCTCCACGAATTTGCCGTCGCGAAAGACCCGGTAGCTTGGCACGTCAGTGCGGATGTCGACATCCCCCAAAGGTGGTAGCGCAGCGTCTCCAGGGCTGTTCGACATGGCGATCAGGGGGCAGGGCTTGGGGTTGAGCTGGCAAAAACGCAGGAAGTCACCGGCCATGGCGGCGGGCAGTATCACAATATTGCACTGCACAAAACCGGGCGCCAGGCCGGAGGTGTTGCCATCGTGTTCGCCATTGCGAATGGCGCGCCGCAGTTGCCCCGGTTTGTCCGACTGATCGTTAGAACGAGCTTGTGAATCCGTCATCATGCTTCCTGGATTTTTCAGGGTAGCCAGTTTGGCATAGATTAAGGAATCTGGATAATCTAGCGTGAACGCCAGCTACAAGCGCATTAGTGCTTCGCCGGCATGTCTGCCAGAACTATTGTCGCAGGTATATGGCGAGCTATAACGTCGACGGGCTTCTTGGCAACAGGAATCGATCCGGTGCCAAAGGCTCTGGTATGCCGATGATCAGATGCACGAGCTCGTCAATCCGGCCCTCCGCGTGAAGCGTTCGCGCAGGAATCATAAACCTGTCGCCAGCAGTCATGTCATGTCGATTACCCTCGGCGTCGTGCATGTGAAATGCGCCTTCTATGACATAGCCGTGCACGTCCTCGCTATGCCAGTGTAAGTCAGCGGCGGTAGCCTGATCGGTAGAGTACGTTGTCGGCCAAAGTTCTCTGGTCTTGAGGTCTTCAAGGGCGCCCGACAATCCTTGAAAGTACTCTCTGTCTATATGCATTTCCATTTCCCTGTTGTTGGCCCTTAGACCAGAATAGTCCGCTGTCAGGCGAAAACGCCAGTCGCCCGGCCTTTGCATGAACGATGCAGGTGCGCATGGCATCGTGACCCTGGCAATGCAACATTGCCGCCTGCCAGCACCCCGGTTCTGAGCGCGGGGCCTCTGGGGTTACCCGCTGTTTGACGATAAAACAAGCACTTGCACGATGCGACCAACTATCTGGATAATGTGGCCCACTTTTAAACCTGTTCTGAAATTATGCTCTCCCGATTACTCGAAGTTGTCAGCCCCGTAGCCGATGGTGAAAACCGTTTTGTGGGCACCAACATGCACCCTGAGGCTTTTCGTGTCTACGGCGGACAGGTGCTCGCCCAATGCGTCAGCGCGGCGGTGGCCACGGTTGAACCGGACCGTATCATTCACTCGCAACACGCCTATTTCCTGCGTCCGGGCAATGTAAGCCTGCCGATTGTTTTTGATGTTGAGCGAGCGCGAGACGGTGGCAGCTTCAGTTCGCGCCGGGTCGTGGCCCTGCAGAGCGGCAAGCCGATCCTGGTCGCCTCCATGTCATTCCAGAAGCCTTCTGTAGGCGAAGAGTACCAGATCGAAATGCCCAGCGTGCCGCCGCCGGAATCACTGTCCAGTGAACGCCAGCTCAGCCTGGAGTCGGGCAGGCTGGATGAAAGCTTCATGATCACCACCGGAGAGGACCTCGATATCAGGGTGGTGGAGCCTATTGATTGGGATAAGCCGGTTCCGCGTGATCCGATACTGCAGGCCTGGATGAAGACCACCGGCCCGGTGCCCGACCAGCGGGGGCTGCACCACGCACTGCTGGCCTACCTCTCTGACGCCTTCCTCGTCGATGTCTGCCTGATCAAGCACGGCAGGAGTTTCGAGGAGGGCAGCCTGCAGGTCGCCAGCCTGGATCACGGTTTGTGGTTTCACGAGGACTTTCGTGTCGATGATTGGCTGTTGCACGTGGTGGAGGCCGAGCGCATCGGGGGCGGGCGCGGCCTTGCGCGAGGTAGCTTTTACACCCGGGACGGGCGCCTGGTGGCTACCACCATGCAACAAAGTGTTATGCGCCAGCGTTGAGTCGTTGTAAAAGGCGCCGGGATGAATCTATAGTGTCTATTGAACTACTATAACGAAAGAGGAACAAGGCATGCCGCATCCCAGTATTACGGCGGAAACCTACCCGCACAAGCCTGCTATTATCATGGGCGCATCCGGTGAGATAGTCACCTATAAAGAGCTCGATGAGCGCTCAAACCAGGGCGCCCAGCTGTTTCGATCACTCGGCCTGCAGGCCGGTGACCACATCGGTATGATGCTCGAAAACACGCGACAGTTCCTGGAAATCGTCTGGGCGGCGCAGCGTTCGGGCATTATTTTTACGCCCATCAGTACCCACCTGAAGGTGTCGGAGGCCGCTTACATACTTGAGAACTGCGGTGCCAGATTATTTATCGGTTCCCTGGGCCTGGCGACAATTGCACAGGAAATCATTGCCGCTTCGCCCGGGAAAATCGAGAATTTTTATATGGTCAGTGGTATCAAGCCAGGGTTTGAATCCTGGGAGGAGGCGATAGACCCGCAACCGACCACGCCCATTGAAGATCAGAGCAACGGTGTCCCGATGCTGTATTCCTCCGGTACCACCGGACAACCCAAGGGAGTGTTTGTGCCCCCGGTGAGCACTGATGTCAATGCACCACACCCCCTGGTCAGCTCCATGGGCGCGGCATTTGGCTTCAGCGAAGAGACTGTCTACCTGTCGCCTGCGCCCTTGTATCATGCAGCGCCACTGCATTACTGCATGATGGTGGCTTTCCAGGGCGGCACTATTATCGTGATGGAGCAGTTTGATGCGGAGGGTGCCTTGCAGTTGATCCAGGAGCACCGGGTAACTCACAGCCAGTGGGTTCCCATTATGTTCATTCGCATGCTGAAGTTACCGCCGGAGGCGCGCGAGCGCTATGACGTCAGCTCCATGCAGTTTGCCATTCACGCTGCCGCGCCCTGTCCGGTCGAGGTCAAGGAGCAGATGATCGATTGGTGGGGCGAGGTTATCGTCGAATACTATGCCGCCAGCGAGGGTATAGGTGTCACCATCATTGATTCAGCCAACTGGCTAACCCATAAAGGGTCTGTGGGGCCGGCCCTGGTTGGCGAGTTACACATTGTCGACGACGATGGCAATGAATTGCCGGCCGGTGAGATAGGCACCATTTATTTCGGCGGGGAACACACCCGTTTCACCTACCACGACGAACCTGAGAAGACCGCGGGCGCATACAACGACAGGGGCTGGGCCACCACCGGGGATGTCGGCTATGTCGACGAGGATGGGTTTCTCTACCTGACCGATCGCAAGAACTTCATGATTATCAGCGGCGGGGTCAATATCTACCCCCAGGAGATCGAAAACCTGTTGATAACACACCCCAAAATTGCAGACGTGGCCGTGTTTGGCATACCGCACGAAGAATTTGGCGAACAGGTCAAGGCGGTGGTGGAGCCAATGAACTGGGCGGATGCCACGGATGAGGTGGGCATCGAGATCATGGAGTGGCTGCGTGAGAAAATTTCTCACATCAAGATGCCGCGTTCACTGGATTTTCACCCCAAGCTGCCGCGCATGGACAATGGCAAACTTTACAAGCGACATCTTGTTGAAGAATATCGCAGTGGCACGCGCAGCGACGAGGGTTCAGCACCGAGCAGGGAGGACTAGGGCAGTTCCATCAGGCTTCCACCCCTGCCCTGGGCAGGCCGGCCTGCCCTGTGACTATAAAAAATCATGGTCAAAGCGTGATCGAGCTCAAAACACATGGGATTCACTACCCACAAAGCACTGTGAGTCCTATATGATTTGGTCTATGCTTGAAGTTAGTTCAAGATTGTTATTATAGGGAATTAAAGGGGTAGCATTGTGGGTAATTCACGCAAGCTCAAGAAACTCGAGCGCACGATGAGCAAGAGTCGCGGCTATGAAGAGTGGCGAGACGCGGCTATTGAACATGACGAGGTCTCGGGCAAAAGGCGCTGGCGAGAGGTAGACCAGACCACACAGTATGATTATGCCCAGATTCGCCTGCGCCTGGATCGTATCCGCAGCCTGCGGGCGCGGCACGATCACCACGGCTTGTTGTTCACCCTGAACGAGGGTATTCACGGCAATATGGGCGGCATGGGGCGCAGCAGTCTCTATCGCCAGGCAAAGTTCGGAACCAAAAAGCTGATAGAGCAATACATCGACGAGGTCGATGATTCATTGCGCTACCTGGCTGAACTCGACGACGATCTCATCAATCCCCAGGAAAAACTGGATTTTTTCTACCGTGCCAATATCTGTTACGGGCGTTCCGCGCTGATGCTGAGTGGCGGCGGGGTGCTGGGCTTTTATCACCTGGGGGTGGTGAAAATACTGTTGGAGCAGGGACTGCTGCCAAGGGTCATCTCCGGTTCCAGTGCCGGTTCGCTGGTAGCCGGTGTAGTGGGTACGCATACTGACAAGGAACTTGAGCGCTTTTATCGCCCCTCCAGTGTCATGATCGAGGCAGAACGCGAGGCGAGTTCGTTCAGCCGTATGTTTTTTGGTGCCAATCCGCAAATCGACGTGGGTGACCTGGGTCGCCTGATCGCCCGTTTGATTCCCGACCTCACATTTCAGGAGGCCTATGAAAAGACCGGGCGCCAGATCAGTATCACCGTCGCGCCCGCCGAGCCGCACCAGCGTTCGCGCTTACTGAACGCGATCACCTCACCGAATGTCTTTGTGCGCTCCGCGGTAATGGCCTCCTGTGCTGTACCAGGGGTGTTTCCGCCGGTGATGCTCATGGCCAGAAACGTGCACGGTGAGGCCCAGCCCTACCTGCCGACACGCAAGTGGGTGGACGGCTCCATCGCCGATGACCTGCCCGCCAAGCGGCTGTCCCGCCTGTACAGCGCAAATCATTATATTGTGAGTATGGTCAACCCCATCGCGATTCCCTTCCTGAAGAAAGAAGGGAATCGCAGCGCCCTGGGATCAGCCCTGGGCAGTCTGGGAGTGGGTATGGGCAGAGAGTTGCTGAATTTCTACCGCGGTGTGGTACAACGACAGGGCGATAACTGGCCGCGCTTCAATATGCTGATGAACAGCGTTCACGCATTGATGGACCAGGAGTACAGCGGGGATGTCAACATCGTACCCAGCTTTCGCTGGTACAACCCGGCCAAGATACTGTCACACCTGTCCGAGAAAGACCTGATAGAGCTGATGGAGGGGGGGGAGCACTCCACCTATCCCAGTGTGGAATCTATCCGCATATGTACCAAAATCAGCCGAACCATGGAGGAACTGCTGAGCCGCTTTGAGACGGGCGATTTGCGTCCGGATGAGTCCCAGGTCCACCGCCCGCGCGCCTCCCGCCGCAGGCCACCGCCCACCCAGGCCGACAGAGCTGCTTTGCAGGAGAAAAAGGTGGGGGCACAAAAGGCGCCGAAGAAAGCCCCTGCGCGTAAGAAACCTGCCGCGAGCAAGAAGAGCTGCCGTGAGCAAGAAAAAGCCGCAGTCCAGAAGAAAGGCTGTCAAACCCGCCAAGGAGGTAGAGCGGAGTAGGTCACAAGCTGCCTGATACAGCGTAAGGCTGTAGCGCCCGCTATCAATCGATCAGTGCGGCGCCCATTTCTGCCAGCGGTACCACCGACTCGCCCCTGGAATCCGCCTCTGCGCTGGAAGCAGTGCCAATCTGGGCTCTCTTCACAATACCCTGGCAGATCGCCGCCAGGCGAAACAGCGAGAATACAAGGTAAAAGTTCCAGTTCTCGATACCCTGTCGTCCGGTGCGCTCGCAGTAGCGCGCGATATACTCTTCATCGCTGGGAATCCCCAGGGCTTTGCGGTCAACTCCGGCCATCCCCTTGACCCCGCCTTCGCGAGGCAGCATCCAGGCCATACACTGGTTGGCCAGATCTGCCAGGGGGTGCCCAAGGGTTGATAGTTCCCAGTCCAGCAGGGCAATGACCCGCGGCTCGGTGGGGTGAAACATCATATTATCAAGGCGGTAATCACCGTGAACGAGGCTCACTGCCCCGTCATCAGGTGGCATATTGGCAGGCAGCCATGCCATCAACTTTTCCATGGCAGGGATAGCCTGGGTCTCCGACGCCCGGTATTGTTTGCTCCATCGATCTACCTGGCGCTGAAAGTAATTTCCAGGCCGGCCGTAATCCGACAGGCCCACGGCGTCCACATCGACGCTGTGCAGGGCAGCCATGGTTTCGTTCATGGCATCGTAGATGGCGGCTCGCTCTGCATTGTCCTTTGCTTCCGGCAGGACCGGGTCCCACAGGATTCTACCCTCCATGTATTCCATCACGTAGAACATGGAGCCGATGACCGTTTCGTCCTCGCACAGTACGTAGGTATGGGGTACAGGCACGTCGGTGTCCTGCAAGGCACTGATGACACGGAACTCGCGATCGACCGCATGGGCGGATTTCAGCAATTCCCCGGGGGGCTTGCGGCGCAATACGTAGGACTTGCCGCCGGCCGACAACCTGAAGGTGGGGTTGGACTGGCCGCCGGCAAATTTCTCCGCGCGTACCGGTCCGCTGAAGCCGTCAATACGTTGTTCGAGATACGTGCCCAGGCTGGCGGTGTCTAGTTGCTGTGCGCTCATAATTTGAATCTTCTGGTGTTGTGGTGCATGTCAGGGGTTTTGTAACAGCCGCTAAATGTACAGCAAAGCCAACTTAATCGGAAATGTTTGAGACTGGGCGCCAGGGTGGTTATGCTGTGGCCAGTGGCGGTATCGGGCGCCGTGGCGGACAGTGTGGCAAGCGGTAGTTTTGTGAGTGGGGCGACAACACAGTGGGACGATTAAGGTGGTAGAGCCAATCCGGGAGGCGGCCAGAGTACAGGTGGTGGCTGCCACCGAGCATTACATTCAGCAGGCAGGGGAAATATTCGATCGGCGCTTTGCGCATGTGCCGGTTTTGTTTGATTTGGCCGGGCGCACCGCGGGCATGTTCAAGCTGGTGGGGCGGCGCGGTTGGATACGCTACAACCCCTGGATTTTTGCCAAGTACTTTGATGAAAACCTTCGTGATACTGTGCCCCACGAGGTAGCGCATTACATCGTGCACGAGTTGTACGGTACCCGCGGGATTAAACCCCACGGTCCGCAGTGGCGGGCTGTGATGGAACACTTTGGTGCCGACCAGGGAGTGACTTTTGACCTGGATCTCGATGGGATTCCCCAGCGCCAGCAGCGCACTCACCCGTATCGCTGTGGTTGCCGCATCCACGAGGTCTCCTCAACCCGTCACAACCGCGTGATACAGGGTGTAGGCAGCTACCGCTGCCGTATCTGCGGTGACGACCTGTTATACGCAGGCTAACGGCCTTGAGGGGGCTAGATTTCTATTTCCAGCTCCGCGCCACTATAGAGGTTGTCGGCCGCCTCTACGCTTGATTTAGCGATTGTGGCGCGATCTGGGTCCAGCCCGGCTTCATTTAACAGGTAGGTTTTCACCGCGATAGCCCGGTCTGATGCCAGCGTGAGCAAGGCCGAGTCGTCCAGGGGCATTGCTTCGGCCAGTGCCGTGTATTGTTCCCCCACTGTCAACGGGGTTTCACCTGGCGACACTGACTGATAGCGCGCCTGAATGGCCTCCTCCCATCCCTTGCCCTTACTGTCCAGCTCGGCCTCGGACAAGCCCTCGGCAACCAATTCCGCCTTCAGCAGGTTTTTCTGCAGGCGTTCCCGGTCTGCCTGCAATTGCAGTCGGCCGGTGATGATCAGGCCCAGTTCGGGTCGCTGGGAAAGTGCCTGGTAGAGCTCGTCCAGTTTTTTGCGGGTCCCTTCATCCAACTCCGCCGAGCCTGATTTGAAGTTAATGCGCTGCAGGTCCTCTTCGGTGTCGACCAGGCTGGCCAGTAATGTAAATGGGGAGGTCACCACCTTGGTAATGAGATTGACCACGGCGCCGAAGATTACACTGCCCACGCTGAACTCCGGGTCATCCACATTGCCGCTGACGGGAATGTCCATATCGATGATGCCGTTGCTGTCGGTCAGTAGCGCCAGCGCGAGCTCGATTGGAAGGTCTACTGACTCCTCGCTGTCGACCTTTTCACCCAGCCGCATGTTGTCTATAACGATTTTGTTGTGGCCCTTGAGCTTGTTGTCCTCCATAGCGTACTTAAGATCCAGGTCGAGGACGCCCTGTTCTATGGAATAACCGGCATAGGTGCCGGAGTAAGGCGACAACAGGGCCATATCCAGGCCGGAAAAATTGAGCCCCAGGTCTATCGCGGGCGGGCTGCGCAGCGGCTGTGCGGTGCCCTTCAGCGTCACCGGTGCGTAACCGTCTACCGAGCCCTTGATGTCCACTTTGGTTTTCACATCTTGTTCGCTGCTGATATCCTTGATGCTGCCATTGATATCCCCTATCACTGTGCGAAAGTGAATCGGTAGTGATTCATCCATGAAATCGATTTCGCTATCGGTAATACTCACCAGCGGGGCGCTCACCTGCCAGGGCTCGCTTTCGGTGGTATCATCTGTTGTCGTTTCTGCCGATTCTTGTACTTCCGGAGCCGTGTCTCCATCCTGTGCGGCGTCGTCCAATTCCTGCTTCCAGACATTCTGGGCATTGATAGAGCCATCCTTCTTGATATGAATGCGCCCCTTGTAGTCATCGATAGATAACTTTGCCAGCGTTATGGCTTGCTGGTTCATGTCAACCTGCAGGTTTTCCCAGCGCACTGTTTCCCATGAGGTGAGAGACTCTTCGGTATCGGTCAACTCGCCTGCAAAACCGTCTATGGAACCGTCCATGGTGATAAGCCCCGGTGCATATTCCGCCAGCGCGACCTCGCCCTGTACCTGAAGCTTGCCCCCGGTCAGCCGGGCGTTCAACGCTTCGGGAAAATTGGGGTTGAACCAGGCCAGCGGCAGTGACTTCAATTCGTAGCTCAGCTTGCCGGCGCCCAGTGCCAGATTCAGTACGCCCTGTATCGCAGCGCTTGTTTCGCCGTTGACAGACAGGTTCAGGGAGAGCTCGGTATCCCCTTCCAGGGGCCATTTGATCGAGCTTGCAGTCGCTTCCAGCGGGGACACCTCCAGTTGTCCCGGGTCGGTATATTCCGAGCGCCAGCGCAGGTTGCTCTCGGTCAGCTGAACCGTGCCAAGCTTGGCCGTCCAGCTCGCTTCGTCGGCAGTGTCCTGCTGGGCGGCTGGGTCCTCCTCTGATGCGGGAAGGTCTACCGCGAACAGCTGAGTCAGGCTGGCATCGCTGCCTTCGCTCCAGCCGCTGATCGCCAGTTCGCTGACCACCAGTGAATCCAGGTCTACGTGCTGAGCGGGACCATCTAGATCTATACCCGTCAGGCGAAGACTGCCCAGCGTAACGCCGGTGTCAGGCAGATCAATACCCTCTTTGGGTTCTACCGCGACCTCGTCGAGGCGGAATTCAGCCTGGCCCACCTGGTACTTCACATCCTCGCTCCAGTCCACGCTGTACTGCCCTTCGAGACTGATCTTCCCCCGGGTGAGTTCGAACGCCAACCACGGTTCGGCGATGCGCCACAGTGCCGGCATATGCAAGCTGGTGAGCGCCAGTGTTCCCTTGCTGTAGGAGCGGGGTATCGAGACCTCGCCCTCCCAGTGCAATTGCCCACCGTTTTCGCCGGTGGCGTCGAGGCTATAGGGCTTGCCCTCTTCCAGCACGGTGGACAGGCCCAGGACTGAGAGATTCAGCCCGTTCAACTCGCTGCTGTACGGCTTTTCCCGGGCCTGGTCCGTGTACATCAGTTGTTCAGAATTGAAATGGAACTTGTCGATAGTGACGGCAGGGATGCCGGCGGGCTCCGCCGGGGGCGCCGCCGGGTCTTCGGGGGGCAGCATGTCGGTAAAGTTGAAGTTGCCATCGGGCTTTTGCACCACATGCAGGAAGAGCTGGGTGACTCTCAATTCATCAAAAACTACGCCCGGTTTGTAGAGGCTGGCAAGGGACAAGTTGACTGAGGCGCGCTCCAGGCTGGCGAAGCGACTGCCGTCCAGCTCCGGCAATCGCGTCTCATAGAGTTCCAGGCTCAGGGTGAACGGGTTGAACCAGATGAATTCGCTGTGAAACTCCCGTCCCAGGTATTTCTCGGCGAGCCAGGGGGGTAACAGGTTCAACGCAGGCGTGATGACAAGCAGCACCAGCGCCAGATAGGAGATATAGATGATTGCCAGTATTCGTAATATTTTTTTCACAGATTCCTTTCCCACAGAGGGTACGCCAGTGACTATAGACAATATTGACTGACTTTGGCGTTTTAGCTCGCAAATAATCTGTCGTGAACAGATTTTTTCCTAGAGTCCCTTGCGATAGCAGTAGGGTGTTACACCGGTCCAGCCCTTGAATGCCCGAATAAATGCGCTGGACTCGGAAAAACCTGCGCGATAGGCGATCTCTTCGATACTCAGGCCCTGTTTGCCCAGAAAGTGGAGAGCGGTGTCGCGGCGCAGGCGGTTCTTTATGTCCATGAAACTGCTGCCCTCGCTGGCCAGGCGTCGGCGCAGGGTCTGGGGGTGGAGATCCAGCAGGGCAGCTACCTCATTGAGTTCCGGCAGGTTGTCCATTTTGTGTCGCAGAACCTCGCGTACCCTGATGGTCCAGCTGTCCCTGGCATACTCCTGGGTGAGCATAAACAGCGCAGGGTGCCTCAGAAAGTGGCGCAGTGAACTTTCGTTTTGCAGCAGGGGCCGGTCCAGCAGGGACGTGGCGTAAACCAGTGCCGAATTGTCCTGGTCAAACTCGACCGGGTTTCCCATGAAAACCTGCCGATACTCTTCATGGCATGCAACGGGGGTATATTTGAGTTTTACCGCCTGCAGGGGAAGCTGTTCCTGGACCAGCCAGTTGGAGAACCGTTGCGAGTGACTCAGGAACAGCTCGCTGTGATATGGCCCCGTCGCGCCTGAATCGTCCACTTCCTGCAGAAGCAGCTGGGTGCAGTCTCCATCTGTTTCCATCACCGGGTGCAAGCCGGATTCAAACAGCTGGTAGAAGCGGCAAAATCGGCTGAGGGCCTGGCCAAGCGAAGCGCTGCCGATCACCGCAAGGCACATCATGGACCAGCTACCTATGGGCATGCGGCGGGAGGCGTAGCCCAGCGCCTCGTCCTGCATCGCAAGCATGGTGCTTACCTGTAGATCAGCAAAGCGCTCCACCGAGATTCTGGCATCGTCTTCCAGTAGCAGTCGGGGTGAGATGCGGTTTTTTCGCAGTAGTGTTATCGGGTCCAGCCCATGCCGCACGGTATGCTTTAGCACCGCGCGAGCGAAGTGAACTGAAATGGAGGGACTGCGCAATGCGAAACAGCGACCTATCCGGTCGCAGTCGTCAGGTGAACAGGCTTGTGCTCGACAGAGGCCACCCTGTTACGGCCGCCACGCTTGGCCAGGTACATCGCGCGGTCAGCCTCCTGGGACAGTTCGTCAAGGCTTAGCTCCCCCACCACGCAGGCGACACCCAGGCTGACGGTGACGCCGATACGCTGGAAATCCACCAGCAGGGGCCTCTGACCTATGGCCTCGCGAATACGCTCTGCCAGTATCCGGGCAGCCGCCAGCTCCGTTTCTGGCAGCACCAGCAGGAATTCCTCGCCACCGATGCGGGCAACCACATCGCTGGATCGGCTCAGGCGAGTCAGTGTGTCAGCTACCTGGCGCAGTATGTGGTCGCCGACCTCGTGGCCAAAGCTGTCGTTGACCTGCTTGAAATGGTCTATATCGACCATAATGGCGGCTGTTGGCAAGCTGCGTCGCGAGGCCTGGGCTTTGCTGATCTGCAGTGCATCTTCCAACCCGCGCCGGTTCAGCAGGCGTGTCAGTGGGTCCAGTGTAGCCAGGTCCGACAGGTGTTGCTGGTATTCAATGACTACACTGGCGAGAAACCCGATGGCGATAAGCGCATAGGCCGCGCTGTGGATACCAAATGCAATAGCCTCCCCGCGAGCCTGTTCCCCGGCGCTCAGGAAGTAGTAAACCGCCAGGGGCATCCCCACAACCATTGTAACGGCGGCATAGGCAATAATAGCATCGCCGATATTGCGATAATGCCAGCCGCGCCAGCCGCAGATAAGGCCTGTGCCGGCAAAAAAAAGCGCTACTGCTGCAGCCTGCACCACAAACATCTGCTGTGGGGGCAGGAAGAATTCGCACAGGCAAACTACCAGGCATACGGCGCCCAATACAACGCGACCACGGGCAACCCCCGAGCGCTGACCGGCAGCCATGAACAGAATATAGCTATTCAGGCTAATCATCACAGATGGCACGTCTACAGCCATCTGCATGCTGGAACTTTGTTGCAGGGTAATGGCAATCCAGCCCAGCAGTGACGCCATGAAATAAACTGTAAAGAGGCCCAGGCCGGCGGGAGGTTTGCTGGAGTCGGCCAGTACATAGACGACCAGCATCTGCGCGCAGGTGATGGAGAAGATCAGCCCAAAAAGCATGAACGCCCAGTTCTCCGGAAAAATCTGCTCCATCTAATGTCCCGTAGTGGTTAAGCGTGACTGAGGGTGATCAGGTCACAACTGTCAGTTTACGTCAATTTTCATGTAGGGGCAGGTCATTGCTACCCGGCAGCCCCTTACCCATACTCCCGGGTCTTTAAAACGCATAGTAAAGGAGGCCAGCGGATGCTGCAGCGCGCGTTTACCGAAGAGCAGGCGATGTTCAGGGACGCCTACCGTAAATTCCTGACCGCAGAGATTGTGCCACATATGGAACCCTGGCGTGAGGCCGGGATCGTGGATCGTGACGCGTTTCGCAAAGCCGGTGAGCAGGGCTTCCTGATGGTCTGGCCGGAGGAAAAATACGGCGGTATGGGAGACCCTGATTTCCGCTTTGAGCAGATTATTATCGAAGAAACCGCGTATGCCAGGGTGGGCGACTGGTATAACACCCTGCACAGCCGACTGGTAGGACCTTATTTCACTCGCTTTGGCAGTGAGGAGCAATGCAGCAGGTTTCTGCCTGCCTGTGCCAGTGGCGAGTCAATACTGGCGATCGCGATGACCGAACCCGACGCGGGCAGCGACCTTGCGGGCATGCGTTCCAGTGCCGTGGAGAGAGATGATCACTGGCTACTGAACGGATCAAAAACCTTTATATCAAACGGTATCAACGCCGATGTCGTTGTTGTAGCCGCCAAAACCGATCCTGAAAATAACCCTCACCATATGACCCTGTTCCTGGTTGAACGCGGGATGGAGGGCTTTGAGCGGGGCCGCAACCTCAAAAAAATGGGGCTCAAGGCCCAGGACACCGCCGAACTGTTTTTCAATGACGTGGCGGTGCCCAAGGCAAATGTGCTGGGTGAGCCCGGCCAGGGGTTTGTCTACCTGATGAAAGGGCTGGCGGAGGAGCGCCTGATTGGCGCCGTCGGCTATCTGTCGGCTGCGCAACTGTCCTGGGATCTCGCTGCGGACTATGTGAAAGAGCGCAAGGCGTTTGGCAAACCGCTGGCCGCATTCCAGAATACCCAGTTCAAGCTGGCCGAACAACGCACCCAGCTGGACCTGGCCCAGGTGTATGTGGACCAGTGTGTCACCGCCTTTAACGCCGGCGCTCTTACCGCCGTGGATGCGGCAAAGGCCAAGCTGGTAACCAGTGAACTGCAGGTCGCGACGGCCGACCTGGGGGTGCAGTTGCATGGCGGCCACGGCTATATGGACGAATACCCTATTAGCAGGCAGTATACCGACGCCAAGATATCGACTATCTATGCGGGTAGTTCCGAGGTGATGAAAATTATCATCAGTCGGGATTGTCTCGGCGAAGACTACGCGCCGTTCAATACTCGCAATTTTTGACGACCAATCACAGGAGTTTGATTATGGATCTTGCAGGAAAAGTAGCAATTGTTACCGGCGGCGCCTCTGGCCTTGGACGGGGAACCGTGGAAGCCTACGTGGCCAAGGGTGCAAAAGTGGCCATCTTCGATATGAACGAGGCCAATGCGAACGAGGTGATTACCGGCCTGGGCGCGGAAAACGTGGCTTTCTGGAATGTGAACGTGGCGGACGAGGAGTCCGTCAAAGCCGCAGTGGAAGGCGTTGTGGAGAAATTTGGCGCAGTGCACATCTGTAACAATTTTGCGGGCATAGGCAATGCCTGTAAAACCTTTGGCAAGAACGGTGTTTTTCCGCTGGACCAGTATATGCTGGTGATCAATATCAACCTGGTGGGCACCTTCAATGTCTCGCGTTACGCCGCTGAGCAGATGGCCAAAAACCAACCATTCAACGATGATGGGGGTCGCGGCGTGATCATCAACACGGCCTCAGTGGCCGCGTACGAAGGGCAGGTAGGCCAGGTGGCATATTCTGCCAGCAAGGGCGGCGTTATTGGCATGACATTGCCCATGGCGCGGGACCTGGCGAGTTACGGGATACGGGTGAACACGATTGTGCCGGGCCTTATACACACGCCTTTGTTCGAGTCTTTGCCGGAGCAGGCCTACAAATCACTGGAATCCAGTGTGTGCTATCCACCGCGCCTGGGCCAGCCACAGGAAATTGCCCATATGTCGGTATTTATCGCGGAGAATGATTACCTCAATGGCGAAAGTATCCGCCTGGACGGCGCCATTCGGATGCAGCCGCGCTAACAAAAGGAGACTGACATGGGGCCACTTAATGGCTTTACCGTTATCGAACTGGCGGGTATCGGCCCCGCCCCTATGGGCGGCATGATGTTGGCCGATATGGGCGCGGAGGTGATTCGTATTGACCGCGCCGCCGGCGCCAGCCACCTGGTCATGAAGGATGTGAGCGCCCGCGGCAAGAAGTCCGTGGTGCTCAATCTCAAGGACGCCGCAGGTATCGAGACGCTGTTGCGCATGGTGGAAAATGCCGACGTGTTGATAGACCCCTTTCGCCCCGGTGTGTGCGAGAAGCTGGGTATCGGTCCCGATGTCTGTCTGGAGCGCAATCCGAGGTTGATATTTGCCCGCATGACCGGGTGGGGCCAGGAGGGGCCGCTGGCGCTCGCTGCCGGACACGATATTAACTATATTTCTATTACCGGCGCGCTGTTTGCCACGGGCCGCAAGGGTGAAAAACCGGTACCCCCACTGAACCTGGTGGGCGATATGGGCGGTGGCGGGATGCTGTTGGTCAACGGTGTGCTGGCGGCGATGCTGGAGACAGCCAATTCGGGTAAGGGCCAGGTCATCGATGTAGCGATGGTCGATGGCGCCGCGCAGTTGATGTGGATGTTTCACGGTTTTCAGGCCATGGGTATGTGGGATGCTAACCAGCGCGAATCGAATATGCTGGACGGCGGCGCTCATTTTTATGATACCTACGAGTGTGCCGATGGGGAGTATATCTCTATCGGGTCGATCGAACCGCAGTTTTACGCCCTGTTGAAACAGCACGCGGAACTATCCGAGGAGGACTTTGGCGACCAGCACAATGCGGTCAGGTGGCCTGAGATGAAGGAGAAACTGACAGAGGTCTTCAAGCGCAAAACCCAGGCTCAGTGGTGCGAGATCATGGAGGGCACCGACGTGTGCTTCGCTCCAGTATTGAACTTTATGGACGCACCGGCGCACCCAGCCAACGTTGCCAGGCAGACTTATATCGAAGTTGATGGCATAACGCAGCCCGCACCCGCGCCGCGATTCAGTCGCACACCGTCACAGGTTAAGCACGCTGGTCCCAACCCGGCACAGGACACGGATACAGTGTTGACTGCGATGGGCTTCGGCGAGAAGGAAATTGCCGAGCTGAAGTCACAGGGCGCTATAGCATGACAGCACACTATCGCCATATACAGCCACACGCACAAAGAGGGTAAGTCGTGAGTAACTACAACACTGTAAAAATCGAACGCGAAGATGGCGTCGCGGTGGTCGCACTCAATCGACCCGAGAGCCTGAATGCCTTCAACGCCGAGTTGCGCCTTGAACTGCGCCACGCGGTGCGGGAGGTTAACGAAGACGACGCTATCAGGGCAGTTATACTGACCGGGGAGGGCAGGGCGTTCTGCGCCGGCGCCGACCTTGCGGAAACGGCCGAGAACCCCGAGACCTTTCGGGTGGAAGACCAGCTCAATGGTGAATACAAGCCTGTTTTGCTGGAGATGAATAGCGCACCCAAACCCTGGATAGCCGCGGTGAATGGCGCCGCTGCTGGCATAGGCAGTGCTTTTGCCATGAACTGTGACCTGGTGATGATGGCCGACGACGCCTACATATACCAGGCCTTTGCGGCCATAGGTCTGGTGCCTGATGGCGGTGCTACCTGGCATCTTGTGCGGACCCTGGGTCGCCACCGGGCCTATGAGGTGATTGCTTCTGGAGAAAAAATACGCGCTGCCAAATGCATGGATTGGGGGCTGTGCAATCGTGTTGTGCCAGCCGCTGATTTGCTGGCGCAGGCGCGAGGCTGGGCACAGGAGCTGGCCGCCAAGTCACCGCTTGCCCTGCGCTATGCCAAGCAGGCACTGAACGCGGCCACCGATATCACAGTAGGTGAAACCATATCCTATGAAGCGAGGATGCAGCACCTGTGCATAAATAGTGCGGATGCTGCCGAAGGCGTGGCTGCTTTCATCGAAAAACGCGCCCCGCGTTGGCAGGGCGAGTAGCTGATCAACCCCCGGCAGCTGCGCTATAGTGTCCTGAGAATTGCACCCGGAGTAGGCAATGGACGATGAGATGCGGCCTGAATTGACCGCCTGGCGTGAGCGGGTTGCCCGCACCCTGGATGACCAGCGCAGCGAGGCGCGCAGCAGGCGGCATCAGAAGGGCTATCGTACCGCCCGGGAGAACCTGGACGACCTGGTGGATGCCGCTTCCTTTGTGGAATACGGTCAGCTTGCTGTGGCGGCCCAGCGCAGTCGGCGCGATTATGAGGACCTGCAGTCAAATACCGCCGGAGACGGCATCATCACGGGTACCTGCACAATCAATGCCGCCCAGGTGGGAGCAGAACAGGCGCGCGCCGCGGTCATCGTCAACGACTATGCTGTGCTGGCCGGGACCCAGGGATTTTTTCACCACAAGAAACTCGACCGGATGTGTGAACTCGCTGAAGAACTCGGCCTGCCGGTGATCATGTACACGGAAGGAGGGGGTGGGCGCCCCGGGGATACCGACGTGACGACCCAGATCGCCGGCCTGAATATCCGCTCGTTCAGTACCTGGGCGGGGCTCAGTGGCAAGGTGCCCCGTATTGCAGTCAATAATGGCTACTGTTTTGCCGGTAATGCCGCGCTGTTCGGTTGTGCCGATTTTACCATCGCCACGCGCAGTTCCTGGATCGGTATGGCTGGCCCCGCGATGATAGAGGGCGGTGGGCTTGGGAAATACGACCCGACCGACATCGGGCCCATCGAAGTGCAGGAAAGAAACGGGGTGGTGGATATTGTGGCCGAGAATGAGGCCCACGCCACTGCCCTGGCGCGCCAGCTACTTTCCTATTTTCAGGGTCCGGTAGCACATTGGACAGCCCTACCCCAGGACAGTTTGCGGGAAGTTATTCCCCGGGACCGGCGCTGGGCCTACCCGGTGCGACGGATTATCGAGACCATCGCTGACGCGGGCTCCTTTCTCGAATTACAGCGCATTTATGGGCGTGCCATTATCACCGGGTTTATCCACCTGGAGGGCAGGCCAGTGGCACTTATCGCCAACGACTGCCAACAGATGGGTGGCGCTGTCGATGCCCAGGCATCGGAGAAGGCGGCGCGCTTCCTGCGGATTTGTGAAGCGCTGCGATTGCCTGTGCTGTCATTGACCGATACCCCCGGATTTATGGTGGGTCCCGAGAGTGAGCAGCAAGGTGCGGTGCGCAGTATGTCTTCCCTGTTCCTGGCTGGCGCTGCGCTGACAGTGCCAGTGGTGGCCATTTTCCTGCGCAAGGGCTATGGTCTTGGGGCCATGGCAATGACCGGCGGTAGTTTTGTTCGGCCATTGTACGCGGCGTCATGGCCCACCGGCGAGTTCGGCGGTATGGGTCTGGAAGGAGCGGTTCGCCTGGGGTTCAAAAAAGAGCTTGACGCTGTGACCGACCCCCAGGAACGTGAAACCCTGTATGAGCAATTGCTCGCTCGCATGTACGAGGTTGGCAAGGCCACCGAGGCGGCAGCACACCTGGAAATCGACGCAGTCATTGACCCCGCAGATACACGTGCGGTGACCGTGCGCGCTTTCGCGGCGGCACGCAAGCCGGATCGCCCCTGTTAGCGCCGGGGCCAACTGATCCAGGCTGCGCCATACTAATCGGAGAACAACGACAATAATGAAATGGTTATGCTTTGCTGCGGCCCTGGGCCTGCCTTTGGGTGCTTTTGCGCAAGATAGTAAACAGTTGCTGTGGGGGGATACCCACCTGCACACAGCGTACTCCTCTGACGCATTTGCCAATAATAACCTGTCCGCTGATCCGGATACGGCCTATCGTTTTGCCACCGGGTTGCCGGTTATTCACCCCTATCACCGCGCGCGGGTGCAGATTCAAACACCGCTGGATTTCCTGGTGGTCTCCGATCACGCCGAGTTTCTCGGTGTTATCCGACACGTGTATTACGAGGGCGTCGATACCAGCGAACTGGGCCTGGTTGATTCGGCAAAGGCCAGGATTGCACAATGGGTGCTGCGGCGGGCCATTGACAGCAAGAGTGCGCGAGACCTGTTTATTGACGTATTGCCGGTGCCCGAAGATCCGCGAGAAGCTGCTGCCGCTGCGATCCTCGGTGGTAATGTGGGCTGGCTGCCACCCATGCCCCAGGTGGAAGTGGACACCTGGAACACTATTACCGAGACCGCCGATCGATACAACAAACCCGGTGAGTTCACGGCATTGATAGGCTGGGAATGGAGCTCGATTCCAGGCGGCGCCAATCTGCACCGGGTTGTATTGACGGACACCGGCGCGGCAGTGGCCAGGCAGTTCCAGCCATTCGGCCTGGACGATAGCCCCTATCCTGAAGATCTGTGGACTTGGCTGGATGCGACCAGCGCGGCCACGGGGGCAGATTTCCTGGCGATTCCCCATAACTCCAATATCTCCAAGGGATTCATGTTTGACACCACCAGCCTGCGTGGCGAAACGTTCAGCCCCGCCTACGTGGCGCAGCGCGGCAAATGGGAAAAAATCGCCGAGATTACCCAGATCAAGGGGGACTCGGAAACGCATCCGGACCTTTCGCCGCAGGACGAGTTCGCCGATTTTGAAACCTACCCGTTCTATATTCAGAAAGAACCTGCTCCCTACGTGGCGGGGGTTGGTGATTACCTGCGACCGACCCTGCGCAGGGGCCTGGAAATGGCGCAACAGCTGGGGAGCAACCCCTACCAGTTGGGGTTTATAGGGTCCACCGACTCCCATACCGCTATGTCTTCAGCGGAAGAGGGTAATTTCATGGGCAAACTTGCCACCGACTCCATCCCCGAAAACAAGAATTCAACGTTTGGCGAAAATGGCGGCGCCTATGGCTGGGGCATGTCGGCGTCAGGCCTCGCTGCGGTGTGGGCCCGATCAAATACCAGGGAAGACATTTTTGCCGCAATGAAGCGACGCGAGGTGTATGCGACCACGGGTCCGCGTATCGCGGTGCAATTTTTTGGTGGCTGGGGCTTCAGTGAAGGAGACCTGGGCGCCACTGACCTGTACGCCCAGGCCAGCGTGTCGGGGGTGCCTATGGGTGGTGAATTGAGCCTGCCCGATAACGCTTCCGCGGCGCCGACATTTATCGTCCAGGCGCTGAAGGACCCGCTGGGTGCCAATCTCGATCGGGTGCAGATTATCAAGGGCTGGGTGGATGAGGCGGGGGTGTCGCACGAGCGGATCTATGACGTGGCCTGGTCCGGAGCTCGGGTCGCGGACAGGGACGGCGGTTTGCCCGCGGTGGGGAATACAGTCGATGTGGCCACAGCCACTTATGCCAATACCATTGGCGACCCCCAGCTGCTGGCGCTCTGGCAAGACCCCGCGTTCGAACCAGCGCAGGCGGCTTTCTACTACGCCAGGGTGTTGGAAATTCCCACCCCGCGCCACTCCCTTTATGACGCCGTGGCCCTGGGGGGTGATCAGGAGACCCGTCGGCCGGATTCCATTCAGGAGCGGGCCTATACATCCCCTATCTGGTATCAGCCCTGAAGTCATTTAACCAAGGAGCAGGACACACTATGAAAAATTTGTTTGATGTAAGTGGCAAGGTGGCGGTCGTCACCGGTGGTTCGCGTGGGATAGGAGCCATGATCGCGCGGGGCTTCGTTGAGAATGGTGTGAAAACCTACATCACCGCCCGCAAGGAAGACGAACTGAATGCCACGGCAGAGGCGCTTGGTGAGTTCGGTGAATGCATCGCGCTACCGTCCAACCTCGGGACCCAGGAGGGCGTGATCGCCTTTGCCCATGCCATCATGGAGCGGGAGGAGCAACTGCACATACTGGTCAATAACGCTGGCGCGACCTGGGGGGCACCTATTGATGAGTTTCCAGAGAGCGGCTGGGACAAGGTGATGGATCTCAACGTCAAATCCCTGTTTTTTCTCACCCGGGAATTATTGCCTGCCCTGCGTGCGGCGGGTACGGACGAAGACCCGGCCCGGGTGATTAATATAGGTTCGGTCAACGGGCTTACACACTCACATATGGATAACTATTCCTACTCCGCCAGCAAGGCGGCGGTGCATCATCTTACCCGCCACCTGGGCGCGGACCTGGCCCGGCAATGCATAAACGTGAATGGCATCGCACCGGGCTTTTTCCCCAGTAAGATGACTGCCCACTGGGCGGACCAGGCCGACGAAATGGGCGCCACTTATCCACGCGGCCGTATCGGCAATGCCGAGGATGCGGCGGGTACAGCCATCTATTTGTGCGCCAGGGCGTCTGCCTGGGTGACGGGCCACACCGTCGTGCTCGATGGCGGCATTGTGGCCGCCGCCTGACAACGCACATGGACAAGGCGTCATTTCTTGAATTGCCCGACGGGTCTGTAATTGCGTATCACCATTCGCCCGGACTGGCACCGGGAATAGTGTTTTGCGCCGGCTTCAATTCCAATATGCAGGGGATTAAAGCCCTGGCCCTGGAACAGTGGTGCCTCGAGCAGGGCCGCCAGTTCACCCGCTTTGATTATTCCGGCCATGGAGAATCCAGTGGCACTGTGGAGGAGGGATGTATCGGGCGCTGGCGTGACGACACCCTGGCAGTACTCGACGAGCTTACCTCAGGGCCGCAACTTATCGTGGGCTCATCGATGGGCGGCTGGATCATGCTGCTGGTGGCGCAAAAGCGGCCGCAGCGCGTATCGGGGCTGGTGGGACTGGCGGCCGCTCCCGATTTTACTGACCGTTTGCGCGGTTCCCTGACCCCGCAGCAGCGCAGCCAGCTGGGCAGTAATGGCTATGCCGACCTGCCCAACTGCTATGACGATGGCGAGCCCTACCGAATAGGCCGCTTGTTGCTGGAAGAGGGCGAAGCACACCTTTTGCTGGACGGCGAGATTCATTTCGAGGGTCCGGTAAGGTTGATCCAGGGGCAGCGGGATGATGATGTCCCCTGGCAGTTGGCATTGCGCATTGCAGAAAAACTAACCAGTGCGGATGTGGAAGTACAGTTGGTAAAAGACGGTGACCATCGTTTGTCCGAGCCGGCCGACTTGCAGCGCCTGCGAGTGACGGTCGAACAGTTGCTGCCCCACTAGCCGTTAGCCTGAGCGGGTATCGGGGTTGCAGCGCTAATTATTCCCGCAGATTTTTTGCCGCCGGGCCGGCTATGGTATTCTCATCACCCTGAGAATGGCCTGCCAGCGTCTCCTGCAGGGTCAAGATCTGTCCACAGATAGTCAAATGGAGCTATGCCAGATGAAATTCAGTACCAAGGTAGTTGCGGCGACATCCCTGTCGCTGGTGTTTGTTGCCGGACCGGGTCTTGCCCAGAAAGCCGGGCAGTCGGCCAAGGTCACAACCGGTATCGTGGAGAACGTGCAGAAAGTGACACTGGATTCCGAGGCGGGCAAGGGAGCCCTGGTCGGCGGTGCACTGGGGTTGTTGTCCGCGGGCGGAAAATCCTCCAGCAAAAAAGCGCGCAATACCATTATTGGCGCCGGGGCCGGCGGGGCACTTTCCAGCGCGGCCCAGGGTAGCCGGGCCGGCGTCGCCTACACCGTGCGCACGGGTGAGGGCAGCAGTATCAGGGTGGTAACGGACCAGACGGAAATTCGTATCGGCGACTGCGTGGTAGTAGAGGAAACTGGCAGTACGGCCAATGTCCGCCGCATGACGCCCACTGCTTGCGAATCAGCGTCCGCCCAGGCGAGGGACCAACTGCAGGACAGTTTTGAACAGGAAGCGACAGAGTGCCATAACGCCAAGCAGGCGCTGGTGGAAGCTACTACCACCGAGCAGTTGGATCTCGCCAGGCGCAAGATGGAAATTCTCTGCGCCGATTGAGCGGCTTGCTCAGGTAGTAATGACCAGCCGCAGTGCCTGCAACTGCAGGCTGGCGTGCTGGATATGTATCGCGCATTCGTCGATGCGAAGGCGCAGATGCTCCAGCTCCTCCTCCCGGATCGAGGGATTAACTTCCCGCAAGGCTTCCAGCCTGGACAATTCCTCGCCAAGATCGGTTCGCATTGCCTGTTCGGCCTCGGCCAGAGTAGCCTGCAATCGCTCTTGCGCCTGGCTTGAAGCCAGCGCCATCTTCGCCTCCACTTCCTGGTGGACCTGCTTGATGATCGCCAGGGCGGTGGATTTCTTTACACTCTGGATAAGATCGTTAAGCCGGGTGTGCGGCACCAGGTCTGCGAGGTCCTTGCCGCGAGCGTCCACCAGCAGGCGCATTGGCGAGAGCGGCAGGAAGCGGTCCACCTGCAGCGCTCGCGGTGCGACGCAATTCACGGTGTAGAGCGATTCCAGCAACATCGTACCGGGCGCCACACCCTTGAGCTTGATGGTACCTATGGCCGCATTGCCCAGCTCGGTGGAATGCACCATGTCCATCGCTTCGAGGATCATGGGATGCTCCCAGCTGGCGAATTCCATGTCCTCGCGGGCCAGCGCCCTGGTGCGGTCAAAGGTGATGGTCGTACCTTCTTCGCGCAGGTAGGGAAAGTGACCTGTCAGCATATGCTCCGAGGGGCGCAGGATCATGGCCTGCTCGGAGTGAAATTCCTGGTCCACGCCAAAGGCCTCGCAGAGGCTTTCCAGGTACTTTTCCAGGACATCCCCCTCCTCATTGGCCTGGATCTCATCGATCAGCGCAGCGGCGATCTCCGGCTTGCAGGAATTGCGCTCAAGCAACCGGTCCCGCCCCTCGCGCAGTTCCCGGCGGGTTTCCAAGGTGAATTCAGCGGTTTCCTTGATCAGGTCGTCAAATGCCTCCGTACGTTCCTGCAACTGGGGCAGCAGTCGCTCCCGGAAAGTCTCAAAAATCATGTAGCCGGCAGAGCAACTGTCGGTGAACAGGTTCATGCCTTTGTCGTACCAGTCCACCAGGTTTTCCTGGGCAGTCTGTTCCAGATACGGCACGTGGATCTCCACGTCGCTTTGCTGGCCTATTCGGTCCAGTCGACCTATGCGTTGTTCCAGCAGGTCGGGATTGAGTGGCAGGTCGAACAGGATCAGGTGGTGGGCGAATTGGAAATTGCGCCCCTCGCTGCCGATCTCGGAACACACCAGCGTCTGGGCGCCATTTACTTCGTCGGCAAAGTAGGCGGAGGCCCGGTCTCTCTCGATGATCGACAGGCCCTCGTAAAATGCAGCTGAGCGAATACCCGCGCGCATCTGCAGGTGGTGTTCCAGCGCCACGGCGGTCTCTGCGCGTGCACAGATAACCAGGGCCTTGGCGGGACGGAGCTCCTTCAGGGTGCGCTCCAGCCAATTGACCCGCGGATCAAAGGAGAGCCAGCTATCATCAAAATAGGGCTGCTCCGGGTAAAGCCGCTCCGCCAGGTCGCCGCTGGCCAGGCTGTATTCGTCGGGTGTGGGAAGAGGGTGGCGATGCAGAATCCTGTCGGGGAACCCGGCCACGGCGGCACGGGTATTGCGGAACAGCACCCGGCCCGTGCCGTGGCGATCCAGGATCTGCCTGATCAGGGTTTCAACGGGTGCTGTCGGGTCCAGACCCAGGGGCAGTTCGGTGGGGGCCTTGCCAGCTTCGAGGGCGTCTGCGAGTTCACTCAGGTGGCGGTATTGCTGCTCTTCTGCCTTGAAGCTCTCCAGGTCGTGGAAGCGGGAGGGGTCCAGCAGCCGAAGGCGGGCGAAATGACTTGCCTGGCCTATCTGTTCGGGGGTGGCGGTAATCAGCAGCAGGCCTGCGCTGGCGCGGGACAATGACTCTACAAACAGGTAGTCCTCGCCCGCGCCGGTCTCTGACCAGTGCAGGTGGTGGGCCTCGTCAACTGCGACCAGATCCCAGTTGGCCGCCACGGCTTGCGCCTGCAGGTCGGGGCGCGACTCGAACAGGGCCAGGCTGCACAATACAAGTTGCTCGCTTTCAAACGGGTTCTCCTCCGGCATTTCAGCCAGCCGGTCCGCGTCAAACAGGGAAAAGCGCAGATTGAAACGGCGTAGCATCTCAACCAGCCATTGGTGCAGAAGGCTGGGGGGAACCAGTACCAGGACCCGCGACGCCCTGCCGGTGAGCAGTTGCTGGTGAATGATCATGCCCGCTTCGATAGTCTTGCCCAGGCCAACCTCGTCGGCCAGCAGTACGCGCGGCGCGTGGCGTTGGCCTACCTCATTGGCGATGTACACCTGGTGTGGCAGCAAGCTGGTGCGAGACCCCATCAGCCCCCGTGCTATCGAGCGCTGCTGGCGGTCGGTATGGTCGAAGGTAGCTACCCGCAGGGCAAAATCACTGTTTTTATCAAAGTGGCCATTGAGCAGGCGCTGTTGTGGTGTGGTCAGCTGGATAAACGCGTCCAGCTCCAGTTCGGAGACTGTTATGGACTCTTCATGGTGATCTGTGCCCGTGTACACCAGCAGTCCCTGATGTTCCGTGACCTGGGTGACGACCAGCTCTACATCATCGACCGTGCAGATTTTGTCGCCGGCCTTGAAGCGTAACCTGCTCAAGGGTGCGCTCTCGGTGGCGTAGGTACGCTCCTCGCCTACGGCGGGAAAAGCAAGCGTGACCCTGCGCCCCTCGAAATCTACAACCACCCCCAGGCCCAGTTGCGCGTCCGCGTGACTGACCCAGCGTTGCCCTACAATGTATTCCATCAAGCGGCTCCAAAAAAAATGGTCATGCTGTTGCGATAGATTTGTTGCAGCATCGCTTCGATATCCACTTGTTTGACCTCGGCGACTTTTTCAGCCACCAGTGGCAGGTAGAAGGGGGCGTTTGGCCGCCCTCTGTAGGGGGCCGGCGTCAGGTAGGGCGCATCGGTTTCCAGAAGGATCTGCTCCATTGGTGTTGCGGCTATTACTGCCCTTACATTGTCGGCCTTGTTAAATGTTGCGATACCGTTAAAGCCCAGCATGAAACCTTCCGCCAGACAGTATTCTGCCAGGGGCAGACCGGAGGTGAAGCTGTGTATCACACCCTTGCGCCGCAGCAACGGGCTGAAAGCACGGAGGATATCACGGGTATCATCATCCGCCTCCCGGGTATGAATCACCACTGGCATATCAAGGTCGGCGGCCAGTTGTAGTTGTCGCTCAAAAACCGTTCTTTGCACCGATCGGTCGGCGTGGTCGTAATAGTAGTCCAGGCCGACCTCGCCGATAGCCAGGATTCGGTCATCAGCCGCGTTGGAGCGGATCAGCGCTTCAGTTTCGGTGTTGTAGGACTGGGCCTCGTGGGGGTGCACGCCCTGGGTGCCCCAGATATTGTCGGCTTCCCGCGTGAGCGCCATAACACGAGTCAGGTTGGTCGGCGACACGGCTATCGTAATAATCCTTTCTATGCCTGCCGCGGAGGTCTTTTCGAGTATCGTAGGCAGTTCGTCTGCTTCGAGGTAATCGAGGTGGCAATGGGTCTCGATGATGGCCGTGTCGTAATGCGGGATTTCCCGTCTCTTGGTCTTGCTCATGTGGTATTCACTACTGGAGTGGATCGGCGCTGCCGCTTACTTATCCCCTGGCCCAACTGGCGTGACCTGGATATGCGCAAGTCGGGATGGTACACATGATCTGTTCCTATAACCAGTAATGCGGTGGTGTGTGAATTGGTCGGTTGCTGTCCACTGATGGATAGTCGACAGCTTTACTGTCGCGAGAGGCAAGGGCGACTCTTACGGATTGTTGCGGTACGCGTTTTTTTCGTCCTGGAAACAACCCGCTCCTGTCTCGACATTTTTTGTGCTCCACCTGGTGCGCTCAGCGCTTTGCGCCAGCGCTCTTGGGCCTGGCCTTGGGCCTCGGTTTAGTCTTTGCTTTTGCTTTTGCTTTTGCTTTTTTGCTTTTGCTTTAGATTTTGTTTTTGCTTCAGCTTTTGTTTTTGCCGGCGCCTTCAGCTTGCGCCGGGTGCTGGTTTTTGCCCTGGCTTTCGTTTTGGTTTTCGCCCTGGTTTTGGTGGCTGACCTGGTGGCAGGCTTTGTATCGTTGTCGCTCCTGGTCCCGGGGTCGCGTTTGGGCGATACGGCCCCCAGGCTTGCCACCTTGTCCTTGCCGCCTGCCTGCGGGCCCAGCGCTGCCGTGTAGAGTTCTTCGTAGGACTCCACCAGAAAGTCGTGGTAGGTCTCGGGATCGGGCATGATATCGCGGTCAGCCAGTACCGACAGGGTGACCTTGCCGGCGTAACTGAACACCAGATGAAAGATGCCCATCCCGGGTGTCAGTACACCCAGGCCGTAGTAGTCCACCATCCTGGCGCCCGCACAGTAAAGTGGAAAATCGGGTCCCGGAACATTGGAAATACAGGTGGACACATTCATGGGGATAAAGCGGGACAGCTCATTGCGCGACCAGAATCCCGCCGCCGCCCTGGAAACCATTGGGGAGAGTGCCCCGGCCAGTTTTATAGCGTCCACCAAGGGGCTGGCTTCACCGCTCTCCTTGGCTTCAGTGGTGGCGTGCCTGATCGCCTGTAAGCGCTCCATGGGATCAGTGATGTCTGTGTGCAGCGAGGCAAACACGGAGCCCACCTGGTTGTTATCGTCAGTCATTTCCCGTCGCGTACGCATATTCAGGGGGATAGCTGCGGCAAGCGACCCCTCTTCCGGAGTGGCATCCCTGCTTTGCAGGTAGCGCGCAAGTGCACCGCCGATAATGCCCAGTGCCACATCGTTCAGGGTGACAGCCGCCGCATTTTTAATGTCCTTGAAGGCAGCGAGCGGGAATTCGGCGGCATCAAATACCCGGTGGGGACCTACTGCCCGGTTAAGGATAGTTTTGGGTGCCGAAACATCGGGGGCCGGCACCCGGTTGAGGGAAATATCCAGGGCATACTTGCCTATTGCCAGTGCATTGCGGCCGGTGCCACGGAGCAGTTGAACGGTGTTCTTGACGCCGTTCAGGGACGTCCTGGTCAATAGCTCCGCCACGCTAGGGTCCGTGTCCACCAGGCGCGGTTCATCCTCAGTGTCGTCATCATCGGCCGGCTCCGGCTGCAGGTCATGCAGGGCGGTTATAAAGGAGGAGCCGCCGGCACCATCCACCAGCGAGTGATGCATTTTGGTATACACCGCAAAACAGCCGGATGGCAGGTCGGGAATGTTGTCCAGTCCCTCAATAATATAGGCTTCCCAGAGCGGGCGTGACATGTCCAGCGGACGGGAGTGCAGGCGCGCTACCTGGATGCACAGTTGACGCCAGTCGCCGGGCTCGGGCAGGGCTATATGGCGAAGGTGGAACTCCACGTCAAAATTAGCGTCCTTCACCCAGTAGGGTCGGTCGAGTCCGCCAGGGACCTCGACGATTCGTGTGCGAAAAAGCGGTAGTTTCCCGAGTCGCCGCTCAAATCCGGCGATCACATCCTTGAAGCGGACAAATCCGCCGGGTGCGGTCGAGGGGTCATAGATGCCCAGCCCGCCAACATGTTGTGGAGTGTTGGTCTGCTCGAGATTTATAAAAGCTGTATCAAGTATTCCCAGTTGTTTCATGTCATCCTTCAGCTCGACTGGCGAGTCCCTGGTGAAAGTGTCGGTCTGTGCGTCCAGTTTGATGGCGAGCATCCGGCAGCCTCAGGCTGTCGCGCGAGCCCTCTCACCAGCCTTGCAGGAAACGCTTACGCATGGCATGTTGGGACGCTATAAGTTGATAGAACAGTCAGCCGTTATATCATTTTCCGGCGGTTATCCGCTATACGATGTGGTCAGTAAATGATGGGTAAGCTGAATAATTGGCCTTCTAATCCCTCGGTATCCGCGCGGGTGAAAACAACCATCTTCATATGTTCCTGTTTTTTCCTGTCGCAGTTTGCCCTGGCAGGCAAGCCAACGCCCTACGGGGAATACTTTGTCAGGCTCGATGAGCGTTGGCCCGATGCCGGTGTCGTCACACCTGTGACAGAACCCGATGCGGCGTCTGTAGTGCAGGACAATGCGAGTTTCCAGGCCCAGCTAAGCCGGCTGGAAACCCAGGGTGGGCCTTACGCGGATACCCTGTCGGAACCGCTGGCTGACCTGGCACGCCTGCATCGCCGCAGCGGTGATGTGGTGCAGGCCCAGCAGGCGTATCAGCGGGCCTTGCATGTCGTTCGCATCAACGATGGCCTCTATAGTGAAAGACAGGTCCCTATTTTGCGGGAATTGTTCGAGACCTATCGCATGACTGGCAACCTGGCTGAACTCGATGCACGGTATGACTATTTTTTCAGGTTGTACGGGAGTGGGCAGCCACCGCATACAACGCTGCGCCTGGGTGCAGCCCTGGAGTACCTGCGTTGGCAGCGCGAGGCCCTGCGCCTGGAGCTGGATGAGCGTGACACCGAGCGCCTGCTGAACCTGTACGCGCTCAACGACCGGATATTGCGCAGCGCGGCTGCGGATCCGGCAGTAGACCTGGGCAGCTATCGTGGCCTTGTCCTGAGCCAGTTGCGCAATCTGTACCTGCTGCAGAGCAAGTACGAACCGCGGGCGGAAACGATCAGCGTGAACTCACAATTCGCCACTCCCACCGCATGGGATGAGCAGGACACCAGCCAGCGCCGCCTGGAAACCTACCAGCGCAATGCGGTCAAATATGGTCGACAGTTGCTGGAGGAGCTGATCAGTCGGACGCCGCCTTCGGCTGTCGAGGAGAATGCCGCCGCCTGGCTGGAGCTGGCGGATTGGAACCAGTGGAACGATCGCAGGGACGAAGCGTTGGTGGCCTACGAAAGAGTCGACACCCTGTTACGAGAAGCCGGCGAGGAGAGGCTGCTAAAACAGTGGCTGGGGCATCCTGTAGAGCTGCCCGCGAATGGCGCTTTCTGGCAACCGCGTGAAGTGGCGCTGGTACCCGACCCGCTGGTTGTGCAGGCTCGATACGATGTTTCCGCCAGCGGACGGGCTGATAATATTGAAACGATCGCGGTGTCGGGTGTCGATGACAGCAAGGTTGGCAGGGTGCGGCGCAACCTCGCGCAGACCCGCTTCAGGCCGCGCATGGTCAACGGCAAACCGGAGCCGGAACTACAACTGCAGCGGGATTACGAGGTGCTGGAATGAGCGATTGCTCAGGCGTTGTGTATGACCAGTATTGCACCCCTGGCCTTTATCGGAGAGCGGGTTTCCCAATCGAAGATCTCGGCGCAGTGGCGATCCACACAGCGCGCAGCCATTTTGTGAAAAGGTGGTCGCTCGGGGTCGGCGATAACGATCTGCTTGACGCCGGCGCTTACGGCCCGGTCTACCATCTTGCAAACCGGATCGACCAGTTCGTCCCAGAAACAGATGTCGGCGGCGACCAGTAAGTCAAACTCAGACAATTGGCGAGTGCTCAGTTGTTCAAAACGTGAGACTAAAGAAGTGGCGCTGACACCGTTCAGTGATGCCGCTAAATCAAGGAAGGGGAATACATCCGGGTCCGCATCCATAGCGGTGACAGTTGCCCCCAGCGATTTTGCGCACCAGATTCCGCAGGCGCCCCAACCGCAGCCGGCGTCAATAACTGTGCCGGTATGCTCCGGGGGATTCTTTTCGAGGTAATCTATCAACAGGGCGCTGGATTTCCAGAGCTTGTTGCCGTGCATGGAAGGGTAGTTACCCTGGCGCTTTAGCTTGCGCACCCCGGGATGGGACCCTGTGGGTATGATAACCTCGCCGAAAAAGCGCTCGTTCAGCGCCTTCGCACCACTCAACGCGCGCTGTCATCCAGGTGCGGGTATAGGGACGACACTACTCAATGCCCTCAACGTCTTCAGCCTGGGGTCCCTTGTCGCTTTGCGCAACGACGAAACTGACTTCCTGGCCGTCTCGTAGTCCGCGCCGGCCGCCGCCGCGTATAGAGCGAAAGTGAACAAAGATTTCTTCGCCATCGTCCTTGGTGATAAAGCCGAAGCCCTTGGAGACATTGAACCACTTTACGGTGCCGTGTTCGCGCGTCCCGTCACTGGCGCCTATAGCGGGCTGGGCTTTCGCCTGGCTTTTGGCGGGTGTGGCCTGCTGTTTTTTCTTCGCGGTCGCTGGCTGTGCAGTCTTCCCGGGCAGTGATACCAACAGGGTGGTGACAATGGTGGCGCCGCAGAAGGCAATAAACAGCACCGTGGCAGCGTGGCCGCCGCCGGCGAAAACGGTGGTGAGTGCGGTGGCAACGGCGGCGACTGCGATACTGATAATGATTTTGACAATAAGGCTCATGGATTTCCTCTCAGGGTTTTAAGCCCCGGAATGGCGGGGGCATGGATGCGGCGCAAGTTTAGCACCATTGGGCCCGATAGAAATGCAGGAAAGGAGAATATAGGTCAACAAATTCGATTTGCGAAACTGGCCCGCCCCGTTTTTGAACTGGAGGGAAGCGGGCTTTTATCGATGGGTTATTCCTGGCGAGACCCGTGGGCCATTCAGAACCGGTTCAAGGCTCCAGTTTCATAACGTCCTCGGCCTGCATGCCCTTGGGTCCTTCAACCAGTTTGAACTCCACCACCTGCCCCTCATTCAGGGTGCGGTAGCCGTCACCTTGAATGGAGCGAAAGTGAACGAATACGTCGTCTTCGCTTTCCTGTCGGGTTATGAAGCCAAATCCCTTGGCGTTATTGAACCATTTAACCGTACCGCTTACGCGATCTGTCATACCACCTTCCTCGGACTTTCATTTTGCTTTTATTAAGCTCCGCCGGTCCATGCTGCCGGAGGAGACTGGAAATCCCTTTTTATCAAGGTGACGTTACAGCTGCTCAATGTGCCTTCGCTGCTCCTGTAACGTTGCCAGCGCCTGTTGCTGCGCCTCCAATTTTTCCTGCTCTTTGGCCACTACAGCGGCGGGTGCTTTATCAACGAAAGATGCATTGCCAAGCTTGCCTTGTAACCGAGCCAGATCTTTTTCCAGCTTTTCAATTTCCCGTCCCAGGCGTTTTAATTCTGCATCCTGGTCAATAAGGCCCGCCATCGGCACCAGTATTTCCAGTTCCCCAACCAGTGCTGTGGCTGACAAAGGGCCCTCTTCGCCCTCGGGTAACCAGGTAATGTCTTCCAGTTTCGCCAGTTTCGTAAGGAACTGCATGTTCTGCTCCAGGCGAGTCTTGTCGCTCTGGTCGCCATTCCTGAAGAGCACCGGCAGCGCCTTGCCCGGGGCGATATTCATCTCTCCGCGGATGTTGCGAATGCCGATAATCACGCCTTTTAGCCATTCTATATCTGCGTTTGCGACGCTGTCTATGCCTTTCTCCTGGCCCTGCGGGTAGGGTTCAAGCATGATTGTGGGGCCGGTTTTGCCAGCCAGTGGGCCGACAGTCTGCCAGATCTCTTCGGTGATAAACGGCATGAATGGATGCAACAAACGCAGGGTTTTCTCCAGTACTTGCAGCAGTGTATGCCGGGTGCCGCGCATGGCCGCCGCGGATGCGTTATCGTCCCACAGTACCGGTTTTGACAGTTCAAGATACCAGTCGCAATACTCGTTCCAGACGAATTCGTAAAGGGCCTGCGAGGCCAGATCCAGGCGGTAATTCGCAACCGCCCGGCTGACCTGTGCCGTTGTTTCCTCCAGCCTGCCCGCTATCCAGCGATCTGCAAGACTCAATTCCAGAGGCTGGTCACCAGCGGTACCACAGTCCTGGTTTTCGCAGTTCATCAGTACATAGCGAGCGGCGTTCCAGATCTTGTTACAAAAATTCCGATAGCCCTCGATGCGCCCTATGTCGAATTTTATATCGCGCCCGGTAGAGGCCAGCGAGTAATAGGTAAAGCGCAAGGCGTCAGTACCGTAAGCGGCAATTCCCTCGGGAAACTGCTTGCGAGTCGCCTTATCAATTTTTGCAGCCAGTTGCGGTTGCATCATGCCCGCTGTGCGCTTGTTGACGAGGCTCTCCAGATCTATGCCGTCTATCAGGTCAATGGGGTCGATGACATTGCCCTTTGACTTTGACATTTTCTGACCTTCGCCATCGCGCACAAGGCCGTGCACATACACCGTGTGAAACGGGACTTCCTTGCGTAAATGCAGGGTCATCATAATCATCCTGGCCACCCAGAAGAAGATGATATCGAAACCCGTGACCAGTACTGAAGAGGGGTGGAAGGTAGCGAGTTCTTCGGTTTCTTCGGGCCAGCCCAGGGTGGAGAATGTCCACAAGGCTGAGGAAAACCAGGTATCCAGAACGTCCTCGTCCTGGCGTAGCACGATGTCATCGGGTATTGCATTGTCGGCGCGAACTTCAGCCTCGCTGGCACCCACGTAAAAATCACCCGAGGCGTCATACCAGGCGGGAATGCGGTGACCCCACCACAGCTGCCGGCTTATGCACCAGTCCTGTATGTCGCGCATCCAGGCAAAATAAGTGTTTTCCCACTGCTTGGGCACAAACTGAATGTCGCCGTTTTCTACCGCTGCGATAGCAGGTTTTGCCAGTTCCCTGGCGTCGACGTACCACTGGTCGGTCAGGTACGGCTCTATTACCACGCCGGAGCGGTCGCCGCGCGGCACTCGCAAAGTGTGATCGTCCACCTTTGCCAGTAGTCCCAGGGCATCCATATCTGCCACCACGCGCTTGCGGGCCTCGAAGCGATCCATCCCGCGATAGGGCGGCGGCGCCGCATCACTGATGGCCGCGTCGTCATCAAATATATTGATCATTGGCAGGCCGTGGCGGCGGCCCATATCGTAGTCACCGAAGTCGTGGGCAGGGGTGATTTTGACCACCCCGGTACCAAATTCCCGGTCTACGTGGTCATCGGCAATGACGGGAATCTCGCGCCCTGTCAGGGGTAGCTCCACCGAGCGGCCCACCAGGTGGCTATAGCGCTCATCATCCGGGTGCACAGCGATGGCGGTATCCCCCAGCATGGTTTCCGGGCGCGTGGTCGCTACCGTCAGGTGGCCCTCACCGCCGGCCAGTGGGTACTGGAAGTGCCAGAGATGCCCCTGCTCGTCCTCCGATACCACTTCCAGGTCTGAAATTGCGGTGTGCAGGGCAGGGTCCCAGTTCACCAGTCGCTTGCCGCGGTAGATTAGCCCTTCCCGGTAAAGCTGGATAAACACGTCCTGCACAGCAGCGCTCAGACCGGGGTCCATGGTGAAACGCTCCCTGGACCAGTCCAGTGATGAACCGAGGCGGCGCAACTGGCGGGTAATAGTGCCGCCCGATTCCTCTTTCCACTGCCAGACTTTTTCCACGAACTTGTCCCGGCCCAGGTCATGGCGGCTGATCCCCTGTGCCTCCAGCTGGCGTTCGACCACCATCTGGGTAGCGATGCCGGCATGGTCTGTTCCCACCTGCCACAGTGTGTTGTAGCCGGACATGCGGTGGTAGCGGATCAGGGCGTCCATGATCGCCTCCTGGAAGCCGTGACCCATATGCAGGCTGCCGGTCACGTTCGGCGGAGGAATCATGATGCTGTAGGCTTGTTCGCCGCCCTGTGGGGCAAAATAGCCGCGGGATTCCCACTCCTGGTACCAGCGGGTTTCAATATCGGCGGGTTGGAAGGTTTTTTCCATTGTAATGAGAGTCCCTGGGGCTTGGGCGGTTGGGTTGAGGGGCAGGGATTATACGCTAAAGGTCATGCTTTTCGAGCTGGTAGCCGCGCTCCTTATAGAACGTCCATGAGCGGCGCAGGGCTTCGAGGCTGTCGGGGTCCTGGGTGACAACCTCGGCAACCCGACGGAAGCGGCTGAAAAACCCTGGAATGGCCAGCTGCAGGTTGATCAGCAGATCATTGTGGCCTTCCGGTTCCTGGCCCCAGCCTATGGCGATTGCGTCCGAGCGTTCCTCGCCGTGCAGGCTGTGGGGGAGGAAGCTGGCGGGGCGATATGTCCACAGCAACTCATCCAGGGTTCGGGCCTGCGCTTCATCGGCAGCATTGATAAATATACTGTGTCCCTGCGCAAATGCCTTGTCGGCCAGTCTTACCGCGACCTGCAGGCGCTGGCTTTGCTGCGCTCCCTGCACGACATAGAATCCGACTCTGGTCACCTGGGCAGTGATCCTGCGCTGCGCGCGGACATCAGTCAGCGCGCTCCATCAGGTAACGGGTCAGCAAGCCCACCGGTCGCCCCGTAGCACCCTTGGGCGAGCTGTTCCAGGCAGAGCCGGCGATATCAAGGTGAGCCCAGTGGAAGTCCTCGGCGAAACGCGCCAGAAAACAGGCCGCGGTGACACTGCCTCCGCCGGGTCCGCCGATATTCGCCATATCGGCAAAGTTGCTGTCCAGTTGTTTCTGGTAGTCATCCCACAGCGGCATGCGCCAGGCGCGGTCATGGCTTTCGACGCCGGCGGAGAGCAGTTGTTCGGCCAGTTTGTCCTGGTTGGCATAGAGCCCGGTAGCGTGTGATCCCAGGGCGACAACACAGGCGCCGGTGAGAGTGGCGATATCAATGACCGCCTGGGGCTTGAAACGTCCGGCATAAGTGAGCGCATCGCACAGCACCAGTCGCCCCTCGGCGTCGGTATTCAGCACTTCTATCGTTTTACCGGACATGCTGGTAACCACATCACCGGGCTTGGTCGCGCCGCCACTGGGCATATTCTCAGCCGCTGCGATTATTCCCACGACATTCAGTGGCAAGCCGAGTTCAAGGACGGTCTGCATCGTACCGAAGACACTGGCTGCACCGCCCATGTCGTACTTCATTTCATCCATTTTGGCGCCTGGCTTGAGTGAGATGCCGCCGCTGTCAAATGTGATGCCCTTGCCCACCAGTACATAGGGTTTCTGGTTGGATTTTCCACCTTTGTAATTCATGATAATCATTTTTGCGGGCTGGTCCGTACCGGCAGTGACAGACAGCAGCGAACCCATCTTGAGCTCGCGCATTTTCTTCTCTTCCAGGATCGTCGTGCTCAGTTTGGCATTTGCGCGTGCCATCGAACGAGCCTGCTGTGCCAGGTAGCCAGGGGTGCAAACGTTGCCTGGCAGGTCTGCCAGCCTGCGCGCCTCATTGATTCCCACGCCTACGGCCGCGCCCCGGTCCAGGGCCTTCTGGCCGGCCTTGACCAGGCGACTGTCACCCGTGTTGACCGTCAGACGTGCCAGCTTCATTGGCGGTTTGGGCTTGGAGAGGGTCTCGGTATAGCGATAGCTTGCACTGGTCAGCTTGCGACTGAGGTCTTCGAGTAGCCAGGCATTGTTCCCATCTTTCACTTTCAGGTCGGCGGCATGCAGTAGAGCGTCCCCGGCCTTTGTCGCGCTAACAGCCCTGGCGAGGGTGCGGGTGAACTCCCTTGCAGCCGCTCGATCAAATGATGCCGGGTCTCCGCAGCCTACCAGCAACAGGCGCTTGGCACCGGCGACCCCGGGCAGCAGGGTGCTCTCCCCGGATTTTCCGGAGAAGTCACCCAATGCCATGACGGCCTTGATCGCGCCCCCCGAGGCATCGTCTATCTGCTGTGCGTCGCGAGACAGCTTCTTGCGATGGTAAATGGGGAGGATCACACACTGGCTGGCGGCCTTGCGGGCGTCCTCAATCTTGCGTGCGGTAAATTTTATGGCGCTCATAGTGTTTTCCCGGGTTATTGATCAGTCGCGTAGTGTATGACGATAGGGAGGTAAACTGAATACAAAAGAGCGAAGTGGGCGGATTGAAGGGCCCGGGTGTTAGCGTTATCCGGGATTTGCCTCATCCGCAACAGGGTCGCTTTGTGTCTTTACCTGCTTTTTTGAGGGCAGCAGGATCAGCCTGGTCCGCGAAATATAGTCGTGCCAGTAATAGCCATTGCGATCTACCAGGCACCACAGGTAGCCCAGCCCCAGGCAGGCAGCGGATAGCACTGCCCCCAGAGAGCGCGCAATGACATGGCCGAACCCTGGAGCTGCGCCGGTAAGCGTGATCATCTTGATACGCCAGGCCTGCATACCCAGGGTTTGGCCGTTCTTGAGCCAGAACCAGCAGAAAAAAACCATGGCGGTGAGCAGGGCAAGCAGTTGGACGAAGGTGGCATTCAGTTGCACCGTGCCATCGTCTGCCGGGCCCAGCCCCAACAGCGTGCGCACACCCATTACCAGGGCTACAGAGGCCATGATCAGTGGCAGCACCAGCAGAATGTCATAGGTGAGCGCTGCCAGGCGGCGCAGTAAGAAAGGGGAGGGAAGCGTGATCTCGTCGGTCATGTTGTGGTTTCCGGCATGCGGCGCAGCCCCGTTGCAGACAGGCGGGCGGCTCGGCAGCGCTGGTGAAGTCCTGCCGGAGGCTCAGTCCTCTAGTGTGAGATGGTCGGTGGCGGGCGGCGCCGCAGCCCTGGAGTTGCGGTATTGCGCCTCCAGCACGTCAGAACCGGCCGGGGCCAGGTCCATGCCGGAGAGGTCCAGCGCCGGTGGCGCTGCCGCGGGCGCCGCGCAGTCGGACAGGTCATAACCATCCGGCGACAATGCGATAGCGCTGGTGTCCGGTGACACGGGTGTTAATGATTCAGGCAGGTTGGGCAGTAATTCTCCGACCGCGGCTTCACTCAGGTGGCTGGTATCCGGCGGTGCAGGGGCGGCCCGTGGTGTTTCGGACAGTCTATGCCCGCTGTCAAAGATCTCCAGGTTCGGTGTCTGGACCTGGCTTTGGACGGGCGCCTGTCGTTCCCCGGGCAACAGCACCGCGGTGCCGGCAGGGGCGAGGTCAATGCCTTCCTCCCGGGCTTCGCTGGTATCCTGCGCAGCCGGAGCTGGTTGAGCCGCCTGTGGCGCCGCAGCGGCGGGTGCCTCCTGTCCGACTGATCGATCTGGCGCCGCCGCCAGCGCGGCTATTTTCTCTGCAGCTGTCATGGCCCGGGGACGGGCTGGCGGTTCTGCAGCGACCGGGTCAGCGACAGCCTTGATAACGGGGACCGCCCCCGCCTGCTCTATCGCCTGCTTGTACTTGAGCGCTGTTGCCTTGTCGCAATCGCGCTTTACCAGCTGGGTTTTGCCACTGAACAGTTTGTCCAGGGTGGCCTGGTCGGCGTTGAACAGTCGGCCCATATTGCCGCGCACATTCGCCAGCTCATGTCCCTCCAGTAGCTGTCCCGCAAAATACACGTTGTAGCGAGCTTCCATAAAAAGGCTCCGGGCAGGTTATGCCCTTGAGTATACGTAATTTTTCGCGGCGGGTCTTGTCGGCGTCGCCCGGCTTGCTGTGCCCTGTGGTTCAGACATCTGCTAACATGCGGCTGTGCTCGCCCCGGTAAAGAAAGCGCCATGAGTGATCGTGTACCCACACGTTTCGTAAAAACATTGCTGAAGATGGTCGACGCGCGCGGCTATGATTTCACTGGCATTCTCAGCTCCGCCGGATTGGAATTCGACCCGCTGGACGAGGGCTCGCCGGGCTACCAAAGCGATATCAGCGCCATGCAGTATACCCGGGTATATCAGCAGGTTTTACACATCTTGCAGGACGAAACCTTCGGCTTCGCCGGCAGTGAGCTGACAGCCCCGGGTGCGTTCAGGATGATGTGTTATTGCATCATATCCTGCCGCAATCTGGGTCAGGCCATAGAGCGCGCAGCAGAATTCTACCGCACCTTTTTTGACGAACGCAGCCAGCTGTATGCCAATTTCAGTGAGCAATACGCCCGCGTCGGCTACCGTACTGTTGACCGAGGCGCCGATCCTCGCAATGTGATCGCGGATGCTTATGGCCTGTCGCTGTGGCATCGCTTTTTTGGTTGGCTGTGCGGACGGCCCATAGAGCTCAGGCGAGTTGATTTCAGTGGCGCAGCCCCCGCGCGCATCGACAAGTACGAGCAGCTTTTCGGCTGCCCCCTGTACTTCGGCCAGGCCAGCGATCTGCTTTACTTTGACAGCGCTTGCCTGGCGTGGCCGCTGTTACACACCGAGCATTCTCTGCGTGAGTTCCTGCGCACTGCGCCCTACCAGTTACTGATCATGGACAACGATCCCGCTGGCAGTAGCCTCTCAGTACAGGTCAAGGCCATGATGGGCCACGACTTCAGCGGCGGTTTCCCGGGTTTTGAAACCATCAGCCGCGCCATGAACACCTCGGCACCCACACTGCGGCGCAGGCTGAAGCGCGAGGGTACGACCTTTCAGCAGTTGAAAGATGAGGCGCGCTGCGAGGCCTCCATGCTATGGCTGGACCGCCCCGAGTTGTCGATCAATGAGGTTGCCCTGCAGATGGGTTTCACCGACCCCAGCGCCTTTCACCGGTCTTTCAAGAAGTGGACAGGTCAGACGCCGGGCCAGTTCCGGGCCAAACGGCGTGCCCGGGACGGTGGCTGACGCGCTGTTGTCCGGCTGCTTGCTCGGGTATAATCTGGCTCCTTTTTTTGCCGGAGGTGGATATGACAGTACAGCAGGATATCGAGCACACGCTGGCGCAGCAGTTTGCACCGCTCTTCCTCGATGTGGCTAACGAGAGCCACCAGCACAGCGTGCCAGCCAACTCAGAGACCCACTTCAAGGTAGTCCTGGTCAGTGAGTGCTTCGAAAGCCAGCGCAAGGTTGCCAGGCACCAGCAGGTTTACCAGGCGCTGGCCAGTCAACTCGCCGGCCCGGTCCACGCCCTGGCATTGCACACCTATACCGGACAAGAGTGGCGGGCAAGGCAGGCGAGTGCGCCTGACTCGCCCGATTGCCTCGGCGGTAGTAAGGCCGAGTAGGGTTAGACGCTGTTATGTCGCAAGTCGTTGTCGCTGCACTATACAAGTTTGTCACCCTGGAAGACTTTCACGATCTGCGTGAGCCGCTGCTTGACGCCTGCCGTGAGGCCGGCGTGTTCGGCACCCTGCTGCTTGCCGGCGAGGGTATCAACGGCACCATCGCCGGCAGCCGTGCAGGTATAGACCAGGTGCTCGAATACCTGCGACGCGATCCTCGTCTGGCAGATCTGGAGCACAAGGAATCCGTTGACCAGAGCATGCCTTTCTATCGAATGAAGGTGAAGCTGAAAAAGGAAATAGTGACCATGGGCATCGCGGGCATCGACCCCAACAAGGCCGTGGGCACCTACGTGAAGCCGGAAGACTGGAACGACCTTGTCAACGATCCGGAGGTGTTGCTCATTGATACGCGTAATGACTATGAATACGGTATCGGCAGTTTTCGCGGTGCGCTGGATCCAAAAACCACGACTTTCCGGGAATTTCCTGAGTACGTCCGCCGTAATCTCGACCCGGGTAAGCAGAAAAAAGTAGCCATGTTCTGTACCGGTGGTATTCGCTGTGAGAAAGCATCGGCCTTTATGCTGCAAGAAGGTTTTGAAGAGGTTTATCACCTGCGCGGCGGTGTCCTGAAGTACCTGGAAGAAGTGCCCCCTGAAGAGAGTACCTGGGAGGGCGAATGTTTTGTCTTCGACAACCGGGTGGCGGTAAATCATCGGCTTGAAAAAGGGCAGTATGATCAATGTTATGGCTGCCGACATCCCATTACTGAAGAGGACAAGCTGTCGCCCAGGTACCAGAAGGGCGTATGCTGCCCGCGTTGCTTTGAACTGCTGACGCCGGATCAGGTGGCGCGTTTTCGCGAACGGCAGAAGCAGATCGAGCTGGCAAAAGCGCGTGGCGAGGTCCATGTCGGAGCGCCGGCCCCCGAGCGGGAATCCTCTGGAAGCTGAGACATTTTTGCAGGTATCTAGTTTAGGTGCTGTCCGATACTGCTTCGAAAAGCCGCCACCGGCACGAAAGTGCTGATCCCGGCACCGTTTCCCTCCGACACGACACCGCTGAGTTGAGCCGTACCGGCGGGTGACAACTGCACCACCGCGCCACCGGAGGCACCCTTGTGGGCCAGGCAGTTGCTATCGGTGATACCGGGTGACTGGGCGGTCACCAGGCAGGCCGGGTCAAAAGTAAGCCGTGTTCCTCCCTCGCCCTTTCCCCCGTCCCGCGAAAAGCCGGCCATGGTAATGGAGCGGCCGGGATCGGCTCGTCCGGGATCAACAAGTAGCGCGACCGCCTCGTGTGCGGGTATCGGTTTGCGCAGTCGCAGCAGTGCCCAATCCGCATGCATGCCGCCGCCATCGCTGAGGCGATAGGCCTCTCGCTCTACGCTGCCCGGTGTTCCGGGTAACAGGGTAAATACAATTGGCTTGCTCACATCGCTGTAATTCACCAGGCAGTGCCAGGCGGTGACAATGGTATCGGCTGCGCGCCCCGCCGAGTGAGTGACGAGAGTCGCGCTGCAGTCCTCAAGCAGGTGCCTGCGCCTGCCTTCCTGATAGCGGCTGCCGGGTACCGTGAGTTTGCCCACTGCCTGCAGCCACTGCGGGGAGTCCAGGCTGTAGACCTGTCTCGTATCGATCCCTGCCTGGGCCCAGCTCAATGTCGCCGGCAACATCAGCGCCAACAGCACAATCGGCGATATCACCCGCAAATAATGTGCTGAAGCGTTGGTGATGGATGATTTCTTGCACTGTGGCATGGCGAATCGGCCGCTGTATCCGCTGGCGACTTGGTCCCGCCAGCGCCTGCATTTAGTATGGTTCGGCTGATGTTAACACTGCGGGCTGACGGGACACTAGATGAGTTTGAAGCAGGACAGGGTGGTAGTGGTTACCGGCGCCAGTCGTGGCGCGGGAAAGGGGATTGCCGTGGCGCTGGGTGCCACGGGCGCCACGGTCTATGTGACAGGACGCACCCGGGAAGAGGGCGACGCGCCCCTGCCGGGAACGGTGCAGGCCACTGCCGACGCTGTTACTGCGGCGGGCGGCAAGGGAGTGGCCGTGTATTGTGACCACGCTGAAGATGCGCAGGTAGCCGCTCTTTTTGAACAGGTGCGGGCGGAGCAGGGCAGGCTCGATATCCTGGTCAATAACGCCACCGTAGTGCACGAAGCGCTCACCGATACTGGCCCGTTCTGGGCCAAGCCACTGGCGCTGGTGGATATTCTGAATGTAGGGCTGCGCTGTCACTATGTTGCCAGCTGGTATGCGGCGCCGCTGCTGCTGGCCAACGGTGAAGGCCTGGTAGTCAATACCTCCTCTTTCGGTGGCCGGATCTATATGCATGGCCCGGCCTATGGCGCGGGTAAGGCGGGCATGGACAAAATGGCGCATGATATGGCGATCGACTTTGCGCCGCACGGGGTAGCCGTGATCTCACTCTGGATGGGACTGCTGGCGACCGAGCGCACCCTGCGTGTGTTTGCCGCGCAGCCGGAAAAGTATGCCGGTATGGCAGATACTGCTGAATCGCCGGAGTTCAGCGGGCGGGTTATTGACGCGCTGGCACTTGATCCCGCGCTAATGGATAAAAGTGGCAGGGTCTGGATCGGTGCGGAACTGGGCCAGGCCTATGGCGTGACCGATAAAGGCGGGCGGCAACCTGTATCGCCGCGGGCGTTTTTCGGGGATACCACCAGTTTTGGTGACGCGGTGGTGGAGTAGGGCCAATACCCCAAATGGATGATGCATCAGTTGGACTGATGCGCTTAAATGCAGGAAGTTTCAGCCATAACCGTCGGGAGATTCCAATGACCGTGCATCACGATATAACAGCAGCTGACACAGCAAACCAGTATGGGCTGGACAGCCCCCAGGCGCAGGCCTTGATAGCCTCGGCCCAGGCTATGGGGCCGGCATTGCGCTCGCGCGCAGCGGGCTGCCGCACCGAGCGTCGGGTGCCCGATGAGACGGTGGCGGAGTTCACAGAGGCCGGCTTCTTCAAAATATTGCAACCCGAGCAGTGGGGCGGCTACGCCATGGACCCACAGGTGTTTTACGCGGTGGGCCTGGAAGTGGCCCGCCACTGCCCGTCCAGTGCCTGGATACTCGGCGTAATTGCCGTTCACAACTGGCAGATGGCGGTGTTTGATGACCAGGCGGCGCAGGATGTCTGGGCTGAAGACCCCAGTGTTCTGATCTCCTCTTCCTACGCGCCGGTAGGCAAGGTGAAAGTGGTCGATGGTGGCTTCCGTCTCAGCGGTCGCTGGAGTTTTTCCAGCGGTTCACAGCACTGCAAGTGGGCCTTCCTGGGGGCGGTTGTACCGACCCCTGAGGCGCCATTCGACATGGCCAACTATCGCACCTTCCTGGTCCCGATAAGCGATTACCAGATTGTCGACAACTGGGACGTGGTGGGACTGCAGGGCACCGGCAGCCACGATATCGTGGTCGAGGACGTGTTCGTGCCCGAGCACCGCACCCACAAGTCCATGGATGGTTTCCTGTGCAACAACCCCGGCAATGCGGTGAACAGCGCCCCCCTGTATCACATGCCGTTCATGCAGGTGTTTGTGCGGGCTGTCTGCACCGCGACCCTGGGGGCCTGTGAGGGCGCCCTGGAAGCGTTCATCGAAGTGGCCAGGACCCGCCAGGCAGGGCCTGTCAAAATGAAGAATGACCCGTTCGCTCGCCAGCTCGCTGCGGAGGTGAAGTCCTCGATCGAGGAGATGAAACTCACCATGGTCCGCAACTTCGATGCGATGATGGCCTGCTGTCGCGCCCAGGAAGCGATCCCGCTGGAGGACCGGGTTCGCTACCGTTACGATTCGGCGGTGGTAGCGGACCGCTGCCTGGCCCTGTCAGGTCGTATGCTGAAGGCCGCCGGCAGTAGCGGTATTCGGCTGGACAGCGAGTTGCTGGCCTATCATCTTGATATCCTGGCCAGCCAGGCGCATATCGCCAATCACTCGATACCCTTTGCGGTGAACATGGGCGGCGTTTTGTTTGGCGAAGAAAACGCAGACTTCGCTATCTGATTCGCGCCCGGAGAATGTTATGGCAATGAAAGGTGTATTGCCCGAGGGGCACTACGCGCAGTGTGCCAACGGCTATCGTATTCACTATCTTGACGAGGGCGACGCAAACGCCCCGGTGGTGGTGTTTTTGCACGGCTCCGGACCGGGTGCCAGCGGCCACAGTAACTTCAAGGGCAATTACCCCGCGCTGGCGGCGGCGGGGTACCGTTGCATCATCCCGGACCTTATCGGTTATGGCTTTTCTGCCAAACCCGATGACGTCGACCACCCCCTGTCGTTTTTTGTGGAGTGCGTGCTGCAAACGCTGGAGTGCCTCGGCATTCAGCGCTGTACGGTGATCGGCAATTCACTGGGCGGGGCGGTTGCACTGGGGCTTGCCCTGGACCATCCCGCCATGGTGGAAAAGCTGGTCCTCATGGCGCCGGGAGGGCTCAGTGAATTGCCCCAATACCAGGCCATGCCGGGCATGCAGAAAATGTTCAAGGTATTCGGCTCTGGCGAGCCGGTTACTCCCGAGGTGATGAAAGACCTGTTTGCCACCGGCCTGATGCACAACCCGGCGCATGCTACCGATGAGCTGGTAGCCGAGCGGATGCAGATCATGCAGATCATGAACGGCCATGTAATGGCCACCATGTCAGTGCCGGTCTTGACTGAGAGATTGCCAGAACTTGAGTGCCCGGTGCTGGGCTTTTGGGGGCTGGATGAGAAAATGATGCCCGATAACGGTATCATGGCGCTGGCCCGCAATACCCGTCACCTGCGCTTGATTCTCGTCAGCGAGTGTGGACACTGGGTGATGGTAGAGCACGAGGACATGTTCAACCGTAGCTGCCTCGATTTCATTCAACACGGATAGGTAAACCCCGCCTGGCTCGGGGGCACCCGGGTATCATTATGCGCAGAAACAGGTTGGGCAAGAGTTCTATTGTGGTGTCGGATATCTGCATGGGCACCATGACTTTCGGCAACCAGAGCGATGAGCGCGCTGCTTTTCGTATCATGGATATGGCGTTCGACGCGGGCGTTGATTTTTATGACACCGCGGAGATGTACCCCGTGCCGCCGGATGCAAAATACGTGGGCGCTACCGAGGAGATTGTCGGCAGGTGGCTCAAGACTCGCAACCGCGATTCAATCATCCTGGCATCCAAGGTTGCCGGCCCCGGGCATGGCTGGATTACCCCACCCCTGCGCGGTGGCAACACCGGTCTGGATCGTCATCACATCATGCGAGCAGTGGAGGACAGCCTGCGCCGGCTGGACACCGACTACATCGACCTGTACCAGACCCATTGGCCCGATCCGGATTTTCCCTATGAAGAAACCCTCGCCGCGCTGGATGAGTTGGTGCGCTCGGGCAAGGTGCGTATTCTCGGTTGCAGTAACGAGACCAGTTGGGGTTTGACCAAAAGCCTCTGGGCCTCAGACCTGCACGGACTGCCGCGCTATGACACTATCCAGAACAATTTCAGTCTCAATAATCGTCGGTTTGAGGACGAGCTGGCCCAGGTGTGTCGCAAGGAACAGGTGAGCCTGATACCGTATTCACCGCTGGCGGGCGGGGTGCTTACCGGCAAATACAATGGCGGGGCCCGGCCCGAGGGTGCGCGTTTCACTTTCTACCTGGAGGGTGAGGAGCGCCAGCAGAAAATGGCCACCCGCTTTGTTAATGAAAAGTCCCTTGAATCCACCGCACGCTTCCAGGCGATTGCGGCGGAGGCTGGAATGTCAGTGGTGACCCTGGCCACTGCCTGGAGCAAACAGCACGACTTTGTTGCGTCCACTATCGTGGGAGCCACGACCCCTGAGCAGATGCCGGATATACTGGCCGCGGCGGACATCACCCTCGAGCCCGGTATTCTGGCCCTCATTGACCAGGTTTCCCGGGATATCCGCTACCCTATGGGTTAGTCCCGCTGGAAACCATGCGCGATTGCCGTGGGAACCGACATTGTCTGAACTGGCCCTGGTGCCCATCGTATTTGTTACCTCCTGTCTTACCGCGGTGATCGGAATGGGCGGTGGCGTGTTGCTGTTGACCATGATGCCGGGGCTGGTGCCTGCGGCGGCTATCCTGCCGGTGCACGCCCTTACCCAACTGGCCAGCAACGCTTCCAGGGCAGCTTTCGACTGGCGCGCGATTGACCTGGCGATCGTGCCGGCCTTTACTCTTGGCGCGGTGTTGGGCAGTTGGTTGGGCGCAGAAATATACCAGTCCCTCGATGTGCGCCTGTTGCCGGCGCTGATCGGGGTGTTTATTCTGGTGATCACCTGGTTTCCACTGCCCCTCGTGCGCGGCGCGGGTAACCTGGCGCTGGCAATACTGGGTTTTTTCCAGACCGGGTTGGGCATGCTGGTGGGTGCCACGGGTCCGCTGGGTGCGGCCATATTGCTACAGCGCAACGCCGACCGTGACTGGCTGGTGGTAAACACCGCCGTGTACATGACCCTCAATCACGCCCTGAGGGTACTGGCGTTTTTCGCGATCGGCTTCAGTTATACTCCCTGGTGGCCCCTGATTACGGGGATGATTGTTGCCGGCATTGTCGGATCCTGGTTAGGTACCCGCCTGCGCCGTTATGTTCCCCAGCGCAATTTTCACCAGTGGTTCCGTGTGCTGGTAACGCTGCTGGCCGCTCGCATGATTTTAATGGCCCTGTGGTAGCGGGTCCCGGGAAGCACCCCTATTCACTTAAACGACAAACATCGCGGCACTTTGCTGGGTATAACCGCCTACCTCATCTGGGGAGTGGCGCCCATATACTGGGTACAGACCGAGCCTGTCGATCCCCGAGACCTGATCGCCCACCGGGTGCTGTGGTCACTGCCGGTCGTTGTGCTGTGCCTGATGATTGCCGGGTCGGGGCGCCTGGCTGGTGCACTGGCACTGCTGCGGCAACCGCGCACCATGGCCGTTATGGCGTGCGCGGCTTTGTTTGGCGCGTGCAACTGGGGCCTGTTCATGTGGGCGGTTACCAATGAGCGCGCCACTGAGGCGAGCCTCGGGTATTTCCTGCTGCCACTGGTCAATGTGGTCATCGGCCTGACACTGTTTCGTGAGTCTATAGACGGGCCGCAGAAAATTGGCGTTGGGTTTGCCGCTGCCGCCCTGTTGTTGCAGCTGGCGTATTACGGGGGACTGCCGCTGGTAGCGCTGGGGCTCGCCATGTCGTTTGGTATGTACAGCGCGATCCGCAAGGGTGTGCATGTGGCCTCGATAGAGGGCCTGTTTCTGGAAATGTTGATGATGGCGCCATTTGCCCTTGCCTGGCTGGTTTATCGCGATGGTGGCGGCCTGGGCGCATACGGCACCCGGGTAGATGTTTTCCTGCTGGCGGCCGGCGCTTTTACGGCCATACCGCTGATGACTTACGTGGCGGCGAGCCGCCTGCTACCGCTGACTGCCCTGGGCCTGGTTTTCTATGTGGGCCCCACCACACAATTGCTGGTGGCACTTTGGGTATTCAAAGAACCGTTCGATAAAATGCAGCTGGTGGCCTTTGGGCTGGTCTGGACGGGACTGGCCGTCGTGACTATCAGTGGTTTCCGGAGGGCCAGGGCACAGCGTCGCTATACCAATCAGGCGGTGGACTGATCCCCGGTCAGTTGATTTCAGCTTGCCTGCGGGGTGACACAATATTGTTGGAGACGTATCAAGATGGCTTATTACTATGTTTTGCTGCTGACTTGCGCGCTACTGTCAGGCTGTGCAGGGGGTGGGGTGCGGGGAGGTGAGCAGGCAGCCGGTTTCCAGCCTGATAAACGAGCATTGGCCAAAACGATGGTCTATGAGTGCGCGGGCTATGAATTCATCGCGCGCCTGGGTCCGGGCGAAATGGCGGTATGGTTACCGGATCGGTACCTCGTCCTGTCACAGGTGCGCAGCGCGTCGGGAAGCAAATACCAGGAGGCTGATGTCGAGTTCTGGAGTTCTGGCGACGAGGCGATGCTCACTGTTGCCGGCCAGGCTTACCGCTACTGCACCCTGGCACCGCAGCGGGCACCCTGGGAAGATGCACGGCGCAGGGGGGTCGACTTTCGAGCGGTGGGCAATGAGCCAGGCTGGTCGCTGGAAATCCGGGACGGTGATCACCTGTTGTTTATCGGTGGCAGCGGTATGCGGCGGGTAGCCAGCCCGGATCCCGGACAGCAGTTAAAGCGGGAAACCCGAACCTGGCATGCCATCACCGAATCCGCCGACTTGCAGGTAGAGATCTTGAATGACACCTGCACAGATTCCATGTCCGCAGAAGAGTTCCCCAGCCGGGTGACAGTCACGCTGGATGGCCAGGTCTATTTTGGCTGCGGCCGGGACCTGGAGTACCCCTGGGAGTAACCGCCCTCCCGGATTGCCACGGCAGCGCCAGGCGCGGTAAAACGCCTTGCCGTGGCGCGGGGAATCACAACTTTGTGGAATAGTACCGGCACGGCCCGGTCAGACATCGCGTGATCTTGATTGACATCAAGGTACTGTGTCACTGTCACAAATACTATATCGCCAGCTGGTTCAGCTTGGCTGTTCCCCCTACTAGACACAGGAGTGATCCAATGAAAAAAGCGTTATCAATGGCGCTGGTAGCCGCCCTCGCTGGCGGCAGCATGGTGGCCCAGGCTTACGAGAAAGGCGATTTCGTCATGCGCGTGGGTGCTGTGACGGTTGACCCCGACTCTGACAGCAGCGATATCAATCTTCCGGGCGTGCCTACACTCAATACCGAGGTCGACGACGACACCCAGTTGGGCCTCATACCAATGTACATGGTCACCGATAACGTGGGCATTGAACTGCTGGCTGCGACACCTTTTGAACACGACATTACCCTCAAGGGCAAAGGCGTGAGCGTGCCCGCCGGTTCGACCAAACATTTACCACCCACCCTGTCGGTTCAGTGGTATCCGCGTGGCGGCAAAAGCGGATGGCAGCCCTTCGTGGGTGTGGGGGTGAACTACACCATATTCTTCGATGAAGACACCGACAAGCAGTTGGATGAAACCCTGAATGCGATTCTCGGCGCCGAAAAGGTCAGCCTGGACCTGGACAACTCCTTTGGCTTGTCTGCACAGGCAGGTGTGGATATTCCGATTTGGAACAATTTCGCTCTGAGCCTGGAGGTCTGGTACATCCAGATCGACACCAATGCCACGGTGAGTACCGATGTGGGTGATGTGAAGTTCAAGACGGATATTGACCCCTTTGTCTATAACATCGGTATCGCCTATCGCTTTTAATCCCATTTGACCGGCTCACCTACGGTCATATGGCGCCTGGCCCCGCTAGTCTCTAGCGGGGCTTTTTTATGGTTGGTTAAATATCACCGGTGAGGCAGCGCCGCGCCCGGCTGGCCGTGGTGCATATGCGAGTGGTCCATGGGGGCATCACTGTCGCTGCCCGAGTGGCTGCCATGGCCACTGTGGGAGGCGGTGAGATAAAGCGTCCAGGCCCCGGAAACCATGAGCAGCGCCGCGATAACGATCTTCAGCCCGCGCCGGCGAAGAAAGGTCCGTACACCCTGGGCACCAAAGCTGGCGGCCAGCATGGCGGGCAGGGTACCCAGGCCAAACAGCAACATCATCAACGCGGACGTGGGCGCATGCTGCGCCGTCGCGGCCCAGGCGAGGCTGCTGTAGATAAGACCACAGGGCATCAGTCCCCAGCACAGTCCCAGGGCGTAGCCCTGGGGCCAGTGGCGGATCGGCAACAGCTGCGAGGACAGACGCTGTACGGGCTGCCACAGGCGGGCGCCGGCGCGCTCAAGAGCGGTCATTCCCCGCCACCAGTCCGCCACGTAAAGACCCATGGCAATCAACATCAGGCCGGCCAGATAACGCAGGCCAATGGTCCAGGCGGCGATATCGATGCTACCCGCAGCAAACCCCAGCAGGCCACCCAGCAGCGTATAGCTGCTGATCCGGCCCGCGTGATAGGCCAGGGTCACGCTAGTCGAATTGGTGCCGCCCAGCGCCAGCGCGGAGGCAATACCGCCGCACATGCCCAGGCAGTGGCCGGCACCGGCAAGTCCCAGCCCCAATGCACTTAAATAGCCCAGCTCTGTCATGACGGGTCGCGTTTCTCCCTGCTATTACCGGGCTCATCTGCAGCATCAATCGTGTCTGCAGACGGCGGGGCAGGTTCTTCATCAGCCAGGATTTTCCAGGCTTCCTTGTCCAGGTCATCGTATTGGCCGCTGTCTATGGCCCACAGCAGGAGCTTGATAGCGATTGCGCAAAACAGCAGGGCGATCGGGATCAGCAGGTACAGACTATCCATGGCAGGCTCTCATTGATAAGTTTTTCCTCTATTCAGGCGCAGCGAGTTGGCAACTACCAGCAAAGAACTCAGTGACATACCGATTGCAGCTGCCCAGGGCGGTACCAGGCCGCAGGCGGCCAGCGGGATAGCGCAGATGTTGTAAGTGATCGCCCATGCGAAATTTTGCATCACCACACTGCGACACTGTAGCGCTTTTTGCCAGCTTGTGGTGATGCTGTGCAGGTCTCCCTCAACCAGGACAAAATCCGCCTGGGTACGGGCCAGGTCGGTGGCACTGGCAACGGCAAAAGAGGCGTCTGCCAGGCTCAGTACGGGCGCGTCATTGAGGCCATCACCGACCATGGCCACCACCGCGCCCGACTCCTGCAGCGCTTTCACGTGGGTCATTTTGTCCTGGGGCTGCAGTCCGCGCTTGATACTGCTGATACCGAGTTCCCCGGCCAGCAAGGGGCCCTGTTCCGAGCTGTCTCCGGTCAGCAGTTCCACCTGCAACCCCGCGTCTTTCGCGGCGGTGACAACGGCCATCGCCTCGGGGCGGGTGCGATCGTTCAATCCTATCCAGGCCAGTGGTATCGCATCGCGACACAGGGCAACCCAGTACAAGGGCTGTGCCGGGGGAGGGGGGAGCGAAGCAGCCCGGCTTTGGCAGAACTGCTCACTGCCCATGACATAACCGTGACCCCCGGCGTTGGCCTCCAGGCCTGCCCCTACGTGGTATTGCGCATCCTGTAGTCCTGCCACCGGCTCTACACCCTCGAATGCGCGGGCGACAGGATGGCTGGAGTACTGTTGCAGGGCCGCGGCGATGGCCAGCACCTCTTCACGCGGCAGGTCCCCAAGCAGGTGAACCTGGTCAATTGCCAGGGCGCCCTCAGTCAGCGTACCTGTCTTGTCGAAAATGAGATGAGTGGTGCGGGACAGTGCTTCAAGTGCGTTTTCTCCCCGCACGATCACCCCCGCGCCGCGCAGGGCGCTGGCAGCGTTGGTGAGAGCGGCCGGCGTGGCCAATGCCAGTGCACAGGGACAGCTGATAACCAGCACTGAAAGCGTAACCCAGAACGCCTGCTCTGGCGCCAGCTGGCTCCACACCAGTGCGGTGCCGCTGGTGATCAGCAGTATCGCCCCCACGAACCAGGAGGCGACCCGGTCCGCGAGTCGTGCCAGTCGGGGTTTGCCGGTCTGGGCCTGTTCTACCGAGCGCTGCAGGGCGGCAAGTCGACTTTGCAGGTAGCTGCCAAGAACCCGCGCTTCGATGGCAGCTTCGATATTGACGGTACTCGCGTAGATGGTATCTCCGCTAGCCACAGTGCGCGGCAGGTGCTCGCCATTGAAGGTATCCTCACGTACCGCGCTACTGCCGCTGGTAACCTGCGCGTCTACAGGGATCGTGTCGCCCGCCTTTACCAGTACGGTATCACCGGCTTCCAGCTGAACCCGCGGCAGGGTAATCCATTGGCCCGAGCGGCGTGCAGAGACTGCATCGGGCAGGCTTGCCTCGGCATCAAACCAGGTCAGATTGTTGCGCTGCCTCGCCCTGTGCTCCAGGAAGCGCCCCAGCAGCAGAAAGAATGTGAACATCACCACGGAGTCGAAGTACACCTGCCCCGAACCGCTGATCGTCGCCCAGGCACTGGCAAGCCACGCCAGGCCTATGGCCAACGCCACTGGCAGGTCCATAACCAGCGCGCCCTGGCGCAGGTGACGCCAGGCGGTGGTGAAGAAGGGTCGGGCGGAAAACACAACGACGAAACTTGCGACCAGCAGGCTTACCCAGCGCAACAGTCCCTGGTACTGGCTCTCGATGCCCTGGATATCGCCGGCATGCAATGCGATAGCGAACATACCCACCTGCATCATGCCCAGCCCGGCCACAGCCAGGCGGCGCAGTTCAATTCGATACTCGCTTGCCATTTGGGTGCGTTGGGCGCTCGCCTGGAACGGCCTGGCCCGGTAACCCAGCGCTTCCAACCGGGCGAACACCTGGCTCAGCGGCAGCTGACCTGGATCGAAGCGGATATCCAGTCTGCTCTGCTGCAGGTTGACCAGGGCCATGCTGACCCCTGGCAGATGCCCCATGGTCTGTTCTATCAGCCAGGTACAGGCCGCACAGGATATACCGCCCAGTAACAGCCGTGCGGTCAGCTCACCGCCTTGCCCGCTCTCGGTGAAGCTGGCGGCCAATTTGGGATCATCATAGACTGTGTATTGATCAGATGGTGCGGCCTGTTCAGGCGGTCTTTCGTTGTAGGCGGTACGCTGCTCGTAGAAGTTTTCCAGTCCGCTGGCGCTGATCAGTTGCGCTACCGCGCGGCAACCGGGGCAGCACATGGGACGCATCTCACCGCCAATCAGAATGTCCAGGTCCAGGCCGGCTGGTACCTGCTCGCCGCAGTGGTAGCAATGTTCGGGATCTGCCTGGGCGGCGGTATTACTCGATAGCAACATTGCCGAGGTCGCGCTGTTCGATGTCGCCGTCCAGGCGCCAGCCGTCGGCCTGCTCAAGGGTCAGTGTCCAGTGCCAGCGTGGCGCGATCTCAGCCGGAAGCTGGGCCTGGTAAATACCGGGTGCGATCCTGCTGGGTTCCACCCGAAAATCCCGATCGGCCTCCAGTGGATGCGAAAGCAGCAGATTCAGTCGCGGGGCGTCCACCGGTCCGCTGGTGGTCACCGTTACGTGCTGGTCGGAGAAATTCAGGAGGGCGCTGATCCCCAGTGCTTTGCTGCGCTCCTTTTTTTCCAGCTGGCGGTTGATTGCGAGACCGTTCTTGTAATAGTCGTCCACCACCAGGTCGTCGGCGCCACGATTGGCGATATACAGCATGAACAGGCCCGCAACCACGACGCTGGCGGGTAACAGGATGAGAAACCATGGCCAGAACTGGCGGTACCAGGGCTCTATGTCGCCACCGGGAAATGCTGCCTTCATTCGATTTCCTTCACTTGGGTTCCCCGATCAAAGCGGCCGCATAAAACGTGATTCGGCCGTGGCCTGCAGCGAGGGCATCTCGGGGGAGACGGCCTTGAAATCAAACTCGGTGCTGGGCTTGTCCAGGCCGTCCGGCGGGATGCGAACCCGCAGGGTGATAGTGCGCACTTCCCCGCCGTCCAGCATGTGGCTGGTCTCGCCTATGATTGCGGCCCCTTCGATATCTGAAATACTGATTTCGAAGCGGTGCATGGCATTATCCATATTTGCCAGCTGCAGGGTGTAAATATTTTCGATATCGCCGTTCTCCGTCGTCACGTAGAGTTGGTTCCGGTCGCGTATCGCAGTAAATTCAACCGGCACACGCGTCAGTATGTTGTAGGAAAACACGCCTACCATCAATAACAGTACCATTGCGTAGCCGATAATACGTGGACGCAACCAGTGGGTAGTGCCGCCCTGCAGTTCATGTTCACTTGTATACCGGATCAGTCCGCGGGGGTAGTCCATTTTGTCCATGACAGAGTTACAGGCATCGATACAAAGGGCACAACCGATGCATTCGTATTGGAGACCGTCCCGTATATCGATGCCTGTCGGGCATACCTGGACGCAAAGTTCACAGGAAATACACGAGCCCAGGCCCATCTCCTGGTGATCCGCGCTGCGCTTGCGTGAACCCCGGGGTTCACCCCGGCCCTTGTCATAAGAGACTATCAGCGTGTCCTGGTCGAACATAACTGACTGGAAGCGAGCATAGGGACACATGTATTTGCAGACCTGCTCGCGCATCCAGCCTGCGTTGATATAGGTCGCGAGGGTGAAAAACACGGTCCACAATACCTGCCATTTACCGGCAGAAAACGTGGCGAAATCCAGAACCAGTTCCTTTATCGGGTAAAAATAGCCAACGAAGGTCAGTCCGGTGACCAGGCCCACAAACAACCAGGATCCGTGCTTGGCGATCTTCCTGGCAAACTTGTTCGCTGTCCAGGGGGCTTTGTCCAGTTTTATGCGCTGATTGCGGCTGCCCTCAGTCTTTTGCTCCAGCCACATGAAAATACTGGTCCAAACCGTCTGGGGGCAGGTGTAACCACACCATATGCGGCCGGCAAATGTGGTCACGGCAAACAGGCCGAAGGCGGCGATCATCAGCATGAAGGCCAGCATGGGGAAGTCCTGGGGCCAGAAGGTGAGGCCAAAAATATAGAATTTGCGGGCCGGCAAGTCGAACAATACCGCCTGGCGACCGTCCCAACTCGCCCAGGGAAGCAGGAGATAACCCAGCAGCAGCGGCCAGCCGCTGAACAGGCGAACCCGCTGGTAGAAACCCTCGATTTTTCGGGTATAGATTTTTTCGCGGCGCTGGTAGAGGTCGACCTCGCCGACCTCCGCAGGGGCAACTTCCTGGAGATCAATCAGATCCTTGTCAGACATGGTCCTGTTCCGTGGTGGGGAGATTTAACTCCTCTGCGCGGGGGATACCGTCCCTGGACCCCCGGGTGGTTTTAAAATGGCTGCTATTTGTTCAGCCCGTAAACGTACGCTGTGAGGATATGGATCTTGTCTTCACTGAGAGTGTCCTTGAAAGCGGGCATCATCCCGTTGCGACCCGCTCTCAGTGTCTGAGCTATCTGCTCTGCGCTGCCGCCGTACAACCAGACGCCATTGGTCAGGTTGGGTGCGCCCAGGGCGGGGTTCCCCTTACCGTCGGCACCGTGGCAAGCGGCACAATAGGTTGCGAAGACTGTTTCACCGGAAGCGGCTTTTGCCGCATCGGCGTCCCGCCCGTTCAAGCCGAGAATGTACTGGGTGACGTCAGCAATCCCCTCTTCACCGATAACGCTACCCCAGGCGGGCATAACAGCCTGGCGGCCGTTGACCAGGGTCGCCTTGATCGTGTCGGCGTCTCCACCGTAAATCCAGTCGTCATCCCGGAGGTTGGGAAAGCCATAGGCGCCACCGGCATCGGAGCCGTGGCACTGGGCACAGTTATTGGCAAACAGCCGCATGCCCATTTTCCTGACAGCGGGGTCAACCGCGATTTCATCTACCGGCAGTGCAAGGTAGCGATCTCTGACGTGGCGATACTTTTCTTCTGCCTTCGCCACTTCCTTGTCATATTGCCCTACCTGGGTCCAACCGATGGCACCGGCGAAGTTGCCCATACCGGGGTAGACAATAAGGTAGCCGACGCCCCACACGATGGTGATAACGAACATGTAGAACCACCAGGCAGGCAGCGGGTTGTCGAGCTCCTCGATCCCGTCATAGACGTGTCCGGTGGTCTTCTCGGTGGTCGGCTCCTGGCGCTTGCGGTTGGCGAAGAGGATCCACGTAATCCCGATAATCGTTACGGTGGTGAGGATAATTATCCAGTAGCTCCAGAAACTAGCCATTCCTTGCTTCCTCCTTCATCGTGTCCTGATTCAGCTCTTCGTCCGCAAAAGGAAGGTTGGCGGCATCGTCAAAAGCCTTTTTCCGCTTGCTACTGTAAGCCCAGATGCACAGCCCGAAAAAAGCCACCATCAGGAAAGCGGTGCTGAGGCCTCTTAAGTCATTGATATCCATAATCGCCTAGCGCCTCGATTGCAACAGGGTGCCCAACTGCTGCAGGTAAGCAACAAGGGCTTCGATTTCTTTCTTTCCGGCCACCGCATCTGCGGCGCCACTGATATCCTCGTCAGTGTAGGGGACACCCACCTTGCGCAGTGCCGCCATCTTGTCGCCGGTCCGGTCTGGATCGATTTCGTCTTCGAACAGCCATGGGAAAGCCGGCATATTGGATTCGGGAACGACATCGCGCGGGTTGTACAAGTGGGCCCGGTGCCAGTCGTCACTGTAGCGTTTGCCCACTCGCGCCAGGTCAGGTCCGGTGCGCTTGGAGCCCCACAGAAACGGGTGGTTGTAAACAAACTCACCGGCTACAGAGTAGTGGCCGTAGCGCTCGGTCTCTGCACGCAACGGGCGAATCATTTGCGAGTGGCAGGTATTGCAGCCTTCGCGAATATAGATATCTCGTCCTTCCAGCTCCAGTGCGGGCAGTGGTTTGAGACCGGCAATTGGCTCATTGGTTTCCTTTGCGAACAGCAGCGGAACCAGTTCCACCAGTGTGCCGAAACTCAGTGCGACGATGATGAGGATGATCATCAGGCCGACATTCTTTTCTATTTTTGCATGTTTCATGATCCGCTCCTTATGCCGCGCTTGCGACAGCCGGGGCCGCCTGTGGTTCAACATCCTTGCGGCTGGTCATGTACAGGTTGTAGGCCATGAGCAGCATGCCGCAGAAGAAGATCGCCCCGCCTATTACGCGTACGACATAACCCGGGTAGCTCGCCGCGACCGACTCGACGAAGCTGTAGGTGAGGGTGCCGTCCTGGTTGTAGGCGCGCCACATCAGGCCTTGCAGGATGCCGTTGACCCACATTGAAACGATATACAGCACGGTCCCTATGGTGGACATCCAGAAGTGGGCGTTGATCAGGCTGATGCTATACATACGCTCTCTGCCGAACAGGATGGGAATGAGGTGATACATGGCACCGATAGAGATCATGGCCACCCAGCCAAGGGCGCCGGAGTGGACATGGCCAATAGTCCAGTCGGTATAGTGCGACAGCGAGTTCACGGTCTTGATGGACATCATCGGCCCCTCGAACGTGGACATACCGTAGAAGGAAAGGCTGACCACCAGAAAGCGCAGGATCGGGTCGGTGCGCAGTTTGTGCCAGGCGCCAGAGAGGGTCATCATGCCATTGATCATTCCGCCCCAGGACGGCGCCAGCAGAATCAGCGACATCACCATTCCCAGGCTCTGGGCCCAGTCGGGCAGGGCGGTGTAATGGAGGTGGTGAGGGCCGGCCCAGATATACACTGCAACCAGCGCCCAGAAGTGGACGATACTCAGGCGATAGGAGTAAACCGGGCGCTCCGCTTGCTTGGGGACAAAGTAGTACATCATGCCCAGGAAGCCGGCGGTCAGGAAAAAGCCTACCGCATTGTGTCCGTACCACCACTGGACCATGGCGTCCACAGTGCCGGCGTAAACCGAATAGGCCTGAAATGAATTCATGGCAATCGGCATGGCCAGGCTGTTAATGATATGCAGAATCGCCACGGCGATGATGAAAGCGCCGAAGAACCAGTTGGCAACGTAGATATGCTCCGCCTTGCGCTTGGCGATAGTGCCGAAAAAGACAATGGCGTAAAGCACCCAGACAACGGTAATCAGTATGTCTATCGGCCACTGCAACTCAGCGTATTCCTTGCCGCTGGTGATACCCAGCGGAAGAGTGATGGCCGCGGACAGGATAACCAGCTGCCAGCCCCAGAAGGTGATGGCCGCGAGTTTGTCGGAGATCAGCCTGGTCTGGCAGGTTCTCTGGACGACATAATAGGAGGTGGCAAACAAGGCCGAGCCGCCAAAGGCGAAGATGACCGCGTTGGTATGTAATGGTCGCAGGCGGCCAAAGGAAAGCCATGGCAGGTCGAAGTTCAGCGCTGGCCACGCCAACTGGGCCGCAATGAGCACTCCGACCAGCATTCCCACGATGCCCCAGACCACAGTCATTACCGTAAACTGCCGCACCACCTTGTAGTTGTAGGTGGGGTGTTCCAGTGCCGAGTTAAGCTCGCTCATGGTTCAATTCCAATTCTAGATGTCAGTTGTTTGGGTTGTTCGGGGCAAACCCCGTGGTCAGTCTGTAAAAGCCGGCGCCGCTCCGTATTCCCAGAGGATGACAGAGCCCACCATCATGCAGATCAGAATGACCATGGCTACGCCAACCACCGCGCTGGAGAACAGAAACCCGCGCTCCTCGGGTATACCCATTATGATGGGGATGCCCAGGTAAAGCAGGTATACCGACCAACTGAGGGCCGCGACGCCTATCAGCAGGTCAATCCACAGCAGTGGGTAAAACCCGACTAATCCAGCGATAAAAAGTGGCGTGGAAGTCAGGCCGGCAATCACGATACCCTTGGTGAGACTGGAGTCGGCGCCGTAGGTGTCTGACATCCAATGTACAAAGTACCCTATGACGGCGATCGAACCGAGCATGGCCAGGTAGAACAAGATACTGATCTGGCGGGCGCTCTCCACCGTCAATTTGATGGTTTCGCCCTGGTCCCCAACGGTCCATCCGACCCGGCTTGTACCGTAATACCAGGCGACCGCCGGGAGGATAGCGAAGATACATGGGTATAATACGAGTGTTCTGAAAGAGCTCTCGGGAAGTTCGGCAACGGTCTTCCACTGGGCGCTGGGCCTGACCAATAAGCCAAGGGTGTGTTGTATCATTAGTTTGTTATCTCCCCAAAACAGCTAGCGTTATCATCAAAAGGCATAATAAGGTGTGTGTATATCGCAACCTTGATTTACGTCAAGGAAGACTGCTCGATGTCGTTCGTTGTAGATCTAGCCGCCCAAATTAGCCATTTTCTGCAGGCCTGGGACATCAAGTATCTGGATTTCCTTGTTGTCCACGCGCAGGATTTCAAGTTTTTGCATGCGACTGAAGACTCTACTGACCGTTTCGACAGTTAAACCCAGGTAATTGCCGATATCGACCCGCGACATGGGGAGCCTGAACTGGGTGGCACTGAGTTTACGCTTGGCGTTGCGGGTAGAGATGCTCAGCATCAGTGAGGCAACCCGCTCGTCTGCGGAGTTCTTGCTCAGCAGGGTGATGAGCTGCTGGTCCTCGGTGATCTCACGGCTCATGAGCTGGAAAAAATGGCGCTGCAGGTTGGGCATCAGCACGCTCAATTTTTCCAGCGAGGTAAACGGAATCTCGCAAACCGCGGCGGTTTCCAGGGCCTTGGCGGAGGAGGCGTGCAAATTGTTACTGATACCGTCCATCCCCAGGATCTCTCCCGGAAAATAAAACCCTGTGACCTGCTCACGGCCGTCATCCGTGGTTTTATAGGCTTTCATAGCCCCGGAACGCACCGCGTAAACAGACTTGAAGATATCTCCCTCGCGATACAGGTGCTGACTTTTCTGCAGGGGTTTACTGCGCTGGATGATCTCGTCCAGTTGTTTGACATCGTCGCTTTCCAGCGCCAATGGCAGGCATATGCTGTTGAGACGGCAATTGCTGCAGCTCACCTGATAGTCGTGTAAGCAGGGCTTGAGCGCGTTTAGTTCGCCGGCATCCGCCAATCTGATGGTCATGCCTGTATCTCCGTTCCGGGTTACACAGTATAAGCCAAAGTTCTGGCCGTCTGTACCTTGTTTTTAGGTCAGCTTTTATACAGCTGCTGTATAGAACTACCCGGCAAGAACTACCCGGCACTAGATGGTTGCAGAGAACCTGGGCGGAGGCTCGTCACCGCGATGGGAGCACAGATAGGCGTCGAAGGGCATGCAGATATTGCGCAGGAAAGGCCGGCCACGGTGATGGATGGTGATTTCCTCCGGGTTGATGTCTAGCAGGCCGTCCGCCGCCATAGGCATCAGTGCGGCAAGCTCTGACTGGAATTTAGTGCTAAAGTCGATACCGAACTGGCGGTTACAGTCCTCTATATCCAGCCGCAGGTCACAGATCAGGCTCATGATGATATGACGCCGCAGCTTGTCGTCGTGCGTCATCCTGCAGCCCCTGGTAAAGGGCATTACCCCCTCGTCAATGCGCTGGTAGTAGTCTTCAAGGTCCCGCACGTTTTGCAGGTAAAAGTCTCCAACCTGGCTGATTGCAGAGACACCCAGTCCCAGCAGGTCATCTGCCATGTGCAGTGAATAACCCTGGAAATTGCGCTGCAGCCGGCCGTCGCGCAGGGCGATGGCCAACTCATCCCCCGGCAGTACGTAGTGATCCATGCCGATATACACGTACCCTGCGTCCTGCAGCGTATAGCTGATCATCTGCTGCAATAGCAGTTTCTCTTCCGGTGATGGCAGCGACAGTCGATCTATCGCCCGCTGACTGCTGAAGCGCTCTGGCAGGTGGGCGTAGTTGTAACAGGCAATCCGGTCGGGCCGCAGGCATATCACCTTGCGAAGTGTTTCCCTCATGGTAAAGCGATCCTGGTGCGGCAGGCCGTAGATCAGGTCAAAGCTGAGCGAGCGAAAGTGATTGCCGCGAATGTTGTCGACCAGGGGCGCCACACTCTCGTAGGGCTGCACCCGGTTGGCCGCCTGCTGCACCTGTGGGTCAAAATCCTGGATGCCCAGACTGATGCGGTTGAACCCCAGGCCCTTGAGCAGCGCTATAGTACTGTTCTCTACCGTGCGCGGGTCGATCTCTATCGAGTACTCCCGGTAGTCCTTGTCCAGCAGGCGAAAGTGGCTGGCAAGCTGGTGCATCAACTCCGTGATTTCGGCGTTTTCCAGGTACGTGGGCGTGCCACCCCCCCAGTGCATCTGTGTGATAGGTCGGTTCCTGCCTACCAGTTCCGACTGCTGCTCGATCTCTTTGTGGAGGTGATCGAGATACCTTCGGGCCACCCCTTTTTGTCGGCTGACCACCTTGTTACAGGCGCAGTAGTAGCAGATATCCCTGCAAAATGGCAGATGCAGATACAGCGAAAGGGGCGCGCGCTTGTGGTCACCCTCGCGCTTTTGCCACGCAATGTACTGGTCGCCGGGAAAGTCCTGGCGAAACTGGGGGGCGGTGGGGTAAGAAGTGTAGCGCGGTCCTTCACAGGCATACTTGGCTGCCAGCGCCATGTCCGCCCTATGGCCTGGGGAAATTCCGAGGTCGGCCTCGGGCCCGGGGAGGATGGTATTCATGTCTTGCGATTTCCGGTGAATCAGGGCTGCAGCTTAGCAAGGCAACCGGTGCCCGGCGTTGACATAGGTCAAGCGGCGAGCCGCGGCAGCGCGCTAGCCCAGTGAGGCAACGCTCTTTATGATCATGCGTACCAGCTCGGCCTGGCGAGAGGCGCCGGTTTTGGCAAAGATCGATTTCAGCTGGGCTCTTGCAGTGTGTGGGGAAATATTCTGGACCTGGGAAATCTCAGCCAGGCTAAGCCCCCTGGCCAGCAGTATTGCTACATTGGCTTCAGCCGGGGTGAGCCCGAATAGTTCCCCCAGTGTCTGTTGTGAGGCAGAGTCCTGCAGCTCCGGGTCACTGACGAATACGGCGACGCTTGGCCCCGCCTGCCCCTCGCCCCATTCACCCACGGGTACCGGGCGAATGACCAGGCCAAGGGCTGCCCGACCAGCGGGGCGGGGCACGCGCAGTGCCTTCAATACGGCGGTCTCACCGGCTTGCTGGGCGCTGATAACGCTGGCCAGGGCCGCCTGCAGTTCCCGGTCGGTATTGCGATTGTCGATGCGAAGATGTTGCCTGTGCAGCGTCAGGCCGACCCCTTCCTTGAGCAGTGCTGATGCCAGTGCATTCGTGTTAAGCAGGCGGCCCTTTTCATCGAGAATAATGGTTGCCACGGACAGCTGATCTACCGCCCCCGCATAGATGTCGCGCTCTGATGTCATGTGATTCAGCCTGGCGTAAATATCGATCGCCAGGCGCAGGTGGGGGGTGAGCAATGCCAGGATATCCCGCTCCCGGTCACTGAAGCGGGGCTCCTCCCGGCGCCGTGAGAAACGCAGCCGTGCCAGCAGGCCGTCGGACTCCCCGGTGTCGACCCCCAGAATCCTGAACAGCCCTATCGGTTGCAGGTAGTGCTGGTAGTAGTCTGAGGCCATGAGCTGCGTATCTGTGAGCAGGTCGTCCAGGCTGATGATCCGGTTCGGGGGCAGGTTGATGAACGGATCCAGGGAAAAGAATTGTTCGCGATAGGCGGTAACTTCCCAGTCGTTGGGGTCCGCCAGTGCGGTGTCCTTGATCCCTGCCCGGGCGTCGGGCCTGACACTATTGAGAATAATGCCGCGGTCACCGGCCGACGGGGGTCTCAACACCAGGGATGCGACCTGGGCGCCTATAGCCAGACGCAGTAGCGGGAGTGTGCTATGCCAGGGTGGCTGTTCCAGCGCGCCCTCATAAATGGCTCGCACCAGGCCGTCGTACTGCTTGTCTACCAGGGACGATGCCACGGGGCCCTTCACTACTTCTCGATGGAGGACAGATCCTGGGCAACCTCCGACAGAATCTTGGGTCTGCCAATACCCCAGCCCTGCAGGTAGTCGACGCCGATTTCGCGCAATTTTTCTATAATTTCGTCGTTCTCAACAGACTCGGCGATGGTCTCCTGACCCAGGAAGTGGGCCAGGTCATTGATGGAGCGGGCAATGGCATAGTCATTGCGATTCTTGTGTATATTGGTGACAAAGCTGCCATCTATCTTGACATAGTCTACCGGCAGCTCTCGCAGGTAGTTGTGGCTGGCTAGGCCAGTGCCAAAGTCATCGATGGAGAATTTGCAGCCAATATTGCGCAGTGCCCTGACGAAATCCGCCGCCTTGACCAGGTTGGAAATCGTGCCTGTCTCAGTAATTTCAAAACAGATCCTGCTGGTGCCCACCCCGTACTCAGAGATCTGCTCAAACACGTAATCCATGAAGCTGTCGTCTGTAACGCTGCTTCCCGACAGGTTGATAGAAAGACTGGGCACCACTTTCTGTGCATCCATTAATTCGCTTATCCAGCTGAACGCCTCTTTTACTACCCAGCGATCCACCAGGGTCATAAAGCCATAGCGTTCCGCTGAAAGAATAAAGTCCTGTGGCGAGGCGAGGCTGCCGTCTTTATTGGCCAGACCCAGGAGCAGTTCGTAGTGCAGGGGTTCCACGGTCTCGCCGCCAATCCGGGTTTGCCTGATGGGCTGCGCCTGCAACACAAAGCGGTCTGTCGCCACCGCCTGCTCCAGTTCTCGCTTGACCTGCAGCTTGTCCTGGGTATATGTCCTGGGGGATGACTGTGATTCCTCAAACTGAACAACACGGTTGCGACCCTGTTCCTTGGCCAGGTGCATTGTCGTGCGGGCATTATTCAGTATTTTTCCTACCTCGGGGCTGTGATCCCGTATGGGTACTACGCCGACGGACACCGTAAAGCCGATTTTTTCGCCTTCGATATCGACGCTGCTGGCTTCGATGTCCCGGCGAATTTTCTGGGCTATTTGCATCGCCTGTTTCATGGTGCGATCCAGCAGCAGTACGGCGAAGCTATCCGACTCAATCCTCGCGGAGGAGGATTTTTTACTGTGCAGCTGCGCCAGCAGTCGCGCGAATTCCAGCAGTACCTGGTCTCCATGGATGCGATCGTACACCTCGTTAACCAGCTTGAACTGGTCAATGTTGAGGTAGAGTACCGCATGCTGTGAGCCCTTTTGCTGAGCATGGCGCAGTGCCCGTCCCATCTGGTCCAGGAATGTGGCCCGGTTGATAAGTTTGGTCAGTGCGTCGTGATTGCGCGCAAAACTGAGCGTTTTCTGCACGTGTTCAAGTGTCTGGTACAGACTCTTGTCAACAACCGAGAGCTTGTCCGCCGGGGCGGGGGGTTGCATGCCCCGGCTCAGCTGTCGGGCGAGTTGTATATTGCTGATATCGGCTACTTTCTGACCGCGCTCGTTAACGAAAATATAGCGGTCGCGCTCCTCACTCACCCAGGCCAGTTGCATGCGAACCTTTTTGCCCGCCTTGTCCCTGTAGGCCAGCCAGGTACCTTTTTCCAGCTGCTCAACACGCATTACCCAGCGGCGCAGTCGCGGCAGGTCTTCCACTTTGGCGCGCACTTGCGCCGGTTCGGGTTGCGCCTCCACATCTTCGCTGGTGCAGTTTACAAACTCTACATCGCGGCTGCCGGAGACAATCTCGCGCAGTTCATCCAGTACCTTCTGGTGCGAAACATTGGTCGGCAGCCCCGAGGCGATCTGCTGTTCCACCATATCGATCAGAGTGCCGGCTTCCAGCCCCCGCTGCGTCATCATTTCATCGTTGGTGTCCTGCTGCTCGTGCTCGCTAAGCCACTGGCCCAACTGGTCCAGGGTCTTGAGGTGGTCGTTCCAGCCCCTGCTGTCAGTACCTTCCTTGATATGCGTCAGTACCAGCAGATCGCGTAAGCCGTTGTCGACAAGATCGACCAGTGCACTGGGCGCATGAGCCGTCTTGACCTTGGCGGCGATAACCTTGTCGACCGCCTGTTGTGCCTTGAGTAACTTCTCCTGGCCCTCCTCGATGCGCACCACGCGTTCTACGTTGCGGGTGAGTGCGCGTTCCTGTTGGGTTACCAGCTTTTCAATTTTTACCAGTGCTTCACTGAACACCGAGCTGTCATTGTCGTAGTTGCTGACTATTTGGTCGACAATCTCGCCAATGCGGCCCTCCAGAGTTTTATTGGGGAAGTTGGCCGGGTTGGACAGCTGGGCGAGTTTGTCCAGTGTGCTGCGCGCCGGATGGTCCCGCTCCAGGAAAAAGCGCGGGTCCAACAGCGCCAGTTTGGCCAGTGGAATCTGCAGGTCCCCCAGCGCTGGCCTCAGCTCGCTGCTCACATCGATTTGAGACCTGATCGTGCCAAACAGATTGTCCACGAGGTCGAGCTGGTTGAGACTGTCTGCTGTAAGGCCGTCGCTATCCTTCAGCTCTCCCAGCTGTTGCTTGTTATTGGCGAGATACTCGCGCAGCGAATTGCTTTGCTCTACCGCGGCCCTGGCCTGTTGGTCATGCTGCAGAGCGCCCAGTACCTGTGCGATGTCCTGGGCTGTGGCCAGGTTTTGCTGCCCCTCCCCACCGGGCGCCAGAGCGGCGCCGTCCCAGCCACCCCCGGCAGGTGGTGTGTCGTAAGCCCTGGCTGGCCCCGGCGATGATTCATCTGCGGAGCGCCTGAAGTTCAGGGCGTCGATCACCGACTTGTAAATATTATCGTATTTTGCCTGCTGGCTGTTTGCCGGTGCAGGAGCAGGTGCCGGGGCGACCGGTTGCGAGCCAGCGATGGAACGGGCCATGTCTGCCAGGGTGGGGCCCGCCGTCGGCTGCTCGGCACTTTGCTGGGAAGGGTCTTGTTCGGGCGCGGGGCTGGCCGCGGCAGTCTTTTGAACGACGGGGCGCGCAGGGATATCCTTTTTAAGCAGGGTGCCCTTGGCGGCGATTTCCCGCTCCAGGTCTGGTTCGATACCCTGTCTGGCGAGCCCCTGGTTCAACTGCAGGTAATAGCTTTCGAGGTCTCCTATGAACTTCTCATTGAAAAAATCAAAGATCTTCAGCAGCACTGGCCCCGCATAGTTTTGCTTGGCGATGGTTTTTTGAAAAGCATCGCTGAGCGGCCTGACATGCACCGGGAGCGCCACCTTGTTCGGATCTGCATCTATCAGCAAAGCGTAGCGAATGAGAAGGGCCTCCAGTGGCACCCGGTAAATCTCTTCGCCGTGATTGACCATGCGCTCAATGGCGAGCGCACTTTCAAACTCGGCAGTATCCACCAGGTCCAGATCGCCGCCTTCGGCATCCGGTTCGGTGGGTTTTGCCTCGGACTGCATCAGCGCCGGATCCTTGTAGAATCGGGCAAGCCGTTTGGTAACGTCGGCGCACAGGGCGTCCCGGTTGCGCCTCATGGCAATCGTCGCATCGTAAAATATATTCTGTTCGGAACTTGATTGACGAACCCGGGTGGACAGGTCAAATAAATGATCGGCGAGCTCGCCGACAAAGGGTTTCAATCGCTTCTCAAGCCGCGAGAGGCTTTCTCGTTCCAGCTGCTCCAGTGCGCTCGCATACCCCGTGCGGTCAACTGCCCCAGAAGACGGCTGGTCACTTTCACCCAGCGCGGCCTGAATTCGCCTGGAGGCATCGGCACCGGCGTCGGTGAAAGACAATATGAGTGTGCTGCCGTTAATTTTTGTCAGTTCAACGGGACTGCTTGTGTCACCACCGCTGTCGCTTTGAGCGTCCTCCACCACCAGTGTGGCCCTGGAGCCGGTGTGCAGCGCAGGCTGTTTTCCTTCACCGGGGTAGCGCAAGACCTGCGTTGCCGCCAGCTGCAACCCTCCGTCGGGCATCGATGACAGGTCGCCGACCAGCCGGGTGCCGTCCTCCAGTTCGAGTTTCGCGGTTTGTTCGACGCGCTGCACTAGGGGTTCAGGCATTTGACCTCTGCATGCTGGGTAATTCCGGACCATCCATGGGGCGCGGAAATCTGAAGCAGGTTACTCCATTTATCAAAGTATACCCTTATATCAATACCCTACAAACGGCTGGTGGTGGGCTGTTTGGGAAATTATTGGCTTTTTTCTCTAACATTCGCCGCCGCCAGAAAGGCCGGTTTCTCGCCGCCACCATGAACTGCAAAGCTGGTCCCACTCACGTAGGAGGCCAGCGAAGAGGCGAGGAAGAGACAGGCATTGCCGACGTCGGCGGGCAGGCCCATGCGGCCCAGGGGTATGGTGTTGGCCACGGCGGCAATACCATCTTCGTCACCGTAGTGCAGGGCCGATTGCTCTGTTTGGGTCAGGCCGACAACGACTGCGTTGACGCGAACCCGGGGCGCCCACTCAACTGCCAGGGAGCTGCCGAGGTTGACCAGTCCGGCCTTGGCCGCCCCATATGCCGCGGTACCGGGCGATGGTCGCAGGGTGCTGACACTGGCGATATTGATGATGCAGCCACCCGCTGGCTGATCCTGCATCACCCGGTTGGCCAGCTGGCTGAAGTTAAGTGGGGCGATCAGGTTCAGGCGGATAATCGCTTCCGAGAATCTGGGTGATGCAGTTGCCGCGTCGGCAAAGGGGGCACCGCCGGCGTTATTGATCAAAACGTCGAGACGGCCGAACTGTTCTTCTACCTGGTCCATACAGGCTTCGATCTGGTCAAACTCCCTTACATCGCAGCTTATGAAGGTCGCCTGATGCCCCCCTTGCTCCGGCAGGCTTGCTGGCCGGGAACGTCCGCAGACGACCACCTGAGCTCCTGCTGCGAGAAAGGTTTCTGCGATCCCCTTGCCTATCCCCTTGCCGCCACCGGTCACCAGGACGACACTGCCGCTAAAATCCAGCGGGTTGCTCATATACTTGGACTCCTTCGGTCGCTGTTATGTCGCGACTTGTGGTTGGCCATTGATTTACATAATATGCCTCGGCCGCGCCCATCCTAACCGAATTCGTGGGAGCTGGATATTCCCGGGCAGCGAAACCCCGCTTGCCCTCGCAACCTTAGATAGTACGGAGAGATATGACCACAGAAAATTTACCGGTGCTCGCCATTCTTGGCGGCACGGGCGACCTCGGCACAGGGCTCGCACGCCGCTGGGCACAGGCGGGTTACACGGTGATTATTGGCTCCCGCACCCAGGAAAAAGCCGAGGCCGCTGTCGCGGACCTGCGGGAAGTCATGGCGGAGCGCGGTGTCGCCCAGGTCACGGTGCAGGCCATGTCCAATCCTGACGCAGCCGCTGCCGCTGAAATCGTTACCCTGACAGTGCCGTTCAGCCACCAGGTCAGTACCCTGGAGTCGGTGCGGGCACAGCTGCAGGGGAAGATTCTTATCGACGTCACTGTGCCACTGGTGCCTCCCAGGGTAGCCAGGGTGCAGCTGCCGGCAGAAGGCAGCGCCGGGCAGATCGCCCAGGACCTGCTGGGAGAGGATGTGCGGGTGGTATCCGCTTTCCAGAATGTGGCCGCGGCTCACCTGCAGGAAGGCAAGGGCGTGGAGTGCGATGTGCTTGTCAGCGGCAATAAGAAAGAGGCGCGACAGCAGGTTATTACTCTGGTCGAGGCGGCGGGTATGCGGGGCTTTCACGCCGGCATGATCAACAATGCGGCCGCCGCGGAGGCGCTCACCTCCGTGCTGATTTCGATTAACAAGCAGTACGGCTGTCATGCGGGGATAAAGATCAGTGGACTGGGAGATGCCTGATGCCCGCCAGGCTGGAGTTGATAGCCCTTGAGGGTTTTCCCCTGGTGGAACCGGGGGATGATCTGGGCCAGCTTCTAGCCGATGCGCTACATCACAACGCGCTGCAGTTGCAGACCGGTGATGTGTTGGTGATCGCGCAGAAAATCGTATCCAAGGCCGAGGGGCGCTACGTCCGCCTGGCGGATGTGACCCCGGGTCCCGAAGCGCTGGAGCTCGCACGGCGGGCGCAAAAGGACCCGCGGCAGGTAGAGGTGATGCTGGGGGAAAGTCGCGAGGTCATTCGAGTTCGCCCGGGCGTTATCATCGTTGAGCATCGCAATGGCTATGTCCACGCCAACGCGGGTATCGATCGATCCAACATCGCCAACAGCGCCGAAGACCCGCAGGTGTTGTTGTTACCCCTAGACCCTGACGGGTCGGCCCGCGCTTTGCGCAGTGCTCTGGAGGCGCGTGTCGGCGTGGCCCCCCAGGTGATTATCAATGACAGTACCGGCCGCGCCTGGCGCAACGGCACGGTGGGTATCGCGATAGGCACGGCAGGCCTGGACCCGGTCCTCAACCAGATCGGCGAGCTGGATATGTTCGGGAACGTGCTGCAGGTTACCGAACCGGCCGTCGCCGACGAGCTGGCGGCGGCCGCCTCTCTATTGATGGGGCAGGCGACCCAGGGCCTGCCTGTCGTGCTGGCCAGGGGGGCACAATTGCCGCCGTCGAGCGAGGGTTCGGGCAAGCTCATACGTGATCGTGCCATGGACATGTTTCGCTGATGACGCTTGCGCAACAGGACATACTGGCGCTGACCGGCGGCGTCGGAGGTGCCAAGCTTGCACTGGGCCTGGCGGATCTGCTGGCCCCCGGACAGCTGCATGCCCTGGTCAATACCGGAGATGACTTCACGCACCTGGGGCTGCACATCAGCCCGGACATAGACACCTTGCTGTATACCCTTAGCGGCCGCGCAAACGCCACGCTGGGATGGGGTCTGGAAGGCGAAACCTGGCAGACGATGGCCGCCCTGGAGCAATTGGGCGCAGAGACCTGGTTCAGGCTGGGAGACCGGGACATGGCCACTCATCTGTGGCGTACCCAGCAAATAAAGGCGGGTGCCAGGCTCAGCGCCTGCACAGCTGACCTGGCAACACGGCTCGGTGTCGCCAGCCATGTTTACCCCATGACAGACGATCCTGTACATACCACAGTGCATACCGATGGCGGCGACCTGCCGTTTCAACACTACTTTGTGCGCGACCAGTGCGAACCAGCGGTAAGCGGGTTCAGTTTTGATGGGATATCCGCCGCCCGCCCCAATCGCGATGTCATGCGTCGCTTGCAGCAAAAGGGCTTTGGCAGCGTGATTATCTGTCCCTCCAACCCCTTTGTCAGTGTCGACCCCATCCTCCAGATGCCTGGTCTGTGGCTGGCTTTGCGAGACAACCCGGCGCCGGTACGGGTTGTGTCGCCTATAGTCGGCGGTAAAGCGCTGAAGGGTCCGGCGGGAAAAATGATGACTGAACTCGGTATGGATGTGTCGGCCCTGGGTGTTGCCAGGCACTACTGCAACCGTTACCCGGGACTTATGGACTGCTTCGTGATTGATGAGGGTGACGCTACAATGACGGAGGCGATTCGTGAGTTGGGGGTGGAAGTGGCCCTCACGTCGACTGTGATGAAGAGCAGGGCGGACAAGCAGGAACTCGCGCGTTTTGTCCTACAATTGGGCGGGAGCTGATAGCAGTGGTACAGGCACTGGTACCTCTTAAGGATCTTGTGCGGGCTAAGACCCGGCTGGCGGGTTTACTCAGCCCGTCGGAGCGACGTGGCCTGGCCCAGGCAATGCTCGAAGATGTGCTGACCGTGTTGGCGTCACATCCGGAAGTGGCGGGCATAACCCTGTTGTCAGATGATCCGTCGGCGCACCTTCTGGCGGCGCAGTATGGCGCGCTGCACTGGCCCGAGAAGGCCTTTGACTGTCGCGGGCTCAACGCGATAGCGCGTGCGGCCAGTAGTCGTCTTCTGGCGGAGCACCAGCAACCAGTGCTGGTGGTTCACGCGGACCTGCCTCTGTTGTCCGCCGACGATATTTCTGCGGTGCTGGACAGTCGCGGCCGCGGGGTGTTGATAGGCTGTGACCGCCACGGGACAGGGACCAACCTGCTGAGTTTTGATATGGCCAGTATGCCGGCGTTCTGCTTTGGCCACGACAGCTGTGCCGGACACCTTGCGTCAGCCCGCGCAAGGGAGATCCCTGCCGTGGTGTTGCGTCGCCTGGGAACGGGGCTGGACGTGGATGAACCCGCCGACGTGGCGCTACTGCTGCGTCAGCTCGACAGTATTATAGAGGGCCATACCGGCGCTTTTCTGCACGGTGCCGAGCTGGGCGCGCGGCTCAGCCTGGCGCTGGAATCGTTGGGCCTGGGCGATTTGACGCCCGGAAACAAAGGGGTGAGTTGATGGTTGATTGGCAGGCATTGCAAGCTGAAGTGCTTGCGGGGCAGCCCCTCAGCGACGGGCAGGCACTGGCGCTGGCAGAGGTCGCCGATACTGAACGACTTGCTGCGGTGGCCGGGGTTCTCAGGGACCAGGGTTTTCGAAATGTCGTGACCTACTCGCGCAAGGTATTTATCCCGCTTACTCACCTGTGTCGTGATGTCTGTCACTACTGCACCTTTGCCCGTACGCCGAAAAAGATCGATCGCGCGTTTATGCAGGTGGACGAGGTTCTGGAGCTGTGTCACCAGGGCGCCCGCCTGGGTTGCCAGGAGGCACTGTTCACGCTGGGCGAAAAGCCGGAGCTGCGCTACAGCGCGGCCAGAAAGGCACTGGAAAAGCTGGGTTTTCCCGACACGCTGTCCTATCTGTGCCATGTCGCGGCCAGGGTATTGGATGAGACCGGCTTGTTACCCCATATCAATGCGGGCTGCATGACCGCCGCCGAAATCGCCGGACTCAGGGAAGTGAGCGCTTCCATGGGCATCATGCTGGAATCGGCCTCCGGGCGCCTGTGTGAAAAAGGCATGCCGCACTACGGTTCCCCCGACAAGGATCCGGCAGTGCGCCTGCAGACCCTGGAACTGGCTGGCCAGGCGGCAGTGCCGTTTACCTCAGGTATTCTCATTGGTATAGGCGAAACCCGTCGCGAACGCATCGAGTCGCTACTGGCTTTGCGCGCAGTGCATGAGCGTCACGGCCACCTGCAGGAAGTGATCGTGCAGAATTTCCGCGCGAAGCCGGGTACCCTGATGGCCTCCGCTCCGGAACCGGATCTCAATGAACTGCTTTGGACCATAGCCATAGCGCGTCTGGTTTTTGGTCCCGATATGAGCATCCAGGCACCCCCCAACCTCAGTCCCGGGGTCTTGCCCCAACTGGTTGCCGCGGGTATCAATGACTGGGGTGGGGTGTCACCGCTGACTCCTGACCACGTCAACCCGGAAGCGCCATGGCCGCACCTGGAACAGCTTTCCCGGGAGACTGCGGCGGCGGGCAAGTTCCTGGACCAGCGCCTGACGATTTACCCCGGATTTGCCAGCGCGGCTGATCGCTGGCTGCATCCGCGGGTGCACAGCGCAGTGCTGAGACAGAGTGACGCCGGCGGCTTTGCTCGCCGCGATGACTGGGTGCCAGGGGAAGAACGGCCAATGCCGGCGGTGGAAGCGCGGCTGCTCGCGGCGGTTCCGGCGGCGCAGACAGTATCAGCAGATTTGCGCGAGATCGTCGCGCGCTGTCGGCAGGGCGATGACCTGGCGGAAGCGGATATAAGCAGGCTGTTCCGGGCCCGTGGCGACGATTTTGCCTGGCTGGTGGGCCAGGCGGACGACCTCAGGCGGCAGGTTAATGGCGACACGGTTACCTACGTGGTGAACCGCAATATCAACTACACCAATGTGTGCTACTTCAAATGCCAGTTCTGCGCATTTTCCAAGGGCAAGCACAGTGAAGACCTGCGCGGTCTGCCCTACGATATCAGTGCCCGGGATATCGCCGGGCGCTGCAGCGAAGCCTGGCAGCGGGGGGCAACCGAGGTCTGTATGCAGGGTGGTATTCACCCGGATTACACCGGCCAGACCTACCTCGACATTCTGCACACTGTGCGCGCAGCCTCCCCGGGTATGCATGTGCACGCCTTTTCGCCGCTGGAAGTGTCACAGGGTGCCGCCACACTGGGCGTAGATATCGATTCCTTCCTGCAACAGCTGAAACAGGCGGGACTGAGTACACTGCCCGGCACCGCAGCGGAAGTCCTGCACGATGACGTTCGGCGCCTGTTGTGCCCGGACAAACTCAGTACCGACCAGTGGCTTGAGGTTATCGAGGCGGCTCACGAAGCGGGGCTACCCACCACTGCCACCATTATGTATGGCCATATCGACCAAGTGCACCATTGGGCGCGCCACCTGTGGCATATCCGCGAATTGCAGCGCCGCACAGGGGGGTTTACCGAGTTCGTGCCGCTGCCCTTCGTGCACATGGAAGCACCCATGTATCTGAAGGGTAAAGCCCGGAAGGGCCCCACCTTCCGGGAGGCGCTGCTGATGCACTCAGTCGCAAGGCTGGTGCTGCACGGTTTGATCGATAATATCCAGGCGTCCTGGGTGAAAATGGGCGCGCAGGGTGTGGCGGCCTGTCTCGCCGCCGGAGTCAACGACCTGGGAGGCACCCTGATGAACGAGAGTATTACCCGGGCGGCCGGCTCTGGTCACGGCCAGGAATGGTCCCCGGCGTTTATGGAGCAGCAAATTGTCTCGGCAGGACGCTTGCCACGCATGCGCACCACCCTTTACCAGGATGCCCCGGCGGCGAGAAGGCGAGCTGCATTTACTGAAATTCCATTGGCTACGCTGGAGAACGCACCCGCCGGTAAACGGCAGCGCAGCAAACGGCTGGTTCCCACAGACACGTTGAGTAGGCATTCCAGTGGGCCGGAACGGGGGCGGGCTGTGTATGAGCAGGTCATGTTGATGGCGGCGTGCAACTGAGCGAAGCACCGTCAGGAAAAGCCCGGCCGGTGCAACTTGAGGGCGCCTGGCTGGAGCAATTGGCAGCGGAGTTCGAGCAGCCCTATATGGCATCACTGCGGTCTTTCCTGCTGGCGGAGAAAAAGGCGGGCAAGGTGATTTTCCCCGCGGGTGATGAGATCTTTAATGCGTTTGCCCATACGCCGCTGGACCAGGTGAAAGTCGTTGTGCTGGGACAGGACCCCTATCATGGTGGTGGGCAGGCGCACGGCCTGTGTTTTTCAGTAAAGCCGGGGGTGAAGGTGCCTCCCTCTTTGCAAAATATATTCAAGGAAATTCGCGACGAGCTTGGCTACCCCATACCCGGGCATGGCCATCTCACGAGCTGGGCTGACCAGGGTGTGCTGCTGCTTAACAGCGTGTTGTCGGTGGAGTCGGGACGCGCGGCCTCACACCAGGGCAAGGGTTGGGAAACGTTTACCGACCGGGTTGTCGATATTGTCAACCAGCGGTGTGAAGGCGTGGTGTTTTTGCTCTGGGGCAGCTACGCACAGCGCAAGGGCAGCCTGATAGACCGGCAGCGTCACTGTGTACTTGAGGCGTCGCACCCTTCACCCCTGAGTGCTCACCGTGGCTTTTTTGGTTGTGGTCATTTTATTGCTGCCAACGAGTACCTCGCCGCACGTGGCAAGGGCGGTATTGACTGGCGCCTGCCGGGGTAGCCAAAGCGCCTGGATTACCGCTTCAGCAACAGACTCTATCGTTCTGGAATGGGGTAGGGTACCGGGGTGGTGCTGAGCGAGGGGCCCTCGCTGTCGAGCAGATGCAGTCCCGCGTCTATGCCCTTTGTGGTTGATGTCACCAGCAAATCGACACCGGCGTCCTGGGCGCTCGCCCGGTTGATGATATTGCCCGCCGGCTGGTCGCTGCCTCCACCAAACAGTGAGTCTCCCGCAACCGGCGAGCGGGGCGGCAAATCGCTGCCCCTGATATTCGCCAGGTACAGCCGGCGTTTGGGTTTGCCGCGATAGTGCATGCGCGCTACGACTTCCTGCCCGGTATAGCACCCCTTGTTGAAGCTGATATGCCCGGTGACATCGTAATTCAGCATCTGCGGGATAAACTCGCCTGTGGTACCCGCCTCGATGCGCGCGATGCCGTTGGCGATCTGCAGGGACTGCCAATTGGATTCGGTGTCGGCCTCCATCAGCTGCTCAAGCTGGGGCTGCAGTCTCACGACCTCACCCTGTTGCAGGTAGCATTCAAATTGCAGGCCGGCTTCGTCTATCTGGATCAGGGTATATCCGTCCCCGGAGCATACCCCATACTGTTCCCGGGGTAGTGCGCCGAAGATTTCCCGCAACGCCGCGGGCGCCCCTGGCCCCCAGCAGGCCAGCACCTGCCAGTCCTCGCGCCCGGAATCCAGGGTTGCTTTTGAGAACACGATGTATTTTGCGAGCACATCGGCCAGCGTTGCGCGAATATCCCGGCGCAACCGCAAGACCAGATGATCCTCCACTGGTGTGCACAACAGGAAGTCGGCCACGACCCGCCCTTGCACTGTGCAGCAGGCACCGGGCAGTGCAACAGCAGGGCTTAGCTTGCGCGTGTCGCAGGTGACCTGGCCCTGCAGGAAAGTCAGTGCGTCGGGCCCTTGCAGATGGAGCAGGGCCTCCTGGTCCAGCTTGGCGTAGTGGCAGGTCAAAGTCATTACTCGGGATGGTCTGGAGGCCAATCATAGTGCCTGTCGCCCGGGCTGTCAGCTCCGGCCTGCGCGTAGGCGGGTATGTGGCGGCATTTGGCTATATACTGACCGACTTTGATGGCCTCGAGAGCGACTATGACTGGCACTATACCCAAGGAAGAAATCAATCGGATGCGTTGGGCCAGCAGGCGCGGCATGCTTGAGCTCGATCTTGTATTGGAACCATTCGTGGTCGCCCGCTATGCCCACTTGAACGAGCAGGACCGGCAGCGATTCCAGCAACTGATGAGCTGCGAGGACCAGGATCTTTTCACCTGGTTCATGCAGCGCGAGCAGCCGCAGGACCAGGAGCTTTCCGCTATTGTCAACAAGATACTCGAGTTCGCCCTCACTGCGCCTGGTAATCGGTAACTCGCATATTTACCGGCTGGTTCACGGGCTTCTGTGTTTACTCGCCCTGGCGAGTCTCTATCGGCTTTTTCAACGGGGCTACCCCATGCAGGCTCTACTGTTGCTGCCGGCAGCGACCGTGTGCTGCTGGCGGCTGGCGTTGCAGCCCTGGGTCGGTGCCTGCCTGAGCTGGTGCAGCGGCCAGTGGCTGCTGGAGTGCAAGTCAAAATGCAGGCCGGTTACCCTGCATCCGCGCCACAGCTGCGCGCCCTGGATAATTTACCTGTCCTGGATTGACTCACTCGATGGCAGGCGCCATTCAGTCTTTCTGTTCCCCGACAGCGCGCCCAGGGCGCAATTGCGTCATTTGCGGGTGCGCCTCGCCCTGCAGCGGTGAGTTGTCAGGGGTGAGCACAGTATCCTCGGCGACCGGCAATAGCCCAGGATAATCCAGGGTGTAGTGGAGGCCGCGGCTTTCCTTACGGGAGATCGCGCAGCGAATCATCAGTTCGGCCACCATAGCCAGGTTGCGAAGTTCCAGCAGGTCATTGCCAACCTTGTAGTTGCCGTAGTATTCGGCAATTTCCGCCTGCAGTAATTGCACCCGGTGCAGTGCTCTTTGCAGGCGTTTGTCGGTGCGAACGATTCCGACGTAGTCCCACATAAAGCGGCGCAACTCATCCCAGTTGTGGGATATCACCACGTCTTCATCCGAATTCGTCACCTGGCTTTCGTCCCAGGCCGCGGCAGGCGCCGGGTCGGCTATGGCAGGTAGGGTCCGGGCAATGTCGCTGGCCGCGGATTCGGCGTAGACGATGCACTCCAATAGTGAGTTGCTGGCCATGCGGTTGGCGCCGTGCAGGCCGGTGCAGGAAGTCTCCCCAATGGCGTAGAGGCCGGCTCGGTCAGTGCGACCTCGGGTGTCAACAATAACGCCGCCACAGGTGTAGTGAGCCGCGGGTACCACCGGAATGGGCTCGCTGCTGATGTCGATGCCAAACTCCGCGCAACGGGCCATGATGGTGGGAAAGTGGCTCTGTAAAAATTCGCGCGGTTGGTGCGAGATATCAAGAAAAACACAATCGGCACCCAGGCGTTTCATTTCGTGGTCTATCGCTCGCGCGACGATATCCCTTGAGGCGAGTTCACCCCGGGGATCGAAACTGTCCATAAAGCGCGTGCCGTCGGGCAGCAGGAGTTTGCCGCCCTCACCGCGAATGGCTTCTGTGATGAGAAAAGACTTTGCCCTCGGGTGATACAGGCAGGTCGGGTGAAACTGGTTGAATTCCAGGTTGGCAACCCGGCAGCCTGCCCGCCAGGCCATGGCGATGCCGTCCCCGCTCGCGCCATCGGGATTACTGGTGTAAAGATACGCCTTGCTGGCGCCGCCGGTCGCGAGCACCACCGCTCTAGCCTGGAACAACTCCACGCGGTCGGTCTCGCGGTTGAGGATGTAAGCGCCCTGGCAACGACCATCCTCGACCACCGCATCGACCGCGACCCGGTGGGTGAACAGTTCGATATTGGGGGCCTGGCGAGCCTTTTCCGTCAGAACTTCCGAAATCGCACTGCCAGTGCGATCGGCGGCATGAATGATGCGCCTGTGGCTGTGACCGCCCTCCATGGTCAGGTGAAACTCCCGTTGCTCTATGGCGGCCTGGTCTTCACGCATATCAAAGTCCACGCCCTGCTCAACCAGCCACTCCACGCACCTGCGGCTATTATTTACTGTAAACTCGACAGCTTCGCGCCGGCACAGCCCCGCCCCCGCGGCAAGAGTATCCTCCACATGGGAATCCACAGTGTCTCGGGTGTGCAGTACCGCTGCCATGCCGCCCTGGGCCCAGTAGGTGGAACCCGCGTTGAGCTGGGCTTTGCAGATCAGGGCTACTTTCAAGTGCCCGGGCAGGTGCAGGGCGAGACTGAGGCCGGCTGCGCCTGTGCCGATGATGAGCACATCGTGTTGGTGTGGGGTAGGCATAGAGCGCTGTGCTTGCTGCGTCAGAGGGTGAAATATATTATGCGAGTCAAAGGCTTAGCTTTCGTCGCGTCGCTGCACTTGAGTATATACGAGCTGGCGGCCAATAAGGAAATACCCTGTTGAGGAACTTTATCGAAATCCCTGGCTCTTTTAGCCGGCAATCCGCTCGTGGCATCGAACTTGCCGTGAGTTGTGTTGTCTATCCAGTTAGGGGCCGGTTGTTCGGCACGGCAGTGATGTCATGGACTAGGGAGGGGTGCAGGGCGTGACTGCCGCAGCGACGGACCAGCAGCTGGTTGCCAGGGTACAAAAAGGCGACTCACGGGCTTTTGACATGTTGGTGTTGAAGTACCAGCACCGTATTTTTGGCCTGATCAGTCGATATGTGCACGACGCTGATGAAGTGCAGGACGTGGCACAGGAGGCGTTTATCAAGGCCTACCGGGCCCTGCCCAGATTTCGCGGTGACAGTGCATTTTATACCTGGCTTTACCGGATCGCGATTAACACGGCCAAGAATCACCTGGTCTCCCGTTCACGCCGGCCACCTGGTTCGGACGTGGATGTTGATGACGCTGAGTATTATGCCAGTGGCGGGGCACTGCACGAGATTGAGACCCCCGAGAATGCGCTGTTTGGTGCCGAGCTTAAGGAAGTGGTAGAGCGGGCGATCCGCGAACTGCCGGAAGACTTGCGAACGGCGGTAACTTTACGCGAATTTGATGGTCTCAGTTATGAGGATATAGCCGACATCATGGAGTGCCCTGTCGGTACCGTGCGCTCGAGAATATTTCGGGCCCGGGAGGCGATTGATGTGCGGGTGAGGGCGCAGTTGGATGGCAATGTGCAATAGCGAAGCAGCGTTCACAGCTTTGCGGTACCAGATAGCGCGCGCAGGCGCGAAGGAAAACGGTTATGAGTGAAATGATGCGAGAGTCCCTGTCCGCGTTGTTGGACGATGAAGCCAACGAGCTGGAAGTGGAGCGGGTATTGTCGCAAGCTGCGGGCGATCCGGAGCTGCGAGACACCTGGGTCAGGTACAACATAGTGCGTACCATGACCAGCGGGCAACAGCCCGCGCATCTGGAACTGGACATTTCGTCCCGGGTGCGCGATGCGCTGGGTGGCACTGGGCGGAGTAGCCCGGGGTTTCGGCAGCGTTGGCTGCGGCCATTATCCAGTGTCGCCGTTGCGGCCTCGGTAACGCTGGCGGTAGTACTTGGCGGGCAGCAACTGGCGCAGCTGGAAAGTGGTAATTATGACGGCCAGGCCGTCGCCAGCAGTGTTTCTCCCGTGGGCATGGTAAACAGTCTTGGCGCCACCTCGGTGCAGGCGAGTTACGGCACCCAAAGCAGTGTGCCGGTGCTCCAGCCTGCCACTCATACCGCCTACCAGGAACTTGCGCGACAGCGCTTGCAAAGGTATATGCAGGAGCACGCGGAACATGCAGCGCTGAATTCTCCCAATGGCCTGGTGCCATTTGCACGCGTACCGCGTATTCAGGAGTAGGGACCGTTTGATTGTGAAGAGCAGTAGCAACCGGCGTTTTTTCCTCCTCCTGTGTTCATTTGCAGGCTTGATGCTCTGGGTTGCCCGGGCCGGTGCCGATTGTCCCAGCACAGATGCCGGCGCGCTCGCCTGGCTGGACAAGATGTCACGGAGCCTGCAACAGGTCAGCTATCATGGTGTGGTCACTTTCCAGCGTGGTGATGAAATGCAGGCCATGGAGGTCGCCAATACTATAGAGGGCGGAATGGCTTCCGAACGCCTCACCGAGCTGACCGGCCAGGGGGCGGAAGTCATTCGCGTCGATCATCCACTGGAATGCATTCATCCGGGACACAAGCTGCTGCAACTGGGCTCGTCCCTGCAGTCAGGAGACTGTGGCTTGGCGCGTAACTATCGTTTTGGTGTGACCGACGGGGAGTTGGTCGCAGGCCGCCAGGCAGTGCGGATTCTGATCCAGCCAAGGGATATGTATCGCTACGGTTATGTACTGGAACTTGACCAGGAAACCGGCCTGCTGCTCAAAAGTACCACGATTGGCCGGGGCGACAAGATTCTTGAAAAGTTCCAGTTTGCCAGCCTGTCCTTTACCGCGAACCCGGGGGGTGGGAGCGGCCCGCACCTGGTGCATAAGGCCGAGCATCCCGACCACGCGGCACGCCAGTTAACCACCGGCGGTGGGGGCAAACTCGCCTGGACTGTGAACTGGGTGCCACAGGGCTTTACCGCTACAGATCAACAGGCAGCGGTGTCCAGTCGCAAAACCTACACCGACGGACTGGCGGTGTTTTCCATATTTGTAGAAGCCTTGAGCCAGGGTATCCAGCCGGGCGAGGGAGTTGCGCGCACCGGCGGAACCCTGTCCTATACCAGGGGGATGCACATGAAAGGCATCCCGGTGTTGGTCACCGTCATCGGTGAAGTACCGCTCAATACGGCCAGGATGGTGGCCGATTCGATCGTGGAAGCATCTTGACATGCTGGTTGAAACGGGCAGGGTGGTGGCGGTGGAGCCGCAGGCGCTATGGGTTGAGACTATTCGCCAGAGTACCTGTGGCAGCTGTGCAGCCAACAAAGGTTGTGGTCACGGTCTGTTGAATCGCATTGGCGATGGACGCACAGGCTATGTCCGGGTCCTGCCAGGCGAGCTGGACACCAGTTCCTGTCATGTCGACGACCAGGTCCGCATCAGCATACCCGAGCAGGTTATTCTGCGCGGCTCTGTGGTGGTTTACTTGCTTCCCCTGGTCTGTATGCTGGCGGCGGCAGCGGGTGTCGACAGCCTCTGGCCCGGCAGCTCCGAGCTGTTGACTGTGGGTGCAGCGGTGGCCGGTCTTGCTGCTGGTTTTGCCCTGGTGCGTTGGCACGCCTGGCGACATCGCCAGGACATGGCATTGCAACCGACCCTGATGGAAGTACTGCCGCGGGCTACCTTGTCTGTTCGCTCGATCTGATTTTGAACCTCTTTGATTAACCCAACGTTAGCGGGAAACCAACTATGAATGCGATCAACCGAATTGTGGGCTCTGTTTTTTTCACCTTTGCCTTACTGCTGCCCTCGCTGGTAGCCGCCTCCTCGCTGCCGGAATTTCGCGAAATAGTGCAGAAGAATTCGCCTGCGGTAGTCAAGATTGTTGTGCAACAGGGCGCCGCCCAGGGTGGCCGTGGGCATCCTGATGTCGAACAGATGCCCGAGTACCTCAGGCGATTTTTTGAGTTCCGCGGTGGGCCCCCTTCACCTCGGGAACAGATGGCAATGGGCTCCGGGTTTATCATTTCTCGAGACGGGTATATTGTGACCAATAACCATGTAGTCGATGGCGCCGAGAGCGTTCTGGTCCGACTCAGTGACCGGCGTGAGTTCGACGCCGAAGTAGTGGGTACCGACCCCCGCTCGGATCTGGCGCTGCTGCGGGTAAAAGGCGAGGATCTGCCAGCTCTGAAGCTGGCCAGCACGAACGACCTTGAAGTCGGGGAGTGGGTGCTGGCTATCGGTTCCCCTTTTGGCCTTGACTATTCGGTGACCGCCGGGATTGTCAGCGCCAAGGGCCGCAGCCTTCCCACCGAGAACAATGAAAACTATGTCCCTTTTATCCAGACTGATGTAGCCATCAATCCCGGCAACTCCGGCGGGCCACTGTTTAACCTTGATGGGGATGTGGTTGGTGTCAATTCCCAGATTTTCACGCGCAGCGGTGGGTCTATCGGCCTGTCCTTTGCAATACCTGTCAGCGTCGTGCGCAATGTTGTGGACCAGTTGAAAGCCCAGGGGCGTGTAACCCGGGGTTGGTTGGGAGTGACGATACAGGATGTAGACAAGAACCTGGCCGAATCTTTTGGCCTGGACAGGCCGCGCGGCGCGCTGCTGGTGCAGGTCGCGGAAGATGGCCCGGCGGACAAGTCCGGGCTGAAGGCAGGGGACATTATCATCACCTTCGACGGCCAGGATATCCCTGCCTCCGCTGACCTGCCCCACGTGGTTGGCCTGGTCGCGCCAGATTCCTCGGTACCAGTGCAGATAGTGCGCGACAAGAAACGCAAGAAGATTAATGTCAAAGTCGGTGGCCTTGATGCAGAGGACAGCTATAGCCTCGCTGCCGGCCAGAGCAGCTCGGGCCAGGGCGGCAGACTGGGACTGGTAGTTGAAACTGCGCCGCCAGAGCTGTTGGAGCGCTTCGGTATCAATGGTGGAGTGGTGGTGCGGGAGGTGCTTCCTGACACGGTTGCATCTGACGCAGGGGTTCTGCCTGGCGATGTCATCACCCTGGTGGGCTCTACCCCGATCAAGTCCGCGTCAGCCTATGAAGAGGCGGTGGCCGAGCTGCGTGGCGGCAGTTCGGTTCCGTTGCGCCTTATCAGGCGCGGCTCTCCCCTGTTTATCGGTCTCAAACTCAAGGATTGACCCCGGCCGCCAGGGCGGCAGGCCACTCCTGGCCCGAAGGAGAGCGTTCTCTCTTCCGGGCCAGGACCCCCGGACGTGGCGGTTGCATTCCGGTTGGGGTACAATCTCGCGTTTTTTCAAGGGTGGTCCGCGTGGCCGCTCTCCCCAACTGTTTTTGCGCAGCAGCAGTCATAGTCTGCGCTAACCGAGCCTTATTGAGTGAGTGATCTCAGCCACATCCGCAATTTTTCTATCATTGCCCACATCGACCACGGTAAATCCACGCTCGCGGACCGGTTTATCCAGCATTGTGGTGGACTGAGCGCCCGGGAAATGGACTCGCAGGTGCTCGATTCAATGGATATCGAGCGCGAGCGAGGTATCACCATCAAAGCCCAGAGTGTCACGCTGGACTATACCGCCAGGGACGGGCAGGTCTATCAGCTCAATTTTATTGATACCCCGGGCCACGTGGACTTCTCCTACGAAGTGTCGCGCTCTCTCGCGGCATGCGAGGGTGCCCTGCTGGTCGTCGACGCCGGCCAGGGAGTGGAGGCCCAATCGGTGGCCAATTGCTATACCGCCATTGAGCAGGGGCTGGAAGTGGTGCCCATCCTCAATAAAATGGACCTTCCCCAGGCCGATCCCGACCGGGTCAAGGTAGAGATCGAGGAAATCATCGGTATTGATGCCACCGACGCCTGCCTGGTCAGTGCCAAGTCGGGTCTGGGCATAGAGGATGCCCTGGAAACCCTCGTCCACCGGATTCCGCCGCCGGAAGGTGATCGTGAGGAACCGCTGCAGGCGCTGATCATTGACTCTTGGTTCGATAACTACCTTGGGGTGGTTTCCCTGGTCAGGGTAAAGAACGGCCAACTGCGCAAGCGTGACAAAATCGTGGCAAAGTCTATCGGCAAGTCCCATCAGGTGGATGCGGTCGGTATATTCACTCCCAAGCGGCTGGAGTGCGATGTGTTGCAGGCCGGCGAGGTGGGTTTCGTGGTGGCCGGCATCAAGGACATACATGGCGCGCCGGTGGGCGACACGCTGATTCACGCCCAGCGCCAGGATGAAGTGCCGGGTCTGCCCGGTTTCCAGCGTGTGAAACCACAGGTCTATGCCGGGATATTTACCATCTCCTCCGATGACTACGAGGATTTCCGCGATGCCCTGGCCAAGCTGACCCTCAATGACGCCTCGCTCTTTTATGAGCCGGAGACGTCTGACGCCCTGGGCTTCGGTTTTCGCTGCGGCTTTCTCGGCATGCTGCATATGGAGATCATCCAGGAGCGGCTGGAGCGTGAGTACGACCTCGACCTGATCACCACCGCCCCGACAGTGATCTACGAGGTCGTCAGAAAGAACGGCGAGATACTGCTGGTAGACAATCCCTCGCGGCTGCCGGATGTTGGAGATATCGAGGAAATGCGCGAGCCGATTGCCCGCTGCCATATACTTGTGCCGCACGACTACCTCGGCAACGTCATTACCCTTTGCGTGGAAAAACGCGGCCTGCAAAAAGATATGCAATACCTGGGTGCCCAGGTGTCGCTCACCTATGACATTCCGATGGCTGAGGTCGTGCTGGACTTCTTTGATCGCCTCAAGTCTGTGAGTCGTGGCTATGCATCGCTGGATTACAGCTTTGAGCGGTTTGAGGCAGCCACGCTGTCGCGGCTGGACGTTCTGATCAACGGCGAGCGGGTGGACGCACTGGCTGTCATCGTGCACCGTGACCAGGTGCAGCATCGAGGGCGTGTGCTGACTGAAAAAATGAAAGAACTTATCCCCAGGCAGATGTTCGACGTGGCAATCCAGTCCGCCGTAGGCGGCAAGATTGTCGCCAGGCAGACCGTGAAAGCGCTGCGCAAGAACGTGACTGCCAAATGCTATGGCGGTGACGTAAGCCGCAAACGCAAATTGCTGGACAAACAAAAAGCGGGTAAGAAACGCATGAAGCAGGTGGGCAGGGTGGAGATACCCCAGTCAGCTTTCCTGGCAGTGCTCAAGGTGGACGGCTGACAGGTCAGATTATGGATATCGATTTCCCCCTCATCCTGGTAATCCTGGTATTCGGCAGCGGCCTTATCTGGTTGCTGGACGCTCTATTGCTGGCACCAGGGCGCCGCCGCGCCGTGGCCGATCTTCAGGTCCAGTATCCCCAGTGGCAGCAGGAGGGCAGCAGCGAGGCACTGAAGTACCAGGCTCGGGTGGCGGATACTGCTGCGGAACCGGTTGTTGTCGAATATGCCCGGTCTTTTTTTCCAGTGCTGCTGGTGGTATTCGTGCTTCGCTCCTTCCTGGTAGAGCCGTTCCAGATACCGTCTTCTTCGATGGTTCCCACCCTGGAGGTGGGCGATTACATCCTGGTAAACAAATATACCTACGGTATTCGCCTGCCCGTGGTCCGCACCAAGGTGCTGGCGCTGAATGAGCCGGAGCGGGGGGATGTGATGGTCTTTTTTCCGCCGCATATGAATGACACCTACTTTATAAAACGGGTGATAGGCCTGCCCGGGGACACCATCACTTACCGCAATAAGCGTCTGTTTGTGAATGGTACTGAACTGGCGCAGGATAATTTGGCGGTGGTGCCCGAGGGCAGTTCCAGGTACCGCCTCGGGCTGGAAACCCTGGGTGGTGAGAGTCATCTGGTACAAGTAGATGAAACACGTCCGGCGCGGGATTTTTCCGTGCAGGTCAAACCGGGGCACTATTTTATGATGGGTGATAACCGGGACAATAGCAGCGACAGCAGGATTTGGGGCCAGGTGCCGGAAAAGGATATAGTAGGCAAGGCCTTCGCCGTCTGGATGCACTGGGACTCGTTGTTCAGCGTCCCGAGTTTCAGCCGCGTTGGCCTGATAGAATAATTTAGGCGTAATCGGGGAGTACAGCAAATGAAGACGTTTTCATCCCAGCGGGGAATGTCCATACCAGGTATGTTGGTGGTGGCCGCCATGGTCGGGTTTTTCGTCATGTGCGCCATCAGAATGGTGCCGCGTTACCTTGAGTATTTAAGTATTCGGGAAATCGTGTCGACTATTGCCACGAACTACAATGCCGAAGAAGACAGTATTCCGGATATTCGGCGCAAGATAGAAACCGTCTTCAATACCAACCAGATCTATGACCTCAAGCCCAAGGATGTAGAGGTTTTCCACAAGGATGGAAGAACCTTCATCGATGCCAGGTATGAGGCGCGGGTGCCGATCATGGGAAATATCGATGCGGTAATGAAGTTTGAAGACCTGGAGATCGAAACCGGCAAGCTGAAATACTGACGACGTCATGGCGAACGCGGCCGCCCTGGAGCGGGCCCTGGGTTATGATTTCAACGATCCTCACTTGCTCACCAAGGCGCTGACCCATCGCAGTGCGGGCAGCCGCAATAATGAACGCCTGGAATTCCTTGGTGATTCAATAGTCAATCACATCATTGCCGAGGCCCTTTACCAACGCTTTCCCGCTGCCAGTGAAGGCGATATGAGCCGCATGCGAGCATCCCTGGTTAAAGGTGAAACGCTCGCGGTGGTGGCCAGGGAATTGGACGTGGGGGAGCATCTGCTGTTGGGCCCCGGTGAGCGCAAGAGCGGTGGCTACCGTCGTTCATCTATCCTGGCGGACACCCTCGAGGCACTGGCCGGTGCTATCCTGCTGGATGGCGGTTTTGAGCCTTGCAGGGCCTGTGTGCTGGCGTGGTTCAATGAGCGGCTGGAAAAGCTTGCTAGCGGCTCAGCCGACAAGGATGCCAAAACCCGCTTGCAGGAATACCTGCAGGGTCGCGGTAACCCGCTGCCTGAATACGAGATGGTGGCGGCAGAAGGTGAAGACCACGACCAGGTATTCAGCGTGAACTGTCGCCTGGACCGCCCGCAGATGGTGGTGACGGGTTCAGGCAAAAGCCGGCGCAAGGCCGAGCAGGATGCTGCCCGCAACGCCCTGGAGAAGTTGTCAGCCAATGACCAGTGAAGAGCGCCACTGTGGTTACGTCGCCATCGTCGGGCGGCCAAACGTGGGCAAGTCCACCCTGCTGAACCACCTGCTAGGCCAGAAAATCAGTATCACCTCTCGCAAGCCACAGACCACGCGCCACCGGGTGGTCGGTATCAAGACAGAGTTGAATCACCAGATTATTTTTGTCGACACGCCGGGCCTGCACAAGGATGCCGAGAAGGCGATAAACCGCTATATGAACCGGGCCGCGAGCGCTGCAATACGAGACGTGGACCTCGTGGTCTTCGTGGTGGACCGCACCGCCTGGACGGAAGAAGACGCCATGGTGCTGGAGCAGATCTTACAGGGAGGGCTGCCCTGTGTCCTGGTTGTGAACAAGGTGGACCTGCTGGAAGATAAGAGCAGCCTGCTGCCCCACCTGCAGATGCTCGCCACCAAGGCTGATTTTGCGGCTATCCTGCCAGCCTCCGCGCTGCGCCAGCACAATGTGGATGAACTGGAGAGGGAGATCCTGAAGTTCCTGCCGGTTTCCCAATTCCTGTTTCCAGAGGAGCAAATCACTGATCGCAGCCAGCGTTTCCTGGCGGCGGAAATCGTACGCGAAAAAATTATGCGTCAACTGGGTGAGGAGATACCCTATGCCATCGCGGTCGAAATAGAGGAGTTCGCTCTCGACGGAGAGGTTCTGCATATTTCCGCGCTCATCCTGGTGGAGCGCAAGGGGCAGAAAAGGATCCTGATTGGTGAGGGTGGCGCGCGCCTGCGATCTATCGGCACCGACGCTCGCCGGGACATGGAGTTGTTATTCGACAGCAAGGTTATGCTGCGACTCTGGGTCAAGGTCAGGTCCGGCTGGTCGGATGACGAAAGAGCGCTGCGCAGCCTGGGCTACGACGATGTCTAGTGGGTCCTGAACCCGCTGGCAAGTGAATCATGCGAATCAACCTCCAACCCGCCTATATCCTCCATCGTCGACCCTATCGGGACAGCAGTATGTTGCTGGAGGTGTTCACAGCTGAGCAGGGCAGGATCAGCCTGGTGGCGCGCGGCGCCCGACGCAAGACCCGCGGCGGCAGCGGCAACGCCCTGTTGCAGCCCTTTATTCCCTTGCTGCTGTCATTCAGCGGGCGCACCGACCTGAAGAACCTCACGGCCACCGAGGTGGCAGGTCCCCCCCTTATGTTGCGCGCCGAGCGAATGTTCAGTGGGCTGTATATGAACGAACTACTGATGCGCTTGCTGCATCGTTACGACGCACATCCGCAGCTGTTTGCCGCCTACGCCAGGACCCTGGACGTGCTGGCCGGCGACCTGGAAATCGATGACGTACTGCGCCGGTTTGAATTCGCATTACTGGCGGAGCTGGGCTACGGCTTTGAGCTCGACATGGATGGCCATAGTGGTGAGGCGGTAATGCCACAGGCCTGGTACCACTATCACCCCGACTATGGGCTGGTGGCCCGCGGCGCCGGGGTCGACCCCGCTCAACCCGCTTTTAAGGGAGCCGACCTGCTGGCTATCGCCGCCGATAACTTTCATGGTGACGCGCGGCAAACGGCAAAGCGGCTGCTGCGACTGGTCCTGGCGCAGCAACTGGGTGATGCGCCCCTGCGCAGCCGTGACCTGTTTCGGGCGCACAGGAAGGCGACGCGGCCCGCCGATGAAGCCACGAAGGAGGATACGCGTTGATTGCCATTGGAACCGACATTCTCAAGATCTCCAGGGTTGAAGAAGTTGTTGAGCGCTTGGGCGAGCGGTTTGTGGCGCGCATCCTGGCCCCGCAAGAGCAGGAGGAGTACCGCGCCAGTGGTCAGCCCCAGCGCTTACTTGCCAAGCGTTTTGCCGCCAAGGAAGCCATTGCCAAGGCACTGGGTACCGGTATAGGCCGGGGCGTCAGCTGGCAGGATATCATCATAGGTCATGACAGCTATGGCGCGCCGCTGGTCACGCTTGTTGGTGGCGCCCTGGAAGTGGCAACAAGCCGGGGCGGCAACCGGGTTGAACTGAGCCTGGCCGATGAGCTGGAGTATGTGGTCGCCTTTGCGGTGCTCGCCGCCTGATGCCCCCGTGGTGCATTACCGGGTAAGTTCGTTATACTCGCTACCCCGAGGTGCGGTAACTCTCAATGCCTGAATACCCAACCATAGAAGCCTGTATAGGCAATACCCCGCTGGTGCGCCTGCAACGTCTGCCGGGTGAGACTACCAACACCATACTTGGCAAGCTCGAAGGCACCAATCCGGCGGGCTCGGTCAAGGACAGACCGGCCCTCAGCATGATCGCCCAGGCCGAGGCACGGGGTGATATCAGCCCGGGCGATACGCTGATAGAAGCCACCAGCGGCAACACGGGCATCGCGCTCGCTATGGCCGCCGCGGTGCGGGGATACCGCCTTATCCTGATTATGCCCTCCCACATGAGCGACGAGCGCAAACAGGCCATGTCCGCCTACGGCGCCGAACTGCTCGAGGTCAGCCAGGAGCAGGGGATGGAAGGCGCCAGGGATCTCGCCATGGCTATGCAGGCCAGGGGTGAGGGTCGCGTGCTGGACCAGTTTGCCAACCCGGACAATCCACGAGCCCACCTGGTCGGTACCGGACCGGAGGTCTGGCAGCAGACCGGTGGCACCGTAACCCACTTTGTTGCATCTATGGGAACCACCGGCACTATCATGGGTTGTTCCGCCTATCTCAAACAGCAGAACCCGGACATACAGATTGTGGGTCTGCAGCCGGTAGAGGGATCCAGTATTCCCGGCATCCGCCGCTGGCCACAGGCCTACCTTCCCAGCATCTATGACGCTGCCCGGGTGGACCGCGTACTCGATATCTCACAGCAGGAGTCGGAAGACACCATGCGAGCGCTGGCGCGGCAGGAAGGTATTTTTTGCGGTGTCTCCTCCGGTGGCTCCATTGCCGCTGCACTGCGTCTTTCCCGGGAGCTTGAGAACGCCGTCATCGTTGCGATCATCTGCGACAGGGGCGACCGCTACCTGTCGACAGGCGTATTCGCCGGCTGATGGGGTTGTAAGTCCATGGTGCAGGTACGCGATCAGTCTCACCTTGGCCCCTCTGGGCGCGTTGATCTGCAGCAGTGGCTGGAAAATCTTCCGGTTACCCACAGCGAAATTGAGCAGGGCCGTATGCTGGCCGCCTGCCGGACGGCAGGGGACGCCCTGCAGACCACTGGAGTAGACAGTGCTGACTGGGCGCTGGAACAAAACTGTTTTACTGCCGGCCTGGATATAGCGCTGATCCTGGCGGAGTTGCAAGTGGGCTCAGATTGCCTGATAGCGGGCATTCTCTATCGGGCAGTGCGGGAGCAGCGCCTGGCACTCGACACAGTCGCGGAGCAGTTCGGCAGTTCTGTCGCCCGAATGATAGAGGGTGTCATTCGAATGGCCGCTATTGGAGAACTGCGCACCCACGGCGACCGCCCCGTGCTTGGACAGGCAGAGGGCCAGAAACACAATGTTCGTAAAATGCTGGTTGCCCTGGTGGACGATGTGCGGGTCGCGCTGATCAAGCTGGCGGAGCGTACCTGCGCTATCCGCGCCGTCAAGAATGATGAACAGCGCCGCCTGCCCGTTGCCCGGGAAGTTTTCGATGTCTATGCACCGCTGGCTCACCGCCTCGGTATCGGGCACCTGAAATGGGAGTTGGAGGACCTTTCCTTCCGCTATATATACGGTGATGCCTATCGCAAAATAGCCCGCCTGCTCGATGGTAAGCGCACAGAGCGGGACCAGTTCATCGTCCATGTCAAGGAAGAGCTCAGCGCTGTCCTGGGCAATGCGGGACTGGAGGTCGAGATAGACGGCCGCGCCAAGCACATTTACAGCATCTGGCGCAAAATGCAGCGCAAGGGCATAGGTTTTTCCCAGGTCTACGATATTCGCGCGATACGAATCCTGGTGCCGGAGGTAAAGGATTGCTACGCGACGCTGGGCCTGGTGCATGGACTGTGGCACAACATCCCCAATGAGTTCGATGACTACATCGCCAACCCCAAGGAAAATGGCTATCGCTCCCTGCACACCGCCGTGGTCGGACCGGAGGGCAAGATACTGGAAATCCAGATTCGTACCCGGGAGATGCACGAGGAAGCGGAGCTGGGCGTCTGCGCCCACTGGCGTTACAAGGGCACAGATTCGGGCAACCAGCCAGCCAGTACGTATGAGGAAAAGATCGCCTGGCTGCGCCAGGTGCTGGACTGGCATGAGGAAACAGGTGACACGGACGATGTGGCAGAGCAGTTCAGTTTCCAGATGGCCCAGGACAGGGTTTATGTGTTTACGCCGCAGGGAGATGTGGTCAATCTTGCCCAGGGTGCCACGCCACTGGACTTTGCCTATCATGTCCATACCGATGTCGGTCATCGCTGTCGCGGGGCAAAGGTGAACGGATCCATTGTGCCCCTGACCTATACCCTGGTTACCGGTGAGCGGGTAGAGGTATTGACCAGCAAGGATGGGGTGCCCAAACGCGATTGGCTGCAAGCGGGGTTGGGTTACCTGAAAACCTCGCGCGCCAGGGCAAAGGTGCAGCACTGGTTCAGGGCCCAGGCCCGGGAGGACAATATCGATGCGGGGCGTCATTTGCTGGAGCGGGAATTCAAGCGCCTGGCCCTGACAAGCGTCGACTACCTGCGCATCGCCCGCAAGGTGCAACAGCCCACAGTGGAGGACATGTACGCTGCGGTCGGCTCCGGTGACCTGTCGTCCACCCAGGTCATGAACGCGGCCCAGGGGCTGGTTGAGCATCGCGGTCCACAGCTGAAACTGGCCCGGCCCGGCAGTGATACGTATCGCGGCCAGGTCCAGGTGCGCGGCGTGGGAAACCTGATGACCCATATGGCGGGCTGTTGCAAACCCTTGCCGGGGGACGCGATTACCGGGTTTATCACCCAGGCGCGGGGGGTGAGCATACATCGCGCGGATTGCGGTCGCCTGGTAAAGCTGTCGGAACAGGTGCCGGAGCGCGTAATCGGTGTCGAGTGGGGGCTTTCACCCCAGGCCAACTACGAAGTCGATGTAGCGATTGAGGCCTATGACAGACAGGGTCTGTTGAGGGATATTACCGGCCTGTTCGCCAATGCGCGGATCAATGTCCTGTCGATCAATACCCAGACCAACAAGAATCGCCACACCGCGACCATGAGCCTGCGGGTAGAGGTGCCGGACCTCGGCTCTTTATCCAAACTGCTGGAGCGTATCAACCGGTTGAAAAATATCGTGTCCGCGGTCCGATTGTCGGAGTAGAGACCCCTTGAGTAAATACCAGTACCAGTTAGCCGACCTGTTGCGTGTGATGGCCCGGCTGCGGGACCCCGAGACCGGTTGTCCCTGGGATGCACGCCAGGATTTTCGCAGTATTGTGCCGTCTACTCTGGAGGAGTGTTATGAGTTGGCGCAGGCCATCGAACACGATGACTTCCCCCATGTGGCGGAGGAATTGGGCGATGTGCTGTTCCAGGTGGTTTTTTATGCCCAGCTGGGCCGAGAGCGCGAGTTATTTTCCTTTGGGTCGATTGTCGACACCCTGGTGACCAAGCTTCTGCGGCGCCACCCCCACGTCTTCGGCGGCGGTGAGATAGAAGCGGTGGTGTCTGATCGCACGGGTATCGAGTCGGTCAATGAGACCTGGGAAACGATCAAGCAGGAAGAGCGCACAGCGAAGTCCCAACTCGGCATACTGGCGGATATTCCCCTGGCACTGCCTGCACTGCCGAGAGCGCAGAAGTTGCAAAAACGCGCGGCTCGGGCCAATTTCGATTGGCCTGATGCCACCGCTGTGCTGGCGAAAGTGGAAGAAGAAGTGGCGGAGCTGCGCCAGGCGATGGAGGCGGGCAACAGGGCTGACATAGAGGGCGAGATGGGGGATGTGCTGTTCAGCTGCGTCAACCTGGCGCGTCATCTGAAGCTGGATGCAGAGGCTAATCTGCGACAAGCCAACAGTAAATTTGAAAGGCGCTTCCGGGAGGTGGAAGCCAGGGCAGCGGCGGAAGGGCAGGCTTTGCAGCAGCTATCTCCGCAGGAGCTTGACGCGCTGTGGGAAGCTGTCAAGTCGACTGAAGTCGGTAGCCCTTAGGGCTTGTACAATTCCCGGGCGCTGTGTATGGTTACGGCCCTTCAAAGCACGCCCCGGCACCGCGGATCTGCGCTTCTTCACCCTGAAATACGCTGATCCTGACTGTACTACTCTTGCCGGCATTATTGAGGAATAGCATCTATGCGATTGATTTTATTGGGCGCACCGGGCGCCGGTAAGGGCACCCAGGCCCAGTTCATCACCGAGAAGTACGGCATCCCCCAGATTTCCACAGGCGACATGTTGCGCGCCGCAGTCAAGGCAAAGACCGACCTGGGTCTGAAAGCAAAAACCGTCATGGATGCGGGCGGCCTGGTCTCTGACGACATTATCATCGGGCTGGTTAAAGAACGTATCGCCCAGGACGATTGCGCCAACGGATTCCTTTTCGATGGCTTCCCGCGCACCATTCCCCAGGCCGAGGCCATGGTCGATGCGGGTGTCGACCTGGATCACGTGGTCGAGATAGCGGTAGCGGATGATGCCATCGTTGCTCGCCTTTCCGGCCGCCGCGTGCACCCCGGCTCCGGTCGTATTTATCACGTAGAGCACAATCCGCCGAAGAGCGAAGGCCTGGACGATGAAACTGGCGAGCCCCTGGTGCAACGCGATGACGACCAGGAAGAAACCGTGCGTAAGCGCCTGGAAATTTATCACTCGCAAACAAGTCCACTGGTCAAATTCTATAGCAGTATGACGGGGCCACGCGCGCCTGCCTGCCACCGGGTAGAGGGTGTCGGTAGCGTAGAGGAGATCCGCGACAAGGTATTTGCCGTCCTGGAAAGCTGAGAGCTATACGCAGGAAAAAGGGGCTTAGGCCCCTTTTTTGTTTTATCGCATAGTATGGGGGCGGCTTGGCCCATGTTGGGAAAAGTCGGTTTTGGGGTTTGGTTCTGGCCAACCGGTCCGGGCGCAAGCAGGCTTCCCAGTCGCTCCACGTGATTCGCTTGATGAGAAGCCTGCTTGCACCCGGACCCTTGCATCGTGTAGCTCCGAGACAATAGCGGGGATGGGCACAGGGTAGTTTCTCATCAATTTCCGAGCTTCGGCAGTACAGTGACACAACGAGGTCCCGGGCGGGAAAGTGTTTCTCATAAAGCGAATCACGTGGAGCGACTGGGAAACACTTTCCCGCCCGGGACCGTTAGACTGAACCAAACCAAACCTAACAGGAGATCAACAAGAACAAGCACCGATCAGCTCGTAATTCGCCACGCCCCGCCAAAATGCATGAACATTTTTTCAGGTAAAAATAACCAGGGAGCATACTGCGCAAGTACGCCGGTGTCACTCCTGAACGCTGTGCTTCTTTTAACCCATTCAGGTTCAGAGTCACAAAAACACCTTAAAAACAGGCGTTTTTTTTACCATGTCATTCTCTCGACCTGATGGCATCAGTGCTCAGAGACCTCTCCTGCACCCCGCAGAGCCGGCGCAGCCTCTGTGAATAATTTTTCTGCGTAGTTGTATCGTGTTGATTATGTTGCTATTTTCCACGAGACGCTAAATGTCAGTAACCTCGGGAGAGATATCAAATGGCAACAGCAAAGAAAAAAGCACCTGCGAAAAGGAAGGCAGCACCCAAGAAGGCAGCGGCAAAAAAGTCGCCTGCAAAGCGCAAGGCAGCGCCCAGGAAAAAGGTCGCCAAGGGTAACTTCCTTAGCAATGCGTTCAATGAAGTGCGTGATCAGTTTGAAGACTTTATCGATAGCGCAAAGCTCAAGGCCAAGGAAGCAGCCGCGCAGGAAAAACTGATGGAGAAAAAGGCCGAGTTGGCGGCCAAGGCTGAGATAGACAAGGCCAAGCACCTGGCAAGCCAGGCCGAGAAGTGGATGAAGGCGCGCATCAAGTCTGACACCAAGAAGCTCAACGCGCTGGAAAGGAAGCTGAAAAAGCAGTTGCGCGACACCGAGCGCAAACTTCGGGCCCAGGCCAAGGCCGCTGAAAAGAAAGCGACCAAGCAGGGGAAGGCTCTGAAGAAGAAGTTGGAGTCGACCTCAAAAAAGGTGACGGGTAAGTCGCCTGCCAAGGCCAGGTCAAAGGCTAAAGCCAAGACAAAAGCTACTGTTGCGAAAGCGAAGAAGAAAGTGGCGGCAAAGCGTAAGAAGGCAGCCGCACCAAAAAGGAAAGCCCGCGCGAAGCGTTAGTCTTCCCGTCTGGTCTAGTATCGACCCGCATGGAGTGATTCATGCGGGTTTTTTTTGATTTTCAATTCTTCGGTGCTGTTCCATTCGCGGCAGAGGGCGGGGGTTGCTTCGCTCCATGGCTTCGGCCCTCCGGGCTTCCCTCAGTCGGTCAGGAGCCTTAAAGCGCTGCGCTGTCTCCTTCCACTCGACTGAGGGCATCCCGGAGGGACGCGGCCGTGGAGCCAGGACATACCCGGTCCTTTGCCGTTATTGAAACAAGCTGTGTCTATTGGCACCTCTCCTGAACCCTGCTACCGCCCGAACCACTGTAAGCTCGGAAGGCCTGTTTCAAGAATGGAGCGACGCGCTGAGACTATTCGGCCCGGTTATAATTTGCAAAGCACTGCTTCTCGTCGGAGAAATCAATCACCGCAACACGATGCTGCGCATACCAGTGACGCACGGCACGCTGTCCTTCTTCTAGATACGCAGTGACAGTAGGCAAGATAGCAGTGCGTATGGCCGCGCAGAGATAGTGACCACGTTCACCGTCGTGGGCGTAGCTGATGTCCACAGCGCGGTCGCCGGTTGCTGCCATAGGAGCGAGCAGGCGCTGGGCGAGGTCCAGTGGGAGCAGGGGAGTATCACAGGGGACAACGACGACAAACTCACCGTCAATGAGGGGGATCGCCGCCTCCAGCCCCGCAAGTGGCCCCTGGTAATCCCGGCGAGTGTCCGTCACAGTATCTTCCGCCAGTGTTGCATAGAACGCGCGATTGCGATTGCAGCTGATGATCAGGCGGTTGACCTGGGGGCGCAAGCGGGTGGCAACATGTGCGGCCAGCGGCTGTCCCTGCCAGCGCAGCAGGCCCTTGTCGTTTTGCGCCACGCGGCGCCCGGCGCCGCCGGCCAGAATAAGCCCTGTTGAGTGTTGCATAGTCCCTGTCACTGTCCCATACGTGGCATTACCTGTGCCTTATCCTGCGTCACCAGTGTAGTGCAGAGGTCGTCGCCTGTGGGATAATTCGTCGTTGGCAACAAGCCAATATAAAAACGGTCCGGAACTGCCGGGCCGTAAAACGGGGAACCTTGATGGCGGGGATTTTGGCAATTGATACGGCGACCGAGGCCTGTTCGGTGGCGGTTTATGTCGACGGTGAATACCGGGAGCTGTACGAGGTGATACCCCGGCAGCACAGCCAACGCCTGTTCAGTATGCTACAGACCCTGTTGCCGGATGGCAGATTGCGGGAACACGGCATAGACGCCATTGCCTACAGCTGTGGCCCCGGATCCTTTACCGGCTTGCGCATAGGTGCGAGTGCGGTACAGGGCCTTGCCTACACCAGTGGTTTGCCTGCCATCGCTGTTTCCACACTTTTACTGCAAGCCCAGACCGCATTGCGACTCGAGCTGGTGGGTGTCGACAGCAGTGTTCTGAGTATTCTCGACGCCCGAATCAATGAGGTTTACTACAGCGTGTGCGGTTTTGAGGATGGGCTGGCTGTGGCCAGCGCCGGGCCCGTGGCCTGCGCTGCTGCCGATATTGTGGTCGACAGTACGGTGGGGCCATTGCGTGCAATAGGTAATGGCAGCAATTTTGTCGGTGAGATGTCCACAGAACTGCAGGCCAGGCTGGTGAGTGTGGCGCCGGAGCTTTTGCCATCGGCGCGCGATCTCGTGCCACTGGCCCTGGATCACCTTGAGCGCGGTAACGTGCAACTGCCCCAGCAGGTTCAGCCCGTGTATGTTCGCGATGAAATCAGCTGGAAGAAACTCGCACAGCAGGGCAAATCCGCATGATCGACAGTTTCCAGGCGATCTTGCTCGCCATTTTGCAGGGCCTCACCGAATTCCTGCCGATCTCGAGTTCAGCGCACCTGGTGATTCCCTCGCTGGTGCTGGGCTGGCCCGACCAGGGACTGGCATTTGATGTTGCCGTGCACGTGGGCACCCTGGCCGCAGTCCTGTTTTACTACCGGGCTGATCTCATCCGGATGGCCCGGAGCTGGTTCAGCTCCCTTGCGGGCGGCCCCGCAACTGATGACAGTCGGCTGGTATGGTACCTGGCACTCGCCACGGTACCGGCAATAGCCGTCGGTTTGTTCGCGGGTGACTATATAGAAGCCGAGTTGCGTACCCTCCCTGTGATAGCCACCACAACGCTGCTGTTTGGCTTGCTGCTGGGGGTGGCTGACAAGCGCGCACCGAAGCAGGGCGGCGGAGTGGCGCTGAGCCTGTCGTTGGCATTGTTGATCGGCCTCGCACAGGCTCTGGCACCGGTACCGGGTGTTTCCCGCTCGGGGGTTACTATCACCGCAGCCTTGCTGCTCGGTATGAACCGTCAGGCGGCAGCGCGTTTTTCATTCCTGTTATCGATTCCTGTGATCGCTGGTGCGGGAACCCTGAAAAGTTGGGAGCTTGTAAGCTCCGGCGTTGCTGTAGACTGGTTGCAGTTGGGCATGGGAGCGTTAGTGTCGGGTATCACCGCGTACCTGTGCATCGCCCTGTTCCTGCGCTTGTTGGATCGAATCGGTATGATGCCCTTTGTGTACTACCGTATTGTATTGGCGGCCATACTTTATGCGCTGTGGCTTGCCTGATCACTTTTATTGCAAATGGACAGACTATGAATCAAGAGGAATTCAACCGGCAGTTGTGCGATTTTATCGCCAGTGCGAGCACGCCATTTCACGCTGTCGCCGAAATGGTGGCGCGACTGCGGGCTGGCGGGTTTGTGGAACTGGATGAGCAGGCAGGTGGCGAAATGAAGCCTGGCGGGCGTTACTACATCACCCGCAATGACAGCTCGATAATCGCGTTTATCCCTGGTCGCGAGTCGTCAGCCGGAACCGGTATTCGCATGGTGGGTGCGCACACCGACAGCCCCTGCCTCATGGTCAAGCCCTCACCTGAGAAGCTGCGCAATGGCTGTTTTCAGCTGGGCGTGCAGGTCTATGGTGGTGCCTTGTTGAACCCCTGGTTTGATCGCGACCTGTCGCTGGCCGGTCGGGTGAGCTTCCAGACCATGGGCGGTGAGTTGCGCACTGCACTGATCGATTACCGATTGGCACTGGCCACGATCCCTAGTCTTGCTATCCACCTTGACCGCGAAGCAAATGAGGGGCGCACGGTGAACCCGCAGACCGATATCCTGCCCATTTTGTTTCAACAATCGGGTACCGAGGCCGCCGACTTTCGCGCGCTGCTCAAGGCGCGCCTGCTTGAAGAGCATCCAGACTGTGAAGTAGAGACAGTGCTGGATTTCGAGCTGTCATTCTATGACACCCAGGCACCGGCGGTTATTGGCCTGGAACAGGATTTCATCGCCTCGGCCCGGCTCGATAACCTGCTCAGCTGTTTTGTCGGATTGCAGGCCCTGTTGCAGGCCGACGGTGCGGTCAGCAGTCTGCTTGTCTGCAACGACCACGAGGAAGTCGGTAGCTTGTCCGCCGCCGGTGCCCAGGGCCCCATGTTGCGCTCCCTGCTGCAGCGTATTGCCGGCAGTGAACACGCTTACGCAATGCTCGCCGAACAGTCTCTTATGATCTCTGCGGACAATGCCCATGCGATCCATCCCAACTTTGCGAGCAAGCACGACGACAACCACGGGCCATGTATGAACCAGGGACCAGTCATCAAGGTAAACGCCAGCCAGCGCTATGCATCCAACAGTGAAACATCGGGATTTTTTCGCATGCTTGCCGCGGCCGAAGAGGTGCCGGTGCAGTCGTTTGTGGTGCGAAGCGATATGGGCTGTGGCAGCACTATAGGCCCGATTACGGCCGGGGCGACGGGGATCCGTACACTCGATATCGGTGTGCCCACGCTGGGGATGCATTCGATCAGGGAAACCGCAGGTACGCGCGACGCCTGGAACCTGTGCCGCATACTGGGCCGTTTTTACAATCATCAGGGGCCGCTGGCTGCCCGCTGACAGCGTGAGGGTACTGCTGCTATCGGCTTACGCGGCCCACAGCCATGTTCACTGGCAGGACAGTCTGCGGCACATGTTTCCCGATTGGGACTGGCAGTTATTGAGCCTGCCCCCGCGCCACTTCAGCTGGCGAATGCGTGGCAATCCCCTGTACTGGTCACTGGCGGAACGGGGGTGTCTGGACAGGGACTATGACCTGCTGGTTGCGACCTCCATGGTGGACCTGGCGACCTTGCGCGGACTGGTGCCCGCCCTGGCCAGCATCCCATCGGTGCTTTATTTTCATGAAAACCAGTTTGATTACCCGCAGCGAGTGGGCCAGCCCAACCTGCTGGAAGCACAGATGGTCAGCCTTTACGCTGCGCTGGCAGCTGACGTCCTGGCCTTTAATTCGGCCTACAACCGGGACACCTTTCTGGATGGGGTCGACTCGCTGTTGGGACGGCTGCCTGACTATGTGCCCGCCGGTGTGCCAGCACTGCTGGCGGCCAAGGCCCGCATACTGCCGGTCCCTGTCGAAGTGGGTAATCCGGCTGCAGCTGACTCTCACTGGCCAGGGACATCCGGACCCGGCTCGCAGCGCCCGCTGCGCCTGCTTTGGAGTGGCCGTTTCGAACACGACAAGGGTGGTGAATCCCTTTGGCATACCCTGCTGGAGCTGGAACGCAGCGGGCCGCCGTTCGAGCTGGCGCTCACAGGGCAGCAATTTCGACAGTCACCTGAAGTGTTTACCCGTATCGAACAAAAGTTTGCTCACCGCCTTGTACACTGTGGCTACCTGCCTTCCAGGTCTGACTATTACGCGCTACTTAAGAGCGCAGACCTGGTGTTGTCGACTGCGCAACATGAATTTCAGGGCCTGGCGGTGCTAGAGGCAGTAGCCCGTGGCTGCCTGCCGGTGGTCCCGGACCGTCAGGCTTATCCTGAGATCTACCCGGCCCGGTTTCGCTACCAATCATACCCGGAGGATGCCTGTCGTGAGGGGGCGTGTGCGGCCGCATTGATAGGCCAACTCGCGTGCGAAGTGGGGCAGGGGACTGTATCTTGCCCGGATGTTTCGGCGTTCCTGCCCGGACAATTGCAGCCGCGTTACCGTGAGCTCCTGCAACAGCTGGTTCGCACGGCGGGATAGCCTAAGGTGACCAATGCCAGTATCATTGGCGCCTTTTTGAGACAGGCAATTTCGCATGGCCAGGCAGCGCGTTCTAACCGGTATCACCACCACAGGTACCCCTCACCTGGGCAACTATGTAGGGGCAATTCGCCCCGCCATAGCCGCGTCCAGGGACTCTTCCATAGAGTCTTTTTTCTTCCTGGCGGATTATCACGCCCTGATCAAGTGCCAGGACCCGGAACTGGTGCGTCAGTCCAGCAAGGAAATAGCGGCCACCTGGCTGGCGCTGGGGCTTGATACCGATCAGGCGCTTTTTTACCGGCAGTCCGATATCCCGGAGATCCCCGAACTCACCTGGGTTCTGAACTGCAACGCCGCCAAGGGCCTTATGAACCGCGCTCACGCATATAAGGCGGCGGTACAGGCCAACGAGGATGCGGGAGAGGACCCCGATTTCGGTATTACCATGGGACTGTTCAGTTACCCCGTGTTGATGGCGGCGGATATTCTGATGTTCAACGCCAGCCACATTCCCGTGGGTCGCGACCAGATCCAGCACGTGGAGATGGCCAGGGATATCGCCCAGCGTTTCAACCATAACTGGGCAGATGTATTTACCCTGCCGGAGGCGGTGGTAGATGACAACGTGGCGGTCTTGCAGGGGCTGGACGGGCGCAAGATGAGCAAGAGCTACAACAACACCATCCCGCTGTTTCTGGGTGAGAAACAGTTGCGCAAAAGTATCAACAAAATCAAGACCAACCTGCTTGAACCCGGCGAGCCCAAGGATCCGGATGACTCCACCGTGTTCCAGGTATGGGCGGCGTTCGCTTCAGCAGACGAAACCGCACGCATGCGCAGTGACTTCGAAAACGGGATCGCCTGGGGCGAGGCCAAGAAGCAGTTGTTTGAACTGGTCAACGGAGAACTGGCGGGAGCCAGGGAGCGGTATCAGGAGCTGATGGACGATCCCGGATATATCGAGGAAGTGCTGCAAAAAGGCGCCCGGCGGGCCCGGGAATTCAGTGTACCCCTGATGCAAAAAGTCCGTGCCGGGGTGGGTATCGGCGCGCTGCGTTAGTTGACTCAGGACCCGAACTGGTAGCTGATCTCCAGGTAGGCGCCGCGGGGCTGGCCGACAAAATAGCGATATTCGCCAAAGCCGAAATCCGCCCGTTCCGCATAATCCTTGTCCAGCAGGTTGGTGATCCTGAGCGTGCCCCTCCAGTGCTGGCTCACCATCGTGGTGGCGCGCAGGTTGAACAGTGAGTGTCCGCTGTACTCGTGTTCGTTTCCGGGGTCCAGGTAATACGAGTCCATATATACCCACTCCAGTTCCAGTGTGCCGCCGGCGTCCGTCATGGACGGAAAATTCCAGCCTGCCCGGGCGCTGCCGAAGAGTTCCGGTGCGGTGTCAATGGTGTTGCCATTGATATTGCCGTCGCTGCCCAGCAGGTTGATATCGCTGTCGTAGGTATGGTTGGCCCAGGTGCCGTCCAGCCGAAAATACAGCTCTTCCGACAGGCGATAGTCCAGGCTGAGTTCCGCCCCGTAATGCCGGGTTTTGGCGCCGCTCACGTTAAACCGGTTGGCGTCCTGGAAAATCACGTTGTCCTTGTGCATGAGGTAGACCGACAGGTCATACTCCAGCCGCTCCCCGACGCCGCGCAGGCCCAGCTCCACGTTGCTGAGCTCCTCCGAGTCCAGATCAGCCTCTTCCTGGCCGCTTTGCAGCCGGTACAGTTCGGCTGTCTGGGGCGCGCGAAAACCGCGGGCCAGACGCAGGTAGGCGATCGTGTCGGCGTTCAGGCTGTAGCCGACGCCGCCGTTGGCGCTCCAGTCGGTGAAATCGTCGTCGCGGTCGGACGGCCGGTAGAACCGGCAGGCGCTGGCCTCAGGGCTGCAGGCTGAACCGTCGCCCGTCTTGTTATCATAGTCGTAGTAGGTGTACTCCACCCGCGCACCCGCGCTCAACTCCCAGTCGGTGTTAAGCGCAGTTCGCCACTGGCTGAATGCGGCAGCCACGGTGGCATCGACCTGGTAGTCATAGTGTACGCCGGCTGGCTGGTTGGGGCTGAAGTCCTCCGCCTGCGTTTCCTTCAGGCGCCCATCGGTATATTCCACTTCCACGCCGTTGGCCCAACTGCTGTCCTGCAGATCGGTATTGAGTGCGGCGCGCAAGCCCAGGCTGCTGTGCTCGTTCTTTTCAACCGGCTGCCAGGGCAGGAAGTGTTGCAGGAACTTCATCTCGTTGTCGCGCAGGTAGGGAGTTATGGTCAGGGTGTTGGCCTGGTCCAGGGTGCGGCTGATCGCACTGTGGAATCGTATCGAGCGCGCGTCCCTGTAGGCCTCCGGATTGGGGTTGTCGCGTCGCTCGCTGTTGTCTTTGTAAATGTTGTAGCCCTGGATATATCCCGCAGTCTCCTGATTCAGGTTGGCGTAGTCAAACACGTTACTGATGCGCCACAGTTCGTCCTCGAAGTCATAGCGCAGGGTAGCCTTCTGCTGGTCGTAGCCCGCATCGTCCAGGTAGCCGCCATCGGTGGTGCCATTGATACGCACACTGACCCCGTGAGCTCCCCAGGTATTGCCGTAACGGTACTTGCCGCGATAGTAGTCATAGGGTCCGGCTTCAACCGAGACATTCTGATCTTCCTCTGCAGTTGGGGCGGCACTGAGCACGTTGATCAGGCCATGCATGGCATTGGAGCCGTACACCGATGTAGCGGGCCCCTTGATCACCTCGATACGGCCGGCCTGCTCGGTATTGGCGTCGAATAACTGGTTGACGTTGCAAAAGCCCGGCGCACGCAGGCTGATACCGTCCCCGGCCGTCAGGAAAGCGCCGCAGCTGCCGGCGCCGGTCAGCACGGGCGAGCGCAGGGATATCAGGCTTTCCTGGCCGTTCCCCCGCGCTATCCAGGCGCCGGGCACCTGCTGCATGACCTGGTTGATATGCACCTCACCGATCAGTTCCAGCTCTTTCTCACTGATACTGGACCACGCCATGGGTATCTTTGCCCCATCCTCGGATACCCGGGTGGCGGTGACCAGCACATGCTCGGTAGACGACTCCTGTGTCGAGGCGAGTGGCGGTACAAGCAGTAACACTGCGCCCAGCAGGCGACTTGAATAACGCATAATCGATCAGCCCGCTGCAATAATATTTGGATTGTCGTCGGCGGCGCTGGGCTCTTCGCGGTTGCGTACCGCGTCCGCGATACGATACATGGGCACCTTTAGCATGGCTTTCAGTTCCTCGTTGGCCCCTGTTTGTTGCAGGGCGGCGTCCATGCACAACAACCACTGATCCCTTTCCCGTGGGCCAATATGATAGTGTTCGTGGGGTGTGGTCATGCAGACCGTGCCGTATTTGTCGGCGTAAAGCGGAGGTCCGCCCATCCAGCCGATCAGGTACTCCGCCAGCTTTTCTTTCATAGGAGCAAGGTCGGCAGCGTGCATTGCCCGCACCTCGGCGGCTTCCGGCAGGTTCTCCATAATGTCATAAAATGCCCCGGTCAGTTCCCTGATGCCCTGCTCGCCCAACAGCTGGTAGGGCGTTTTCTCTTCCTGCATTTGGCTTGTTCCTTTGCTGCGCTTAAGCTGGTCGTGTCGTTGCGCTATTTTATCCCTACTGAAGGGCCAGCGCCTAATGCGATCGGCAGGGATGACAAGCAAACGATGATTAAGCCGCCATTTCGGTCTGAAAACCATCAGTACAGTGGCCTGCGAAGCAGGATCAGCCTGCTTCTGCTGGTGCTGGTCAATCTCTTGCCACTGGCGGGGGTGCTATGGTTTGGCTGGGATGTGGCGGCGTTACTGCTGCTGTACTGGTCAGAGAACCTGGTACTTGGCTTCTACACCCTGCTCAAGATGCTGACAATAGCGCCGGTTCGCGGCCTCGGAATGGGTTTGTTCTTTTGCATTCACTACGGCGGTTTCTGCGCGGTCCACGGCATGTTGATCGCCACCATGTTGCTGGACGAGAATATAGATCCTATGCCGGGGGAGCCCTGGCCCCTGTTCCTGGTATTTCCGCAACTGCTGATCAACGTTGTTCGCCAGGTGCTGATGCATACACCACCCGAATGGCTGGCCGCATTCGCTGCCTTGTTTATCAGCCATGGGGTGTCCTATGTACTGAATTTCCTGCTGGGCGGTGAGCGAGAGGAATCTGACCTGGGACAGCTTATGGGCGCGCCCTATGGGCGAATTGTCGTGTTGCATATAACGGTCCTGTTAGGCGGCATGGCGGTCATGGCGCTGGGGCAGCCTGTTGCCATGCTCGTTGTGTTGGTTTTGCTCAAAATAGGATTGGATGTGTCTCTGCACCTGCGCGAACATCGGGCTCTGGCGGCGCGCGAGGGTCCGCCTGAAAATGTCGCTCAATGATGCCGATTGCCTCCCACTCTGCTAACATTGGCGCCCTCTTGGTGGTGGGCTGCTATCGGGGCGGCATTCGCTGACAGACCAGCCATCACCACCCCATTGCATTGGCCAATACAGGACCTGACACCATGAGTCTTGCCGACAAGGTATTAGCGGTTAATAACGATCTCCCGATTCGCACAGACGCGCCGGTACACAGTGGCAAGGTGCGCTCGGTCTACTGGTTGACAGAAGCAGACAGCGCGCGACTGATTGCCGCCCGGGGCTATGATGTGGCCGCTGACGCGCCGCTCGCCATCATGGTGATCAGCGACCGTATCTCCGCCTTCGACTGTATCTGGCATGGTGAAGGGGGCATGCGGGGTGTGCCCGGCAAAGGCGCGGCCCTGAACGCGATTTCCAACCACTGGTTTGGCCTGTTCCGGGAGCAGGGGTTGGCGGACAGCCACATCCTGGAGATCCCCCACCCCCTGGTCTGGATCGTACAGAAAGCCAGGCCGGTGATGATCGAGGCCATCGCGCGCCAGTACATAACGGGCTCCATGTGGCGCTCATATGCCAAGGGCGAACGAGAGTTCTGTGGCATCAGTATTCCCGACGGGCTGCAGCGCGACCAGAAGTTGCCCGAGTTATTGATTACGCCTTCAACCAAGGGCATTCTCACCGGCATTCCAGGTGTACCGGCGGCGGATGATGTCAATATCACCCGTGCCGATATCGTGAACAATTACGCCGCGTTCAACTTTCGCGATACTGCCGATGTCGATCGTTACGAAGTCTTGCTGCGTGAGGGCTTTGACCTGATCAGCGCCGAGCTGTCAAAACTGGACCAGATTTTTGTCGATACCAAGTTTGAGTTCGGCTACGTGACCGATAGTGCCGGCCAGGATAAGCTCATTTACATGGACGAAGTAGGGACGCCCGACTCGTCACGCATCTGGGACGGCCCCGCCTGGCGAGACGGTAAAGTAGTAGAAAACTCCAAGGAAGGCTTCCGCCAGCTGTTGCTGCAACATTTCCCCGATCCCGACATTCTCCTGAACAAGGACCGCATGCCTGAGCGTGTGGCGCTGGCCCGCGACAACGCGCTGCCCACTGACGTCCTGATGGCGGTGTCCGACACCTATGTGGGTATTGCGGAGAAGATCACCGGCGCCAGCTTGCGGCTGTCTGACAACCCCAAGGCCGAGATTATCGATATCCTGGCTAGTGAATTTGGCCTGGTCGACTGAGGCCGCTTGTTCTCTGATCCCTGGTTCTACCTGGCGAGTATCCCTGCGGTTCTGCTGTACGGCCTTGCCAAGGGAGGGTTCGGGGGCGCCATTTCAGTGCTGGCCGTGCCCATCATGGCCCTGGTGATGCCGCCCACCCAGGCGGCGGCCATTTTATTGCCAATCCTTGTCGTTATGGACGCCTTCGTGGTGAAAACCTACTGGGGCAGGTTTGACCGTACCGCACTTTGCTACCTGCTGCCCGGGGCGTTGTTGGGTATCGCGATCGGCTTTCTCACAGCAGATGCGATGAATGAAGATTACATGCGAGTATTGATCGGCGCACTGGCCCTGGCATTTGGCGCCCAGCAGCTGTTGGGCTGGAGTTCTCGTGCCAGCAGGTCACACAACCCGGTAGCGGGGGGCGTGCTGGGTACCCTGGCGGGATTTACCAGTTTCAGTATCCATGCAGGCGGGCCGCCGTTTACCATGTACCTCCAGCCCAAGCAGTTGAGCCCCCTGCTGTTCGCAGGCACCGCAGGCATCTTTTTTGCTGTGGTTAACGTTGTAAAGCTGGTGCCATATTTTGTCCTGGGCCAATTTACCTCGGGCAACCTGGCCTACTCCCTGGTGTTGGTGCCGCTCGCGCCCTTGGGCGTAAAGATCGGGCACGAGCTGGTAAAGCGCTCGGGCGCCACTTTCTACTATAGCGTGATCAGCGTCTTCCTGGTGGTCATAGGCCTGAAGTTACTCTGGGAGGGGGTGTCCGCACTGATAGCGGCCCAGTGAGCTAACCCGCCCGCACTTCAGGACAGCTCCAGGCCCCGCTCACCGTTTGCCCAGTTTGCGGATATTGCTGGGGGAAAAATGGGCGGGACCTTTCACCGGGTTGACATCGTACTTCAGCGGCGCGCTGTCATTGATCAGTCGCTCCGCAATGTAGGCTCCGGCGCGCAGATCGTGATACATCTGCGCCCTGCGAGCGTAACCCTGTCCGCCGTAGTCATAAATGTTGTTGGTCAGTACCACCTTCCACAGTTCGCCGTGGCCATCATAGTTTTCTGTAATCACTGTGAACCCGGTATCCTCGTCGATATAGATTCGCCGCTTACCATAAATATGGCGTTCACCTTCGCGCAGTGTGCCCTCGGCCACCCAGACGCGCTTTAGCTCGTAACGCATGTAGTCAGGGTTGGCGTGATACCGGGTCAATAAGTCATCGTAACTCACGGTGGGGTCATCGAACCGGTAGTTGTGGTAGGGCACAAAAACTTCCTGTCGCCCCAGCAACTGCCAGTCGAAGCGCTCCATCGAGCCGTTAAAACCGCGTACTTCGTCCACCGTCTTCAGCCCACCCGGACCATCGGGCGTATCAAAGCCGACGGTGGGCGCGCGCCTGACGCGCCTTGAACCCGGCAGGTAGCGCCATACCTCGCGATCATTTACAGAATAGTCGTAAGGCTCAAGTACTGCGGTTATAAGGCCTTTGTCCCGCGCGGGTTCCGTAACATAGGTCATGATATAACCGCCGAATACGCCCAGTTCGGGGTACTCGTATTCCGGGCTGATGGGGTTGCTGCGACTGGCGTAGGGCGACTCCTGGATAAACCTGGAGCGCCGCGTGGAGCGCGTGCCGTTGGGAAAAACAGCGATATCGCTGTACTCTCCATCGCTTGTCTCAAAAGCCCCGGTGGTGCGGGTAAACCAGACAGCTTCGGGCCCGGTAGCCGGAACGGGAAAGGCGGCACCACCCACAAAGCCCTTGATTCCCTCGTTATCGTTAATCAGCTCACTGTTCTGTGCGTTGTAAAGCACCTTGTCGTAGAACTCCGGGTAGAAGGCGAACTCGCGATGCCCGGGATACACCGGCATGCGAAAGGTGGTGGGGTAGGTGGTGAACAGGGCGATTTGCCCCGGGCTGAGGCGGTCCCGGTACTGTTCCATGTTGTCGCTGGTGATGGTGAACAGTGGCTCTTCAGCGGGCCAGGGGTCGGGGTAGGGCTTACCGGGCCCGTCCCATGCCAGTCCCTTCGGAAGCCCGACGACGGTTCCCGTCCACGCCGGCAGCAAACCATCGTCACTGCCCGCTTTGATCCCGCCGATGGGGTTGAGGTCCTTGCCTAGTCGCGCGACATCCTCCGCTGACATTTTTGCGGTGGCGATACCTGCTGGCAATAAAAGTACCAGCGAAAGTGCGGTGATCCTGGTTAGCTGCATGATGTTCTCTCCTGTTGTATCAGAAACTGTAGGCAAAGCTCACAGAGACATTGTCCCGGTCATTGATGTAGGTATTTTCACCGCCATCAAAAAAGTTGGAGTAGCCGACCGAGCTCGTAAAGTTATTGAGGTATACGAACTGGAAGGTGATATTGAAGGCGGATGAATCCTCTACCATTTCGGTTTCAAGGATATTGCCGTCCAGGCCCCGCCGCAGGAATATTGGTACCTTGAGATCCAGTCCAGGCATAAGGTTCAGGTAGGCCAGTTCCATGCGCAGGTTGATGACCGTGGCGTGGTCGTCGTAGAGCAGTTCGGCGCTGTCCTGTGACGTGATATAGGCACCGGCCAGTTCGAATGTCAGGTTGGCATCGTCCCAAAGGGCGTTAGGTTCGAACACGTAAGAGCCGCCCAGTTGGTAGGATGCGAGGTCGCCGTCTACCGGGTCACCATCGAGCAGTACTACCGGGGTATCGGTCTTGTATGAAACCTCGCCCTGTACGTTGGTATTGGCGAGTACGGTGGTGAAGCTTGCGGCGTAACCCTGGATATCCTCAAAATAGACAATTGTGTAGTCCTGCGGTAACGCGCCGTCATAGTTCAGCCTGTAGGCCGGAGCCTTGCTGTGTGCATTGATGTAGTAAAGGCCAAGGTCTGTATCCCCGACTATCCAGTGCAGCGCTGAACCCCACTGGCCGCTGTTGGAGGCGGCCTCGTCCGGTGTTCTCGGGGCTACCGCGAAATTATCGGGCCCAAAGCTGATGAGGAAGTTTTCAGCACCCGGTCCCAGAAAGTCCCGGTCACTGAAGAAACTTCCCACGCCATTGAGTTCGGTTTTTTTCCACTCATATTGGTAATAGGCTTCGAAGGTCACATCGGGTATCACATCTACCTGGCCGTAGATGGCGCCTGTGGGTAACAGGATTTCTTTTACCTCTACCCCGGGGGTATTGCGGGCGATCAGGTCGGCACGGTTCTGCAGTCCGTTGATCCCTGAGGTGAACGTGGCCTCTCCCCAGTTGATAACCTGGCTGCCAACGCGCAGGCTGAACAGGCGATCACCGGGAAGTTCGCCATCGGCATAGACAAAATAGTCCAGCATTTCCAGTCTGTCGCGATGTTCATCCACGGTGCCGTCGGGGAAGCGCCGGAAATCGGTAGTGCCGCCTATGGCGGGCGAATTACCCGAGTTATAGGTCAGGAAGTCCTGTTGACTCTGGTCGGTTTTGCGGTCGTAGACATCGTCATAGTAGCCCCTGGCCCTGGCAAACAGGCCATAGTTGCGCCACGCCAGGTCCATCTCCGTCACGAAGCCGACTTTGTTTTGAACCAGGCTGCGGTTGAAGTTATTGTCGCCGTCATTGGCGTTGATCAGGACCGTGTGTCTTCTCAAGGAGGCTATCGGATCGCTGCCGCCGACGTCCTTGTAGGCAAACTGGTCGTCGTCCTGTTTCGCGACCCGCCACTGGGTGGTATAGGACAGGTTGGTATCCCAGTCCAGTTGCCATTCGGCCTCGTCACCGAATTCAAAGTACAGGGCGTTTGCGCCGGGCGCTGCTGCCAGTGCGGCTGTCAGCACAGCGGTTTTCACGATCGCTGTACAGGGTAATCCAATTTGTCTGTTCACGATTTCCCACCTGCTTGTCATTGGTTGAATAACTAGTTGTGCCTCCCGGGCGCAACAGATGTAGCCCTTGCCACAGATCTGCGCTGATTCTCTTGTGCGACAAATGTCTCCGGCCTGACCAGGAAATGGGCCAGTGCCGGAAGCAGCCAAAGAGCCCCTACCATGTTCCACAGGAACATGAAGGTCAGCAGTAAGCCCATGTCTGCCTGGAACTTGATGGGAGACCAGATCCAGGTCGCAACGCCCACTGCCAGCATTACGCCGGTCAGGCCGACGGCTTCCCCGGTAGTGGTAAGTGTGTGGTAGTACGCTTGCTGAATCCCCATGCCGCGACGCAGGTAGTAGCCAAGCTTGCTGTAGATATAAATACCGTAGTCGACCCCCACACCTACCCCCAGGGCGATGACGGGCAGGGTTGCGACCTTGACGCCGATTCCGAGATAGGCCATCAGCGCCTGCGCGAGAAATGAGGTGAGCGCCAGAGGCAGCATGATGCAGATCACGGCACGCCAGGAGGCGAAGCTGAGGAAAACCAGCACGCCTACCACGGCATAGATCAGCAGCATCATGCGCGTCCTGGCCGTGGCGATCTCCTGGTTGGTAGCGGCTTCGATGCCAGCATTGCCCGCGGCAAGGGCAAAGCGTATGCCCTCCTGTGGATTTTCCTGTGCAAAGCTCTCGGCGGCATCGACCACGCGCTGCAATGTTTCAGCCTTGTGGTCGGTGAGAAACAGGGCCACCGGCAACAGGCTGCAATTGGTGTTCATCAGGGCGGCGGGCATCTGGTCAAATGTCGAACCCAGCAACCGTTGGTCCCGATTGATCGTTGCCCATTTCAGGTTGCCCTCGTTATAGCCGGCAGCGAATAACTTCGACACGTCGCTGGCGGCCATGGCGGAGTTGACGCCGTTGACGTTGCGCATATGCCAGGTAAAGCGGTCCACCAGCGCGAGATTTTTGTAGAGGGCGCATTCCTCCGGACGAGTTTCCACCATCACCACCAGTATGTCGGAGCTGGTGGCGTAGTTATCTGTGATGTATTTGTTGTCCAGGTTATACCGGGAATCCGGATGCAGCTCAGGAGCTCCCGGGTCCAGGTCACCGATTTTCAGGTTCTGGCCACCGGCGATACCAATTGCGAAACCAATAGCGGCCAGCGCAATCGAGACGGTGGCGACCCGCCGGCTCGCCATATTCGCTAACAGGTGCCATGTTGTGCGGCGCACTACATCATTGGTGCGGGCCTTGCGGTGGTGCTCAAGTGTTTTCAGCGTAATTCCGATATAGGACATCAGGATCGGCAACAGAACCAGGTTGGTCAGCACCACTACCAATACGCCTATACTGGCGGCGATGCCGAGGTCCTTGATCACCTGTATAGGAATCAACAGCATGGTGGTAAACCCGATACCATCGGAGACCAGGGCGGTCATACCCGGTATGTACAGCGTGCGAAACGCTCTTCGGGCACTGCTCTGCCTGTCGTGGCCAGCGATGCTCTCCCCGAGGAACGCATTGACGACCTGCACCCCGTGACTTATCCCGATTGCGAAGACCAGGAAGGGAATCAGGATGGAATAGGCATTGAGGCCATACCCCAGGGTGGTTAACAGGCCCAGTTGCCAGATCACTGCGATGATGGAGCACAACAACGGCGATAGAGTGCCGCGCAAGCTGCGGGTATACGCAAACAGCAGTACAGAAGTGATCAGCAGGGTGATGATGGCAAACAGCACGATAGAGGTGATGCCATCGAGCAGGTCGCCAATGATTTTGGCAAAGCCGATGATGTGAATTCTGACTGTCGGCTCACCGTCGGAGTCTATCGACAATTGCTCGTATTTTTCCCGTACATTCTGTTCCAGTGACTGTGACAGCTTCCAGTAGTTCAGCGGTTCTCCAGTGGTGGGGTCCACGTCAATCAGGGGTGCCTGGACCATGCTTGAGCGGTAATCGTCCGAGACCAGTCGCCCCAGTTCGCCAGAGCGCAGAATATTCTGGCGCAATTGCGCCATGGAGCGCTCCGAGCCGTCGTAGTCTGAATCAATGACCTTGTCGCCTTCAAAACCGTTTTCAGTCACTTCGGTCCAACGCACGTTGGGTGTCCACAGCGAGCGCATCCTGTTGCGATCAACGCCCTCGAGGTAGAAGATCTCGTCGTTAACTTTCTGCAGTATGTCCAGGTAATCAGCATCGAAGATGTCGCCGGAGGTATGCTCCACCGCAACCTGTATGCTGGTGCCCGCTGCGCCAAGGTCTGACAGGTGCTTCATGAATGAGCGGATATACGGGTGTTCCATCGGAATCATTTTTTCGAAGCTTGCGTCCGGTCTCAGCCCGGCAGTCTGGTAGGCAAAAAATACGGTGGCGACAAGGAATACAATCAGCAGTAACGGTCGCGAGGAAAAAATTATCCGCTCGAGAAAAGCCTCCTCTTCACCGGGATGATAGGTATGCAGGTGTTCGGTGGACTGTTCCGCGCTCTCAGCTGCCATCGGTTGTGCTCCCGATAACCTTAACGCCGCCCTGGCCGACCAGTATCAATTGCCCGTTGCGCTGCAGGCCGGAACTCAAACTCAGGCTATCTTCTATCAGCTCGCGCTGGAACGATTGCCCGCCATCGGAGCTGGTCAAGATCACACCGACCCCGCCCGCCAGCACAATATGGCCTTCATCTGACGCGGTGCCCCCGGCCAGGGTGATGCGATTGTCGGTGTCGACCGGTTCCCAGCTGCTGCCGAAATCTGAGGAACGGAACAGGTTGCCGCGCAGGCCAAAAACGAACAGAGTGTCAGTGGGCTGGCTGTAGACCGTGCCAAACCAGCTGCCCTCATAAAAAGGCGACATGGACTGCCAGCTGCGACCGTTGTCGAGGGAGCGGAACATCACGCCAGCCTCGCCGGCGATGAAGATTCGACCGTTGCCGTCACCGGTGATGGCGTTGAGATGGAATTCCTCTGGATTGTCCAGCTCTGCCTGCCTGCTGAGCCAGTGCTGACCGCCATCACGGGTTGCCACCAGTGAGCCGAATGCCCCCACCGCCCAGCCCCGATCGGGGTCGGAGAACCACACGTCCAGCAGGGGGGATGTGAATACGGGTTCTTCCAGGGCAAGGTCCGCGTCTTCCAGGTCCAGTTGGGCCTCAGCCAACTCTGCTTCTATTTGCGCCCGTTCCGGGTCGGCAGCCACTGCCAGTCGCTGCTTCAATAATTTTTTGGCGTGGTGAGCCTGTTCGCGCAATTCCAGGTTGATCTGGTTCTGAACTGCCAGGCCATCGCGTTGAATACGCCATGTCTCACCCGAGTCGTCGCTGGCCAATACCAGACCGTCGTGGCCAACCGTCCAGCCGTGTCGCTCATCGATGAAATATACGCCGGTGAGCATCTGGGTCGTCGGTACCCGGGCCTGGCGCCAGTTGAGGCCATTGTCCAGGGAGTACAAAACATGGCCGCGCTCGCCGACCGCCACTAGCCTCTCCCCAACGGCGGCGATGTCCAGCAGCAGCGATCGGGCCGCGAGTGGCATGATGGGGGCATATGAGCTATCGACTCCTCTGGCTGCTGAGATCGACAGTAGCGGGAGTGAGAGCGCAGCCACGAATATGCAGGTATGCTTTGCAAAAGTCATAGCGACCGTCAGAACAGGTTTATTGATTATTTGTTTCTGTCCGCACATTAAAGGACAACTCCATGTGTGCTGACTTGATCACTGTCAATAATCTGTCCGAAAAGGCACAGCTGAGCATCGAGAGTGATAGTGGTATGCTGTGGCGCCCCAGCCGCTAGAGTGCACGGCTGGCGAACTCGGAGAGCAAGGTGATGAAATTGCTACAAAACCTGAAGATCCTGTTATCGGCTATCTGCATCATGCTGCTTGTTGCCTGCAGCGCTAATACGGTCCGGACGCCTTCATCTGCTACCTACGACGGTCTTGAGCTGGTACCCGATACGCAGTTTGCGGTGGTCTACATGCTCCCGGGCGTCGACCTCAGCGAATACGATGCATATGGCTTGCTGGACTGCGAGGTCGCCTTCAAGAAAAACTGGCTGCGCAGTCAGAACAATTCCCGTATGGATCTCAGCAACCGGGTAACGCAGAAGGATGTCGACAATATCAAGGACGCACTCAGTGCCGATTGCGACAAGTATTTTCGAGCCTCACTGGAAGAGGCCCCACCCTACAAACTGGTAGACAGCTTTCACGATGGTGAGGCAGTGCTTATTTTGCGCCCGGCCATCATCAATCTCGATATCTCCTCACCCGATACGAGGTCCGCCGGAATGCAGCGCAGCTACACAAGCCGGACGGGGGAGATGACCCTGGTCCTAGAACTACTGGACGCCACAACGGGCGAGATGCTGGTGCGTATAGTCGATCGCCAGCGCAGTACGGATACCCATTACCTGCAGTGGTCCAATTCGGTGACCAACCAGGCGGAGGCCCGGCGCTTTTTGAAACGCTGGGCGGACAAGTTGCGTGCCGGACTGGATGAAGTCACGGCGGGTAGTCGCGCCAGCCAATAACGGGAGTGTTGATATGAATGCCATGAAACTTACGGACACCATCGCGGTGTCCGGCCAGATCAGCCCGGCACATGTGGCCTCCATTGCCTCGCAGGGATTCAAGGTGCTGGTTAACAACCGGCCCGATGGCGAGGACCCAGGGCAACCCGGGAGCGCACAAATAGAAGCGGCCGCGCTGGCGGCGGGGCTCGAGTATTTTCATTTACCCGTGACGGGGATGAATTTTCCGGGGCCGGACGTGGCTAAAATGGCCACCCTGTTTAACGATGATTCGCGCCCGCTGTTTGCCTTTTGTCGCACCGGCACCCGCTGTGCCAACCTGTGGGTGGCGACCCGCTCGGAAGATGACAGGCCGCTGGCGCTGGAGCATGCGCGGACACTGGGCTATGACCTGGGTATGGCCGAGCGGGCGCAAGCCTGAGCCGCTAGCCTGGCGGGGTATACCAGATCGGCGAACTCCAGGCCCGTTCCTGAATAGTCTTTTCATGCCCGGCAGCGCAGCATTGTTCCATACCTGGAGGAATCGTGGCCGGGTCATCGCAGCGCACCCCCGCGTCGGCGCAGGCGTACTGGCTCCAGCGACAACTCGGGTTCTCCAGTACCCGGGCATAGTAAAATGCCTGGGCATTCGGGTCGAACTCGCTGTCGGTCCAGACGCTGCACAACTGGCGGTGCCCATTACCGCGCCGTTCACAGCTATTCAGATCTACCCCGGCATTATTGTTACCTCCCGCCACGTCCAGGACGGTCTCCTGTAGCTTGCCGTCGAGGTAGCTTCCCTTGATCAGCTGGATGCGTTGCAGCGGTGCACCGGGATACTGCGCGGTGCCGGGGTCATAGCTGGCTGCAAGCAGAAATGTCGGAGCCAGCGCGCCTGCCGGTTGGGATGGCAGGTCACTGCCCATCGGTACACCTTCGGCGTAACCCCGGGCGACCATATCATTGCTGGCGCACAGATCTTCCGGGTATTCCCAGCCGCCGAAAAAGCGCAGTACCGGGCGGGTACCGCTGGTAGCGTAGGCCTCGCGGCGCTGCATTGCGGCGAACAGTGCATCCCGGGTGTTTTCCTCGGCATAGAGTACCGCCAGACCGCCGGGGCCGTATTCGAGGTCGTCAGCCAGCCCTTCGGGCATGCCCTCGCCGGAACCCATGCCGGCGCCGCCGTGTCCGGGAAAGTCTTTTTCCATCACCAGTCCGGGCGCTGCAATGTGGGTGTCGGTGCTGGAGATAAGGCCATATTTGAAGCTGTTTACCCCCAGTTCCTGCTGTTGCTGCAGGCCTTTTTTCAAGGCGTAACGCAGGAAATTGGTCTCCTCCGGCGGTTTGGTTACCGGGAGGTCCTCGCTGTCAACGAACAGGGTCAAAAACTTCATGGAGGCGCCTCCAGGTGCGCCACTGCTCTTGCCTCCGAAGTTGTCGTAATCCAGCAGCTCGAAATTGCAGAACTCGTCGCCCTTCCAGGCGGCCAGGCGGTTGTCGCATTCGGATGCGCCCTTGTGTTGCATCACCTCGAATAGCGGGTTCCAGCGAGCACGCCGGCTGGCTTCTGCTGCGCTGACCGGAGCCGTCGGCACGGTGGTGTCCGATACTCGCGCAGTTTCAAACATCAGGCCGCCGCTGAGGTTGGAGTTATGGGGTATCGCCACCGCGTCACAACCGGGTTTATCCCGCACGCATTCCTGTTCGAGGTAATCCCACAGCTGGACCTGTGAGGGCGACTCTATCCAGCTCAGGGCGCGGTCGGGTACATGCTCGTTGCGAAAAATTACATTGTGGTGCAGGTTCTGCCCCGTACCCACATTGGCGGTCCATTCATAGCCTATAAAACTTGTGAAACTGCAGTCCGCACTGCGGTCATAGGCATCCTCGGCAGCCTGCTGAATGTCCTGCCAGGTATTGTTGGCCTGGGCGAAACACTTGCTACTGCCTTCTCCGCAGAAACCCCAGCGTTTTTTTCCGGCCATACCGTAGGCGCCAAACGTGGCGAAAGAGTACTCGGGAAACCAGCGATGGGCCATGCAGACCGGGTGCCAGTAGCCGGGCAATCCCGGGGTCATGCACATACGCATTTCGCCGAAAAACTCTGAATGGTCCGTCACGGCAGTGAAATCCAGGGGCCTGTCCAGCTGGATTTCGCGCTGGGCGACATCATTGTCGTCATAGGGCTGGATGCCCATCCGCTCACCCCTGGCGAATCCGTAGGCCTGGGCGGGTTTGTTGCGCGTGTCCTGGGAGCTGGCATCGAAGGACCACCCGGTGTGGACATGGGTGTCACCAAAAAAGGGCCTGCGCAGTTCGGTGAAGTCGGTGCAGGGTTGCCGCTCCTCGGCAATGGCGTAGGGGCTGGCGCCAACGGAGTTTTGTCTGTCTTCCGATGCCTGTGCCTGGGTGCAGAAGCCCAGGAAAATGCCTGACAAGGCAGAGGCCAGTATTGAGTATCGCGCGCTGCTTGAAATCGCCATGGTTTTATCGGGGGCCATACCTGCGAAAGTAGCGGGCTAGGATTCCAGTTTTCCGCTGCAAAGGCAAAGCGGTCGGTATTATCATGCACACCAGCACCCGGTATCTGGACTGTGCCGGGCTCGCTCGTAACCGCCGATTGCTGTTATCGTTTGCACTTTAATCGATCAACACCACAGGAGTTTCCCTTATGCATGGTGCCGAGAAAGATAGCTCCGGGTCACAACGGCCACCAGAACCGCGCCCGGCGAGCACCGTGGTCCTGCTGCGCGATACAGGGCAGGGGCTTGAGACACTGTTACTCAAGCGCAATAAAGCCCTTATGTTCGCGGGTGGCCTCTGGGTATTCCCGGGAGGGGCACTGGAGCCAGGTGATCTGGCACAGGCCGATGGTGATGAGCTTCTGGCCTCGCGTTTCGCCGCGGCGAGGGAGGCCTGGGAAGAGTCGGGCCTGCGTCCGGAGCTGGATGACATGGTGCTGGTCAGCCACTGGACCACCCCGGTCGCCGAACCCCGGCGCTTTGCAACCTGGATATACGCGGCGCCGGTGACGGGACAGGGCGAGGTAGTGATCGATGGAGGTGAAATTCACGACCATTTGTGGATCGGTATCGCTGCCGCCCTGGAGCAGCACCGGCGTGGAGAACTGGCCATGCTGCCGCCGACAGTGGTGACATTGCTCAGCCTCGCGAGCTATGACTCGATAGCGCAGTTGGTATCCTGCGAACGCGACAGCGCGGTGCCGGAGGTGCTGCCGGTCTTTGCCGTGGGTGACGGGGAAGTGACAGTGATGTTCTGTGGGGATGCCGGTTATGAGAGTGCGCAGCCCGCTGCCGTCGGCCCGAGGCACCGGGCAGTGCTTTGTGACCAGTGCTGGACATATACTTATAGCGGTGTCGACAAGGTGTTTCCGCCGCTGGTAAGACTATGTGAGGGTGCGGGCGATGTCGAATAAACCCCCTGTCCTGTGGGATCTCCCGACACGGATCGGCCACTGGCTTATCGTGGTCTGCATACCACTGTCCTGGTGGAGCGCAGAGAATGAAAACTACGACCTGCACCAGTGGCTTGGCTACACGGTGATCGTGGTAGTGGTCAGCCGTTTGCTCTGGGGTATCGTGGGCAGCCCCCATTCGCGCTTTCGCGACTTTCTGGTGGGCCCGACCAGGGCAATAGACTACGTGAAGGGAGGGCAGGCCAGGAGCGCAGGGCACAATCCGCTGGGAGGGTGGTCGGTCATGGCGCTGTTGCTGTTGTTGCTGGTTCAGGCGATAAGCGGCCTGTTTAACAGCGACGATGTCTTCTTTAGCGGGCCGCTTTATTATGCCGCCAGCGTCGCGGTTCGCGATGCCATGGGTGAGGTGCACGAAGTAGCCTTCTGGCTGCTTGTCGCGCTGATCAGCCTGCACATAGTTGCCGTGCTTTATCACCAGTACCTGCGTCGTGAGCCTCTGCTGCAAGCCATGCTGCGTGGCCGTGCCGCGGGCAGGGAAGGGCGCGCCAGCCCTGTTCCGGGTTGGCGCGCCTTATTAGTCGTCCTGGTGGTGTCAGCACTGCTGTGGGGTGTGCTGGAACTGGCCCCGTCGCCCCCACCGGTTATGTGGTGACCTAGTAGAGGTAATTCTTTGATTTGTAGTCATCGTGGCATGACTTGCAGGCTTTGCCGGCTGCACCCACCTGTTCTGCTATCGCCTTGCGATCGCCACCGGCAGTGACTTGCTGCAGGGTGGCCAGTTCCTTGTGCAGGGTGTCCATCTTACTGCTGAAATCTGCCTTGTTGTCCCAAATTTCCGGCTTGGCGCGGGTGGTGCCCTTGTCTGAGCCGTCGACAAAGCCACGCATGACATCCAGAGTCGACAGCGCCGACAGGTCATTTGCCCAGTTCTCCATATTGGTCTGGTCCCACGGAATTTCCTCTTTGACTGAGGACACCATGGGGCCGAAATTTGCCGCCAGCAGGGCAAAGTAGGACTGGCGGTAAGACTGGGGCATCTCCTTGTCATCAAAGTGGGAGATAGCCGGTACTGACATTGCCAGCGTGGTGACAGCGGTGACTGCCAGCAATACTTTACCTGTGGATCTTCGCATGATCGATTCCTTTCAAGTTGGTTGGAGACGGTTTTACCAGCGGTATGCAATTGACTGCCCCCTGAGTGTAGACAGTGGTACCGCGCCACGACAAGTGTAATTTCTTCAACCGGGCTGATAATGCCTGGACGGCGCGACCAATTTATTGAACCTCCGGACGCTTAAGCATTTTCACGGCAAAGAAATCCCGGGAGAGTGCGCTACCATGACGCGAAATCAGAGGCAGGAAGTCTTATGGGCGCGCAGCAGGAATGGGATTACAGTTTTGATGTGGTCGTGGTGGGGTCGGGCAACGGCGGCCTCACGGCGGCACTGTGCAGCCATGAAATGGGCAAGCCAGACGTCCTGGTGGTGGAAAAGTCCCACCTCTATGGTGGGACCAGCTCGATATCCGGCGGCGGCGTCTGGATACCCTGTAATCGCTATGCCCGGGCCGCGGGGGCGGATGACAGCCTGACGGCTGCCAGGACCTACCTGCGCCAGCTGATCAGCACCGAGGAGGTGCCAGACTACCAGCTAGACGCCTACCTGGAAAACGGCCCTAAAATGGTCGACTTTCTGCATCGGCACACCCGGGTCCGCTACCTCAGCCTGGCCCACTACCCGGACTACTACACCAATCTCGATGGCGCTATGGAAGGTCACCGTTCCATGGAGCCGGAAACCTTTAATGCTGATGAACTGGGAGAAGAGTGGCGACATTTACGCCGCACTCACCCGATGATGCATCTTGCCGGCGTCATCGGTATCACACAGCAGGAAGCGGCCCTTTTAATCGGCCAGCAGCCGGGCTGGTGGAAGATAGCCCTCAAGCTCATGGCAGCTTATGTGGTGGATATCCCCTGGCGCCTGCGGGATCGTTTTCACCGCCGACTCGCCACGGGCTGCGCCGGTGTCGCGCGCCTGCGCGCCTCCATGCTGGACCGGGACATCCCCCTGTGGCGCAACACCGCCATGACCCGGGTTGTGGAAGAGGAGGGCAAGGTTGTTGGTATAGAAGTGAAGCGCAATGGCCGTCCCCTGCGGATACAGGCCCGAAAGGGCGTGATACTTGCCGCGGGCGGTTTTGAACACAACCAGGAGATGCGCGAGAAGTACCTGCCCAAACCTACCGATCACCGTTGGAGTGCGGGCACCCTGGATAATACCGGCGACGCGATCCAGGAAGGCCTGCGCCTGGGCGCCAAAATGCACCGGCTCGATGAAGCCTGGTGGTGCAACAGTATCTCTGTGCCCGGTGAGGCAATTCCCCGCCTCAGTGTCATGGAGAAATCCTATCCGGGGTCCATCATGGTGAACCCGGCGGGCAAGCGTTTCAGTAACGAATCACAGAACTATATAACGTTCCAGCAGGAAACGTTTCGGGCCCACAGCGCTGAGAATCCCTGTAACCCCAGCTGGCAGATATTTGATGCCAATTTTCGCGCCACGTATTTTGTGGGCCCGCTGTATAACAGTAAATTTCGCCCCGACTGGCTGCTGCCCAAAAGCTATGAGAAGGAGGGCTTCCTGGCGAAGGCCGACACGATTGCCGAACTGGCTGCCAGGATCAGCGTCGACCCCGAGGGGCTGGCAGATACTGTCACGAAAATGAACGAGTATGCCCGCACTGGCTCGGACCCGGACTTTCACCGCGGTGAATCTGCCTACGATCGCTACTACGGAGATCCGCGGGTGACGCCGAACCCCTGCCTGGGTGCCATCGACAAGCCACCGTACTACGCGATGCGGGTTGATCCGGGCGATTTCGGCACCCAGGGAGGCATGGTTGTCAACGCCGATGCGCAGGTCCTGCACGAGGACGGTCATGTGATAGAGGGTTTGTATGCAATCGGTAACTGCAGCGCGCCTACGCTGCCATGCTATCCGGGGCCAGGTGCCACCCTCGGCCCGTCAATGACGTTTGCCTACCAGGCGGCCAAGAAGATCACCGGCTACCGGGACTAGGCCCCTCGCCCGCGACCAATTCGTGTCGCAGTATTTCGAAGCGGCTTACGTGTGCACCGACACCAGGGCGTCCAGCAGGGTCTGTACCACCCGGCTGGACGGCGGTGAATGGCGCACTATGGCGCTGAACTCGCACATATACTGGAATGTCCCCGGCAGAACCGGGCGCATCAGGTCGCGCCTCACAAAACCTTCAGCGTAGTGCTCCGGGAGGAAACCCAGGTATTTACCCGAGAGTACCAGGTGAGCCACGGCTTCCTGGTCGTGGGCGGTGGCATGCCGCTGCAGCTCCAGCTCGCGGGTGACCTCCATGTTGGGGGAGTGATAACCGATACCGACGTAACGGTGATGGCGTACGCGTGCCGGATCCAGCTGGCCGCGGCCGGGGTCAAACAGGGGGTGGCCCTGGGCGCAATAGAGATACATCTGCTCATCAAAGAGTCGGTGGTAGTCCAGGCTGCTGGAGTAGCGGTGGGTGGGAATGACGCCCAGGTGAAAGCGGCCCTCTATTACGCCGGCCTCGATGGCATTGATCGGTTGCACATGCAGTTCTGGCTGGACGTCGGGAGCAAGCTCATCGAAGCGGGCAAAGGCCTGGCTGATACGGCAGTGGGGATTACTGGCGGTTTTGTCAAAGATTGCCATGGCCAGTGAGCCTGTCAGGCGCTGGTGTAACTCGTTTACCTCATGCTGAAAATCCTCCATGGCCCCCATCATCCTGGCTGCGCTGGCCAGCACCTGGCTGCCCTCGGTGCTCAGGGCGAAGCCGCCGCGGCCGCGTCTGCACAGGGTCACCCCCAGCCGTGTTTCCAGGTCCTTGATATGGCGCGAGATCGTACTGCGGTTGATGTTCAGCTCCAGTTCCGCCGCCGCAAAACCACCGCAGGCGGCTACGGTCTGGAATACCCGCAGCAGGCGCAGGTCGGTATCTGACAGATTACCCAGCAGGGCTTTTCTGGCCATGCAGTTTTCTCCGGCTCTTTGGATGAATTCTAATGAAACTTTATATTGATAGATAATACTTTATACACCAAAGCCATGGCTCTAGAATGGTCCAATATTCAGCTACAGGAGGCATCCCCAATGGCCACCAAACCGACCAGGTCGCGCAAATCTGCCGGGCAACGAGCGCCCGCGAAGGTAAAAAAAATGATCGCCCCGACACGCACCGCGCAGAACAAGCCGGCGAGCGGGCAGCACAGCCTCAGCCGCGAGCAACTCGAAGCGCACTGGATGCCCTACACCGGCAACAGGCAGTTCAAAAAAGATCCACGTATCATTGTAGGCGCCAGGGGCGTCCACTTTATCGATGACAAGGGCCGGGAGATTCTCGATGGCCTGTCCGGGCTGTGGTGCAGCGGCGCCGGTCACAACCGACCCGAAATCGCCGAAGCGGTTTACCAGCAGTTACAGACCCTGGATTATTCTCCCGGCTTCCAGTTCGGACACCCCGGCTCTTTCGAACTGGCAAACCGTATCAAGGCGCTCACGCCCGAGGGCCTGGACTACGTCTTTTTTACCGGGTCCGGTTCGGAGTCGGCGGACACGTCCCTGAAAATGGCCAGGGCTTACTGGCGGCTCAAGGGCCAGCCCTCCAAGACGCGCTTGATCGGTCGCGAGAAGGGCTATCACGGTGTCAATTTTGGTGGTATTTCGGTCGGCGGGATCGGCGCCAATCGCAAATTGTTTGGCCCGGCGGTGGAGGCCGACCACCTGTCGCATACCCTGCGCGGGGAAAACGCCTTTACCCGTGGTATGCCCAGTCGAGGCTGGGAGCTGGCCAACGAGTTGAGTGATCTGATTGAACTGCACGATGCCTCCAATATTGCGGCGGTTATCGTGGAACCCATGGCGGGCTCGGCCGGTGTGATCCCGCCTCCGGCGGGCTACCTGCAACGCCTGCGTGACATCTGTACGGCGAATAATATCCTGCTGATCTTTGATGAGGTAATCACCGGCCTGGGACGCTGTGGCGGTACCACAGGGGCCGAGGTCTTTGGGGTGGTACCGGACATCATGAACCTGGCCAAGCAGCTCACCAATGGTGCGATACCCATGGGAGCTGTGGTCGCCAGTAACGATATTTACCAGACCTTTATGGCCCAGGGCGGCCCCGATTACATGTTGGAATTTCCCCACGGCTATACCTACTCGGCTCACCCTGTGGCGTGCGCGGCGGGTCTGGCCGCACTGGATATCCTGGAACAGGAACAGTTGCCGCAGCGCGTGGCGGAACTGGCACCTTACTTCGAGTCCGGCCTCCACGAGTTGGCAGGTTCACCCCATGTCTCCGACATACGCAACTATGGCTTCGCCGGTGCGCTGCAATTGGAGGCGTACCCGGGTGAGCCTGCGCGCAGGCCGTTCGAGATTGCCTTGCGGATGTGGGAAAAGGGCTTTTATGTGCGCTACGGTGGCAACACCATCCAGTTGGGATTGCCGTTTGTGATGGAGAAAGCGCAAATAGACAGCCTGCTGCAGGCGCTGTCCGAAACCCTTCAAGAGATGGCCTAGCAGCGTTAACCGGTAACTCTGCAAAGTGTCCGGCCCCGAGGTGCTGGCACTTCTTGGCGGCGCCCTGGCTGTCTCGGCGCCCACCTTCGGTTGGGTCCTGGCGGGGCTGGCATTGCGCAGGGTAGGCCTGCTGAGTGAGGCACTGATCAACCGGGTGTCTCAACTGGCATTCCGATTCGGCCTGCCCGCCATGTTGTTTGCCGGCGCCGCTCGCATAGATTACTCCTCCATCGGCAGTGCCCGCTATCTGCTAGCGGGGGTACTGGCGACCTTGCTCACCCTGGCTGCGGCCTGGCTTTACAGCCGCTGGCGTGGCCATCCCCAGGCCCAGCGCGGTATTTTCTTGCAGGCGGCGTTTCGTTCCAACCTGGCCATTGTCGGGCTCGCCCTGGCCGTGGCGGCCTATGGCGAGCGAGGGCCCGTGCTCGCCGCGCTGCCCGTCGCGGCGCTGACCACACTGTATAACGTATTGGCGGTATGGGTGCTCAACAGCACCCTGGGCGCAGGCGCGTCCATAGCCGCTTTGCTGGGCGGTATCGTTCGCAATCCGCTCATTATTGGCATCACGGCGGGCGTGATCGTAGCGATCTCCGGCGTGCCTGTGCCGGAGTTTGTCGGGAGCATAGGAACCGGTCTGTCCACCTTTTTCCTGCCACTGATGCTGTTGTGCATAGGTGGGGCGATGCAATTGTCCAATCTGCGCAACACCGGCCTGATCACCTGGGAGGCGACAGCCTGGCGCCTGTGTGTCGGGCCGCTGCTGGCGGTGGTTCTGGCCCTGATGATGGGCGTGCGCGGTGAACAGTTGGGAGTACTGTTCCTGTTGATGTCATCGCCGGTGGCGGCGGCCAGTTTTGTGATGGTGGTCGCCGCGCGGGGCGACGGGGTGTTGGCGGCCAACATCGTGGTCCTGACGACCCTGTTGTCCGCTGTAACGGTTACGGCGGGATTCTTTCTATTGTCGGTGTTTTCTCTAGCGGGCTTGCCCGGCTGAGCCTGAACATGGCGAGAGGATGGTTGTCCCGCAGGCACCAGGACAGAGGGCCTGGCGCCCGCAATTACGGGACCTAGCGTCCCAGGATAGAGCGGGCGACCAGTTCGCGCATGATTTCCGAGGTGCCGCCATAAATTCGCTGGATGCGGGCATCGGTGTAAAAGCGCGATATGGGGTACTCGGCGGTGTAGCCGTAGCCGCCAAAGAGTTGCAGGCACTGGTCTATCGTTTTGCATTGCATCTCTGTGCTGGCGTATTTCAGCATGGCGGCTTCTTCCGCACTGAGTTTTCCCTGCGCATAGGCAGCTGCACATTTCTCATAAAATGCGCGGTTGATGGCTATCTCGGTTTTGACCTCGGCCAACTGGAAGCGGGTGTTCTGGAAGCTGGCTATCGACTGCCCAAATGCCTTGCGCTCCAGCACGTAGTCCACAGTGATATCCAGGGCGCCCTCCGCGGCGGATACGGCCTGGGCTGCGATACCCAGGCGCTCGCGCGGCAATTCTTCCATCATGATGACAAAGCCCTTGTTGAGCTCCCCCAGCAGGGCGGAAGCGGGTAGCCGCATATCCTGGAAAAACAGCTCCGCCGTATCGGAGGTGTGCTGGCCTATCTTTTCCAGTTTCTTGCCTTTCTGGAATCCCGCCATGGAGGTATCCACCAGGAACAGCGAGGTTCCCTTGGCACCTTTGCCCGGGTCAGTGATCGCCGCCACGATTACCAGGTCTGCATGGTAGCCGTTGGTAATAAATATTTTGGAGCCGTTCAGGATCCAGTCATCGCCGTCGCGTACCGCGTTGGTGCGAATGCCCTGTACGTCGGAACCCGCGCCGGGCTCGGTCATTGCCAGGGCGCCAACCGCTTCCCCGCTGACCATTTTAGGAAGCCAAAGCTCTTTTTGCTCGTCAGTGCCGAAGTGGTTGATATAGGGCGCGACAATATTGCTGTGAATGCCATAGCCTGTGGCCACGCCGCCAAATCCCATGCGCGAAGCTTCTTCAATAATGGCAAATGTCACCTGCGGGTCGGTGCCTGCGGCGCCGTATTCCTCTGGCATATCCGGGCACAGCAGGCCAGCCGCGCCCAGTGTATTCCAGAGTTCACGGGGCACCATGTGATCGGCTTCCCACTGTTCAAAGTGGGGTGCTACTTCCTGTTCCAGGGCACGACGTGTCATGTCGCGAAACAATGTCAGTTCTTCATCGTCCATTAGCGGTCTCCGCGGGTGTTCTTTTCAGGGGGCGCAAGTTTGAGTGATTCAGGCAGCAAAAACAATGACTGCCAACGACAAAGCCATGGCCTTGCGCGTCACAGTCCTGGGCGGCACCCCGGGTCGGCCTCGCTGGCAGATAGTACCGGCGATGTGCTCATCAGCTGCCTCGAGATGTGGTCAGTTGCTGGGAAAATGCTACACTCCCTGTCCTGCGAAACCATCCAGTTTCCTTAACAACCCCGAGTGGAGAAAGATAATGAGAGAATACACACAGTTTTACATCAACGGTGAGTGGGTAGACCCGGTCAAGCCCAACACACTCGACGTGATCAACCCGGCCAGCGAAGAGGTGTGTGCGCATATCTCCCTGGGCTCTGAAGCCGATGTAGACAAGGCCGTTGCGGCAGCCAAGGCGGCGTTTGAAAGCTTCAGCCGCACCTCCGTCAAAGAGCGCATAGAGTTGCTGGAATCCTGCGCGGAGGTGTATCAAAAGTATTACAACGACATCGCCGATGCGATTCGGGAAGAAATGGGTGCCCCCCAGGAACTGGCGGCGGGAGCCCAGGCGTTTACTGGCCTCGGTCACCTGCAGGAGGCCGCGAAGGTGCTCAAGACCTTCAAGTTCGAGGAAGACCTTGGGCCGCACCGGGTATTCAAGGAGGCGATTGGCGTCTGTGGCCTGATCACACCGTGGAACTGGCCGGTCAACCAGATCAGCTGCAAGGTGTCCCCGGCCCTCGCGGTCGGCTGTACGATGGTGCTCAAGCCCAGCGAGGTCGCGCCGCTGTCCGCCTACCTGTTCGCCCAGGTCATGCACGAAGCGGGTGTGCCCGCCGGTGTGTTCAATATGGTCAATGGCGATGGGCCGGTGGTGGGAACTGCACTGTCCAAGCACCCGGATGTGGACATGATGTCCTTTACCGGCTCTACCAGGGCGGGCTCCCTGGTTGCCCAGAATGCGGCGCCGACCGTCAAGCGCGTTACCCAGGAACTGGGTGGTAAATCGCCGAATATCGTGCTGGAGGATGCGGACCTGGAAAAGGCCGTGACCGGTGGTGTCATGCACATGTACAACAATACAGGGCAGTCCTGTAATGCGCCCTCGCGTATGCTGGTACCGCGCGCCAAACTCGAAGAGGCTGAGGCTATCGCGGCCAGGGTGACAGAGTCAGTGGTTGTTGGCGACCCCGCGGCAGAAGGCACTACCATGGGCCCGGTTGTATCCGAGGTGCAGTTCAACAAGATACAGGGCCTCATCAAGAAGGGTATTGACGAGGGCGCCAAGGTGGTCACTGGCGGACCCGGCAGGCCCGAGGGTATCAGCAAGGGTTACTTTATTCGCCCCACCGTATTTTCCGGTGTAAATAACGATATGACCATCGCCCGGGAGGAAATCTTCGGCCCTGTGCTGGCAATGCTCCCCTACGATTCAGAGGAAGAGGCCATCAAGGTAGCCAACGACACGCCCTATGGCCTGGCCGGATACGTGCAGAGCGAGGACATTAACCACGCCCGTGAAGTCGCGTCCCGAATCAGGGCAGGGAACGTGCATATCAATGGCGCAGCTGGCGGCTTTGACGTGCCATTTGGTGGTTTCAAGCAGTCTGGTAACGGCCGCGAATGGGGCGCCCATGGCTTCACCGACTTCCTGGAAATCAAGGCTGTGGAAGGGTACGGCGAGTAAGGGGCGGGACAACGCTGTGGCCTCTTTTGTACTGGCCATCGATCAGGGTACGACGGGTAGTACCGTCGCCCTGATGGATTCTCGCGGTGAAGTGCGGGCCAGCGTCAACTACGAGTTTCCCCAGGTATTTCCCAGGCCTGGCTGGGTGGAGCACCGCCCTGACGAAATCTGGTCCTCGGTAGTCAGGGGTATCCGGACTATTCTGCGCAGGAAACTGTGTAAGCCTGGTGACATCGTCGCTATCGGTATCACCAACCAGCGCGAAACGGCGCTGTTGTGGGACCGGCGCAGCGGCGAGGCTCTCAATAACGCCATTGTCTGGCAGTGTCGCAGGACCACTGAGTTTTGCGAGGCGCTGCGTCAGGCAGGGCACGAGAATACAATCAAGCGCAGGTCCGGCCTGGTGCTTGACCCTTATTTTTCCGCCAGCAAATACCGCTGGTTGTTGAATAACAGCAAGGGTATTTCCCGGCTGCTGAAGGCGGGCCATGTGGCCGCCGGCACCGTGGACAGTTTCCTGATCTGGCAACTCACCAGCGGTGACACGCATGCCACCGATATATCGAATGCCTCACGTACTTCGCTGATGAATATCGACACCGGTGAATGGGACCCGCAACTGCTGGACCTGTTCGAGGTGCCGGCGGATATCCTGCCGCGTATCAGGCCTTCAAGTGGCGTGCTGGGGCATACCCGCGGTATCCCCGGGCTACCCGATGGCATTCCAATCAGCGGTGTCGCCGGCGATCAGCAGGCAGCCTTGTTTGGCCAGGCCTGCTTTACCCCGGGTGATTCCAAGTGCACTTTCGGCACAGGCTCATTCATCGTGATGAATACCGGGCCGCACGCCCTGCAGTCAGACGCGGGCCTGCTCACTACTGTGGCATGGCAGCTGGGGGAGGGCAGCAAACCTGTTTACGCCCTGGAAGGTGGCGCCTTTATCTGTGGCGCGGCGGTGCAGTGGTTGCGCGATGGCCTTGGCTTGATCAGGCGCGCCGCAGATATTGAAGCACTCGCGCTGGAGGTGGCAGATCACGGCGGTGTCGAATTCGTACCGGCCCTGGCGGGCCTGGGTGCACCACACTGGGCACCGGATGCCCGGGGTACCATCACCGGTATGACACGTGGTACCGGGCGGCCCCATATAGCCCGTGCAACGCTGGATGCGATGGCGTTGCAGAACGCCGACATCCTGCGCGTGATGGAACAGGACCTTGGCAAGCGAATGCGACCGCTGAGGGTGGATGGTGGTGCCGCAGCCAACAACCTGCTGATGCAAATCCAGTCTGATGTGCTGGGCCGCAAACTGATTCGTCCCCGGGTGATCGAGACCACGGTGGCCGGGGCCTGTTATCTTGCGGGCCTGGGCGTGGGCCTGTGGCGCAGCCAGGCAGACGTGCGCCGCATATGGCAGGCAGAGCGACAGTTTGCGCCGGCGATGAGCGCAGCGGCCCGCAAGCAACGGCATGCATCCTGGCAGGCTGCCCTGCAGCGGACACTGCTGGTCAGCTGAACTGATCGTGGGCGAAGTTCTTCCTTTTCGAAAACCGTCTCTCAAGGAGCAGCACAAGGGAAAGACCCTGTGCCGTCACGGCCATCACAAGTGGGTGGTAGACAAGGACAAACAATTCGATGTCAAACAGGGAAAGCTGGTCACCATCCTGCGCTGCAGTCGCTGCGGCAAGGAAAAAGTAGAAGCTCGCTGATTGCCGGCTGCGGACCACACCACCGCGGCGCGCAATGTTGTGGCTTGCGCTGGCCGGGGCAGGGTCAGATAATTCCCACCCGGCCGGGATATGCAGGTTGGTTGCTATTCCAGCCCACCCATAAGCATGTACTTGATTTCCACGTAGTCCTCGATCCCGTACTTGGATCCCTCGCGGCCTGAGCCCGACTCCTTGACCCCGCCAAAAGGTGCCATCTCGTTGGAGATGATGCCCTCGTTGATACCGACGATACCGTATTCCAGCGCTTCAGCGACACGCCACACCCGGCCGATATCCCGGGTGTAGAAATAGGAGGCCAGGCCGAATTCGGTGTCATTGGCCATGGCGATGACTTCCTCTTCCGTGGAGAAGCGCACTACAGGGGCCACCGGCCCAAATATCTCATTGCGAAAAACAGCCATCTCCGAGGTTACCCCGGTCAGCACCGTGGGCTGGTAGAAGCAGCCGCCCAGCTCGTGGGGGCCGCCGCCTAGTGCTACCTTGGCGCCGGATTCGATAGACGCCTGGACCAGCTTGTCCACATCGACCACGGCCTTGTTGTTGACCAGGGGGCCGATGGTAATGCCATCGCCCATGCCGTCACCGACCTTGAGTGAAGCTGTAGCCTTGACCAGTTTTTCGACGAAGGCGTCGTACACGCCATCCTGCACAAACAGACGGTTGGAGCACACGCAGGTCTGGCCGGAGTTGCGGTACTTGGAGATCATTGCACCCTGTATGGCGGCATCCAGGTCGGCGTCGTCGAATACGATAAAGGGTGCGTTACCGCCCAGCTCCATGGAGGTTTTTTTCATGCTGGCAGAGCAGGCTGACTGCAACATCTTGCCCACGGGAGTAGAGCCGGTAAAGGTCAGTTTGCGCACCAAAGGGTTGGAGGTCAGTTCTGTGCCGATATCCGATGAACCCCCGGCAACCACGTTGATCACGCCGGCGGGAATCCCTGCGCGCTCGGCCAGTTCCGCCATGGCAAATGCAGACAGCGGCGTTTCGCTGGCGGGCTTTATCACGATGGTGCAGCCGGCGGCGAGCGCCGGGGCGGCCTTGCGCGCGATCATCGCGTTGGGGAAATTCCAGGGGGTGATGGCGGCAACGACACCCACCGGCTGCTTGATGCAGACAATGCGTTTGTCGGGGGAGGGGCCGGGGATGACATCCCCGTCGATGCGCTTGGCCTGCTCTCCAAACCACTCGACAAACGCGGCACCATAGGCTATCTCGCCGCGTGACTCCGCCAGGACCTTGCCTTGCTCGGCGGTCATCAGAACAGCGAGATCTTCCTGGTGTAGCATCATCAGGTCGAACCATTTGCGTAAAATGCCCGCCCGCGCCTTGGCGGGTTTGCGTGCCCATTCAGTCATTGCCGCTGACGCAGCTGCGATGGCCCTGGCGGTTTCGGCAGTACCGACCTTGGCCACCGCCGTGATCAGTTCACCGTTGGCGGGGTTGGTTACGTCAAAAGTGGCGCCGCTATCGGCATTGACCCACTGGCCATCGATATAAGCCTGGCTTTTCAGCAGGCCGGGGTCGGAGAGGTTGAGCTGCATGTTCTGCTTCCTTTTTTTTGTGTTTGCGATGGGCTTGAATTATTGCAGAAATTTCGAAAGATAGCTGGTCTCGCAGCGCTCCATTTTTATTTACGGCGCCGGCGACGCGCCAGCTTGTGTTTGCGGACCAGTCCGCGCAGCTGATCGTAGCTCAGGCCAAGTGCATCGGCTGTGCGGCGTTGGTTATGGGCATGCCGGGTCAGCGCTTCCAGTAGCAGCTGTTTTTCAATCTGCGCCATACGTTTCGTGAAAGTCTCGTCGCTGGCAGGCGGCGCTGCTGTGATCGCTCCCTGGGCGGGCTCCTGCGGTATTGCGTTCCCGGTTGCTTCCTCAAACGGCGAGCGGAAGGGGTCTATGACGATTTCGGCCACGGGCTCCAGTGGGTCGCCCCAACGGTGTAGTGATCGCTCTACCGCATTTTTGAGTTCTCTCACGTTGCCGGGCCAGTTGTGCTGTATTAGCCGGTCCATGGCCTCGACGCTGAATCCGGCGAACAGGTCCCAGCCCAGCTCCGCGCACATTTGCACCGCAAAGTGCTGGGCCAGTTCGGGGATGTCATCCCTGCGCTGGCGAAGCGCGGGGAGGTGGACCACGTCAAAGCTGAGCCGGTCGAGCAGGTCACTGCGAAAAAGCCCCTGTGCTGCCTCTTGCTGCAGGTCTGCATTGGTGGCCGTGATGACTCGAACATCGACCTGCAGGGTCTGTTGGCCACCGAGCCGTTCAAATTCACCGTACTCCACCAGGCGCAGCAGTTTCTCCTGCAGTCGCGACGACATGGTGGCCACTTCGTCCAGAAAGAGGCTGCCGGTGTCGGCCCGCTCGAAACAACCCTGTCGAGCGCGGGTGGCGCCGGTGAAAGCCCCGGCCTCGTGGCCGAACAACTCAGACTCCAGCAGGCTCTCTGCCATCGCAGCGCAGTTGACCTTTAGCAGCGGCGCCTCCCAGCGGCCGGACAGGTAGTGCAAGCGCTCCGCCACCAGTTCCTTGCCGGTGCCGCGCTCACCCAGCACCAGGATGGGCCGGTTCACCGGGGCCAGGCGCGAGACGTGATCCAGGGCGCTGGAGAGGGCGGTGGAATTGCCGATGATACTGACCTGGGTTCTCATAGGTTAAATATACCAACATTTAAGGTTAAAAAGACTATTTATAGGGTAAAAATAACTATTTTAGGGCAATAAGAAAGTGCTTTGTTGGGTGCTGGTGGAGAATATATTCAATAAAAACAACGAGATACAGGAATTGGCATGAATCCTGTATTAGTAGTGTTAAGTACATACACGGACAATCCGGAGTCGCATTGGCTCCAGTGAACACGCTGACAGGAGAACCACCATGGGCATATTTTCTCGCATGACGGACATTATTAACTCGAATATCAATTCCATGCTGGACCAGGCCGAAGACCCGGAGAAGATGATTCGCCTGATTATCCAGGAAATGGAGGACACCCTGGTTGAGGTGCGCAGTTCTTCGGCCCGGGTGTTGGCCGATCGCAAAACCGCGGCGCGCCGCCTTGAGCAGGTGCAGGCCGAGGCCGACAGCTGGGAGGACAAGGCCCGGCTCGCAATCAGCAAGGAGCGAGAGGACCTGGCAAGGGCTGCACTGCAGGAGAAGCGTGCTATCGAAGAGGAGGCCGTTGCGGTAGAGGGCGAACTCAAGGCGACTGATGAGCACATTGAACAGTTGAACCAGGAGGTGGGTCAGCTGCAGCAGAAACTGAGCGACGCCAAGGCCAAGCAGAAGGCCATGCTGATGCGCACCAAGACTGTGGAGTCACGGATAAAGGTCAAGCGACAGATCCACCGGGAGGCGCTGGACAGCGCATTTCAGCGCTTTGAGCACTTTGAGCGGCGCATGGATAACCTGGAGAGCCAACTGGACGTAATGGACCTGGGGCGGGATGTAGCCCCCGACCTGGCGGCGGAGATCGATTCCCTGCAGGAGGATGCCCGTATCACTGACGAGTTGGAGCGACTGAAATCAGAAATGGGTGGCAAGTAGGCCCGGTTGTCATCCGCCTAGCCTGTATTAGCCAAGGAGTCCCAACAATGGCAGCATGTTTTGATCGCGAAGCTGCCCAAGGAATGAATCAATGGAATTCTGGAAATTCATGTTTGTCCCGACCATCCTGTTCCTGGTCATCGTTGCGCCGATGTGGCTCACAATGCACTACCGCAGCGTAAACCGGGCTTCACGCGGCCTGACCCGCGAAGACAGGGAATCCATCGAGCATATGCTGGTGACGGTCGATAAACTGACCGACAGGATAGAGGCGTTGGAGTCTATCCTGGACGCAGACCACCGGGAATGGCGCCAGCAGGTCGACCGCCAAGGGCGGGAGTCACCAAGGAGTGAGGAATAGTATATGAGCAAGCAACGCAGATATGAACGCAGTCACCGCAACCGTGATTACGGCCGAAGCGGGGATGGTTTCCATGCCCGCAAGCGAGCGGGTTGGGGCATGAATCTCTATCGCAATACCCGCGACGGCAAGATAGCCGGCATTTGTGCCGGGCTCGCTGACCACTGGGATATCGCCCATTGGGTGGTGCGTCTTATGTGGGTGGGAGCCTTCTTGTTTACCGGGACACTGGCGTTGTGGGTGTACGTGGCGGGGTGGATCCTGATGGCGCCCCGCCCCAGTCGCTGGAGTGCCGAGGGAGGTGCGCCTTCCGACAGCGACTACGAGGAGGCGGTAGTGGAGATGGAGTATGACGAGCGTCATCACGATTACAGGCCGCGCAAGGTTTTTCGTTATAACGACAGCAGCAGTGTCAGGCTGAAGCGGGCCAGGGAGAGGCTGGATGCCGCGCTGGACAGGGTGCAGGCAATGGAGTCTTACGTGACCTCGCGCCAGTATGAGCTGAACAAGGAATTTTCAAGGCTTTAGCGAATCCGGCAAGGGGTTCCACCGGCAGGAAATATTGGCTATGCTCGTGTCACAAGTTTGGGCGCGGGTATAGCTATGGGTTACTGCGGGATAGAATGCAAGGGGTGTTGGGGAGCGCAAGCCGGATGACTGCCAGCGCCGATCCCATGATACCGCCTCCCAATATGTTGTTGTCCCTCACAGAGGCGCACCGCGCAGTACTGGAAATCCTGTCCCTCAATATCAGCCGTAAGCGCTTGCGCAAAATAGCCCCCCTGGGTGACGGTCACCCCGTAATGGTACTGCCCGGCTTTATGGGCGATGACGGCTATAACGCCTCTATGCGACGTTTTCTGGGCGGGCTCAACTACTCCGTGCACGGCTGGGGGCTGGGCCGAAATCTCGGGCCTCGTGGCGGGGTACTGGACGGCCTGCAGGAACGAATCTTCGAGCTGTACGAACGGCACGACCAACCGGTGTCCCTCGTGGGTCACAGCCTCGGTGGTATTTTTGCCCGCGAACTGGCGCGCGAGTTCCCTGATATGGTGCGGCAGGTTATTTCCCTTGGCAGCCCCTTCGGCCGGGGCCGCATGACGGCATCGGTACCTGCCCGGCTGTTCAACGCTCTGAATCCGCCTACGGAGCTTCCCGTTGACCAGGATGTGATTCACGAGGCGCCACCGGTGCCTACGACGGCGATCTATTCCAAAGGCGATGGTATCGTTAACTGGCAGACCACATTGCAGCACGATGGCCACCAGCGCAGCCAGAATATCCGGGTACGTGGCAGCCACTGTGGCATGACCCTCAATCCCGTGATCTGGTTCCTGGTCGCTGAGCGCCTCGCGACCCATCCTGAGCAGTGGCAACCCTTCGAGCGGGTGAGCTGGCGCAACCTGTTTTATCCCTCTGCGGGCAACTGAAACAGCTGCTGGATCCTGCTTTTCAGAACAGTTCACACTGTGTGTTTCCGGCCCGTTCGGGGCTGGTGCGCTCCGTTGCGGGTGGCGTGAACAGGTCGGTGCGACCGCCGCCGCCCTCGCCCCGGGTCAGCCCCAGTCTGTTGCAGCTTACCCGGAAGCGCTGCTCGATCAGTTCCGCAAATGTACCGGTGCCGCGCATCCTGTGGCCGAAGCGACTGTCGTAGTGCGCACCGCCGCGGCTCTGGCGCAACAGGCTGATTACATGGCGGGCCCGCAGCGGGTAGTGTTGCTGCAGCCACTCGAAGAAAAGATCCCGAATTTCCAGTGGCAGGCGCAGCAGGATATAGGCCGCTGCCATGGCTCCGGCGGTCTGCGACGCCTGCAGTATGCGTTCTATTTCCTGGTCGTTCAGGGCCGGAATCACGGGTGCGAGCAGCAGGGTAACCGGAATGCCCGCGCTGCTCAGGGCTTCCATCGTGGCCAGTCTGGCTCGTCCCGATGCAGCCCGTGGCTCCAGCCGGCGCTTGAGCGCGTCATCCAAGGTGGTGATGCTGATAGCGACGGAACACAGCCCGTCGGCGGCCATGTCTGCCAGGATATCGATGTCCCGGGTAACCAGCGCGCCCTTGGTGATGATTGCCACGGGGTGGCGGTGGCGCTGCAGCACTTGCAGCAACTGCCGGGTGATGCGGTGTTCCTTTTCAACCGGCTGGTAAGGATCGGTATTGGCTCCGATGGTAATGCTGCTGCACTTGTAACCGGGCTTCGCCAGTTCCCGTTCCAGCACCTGGGCGGCGTTGCGCTTGTAGCTTAGCCGGGTCTCGAAATCGACCCCGGGAGACAAATCCAGGTAGGCATGGGTGGGCCTGGCATAGCAATACACGCACCCGTGCTCACAGCCCTGGTATGGGTTGATGGACTGGCTGAAGGGGATATCCGGCGAATTATTGCGGGAAATAATGCTGCGAGCATCGACTGCGCGGCACTCGGTAACCGGGGTCGGGCCATCGATACCATCGTCCCACTCGACCTGCGTGGGCTGGTAACGAGAGCCGCGGTTGCTCAGGGCGCCGCGACCCTTGTGCACACTGCGTTGTCGCACGATGATGTTGCTAGGTTCGGCCATGTACACCCGCTCTCGTCGACTACTGTATAAAAAAACAGTATACCCTCGGCTTGGTTCGACGCAAGGTTTTGCTTTAGTCTGCGTGCACCGAACGCCGCGCTTCAGGGGACTTGATGCTGCATCGCATCTGGCTGGGTTTGTTTGTCGTTGCGTTTATCAGCGCACTTTACCAGTGGCTGGGCCTGGGCGATGCCGCCGTGTTCCAGCGCATGGTCACTTCGTTGTTTGACATGGCGGGGCTTTCGGTCGAACTGGCAATAGGCCTGATCGGGCTGATGGCCCTTTGGCTGGGGATTGTCGCTATCGGCGAGGCCAGCGGCCTGGTGGATAAACTGGCCCGTCTGCTATCGCCCCTGTTTACACGCCTGATGCCGGAGGTGCCTTCCGGTCATCCTGCGATATCCTCCATGACCCTTAACCTGGCCGCCAATATTCTGGGCCTGGACAACGCCGCCACCCCGCTGGGAATTAAGGCGATGAAAGACTTGCAGTCACTCAATCCCACCCCGGCGGTGGCGACCAATGCGCAGATCCTCTTCCTGGTCCTGAATACCTCGGCCGTCACCCTGTTTCCCGTCACCATCCTGCTCTACCGCGCTCAGTTGGGGGCGCCGGATCCGGCGGCGGTTTTTATTCCTATCCTGATAGCGACATCCTGCTCAACCCTGGCGGGCCTGCTGGTTACCGCCTGGGTGCAGCGCATCAGGCTGGCGGATACGGTGGTACTTGCTTTTCTGGGGGGCTGTTTCGCAGTGTTGCTGGCGCTGGTAGGCTGGTTTGCGACGCTCAGTGCGGACCAGTTGCAACGTCAGTCCAGCTTGCTGAGTAACTTCCTGATAATTGCGCTGATCATGCTTTTCCTGCTGGTGGCGCATCGTCGCCGTGTGAATGTCTACGATACGTTTATCGAGGGTGCCAGGCAGGGCTTCGAAACCGCCATTGGCATTATCCCCTACCTGCTTGCGATGCTGGTGGCGATTGGCGTCTTTCGGGCAAGCGGCGCCATGGATATTTTCATGACAGCGTTGCGGGACCTGGTTGCTTTTGGCGGGTGGGATACGCGCTGGGTTGACGCGATGCCGACCGCGTTGATGAAGCCCTTGTCCGGCTCCGGGGCCAGGGCCATGATGATAGATACTATGAATACCTTCGGTGTCGATTCTTTCCAGGGTCGTCTCGCTGCTACCATGCAGGGTTCTACGGAAACTACCTTCTATGTGCTCGCGGTTTATTTTGGCTCGGTTGGTATTCGCCACGCGCGCCATGCCCTGGCCTGTGGCCTGGCAGCAGATGCCGCAGGTATCGTCGCAGCCATTGGAGTTGCCTACTGGTTTTACGGTTAGCCCCTGCTGTAATGAAGCAAAGGGCAGGGCGCCAGACAATCCCGACTCGGAAAATCATCTGAAAGTGGTATATTCGAGGCTTTTCGGCGAAGAGCGCCTGCACAGATGAAAAAAGGCACCACACAAGGTAACTCCATCCTGGGCAGTTTTATCGTCCCCGTGGCGCAGGCACTGCGGCAACTGGGTATCGACCCCCTCGAGGTGGTGCCGCAATCGGGAATCGACCTGGCCAAGGGCGCGAACCCCGACTGGCGGGTCAGCCAGGTGCAGTTTAACCAATTACTCACACATTGCGTCGAGTTGAGCGACGACGAGGCCTTTGGCCTGCTGGCCTCGGAACAACTCCAGCCACAGGTGCTGCACAGTCTCGGCCTGGCGTGGCTGGCCAGTGACACGGTCTACGACGGGCTGCAACGCCTGCAGCGTTTTGGTCGACTGGTAAGTACCGGGATTGACCTGTCGCTGGAAGAGGAGGGGGAGAGCATACACCTGCATGTTGGCGGGGAATCCGATGTCGACGGTATGGTGCCGGCCAGCCGTGACTACGCAGTGGGCATTATCACCCGCATGTGCCGCCTGACCCTGGGAGAATTCCTTGCCCCGCTGGCGATACGCATGGACAGACCAACCCCCGCTGAGCCTGAACGTTGGGAATACCTGCTGGCCAGCCGGGTGAAGTTCAATGCCGAGACCACGCGTATCACCTGGTCGCGGGCCGACATCATGGAGCCCCTGGTGACCGGTGATCCGCTGCTGGCCAGGATCAACGATGAATACAGTATTGCCTACCTGGAAAATTTCCTGCCCCGATCGACCTCCCGTGAGGTAGTCGACAAGATAATAGAGCGGCTGCCGGACGGTGCTCCAGGCCAGCAGCAGATTGCCGCTGCACTGAATGTCAGCAATCGCACCCTGCAACGCAAACTGCGGGAAGAGGGCACCAGTTTTATGGAGCTGTTGCAGGACACCCGCCTGCAGCTGGCGAGCAAATACCTCCTCAGCCCGGGCCGTTCAGTGGTGGAAACTGCTTATCTGTTGGGTTTTTCCGAGCCCAGTACATTCTCCCGGGCGTTCAAGCGCTGGACCGGGGTTGCGCCGGCGGACTACCGGGAGTCCGTCGCGTAACGTGCTCCATCTGAGGGCATCGCATCGACTTGGCGCGCAGGGCCATGCGGAAGACGCGTGTAACCATGTCGGTCCGGTTCGCAGATTGCTAAGGTTTGTGTGAACCCACAAAGGAGTGTGTGCCATGTCCCGCCCTGTTGTCGCGATCACTGACAAAGTCACCCGTATGATGAAATCGATGGTTTACCTTGCCATGCGGGTTTATTACCGCCGCGGTGCCACCGCCCAGGAGCTGTCGGGCTTTCTGGAGGACTGGACCCCGTCAGAATCTGATATGTACCACGAGGGAATTGTTGAGCGGTTGCTGTTTGATCTGCGCAATGAGGGCAAGGTGACCCACGCGGGCGCACGCTGGTACCCCGTGGGACTGGCCCACTGATTCCTGTTTACAGACGCAATCCCCGGCGATTGATCTGAAGCACTGGCTGGATCCTCGCCAGCCCGTATAATCCCCTGAGGTATCGCACACCTCCGGGGATTTTTTTATGGCAAGGATATTGATTATCGCGGACATCGAAGAGCATTGTTCCGCCACGCCCAGGGGGCTGGAGCTTGCCGCCAGGCTGGGCTTTAGTGCGGATGTGGTCGCGTTTACCTATACCTCCATGAGCGGCCTCGATATTGAAACCTCGGAAAAGACACTAGTGCGCAAACGCATGTTGGAGCAGCGAGAGGATGTCGTGCAGGCGCGCATAGACAAGTATGCAAAGAAAGGCCAAACAGTGTCTCTCAAGACTGTCTGGGCGAAGGACCTGCATAGCTGGGTTAACAAGCGGTGCGCCAGCGGTCGCTACCTGGCCGTGGTCAAAACCGGGCACCGAAGCGAATCCCTGGTCCACACCTCTTTGGACTGGCAGCTATTGCGCGAGTGCCCGGCACCGGTTCTTATTGTCGCGGAGAAGAGGTGGCACCGTGCCAGGCCGGTACTGGCCACCCTGGATCTGGGCAGCAAGCTGGCAACCAAGCGCGCTCTGAATCGCCAGGTTCTGACGACGGCATCCAAGCTGGCCAGTGCGCTGGGGGTGGAGCTTGAGATCATCACCGCTATCGAGGTTCCTGTGCTGCTGGCGGACCTGGACCTGGTGAATCCCGATGCCTATGCCCGCAAAGCCAAGGCTGAGATGGAGCCGCGAATTACCGCGCTGGCGAAAGAGTTTGAAATCCCGGTAGGGGATTTCCATTGCAAACGCGGCCCGGTAGAGCGCGTTATCACCAGCCAGGCTGCCAAAGTGGGCGCACAGATAGTGGTCATGGGTACCGTGGGTCGCAAGGGGGTAAAAGCCCGTTTGTTGGGAAATACCGCAGAGAAAGTACTGGGCCACCTGAAAACGGATGTGCTCGCGATCAAACCCTGAATACGTTTTCACCTGTCCCTCGAAACGGGCGAACTCCAAGCCCTCCCGGTAGTGGGGTGGCTGTCAGCTCCCGGGCCATTTGTTACTGGTAACCAAAGCTTTGCCTCCCGTTCGGCTCTGTGTTTTACTTTTATTGCCCGCAAGGCAGTATATCATTCAATAATATTCCAGAGCTTACCTGTCACGATGTCGCATTCCAGCTGTGCGGCGCGTGGTATTGATATTTTTGTCAAATAGATATGAAAGGAGATCCATATGTTTAAGCAACCCTTGCTGGGTTTAATCACTGTTCTATCATTGGCGGTGCTCTCGGCTTGCAGCAGCGCTCCCTACGCACCGGTCGCAGCACAGGTGCCGCCGGTGGATGTGACAGCCTTTGCACCTAAAGTTGAATCGTTTGTTGTATTGCTGGATACCTCCGGCTCCATGAAAGAAGAGGATGACGGAAGGGCAAAAATACACAGCGCCGAAGACCTGGTAGCGAGCTTTAACAGCGCCGTGCCCGCGGCGGGTTTTCAGTCCGGTCTGGTGATCTTTGGCAGGGGAGCGGGCACTTGCTGGGGTTATGGCGCAGCGGATACGCTGTATGGCCTGGCACCCTATAATGCGGCCGACTTTGCCAGCGCGCTGGGATCTATCGAATGTGCCGCCAGTACAACTCCGATCGTGGACGCCGTGGGCAATGCCACCACTATGCTGGCGGAGCAGGAAGGTCCCACCGCCATCATTATTGTCAGCGATTTCAAGTGGAGCGATCCTGATGGAGTCAAGGCCGCCGTTGCCGACCTGAAGGCACAGCACGGCAATGCTGTATGCCTGCATACGGTCAAGGTTGGCTACGACACTACCGGCGATGCGTTGATCAGCAGCCTGAACGATGCGGCCGGTTGTGACAGTGCCGTTGCGGCTGGCGATATTGCCTCGGGGGCAGCCATGTCTGCCTATGTGGCGAATACCCTGATGGCGCCCCTGCAGTATGAAAAGCACACGGTATCAGCGACCACCCTGTTTGACTTCAACAAGGCCATTCTCAAGGAACAGGGCAAGGCCGAGTTGCAGAACCTGGGCGCAAAAATCCGCAGCCAGGGTATGAGCGTGGGGGACATCGACGTGATCGGTCATACCGACAACGTCGGCTCGCAAAGCTACAACCAGGAACTGTCCGTCCGTCGCGCCACGGCGGTGAGGGACTACCTGGTCAGTGAAGGTGTCAATGCCAGCATCATCGATGTGATGGGCAGGGGCATGAGCGAGCCCGTGGCCAGCAATGATACTGATGCCGGTCGCGCTGAAAACCGCCGGGTCGAGGTCCACGTCGGCACCGCTCGTTTACTGCAGTAAGCACGGCAGGCAGCTGAGGCCATTCTGCCGCCACTACCCGGCGGCAGAATGGCAAGCCCCGGCGGGGCCTGTTGTTTAGGCCCGGGGTATCTATCGCATTTTTTTTCATAAAAATTTGCATTATTTCGGGCCTAGTCTATCTTAACTAATGCATGCCCTCCCCGGGTGTGCAAACACGTCCCCTGGCCTATGTTTCTGCCCCGAAGCATATGGCTATTGGCCCGCAGCTCTTATAGATTTGCGGGCTTTTTTTTGTTTTTAATTCAGGGGCTCGCAAAGCTTACCTAAAGTTAATTCTAGAATAGTGCCCGGTTTTTGTCGCCGATGGCCATGACGCTGTCGTTACCGGCCATGTCGAATGGCGCTCTGCCTCCCTATGATTATCCCATCTGAAACGCGCCATCCCGGCAAAGATCGCACCCGGTAACCTGGAGAGAGTCATGCACGAACTGGTCACGAGAATCAAGGAACCCGAGCTGTGTTACGTATTCGCCAAAAACGCCAGGCGTAATGGGCACCCTGAGCTCGCCTTGCAGGCATACCGCCACGCGGTGGACCTGAGAGCACAGCAACACCCTGCCTCCTGTGAAGCTGAGGCCGCTGCCCTGCGCGCGATATACGCATACGAGGAAGCCCTGAGCTACAGCCGTGGCAAGCGAACCAGGGCGACTGGCACATGGCAGTTAGTGAGCCGCCACGGCGTGCTGTCGGCTGTGCACAAGCGCCTTTGCTCTCGCAACGGCGACGACGTTCAGCCCGTACTTGCCGAACTCGGTATGGAAGATTACAGCTTCAGCGCCGTTGCCGAAGCTTTTCCCGAGGCCTTTGAGGCGCAAGCGGCCTGATAACGTAACCGATCCCTGGCCTGGCCGACCCCGGTAAGATCCGGGGACTTCCCGGGCTCTTTTTCAGGACGCATAGAGGAGAACCATGAAAACAATTGACCTGAGAAGTGATAAGGGTGGCGTCGCCGTGACGCTGGAGTTGAGTGAACTCGAACTAACCACACTTGTTGCCCTGGTGGAGCAGGGCCAGTTGCGGCTGCATACAGATCTGGACTCCGTAACCCTGCACCAGAACATGACGGGCATTGCTGAGGAATTTCGAAGCCTGCTCGGGCATCTCGAATTGCTCGCCGTAGACGAGTAAGGCGCTACCAGATATTCCCCTGTTTCTCCCGGCGTTCGCGCCGGTTTTTTTTGCCCGTCTGTCACACCCTTTTTTTGTCCTGCGCAGGACTATTGTCTCTGGTTGAAGTATATTTGACTGGTCGACTGCAGTGCCGCGGCGCGCGCGGCCACTGTATGGTCAGCTTACTTTTAGCGCAGGGAAATCGATGGCAAACCCGATCAAAATCCGTCTGGCGGACATGCTGGACCACGACCTGTTTACCCCGCGAGAGCTGAGCTGGCTCTCTTTCAACGCGCGGGTACTGCAGGAAGCGGCTGATGAATCCACGCCATTGATCGCGCGGCTGCGCTACCTGGGTATATTTTCCAATAACCTGGATGAATTTTTCCGGGTGAGGGTGGCGGAAGTTCGACGCCTGATCTCCATGTCTGCCGGCAGTAACAGGCAGCAGTCCAAGGATCTGCTGGCGGCGATCCAGAAAAACGTGGTGCGCCTGCAAAAAGAGTTCGACCGAATCTACCTCGAGTTACTGGCGCGACTGCGCGCGCGTGGCATTTATCTGGTTAACGAGGCCCAGCTGGACCCGGGCCAGGCCGTGTGGGTACAGGACTTTTTTAGCAGCACAGTGCTGCCCGAGCTTGAGCCTATCCTGCTCAGTGATACCCAGCCCATTCCCGCGCTGAACGACGAGTCGCTCTACCTCGCGATAGATATCAAGTCCGGTGATGATTACAACTACGCGGTGGTGGAGGTGCCCACGGATCGCCTGCCAAGGTTTATCGCAATACCAAAACGCAAGGGTAAGTCGGGAAAGGTCTTTATTGTCCTGGATAATATTATCCGGTTCTGCCTGCCACAGATGTTTCGCGGGGTGATTCCTATCGATGAAGCGAGCGCATTCTGTTTCAAGTTCTCCCGCGATGCTGAGCTTTCAATCGATACCGGTATCGACCAGACGCTTATCGACAAGATGGCTCTCAGTCTAAAACAGCGGCGCAAGGCCGATGCGGTGCGTATGGTGTATGACGAGAAAATACCCCAGCGCCTGCTGGATTATGTGAGTGCCCGCTTTGGTTTCGGTAAGTACGACAGCTTGATCGCCGGTGGGCGCTACCACAACTCCAAGGATTTTATGTCCTTCCCGCGCGTCGGGCCACGGTACCTGGAGTTCAAGCCCTTTTCCGTGTTGCGGCTGCCACGGTTGGATCAACAGGACAGTATTTTCGACGCCATCCGCGAGAAGGATGTGCTTTTGTATTATCCCTACCATCCCTTTGACTATGTTGTTGATCTGCTGAAGACAGCCGCCCTGGACCCCCAGGTCACGGACATCAAGATCTGTCTTTACCGGGTGGCGCGGGATTCCCGCGTGATCGATGCCCTGGTGAATGCCGCGCACAATGGCAAGCGGGTACTGGCTGTGGTGGAGCTCGCCGCACGCTTTGATGAGGCGGCCAATATCAGCTGGGCGCAGCGGCTCACCGATAGCGGTATCAACGTGATATTCGGTATCCCCGGACTCAAGGTACACAGCAAACTGTTGTTGATAGAACGCAAGGAGGGGATCAGTACGCGCTATTACAGCCACGTGGGGACCGGCAACTTTAACGAAAAAACCGCCCTGATCTATACTGATTTCACCTTGCTGACGTACGACCAGAATGTCGGCAAGGACCTGTTCAGTGTTTTTGAATTCCTGCAGTACAATTATCGTCGGCCCGACTACCGTCTGTTGCTGGTGTCTCCACACTCCATGCGCTCGGGTCTGCTTAGCCTCATGGACCAGGAAATCGCGAATGCACAGGCGGGCTATCGCGCCAGTATGACCCTGAAGTGCAACAACCTGGTCGACAAGGAACTGGTGACCAAGCTGTACGAGGCTAGCCAGGCCGGGGTGGAAATAAGGCTGATCGTACGTGGCATGTGCTCACTGTTGCCGGGTGTGAAGGATATATCGGAAAATATTCGGGCGATCAGCATCGTCGACCGGTTTCTGGAGCACCCGCGGGTGTACGTATTTTGCAACCGCGGTAACCCGCGCTATATGATCAGCTCGGCTGACCTGATGACCCGGAACCTGGACTACCGGGTGGAGGTGCTATGCCCCATCTTCGATCGGGACGCCCAGCGTATGGTCCAGAATATCCTGGACCAGCAGTGGCACGATAACGTCAAGTCGCGCATCATAGATCAGAACCAGACTAACGAGTACATGCCCAGATCGAAACGGGTAGCGCGAATTCGCTCCCAGGAAACTATTCATGAGTACCTGGCGACGGGTAAGCTGCCACGTTACCCGAAATCGGAGATGCACCATTCTGCCAAGCGCAGGCGCAAACCGATCAAATAGTGTAACCAGACTAAGGAGATAGACCCAATGGCGGGTAGTAGTTTGTTGCTTCTGCTGGATGATATCGCCACGGTGCTTGACGATGTGGCGGCCATGACCAAAGTGGCGGCCAGGAAAACCGCAGGGGTGCTCGGTGATGACCTGGCGGTCAATGCAGAGAAGGTGACCGGCGTGCGCGCTGACAGGGAGCTGCCGGTGGTCTGGGCAGTTGCCAAGGGCTCGTTTCGCAACAAGTTAATCCTGGTGCCTGCGGCACTCGCCTTATCGCTCCTGGCAAGCTGGGCGATTACCCCCGCCTTGATTCTGGGTGGCCTGTACCTGTGCTACGAGGGCTTTGAAAAAGTCGCGCACAGTTTTTTTCACGACAAGGTGGAAGAGAAAGCGCATCGCCGGGACCTCCTGAAACACGTGGCGGACCCGACAGTCGATCTTGTCAAGTTTGAACAGGATCGCGTCAAGGGCGCGATACGCACCGATTTTATTTTATCGGCGGAGATTATTGTGCTCACGCTGGGGATTGTCGCGGAACAGACTTTCCTGACCCAGGTGCTGGTGGTTGCCGGTATCGCCATCGTTATGACCATCGGGGTGTACGGCCTGGTCGCTGGAATCGTCAAACTCGATGATGCCGGCCTTCACCTGTCGGAACGGGAAGGGCAGGGTGCCTGGCCCCGGTTTGTGCGCTGGTTCGGTACCCGGCTCGTGGCGTTCGCCCCCTGGTTGATGAAGGGGCTGGCTTTCGTGGGAACCGTGGCCATGTTCATGGTGGGTGGTGGCATCCTGGTACATGGTTTTCACATGTTGGATGAATGGATAGCCTCTATTACCCGCTTTGTCGCCGCTCTGGAACCGGTCGGGCCCGCGCTCGCGGCGGTCACCCCGACCCTGGCGTCGATGCTGGTGGGGCTGGTTGCGGGTGCAGTGGTGCTCGCGGTGGTCAGCACCTGGCAGAAGCTGCGGCCCGCCAGCTAGCTGCTCCTTCTTGCGCCTCTACCGTCGTGGCATAAACCGGTCACGGGGGCGGCGCTACTTGAGCAGCGAGCCCAGTATTCCGCGAAAAAGTTTGCGGCCCACACTGCTTCCGGCGGCCCTGGCGAGGCTCTTTATGAAGGCATCGGTTGCACTTTCTCGACTGCGCCCGCTACTTTTGGGTTTGGCCTGGGCGGCCCGCTTTTCCAACTCGGACTCTTCCTGCTGCTTTAACTTCTGTGCGGTGCGTTCTACCAGTACCTCGTGGGCGGAACGCGGATCGTAAGCTTCGGAGTAGCGTTTCATATTCACATCGGCATTGAGGATGGCCGCTCGCTCCGGCTCGCTCGCCTTGCCCATCCGTGAGTGTGGAGGACGTACAAGTACCCGTTGTACCGGTGCAGGTATACCCTTTGCCTGCAGGGTTGACACCAGTGCCTCTCCCACGCCGAGCTCCGTTATCGCCTTGAATGTATCCAGCTCGGGGTTGGTGCGAAACGACTGGGCAGCCACTTTTACCGCCTTTTGTTCCTTGGGTGTATAGGCGCGCAGGGCGTGCTGCACTCGATTGCCCAGCTGGGCAAGCACACTGTCCGGGATGTCGCCGGGACTTTGTGAGATGAAGTACACGCCCACGCCCTTGGATCGAATGAGGCGCACCACCTGCTCGATTTTTGTCAGTAGTGATTTCGGGGTATTGTTGAACAGCAAGTGCGCCTCATCGAAGAAAAACACCAGCACGGGCTGCTCCGGATCGCCGAGTTCCGGCAGGTTCTCGAACAGCTCGGACAGCAGCCATAACAAAAAGGTGGAATACAGTCGCGGACTCATGATGAGCTGGTCTGCCGCCAGGATGTTGATAATGCCGCGCCCGTCCCGGTGGTTCTGCATAAAGTCCTGTAGCTGCAGGGCAGGTTCCCCAAAAAAGGCATCGCCGCCCTCGCGCTCCAGCATCAGCAGCCGGCGCAGGATCGCATTGACGGAGGCCTTTGATACCCCGAATCCGCTACCCAACTCCTTGCTGTTGTCGCCGAGGTATTCCAGGGTGGTGCGCAAGTCCGCCAGGTCAACCAGCAGCATGCCCTCATCGTCTGCGAATTCGAACACCAGGGTCATAACGCTTTCCTGGGTCTCGTTCAGCTCCAGCAGGCGCGATAACAACTGGGGGCCCATCTCTGAAATGGTGGACCTGACCGGGGTGCCCTGCTTGCCGAAGAGGTCCCAAAACGCGACGGGATAGCCGCGCTGGGTGAAATTCTCTATACCAATTTTTGCGACCCGCTCATCGATTCTGGGGTGGGGCGAGCCGGCCTGGCTGATACCGGATATATCGCCCTTTACATCCGCCAGGAACACCGGTACGCCCAGGTCGGAAAAGCCCTCGGCCAGGCATTGCAGGGTAACCGTCTTGCCCGTGCCGGTGGCACCGGCGACCAGGCCGTGTCGGTTGGCGTACCGAGGGTTGAGCGATACCTGTCCAGCGTCGTTGCCGCCTATGAGAATGCCGTCCGACATCGTGTATAGTCTCTTCAGGAATTGTGCACGCAGGGTATAATGTTACGCGTCGGCTTGCTAGTTCCTAGCGCCGTGCTAAGTTGAGTAGCAGGAAACTACGGAGAAACGCGATGCGATGGGAAGACGGTAAACGCAGTGATAATGTAGAGGATCGTCGCGGCCAGAGCGCCGGTTACAGTGCGGCGGGCGCTGCCCCCTTATTACTGCGCTTTCTGCCGGCTATGATCCGTTCCAAGACCGGACGGGTAATCCTCGTGGTCGGGGTGTTGGCCATATTTGGCGGCAAGCTGATGGGTATTGACGTGTTGTCCATGTTTTTTGGCGGCGGTGGCAGCACGACCGCACATCAGTCGAAAGAGTTCAGCGCACAGGAACAGCAGCTCGCGGACTTTGTCTCGGTGGTGTTGGCGGACACCGAGGTTACCTGGCAACAGATTTTTCGCGAGCAGGGCGCCAACTACCGCGAACCTACCCTCGTGCTGTTTAGCGGCAGGGTCAATTCGGCCTGTGGTATGGCGTCAGCAGCGGTAGGCCCTTTTTACTGCCCCGGCGACCAGAAACTCTATATCGACCTGTCTTTTTTCCATGACCTGAAGGCGCGACACGGCGCTCCCGGTGACTTCGCCCAGGCCTATGTCGTTGCGCATGAGGTGGGCCACCATGTCCAGACGCTGCTGGGTATCAGCCAGCAGGTGCAGCAGGCCGGCCAGGGCAAGAGCAAGGCTGCCGTGAATGAGCTGTCAGTGAGGCAGGAACTTCAGGCGGATTGCTTTGCGGGTGTCTGGGGTCATGCGGCCAATACCCAACGACAACTGCTGGACCCGGGCGATCTGGAAGAGGCCCTGCGCGCGGCCACCGCCATCGGTGATGACCGCCTGCAGCGCGAGGCCGGGGGGAGGGTAGTACCGGATAGCTTTACCCACGGTAGTTCAGAGCAACGCGTAACCTGGTTCAGGCGTGGTTTCGACAGCGGCAAGCTTGAGGTCTGCGATACCTTTTCTGCCAATCTTTAGGGCCGCTGCGCGGCTTCGTTTATCACCAATACCTGGGCACCTGAACGGTCCAGGGCGTTTTCCAGTACCTCTGGCGCCATGTCTTCCACACAATCCCTTGGCAGTAGCAGCAGGTCGTAGGCCGATTGTCGAATAAGTCGTGACAGGCTGTCCTGGTCACGCTTCAAGTTGGCCTGTACGCAAATACGGCTGCCGGGGCGATACAGCGTCTGCAGTTGTTCTCCCGCCAGCGGTCCTGACGACAATATATACAGTTCCCCTACCAGTCCGGCCTGCATCAGGAGCCGGGCGATTTCCAGCACCTGTTGGTCCTGTGCAGTCCTGGCCAGTACGATTCCCAGCCGCCTGATGGTGGCGGCTCTCGCGATTGGCCCGCGCGTCGACTGTTGCCAGCGCTGGCGTGCCGGGAAGAAAATGTCCAGCCGCCCATCGCGGGCCAGAGCCGAGAGCAGGCGGCTGCCGGCAGCGTGCTCGAATCGCAGGGCGACCCGATTGCGGTCCGCCAACTCGTTGAGCAGGCGGCGGGTGTCTTTGTTAACCATAAAATGACGCTGACTCAGGTGGTCGCGCAACAGGCTTCGCTCCCTGGCCCCGCTGAGCGTGATTTCGGTGGTGAACGGCAGGTCTGCTGCCTGTTGCAGGCGAACATCCTCCAGCAACAGCCCCAGCACACTCCTGTCGAGCAGTCTGGCAATGCGAACCAGTGTTTCCAGCGTCGTGCGGTTTATTCCCTGCAGGTCGATCGGTACCAGGATGCCGGGCGCTGCGGTCAGTTCAGCTGGCACCGCTGTGGTCTCCCTTGCCGGCGAACTCCCGGGCCACTTCTCCCAGCGCCTCCAGTCGGGCGAGTACCAGGGCGTCGATAGAGGCAGCGCTATAGCCTGTCAGTAATTCCAGGGCGGTATCGATGGTGTCCGCGCTGTATATCCTGAACTGGCCAGACTCGACCGCGTCCAGCACATCCTGGCGCAACATCAGGTGCACCGCGTTTGCCCCGGGTATGACGACACCCTGGCTGCCGGTCAGGCCGCGCGCATGGCAGATGTCAAAGAACCCCTCGATTTTCTCGTTGACTCCACCTATGGCCTGTACCTGGCCGTGCTGGTTGAGCGAGCCTGTGACTGCCAGCTCCTGTCGCACGGGTATATCGGCAATCGCTGAAATCAGGGCGACGAGCTCTGCCACCGAGGCGCTGTCACCCTCGATGCCACCGTAGGACTGCTCGAACACCAGGCTCGCCGTCAGGGGCAATGGCCGTTCGCGCGCGTATCGGCTCGCCAGCAGGGCGCTGATAATCATCACCGCCTTGCTATGGATATTACCGCCCAGATCCACTTCGCGCTCTATATCCAGCACCTTGCCGTTGCCCAGGCGGGCGGTCGCAGTGATGCGGGTGGGCCTGCCGAAGGCATAGTCTCCCAGCAGGTAGACTGCCAGGCCGTTCACCTGACCGACGGCTGAACCACTGCTGTCCACCAGCATAATGTCCCGCAGTATGCCCTCGTGGGACTTCTCGCGGAACTGGTCCAGTCGATGCACCGCGGCCAGGGCAGCGTCGGTAACATGTCGCTCTGTGATGACCCCGGCGCCGTCTCGGCGCGCGCAGAAATCGCTTTCGCTGAGCAGATCTCCCAGTCTGCCGTGATGCAAGCTGAGTTTCTCGCTGTCTTCCATGCGGCGGGCGGCGTACTCGATCACCCTGGCGACGGCGGAACGGTCCAGTGGTAGCAGCTCCCTGCGCGCCTGCAGTGTCCTTATCATCCGCGAAAATAACAGGGTGCTTTCAGGGCCCCGCACCACGTCCTCCGACATATCTGCAGCCACCTTGAACAGCGTGCCGAATTCCGGGTCGTATTGCTCCAGTATGTAATAGATATACCGGTCGCCCTGCAGCACCACCTTGACATCAAGTGGCAGGGGTTCCGGTTGCAGCTGAACGGTACTGACAAAGCTGAACAGTTGCTCCAGCGACTGGATTCGAATTTCCCGCGCCTTCAGAGCACGCTTCAGAGCGGGCCATGCGTAGGGGCTGGTCAGCAGTTTGTCCGCGTCCAGTATCAGGTAGCCGCCATTGGCGCGGTGCAGGGCGCCCGGCTTGATAAGGTTAAAGTCTGTTACCAGGGTGCCCATTTGCGAAACATATTCAACCCGACCAATGAGGTTACTGAAGCCAGGGCTGTCCTCGTAAATGACGGGTGCGGCCTCCAGTGACTGGTTGTCCACCAGTACGTTGACGTTGTATTGCGGGAACTCCTTGACACGATTCTTGAGGTTGTCGGGAATGGCCGATTCCTCCTCCACCTGGGTAAAGGCCTCTGCCGCTTCCAGCACGTCTTTATGAACCGCCTCAAGATGAGAGATCACCGCGGGGAAACTCTTGTACCTGTCCTTGAGCTCCTCCAGTACCGGGTCTATCGCCAGTTTGCTGAACTCCCGGTTCAGTTCCTTGAATGCGTTGCGGCTTTCTTTCTTCCACCCGGGGAGTTGCCGCACGATGACTTTCAACTCATCTTTGAGTTCCTCGATAATAGCCATTGCCCGCTTCTTCTCTTCCTCAGGCTGGGCTTCGAAGGCCTGGGGTGTCATGATTTCCCCGTCCTTGACCGGTGCCAGGGTGTATCCACTGGGCGTCTGCACCATGGCGACACCGGCAGCCGTTGCTTTCTCTGCCAGCGCCTGGAACGCTTCTTTCTCCTGCTCCTGGAAACTCTCCCCTAACTCCTGCACGCGGGCCTGGTATTCGTCGCCCTGAAACGTCGAGGGTAACAGCCCCAGCAGCTCTTCAACCGCGTGGTTCATATCGCTGCGCAACTGGCAGGCCATGCCTTTTGGCAGGCGCAGGGCTATGGGCCGGTCCGGGGAGTCAAAATTGTTGACATAACACCAGTCGGAGGCGGCTTCGCGCGGCGTTGCCTCAGCGTTTTTCAGCAAACTGTCCAGCACGCTGCTCAGCAGTTCACTCTTACCCACTCCAGCGCTGCCGAGCAGGAATATGTTGTAGCCGTCGTGGGGGATTTGCAGGCCAAATTCCAGTGCTTCCACAGCCCTGTCCTGTCCCAGGTGTTCTGCCAGCGGCTCCAGTTCCTCCGTGGTCTCGAACGGCAGTTCGGTTGGCTCGCAGCGCCGGTAGAGTCGTTCAAGCGGAAGCGGTTCGTGCTGGCGAGCGGTTTCCAACTTGGGGGCTTCCCTGGTCATTGCGGGCATATCTCCTGCTGAATTGTCCACTACAAGAATAGTCCAGCCAGGCCCACCCGGGCTTACGCCAGATCAATTTTATTGAATGAACCGTGGAGCCCTTCAGTTGCCCAGGTAGCGTGTTATAGCCTCTTCCAGTGTTTCCGGCAGTGCGCAATCCGGGCAGTCAAGCTGGAGTTTCCGGTATTCGGCACGGGCCCGCTTCTCTGACCCGGCATGAAGCATTTCCCGATAGCGCTGCAGCTCCAGACTGAGCGCTTCGGGGGTCAAAAGCTCGCTTGCCTGCGGCGTGGGGGAATCCGCAGGAACTATTCGGTTGAACTGGACAAAATCGGCCTGTTTACTTCGATTGCCTGCATCTGCATCTGCATCTGCATCTTATCTATCTGCCTCCGCATCTGCGCCTGCCTCGGAGTACTGCTGTGGACTCGCGATACGCCTGGGCGACTCGCGAGACGACCTCTCATCTGTGGACATTTTCATCATGGCGTCGGCTGCGACAGCTGTCGGCGTTGCGGGAGGTGATCCCGCCGGCTGCTGCTTTTCGTCAAGTACAGGTGACGGCTCTTGCCCCGGGACGGTGACCAGCACTGCCACGACAAGGAGCGCAGCCGTTGCCAGGCCGCCGGACCAGCGAGCAAAGTGGGCAGGGCGTTTACGCGGCGCATTGGCCCTGGCGCGCGCCAGAACACGCTCGTCCAACCCGGCAGTGGAACGGTGTGTGGGCAGCGTTGGTCGTGCATCGCGCTCGCTGGATCGGGTATTTTTCATGCCTGCTCTCCCAATATTCGGCGCAACTGCTTGCGGGCGTAGCGCAATCTGCTTTTCACGGTTTCCTCGAGCTCCCCGGTGATTTTCGCAATGTCTCGCAGTGAAAAGCCCTGCTCCTGCAGCAGCAGTGCGTCGCGTTGCTCTCCGGGCAAGGAGCCAATGGCCGCCATAAGCTCTCTCGCGAGCTCCTTTTTCTCGTCTGCTCCCGCGTCGGTCAGCGGCGCATGGTCGGTTTCAAGTGCACTGTGATTATTGTCCTTGCGCCGCCAGAAGTCCGTCAGGCGATTGCGGGCGATCTGGTACAACCAGGTCCTGAACCGGGCATCTGCGCGAAACTCCCGCGCCCCGTCAATTACCGCAAACCATGCGTCCTGTGCCAGTTCCTCCACTATCGCCGGACGCGGATAACTGCGATACAGGAACGTGCACAGGGCGTCCTTGTGGCGCTGATACAGGCACTCGAAGGCGTCCGTATCACCGCGCTGATAGGCGAGCATCAGAGCTTCATCGCTTTTGAGACGATTGATCAATTGTCGCATTGCTACGCGCTACGCCTCCGTGTTCAGGACTCCGAGGATAGCGATTGCGCCAGTTCGATCAAATGAATAAATTCACCCCTGTAACCATGGGGGTCCTCACCGCGGGCGTTGCGGGCCAGGCCCAGTGCATCCTGGTAGCTCCAGTCAGCAATGAATTGGCCGCCTTGTAGCAACTGTCCAAAGCCCGCCACGCTGGCTGCAAAGCGCAGATTGTCGCTACTCTCGTCAAGACTGTGAGTGATGGCCTCGCGCAGTACGGCCTTACCGCGCTCGGTGCTGCGATTCTCGCCGGGCTGCTTGTAGCGCAGTTTCACGAAGGCCAGCTCCTCATCGTTGCGCGTTGCTGCCGGCTTCTCCCGACCATAGCGTAAGGCAGGCGTGCGCTCGCCTCCGGCGCCCACCAGCACTATTTCGTAAAGCGCGGTGACACTGTGACCGGCACCGATCTCGCCCGCGTCTACCTTGTCATTGGTAAAATCCTCCCGTTGCAGCAGGCGGTTCTCATAGCCGATCAGGCGATATTCACTGACTACCGTCGGATTGAACTCCACCTGTATTTTTACATCGGAGGCGATCGTAAAGAGGGTCGACTGGAGTTCGTTGACCAGTACCTTCTGTGCTTCTTTAAGCGAATCGATATACGAGGCATTGCCATTACCCACGTCCGCCAACTGTTCCATCAGGGCGTAATTGTAGTTGCCCGAACCGAACCCCAGCGTGGTCAGCGAAATGTCACTGCGGCGTTTTTGCTCCACGAGGTTTTTCAGTGCATCAAGGTCGACGGTTCCCACATTCATGTCGCCATCGGAGGCAATAATAACCCTGTTTATACCCGCTTCCATTCTGTGTTGTGATGCCAGCGAGTAGGCGAGTTCTATCCCCGCGCTGCCATGGGTGCTGCCCCCTGCCTGCAGACCGTCAATCGCCGCGAGGATGGTCGCTTTCTCGCTGCCCGGTGTGCTAGGCAGCACAACGCCGGCTGCACCGGCGTACACCACCAGGGCAATTCTGTCCCGGGCGGTCATCCGGTTCACCAGCATTCGCAGCGACTTTTTTACCAGCCCGAGTTTGTCCGGTGACTGCATACTGCCGGACACATCCACCAGGAAGACCAGATTGGCGGCCGGCCTTGAGGCTGGCTCGGGTTCGAAGCCCTTCAGCCCGATCTGCAACAGCTGATGCCGCTCGGACCACGGCGCTGGTGCCAGTTCGGTGTTAATGCTGAAAGGCTGGTCCCGCGATTCCGGCTGGGGGTAGTGATAACTGAAGTAGTTGATCATCTCTTCCAGTCTCACCGCGTCCGCCGGCGGCAGCCTGCCTTCACGCGCCAGCATGCGTCGTATGTTCGCATAGCTGGCAGTATCCACATCGATACTGAATGTCGATACGGGTTGCTCAGTCGTGCGCTGGACACCGTTCGTATCGTAGTGGAGGTAATTCTCCCGGTCCTTCCAGGGTCCTTGTTCGCCTGAAACGAACGCCATGTCCATCGGCGACGCTAGTGCCTCGCTCTGTTGCATCGCGTACAGCATGGTCTGGCCTGCATGCTTGTGCCTTGCTGGATCTGTGAGCGGGTCCATCGGGGCGTCCTGTGATACCTGCCCTGGCGAGGGTTCCTGCTTGTTGACCACGGTGAGATTCGGGCCGACTTCCCGCTCTGTTGTGTCTGTGCGTGCTTCTTCTGTGTCTATTGCCGGCTCACCTTCGAAACTACAGGCGATGAGGGCGACGGCAAAGGCATGGGCCACAAGTAACCCACTGATCTTTTTCAGGTATTTCATTACGTTACTCCTTTCCTTGGCATCTTCAGGTAGTGAGTCGCAGCATTGGGAGAAAAGGGGTTAAGACCCCTGAAAAACTTTGATGTTATCTGCCGGTGCGGCAGGGAGGGGGGGAGCAACGATCCACGGGCGAATTCGCATGCCGCCACCTGTCGCCTTTTCAACCCGGTCGAAAAGTCGACAGATCGCCCCAGTACCAATCCGGGGTGATGATGGTGGCGTATGTCGATCAAAGGAGAGAGTCATGACTACCGCACGTTTTATCGAACAACGCATCACCCGTGACCTGCTGCGCAGGCGGGAGCAGGGTATCGCCCCTGGCAGGAACCCCTGGCTGGAGCGCCTTATCACCGCGGCGGCGGTAACGGTTGGCATGCTGGTGCTGGGCAGTTACCTGCAGGAGTTGTTGTGGGTGCTGTTGGCAGCTGCCGCTGTGCTAACCCTGGGAACGCGCACACCCTGAAGGGCAAGTCCTCTATCAGCGGGCAGCTTCGCGCTCGACATCGGCCTCCCAACTGCCCGCATTCGATACCTTGCTGCCACCAGTGGCTTCCATCAGCAGCGGGTAGTGCTGATACATGGTGGCCATCAGCTCCTCGAAGGGCAGGTCCAGGTACTCGCCACGATCGTTCAGGTATTCCATGTGACGGTTACCCGCAACATCGAACTCGTGATAGAGACTGTCTTCGCAGCCATTGAACTCCAGTGGGTGAAGACCAAATTTTTCACACAGCTCTACATTGAAAGCCGGAGTGGCCTTGACCCATCGATCGTTCAGGAAAAGCGAGGTGTAGCCATGGAAGTAAAATACATCGGTTTGCATGGACTGCCTCAGGCGTTCAGTGGAGAGGTGATTACGCACATCCGCATAACCCACCCTGGCGGGAATGTCGGCAGCCCGGCACAGCGCCGCCAACAATAGCGCCTTGGGAACGCACCAACCCTCACCAGCCCGCAGCGTGGCGCTGGCGAGGTAGTCCTCGGGGGAACCACTGGCAAGGTAGGGATTGTAGCGCACCCTGTCCCGTACCCAGTAATAGATTGCAACCGCGTTCTGCACTGCTTCGGCGGCGGGGTCAGTCAGTGATTGCGCCAGCGTGATAATGTCGGGATGTTCGCTGTCTATAAAACGGCTGGGTTCGAGGCATTCTTGCACTTGCAGGTGTTTGGTCATTGCGACTTTAGCTCCTGGAAAAGGTAAAACAGGCCGGACCCTATAACAAAACGGCGGATCGCTACAAGCCCTTCGACAAACTGATGGCGCCGCGGACATCGCCCAGATCGTAGCCGGTAGCCCAGTCATCGGGATAATACTGCTGCAAGGTTTCCACCACGATCGGGCTCAGTTCCTTGCCGTGACAGGTGAGGCACAGTGGCTCGACGCCCTGGGCCTGCATGTACCGGAATCGACCGCCGGTGACCTCCCCGAAGTTGATCTGCGCAGCCGCCTCTCCCGCAGCCTGGCGACGGTTAAAATTGTCCAGCACCGAGCGCTCCCAGTTGTCCGGAACAGCCCGGCTGGCGTTGCGCGATTTGAGGCTGACGCGCTTTACCAGCCAGCCAGATTGTGCAGTGAGCGCGTCCGCAATGCCGGGCGCCACATCGGCACAGACTGCAATGGCATGGGCCGGGCCACCCTCGGTCATGGCCTGCTTCAGTTGTGGCTTGAGCAAGCCTACAAACTCCTGCGCCAGTGCGCTGGCCTGTTGCTCCTGTGAAATCAGAGCCTGCTCTGAATCAGCTGCCGCAGCAACGGCTGCCGCAGCAACGGCCGCGGCGCAGCTCGCGCAGGCGATTACAGTGAGTATAAGGGACCGCATGATACCGCTACCTCCGCCAGTACTATCTGTCCATGTTAAGACTGTCAGGGGTCGATGCTCCATGATATAGCTCAATAGAGTTTGCGAAGGGAAACATGCGTGCTTGCGGCCTATACTCCTATGCAGTAATACTCGAAAGCATGAGGAACCGGATGTTGCGCAGTCTATATTTTCCAGCCTTGCTGCTGATGGGGCTGTGGTGCGCAATGCCGCACCACGCCAATGCGGATGTCTGGTTGATCGATGTAAAAGGCGCTATCGGCCCGGCGACCGCAGACCACATGGTTCGCGGGCTGCAGCAGGCACAGGAAGCGGGGGCTGCACTGGTCATTTTGCGTATCGATACCCCGGGCGGCCTGGATCTTGCCATGCGCGATATGATCAAAGCCGTGCTGGCGGCACAGTTACCGATAGTGGGCTACGTGGCCCCAAGTGGTGCTCGTGCGGCGAGTGCGGGCACCTATTTGCTGTACGCCACCCATATTGCCGCCATGGCCCCCGGGACCAACCTGGGCGCAGCTACTCCCGTGCAGATTGGCGGCATGCCCACGCTGCCCGGTCCCCAGTCCGGTGAGCCCGGTGACGACACAGCGTCTCCCGGCTCCGCCATGGAACATAAAATCGTCAATGATGCAGTGGCGTATATCCAGAGCCTGGCACAATTACGCGGTCGCAATGCGCAGTGGGCGGAGCGAGCTGTTCGCGAGGGCGCCAGTCTGTCGGCGGAGGATGCGCTGCAAGAGGGGGTTATTGACCTGCTCGCCTCCTCGCAGCAGCAGTTGCTGGCAGCATTGGAGGGGCGCGATGTGGAGGTCGCTGGCGTTAAGCGCACACTCAAACTGGACGGACTGGCGGTTTATGCACTTCCCGTGGACTGGCGCAGTGAATTCCTGGCGGTTATCACAAACCCCAATATTGCCTATGTACTGCTGCTGATCGGTGTCTACGGCCTGATTATCGAACTCTATAGCCCGGGTATTGGTGTGCCCGGTGTGGTGGGCGGGATGTGCCTGCTGCTTGCGCTTTACGCGTTCCAGGTTTTGCCTGTCAGCTACTCGGGCCTGGCGCTGATTATTCTCGGTGTGGGCCTGATGGCCGCGGAGGCCTTCAGTCCAAGCTTCGGTGTGCTGGGCCTGGGCGGCGTTGTCTCTTTTGTAGTGGGCTCGATTATGCTGATGGATACCCGGCTGCCCGGTTACCAGATTGCCATGCCCATGATCGCGGCCTTTGCCGCCGTGAGTGTCGCGGTCCTGGTATTTGCCCTGGGCATGCTCCTGCGATCGCGTAGGCAACTGGTGCGCACGGGGGTCCAACATCTGTTGGGGGAGGTGGCCATTGTCGAGTCGGTTGGTGATGATGGTATCGTCTGGGCGCGGCTGGACGGGGAGTTGTGGGAAGTGGCCTGCCCTGACAGTTTGGGGCCGCAGGACAGGGTGGTGGTCAGCGACATTGACGGCCTTACCCTGAAAGTCGAAAAGGATAAGGGAGTGCAAAGCTGATGTTTGATGCCGATTATTTTGGTGTTGTAGTGCTGGTCTTGCTGATCGCCCTGGTGGCCTCCATGTTTCGGGTGCTGCGCGAATATGAGCGAGGGGTCATATTCATGCTGGGGCGGTTCTACAAGGTAAAGGGCCCCGGCCTGATCATCATTATCCCCGTGTTGCAGCAAATGGTGCGGGTAGATCTGCGAACCGTCGTAATGGATGTGCCCACGCAGGATGTCATATCCCGAGACAACGTCTCGGTGCAGGTGAATGCCGTGCTGTATTTCAGGGTGGTAGACCCCGAACGGGCGATTATCCAGGTAGAGAATTACCTGGAGGCGACCAGTCAGTTATCCCAGACCACATTGCGCTCGGTGCTGGGGCAACATGAACTGGATGATATGCTGGCGGAGCGGGAACGGCTCAATGCCGACATACAAACCATCCTGGACAAACAGACCGCAGCCTGGGGAATAAAGGTTGCCAATGTTGAGATCAAGCACGTGGATCTCAATGAGACCATGGTGAGGGCCCTGGCGAAGCAGGCCGAAGCGGAGCGCGAGAGGCGCGCCAAGGTCATCCATGCAATGGGTGAAGCAGAGGCCGCCGAGAAGCTGGCTGAAGCCGCCAAAGTCCTGTCCGCGCAAGACCAGGCTGTGCAGTTGCGTTATCTGCAGACCCTGGTGGAGATAGCGGGTGACAAGAGTTCCACGATTGTATTTCCGCTGCCAATGGATATGCTCGCGAAACTCAAGAGCTGAGGCCGGTATCAGTGGCTCGGTTGAGCCCCAGGCGCTCGCGAGGGGACAGGTGCCTGGGGCCGCTTCCCTGCCAGTCAGATAAAATTTGCAGGGGTATAGTCTGGTAGCCTGTTCGCGCGGCAGGCTGCCCCCAGCTGGCCGGGTGGCGATGATAGAATCAGCCCAATTACACAGCGGGATAGACCTCACATGATCAACTGGAAGTACTTCGGCCGGGTTCATAAAATTCTGTACAAGCTTTCCGGCGGTCGCTACGGCGCCCGCATGGGCTGGATCGATGTGGCGCTGGTCACGACTACCGGTCGCAAGACCGGCAAGCCGCGCACCGTACCCATCGCCTGCTACCCTTTTCGCGATACCGTGGCCGTGTCCGCATCCAACAGCGGCATGGAGAGTCATCCCGCCTGGTATCTCAACATGCAGGCCGACCCGCGGGTAACAGTGCAGCTCGGTCAGGACCGGTTTGAGGCCATGGCCGAGGATGTAGCCGCCGATGAGCGCGAGGCCTTGTGGGCGAAGGTGGTCAAGATCAACAAGCACCAGGGAGAGTACCTTGACAAAGTCTCGCGAGAGATACCGCTGGTGTGGTTTCGACGCCTGCAAACCAGCTGATACGGTCTATACTTTAGCCCTTTCCAGGTTTACCTATGATAACTCTGAGGATTTTTTATGGATATCGCAGCAATCGCCACCCAACTTCTGAACGACAACATGGGCCTGTCACTGGACAGCGCCACGGTTAACTCGGCCCTGTCGAGCCTGATCGGGGACGGCCAGGGCGGTATCGACCTGGCGGAACTGGCCGGCAAAATGAGCCAGAATGGCGACCTTGGCGCAGTGCTGTCTTCCTGGCTGGGGGACGGCGCCAACAGCGCAATCTCGGGGGATACTGTTGCCAGCCTGTTCAGCCAGGCGGATATCTCCAAGTTTGCCAGCCAGTTGGGTGTTGATCCGGCTACGGCTACCCAGGGCCTGGCGAATGCTCTGCCCGGTGTGGTTGACCAGGCCAGCAGTGGCGGCAGCCTGCTCGACTCCGTCGGCGGGGTCGGTGGCCTGATGGGTATGGCGAAGTCTCTTTTGAGCTAGCGTTATCGCTGCTGCCCTTCACCCGGGGCAGCCATCAAGTCCAGGCTGGTGTCTCTGCCTGGCGCAACCTGTATCGTTGAGCCGGGCGCCAGCCTATTTTTGTAATACCTCATACAGCGGCTTGCCCACACTCCCGGACGGTGGCTTGATCCCTATCCGGGCGGACAGGGAGGGGGCGATATCATAGGGTGTCACCGGGCGGTTGACGGTCGCACCGCCAATGCCCTTGCCTGCAAAGAATATCGGTACAAAGGTATCGTAGTTCCACGGTGACCCGTGGGTTGCGGCAACCATCAGCCCATCAAAGTCGTTCACATAGACGTTACTGTCCAGTACGACATAGACGTCTCCCGAGCGCCGGGCATTGTAGTTATTCCAGACCCGTTGTTCGACGATGGCATTGCGCGCCGGCGAGTGGCTGGTGTCGCTGCTGGTGATCGCTGCACTCACCCCCGCGCACAGCTCTGCCAGGCTTGCCACGGCCTCACTCACCTCTGCGGGGTCCAGCCCGGCCTTCTGCATGACCTGTTGGTCGAGGTAGATATAGGGGTGGGAATATACACCGACCAGTCCCTGAACCTTGCCGAAAGGCTGTTGCGCGAGGCCCTGTTCTATATCCCGCATGCACGCATCCATGTCGTGGTAGTGGGCATTGCGGTCACCTCGTTCAGTGAGGTAGGGCACTGCATCGGGGGCGCCGTGGTCCGCTGACAGCACAATGAGGGTATGTTCAAGCCCCACGGTCTTGTCAATATAGCTGAACAGCTCCGCCAGGGTGCGATCGAGTTGTAACAGCACATCCTCAGCTTCCAGGCTGGCCGGGCCGAACAGGTGCAACACATAATCGTTGGAGGAAAAGCTGATCGACAGGTAGTCGGGCACGGCATCGCGCCCAAGCTGCTCCTTTTCCATCAGGGTTTTGGCGAAGTCCAGGGTGAGTTGGTCGCCCGCGGGGCTGAGCGTCAATCGCGTGGTAAAATACTTGTCGTCGCTGCTACCCCAGGAATGGGGAAAAGTCCGTCCGAAACCTGGAAAGTCAATCTCCCATGGCTGGTCGTCATTCGCCCCGAACAGGTAATCATCCGCCGGTTTCACCAATTGCCAGGCCTTGCCGCTGTAGCGCTCCAGTGGATTGCTCTGGTGCCATTGCTCTACCCAGTCTGGATAACGCTCGTAGTAGTAATTGCTGGTGATGAACCTCCCGCTGGCCTTGGAAAACCAGAAGGCCTTGCCAGTCTGGCCGGCGAGTGGGATAGCACCGCGATCCTTTACCGAGACGGCAAAGATTTTGGCATTTCCGTTATAGGCGTAGGCCAGTTCATCGCTGAAGGTCGAGGTGAGGATTGCACGCGGAGACCGTCCGTCTGCCAGCGCGACCCGTTGGGTGGGATCTATCTCCGAACTCTTGTCCACGCCCGCATCGCTGCTGAGCAGGTGGTAGCGATCATCCTCTACGTTGTAAAGCAAACGTCCCGCGCTCTTGTCAAACCAGACATTGCCAACCATGCCATGCAGGGCCGGCGTTGTGCCCGTGGCGAGTGAGGTATGGCCAACCACGGTTTCGGTATTGCCGTGTTGATACTGGGCGGCACTGTAATGCAGGCCTTTGTCGAACAGGTAACGGAAGCCACCCTTGCCCATATTGTGCAGGTTGCGCTGTGGCAGGTCGCCGCGCAATGCATCTACCGTGATCTGTACTATCAACCGCGGAGCTTCCTGATTGTCGGCAGATGAGGGCACTGGCGCAAGGCACAGCACAAAAAGCGCGGCTGGGGTCAGCCTTTTGGGAAAGGAGAAGAAGTGCAGCATGAACAGGGCATCCTCGGTGTGTTGAGTCAATCAGGGTATTCAAATACGAGACCAATTGCCACTTTAGAACTGCGCTTCCCGGTAGCGTTGGCGATGCTATTGTTGCGGGAGTTGCGTGGCTATGACTGTCGCGATATCGGCCGTTGCGCTCATGGCGCTGCTTTGTCTGGTGTTATGGGTTCAAGTAGCAGTGAGCTGTCATCCCAGGGAAAGCCGGCAGTGCGTGCAGACTCTTTCAGAATTTCGATGCCCTGTTCGGGCCTGTCGCAATAGTTCTCGCCGTACAGGTCAGCCTCCGGCAGGTATAGCGCTGCGGACAACTGGTCGATCGTGGCAAACAGCGCGCACACGTCGGCATAGTCGGCGCCAAGGGATGCCATATCTGCCGCCACACCTATCACCGGGACCCAGCCTACCGCCAGTGCCCCGGCGCCACGCAGTAACACCCGCTTGCCCCTGCTACCGACTACCTTGCTGCCGGCAGCCGCTGTCCTGCGTTTTGCGGCGCGCTGTTGCGCCTCTGCAGTGCGCTGCTCTCGTAGTTTCGTCTCTGCGCGATTGCGGGATGAGCGCTCGGTCGTGAACAGGGTAGGGCGATGCAGGTAGTTGTGGGCAAAATTGCCAAACAGGCCTGCAAGCCCGACGCTGAAGTGTGACAGCGCAAGCAGTGGCGTAAGCACCAGGGCGCAAAACAACACCGCAATATTGATACTGCTACGCAAGATTCGGGGCAGCCATGCCATCGTGGGTATACGGGTCGGCTGGCTCAGCGGCGCGTCTCATTGCCTGGTATGGCAAGTTCTACCACGTCTTTTTCTTCCGGCTCCTCTCCGAACCAGGCTTTCATCCTGGCGGCGGTCTTGTTTCTGACGTCCTCGTTGATGTAGGTGGCAACCGCGGCTATAGCGAGCGCCAGTACACCCAGGTCATCGGCATAGCCAACCGCCGGTGTAAAATCCGCGATCGCGTCCAGCGGAACGATAAAGTAACCCAGCGCGCCGGCGATAGTTGCCTTGGCCCACTTTGGGGCCTTTTCCTCTTGCGCTGCATAAAACAGCAATAGTGCTTTTTCCACCACCTCCCTGCCGGCGGTCTTCGCATATTTTTTCAGTTTGCTCCAAAAGCCGCTCTCGGAAAACGCTTCCTCATACTCATTGTGTCGGGTCACTGCTTGTTCCTCTTTTCGTCAGTTGAATAACCAGGGCAGCAGCTCTGATCTGTTTTCAACGATAATCTGCTGTGCCATCGGGTCCTCCAGGGTCTCCTTGGGATCAATGTGAAGCATTTTCAGCGCATAGGGTATCAGTTTGCCGCGGGTGGTGACTTCCAGTGCCCCCTGTTCCATCCCGTAATCCACTTCTACCACCTCCTGCTGGGCACGGGTCAGGCGAGGGTCGGGTACGATACGGATAGTGATACGGGTATTCCACTCGATATCATTCTCTGCCCCGTGTGTGGAGTCATCCATGATTTCCGGGATGTCGCGAAACCGACTCAGTACAAAGTCGCGATACTCCTGGTTTTTTTCGCACCAGGCGCGAACATGCCAGCGCAATCCCGTGTATACCAGTGTGTGGGGCACAATGATACGCCCCTCGCGATCGGGATTGTTGATTGAAACGTAATCCACATCCAGGCGCTTTTGCTGCCGGGCAGCCTGCATGATGGGGCGCAACACGGCGGGCTTGACATCCCTGACGGGCTGCGACAAAACCTCTACATTCGCCATGTTCAGCGACAGGGACTCGAACACGTTCATAAGTTCGTTGTTGCGTGCCATCAAATGCAGGTATTCGTCCGCCAGCCCCTGGGTCACAATCGGGCTGAAATCATCTGCCGGCTTGTAGCCCTTGAGGTATTTGTCGTACTCAAGGTTGCCCGGACCCACCTCCCGCAGGTAGTTGTTGATGTCCTTGCTCGCCTGTTGTCGGCCTATGCCAAAGGTGTCGCACAGGTGACGGGTGGTCAGGCGACCCTCCCACAGGGCAATGGTCTCTATAAATCGGTATCGCAGCAGGAGTTCCCATCGAAAAGGCCACTTCTGTTCGGGACGGCTTGGCATTGCGTATTATCCAGCGGGGCAGTGCTCTCCAGTATAAGTAGTCAGGTACAAATTGTGTACATGGCGCTATCATGCGGTTGATCGCTATTTTTCCCGGGGCCGAGTATGAAAATTCTACCTTTCGTTGCCGCCAGCTTTTTGTCGGCGAGTGTCTGTACAGCCGCTGACTTTAGCCCTGAACAGCAGGCAACCGCCGGGCAGTTGATGCAGCAGGCACTGGCGGACAATATGGCTTATACCGTGGTGGAGTCGCTCACCACTGAGGTGGGACCAAGGCTGGCGGGCACGGAGGCGGAAGCCAGGGCCCGGCAGTGGGCAGTGGCGGAGCTGAACTCCCTGGGTTTCAGCAATGTTCGCATAGAACCATTCGAGGTCCCGATGTGGCTGCGGGGCCTGGAGCGCGCCGAGGTTGTCGCGCCTTATCCCCAACCCCTGTCGGTCACGGCCCTGGGAGGTAGCAGCAGCACCGGGCCCGATGGTGTATCGGGGCCCGTGGTCGCCTTTGACTCGCTAGCCGCACTTGAGGCGGCGAAGCCGGGTTCCCTTGCCGGCAACATCGCATTTATAAACGAAGCAATGACCCGCACCCAGGATGGCTCGGGTTACGGTGTCGCGGTACGCAAACGCCGTGGCGCAGCCGCTGCTGCGCAAACGGCCGGGGCCAGCGGGGTACTTATACGGTCTGTGGGCACAGACAATGACAGGTTCCCCCACACCGGGCAGATGAAAGCCATCGCGTCAGAGGAAGACAGGGGCGTGCCGGCGGCAGCCTTGTCTGCCCCGGACGCGGACCAGCTTCGGCGCATGCTGGATCTGGGCGCGCCGGTAACGCTCAAGCTGGTACTGACGCCACAGGTCATGCCTCCTGCAAGTTCCGGCAATGTGATCGCCGAGATTCCCGGTAGGGCCGCGCCCGACGAGATCGTGCTGGTCGGCGCCCATCTGGACTCCTGGGACCTGGGCACAGGTGCGGTGGATGACGGAGCGGGTGTGGGCATCGTCGTGGGCGCTGCCCAACTGCTACTTGAGCAGTTGCCACAAAAGCCCAGGCGGACGATTCGCGTGGTGTTGTTTGGTTCTGAGGAGGTCGGGCTGGTGGGTGCCAGGGCCTATGCGCAGCGGCATGCGCAGGACTTGCGCAAGCATGTCATTGCGGTGGAATCGGATTTTGGTACGGGTGATATCTGGCGTTTCAATACCGCCGTCGCCGAGGGTGCCAGCGGGGCAGTTGCGAGCATCTCCGGGCTCTTGGCACCATTGGGAATCAACCCCGGGAGCAACACTGCCCGCGGTGGGCCGGACCTCAAGTACCTGAGGGAAGCGGGGGTACCGGTTGCAGACCTGGCGCAGAACGGCTGGGACTATTTTGATCTTCACCACACTGCCAACGACACCCTGGACAAGATAGCCCCGGGTGACCTGGACCAGAATGTCGCCGCCTATGCCGTATTTCTTTACCTGGTTGCCGACAGCGAGGTGGTATTCAGGTAACGTCGCTGGAACCCGGCTCTTGCGTGGGGGCAGTCTCCTGATCCTCGCTCTCCAGGGCGCGGGCTTTTTGCTGCTTCTTTTCTTCCTTTTTCTTTTTCTTGGCAAGCTCGCGCTGCCTTTTTTCAAATGCGTAGTTAGGTTTAGCCATGGATTACCTCTAAAGCGGGCTGGTTGGAACAGCTGCGTAGAATAGGCTATTTTCACTGTCTCTTGGGTTTTTCTTTTGTCAGGCCCGCTTGCCGTTGATTGACACTCCGGTTTCCCCCTCGCACACTTGGGCCTCGCCCGCGAGTCCAGCCCTGCTCGCAGCCCGTTTCGCAAGGATATTGCAAGGATTTCAATGGCAGCTACAACACCGACCTTGTCCCAGCTTTACCAGCTGGTTGAACAGCTGGAGCTGGATAAGGAGCTGCCGGTGCAGACCGCCCGGGAGCGGGATCATGCGATAGCACAAGAGTGCAGCGCGCAGAGTGATACCGGTCGCCTGATGTGCTGGCTGGACGCTGTGTCGGCGCAGCGTAACGAGGCAGGTGCGCGCAAAGAGCCGTGGCTCAACGAGTCCTCAGCGGCCGTACTGGGACGCTTTCTGGCGTTTTTTTTCGGCTTTTCCGGTATGGCGGCATTCCTCCTGGGCAGCGGTCGGGGGTTGGTCAACGTGTTTATGTTCATGCTGTTGTTTGTCATCATCCAGTTTCTGCTATGCCTGGCTGCTGTCATGGTGATGGGTCTTACCGTGGGCGGCGCCAGGGCGCCTGTGGTGTTGCCGATTAATCCGACCCGGCTATTGCTGGCCCGGGCATTCCCGGATCGGCGTTACCTGCGCGAAGCCCAGTCGGTGGTGCGCATGGTGTTCCTGCGTTACGGGCAGGAACTGGGTGCCGTCTTTACGCTGGGGGCGATCGGTGCTTTTTTTATCGTGCTCGCCCTGAGCGATTTCACCTTTGTCTGGGGTTCTACTTTTGATTTGAGCGACACATTCGTGGAGGATGTGACCGCCTGGCTTGCGGCGCCCTGGTCGTCCTGGTTACCCCAGGCGACGGTCAGCAGTGAACTGATATTTGCCACGCGATTTCACCCGGCCATCACCTCCTTGAGTCCAACCAATATCGAGGATATGCGCGGCTGGTGGCCATTCCTGATTATGTCGATGTTGTGCTATGCCCTGTTGCCCCGGCTTTTGCTGTGGCTTCTCTCACGCTTTTTTTACCGGCGGGAGATGCATAGCGCTGTCGCCGGTTTGCCCGGCACCGAGCGTGTGCTCGCCCGGATGAAGACACCGCTGGTGACGACCCAGGGCGAGACCGGGGGAGTGTATGTTCGCAAGCACGACAGGATCGAGGTTCCACTTGATCCAGGCCTGTTATTGCTTAACTGGGCGAATGCGCTGACGCCGGAAGACGTGGCGGGCTTTGACGCTTTTGCCGCGGTGGCTGATGGTAATATCGTCAACGCCGGGCTGGGTTCGGTGCCGCAGGAGCTGGAGCGCCTCGCCGCGCAGTTCGGCAAGCCCCCCGAGCATCTCTATGTGGCAGTTAAGTCCTGGGAGCCGCCTATGGCCGACCTGGCTGACTTCCTGGGCAATTTTTCCACCGTGTCGCGCTGTACCCTGTTCCTGGTGCCAATGCCACACAAACCGGTGTCGGCGGGGCGGCTGAGTGACTGGAAGGTATTTGCCAGGGCCTTGTCCTTTGGTGTGGTGGATGTGCAGGCACTTGAACGCGAATGAACAGGCAATGACCGGGTATGAAGAGGGGGTGAAATGACCGAGGCGCAGGCCGCCAGTCCTGGGAGCGTGCCCACCTTTGCGGTGGTCGGCAGACCCAACAAGGGTAAATCCAGTATCGTCGCGACCCTGGCCAGGGACGACGCGGTATATATCGACGCAAAAGCCGGCTCGACCCGGGAGTCCCACCGTTACCCGATGAAAGTAGACGGCGAGACGCTATACGAACTGGTGGATACCCCCGGTCTGCAGCGCGCCCGGTCGGTGCTGGATTGGCTTAATGCCCATTGCGATGATGCGGCCGCCAGGCCGGATGCTGTGCGGGCGTTTGTCGAGCAGCACGAGGGCGATCCGCGCTACCGGGACGAATGCCAGGCTCTGCGGCCCATCATCGATGGGGCGGGCATCATATACGTGGTTGACGGTTCCTGCCCCTATGGCCCCGACTACGAAGCGGAGATGGAAATTCTGCGCTGGAGTGGCCAGCCCAGTCTGGCGGTGATCAACCCCATCGAGGGTGAGGAATTTGTGGCGGAGTGGACCGCCGGCCTGGGCCAGTTCTTTCGCACGGTTCGAACCTTCAATGCCCACCGCGCAGAGGTGACCAAGCAGTTGGAATTGCTGGAATTGTTCGGGCACTTACAACCAGATTGGCGTGCACCACTGGAGCGTGCCGTTACTATTCTGCGGCAGGACAGGGAACTGCAAAGCCGTGAGGCCAGCAGCTATATAACAGACCTTATTGTCGATGCCATCAATTACAAGGTAGAGCAAGCTGTGCCTGATGGCCTGCCCCTGGAACCGGTGCAGAAAATACTCTACGAGCGCTACAAGGCGAACCTTGTGAAGCGTGAACGCCAGTGCCGGCAGAGGGTAGAGGAGCTGTATTACTACGCCAACCTCACACGCTCAGAAGAGAGCCTGGAACTGGAAGAGTCTGACCTGTTCAATATAGAAAAATGGTACTTGTGGGGGCTGGGGCAGAATGCACTGATGGCGGCGGCGGCCTCGGCCGGTGCGGTGGTTGGCGGCACGACAGGTATGGCGCTCGATGTGGCCAGCGGTGGCTTGCTGGGCGGACTGGGGACGCTGGTCGCGGGTGCTGGTGGTGCGGTGAGCGGACTCTGGGGAGCGCGCAAGTACGCGGACAAAATCGGACAGATAAAGGTTAAAGGTATTCCCACCGGTGGCAATATGGTCAGCTACGGCCCCTCCAAGAGCATTAATTTTCCATTCGTCGTGCTAGGCAGGGCATTGCTGCACCAGCGCCTTGTGAGTACGCGCACCCACGCTGACAGGAACGCGCTGGACCTGGCCCAGCCCCTGCTGGAGCGCCTGACGGACAAGGAGCGCAAGCGGCTGGCAAAAATATTCGATGATATTCGCAATGACAGGAAACTGGACGAGCGGCGCGCGGAGCTGGGCGCGATGATTCTGGGCTGGTGCAGTGATGATGGGCTGGCGCAGTGATGATGGTGTGCAGTAAGCGCGCACATGATCTTTTGCCTTGTGCGCGCCGTACACTATTCGAGTTACCCAAGGCGCGATGGCGCGGCCTGACGACACAACAAGGAGATCAACATGAAAAACCTGGCATACCTTTGTCTGTTTGCATTATTCGTTGCCGGTGCTCACGCCGCCGAACTGAAGGTAGGCGATCCCGCCCCTGAATTCACCCTGCAGGGCTCTGATGGCCAAACCTACACGCTGTCCCAGTTCAAGGGCCGTCAGGCGGTGGTCCTGGCCTGGTTCCCAAGGGCCTTTACCAGTGGCTGCACTATCGAGTGCAAGTCCCTGGCCGAGAACGGCGACAAGATTCGCCAGTACGATGTGAGTTATTTCATGGCGAGCGTGGATCCCCTGGAGGAGAACATCAGCTTTGCTGAGTCTACCGGCGCAGATTTTCCCCTGCTCAGTGACCCGTCCAAGGAGGTGGCTGATGCTTACGGGGTGTTGCAAGGCGGTTCATTTGCCAGGCGAGTCACGTTTTATATCGGGGTGGACGGCACTGTGCTGAAAATAGACAGCCAGGTTCGGCCCGGTACGTCCGCACAGGACATGGTGGCGACGCTGGGTGAGCTGGGAGTTGCCAAGGCAAAATAAAAGCCGGGTCAGGAACAAAAAAAACTGCCCCAGGGGGGCAGTCAAATGGACTCCGGAGGAGTGTAAGGTGGTCAGCCGTCCGTGGCAGACCATAAAAAGGGTCACACTACGGCGTTAACCACACCGATAAGGGCAAGCAACAGGCCCAGCGTCAAGAGGATGCCCGCCACGATAAAGTGGCGAGGGTTGCCCTGGGTGAAATCTCTCACCTTGTTCTGCCTGGACTGGACACCGAAAAAGGCGGCCAGCACGCTGCCCACAACCTGCATGAGGCTCAGCCCCTGTTGGGAAAGGGTTGTTGGTTGCGACAGGGAACGGGCCTTATCTGATTTCATAGTCACCTTAAAGCATGAACGTTAAAGTTACGTGACAGGATCACTGCTGGATCAGTCAAAATGCGTGGTACATACAGAACAGTAAAAGCAAAGAGCGTGCCATATTAAGCTAAATCGAGGAAAAATCTGTAACCTATTGAAATTAAACATCAAAGTGCGATTTTTTAAATGGCCCAGAACAGGCCTCGATGGTGTAGAGAGAACTTTGGTGACAAATGTGACTGAGACATTGTCAGGAATGACAGGGAAAGCACCCGGGAGCTAGATTGATAACAGGCGCCGCAACAGGCTGTCCTCGCCCCGGCGCTGTTCCCGGGCGAACAGCAACTCGGCGAGTTGGGTTTCGATTTGCTCGGCTACCGAGGCGCGGATGGTTTGCTGCTCTTTTTTGGTCGGTGTCCTGCCCTCGTAGTTTGCGAGGTCGATAGGTTCGCCAAAGCCCAGGTAGCAGCGCTGCGGCTTGGGAATCCACGTCCCCAGTGCCCCGACAGGAAGTGGCGGCAGTATATCGCTGCGAATCTCGTCCGTGAGCAGGCCCGCGCGCTTGAGCAGGGCACCCAGCCGGGAATCGGGCAGGTCCTCGCCCTCCATCAGGTGGCCATAGAACTCATCGGGACCTACCAGTCCGAAGGGCATGATGGTGTAACCGTGCTTCGCCGCAAGCTTGACGAAACCGTAGCGTTCCTTCCATTGCAGTTCGTATTTCATGCTGGCGGGTTTGACGGCCTCATGGGCGCCCCCCGGAAACACGATCAGGTCTTCCCCGGCCTCCATCAGGGCACTGCAGACCTCCGGATGGCCCATGACCGCACCGCGTTTAAGGACAAAGTCACCGACCCTGGGGTTGGCGAACAGGAATCGATCACCCAGGCCCCGGGGAAAACGGTCGAGCTCCTTCAACATCAGGGGCCCCAAGACCCAGCCATCCAGCGCGAACAGGGAGTGATTGCCGACAAACAGGCAGGGTTGGTCAGGTATGTTGTCAGCCCCCAGTATGACCGGGTTGAACAGGCGCTTGATCGCCCGGTAGCTCAACTCCAGTTCTATTCCCGATGGCCTCTCGACAGCCAGGGCGAGGTGAATATGACGGGCCAGTGCGCCCTTTTCGTCCAGGGGCTGGTTGTCTTTACTGAATACGGACATGTGGCTATTGCAATCCCTACTTATGGGGCGGGCATTATAGCGGGTTCATTGGAACCCTAGTAGCGTTTCAGTGATCGCTGTGGCCGTCCTGTTCAACGAAGATCAACTGGTCGACATCGAAGCCCAATTCGGCGGCTCTGGCGATGAACCTGGCGCGCAATGATTCGCTGACTTCAGGCTCGCGCGCCAGCAGCCAGAGGTAGGAGGTGGTGTTGCCCGAGACGAAGGCGAATTGGTAATCAGGGTCCAGTTCGAACACGATGTAGGAGCCATAAAATGGGCCGAAAAACGAGACCTTGAGATAGCCCTCATCGGGTGGCCCGACAAACAGGGCCTTGCCCTCTGCTGACTGCCAGCCCTCCTGCGCATCATAGCCAGTGTTGAGTACACGCACGCTGCCGTCGGGGCCAGCCGCGTATTCTGCGGTGACCTTTGTCAGGCCGCGTTCGAAGCTGTGATCCAGGCGCGCGATCTCGTACCAGCGGCCCAGGTAGCGGTCCAGTTCAAAGTTCTCTACAGGTTGTACGCCCTCCGGTATGCCCGTGCAGCCTGCGACACAGGCGAGCACTGCCAGTATTACTGCACGCAGCAGTTGCCGGGGGTGGTGATATTTATGGGCCGGGGTCGTCGTTGCAATGAGCATGCATGTTATCCTTCCGCGTCCTGCGGCTGGCGTGGCTTTCTGATGCGCCTTTGGTTGGCTGGGTCGACACTTTATTCGAGCGCATTGTACTGCGCAAATTCAAATTCTTGCGAGGCACAAAGAATGACGACAACTGGACTACAACTGCGGTCACTGGTAAGTGAAGACAAGACCCTGGAACTGGCTCTTACTGAGGTGGACTTTCCCGATCCGGGTCCCGACGAGGTGCTTGTGCGAATCGAAGCCTCGCCGATCAACCCCTCGGACCTCGCGCTGCTGGTCGGGCCAGCCGACCCCACCACCTTTCGCGCCGGCGGCACTGTCGATAGGCCCACACTGTCGGCCGATATTCCCGCCGGGGCCATGAAAATGGTAGCGGGGCGGGTAGGGGAGTCCCTACCGGTCGGTAATGAGGGTGCGGGGGTTGTGGTAGCCGCCGGCAGTTCAGAGGCTGCCCAGGCTTTGCTGGGAAAAACAGTTGGCATGGTGGGTGGTGAGATGTTTGCCCAATATCGCTGTATCAACCTGCAGCAATGCCTGCCGCTTAAGGAGGGAACGACCGCGGTACAGGGCGCCTCCTGTTTCGTCAATCCACTGACAGCACTGGGTATGGTGGAAACCATGCGCATGGAGGGTCACAAGGCGCTGGTGCATACCGCTGCCGCCTCGAACCTCGGCCAGATGCTGAACCGCCTGTGCATCGCAGAGGGCATTGATCTGGTCAACATTGTGCGCAAGCCCGAGCAGGAAAAGATCTTGCGCGAGCTGGGTGCAAAAACGATTGTGAACTCATCGGCGGACAGCTTCATGGATGACCTGACCGCGGCACTTGCCGCGACGGGTGCCACCCTGGCTTTCGATGCTACCGGGGGTGGCAAGCTTGCCAGCCAGATTCTCGGCTGTATGGAAGCGGCAGCAGCCAGTAGCATGGAAGCCTACAACCGTTACGGCTCAGATGTGTTCAAGCAGGTTTACATTTATGGCGGACTGGACCGAAGCCCTACCACGCTGACACGAAACTTCGGCTTCAGCTGGAGTCTGGGTGGTTGGTTGCTGTTCCCTTTCCTGCAGAAAGCCGGTCCGCAGAAGGTAGCGGAAATGCGCAACCGCGTGGCTGCGGAAATCGATACAACATTTGCCAGTCATTACACCCGGGAGGTGTCACTTGCGCAGGTGCTGTCCCTGGAGGCATTGGCGGTATACGGGAAACAAGCAACCGGAGAGAAGTTCCTCATCAAGCCCCAACTCTAGAGGCATTGGCTGCGATCGGTATTTTCTTGACGCAGGACAATTTAACTTTTCAGTCCTGGGTTAATTTATCGTGACGATAAGAAATGCTCTGGAGGCTGTTCTTGGCTGCCTATGTGATAACGGACCTGGATGTGTTCGATATTGCCCGGTACCTGGATTATCAGTGCGCGGTCAGGCCGCTGCTGGCCGGTGTGGGTGCCCGGTACCTGGTTCGCGGTGGCACCTGTAAGGTATACGAGGGCGATTGTCAGACGGGCCGTATTCTGGTGATAGAGTTCCCCTCGCTGCAGGCCGTTGACGAGTTCTATGAGAGCGAGCAGTACCAGGCGCTTGAAGACCAGCGCCAGGCCTGCAGCAGCGCCCGTATTATTGCTGTAGAAGGCCTGTAACTGATACCCCGGCGAACCAGGGGTGGGCAGCAATCAGCAAGGCGACCACGATCCCCGTAATCAGCAGGTTGACCAGGTCGGCCCGAACCGGCGGCGCACTGTCCTTGATCCACGCGCCGTCGCGCCGGTTGATTGCCACTATCTCTACAATGGCCCAGGCGGTCATGCCACCGAATAAAACCAGCGCGCGGCTGTCGCCGTTGAGCAGCAGGTGTGCGATACCCCACAGGGCCACGCCGGTCAATTGCGGGTGTCGTATCAGGCGTCGCAGGCGAGAGGGCCGGCTGCTGACTACCATCAGCCCTATTGCAAGAACCAGCAGTAGCATCGCGGGGTGCTGCGCGGGCGCCGGGGGGCCGTAGACATATTGAGGTACTGCCCCGCGCCAGCCGAACACGATTAGAGCGAACGCGGCCAGCACCAGCAGGGAAAAAACGCCCTTGTAGCCATTCTCCCCCAGCCGTTCCTGCAAGCCAGCCCTGAGCGAGGGGGCTATGGATTTGATGAGGTGCAGGCAGGCGAATAACAATACGCCGAACGTGAGTAGTGCCATTGTGTGATCTCCGCGGGGCCAGGTCACAGCTTAGCAGTTGGCGCTGAAGCAGCACAGCCTATCGCGTTACAGCCCATCGCGGTAAAGCCCGGGTCAGGGTTCAGGCGCTGGCCCGGCGCGGCAGGGCCGCATGACGCGATTTGCCCAGCAGGCCAATATACTGGTCCTCCAGGTCGCTGCAGGCACCGCGTATGCTCCTGATCTCCCTGGGTGCTATCGGTGGCAAAACAGTTATCCTGATAGTGGCCGGGCGAATCAGCAGGCCGCCCTTGGGCAGGGCATCCTTGACGTTGTGCAGTACGATAGGCACCAGTGGCACTTCCGCTTTGCGCGCCAGGTAAAACGCGCCATGCTTGAAGGGCTGGATCTCCCCCAGCGCGCTGCGTGTTCCCTCCGGTGCAATCACCAGCGAGCGGCCGCTGGCCAGGACCGCAAGTGCCTTGTGCAGCAGCGCTGACTGGTCCGGGTTTTCCCGGTCGACAAAGATTGTGTCCAGTTGCCGCAGCAGCGGCCCTACCAGGGGGTTGCCGGACATTTCCTTTTTGCACAGTGCGACCACGTCCTTGCGCAGCAGGTGGGCCAGCACCAGCGAATCAAGTAAGCTCTGGTGATTGAACACGAAGACAGCAGGGCGCTGTTGCCGCAGGTTTTCACGGCCATCAATTTCAAATTCCATCCCGGCGACACCTGCGCCCACATCGCCGATCAACTGGGTCATGCGGTTTATATTGCGGTTGCTCCCCACGCCCAGCTTGCTGCCGATAAGCCCGATGGCGCTGGTGGCGAGCATGGCCTGCCCCGCCAGCAGGGTGCGGGTGACACTTTCAATGCCGGGCAGTCCCCGGGTACTGAATCGTAACTGGGGCCATTGGTGCGTCCGTGCGTGCACGCCGAGTTTGTCTGACGCATTGACGGCAACGGGGTGTCCCACCGCTCGCAGCAGTGGTAGATCGTCGCTGGAGTCGGAGTAGAACCAGCAGTTATCCAGCTTGCTGCGGTGTTGTCGTGCCACCCGCCTCGCCGCCATGGTCTTGCCCTCTCCGTAACACAGTGGCGCGACCAGTCGGCCGGTGAACAGGCCGTCCTCGACCTCCAGTCGTGTGCAGCAAATCTCGACAATACCCAATACCCTGGCGATAGGCTCGACCTGGTAACGGCTGGCGGCACTGACAATTACCAGCTTGTGTCCCGCGGCGCGATGGGCTTCGATAACCGCGATAGCCTCGCTGTAAAGGCTTCTTTCGATAGTGTTGCGGTAAGCCTTCTCTCCCAGTTCCGACAGGGTTGCCTCGGGCACACCCTGCAGCGCCCGAGTCACACGCCTCACCACCCGGTGGTAGTTGGTACCGGAATTTTCCACCTTGTGGCGCAGCAGGTCCGTGCAAACCCGGCCAGCCTGCCGCAGTTCGCCTTTGCGGGCGGCATGACTTATCGTTTCCCTTGCGAGGGCGAGGATTGAATAGCCGGCTATCAGGGTGCGGTCGAGGTCAAAAAAGGCCACAACCGGTTTGCCTGCTGCGGCGAACTCCTTGCCAGTAGCGTGCGCTGCAGGCTGCTTGATAGTATCGAGATGCTGCTCCAGGCCAGTGATCACTAGTTGTTCCTCCACCTAGTTTGCGTGCGTGACTCCTGATGTCGATGCAAATTTCCTGCCAGTACACATGCTGACACGCCAAAGTGACCGTGATGTGACGTTGTGGGCAAATAGCGGTCCTTTTTGAACGCTTTTGGCGTGGTGCTGCAGCCACCGCACTGCCTGGCGCCGCAGCGGTGTCGCGCCAGTCGGGTGCAAAGTTGCACCACGCTGGGGCGGCAGCAACCCAATAGAGCACTGTATTGACGGATTGCCCCCCTTGGGTACTGGAATTCATGGTCGGCGGTGACAGCCTCGGCTAAGATGTGGGGATGTTTACCGACGACATTTCCGGCCTGCCCATCTTTGAGGTTCTCGAACCACTCAAGGAGCAACTTCGCGACGGCAACGAGTTGGTGCTGCAGGCTCCCCCTGGCGCTGGCAAGACCACGGTCGTGCCTCTTGCCCTGCTGCAGGAGCCCTGGCTGGAGGGGCGCAAGATCCTGGTGCTCGAACCCCGTCGCATGGCGGCCCGCGCGGCCGCGACCCGTATGGCCAGTTTACTGGGTGAAGAGGTCGGGCAGACCGTGGGCTATCGTATTCGACTCGATACGTGCATAAGTGAACACACCCGGATCGAGGTAATTACCGAGGGTATCCTCACCCGTCAGCTGCAGCGCGATCCGGGCCTGGAAAGTATCGCGCTGGTGGTGTTTGATGAATTCCATGAGCGCAACCTGGACTCCGACCTGTGCCTGGCGCTTGTATTGCAGGGCCGGGAAATGTTCCGCGAGGAAGCGCCGCTGAAGTTGCTGGTGATGTCGGCCACACTCGATGGTGAGGCGGTGGCGAGCCTGCTCGGAGATGCGCCTCTCCTTGCGTCCCGCGGCCGGCAATTCCCCGTGACGACACGTCATGGTCTGCCCTACCAATTGCGCAATCCCATTGCCCCGCCGGCCGTGCAGGCTGTAATGCACGCCCTGGTTACTCACGAGGGCAGCATCCTGGTGTTCCTGCCTGGTCAGCGGGAAATTCTTCAGGTCGCCCGTGAACTGGACCGGGCACTGCAAGCCCAGGGGCTGGCGAAAGTTATCATCGCGCCGCTGTATGGCAGCCTGTCGCTGCAGCGCCAGCAAAAGGCAATCGAAGCTGCACCCGAGGGCCAGCGCAAGGTCGTATTGTCTACCAATATCGCCGAGACCAGCCTGACTATCGAGGGGATACAGGTAGTGGTCGATTCGGGCCTGGTGCGTGAGGGCGTGTTCGACAACGCTACCAGTATGACGCGCTTGACCACCCGGCGTATTTCCCGCGCCTCGGCTCGGCAGCGCGAGGGTCGGGCCGGACGGCTGGGCCCGGGCTTCTGTTATCGTCTTTGGAGCCAGGAGCAGGACAAACGCCTGGTCGCCCATGCCACCCCCGAACTGCTGCAGGCTGACCTGGCGCCCCTCGCACTGCAACTGCTGGCCTGGGGCGTAGACGACCCCGCAGAGCTGGCGTGGCTGGATCTACCGCCCACCCCGGCCTTTGAGCAGGGCATCGCGGTACTGGAAACCTGCGGCGCCGTGTATCGCAATCGCGAAAACAAATATCAACTCACTCCCCAGGGCGTGCGCATGGCGCAAATGCCCCTGCATCCGCGGCTCGCCCATATGATGCTGGTAGGCAGCGATATCAATGCGCAGGAGACGGCCTGCTTGTTGGCTGCCATCCTGTCTGAACGCAATCCCCTGGCGGGGCAGGACACCGATATTGCGCTGGGCCTCGCCATATTGATGGGTGAGGCCCAGTGCCCGCAGGAGCTGGAGGGTTGGTTCAAGCGTATCTGGCAGCAGGCCAGGAACCTGTCCCGCCTGGGCCTGGATGATCCGGTCATCAAGCCGGGCAGGGCAGCCATCGGTATTGCCCTGTCAACGGTGGTCGGGGTGCTGCTCGCCAGTGCTTATCCCGATCGAATTGCCCGCTTACGCCCCGGGGGGGACGGCACCCGCTACCTGCTCAGCAATGGTCGAAGCGCGGTGGTGCCGGAGCAGGACTCACTGGCGGGAGCCCCCTGGCTGGCAGTCGCTGAAATCGGCGGTCACGCGGGCGAGGCAACCGACCGGATCTACAGCGCCAGCATCCTGGACCCCGAGAGCTTCGATGCGGTCCTCTCCCACCTGGTGCGTGAAGAAGAGCGTGTCGAGTGGGATTATCGCAGCGACCAGTTCGTGGCCGAACGGCGTTGCCTGGTGGGCAGTATTCTGTTGTCAAAGGAGCCGCTGGCGCAGGTTTCGGAGCAGGCGCGCAGCACGGCCCTGTTAGGGGTGGTACGAAAGAAGGGGCTGGATATCCTGCCCTGGAGCCCGCACCTGCGCCAGTGGCGTGCCCGGGTCAAGTTGTTGCACGAGCTTGACTTGGCCAGCGGTGGGGAGATGCGTTGGCCGGATCTTTCCGATACGACGCTGTTGGCCACTCTTGAAGAGTGGCTATTACCATTTTTGGGTCAGGTTCGGCGACTGGATGATTTTCAGAAGCTGGATCTCAAAGCGATTATGTATGCCCATCTCCCCTGGCCGTTACCACTGGACCTGGAGCGATTGGCACCGGAACGCATAGCCGTGCCATCGGGTTCAGTGCTGGCTATCGATTACAGCGAGAGCCCCCCTGTGCTGGCGGTAAAATTACAGGAGATGTTCGGCTGTGAGGAGACCCCGACCATCGCGGGAGGCCAGGTGGCCATTTTGCTTCACCTGCTGTCGCCGGCCCAGCGACCCCTGCAGGTCACAGCGGACCTGGCGAGTTTCTGGCGGAATAGTTACCAGGACGTGAAACGCGAAATGCGGGGGCGATACCCGAAGCACCCCTGGCCAGACGACCCTCTGCAGGCCGTGGCGACCCGTCATACCAAGCGCCGGCTAGCGGGCGAGAACTGAGCCGGCTCAGGCGGTTGGTTCAGCAATCCCGGGATCTCTTTCTGCGCCGTCCTCAGCACCGGCGTCGGGGCGGGGATGCCGTCCGGTAAACACCATCCAGTCTTCCAGAACCATTACCAGGCACGGTACCAGGAACAGGGTCACCACGGTTCCCATCAGCACACCGAAGCCCAGGGATACCGCCATGGGCACGAACATGCTGGTGGAGATGGATTTGTCCAGCATCATGGGTGTCAGGCCGACGAAGGTTGTGATGCTGGTCAGCACTATAGGGCGAAAACGTACGGCGCCGGCATGGCTGACGACCCAGGCCAGGTTATGCCCGGTGTGGCGTTGGCGATTGATGTAGTCCACTAACACCAACGATGAGTTCACCACCACCCCTGACAGGGCGACAATACCAAGCAGTGAGAAAAACACCAGCGACATACCCATTATAAGATGGCCCAGAATTGCGCCCACGGCGCCAAACGGAATGACGCTCATGATGATCAGGGGTTGCAGGTAGGACTGCAGCGGAATTGCCAGCAGGGCGTATATCACCAGCAGCGCCAACAGGGCGGTAGCGCCGAGCGAACCCATCGATCGGCTGCGCTCTTCGGATTCCCCCGCCAGGCTGTAGCTGACACCGGGGTGGCGAAGCAGGATCTCGGCCAGTTCGTTCGCTATAACAGCGTTGATCACCGTTTCGGGCGGGGTGATGGTGCGATTGACGTCTGCCGCTACCGTGACGACCCGCTGACTATCGACCCGGCGTATCGTGGTGTACCCGCGAGCAAGGCTGGCACTTGCCACACTGCTGAAAGGCACCTCTGTGCCATCGGCCGTGCGAATGCGCATTGATTCCAGGTCGCCCAGGGAGCGCCGCTCGTTTTCCGGGAACCGGACCATCACCCGGACATCGTCCTTGCCGCGCTGGATACGCTGGGCCTCGTAGCCGTAGAAGGCCTGACGTACCTGTCTGCCCAGGTCTTCCAGGGTCAAGCCCAGGTAGCGTGCCTCCGGTAGCAGGGAGAGCTGTACTTCCTGTTTTCCCGCACGAAAACTGTCACTCACATCCATAACGCCGTTGTACCCCTGCAGGGCCAGGCGAAGCTCCGTCGCCGCATTGCGCAATTCGTCAAAGCTCTTGCCGTACAGTTCGAACTCGATCGCGCTGCCAGCGCCGAACGCCTGGGAGGTAAAGGAAAGCTCGACGGCATCGGGAATGCCGCCGGTGAGCTCGCGCCACCGGTTCGCCATCTCACTGGCAGGCTGCCCATCGTAGTCGGGCCCCATGTCCAGTTCTATACCAATCTCGGCCAGGTTGCTCTGGGCACCGCCACCCCCTCCGATACTGCCTTTGGGAATAAAGGAGCCGATGCTGCTGAACACGTGGTTTATCATGCTGGGCTGGCCTTCGCCGTTCCCGGCGTCCAGCTCTGAACGCAGTTGCTCGGCGGCGTCTTCCAGTTGAGCCACAGCCCGTGAAGTGGCTTCCACCGGGGTTCCCTCGGGCATCGTCAGCGCGGCGTAGAGGTGAGTACCCTCCACTGCCGGGAAAAACTGGAAGTTCATGCGGCCACTGACGAACAGGGACAGGGTAATGGCGAGAACGACTGCGCCGATTGCCAGTGTCGCGTAGCGCCATTCGATCGCATGTTCCACGGCGGGTTGATAGTAACGACTCGCGACGGTCTGCAGGGAATCGGAAATTTTTGACTGCAGCGCCAGCCAGCGATCCCGCAGGGCACCGTCGCCGCCAGCGATGGCCTCGGCCTTGCGATGCGCCAGGTGGGAGGGCAGGATCAACTGCGATTCGACCAGGCTGAACATAAGCGCCATCATCACGGTCCAGCCCAGGGGGGCAAAGAAACCGCCGAAGGGCCCTGGAATATTAACGATAGGGATGAAGGTGGCCATGGTGGTGAGAACCCCGAACATCACCGGTACCGCGACATCCTTGGCCCCGGCCATAGCGGCTGCCAGTTGGCCCACACCCTTTTGTTCGTAGGAGTAAACCCGTTCCGCCACCACGATAGCGTCGTCCACCAGGATGCCCAGTACCAGGATAAACGCCATAACCGACATGGTACTGATGGAGACACCGGTGAGCGGGAACAGGGCGACCGTCCCCAGTAGTGCCACGGGTATGCCCGCGGCGACCCATAGCGCGAGGCGAAAGCGCAGGAACAGGGTGAGCACCAGCAATACCAGCAGCAGGCCGCTGCGGGCGTTTTTGGCGAGGGCATCGAGCCGGTCTACCAGGTCCTGGGATTCATCCTGCCAGATAGTCAGCTCTATGCCTTCGGGTAAATCCCGCTGGGCGATCTCAAGGTAATCTTTGACCTGCTGTGCTATTTGCAGCACGTCTTCTTCCCCGACCCGTGACACTTTCAGTGCAAGGGCGGGCTTGCCGTCGAATCGTGCGCGCAGGTCGCTGTCTTCAAAACCGTCGACCACCGTCGCGACATCTTCCAGTGTAACGCTGGTGCCATCGGCCCTGGTCAACACCACAATATCCTCGAACTCTGATCCAACATAGGCCTGGCCCCGGGTCCGCAACAGGATTTCACCACCCTGGGTTTTCAGGGACCCGCCGGGTATATCCAGTGAGGTTTGCTCAATGGCGCGCCCCACGGCCGCCAAGGTGAGGCCGTGGCGACGCAGGGTCTGCTCAGATACCTCGATCGAAATTTCGTAGGGCCGGGCAAACAGCAGCTCCACCTGGGACACTGCAGGCAGGGCAACGAGGTCGTCGCGCAGTTCCTGTCCCAGCAGCTTCAGGGTGCGTTCGTCTGCGTCACCGGACATGGCCACCTGCAGGACGGTGGCGACAAAGGTTACCTCGGCCGTCACCGGCTGTTCTGTTTCCGCCGGAAAGGAATCTATGGCATCAACCTTGCTTTTGATGTCGTTGGACAGCTTGGTCTTGTCTACACCCTCGACCAACTCAGCAGTGACAGTGCAAACACCTTCCGAGGCGCTGGAGCTGATCTTGTCGATGCCCTCGGTACCCTGGATGGCCTCCTCGATGCGTATACAAACGCCGGATTCCACTTCGGTTGGAGCGGCCCCGAGATAGGGTACGGTGATGCGTACTGCGTCTACTTCGATGTTCGGAAATTCTTCCTGGTGTGTCCTTGGCAGTGCCAGCAGGCCGCCGACCACCAGAATACACATCAGCAGGTTGGCGGCGACCGGGTTGTGGCCGAACCAGTCGATCAGTTTAGTCACTGGGTCTCGTCCCGCTCAATCACCGGGTTCACCCGCATGCCTTCTACCGCTGTCTGCAGCGGGGAAATGCAGACCAGTTCACCCGCCTCCAGGCCGCCATTGACCAGCATGTCGTCGTGTTCAAGGCGCAGTACGGAGACGTGGCGAAAGTGCAGTCGGTTTTCCGGGTCTATTACCATGACCTGGTTGTTGTCGCGCATGGCCGAGCGCGGCAGGCGGATAATATCCTCGACGTTTCTGCCGCGAATTTCAGCCTGTACGAACATGCCCACCGGCAGCTGCAGGTAGTCGTCGCCATTGGCGTCGGCTCGCACCCGCGCAACGCCATAGAGCATGCGGGAGCGCGCATCGAATTCCGCTTCACCGCGAATCAACTCACCTTCCCACAGCAAGCGTGTGTTGCCGAAGTCCGCAGAGAGGGTAACCGGCGGACGGATATCTTCCGGTATCTGGCCGCGGGTCGACGCGGGTAGCCCCAGGTAGGTCAGTTGGTCAGCCGCGATCGGCAGGCGCACTTCTACGTAATCGGTTGCGTAAATGGTGGCGATTTCCTGGCCACGGGTGACGAATTGTCCCAGGTCGACGTGCTCGTTGCGCACCAGGCCGTCAAACGGCGCGGTAATTTCAGTCCGCCCAAGGTCGCGCTTGGCCTGGTCTACCGCGGCGCGGTTTTCGTTCAGGTTGGCTTCCGCCACCCAGGAGGCCCGGCGCACATTGTCCAGTTGTTGCTGGCTGGCGAGCTTCTTGGCGTGCAGACTCTGGGTGCGTTTCAATTCGTCCCCGGCGTAGTCAAACTCGACCTCAGAACGTTTGAGCGCTGCTTCCGCACGCAGCAGGGAAGAGCGGTAGTCAGCATCGTCTATGCGCAGTAATACGTCACCCTGGCGAAACGATCCGCCGCCGATCAATGCCGGGGAGATCCACACAGCGCGACCTGATACCTCCGGTATCAGTTGGGTCTGGCTGCGCGGTTCAACTGTGCCCTGGGACGTTACGGTGAGATATTCTGTCCGGGGCTGCACCTCGATCACACGCACGGTGGCCACCAGCGGTTCGTAGTTGTCCGGAATTGTCTGGGGCTTGTTGATTGCGATCAGGACTGCCAGGCCAATTCCCAGTACCAGTACGAGGATGGGGTATAGCAGTTTTTTGTTCATCGCTTCTCCGAGGTGGAATGACAGCCTGGTTGAAAAGTGGTTGGCCTGGAACGGGGCTAGCCCTGACGTTTGCCGCCGCGTTTGCTCTTGCCCCTGCCCAGGGGCGGCGTGCGGGGCAGCCCGTTGTGTTGGGTGGCGAATGGCCGGGTCCCGGACGGCCTTCCCGCGGGTACAGCCTGGTGCCGCTTCGCAGGTTGTCGCGGTGGTACCAGGTGCAATTTACCATTCCCGATAAGGTCCGCGCGCCCCAGTTTTTTAAGTGCCTGGCGCAGGGTCGGCCAGTTGTCCGGGTCGTGGTATCGCAGGAACGCCTTGTGCAGTTGTCGCTGGGACATCTTCCTGATAGTGGGCATGGTGTCACTGCCGCGAGTTACGCGTTTCAAGGGGTTCTTGCCACTGTGATACATGGCTGTCGCAGTCGCCATGGGTGAGGGGTAAAAGGTCTGCACCTGGTCGGCACGAAACTTGTTGCGCTTCAACCACAGGGCCAGGTTCATCATGTCCCGATCGCTGGTGCCCGGGTGGGCGGCGATAAAATAGGGGATCAGGTACTGTTCCTTACCCGCGGCTTTAGAGTATTTTTCGAACATCGCCCGAAAGCGGTCGTAGCTGCCGATGCCGGGCTTCATCATTTTGTCCAGCGGGCCGGCCTCGGTATGCTCCGGCGCTATCTTGAGATACCCACCGACGTGGTGTGTGACCAGTTCTTCCACATAAGCCGGGGTTTCCACCGCCAGGTCGTAACGCAAACCGGATGCGATCAAGACCTTCTTGACCCCGGTGACCTCGCGCGCGCGGCGGTACAGGCTTATCAGTGGAGTCTGGTCTGTATTGAGATTCTTGCAGATGCCGGGGAACACGCAACTGAGCTTGCGGCACTTGGCTTCTACCTCTTTGCTCTTGCAGGCCAATCGCCACATATTGGCAGTGGGTCCGCCCAGGTCGGAAATGACACCGGTGAAGGCGGGTGAGGTATCGCGAATCTTTTCTACCTCGCGAATGATCGAGTCTTCAGATCGATTCTGGATAATGCGACCCTCGTGTTCCGTAATAGAGCAGAAGGTGCAGCCCCCAAAGCAGCCTCGCATGATGTTGACCGAGTGACGGATCATCTCGTAGGCGGCAATGCGAGCATCCCCATAGCTGCTGTGTGGCAGTCTGGTGTAGGGCAATTCGAACACCGCATCCAGTTCATCGGTTTCAAGGGGGATAGGTGGCGCATTGAGCCACACTTCCCTATCGCCATGGGCCTGTACCAGCGGCCGGGCGTTATAGGGGTTGGTTTCCTTGTGCAGGATGCGCGAGGCATGGGCATACAGGGCACTGTCGCTTTTCACCTGCTCATAGGCGGGGATTCGAATAACCGATTGCTCTTTACCGCCGGCGCTGCCTACCAGGGTAATCGGTACTGCTTCAACAACCGCCGCGGCACCGGTTGTCGCAGGAACAGCTGTCACAGCAACCTCAGCCGAATTGTCTGCGGCGGTGGTTGCGCAGCTGGCACTGCTGGTATCGATATAGGGGTTCACCGGGGCCTTCACCGGCCCAACGATGTCGATGCTGGTGGAATCCACCACCAGCCAATCGTCGGGAACACGTTTGCGGACAAAGGCGGTGCCGCGCAGGTCGCGAATCGCGTGAATCGATTCCCCCGCTGCCAGCCGGTGGGCGACATCTACGATAGCGCGCTCGGCGTTGCCGTACAGCAGCAGGTCGGCGCGGCTGTCCAGCAGGATAGAACGCCTGATCTTGTCGCTCCAGTAATCGTAGTGCGCGATGCGACGCAGGCTGGCCTCTATGCTGCCGATAACCAGGGGTACGTCCCGGTAGGCCTCCCGCAGCCTTTGGCTGTAAACAATGACCGCCCGGTCCGGCCGTTTATCGCCCTTGTTGTCAGGTGTGTACGCATCGTCGTTGCGGCGCTTGCGATCGGCCGTGTAGCGGTTGATCATTGAATCCATGTTGCCGGCGGCAACGCCGAAGAACAGGTTAGGCCGCCCCAGTACCTTGAACGGCTCCGCACTGTCCCACTGTGGCTGGGCGATAATCCCGACCCGGAACCCCTGGGCCTCCAGCAGGCGCCCGACGACCGCCATGCCAAAACTGGGGTGGTCCACATAGGCATCACCGGTAACGATAATGATGTCGCAGCTATCCCAGCCCAGGGCATCCATTTCGGCACGGGACATGGGCAGTTCCGGGGCTGGGCCAAAGCACTCGGCCCAGAACTTGCGGTGCGAAAAGAGCGGTTTTGTCATGGTTGAGGGGACTGGGGTTTTAAATGGGCTCGCATTATAGCCGGACGCGGGCTTTATGGGTTAAGCACTAATGCCAATCCAGGGACACCGGCAGTTGGGTTTCCCGGGCGCCATTTTCAATAAAGCAGATTAAGTATTGCAGATAAAGCCCTGTTTTATATCGATATATAGTCTATTTTTCTTTGTCGGGCTCTGGCTCCGATTCTGGCTCGGGGGCATGCCCCGGTCGCGGCAGGCCGGTGCCGCACAATCGACAGTAGTGGGCATGTGCGTCCTGCTCTACCGCCGAGCAGTTGGTGCAATTGCGCGACTCCAGCATGGCGCGCATTTTCCTGATGCGCTGGGCGCCGGTCATTTCGGCGGTAATGATGCCGGTGGGTACGGCGATGATGGCGTATCCCACCAGCATGCCAACAGCGGATACCGCCCGGCCGGCAGTGGTCAACGGGGTAACATCGCCATAGCCGACAGTGGTAATGGTCACAATGGCCCAGTAGACACTGGTGGGAATATCATCGAAGCCATTACCCGGGCCCTCGATCACGTAGAGCAGGCAGCCAAAGATGGTGGCCAGGATAATGACCAGGGAAAAAAATACGAAAATCTTACGGCCTGAGCGTTGCAGTGCCCCGGCCAGTTCGTTCGCTTCACTGAGCAGGGACAGCAGGCGCAGCACCCGGAAGATGCGCAGGATGCGCAGCAGGCGAATAATGAGCAACGGGGCGGCCTGCGGCAACAGCAGGGAGAGGTAGGTGGGTAGCAGCGCCAGCAGGTCGACAATCCCATACAAGCTGAAAATATAGGCCTTGCGATTGGGTGCACACCATATCCTGGCAATGTACTCCAGCGTAAACATAATGGTAAACACCCACTCCAGGTACAGGAAAAGGTTGCCGTATTGCGCATCCAGGCTGGTGATTGAGTCCAGCATGATCACCACGACACTGATCAGGATGATAGCGATGAGACACAGGTCGAACCATTTGCCGGCCTCGGTCTCGGTGCCGAAGATGACCTCGTAGAATTTCTGTTGCAGGGGTGTCTGTTCGCGATGCGACATTGTTATTCTGTCTGTGCATGGCCCTAAGCCGTTGTAGCCACTATATTAAACGACCCCAGCTTTGTACAACGCGCAGCGCGCGGGAGGTTAATCAGCATGGAACTGCCGATCTACCAGGTGGACGCATTCGCCAGCAAGGTGTTTGCCGGCAACCCGGCAGCGGTCATGCCGCTGCAACAGTGGTTTGACGATGCAACGCTGCAGGCGATTGCCGCGGAGAATAATCTCTCGGAGACCGCCTTTCTGGTCGCCTGTGAGCGCGGTTACGAGCTGCGCTGGTTTACGCCCAGTGTCGAGGTGAACCTGTGCGGCCACGCCACCCTGGCAGCGGCCCACACGCTATTTGAACACCTGGGCGAGAAGGGTGATGCCGTGTACTTCCAGACCCGCAGTGGCGAGCTGGGGGTGACCCGCTCGGCGGGTTTGCTAACCCTGGATTTTCCCGTCACGCCCCTGGTGTCCGCCGAGGTCGACCTCGCAGTCTGTGATGCGCTGGGCGCTATCGCGAGTGAAGCTGTTATCTCCCCTGACGATCCGCATTCAGTGGTATACGTGTATGAGTTCGAGCAGGATGTCGCTGCACTACAGCCGGACTTTGCGGCACTGCTGAGCGCCAGCAAGTACAGCGTTATCGCCACCGCGCCGGGGGATGAGTGCGATTTCGTGTCGCGGTTTTTCGGGCCCCAGGTGGGAATAGATGAAGATCCGGTAACCGGCTCGGCCCATTGCGCGCTGGTACCCTACTGGGCAAAGCGCCTGGGTCAGAATGCCCTGCAGGCCCGCCAGATATCTGCCAGGGGAGGAGATCTGGCCTGCGAGTTGCGGGGTGACCGGGTATTCATGACCGGCCGGGGTGTGACCTTTATGCGCGGTGTTGTCGTTGCCGATCTCTAGTCGAGGACGGCTACAGCCCCGCTATGCATGTCGCAGCCCGGTGAGTCCGCCAATTCAGCTGAAGCGTCAATCTGGCTTAAGTGGCGCCTGCTCATTGTAGATCGGATACCACACCTACCATCGTTTTCGTGAGTGTGGCGACATCGTCGCTGCCCATGATAAACGGCGGCATGGTATAGACCAGCTTGCCAAACGGTCGTACCCACACCCCGCGTTCGACAAACATCGGCTGTATTTTTTTCATATCGACGGGATCCTTGAGCTCTATCACACCGATCGCGCCCAGGGTGCGTACTTCTGCAACGTTCGACAGGGCTCGCGCCGGTGCCAGGCCCTCGCCCAGCTCCGTTTCCAGTCTCTGCACAATGCGCTGCCAGGGTTGCGAAATCAGAAGCTCTATACTCGCTATCGCCGTTGCGCAGGCCAGTGGGTTGGCCATAAAAGTGGGCCCATGCATAAACACGCCGGCTTCACCCTCACTGATCCCTTCACTGATCCGGTCGTTACACAAGGTGGCGGCGAGTGTCATATAGCCACCGGTGAGCGCTTTGCCCAGGCACAGGATATCGGGTTCGACGTTAGCGTGCTCCAGGGCAAACAATTTCCCGGTGCGGCCGAATCCGGTGGCGATTTCATCGAAAATCAACAGTACATCGAAAGCGTCACAAAGCGCCCGCAGCTGCACCAGGTAGTCCGCAGAATAAAACCGCATACCGCCGGCCCCCTGCACCACGGGTTCCAGGATGATGGCGGCGAGCTCCTTGTGGTGGTGGGTCAACAGGTCGGTGACTGCGATCATGTCACTGTCGGGGCAGGCTTCGCCAAAAGCGCACTCGGGCGCGGGAACAAAATAGTGTTTGGGCAGTACGTCGCCAAACAGGTGGTGCATGCCGGTTACCGGATCGCACACCGACATCGCGCCAAAGGTGTCGCCGTGATACCCGTGGCGCAGTGATACCATTTTCTGTTTTCGAGGCTTGCCGATCGAGTACCAGTACTGAATAGCCATTTTCAGCGCAACCTCGACCGCCACCGAGCCCGAGTCACTGAAAAATACCCGGTTCAGGCCCTTCGGTGTCAGTTTTGTGAGTAGTTGTGCGAGCTTTACGGCAGGAGGGTGAGTCAGGCCACCAAACATCACATGGGACATCTGGCCCAGCTGGTCCCGTACCGCGCGGTTGAGTACGGGGTGGTTATAGCCGTGTATCGCACACCACCAGGATGACATGCCGTCCAGCAGGCGCCGGCCATCGGAGAGTTGCAGGTGTACACCCGCTGCGGCCGTGACCGGAACGGCATCCTGCGCATTGGTGGCCGAGGCATAAGGATGCCAGATTGTCGCTTTATCAGCAGCTTGTAATTCGGCCCAGGACCAGTCGTTCATTATTGTGCCAACACAGCTTCAATCACAGGCAGCATAGTTTGCACCAGCATTGGCTGTGCCTCCGGGCGCGGGTGGATGCCATCATCCTGCATCAGCGCCGGGTTGGTAGCCACACCATCGAGCAGGAAGGGGCTGAGGATACACCCGGTGCTTTGCGCTACCTCGGCGTAGCTCTGGCGGAACCCCGCGGTGTACCGGGCACCGTAGTTGGGTGGTATCTCCATCGCCACCAACACTACTTTGGCGCCGGCATCCTGCGACAGCCTAACCATCTTGCTGAGATTTTCCCGCAGTAGCTTGAGAGGGAAGCCGCGCAGAGCGTCATTGGCGCCCAGTTCAATGACGACCACGTTTGGCGAGTGCTGGTCCAGTAAAGCGGGCAGGCGGCGCAGGCCGCCATCGCTGGTCTCTCCGCTGATGCTGGCATTGATGAACTCCGGGGCAGGTTCGGCACTGGCCAGCTGTTGGGCCAGCAGGTGGACCCAACCCTGCTCCAGAGACATGCCGTAGGCAGCGCTGATACTATCCCCCAGCACGAGTACCCGTTGCCCGGCCGCCCAGGTGGGGCCGCAAAGGCACAGCAGTAGCAATCCAGGCACCACGCCCAGCCGTAGAACAGGGTAAAGGAAGCATTTAATGATCAAGGTCGAGAATCTCCAGAAGCGGATCCCCATGGCGGGGACCGAACTTGAAATACTGAAAGGGATCACGTTGGAAATCAAGTCGGGAGAATCCGTCGCGATCGTCGGCGCCTCCGGCTCGGGCAAATCGACCCTGCTCGGTTTGCTGGCGGGACTGGATGAAGCCAGTGCCGGCAGGGTGATTATCGGTGAGACTGACCTGGGAGAACTCGATGAAGACGGTAGGGCCCTGTTCCGTGGTCGGCACGTCGGGTTCGTATTCCAGTCCTTCCAGCTGTTGCCCGCACTCACCGCGCTGGAGAATGTGATGCTGCCGCTGGAGCTGCAGGGTCAGGTCAAGGCCAGGGAGCAGGCACAGACATTCCTGGAGCGGGTGGGCCTGGGCCCCAGGCTGAGCCATTACCCGCGCCAGCTTTCCGGCGGAGAACAGCAGCGCGTGGCCCTTGCCCGTGCATTCGCGGCCAACCCATCCATTCTGTTTGCCGACGAACCCACCGGCAATCTCGATACCGGCACCGGCGCTCACATTATCGACCTGCTGTTTGAGCTGAACCGGGAGGAGGGCACGACCCTGGTGCTGGTGACCCACGACGCGCAGCTGGCGGACAGGTGCGAAAGACGCTTTTGCCTGGAGGCGGGCGCGCTGGTAGTGGAGCCCGGCTGATGTCTGTCACAGCAGGTAAAATGCTCGCCCGCGACTGGCGCGGCGGAGAGCTGGGTGTACTGCTGCTGGCGCTGATCCTGGCGGTCGGTGTGGTGTCTGGTATCAGCGCGTTCGCCAACCGATTGCAAAGCGCGCTTACCCAGGAGAGTCATCGCTTCCTTGCCGCCGACCTGGTGGTGCGCAGTAGCCGGGAGATGCCGCAGGCCTGGCTGGAACAGGCGCAACAGCAGGGGGTTAGAGACGCCCTGACGCTGGTATTCCCCTCAATGGTCTACTCCGGTGACGACAGCATGCAGCTGGTCTCGGTTAAAGCGGTGAGCAGCGGCTATCCGCTGCGGGGAGAGCTGACGTTCGCGGAGCAACCTTTTGGCACGGCACAGGCTGCTGCGCGGGGTCCATCGCGGGGCGAGGTCTGGCTTGAGTCGCGCCTGTTTGCGCTGCTGGATGTGGAGCTGGGTGACACCATCTCGTTGGGCGAGGCGGAGTTTACGGTCGCGGCGGCGGCGCGCACCGAACCCGATCAGGCGGCCAGTTTTGGTGGTTATGGGCCCAGGCTCCTGATGCACTATGAGGATATTCCGGCCACCCGCGTGGTGCAGCCCGGCAGTCGCGTGGAGTATCGCCAGCTCTATGCCGGCGCGCCCGAGGCGCTGCAGGCACTCAGGGAGTGGCTGGAGCCACAACTGGAAAGCGGCCAGCGCATGCTGGATGTTAGCGAGGGGCAACCCGGTATCGGCAATGCGCTGCGGCGCGCCGAGCGGTTTCTGCTGCTGGCCGGAAGTCTCGGCGTGGTGCTGGCCGGGGTGGCTATCGCGCTCGCGGCCCGCCGCTTCAGTGAGCGGCACAACGATTACGTTGCCATTATGAAGAGCCTGGGTGCTACCTCTTCGCGGGTTAACCGACTATACGGCACCAGCCTGTTGCTGTTGGGCAGCATAGCCACACTGATAGGTTGTTTACTGGGGTGGGGGATGCAAGCGCTGTTTTTTCAACTGTTCGCCGATCAGATGCCGGTACAGCCTGGCCCCAGCGGTATCAGGCCCTACGCAATCGGGGCTGCTACTGCGCTCACCTGCCTGCTGTGTTTCGCCTGGCCGCCGCTGCGTCGCCTGGCACAGGCCAGCCCCCTGCGCGTGTTGAGAAGAGACGCGCCCCAGGAGAATCGACGCACCCTGGGAGACTACGCGCTTGGGCTGGTGGCGGTGACCCTGTTGATGTGGGGCTACAGTCGCGACTGGCAACTCACCCTGGCGGTACTGGCCGGTCTGGCGATAACGGTGGTACTGGGCCTGGTGCTGGCACTTACCCTGCTGCGCGGTGGTCGCCTCGTCGGTATGCGGGCGGGCAGTATCTGGCGCCTGGCACTGGCGGGTCTGCAGCGTCGCGGCACCAGTAATGCCATGCAGGTGGTTATTTTTGCCATGGCTATCATGTTGTTGCTGGTACTTGTGCTGGTGCGCACTTCGCTGATTGACCAATGGCAAACCCAGCTGCCCGAGGGCACGCCGAACCACTTTATGATCAATATTGGCCCGGGGGATGTGCAGAGCGTTGACCAGATGTTGCGCGCACAGGATATCGACAGTGAAGCCCTGTACCCGATGATACGCGGAAGAATCATGTCGATAGGGGGTGAAGATCTGCCTGTCACCGAAGACCGGGAGAATTCCCGGCGTCAGCGCGAGACCAATTTCACCTGGTCCGACACTCTGCCGGAGGGTAACCGCCTGGCCGCGGGGCAGTGGTGGTCCGCCCAGTCAGACCAGGCGCTGGTATCCGTGGAACGGGATTTTGCAGAGCGGCTGGGAATAAATGTGGGAGACACCATCGGTTTTCTGGTGGGTTCGCAACCGCTGGAAGCCAAGGTCGCCAATATCAGGGAGCTCGACTGGCAGTCGATGCGCCCGAATTTTTTCCTTATCTTCCCGCCGCGACTGCTGGCGCCTTACCCGGCGACTTTCATGACGAGCTTTTATCTCCCACCGGGGGAAAAGAGCTTCCTCAATAGTTTCGTTCGCAGTTTCCCCACTGTGACAGTGATAGAGATGGATGTGGTCGTCGACCAGATTCGAACCATCGTCAACCAGGTGTCGGCGGCGATAGAGCTGGTGCTGGCGGTTATCCTCGCCGCGGGCTCACTGGTGCTGGTCGCTGGAGTGCAGGCCAGTGTGGACTCCCGCATGCATGAGAGTGCCATCCTTCGGGCCCTGGGTGCTCGTCGCAGCCTGGTACTGGGGGGGCTGTTTATCGAGTTCGCAACCATGGGCCTGTTTGCTGGCCTGTTGGCGACGGTGGCCGCCGAGTTTTCGGTGTATATCCTGCAGGAGTGGGCTATGGATATGCGCTACACGCCCTCACCCTGGGTCTGGCCACTGGGTATTGGCGCGGGGGTTTTGCTGATCGGTGGTTTGGGAGTGTTCAGTTGTCGGCGGGTGGTATCAAGCCCGCCCGTGGCACTGTTGCGGGAACTTTAGTTGATGGCGCAGAGTTGAAGCGGGGAGGGGAGGTGCCGCGAGGCATGGCAGCTCACGCTGTCTTTATCCCGTCGATGAACGTGCGTACGCCCAGGTCTACCTGGCGATGCAGGTCGATATGGCGTTCAAACAGCTCCGGAGCGTCCACCCGCAAGGTCGCCAGACCGTGTATGCCAGCCCAGGCCGCGTTGGCCAGGTAGACATAGTTCTGCTCGCGAAACTGACCCAGCTCCATGCCCCTGTGCAGGATGGCCTGTACCAGTTCAAATGTTTCCCGGCTGGCCTCGCGCAGCTCAGGATAGTGCTCGGCGGGCTGCACGGAGGGGCCGAACATCAGTTTGAATAGCTGTGGTTGACCGGCGGCATAATCCACGTAGGCATGGGCAAAGCCGACCAGTTGCTCGGTGGGGCAATCCGGCGTTCTGTCTCCTGCTGCATGAAGCGCGGCCAGCAGGTCGCGATAGCCCCGGGTCGCCATGGCCGCCAGCAATTCTCCCTTGTCGGAAAAGTGACGGTAGGGCGCGGTCTGGGACACGCCGACGGCCCTGGCCAGTGCCCGCAGGCTCAAGTCATCTGCGTCGCCGGCACGCAACTGGGCTATTGCGGTGTCCAGCAGCTCAGCCCGCAGATTGCCATGGTGGTAAGTCTTGGGCGCGTTAGAATCAGTCATCGGTCCACAATACAGAAGGGCGCCTGTTGCTTAAACAGGGCTGTCGCGCAAAGAAAAGGCGCCTGCCATGCATGACAGGCGCCCGGATAGCAACGCAAAGCCTAGGGCAGCAAATGCTGTACAGCGTCGCGCTCTTCCGTCAGCTCTTTCTCTGTCGCAGTCATTTTTGCGCGGCTGAACTCGCCCACTTCTACGCCCTGCACAATGCTCCACTGGCCATCGGCACAGCGGCAGGGGAATGAGTAGATAAGGCCCTCGGCGATGTCGTATGAACCATCTGAGTGCACACCCATGGACACCCAGTCATCACCCTGCGTGCCCAGCGCCCAGCTGCGCATATGGCCGATGGCGGCATTGGCGGCCGAGGCGGCTGAAGAGGCTCCGCGGGCCTTGATGATCGCAGCGCCACGCTGCTGTACCGTGGGAATGAAGTCATCCTCATACCACTGCTGGTCAATCAGTTCGATGGCTGCCTTGCCGTTGACCTTTGCGTTAAACAGGTCCGGATACTGGGTCGCCGAGTGGTTGCCCCATATGGTCATGTTGGTCACATCATTGACCGTGGTGCCAGTCTTGATGGCGATCTGGGTCATTGCGCGGTTGTGATCCAGTCGCGTCATGGCGGTGAAGTTGCGCGGGTCTATGTCAGGCGCGTTGCGCTGGGCTATCAATGCATTGGTATTCGCCGGGTTGCCCACTACAAGTACCTTGATGTTCTTGCTGGCGCTGTCGTTGATCGCTTTGCCCTGCACCGAGAAGATGGCCGCATTGGCCTCCAGCAGGTCTTTACGCTCCATGCCGGGCCCGCGGGGCCTGGCGCCTACCAGCAGTGCATAGTCGGCATCCTTGAATGCTGCACTGGGATCATCAGTGCAGACGATACCCGCCAGCAGGGGGAATGCGCAGTCTTCCAGCTCCATTTTCACCCCTTCCAATGCTTCCATGGCGGGCGTGATATCCAGCAGTTGCAGGACCACGGGCTGGTCGTCTCCCAGCATGGCGCCGGAGGCAATGCGGAACAGTAGTGCGTAGCCAATCTGGCCTGCCGCACCGGTAACGGTAACGCGAACGGGTTGTTTCATCGGAAAAAGTTCCTCACAGGTGTTAGGGTGATGTCATCAGGGGCGCACATTGTCATGGCATTTCAGCGAAAAAACAAGCGAGCCCGGACTTTCAAGGCGCGCGCCGGGGAACTGGCGGCCGCTGGACTCTGCCGGCGCCAAACGAGTAAACTGCGCGGCTAATCCGCCCATATCAGCGATCGCACTGTGCAAGAACTCTCTCGCAAGGACAAAACCCACTTTAATAAGCTGCAAAAGCGCCTGCGGCGCAATGCGGGCAACGCCATCGTCGATTACAATATGATCGAGCATGGTGACCGGGTGATGGTGTGTGTTTCCGGGGGCAAGGATTCCTACGCAATGTTGGATATTCTGCTCAGCCTGCGCAAAAGTGCACCGGTGGATTTTGAATTGATCGCGGTGAACCTGGACCAGAAGCAACCGGGATTCCCGGAGGAGGTCCTCCCGGCCTACCTGTCGGCACTGGGGGTGTCATATTATGTGCTGGAAAAAGACACCTACAGCATCGTGCGCGAAGTCGTCCCCGAGGGCAAAACGACCTGCGGCCTGTGTTCGCGCCTGCGCCGTGGCAGCCTGTATGGCTTCGCCCAGGATATAGGGGCCACTAAAATCGCCCTGGGCCACCACCGTGACGATATCGTGGAAACCCTGTTTCTGAACATGTTTTTTAATGGCAAGCTCAAGGCCATGCCCCCCAAGCTGCTGAGTGACGACCGCAAGAATGTAGTGATACGCCCGCTGGCCTATTGCAAGGAAAAAGACCTGGACCGCTATGCGCGCTTCCGGGAGTTCCCGATCATCCCCTGCAACCTGTGCGGCTCGCAGGAAAACCTGCAACGGGTGCAGGTCAAGCGTATGCTGGCCGACTGGGAGCGTGAATATCCCGGCCGTACCGAAAGCATTTTTCGCAGTATCTGCAACATTGCCCCGTCCCAGCTTGGCGACAGGAAGTTGTTCGACTTTGGCTCCCTGCAGGCAGACCCGGCCGTTCCACAGGGGGCCGCGGTGGGCCGTGATGACGAGCTTTACCTGCCGGCGATACAGGTAGTCAACCTCTAGTGTCACCCCTGGCCGCTGGGGAACCGCTGCTGGCGGTTCAATCGCTGTGCCTTGAACGCGGTGGCAGGGAATTGTTCCGGGATCTTTGCTTCGACGTGTTGCCGGGTCACCTGCTGCAGGTCGAGGGTCCCAATGGCGCGGGTAAGACCAGCCTGCTGCGAATACTTGCCGGATTATCTCGCTACGGGTTCGACGGGCAGGTGGTGCGCCACGCCCCCCTGCTGTACCTGGGCCATCACAGCGCGGTTAAAGCACTGCTGACTCCGCGCGAAAACCTGCTTTGGCATGTAGCTGGTGAATGTGCATACAGCGAGGAGCAGGTAGAGGAGGCGTTGGCAAAAGTGGGTCTTTACGGTTACGAGGATGTAGCCAGCCACGCCCTTTCAGCCGGTCAGCATCGCAGGGTCAACCTGGCCCGACTGTACCTGTCGCACTGCCCCCTGTGGTTGCTGGATGAACCTTTCACTGCGATCGACAAGGGCGGGGTGGCCGAGCTGGAGACGCTGCTGGTGGAGCATGTGCAGCGGGGCGGGGCGGTAGTAATGACATCGCACCAGCTACTGCGGGTAGACTACGATGTTCGTATGCTCAGCCTGACCGAGGGTTTGCTCCAATGAGCCCGGTCAGCGCAGTGGGTTTGCCGTTGTGAGTGCCCCTGCGCGCCCACCTGGCACTGTAGCCTTCTGTTTTTCCCTGCTGCGCCGCCAGTTGACGCTGGCAGCCAGGCGGCCGATCGAGATCGGTAACCCCCTGCTGTTCTTCGCCATGGTGGTAGCGCTGTTTCCGCTGGGCCTGGGACCCGCCCCCGACCAGCTGGCGGGTTTCGCCCCGGGTATTTTGTGGATCATTGCCCTGCTGTCGAATCTGCTCACCTCCGACGCGGTGTTTCGCAGCGACTTCGAGGATGGCAGCCTGGAACAACTGTTGCTGGCACCCCAGCCCCTGTTCATGTCGGTGCTGGCCTATATTGGTGCGCACTGGCTGACAACGGGGTTATTGCTGGCACTGGTGTCGCCGGTATTTGCCCTCATGATCAACCTTCCGGGCCAGGCCATAGGCGCGCTTGTCGCAAGCCTGCTGCTGGGTACGGCTGTGCTCAGCCTGGTGGGGGGGATCGGGGCGGCCCTTACCGTGGGTTTGAAGCGTGGCGGGATGTTGATTTCATTGCTGATACTGCCTTTTTACATGCCGGTTCTCATTTTCGGCAGTGCAGCGGTGCAGAACGCTGTGCTGGGCGCGCCAGCGCTGCCCTACCTGGCGATTATCGCCGCGATGCTGTGCCTTGCCATCGCCCTTGCACCGCTGGCAATAGCCGCGGGACTGCGGATCAGTGTCGATGCCTGAGCCGCGCTTGAGGGAAATCAAGACAAGAGTGAACGCCCGGTTGTGGCGGGCACGGCGCACTGTATAATTGCGGCGCCTATGTGGTCATTCTTTCATAAATTGGGTTCCCCGCCGTGGCTGTATCGCATCGCCGGGACCATTCTTCGCTGGCTGCTGCCGCTGACCATCGTCGCGCTGGCTGTGGGCATGGTATGGGGCTTGCTGTTCACCGCGCCCGACTTTCGCCAGGGCAACAGCTACCGCATCATTTATATACACGTGCCGGCGGCGGTGGTTGCCCTGGCCGGCTATTACGTAATGGCCATCGCCGGTGCGGTCAGTCTTATCTGGCGCATGAAAATGGCCGATGTCGCCATGAAGGCCTGCGCACCTATTGGTGCCGCGTTGACCTTTATCGCCCTGGTGACCGGGGCGATATGGGGCAAGCCCACCTGGGGTACGTGGTGGGTATGGGATGCCCGTATCACGTCCATGTTGATTCTGTTGTTCCTGTACCTTGGCGTTGTGGCGCTCTACGAGGCCTATGACAATAAGGAGGCAGCGGGTAAGGCCTGTGCGGTACTGAGCTTGGTAGGTATGGTGAATATCCCTATCATCTACAAGTCGGTTGACTGGTGGTACAGCTTGCATCAGCCTGCCTCCATCAAGTTTACCGGCGATTCGACTATCGACCCCAGTATGCTGTACCCGCTGCTGCTCATGATTGCAGCTTTTTATGCCCTGTTCACCTGCTGTCTGTTAATGAATATGCGGGCCGAGCTGCTGGAGCGTGAGGCCAGAACGAACTGGGTGAAGCGACTCGCACTGGAGAAGCGCAACTGATGTACTTTCAAAACATCAGTGACGTTCTCTCCATGGAGGGTCACGGCGGTTATGTCTGGGCGGCCTATGCCATTACCCTGCTGGTATTGCTGTTGATACTGCTCGCTCCGCGGCGGCGCCAGCAGCGCTTCCTGCGCCAACTGGCAGGGGAACAAAAGCGTCAGCAACAGGGTCCTACAGTGAGAACAGAGGTAGATTGATGCATCCCGTGCGCAAACAAAGGCTTTACCTGGTGCTGTTTGTGGTGCTGTTTTCCAGCGCTGCCGCCGGCCTGGTGATGTACGCCCTGCGGGGTAACATCAACCTGTTCTTTCCGCCCGCAGAGATTGCCCAGGGCAAGGCGCCTTTGGGGCAGCCCATCAGGGTCGGGGGTATGGTGATGGCCGATAGTGTGCAACGCAGTGACGACAGTTTGGAAGTGAAGTTTATGCTCACCGATTATCAGGCCAACGTCGCCGTGGTTTACGAGGGTATCCTGCCGGACCTGTTCGACGAGGGGCAGGGCGCGGTGGCATCCGGTGTACTGGGTGACGACGGTGTGTTTGTCGCGAGCGAGGTGCTGGCGAAGCACGATGAGAATTATATGCCACCGGAGGTGGCGTCCGCGCTGGAGCAGTCGGGCTACGATGAAAGGGGGAATGCCCAATGATCCCCGAGTTTGGCCATTTTGCCCTGATTATCAGCTTCTGCCTCGCCATTATCCTGATGGTCGTGCCCGCCTGGGGCGCCTGGCGGCGCAACACACGCGCCATGGCACTCGCGCCGGGGCTGGCAATTGGCCTGTTTGTTTTCGTGGCCATCAGTTTTGCTTGCCTGACTGTCTCTTTTTTGCAGGATGATTTTTCCGTAAAGGTGGTGGCGGCAAACAGCAATAGCTTGCTGCCTGCGATCTACAAGTTTTCCGCCGTCTGGGGTAATCACGAGGGCTCACTATTGCTGTGGGCGCTGACGCTCAGTGGGTGGACAGCCGCTGTGGCCGTTTTCAGCAGTCAACTGCCGCTGCTGGTGCTGTCCAGGGTGTTGTCAGTAATGGGTGCGATAGGAGTCGGTTTCCTGTCGTTCATGCTGCTCACCTCCAACCCGTTTGCGCGCCTCTTGCCCGGCACACCGGCCGATGGTAACGACCTCAATCCGCTGTTGCAGGACCCCGGACTGATCATTCACCCGCCGCTTCTCTACATGGGTTACGTTGGCTTTTCAGTGGCGTTTGCGTTCGCTATCGCGGCATTGCTGGGTGGGCGGCTCGATGCTTCCTGGGCACGCTGGTCGCGGCCCTGGACCAATGTGGCCTGGGCTTTTTTGACCCTTGGAATCATGTTGGGCAGCTGGTGGGCCTACTATGAACTGGGCTGGGGCGGCTGGTGGTTCTGGGACCCGGTAGAGAACGCATCTTTCATGCCCTGGCTGGCAGGTACTGCGCTGGTCCATTCACTGGCGGCAACGGAGAAGCGCGGCCTGTTCAAGAGCTGGACCGTATTGCTGGCTATTTTTGCTTTTTCCCTGAGCCTGTTAGGTACATTCCTGGTGCGGTCCGGGGTGCTCACCTCGGTACACGCCTTTGCAACGGATCCGGCCCGTGGTCTGTATATACTGGTATTTCTGGCGCTGGTAGTCGGGGGTTCCCTGACCCTGTATGCCCTGCGGGCGCCGGCGGTTACCAGCCGGGTCAGCTTCGGGTGGCTGTCGCGTGAGTCGCTGATTCTGTGCAATAACGTGGTGTTTCTGGTGGCCACCATAACAGTGCTGTTCGGCACACTGTTCCCGCTTATCATGGATGCCCTGGGCGCGGGCAAGTATTCGGTGGGGCCGCCGTATTTCAATGCGGTATTTGTACCGTTGATGGCGCTGCTGGTTCCGTTTATGGGTATAGGCCCGGTCGCCAGATGGAAAAAGGATTCAGCGAGTCGCTGGCAGTCGGAGTTGGCCATTCCGGCGGTAGTCGCCGTGTTGTGTGGGTTCACCCTGCCGCTAATGAACGCCAGTTACAATCTATGGGTTGCGCTGGCTGTGACGCTTTCCGCCTGGCTGGTAATCGGGCTTTTGAAGGACCTCTGGTTTCGCGTCAAGGGTGCCTCGTCGCTATGGGGAGGGCTGCGTCGGGTCACGCCAAGCTACTGGGGTATGTTTATCGCCCACCTGGGTTTTGCGGCCTGTGTCACCGGCGTGGTCGCAACCAGTCAGTACAATATTGAACACGACCTGAAGATGAGCCCTGGCGATACCGAGGTCCTGGCGGGTTATGAGTTCCGTTTTGTTGAGTTGGCGCCAGTGCGCGGCCCCAATTTTATAGCGGACGAGGCGCGATTTGAGGTGAGCCGCAACGGCGAAGTGGTGGCCCGGCTGGCGCCGCAAAAACGGCGTTATACCGCCACCGGCCAGGTCATGACGGAAGCAGCTATTGGCGCCGGATTGTTCCGGGACCTCTACGTGGCCATGGGTGAGCCCATTGGAGAGCAGGGGGCCTGGGCGATGCGTCTGCACTACAAGCCAATGGTGCGCTGGATGTGGCTGGGTGCAATCCTGATGGCCGTTGGCGCCTTCACTACTGTGCTCGACAGGCGTTACCGACGCCAGCGCAGCCCGGTTGTGGCCGGGGCTGGTGACGAGGCTTTGCATGGCGCCTAGGCTGAAGCTGTTCTTGCCGCTGATCCTGTTCGCGGGCATGGCGTTATTCCTGTTTCGGGGTCTCTCCCTGGATCCGCAGGCATTGCCATCGGCCCTGATAGACAAGCCTCTGCCCGAATTCAACCTGCCGGTGCTGGGGCGCGAAAGCATGCTCGACACTGAAGGGCTTGTTGGCGAAGTCGCCCTTTTGAACGTGTGGGCGACCTGGTGTGTTTCCTGCCGGGTGGAGCATCCGTACCTGCTGCAAATCGCGGAAAGTGGCGTCCCTATCTACGGTATCAATTACAAGGATGAAGATACCGCCGCGGCTCGCTGGCTCGCCGAGCTGGGCGATCCTTACCGGGCGAACATTGTCGACCGGGAGGGCACTCTTGGTCTCGACCTGGGCGTCTATGGGGCGCCTGAAACCTACCTGGTAGATGCCCAGGGGGTGGTTCGCTATCGTCATGTCGGCGTGGTGGATGAGCGCGTGTGGCAAACGATACTGCAGCCGCTTTACCTGGAACTGACACAGGATGCCAAAGAAGGATGAGACTGTTTACGAGTGCAACCCTGCTTGCACTGCTATTTCTGTGCGGCCAGGCAATGGCGGTCATAGAGACCTACGAATTCAGCGACCCGGAACTCGAGCTGCGCTACCGGCAATTGAGCCTGGAGTTACGTTGCCCGAAGTGCCAGAACCAGAATATCGCTGATTCCAATGCCCCTATTTCGCAGGACCTGCGCAAACTCCTTTACCAACAGCTGGAAGCGGGTGCCAGCGATCAGGAAATCCTCGACTATATGGTTGCCCGCTATGGCGAGTTTGTGCGCTATCGGCCCTCATTCAACGGCGCTACCGCGGCGCTGTGGCTGGCGCCATTTGTGTTGCTGTTGGCGGGAATCACCGCAGCCGTGTTGACCTTGCGGGGCCGGCGCAAGGCCTCCGCCGTGCTTAGCGACGATGATGAACAGCGCCTGCACAAGCTGCTGGACGAACCGGAGCGAAAGTCGTGACTCTGTTTTTCCTGGCCTGCGCCGGATTACTTTTGTTCAGTGCGGTCTTTTACCTGGTGCCGCGGGGGCGTTCCGGTGGCGCTGACGAGGACCTGGAGCGGGCCAACATTGAGTGGTACCGGTTGCGCCAGGCTGAACTGGCCCGGGAGGGTGCCGATGGTTTGCAGGAGGATGCGCGACTCCGGTTGCTGGAAGACGAACAGCAGGCGCGATCAGCCTCACCGGCGGCCAGCGGCCAGTCTTTCCCGACCTGGCTGCTACTGCCGGTAGTAGCGGCCATGGCCAGTGGTCTTTACTACGCGCTGGGGGCCGCCCCGGATGTGATGATCAGCCGCCAGTTGCAGGCGCTGGATGACAGCAGTACGCCCGAGCAGATGCAGGTTCTCATGGACGCAGTGGAAGTGCGCAGTGCGCAGCGGCCTGACAACCTGGACTATGTCGCCCTGCTGGGACGCTATTATATGGGCCGCGAAGATTACGCACGCGCCGCTCGTACTTATGCCGACCTGGCCCGGGAAATTCCAGAGGACGCCTATGCCCTGGCATCAGCGGCCCAGGCGGAATACCTGGCGGCCGGTCGCCAGCTCAGTGCCCAGGCCCGACTGCGGGCGGAACAATCCCTTGCCATAGACCCACATCAGCGCACGGCGTTGGGCCTGCTGGGCATGGCTTCTTTCGAGCAGGGCGAATATCGCGCGGCGATGTCTTACTGGGAGCGCCTGTTGGCCATAGAGACACCGGGCTCCGAAAGTGCCCGCATGATCACCGGGGTAATCGCGATGGCCCGGCAACGGCTTGTCGATGCGGGCGAGTTGCCCGCGGCAGAGTCCGCCGCAGTCGCCCAGGCCCATGGCCAGAGAGCCCCCGCACCCACTGCAGAACCCGGGGATGCCGCTGCGGGTGTCACGGTCGAAGTTACCCTGCCCGAGGGCGCCGAGGTGGCGGCAACCGACACGGTATTTATCCTCGCCCGCAACGCGGCCTCCGAGAGCCGTATGCCGATCGCGGTACAGCGGCTCCAGGCGGGTCAACTACCGGTCACCTTGCGCCTTGACGACAGCAATTCCATGGCCGGCCAGAAGCTTTCTGATACAGAATCGGTTGTAGTGGTGGTGCAGGTTTCGCCCACAGGTACCCCGGGTGAGGCCAATGCCACCTGGCTGGGGCAGGGCGGCCCTCTGGCGCCGGGTACCGGCCTGTCTCCAGTGCAGATCGTATTGCAGCCCAGGGGTTAGCCCCGCCGGCCAGAAAACCCGCCATACGCACCCGCGCAGGGAATTTTAGCTTTTGTGGCCGACAGGCATAGTGTTGTTCTGGCAAAGTCTATACACTATATCTTGTGGTCCGGCTCCGGGGTGGGAATCGTTAAAATCCGGATAAAATGTATAAAAAACAGCAAGATAAATTAAACAGTTAATGTGATATGCGACTAAAGTCTATCAAGCTGGCAGGTTTCAAGTCATTCGTCGATCCGACGACGGTAAATTTCCCTAGCAATATGTGCGCTGTGGTTGGCCCCAACGGCTGCGGAAAATCCAATGTCATCGACGCGGTGCGCTGGGTGATGGGGGAAAGTTCAGCCAAGAATCTCCGCGGAGAATCGATGGCTGACGTGATCTTCAATGGCTCTGTCAATCGGCAGCCGGTCGGTCAGGCCTCTATCGAACTCGTCTTTGACAACAGCGATGGCGGTGTCGGCGGTGAGTGGGCCAGCTACGCCGAAATTTCCATTCGCCGGTTGGTGACGCGGGAGGGCCAGTCAGAGTATTTCCTGAACGGCACCCGCTGTCGACGGCGGGATATTACAGACATTTTCCTCGGCACCGGTCTGGGGCCGCGCAGCTACGCGATCATTGAACAGGGCATGATTTCCCGGCTTATCGAGTCCCGGCCCGAGGACCTGCGGGTCTTTATCGAAGAGGCCGCCGGTATCTCCAAGTACAAGGAAAGGCGCAAGGAGACTGAAAGTCGCATGCGCCGCACCCTGGAAAACCTCGACCGCCTTACCGACCTGCGCGATGAGCTGGGTCGCCAGTTGCAGCACTTGCAGCGACAGGCCCAGGCGGCAGAGAAATACACCGAATACAAGGTTGAAGAGCGCCAGTTACAGGCCCAGTTGCAGGCCCTGCAATGGCGGGAGCTGGACAGCCAGGTCACTTCTGCGGGTCAGGTAATAGGCGAGCTAGAAGTCAAACTCGAAGCCGTGCACGCGGAACACCAGCAGGTGGATACCGCTATAGAGCAGCACCGGGTAGAACATACCGAGCGCACCGATGCGTTCAACCAGGTACAGGCGACCTTCTACGGCCTAGGGTCTGAGGTGGCGCGCCTGGAACAAACACTGAAACACCAGCAGGAACGCGGTCGTCAGCTGCGTGAGGATCTCGAGCAGACGCGCTCCGGGCTCATAGCGGCGGAGACCCACCTGGGCGATGACAATCAGAAGCTGATCAGCTGGGAAACGGAACTGGGTTCCATCGCGCCTGAGTTGTCCCTGCTACAGGAACTGGAAGAAAGTTCCGCCGAGGCGTTACTGCAGGCGGAAGAAGCCATGCACAACTGGCAGCATCGCTGGGATGAGTTCAACCAGCATGCGGCGGAGCCTCGCCAGCAGGCAGAGGTACAACAGTCCCGTATCCGTCACGTGGAGCAGGTCCTGCAGCGTATCCAGGGTAAGACCCGCCAACTCGAGGAGGAAAAACAGGGTCTCGCGCCCGGCCCGGAGGACGGTGAGATAGAAGCACTGGGTGAGCAGCTGGCGGAGCTCGAGCTGGTGATGGAAGAACACGAGGGCCGCGGGGAGTCTGTGGTGGAAGAGCTTTCAACCACCCGCGAACGCAATAACAACCTCTCTACCGAACTGAACCAGGTGCGCTCAAGCCTGCAACAGCTGCGCGGCCGCCAGGCATCGCTTGAGGCCTTGCAGCAAGCGGCAATGGAAGACAGTGACCAGGCTGTAGGCGCCTGGCTGGCCGCACGGGATATCGCAGACCGCCCGCGGCTGCTGGAGCAGTTGCAGGTAGATGAAGGCTGGCAGCTGGCGGTAGAAACTGTGCTGGGCGATTACCTGCAGGCTGTGTGTATAGATGACATGGGTGGCCTGGGTGCGACCCTGAATGAGCTGGAACAGGGCCATGTGGTCCTGCTCGAAGGGGGCCCTGAGGCAGACGTGCCGCCCCAGTATCTCGGTTCCCGAGTGCGCAGCGGTGGTCGCGCCAACGCCTTGCTGGCGGGTGTGCGTGTGGCTGATGACCTGGCTGCTGCTATGGCGCAGCGCCCGGCACTGGCAGACCATGAATCCGTGATAACCCGGGACGGCATCTGGCTGGGTCCGAACTGGCTGCGGGTCACCCGGCTGGCCGGTGAACAGGGTGGCGTTATCAAGCGCCAGCAGGAGCTCGATGAACTGCTGGAACGCTTGCGACTGGAACAGCAGAATGAACAGCGGCTTGAGAACGAGCTGCACACCTCACAGGAATCCCTGAAGCGGCTTGAAACGCAGCGCGAGTCGCTGCAGCGCGAGCTGCAGTCCAGCGCGCGTCAGCATGCCGAGCTGAGTGCGAAAATGTCCGCACAACTCGCCAAGATAGAACAGATCAACGCCCGTCGGGAGCGGATAAATGCCGAGATTGACGAGTCGCGCGAGCAGTTCAGTGCCGAACAGCAGGCTATTACTGAGGCCCGTCAGTTACTGGCAGAAGCAATAGAGCGAATGGAGACAGACTCCCGCAGCCGGGAGGAGTTGCTGTCCGTGCGTGACCAGACCCGCGGCACCCTGGACGCGGCGCGACAGAAAGCCCGGCACGACAAGGACCTGGCCCATCAGCTCGCCATGCGGCATCAGTCCCTGCAGACCCAATTGAGCGCCATGCGCGAGGCCATAGACAGAACCAACAGTCAGGTTGCGCAGTTGCGAAGTCGTCGCGACAGTCTGGCGCAGGGGCTTGAGCAGAATGATGAGCCGCAGCAAAACCTCCAGCTGGAGCTGGAAGAACAGCTGGAGTTGCGGCTGCAGGCTGAAGGCGAGCTGACCGTAGCCCGCCAGCAGGTTGCGGAGGTAGAGCACCTGCTGCGAGAGAAGGAGCAACAAAGAGCCTCCATAGAGCACCGCGCCGAGAGCGTGCGTAGCGAGTTGGAGCAGCACCGGTTGTCCAACCAGGCGGTGAATGTGCAGCGCGACACGATTTATCGCCAATTGGCGGCGGATGGTCAGGATATTACGCAGGTGCTGGAGACCATGCCCGATGGCGCGGCTGAAGATGAATGGCAGCGCTCGCTAGAACGCGTGGCGACACGCATCGCACGGCTGGGTGCGATCAACCTGGCGGCCATCGATGAATACACTTTGCAGTCAGAGCGGAAAAACTATCTCGACCTGCAAAACGACGACCTGGAGACCGCGCTGGAAACCCTGCAGTCTGCCATTCGCAAGATCGACAAGGAAACCCGCAACCGCTTCCGCGACACCTTTGACAAGGTTAACAACGGCTTGCAGGACCTGTTTCCACGGATCTTTGGCGGCGGCAGCGCCTACCTTGAAATGACCGGTGACGATTTACTGGATACCGGTATCTCAATCATGGCGCGGCCCCCGGGCAAGAAGAACAGTACTATTCACCTGCTCTCCGGTGGTGAGAAGGCATTAACGGCGATAGCTCTGGTGTTTTCGATTTTCCAGCTCAATCCGGCGCCCTTTTGCATACTGGACGAGGTGGACGCACCACTGGACGATGCCAATGTCGGTCGCTATGCGCGCATGGTGAAGGAGATGTCGGACAAGGTGCAGTTTATCTACATCACCCACAACAAGATCTCAATGGAGCTCGCCGACCAGCTTATGGGTGTCACCATGCATGAGCCTGGCGTATCGCGCCTGGTGTCGGTGGATGTGGAAGAGGCGGCATCGCTGGCCGCGAGCTGATCAACGCAATTAACTGGTAGAGAGTACGGCGCAGGGGCAATGGATTTAACAATACGTGACTGGATGGTTGTTATCGGGGTGATCCTGATAGTTGCCGTTGGGCTTGATGCCTGGCGCAGGGTGCGTCGCGAGCGCTATCCGAAGGTGAAGGTGAAGCTGGCGCCAGAAGACGTGGTGGAAACCAGTGAACGCGATAATGATATCGCCTGGCTGAAAGAGTTGCCCAATGGCGGGGCCCGGGTCGTTGAACGACGCGACCTGATCAATGCGAGTAATAAATCCGAGGCGCAGAAACGGGAAAAGGCCGCTGTCGCCGAGCGTAAATCTGCCGCTCGACGCGGCAAAAAGCCCGCCGCAAAGTCGCCACCCCCGGCAGAAGATGAGTTGGAACTGGTAAGTGGTATGAGCGGCTCCGATAAAGATACTGAGCCGGCCACCCTGGACTGGCTTGATAATGTAGATGAGTCGGGCGAAGACGCCAGCCCGGCACCGGGACACCGCCCCGCGGTGGATCCTGGCAAGTTACCCCGGGATATCGACCCGGAGGTATTTATGCTTAACGTGATGGCCCGCGACAGGGAAGGGTTTCGTGGCGAGGATATTCTGCACATCCTGTTGGCCTGTGACCTGCGTTTTGGCGACATGAATTTTTTCCATCGACACGAGTTCGAAGCCGGTCGCGGCGCGATTCAGTTCAGCGTCGCGAATATGATGCAGCCGGGGATATTTGATATAGACCGCATGGGGGATTTCAACACCCCCGGCCTGGTGTTCTTCCTTACTCTGCCCGGTCCCGAGGACATGATGAAAGCATTCGATTACATGCTCGAAACCGCCCAGGCAGTAGCCAGGAACCTGGATGGCGATGTGCTGGACGAATCGCGCAGCGTACTGAGCAAGCAGTCCCTGGATCACTGCCGCCAGCAGATTCGCGACCTGGAGCGGCGTCTGCTGGCCAGGACGAGCTGAATCCGAAGCCGGCCCGAAACCACAGCCATGTCATCTTCCGCTGCAGCGCGGGAAGTCGAATCCCTGCGAGAGCGACTCGATGACTGGAATTACCAGTACTATGTGCTGGACCAGCCAACCGTTCCCGACGCCGAGTACGACCGTTGTATGCGGCGACTCGTCGAACTCGAAACCGCCCACCCCGAACTACTTCGCAATGATTCTCCCAGTCAGAGAGTCGGCGCGGCGCCGCTGGATCGCTTTCGCCAGATCACTCACGAAGTGCCGATGTTGTCCCTGGACAACGCATTCAATGAACAGGATATGCTCGATTTCAATCGCCGCCTGCTCGACCGGCTGGGCCTGGAAGGAGGGTCGGTGGAGTTTGCCTGTGAGCCAAAACTGGATGGCATTGCGGTCAGCCTGATGTATCGCGGCGGGGTGCTGGAGCGTGCTGCAACCCGAGGAGATGGCACCACCGGCGAGGACATTACCCAGAATGTACGCACCATACCTTCGGTGCCCCTGCACTTGCGTGGCAGTGGATACCCCGGCGTGCTGGAGGTGCGTGGGGAGATCTACATGCCCAGGGCGGGGTTCGAGCAGCTCAATGAGCGCGCCCGGGCAGAGGGCGAGAAAGCGTTTGTGAATCCGCGCAATGCAGCGGCCGGCAGCCTGCGCCAGCTGGACGCGAGGGTTACGGCCGGGAGACCGCTGGAAATGTGCTGTTACAGCGTGGGCCTGGTCGCCGAGGGTGAGTTGCCAGGGCAGCACGAACAGGTCCTGCAATGCTTGCAGCAATGGGGTCTTCGCATCAATGCCGAATCGCGCGTGGTCGAGGGTATTGCGGCCTGTGATGAGTACTATCACCAGTTGGCGGAAAAACGACAGGCGCTGCCTTACGATATCGACGGAATCGTGTTCAAGGTCAACGACCTGGAACAGCAGGCAAAACTGGGGTTTGTCGCCCGGGCCCCGCGCTGGGCAGTAGCCCGCAAGTTCCCCGCACAGGAGGAGATGACGGTCTTGCTTGATGTCGAGTTCCAGGTGGGGCGAACCGGGGCCATCACCCCTGTTGCGAGGCTGGAGCCGGTGTTTGTTGGCGGTGTGACGGTGAGCAACGCCACCTTGCACAACAGCGATGAAATCGAACGCCTGGGTGTTCGTATCGGGGACACGGTGGTGGTGCGCCGGGCCGGTGATGTCATTCCTCAGGTGGTCTCGGTGGTGTTGGCCCAGCGCCCGGGTGATGCGCGCGACATAGAATTCCCCTGCGACTGCCCGGTGTGTGGCTCGCCAGTGGAACGGGCGGAGTCGGAAGCGGTCGTGCGCTGCATGGGCGGGCTGGTTTGTCCCGCGCAGCAGAAAGCGGCTATCCGGCACTTCGCCTCCCGCCGCGCCATGGATATCGACGGTCTGGGGGACAAGCTTGTGGAGCAGCTGGTGGACGAGGGCCTGGTGCGCAACGTGGCAGGTCTTTATCAACTCCAGCGGGAGCAGCTGCTGGGGTTGGAACGTATGGGAGAAAAATCCGCGGACAATCTGCTGGCAGCGCTCGATACCAGCAGGAACACCACCTTGCCCCGGTTTATTTTTGCCCTGGGTATTCGCGAGGTGGGCGAGGCGACAGCCCTGTCGTTGGCCTGTCATTTTGGTAATTGGGAGGCACTTGCGGCGGCGTCCGAAGAGCGTCTGCTCGCCGTAAGCGATGTGGGTCCTGTGGTGGCGGACCACCTGCGGCAGTTCTTCGATTCTGATTCCAGCATGGCCGTGGTGGCCCAATTGCGCGCAGCGGGTGTCAGCTGGCCTGACCTGGAAGTAGAGGAGGACCTGCCCCTTAGCGGAGAGACCTGGGTAGTGACAGGGAAACTGGAGCAGCTGGGACGCGATGATGCCAAGGCCCACTTGCAGGCACTGGGCGCAAAGGTCGCAGGCAGCGTGTCAGCCAGGACCAGTAGCGTGGTGGCGGGACCCGGCGCGGGCTCAAAACTTGACAAGGCCCGGGAACTGGATATCCCCGTTATTGATGAAGCGGCTTTCCTGGCGATGCTCGCCGGGTATGGAGTGGCTGTTTGAGTGGCGTGCGATTTGTGCGCCCGGGCCTGGCCCTGCCGCTGGCATGTACACTGTTTTTGCTGGCTACGCTGACAGCTTGCACCGCCTCACAGCCTAAAACTGTCGATAATATCTGCACTATCTTTTTTGAGAAGGATGACTGGTATGCTGATGCTGCGGATGCCCGGGACGAGTGGAAAAGCCCGATACCCGTGATGATGGCGATCATGCATCAGGAATCGCGTTTCGACGCTACCGCCCGGCCGCCCCGGAAAAAAGTCATGGGCTTCATTCCCTGGCTGCGCCCCTCCAATGCCTATGGCTATAGCCAGGCGCTGGACTCAACCTGGACAGAATACGAGCGCAGCGCAGGCAGTTATGGCGCGGATCGGGACGACTTCGCCGACGCCATCGATTTCATCGGCTGGTATAACGACAAGTCTCACCGGCGCAATGGCATCGGCCGGCAGGATACCTATTCGCTTTACCTGGCCTATCACGAGGGACACGGTGGCTTCAGCCGCGGTTCCTATCGAAAAAAGAAATGGCTCATGGACGTGGCCCGCAAGGTGGAGCGCCGGGCGACAACCTACCAGGGTCAGCTACAGGGTTGCGAGGAGGAGCTCAAGGACACCGGTTGGTTCAGCAGCTGGTTTTAATGTTTGGTCCAAAGCCTGTTAAGTGACGGCTAAATAAGGGTAATAGTGCGCTGCTGGCGTGTAAAGCACAGGCAGCTGTGCCACAATTTCCGCGCACTGCGTCCGTCAATAATTTTTGTATAAAAAAACAGGCAGCTAATGTGAAAGCGACGAATATTAAGAACCCCGAGTATTTCCACAAGGTAGTGGACTGCCAGTACGCCTGCCCCGCCCATACGCCGGTTCCCGAGTACATCCGGCTGATCGCCGCCGAGCGCTATACCGACGCATACATGATCAACTGGTATTCCAACGTCTTTCCCGGCGTGTTGGGACGCACCTGCGATCGGCCCTGTGAGCCTGCCTGTCGCCGAGTGCGGGTAGAGGATGAGCCGGTGGCTATCTGCCGGCTCAAGCGCGTTGCTGCAGATAACAAGGAAGACATCAGCGCGCTGCTCCCGACAGTGCCGAAGAAAAAAAATGGTAAGCGCATAGCACTGATCGGCGCCGGCCCGGCTTCGCTGACGGTGGCGCGGGACCTCGCGCCCCTGGGTTACAGCCTCGACATGTACGACAACCAGTTTGCCGGCGGCGGTATGATGCGCAGCCAGATTCCCTCGTTTCGCCTGCCGTTGGGCGTGCTCGATGAGGAAGTCGATTACATACTCGACATGGGGATCGAGGCCACTTTCGATGTTCAGGTCGATAGCCTCAAGGAAATTCTCGACAAGGATTACGATGCGGTTTTTGTCGGTACCGGCGCGCCCAGGGGCAAGGGTCTCAACCTGCCTGGACTGGAGGACGCCCGGGACCACGTTTACCTGGGTATAGACTGGCTGGCCAGCGTGGCCTTTGAACACACGGAAGCGATTGGTGAGCGGGTGCTGGTCCTGGGTGGCGGAAACACCGCCATGGATTGCTGCCGTACCTCCATGCGTCTGGGCGGCAAGGATGTCAGGGTGGTTGTGCGCAGCCCCTTCGAGGACATGAAGGCTTCCCCCTGGGAAAAAGATGACGCGATGGCAGAAGGTATCCCGTTCTATAACAACCACGTGCCTAAGGAGTTTGTCGTTGAGGAAGGCCAGCTCAAGGGTATGCTGTTTGAAAAGGTTGAAGCGGAATACGATGCCAAGGGCAATCGCAGTCTGGTACCTACAGGCGAGGACCTGGTCTTTATGGAAGCCGATGATGTGCTGATGGCGATCGGGCAGGAGAATTCGTTTCCATGGATTGAACGCGACCTTGGCCTGGAATTCGACAAGTGGGACATGCCGGTAGTCGATAAGACCACTTTCCAGTCCACCAACCCCAGGGTGTTTTTTGGTGGAGACTCGGCCTTCGGACCCGAGAATATTATTACAGCGGTAGCCCATGGTCACCAGGCAGCAATCAGTATCGATCTGCTGTGCAATGGCCATGCGGTGAGCAAGCGCCCGCCACCCATGACCAACCTGGCGAGCCAGAAAATGGGTGTGCACGAGTGGAGCTATGATAACGCCGTGGCACCCGATCCGCGCTATGCCGTTCCCCACGCTCCGCTGGACAAGTTGCTCAAGGATCGCAAGCTGGAGGTTGAGCTGGGATTCGATCAACCCACCGGCTACAAGGAGGCGGAACGCTGTCTCAACTGTGATGTGCAAACCGTGTTTGAGGAGGTTCGTTGTATTGAGTGTGACGCCTGCGTCGATATCTGCCCCACGGACTGTATTACCTTTGCCAAGAACGGGCCGGAGAAGGATTTGCGCACCCGCCTGACTGCGCCGGCAAAGAACCTGAGCCAGGATCTCTATGTCTCCGCGGCACTGCCGACAAAACGCGTGATGGTAAAAGACGAAGATGTCTGCCTGCACTGTGGACTGTGCGCGGAGCGCTGCCCGACCGGGGCATGGGATATGCAGAAGTTTCTCTACAACGTGAGTGGTACCCTGGCATGAAGCGATTGAAATCGGTTAACGACTTTGTCATCAAGTTTGCCAACGTCAACGGGACCGGCTCTGCCAGCGCCAACAACCTGTTCGCCAAGGCCCTGTTTCGAATGGGCCTGCCGGTCAGCCCCAAGAACATTTTCCCGTCCAATATCCAGGGGCTGCCCACCTGGTATGAGGTGCGGGTCAGTGAGAAAGGCTACCTGGGCCGACGCGGCGGGGTGGATATCATTCTTTCGGTCAACCCCCAGAGCATGGCCCAGGACATACGCGAGATTGAACCCGGTGGTTACTTCATCTACGACAACACAAAGCCACTGGATCTGCGCCTTTTGCGCAAGGATATCACTGTCATCGGCCTGCCGCTGACCCGTATCTGTAACGAGAAGTACCAGGATCCGCGCCAGCGACAGCTGTTCAAGAACGTGATCTACGTGGGCGCCCTGGCGGCCCTGCTGGATATCGACTTCAAGGTATTGACGGACCTGGTGGCCGACCAGTTCAAGGGCAAGGAGAAATTGATCCTGCCCAATATCAAGGCGCTGGAGCTGGGCCATCAGTACGCCAAGGATAATTTTGAATGTCCGATCGGTATTCGGGTCAAGGCTGCGGACAAGGTAGGCGACAAGATTCTGCTGGACGGCAATACGGCGCTAGGCCTGGGGGCAATTTACGGTGGCGCCACAGTAGCAGCCTGGTATCCGATTACACCATCCACCTCGGTGGTGGATGCCTTTGAGAAATATGCACGGCGCGTGCGCATCGACCCGGGTACCGGGAGGCGTAATTATGCGATCGTGCAGGCCGAGGATGAACTGTCGGCTATCGGTATGGTCATTGGTGCGAGCTGGAACGGGGCCCGCGCATTTACCGCGACGAGTGGCCCGGGCCTGTCGCTGATGAGTGAGTTCCTGGGCCTGGCGTATTTTGCGGAAATTCCCACCGTACTGTTTGATGTGCAGCGGGCCGGTCCCTCGACAGGTATGCCCACGCGCACCCAGCAATCCGACGTGTTGGCGGCGGCCTATGCCAGCCATGGCGACACCAAGCATGTGTTGTTGTTTCCCTCAACACCAAAGGAGTGTTTTGATTTTGGTGCCCAATCCTTTGACCTGGCGGAGCGACTGCAGACTCCTATCATCATGCTGACCGACCTGGACCTGGGTATGAACGACAATATGTCGGAGCCGCTGGAGTGGGACGACAGCCGTGAGTATGATCGGGGCAAGGTGCTCAGCGAGGCGGACCTGGACAGCATGGAGAATTTTGGTCGTTATCAGGATTCCGATGGCGACGCCATCTGCTACCGCACCTACCCCGGCGCGCACCCGGAAAAAGGTGCTTTCTTTACCCGGGGCAGCTCCCGGGACGAGCAGGCTGTGTACACCGAAAAGGGTGAAGAGTACGAGCGGAATATGCTGCGCCTGCTGCAGAAGTGGGACACCATCAAGGAGTATGTTCCCGGTCCGGAAGTAGTGACCAGTGAAAAGGCGACGGATATGGCGGTACTGTATTTCGGTACCACTGAAGCTTCCGCGCGTGAGGCGGTGGACTACCTGGCACAGGAGGGGGTCGCGCTTGATGCCATGCGCGTTCGCGCCTTCCCGTTCAACCAGGAGGTGGAAGATTTTATAGATCATCATGAACGGGTGTTTGTGATTGAGCAGAATCGCGATGCCCAGTTGCGCACCCTGCTGATGGCAGAGTTTGAGTTTGGCCCCGATAAATTGAAGTCGGTTCTGTGCTTTGACGGTACCCCGATCAGCGCACGTAATATTCGCAAACAGATCCTGGAGCACCTGCCCGGGAACAACGTGACGCCCCTGCACCGGAAGGTTCGGGCCAACGGCGTGGGAGAACGCGCATGAGCTACCAGATACCAAAATTCCGCCACCCCGATCTGCCGGTCAATGACCTGGGCTACACCAAGGCAGCTTACGAGGGCTCTATCTCCACGCTGTGTGCGGGCTGTGGTCACGACTCCATCAGCGGTGCGCTGGTGCGGGCCTGTCATGAGCTATCGATAGAACCCCATAAGATCGCCAAGTTATCCGGCATCGGCTGCTCGTCCAAAACGCCCACTTATTTTCTCGGTAAGTCACATGGGTTCAACTCGGTACACGGACGCATGCCCTCGGTAGTTACGGGGGCCGCGATGGCAAACCGCGATCTGCTCTACCTGGGCGTATCCGGTGACGGCGATACCGCCTCCATCGGTATGGGCCAATTTGCGCATGTGATCAGGCGCAACCTGAACATGGTCTACATTGTCATGAATAATGGCTGTTACGGTCTCACCAAGGGTCAGGACTCGGCGACCACCGATGAGGGCTCCGCCGGGAAGAAGGGAGATGTGAACCCGTTCAATGCCATCGATTTGTGCGGTACCGCCCTGCAGTTGGGCGCTACTTTTGTCGCGCGTAGCTTTTCCGGGGATAAAGACCAGCTGGAGCCGTTGATCAAGGCGGCCATGAGTCACCGTGGCTTCGCGTTGATCGACGTGATCTCACCCTGCGTAACCTTCAACAATACGCCGGCCTCAACCAAGAGCTACGAATTTGTGCGCGAGCATGCTGAGGCGACGGGCACCGTCGATTTTGTGCCGATGCGCCAGGAGATTACCACCAGCTCACGGCCGGGTGCCGCTCACGAGGTGACCATGCACGACGGCTCGGTGCTGCGGCTGTACGAGGATGTCGATACGTTGAACCCGTTTGATCGGCGCTCGGCGATGATGGCGCTGGTGGATCAGCAGCACGAGGGCAACATACTCACCGGCCTTATCTACCTGGACAAGAGCTCGCGTGACCTGCATGACGTGCTGGAAACGTCGCATCGGCCGCTCAACCAGCTGGAGGAGGGCGAGTTGTGTCCCGGTAACAAGATGCTGCTCAATATCAATGCCAGCCTGCGATAGAGCAGTATTTACGCCGGGATTGTCATTTTGTTGTCATAATTCCATCATCTAATAGGGCCACTTCATAGCCAGATGGGAACATGACCAATGAATGAATCAACGGTGCTGGTGGTCGATGATGAAACGGCTATTCGGGACATGTTGCGCATGGCGCTTGAGATAGCGGATTTTCGCTGTATTGAAGCCGAAAATATTCATGACGCATACACATTGGTTGTCGATGAGCGTCCGGACATTGTACTCCTTGACTGGATGCTCCCCGGCGGTAGCGGGCTGGAAATGCTGCGTCGCCTCAAGCGTGGTGACACCACTCGCGACATGCCCGTGATCATGCTTACCGCCAAGACGGCAGAGGACAATGTCATCCAGGGTCTGGATATCGGTGCAGACGACTACATCACCAAACCCTTTGCCCCGCGGGAGTTGATCGCCCGGGTGCGTGCGCTGCTGCGACGGTCCGGTGCTGGGATGGCCAATGAGCGCATGCAGGTCGGCGCCCTGGTGCTGGAAGGCGAAAGCCAGCGTGTCATGATCGGCGAGCAGCCGGTTGAGATGGGGCCCACGGAGTTCAAGTTGTTGCAGTTTTTCATGTCTCATCCCGAACGAGCTTATACCCGCAGCCAGATACTGGACCAGGTCTGGGGCGCCAACGTTTATGTGGAGGAGCGCACCATCGACGTCCATATTCGCCGGCTGCGCAAGGCCCTGCAGGCACCGGGCGGTGACTACAGCAATCTCATCCAGACCGTGCGTGGCACTGGCTACCGCTTTTCCTCGCGCGGTGCAGTCCTTTGACGGGGCAGGGTGCTGAATGAGTTTGCTGAGTCTTGCAACCAGGCTGGCGCTGCTGCTGGCGGCGGCGGCCGGACTGGGCTGGTACTACGGTCACTCGCTGTTGTTAGTAGTTATCGCCTTGCTTGTCGTCGTTGTGTTCTGGCTCTACCAGATGCACCTCGTGCGCCAATGGCTGCGCACCCCCGGGCAGCCACCACCTGAAACCTACGGCATATGGGGTGAAATTCTGAGCCAGATATACCAGTTACAGAAGAAAGACAAACAGACCAGCATGCATCTCCAGTCTACGGTGGACTACCTGGAGGATTCCTTCGCTTCCATGCGCGAGGGCATTGCGATAGTCGATGATCACGGAGTCCTGAAATGGTTTAACCAGCCCGCCCAGGCAATGTTGGGGCTACGAACCGAGGACAGGGGCCAGACCTTGATGAATCTCGTGCGTTCGCCCGAATTCATGAGTTATTTCAATCGAGGTGAATTCGGGGAGCCACTGGAATATTGCACCACGGGCGATGCCGGTACCTGGCTACGCATCGAGATTACCCGGTTCGGCGATGGCGACCGGCTGCTGTTCGTTCGGGATGTGACAGCGAGCGTGCGTATGGAACGGGTTCGCAAGGACTTTGTCGCTAATGTATCCCATGAGTTGCGCACACCGCTGACAGTGATTAGCGGCTACCTGGGCACATTTTTGAGCGATACCAGTAAGCTGGATGCGCGTTATATAAAGCCGTTGCAGCAGATGCTGCAACAGTCAGTGCGGATGGAAAACCTGCTCAAGGACCTTCTGTGGCTGTCCCGGATTGAGAGCGAGCAGGGTACCGGGGCCCATACTCCGGTTGATATGCGGGCCCTGTTGGCTGAGCTACAGGACGAATTGAAAACGGCGCACCCGGAGCGTACGGTTGAGCTGGAGATGAGCGCTGACTACAAGGTGCCCGGAGACTATCGCGAATTGTACAGCGCGGTATCCAACCTGGTATTGAATGCGATCAAGTACAGTGCCGACGATGATGTGGTCAGGGTCTCATGGTGTCGCCAGGACGGCAGTTTTCACCTCACCGTTACAGACCAGGGCCTGGGCATCGATCCTGTGCATATTCCGCGCCTTACCGAGCGTTTCTACCGGGTGGAAGACAGCAGGTCATCGGCTACCGGTGGTACCGGCCTGGGCCTGGCAATCGTCAAGCATGTCGCTGCGACCCATGGTGCGCGCCTGCTGATAGAGAGTAAGCCTGGTGAGGGGAGTTCGTTCAGCCTGGTATTCCCGGATCAGGGTCTTGCCGTAGCATCTTGCCCGGTAACCGCTTCAGTGGCGTAAGTTTCGCCGCTACCCCAACGCAGACGAGGTTATTTGAATGTTGAAACAAGAAGGTTACATGCATCACATCTCCGGCCAGTTCAATGCTGAACTTGAGGGCTTGCGCAACCAGATGCTGGAGATGGGTGGCAAGGTGGAACAACAGTTGGCCAGTGCAGTCGAAGCGCTGGTGAACCTGGACAGCGGCCAGGCCGAATTGATTATCAACCGGGACCACGAGGTCAACCAGATGGAAATGTCCATCGACGACAAGTGTGCCTCCATTCTTGCCCGGCGCCAACCGGCGGCCAGCGACCTGCGCCTGGTCGTGGCGATTATCAAGGTCAATACGGACCTTGAGCGGATTGGCGATGAGGCCGCCAAGGTTGCCCGGCAAGCCATGCGGCTGTCTGAAACCAGCAACTCAGCCAGTAATTTTATCGAGATACGGCATATCGGCACCCATGTTGCTGGTATGCTGCGCCGGTCCCTGGACGCATTTGCGCGGCTCGATGACCACGCGGCGGTTGAGGTCGTCAAGAATGACAGCATCGTTGACAAGGAGTACGGCAGCGCGCTGCGCAGCCTCATGACCTTCATGATGGAGGATCCTCGGGCAATCGGTGGAATCATCAATGAAATGTGGGCCTTGAGGAGTTTAGAGAGGATAGGCGATCATGCCAGTAATATCGCCGAACATGTCATCTATCTTGTGCGGGGAATGGACGTGCGACACGGCCGTTTGGCTGAACTGGACAGCGAGTGAGCGGGCGCATCCGGGATAAGTCCGGCTGATTCGCTACGATGCCGGCCATTGTAACAATACCGTAACAAAGCTGGCATAGAATCTGCCCCGATCACCTGAAGCACGTCCCGAAACAAGGTTTTGAAGTCACTTTTTATGGAGTACAGATCACGTGAAAATTGAACGAGTGAGCGCATACGCCCTGGCTGCCCTGATGGGTTGCGCTACCATGGCCCAGGCAGCGGGGCGCGACACCATCAGTATTGTAGGCTCCTCCACGGTCTATCCCTTTGCTACTGTGGTTGCAGAACGGTTTGGGCGCTCCACTAATTTCAAGACACCCAAGATCGAATCCACCGGGTCCGGCGGCGGTCTCAAGCTGTTTTGCAAGGGAGTGGGAACCAATACCCCGGATATCACCAACTCTTCAAGGCGCATCAAGAAAAGCGAATACGACGACTGCCAGGCAAACGGCGTGACAGACGTCATTGAAGTGCTTATTGGCTTCGATGGTATCGCGCTGGCGAATGCCTCCAGCGCACCGGTTTTTGGATTGTCCCTGAAGGACATTTACCTCGCTCTTGCGAAGGATATACCCGGCCCCGATGGCAAACTGATTGCCAATCCGAACAAGACCTGGAAGGACGTAAACCCGGCACTGCCGGCGACCAGAATAGAAGTGCTGGGCCCGCCGCCTACCTCCGGAACGCGTGACGCCTTCGCCGAGCTGGCGATGGGCGGTGGCGCCAAGCAGATCGAGTCACTCAAGGCCCTGCGGGCAATGTCGGCCGACCAGGTCGATGAGATCAAGGCTGCGATGGCCGCTCTGGGATTGCCAGAGGGTGTCTATAATGCGCTGCAGGAGAAAGCGGGCAAAGCACCCAAGGGCAAGAAGGTGTTTGAAACAATTGCCTACGCAGTGCGCGAAGACGGCGCCTATATAGAAGCCGGTGAAAACGACAACCTCATCGTCCAGAAGCTGGCCGCCAACCCGGATGCCGTAGGTATTTTCGGCTTCAGCTTCCTCGAGGAAAATGGCGACAAGGTTCACGGTTCGACAATTGACGGGGTAGCCCCGACTTTTGATTCCATCTCCAGTGGCGACTACCCGGTATCACGGCCGCTGTATTTTTACATTAAGGCCGCTCACATTGGCAAGATTCCAGGCATACAGGAATACGCGGTGGAGTTCACCTCCAGCAAGGCAATGGGAGAGGACGGTTACTTGCCCGAGCGGGGGCTGATACCGCTGTCCGATGCTGAGCTCAAGAAGGTGGACCAGGATGTCGAGGCGCTGACCCCGCTGAAAATGTAGTCACCCGGGCACCGGATTTTCCTGTGTGTACCATGCGCCGCATAAGCTGTAGGGCTTAGTGCGGCGCTTTGTTTAGTTAGAGGCTGCAATGGATACAACGACGGTCTTCCTGGTGGTGATCCTGCTCGCGGTCATCAGCTTTTACATGGGGCGCAGGCGATCTCATGCAGTGACAGCAGGGCAGGGCGGCGTTCGGACGCTGCATTCCCTGCCCAAGCACTACGGCTATATGGCGGCACTGTGGGCGCTGCTTCCTGCTGTGCTGGTGCTGGTGTTGTGGATGGGGTTCGAAAACGGAATTCTGAAAAACCTGGTCGTGTCGCAGCTTCCGGCCAGTGTGCAGGCAATGCCCCCCAGCGAGCAGGGTTTGTATTATAACCAGGTAGTCAGCTATGCCCGGGGCGCCATTGATGCGGAACAGCTTGATGAAGCCCAGGTCATCGCGGCGCAGCACTACGCGTCACTGGCGGCTTCTGGCGGCCGGATCAAGGCACTGCTGGTATTCCTGGTTGCCGTGATCGGCGCGCTGCTGGCACTGCGCAGGGTGCGCCCGGCGCTGCGGGCACGAAATCATGTAGAGAATATCTTCAAGTGGATCCTCTTCAGTTGCTCATTCCTCGCGGTATTGACCACCCTTGGTATTGTGCTGTCGGTGCTGTTTGAAGCAATCCGATTTTTCCAGACAATACCGCTGCAGGACTTTTTGTTCGGGCTGGAGTGGAGCCCGCAAATGGCCATTCGCGCCGACCAGGTTGCCGCCTCCGGTTCATTTGGTTTCTTGCCCCTCCTGGTTGGGACCCTGTTGATATCATTGGTTGCCTTGATTATCGCGGTACCAGTTGGCCTGATGTCGGCGATCTATCTTTCAGAATATGCCAGTCGGCGCTTTCGCGCCGTGACCAAGCCGGTACTGGAAATCCTGGCCGGCGTCCCCACGGTGGTTTACGGTTTTTTTGCAGCGCTCACAGTTGCTCCGTTTATTCGCAACCTGGGTGAATCGCTGGGGCTCAACGTGGCTTCGGAGAGTGCTCTGGCCGCGGGGCTGGTGATGGGGATCATGATCATCCCGTTCGTGATGTCCCTGTCGGACGATATTATCAACGCGGTGCCCGATACCATGCGCGAGGCCTCCCTGGGTATGGGAGCAACGATGAATGAAACCATTCGCAAGGTATTGCTGCCGGCCGCATTGCCTGGCATTGTCGGCGGCATCCTGCTCGCCGCGTCACGGGCGATCGGTGAGACCATGATTGTGGTTATGGCCGCAGGCCTGTCAGCCAACCTGACTATTAATCCGCTGGAAGCCGTCACCACTATAACAGTGCAGATTGTTACCCTGCTGGTGGGAGATCAGGAGTTTGACAGTCCCAAAACCTTGGCCGCATTTGCGCTGGGCCTGGTCCTGTTTTTCGTGACCCTTGCGCTGAATATCATCGCCCTGTACGTGGTAAGAAAATATCGAGAGCAGTATGAATAAACCGGACTCCTACAAAAACAGTGTGGCTATCAAGGCTTCCCTCAAAAAACGCTACGCCCGCGAGCGTCGCTTCCAATGGTACGGGCGGCTTGCGGTACTGACGGGTTTCGTTTTTCTGTTCATACTGTTGGCTGATATCGTGAGCAAGGGCGCACCGGCGTTTACCCAGCAGTACATCAAGGTCAGCATTAACCTGCAGGACTTTGAGCTCCAAGGCGATGCGAGCCAGGAACAGCTGTTCAGGGCTGACTACCTTGGGACTATCAAATCCAGCTTGCGCGAGATGTTTCCCGATGTGTCAGGCCGCAAGCCAAAACGGGACCTGTATCGCCTGCTCAGCGCCGGTGCCGAGTACGATCTGCGCGATGCGGTGATGGAAGATCCGGCCCTGATCGGCAAAACCACGGATATCTGGTTGAGGGCGCATTCCGAGTCAGGCAGTTACCTGAAAGGGCAGGTGACGGACGATATACCGGAATCCGAGCGTCGGGTTAAGGACCAGCAGATGGTGTGGCTGGACCAATTGCGTGAGGAGGGGCGCACCGAGTCGCGCTTTAATATTGCTTTCTTCACCCAGGGAGATTCAAGGGAACCGGAGATGGCGGGTATAAAAGTCGCCCTGTATGGATCCTTCTTTACCCTCCTTGTGACCTTCGCTATTGCCTTCCCTATCGGCGTGTTCGCAGCCATTTACCTGGAAGAGTTTGCGCCGCGCAATCGGATTACCGACCTGATAGAGATCAATATCAACAATCTGGCGGCCGTGCCTTCTATCGTTTTCGGGCTGCTGGGCCTGGCGGTCTTCATCAATTTTTTCGACTTACCCCGATCGGCGCCACTGGTTGGTGGTATTGTGCTCTCGCTGATGACCCTGCCTACCATTATTATCACCTCCCGGGCGGCTATCCAGTCGGTCTCACCATCGATCCGTGAAGCGGCACTGGGTGTGGGAGCTTCCAAATTGCAGACGGTATTCCACCATGTGCTGCCGGTCGCCATGCCGGGCGTTCTGACCGGATCCATTATCGGTATGGCCCAGGCCCTGGGAGAGTCGGCACCGCTGCTGATGATTGGCATGGTTGCTTTTATTATGGACGCCCCGGCGGGGGTTACCGACCCCGCTACCGTATTGCCGGTACAGATTTTTCTCTGGGCGGACAGCCCGGAACGCGGTTTTACCGAGAAAACCTCGGCGGCGATCATGGTCCTCATGGGCTTCCTGATTGTGATGAACGCCCTGGCGGTCTACCTGCGCAAGCGCTTTGAGCTGAAGTAGACCAGGTGTTGCTTATGGAGGGTCTGGTAAAGTGAATGGCATGACATTGACAGCAAGGGAAAGGACAATGGAAACAGGCAAAGCACAGGGTGATAACGCAGCTGCCAAGCCGGCGCTGAATATTGCTGACCATGCCGACGTGCATGCCTACGAGACTACCGGCACGCCTTTCGTTGATAACGCCAAGATGAGCGCTCATGGGGTGAACGTTTATTACGCCGACAAGCAGGCGATAACGGATGTCTCCCTGGATATCGGTGTCAATGAGGTTATCGCCATGATCGGGCCCTCCGGTTGCGGCAAATCGACTTTCCTGCGCACCCTCAACCGCATGAACGACATCATTCCGATCTGCAGGGTCGAGGGAAACTTCACCCTGGATGGCGAGGATATTTACGGTGCTGAGCAGGATACAGTGCTGTTGCGCGCCCGGGTGGGTATGGTGTTTCAGAAGCCCAACCCGTTTCCGAAATCCATCTATGAAAATGTGGCCTACGGCCCCCGGATACATGGCCTGGCGCATAATAAGGCCGAGATGGACGAGATTGTAGAGGATAGCCTGCGCAGGGCCAGCCTGTTCGACGAAGTGAAAGACCAACTCGATAAGCCAGGCACGGGCCTGTCTGGCGGACAGCAGCAGCGCCTGTGTATTGCCCGCGCCATCGCAGTCAGCCCGGAGGTTATCCTGATGGATGAGCCCTGCTCAGCGCTGGACCCTATCGCGACAGCTCGCATCGAGGAACTCATAGACGAGCTCAAGGACAACTACACAATAGCGATTGTGACCCACTCCATGCAGCAGGCAGCGCGCGTGTCGCAGCGCACAGCCTATTTTCATTTGGGCAAGCTGATCGAGGTCGGGGATACCAAACAGGTTTTCACCATGCCCCAGCATGAGTTGACAGAGAACTATATCACGGGCCGATTTGGCTGATAGCGGCGGGGAAGCAGTTCACATGGATAAGACATTACCCAGCGAGGAACACACTTCGCAGCGCTACAACGCTGAATTGGAAGAGCTTCGCAGCAGTGTGCTGGAGATGGGCGGGCTGGTGGAGAGCCAGTGCAGCGAGGCGCTACAAGCGCTGGTAAAAGGTGATGAGAAGCTGGCCAGGGCTGTCTCCAAATCGGACTACAAGGTCAACGAGCTGGAGGTCCAGATCAGTGCCCAGTGCATTGATATCCTGGCGAGGCGACAACCAGCCGCACGGGACCTGCGCATGGTGGTGTCTATCATCCGGATGGTTGCCAACCTCGAGCGTATTGGCGACGAGGCGACCAAGGTGGCGCGTATGGCATTGAAACTGGCCGATGATTATGACGAACAGTCCTATCACAGTGAGCCACTGCACCTGGGTAGGGGCGCAGCGGCGCTGCTGCACGGGGCGCTGGATGCATTTGCACGCCTCGATGTCGATGCGTCGATCGATATTATTGCCCAGGACAAGGATATAGACCGCGAATTCAAGTCCCTGACCCGGGTGTTGATGTCTCATATGATGGAGAATCCACAAAGGGTGAAAAACATGTTGCGGGTGAACAGCTGCGCCCGGGCATTCGAGCGAATCGGCGATCACGCGGCCAACCTGTGTGAAGAGGTGATCTACCTGGTAGCTGGCAGTGATGTCAGGCATCAGAGCATAGAGGAAATCAGGGACCGCTTCCGCAGCTGACAGTCGCCTGCGGCTGCATCCGCAACCCGGATGGCGCGGTGGACTAGTCCTTTTTATTGGATTTTTGTGCCTTTTCTTCCTCCTTTACTTTGCTTGAAATCAGGCTGGTGACCCAATTGGAGAGGGAACGTCCATCTGCTTCGGCGAGCTTTTTGGCCCGCTTTTTGAGCTCAGGATCTATGCGGATATTGAGTAGTTTTGTCTTGGACATTCCAACATCTTGAAAAATAAGCAGAAAGAATTGGTATTTTAGCACAAGTGTGTTGCTTGTATTTACATATATAAGGTATATTATTTGTATATACATTAGATATCACTAGCCGGGAGGTTACAATGAATTTACACGCAGCCCAAAAAGAATTGCACGGTAGGGCACCGAGGGTGACAGGCCTTTTGTTGACAGTGGAAGCCCTGGTGGTGGTTTCTGTCAGCTATGCGCTGGTCGGTATTTTTGCCTGAGTTCACTGCGCCCAGCGCGCTTGGGTCACACCGCCTGTTTTCCCGCTGGTGATCCAGAATCCCGATAATGACAGAAGCGTGACACTGTGACAGATTGTGACAGTGCCTAGGCTGTTATTGCCCCAAAACAGCCCGTCCCGGGTGTTTTTGTCACAAAACCTTCATGTTTCGTAGGTAAGCTTCGCCCCCAATGCACGAAACAGTGCATTCATACATCTCACCTGGGGGAATGCATCGTGAAGAAAATCCTTGCTGTAGCAGTATCTGGCGCACTACTCGGCAGCGCCACGGCCCATGCGGGCGTCAGTGATGCGGAATTTGCAGAGCTTAAGGCACAGTTTGCCGCTATGTCGCAGCGCCTGAACGCGCTTGAGACAGAAAACAACAAGCTACGAGAGCAAGGTAATGCGGCCGTAGCGCAGCTGGACAGCGCCACGGAAGATCTGGCGGAAGTCAAAAAGCAGAATACCGAAACCTCATGGGCGGAGCGGATTTCCCTGAAAGGGGATTTCCGCTACCGCTACGAAGACATTGATGTCGACGGCAGGGACTCCCGTGACCGTAACAGGATTCGCGCCCGCCCGGAGATCGTTGCGCAGCTGCCCGAGAACGTCACTGTCGGTTTCGGTCTTGCCACCGGTGATGATGACCCTGTCTCTTCCAACCAGACGCTTGGCGCCGGTAATTCCTCCAAGAAGATTAACCTGGACCTGGCCTACGCGCGATGGCGTCCTGTCGAGGAGGCATACCTGGAGGCTGGTAAGTTCAAGAACCCACTGTTTCGCCCCAACAAGACATCGATGTTGTGGGACGGCGACTGGCGGCCCGAGGGCCTGAATGCCGGCTGGGGCGGTGAGCACTTTTTTGCCACCGGCCTGGTCAACTGGCTGGAAAGCGACAGCGACAGGAGTAATGACGAGGTTACCTGGGGCGTACAGGGCGGCATGAAGTTCGATATCGCCGGTGCCGAGCTTATCGCCGCAGCGGGCTACTTCGATATCCCGGTCAAAGGTAATGAGTCCCACTATGATGATGACTTCTTTGGCAACTCCTTCGTCGTCAAGAACGGTGTCGATGTCTACGAATTTGATTACGAGTTGGTGGAGCTCGCAGTGCAGCTGAACATGAAGTTGTTCGATCTGCCACTGAGCTTTTTTGGCGACTACGTGCAGAACCAGGATCCAGACGACTATGACACGGGCTGGTTGGCCGGCGTGATGCTGGGTAAGGCAAAGGGGAAAGGTACCTGGCAGGTAGCCTACCAGTACGAAGACCTGGAAGCGGATGCGGCGTTTGGACTGCTCACGGACTCTGACTTTGCCGGCGGTGGAACAGACGGTAAGGGTTCAAGGCTGAGCGGCGCCTACGGACTGTCCAAGCAGTGGAATGTGGGTTTCACCTGGTTTATCGACAACAAGGCCGGGGAGAAAGCGTTCAAGGGTGAGGGCGGCGCGCTGGAATACAATCGGTATATGCTGGACACTGTCTTCAAGTACTAGCTTGTCGCGAACCTGAGGCATGCTTCACGCCTTCTAACGGGCTATGTATCCGCCACTGCTTCTGGGAGTGGGGTGAGCATAGCCCTTTTTCGTAGGGTGCGGCGGGTCTAGGTGCCCACACTTACCAGTTCCGCCTTTGCGGAACCGTCACTGTCAGTCCTGTAGCGGTACTTCACAGTGCTGCCGGGTGCGGCATCCTGAACACGTGGATCGGCCGGAAGTTTGAATTGCATTTTCTCGCCGCGCCTGACTCTGCAGGTGGAATCCTGGTCATACTTGCCAACGGAGTGGAATTTTACATTCACGGTTTGCTCGTCGCTGGTCTGCCCTTTCTGCACTGTGCCCTCCAGCATGCAATCCCGGGTCGTCTCCGCCATAGCGGCGTTTGCCATGATCGACAGGGCGCCGATAGCGGCTAGTTTAGTCAGTGTCTTCATTCTGTATCTCCTTATATACATTGCCGTCTGTTGCGGCTTCCCGTGAGCCTGGATGGAAGCGCCCGCGCGGTGGGGGCTAGCGTCACTCAACAGGTTTTAGTGTACGCCTGTTGTATACACAAAATACAGGAAATTCACGCAAACTTAATATTACTGTAACAATTGTAATGTACCGCCCCGTACCGGCGTAATGGAACTGTCATGTCGCTGTCATTATTGTCCCTTATCCTTTTCCTATGTCGAACAGTCCAGTTTTTCTAAAGGGTCTATATGCGCGTTCCATGTCTTGCGTTCTCTATGTTTTTTGTCCTGGCTTGCCAGCAGTCAGTGGCACTCTCACTCGCGGCTGACGAGTTCCAGGCGTCGCGCCAACTGGCCTGTGTGCTGGCCGAGGAGTCACTTGGGTACCTTAGCCAGGAGGAATATGGTGCGAGAACCCACACTGTCCTGGACGGCTTTGATGAGACAGAGCGGGACACTATCCTCGCCAAAGCCCTGGGATATTACGACGGCCTTATGTTTTCTATCGAAGACGATGATGCGCAACAGGTGTCTCAGCGATTGGAAACTTTTGTCGCAAGTGCGTCCTGCCGGCAGGACGGTGGTTATGCCAATGTGAGTTACACGGTCACTCTCTAGTTCCGCTGCCGGGGGCCATCCACCCCGGCCATCGTTCGCTCTGCCTTATTAACTTATACCCTCCCTTGAGCCTGTTATCCCCGGCCTTTTCCCCGGCGGGGTAACGGTGTGTCAGCAGGCTGTGTGCCTGGCAACAATCAGCTGAAATTTTCACGGTACTGCAATATCCCCTTCACACGACTGTCACGCGCTGAACCTAGGATTGTGCGGGTCGGAATGCCGGCCGGACACTATTGGGTACTGTCCGTTCTCAATTGAACCATAGGGGTTAATCATGTCGTTCGAACCAAGAATGAAGCAGTTCTTGCTGGCACTTGTCGCCGTAGGCGCTGTGTCCACGCTCACAGCCTGTGGCGGGTCCTCCAGTAATGTCTCACCGGGAACCATCGTCATTCCACCAGACGGCGGCACTGATCCGAATGAGCCGGTTGATCCCCAGCCGCCACTACCACCGGTTGGCGACAACGTCGCCTCCATTATCCCGGCCAGCCTTACCACAGCGATTTACGATTCCGGCGACACCGCGCCAGGCGGAAAGCCTGTCTACATAATTGATGTAGCGGCCCTGCCCGGCGGCGTGCTGGATCCCTCGGGTCTCAAGCTTGGCAATGATTTTGTATTTCGCATTGAAGGTGGTGCCCTGCGCATCGCCCAGAACTAGGGGAGTTGGGACATGAAAAGAAGTAGCTTATATGCGGCCATGACGGCGGGATTTGCGCTGGCAGGTGCGCAGGGTGCACAGGCGCAGGATTGTGTGCTGGACATTGCCCCGGGCGCCGTTATCTCTGGCAGCAGCGCAGCGGACTTTATCGTTATCGAGCAGGGCTGCCAGATCAATGCGCCCGGCACCGCTGAACAACCCATTAATTTTACCGCCTACGAGGCCGTGGTCGGCAGTGTTGAGTCCTCCGCGCGGGGCCTGTGGGGCGGTCTGGTAATTAACGGTTTCGCCCCTATTAATGACTGCCCGGAAGGTGCACAGGGTGGCACCGCGCAGTGCACTAAAGAGGGTGAGGCCAACTCTGGAACATTTGGTGGCGACCAGCCCGATGATAACTCCGGTGTGCTGACTTACGTGGTGGTCAGTTACGCCGGCTCCAACGTGGACCCGGAAAATCAGCTTAACGGTATTGCTTTTCAGGGCGTGGGCTCAGGCACTACAGTCGATTATGTCCAGGTCCACAACAACCTTGACGACGGTATCGAGTTTTTCGGTGGTACCGTCAACGCCACACACGTGGTGCTTACCGGTAACGCGGATGACTCACTGGACTGGACCGACGGCTGGCAGGGCAATGTGCAGTTTCTTTATCTGGAACAGGACAATGGCGGCGACAACCTGATAGAAGCCGACAACCGCGAAGGTGACGAGAACGCACAGCCGCGTTCAATGCCGTCCATCAGCAATATGTCCGGCTACGGAATTGCCGGTGAAAATGGACTGCGCCTGCGCCGCGGTACCGGTCTGTTCCTCACCAACAGCATCGTTACCGGCTCTACCAGTTGTATGCGGGTTGAAGGTGCGTCACTTGATTTGCTGGGAACAGATCTGACAGTAGCTGGTACGAGTTATGGCTGTGATGAGCCCGTTACCGGGGATGACAGCGGAGCTGTTCTGGCTTATCTCGAAACGGCAGATGAGGTTTCACTGGATGGCGGTGAAGTCAGCGCTGTACCTCCCGGCAACGCCTTCTTTGAGCCTGTGGACTACATCGGGGCCTTCGGTGGTTCCGACTGGACTGCGGGGTGGACTGTCGCTGGCTCAGTCAGTAACCCGGGCGCGCCTTCGCTGGGCTGTCCTGCCGGGACGCAGGAAGCCAGTGGCCAGGTGAACAACACCCGCGTGTGTGAATTGAGCGGAGAGATCAACCAGAACCTCAACCTGGTAGCTGGAAATCTCTATGAGCTGGTAGGCAAGGTTGTCATTGGCGGTGATAACGCCAACTCCGCAATTTTGTCTATCGCCTCCGGAGTCACTGTCTACGGTGGCACCAGCAGCGACTTCCTGGTTATTTCCCGGGGCTCTGAGCTGCGGGTGAACGGCACCCGATCAGCACCGGTGACATTCACCGGCATTGCCGATCTGATGGGTAATGCCGATGACAGCACTCGCGGCCTCTGGGGTGGTGTTGTGATCAATGGTAATGCGCCCATCAACGATTGTCCGGAAGGCGCAGAGGGCGGCACTGCCGCCTGTACCAAGGAAGGCGAAGCCAACTCCGGCCTGTTTGGCGGTGACGACCCCACGGATTCAAGCGGAAGCCTGAAGTACATGGTGGTCAAATATGCCGGCTCCAACGTCGATCCGGAGAACCAGCTCAACGGTATCGCATTCCAGGGCGTGGGCTCTGGCACCTCGGTTGAATTCGTGCAGGTATACAACAACCTGGATGATGGCATCGAGTTCTTCGGTGGCAACGTCAACGCGAAGTACGTGGTCCTGACAGGTAATGCTGACGATTCGCTGGACTGGACCGATGGCTGGCAAGGCAATATCCAGTACCTGCAGATAGACCAGGCAGACGATGCCGGCGATAACGGTATCGAGGCGGACAATCGCGAGGGTGATGAAAATGCCCAGCCGCGTTCCATGCCCGGGCTCGCCAATATGACTATCAATGGTAACCCCGGTGAGCGCGGCATACGCCTGCGTCGAGGGACCGGTGCATTGGTCTACAACTCCTATGTCAATGGTAACGCGACCTGCCTGGATGTGTCGGGGGAATCCGTGGCACTGTTGGGAACGGACATCATCTTTGACGGCGTCTCACTCGATTGTGATTCCGCAGTCGATGGCGACAATCCACCCCTGCAGGCCTATCTCGATTCCGCCAATGTATCCCAGGACGGCGGCTTCGTGGCACCGGCCAATCTGTCCGGCGACGACTTCTTTGACGATACCGACTATATCGGTGCCGTGCAGGACGCTGCCAATGACTGGGTTGCCGGATGGACAGTGGGCATGCCGGATACCCGGCCCCCGGTCGCAGGCTGCCCATCGGGCACCACACAGGGCAGTGCTATCAACGGTACACCCAGCTGTACATTGTCGGGCATCGTCATGGCGGACCTGACTCTGACCCGCGGCAACTACTATGTGCTTGACGGCAAGGTGGTTGTGGGCGACGACAATACCAACTCCGCGATACTCACTATTCAGTCCGGTACCACTATCGTCGGCGACGACGATGAGGACTTTCTGGTGATCTCTCGCGGTTCGCAGATTGTCGCCAATGGCACCAACGCGGCCCCGGTCACGCTCACCGCAATCGAGGATGTGCAGGGCGGCTCCAATCTCGACGATGCCCGCGGCCTCTGGGGTGGCCTGGTGATCAACGGTAATGCTCCGATCAATGATTGCCCGGAAGGCGCCGAGGGCGGCACACCATCGTGTACCAAGGAAGGCGAAGCTAACTCCGGCCTGTTCGGCGGCGCTGACCCAGGCGACAGCAGCGGTGTGCTCAGGTATGTCGTGGTCAAGTACGCTGGCTCCAATGTCGACCCTGAGAACCAGTTGAACGGCATTGCGTTCCAGGGCGTCGGTTCCGGGACTACGGTTGACTACGTTCAGGTTCACAATAATCTCGACGATGGCATCGAAATGTTCGGTGGCACCGTAAACCTCAAGCACGTTGTTCTTACCGGCAATGCGGATGACTCCATGGACTGGACTGACGGTTGGACTGGCGATGCGCAGTTTGTCCATATCAGCCAGGCGGACTCGGCGGGTGACAACGGTATAGAGGCAGATAACCGGGAGGGCGACGAGAACGCACAGCCGCGCTCCAACCCGACAATCGCCAATATGACTATCGATGGTAACCCGGGCGAGCGTGGCATCCGACTGCGCCGCGGTACCGGTGCCGATATCTACAACTCACTGGTAACGAGCTCCGCAAGCTGCATGGAAGTCACGGGTGAGTCGGTAGCTCTGCTGGGTATCGACATCAACCTGGAGAGTGTTGCACTGGATTGCGAGACGGTATCGGACGGCGAGGATCCCCAGTTGCAGAACTACCTGGATGGTGCGCCCAACGTCACCCAGGATGGCTCCTTACCGCCTGCGGGGGCACTGCCCAACAATGGCTTCTTTGAGCAGAACAATGTGATTGGTTCTGATCTGGACAGCTGGAAGGGCGCCTGGGTATTTGGCCTGTAATTGGAACTGGCAAACAAGTAAGACAGGGGGCCCGCCACTGGGGTGGCGGCACCCCTTGACGACGCAGGACGTGATTGGCGAACCGCGGGTTTATACAAGCCCGTGACTCGCTACCGGCCTGACCGAAAGCGAGTTGCTTACAGGTGGAGAGAGATAGCAAAATGAAGCGAAATACATTAACAGCAGCGGTTCTGGCGGCGCTGGGGGTCTATGCACCGATAACCCAGGCGCAGGAACCCGAGATTGAGAACGCCGCTCCCGATGTACAAGTAGAAGAGGTCTTCGTCCTGGGCGAATTCATACCCGAAGAGAAGCGCGATACCTCGGAAATATCAAATGTACTGGATACAGAAGATCTCAATTTTGTGCCGGAGACAACCGTTGGGGCAGCCCTGTCTCGAGTGGCGGGCCTCAGCCTGGTGGGCGGTAAGTATGTTTACGTTCGCGGACTGGGAGAGCGTTACTCGTCAACCCTGTTGAACAGGGCGCGGATTTCCAGCCCCGTGCCGTTCCAGAAGACCGTTCCACTGGATATCGTGCCCAACAATATCGTGAAGAGCCTGCTGGTACAGAAAACCTATTCGGCGGAGTATCCCGGAGATTTTTCCGGAGGCGTGGTCGATATCCGCACCAAGACCACCCCGGACGAGGACTACCTGATTTTCAAAATCAATGTGGGCGGTAACTCCAAGACCACTGACGGCGATGGCCTGACCTACGCCGGCGGGGGCAAGGACAACTGGGGATACGATGACGGTACCCGGGCAATACCCAGGCCGGTACAGCAACTGACCACCGAGGAATTCGACGATACGGTCTATCCTGAGCGGGCCAACCTGGGTGCCGGTTTCTACCGGACCTGGGATATTTACGAAAAGGACATGAAACCGCTTTACACCGGTGAAGCGGAACTGGGTAAACGCCTGGAGTTCGACAACGGCATGGTCCTGGGCTTGATCGGTAACTACAAATACAGCAACCGCTGGATCAATACGATCAAGGACCTGCGGCGCTATGAATTTACCGGCGTCGACGGTGGTAGTAACCAGACCGTTGATTACGAGCGATATATTACTACCCAGAATATTGATATAAGCGCCTTTGGCACCCTGGGACTGGAGCTGAATGAAAACAACTCACTGACCTTCAATGCCACCAAGCTGCAACAGACGACTGACCAGGTGCAACAGGACCGGGGCATCTCCAGCGAGGACAATGTTGACAACGGTACCCCGGTAGAGAGTTACCTGCTGCAGTGGACCGAGAACCAGATCGAGTCATACCAGCTCTCGGGCACTCACTATTTTCCCAAACTGAAGGACGCGTTGATTGAGTGGCGCGCGGTGGATGGCAGCGGGTCTAGGGATGCTCCCGACACGCGCAGTTACACCTATGCCCAGGGCGACACCGGGCTGTATGAAATGGTGACGTCCAGCAGCCAGGCTGCCGGTGACCTGCGCGATGTCTACCAGGCACCGGAACGCAGTTACAACAAGCTCAAGGACAGTATCAACGAATACGGCCTCGACTTCGAACTGCCGCTGATGTTGCTCGGGATAGACTTCGTTATCAAGGCAGGCTACTCCGATTACGACCGTACACGGGACACAAAAGATCGCCTGTTCCGCTTTGATATCACTTCTTCGGCGCCTGACTATGTGCCGCTGGAGACACCGAACCAGGTGTTTGGCGATGATAACTGGGCGAATGAGTATGTCAGTATCCGGGACTTCAGCAACAGCGCGGCCAACGCCAGTGGTATTTTCCCATTCGCCAAATCCAAGGAGGAGGTGGAAGGGTTTTACGCCTCCATCGATGCCCAGGTTCTCGAGACCGTGCGTGTTCAGGTAGGGGTGCGCGAGGAAGACGCCACCATTGAAGCGGACGCTTGGGGCGGCAATACTGAGCCGGGTACGGACAACAAGGTGAAGAGAGATTATACAGACACCTTGCCGGCGATATCGGTGACCTGGGAATTTGTTGAGAATATGCAGCTGCGCGCGGCTTACTCGGAAACAGTCAACCGTCCCAGCTTGCTGGAAATTACCGGGTCTACCCTGCGTAACCCTGAAGACCAGAACCTGTATCGGGGTAACGTATTTCTCGAACCTGCGGACCTGACCAGTTATGACGCAAGGTGGGAGTGGTACTTCGGTGAGGCTGATGAGATGTCTGTGGGGGCTTTCTACAAGGAGTTCGATGATCCGATTGAATTGGCCAAGGTGCAGGCGCAGGGGGATATCTATACCTGGTTCAACGCTGACAAGGCCAAGCTGAAAGGTGTGGAATACGATGTTCGCAAGGCCCTGCCGCTGGGTGACTGGTTTGATATTGACCCCAGGTGGAACGGCTTCAACCTGGCCTTTAACGTGTCTTATATAGATTCCGAAGTGACATTGCTGGGCTCAGGGGAAACCGCGGATGATATTCCCCTCACTGGCGGTCGCAAGATCGCGCCGCTGTTTTCCAACGAGCGCAAGATGACCGGCCAGTCGGACTGGCTGGGCAATGCTGTCTTGTCCTATGCGGATTATGACCTGGGCGTTACCGGGAGTGTTTTGTACAACTACACGGATGAGCGCATCATCCTGGTGGGAGACAATAATGCACCGGATATCATCGAAGAGGGCAGGGGGCAGGTCGACCTTCTGTTCAAGTATGAGTTCCCGTTCAAAAGATCGAACCTTGAGGTGGAGGCCAAAGCAGGCAACGTGCTCAATGAGAAAGTAGAATGGACCCAGGGCGGCCGACTCTACGAGGAATGGGAGCCAGGTATTACTTACTCAATAGGTCTGCGCGCCAGCTTCTGAGCAGGCGGCGGACCAGGTTCGATCACCTGGTCTGCCTGCCTGTGAGTTGCAAAGACGCTTTGACTGGGTACAATAGCGCGCTGCCGCCGACAGCTGTCGATGGCACTGCGTCCCCTTCGTCTAGTGGTCCAGGACACTGCCCTTTCACGGCGGTAACAGGGGTTCGAACCCCCTAGGGGACGCCACTATTGCGAGTACACCATGAGTCGTTTCTGGAGTGAGTTGGTCGGTGAGCTGACGCCCTATGTGCCAGGCGAGCAGCCCAGGCTTGGCAAGCTGGTTAAACTCAATACCAACGAGCACCCCTATCCCCCATCTCCCGCCGTTTTGAAGGCTATAGCGGCTGTCGACGGCGATGATCTGCGTCGATACCCCGACCCTGAAGCCAGCGCGCTTAAGCAGGCGTTTGCAGCACGTCACGGCTTGCAGCCGGAACAGGTGTTTCTTGGTAATGGCTCCGACGAGGTCCTGGCCCATGTATTCCAGGCCCTGCTGAAACACGAGCAGCCGGTGCTGTTTCCTGACATCACCTACAGTTTTTACCCGGTATGGTGCGACCTGTACAAAATACACCGGCGTGAAGTGCCTCTAACCCCTGATTTCCTGGTTGACCCGGCGGCTTACCGGCAGGCAAATGGCGGCATCATTATCCCCAACCCCAATGCTCCCACCGGTATATTGCTGGAGCTGGCCGGGGTTAGGGCCCTGCTGGAACAGAACAGGGACTCAGTGGTGGTGATTGATGAGGCCTATATCGATTTTGGCGGCGAGTCGGCGACCAGCCTGATTCCCGAGTTCGATAACCTGCTGGTGGTCCAGACCATGTCGAAGTCCTGGGCCCTGGCAGGGCTGCGGGTAGGCATGGCAATGGGAAATGAGGCACTCATCGACGGCCTGCAGCGGGTCAAGAATTCATTCAATTCCTACCCCCTGGACGCTGTCGCACAGCGCGCAGGCGTCGCCGCGCTGGCCGATCCAGACTATTTCGAGCAGGCCTGCCAGAAGGTCATAGCCGGTCGGGAGCAATTGAGCGAGGCGATGAGAGAATTGGGCTTCGATGTGCTGCCGTCCGCCGCGAATTTCGTACTGGCCAGGCATCCGGGCAGGCCGGCCCGGGAACTATTTGCCGCGCTGCGCAGCAGGGGCATAGTCGTACGCCATTTTAGCCATCCGAGGATAGCGGATTATCTGCGTATCAGTATCGGTACCCGGCAGCAGTGTGATGAATTGCTGACGGCGCTTGCGCAGCTGCTGGAGTAACCCCCTCGCGGGTCAGATCTTCCTGAGAATAACGCTACCAATGCTGTAGCCGGCGCCGAATGAGCACAGGACACCGATTTCCCCGCTGTCGAAGTCGGCCCGGTGTTTGTGGAAGGCGATAACCGAACCCGCTGAGCTGGTATTGGCGTATTCGTCGAGGATAGTGGGGGCTTCTGCCTCGGTGGCCTCCCGTCCCAGAACCCGTTTCGAAATCAGCTGATTCATGCTCAGGTTGGCCTGGTGCAGCCAGAAGCGTTTGACCTGTGCTGGCTCTATGTCCAGTTTCTCCAGCTGTTGTGAAATCTGTGTGGCTACTGCGGGGCAGACTTCCTTGAATACCTTGCGTCCTTCCTGCACGAACAGCTTGTCTGTCTGGCCCACGCCGGATTCGTCGCCGCGGTTCAGGAAGCCGAAATTATTGCGGATATTATTGGAGTATATCGTTTGCAGTTTGCTGTCCACGATCAGGTATTGTTCAGCTGATGTGGCGGTATCCGCCGGTTCGACAACTACCGCCGTGCAAACGTCGCCGAAAATGAAGTGTGAATCCCGGTCCCGAAAATTGAGGTGACCGCTGCATATCTCCGGGTTAAGCATAAGAACGCAGCGCGCGCTGCCGGAGAGGATCGCGTCGCGGGCCTGCTGGATGCCGAAAGTCGCAGAGGAGCAGGCGACGTTCATATCGAAACCGAAACCCACGATACCAAGGGCATCCTGTATCTCTACAGCCATGGCGGGGTAGGCGCGTTGCATGTTGGAGGCAGCGACAATCACCATGTCTATGTCAGACGCGGTTTTGCCGGCCTGGGTCATGGCCTCCCGCGCTGCTGCGACGGCCATTTCACACTGGATAGAAGGGGCCTCATTCGGACGATCGGGCAGTCTGGGTACCATACGGCGAGGATCCAGAATGCCGTCTTTGTTCATCACGTAACGGGACTTTATGCCCGATGCTTTCTCGACAAATTCAGCCGAAGACGGTTGCAGGGGAGCTGTCTCACCGGCTGCGATCTCATCGGCGTGTTCGCTGTTGAATAGTTCAACATAGGCATTGAATGATGCCACCAGCTCTTCATTACTGATCGACTCTGTCGGGGTAAAGAGGCCGGTTCCGCTGATCACGATATCGGTCATGGGGTCTAAGCTCCCTGAATTGGGTAAATACTCTGGTGTGATTCCCGCAAGAAAAAAGGCCGCTCGGCGGCCCTGTTTCTGCAGTGCCAGACTGCTGTCAGCGTTTGTCCAGCGACACGTAATCGCGTTGAGTATAACCGGTGTAGAGCTGGCGGGGGCGACCAATTCGGTAACTGCCGGAAATCATTTCGTTCCAGTGGGCGATCCAGCCCACGGTGCGACCCACGGCAAATATCACGGTAAACATACTGGTGGGGATGCCGATCGCCTTGAGGATGATGCCCGAGTAAAAGTCCACGTTCGGGTAGAGCTTCTTCTCGATAAAGTACTCATCACTCAGCGCGATTTCTTCCAGTCGCTTGGCGATGGACAGCAGTGGGTCGTTTTCAATACCCAGTTCAGCCAGCACTTCGTCGGCCGCCTCCTTCATCACTTTTGCCCTGGGGTCAAAATTCTTGTAAACCCGGTGGCCAAAGCCCATAAGACGGAATGGATCTTCCTTATCCTTGGCCCTGGCGACAAACTCGTCTATGCGGGAAACGTCACCGATCTCTTCCAGCATCTCCAGCACGGCCTCGTTGGCGCCACCGTGGGAGGGGCCCCACAGCGCGGCGATGCCCGCGGCAATACAGGCGAACGGGTTGGCACCGGATGAGCCTGCGAGTCTAACCGTGGAGGTGGATGCATTTTGTTCATGATCGGCGTGCAGCAGGAAAATGCGATCCATAGCGCTCGCCAGCACGGGGCTGATATTGCTGGGCTCGCAGGGATTGCCGAACATCATGTGGAGGAAGTTTTCCGAATAGGTCAGTGAATTGTCCGGATACATGAAGGGTTGTCCGGTGGAAAACTTGTAGCTCATGGCCGCCAGGGTGGGCATTTTGGCAATCAGCCGGAAAGCGGCCACCTGGCGATGGTTTTCGTCAGAGATGTCCAGCGAGTCGTGATAGAACGCGGACAGCGCACCGACCACGCCGCACATGATAGCCATCGGGTGAGCGTCGCGGCGGAAACCATTAAAAAAGGTGCGGATCTGCTCGTGCACCATGGTGTGACGATGCACTGTACTGACAAACGTTTCCTTCTGCTGCGCATCGGGCAGCTCCCCGTAAAGCAGCAAATAACAGGTTTCGAGGTAGTCTGATTCATCGGCGAGCTGCTCGATGGGGTAACCCCGGTGCAGGAGTACGCCCTTGTTGCCGTCTATGAAGGTAATTTCCGACTCGCAGGCTGCAGTGGACACGAAACCCGGGTCGTAGGTGAACATGCCCTTGCCGGTGAGGGCGCCAACATCAACCACGTCGGGGCCTAGGGTGCCGGAGTAAATTGGCAGTTCGATGGGGGCATCTATTCCGTCGACGTTCAGGAGGGCTTTCTTGTCACTCATGGTGGATCCCGGGCTGTAAAATGATGGGCGCTCCACTATAGAGTTTCCGGCGTTATTGTCAATTGATCCGGGGGTATTTGACAGCATCTGGCTCCGTTGTGTGCGTAAAATCGCCAATCCACGAATCCGGAGATGTGCGCATTTGGGAACACTTGGGGGCAGTCGGGCTGGATGGCCCGCTTTTTTGTAACGGGTTTGTAATTGTGAAGGTAAGTCCCTATAATTTGGCGCGTTTTGATTAGCTGGTCGCGGGTGTGCCCAGCGAAGTCAATGACTTCCGGTTCGAACCGATTAACCGCCCAACCGGGCGTTAAAACTATGGTGCCCGATAGTGAAAGACAAACGTCCCGTAAACCTGGACATCGGTACCATGCGGCTGCCCGTCACCGCATGGACGTCCATTGCTCACCGCGCCTCCGGCGTATTCCTTTTTGCCGGCATGGCCGTGCTTATCTGGGCGCTGGATGCCAGCCTTGCCAGCCCCCAAAGTTTCGCCGAACTCCAGGAAGGCCTTGCCAGTCCCCTGGCGAAACTGATTATCTGGGCCATCGTGGCGGGTCTCATCTACCACTCCGTCGCGGGCGTTAAACACCTGATCATGGACCTGGGTGTTGGTGAGACCATGGAGGGGGGCACCCGCGGTGCCCAAATTGTGATCGGCGTCTCAATTGCACTCATACTTCTGGCAGGAGTCTGGATATGGTAACTGCAGTAACGAGTATGGGCCGATCAGGCCTCTCTGACTGGCTCATGCAGCGCGTGACCGCTGTCATACTATTGGCCTACTTTGTCTTTGTGGGTTTCGTACTGCTGGGGGGGGTAGATTATGCCGCCTGGAAAGAACTCTATTCCCAGACCTGGATGAGGGTGTTCAGCCTGATGGCGCTGCTGTCATTGGCGATACATGCCTGGGTTGGATTATGGGCGGTTTTCACCGACTACCTGACGGAACGGCTGATGGGCACGACTGGCAATGTTCTGCGCATGCTGGCGCAGTTCGTCTGCGGCATTATTGTGTTCACCTATGTCGTCTGGGGTGTCCAGATCTTGTGGGGCTTTTAAGTGCCCCGGCTGGCATGCCCCGCGGGCGTCTGCGAACAACGTCAATGCGAGAGGACTACTAATCCGTTTGCTTTGGCTTTAAGTACTATCTGTACTCGCTGTGAAACGCGCCATCTGGCGGCGCGCGCTACCGGCTATGAAATCATGCACATTCAACGGACAGGACATTAGCATGGCTGCTCTTCGTACTCTTTCTTTTGACGGCGTCATCGTCGGTGGCGGCGGTGCGGGCATGCGCGCCGCATTGCAACTGGCCCAGTCGGGCTATAAAACCGCGGTAATCTCCAAGGTGTTCCCCACCCGCTCACATACGGTATCTGCCCAGGGCGGTATTACCTGTGCGATCGCCAGTGACGACCCCAATGACGACTGGCGCTGGCATATGTACGACACGGTCAAGGGCTCCGACTATATCGGAGACCAGGATGCCATCGAGTATATGTGCAGCGTAGGCCCCGAGGCTGTTTTCGAACTGGAGCATATGGGCCTGCCGTTTTCCCGTACTGAAGAGGGTCGTATCTACCAGCGGCCCTTTGGTGGCCAGTCAAAAAATTATGGCGAGGGTGGCCAGGCGGCGCGCACCTGCGCGGCGGCGGATCGTACCGGCCACGCCCTGCTGCATACGCTCTACCAGGGCAATATGAAAAATAATACCGTGTTTTTCAACGAGTGGTTCGCCACTGACCTGGTCAAGAACCAGGATGGCGCCGTGGTCGGCGTTATAGCCATCTGCATCGAGTCCGGCGAGACGGTCTATATCAAGTCCAAGGCAACAGTGTTTGCCACGGGTGGGGCAGGGCGCATCTACGCCTCTACCACCAATGCCCATATCAATACCGGCGACGGTATCGGCATGGCCCTGCGAGCCGGCTTCCCGGTGCAGGATATAGAAATGTGGCAGTTCCACCCCACCGGTATCGCCGGGGCGGGAACACTTGTGACCGAGGGGTGTCGCGGAGAAGGCGGCTACCTGATCAATAAGGATGGTGAGCGTTTTATGGAACGCTATGCACCCAATGCCAAGGACCTCGCGGGGCGCGACGTTGTAGCGCGCTCAATGGTGCTGGAAATTATTGAGGGCCGCGGCTGTGGTCCGGACGGCGACCACGTACTGCTCAAGCTGGATCACCTGGGCGAAGAGGTGCTGGAAAGCCGCTTGCCGGGTATCTGTGAGTTGTCGCGCACCTTTGCCCATGTCGACCCGGTCAAGGAGCCTATCCCGGTGGTGCCTACCTGCCATTACATGATGGGTGGCATACCCACCAACGTTAACGGCCAGGCCCTGACCATCGACGCGAGTGGCAATGATGTCATCGTCCCCGGGCTGTATGCCTGTGGCGAGGTGGCCTGCGTGTCTGTACACGGGGCCAACCGCCTGGGCGGCAACTCTCTGCTTGACCTGGTGGTATTTGGTCGCGCATCCGGGCTTTACATCGAAAAGGCCCTGCGCGAGGGTATAGAGTTACGCGATGCCTCGGAGAGCGATATCGAGCAGGCGAATTCACGCCTTGAAAAGCTCAACAATTCCACCGGCGGGGAAAGCGTGTCTGAGTTGCGCAAGGAACTGCAAAACACCATGCAGAACCATTTCGGGGTATTCCGCAATGGCGAGTTCATGCAGCAGGGCATTGGCAAGCTCGCGGACCTGCGCGGTCGCATCGAAGGTGCCCGGCTGGATGACAAGAGCATGGCCTACAACACCGCACGCATAGAGGCCCTGGAGCTGCAAAACCTGTTGGAGGTTGCCGAGGCCACGGCAATCACCGCAGAAGAGCGTAAGGAGAGCCGGGGCGCCCATGCCCGGGAAGATTTCGATTCCCGCGATGACGAGAACTGGCTTTGCCACTCCGTTTACTTCCCGACCGACAAGCGGGTGGGCAAGCGCGGAGTGAACTTTGAACCGAAAACGGTTGATACCTTCCAACCCAAAGCGCGCACGTATTAAGAGGCAGGAAACATGTTGCAAGTAAGTATCTATCGATATAACCCTGAGACCGATGCTGAGCCCTTTATGCAGGATGTACAGGTCGATACGGGCGGCAAGGATTTGATGGTGCTGGATGTGCTGGAGCTTATCAAAGCCCAGGACACCACCGTGACCTATCGCCGTTCCTGTCGCGAGGGTGTGTGTGGATCCGACGGGGTCAATATGAACGGCAAGAATGGCCTGGCCTGTATCACCCCGTTGTCGGAGACTGTGCGCAACAACAAGCTGGTGGTTCGCCCATTGCCCGGCCTGCCCGTGATCCGGGACCTGGTGGTCGACATGAGCATGTTTTATGCCCAGTACGAGAAGGTCCAGCCGTATCTGCAAAACGAAACGCCGGCGCCTGCCATAGAGCGTTTGCAGTCGCCCGAAGACAGGGCCAAACTGGATGGGCTGTATGAGTGTATTCTCTGTGCCTGCTGCTCCACGTCCTGCCCCTCTTTCTGGTGGAATCCGGAGCGTTTCATCGGCCCGGCGGGCCTGCTGCAAGCCTACCGGTTCCTGGCGGATACCCGTGATACCGCGACTGACGAGCGGCTGTCCCGGCTGGATGACCCGTTCAGCGTGTTCCGCTGTCACGGCATTCAGAACTGTGTCAATGTGTGCCCCAAGGGCTTGAACCCCACCCGGGCCATCGGGCATATTCGCAACATGCTCCTGACGCGTGCTACTTAACTTTAGGTTGTGGCTTTAACTACCTGAATATAATGCCTTTTTAGCGATAAGATAATTTGGTAGCAGGACACGGCACAGCAGGGGAGGCGGAATCATGGTGGGTCGCCAGACGCGGTTCGCCCAACTGCTGCTACACTGCTTCATTTGATGTATTTTTGGGGCGCTGATGCAGCCCGCTGGAAGGGTCTAGATGCAAGAAAGCTCGATGGAACAGCTGTGGCGCAGTTCGCATATCGCGGGCGGCAATGCCACCTACGTGGAAGATCTCTACGAGGACTATCTCAAGGACCCCAATGGTGTTCCCGAGGAGTGGCGCGAGTATTTTGACAAGTTGCCACGGGTCGAGTCAGCGGTGCCCCAAATCCAGGATATTCCCCACTCCGTTGTTCGCGACCGGTTCGCCCAGATCAGTAAAATGCGGGTGCGTACCGAGGCAACTCTCCAGCACGATTCCCAGGCGACAGAGTACGAGCGCAAACAGGTCCGCGTCGTTCAGTTAATTTCCGCGTATCGCCAGCGGGGTCACCAGATAGCCAAGCTGGACCCTCTCGGACTGGCAGAACGGGAGGAGGTAGCTGATCTTGAACTGTCCTTTCACCAGCTGTCCGCGGCAGATTTCGATACGGTGTTCCAGACCGGCAGCCTGCATATCGGCAAGGCCGACGCGACCCTGGGTGAAATTGTCCAGGCGCTGCAAAGCACCTACTGTCATACGGTAGGCGCCGAGTTCATGCACATCGTCGATACCGAGCAACGCCACTGGATAATGCAGCGCATGGAATCTGTGCGCTCCGCGCCGGATTATGGCCGGGAGGTGCGGCTACAGCTGCTGAGCAGCCTGATCCAGGCCGAGGGGCTTGAAAAATCCCTGGGCACGAAATACCCCGGCACCAAGCGCTTTGGCCTGGAGGGTGGTGAAAGTCTCATCCCCATGCTGAATGAAATGATCCAGCGCAGCGGCGCCTATAGTGCTCAGGAGATCGTGATCGGGATGGCCCACCGCGGCCGCCTCAACGTACTGGTCAATATACTGGGCAAAAAACCCTCGGAGCTGTTTGCCGAGTTTGAGGGTCGGGTGGAGTATGAGAGTTCTGGTGATGTTAAGTATCACCAGGGTTTTTCATCGAATGTGATGACGCCCGGTGGAGAAATTCACCTCGCGCTGTCTTTCAACCCCTCCCACCTTGAAATCGTGTCACCCGTAGTGGAGGGCTCGGTGCGAGCGCGCCAGGAACGGCGCAACGACAAAACCGGCGACCTCGTGGTGCCGATCGTTATTCACGGTGATGCCGCTTTCGCCGGGCAGGGCGTGGTGATGGAGACATTCCAGATGTCCCAGACCCGGGCCTATAAAACCGGTGGCACGCTGCATATCGTGCTGAATAACCAGGTGGGTTTTACCACCAGCCGGCGAGAGGATGCCCGCTCCACGGAGTACTGTACCGATATTGCCAAAATGGTTCAGGCCCCTATTTTTCACGTCAACGCGGATGACCCTGAGGCGGTGCTATTCGTCACCCAGATGGCTGTCGACTTCCGTGCCGAGTTCAAGAAAGATGTGGTGATCGACCTTATCTGCTATCGCCGCCGTGGCCACAACGAGGCGGATGAACCCGCCGTAACCCAGCCGGTTATGTACGCCAAGATTCGCAAGCACAAAACCAGCCGTGATCTTTACGCCGCCAGACTTATCGACACAGGCATATTGACTGAAGCCGAGGACAAGTTCCTTACAGAGCGCTACCGCGAGTCCCTGGATCGCGGAGAGCCCATGGTGAGCAGCCTGGTCACCGAACCGAACAAGACCCTGTTCGTTGACTGGTCCCCCTACCTGGGTCACGTGTGGACGCAGTTCGCTGAAACCGGAATGGATATACACGAGCTGCAGAGCCTCGCCCACGATACGAATGTGCCACCGGATAATTTTCCCTTGCAGCGACAGGTCGCAAAAATACTCGAGGACAGGCGCAAAATGGCCGCCGGCGCCATGCCCATGAACTGGGGTTTTGCCGAAACCCTGGCCTATGCCAGCCTGCTGAAAGAAGGATACCCGGTGCGCATTACCGGGCAGGACGTTGGACGCGGCACCTTTTCGCATCGCCACGCGGTTCTGCACAATCAGAAGACCGGCAAAACCTACCGGCCGCTGCAACAGATCTCTTCTGACCAGGCCAGATTCAAAATTTATGACTCACTCTTGTCCGAGGAGGCGGTGCTGGCTTTTGAGTATGGCTACTCGACCACCTTGCCCCAGGGCCTGGTGATCTGGGAGGCCCAGTTCGGCGATTTTGCCAACGGTGCCCAGGTGGTCATAGACCAGTTCATAACCAGCGGCGAGCATAAGTGGCAGCGCCTTAGCGGCCTGACGATGTTTCTGCCTCATGGCTACGAGGGGCAGGGCCCGGAACACTCCTCAGCCAGGCTGGAACGGTTCATGCAGCTGTGTGCTGAGCACAACATCCAGATCTGTGTGCCGACGACGCCGGCCCAGGTGTTCCACATGTTGCGGCGCCAGGCTATTCGCCCCCTGCGCAAACCGCTGGTGGTGATGACGCCCAAGAGCCTGCTGCGTCACAAGGAAGCCGTGTCTTCCCTGGAAGATCTTGCTCACGGCCGCTTTTTTAATGTAATGGATGAAACGGACGAGCTGGACAAGTCCAGGGTGACCCGGGTGGTCCTTTGCAGCGGCAAGGTGTTTTATGACCTCCGTGAGGCCCGGCGGGAACGCGGCATCGAAACAATCGCCATTTTGCGTCTCGAGCAACTGTATCCCTTTCCGGAAGAAGAGTTGCTGGCGGTGTTGGATGAGTATCCCAATCTGGACGATGCCGTCTGGTGCCAGGAGGAGCCCATGAACCAGGGGGCCTGGTACTCAAGTCAGCATCATATGCGCCGGGTAATCCACCAGCACAACAAGGACATCTATCTGCGTTACGTGGGTCGCGACTCCTCGGCTGCTCCGGCGGCGGGATATATGGCACTGCACGTGGCGCAGCAGGAAGAATTCATCAACGAAGCACTGGCTGACGACAAGCCAGGCAATAATTAGCACAACAAGGAAGCGACATGGCTATTGAAATAAAAGCGCCTGCTTTTCCCGAGTCGGTGGCAGATGGCGAAATTGCCAGCTGGCACAAGGGGGAAGGCGACGCGGTCTCTCGCGATGAGTTGATAGTCGAAATCGAGACTGACAAGGTGGTCATGGAAGTCCTGGCGCCGGAAGATGGTGTGATCACCGCAATTCACGCCCAGGAGGGCGACACCATCGAGAGTGAGCAGTTGCTGGCGACGCTGGAAGCCGGTACCGGCGCTCAGACCGCGCCGCCCAGCGCAGAGACCCCAGCTGCCGCGGCGCCCCCCGCAGCCGGGAAGGACAAAGACGTCGTGGAGCTATCAGGTCCCGCGGCAAGGCAGTTGATCGACGAACATCAGCTGGACCCCGCGTCGATAACCGGGACCGGCAAAGGCGGTCGTGTGACCAAGGAAGACGTTCTGAAGCACCTCAAGGCCGTTGATGCTGCGCCCGCCGCGCCCGCCGCATCCCCGGCGGCCGAGGCTGCCGTGCCGGCGGCGCCGGTAGGGCCCTCGGGCGAGCGGGTAGAGAAACGGGTGCCAATGACCCGTATGCGCGCCAAGATCGCCGAGCGTTTGCTTGAGGCCACCCAGCAGACCGCGATGTTGACCACTTTCAACGAGGTCAATATGGCGCCTGTAATGGCGCTGCGCAGCAAGTACAAGGAGCAGTTTGAAAAGGTACACAACGGTACCCGCCTGGGTTTTATGGGCTTTTTTGTCAAGGCGGCCTGCGAGGCCCTCAAACGGTTTCCCGCGGTCAATGCCTCCATCGATGGCAGTGACGTGGTCTACCACGGCTACCAGGATATTGGCGTTGCCGTGTCAACCGAGAACGGGCTGGTGGTGCCGGTGCTGCGCGATGCGGACTTTATGAGCCTGGCCGATGTCGAGGCCGCGATTCGCGACCTGGGCATGCGCGCCAAGGACAACAAGTTGACGATTGAGGACATGACCGGAGGTACATTTACTGTAACCAATGGCGGTGTCTTCGGGTCTCTGCTCTCCACCCCGATCCTCAACCCTCCCCAGACAGGTATCCTGGGGATGCACAAGATTCAGGAGCGCCCCATGGCCGTGGATGGCCAGGTGGTTATCCTGCCGGTGATGTACCTGGCGCTGTCCTACGATCACCGCCTTATTGACGGTAAGACCGCGGTGCAGTTCCTGGTGGCTATCAAGGACCTGATCGAAGACCCTGCTCGCATACTGCTGCAGCTGTAAGTTATTTACAGCGGGGCACACTGACAAGGCTGGAAAGAATACATGTCCGAAAAATATGATGTTGTTGTGATTGGCGCCGGCCCTGCCGGCTATGTGGCTGCGATCCGGGCCGCCCAGTTGGGTTTGTCTACCGCCTGTGTAGAGCAGTGGCTGGACGACAAGGGCAAGGTGCGCCTGGGGGGCACTTGCCTCAATGTGGGCTGTATTCCCTCCAAGGCCCTGCTGGACAGCAGCCAGAAATTTGCCGAGGCCAGGGACCACCTGGCGGTGCACGGGATTACTGTCAAGGACCCCAGCATCGATGTGCCCGCCATGCTGGGTCGCAAGGAAAAAATTGTCGACCAGTTGACGGGCGGTATAGCTGGCCTGTTCAAGCACAATGGCGTCACCGCCATCTCGGGGACCGCAAGGGTGCTGTCAGGTACCCGTGTTGAAGTTACCGACAAGGATGGCAAGGTGCAGGAGGTCGCGGCCAGCAATATCATCATTGCCGCGGGATCCCTGCCAGTGCATATTCCGCCGGCGCCCATCGACAACGAGTACATCATCGACTCCACGGGCGCCCTGGAACTGACAGAGGTGCCAGAGCGCCTGGGCGTGATAGGAGCCGGGGTGATTGGCCTGGAACTGGGGAGTGTCTGGGGTCGGCTGGGTTCGAAGGTGGTCATGCTGGAAGCGCTGGACGAGTTCCTGCCCATGATGGATGTGCAGATTGCCAAGGAATCAGCCAAGATCTTCAAGAAGCAGGGCCTGGATATTCGCCTGGGAACCCGTGTCACAGGGGCCGAGGTGAAGGACGGTGCGGTAGAGGTAACCTACAGCACTCCGGACGGCGAGCAAGTCGAAGTCTTCGATCGGTTGATCGTGGCAGTGGGGCGCAAGCCACGGTCACAGGAACTGTTCGCGACGGACAGCGGCCTGACTCTGGATGAGCGAGGCTACATTTTTGTCAATGATTTCTGTGAGACTGAGGCGCCCCATATTTTCGCCGTTGGCGATGTGGTGCGCGGCCCCATGCTGGCCCACAAGGGCTCCGAGGAAGGGGTGATGGTTGCCGAGCGGATCGCCGGCAAGAAAACCCAGATGAACTACGACTGTATACCCTCGATTATTTATACCCACCCGGAGGTGGCCGCGGTGGGGCGCACTGAGCAGGAGTTGAAGGCGGACGGTGTGCCCTACAAGGCGGGGGTTTTCCCCTTTGCGGCGAGCGGCCGCGCGCTGGCAGCCAACGATTCAGATGGCATGGTTAAAATGCTGGCTCACGCTGAAAACGATCGTATCCTCGGTTGCCATATAGTCGGCCCCTCTGCCGCCGATCTCGTGCAGCAGGTGGTTATTGCAATGGAGTTTGGCTCCAGCGCTGAGGATATCGCGCTGACCGTATTTGGTCACCCCACACTGTCCGAGGCTGTGCACGAGGCAGCGCTGGCGGTAAACGGCCACGCTATCCATGTGGCCAACAGAAAGAAGCGGAAATAGAATTTGCCCGGGCGCGAATAACAGCATAATCCCGGCGGACGGGCTCAAAGCGGGATTCCGGCAGGCGCATCACCGGTTTCTTAACAAACTCAGCAACTGACAAAAACAGGAAAGAAGATGAACCTTCACGAGTATCAGGGCAAACAGTTGTTTGCAGAATACGGGCTCCCTGTTTCCAGGGGATATGCGGTAGACACTCCCCAGGATGCAGTAGATGCTGCCGATAAGGTCGGCGGTGATATGTGGGTTGTCAAAGCCCAGGTTCACGCGGGTGGTCGCGGCAAGGCCGGTGGAGTCAAGCTGGTCAAAACAAGGGACGAAATCCGCGATTTCGCTACCCAGTGGCTGGGCAAGAACCTGGTGACCTACCAGACCGATGCCAATGGTCAGCCCGTGAGCAAGATCCTGGTGGAGTCCTGCACTGATATTGCCGATGAGCTTTATCTGGGCGCGGTTGTTGACCGCTCATCACGCCGGATAGTGTTCATGGCTTCCACAGAAGGCGGTGTAGAGATCGAGAAAGTAGCGGAAGAGACACCGGACAAGATCCTGCGGGCAACTATTGACCCGCTGGTGGGTGCCCAGCCGTACCAGGGCCGGGAGCTCGCTTTCAATCTGGGCCTCAAAGGCGACCAGATCAAACAGTTTGTGAAGATTTTTATCGGGCTGGCCCAGATGTTTGTCGATAAAGATCTCGCCCTGATCGAGGTCAACCCGCTGGTTATTACCGAAGAGGGCAATCTGCATTGCCTGGATGCGAAAATCGGTGTTGACGGCAATGCAATGTATCGCCAGAAAGCACTGGAAGAGATGCATGATCCCAGCCAGGAAGATGCCCGCGAGGCGCATGCCGCAAGCTGGGAGCTTAATTACGTCGCGCTGGATGGCGCTATAGGCTGCATGGTGAACGGTGCCGGCCTGGCCATGGGTACTATGGATATCGTCAAGCTGCACGGGGGCTTTCCCGCCAACTTCCTCGATGTTGGGGGCGGCGCGACCAAGGAGCGGGTAGCAGAGGCGTTCAAGATCATCCTGTCCGACGAGAACGTGAAAGCGGTGCTGATCAATATATTCGGTGGCATCGTACGTTGCGATCTTATCGCCGAGGGTGTGATCGGGGCGGTACAGGAGATCGGCGTCAATGTACCGGTAGTGGTGCGCCTGGAAGGAAACAACGCGGAACTCGGGCGCAAGGTCCTCGCTGACAGTGGCCTTAATATTATTGCGGCATCCAGTCTCACGGACGCTGCGCAGCAAGCGGTAGCGGCAGCGGGAGGCGCGGCGCAATGAGCATTCTAATCGACAAGGACACCAGGGTTATCTGCCAGGGATTCACTGGTTCACAGGGCACGTTCCACTCTGAACAGGCCATCGCCTATGGCACAAAAATGGTGGGTGGTGTCACCCCGGGCAAGGGCGGCCAGGAACACCTTGGCCTGCCGGTTTTCAACACGGTATCCGACGCTGTAGCAGCCACCGGGGCCACAGCCTCTGTGATCTATGTCCCGGCTCCCTTCTGCAAAGACTCTATCCTGGAGGCCGCCAACTCCGGTATCCAACTGATCGTGTGCATTACCGAGGGCATTCCAACACTCGATATGCTGGAAGCCAAGGTGAAATGTGATGAGTTGGGTGTGCGCCTGATTGGCCCCAACTGCCCCGGCGTGATTACGCCGGGCGAGTGCAAGATCGGTATTATGCCCGCCAGTATTCACCTGCCCGGAAAGGTGGGCATCGTCTCGCGTTCCGGTACCCTGACCTACGAGGCGGTCAAACAGACAACCGACGCGGGTTACGGCCAGTCTACCTGTGTCGGTATAGGGGGCGACCCGATACCTGGATCCAACTTTACCGACATTCTGGAAATGTTCGAAAAGGATCCTGCTACCGAGGCGATCGTGATGATCGGTGAGATCGGCGGGACTGCTGAAGAGGAAGCCGCGGCGTACATCAAGGCCAGCGTTTCCAAGCCGGTTGTTTCCTACATCGCAGGGGTAACCGCTCCCAAAGGCAAGCGTATGGGACATGCCGGGGCGATCATCTCAGGGGGCAAGGGTACGGCGGACGAGAAATTCGCGGCGCTGGAGGATGCGGGTGTGAAAACGGTGCGCAGCCTTGCCGATATCTCCACCGGACTGGCGGAAATCACCGGCTGGTAGCGCTGCCCGCGTTTGCTGGGACAAGGGGTTCGTCTTTTGACGGGCCCTTTTTTATAGAATAACCGGGATTTTGGGTGGCACAGCAGGGAAGTTTTCCCTGTATTGATATAACTCAAGGTTCGTTATTTCCACAAGATCGCCGTGGCGATAACATGGAAACAATAACAGGTAGAGTTTTGGGGTGGGGGAGACTTCTGGAAACCGAAAAGTCCAGCCTTCACACGTGTTTAGCAGTATATCAGGCGTAAAACTATGACAACGAAGATTGATTTATCCGGCTACGGCATCAGTGACGCGGCGGAGATCATTTATAACCCCTCCTACGAGCTGCTGTTCGCCGAGGAAACAAAGGCGGATCTCGAGGGGTACGAAAGAGGTATCGAGACCGAACTGGGCGCAGTGGCCGTCCACACGGGGATATTCACTGGCCGCTCACCCAAGGACAAGTTCATCGTCGAGGACGAGGTGAGCAAGCAGCATGTCTGGTGGAACTCGCCTGAGTCCCCCAATGACAACAAGCCCATCTCACCGGAGAACTGGACGATTCTCAAGGGCCTGGTTGCCGATCGCCTGTCCGGCCAGCGCCTGTTCGTTGTAGACACCTTTTGCGGTGCCAATGCCAACAGCCGACTCAAGGTACGTTTTGTTATGGAGGTCGCCTGGCAGGCGCACTTCGTGAAGAATATGTTTATCCGTCCCACTGACGAGGAGCTGGCCGATTATGGAGAGCCCGACTTTGTAGTCCTAAATGCGTCGAAGACCAGCGACCCGCAGTGGCAGTCCCACGGCCTGAATTCAGAAGTCTTCACGGTGTTCAACATGACCGAGAAGATGCAGATCATCGCCGGTACCTGGTACGGCGGTGAGATGAAAAAGGGCATGTTCTCCATGATGAACTACTACCTGCCCCTGCGAAATATGGCGTCCATGCACTGCTCCGCGAACGTCGGTGAAGATGGCGATGTGGCTATCTTTTTTGGCCTGTCGGGCACCGGCAAGACAACCCTGTCAACTGATCCCAAGCGGCGCCTGATCGGTGACGACGAGCACGGCTGGGACGATCATGGTGTGTTTAACTTCGAGGGTGGCTGCTACGCCAAGACGATAGACCTGGATCCCGAGAACGAACCGGATATCTACAAGGCAATAGCGCGCGATGCACTGCTGGAAAACGTGGTGGTGGATGACGGCGGCAAGATCCAGTTTTCCGATCGGTCAATTACAGAAAACACCCGTGTGTCCTACCCGATTTACCACATCGACAATATTGTCAAGCCTGTTTCCAGGGCCGGCCATCCCAGCAAGGTGATTTTCCTCACCGCAGATGCCTTCGGTGTACTTCCCCCCGTATCGATTCTCGACCATGACCAGACCCAGTATCACTTCCTGTCCGGTTTTACCGCCAAGCTGGCGGGCACCGAGCGGGGTATCACCGAACCGGTTCCCACATTCTCAGCCTGCTTTGGCAAGGCTTTCCTGAGCCTGCACCCGGTGACCTATGGCGAGGTGCTTGTTTCGCGAATGAACGCATCCAATGCCAAGGCCTACCTGGTCAATACGGGCTGGAATGGCACCGGTAAGCGGATCTCGATCAAAGATACCCGCGCGATCATTGATGCCATCCTGGATGGCTCTATCGAGGAAGCCGAGACGACCACACTGCCAATATTCAACCTGGCCATACCCCGGGCCCTGCATGGGGTCGACAGCGGTATCCTGGATCCGCGGGATACTTACCCGGACGCCAGTGAGTGGGACGCCAAAGCGACCGAGCTGGCACAGCTCTTTATTGAGAACTTCGCGGTATTTACCGACAACGATGAAGGCAAGGCACTGGTCGCGGCCGGGCCGCAGCTCTAGCGCAAACAGCCACGCCAGCTGGCCCGGCTGGACGTCCGGGCTGGCTCTCCCTCTTTGGCCTTCTGCATCGGCCCGGCTGCCACGGGCCTCCCCCGCCCAAAATATCTGTGCTTCCCCCTTGAAAAACGCCTGATCAACCCCATTTCGTCGGTTACCTGGGCAAAAACCTGGACTGAACCCGAGAATATACGAGGACCTTATGACCGCAGACGTACGCAAGGAAACCATGGGTTTCCAGACCGAAGCCAAGCAGTTGCTTCACCTGATGATCCACTCCCTTTATAGCAACAAGGAAATTTTCCTGCGCGAGCTGATTTCGAATGCCAGTGATGCCATAGACAAGCTTCGCTTTTCGTCCCTGGCTGATCCCGCTCTGCTGGAAGGCGGAACAGAGCTGCAGATCCAGGTGGATGTCACCAAGGATGAGGCGCTGCACACCATTACCATCAGCGATACCGGTATCGGCATGAACCGCGACGAGGTTATCGAAAACCTCGGCACTATCGCGAAATCCGGCACCGCCGCCTTCCTGGAGAACCTTACCGGTGACCAGCAAAAGGACTCCCAGCTGATCGGCCAGTTCGGTGTGGGCTTTTACTCCGCCTTTATCGTGGCCGACAGGGTTGAAGTACATACCCGAAAGGCCGGCGAAGACGCCGACCAGGGTGTGCTGTGGGAATCCCACGGGGAGGCCGAATTCTCCATAGAGGCCAAGCCCAAAGAAACCCGCGGCACCAGTATCACCCTGTTTCTCAAGTCAGACTGTGAGGAGTTTGCCGACGACTGGCGCGTGCGCAGCGTGATCAAGAAGTACTCTGACCACATCTCGGTCCCGGTCATGATGGCGAAGCCCCCGGAGCCGCCCAAGGAGGGCGAGGAGCCCGTCGAGGACGCAGCGCCTGAGTACGAGGCTATCAACTCTGCCACCGCCTTGTGGACGCGTCCGCGCAACGATATCAGTGAGGAGGAGTACAAGGAGTTCTACAAGCATGTGTCACATGACTTTCAGGATCCACTGACCTGGTCCCACAATAAGGTGGAGGGCAAACTCGAATACACCAGTTTGCTATACCTCCCCGAAACTGCGCCTTTTGACCTGTGGAACCGTGATGCCAATCGCGGGCTCAAACTCTATGTGCAACGCACGTTTATCATGGACGATGCGGAGCAGTTCCTGCCCATGTACCTGCGCTTTGTCAAGGGCGTGGTGGATTCCAATGATCTGTCCCTGAACGTGTCGCGGGAAATCCTGCAGCAGGACCCGGCGGTCGAATCCATGCGCAGTGCGTTGACCAAACGGGTTCTGGACATGCTGGCCAAGCTCGCCAAGGGCGATGACTATGCGGCGTTCTGGAAAGAGTTCGGCCAGGTGCTGAAGGAAGGCCCGGCAGAAGATCTTGCCAACAAGGAAAAGATCGCCAAGCTGTTGCGTTTCAGCACTACCCATACCGACAGTGAGGCACAGGACCAGTCACTGGAAGCCTATCTGTCTCGCCTGCAGGAAGGGCAGGACAAAATCTATTATGTAGTCGCCGAGAATTTCAATACCGCGAAGAACAGCCCTCACCTTGAGGTGTTCCGCAAAAAAGGCATCGAGGTGTTGCTGCTGTCCGATCGGGTTGACGACTGGTTGATGAACCACCTGCAGGAGTTTGACGGGAAGCAGTTCCAGGACGTGGCCCGCGGCGCACTGGATCTCAGCCCGGACAACGAGGAAGAGAAAGCCGAACAGGAGAAGCTGGCCAAGGAGTCAGAGGCCCTGGTGGAACGCCTGGCGAAAGTGCTTGAAAACAAGGTGGCCGAGGTGCGCGCTACCAATCGCCTGACCGACTCGGCAACCTGCCTGGTTGTCGGTGATCATGACATGGGCGCCCAGATGCGCAGAATCATGGAGGCCGCGGGCCAGCCTGTGCCTGAGAGCAAGCCCATACTGGAGATCAATCCGACCCACCCGCTGGTCAAGATGCTCGATCAGGAAGCTGACGAGGATCGATTTGCCGATCTGGGTAATGTCCTGTTCGATCAGGCCAGCCTGGCCGAGGGCGGCCAACTGGACGATCCCGCGGCCTATGTTGCGCGCTTGAACAAGCTGTTGCTGGAAATGAGCAAGGGCTGAGTTGATGCAGCGCAGGTAAACAACAAAGCGGGCTCCAGGGCCCGCTTTTTTGTTAGACTCTGACCCAGACAATAACAACAAACCGGGGAGCCGCGCCCATGCCTGATTCCTGCACTGTTGCCGTTCTTGGTGGTGGCAGTTTTGGTACGGTCATCGCGAACATTATTGCCTGCAATGGTCACCGGGTGCGCCTGTGGCTGCGCAATCATGAGCGCGCCGACTCTATCAATATCAAAAGGCAGAATGTTGAATACCTGCCCGGCTATGTGCTGCATGACAATTTGCGCGCCACGGTATCACTCGCTGATGCAGTCAAGGGCACTGATGTGCTGTTGGTGGCCGTGCCCAGTAATTCTTTTCGCGCCGTTGCCCGTGAGTTGGCCAGCCACGTGCCGCCGCAAACACTGCTTGTCAGCCTGACAAAAGGCATCGAGCCCGGCAGTTTCAACCTGATGAGTGAAATTCTGCGGCAGGAGATGCCAGCCAATCCCACCGGTGTGTTGAGCGGGCCGAACCTTGCCGGGGAGATTGCAGCCGGACATATCAGCGGTTCGGTGATTGCCAGTGAGAACCCCCGGATCAACACCCGCATCCATGATCTGTTGCACAGTGAGTCATTCCTGATTTACAGCTCGGCGGATATGTACGGCGTCGAACTGGGCGGCGCACTGAAAAATGTCTATGCCATCCTGGCAGGGGTAGGGGCGGCACTCGAGTTCGGGGAAAATACCATAGGCATGTTGTTGACGCGCTCACTGGCTGAGATGTCCCGCTTTGCAGTCGATATGGGCGCAAACCCGATGACGTTCCTGGGGCTGGCCGGGGTAGGGGACCTGTTTGTAACCTGCTCCTCACCCTTGTCGCGCAACTACCAGGTTGGACTTGCCCTGGGACGCGGCGAGCCCCTGGACGATATTCTCGCGGCGATGGACCAGGTGGCGGAGGGGATCAACACACTCGGCCTGCTCAAGGCCGAAGCCGATAAGCGGCAGGTGCACATGCCGCTGGTAAAGGGGCTGTACGCGATTCTCTATGAACATCGTCCGGTCGCTGATGTGTTCGATGATATGATGCATACGGAGCAGGCACAGGATGTGGAATTTGTCACGGGTCAGTGAGCGATGATCTTAACGATCTGGCGGCACGGTGAGGCGGGGAGTGCGCCAACAGACCGACAGCGCCGATTAACGGACCGGGGCATGGATGACATCGGCTTTGGCTGTCACCGTTTGCATGACGCATTGCACATGCGCAGCTTGCCTGCCCCCGACCTGATTCTTTACAGTCCCTGGGTACGCACCACAGAGACCGCGAAAATAATCCTTTCGGCGTTTACGCATGCTAACAGCCATGAACTGGGCGCGTTGCGGCCGGACAGTACAGTGCCGGCAATAGAATCTTCATTGGCAGATCTGCAGGTGACAACTGACGGCACTGCCCACCTGGTAGTGGTATCGCATCAACCGCTGGTTTCCCAGCTGGCAAGGCATTTGCTTGGCGCCGGGCACGGCGTGCCATCGCTGTCTCCCGGCGCCCTGGTGTCACTCTCGCTGGATGTTGTGGCTGCGGACTGCGCGCGGTTGCTGTTCTGGGCTGTACCACCTGAATACGAGGCCGCGCTGTGACTCACGCGGCCCCCAGGGCCCTGAGCTGGGAGGTCAACGGCCTGCAACTGGCTGGTTTGTCATGGGGCCAGCCCGACGCCACGCCACTGCTGGCGCTGCATGGCTGGCTGGATAATGCCGCCAGTTTCGAGGTCCTTGCACCCCTGCTGGAGCATTACCATGTTGTCGCGGTTGATCTTACCGGTCATGGACGCAGCGACTGTCGTTCGCTGGATGCGGGTTACCAGATCTGGGATGATTTACCTGAGTTAATGGGTGTGCTGGATCAGCTGGGATGGAAGCGCTTTTCCCTGATGGGGCACTCCCGGGGCGCCATGATTGCCGCTTTACTTGCGAGCGTGATACCGGAACGGGTTGATAAGCTGGTCTTGCTTGATGGTATCGCGCCACAGGCGGTGAGCGAGCAGGCATTTACGGGGCAACTGCGCCGGTTTCTCGACGACAAGCATCAGTGGTCGCAGCGCCGCAATCGTATCTATCCCACGATCGAAGCCGCGGTGGCCAGTCGCGCGCGCTCCTTTGGTCCCAGGTTGGGCGCACAAGCCCTCGTAGGGCGCAATCTGCGACCCTGTGAAGGTGGTTTCACCTGGACGACAGATTTGCGCCTGCGCGGTGCTTCGGCTGTTAAACTGAGTACCGGCCAGGTCGATGCAGTATTTCGCGCCCTGTCCATGCCGACCCTGCTGTTCCTGGCCCGGCCCGAAGGGGAGGAACAATCAGAAGTGGTGTCACGGGCGCGTGAGGCACTGGCGCAGCTCGAAATTGTCCAGGTCAGTGGTGGGCATCATTTTCATATGGGCGCTGGTGCTGCTATCGTGGCGCAGAAGATCAGTCACTTTTTGCAGTCGTAATGAAAATGGGAGAGAAATGACAAGCCGTTGTGCACACTTACACAAGCTATGGTTCGTATTGCTGTTGATGATAGGCAGCGCAGCTGCTCAGGCATCCGATGGCCTCAACTTGCTACACCAATTGAATGAGTACCCCCACGCCCAGTTACTTGAGCTGGACGAGGCGGACGTGCTCGACTACGAGGTTGGCCTGGGCGCGATGCAAAAGGTGAGTGGCGCCTGGAGGTTCAAGCACAGCGAGCGCTACAGCGGCAGGCTTACCGGCTATACCTGGCAGATCATCGACGGATTTACGTCCATAGAAATACTGGATGAACTGGTGGCGCGTCTGGAGAAGTTGGAATGGGCAGAATTGTCATTCGAGTGCGATGGCAGGTCCTGCGGGAAGGGTGTTCAGTGGGCCAATCGCGTTTTTCACCAGCCCTTGCTGTATGGCAGGGAAGACCTGCAACGTTATCGCGTATATTCCCTTGCGCTGGACCCTCGCAATATACTGGTGTTATACGCCGCATCGCGAACAGCTGACAGGCAATACCTGCACGCCGAGATACTGGAGATTACGCCCTAACGCTTCATTTGCAGCAGGGCGAGAAACTCTTCACGGGTTTTCTGTTCGTTGCGGAAACTTCCCAGCATGGCGGAGGTTTTCATCACCGAGTTCTGTTTTTCCACCCCGCGCATCATCATGCACATATGCTGGGCTTCGATAATCACACCGACCCCCTCGGCGTCAGTCACTTCCATGATGGTCTGTGCAATCTCGGAGGTAAGTGCTTCCTGTATCTGCAGGCGCCGGGCGTAGAGATCGACGATTCTGGCCACCTTGGACAGCCCCAGCACTTTGCCGGTGGGAATATAAGCCACGTGGCACTTGCCGATAAACGGCAGCATATGGTGTTCGCACAGCGAATACAGTTCCACATCCTGCACCAGGATCATTTCACTGGAATCCGAGGGAAACAGTGCGTTGTTGACGACCTCGTCTATGGATTGCCCATAGCCGCGGGTGAGGAATTCAAACGCCTTGGCGGCTCGTTTTGGCGTATCCGCCAGGCCGGGCCTATCGAGATCTTCACCGATAGCCTCGATGATTTTTGCCCAGTGCTCTTCCACAGGTCTTGCTCCTTGGGTTGAATGCTCAATTGAACCGGACGGTGGGATTCCGCAGCAGGGGATAGTAGCAATCCGTCCTGAGCGTGGCAATCGAACCACAGGGCGCCCACCGGGCCCTCAACCCCTGCTGTTGTGAACGGAGCCGGTTCGGTGCCTCGATACCAGCGGGGCTGGTACCGTGTAAGGTTCAGGTGAGAAGCCCGGGCTGACGAGGTACACTGCGCGCATGAATGAACACGATAAGCCCGGGGTCGAGACCGTTGGCCAGGCATTGGATTACTGCAGCGAGGCGCTGGCCAACAGCGATGTGTTTTTTGGCCATGGTACGGATAATGCCTGGGATGAAGCGGTGCAAATGGTGCTCTCCGTCGCCGACCTGCCGCTGGACTCTGATGACGGGGTGTTGCCGCACCCACTCGGGCCCGAGGCTCTCGCCCGCCTGGAACAACTGCTGGGCGAGCGCATAGGGCAACACACCCCTCTGCCATACCTTCTTGGCAAAGCCTGGTTTGCGGGCCTGGAGTTCAACAGTGACCCGCGGGCGATTATACCGCGCTCGCCTATTGCCGAGCTTGTCCTCAACGGCTTTCAACCCTGGTATCACGGTCCCGAACCAGGCCGGATACTGGACTTGTGCTGTGGCGGTGGCTGCATCGGCCTCGCGGTGGCGCATTATTTCCGCGACGTGGAGGTCGACCTGGTTGATATCGATGTCCGTGCTCTGGAGCTTGCCCGTGAGAACGCGCAGCAGCTGGGGGTATCCGGCCGGGTTAATATCCTGGAATCAGATTTGTTCGCCGCGCTGGAGGGCAGGGTGTACGACCTGATTTTGAGCAACCCACCCTATGTCGACAGCGGCGATCTGGCGGCAATGCCCGCCGAGTTCCACCATGAACCGGAACTCGCGCTGGGCTCCGGGCCGGATGGCCTGGAACTGACCCGCCAGATCCTCCGGCATGCGCATCGCTATCTGCGCCCCGATGGATTGCTGGTGGTGGAGGTGGGCAATAGTTGGTCAGCGCTGGAGCAGGCCTATCCGCGTGTGCCCTTTACCTGGCTGGAGTTTGAACACGGTGGCCACGGCGTGTTCGCACTGACCGGTAAAGAGTTGCAAGATTACGGCGCAAGCCTGGTTTGATCGGCTTATAATACCCGGCTCTTGACGACGGGCGCGAGTGCACTATGGCGGGCAATACAATTGGCAAACTCTTCACGGTAACCAGCTTTGGCGAAAGTCATGGCCCTGCCCTGGGTTGCGTGGTCGATGGCTGCCCTCCGGGTCTGGAGCTGGCTGCGAGCGATTTGCAGCGTGACCTGGATCGACGCAAGCCGGGCACGTCGCGCTTCACCACGCAGCGTCGTGAAGCCGATGAGGTGCAGATACTGTCCGGAGTTTTTGAAGGCGTAACCACAGGGACGCCTATAGGCCTGATGATCGAGAATACGGACCAGCGTTCCAAGGACTACTCGAATATCAAGGACACCTTTCGCCCGGCCCACGCCGATTATACCTACAACCAGAAGTACGGCTTTCGCGACTACCGCGGTGGCGGTCGCTCGTCTGCGCGCGAAACCGCCATGAGGGTGGCAGCCGGTGCCATTGCCAAGAAATACCTGTCGCAGCGTTACGGTATCGAGATTCGGGGCTACCTCGCCCAGCTGGGACCTATAGCCGCACAGACACTGGACTGGGATACGGTGGAAACAAACCCGTTTTTTTGTCCCGACCCGGAGCAGGTAGCACCAATGGAGGAGTATATGGCCGCGCTGAATAAACGCGGCGATTCTGTCGGTGCACGTATCAATGTGGTTGCCAGCGGCGTTATGCCTGGCCTTGGCGAACCGGTTTTTGACCGGCTCGATGCGGATATCGCCCATGCAATGATGGGCATCAATGCGGTGAAGGGTGTTGAGATAGGCGCCGGTTTCGAGTCAGTGGTGCAGCAAGGTAGTGAACATCGTGACCTGCTCACCCCCGAGGGCTTTGTGGGAAACAGTGCCGGTGGCATCCTCGGCGGGATCTCCAGCGGGCAGGATATTACCGTCAGTATCGCCCTGAAGCCCACCTCCAGTATTCGCCAGCCCGGGGCAACCATAGACACCGATGGTAATGCCACCGAAATGGCTACCCATGGTCGCCATGACCCATGTGTCGGTATCCGCGCCACGCCTATCGCCGAGGCCATGCTGGCTATCGTGTTGATGGATCACGCCCTGCGCCACCGCGGGCAGAATATGGATGTGCAATGCGACACACCGGCGATACCCGCATCTGCAGCGGGCGGGGACAAGTCCGTTTAGTCCCGCCGCCCGTTATCAATGCACTGTGATTTTTCTATTGTGAGTTTGCATTCGTGAGCAAGCCCGCCCGGCGCTTTGTCCGTACCGTTCTTATCGGCAGCTTTTCCCTGGCCGCGCTGGTCTGGATGGCCGTCGATCAGTTTGGCATAGCGCGCGAGGAAATATTCGAGTTGATGTTGGCCACTGGCCTGGTGGTTCTGCTGGTAATCGCTTTTGCAGCTGTCGCCACCCTGATCTGGGTGGCCCTGCGCAAACTGTTGCGGCGGCGCGGCGGGGACTAGTGTCGTTGACCCGGTAACAGGCGCTCCGAGCCGGACTTAGCCTTTGTTATTGCGCTCCAGCTCTATTTCCAGGGTCATGTGATTGGCGATTTCTTCCAGGTTGTCTTCCAGGTCATCCAGGTCGATATGCGCCGGAATTTCTGCGTCGATTCGAGCCTTGAACAGGAGTTCTGCGCTCATGGGCGCGCTGCTCACCTCACTGTCCATTTCCACCACATTGACTTCCCGCTGGGCCAGGGCGCGCGAGATCTCGCGTACGATACCCAGTCGGTCCGGGCCTATCACTGTCAGGGTGATATTGCGGCCCCTGTCCGCGCCGGTGGTCGCCGTCGCGGGGGTTACCCGCACGCTGAGGCCACTGGTCGATAACTCCTTCAGGTCGAGTTCCAGGGCGGCCCCATTCTCCCCGGGCAGGGTGACGAGTACCAGGCCGGCAAACTTCCCACCCAGTTGTGACAGCCTGCTCTCCAGCCAGTTGCCCTGGTTGCTTTCAATCACCCGTGAGAGTGCCTCGACCAGGCCGGGCCGGTCGTCTCCGATGAAGGTTATAATGTAGGAAGTTTCCACCAGTTTGACTCCACATTCACAGGCACAGGCCTTATATTAGCGCGCTATCGGGCACTACACTAGCGAACACGACAGACCTGTGTCCGCGCATATCGGGGAGCTATGGCACAATTTGTAGAAGTACCATCGAACCGGCTGGACAACGACATCCTGCAGGCGCTGCTTGAAGAGTATGCCAGCAGGGACGGAACCGATTATGGTGAACGCGAACTCAGCCTGGAACAGAAAGTGGAGAACCTGCGCGGCATGATGAGCGCAAAAGAGCTGATCATTTTGTTTGACGTTGAAAGTGAACAGTGGGACCTGCTGCCGGCGGAACAAGCACGCGAGTTGCTGGGAGAATGACGACTGCCATGGCTACCGGACCAGACCACACTCTCGACGCGACCGGCCTGGTATGCCCCGAGCCGGTAATGTTGCTGCACAACCGTATCAGGGATATCGCGGAGGGCGAAACCTTGCTCGTACTGGCGACCGACCCCGCAAGCACGCGCGATATTCCAAAGTTCTGTGACTTCCTCGGTCACGCGTTGCTGGAGCAGGATGAGCGGGATGGCAACTATTGGTACCTGTTGCGCAAGGGAGGGTGAATCGAATGTCAGACAGCGCAGCAAGCGCCACGATTAACACTGCTCTGAGGCCTCGCAGGATCGAAGATCCCTTTGCTGCGGCCCGGCTGGAGCAGGTGTTTTCCAGTTGTTTCGCGCGACACTGGCAGACCCGGTTGGTGGGCGGCGCCAGCGAGCCATACTACCAGCCCGCAAGCGGGCCCCATGGCGTTCATTTACTGCACTACCGCAGCGATTATTTTGCCAGTGCCCTGCACGAAGTTGCCCATTGGTGCATTGCCGGGGAGCGACGCAGGCAGGTCCCGGATTTCGGCTACTGGTATGCACCCGATGGCAGGGACAGCGAGCAGCAGGCGGCTTTTGAGGGTGTGGAGAGCAAGCCGCAGGCACTGGAATGGTTGTTCTCGCTCGCCTGTGGTTATCGCTTCTGCATCAGCGTGGATAATCTCGCAGCGGCCCAGGCATGTGCGCATGACAGCGGTCCATTCAGGCAGCGGGTACTGAAGCGGGCCAGGGCCTGGCAGCAGGACGGGTTACCGCAGCGGGCGGCATTGTTTTTCCAGGCGCTGGCCGGTGAATTCGATACCGGCTTGCAGCTCCGGGAATTGAAGCTGGATTTGGCCGGGCTGGGCGGGTAATGCCGATACCATCTGCCACTGGCGCCGGGCTGACGCCATGACCCTGAATATACTCGCTGACGAGAATATCCCCGGGGTTGAGCATTATGTTGGCAGTATCGGCCGCGTGCAGCGTTTTACCGGACGTGCTCTGGCGGCGCCGCAGTTGGCGGATATAGATGTCTTGCTGGTGCGCTCGGTAACGCAGGTCGATGCGCAACTGCTGGATGGAAACAAGGTGGTGTTTGTCGGCACGGCCACCAGTGGTGTGGATCATATTGATCGCGACTATCTCGAGCAGCGGGGAATCGCGTTTCGATACGCCCCCGGTTCGAACGCGAATTCGGTAGTAGAGTATGTACTGGCTGCGATAGGCGGTGTTTCGGACCACCTGGAACGGGTACTGGCCGGCGCGCCGGTAGGTATCATCGGTTACGGTGTGATAGGCAGGGCGCTGGCGGCCAGGCTTGCCGCTCTGAACATCCACTACCGGGTCTACGACCCCTGGCTTGAAACCCGCGTTATAGACCACCCGGCCGAGCTGGAAGAAGTCCTGGCCAGCGCTGTAGTCACCTTGCACGCGGAACTGACTGACCGACAACCCTGGCCCAGTCGACACCTGCTGAACGCCGCCGCCCTCGGGCAAATTCCACCGGATAGCCTGCTGATCAACGCCAGCCGGGGGGCCGTAGTGGATAACACTGCGCTGGAAGCCCTGTTGGCGCGAGGCGAAGGCCCCGATACCGTGCTGGATGTATGGGAAGGTGAGCCGGCGATCAGCGATGCGCTGTTGCGCCAGGTTGAATTCGGGACGCCGCACATAGCCGGCTACAGCTATGACGGGAAACTGCTCGCAACCCGGATGCTGGTAGAGGCAATGGCGGCGCACCTGAACCTGTCCTGGAGTGATCCGGGCAGCGCAGCGGGGGAGCCCGCGGCGCTGCGTTTGGACGCGCAACTCACAGCCGCAGATATGCTGCGTTCGATAGTCTTCCAACGCTACGATATTGCCGCTGATGACGCGGCCCTGAGAGGTGTCATGGAGACGGGGGACAGCACAACCGCCGCGGCTGGCTTTGATCGATTGCGGCGGGATTACCCCCGGCGCCGGGAAGTTCTCAACAGCCGTGCCGATATGCGGTCGCTGAGCCCGGAGCTGCATAAACTGCTGCAGGGGCTTGGCTGCGTCCCCGGGAGCACTGCCTGATGGGTGCGACCCTGCACATTGGCCTGGTCGTCAACCCCCTGGCCGGGTTGGGCGGAAGCCTGGGCTTGAAGGGCAGTGATGGCGAGGTAATGCGGGATCGCCTGCAGAGCCTGAGCGCAGAACAACGCCATCGCGCCCTGGATCGGGTAGAGCGGGCCCTTCTGCCCCTGCGAGAGGCCGGCGGCAGCGTGATCTTCAGCACCTGGGGCGGTGATATGGGTGCGGAGGTATTGGCGGCCCTCGGTCTGCCTCATTCCGTGCTGGGCGAGGCCGCCGAGCAGCCCAGCTTGGCGCGTGACACCCGCGATGCCGTCAATGCACTGGTGGGGCAGGGGGTTGATCTTATTCTTTTTGCCGGCGGCGACGGCACCGCCCGGGATGTATTTGACGCCATAGGTAGTCACTTCCCGGTGCTGGGTATACCGGCCGGGGTAAAGATGCATTCAGGTGTGTTCGCCGTATCGCCCGAGGCTGCGGGTGAGTTGCTGTTACAACTCGTGCGCGGGGGCCTGGTAGGCCTTGTCAGCAGGGAAGTGCGCGACATCGACGAGGAGGCTTTTAGGCACGACAAGGTGCGCAGCCGCTTCTACGGTGAGATGCTGGTGCCCGGCGAGGGGCGCTACCTGCAGCATACCAAGGTGGCTGGTCGGGAGAGCCCGGAGCTGGTTGCCGATGATATTGCGGACTGGCTGGCTGAGAATATGGAGCTGGGCAGAACCTACCTTGTAGGCCCCGGCTCAACCACCGCCGGGATAATGGACAGGCTGGGATTACCGAATACATTATTGGGCGTTGACGTAGTGCGCGACGGCAAGCTGATCGTCTCTGATGCGGACGAAGCGACATTGCTCGAGGTGCTGGCAGCAGCCCCCGGTGATGCGACTATTGTGGTGACGGTGATCGGAGGCCAGGGCAATGTATTTGGCCGCGGCAACCAGCAGTTTTCGCCCGATGTCATCCGCAAGGTGGGATGTGACAATGTGCTGGTGGTTGCGGCGAAATCGAAGATAACCGCGTTGGAAGGGCGGCCATTGCTGGTTGATACCAATGACCCGCTACTCGACAAACAACTGAGCGGTTGGCATACGATTGTTACCGGCTATGACGACCGGATTCTCTATCGTATAGCCACTATCTGACCTCTTCTGGCCTGTTACAACGTCAAGTTTGAAATGTGCCGGGCACACCATGTCGGCGATGACTGGCGCGTTTTTCAAAGCCTTCCGGGTGTCGGCAGCCGGGCTGTTGGACTTCAGTGCCCCGCGATCGGTGGCTGTGCCAGCAGGTAGGCGATGCACTTTTGCAGGCGGATGCTGGAGCCCTCACGCAGTACGCTGCGCAACTGGTTGATATTGGTCAGGGACTGCTCGGCGACGCTGGGTGGAAGCGTGTCGGCGTCCGGTGGATCGGCCAGGCCCAGTTCCGAGCGGGACGAGAGCAGAAGAAACGCTTTCTGGCTCAGCACCACCTGGTCCAGCGCCTCGGCCCGGATGGTTTCCTGGAATGTAAGGTAACCCTCGTCGGCCAACCATACCATGGCACTGAAGCCGGCCTGGAAGCGCGGGTGGTGCAAGCCGAACTCGTCGGGTTGGTCGGGCCCGCAGATGTCTTCCACGTACAGGATGGTTTTACGGGGGAACACGGCGTACAGGCGTAGGAATATAGTTGCGACATCGCGATAGAAATCATCGATATGAAGATCCGCCATACGGATAAAAGCCTGTAGTTTGCGATGAAATGCTAGTGTACGCTATGCCCCCTGGACGTTCTAGCAAGGTAGTTACAATGGAAGATAATGAATACTGGCGTGACAAACTGACAGCTGAGGAATTTCACGTCTGTCGAGAAAAAGGCACAGAGCGACCCTTTACCGGTGAGTATTGGGACACCACGGAAGATGGTGTATACAACTGCCGTTGCTGTGGCGAGCCCCTGTTCCTGTCAGAGACCAAGTTCGACGCCGGTTGTGGCTGGCCCAGTTTTTTCCAGCCCGCGGATGCCGAGGTGATACTGGAGGAAAAGGATATGAGCCACGGTATGACCCGCACCGAAATCATGTGCAAAAAATGTGGTTCACATATTGGACACGTTTTTGAGGATGGTCCGGACCCGACCGGGTTGCGGTATTGCGTCAATAGCCTGTCGGTGAAGTTGGACAAGACGGAGTAATTTACATGCTGGGTGTTTGAACCTGGAGCCCAAGCTGGCGTTGCCCTCGACGAGGGGCAGCAGAGGTAGCTGGGGGTAGTGTGCGGTGGGGTGGTTCAAATTGGAGCGGGAAACCGGGTTCGAACCGGCGACCTCAACCTTGGCAAGGTTGCGCTCTACCAACTGAGCTATTCCCGCAAGCCGTTGCGTTTATCCACCGCCGTGGTCGCCGGAACCGTCGAGGCTAGGCGCCCCCCCACAACCTTGGCAAGGTTGCGCTCTACCAACTGAGCTATTCCCGCATTTTCTACACCGACTGACAAACTTGATGAGTGGCGTCCCCTAGGGGGTTCGAACCCCTGTTACCGCCGTGAAAGGGCAGTGTCCTAGGCCACTAGACGAAGGGGACGCATAGGTCTCAATCAAGAGGCGCGCATTGTAGGTAGACAGCCTTGTCGCGTCAAGTCCCACGGGCGCCAAATTTTCAGCACAATCTACTGTAAGTTCAGCAGCTTAGCCCGGGCGGCCGCCAGATCGAGAACCGTTCCACCGGCCGCTGCCTGGCTGCGTTTGTCCTCCAGCTGCTGAAAAACAGCAATCTCCTCGTCCGGCATGAAGTGCAGGCAGTCACCCCCGAAAAACCACAGCAGTTCCCTGGGAAAGGTCGGTGCGAAATCCGGATAGGTGGTGAAGAGGCGGTTTACCAGTGGGCCGGCATCGGCGTACCAGTCGCCGTTGGTCTCCCGGGCCAGCCGCTGGAAGTCTGCCGCCAGCACTCGCAGGGTGTCTTCCTCGGCCAGTGACTCGGTGCGACTGGACAGGTTTTCGGCAAAGTCGGCCAGCAATTCCCGGCAGTGCGAGAGGTATTGTTCATCATTCATGGGCAATGTCGTGTAGCAGGGAGAATACGGGTACAATGTCGCGCTTTGTTCCAGCGCACCTTTTTTCCAGGACAGCATGATACCAGCACTCACTATTGAAAACCTCTGCAAGGTTTACGGCGATGGCTTTGAAGCTCTCAAGGGCATCAGTCTTGAGGTAGAGCAGGGCGATTTTTTTGCCATGCTGGGCCCAAATGGTGCGGGCAAGTCCACCACGATTGGCATTATCTGTTCGCTGGTGGCAAAAACCTCCGGCAAAGTATCTGTTTTCGATGTGGATATCGATGAGGATTTTGCCGCCGCCAAGAAATATATCGGTATTGTTCCGCAGGAATTCAATTTCAATCAGTTTGAGAAGGGGCTGGACATAGTCGTCAATCAGGCCGGTTACTATGGCCTGCCGCCCGAGCTGGCGAAGCAGAGGGCTGAAAAGTACCTCAAAGCGCTGGGCCTGTGGGACAAGCGTGATGTTCCCTCACGCATGTTATCCGGAGGGATGAAGCGTCGCTTGATGATCGCACGCGCGCTTGTGCACGAACCCAGGCTGTTGATCCTGGATGAGCCGACTGCGGGTGTCGATATTGAAATGCGCCGCTCCATGTGGGAGTTCCTAAAGGAGATCAATACCCAGGGCACCACGATTATTCTCACTACCCATTACCTTGAAGAGGCCGAAGCCCTGTGCCGACATATCGCTATCATTAACAAGGGTGAAATAGTTGAACACAGCTCCATCAAGGCCTTGTTGCGACGCCTGAAACGAGAGGTGTTCATTCTGGACTGTGTCGAAGACGCGCCGGAGTCCCTGGAAATCGAGGGCTTTACCGTGCGTCAGCTTGACCCACATACCCTTGAAGTGGAAGTTGAGAAGGGGCAGTACATCAACCAGGTCTTCGACGAACTGGATCGGCAGGGCGTGCATATCAGCAGCATGCGCAACCGGGCCAACCGGCTGGAAGAGATGTTCGTGAAACTGGTGGAGGATGCCTCGTGACAGCAGCTGAGCAATACGTGGCCTTCATGACGATTGTGCGCAAGGAAATCAGGCGTTACCTGCGGATCTGGACCCAGACGCTGCTGCCCTCGGCGATTACCATGTCGCTGTATTTCGTGATTTTTGGCTCACTGATCGGTTCGCGTATTGGCGAAATGGGCGGCTTTACCTACATGCAGTTCGTGGTGCCCGGCCTGATCATGATGGCGATCGTCACCAATTCCTACTCGAATGTGGTGTCTTCCTTTTTCGGCTCCAAATTTAATAACAGTGTGGAGGAACTGCTGGTTTCACCCACACCGAATTACATAATATTGCTGGGTTATGTGGTGGGTGGTATCAGTAGGGGCTTGCTGGTGGCGATAGTGGTAACGACCGTGTCCCTGTTCTTTACCCAGCTTAATATTCACAGTTACTTTGTGGTAGTGGTCGTTGTGTTGATGACATCGACGCTGTTCGCACTGGCCGGCTTCATCAATGCGGTTTACGCCAATAACTTTGACGACATCTCCATCATTCCCACCTTTGTACTGACCCCACTTATATACCTGGGTGGTGTGTTCTATTCGATGGACCTGCTGCCCGATTTCTGGGCGGGTGTGTCGAAGCTGAATCCATTGGTTTATGTGGTAAATGCCTTTCGCTACGGGGTGTTGGGAGTCTCTGATGTCAGCCTGCCGCTGGCGTTTGGAATGATCGCCCTGTTTACTGTGCTCGCATTCACCTACAGCATGCACCTGTTGAACTCCGGCAAAAGGCTGAGGCAATAAGCGCGTAGTGACCACGGAAGAAGGACAGGAAATGTTGCTGGGCCGGCACACGCCGGTTGTGGACAGCTATGCGCCCCAACTTTTGTATCCTATTCCCCGCGCCGCCGGGCGCAGTCTGATCGGTTGCGACGAGGCCCTGCCCTTCAGCGGCGGCGATCTGTGGCACGCCTATGAAGTATCCTGGCTGGACAGTGGCGGCAAGCCGGTGGTTCGGGTGGGCCGCATTTCGATTCCCGTCAGCTCGCCCAACCTGGTGGAATCCAAGTCCTTCAAGCTGTACCTGAACTCCCTCAATAACACCCGTTTTGCCGATGAACAGGAAGTGGCAGCGACAATCAAAAAGGACATCGCGCAAATAGCAGGTGCTGAAATTGGCCTTGAGTTGCTGGCCATCGATGACGAGGCCCTGTGCGGCGCGGTGCTTGCGGGTCAGTGCCTGGATCACCTGGAGGTCCGTGCGCCTGAGGGCGAGCCCAGTGCCGACATGCTGGAGCTGCGTTGCGAAGACATTGTGCAGGAGCAACTTCATACCCACCTGTTGCGGTCCCTGTGCCCGGTCACGGGCCAACCCGATTGGGCCAGCGTATGGATTCATTATGAGGGCAGGGCGCTGGATCATGGCTCCCTGCTGCGCTACATCATCGCCTACCGCCAGCACCAGGAGTTTCACGAGCAGTGTGTCGAGCGAATGTTCTGTGATCTCCAGCGGCGGGTCGCCCCCCGGTCGTTGCATATCCAGGCGTTCTATACCCGCCGCGGCGGGCTCGATATCAACCCGTTTCGAAGCACCGACCCGGCAGCCCGTCCGCTGCCGCGCATGAATCGACAGTAGCTCGCACAGGCCCTCTTGCCTGCGCGCTTTGGCAGCTGTCGGGACTGGCATACAGTATATCTTGTGGTATGATTCGCGCCCTCAACGGTGAGGTGGCCGAGTGGTCGAAGGCGCACGCCTGGAAAGTGTGTATACGGCAACGTATCGAGGGTTCGAATCCCTCCCTCACCGCCATATTAGAAATAATAAAGCACAATAAAAACAATTAGATAGATAAATATCCTCATAATATACTTTACCTCCGGCGCCGCGGCTCCGTTACGCGCCGGGCACGGTCAGCCCTCTCGGGAATACCACGATGCCAAGACTTCGACAGGTACCGCGAAACGAGGCAGGCTCTCTAGCCACTCGAATGTATGATCTGCTGTTTCCCGGTCGCGACCCGGTCAGTGAACCTGGCACGAGTACGGGCACCCCTGGGAACTGGTGGACGGTGTTTGCCCTGGTGCCGGATTGTCTGGAACATGCGGTGAACGGCTTCCGTTTTTACCGTGATCCTGCTCGTAAACTGGACCCGCAGCTCAGGGAACTTGGCCAGACACGCGCCGGCTTTGCCCGGGGTTCGCGCTTTGTCTACTCTCAGCATTGCAAATCCTGTCGCTCTGTCGGCTTGCCAGAAGAAAAAATTCAGGCAATTGCACACTGGCAGGTGAGCGACCTGTTCAGCCCACTCGAGTGCGCCGTGCTGGCGTACACAGACGCCCTGGTACTCGAGGGTGGTCGGGTTCAGGATGCGATTTTTACGGCGCTCAAGCGCGAGCTTTCCGATGAGGCGATCCTCGAGCTGACTTACACCACGGCGCTTTACGAAATGCACGCCACCATGAGCCGCGCCCTGCGGCTGGAGTATGATGATATCGACGAACGCATCACAGAGCTTGCCGCACCGGCCGGCGGTCAGGACGATGTGATGGGCGTGGTCGATCGCGACGACTGACAGGGGGAAGGCAATGTCATATCACCACCTGGCCATGGCCGCCCGGGACATCGGCGAGACTCACCGCTTCTATGAAGACCTGATGGGTTTTGAACTGGTTAAAGTTGAAATCGATTCAGTCCCCGGCGGCGGTTGGGCCAAACATTTTTTCTATCGCATGGAAAATGATCATGCCTTCATTGCCTTCTGGGAGCTGCACGAGGTGCCTGGCGCGGGAGAGATTGAAACCAGCCTGTCGAAAGCGGCGGGCCTGCCCGATCACATCAATCATATCGCCTTTGGCGTTGCCGACCTGGCAGACCTCGTGCAGCGAAAACAACGGTGGCTGGAGGCAGGGCTGGACGTGTTGGAGATCGATCACAATTGGTGTCACTCTATTTATACCAAAGACCCTAACGACAACCTCGTGGAGTTTTGCCTGACAACTGGCACGTTCAACCAGGCCGACCGGGAGCGGGCACTGGCTGCATTAACTGCGGATGATCTGGGATTTTCTGCGGCGCCCGCTAGCGTGGATTTTCATGCTGCAGGTGAGCGCTGAGTCTACCTGTTGGGCTCAGCACAGGAAGCAGGTTTCCGCCGCGATGAATGTTGCATCGCTGTCGAGTCACGCTACACTGCAAGTGCACTTGAACTGAGCCCCAGCATCGCCATGACACATATACCTTGCATTGAAGCTTCCCTGTGGGCCGGATGTCAGTCCCTGTGATGTCCGTCGTGCGAGGCGCCTGAGGTGGCGCGCGGTATTGCATTGGTCGTTGCTGTCGCGATGTTTGTGTTCAGTCTTTGGATGTACAGCAGAACGGGCGACTGGGTCGCCATTGTTTTTGCCATTGGCAGTGCTGCCTATGCCACGTATTTTTTTCGCGGCACACGCGGGCCCGGGCCCGGGCCATGAATAGTGCCGTTCAACACAGTCGACAGGAGTGACACCGTGACCAACCGCGTAGCTGGATATGCGATAGCCTTATTGGCATGGGCTTTTTTGATGACAGGCTGCGCCGGCCTGACCACGAAGATGGACCCGCCTAATGTAACCCTTGAGAGTTTCGACAGCTTGCCGTCTGAGGGTGGAGGGCCGCGTTTTCTGATCAAATTGCGTGTGCAAAACCCCAACGAACAGCAGCTCGACATATCCGGCATCAGCTATGGGGTCGAACTTGTTGGAACCGAGGTGATTACCGGTGTGAGCAACGACGTTCCTGTTATCGAGGGCTACAGTGAGGGTATTGTTACCCTGGAGGCCAGCCTCAAGCTGTTTCAGGTATTGAAGCTGTTAGCCAGCCTGCCCCAGACAGCAGAGGATGAGCTGACCTATCGATTTACCGCCAAGATCGATTTCAAGGGGCTTGTTCCCACCCAGCGAGTGGAGGAAGAGGGGCTGATAAGCCTCAAGTAAGCCTTTTGGTTGGGTTCTAGCCGCGCAGTGACTGCAAGAAGATTGCAAGAATGACGGCTGGACAAACCACGCGTACCCACCAGGGCCACACCTTCCAGAACCATCCCTGCTCAATCTCCGGATTACCTTTGCGCAGCTCCTGCAGTAACTGGTCACGGTGCCAGATCCACCCCACGAAGATGCAGAAGACGAAACCTATCAGGGGCTGGCTGTAGCGGGTAGTGACAGTTACGACCAGTCCGAACAGCGTGTCAAAATTGAGCAAAATGGTGGTACTGATTGCAGCTATGCAGCCACCGATCAGGTAGGCCGCTTTTTTTCTCGCCACCCCATGCGCCTCGACCACGTAGGCCACCGGCACCTCCAGCATCGATATGGAGGAGGTGAGGGCGGCGATGCTCATCAGGAAAAAGAAGAAAATGGATACCAGCACCCCGGCCAGGCCCATGCTTGCGAACAACGCGGGCAGCACCGTAAAAATCAGTGTGTCTTCAGAAATGAGGTCGCCGGCAGGTGTAAAGATATCAACCCCGTTATGCAGGGCAACATACATTGCAGGTAACACCAGGAAGCCGGCCAGTACCGCTATACCAATATCTACGGCGGTTACCATACCTCCCACCAGGGGCAGGTTTTGCCTGTCATCGAGGTATGAGCCGTAGATAAGCATGGTACCTACCCCCAGCGACAGAGAGAAAAAAGCGGAGCCCAGTGCATTGAGGATCAGGTCGGGCGACAGTGCGCGTTCGAAGTCAGGCAGCAGGTACACTTTCAGGCCCTCCACAGCGCCATCGAGTGTCAATACGTAAATAACCAGCATCACCAGGGTAACAAGTAGTACGGGCATAAGGCGCTCTGACCAGCGTTCTATGCCATTTTGCACGCCGCGCGCGATTATCAATACGGTCAGTACCATAAAGATAAGCATACCCACTATATTGCGGGTGAAGTCGAAGGAGGTCAGCCAGTTCGCGAAGGCGTCCCCGCCCAGCAGGGTAAGCAGGGAAGAAAGACAAAAGGCCATCATCCAGCCCGCGACAATGGCGTAAAAGCTCAGAATGAGGCTCGCCACAATGAACCCAATAATACCGGTGGAACCGCCAGCCAGGCGTTGGATGCTGTTATTGGATATCTGGCGCAGTGCAGATACTGCATTGGCGTGGGCGTGGCGGCCTATGATCAATTCAGCCATCAGGGCGGGGTAGGCCAGGGTAAACGCAACAACAAGGTACACAACCAGGAAAGCCGCGCCGCCATTACTGGCAGCCTGCGTGGGAAAGCCCCAAATATTTCCCAGACCGACCGCGCTGCCTGCGGCGGCCATAACGAAACCAAACCGGGAACTGAACTCGCCTCTTGCAGAAGCCATAACACGACCTTATTAGTGTTGTTTTTGCCGTCCGCCAGTGTAGCACGGGGCGCCGGCAATACCGCCAGCCTAACTGCCGAGCCCGGCCTGGCAGGGGCGGTATTTTTGGTCCGACGAACTGTCCAGGCCAAACAGCTTCAGCGTCAGGCTAGGGATAAGCATGATCGCAGACGTGGTCGCATCCGCAACCGCGCTGATCGCGGAAACATCAGCTTCGGGGTTACTTATATCACCCTTCAGCCTGACCTCCGATGGCACCTGGAACAGGCGTGATCTGGACTTGGGTGTGATCCGCAAATCCATTCGCTCATTTACCAGGTCGAATTTCGCCGTGCCTGTCGCAATCATTCTGGCAGACTCGATGTACAGGCTGTCCGAGGTAGCTACCCCCTGGCTCAGCTGGAATCTGGCCATCGTGCAATCGATGTGAGTTGATTTTTCGGTCAATGCGCCGGAGTAGATCCAGGCCAGCAGGTCGGTGGCTAGCAAGTCGTAGGCGGCACCTTCAATGATGGCATCTTCCAGGGCGAATGCGACGCTGCCGTTGAGGCTGGCAACCAGCGACTCGCGGGTGTCTCCCATTACGGTAATTCCGCCCTGCACAGTCAGTGCGCCGGAGACATTGGATTGAACGCCCACATCCTTGAGTAACCCGCCCAGTGGAATGGCGTTGGCCTGGCCGGCGAGGCTCAGGGCGGGAGGGTCTGGATTGAGATCTACAACGCCCCGGATTTCGGTCGGCGCCTGTTTATACCTGGCGGAAAACTGCTCCAGCGTATAGCGGTTCTCCTGCCCGCTTATGCGCACTTCCAGGCTGTCGATACTGCTGTAGTCACCACTTATGCGACCCACTTTGAGGGACATATCAACGGGGTAGGCAGGTGCTATCCTGCGTATTAATGCCGGTAGGGTTTCCCGGTCGACCGGAGCCACCACAACTTGATCCTGGACAGTTTCCCGGGCCGGCAAAACCCCAAAATCCTGCAGGTGCAGGTGAGGCGTCTCAACGGCCACGCTAACACGGCTTATACCCTCGTCGGAAACGGTAACGTCAGCGTCACCTGCAATGCTCGTGGTACCGACGTGGCCTCTGAGTGTGGCGCGAATCAGGTCTTGCGAGGACCTCAACTTGAGGCTGCCGCTGATGGGCGCTGTGGACATGCTTACCAGTGATGCGATCAGCGCCTGATCGTCCAGCCTGAATCGTGCGGCCAGATCGACGAACCTGTTCCCGGTTATGTCGCGTACCTCGCCGTTGACCGCGAGTTGAACAGCTGTGTCCTTGCTGCCACTGGCCAGCTCCAGGTCCGCCACCGTCCACTGGCCCTGTTTTTCCGTCAGCCTGAAAAAACCGCCTAACTTGCCCAGGGAGCCTCCACCGCTCAACGAGGGTATAACGGTCGCCAGCAGGGTTCGGCTTTCCAAGCCGATAACCTTGGTGGTGAGTGACACATCACTGACGTCGGCCAGGTTGCCAACACGGCCCTTTGTTTCAAATTTCATCTCGCCTTCGCCGAAACCGGCGACCAGATCCAGCAGCTGATACTGACTCTTGTTCTGGGCTACCCTGGCAGTGATCTTCAGGGGCCCAAGCACAGGTATTGGCCAGGGAATGTATTGGGACAGTGTAGAGGTGTCGCTCAGCTCGAGAATTAGCGGGGCGGTCAACTGATCAAGCGGCACTTTCGAAGTGGGACGAACCACGGCACTTATGGGGCCGATTGTCGCTTGAAGATCGCTCGAGGAAATGAGCACCTGGCCATTGGCAAGTTGTAGCTCTTCGCCTGTCCCGCTGATATCCGCAGACGCCCGCACGTCCTGGTGGGGGGGTATCCCCTCGAGCTGGAGCAGGCGAGCCAGTGAACCGGAGTCAGGTGTTGAAGCCTCAAGCATGAATGCAATGTCATTGAAAATGTAGCCAGCGTCCGGTTCAGGTGCATTGATAATGCTGCCTATAGCCCCGCTAGCGCGTAGCTCAACAGTCTCTGGGGTACCTGTTTGCAGGGTGACGTTAGCCAGGGAGAGATTTCCCTGGTAGCCAGTGAGCAGGCCACTGGCGTGCCACTGCCCTGTTTCAAAGGGAAGTTCGCCCAACCACTCCTGCAATACCGCGAGCGAGGGCCCTTCCAATTCTACCGCGAGGCTGTTTTCCTGGGCATTGCTATCGTCCACGGCCCCATACAAATTGAGGCGGCCGCCAATGCTGACAATCAGGCCAGCATCATTGCCGGTTACGAGTTTGAATGAATCTATTACAGGTTTATCAAGGCTGCCAATCAGGCGGATATTGCTCTGCGCTGCTCCGAGTTCTCCCAGATCGACACCCAGCCAGTTAACCAGGTATTCCACTGACGCCAGTTCGCCTTCGGCAGTCAATTCCAGTCCGGATTCACCTGACACCCGGTAGTTGAGCCAGCCGCGGGAATTAAAGCTGTACTCTGGCATGTTGTCCAGTTTGAAGGTGGCGTCAGAAAGTACAAAACCGGTGGTATCGCCCACCACCGTGCCCTGTAAAGCAAGTGCCCCGGTGAGATCTGCGGCCCCGTCGAAGCCCTTGAGTACTTCGCGTATATCCGTGAATGACGCATTAATATTAAAGTTGTAGTGAAAGAATTGATCGCTACCTTCGAGTCTGCCTGCGAGTTTCATTTCGCTGCCGCTCACCGGCGCGGTAAACGTGATGTTTGTCTCGGCAGCCGCAACGCCCCGGCCACGGTCTACGGCGAGCAAGTCAAGGGCGATACCCAGGGGCTCACCCTCGTAGTCGGCGTCGGCGGTGAAACGATAGTTACCCTCAGGCTGCCTGCTTCCGCGTAGTACTTTGAGCGGGAAGATCCAGGTGTTCTCAGTCTCTGTTATCAGGTGAACCTGCTCAAGGTTCAGTTTTGTAGGTAGCCTGCTCAGATAACCCAGCCATTCCAGGGGTTGCGGGTCTTCGACATTATCGCTGTCGGAGACATAGATGAGAACCGATTCCGCGCTCACAGACGTTGCGTAGCCTCTGTCCTCCCCGTGCATCATGGCGTCAAGACCAAGTACAGAGAGCAGTGCGGGGGCGTTCCCGGATTTTGGTTTAAGGTGAAGTTGGTCAGCGGACAGCTCGCCGGCATAGACGTTCACATGGGGGTTGACCAGTTCAAGTGTAAATTCTGAGAACCTTTCTACCGTCCAGCGCGCCGCATTGAGCACAAACGACTCTGAGCGCAGCGCCAGTAAAAGAGTGGCGGACAAGGCTACAATGACTCCAGCAAGGACGAATAATACTCGACGCATCAGCCAGGCTTTCCTGAAAATGACCCCGCGGAAGTGTAGCATGCAGGCCTGAATCACAGACAACATACTTGCTATTTGGAGCGGCCCATCTCGCAAATATTATGGTATGATCCTGCCGCTCAGGTGGGGACGCCAGTCCCTTCAGTTGCTACTTCTGCCCGGGTGGTGAAATTGGTAGACACAGGAGACTTAAAATCTCCCGGCCTAACGGCTGTACCGGTTCGATTCCGGTCCCGGGCACCACAGACCCTTTAAAAACAATAGCTTATGGGCCATAAAACGAATATCCCTACATATACACGCCCAATTTTGAAACGCTGAAAAAAACCCTGTAAAACAGCTATCTTTTCCGAATGAACAAACATCAGGCTATTGTTAAATACTTGCGGCAGACTTCCGCGGAGTCTTGTGTGCTAGGCGTGATGGCAGGGTTGGCGCCGGGGGCTGGGTTCGGGTTTATGCTGGGGACGGGGTGATAGGAAAACCCTGGCTAATGTCCGCTTTTGACTGTGGCTTGTCTTAAAAAATCACGCTCCTCAGTGACTCTGGTAAACTCTCGTTTGAGTTTGGTGATCTCATCGTCCCGACTATTACCGTGCCCAGGGAAAACCTTCTCTTCACCATGTTCGTGAACCAGATCCTTCCATCGGCGCAGTTGTCGGGTACTGACACCCAGCTCCTCACAGACCAGGGCATCGGTTACGCCAGGCTCAGCCGCCCGCCGTTGAACTTGTCGTTTGAACTCCGCGCTGTAGCGCTTCCTTTCTGCCATGACACACCTCCTCGCACAGTATAGTGCTCAACAAGGTGGTCCGATTTAGAGGGGCCAAACCACATAGGGGCCGGATGGTGGCAGCCAGTTGCCAATGTTAAACTGGCCGCTGATTACTCGGTCCTCAAACCTACTCGCGTACGCGGCGGTTTACGAAGCCAAGTCGTGGGCCGCCGTGGACGCGAGGTGCTCGTTCAGTCGATCCATCGCTGGCGTTGGGAGCCTTGTGGCTGCGTTAAGGGCTTGGAATTCTTGGGCCAACATTTGAAGCTCGCGGTGTGCGTGCCCCGCATGGCCGACCTTGATGGTCATCGTCTCACCGCTGAACATGCGCTTCATGAGAAACACTATCAGCGACTCAGGCAGCCACTGCAGCACGCGGTGATTCGACGGGGTGATAGCGATGTCGTTGGCGCGCAGTACCTCGAGGCCTTCACGAATCGCACGCACCATCAGCCGGAGCGCTTCGTGGTTTGTTGCGAGCTGCTCGGCATGCCCGCCTGCATAGAATAGGGCGCCGCCGGTCGGCAGAATCTTCGCCACATGCGTCTTAAGCCACGCGTCCATGTTCGCGCAGATCGACGCCGGAAAGCCGGCCCCTTCGAGCGCGCTGGCGATGGCCGCGATCCGCTCCGAGCACCCGCCGTCGAGCTCACCGATCGTCGTCGGCTGCTCACGCCGCGACGTGATGACGTATCGAATGGTGCCGTCGTGAGGTATGGCAGCGGCTCCGGGAAATCCGAGGAGAACGCGTTCTCTGCCCAGAGCCGAAATCATGGGCTCGGGGCCAGAGGCGTTGTTCCCGAAGAACATCACGCTCGGCGTGCGTTCGTTCGCAGCGAGTATCGGCAGCACCTCGGCGAGCGCAGGCTTTGGCAAAACCACGAGCACGAGGTCGTACGCATCTCCGGGATCCAAGCAATCGACGACCGAGACGGAGGTTGTCGTGCACTCGCCTGAAACTCCATTCTCCAACGTGATCCCGTGGTCGCGGAGGGCGTCGTAGCGATCGCCGCGCGCCAGAATCGCGACATCTTGCCCGCTCTGGGGGAGCTTGGCTGCGTACAGACATCCAATGTTCCCGGCACCGTAGATGAGGATTCGCATGACCACCTCCTTTGACCATTGCTGTGCAATTCGCGCGCCAGGGGAGTCCTTGCGCGCGGCCCGAACTCCCAGATAATACAGGTAGCTTCGGGCCCTGGTTCGAGTTGCCGGATTGTCTCAAGCAGCCTCAACGAACGGCAGGTTAGGGTCGTTTTGTGCCCTCACGGTATCACAGGACATACCGCCGCTTTTAGGCCATTGCGGTAGTTCCCCGAATTGTAGTGTCGGGCTGAGACCCGGCTCGACGCTAGGACCGCAAATGGCACAAACATGCCCTTCAGGGGGTAGGTTTCAGGCTCCGCGAATGGCCGCTATCTGGTGGCGGAGCGGACGAGATCGGGTGAGACCGTTGACGGCAGCTCACGACGCATTTGAGTCATGCAAACCTAAAAATCCAGGCAATAAAAATCCGCACGAGGCGGGTGTACGACTACTCCGATCTTTCGTAGTTATCTAAGGGTTGATGCACATCAATGGTATAACCACAGAAATTCCCATACTAAAAACATGGGTATAGGAGGTGATTTAGTCATAGATCGTCCTGGGGATTTGTCGGTAAAACGATGTCGAGCATATTTGTTGTTTTAAGCGTCAATGAATTGACGGCCGGTTCTACTCTGAGCGCGGAAGTGTGTAAATGAAAAATAGGCTTTCATATCTTGGAATTGACGACATGTGACGGTGCAGCTTATCATTACTTGGATAGGGCAAAGCAGCCAACCAAACCACGTTCTTTAGAGGCCCTGTGAAGGATACAATAGCGCCCAGGCATACAAGAGGCTATAACCCAGAAGGTGTACTCAAAGATTAGCTGAGCCAACAGGGTGTTTTATGAAGAAATTGGATATTTCGCAACTGCTAGAAGCATTGGAAGAGTCGGTAGAACCCAGCGTCGCTGCAGCGGCCAAGCATGACCTGATCGGATTATTGGATCGCCTCTCTGATTTGTTGGCCACCCAAATCGGGGTAGAGAATCTCGGCACCACTTACAGTAGTGAAGGACTGATTTGCAGGTTTAAACCGGCTAATATGGACGATGCGTGCCCGCCGGTCTTAGAGCAGATGGATGAAGAAGGATACTGGGAAACGCGCGCTAAAAAAACTGTCTTGCTCGTAGACGATGATCCCAACTTGTTACTACTGGCCGGTACGGTTATCGAGAGTTTGGGAATAGAGGTACTTAAGGCGACCAGTGCAGAGCAGGCATGGGACCTCTATGAGTCCAGACAGATCCATCTGCTGATCACGGATATTGTTTTGCCAGGCGAGGATGGGTTGTCCCTTGCACGTCGAATTTATCGGAGTCAAACCAGAAGCAAAGGCCGGCGATTGCAAATCATCACGATCTCAGGCGAGACGCGAGAAGAGGTAGCGACGAGATCCTTGGAGCACCTTGGCGGCACGATGCACTTGCAGAAGCCACTGGATTGGAAAAAGCTGGCCGAACTTGTCGCGTTATTGTGCCCTGTCGAGCAAGGGGAGACACGGTTCTCAGCAGAACTTCGTATCGTTAAAGACGATACGACATAACATGAAACCCGTGCCCTAGCGAATTAGCAATGTAGATGAGTCCTGATGGTTGCAATGTCGCAGCCGAGCACTCGCTGTAACCGACTGGTTTTGCCCCGATTTAGTGGACGGTTTCATATAATCCGGCATGCCCACTTCTCGAATGCGGCTGGGCTGACATTGCCCAGATAGCCGTGGCGCCGTTTTTGACTGTGTAACACCTCGATGTATTCGAATAGATCGGACTGTGCCTCGGCCCTGGCGCGATAACTGACACGATTTATTCGTTCCCGTTTCAGTACGCCGAAGAAGCGCTCCACAACAGCGTCGTCATAGCATTTTCCCGATCCATTCATGTTGGACTTGATGTCGTTTTCCTGCAGCTCGGCGCGGAATTCATCGCTTGTATACTGGGGTCCGCTATCTGAATGATGAACAAGCCCGTCTGCGGTCTGTCGGCGACTGTAAGTAACCCTCCCATTAGCCCATCGCAAAAGAGAGCTGTCTATAGGCGGGTCGCGATCGATAATCTTCGAGCAGGCCGGCTATTTTGCTGCCGCCAGCGCCTGCTCGATATCCGCGAGGATGTCATCTATGTGCTCGATGCCTATCGACAGGCGGACCATATCTTCACTGACCCCCGCGGAGTTGAGTTCCTCCGGGTTGAGCTGGCGGTGAGTGGTGCTCGCAGGGTGGCAGGCCAGGGATTTGGCGTCGCCGATGTTGACCAGACGTAGTATCAACTGCAGGGCATCGATAAAACGCCCGCCGGCCTCGAAGCCACCCTCGATGCCAAAACTCAGGATACCTGCCGCCTTGCCGCTGCAGAATTTCTTGCTGTTTTCGCGATAGGGGCTGTCGTCCAGGCCCGCATAGTTCACCCACCTCACCTGCGGATGCTTGCGAAGGTACTTCGCGACGTTTTTGGCATTCTTGCAGTGCTGTTTCATGCGCAGGCTGAGGGTTTCCAGGCCCTGCATGATGAGAAAGGCGCTGTGTGGTGACATCGCCGCGCCAGTATTGCGCAGGGGCACGACGCGACAGCGGCCAATGTAGGCCGCTTCACCCATGGCCTCGGTGTAGACCACTCCATGGTAAGAGGGGTCGGGGGTATTCATAATGGGAAAGCGCTGTGCATGGGCTGCCCAGTCAAACTTGCCGGAGTCAACGATGGCCCCGCCTATGGTCGTTCCGTGGCCACCTATGTATTTGGTCAGGGAGTGCACCGCGATGTCTGCACCATGGTCAAACACACGACATAAAACCGGGGTTGCGACGGTGTTGTCGACAATTAATGGCACCCCGGCACTGTGTGCTATCTCGGCCCATTTTTCTATGTCGACAATATTACCTGCCGGGTTGCCGATGGATTCGCAGAACAGGGCCTTGGTATTTTCGTCGATCAGTGAGGCGGCTTTATTGAAATCATCGGCCTTGGCGAAACGTGCCTCGATGCCCTGGCGGGGAAAGGTGTGGGCGAAAAGGTTATAGGTGCCCCCGTAGAGTTGCGTAGTGCTGACGATATTACTGCCTACTTCGGCAATGGCCTCTATCGCATAGCGAATGGCGGCCATGCCGGACCCAACTGCCAGCGCGCCAACGCCCCCCTCTAGTTCTGTCAGTCGTTGTTCCAGCACCGCGTTGGTGGGGTTCATGATACGGCTGTAGATATTCCCGGGCACAGCGAGGTTGAACAGGTCAGCCCCGTGCTGGGTGTCGTCAAAGGTGTATGACGTAGTCTGGTAGATCGGTGTGGTGGCTGCATGGGTGGCAGGGTCACCCGCGTAACCTGCATGCAGGGCAATGGTTTCCGGCTTCATACTCGCTTCTCGCTCATTCTTGGTTGGCTTGCCGAGGTGGCGTGGAGAGCTGAGCTTAACAAACACAACGGCTCTGGCAACTGTTGTTATCTGGTCCCTGTTGAGTTGATGCCGGGCTTAGGGCGACTTTACCTCGTGTCTGGCTGGCTTACGCAGGGTGTCGAGCTGTTCGCACAAGATACTGGCGCCCTGTAGTATGCGGGTAGTGGGCCGCTCCAGCAGGTCCGGGTGGACAAAAAACAGGCCGTTCGCACGCACCGCCGGTAGTGCCGGATAACGGCGCCAGTCGTCCAGCCAATGCGGGCGGGAATCCTTTACGCCGCTGGCAATAATCGCATCGGGGGCCAACTCCAAAACCGACTCGATATTGACCCGCGGTGCAAGCGTGGCCACGTCGTCGAAGATATTGCGGCCCCCGCACAGGCTGATCACCTCACTGATCAGGTGCTGGCCGTTGATGGTCTGCAGCGGGTTATTCCAGATTTCATAGAAGACCTTTTTGGGAGCGCGCTGGCTGTAGCGTGCGCGCAGGGCGTCCAGCGCCTCTTCAAGGCTGCTGGCTTGCGCTTCGCTTTCCTCAACGGTGCCCGCCAGTATTCCCAACGACCTTATATCACGGGGAATATCCTCCAGCTTTCGAGGCTCGCTGACAAATACAGGAATGCCCAGTACCTCGAGTTTGGCGAGGGTGCCCGGACCATTACCGGAACCCCACATAACAATAAGGTCGGGTTGCACTGCCGCGATAGCTTCCAGGCTGTAAGCGTTAAAACTGCCAACCTGTGGTAGTGCGCCAGCCTGCTCGGGAAAATCGCTGGAGCTGACGACGCCGACCAGCGCCTCGCCCGCGCCGGCGCTGAACAGGTTCTCGACACTGTGCGGGGCCAGTGCCACGATGCGTTGCGCCGGCGCATCCAGGGTAACCGTGCGCCCGGAAAAGTCCATCACGCTGATGGCCTGGGCGTGGACGCCGATCGGCATCAGCAGTGCCAGCAGCAAGCGTGTACAGATTGCTTTGATACTCACAGCGTCACCTGCTGATGACCAGGGGCTGGTTGCGATCGGGGTGCTGTTGGATTACCACATCGATAGAGAAGACATCGTGGAACAGCTGCTCGGTGAAGATGTCTTGCGGCGGTCCACAGGCGGCCAGTCGTCCACCAGCCAGCACGGCGATAGTGTCGGCCATGCCCGCGATCAGGTTGAGGTCATGGATCGCGAGTACCACCGCACAGCCGCGACCGGTCAGTTCGCGCACAACGTCCAGTACGAGTTGCTGGTGGGCAAGATCAAGGGCCGTGGTGGGTTCGTCCAGCAGTAACAGACCATCGTCGCCCGCATCCCAGATCTGGCAGAGTACCCGCGCCAGTTGCACCCGCTGCTTTTCGCCACCAGACAGCCGGGTATAGAGTCGCTGGCGCAGATGCGAGATGTCGGTCGCGACCATCACCTGGGAGATAATCACCTGGTCTGCCAACAGGCCTGTGTCATGTGGCATTCGTCCCAGTCCCACCACTTCTTCGACCGTATAGGGGAAGTTGAGCAAGGACAGCTGCGGCAGGTAAGCCAGTTTTTGTGCCAGTTGCTGGCGAGGCCAGTCGCTGCGAGCTTTGCCGCTCAACAGCAGTCGACCGGCCTCCAGCCCAATATCCCCCGCGACAAGGCGCAGTAAAGAGGACTTACCGGCCCCGTTGGGGCCTGCCAGTCCGAGGACCTTGCCCCGCTCCAGGTTCACACTGATGTCGTCCAGCAGCCTTGATCCCCAGGGGGCAGCGCACACGCGATCCAGTTGCAGCACGCTCACGATTGCATGCCGTAGTGGTGGCGCTGGCGCAGTAGCGACACGAAAAACGGCACACCGACAATAGCCGTAATGATGCCGACCGGCAGTTCAGTGGGTGCTATAACCGTGCGTGACAGGGTATCGGCTACCACCAGCAAAATGGCGCCGGCCAGGGCTGAGGCCGGCAGTAAGACCCGGTGGTCCGGCCCTACCAGCATGCGTACGATATGTGGTACCACCAGGCCTACGAAGGCGATAGTGCCGACCAGGGCCACGGAGGTGCCAACCCCTATTGCCACCCAGGTGATCAATGCGACTTTGGCCCGGCCGACATCTATGCCCAGATGACGAGCCTCCGACTCGCCCAGCAACAGCGCGTTGAGCGTGCCGGAATACCGTGGCAGTGCCAGCAGCATGGCGGCGCTGACTATCCCTGCCACTAGTAAGCGTGGATAGCTGGCGCCATCCATTCCGCCCATCTTCCACAGTGAGATACGACGCAACATGTCATTGTCGGCACGAAATTCCAACAGGCTGCCCAGGGCGCCGGCGAGTGCGGTAATGGCGATGCCTGCCAACAGCATGGTGGAAACCGACGTGCCACTGGCACTGGTCGCAAGACGGTAGACAAACAGAACCGCAATCGCACCACCGACGAATGCCCCGACAGAAACCGCTGTGAGCGCCGTATAACCCCCCAGCAGGTTACCTCCCAACACGATAGCCAGGGCCGCGCCAAGGGAAGCTCCAGCCGTCACTCCAATCAGCGATGGGTCCGCCAGGGGATTGCGAAACAGCCCCTGGGTTGCTGCGCCACTCATGCCCAGTACCGCACCCATCAGCGCCGCCAGCAGTACCCTCGGCAGTCGTATCTGGCCCACAATCATTGCGGCCTGGTCCTGCTCTCCGCCCGCCAATGTTCGGGCTATGCCGGCAAAAACCTCTGGGATTCCAAGGCTGACAGCGCCGGCGCTGATCCCCAGCAGGATAGCCAGTGGCAGCGCTACTGCCAGGGTGACCAGCAGCGGGCGCGCGCCGCTGCGAGCTTTCGATTTGGGCTGACTAATAATCTACGCCCTTGCGAGCCTTGATACCCGCGCGATAGGCGTGCTTGATCTCCTTCACTTCGGAGACGGTGTCCATGACGTCCTGCAATGCCTTGCCACCGCCACGACCGGTTACCACCACACTCTGGCCGAAGGGCCGGTTGGCAATGGCTGCGATGATCTCTTCCTCGGAAAGGTATTTGAAGGCGATCATGTAGGTGAGTTCGTCCAGCACCACCAGATCGAGGCTGGCATCCTCCAGCAGCGGTTTGGCAACTGCCCAGGTACGCTGTGCCGCTTCAATGTCGGCGCTGCGGTCCTGGGTGTCCCAGGTAAAGCCGGTACCCATCTGGTAGAAAGTGACTTGCGGACAGTGTTCCTTGAGATAGATTTCCTCGCCGGATAACTGCTCGCCCTTGATAAACTGGATCACGCCCACCTTCTGGCCATAACCCAGGGCCCGCATCACCATGCCGAATGCCGAGCTGGACTTACCCTTGCCGTCGCCTGTGAGTAAAATAGCGACGCCGCGCTCTGTATCAGCCGCTTCTATGCTCGCGTCGACACTCACCTTCTGTTTCTGCATGGCGGCTTTGTGCTTTGCGTCTTTGCTGGTCTTTTCCATAGCGGCAGTCCTTGAATCGGTTGTTTACCCCGGGCCTGTACTGCAGTCGCTGCCCAGCAGGCAGGTCGTGGGGCGTCAAAACAACCGGGTAACAATGGCGATAGAGAGAGGGGGTTGGGAGGCATCGCACACAATGGTGTGGGGCAGCCGTTGGTGAAGCCCTCCGCTCCATCGTTGCATATCGCCAGGCAGGTATCGGGCTGACAGCGACTGGCTGTATACCGTTGCGGGGGCAGCGGTGGATTGGCACTGCGCCAGCCACACTTCCCATTTAACCCACCCAGCAAACATAGCGACAAGAGTCACTGCAATCACGGTAGGCACCTGGATCGGCTGGACTCTATGGGCTAGCCGGTTGTTTGTCAAACACCGGGGGGTAGGTGGTGCCAGCGGCGGAGAGAATTCAACGGGGAATTCGTATTCATACCTGTGTCTGGCGTAGAATTCAGGCCCTGGCAGTTTTGGACACTGGTATCGTGACGATTAATGCAGAAGTACGCGCTCAGGTCGCCAAATTGCTGGGGCGCGAACCCCGGGGCCTGGAAGCCATTGCCGTGTCGGCCATGGACGGCAGTCCGATGGTTATTCGGGTCGCCTCCCTGGTTGATGATACGCCGTTCCCCACCCTGTTCTGGCTGGTGGACCCTGCTCTGAATTATCGTATAGACCAGGTTGAGGCCGCGGGGCTGATCAAGCAGTTCCAGCACCGGGTTGATAAGGATCTGCAGTTGCAGCAGCAGATGAAGGGCGACCATAAGGCGCATATCGCTCTGCGTGCAAGCTTTATTTCCCCGACAGCCGATCAGCGTCTGAGCGAACTGGGTTTTGGCGAGGTGCTGTCAAAAAGGGGCATTGGCGGGATTGCCGACTACCGGCGTATACGCTGTTTGCATACCTGGTACGCCGCGCACCTGGTGGTTCCCAATACCATTGGTACCTTGTTGGACCAATGGTGGCAAGACGGTGGGGGAGTCACCTGCTCGCCTGCTAAGCCGCAGCCCTAGTATTATAATCGTCGGATTGCGCTGCAAAGAAAGTGGTGCAATGGCGGACAGATCACATAGCCCGGAGAAAGTGTATGCACTTTGGAAAGTCAGTCATAAAAGTTGTTGCAGCAGTCGGTACGGCTCTACTGTTCGGCTGCGGCGAGGGCCCCTCCGGTCCATCCCAGGCCCAGAGTGTCAGTCGCACATTGCAGCCGCAGGACGCCGCGTTGGCGGCTATTTACCAACGCAGCTGTGCCAGTTGCCATACCGTGGCGGCCACCGGCGCACCACTCACTGGCGACGCTGCAGCCTGGTCCCCGCGCATGGCCAAGGGAATGGATACACTGGTGGATAACGTGGTAAATGGATTTGGCGGCATGCCCCCGTTCGGGCTTTGTATGGACTGTGATGCCCTGCAGTTTGAAGCCTTGATCCTGTTTATGGCGCAGGGGCAAAACTGATGCTCAAGCGCAGGACGATGTTGTCGGCGCTCGTTGCAGCGGCACTGAGTCCCAGGGCGGACCTTCTGTCCGCAGCTGACCCGGTTGCTGCAACCGGCGGGGCGCGCCGTTTACCCTGGCGTAACTGGTCGGGTTCTCAAACGTGCCTGCCCCAGGCACGGGTGGCGCCCGCTTCGGTAAGTGAATTACAGACACTTGTTGCCGAGGGCAGCGGCGTGGTGCGGGCGGTCGGGGCAGGGCACTCCTTCACACCGTTAGTGCCTACTGAGGGCACCATTGTTTCCCTGTCCCGACTCAGCGGCCTGGTCGACCACGATACGACCTCACTGCAAGCGACTCTCCGGGCGGGCAGTCGCCTGGGCGATATCGGTGCCCCGCTGGAGCAGGCCGGGCAGGCTTTGGTCAATATGCCCGATATCGATGAGCAGACCCTCGCCGGCTGCCTGGCAACCGCAACCCATGGCACGGGAGTAGATATCGGTTGCATGTCGACTCTGGTCGAAGGCATTCAACTGGTGAATGCGCGCGGTGACCTGGTAGATTGCGACCGGCAACACAATACAGAACTTTTCGAGGCGGCGCGGGTGTCACTCGGTGTTCTCGGTATTATCACCCAGGTCAGGCTGCAGAATGTGGAACCCTATCGATTGCGGCGGGAAACCGTGTGGCGCGAGTTTGATGAGATCCTGGAGATGGCAGACAGCGAGGCGGACAAGCATCGCAATTTCGAATTTTACTATGTGCCATTTTCGGGCATGGGTTTTACCGACAGTCAAGACATAAGCAATGAAGCGGTCAGCTCGACGGAAAAACTGGACGGCAATGAAGGTGTGCGTGACCTGCAGCGGGCGCGTGACTGGCTGGAATGGTCGCCCGGTTTGCGGGAATTGGTATTGGGTTCGTATATGAAAACCCTGGGCGACGAGGTGACCATCGAGAACTCCTGGAAAAATTATGCCAGCGAACGCAACGTGCGTTTTAACGAGATGGAATATCACCTGCCCAGGGAAAATGGCCTTCAGGCTCTGCGCGAGGTGCGCGTCGCCCTGGAGAGCCAGCATCCGGAGGTGTTTTTCCCGATCGAAGTGCGGTTTGTCAAAGGCGATGATATCTGGCTCAGCCCGTTCTACCGGCAGGACTGCTGCTCAATCGCAGTCCATAGGTTTTTCGAGGAAGACTTTACGCCTTACTTCAAGACCATAGAGCCCATTTTTCGCAAGTACAACGGGCGCCCCCACTGGGGCAAACTCAACACCCTGCAGCGACAGGATTTTCGCAAGCTTTATCCACGCTGGGATGACTTTGCCGAGGTGCGCAGGCAAATGGACCCGCAGGGGCGTTTTCTCAACCCGTATCTTGCGAGCTTATTCCCGCTAGCAGGAGGGCGCTCGTGAAGCGACGCTCCCTGCTGATCGGTGGCGCGGCCGCGGTGGGCCTGGGGTGGTTGCTGCGACCGAAAGAGGGGGGGGCCGACCACAGTCCGTATTTCCAGGACATTGGCAATGCACTGGACAAGTCATTGCAGGCCAAACCCACGCTGGTTGTAGACCGCAGTCGCTTGCTGACGAATGTGCGGACGCTTGTGAGCCATATGGAGGGGCGCTTCGACTACCGCATCGTGGCCAAATCACTGCCGTCCCTGTCATTACTGGGAACTGTGATGGAGGCTTCTGGCAGCGATCGCCTGATGCTGTTTCACCAGCCCTTTATCAACCAGGTCACAACACGCTTCCCCCAGTCAGATATTCTGTTGGGTAAACCCATGCCGGTGACAGCGGCGGGCAATTTCTACCGCCAGTTTGATGGTGGGGAGTTCCGGCCGCACAGGCAGTTGCGCTGGTTATTGGACACCCCCCAGCGGGTCGCCCAGTACAATGAGCTTGCCCGCAGCCTGGGGCAGGATATGTTGATCTGTATCGAACTCGACGTGGGCTTGCACCGCGGTGGGGTCACCAGCGATGAGCAACTGCTTGCCATGCTGGACCTTGTCAACCAATCTCAGCACCTCAATTTCTGCGGTTTTATGGGGTATGAACCCCATGTCGTCAAAATGCCCGTGGGTAGCCCGGCGAGCTATCGCGACCGGGCCGTGGCGGTGTATCAGCACTACGTTGATCTTGCGAAAGCGCACCTGGGAGCGCGTTGGCCTGAGGATGCGGTTCTCAATGCGGGGGGGAGTCCCACCTACCAGATGTATAACGAGGGGCAGTATCCCTTCAATGAACTGGCGGCGGGTTCCTGCCTGGTCAAACCGACGGATTTTGACTTGCCCACTCTGGCGGACCACGAGGCGGCCAGCTATATCGCCACGCCGGTTCTCAAGAGCCTGGATACACTTGAGATTCCCGGTATCGATCTGGGGGCGGTGCAATCGATGTGGGATCCTAACCGGGCCCGCACGTTTTTTACCTACGGCGGTTACTGGAAAGCGCTGCCTGAGTCACCTCCAGGCTTGATCAACAACCCCCTGTTTGGGCGCTCTACCAACCAGGAAATGCTGAACGGTTCACGCAATATTCACCTCCAGCCCGACGACTGGGTATTCTTGCGGCCCAGGCAAAGTGAGTTTGTTTTCCTGCAGTTTGGGGATATCGCCGTCTATGAAAATAGTGCCATTGTGGATCGCTGGCCAGTCTTTCGGGAAGATCCGAGAGCAGGATTGTCGACCTGACAGGGGTTGGCTGATGTTGTGCTAAGCTTTTGTTTGCTGCGCTGAACACCGGGTCAAACAGGCTGCAATTAAAAACAGATGAAACCACGGGAGAACTATCGTGATCGTTGAGCAGATTTGGACAGGAAATGCCTACCGGAATTTCAATTACCTGATTGCCTGCCCGGAAACCGGCGAGGCCATGGCCGTGGACCCGCTGGACCATGAAAAGTGCCTGGGCCGGGCTCTTGAGTTGGGATGGGACATAACCCAGGTGCTCAATACCCATGAGCACCCCGACCACACCGGCGGTAACGGCCCCCTGATTGCCGCTACCGGTGCCCGTCTGCTGGCGCATGCCAATGCCAGGGATTCCATTGCAGGTATCGATGTCGGCTTGCAGGCCGGTGATGTTATCAAGATCGGTAAGACCGTAGAGCTCGAGGCACTGGATACACCGGGGCATACCATGTGCCATATCTGCGTGCTTTCCCACACCGATACGCCGGCATTGTTTTGCGGCGACACCCTGTTCAACGCGGGCGCAGGTAACTGTCATCACGGCGGCCATCCGCAGCAGCTGTATACAACCTTTGCCAGGCAGCTTGCTGAGCTACCGGAGAATACGCTCATATACCCGGGTCACGATTACCTGGAGAACAACCTGGCATTCACCCTCGACAGGGAGCCCGATAATGACGAAGCCAGCAGGCTTCTGAAGCAGGTGAAAGGTCAGGACCCCAATAGTGCGCTGGTATCGAATATGGCCCTGGAACGCAAGATTAATACTTTTATGCGCCTCGATAGTCCCGGTGTGATCGCGGCTCTGCGCGAGACTTTTCCGGACCTGCCCGAACAGCCTGAGCCCGCTGAGGTGTTTTTGAAGTTGCGTGAACTGCGCAACAGCTGGTAGCCGACCCGGCTACAACCAGTTCTTGCGCTTGAAGATAAACACCAGCAGGCTGGCGATAATAGCCATCGCACCCAGTGCAAAGAAATAACCGTACCTGGTATGCAACTCCGGCATGTTGTCGAAGTTCATGCCGTACAGGCCTGCGAGAAAACTCAGGGGTACGAAGATAGCGGTGATGATCGTCAGAATCTTCATGGTGATGTTCAGCTCATGCGAGCTGATAGAGATGTATCCCTCCACCAGGTCACCACAAATCTCGTAGTACATACTGGTCAGGCTGAATAGTCGCTCGCAGCGATCCAGCAAAGCGCGCCACAGATGTCCATCCTCTTCCTGGCCGGTACCCAGGTGTCTGGGTTCTTCGCCCAGTATTTGAGTTAGCAGGCGATGGTGATAGTTGAAAATACGCCGCAGTTTACGCAACTCCGATCGATAACTCACCAGCTCCGCCATGATGCTGTCCGAGGGTTGGTTCAGCAGATTGTCCTCAAGGTCAGCCAGATGCGATTCAAATTCCAGGACCTTCTGCAAGTAACGATCGGATGCATAGTCCATGATCTGTAGTGCCAGCGCGCGGGGGACAAGCGGGGCAGGGGGGTTGCCGGTCTCTGCCCAGACCCGGTCAATACTCATCGATTTGCCGCGATGAATGGTAACCAGGTAGTTTTCGCCGACAAAAAGACCGATCTGCTGGGGTTGCAGTACCAGGCGTTCATCGAGCGAGATAATGCCGCGAAAAAGAATGAAAGTGCTGGTGTCGAACTCCTGCACTTTCGGTGGCTGGCGCAGGCGCTCGATATCCCCGATTGCCAGTTTGTGGCAGCCAAGGGCTATCAGCTGGGAGCGAATTTCGGGCGGTATTTCTCCCTCGACATCCAGCCACAGCCTGGCGCTACTCGCGGCGTGCCATTGTTCCAGCAGGGTTTCGTCGCCCTCGCGTACTTCGCCGGATTCTTCCACCAGCCTGATTCGAATTGTCATCGCCTGCACCCGCCCCTGAATTCGGTTCTTGCCATCTTGTGAATAAATGCCTGACTCGATCATAGCATCCCGGGTAGGGATATCATCAAGCACTGCCGGTCAGTAGCGCGGCAGCCTGCCAATAGACCGGCATCGATGATATATTACGCGCCTTTTCAGGCAAGCTGGTCTAGCGAGCGAATGCGAGTCCAGGCAGTTGTTCAAGCCGATGGTGCTTGCCTGTGTAATTACTGGATCGGGTAAAGCCAATGAGCGCCAATACAGACGACCTGCGTATACGCAAGACCAAACAACTGATTTCTCCGGAGCAGCTGATAAGCGATGTCAGCCCCAGTGAACGGGCATTGGAAACGGTTGCCAATGCCCGCCAGGTGATTCACCGTATCCTGGAGGGTGAAGACGATAGGCTGCTGGTGATCGTCGGCCCCTGCTCGATTCACGACCCTGCCGCGGCCAGGGAATACGCCACCCAGTTGAAAGCGGCGGCGGATAAGCACACGGCGGATATATTCGTTGTCATGCGCGTGTATTTTGAGAAGCCAAGGACCACGGTAGGCTGGAAGGGCCTGATCAACGACCCGGACCTGAATAACACCTTCCAGATTACCAAGGGCCTTAATCTTGCCCGTCAGTTGCTGCTGGACCTGGCTGAGCTGGGACTGCCCGCGGGAACCGAATACCTGGACCTGATCAGCCCACAGTATTACGCCGACCTGGTTTCCTGGGGTGCCATCGGAGCGCGTACTACCGAGAGCCAGACGCACCGCGAGCTGGCGTCGGGATTATCCTGTCCGGTGGGGTTCAAGAATGCCACGGACGGCGATATCCAGGTCGCTGTGGATGCGATCAAGTCTGCATCCCAGCCACACCATTTTCTGTCGGTGACCAAGCAGGGCCACTCCGCCATATTCCAGACCGCTGGCAACGAGGATTGTCACGTCATACTGCGCGGCGGCAAGCATCCCAATTACGACATGTTTTCGGTGGATGATGCCAGTGCCTTACTGGCTAAAGGCGGCCTTCCCGCGCGTATCATGATTGATGCCAGCCACGCCAACAGTCGCAAAATACCCGCGCGCCAGGTAGATGTCGCCAGCGACATCGCCACCCAGGTTGCCCGGGGTAGCCGCAGTATCTTCGGCCTGATGTTGGAGAGCAACCTGGTGGAGGGACGCCAGGATGTGGTCCCGGGACAGGCCCTGACTTACGGGCAGAGCATTACCGACCCTTGTATGGACTGGCAGGATACAGAGTCCCTTCTGCAGGAGCTGGCCACCGCAGTGCGCCTGCGTCGAGAGAGGTAGAGCCCGTGCATCTTGGCTTCAGTTCCATGAATACAGCGCAGGATCCCGCTCCGGACCTGCTCGCCAGGACCCTGGAGGAAGCCGGTTTTGAGTCTCTGTGGTACGGGGAACACAGCCATATCCCAACCTCTCGCAAAACGCCATACCCGGCCGGGGGCCAACTTCCCGCGCCATATCGAAAGATGATGGATCCCTATGTCTCCCTGATGGCGGCTGCAGCATCAACCACCAGACTCAAGCTTGGCACGGGCATTGCCCTGCTGATGGAGCGTGAGCTTTTTTCCCAGGCCAAAACGATTGCCACCCTGGACAGGTTGTCCGGTGGCCGGGTGTTGATTGGCTGCGGGGTTGGCTGGAACGAAGAAGAATTTACCAATGCCACCAGCCTGCCCTGGAAGCGCCGTTATCTGGCGCTGGAGGAAACCGTGCAGGCCCAGCGCGCCTTGTTTCGCGACGCAGAGCCCGAGTTTCACGGTGAACTGATCGATTTCGACCCGGTTTGGTCAGAGCCCAAGCCTGTGCAGGCCGGCGGGCCACCGATAATATTTGGTGCAATGGGGCCACTGGGACTCAAGCACACAGCCCGTTGGGCGGACGGTTGGATGCCGGTAGATGTGGCTCTACCGGATATTCCCCGGGCAATAGCAGATTTTCGCCAGCTGGTGCGGGATAACGACCGTGACCCGGATAGGGTGGAGATTACCCTGGTGGTTATGTCACCGGTGACCGCGGACCTGCTCAAATCCTACCGGGACATGGGGATCGACCGCTGCAATATCGGCGTGGGCATGGAAAACTGGGACAAGCCCGAGATCGTCATGCCCATGATCGAAGAGTTCTCCAGGCTGATTCCTGCGCTTTAAAGGGGCGTGTTATCAGCCCCCGGTGGATCTGTCCGTGACCGCTTGCTGCTCCAGCCACAACCCAAACAGCTTGTAGACGATAGAGAGAATTACCGCGCCTACGAATAGCCCTACAATGCCTGACATAATCATACCGCCGATCGCACCGAACAGTATTACCGGCATGGGTATGTCCAGCCCGCGCCCCATCATCATGGGTTTGAGAAAACTGTCACTGGCACCTGCAATGAGTTGGTACACCGTGAAAACCACTGCCCAGGTGGTATCCATGGTGGAGAAAGCGTAGGCCATTACCGGTGCGAGTACGATCAGCGGTGGCAGTTGCGCAATGGCCAGGATGAGAACAATCACACTCAATATCGGTGCACCGGGAATACCTGCCACAAACAGGCCAATTGAGACCAGCACGGTCTGGATGATCGCGACCCCGATAACGCCCTGCAACACATTGCGGATGGTGGCAACGATCATGGGGGCCCACTCGCCCCCTGGATTGAGACCGCCTACCCGCACGAAGAAACGTTTGGCGCCGTCGGCGCAAGGCTCAGCGTACGTCATGAAGCCGCCAGCTATGGCAAGTGATACGACAAACATCAGCACGCTCATCAGGCTGCCACCGATTCGTTTGAGCAACGCGCCACTGAGTTCTTTGATCTGCTCCGAATTGCTATGCAGAAAAGCTTCCAGATCCCGGCTGGCGGAGCTCCAGGCGGTAAAGAGCCGCTCGCCAACCACCGGCCAGTCTTTTACTCGTGCAGTCGGTGGCGGCACTCGCAACTCTCCCGATTCCAGACCGGTGCCCAGTTTTTTCAAGCCCCCCAGGCCAGCATCCGTGACGGTCCAGGTGGGGAAGACCAGTGCTGCTATAAAGAACAGGGTGATCAGGCCAGCGGCAAGCCCCCTGCGTCCGCCCAGTCTGGGCTCCAGCCATTTCACCAGCGGGAATGCAGCGATGGCAATGATGGCCCCCCATACAATGGGCGTGGTAAACGGCTTGATAATGTCGTATGCAAACGACAACAGAATAACAATCAGGCCTATACGCAAGGTCGATTCGATCATATTGCGGACAAACAGTGGGTCGTAATCGGGCGCAGGATTGTGGTTTTCCATGGTCTTTACCTCATCGAGTGTATGTTTTGACTGTTATTGTTGTGAATGGGCGTCATTATGTATCCGGTAATATCATTACGGAAGCAGTCAGGCCAAATCGTAGCTCAACATCCTCGGGCAGTTCTTCGAGTTTGATGCGCACCGGTATACGCTGGGCCAGCCTGATCCACTGGAAAACAGGTTTGATGCTGGGTAACAAGTTAAAACCCGTATTGCCGTCTGACGGCGCTATTCCCCAGCCCAGTGACTCCACTGAGCCGGCCAGTGGTTGCTCAGGGTAGGCCATCAGGGTGACGCGAGCGGGGTCACCAATATTGATAGCGCCGATCTCGCTTTCGCGAAAATAGCCAAATACCCAGAAGCTGTTGCTGTCCACCAACGCCAGGATGGGTGTGTTGGCGACCGCCTGGGAGCCCACCTGGAAATTGATATTCGATACGTAGCCATCCACGGATGCATGGACCTTGGTGTAGCCCAGGTTCAGGCGTGCGCTGCGCAGGTTTTCCTCGGCCACCTGAATCTGGCTCAGGGACTGCAGGTACCCGGCCTCACGCCGATTGAGGTCACGCGCCGACACGGCACCGGGGTCCTGCTTCACTATCTCCAGCAGTCGATCGTACTCTATCTTCGAGGCCTTGGAGGATATCTGGTCGCGCTCCAGGTTGGCCTGGGCCTGGGCAATGGCTATCTCAAATGGTTCAGGATCGATCTCAAACAACAGATCGCCCTCGCGCACCAACTGGTTGTCGATAATGGGTATATGTATCACCATCCCGGAAACACGCGGTGAAACCTGTATTACCTGGCCACGTACCTGGCCGTCCCGGGTCCAGGGGTTCCTGATATATTCCTCGAAAGTCTGGTAGGCATACCAGGCCACTGCGGCGATCAGCGCAAGATTGAGTGTTCCCAGGGACAGTTTCTTGAAAAATCTCACAGCAGCGGTCCTATAATTTTATCCACAGGGAATCAAGCAGCAACATATACAGTGCCATCAGGGCCAGGAAAGTGGTGGACGGAAACATGATATAGCGCGACAGTCGCAATCGGTTGAGAACAGAGACCGTTATCCAGGTGCCCAGCAGGGCCATGCTGAACACCGGTAGGAAAGGGGACAGGTAGACGTCCCCCAGGGCGAGTTCGTGGGAAAACTCATTCATCGCGATCTTCTCCTACGATGGTTGCAGGTTCCAGTGAATCACCCCAGTCTATTCGCGATTTCATCTGGTCAACTGTCGCTGGCGACAACACAGGTTGCGTGGCGAAGTGCTCCCAACCACCGCCCAGCGCTTTGTATAGCGCAACCACCTGGTTGGCGATACTGCCTCGGGTCTGCGCGTAGACATCTTCGCGCAGGGTCATTTTTTCAACGGTACTCAACAGTCGCTGGTAACTCACCAGGCCATTGTTGTATTGGTTGGCGGATATATTGAATGCCCTGATTGACGCCTTGACGGCTTTGAAATCGTAATCGCTTTTGCGAATACCATTTGCGTAGGCCTGAAGGGCATTGGTGACTTCCTGTATTGCGCTGAGCACCGTCTGGTTGTAGGCGGTCAGGCTTTCCTGGAACAGGGCGTCTTCGATTCGAACCCGGTTTTTTATGCGGTCGTACTGAAAAATGTTCCAGGTCAGCCCGGGCCCTATAGCTGCCGTTACAGCATCACCGGCATCAAAGCTGTTGCCCGAACGCACGGTCTGGCTCAATCCTACTGATCCAAAGAGGAAAAATTGCGGGTACAGGTCCGCCTCGGTGAAGCCAATCCTGGCACTTTGGGCCCTGGCGCTTAACTCTGCCACCTGCAAATCCGGCCGCCGCAGTATCAGCTGGGAATTTATTCTTGTGGCCGGTGCGGGGGCCAGTGGAATGACTGAGTCATCGGCGTATTGCGCTGTTAATACTTCCTCGCGGGATATGGCCATGATGCTCTGGTCCAGCGGGCCTTTCTTGCCGCTTTCCTCAAGGGTGAGCAGGGGTTCAATATCCTCGGGCCTGGCTCCCAGCAGGACAGCGATGGCGTTCAGCGCCTGCAATCGGCTTGTATCCAGGGCCGGAAGTGCGCCCTCAGTCGCATACAGTTGGGTTTTCGCCTGTTGTACATCGAGCTCGGATACATTGCCCGAGTCGAACTGTACCTGGGTCATGTCTACAACCCGCTGCTGGATGGCGATATTGCGGCGGGACAGGTATGTGCGCTCCTGGGCAGTGCGATAGTTAATGTAGTTGCGGGCGATTTCCGCGCTGACACTGACCAGTACATCGCGATAGGACGCAATGGAGGCATAGAGTGTCGCCTCGGAGGATTGGATGCCACGGGCGTATTTGCCCCACACATCCAGCTCCCAGCCCACATCCAGTCCGACATTTGCAGAGTTAAAGCTGTTGTCGTTCTGGTAGAGATAGCCGAGGCTGCTATTGAGCTGGGTTTGCTGGGGAAACAGCAGTGAATCGCTGATACCCAGGGCAGCGCGGGCTTGTACAATTCGCAAACCGGCAGCTTCCAATGACAGGTTTTGCCTGGCGCCTCGCTCGATAAGCCCGGTCAGGGTAGGATCCTTGAAGGACAGCCACCAGCTTGCAATGGCTTCACTCTCAGCTGCCGCGTCGTCGGCGTTCCATGCCGATGGCATTGCGGGGGCCTCTACACCCTCGTATTCCGGTCCAACCACCGTGCACCCTGAGACGAGCAGCAGGGTCAGCACAACCGCAGTCACGCGGTTGGTGGAAAGCCGGTGTAGCTTAGTGCAAGACATCAGAAACGTTTCCCGGCCAGGCGCGCCCAGTCCACATCCCGATGCGCACGCCGACAAGCGCGAATGCTGTCCAGGATGGATGCCCGCAGGTTGAGATAGACAAAAAACTGGGCGAGCTCGGCACGATCATACTTTGTAACTTCTTCCGGGTGGCGCAACGTGTCCAGGCGTTCACGCATATCCAGTAAGCTTTCTGCGATAAGTTTCTCCTGTACATCATCGCTCTGCGCTTCGCCGGAGGCAAGATTGTCTGTAAGGTCCACCAGCAGATCGTGTGAGCCGTGTATGCGGGTGGCGCAGATGAGGCGGTTGCGGGCAAATTCGTCGCGCCTTAGTAACAAAACCTGCACCTGCCCCAGTAACAGGTCGCAGGCCTGGTTGAGCTGCGCGATCTGTCCTTTGACATCGCCGGAAAAATAATCGCTGTCGATCTTGCTGCCCCAGGTGTGCAGCTTGGCGAGCAAGGACGAGCCGTCCTGGGCGGGAAGTGCTCGCGGGCGCGCACGATAGTCACTCGCACGCTCCATCGTGCGCGCGGCTCTATAAAAAAAACGCTGCAACATACCGCCGTACAATCTTTCGGGTTTGCTGGTAAAGGGAAAGTAGATCGTGATGATGAGCATGGCGCACATCAGGTAGAACGTCAGGATCACCAACAGGATGATGTCGAAGTTGTAGCTCATGGTGTTCTGTATGTTGAGTGTAAACAGGCCCAGCAGGAAAAAAATCGATACTGGACCCTGGAACAGATAGAAACCTATAAACGCATAGCTAAACATGAAGACTGCGAGTTGCAGCCAGTGGGTCAATTGTGGCAGCAGAAAAACGTAGGCCGGAAGCGCGCAGATGAATCCAAATGAAAAGAGAATGAACAATAGCTTGGGTGTCACCGGTGTATAGGAAACAAGCAATACCAGAATTGAACTCAGGGCAACGAAGCTGAAACCCATGGGGGGGTTGAAAGCGATCCATATGGCGGTCGCCATCCAGAAAGTGCAAAACATCCTAAGCGCTGTTTTTGCGTTTTCAAGGTCAAGCCAGATAAAGGCGGGCTTGCCCACGGGTTTGCGGCTAGCCATAAAACCGGCCTTGTCGTATAACATGCTGTCCAGCGCAGCATCGAGCTCGAGCAGAACCTGCTGAATTTGATCCAATAGTTCGGCGCGGGTCGCCACGGCCGCGACGGTAAGATGGGGCTCCGCGCGCAAGCTGTCCTTGCGATAGCCTACTTCTATTGAATCGATATCGCGCACATCTTTCTCGCCGCGCCAGCGCCTGTCTACCTGTGAAAACATCGCTTCGACGCGCTCTACCACCTGGTCGTAATTCTCGATAAACAGGCTGAAATCCACCCCGCGGCGGGTTTCCTGCCTGAGCGCGGGCAGCAGGACGGCCTGAAGTTCCTCATAGCAAGCGACCACGCACCGCCATTCAGCCAGGTAGGCATCGACGCCATCCGAGTTGCCCTTGATACTCGCGAAGTGGGTCTGGAACGCCTCTTCATCGGCCAGCAATGAGGCCAGCTGCTCATCGTTGTTTTCCGGGCCCTCCTGAACCGGGTGTACCAACAGGGCAAAAGCCCGGTGGTAGGCACTGGCCACGCCAGCGGCCAGGCTGCGGGTGTTGTCCACGGCTCGCACAGGCCACAGTGTGTTTGCCACCACCGTATAAACGATTACCCCGAAGACCGTCATGAACGCCCGATCCACGCCATACAGGAATGCGCCTTCCGCATCGCCGCCATTGAATACCATCAGGGTGACAACCGCCGCGAGCATAAACAGCGTACTGTCACCCTGGTAAGCGTTGTACAGATAGGCAAAGAAGGAGACCGTGATTGAGACCGCCAGCAGGTAGGTCATGCGCTCCTGTGGAAACAGTGCGATCAGGCTGAGGCCTACGATTGCGCCAACCACTGTTCCCAACACGCGCGTCACGCCCTTTTTCAGGGACTCCGAGGCAAGACCGGTCGCGGTGATAAGCATGACCGTGGTCGCTGCAGTCGACGGCTGGGGCCAGCCCATGGCCATGGGAACAAGATATGCCAGCGTTAGACTCAGAGAGGTCCTGGTTGCGTACTTCAGTTTCAGTTTGGCATGAGCGGGGGCAGTTTCAGTCTCGTTGGCGACGGCCCGGGCTGTGTTGGTTGCTGGCATGTAGCCTCTTTATTGCGTCACCCGGTCGTGCACTGCCGGGCGTGAGGGAGCAATACTAACTGATCTGTCTTGATGCGGCTAACGCCGGGTGATGACTGTGCCGGATGTTGTGACTAGAACTCGTAGCCCAGGCCGGTGCTTACCCCGTAGTCCACCCCGCTATTACCTTCAGAGCGATTGTCATAGGTGCCATAGGCGGAGAGATCGAAAAATAAATCTTCATAAAGTTCCCAGCGCAGGGTGATGTCTGAGTTGCTCCTCAACCGGCCAGTATCGGTAATACTGGGAAAGATGTTCAAGGCTATATCCAGGTGCAGCTCGGGCGTATTGAAACGCCAGGCCTCATAGCGTGAAGACAGTAGCATTTCAACATTCTCGTCAGTACCTTCACTTTTGTTGTCTTCCGTTGTCACCTGCAATCCAACGACGCCCGTAAGACGATTCTGGTAGGTGTCGATCAGGAAGCGTCCCAGGCCGGCGCCGGCGCCGAATCGGTAATTAAGATCAAGCTCATCATTTTGCTCGTAGCTGGCAAAGGTGGATCGAAACACCCCCCTGCGGCTTGTCCAGACAGCGCGATTGGCGTCTATCTTGGAGCTACTCGATGAATCATCATCGGACTCCGTCAGGTTGGTGCGCCCGTCCAGCCGGTTGAGGCTCTTTTCGGTTTCATAGTTAATATCGCCCCTGAAACTTGTCTGGGTTAGCGAGTTGGCCCGGGTGTAGGAGTAGCCGGCAGAAAAATAGGCGTCAATGCTATCGATAACATTACTCTCGATTGGACGAATTCGGACCACGTCGAGCCATTCCAGGTCCTGCTCTTCGCCGAGTTCGGCCACGACAAGTTGGCCAGGTCGGGTCGATTCCTCTACCGAGCCGAACAGGCGTGCCCCGCTGCTGAGCTGGAATTCGTAGTAAAAGTCGCTCTGGATATTGGCAATCTCCTGCCACTCGATACTGATGGTGCCCATGGAATCGGTGCCCAGCTGCAGGATTCCTCCGTCCAGCTGTTTGATTTCTCCGGTGATGCGATCACCGTTGAACAGAGTCACTACATCTGTCTTGCTGTGGGCTAATGCGTCAAGGCTTACAACGCATAGGGGAATTAGCAGAAGAGGTATTATTCGCTTCAGGGTCACGTCAGGCTCCGTCCGATATGCTGTATGCTGCCGGTTGCTTGCGCGGATAATAAAGGATTTGGGCGCGGCATGCCCGTCCCGTAGCCTCGAATTCTCTCCCCCGGCTTTCCCGTGGTATGCTGCCTGACCCCGTTGGCCAATGCCTTTCAATTCCATGGTTTCACCCTCCAATTTGCTGAGCCTCGCACTGCTGTATATCTGCATTCTGTTCGCGGTGGCCTGGTATGCGGATCGCCTGTCGCTGCAGTCCGCAGGTGAAGTCGCCAGCCCGGGGCAGCAGGTCAAAATCTTCGGTCTCAAGTTCCGCGCAGCAAGGGTGCGAGGCCTGGTCTACGCACTTTCATTGGGCGTTTACTGCAGCTCCTGGACCTTTTATGGGGCGGTTGGAAGCGCCACAGCATCGGCCTGGAGTCACGCCCCGATCTATCTGGGGCCCATATTGCTGTTCGTATTCGGCTGGCCGCTGATTCGGCGCATGCTCGCTGTGGGTGAGCGCCATCGTGTCACCTCTATTGCTGACTACATAGGTGCCCGCTACGGCAAGCGCCAGTCCCTGGCTGTTCTGGTTACCCTGGTTGCGACCGCCGCGGTTCTGCCCTATATCGCCCTCCAGTTCAAGGCATTGGCGCAGGCCTGGACAGTCGTGGGTGGCACGGCCCAGGAGGTGGAGGCAATCGGTGGTGATACGGCTCTATTGGTCGCCATTATCCTCGCGGTATTCACCATCCTGTTTGGTACCCGCAGGCTCGACGGGAGGGAACGCCACCAGGGCATGATGACCGCAGTGGCGGTCGAGTCTCTGGTAAAGCTCATTGCTTTCCTGGTCGTCGCTATCACTGCATTGTCCTACCTCTACACGCTGCCCGTAGCCGAACTCGCAGAGCATGGCAGTGAGGCACTGGGAGAGTTCGCACTGTCAGCCGATTTTTTTGCCCGTACGCTGATCAGCGCGCTGGCGATCCTCTGTCTGCCGCGGCAGTTCCACGCCATGGTCGTGGAGGCCCGGGAGGATACCGAAACCGGCATGGCCCGCTGGATTTTTCCCGCTTACCTGGGCCTGTTCATGGTGCTGGTCGTGCCCATCAGTATTGCCGGGGCCCATTTACTTTCCGGCGCCGGTAGCCCCGATGTTTATGTGCAACTGCTGCCAATAGCGCTGGAGTCAAAGTGGGTGACTGTGGCGGCATTTATCGGGGGTATTTCCGCGGCAACCGGTATGGTGATCGTGGCAACGATGAGCCTTGCGATTATGATTACCAATGAGGTCGTGGCGCCTATTGTTATGCGCCTTAACGCCGATTCGCCCTCTGCGGTACTCAAATTGGGTGACAGCCTGCGCCGTATCCGGCAATTTACCATTGCCGGAATACTGTTAGCCTCCTGGCTGGTTACCCGGCAGATTATGGGTATACCCTGGTTGGCCCAGATTGGCTTCATCTCCTTCCTGGCGGCGGCCCAGCTGGCACCGGCGTTGCTGGCGGGCCTTTACTGGCGCAGGGCACACGGTGTCGGGGTTATCGCCGGTCTGCTAAGCGGCCTGTTTATCTGGTTTTACTGTGCCGTGCTACCCGCTGTTCTGCCCGCTGGCAACGCACTGTTCCTCGATGGGCCGTTGGGTATCGGCTGGCTGTCCCCGATCAACCTGTTCGGTGTGTTTAGTGAACACCGCCTGGCGTATGCCACGTTCTGGAGCCTGGGTCTGAATATACTTGCCCTGGCAGGACTTTCCCTACTGTTGCGGCCCTCACAGGCAGACATTCGGCAGGCGCGCCTGTTTACCGAGGGTTCAGCCAGCCCGCCGGGGACAAACGACAGTGATTACCAGTTGAGCCTTATCCGGGTCAGTCAGCTACAGGCACTGTTGCCGCCATTTATGGAGCCCGGTGAGCTGCGGCAGATGTGGTTGCAGTTCGAGCAGAAGTACCAGCAGCGCCTGTTGCCGGGAGACCGGGCGCCGGGCTTTGTGGTGAACCGGGTTGAGGCGGTACTGGCGCGGATAATCGGAGCTACGTCTGCGCACCAGGCCATGGAACAACTTGAAAACAGCCAGCAGTTGGCATACAGCGACCTCGCCGGCATGGTGAGTGATGCCAGTAAGTTGCATACCTTCAACAGGGAACTGTTGCAGACCACCGTCGAGACGCTGCTGCAGGGAGTGTCGGTGGTAGACAGCGAACTTCGGTTGGTGGCCTGGAATAAGCGCTACGAAGAGATCTTCCACTATCCTGAGCGCTTTCTGTACGTGGGTTGTCCTATCGAGCGGGTCTACCGATTCAACGCCGAGCGCGGCTTCCTGGGTGGTGTTGCAGAAAACCTGCAGGAGGAAATCAACAAGCGCCTTGGCTGGTTGCGCGGCGACAATGCCTACCGCCTGGAGCGCAACCTGCCGGACGGCACCGTCATCGACATTCGGGGCACGCCCTTGCCCCACGGTGGGTTTGTTACCACCTATATCGACATTACAGACTTCAGGGATGTCGTTACGCAACTGGAAGAGGCCAAGATGGAGCTTGAAGCCAAAGTGGTCTCGGGCAGCCAGACCCTTAGTGAAACCAACGCTCGCCTGCGCCAGGAGAATCGGCTGCGTGCCCAGGTCGAATCGCGACTGCGCGATGCCCATCTGAGCAGGACCCGGTTCATGTCTGCGACCAGCCACGATCTATTGCAGCCCATCAATGCCGCGCGCCTGTTTACCGCGGCGCTAAAGCCCCAGCTCGGCCCCGGGATTCCGGTGGGCGCCGAGCGAGTGATCGGGCAGATTGAAGAGTCGCTAAAGCGTGCCGAGGGTTTGATTGCCGAGCTGCGGGAGATTGCCCGCCTGGACTCGGGCAAGCAAATGCCCAGGCGCAGCCATTTTCCCGCACAAGCGATGTTTCAGGCACTGGCGCAGGAGTTTCAGCCCTCGGCATTGCTCAACAAGCTTGAGATGCGGGTGATGCCAAGCTCTGCCTGGCTCTATTCGGATCAGTCGCTGCTGTATCGAATCCTCCAAAATCTGGTATCAAATGCGCTCAAGTACACGGCTGATGGGAGGGTATTGCTAGGCCTCAGGCGGCGCCCGCATGGCGCCGAGATTCAGGTGTGGGATACCGGCCCGGGAATTGCCGAGCAGGACCAGGAGCGCATCTTCCACGAGTTCGAACGGCTGTCGCGTCAGTCCGGGCAGAGCGACGAGGGGCTTGGTTTGGGGCTGTCAATCGTGCAGCGTTATTCGGAATTGCTGGGCCACGAACTCAAGCTGCACTCTCGACCGGGTCATGGCACCCTATTTTCAGTAACGGTTACCTGGGGGCAGGTGCAACCGCTGGCAGAGGGCCCTGTTGAAGATACCCAGGGCCGGGACCTGGAGGGCCTGCACGTGCTTTGCGTGGACAACGATCCGATGATACTGGATGGCATGGAGCAACTGCTGGCGACCATGGGCGCCAGGGTAAGCGTCGCGCAAGATCGGGCGCAGGCACTGGCATGCCTGGCACTGGCACCGGACATCGTGCTGGCGGATTATCATCTGAACGATAACGATACTGGTCTGGCTGTGATACTGGCAGCGCGACAGGCAGGAGTAGGGGACATTCCCTGTATCATTATCAGTGCGGATGACAGCGACGTAATTCGCGATCGCGCCAGGGCGGTGAATTTTCGATTTCTGCCAAAACCGGTCAATCCATCTCGCTTGCGGGCACTGGTGCTGGCGCTGACCCGGACTTGATCCGAGCGAGCTGCCTGCCCGGGCGCGGGCTCCCGGGTCAGCGAGTACCGGACGTTGTATCGGTGTCCGTTTATCGGTTAGTGTATAGCGCGTTTCAAAAACCAACCCATGCAAGGAGAGTTAATATGATTGGCTACGTCACCATCGGTGTCACAGATATGGAAAAGGCCAAGAGCTTCTATTCAGAGCTGCTGGCGCCACTGGGCGCATCCGTGCAAATGAGCATGGACCGCATCGCGTTTATCGGCAAGGCTATGAATGAGCCCATGATCGCTGTGTGTATCCCCTATGACGAGAAGGATCCGTCACCCGGCAATGGCAACATGATTGCCATCAACCCTGGATCCAAGGAAAGCGTCGACGCGTTTTATCAAAAGGCCAAGGAACTGGGCGCCACTTGCGAGGGAGAACCCGGCCAGCGTATTCCGGACATGTTCTACGGCGGCTATGTGCGCGACCCGGACGGTAACAAGCTCTGCTTTTTTGAGTTTGGCTGATAACCCGGGCGGGCTTCCCGGAATCTGATCACTGCTTCCGGGGTCACCCCGGTCCGGCAGTGGCAGCCGGTTTGCTGCGCGCGCTGCTACTGATGGCGCGCGATTGCGCTTTACTAGGGTGGCGGTTCCACCAGTGCCTGGGGTGGTTCCACTGCCAGGCTGCCCAGAGCCAGTACTGCCTGGGTGCGGGAATGTACGCCCAGCTTACGAAAAATTTCCGTCATGTGAGCTTTTATCGTGGCTTCTTTCACATCCAGCTCATAGGCAATCTGCTTGTTGAGCAATCCTTCAGAAAGCATTGAAACAACCCGAAACTGCTGGGGAGTGAGGCTGGCCAGTGCGTCCGCCACGTCCAGGGACTGCAGGCTGGCCCCATGCCCGGCGGCATCCAGTCCCGGATGCAACCCCCGTTCTCCGGCCATTACCTGTTTGATGCAGTCCGCCATGACCGTCACTTCGGCGGATTTTGACAGAAACCCGGCGGCACCGTGGTCTATGGCCCGGCGCACGGTCTCGGGGTGGGAATTGGCGGAAATCATGATGACAGGAGTGCCGGGGTACTGGCCTGTAAACCAGGAGAGTGCCGAGTAGCCCAGCGCCCCGGGCATATGCAGATCAAGCAACAGCAGGCTGAACTCCCGCTGCAGTTGGTCCACCTCCCGCTGCAACTCGGCGACATTGGCGGCTTCATGCAATTCAGCATGAGGATATAACTGGCTTATCACCTGTTGCAGCGCGCTGCGAAAAAGTGGGTGGTCGTCAGCTATGAGGATACAAAACCCTGCTGGATTCACTGGCATCAATCCCTTTTTGTTATTTGATTATTGTCACGGCTGGGCCGTATTGGTGTAAAGAAAAAAAACCGGGCACATGGCCCGGCAGCAAAATACGGTCCTGGATGGCCGTAAAGGGGAAATTGATCAAATGAGGGGCCATTCTAAGGGGCAGGCCTGCCCGACACATTAGACTTTGGTCGAGTCGGGGGGCCTTTTTTGACCAAAGTCCAATATGGCCGGCCCCCGGTTAGGGTTATTACTGTGCGCGCTCAACCAACAATACCTATACAGGGAGCTCGCATTATGAACAAAAAGACACCACTGGCGGCGGCACTTCTTGCAGTTACCGGCCTTGGCCTTAGCGGCACAGTCGCGGCGGATGATGTGGAGAATCGGATCATGGAACTGGAGCGCCAGTTGCAGGAACTGAAAAGCCAGGTCACCTCGCAACAGGAGGAGATTGCCACCAACAAGACCGAGATGCAGGCGGAGATAGAGGAAGCCCGCCCGATGGCCAAGGGTACGAAGTTCACCTACGGAGGATATATCCAGCTCGACGCAATCCACTCGGAATACAGCGATGGCAAGCCCAACAACCTGATCGAGGATTTTTACGTGCCGTCACTGGTACCGGTTGAGCCGGCCAATGGAAATTCGGATTCCTATAACTCCACCAACTTCAGTGCGAAGACCTCGCGCTTCTTTTTCACCACAGCGACCAAGACCGATGCGGGCCTGCTCTCAAGCCGGGTCGAACTGGACTTTATACTCAGTAACCAGGGCGATGAGCGGATCTCCAATTCCTGGAGTTCTCGCCTTAGACACGCCTTTGTGAAATGGGATTACAGCGCGAGTAGTTCCATTTTGGCAGGGCAGAGCTGGTCTACATTCTTCAACGTGTCAGCCCTGCCCAACGTGCTGGACTTTGTCGGTCCCGCTGGCACGATCTTTATCCGCCAGCCGCAGATTCGATGGAGTATTGGCGATCTTCAACTGGCTGTGGAGAACCCGGCCACCCGCTTGAATGACAGCGATGGCAGCACTTATTACGATAACGGGCAGCATATGCCAGATCTGGTTGCCCGTTATAACGGCAAGCTCGGGGACCTGAACTGGACAGCCGCGGCCATGGGCAGGCAGCTGCGCTACGAGACCCGCAGCGATGCCGGTGCGATAGAGGATGACAGTGACGAGCAGTGGGGTTATGCCCTGAGCCTGTCCGGCAAGTGGCAGTTCGGCAGGGACGATCTGCGCTTTATGCTGAATGTCGGTGACGCGCTGGGCCGCTATATGGGCCTCAACGCGTTCAACGATGGCTACATAAAGTCGAATGGATCAATCGAGACCTTCGATCAGTGGGGTGCTTTCCTGGCCTACGAGCACTACTGGAGCGACCGTTGGCGCAGTACCTTTTCCGTATCGGCGTCTGGAGCCGACAACCCCAGCGAGCGCCAGTACGCGGGCGCAGATGGCCTGGCCAAGGAATACCAGTCCCTGCACGCCAATCTCAACTGGTTGCCCGCGCCCAAATTGTCGCTGGGTGGTGAGCTTATTCTCGCCAACAAGGAGTTGGAAGATGGCCGGGATGGCGATATGAGCCGGGTGCAGTTCGCGGTCAAGTACGCGTTCTGAGTTCCTCTCGACCAAGGTCTAGGATCCAGTTGCAGCCAATGCGGGTATAGTTGCTTTGGCTGCAACAATAACAACACCCCAGGAGGTGTGATATGTCCCCCCTAACAGAACAACAGGCGAAAGAGTACTGGCGCCGCAACGTCTCTCTAATGGTCAAGCTGATGGTGGTCTGGTTCGTTGTCAGCTTCGGCTGCGGAATACTGCTGTTTGACTTCCTCAACCAGTTCCAGGTTGGCGGTTACAAACTGGGCTTCTGGTTTGCCCAACAGGGTTCAATCTACGTATTTGTAGTATTGATTTTCTACTACGCCAGAAAAATGGCCGCGCTGGACCGTGAGTTCGGCGTAGAAGAAGAATAGGAGAGGTCGTTATGGATCTGCAAACACTCAGTTATATATTTGTGGGCGCGACCTTCGCCCTCTATCTCGGGATCGCCGTTTGGGCCCGGGCTGGATCAACCAAGGATTTCTACATCGCCGGTGGCGGCGTGCACCCGGTTGCCAACGGTATGGCTACAGCAGCAGACTGGATGTCAGCCGCTTCGTTTATCTCCATGGCGGGGATGATCTCGTTTATGGGTTACGGTGGTTCGGTCTTCCTGATGGGCTGGACAGGAGGCTATGTTATCCTGGCCATGCTGCTGGCACCCTACCTGCGCAAGTACGGCAAGTTTACGGTTCCTGAATTTATCGGTGACAGGTTCTACTCAAAAACCGCCCGTGTTGTTGCGGTGGTCTGCCTGATTATATGCTCCGTGACCTATGTTATCGGGCAGATGAAAGGCGTGGGCGTTGCCTTTTCCCGGTTTCTGGAGGTTGAATATGCCACCGGGCTGTTCGTGGGTATGGTAATTGTATTTTTCTACGCGGTGCTGGGTGGTATGAAGGGCATTACCTATACCCAGATTGCACAGTACTGTGTGTTGATTCTTGCCTATACCATCCCTGCAATCTTCATCAGCTTCCAGCTGACAGGGAATATCCTGCCTCAGCTTGGCCTGGGGAGCACCCTGGCGGGACAGGACGTGTACCTGTTGGACAAGATAGACCAGGTGGTTATGGACCTTGGGTTTAAGCAGTACTCTACGGATGTGCGGCTAAGCACGCTCAATATGTTCGCTTACACCATGTCCCTGATGATCGGTACCGCGGGCCTGCCCCACGTGATCATTCGCTTCTTTACCGTACCCAAGGTGAAAGATGCGCGCAGTTCAGCCGGTTGGGCTCTGGTGTTTATTGCCATCCTCTACACAACCGCCCCTGCGGTTGGCGCAATGGCCCGCCTCAACCTGATGCAGACTATCGAGCCTTCTCCGGGTGAATACCTTGTGTATGAAGAGCGCCCCCAGTGGTTCAAGAACTGGGAGGTCACTGGTTTGCTGGTTTACGAGGACAAAAATGGTGATGGCCTTGTGCAGTACAGTGCTGACCCGGCTACCAACGACATGGTCAAGATCGATAATGACATCATGGTACTGGCCAATCCGGAAATCGCCAAACTGCCTAATTGGGTTATAGCCCTGGTTGCCGCAGGCGGCCTGGCGGCGGCATTGTCGACAGCTGCCGGTTTGTTGCTGGCCATTGCATCAGCGATATCGCATGACCTGCTCAAGGGCATGATAGCGCCGGGTATTACTGAACGGCAGGAGCTCAATGCCAGTCGTATTGCCATGGCACTCGCGATTGTCGGGGCGGGCTACCTGGGGCTCAATCCGCCTGGCTTTGCGGCGGGAACGGTGGCACTTGCCTTCGGGCTCGCGGCATCTTCCATCTTTCCCGCACTGATGATGGGTATATTCAGTAATCGCGTGAACAAGGAAGGCGCTATCGCCGGCATGGTTGCGGGTATCGGCGTCACCCTGTTCTATGTGTTCCAGCACAAGGGGATCATGTTCATTCCGGGTACTGAATTCCTGGGCAGCATGAAGCCGAACTGGTTTATGGGGATCGAACCCAATGCGTTCGGTGTCGTGGGCGCGATTGTTAACTTTACGGTAGCCAATGTGGTAAGCCGGGTAACCGCGCCGCCACCGGAAAGTGTTCGGGAACTGGTAGAGCATATCCGGGTCCCGGTTGGCTCAGGGGAGGCTACGGGCCACTAGCGCTGCGCAGTAATCAGAGCGGGAGGCACCCTTGTGGTGCCTCCCTTTTTGCGTAACTAGTATGTGATTTTCGCAAACACTTATTCAAAATGAACAGGGCCACTATAATCAACGTGGGCTAACAGGGAGCAGTCCAAATGGTGTTTACCAACAAGCACGTGATCATAGCCATGATCGTCGCGCCGGTACTGGCTGTCCTGGCCTGGTTCGCAGCAGGACAGTTCAGTGGCGAAAAGCCGCAGCCCGCAGTTGCCGGTCAGTCCTACCCATTGTTGGAAAAGAGCAATTGCCGCTACGCCAGCGGCGCCTGTGATCTCGAAAATGAGGAGTTCAGGTTAAGGCTGGTACAGCAATCATCAGGTAGTTCCACCGAGTTGGTGGTGCGCAGCGCGCTTCCGCTCGATGGGGTTGTAATGGGTATCGGCCTGCCTGACCAGGACGTGCAGCCCAGCGCCATGCGCGCGTCGGACGGGCAGGGCCTGGAATGGCGCCTTGCGGTAGACAGCGCGCCGAACCCCCGGGAGCGCATTCGGCTGGTGGCCATTGCCTCAGGCAGCAGTTACTTTGCCGACGCGTCGTCCGCGTTTCTGCAGCCAGAGAGTGAGCAATAGCAAGGTGGCTGGAGACATGCATAAGCCTGGTAATCTTGATGGCAGGGCCGGTTCGGCCTCTTCTTCGACGCCTGCCACACCTCAGCCGGCCACACCTCAGCCGGCCACACCTCAGCCGGCCACACCCGCGCTGGCTGTCCCCGAGTTGGTGCCGGTGGCCGAGTTTCTGGAGCAAACACTGCCTTTTAATGAACTGCCCAAGGCAGAGCTCTATCGTGTAGTGGGCGATATTCTGGTGCAATACCACTGCCGGGGCGACGTATTCAACCGACAGACTGCGGAGTTGGGCTTGCGCATTGTGCGCAGCGGAGCGGTTGAAATTCGAGACAGTGATAACAAACTGCTGGATCGGTTGGGGGAGGGCGAGAGCTTTAATATCGGCGGTTTGAATGCCGAACAGGGCGAGGTGCAGGCGACTGTCATCGAGGATGCCTTGCTCTATCTGGTGCCGGATACAGCGTATCGCCAGCTGCGTGAGACCAATCGCGGCTTCGACCGTTACTTCAGCGGTCAGCGTAGCAGGCGACTGCGCCGTGCTGCACGCTATCAACCGGAACCAAACCAGATGATGCAGGAGGTGTGCACGGTGATGAGCACCGGCCTGCTTACCGTGGGCGCAGCTGATACGGTGCAGGCGGTGGCACAGGCAATGGCTGAACGGCGAGTGTCCTCAGCCTTCGTTTTGGACGGGGCGCAGCTGGCGGGCATCGTAACCGACAGGGACCTGAGGGTGCGCTTTGTCGCCCATGCACTACCGGCAGATACGCCGGTGAGTGACATCATGACCCGGGACCCGGAAACCATCGATGGTTCCCAGAGTATTTTCGCCGTGACACTGCTGATGACCCAGAGGGCATTCCATCATCTGCCGGTCATGGTAGATGGCGAACTCAAGGGTATTGTCACCACGTCGGATCTCATCCTCGCCAGGCAGGATGACCCCGTATACCTGGTGCAGCACATCTCGCGGCAGCACGATGTTCGCGGAATAGCAGAACTTGTCGGCGGTATGGCGAACCTGATGGTGCAGTGGGTCAACTCGGGGATGAGGGCTCAGCAAGTAGGGCAGGTTCTCACCGCGATCAGCGATGCAGTGACAGTGCGATTGATACAGCTCGCCGAAGAAAAGTTGGGTCCGGCTCCGGCAAAATGGTGCTGGCTGGGCTTCGGTTCCCAGGCGCGTGCGGAGCAACTGCTGGGCGCCGACCAGGACAATGGCATCGTGATTTCCAATGAGGTCCAGGAGGACCAGCTGCCCTGGTTCGAGGCTTTGGCCGATTTTGTCTGCGACGGACTCAACGAATGCGGCTACGTATATTGCCCCGGCGATGTGATGGCGAAAAACGTGGAGTGGCGCCAACCGCTCGCTACCTGGCAGCAAAAAGTTCGCCGTTGGGTGACCAGTCCAACCCCCGATGCCTCCATGCGCGTAAGTATATTCTTCGATTTGCGCTGTATTTATGGCGAACGGGAACTGTGTGAGCAATTGCAGGCTGTCATGCTGCAGCAGGCGGCAAGCAACTCGATCTTTCTGGCAGCACTGGCAGCCAATGCCCTGGATACCAAGCCGCCCCTGGGCATTTTCCGGCGCTTTGTGCTGGATAGGGACGGGGAGCACAGGGACTATCTGGACCTGAAAAAACGCGGTGTTTTACCGGTTACCGAAATGGTTCGTCTGCGCGCCCTCGCCAATGGTGTCGCGGCGGTAAATACCGACCAACGATTACAGGTTCTGGCGGCAGGCAAACACATGACGATTGTCGATAGTCGTAACCTGGTCGATGCTCTGCATTATATCCAGCAACTTCGTATCAAGCACCAGTGCGAGCAGATTACCCGCGGTGAGAAGGTATCCAACTTTATTCAGCCCAGGGATTTACCAAAAATGGCAAAGGAGCAACTGCGTGATGCGTTCACCATTATTGACGATGCCCAGTCCGCTGTCAGACAAACCTTCAGAGCGGGTATGGGCTGATGTGGGGGCTTCGCCTGCGCCGCCTGGCCTGCGCCCGGCGGACCGCGGGCTCAGCCCTGCAGCGCAGCTGGCAGACGCCCTTGCCTGCCACTGGGACCGACTGGCGCCAGGTATCCTTTCTTGTGGCGGACGCCGAAATGTCATCGCTGGAGGTCACTGAAGGCGAACTGCTGAGTGTCGGGTGGGTTGAGGTCAGGTCGGGCGCTATCGTGCTCGAAAGTGCCCGTCATTACCTGGTCAGGGCCAATAAGTCGGTCGGACAGAGCGCGGCCATTCACAGCCTTCGGGACTGTGAGCTGAGCGGGGCGGAAGCGGGTTCTGAGATACTTGAACGTTTTCTGGGTGCAGCTGCGGGCAAGGTACTGGTTTTTCACAACGCCGCGCTGGATATGGCCTACCTGAACCGCCTGAGCAAGGCGGAATTTGGTGCGCCGATCCTGCTGCCGGTGGTTGATACCCTGTTGCAGGAAGAGGCCTTGTTGCGTCGCCGCGAGCAAGCTATCAAGTCAGGCGACCTGCGCCTGCACGCCTGCCGCGAGCGTTATGGCCTGCCAGCTTACCAGGGGCACAATGCCCTGGTGGATGCCCTGGCGACAGCGGAGCTGTTGTTGGCCCTGGCTGCGCATCGGAGTGGTGGCAAGCCTTTTCCACTGCGGCAGTTGCTGTGACATTTACCGCGGGGCAGGGCGCGCCTGATCTCCCCTGCGACACTGCGCTGCCCCGATAATGGCTGGTCGGCAATGTTGCCAGGTCCCCGGGTGTGGTTCTGTATCCTGTACCAGCTCCGGTTCTGCCGTTCGAAATCCCTGTTGCTGCTGAATTTATGTCCTTCGCCCATTGCTCACATGAGATCTGCGGAATAGGCTTGGCCATCGTTAAAGTGACCGGGAAGCGGTGAGTGCTGGAGATAGACGAACTTTTACAGGAGGCGACTGAACAAACCGGCCTCAGCGATTTTGGCGACGACGACTTTCGCGAGCCACTGGAGCGACTGGTCAAGGCCCTCAACATCCAGGCTCGTCTGAATGACTTTGGCCGCCTGCGAGCGCAAATGACAATCAATGCCGGACTCACCACCCGCCTGGCGATTGTGGATTACCTTAAAAGCCACCCGCAGGTGAGAGCCGAGCGGGTTGTGAAGCCGGTGTTTATCGTCGGCCTGCCGCGCACAGGTACCACAGCACTGCACCATCTGCTCAATCAGGACAGCTCTAATCGCACGCTGCGTTTGTGGGAGGCCCAGAACCCCGTCCCACCGCCGGAAGCCGCTAGTTACACCAGTGACCCGCGAATTGCGAAGCAAAAAGAAGGCGTGGCGCTTACAGAGACTTTCTTGCCCGGTTTTATGGCGACCCACCTGCTGGACGCGGAGGAACCAGACGAGTGCTACATGCTGTTGAACCGCAATTTCATGTCGGTGGAATACTCGGCCATGTTCCATATCCCCGACTATGCCAATTGGCTATACGCCCAGCTTTGCAAACGCGATAGCTACCGCTGGCACAAGCTGCAATTGCAGCTGCTACAGTCACGTCACCCTGGACACTGGGTGCTGAAAGCGCCGTTCCATCAGCTGGGACTCAGCGAAATACTCAAATACTACCCCGATGCGATTATCGTCCAGACGCATCGGGCGCCGATGACCCTGGTGGCCTCCGGCTGCAGTTTCAGCGAGGTATTGCGCAGGAGTGGATCGGATCACGTTGACCGGGAGGAAATTGGCCGCGACTGGATGGAAATGCTCGCTATATACACGCGGACCTTCGAGTCGGACAGGGCGCGGTTGGAGCCGCGCTTTAAAGGACAGTTCCTGGATATTCATCACGATGACTTTGTGGCAGATCCCTGGCCCGCGATCGAGGCAATCTACAGCGCTCGCGGAACTCCCCTCGGCGATGAGTCCAGGGCGGCAATGGCGCAGTGGCTGGCAGAGCACCCGCGGGGCAAGCACGGAAAGCACGAGTATCGACTGGAGGACTACGGCGTAAGCCGCGCCGAGGTCGAGGTGCTGTTTGGTGATTACGTAAAACGATACAAGCTGAGCATGGATTAATACGGTGGATTTACGATGAGTGAGAAAACAGCGGAGCAGCGAGTACTGGATGGGCAGGCCTGGGTGGATTTTTGCGATGCGCTCAAGGAGGCGGGCAAACTGGTGGATGCCCCGAAGGCGCCGCAGGATGCATTTAATCGTGCCGAGGGCTACCGCTACCTGACCCGGATGCTGAGAGCCGGGCTGGAAAGTTTCGTGGAGAGTGATGGCGCTGATTTTCCCGTGTTGCGTTGCCCGGTACACGAGACCATCAAGATGGGTGCTGACAACCCCGACAATTACTACCAGAGCGCATCCGTTAATCCCGAGCACGATTACCGGATTACCGGTAACCGTGGAACGGTTGATTACCTGGGGTTCGGCACCGTGATCAATCGCTACAGCACGGGCGGGGGTATGAAAACCGATGGCTTCCTGGATTCGCGCGAAATGGAGATAGGAGAAGACGGCAGCCTGGAGATCATAGTCAGTCAGCGTGAGCACCCGGGGAACTGGTTGCGCATGGGGCCCGAAACCAACGCGATCAACGTGCGCCAGACCTTTCAGGATCGCCGCAGCGAGATTCGCGCCGAAATCAGCATGGAGCGTATCGGCGCCGAGCTGGAGCGTCCAGTGCCCCTCACGGCTGAACAGCTGGATAAGGCCCTACAGGGAGTTACCCAGTTCCTGCGCAACACCACAGGCTTGTTTGAGGGGTGGGCAGAGGGGTTTATACCGACAACCAACGAGGTTGCGCCAGCAGACCAGGCCTTTTGCCAGGCCATTGGAGGTGATCCCAATATCTACTATTTTCACAGCGCCTGGGCGCTGGAGGATGATGAGGCCCTGGTCATAGAAGCACCGGATATACCGGACTGCCAGACCTGGAACTTTGTGTTGCAGAACTGGTGGATGGAGTCGCTGGACTATCGTTATCACAATGTCCATTTCAACAAACAGACAGTCCAATACGAGCCCGATGGCAGCGTGAGGATAGTCGTGGCCCACCAGCGACCGCCGCAGCCGAACTGGGTAGAGACCGCCGGGCACCGCAATGGCACGCTGTGCTGGCGCTGGATAGGGGCCCAGCGCCATCCCCCGGTGTCAGCCCGGGTGGTGAAGTTCGCCGACCTTTAGGCAGCGCCGGGCAAATGGACGCAGTGGCGCCCGCCCCGGGGTCAGGCCGCTATCAGCCTTGCCCTGGCTGCCAGGTATTCATTCTTCAGGCGTGCCACAAGCTCCGCGGCGGGTAGCACGCTTTTTACTGCCCCAATGCCCTGGCCGCACCCCCAGATGTCCTTCCATGCCTTGGCGCTGGTGTCGCCGCCGGAGCCGAAATTCATTGATGAAACGTCACCGTCGGGGAGATTGTCCGGATCCATGCCCGCCGCTTCGATTGAGGGGCGAAGATAGTTGCCGTGTACACCGGTAAACAGGTTGCTGTTGACGATATCGGCGGATTCATAATCCACGATGGCCTGCTTGTAGGCCTGTTCGGCATTGGCTTCAGTGGTGGCGATGAAGGCGGACCCTATGTAGGCGAGATCGGCACCCATCGCCTGGGCGGCGAGGATGCCATCTCCGGTAGCGATCGAGCCGGACAGCAGTAGCGGGCCGTCGAACCACTCCCGAATCTCCTGCACCAGGGCAAAAGGTGAGCTGGGCCCCGCGTGGCCGCCCGCGCCCGCAGCAACGGCAATCAGGCCGTCGGCGCCTTTTTCCACAGCTTTGCGCGCAAACCGGTTGGAGATGATGTCGTGCAACACGATACCGCCGTAGGAGTGCACCGCGTCATTGACAAATTCCTTGGCCCCAAGTGAGGTGATTACGATAGGTACCTTGTACTTCACACACATCTCCAGGTCGTGCTGCAGCCTGTCATTGGACCCGTGTACGATCTGGTTTACAGCATATGGGGCGGCGGGTTGCCCCGGGTTCGCCTGGTTGTGAGCATCCAGCTCACTGGTGATTCGCTTCAACCAGACTTCCAGCTCCGCTGCAGGGCGTGCGTTAAGAGCGGGAAACGAACCAACGATGCCGGCCTTGCACTGGGCGATGACCAGATCTGGGTTTGACACGATGAATAGTGGGGCCCCGACCAGGGGCAACGACAGGGCGTCGCGTAAATCCTTCGAAATTGCCATTTTGGAAAAGTCCTTTGCGTGTGATCGCCTGATGCTGGATTTAGAGATATTGACAGTCCGGAAGTTTATTATGCAAACTATTGCATAACAACCACAAAATGCATATTTTTGTATGTATTGGCACTGGCAGAGTATGCTGCCGGTGTCGTTACCGGACGGAGGAGGTGCGCTATGGCGCTGGGTCACGCAATCATGACAGCACTGCTGGAAGATGACCTGTCCGGGTATGAGCTGGCCCGGGACTTCGAAACTTCCCTGGGATTCTTCTGGCAAGCCTCCCACCAACAGATCTACCTCGAACTGCGCAAATTGTCGGATAAACACTGGTTGAACAAGCGCGAGGTCAGCCAGCGCGGCAAGCCCAACAAAATCGTCTACGGTATGACCAAGGCGGGGAGGGAGGCGCTGGCCGAGTGGGTCTTCAGCAGTACGCGAACCCAGGCGGCAAAGGATGATTTACTGGTAAAGCTGTACAACCTGGACGAGAACAACGCGGGTCACCTTGCAGGTGAAATTACCGCACGGCGAGAGGAAATGATGCGCCGGCTGTATCTCTATGAAACGATCAGGCGGCGCCACTACGACGTCCCGGAAACACTGCCAACACGCCGCAAGGGAGTCTATCTTGCGCTGTTGATGGGTATCCACCAGGGCGAGCAGTTCCTGGCCTGGTGTGATGAGGCCCTGGTACTGATGGCGACGGTCCAGAAGTAGCCGGTTCGGTCGCTGTCTTTACTTTCTTTAGTTTTCTCTACTTTTCTCCTCTTTTTGATGGCATCGCTGTCAGTGCGGCCTTTAGGATGTCCATACTGTTATTTCCCGGCGGCAAGCCAGGGGTGAAACACTATGCGCGTTCTCTTATTGGTATTGTTACTGCTGCCGCAACTGGCCAGTGCCAAGGTCTTTATGTGCGTCGATCCGGCGACTGGCAAAAAGACTTTCAGTGACAAGGGCTGCCAAACCAGCGCGACTCGGGAAGAAGTGCGAATCCAGACTACTAATGTGGAGTCGGGGCGGCGCACTGCCGGGCCTGCCGACACCAAGACCTGGGTCAGCGATCGAGATACTCGCAAGACAGGCAGGGACTATTTTGCGGAAAAGCGAGACCTGGTCAGGAGCCAGGCGACCGCCAGTGAGGCTTCGCTGCACATCAGCGAAGACAGTTAATAGGGAAGTCCCCCGGGGGGACTAGCGCATATCTGCACTATTCACATACCTCTCCCACGCCTCAAGTAAATGTAAGATACTGATAAATAAGAATATTCTATATTTCTGGGGGGTTGCGGCTCCCAAAATGCTGGTCTCATTAGTATGTTTATTCTAACCCTGCCTGTTTCAATGGACGCTCAAACCAAAACTTAGAGGAGGTTTGAAGCATGGTTATTCAATCTATCTTGTACGTCATCCTGACGGTTCTTTCCGCAACAGCGGCCTACGCGTCCAGCACGCCGGTCAGCAAGTTGCCTCCGGAGCAACAGCTCCCGGAGCAAAGCAAGGACACTGACGAGACCCTCTAATTATAAGTGTTTGGATCCCGCCGTCGGGCATGCCCGGCGGCTTTTACACTGCCCGCCAGGGGCGGTATATCGATAGTTGGTTAGCGAGTATCACCCGCCATCAGCGGCGATTGCTGCCGTGAAAATCCCCGCTAGACACGGCTTTGACTATAAGCGGCGAAGTCCATAGCTTTGGGTTCGGCCCTTGGGCATAATGCACGGCAAGTTCCAGCGCATTGGCGAATGGCTAAAGGCTGCATGTACCACCAATATTTCGGGCTTACTGAACCACCATTTTCTATAGCGGTAAATCCGCGCTACCTCTTTATGAGCCCCCGTCACAGGGACGCGCTGGCGCACCTGCTATATGGCGTGGGTGCCGGTGGCGGCTTTATTCTGCTTACCGGTGAGGTGGGTACCGGGAAAACCACCATCAACCGGTGCCTGCTCGAACAGCTGCCGGACGACACCGATATCGCCATAATTCTCAACCCTGCGCTCAATGCGATGGAGTTGCTGGCCACGGTCTGTGACGAGTTGGGAATTGACTACGACCACGACAAGCACACCCTGAAGACGCTGACAGACAGCCTGCACCGCTACTTGCTGTATAACCATGGCCGGGGCCGCAAGACCGTGCTGCTGATCGATGAGGCACAGCATCTCGATTTTGATGTATTGGAACAAATCCGCCTGTTGACCAACCTGGAAACCAACAGCGAAAAGTTATTGCAGATAATACTGATAGGCCAGCCGGAGCTTGCCCAGATGCTGGGTCGAGCGGAACTGCGGCAACTCAACCAGCGAATTACTGCGCGTTACAACCTGGATCCGCTGAGCCTGGAAGAAACCGGTGCGTATATTCGCCATCGCCTGCAGGTGGCGGGAATGAACCCCGCGCAGGAAGTTTTCCCCGCCCCGGTGGTGCGCGGAATACATCGCTACACCCGTGGCATTCCCCGTTTGATCAATGTGCTTTGCGACCGCATGATGCTGGGCGCTTACGGCCGTAACCTTGCTCGCACTGACATGACTATGCTGCGTATCGCGGCCCGGGAAGTCATGGGTGAGGAAGACGCGGCAACTCGTGACGAGCAGGGCCAGCTCTGGCCCATGATCCTGGTCGGCGTGTTGCTTGCCTGCCTGGCAGCAGGCTTATGGTATTACAACAGGCAGGTGCCCGGTATCACGATTTCCCGGGACAACAGTGCAACCAGCATAGCACCGGTGCAGCAGGATACCCTTACGGACATTGCCGCAGGCACAGCGCTCGCAACTGAAGTGGAGATCGAGGCGGGCGCAGGGTCACAGATAGCGGCGGAGATAGCGGCGGAGATAGCTCCGGAGACAGCACCTGAGAGGGTGGATGTGTCCACCCCGGAGTCTCCCGGGCCGTTGGTGCAGGCGGGTCCCTCTGCAATCATTGATCCGGTCGGCGCTCAGCCCGGGCCGGTGGCGTCCCGGTGGCGGCTTTCACCGGTTGATGCCTGGGCGCAATTGTGGTCCCTGTACGGCGTGTCCTTCGGGGCGCCACAGCAATGCTCGGCCAGGCTATACGAGGGCCTGGCCTGTATTGAGGGCAACGCGCAGACCTGGGATGAGCTGGCAGCGTTTGACCGGCCCCTGTTGCTGGACGTGGTGACCCCGGAGCGCTTTGCCGCCGCGGCGCTGTTCTTTGGGGTGAACGGACGCACCGCGCTGGTCTCTACCCCCCGGGGAGTCACCGAGCTTGAGCTTAGTGAACTGGCCCCGTCCTGGAGCGGCCGCTACCGGCTCTTGTGGCATCCACCGGAGGGTTTCAGCCGGCCCCTGGGCCTGGGTGATACGAGCGGGACCGTGGCGAGGATAGCGGCCCTGTTCGCGCAGTTGGACGGCCAGCAGCAGACGCTGTCTGGAAACCGCTTCAGTCCCGCGCTGGAAATGCGAGTGCGCATGTTCCAGCGAGAACACGGGCTGGCCGATGATGGTGTTGTGGGACTGCAGACGCTACTCAAGCTGAACGAGGCCCTGGGGATAGACCCGACCGCCGCTGCCGCCCGTGACATGTTGGATGCAGCAATGGCACAAGGGGTGTCGCGTTGAATTGGCAGCCAGGGTTCTTCCGGCAGCATGACGTGAGTCTCGTTCGATGTCGTTAATACTCGATGCCCTGAACCGTTCCCGTCAGGACACCGAGCAAATGCCCGGCCTGTCCTCGATTCACCCGGTCGAGGAAGTACAGTCAGAAACTCACTGGTTACTGTGGCTCATGGCAGCGATCCTGGCCGTGGCGCTGCTGGCGATCGCCTGGCTGCTCTTTGATCGGCAGCCGCAACAGGCGTCAACATCACACCCGCAGGCAGTGGAACAGGCCGGGGCCAGAGGGGCCGCAGTGAAGAAACCAGCGCCCATGATCAGCGGCACTGCATCGGAGCGCGCCCCCGCCGCGCCGACTGCCGCCAGGAAAAAGCCCGAGCCAAAGCCCGCGACAACGCTGGCGCCATCGCGAGAGGCAAGTTCGGTATCGGAACCTGTCGCCCGGGGTGAGAACACTGGCCAGACTCCGGTGCCTGTGTCGCCCCCGGTTCCACGTGCTGCCGTGCAACCCTCGGTTGCTCCCGCTGTTGCTCAATCCAGGCCGGAGCCTGTGCCAGAACCGGTCGATAAGGGCGTTGCCGCCTTGTACCAGCAGCGCCAGCAGTCGCAGGCGAGCGCACAGCGCGCGCAGCGGGCAGCGCCTTCCCGGCTAGCCTCCGGTGACTGCCTCCAGGGTTGAAGAGAGCCTGGATATAGCGCAGTTGGTGACGCAGGCCGAGGCTGAATTGCGAGACGCGCGCATTGCCGAGCACGAGGTCCCTATGCTGTCGACAATGTCACAGCAGACCAAGGATGCAATACCTACCCTGATGTACCAGCAGCACGATTACTCCGGAGATCCCGCCCGCTCAAGTGTGATTATCAATGGCAAAACCCTGCGTGCAGGTGGTTCCGCCGGCGGGGTGAAGGTAGAAGAGATACTGCCTGACTCAGTAGTATTGGAGGTCAGCGGCACACGTTTTCGCCTGCGCGCTCTCAACAGCTGGGTCAATCTGTAGCGGGCTGGCCAATAGTCAGGCCCAGGTAATCGGCCATGATTGTGAACAGTTCCGGTTGCCGTATGTAGGCGGGAATCCGACCCGCTCCCTCGCTGTTGCTGAATACCGGGACATGGGCCCCGGTGTGTTCCTCGTGACTGAAGCTGTTTGTAGCGTAGTTGACTGCCATAAGATTCCCTTCCGGGGTGATGATGCGTGCCACCATTCCCGGCGTATAGACCGGCACGGGGTAGGCCGCGTACAAGCTGGTGGCCGGCACGAGTTGCGCTGCCTGGGAGTGATCTGCTGTGACGATAACCAGAGTGTGCGGATGCCGTTCTGCGTAGGCGAGGGCGCTGGCCAGGGCTTCGTCCAGTTGTTCCAGTTCGCCAATGGCGCCGCAGGGCTTTCGTTCATGGGTTTGTTTGTCGATGGATGCCGATTCAACCATCAGGAAAAAGCCACGCTGGTTGTCTCTTCCAAGTAGTTCGAGTGCAGTGTCTGTCATCTGCTGTAGACTCGGGACCGCCGCCCATTCGGGGTTGGGCTCGCAGTGCATGGGAGCGGGCAGCGTCACCTCTCCGAGATAGGGGTGCAAGTGATTCAGCATGCTGGCGTCGGGCTTTTCCGCTGCACGCCCATTCTCACCCTGCAGTCTCACCGGCATTGTGCCGCTTGAAAACAGCCCCAGCAGGCGTTTTGCACTGCCCGTGCGCTGCAACTCTTCGGCCGTGGTCACCACGTCGAAGCCCTGCTGCCGGGCCATTTCCGTGACGGACCCTGGCCCTGTCTCGGTGTTCTGATCAAAGTGTTTGCGTCCCCCACCAAGCATCACGTCCAGCGAGGACATGGCCAGTTGCTCTGCGATGGAGCCTTTGCCTCCGTTTGCCAGCAGGTCTGCCGGGCAGCCCCCCAGTGGAATACCCTTGTAGTTGATATCCACCATGGTGTCCGGCCCTTCGCACAGGCGAAAACTGATGTGGGCTGCAAAGGCGGCGGGGGTGGCATCGGTCAGGCTGGCGGTGGTGACGAGGCCGGTGCGATAGCCCGCTGCCGACGCGCTCTCCACAATGGTTTGCAGGTCTTCATCGCTGCCAGCGGTAGTGGCGATTCGAGCGCGGCTGGTGACTGTGCCGGTCGCGATGCTGGTGGCGGTATTGGCGGAATCCGAAACGTAGACGGGGCTGCCGTCCACCTCGTTTTCAATAGCGAGAACCTGGGCGGCCGCGCGCAAGGGCATACTATCGAGCAGTAATTGGCCGTTGGCCCCCTCAAGATAGTTGCGGGCAATGGTGATCTGCTGGTCGTCCATGCCGTCACCTATGATCAGGATAACCGCTCGCGGCGGGGATACGGTGGTATGCGTCGCCGGCACGGGGTTTTCCTGAGCGAGCGCTGTGGCTGCAGTCACGAGCACGGCGCTGAGTGTCGCAATAATATTGGGGTAGGGCATAGCTGCGCATTAACCGTGGTCCCGGGGGCGGTCTTGATAGCATTTTCTGGCGACAAATGCACCCGGCGGGTGGCGTCAGTAGGCGTGTCGGCATGCAGGGAGGCGTATTTGAGCGACCGGGCTGGAAAAACCTGACTGACGCTTAACCTTTGCAGTTCACTGTGGCAGGATTCGGGCACCGGTGATCCGCAATTCCCGGTTGGTAGTCTTACGTCTCCCTCCCACCAGTTAAAAGGCAGGGCCCACACAAAATAATTGCTTTAAGCAGCAGGTGAGGTATATCCAATGAAAATGATCACAGCGGTCATCAAGCCGTTCAAGCTCGATGATGTTCGCGACGCCCTGAACCAGATTGGTATTTCGGGCATGACAGTAGAGGAAGTAAAGGGTTACGGCAGGCAGAAGGGACATACCGAGCTGTATCGGGGTGCCGAGTACGTGGTCGAGTTCCAACCCAAGATCAGGCTGCAGCTTGCGATCAGTGAAAGTCGGGTCGAAGCGGCAATTGAAGCCATCTGTAAAGCAGCCAATACCGGGAAAATAGGCGACGGCAAGATTTTTGTCAGCCCCCTTGAACAGAGTATCCGTATCCGCACTGGCGAAACCGGTGAAGACGCCCTTTGATTCAGGAGTATGCCATGAAAGCTGTTAAAAACCTGGTCTTGATGACCACGACAATGTTGCTATGCACCGGGGCGAATGCCCAGGAGATAAACGGTGCTGATACCGCCTGGATTCTAACCTCCACCGCCCTGGTGCTCTTTATGACCATACCGGGCCTGTCGCTGTTTTATGCCGGTCTGGTGCGTTCCAAGAATGTGCTGTCGGTACTGATGCAGTGCTTTGCCCTGACCTGCCTGATGTCATTGGTCTGGTTCGCCGTGGGGTACACCATCGCGTTCGGCAGTGAAGGCGTGGAGCAGGGCAAGTGGATAGGCGATTTTGGCAATATGTTCTTCGCCAATATTGGTATCGATTCGGTGACCGGCACGGTTCCGGCCACGCTGTTCGCTATTTTCCAGATGACCTTTGCCATTATTACGCCCGCCCTGATCGTCGGCGGGTTTGCCGAGCGCATGCGTTTTTCCGCCATGCTGCTGTTCAGCACCTTGTGGCTGATCCTGGTGTACTCCCCCGTGTGTCACTGGGTCTGGGGTGGCGGCTGGCTTGGCAGTATGGGCCTGCAGGATTTCGCCGGTGGCACAGTGGTGCACATTACCGCGGCGGTTGCAGCGCTGGTGGCGGCAGTTATGATCGGACCGCGCCGGGGTTTTGGTACGGTCGCAATGCCACCGCACAACCTGACCCTTACCGTGGCCGGTGCCGGCATGCTGTGGGTCGGCTGGTTTGGCTTTAACGCGGGCTCGGCGGTCGCCGCCGACGGTAGTGCGGCCATGGCGATGCTAGTCACCCATCTTTCCGCATCGGCCGGTGCTTTGGCATGGATGGTCATGGAGTGGTTGCGACACGGCAAGCCCTCGATGCTGGGCACAGTCACCGGCATGGTTGCCGGACTTGGCACTATCACCCCGGCGTCAGGTTCAGTGGGGCCGGCTGCGGCTGTTGTCATAGGTTTGACCGCGGGCGTGGTCTGTTACTTCGCAACTGGCTACCTGAAAAACAAGCTGCGGGTCGATGACAGCCTTGACGTATTTCCGGTGCATGGTGTGGGCGGTATCCTGGGTACCTTGCTCGCTGGTATTTTCTGTTCTACCCAGCTGGGTATATTCAGTGGCAACGGCTTTTCGGATGGCATTTCAAGTATTGGTGGACAGCTGACGGTGCAGGCCACTGGTGTGGTAGTAACCCTTGTCTACACAGCGGTAGTCACTTTTATCCTTCTGAAAGTGGTTGGCGCGCTGGTTGGCCTGCGTGTCGATGACGACGAGGAGACACAGGGCCTGGATCTTGTTCTACACGACGAGCGAGGCTACGACCTCTAGGGCACCTCTGAACAATGGCCTAGTCGTTTTTTTGCCGGCTGTTGCCCGCCCTGCCTGTGCAGGGCGCTTGTCAGTTCACGGGGGAGATAGCTGAACGGTGTATCGATAGCCCGGCCTCTTCCTGTTGCTGGGCGACGGGTACCTGGACAATACGCAGTTGCCCCAGGGCGAAATCAAGCGCCATATTCTCGCTGTCTACTCCCACCACGGTGCCAATCAGCGCCAGGGAGTCCAGCGCTTCGGGTGAATAGTAATCAAAGCTGAGCGTCAGCCTGTCTCCGGCACTCAGTGGCGGCAGTGTCCGGCCGAAATGGGTGCCATGGTCAGATTGCAGAAGTATGCCCAGCTGCGCCTTCCCGGGCGGACCATTGAGCGTCACGTCAAGTTCTACCGATACCAGTGAATGGGGCAGGGTGGAGACGTATTGGCCACCGAAAATCACCTGCATGGCACGGGAATTGTACAGTGGTATCTCTTTTTCCCAGGACAGCGCGACAGTCCTGTCCCCGGGTTGCGGTTCCTCGGAAGCCGCTACTACCGCATGGAAAAATGCCGCCGCATCCGGGTCGGCCCCAAGTGATTTGCGCCCGGGAGAGAACAGCGCCTTTTCCGGTACCGCAAAACGTTCACAATCAGCCAACAGACCCTGCGGGCACATTAGCAGTTCATCACGGGCATCGAACGCCCCCAGGTACTTCTTGTACAAATTTCCGAATACAATTGGCCTACCCGAGTCATACTGCCTGAACAGGCTGCGGCCGATAAAGTTGTTCGGCTTATGGGTGAGCCCGAGGTAATCCAGTACGGAAAGAGAAATATCGACCTGGGCAAAGGGTGTATCGATGCGCTGCCTGTCACGCGGCGGTGTGAGGGCGATCAGGAAACCCCAGTTATCGGCCAGTTTCCTGGTGATATCGTCGAATTCTTGTCCAGCGGTGGAGCCGCGGTATCCGCTGATGCCTACCGATTCGTCCGATGTGATGATGACCAGTGTATTGTCCAGAACACCCATCGATTCTATCTTTGCCAGGAACTCACCAAATGCACGGTCTGTGTACTGCGCTGCGGTGGGGAAATCACGTTCTCCGAAGTCGGGTGGGACAATATAGGGGTGATGCGTTCCCACGGTAAGCAGTGTGAGAAACCAGGGCCTGCTGTCTCGCTGTAGTTGCGCTATCTTTTTTGTCGACTGCAACAGGAATGCCCGGTCATCGATTCCCCACTGGTTTCTGGCGTAGTTTTGAGCGAACCAGCTATCGCCGTAAACCTCCTCAAACCCGGCCTTGGGCATAAATGAGTCCTTGGACATGAACCCCAGGGGTGCGGCCTGCAGGTATGCCGTGCGGTAACCGGCGTTGCGCAGGACATTGGGCAGGCAGTTAACGTACTCCCTACCCAGTGCTGTCGTCATTTTCGGCTCGGCGTTTATCAGTACCGGCAGGTCACCACACAAAATGGCGTACTCCCCGCGGTTGGTCTGGCGGTTGTGAGAGATAAAAGTGCTGTAAGCCAGGCTTTTTCTAGCCGATTGATCCAGCGCCGACAATTTTATGTTGTTGTTTATGCCGTGGGCTTCTGCCAGCGATTCCAGATGGATACCGGAGATACCCTCTAGGATGACCAACAATACGTTGCGTTTTTGCGCTGCCAGTTCGGTAATCGGCTTGCCGGACAGATCACTGGCATACAGCTGCGTTAGCTGCCGGGTATCTGCCTTTGACAGGTGAGGCAGCTGGCCCGCCTTGGGGCGACGCAGCATTAGTAGTGTGTTCTCCTCGATCACGTTGGCTTGCCGCCAGTCAGGCGCATTGGTGCCCGGGGGTAGCTGGGAAAGCGCAATCACACCCAGGCAGGCGAGTGTGGCGAACGGCCAGGCCGCAGTGATCGTTTGCGGCATGCGAAATGCCGCTAGCACAAGGCCGCACAGGCCGCCGAGAAGAAGAAGTAATACCAGTGGCGATGAAAGCGAAAGTACCGACCCGAAAAAAAATGTCTTATCAAAAAAATAGGCGATGTGGCCGAAGTCAGCTGAAGCACCCAGTGTCGATATGTGCTCGTAATTACCAAAATTAAGCAGGCACCAGCCCAGGATCAGTAGCGCCGCAGCGGGCCGTGCCCTTCGGGCAAGCCAGATGACAAGTGCATAGATAGCAAGTGAGAAAATTACATCAGACAGAAAGCCGCGCAGATCGGCCCCTGCGAAGTGCACGCCCTGTCCCGTCATTTGTGCCAGTCGCAGCACTACGGGGGGGGCGATGACTGCGATCAGTAGCAGGCCGTGTCGCAGCATCCAGGCCGGCTCCTGTGTATGCCTTCAGGGGAGGAGAAAGAGTGAATAACGGTACTCCGGTCGCCCGTTTGGCGATAGTGTCGCATCAGCCGCCGGCAATCTTTACCGTGAAACCACGCTTTTCCAATTCGGTCTTGAGCTCCGGGCGTTTGTCACCCTGGATCTCAATATGGTCATTCTTGAGCCCGCCCCCCACGCCGCATTTTTGCTTCAAGGTCTTGGCGAGTTCCCGCATTTCCTGCTCTGGCAGGCACAGCCCCCTGATAAGGGTGACGGCCTTGCCACCCCGACCCTTGGTTTCACGGTGCAGCCGCACTATACCATCGCCGGCAGCGGCGGGCTTGTCCTTGCCGCAGACGCACTGGGCGACCGCGCGGTGGCACTGTGGGCAGAGTCGCCCCGCTTCTGTAGAGTAAACCAGCCGGTTGTTTTTTCGCTTGTTCATGTCTTGATTCGTGTCTTTGAGGTCCGGCGGCAGTATATTAGCGTTTTGACGGCGGGAACAGTGACTGTCCGGGGAGGGCCTGGCTTGACGAATATCGATGAGTTGGCGCAACAGTTAGTCGACGTGCAAACCCAGCTTGCCTACCATGAGGACCTGGTTGGTGGGCTCAACAGTGCGCTGGCGACCCAGCAGCAGGAGATCCTGTTGTTGCGCAGGCAATTGCAGTTGCTGAAACAGCGCCAGGATGAGCAAGGTCCCGGCCCTGGAGCGACAGGGCCGGACGAGGACGCACCGCCGCACTATTAGCGCGATTACAAAAACGCAGCCCCGCGCTGGTAATTATGCTGAACCAGCGCAGCCCCGGTGCAGGGTTTTGCTTGCCGTGAGCAAACCCGCCGGTAGAATTCAGCGAGCTATAAAACCAGACACAGGACTATTGGAGAGCACAATGTCAGACAGCGACCGCAGGGACAGCCCCGAACAGGCCGAATTTCGTGAGCATTGCCGGACCTGGCTAGCCTCAAACCGGCCGCCAGACCCCACCTTTCGCCTGCCGCTGAGTGCGCTGGAGATAATGACCAAAGAGCAGTTGAGTTATCTGCAGGCCTGGCAAAAAAACGCCTATGACGCGGGCCTGGTCGGGTGTGACTACCCCGAAGCGGTGGGTGGTGGTGGTCGCAAGAACTGCCAGCGCGTGGCAAACGAGGAAATGCTGGCTGCGCGAACCCCTTATTTTCCCAATATTATCGGCCTGGGCATGGCGGCTCCAACCGTTTTTTACCACGCGCAGGAAGCGCTGAAAGAGCGCTTGTTGCCGCGCCTGTTTTCGGGGGAGGACATCTGGTGCCAGGGCTTCAGCGAACCCGGTGCTGGTTCCGACCTTGCCAGTGTACAGACGTTTGCCGAGCGCAAAGGCGATAAGTGGGTGATCAACGGGCATAAGGTGTGGACCTCGCTGGCGCACTTCGCAGAGTGGATGATCCTGCTTCTGCGCACTGATAAATCGCATAAGTATGACGGTCTCTCCTATTTCGTAGTGCCTATTCGTGCTGCATTGGGCAAGGGTGTTACCGTGCGCCCATTGATTAAAATCACCGGTGAAACCGGCTTCAACGAGGTGATATTCGACAACCTGGAGGTCGATGACAGCTATCGCCTGGATGAGCTCGGCAAGGGTTGGCAAGTCGCGATGACAACCCTGCTGCACGAGCGCGGTGCCGGGGAGTTGCAGACACCCAGGGCAGGGGGGCTCAAGAATAAGGGCAGTCATGCGACTACTTCACACAACCTAACAGAGTTGGCCCGGACCTCAATGCGCGACGGGCGGCCCGCGGCGGAAGATCCACTGGTACGCGACCGCATCATGCAACAGATGATCTGTGAGGCAGGGCTGGCCCAGAATCAGCGGCGGGCGAGGGTGCCAGCCTTACTGGACCACCCCATGCGATTACTGTTGCAAAACAAGCTGCTGGCCAGCGAGATCAGTCAGAATACCGCTGCGCTTGCCCTGGAAGTGGCCGGCGCCAGCGCCTCCCTGTATCTGGACGATGCCAATGCCCCGGCGGGTGGCCAGTGGAACCTGGCCTATATGAATTCCTATGGCATGACCATCGCTGCGGGCACCAGTGAAGTCCAGCGCAATATCCTGGGTGAGCGCGTGCTCGGCCTGGCAAAGTCCAAGTAAGGGGGACGAAATGACACAGCCTGACAATTACGGGTTTGGTGAGGAAGCCGCAATGCTCAAGGCATCGGCGCGCAAATTTTTCGCCGACAAATTTCCCACCTCGACACTGCATGCCCTGGTCGCGGGTGATCATCGCCCCGACCGGGAGAACGAGTGCCACTGGAGCAGCGACCTGTGGCAGGAAATGGTGGACCTGGGCTGGACCATGCTGGCCGTGCCGGAATCGGCCGGCGGCGTGGGTATGACCGCGGTTGCGGTTGCCGGCCTGGCGGAGGAGTTGGGCCGTGCGGCCTTTCCCTGCCCGTTGCTGGGAACCATTAATGCCACCTGGGTGCTGAACGCCTGCGGCGCGGGCGGTGAAACAGCACTTGCGGAGATCGTGGAGGGCCAGTCAGCTACGCTGGCGATCACCAATCAGGCGGGCTCCTGGTCGCCCGGCGATAGCGATGTCAACTGCGAAGAGGGCAAGCTCAATGGTACCGCCTGGTATGTGCAGGACGCCCGCAAGGCGCAGCGCCTTCTGGTCAGTGCCCGTTCAACTTCAGGTCTCGGCTTGTACTGGGTGGCTACAGATGCCCCCGGCGTAACGGTGCATGCGGATGCCATCGTTGATCTCACCCGGGACCAGGCTCATGTCAGTTTTGACCATGTTACGGCAGTAGAACTCACTAGCAACGGCCTGGCCGCGCTTGCACAGGCAATGCCTGCCATCTGGACCATACTGGCAGCGGATATGGTAGGCGCCGCCGAGTGGCAGCTCCAGACAACCGTTGAGTACGTTGGCACCCGGCAGCAGTTTGACCACCCGCTGGGCTTTTTCCAGGCGGTAAAACACCCTCTGGTCAACGTCATGTTGCAGATCGACCAGACCAAGTCGCTGGTTTACAACGCGGCCTGTGCCATCGATTGCGAACCGGACAAGGCGCTGCAATTTGCCCATATGGCCAAGGCATCGGCCAGTGAAACCGCCGCCCTGGCATCGGGTCGGTCGGTGCAATGCCACGGTGGTATAGGCTTTACCTGGGAGTGCTATGTCCATCTGTATTTCAAACGCCAGAAGCACAGCCAGATGCTCTGGGGCGATGCCGCCTGGCACCGGGCGCGGCTGGCAGACATCGTGATAGGGCCCCTGGCCAAAACGGGCAGTTGAACCAACTGAGCGGGTGATAGATACATGAAATGGAAAACCATACTGGCTGTTGTTCTGGCACTTGTTGTCGGCTTCGGTGTGCTTGTCCGTATCGCCACCCGCCTGCCGGCACCTCCGGACCATCAGCTGTTTATCAACGGCAATATACTGACGATGGACAGTGACAACCGGGTTGTCGAAGCCATCGCCGTGCGAGCAGATCGCATTGAGGCGGTGGGGAGTACGCAGGAGATCATGGCGCTGGCACAGGAAGACAGTGAGGTGGTCGACCTGCGTGGACGTACCCTGCTGCCCGGCTTTGTCGACGCCCATGGGCATTTTCCCGGCTCCGGCCTGAAAGTAGTGGCCGCGGATCTCAATAGCCCGCCCATAGGCGCGCTGACCAGCATGGATCAGGTGCTGGCTGCGCTGGGCGAGCAGGCGGCGAAGACGCCCTCTGGAGAGTGGGTCTCAGGCTTTGGTTACGACGACACCCTGCTGGCGGAGCAGCGCCACCCGACTCGCGCGGAATTGGATGCGGTGTCACAGGACCACCCGGTGGTAGCGATGCATATATCGGGGCATATGCTGGTGGCAAACAGTCTGGCCCTGGCGGAGGTAGGCATCGATGCGAGCACACCGGATCCGGAGGGCGGTGTGATCGGCCGCCTGCCGAATTCGCAGGAGCCCAATGGGCTGCTGGAGGAGACCGCCAGGCTCGCCATAATGGTCAAGATGCAGGATATGAGCCTGACGGACACCTGGCGGCTGATCAAAGCGGCGGCCAACGAATATTCAGCGCGCGGCGTGACCACCGCACAGTCCGGTGGGGTCAGCACTCAATTGGCCACAGGGCTGTCCCTGTTCAGTAAACTGGGGGTTATTCCCCAGCGGCTGGTGGTATTTCCCTTTGAAACGGAATTTGGCGAGTCACTGCTCAACGGTCAATACAGCGCCGGCGACTACAGCAGCGACAGGGTTGCGATGGGCGCGGTCAAACTGGTGGCCGACGGCAGTATCCAGGGCTATACCGGCTACCTCAGTCAACCCTATTTTACGCCCTATCACGGCGACGCAGACTATGTTGGCTATCCCTCGATTCCACGTGACAAGCTGTTCAGCCAGGTCGCGGCTCTGCACAAGGCCGGGTACCAGATAGCGATTCATGGCAATGGTGACGAGTCGATCGAGGACATTCTCGACGCCTTTGAAGCCGCGCAGCTCGAGCACCCCGTGCAAGACCCCCGCATGATTCTGATTCACGCCCAGATGGCGCGCAAAGACCAGATCGCAAGAATGCGTGACCTGGGTATTACCCCCAGTTTTTTCAGCGCCCACACCTGGTATTGGGGGGATCGTCATCGCGATATTTTTCTGGGACCGGCACGCGCCGCCGTGATCAGCCCGGCCCGGTGGGCGCAGGAGTACGGACTCCGCTTCAGTTCGCACCTCGATACCCCGGTCACCCCGATGTTGCCGCTGCAGGCAGTGTGGAGCCAGGTCCATCGAATCACCTCTGGTGGTGATGTGCTGGGGCCAGAGCAGCGCATTGGCGTGATGGACGCGCTGCGGGCGGTCACCATCGATGCTGCCTGGCAGGTTTTTCAGGAGGAGAACAGGGGCTCGCTGGAGCCCGGTAAATATGCCGACCTGGTAGTGCTTTCTGGCAATCCATTGGAGGAGCCCATGGGGCTGCGCGAGCTCATCGTAGAGCAAACTTTCATAGGTGGGGCGACTGTTTACCGCAAACCGTGACCAATTTCTCGTCCTGAGCGTGGACATGCGCGGCCCATTCCGATATAAATACTCAAACGGCTCGAGTGAAAATGCGACTTGCGCTGTTTTCATCCGGAAAGTGGAAACGAGCCGTAATTTATGTATCGCTGCACAGTCGATAACGCCATAACGTACACCTCGGAAGATTTCGTCCTCTTCAGGGAATCACCCTTCGCCTGCTGGATGGAACGACTCACCCTGGAGAATCCCGAACACGGCATTCCCGCCGATCTGGGCAGCGTTCCGCCCGGTGATAGCATAGAGCGCCAGGACGATATGGCGGATACCTTGCGCGCCGAGGGCAAGGATGTTTGCCTGGTCGATTGGGATGCGGACGAGGCGAGCCGTCGCAGCGCTACGCTGGAGGCAATGCGTCGGGGAGCGGATTTTATCGTCAATGGCCAGCTCGCACTGGGGTCATTGTCCAGTGCCGCCAACCTGTTGATGCGTACCAGCGGTTATTCACAGCTGGGTGACTTTCTTTACATACCCTGTGATACGCAAGCCCGCAACACGCATCACTCGGCATTTCGATTATGTTTTCTGGCAGATCTTCTGCATAGCCTGCAGGGACAGATGCCCCCCCAGATGCTGATTATCCGCGGCGGTGATGACCTGGTGCCGTTGCAGACAGACAGCTACATCTATCATTACCGTGCCGTGAAGCAGCGCTTTATGGAAAGCATGCGAGGGTTCCGCAAACACCGCATGCCTGACCCGGCCGCATCGTCTCATTTTGGCCGCTGGTCTGATTGTGCGCACGAGGTTTTGAAGCAGCGCATGTTGCATGAAGACGACAGCAGTGACGAGACTACTGGCGAGGATTATTCAGAACCAATGCAGCAGGCGGTAGGCACCAGCACCATTGGCAGCCAGGACCCGGACACTCTTGGCTCGTCCTTACCGCACTCCCAGGCTCCCGATGTCATCACTGCACTCTCCCGGTCAGAGCCAGACGCCCCTGGTACACAGCCCCAACCGGGTGCCGCTGCCGGTTTTACCCTGGCAGAGCAAGCTCGTATGTTGAAGCCCGGCACTTACCAGCCAGGCCCCGGGGTTTACCGACTCGGCACTCCGCGTCAAGCGCCTGGTTCACCTGCCGCTCATGAAGTAGTCACTGAATCAGGCCCTGGGCGGCAGGATGAGTCACAGGCTGGGCTGATCATCGACTCAGCCAACGAGGTGTCACCGGGCTATATGGCGAGTCCCGGAGCCGCCGGCGTATCAGGCGAAGAACAGGCGGGCGAAAGGTCCCTGGGTACGCAAGCAATGGCGTCACCGGTTGCGCAACAGAAATACAACCGGCGGGCATCAGATGCCGCCTTGCAGAATCTGGAATTCATAGGTAGCAGCACAACGGTACCCGGATTCGCCCTCGATACAGCACCGGCATCAGATCTGCCGTCTCTGACGAGTTCAGCACCAGCTCCCAGCCTGCGCGACCCCCGCACCCGGTCAGGTGGCGGAGAAGTGCTCCCGGCCAAGGCGCCGCCCCCAAATCTGAACGGAGTGCCGCAGGACAGCAAGGCCGGGGAAACGCAGGACCCCCGGGACAGTCGGGAGCATGTTCACGCGGAAGAACCCGTTTCGAGCGTGGTGCTCCCGGACGCAGGGGACATCGCGACAGAAAGTCCCAGCAGCCCCAGGCCGGCGGCCCCGGGCACCGCAGGTCGACCGCTAGCGCGGCCTGATTCAGCCATTGACCTCGATGGTGCCTATCCCGCATCTCCCCCGTCGGGACTGACAACCCGCGGTGCAAAGCTGCCTGGAGAGTTATTGCTGGAAGAGGAGGTTAGCCACAGCTTCGGGCAGGCGGCGCCGGGCAATGCAGAAGGTGTTTCCCCAGTCGCAGCGGAGAGTCGGCCCTCCCCGGAGGAGCGCCCCTTCAGCGACAGTATTTTCAATAACAGAATATTTACCGAAGGGGCTCCCGACGATAAGAAATTCAGCGATAGCCTGATGACCAGCGACGACTACGATTCCTGAGGAAACAAGGCTATCTTCTAGCCCCGCAGATTGCGAAAGCAGTCACGCACTTCACCAATATACAATTGCGGTTGTTCGAACGCGGCAAAGTGTCCACCGCACGCCATTTCGTTCCAGTGAATGATATTACTGAACCGTTTTTCTGCCCAGCGCCGGCTGGTGCGAAAGATCTCCTTGGGGAATATAGAGCAGCCCACCGGTATCTCAATCGGGTTCAGGTTGGGTTTGTTGAAACTTTCCCAGTACAGACGCGCTGAACTGGCTGCGCTGTTGGTGAGCCAGTAGAGCATGACATTGTCCAGCAGTTCATCTTTGGTCAGTACATTTTCAGGGTGCTTGACCCCGTCCTTTTCGCAATCAGTCCAGGCGTAAAACTTCTCGATGATCCAGGCCATCTGGCCTACCGGCGAGTCCGCCAGACCATAGGCCAGTGTCTGTGGTCGGGTCGATTGTTGCTTTGAGTAACCTGAGTCCCACTCGTTATAAAAATTCATGCCCGCCAGTGCCTCCTCCTCCTGGGGAGTGAGCTTGTCCATGGTGGCAGGATCGGGCGCGACGATAGGCATATTGATATGAATACCCGCGCAGTGGGCCGTTTCGCTCATCCCCATGCTCTGGGTAATCATGGCGCCCCAGTCCCCTCCCTGGGCGACATAGCGCTGATAGCCAAGGCGTGCCATAAGTTGACGCCACATGTCGCCGATTTTTTCAACCGAGGTCCCGGTATTGTTGGGTTTGCCGGAAAACCCGAATCCGGGTAGAGACGGCACCACTACGTGGAAGGCATCACTGGCACTGCCCCCGTGAGCCACCGGATCTGCCAGTGCGTCGATGACTTTGTGAAACTCCACTACTGAGCCGGGCCAGCCATGAGAGATAATAATCGGCAGGGCATTTTCCTCCGGGCTGCGACGGTGGATGAAGTGGACATCCACGCCTTCAATACCGGTGGTAAATTGCGGCCATTGATTCAGGCGCTGCTCGAATCTGCGCCAGTCGTAGTCGCGCGCCCAGTACTCGGCCAGTTCCCGCGTATACTCAAGAGGCATCCCCTGGTTCCAGTCCCCGGAGGTTTCCCGTTCGGGCCAGCGGGTCATGGCAAGGCGATTCTTGAGGTCCTGCAGCTGGTCCTCGGGTACGGCGGCGTTAAAAGGGGAAACTTTTCCTGTCATTGCTGATATTCCTGCGTGTCACGATACGTGGAAAACTACACTACGTTAACAGCTGGCAAAAAGGCAAGCGGCAGTGGGATGGCGAGCGGCGCGTGAGAAATGGCCCCTCGACAATTTGACAATAGGGCTATTACACAGCATGGTTTGTCCGCTGTCACGTCGTATGTATTTGTTGCATATCGACCACATATTTACTGAGCAATTGTTTGCCGGGCAATCTGGGAGAATAGATGATTTACAAACGTGTCGGAGCGGCCTGTATGGCGTTATTTCTTTCATGCTCCCTGGCGGCAGTAGCCGACAGACCGCGCGGCGCAGTGGAATGCGCTGATCTCAAGTGGTCGGCCGAAGTACTCGCTGCTAACCCGGATATCGCGTATGCCTGTCGCGGTGTGTTCGAAAAGGACGGCATATTGTATGCAAAAGCGACCATAGAAGTGGTCAGAATCCAGGGCAATACACTGCGTTTTCGAACCCTGCTAACGGATGGCACGCTGGGCAAGCGACGCAGTGTCACACTGGACAGTCAGTGGCGAGTCAAAATAGACGGCCGCGAATACCGCCTGTCTGAATTGAGCGAAGGGCAGAGAATGAATATTTACCTTCCTGAAGACCGATTTGCCTTGACAGTGTTGGGTGGCAATGGGGCGCAGGCGAATGCCATCGAGGAAGTGGTGGAGGAGTAATTTTCCACCATATCTTTTTGAACTGACGTCCGGCTGGTCAGTCATCGTCTACCCATATCTTGCGCAGGGGTTCACCAAAGTCATCGTAAATCACTTTGCGCCGGGGCTGTGGTAGCCGGGTACGCTTGCGGGCCCGGGTCCGTTTGGGTGGCAGTCTTCTCCGCGCTTCTATAGCGGCGACCACTTCCGGAATCGGAGTGCGCGGTGCGGGGGGCTCAACAAACAGGCGGCGATTCAGGAATATCGGAGGGTCTCCCGGGTCCTTGCCGCTGACGCCTTGTGGAACGTTTTCAACCTCACCGCCGTGCTTCAGGAAACGCGCGGTCTCCTGTTCCAGTTCGGCTCGCACATCCTCTTTTGTGACAGGCTTCTTCAATATGACCTGCTCCAGGGCTCAATCGTCCAAACCACCTAGTATAGCGCCGTGCTGGAACAATTACAGATCGGACTGGATATCGATGTCGCCGTGGCTATCGCCGGAGTTGGCTATGCCTTTGCGCAGGCGCGCGCCGGGGCCGTCCTCCTGCAGGTGGACCCGGCCGTCAATCACCTGAATACCCATACTGCCAAATATGTTCTCAAACGGGGGGATTCTCACCGAGTCGACCATTTTGTGGTAGAGCGAGTCAAACAACTGTACGCGGTTCAGCTGATCCAGCTGCGCTACAATCTCGGGAACCGACAGCTGCTGGTCGGCACAGCATTCATTCAACTTTTCCAGTGCGACGTCTAGATTGAGCCTGCCGCCGGACTGCTGGCGAAGCCGGGCATCGGCCGCCATGAAATACCAGGCGCCACTCCAGTAGACACGCATGAAGCCACCGTTCTGGCGCAGGTTGTCGCTGACGTGGCGCAGTGTCTGGTCCTCGAAACGGGTTTCTCCCAGTCCGCGCTGGAAGCCGTCGTATAGCTTCTGCCACATTTGCTGTTCGCTGATAAGGCCCATCCTGGCCTGCAGGATATTCTGGTAGTAACTGGCAAGCCCTTCACTGAACCAGGAGTCGCCCCAGCCCCTGTAGGGAATCAACAGATGGGCGAGTTCATGATAGCTGGTCCATGCCGCCTTGAGCTCATCGGTCGATGCGGATGGGGCGGTGAAAAACTCTATCCGATTCACCTCTTCCCGGTGTACCTGGGCCCAGGGTATGGGGTCACCGCGTCTCGCTGCCGAGGCCGGTACCACGGATATCTGCCAGTGCTTATTGGGCCAGCGGCCATATACCTGGTCCAGTGCTGTGGCGATATAGTCAACCCAGGCCAGCAGGTTTTCGCGCATGGAGGGGCTGAACCGGTCACTGATCTGCACTTCAAGCTTACGCCCATCCTGCAGCACGATGTGTCGACTGTAGCCATCATCCGCTGCCCACAGCAGGGCCAGCGGAGCTGCTGTGAGCCACGCCGCGGCGAGGTACCGGTAAAAGCGCTGTTTCACGTGTTCATGTATTGCCCGCTGGGGGTATTTCGGGTCCACCAAAGCCGGCCAGCTCGGCCATGCGCGTGAACAATTCGAAGATATCGGTTGTAGCGGCGTTACCCGAGAATTCGCGATACAGTGAATCCACATTTACCGCAATGCGCTCGGGATCTGACCAGGAGGAGAACTCACGCAGCTGGATGTCCCGCGCAGCCTCGGCTGCATCCATGCCTGCATCGAAACGACTCCTGGCCTGGTCGCGTACATATTCAAGATACTGTCTAACTGCCGCCACGCCCTTTTTGTCGGTGATGGGCCCGTGCCCCGGGATAATGTGATCGACCTCCATGGCCTCGATCAGGTGACAGGCCTTGATCCAGTTGGCGACCGGTCCCTGCCACATAATAGGCGTGCCCTCGATAAAAAGGATGTCGCCAGTAAAAACCGCGCGGTCTTTGGGGGAGTGTACCAGCACGTCGCCGCGGGTGTGGGCCGGTCCCACTTCGATCAGGTGTACCGGTTTGTCGCCAACCATCAGGTCCAGTTGGCCATCGAAAGTGCTGTTGGGCGGCGTGTGGGTTATCCCCGCAAATTTGAACTGGCCGAAGCAGTGCAAAAAGTACTCGCCTACCGACCCCATACCGGCCGCGGCCTCCATGATAGCTGCCATCGCTTCCGGGGGCAGTTCGTTCATCTCGGCGGCGGAGGCTGATGAGGCGATAATTCTGGCGCCAGCTACCAGTTCATTACCATGGCAGTGATCGCCGTTGGCATGGGTATTGACCAGAGTGTCAATCGCCCCGGCCCTGGGTTCGGCCTTGCGCATCGATCGCAGCATCTCGTCAGTCAGGGCCAGGTCGAAGAGGGTATCGACCAGTAGGGACTCCTCTTCGTCGACGATCAGGCCGGCATTACTCCAGCCCCAGCTGCCGTTGGGGGCCAGCCAGGCATAGGCGCTATCGGTCAGTGCGTGCAGGCCCGGATTGGGTGTTTTGTTCATACTGGTGCTCCAGCTACATAACCAGGGTCAATACTACGCAGATTTGCCCCAGATTACAGGCGTAAGGTTTTGTCCCGGGAGCACAATCTGGTTTAATGCTCTGCCCGACGATGCTGGAAGCTATGCATGAATGCCATTCGCTCTACGCTGGTTTTTACCTGGCTGGTCCTGTCGCTGATTCCCTGCGGCATCGCCCTGCTGCTTGCCTCTTTATTTCTCAAGGATGAAAAGGTCTGGTGGTGGTTTGCGGTGCCCTGGCTCAGGGGCGTCGTCGAAGCCGCGCGGCTGATTGGCGGTGTGAAATACCGCCTGCACGGCGAGGATAACCTGCCGGCAGCCGAGGATATGCGACGGGTTATACTCTGCCCCAAGCATCAGTCGACCTGGGAGACATTTTTCTTTCCCAGCATGACCTCGCACCCGCTTGCGTATGTGTTCAAGAAAGAGCTGTTGCGGATACCGTTCTTTGGCTGGAGTATCGGCGCGCTCAATATGATTCATATCGACAGGAGCAAGGGCAAGGAGGCCTGGAGCAAGGTGGCCGAGCAGGGCAGGGTACTTATGGACAGGGGCAAGTGGATGATTATGTTCCCCGAGGGCACTCGCACAGAGCGGGGCAGTAAGGGAGTGTATAAAGTTGGCGCTACCCGCCTGGCAGTCGCTACAGGCGCCTACGTGATACCCATTGCGGTGACATCTGCGCGCTGCTGGCCCAGGCGTTCATTCTCGTTTATTCCCGGGGTGATCGATGTATCGATTGGCGCACCCGTGAGTGCGGAAGGCCGGGAGCCAGGCGAGCTCATGGATGAAATTGAGCGCTGGATCGAGACGGAGATGCACCGTCTGGACCCACAAGCTTATAAGCAATCAAATTTGGAGAACTGATCATGTCCCCAGGAAAAATCGGCTGTCTGGTGCTCTACGCGGTCCTCGCGGCGGTCGCACTGACAGAGGCTGGCAATATCGCCGGCACAATAGCTGGCTGGGCACTCGTGGTGCTGGCCGTGGTCCACCTGGCGGAGATGGTCATATTTTTCCGCCTCTGCCAGCAGGCCAGTGGATCGCTTCCGGGCAACCTGCTACAGATGTTTGTATTTGGCTACTACCATATGATCGAAATGAAAGCTGATGTCTCCAACAGGCAGTGAACTCTTTCACTGCTCCAGATTTGTCCGTCGGATGAGCTGTTGTACCCCAGCCGCCAAACGAAGAGGTATACCCGTATGACTGTTCAAACACGATTGGTCGAATACGAGCACGCGGGCCAGATACTGGAGGGCTTTTTAGCCTGGGATGACGCCCTGGCAGGGCCCAGACCGGCTGTCGCCATCAGCCATACCTGGGCAGGGCGCAGCGAGTTTGAACAGGACAAGGCGCTGTCGTTTGCCCGGCTTGGTTATACTGGTTTTGCAATTGATATGTACGGCAAAGGCATACTGGGAAGCACCCCGGAAGAAAATACCGCGCTGATGACGCCGCTGATGCAGGACCGTCAATTGCTGCAAGACAGAGTGGGTGCTGCAGTGGCGGTATTGCGAGAACAGGCTGAGACCGATGTGGCCAGGGTAGCCGCCATCGGCTATTGCTTTGGGGGACTTTGCGTACTCGACCTGGCGCGCAGTGGCAGTGACGTAAACGGGGTTGTCAGTATTCATGGCCTGTTGGATGCTCCGGGCAACACCGAGGGCAAACGCGTCACCGCCAGGGTGCTCTGCCTGCATGGCTATGATGACCCCATGGCCCAGCCAGAGGCTTTGCTTGCACTGGCCTCCGAGCTCTCCGCAGCCCGGGCTGACTGGCAGGTTCACGCCTACGGTAACACGGTTCATGCTTTTACCAACCCGGCCGCAAATAACCCCGATATGGGAACCCTGTACAGCGAATCCGCCGACAAGCGTTCATGGATAGCTCTGCAGAGCTTTCTACAGGAAGTTTTTGCTTAAGCCTGTGCCGGGGTAACAGCAGTACATTACATAGTCCAAGGGCCAACAGCCCCCGGCAAAACCATTGTCAGGATTTTTCGTCGAGTGCCTCGGTCATGGCCTGGCAAAAGGTTTGCAGGATCTGGATCCTGGCGTATCGTTTTTGGTTGCCCGACACCAGGGTCCAGGGCGCATGGCGCGTGCTGGTATGGCTGACCATCTGGTCCACTGCCAGCTCGTAATCGTGCCATTTCTCCCGGTTGCGCCAGTCTTCGTCGGTGATCTTGTGCTGTTTGTGGGGCGCCTGCAGGCGCGAACGAAAGCGTTTTTCCTGTTCATCCTTGCTGATATGGAGCCAGAATTTGAGCACGATGTTGCCGTGTTCAACCAGTTGCCGCTCAAACCGGTTGATCTCATTGTAGGCGCGCTGCCACTCGGCCGAGCTGGCAAACTGCTCCACGCGCTCCACCAGTACCCGCCCGTACCAGGATCTGTCATAGAAGGTACAGCGTCCATCGCGCTGAAGCTGACGCCAGAAGCGCCAGAGGTAGTGGTGAGCGCGCTCTTCATCTGTTGGAGCTGCGAACTGGACCAGCCTGAACAGGCGTGGGTCGATAGCCCTGGTGACTCTGCGAATAGCCGAGCCCTTGCCGGCGGCATCCCAGCCCTCGAATACCGCCACCACTGAGCGCTTCTGCCGGTAGGCCAGCCAGCCCAGGTTGCGCAACTGGCCCTGGTAAAGCTCCAGCTGTTCTTCATAATCCTTTCTGTCGAGGTCAAGCGACAGGTCTACCCGGTCCAGTACGGTAGGTTGTCGTCCGGTAATGCCCTCGGTGGCGGGAACGTGGGGCGGGGGCGCCTGCTGCGCCCGGCTGGCGCGGTATTCAATTGCCTCAAGAATCAGCTCCCCCGCGGTAATATCCCGGTAGTACCGGTCCCGGGCCTCAATCAGTTGCCAGGGGCTGTGGCTGGAATCAGTTGCCAGAATGAGCCGTTCAGACACCTCCAGGGTACGCTGGTACTTGCCGCCTAACTCATAGGGTTGATCCGAGCTTCGAGGCGACGGCCTGCGGTGTGGCGAGTCGTCTTGCAGGCGTTTCTCCTGGGTCTCGTGGCTGATATGCAGCCAGAGCTTGATTACCAGCGCGCCGTCATCCGTGAGCATGCGCTCAAAAGACTCTATCTGCTTGCAGTAGAGGGTGAATTCCTCCGCCCCCATTTCGTCGTTGACGGCGGCCTGGGCGGGCCTGGTGTACCAGGACCCTAAAAAGATGCCTATCCTGCCCCTGGCCGGCAGCCTGCGCCAGAACCGCCAGAAATACGGTCGTGATTCCTCCTCGTCAGAATGCTCCCAGAATGTATTGGTTTCTATCCAGCGTGGGTCCATCCACTCATTGAACTGTTGCACCAATGAGCCCTTGCCCGCGCCATCCAGCCCGGCAACTACGATAATCACCGGGTAGTCGCGCCCGGCCAGATCCAGCTGAGCCTTGAGTAAACGGTCCCGTAACTGCTTCTGCAGCGAGCTGAAATCGTTTTCCTTGATGCGCTTGCCAACCTCTAGGGTTTCAAACATAGCCTGTTATGCCCCTGTTGTGACCTTACTTAATCGTAGGTTTGCCATTGTCATCGGACTATAATTATCCATCTCACCCACTGGAGTAAAGTTATGGGTTTTTACGACAAACATATTGTGCCGCGACTGGTCAACTGTGCCTGCGGCACCGGGCCTATTATGAAGCAGCGGGAAAAGGTAGTACCTCGGGCATCCGGCACTGTGCTGGAAATCGGAATTGGCACTGGCCACAACCTGCCGTTCTATGACGCTTCCAGGGTAGAGCGCGTCATTGGGCTGGATCCCTCGGGCGAGTCCTGGGAGCTGGCCTCAAAGCGAGCCGCCCACCTTGATTTCGATGTCGAGTTTATCGGCCTCCCATCAGAGCAAATTCCGCTGGAGAATAACAGCGTGGATACCGTGCTGGTAACGTACAGCCTATGCACGATTCCAGACCCGATATCCGCCTTGCACGGTATGGCCCGGGTCCTGCGCCCTGGCGGGAGCCTGATCTTCTGCGAACATGGCCAGGCCCCTGACCTCGAGGTGCGCCGATGGCAGGATCGGATCAACCCCCTGTGGCGCAAAATACTGGGAGGGTGCAATCTCAACCGCGATATCCCCGGGCTGCTGTTGGCAGGCGGGTTTCAAATCGGACAGATCGATACCATGTACCTGCCGGGCACACCACGTTTTGCCGGCTATAACATCTGGGGCAGGGCAGAGTTGGCCTGAGCCCGAACTCCAAACACGGTCAGTGACCATGCGCCAACTTCACAGCTTGTTCCTCATGCTGTTGCTTGCGGCGGGTAGCGTTTTTGCGGCTGAGATAGAACCCGTGCTCGAGTACCAGCTAAAAGGCCTGAAAGGAGAGCTCAAGCGCAATGCTCTGGCCTGGTTGGGAGATCCGCCGATCTCGAGCCAGGACAGGGCGATTTTTCTCGCCACGTCGGAGCAAAGACTGGGCGACAGTCTCAAGGCACTTGGCTACTACAACCCCGCCATCACACAGATTCTCAAGCGTACAGAGCCGGTCTGGTCCCTGGAGATAACCGCAGACCCGGGAGAGCCTGTGCTGATTAATAATATCAGCATACAGCTGGACGGAGCCGCCGCTGTGGACCAGGCCTTTGTGCAGTTGCTGGCTACCAAGCCTTTCGTGGAGGGAGAGAACTTCAATCATGGGGACTACGAGCGCTTCAAAACACGCCTGCTGACGCTGGGCCAGGAACGCGGCTATTTTGATGCGAAGTTCAGTGAAAGCAGGGTTGCGGTGAATATCGCCAGTAATCAGGCCGATATTTACCTGCATTATGACTCCGGCGATCGTTTTCGCTTCGGGGCAGTGGAGTACGGCCAGTCCGGGGTAAACCAGGACTTGCTGGTCGAACTGCAACCCATTGCAGAGGGTGACTATTTCGATCAGGCTGCGCTGCGGCTGTTTCAGGCGCGGCTGCAGGAAACACGCTACTTCTCGGGGGTGCTCGTCCGGCCCATGTTTGACAAGGCCAGCGATAAGCGGGTGCCCCTGGAAGTCAGCCTTTATCCGGCTCGTCGGCACAGTTTTGATGTCGGTGTTGGTTACAGTACGGATACCGAGGAACGAGTGTCCATGGTCTGGCGAACACCGCTTGTGAATCGCTACGGCCACAGCCAGCAAACTCGCATTTCGTATTCCGAGGTCAATCCCAGTGGCCGATTTACCTACACGATACCTTTGTCACACCCGCTGGATGACGTGGTTCGCCTCTCGGCTCTGCTCGAGAATAACGAGTTCGGCGACATAGATAGCGAACAGGTAGAGTTTGGCGCAGTGCGCGAGATTCGCGGAGAAAAATGGCTGTACAGTTATTCTGTTCGCGACCTGACCGAAACCTGGGACCTGAAAAAAACGAACTTCGAGAACAACTATCTACTGCCGGGCTTTTCGCTGTCCCGCAGCGATCGCGTTGGCCCGCTGGTCAATCCAAGCCAGGGTTTCAGCCAGTTCTACAAATTAGAAGGGGGCAGCGCGGATCTCGGGTCAGATATCGACCTGCTGCGTCTCACCGCCAACTTCAGCTACATATTCAGTCCCGCGCCCGCGCACCGCTTTGTAGCGCGCTCTGCCCTGGGCGCCGTATTTATTTCAGATGATGATCGAGTCGACCTGGCCCCATCGCTGGGTTTTTTCGCTGGAGGTTCCCAGAGTATTCGCGGGTACGGCTACCAGTCCATCGGCAACGAGGTCGATACGACTCGCGATGACGGCAGCAAGCAGACACTAGTGATCGGTGGCGACCGACTGATCACCGGCACACTGGAATACCAGTATTACTTTACCGAGACCTGGCGCGGGGCTGTTTTTGTCGATGCCGGTGATGCCTTTGACTCCACGGATTTTGAGATTAACGTAGGCCCGGGATTTGGCGTTCACTATGTGTCCCCGGTGGGCGCTGTGCGCCTGGAGTTAGCCAACAGTGCCAGCGATGACGACCCCTCCTGGCGCATCGTGCTGAACATCGGGGCCGAGTTTTGAGCCGGCTTTGGTGGCGGCTGCTGGCAGCCCTGTTACTACTGCCGTTACTGCTGGTGGTGTTGATGTCTTTCACACAGCTGGGGAGCCGGTTGGTAGTGGGCAATATCGGCCGCCTGCTTCCGCTGGAAATAGAGTATGGCGGAGGAACCCTCGTCGGGGAGCTTGAACTCAATCGCCTGGCCTGGGCAAGCGACACCCTTGCCATCGAGATACAGGGACTCATGTTCGAGCTCAAGCCGGGGTGTTTGTGGCACAGCGAGCTGTGTTTTCAACAACTTAATGGGCGCCAGCTGACCATAACACTGTTACCGGGCGACGAAAGTGATGGCGAAGGCAAAACCTCAGAGGTAGCGCCAGACGGTCCCTTGTTTGAATTTCCGGTGCCGATCCAGGCATCTGCGCTCAACCTCGAAGCCCTTACCGTGCGCTGGGCAGGGGGGCAATGGCAGCAGGGCAACCTGGAGGGCGCGGTGAAAATTAGCGGATCTACCATCGCGGTTGAGCGTGCCCTGATAGATGCGGGCAGGCTGGAACTGACTGGCAGCGATGAGCCGGGAGGAGCATTTTCGCCCCCCCGGATCAATTTGCCCCTGACGCTGCTGGTCAAGGAACTGGTGCTTGCGGGGGCCAGCTGGGACCTCGGTGGTGTGCCTGGCAAGCTCGATGTATTGAAGCTCACGGATGGCAACTGGCAGCAAACGGGTTTGCAATTGGGCGGCTTGAAGCTGCGCTCACCGGTATATGGAGAGTGGCTGGCAGTCGGGTCCCTGGATTTCTCTGGACAATGGCCCTTGTCCCTGAGGGTTGAAGGCACGGTTCCGGAAATCTCTGGCTGGCCGGCGATGCTCGGAACTGCATTGACCCTAAGGGCAAAGGGAACCCTGGCCGCGCTTGAGCTCGAGGCTGACAGTCAGGCACAGCTTGCCTTCACTGCCAGTGCGTCCCTGGATGCCGTGGCGCCTGGTTTGCCCTTCAACCTGTCGGTAAAGGCCGAGTGGCCCGAGACACTGGCGTTGTCTTCACTAGTGCATGTCCCCCAGTCGCTGGATTCGATTGTATTTAGCGCTCCGCTCACTCTCTCGGCCAACGGCTCTGTCGATCAACAGTTCTTTCAGCTGGAGGGCAGTCTCGGTGGCCTGGAGTACCCGCTGCTGGATCTTCGCCTGGCGGGTAGCCACAGCAATAAACAAGTGTTGATCGAGGATCTGCGACTGCAGGACAAAGTCGGTTCAAATACCTTGTGGGCTACGGGGCAGCTCGAGTACGGCGAAGCCCTGGCCTGGTCAGCGGTACTGGAGTCAAGTGGGCTTGATCTGCTGCCACTGCGCAGCTATGCCGACAGCAGGGTAGAAGGGCGGTTGCAACTGCAGGGGCGAGCAGAGGGTGAGCAATGGCAGCTCTCCCTGACGGAAGCGGATATCAGCGGTAGTGTTGACGGCGTGCCTGCGCATTTGCAGGGCTACGCCGGCATCAACAGCCAGCTGGAGCTGATGGCCAGCAACCTTGAGGCGCAGGGAAATGGCAGCACATTGGTACTGCAGGTACCTGAAACAGGCGATGCTCTCGCCCGCTTCTCACTGTCCGTGGAGGATATGCAGAAGTGGCAGCCCGATATTCGCGGCCGTGTTTCCCTGCGGGCAGAGGTAATGCCTGGTTGGCGTGACGTCACGATTACCGGCTCAGTGGCCGGGGTGCAGTGGCAGGGCCTTAAAGTCGCCAGTGGCGAGATTGATGGCTATTACCATCCGCAGCGGGCCCAGAGCCTGAAGCTTGATCTCAAGCTTAAAGATTCTTCCGTCGCCGGCTTCCAACTCAGTGATATTGAATTGTCCGGGCAGGGGGATAGCTCCAGGCAGGCTTTTGCACTGCGCGGCAGGGGCGATGTTGAAGGCCTTCTCGAACTCACAGGCAACGTCGATGACAACGGGCATTGGACCGGTGAACTGGCGTCTACCACCTTGCAGATGGCACAGGGGAACTGGTACCTGGGCGATTCCATAGCAATGGAATTTCACCCCTCACCTGCGCGTTTGCACGTTGAGGCGCACTGCTGGCAGTACCGACAAACCAGTATATGTCCGGGCGATGCGCAGTTGGGTGAAGAGGGAAGTGCCAGCCTGGATCTTGACGGCGACCTGGAACTTCTGACCGCGTTCTTACCGGAATACCTTGAGCTGCAAGGTCTGTTGTCAGGCCAGTTCTCCGCCAGCTGGAAACCGGGAGCACCAGTTGCGGTTACCGGGGAGGCGCAGGGACGGGATATTACGTTCACCCGGCATTTTGCTGGCGAGGAATCGGGCAGTGCGCGCTGGGATAAAGTTGATGTCCGGATTAATAACGACGCACTTGGGCTTGCAATAGATACGGATATCTACAGCGAGGGCAATCGTGTTTTTGTCTTGCAGCTCGGCTTGCCGCCCCAGCGCAGCGAGCCTATGTCCGGGACACTGAATATTACCGGGCTGCAACTGCAGACGCTGGCGCCGTTTGCCCCCACTCTGGCGGTCCTTGAAGGGGAGGTCAGCGGAAACCTAAGCCTGGCAGGTAGTGTGGAGCAGCCAACAGCGAGTGGTGTAATCCAGCTATCGGATGGGCAGTTTGCGCTGCTTGGTAACCCTACCCGGCTGGAACAGCTCAACCTGGAACTGGAAGCTCGCGGCGACAGGGCGGTTCTGGCGGGCAAGGGACTGCTGGGAGGCGGTACCTTGACACTGGAAGGCGAGCTATCAAGCGTGCCTGAATGGCAGCTCGAGCTCGCGATCGAAGGGGATCAGCAAGAAATACTGTTACCCCCATACACCCAGATGCTTGTGTCGGAGCAGCTGAACGTGAAGCTGACCCGTGGATTGTTCGATCTCAGTGGCGACATTACGGTGCATGAAGGCACCCTTGAGCACGAGCAGCTGCCGGAAGGTGCGGTCTCTCTATCCGGTGACGTAGTGGAGGTCGACCTGGAAGGCAATGTTGTTTATGAGGCGGCGCCGTTTGATGTCAGCATGAGAATCGGGCTGTTGATTCGCGACAAGTTCAAGATCGTCGGGGACACAGTGAGTGCCACCCTGGGTGGTAATCTGCGCTTGCGACAAGAGCCTCGGCAGCCTTTGCAGCTGTTTGGCAATCTGAATGTGATCAGCGGCGAGCTGAGAGCTTATCAGCAGCATCTGCGAATCAAGCGCGGCACAGTCAGCTTTTCCGGCTCACCGGAGAATCCTGAATTGGATGTGCGAGCACAGCGTGAAATTTCTACTGATAACGTGGTAGTCGGCCTGCACCTGCAGGGCTCCCTGAAACAGCCCAGGCTGGATGTGTTTTCCGACCCGGTTATGTCCCATGGCGAAACCATGTCATACCTGCTGCGGGGTAGGGGGCTAGACGCCGGAGCCAGTTCTGACGGGGTTGCCATGGCACTCTCAATGGGTACTGGCCTGGTCAACCAGACTGCACTGGTGGAAGAGCTGAACCGGATTCCCGGGATAAGTAATTTTGCCTTCGGGGCCGAGGGGACTGACGAAACAGACACCGCGGCGACCGTGGGCGGTTATATCGGTGAGAGACTGTACCTGTCCTACGGTATGGGTATCTATGAACCTATTAATGTCCTGACCGCGCGTCTCTACCTCAAGTCCCGGTTGTGGCTTGAGGTTGTCAGCCGACTCGAAAACTCGGTCGATCTGTATTACTCCTTCGATATCAAGTAGCCCTGAGTAACTTGGCGCGAGCGCTTGCATATCTTCGAAAAGGGTAGGTCTTCAGGCACAGCCCGGGGCCGGGAACTCTTTTTGTGTGATCGCTGACTGTCTGCCCGGCCAGTGTATCGTTCCCGCCGGTTGCGTAAAGAATTGCGTAGCGAATAGTAGCGATTCTTATGGATATTCGTTAACTTGCCTGTCTCACGTGGCAACGACTATTGCAGGAGTTTATCGATGGATCCGCTAACCCAGGGTGTTCTTGGCGCTGCCCTGCCACAGGCAACTGCGGCTAGAGCGCGTTTTGCCGCCAGCGCCGGCTTGTTGGGTTTCCTGGCGGGTATGGCGGCGGATCTCGATGTGTTGATTCGCTCCACTGATGACCCCCTGTTGTTTCTGGAGTATCACCGGCAATTCACCCACTCGCTCATATTCATTCCCATCGGTGGATTGCTTTGTGCCCTGGTACTGCACTCGGCACTTGGAAAGCGGCGGGGTTTACGGTTCCGACAGAGCTGGTTGTTCTGCACACTGGGGTATGCCACGCATGCCCTGCTCGATGCCTGTACCACCTATGGCACCATGCTGTTGTGGCCATTCAGTGACGAGCGGATCGCCTGGAATACCATCTCCATCATTGACCCGCTGTTCACACTGCCCCTGTTATTTGCGGTGGTGTTGGCAGGCCGGCGAAATCGGCCGCTATACGCGCGCCTGGGATTGCTGTGGGCCTGCAGTTACATGGCGCTGGGCGTGTGGCAGCGCAATGAAGCAATGGACATGGGGCAGGCCCTGGCGGCCGCTAGAGGGCATGAGCCGCTGCGACTCGAGGCCAAACCCAGTTTTGCCAATATCCTGGTGTGGAAAGTGGTGTATGAAACCGACGACCACTATTACGTGGACGCGGTGCGTGCCGGCCTGGCGCCGCGGGTCTTCAAGGGCGACTCTGTGGAGAAGCTGGATATTGCCCGGGATTTACCCTGGCTGGACCAGGCTTCCCAGCAGGCACGGGATATCGAGCGATTCCGCTGGTTCAGTAATGGCTACATCGCTCGCGACCCGGATTTCCCCAACCGGGTGATTGATATCCGTTACTCGATGATTCCCAACGAGCTGGCCCCCTTGTGGAGTATCGAGCTGAAACCCGAAGCCCACACCGATGAGCACGCCGCCTACCTGGTGCACCGCGATGCGGGGGGTAACCGGCCCGCGCTGCTGTGGCGAATGCTGTCCGGCGGATAATCGACGACAGGCGAGGACCAGACGAGCTGGCGGGCCGTTATGCCGCGGCGAACACCTGGCGAGCGGCAGGTATTGCTACAGCGGATGCGAATGCTGCGCCCTGGTCGGCCAGCACGGCTTCAAGTGCATTGAGGCAGTACAGTACGTTGCGCTCGTTGCTGGCAAAACCCATCAGGCCGATGCGCCAGGTTTTACCCGCCAGGGCGCCGAGTCCGGCGCCGATCTCCAGGTCGAACTCATTGAGCAGAGCGGTGCGCACGGCTGCGTCGTCGACACCATCGGGTATCGCCACCAGGTTGAGTTGTGGTAGACGGTGCTCAGCTGCTACTGCCATCGACAGCCCCATAGCTTCCAGCCCGGCTACAAGCGCCTCGTGGTTGCGCCTATGGCGCTGATGCGCCGCCTCCAGGCCTTCTTCGCGCAGCATAAGCAGTGCTTCATGCAGGGCGTAGAGGTCGTTAACCGGCGCGGTGTGGTGATAGGCCCGCTTGGTGTTCTGGCCCCAGTAACCCATGATCAATTGCATATCGAGAAACCAGCTCTGGACTTTGTGTTTGCGGTTGCTGATTAGCTCCACCGCCCTGGGGCTGAACGTCACCGGCGAAATGCCCGGGATACAGGACAGGCATTTCTGGGAACCGGAGTAAACCGCGTCGGCTCCCCAGGCATCAACCAACAACTCGATACCTCCCAGCGAAGTCACGGTATCGACGATGGACAGTGCCTCGCGCCCGGCCGCCAGTTCACACAAGGCCGCCGCATCGCTGCGCACACCGGTCGAGGTTTCGGCGTGGACGAACGCCAGTACGCTGGCTTCCGGATTCTGATCAAACGCGGCAGCGACTTTCTCGATGCTGACTGGTTCTCCCCAGTTGTCCTCGACCATAACGGCGCGGGCACCACAGCGCTCGACATTTTCCTTCATGCGCCCGCCAAACACGCCGTTCTGGCAGACTACGACCGTATCGCCCGGCGATATCAGGTTGACGAAACAGGCCTCCATACCAGCTGACCCGGGGGCCGAAATAGGTAAGGTGAGCTCATTACTGGTCTGGAAGGCGTACTGCAGCAATTCCTTGATCTGGTCCATGAGGTCGACGAACAGGGGGTCCAGATGACCTATGGTAGGACGGGAAAGGGCGCTGAGCACCCGGGGTGATACGTCCGAGGGGCCTGGGCCCATCAGGGTGCGGTGTGGCGGAAAAAAACTGCTGGTCATGGCGAAGGCTCTTTCTTTGTGGTGAAGATTGTTGTAAAAACGGTCTCGGAAAATCAGGCGCGAACGTTAGCAGATTTTCGGTCTCAGCTTAAGTACTGTGCCGCAATAAGCATCATAGAGCTGCAAGCAGGTTTCAGGGCGGGGTATTGGCAAAAATTACCAGCAGGGTCATATCTTCCTCGATCTCAAAGAATGAGTGTTCGGTGGTGGCGCTGACATACAGCAGTGAGCCGGGCCCTACATTGCGTTCTACATCGTCAAGACGCATTCGTGCCTTGCCGCTGAGCACCAGGTAGACTTCATCGTCATCGTGCGGCGATTGCATATCCTTACTGCCCGCAGCGAGGAAGTAAATGCCGCAGTTCAGGGCGGGGACATTGAGAAACTCAAGGTATTCGGCGGGCTTACCCTTCAGTTTTTCCTTTATTTCGGCGAGATCGAATACCTGCCAGCTTTTATCGGCCATGTAATGGTGTTCCTGTATCAATTGACGGGTGCGGCGTTATTCTACGGTGAATTCCATCGTGTTAGTATCCTGCGCTGGCGAGGTACATCGAACCCCGAATGACGCCCGGGAGAGACTTTTCCAAAGTAGTACGCATATAACACTAACACAGCCTGGGAAAGGCGAAAAAACTGAGGAAACTATAATGAACAGACCCGGTATCGATTCTAATATTGCCGCCCTGATGCTGCGGCGGGCCCAGTTGAGTGGTGAGCGCCGGGCGCTGGTATTTGAGGACCAGGCGGTCAGCTACGCCGAATTCGCCGGGCGAGTGCGCCGCCAGGCCACCCTGCTGCGCGAGGGTGGTGTCTGTGTGGGTGACCGGGTGGGCTATCTGGGTGTCAACCATCCAGCTCTTCTGGAGACGATGTTTGCCGCCCAGGCGCTGGGCGCGATCTTTGTACCCCTCAACTTCCGCCTGACGGCAGAGGAACTGACCTTTATTATCAACGATGCGGGGGTGCATACCCTGGTCGTGGATGACGGGCTGCGCCCGGTGATCGAGCCGGCGCGAGATGGCCTGTGCTGCCGCGAATATTTTGTGTCCGAAAGTGAAGCGTCCGGCTGGCGCCACCTCACCAGTGAGCGGGCCGGGGCTGAGCCCGTGCCCTCCGCGGTGGCCATGGATCAGCACGACGTGGCCATTATCATGTACACCTCGGGTACTACCGGACTGCCCAAGGGCGCTATGCTCACCCATGGCAATGTCATCTGGAATAACATCAACGCTATGCAGGCGTTTGGTGGGTCACGGGATGACGTCATTCTCACCGCGGCCCCGCTGTTTCATATCGGCGGGCTGAATGTAATGACCATAGGATCGTTCCATACCGGTTCCACCGTGGTGCTGCTGCGCGGCTTCGATGCGGGCCTGGCCCTGCAGAATATCGGGCGCTACGGGGTCACCCATATGTTTGGTGCCCCTGCGATGTTTCTGTTCATGTCCCAGCAACCGCAGTTTGCCGACACGGACCTCAGCTCCATCGAGACCATTATCTGCGGTGCCGCCCCGGTACCGGAGTCCTTGATAGAGCTTTACGCTGCACGTGGGGTGCCGTTCTGCCAGGGTTATGGCCTGACCGAAACCTCGCCGTTCTCGGCCTTTCTTACACCTGACTACGGCGTCAGTAAGCTCGGTTCCGCAGGGCAGTCCCCGCTGTTCAGCGATACGCGTATCGTGGATGAGGAGAACCGCGAGGTGCCGCCTGGAGTCCGCGGGGAGATCTGCCTGCGCGGGCCCAATATCATGAAAGGCTACTGGAACCGGCCCGACGCCACGGCGGCGGCGATCGATGCCCAGGGCTGGTTTCATTCCGGCGATGTGGGCTATGTCGATGAAGAGGGCTTCCTGTTCATCTGCGACCGGCTCAAGGATATGGTGATTTCCGGCGGGGAGAATGTTTATCCGGCGGAGGTCGAGGGCGTTCTGTATAGGCACGAGCATATTGCCGAGGTGGCGGTGCTGGGCCTGCCCGATGATAAGTGGGGTGAGGCGGTAACCGCTGTGGTGGCCCTGCACGAGGGAAAGACTCTGGACCTGGAGTCTCTGCGCGCCTTTGCCGAGCCCTCGCTGGCACGCTACAAGCTGCCCCTGCGATTGCACCTGGTGGAAGCCTTGCCGCGCAACCCGGCGGGCAAGGTGCTGAAGTTCGTCCTTAAGGAGCAGTTACAGGACTAGGCAGGACTCAGTCCGGCAACTCTTCACCAACATTGGCCTGGGCGGCGGCAATACGTGCGATGGGCACCCGGTAGGGACTGCACGAGACGTAGTCCAGACCGAGCTCGTGGCAGAAGCGAATCGAGCGCGGGTCGCCGCCGTGTTCACCGCATATCCCGTATTTTATACCGGGTTTGCGGGCGCGGCTTTCCTTCACCGCAATCTCCATCAGGCGCCCCACCGCGCGCTGGTCCAGTGAGACGAAGGGGTCGCTCTCGACCAGCTTTTTAGCCAGGTAGGCGGGCAGGAACTTGCCCACATCGTCGCGCGAAAAACCGTAGGTCATCTGGGTCAGGTCGTTGGTGCCGAAACTCATGAACTCTACTGCGTCAGCCAGCCTGTCCGCACCCAGGGCAGCCCTTGGCGTTTCCATCATGGTACCTATCTTGTAGGGAATAGACGCGGTCTTGCCCTTGAGTGCATCGCGTATGGCCACCTCGATAATATCGGTTACCAGGCGGATTTCACGCACGTTGACGACCAACGGGATCATGATTTCAGGGAAGGGCTTGAAGCCCTGTTCAGTGGCGTCCACCGCGGCGGTGATGATGGCGCGCACCTGCATGGCGGTAATCTCGGGGTACACCACGGACAGGCGACAACCGCGAAAGCCCAGCATGGGGTTGACCTCCTCCAGTCCTTCGGCAATCGCGCGAATGGTGTCCACGGATTTACCGATTCGCCCGGCCAGCGCGGCGATATCATCCTCCGATTGGGGCAGGAATTCGTGCAGGGGTGGATCCAGCAGGCGTATTGTCACCGGCAGGCCGTCCATCACCTTGAACAACTCCAGAATGTCCGAGTGCTGGAACGTGAACAGTGTGTCCAGGTACTTCAGCCGCTCCTGTTCGTCTTCGGCAAGGATCATGGCCCGCATCACGTCGATACGGTCGGCCTCGAAAAACATATGCTCCGTGCGGCACAGTCCTATGCCCTCGGCACCCAGCTCCCTGGCCTTGGCGGCGTCAGTGGGGGTTTCGGCATTGGCGCGCACTTTGAGCCGCCGGTGTTTGTCTGCCCACGAGAGCAGCAGTTGAAAATCGTCGCTGGAACTGGCCTCGGTTTTCGAAATATCCCCAAGCATGACTTCACCGGAGGTGCCGTCCAGCGTAATAATGTCCCCGCGCTTGACCACCACGCCTTCATCCGTGGTGAAGATTCCCTCGTTGTAATTTACCGAGATACCACCACAACCGGTAATGGCGCAGACGCCCATGCCGCGCGCGACCACCGCCGCATGTGAAGTCATTCCGCCCAGCTCTGTGAGGATCCCCTGGGCGACTTTCATGCCGTGTATATCTTCCGGTGTTGTTTCACGGCGTACCAGGATCACATTGGCGCCACCGGCGCATACCTCCACCGCTTCCTCCGCGGAAAATACCACCTGGCCGGTGGCGCCCCCGGGGCTCGCCGGCAGGCCAGTCGCCACGATATCTGTCTTGGCATCCGGATCGACCATGGGGTGCAGGAATGCTTCGACATGTTCCGGCGATACGCGCATCAGGGCTTCGCTTTCGGTGATCAGACCCTCGTTTACCATATCGACGGCGATCTTTACCGAGGCGCGGCCGGTGCGTTTGCCGCTGCGCGTCTGCAGCATGTAGAACTTGCCTTCCTGTACCGTGAATTCCAGGTCCTGCATGTCCCGGTAGTGCTTTTCCAGCATGGCCTGGGTGTCGTGCAATTCCTGGTAGACTTCTGGCTGTTGCTCCTTGAGTGCCTCGACCGGAAGCGGGGTGCGAATACCGGCCACCACGTCTTCCCCTGCCGCATTGAACAGGAACTCGCCAAAAAAGTGGTGGTCTCCGGTGGAGGGGTTGCGGGTGAAAGCAACGCCGGAGCCGGAGTCTTCACCAAAGTTGCCAAATACCATTGCCTGCACATTGACGGCGGTGCCCAGCGCCTCGGATATGTTGTTCATCTCCCGATAGACGATCGCCCGCGGTGTGTGCCACGACAGGAATACCGCCTCCACCGCTTTTTTAAGCTGCACGAAGGGGTCTTCCGGGAAGTCCACCAGTGTCTTGTAGATGCCGACAATCGCCTGCCAGTCTTCAGCGGTCATATCCACATCGAGAGTTTTATTGTGGTCGGACTTGTATTTCTCGAGCTCATGCTCGAATTTTTCACCGTCCACACCCATGACGACGTTGGCGAACATCTGGATAAAACGTCGGTAGCTGTCGTAGGCAAATCTCGGGTTGCCGGTTTTTTCGGCCAGCCCGGCGGTAATCTCATCGTTGAGGCCGAGATTGAGAATGGTATTCATCATTCCGGGCATGGATACCGGTGCACCCGAGCGCACGGAAAACAGCAGCGGGTTTTCCGGATCGCCGAAACGGGCCCCCATTTTCTTTTCGACGATATCCAGCGCAACCCGGTATTCCTGTTCCAGCAGGGCGGGCAGTTTGTTGCCAGCCTGGAAAAACTCTCTACAGGTCATGGTTGTAATGATGAAGCCGAAAGGAACGGGTAGTCCCAGATTGGTCATCTCGCAAAGGTTGGCACCCTTGCCGCCCAGCAACTCCCTGTCGTCCTTGTTGCCTTCGTTGAACAGATATACACGTTTGGCCATGAAAGTATCCCGAGGTGATTATTGTAGTGTCAGGTCCTCGCAGGATTATAGCGGCAAGCGCAGCCCGGCGGGAGTTCTAATACGTGCTCCTCGGGCAGCGAGCTAACCGCCTTTGGGCGCCACGCCCTGTTCAGCGAGCCGCCAGTAGATCACTGATGCGCCCGATCTCCGCCAATTCAGCGGTGGCTGGGACCAGGAATACCTCCTCACAACCCGCCGCCTCGGCATTGTCCAGGGCTTCTTTAACGGCCTCAGGGCTGCTGCGATGAACTGATTCGGCCATCATTTTTGCGATTTCAGGCCCGGCAATCGCCAGGTATTCGTGTATGTAGTCATATAGCTTTTGTTGTCCGTCATTGGCAAGGCTGTACCAGAAGCCTCCCATTCGGAATGGTTTTTCACCTCTTCCAGCTTCGCTCCACGCGGCGTCGGCCATGGCAAAAGCATGGGTGTACTCTTGCTGCTCGCCATTGCCGGACCATGCGTACAGGCCGTCCGCCCACTTCGCGCAGCGGGCGATGCTCTTGGGTCCCATTGCGCCTGCCAGTAGCTGAGGTCCGCCGGGGCGGGTAGGTGAAGGCCCGATAGGGCCAGCACCGCTCACTATTTCGCGGCCTTGCCATACCATGCGCATTTCCTCTACCTGGCAGTCCATTCGGCCATAGCGCCCCCGGTAGGCCGCGCCCACCGCCGCGTAATCCTGTTCCCGCCCGCCGTAGCCTACCGCTACTTTTTTCACCCTGCCGCCGGATAATATGTCCAGGCTTGCGATCTCCTTCGCAACCCGGGTGGCACTGTGCATGGGCAATACATACAGGGTGGGTGTTATTTCCACTCGTTGTGTCGCCATGGCCGCGGCTGCCAGAACCATGCGCATGTCCATGGTCGGCCCATGTACCCGCTCGCCACAGCACACGCTGTGGAATGGCCCGGCGTCTACCGCCTTGAACCAGGCGATATAATCGTCGCGCGTCAACCCCGCTTTCATGTACGGCAGGCAGATACCTATTTTCATAACAATGACCCCCTGTGTATGCGACTCGTATGTTAGCCGACTTGGATCGCACGTGTGTTCACCTTTCTGAACCAGCGCAGCATTGTTGCGTAACAGTAGCGGCGGCAGTTGGTGGTGCCGAAGCACTGGGTTAACGTGGCGTGCTACGCATTTGCGCGTGTAGTGATTGAGTTGGTGCGCACAGGAATACAGCGATGAAAATAGACGGTCCGTTCTACGCACAACTGGGTGATGCGGCCAGCGAGGCGACCCGCCTGGCCGGGATAGGCTACGATGGGGTGTATACCCTGGAGGGCAGTTGGGATCCATTTTACCCGCTGGTGCTCGCTACCGAGCACGCCCCGCAGCTGGATATAGCCACGGGAATCGCCGTCGCCTTTCCACGCAACCCCATGCACCTGGCGTATCAGGCCTGGGACCTGCAGACTTTCAGTAGGGGGCGCTTCTCGCTGGGTATCGGCTCCCAGATCAAGGCTCATATCGAGAACCGCTTCGGGACAGAATTCAGTCCGCCGGCAGCGCGCATGCGAGAATATATTCTGGCACTCAAGGCGATATTTGCCTGCTGGCAGGAAGGCGGCCGACTCGCATTTGAGGGCGAGTACTACCGCCATACCCTTATGACACCGATGTTTAATCCCGGCCCGAATCCGTTTGGTCCGCCGCCGGTAATGCTGGGCGCTCTGGGACCACGGATGACCGAAGTGGCGGGCGAGGTCGCGGACGGGCTGATTGTGCATCCCTTCAGCAACCTGCCGTTTCTTACGGATGCAGCGCTGCCTGCGGTGTACCGCGGCCTGGAAAAGTCGGGCCGTCAGCGGGATGACTACACCCTGCAGATCAATGCGATTGTGATTACCGGCGATACCGCCGAGGCGAGGGCTGAAGCCACCCGTAGCGTCAAGGGATTGCTGGGTTTCTATGCATCAACGCCGGCCTACAAGCCACCCATGGATGCGGTGGGCTATGGCGATCTGCAGCCGGAGCTGAATCGCCTGTCCAAGGAGGGGCGCTGGGAAGAGCTGGGAGAGTACATCGATGACGCCTTCCTGGAAGCCTTCACCACCCAGGGTGAACCCGGTGAGATAGCCGGCAGATTGCTGGAAAAATATGGTGAGCACGCTGACCGACTGGCGATCTACGCTCCCTATGCAGCGCCCGATGCCCTGTGGAAAGGCATAATTGATGAGTTAAAAGCCTAGAGATTGGGGGCGCACATAGCCTGGCGGCAAGCAGTCCCGGCTTTGTTAAGCTGAGCGAAATCGTCACTCTTTTTGGCCCTGGTGCGGGTGTCAGGGTGACGGCAAAGCGACTAGACTTTTGCGCGAATAGAGACACTCGACCCTTGAGGGACGCGAATGAACATACAGTTCACTGAACAGCAACTCGCATTGCGCGATGAGTTGCGGGCCTATTTCAAGGAACTGATGACGCCGGAACTGACGGCGGAGTGCGAACGCGATATGGGGGAGGGCGGTGGTCCCCTTTGGCGCGAGGCCTTGCAAAAAATGGGTCGCGATGGGTGGATTGGCGTTGGCTGGACCCAGGCCTGGGGTGGCCGAGGGATGACGCCACTGGAGCAGTTCATCTTTGTTGAAGAGGTAATGAGGGCCGGCTATCCGTTTCCCTTCCTGACCACCGAGTCTGTTGGCCCGGTGCTGGCTGAGCAGGGTAGCGACTGGATCAAGCGCGAACTGGTACCAAAAATACTCAAGGGCGAACTCCTGATATCCATTGGTTACTCGGAACCCGGGGCGGGTACGGATCTGGCCAGCCTCAAAACCAGCGCGGTTCGCGATGGCGACGACTGGGTGATCAACGGGCAAAAGATGTGGACGTCACTCGCCCACTTCTGTGACTACACCTGGCTTGCGGTGCGTACCGATCCCAACGCGCCCAAGAAGCACAAGGGCATTTCGATGTTCCTGGTGCCCAACTCCGATCCTGGCTGGAGTTGCACGCCGGTGCATACGCTGGGTGCAGTGCGCACCAACGCCACGTTTTACGACAATATTCGGGTGAGTAACGATCACCTGGTCGGTGAGCTGCACGGTGGCTGGAAACTGATCACCGGGCAACTGAACCGGGAGCGACTGAGCCTGATCAATTTCGGGCCGGTCTCGCAGTTGTTCAACCAGGTAGTGCGATGGGCCAGCAGTGCCACCCTGCCAGCAGGTGGCCGTATGATCGACCAGCCCTGGGTGCAGCACAACCTGGCCCGCTGCCGCGCCCTGATCGAATGCATGAAACTGATTGTGTACAAGCAGTCCTGGGCGATGACGGAAGAAGTGCTGGAGATGGCAGATGCCTCAGCCGCTAAGGTCTACGGCTCCGAGGGGTTCATCGAGATTTACCGCATGCTGGGAGAGATTTACGGCCAGTCCGGGCTGGTGCGGGCAGGTTGCGCGCAAACCACAGCGGAGGCCGGCAAGCTGGAGCGCCTGTACCGCACTGCGTCCATCATCACCTTTGGTGGTGGAGCCAATGAAATTCAGCGCGACATTATCTCGGCGGCGGGGCTGTGGATGCCGCGCGCCGGCCGCTGAGAGCGAGGTAGCGATATGGAATTTGGCTTCAGTCAGGAGCAACAGGAGGTTAAAGACCTGGCGCGTAAGATCCTTTCCGAGCAGGTCAGCGCCGGTTCACTGGCCGCTTACGATGAATACCAGTCCGCCCGATTCGATGAGGCGCTGTGGCAACAGCTGCTGGAGTCCGGCCTGCCCGGGGTGGCGGTAGATCAGCGCTATGGCGGCATGGGCTTTGGTTTTATGGAGCTGGCGCTGTTCATTGAAGAGGTCGGACGCAGCATAGCACCCGTACCTGCGATCATGCATTGCGTGGCAGGCGCTTTAGCCATCCAGCGCTTCGGTAGTGAAGCGATGAAAGAGGCCCTGCTACCGGGCGCCGCCAGCGGCGAAGTGCTGTTAACCGCGGCGCTGTCAGAGTACCTGAATGAAGATCCCGCCGACCCGCTTGCGGTCACGGCGACACTCGATGATACGGACCTGGTGCTGTCGGGCACCAAAACGGCAGTGCCGTTCGCCGAGCAGTCCAACATGATACTGCTGGGTGCTCGACTAGACGCTGGTATAGCAGTGGTTTTGCTCGACCCCGCAGCACCCGGGGTGACCCTGAAGCCACTACAGGTGACCAGTTTCGAGCCCCAGTGTGAATTGGTGATGGAATCGGTCCGGGTGCCGGCTGGCAATATCCTGAGCGCAAACGATGGTGGGGCCATTATGGTCTGGATCGCCGAGCGCGTCACCGCGGCTGTCTGTGCCCACCAGTTGGGCGCCAGTGACTGCGCAATGCGAATGGCAGCCAGTTACACCTCCGAGCGCAAGCAATTCGGTGTGCCGGTAGCGACTTTCCAGGCAGTTGGGCATCGTATGGCGGACTGCTATGTGGATGTTGAGTGCCTGCGCCTCACGACCTACCAGGCCGCCTCCCTGCTGGACAGTGATGTGGCGGCGACGACAGAAGTTCAGATCGCCAAGATCTGGGCCGGGGATACCGGCCATAGGGTGAGCTATGCTACCCAGCATGTGCACGGAGGGGCAGGGATAGACCGGGACTATCCCCTGTGGCGCTACTGCCTCTGGCTGCGACAGAACGAGATGACCCTGGGCTGCAGTGCCGTGCAGCTCGCGCAGTTGGGTAAAAGACTGGCCGCAGGCGAGGCGCAATTTGGCTGATCGCGCCCGCTTTTTGTTATTTTGCCAGAACAATTGAAAAGTTTCGGTGCCGGGAGATTTCCATTCTCCCCCGGTCAGGTACACTAGGCGCCGTCATGAAGTCCATCATTCCCAAACATGCGATCCAGTTCCTGCCGTTGCTACTATGCCTTTGCATCACAGGGTGCGGTAGTAGCCAGTCGCAGCCGCAGCCGCGCCCGGTCGCCCACAGTGCAGATAGCGCGGCTGATTTCAGCGGTTTCTGGGAACTGGATTTCAGTCAGAGCGACAATATACAGACAAAACTGAATACCCTGGTAAGGGAGCTGCGTCAGCAGACCCAGCGCCATACACCCGGTACCAGCGTCTACCAGCAGGCCGGTGGCGCGGTGTTGATAGGCGGCCCCGGGACCACCAACAGCGGCGCCTCTATCATAGGCCTGGCACAGATGGCCGAGCTGATTACCCAGTCGCAGCTACTCGAAATTGTGCAGGATGAAAATAATATCAAGGTCAAGCGGGAGCTGGATTTTGCACTGACATGCCAGTTCTACCTGGGCCAGTACCACAAGGTTGAAACACCACTGGGTACGGAGGTATGTGGCTGGGACCAGCATCAAATGATCTTCAAGCTTGTGCTACCTGAAGGACTCACCGTGCAGCATGTGATGAGCGTGGGGCCGGAAAGACAGTGGCTCAATATTGCCACCACGGTTATATCCGACCGGGTTACCTCTCCGTTCACCGTTAACAGGGTTTATGCGCGCTACCAACCGCAGGACACCGGCTACAGCTGTAAAATGACCATTTCCCGGGGCAGGGTATGCACAACGGAATCACAGTGAGCCGGCACCGATGGCGCAGGGCCGCATTGTCGCTACTGTGTGGTCTTGCTGCGGTGGTCACGTCGGTGGCCAGCGCTCAACAGGCCGAGCTCGCGGCCGCGGTTCCTGTGGGCGATGTCACACTCGCCATTGCGCAATCCAGCAGCGAACAGGAAAGGCTTGATGTGGGGCTGGTGATATTCAACCCGGGTATCCCCCTGGACGCTTCTACCCACAGCATGCTCGGGATATTTCCAGAGATTCGTAAAGCGGAAGCCCAGTTTATGCCTGTGCTGTTGCGTCAGGTACTGCTTGCGTCCGATGCCTGGGGCGTCGTCAGGGTATTGCCCGACAAGCAGGCATCATCCGAACTGCTGGTAACGGGAAAAATCCTGCAATCCAATGGCACCAAACTGGTGATACTGTTCACAGCACGCGATGCCTCTGGCCGGGTGTGGGTGGACAAGGCCTACGCTGATGTGGCGACCGAACGAGACTACCCAGGCGTCGAGGGTAGCGATCCCTTTATTGACTTGTATCGCGACTTTGCGAATGACCTGCTCGCGGTCAGGCGCAATCTCGACTCAAGCCAATTGCGGACAATTCGCCAGGTCGCGCAGATGCGCTATGCAGCCAGTCTGTCCAGTGAGGCATTTGGCAGCTACCTGGGCGAGGACGCCCAGGGAAATTATACCGTGCTGCGACTGCCTGCCGATGGTGACCCGATGATGGAGAGGGTGGAGCGTATCCGAAACCAGGAGCATCTGTTTATAGATACGGTTGATGAGCAGTACGTCAACCTCTACGAGGAAATGGCCCCCACCTATAACCTGTGGCGCCAGTACAGCCTGGAACAGGCCCTGTATCTGGATGACTTTGAGGCGCGCGCCCAGAATCGCGACCGAATAGGTCAGCGGGGTAGCTTTACTGCCATGGAGCAGACCTACAATACCTACAAGCAGATCAAGATTCAGGAACAGGACCTCGACGATATGGCCCTGGGGTTCAATACCGAAGTGGCCCCCACGGCGATGGAGGCGAGCGGCAAGGTTTTTCGCCTCACTGGCACACTCGAAACACAATACAATGAGTGGCGCTCCATCTTGCGGGACATCTTCGTGATAGAGACAGGCCTGCCCGCGGGCTCCTGAACTGGATCCCGAAGCTGCAGCTAGTGCTTACGTTTTACCTCACTATTGGGCTATGCTTTCACCATGGCTGGAAAAAATAAAGATCACGACACCGAATCGCTGCTCGAATCTGTCAGGCGCTTGACCGGTCAGGTCGCCGGCGGGACGATTGGGCTGGCTCGCAATACCGCTGCTATGACTGCAATGTTCGGCGAGAACTGGCTGCGCTCCACGGTTCTGAACCAGTTGGAACCGGAACGACTGGAGGCGATGGCCGAAGCGGGCCATTTTCTTCGGGATGCTCGCGAGACGGCAGGGATGTCCATCAAGGACCTGTCGGAAAGCCTTGGGCTTTCTGACAAGAGTGTGCTCGAGGACATAGAGAGCGGTCAGACCATTATGCCGCTGGAAGTCATGCTGCGCAGTGCCTCGTTGCTGGCGCGGCACGACCCCATCCCGTTTCTTATCAAATTCCTGCGTACCTACAACCCGGCACTGGAAAAAACCCTGGAGCAGTGGGGCGTGCTGGCCCTGCCCAAGCAGTACGAGCGGGAGCGCCGCTTTGTTAACCTTTACCGACAACACGATGTTCTGCGTGGTTTTAGCGACGAGGAGTACGAGCGTTTTATCCACTATATGCAGGGCTCCATAGACCTGGTGCTGGATGTAATGCAGTCGGAGAAGTCCGCTCGCACGGCCAAGCCAGCCAGCTCCAAGGCGGGTAAGATGGCCTCCGAGGCGGCTCCAAAGAAAACCAGGGCGAAAGCGAAATCAAGGGCCGCTCCCAAGAAAAAAGCGGCACCGCGCAAGCGCAAGCGGGCCCCCGCCGCATCCAGGCGCACTCGCTCCTGACTTTCAGGGGTCCACCTTGACCTCTAAATGACATTAAATATAAGTTCTAACTATCTGAAAATATTATAAATAAATGTTTTCAAGCCCCCGAGTATACTTCCTCCCATGACACTCAGTGAGTTTTCCAAAGACCAGTGGTTCGCAGCCTGCCCTAAGGGTATAGAGGCGCTGCTGGCGGCAGAACTGGCCACACTTGGGGCTGTTCAGACCCGAGAGACCGTGGCCGGAGTCTATTTTAACGGTCCGGTCGCGTTGGCCTACCGGGCCTGCCTGTGGTCGCGCCTGGCCAACCGGGTCCTTTTGCCGGTGTCCAGGCTGCAGGCGCCAGACAGCGATACGCTTTACCAGCAGCTGCTGACAGTGGACTGGGCCGCTCTGTTCGGGCCCGAACAAAGTTTTGCCATCGATTTTTCCGGTGAGAATCGCCAGATCCGCAATACCCAGTTCGGTGCCCAGCGCAGCAAGGATGCGATAGTGGACTGGTTCAGTGACAAGCTGGGCCAGCGTCCCGCGGTGGCGCGCAAGAACCCGGATATTCGCCTCAATATGCGGCTGAGCGGTGAGCAGGTGATACTCTCGCTGGACTTTTCTGGTGGTAGCCTGCACCAGCGCGGTTACCGCCAGGAGGGCGGCGCGGCGCCGCTCAAGGAAAACCTGGCCGCGGCGATTTTGTTGCGCGCCGACTGGCCGGGCATGGCGGCCAGGGGGGGCGCATTGATTGACCCCATGTGCGGTTCGGGCACCCTGTTGCTCGAGGGTGCGATGATGGTGGCAGACATAGCACCGGGATTGCAGCGGGAGCGTTTCGGGTTCGAGCACTGGCGCGGGCATAACGAACCCCAGTGGCAGGCTATCCTGGCTGACGCCAGGGGCAGGGCACAGCGCGGCCGGGCCAGCAATTTACCGTCTATCCGGGGCTACGATGCCGATCCCAGAGTCATTCGCAGTGCGCAGGAAAATATTGCGCGCGTCGGGCTTCAGGACGTTGTGCGGGTAAGCGCAAGGTCGCTTGCGCAAATGACACGGCCCAGCCACATGCCAATGCCGCTTGGACTGGTGGTGTGCAACCCACCCTATGGGGAGCGCCTCGGGGAAAAGGAAAACCTGCGTCCCCTATACCGCGAACTGGGTGAAATGTTGGTGCGGGAGTTCAGCGGATGGCAGGCTGCTGTGTTCACATCGGACCTGGAGTTGGGCAAGGCGATCGGACTGCGTAGCCATAAACGATACGCCCTCTGGAATGGTGCCCTGGCGGCTTACCTTTTGCTGTTTGAATTGGTAGACAACAAATTGCGGCCGCTGCCGGGCCAGGCCTTGGCTGACGCCGCCAATGCGGCTGCGAGCGAAGCGCCGGGAGAGCTGTCCGAAGGTGCCAGGATGTTCGCCAATCGTATACGCAAGAACCGCAAACGTCTGGCGTCCTGGTTGAAGCGAGAGCAGGTCAACTGTTATCGCCTGTATGATGCGGACATGCCTGAATACGCGGTTGCAGTCGATATTTATGGAGAGCGAACCTGCGTCGCGGAATACCAGGCGCCCAAGGGGGTCAATTCACAGGCGGCGCAGCGTCGGCTGGAAGAGGTGCAGGCCGCTTTACCGCAGGCGCTTGGCGTTGCTCCCGACACAATCGTCTACAAGCAGCGGCGCAGGCAACGCGGTGCGCAACAGTATGAAAAGCATGACAGCCGTGGGGAACTGCTCAGTGTTTTCGAGCCGCCGGCGCGCTTGCTGGTCAATCTTCTTGACTACCTGGACACCGGTCTTTTTCTTGATCATCGCCCTCTGCGTCGGCGCATCAGGGCTGAGGCGGCGGGTAAGGACTTCCTCAATCTGTTTTGCTACACGGGTTCAGCGACAGTGTTGGCCGCACTGGGAGACGCGCGATCGACCACCAGCGTCGACCTGTCAAATACTTACCTCGCCTGGCTGCGCAAGAATCTTGCCCATAACAGCCTCGATGAAACCAGCAATACGGTGATCAGGGCGAACTGCCTGGAGTGGTTGCAGCAGGCTCAGGGCCGTTACGATTTGATACTGCTGGACCCCCCCTCATTCTCGAATTCCAGCGCCATGGAGGAAAGTTTTGACCTCCAGCGGGACCATGTCGATCTGGTGCGCGCGGCGATGGCTGTACTGCGCTCTGGCGGCCAGTTGTATTTTTCCAACAACCGCCGCGGCTTCAAGCTGGACCCGGTCCTGGCCGAGGAGTACCACTGCGAAGATATCACCAGGCTTACCCTGGACCCGGACTTTCAGCGCAATCCGAAGATTCACTGCTGCTGGTCCATTCGTGCTCGAATTTCGGACTGAGGCGGCTTGAAACGACAGCGCTGAATGGGGGAGGGAACTGGGTCTAAAATTGAAACCCGCTGGGTATTGGGCGCTTGGCGGTAAGTGGCTGCAAACCCCGTGCGCTGAATTATATCCACACCGGGCGAGTTCGCCCTGTATTTACAGAGTCTGCGCATGCCTCGATGAGAAATACTCTACAAAAAAATCGTAAGTCATTGATTCAATATTATTAAAGCTGGTTTTACGTTTATCCGTCCCCGCCTGGCCTGGCGCCTGAATGGGGCAAAGTGTCAAGAATCCTGACACTCTGTCCCCATAGTTATCCACAATCACGCCTGTGGATAACTACTCCGGATCGGCCAGTTTCAGCATTTGTTTCCCCGTATTGCGCCCATCGAACAGGCGTTGCAGTGTAGCGGGGATATTCTCGAAGCCTTCCTGTATGTCGTCGCGCCAGGCGAGTTCCCCCGCAGCGACCCATTCCGACAGGGCCGCGATAGCCTCATCCGCCCGCGCCAGGTAGTCAATCACGATAAAGCCCTGCATTCGGATGCGCCGGGTAACGAGGTACATCAGGTTTTTGGGGCCGGGCCGGGGCGCCTCATCGTTGTATCCGGCGATGGCCCCGCACAGGACGATGCGACCGAAATCCGCCATATGGTTGATGCCCGCCTCGAGGGTGTCGCCACCGACATTGTCAAAAAACACGTTGACGCCCTCCGGGCAGAGCTCGCCTATACGCTGGTCGATATCCTCGCTCTTGTAATCGATGGTCGCGTCGACCTTGCAGGCCTCCCGCAGCCATTGGCACTTTTCGGCACCACCGGCGATACCCACCACCCGGCAACCTTTCAGCCTCGCGATCTGGGCGACAACGGAGCCTGTCGCGCCGGCAGCGCCGGATACCAATACGGTTTCACCCGGCTTCGGTTGGCCTACATCCAGCAGCCCGAAGTAGGCGGTCAGGCTGGTCGTGCCAAATATCCCCAGCGCCAGGGCAGGGGGTACGTCGGCCGGCAGTGCCGTGGGCGGGATAAGTGCACTGGGGTCGCCAATACTGTATTCCTGCCAATTCAGCAAACCCTGCACCAAAGTGCCTGTGGGAAGGTCGGGATTGCTGGAGCTTAGAACCTGGCCCACACCACTGGCGCGCATGGGTTCTCCCAGGGCAACCGGCGGCAGGTAGCTAGGCTCGTCCATAACCCAGCCGCGCATGGCCGGGTCGAAACCCAGCATCAGGGTCTTTACCAGCACCTGGCCCGCCTCCAGATCCGGACTGGGCATGGGGGATTCCACCAGTTCGTAGTGTTCTGGCCCTACCATGCCAACGGGTCGTGTTTTTAACAGCCATTGCCTGTTGCTTTCACTCATTGCAGATTTCTCCTGTTATTCGTATAGGGCCGATGGGCGCGTATTACAGCAGCATTGCGTCGCGCTGAAAAGTTGTCTGTGCATGTAAGCAACATTTTATGAAGAGAACAGCCTAGAAACGCTCCCCGACATGACAGACCTGATGTGCTGTGTTCAAATTATCGCAAGAATATCGCTTCCGGAGATCCATGAAGTCTCTGCTTATCGTTTATCACAGCCAGAGTGGCGCCAGTGCGATGCTGGCCCGGGCCGCATGGCGGGGCGCCCTGTCGGAGCCGGAGTTGCCGGTAGTGGTGCGACGCGCCTGGGACGCGGGTGTCGAAGATCTGCAGCGAGCCGGGGGTGTATTGCTGGTCGCCGCGGAAAATTCCGGCAGCCTCAGTGGGGGAATGAAAGATTTTCTTGATCGCACTTTTTATCCCGCCATAGCCAGGGGGCTGGTAATACCTTACAGCCTGTTGATCAGCGCGGGTAATGACGGCCGTGGCGCAGTGGCCCAGGCGCAGCGCATAATGTCGGGCTATCCGTTTCCGGCGGCATCGGAACCCGTTATCTTGCGCGGCGAAGTAACGCCAGCCCACAGGCAGGCCAGTGAGGAACTGGGCGCGGCGTTTGCCGCGGGCCTGGTGATGGGTATTTTCTGAGCCGCCGCAACGGCAACGATATCAGGACGGCAACAGGACCGCTAAATGACCGATACGAGCATTGATACGATACCGGATGGTTTCGTAAGAATTCCCGAAGGACTGGGTTTCAGTGACAACCTCCAGCCCAGTTACAGGCGGGTAAAGGATGATTCCATCAGCATTGGCCTGCTGGTAGAACAACAGCATGGCAACCTGCTGGGGATCTGTCATGGAGGCGTTCTGATGACCCTGGCCGATGTCGCCGCAGCCAATGGCGTCCATGTGGCCCGCGGTGTTCTCGCGGGGAACCCAACCATCAACCTCGCAGTTGATTTTATCTCTGCTGCCCGACTGGGACAGTGGATACAGGCAGATGTGCAGCAGGTCACAGTGAAGCGGCGCTTCGCTTTTTCCAGCGGTGTGATTGTTAACCGCGACGGCGTGGTAGCCAGGTTCAATGGCACGTTCTACTTGCCCGATCACAAGGGCATGATCAAACCTGACGCGATACGAGACGGGGTATCGGGTTTTATCGATGGCTAGCTTTTTGAGTCAGCGTGCGACCCCGGCCGGGTTGCTCAACACCTCGACGAATGCCCTGGCCGCGCGGGACAGGCTGCGCCCGCGGTGATAGACAATACCGAGCGTTCGCTCTATCGCGACGTCCTTTATTTGCAGTATTTTCAGCGACTCGTCTGCCATGGTCCGCGGCAGCACTGTCCAGCCCAGCCCGACTGAGGCCATCATGCGAATGGTCTCGAGGTAGTTTGTCGCCATGGAAACCTGCAGGGTTAACTGATGTTGGTCGAACAGCCCGGCAACGATCTGGCCTGTGTAGGTATTAAGCCCCGGCAGTATCGCCGTGTGCTCCCCCAGAGATGTCAGTTGCAGACCAGCCTGGTGTGCCAGTGGGTGATGCCTGCCCACCATGAAATCCAGTGGATCCGGCCACAGGGGGAGTGTCACGATGCTGGCCTCCCTGACCGGTGCCAGCGTCACTACCGCCAGCTCGGCCTTGCCGTGCATGATGAGTTCATAGGCCTGTTCCGAGTCCATGAAGTCTATCTCTATCTGCACCTCGCCATACGCCGAGCTGAACTCGCTGAGTACCGGGGGCAGCCGGTGCAGCCCGATGTGATGACTGGTAGCGATTCGCAATTGCCCGGCGACAGTACCGGACAGGTCGCGCACCGATTGTGCTGCCGCGTCCAGCTCCTGCTGTACCGCCCGGGCGTGGGGTAGCAGGGCATGTCCCGCCTCGGTCAGGCTGATATTACGACCGATGCGATCGAACAGGCCCGCGCCCAGTTGCTCCTCCAGCAGGGCTATGCGCTTGCTGACCGCGGGCTGGGTCAGGTGCAGCTTCTGCGCCGCCAGCGAAAATGACCCTGTTTCTGCCACCAGGGTAAAAGCTTTCAGGTTCTGGGTATCCAATTTAAATTACCATTAGGAATGCAATATATAAAAATAATAAATTTGAGTTATCCAAAAGGCAAGCCCATACTTCGCTTTTAGAATCAATCAGTTCATTTTAACCGCGACGAGGTGAGATCCATGGCTGGACAGACGTTGTATGACAAATTGTGGCAAAGCCATGTGGTGGTGCAACACGATGATGGCAGCGCACTTATTTACATCGACCGCCATCTCCTCCACGAGGTGACATCACCCCAGGCCTTTGAGGGCCTGCGCCTGGCGGGGCGGCCACTCTGGCGGCGGGACGCGAACCTTGCGGTGCCCGATCACAACGTTCCTACTGAACGCGTCGAACGCAGTGGCGGTGTGGCGGCGATTGCTGACCCGGTCTCTCGGTTACAGGTCAAAACCCTGGACGACAACTGCCAGGACTTTGATATTGTCGAGTTTGAAATCAATGACCGGCGCCAGGGTATCGTTCACGTGGTAGGCCCTGAGCAGGGCGCGACCCTGCCCGGCATGACTGTTGTCTGCGGTGACTCCCATACCTCTACCCACGGCGCCCTGGGCGCTCTGGCACACGGCATAGGAACATCCGAGGTCGAACATGTGCTGGCAACCCAGTGTCTGATCCAGCAGAAGATGAAAAACATGTTGGTGCGAATAGACGGGACCCTCCCTACCGGGGTTACCGCAAAAGATGTGGTGCTGGCGGTGATCGGTGACATTGGCACGGCGGGTGGCAGTGGCTACGCAATAGAGTTCGGTGGTGAAGTCGTGCGCAATATGAGCATGGAAGGCCGCATGACTATGTGCAATATGTCTATAGAGGCGGGCGCGCGCATGGGCATGGTGGCGGTGGACGACATCACCCTGGACTACGTCAGGGGGCGCACCTATGCGCCCGACGGGGAACTCTGGGATAGGGCAGTTGAGGCCTGGCAGGACCTTCACAGCGATGCTGATGCGACCTTTGATCGTGTGGTGGAACTGCGCGGGGAAGATATCCGGCCACAGGTGACCTGGGGTACCTCACCGGAAATGGTGCTCCCCGTCGACGGTCACCTGCCGGACCCGGCGACCATAGATAACCATACCCACCGCGAGGCAGTGATTCGCGCACTCGAATATATGGGCCTGAAGGCGGGTATGCCGATTACGGCGATCAGGCCAGACCGGGTATTCATCGGTTCCTGCACCAATTCGCGAATAGAGGATCTGCGCTCCGCCGCAGCCGTGGTCAAGGGCAAGCATGTGGCCGCCTCTGTAAAGCAGGCCATGGTGGTGCCCGGTTCAGGAGAGGTCAAACGTCAGGCCGAGGCCGAGGGCCTGGACAGGATATTCATAGAGGCGGGCATGGAATGGCGTGAGCCGGGATGCTCCATGTGTCTGGCAATGAACGATGACAAGCTGCCGGCCGGGGAGCACTGTGCTTCCACTTCCAACCGTAATTTTGAGGGCCGACAGGGCCATGGTGGCCGCACCCACCTGGTGAGCCCGGCGATGGCCGCAGCCGCGGCCGTGGCCGGCCACTTTGTCGATGTCCGCGACTGGCAGGAGTAACTGATTATGAAAAGTTTTACAGTGATGCAAGGCCTGGCTGCCCCCATGGACCGGGACAACGTGGATACGGACCTGATCATTCCCAAGCAGTTCCTGAAATCGATCAAGCGCAGTGGCTTCGGCCCGAACCTGTTTGACGAGTTGCGCTACCTGGACGAGGGCGAGCCGGGCCAGGATTGCAGCGAGCGGCCGCTGAACCCGGACTTCCCGCTCAATCATGAGCGTTATCGCGGCGCCTCGATTTTGTTGGCGCGCGAGAACTTTGGCTGCGGTTCCAGCCGCGAGCACGCGCCCTGGGCCCTGGAGGACTACGGGTTCAGCTGCATCATCGCACCAAGCTTCGCCGATATTTTCTACAACAACTGCTTTTTGAACGGCATCCTGCCTATCGCCCTGGCGGACGAAGTGGTAGAAACCCTGTTCCAGCGGATGTATGAAACACCGGGTTATGGGCTGACGGTGGACCTGGTGGAGCAGAAAGTCACCGCGCCGGGGGGAGAGGTGTACAGCTTCGATGTCGACGAGTTCAGGCGCCACTGCCTGCTCAACGGACTGGATGAAATCGGCCTTACCCTGCGTGAAGCCGACGCTATTCGTGCCTATGAGCAGAATCACAAAGCGCGTTCACCCTGGTTGTTTGACGCCATACGCTAGCCGGAGACAGTAACAACATGACGCGAAAAATACTGGTATTGCCCGGCGATTATATCGGCCCGGAAATTATGGCCGAGGCCGTAAAGGTCCTGGGTGAAATAGACAGCCTCTTCGGCCTGGACCTGGCGCTTGAGCACGGTCTGCTGGGCGGGGCAGCCATCGATGCCACCGGGGTGCCGCTGCCACCAGAGACCCTGGCCAGTGCCCGCGATGCCGATGCAATACTGCTGGGTGCAGTGGGCGGGCCCAAGTGGGACAGCGTCGAGCGTCATTTGCGCCCGGAGCGAGGCTTGCTGGGTATACGCTCCGAGCTGAAATTGTTTGGCAACCTGCGCCCCGCGATTCTCTACCCCCAGCTGGCTGACGCTTCCAGCCTCAAGCGAGAAGTAGTCGCCGGGCTGGATATCCTGATAGTCAGGGAGTTGACCGGCGGGATCTACTTTGGCGAGCCGCGAGGTATACGCACTCTGGAAAACGGCGAGCGCGAGGGCTACAACACCTATGTGTACAGCGAGTCCGAGATACGCAGGATTGCTCATCTCGCCTTCGGCCTGGCGCGCAAACGCGATAGCCGGGTGTGCTCTGTAGACAAGGCGAATGTGCTGGAAGTGACCATGTTGTGGCGCGAGGTGATGGACGAGGTCGGCGCACTGTACCCGGATGTTGAGCTCAGCCACATGTACGTGGATAACGCGGCCATGCAACTGCTGCGAGCGCCCAAGCAGTTTGACGTGCTGGTTACAGGTAACATGTTCGGCGACATCCTGTCGGATGCAGCAGCGATGCTCACGGGTTCTATCGGTATGTTGCCGTCGGCGTCCCTGGATGAAAATGGTCGCGGCATGTACGAGCCCTGCCACGGTACTGCCCCCGATATCGCGGGGCAGGGCAAGGCGAACCCGCTGGCGACCATTCTCTCGGTCGCGATGATGTTGCGCTACACGCTGGCCTGCCCCGAGGCGGCCGATGCAATAGAGCAAGCGGTCAGCGTGGTGCTGGACCGTGGCCTGCGTACGCCCGACATATTCACCGAAGGCCAGCAACTCGTTGACACGGCCGGCATGGGCGATGCCGTTATTGCGGCCCTGCGCGGCTGACAAATCAAACCTGACAAAGAGCAAGCACAAATGAGCAATTTGTACGATGTGGCAGTGGTAGGCGCAACCGGCGCGGTAGGGGAGGCGATGATGTCGATCCTGGAGGAGCGCAACTTTCCAGTCGGCACTCTCTACCCGCTGGCAAGCAGTCGTTCTGCCGGCAAGACGGTGATGTTCAACGGCAAATCAGTCAAGGTCACAGACCTCGCCGAATTCGACTTCAGCCAGGTACAAATTGGCCTGTTTTCCGCTGGGGGGAGTATCTCGGCGGAGTTTGCGCCAAAGGCGGCGGCGGCTGGCTGCGTGGTCATCGACAACACCTCTCATTTTCGCCAGGACGAAGATGTTCCCCTGATTGTGCCCGAAGTCAATATCGAGGCACTGGCCGGGTATACCCGGCGTAACATCATCGCCAACCCCAATTGTTCCACCATCCAGATGCTGGTAGCACTCAAGCCTATCTATGACGCCGTGGGTATCGAGAGAATCAATGTGGCCACCTACCAGGCCGTTTCCGGTACCGGCAAGGAAGCTATCGAGGAACTTGCAGGCCAGACGGCGCGCCTGTTGAACGGGCAGGAGATCCAGTGCGAAGTCTACCCCCGCCAGATCGCATTTAACGCTATTCCGCATATCGACACCTTTGAGGACAATGGCTATACCCGCGAAGAAATGAAAATGATCTGGGAGACGCGCAAGATTTTCGCCAATCCCTCGATCCAGGTGAACCCTACCTGTGTCAGGATCCCGGTATTCTTCGGCCACTCCGAGGCTGTGCATATAGAGACCATAGACAAGATCAGCGCGGCCCAGGCGCGCGCCCTGCTGGAAATAGCGCCCGGGATCAAGGTGATTGATGAACGGGCAGATGGGGGCTACCCGACGGCCGTAGCGGAGGCGGCTGGCCACGATCCGGTTTATGTTGGCCGGATACGCGAGGATATCTCCCACCCCCTGGGTCTGGATCTGTGGATTGTGGCCGATAATGTGCGCAAGGGAGCGGCCCTGAATAGTGTGCAAATTGCTGAATCCTTGATAGCAACTTACCTTGATTAATGCCGGTACATCACTGATACTTGGTGGTAATTCGGAATATAGAGAGTGCATGGAGGCACCAGCCAGCGCGGCGTTCTCATCGCCAGCGTAGACTCCTGCAGGGGCAAATTGCAGGCGTTGTGCCATTCATATCCCGAATCAGCTGCCGGAACCTGGGGAGGCCGGTGTAGGATAAAGCAGAAAAAATAATTAGGCGTCAGTATGGCTCGAAAGTTTGCTGCTGTAGTTTTTTCGTTGGGGTGTGTTCAGACGAGTTCTTTGATGGCGTTGGGCCTGGGTGAGATGACCCTGGATTCCTACCTCAATGAACCGCTCAAGGCACGGGTAGATCTGCTGAATGTCGGCGGTTTGAACGAGGACCAGATCAGGGTCCGTCTCGCTACTACTGAAGACTTCAAACGGATGGGCGTTGACCGCGCCTACTTCCTCACAAGTATCACCTTCGATGTGGAGATAGACGATAACGGCCGCGCCCGTATCGCCATCACTTCTGAAGACCCGGTGCTGGAACCCTACCTCGATTTCATTCTCGAAGCGCGTTGGCCCTCCGGGCGATTGCTGCGCGAGTATACCGTTCTGGTAGACCCGCCAGTGTTCGATAACGCAACGCCGGTGGTATCAGCCAGTAGTCGAGTGGCACAGGTGGACGAGCAGGCGGAACCGGCAAAAAAAAACGACTGGGCGGTGATCACATCGGGCGGGACCCGCGTTGATGTAAAGGACTCCGACCTGGCTCCGGGGCAGATGCCTGCGCGGGCCTTTAATGCAACTACCGCGTCGCAAGCAGAGTCCGGCTCGCGCTATATGATTCATCGGGACGACACGCTGTGGAGCATTGCCTCCAATGCCCGACCGTCCGGGGCGTCAGTGCACCAGACCATGTTGGATATCCAGCGTCTCAACCCGGACGCGTTTATCGACGGCAATATCAACAAAATAAAGGCCGGTTACATCATCTACCTGCCCACCGAGGCTGAAATCAGCTCCGCTGACGCGGCTCTGGCTCTGGCTGAGGTGCGTTCCCAAAACCAGGCCTGGCGAGACGGCAAGGCCACTGAACCAGACTACGGCAGTGGCCCTTCCCTGCGTATTTCTGCTGAACCCGAAGAGGGGGCGGGCGCTGAAGCGACTGGCGCCGTGGACGTTGCTGCCAATGCCGCGGCCCTGGAAGACATGGAAAAATCAGGGCTGGAGCGGGTAGAGCTGGAGCAGCGTCTGTCATCGATGGAGCAGCAGGTTGAGACCCTGCAGCGCATCGTAAACCTGAAGGACGACCAGATAGCCGCCCTGCAGAATGTGCTGGCTGAGAGCCAGGAGAGCGGTGAGTCGGTATTGCCGGCTCAAGAGGCTCTTGAACTCGAAGCGCTGGAGAGTGAAGTCGAGGGAACATCCGACGGTATGTCCTCTGCAGTGCCCGAAGAAGAAGTCGTGGCAGTGGAGTCGGTCACTGAGGTTGATGACAGTGCGGCCGCCGCGGAAGCAGTTGCGGTCGCAAAAACACCTGCGCCCGAGAAGCCCAAACCTGATGCCCCCGCGCCCCGGCCTGCGCCCAGCGATTCATCTCCCGGCTTTTTCAGTAATTTGTGGTTTGTGCTGGGCGCTGTAGTACTTGGCTTGCTCGGTATACTTTATATGCGCCGTCGTGGGCAGACCGATGATGAGCCGGTCGAAGCAGAGGTGAGCCCGGCGCAGGCTCCAGCGGAGGAAGTATTTGCCGATGTGAAACTGACCGAGCAGGAACTGGAGGTTGAAGAACCGCCGGAGCCGCTGGAACTGGAGGAGGAACCGCTCGAATCCGATGGTCAGGACAGTCGAGGCTACGGTCAGCACAAGCACGACGAGTATGCTTCTGATGAAGCCAGCGATGCGCTTGCCGAGGCGGAAATCTATATTGCCTACGGCCGCTATCCCCAGGCTATAGAGCTGCTGCGTAATGCGCTGACAAACGACCCGGACAATGCCCCGTATCGATTAAAGCTATTGCAGTTGTACCTGGAGACAGGGAATCGCGCTGATGCAATGCAACAGTTTGCCGAGCTTGAATCCATTGGCGACAGCGATGCTATCGCGCAGGCGCAAGCGGCTCTTGGCAGTGCCGAGAGGCCCGTTGCAGCTGATACAGTGCCCCACGCCAGCGAGCCCCCGGCAGGTGCAGACCTGCTGGCGGATGTAGATGATACGCTGGAGTCCGATTTCAGCGGGCTGGAGATAGAAGAAGTCGGCCCTACCGGGAATCTGGAAGACGAACTGGACCTCTCGGCAGATTTTGATGAAACGGATATTCCCGCGGATAACCTGGAGGAGGATTTGCTGATCGCTGCCGAAAGCAACGGCATGTCGACCAAACTGGATCTTGCCCGGGCGTATATGGACATGGGCGACGATGATGGCGCCCGCCAGATACTTGAAGAGGTTGCGGCCGAGGGTAATGACGAGTTACAGGCTGAGGCGCGCGCTTTAATCGAGCGAATTGGCTGATCCACACTGGCCTTTTTCGGCTGACCCGCTGGCCGCGGGCACTCGGATAGCCTGTCGCATCGAATACGATGGCAGCCGCTACAGCGGTTGGCAATCCCAGCCTCACCTGTCAGTGAATACCGTACAGGAGACCCTTGAACAGGGCCTGTGTGCCGTTGCCTCCATACCGGTCCGGGTGCAGTGTGCAGGTCGAACCGACACGGGCGTGCACGGTTTCGCCCAGGTGGTGCACTTTGACGCCCCTGTCGCCCGCAGCCCCAAAGCCTGGGTTCTGGGGGTCAACGCCAACATGCCCCCCGATGTGCGGGTGCATTGGGCCATTGCTGTTCCTCCGGATTTTCATGCGCGTTTCTCTGCCCTGGCAAGGCGGTATCGTTATGTGATCGCCAATACCCCGGTAAGGCCGGCGCTGCTGGGCGGCCAGGTCAGCTGGCAGCGGCGTCCCCTGGACGAACTGCTGATGCACGAGGCGGGGCAATGTCTACTAGGGGAGAACGATTTTTCGGCCTTTCGCGCCGCTGCGTGTCAGTCAAGCGGGCCCATGCGCAATGTTCGCAGCCTGGCGGTGAGCAGGAAAGGTGACCTGGTGGTGGTGGATATCAAGGCCAACGCATTCCTGCACCACATGGTGCGCAATATTGTTGGTTCACTGATGGCGGTTGGTACAGGGCGCGAGAAACCACCCTGGATTGCGCAATTGCTGGCAGGCCGCGATCGCACAATAGCGGCGGAGACCGCGCCGGCGGCCGGCTTATACCTGGTGGAAGTAGAGTACCCGGCACGGTATGAGCTCCCGCCGGTTCCCCCCGGGCCATTGCTGCTGCTCTGATGCAGACAGCGACAAGCCCACTCTGCTATCATGCGCGCCTTGTTTTCCAGGCCAGTTCTCTCAGCCAGTGACGCATACCCGAATCAAGATTTGCGGCATCACGTCAAGCGACGATGCCAGCACCGCCATTGTCAGTGGTGCCGATGCCATAGGGCTCGTTTTTTACGCGCCCAGTCCCAGGGCCGTCACCGTAGCCCAGGCAGTCAAGATTATTGATGGTATAGCCCCGTTCGTGGCTGTGGTCGGCTTGTTTGTGGATGAACCGGCCGACAGCATTCAGCGTATATTGCAACGCGTGCCGATAGATATGATCCAGTTTCACGGAGATGAGTCGGCCGCTTTCTGCGAGCAGTTCCACAGGCCGTGGATCAAGGCCCTGAGGGTGCAGCCCGGCATGGATCTGGCAGAGCGCTGCGAGGAATATCGCGCGGCCCGCGCCATATTGCTGGACAGCTGGCAACAGGGGGTCCCTGGCGGAACCGGCCGAACCTTCGATTGGAGCCTGGCACAGCGCGCGTTGTCGTTGCCGGTGGCATTGGCAGGTGGGCTGGACGAGCACAACGTCGGCGAGGCTATTGCCAGTCTGCGGCCAGCGGCAGTTGATATTAGTGGCGGGGTGGAACAGTCACCGGGACGCAAGGACGCAGGGAAAATTCAACGATTCATAGCGGCCGTAAGGGCTGCGGATGCTTTACTGGATGGGACAGCTGATGACGATTGATGTGAAAACGAGTTCTTTTACTACAGTACCGGATGCAGAGGGACGCTTTGGTGACTACGGTGGGAAGTTTGTCGCCGAAACACTTATGGCAGCCCTGGCTGAGCTGGAGGCGGTGTATCGTGAACTCTCCAATGACCCAGCATTCCAGCGCGAGCTGGACGAGGACCTGGCACAGTACGTCGGTCGGCCGTCACCGCTGTATGAGGCCAAGCGCTGGTCCAGTTCAATCGGCGGGGCGCGTATTTTCCTGAAGCGGGAAGACCTCAATCACACCGGTGCCCACAAGGTGAACAACACCGTTGGCCAGGCCCTGCTGGCAAAGCACATGGGCAAGCCGCGGGTGATTGCAGAGACTGGTGCCGGGCAACACGGCGTTGCTACTGCAACGATTGCCGCCCGTCTGGGCCTTAAATGCCAGGTGTTCATGGGTGAGGAAGACGTTCGGCGCCAGGCACTTAATGTTTACCGCATGAAATTGCTGGGGGCCGATGTGATCCCGGTAACATCGGGCTCACGCACGCTCAAGGACGCAATGAATGAAGCCATGCGCGACTGGGTAACCAATGTCGACGATACGTTCTACATTATCGGGACCGTGGCCGGGCCGCATCCCTATCCCATGCTGGTGAGGGATTTCCAGTGCGTGATAGGACGCGAGGCGCGTCGTCAGGCCCAGGCCCAGACCGGCAAATTACCGGATGCGCTGGTAGCTTGTGTGGGCGGAGGTTCAAACGCGATAGGGCTGTTCCACCCCTTCCTGCAGGATGAGGGCGTGGCGATGTACGGGGTGGAGGCGGGTGGCCACGGCATCGCTTCCAACCAGCACGCCGCTCCGCTGACGGCGGGCACGCCAGGCGTACTGCACGGCAATCGAACCTACCTGATGCAGGATGCCGATGGCCAGATTATGCATACCCACTCGGTTTCGGCCGGCCTCGACTATCCCGGCGTCGGACCGGAGCATGCGTGGCTGAAAGATATCGGCAGGGTCAATTATGTTGTTGCCAATGATGATGAGGCACTGCGCGCATTCCATACCCTGACCCGGGTTGAGGGGATCATGCCCGCGCTGGAAACAGCCCATGCCCTGGCCTACGCCGAAAAGCTCGCCGCTACGATGACGCCTGAGCAGGTGATCGTGGTAAACCTGTCAGGTAGGGGTGACAAGGATATTCACACCGTCGCACAGATCGATGGTATTCAGTTCTAGGGGGAAGATCAGTGAGTCGAATAGCGGGCCGGTTTGAACAGCTGGCGCAACAGGGGCGCAAGGCCCTCATTCCCTACGTCGTAGCCGGAGATCCCGGTCTGGATGTGACGGTACCCCTGATGCACCGCATGGTGGCCTGTGGAGCAGATATTATAGAGTTGGGCGTGCCTTTTTCAGACCCGATGTCCGAGGGCCCGGTGCTGCAACTGGGTCACGAACGCGCCCTGGCGAACGGCACCAGCCTGCGCAGCGTGCTGGAAATGGTCCGCACATTCCGCCAGTCCGATGAGACCACGCCAGTGCTGCTGATGGGCTACGCCAATCCAGTGGTGCACATGGGCTACCGGGAATTTGCCGATGCCGCCTGTGCCGCAGGCGTGGACGCACTGCTTACCGTCGATATCCCACCGGAAGAAGTGGCGCCGGTCAACACCGAACTGCAACGGGTGGGTATGGATAATATTTTCCTGGTTGCGCCCACCACACCCACGGCGCGAATAAGGCGCATTACCGACGCCGCGAGTGGGTTTATCTACTACGTCTCTCTCAAGGGTGTTACCGGCGCCGGACACCTGGACGTAGACGACGTGGCCCGCCACCTCGAGCTGATCCGGGCGCAATCCTCCCTGCCCGTCGCGGTAGGCTTCGGCATCAAGGATGCCGCCTCCGCCCAGGCGGTCGCGACTGTTGCCGATGGGGTGGTAGTGGGTAGCTCGTTGGTGAACATCATGGCTAAAACGATAGATGAGGGCGGAGACCACGAGGCCGCGATCGTGGCGGCGCTGTCTCTGCTAGCCGAGATTCGACAAGGTATCGACAACGTTACTTCCTAGATGCCCCGGGGGGCGTTTATAATGGCGTCTTATTTGGATCGGGGTTTGTCATGAGCTGGATCAACAAGATTTTGCCATCAGGCGTACGCAGTGAAGAGGGTGATAAACGCTCCAACGTGCCCGAGGGCCTCTGGAAAAAGTGTGTCAAGTGCGATTCGGTCCTGTACCGACCAGATGTTGAGCGCAACGACGACGTCTGCCCCAAGTGCGACCACCATATGCGTATCGGAGCCAGGCGCCGTCTGGATATATTCCTCGATCCCGAAGAACGCGAAGAAATACTGACCGATATAGAGCCGATTGATCGCCTCAAGTTCAAGGATAAGAAGCGCTATCGCGACAGACTTGCAGCAGCGCAGCGTGCCACCGGTGAGAAAGACGCACTGATCGCCTCTACCGGCGCCGTGCAGGGGCTGCCGCTGGTGGTTGTCGCTTTTGAGTTCGACTTTCATGGCGGTTCCATGGGTTACGCCGTAGGAGAAAAGTTCACCCGGGCGGCGCAGTTGGCCCTGGCTGAGAGAATACCGCTGGTCTGCTTCGGCGCCTCCGGTGGTGCCAGGATGCAGGAAGCCCTGATATCCCTGATGCAAATGGCCAAAACCAGCGCCGTGATAGAGCGGCTGCGGCTGGAGGGCGTTCCCTACATATCCGTGATGACCGACCCCATATTCGGGGGCGTGTCCGCTTCCCTGGCATTGCTGGGAGATATCAACATTGCCGAGCCCGATGCCCGGGCCGGTTTTGCAGGCCCGAACATCATCGAGCAAACAATACGACAGAAATTGCCCAAGGGCTTTCAGCGCAGTGAATTCCTGCTCGAGCACGGTGCGATCGATATGATTGTGCATCGTACAGAGATGCGTGACACCATCGCGCGACTGCTGTCGAAACTCACCAATACGCCGTTGGTTCCGGTTGAAGTCCCGCCGGAGGTTCCGCTGGAAGTGGAGACACTGCCTGACGTTGAAGAATAGCCTGCAGCAAGACTTACAGCGGCGGGACATGAACAACGACTCACTTGCCGGCTGGCTGGCGCGTTTGGAAACGCTGCACCCGAACCCGATAGACCTGGGGCTGGAGCGCGTCACGAGAGTGGCTCGCTCCCTCGACCTGTTGCCACTTGCCGTGCCGGTAGTCACTGTCGCCGGCACCAACGGCAAAGGCTCCACAGTAGCGGTGCTGGAGACCCTGCTTGGCAGTGTCGGGCAAGTTGCCGGGGTATACACGTCGCCTCATCTCTGGCGCTTTAATGAACGTATCCGGGTAGGCGGTCGCGAGGCAGGCGACGATGAAGTGGTTGCGGCATTTGAGGCTATTGAGGCGGCGCGGGGAGCCACCAGCCTCACCTATTTTGAGTTTGCGACCCTCGCATCCCTGCTGGTATTTCGCGCCAGGGCAGTGGATGTGGTGGTGCTGGAAGTTGGCCTGGGCGGGCGCTTGGACGCGGTCAATATAGTGGACCCGTCGGTCGCAGTCATTACTCGAATTGACCTGGATCACCAGTCATGGCTGGGACAGGACAGGGACGTTATCGCGCGGGAGAAAGCAGGCATAATGCGCCGCGAAGTGCCAGCGGTGATAGGGGACTCGGATGCCCCGTCCACACTGCTCGAGTGTGCCGTGCAAACCGGTGCGAAACCGGTTGTGTGCCTGGGCGATGATTATGGTTATACCTGGCAGGACGGGCACTGGCGGGCATTTTTTCGCACGATTGACGGTGCCAGAAGGGTAACGCCGCCGCTGCCCCCGGGGCCGGTTCTGCCTGTGAATATCTGTAGCGCACTGCAGGCAGCCCTGCTGCTTGGCATTACTTTCAGCGATGCGCAGATGAGCTCTGCGGTGGCCGAGGCCCGTCCCCGGGGTCGCTGTGAGTCGCACCATGTGGGTGGGCGAGAGTATGTATTTGATGTCTCGCACAATCCGGCTGCTGTGTATAATTTAGTTGAATATATGAATGTAACACCCTGTAAAGGAAAGATAATTGCACTTTTTTCAGCCATGGATGATAAGGATATCGGCGCGATGATTCAGGCCGCTGGGGACCTTTTCAGTGCGTGGTTTGTCGCCAATCAACCCGCCAATCCTCGCGCCGTAAGCGCTGCGGCAGTCGCCACACAATTGGCGGAGTACGGGCATAGCGCGGTCAGTGTCAGCAAGAACCTGCGACAGGCCTTTCGCCGCGCCCAGTCAATCATGGCTGAAGGCGACCGGTTGGTGGTTTTCGGTTCTTTTTTCACGGTGGCCGAAGTACTGCCGCTGCTGGAACGGGATCGCATCAAGGCAGGGGCCGGCGCGTGAACGAGATCCTCAAACAGCGACTGGTAGGCGCCCTGATACTGATCGCACTGGCTGTTGTCTTCTGGCCGATTATTTTTGTGGAGCCCGGGGGGCGCACGGCTATGGAGCCCGGCAGGATACCGACGCCACCGGTGATTGACACCACGCCGATAGAGTCGCCCAGCCAGGTCGGCCTGCAGGAGACGCAGGAATGGCAACAGGTCGATGAGGCGCCCTTTGAGGAGACCGTGTTTGCACCGGAGGTCGCGGAGCAGCCTGTCGATGAGGTCAGCGACAGTAGCGGGGCGGACGCGACCCCAGCCGAGCCGCCGCGCACCAGACAAAGTGCGCCGGAGAAACCGGTACTGGATGACAAGGGTGTGCCCGTTGCGTGGATACTGCAGGTGGCCAGCGTTAGCAGTAAGGCCAAAGCCGACGAGTTGCGCGACAGCCTGCTAGCTATGGGCGAAAAGGCCTATGTGAAGAAACTCGAGCGTGGCGGTAAAGATCTCTACCGCGTGTCTATAGGGCCCAATTTTGAACGGGCGAAGCTTGAAAAAGCGCAGGGCGGAATCGACTCGCACTTTGGCGTCAGCTCCCTGATCGTCCGGTACAGTCCCTGATGCCGGAATGGTCGCATTTTACCGCCGTAGACTGGGTGATTATCGTGGTACTTGCGATCTCGACATTGCTCAGCCTCTGGCGTGGTTTTGTGCGCGAGGCCATCTCCCTCGCCGGATGGGTTGCAGCGTTCCTGGTAGCCAATCTGTTTGTCGACCAGATGGCGTCAGTGCTGGCGGGTACGATAGAGAATATTACCGGCCGCTATGTGGCCGCCTATGCGATCCTGTTCGTCGCTACGCTGGTCGCAGCGACCCTTATCGCATACCTGGCGGGGCAGTTGGTCAAGGTGACAGGCCTGACGCTCCTCGATCGCCTGTTGGGTACGGTTTTTGGTTTTACGCGTGGAATCATCCTGATCCTGGTATGTGTGTTTGTGCTGCGCCAGCTGATTCCACCAACCGAGCTACTCTGGCTTGATCAATCAATATTAATGCCCCATTTAGACATGTTGGGCGAATGGGTCCGGGCTGTCTTTGCCGGCGCGAACAACGGGCAGTGGCCCGCGGTAACCACCTGACCAGGAGCATCGCTCCCGGACGTTTGAAGAGGTAAGACAGCATGTGTGGCCTGGTTGGAATCGTCGGAAAATCCGATATTGCCCCTGACATTTATGATGCACTCACCGTACTGCAACATCGCGGGCAGGATGCTGCGGGCATCATGACATGCAGTGGTGGGCGGTTCAGCCTGCGCAAGAGCGAGGGTCTGGTGCGGGATGTTTTTCGGCAGCAGCACATGCAAACCTTGCAGGGCAGCATCGGTATCGGCCATGTACGCTATCCCACCGCGGGAAGCTCGGGTACTGCGCTGGCCCAGCCGTTCTACGTGAATTCCCCCTACGGTATTGCACTCGCCCACAATGGTAACCTGACAAATTCAGAGCAGTTGACGCGGGAACTCTTCCAGGACGACCTGCGCCATCTCAATACAGACTCCGATTCCGAAGTGCTACTCAACGTCTTCGCCCATGAAATGCAGACCCTTGGCAAACTGAGCCCCACCGCGGACGATATCTTTACGGCGGTGTCCGCAGTACACAGCCGCTGCCGTGGCGGGTATGCGGCGGTGGGGCTGGTGGTGAATTACGGCGTAGTAGGCTTTCGCGATCCGCTGGGTATCAGGCCGCTGGTGATCGGTATGCGCGAGAGCTCGCTGGGTTCGGAATATATGCTTGCGTCGGAAAGTGTGGCACTGGATGTGCTGGGTTTCACCCTGATCAGTGACGTGGCCCCGGGTGAGGCGGTGTTTATTGATATGGAGGGTGCTTTGCACCGCCGCCAGTGTGCCGCAGCGCCCAGGCTCTATCCTTGCATATTCGAGCATGTTTACTTCGCTCGTCCCGATACATTGATGGATGAGATCTCCGTATACAAAACCCGTATGCGCCAGGGTGAAACCCTGGGCAAGAAAATTCGCCGGGAGCGTCCTGACCTGGAGATTGATGTGGTTATCCCGATACCCGACACCAGTCGTATTGCCGCACAGTCGATGGCATACGAGCTGGGCATCAAGTTCCGCGAGGGCCTGATGAAAAATCGCTACATAGGCAGAACCTTTATCATGCCCGGGCAGAGCCAGCGGAAAAAGTCGGTGCGGCAAAAGCTCAACCCGGTCCCACTGGAGTTTGAGGGAAAGAATGTGATGTTGGTGGACGACTCGATAGTGCGCGGTACGACCTGCCGCCAGATTATCGAAATGGCCCGCGATGCCGGAGCCAACCAGGTCTTTTTCGCCTCCGCTGCTCCCCCCGTGCGCTACCCGAATGTCTATGGTATCGATATGCCGTCGGCGACTGAACTTATTGCCCACGACCGGACGGTAGAGGAGGTGTGCGAACTGATAGGCGCAGACTGGCTGGTATACCAGGATCTCGAAGACCTTGTGCGCTGCTCGCTGGAGGGTAACGAGGGGGTCGATGGCTTCGATTGTTCGGTGTTTAACGGTGAATATATTACCGGTGATGTTGACCAGAATTACCTTGATCGCGTGGAGTGGCTACGCAATGATGACGCCCAAAACCAGCGCAGGGCTGCACAGCATGCCGATGGCGCGCTGGTGGGCATCCACAACGACGTGTAGGCAAGCGCAATAGACAATGACAGACGAAACAGATGACAATCCGCTCGCAGGAGCACACCTGGATACACTAGCGGTGCGCTCGGGCATCGAGCGTACCATGGAAGGCGAACACGCCGAGCCTATCTTTCTGACGTCCAGCTACGTCTTTGACAACGCCCGTGACGCCGCGGCGCGGTTTGCCGGCGAGGCTCAGGGCAATGTTTACTCACGTTATACCAATCCCACTGTGCGCTCGTTCGAGCAGCGCATCGCTGCCCTGGAAGGTGGCGAGCAGGCGGTTGGAACCGCCTCCGGGATGGCGGCCATCCTCAGTACCTGCATGGCGCTACTCAAGAGCGGCGATCACGTGGTCTGTTCGCGCAATGTATTTGGTACCACGGTAAATCTGTTCGCCAGGTATCTGGCGAAATTCGGCGTTGAAGTAACTTTCGTTCCTTTGCTTTCCCAGGGTGAATGGCAGGCAGCGATCAAACCCAATACCGCCATGTTGTTTCTGGAAACCCCGTCCAATCCGCTGTGTGAGGTGGCTGATCTGGCAGCCATGTCGGCGCTGGCCAGGGCCAATGACTGCCTGCTGGTGGTGGACAACTGTTTTTGCACCCCTGCGTTGCAGACACCGTTGGCACTGGGAGCCGATATCGTTATTCATTCAGCGACCAAGTACCTGGACGGGCAGGGTCGTTGCGTAGGCGGCGCCGTGGTCGGCTCGCGGCAGCACATGGAGGAGGTGGTGACGTTTCTGCGCACCTGCGGGCCCACCATGAGCGCTTTCAATGCCTGGGTCTTTCTCAAGGGACTGGAGACGCTGCGGCTGCGAATGGAGGTACACAGCCGCTCTGCGTTGGAGTTGGCCACCTGGTTACAGCAGCAGCCCGGCGTCGAACGGGTGTTCTACGCGGGACTTGAAGACCACCCAGGGCATGATCTTGCCTGCGCACAACAAAGCGCATTTGGCGGAGTGCTGTCATTCGCCGTCAATGGTGGTCAGCAGGAAGCGTGGGATGTGATAGACGCCGTCCGGATCATGTCATTGACCGCTAATCTCGGTGACGCCAAAACAACAATAGTGCATCCGGCGACCACAACGCACGGCAGGCTCACGCCACAGGAACGGGCTTCTGCGGGTATCACAGACAACCTGATTCGGGTTGCCGTGGGTCTTGAGCACGTCGATGATCTGCGGGCAGACCTGCAACGCGGCCTGGGTGCACTCAACTGATCACCTGCGGCAGTACACCACAACACAGTAAAAAATTCCGGGGCAAATGGCATGCAGACACAGGCGTTAGTTGATGCCGCAGTAGCCGAGGTGGGCAAGGTACTGCTGGGCAAAGAAGCACAGATTCAGCTGGCTCTGTGTTGTCTCATAGCCCGTGGCCACCTGTTGCTGGAAGATTTGCCCGGGATGGGTAAAACGACATTGTCCCACGCGCTGGCCGATGTGCTCGGCCTTTCCTGGAAGCGGGTGCAGTTCACCAGCGACCTGCTGCCAGCTGATATTCTGGGTGTGTCCGTCTATAACCGCAACGACGCCAGTTTCAGCTTTCACCCCGGCCCCATCTTTACCCAGTTGCTGCTTGCCGATGAAATCAACAGGACCACCCCGCGCACCCAGAGCGCGCTGCTGGAGGCCATGGCGGAGAGCCAGGTCACGGTAGAGGGCGAGACGCGTCCATTGCCGCAGCCGTTTTTTGTCATTGCCACCCAGAACCCCATGCACCAGTCCGGTACCTATCCGTTACCCGAGTCACAGCTGGATCGTTTCCTGATGCGCCTGGAACTGGGCTACCCGCACCCTCATGCGGAGCGGGAGATGTTTCAGCGGCCCAGGACCACCGGCGGAGACCGGGTAGTGCTGGAGCAGCGCATCAGCATGGAGCAACTGCAGCTCATACGCGACGAGGCAGATGCCGTCCACGCATCAGCAAATCTGCTGGACTACCTGCAACGCCTGGTCGCCTACAGCCGCACAGCGGCAGAGTTCGCGGTCGGACTCTCTCCCAGGGGCGCGTTGGCCCTGCTCGAAAGCGCGAGAACCTGGGCGGTGATGCAGAACCGGGGCCATATAGTCCCCGAGGATCTGCAGACGGTTTTGCCGGCAGTTGCGTCTCATCGCGTGATTCCCAGTGGTGACTATTCCGGCGACGGGGCCGCGCTGGTGGAGTTGATGCGCCGCAATGTCGATGTAATCCGGACCTGATCCAGCTGTGGAGCAGGGGCGCAAGCGCATGGCTGCAGTAGCGAGGTTCAGGCATCGTCTGCGGCAACGCTTTCGCAAGTGGGTCAACCGCAGAATTCCCCCGGCCCGTTCGGTTACCCTGGACCAGAAACGCATCTTTATCTTCCCCAGTCGCACCGGGCTTTTTTTCGCGCTTGCGCTGCTGGTGATGCTCGTTACTGCAATCAACTACCAGAACAACATGAGCTTCGCGCTGACGTTTCTACTGGCGACTTTGTTTGTGGTTGGTATTTTGCATACCTACGCCAACCTCTCCGGACTTACTGTCCGCGCCTTGAGAGCCAACCCGGCATTCCCCGGCCAACACAGTGAGTTTTCAGTGCAGCTGGAGCGCGGCGGTAAGCGCGAGCACTTCGCACTGCACCTGAAGTGGCCCGATAGCACCGCCAGCCTGGTCAACCTGAGCGACCAGGATACAGTGCAGGTCAACTTGCATATGCCGGTGGGAAAGAGGGGCTGGTTCAGCCCGGGTCGACTACTGTTGGAATCCACCTATCCCCTGGGTTTGCTTCGCTGCTGGACCTGGATTGACCTGGACCTTTACGCAATGGTCTATCCACAACCGCTGGTCTGCGCCGAATTGCCGGGGCTTGCTACTGACCAACCCGATGGCGCCGCGGTGCCGGTGGCCGGCAGTGATGATTTTTACGGCTTTCGGGACTACCGTTACGGGGACTCGCTGCGCCAGGTCCACTGGAAGGGCCTTGCCCGCGGCCAGGGAGTGCAGACCAAGCAGTACGGCGCCTATGCCGACCGCAGTGTGTGGCTGGACTGGGAAATGTTTCCCGGTTTGGGCGTGGAGCAGCGTCTGTCTCACCTGTGCTATTGGGTACTCGAGTTTGAACGTCGCGACGAGGAATACGGCCTGCGTATGCCGGACGTAGTGATCCAGCCGGACGTGGGTGACAGGCACCGGGACCGGGTACTGCAGGCACTTGCACTGCATGGCCAGGAGCGTCGCCAGTCGTGAAACCTGACGAGCAAATACCGCGCAACGCCCTGGTATGGATTATTATCAGCCTGTTTACACTGGTTGCACCACACGCCGGGCGCCTGCCACTTTGGGTCCTGGGTGTCTACGTGTTTGCCGCCGCCTGGCGCATCATGGTGTACCAGGGGCGCTGGTCATTCCCCGGTCGCTGGGTGAAGGCTGCGCTGATTGGCAGTAGCTTTGCCGGCATCTATTTCAGCTATGGATCACTGATTGGGCTGGAGCCCACAGTCGCATTACTACTGACCGCGTTTGCCCTGAAGCTGATTGAATTGAACCGGCGCAAAGACGGTTATGTGCTGCTTTTCCTGGGTTACTTTATCTGCATTACTGAATTCCTTTTCAGCCAGGACCTGCTGATCGTTTTGTATTCCCTGCTCAATGTGACACTGGTCACTACCGCCCTGGTGGCGATGAATCGCCCCGGTGAGCACCAGTTTAACCATAAGACCATTCGACTGGCGGGCCTCATGCTGCTGCAGGCGCTGCCCCTGATGCTCGTTCTGTTCTTTCTTTTTCCGCGCATCGGGCCGCTGTGGTCAGTACCTGTAAAGAGCCATACGGCGAAGACCGGTGTCAGTGACTTCATGAAGCCCGGGGACATATCCAGCCTGGGCAAGTCGGATGAGGTAGCCTTTCGGGCGCAATTTACCGGTGATATCCCCAACACGGCGGATTTGTACTGGCGGGGCCTGGTATTCAGTGTTCTCGAAGACGGGGCCTGGCGCAGCCTGAGTTACTATGACATTCCCGCCTCCCAGCGGCGACCACCGCCGGTGGAGAGGGTGGGTCAGCCGGTGGCTTACCAGGTAATAATGGAAGCCACCCAGCAGCGCTGGCTCTACAGCCTGCGGTACGCCAGTTCCGAAACGCCAGGTGTCATAGGCGGCTCCGACTATGTACTTTTCTCTCCGACCAAACTGGAAGATGAGCGCCTCTACACTGTCGAGAGCTGGCCCGACGCAGCGCTGGAGCCTGAACTGACCCGATGGCGGAGGGATGTGGAGTTACGCCTGCCGCGCGGTGACAACCCGGAAACCATTGCCTTCGCTCGCGAGTTGCGCTCCCGCTCAGGTGATGATGCGGCGTTTGTTGATGCCGTGCTGGCCAGGTTCACTGAGGAGCCCTATGCCTACAGCCTCAACCCACCGCTACTGCCGGGCGCGAACAAGATGGACACTTTCTTGTTTGATACCCGCACCGGGTTCTGTGAACACTACGCCGCAGCCTTTGTCATCATGATGCGCGCCGCCGGCGTGCCCTCCAGGGTGGTCGCGGGTTACCAGGGTGGTGAGGTTAACCCGGTCAATCGCACGGTGATCGTCCACCAGTTCGACGCCCATGCCTGGGCAGAGGTGTGGCTGGAGGGCCAGGGCTGGGTGAGGGTGGATCCCACCGCGGCAGTTTCGCCAGACCGGATCGAGTGGGGACTGGAGCGTGCCCTGTCCAGGGAGGGCAGCTTTTTGAGTGACTCACCCCTGTCACTGTTGCACTTTCGCGGGGTAGCCTGGGTCAACGCCCTGCGCCTGCGCTACGATGCCCTGACTTACCGCTGGCAAAGCTGGGTGACGGGGTTCAACCGCGAGCGCCAGTTCGACTTGCTCAACAATCTCTTCGACGGAATCAGTGCGCGAAAATTTGTACTGGTACTGATCGGCAGTTGGGCCCTGGTGTTGATCCCGATCGCCTTTGGCCTGCTGCGCCAACGCAAGCGCGCAACTGTCTCTGTGGCGGAAAAGTACTACCTGGTATTTTGCGAAAAATTATCCCGGGTAGGCATTGCCCGGGAGGTTGGCGAAACACCGGAACACTATGGCGCCCGCGCGGCGCGCACTATGCGCACCGAGGCGTCACAGATCGAGCAGATTACCCGGCTCTACAGCACGCTGGCCTACCGTTACATGGCCACCGGCGACGACAGGACAGCCGCCTTGCAGCGTGAACTTGAGCGCTCGGTGCGCCGGTTTCGTCCGGGCCGTGCCCAATAAGCTCCCGACTGGCTGATCACAGGCCTTGTTTATTCTGCCAAACGCCGCAACACGTAGTGCAGGATGCCGCCGTGCCTGAAGTAGGTAAACTCGTTGGGCGTATCGATACGTATAACTGTCTCGAAGCGAGTTTCCCTGCCGTCAGGCGCCGTGGCGATAACCTGGGCTTCCCTGTCAGACTCACTGATAGCGGCGATGGAAAAATGCTCGCTGCCATCCAGTCCAAGGGAGTTCGCGCCCTGGTCGGCCTTGTATTGCAGTGGCAGGATTCCCATACCGATCAGGTTAGAGCGGTGGATGCGTTCATAGCTCTCGGCAATGACTGCCCTGACTCCCAGTAAGGAGGGCCCCTTGGCGGCCCAGTCCCGTGAAGAGCCGGTGCCATACTCCTTGCCCGCCAGCACTACCAGCGGTACGCCGGCCGCACGATAGGCCTCCGCCGCTGCATAAATTGACATACGCTCATCATCCAGGAAGCAGGTGGTCCAGCTCCCCTCGGTACCGGGCGCCAGTTCATTGCGCAGGCGCACGTTGGCAAAGGTGCCTCGCATCATGACTTCATGGTTGCCGCGGCGTGAGCCATAGGAGTTGAAATCACCCTTTGCAACGCCCCTGGCAAGCAGGTACTCGCCGGCGGGACTGTCCAGCGCAATCTCCCCGGCGGGGGAAATATGATCAGTGGTAACGCTGTCCGATACTTTTACCAGGCAGCGCGCGCCGGTCACGGCTTCGAGTGGTGGCGCGGCGGGTGGCATATCATCAAAGAAGGTGGGTTTGCGCACGTAGGTGGAGTCTGGCCATGCGAAACGCTGGCTGTTCTCGACAGGTAGTTCATTCCAGGTTTTGTTACCGGTATAGACATCGGCGTACCGGGCCTTGAACATCCCGGCATCGACGTTGGCAGAGACAATCTCGTTGATCTCTCTGCTGTCGGGCCAGATATCGGCAAGTGTTATCGACTTGCCGGTGGCGTCGGTGCCAATGGCGTCCCGGTAGAGGTCGAGGCCCATATTTCCCGCCAGCGCGTAGGCAACCACCAGCGGTGGGGATGCCAGGTAGTTGGCCCTGACGTCCTGGTGGATGCGGCCCTCGAAGTTTCGGTTGCCGGACAGCACCGAGGAAACCAGCAGTTTACCTTGTTGGATGGCTGCACTGATCTCATCCGGTAGTGGCCCGGAGTTGCCGATGCAGGTAGTGCAACCGTAACCGACCAGGTAAAAACCCAGCGCTTCCAGGTCTTCCATCAAACCGGCCTTTTGCAGGTATTCGGTGACAACCTTGGAGCCGGGCGCCAGACTGGTCTTAACCCAGGGTTTGGTCGCCAGGCCCAGTTGCCGTGCTTTGCGTGCTACCAGCCCCGCGGCAACCAGCACCGCCGGATTGGATGTATTGGTACAGCTGGTGATAGCCGCTATGACCACCGCGCCGTGATCCAGCCGAAACCTTTCGCCGCCCAGGCTGACCGGAACACCCTGCATGACGGGCGGAGCCCCTGTCGCCTGGCCTCCCTCATCTGCCCATTCTGCCTCCTCGTCGCTGGCGACACGCAATGCCTGAAACTCGGCCAGCTCCTGTTCAAAGGCTCGTTTGCTATCACTCAACGGAATACGATCCTGGGGCCGCCGGGGACCGGCGAGAGAAGGCACCACGCTGCCCAGATCCAATGCCAGTGTGGCACTGTAGCGAGCCGGCGCGGTGTTTTCATCGTGCCATAAACCCATGGCGCGCATATAGGCTTCCACCAGGGCCAGTTGGTGCTCGTCCCGCCCGGTGAGCCTGAGGTAGTTTATAGTCTCGGCGTCGACGGGAAATATGCCGCAGGTAGCGCCGTATTCAGGCGCCATATTGGCGATGGTGGCACGATCAGCGAGGCTGAGCTGGTTCAGCCCGGGGCCATGAAATTCTACAAATTTGCCGACGACCCCATGTTTGCGCAGTTGTTCAGTGACCGTCAGTACCAGGTCCGTGGCGGTAGCCCCTTCAGCCATGCTTCCCTCAAGTCTAAAGCCCACAACCTGGGGTATCAGCATGGTTACGGGCTGTCCCAGCATCGCGGCTTCTGCCTCGATACCTCCGACGCCCCAGCCAAGGACTCCCAAGCCATTAATCATCGTGGTATGGGAGTCGGTGCCGACCAGGGTATCCGGGTAGGCCAGCACAGCGCCATCACGTTCCATTGTGAACACCGTGCGCGCGAGGTACTCAAGGTTGACCTGGTGCACTATCCCCGTGCCCGGTGGTACAACCTTGAAGTTGTCAAAAGCCTCCTGCCCCCAACGCAGGAATCGGTAGCGCTCCAGGTTGCGTTGGATTTCGATCGCGGTGTTGCGCTCCAGCGACTCATCGCTACCAAAATGATCAACCATCACCGAGTGATCGATCACCAGTTCCACCGGTGACAGGGGATTGATTTTACCGGGGTCTCCACCCAGCTCGACCATGGCGTCGCGCATGACCGCGAGATCAACGATAGCCGGTACACCGGTGAAATCCTGCAGCAGCACACGGGCGGGCACAAAAGCGACTTCCTGCGCAGGTTCGGCCGCCGGGTCCCACTGCAGCAGGGCCTCGATGTCATCGGGGGTGACAAAGTCCTCGTGCTGATGACGCACCAGGTTTTCCAGCAGCAACTTGAGGCAGTAGGGCAGGGTGGCCGCTGATGAAGCCGAAGCCAGGCCATCGAAGGGAAAAATGGTGTACTGCTTGCCGTCGACCTCCAATAACTGGCCGTGTGTCTGGGCTGGGTCCATAGTGATTGTCTCCGGGTTGCTGCCTGCACGTGTTGCGGGCATGCTGAGAAATACAGACATCACTATAGCAGTAGAGAATTTTCATGGAATACCGCGTTGAACACGACAGCATGGGAGAGGTGCAGGTGCCGGCCAAAGCCCTGTACGGGGCCCAGACACAAAGGGCTGTAGACAATTTCACCATTGCTGATCGGCTGATGCCCGTACAGTTTGTCCATTGTCTTGCCCAGGTAAAGTCTGCCGCGGCTGCGGCCAACGCCAGGTGTGGCGCTCTGCCTGGCGATATCGCCGCGGCTATAGAGGCCGCCGCGGCGCAGGTGGCGGCGGGAGAGCACGATGCCCAGTTTCCGGTAGGCGTATTCCAGACCGGGTCAGGCACCAGCACCAATATGAACATGAATGAGGTGCTGGCCGCGCTTGCCACCCAGAATGCGGGGCAGGCCGTCCACCCGAACGATCATGTCAACTGCAGTCAGAGCAGTAATGATGTAATACCCGCCTGCTTGCAGGTTGCCGCCGCAGTCGCGCTGGATCAACACCTCCGGCCCGCCCTGCAAAGCCTCACATGTGTGCTGGAACAGCGCAGCCGGGAACTGGCCAGTACCGTCAAAACCGGGCGTACACATCTGATGGATGCGATGCCCGTCACGTTCGGGCAGGAGCTGGCCTGCTGGGTTTTTCAATTGGGCGAGTGCCAGCAGCGCCTCGATAATCTCCAGCCGCGGCTGCTGGCTTTACCGGTAGGGGGGTCGGCGGTTGGCACCGGTGTTAATGTGCCGGCCGGGTATGCAGACGCGCTGGTCCGGCGCCTCTGCCAATTACTTGAACTGCCATTCACTGTAAGCCCGGTTCCGGCCTCGAGAATGGCCGGGCAGGAGGTTGCTGTGGAATGCTCCTCCTGCCTGCGGTCCATCTCGCATGTTCTATCGAAAATAAACAACGACCTGCGCTGGATGTCATCCGGGCCGCTGGCGGGAATCGCGGAAATTCAGCTCGAAGCACTGCAGCCCGGTTCGTCTATCATGCCTGGCAAAGTCAACCCGGTGTTGCCAGAGGCGGTACTGATGGCGGCGGCGGAAGTGGTGGGCAACGATGCAACGATCGCGCTGGCGGCTCGTTCCGGCAATTTCCAGTTAAACGTGATGCTGCCGCTGGTGGCGGATAAACTGCTGGGCAGCATTCAGTTGCTGGTCGGCGCTTGCAGCGCCAGCGCCAGGGTAGTAGCGGGATTTACCATCAACCTCCAGCAAATTGAGCGGGCCCTGGCGCGCAATCCCATACTGGTGACGGCGCTGAATACGCACATAGGCTATGAGGCCGCCGCGGCTATCGCCAAGCGGGCTTATGCCGAGCAACGCCCGATAATAGACGTGGCAGTTGAGGATACCGACTTGTCACGGCAAGCCCTGAGCAGGCTGCTGGATCCGGCCAGGCTGGCGGGGCTGGATGACTAGAGGGGCTGGCAAGGCGGTGAGCAGTTACTGCTGGAGTCATTACTCACGTTGGTTAATCAGCCTGCCTTTAAACGCGAGTGCGGGCTTTTCAACCGCAAACCAGGACAACATCGCCAACAGCAGGGTGACCATGGATACCAGTGCGAGTATCAGCCAGGGGTTGTCCGGGCCCAGCAGTAGTATCCATGTCTGGGTGACGGGAAAAGCGTAGAGATAGAGCCCGTAGGAGAAGTCGCCGCGCTTGCCCAGATCAGGCAGTTTGAGGCCTTTGTGAAAAGCAATATACAAAATCAGGTAGGAGAACCAGACAGCGTAGGTGACATCGAAGAAAGTATTGCGAACCCCCCCCAGGTAGAAGGCCCCCAGCGCTGCACTGAGCAGCGCTAACCCCCCTATATTGATCGGGAGCTGCCCCGCGTTCATGTAGAACACCGCGCCCAACAGGAAGTACAGGCCCAGGCGCTCTTGCCTGGTGTGGTGCAGGAGGAAAAAGTGATCCGGGGCCAGGGCATAGAACAGCACGATCAAGGCAGCGACAGCATTGAAAATATGCCTGTGGCTGAGGACCCGGGTGACCCCCAGCACAGCCACAACCAGGTACATCCGCACTTCTACCGGCAGGGTCCACAGTGATCCATTAACGCCGGGGCGCGGGTTGTCCGCAAACACGCCGGGCAGGCGGTGCATAATATCCGGGAACAGCCAGAGATTGTGTTGTAAGTAGGCCCAGGTACGGCGGTGGGAAAAATAGTCAGGCAGGTCTAGGGTTGAAACGAGGGGTCCGAGTACCAGTACCAACAGCAGCAGGTTCGCCCACAGTGCAGGATAGATGCGAAGTGCGCGTGCTTCGAGATAGATCAGCAAATTCTGGCGGTTCCGGTAACTTTTGCTGACCAGGTAGCCGGACAGAACAAAAAACAGGGCGACGCCGATCCCCGGCAGGCCGGCGCGGTAACCCGTTACGGTGCGCAGCCAGTCCGAGAGAAACCCCTCGCTGCCGCCCGGGCCATAACACAGGGCGAAGGTGTGCCCCCAGAGTACAAAAAATGCTCCCAGGAAGCGCAGGGTGTTGATATTGTTCTGGTGCAGTTAGAGTCCCTCACACAGGGCACGAACAAAAACCTCGCTGGGCGAGGCTTTTGGGCGTGCCGCGCTTGTCAGGCGCGCATTTCCTGGATTTCCACCGCGGCGATGCGCTTGCCTTCCTCTGCACTTTTCTGGAATTCCACAATCTGGTCAAAATTCATGTAGCGATAAATTTCATCAGACATGGAGTCCAGGTCACTGGCGAACTTCAGGTATTCTTCCGGGGAGGGAAGCTTGCCCAGAATCGCGCCAACCGAGGCCAGTTCCGCCGACGTCAGGTAGACATTGGCACCGTCGCCAAGGCGGTTGGGGAAGTTGCGAGTCGAGGTGGACAGCACCGTGGAGTTGGCAGCTACCCGAGCCTGGTTGCCCATGCACAGTGAGCAACCCGGCATCTCGGTGCGAGCACCCGAGGCGCCGAAGATGTTGTAATACCCTTCCTCCATCAGCAGGTGCTCGTCCATGCGGGTGGGCGGTACAATCCACAGGCGAGTCGAGATGCCGCCCTTGTGCTTTTCAAGTAATTTACCCGCGGCGCGAAAATGCCCGATGTTGGTCATGCAGCTGCCGATGAAAACCTCGTCGACCTTGTCGCCAGCTACCGATGACAGCAGGCGCGCATCGTCGGGGTCATTGGGCGCACATACGATGGGCTCACGGACGTCCGCCAGGTCGATCTCGATAACCGCGGCATATTCTGCATCAGCATCCGCTTTCATCAGGCTGGGGCTGGCAAGCCAGTCTTCCATCTTGCGGGCGCGGCGTTCCAGCGTGCGTGGGTCACCGTAGCCCTCGGCGATCATTGATCGCAACAGGACGATGTTGGAGCGCAGGTACTCGGCGATGGTCTTCTCATCCAGGTCTATGGTACAGCCTGCGGCGGAGCGCTCGGCCGAGGCATCAGACAGTTCGAACGCCTGTTCCACGGTCAGGTCCTTGAGGCCCTCGATCTCCAGAATACGACCGGAGAAAATATTCTTCTTGCCCTTCTTCTCTACCGTCAGCAGCCCCTGCTGTATGGCGTAGTAGGGGATAGCGTGTACCAGGTCCCGCAGGGTAATACCCGGTTGCATCTCACCCTTGAACCGAACCAGTACCGATTCGGGCATATCCAGCGGCATCACGCCGGTAGCAGCCGCGAAGGCCACCAGGCCGGATCCCGCGGGGAAAGAGATACCCATAGGGAAACGGGTGTGCGAGTCACCGCCGGTGCCGACAGTATCCGGCAGGAGCATCCGGTTCAGCCAGGAGTGGATGATGCCGTCACCGGGGCGCAGGGATACACCGCCGCGTGTCATGATGAAATCGGGTAGCGAGTGCTGTGTATCGATATCGACAGGTTTGGGGTAGGCCGCCGTGTGACAGAACGACTGCATGGTGAGATCAGCGGAGAAGCCCAGGCAGGCCAGGTCCTTCAGTTCGTCGCGTGTCATAGGGCCGGTGGTGTCCTGCGAACCCACCGTGGTCATCAGGGGCTCACAATAAGTGCCCGGGCGAATGCCGTCGGTGCCACAGGCCTTGCCCACCATCTTCTGGGCAAGGGTGAAGCCCTTGCCGGTATCGGTGGGCACCTCGGGTGTGCGGAACAGGTCGGTAGCGCCCAACCCCATCGACTCACGGGCCCGGGTGGTGAGGCCGCGACCAATAATCAGGTTGATGCGGCCACCGGCGCGTACTTCATCGAGCAGCACATCGGACTTGAGTTCAAATTCACTAAGTACTTCACCGGATTCAGACAGGATCTTGCCGTCGTAGGGGCGGACCTCTATCACATCGCCCATGCCGAGCTTGTCTACCGGCGCTTCGAAAACCAGTGCTCCGGCATCTTCCATTGTGTTGTAAAAAATAGGGGCTACTTTGCCGCCTATACAGATGCCGCCGCCTTTCTTATTGGGCACCCCGGGAATCTCGTCACCGAAAAACCACAGTACCGAGTTGGTCGCGGATTTGCGCGAGGAGCCGGTGCCGACCACATCGCCTACGAAGGCCACGGGCAGGCCCTTGTCCTGAAGTTGCGCAACCTGCTGCATCGGGCCTGTGACGCCGTGTTCGGCGGGTTCGAGGCCCTCGCGTGTCATTTTGTACATGGCCAGTGCATGCAGGGGGATGTCGGGGCGTGACCAGGCGTCAGGCGCCGGCGACAGGTCATCGGTATTGGTTTCGCCGGTCACCTTGAAGACCGAGAGCTTGATCGATTCCGCCACTGCAGGGCGCGACGTGAACCATTCCCCGTCGGCCCAGGACTGCATGACAGCCTGCGCGTTGGCGTTGCCTGTTTTGGCCAGTTCGGCCACGTCGTGGAAGGCTTCAAACACCAGCAAGGTGTGCTTCAGCTCTTTCGCCGCCGCTTCCCCCAGGGCATCGTCTGACAGCAGCGATACCAGGGTTTCAATATTGTAGCCGCCGTGCATATTGCCCAGCAGCTCAACCGCCTTGCGCGAATCTATCAGCGGGCAGTCTGTCTCCCCCTTGGCCACCGCGGACAGGAACCCCGCCTTGACGTAGGCAGCTTCGTCCACACCCGGTGGTACCCGGTTGCTGATCAAATCCAGCAGGAACTCTCCCTCGCCGGCGGGCGGGTTCTTCAGCAGTTCTACCAGCGCGGCAACCTGCTCGGCCGAGAGCGGCTTGGGGGGAATATTCTGGCTGGCGCGTTCGGCCACGTGTTCGCGATATGCTTCAAGCACGGTAGAGCTCCTTTGCGTTGGCTGAACCGCCCTGACGTTGGTACCTGCGGGCGATTGCTGTAGATCCGGATTCGGAGCAGGAGTATAGCGCAGGCAGCCATTGAGATAAATTAATCGGGTGCTTATATCGTGCATTCACGGGGGTGATAACGTACACTTTCGCCGTCTTATCGATAGCGACAATCCCCGCAAAAAATGCCCTCAGAAAATGCTCGAACGTCCTGTTAAAACTCCCTGCATCGGTGTCTGCTCAACAGGCATCGGAGACTCGGTCTGCCGCGGCTGCAAGCGCTTTGCCCACGAGGTGATTGCCTGGAACAGCTATACCCCTGAACAAAAAAACGTGGTGGACCAGCGCCTCAGCGGCTTCCTGTCACAGTGCGTCAGCAACAAGCTGCGGGTGACAGACAAGGCCCTGCTACAGTGGCAGTTGCAGGTGCAGCAGCTGGCCTACGTGCCCGATCATGATGAGTTTTGCTGGGTCTACAGCCTGATTAAGGCCGGTGGCAGCCAGATAGAGGACACCGCCGACTACGGATTTGAGGTCGACCTCGGGTTTCGTCACCTGTCCCTGACCGAATTGCGAGAGCTTGTCGACAGCGAGTTTTATATCCTTTCCCAGGCCCATTACGACCGTTACATGGTGACCCCCGACCTGTTTGCCAGGCAGGTAGAATGAAGGCGCCCACCGACATCACGCCTATCAGGGCGTTCCTGCTTTGCGAGACGCCACAGCCATGGATTGAGTGGGCCCTGGCAAACCCCGAGATCCTGTTGGTCGATCACGCTAACTGTGAGAAGAAAGCCGCCTCGACCGCGCTCAACCTCATGTACCGTTATGTAGGGCATCACCGCTTGCTCACCCGCCTGTCGCGACTGGCGCGCGAGGAACTGCGCCATTTTGAGCAGGTGATCGCCCTGATGAAAGCCCGCGGAGTTGATTATCCCCAGTTGAGCGCAGCTCGCTACGCCGGGGAATTGCGCCAGCAGGTGCGCACCCATGAGCCCGCTCGATTGGTTGATACGCTGTTGGTGGGCGCGATCATAGAAGCGCGCTCCTGCGAGCGTTTTGCGGCACTGGTACCGGTACTGGACCCTGAGCTGGCTGAATTTTATGCATCCTTGCTGAAGTCAGAATCCCGGCATTTCCTTGACTACCTGAAACTTGCTGAAGAACTGGGGTCGCGAGAGGAGGTGGGGCAGAGATTGCCGACACTGCTGCAGGCAGAGCGGGAGTTGATCGAATCACCCGATACAGAATTTCGCTTTCACAGCGGGGTTCCGGCCCAATAATATGCATTAATATTTAAATATAACCTATTGAATAATAAAGCTATTTAGTGAAATATTATTCTTCGATGCCTCGATAAACCAGCCTGTTTCTTCCCAGGCACCCAGCACCCAGCGAACCCCCGGCGCCAGGTCATGCCGCGCCGGTCGGTGCGTGTGGCCGTGGATCAGCTGGCGCACGCCGTGGGCGAGGATTTCGCGCTCCACCTCAGACGGTGTGACATCCATGATGTCCTCGCTTTTCATGCTGGTGGCGTCCCTGCTCATGGATCGCAATCTGGCGCCAAGCTGACGCCGCTCCGCGAGTGGTTTGGCCAGTAGCTCGGCCTGCCAGGCCGGGTCCCGGGCGCTGCGACGAAACGCCTGGTAATCGGTATCGGCGGTACAGAGGCTGTCGCCATGCATGAGCAGGGTCGCCTGGCCATAAAGGTCGATCACGCTGGGGTCGGGTAACCAGGTCGCACCCACCGCTGTGCAAAAGCCTTCACCGATCAGGAAGTCGCGGTTGCCGCGCATAATAAACAGCTTGGGGCCCGCGGCACTGTAATTGCGCAACAGTGATGTGACTTCCGCAGCGATGGCAGAGTCGTCGTCATCCCCCGGCCAGGCCTCAAACAGGTCGCCGAGTATGTACAGCTGCGCCAGAGTGCGGTGGCTGGAGAGAAAAGCCGCCAGAGCCCGCGTTGCAGCGGGCCGGGCGGGACTCAGGTGGAGGTCAGAAATAAAGCACGTGCGGGACACGTGAGTGTGGTCTCGCGGTCGGAGGCTGCCGCCCCTTATTCGACGATCTCGACGGTTTCGATGATGACCGCGTCAGTGGGGACATCCTGGTGACCACCACTGCTGCCGGTGGGGACGTTGCGGATTTTCTCCAGGACATCTTCTCCCTCTACCATCTTGCCGAAAACGGCATAGCCCCAGCCCTGCATGTTTTTGCCGCTGTGGTTAAGAAAATCGTTGTCCTTGACGTTGATAAAGAACTGCGCCGTAGCCGAGTGGGGCTCCATTGTGCGCGCCATCGCCACGGTGCCAAAATCGTTTTTCAGGCCATTGTCCGCTTCGTTTTCAATGGGGTCGCCAACCGCCTTTTGTTCCATGTTGGTATCAAAACCACCGCCCTGGATCATGAAGTTGTTGATCACCCGGTGAAAGATTGTGCCGTCGTAAAACCCTTCACGGGCGTACTTGAGGAAATTGGCGACTGTCACGGGCGCCTTTTCGGCGTCCAGTTCGAGTTTTATGTCGCCGAAGGTAGTGCGAATGATGACCATGTGGTGTCCCTGTTGGTGAATGTCCAAAGCCGGGCAATAATACGGGCTTTTGTCCGGCAGGAAAACACCAGGGACGGCGAAGTTAGGCATAAATGACCGATAATAACCTCGCTGTGCCAGGCATGTGGGTATAAGACACAGGCATCTGTGGCTATAATACGCGCCCTTTTTACACCTTGGCAGTTACGATTTTATGGAAAAACCCCCCGCCAGCAATTTTCTGGAGACCATTGTCGCCGACGACCTCGCCCAGGGCCGGGTCAAGGAGGTCGTGACGCGGTTTCCGCCGGAGCCCAACGGTTACCTGCACATCGGTCACGCCAAGTCCATTTGCGTCAACTTTGGCCTGGCGGAGACCTTCGGCGGGCGCTGTAACCTGCGGTTCGACGATACCAATCCGGAAAAAGAGAGCCAGGAGTATATCGACTCGATTCAGGAGGATGTGCGCTGGCTGGGATATACCTGGAGTGGCGAGGTGCGGTTTGCCTCGGCCTATTTCCAGCAACTGTACGATTGGGCCCTGTATCTGGTTGAGCATGGTAATGCCTACGTCTGCGACCTGAATGCGGAACAGGCCCGGGAATATCGAGGTACTCTCACGGAGCCGGGCAAAAACAGCCCCTACCGGGATCGCTCACCGCAGGAGAACCTGGATCTGTTATCCCGTATGAAGGCGGGTGAGTTCGACGAGGGCGAAAAGGTGCTGCGTGCCAAAATCGATATGGCCGCCCCCAACATGAATTTGCGTGACCCTATCCTCTACCGGATTCGCAAGGTCCCCCATCACCAGACCGGCGACGATTGGGTGATATATCCCACGTACGATTTCGCCCACGGGCAGGAAGACGCGATCGAGGGTGTTACGCACTCTGTCTGCACCCTGGAGTTCGAGGATCATCGGCCGCTGTATGACTGGTTCATAGAGCATTTGCCGGTACCGGCCCGCCCGCGGCAATATGAATTTGGCCGTCTCAATCCGAGCTATACGATTACCAGCAAGCGCAAGCTCAAACAACTGGTGGACGATGCCGTGGTTGCCGGTTGGGATGACCCGCGCATGCCCACGGTGGCGGGCATGCGTCGCAGGGGCTATACCCCGGCAGCGATCCGCAAGTTTTGCCAGATGATCGGCACCACCCGGGGCGATGGCGTTGTCGATGTAGCAATGCTGGAGTTTGCCATACGCGAAGACCTGAACGAGAACGCGCCCCGCGCGATGTGTGTGCTGAATCCACTCAAGGTTGTGATCACCGATTACCCCGAGGACAAGGTGGAAGAGATTGTGGCCGCCAGCCATCCATCAAGGCCGGAGTTGGGTGAGCGCGTTCTGCCGTTTACCCGCGAACTTTATATTGATGCGGACGATTTTCGGGAGGAAGCCAACAGGAAGTACAAACGACTGGTGCTGGGAAAGCGCGTGAGACTGCGCAACGCCTACGTGATAGAGGCGACCGATGTAGTCAAGGATGCCAGTGGTAATGTGCTGGAGGTTCATGCCCGTAGCGTGCCCGATAGTCTCGGGCGTGACCCGGACGACGGAATCAAGCCAAAAGGCGTCATCCATTGGGTGTCGGCTTCCCGGGGCAGGCAGGCCACTGTCAGGTTGTATGACCGCCTGTTCAATCACGAGTCACCGGATAAGGGCGACCGTGATTTTATGGCCCATATTAACCCGGAGTCCCTGCAGCTTGTGACCGGGGCCTGGGTGGAGCCTTCGCTGCTGCTGGCCCAGCCTGAACAGGGCTTCCAGTTCGAGCGCGAAGGGTATTTTGTCGCGGACCGTCACGACCACAGTGAGCATAACCCGGTGTTCAACCGCACCATCGGCCTGCGTGACAGCTGGGCTGCACAGGGGGGGGCGGGGCAGTGAGCCTGCATCTTTTCAATACGATGAGTGGCGAGAAAGAAGAGTTCAAGCCACTGGTGCCGGACACTGTCACCATGTACGTATGCGGTCCCACGGTCTACAACCTGGCGCATATCGGTAACGCCCGGCCGGTGGTGGTGTTCGACACGCTGTTTCGCCTCTTGCAGACGCATTTCAACACGGTGACGTACGCGCGCAATATCACCGATGTCGACGACAAGATTATTGCGGCAGCAAAAGAGGGCCAGCGCAGCATCGAGTCGGTAACGGATGAATTTACCGCCAAATACCGTGAGGATATGGCGCAGCTCAATGCCCTGACCCCGACCCTGGAACCCCACGCGACACACAATATCGATGCCATGCAGGCGCTCACCACAACGCTTATCGAAAAGGGCCACGCGTATGAGTCGGGTGGCCATGTGCTGTTTGCGGTGGAGTCAATGCCCGACTACGGCAAGCTGTCGCGGCGCTCGCTGGACGACATGCTGGCAGGCGCGCGCGTAGAGGTCGCTGACTACAAGCGGCACCCCGGAGATTTTGTATTGTGGAAGCCCGCCGCGACAGATGAACCCGGCTGGGACAGCCCCTGGGGACGCGGCCGACCGGGCTGGCACCTGGAATGCTCGGCCATGATCCGGGCGCACCTGGGTGACACTATCGATATCCACGGCGGTGGCCGCGACCTGATCTTCCCGCACCATGAAAACGAAATAGCCCAGAGTCGCTGCGCCCACGGTGGTGACTATGTGCGCTACTGGCTGCATAACGCATTCCTGGATATCGACGGCGAGAAAATGTCCAAGTCCCTGGGTAACTTTCGCACAGTACGCGACCTGTTACAGGTCTACCGGGGCGAAGTGCTGCGGTTTGCACTGTTGTCGGCCCATTACCGCTCACCGATGAATTTCTCTCCGGAATTGCTGGAGCAGGCGGAGGCGACCCTGGGCAGTCTCTACAGTACGCTGCGGGAAGTGCAGGACATTCAACTGGACGTCGAGGTCCGTTTGGCCGATGAACCCTTCTATCGCGCCCTGGATGACGACCTCAACACGCCGGTAGCCATTGCGGAGATACACGCGCTGGCGCACCAGCTGCACAAGGCGCCGGCCGAAGAGCGGCCGGCACTGAAAGCGCGTATCCTGGCGGCAGGTAACCTGCTGGGTATCCTGCAGCAGGATCCCGAAGCCTGGTTGCAGGCAGGCACCGGTTCAGATGACATTTCTGCGGATGCCATCGAGGTATTGATAGAGGAGCGCCAGCAGGCGAAGCTCTCGAAAAACTATGCCAGGGCCGATGAAATCCGCCAGGAATTGCTGGCCCAGGGTGTGGTGCTTGAGGATTCCCGGGAGGGAACCCGTTGGCGCAGGGACTGAGGCAGTCGCTGCGCCATTCGCTAGGCCAGGCTTTTTTCGCCTGATTCAACACTTTGCATGATCAGGGTGTTGATGGTCATCGGGCCGACACCACCAGGTACCGGGGTATAGGCACTGGCTTTATCCCGCAGGGCTGATAGCTCGATATCGCCAACGCCGCCGGGATGGTAACCCGCGTCAACGACCACGGCGCCTTCCTTCACCCAATCGGCCTTGATGAACTCAGGTTTGCCGACTGCGCCGACTACTAAATCCGCCTGCGCCACCAGCGCCGGTAAATCCCGGGTGCGGGAGTGGCAGATAGTCACAGTCGCGTTTTTCTGTAACAACATCATGGCCATGGGCTTGCCGAGAATGGGACTGCGACCCACCACAACTGCGTGTTTGCCCTCGAGTTCGACCTGGTAGTGCTCAAGAATGCGCATGATGCCCTGGGGCGTGGCACAACCGTAGGCTTCCTCGCCCATGGCCATGCGACCAAAGCCGAGGCAGGTGACGCCATCTACATCCTTACTCAGGGCGATGGCGTCAAAGCACGCTCGCTCATCAATCTGGGTCGGTACCGGGTGCTGCAGCAGGATGCCGTGAACATCGGGGTTTCTGTTCAATTCCTCGATTTTTGTGAGCAACTGGTCAGTGGTCGTGGAGGAGGGCATCTCTACCGCGAGGGAATCCATGCCCACCCGCCGGCAGGCATTGCCCTTCATCTTGACGTACGTCGCAGAGGCGGGGTCATCCCCCACGAGGATGGTCGCCAGAATCGGCGTTTTGCCGCCTGACTTTTCTTTCAGGCGCTCCACACGGCGCAGCAGCTCCGCTTCAGTGTCGGCAGCCAGGGTTTTGCCGTCCAGGACGAGTGCGGGCATAGTAACGATATCCTCTAAGTGGTGATGTGCGTGGGCAAGATTATGCGCTTGCGAGCAGGGCCTGCTGCGCTAAGCCGGTGGATTGTCCCATGAGCCCACCTTCCAGTGGAAGGCTTTGCAGCCTCAAGCCGGTTAATTTACTATCGCCGGCGTTGACGCTAACGGCGCTGGTGAGTATGATGCGCCCTCCTGAATACAGGGGCTGGCGCCTGCGCCGGCAATGCAATAATCGGGGTATAGCGCAGTCTGGTAGCGCGCCTGCTTTGGGAGCAGGATGTCGGGAGTTCGAATCTCTCTACCCCGACCAACTTTTCAGTCACAAAACGGCGAGTTGGTTGTACCGGTTTTCAGCACCTCACGATGGTGGCCGTAGCTCATCAGGTAGAGCACTGGATTGTGACTCCGGAGGTGGCGGGTTCGAGACCCGTCGGCCACCCCAAAACCCCATTTGGTAACTACCCGCCTGAAGCGAGCTGGAATGAACCTCTGCGCTAGGTTAGGATGCGCTCCGAGCGCCTGTAGCTCAGTTGGATAGAGCAGTAGCCTTCTAAGCTATTGGTCGGGGGTTCGAATCCTCCCAGGCGCGCCACACAGCACGGTCTTTACCGGTCACATGGACAAGGTTTACCTGGTAACGCCTGATGCTGCCCGGAACAATCGGCACTGAACGGTGACATTGTGAGCGACCATAATCCCTATGAGAAATTTCGCGAGGGCGAGCTGATTGTCAGGGATCACCTCGCACTGGATAGAACCCAGCTGGCCAACGAGCGCACGCTGCTTGCGTATTTGCGCTCCGGCGTCTCCCTGCTGCTGGCGGGCGTGACGCTTTTTCACTTCGCCCAGACGGCCTGGATGGAATGGGTAGGCATAGTCTGCGTTCCCGTTGGAGTGCTGACATTGCTCTTCGGAACCTGGCGATTCTCGTCCACGGCCAGGCGTCTTCGACGTATCAAGTAATGGTTGGGCTACCTGCCACAACAGGTGGCCGCAAGCCATCCAGGAACGTCATGGCGCTGCTTTCAAACAGCTTGAATACATCTGCCCCGGACAGCACATGCTCGATATTGTTGTTCATTGCCAGGCAAGCCAGCCCATGGGCCATTGCCCAGAATTTCACCGCGAGTTCCACCGGGTCGTTAACGACAACGCCAGCCTCAGCACACCAGGCCTTGACCGTGTCTACCAATAGATAAAAACCGGACGTCTGCAGTTCCATCTCTTCCTTGTCTCTTCTGCGCAGGCCGATATCTCCCCACATCAGGTCGTAGAATGCCGGGTGATCCGTCACGAAAGAAATGTAGGCTTTACCCTGTGAAATAAGGCACGCACTGCTGCCACGGGGTGCCAGGGCCGCCGCTTCGCGCGCGGCCAGTTCCAGGGCGAGGAATGCGACCTCGGCCACTGCCTGCAGCAGGGCGTTCTTGTCTTCAAAATGTCGATAAGGGGCAGCGCTGCTGACCTGGGCGCGACGCGCGGCATCGATCATGGCGAAATCCAGGGAACCCTTTTCCTTTATCAGTTCGCCCGCAGCGACAATCAGCGTATTGCGTAAATCACCGTGGTGATAGGCCTTGCTGTCAGTCATTTTGATATTCTTGCTCATAGTTCACTCTAACAGCTCACGGGCCAGTTTGCGCTGCGGCGAACGCATCCCTGGCGCGGCGCTTGCGTCCGATATTCATCGTCACTGCATATAGCGGCGGCACCAGGAAGAAGGAAATAACGGTAGACAGTAATACCCCGCCGGCAATGGCCATGGCAAAGGGCGGCCAGAACTGGCTTCCCTCGAGTATCAGGGGTAAAAAGCCACCGAAGGTGGTTACGGTTGTGGAAATAATATGTCGACTCGAATCCATGACCACAGAGCGTATTGCAAACAGACCACCGGCGGCGGCGCCCTGATTCTCCTGCAGGGCGGTCATGATAATGATAGCGGCGTTAATGGAAACACCAATCGAACCGATGACACCGATCACCGCCTGAATACCAAAGGGGTAGGCGAATATCGCCAGTGACAGTAAGGACAGACCCAGGGAGCAAACGCATACCAGCAGGGAAATGGCGGTCAGGCGCCAGGAATTGAAGGTAAGCACCAGCGTCGCCAGCATTGCCGACATGATAAGTCCCAGGGGTGCCATCAGTTTTTCTATGACCTTGGCCCGCTCTTCGCTATCCCCACCGAAGCTGAATGAGTAACCCGGGGGCATGGCAACCGGGTGCAGCTCCATCTCCTGCCGCAGCACATCGAGCGCCTCCTGTGGCAGAACCCCGCGTTTGATAAATCCCGAAACCGTGTTCATTCTTTGTCCATTGCGCCGTGAAATCGGGCTCTGGGCCGGCACCAGGTCAGCCCTGCCAATGGCACTGAGGGGGATGCCCCCGATAAGGCCCGATTGCGCCAGTTCCGGCCGCGCCGGCACCGGTATCCGGATATCGGATATTCGCTCTGTTGTTCCCCAGTCCTGCTCTCGCAGGCGCACTCTCACGGGCAGTCGCTCGGTACCTTCCAGGACTTCTCCGCCAACCCGGCCCAGCAGAGAATCATTCAGTGCTGTTGCCGTATCGCTAAGCTGAATGCGGGCCAGGCGCAGTTTTTCCTCTTCCAGCGCGAAAACCAGCTTTGGGGCCCCGCCTATCAGGTCGACATTGGTGTGGGTGACCTGGGGAATATTCTCCATCCGCTGCCTGACCTGCTCGCCCAGTGTTTGCAAGACCTCCAGGTTAGGCCCGTAGATCTCAACCTCCAGTGGGGCGAGCACGGGCGGGCCCTGGTCCATACCACGCACGACAATGCGCGCCTCGGGAAATTCCCGGTTCAGCTCTGTCTGCAGGCTGTCAATAAGTGCATCGGTCTGTTTTTCATCGGTAGTCAACACCAGCGCCTCGGCCCAGGAGGGCATCCTCTCCCGGAAGCGGTACATGTTGTAGTAAAAGGCGGGCGCACTTTCGCCAATGCTCCAGTCCACCCGGCGGACCAGGGGGTCGTCCCGCAGCGTTTTGTCGATTTTCTTGACCAGCGCCTGGGTGTCATAAATTGAACGACCGTCGGCGAGCTTCACCTGCACATACATCTGGTCCCTGTCCGTACCCGGGAAGAACTGGGCGGTGAGTGTGGGGAATACCAGGAAGCCGCTCAAGGGCAGCGACAGCGATAGCGCTATCGAGGCCAGTGGGTGACGCAGACTCCAATCCATGGCACTTACCAGCCAGGCGCCGGCTTTGCCACTCTCGGCGCCATTGACCAACCAGCTGTGGCGATTGCCTGTGTTACGCGGCAGCAACCAGGCCGCCAGCACCGGTGTAATAATCAGCGCCAGCAGTGTGGAGGTGGCCAGCATAATGATAACGGCCTTGGCGATACTTCCGACAAAGTCGCCGGCGGGTCCCGGTACTATAGCCATTGGCATAAAGGCCAGCACCGTGGTTACCGCCGAGGAGATGAGCGGCACGCGCAGCCGATGGACCGATTGGGCGATGGCTTCTATCGGGCTATGACCATCGACCAGCCGTTTGCGCACCTCGTCAGTCATCACGATAGAACCGTCAACCAGCAGGCCCAGGGCCACGATCAAGCCGCTCACAGACATCTGGTGCAGCGCGAGCCCCATGCGCTCCATGACAATAATGGAGATCAGCCCGCACAGCGGCAGTATTACCGCGACGACCACCGCCGCCCGCCAGCCCAGCGTGAACAAGAGTACGAGAATCACCAGCGCGACCCCGATCGCCAGGTTTTTCGCAACATCGCGCAGGCGCGTCTCGGTATACTTGCTCTGGTCGTAGCTGACTTCGACCTTCAGGCCGGCCGCCGACTCGCTGCGGAATTCCTCCACCAGTTCATTGAATGCGAGGCTCCACACGTCCACCTGCTTGCCGCTCTTCATCGTCACGCCTACCAGTATCCCCGGCCGGCCCTGGGCCATTGCCATAGCGGGTGGTGGCGTGACAGCTGCCTTGTACACGTTGGCGATGTCCGCAACCCGGGTTGCGCTGCCGTCAGCCGAGGTGTTGACGATGACCTGCCGGATGCGCTCCATGGAGTCAAAATCACCGGCCAGCTCTATGAGCATATCGGTGCCGGCCCCGGAAGCGCGCCCGGAGGCGATCTTGGCGTCAGCGGCCTGCAGGGCGAGGGCAAGCTGCTGCAGGCTGAGCCCCCGGGATACCAGGGCGGCCTCGTCCACCTCGACCCGGATTTCTTCGAGTGGCTCCCCGAACAATTCTGCCAGCTTCGTGTTGTGCAGATTGCGGGCCCGGTCAGCGAAGTCCCCGGCCATGCGATTCAGCAGCGAGAGGGGCATGTCCTGCGGCCCTTCGGACGACAGTGCAACAATTGCGGTAAACGAAGCAAAGCGGTCGTTATCAAAATCCGGCTCACCGGCGCCGGCCGGGAATTGCCTGGAGGCCTCGGCCATTGCGTCCCGTATCTCTGACCAGGCGCTTTCAAGGGCCTGATCAGGCAGCGTATCGATCAGCCGTATATTGACCAGCGACACGCCGCTGGTGGACGTTGACCACAGTTCGTCAATTTCCGGTATCTTGCGTAGCTCGTCCTCCAGCGGCCTGGTCACCAGGGCCTCGACGCGATCCGGGGTAGAGCCGGGGAAAAAGGTGGTGATGCTGCCCACGAAATTGGTCAGGGTAGGGTCTTCCTGGCGGGCTATGGATCGAAAGCTGGTAATGCCGACCGCGAGTACGCAGACGATGAAAAGAGTGAAGTACCTTGAGTTCCTGTAAATATAACGGGCGAGCATCTCAGTCGCCCTCCGCCACAACCACCGGGGTCCCCGGGGTGATCCTGTGAACCCCGCTGGCAACAACCCGGTCACCGGTAGTCAGGGTACCGCGCATAAAGACCTTGTCGCCCTGGATATCCAGTACTTCCACTGCCTCCCTGACGGTGCGATATTGCTCGGCGTCGGCTTCTATCTTAAGCACGTTCCAGACCCCGCGTTGGCCCTCCAGCAGGGCTGACATCGGCAGCCAGCCACCGCGCATATCGACTGGTTCGCGGTGCTCCAGGGTTACCGGCTCGCCGTCAAGCGCATTGGCGTCAGCCGGCATGGCAAATACCGCCAGGGTGGTGCGGGTCATGGGGTCCACGTCAGGCCTGATCGTCAACAGCACTACATCGATTTTGCCGTCGCGCAATTTAAGGCTGTAGGTGGTTCCGATTTCCAGTTTTCCGGCCAGGGAAGCGGGCACACCTACCTGTGCCTCCTGGTTGCTCAACTCTACCAACTGCAAAACCGGGGTTCCGGGGCTTACCACAGCCCCCTGGTAGACAAACCGTTCAGAGATGACACCGTCGTAGGGTGCGACCAGTCGGGACTTTTGCAGTTCTATATCGATACTGGCGAGGCGGGCGGCCACGGCCTCCACCTGGGAACTCAGTGCGCGGGCTCTCAACCGGGTGTCATCGAATGCCTCTTTGGATACAGCCCCTGTAGCGATGAGGTCCTGCTGCCTGCTGGCCTTGAGTTGCCCCAGCTCCAGTTCAGTGCGCGCCTGCTCCAGTTCTGCTGCTGTGGCCCTGCGCCGGGCCTGCAAGGCGCTGGTGTCCAGGCTGGCGATCTCCTGCCCCAGTGTAACCGGGTCTCCTTCGCGCAGTGTAAAGGCGGCAATCTGGCCTGCCATTTCAAATCCCAGGGTGGCTTTGCGGCCCGCCGATACCAGTCCCAGGTAGGAAACGGGACGGGTGTAGCTGTCCTGTTCCTTGTAAGAGACAGCGGCCACCGGGAGTGGCTGCCGCACGCCGGGCGCTTCGGTTAGTGCTACTCGAGCCTCGAGCAGGCCTGTCACGACCACAACAAACACAGCGGCAATAGCGATACCTGCGAAGGTACCGTTTTTCCGAGCGGGCCTGGTGCGTCCGTGGTGCGAGTTTTTCTTCATAAACCTATCGAATGTAAGAGTGATTAACATAATGTTACTAGCTCTAACATGCGAGTCAAGGTGGAATTTGGATCTCGGCTTGCAGCTCCTGGGTGATTCGAGCACAATACGCGCCTTCTGCGACCGCTCGCAGACGTTATGGCGATCCAGGCGGTCCCCTCGCAACGATAGATAGTGAACTCCGCCAGGCCCGGAAGGGAGCAACGGTAATTATCGACTCGTGTGCCGGGGTGTGGCTGTCTGGGTCGCCTCCATTACATTTGCAGTATCCCCGGCATTCGTTTTGAGTCGCCTCGCCGCTGGTGTATCCTAGTCCTCTTTTGTTGATCCAAGGCAAAACCCTGCATGTCTTACCAGGTACTCGCACGCAAGTGGCGACCCAAGACCTTTCGAGAAATGGTCGGCCAGGAACACGTTCTCCAGGCCCTGGTTAACGCGCTGGATCACGATCGCCTGCACCACGCCTACCTTTTCACCGGCACCCGCGGGGTGGGGAAAACCACCATTGCACGAATTCTGGCCAAGTGCCTCAACTGTGAAAGCGGGGTCAGTTCGCAGCCCTGTGGTGAGTGTTCCTCCTGCCTTGAAATCGCCGAGGGTCGCAGCGTAGACCTGCTGGAGGTCGATGCGGCATCCCGCACCAGGGTCGAAGACACCCGCGAGCTGCTGGAAAACGTGCAATACGCGCCAACGCGCTCCCGTTACAAGGTGTACCTGATAGACGAGGTGCACATGTTGTCCAGCCACAGCTTCAATGCGTTGCTGAAAACCCTCGAGGAACCGCCGCCCCACGTCAAGTTCCTGCTCGCCACCACCGATCCACAGAAGCTGCCGGTGACTATTTTGTCGCGCTGCCTCCAGTTCAACCTTAAAAATATGCCCCCCGAACAGATCGTAGGTCACCTGCGCCATGTGCTGGACCAGGAGATGATCAGCTTTGATGACCCGTCCCTGTGGCTGTTGGGCCGCGCGGCGGCCGGCAGCATGCGCGATGCCCTGAGCCTGACCGACCAGGCCATATCCTTCGGCTCAGGTGCGCTGGCAGAAGCTGATGTACGCAGCATGCTTGGGAGTGTTGAACTCAGCTTTATCTACCAGCTGTTGGAAGCACTGACCGCTGGCCAGCCTGCGCAGCTTCTCGATATTGTCAGGCACATGGCGGAGCATGCCCCGGATTTTGAAGGCAGCCTCGATGAGTTGATTTCCATGCTGCACCGGGTCGCCGTTGCACAGATTGTCCCCGAGGCTGTTGACAACAGCTGGGGCGATGCAGAACGAATAGCTGGGCTTGCAAAGGGCGTGACTGCGGAGGATGTGCAGCTGTTTTATCAGATAGCCATCAACGGCAAGCGAGATATCGCCCTGGCCTCGGACCCGCGCAGTGGCTTCGAAATGATATTGCTGCGGATGGTAGCGTTTCGCCCCGCGGCAGTGATCGATGAAAGCCTTGGCCCTGACGACCTGGCCCCGGTTGAGCCCGCTACCGCAGAGTCTGTCGCCCGGGAGGTCGACGACACGGTAAAAAAGCCCGCTAGGGCGCCGGCGGCGTCGCCTCCGCCGTCCGCAGTCGAGACACCCGCTGCAGCCCCGGAGCCGGTCGAGCAAAAGATAGCGCGTCAAGTACCCCCGGAGGTTCAGCCGCCTGCGCAGGCGACAACTGCTGAAAGCGGCCCTGATGCCGGCTCCGAGCCCGCGGCGCCGGACAGTGTGCTGACACTTGAACAGTTTGAACCCGGTCAGTGGTATCGCCTGATCGAGCAGTTGGGACTGGGCGGAATTGTGTATACCATAGCGATCAACAGTGAGTGTCGCGGCTGCGACGGTAATACCCTGCATTTCGTGCTTGACCAGGCGAATGCGGCCCTGTTCAACAAGGGTCACGTCGAGAAAATCCGTAGCGCCCTGGAGGCCTGTTTCGACAAAGCGCTGGTAGTCACAGTAGAGCCCGGAGAAATAGTGGGAGAAACACCTGCCCAGCGCCAGGCGAGGTTGCAGCAGGAGCGACAGTTGGCGGCAATCGCCTGCATAGAGGCAGACCCCCTGTTGCAGCAATTGATAACGCGATTCGATGGTGAGCTGGATCGCTCGTCCATAGCACCTTTAGACCCCTGAACCCGCGTAGCTTTAGGAGTAAAGATGAAGGGAAATATTTCAGACCTTATGCAGCAGGCCCAGAAAATGCAGGCCGACATGCAGAAAAAACAGGAAGAGCTCGCCAATGCCGAGGTGCAGGGTGAGTCGGGAGCGGGACTCGTCACGGTGGTGATGACCGGCCGCCATGATATCAAGCGTGTTTCAATCGATGATGCCGTTATGTCCGAGGACAAGGAGGTCCTGGAGGATCTGCTGGCAGCGGCTGTCAACGACGCCGTGCGCAAGGTGGAGGCGCATAATCGCGAGGCGATGTCAGGCCTTACCGCCGGCCTGAACCTGCCCGCGGGCTTCAAGTTGCCGTTTTGAAACGGTACCCGGCGCTGTGAAGTTCAGTCCCGCCCTGCAAAACCTGATGGATGCCCTGCGCTGCTTGCCCGGGGTAGGGCCCAAGTCCGCCCAGCGTATGACCCTGCATTTGCTTGAGCGGGACCGCCAGGGTGCAATTGCGCTGGCCCGGGCACTGGAAGAGGCGGTGGAGCGCGTCGATCATTGCACCCGCTGTCGGAATTTCACCGAGCTGGAAGTGTGCGAGATCTGTTCTGATCAGAAGCGGGATGCGCATACCATTTGCGTGGTGGAAACACCGGCAGATGTGCTGGCTATTGAAGAAAGTGGTGGGTTCAAGGGTATTTATTTTGTCCTGATGGGGCATCTTTCCCCCATAGACGGGATTGGCCCGGCAGAGATCGGCCTGGAAGTGTTTCAGCAACGTGTCGTCGATGAAGGGATAACGGAAGTTATCCTGGCCACCAACCCCACGGTCGAGGGAGAGGCTACAGCGTACTATCTCACCGATATGCTGCATGCGGAGGGGGTCAAAGTCTCCAGGATTGCCCACGGAGTGCCCCTGGGAGGGGAACTGGAATTTGTCGATGGCTCAACCCTGGCCCATGCCCTGTCGGGTCGCAGGACGGTTAATCAATCATGAACTGGCAACTGATCGAATCTGACGCGGCATTGGCCGATGCACTGGTCGGCGTGGCGGATTGCACCGTAGTGGCAGTCGATACCGAGTTCATGCGACGCAATACTTTTTATCCCCAGGTGGCCCTGGTGCAGCTGTGTTTTGGTGACGAGGCACTGCTGATTGATCCCCTGGCCATCACAGACACCGCGCCCCTGGCCAGCTTGCTCAGTGATCAGCGCGTAACCAAAGTACTGCATTCTGCCAGTGAGGATCTTGAGGTCTTCAGCCGTTGGCTGGACGTGCTGCCGCAGCCGCTGTTTGATACCCAGCGTGCGGCTGCGCTGCTGGACCTGGGTTTCGGTATGGGGTACAGCGCTATAGTCAAGCTGGTTTGCGATGTCGACCTGCCCAAGGGCGAGACAACCTCCGACTGGTTGCGGCGTCCGCTCAGCGCCTCCCAGTGCGAATATGCTGCCCAGGACGTCGCATGGTTGTTACCGGTCTGGCGGCACATGGAACAGCTGTGCCTGGAGCAGGGCAAGAAGGGTTGGGTGCTGGCGGACGGTGATGATGCGATCGCGGCCTACAACAGCCCGGACAAGGATTTCCTGAAGCGGTTCAAAACGGCCTGGAAGCTGAATCCACGCCAGCTGGCTATCCTCGAGGCGGTCTGTACCTGGCGGGACGAGACAGCGCGGCGCAGGGATAAACCTCGCGGCTGGATTATTGACGATCAGGCCTGTATGCGCCTTGCGCTGATGAATCCCCAGACACTCTCTGAGCTGCAGGATGAGGTGGGGCTGGACGCAAAATCCATGCGCCGAAATGCGGATCAGTTACTGCAGTTGCTCGCGACCCAGCGCCTCACACCGGAGAGTGACCTGCCTGGACGCCTGCCAGGACCGCTGGATTCGCAGCAACGCAACCGTTTGAAGCAGATCAAGGCCCAGGCCAGGGCGATCGCCAGCGAATTGTCGACAGCCCCTGAAGCCCTGCTGCAAGGCAAGGATTACGAACTACTGTTGCGCGAGGCGGCAGGCGAGACCGTAACGAGCCCGCGCCACTGGCAGGGATGGCGGCATGACAAGGTGATTTCCCCGCTGCGGGCTGCGTTGGCGGGTGCGGCATGACGCGGCGGCTTATCGAAATTTTCAGGGGTTCGCTGAAGCCGGAAGCCTACCTCTATGTTGATAAAGCCAATGGCCTGGTGGATGTACCGGAACTGCTGTTGGGCCAGTTCGGCGAACTGGAAACGGTAATGACCATGCTGCTGGATCCGCAACGCAAATTGGCCAGGGCTGATGCGGCGGAGGTACTTGCCAAGATAGAAGCGCAGGGCTTTTACCTGCAAATGCCTCCAACGGCGGCTGAATTACTGAACCGCGAGGGCAGTCGTGGTTGAGTGGTGGCACGAGAAAACCCTCGCTGAGCTTAATCCCACCGAGTGGGAGGCACTGTGTGATGGGTGTGCCAAATGCTGCCTGCACAAGCTCGAGGACGAGGACAATGGCGAGGTATTCTATACCCGTGTGCGCTGTCGCTACCTTGACGAACAATCCTGCCGTTGTTCAGACTACCCCAATCGTTCCAAGCTGGTCCCAAACTGCATCAGCCTGGAGCACGGTAACGTTCACGAGTTGGAATGGCTCCCCAGTACCTGCGCCTACCGACTGCGTGCCAGGGGCGAACCACTGGCCGACTGGCATCCGCTGGTGAGCGGCAGCCCCGAGAGTGTCCACCGCGCCGGTATCTCGGTTCGGGGGCGTTCCCTGTCTGATGAATTTGTGCATCCCGATGGCTACGATGAACATATCGTACATTGGGTTGAATAGGAGAGAGCGGTGTTAAGTGAAAGTTCCTATATGACAGCCCTGTATGTCTACATCGGCGCTGCATTGGCCTTCATCCTGATTCTGGGCTGGTGGCTGTCACGTCACTGGGGCCCCGGCATGGTCGCCCTTGCGGTATTGCTGGTCGGCGCCTTGATGCTAACCCCCGCTTACCCCCGGGAGGGAGCGGAAACGTTTGCGCCGGCACTCATAGTGGCGGGATTCCAGTGGCTGACCGACGGAGTGGACGGGGCGCAGCATGCCCTGAAGCCTCTGGTTTTCACTTCCCTTGGTGCTGTTATCCTCGCACTGCTGCTGCGCCTTACCCTGTTTCGACGCCGCCCGAACAAGCCGGCGCAAACGGATAAACGGCCTGCCGCAGCCGGACAGACAGCGGCATAGCCACAGATGCGAATCCATACAAGCCTTGCCTGGCCCTGTGCCTGTCGGTAACCTGTCGGGCTTTGAATGAATACAAGAGCGATGAACAGACTATGAAATTTGAAGGAACAGAACGATATGTAGCCACCGATGACCTGCGGATGGCCGTTAACGCGGCGGTTACGCTGCAGCGCCCGTTGTTGATCAAGGGTGAACCCGGCACTGGTAAAACCATGTTGGCCGAAGAGGTGGCACTGGGTCTGGGCAAGCGCTTGATTCAATGGCATATCAAATCAACTACCAAGGCCCAGCAGGGTTTGTACGAGTACGATGCAGTGTCGCGCCTGCGCGATTCCCAGTTGGGTGGCGAGAAGGTGCACGACATCGCCAACTACATCAAGCGAGGTAAATTGTGGGAGGCCTTCGACGCCGACGAACAGGTTGTGCTGCTGATTGACGAGGTGGATAAGGCCGACATCGAATTCCCCAACGACCTGCTGGTTGAGCTGGACCGTATGGAATTCTTTGTTTACGAAACGGGCCAGACGATCAAGGCCAAGCACCGCCCCATTATCATCATCACCAGTAACAACGAAAAGGAACTGCCCGACGCCTTCCTGCGCCGCTGCTTCTTCCATTTTATCAACTTCCCGGACAAGGACACCATGCGCGAAATCATCGCGGTTCACTACCCCGATATCGCGAAGAACCTGGTGCAGGAAGCGATGGAAGTCTTCTTCGATGTGCGCTCAATACCGGGTCTGAAAAAGAAACCCTCGACATCAGAGTTGATCGACTGGCTCAAGCTGCTGATGGCGGATGACATCCCGGACGAAATTCTCAAGGACCGTGATCATACCAAGGCTATACCGCCCCTCTATGGCGCCCTGCTTAAAAACGAGCAGGATGTGCACCTGCTGGAGCGCCTGGCATTTATGCACCGCAGGGAGAGCAGGTAAGTCCCATGTTGATCAACTTCTTCCAGGGGCTCAGGGATGCGGGCGTTCCGGTAACAACCCGGGAACTGCTCGATCTTATGGAGGGGCTGAAACGCCATATTGCCTTTGGCAGCATGGACGAGTTTTACTATTTCAGTCGCGCCTGCATGGTCAAGGACGAGAAGTATTTCGACCGATTTGACCGGGCATTTGGACTGCATTTTAAAGAACTCGAAGCCCTGGACGACATTATCGAGGCCATGATTCCGGATGACTGGCTGCGCTCGGAGTTCATGAAGAACCTGTCGGAGGAAGACAAGGCCAAGATCGAATCCCTGGGCGGCCTGGAAAAGCTGATAGAGGAGTTCAAGAAACGTCTGGAAGAGCAGAAGAAGCGCCATCAGGGTGGCAACAAGTGGATTGGTACAGGTGGCACGTCACCATTCGGGCAGGAAGGGTACCACCCGGAAGGTATCCGCGTAGGACCGAACGGCGGTAACAAGAAAGCGGTCAAGGTCTGGGAGAAGCGCGACTTCAAAAACCTGGACGACAGCGTTGAACTGGGCACCCGGAACATCAAGATAGCCCTGCGCCGCCTGCGCAAATTCGCCCGCACCGGCGCGGCGGATGAACTGGACCTGGACGATACCATCAGCTCTACTGCCCGCAACGCGGGTCTGCTCGACATCAAGATGGTGCCCGAGCGCCACAACGCGGTAAAAGTGCTGTTGTTCTTCGATGTGGGCGGCTCGATGGACCCCCATGTGCGGGTCTGTGAGGAGTTGTTTTCCGCAGCTCGCACCGAGTTCAAGCATATGGAAAATTTTTACTTCCACAACTTCATCTATGAAAGCGTTTGGCGCAATAATTTCCGGCGCCACAACGAGCGTACTCCGCTGCTTGATGTAATGCACAAGTACAGTCACGACTACAAGGTGATATTTGTCGGCGATGCGGCGATGTCCCCCTACGAGATAGTCCAGCCTGGGGGCTCTGTGGAACACTGGAATGAAGAGTCCGGGGAACTGTGGATGCAGCGCCTGCAGGAGGTCTATGACAAGGTGATCTGGATCAATCCGACCCCCGAGGACGAGTGGCAGTACACCCAGTCCACGGCGATTACGCACAAACTGCTGGAGGGCCACATGTACCCGCTTACGCTCAAGGGTCTGGAAGAGGGGATGTCCTACCTGTCAAAATAGCGCGTGGCAATCAGGCTTCGATGCCACCGCATGGCAGTCCCTGGTTTCCGCTGAATGCTCTATCGTCGAGGGCCGAAAGCGGGGGCAAAGGCTATCAGGCTCGCTGTAACCGCCACATTCAACGATTCCACCCCGTTTCGCATCGGAATGCCCAGACGGGTATCGGCCAGCGCCTGGACGGCTGGCGAAACCCCCTCTGTTTCGTTACCCAGTACATAGACCGCCGGACCCGAAGGCCGGTAGTCAAACAGCGAATGTGGCGCGTCAGCCGCCAGTGTACAGACCTCGACACCTCGACCCTGACATTGCTGTAGTGCGGCCGGGAGGCTGTCACAGCGCAACAGTGGTGCCCGGTAAACGGTGCCCGCACTGGCCTTGATAACCAGCGGGCCAAGGGCAGCGCTGCCGCGCTGCGGGCATATGATCCCGTCGATACTGCCGGCGGCGGCGGAACGAATAATCATGCCAAGGTTGGAAGGGTTACTGATGCCGTCCAGCGCCAGCAGGCGGGTTCCGGGGCTGCAACTGTCCCGGCGTGCCAGGTAGCTGTCGATACCCTCGAAGGAGGGGCACAACACGTCAACCGCCACTCCCTGGTCCTGCTTCCCGTTCTTTGAGATTCTGGCCAGTTCGGCCCGGCTATGATGCTTTACCGGCACACCACGGCGTTGAGCCGCGGCGCACAGTTCGGCGATTATGCCTCCCCCGCGGTTATTGTCCGCAAGGTGCAGGGCATGGCACTGCAGGCTGTTGTCCTGCAGTGTTTCCAGTGCCGGCTTGCGGCCGTAGACCGTCAGCATTTTGCTGAAGCGGGCTTTTTTCTCGTTGTAGGAGTCGCTATCGGGCATGGGAGGTGTTCAACAAAATACGACCGCGCCGGTCAGCCGACGGTTTCCTGGCCGGCGGCCAGGCGGGTGACCCGGTCGGCAGATTCTTTCATACGCGAGGCAATTTCCTCGATCTGGCTACCCGTGGTGGTTTTCTCAAATGAGCCCGCAACAAAACACAGTACGGGAACCTCGCGGTAGGCAAAGATAGGGACAGAGATTGTGCTGACTTCATAACGGGTCTTGGGATCGATCCGATCCAGATGATAGAACTCATCGCAAAGGTCGTACTGGAACTGGTTTGTCGCCTCCTCCAATGCCGCCAGGCTCCAGGCATTATGGATGCGATTCAACTCGGAAGTAAGTCTGGCCTCCGCCTCTGTGCGCAGTGTCACCTCGTAGCCCCGGGCCCGGATACCGATCGCCGCCACCCTTAATTTCTGGTCCAGCTTTTCGTCGTAGCCACCTCTGGCCTCGTGCGCCCGACTCAACCAGGCCTCCAGCTCCCTGGCCGGTGAAAACGCGGTAAAACAAGCGGCAATAGGCGCCGTATTGGGCAGGCGCAGGCCCAGTTGAAAGGAGTCGATGAGCGGGGTGGCGTGGCCGTACAGGGCCAGCAGGACCTGGTGCAGTTTGGATCGCCCGGTAACGGCAAAACCGATACTCAGGTCGCCTTTGAGTGCTTCGAGTTCAGGGCGGGCATATTCCAGCACAGGAAACTGGGCGAATGCAGCGTTACCCGCCGCTATAATAGAAGGCCCGAGGCGATAGGCTTTGGTCTTGGGGTGCTGGACCAGAAAACCGTAGTTGGCCATGGTGGTCAAAATAGCGTGGCAGGTCGCCTTGTTGAGATTGAGACGCCGCGTCATTTCCGTCAGGCCAAAGGCCTGGGTTGGATTTGCCATTAGCAGGTCCAGAATCGCCAGCGCCCTGGCGGTCGGTTGTGAAAATAAAGCCACCTGATACTCCGTCACGAATTTGTAAGGGCCGTCCAGCGAAGCCAGTAGGTCCGGAATTCGGTATAATTTATTGTACTTGGGAGGGCATGGTAACGCCTGACCAAGGCAGAGTTCAAGCCCGTTGAAGCTCGTTTCGAACCAGCGCCCGGTAGAGGAATACAGGCATTGAAAATAATTGCAAATCCACCAATCTATACGCTTTACGGCACATCTGCCTGCCACCTGTGTGAGCTGGCAGAGGAGATGCTGCTTGTGTTCGACAGTGGTGGCAAGGGGCTGGTTTTCGAGAAAGTGGATATCAGCGAATCAGATCAGCTGTTCGAGCGCTACGGGGTGAGGATTCCAGTCTTGCGAGATCCTGACGGAAACGAGCTGGGCTGGCCCTTTACAGACGCCCAGCTACACGACTTCGTGGAGGGGTGAGCCTAGTCCCCGCCGCCTACCCGCACGGCCAGCACATCGCGTTTGGCGCCGTGCAGAACACCGTTGGCGGTAGAACCCATGAGAAGGGCAAGTCCGTGGCGGCCGTGGCTGCCAACGACGATCAGGTCAGCGTCAAGCTCCTCTGCCTTGGTGTGTATCTCTACCTCCGGCCGGCCCATCACGATATGGCGGTGTGCCTCGTCCACGCCATTGGTTTCGGCAAACCGCTCCAGCTGCTGCGTGGCCTGCTGGTAGATCTCGTCCTGTATGCCTGAAAAGTCCATGGGAATATCGCCGCCATAGGCGAAGCTCAGGGGCTCGATAACATGAATAATATGGAGTTGGGCAGAGGCGCCACTGGCAACGGCACGGGCCCGCTGGACAATCCGCGAGGAATCCTCACTGAGATCGATTGCCACCAGGATCTTCGCATAGTCGGACATTTGTGTACTCCAGTCGTTGCTCGTCATTAAAGAGCCATTTATAGCATAGAATGAACTGCGGGTGATGCTCGTCCCCAAACAGTGTATACAGGCTGCCGCGAAAGTTCTCAACACTATCCCATGCCAGCATTGCGCTAATGTTGACCTGAATCAGGAACCACCATGTTGACCTATCTGCTCATACTTTTTGTTATCGCCATCGCACTGGCGCCACTGTCGCATTTTATTCCCAGTAAACGCCAGCGCGCGATTGCAGGTATGCGTGAGTACGCGGCGGTGCAGGGCCTGTTTGTCGAGTTTAGACAAGTGCCCGGGCGTGAAAAGGGCCGGATGAAGGTCCGCGACGGGGCGGGCCGGGATACCATTTACTATGGTAAACGCCTTCCTCCGGCGAAACACAAATGCGAGCAGACCCGGGCCTGGCTGTACGAGAACGACACCTGGACAGGGTTGGAACGCAGGCTCCCGATACCCGATGCACTGGCGCATCTGCCGGCCCAGGTGTTTGCTGCAAGCGTGGATGGGGGTAGTTGCGGCATATACTGGCAGGAGTCAGGCACAGTCGAGGATGTAGAGCAAATCCGGCAGGTTCTGGAGGCCTGGTCAGGCCAGTTGCAAGAGTGAGATTCCCTGATTTCGCTTGACCACAGGGAGCAGGGGACTTATATATGCCACCTTTTCAGCGGGCACAGACGTCGGTTCACAGCCTGATTCAGGTACGTATTACAGGAAATTATGGGTAAATCACTAGTCATCGTAGAGTCTCCGGCCAAGGCCAAGACAATCAATAAGTACCTGGGCAAGGATTTTGTCGTGAAATCCAGTGTCGGGCATATTCGGGATCTCCCCACAGCCGGCTCCAGCAAGGGGGCCGTCGATCCCAAGGAGCGTGCTGCACAGGCAGCAAAGACTCGCAAAATGGCGCCCGAGAAGAAGGCCGAGTACAAGAAGGTAAAGGCCCGGGAACAATTGATTCGGCGCATGGGCATCGACCCGCAGCAAGGCTGGAAAGCCAATTACCAGATACTGCCGGGCAAGGAAAAAGTGGTAAGCGAGTTGCAGAAACTCGCCGCTGACGCCGACGCAATCTACCTCGCGACCGACCTCGACCGCGAGGGAGAGGCCATCGCATGGCATTTGCGCGAGGCCATTGGGGGGGATGAATCACGCTACCAACGAGTGGTGTTTAACGAGATCACGAAGAAGGCCATCACCGAGGCGTTTGAGCACCCGTCACAGTTGGACCAGAACCGGGTAAACGCCCAGCAGGCCAGGCGCTTCCTGGATCGGGTCGTGGGTTATATGGTCTCACCATTGCTGTGGGCCAAGCTTGCACGGGGTCTTTCCGCAGGCCGGGTCCAGTCGGTTGCAGTGCGGTTGGTGGTCGAGCGCGAGCGGGAAATCCACGCCTTTGTCCCCGAGGAATACTGGGAAGTGCATGCGGACCTGGCCAGCAAGCAAGGCGACACCGTGCGCTTTCAGGTGCGCAAGCATCGCGGGGAGGCATTCAGCCCGACCAACGAAGCCGACACGATGGCGGCCACCACCGAGCTGGGAGCGCTGCCCTACGCGGTGAGCCAGCGGGAGGACAAGCCCACCAAATCCAGACCATCGGCGCCTTATATCACCTCCACCCTGCAGCAGGCAGCCAGTACCCGACTCGGCTTTGGCGTGAAGAAAACCATGATGATGGCCCAGCGTCTCTACGAGGCCGGCTACATCACTTATATGCGTACGGACTCAACCAATCTGAGCACCGAGGCTATAGCCGCCTGCCGCGATTATATCGGCAAGAACTTTCCCAAGGCCTACCTTACGGATGAGCCACGCCTTTACTCCTCCAAGGACGGCGCCCAGGAAGCACACGAGGCCATCCGGCCCTCGGATGTCAACGTATCGCAGGCTGCGCTCAAGGGCATGGATCGCGACGCCGAGCGACTGTACGAGCTGATCTGGCGCCAGTTTGTAGCCTGCCAGATGCCCGATGCCCAGTACACGTCCACGGTTGTAACCGTCGCAGCGGGTGAGTACCAGTTGAATGCCAGGGGCAGGATCGTCAAGTTTGACGGCTATACCCGTGTCCAGGTGCCCGCCGGCCGCAAGGGAGAGGATACCGTTTTACCGGACATGAAAGAGGGCGAAGCTCTCACCCTGGAAAAACTGGACCCGGCCCAGCACTTTACCAAGCCCGCGCCGCGGTACGGTGAGGCCAGTCTGGTGCGCGAGCTGGAAAAGAGGGGTATTGGTCGTCCCTCCACGTATGCGTCGATAATCTCAACTATCCAGGACAGGGGTTATGTGCGGCAGGAGAACAAGCGATTCTATGCGGAGAAAATGGGTGAGATCGTTACCCAGCGCCTGCAGAAGAGTTTCACGGAACTGCTTGATTATGGCTTTACTGCATCGATGGAAGCACACCTGGATGAGGTAGCGCAGGGCAGCCTCGAGTGGCGTGAACTACTGGACCGGTTCTACGGTGAATTCAGCGATCTGTTGGAAAAAGCCGGGGAGCCGGAGCCGGCGGGTATGCAGCCGAACGAGCCCACAATGACGGATATCCCGTGCAGCAAGTGCGGCCGGCCCATGCAGATCCGAACCGCCAGTACCGGTGTTTTTCTCGGGTGTTCGGGCTATGCCCTGCCACCCAAGGAACGCTGCAAGCAAACCATCAACCTGACTCCCGGAGACGAGGCGATCCGCGAGGATGCGGATGACGAGGCCGAGTCGCGCTTATTGCGCACCAAGCACCGCTGTAAACTGTGCAATACGGCAATGGACAGTTATCTCATCGATGAGTCGCGCAAGCTGCATGTCTGCGGTAATGGCCCGGATTGCCCGGGTTTTGAAGTGGAACCCGGCAAGTTCAAGATCAAGGGTTACGACGGGCCCGTGATCGAATGTGACAAGTGCGGCGCCGATATGCAGTTGAAGACCGGCCGCTTCGGTAAATACTTTGGCTGCACATCTGAAGAGTGTAAAAACACGCGCAAATTACTGCGTAACGGCGAAGCTGCGCCCCCCAAGATGGACCCTGTGCCCATGCCGGAACTGGAGTGCCAGAAAGTCGAGGACCACTATATTCTCAGGGATGGGGCGGCGGGTCTGTTCCTGGCCGCCAGCCAGTTTCCCCGTAACCGTGAAACCCGCGCGCCCTTCGTCGATGAGTTGCTGCCCCACAAGGACGAGATAGACCCCAAGTACACATTTTTGTTCAGTGCGCCGGTGGTTGACCCGGACGATAACAGGACGCAGGTCCGCTTCAGTCGTAAAACCAAGGAGCAGTACGTCATGACCGAGGTTGATGGCAAGGCCACCGGTTGGAAGGCGATGTATCGCGACGGGAAGTGGAAGCCTGAACAATCGGGCAGCGGGCGCAAGCGCTCTTGAGTGCAGGCAGCACCAGCCGCCGCGCCCTGGCCAACCATGAACTCTACCTGGCAAAGATAGTATTGTCTGCCTGGCGCAGAGACCTGGACAAACAGGACATTCCCGCCCGCACCCTGGGCCAGGCATTCCACAACGCGACCAGGGAACACCTGGTGGCGGCCTATGGCTGGTTCCTGCTCTCGATTACCCGCGCAGACGCTCCAACACAGGGGCTGCCGCGCACTGTTGAAGATTTGCCCCCCATGCCGGAGGGCAGGGTGTTCCCGGGGGAAATCAACGAATTTCGCCAGCTCGAAGGCGGTGGTTGGTTGGGGCAGATGTTGCGCCGGACTGATAGTGAAATCCCCGGGCCACGCCAGCCGGGCAACCTGGCTTTTGCGTCCACCGATGTCAGCGGAGCGGAGCAGGCAGCGGGCTGGGTGACGCAGCTGGAGCAGTTGTTCGACCGCATGGGCGACTCGCTCGATGAGTACTAGTCCCACACGCCCCTCGCCTGAATTGCGCCCAAGCTTCGCCCAGCCCAGCACTGGCCGGTAGCCGCGGCTGCTGTTAGACTATTCCTGCACATTCAGCAACCAGAGGTCACTTGAATGTCTGCATCTCTACTGGAGATTGTTGATCTGGGAGATGGGGAAATCGTTCTGCAACGGGCAGATGATGACTCCGAACCGCTTGTAACTATTCGTTTCTCTGACGAGTCACGCATTTACCTGATGGATAACGGGCTTGAGGTCGCCAAGGCGATGATTCAGGCGGGCATCCAGGCTGCGGCTGCGATCGCAGAACAGGTGGAGCAGGAGACGACAGCGGAAGAAACCGTGCCACGCATGCTCCACTAGCGTTTAGGCACGACCTGCATTTCGGGGCCCGGACTCAAGGTGTCCCGTTTCCGGCTCGCCGGGCGGCGCTCCGCGGTGTGCGCTATGCTGTCAAGATCGCCTCAGGGCGCTAGTGTCCGCGCCTTAGCACTCCAACACTCACCCCTTCTATTGCAAAGTCTTGCTCACGAAGATCGACCCGAATAGGCTCATAATCGGGGTTTTCCGGCAACAGTTCCACCAGGTATTTCTGGGCGTTTCCATGCAGGCGTTTGACGGTGACTTCATCCTCGATGCGCGCCACGATAATGTCGCCATTACTGGCGACAGGGGTACTGTGCACGGCCAACAGGTCGCCATCGAAGATACCCACGTCTATCATGCTGTCGCCCTGGACGACCAGAAAGTAGTCGGCGCTGGGTTTGAAAAAAGTTGGCGGCAGATCGCAGTAGTCTTCAATGTTTTGCTCTGCCAGCACGGGGTTGCCAGCGGCGACCCGGCCGATGATCGGGATGCCGGGTGTGTCTGGGAGGCGAATCCCGCGGGAGGCTCCCGCGATCATTTCAATAGCACCCTTGCGGGCCAGCGCCTTGAGGTGTTCCTCTGCCGCATTCGCTGACTTGAAGCCGAGTTCCCGGGCTATATCAGCACGCGTGGGAGGGTATCCGGTCTGGTCGATATGCTGGCGAACAATGTCCAGTACTTGTTGTTGTCGCGCTGTGAGCTTTTCCATCACGGGCACCGTGGTTATTTATACAGGTGCTGTGATTATATACAGTATCTCGATGAGTGTTCAATACCTGAAGGCAGCCCGATTGCCGGGTCCGGGGAGGTTGCGGGGGGATAAAAAGGCGCTGGTCGGCAGCCGTGGCTCAAAAATCCTCGACCCCGTACATGGCGTCGGGCTCTATGGAGTTCAGCGGGCTGCTCCAGTCTTCAGGATGCATGGGCAGGTCGGGATCAAGCAGGTCCTCGTCATCCAGCTCAAAAGCAGCGCGCCAGTCCTCTGGCGCCTCGGCCCGCTGGGGCATCATTTCACGCCAGGCATCAAGATCAAATTCCGCGACCTCGCCATCCAGGTACTGGATCTCAATCGAGAGCGAACCCGGGTCCCAGTCCACGACTTCAAACAGTGCACTGATCTGCACATCCTTGTACCACCGGCCCACCACAGGCTGCTGCAGTTTCATTGTCATTTACCCTTTTGTCGTTACTTTCAATCCAACATAACACTCTGGCATCCGCTGTCCATTATGTGAATTGGGTATATAAATTCGACTGGAAATTACTTATTTTCCTCGCCGAAAACTTTCCAAGGCAGATCAATTGCTTGCGTCAGCTGGCGAAAGTTGACACGCATTGGCGGTGACTCTTATATAATCTTTTGCTGTTAATGAAACTTCCCAGGCGGAAAAAAATGTCTAAAAACCGGTGTTTTTGCGAGCAGATTACGACGGAGATCAAGACCAGATGATATGTCTGAATACGACAGGGACCGTCAACTCGCCGACGGTCCGTTCCCAGGCCGTCTGCGGGGTTACCTGTTCGGCTGATTGTCGCACCGCAGAGGCCGGTGAGACCTGTAAGGCGTCGCCCGGGTGGCCGGGCCGGACTTTTGTTTCGTGACGCAGTTGGCCGTAATAGGAGGGACCGGTATTGCCCAGCTTGACGGGCTGGACGCAGTCGCCTTGTGCGAGGTGACAACTCCGTACGGTTCGCCATCGGCCGCGATACAGCAAGGCATGCTGGACGGTTGCCGCGTGTTTTTCCTGCGTCGCCATGGCCCCGAAGCTGCAACACCGCCTCACCTGATTAATTATCGCGCCAATCTTTGGGCGCTGCATTCACTGGGAGTCAGTGACATCGTGGCGATCAATGCGGTGGGCGGGATTGGCCCGCGGATGCTGCCGGGACGGCTTGTCATCCCGGATCAGATAGTCGACTACACCTGGGGTCGGGAGCACACCTTCGACGAGGGCGTCGACGGTCGGCTGATGCATATAGACTTTACCGAGCCCTATGACGGTGAATTGCGCACGGCACTGCTGGCGGCGGCAAGCGCGAGCAACATCAGCTGCCAGGCCAGCGCAGTGCATGGGGTTACCCAGGGGCCCCGGCTTGAAACCGCCGCGGAAATCCGGCGCATGGCAATCGATGGTTGCGATGTGGTGGGCATGACGGGCATGCCGGAGGCCGCGCTCGCCCGGGAGCTCGGGGTCGCCTATGCCTCTGTCTGTATGGTGGTCAACGCGGCAGCCGGCCTGGGAGAAGGGCCAATATCACTCGCTGCAATGCACGATATTCTCGAGCAGGAAGCAGGCTCAGTGGCGAAGCTGCTGCGAAGCTTGCTGCAGTTGCGCTACCGCGATAGCTCAAGCGAGGGGTAAGCCCTCAAATCTTTTGCTGCGCGGCAATATCGGCCAGGTCCTGATCGGTCACTGGCGTAAACGTGATGATAGCGCCCATCAGCGGATGATCGATGTAATGCACCTCGTTACTGCGCATGCGCCGGGTTTGTTCAAATAGCACCGCATGCCGGTAGGGGTAAACAGGTCCCATTTCTTCCTCCAGCGCAATCCCCACCTCGCCTGCGGGCATTTCACTATTGTTGGCTGCAGTTGCCGGCCCCTGCTGGTCTTCCTGTGCCGGCATCTGGCCAATGGCGGCATCGATGTCAACGCGCTCTTCCTCTTCCACGATGAGTGAGGGCGGGCCAAAAGGCGGGGCCGGCATGTGCCAGGTACCCGGCAGGTACTCTCCTTCGGTGTTTAACCACAGGTTGGTCTGCAGGTGCAGGTAGCGCGATAGAAATAGCGTGATGGTGCCCTGTAGCCGCGGCCATTGCAGGTCATCCCCGGAATGATCAAGAACAATAGGCACGCTCCTGGATTCAGGGCCCACAGGCTGCACCCAGGTTTCGTGAAACAGCACCGCGTAACGGCCGGTGCGCTTCATTTGTGCGGCTTTTGCGCGCAGCGTCTGGTAGCCTTCGGGGAGAATAACAAACGGGCGGGGCAGTGCCTGTGGGGCCGCCGGCGGCTCCGGGGTTGATACCACAGGGGTCAGCGGTGTCGGGGCCGGTTCGGCGCCCGTTGCGGCCAGCGGAACACCCGCCGCTTCAGTATCGTCGTAGCGCGAGCCAGACACCATTTTGATAATCTGCCGACCGTACTTGTCGATCACGCTTTCCCCGGCGTAGCGGCCCTCATTGCGCGCGACGCGAGCCGGATCGAGCAGAAACCTTGTAGCCATGGGGTACTCGAGCTCAGGTATGCCGTTCCATTTTTCAGCGCTGGCCGCGGCCGGGTCCTGGTTGGCAAAGACAACCAGTTCAACCCTGAACCAGCGGTATTCCTGGGCCAGGGTACTGCTGCATGCCAGGCAGGCAAGGAGGGCAAGGGTGGGGGTGGTCAGCTTCAGGTTACGTATTTGCATCAGGCGGCATGTTCCGTGGCATCAGTGGCAAAGGATTCCAGCAGTTGTTCCACATACTGCTGGCGTTCCCGGTTATCGGGCAGGTCGCGCATAAATCGCAAGCGGGTTGCCCCCGCCAGTTTATAGGACCTTGGATCGGATTGAACCAGCTTGACGAGACTGAGCGGGTGAACCCGGGTATTGGTATTGAAGTCGATACTACCACCCTCCGGTCCGGCTTCAATGGCCCTGATTCCCAGCGCCTGGGCCCGTATTCTCAGCTGGGAAACCTGGAACAGGTTCTTGACCTGGGGCGGCAACAGGCCGAACCGATCGATCATCTCCACCTGCAGGTCGCGCAGTTCCTTGTCACTGCCGGCGGCGGCAATTCGCTTGTAAAGTATCAGCCTGCCATTGATGTCTGGCAGGTAGTCCTCGGGGATAAGTGCAGGCATGTGGAGTTTTATTTCAGAGCCGTGGTCCAGGGGTGCATCAACATCGGGTATTTCTCCGCGTTTTAGCGCGGCGACCGCCCGCTGTAACATGTCCATGTAGAGGCCGAAACCGACGCTGTGAATCTGACCGCTTTGCTCATCCCCCAGCAGTTCACCGGCCCCGCGAATCTCCAGGTCATGGGTTGCCAGCAGATAGCCGGCGCCAAGGTCGCCCGCGGCCTCGATAGCCTCCAGGCGCTTGCCGGCGTCCTGGGTGATCGCGGACCTGGGCGGGCACATAAGATAGGCATAGGCCTGGTGGTGGGAGCGACCCACGCGGCCCCGTAACTGGTGCAACTGGGCGAGCCCGAACTTGTCTGCCCGCTCGATAATGATGGTGTTCGCATTGGGAATGTCTATGCCAGTCTCAATGATGGTGGTGCACAGCAGGATGTGGTGGCGCTGATGGTAAAAGGCCGACATAACCTGTTCCAGCTGGGTTTCACGCATTTGTCCATGGGCGACGCCAATGCTCAGGTCCGGCAGCAACTCGCGCAGTTTGCGGGCCGACTCCTCAATGGTCTTGACCTCGTTATGCAGATAGTAGACCTGCCCGCCGCGCAGTGTTTCGCGCAGCACGGCCTCCTTGATCAGGCCGATATTGTGTTCCCGCACAAAGGTCTTGATCGAAAGCCTGCGGGCGGGTGGTGTGGCGATAATTGACAGGTCCCGCATACCACCCATGGCCATATTCAATGTTCTGGGTATGGGCGTGGCGGTAAGTGTCAGTACATCTACTTCCGAACGCAGGGCCTTGATCGCCTCTTTCTGCTTGACCCCGAAACGATGCTCCTCGTCGATGATCAGCAGGCCCAGGTCAGCAAAGCGGAAATCGCTCTGCAGCAACTTGTGAGTGCCGATAAGGATGTCGGTTTTCCCCGCGGCCACCCGGCTGGTCACCCGTGTCAGTTCCGCGCCGGTTTTGAATCGCGACACGACCTCCACCCCGACATCCCAGTCGGCAAACCGGTCGCTGAATGAATTGAAGTGCTGTTGTGCCAGCAATGTCGTGGGGACCAGTACCGCCACCTGTTTATTGTTGCGGGTCGCCATAAAAGCGGCGCGCATGGCAACCTCGGTTTTGCCGAAGCCCACATCGCCACAGACCAGGCGATCCATCACCCTGGGGCTTTGCATGTCGTCGATAACGGCCTGGATAGTCGACTGCTGGTCGGGGGTTTCCTCGAAGGGGAAGGCCGCGGCAAACTGCTCGTACTCGTGTTGAAACGGGGCGAAGGCAAAACCCTCCCTGGCCTCGCGCCTGGCGTAGACTTCCAGTAGCTGGGCCGCGACATCACTGGCTTTCTCGCTGGCCTTGCGCCGGGCTTTTTCCCACTGATCCGAGCCCAGCTTGTGCAGCGGTGCCAGTTCCGGGTCAGACCCGGCGTAGCGGCTCACCAGGTGCAGCGATGCCACCGGCACATACAGGCGTGAGCCCTGGGCATATTCCAGGGTGAGGAACTCGGCCTCCTCATTGTCTACCGTCAGGGTCTGTAAACCGATGTAGCGACCCACGCCGTGTTCCAGGTGAACAACCGGCACGCCTTCACGCAATTCGTTGATGTCCCTGAATACGTTCGCTACCGCGGTCTCATCCTGCACTTTCTTGCGGCGCCGGCGCTGGGCGACGCGATTGCCAAACAACTGCGCCTCACAGACCAGGGTGGGCTCACCGGGACCGAAGTACATGCCCCGATCAAGTGGTGCAGTAGCAATGGCAAAGTCTGCCCCGGACTCAATAAAGGCCTGCCAGTTTGATACCAGCGGAGGCTCCAGTTGGTGCTCGCGCAGCGATTCGAGCAGGATCTCACGGCGCCCGGCGGACTCGGCACACAGTAACACCGGGCCCCCATGATCTTGCAGGAACTGGACAAGGTGGGCGGCGGTGGACTGGTTGCGTTGATCTACCACCAGCTCCGGGGGCGGTTTGATACCTGTTTGCTGGTGTACCGGCGCCTCCGGGTTGTGTTTCAACTCCAGCACAGCATAGTTCCCGAGAATCTGGTAGAGCTCCTCCACCGGAGTGAAACAGCGCTGTGGTGAGAGCAGGGGCCGGCGGGGATCTATCCCGTATTCTACGAAGCGGGTATTGACCTCTTCCCAGAAGTGGCAGGCACTGCCGTGGTGGTCGCCACTGGCGATGATCGCTGTATTGTCAGGCAGGTAGTCGAACAGGGTGGCACATTGCTCGAAGAACAGCGGAAGGTAATATTCGCAGCCGCTGGGGCTGCGTCCGGCGCTGACCTCGACATAGACCGCGCACTGGTCCGGGTCTGCATCAAAGGTGTCATACCAGTTCATCTGGAAGCGACTGACCGCCCCCCGGTCCAGCGGGTATTCACGCGCTGGCAACAGGTTAATACCCGCCACCTTGTCCACGGTGCGCTGGGTCTCCGGGTCGAAGGTGCGCAGGCTGTCGACCTCAGCATCCAGCAGGTCTATCCGGTAGGGCAGTGCGCTGCCCATCGGGTAAATATCGAACAGTGACCCGCGCAGGGCGAATTCGCCGTGCTCATATACGGTCTCGACGTTGAGGTAACCATTGCGCTGCAGATCGCGCCTGAAGGCATCAATATCCAGGGTCTGGCCCTGTTCGAGCACCAGGCTTGACGCTGCAATATAGTCCGTGGGCGCCAGCCTGTGCATCAGGGTCGGGATTGGCACGACCAGGATGCCCGCGCTCATGCGGCGCAGGCGATGCAGGGTACTCAGCCGCTCGGAAATGATGTCCTGGTGGGGAGAGAAGTTGTCGTAGGGCAGGGTTTCCCAATCGGGAAACGCCAGGATTTCTACATCGGGGCCCAGGAAAAAAGGGAGCTCCCGCTCCAGCGCCAGGGCTGAGCTGGTGTCCGCCGTGATGACCATGAGCAATTGCCCGGGACGCGCCAATTCGGCAATGCAGCGCGCTTCGGCGCTACCCGAAAATGGTCCCAATGCAGTACGAGAGGCCTTCTGTTGCGGCCAGGGTGTGTTTTGGACGAGTGTGGAGAACATAGGCCTTGGATTAGAATAGCCGCATCAAGTCAGCGGGGGGTCGGGTGCGGGCGCCATTGTAGCGCCAAGCTGCGATCTAGTGTAGCTCGTCACCAAATATGTCACGAGTCGGGCGCATTGCTGCCCGCTAACGGTACTCTGCCTCAAAACGGCCAATCCCGGCTTGCACGCCCCACTGGCACCGATGATAATACGCGACCCAAAGCACCCGCAGCCCTCAAGGAAGGTAGCCTACAGTGACCGAACGCAAGCGACCCCGTCCCGATGATTATTTCAAGAACTGGAAAGAGCGCGAGGCACTGGCCGAGGGCATGATCCCCCTGGTCGGGCGTTTATCCCGGGAAAAGAACGTGAAGTGCTATATGTATGGTCGGCCACTGGTCAATCGTTCGGTACTGCAAATCATGAAAGACCACCGTTACGTGCGGCAGGTGGAGGGCAATGAGCTGTCCGAATTTGAGACCTATCCGGTTTTTACCCATCTATCCAACCTCGACCTGGGCCCCGCCCACATCGATGTGGGCCGGCTGGCGGTGCGTTTCCAGGAAGAGGGGGTGGCCGCAGGGCAAAGCCTGGAGCAGTTCGTAGAGCAGGAACTGGATGACCTGATAGGCTCCAAAACCAAGCCCCTGACCCAGCCCCAGGACGTGGTGCTCTATGGTTTCGGCCGGATAGGACGGTTGATGGCCCGCATTATGATCGAGAAAACCGATGGCGGGGACTGCCTCCGTCTGCGCGCCATTGTGGTGCGCAAGGGCAAGGCACCCAATGACCTGGTCAAGCGCGTCAGCTTGCTGCGACGCGATTCTGTCCACGGTGCCTTTGACGGCACCATACGGGTGGATGAAGAGCGCCAGTCCTTTATCGCCAACGGTAATGAAGTGAAGGTTATCTACGCCGACAGCCCGGACAGCATTGATTACACGCAGTACGGCATTGATAACGCCATTATCATCGACAATACCGGTGCCTGGAGAGACGAGGAAGGGTTGTCCCAACACCTGAAGTCCAAGGGCGCAAGCAAGGTGATTCTCACCGCTCCGGGCAAAGGCAACCTGAAAAATATCGTGGCGGGCATCAATAGTGACCAGATAGAACCGGGCGATACAATTATTTCAGCTGCTTCCTGCACGACCAACGCGATAGCACCACCCCTGAAGGCAATGGACGCAGAATTCGGTATTGCCGCCGGGCACGTGGAAACAGTGCACGCTTATACCAACGACCAGAACCTCACTGACAACTACCACAAAGCCTCGCGCCGTGGACGCAGTGCGCCGCTTAATATGGTCATAACTGAAACAGGAGCGGCGAGCGCGGTGGGCAAGGTATTGCCCCAGCTGGTGGGCAAATTAACCGGTAATGCTATCAGGGTGCCCACACCCAACGTCTCTATGGCTATTCTTAACCTGACCCTGGAGCGGGAAACAACCAGGGAGCAGATCAATGAATTCATGCGCAGTCAGGCGCTGCACTCATCATTGCGCAGGCAAATCGACTATTCCGGCTCCCCCGAAGTGGTATCGACAGACTTCGTAGGCTCCCGCCACGCCTGTATCTTCGACGCCCAGGCCACCATAGTGAACGGAAAACAAGCGGTACTTTACCTGTGGTACGACAATGAGTTTGGGTACAGCTGCCAGGTACACCGGATTCTGGAGCGAATGGCGGGCATCAGTTTCGCATTCTATCCACGCGAAGCCTGACAATACGAGGGGCTGGCGGCTCGACCGGGTATGCCTTGCGGCGATACAGACGAAGGTCTATTGACTTGGTAAAAAGCTGTTCGAAATCAAACAACAGTCGACAGCCCGGTGGCGTTTTAGGGATCCATTCCGCTATAATGCGCGCGTTCTGGGTTCCGTAGCGTAGCGGTTTCGACTACCCAAAGGGCGCTTGCCCTTCGGACGACTTCAGCCCATCCACAAATGTTTAGATTCTTTAGGCAGATCCTATGGTCAAGATCAAGCGGGGCATGGACATTCCTATCCAGGGCGCTCCCCAACAAGTAATAGAAGATTCGCCAGCGCCGCGAGCTGTTGGCGTGGTTGGCTATGACTACGTGGGCATGAAGCCGACCATGGAAGTACGTGAGGGTGACCGGGTGAAGCTCGGTCAGCTGCTGTTCACCGACAAGAAGACCGAGGGTGTGCGCTATACAGCACCAGCCAGTGGCGTCGTCTCGGCTATCAACCGCGGTGCCAAGCGCGTATTGCAGTCAGTAGTGATTGAGCTCGAGGGTGATGACGCCGTCGAATTCCCTGTTGTCGCCCCGGACGCGATAGCCTCGGTCGATGCCGCCACCGTCCGTCAACAGCTCAACGAGAGCGGGCAGTGGACAGCGCTGCGAACCCGTCCATTCAGCAAGGTCCCGGCGCCAGACAGCGACGCGGCCGCAATCTTTGTCACCGCTATTGATACCAGCCCGCTGGCAGCCGACCCGGCAGTCGTCATCGCCGAACAGCGAGAGGCCTTCGCCGCCGGGCAGGACCTGCTGGCAAAACTGACTGGCGGCAAGCTGTATGTCTGCGTTGCGCCGGGGGCAGATATTCCCCGTGGTCAGGCGGCCAATATCGAGATAGCCGAGTTTGGAGGCCCTCATCCTGCAGGCCTGGCTGGCACCCATATTCATTTCCTCGAGGGAGCCAGCGCCAATAAAATTGTCTGGACCATCGGCTACCAGGACGTGATAGCCACCGGCCGCCTGTTCCTCGATGGCCGGCTGTATGCCCGGCGGGTGATAGCGCTGGGCGGCCCACAAATCGAACGACCGCGCCTGCTGCGCACTCGCCTGGGAGTTGACCTGCAGGCCCTCTGTGCAGGTGAGATGAAAAGCGGCGACAATCGTATTATCAGCGGTTCCATACTTGGCGGGCGCGCGGTTTCGGGCGCGACCTCTTACCTGGGCCGCTACCATACCCAGGTTTCGGTCCTGCTGGAGGGTCGCAAGCGTGAATTTTTGGGTTGGCTCTCGCCCGGCACCGCGAAACATTCCAATCTTGGTATCTATGTCACCAGCTTTTTTGGCACCAAGCCTCTGCCCATGACAACCACCACGAATGGCAGCGAGAGGGCGATGGTGCCGGTGGGCAGCTACGAGGATGTGATGCCTCTGGATATTTTGCCCACCCAGCTGCTGCGGGCACTGATTGTCGGCGACACGGAAACAGCCCAATCCCTGGGTTGCATGGAACTGGAAGAGGAAGACCTGGCGCTTTGCAGCTATGTCTGTCCCGGTAAGTACGAGTATGGTCCCATCCTGCGGGACAACCTGACTCGAATTGAGAAGGAGGGTTAAGGCGTGGGACTGCGAAAAATTCTGGATAATGTAGAGCATCACTTTCAGGACGGCGGCAAGTACCAGAAGTGGTACGCCCTGTACGAGGTCTTTGACACCTTCCTGTACGCACCGGACTCGGTAACGCGTTCCTCGGCGCACGTTCGCGACGGTGTAGATCTCAAGCGGATCATGATTACGGTCTGGATGGCGACCTTCCCCGCCATGTTCTACGGCATGTACAACCTGGGCTTCCAGGCCAACGAGGTCATGCCGGCAGGGCAGGGTGTAGAGAGCTGGCACGGCTACTTTATTGAGTTGCTGGGCGGCTACGATGCAAGCAACCTGTGGCATTGTTTCTGGTTTGGCGCTGTCTTCTTCCTGCCTATTTACATTGTCACTTTCCTGGTGGGTATCAGTTGGGAAATGTTGTTCGCCATCCGCCGCGGGCATGAGGTAAATGAGGGCTTCTTCGTTACATCCGTTCTCTTTGCCCTGACCTGCCCACCGGATATTCCCCTGTGGCAGGTGGCCCTGGGGATCAGCTTCGGTGTGGTGATCGGCAAGGAAATTTTCGGTGGCACCGGCAAAAACTTCCTCAACCCGGCGCTGACCGGGCGGGCATTTCTGTACTTTGCCTATCCCGCTCAGCTGTCTGGAGATGCGGTATGGACTGCGGTTGACGGTTACACCGGCGCGACAGCCCTGTCGGTGGTCGCCTCGGGAGGCATGGAGGCACTGCAACAGCAGTGGACCTGGATGCAGGCCTTCCTGGGCTCAGTCCCTGGCTCTATCGGCGAGACCTCTACCCTGGCAATTCTGATAGGCGGCGTGTTGCTGCTGCTCACACGAGTAGCATCCTGGCGTATCATGGCCGGGGTCATGATTGGCATGATGGCGCTGTCAACCCTGTTGAACCTGATTGGCTCTGACGACAACCTCGCCTTTGCCATGCCCTGGTACTGGCACCTTGTCACCGGTGGATTTGCTTTCGGTATGGTGTTCATGGCGACCGACCCGGTCTCCGCGTCGATGACCAATACCGGCAAGTGGTACTTCGGAATTCTCATTGGCCTGATGACGGTACTTATCAGGGTGGTTAACCCGGCGTTTCCGGAAGGCATTATGCTGGCGATTTTGTTTGCCAATATCTTTGCCCCGCTGATCGATCATTTCGTGGTCCAGTCCAATATCAAACGGAGGCTCGCCCGTGTCCAGTAATGACAGTACGAGTAAAACGCTGTTGGTTGCTTTTGCAGTCAGTATCGTAGCCGCGATTTTTGTTTCCACCGCCACGGTGGTGCTCAAACCGATACAGGAAGTTAACAAGGCGCTGGATCGCAAACGCAATATTCTGGCAGCAGCAGGTATGCTCGAAGAAGGCAAAAGCGTGGAAGAGCAATTTGCCGAGATCAGTACCAGGGTGGTCGATCTTCGCAGCGGTAAGTTTGCCGAGGATGTAGACCCGGAGAAGTACAACCCGCGCAAGGCCGCCAAGGACCCATCCGCATCAGAAAAACTGTCGCCCGAGCAGGACCTGGCCAAGATCTCCCGGCGCGAGAACTACGCTATTGTTTATGTGGTAGAAGACACCGCCGGGGATATCGACAAAGTGATTCTCCCGGTCAGGGGTTATGGGCTGTGGTCTACCTTGTACGGCTTCGTAGCCCTGGAATCCGATGCAAACACTGTTGCCGGCCTGGGTTTTTACGAGCACGGAGAAACCCCCGGCCTGGGTGGTGAGGTCGATAACCCGCGCTGGAAAGCGATGTGGCCAGGCAAGGAAGTCTATCGTGACGGAGATGTGGCGGTAGGACTTATCAAGGGCTCTGTAGACCCGGCTTCGGCCAATGCCCCATGGCAGGTCGATGGCCTGGCTGGAGCGACCCTGACATCCGTGGGAGTAACCAACCTGTTGCACTTCTGGATGGGTGAAGACGGCTTTGAACCATTCCTCAACAACCTGAAAGCCGGGGAGGCGTAATCATGGATTCAGTTAAAGAAACACTGACAGGCCCGATCTTCAAGAACAACCCGATCGCCCTGCAAATCCTGGGTATCTGCTCTGCACTGGCTGTCACCTCGTCCCTGAAGGTCACCCTGGTTATGTGTATTGCACTGACCACCGTGACTGCATTTTCCAGCCTGCTGATTTCTTCAATTCGCAAGCAGATCCCGGGCAGCATTCGCATCATCGTTCAAATGGTAATTATCGCGTCGCTCGTTATCGTGGTTGACCAGTTCCTCAAGGCCTATGCCTTTGCGATCAGCAAACAGCTATCGGTTTTTGTCGGCCTGATTATTACCAACTGCATTGTGATGGGGCGGGCTGAGGCCTTCGCCATGAAAAACCCGCCTGTCCCCAGCTTTATCGACGGGGTGGGCAACGGGCTGGGCTACAGTGTGATCCTGATCGCTGTCGCCGTCGTGAGGGAACTATTCGGTTCCGGCAAGCTGATGGGCTTCGAGATTTTGCCGCTGGTCACGGAGGGTGGTTGGTACAACCCCAATGGCCTGCTGTTATTGCCGCCCAGTGCCTTCTTCCTTATCGGCCTTCTGATATGGGGCCTGCGCAGTGTGCGCAAGGAACAGGTTGAACAGCCGGACTTCAAGATGGCACGCCATACGGCTGCAGGGGAGGGCGCGTAAGTGGAACATTATCTAAGTTTATTTATCCGCTCGATTTTTATCGAGAACATGGCGCTGGCGTTCTTCCTTGGCATGTGCACATTTCTCGCCATCTCCAAGAAAATACAGGCCGCACTGGGGCTTGGGATCGCGGTGATTGTGGTGCTTGGGATCACCGTGCCCGTGAACAACCTCATTTATACCTACCTGCTGGCCGACGGCGCCCTGGCCTGGGCCGGCCTGCCTGACCTTGACCTGAGCTTCCTGGGATTGATTTCCTATATAGGCGTGATCGCGGCCATGGTACAAATCCTCGAGATGTTTCTGGACAAGTATGTACCGGCCCTCTACAACGCCCTGGGCGTATTTCTGCCGCTGATTACCGTGAACTGCGCCATCCTGGGTGCCGCCCTGTTCATGGTGGAGCGGGATTACAATTTCGGCGAGAGCGTGGTGTTCGGCGTCGGGTCCGGAGTCGGCTGGGCACTGGCTATCGTGGCCCTCGCAGGGATTCGCGAAAAGCTGAAGTACTCGGACGTGCCAGAGGGCCTGCAGGGCCTGGGTATTACGTTCATGGTGACAGGGCTGATGGCACTGGGCTTTATGTCCTTCGGTGGCATCGATATCTAAGGTGGGATTGAACTGATATGGATATGACAATTGTTTACGGCGTCACCATGTTTACGGTGGTGGTATTAATCCTGGTGGCCATCATTCTTGCCGCCCGCTCCGCGCTGGTCAGCACGGGGGAAGTGCACATCGATGTTAACGGTGAGAAGACGATTACCGTCGCCGCCGGCGGCAAGCTATTGCAAACACTGTCTGAGGCGAACCTGTTTCTGCCCTCTGCCTGTGGTGGCGGTGGTACCTGCGCCCAATGCAAGTGCATTATCAGTGAAGGTGGAGGCGCCATGCTGCCCACCGAGGAAGCGCACTTCACCAAGCGTGAAGCGGGTGAAGGCTGGCGCCTGAGTTGCCAGACAGCAGTAAAACAGGATATGAAGATACAGGTGCCGGAGGAAGTTTTCGGCGTCAAGCAGTGGGAGTGCGAAGTGGTGTCCAACCCCAACGTCGCCACCTTCATCAAGGAACTGACCTTGAAACTGCCAGAGGGCGAGAACGTCGATTTCCGCGCCGGCGGCTATGTGCAGCTGGAGTGTCCGCCCCACCACGTCAAGTTTTCAGATTTTGATATAGAACCCGAATACCGCGGCGACTGGGAGCATTTCGGCTTTTTCAATCTCGAGTCCGAGGTGAAAGAGACTGTTATACGTGCCTACTCCATGGCTAATTACCCGGAGGAACGGGGGTTGGTGAAGTTCAATATTCGTATCGCCACGCCGCCTCCCGGCAGCCAGGGGATACCCTGTGGGCAGATGTCGTCCTGGGTGTTCAATCTCAAGCCTGGCGACAAGGTGAAGGTTTACGGTCCCTTTGGCGAGTTTTTCGCCAAGGATACAGAGGCCGAAATGGTGTTTATCGGCGGTGGTGCGGGTATGGCGCCGATGCGCTCTCACCTGTTTGACCAGCTCAAGCGCCTGCACTCCAAGCGCAAGATATCGTTCTGGTATGGTGCCCGCTCCATGCGGGAGATGTTCTACCAGGAAGACTACGACGAGCTGGACAAGATGAATGATAATTTTGAATGGCATGTCGCCCTGTCGGACCCCCAGCCCGAGGATAACTGGACCGGCTACACTGGCTTCATCCACAACGTGCTCTACGAGGAATACCTGAAAGATCATCCGGCTCCGGAGGACTGCGAGTACTACATGTGCGGCCCACCCATGATGAATGCCGCGGTGGTCCAGATGCTTACGGACCTGGGCGTAGAACCTGAAAATATCCTGTTGGATGATTTCGGCGGCTAGCCTGAAAAGCCACTCGAAAGGGTGGCTTTTTACATTTACAGCGGCTTTTTTGCCGGCGCTACTGGTTGCCTGCAGTGCTCAACAGGAACCCCTAAGACTGACCGGCGAAAGCATGGGCACCAGTTGGCATGTAACGGTGATCCCCGAACCCGGCACGCCGGACACCCCCGGGCTGCAAGAGGGAATAGAAGAGGTTCTGGCAGCGGTTAACCTGAGTATGTCCACCTACCGCGAAGACTCAGAGATAAGCCGCTTCAACGCCAGTTCCGTCGACCAGTGGTTCAACATATCGACGGACTTTTACACCGTATTGTCCAGCGCGATGGCAATAGGCTGGGAGAGCCGCGGAGCTTACGATGTCACGGTAGGTCCGCTGGTGGAACAATGGGGCTTCGGTCCCTCGGGGCCGGTACTGGCAGCCCCCTCCGATGACGATATCACCGACACCCTGGAGCGGGTGGGTCAGGATCACCTGAGGCTGGATGGCGAGGGGTTGCGGTTGCTGAAGCGCAGCCCGGTTTCCCTGGACCTCTCGTCGATAGCCAAGGGATATGCCGTAGATCAGGTGGCTCAATGGCTGAGCGAACAGGGCGTCAATCGCTACCTGGTCGAGGTGGGCGGCGAGATGCGCCTGGCGGGACTCAGTGGCAGGGGTGACCCCTGGCGCATCGCCATCGAGCGACCGGACAGCGGCGATCGCACCGCGGAGACCGCCATCAGGCTGACTGACATCGCGGTAGCGACCTCCGGCGACTATCGCAATTTCTTTGAGATAGACGGACAGCGCTTCTCGCACAGTATTGACCCTCGCAGGGGCTACCCGGTGGCGCACGACCTGGTGTCGGTCACCGTGGTGCACCCCAGCGCGATGATGGCCGATGGCTGGGCGACAGCGCTGGTGGTACTGGGCTACAAGGATGCGATGACGGTGGCGCAGGAGCAGGGATTAGCGGTATATTTCATCCGGAGGTGGGCAGACGCATTCCACGTCAGCCATACCCCGGCCTTTGCGCCCTATCTTGAAGGCGCGATACAGCAGAACTAACAGGAACCCCAGGGTTCCGGAGACAGCACAATGGCCTTATTTGCGATTACCCTTCTCGTCTTCTGCGTGGTGATGGCCGCCATGGCAGTGGGAGTTATAAACGGACGGGCGCCTATCAAGGGCTCCTGCGGCGGCATGGGGGCACTGGGCGTCGATACCGCCTGTGATATCTGCGGCGGCAACCCCCAGCGCTGTGATGAAGAAACCCGGGATGGGGAAGAGGGAAAGAAGAATCCCAAGCTGTATTATTCCGCTGATAAGTAGGCCAATTATCGACTGGGAAACACTTTCCCGACCGGGACTGCTGGATAGAGCCAGGCCCGGGATAGACGAAATTCTGGAATGCACCCAATTTTGTGCCCCTGGGCTCTAAGCCACCCGGCACTCCCCCCATCCTGACCATAACCGCTAATGTGAATTACCCGTTTACCCTGACCCATCAGCAGATATAATCACCGCTTTGTTTCCCGGGCACGCCGCTCGGGGCGAACAGGCAATACCCGGCAAGATGATGCCAACCACCCAGACAAAGGCAGGTTCTATCCGCAACTACGCACCCTTTATCGGCCTGCGCTACAGCTTCAGCCGCAAGCGTAATCGCTTTACCTCGGTGATCGCCATGGTATCCATGTTGGGCATGGTACTGGGCGTGGCCAGCCTGATCACCGTATTGGCGGTGATGAACGGCTTTGGGGGCGAGTTGCGCGGGCGTATTCTGTCTTTAGTGCCCCACGGGTACGTAGCCAATCGTGACGGGGGAATCGAGGCCTGGGAGGAACTGGGGGCGACATTGCAGCAGTCCAGCGGTGTGGTGGCAGTATCACCCTATATCAGCGACAAGGTACTCCTGGCCAGCCCAACCAACCTCCGCGGTGCGGTGCTCACAGCCATTGATCCGGCGCGTGAAGCACAGGTGTCGGAAATACCCCGCGCGATGGTGGCAGGATCCCTGGAGAGCCTCGAAGGCAGTGGCTTTCATGTGGTACTTGGCGCCTCGCTGGCCCGCATTTTGCGGCTGCAACCCGGGGATTATGTCGATGCCACCGTCCCCAGGCTCACAGTGACACCGCTGGGCGTATTTCCCCGCAGCAAGCGCCTGCTTGTCACCGGCCTGTTCGAGGTCGGCGCCCAACCGGACGCCTACCAGGCCTATGTGTCACTGGAGACCGGCCAGAGATTACTCGGGCAGCGCGGACGGGTAGACGGCCTGCAGGTCAGGACAACAGACCTGTTTGCAGCACCGGATATCATGGCCGGGCTCGCCGGTTCCCTGCCTTCGAGTTATCAGGTAAGCGACTGGAGCCAGAGCCAGGGCTCGTTGTTCAGGGCGGTCAAGATGGAAAAGATCATGGTCAGCCTGCTGCTGCTCAGTGTGGTGGCCGTGGCGGCATTCAATATTGTTTCCACCCTGGTGATGTCCGTGGCGGAGAAACGCCGGGATATCGCCGTACTGCGCACCATGGGAGCCCGGGCCGGCGGTATCATGGCGATCTTCATGGCCCATGGGCTGGGACTGGCGGCAGTGGGAATTTCGATCGGTGCAGTGCTGGGCACCGCGCTGGGCCTGAATATATCGCGGGTAACCGCCCTTATAGAACGTACTTTTGGAGTCAAATTGTTCGATCCAAGTGTTTACTTCATCAGCGAGTTGCCCGCGGACCTGCAGTGGGGAGACGTGGGCGCCGTGGTACTGGCATCCTTGCTGCTTAGCCTATTGGCAACCCTGTATCCCGCCTGGCGGGCCACGCGCATAGCGCCGGCCGAGGTACTGCGTTATGAGTGACGCGGTGTTGCGCTGTGAATCCCTGAGCCGGGTCTATGAAGACGGCGGGCGCACGGTAACGGTGCTTGAAGACGTTGAGCTGAGCCTCGCCGCGGGGGAAAAGATCGCGGTGATCGGCGCCTCGGGCTCCGGCAAATCAACCCTGTTAAATCTGCTCGGTGGGCTGGATAACCCCACCACGGGCAGGGTGCTGATGGCCGGGCAGGACCTGTCCAGCCTGGATGAAAAGGGCCTGTGCCAGCTGCGCAACCAACGCCTGGGCTTTGTCTACCAGTTCCACCACCTGCTACCTGAGTTCGATGCACGCGAGAACGTGGGTATGCCGTTACTGATTGCGGGGCTGCCGCGGGCCGAGGCCTGGCGCAGGGCAGCGGGGATGCTGGAGCGGGTAGGTATGTCTCACCGCTTGGACCACCGCCCGGGGCAGTTGTCTGGTGGCGAGCGTCAGCGGGTGGCGATCGCCAGGGCGCTGGTGGGCAGTCCCGATGTGGTGCTCATGGATGAGCCTACCGGCAACCTGGATCCGCATTCGGCGTCCCAGGTACTGGCGCTTATTGACGAGCTGGGCCAGGAGAGCGCCGCCTTTGTGGTAGTCACCCATGACCCGGCGATCGCCGGCCACATGAACCGCACCCTGGAACTACGTGACGGCGGGCTGCGGGAACTGGCATGAGTTTTCTTGAACGCCTGCGTATAGCGATCCGTTACACCTTCGCCCTGGGTGGAGGCCAGCTGTCGACTTTTCTGTCCAGCCTGTCGATGCTGGGCCTGGTGCTGGCCATCAGCCTGCTCATTGTGGTGCTGTCGGTGATGAACGGCTTTGACAAGGAGATGCGTGAACGGATCCTGGGAATGGTGCCCCATATAACCTTGCACAGCAGCATTCCCATACAAAACTGGCGCGAGCAAACCGCATTGGTTGCACAACACCCGGACGTCATCGAAGTGGCTCCGTTCACCGAGTTCGACGCCCTGTTCATGCGTGGTGACAAGATTGAGACCGCCATGGGCGTGGGGATAGACAGCGGCGACTCCGCTGCTGTGACGCGTTTGTTGGCCAGCCTGGATGAGGATGAGGTCACCAGTTTCGGGCAGCAACCGAACGCACTGGTGTTGGGAGTGGGTATCGCCGAGCGCCTCGGGGTAGGGCGCGGCGACGAACTCACCTTGATTGTACCCGGCGCTGGCCCGGGTAGTGATGCGCGCGCCACACGATTCGAGTCCCTGCAACTGGTGGCCCTGCTCGAAACCGGCACTGAGCTCGACCAGGCCGCAGCCATCGTGCAACTCGGCCTGGCGTCGGAACTGGCGGGCCTGGGCACGGCGGTGAGTGGCCTGCGTGTTGCCACGAACGACTTGTTCGATGTGACGCGTGTGGGCTGGGAGTTAATGAACAATATGCCTTCGGGTTACTACGCGACCAACTGGATGATGACCCATGGCAATTTGTACGCCGCGATCCAGTTATCCCGTGACCTGGTAACGGTGCTGTTATTTTCGATTATCGCGGTGGCGGCTTTCAATGTGGTGTCTTCACTGGTGCTGGTGGTTTTTGACAAGCAGAGCAATATCGCGATCCTGCGGACACTCGGCGCGGCCCCGCGCGATATCGCGATTATATTCGTGCTGCAGGGCGCCATGATCGGCCTGGTGGGTGTCACGCTGGGCGCTATTCTGGGTGCGCTGGGCAGCCAGCTGGTACCCGACCTTGTGAGTGGTCTGGAGCGACTGCTGGACATGAATTTTCTCAATACTGATGTCTACCCGGTATCTTTTTTGCCGGTCGACCTGCTCTGGCGTGATGTCCTGGTCGTGGGCGGGGTGGCCTTTGCCATGTGCGTGGTAGCGGCCATCTATCCCGCCCTGAGAGCGGCCCGGCTTGCACCGGCGATGATCCTCAACCAGGACCGCAGTTAGCCGTTATCACGTCTTGCTCTGGCGCGTCTGCGCTTGCGCTCGCGCCAGTGAACAGAAACCCGCCAGCGCCACAGCATACTGACCACAAAATACCCCAGGCAACCAAAAAACAGTCCGCAGATCAGGCAGCCCAGCAGAAAAGGTTGCCAGATGCTGGCTAGCTGGTGGGTAAGCCAGTTGATGCTCAGTTCAAACTCCACCGGCGTTAAGGGCACATTGATAATCAGCCCGCCCACCTGGTAAGCCATAAAGAACAGGGCCGGCATCGTAAGCGGGTTGGTGATCCAGACCAGGGTGACAGAGATCGGCAGGTTACACCGCAGGTAAAGCGCCAGCAGCGCCGCAACCGGCATCTGCCCGGGAATGGGCATGAACGCCATGAACAGGCCAACAAAAAACGCCATCGAGGCCGAGTAGCGATTCAGGTGCCACAGGTTGGTTTCGTAAATCCACTCTCCCAGGATATGCAGAGACTTTATTTCACGTACCCGGGCCGCAGTGGGCATTAGGGATTTGAGCGTTTTTTTAGGCATTGTGTGGGTGACCGGATCTGCTGTGTCGTTCCCTGGCTGATTGTGATTCACTGGCAGAGCCGTGATGCTGCGGCCTTTCCTTGAAGCGTTGTCTGCGCCTCGGCCCTCATCATTATGCCTATAAAGTGCCCGCTACTCTAGACCGTTGGCTGGCCGCTGCTGCGGGCCAGGCACGCTTTCCGGAGGATCCGAGGTAGCCTGGATGAGATCATGGATGATCGGCCTGGTACTGGGCATGTTGTCAGTACTGCTGTTACCCCGCCTACCCGGCCTGCCGGGGCTGATACTGACGGGGGCATTGGGCGTCAGTCTGCTGGGCTGTAAAGGCCCGGTCTGGCGCGGCCTGTCCGGCACGGCTTTGGGTTGCTGCCTGGCGCTTTGCCACGGATATCTGCTGTTGGACAGGCGCTTGCCCGAAGACTGTGTTCGTCAGCCAGTGGCGCTGACCGGGAGCGTGGCTTCCTTGCCACGGACCAGCTACTTTGAGGATGGCCGAAGCCGGCAGCGCTTCGAGCTGCGAGTTGATCTACTGGAACCCCGACGCTGCGCCGGCCCCAAACGGGTGCTGCTGTCCTACTACGGCCCCGCCAAAATCTCCCCCGGGGATCAGTGGGAGTTTTCCGCGAAGCTGGCCCGGCCCTGGGGCCTGGCCAACCCTGCCTCGTTCAATATGCAAGCCTGGTATGCGCAAACAGGTATCGATGCGGTCGGCAGTGTTCGCAGTGACCCCCGCCTGGCCGTCAAAGGCACCGGGCCTTCAAATCTTGCAGACTTTCCCGATCGCCAGCGCCAGCGGATCAGCGAACGTATTGCTTCTCTGCCGCTTGAGCCAGGGGTGACAGCGATACTTGCAGCCCTCACGGTGGCAGACAAAAGTGGTATCGATACGGGCTTGTGGCAGCTGTTTCAGCAGTTCGGTATCAATCACCTGCTGGTAATCTCCGGTCTTCATGTGGGCCTGGTCGCAGGGGCCGCCTACCTGCTGGGTGGCGCGCTGCAACGAGGACTGGTGCTGGCCGGGTTGCCGATAAATGGCTTGTCGGCAGTGATGGCATTGATCCTGTGCGGTGCTTACACAGCGCTGGCCGGGTTTTCAGTAGCCACCCAACGAGCATTCTGCATGCTGCTGTGCTTTCTAATTGCTAACCTGGTGGGGCGCAGCAGTAAAGCGACCAACAACCTTCTGCTGGCGGCAGTGGTTGTGATGGCGATAAACCCGCTGGCAGCACTGGGGAGCGGCTTCTGGCTGTCATTTAGCGCGGTGGCGGCTCTGCTCTGGCTATCGCACTGGCAATCCCGGGGGATAGTCTCGCGGCTGCTCTCTACCCACCTGTTCATGTCCCTGGTGATGTTGCCGATGGGAGCCTGGTGGTTTGGTGGCAGCAGCGTCATCGCCGGCCTGGCCAACCTGTTGATGGTGCCACTAATAGGGCTTGTGGTCGTGCCGCTCGCCCTGCTGTCGGTATTGGCCATGTACGTGCTGCCTTCAGTAGAGGAATGGCTGTGGCAAATGGCTGCCTGGCCGCTGGAGATATTACTGCCAGCCGCCCGGGCGCTGGGGGGTGAGCATAGCTGGCTATACAGGCCACTGACTGCATCGCTGGCAGATACGGTATTGGCCGCAACGGGAATCCTGTTGCTGGTGTTACCCGTATCCTGGTGGGTACGCGGCCTGGCAGTACTATTTTTGCTGCCAATCCTGGTCCCGCTGGCCCCTGACGCCCCGGGTGCTGACGGCCCCAGTCGCCAGGGTACCACCAGGGTGACTGTAATGGATGTGGGGCAGGGCACCGCGGTCATTGTGCGCACACGGGACAGGCTTCTTGTCTACGATACCGGCGGTGGCGACCCGGTTGGGGCGAATATGGCCAGCACAGTACTGCTTCCCTTTTTGCGTCAGCAGGGGATCACCACAATGGATACGCTCGTGCTGAGCCACCCCGATAACGATCACAGCGCCGGCGCCCGGACGCTGTTGTCTGCAATGCCCGCCTCCCGGGTCTATTACGGGGGAGATACGGCTGCTGTTTCCGGCGCGAGGCCATGCCGGGCCGGGCAGGCATGGCGCTGGCCGGGTGGCCAGCAGTTCCAGTTTCTTTCCCCCGCACAGGCTGACCCGCAGTCCAGTAACGACGGCTCCTGCGTGTTGCAGATTGACGCCGGCGGTCACACACTGTTACTGGCGGGAGATGTGGAGCGGGGACAGGAACGCGAGCTGGTGCGGTACTGGTCCGATGCGCTTGCCAGCGACTGGTTACTGGTCGGCCACCACGGTAGCCGAACCTCCTCTTCTTGGACCCTACTGAAGCACGTCAGGCCTGCTATCGCAGTGATAAGTAGCGGCTATGCCAACCCATTCGGCCATCCTCATCCCCTTGTCCTGGGCCGCTTGCGCGATTCTGGTGCCACCGTGTTCAGCACCGCCACCGGGGGCGCCCTGCAATACGAATTCACTCCCGGGGAGTCGGTGAAAGTGAGCATCTGGCGCCAACAATACAAGCGATTCTGGATGTAATTCCTTTGGTTTCTCAGTCCCTGGGCTATGCGTATAATGGCGCCATTACAAAAATCAGGGGTAAGTGGTTGTGCTTGAATTGTTAACTGCCGGCGGTTGGCTGATGGGGCTTATCATGCTGTGCTCTGTAGTTGGCCTGGCCATCTGTGTAGAACGCCTTTATACCTTGAACCCCAGGAAAATCGCACCGCCCCACCTGCTGGCCACGGTCTGGAAACAGCTCAAGGACGGCGAACTGGACGCGGAGCGGCTGCGCAACCTCAAGAAGGCCTCCCCGCTGGGGCGGATCCTGGCCGCGGGACTGGGTAATGCCTACCACGGACGGGACGTGATGAAAGAGAGCATTCAGGAGGCCGCGGCGCACGTGGTACACGACCTGGAACGTTACCTGAACACCCTGGGCACAATAGCGGCGGTTACGCCCCTGCTGGGGCTGCTGGGTACGGTAGTGGGCATGATCAAGGTCTTCGCTGAAATCATGGCGCAGGGCACGGGTAATGCCAGCGCGCTGGCGGGTGGTATATCCCAGGCCCTGATTACTACCGCCGCGGGGCTTACTGTGGCTATTCCGGCGCTGGTGATGCACCGATATTTTGTCGGCCGTATCGATGGCATTGTGGTCGAGCTGGAGCAGGAAACCATCAAGCTGGTCGATGCCCTGCACAGCGAAGAGAACACGGAAACCCGCTCTTGAAGTTCAGGCGCAGACATCGAGAAGAGGTGGGCATCAACCTGACTCCCTTGATTGATGTGGTATTTCTGCTGCTCATATTTTTCATGGTCTCTACCACCTTTACCCGGGAAACACAGTTGAGCATAGACCTGCCGGAGGCCGAGGGGACTGTAAAAGAGGTTGTCGATCAGCAGGTCGAGATCCTGATTGATGAACTGGGTAATTTCCGGGTTAATGGCCAGGGCCTGGTGGATAACCGTATGCGAACCCTGCAGGCGGCCATCTACAAGATCGCCGCCGGCGACACCACCATGCCCATGATTATCACTGCTGATGCCGATACGGCTCACCAGCATGTGGTGCAGGCAATGGATGCCGCGGGCCAGATGGGCTTTGTCCACCTGAGTATCACCACGCGGCAGCCCGTCGGGGCGGACTCGGGTGGCTAGCATTCCGAATTGCCGTATGACCAGCCCGGGCGCAGCGGCATGAACGACTGGCAAATATATCGGCGCCTGCTTGGCTATGTCATCCCGCAGTGGATGATGTTCTTGCTGAGCCTGCTCGGCTATGTGATTTACTCCATGGGCAATGTTCTGCTCGCCGACCTGATGCAGTTCCTGCTCGACTCGCTCGACGATACCGTTGAAGTGTCATCGGGTATTGTCTCAACAGTGGTCTACCGCTTTTTCGATCCCGGCAACCTTGATCGTGTTGAGTTTGCACGTATAGCCGTACCCGTGGCGATGGTTGTTATCGCCGCCACCCGGGCCAGTGGTTTTTTCATGGGCAACTACTGCATGAATCATGTGTCGCGAACCCTGATTCACCGCCTGCGCTGCCAACTCTTCGACAAGATGCTGGTTGCGCCCAGCGCGTATTACGATGCCCACAATCAGGGTGCGCTCATATCCAGGATCACTTTTAACGTAGAGCAGGTTACCGGGGCAGTTACCAAGGCCCTGAAAGTCGTTGTCCGCGAGGGGCTCACCGTAATCGCCCTGGTCAGCTACCTGCTCTACCTTAACTGGCGCCTGTGCCTGGTTTTTATCGCTGTGGTGCCTGTTATCGCCGTGGTGGTGAGCTTTGTCGGCAAGCACTTTCGCCGTTATAGCCGCCGTATACAGTCCTCTATGGGAGACGTCACCCAGGTGTCCGGAGAAAGTATCGGTAGCTATCGCGAAATCCGGATTTTCGGCGGCCAGGCCCGGCAACAGGAGCGGTTTCGCCAGGTCAGCAGCTACAACCGCGCCCAGAATCTCAAAATGGCATTTGCCGACGGGCTCAGCACACCAATCATCCAGACCCTGCTCGCTCTCGCTCTGGCAACGCTTGTGTGGTTCGCGTTGAGCCCGGACATCCTCAGCGGTTTTACCGCGGGCTCCCTGGTGGCATTCCTGACGGCCGCCACCCAGTTGGGAAAACCCGTTCGCCAGTTGAGCGAGGTGCAGAGCGATATTCAGCGTGGGCTTGCCGCCTCGGAAGATATCTTTGCTCAACTGGACCTTGATGAAGAGCAAGACAGCGGTGGGTTTGTAGTAGAACGTGCCAGGGGTGACATCAATATTCGCAACGTTTCGTTTGCCTACCCCGGCAGTGAGCGCCCGGTGTTGCAGGATGTATCGCTGGATGTGCCCGCCGGCGAGACGGTTGCGCTGGTGGGGCGCTCGGGCAGCGGCAAGACAACGCTGGTGCAATTACTCGCGCGCTTCTATGACTTGGAAGCGGGTGAGATTTCCCTGGACGGTGTGTCGCTGGCGGACTACCGGCTCGCCAACCTGCGTGCACAGTTGGCGATGGTATCGCAAAAAGTCGCGCTTTTTCACGATACTATCTACAACAATATCGCCTATGGCTCGCTCGCAGATGCCGGGGAAGATGCGGTGCGGGCAGCGACTGAGGCAGCCTACGCCACGGACTTTATACAGGCGCTTCCCGAAGGCTTCCAAACCGTGTTGGGTGATGACGGTGGCGGTCTCAGCGGGGGGCAGCGCCAGCGTATCGCCATAGCCCGGGCTATCCTGAAAGACGCTCCGGTGCTCATCCTCGATGAAGCCACCTCCGCCCTGGATAGCGAGTCAGAGCATCGCATACAGCGCGCGCTGGATAATGTGATGGCCAATCGCACCACCATCGTGATTGCCCATCGCCTCTCTACGGTTGAGCACGCGGACAGTATCGTGGTGATGGACGCGGGCAGGGTAGTCGCCTGCGGCAATCACCGGGCCCTGCTGCAGGAGGGTGGGCTGTATGCACAGCTGTACCACCAGAAGTTTGCCGATTGAAGCACTCCTGGCGCGACACATTGGTGCGAGCCTGGTATCGGGGCGCCTGGTGGCTGTGGTTGTTGCGTCCGCTGGAAGTTCTGTTTCGGGCGGTGGTGGGCGTCCGTCGGGCGCTCTTCCTGGCCGGCTGGGCCCGAGTATATCGCGCACCGGTGCCGCTGATTGTTGTTGGTAACATCACCGTTGGCGGTACCGGAAAGACGCCCATCGTTATTGCCCTGGTCGAATATCTGCAACAGCGTGGCATCAGGGTAGGGGTTGTCAGTCGCGGTTACGGTGCTGTGAACCTCCAGGCGCCGCGCAGGGTCGATAGCAGCTCAAGTGTGAGTGAGTGCGGCGATGAGCCAATTCTTATCCACCAACGCACGGGCTGTCCCTGCGTGGTGGCACCCTCGCGGGTTGATGCGGTGCGCGAACTCCTGCTCACTAACGAGCTTGACCTGGTGCTTAGCGATGATGGCCTGCAGCACCATGCATTGGGGCGGGATATGGAAATTGCGGTACTCGATGAACAACGCGGCATTGGCAACGGATTTTGTCTGCCCGCCGGTCCCCTGCGTGAGCCCGTAACGCGACTTGATTCGGTAGATTATGTGCTTTATCGGGGCAGCAGTGACCAGAATACCGGTGTGCGCTATCGCCCGGACTGCCTGAAAAATGTCGACAACGGCGATACATGCCCGCCCGACCCTGCGGCCCTGGGCAGCGCTGTTTTTGCGGTGGCGGGTATCGGTCAGCCAGAGCAATTTGGTGCGAGCCTGCGGGAGCTTGGCTTTGAGCCGGAACCGCATTACTTTCCCGATCACCATGTCTATAGCGCGGCCGACTTTGCCGGGCTGTCGGCTAAGCCCATTATCATGACGGAGAAGGACGCGGTAAAATGCGCAGGCCTGGCTCACCACAATGCCTGGTACCTGAAAATCAATGCACAACTGCCACAGGCTGTCACTGACGCGGTAGCCGGCCTGGTGCAACGCTGAGTAATACGGAGCTTACATGTCCTATACGATCGTCATACCTGCCCGCCACGGTTCCACCCGGCTGCCGGGTAAGCCGCTGCTGGAGATCGCGGGTAAGACAATGGTGCACAGAGTATGGGAACAGGCCCGGCTGAGTTCTGCCAGCGAGGTAGTCATAGCCACCGATGACGAACGTATATTGCATGTGGCCCGGGAGTTTGGCGCGAACGTTTGCATGACGTCAGAAGATCACCCTTCCGGTACCGATCGCCTGCAGGAAGTGGCCAGTCATTTCGGCTGGGACGATGAACAGATAGTGGTCAACGTGCAGGGTGATGAGCCCCTGATTCCTCCTGCGGTTATAGACCAGGTGGCGCTTAACCTGGGTGGGCATGAGAGAGCGGGTATAGCGACCCTTTGCGAGCAGATTACAGACATCGAGGAGCTGCTGAATCCCAATGCGGTAAAAGTGGTGTTTGGCGCCGACGGCCTGGCACTGTATTTCAGTCGCGCCACCATCCCGTGGCCCCGGGAGCAATTCAGTGACGGTGGGCAACTCATGCCGGAACAGGGCAGTTGGTACAGGCATATCGGTGTTTATGCCTATCGCACCGCGTTTCTGCACCAGTACGTCAGCTGGCAACCGGCGCCGCCCGAGCAGTTGGAACAGCTGGAGCAATTGCGCGCGCTCTATAATGGTGTTGGAATTCATGTAGCGGAGGCCTGCGAAACGGTTCCTGCAGGTGTGGATACCGCAGCCGATCTCGAAGCTGTCCGGGCTCACTTCGATGGGTCTGCAACGGCGTGACGGAAGATATAACGACCCGGGTACTGTTTGTCTGTCTGGGCAACATATGCCGCTCCCCCACGGCCCACGGGGTGTTTGAGACACTGGTCCAGCAAAAGCGTTTGTCCCAGGTCATAGCGGTAGACTCCTGTGGAACCGGGGACTGGCACGTGGGCGGGGCCCCGGATCGCAGGGCAACCCAGGAGGCCAAGCGGCGCGGTTATGACCTGAGCCGGCAGCGTGCGCGCCAGGTAGAGCGCGAGGATTTCAGCCGTTTTGATTACATACTGGCAATGGATAAGAGCAATCTGGCGGAACTGCAGGCGCTGCGCCCTCTGAACCACTGCGGCCACCTGGGCCTGTTTCTGGATTTTGCCGATGGCACGGATCACGTTGAAGTACCTGATCCTTACTATGGCGGCACAGAGGGGTTTACCCAGGTGCTGGACCTGGTCGAATTGGCCAGCGGAGGATTGTTGCGGGAGATTTGTGATGCACATCCTGCAGCATGAGCCCCTGCAGGCCTACAACACGCTCTCGCTTGAAGGGCGAGCGAGCGCCCTGGTGCGCGCAAGTACAGAAGATGAACTGCTTCAGGCCCTGCAGTGGGCTGCTGAGCGCAGTCTTCCGGTAATACCGCTGGGGGAGGGCAGCAATGTGGTTATCGCCGGCGACGTGAATGCCCTGGTCGTGCTTACAGGTATGCAGGGCATAAATGTACTCGAAGACGATGCCGATACCGTCATGGTGCGTGTGGCCGCAGGCGAGAACTGGCACCAGTTCGTGCGGTGGGCGCTGGACCAGGGGTATTACGGACTGGAGAATCTTGCGTTGATACCCGGTACCGTCGGTGCAGCGCCGATCCAGAACATCGGTGCGTACGGTGTTGAGCTGGCCTCTTTTGTGCGAGAGGTGCATTGCCTGTCCCTGACGGATGGAAAAGGTCAGTCAGTGCAGGGGGATGAATGCAGGTTCGGTTACCGCGACAGTGTTTTCAAACACGCACTGCAAGACAAACTCGTGATTACAGCGGTTGATTTGCAATTGTCGCGCCGACCCTGCGTAAAGGCAGACTACCCGGCCCTCGCCAGTGCACTAAAGCAGCGTGGCGTCCCAGCGGCGACACCTCGTACGGTCTTTGACACCGTGGTGGATATCAGGCGCAGCAAGCTGCCCGACCCTTCCCGGGTTCCCAATGCGGGTAGTTTCTTCAAGAACCCCGTACTGGCTGATAACCTGGCAAAGGAGTTGCTACAAGAGTTTCCAGGTTTGCCCGCCTACCCGCAGGCCGATGGCCAAACCAAATTGCCCGCGGCCTGGTTGATCGACTATTGCGGTTGGAAAGGGCGGAAACGAGATGGTCTGGGCATTCATCCCGAACATGCGCTGGTGATAGTGAATTACGGCAATAACAGCGGCGAGGCGCTGTTGTCACTGGCCGAGGAAGTGGCCGGTTCGGTACTGGAAACCTTCGGGATAGTGCTGGAGATTGAGCCGAGAATTTATGGCAAGGCGGCATGAGCGACTTCGATCATAAAGCTTTTTTGAAAGTGTTGACCACGCGTCCCGGCGTGTACCAGATGTACGATGCCAACAAGAAGCTGCTCTACGTGGGTAAGGCGCGCAACCTGAAGAACCGGGTAGGCAGTTATTTTCGCGCCAGCGGTCTGACCGAAAAAACCATGGCGCTGGTTGCCCGTATCCACGAAATACAGGTAACGGTGACATCCACCGAAGTGGATGCGCTATTGCTTGAGCACAACCTGATCAAAACGCACCAGCCACCGTACAATATTCTGCTGCGGGACGATAAGTCCTATCCCTATATCTTCCTGTCCAGCCAAGACAAGTATCCCAGGCTCAGCCTGCACCGGGGTGCAAAGCGGCGCAAGGGCCAGTACTTCGGGCCATACCCCAGTGCGGGCGCAGTGCGGGAATCTCTTCATTTCCTGCAAAAAGTATTCAAGGTACGCCAGTGCGAAGACAGTTACTTCAGCAACCGCTCGCGCCCCTGCCTGCAGCACCAGATCAACCGCTGCACAGCGCCCTGTGTGGAACTGGTCAGTGAACAGGAGTACGCGCAACAGGTTGAGAATACGACCCTGTTCCTGAAGGGCAAGTCACAGCAGTTGATGGTTCGCCTCGCGGATGACATGGAGAAGGCCGCCGCCAGCCTCGCGTATGAGAAAGCAGCCGAGTTCAGGGACCAGTTGAGTCAGCTGCAACATGTGCAAGCCAGCCAGGGGATAGAAGGTGTCACCGGCGACCTGGATATCGTCGCCGCGGCGGTTGCCGGGGGCAGGGCCTGTGTGCAGGTGTTGTTCGTCCGCGCCGCGCGGGTACTGGGCAGCAAAACCTATTATCCGCCACTGCGTCTGCAGGAAAACCCGGCCCAGGTTTTGTCAGCGTTTATCCCACAGTACTACCTTGGCGGCATGCGGGCCATTCCGCCCGAGCTGGTAGTCAATGCCGCCCCGGAAGACTCTAAAACACTCGCTCTCGCCCTCAGCACGGAGTCGGGGCGCCGGGTGCGCTTGCGCAGTCGCGTACGGGATGCCAGGGCGCGCTGGTTGCAGCTGGCCCTGCAAACGGCGGAAACCAATCTCGCGTCCCATCTGAGTGGCCGCCAGTCAGTCATCGAGCGGCTACAGGCCCTGCAGGAATTGCTTGGCCTGCCCGAAATGCCGGAGCGAATGGAGTGCTTCGACATCAGTCATAGCTCCGGTGAAGCCACCGTGGCGTCCTGCGTAGTCTTCGACCAGGGTGGCCCCCGCAAGGCTGACTACCGCAAGTTCAATATCGAGGGCATCACCGGGGGCGATGACTACGCGGCCATGCAGCAAGCACTTGAGCGGCGCTATAAGCGGCTAAAAGCAGGGGAGGCGCCATTGCCGGACATTCTCTTTATCGACGGCGGTAAAGGCCAGGTGAGCCAGGCAATGTCGGTGCTTGCGGATTTGCAGGTGGCCGGCGTGGAAGTCATTGGTGTGGCCAAGGGCGTCACCCGTAAGGCCGGGTTCGAAACCCTGCTCAACGGAACGACCGGGCGCGAGCGCCAACTGGGTATTGATAATCCGGCGCTGCACCTGATCCAGCAAATTCGTGATGAGGCCCATCGCTTTGCCATTACCGGTCACAGGGCGCGTCGGGACAAGGCGCGCAAGCGCTCAACACTGGAGGATATTGCGGGAGTCGGCGCCAAACGCCGGCGAGACCTGTTGCGCCACTTCGGTAGCGCCCAGGGCGTCGAAAATGCGAATATCGATGAGTTGAAGAAAGTTACCGGAATTAGTGCCACAATGGCGCAACAAATATACGATCATCTTCACAATATCGGCGACTGACAAGGGGAGGCTCGGCGCGGTTTGCCCATTAATTTACCCAACGCACTGACCATGCTGCGAATCCTGCTCATACCCGTCCTGGTTGTGGTCTTCTACGTGCCGTTTCACAACCACCTCCTGGTAGCGGCCGCCATTTTTGCGTTTGCTGCTGCCACAGACTGGGTGGATGGCTATCTCGCGCGGCGCCTGGAGCAGATGACAGCTTTCGGTGCTTTCCTGGATCCGGTGGCGGACAAGTTAATGGTTGCGGTGACACTGGTGTTGCTGGTGGAGCGCCACGACACGCTGTTATTCACCCTCGCCGCCTGTGTGATCATAGGTCGGGAAATAGTCATTTCCGCACTGCGGGAGTGGATGGCAGAACTCGGGGAGCGCACGTCGGTGGCCGTGTCCTATATCGGCAAGGTCAAAACTGCCTTCCAGATGCTGGCGATAACCGGTCTGTTGGCCATCGACCCGGCCCGGGATGAGGGCTGGCTGCTGGCCCTGTGCTACCTGGTGCTATATACCGCGGCAGTGCTAACGCTCTGGTCAATGGTGATCTACCTGCGGGCGGCATGGGCTGTCGTCAAAGACAGGGATAATTCTTTGTAATTCAGCCAGTTGCGAGAATTATCTGGGATAGTTCTTGACTATAGTCTGCTGGCGAATACAATAACTTCCGCCGATAGATGCACCGTTGGCGGCAAGTAGAAAAGCGGGAATAGCTCAGTTGGTAGAGCGCAACCTTGCCAAGGTTGTGGCGGGGCGCGAAGCCTCGACGGTTCCGGCGACCACGGCGGTGGATACACGCAGAAGTGTGCGGGAATAGCTCAGTTGGTAGAGCGCAACCTTGCCAAGGTTGTGGCGGGGCGCGAAGCCTCGACGGTTCCGGCGACCACGGCGGTGGATACACGCAGAAGTGTGCGGGAATAGCTCAGTTGGTAGAGCGCAACCTTGCCAAGGTTGTGGCGGGGCGCGAAGCCTCGACGGTTCCGGCGACCACGGCGGTGGATACACGCAGAAGTGTGCGGGAATAGCTCAGTTGGTAGAGCGCAACCTTGCCAAGGTTGAGGTCGCCGGTTCGAACCCGGTTTCCCGCTCCAAATCATTCCAAAGCTCAATCTGCAATGAAGGTCCAGGTGTTCGAAGTGGTACGCCACCCCGGCCGTTTCCCGCTCCAAATCATTCCAAAGCTCAATCTGCAATGAAGGTCCAGGTGTTCGAAGTGGTACGCCACCCCGGCCGTTTCCCGCTCCAGCATTTCTCTCGGATCTCCCTGACTAGCGCGACCTGCCGAATACCTGGGTCCAGTAAACACCGTACCTGCTTGAAGAGTTGCTGAACTTGGCGGCTCCAAAGTTGGTGAAGCTTGCCCCCATGAGGTTTGCGCAGTGTCCCGGGCTATCAATCCACATTTGCATCACACTATTGACCGAGGACGTCCCCGCGGCGATGTTTTCGCCCAGCGCTGACCAGGTATAGCCTGCCGCATTGGCCCTGGAGCTGAGGGTTTGTCCGCTGGACCCCGTGTGGCTGAAGAGATTGTTGTTAGCCATATCCGCGGAATGGCCCAGTGCAGCCATTTTCAGTTCGCAGTTCCAGCTCAGCGGCGAAACAGCAGGGAAGCTTCCGCGGCTACCGCAAAGCCGCGGGTTAGACCTGAACGTGTTCACCGCATCCAGCATGGCCTGGTCTTCAGCGGATACCGAGCAAGAGCCGGGACTATTGTCTTCCCCTTCATTGCTGTCATCGACTGCGTCACAGGCATCACCCAATCCGTCGTCATCTCTATCCGACTGGCTCGGGTTGTACCTTGTAGGGCAGTTGTCCTGTGCCGTATTCACGCCGTCGTTATCGATATCCAGCCCGTTCTGGCTATCGCAGGCATCACCGATTCCGTCGCTGTCTGCATCGAACTGGCTCCGGTTGCTCCTGGCAGGGCAGTTATCGGCACTGTCCTGAATGCCGTCAGAGTCAGTATCGGTAAAGGTATCGCATACGTCACCGATACCGTCGCGATCTATGTCTTCCTGGCCCGGGTTATAATTGTTTACACAGTTGTCTGAGGCGTTTGTTACGTATCCATCGGGCTTCACATTCTCTGAAACAGATAAAGTCGCATCCCCGTAGCCATCTTTATCCGCGTCGAGATAGTAGTCTCTGACGGTAAAACCCTCGTCCACCTGGCCGTCACAATTGTTGTCTGCGCTATCGAACTTCTCAGGTGCACCCGGGAAGATGTCGGCGTTGTTATCATCACAATCGCGCTTGTTTTTTACGTACCCCTCGATTGGTTCAAGTGATTTAATCGGGCTCCCGGGCGCGCCAAAACTATCGCCATCGACGTCCCTGTAATAGTCGCCACTGCTCTCATCAATATCACCGTCACAGTCGTTGTCGCGACCGTCCAGCACTTCTTCTGCCTCCGGGTTATCTGAGGCATTCGAGTCGTTGCAGTCGAGCTTGTTGCGGACATAGCCATCGGGCGCATCTACCGCCATTACGCTTAAGGTTGGGTCGGAATTGCCAAAGCCATCAGCATCACTGTCCGGGAAGAATCGAGTATCAACAAAACCTTCATCAATCTTGCCGTTGCAATTGTTATCCCTGCTATCGTTCAGTTCCCTCGTGTAGGGGTGAATTGAGCTATCAGTATCATCGCAATCACGCTTATTCATGACAAAGCCTCGCGGCTGCTGACGACCCTCAACCCTTTGATCAGCAGAACCGTAGTGATCGCCGTCCTTGTCGCGAAACCAGGCCCTGTATTTGTCGTTGGGCTCAAAGACTGCTGAAAGACCTAGATCACCATCAAATTGCTGCAATTCTTCGGGCAGGGGAACTACCGTTGCCTGGCATACAGCCGTAGGGGAACTGCTACAGATTGAATTCCATTTGACAAAGCGAAAGCCGGCAGCGGGAACCGCTGTAAATATATCAGTCGTTTCTTCTGTGATGGGGAAAGCGCAGGAGCTGCTGTCACAATCGAGTTCGCCTGATGCAGAGGTGATATGGCCTGTTTCATCGGTGGTAATCACCAGACGACAGCTGGCGAGTAATACTATGGCCAGCCCCAGCAGAACCTTTCTGGGCGCAGTGCAGGTAAAGGCCTCAGCTGTCTTTGAACTCATATCACAACCTCGCGGGTAAGAAGCGTTTTGACAATTTCTTCCCTATTTGAAGCAAGACGCAGGCCATTAGTGTTTTTCTGACTTTTTCTATACATATGACTTGTAAGTGCTTACGGGAGGTGGGGCGATTTTTTTGGGAACCACCCCAACCCGGCGATTTACCACGGAAAAGGCTCTCAACTGGTGCTATGGGACCTCGCTTGCGACGCGGCCGCCGATATGGAGCGGGGCGCCTTCGTGCAATAAAGGTCAAGAACCGACAAAAAACGTCGCAAAAAAGCGGTTATCGAAGCGGGAAGGCGGCTTCTCCAGGCCTGTCTGTCGCCAATTGTCTTGACCTGCCTCACAACGCCCCGTAGAATGCTGCCCGCAAGTGATTGATCTGCTTGCGTTTTGTCCCATTTGTTGAATAAATTCAACGTCTTATTGGCTCGGTGGCAGAGTGGTCATGCAGCGGACTGCAACTCCGTGTACGCCGGTTCGATTCCGACCCGAGCCTCCATTAAAGAAAAGCCCGGCGCAGGACTATGCACGCCGGCCGGGATGCCGGACCATCGATTCCGACCCGAGCCTCCAATTAAAGACTTTAAATTCAGGGGCTTATGACCACAGGGCCCTGGCGCAGTATCCCCGCACACCCCCTCTGGCGCATTTCTGGCGCACCTTGACCCATTCCAAGGTATTGGGACGAATTTGGTAGAATCGGCCAATGAATACCTATAAGCGCGGCCGATTTCCGCCAGATATCATTTCGTATGCTGTCTGGCTCTATTACCGCTTCAATCTCAGTCACCGTGATATTGAAGACCTCTTCGCTGAGCGAGGTATCACCGTCAGCCGGGAGGCAATCCGTCTTCGGTGCATGAAGTTCGGTGCGCTATACGCTAGGAGATTGAAACGAAACCACCGAGGCTATGGCGATACCTTCTACATTGATGAAGTCTTTGCCGGTGTGCCGGACCATTCAGATCAACGGAAAGCAGCATTACCTTTGGCGGGCAGTTGACCAGGATGGCGAAGTTGTTGATGTGTATCTACAGGCCAAGCGGGATGGAGCAGCGGTGAAGCGTTTTTTCAAGCGTCTAATGAAGAGTCACGGCGGTGAACCCAGGAAGATCGTGACGGATAAGCTACGAAGCTACCCAGTCGCTCATCGAGAGCTGAAGCCGGATGTAATTCATTGCACTGAACAGTATGAGAATAATCGGGTGGAGCAATCTCACGAGGCAACCAGGGTCAGAGAGCGGGGCACGCGGATATTCAAATCGATAAGGCAGGCCCAGAGATTCCTGGGTTCGCACACTGCCGTTTCTAATCTATTCAATTTGGGCAGGCACCTGTCACCGCCCCATGAAGCGGGGTTTGCGCCCTTCATTCCATGCCGCCACACCCTCGCGCCGGTCCTCGGTATCAGTCAAGCGGTTGTAGGCTTCTACTTCAAAACGGAGCGCGGAGCGAACATCCATTTGCAGGCCCTGATGTATCGCCTTCTTGGCTTGTCGTACGGCCAGTGGCGCATTGCCGACTATGCTTTCCGCAGTTGCGATCACCACAGGCATCAAGTCCGCTGTGCTACAAACACGACTGAAAATTCCCCACTCCAGCGCCTCGGTCGCTCCAAACGCCTTGCCGGTGAAAATAATCTCGTTGGCACGGCGCTCACCAACGATGCGCGGCAGAGTGGTAGTACCGCCCACACCCGGAAGAATCCCGATCATCACTTCGGGGAACCACAACTGCGCACTGTCCACGCCATAAGCGAAATCTGCAGCGAGGATCATTTCCAGTCCTCCGCCAAAAGCCTTGCCGTTGACAGCGGCAATGACCGGGACAGGGCACTCCATCATCGTCCACAGTGCCTGTTCAAATATCTCATGCTGATGGTGCCAGGCTTCATTAGACATCCCGTCACGTTCCTTCATATCGCCGCCAGCGCAAAATGCAGCTTCTCCCGCGCCGGTCAGCACCACGCAACGGGTCGTACTACCCTCACCATCGCGCACCAGTCCGGTCCAAAAATCGAGAAGCTCAATGCCCATCTGCGTGTTGACTGCGTTGCCCTCATCGGGTCGGTTGAGCGTGACAATCAACAATCCGCTATCGCGTTGCTCGACCAGGAGAGTTGAGTAATTCATTTCATCATTAATCTCGGCCATAGTTCTAATTCCAGGTAATATCAATCGGTTTTCTGGCAGGAATGCTGCGGTAGTACTCGGTCGGGTAACCGATCAGGAATGTGCCGAACGGAATTTGTCCTTCCGGCATACCAAGTACTTCAAGCAGGGGTGGGTACGCTCGGCTGGCGTAACCAATACCCTCCGTCCAGCTGGACCCCAATCCGAGAGCGGTTGCCGCCAATTGAATGTGGGCGATAGCAATGGCGGCAGCCGGAGGTGCCGTCCGCTCATCTTTACCGGCCCATGCCTGGATAATACAGGGCGCCCCCCTGGCGATTTGATCCCTGCCAGCGTCCCAGTGACTGATAAAAACTTCCAGTTTGGCTTCATGGTAGAGCCCAGGGTTCGTATCCTTGACGCTCTTCATCCAGTCGATTGTCAACTCAGCGACCTGGCGAACCTTCGCAGGGTCGTTGATCACCAGCCAGCGCAGCAACTGACGGTTGCCGCCATTTGCTGCATAGCGGGCAACATCCAGAAGCTGCAAAATTTTGTCTTTCTCAACCGGTTTGTTGACGTAGCCACGAATTGAACGCCGTGAAACCAAAAATTGTCTGGCCTCGTCCCATGTTGGGATAAGACGAGGGTCAATCGACTCACAATTCTCAGGGCCCATTGCCCGTTGATGCAGTGCATCGGTAGGACAAATCGCCACGCAATGACCACAGTCAATACATAAATCCCAGGAGTCTGGAGTTGGAGCAGGGAATTGTTCGCTGATGATCAGACCGCCGGGGCAGCATCGGATGCAAGCATCGCAATTGATGCACAAACCCTCATCTATCTTGATGATTTCATCCAGTGAATAAGAGGTTTTCATCTTTTTCTCCATTGAGGTTGGGTAACGCTACCTAACTGTGGAAGTTCTGCCTCCCTGGCCGCTACTGCCGTACTGCGCGCGAGATCAGGATTGATGCTCGCGAGCGCATCATACTGGGTCAGGTGAATATTGCCGGTCAGTCCCTTCAGGAAATTCGAACGCTTTAGACTGTCCATGACAGGCCCTTTAACCTCGGACAGATGCAAGTTGATGCCGGCGTCCTTGAGTCGCAAATTGATCGCCTCCAGACTTTCCAGCGCCGAGGCATCAATCGCGTTTACCGCGGGACAAACGATGATGACGTCGCGAACAGCTGGATTATCAGCGACCGCCTGATTGACACGTTCCTCGAGGAAGCGGGCGTTAGGAAAGTACAGGCTCTCGTCCACCCGAAGTGACAACACCTGTGGGTCAGTGACCACTTTATGCCGGCTGATATTGCGGAAATGCTCGGTACCCGGCACCTGGCCCACGATCGCCACGTGCGGTTTGGAGGTACGGTAAAGATGCAAGAATACTGACAGCCCAACACCTGCAATCAGCCCGAACTCGATACCGTGCGTCAGGGTGATGAGTATAGTGGCGACCATGGACGCACCATCTGTCCGGGAATAGTGCCAGGTATGCTTGATAGCACCCAGGTCCACCAGTGATAGCACGGCGACAATAATCGTCGCAGCCAGAGTCGCATTCGGCAGAAAGTACAGCAGCGGGGTCAGGAACAGAGTGGCTATCGCGATCCCTACCGCAGTGAACGCACCGGCAGCCGGAGTTTCGGCCCCGGCGTCAAAATTGACTACCGAGCGAGAGAAGCCGCCGGTAACCGGAAAGCCGCCGGACACCGCGGAGCCGACGTTGGACATGCCCAGGGCAATCAGTTCCTGGTCCGGGTCTACTCTCTGCCGGCGTTTCGCTGCGAGCGTGAGCGCTACCGAAATGGACTCCACATAACCCACGATCGAAATCAGCAGGGCGGGAACCAGGATCTTCACCCAAAGTGACAGGTCCATGGGCGGCAATGCGATCGCTGGAAGCCCCTGCGGGACTTCGCCCACTATTTGAACGCCGTGCGCTTCCAGCCCTAGACTCCAGACAGCAATCGTGGTCAATGCAATGGCGGCGATCGGGCCCACTTTCGCCAGGATGTCAGCGGCTCGCTCAGCGAGCCCGATTCGCAGCAACAGGGGCTTGAGCCCGCGCCGCACCCAGAACAAAAAACCCAGCGACGCAAGACCGATCGCCGCGGTGTAAGTATTTAACTGCCCGAGGTTGTGATACATGGAAACCAGCACATCGACCAGGGTTTCGCCGTGCACATCAATGCCCAGCACAGGCCCAAACTGACCGGCTGCGATCTGGATACCCGAGGCGGTGATGAAGCCGGAGATGACCGGATGGCTGAGAAAATTGGCGAGAAAGCCCAGCCGCAATAGTCCCATGCCGACCAGCAGCAATCCTGAAACCATCGCCAGCGCCACCGCCGCACCGAGGTACTCGGGTGTACCCTGGTCTGCAAACTGTGCCACAGCGGCAGCGGTCATAAGGCTGGCCACTGCCACCGGCCCGACCGCGAGCGCCCGGGAGGTACCAAAGACCGCGTACATCAGCAGCGGTAACATAGAAGCATACAACCCGACTTCCGGCGGCAGCCCGGCCAACAGGGCATAGGCCAGCGACTGGGGTATCAGCATGACGGTGACGATCCCCGCCACTACCAGGTCGTTGACCAGGGTCTGCCGCGAGTACTGCGCGCCCCAGGTCAGGATCGGCAGGTATTTACGTAGTCTTTCCATAGGGTTTAGCCAGCCGTCCAAGTCATTTTCACGCTGAGCCCGGCGGCAACAGGTACAGTGTCAACGCATAGATCAGGTAAAACATTAGTAACGACGCCGAAAACAACTCATACCGCGGCGGACGCACTTACTTTGTCGGCCTGTCTGGCAAATAGCCGGGCCCCAATTGCCGCGAGCACAACAGACCACAAAGTCCACATGACGGTCATCACCACTATGCGCGGGTCCGCATTTGGAATGGCGAGCGCCGCTGCCAACACGGCGGCAACATTGCGCGTACCCATCCCCAGCGCCATGACACTGCGCTGGTTCTGCCGCATGCCGAAACCGACCAGGTAGGTGACCAGGGTCATGCCGACCATAAAAATGGTCATGGCAAGCAACGCGAGTTCTCCCGCGGTATTGAGCATGCCCTTCCCGTAAAGAAGTAAACACCACAGGACCGTGAGCAAGGTCGAGAGTTTTGCGAGGACTTTCACAGCAGGGTAGACACGAGTCGCCGTGTTCCCGTAGTAGTGCCTTATCGTCGCGCCAATCAGCAGGGGCAGGAGTATGGTCAAAAGCAGCGGTTTTGCCAGCGCCACGGCATTGACAGTCAGCCCCTTGATCAAAAAGGGAGCCATTACCGGCATCAGGATCACCGTACCGACGGCAACCAGTGGTATGAGAGCCCCGGCAAAACTGATATCGCCACTGGCTTTTCCCACCATCTGCTGCAGGAATGGTGCACAGGGTGCAAGGCTGGCGAGCAGGATCACTACCTCGTAGGGTGCTTCAAGTGGAAGCAGCAGGGTTATCAGGTAGCCGAGAGCCGGCCCCAGGATCCAGCCCCAGACAAAGATAAGCACAATGGAGACCCTGTTTTTCACCGCCTCCATGACTTCGTGCAGGCTTACCTGTAGCCCCATGGCGGCGAGGTTGGACACGGTAAAAACGAACACCAAGGGCGTGAACGTACTCTGCAGAAACTCCATTACAGCACTCACGGGCTATATTTGCCCTGCCCAAAACACCGTGAACAACAAGGTCACGATTTGAAGAGACGCGTTCATTTCATCTCTTCCGAAACATGCATGGCCCGGGAGAGGATGCCCCCAGAGAGAGTACGCACCTTGAAGCCATGTTGCGCGAGCATCCGCTGGGCGTAATACGCGCGCTGGGCGGAGCGGCAGATAAGGTGAATCTCTTTATCCTTGGGCAGCTCTTCCATACGCGAGCGCAGTTGTCCGATCGGAATATTGACCGCGCCGGGAACACTCTCTATCACCAGTTCCGCCGGCTGGCGCACATCCAACAGGAAGGCGCCTTCCAATTCGTCCCAGTGGCAGACCGGCATCCCGTCTTCCATGCTATTCGCCGCGACCATGCCCGCGAAGTTCACAGGGTCCTTGGCGCTGCCGAATTGCGGCGCATAGCAAAGCTCCGCTTCTTCCAGGTCATAGATTGTCGCCCCCATCTGGATTGCCATGGCCAGGGCACTGATGCGCTTGTCCACCGCAGGGCCATCCTCGCCCAATGCCTGGGCACCCAGCACCGTGCCATCGGATTTGCGGAACAACACTTTCAGGCCGATCATTTTCGCCCCGGGATAGTAGCCCGCATGCGAGTTGGGGTAGAGATAGACTCTTTCATAGTCGGTATCACCCAGCCTATCCAGGGTCGTTTCGCTCACCCCTGTCCATGCTACGGCCCCGCCGAACAGGCCTATAATCGCCGTGCCCTGGGTGCCGCGGAAGCTGGAGTCACGACCAGCAATCACATCTGCCGCGATTCGGCCCTGGCGGTTCGCCGGCCCTGCCAGAGCAACCAGGCTCCACTCGCCGGTCACGAAGTCCTTCACCTCGATGGCGTCACCGACAGCAAAAATGTCCGGGTTACTGGTGTGCATCTGGTCGTCAACGCGGATACCGCCGCGCGCTCCGATCTCCAGGCCCGCGGTTTTCGCCAACGCGGTTTCCGGACGCACCCCAATAGCGAGAATCACCACGTCCGCAGCGTGGGTCTTGCCGGAACCTGTCTTGACGCTGATGGAGCCGTTTTCGAGTTGCTCGAATTCAGCGGCGCCGTCACCAAGTTCCAGCTGCACGCCATTACCCCTGATGTACTCCTCAACCATCACTGCGATTTCCGGATCCAGGGGGCCCAGGATTTGTGGCAGCAGCTGCAGCACCGTGACCTCGAAGCCCAGGTGCACAAGATTCTCCGCCATTTCCAGGCCGATAAACCCGCCGCCCACTACCACGGCCCGCCGGGTAGGTTTCTTCATCTGGATGCCTGAGTAATTGGACATGCCGGCGAGGAAAGTGGTGCCGCCTTCGATCCATTCCTTTATCGCCCGCACGTCGGGCACGGTGCGAACCTGGAATATCCCGGGCAGGTCGATGCCCGGCAGGGGTGGGTGAATGGACGCCGCCCCGGGGGACAAAACCAGCTTGTCGTAGGATTCCGTGATGATTTCGCCGGTTTCGACGTTGCGCAGATCGATGGCCTTGTCATCCGCCGAGATGGCTACCGCCTCGCAGTTGGTGCGCACATCAATGCCGAACACGCTCCTGAACATCTGCTCCGAGGCCACCAGCAGGCTGGATTCCTTTTCAATCACGCCGCCGACATAGTAAGGCAGACCACAGTTCGCGTAGGACACGTATGGCCCCTTTTCCACCATGATGATTTCGGCGTTCTCATCCAGTCTTCTCAGGCGCGCAGCACAGGATGCACCACCGGCCACACCACCAACGATAACCACTTTCATCAACTTCTCTCCATTTTCTCAAGCTGCCCGCCGCGGTCACAGCCCAACGCCGGCTCCATGGAGGGCAGCTCCAGGAACTCGGGGGCGGCGCACTCCTGTACATCAAAGTCATTCTTGATGTAATCGTGACTGAGCATGAAGTCCTTGCCGGTCTCGACCGAAACCGGGTTCGGCCTTCGTGCCCTGCTGTCGGAGGAAAACCCTCTGCTAAACAGGTCTACTTGCGACTAGCCGAGCCGCGTACCGTCCACGTCGATCTTGCCTCCCCTGGGAAGCTTGCTCCAGCTTCTTCTCTCCCACTCCTCCTCAAGTACTTCAATAGCGGCCCGCTCCAGGAACTCCGGAGCCGCCCACTCTTCCACATCAAAATCGTTCTTTATGTAGTCGTGACTGAACATGAAGTCCTTGCCGATCTTGATGGTTTCCAGATTCTGCGCACATAGGCTTGGCACCATATCGACGTGCTTGATGCCCTCGTAGGTGTGCTCTGCATCCAGGTAGAAGGTCTGCCGGTTGAGAATCTCCGCTGCGGCGCGCTTGTGGTCATTGGCCCAGCGGCCGACCTTGATCATGGCTTTCATGTAGGCAATGACCAGTTCAGGGTGCTCCTTGGCCATCACGTCGGTGCAGGTGATGACGGCGGGCGTGTTGGCGACCTGTAGCGTCCAGTCAGGCAATTTGGACAGGTCGAAGATGGACTTGATTTCGCCGGTGGCTTCCGAGAGCTGCCCAAGTTGTCCCATCTGGTTGTAGATGGCATCAACGGTCCCATCGAGCAGGGCCTTCTCCAATGGCCGGAAGGCATAATCGTGCTTATGGTCGCGGCGCATCCACAACTCTGAGGGGTTGTTCATCGGCGGGGTGAGCATCTCGGGCTTGTCGTACCAGTCATCCGGGTATCCGAACTCGACCAGCTCAATATCATCCATGGTCATGTCATGCAGCATCAGCATATTCTCGATACCTTGGTGCTCCTGGATGCGCCACCAGTCATTTTTGATGGTGTTGTGGCTCTTGGTAATACCGATTTTCTTGCCCTTCAAATCCGTAACGCGAAAGATCTTGTCGCGGGCCCGCACCTGCATCACCCCACCCTCGTAGACCCACGTTGCCCCCAGCAACACTGTGCGACGAACGTCGGCGCGCACGTGGATAGCCGGGTTCAGGCCGCCAAAGCGAATCAGGTTGTCGAGATTGTGTATGTAGTGTGGGTACCAGTTGTTCTCCGGCGCGGAGCGAAAATAGGCATAGTCGACGCCAATCTTTTTGAACTCCTCACGACACCAGCCCAACTCCTGGTCCACATTGTTGGCGGACACCATCGGACAGTTCGTGAACCACACTTGCGTCCAGTCCAAAGGCACGGTGGTTGATTTCTTCACTGTCTTACTCATCGTCTTTACTCCTGCTATCACTAGTTTGATTGTTTAGATGTGTACTCTTCCAAAATGATTTTCTCGGGGTCAATGCTGTAGACCCAGGGGGCCGAATTCTTCCAGCCGTTTCTCATTCTCTTGCCGTTAAAGACGCTTTCGGGGTCCTCCACCTTGTCTCCTTCAAATCCATCGGTGATGGTATAAATGTTTGTATAACCAGCAGCCGCAAGAAGGTTGACTGCCATGGCACTGCGGTCACCTGACCGGCACATGAGTAGCAGGATGTCATTCGGTCCAGCGATTGCTTTTACTTCGGCGACAAAATTCTCATTCATCTTCGGCCCATACTCGGTTTTTCCGTTCTTTCTTTGGTAGGTGACAAAGGCAAGGGGAATGTTCCATGCCATTTCCGGGTGGCCAATAAAGGCGTACTCTTCAGGGGTCCGTACGTCGATAACTGTCACCTCTTCTGGAGCAGCTTTCCACTTTTCATGGGCCTGCGCGGCAGTTACGTAAAGACCAAGCGTGGTTTGCTTGCCGTTGGAAAGCTGGCTACCCTCAGGCGCTGAGAAAGTTGCGATGGGGGTAAGCAAGATGAAAATTGTGGTGAGGATTGACGACCATTTTTTAATCATGATTTACCCCCACTAAAATAACAGCGCTCATCCCTATAAAGAGCTTTCGGGCAGCCGCTGCACCATAAACAGCTGAAACGCTGACTTACCCTTTAAGTATAGTCCTGTTTTAGTTCCCATATCCGACATATTAAGACAGTAGTCATACATTTATAGACAGTATGGGGTAAACTAACTGACCTACGTCAGAAAACCGCGAGATGTTCATTGATGGCGCCGATGGACCGCCCAATGCCCCACGTCGAAACAGTTCGGATCGCGCCCGCTGTTTCGATCCCGAGCGTTCTTGAGCAGCTCGGGCTGGAGCCTGAGGCGACATTGGCTGAGCTGGGTTTTGATATCCAGTTGTTTGAAAACCCGGATACTATTATCCCCAACGCCACCCGGAGTCGCCTGCTGGAGCTGTGCGCGCAGAAATCCGGTTGTCGCCATTTTGGTCACCTTGTGGGGCGCAATACCAGCCCTTCCTCATACGGGATTGCTGGACTATTTATTCAACAAGCGCCAGATATAGCCAGCGCGATAAAGGGCTTGATCCGCTACCTGCACTTGCATTCTAACGGCGCCGTGGTCTACCTGGAGGAGAAATCTGATACCGCATTCGTGGGTTACAGCATCACTTATCCTGTAGAAGCAGCCAACGAGCAAGTTACTGATGCAGCGGTCACCGCAATCTTTAATGTTTTGAGAAAGCTTTGCGGAGTGAAATGGCAGGCAACGGAACTTCAGTTTACTCACGCCAAGCCGACGAATACGCGGCCATTCGTTCATTACTTCAAGGCCCCACTGCGCTTCAACTCGGGAAAAAGCGGCGTCTTGTTTCCCGCTGACTGGTTGACCAGGCCAGTAATGGGTGCCGACCCGGAATTACAGCGGCTGCTAAAAAAACAGATCGACCTGATTGAATATCAATACCACGATAATTTCGCGGAGCAGGCCCGGCGCGTCATCCAATCTGCGGTACTTATTCATCGGACTAAAGCCGGTGATATCGCCAACTTCTTCTCACTCCATGAGCGAACTTTGAACCGGCGCCTGCGGGACTCCGGCACATGTTTACGAGAACTGCTGGATGAATGTCGAGCGGACATTGCACAACAACTGTTGCGAAACACATCCCTAACCGTCAACGAGATTGCCGAAACTCTGGACTATTCAGATTCGAGTGCATTCGCGCGCGCATTTCGGCGGCAGACCGGAATGGCACCGTCGGCATGGCGAAGTGGTATAAAAATCCGAACATGAAACACCAGAATCGAATAGCTTCATCGTCGCCGTGATACCTCGTTCCGGTATTAATGTAATGAACCATCTCCACCCACACCGCTAGCGCGGTGTCAGCCTTCAGACTAGCCTTCTATCTGAAGGACCTTAACCTGGGATGGGAGATAGACATGACTACTATTAGCATTTTGGGCATTGATATTGCCAAAAATACCTTTCAGCTCCACGGCACTGATCATAGTGGCAAAGCGGTTATGAGAAAACGCCTGCCTCGGCACCAACTCGCAGCATATGTTGCAAATCTGGCACCATGCACTGTCGTGATGGAATCGTGCGGAGGAGCCAACTACTGGGCGCGGGTTTTTCAACGCAGCGGTCACACCGCGAAGCTAGTCAGTCCGCAGTTCGTAAAACCGTTTGTAATGACTAACAAGAACGACGCCAACGATGCGCAGGCCATCGTGGATGCTACCAGCAGACCATCAATGAACTTTGTGCCGATCAAGCAGGTTGAACAGCAGGATATTCAGTCAATCCATCGCATACGTGCTCGAATCGTCAAGAATCGAACGGCGCTGATCAACGAGATCAGAGGGCTGTGCCTGGAGTACGGGGTTGTCCTTACTCCCGGAGCCGCGCGAGTCAAATCCTCACTCTGTGTGGCAATTGCTGACAGCGATAACGAACTGACGCAATCATCACGTGAGTCTATGCAGGATCTGTACGATGAACTGGTGGATGTTGAAGGTAGGTTGAAAAACCTGGATACCAAGATCCGGCAACTGTGTCGACAGAATGAGAACTGCCAGCGCATACTGAAGATTCCTGGAGTCGGTGAGTTGACCGCCACTGCGATCATAGCAGCAGTACCCAACCCAAAAGAGTTCCGCAATGGCCGACATATGTGAGCCTGGTTAGGGCTGGTACCGCGACAATCGTCCAGCGGAGACAAGCAAATTCTGCTGGGGATGAGTAAGCGCGGCGACCGCTACCTCCGGACGCTGTTGATCCATGGCGCCAGGGCAGTTTTGAGTCACTACAAGACCTTGGATAACGACTATAACCGTTGGGTCGGCAGGAAAAAGGCGATGCTGAGCCATAACAAAGCAGCTGTCGCATTGGCCAACAAGAACGCGCGGATCATCTGGATGATGTTGAATACGGGAGAGGAATTTAACTACAGAGCACAAACAACTGCTGCCTGATACTCAATATCGGTCAGTTTCTTTTAACGAACTGAATGCAATCACGAGTTTGCTAACGTTGATTTGAATGATGGTGAGTAGGTCATACCGGCTTTTTTAGAACCTGTAACTTGCCACGGCCCTTGGAGGTCAGGGTATTGATGAGGTGGAGGAGCGCGGATTTACATCAGGGCACAAGCTTAGCTTAGATGCCGAATATATGACTGCAACTCAGACCTATAAAACCCATCAGTAATCAACTTGCAAAAGGGGATGGTCCATATGTGACAAGTTAAGTCGCCGCAATTGTTAGAATCGGCGAATGAAATGCCCACAGCCGCCACCGATCCCCCCCTGCATCCAGAGCCAGCTTCCTGGCGCAGCTGTCGAAGCGCTCCAGCCAGATGCCGGGTTTGTTTGGTGGTTTCTGGGGAGGGTGTTAGTGACTATGGCCAGAGTGGTAGGTGCTCATAACTGATTGATAAAAGGTGTGGATTATGAAATAGCCACGCACAGCCCAGGATCTCTATCGGAGGATAAAAAGCACCAGCCCCGCCAGAAACACCGTCTCGCCCAGCATCAGGGCCACTGGACGGAATCCAACGCTGAGAATGTCCTTCAGGTGGGTCTTCATGCCCAGGGCGCTAATAGCGATAACCAGGCACCAGCGCGAGATTTCATTGCAGGTGTTGACGATCCCTTCACTGAGCCAACCTGTGCTGCTGATACCGGCAAGAACGACAAAGCCAACAGCAAACCAGGGTAGCAGGGGTGGGCGGACGCCGCCCTCAGGCACACCGCGCGCGCGGGTGATCATGGTGGCGCAGATGATGACCGGTAGCAGCATCGCGACACGCATAAGTTTGATCACGGTGGCAGTGTCGCCGGTCTCGATTGACATGCTGTAGCCGGCGCCAACGACCTGGGCGACGTCGTGAATGGTGCCGCCCAGAAACATTCCAGCCTGGATATTATCGAGTCCGGCTACTCTGACGATCATCGGGTAAACGATCATAGCCAGCGTTGACAGTACTGAAACGCCGATCACGGTGAACAGTGTGGCTTGTTCCTTGCGGGGTGATGCTGGTAATGCCGCCGAAAGGGCCAGTGCGGCTGAGGCGCCGCAAATCGCCGTGGCACCGCCGGTGAGCACGCCGAATATCGCTGGAAACCCCAGCGCGCGCGCGGCTGCGACAGATACCAAAATGGTGGCGACAACGGACCCGATCACCAGCACCACCGGCTCCCAGCCAAGCGCCGCGATTTGGCCGAAGGTGATACGAATGCCGAGCAGGGCGACGCCAATTCGCAGGACTTCTCGAGCGGTGAACTCAATTCCATGCTTGCACTTGTGATCGTCCGAAAGGAAGTTGAGCGCCATGCCCAATAGGAGTGCGAACAGCATTACCGGCGCCCCGTAGTGGCCGGCGAGGAAGCTGGCGGCTGCGGCGATGACCGCGCTGACGGTAACACCAGGGGCGAGAGCTTTTAGAGACACCCATGTGCTGTCGATCTTGCCATTTCGGGCAACTTTGCTCATAAGTGGGCTTCCAGGGGCTGGCTGTCAGGTGAGACGTTATAGTGTCGGCAGCTTAGACTTGTTTTACCCGAGAAGCCCCCCCCGAGCAGGGGGGTTGCAGGACTGCCGGCACCGTTTAGGATTAGCGCTTACCTGACCTGCGGAGGCACATATGCGTATCGAACAACTCACCTGCAATATCGGCGCCGAACTATTGGATGTCAGTCTGCGCGACGCGGCTCACGATGACGGGTTGTTCGATGAGGTCTACGCTGCCCTGCTCAAGCACCGGGTCCTGTTCTTGCGTGACCAGGATATCTCCGGCGCGGATCACGTGGCTTTCGCCGGGCGTATGGGCGAGCTCGAGGACCAACCGGTCCTGTAGTGGTCTAATCAAACCGGACACCAACTTGGGTGGTAAAATCACCCTCACGCAGGTGTTCAATGGCAAGACTACGACGATCATTTAATACGGATTTCAAGCGTGAAGCAGCCAATCTGGTGCTGAAGAAAGGCTATTCAGTTGCTGAGGCCTGCCGCTCTTTGGATATTGGTGAAACGGCATTAAGGCGGTGGATCGACCAGCTCGAGGGCGAGCGCCTGGGTGTCACGCCCAAAGCAAAGGCCTTCACCGGTGAGCAAAGAAGAATCCAGGAGTTAGAGGCTCAAGTTCGCCGGCTAGAGCAGGAAAAATCCATATTAAAAAAGGCTACCGCTCTCTTAATGTCGGACGAGATGAATCGTACGCGTTAATAGACCAAATAAGTGAGCGGGATCCTGTTGAGCTGGTCTGTAAGGTATTTGATGTAACGCGTTCAAGCTACTACGGCTATCGGAATCGAAAACGGGTAATTGATGTTGAGCGACTCCAGCTGAGAAGCCGGGTTAACGCGATATTCACGCGGAGCCGTAGCTCAGCTGGCAGCCGTACTATTGTGGATATGCTGCAGGCTGAGGGCACGGTTATCGGCCGTTTCAAAGTACGTAGCCTGATGCGGGAAGCTGGCCTAATCAGCAAGCAACCTGGGCCGCACCGCTACAAACAGACCACAGTGGAGCGCCTCGATATTCCCAACCGGTTGAATAGAGAGTTTGATGTATCAGGGCCGGACGAAGTCTGGTGTGGCGACATTACCTACGTTTGGGCTCAAGGGCGCTGGCACTATCTTGCCGTTGTCCTGGATCTTTATCGGCGCAGGATAGTCGGCTGGGCGCTCTCTACACAACCCAACGCGGATCTTTTTGTCGCTGCGTTGGACATGGCTTATATGCAAAGAGGCCAGCCCAGTGGAATCATGTTTCACAGCGACCAGGGAAGCCAGTATGCCAGCAGACTATTTCGCCAAAGGCTGTGGCGATATCGAATGTTGCAAAGCATGAGCCGTAGAGGAAATTGTTGGGACAACTCGCCGATGGAGCGCGTGTTTCGAAGTTTGAAGACCGAGTGGGTTCCAACAGTTGGCTATCCAACGATGAGAGAGGCTAGGCGAGATATCAGCCACTACCTGATGACCTACTACAACTGGGAACGGCCCCATCGATACAGCGACGGCCTGGCTCCCGCTGTAGCAGAAGAAAAACTTAACTCAACTTCCGGGAATAGTTGACCACTACAATATCCAACAGAATGGCCTCCAAGGGGGGAGCGCCCCGGGGGCTATACCCACCAACATACCCCGCGATGCTATCAAGAAGTCCGAATCCTGAGCCTGTAAGCGCAAACCTGGCCTAAGGCATACCCACCTAATACCCGTGACTAGCTGAGCTGCTTTGACGGGTTTTCGTGGCAGAACGCTGTAGAGAATCATTACTGCCAGTCTCAGCAAAAAAAAGAGGTGGAATAGCCCCCGACAATACCCGCATCAGCAGGCACAGTGGGGGAGAGTGTTTGGTAGCCCGGCAAGTGGCCAGCGGGCTGCCAAGGTAGATGATCGTCTGGCGCAATTCTGGCGCACTCAGGTCGGAAGCCCACGGAATCCACCGGAATCGAATTAAACCCAATTCTCCCGGAAAGCCCGCAAAGTAGTGGGTTTCGTACCGATTCATTCCACTAGATTCCGGTATTAATACCGACTGCAACTCCGTGTACGCCGGTTCGATTCCGACCCGAGCCTCCATATTTTTAATAAAATCAAAGTGTTATGAGTGGATAATGTATCTACCCTACACTTACCCCCACCTTAAAAAAACGTGTGCGCATTTATCGTACTGATTGCGGGTGCGGCTATTGGCTGGCTCAATCAACTCGCGCCCCCGCATTGATTAATACTCAACATCTCGCGGGAGACAGGCAGAATGTGACGTCTGGATTCAGATCTTCAAGCGAGGACACGTTATGCATCAAGCAACCTATGTGACAGACGCAGCCCTGGCCGAACGCTTCCAGCTGAGTCGCGCCACTATTTGGCGTTGGGCACAAAGCAGGCGATTCCCGGATCCCATAAAACTTGCTGCGGGTTGCACCCGCTGGCGACTCGCCGACGTTGTGCAATGGGAGAGTGAACAGCTGAAAATGAGTGGGGCAGGCGGGGTGCCTGATAGCACAACGCGTAGTGAGCTGCGTGTTTCCACTGGAACCACCGCGGATCACCCGGTACGAGAGCAGAACCGGAGGGTCTACTGATTCGTCAAGGCAGGGAACTGCTCGACGCCGCCATCGTCACTAGCGAGCGCAGCGCGGTAGTGACAATGGCGGTAAGGCCCCGAAGGACGGCGCTTCGCGATTGAATTCCTTAGTTCCCAGCGAATTCGGTCTAACTATACTGGACCCACTGAATACCAATAACGGTTCTATACGCGGCCACAGCGGAAATGTGGATGAGGATACCGCCCTCGCCAGCCAAACTGGCAATAAACGGTAGTCATCGTCAGCGGAGCTTTAATGCCGTACCAGCCTATGGCTGCCAGCTCTTTATTCAATCCCCGGGCTCTCGCCCATCTTTACGGCCAACGCCGTTTCAAATCGCAGCTGGCTATCCAGCACGCATCACGTACCGCCGTGTCCGTCACGGTATCTTTTAGCTCCGCGGATCGATGGTGTCGCTCAACTAAAAAGGAGGTGACCTTTCACCGTTAGCAAGGACTCGCAGTTGGAGTCAATTGGACCACGTATTGCGATCTTCGCCAGAAGAGTAGCTACGTCGCCTGCAGCCAGGAATCTCAGGTTGAACGGATGTTGTGTCCCGAGACCGTACCGCGCAATCGCGACCTGTATGACAGCGAGGGTGTTCATGCCCCACCGTGGCGAATCGTAAAACTCTTCACCATAGCTGGCGAGGTATCGCCAGCTATCCCGTGCCAAACCAAAGACAGCTAGATAGACTTGCCACTTAATCTGAAAAATTCATGGTTATAGGCTTAATCACAATTTCTGATGATCTTGAATAAAAATGTTAAGGTCGGGCATGATAATCCGCCATTGTTTGTGATGCCCGAAGGCGAATCTGTTTTTCCGTTTCGATGATGGCAAACAGCACCACGCCGACACCGACAATCAGTAGGCCATCCCAGAATGGAATAGCCTCCGTAGCAAAAACAGTTTGCAGGAGTGGCAGGTAGGTAATGGCAAACTGCGCGACAGTAATGACGATGACTACTGCCCAGACTATTCGAGTACCGCGCACCGCCTTCCATGTCAGCGATGTGCCATAGATATTTCGAATAAAGAACAGATGGAATATTTCCATCACCACCAGCGTATTGAGCGCGATGGTGCGGGCGAGTTCTAACGAATAGCCCTGGTCAACGCTATAGTGATACATGCCGAATACGCCGCAGAGAAACAGTAACGAGACCAGCACGATATGCCAGATCAGCCCGCCGGTTAGCAGCGGTTCATCGCGCGGGCGTGGTGGACGGCGCATCGTATTTTCCTCCGTCGGCTCAAACGCAAGTGCGATGCCCAGTGTTACAGCGGTAATCAGATTGACCCATAGAATCTGGACCGGGGTTATCGGCAGCGTCATCCCCGCCAACAACGCCAAGATGATGGTCATCGCTTCGCCTGCGTTGGTGGGAAGCGTCCAACTGATTACCTTCTTGATGTTGTCGTAAACGGTGCGGCCTTCACGCACTGCGGCGGCAATGGAAACGAAATTATCATCCGCCAGTACCAGTTCCGCCGCTTCCTTGGCTGCTTCACTGCCTTTCATGCCCATGGCGATGCCTGCATCGGCGCGCTTCAGGGCGGGCGCGTCATTCACGCCATCCCCGGTCATCGCTACGGTCATGCCATGCGATTGCAACGCCATAACCAGCCGCAGCTTATGTTCCGGGCTGGTACGAGCAAAGATGTCACAATCCAGAACGGTTTGACGCAGCGCGGAGTCATCCATACCGTCGAGATCGCGCCCGGTCAGGACTTGTTCCGGGTTTCGCAAGCCGATTTTTTTAGCAATGGCGGCGGCCGTTTTCGCATGGTCGCCGGTGATCATTTTTACACGAATGCCTGCGCCGTGGCACTCCTTGACTGCTGCAATCGCCTCCGCACGCGGGGGGTCGATCATCCCCGTCATGCCCAGCAGGGTGAGCGTGCCTTCAACATCCCCATGTTCGAGCACCGTATGTTCCGGCTTCACCGATCTCACGGCAAATGCGAGCACGCGTTGTCCGAGCGCGGCGACGGCCTCAGCTTTCCCATGCCAGTAATCAATATCCAGTGCTTCCGTCTTTCCATCCATGCCTCGCTGATCCTGGCACATGTCGAGTATCTTTTCCGGTGCGCCTTTAACGAACACGAACGCATGGCGTTCATGGTTATGATTCAGTGTCGCCATGAAGCGGTGCTTGGCATCGAATGGAATGGCGTCGGTGCGTGCCCACATAGCCTGTGTCTTACGGACATCCACATCCATTTTCCCGGTGAAGGCAAGAAGCGCACCTTCCATGGGATCGCCCTCCACCGTCCATACGTCGTTATGCTCGCGCAAAAACGCATCGTTGCAGAGCGCCGCTGCACGGGCGAGCTCCTCCAGCACGACATGTTCGGACGGTGCCACATGTGCATCTTCCAGCTTGAGAAGCCCCTCGGGCGCATACCCCTCGCCTTCCAGAGCGAAAAGATGCTGACTGGTGAGCACGGAGGCCACCATCATCTCATTGCGTGTGAGCGTGCCAGTTTTGTCGGTGCAGATAACGGAAACCGATCCCAGCGTCTCGATTGCGGGCAAACGCCGGACGATGGCGTTGCGTCGCGCCATGGCCTGGACGCCGATCGCCAGGGTAATGGTCAGTACGGCGGGTAAGCCTTCGGGGATCGCGGCGACTGATAGCCCAACCACCGCCATGAACATTTCCGCGAAATCGTGGTGACCGACGAAATAGCCATATGCCAACAACAGCGCGGCAATCAACAGGATGAGGATGGTCAGCCATTTGGCGAATATACCCATCTGCGCCACAAGCGGCGTGGTTAGCGTTTCAACTTCTGAAAGCAGTCCACTGATACGTCCGATCTCGGTTCGGCTACCGGTGCCTACGATGACCCCTCTGCCTTGGCCGGTCGTCACCAGAGTACCGGAAAATGCGATACACGAACGATCTCCTAGAGGCGCATCATCGGCGACCGGTCCGGTGTGTTTCTCAACGGGCACTGACTCGCCGGTAAGAATGGCCTCTTGCACCGACATTCCATGCGCGGCCAGCAGGCGCAGATCGGCGGGCACCTTATCTCCCGCCTCAAGTAAAACTATTTCACCAGGGACAAGCGCTTCGCCCTCCACGCTGTTCCTTTCCCCTGCACGAAGCACATTTGCGCGGGGCGCCAGCATATGGCGAATGGCATCCATCGCCTTTTCCGCCTTGCCTTCCTGAATAAAGCCGATAACGGCATTGGCGACAACCACGGCCAGAATCACGCCGGTGTCGATCCAGTGGCCGAGCATCGCTGTAATCACAGCGGAGCCAAGCAGCACGTAGATCAGGATGTGGTGGAATTGCAGCAGAAAACGCATGAAGCCGCTGCGTCGGGCGGCTTCCGGCAGACGGTTGGGGCCATATTCCGCGAGCCGCTTTGTCGCTTCGGCATGAGAGAGCCCATCCGCCGAAGCACTAAGAAGCTCCAGCGTATTTTCAGTTGATAGCGTGTGCCATGATTTCCGGCTCTGATCCGCGCTCGGCTTTTCCATTGCGATCTCTTGTGATCCCTGTGGTTTAAGCGCCATCAGCGAACAGGAAGCCGGGCACCTCAGGTACTCAGCGCCACGGCGCTAAGCGCGACGGCGTAAACGCACAGGATCAGCGCACTTTCGAATCCGATTCGGCCGATTCCATAGGTTTCTCGTCGAACCATTCCCAGCAGCAGTATGGCGGTCATCAGAATGCCAACCAAACCCCATATCATTTGAACCGGTGCTATGTCATGGTAGATCGAGCCGTGAGGATAGCCCGCGTCAGCTGCGGCGACAACTAGCATGTTGAAGCAGTTAGTACCGAAGATATTGCTTACTGCCAGGGTCAGCGCCCCAATTCTTATCGCTGCGATGGTGGTTACCAATTCGGGAGTAGAAGTAGCCAGGGCGGTGAACAGGCCGCCGACCAGAGTGTCGGAAAGCCCGGTAAGATCGGCGATACCCTTGGCGGCCTCCATCAACATCCAACCGGCCAGACCGGTCACGACAGCCATGCCGATGAACTCCAGCCACACAGTGGCCGAATCAGCAGAATGCTTTTTAGGCTCATCTGAAACTGTCTGGTGGGTCAGTCTAGGGAACCACATGGGCTTGGCCTGCGTGTGGCGAACCAGGCGCAGGCCGAACAGATAGGCGACAACGATCACCGGCGTGATCGGGTGCACGTTCCACAGGGTGACCGTCGGCGTTAAGATCGCGAGCAGCGGCAAAGACAGCAACACAATCAGCAATCCCGCCAGCATCAGGTTGACCGGGGACGCGGCCGCGTGTTCCAGATTGGCTTTGCGATAGACAATGTCAGCCACGCCAAGAAACACCAGGTTCGCAGCCATGCTGCCCATGACGTTACTCATAGCCAGGTCTGGACGAGCGTCTAACGCTGCGCTCAGAGTCGCGGCGAAATCAGGTAGCGAAGTAACACCAGCAAGGAGCAAGACCCCGAAGAGCGCTTCGCCCAGGCCGGTTCGGTCGGCCAAGGTATCAGCCAGCCGGGCCAGCCGGCTGCCCGCGATGCCGATCATCAGGGCAGCGAGGCCAAAGGCGATAATGCTGGGAATCAAGGAAGAAAACACTTGGGCCTCGACGACTATGGCATGCCGACTTGTAAATCACTAAAACAACCTCGGCGAAGACTAACACTGCTGGCGCAGCGAGCGACACGCAGTGTAGCAAGTCCAGCGCAACTTGGAGAGAGGGACAAGATGGGGGCAACTATGGGTGCGACCGCCTATCTTTTACAAATAACCTACATATTATCAATATCTTATATGGTTATATTAATTCAATTTCTCGAACCAGCATTCTTTTTTCCCCGCACTGCAGATTGAAATTATCGGCCGGAGGTTAAGACTGCTCTCGGATTGTCCTGCTCTCTTGAATAAGCCAATATGGTTGTGTGTCAGGCAGTACATAACAAACGGGGCGGCAATGGATTACCTTTGGGTTGCGGTAGCGTTCCTTTGTGGATATTTGGTTAAACAAGTAAACATGCCGCCTCTCATCGGTTACCTTGCGGCAGGGTTTGGGCTGCATGCACTAGGTATAGAGCCAGATGCTTCACTACAGACCCTTGCTGATCTTGGTGTGACATTGCTGCTTTTTACAATTGGCCTGAAGCTGAATATTCATAATTTGTTTAAGACTGAAATTTGGGTTGGTACGACAGCGCATATGGGATTGATAGTGCTGCTGACGATACTAAATAGCTTTATATTGGCCTACGCAGGCTTTAGATACTTTGATGGCCTTGATTGGGCCGCCACCGCGGTGATCGGTTTTGCAGTGAGTTTTAGCAGTACCGTATGTGCAGTTCAAATTCTGGAAGAAAGAGGAGAACTGCGAGCCCGCCATGGCCAGGTAGCCATTGGCATTCTGATCATTCAAGACATAGCCGCCGTGATATTTGTCTCGCTCGCCACCGACGAATCCCCGTCATGGTGGGCGCTGGCTTTGTTTGCGCTACCGCTGGCAAGGCCCATGCTGAATAAGCTGCTTGAGCGCTGTGGTCATGGAGAGATGCTGCCTTTGGCGGGGTTCTTTCTGGCGCTTACAGGTGGTGAACTTTTTGAGATGGTTGGGCTTAAGGCACAACTGGGAGCGCTAGTGTTTGCTGCGCTATTGAGCGGCGGTAGCAAAGCAACGGAGCTTGCCAGATCCCTGCTCAATTTTAAGGACATTTTTCTTATCGCCTTTTTTCTCTCTATTGGATTTACCGCACTGCCAACAGTCGATATGTTGGGTGTGGCTGCTATTATGGCGATGGCATTGCCGATTAAAGCGGTGTTGTTTTTTTTCTGCCTGACTCGGCTAAGACTACGTAGTCGAACTTCTTTTTTGTCTGCTCTGAGCCTTTCAAACTATAGTGAGTTTGGCCTTATAGTTTGTTCGGCAAGTGTCGTCCACGGGCTGATAGCTAAAGAATGGTTGGTGATCATGGCTTTGGCCGTATCCCTTTCCTTTGTTTTTTCTAGCATCATTAATACCAAAGCCCATTACATTTACACGCGCTGGAGCGGGTTTATCAAACGTTTCGAGCGACCTGATCGTCTGTTGGAAGACCAGTTTTCCCAGCCCGAAGGGTCGGTATTGGTCGTTGGTATGGGCCGCGTGGGGGCTGGCGCCTATGATAGCTTGCGGGACGATTTGAAAAAGGATGTGTGCGGAGTAGATGTTGATCGAGAACGTGTTAACGCACATTGCAAGATGGGCCGGAATGTCATCTCAGGAGACGCAGAAGATTCTGACTTTTGGGCACAGATCAATCTCGACAACATTCAACTTATCATACTCACCATGCCCAGTTTCCAAGACAACCTAGAGGCGGTAAATCAGCTCAAACATGTTGCGTTTCATGGAAAAATGGCCGGCATTGCCCACTATGAGGACGAGAAAGAGAGATTATTGGCTGCCGGTATAGATGTTGTATTCAACATTTACCTGAATGCTGGTGCTGGTTTGGCCGAGCACAGTGTTCATCTTTTCGATCCGAGGTTTCAATAACTTGAGGAGAATATGGCGGGTTATCAATGGCAATACTTGAAGAGCGGGACAAAATGGTTCGCTTGGCCCAAAATGCTGAAAAGGTTGATTCACCAACAACAGAAGAAAGGTTTTTAAGTTAAGCGATCGCGCACCGTCTGACTGTTTCTACCCGAAACCAAGGGGTTATCTGATGCCTGATAGAGCTTCTGAATTTCAGTCTTTTTTGCGATTTCCGATCTCTACCACCGTGCCTTTTTTAGGACCCTGGTAGCAAATATGCTCCCAGTCGGCCATCAGCAGGCGGCGCTTATCGATAAGCGCAGATCGCGCATAGGATGCGCGTGTGGCGTCACTGTTCACGTGAGCCAAGGCAAGTTCACAGACTTCCTCTGGATAAGCAGTGTGATCCTGCGCCCATGTGTGAAAGGTGGCGCGAAAGCCATGTTGTGTGACTGTGCGCCCCATGCTCTTGATGACTTTGGTTAGCGTCATATCGAATAGCATCTTGCCCTTGGGACTGACAAAAACCAGATGATTGTCATCAAAGCGGGGCAGGGCATTTAGCAAAGTGATGGCATCGGGGCATAGCGGTACTCTGTGCACTCTGCCCCCTTTCATCCGATCCTCGGGTATTGTCCATACTTTGTTAGACAGGTCGAATTCATCCCAGGTCGCACCGCGAATCTCGCCGGAGCGGGCTGCGGTCAAAATGCCAAACCTCAGAGCCATTGCTCCCGCGGTCTGCTTAAGGGAAAGCTCATGCATAAAATAGGGCAACTCATCAACAGGCAGGGCGCGGAAGTGCTGAACTTTGGATATTTTTCCGGGCATGGGAAGTGTCTGGTCAAGATTGCCCTTCCAGCGGGCGGGATTGTCACCCGTGCGTAAACCTTCCGCCCCTGCCATATCGTGTATGCGCTCCAGAATGGCTCGAATCCGGTTGGCGGTTTCAGTCTTGGTTTCCCAGATAGGGGCCAGTGCTTTCACTGTGTGGGCGCGCTCGATATCACCGACTATCAGATTCCCCAGCGTAGGGTAAACGTATGTTTGCAATTGGCTGTGCAGCTTCTTGGATTGCTTCAGGGTTTTGTATTCCTTCGTTCTTTTTAGCGGCGAAGTTTTCACAGACGGTGCGGAATGTCACAGCCTTAGCCTGGGCGGCCAGCAGGGCCGATCTTATGTGCTACAAATTGATACAGCCATGCGGGTGAGACCCGAGCCTCCATTAAAACGTCGCAAATTCAGGGGCTTATGACCACAAGCTCCTGGCGCAGCACCTCGCAAACCTCCTCCAGCATCTTTACTGTCTGAAGTCAGATTGACCTAGCTTGAGAACGGCTCGCCAATGTCGATGCTTTCCGGCTTGCCAAAGGTCATTTTGGTGCGTTTGACGGAAACGGTGAACATCGGTTTCTTGGGAAGGCCGAGTGTACGCAGCTCTTTTGCCAACGGGTGGCTGTCGCCAATCTCCGGTGCTTCGCCGCCCAGCGAAAAAGTTAACCCGGAGCTACTGTTGGTGCCATAGGTTTTCCATGCCTTGCCGTCACGGATTGCCAGTGAAGCAGCGCGTTGCTCCTTGGGCGTGTTATTGCCGCCGGTCTTCGCTGCTATGGAATAGACCAGTTCATCCTCATCAATAAAGGTGCCGCGCGCGACACTGGGGCCGAATTCAATATCCATGCGGCTCACCCACTTGGGGAAACCCCAGATGAAGCGCCCTGCGTGGGTGGTGAATTCCTGGTCTACAGGCATCCTGTACACGAAGTTACCCAGGGTACCGTTGCCCATCCGCTTCAGCGCGCCGAAGAAAGGAAAGGGCTTCTTTTCTCCAGGCGTCAATACCGGGAAAATAATCGCTCCCTCGTTGTAGTCACCCAGGTCGTTCTCTTTGTAGTCGATAGCCAGCAATTGCAGGATGGCCTTGCCAGGAAAAATCTCTACCACCCGAAAACCGCTACCTTCAAGCATAGCCTGCGCGGCCTTCGCATTTACCAGAAAGCCGTTCATCAGCATCGAGGCGTTGGATACGATCACCGGAAAAGAAATTTCCTTGCCGTCTATCGTGTAGTTGCTCTCGGAGTTTTTTGAGCAGATGTTATTCGTGTGCCTGTGGCCCTTCTCGCTCTGGACAGAGAGTTCCTCGAAGATGGCGCCGGTTGCTTTCATTGGGGTGTCCTTTCTCAGTTGGCAAAAGCCAGTAAGGTGAGGGCGGGCTTACACGTAGCCGTTTTCGCGGAACCAGCTGATTGAGTCCTCGACGGCCTGTTCAATCGGGCTCTGGGGCATACCAAGTTCCGTCACGGCCTTGTTTGCATCGACGTAATTCTCCTGAAGGATATACAGGGTGTTCTTGTAGGTCGTTAAGGGTGCCTTGCCGCTTATCTTCGACCACCACTCCATAAGGCGGGCGACCCGCAACATCACCTTTGCGGATACCTCTCGGGTCGCAACGCCCTCGACACCGGCGATGCGGCCGATCATCTCAATCAGGTCCTTGTTGGGCATATTGGCCGCGGTGTTGGTCAAGCAATAAGATTCACCGATGCGCCCCTTCTCCATTGCCAGGATATGGCCGCGGGCCACGTCGCGCACATCCACCGGGCAGACGCCGCCCTGCCACCAGTTCCCGGCCTTGCCCTTTAACACCTGCAGGATCAATCCCCCGGTCGGAGTCGGCGCCCGGTCACCGGGCCCGAAGGGCAGGCCGGGCAATACCATGGTTGCAGGCAAACCATTGCTCACCAGGCCCTTGACCACCTGGTGGGCAATAAACTTGGACATGATGTACTCGCTTGCCCATGGCCAGCAGTTGAACGGGGTTTCCTCATTGGACATCTCACCCGGATTGATGCCGATGGCGGCGATGGAACTGGTGTAAACGATCTTCTGAAGATCTGCCTTCATTGCTTCCTTCATCAACGCCTCGGTACCCTGCACATTGATCTTATAGTGCAGATCGGGATCCTTGGTCCAGACAGCGAACAGCGCGGCGAGATGGTACATCTTCTCCACACCCTTCAGGGCCGGTGCAAACGTCGATTGATCAAGTAGATTGCCCTCGACGAACTCCACATCCATACCTTCCAGCGGCGAACGGTCCTCGCCGGGCATCACCATCACGCGTACCTCGTCTCCAGCCTCAAGTGCCATACGGGTCACGTGATTGCCAATGAAACCAGTGGCGCCAGTGATCAAAAATTTACTCATTAGTTTCTCCTGCCTACCTTTCTACCAGGGAAGATATTCGTTGTTCATCAATGACTGGACGCCCATTCACCGTCAGGGCATCTCAGCAGATCGTCGAATGGCGGGCACAGATGATTTTGACGTAACCATTAACGCGGTTGGTGGCCACGATTACACCCCGAATGCGGCAAAGGACCCGGCTGGCACGCGGCAGGCACCAAAAAGCGTTGAAGGAGGGCGCTGACCCTGCCCGCACCCCGGGTCAGGCCCAGGACAAATTGTCGTCATTATCCGTTTGCCTGCGACCTCTGCTTTGGCGTCGCTCACTATCTCCACGGGTCTGGAGAATATTCTGCGCGGCGCTCCCTATGGCGCGCCTGTCTCCGCCTCCAGTGCGGCGATCCGAATGGTGCTTGTACACACACCGGCAGCGTTGGGCCGTGCATTCTGCGAGTGGTAGCTGAGGTGCTTCACTGGAAAGGTATCTGTTGTGTAACATCGCTTTTGCCTGCTGGCAGGCGCTGGAACCAGGATGTATGGAGACAGCGTGAAAGGGACTGGCTCGGGTAGAGGTTCCTTCGACTGACTCTCTCTTCCTCGGAAACAGGCGCAGTGCTAACCACACCAGGACACAGACGATACTAATAACCATGATAGCCTGGGTCATGACTTCGCCCTCCAACACGTCATCGGCCAATCTCTGTAATGAAACTACCTACCTGATCAGTTTAGTACGCATTTGGCGGTTGGCCTGCCCTAATCGAGGTAACGGGCAGTGATACCGGCCTTGAATGCCGCTGTATCGAGGCCGGAACCGGTGGCCTGCTCAATCAGTTCATCCGGCATATAGAGGCATCCCTGGCTGCGGATATGCGTGTTCAACCAGTTAAACAACGGGGTAATGTCACCGCGGCCCAGCCCGGGGAGAATGTCCGGCTCATCCCGTTGGGCTGCCGCAAAAATCTGGGCGGATGCCATCGCGCCCAGTGAATAAGTTGGAAAGTAGCCGAAAATACCTTCCGGCCAATGCACATCCTGCATCACGCCATCAGTATCATCCGCTGGTCTTACCCCCACCAGTTTCTCCATCAGGTCATTCCAGGCACCCGGCAGATCAGCTGTGCTGATTTCGTCAGCGATGATGGCCTTTTCCAGCCGGTAGCGCAGGATAACGTGCAGGGGGTAGGTCACCTCGTCGGCGAACACGCGTACCAGGCCGGGCTCTACCTTGCGGTATATGCGCAGAATGTTATCGGCTTCCCAGGCAGGTCCGCTGCCGCCCAGGACGCGTTTGATCAGTGGCACCAGAAATCGAATGAACTCCTCGGAGCGCGAGGCCTGCATTTCCAGCAGCAGTGACTGGCTCTCGTGCAGGGTCATGCCCCGGGAGTGACCCACCGGCTGGCCCAGCCATTGGGGTGGACGGCCATCTTCGTAGAGCGCGTGCCCCGTTTCATGGATGACCGCCATCAGGCTTTTCATAAAGTCATCTTCTTCGTAGCGGGTGGTTATCCGCACGTCACCGTCTGCACCACCACTGAAAGGGTGGTGCGCGGTATCCAGCCGGCCACGATCGAAGGGGAAGCCAAAAATCTTCATGACCTCGTGGCTCAATTCCCGCTGCGCTTCTGTCGAAAAAGGTCCGGCGGGCATAATCGGCTGGGCGCCCGCAGCTTGCTTCTCCATGACCTGTTGCACAAATCCGGGCAGGAACGCCTCGAGATCGTCAAAAATGTGGTCAACCTGAATCTCGCGTCGGCCGGGATCAAACTGGTCCAGCATGGCTTCATAGGGCGTGACCCCCATAATAGCTGACTTGATATTGGCCTCCTCACGCTTGAGCTGGAACAACGTATCCAGCTTCGGGGCCAGGCTTTTGTAATCGTTTGCGGGGCGCGCCACCCGCCATGTCATGTGGGCATCCGACTCCGCCATTACCATCTTTTCCACGAGATCCGCGGGCATCGCATTAGCATGGATAAACTGGTGGCGTATCTCGCGCAGGTTGGCACGTTGCCACTGGTCAAGCTGGCCGGCGTCGGCTTCCGCGCTATCGATCAGGTCTGACAGTTCAGTACCGGTTTCCATTTCGTGTGTCATCACACTGAGCTCGGCCAGCACAGACGCGCGCGCGGGGGCGGCGCCGTCAGGCATCATGGTCTGCTGGTCCCAGTGCAGGATACCCATCGCGTTATTCAGTGCGGAGACCCGTTTCTTGCGTGCTTCCAGAGTGTTGTATGCGTTCATTATTGCGACTCCCGGTCAGGAATGCCCGCGGCGACAATGGATTGCAGCGGGTGCTGAAAATAGAGCAGGGTAGAGTGGCCGGGGAAGCTTGTCCAGCAAACGCGGTAGGGTGGTACAGCGCGCAGCAGTGGCGCTTTTTAAGCGGTTACCACGCGGATGAAGTACTGAAGATGCATGTGAAACCCACAGCTCGGATTTAAAGCGAGGAGACCGCGTAAGTCTCGCCACCGTGGTGTTCGTCGTACGCGACGCTGGCACGTCTCACAGCATCCACCGCACTCTCTACCGCCACCTTTACCCGGTCATCCAGTTCGGAGCAGGGCACGGCACCCAGGTCCGTTATGACCTGGGGCAACTGCGTTACCAGGCGCCGGTAGATCGCATGGTGGCCGGCTTCGTGCTCGGTGATCAGTGCCTGGAACGGTTGCCAGCGTCTTTTAAGTTGCGCGCTTATCGCCCCGGCTTCAGCCAGTTGGGGCAGTACCGTCTCAAAGCGAAAGTTGAACGCGCCGGATTCTACCTGGCAACTGGCAGCGTTTGCGGCAAACTCACTGCGGTAGTTGTACTGATACTGGAAGCCAGCATGACCCAGTGGTTTGGTACCCACCTTGCGGTCTACTTCCAGGGGGTTGGCCGCACCGTGCAACTGTGCCCAGATTTCCTCCTGGTCATTGCCATGCACCTGATAGTAGCGCGTACTGTGATGTGAGGTGACTTCAAATCGGGGCCTGGACCGTGATGCAGCGTAATCACTACCGGCAAAGGAGGGCGTCATGTTGACGACGCTACCTGGAGCCAGTTCTTGAGCCCGGCCTTCAAAATCTGAAAAAGGACCGTCGTCCAGCTCGCTGCAGTAAGGATCCCGGCTTCCGCCGCAGACAGCCCCAGTCCCGGCACTCCAGCCGCTGAACTCAAAACCTGGTTCCGCCTCGGCCGTGAAGGTCTCGGCAAAGTACTGTTTGTCGATGTCGATAGTGCACTTTTCGTTGGCAGCGCAGGCGTACAGCCCACTAGATGAGAGCACCGCCCCACCTGCCGGGACTTCTATGATGATCTTGCTGCCCATCAGCAGTACGCAGATAGCCAGCACAGCGACGTTTCTTGCCCACACCAACACCAAACGCACTCCCCAACAAAAAATTCACCCTGCACAGCTTCGTGCTGTATGCGGGTGGCCCTGGGGAAAAAGTACAGAGAGGGCTTGTAGAAGGCATCGAAAAACTGGCGAAAAGTAGAGATTTAGCGCCTGAATAAATCTATAGAAAACAACAGATTATGCTTGACTGGTGCAACTGGACTGAAGAGTGATACAGACGCTGTGGGCAGGGCGGGACTGAGGATGTGGCAGCAAAGGCCTGGGCAAGAGTGTGCTCAGTCCCCCTTGATGGATGCGTAAGCTGCCAGGGCCGACTCCCGCGCTGCCTTGTGGTCGACCAACGGCTCCGGATAGTTTTCCCCCAGGGTCACACCAGCGGCCTCGAGGACGGCCGCGGGCGCCTCCCAGGGTTTATTCAGGTAGCGATCCGGCAACAAAGCCAGCTCAGGTATCCATTGCCGAACATAGTCACCCTGGGCATCAAATTTCTCGCCCTGGATGACCGGGTTGAAGATACGGAAGTAGGGCGAGGCATCAGCGCCGCTGCCCGCCACCCATTGCCAGCCGCAACTGTTATTGGCCAGATCTGCGTCCAGCAGGGTGTCCCAGAACCAGCGCGCGCCCGAGCGCCAGTGCACCAGCAGGTGCTTGGTCAGGAACGACGCCACGACCATGCGAATACGATTGTGCATGTACCCGGTCTGCCAGAGCTCGCGCATACCGGCATCTACAATAGGGTAGCCGGTCTGGCCCATTTGCCAGGCCTGCAAAGCCGCCTCGTTGCCCAGCCACGGGAACTGGCTGAACTGCGGTTTGAAGGGCTGCGAAGATATGTGGGGAAAGTGGTGCAGCAGGTGATGGGAAAACTCTCGCCAACCCATCTCACTGAGAAACTTGTCGATCTGCTGCTGGCTTCCGGGATCGCTCGCCGCGAGGTCCTGTGCGCGGTGCCAAAGTGTGCGGGGCGATATCTCGCCAAAATGCAGGTGCGGCGAAAGCCGCGAGGTCGCCTCGCGAGCGGGGTGGTTGCGCCCGTCAGTATAATCGGCAACCGGTCCGGCCAAAAACTGTTTCAGCCGCTTTTGTGCCCCCGCAGACCCGGGCTCCCACAAATCCGACCAGCCCTTCGCCCAGTCTGGTTTCCGGGGCAGTAGCGTCCAGTTGGCAAGCGTGTCGCCGGCCGGCGTTTGCTGATGCCAGTTGATGTTGGTCGGCCGGGGCCTTGGCGCCCTGGGCGAGTCGGCGGAGCGACAGTGGCGCCAGAAGGGGGTAAACACCTTAAAAGCGCTGCCACTTTGATTCAGCACCGTGCCCGGTTCAAACAGCAGTGAACCGGGGAAGCGTTTGAACGTAACGGCTCGTGCCTCCAGGGACTGGTGTAAAACCTGTTCCAGTTCGTCTGCCCAGGGTTCGTATAGCCTTGAGCAGTAGATGGTGTCTGCGCCGGTTTCATCTAGCAGTTCACCCAGGACATCAGGTGCCGGGCCGTTACGCAGCACCAGTGTCCCGCCCAGGGTTGCCAGCTCCGCCGCCAGTGCTTCGAGGCTGTGGTGCAGCCACCACCGACTGGCGCTGCCCAGGGCGTGTTCCCCGGGGGAGAGATCATCCAGTATGTAACAGGCTAGCAGCGGCCTGCCTGTGGCTGCAGCGGCGAGCAGGCCTGGCAGGTCGCGGGTTCTGAGGTCTTGCCTGAACCAGTAGATTATCGGAGTTTCCATCGGTGTAATACGCCCCTTCTTGCGCGCGGGATCACAGTGCTATCGTATTAGGTAATTCGAGCCCCGTGTCCGATAATCTGCGCGCGAGAGCATTTATTAATCGGATAAAGGAGCAGCAAACATGCACGCGAGTATAAAGGGGCCCTGGTCGGGTGACGAGATAGAGTCGTTCCTCAATGACTGCCGCTATCCTATGAGACTGGCCTGCGTGGGATCCGACGGTTATCCCAGGGTTGTATCCGTCTGGTTTGCCTGCGAAGGCGGGCAGCTGTTCTGCGCATCGCACAGCTCCTCTCATCTGGTGGCCATGCTGCGAGCGAATGGCTGTGTCGGGTTTGAGGTGGCGACCAATGACCCGCCGTATTTCGGAGTCCGCGGGCAAGCGGATGCCTCGCTCGCCGACAGTGGCGGTGCGGCCATGCTCGAACGCCTGCTCGAACGCTATCTCGGAGGTGTGGAGTCACCGTTGGCAAAGTGGTTGTTGTCACGCAGCGAGGATGAGCTGTTGATCACCCTGACGCCCAAACGCCTGTTCAGCTGGGACTATCGCCAGCGCATGGAAGATGTGTAGCAGCGGCGCCGGCTGCGAGTGCGGTCAACAGTGGCTCGCACTCGGACGACAATTTAAGGGCTGCCAGCGGGTCAGCGCGTGTGTTGCCGGGGTTGATCAGCGCAATTGGCTTGTTGAGTTTGCTGGCCAGGCGGCAAAAGCGAAATCCCGAATACACCTGCAGGGAACTCCCCACTGCCAGTAACGCGTCGGCTTCAGCAATGGCATCGTAACAGATCTGCACTCGCTCGCCGGGAACAGTGCCACCGAAGAAAACGACATCCGGAATCAGGGTTCCACCGCACTGGGTGCAGTCAGGCACCGTAATGCTCTCTACCCATTCCTCAGATACGTCCGCATCGCCATCGGGGCGGGCACTCGCCGACTGGGCTGCGCGCCGAGGGTTGTCCCTGCTCAAGCGCTGCTGTATGACTTCACGAGAGACCAGGTCAGCGCAATCCAGGCAACGTACCTGGTCCAGCCTGCCGTGCAGGTCAATCACCGCCACGCTGCCCGCTCTTTGATGAAGGCGGTCGACATTCTGGGTGATCAACAGCTCGATATGTCCCAGTTGCTCCAACTGTGCCAGTGCCCGGTGTGCGGCGTTCGGCCTTGCATCGCGCACCGCTGGCCACCCCAGTAGGGATCTAGCCCAGTAGTGCCGACGGCGAGCAGCGTCGGAGACAAATTCCTGGTGGGTAATGGGTGCACTGTGCTGCCAGATGCCGTCGCGGTCGCGGTAGGCAGGTATGCCAGATGAAATGCTGATGCCTGCGCCTGTGATTACGACCAGCCGGCGGTGCTTCGCCACAAAATCGCGAAGTGAGGGGGCATTGGTGTGGAAAGCAGACATAACCAGATTATACGCAAGTGGCGATTGGAGAGATGAATAATCTGTTGCGCCCAAATGTGCGTAAAATGAACAGGTTAGACATACTTATGATCACGCTGCGCCTGGCGCGCTGATCAACAGGGGTTTTCGCCATGCACTACCTGATCACAGGCGGTACCGGGTTTATAGGATCCGCCCTCATCGAATCACTTTTAAGAAGTGATCACTCGGTAACGGTGCTCTCGCGGGAACCCAGGCAGGGGCGAGCCAGGCTGCAGTTTGTGTCCAGCCTGGACGACCTCCCGGCTGACAGGCGCGTTGATGCGGCGGTAAATCTGGCTGGGGCATCCCTGGCGGGCGCACGCTGGACGAGCGCCTATAAGGAGGAGATAGTGCGCAGTCGGCTGGAAACCACCCATGCACTGACCCGATGCCTGCGCCGGCTGGAGGAACCGCCTGCGGTGCTGCTCAGCGCCAGTGCCATCGGTTACTATGGCCATCACGGCGATGAGCCATTGAGCGAGGATGGTGCGGCAGTTCCCGGGTTTTCCCAGGATCTGTGCAGCCGCTGGGAAGAGGCGGCCCTGACGGTCTCCGAACTCGGCACCCGGGTTTGCCTGCTCCGCCTGGGCGTGGTCTTGGACCGCGATGGCGGCGCAATGGTCGAAATGACAAGGTCCTTCCAGTTCGGGATCGGGAGCTGGCTGGGCAACGGCAGGCAGTGGCTCAGTTGGGTTCATCGCAAGGATGTGGTCGCTGCCATGGAATTCCTGCTGCAGCACAGCGAGTTGTCCGGCCCCTTCAATGTCACCGCTCCGGAGCCTGTCACCAGCCGTGGTTTCTGCAACGGTATGCGGCGGCACAAACGCACCTTGTTGGCGGCCCCTGTGCCGGCGCCGGTAATCCGCGCGCTGGTGGGTGAGATGGCGGATGAACTGCTATTGCACGGCCAGCGAGTGATACCCGCGAGGTTGCAGGCTGCCGGTTTCAGATTTGCGTTTCCCACCCTGGACGATGCCCTGGCGGACATAGTGGCGCAGTAGCTGGGCGCGACGCCCATCAACCTATGAGGACGCGCTACACCAGATTGCGCAGTTTGAGTTCGTCGGGGTAGGGCGCCATGAATACCTGGCCGTCAATGTAGGCATTGGGGTTATTGGCAAAGTGATGTTTTAGCATTGTCAGTGGCACCACAAGGGGGATATGACCCTGCCGGTACTGTTCAATCAGGTCTTTCAGCCGTTGTCGTTCAGCTGCGGGAACAGTCCGTTTCAGATAACCCGAAAGGTGAAAGAGCACATTGGTATGGCTACGCAGGGTTGCCCGGCGTGCCAGAGACGCCATGAGCTCGCTGACAAATTCAGCCGCCAGCCCATCCAGTGGCCTCTTGCCTGCGTCGGCCAGCATTCTCCCCAGGGCCTTGTAACCGGGCACATGATGCGCCATGACGAGGTATTTATAGCGGCTGTAGAAGCTGATCAGCTTGTGAGCGCTCAAACCGCTGGCACAAAGCTGCTTCCAGTCGTGATAGGCGTAGGCCCGGGTAACAAAGCTCTCACGCAGGCCCGGGTCGTTCAGGCGACCATCGTCCTCCAGGGGTAGCAGGGGGTCTTCACGGCCCAGGGCGGCAGCAAACACGCCCTGTTCATCGGAGGCTATTCCATAGCCGTTGCTGGCATAGCGCTTCACCCTGTCATAGCCGCAGCTGGGACTACCCTTGACCAGAATGTAGCCGCTCAGGTCGGGCGCAAGTGACAGCACCGTCCGGGCATAGTCCGCCAACTGCGCTGTATAGTCGTTGCTGTGGGTTTCCACGTCCAGTGCCCGCACATCGCCAGGTACGCCAACCAGGTGGATTGGCGCCCGGGGTACACCCATGCCGATCCCCATTTCCGGGCAGAAAGAGCGCATTTCAAAGGCTTCTGCCAGGTCGCGCACGTGAGTATTAGGGCTTTTGGTCTGGCCGTTGTAGCGCACGGGCTTGCCGGCCAGGCAGGCACCGATCCCCATTAAAGGTTTGTCCTGCGCACTTTCGTGGGTCATGGCTGTCTTCCCATTCTACGATCAGGAAACGTTACAAGGGCGCCCGCGCAGGCGCAACTCAAACAGGCCCCTTTGGGCCGGTTACGGGCTGATTAAATTCAGTTCATCCATACCGCGATCACATGCGTATCTATGTCAGGTTCAGCAAAAGGAAGATATCGTGCAAACAGTCAAACTGGAACCAAGACCGCTTTACGCCATTGGTACTGTGGCGCGTTTGACCGGACTAAAGCCGGATACACTGCGCATCTGGGAGCGCCGCTACGGCCTGGGCGCCAGTCACAGGTCAGGCAGTGGCCGCCGACAGTACACGCAAACCGACCTCGAGCATCTGCAATTGGTCGCGACGCTGGTGAACTCGGGCGTTAGAATCGGCGAGATTTCGGGCTGCGGACGCAAAACCCTGGAAGTCATGCTGGGTAGGGCGGGTTCCGCTGGTGCTGAAATTCCCGTGAGCAAGCCTGCTGTGCTTGTTATCGGCGAAGCCCTTTGCCAGTGGCTGGACAATCACCAAGGCTGCCTGTCCCATGTGAGTGCCAGCCTGGCCAGGGTGCCGTTGGCTGAGGCAGAGGCGTCACTCACCGGGCAGGTCGCCTCTCCGGACCTGCTGGTGGTCGGCTGTGACAGCCTGGGCCCGATGCAGGTCAGGCAGGTTGAGAAGCTGGCCTGTGTCCTGGGCGCCCAGAGGGTTCTTGTTATTCACAACGAGGCTAGTGACCGATCCGCGCAGACCTTGCAGCAGCGCGGTTTTTCCGCCACAGCGTTTCCACCGGACCCGGGGTTCCTGGCCTTTGAGGTCAGCCGCTGCTCAGCAGAAGTGCTGACCCGCCAGGGTACGTTGGACCTGGGCGAGCTGGTCGTTAATCGCCCTCGCCAGATATCCCAGGAAGAGCTGTCTGCGGCAGCCAACCTGAAGCCCGAAGCCAGCGATATAGGAGCCGCCAGGCTGGCCGAACTGGTATCAGGCCTGGCCCTGTTTGAGGAAAATGTCGCTAGTGGAGCAGTGGATAACTGGTCGGACGCTGCAACCCGGGCCTGCGCGTATGCGTACGCCGGGCAGGCCCGGTGGCTGATGGAACGAGCGTTACAACTCGTGCTGTCCGACGCTGTTGAGGCTGGCCAAAACGCTGTCGGGGAGTTGGATCCAGACCGTCTTCACGACGCGGCCTGACAGGGTGCACGCCGGCAGCATCAGGCGCCGGCGTTGCAATATACATTCTGGACATCGTCCAGGTAGTTGAGCATATCCAGTAGTTTCTCCAATACCTGCTGGTCATCAGCACCCAGTGCGGCAGTCGTTTGAGGCAGGAACTGCACCTCGTCCACCTCAAAATCAATGTCGCCCAGCGCATCCAGCAGAGCCTGCTTCGCCTTGAACTGCTCGGTGTGGGGGACAAAGACGCTGACATATCCTCCATCGCACTCAAGGTCGGTGACATCCACATCGGCCACCAACAGTGCGTCCAGGGCAGCTTCCTCATCATCGCTTTTAAATACCAGGATCGCGCTGTGATCAAACAGGTGGCTGACACTGCCCGGGCTGCCCAGCTTGCACTTGGTCTTGGTAAAACAGCCACGCACATCGCCTATGGTCCGGTTCGCATTGTCAGTCAGGCAGTCGACAATCAGCATGCTCCCCCCAGGGCCAAAACCCTCATAGCGAGCCACCACAAAATCCTCTCCACCACCGCCCTTGGCCTTCTCTATAGCCTTATCAATCACGTGGGTGGGCACCTGGTCTTTCTTGGCGCGCTCAATCAGGCTGCGCAGCGCCAGGTTGCCCTCCGGGTCCGTGCCACCGGACTTACCGGTGACGTATATCTCCCGGGCATACTTGCTGTACACCCGGGCCTTGGCATCGGAAGTTTTAGCCATTGAATCTTTGCGGTTCTGATAGGCGCGGCCCATGCGGTTAACCCGTAGTTGCTGGAAACCGTGGCAATATAGACACCTTTAACTGCAGAATCCAGACCAGTCACCTCGTTTTTGGGTTTCCCAGGCGCGGTAATTCCGGGCGCAGCGTGGCGAAAGCCCGTTGTTTCTATACGCAAAAACGCTTCGCGGGGAGATATACTGGCTACTGCCAGGTTCTGGGAAAGCAGCTTGTTCGGCCGGGCATGCGTGTGAACACGAGCGCACTGGCCGCAGGCATTAACGGAGGAAGGTCCACTGAATACGATCACTATCAAATTGGAGACAGGACACGTTACCGGCCGGGTTGCTGCCGGTTTCGAGCCTGTAGCGCAGGCGTTCGCAGCAAATTTCGCCGACCAGGGGGAGGTAGGTGCTGCCTGCTCACTTTATCACCGGGGCCAGGCCGTAGTGGATATCTGGGGCGGATATGCGGATGCCGCTACGAAACGGCCTTGGGAGGAAGACACCATTACACTGGTGTTTTCAGCCGCCAAGGGTCCAACGGCAACCTGCATTCACCAGTTAGTGGAGGCGGGTCGACTGGATGTGGACCTGCCGATAGCTCATTACTGGCCCGAATTCGACTGCAACGGTAAGGAGCACATTACTACTCGCATGGTGCTTTCGCACCAGGCGGGGCTGGCGGCGGTAGACGGGGTACTGAGCCTGGAACAGGTACTGGCCTGGGACCCTGTCGTTGAAGCTATTGCAGCCCAGGCGCCGAACTGGGAACCGGGCACCCGGCACGGCTACCACGCCCGCTCCTTTGGCTGGATCCTGGGAGAGTTGATTCGCCGGATAAGCGGGGAGAGTGCCGGGCAGTTTTTGCAACAGCATATCTGCACGCCGCTTGGCCTGCGCTATTGGGTGGGTCTACCGGAGGAACAACTGGGCAACTGCGCCACCCTGGTGCCACCCGAAGGCGGCAGCGACGCCATCGCAGAGCTACTGGGTGCAGACAGCCTGACCGCCCGTGTTATGGGAGGACCCAATGGTCTCTTTGGCTACAACGAGATGTGGAATCGCCCGGAGGTGCTGCAGGCCGAGATGCCCTCATCCAATGGCGTGGGTGACGCGCGTTCGCTGGCGCGTTTTTACGCAGCACTGATCGACGAGGTAGACGGGATTCGTTTACTGGGGCCGCAGCAATTGGCAAGGGCTTGTGAGGAACAGGTTCGCGGCCCCGATGCGGTTATTTTCCACGAGACCTGTTTTGGCCTCGGTTATGGGCTGCAGCCGGCCCTGGCCCCCGGTGCGGGTCCAAACAGCTTTGGTCATCCCGGTGCAGGCGGCGCCCTCGCGTTTGCCGACCCGGATGCCGGTGTGGGGTTTGCCTATGTGATGAATGGCATGCAGTTTAATATGGAGGGAGACCCGCGTTCCATGACATTGGTAGCTGCCGCCTACGAGTGCCTCTCGGAGGCGCGCGACTGACGCTACAAAGGCAGCGCCGTTCAGAACAGGTGGGGGTAATCCCGCCAGTAGTACTGGTTGGCCGAGCTGTGCCAGTTGCGATAGATATGCGGCCAGTCGAGGCCATCGATACGCCAGCCGTGATGAGGCTCGAGATTGGTAGAAAATACCGGGGCACCATAGTCGCAAAAGCGGGTATCGACACTCATCCGCACGGTGCTGTCGGTGAGATTGGGTTCAGCCTTGTGAACGGTGGCCGAGTGGAAGATCAGTACGTCTCCGCGCGTTGAATCGGAGACATGCCACGTGGTCTCTTCAGGGTAGATTTCACATTGCACACCGCCAACACCCTCTGCGGTGAATACTTTACGCACGCCGCCCTTGTGCGAACCCGGCAGTACCCTCACCCGTCCCATCGTTGCAGAAATATCGTGCAGGGCCACCCAGATACCGGCCATGGTGGGGCCCGCGTGGTGCGAGTAGGCATCCTGGTGCGGCGGCGTTTCATAGCCGATCTTGCCCGGCGTGGAGATGCGGGCCATCTTCATCGGATAGACAAAGACATCGGGGCCGGAGACCAGTCGCATCAGGTCCAGCATAGGTTCGCTGTGGAAAAGGCCATGGAACGACTCCAGCGCCTGCATACGCGGGTAGATGTTATCCCAGTCAGGGTCTGACTCGACAAATGGCCGCCCCTGCAGAGCAGGCAAGCCGGTCTCGGGGCTGAGGTTGACCTGATTTTCCGTCTGTGCCACCAGCGTCGCTAACAGTTCGTCACAGGTGGCATCTGCAACATAGTGCTTGAAGAACAGGTAGCCCAGTTCCTGGAAACGCGCCTGCAGTTGCTCAGCGCCTTCCTCAGTGCGGGAGACGACAAATGGTTGATTTTCAGGCATTGGATTCTCTTGTAGCGGGGGCCCCGGGGCTCGATATTTGAATGGATGCAATCATATAACCTGCCCGGTACCGGCGCCACTATCCTTGTTGCCCTGCTCAGGGGTCGCTGACCCGGACAGGCTCGCGCGCCTTGAGCGCGCGCTGGGTCTCGAGCTGGCTGTTCATGTTGAGATCAATTTTGAACGCCACCCAGGCGGGTATGGCGAGCATCACTGCAAGCCCCGGCCCCATAATCAGGCCCAGGCCAACAATGACGCTGCGCGGGGCCTCTCCGGGCTGCATACCCGTCTCCAGTCCTATCAGGTCAAGAAATGGCCCGCCGACCAGGTAGCCGAAGCCGCTGATAAATTTTGCGGCAAAGAATGCCGCGGCAAACATGACGCCCTCCTGACGCTGGCCGGTAGCAAGGTCCTGCTCATCCGCGATATCCGCCAGCAGGGCGTGGTTCGATATTGTACGCACAATACTAAAGGTCGTATTCAGGCTGTAATTGATGAATATCAGCGCAAATACCAGATTGCCACTATCCGGCAGCCAGCCCAGCAGCTTGAGTGGTGTCAGCCACAGCAGGTTCAGCGCGCCCAGCACGCAGCTGAGGCGGAGCATCTGCTGCTTTTCCAGGCGCTGGTTGATGAAACGGGAACTGGTCGTCACCAACAATACCGCCAGCAATGGCGGTCCTGCGAACAGCACCGATATTGCAACGGTATCCAGTTCCCAGAAATAGGTGTAAGTCACCATCAGCAGGGTACTGATAATACCGCCCATGCCGCCAAGCACGGTTTCGAGAATCACCACCAGTCGAAAATTGCGATTGCGAAAGGTGCCGGCGATATCCCGCAACATACCTGCACCAGGGGTACTGCTGCCCTGGGGCAGGGTAGGGATGTAGGCTTTGGTACTCCAGATGCAGACCAGACTGGCCGCGATCACACCCACCGCGCACAGCAGCCCGTAAGCGTGATAGTGCTCACTGATAAAACGGCCATCCACCCCGTCCTGCGACGTAAAAATCAAGGCCAGCGAAATCGCTGGTACCAGCACGCCGATAAACCAACCCAGGTTGGTGCGGGCGCTGGCAAGGCGGGTGCGCTCGTGATAATCCGTCGATATCTCAGCGCCCAGTGCAAGATAGGGCACCATAAAAAAAGTCAGGGCGGTGCGCAGCAGCAGCACACTCCCGAGCAGCCAGTAGAACAGTGACATCTGGCTGGCCTGTGCCATCTCGGGGGGCCAGAACATGGCGACAAAACTCAGTGCCAGTGGCAATACAGAGGCAACCATCAGCGGGTGCCTGCGGCCCCAGCGTGAGCGAAGTTTGTCGGACCAGGCGCCAACCAGTGGGTCCGAGATCGCATCCCAGACAATGGACAGAGCAATAGCGAGCCCGGTCAGGGTGCCGCTGAGTCCCAGCACCTGCTTGTAGTAGAACAGGACGAAGGCACCAAAGGCCGCGTCCTTAAGGGCATAGTTGACGACACCGGAAGCGTAAAGAAGCCTGCGCCTGGCACTAGTTGCCTGCATGTATTGATATCCGTTTTATAAAGTCTTCCAGGCCATCGCTCACGGTGCTTTAGCGTTTCGCCAGGTCTGCCGGCAAGTGTTTCGCGGCCATGGCAAACATTGCGATCGCCAGCGATATCACGTTGCGCCGGTTGCCCCGGTCCGCCCAGTAGGCGATGGGTATGCCGGCGGTGACATAAATTACGGCAAAGGCAAAGCCACTCAGCAGACCCAGTTGCGCATCACTGAGGCCCATCTCCGCCTTGATGGGTTCCTGCAGGATGACCAGGATCTGCCGGTCGATAAAGTTGAGAGCGTATACCGCAGTCAGCATGACCAGGGCGAAGCGTTTATAGCCGGGTGAAAAATCCGGTGTGCCAGTCGCGCTGTACTGTGCCATGCGGCGAATTCCGTCTTATTGTTTTTCTGTCACCCGCCAAAGTTACGGGATCACAGAACCCACTGTGCCATATCCCGCAGTAAAGTGACATCGCCGTGTATGAGCAGAGTAGTGACGGGCGAATTTTCCCAGTCCTTGAGGCGTTCCCTGATACGGTCGGGTGGTCCGGAAAGGGAGATCTCGTCGGCGAACTGGTCGGGCACCGCGGCTATGGCCTCGTCCCTTTTACCCTCCAGGAACAGGCGCTGGATTTCTTCCGCCTCGTCGGCAAAGCCCATGCGCCCCATCAGCTCCTTGTGGAAGTTGCGTTTGCTGGCACCCATACCGCCTATATAAAAGCCCAGCATGGCCTTTACCGGGTAGAGCGCCTGGGAGAGGTCATCATTCACATTGACCAGTGCCAGGGCAGCAATTTCAAAATCTTCTTTTGCCCCCACCAGTTGATCGGCATACACCTCCTGTCGGTAGGGCGAGTAGTACAGCGGCAGCCACCCGTCGGCTATCTGCGCAGTCTGGGCAACATTTTTGGGGCCCTCGGCACCGATAAATATCGGCAGGTCTGCTCGCAGCGGGTGGGTTATGCTCTTGATCGGCTTGCCCATGCCCCAGGACCCCGGTCCCTGATAAGGCAGGGGATAAAATTCGCTGTCGCTGGTGACGGGCTCCTTGCGGGCCAAAACCTTGCGAACGATATCCACATATTCCCGGGTGCGCGTCAGGGGCTTGGTATAGGGCTGGCCATACCAGCCTTCCACCACCTGCGGCCCCGACACGCCAAGCCCCAGAATCATGCGCCCGCCCGAAAGATGATCCATCGCCATGGCAGCCATGGCGCAGGCTGCCGGTGTGCGGGCAGACAGCTGCGCAACCGACGTGCCCAGGCGGATTTTTGAGGTCTGGGCGCCTATCCACGCCAGTGGCGTAAAGCAGTCATTACCATAAGACTCCGCGGTCCAGACCGAGTCAAAACCCAGTCGTTCGGCTTCCTGTGCCAGCTCGACATGATTGCCCGGGGGCAAGGCGCCCCAGTAGCCCAGTTGCAGTCCCAACGAAAGTTTTGCCATGTGATCACTCCTTTCCAATACAGCAACCACTTTACGACAAGCTGGCCGCGGGGCAAACGTGGTTGAGCGGCCATCTTCGCTGACTTTCGCGGTCAATCCGATTGTCAATTTGACGCGCCATTGGATAGACTCATGCGCCTCAAAGCCCGCAGCTTTATCGGAGTGAAACATGGCCAGCCTTACCCATATCGACGAAACTGGTGCCGCCAGGATGGTAGATGTCGGCGCCAAGGAGGTGACTGAACGTATGGCAGTGGCGGGCGGTACTATCGGCATGGCGCCGGGCACGCTGGCATTGCTGGAGCAGGGTGGCCACAAGAAAGGCGATGTACTGGCGGTCGCGCGGATAGCCGGTATTCAGGCCGCGAAGAAGTGCTCCGACCTGATTCCACTTTGCCATCCGTTGATGCTGACCTCGATCGCTGTTGACTTTCAAACGAACCCGGAAGCCTGTTGTGTGCATATCGAGGCCCGGTGCAAGGTGTCGGGTCAAACCGGGGTGGAAATGGAAGCGCTCACCGCCGTGTCGGTTGCCGCGCTTACCATCTATGACATGTGCAAGGCTGTCGACCGGGAGATGGAGATTCGCGATGTGCGCTTGTTGTCCAAAACCGGTGGTAAATCGGCCGACTGGGAACGCTCCCCGGGGGAGGGCAAGCAATGCTGAAAGTGCTTTTTTTCGCCAGGATCAAAGAAGAACTCGATTGTGCCGGGCTTGAGTTACCCTGGGACGCCGCCGTTGCGGATCTCGACAGCCTGCAAGCGCAGTTGTGCCTTTCCGGTGGACCGCGCTGGCAGGAAATACTGAATGGCGCCAACATCATCCGCGCAATCAACCAGGCGGTTGTGAACGGCAATGTGGCTCTGCACGATGGCGATGAAGTAGCGTTCTTCCCGCCTGTAACGGGCGGCTGAGATGAACGACAGTCCCCGGTTAACAGTCAGTGTGCAGGAAGCCGATTTTGATATGGCGGCTCTGCAACAGCAACTGCTGACCGGAACCCTGGCGGAGGGAGCCGTGGTGACCTTTACCGGTCATGTTCGGGGAAGCAGCGCCGATCGACCCGTGGACAGCATGACTCTCGAGCACTACCCCGGGATGACTGAAAACAGCATAGCCAATATTCTGGAACGGGCCTCCGCCCGCTGGCCACTGCTGGCGGCCTCGGTGGTACACAGGGTAGGCCGGCTGGACGTCGGAGACCAAATCGTCTGGGTAGGTGTGACGTCCGCACATCGAGAGGCGGCTTTCAGTGCTTGCGAATTTATCATGGACTACCTGAAGAACGAGGCTCCCTTCTGGAAAAAGGAGCAGGGACCCCGGGGTGGACAGTGGGTAGAGACCAGGAGCAAGGACAAACAAAGGGCCGCACGCTGGGACGAACCCGCTGCGAAATAACCTGAACGGGGGATGCACGGGCAAACCGGGCGCGGTGGAATAGCAACAGCCTGAGCAGGAACCCTACAATTATATAAGGCAGGATGATGGAAGAAGACACAATGGAAATTGACAGTCGTGATCTCAGAAATGCCCTGGGGCGTTATGCTACCGGTGTTTGCATTATCAGTACGGTCACAGACAAGGGTGAGGCGCTGGGAATGACTGCGAACTCCTTTGCATCGGTGTCACTGGATCCGCCCCTGGTACTGTGGAGCCTCCAGAATAACTCGGATGTCTACGATGTGTTCTCCCGACCTCGCTATTTCGCGATCAATGTTCTGGCCGCTGAGCACCACGAGCACTCGGGTCGATACGCAAAAAAGGGGGATCACCTGTTGGACCCGGACCATTTCACCCCGGGGAAATTTGGCGCCCCGCTCGTGCGCGAGGCGCTGGTGAGTTTCGAGTGTGAACTGCACGCCACTCACGAGGGCGGCGACCACCTGATTATCCTGGGCAGGGTGAGGGATATGAAGGCGCGGGAAGAGGGCGACCCCCTGCTGTTTTATTCCGGTAACTATCACGGCCTCGCTGCGCGTGAGTAGCCTTGCTATAAGCGGCGAGTCGTCAGGTATAGTTCGGCGAACCGCGGCGCAATGGTTCGGGTACCCGGGTATCACTGAGCATATTAATGGCCGGGCCTATGAGTCGCCTGGTCTTTTTCAGCGCGCCGCCAGGTCGTATACTGTGCGGTTACTACTCCCTGTGGTCTTCAAGCGATGAAATTCTGTTCCAGTTGCGGCAGCTCGGTCACCCTGCAGATTCCCGTCGGCGATGACCGCGAACGCTTCGTCTGCACGACCTGCGAAATCATTCACTACACCAATCCACGGGTTATCGTCGGTTGTCTGCCGGTCTACGAAGGCAAGGTGCTGCTGTGCAAGCGTGCAATAGAGCCGCGCAAGAACTACTGGACACTCCCGGCGGGTTTCATGGAAAACGGCGAAACCACCCCTGAGGGCGCAGCGCGTGAAACCTGGGAGGAAGCCAGGGCCCGCGTGAGCAATCTCGAGCTTTATCGGGTTTTTGATGTGCCCTATATCAGCCAGGTGTACATGTTCTACCGTTGCGACCTGGATGACGGCCGCTATGGGGTAGGGCCTGAGAGCCTGGAGACAGGCCTTTATACAGAGGAGGAAATACCGTGGGACGAGATCGCATTCCCCGTTGTCCATGAAACCCTCAAGGAATATTTTGTCGACGTCAGGTCGGAGAATTTTCCGATCCGCGTCTCCACCGTAAAACACCGGCCGCGGCGGCCCCAAACCTAGCGGCGTAAATTAACTCAAGGAGCAAACCATGGCATTTCCCAAGGTCGGTAATATGGCGCCGGCATTCTCGCTGCTGGATCAGGACGGCAACAAGGTCACACTCAAACAGTTCAAGGGCAAGAAGAATGTTGCGCTGTACTTTTATCCAAAGGCCATGACACCCGGCTGTACGGTGCAAGCCTGTGGTATTCGCGACAGTCAAAAGGCGCTGGCAAAGCTGGACACCGTGGTCCTGGGCGTCAGCCCCGATCCGGTTGCCAAGCTGGCCAAATTTATAGAAAAGCAGGATCTCAACTTTACCCTGCTGTCCGATGAGGATCATGCGATTACCGAGAAGTATGGCGCCTGGGGTCTTAAGAAGTTTATGGGCCGCGAGTTTATGGGTGTGCTGCGCTCGACATTTATTATCGGCAAGGATGGCCGCCTCAAGCACGTTATGGACAAGGTCAAAACCAAGACGCATCACGACGACGTGATAGCCCTGGTCAAGGATCTGGGCCTGTAGGTGCCGGGCAGTCTCGCCCCGGGCCTGAAATACCTGTTTGATGATGTACCAGGGTCGGGCACGGTGCGAGAAATCGCGCCCGGCGTGCAATGGTTGCGCATGCCGCTCCCCATGGCCCTGGACCATATCAACCTCTACCTGCTGGAGGATGACGACGGCTGGTGGATAATTGATACCGGGATCGCGGTTGGACCGACCCAGAAGATCTGGGAACAGATCTTTGAGACCGCACTGGGCGATAAGCCTGTCAAGGCGGTATTGTCCACCCACTATCATCCCGATCATACGGGGATGGCCGGCTGGTTATGTGAGCACTGGCAGGTGCCGTTCTATATGACACAGGCAGAATACCTGAGCGGGCTGGCCTTCAGCAGAATGCAGTCGGAGCACTTCAGCTGGAACTCAGCAAGCTACTTGCAGCAGGCGGGCTACTCAGCACAGCAGATAGAACATGCCCGCAATCGTTTCAGCGGCTTCGGTGACTATATCAAGCCCATGCCGACGGCCTATCGCCGGCTGGTGGACGGCGCCCACCTTGCGATCAACGGCCGGCGCTGGAGGGTCGTGGTGGGCAGCGGGCACTGCCCGGAGCACGCCTGCCTCTATAATGAGGGGCTCAATATACTGATCTCAGGTGACCAGGTTATTCCCAGGATCACCTCGAATGTGAGTGTTATGGCGGGCGAGCCCGAGGCGAACCCGCTCAAGGAATGGCTGGCGTCGCACGAACGCTTCCTGGATATCCTGCCGGAAGACGCCCTGGTTTTACCGGCCCACAACGCCCCGTTTTATGGCTTGCATGCCCGCCTGCGGCATCTCATCGAGCACCACGAGGAACACTTGTTGGCACTGGAGGAGGCCTGCGTGGCAGCGACTCCGACCGCGATGGAGCTGCTGCCGGTGCTGTTCAAGCGCGAACTCGACGACAGCCAGGTTGGGCTGGCCCTGGGAGAGTGCATCGCCCATCTAAATTATCTGCACCAGCGCGGCCAGCTTGCCAGGGAGCTTAATACCGAGGGCCAGAACACCTACAGCTCAATAGATGACACCTTGCATTTGCGCTTGCGGCGCCATCGGGCCGAAATTGATGATCAGCCAATACTTCAGGTTTAAATATATATAAAACAGCTGGATACAACGATAATCTAAAGTAAATTAGACTATAAAAAGCACAAGGAACACGCTATGCCCATGCCCAGTGATGTCGGGGTGATCGATCTTATGCTCGCGGTACCCGGTGATGACACCAGCCATTTTTATGACTGGATTAAACCCATGCTCATGGACAAGGAAAGCCATGAGATGTTCAAGATGCCGGCACAGTATATGTTCAAGGATATTCCCGACACCGGCAAGCAGGCAGACTATATCACTTACACCCTGCAGCAGATGGACAAGCACGGTATTGAGCGCGCGATGATCGGGGTGGGAAAATTCAGTGACGTCCACGCCGAGGCACTGCGCCGCCACCCGGATCGTTTTTTCGGCGCCTATGAGGCCAACCCGAACAACGGCATGGACGAGGTACGCGCCATCGTCGCCATGCATGAGGAATTCGATATAAAGGCGGTAACTGCCTCTCCTGCCATGATCTGCCCCCCCGTACCGGTCAATGACAAGAAGTGGTACCCGGTATACAGCAAACTGGTGGAGCTCGACATCCCCTTCTGCCCCTGTATGGGGGTACCCGGGCCGCGGGTGCCGTTTGGCCCCCAGAAAATGGAGCTGCTGGACGAGGTGCTGTGGTTTTTCCCTGAGTTGCGGGTGGTCACGCGTCACGGCTGCGAGCCCTGGACGGAGTTAGCCTGCAAGATGATGCTGAAGTACCCCAATCTGCACTACATGACCAGCGCCTTTGCGCCCAGGCACTACCCCAAAGACATTGTGAACTTTGCCAACAAGCGTGGCGCAGACCAGGTGATGTACGCCGGCTACTTTCCGATGGGGCTGTCGCTGGACAGGATTTTCAGCGAAATGCCCGATGTGCCGTTTCGAGACGAGGTCTGGCCCAGGTTCCTGCGGGAGAACGCCATTCGTGTATTCAAGCTGGACCAGTAACTCATAATAATTTTCAAAGGACGCTGCGATGTTGTCTCAACAGGAAATATCTGACCGGTTTGAAATCCAGGACCTGATCTATCATTACGCCGACCTTCTGGACCGCAAGCAGTTCGATGGCTTGCGTGAAGTGTTCACTGATGATGCCCATATTGATTACAGCGCCATGGGCGGCAGTGTCGGTAATCTCGAGGAAACCCTGGCGTTTCTGAAGGCGTCCGTTACTGAAGAACTCTTCCCCAACACTCAGCACCTCAATGCAAATATACAGATATCGGTCGCTGGCGATACTGCGAGCGGCCGGGTGATGTGCTTCAATCCCATGCACATGACCTTGCCGGGGCAGGACAGCCAGACGTTTTTCCTGGGACTGTGGTATCTCGATGAGTATCGGCGCACGGCCGGGGGTTGGCGTATTTGCCGCCGCGAGGAAGTAAAGAGCTGGGTCTTCAATACCCCGGACTTTATGGCTCTTTAATTGTCGGCGGGGCAGGGGACCCGGGTTCAGGGGGATTAGCCCAGGAGGGAGGGAGGTAGTCCAGCTCCAGGCTGGCGGCGGCACTGCGCAGCCGTGTTTCCAGTTCTTCAAGTTCCTGAGCGCCGATTTTATCCGCGTACTCCTTTCTGACGTCCTCAATGCACGCCATCGTCTCGCGGGCCAGTTGTTCGCCCCTGGCTGTCAGCCGGATAGCCCTGGCGCGCCGGTCTGTCGCATCGACTTCCCGCTCGACGTATCCCAGGCTCTCGAGTTCCCTCAATGTCTTGCCCATGGCTTGCTGGGTTATCTGCGCGCGCTCTGCAAGCTCGGTGACCCGTGTCCGGCCCAGGCCCATGTTGGCAAAAACCACCTGGTGTGACAGGCTGAAGTCGGCATGCCCCCGTTCTCGCAGTTTGCGGGTCACCCTGCGGTCAAATTCACGCGAGAGCTCGCGAAGGACTCTGGCCAGGGTGGTGGAAAGGCCCCTGGTCGCGACCGGGTTCTGATTGCCTTCATCTTCCTGAGTATCCACAGAATGACTCCGTTCACTGTTCTGTTTTTGCTGACATCATAGCAAATAGACATACGCTTACAATTATTGGCACAGGGTCGGGAAAAATCCATTTTTTGCACTGCATTTGGACCCACTCAGGCCATTCCGTTACACTGCGCCGCTGTTTTCGAGCGCGAATTAACATCATGACCAAGATTATTACCTGCAATACCAATGGTATAAGGGCCGCCGCCCGCAAGGGCTTTTTTGACTGGTTGCAGGCGGAGCAGCCCGACGTTGTGTGTATCCAGGAAACCAAGGCTCAGCTTCACCAGCTGTCGGACCCGGTGTTCACGCCGGACGGCTTCCACTGTTATTACAACGACGCAATAAAGCCCGGCTACAGTGGCACCGCCCTCTACTCCAGGGTCAAACCCCAGCGGGTGATAAGCAGCCTGGGGTGGGACCCGGCCGACTCCGAGGGCCGCTACCTGCAGGCAGATTACAAGGGCGTCAGCGTGATATCCCTCTACCTGCCGTCCGGGTCCAGCAGCGATGAGGCACTGCGGAAGAAATACCGGTTTATGGATGCCTTTCTTGAGCATCTGCGTAACCTGCGCCGTAAACGGCGCGAGTTCATCATCTGCGCCGATTGGAATATCTGCCACAAGGAGATTGATCTTTGCAATTGGCGTGCCAATCGAAAGAATTCAGGCTTTTTGCCGGAAGAGCGGGCGTGGCTTGACGTTCTCTACGACGAGGTGGGTTATATCGACTCCTTTCGCCTGGTTAATCAGGAACCTGACCAGTACACGTGGTGGTCCAATCGCGGCCAGGCCTGGGCCAAGAATGTAGGGTGGCGACTGGACTACCAGGTCATTTCACCGGCCCTGGCCCCGGCGGTGCGTGCCGCTGATATTTACAAAAGTGAGCGTTTTTCCGACCACGCCCCACAGATCATGGAATACGACCTGGAACTCTCCAGCTAGCGGGTCGCGGCTATCCCCCTGGACGCCTGACAGGCTGCCTGGGGCCGGAAACAGGAACAGCCGGCCCGGTTTGGCAATGCGGCCTGGCTTGAATTGCGGCTCCGGATGAAACCCTGTACATTACTCGCGTTTTCCCAGCTCCTTCGGGAGCTCAATTACGTACAGGAAGTGTCAGATGAGTTTGTTTATTGCCAGCGCCCACGCCCAGGAAGCGGGAGCTCCACCTCCAGGCGGCGAGATGTTTCAGGTTCTTTTTCTGGTCGGTCTGTTTGTGCTGTTCTATTTCATTGCCATCAGGCCACAGCGCAAGCGCCAGAAGGAACACCAACAAATGGTATCGGCCCTCAACAAGGGCGATGAGGTCGTTACCTCCTCCGGTATCCTCGGCAAGGTTACCTCGCTGGACGATAACTACATGGTGCTCAACGTGGCCAATAATGTGGATATGAAATTCCAGCGCGTGCACGTCCACGCGATATTGCCCAAGGGCACCCTCAAGTCCATCGCCTAGCGTTTTAAACCGGAGCCAGATGGAACTTCAGTACCCGCGCAAGATCGACCTGGCCCAAACGCCCACCCCTTTGCAGTACCTTGAGCGCGCCTCCGCCCGGTGGGGCGGCGGGCATAGACTGTGGGTCAAGCGGGATGACCTCACCGGCTGCACCCTCAGTGGCAACAAGGTACGCAAACTCGAGTTTATTGCGGCTCATGCCACAGACAACGGGTATGACACCCTGATTACCTGCGGCGGGCTTCAGAGCAATCACTGCCGGGCAACCGCATTTGCCGGGGCCCAACTGGGCCTGGCAGTACATCTGCTGTTGCGTGGAGAGCCCCCACTGGCGCCTGAGGGGAACCTGCTGCTGGACCACCTTGCAGGTGCGACAGTCAGCACCTATCCCAAAAAGCAGTATGTGGAAGAGATCTCAGAGTTATTTCAAACGTGGGAGCAGCATTACGCGGGCCTGGGTCGCAAGGCGCTTATCGTGCCCACCGGCGGTAGTGACGGTATCGGGGCCTGGGGATATATCGCCGCGTGCGAGGAACTGCTGGCCGATTTCACCGCCAATCACATTCAGCAGGCGCACATTGTAACGGCCTCGGGTTCCGGCGGCACCCAGGCCGGGTTGACCCTCGGCGCTGTTTTGCACGGACTGCCGGCCAGGGTGTGGGGCATCAATGTCTGTGATGATGAGCAGTACTTTCTCGACAAGGTCGCGGCCGATGCACAGGATTGGCGGGAGCGCTACCCGGGAGTGCCCGAGGCCGATATTCGCGCGAATGTGATCGATGGCTATGTGGGGCAGGGCTACGGTATCGCCAGTGATGAAATCTTCGCCCTGATAGCAGAGCTGGCGGCACTGGAGGGGCTGGTACTGGACCCCGTCTATACTGGCAAGGCGTTCGGTGGAATGCTGGCGGAAATTGCCGCTGGACGGTTCGCTGGCTGCCGCGACATCATATTCGTTCATACCGGCGGTATTTTCGGCCTGTTTCCGCAACGCGGCGGCCTGGGCCTGTAGAATCATAAGCCAGTAGTGCAAGTGGTGCGGGCAAATGCCGCTGCCGCATCTGGCAAACAATAAAAGATCTGGGGGGAGACGTGGCAGACCTGATTATCACTATCAATGAATGGGCCTGGGGCCCACCCATGCTGGTGCTGCTGCTGGGCATCGGGCTGTACTTGAGCCTGGGCCTGCGCTTTTTGACAGTGCGCAAGATTCCGGTCGCCCTGCGGCTGCTGTTACAGGGCCGGCAAGGCAAAGGGGAGGGCGATATCTCCCCCTTCAACGCGCTCATGACATCCCTGTCCGCAACGATCGGCACTGGCAATATTGCAGGCGTTGCCACAGCGGTGGCACTGGGTGGCCCGGGGGCGTTGTTCTGGATGTGGATTACAGCGCTGCTGGGCATGGCAACCAAGTACGCCGAGGCGGTGCTTGCTGTTCGCTTTCGCGAACAGGATGCACTGGGCAACTACAGCGGTGGCCCCATGTACTACATTCGCAATGGCCTGCATAAACGCTGGCACTGGTTGGGCTTTTTGTTTGCGCTGTTCGGCAGCCTGGCGGGCTTTGGCCTTGCCAATACGGTGCAGTCCAATTCGGTGGCACAGGTGCTCAGTGACTCCTTTTCCGTCCCACCGCTTGTCACCGGACTGGTACTGATGGTCATGGTGGGCGCTGTGGTGCTCGGTGGTATCAAGCGCATCTCCAGTGTCGCCAGTTGGCTGGTTCCCTTCATGGCTGTGAGTTACTTTCTGATGAGCCTGGTGGTGATTCTCACCAAACTCCCTGCCGTGCCCGGTGCGATAATGACGATTGTCGATAGCGCGATGACCGGGACCGCCGCGACCGGCGGCTTTGCCGGTGCCTCGGTCTGGGCTGCGCTGCGCTTTGGTGTTGCACGAGGTGTTTTTTCCAACGAGGCCGGCCTCGGCAGCGCGCCTATCGCTCACGCTGCCGCCCGCACCAATCAGCCTGTGCAGCAGGGCATGATCGCCATGCTGGGCACGTTTATCGATACCCTGATTATCTGCACCATGACCGGCCTGGTTATTGTGCTTACCGATGTCTGGCCCACCGGTGTCAGTGGCGCCAGCCTCACCTCCATGGCATTTGGTTCCGCCTTCCCCGGTGGGCAGTACGTGGTAACCCTGGGCCTGTGCCTGTTCGCTTTCACAACCATGATAGGTTGGTCATTCTATGGCGAGCGATGTGCGGTGTACCTGTTGGGTACCGGGGTTATTACACCTTTTCGCGTGGCGTGGGTATTGGCCATACCGGTGGGCACCCTGGTCGAACTGGATATGGTCTGGCTGATTGCCGATACGCTCAATGCCTTCATGGCGATACCCAACCTGATCGCACTGGGACTGCTGAGCCCACTGGTGTTCAGTATTTCGAAGGATTACTTCAGCAAGCACTGACATTTGCGCAAGATCAAGGCCCCACAGGGGCACCGGGGATACTATGATCAGTTACCGGCCAAGACAGGCCAGGACTGGATTACCGACCCCCGGGAGCAGACGATGACAGATATAGTGAACTCTGTTGAAGAGTGCGTAGACAGGGCAATAAGCCGTGTCGGCAAGACACTGATTCTGATGGCCCCGCTAGGTCTGGGCAAGCCGGTGCAGCTGGTCAATGCGTTCTATCACAGGGCGGTCTCTGACCCGAGTATATCCCTGCATATCTATACCGCGCTTTGCCTGGAAATGCCGCCTACAGGCAGCGGTGTTGAGGCCAGTCTGGCGGGTCCGATCATGCAACGCCTGTTCGGGGATTACGAAGAGCTGGCGTTTATCAAGCCGGTTCGCGAGGATACCCTGCCGGCCAACATCCAGGTGAGTGAGCTTTACTTCAAAGCGGGCTCGATGAAGGGTGTCGCCTCCGCCCAACGCAATTACATATCAAGCAATTACACGCATATTGCGCGTGACATGTTCAACGCCGGCGGCAATGTAATGGTACAACTGGTGGCAACCCGGGAAACTGCTGATGGCCTGTCAGTCAGCCTGTCATGCAACCCCGATACTGCGCTTGAACTGGCACAAATGTATGAGGCCTCCGACAGGTCGTATATTACGATCGGCCAGGTCCACGCCGATCTGCCCTATATGGAAAATGACGCGGAAATCGGTGTGGATGCCATGGACCTGCTGGTTCGTAATCCGGACTATGACAAAACCCTGTTTGCGGTTCCCAATACCGCAGTACCACTGCAGGATTACGCCACGGCCCTGCACGCCAGCACACTGGTAGCTGATGGCGGTACCCTGCAGATCGGTATCGGCGCGCTGGGGGATGCCGTGGCCTATTCCTGCATACTCCGGCAGGAGCACAACAGTGACTATCGCCAGGCCATTGAGGCGCTGACTCACCAGCGTGCCGCGGTAGCCAACCACAATGAGCTCTTTGACCAGGGCCTGTATGTGTCTACCGAAATGTTCGTCAACGGAATGATGCACCTGATAGAGCACGGCGTGGTAAAACGCCAGGTATATGACAATCTCGCGCTGCAAACAGGCTTGAACAGCGGCGCCATCAGCAACGCAATCGATGAACGCTTTTTCGAATATTGCCGTGCCAGTGGTGTAATGCCCAGGTCCCTGGATGATCGCAGCCTGGAGGCATTGACGTACTGGGGAATACTGAACTCGGTAGCCCTGGCGTCGGCCGGCACACTCTCGGTTGCTGGCCGGTCAGTGCCCAACAATATGGACGACCCCGCAACCCGGTCGGCACTGCTGGCCGCCACCGAGGGTACCGTGCTGCGCAATGGGCGTATCCTGCATGGTGGGTTTTTCCTGGGGCCCGCTGACTTCTACCGGAAACTGCGCGAACTTGATGCGAGCGGGCAGGAGCGGATCTGCATGACGGGCGTACAGCGCACTAACCAGCTGCTGTTGGACTATCCGCTGTATTGCGCCCAGCGTCAGCAGGCCCGATTTATCAATACCGGCATGATGGTCACACTCACCGGTGCGGTGGCCTCTGACGCCCTCGAAGACGGCACGGTAATCAGCGGCGTGGGCGGGCAGTACAACTTTGTCGCGATGGCACACGACCTCCCTGGCGCCCGGTCAATACTGTGTATTCGCAGCACCCGAGGTGCTGGCAAACAACTGAAATCCAACGTGGTGCCGTTCTACGGTCACATCACCATTCCCAAACACCTGCGGGATGTGATTGTCACCGAATATGGCGTGGCCGATCTGCGGGGCCAGAGCGACTCAGAGATTATCAAGCGCCTGATCAACATCACCGACTCACGCTTTCAACTCGAATTGCTCGAGTTCGCCAAGACCCACGGCAAGCTGGAGCGCGACTACCAGATACCTGAGCAGGCTGAACACAATACTCCCGAGCGACTGCAACGCGTGCTGGCACCGTTAGCCGAGAAAGGCCTGCTGCCATCCTATCCCTTCGGTACCGACCTGACGCCACAGGAGCTGGCCCTGGCGGAGAGTCTGCGCAAGATTAAATCCTTGAGCCAGGAGCCGGGTCACTTTCTCAGTGCCTCGTTCAAGGCCCTGTTGCACCGCGGGGACGAAGAAGCGGCGCGCCCCTTCCTGGAGCGTATTCACCTTGAGCACCCCGAGACCACCCGGGACTTTCTTATCCAGCAGCTGTTGATGATGGAGCTGGAAGAAAGAGGGCTGCTGAAAGTCAGCTAACCCCGGGGCAGACACTGCCGGGACGGACGGTCCAGGTGTAATGCGCCCCATAGCACCGAATATCCCACTGGTGCCCGCCGATACAACTGGGTATTCTTGCCCGATGGCGCAAAATCTAAATGACAGACTTGTAATCGCGATCTCCTCCAGGGCGCTGTTCGACCTGGATGACAGTCACCGCGTGTACGAAAGTGAAGGGCTGGAGGCCTACTCGGCCTACCAGGTTGCCAGGGAAGAAGAACCACTGGAGCCGGGGGAGGCTTTTCCACTGGTGCATAAGCTGCTGCGCCTCAATGACAGGCTGGGAGACGAGTCGCGGGTGGAAGTGGTGTTATTGTCGCGCAACAGTGCCGACACCGGTTTGCGCGTCTTTAATTCTATCCAGCACTACGACCTTGCGATAAACCGCGCCGCCTTCTGTGGCGGTGAAAGCCCCTGGCGCTACATCAATGCATTTGGTTGCCAGCTATTCCTGTCCAATGAAGCAGAGGATGTGCGCTATGCTCTGGACTGCGGCGTCGCGGCCGCCACGCTGGTATCGAGCAAGGGCGGTGGCTCGGAAAATGACCAATTGCGCTTCGCTTTTGATGGCGACGCGGTTATTTTTTCAGACGAGGCAGAACGGGTTTACAAGCAAGAAGGGCTGGAGGCCTTTACCGCAAGTGAGAAAGCCGCTGCCCGCGAGCCACTCGCCGGAGGCCCTTTCAAACCGTTCCTGGCGGCCCTGCAGCGACTGCAGCAGGCTTTTCCCGCCAGCGAGGCACCTATTCGCACCGCGCTGGTCACCGCCCGGTCCGCGCCGGCCCACGAGCGTGTGATTCGTACGCTCAGGGCCTGGAATATTCGCATTGATGAGTCTATTTTCCTGGGCGGACTGAACAAAACCGAGTTCCTGCGAGCCTACCAGGCAGATGTCTTTTTCGATGACCAGCCAGGTCATTGCGCCTCTGCCAGCCCGCATATTGCCACTGGCCATGTACCCCACGGCATCGCCAACGCCTGAATTCTTTCATCGGGTCGCTTATTACTTATATTTTTGGCCTTTAGTGGGGTTAATGGCTATTCTTCATAAGTAACAGGGTCCAGGCGGGGCCGTATCGGAGGAAGGGATGAAACTTCAGCAGTTGCGCTACATCTGGGAAGTGGCGCACCACGAGCTCAACGTGTCGGCGACCGCACAAAGCCTCTTTACCTCGCAGCCCGGTATCAGCAAGCAGATTCGCCTGCTTGAGGACGAGTTGGGTGTCGAAATATTTGCCCGAAGTGGCAAGCACCTCACCCACGTGACGCCGGCCGGGGAGGTGATACTCGAAACCGCCGGCGAGATTTTGCGCAAGGTAGAGAGCATCAAGCAGGTCGCGCAGGAGTACTCCAACGAGAAAAAAGGTGCACTTTCTATCGCGACAACCCACACCCAGGCCCGCTATGCGCTGCCGGCCACCATCAAGACCTTCATGGAGAGCTACCCGGAGGTCTCCCTGCACATGCACCAGGGAACACCCATGCAGATCTCGGAGATGGCCGCCGATGGCACTGTGGATTTCGCCATCGCTACCGAGGCGCTGGAGCTGTTTTCAGACCTCATTATGATGCCCTGCTACCGCTGGAACCGCTGCATACTCGTACCGCGTGACCACCCCCTGACCCAGGTGTCTGAACTTACCCTGGAAGCGGTGTCGTCTCATCCCATCGTAACCTATGTATTTGGTTTCACCGGCCGCTCCAAGCTGGATGAGGCCTTTGTCGAAAAAGGCCTTGAACCCCGCGTAGTATTTACTGCAGCCGACGCGGACGTCATCAAGACCTATGTGCGACTGGGCCTGGGCATCGGGATCGTGGCGGCGATGGCCTATGACGAGAGTAAGGATAGCGACCTGGTTGCACTGGATGCCAGCCACCTGTTCGCCAGCAGTGTCACCCGTATCGGTTGCCGGCGCGGTACCTTCCTGCGCGGCTATATGTATGAGTTTATCGAGGATTTCGCCCCCCACCTGACCCGGGAAGTGGTGCAGGAAGCATTCCAGCGGCACACCAAGGCCGAACTGGAGGAGTTGTTTTCCCACCTGAAATTACCTGTTTACTGATATTTCCGGTCGGGGCTTGTACCCCCGGCGGCAAATAGATAGATTGTCCCGCTTTAATTGCCCGAGTACCCCAAGGAGATATAGAGATGGAACTGGCTTGCCTGGATCTGGAGGGGGTCCTGGTCCCTGAAATATGGATTGCGTTTGCTGAGCGTACCGGCATAGAGGAGCTGCGCGCCACCACCAGGGATATTCCGGATTACGATGTACTGATGAAACAGCGCCTCGCGCTGCTGGATCGGCACAATCTCAAGATAGGCGACATTCAGGAAGTGATCGCAACACTGGAACCACTACCCGGGGCGATAGAGTTTGTCGACTGGCTGCGGGAGCGCTTTCAGGTCATTATCCTGTCGGACACATTTTACGAGTTTTCAGAGCCGCTGATGCGCCAATTGAAATGGCCAACCCTGTTTTGTCATCGCCTGGTGACCGACGACAGTGGTCGGGTAGTGGATTACAGGCTGCGCCAGGTGGATCCCAAGCGCGCCTCGGTCAAGGCTTTGCACAGCCTCAACTACCGGGTGCTTGCCGCCGGTGATTCCTACAATGACACCACCATGCTGGGCGAGGCGGATGTCGGCTTTCTGATCCATGCCCCCCAGAATGTGATCGACGAGTTTCCACAGTTCAAGTCAGTGCAGAACCTGGAACAGTTGAAGGCTGCATTTGTCGCCGCAAGCGACCGCAAGCTGACCCTTTAGAGGACGAAACCGGGCGGGCTGTGTTCAGGCTCATTCAAGGAGGGGCGTTGAGAGCAAAAAGGGCCGCATTAATGGGGCCCTTTGTATGTATGGCGCGCCCGGAGAGATTCGAACTCCCGACCAACTGGTTCGAAGCCAGTTACTCTATCCAGCTGAGCTACGGGCGCGCTGAACTTCAATTGTACAGGCTCCCGCCGCGAATATCCCTGTGTCGAATGAACTTTTTCTCTCACAGGCCCGAGAGTGTTTCCAGGGTTGACAGAAATCTACCGACCTTGTCATAGGTTTCCTGATACTCCTGTTGCCACTCGGAGTCAGCCACAATACCGCCGCCTGCCCAGCAACGGATGTCGCCGCTGTTGCACAGCAGTGTGCGAATCGCAATATTACTGTCCATGCGCCTGTCGGCACTGATATAGAGCACAGAGCCACAGTAAACCTGGCGTGGATCGGGTTCCAGTTCCGAGATGATTTCCATTGCCCGCCGCTTGGGTGCCCCGGTAATCGAACCACCGGGGAAACTCTCGCGCAATAACTGGGCGGCGGTGCGGTCTGGCCGCAGCTCCCCACTGATAGTACTGACCAGGTGATGGACCGTGGCCAGGCTTTGAACTTCAAACAGGCGATCTACTATGATGCTTCCCGGGACGCAGCTGCGGCCCAGGTCGTTGCGCAGCAGATCCACGATCATCAGGTTTTCAGCCCGGTCTTTTTGCGAGGCGCGCAACTCTCTTACGGCCTGGCGATCGGCCTCGGGGTCGCGATGGCGAGGCCTGGTGCCCTTGATGGGCGCGGTTTCTACATGGTGGCCATGTAGCGACAGGAAACGCTCGGGCGACAAGCTGATTACCGCGCTGTCCCCGCCCATAGCCAGATAGGCCGAGAAGGGCGCCGCCGCAACCGCCCGCAGCTCACGGTATGCATGCCAGGGATCACCCTGGTAGCCGGCGCTGAACCGCTGGGCCAGGTTGACCTGGTAGCAGTCACCGGCCCGGATATATTCTGCGATGCGCTCGAACGCGGCCTCGTATGCGGGCCCGCTCAGGTTAGAGGTGAATTTGCCTTTGAGGGTGAAGTTTGCCGGGCGCGGCAACGCATCGCCGCGAAGTCTGGCCAGCATATCTGCGCGTACAGCGGGTGATACGCTGGGTTGGCTTACCAGCGTGGCCCTTCGCAGCAGATGGTCCTGGATGACACACCAGTCGTAAACCTGCAACTGAACAGCCGGGATGGCATCTTCTGCTGCCGGCAAGTCTGACACGGGGGAATCAACCCCGTTAAGTGTGTTGCCGAAATCGTAACCGATATAGCCAAGGATACCGCCGCAAAACGGGATATCCTGGGACACGGGCTGAATCCCCGCATAGTGATCGTGGTGGTATCGACCTAAATCTTCGAAAAAGTGTCGACTGCTGTCTTCACTGGATCCTGGTGGGAGGGTCGGCAGTTGTTCTATGGGACTTGCCGCCAGTATGTCGTAACGCCCCGCAGTGGAATGCGGAAAGCTGCTGTCCAGTAGCGCCGCACCGGGCAGGTCACGCATCCGCTCAAACATCTCACAGCTGTCCCGCCGGTAGGGCAATTCGTCCAGGTGTACGGCTTTGCTCATCCGGGCGTCATGTCCTGGCTACAGGGAGATCGAACGCAGTTCGACATCCTCAACGCCGTGGCGCCAGAGTTCCTCGAATAATTCCAGGTGACGTTTGGTAGATGCTCTCGAGGAAGGTTCGTAAAAGCCCTCGCGATCGCTGTCGCCAGGTTTGTATAGCACACCATCACGGTCGCAGATGACGATGGTTTCGCCGCGCCATTGTGGATGCTCGGCAAGTTTTTTTATCTGCACCGAACTGGGTATTCGGCGGGCAAGATTGAGGAGCCGGTGGCCGCGGGTAACCATGTCGCGAGAGTCAGCCACCAGAACACGTACGCGGGTCTGGCGCGTACTGCGTATCAGTACCCCCAATGCGTTGCTTAGTTCTTCTGTATCAAAGGCCATGGGGTCCAGCCGGGGACTCAAAATACACACTTCCCGGGCCGCAGAGCTGCACAGCTCCACTGCAAGTTGGTCGAAGGGATGCGGATAACCCACACCCGTGAGAGACTCATTCGACATAAATTCCCCCGTTCTCCAGCAGGTAATCCAGGAGTCGTGCGGCATCCGGTTGCGCCAGTGCACGGGCTAGGCTCTCGCCCTCCAGGTGCCAGCTTCCGCAGAGTTCGGCAAGACAGTCCAGTATGGTCTCACTGAACTGGCAGGACCGACCGTTGGCATACACCGTAACACTGCTTGCCTCCTGCTGCCACGCCACCCGTGCCTCCGGCGAGAGAACTATCAGCGCCGGCCCCTGCGTCATCAAAATCCGCGCCCGGGCAAGCTCATCGGAATCGAGCTGAACGTCGTATCGCGGCTCGGTTACCATCTCGCCCAGCCAGTGAGTATCGGCTGCGCTCTTGAACGCGGCCTCCAGCTGCGCGACTACTCGCTTCAGGTCACCTGGGCGAATTTCGCCGGGGCGCGAAGGCGAAACGGCTTCACTGTCCGCGTCGCGGAAAAACAGCTCTGGATCCAGGTTTTCAAGCAGGCGATCCGCCCAGCGTGAGACCATGTCGTTAATTCGCGGGGCGCGAAACCCTATTGAAAATGTGGTGCATTCGCCCTGTGCGATGCCCCAGTGGGCGATACCTGGCGGTACATAGAGTATGTCGCCGGGCCCCAAGAGATACTCATCGGTGCACTCGAAGTTCTGCAAAATACGCAGTTCCTCATGTGGCAACAGTGGTGAGCGGGCATCACAGTGCTGGCCCAGCCGCCACAGCCTGCTCCCTTCACCCTGCAGCAGGAAAACATCGTAATTGTCATAGTGGGGCCCCACGCTGCCGCCATCTACCGCATAACTTGCCATCACGTCATCCACCCGCCAGCGGGGCAGAAAGTCCACCAGGTGCAGTAACTGGGCGACGGCCGGAATGTAATGGTCAACAGCCTGTACCAGCAGCGTCCAGGGGTGCTGTCTATCAAAATCCTGGGCAGCGAACGGGCCGTGGTGCAGCAGCCAGGCCGTGTCACTGCATTCGATAATGCGTGACTCGATGCCCTCTTCAAGGGCGAGGCCCGCCAACTCGTCGGCTGGCAATGGACTGGCAAAACCGCCGAAGCCGTTGGGGATAAACAGAGGCTCGCGTTGCCAGTGGCGCGCCAGGAAAGCCTCTTTATCCAGCGGCAGCTCCCCTGAAGTCATAACACTAGCGAATGGCCCTGGCCTGGGCCACGGCGTTGCCGATATAACCGGCGGGGGTCAGGGCGAGCAGTTCCCTGCGGGCCTCTTCAGGCAGGTCCAGCCCCGCGACGAATGACTGGATAAGCTCAGCACTCATGTCCTGGCCGCGGGTCAGTTCCTTCAGTTTTTCGTAGGGCTTTTCGATACCGTAACGCCGCATGACGGTCTGGATAGGTTCCGCCAGAACCTCCCAGCTGTTGTCCAGGTCCTGGGCCAATCGCGCTTCGTTAAGTTGTAGCTTACTGATACCCTTCAGGGCCGACTGGTAAGCGATCAGGCTGTAGGCTGCGCCCACACCCATGTTTCGCAGCACGGTGCTGTCGGTGAGATCCCTCTGCCAGCGGCTTACCGGTAGTTTCGACGACAGGTGCTGCAGGACGGCATTGGCCAGTCCGAGATTGCCCTCCGAGTTTTCAAAGTCAATAGGGTTGACCTTGTGGGGCATGGTAGAGGAACCCACTTCACCGGCAATGGTCTTCTGCTTGAAGTAACCCAGTGATATGTAGCCCCACACATCGCGATTGAAATCGATCAGTATGGTATTGAAGCGAGTAATAGCGTCGAAGAGCTCGGCCATATAATCGTGAGGCTCGATCTGGGTGGTATAGGCGTTCCAGTCAAGGCCAAGTGAGGTCACGAACGCTTGCGCATTGGCTTGCCAGTCCACCCCGGGGTAGGCGGACAGGTGTGCGTTGTAGTTACCCACGGCACCATTGATTTTGCCCAGGAACGGCACCTGTCGCAATTGCTCCAGTTGCCGGCGCAGGCGCGCCACCACATTGGCAACTTCCTTGCCCATCGTGGTGGGGCTGGCGGTCTGGCCGTGGGTGCGTGACAACATGGGCGCAGCGGCAGAGTCCTGTGCCAGGCGTGCCAGTGAGTCCGCAATTTCTTCCATTGCAGGCAGGAGCACGTCCCGCAGGCCATCACGCAGCATCAGCGCATGAGCAAGGTTGTTAATATCTTCCGAAGTACACGCAAAGTGGACAAATTCGGCAATCGCCTTGAGTTCCTCGTTACCGTCGAAACCCTCTTTAATAAAGTATTCGACTGCCTTTACGTCGTGATTGGTGGTCGCCTCTATGTCCTTGATACGCCGGGCGTCCACCTCATTGAAATCGTCAGCCAGGGTATCCAGCGCCAGATGCGCCGCTTTCGACAGGCCAGGCACCTCGCCAATGCCATCGTGTGCCGCAAGGCATTGCAGCCAGCGAACCTCGACCAGCACGCGACGTTTGATCAGGCCGAACTCACTGAATACCTCGCGCAGGGGTTGCGTCTTGCTGCCGTAACGGCCATCTATAGGTGACACCGCACTAAGGGCGGACAGTTTCATAATGTTCTCCGAAATATCAGGCTGATGTTACACCACGCTTAACCCGCGTGACAGTTGCTGGGAGGTGCGCAGTATCTGTTTTCGCTGCACCAGCAGGCGCCAGCGACGGCCGCCCAACTGGCGCCACAGGAATGCAGAGCGGATACCGGCCAGCAGCAGTGCACGGATCATATCTGCGTTTTGCGGATTCTGCAGGTGTTGGGCGCTGCCGTTGACCTTGATCCGAAACTTGAGCTTGCTCAGAGTGTCCTGGTAGATGCCAGAGACGCTATGGCACAGGTCGTTGACGTTATTGGCAAAGTGCTCGGCGCGAAAACTGGTGTGCTGCAGCCGTGAGTGCACCACCGACATCATGGCCGAATCCGCCGCAAATTTTCGTTCCAGGTACAGTATGGCAAACACATAGCGTGCCAGGTCGCGATTCTCATCCGCCTGGCGGCTGGCCAGTAAACTGCTGAGATTGTTCAGTCCCAGTTTGACGCCGCCAATACCGCCAAATACATCTTCGACCGTGTCTATGTCGAACTCAAACAGGCTGTTGATCGAGGGGGCAAGAAACTCCAGCGGATAGCTGCCGGTCTTGGAAACCTGGTCCACCAGGCGCGCGGTCTGGACCACGCCCGCCAGGGCGATAGTTTGCTGTTCCAGAGGTGTTCGACTCGTATCACTCATAGCTGGTTTGACGTCCGCTCAATGACGCCGCCGCCAAGGCAGCGTTCGTCCTGGTAAAACACCACCGACTGACCGGGCGTGACCGCTCGCTGCGGTTGCTCGAAATTCACCCGGTAGCCGTTCACCTCGCGCTCTACCGAGCAGGACTGATCCGCTTGTCGGTAGCGCACTTTGGCAGTGCAAGTCAGAGGCAGGGCGGGTTCGCTCCCGGCAATCCACATGACCTCAGAAGCAAACAGCGATGACTTGAACAGGGCAGGGTGATCATTGCCCTGTGCCACCAGCAGTACGTTGCACTCCAGGTCCTTGTCGACCACGTACCAGGGCGCATCCCCGTGATTGGCAAGCCCGCCTATACCGAGTCCCTGGCGCTGACCGATGGTGTGATACATCAAGCCCTGGTGGGTGCCCAGCAGTTCACCGTCCAAACTGCGGATCTCGCCTGGCTGGGCTGGCAGATACTGTTGCAGGAAATCTTTAAAACGGCGCTCGCCAATAAAGCAGATGCCGGTTGAATCTTTCTTCCTCGCGGTGGCGAGGCCGTGTTCCTGCGCCAGTTTGCGAACATCCGGCTTGATCATGTCACCCAGGGGGAAGATCGTCTGCTGCAGTTCTCGATGACCCACCGCGTGCAGGAAGTAGCTCTGGTCCTTGTTATCATCCAGGCCTTTGAGCAGGGTTGCCTGACCGTCCGCCTCGCCGCAGCGGGCGTAGTGTCCCGTGGCAATAGCATCAGCGCCAAGCACAAGCGCATAGTCCAGAAAGGCGCGAAACTTGATTTCCCGGTTACACAGGATATCCGGGTTGGGAGTGCGGCCGGCGCGGTATTCCTCGAGAAAGTGCTCGAACACGTTGTCCCAGTACTCCGCGGCAAAATTGGCGCCATGGAGCCTGATGCCCAGTTTGTCTGCCACCGCCTGGGCATCTGCATAGTCCTCCTTGGCGGTGCAGTACTCGGTACCGTCATCCTCATCCCAGTTCTTCATGAACAGGCCCTCCACCCGGTAGCCCTGTTCCTTTAGCAGCAGGGCGGAGACGGAGGAATCGACACCGCCGGACATGCCGACGATTACTGTATGCGTAGTTTTCGGGTTCATTAACTGTAAATCAGGTCCAGCGGATAACATATACCCCGACGGTGCCGTTCAATGGAAGCCAGGACCAGCGGGCTGCGCATTTTAGCAGAGTTGGCGACGATTGCCTCGTAATCCAGCCAGTGAGTCGCGTGGATATCCGCATCGAGTACCGCTGTTGCCATTTCGCCCAGGGGTTTGCCCAGGAAGGTCGTGCGACAGTAGGTAATATTGTTGGACGGCGCCGTGTACAGGGCGATACCGAGCACGCCAGTCAGTCTAATCTCCCAGCCGGTTTCCTCCAGGGTTTCCCGTAATGCGGCATCGGTCAGGGTTTCGGCCGCTTCCAGGTGGCCAGCGGGCTGGTTAAAGACCAGTTCGCCGGTAACCTTGTCACGCTCCTCCACCAACAGGTAGCGGCCGTGCTCCTCGATAACCGTCGCTACGGTAACGTGGGGGACCCAGTCGCGCATTAACGCTTCCTCCTGGCATTCCTGCCAGAGCCGGTTCTTGTTGCGGGGCTGGGCAGATGCACCTCGAGCTGGCGATGCTCGCCCGGTTGCAAGCCATCCAGTGACCAGTTACCAATCTGCATGCGAACCAGGCGCAGGGTAGGGTAGCCTACCGCCGCCGTCATTCGCCTCACCTGCCGATTGCGCCCCTCCCGGATGCTCAACTCCAGCCAACTGTCCGGCACTGACTTGCGCTCGCGTACAGGGGGCGATCGATGCCAAAGCTCGGGGGGCGAAATTCGCCTTGCACGCGCCGGCAGCGTCGCCCCGTCCTTGAGTTGCAGGCCAGCCTTGAGTTGTCCCAGGGCCTGATTATTTACCAGGCCCTCAACCTGCACCCAGTAGGTTTTCCAGCGCTTGTAGCGGGGGTTGGCTATCTGCTGTTGCAGTGCACCGTCGTCAGTGAGCAACAGCAGTCCTTCCGAGTCGTAGTCAAGGCGGCCGGCGACCCTGAATGCCGGCGCAGTTAAAAAATCAGCGAGCGTCGCGCGGCCGGATTCATCGGTGAACTGGCTCAGCACCTGGAAGGGTTTGTTGAACAGGATGATACGGGCCATAGGGTCAATCGACTTATAATAAGCACATCTGTACACCAAAAAAAATCGTGCCGACACTGGATTCAACGGCAATCGTGCTACACTACGCGCCGCTTTGCCAGCGCTGGCCACACAATGGCCTTATCGCGCTAATTTAAAGAATTCAACAGCTGAAATAGGAGTACATTATGGGCTACAAACATATTCAGGTCCCGACAGAAGGTGACAAAATCACCGTCAATGAGGATTTCAGCCTGAACGTCCCCAACAATCCTATCATCCCCTACATCGAAGGCGACGGCATTGGTGTCGATATCAGTCCCGTCATGATCGACGTGGTCAATGCCTCTGTCGAGAAGGCATACAAGGGTGCGAAAAAAATCTCCTGGATGGAGATCTTCACTGGTGAGAAAGCCGCCGAATTGTACGATGGCGATTGGTTCCCGGAAGAAACCCTGGAGGCGATCAAGGAATACAGCGTGGGCATCAAAGGCCCCCTGACTACACCTGTTGGCGGCGGATTTCGCTCGCTGAACGTGGCGCTGCGCCAGGAACTGGACCTGTACACCTGCCTGCGCCCGGTACGCTGGTTCGAAGGTGTGCCCTCTCCGGTAAAAGATCCCGGCGCGTGCAACATGGTTATCTTCAGGGAGAATTCCGAGGACATCTACGCCGGCGTCGAATACCAGGCCGGCACCCCGGAGGCGAAAAAGGTGGTGGACTTCATCATCAATGAAATGGGTGCCACCAAAATACGTTTCCCCGACATGTGCGGCATCGGTATCAAGCCGGTATCCGAAGAAGGTACGAAACGGCTGGTGCGCAAAGCCATTCAATACGCCATAGACCAGGACCTGCCCTCGGTAACACTGGTACACAAGGGCAACATCATGAAGTTCACCGAAGGCGCCTTCCGCGACTGGGGCTATGAGCTGGCGCAAGAGGAATTCGGTGGCGAATTGCTGGATGGCGGCCCCTGGGTGTCCCTGAAGAACCCGAACACAGGAAAGGAAATTATCGTCAAGGACGTGATTGCGGACGCCATGCTGCAGCAGATCCTGACCCGGCCAAAAGATTACAGCGTGGTTGCCACCCTGAACCTGAACGGTGACTACCTGTCCGACGCCCTGGCGGCCCAGGTGGGCGGTATCGGGATTGCGCCCGGCGCCAACCTGTCGGATACCATCGCCCTGTTCGAGGCCACTCACGGCACGGCACCCAAATACGCCGGCCAGGACAAGGTAAACCCCGGTTCGCTAATTCTCTCTGCTGAGATGATGCTGCGGCACATGGGCTGGAACGAGGCTGCGGACCTGATTATCGACGGCATGAATGGCGCCATCCAGAATGGCACCGTTACCTATGACTTCGAGCGCCTGATGGATGGCGCAACGTTGCTGAGCTGTTCGGAGTTCGGTCAGGCGATCATTAAATCCATGGACTAGTTGTTCCGCGGGTAACCAGGGGCTCGTGGCAACACGGGCCCCTTTTTTTGTCCGTTTCCGGGATGGTTCTGGCCAGCGGGTCCGGGCGCAAGCAGGCTTCCCAGTCGCCACGTGATTCGCTTGATGAGAAGCCTGCTTGCGCCCGGACCCTTGCATCGTGGTGCTCCAGACCGACCCGGAGAATAGAGGGCCACTGAGAAGCTTTTGATAATTTTCCAAACCAGAGGGGACAAACACGCAACGAGGTCCAGGGTGGGAAAGTGTTTCCCATAAAGCGAATCACGTGGAGCGACTGGGGAACACTTTCCCGCCCGGGAGCGCTGGAGCGAACCAACCCCAAACCCAGCCAGCAGGCAATTACAACCCACTCCGACTGATCCCGACGGATAACCATAGCGTAAACCGGTATATATCGTCACCGTTGCCCCCTATTGAATTCCCGTATAATGTAGCCATATAGAGACATTGTTCAGTGCGTTTACAAATTCGAAAAGAGTGTGGTTTAGTGGAATACATCCGGCCTGGCAACAACTGGCGTATGAGTAAAGAGGACGAGGGCTCCGAGGGAGGCCTGGCGCTACAGGAGTCAAAGCCTGAACTAAAACGCCCACCCCTGTTCAAAGTGGTATTGCTGAACGACGACTATACCCCCATGGAGTTCGTGGTTGAGGTGCTGGAGGTGTTTTTCCGCATGAACCGCGAGCAGGCAACACAGGTTATGCTAACCGTACACACCCAGGGCAAGGGCGTTTGCGGCATATACACCCGGGATATCGCTGAAACCAAAGCGGCCCAGGTCAACCAGTATGCAAGAGAAAATGAACATCCATTGTTGTGTGAAATCGAGGCATCGGAGGGCTAGCGCCCCAGGAGCTGTTATATGCTGAGTAAAGACCTGGAACAGACGCTGAATGAAGCATTTCGCGGTGCGAGAACCAAGCGCCACGAATTCATGACAGTGGAGCACCTGTTACTGGCGCTGCTGGACAACAACGATGCGATCCGGGTGCTGAAGGCCTGCGGGGCTGACATAGGCGGCCTCCGCGGCGACCTGGTCGAGTTTGTCGATGCCACCACACCGCTTATTCCCGCCGACGAGGAGGATCGCGATACCCAGCCGACACTGGGCTTTCAGCGAGTTCTGCAGCGAGCGGTATTCCACGTTCAGTCGTCCGGCAAGAGCGAGGTAACCGGTGCCAACGTACTGGTGGCGATATTCAGCGAACAGGAGAGCCAGGCGGTATTTTTCCTCAAGACCCAGAGCGTGGCGCGCCTGGATGTCGTGAACTACATCACCCACGGCATCTCCAAAGTCTCCAATGACAGTGATTCCAGTGAGCCTGGTGCGGCAAGTACAGGTGAGCCGGTAGGGGAGGAGGGCGAATCAAACCCGCTGGACAGCTACTCAACGAATCTTAATGAAGAAGCAGCGGCTGGCAATATTGACCCCCTGATCGGTCGCCTCGCCGAGGTAGAGCGCGTTGCGCAGATCCTGGCCCGCCGGCGCAAGAACAACCCGCTGTTGGTAGGCGAATCCGGCGTGGGCAAAACCGCGATCGTGGAAGGGCTGGCCAAGAAAATCGTCGACGGTGACGTGCCGGACATTCTCAAGGACAGCGTTGTCTATTCCCTGGACCTGGGCTCGCTGCTGGCCGGCACCAAGTATCGGGGCGATTTTGAAAAGCGTTTCAAGGGATTGCTGGCTGAGCTGAAAAAACGTGATCACGCTATCCTGTTCATCGATGAGGTGCACACGATTATCGGCGCCGGCGCCGCCTCGGGCGGCGTCATGGATGCCAGCAACCTGCTCAAACCGTTGCTGAGCTCAGGTAAGTTACGCTGCATAGGGTCCACCACGTTTCACGAATACCGGGGCATCTTCGACAAGGACAAGGCCCTGAGCCGGCGCTTCCAGAAAATTGACGTGATGGAGCCCAGCGTGGACGATGCCTACCGCATCCTCAAGGGACTCAAGTCGCGTTTCGAGGAACACCACGGCCTGCGCTATACCGACAAGGCCCTGCGGGTGGCAACAGACCTGTCGGCGCGGTATATCACCGACCGCTTCCTGCCGGACAAGGCGATCGATGTAATTGACGAGGCGGGCGCTTACCAGCAGCTGGTGGCCCCATCAAAACGCAAAAAGGTGATAGGCGTCGGCGATATCGAGACGGTTGTGGCGAAAATCGCCCGCATTCCGCCAAAGTCGGTCAGCACCGATGACAAGGAGACCCTGCAGAAGTTGGAGAAGAACCTGCAGATGGTGGTATTCGGGCAGGACCCCGCGATCAGCAGCCTGGCCACCTCCATCAAGCTGGCCCGTGCCGGCCTGAAGTCCGGCGACAAGCCCATTGGTTCATTCCTGCTGGCAGGCCCCACGGGTGTTGGTAAGACCGAGGTGACCCGCCAGCTTGCGCGGATACTGGGCCTGGAGCTGATTCGCTTTGACATGTCCGAGTATATGGAGCGCCATACAGTGTCCCGCCTGATCGGGGCGCCCCCGGGCTACGTGGGCTTTGACCAGGGCGGCCTGCTGACGGACGCCGTCACCAAGCACCCCCACGCGGTAGTGTTGCTGGACGAGGTAGAAAAAGCGCACCCTGAGGTCTTCAACCTGCTGCTGCAGGTTATGGATCACGGCACTTTGACAGACAACAATGGCCGCAAGGCAGATTTTCGCAACGTCATCCTGGTGATGACCACCAATGCCGGAGCAGAGACGATCAGCCGCCGCACCATCGGTTTCACCACCCAGGACCACAGCACCGATGGCCTGGAAGCCATCAACCGGATGTTCACCCCCGAGTTCCGCAACCGGCTGGACAGCATTGTACAGTTCCAGCCGCTAGCCGAAGATGTCATCCTGACCGTGGTCGACAAGTTCCTTACGGAGCTGCAGGGCCAACTGGACGAAAAACGGGTTACCCTGGACGTCGACGAAGATGCGCGTCTGTGGTTGGTGGAAAAAGGTTACGACATCCATATGGGTGCCAGGCCCATGGCCCGGGTCATACAGGAATATATCAAGAAGCCCCTGGCCGAGATGGTGTTGTTTGGCTCGCTCGCCCAGTCCGGCGGCACTGCACTAGTGCGCCTGAACAAGGCGGATGACAAACTGGAAGTAACTGTAGAGCAGGAAGAGGCTGAGCTCGAGGAGAGTTAAGCTGGGTTATCTCTCGCGATAGGTGATACGCCCCTTGGACAAATCATAGGGCGTAAGCTCAACCCTGACCTTGTCGCCCGTGAGAATACGAATGTAGTTTTTACGCATTTTGCCGGAGATATGTGCGGTCACAATGTGGCCGTTCTCCAACTGAACCCGAAAAGTGGTGTTGGGCAGGGTATCGACTACCTCGCCTTCCATTTCGATCTGATCTTCTTTTGCCATTGAGTGGCAACCCTCGTGAAAAAACAGTCGCGCATTTTGCCCTAAAGCGGACACTAACGCCACTGTAAAAATTGAGGGTTAAATTGGCCCTAGTCTGCAGTCGTCCAGCAATTGTTCACATAAAGCTCAAGTGGCCTGTAGTCCGACTTATAGGCCATTTTCCTGCAACCCTTTATCCAGTAACCCAGGTAAAGGTACTTCAGACCCAGGGCCCTTGCCCTTTCTATCTGCCAGAGAATCGCATAGGACCCGAGGCTGCGCTTGTCGCAGTCGGGGTCAAAGAAGGTATAAATCGCCGAGAGACCGTCCTGTAATTCATCCACCACTGCTAAGGCCACCAGCGCTTTATTGTCATAAAAGCGGTAGTAGTGGGTGCAATCCCAGGCGTCGCTGAGGAAGGACTCGTATTGCTCCCGATCCGGGGGATACATATCACCGTCGGCATGGCGCAGTTCTATATACCGGCAGTACAACTTGAAAGCCTCGTCGTCGTGCAGATCCTCGCTGCGCCTTACCCGCAGGTCCTGGTTGCGTCTGAGGGTGCGGGCCTGGCCGCGCCGCGCTTCGAAATCGTTGACCGGGATACGAGCCGGAATGCACGCATCGCAATGGGTGCAGTGGGGCCGGTAGATATGATTGCCGCTGCGTCGGAAGCCCAACAGGGAGAGGTTACTGTAAAGTATTTTGTCAACGGGTTGGCGCGGGTCAACGAAGAGGGTGGTGGCCTCCTGTTCATCGAGGTAACTGCAACTGTGCGGATAGGTGGTATAGACCTTGAGGTCCCGCATTGATGAGGTCACAACAGCTCTCCACAGGTGCCGGGCAACGACCAGGTGCCCGGGTCAGTTTCAATACCTATAGTTTGGGCAAGGCGGGCCTCGAAGTCCAGCCTGTCGATCTCGCGTGCCCCCAGGGAAGCCAGGTGAGGGTTGCCCACCTGGCAGTCGATCAGGCGAAAGCCACCTCGCTTGAGCATATTTACCAGGGCAACCAGCGCGACCTTGGACGCATCCCTGCGCCGGCTGAACATGGATTCACCAAAAAATACGCCGCCCAGTGCGACGCCGTAGAGCCCGCCGACCAGTTCGCCTGTCCCCGGCTCGAATACCTCCACGGAATGGGCGCAGCCCTGACGGTGCAGTTCGATATAGGCGGCCAGCATTTCCCTGCCGATCCAGGTGCCGTGGCTGTCCTGTCGGGGGGCGGCGCAACCACTCATAACCTGGCTGAAAGCGGTATCAACTCCCAGGGTATACACATTTTTCCTGAGTAACTTGCGCAGGGAGCGGGAAATGTGGAGTTCATCCGGCAAAAGGACCGAGCGTGGGTCAGGGGTCCACCACAGGGGCGGTTGCGGCTCTTCATACCAGGGAAAGATACCCCGGCGATAGGCCTCCAACAAGCTGTGCGGGCTGAGGTCACCCCCTGCCGCCAGCAGGCCGTTGGGATGCTCCAGGGCCTCGCTGGTAGGTGGAAACCCGTCTCCTGGGTGGAGAAACGGTATTCGGCGAGACAAGGTGCAGCGGCCCTCGAAGTGGCGTGCTAGAGGTTGTCCAGGTATTTCTCCGCGTCCAGCGCGGCCATACAGCCAAACCCGGCTGAGGTCACCGCCTGGCGGTAGATATGGTCTCCCACATCACCAGCCGCAAAGACGCCCGGCACGGTGGTTGCCGTCGCATTGCCCTCGATGCCACTGTTGGTGCGGATATAGCCGTCTTTCATCTCAAGCTGGCCGGCAAAGATGTCTGTGTTGGGTTTGTGACCAATCGCGATAAACACGCCACCCAGGTCCAGGTCGGTGATTGCTCCGTCCTTCACCGACTTCACCCGCATGCCAGTGACACCGCTGTCATCACCGAGTACCTCATCGAGCTGATGGTCCCACAGGATTTTCACCTTGCCTTCTTTTTCCCTGGCGAACAGCCGGTCCTGCAACACCTTCTCAGCGCGCAACGCGTCACGGCGATGCACCACGGTCACCTCTGAGGCGATATTGGCCAGGTAGAGCGCTTCCTCGACCGCGGTGTTACCGCCACCGATCACGGCGACCTTCTGGTTGCGGTAGAAAAAACCGTCACAGGTGGCACAGGCGCTGACGCCCTTACCCATAAACGCGGTCTCGCTGGGCAGGCCCAGGTATTGGGCAGTGGCGCCCGTGGCGATAATCAGGGCATCACAGCTGTAATTCGCGGTACCCGTAAGCTGGAACGGGCGGGTAGACAGGTCAACCTGCTCGATATGGTCAAATACCACCTCGGCGTCAAAGCGCTCCACGTGGGCCTGCATTTGCTGCATCAGCTGCGGGCCCTGCAAGTCAGCCTCGCCACCGGGCCAGTTCTCTACTTCCGTGGTGGTCGTCAACTGGCCACCTTGCTGGATTCCGGTAATAACCACCGGGTGCAGATTGGCGCGGGCGGCATAGATAGCCGCAGTGTAGCCCGCGGGGCCACTGCCCAGGATGATCAGTGAATGGTGCTTGGGTTCGCTCATAGGGTCGTTTCCCGCGTGCTGTTGGTGAATTCTGCCGATTTCCGGACTGCCAGGCCCTTGATGGGGGCGGACTATGGTACTTTAAAGCCTGAAATCCGGCAAAGACTAGATATTTTCTAATTAATCCCCATAAGCTTTTGAAATTAATGAATAAATCGTTCAAAATGGCTGTCAGCTATCAAATTGGGGAAGGCACCGTAACGGGTTGTAGCCAACACATATGACAAGAACCAGAACGCCCGTGGCAGAACCGCCCAAAACTGAAAACATCCTCGCGCCCCGATTGCGCGAGGGCGCCTTCATCGGTGTCAGCGCGGTGTGCCTCTACCTGTTGCTTGCGCTTATGACCTACACCCCGCGGGACCCTGGCTGGTCGGCGACCGGCAGCGGCGGCAAGATCGCAAACCTGGGTGGCCCAACGGGTGCCTGGCTGGCGGACGTCTTTTTCTCTTTGGTGGGCTACGCAGCCTACCTGTTCCCTCTGTTGCTGGCCTACCGGGCGGTGATCATCCTGCTCGAGCGGCACCAGGAGAAGGGCTTTGACTGGGTTACCTTCGGTATACGGGCCCTTGGGCTGGTACTCGTGATGATTGCGGGAACTGCCCTGGCAGCTATGAACGATAGCGGAAGCTCAAACCTGCCCCAGGGTGCCGGTGGCATCCTTGGCCAGGCGATAGGCAATAATTTCACCCAGGCCTTCAGCGCTGTGGGCAGCCGGCTTATCCTGCTGGCGGTTTTCCTGTTCGGCATGACTATCTTCACCGACCTGAGCTGGCTGAAGCTGATGGAAAAGGTGGGGGCATGGAGTATTGCCAGTTTTACAGCCAGTCGCGACTGGCTGGTCAAGACCGTCGACTCCATGCGCGACCGGCGCGCCAGGGAAAAGGCGGTGGAAGCCCGCAAAATGGTTATCACCGAACACGTGGAGCGAGAAAAGAAACGCACACCGCCCAAGATCAAGCCACCCAAAGTCAAAAACGAGAAAAGCGAACGGGAAGAAAAAGAAAAGCAGCAGGTCCTGTTTGACGTGCCGGTGACAGGCTCCTTGCCACCGCTGGAACTGCTCGACCCCAATGAAAACGATCCCGATGCCGGTTATTCAAAGGAGGCACTGGAAGGGCTTTCCAAACTGCTGGAACTGAAACTGGCGGATTTCAGTATTGTTGCCGAGGTGGTGGCTGTCTACCCGGGTCCGGTGGTCACCCGCTTTGAAATCCAGCCGGCTCCGGGGGTCAAGGTCTCACGCATTTCCAACCTCGCCAAAGACCTGGCGCGATCCCTGGCGGTTATCAGTGTGCGGGTTGTTGAGGTCATACCCGGTAAATCCGTGGTGGGTGTCGAGATCCCGAACGAACACCGAGAGATCGTCAACTTTCGCGATGTACTGGCCTCCAAGGCCTTCGACCAGAGCAAGTCGCCTCTCACCCTGGCGCTGGGCCACGATATCTCCGGCCTGCCGGTTGTGGCGGACCTGGCGAAGATGCCCCACCTGCTCGTGGCAGGTACTACCGGCTCGGGTAAATCTGTCGGTGTGAATGCCATGCTGCTGAGCTTGCTGTACAAGGCCTCGCCGGCTGAAGTGCGCCTGATGCTGGTCGACCCCAAAATGCTGGAACTGTCGGTTTATGACGGTATTCCCCACCTGCTGACACCGGTGATCACCGATATGAAAGACGCCGCCAACGGCTTGCGCTGGTGTGTGGCGGAGATGGAACGCCGTTACAAACTGATGGCCGCTCTGGGGGTGCGCAACCTCGCCGGATTCAACCGCCGGGTGGAAGATGCCATCAAGGCAGGTGCGCCAATTGACGATCCGCTGTGGACCCCCGACCCCATCCTGGCACTGACCGACGAGGAGCAAACACCACCGGGCCTGGAGAAACTGCCCGCTGTTGTGGTGGTCATCGATGAGTTTGCCGACATGATGATGGTGGTCGGCAAAAAGGTAGAGGAACTTATCGCGCGCATCGCGCAAAAAGCCAGAGCCGCCGGCATTCACCTGGTGCTTGCAACCCAGCGCCCGTCTGTCGATGTAATTACCGGCCTGATCAAGGCCAATATACCCACCCGGATCGCCTTCCAGGTGTCCTCGAAGATAGATTCGCGCACCATTCTCGACCAGGGCGGCGCCGAGCAGTTACTGGGGCACGGCGATATGCTCTACCTGCCTCCGGGCAGCGGGGTCCCGAACCGGGTACACGGCGCCTTTTGTTCCGACGAGGAAGTACACCGGGTGGTGGCGGACTGGAAGCGCCGGGGCCAGCCACTGTACATCGACGGACTGCTGGACGAGGGCAGCAGCACCCCGGTGACCGCAGGTGAACTGCAGGCCAGCGCGGCAGACGGCGATGATGAAAGTGACGCCCTGTACGATGAAGCCGTGCACTACGTGACCCAGAGTCGACGTGCATCGATTTCCAGCGTGCAGCGCAAGCTGCGTATAGGCTATAACCGGGCGGCCCGCCTGATAGAGACGATGGAGGCCGCAGGTGTCGTGAGCACCATGGGCAGCAACGGCCAGCGCGAAGTGCTGGCGCCGCCACCGCAAGAAGATTGAATATGAGCAGACCATCTTTGATAGCGGCCCTGTGCCTCGGCCTGCTTGCCGTGATAGCGCGGGCCGAGGCAAACACGGCCACCGACGAGCTACTGGCACGCCTGGACCGCATCACCCACCTGCAGGGCGATTTCAGCCAGCGCCAGTTGGGCGAGGAAGACGCGGTAATGGCAGAGTCCAGCGGCCGCTTCAAGCTTCTGCGCCCGGTGTTTTTCAGTTGGGAAATCCGTTCGCCAGACAACCAGTTGATCGTGGCCAACGAGGAATTCCTGTGGCACTACGATATCGACCTCCAAACCGCCACTCGCCGGCCGGTGGTCGGCAACGTGGAAGCGTCGCCGCTGCAGATACTGGGTGGTGATGAATCCGCCCTGCGAGAACGCTATACGGTGACTCAGGATGCCAGCGATACATTCACCCTGATACCACGGGACAGCGCGCACAGCTTTCGCCGCCTTGCGGTAACCTTCGACGGCGATGCGATAAGTCGTATGGATATTGTGGACAAGCTGGGTCAGCGCCTGGTGGTCGATTTACAAAACGTCGACACAACAACCGCGCTGGGCAGTGTTGACTTCGAGTTCACGCCACCGTCGGAGGGTGTGGACCTGTTCTATTATGACGACTGATCCGGGGCAGGGCGATTCCAACCTGGCCGGTGATTCCCAGCCCGGTCTGTTCAGTGATATTCAAAGCCCGTCCAGGGCATCCGACACCGCTACCCCGGCAGATGCTTACCAGCCCCTCGCGGCGCGCCTGCGACCAGCCAACCTCGATGACTACGCCGGCCAGCAACATATACTGGCGCCCGGCAAACCACTGCGCCAGGCGATACAGAGCAGGCAGCTGCATTCCATGATTTTCTGGGGGCCGCCGGGTGTGGGCAAGACGACCCTGGCGCGTATCGCCGCGGGACAGGCCAATGCCCATTTCCTGCAACTCTCCGCGGTATTGTCCGGCGTAAAGGAGATACGCGAGGCGATCGCGCAGGCGAGACAACACAGGGCAGGGGGGCGCGATACGGTTTTGTTCGTTGACGAGGTACACCGCTTCAACAAGTCCCAGCAGGATGCGTTTTTGCCCTATGTTGAAGATGGGACAGTCATTTTTATTGGCGCTACCACCGAGAACCCGTCCTTCGAACTCAACAATGCGCTGCTATCGCGCTCCAGGGTCTACAAATTGCGTGGCCTGCAGGTAGAGGATATGGAGGCCGTCCTGGAACGCGGCCTCGCGGCGCTGGGGGACCGGGTGAGTGTTGATGAGGGCTGCCTCGCGCTGATCGCACAACAGGCAGACGGCGATGCCAGGCGGGCTCTCAACCTGCTCGAACTGGCAGCTGATCTCGCCGAGGACGGCACGATCACCGCAGCCACGCTGGAGGAAGTATTACAGGCCTCGCTACGTCGTTTTGATAAAGGCGGCGACCTGTTTTACGACCAGATCAGTGCCTTGCACAAGGCCGTGCGCGGCAGCGCACCGGACGCCGCCCTGTATTGGTTCAGCCGCATGCTTGATGGCGGCTGCGACCCTCTGTATATCGCCCGTCGCGTGGTCCGCATGGCCAGCGAGGATATTGGCAACGCCGATCCCCGGGCGCTCACCCTGTGCCTGGATGCGTGGCAGGTCCAGGAGCGTCTGGGCAGTCCCGAGGGAGAGCTGGCAATAGCCCAGGCCATTGTCTACCTGGCCTGTGCCGCCAAGAGTAACGCTGTCTACACGGCTTTCAAGGCCGCTCAGGCGGATGTGGCGAGCGCCGGCAGTAGTGAGGTACCTCTGCACCTGCGCAATGCGCCCACGCGCCTGCTCAAGGAGATGGATCACGGCGCGGATTATCGTTACGCGCATGATGAAGAGGGCGGCTACGCGGCGGGTGAAAACTATTTCCCCGAAGAGTTCAAGGACCGACGCTATTACGAGCCGGTGGATCGCGGGCTGGAAAGCAAGATTCTCGAGAAGTTTAAGTACCTGCGCGAACTCGATAACATCAGTGCGCGCAAGCGATACCCGGACAGCACCGGGGATGACAGCTAGTAAAACCGCAATCGGCAAAACAACAGGTAACCGGACGATCATGACGGAAAAAGTGTTGGTAACAGGTGGGGCGGGCTATATCGGCTCACACGTCTGCGTTGAATTACTGGAGCAGGGCTGCGAGGTTGTGGTGCTCGACAATCTCAGCAACGGCAGCACGGTTGCCCTTGACCGGGTGCAGGAAATCACCGGCAAGTCGCTTGAGTTCAAGCAAGGTGATGTGCGTGACCAAACCACGGTGCGAGAACTGTTACAGGCCAATGAAATAAATGCTGTAATCCACTTTGCCGGACTCAAGGCGGTCGGCGAGTCTGTGCAGCAGCCCCTTGAGTACTATGACAACAACGTCAACGGGGCTGTACAACTGTTTAGTGCTATGGCACAGACCGGAGTAAAAAACCTGGTGTTCAGTTCCTCCGCCACGGTATACGGCGATCCATCGAGTAACCCCATCAAAGAGGATTTCCCATTGTCTGCCACCAATCCTTACGGTCGCAGCAAACTGATGATTGAGGAAATACTGCGCGATCTGTCTGTATCGGATCCCGACTGGAATATTTCTATCCTGCGCTATTTCAACCCGGCCGGCGCTCACCCCAGTGGCAGAATAGGCGAACACCCCAGTGGGATTCCCAACAACCTCATGCCCTATATTGCTCAGACCGCAAGTGGCCTGCGCGAGGAGCTGTCGGTTTTTGGTGGGGATTACCCCACCCGGGACGGCACCGGTGTGCGTGACTATATTCACGTCACAGACCTGGCAAAGGGGCATATCAAGGCCCTTGCGAAACTGGCGGAAAACCCGGGTTGCATCACCCACAACCTCGGTACAGGGACCGGCTACTCGGTGCTTGAAATGCTGGCCGCGTTTGAGGCTGCCTGCGGCAAGCCTATACCGCACAAGATAGTACCGCGCCGGCCCGGCGATATCGCCGAGTGCTATGCCGACCCGGCGCTGGCGGCGCGAGACCTTGGATGGCGCGCACAACAGGATCTTGCGGCCATGTGTACCGATGGCTGGCGCTGGCAACAAGACAATCCCGCCGGCTATCCCTGACCCTACAAACACCTGCGTCCGTTAAGCAAAACCAGTACAATGGCGCCCCTGTGCCAATCACCACAATGTAACCATGAAATATCTGCTGTTCATCGCTATTGGCGGCGCATCGGGCGCCGTAGCGCGCTACCTTCTTGCCGAGTGGGCTCACCGCCTGTGGGAGGGGCAGCTGCCAGTAGGCACCCTGTTGGTCAACGTACTGGGCTCATTCAGCATCGGGATTGTCTATGTTCTGCTGGTGGAAAAGCAGCTGATACACCAGGACTGGCGCGGCGTTTTGATGGTGGGATTCCTGGGCGCCTTCACGACGTTTTCTACCTTTTCACTTGAAACCATTACCCTGATGGAAGCGGGCCACCATTGGCATGCCCTGGGCTACATGCTGGCCAGCGCAGTGCTCTGCGTCTTTATGGCTGGCGTTGCGATACAGCTGACCCGCGCCCTGGTATAAACCATCAACGGCAACCTCAATCAGATTTCACCCGAATACAGGACTTTACACAATGTTGGATATCAAGGCTGTGCGGCAGGACCCCCAAGCGGTAGCCGCTGCCCTTAACAAGCGCGGTTACCATTTCGATATTGCCGCCTTTACTGCACTGGACGCCCGCCGCAAACAGGCGGACATCGACAGCCAGAGCCTGCTTGCCGAACGCAAGAGCGCCTCAAAGAAAATCGGTCAGTTGGTCGGGCAGGGTGTTCCTGTGGACGAGGCGAAGGCCCAGGTGAACGAGACCCTGGAAAAAATTGCCAGCCAGATAGACGCGCTTACAGACCAGGCCAGACAGGTGCAGGCCGAGCTGGAGGCCCTCTTGCTCAGCGTGCCCAATTTGCCTGCGCAGGAAGTGCCTGATGGCAACAGCGAAGAAGACAACGTAGAGGTTTCACGCTGGGGTGCGCCCGCGACATTTTCCTTCCCGGTAAAAGACCACGTAGAGCTGGGTGAGGCACTGGGGCAACTCGATGCTGACACGGGGAGCAAGATTACCGGCGCGAGATTTACCGTTATGTACGGCGAGCTGGCGAGGCTACACAGGGCCCTGATCCAGTTCATGCTTAACCTGCATACCCAGCAGCACGGCTACCGTGAAATATACGTGCCCTACATCGTCAACCGGGACTCACTGCAGGGCACCGGTCAGTTGCCAAAGTTTGAAGAAGACCTGTTTCGACTGGAGGGAGAGCAGGGCTATTACCTGATACCAACCGCTGAAGTGCCGGTAACCAATGTCGCCAGAGACCGAATATTTGAGGACTCCGAAATGGGCGAGGCGGGTGTCCGCTTTGCCTGCCACAGCCCTTGCTTTCGCAGTGAAGCCGGCAGCCATGGCCGGGACACCCGGGGAATGATTCGCCAGCACCAGTTCGAGAAAGTCGAGCTGGTACAGCTGGTCCGTCCGGAGCAATCGGAACAGGCACTGGAACAACTCACCGGACACGCTGAAGCGGTATTGCAGGCGCTGGAGTTACCGTATCGAAAGGTAATACTGTGCGGCGGCGATATCGGCTTCTCAGCCTGCAAAACCTATGACCTGGAAGTGTGGCTGCCCGCCCAGGACAATTACCGGGAGATATCCTCCTGCAGCAGTTTCGGAGACTACCAGGCCAGGCGCATGCAGGCCCGCTGGCGCAATCCTGCTACCGGTAAACCCGAGTTCCTGCACACGCTCAATGGTTCCGGCCTGGCCGTGGGCAGAACCCTGGTTGCCATATTGGAAAACTACCAGCAAGCGGATGGCACTGTGGCGATACCGCAGGTCTTGCAGCCCCTGATGGGCGGCACAGCGTTGCGGCGCGGTTAGCAATGGACTTTCTGCCCGTCAGCCTGCGACTGCAGGGCGCCCGGGTACTGTTGGTCGGTGGCGGCCAGATTGCCACGCGCAAGGCGCGCCTGCTGCTCAAAGCCGGGGCCAGGCTGACCGTGATCGCCCCTGATATCGGCACTGAGCTGGCCCAGCTGCTCGAAAATACCGGGGGCACCTGGCAGGCAAATACCTACCATGAGGGCGCCATTAACGAAGTAGTACTCGTTGTGGCCGCCACACCGTTGCGCGAGGTTAATGAGCAGGTCTATCGGGACGCCACATCGCGCCAGCTGCCCGTCAACGTGGTCGACTCCCCGGACCTGTGCACGTTTATCTTTCCCTCTATTGTGGAGCGCGGGCCACTCACGGTTGCGATATCCAGTGGTGGTAACAGCCCGGTACTTGTTCGCCTGTTGCGACGCAAGTTCGAGGAGATGATCCCTGCGGCCTACGGTCGCCTGGCCCAATTTGCCGGCCGTTTGCGTGGCCCTGTCAAGGCAGCTATCCCGGCAGAGAGCGCCCGCAGGCTGTTCTGGGAGGCAACGGTAGAGGGCTCCGTTGGGGAAATGGTCCTGGCCGGCCGGGAGGAGCAGGCCGAGGCGCTACTGCATAAGCAGTTGCAGGACACAGACGCGCTGCACAGGGGGGAGGTGTACCTCCTCGGGGCTGGGCCGGGAGACCCGGACCTGATGACTTTCAAGGCACTGCGCCTGCTGCAAAGCGCGGATGTGGTGTTGTACGACCGACTTGTCGCCCCTGAAATCGTAGAAATGGCCAGGCGCGATGCGCAGCGAATTTATGTCGGCAAGGCCCGCGCAGAACACGCGCTGCCCCAGCAGGATATCAACGAGTTGCTGCTTAAATTGGCCCGGGAGGGCAACCGTGTCGTTCGTCTCAAGGGGGGAGACCCATTTATTTTTGGCCGGGGCGGCGAAGAGATCGACCTGCTGGCTGAAAACGGCATTCCGTTCCAGGTGATCCCGGGTATTACCGCCGCCAGCGCCGCCGCCTGCTATGGCGGAATTCCCCTCACTCACCGGGATTATGCCAGCAGCGTGCGGTTTATGGCCGGGCATTTGAAAGACGGCACGATCAACCATAACTGGGACGACATGCAGTCAGAGTCTGAGACCCTGGTGTTCTATATGGGCCTTGTCGGCCTGCCTGTTATCTGCGAGCAGCTGCAGGGACACGGTCGTTCACCCGACACGCCCATCGCCCTCGTCGAGCGCGCCAGCACGCCGGATCAGCGCGTGATCAGTGGCACGCTATCAACCATGGCAGACATTGTGCAGCGCAAGCGACCGCGTGCCCCCACCTTGATTATTGTCGGCAACGTGGTGCGCCTGCATGACAGGCTTGGCTGGTTTGGGCGTAGCCCGGATGAGCGGGTTTAAAGACCGTTTATTGCGTATCGACAGGTGCCGGTGACTTAGGAAAAGCCAAAAAAAAGCCCGGTAAAAACCGGGCTGTTTCAGCTCGCCAGGGTTACTTTGCCGCTTCTTCCGCCGGCGTATTGACGGCATACGCGCGCTCTTTCAAAAGCAGAACATCAACCAGCACATTACCCGCTTCGGTCAGCAGCACATCGGGCTCATCGCTTTCATCTTCTTCAGCTGCCTCTGCTACCTGGTCCGCACCCTCTGAGTCTGCGCCAGCTTCGGAATCGACATCTTCATCGGCGCTATCGGACTCTTCCTTGTCATCCAGCGAGGCCAGTGGCTCTTCGCCCTTGGACACGCGACGCTTGTTCTCAATCACCAGCGCCTTTTGCTCCTGACTTTCGCGCAGGGCGATTCGCGCCGCTTCATTGAGCGGGAGTTCCTTTATCTCGCCGGCTTTTCGCGCCATTTCCACCTGGTCTTCCAGATAGACGAAATCCGGGTTGCCCGCACTTCGTTCGACATACATCGCCGTCACCCGCGGCACAACCGTAGACAGGTCGTTATAGCGATGGTGCCTGACCGGATTGATCTGGTCCCAGTTGAGAGCGTGATCCAGCGAGCTTTCTCCGATCTCCTCTACGTCATACAGAGAGGGGAACTCAATATCCGGTAACACACCGCGGTGCTGGGTGCTGTCCCCGGATATGCGGTAGAACTTGCTCTCGGTAATTTTCAGCTGCCCCTCAGTGAGAGGGACCAGTGTCTGTACCGTGCCCTTGCCAAACGAGCGGTCGCCCACAATAAGCCCGCGCTGGTAATCCTGGATAGCGCCCGCGAAGATCTCGGAGGCAGAGGCACTCAGGCGATTAATCAACACTACCAGGGGCCCGTCATAGAACGCGGTTTTCAGGCGTTTACCATCCCGCCAAACGCGCCGCGATGAGTGCCGGATCTGGACAGTAGGACCGTACTCTATAAACAGACCTGTCAGTTCATTAGCTTCCTGCAGCGAGCCACCGCCGTTGTTGCGCAGATCGACAACAATACCCTCTACGCCCTCTTCCTGCAGCTCGGCAAGCAGTTTCTTGACATCGCGCGTGGTGCTCTTGTATTCCTCGTCGCCGCGACGCATGGCGTCAAAATCGATGTAGAAAGCCGGAATATCGATCACGCCGACCTTGATCATATTGTCGCCATCGGGGACTTCCAGGATTTTCTTCTGGGCGGACTGTTCTTCCAGTTTCACCTTGTTGCGGACAATGGTCACCACCTTATGTTCATCAGCCGCTTTCGATTTGGCGGGAATAATCTGCAGGCGCACGGTGGAATCCTTCGGGCCACGGATCAATTCGACTACCTCGTCAAGCCGCCAGCCAATAACATCCTCGATCGGGCCTTCCTCGCCCTGACCGACACCCACAATCCGGTCGGAGGGCTTCAACTCTCCCTGTTTGTCCGCGGGCCCTGCGGCCACCAGGCGCGCGACCTTGGTGTACTCGTCCTCTTGCTGCAATACGGCCCCTATGCCCTCAAGGGACAGGCTCATATTGATATTGAAATTTTCGGAGCGCCGCGGTGACAGGTAGTTGGTATGCGGATCGTACAATTCTGTCAACGCATTAGCGTAGATCTGGAAAACGTCCTGGCTGTTGTACTGGCGCACGCGCTTGAGTTGGCTCTTGTAACGCTTCTCCAGGGTGGGCGCTATTTCGTCTATCGGCTTGTCGGCCAGCTTCAGACTCAACACCTCGTTTTTAAGGCGCTTGCGCCAGCGTTCTTCCAGCTCGGCAGCGTTGCCCGCCCATTCCCACTCCTCAACTTCCAGTGGGAAGCTCTCCTCCACCTCAAAGTCCATACTGCTGACCTGCTCGGGCAGGGTTTCGATGACCTTCTCCAGCCGATTCTCCAGCCGCTCCTGGAACCGGTTGAAGATAACGAAACCGGCCTCGAGGTTGCCCTCGTGGAGCTGCTCGTCCATCGCCGTGCGATACTTTTCAAACTCAGCCAGGTCCGCTGCTGTAAAAAACATCTTGGCCCTATCCAGGCTGTCGATGTAACTGTCCAGGTGAGCCGAAGACAGCCCATCATCGTAGCGATGCTTGGCGTAGTGGCGCTGTTCCAGCTGGTCGATCATCTCGATCATGGTCTCGCGCTCACTGTCAGTGGACTCGATCAGACTCCAACCTGGCATCGACATCGTGCACAGCAAAACAGCAGGAAGAGAGAGTTGAGCTACTTTTTTCAGTTTATTAGTTAAATACAAGAGCTTGTCACCTGATATCTGATTCAGAAGGTAAGTGTAACCTCGAGTTGCCCCTTGGCAAACAGCCTCTGTATAGATAAGCGTAGTTAAAGAAAGTTCTGTGCGCGACCGTATTTAACGTTTGACAGTCATCCAGGGTGCTACGACAGGCCACAGCTGGCCCCGGTGCCACCCTGACGTATCATACTATACATTATATTAACCTCATAAGTATTTGTATTTTATATAGATTACTAAATCAGGATGTGTCGGAGTATTGACCGGATTCAGTTTAATGGCGGCGGGAGAGCCTGATGCACAACCTTGTATTCATAAACCCGGTCTGTCTATGATTGCCCCAACTTACAATCAACGGAAGCGATGTCGTGGCCTGTGACAGTTGTGTAATCAAAAACCTGATTTACCAGTACGCCCACCATATAGACAACGGCGACCTTGACTCCGTGGCCGCCATGTTCGCACAGGGCAAGGTCGTAGCCGTAGACGAGGAGGGCATGGGTACCGATATTGTTGGTAGCGCGGCCATTCTCGCCCTCTATCGCTCGTTTACCCGGATATACGATGACACCGGCACGCCGCATACCATGCATATGACAAGTAACGTCGTGGTGGATGTGGCGCCCGGTGCACTGACGGCCAGTGCCGGGTCCTATGCCATGGTCTTCCAGGCGCTGCCAGACTTTCCCCTGCAACCCATAATAGGTGTGCACTATTACGACCAGTTTGCCCGGGTTGACGGCAACTGGCACTTTTCTGAACGCAGGATCGATACCCGCCTGGCAGGAAACTTGAGCCGGCATCTATTGAAACCTGCGGGCAGACAATCGTGATGACACAATGATAAATTCCGCTTCTCGGTCGTATTCAGGGATAAGCCAGTGACAGATAAACCGTTCAAACCCAGCGCGCCCAGGCCGCCCGTCCCGGATGAACGTAAAGAGCCCTTACCGTGGCAGACGCCCAAGTCGACGACGGAAGATGCCGAATCTGCACAAATGCTGAATGCCATCCTGGAAAGCGAGTCATATATACCTGCAGTGAAAGACCTGGACTTTCTTGGCGGTAGCAGTAGCCGCGGGGTGCGCATGCAACTTGATTACCTCAAGCCTGAGAGTCTACTGCGCAAATACGGTATCGAAAAAACTATCGTTGTTTTTGGCAGTACCCGGATCGTGGAACCTGCCGCAGCGCTGAGAAAAGTCGAGAGCCTGCGGACACAACTGGCAATCCAGCCGGATGACAACGAGACTGCGGCACGTCTTGACGTGGCCAAACGCATACTGGCGAAGAGCCATTTCTATGACATCGCACGCGAGTTCTCCCGCCTGGTATCTACCTCGGGCACAGGGCCCGAGGACTGCCGCCTGGTGGTGATGACCGGCGGTGGCCCGGGCATGATGGAAGCCGCCAATCGGGGGGCCAGCGATGTAAAAGCCCGCAATGTCGGGCTCAATATCCATTTGCCGCACGAACAGTTTCCCAACCCGTATATTTCTCCGGAACTGTGTTTCCAGTTTCACTACTTCGCATTGCGCAAAATGCATTTTATGCTGCGGGCGAAAGCGCTGGTGGCCTTTCCCGGGGGCTATGGCACCTTCGATGAACTGTTCGAGACGCTCACCCTGATCCAGACGCGGAAGATAAAGCCCGTGCCGGTGGTGCTGGTGGGAGAAGCGTTCTGGCGCAAAGCCTTTGACGTCGATTTTATGGTGGAGGAGGGCGTCATTGACCCAGAAGACCGAGATCTGTTCTGGTATGCAGAAACAGCTGAGGAAGCGTGGGATGGACTGTTATTGTGGTACCAGCGCAAAGGTGAGTCGTTGGTTGAAGAGCATTGCTGACCAGAAGGGTTGGGCGCAGATCTCTGCCTCTCAAAGAAGATGTGAATAACTAATGGGGTACGTGCCTTTCGCGTTTCGTAACGCTGATTACTGTTTATTCTTCGGAACAAGGATAGTTGTTGCCAGCCTACTGACCCTGCTGATGTCAACGACGCTCTCAGCCGAAAATGTAAATCCAGACAATCTGTCTGCGAGAGAAATCATTGCTCGTATGGAAAGTACCTATGCGAACAGCAGGACATACGGTGATTCAGGTGTGGTCAAAATTATTTTCAGTCGTAGTGTGAATCAAACTACCGAGAAACCTTTTACAACAGCCTTCATTCGACCGGATCGCCTTCGGTATGAGTTCAAGTAAAGACGCAATACGGCCAAACATGTTTTGGAAAATGTACGGATGCTGCTACTGTGCGGAACGAATACTTCATTTACCGGAGATCTTCATGACCAGAATTATCCGAACAACACTTACCATGTTATATGCCGCATTCACCATGGTGCTCATGGTCGGCCCCGGTGACGCTATAGCGGCTGATGCAGCGGAAATCGAAGCTGACGCGAGAAGCGCCCTGGCCAAACTGTACGAAACGACCCCTGCGGCCAAGGCTCTAGGCGAAAAAGCAGAAGCCGTGCTGGTTTTCCCAAATATTCTTAAGGCCGGGTTAATCATAGGCGGGCAGGGTGGTAACGGTGCGTTGTTTGTCAATGGTAAAGTCGAAGGCTATTACAATATCGCAGCGGTTTCCTATGGTCTTCAGGCCGGAGCACAGGAGTTTGGCTATGCCATGTTCCTGATGACGGACGTCGCCCGTGAGGCCATCAATAGTAACGATGGTTGGGAGGTTGGTGTTGGACCAAGCATAGTCGTTGTAGACGAAGGAGCCGGCAAATCACTGACCACTACGACCGCCAAGGATGACGTTTATGCATTCATTTTTAGCCAAACGGGTTTGATGGCTGGCCTTGGCATACAGGGGTCCAAAATCACCATGATTGAGCCCTGAAAAGCACGCCATCAGGGTTTATCGGTGCCTCGACATCGGTCTCCCATGCAGCCCAGGGAACTTTAAGCGCAATAGCATAATCGCCACTAACACCCTGCAATAGCAGCTCTATATTACCGCCTGCACAACACTAGTCTTGCGAGACCGCGGTTATGCCAGTCTAGTTCTGAGCGGAGACCGGTTGGGCGATCAGAAGCCGGATTACCCAATAGCCCTCTGTCTCAAACTGATCGTCTTCACCATTCGGGTCGACATTATCAGCAAGGCCATTGTTTGTCATAGTGCCGCCATAGGCAGCAAACGGCTCCTGGACGCCTTGGGATATGGCCAGATCATATGGTAGTGAAGGCAAGATGGTGGCACTGGTGTTTACCAAAGGAACATCCCGGGCGGGGTAAAAAACCGGCTCTGTCTGAGGGGCCATGATCTGGGCACCACCGGGTAGTTGTCCGAAAGCGGCCGAGATGCCGCCACCCTCCGCGACAAAAACGAGGCCATCAAGGCTCACTACATAAAACGATGGTATGAAGTTCGACTGACCGCTCAAAAGAAAGCTGTCCAGGTCCTGGCATACCAGCATTTCACCCCTCTTTTTTTCCTGGCTCTTATCTTCTTTCACTCGCCCGTACTTATTCTGATTCAGCAGTCTGTGCAGGCTCGCACGACCAACTCTTGCATTGGGGCCTTGGACATCTATGCCTTCCACACCGGCTCCCGCCATTGCGGACTCACATGTTGCCACAAGCGTCGCTCGATCTTCCTGCTGCTTTTCTGCGATAGCGCGAACAACATACACGCGCTGTTCATATACGTTCTGGTTTTGGTTCTGGGAAAAGGCTGGTGAAGCGAGTAATACAGTTACTAACAATGGCGTGATATTTTTCATTTTTCTGACTCCCGGTGAGCTGTCCTTGGCGCAGGATAGAGCCTTGAAAAAACTGCAAGACACTAGGGTGTGTTCTGTTTTATCAGCTTAATGGAACGCAAGATGTGAGAAGCATAGCAGCGCTTATCTGCGCCGTTAGACCCGTTCAGTATATCAATTAACCACTAATATTATATGGTTATATGGGCGCATTTGTTATCGCCGGATGAACCATTTTGTGAGCAGTTCCGACTCAGGTAGTACGCGATGGAAGCTGGTGTTGTTGCGTAGCTGTCCGGGGTATTATCCGGTATCGCCTGAGTCAGAATCTGGCGCAACCGGGTAACCGTCCACAAAACGTTGCTGAACAAGCTCTATCAATGTTGGAGCTTCGCGTTCGTTAGCGGCAATCAGCGTGCGCTTCAGCTCATCCAGGTTATCGACCCGGGCCACCTCACAGCCAAATGCGCGCCCTATACCCATGAAGTCGGGCGTATAGATGTCCACACCCAGCGGGGTGATATCACCGTCCTCCATAAACCGCTTTATTTCTGCATAACCGCTGTTGTTCCAGACGATGAAAATCACAGGGATCGCTGCTTCCACCGCACTGGCCAGCTCGCCAATTGTAAACTGTGAGGCACCATCGCCAATGAGCCCTATGACAGGGCTCCCCGGTTGGCCCAACTTGGCCCCGATAGCTGCGGGTATGGCATAGCCCAGCGTGCCAAAACCACTGGCGGAGTGGAAGTAGCGACGCGGCTGTTCGGTCTCATAGTTAAGCCAGGCGTAGTAGGTAGGCTGGGTTGAATCGCCCGCGATGATCACCTCGGGCAGGGCCTCGCGTACAGCTTCAAAGAACGCCTGATACTTGGGGTCGCGACAGCCAACCAGTATTGATCGTAGGTCTGCAGCGCGTTTTTCGCCACGGCGATTGTGCTCCTGAGACGACACAGGAAGCTGGTCATATAGTGCCTCCAAAGCCATTTTTGCATCGCTGTAGATAGCGACATCCGACCTGATATTCCGGGTTAGCTGGCGTGGGTCTATATCGATGCGAATCAGTTGGCCTGCAATGCTGACCGGGCCGGCGAAAAAGAAATCATAATCTGTTTCGCTGAACTCGGTGCCCACGGCCAACACCACATCTGCCTGCGCAAACTCGCTGCGAATCGCCTCACATGACCCGGACCCCCCCACCGCCAATGGGTGGCTGTAGGGAATGACACCCTTGGCATTGACTGTATTGACCACGGGGGAGCCGAGCTTCTCGGCCAATGCGATCACGTGCGGCGCCGCATTGATACAGCCGCCACCGATAGCGATCAGGGGGCGCTTCGCTTGCGCAAGTAACTGGCCGGCTCGCTGGACAGCCTCGGGCGCTGGCGCAGGAGACTGGGGGAGGGCATACCGTGTCTGATCCAGGTGATCCGCGGGTGCCACCAGGATATCCAGTGGTATTTCAATGTGCACGGGGCCCGGCCTTTCGCTGCCAAAAACAGTAAATGCTCGGGCCAGTAGCTGGGGCAACTCGTCCGCTCGCAGCAGGGTATGGCTGAACACACTCACACCGGATACCGTGGCGCGCTGGTCGGGCATTTCATGCAGGCGACCTTCTCCCAGGCCGAGCTGGTAGCTGCGATTGACAGATGAAATCACCAGCATGGGAATGGAGTCTGCCAGGGCCTGCCCCATCGCGGTTGCAATATTGGTCATCCCCGGACCGGTAATGATCAGACATACGCCCGGCTTGCCCGTTGTTCTTGCGTATCCGTCCGCCATGAAGCCGGCGCCCTGTTCGTGCCGGGGTGTGATATGCCGGATGCCACTGGCGGGCAGGCCGCGGTATAGCTCTATGGTGTGCACGCCTGGAATTCCGAACACACAGTTGACCCCGTAGGATTCCAGTAGCCGGATAAGTACCTGTCCACAAGTTGCCATGCAATTCCCTATTCGAGCGATGTTATGTAGCGTTCAATGCGGTCAAAGGCCTTACTCATTATATGGACCGGATGCGTAAGAGACAGGCGAACAAATTGATTGGTGATTTCGCCAAAAGCTCTACCGGGCAACACCGAAACGCCACCGTGCTCCAGTAGCCCCACTGCAAAGGAGAGGCCGTCAGCGGCCACCTGCTCTACATTCAGCATCACAAACATGCCCGCCTGAGGCGTATTCGCGCTCACGCCGGAAATCTGGTTAATCCGCTCCAGCGCATAATCCCGGCGCATCCGATACTCGTCGGCAATGGCCCTGGTGTATTCCTCATCATTATTCAGGGCAAAAGCTGCCGCATCCTGAACGAACTGGCAGCAACCGAATATCGTCCCCGATGCGAAATCCAGGATACGCTTCGCGGTATCTTTCGATGATACTGTCCATCCCATACGCCATCCCGTCATGGCATGGGACTTGGACAGGGCATCGATAACGACGACATTCTCCAGAGTTTGAGCAGCCCTGAGCAGGGAGATGTGCCGGTCTCCAAACGTAATCATCGAATAGACTTCATCACACACTATCCAGACATCCCGAGAGAAGCAGAAAGCGGCGAGCTCACGCAGCTGTTCCTCGGTAATAATATTGCCACCCGGGTTTCCAGGGGTGTTGAGAAACAGCACTTTCGTGGCGGGTGTAAAGGCTCGCTTTACCACCTCTACATCGAGCGTGAAGTTATCTGCGGGGTCCAGTGGCACATGGACGACGCCTGCGCCTATTGCCCCCAGGAGACCCTGGTAGCCCACATACATGGGGGAGGGGATAATGATCTCCTCCCCTTCATTCAAGAAGCAGGACAGGGTAGTAAAGATCGCATTGGTACCGCCGGGGTGCACCACGACCTGGTCTATATCGGTCGCTTTGCCACTTGCGTCGGATTCTATATCGGCAATAGCCTGCCGCAGGCTTGTTTCGCCGGCGCCCGGTGAATAATGGGTGCGCCCGGCTTTCAGGCTATCGACCGCGTGGTCCACGATGAAATCGAGAGTAGGCAAGTCGGGATCGCCTATCGAGAAAAGAATAATGTCCTCGCCAGCGTCCTTCCTGGCGCAGGCTTCATTATGCACACCCCAGTAGATGGAGTTGTCAACGGCCAGACGCTTACTTGCTCGGCTGAAATTCATAGTGCCTCAAGTCCTGTCATCGACGAAGTTGCAAATCACCTGGCATGGCCAGGCTCCCCTGTGCGGCGAGCCTGCACGCTGGATGAACCCCCGCGAAGTTGCTGCTCATTTCCGGTCGCTAGTGCGCAACACCAGAATATCACCCGGGCGGTAATATATGGTGTGAGTCAGCTATACGGAAGTCCGGTTTCTCTTCCATCCGGTAAATCTGCCTCAGGTGCACCTCGTCCGGTCCGTCCCCGATACGAAATGCCCTGGCCCAGGCGTAAGCAGCTGCGATTGGGGTATCGTCGCTTCCGCCCATGGCCCCGAATACATGCAGGGCCCGGTCGGCGATTCGATGGTAGGTCTGGGCGACAGCCACCTTGATCATGGAAACCTCTGCACGGGCGGCGGCGTAACCCTCCCGGTCCAGCAACCAGGCGGTTTTTTGCACCATCAGCCTGGCCTGCTCCAGCTCGATGCGCGAGCGCGCTATCCCATGCTGCACCGAGTCGTAGTCCGCGATTCGACGCCCGAAAGTAGAGCGTTCCAGGGTGCGCGCCATCATGAGTTCAATCAACATCTCACAATTGCCAATGGCCCGCATGCAGTGATGCACCCGGGCGGGGCCCAACCGCACCTGGCCAGAGACAAAACCCTCACCTTCTTCACCCAGCAGGTTCGCCGCGGGCACACGGACATTCTCAAAAAATACCTCACCGATAGGTGCAGTGCTGTCGCGCCCACCCAGGTAACGCAACTCCCTGCTTACCCGCACCCCGGGAGTCCCGGTGGGTACCACTATCGTACTGTGGCGTTTGGCGCGGGGTGCCTCCGGGTCCGTCTGCCCCACCACGATGAAGAACGCACAATCCGGGTGTGCCGCCCCGGTGATATACCACTTGTGCCCGTCGATCACATAGTCGTCCCCGTCGCGCCTCATGCGGGTACTCAGGTTGGTTGCATCCGAGGATGCGACCTCGTATTCGGTCATGGCAAAGGCGGAGCGCATTTCACCTTCAAGCAGCGGCAGCAGCCAGCGTTCACGCTGTTCCTCGTTCGCATCGTGCTGTAGCGCGATCATGTTGGGTACATCAGGTGGCTGGCAATTGAACACCAGGGCCGAGCCATGATACCGCCCCATATATTCCGCCAGAGGCGCGTATTCGAGGTTGTTCAGCCGCGTTCCGGGGTCGTCTTCGCGCAAATTCGGCACCGCCAGGTTCCACAGTCCCTCGTTCTTCGCCAGCGCACGTAACTCTGCGACAAAATCGGGCTCCAGCACACCTTGCCGTTTGGTAGCCTCCTGCCATTCCCGCCAGCGGGGAATAATATGCGCCTGGTAAAAGGCCTCTAGCCTGGCCTGCAGTTCCAGCGATTGCTGTGAATACCCGAAATCCATTGCGACCTCCTAGCGTGGCAGCCTGTCCAGTGCGTCGCCGGTTTCCGTCAACAGGCGGTGCATGATGTCATCTACCGTGGTCTCTTCCTTACACCAGGCCACACTCTGGCCCGCGCCGCCATACACAAGCCCCTCCACCTTGTGCTGTTCGACAGCGGCGATCAAGGGTCCGGTGAGCACCTGATGCAAGGGCATTGGCAAAGGCTCAGGTGCACCCGGGCTACTCCACTCATCGGTCCAGTTACTGCGAATCAGGCGTGCCGGTTTGCCACTGTGCGCCCTGCTCACCAGAGTATCCTCACTACCGGCCTCAATAATCTGTTTTAACAATGCCTCGCTGGTCTGGTGTTCCCTGGCGGCAAGCCAGACGGTTCCCAGCCAAACCCCCTGGGCACCCATGGCCAGGGCTGCAGCTACCTGCCTGCCGTCCGCTATGCCACCCGCTGCCAAAACGGGTATATCGCCAGCCATATCGACCACCTGGGGCACCAGCGACAAGGTGGTAAGTTTACCCACATGGCCACCTGCCTCGTGACCCTGCGCCACGATGAGGTCGATACCCCAGTCTTTTGCAGCTACAACATGCCTGGGAGAACCCACCAGCGATACTGTCAGTTTACCCAGTGACTTCGCCCGCTCCACGGCGTCTTTACGCCCGCCAATACCGGTAGCAAACAAGTCAACATCAGAGGCCATCACAGCATCAATTTGTGCATCAAACAGTGCATTGGTCCTGACTTGTGCGGAAAAAAAAGTCTCCTGCGTCGCCGGTGGAACGTTGTACTTCTCTGCCAGGTAGGCGATGAAATCCTTTTGCTCCTGGGGCAGGGCCGCGGCCACGGAGGCGCGATCGGCAGTCTCGTCCATGCCCTTGGGGAGCAACAGATCTACCCCGAATGGGCGCGTCCCGACCAGCTTGCGTATCTGCGCCAGCTTGTGCTCGATCTCCTCCGGCATATCCCTGGTCGCCCCATAGACGCCTACACCGCCAGCCAGACAGATAGCGGCGGTTACCTCGACGCTGTGGGAAAAACCAAAAATGGGGTAGGGGATACCGAGCCGTTTACACAGTGGCAGTTTGGATAGTCTGTTCATGGGCAAGTACAATTATTTTGGTTATCACGGTGCGGTCACTATACTCGAAGACCGCGCATTTGTTATCACCAAAATCGGATTGTCACGGCGCAGGATTGCACTTCAATTACAGGAAGCCTTGTATGTCGATATCGATAGACCATCTGCTCAACGCCGCGCGGCAGGAAGCCGGGCTGCAGGACTTCGGGGATGAATGGTTTCTCGGTCCACTGGGGGCCTACACCAAAGATCTGCAGCTGCCCCATCTTTCCGAATGGGGGCGGGCTTTCCTCACCCGACTGGCGCACAAGGATCTTGTTCGGCGCTTGCAGGTGATCGACTGTCTCAAGAAAAACCCGGAAATCGAAGATACCGCGCTACCTCCTGTCGCGTATATCACTGGCCATGAACGATCCGGTACTACCTTGCTACACAATCTGCTGTCGCTGCATGAAAAGGCGCGCTACCTCTCGCGCTGGGAGCTGATGATGCCAACACCGCCTCCGCGGGCCGGCAAATACGGATCTGACGAACGCCAGGCAATTGTGCAGAAATCCGTGGATGCGCTGCGCGGCTCGGACCTGGAAAAAATGCACTGGGTAAATGCCGACGAGCCCGATGAGTGCCCCTGGGGCTTTATAGACTGCACAGGGCTATTGGGCATGGCCCCGTCCCTGGTTATGCCCCACTGGTTCGATTGGATTTACTCGAATGATATGACGCCAACCTTAGTCAATTACCGCAAAGTCGTGCAGATCCTGACCTGGAAAAACCCGGCACCCGAAGGTGGTTTCCTGGTACTCAAGGCACCGCAAATGGCCAGCTATCTGCCCAAATTTTCCGCAGTTTTTCCCGAGGCGCATTTTATTTACATCCACCGCGATCCGTACCGCGTGTTGAAATCATTCATTACCCTTATCGATGTGGTTGACGGGCCCTTCCTGGAGGACAGGGGACACCTGGCGGAGCTGGAACGGACTCAGGGCCTGATGCTTAAGCGAATGGGCAGGCTGTTCAGTTCGCTGGCTGAGTTCGAGGACAGCCAGGGCGATAGGGTGAGCAATATCCAGTATGCAAAGTTACTTGAAAGTCCCGCCGCCGAGGTCTCCAAATTATTTGATGAGATAAACTACCCGCAAGACACGGAGCTGGAATCCAAAATCGCGAGCTTTCTTGCGCAGCAGAAAGCCGGCAGGCGGGCCAAGGCCCGTGAGCAGCTGGACAGCTCGGCTTATAGCCGGGAAGACGTTTTCACCTTTCCACCAATCGCGAGTTACCTGGCGCGCTATAGCGTGGCCACTGAAGTCAGGCGCCAGACCGGGGAATAGGGGCTGCCCCGCGACCTGGCCGCGTTAAGAAGTCATTAACCCCGGCAAGTGAGGGCGCGTACCTCTGCAGCATTCAGTCAGATTTGTGCTTTGCATGTGCATCGACAGTGATTACGAGAATATGCCTGGCATAAAGCGAGGGCAAATCCTGCAGGGAAGAGGCAGGGTCCCCGGCGAAAAGATGACAGGCACGGCGGAGGAGGCCGCCACGGCACGGGAAACAGGATAGCTTTTCCTGGAGCCGGCAAGATTTCTTTGCTCACTTCGTAATAGCCGGGCTGTCATGTAGTTCGTCAAGACCTCTGATAGTGACGTCAGGCTCTATGCCCCAGGGGTCAAAGACCGCTGCGCTGGACCGCTGCACCCACGCAGCGCGCATGCCTGCCGAAATCGCGCCTATGACATCGAAGGGATTGCTTGAGATCAACCACGTCTTCTCAGGGGATGACGCCGATTGCTTGAGGAAGTGGGCGTAAACCGCGGGGTTCGGCTTGAATGTCCTGATATCGTCACAACTGACAACGTCCTCAAAGTACAGCCTGATCCCGGCATTTTCCAGCAGCTGTTCTACCGCAATTTTGCTACCGTTCGAAAACGCATAGAGTTGAAAACCTGACTCCTCCAAGCGCCTCAAGCTCTCAGCCACATCATTAAACGCGGGAAGTTCGGCATAACTGGCCAGCAACTCCAGTCGCTGCGCCTCTGTCAGGGAGATAGCGTAGTACTCACAGGTGTAGGCAAGCGCCTGGCTGGTGCAAACGCCGAAATTCTCATAGGCTTCCATCAGCCCACGGCGAAAGGAGTATTCCAGTTGTTTTTCCCTCCAGGTCTGGGAAAAACTGCCCGCCTTGTCGCCAATCATGCCTTGAAGTGTGGAGACAACGCCCTGGGTATCAATCAGCGTTCCATAGACGTCAAAGGCTAGCGTTACGGGCATGACTTTCTCCTGAGTTAATTATATCTGGTGACCAACAAGGTAGCTGCCAAGCCACGACTAGCACCTACATAACAGTCATAAGAAAGCCCGACAGCGCAGCATAATTGGGAGACAGCGACGGATGCACCTCCTTCTTCACCTGGCGAAGCAGCTTAAGATACGCGCTGTAAAACTCCCAGCTTGGCATCGGCTTGTACTGCATATCCTCGACTTCAAGAAACGCGACAATACCCTTCGCGGTGGTTGGCTTTACGAAAGCTTCCTGTTTCGGAGAAAGATAATAGGGAACAGCGGAAATAATTGGCCACTTGGCAATCTTGTGATGCGTTAACATGCCCAGAATTTCCTCGAAACCGGCACGCCTGGCTCGTCCATAAAGGCGCTTCTCGAAAGCGAAGGCCAGGTGCTCCTTCTCATGGCTGTTTAAGGCGCGGACGAAATCCCGGAACTTCGGCTTTTCAAACATCGAGACCATAGAAGAGCGGCTGATAATCCGCACCAGCGTTTCGCAGATATGTTCCGGCCTGTTGAAGTGAGTGCGGCCCAGGTTTGCCTGGGCAAACTCACTGAGTTTATCCACATTGTGCTTTTTCTTGATGGGTGCCATCGCCGGATCGGCGAAACCACCGGGATAGCGAGCCAGGAACTCCGCTTCTGCCTGCTTTAGCTTCGCAATGTTCACTGTGACCTCCGCGAACTCATTGTCAACACACCAAGGTTCTTGGCTCTTGCGGTTGGTAAGGCGGGCTCGCTAATGCCCTTTGCCCGGATGAGGAAATTCATTCCAACAGGGCATGGGTTCGAATCATAGCAACATATCAAGACAGCTGTCTTGATATGCTATATGCAGGAAGAGAGCCCGGACCCCATTGGCGGTGCGCTTAAGTCGTGGGCCAACGCACGCTTGTCAGACTGAATGTGGTGAGTAAGGCGAGCACAGAGTGCGCCGGTAGGGGAATAACCAGAGCGGATCTGGATTAGATAAGCCCCAGCAGTGTGGCACTGAATAGTGCTGTGCAGCTACCTGTAAAAGCACCCGCCAGGGTATCTCCCGGGTAGTGTACACCCAGCAGAACCCTGGACATGGCGACAGCAGCGGCCCAGACATACATGAACAGGGCTGGCGCCCCGTAGACTACCACCAGAGAGGTGGCCAGCAGGAAAGCGCGGGAACTATGCCCCGATGGAAAGCTGAATTGATTCGAGGCCGGGCCCAGGCTGCGCAGGCCTGGTATAGCGCTTTGTGGCCGCGGGCGTTTCAGCGTGTTTTTCAGGCAATAGTGAAGGCAGCGTTCGAGAGCGAATGACAACAGGATAAGCGAGAGTATTGCCTCTGACCCCGGTAGTTGCAGTTGCCAGATAGCCAGTGGAATAAGCGCATGCAGCACACCCTCGCCAGAGCGGGAGAGCAGCTTGAGTAACGCAAGATGCGTACGGCTTGCCCGCTGCTTGAACAGTCTCGCAAACAGCTGCCTGTCGTAATCTTCCAAGAAATTCAGCACTTCCATTTCCCGAATTCTGCCCGCCTTTTGTTACAGCTTCGTTACAAACAGGTCTGTAGTGACACGTAAAGTACCGCAATAGATAAGGTAGACGCGTGAATGTCGGTACTTTACTGTGCTGGTTTGTAGCGCGCGTTCGCGTTATGGTGGTTCTACACACAGCCACTACGGGTGTCGGGAGCTATCAACCAGCCATATCGCGGTCCAGAAGTTCCTCTTCGCTTCCGTTACCACACTTACGAGTTCGGTGATCGGGATATCCACCTGCGCACATTGCGCGACAAGCAGCAGTATCTTGATAAAGAGAACCACGCCCTGGATCTGGGTATAACCTCGGCCAATTGGTCATTATTCGGTGTCGTATGGGATTCCAGCCAGGTGCTGGCCCATGTAATGGCTGACTTTGGTATTGCCGGTAAGCGCATACTCGAGGTCGGCTGCGGTATGGCGCTGACCAGTCACCTGCTTAATCAGCGCAATGCTGATATCACCGCCACGGATTACCATCCGGAGGCCGCGGGGTTCCTGCGGGATAACATCGCCCTCAATGGCGGCAGTGATATACCCTTTGTGCGTGCCGATTGGAAGGATGCGGACTGTGCTCTGGGGAAATTTGATCTGATCATTGGCAGCGACTTACTCTACGAGGCTGGCCACGTTAATTTGCTGGCGGAATTCATCGAACTGCACGCGTTGAGCAAGTGTGAAGTGATTATTGTCGACCCCGGCCGAAAGAGACATGCGCGCTTCAGCAAACGGATGGTTAAACAGGGTTTCATCCATAAGCAGGCGGTACCACTATATGATGAATATCTCGAAAAGCCTTTCAAGGGGCTGGTGCTAAGTTACAGCCGCTAAGGTTTTTGCTGGCAATTCAGCCGTCGACCAAATTCCACAGCCATGTAAAAAAAACCAGTCTGTACGCGCACGCCTATCCGCGTGAGATCGAGTTTATCGAGAGCCTGCCCAAGACACCCAGCGGCAAAATTCAGCGGTTTCTATTGCGCGACAAGTAGAAGGGAATGAGCAGAGCGGGACAGGAGACTTAACGCAACACCCATTCCTTCGGCGCAGGCCGTTGCACCGGGTGCCAGTGTCACGCCACGATGAAACCTTCGTAATGACTGGCTTTTGCCTCGTCACAAAATTCCCGGTATTTCCCGACACCGCCAATATAAGACAGTAGCCTGCGGGGTTTACCTTCGATGTTGGCGCCGGTATACCAGGAGTTGGTTGTCATCAGTAATGTCGCGTTAGCGGTCTCGTCATGATGTTCTACCCACCAGTTCTCTTTTTCCACGCTGGGCTCTATCGAGTGGCCGCCCTGTTCACGCTGGTAGGCGATGCAGTCAGTAACCCAGTCGACCTGCTGCTGCAGGCAGGTGGCCATATTGCAAAATGCCGTTGAGGGTGCGAGGGGGCCAGCTACGGTGAACAGATTGGGGAAGCCGTGTACCTGCAAACCCAAAGTGGATCGAATATCCTTTGCCCACAACTCAGTCAGCGAGCGGTCGTCCCGGCCGTGAATATCCATGCGCGATAACGCACCGGTACCGGCATCAAAGCCGGTGGCAAGAATCACGACATCCAGTGGGTATTCCTGACCGTCAACCAATAAACCATTTTCTGAAAAGCCTGTAATCGGCGTTTCACTGACGTCTACCAGTTCAACATTGTCACGGTTATATACATCGTAATAGCCGTTCTCCAGTGGCACGCGTGCAGTGCCAAAACCAAAACTTGTCGGAACCAGTTTTTCTGCCACCACGGGATCATTGATCCGTGCGCGGATCTTCGCGCGAGTAAATTCAGAAATTTCAGCGTTAACGGCTTCATTATCCAATAGATCGGCGAAGCCACCTACCCAGAAGCTCAGTGAGCCGTCGGCCCAGATCCGCTCCAGCGTCTCCAATCGAGCCTCCGGCGACAGGTCGAGATAGCTGTCGGGTAGGAGGTCGAAGTCGAAACCAACAAAGGTATGCTGTACCGACTCCCGCAGCTCCGGATATTGCGCTCGCCAGGCGTCGCGCGCGGCATCGTCGTAACGCTCATTTCGCATCGGAACGGCATATTGTGCCGTGCGTTGAAATACCTTCAGCTCACTCACCTGTGCTGCGATCGTCTGGATAACCTGAATGCCAGTTGCTCCGGTGCCGATTACGCCAACACGCTTACCTTCGAGGTCTACACCATCACGCGGCCAACGCGCAGTGTGCACAATCTTGCCCTTGAACGCTTCGTGATTCGGAAATGGCAGCGCGACAGGTGCAGATAGCATGCCGGCACAACTGACAAAATACTGCGCACTGAACTTGTCACCCTGGTCGGTGCTGATCAACCAGCGCGAGCTTTCGGCATCCCAGTGAGCCGATGTCACTGTCGTATCGAACTGAATGTCCTTGCGAAGATCAAATTTGTCGGCGGCGTAATTGAGGTAACGTTCGGTCTCGGGTTGAGCGGGAAAACGCTCGCTCCAATCCCATTCCTCCAGCAATTCATCGGAAAACCAGTACTGGTAGATGTAGGACTGCGAGTCAACACGCGCGCCCGGGTAACGGTTCCAGTACCAGGTGCCGCCCACTTCGCTGGCGGTGTCCAGGGCAAGTACGTTCAGCCCCATTTCACGCAACCGGTAAAGTTGATACAGGCCGGCTAGTCCCGTGCCGACTACGATCGCGTCATAATCTTTGACCTGGGAGGAGTTGGTAGTGTTCGACATATCTTATCTCCTGTAAGCGCAACAATTTATGGCCGATGTATGGTAAGGCACAGGCAGACTGCTGGTTAACCTCGCATCAACAGTCGACCCATTTAGGCCGCTGCGCTCCTGAATACCACCACCGGCAGTAGCATAGCCAAATTGCCAGGAGCCTAATTTATCAGAAACACTGAAACACAGGTACATGTTATGGACTTACCTTGCCGTAAGCCACGCTCAGACGATAAAAAATACCACCCGATACCAGAATCGCCAGGCAGGCCAGCGCTTCGACCGGCCTTTGTGCCACGATGTAGAACAGTGTCCAGCCTGTGATACCCAGAAAAATCAGGGGTGGCAAGGGATATAACAAGGTGTGGTAGGGCCGCGGCAGATGCGGCTGCCGCCATCGCAAAACAAACAAGCCGAGCACTGTGAAGAAGGTGTTCAGCCCCATGGTTGCCCCGGACAGCACCAGTATGCTTTCGAAGGAGGAACTCCACAGGAATACCAGGGCCACTGTCGACTGCAGGAGAATCGCCGCAACCGGTATGCCATCCTTGTTTTCTTTTGAGAGTCGCCTGAACAGCACAAAGTCCTGCCCTATCGTGTGCAGTACCCTGGGACCGGCCAGTATCATTGCACTTACCGTGGAGGTCAGCAGTAAGGCGAGCAGCAGGCCCATCACCCACGCGCCGACCCCGCCAAATATATAGCCGGCTGCGATGAAACCGATTTCAACCTTGCCTGCCATGGCGTCCATCGGGGTAGTGTAAAGAAACACATAATTCAGCAGCAGGTAGGACAGCGCCACCAGGGCGGTGCTTCCCACAAGCACCCGGGGCAGGGCGGTCTGGGGATTTTCCAGCTCGCCGCTGATATAGGTTGCAGCGTTCCAGCCGGAATAGGCGTAGTTGACGTATATCAGCGCGACCGCGAAGGCGCCACTGGTAGCTAGCGCCGCGTCACCGGCGGAAGGTAGAAAACTGACCGGCTCGGGGTTGTCTGCAAGCGACAGGGCCAGAACTGAAAACCCGATGATCAGCAGCAGTTTAAGCACTGTCAGCAAGCTCTGTGCATCGCCGCTACTGCGGTGGCTGACACAGTGTACCCCGGTGAGGACAATGATCAGACCGCTGGCCAGCCAGGTTGGCGACAGCGCGGGAAACACCGAGGAAAAATAACTGCCGAAGGTGAGGGCGGCTAGCGCCGTGGGTGCGGCGAATCCGACAGTGGCTGACACCCATCCTGAGATAAAGCCTGCGGCCGGGTGGTATATGCGCGAGAGAAAGTTATATTCGCCGCCGGAGCGGGGCAGTGCCGCGCCCAGTTCAGCATAGCTCAAGGCGCCGCACAGCGCCGTTAATCCGCCCACGACCCAAAGTAACAGCAACACGAAAGGTGACCGAATTTCCAGCAACTGGAAGCCCAGGCTGGTAAACACACCGGTGCCCACCATATTGGCGATCACGACAGCGGCTGCGACTGAGGGCTTGAATTTTGACACGCTGCAGTGTTCCAGTTTCAAGGAGTCAGTACAAGCCGAGGGGCGGGCAGGGCGCAAGTCGTTCCTGATAGCCTGGAATGATCCCTCTCATCGAATCGACCGTTCCCGCCATGCGCTTTCCCAATCAACAGGAAATACGGCATTACACATCTATAATATAATTATATGTCAGTATGTTATGGCTGATATTTAAAGTCGTTTATACATATTTTCATCATCAGTATCAGCGAGCTGCTCGATGTCAATAAGAAATGAAAGCAGCTGTAACGACCTGAACACTATCGGAATCTCAGGATCAGAGCGTTCTCAAGACGGGGAGGGTTGAGGCATGATGAGCGGCCCCTGTTTCTTCTCGCCCGGCGACGTCAACTTGTCAAACCCCATATTCCAGACAGTGAATTTACCGGAATAATTGCTTATCGCTGGAGTGGGGCGGGGCGAGTCAAGCGATGGTAACAATAACCGCCCACAGCGCCGGCCAGTCCCTGGCCAACCAGGCCGGGTAGGGTGCGGGTGACAGCAATAGCAGAAACGCCCAACACCGATTTCATAATGAGGTGCAGCGCGACGATGGCTGCGAACCCGGCAAGCGTAAACAGCAGCGCGCGGTGTCCCGGCACCAGTCGGTTGAGGCCCGCAGCTACCGGTAGTCCCAATATGAAGGCCACGAGGATCAACAGGAGGTAGCTTGAGGCCATCCCGATCAGGTCTTCGAAAGTGGTGTCCAGGCGAACTCCCATAGTGACCTCGGACCCCATGGTCTGCAGGGTCGCCAGGTTGAACTGGGTAAACAATATGCTCGCCAGCACATAGGCCAGTAGCACCGCTGGGAAAAAGGCTTTGAGCACACGCACCATGACTGTTCATCCACGTTCACAAGTGTGCCTATAATGACCGACAAACGAAGAAAGGAAAACCCGATGACTTATAAGTTGTTGCTGAACCTGAGTCGGCGGCTGTGCGGCGTTGTCGCTGCGTTGGCGTTTGCCGTAAGTGTGCACGCCGCCGATTACACTCTCACCATCGTTGCAGACAAATTGAACAAGCCCTGGTCGCTGGCGCAGCTGCCGGATGAAAGTTTCCTGGTAACCCTGCATGGCGGCGCACTGCTCAGGGTGGCTACTGATGGCTCCACCGAGGAGATCGAGGGTGTCCCGGCGACCTACGTTGCCGGTCAGGGCGGGTACTTCGATATCGTCCTGCACCCTGATTTTTCCAGCAACCAGTTCGTTTACCTGTCTTATGCCCAGGGGCCGCCTGAAGCCAACGGCACCGCGATCACCCGCGCCAGACTGGTGGGCAATACCCTTGAAGATGCAGAGCAGATCCTGCGGGTCAAAACGCCCAAGGACACGCCCCAACACTACGGTGGCAGGATGCTGTTCCTGCCTGATGGCACCCTGCTGTTGACCACCGGTGACGGCTTCGACTACCGCGAGGCAGCCCAGGACCTGAACAGTGAACTTGGCAAGGTGCTGCGTATCAATGATGACGGCAGCATACCCGCTGATAACCCCTACGCCGACCCGGCCAGCGAACGCATCTGGACCTGGGGGCATCGCAATCCGCAGGGACTTGCGCTGGGTCCGTTATCCGGCACTGTCTACCTGCATGAGCATGGACCGCGTGGCGGCGATGAAATCAATATACTCGCCCCCGGTACGAACTACGGCTGGCCTGCTATCACCTACGGCCTGGATTACAGTGGCGCCCATGTATCACCCTTTACCGAGGCCGAGGGTATGGCGCAGCCACTGCTGCACTGGACGCCCAGTATCGCCCCCTCGGGCATGGCCATGTATGACGGCGCGTTGTTTCCCGAGTGGCAAGGTGATCTGTTTGTTGGCGCCCTGGTGGATCAAGAGGTCAGGCGCGTCGATCTGGAGCAGGGAAGGGTGGTTGGCCAGGAATCACTGTTTACAGAACTCAAAGAGCGGATACGGGATGTGCGCGCCGGACAGGATGGCTACCTTTACCTGCTGACCGACAGTGAGGAGGGCAAGCTTGTGCGCGTGGAGCGCCCCGCACTATGAATACCGCAAATGAACCCAGGGAACGATTCCGTAAAGGCTTCGTGCTGGTTATGACGCTGGCCTACGCCAGCATGTTTTTTCTGATGATCAGTGACTTTGTGGTGGCGCTGCTGCTGGCCGCGGTGTTCAGCGCCATTGCTTACCCCTTCTATAGTTGGCTGCGGCGGTTGTGGGGTGGCCGCACCACCCTCGCTTCCCTTGCAACGTTGCTGGTATCCCTGGTCGTTATCGTGGCGCCAGTGATATTTTTACTCGGCCTGGTGGCCGACCAGGCAATTGAGGTAAGCCAATCACTCAGCCCGTGGATAGATCAACAACTGCACAAGGCAGGCCAGGCCGACAGGCACATACCAGGCTGGGTACCGTTTGCCGAACAACTGGAACCCTATCACGAGAGAATTTCCGCCAAGATTGCCGAGGTGGGCAGCAAGACCGGAGGCTATCTTGCCGCCAGCCTGGGCAAAGTGACGCAGGGGACGATCACGTTCTTTCTGCACTTGTTCATTATGCTGTACGCAATGTTTTTCTTTCTTATCAGTGGGTCCACCTTGCTTGATACCATCCTGGGTTATGTTCCCCTGTCGCAGGACGACAAACAGAAAATGATCCAGGTAGGCCTCTCGGTCAGCCGCGCGACGGTGAAGGGGACCCTGACTATCGCACTTATCCAGGGCACGCTGGGTGGTATCGGTTTTGCCGTGGCCGGAATTGAAGCGCCGGTCTTCTGGGGGGCCGTTATGGTTGTATTGTCGATGCTGCCCGGCATCGGCGCCACCCTGGTCTGGGCCCCGGTTGTGGCTTATTTGCTGATCGCGGGTCAAACCCTGGCCGGGCTGGGATTGCTCGCCTGGTGCGCCGGGGTGGTCGGCAGTATAGATAATTTCCTGCGGCCGGCACTGGTCGGTCGCGATACCGAGATGCCGGACCTGTTGATACTACTCAGTACCCTTGGAGGAATTGGTCTGTTCGGGTTCTCCGGACTCGTACTCGGCCCTATCCTCGCGGCGCTATTTATGACTGTGCTGGCGATTTACAGCCGTGTTTTTGGCGATTGGTTGAACCCGGAGCAGACAGAAATATAGCGGAGCATGCCGGCATTGGGATTAGCGGCTGTCGCTGTTTTCACTCAAGTAGGCACTGACCAGCGAAAGCGGGCGGCTGGCAGGTAACCGCATTATTGCGTGACGTACACCCAAAGGTCGTCGACCTGGTCTTCCCCCAGGACATCTCCCCAGGAAGGCATCGCATTCTTGCCGTTAATAACGGCATCCACGAAACGCGGTTTGTCATCGCTGGGAAATGTGCGCAAGTCAAAAATACCCGGACCGGGATTCACCATGTTAACCCCATGGCAACGCGCGCAGCGCTTACGGTATGAGGTGGCGCCCTTTTTTATCTGTGCTGCTTCGGTGTCGACCGCGCTACCGGCGCTTTCCCCCAGGACGGGAAGCGCCAGCGCGGGCAAGAGGGCCAATGCGAACAGGATCGGGACTCTCATTCTTCGTAATGCCTATTCCCCGTCAAAGAGAGCGAAGGTCCACAGTGACCCCCCCGGTGGAATATTATTCAGCCGTTCGTCGCCACCGAAGATGGCGTAGACGCCGCCGACCCCACTGGCTACCGTGACATACTGCTTGCCATTACGTTCCCAGGTGACGGGAATTCCGGTAATCCCCGAGCCGGTCTGGAAACCCCACAGCTTTTTGCCTGTGTCGCTGTCATAGGCAGCGAATTCCCCATCCATGCGGCCGGTAAATATCACACCGCCCTTGGTGCTGAGCACACCGCTGTAGTTGGGCAGCGCCGAGGGGACCTCCCATTTTGATTTCCCGGTCAGGGGATCAATCGCCTTGAGAACGCCGTGCATCCCGTTTTCTGGGAAGGTAAAGCCGATGAATTCAACACCTAGGTACATCGTTTTGGGCTCCTTGTCCTCTATCAGGGTGCGGTAAGGCATGCCAAAGTTATTGGTGTTGGCGTAGACAAGCCCTGTGCCGGGGTCGTAGGACATAGGCATCCAGTTTTTGCCTCCCAGTGCAGAGGGCCAGACCTCCACTGCCTCTTTCATCTCCGGAGTGTTGCGCACCATCGTGGTCATTTCGGTATCGATTGGACGACCGGTTTCCAGGTCAATGCCCTCAGCCCAGTTGATTCTGTCGACAAAAGGGTTAGCGGCCAGCAGTTTGCCGGTCACCCGGTCCAACACATAAAAGAAACCGTTGCGATTGGCCTGCATGATCACCTTGTGCGGCTTGCCGTCGACGGGCAGCTCCGCCAGCACCAGCTCGTTCACGCCGTCATAGTCGTAGGGGTCGTTGGGCGAAAACTGGAAATGCCAGACGATTTCACCGGTTTTCGGCTTAATCGCAAGGGCGCAGTTGATATAGAGGTTGTCGCCTTCGCGCGGACCGGTGGGATTCCAGGGGCCACCGTTACCGGTGCCCCAGAACACCATATCGAGCTCGGGGTCATAGGACCCGGTTAACCATGTCGGTGCGCCGCCCTCCAGGTACGCTTTCGAACCGGCCCAGCTATCGCCGCCGGGCTCGTCCGGCGCAGCTGTGGTGTAGCGTCGCCACAATTTCTTGCCGGTGGCCGGATCCCAGCCATCGAGGAAGCCCCTGGTACCGTATTCGCCACCGGAAATGCCGGTAATCAATACGCCATTTGCTACCAGTGGCGCCCCCGTCATCGAATAGCCCGCTTTGTAATCCGCCGCCTCTTGACGCCAGACTTCCTTGCCCGTCTTCATATCCAGGGCAACGACGAAGGCGTCCAGCGTGCCGCGAAACAGCAGGCCATTGTGGGCCGCGGCGCCACGGTTATGAGAGCCGCAGCAGGCCACCGCGTGCACATCCTGCGGCAGGGCAACCGGGGTACGCCACAATTGCTTTCCTGTCAGCGGGTCCAGCGCGACTGTGGCGTCGGTGGTTGTCTCGTACATAACGCCGTCGATCAGCAGGGGCTGACCTTCCTGGGGGTAGTTATTGGCCAGGCTGAGGTTCCATACCGGCACGAGGCGGCTGACATTTGACCGGTCAATCTGGGTCAGGGGACTGTGCCTCTGCAGGTTGTAGCCACCTCCATAGGTGGTGATGCTGCCTGGGGTAGCCGCGTCATTGAGCAGGTCTTTTTCCGTGGGGCTTGCGCCAAAGGTTGCCATTGAGGACAGCAAGAGCGTCAGCGGCAGTAAATATCTCATCGGGACTCCCGGCACCTCCAGGTGCCATTTTTGGTTATCGTTGTGGGTATCGCTTCGGCCTGGGAATGCTTGTCGGCCAAACCACCTCTACAAATAGACTATTGTCAGTTGGTTTGCAAACCCGAGACAGCATTTCAAGTTCAAGGGGTCAGAGTCCTTGAACCGCTTCGCTCATGGACTCTGACCCCTTGAAAAGTTCGAGAACCGTCAACGTGATCGGTGGCGACTCGCTGGTGTAGCCCTCGTTGGCGGGGAACGCAATGGCAAGATGGTGATTGTTGGCAAAGATATATAGAAGGATTCATGTACCGGCAACTTGACTGGCGCGGACCTGGTTAGTGGGTTCACCTGCAAACGTGAATCCGCCGAGTCTCTCCACTGTTCTGGCCATGGCCTGGGTGCCGAGTCGACCACCATCGGGGCTGCTCGCAGCAACGGCCCGAAAATAGGATTCGGCGAGGCTGACACCGCTCAACGGCAATGTCCGTTGCCGCGCGGTTTCGGCAACTATAGCCAGATCCTTCAGCATCAGGTCAATCATGAAGCCAGGCATGTGATCGCCTTTCGCGATCCGCGGTCCGAGGTTGTTCAGCTGCCACGAGGCCGCTGCGCCGCCCCCCAGTACCTCGATCATCTTCTCCAGGTCCAGGCCCTCCCGCTTGGCCAGGGCCAACGCCTCGCAGACACCCAGGAGGGCGCTGGCTATGGCGGCCTGGTTGCAGGCCTTGCAGGTTTGGCCGGCGCCCACCGGACCGAGGTGGGTAATGCTCTTGCCTACGGTGTCCAACAGGGGCTTCACCCGGGAGAAAGCCTCCTCGGGACCGCCGACCATGATGGACAGGGTCGCGGCGCGCGCACCCACGTCTCCGCCGGATACCGGGGCATCGAGCAGGGTTACACCGGATTCAGTGAGCCGCCGGGCAAATGTCCGGGTTTCCACGGGGCTGATAGTGGAGTGATCCACAACGATCAGTCCTGGCCGAGCTGCAGTGGCTATGCCGTGTTCCCCGAACAGTACCGATTCCACGTCCGGCGTGTCGGTGACGTTCAGAAAGATCACATCGGGGCCAGCTGCCGCCATAGCGGCGGGGGAGGCAGCCACTATTGCGCCGGCATCCTTGAGCTCCTGTGATTTACTCGTGGTGCGGTTCCAAACCGACACCTTGAGACCGGCAGCCAGTAGGTGCCCTGCCATCGGTTTGCCCATAATGCCGAGCCCGATATAGCCAACCTTAGTGATTGCGTCACTCATCTTCTCGCTCCGTTATGATTCACAGGATGTTGTCAGTGATGGAGTATATCCGCGATTGGACATCGATTACCTCCGGAACGAATTAGTTGCGAAGCTATCGTGTGGCTTAACGCGAGGTAATGTCTGAGGCCATCAATGAGACGGGTCGTTATACTAAAAAGCGCATTCAATGTTCGCGCTTAAGGGGTCAGAGCCCTTGAACCGCCTCTTTTAATGACTCTGACCCCTTGAACGCGGAATCGCAACAGCCCTTCGTTAATATTCTGGAGGTAGCGTGGACCGCCCATTACTAGGTTGAGGCGAATGGTGGGATATGGGGACTCATCCGTATCTTCGACGTCTGCCGTCTACCTCGACGCAAAACCAAGTGCGTCCCCGGTCTTTTTTCCATTATTTGGTGTCAGTACTTCCCCTTCACTCTGGCGACAAGAAAGTCCGCGGTGCTTTTTTCTTTTGGGACCAGATAGTGAATGCGTTTGCAGGGTGGAGTAGGGCGGTTACTTCAGATCAGGTCGCAGATTTCTGCGTTCGTCAGACTTTAACTTTACGATACCGTCGTTGTTACCGTTGACTTGTTGCGTCAGAACCGGGCGTGAGGAACAAAGCTGACTTGCCGGCAGGTATGTCAATTTTTTTTACACTCACCCTTGAGCCTTTAGTCCGGGCTCACCCAAGTCTTTGATTTGTAGGGCGGGCATGCATCTTGCATGAGCTCCAATCAACTGCTTTTCTGAACTTTGAGAGGTATCTATGAACACGCGGCATTTACTCGTTTCCCTCGTACTCGCCGGCCTGCTTGCGCCTTTAGCCAATGCGGGCGTGATAAAATATTCCGGTGATTTTTTGGGAAATTTTTCCTCACCGCCGGCTGAAATTGCCCAGCTTTCCGGCACTTGGACAGCGACAGTGACTGACGCGGCCTTCGAAAGCGCTCGCCAGGATTCGATCAGCGTGATGGGCAACAGTTATCTTTACGTTGGCCCGGACAGCCTTTCTTTCAATCCGGCGGCCATTGGCAGCCGAACTATAGGCCTGGACAATACAGAGTTTGCGCTTCGTTTTATCAACGGCGTTTTGTTTGAGTACTATTTCGGTGCAACCTTTACTAATCCCCTTGGAGTCCTGATTCGCGCCAGCGATATTGCCGCGCCAGACGATTTTCGCGTGACCTATAGAAACAGCGATTTAACTCAGCTATATACCCCCGGGATCATCAACCAGGTAGCTTATAGAGTGGGTTCAGGTACCCAGCGAAACGCACTGTCAGCAACCCAAACCGGTAGCGTCGGGGTTCAGCGCATTGCGGCCGTGCCAATAGCTAATACCACCTTCCTTCTATTTGTCGGTCTGTTTTGTATTGCCTGGTTTACACGTTCTCGACAGGCCGTGCCATTAGCGCAAGGGGTCAGAGTCCTTGAACTACTTTAACAGGACGGCAACCAATTCAGTTTCGCAGAGCAGTTCAGGTCGACAAACCGGCGCTTCTACCAGTACGTTGGGAAAACCCTCGTACCCGGCATCGCGAAATTTCTCTTGCAGGCGATCGGCATCCTCAGGGTGTTTCAAGTAGGTCATGGCGGACACTACATCACTGAAACTGGCACCCTGACCCGCTAGCAGGGCCGCAACGTTTAACAGCATACGATCTGCCTGAGCATCAAAGTTATCCACGTGCACCGTCTGCCCGGTCTCGTCCAGGCTCGCCGTACCCGAGACATGCAATGTGATCTTGTTTGCCTCGTCAATGCGCATACCCCTGGAAAAATCTGAGCCATACACCGGCGCTTCATTGAGGGTAGGGGTTGTCATTACAGTACGCAACGGGCTGCGCTGCGCCTGTACCGCGTAAACGCCCAGGCAAACATCGTGCTGCGATGGCACCAGACCGGCGCCTATGCCAGTGCTGGCAGGGATGGGGTCAATGCCTCGCGAATTGAAAAACTCGCGTCTGGCTCGGTTGAATTCCGCATAGTCCCGGTCCATTTCACGCAGGTAGATCCAGGTGCGCATTACGTCGCTGAACTCCAGACCTGCCTGCTGTAACAGGCTTTCGGCGTCTTCGAACATCGCACGGGTCTGCTGGTAGGCATTCTCGCCTCGGCCATAGATACCGTTGGCGTAGAATCGGGTATCACCCCCTATAACCACTTTCTGGCCATACAGGCTGCTACATTCCTGGCAATCGCATTGGGGTGCAGTCGTTATGCGTTCAAATTGTGCCGGGGAGATCTTTGGCACAATGGCTTGAACCAGCAGTTCCAGGCAGGCGGCTGAGTCCAGTGGGGCCTGCTCGACTTCAGTTATAGCAGGGCTGAAGTTTCCTTCGGCATCACACAGTTCGACGGCTCTGCCCCGGCCCTGGCGAACCAGGTCGATATTAGCGGTGATGTCTCTTAGAAACAGCGTCTCGGAGACGAGTGAGCTGAGGTTACCGCCTTCCTTGTCCAGGGCCTCCAAAACTGCCCCATAGGCAGCCTCGGCCTGTTGCTGTACCTCCTGGTGTTTACCCTCGGGTTTGCAACTGAAGAAGAGCTCCAGTGCCTGAGGGCCCTCGACTCGTCGCAGCGTTATGGTGCAACCGCGGACATCGAATGTTTCAACAGGGGGGAGGGTAGATACCACGAATATATTAACCAGCGAACTACAAAAGAAACCGGGCCGCAGATGCGGCCCTGGATTTACGTTACTTTGCGATTGCGGCTAGCAGCCCTCAGTCGGAAGTTCCCCGTCTGGCTCCGAGGACACGAAAGTATAATCGTCCGGTGGCCGATTATTACGTTTGAAGCAGTTCCCGGTGGACCCGTCGCCAATATCAAAGTAAGTAAGGTCTGCGGCCAGGAATTCCAAGCCGGGTGTCGACGGGTTCAAGGCGTTGTCGTACACCTCGTTCGCGGCCACCAGGTTATTACTAGCCGCAGGATCTGCAATCGGAGGATCGTTTTCGCAATTGCGGCGAGGTTCGCCCGTTGACACGGCGGTACACCATCCAAGTATGCCGATTCCTACGAAGTCATTGTTTTGAACAATGTTCTTCGAAATTACACTGTCAGACACACCCAGCAGTAAAACGCCCACACCGGCCGGCAAACCTGCCTGGAAGCTTTCCGGAGGTGGAGGTACGGGGGAGCCATTGTTTGAATGGATATCGTTCTGCTGGATAACCCAGTCTTTCATCTCGGGTAGAGGCGGGTTGCCTGCAGCATTTGGATGGAACAGACCGACTCCTACCGTATTGCCATAGATTTCGTTGTACTTCGCCTTCACATTGTTGGAGACCGTTATTTCGAAGCCGATGACACTATCGCGCAGCACATTGCCCATTACGCGTACGTTCTCTGAGCCTGCCACCCACATCGCGGTGTCCAGTGAGCCATAGGACACATTGTTACGAACCAGGCCATTGGCTGACAGCGTGGGATAGATGCCGTTGTTCAGGTTGTTGGCGGATTCGTTGTTCGAAAACTCGAAACCGTCAACCCAGCGGGTCTGGATGCCATTAACAGGAAATCCGTCAACAACGAAGCCGCGAATATAGAAGCCTTGCAGTTCGCGTATGTCCCTGCCTAGCGCTTCCTCGCACTCTTCTCTATTCATGTCATACTCGCAACCCGCCGGTGCTGCGAGAATGCCTGTTTCCTGGTCGCCGGTGGCGACAAGGCGGACTCTGGCGGTCGTGCCGTCCGATCCGGGCCTTGATTTTCCAATCAAACGCAGATTGTTTTTAGTGATACGCAGACCGTAACGGCTGGTTGGATCCTCTTCATAATCGCCGGGTTCCACGAGAATGGTGTCTCCGGGAGCCGCCGCATTAATAACCGCCTGGATCGACTCACCGGGAAATACACGATGAACGGCGGCATTGGCGACGGTGGCAGTCGCAAAAACTAATGCCGCCAGCAGGACTTTGAAAGAGTGTTTCTGCATTCTTATTCTCCAGACTCTTAATATATGGTCTTTTTGTGAACTTCAGGTGCGACAAAGCGCCTCAACGGGAACTTTTGCCTGTAGACATCTTATAGTCACATTGAGTTCCATTGTCAAACTGCTGGCTTCGATACTCTCAAGATCGGCTGCGACCTCCGCGAATCGATCCTGTTTACAGGCCCAATTGACTTCGCTTTTACGATCACACACACTCCGCGGGATCAGCGTTACGACGGCTCTCATAAGGAGATTTCACATTATTTTTGTTGAGATAGAGCGACCAATCGCCATGCCCTGGGCTGCGCTGATTTTTGCGCGGTCCAGCACACGATTTCGAGCAGCAGTTGGTCTGCTGCTGGCATCGCTGGTGTTGCTTACAGGCTGTGAACAACATTCCGCCCCGGTCCCGCTGACCTTCCCACCGGGGGCCTCGGGCCAGTTAGAAATTACCTATCCTCAGGACGAGACGCTTTTCCCGCCAGACATCGCTGCACCTACTGTTGTGTGGACCGATGCAACAGAAGGTGTAAAGCAGTGGCAAGTTATGCTGCGATTCAAGGACGGGGGTGAGGAGTTGCGATCACCGGCCGTGCAGGCAACCTGGCAGCCTGCAGCGGATCTCTGGGAAGAGATCAAACAGCGTTCCACAGCCGAGATTGCCGAATTGGCTATATTGGGCCTAGACCAGGCAGGTGAGCCGGTGTCCTCGGCGGTTGTCCGGATCCACACCTCCACCGACCCGGTGGGGGATTCGATTTTCTATCGCGAAGTGCCGCTGCCTTTTATTTCAGCAGTGCAGGACCCCTCCCGCATTCGATGGCGTTTTGGCTCGGTGGATTCTGTCGAGCAGCCCCCCATTGTATTGGAGGACCTGCCTGTCTGCGGCAACTGCCACTCCTTTTCGGGAGATGGGGGTGTGCTGGGACTGGATGTGGATTACGGTAACGACAAAGGCGGTTACGCCATCTTATCCGTGTCGGAGCAGATGGTGCTGAACGATGAAAAGATCATCAGCTGGAGCGAATTTGAAAAAGAGGATGGCGAGGCCACCTTCGGACTGCTCTCACAAGTCTCTCCCGATGGCCGCTACGTCATCAGCACCGTCAAGGACAGGGCGGTATTTGTAGCTACACCCGGTATCGAGTTCTCGCAGTTGTTCTTCCCGATCAAGGGCATCCTGGTGGTGTATGACACGCAAACGGGTACCTATACTCCGTTGCCGGGCGCCGATGATCCCCAGTATGTGCAGAGCAACCCGACCTGGAGCCCCGATGGTAAGTGGGTGGTGTTTGCCCGAACCAAAGTTTATAAGAAGGATTCGATAGCCAATGCCAGCACAATACTGCTGGACGAAAACGATGTGCCCGAATTTATCGAGGACAAGGAACCGTTCAAATTCGATTTGTACCGCGTCCCTTTTAATGAAGGTAGAGGAGGAGCCGCGGAACCTATAGAAGGAGCTTCCCATAACGGCATGAGCAACTTCTTTGCCAAGTTCTCGCCGGACGGTAAATGGATCGTTTTTACCCAGGCTGAAAACTACATGCTGTTAATGCCCGATAGCCTGCTCTACATCATCCCCGCTGAGGGTGGTGAGCCGCGTCGTCTGCGGGCGAATACTTCGCGGATGAATTCCTGGCACAGCTTTTCCTCCAATGGCCATTGGCTGGTGTTCTCGTCCAAGGCCAATACGCCTTATACCCAACTTTTCCTTACCCATATTGACGAGGAGGGTGAGTCCACCCCGCCAGTTGTACTTGATCGATTCACCGGCACCTACGGGGCTGCCAATATACCCGAGTTTGTGCCCTTGCCCGCAGAGGCTATCGCCCAAATCAAGGAACAGTTTCTGGACGCTTATTCCTTCCTGCGCGCCGGTATGGCCAATGAGCGCACTGGCAATTACCCGGCTGCGGTGAAGTCCTATGATCGCGGTTTGGCGGTAGAGCCGGAAAACGTTGAGCTGTTGAATGCCAGGGGTTTTGCACTGTTTCAGCAGGGTGAGAGTGATGAGGCGGTCGTTTCACTCGAAAAGGCGCTGAAGGTTGACCCCGATCACTGGAAGGCACACAACAATATAGCCCTTGCCTATATCGATATTGGGGAACCAGAATTAGCCGAGGTACATTATCGTGAATCACTCGCTATAGAGCCTCAACCGGCAATCTACAATGATCTGGGCTTTGTACTGGAGCGTCAGGGATTGCCTGGAGAGGCGTCCGATGCTTACCGCAAGGCACTGGAGCTGGACCCGGATTCGACGGTTGCGCATTACAATTTGGCATCAGCTCTCGCTCGAAGCGGCGAGTTTGAGGAGGCGGAAATTCACTTTCGCGATATCGTTGAAAAAGAACCCGGCACTGCGGCCTACACAGGCCTGGGTTACGTTCTCTGGCAGTTGGGTCGTGCAGATGAGTCCGCTGCCAGTCTGCGCAAAGCAATTGAGATAGATCCTACCAACGCATCTGCCTACGACTCCCTGGGTACAATACTCATTGAACAGGGCAGGTTGGAGGAGGCATTGGCGAATTACAGCCAACTTATCCGCCACGTTCCCAGTGCCGCTGCGCACCGGGAGCAGGCAGGCATTCTCTCGCGGCTGGGCCGAGCGGATGAAGCGCATGCAGCAATGGAGCGGGCCAGAGTGTTGGAGCATAGCGAGGTTGGGGCCGGTTAGCGGCATCGTTCAAGGGGTCAGACTCCTTGAACCTTTTCATTCAAGGACTCTGACCCCTTGACCTAATGACCATGACAGGAAGCACGATATGAGCCAATCGCCCTCTGTATACATTCTCGGTGGTAGTCAAACCGATTTCGCTCGCAACTGGGCTCGCGAGGGCCTGGAAATATCAGATATGTTCGCCGATAGCCTGTGCGAAGCCATCGCTAATGCCAGTATCGAACCGGCAGAGATTGAAGTTGGACACGTGGGCAACTTTGTAGGCGAATTGTTTACCGGTCAGGGTTTACTGGGAGGTTTTTTTGGGCAGGTGTATCCAGAACTTTCAGGCATCCCCACTTCACGTCACGAAGCCGCATGCGCATCCGGCTCAATCGCCATTTTGTCAGCAATGAGGGAGATTGAAGCCGGCCACTACGATACCGCCTGCGTATTAGGCCTCGAACTCATGCGTAACGTAAATGGAAAAACCGGCGCAGAATACCTGGGGGCAGCCCGCTGGATGGGACATGAAGCCAATACTTGCGATTACCCCTGGCCCTTTATGTTCGACCGCATTACCCGAGAGTACGAGCAACGATACGGCATCAATGGTGATCATCTCAGCCGCATTGCCGAAATCAATTTCACCAACGGCAAACTCAACCCTCGCGCACAAACTCGAAATTGGGAGTTCGCTGACGGCGCCTTCTCCAACGACGACCAGCTCAACCCTGTAATAGAGGGCAGAGTGCGCAAACAGGACTGCGGCCAGATTACCGACGGTGCCGCGTGTCTTATTTTGGCCAGCGAAGCCAAAGCAAAACAACACGCGGCCAAATTGGGTCTGAAGGTGCAGGACCTGCCTCGCATCAAGGGGTGGGGCCATCGTTCAGCGGCTATGGAACTCGAAAAGAAATTGGCTCTGTCCGCCGGCCAAGCATTGCTATTCCCACATGCCGCAGCGACATTACGAGAGGCCGCTCAGCGTGCTGGGTTTGCACAACCTGGGGATTTGGACGGGCTGGAAACTCATGATTGCTTTTCTGTCACCGAATATATGGCGATCGACCACAGTGGTCTAACGGCTCCCGGAGAAAGCTGGAAAGCAATTGAAGAAGGCCGTATTACTCGGGACGGCAATTTTCCAATAAACGCCAGTGGCGGCTTGATCGGTCTGGGGCATCCGGTGGGAGCAACCGGAGTGCGCATGGTGCTGGACTGCGCTCGACAAGTTACAGGCCGCGCTGGTGAGTACCAACTGAAAAGCCCGGAGAACATGTTGACCTTCAATGTGGGCGGCAGCACAACCACCTGCGCCAGCTTCGTGGTTGGCGTAGGCTAGCGAGCTGAATGAAGTAGGGCGGTTGCTTGAACATTGGCGAGGAGTTTCTGTGATCAGGAGACGTTAACTTGCCGACACCCATTCAGTCGTTATAAGCGCCATCAGAAACAATCATAGAACTCAGTCGTAGTAGCTTTTTGGCAAGACTCCTTCATTTGACTTAAGAAGCATTCCTTTACACCAACACCAAATTAAGAACTTTCCTTGAAGAGAGGGCGTCGCCGTGCCGATTTTTAAGGGATATAGCTGTGCGCCTGACAAACGCTGTGCATAACTGTGTGCCCAAATGCTTTATTTAACATAATATATATTATGCGCATATGTGGATAATTGTAAGGACGGCTGGATATGCCGTGTGTCGCGGGTTCTGGGACGCAAAAAAGGATTCCAGGGCACTCTCCGCGCCTGGCTATTGATGGGCAACTACGGGAATTCGCTCAGGTGAGAAAGGATTATCGCCCGCCATGCAGGTGTGATTTCGTCGCTGAGTACGAAGACGACGAGCCACAAGGCAACGCCTGGGATTGGCATGGCCGCCCGCCAGATCGGTTTGTGGAATTGTTCGCCCGGAAACTGTGGCGCAGTGTCCAGGCGGCGAAACCTGCTGGAAAACCTCATGCCACGTGCACAGCAAAACAGGCGCCCCTACGCGCATATGGTGACTTTTTGCAGGGCTCAGTAGCCAACCATGCACGATGCAGTAAGCCAGAATACGAGGCTTGAGCTTGAGAATAGCCAAGACCAAGACCACTGGGGATCTCCCATTGATCAGCCAAGATTAAGGCTGCCTGACAAAAGGCGCTGGTCTCCCATGCAGACCGCTGTGGTTACCCAATGGCATACCCGATAAGGAAATCACGCCAGTCGGCGATATTCGAGCGATGACTGGTCTTCACCTATTCGCCCACGCCCACCAGCTCATTCCAGACGCCTGCTATCACGGGTACCGGATCAATAAGGGAAACCAGCCTTGGCGAGTCATTTCAAGAAGCCAAAAAGACGCAGGTCATAATGTTATTATGTTAAATAGTAACCGATCTCATGGCCGCGCAAATTCTTGCAAAGGCGTGGTTAGAGGCTCCCGCGGCTTCTGCTTCTAGTGACTGGTTGGTGCCGCCCGTGACTTCCGCCCTCTCCTTCAACTCCTTCATAATCCGGGATGCTGTAAATCAGGATCCATGCATTGTCGCTGACCTGACCCATTGGATTATGGTCAAAAACTCCTGACTTGCATGGAACAATAGAGATTGGTGTCTACAGGGATTTGGCCTCAGGCAACCACCCTGCCCCATTCAGTAAAGTACGGGGTCTGGGCCGGCGGCCAATTTGCCGCCATGGGCAAGGGCTCGACCGAACGGTTGGGCGCGCTAGGGGTTCAGTAAGTAGTATGCAGCGTCCAATGTCTCCCCGGCATCCGTTGGCGCTGCCGCTGCCATGCAAAACTTATCGGGCCTGACCAGGAGAATCGCCGGCCCTTCTACCCCAATCCATGTGCCCAACTCACCGGTCTTATCGACTACCCAGGTATCGGCGGCGTGACCCGGTTTTGAGGATACGGTAACAACGTCAGTGCCAAAATTAGTCCACCGCGCCAGTGTCTGTGCATCCAATACCTCAGACGGGTCGCAGTCGTATGCCATTATGGTGAAGGCAGATCCCAGGCACTCGTCAAGCAACACCGTTTTTCCATCCGCTGTAACCACTTCAGGTTGAACCAACAATCGACCGGAAACATTTTCCTGGCCAGCATCAACCGCCAGGCCTTTGTCCACCGAGCGCGCCAGCATTGATGCGCCTATTTCGTCCGCCATATTCTGCATGGCAGCTGGATCCTGGTTCAGCATCGCAAAAAGTGCATCTCGTTGGGCCGCCTGTTCCGGGTCTATCGGTTGAATCTGATTTCCCAGGTTCAGTGCTGTTTCAATCAACTCCCAGGCATGATCTCTGCGCTCTAGCTCATAACTGTCAAGTATCACCGGATCGGCATAGCCCTCAATCACAGCCGCGAGTTTCCAGAATAGATTGGTCACATCACGGAAACCGCTGTTGAGGCCCTGCCCCGCAAATGGCGGCGTCATATGGGCGGCGTCACCTGCCAGGAACACGCGCCCGTCCTGCCAGCGATCGGCTATAAGGGCGTGGAAGTCATAAACTCTCTTGCGGTAGATGTTCACATTCTCCGCGTCCGTGTAGGGGGCAATGATTTTTCGTATATTCTCGTCCTGCAGCAGATCCTCCCGGTCCTCCCCCGGCATGAGCATCCACTCCCAGCGCCTCTCACCATGTCGCTTCCTGATGGTCATGCCGGGACGAGCCGGATCGCAGAAAAACCGGGCATCCATTTGATTATCGAGGTGTGGGTCGACGGTATCGATGACCAGCCATGGCTGTGGGTTGCTTTCGCCCTGCATTTCAATACCGAGCAATGATCGAATCGTGGAGCGACCGCCATCGCAGCCAACCAGGTAGCCCGCGCTTATCTCCAGTGCATTGCCATTGGCGTCAGAGCAGTAGACTCGAACACCGTTCTCATCCTGCTCAAAGCGCTCCAAAGTCGTGCCAAAACGCAGGTCTACCGTGTTGCGCTGCTCGAGGTTTTGCGCCAGGTAGCGATCCAGGGCTGGTTGATCAAAGGAGTTGACCATAGCATAGCCGTAGGTCTTCACCCCGGGGCTTCCCACCTTGAACAGTTCTACGCCCTCGCCATTGACGTAGTCTGCCTCAATTCCGGGCAGTAGCTCGCTCTCAAAACCTTTGAACAAGCCAATGCTTTGTAAAGTCCGCAATGACTCGCCATCAATCGCAATCGCGCGCGGCTCGGTGACCGTACTATCGAGCCGTTCAATCAGCACAACGTCGATGTTTTGTTGGCCCGAGCAAGTGAGCGAGGGTCAATCCAGCAGGGCCGGCGCCACAAATAACTACAGATGTTTTTAAAATAGTCATTTCATTCTCCGCTCAGGCATCGGCAATCACATTGCGCTGGCTACCCAGATCTATCGCGCCATCTGCAGTCCTTATCGACAGCTCAAGCACATCGCCAGGCTCGAGAAATTTGCCACGCGCGAGTTGCGCCTGGGTGAACTTCGCCCGGCGCTTTTCATCATTGGTAAAATTCAGGAGTATTGCCAGTCCCACCTTGAGATTGTGGCCCGCGAGAATTCCCCCCGGCGTACCCGTCAGCAAACAATCTCCAGCGCGCAAGTCAGCATATGTCGATATTTGATTCAGTGTTTCAGCCGGGCGATGTATTAACAGGTCGGTGCTTGCTGACTGCTTGACTGTGCCGTTGAGTTTGAGCTCGAGTTGCAAGGCATAAAGATAGCGGTAGTCTTCCTGGTCCATCAGATACAGAACAGGGCCCATGGGACAAAATGTGCGCTGGCTCTTGCCTTTGAACCACTGCAGCATCGGGGCACCGAACATGAAATCTCGCGCCGATACGTCATTACAAAGAATGATGGCGCCAACATAATCGGGCAAGTCAGCTTCGCTGATTGCAAGCGGCTCAGCAATATCCTTGCGCAGCACCAACGCCAGCTCAATTTCATAATCCAGCAACTGACATCCACGAGGCCTTAGTATGTCGGCATTGGGAGAGCAGATACTGGATGCTGCCTTCATAAACATCAGGCCCTCTTCGTCATCATGCTCGGAAATACCAGACTCTTTTCGATGTTCGGCGTAATTCAAACCCTGGCAGTAGAGCTGCACGTCTTGCGACACAGGCGAAAGAAAATGATCGCGCTCCAGCACAACCGGCGTGTCGCCCAAAGCGGACAGGAACCGCTCTTTCGATTCGAAATAACTTTCCATGATGTCCCGGTGGCTGGCGAACGGCGCCTGCAACGGGTAGACATTGCCATCACGGCATACGCCCCAGCTTTGTCCCTTACCGTCATTAGTATCAAACTTTACAATTGAAAGACCCACGGCCTGTTCTCCTTGCTGGTTGTTGCGGTTTCTGTCGAGCCTTGCGGCTGCAGAAGTCTTACCCCTGTGCCGAAAAGATTCTCTACTTCAGCCACGGGCGAGGCACCCGACTCATCGCGCTCTTCAATTCAAACATCAGTTTGCGCCTGGCTTTTCCCGCCTTTAGAAGGGTGACCAGGTCCTTGAACGAGGGCTTGAGCCTCATGGCATCGGGGACGTCATCGCCCCATGCCCACAAACCACCCCTGTCCAGCAGGTGATACTGCGTGGGGTAGCTGTTGTCGAAAACATCACCATCTGCATAGTGCTCCATCTCAAGGCCATTCGGGTCTTTCCAGTAGTCGAATATCTGGCTACCCAGAACATGGCGCCCGATACCCCAGAAGTGATCCCATCCTTTCAATTTCAGAAACTGCTGGCCCTGGCCGATACTGTCCTGGTCACAGGTTTCATAGGCGCTGTGCATGTAGCCCGCTGCAAGACCGGAGCTGAGCACAACAGTGTGGTGATCTGCAGGTACTTCGCCCTTATCAAGGCGGTTAAATGAAAGTGCCGGTGTGCCAGAGGCTGTGCACAGGACATCCGTGGGCAGCAGTCCCAGGTGTTTCCGGTACCATTTAAAAGACTCTTTAAAGTCCGAGACCATCAACACGTAGTGACCAAATTTCTCTATAGCGCTGGGCGCCGGCAAGGTTCTCTGGCCCCGATTGACCCGGTTCTTTTGCTGAGGGAGATTGACTGGCAGCGCATCCCGGCGCGTTTCAATGGGATCTACAAGCGCCCTGCCATACACAAGGTCAACAACGAAACCATCGGGATCGTGAAGCCGCACGCGTTTACCTGCTCCGGGGCCTTCAATATCTTCTATTGGCTTGCCTGTTTCGGCGGACAGCCGCGCCAGGTCCTCCTCGCAGGCCAGCGTGAAACCCGCACCCAGGAACTTCGCGTCCTCACCTTTAACGGCCTCGTAAATATAGGGATCAGAGTTATATCCGCGCATGTACAGACGATCAGTGCTTTGACTGACCTCGATCATGCCGAAATCCAGTAAGAATGACTTTTGCTTAGCCAGATCCGGCACCTGAAACATAATGTAGGCCGTGTCCACCGCCAGAACAATCGGGTCCCCTTGCAGTTCTATCGGTATTGATCCGGGCGCGGCCATTTCTTCAGCGGTGTACTGGTCAGAGCCGGGATAAACGATGTGGTCCAGTCGTGTTTGCATGTTGAAATACACTCTCCTGCCTGGCCAAATCCCTTGCTTTCCTGGTGCTGTGGCAGCTCGGTTATCGGCTTTTGCTTGTCAACAGAACTAAATACTAGCAAAGATGACCAAATAGTCAATGACTTTATAGTCATTTAAATGGTATTCTTTAGTCATAGCGTGGAATATTGGTCATACACTGATAGACTACTGTCTTCTGCGGGAGGTAAACATGGAAATCGCGAGGGAAATCGGGGCCAGGGAAGCGCATAGCCTCAAAATACGGTATGCACTGATCAAAGCCTGTGGCGACCTTTTGGCAAAACACCCCATCGATGCAATTACTATCGCCAACATCGTGGAGACCGCCGGCGTTGCCAAGGGCAGCTTTTACAATCACTTCGCGGACAAGGAAGCTCTCGCGATGTCTGTATCGACAGCCATTCGCGATGAGATCGAGCAGAAAGTTCATGAGAGCAACCTCAATGTAACCGATCCCGCCTACAAAATAGCACGGGGTGTCTGTAACCACGTGAAGCTGGCTGTCGAGGACCCGAAGCGCGCAATAATTATGATGCGCGCACGCGAGGTGGGAACAACCTCGAATGACTCGCCTATGAATAAACAGATTCGGGCGCACGTGTTAGAGGGTGTCCAATCATCCCGATTTTCCGCCCGGTGCGAGCAGGCAGGTATACTGCAATTGATGGGCGTTACCTTTTTTACCATGGCCCGAATTATCGAAGATCAGTTATCTGTTAGAGAAAGCGTGGATTTGACCAGCCAGGCAATCACACTAGTGCTATGCGGGTTTGGCGTGCTCGAAGAAGAAGCAGCTAGAATCGCCAGTGACTCCGCCACAGACATCATCGCCAACCCGCCAGGGTTTAGGAAGAAGACAAAAGACAAGGCGTAAAGATAACTATGCGTGCGATGATAGAAAACTTTCGAATAGTCCCCGCCGGACACTGCGGCAGCGGTTCCATGCGCAACCTTATTTACCACTATTGTGGCCTGGATCTCGAGGAAGGCGTGGTGTTTGGCCTGGGGGCGGGCCTCGATGCGATCTTTTTCAACTACGAGAATGCGCAGCCATATTATATGTTCTTTGGGCGCGGCTCGACGATGGAAGCTGACCTGGCGCGCACACTGGGGGTGGACTATACAGAGCAGATACAGCCTGACAACGACCTGGCCTGGAAGGAAGTAAAGCAGGAAGTGCTTTCAGGCAGGCCTACCATGCTGTCGGGCGACATATTCTACCTGGACTACCGTGAGTTCAAGGTTCACTTTCCGGCCCACCGCTTTATCCTGTTGGGGTTCGATGAAGAAAAGCAGGAAGTGTATATCGCCGACCGGGTAAATGACTTCCCCGAGACCTGTTCGATGGCGGCGCTGAGCACCAGTCGCAATCCGACAGGCGTCATAAGCACATACAACCAATGGGGTAAATTTTCCAGCGGCAATGTTAAAAACTCGCTGCCTGATGCCTGTGGCATTGCCCTGGGTATCACTATTGAGCGGATGCAGGGAATGGACCGCTCGCAACGAGACCTTATGGAAGCAGCCTCGGGCAACAGTGGTACCTGTGCGTCGGGGCTGGACGGCATACGCACTCTGATGCAACAAATGGAACACTGGCCCGAGCGGGAAAATGCCGCCAGCTATGCCCAGTACCTGGACAATGCCATTGTTAAATTCGGCACTGGTGGTGGCTTTTTCCGCAATTATTTCGCGGTGTTCATGCAATGGGCTCGCGGGCAGCGGCCGGACCTGGTCAGTGCGGACTCAGTGGTACTGGCGCAGCAGGCTGCGGATCAATGGAATGCGCTCTCCCCTACTATGCAAGCGTTGGTTAACGATGCATCAGACCTGGCGGGTTGGTCTCGCGCCAGAGAGCAACTGGAGGACATTTATCACACTGAATACACCCTGTTCGGACAGTTGGGGGACACCGTATTGCCATCGATACGCGGGGCAATGACACCTTGAATTATCACGGTTGCGAGAATTGAAAAGCTTTAGCCACACCGGGATTCAAGGTATCAGAGTTAATAGAATCAATTTCCACTCAGCCCTGTGAAGCCGGCTTTCTACCAGTCGATAGCGCCAGGGCCTCGTTGTATATGTCCAGGTTCTCGCTGTTATGGGCCTGCAGCGCAATCTCCTGCTGCGGCAGCAGTGCGGGAGCGGGTTTGGCAGCCCTGTTTACCTTGAAGTGGGTCACCTCCCCCATGCCCAGAATACTTCCCAGTCGGTCCAATTCACTGTCATAGGCCTCAATGATTCCGACAAAATCGAATTCTGAAAGCCGCCTTCCCCGCAGGTAATCCGAATACAGATTGACATCCCGGGGTTGAGCTGCGAACTCAGGCAAACTCTTGACGAGCCGCTTGAACAATTTGCTGGATAGCGGGGTGTGCTGCACTTCGCGATGAAATGAAGCCACCAGGTAATGGTAATTGGAGACAATGCGAGCGATCGGGTGTCGCAGCCAGGTAACCACCCTGGCATTTTCCGGCAAGTCAAAGAATCTCACAAAGTTCTGGTAGTGAAAATGACCATGCAGCACACGGATCGTTGGGGATAGCTGCTCCTCGCTATAGATCTGATCCAACAGCTCTTGACTGGTGCGGTTGGTGGCGACCATGCGCGGCCCCTCAGCAGTGTCGCGCACGGTAAAATCCAGCCTTAGTACGGCGTCTTCGCCGTACAAGGCCTGCAGTGACTTCTGGAACGAACTGCCACCTGTTTTGGGGATATGTATGGAAAGTAGTTCTATATTGTTTTTGATCATGTGGCGGGAGTCCGGCCGGTTTATTGGTTTTGCCTGTCAGCCTGTCAAACAGAATGTTGTGCTACCGGCACCTGGATGTTCAGGCAATCATTGAGGAAGCTGGTCGCGGGCAGCTGCCTCGGATGCGAGGCAATGTCTCATCATACAGGGCTACTGGCAAATGCCCCGGCATTTCCTCCCCCGCCAGAGATGTTGGACCGACAGAAAGTCTACCTGAAGTATTTACAGTAACCAAACTCGCGCCTGCTGAACATGTAGTTCGGCTGAACACATTCGGCCACGTGCTTCAGCGGGATTTCAGGCTGAAGCAGGCAGCCGACGCGCCTGCAGGTAGAGACCCCAGGCATTGGCCGCCAGAATAAGTGCAGAGCCCACCAGCAACCATGGTGTGACACTTTCTCCGTAAAGCCACCAGGCCACTACCATGATCAGCGGCAGTCGCAGGTAATCCATCGGCATCACTACGGATGCATCGGCATAGGACAGGGCCCTGGTCAGGCTATAGTGGGCCAGGAGGGCCGTGATCGCCGCTGTCAGCAGCCATAAACCAGTACCCTCAGGCGGCAGACTAAGCTCGCCGACAAACATCAAGAGCGTGAACGACAACAGCCCCTGCATGGCCGTCATATAAAACAGCACAAGCTGGAACGCATGGCCATGGCCGCTCAGCAGTTGGGTAAGCTTGCGGGTTACAATCACGGTAACGCCAAAACCAAAAGCCCCCGCCAGCATCACAAGGCTGGCGCTATCGATCACCACAACGCCCGGGCGCAGGATAACCAGTACGCCGGCGAAGCCCAGCAGCAGGGAAATCCAGCGTCCGCGATTGAGTGCCTCCCCCATAAACAGCGCCGCCAGCAGAGCTGCCCACAGCGGCGTGGTGAACTCCAGGGCAAAGACTTCCGCCAGTGGTAAAGCTGCGATGGCGATCAGCCAGGCGCACTGGCCGCCGAAATGAGTAACATTTCGCAGGGCGTGCCAGCCGATCAGCTGTGGCTGCAATCCTTGCGCGTTGAGGACGCCCCCGCGCGCCAGGAATACCGTAACGATGCCGAACCCCAGCAGGCTGCGCCACAGCAGAATTTCCACAGTAGCCATCGACGCAGTGAGCTCTCGGCTGGCAACGGCGAGCAGGGAAAAGCAGCTCAATGCCAGCAGCATCCAGACGATTGCCCGGCCGGTTGAAGTGTTTGGTGTGGCTGTCATCTGGCGCTAACTGTCCGGCCCGCAGGGAAGCGCGACATTATAGGGCCTTTCCCTTTATTCTGGAGAAATATCGGTTCGCAATGAAGACGCGCCCCGGACCTTGGCAAACTCGCCAGCAAGAGCTGTTTATTCCGGTTGGAAGGCTACTTATACCTGGGCTATCGACAATACCCCGGCACCGGTGAGTCGGCCGCTGCGCAAATCATCCAGCGCCTGGTTGGCCTCTTCCAGGGGATATACATGAGTCTCCGTGTGAACAGGTATCCTCGCAGCCAGGGGCAAAAACGCCTCGCCGTCGGCGCGGGTCAAGTTGGCTATGGACTGTATACTGCGTTCGCCCCACAGGTCGCTGTAGGGAATCGGCGGAATGTCGCTCATGTGAATGCCGGCACAAACCACCCTGCCCCCTTTCTTTACTGCTCTTAGTGCCTGCAGCACACAATCGCCATCCGGGGCGAAAATAATTGCCCCATCCAGAAGCTCGGGCGGACTTTCGCTGGATTCGCCCGCCCAGCAGGCGCCCAGCTGTATCGCGAAGTCCTGCGCGGCACTATCACCCGGGCGCGTGAACGCATAGACGGCCTGTTGGTGATAGCGGGCAAGCTGGATAAGGATATGCGCGGCCGCGCCGAAACCGTAAAAACCCAGGCGACCGGCTTCTGCTACAGGACGCCACGCCCGGTAACCTATCAGGCCCGCACACAACAGCGGCGCAGCCTGTACCGGACTGAAACCCTCCGGGACAGGAAAACAGTACCGGCTATCGGCCACCGTGTAATCAGCAAAACCACCGTTAACCTGGTAACCGGTATAGACGGCCTCATCACAAAGGTTCTCCCGGGCGCTGGCGCAAAACTCGCAGTGGCCACAACTGCCGCCCAGCCACGGGACGCCCACCTGCTGGCCAGTAGTGAAGTTTCCGGCATCACTGCCGACTTTTTCGACTACCCCGATAATCTGGTGACCCGGCACCAGCGGTAAGTGCGGCTCGGTTAAATCGCCATCGACAACATGTAAATCTGTGCGGCAGATACCGCAGGCCAGCACTCGAATCAGCAGCTGCCCATCACCTGGCTGGGGCTGTGGTAACTCCATCAGCTCCAGCGGTTGCCCTACTCCAGCAAACACCATTGCTCTCATCTGGCCATTGCTCCCGAAAAATTTTCTGTGCAGACAGTAGTAATTTAGTGGGGATGTATCGCCAGATCAATCCAGCCTGCGCCAACGATTATCTTAATCAGCAATAAATTGATCTGTGACTATTGGTCGATATTTACTTCCACAAAAACAATACAACAACAGTACCGGCGAAAAAGCCTGGACGGGCAATGAATACCGCTATCACCTGCCCTCGGCAATATGGCGATCCAGCAAACGGGACCAGGTATCGGTCGCCATAATTCCTAGCATAGCGAGGTTGATGGGTTCACGCAGCGAGCTGTTGTTCTGTACCGCCATACTGACATAATAGTGTTCAAACGAGTCTGGCAGAACGTAAACGCTGCCGGCAAACTGATTGGCAGCCATACTTTTCAATACGGCCTCATCGAAGACAAAAGCATCTATTTTGCCGTCGGCTATGGCCTGCAGCCCAGCCTGGGGCGAGGGGAATGTTTTTGAAGAAATACCGCGCTGTTGTAACCATTGTGTAGCGGTCGACTCGACCATTATACCGACATTGACATGAGGCAGATCCTGTACCCCACGCACCTTCCCGACCAGTTTTTCCGCCGTCAGCGAGGCGGATATAGATGCCGTAAAAGACGACACCAGTATGATAGATGCGAACATCCAGACGATGGCAACCAGGCGCCCTCCTACCGTCACCGGTGCCTTGTCACCATAACCGACAGTCGTCATGGTGACCGCTGCCCACCAGATGCCGTGGCCCAGTCCCGAGGCAGTACTCCCGCCGAACATCTGCTCGTTATGCCTGCGCTCCAACAGCCATATAACGGACCCGGCAAGTAACCACAAAAGCAACAACGCACCGATGACCAGCAAAAACTGGCCTGCTTCCAGGGCGCGAAAATACCCAAGCCAACCGTGGCTGGCATCGTTCCGGGACACTGCGATAGCAAAACCGGAACGGTAATAGGGCTGGGTGAGGTCGAGTAGTTTTTCGGCTTCTTGCCTCGCCGCCAGCGCCGGAATCAGGTCGATAGTCCCGGCTTTGGCAGCGTCAAACAGTGCTTTACTGTCAGTAAATTCGCGGACTTCGTATTCACGACCCAGTTTGCTGGTAATCATATCGAGAAGATCTAGGCTTAGCCCTTCCCAATTGCCATCGTCGGTTTTCATGGCAAAGGGAGGAACATCGATTGTCCCGACCACGAGTTTTGCAGCACCGTTTTCGCCAGGTTGGGCCAGGGAGGCCAGGGGCAAGATGCAGACAAACGCAAGCAGAAAAATCCTGACCAGGCTGGCGACCGATACTTCCCCATAATGTGCAGAATATTTCACGAGTAAGGTTGTTTCCTTGTCTTTTTCAATGGCCGGGGCTGACACCGGGCATACACATCTCGGGATGCCATTCTCCTCACCAGCAAAGCATGGCGTCAAAGGGCAGGTCAAGGCATCCTGTGATCCCCTGCTCACCTGAGCAACGAGAACAGGATAGCTGCAGCGCCGGCCACTGGAAGCAGGCGACTTGCCACCCTCGCCCCCGTCACGATCTGGCTGAGCAAATACGCTACCGAGGTGGCCAGCAAGAGGTAACAAGCCAGGACCCGATAGTCACTGAGCAGCAGCAGGATTCCGGCACACTGCATGCCTGCCAACAAATAGTCTGTGGCACTGCCGCTGCGAAGTGCCCTGAACGCCATAACGGCAAAGAGTACGGCAATCACAGCAGTAACAACAAGTGGCTCGTTCATGGATTATTGCGCCTCAACAGGCCTATGTGAACTGGCTAACTATATCCGAGAGTTTTGCGAAATCATCAAACGCCCAGTCATGGTGTACCTCACTGACAGGGGACTTTCGATAGCCTTGCGTGTAGAGCGCAAAGCGAACGCCTGCACGCCTGGCTGTCTCCGCGTCGATCTCACTGTCACCGACAAACAGTGTCTCGCCACCGCCCAGCCCCTCAATTGTTTTTTCGAGCATATCGGGTTCGGGTTTTCGACTGTCAATCATGCCGCCTGCCACAACAACCTCAAAAATGGATGTCAATGCCATGTGACTTAACACCGCGCGCGCCGGACGTTCCGGCTTATTGGTACAAAGTCCCAGGCAGTGACCGGCTGTTTTCAAAAATAACAGGGTATCAAGGACACCTGGATAAAACACCGCCCTGTCGACCGCGAGCTCGTAGCGCGCAAGAAAGTCCCGGTAAAGTAACGCATGGTGCTGGGGAGTCTCCTCGATATGGCGTGCCGCCATCATCCGGCTGACGAACACCGCACCGCCCTCGCCGATGAAGCTCCTGGTTTCCTCCAGGGTAAGACCTTTCTTGCCGAGTCCGACCAGAATAGCCGAGGCTACATACTGAATATCCGGTGCACTGTCGATCAGTGTACCGTCGAGGTCGAAGACAATGTTCATACGCGCGGTTCAATTCTCCCTGGATTGTATAAACCTGCGCCAGCAGTGAGGGGGAGCTCGGGAAAGGCGGGGCTGCCGAATGAGCGGGGCTCCAGATGACGATTAAGCATTGTAAATCCATAGATAGCAAATCGACGACACCTCGCAGGCTTCTACCCCTGGACAGCCTTTTACTCACCCGGTTACCGGATTTGGTAACCAGCCATTTCTATGCCAGACTCACCGCGGCGCCTTCACCAGCTACCAATAACAATCAGCGAACAAGCCATTAGCCGCTAAACTTTGCTATGCAGTAGCCGGCGAGGCCCGGCGCTTGTCATACTGGTGTCAATCGCTATACACGGATCGCCGCAGGAATGTCAGGGAGAACAGCTCGTGGACTTTGAAATACCCGCAGACGTCGCCGCCTTCATCGCTGAAGTCGACACTTTCATCGAAGAGAAAATCAAGCCGCTGGAAGAAACCGGCGATAATATGCGGTTCTTTGATCACCGCCGCGAGGATGCCCGCACGGACTGGGATCGCGATGGGTTGCCCAATGAGGAATGGGAGGCACTGCTGCGCAAGGCGAAAGAACTGGCTATTGAGGCCGGCATTTTCAGTTACCCCTTCCCCGCCGCCCATGGCGGTCGCGACGGCGGCAACCTGGGCATGGCGATTATTCGTGAACACCTGGCGACGAAAGGGCTGGGGTTACACAACGACCTGCAAAACGAACACTCGGTGGTGGGTAACAACATCGGATTGCTACTGCTGCTGGAATACGGAACAGATGAGCAAAAAGCCCAGTGGCTGGAGGGGATGAAGACTGCTCGCAAGGGCTTTGCTTTCGGTATCACTGAACCAGAGCATGGTTCCGATGCGACTTACATGGAAACCCGGGCAGAACGCTCGGGCGATGACTGGATCATAAACGGCGAGAAAACCTGGAACACCGGGGTGCACACTGCCGACGCCGACCTGGTAATGGCCCGCACATCGGGCGAGCCCGGTGACGGCCTTGGGATTACGGCCTTCCTTGTACCCATGGATACTCCCGGGGTCAAAATTGAAGAGTACCTGTGGACGTTCAATATGCCCTCAGACCACGCCCGCGTCAGTTTTACCGATGTGCGTGTACCAACCGCTGCGATCTTTGGCGGCGAGGGAAAAGGACTGCAGATAGTGCAGCACTTTTTCAATGAAAACCGTATCAGGCAGGCCGCGTCCAGCCTGGGTGCAGCGCAATACTGCGTCACCGAGGCCGTCAACCACGCCAATAGACGCAAGCCTTTCGGCAAGCCGCTGTCTTCCAACCAGGGCATCCAGTTTCCGCTGGTCGATCTACAGGCCCGCTGCGAGATGTTGCGAGCCCTGATCCACAAAACCGCCTGGCTGATGGATCGCGATGGTGCGTTCTCCGTGTCTGACAAGGTATCCATGTGTAACTACCAGGCTAACCGGCTGTGCTGCGAGGCGGCGGACTTTGCCATGCAGGTACATGGGGGCATGGGCTACTCACGCTACAAGCCGTTTGAACACATCTACCGTCATCATCGCCGCTACCGCATCACAGAGGGGGCTGATGAGATTCAGATGCGCCGGGTTGCCGGTTACCTGTTTGGCTTCATGAAGCAAAGAAAACCCAAGGGTGTGGACTAGGGATATGCAGGATGAATTCAATCGTTCCCTGCAGCGTGTTCTGTCGCGCGAGTTGGCGGGCTTCCGGTCGCTGCAGTCGTGTAAACAGTTAACCGCGGGGGCCAGTCAGGAAACCTACCGCGTTACCGCTGCAACCGATAGTGGCGAACGGCAGCTCGCCCTGCGCCGCTCCCAGCCCACAGCCGACAGCGAATCCAGTGTCGGCAGTATCAGCCTCGCTACCGAGGCGCGTCTGTTCCAGGTCGCCCTTGCCGCGGGCATACCGGGCCCCGGAGTCGTGTACGTGCTTAAGCCCACTGACAACCTGGGCAATGGATTCTTTATGGAATGGCTGGAGGGTGAAACCCTGGGCCAACGCATAGTGCGTGCCCCCGAGTACGCAGGTGTGCGCCCAAAGCTTGCACGCCAGTGCGGTGAGATCCTCGCACGAATCCACGCCATCGACTGGCAGGCGGCCGGGCTCGACACCCAACTACCGCTAATCACACCGGCCCAGTTGGTGGATGACACATGGGGCTTGTACCGCGACCTGGATCTGCCGGTGCCGATGATCGATTACACCTGGCGCTGGTTGAAGGATAACCTGCCCGCCGACTCTGATATGAAACTGGTACACGGCGATTTTCGCAACGGCAATCTGATGGTAACTGCCGAGGGTATCAACGCCGTACTGGACTGGGAGCTGGCCCAGATCGGCGACCCCGTACGCGACCTGGGCTGGCTGTGCGTCAATTCCTGGCGCTTTGGTCACTCCGAGCTGCCAGTGGGTGGCTTTGGTGAGGTCGACGACCTGCTGACCGGCTATAACAGTGTCTCGGCAATACCCGTCTCGCGGGAACAGTTACTGTTCTGGCAGGTCTTCGGCTCCTTCTGGTGGGCGATGGCAACGCTGCAGATGGCCGGGGCCTGGCGCAGCGGGGAAACCCCCAGCCTCGAGCGGCCGGTTATTGGCCGGCGCTCATCAGAGGCGCAAATGGATTGTGTGAACCTGCTGATACCGGGGCAGTTCCCGTTGCCAGATACCACCAAGCCGCTGTCGGAGGGCACCCAGTTGCCGATGCCTGCCGAGTTGCTGGAGGGGGCCGCCCGCTTCCTTAAGACTGAGGTGGCCGGGCAGTTGGATACCCACAATAGCTTTCTCGCCCGGGTAGCGGCCAATTCCCTGGGGATTGCCCAGCGGGAGTTTCAATTTGGCCCTGAACTGGCCGCAGGTGAACAGCAGCGCCTTCAATCCCTACTCAAGCTGGAAGGTCCGCTGGACCAGCTGCGCTGGGAACTGGTGAACCGCCTGCGAGGCGAGCTGCCACTGGATAGCCCGGGCCTTGCGGAACACCTGCGCCACAGTGTCGCCGGCCAGCTGGCGATAGATCAGCCGCGCTACTCAGCCCTGTCTTTTACTGGGCCCAGTCCCCACTGACGGGAATAGCCTGGCCTACACCAGCAGCTTCAAGAACCTGTATTGGCGCTGGTTGTAAGACTCCAGTTCCAGTTCGCCCACAGTGGCCAAGGAACAGATCTTCGAGATGTTTGCCCGCCGGAGCTATACCCATGGAAATGATGCACACGCAGTGCCGCTGCGCCTGCAGTAACTGTTCCAGCGTTACCCGCCGATCTCTTCATCACGCAGTTGCAGCTTGCGATACAACGATCGCACACTGATTCCGGCAATGCCTGCGACAGCTTCCCTGTCGTCGTTGTGATTGCGCATAAGTTGTTGCAGATACTCCAGCTCCAGTTGTTTCAGGCTGGGCTCCAGGCTGGTCTGCGTCGTGTGTGCCACACCGGTGTCCAGGGATTGGCGTATCACTGCCTGGTCGATGACATTGGTATTGGCAAGCACCACCGCCCTGCTCAGCACGTTGCGCAATTCGCGGATATTCCCGCGGTAGCGATGAGCCTTGAGCAATACCAGAGCGGATTCTGTCAGGTGAAAGGTTTTACCCCCGCAGGCAGGGTTGTCATTGAGTATCGCGGTTGCCAGCAGCGGCAGGTCCTCAATGCGTTCAGCCAGCGAGGGGAGACGAATTGGGAATACATTGATGCGATAGTACAGATCCTGCCGGAAGGTCCCCGCCTCCACCATCTGCGCCAGGTTTCTGTGGGTCGCACACACCAGGCGAAAATCCGCCTGTTTGACCCCGGTACTGCCAACTGGCCGGTAGGTGCCGGTTTCAATCAATCGCAGCAGCTTGACCTGCAGTGAGAGTGGAACATCCCCGATCTCATCGAGAAACAGGGTACCACCGTGGGCCGCTTCCACCAGGCCTTGGCGCGTATAATTGGCGCCGGTGAAAGCCCCTTTCACATGCCCGAACAGTTCACTCTCGAACAGGGTTTCGCTCAAACCCGCGCACTCCAGTGTGACCAGGGCCCCCGTCGCGCGAAGGCTCGCCTGGTGCAGGGCGCTGGCGGCCAGTTCCTTGCCGGTACCGGATTCCCCCTGCAGCAATACAGCCGCCTCGGTGGGACCTACCCGGGATACCAGACTCAGCATGACGTTAAAGGCCGGGCTGGCACCCACCATAGGCTGGTTTCCGGCACGCGTGCCGGCGATGGGCACCGGCTTGAGTAACTCGACAAAATACTGCAGGGCGCCCTGGTCATCCAGGACAGGCAACATTTCGACATCGACATGCTCTTCACCGCGCGGGGTCTGGTGAATGTGCAGGACCCGCTCCCGCTGCCCCGAACTTGTCGCCGCAGCCAGCGGGCAGTCTTCCCCGGCCTGATCACAGGGCCGGTCAAAATTATGTGACACCCGGTAGCAGTGCGCGGGGCCCTCGCTGGTATCTATCTCACCAAAGGCTTTCTGGTACAGGTCATTGGTGGCGAGAATCTGATAGTCGGGCGTAACGAGAATGGCTGGATGCTCATAGCTGTCCAGCATGCGCGCGATCGCGGGGTCGGTATCTGAGGCGAGAACTTCCATGGCTGCCAAATCTGTCTGATAGTGTGTCAAATTTGGCATATACGGCCTGGCGGTGCAAGGCAAACCGACAGTGAGCCTATCAAAAATTTCTTTATTATCGTTATTTTTCAGTATCTTAATGATTTTTTATAAAGTAATACATTACCTGGCATGGCGCTTGCTCTACTACTGTGACTGAACCGTACGTTTACCGGGCAACCCTTTCCACCCAGAGGAACCAACCATGAACTCACCTGCACAGTCCGCCATCAACACAGGCCTCCAGGCAGAAGTCACCACGTTTTTTGATGAGCCCACCAACACGCTGTCCTACGTGGTAAAAGACCCCGCCAGTAGTGCCTGTGCTGTCATAGATTCCGTGATGGACCTTGACTACCCCTCCGGCACCATCAGCTTTGCCGGTGCAGACCAGATCATTGCGTATATCACCAACAACAAGCTCGAGCTACAGTGGATCCTGGAAACCCACGTCCACGCTGACCACCTTTCCGCGGCACCCTATATACAGCAGAAGCTGGGTGGAAAAATCGCTATCGGCGCGCATATCTCGGTGGTACAGGAAACCTTCGGTGAAGTCTTTAATGCCGGTACCGGGTTCGCGCGAGATGGCTCCCAGTTCGACGTCCTGCTGAACGACGAGGACGAAATCCGTATCGGCAGCCTCACAGGCACTGCCATGCACACACCCGGCCACACGCCTGCCTGCATGAGCTATGTACTGGGTGATGCCGTGTTTGTGGGCGACACCCTGTTCATGCCCGACGGTGGCACTGCCCGGGCCGACTTCCCCGGCGGCGATGCCGGCATCCTGTACCGTTCAATACAGCGCATTCTCAGCCTGCCCGGCGAGATGCGGATCTTCGTGTGCCACGACTACCTGCCCGACGGCCGCGCACTGGAATATGAGACCACTGTCGCCGAGGAACAGCGAGCGAACATCCATGTCCACGAGGGCGTCAGCGAATCCGCTTTCGTATCCATGCGAACAGCCCGGGACGCCACGCTGGGCATGCCAACGCTTATTCTCCCTTCGTTACAGGTCAATATGCGCGCCGGCCATTTCCCCCCGGCTGATGACTCCGGTCAGCTATTCCTGAAGCTGCCGATAAATGCCTTCGGCGGTGACGATATCTCGTCGCTCATTTCCTAGGGGATCGCAGACATGGCAGTAGACATAAAACAGATCGATGACAGCTTTTCGGTGTCCGGCCAACTTGTTGCCGAGGATATCCCGGTGCTGGCCGCACGCGGTATCAGGTCACTGATCTGCAACCGCCCCGATGGCGAGGCCGCGGACCAGCCCAACGTCACCGAAATAGAGGCAGCGGCGCAAGAGGCCGGGATCAGCGTTGCGTTCCTGCCTATTGTGACCAGCAAGTTGAACGAACAGGACATCGGGGATTTTCTGGGGGCGCTGGATCGGCTACCCGCCCCGACACATGCCTACTGTCGCACAGGTACCCGCTCGATAACGCTCTGGGCCCTGGGCCAGCGCCGTCTGGGCGCGGACTCTCTAAGCCTGTTTACCAGGGCCAGGGAACTCGGTTATGACCTGAGCTCTGCCCTGCAGATGACGACACCGCAAACCGACCATGTGCGGCCCAGCGACGCCAGTCACTACAGCGTATTGATCGTGGGCGCGGGAGCGGCCGGCATAGCCGCGGCATCCAGCCTGTTGGCTCGATCGAAAGACCTGAATATCGCCATCATTGACCCCGCCGAGGTTCACTACTACCAGCCGGGTTGGACCCTGGTCGGCGCCGGTATCTTCCGGCAGCGAGACACGGTCAAGACCATGGCCTCGCTGATACCTGACGGCGCGCAGTGGATCAAGGCGGCCGTCGGTGGGTTTGATCCGGACAATAACCGAATCACGCTGGAGGACAGTCGGCCGATTTACTACGACCGGCTTATCGTGGCGCCCGGCATCAAGCTGGACTGGCACGGGGTGGAGGGACTGGTTGAGGCACTTGGCCACAACGGTGTGACCTCTAACTACCGCTACGATCTGGCGCCCTATACCTGGGAGCTGGTCAGCAAGCTGGGCGCTGGCCGTGCGGTATTCACCCAACCGCCCATGCCGATCAAGTGTGCCGGTGCGCCGCAAAAAGCCCTGTACCTGTCCGCTGATCACTGGCAGCGCAATGGGACGCTGCCAGGCATTGACATAGATTTTTTTAATGCCGGCGAGGTTCTGTTCGGAGTAAAGGAATACGTACCCGCCCTGATGGACTATGTGGAGCGCTATTCCGCGCGGCTTCATTTTCGCCATCGCCTGGTCAGGATCGACGGCGAAGGAAAAAGAGCCTGGTTTGAGGCCACCAACGACGAGGGCGAAAAACAGTTGGTTGAAGCCGATTTCGACATGATTCATGTCTGCCCACCCCAGTGCGCGCCGGACTTCGTCAGCCAGAGCCCGCTGGCCGATGCAGCCGGCTGGGTGGACGTCGACCAGAACACCCTGCGGCACAAGCGCTATGCCAACATCTGGGGCCTGGGTGATGCGATGAACGCACCCAATGCCAAGACGGCTGCGGCCGCGCGCATGCAAGCTCCGATCGTCGCCAACAACCTGCTAGAGGATATGGGGCTGGTACAGGGCATGGCGCATTACAATGGCTACGGCTCCTGCCCGCTCACCGTAGAGCGAGGCAAAATAGTGCTCGCTGAATTCGGCTACGGCGGCAAGTTGTTGCCCAGCTTTCCGCGATGGGTTATTAATGGTCAAAAGCCATCGCGCCTGGCCTGGATAATGAAAGAAAAAATACTGCCACCGATCTACTGGAAGGCAATGCTGAAAGGGAAGGAATGGATGGTGGATCCGGAGCAGGCTAAACGCAGGAACTCGCCCGCTTGAGCAAAGGCCCATCGCGCTTTTTCCCACCCCTGAACTGGGCCCGCAATTACGACAGCGGGCTGCTTGCCAGCGATATGCTGGCGGCTGTAATCGTCACGATCATGCTGATACCCCAGTCGCTCGCCTATGCCATGCTGGCTGGCCTGCCGGCGGAGATGGGTCTTTATGCGAGTATCCTGCCGCTGATCGCCTACGCGTTGCTGGGCACCAGCAGAACACTCTCGGTAGGGCCCGTCGCGGTAGCGTCACTGATGACGGCTACCGCAGTGGGCAAGATCGCCACCGAGGGTTCGGCGGACTATGCAACGGCGGCTATTGTCATGGCCATGCTGTCGGGCCTGATGCTGCTGGTAATGGGTTTTCTGCGATTCGGTTTTCTGGCCAACTTCCTGTCCCACCCGGTGGTCTCGGGTTTCATCACAGCTTCGGGCATTCTCATCGGTCTGAGCCAGTTACGTCATATTCTGGGCATCCACGGCGAAGGCGACAACCTGCTGACCCTGGTCGCCAGCCTGTCTCACAATTTGTCAGATATCAACCTGATTGCCGCGGTCACGGGGATCGCCACGATCGCTTTCCTGTTCTGGGCCCGCGCCGGCCTGAAACCCCTGCTGCTCGGCCTGGGCCTGCCAGATCGGACCTCTGCTATTCTCGCCAGAACGGGGCCTGTGCTCATCATATTGGCAACGACTGTCGCCAGTTACCTGTTTGATTTCGAGGCCCGGGGGGTCGCCCTGGTCGGGGCGGTACCCAGGGGCCTGCCGGTCATAGGCATGCCGGTATTTGACCTGCAACTATGGTCAGATCTGGCGGTACCCGCGCTGCTGATTTCTATTATCGGTTTTGTAGAGTCGGTGTCCGTGGGCAAGACGCTGGCAGCAAAGCGACGCCAGCGTATTGACGCCAACCAGGAACTGGTAGCGCTGGGTGCGGCCAATGTGGCCTCGGCTACATCGGGTGGTTTCCCGGTAACCGGCGGCTTTTCCCGCTCGGTGGTCAACTTTGACGCCGGCGCGGAAACACCGGCTGCCAGTATTTTTGCCGCGATAGGCATAGGCCTGGCAGCGCTGTTGCTCACACCGGTTTTGTTTTTCCTACCCAAGGCAACGCTGGCGGGAACCATTATCGTTGCCGTCACCAGCCTGATCGACTTCGCGGTTATCAGGCGTGCATGGGGCTACTCGCTGTCCGATTTTATTGCCGTCGTCACTACCATTGGTGCAACTCTGTTGCTGGGAGTGGAGCTGGGTGTGCTCGCGGGAATCCTGGCGTCAGTGGGACTGCATCTTTACAAGACAACCCGCCCCCATATCGCGGTGGTAGGCGCAGTGGCCGGGACCGAACACTTTCGCAATATTGAACGGCACAACGTGATCACCTATCCGAACCTGGTTTCACTGCGGGTTGATGAGAGCCTCTACTTCGCCAATGCGAGCTACCTGGAAGATTATATTTACCAGCTTATTGCCGAGAACGACGGCCTGGAGCATGTGATACTGCAGTGCCCCGCCGTAAACGAAATTGACTTGAGTGCACTGGAGGCGCTGGAGTCAATCGACCACCGGTTGCGTGAACAGGGGCTGACATTGAACCTGAGTGAGGTGAAGGGGCCGGTGATGGATGCCCTGAAAAAATCTGACTTTCTGGCGCACCTCAGCGGCAGGGTCTACCTCACCCACCACCAGGCTGTAAAAGATTTAAAAACTGATGAGATCGAGCCCTACATCATCTAGGGCGCACTGAACGGCGGTGTGTGCCGTTTGAAAAATCCATGTTCTAGAAAATACATTGTCTGCGAGATGACCTCGTCATCCCACATCATGAAGGTATGGCCCACCGGGAGTTCCAGAAAGTCCATCATACCCGGCACGATAGTCTCTGCTACCGCCACGGTGCCATCTGTTGGACCATCGGGTAAACCTGGCAGAAAGGACATATAGGTCGAGGTACCGGCAATAACCCCAAGCTCGAAAGTGACCCTGCCAAGACGACGCGGCACCGATTCATCGGAGGTACCCAGCTGCGCCACGGCCTGTGGCATCAGAGCCTGCAACACGGGTGTCGAATCAGCGTAATCGGCCAGCTGACTGCCACCATTGGGCGGGGCCAGCATCACGACCCGGTGCAGGCCTGGAATGTCCTGGTGCTCGACGTACTCGCGCACCAGGATGCCACCCAGGGAATGAGTGACAAAATCCACTCTGTCGAAGCCCGATGCCTGGCATGCTGACAGGCCCTGCTCCACCGCCATCGCAGCCAGCTGCTGTACCGAATAGCTTCTGGAGGGATAGGTCTGGTTCACCACCTGGTAACCACTCTCCTCCAGTCGCCACTGCAAGGCCTTCATGGACAGGGCGGAACGCCACAAGCCATGCAGCAGAACCACGCAAGCCGCCGGTGGTTCCAGGCGCTGCTGCGCGGCAGTGGCAGCGACGGATACCGGACTAAACAAAGACAGTGCCAGAACGGCGGTTACCAGCGATAGCAAAAAACCCGCCGGGTAGAGCTCGTCAGAAACACCCCGGGCACATTTGTCACCCGCGATGGAGCTGACATGATCAGTAATTACTTCGCTCCTGCCCTTTTTGCCAGATACGCAGAAAAGCCTTCTCCAGCGCGCCCTCGGCGGCAAGCCCCAGCTTCTCCTGCCAGTTTTTCTTGTGCACAAACCTGACATCGAACACATCCCAGTCTTTCAGCCGCGTCTGCAGGAAAGCATCGCTGGTCTGCAGTTCGTCGACCAGGCCTACCTCCAGCGCTTTCTGGCCGTACCAGATTTCACCCGTGGCGACTTTGGCTATATCCACCGAGGGACGGTTTGCACTGACGAAATCCTTGAACAGGCCGTGGGTTTCCTCCAGTTCTTCAGCGAACTTTTCCCGCCCCTTGTCCGTGTTTTCGCCAAACATCGTTACCGTGCGCTTGTACTCGCCAGCGGTGAACAGCTCAAAGTCGATGTCATGCTTTTTGAGCAATCGGTGGAAATTCGGGAGCTGGGCCAGTACCCCGATGGAGCCGATGACCGCAAAAGGGGCGGCCACAATTCGATTAGCGACACAGGCCATCATGTAACCGCCACTGGCGGCAACCTTGTCCACGGCGATTGTCAGGGGCACTCCGGCGTCCCGAATTCGCTGCAACTGGCTCGCTGCCAGTCCGTAGCCGTGTACCATGCCGCCCGGGCTTTCCACTTTCACCAGGAACTCATCTCCCGCCCGCACCTGTAACAATACGGCGGAAATCTCCTCGCGCAGGTTGTCGGTAGCACTCGCCTTGATGTCACCGTCAAAATCCAGGACAAAGAGTCGCTTGCGCCCCTCGCCTTCATGGTCAGCAGCTTTTCCGCGCTTTTTCTTTGCGGCTTTCGCGGTCGCCTTGTCGGCCTTTTTCTCTGCCTTCTTCTCCGCCTTGAGTTCAGCTTTTAACACATCGGGCTCAACCACGACCTGCTTGATCTGGTGTCCAATATCACGGTACTTCTCATTGAGGTCCCTGATCTCTATATGGCCCTCCTGCTGCTCTGTCTTCTGCCTCTGGCCCAGGGCCACTAAACTGGCCAGCACCACAAGTATTGCTGCAACAAAAGTAACTGCCTGGGCGAGAAACAGCCCGTACTGGTATATGTATTCCAAGTTTGACTCCAGAATTTACGGTAAGTTGGACCGACCAAGCTGGCCTACGTAGTGCCTGATAAGCTGGCCGGCAACCGATGAGGGCGGAGGGATCATGGGCAGTTCGCGATAGTGAAACCAGCCGGCATCGGCGATTTCTCGCTGATCACAGACGATATCCCCCCCGGCGTAATCGGCGAAGAAACCCAGCATCAGCTGGTTGGGGAAAGGCCATGACTGGGATTGAAAATACCTCAGGTTGTCGACTTCCACGCCGACTTCTTCCCTGACTTCTCGCGCCAGCGTCTCCTCTACATTTTCGCCGGCCTCGATAAAGCCGGCCAGGGTGCTGTACATGGGTCCCGGGAAATTCACATTGCGGGCCAGCAACAGCTCCTCACCGCGGGTGACCAGAACAATAATGCAGGGGGCGATGCGCGGGTAATTGATAACACCACAGGGCTCGCAGCGCATCGCCCGCTCCTGGATATCCACCTGCATCTGCTGACCGCAACGACCGCAATACTGATGGTCGCGCTCCCAGTCCAGCAATTGGGCCGCCCTGCCCGCGAGCGCAAACAGGCGTTCATCAACCTTGCCCAGGATATGGTAGAGATTGCCGCGCTGGTATTGCAGCGGATCAACCTCGGCTACCGAGTCTATCTCCAGAACATAGCAGGGTTGATCGCGCCAATAACCCAGAAACTGGCGCCTCAACACGCTCCAGCCGTGACCCTCGAGCTGGCGCCGCTCTATCAGGCAGACCTCGGTTGCACGCATATCGCTCAGAAGCTCACCGCGCTGAAAAACAATATGCAGCTCATTGTCCGCACTGGGAGGGGGGATGTGATCGGGTCGAAACACTGCAGTTGATTCCGGTGTTTAAAAGACCGGCCATAATAAGCCCGCCCCCCGCAAGGGGCAAGGGCTGTAGTAATCTTCGATAACTGTATGGCAATCACGTAGAATGGCGCCGGGATACCCGAGGATAAGAGCCACAATGAGCGACACGACAGCCAATGCCCTTTGGATGAATTTCCTCGGCTCCTCCCCGACATGGTATAAAAAAACAATTGTTGCGTTTTTGCTGCTCAATCCGTTTGCACTTTATTTGCTGGGGCCATTCGTCACCGGATGGCTGCTGATTGCTGAATTCATCTTCACACTCGCCCTCGCCCTGCGCTGCTACCCCCTGCAGCCCGGCGGTCTGTTGGCCATCGAAGCAATCATTCTGGGCATGACCTCGCCGCAGACAGTATTCAACGAAACCGCCGCCAATTTCGAGGTAATACTACTGCTGATGTTTATGGTGGCGGGCATCTATTTCATGAAGGAACTGCTGCTGTTCGTGTTTACCCGGATACTGCTGAAGGTGCGTTCGAAGGTATTGTTATCGCTGTTGTTCTCGCTGGTGGCGGCGTTTCTCTCGGCCTTCCTGGACGCCCTGACCGTAACAGCCGTATTGATCAGCGTTGGCGTGGGCTTTTACTCCGTGTACCACAAGGTCGCCTCGGGCAAAAACTTTGCGCACGAAGGCCATGACCACTCGGTGGATGACGGTGTCCACGGGCAACACCGCGAGGACCTGGAGGACTTTCGCGCCTTTTTGCGCAGCCTGCTCATGCATGGTGCGGTAGGGACCGCACTGGGCGGCGTTTGCACCCTCGTGGGCGAGCCCCAGAACCTGCTGATCGCCACAGTCGCCGGATGGGATTTCGTCGAGTTTTTCCTGATCATGGCACCGATTAGCATGCCGGTGCTGGCAGCCGGCCTGCTGACCTGTTACCTGCTGGAAGTGACCGGGCGATTTGGCTACGGCGCGCAACTTCCCGAAAGAGTGCGGGAGGTATTGGTCGAATTCCAGGCACAGGAAGAAACACGCCGCAATCCGCGTTCCAATGCACGGCTCGTGGTGCAAGCCATCGTCGCCTTCATCCTGGTCGCGGGACTTGCACTGCACCTGGCAGCCGTGGGGCTGATAGGGCTGCTGGTGATCGTGCTGCTGACTGCGTTTAACGGCGTGGTAGAAGAACACCAGCTTGGCCACGCCTTCGAGGAGGCCCTGCCATTCACCGCGCTGCTGGTGGTGTTCTTTGCCATTGTGGCGGTTATTCACGACCAGCACTTGTTCACGCCGGTGATCGACGCCGTGCTGGCGATGGACTCGGCAACCCGTCCCTCCATGTTCTTCCTGGCCAATGGCCTGTTGTCGATGATCAGCGACAACGTATTCGTGGCCACGGTCTATATCAACGAGGTCAAGGCGGCGCTGGATGCGGGCACTATCAACCGGCAGGAATTTGACCACCTCGCGGTCGCTATCAACACCGGTACCAACCTTCCAAGTGTGGCTACACCCAACGGCCAGGCGGCATTCCTGTTTTTACTGACCTCCGCACTGGCCCCGCTGATCCGGCTGTCCTACGGGCGCATGGTGATCATGGCCATCCCCTATACCATCGTCATGGGCGGCGTGGGGCTGGCCTGTGTGTGGTTTATTCTCTAGGTCAGGCGCTACCCGTCCCCGGGTAGTTCGCGCCAGATAACCCGGCCGCCGCTGGCGGCGGCAATGGCGTCCAGGTGAGCGGCATGAGCGGCCTGCTCTTCCCGCGTTGCGCAGATAACAGGTAGTGCCGGGCGCTGCGGGCTGAGCCGCCTGATCTGTTGGCCGCCGGACTCGCCTTCTGCATTGTTGGCACCCGCATCGGATAACTGCAGGTTGGTCTGGCCACCTGTCATGGCCAGGTATACATCGGCCAGAATCTCCGCATCCAGCAGCGCGCCGTGCAGGTCGCGTTGTGAGTTGTCCACGTCATAACGCTGGCATAGCGCGTCCAGGTTATTGCGCTGCCCCGGATGCTTGGCACGAGCCATAACGAGGGTATCTATTACTGAGCACCGGTCCTTCATCATACCGTAGGCCTCAGACAGGCGGTGCAGTTCGGCGTCCAGGAATCCCAGGTCAAATGGCGCGTTGTGGATAATCAGTTCGGCGCCACTGATAAATTCGATAAAGTCTGCCGCCACTTTGTCAAACAGCGGTTTGTCATTGAGGAACTCATTGGTAATGCCATGCACCTCTATCGCGCCCTGGTCAATCTCACGCTGTGGATTGATATACTGGTGATAGTGGTTGCCGGTCAACCGCCGGTTGACCAGTTCTACACAGCCGATCTCGATAATGCGATGCCCCTGGGACGCCTCCAGTCCCGTGGTTTCGGTGTCAAGGACGATCTGCCTCACGCGCCCGCTCCGCTTTCAGCCAATTCATCGATACCGCGATTGGCCAGCTGGTCAGCCAGTTCATTCTCACGATGCCCGCTATGTCCCTTCACCCAGTGCCACTCAACCGTGTGCCGCTGATTCTGCTCATCCAGGTCCTGCCACAAATCCACGTTTTTCACCGGCTGCCGTCCGGCCGTCTTCCAGCCCTTGACCTTCCAGTTGGCCAACCAGGTGGTGATCCCGTTTCTTACGTAGACGGAGTCGGTGGTCAGCGCCACGATACAGGGCTCACGCAGCGCCTTGAGGCCCTCGATTGCGGCCTGCAACTCCATTCGATTATTGGTGGTCTGGGCCTCCCCCCCATAGAGGGAGCGCTCCACGCCGTTACAGCGCAGCAGCACCCCCCAGCCACCGGGACCGGGATTGCCGCGGCACGCGCCATCGGTAAATATTTCAACCTGTTTCAACTGCTATGTTCCCCTTGTTGGATGTTTGTGTTGTGTGTTCCCGCTGCGGGAGGGTCGGAACGGTGTAGGCGCTGCTGCCGGCTTGGGTACCAGGCCTATCAACCTTTCCCTGCGCAATTGCCACTGCCTGCGAGGCCGGTGTATTGCCGAGACCTGCTTGATCGCGTGCAGGATATACAGACTGCCTCCCGGCAGGTTGTGCCGGTTGCTCCAGTCGTCCAGGCGCATCAGCCAGCGTCGGACAGCACCCCTGCCGGCCAGTGGCACCGCCGCCAGGCGAGTAGCGTCCTGCACCTCACAGCCGAGCAGATGCAGCCAGTCGGTAAGGCGGTGTTCGCTCACTGCGGTTTGCCTGTTCCACAGTGATCTCCGGCTGATTCCACGCAGCCTGGCAGCTACGCCCATCAGGCTGTGAGGGTTGAAGCCGATAATAATCAGTTGCCCCTGGGGCGTCAGTATCCGCTGCAGCTCTCGAAGCACCTGGTGTGGGTTGCGGGCGAAGTCGAGTGTGTGGTGCGCGATGACAGTGTCAATGCTGTCACTTTCAAGCGGCAGTTCATCTGCCTGAGCCACCAGGCTGACCTGCTCACCCGCGCGCTCAACGGCATAGATACGGTGATTGATCGGGCTGTTGGCAAACAGCATGTGAGCCCTGGTGCTGCCTATCTGCAGCAGGTGGTAGCCAAAAGCGGTATCCAGTATGCCGTCAACTGACGTGCGGGTGGACTCCAGCAGATACCGCCCATTATCGCGGGCATACCAGGCTTCCAGTTCGGTCAAGATGTCTATACAGTCACCACTGCGCAAAACCCCGCCAGGCCCTCGGTTCAGGCGAACCGGGGTTCGTTAATGTCGAGCGGCCATGGTACTGCATTTTGCCGGCATTTGGATGTTCTACCCCGGCTGTTATCGCTGCCGGCCTGAATCCGATCCCAAACCCATGTTTGTCGGGGAATTGGCATGATTCGCTGGACTCCGCGCCGCCTCGGGCTAGACTTTGATGAGGTGTATTAGAATGGTTTTTCTATGTCAGGCGGCTCAAGTGCTGGCATAAACGTATGATCACAACAAACTAGAACTAGAATATTTGTATTAATTTCATGACGTTAAAGAGCTTTCTTATAGCATTTTCTTGCCTGTCTTTTCTCAGTGGCTGTCAGTCAATGAGTACCGGGGGCAGCATATCCACCAGCGGTTCCGCGCTCGCGCAGGACAGCCTGTACCCCAATTCCCCCGCGGTCGACACACACTTTCCATGGTCCAGCAGCAACCGGGCAGCCGCGGCCGGGGATACCGCAGACGATCACTCGGACCTGTGGCGTCGAATCGGTTCAAAGCTGACCTGGCAGGATGTCGATAACCCGCGGGTAGACAAGGCACGCGAGGCCTATCTGGCGCAGTACAATTACCTGCCGCTGCTGTCCCGACGGGGTTCTTTATACCTGTACTACATTGTGGAGCAGGTGGAAAAACGCAATTTGCCGATGGAACTGGTGCTCGTGCCCATGGTTGAGAGCACCCTGGACCCCTTCGCCTACTCCTCCGGTTCCGCTGCGGGTTTATGGCAGATCATGCCCGCCACCGGCGAACACCTGGGGTTACAGCAGGACTGGTGGTTTGACGGGCGGCGCGCCGTGCGCGATTCAACCCGGGTTGCACTGGACTACCTGGAAGAGCTCAACGCGCAATTTGATAATGACTGGATGCTGACCCTGGCCGCTTACAACGCCGGCCGGGGGCGTGTCGCCCGGGCCCAGCGGCAGAACATCAAAAAGGGCCTGCCTACCGACTACTGGTCGCTGGACCTGCCCCGCGAAACCCGCTGGTATGTTCCAAGGATACTCGCCCTGACCCAGATTCTGTCTCAGCCCGCAGATCATGACGCCGATATTCCGCCGGTCCCCAATGAGCCTGCATTTGAGGTTGCCAGGACGGGTGGGCAAATCGAGCTGGCGCAGGCTGCCGAGTTGGCGGATCTCAGCATCGAAACACTCAAGGACCTCAACCCCGGCCATCTGCGCTGGGCAACGGCACCGGACCGGGAGCATGAAATCCTGGTGCCGGTAGGCTACGGTGCGCTGCTGGAGGGGGAAATCGCCGAACTGGGACCCGAGCAGCGGGTGCGCTGGCGCTACTACCACATCAAACCCGGGGATAACCTGATAAGCATCGCGAAGAAGTTTCACACCGATGTGGCGTTATTGCGCCAGGCCAACGGCATTAACGGCAGCATGATAAAGGCCGGCAGTACCCTGATGATTCCCAGCAGCGAGTACACTGGCGGCCTTGCCCTGGCGGGTACCCCGCCAGCGCCGAGCATAGGCTACAAGGTCCGGCGCGGCGATTCATTGGCGCGAATTGCCGGCAAGTACAAGGTCAGCGTGGATGACATCGTGGCCTGGAACGCGCTTGATCCGCGCAAATACCTGCAACCAGGCCAGACACTCAAACTCCATGTCGGCGGTTTCTAGGCCGCCGCAATTGCCGGTTCACCCCCCACTCCCTCTCACGCCACCACTTTAGTTGATGAGAACAGCAAAGCCCTACCAAACACCCTTCGGTGATTTCAGCCTGTCGCGCTATCCGACGCGGCGCAATGAACCCCTGCTGGCATGGTGCGCAGCAGACCTGTTGTTGCTGGAAGAAATCAATCGCCTGGGCATTGACGGCAGCCAGACCCTGGTAGTCAATGATGAGCACGGTGGCCTTGCTGTAGCGCTGCAACCGCAAGCGGTGTGGACGGACTCTGCCCTGGCCTCCATGGCAGTGCAGCACAACCTGGCTCTTAATCAATGTGCAGATGTGCCTGTTGTCTGGAGTACTGTTGAACCCCTGGAAACACCGGCGCTGGTAGCCCTGCGAGTCCCCAAGCAAATGCCCTACCTCGAATATCAGCTGAGCATACTGGCCAGGCTTGCGCCACCCGGTGTAAAGATACTGGCAGCCGGCATGGACAAGCACCTGTCGCCGCGCGTGGCCGAACTGCTGGAGCGTTACATAGGGCCGACCGAGCGACACCGGGGCCAGCGCAAGGCGAGAATGTTCAGCGCCAGCAGGGATGAACAGGAACCACCTGCCGAGTCTTCGGCGGCCAGCTATTACTGTGATGCGCTGCAGGCTCAGTTGCGAGCCCTGCCCAACGTTTTCAGCCAGGACCGGCTCGATGGGGGCAGCCGACTGTTGCTGGCGCAACTGTCCCGATTAGAACCGGCTGACACAGTGATCGACCTTGCCTGTGGCAACGGCGTGCTGGGCCTCGCCGCATTCCGGTCGGGGCTTGCCAGCGAGCTTGTGCTCGCCGATGAGTCCGCCATGGCGGTAGCGTCTGCACGACGCAATGTCGCCGACCTCTTTCCTGACCAGGGCCACCACATCCATTTTCATCACGGCGACGGCCTGGCGGCTTACCGCGGCGAGGCTGCGCAACTGATTGTGTGTAATCCACCATTCCACCTGAATCATGTGGTAGATGAATATGCGGGAAAACGCCTGCTGGAACAGTGCGCGCAGCATTTGCAGCCCGGCGGACGCCTGTGCCTGGTTGCCAACCAGCACCTGGATTATCTACCCACGCTGCGACGGCACTTTCACAAGGTGGACAAGCTAGCGCGTGACAATCGGTTCATTGTCTGGCTGGCCGAGCGACGCTGAGTAGCGGCCGTCAGTGTCAAGCCGACAACAGCTCATCCACCAACGCCGTGACAGTAACGGTCGCCAGGCCCTGGCGCTGGTGGTGGAACAATTCCGTGACCTCGCTCAGCTGCTTGTTCACCTCAACTGTCGTGGCGCCCCCGGCAAGAGCGCGACGCACAAAACCCGCGGCGGGATAGACCAGGCCTGAAGTGCCGATCGCGACAAACAGTTCGCAGTCAGCCAGGCGCGCTTCTATGGTGTCCATCGCATAGGGCATTTCGCCAAACCAGACAACATCGGGCCGCAGGGTACCGCGGGTACCACAGCCCGGGCAGTGACTCAGGGCATCGAAATCACTGGCCGCTGTGATTCGTCGCTCGCAGGCAGTGCACAGGGCGGACTGCAGTTCACCGTGCATATGGCAGACCTGGTTACTGCCGGCGCGTTCGTGCAGGTCATCCACATTCTGGGTGACCAGGAATACTTCTCCGGCGAAGTCCCGCTGCAAGCGCGCCACGGCTGTGTGTGCAGCATTCGGGGTCACCTCCGCCAGCTTTGACCTGCGCGCATTGTAAAAGCGGTAGACAAGATCCGGGTCGCGACTGAAGGCTTCCGGAGTGGCTAAGTCCATGGGGTCGTGCCGCTCCCACAAGCCATCGGCATCCCTGAAGGTAGGCACACCGGACTCGGCGGAGATACCTGCGCCGGTGAGGATGACCACGCGCTCAATATAACGACCGGCAAAGTAAGGCATCCCTATTGCTTCGCCTCCAGATTGAGTTCTTTTAGCGGGTAGAAAATTCCAAGCGCGGTAAAGTAAAGTGCACAACAGATCGCTTCGTCACCGACGTCACTCAATGCCGCGCGGTAACGCAGCAGTTGCTCGCGATATACCTCCGCCTGCTGCTGGCAGAATTCTACCTGTGTTTCATGCGGCGCCGGTCGGCTGTTCTTGTAATCGATCAACCAGCGAATACCGCTTTGCCCATCGATAAAACAGCGGTCGATGACAAGGTCCTCAATACGGCCGGTAGAAGGCTCCACCCGACTCAGCGCCCATTCACTGTGCGCCTGCGGATGCTCACTGGACAGTATCCATCGTCCCTTCCCGTCGGGCGCCAGTGTGACAGATACCGCCTGCTCTACCTCCGCAATCGCCGCATCCAATGCCGCCCCCCACAAGCCCATCGCGGCCAGCGTCGAACGCCAACGCGCGACGTCGTCATGGCCTGGCGCGGCGGGTAGCTCGGCGCAACGGGACAACTCTTCCAGGGCAAGGTGTACCGCGGTCCCCACACAGCGCTCCCGGTAGTTCGTCGGGCGCTGCGGGATATTGCGCCCGATGCCTGTCGCTGCCTCTGGTTCAAGTGGGGCCGGGATAGTGCATGGCTGTTGCAGACGCAGCAGTGGTCGCGCCACAGCACTTGCAGTATCGATGGTTGTTACCGTGATCGGCTCGTGCATCTGCATCTGCTGCTGGAAACTGTCCCAGATCGGGTACAGCAGGCTGCGTGCGGCGGGCGCTCGCAGCTCGCCGCTGTTGGGGTCCGGCTTCAGGCTGGCACTGAGTACCAGGCGTTGCGCGGCACGGGTGGCACCCACGTACAGTAACCGGGTTCCTTCAAGCAGGCTTTTGTCTTTGCGCAATTTGCCCAGGTAGTTATACAGTGTGGGCGATTCCTTCTCACTGTGGTCATCTGCCGCCAGCAGGAAACTGCGCTCGCCGTCACGATTACTGTGCTCATCCCATAGCAGCAATTCGCGGTCGTCTCCGCGGGATGTCCTGGCCAGTTGCGGAATAAACACGCAGTCGAATTCAAGCCCCTTGGCCTTGTGCAGTGTCATGATCTGTATCTTGCTACCCGGCTCGCCGCCATCCATGAACTGTTTTTCCAGGCGGCGCGACAACCAGTCGACATCGAGTCCAAAGCCCTCTCGCTCGGCCTGCTCCAACAACTGGAAGAAACTCTCGGCATCGGCCAGTGCAGTCACATCGCTTGCGGTGGCCGCCCCGCCCAAACCCAACCAGGTGGATTCGACCCAGTCGCGCAGTCCCAAACGATCGCGTTTGAGCCTGGCCCGGCCAAGCACCGGCAGCAGTGCCTCAACCCGGGCCTTGCCATCGGGCGTCAGGCGCTGCCGCAGTGCCGGATCCTGCAGCACCAGCCACAGTGGTGTGTGCCTTGGCGTATCGCCCCAGCGCGCCAGCTCCAGCATGTCCGCCAGGCGCAAACCGCACCAGGGGGCGCGCAGCAGCGCCATCCAGGCAAGCCGATCAGCATCCCCGGCCAGGACCCGGCAAAGGGTCAGCAAGTCGGACACCAGGGGCGACAGGGCCAGGCTGTCCATGGCCTGCGCACTGTAGGGAATGGAACGCTTTTGTAGCCCGGTAATCACCGGCTGCAAATGGCTGCGGCTTCGACCCAGCACAGCAATGCTGCTGCACTCGGGATCCGCAAAGGCATCGGCAAGCTGATCGCATACGAAGGCGATTTCCTGCTCAGGGTCCCGCTCGAGTTCAAAGGCGTGCAAACCCACCGCGGGCAGATTCCCCTGCGGGCGAACCGCCGTGGCGGGCGTGAAGCGCACTCGCCCACGATTGATATCGTCCGTCGCCGGAAAAGCCTGCGCAAAACTGGCGTTAACCCAATCGACAAGACCCGCATCGGAGCGAAAATTACAGCGTAATTGCAGGTGTTCCAGCCGTACTCCATTGAAGCCTTCAAGCCGGGCCTGCAGGAACAGGCCGACATTCGCGCCGCGAAAGCCGTAAATGGATTGCATTCCGTCACCCACGATCATCACCGTACGCGGCGCCTCCGGGTTGCCCTCATTGTGCAGGCCCCAGCCCCGGGTCAGGGCATTTATCAACTCGTACTGGTTGATCGCGGTGTCCTGGAACTCGTCCACCAGGATATGCTCGATCTGGTAGTCGAGACGCAATGCCAGCTCCGTGGGTGCATCGTCGTCACCCAGCGCCTGCAGCGCAGAGAGAGCCACCTGGTTGTGATCGACAGCCCCCTCCCGCTGGAATACCAGCAACAACTCCGCCGCGAGCAGCGGCAGTAACCGGGACAGGTGCAACAACAGCTGCCAGGAGTCGCTCCCCGCATCGAGCACCGGCAGGGTTTTGATGTCCGCCACCATCTGCTCCAGGCCATCCAGTGGGGCCAGCTCTTCCAGAATGCCCTTGAGTTGTTCCTTGCGCTCGCCCTCTACCCCCTTGCCGGGAGGGAAGCCCATGTTCTTGTCCAGCCGTTTGCGCCAGCCTCCCTGACTGGTGACCAGCATGCTGCGCAATCGGCGCCAGTGGCCGATATCACCGGGTTCGCAGCCGGGAAATCCGTCCGGGGCATCCTGACCGAGATTACCCGCAGCGTATTGCATCAGCTCTGCAAGCTCTCCCTGGAAGGGCGCCAGCCGCTCCGCCAGCGAGGAGAGCTCTGACCGGACCAGGTCATCTACGGTTGCCACCAGGTAGGCCTCGGACTCCTGCGGGTCGCGGTGAACACCAACGTACTGACGCCACTGGTCGCGTCGCGCGAGCATTGCCATCAGCAGGCTCTGCAAGCGCTCCCAGTTGTTGTCAAAGTGCAGCATGAGCGCCCTCAGGTCGCCCGCTATCGCATGTTCCTCATCCACGTGGCGAAACAGTTCCACGACTGCCCGGGCGTAGAGCTCACTGGCGTCGTCCAGCAGGCCCGCCTGGCCACCAAAGTTACTCAGCACCGGCATTTGCCGGATCAAGCCCCCACAGAAACTGTCGATGGTCTTGATGTTCAGGCGGGATATGTCACGCACCAGATGCCAATCGCCGCGCTCATCAGCCAGCAGGGCCTGTTGCGCGAGCTCGCGGGTAACCTGCTGATGCGCACTGTCGCAAGGCTCATTGCGCCTGGCGGCCTGCAGGGCCTCCACCACGCGGCCCCGCATCTCTGCGGCAGCCTTGCGGGTAAAGGTGATGGCAAGAACCTGCTCGGGGCGCTCCACCCGGGACAACAATCGCAGATAGCGCTGTATCAGTAACTCGGTCTTGCCCGAACCTGCCGGGGCACTGACACAAAAGCTGGTGCCTGGCTCTATCGCACGCGCGCGCTCGGTGGCATCGGCAATACTCATTCCTGAGGCTCCACGGCACTGCCAATCCGGCACAGGGGCTGCAGCCCGCACCAGGCACAACTGGCGGGCGCCAGCGGATCGACCCGGGCATCGCCGGCGACAAACTCCGCTGCCAGCCGCTCCAGGTTGGCGCGCCAGTAGATGTTCAGTGAGTCCCAGTCGGCGTCTTCAAGACAGTTTTGCGCGGCCTTGCTGATGTCTGTAGCGATGCCGGGCGCGGCGGCTGTCCGACCAAGGCCGACAAACCGGCTGTCTCGCGGGCGCACCTGGGCAAAGGCAAGCGCCGAGGCGGCGCCTGGAGCGGCGATACCATACAACAGCAACTGGGGTCGGGCCGGGCGCTCCCCCAGCCAGTCCTGCACCCGGCTACTACCCGACTTGTAGTCGATGATTACCTGGGAACCGTCGGGCAGGCGGTCGATACGATCGACCCGCAAACGCAACTGCAACCGGTCCAGGGATAACGCAATATCCTGTTCCCGCTGGCTTACTACAAACTCGCTGCGCAACTTTTCTACCGCAAGCCACTCGTGCAACAAACTGACCAGGCGCTGTTCCTCCAGGCGCCAATACGCCTTGCCCAGCAGGCGGCGGCGCGCGGCGGGGAAGGCTGCGATACCGTCCTCTACCGCCTGTGCCACCAGTAGCTGCTCTGACTCAACGGTGAGATCTACAAGGGTACGGTAGTCACTGATGCTGCCCCACAGTGCATTCAGGGCATCGTGCAGCAGCGAGCCACGATCAGCAGCTGACAATGCCAGCGTGAATTCACCCGGGGGACCAACCAGGAGTCGCCGTTTTGCGAAGGCCCGAAACGGGCAGTGCGACTGGTCTTCCAGCAATGCGCTGCCCCCGCCCATGGCCTCCAGCTGCTTCCGATCGGGGGGCGGCGCCTGATCATCGGCCAGCGACTCGAGCTGACGCTGCTGCCACTGTTCGGACCACACCGGGTCCAGCGCGGCGCCCGCGCTCATTTCTGACTGCGTAAACCCATCCAGCAAGGCGCTGGGCAGCTCGGGCACATCGTCCAGCTGTTGGCAGTAACTCGCGTGCAGCAACGGCGTGGAGCGTGTGTATTGCGCCAGCAGGCCCGCCGCAAAGTCCCACTCGCGCTGCGCCGTGGCATGCGGCATATTCAGCCGCCCCTGCAGTGACTGGGGTATGAAGGGGCTGGGCCTGGCCGGTGCCGGCCAGCGACCGGCCTGCATACCGCACAGCCAGAGCTGGTCAAAGGACAAACCCGCAGCTTCCAACGGTCCCAGCACCTGCACAGCACTGTCGCTGGTCTGGGGTTGTGATATCTGCCGGGCACAGCTGTCGCGCAGAAGTTGCAATGCCCGGCCAAAGTCCATGGGCTTGCATACCGCGTCATAACCACGAAGTTCATCAAGGGTGCGGTACCACAGCTCTACCTGCTGATATTCCAGCGAGTCCAGGGTGCCGTCACCCGGCCAGCCCCAGACATCCAGCACCGCGCTGAAATACTCTATCCACTGCGACGGTAGCGCCGGTCGGCGCAGTTCACGCATACCGGATACCGTGAGCAGGTGTTGGCCCAGCATCAGCCCCCGGTTCTCCCCAAGCTGCACCTCGCAGGCGGTATGGCGCAGGTCTGCGGTCGCCAGCTCCTCCCTGCCCTCGTCATACAGGCGGGTTATAAAAGCACTGGCCAGGGGAGTACCCGCATCCGGCAGGTGCAGAAAACGCGAGTTGAGCAGGGCCTGCACTGCCGGCACGGTGGTTCGCCGCCCCACCATCGCCAGGACCCCGAGTGCATCGCGAACCACCGGCGCCCTGTCCAGGGCAATGCCGGTGGAGAAGTTAACCGGCAGGCTGGTATAGTTTTCGCCCAGGCAGTCGAATTCCCGACGCAGCAGGTATTCCAGGGTAACGCGCTCTGCGGCCATGTCGCTGAGAACGATACCGATGGCGGCAGTTGGGTTCTCGCGCGTGGTCTGCACAGCCCAGCGAGCGACGGCCTGCAATTCCGTCCGCTTGTCGCCAAAACCATGCAGCACCCGCTGGCCGCGTTCCCCCGCAGGTGCCAGCTCCTTCAATTCACTGGACAGGTCCTTGAGCACCGAGCGGTAAAGGGGGGGAATATCGTCAAATTCGAGCAGTGCCACCCTGGCCGGCGGCAATTGGCCGGCGCAATCGGATAGCTGGATGATACAGTCAACGGGAGTAGCCTGCCCCAAGTTACCCAGGCGCTGCCCAAACAGTTCAAACCAGCGCAGAAATGTGCCGCAGTCGGTATCCATATTGAAAGACTGGCGAATGCCCGGAGCGGACATATCTATTTCCCAGCGCAGCACGGCTTCCCTGGCCTGGCTGGCCAGCTCCGCCGCGGCTGAGGTGCGCAGCGGTCGATACTCCCCGGTTTTGGTCTCGTCCCGGGCAATCACCTGTTGCCATAGCTCCATCGCCTGCTGCGCGCCGATTCGCACAAGGGGGGGTAACAGGCCCCGGGCCACCGCCCGCTCCCATTGTTGCAGCAGCCAGGTCTCCAGCGGCATTACCGCCAGCGGTTCCCATACACGCTCACCCCGCTCCGCCCTCCCGGCATCCCACTCGACCTTGATCCGTCGCGCAAGCCGGTAGTTGGGCGTGAGCAGGACAAACCCGCTTTCCACCAACGGAGCCAGTGGGTCGATGTCATAAAGCATGCGCTTGGTCACTCCTTGTACTGGCGCGAGACCCGATGCCTACCCAATACGGCCCTACTGCTATAGAATTCTGCCCCCGGCGCAAGACCCGGGGGCCATGACAGCCCCGGTAACGGCGCATGAAGAGTATTAACGACTGTATCAGGTAACAACCGATGAGCAATATCGAAGTCCACAATATCAATGTTGGTTCGCAGAATGTGCTGGTCACGCCAGAACAACTCAAGCGCGCCCTGCCAATGTCGGGCCGGGCCCACGATGTTGTGACAGGCAGCCGCAAGGTAATCCAGGACATCCTGGATCGCAAGGACCACCGATTCTTTGTCGTTGTAGGCCCCTGTTCAATTCACGACCCGGTAGCGGCAATGGACTATGCGCGGCGCCTGAAAGATCTCGCCGACGAGTTGTCCGATACCCTGTACATCGTGATGCGAGTCTATTTTGAGAAACCTCGCACTACCGTGGGCTGGAAGGGGCTTATCAACGACCCGCACCTGGATGATTCTTTCAAAATCGAGGAAGGCCTGCACATAGGCCGTCAACTGCTGCTGGATATCCTGGAGCTGGGCCTGCCCACCTCCACCGAGGCACTTGATCCCATCTCGCCGCAGTACCTGCAGGACCTGATCAGCTGGAGTGCCATAGGCGCCCGCACCACCGAATCCCAGACCCACCGGGAAATGGCCAGTGGCCTGTCTTCTCCCGTTGGATTCAAAAACGGCACCGACGGCGGCCTGACGGTAGCAACCAATGCGCTCAATTCGGTCGCCAAGCCCCACCGTTTCCTCGGTATTAACAGCGAGGGCCAGGTATCGGTATTTACCACCAGGGGTAATCCCTACGGGCATATCGTACTGCGCGGCGGCAGTGCCGGCCCCAACTACGATTCAGTGCACATACGACTGTGCGAGGAAGCGCTGGAAAAAGCCGGTATTCCCGGCAACATCATGGTCGACTGCAGCCATGCCAACAGTAACAAGCAGCCGGAATTGCAGCCGCTGGTCGTCGAGAACGTGGCCAACCAGGTGCTGGAGGGAAACAAATCCATCGTCGGCCTGATGATTGAAAGCCACATCAATGCCGGCAACCAATCGATCCCGGAAAACCTGGATGAGCTGAGTTACGGTGTGTCGGTCACCGATGGGTGTATCGACTGGGATGCCACCGAGCAATGCCTGCGCGCGATGCGCGACAAGATCAGGCAAGAGCTGCCTAAACGACTTGGCTAGGGCCGAACAAAAGCGACCACTGCAGGCCTAGTAATAGGCCTGGCTGCGATCTGTGTGGTCGGTCATGTCGCGCACACCCTGTAACTGGGGCAATTGCTCCAGCAGGGTTTTCTCCACGCCACTTTTGAGCGTCATATCAACCGCGCTGCAGCCCTGGCAACCACCGCCAAAGCGGAGTACTGCGTAAAAATCATCGGTGACCTCTACCAGGCTTACTTCGCCACCGTGGGCGGCCAGCGAGGGGTTAATCTCGTTGTACAGGACGTAATTGATTCTGTCTTCCAACGGACTGTCGGCATCCACCCTTGGCATCTTGGCATTGGGCGCCTTGATCGTCAGCTGTCCGCCCATGCGGTCCTTGGAGTAATCCACCAGGGCATCTTCCAGAAATGGCAGGCTGCGCGCGTCAAACCAGGCTTTGAACGCCTTGTAATCGCGCTCCTCATCCCCTGCCTGCAGATCTCCCTCGCGACAGTATGCTATGCAGGTCTCTGCCTTCGCGGTGCCGGGCTGGTTGATAAACACCCTCACTCCGAGTGTGTCTTCCTGTTTTGACAGCAGTTCTGCAAGGTAATCCTGGGCTGATTCTGTGATGGTGACCATCGAACATTCCATTCCGAGTAATTTACTCAGGTATTCTATCAAACTTGTTCACAAAAACGCGAGCACCACCTGCTGCCTCCGCGCCAATCTGCTAGAATGGCCACCTTTTTTAACCGGGAACCGGGCTGTTCCCGCACAGGACTGACACAGATCATGGCGACCAAACTTCACCAATCGACCAGCCTTGAACAGGCACTGCAGAACCGCATACTGGTGCTGGACGGCGCGATGGGGACCATGATCCAGGCGGAGAGCCTGCAGGAGGCCGATTATCGCGGGGAGCGCTTTACGGACCACGCCTATGACCTGAAGGGCAATAACGACCTTTTATCCCTGACTCGCCCCGATATTATCGCCGCTATTCACCTGCGCTATCTCGAGGCGGGCGCCGATATCATCGAGACCAACACCTTTAACGGTACCGCCGTTGCCCAGGACGATTACAAGCTGGGCAGCCTGTCGACAGAGCTGAACCTCGCGGCGGCGCGCATCGCCCGCAAGGTGGCAGATGAAGTCACGGCCCTCAATCCGGACCAGCCGCGGTTTGTTGCCGGGGTACTGGGGCCTACCCCCAGGACAGCCTCCATTTCACCCGACGTAAACGACCCCGGCGCTCGCAGTGTGACCTTCGATCAATTGCGTGATGACTATGCGGTCGCCACCCGGGCCCTGCTCGAAGGCGGCGTCGACTTCATCATGATCGAGACTATCTTCGATACACTGAATGCCAAGGCGGCGATTTTTGCGGTCAAGCAGGTCTTTGATGAACTGGGCCGGGAATGGCCGCTGATGATCTCGGTAACCTTCCCCGATATCAGTGGCAGGATATTGTCCGGCCAGGATCCCGAGGCGTTCTGGAACGCCGTGGCGCACGCCAGGCCACTGATCATGGGCACCAATTGCGGTCGGCGCTTCAAGGAGATACGCCCCTTTATTGAAGAGTTGTCCAATGTGGCGGACTGCTATTTCAGCGCCCACCTGAATGCGGGTCTGCCCAACGCCTTTGGCGAGTTCGACGAAACGCCGTCCATCATGTACGAGGATTTTCGCGGATTTGCCGAGCGTGGCTTCCTCAACCTGGCCGGTGGTTGCTGCGGCACTACCCCGGGCCATATCCAGGCCATCGCCGATGCAGTTCGTGACATCCCCCCCAGGGCATTACCCAAGCGCCCACCTGCGTGCCGACTGAGCGGCCTGGAAGCCTTCAATATTGCCGGCGACAGCCTGTTCGTAAACGTCGGCGAACGCTGCAATGTAACCGGCTCCGCCAGGTTCAAGCGTCTTATTCTCGAGGGGGAATATGATGCAGCACTGGCAGTGGCGCGCACCCAGGTGGAAGACGGCGCCCAGATCATCGATATCAATATGGATGAGGGCATGCTGGATGCGAAAGCGGCCATGGTCACTTTCCTGAACCTGATTGCCTCGGAGCCGGACATATCCCGGGTACCGATTATGGTCGACTCCTCCAAGTGGGAGATTATCGAAGCTGGCCTGAAGTGCATACAGGGCAAGGCCGTGGTGAACTCCATCAGCCTGAAAGCCGGCGAGGAGGAGTTCCTGGCCCAGGCTCGCCTGTGCCAACGCTATGGTGCGGCAGTCGTGGTAATGGCCTTCGACGAAGACGGCCAGGCGGACAACCTGCAGCGTCGCAAGGACATCTGCAAACGTTGCTACGATTTGCTGGTGGCCGAGCTGGATTTCAATCCCAACGATATTATTTTCGATCCGAATATTTTCGCCGTGGCAACGGGTATCGAGGAACACAACAATTACGCCGTAGAGTTTATTGAGGCGACCCGCTATATCAAGGCTGAACTGCCCGGCGCCCTGGTCTCCGGCGGCGTGTCCAATGTGTCGTTTTCCTTCCGCGGCAACGATGCGGTACGCGAAGCCATTCACTCGGTGTTCCTGTACCACGCGATCCGCGCCGGCATGGACATGGGTATCGTCAACGCCGGGCAACTGGCGGTCTACGACAACCTGCCCGAAGACCTGCGCGAAGGCGTAGAGGATGTCATTCTCAACCGCCGGGACGACGGGACAGAGCGCCTTCTGGAGTTGGCCGATAAATACCGTTCCAGCGGCGCCGGCGAAGCCCGGGTCGAAGATTTGAGCTGGCGCGAACAGGACGTTGCCAAACGTCTCGAATACGCGCTTGTCAAAGGAATCAACACCTGGGTCGTGGAAGATGCAGAAGAAGCTCGCCACAACTATGAGCGCCCCATAGAAGTGATTGAAGGTCCCCTCATGGACGGGATGAATGTGGTGGGGGACCTGTTTGGAGAAGGCAAAATGTTCCTGCCGCAGGTCGTCAAGAGCGCCCGCGTAATGAAGCAGGCGGTCGCATACCTGCAGCCGTTTATCGAGCAAGAAAAATCCGAGGGAAACAATACCAACGGCAAGATCCTGATGGCGACTGTCAAGGGAGACGTACACGATATCGGCAAGAATATCGTGGGGATCGTATTGCAGTGCAATAACTTCGAGGTAATCGATCTCGGTGTGATGGTGTCTTGCGATGAGATCCTGCGTGTCGCCAGCGAAGAAAAGGTGGACATTATCGGCCTCAGTGGACTGATCACCCCGTCGCTGGATGAAATGGTGCACGTGGCTGCTGAAATGGAGCGCCAGGATTTTCAGGTGCCGCTGATGATTGGTGGCGCGACCACCTCCAAGGCCCATACCGCCGTAAAAATAGACCCGCACTACGGCAAGGATGTGGTGGTCTATGTGCCCGACGCATCTCGCAGCGTGGCTGTCGCCACCCAGCTGGTGGGCGATGGCAAGCAGGCATTTGTTGCCGCCCGCAAAGAGGAATATGACGTGGTGCGCGAGCGGGTAGCCAATCGCAAGCCGAAAAGCCGGCAACTGAGTTACCAGGAGGCGGTCGCGCACGGCCTGCAACTGGACTGGAGCCGTTACACACCGCCGCGCCCTGCTTTTGTTGGCACCAGGGTGTTTGACGATTTCCCGCTGGAACAGCTGATCGACACGATCGACTGGACGCCGTTCTTTATCACCTGGGAGCTTGCCGGAAAGTACCCGAATATCCTCGAAGATGAGGTGGTGGGCGCCCAGGCCAGTGAGCTGTTCAAAGACGCACAGGCGATGCTAAAGCGCATCCTGGATGAAAAGCTGCTGCAAGCAAGCGGCACCATTGGTTTCTGGCCGGCGGCGCGCACGGGCGCCGATGACATTCTGGTATACGCCGATGAATCGCGCAGCGAGATCCTCGCCACCCTGCATCAGCTGCGGCAGCAGGTTGAAAAGCCCAACGGCAAGCCCAACCTGAGCCTGGCGGATTATATTGCACCCGACGGCAGCGGTGTACAGGACTACATCGGTGGCTTTTGCGTGACCACCGGGCACGGTGTCAGGGAGCTGGCGGCGAAATTTGAAGCCGAACACGACGATTACAACAGCATTCTACTCAAGGCCCTGGCCGACCGGCTGGCCGAGTCTTTTGCCGAGCATCTGCATCGTTTGGTACGCACCGAGTTCTGGGGCTACGCCAGCGGTGAAAAGCTCAGTAACGACGAGCTGATAAAGGAGCGCTACCAGGGAATCCGCCCCGCTCCGGGCTATCCCGCCTGTCCCGATCACACCGAAAAAGCCACCCTTTTCCGGCTATTGGATGCGCCCAAAACCTGTGGCGTGGAGCTGTCAGAAAGCTACGCAATGAGCCCGGCCGCCGCGGTCAGCGGGTTCTACTACTCGCACCCGGATGCCGACTATTTCGCAGTTGGCAAGATTGGCCGTGACCAGGTAGAGGATATCGCGCGGCGCAAGGGTGAGCTGGCCGCTACCATGGAGCGCTGGCTGCGCCCCAATCTTGACTACTAGTACAGAGGTTAAACGGTGACTGAGAGCGAGAAAGACCGCAGTAAACCATCCGGGGAAGAGAAAGCTCCGCTCAACCCCCTGCAGGTGGTAGGAAGCGTGCTGGCCGCAGGCCTGGGCGTACAGAGCAGCAAAAACAGGGAGAGAGATTTCAAGCAGGGCAGAATCGGTGTGTTTATAGCGGCGGGTATTATCTTTACCCTGTTGTTTATCGGCACCGTGTTCACAGTTGTACAACTGGTACTGAATGGATCGGGGGACTAGGCCGAAGCCAGGTGGCTTTCGGCCTGAACCAGCCGCGGTTACCTCAGGTAGGCATGCCCGACAACCAGATATAGGCGGCAAGCACTATCAGTGCGATGACGGCCGTGACAGCCACCGCGTCAGCTGCGCCATCGGGGTCGCGTTCCGTGTTGATTTCGTCAGACATTGTTTTCTCCGATATGATGGTCTCAAGAGCCCGGCAGTATACCAGCATTAAGGAGTTTCCCAAGCACTGGACAAACCTTCCTGAGGCGGCCTTTAAGCCGGTAAACCGGAGTTCTAACCTTATAAATATTCTTACTAATTATTGCCTCCTTATTTCTGGTAATGTAGCGGCCCCTGAACTATCCGGCATGGGCCGGGGTCACAGCAGCAGGAACATTTGATGTACGTTTACGACCAATACGATCAAACCATCGTCGACCAGCGCGTCGTCCAGTTTCGCGACCAGACCGAGCGTTTTCTGGCGGGCAAGCTGAGCGAAGGCGAGTTTTTACCGCTGCGACTGCAAAATGGCCTTTACGTGCAACGCCTCGCGCCCATGCTGCGGATCGCAGTGCCCTACGGGCTTTTGAACAGTACCCAGGTGCGCAAACTGGCCGACATTACCCGGGTGTTCGACAAGGGTTACGCCCATGTAAGTACCCGCCAGAATATCCAGCTGAACTGGCCGAGACTCGAAGAAGTACCTGAGATCCTCGCTGAGTTGGCTTCTGTGCAGATGCATGCGATACAAACGAGCGGCAACTGCATACGCAATACCACGACAGACCAATATGCGGGCGTGGCGACAGACGAGCTCGAAGACCCCCGACCCTACTGTGAAATTATCCGGCAGTGGTCTACCCTGCACCCGGAATTCGCTTTCTTACCACGCAAATTCAAGATCGCCGTGTGCGGCACGGGTGAAGACAGGGCCGCGATCCACGCCCATGACATAGGCGTGGAACTGGTCGCCGACGACAGCGGTGAAATCGGCTGCAAAATCCTGGCGGGCGGCGGCCTGGGTCGCACCCCGGTAATCGGCTCTGTGGTCTGTGAGTGGCTGGATAAGAAACACCTGCTTACTTACCTCGAAGCCATTTTGCGGGTCTATAACCAGAACGGCCGGCGGGACAACAAATACAAGGCCCGCATCAAGATACTGGTCAAGGCCATGGGCGTCGATGCCTTCCGCGAGGCGGTTGAACAGGAGTGGGCGCCGATAAAAGATGGCCCCACCACCCTCACCAACGAGGAGATAGAGCGGGCCAAGTCCTTCTTTACCGAGCCCCGGTACCTGGCACTGGATGACTCTGCGGCCCGTTCAGCACTGGCGACACAAATATCCAATGACCCTATTTTTGGCAACTGGGTGAAACGCAATACGGTGGATCACCGTGTCGACGGCTATCGGATAGTGAATATCTCCCTCAAGGCGACCGGTTTTGCCCCGGGGGATATCACCGATGGCCAACTGGAACTGGTGGCCGACCTGGCGGACGATTTTTCCTTTGGCGAGATACGCACCACCCACCAGCAGAATCTGGTTCTGGCCGATGTGCAGATGGATCAGCTCTACCCGCTGTGGCAACGCCTGCAATCCGCGGGCCTGGCAACCGCCAACCTCGGTTACCTAACCGACATGATCTGTTGTCCCGGTGGCGATTACTGCTCCCTGGCCAACGCCAAGTCCCTGCCTGTTGCCGAGGCTATTCAGGCGCGATTCGATGACCTGGATTACCTCTACGACCTGGGGCCGATAGAGCTGAATATCAGCGGCTGCATGAATGCCTGCGGCCATCATCACATAGGCCACATCGGAATTCTGGGTGTCGACAAGAAAGGCCAGGAGTTCTACCAGGTGTGCCTGGGCGGCAGTCAATCCAAGGACGCCTCCATCGGCAAGATCCTGGGCCCTTCCTTCGGCCAGCAGGACATGCCGGACGTTATCGAAAAGTTGTTGGCTACCTACCTTGAGTTACGCCGGGAAGACGAGATATTTCTGGATACCTATCGGCGAGTGGGTATCGAACCGTTCAAGGAGCGTGTATATGCCAAGGCTGATTAAACAGGACCAGGTCGTTGAAGACACCTGGCAGACCGTTGACCCTGACGCGACCAGCCCGGGAGAGCAGCAGGTACTGAGCCTGGATCAGTGGCTCGCCCTGGAAGACAAGTCCGGCCGGCCCGTGCTACTGGAGCCGGGACAGGCGCCCGCCCCTCTCTTTGAGTATTTGGCCCGGATTCCTATGATTGCCATCAATTTTCCAGTATTCACCGATGGCCGGGGCTTTTCCTATGGTCGGGAGCTTCGCGAGCGCGGCTTTGAGGGTGAGCTGCGCGCCTGCGGGAGCTTTATCCGCGATCAGTTGACCTACCTGCAGCGCTGCGGTTTTGACGCCTTCCAGATGGCCGATGACTCGGGGCTGGACGAAGCGCTTGCAAGCCTGGGAGATTTCAGCGAACACTACCAGGCATCTATCGACCAGCCGCAGCCCCTGTTTCGACGCCGGGGTTAAACCGGCGACGCCCTTCCCATTGCGGGGCGGCTTCAATACACTGACCCCTCGCCCTGGGGACAACCCGCTAAATGGACTTGAGCAGCGTTACCTTTTCGTTTTTCCTGATTTTTAGCGGGGCGGCCGTGTTCGCCTCGATTGCCCTGTACACTCGCCAGCCACTGATTATTGCCTACATCGCGCTGGGTGCCTGTATAGGCCCCTATGGTATGTCACTGGTAAAAGACCTCAGCCTGTTATCCGATATCGGCCACGTCGGTATTATCTTTCTGCTGTTCCTGCTCGGCCTCGACATGCAACCCCAGGCTCTGTGGTCAACCCTGCGTAAGTCGATTTTTGTCGCTGTGTTCAGTTCGGCAGTGTTTCTGGCAATGGGCTTTGGTGTCGCCCACCTGTTCGGTTTCAATACCATGGATGCGCTTATTATCGGTGCTGCCATGATGTTCTCTTCAACTATCATCGGCATCAAGCTGTTGCCGACCACCATTTTGCACCACCGCCACATTGGCGAATTGATGATTGGCCTGCTGCTATTACAGGATTTATTGGCCATCCTGGTGCTCATGCTTCTGCTGAGCGCCGCGGCTGGAAATGAAGCGCCTCTGGGCCTCAACATTGTTTACTCGCTGGTCAGCCTGCCGCTGCTGGTGGGCGGCGCGCTGCTCATCGTGCGCTTTGTGTTGCTGCCTCTGATAACCCGGTTTGATCGCTTTCACGAGTACATTTTCCTGCTGGCGATCGGCTGGTGCCTCGGGCTCGCCGAGGGTGCAAAGCTGCTGGGTTTGTCAGAGGAAATTGGCGCTTTCATCGCGGGCATCACTATTGCAACAAGCCCGATCTCCCAGTACATCGCCGTCAACCTGAAACCCTTGCGGGATTTTTTCCTGATCCTGTTTTTCTTTTCTGTCGGCGCCCGCTTTGATCTCGCCCTGCTTAACCAGGTGTTGGCCCCGGCGCTGGTACTTTCGGTTCTCGTTCTGGGCCTCAAGCCCGTGGTCTACCGCTTTTTACTCAAGGGCGTCAGCGAGAAGCGTACCCTCGCCTGGGACCTGGGTTTTCGCCTGGGGCAATCCAGTGAGTTTTCACTGTTGATTGCCTATGTGGCTGTCGGCAGCGCGCTGATTACCGAGCAGGCATCCCTGTTGATACAGGCCACCACGATTATCACCTTGCTGGTTTCATCCTATATCGTGGTGATAAACTACCCTACCCCGATCGCTATTTCGGATCGGCTGCGTCGGGATTAGGTCTAAGAAATCCGTCCGCCTGGTTTCTGTGCCAGGAATCTGACGTTGCTCATCTCCGTTCCCAGGTAGTGGCGGGCGGGTCACCGGAATCGGCCATAGCTACACAACCAAATTCGGCCGCTGCGGAACTCGACCATTTTTGCTGCGCAAAAATCGGGACTCGAACAATCCTCGCGGGGAGCCCTGAATTTGTTCGTTCCGCCAAGCATGGCCTGATTGATTACGGTGACCCACCCGCCACCACCTGTCCATCGAGCGGTCATTCTGGCAAGCCCCTTCTTGCTTGTCTAAAGGCCAAAAAAAACCGGCCAGTGGCCGGTTTATGTTCTGGCAAGCACTAAGCTATCAGAGCTTCGCTTCGAGCTCCGGCAGGGCAACAAACAGGTCTTCAACCAGTCCGTAGTCCGCTACCTGGAATATCGGAGCGTCTTCATCCTTGTTGATCGCGACGATCACCTTGGAGTCCTTCATACCGGCAAGGTGCTGGATTGCGCCGGAGATGCCGACTGCGATGTACAGGTCGGGGGCAACAATTTTACCTGTCTGGCCGACCTGCATGTCGTTGGGCACAAAGCCCGCGTCGACGGCGGCGCGAGAAGCACCTATCGCGGCGCCAAGCTTGTCTGCGATGCCGTCCAGCAGCTTGAAGTTTTCGCCGTTCTGCATACCGCGACCGCCGGAGATCACTATCGAGGCTGAGGTCAGCTCAGGGCGGTCGGACACCGCAACTTCTTCGCCGACAAAGGCTGATATGCCAGCATCGTGTACAGAGCTGACGGCTTCCACTGTAGCGGAGCCTCCCTCTGCAGGTGCCGCGTCATAGGCGGTGGTACGCACGGTGATCACCTTCTTGGCATCGGTGCTCTGTACCGTGGCGATCACGTTACCGGCATAGATGGGCCGCTTGAATGTATCGGCGGACTCGACGGAGGTAATCTCCGAGATCTGTGCCACGTCCAGCAGGGCAGCTACCCTTGGCATAGTGTTTTTACAGTTCGAGGTAGCTGGCGCGACGATATTGTCGTATCCGGCACCGAGCTCAGCGATCAGCAGGCTTACGTTCTCAGCCAGCTGATGGGCATAGGCCGCGTTATCAGCTACCAGGACCTTGCCCACACCGGCCACCTTGGCTGCTTCTTCTGCCGCACTCGCGCAATCTGCGCCGGCGACCAGGATATCGATATCAGCGCCCATGGCCTGGGCCGCAGCTACCGCATTGAGTGTCGCAACTTTAAGGCTGCTGTTGTCGTGTTCTGCAATTACCAATGTGCTCATCAGATTACTTTCGCCTCGTTCTTCAGTTTGTCGACCAGTTGATCCACATCCGCGACCTTGATTCCGGCTTGACGCTCGGCGGGCGGTTCGACTTTTACCTGGGTCAGGTGGGATGTAACTGCCACACCCAGGTCATCGGGTGTGTATACGTCCAACTGCTTTTTCTTGGCCTTCATGATATTGGGTAATGATGCGTAGCGCGGCTCATTCAGGCGAAGGTCTGTAGTGACGATTGCCGGGAGTGACAAACTGACAGTCTGCAGGCCACCGTCCACCTCGCGGGTGACGTTGAGTTTGTCGCCATCTACCGAGATTTCGGAGGCAAAAGTACCCTGGGGCATGTTGGCCAATGCGCCCAGCATTTGTCCGGTCTGGTTGTTATCGCCGTCGATAGACTGTTTGCCCAGGATCACCAGCTGGGGCTGCTCCTTGTCTACTACCCCCTTCAGCAATTTTGCGACTACCAGGGGCTCTACTGCGCCATCGGTCTCGACCTGTATTCCCCGGTCGGCTCCCAGTGCCAGCGCTGTGCGGATCTGCTCCTGGCAGGATTTGTCACCGACGGATACCGCGATCACTTCTGTCGCTGTACCGGCTTCCTTGAGTCGAACCGCTTCTTCAACGGCTATCTCGCAGAAGGGGTTGATAGCCATCTTGACGTTATTCAGGTCAACATCACTACCATCGGCTTTGGCGCGAACCTTGACGTTATAGTCAACGACGCGTTTAACGGCTACAAGAACCTTCATGGATTCTCCCTAGTTTTTCAGGTGGGTAATCAAGGCACAGCGCTTGTGGGAAGGCTGCGCCTGCGTAATTTCGGCTGGGTATGATGCCGACTAAAGCACGGCGGGTCAATAGCTCCCACGGCCCTGGCAAAGGCTGGCGGGGCGAAACCGGGACGATTGGGCAGGCGCGGGAAATATGGTCTTTTATCCATAGAAATTATATACTTGCGGTCCTGCTATTCGCCGTTCCCCGCTTGTGAACCGGCGCTCCCCCACCCAGGCAAAAGAGGACAGGATTGTGGATCGAGAATCTATGGAGTTTGATGTTGTTATCGTGGGCGCAGGACCCGCCGGACTCTCTGCCGCTTGCCGCATCATGCAGTTAGCCAAGGAAAAGGATCAGGAGCTTACCGTTTGCGTGGTCGAGAAAGGCTCCGAGGTGGGCGCCCACACCCTTTCCGGTGCAGTGCTGGAACCACGGGCAATGAACGAGCTGTTTCCCAACTGGAAGGAACTGGGGGCACCGCTGACTACCCCGGTAAAAGAGGACAAGTTCTTTTTCTACCTGAACGGTAAAAAAGCGATAAAGCTTCCCAATTTCTTTATCCCCAAGCCTACCCATAACGAAGGCAACTATATCGTTTCCATGGGCAATGTCTGCCGCTGGCTGGCGGAACAGGCGGAGGGCCTGGGCGTCGAAGTCTACCCGGGCTTCGCTGCGGCGGAAGTACTGTTCCACGACGATGGCAGGGTAAAGGGTATCGCCACCGGTGATATGGGCGTCGGCGCGGGGGGAGAGCACAAGGACAGCTATATGCCCGGCATGGAGCTGCATGCCAAATACACCTTGTTCGCCGAAGGGTGCAGAGGTCACCTTGGCAAACAGTTGATCGACAGGTTTTCGCTGGACGCCGGCAAGGACCCGCAACACTACGGCCTGGGCATCAAGGAAGTGTGGGAAATTCCTGCGGAAAAGCACGAGGAAGGCCTCGTTATCCACGGGCTTGGCTGGCCGCTTAGTGAGACTGGCACCGGTGGCGGCGCTTTCATGTACCACGCGGAAAACAACCAGGTGTACATCGGCCTGATTGCCGACCTGAATTACAGTAACCCGCACATGAGCCCCTTCCAGGAATTTCAGCGCTGGAAGCATCACACCGAGACCGTCAAGTACCTTGAAGGCGGCACTCGCATAGTTTATGGCGCCCGCGCCATCACCAAAGGCGGTCTCAATTCGCTGCCGCGGATGTATTTCCCCGGCGGCCTGCTGATCGGTTGCGACGCCGGCACGCTCAACAGCGTGAAGATCAAGGGCAACCACACCGCGATGAAAAGCGGCATGCTGGCCGCCGAGTCAGTGGTGGAGGCTTTGGCCATGGGTGACTCCGCGCCCGCGGACCTGGCCTCATACGCCACCCGAATGGAGGCTTCATGGCTGCACGAAGAGCTCTATACCACCCGCAATTTCTCGGGTTTCATGCACAAATTCGGCATCCTGTTGGGCTCGGCAATGGTCTGGATCGACCAGAATATTTTCGGCGGCAAACTGCCTTTCACCCTGAATGACACCAAGGCGGACTATGCGACGCTAAAACCCGCCTCCGAGTCAAAGAAGATCGACTACCCCAAGCCGGACAACAAAATCAGTTTTGACCGGCTCTCTTCCGTGTTCCTGTCCAATACCAATCACGAGGAAGACCAACCCTGTCACCTGACGCTGGTAGACCCGGCCATCCCGCTGGCAACCAACCTGCCCATGTTCGACGAACCGGCCCAGCGCTACTGTCCTGCCGGTGTGTACGAAATTGTCGAGGATGACAGCGGTAAGCGTTTCCAGATCAACGCCCAGAACTGCGTCCACTGTAAAACCTGCGATATCAAGGATCCGTCGCAGAATATTGTCTGGGTGACGCCTGAAGGATTTGGCGGGCCCAACTACCCGAATATGTAAAGCCGGTTACTACGCCTTCGGTAGCAATGCGAATGCGTAATCACCACTGGTGACCGTGGGTGTGCCGCCCCGGTCATCAGCGAGCTCGACTAGCCGGTACCAAGCGGGTCTTGAAAATAACGCCGTCAACCCGTGGTCTAGCTGCACCGCCGGTATGTCCCCCACATCGGGTTCAAGGAACAGCCCGTGTCTCTCTCCGATCTCCAGCGTCTTGCCTGTATTGAGGGTGGCCTGCAGCAGCGGCTGGCCCGCACCGGGCACTCGGGAAACATCCGTGACGATTAATGGGTGAAGCTCCACTTCGATGCGCCACTTTTCAGCCGGGGTCACCAGGTAGTAATCGCCGTCATCTTCCCGCCGCAGAATACTGGCAAAAAGCTTCACCAGGGATTCTCGCTGAATCACAACGCCCTCGTGATACCAGGTGCCGTCCGCGGCAATGCGGATGGGAATATCCCCGGACAACTCCGGATGCCAAAGGTGGAGTGGCGGCGAGTCGAAATTCCGCCGCTTGACCTGCCCTTCAATCTCGTCCAAATGGCCTGTCATCGCTTCACCTCTGGCCGCCTGCTCCCGGCCCTGTTGAATAACGTTAAATGCGTGCAGCCAGGCAGCCCCTGCTAGGCGCAGTCACCGATAAGGCGGACATTGATGACCCCTTCGAGGTCACTCATTCTCTGCAGCACCGCGTCGGTGACATGGGTATCGATGTCGATCAGGTTATAGGCGACATCGGCCCGGCTTTTGTTGAGCATGTCGATCACGTTTACGTTCTCATCCGCAAGGATGGCGAGCACGCTACCGAGAATCCTTGGTACATTTTCGTTGCTGAATGACAGGCGACATCCCTTCACCCGCTCTAGTTCTAGTGTAGGAAAATTCACCGAGTTTCGTATATTGCCGTTCTCGAGAAAATCACGCAGCTGATCGGCCGCCATGATGGCGCAGTTGTCCTCTGCCTCGTCAGTACTGGCACCAATATGCGGCATAAGGATAACGTCATCCCGACCGATGAGATCGGGTGAGGGAAAGTCTGCAATATATTTCCGCAGCTTGCCAGCGTCGAGCGCGGCGATTACATCTTCTTCCTTGACGATTTCCTGCCGGGCAAAATTCAACAGGCAGGCACCGGCTTTCACAGCGCCCAACAGTTCTGCATTTACCAGCCCACGTGTTGAATCCAGTACCGGCAGGTGCAGCGTTATATAGTCGCAGCGGGCAAACAGGGCAGACAGGGTATCTGCTTTGCGTACCTTGCTGGACAGGCGCCAGGCGGCCTCTACCGACAGGGCAGGATCGTAACCGACCACCTCCATACCCATGGTCAGTGCCATTTCAGCGACCATGGAGCCGATCGCTCCCAGCCCCACTACGCCCAGCGTTTTGCCCACCAGCTCATTGCCCTTGAACTGTTTCTTCTGCGCCTCAAGTGTCCGGTGCATCTCGACCTTGTCTGTCATTTCGGCCAGGGTGTCGACATAGCGAACCCCCTCGATGATACCGCGCGAACCGAGCAGCATCGCGGTTGCCACAAGTTCTTTCACAGCGTTGGCATTGGCGCCCGGGGAATTGAATACCGGGATACCCCTGCGAGTGCACTCCTCAACAGGAATATTGTTCACCCCTGCCCCCGCCCGACCAATCGCCAGTACAGAGTCGGCGATATCCTGGGACTTCAGCTGGTGGCTACGCAGGAGGATGGCATCCGGATGGGCAAATTCGCTGGCGATCTCATAGCAGTCACGGGGCAGACGCTCCAGGCCCCTGACGGAAATCTGGTTAAGTGTGAGTACCTTTCTGGCCATGCTTACCTCGAAGTCATACCTTACATTACAGAAATATCAGCGCTCTCGCGCAGGCCACGCTGAAATTCATCATCCAGCAGGTTGGAATACTCGCCACTCAATTGACGCTGCAGTGCGATCTGGGCAGGCGGGTCAAGCGCTTGCAGGCTGCCTGGGCTGACATTCGACAGGGCAACAACCTGGGCATCGCCGCTCGGTGTCATAACAACATCCACCAGAGTCTGGTCCTCATTGGGCGCTGTCATCTCAAAGGCGCGGGCAAGTACCTCGCGCGGTACGCTACTGGTGCGCCGGTCGGCGCCAAGCTCAACCTGCCAGTTGTAGCCTGCACTGTTGGCCACCTGCTCTATCGTTGCACCGGATGCGAGTTCCTGAACGACGCGGTCCGCTTCTGCGGCGACCATGGTGCGGGCTCGCTGCTCGATGATGATAGCCGCGATTTCATCTCGAACATCAGCCAACGCCCTGACCTGGGGCGGGGTATGACTGGACACGCTCATCACCACAAACCTGTTGTCGCCCAACTCTATGACATCGCTGTTGTGGCCCTCCTCCATCACTTCTTCAGAAAAAGCGGCGGCAAGCAGCGCCGGGTTGGCAAAAAGACCATCTGCCTCGTCCCGCGCTACAGGTTCACTGCGCTGCACAGTCAGGTCGAGTTCTTCTGCCGGCCGGTCAAGGTCCTCGGCGTTGAACACGAGGTCCTTCAACTGCTCTACTACCAGCAGCAGGTCTCCCCTCGCCTGCGACAATTGCAACTGCTCCTCGAGTTGCGGGCGCAATTCGTCGAGTTCAGGCGGCGCGCCGTCCCTGCGCTCTGTGACAAGAATCAGGTGTGTGCCCGCATCGGTAACGACCGGCGCCGACACTTCGTTAACTGCCAGAGCCGCAACAGCCTCTTCCATTTCCACCGGAAAAGCATCGCCACTGGAGAAACCGAGATCGCCACCATTCGAGACGGAGCCCACGTCGTCAGACATCTCTGACGCCACCGCTTTGAAATCCTCGCCACTTTCCAGCCTGGCTTGAGCATCAGCGACACGCTGTTGCAGCTGTGCAGCGTCCTCGCCATCGCGTTGCTCGAACAGAATATGTGAGACCCTGTTTTCAGTTTTGTACTGGCTGTTTTCTATTTCAAGCTGGTAAGCCTCCAGTACGGCACTCTCTTCTACCGGCTGGCGAAACTGTTCGGGCGTGAGCTCGATATATTCAAGCTCCACGGTTTCCGACGTGCGAAAGTCATCCTGATGATCATCGTAGTAGGCCTCGATTTCCGCTTCGGTTGCCTCCTGGTCGGCCAGGAATGTTTCCACTGGAATGGTCAGGTAGCGCAGGTCCCGTTGCTCTGCGTCGACCCGTGCGTTCAGTGCCAGCTCAAGAGGAGTGGCGAACTCGCTGCCCGCTAAGCCGCTGCGCAACTGTGCCAGTGCAATATCGTCTCGAAGTGTTTCCTTGAAGTAAGCCGGCGTATAGCCCGCGCTGGACAAAACACTGGAGAATAACTGAGGCGAGAAAGTACCCTCTATCTGGAATTGTTCCATGCTCCCAATGAGAGCACCAATTTCCCGTTCAGACACGGCCAGGTCCATCGACTCCGCTGACTGCATCAACAGCTTACGGCCTATGAGTGAGTTGAGAGCCTGGTTGGTGATCATTTCGTCGTCAAGCACAGAGGGGTCGAAATTCTCCCCCATCATGGCAATAAGGCGTCGCTTCTGGGTGTTGACCGCTTGCTGCAGCTCCTGCGGGCTCACCTCTTCGCCATTGACTTCGGCGACGCCGCCGCCACCTCCACCAACAAGTATTGACTCAATACCAAAAATTGAAAATGAAATAACGATCAACCAGACGATGACCTTGATCGCGGGTCCCTGGACATTTTCTCGTATGTTCTGAAGCATGGATATTCACTCCGGGAAACTAAAAAAAAAGCGCACCAGTCAGTGCGCCTTTCTGTATGTTCGAGATCTTACCGCTGCCCTGGCCGAAGGTAACACCCTCGGACCGGGCGATAATCCCGCGCCGAACTCCTTTCTATACTCAGGAGTTAACAGCGTCCTTCAACGCCTTGCCTGCTTTGAAGCCGGGAACGTTGGTTGCCTTGATCTCTATGGTCGCGCCGGTCTGCGGATTACGGCCACTGCGAGCACTGCGGTGCTTGACAGCAAAAGTACCAAAGCCGACCAGAGACACCTGGTCTCCCTTTTTCAGTGCATCGGTAATGCTGTCTACAACCGCGTCGAGTGCACGACCGGCAGACGCTTTAGGCAGGTCGGCCGCAGTTGCAATTGCATCAATCAATTCAGTTTTATTCACACTTATCCCCTTGGTAGGTAAAAAAAATAATGGTCCTGGTTTCAGCGCCCTGGAATAAAAATTAGGTTTATAAACTCCGGAGCAATTCGTTGTCGGGCGTCACGCCCAGCCTGGAATGGCAGCATAGAATGCAAACTGGTGTGGACCCCGATTCCGACCGGAAGTCGCAAAAGTCCCGGTCTGATCGAACGCACGACTTTATACCAGACGTCCGATACCGGTCAACAACGAAGCGTTCAGTTAGTGGGTATTTATCCGATTTTTTTCGTCCTGTTCATCATCTTGGCCCGTTCCTACCGAACTCGCGCGAAAATCCTCGTCACTGAGCGGCTCAGGCATGGACTCCAACGCTATCGCCAGCACTTCATCGATCCACTTCACTGCGCGAATGGTAAGGTGTTCCTTGATGTTGTCCGGCACCTCTTTCAGGTCGCGTTCGTTTTCCTTGGGGATAATCACGGTCTTTATCCCGCCGCGACGAGCCGCCAGCAACTTCTCCTTGAGGCCCCCGATCGGCAATACTTCCCCTCGCAGTGTGATCTCTCCCGTCATGGCAACATCCGCCCGCACTGGGATGCCGGTCAGAACAGATACCAGGGCAGTGCACATACCAACACCGGCACTGGGCCCATCCTTCGGCGTGGCACCCTCGGGTACGTGAAAGTGCACGTCGTGCTTTTCGTGGTAGCTCGCCGGAATACCCAACACCTGGGAACGGCTGCGCACTACAGTGGACGCTGCCTGTATCGACTCCTGCATTACATCACCCAGCGACCCGGTTTTGACGTAACGCCCCTTGCCCGGCAAGGCAACCGCCTCAATCGTAAGCAGTTCACCGCCAACCGACGTCCACGCCAGGCCCGTGACCTGGCCGATTTTATTTTCTTCCTCGGCAATTCCGTAATTGTACTTTCTGACGCCCAACAGATCAGGCAGCATACCTGCACCGACTGTAAGGCCTCCTTCTGCCTCACTCAGGGTGATCGCCTTAACAATTTTGCGACAGACTTTAGCTATCTCACGCTCCAGTGCGCGCACTCCTGCCTCGCGAGTGTAGTAACGAATAATATCGAGTATGGCATCGGAACCGATCTGCAGTTCGTTCTTCTTCAAGCCGTTCAACTTGATTTGCTTGGGACACAGATAGCGCTCCGCGATATTGAGCTTTTCATCCTCGGTGTACCCGGGGATACGAATGACCTCCATGCGATCAAGCAGTGGGCCGGGGATATTCATGGTGTTGGATGTGCAGACGAACATCACATCGGAAAGGTCGTAATCCACTTCCAGGTAATGATCGTTGAATGCATGGTTCTGCTCCGGATCGAGCACCTCGAGCATAGCCGAAGCGGGATCACCGCGATGGTCCATGCCCATTTTGTCGATCTCATCCAGCAGGAACAGCGGGTTTTTCACGCCCGACTTCGCCATTTTCTGCAGCAGTTTGCCCGGCATAGAACCGATGTAGGTTCTGCGGTGGCCGCGAATTTCAGCTTCGTCGCGCACACCGCCCAGGGCCATGCGCACAAACTTTCTGTTGGTTGAACGCGCGATAGATTCACCCAGTGACGTCTTGCCCACGCCGGGAGGCCCAACCAGGCAAAGAACCGGGCCTTTCACCTTGCGCACTCTTTTTTGCACGGCGAGATATTCGAGGATGCGATCTTTCACCTCTTCCAGGCCGTAGTGGTCTTCATTCAGGATTTTGGCTGCGTTGGCCAGATCATGCTTGACCTTGCTGCGCTTGGACCAGGGCACCGTAACCATCCAGTCGATATAGCTGCGCACTACCGAAGCCTCCGCAGACATCGGTGACATCATTTTTAGTTTGCCGAGTTCGGCGAGCGCTTTGTCTCGCGCCTCTTCCGGCATCTTGGCATCGTCTATACGCAGTTGTAATTCATCGAGCTCGTTGGGCGCCTCGTCCATCTCTCCCAGTTCTTTCTGGATGGCCTTCATCTGCTCGTTGAGATAGTACTCGCGTTGACTCTTTTCCATCTGTTTCTTGACCCGACCGCGGATACGCTTCTCCACCTGGAAAAGATCTATCTCCGCTTCCATCAGGCCCAGAAGATGCTCCAGGCGCTGACGAATGCCTGTTATTTCCAGAATGCGTTGCTTCTCTTCCAGGTCAACACTCATATGGGCAGCGATAGTATCCGCCAGCCGACCGGGTTCGTCGATACCGGTCAACGAGGTCAACACCTCGGCGGGTACCTTCTTGCTTAGATTGACGTATTTTTCAAACTGGGTGATGGTAGAGCGCAGCAAGCCCTCTACCTCACTGTCGGGAATCTCATCGCTGATGACTTCACGCACTCCTACAATGACAAAATTACCCTCGTCATCAACGCTGTCGACTACCGCCCTGTAACCGCCTTCTACCAATACCTTGATAGTGCCGTCGGGCAGCTTCAGCAGCTGCAGGATGTTTGAGACGGTACCCATCTGGTAGATATCGTCGGCGGAGGGATCATCATCCGCGGCATTTCGTTGGGCCACCAGCAGAACCTGCTTGTCGTTGGCCATGGCGTATTCAAGCGCCTCAATCGACTTTTCCCGCCCGACAAACAGCGGCAGCACCATATGGGGATATACCACCACATCACGCAGGGGCAGCAGGGGGAGTTCGATAACAGAGGAAGAACCCATAAACATCTCCGGGTTGAACGAATTTCTGAACTGACAATACAGTAGGTGGGGGCGGTTTTGATAATTACAAGCGCCCGGTCCTAAACCGGACCAGGAGATCGCGCCGCCATTACCTGCCCGGCGACTGCGCCGGGCTTATTCGTCAGTTGATGCAGCCCTGGGGGTGGGCTCGTTGCTCTGGTATACCAGCAGTGGTTCAGAATCGCCGCGAATGACAGACTCATCGATCACGACTTTGCTCACATCGGTACGCGAAGGAATGTTGTACATGGAATCCAGCAACACACCTTCCAGGATAGAGCGCAGGCCGCGGGCGCCGGTCTTGCGCTCCATGGCTTTTTCCGCGATGGCGCGCAGGCCGTCCTCGCGAAAATCCACTTCCACCCCTTCCATGTCGAACAGCTTGCTGTACTGCTTGGTCAGCGCATTCTTGGGCTCGGTAAGGATCTGGACCAGTGCATCAGCATCCAGCTCTTCCAGCGTGGCAATCACTGGCAGGCGCCCTACAAACTCGGGAATAAGCCCGTATTGCACCAGATCTTCCGGCTCAAGATCAAACAGCAACTCGCCAACATTGCGGCGTTCATCCTTGCTCTTTACTTCTGCAGAGAAGCCGATGCCGCCTTTCTCCGAACGATTTCTGATGACCTTGTCGAGGCCGGCAAATGCACCGCCACAGATGAACAGGATGTTCGAGGTATCGACCTGCAAAAATTCCTGTTGCGGATGCTTGCGCCCACCCTGTGGTGGAACAGAGGCAACGGTGCCCTCTATCAGTTTGAGCAGCGCCTGCTGAACGCCCTCCCCAGAGACATCCCGGGTAATGGAGGGGTTGTCGGACTTGCGTGAGATCTTGTCGATTTCATCGATGTAGACGATGCCAACCTGGGCCTTGTCAACATCGTAGTCGCATTTCTGGAGCAGCTTCTGGATAATATTCTCCACGTCTTCACCGACATAACCTGCCTCGGTGAGTGTGGTGGCATCGGCGATAGTGAAGGGAACGTCGAGCAGCCGCGCCAGCGTTTCTGCAAGCAGAGTCTTGCCGCTACCGGTAGGTCCTACCAGCAGGATATTACTTTTGCCCAGCTCTACTTCCTGACCGCGGCCCTGGCCGTGACGCAGCCGCTTGTAGTGGTTGTACACCGCGACGGAGAGAACCTTCTTCGCCCGCTTCTGCCCGATGACATATTCGTCGAGGATCGCGTTGATTTCCTGGGGGACCGGCAGGCTTTCCTGGCTGGAATCGCCGGTGCTTTCCTGTACTTCCTCGCGGATAATATCGTTGCAAAGGTCAACACATTCATCGCAGATGAAAACAGATGGGCCCGCGATTAACTTGCGAACCTCGTGTTGGCTCTTGCCGCAGAAGGAACAGTACAGCAGTTTGCCGCCGTCACTGGAGTTGCTGGTTTTTTCAGTCATTCGGCTGCCCTACGCCCTCTGTATCTATGCCTCATCACGCTATACTCTACGATGATGTCTTTTACGGCTATTTGCAAGCCCTGAGGGGGCTAAAAGGTGTATATCCTGCAGAATTTGCGGGGGCTTTCACAGCCCTCCCGCAGAGCCGGCACAAGATATTGCTTTACGCTGAATCAGCGTCTACGGGGAGATCACGGCTGGTCAAAACCTCGTCAATCAGCCCGTATTCCTTGCTCTGGCTGGCATTCATGAAGCGGTCCCGTTCGGTATCGCGCTCGATGACCTCCAGCGGTTGCCCAGTGTGCTCCGCCATCAACTCATTCAGCCGCTTTCGAATGATCAGGATTTCCTTGGCCTGGATTTCGATGTCGGTTGCCTGACCCTGGGCGCCACCGCTTGGCTGGTGAATCATGGTACGTGCATTGGGCAGGCAATAGCGCTTGCCCGGAGTCCCGCCGCACAGCAAAAACGCGCCCATGGAGGCCGCCTGGCCAATACACATGGTGCTGACATCGGGCTTGATAAACTGCATCGTGTCGTACACGGACAAGCCAGCGGTCACGGAGCCGCCCGGGGAGTTGATGTACAGGTGGATGTCCTTGTCAGGGTTCTCCGACTCCAGAAACAGCAGCTGGGCCACGATGAGGTTGGCCATGTGGTCTTCCACCGCACCAACAACGAAAATGACTCTCTCTTTCAACAGCCTGGAGTAGATGTCGTATGAACGCTCTCCCCTGGCAGTCTGCTCGACCACCATGGGAACCAGTCCCAGGTTATTGATTGTATTGTTGTTTTGCCCGTCGAACTGAAATGACATAAATGTCTTCCCCTGATTACGGTCGATCAAATGTATGGATGCCCTTTCCAGCCGCAGCCGCGCGTCACGCCTCGCGCTGACCCTGGGCAAGAGCGTCCTGATAACTGCAGGCCTTCTCAACGATATGGGCACTCTCCAGGAGTTTTTCAACCATCTGGTCTTCCAACACCCGTGATTCGATAGATGCGAGCTGCTCCTGGTTGGAATAGAAGTAGTTGATAACTTCCGTTGGATCCTCATAGGTGGAGGCCATCTCCTCGATAGCTTCTCGCACCTTTTCGCTATCCGCCGAGAGCGCGAACTTGCTGACCAGTTCAGCCAGCACCAGTCCCAGTCGCACCCGGGTTTCTGCGTTTTCCGTGAACATATCATCCGGCAGCAGGGATTTCAGGTCCAGATCCGCGCCCCCTGCGCCACCAAACTGCTGCAACATCTGGTTGCGCATCACGTCTATCTCGCCTTCTATCAATGCGCGCGGCACTTCAAGGCCGGTATGTGCAGCTGCCACAGCATCCATGACCTGCTGCTTGACCTTGCCCTGAACAGCATTTTTGAGCTCCCGGGTCATGTTCCCCCGCACTTCATCGCGAAACACGTCAAGACCACCTTCTTCGACCCCATACTTGGCAAACAACTCCTCGTTGAGCTCAGCGGGTACCAGTTCCTGCACCGAGTTGAGCTTGATCTTGAACTCCACCGCCGCACCTTTCAGGTCTTCGTTGTGGTAGTCCTCCGGAAAGCTCAACGCCAGGGTTTTTTCTTCCCCCGCAACCATGCCTGCAACACCATCTTCGAATCCAGGAATCATACGGCCGGACCCAAGCTCCAGATCACTGCCACTGGCTGTGCCACCGTCAAACTCTTCGCCATCACGGGTGCCCACGTAATCAATGTTCACCTTGTCGCCCTCTGCCGCGGCTCTTTCCACCACCTCCCAGGTTCCCTGCTGCTTGCGGAAGACATCGATAATGTTGTCCACGTCCTCGTCGGTGACCTCAGCAACCGGCTTTTCTACCTCAAAGTCCTTCATTTCCACGACTTCCACGTCGGGGAATACCTCGAATGTGGCGATATATTCGAGGTCCTTGCCCGCTTCCAGGTTTCTCGGCTCAATGCTGGGACGCCCCGCGGGTCGCAGTTTTTCCTGCACAATGGCCTCCTGGAAAGACTGGTTCATAACCTCTCCCAGGACCTCCTGGCGCACACCCTCGCCGAAGCGCTGACGCATGATCTTCATAGGGACCTTGCCTGGACGGAAGCCAGCCAGGCGAACATTGCCAGCTGCTTTTTGCAGTCTGTTGTTGACCTCGGACTCTATGCGCTCTGCGGGTACGCCAACAGTTAAACGACGCTCCAGACCTGAAGTCGTCTCAATTGAAACCTGCATGGTATTTCCTCTACTACGATCCGATAGGTGTCGGACGCCGACAGCGTCCGCTCAATTTGGCCATGCCCGGCTAGAGGGCACAGTCCTGTGTAAAATATGGTGCGGAAGGAGAGACTCGAACTCTCACGCCTTGCGGCACTGGAACCTAAATCCAGCGCGTATACCAATTTCGCCACTTCCGCCTATGGAAATACCCATCAATCGATGGCCATCTCATTAGAAAGTCTATCAGATTATAGCCATAACCTATTGATTAACTTTGAATAATGATGCTCGCGGACCGCCGCCGAGGGTACTCATAAGGGCGCAGATTCTGCCACAAAGCCACACCCGGTTCAACCACTTAACAATTGGGCCGTGCCAGCAGAAACTCCAGTGGTGACGCGGCCTGCGAGGCGAGCAGCTCGCCCTGCCATTGGCGCGGTAAAAGCACGGCCTGTTCTGACCCATAGACTGCCCCCGCAAGCGTGAGCTCCCCGCTCAGAACAATCAGCAGGCGGTAGGTGGAGGCCGCTTCAGCCAACCATCTTGAGCCACCGCTTATCGTCACCCTCTCCACTTCAAATTCCGGGAAATCCACGATTTGCTCAATGCCGACGCCAGCGGAGCCCGGGCGCTGCACCCGGCCCGACTCTTCGGGGGGGGCAAGCCGCATCGCGGCGACAGCTTCGCGGCTGTCCCAGTGATCCTGGGTAAGCACCTTCTGCGCAAAAGACAGTATTTTGCGCTCGTAGGTCGGCGTCTGGAACTCGACCACCCTGACGCCGTGTTGCAAAGCGTGCGGCAGCAGCACAGGCACCTGCACCACGTCCCCGGCTTGCACTGGACGCATGGCGGTAAATGAGTCCATATGCTCGCGCAACCGCCGCTCCGTTGCGAGCTGGGCCGGGGCCGCAACCCCACCCTTGTCAGCCAGCGCATCCATGGTCCGGCGCTGGGCTTCGTAGGCAAGCACCGCGTCCAGGTAATCCGCCCGGAACGCATCCTCTGAGGGATAGCGCGCAATATGTCGCGGGTTAAAACCGTAGCGGATATAGCCGACACCGTCGGGCCAGGCCTGTCGGCTGATCCGGGTCACCACGTAGGCCTCGCGCTTGGACTCATGCAGCTCAAAGTACAGGTCACCCAATACCGGCTGAGGTGATGGGTCCAGAATCTTCAGCAGTACGAGTGGCTCACCGGGCACGCCGGCGGATGCGCAGGGCAGTACTGACTGCAGCCACGGTATGGGGGTGCGGGCTTCGCCGCAGGCAAATTGACAGACCCCACGTTGCTCTATCCCCGTGTACCAGATCTCCCGGCCCCAGGGCTTGGCAATGCACTGTGGGACAAGCCGCATCGGCATAGGCGGGTCAACGCTCACCAGTTGCTGCACAGATACCCAGCGCAGATACTGCGCACGCGGTGAGAGGCCGCCCTCGAAAACCAGTGGCCTATCGGTAACCGCGACGCTGAGGTTGGCGCCCCACAGACAGTAAATAGCGGTCAGTGCCACCTGCCTGTTCGCACCCTGCCAGGGTGTATCCAGCGCGAATTCGACCAACAGGACCGCCTCGTCCAGTTGCAGCGCTTTGCGCCAATGGGCATAACACGCCAGAGGCTCCCCGCTTTCAAGCGAGATGCCCGGGTTGGCTGTGACAGAATGCTTCATGTCTGACTCAGTCTGTGAGGCAGGCGGGGTCGAATGTATATTCCCCCTGTAACCAGCCACAAACCTCACTGGCGGCCTGCCCCGGCAGCACCCGATAGCGAGCGGCAAGTTCATCGCGGCGCTGCTCACTCATGCCGGACAGGCCCACCTCCTGGAACTCGTGCCGGTCGACCTGCAACTGGGTCCATGTGCTACTACCTATGGCCCGCTCCACCCATTTATCCGGTGCAGCTTCCGTTTGATATAGAGCCGCCAGTCCGGCTACCGCAGGAAGTGACAACAGGCCCTGGTTCATCGGGTTGCACAGGTGGCCACTGAGTAACTCATCGGGCAGGGAGTCGCGCCGGGACAGCTTATCCAGATACAGGAAGTTGCTGCGCACTGCCCCGTCGTTCACTGGATAGTTATCCCACAGCAGCACGGGGCGCTTCAGCTGCTCATAGATCTGCTCTATGTCCGCACCTGTGATCGCATCCGAACAAACCTGGTTCCCGGTCCAGAAGATGTCCACACCCGCGGGGATTTCACGACCCAGCTGAGGCCAGTAATCGCGAGGCATTCGACCAAAAAACTTTTCCAGCACCGGGTCAAAGGAATAGTAAGTGGGGCACACCATCAGCCTTGTGCCAGGCAACCAGGAGTGCACGTCGTTGACAATATCTGCCTGCCTGGTGGCCAGCGCGTCCAGGTCCCCGGGCATATCGTCAAACAGGATCGCCAGTAGCGGGCTCTCAAGCTCGGCCAGTCTCGCCACCTTGCGCCGCAACTGCTCGCGCTCTCGCACCCCGTATTGCTGATACAGCGCAAAGGGTGACAGGCCAACACCCCAGTAAATACCGTGCTGTCGGTAGGTTGCAGCAAGATCGAGCAACTGCTGCCACTGGGGCGCGGGCCAGTCGTGCTGCCAGCACTTGCGCAGGTAGGAATCGGCTTTAGGGCAATACAGGCAGGTGTTCAGGCCGGCCTGCGCCAGATATCCGGCATAGGCAAGGCGGGTTTCAAATGTCCATTCACGCCCATAGAAGCCCTCAAGAACGCCGGTCAGAAACTCGCCAGATGGCTCCACACATACCCCCATTAGCACTAAATGAAATTAAAAAGTATATTGATATGTCAAAAAAGGCTAAAAAAACGATTACAGGGACATGGCAAAATCAGATTGATGGGCGATACTTAAACCGTGGTTGCCCATCCCCTGGAATTATCGGGCCGCTACAGGAGCAAACCCAATGCTCCGTGAGGGAAGAGATTCCTTTATGTTTCACTCCTAATGGTCTTCTTGGGTCCCTTTCGGGACCCATTTTTTTTGCTTATATATTATTAAATTCAATAGGTTGTGATGCCTTTCTAAATTTTTTGTTAGGAGTGGCGGCGCTACATCGTGTGGGTTGGGCGATCGGAAGAGAGCGACCCGGCCAGGTGGTTTTCAATCTTGGCGTTGGCGTTGGAGTCCTGCTCACTGAATTGAACGCCAATGCCTGCCGTGCGATTCCCCTGGGCTCCCCGGGGGGTTACCCACACGACTTTACCTGCAATAGGTATCTTTTCCGGCTCATCCATCAGGGTGAGCAACATGAAGACCTCATCGCCGATGTCGTAGGTTTTGTTGGTGGGTACAAAGATTCCGCCATACTGCAGGAATGGCATATAGGCGGAATATAGTACGGCCTTATCCTTGATCGTCAGGGAAAGAATGCCATTGCGGCTGTTTTGCCTTTCGTCGCTCATAAAGAAACGCCCTATTAGTTCTTCACGATATTATCACCAAGGCCTCCATCGCCCAACATTCTCTGTACTTTTCCCAATAAAGCATCCAGCAACAGCTGCGGATTAGGGTTGGAGCCGCCGTTTATTGCTCGCTGGATCTGCGAGATTTCATCCAGCAGCGCAAATCCGGACCGGGCCTGGTCACTGGCCAGTGCCCCGCCATCCAGATTGCGCAGAAGTGACTGTATCCCCTGGGCAAGATGCGCCAGCGCCTGCACTAGGTCTTCTCCCGCCAGGGCGGCAGTCAGCACAGCAACGCCAGCGCGCCCGGCAAACACCTCGGTCATGGCGTGCTGGACAAGCTGTAGCCGCTCTCCACCGGGCTGCCCGTAAAGCCCGGCCGCCAGCAGCGGACGGTCAGAGGCTAGTTTCAGTAGCCGTTCGCTCTCCTGGGGCCCACCACACTGCGGAGCCAGCCATTCGACACTCTGCTCAGTATTGGGGAGTGGCGGCTTGAGGAGCTGGCAGCGCGACCGTATCGTTGCCGGCAGACCATGCGGGCGGTGACAGACCAGGACCAGGTAGGTATTGGCAGGCGGCTCCTCAAGCACTTTCAAAAGGGCATTTGCGGCGTTGGTATTCATCCGCTCGGCGGGCGATATGATGGCAACTTTGCGCAAACCAAAGCTGGCCGTCCGGCTGGTAAACTCCACCAGGGCACGGACCTGATCGATCTTGATAATCTGGCTCTTGCCGTCAGGCTCCAGCCAACGCAGATCCCCGTGATTACCACTGGCGCTAAGCTCACAGGGGTGACATTCGCCGCAGTTCAGCCCCGCTACCGGTCGCGCGCAAAGGAGCAGGCGGGTCAGCGCCAGCGCAAGGCGAGACTTACCGATAAACTCAGGACCTGTTATCAACAGGGCATGAGGGAGTTGCCCCTCTTCCAACTGCTCATTCAGGCGCGCCCATATTCCTGCCTGCCAGGGTAGCGGTGTGCTCACCGCGGGGATCTCCGCCGCTACTGTCACGACACCGGGTGCCTCACACCCCAGCAATTGGTCAGTTCATGACACACCTTAAGTAGCTGCTGCTGCACCGATTCCAGTGTCTGGCTGGCATCAATGATGCGATAGCGCCCACTGCTTGTTTCCGCCTGCTCAAGGTAGGCTCTGCGCACCCGCTCGAAAAATGCCAACTCCTCCCGCTCGAAGCGATCCAGCTCGCCCCTGCCGCGCGCCCTGGCCATACCCGTTGCTACAGGGGCATCCAGTAACAGCGTGCAATCGGGTCGCAGGGACCCCTGGACCAGTTGCTCCAGCGCGCTAACCGCATCGCGATCAATACCGCGGCCACCGCACTGGTATGCATACGTCGCATCGGTAAAACGATCACTGAGTACCCACTGCCCCGCCGCCAACGCCGGTTCGATGCGGGTTCGAATGTGCTGCGCACGGGCGGCGAATATCAGCAGCAGTTCCGCCATAGGATCGACCGCCTCATCATCCACCGCCAGCAGTAACTGCCTGATTGCCTCCCCCAGCCTACTTCCCCCCGGCTCCCTGGTGACAAGCAGGTCCACGCCCTGCTCCGCCAGCTGTTGCTGCAGGAAAGCGATATTGGTGGATTTACCAACACCCTCACCTCCTTCCACTGTAATGAACAGGCCTCTGGCGATCACTTCTGATGTACCTCCGGGCTTGAGCGGTAATCCTTTTTACGACGCAGTTGAAACTTTCGCACAGCCTTCTCGTGCCCTGCCAGGGTTGCGTTGAATTCATGGCCCCCATCACCCCTGGCAACAAAAAACAGGGCATCCCCCGCCTCGGGGTGCAGCGCTGCATGTATGGACGCCCTGCCCGGAAGGGCAATAGGCGTGGGCGGCAAGGCGGCAATCCGGTAAGTGTTATACACATTGTTATCGTCAGTCAGGTGGCTGCGACGCAGGTTGCCGTCAAATTCGGGGCCCAGACCGTAAATAATAGTGGGGTCTGTTTGCAGCCGCATGCCCTTTTGCAAACGCCTGACAAACACCCCGGCTATTTGCCCTCTCTCCTGCGGCAGGCCGGTCTCCCGCTCGATGATAGATGCCATGATCAGGGCCTCGTAGGGGGTCTCGTAGGGCAGCTCGGGTGCCCTGCCCTGCCATTCCTGCGCCAGTACCTCGATCATTTTTTTGTGGGCCCGCTGCAGCAGTTCAAGGTCAGTTGTATTGCGGGCGTACTGATAGGTGTCCGGGAAAAACAGGCCTTCAGTGTGTGTATAGGGTTTGATGAGCGCCTCAATACGGGCATCTTCAGGCCCTTCCAGCTCAGCCTCAAGGTGGGGTTGGGCCGCCAGTATCTCCATCGCACGACGCACGGTGATCCCCTCAGGCAGGGTCACCTGATACTCGACAACTTTGCCACTGCGCAGCAGTTCCAGCAGCATCAGTGGCGTCAACCGGCCGGCCAGTCGGTATTCACCGCGCTTTATTTGCTGATCGATGCCGGTCCAGCGCCCGTACAGAATGAGTAGCTCCGGGTACGGCAGAACACCCTCTGCGTGCAGTCGGTTCGCCACTGTGCGCAGAGACTCGCCGGGCGCGACAATCAAGGGCAAACCATCCGGGGGCAACAGCAGGGTCTCCTGCCAGCGCCGCTCCAACTCCTGCGTTGCCCATACACCGGCCAGTAAAACCAACAGCAATAGAAGCAGCAGCTTGCGAATCACGTCAACTCGCCCCAGTACTGCTGGTGGAGCGCCTCACACACCTGATGAGACGACCAGCGATGCTGCCCCAGGGTCGCTACCGGACGCAGACCGAGCAGGCTGTTGCTGTAAAAAATCTCCTGCGCTGTCTCGAGTTGCGCCATACTGAGATCCACTTCCTCCACCACCATGCCAAGAGCTGGCGCCCAGCGCTGCATTATGAGACTTCTACGGGTTCCGGCGATACCGCAATTGACCAAGGGCGCGGTCAGGATACGCCGCTCGCAGACCAGAAACAGGTTACCGGCCACCACCGAGACTGGCCTGCCGTCCTGGTCCAGCATCACTGCCTCATCACTGCCAGCGCTGCGATACTCGCGCGCGGCCAGAACCTGCTCTAGCCGATTGAGGTGTTTCAGCCCCGCCAGCATTGGCTGGGTTGGCCACCGCACACTCGACAACATAAGGGCGGCGGGTGCGGGCATGTCCCGGGCACCCTCGCCCAGGGCGGTGGCACTGATAATGATACGGGGTGTGGGATTGTCGGGCGGGGCGTAGCCCCTGGGCCCCGCGCCGCGAGTCAGGGTTATCCTGAGCGCCCCCCTGGCCCAGTCCAGTGCCGCAATTGCATAGCCAACCACCTGCAGCTGCTCTCTCACTGCAGTGTCACAATCAGGAAAGCCCAGTGCAGTGCAGCCCTTGCTGAGGCGGGCCAGGTGCAACTCCGGGTAAAGCGGTTCAGAGGCGTGTATCAGCAGGGTTTCAAACAAACCATCACCGAACTCGAGCCCACGGTCAGGCAGTGGGAGAGACGATACCCGCACTCCATCCAGCCATATCAGGGAATCCCCGTGCACGGGTCTGGTTGTCAATCGGGGTTTGCAAACAACAGCGAGCCGTTGGTACCGCCGAAACCGAAGGAGTTCGAGATGACACAGTCGATGGCTCGCTCCTGGGCCGTATTGGGCACGTAATTGAGCGTACAGCCCTCATCGGGATGTTCGAGGTTGATCGTCGGTGGTGCCACCTGGTCGCGCAATGCCAGAATAGAGAATATCGCCTCAACGGCGCCAGCCGCACCGAGTAAATGGCCTACCATGGACTTGGTGGAACTCACCGCCACCTGCGCCGCGGCATTACCCAGAACAGTTTCCACTGCCCTGCTCTCGGCAAGGTCACCGGCGTTAGTAGAGGTGCCGTGGGCGTTGATATAACTGATCCGTTCGACGGCGATGCCGGCATCCCGGATGGCGTTTGACATGGCCGCTGCGGCGCCCCTGCCATCTTCGGGGGGCAAGGTCATGTGATAGGCGTCGCCGCTCATACCAAACCCAAGGATCTCCGCGTATATTTTTGCACCGCGTGCTCGCGCCATTTCATACTCCTCGAGCATCAGCACGCCGGCACCATCGCCCAGGACGAAGCCGTCCCGGTCACGGTCCCACGGGCGCGATGCCGCCTGTGGGTCATCGTTGCGGGTAGACAGAGCACGGGCCGCAGCAAAACCACCCAGGCCCACCGGTGTGGTCGCCATCTCGGCGCCACCTACCAGCATGGCATCGGCATCCCCCGCCGCTATCAACTTGGCGCCCAGACCGATATTGTGGGTGCCCGAGGTGCAGGCGGTGACAATGGCAAGGTTTGGGCCCTGGAGATTGAACATAACCGACAGGTTGCCGGAGATCATATTGATAATGGAGCCCGGAACAAAAAACGGCGAAATTCTACGCGGCCCGGAGGTACGGATGATCTCCGCATTTTTTTCGATCTGGCCGATTCCACCTATCCCCGAGCCAATCGCACAGCCTACTCGCGGGGCCATCTCCTCGCTGATCTCCAGGCCGCTGTCCTTCATGGCCTGGATACCGGCCGCCATGCCGAACTGGACGAACTGGTCCATCTTTCGCGCATCCTTGACTGGCAGGTACTCTGAAATGTCAAAGTCCTTGACGCTGGCACTGAACCGCGTGCTGTAAGCAGAGACGTCAAAAGTCTCGATCGGGGCTACACCGCTTGTGCCAGCCAGGATTCCCTTCCAGGTTTCCTCGACGGTATTGCCAACAGGGCTCAACATACCCATGCCGGTCACTACGACTCTTCTGCCAATCAACACGTTAACTCCTTAGTGACAAGGTATCGCGATCGCGTACGCCCGATAAGCTACCGGGTACAAATAAGAAAAGCCGCTCTATCGCAAATAGAAACGGCTTTTTCTGAGAAAGAAAGAGGGTGATCAGGCGAGGTTTTCAGTGATGTAATCAATCGCCAGTTTCACAGTAGTGATTTTTTCAGCTTCCTCATCGGGGATCTCTGTTTCGAACTCTTCCTCAAGCGCCATTACCAGTTCGACGGTGTCGAGAGAATCAGCGCCCAGATCCTCTACGAAAGAGGCCTCAGTCTGCACTTCTTCTTCTTTTACGCCAAGTTGTTCTGCGACGATTTTCTTAACGCGTTCTTCAATGCTGCTCATGATTATTCTCTGCTCCTGAGATTAGTGCTGAACCAAACCCGATTAAACCGGCCTGAGCGCGCAGTTTACTCTGTTTTACCAGAGAGTTTAAAATTTTTTTTGCCGCGTCGTCTTTCACCGGTTTTTGTTGTTTTTTTTCAACAGCTTAAGCCATGTACATGCCGCCATTAATGTGTACAGTTTCCCCGGTAATATAGGCGGCGGCATCGCTGCAAATAAACGCGACCAGCGCCGCTATCTCATCGGCTGCTCCCAACCGTCCCAGGGGAATCTGACCCAGCATCAGGGCGCGCTGTTCCTCGGATAATTCCCGGGTCATGTCCGTATCAATAAAACCCGGCGCGACACAGTTCACTGTGATAGAGCGGGACCCGAGCTCGCGGGCCAGCGCGCGTGAAAACCCTTCCGCACCGGCCTTGGTTGCCGCGTAGTTGGCCTGGCCCATATTGCCCATGGAACCGACCACCGATGTAATGTTTACTATCCTTCCCCAGCGGGCCTTGGTCATACCGCGCACACAGGCTTTACTCACTCGGTAAAGCGCTGTCAGGTTGGTTTCAATCACATCACCCCATTCATCGGGCTTCATGCGCATCAATATATTGTCCCGGGTGATTCCCGCGTTATTGACTAATACCAGCGGCGCGCCATATTGCTCCGAAATAGCCTTTATCACGCTGCTGACGCTGTCATCCTGAGCCACGTTCAGCGCCATACCGCAACCGGCATTGCCCGCTTCCTGCAGGTATGCCGATATTTTTTCTGCGCCAGCCTCAGTGGTCGCGGTGCCCACTACGGTAAAGCCGCCGGCCGCGAGGTGCTGGGTGATCGCCTTGCCAATACCGCGACTCGCGCCTGTTACCAGCGCTACTTTATTTTGCTCGCTCATAAGATCTACTCTCTTTGGTATGGGTTATATGCCAAGGGCGGGTACTAAGCGTTAAGTGCCGTTAATGCTGCCAGCAAGTCATCAGGCTCTTCAATAGAAAAGCTCTGTAGTGATTTATCGATTCGACGATTGAGCCCGGAAAGCACCTTACCGGGGCCGCACTCGACAACATCGGTAGCCCCCGCGGCGACAATCGACTGAATACAGGCTGTCCATTGCACAGGGCTGTAAATCTGTTCCACCAGTAGTTCACGAATACGCTGTGGGTCTCGCTCGGTCGCGGCATGCACATTGTGCACCACCGGTATCGCGGGCGAATTTATCGGCAGCTGGGCAATAGCTTCGGCAAGGCGTTCGCCAGCGGGCTTCATCAGGGCGGTGTGGAAAGGCGCGCTCACCGGTAAGGGCATGGCGCGCTTGGCCCCCGCATCCTTCAAGCGCCCTATCGCCTCATCAACCCCACCCGTATCGCCGGCTATAACGACCTGTCCCGGAGAGTTGAAATTTACCGCGGCTACCGTGCGCCCGGAGGCCTGGGCTGCCTCCTGGCACACCCGGTTGATGGTGTCATCATCCAGGCCAATGATCGCCGCCATGGCACCTTCGCCCACCGGCACTGCAGTTTGCATAAAGGCGCCGCGCTGTTTCACCAGTTGCACAGCATCGGCAAAGTCGAGTGCTCCCGCACAGACCAGAGCCGAAAACTCGCCCAGGCTGTGGCCCGCCATGATCTTCGGGCTGGATCCACCCTGGGCAAGCCATGCACGCCATAATGCCACGCTGCAGGTAAGCAATACGGGCTGGGTGGTCTCGGTGAGGTTAAGTGCGTCTTGTTCGCCATTTTGAACCAGGTCCCACATATCATAGCCCAGGGCCTCGGATGCTTGAGTAAAGGTATCGCGCACCGCAGCAAACCGCTCGTGGGCAGCCGCCAGCATGCCTACCTTCTGGGAACCCTGTCCGGGGAAAACAAAGGCGATCAGTTTGTCTGACATAAAAAGCTCCTGGTTGCTGTCTTTGGCGGGCAAAAAATCAGGGGTGTACCAGCCGTCAATAACACGCTACTGAATGCGAAAGTGTAGCGCACAATAAAGACAAGGCGCTGGCTTCTGTTTGCCGCTTGCTTGAGTATAGATAGAGAAGTGATAGGCCGGGGCCGACTGGACTGGTACCGGGTGAGGCGTTGTTAAATGTCGCCCAGAAAAAAACCGGAGAACGACGTTCCCCGGCCTGCTTGATCGAACGCTAGCCATATCGCAGCCATGGCTGGCAGGACACGACTGACCTCAGTCTTCGGCGCCGGTCTCGATCACTTTTTTGCCGCGATAGAAACCGTCGGCAGTAATATGATGACGGCGATGCGTCTCACCCGAAGTCTGGTCTACAGACAGGGTGGGGCCGGACAGTGCATCGTGCGAACGACGCATACCGCGACGTGAACGCGTTTTCTTACTCTTCTGGACAGCCATGACTGACTCCTAGTGTTTGCTGCCGGGCTTCAATTGCGCCAGCACGTTAAACGGATTCGGTTTCTCCGCCGTCAGCGCTTCCTCTGTGGGAGCCTGCTCGGCATTAAACCTTGCCAAAATCTGTTGGCACTGTTCTGTGTCGTGATAACTGAAGGGCGGCAGCGCCAGTATCAGTTCATCCTCAACCACATCCCAAAGCTTGCAGCCCTCCTCGTCAACGATCAAGGGTTCCAGGTGGCGAGGAAGATGAGCAGCCTGCTCGTCCGTCCAAACAACCGCCACCGTGTTTTCACAGGTCAGGGGGATGGGCAGTTGCTCAAGGCAGCGCTGGCAGGTCACAATCACATCTGCCTTCACGGCCAGTTGGATCAGGTACCTGTTTTCCTCGTCCCGGAAGAACGATAACTCCGCCTGAATCACCCCGTCGTCGCTCGCCAACAGGCTGCGAAAACGCTGCAAATCAAGTGGTTTTAGCGTCCCTCTGACACTCACGCCACGCGTGGCTGCCTTGCGGACATCCAGCGTGCTCGGGAGGGGCTCACTCAACATAGCGGCGCATCATAGGGGCGGTTTCCCTCTTTGTCAAAAATATCTTTAAAATACAAACAGTTCACTCAATTACCTACAGGAATAAGAAACCCGGTTATGGACATCATTCTCGCCTCTACCTCGCCTTACAGGCAGGGTCTGCTCGGGCGACTGCAGATCCCTTTTCAGTGCCACTCGCCCGAAGTGGACGAAAAACGCCTGCCCGACGAAGCCCCGGGGGCAATGGCTGCTCGCCTGGCGCTGGCAAAAGCGCGCTCGGTAGCAGCGAAACATCCCGAAGCGCTGGTGATCGGCAGCGACCAGGTTGCAGCTCTCGATGGCCGGGTAATGGGCAAGCCCGGCAATCACCCCGCTGCGCGGGCGCAATTGCGAGCCAGCGCAGGCCGGGTCGTTCAATTCTATACCGGCGTGGCCCTGTGCCGCGCCTCAGAAGGCTTTGAGCGGTGCGAGGTGGAACCTTTCAGCGCCTATTTTCGCGACATTGACGACAAAAGCATCGAAAACTACCTGCTGTTGGAACAGCCCTATGACTGCGCCGGCAGTTTCAAGTGCGAGGGCCTGGGCATTGCGCTGTTCGCCCGGCTGGAGGGCCGCGACCCCACCAGCCTGGAGGGTTTGCCGCTGATAGCCCTCACCGGCCTTCTGGCCGAAGCAGGAGTCTCTATCCTGGGGGACCGACCGGGCTAGCGGCGAAGGACTGTGAGATCCAGCAACTGGGGCAAGGTATCAACAATTGCCATGGGCTGATGCGCGGCGAGCCGCTCGCTGTCATGGACCCCGAAACTGACGCCTACCGAGCGAACTCCGGCATTACTCGCCATTTCAAGGTCATATTCGCTGTCCCCTATCACCAGAACCTCGTCTACGCTTTTACTGCGAACCGTCATGATTTCATGCAGCATGCGCGGGTGGGGCTTGGAGTGGGTCTCGTCGGCACAGCGGGTCGCTTCGAAAAACTCCGACAGCCCCAGCCCAGCCAACACCCGATCAAGCCCCTTTCGACTCTTGCCCGTTGCCACGCCCAATTCCAGGCCGCGGGCACGCAAGGCAAGCAAGGTATCCATTGCCCCATCAAACAATCGGCTGGGGGCCCTGTCTGGAGACGAGAAGTGGCGCGAGTAGGCGGCAGCAACTGAGGTAATGTCGGCATCGTCAAGCCGAGGGAACAGCCTGGCCAGGGCTTCCGGCAGACCCAGCCCCACAATATTGCGGATCTCTTCCTCCGGCGGCGATTCCAGGGACAGCTCTGCCGCTGTATCCCGCATGGCATCCACTATGTGGTCGATAGAGTCACAAAGCGTCCCATCCCAATCAAATATTACTATCATATTTAGCTAGTTACGTAATTTATATAATGTATTTTCTAACTCTTGATCCAGCTCGGCGTTGAACTCGATATCGCCCTGTTGAGGTAGAGACAAGCGCAGCGTGCGGGCATGCAGGAACAGGCGCTGCAAGCCCAGCTCCTGGCACAGGGCTGCGGTCCTGTCGTCGCTGTACTTGGCGTCGCCGAGCAGCGGAAAACCCGCATGCCGGGCGTGTACCCGTATCTGGTGGGTTCGCCCGGTAACAGGCTTCGCCTCGATGAGTGTGGCCCGGTCGTATCGCTCCACCACAGAGAACTCCGTGACCGACCGCTTGCCGTCGCGGGCAACCCGCACCATGCGCTCGCCGGATTGCAGGACATTCTTTTCAAGCGGCGCCTCCACCACTCGCAGGCTTCGAGGCCAGTTACCCGCCACCAGGGCCAGGTAGCGCTTGTCCACATGATCTTCGCGCAATTGCCGGTGCAACTCACGCAACATTGCCGGTCGGCGGGCGATCATGATCAGCCCGGAGGTATCCCGGTCCAGCCGGTGCACAAGCTCCAGATAGCGATCTGCGGGGCGCAGCTGTCGCAGGCTCTCGATCAGGCCAAAGCTGAGGCCGCTGCCGCCGTGTACCGCCAGGCCCGATGGCTTGTTGAGAACCAGCAGATGCTCATCCTCATAGACGATCCTCTGTCCGATTTGCTCAGCCCAGTAACGCGGCACTGGTGCAGGTTCTGTTGGCGAGGGGCGTTTGAGGGGGGGTATCCGAACCAGGTCGCCCAGCACCAGGCGATAATCTGCCTTCACGCGCCCTTTGTTTACCCTGACCTCCCCCTTGCGCAGTGCCCGGTAGAGTCGCGTTTTGGGCACGCCCCGCAGCTCACGTATCAGAAAATTGTCCAGGCGTTGGCCGGCAGAGCCCTCATCCACGGACAGATGATGGACCCCGGGGGACTGCTTGGCCTGCTCCGCGTCAGACATAAGTGGCCGATATCATTTAATTTTCTTCCGTTTGATGGTATGCTCTTGGCGTGTGATTGCACCCGCCGCGACCAAAGACCGGCGCTGGTGATAACGCAACCCACTGGCGACTGACTGGGCCTGCCAACGAGACGCAAGGTTCCGCCAGCATGATCACACACCGACTAATGGATGTCGGCCTATTGTATAGAGCGCGGGCAAAAGATGTTCGCCATCAGCCAAACTGAATTATGAAGCTGACCTAAACAAGCGTGCCGACACTTTAATAAACCGCGCAGCAAACTCTGCCGGGACACAGAATCAGTTATTCAGATAACACAGCGTAGTCGCAGGTCTCAGGTGCTGCGACACTAGCAAAAAGGCGAAAGCAGTACCACAAACTTTCCCCATAACGCTGTAGCGACCGCGGCCCTGCCGCTGGTTGGCGTAGACTAAGCACCTGAGCGCCTGGAGCGGCGCCCGAGTAACCCCCGGCCAACTATCGGCCGGGAACCCATGCGCTGGCTCCTGTCAGTCGTCCCCACGGATGGCTTCTATCGCTGATTCCTGCCCCGCCAGGCCTGCTGCAACAAGGCTAATGGCATATTATGAAAAAAATGTTAATCAATGCGACTCAACACGAAGAGTTGCGCGTAGCAATGGTCGACGGGCAGCGTCTGTACGACCTGGACATTGAAAACCGCACCCGCGTACAAAAAAAATCCAATATCTACAAAGGCAAGATCACCCGGGTTGAACCAAGCCTGGAAGCGGCTTTTGTGGAATTTGGCGCCGACAGGCACGGCTTTCTCCCCCTGAAAGAGATTGCCCGCGAGTATTTTTACCGCAAGCCACCCGGAGACTCCGAGGGGCGAATGAAGATCCGGGATGTCGTCAAGGAAGGCACCGAGATTATTGTTCAGGTAGATAAGGAAGAACGCGGCAACAAGGGCGCGGCCCTCACCACGTTCATCAGCCTCGCCGGTCGCTACATGGTATTGATGCCCAACAACCCCCGGGCGGGAGGCATTTCCCGTCGCATCGATGGCGATGACCGCACCGAGCTGCGCGAGGCCCTGAGCGCTCTGGAAATTCCGAACGGTATGGGCGTCATTATCCGCACCGCGGGTGTAGGCCGCTCCGCTGAGGAGTTGCAGTGGGACCTTAATTACCTGCTGCAGTTGTGGGAGGCAATTACCGCTGCCAATGGGAAAGTAAAGGCCCCGGAGCTGTTGTTCCAGGAGAGCAATGTAATTATCCGGGCGGTGCGCGACTACCTTCGGGATGACGTGGACCAGGTGCTTATAGACTCTGACGATGCGTTCAAGCAGGCGACGGATTTCGTCGCCCAGGTGATGCCCCAGTACAAGAGTCGCATCCGTAAATACGAAGACAATATACCGCTGTTCAATCGTTTTCAGATAGAAAGCCAGATAGAAACCGCGTTCCAGCGCGAAGTCAGGCTGCCTTCGGGTGGCTCCATCGTGATCGATCCTACTGAAGCGCTTATCTCGATCGACATCAACTCTGCACGCGCCACGCGCGGCAGCGATATCGAGGAAACAGCACTCAATACCAACCTGGAAGCGGCTGACGAAATTGCCCGCCAGTTGCGCTTGCGCGATATGGGCGGATTGGTTGTCATCGATTTCATTGACATGCTGTCGGCACGCAACCAGCGCGCGGTAGAAAACCGGGTGCGTGACGCTCTCGCGATCGACCGGGCAAGGGTACAGGTTGGTCGCATCTCCCGCTTTGGCCTGCTTGAGATGTCTCGCCAGCGCCTGCGTCCGTCACTGGGTGAGACCAGTGCCATCGTATGCCCGCGTTGCACGGGCCAGGGCAGCATCCGCGACACCAAATCACTGGCCCTGTCCATCCTGCGGCTGCTCGAAGAAGAGGCTATCAAGGATCGCAGTGTCGAGGTGCGCGCCATCGTACCGGTAGATGTAGCCGCATACCTTCTCAACGAGAAACGCGCCGCGTTGTCAGAGATAGAACAGGTCAGCAAGACCCGTGTCCTGGTGATTCCCAACCCCAACCTCGAAACCCCGCACTTCGAGGTCCAGCGCTTGCGCGACGACGAGCTCGACGGTGATCACGAAGTCAGCTATGACGTAGACATCGCCCTCCCCGATACCGACGCTATCAGCGACAGCCACAGCGCCGACATTCCGGTACAAACCGCAGCAGTCACCGGCATATCACCCCAGGCCGCACCCACACCAGTGCCGGCTCCCGCGGCGCCACCCACGGCACAAGCTGCGGCAAGCGAACTTGCCGCATCCGCTCCAAAAAAAGGCCTGCTTGCGCGCCTTTGGTCGGGACTGGTTGGCGAGGAAGCGCCGGCACCTGTGGAAGAGGCCAAGCCCGCGGTTACTGAAAAGCCGGCTCCCAAGCCACGCGAACGATCACAGGGTAATCGCAATCGCCGTCGCGGCGGGGCTGGCCGGAAACCATCAGAACAACGGTCACGCGACCAGGATGGACGCAGGAATGAGAAGCGCTCAGACGACAACCGCGGGCAGGAAAAACGCCAACGCGAGGAAGAGTCGGGCCGTGGCAACGGCCAACAGGGCCGCCGCCGCGGAGGGCGAGATGGGCAGCGCAAGCGCCCGGAGGCAGCAGAGGAAGCGGCTAACGAATCCCTTGATAAAACCAATGAGAAAGCCCGGGACGGCCAGGACTCCCAGGCGGACCAGGAAAAGCCACGCAAACGGCCCAGCGATATGAAGCGAGGCGAACCGCAACGCCGCCGTCGCAATCGTGGGCGTAAGACTGCAGAAGCCGGCGCGGAAAACGCCGTGGCGGAAACCGCGGTTAAAGAGAACGGCCTGTCCGAAGTTGCGACGGACAGCCCAAGCGCCCCACAACCGGTCGTCGCTGCTGTCGGCAGTGCCAACAGCGATGAACCGGCCGCCACCACAGCTGCAATCGTTGAAGCAACCGCCGAACAGGCGGAGCTGCCTCTTGAGACAGCGCCAGCAGCCGAAACTGCTGTCGTAGAAGCACCTGTTGCAGAAGTTGAAGAAACCGCGACTAACGAAACAACCGCAACTAAAGAAGCCCCGGTCGAAGTCCCTGCTCCCGCAGCACAGGCTCCAGCCGTGGCTGAGAAAGCGGTTGAGTCCGCGGCTGAAGAAATTGCTGAACCCGATGTAAGCAAACCCGCGGGCCTGGATGAGAAAGGTCGCGCTTACAACGACCCCCGGGTTGAATCACGCCCCGTCGGAGTGGTAGAAATCATCACCGCTCATCCCCCTCTGTTCGGGGATGTCGTGGCACCGCCTGTTGCGCCGAGCGAAAAAGTGGTACAGCGCGCCAGTAATGACCCGCGCGGGCCAGCTGCACAGGAGCAGCAATTTGCAGAAGCCTCAGGTCAGTCCTGAGCCAATTCGACACAAGGGGCACGACGCCTCTTGTGTCGTTATTGCATAACTGTATAATCTCGGCTGCCCGGCAAATGACGGGCAGGTAACAACAAGGTTTTTCGGTGGGCTGGCTGAGTGGTCGAAAGCGGCGGTCTTGAAAACCGTTGAGGGTTTATCCCCTCCTAAGGTTCGAATCCTTAGCCCACCGCCACAACCTTTTTTAAGTAGTTTATTTCAATAAGCATTTAATACCCCTCCTTCACCGCCCCCAATTTGCATTTTGCTGACTTTGTTTGGCTATCAACGGCGGGATTAGCTGACCACTACACACCGGCTGATAAATTCAAGGAATGTGTTGCGTCGACCAATTGAGATCACACCTGGATTCGGACTATTGTTGTAGCTGTTAGTTGCGGCGTATTAGTGCAAAAAGAGAATATACAGGGATTAAATGACTGAAGTTGAGACAATCGAATCGCTCACAGGTATCGCGAATCAATTGATGGAGGAGCCCACCGCACCGGGGTCGATTGAAAAACCTGAAATGATTCTCCGGCGCCCTCCAGCTTTCACCAGCACGGCAATAACCGTCAGATAAAAATCCTATGGCAAGAGGTAGGCAAGAAAAGCGAATCTACATTCGGTGGTCATGAAGCTTAGTCTGTATCGCTATACGATCAGGCTCAATTACCGACTGGTAGAGTCAGCACTGGAGCGACAGTCTTCGCATCGCCTGCCTGAAGCTGGTACACCTGGCCCAGCAGTACAAATGTCGACTTTGAGTCCAGGTCGGAGTCGTCAATATAGAACCAGCTATTGCGATAGTTAATGGCTACTGCCGCTTTCTCCGGTGGTGTGGGGCTGGATTTGATAGTCAGCAATCCCTCGGTGACCTCTTGCCAGTCAAACGGCTGGCCCGCAGCGTCCCTGGTCACTGTCACCAACCCCGCGGTAACATCCGCCTCCGGCACCTGAACTGACTGGGACAGAAAATACATAATGCCGGCGAAAGACCTGAAACGCAGGTTGATGCTGTCAGAGGCGCCACCCCGAGCGGCTACTATGACCGGGAACATCAGCTTGTCGGGGTTCAGGCCAAGCAGGCTTGTGAACTCGATGTAGTCTGCACTAGAGCGGGCCTTGGGATCAAAAATCAGCACGGGTTGATCTTTGTACCTGCCGCCTGAAACCATGTCCTCCAGTTCCATCTCGCGCAACAGGTGTGAAATGCGCCTGAACTCCCGGAACGCCGGTTCCCGGGCCGGCGTTGGGCCATTAGCCCCCTGGGCATTGTCGTATGTGTTCATCTCGTCGACCAGCAGGCGGAATAACCTTTCCGAGCTCCAGCCTGAAGTAGTCAGCAAAAACAGCGTTTCCAGGGTGACTGGGGCTAATACCCGCTGCACAAAGTCTGCCCCCTTGAGCGGTGTGTAGGAAATCGTGGGTGTCTCTTGTAGCACGACATTACCCCCTAAACCCAGATAGCTGTCACCCTGGCCGAGCTGGGTGTCGGCAGTCACCGCATTGGTGACAGAGAACTGAGTGTTAAGCGCACTCACTTCAAGAAACATCGCCTGGTCCCGATAGCGCATGCGAACCAGGTTCAGCAGCATCTGCTGGTCGTCTGCCTGTCGCAATACCACATTGTAATCAGTGCGGGAGCCACTGACGAACTGGGGTCCGAAGGACATGCAGCCAGTGAGCGCTATGCAGGTGATCAAGAGGGCCAGTGTTTTCATTTCATTCCTTTGGTTACGTTTTCCTCTCAAACTCCAATTTCAAGCGCCTGCCGGGGGTTGGAACAATTCACCACACTGCTTTTTCCATCGGTGATACTGGTTCAGAGGATCCGATAATCCTGCGGGTGCTCAGCCATGACCTGTTTTGGCAGCTATGCTGCCGGGGCCGGGTCTATAGAGATGCGCAATGGCTCATCGCTGTCCAGATGCACGTCGCGCTGCGGGTATGAGATGACGATGCCCGCCTCTTCGAAACGTCGGTAAATTTCCAGGTGAAGATCAGTCTTGACCGGCCACATATTATCGACATTATCGATATAGAACCGGCAGATCATGTTTAGTGAGTTATCGCCAAAATCACTGAAGATGATGGACGGCGCCGGATCTGTCAGCACGCGCTTATCATCGGCAACCGCTTCAGCCAGAATCTTGAGTGCCAGTGCGGCATCGCTGCCGTAGGCGACACCCACCGGTAATGTGAGCCTGAGCCGGGTATCGGTGAGCGACCAGTTAAGCAGCCTTCCCGTGATGATTTCCTTGTTGGGTATCAGCAGTTCCTTGCCATCCCAGTCGCGTATGGTGGTCGCCCTGATTCGAATCCGGGTTACGACGCCATCCTGGTCACCCACGGTGATAATATCTCCGACACTGATCGGCCGTTCAAACAGGATAATCAGCCCGCAGATGAAATTGGCAACGATTTCCTGTAATCCAAAACCGATACCAACGCCCAGCGCTGCTACCAGCCATTGCAGCTTCGACCAGTCCAGTCCAAGCCTGGACAGAGCGACCAGAAATCCAACGCCGAGGATAACGTAATTCAACAGGGTGCTAACGGTATAGCGCGTGCCTGCAGAAACACTCGTGCGCGAACGCAATACCAGCTCCACCAACGCCGGTAGTTTGCGGGCCGCATAGACGGTTATACCAATCATCAGGACCGCAAAAACGACAATCTCCAGGGTGATCTGGTTGACAGTTGCCACACCTTCTACCATGACGGTAGAGGTCCACAATGTCACTGCAGACATAGCATTGAACACGGGCAGAATCGGAGCCCAAAGGAAATACAGCGTTGAAATTGCGACCACGATAGCCGCCGCATTCAGTAACTGCCTGGTTTCCTCGCCCAGTTCAGCAAGGTTCTCCTTGTTGTCTTCGACGACCCCCATCTCTGAAAGAGGCTGCTCTGGTTGCGACTCTCTCGCTTTTAGCAGCTCTTCAAAGCGCAGGCGACGGCGCGCAAGCTGCAGCCAGTGCAGCAGAAAACTGTAGCCGATTCCCAGCGCGACGCCGGCCTGGAGGGTGTCCATAACCGTGTTGATTACAAAAATCACGGATAAGCGTAATCCAAAAGCGACAGCGATAGTGACGGCGAAGGAAAATAACGCCAGGACAAGCTGAAAACGACCATTAAAGGTAGTCAGTATTTTCCTGCCGCCCGTCTTTAGTGCCTGCGAAAGCCCACGTGCGATATGCAGGGCTATCCAGAGGGTAAGGGCCAACATCGCCATGCGCCCCAGTATAGGCGCGGTGCCGTATAGGCGATATAGGACCGCAGCGAGGACAAGCGTTGGTAACAACCAGCGCAAAAACCATTTGGTTTCCAGCCTCAGACGATCACAGATTTGTGTACCCCATTGAAAATGCTTACGCGCTACCCCGTTTTCTTCGCACAGCATGCTCAGCAGCTTCGCAGTAAATAGCCAGGCAGCTACGTTATACAGGACAACGGTCAAAGTTACAGAGTGTATGTGTTTGTCTGCGGAGAACAGCGAAGCCAGTGCCGCCACCATCAGCGCAGCTGGTGCCGCCCGCAGAGCGGTGGCCACCAGTGCCAGTGCAGTATATTTAATAGATGCATCGCGCGGTCGCAACATAAATTCATTCTGGCGGTGCTGGTAATCGCGCAGCCGGGAATGACATAGCAGCAAGATCAATGCCAGCGACATGAAACCGAAAAAGCGAGGCTGGAGAGATACTTCGGTGTCTTTAACCGCGCTGACAAGAACTTCTATTTCACCGGGTATTTGGGTGAAGTCGGTTTTCCACAATCGCGAACCGCTGGGCAGCCACAATACCAGGGGGTCGAGAAAGCGCCGGTACTCAACAATACTTTCCGTGTACTCATCGTAATTCGCCTGTAGCTCGCTCAACATATCGATGACATCAGATTCGACCGAGATGGTACTGCGCAGAAGCTCTCGCCTTGTCAGCAAAATTTCCAGCAGAACCTCGCGCTCCGCTTGTGATACCGTCACGGGGTTCAGCCCCGCAACGCCCAGAGCGGTATTCAGGTAGGCAGTTGCGCTCACCAATTCCGCCAGGCTCTCCTCATGGCGGATGCGGCTCATAACGATATCGCCTACCTGGCGGGAATTCCCGGCCCCCCGCTCTTGCACCCGCAGCCTGTTGAGTTCCTCCCAGTAAGCCACCAGCGCTTCACCCAGATCGTCACTTTCGTGGGCAAATTCGACCACTCGCCGCGCACTTGCAAAGCGTTCGTTTAGTATGCGGTTTGTACGCCGCAGTTTTTGCCGCTCAGTGCTGAGATCGGTGAAATCGAGCTCCAGTTCCCGCCGCTGCTCACGCAGAATCACGTTTTCTGCCTGATAATCCTGCGCGAGCCCATAGACTGGACTATCGCTCGCCAGATTCAGCGAGTCCTGCGCAGATGTGGCTAGCAGCTCATTTTGTAATTTCTTTGACAATAGCCTGGTGCGCTCCACCAGTGCATCGATCTTTACTTGCAGTTCTGCGCGCTCTACGGCCATGGCGCTATAGCGAACAGGCTGGCTGTCAAGCTGCGCCGACAGCGCCAACCGCTCCTCCCGCAATGACGCCTGCTCGGCTCGAACCAGCCATTGGCTCGCCTCGGCAAACGACGGCGCGGCGGCGGGGTCGACAACTCCGCCATAGGTCGTCATCGCCTCCAGGCGCGTGGCGATTTGATCGAGGCGTTCGCGTATAGCATCTCTCTTGCTCTCCCTCGCCGCCAGTTGCCGGGTCAGAATGTCCCGCGCCACTCTTGCGTCACGGGTGGCGCTTTGAGTCAGAAGAAGTTCTGCTTCCAGCTCCTGCACCGACATTTTGGCAAGGCCACCATCCTCGCCCTGGGCGGGCTCCATAGCATCGAGACGCGCCTGTATCCTTGCCTCGCGTCGCGGTGCTCCAGTCAGCTCTTCAAAATACCTGGCCGCATCGCCTTTATGCACCTGGGTGCTGGTAAGCCAGAGTTCAATAGATCGATAGGTCTTCAGAGGCTCATCTGAATCGGAGAGGCCCTCCTCGCGCAGGGCGGCGACACGCTGGTCAACGAGCGTACTCGTCAGGGCAGGACCTTCCTGGGCAGACAGAGGCACAGCCTGAATGAGTAGGCAGAACATGAACAGACGGGTGCCAACCAAGGATAAGACTATCGAATCTCTCCAGAGGTTTCTGTTATCGCGATTCCGCCAAAATCCTTCAGCCACATTCACCTCATCTTCATCTTCGAAACAGGACCCGCTGTCAGACTCCCTGCCCAGGCAGGCAGCAAGACCCCGTCCCCTAATCTCAAGCAAGCTTCCTGTTCCACTCATCAAACGCACTGGCCACAATATCACGATAATGTCCGTTGCTTACAGGCAAGTTGAAGAGCATTGCCGCGGCAACAATACTGACGAATTCGTCAAAGCGTGGGTCCTCTGGATCCCCGCTAGTATTGAAACCCGCGGGAAAGATGCCATTTGCGGTGCCAGCTTGCCCCGCCTGGGCTGATCGGTGGCCACAGGGTGATCGGCGGTCATGAATAGATTCGCTGCTGCATGCGTTTTTCGACGTTAGCGGTTATGCTTGAGTCTGTCTCCCAGGAGCCAAATAACATGCTGAATGCAACACCAACACTACCGGCGATCCTGGCATTAATGCTTAGTACATACAGCAGTGCGGATGCGCTAACAGACGCTGCCGAGGGGCTGTGTGACACGATCAAAACCTGCGCACTTGAAGCGGTGGCGGGCCAGGACCTTACCGACACGTTGCGGCACAAGATGGACCCCATACTGGAGAAAAACTGTGCCCAAATGCGCAGCCGGGTGCAGGCAACGCCTGCCAACCCGGAGCATCCCATCCTGCACCAGTCGCGCATTAACCTGGCAGACGCCCTTCAGTACCCCTAGGCATCCAGTCGCTTACCCTCTCGCATCAGCAGCAGGTTCCCACGGCAGCCCTGCCCCGCCGGCCGTATCGATCCGCTGAATGGTGACTTCGTCCCCAGTGTGCATATCGATGTGCCGATTAATCTGAGTGGTTTTACCAAAGGTAAGGAGGTGCTAGCTCTGACCGGCTTGGGACAGGCGGAACCAGAGCTGGCAGCGGGCACAATGGTGCAGCTACACGGCCTGGCTATACCTGCCAGGTACGGCATTCTTAGACTCAAGACGCACTCTCTTTCTCCGGCCGCCCTGGAGTTCATTGCGGAAATCCGTGCAGTAGAGGCGGAGATCGTAGAGCGCGAAGAAGAGCTGGCTGCTATTTATGGCTAATTTTGCCAGGGAGAACTCGCTCCCGGGCCTGTCGCACCCGGCCATGCGACTGGCGGGCTGTATCATGTCAGACGGTGGTATGGGGTGCTCAAATGACCCTATTCAGGGAATGGTTGAGAGAATTCAGCTTTTTCCGCTATAGTGTCAACGCTGTTGGTGTTCCCGGGGGATATCCCGAGCACCACGAGCACAATTCGCCAAAGAAAGTATTTAAGTTTCAACATGTTATACGGAAACTTTATGGCGTATTATCTGTCCAAGTAAACGACGCACAGTTCGTGCGCGGAACTACGGAGTAAAACATGCAAGACAAGAGCCTTTACAACATGAATACCGTTGGCCTTGAATCGGCCATCAGCACCAATAAGGTACTGAAAAACACGTATATGCTGTTGGGCATGACGCTGCTGTTCAGCGCCGTTACAGCTGGCCTGTCCATGGCCATGGGCCTGGGCCACGGCACAGCGCTGATTCTCACCCTGGTCGGTTTCGGCCTGCTGTTTGTGGTTAATCGCACTGCGGACTCGAGCAAGGGCTTGCTCGCCATTTTTGCCTTCACCGGTGTGATGGGAGCTTCCATCGGCCCCATGCTGAATTACTACCTGGCCATGCCGAATGGGCCTCAGCTGGTGCTGCAGGCACTGGGCGGAACAGCCGTCGTATTCTTTGGCCTGTCAGCTTATGCCCTGACGACCCGCAAGGACTTCTCCTACATGGGTGGATTCCTGATGGTGGGACTGCTGGTAGCGGTAGTCGCGATGATAGCCAATATATTCCTGGCAATCCCCGCCCTGTCGCTGACAATCTCCGCAGCGGTGGTCATGATCATGTCCGGCCTGATCCTGTTCGATACCAGCCGCATCGTGAACGGCGGTGAGACCAACTACATCCGGGCCACCGTGTCGCTGTACCTGAGCATCTACAACCTGTTCATCCACTTGCTGAGCCTGCTGACTGCTTTCAGCGGCGATGACTGATAACAGGCGCGTCACTCACAAACCCCGGTTTACGCCGGGGTTTTTTTGTTGTGCCCTGTCGTGATCTACTCCCTGCTTGTCATGTCCTCCCCGGCCTCCGGCCAGTGTGCTATGACCGCCTCGCGTTTCGCTCATGCCCTGCTCGCCAGAGGCCATAGCATACGGCGGGTATTCTTCCTGGACGCGGGTGTCGGCAATGGGCTGTCGACCACGGTCTTCCCCCAGGATGAGGCCGATCGCCTGCAACCCTGGGTTGAACTGTCAGAACAGCACGGAGTGGAACTTATTCTGTGTATCGCCTCCGCCCTGAAATACGGCACCCTGGATGAGACCGAAGCACAACGGCACGAAAAAGCGGCGGCCTCTGTTCACCCCGCATTTACGGTATCGGGCCTGGGGCAACTGGTCGATGCCGCTGCGGCGTCTGATCGGCTGGTGACATTCGGAGGTTGAGCTTGTTGGACGCGTCGAAAACCAAAAGTTTATTAGTCGTCATCAGGCACTCGCCCTACGGCAGCAGCCTGGCCCGGGCCTCGCTGGATGTCGCCCTTAGCGCGGCGGCGTTTGGCCAGCCGGTAGACCTGCTGTTCAGCGGTGACGGCGTGCTGCAGCTATTGCAAGGCCAACAAACCGATGCGGCGGGCGTCAAGAACATCGAGCGTCTGCTCGCCTCCCTCCCGCTGTACGATATCGAGCAGGTTTACGTCGATGCAGAGGCCGCTGCGCGCTACAAGCTTGAATTGGCGTCGGCACCCTTGCCCGCCCTGGCCTTGGATCGCGCCGCTATAGGCGAGCTACTGCAACGCCACGACCACGTGCTGGGATTCTGAGTATGACGCTTCATACCCTGAACTGCTCACCAGGTTCCAGTGCCTTTGCTGACTGCCTCAGGTTTATTGCCCCCGGCGATGCGCTGTTACTGATGGGGGACGGCGTGTACTGTGCTATGGAGGACACGGGATCGGGCCGGGAACTGCAAGCCTGCGGCGCGGCACTGTATGTGCTGGGTAACGACGCGGCGGCGGCCGGGGTGCTGGCGCGCATAGGCGACATCACAGTAATCGATATGGATGGCTTCGTAAGCTTGTCCGAACAGTTTCCCCGCCAGTTGGCCTGGTACTGATCGGGTGTTGTCCTCGGGTGCCTTTGACAAGGAGGGCTTCCTGCGACGACTGGAAGACTGGACACCGGCAGTGGCCAGCCAGATCGCGCAGGAGGAACAGCTAACCCTGACCGACGCTCACTGGGAAATCCTCTACCTGTTGCGCGATTACTACAATGAATTTGACAGCTCACCCGCCATGCGCGCCCTGGTGAAATACTGCCGCCTGAAGTTGGGAGAAGACAAGGGCAGGAGTATTTACCTGATGTCATTATTTCCAGGCTCACCGGCGAAGCTGGGCAGCAAGATCGCCGGCCTGCCAAAACCTGATAACTGCCTGTAGGACACTGAAAGTTGATCGAATCGAGCTTCGAAAACCCGGGCCTGGAACACCCCTTCGCCCCCTTTGTCCGAATTCTGGGCAAGGGGAAAAGCGGCAGCCGCTCGCTCAATCGTGACGAGGCCAAACAGGCATTCGGCATGATCCTGCGAGGCGAGGTTGAAGACGTACAGCTTGGCGCTTTCCTGATGCTGCTGCGGGTGAAGGAGGAGACGGGTGAAGAACTGGCCGGTTTTGTGGATGCCTGCCGTGAGGCAATGCTGGCCCCGCCGGCTGAACTCTGCGTTGACCTGGACTGGTCAAGCTATGCTGGCAAGAAGCACCAAAACCCCTGGTTCATTCTGTCCATCGTATTGCTTGCCGGAGCGGGTTACCGGGTATTGGTTCACGGCGCTGACGGGCACACGCAACAGCGCCTCTATACTGAACCGGCCATGCGAGAGCTGGGGTTACCGGTTGCCGCTGACTGGGCCGAGGCCAGTGCCCAGCTCGATGAGGGCAATGTCAGCTACCTGCCATTGCGCCATTTCTGCCGGCCACTGCACGAGCTGATCCAGCTGCGCCCGCTGCTGGGTCTGCGCTCACCGGTAAACACCCTGACCCGCATGCTCAACCCATTGCGTGCGCCCGCCAGTATCCAGAGTATCTTCCATCCCGCTTACGCCGATCTGCACCAGGCTGCAGATCGCTTGCTGGGACAGCCCAGGGCACTTGTCTTCAAGGGGGATTCCGGCGAGGTGGAACTGAAGCCCCAGGCCGATACCCGACTGCACATGCTGGCCAATGCAAGCAGTACACAACTGCTGTTGCCGCGGGTTATGGCCACCCGGGCGCAACCGGTAGAGACACCATCGGCTGCGCCCCTGCGCGCATTGTGGCAAGGCCATGAGGATGACAGCTATGGCACCAGCGCCGTGTTGGGTACCGCGGCCCTGGCTCTTGCACTGCTTGAACCGGCACTGGATATTGACGGGGCAACAAAACTGGCGGGGGCCCTGTGGCGCGATCGCAACACCGCGAGGCTAAACTGATGCCACTGTCTGCTGTTGATCCGTCACGCTACAGCGAGCTGCTCGCCGACAAGTCTGCTCGCGTGACGAAGATGCTGGCGCCCTTTTCACCGCCGGTACCGACAATCCACCCATCCGACCCCACCAGCTTCAGGATGCGGGCCGAGTTTCGCATGTGGCACGATGGCGATGCCCTGGACTTTGTAATGTTTCGGCGCGGCGACCCCACTACCCCGGTTCCCATAGATCACTTTCCGATTGGGTGCGAGCGCATACAGCAGTTGATGCCTGCGCTCAAAAAGTTGCTCAGCCAGAGCCCCGCCCTGCGCCGCAAACTATTCCAGCTTGAATTTCTGTCCACATTGGCTGGAGACACGCTCATCACCCTCGCCTATCACCGCAAACTGGATGAGGAGTGGGAAGCGGCGGCCGCAACCCTGGCGACGGAGTTAGAGGTATCGGTTGTGGGGCGCAGTCGCAAGCAGAAGATCGTCATCGGCCAGTCCTATGTACGCGAAACGCTCTCTGTCCAGGGCAGGGACTACCGCTATAACCAATACGAGCAGGCCTTTACCCAACCCAATGCGCTGGTCAACACCGCGATGCTGACCTGGGCCTGCGAACGCAGCGCCGACCTTGCGGGTGACCTGCTGGAGCTTTACTGTGGCAATGGCAACTTCACCCTGCCGCTGTCACGCCACTTTGACAATGTGATAGCCACTGAACTGTCGAAAACTTCTGTGCGCGCCGCCCGGGAAAACCTTACCGCCAACGAGATCTCCAACGTGGAGATTATTCGGCTCTCAGCGGAAGAAGTCACCCAGGCCATGAACGGTGAACGGGAATTTCGTCGCCTTGCTGAACTGCCCAGGCCATTGTCCAGTTACGATTTGCGCACTTTGTTTGTGGACCCGCCGCGGGCCGGGCTGGATGCCCAAAGTGTTGTAATGGCCCAGGGCTTCCCCGCAATCCTTTATATTTCCTGTAATCCGCACACGCTTGCCGAGAACCTGGCGGTGCTTTGCCAGACACACCGCATAGAGCACTTCGCCCTGTTCGACCAGTTTCCCTATACAGACCACATGGAATGCGGCGTACTACTATTGCGAAAGACAAAACCGCTATAGCGCTACTATCATCCAAACCAGAAGGAGATCGATATGGCTATTGCAAAACTTTCACCTGTCGAGGTCGAAGCGAGGTTGGGCGTTCTACCCGGCTGGGTTATCGATCAACACAAACTGTACCGACACTTTGTTTTCGACAACTTTGTCTCGGCATTTGGTTTTATGAGTCAGGTGGCACTGCTGGCGGAGGCGATGGATCACCACCCGGAGTGGTCCAATGTTTACAACAGAGTAGAAATCCATCTCACCACTCACGATGCAAGTGGTATCTCAGAGCGGGACTTCACGCTGGCCGAGCGTATAAACCGCCTGCTTTGATGCTAGCAGCGAATCCCGAAGGCCAGCAGGCCACGCCCCAGCACCTCGTCCAGGCGGTCGGCGTCTTCCGCGTTGATTTCTATATGGCGTAATTTTAGCTCCTGGTAGAGCTCGCGTTTGTGCAGTTTTCCCGCCAGCGCCTGGGCCGGAACATCCGTATCCCAGCAATCGATATACACATTTCCCTCAGGCACGTAAAAATCCGCCAATACCAACTCTTCGGTGGGCAACGCTCGCTGGTAGGCATGCGCCAACTGCGCCAGGTACAGCCAGTCACACACGCGCACTTCCAGGGCCGAACCCAAACCGTGCCCATCGATCCCCACACGGGGCAGAGCACCGGCTTGCGCGGCGAACAGGTCGGGTTCTGCATCGCCGGTAACGACAATCTGCTGTCCCTGGTCCGACTGGCGGGTCAGTTCGCGGTGAATAACCGGGTTGTCGACGATCTCGTGAGGCCAGGTGACATAGAATGCCCCGCTGTTATCACTCTCCTCCTGCGAACCACCCAGTACCCTGCCCCGCTCGGTCAGCTCCCAACCGATAATGCTGTGGCGCTGCAACCCCAGTTCTGCCAGGGCCCTGTTGATCTGCCGCGCATGCAGGCGGGGGTAATAACGCCGCATGGTGGCCGCCGTGATACGCTGGTTTGATTCCAGCGCGGCGAGCAAGGGGTGGTGATCCAGGCTGTCCGGCCAGACTATGTAGCGGCCATAACGCCGGCTGGTCTGGTAATCGCCGCCTTCGAACTCTCCCTTGGGTGTCAGAATCCAGGAGTCGCCCGCCCGCTCTATCCAGCCGTAATCCCTCAGCGTGGCAAACAGTTGCTGAGTGGGAATATTGAGCTTCCGGGCCAGCGCCGTAGTGGACAGCCTGTTCGGCGCCTGTTCAGCGTCGCGGTCCAAAACCTATCCGGCCCCTACCAGCTCTTGGTAGCGCCCGGCCAGGGCTGCATACACCTGGTCGGCGAAGTCATCAGCGCCGTGATCCATGACGGCAACCAGTTCGGACAGGTGCTCGTTGTCCTCTCTACCTCCCCAGTTTTTGATGTAACTACCGTCTTTATAGCCATGATCCTGGCGGAAAAAGTTCAGGACATTCTTCCCCACATAGGCCGTGTACAGGCTGTCGAAATCCAGCCCGGATGCGCTCATGAGATCCCAGAAGCGTGAGGGAGAGAAACCGTTTGTTTGCAGGCAATGAAGCGCCAGTGCCTCGGTTGCTTCGCGCACGTCCAGTCCGGAGGCGGAGTGTCCATCCAACTCGAGCAGGATATCATCGGCAATCTGCTCTATCGTTTTGCCATCGCGAAACAGCGCGGACAGACCAAAATGCCAGATATCGATAACCTCCAGGCGCACCTGCTCGATATCCGGTACCTGCTTCTTCCACCACTTGTAACCGTAGTGTTCGATAAGCTCACCACACTCTATCCAGGCGGCTCTATACCACTCAAAATTCTGCTCAATCCAGTTTTCATGCACTCGCGTATTCATTGCGTGCTGCATCGCCAGCATATTGACCAATGCCTGTTTCAAAAAAACACCTCGTATAGCGTAACAGGTTTAACAAAATCCGGAGCGTGCCCCGGCAGTCTGAAGCTATCATAAACACGGCGAAGGTATATAGATAGACCGATAAAGTCATTACCCAGCTGACCTCGAATAAGCCGCATTCTAGTGGAGAAACATGGTGAATCACTTTGCCGCACTCCTCTCGCGTGAGAGACTTGAAGAACTGTCCGCGGTGAGCTTAACTAGAGACCGTTTGCGCGAGCGGCCGGGTTAAGTACCGGCTCTACCGGATGTTCAGGTGTTTCATTTTTCCCAGTGAAATCAAGAGGATCTCAAAGTGAAAAAAACTGCCCGTCTTCTCTTTTGTTCACTGCTTCTGCTGCTTACACCAGTGTTTGCCTCGGCTCAGATGGATGAAATCAGGAATTCCACCCCTGAACAACGCGCACAGATGCAAACCAAATGGATGGAGAGCAATTTATCACTGGATTCAGCAGCCAGCGCCAGCGTATCTGCCATCAACCTGAAATATGCCAGGGAAACCCAGGCGCTGATCAGTTCTGACACTCCAAAGTTTCAAAAGCTTATGACGTTCAGGAAGAACTCCGAAGCCAAGGATGGCGAGCTGAAATCGCTTTTTACGCCTGAGCAATACAGCCTCTATCAACAGAAAAAGTCGGAGATGGAGGCCCAGCTCAAACAAAAGATCATGGAGAAACATCAGGCGGCGCAATAACGGCATCACTGTAGTCCGTGCTCCCAACTAACTCCCTGGTCAGGCAGAGACTCGAAAACTGCCCTGGACCACCACATCCAGCCCAAAGATAGTGACTTTCAGCAAATAACCAGGGGAAGATCAATGGCCAACACACTGGAGCGTTCCGATGCACTTGTTTTTTTCGGTGCCACGGGTGACCTCGCTTTCAAAAAAATATTCCCCGCACTTCAGGCGATGATCCGCCACGGGCGGCTGGATATCCCTGTCATCGGCGTTGCCAGGGCCGGCTGGAAACTGGAGCAGTTACTCGAACGAGCCCGTGATAGTCTGGAACAGTCCCAATAACACGATTAGAAGCCAATAGAGATTGACCGTGACTCCACCTTTACGTCCAGTGACAGCGAGCACCGAACTGCCTCCCACCGGCCAGTGTCTGGCAGGAGCGAGCCAGGTAACATATCGTCTCGCCGCTCTCCTTCTGTGCCTGTCGCTGCTGGGCGCTTGCGTGAGCCCCCCGCTCCAATATCCAAAAACGCACAGCCAGTATATTCCCGCATCAGAAAACACCGTGTTGGGAGCCGACGCCCTCCAATGGGACCGCGAGAATGATAAGGCGTCGGGCTTTCTTGGCATGAAAAGCGGTACGGATGCACTGGGCGCCAGGTTGCGCATGATGGAAACCGCGGAAGTCTCCATTGACGCCCAGTACTTCCTGATCAAGCCGGATCGAGCCGGGACACTATTCGTTGAGAAGATGCTGGAAGCCGCGGACAGGGGGGTACGTGTCCGTTTGCTGTTGGACGATATTTTCACTCCCAATCTGGATCGGGAACTGACGGTTCTGAGTTCACACCCGAATATCCAGGTACGCCTGTTCAACCCCATTGGCAACCGCAGCTTCAAGTTTGCGAACTACCTGCTGGACTTCAAGCGTGCCAACAGGCGCATGCACAACAAGTCGTTCACCGTTGACGGTGCCATGACCATAGTGGGTGGTCGGAATATCGCCGAGGAATACTTCGACTTGAACCAGGATGTACTGTTTGATGATTACGAGGTTCTCGCTATGGGTCCCGTGGTCGACGAGGTCGGCGCCGGTTTCGACATGTTCTGGAACAGTGAACTTGCAGTACCCATGGAGGCCTTCAAAGTACGGTCCGACCCCGAGGAATTAAAGCTATGGCGCGATGCGATAGCACAGAACGCTACGAGAAGTTCCCAGGGAGATTATGAGAAGGCCATTAACAGCCCACTGATCCAGAAGATTATCAACGATGAAACGGAACCAGTGACCGCCGAGGCAATACTTATCACAGATCCTCCCGAGAAGTTGCAGAACGCCACAGGAGACGAGGATTTTGCTCCACTTGCGAGAGCATTGCGCGACAGCATTAGTACAGCCGACAAAGACATCCTGATAATCACACCCTATTTCGTGCCACAGGAAAGAGGGGTCGAAACCATGGAGCGGCTGCGGGCCAAGGGGGTTCGTATTATGGTAATCACAAACTCACTTGCTTCTAACAATCACCTCCCGGTACATACGGGCTACGCACGCTATCGCAAAAGGATGCTCAAGGCGGGTGTGGAACTATTCGAAATAAAGGCTGATGCGATGGATGAGTGGAATACGGATGATGTGACACCTGAACAGCTCACACTGCACACCAAAGTGGCCGTATTCAACCGCAACATTATATTTGTCGGCTCGCTCAACTTCGACCCACGCTCCATTGTAATAAACTCCGAGATGGGCCTGTTCATCGAGTCCGATACTGCCGGGCATCAATTCGTCGATGTCGTCGAGCAAAGCATTTCCGCCGTCACCTACCGGGTTAGCCTCGACGAGAACGAAAACCTGGTCTGGACTTACGACCATAGCGGGGTAATTCAGGTGGAAACAAGCGAACCTCTTACCTCAGTGTGGCAGCGCTTTCTGGTAGGTTTTTACAGTCTGCTGCCGATCGAAGACCAATTGTGAGTAGTGATGATTACGACCTCAAAATTTTGGGCGGGCATATTGGCTATCCCTGGAATGTCGACATGATCACACTGGCCAGCATGATGACCGAAAGAGATAGGAGAAATCAGATAGAGTTACGTGTGACCCGTCGATTGTGCGCTTGACAAATTTTCAGGTATTGATGTAGACGCACGCCAGCTGTTTCAACTTGTATATTCCAAATGTACCTCACGTTGTGGGAATGGTATCCACAGAGGAATCGCCCAACTTGTGAAGGCGCACACACTTACAAGCGGGCTCTTGGTCTATATTGAGGTAGAGTCCTATCGATGGACTTCAACGACATAACGACAAAACTAAAGAGGAGTGATGATGGCGGATCAAAAATCTTTCCCACCCCAGCAAGAGGGCCGCTTTTATCTCTCGGAGGGAGGAACCGAAACTGAGTTAATGTACAAATATGGCTTCGACTTACCCCAATTTGCGATGTTCCCGTTGCTAGAGAACCCAGATGCCGTTTCGAAAATGAGAGGAATGTTTCGAAGTTATCTGGATGTTGTCGCGAAACATGGTATGTGTGCACTAATGGGAGGCCTAGACTATCGAGCAAGTCCAGATTGGGGTAAATTGCTGGGATATTCACCATCAGGTTTGGCTGATGCAAACCATCAGTCGATAGACTTTTTGCGTGAGATATCAAAGGAATATCAGTCTGATATTCCCGAAATTCTGATACAAGGTTTAATCGGCCCACGAGGCGATGCCTATGAAAGAAATGAAACAATCACCGAAGACGAGGCCGAAGACTATCATTCCGTTCAGCTAGAAACATTGAAAAAGGCGAATGTTGATCTGGCGCTTGCGATTACTTTCAACAATATTTCTGAATCTATCGGTGTCGCCAGGGCAGCGGCCAAGATTGGCGTACCCCTCGGCATATCTCTAACTCTAGATGACACCTCAAAACTCAGTTCCGGTCAAAGCCTGGCCGAAGCTATTACTGCCATCGACAAGGAAACAAATCAATCTCCAGAATTCTACGCAATCAATTGCTCTCATCCTGTTGAGTACGAACCGGCTTTAGAAGCAGGCGACTGGATCAATCGAGTGAGGGGTGTTCGCCCAAATGCTTCAAAGATGGAAAAGATTGCTCTTTGCCAAATAGGGCATCTCGAAGATGGAGATCCAATCGATCTTGGGAAAAGATGTGGAGATCTTGCAAAGCGTCATCCCCATATGGATATTTGGGGCGGATGTTGTGGCACATGGAGCACACATCTTGATGAAATAGCAAAAAACGTTGTTGTTTTGTAGAGAAGGCTTGGTTATTTCAATCTTCAGCACTGATCCCGCAGTCGGCTTCTACCTCCTGATCGCTTTTCCTATGACCCGATACGACTACCTAGACGCATCAAAGAGGTAAAAGCGGAAGTCACCTTCAAATATATTTGAGGCTAGCTGCCCGATCAGCTCATGTCTCTTGTGTGGCCTCAAAGCGGACCCTCAATCATACAATTCTGGCGTACTTTACGACCGCTTCGCGTCACACCATCAGAGTAGACGCCCCTCGCAGAGAAGGGCGCGCAGTGATGTCAGCCGATCAGCACTCCTGATGTCCCTCTAATAGCATTGGCGCAGCCCATTTCGGTGGAGATTATTTCTTTCAGTATTCTTTACATAGGAACACTATATCTAACTCGCAACGTGCCGGAAGCCATGTGAGCACTCGCGTGGTATATTTTTTACGTTAGCTTTACAATGAGTTTGTAACATCAAATCGATCGGCCATCTATGGTCGCAGACAACAACTGGCTAGTAGCGAATTCATCATCGCCTTGAAGCTGCAGTCCGTTGTCGACTCCGAACCAGATTGTTCTGGAGCTTTGACTAATTATTCCCTCATATTTTGTGTTAGTGACCTCCCTGAATTTACAAGCCTGGAAGGTTCCCGCAGGTACAACAACTTTCACAACGCCTATATAGGTAGTCTTTACCGTTTCTGTAGATGTACTGCTGTCTTCGAACCCACCTGAGTTACTCTCGAGGTATGTCGTGTAAGTTTGCGAATAACTCTCGCCAGGCTTGAGATCAAAGCGGAACAATATTCCGGGCACATTTTCGGCACTGGCTGTGCTGCTCAGCACACCATCGATAAATATTTCGCTTTCTCCGCCAAGATCTGTCTCACGCTTCTTTGCCGTGTCTACGACAGAGTAGCCACTGGTATTACTCGTAATCGAAGAATCAGAGGGGGCGGTAGTATCAATAATGAATCGCAGCGCCTGCTTGCCTTTGAAATTGGCACGCCCTGTCACAGTCCATTCAGTGCCGGAGCGTGTCTCTTCGCCAGAAGCCTTGTTTACCAAACTATATTCAGCTGCAAATGTGCTGCCCACAGCGAAAAGGGCAGGGTTAAAGCACACAGCAGCGTTCCGATTACCCACAGGGCCCTCTTCGACGGCCTTTGAAAAGACAGGTTGCAGAAAGAATAACTCTTCAGAATCCAGAAGTGCCATGAGCAGTGGGTCAGTACCAAGGAAAGATGAGGTGATCTGACAGCGGGACTTAGCGCCGCCACAGAATGCTCGCTCTTTCTTTCGCCAGCCTTTGAAACTGTAACCTGGTGCTGGCCTGGCCACAAATACCTCATCGAAGAACAGATCGGCAACATCTATCACACAGGTTTCGCCAGCACCGCATCTATAGGTCCCTGACACAGTAGTCACTTTGCCCCCGGAAGGAACCTTAATTTCGACCTTGCACCCCAGCGCGGGCACCAAGATGCATATTATTAGAATAAGGTTGCGACATTTCATGAATAACTCCTCGCATTGCCAAAATGCCGGAACACCTCACCGATCCAGGCTTCTCCTTCCCGTCGAGGCTGTTACATTGCAGACTAGGAGAGTTTTTTCAAACAGGCAAGCACAAGCATATCTAGAGATACAGCAAACCAATTCTGATCGTTGATGTGCTTCGTAAACCGGCGCAGTATCGTGGATAGAAACTATTCCGCTACATTCGATCAGTTTTTTGAGGCAGAGCCTTGGGCGAATCGGGGTTTCTATCTTCTCCCGTTATTCCCCTTCTTGCACAGCTGGATAGTAACGGCTCCTGTTGCGGGCCCTAAATAGAGCGCCGCAACAGCGGAGGTATGTCGGGGTGAGACTCGCCCTGTTCGCCCAGATCTGCAATCAACTTGTGAAGCGCCGGGCCGAGGCTGGGCTTGACCTCCTCTGGCCGCAAGGGTTCGCCACATACATTACAGGTCAGTACGGGGCGCGTTTGCTTACCGCATTTGAGGTGCACGTATTCCAGCGGCGCGCCCTCCCCCTTATCCATCCATTCATCGCCCCAGCGGGCAAGACTCATCAGGACCGGGTATAGCCCCAGACCTTTGCGGGTGAGACGGTACTCGTATCTTACAGGCCGATCATGGTACGGAACCTTCACGAGGACGCCCTGTTCGACCAACTTGCCCAGGCGCTCCGACAGGCGGTGCCGGGTAATACCCAGGTTGGACTGGAACTGATCGAAGCGGCGGGTGCCGAGAAAGGCATCCCGAATAATGAGCATGGTCCAGCGCTCCCCCACGATGGACAGCGCTCGCGCTACGGAGCAAACCTGTTTATCTATATCATCCCAACGCATAGCTGACCCCGAAAGTTGTGTGCCGGTTTTTTGTAAGCCTGGACGGAAAATGTAGCACACTCATTCTAATTTGGAACTGTTGTTTTGCCTTCGATGCAAACCACGCTCCGAAAAGGGCCAGGGCAAACTCGCCTCCAGGGCCATTGTTTGCCCCTGCGTTCACAGTAAGGGTTTTCAGAGCAAAAAAAAGGGCGGGGATAAGCCCGCCCTTTATTCATCGGTGGCCGAAGCCACTCGAAATCACACCGAACTCAGCCAAACTGGTTCATCGTGTTGTCCTTACCACCCGCCTTGAGGGCGGCATCACCGGCAAAGTACTCCTTGTGATCGTCACCCATGTCGGAACCGGCCATGTTCTGGTGCTTGACACAGGCGATGCCCTGGCGGATTTCCTGACGCTGAACACCTTTGACGTAACCCAACATTCCCTGCTCGCCAAAGTACTCTTTGGCCAGGTTGTCGGTAGACAATGCCGCAGTGTGGTAGGTAGGCAGCGTAATGAGGTGATGGAAGATTCCCGCCTCGCGTGAAGAGTCGGCCTGGAAAGTACGGATCCAGTTATCGGCCTCTACAGCCAGGTCAGTACTGTCGTAGTCCACGCTCATCAGCTTGTCGCGATCATAGGCAGACACATCTTTGCCCTCTTCACTCCAGGCGTCGAATACCTGTTGGCGGAAATTCAGAGTCCAGTTAAAGGACGGTGAATTGTTGTAAACCAGCTTCGCGTTGGGAATCACCTCGCGAATACGCTTTACCATGCCGCCGATCTGGCCAATGTGAGGCTTCTCGGTTTCGATCCACAACAAGTCGGCACCGTTCTGCAGGCTGGTAATGCTGTCGAGTACACAACGATCTTCGCCTGTGCCCGAGCGGAACTGATAGAGGTTTGAAGGCAAGCGCTTGGGTCGTACCAGCTTGCCGTGGTAGTTGATGATGACGTCACCGTGGTTCATCTCGGCGTGGTCCAGTTCCTCAAGATCAAGGAAGCTGTTGTACTGGTCACCAAGGTCGCCAACTTCGTGAGTCACGGCTATCTGCTTGGTCAGGCCTGCGCCCAGTGAGTCGGTACGCGCGACGATAATGCCCTCTTCCACGCCCAGTTCGAGGAAGGCGTAACGCACGGCGCGAATTTTCGCCAGGAAGTCTTCGTGAGGTACTGTTACCTTGCCGTCCTGGTGGCCACACTGCTTCTCGTCGGATACCTGGTTCTCAATCTGTATCGCACAGGCACCGGCTTCGATCATTTTCTTGGCCAGCAGGTAGGTGGCCTCGGCATTACCAAAGCCCGCGTCAATATCGGCGATGATGGGCACCACGTGGGTCTGGAAATTATCCAGCTTGTTCTGTACCGCCTTGGCTGCAACCTGGTCATTGGCTTCACGGGCCGCATCCAGTTCGCGGTAAAGGCCTCCCATTTCTCGGGCGTCGGCCTGGCGCAGGAAGGTATACAGCTCCTCGATCAGGTCGGAGACAGTCGTCTTCTCGTGCATGGACTGGTCGGGCAACGGACCGAACTCCGAACGCAGTGCGGCAATCATCCAGCCAGACAGGTAGAGGTAGCGCTTATCGGTGCTGTCGAAGTGCTTTTTAATCGAGATCAGCTTCTGCTGGCCAATAAAACCGTGCCAGCAACCCAGGGACTGGGTGTACTTGCTGCTATCGGCGTCATAGTCGGCCATGTCCTTACGCATGATGCCGGCAGTATAGCGGGCAATATCAAGACCCGTCTTGAATCGGTTCTGCGCCTTCATACGCGCGGCGTGTTCGGGGTTGATGTCATCCCAGGTGCCGCCCTGCTGGGCTCGCAAACTGGCAATAGCGTCGATGTCTTGCTGGAATTGTGACATGGTGAAACCTCATATAACTCGGAGTGAGATCGGGAAGACGACTGGCTGGCCCTACTCCGGGCGCCGCCACTTCATCAGCTGTGAAGTATAGTAGTCACCGGAGGTACATAACTGAAATAAATGATAAATATTTTTACTATTCGTTTCGTGAATTATGGGCTCTCGCCACTCCCTCGCCAGAACTAGTCCGCCAACCTGTCCCTGAGCTCGGCTTTCAACACCTTGTTGGTCGCGGTACGCGGAAACGCCTCGCTGGTAAAAATAAGACGTGTAGGGACTTTATAGGCGGCCAGATGTTCGCGGGCGTACTCCAGCAGGCCAGCCTCATCCAGTTGGCCGGGCTCATAAAGGCGCACAATCACCGCCACCTCCTCGCCCCAACGCTCATGCGGAACACCGAGCGCGACCACCTCGCGAATCTCCGGCAGCCCGATTAGCAGGTTCTCGATTTCCGCCGGGTAGATATTTTCGCCACCCCGGATGATCATATCCTTGGCCCGGTCAGCCAGGTACAGGTAGCCATCCTCGTCGAGGTAACCGACATCACCCGTCCGCAACCAGCCATCCCTGAAATCGGCATCATTGGCCTCTGGCCTGTGCCAGTATTCGCGGATATTACAGGGGCTGCGCACCCAGATCTCACCCGCTTCTCCCGTTGGCATTTCAGTATCCTGGGCACTGCATATCTGGATATCGACAATCGGATGAGGCAGGCCGGCACTGCCGGGTTTGGCCGTGAATGCCTTGCCGGTAAGCGAAGCTCCCTGGGCATTGGTCTCGGTCATACCCCACCCCGTGCCGCTGAAATTCGCGGGCATCTTCGCTTCGATCAGCGCGCTCACCCTGGGAGGTGTCGCGGCACCACCGATACCGATGGAAAACAGGCTGCTGGTGTCTGTGGTATCGAAGCCAGGCGACTCCAGCAGGTCGAGCACCATCGATGGTGCGGCAGCAACCGTCGTTATGCGCTCCTGCTCGATGTATTCAAGCGCCCTTTCGACCTCCCATTTGTACATCATCACGATGCGGCGACCACCGCGCAGGCTGGTCAGGAACTGGGCGTGGCAGCCACTGACATGGAACAATGGTACTGCCAACAACGAGGTGGGTTCATAGCCCCGCTCCAGCATGGCGCTTATCCTGTCCATATTGCACATTGCCGCCGCGGCGGCGCCGAATTCGAAGTTGTACAGTGCCTGGCAAAGAGCTCGGTGGGTGGAGGCTGCCCCCTTGGGTGTGCCACTGGTGCCAGAGGTGTACATGATCAGTGCCAGGTCATCCCCGTCGATAGCAACCGGGTCCGGGGCCTTTCCCTGAAACGCCGCCACAAAGGTGACAAGGCTTGCCGGGTCCTTTACATCATCGGGCCGCGCGATAAGGGCCGTTACCTCATTGTCTGCAAGCCAGTGAGCAACACCGTTGTAACGGGCCTGGTCCAGAACAGCCAGCCGAACGCCGGCGTCACCCAGGGCATGGCTGATGTCTACCGGTTTGCCCCAGCTGTTTATCGGGACTATCACCGCCCCAATGGTTACTGCCGCAATAAACACGACCATCCACTCCGGGTAATTGCGCATAGCTAGCCCGATACGGTCTCCAGGCGTGACACCCTGGGCTTGCAGGGCAGCAGCCATTGCATCGGCCTCATCCATCAAGCGGGCGAAGCTGAGCCGCTCGCCCTCGTACACCAGGAACTCCCGCTCACCATGCCCCCGCGCCACCGCGAGGGCTTCCACCAGGTTCACCGGCGCCAGTTTGTAACAGGCCATCCCGTTCTCATCGCGCAGTACTTCCCAGGGTGCGCCGGGTGCGGTCAGCTGCGCCACTACTGTTTCGAATTCCTGTTCTATCCCAGCCATGAAATTGTCCTGATAATCTCAGCAAGATGTATAAAGCAAGCAGAAAAGCAGACGCGCTTCGCGCGCTTACCGCCGGCCAAAGGTGTTGTATCGCAGGCCAATTCTGCATCAGCCGAAGCGGAATGCCCATTGCGTGGGCGGTGATAGAGGAGAGCTGGTACAGCCAACTATGCCAGCGTATCCAGCCTGGGATACGCCGGCCTGTGTCACCGCTTACTTCAGAACCTGATGTCCAACTCAACCCCGAAGTGATCCGATGGGTGGGTTAACATGGGCGAGTCTTCCGGCTGCAGCTCCGACACGGGATCGACTGCTTCAATAGCTACCGGCCGGTCGAAAACACGTTTCGCAGTAATACCTGCGCCAGGCTCAAGATTCTTGACAAACACATGGTCCAGGAAGGTACCGCCCTCACCACCTCCGGGCCTGAGAATGAGATTTTCCTCATAGCAGAACGTGCAGGGGAGTTGTTCACTGCCCGGATCCGAAAAACCGTTGTCCAGCCAGAGCTGGCAATTGTCGGCAAATTCACCGTCTACCCCGGTGGCGGGATTGGCGATACTGCAGTTGAAATCCCCGCCAAAGTAGATGGGGTTATTCCCCGCTTTGGCGTTCGCAAAAGCGATCATCTGCTGCTGCATAAAGCGATTTTCACCTTCCCATGAACCGTGCTTGCCGCTGGCGGGATAGTCGATAGACAGGTTCGCGGTGGGGTGGGTACAGCCCACAACCTGGGTTTGCTTGTTGATATTAATCTCGGCGTAGAGTGCCCCGCGGTGATTACTCGTTGAGTCGTCGATAAAGTCCTGGAATTCACGGGCCTCCAGCGGGTATTTCGACGCGAGTATCAGTCCCAGCGCGCCGTCGAAAGCAAACTTGCCCGCCGGCTGGGTAACTGCCTCAATTACAGCTTCAACCGTCACATCCGGAATACCCACGGAACCCAGCACCGCATCGAGACAAACAGGGGGCAAATCAAAGAGCGGCTCCCCGCACTGGACGGGCGCACAGGCGACCAGGTCGGCACCGATCAGGTCCGGACAGAGCTCATTGACACACTGCGCAAACGGGGTGATTTCGTCGTTGGTACAGGCCGCCGAATCAGAGAAAATCTGCTCTGCCGGCACGGTATAGATTTCCGGATAACTGGGCTTCAGAGCCTCAACTATCCCCTCTACCTGTTCTTCGAGCCACACCTCCTGCAAGCAGAGAACATCGCTGTCGTAATCAGCCAGCAACTCTTCATTCACCGGCAGACGCTCCCGGGTGTAGGGAACAAAATTCAGTGCGAGCCCGACATTATATGTGGTGACTTTCAATGTATCGGCTTTGAAATAAGGCTTGCCGTTGCCACCCCCATTGGAGCAGGCGGTTACCAGTAACACCGCGGATATCAGAGATACTATCTTTACTACCAGATTATTATTCAGCATATTCATAGTCTACCCAGCCCTTATTTCTCGGGGTTTGTTTTGCAGATACATTCACAGCGTTTATCGGTGAGACTATCACAATTTGGCTTTTGTCTATTGATCATGGTCAAACCGGTTTGCACGGACCGGCAACAGAATATCGCCCCTTTTGCCGCAGTCACTGGATCTGACGCCGTCGTGAGCCCAAAGCGCCAACTACGGGGGGCTCCCGGATGGCGCTTGAGTTTGCTCCCGATAATCGCTACAACTGGGTGCTGATCCTGCCTACGAGACAATAAAGATGACAATACCTCGCTGGACATTCGCTCCACTACTGGGCTGCCTCGCGCTGGGCGCTTGTGACAGTAACAACAACAATAACGACGGGGAGGTAGTGGAACCTCCCCTGCCGCCCACCGCCACCGCTGTTGCCCGCCAGGCGACGCAGAGTTCGGATTTGCTGCAGGGGCCATTGGCCCGCTCTGCCACCGGGGATTTTGTGCTGGAAAATGAACTGTTCCGGGTGATTATCCAGAAGCCCGGGCGCAACTGGTTCGGCATCGGCACCTATGGCGGCAATATCATTGATGTCGCGCGCAAGCGTGCCGACGGTAGTTTTCTGCCGGACCACCTGGAAGAATTTGTCACCGGCCTCAATATCGAGAACACGCCGAACTACACCGAAGTGGAAATCACGAACCCGGGCGCCGATGGCGAAGAGGCACAGATATGCGCGCGCGGGCTGGACGACCTGCTCGACAACCAGAACCCGAGCTCACAGGTTCGCAGCCGCGGTTTTCCGTTTCCTGAATCCGCCGATGACCGCGACCTGCCGCTTGAAATCGAAACCTGTTACAGTCTCGGCGCGAACCAGCCCTACCTGACCATGGAAACCCGACTCATCAATACCAGTGACCAGGAGGTGACGCTATGGTGGGTTGAGTACCTGAGCGGTTCAGGCGAGGTGCAGGCCTTCCAGCCGCAGGTTGGTTTTGGCGAGCCGCTGTTCACAGCCGGCTGTCCCGCAACGGCCGCTGTCGCCTGCGACAGCGGGGAGTGTGACCAGTGCAATTACCTCGCCTATGCGGGGCACGACGGCGCTGCGGGCGTCTCCTACGGGCTCATACACGATGTACCTGAGACCGCCAGTTTTTCCACAGACGGGGTCAATGTGCTTATCCTGGGCAACTCCCTGCTGAAAATTGTGGCCGGCTCAGAACCCAACTTCAGTGTCCCCGCAAACGGCGAGTTATCGCTGCGGCGCTACTTCGCTGTGGGTGATGGGAGCGCCAGTAGCATTGCCGATATCCGCAATCAACTCGACGGTATCCACACCGGGGAACTGGCGGGCACGGTAAGCAGTTCGGGAGAGCCCATCGCCAACGCGAGCGTGGCCGTCTTCCAGACCGTCGATGCAGGTACAACGCCACCTACCCTGTTCGTGGCGGGCAATACGACAAGCAATAGTGAAGGTCGCTACCAGCTGAGCCTGCCGCCCGGTGATTATCAAGTGCAGGCCAATTCCGAGGGATACCTCTATGCCAGTGAGGAGGCAGCCCGGGTATCGATCACTGAAAACGAAAGCACAGAGCAGGATTTTGCGCTTCCCGTACCGGGTTACATCGAGGTCAGCGTGATGATGGCGCAGCTGGACGGCAGTGCCGGGCCCGGCCCCGCAAAACTGCAAGTCGTGGGATTTGATCCAAGTCCGCCGCTGGGCAACAACGTACTGGGCAACCCCGCCGGAGTATTCGGCGATACGTCTGACCAGCTGCCCTACGGCATTACACTGGTGTCGTTCGTCGATCGGGGCGGAATGAGTAAGAGACTGACTATAGAACCCGGGGAGTACCAGGTGGTGGTGTCGCGCGGCCCGCGCTATTCAGCCTACAAGAAATCTATTACTGTCGCTTCCGGACAGACTGTCCAGGTGCAGGCCGAACTGGCGCAGCTTGTATCCACCGAAGGCTATGTTCACGCCGACTTCCATGTGCACTCCATCGACAGTATCGATGCAGAAGTGACCCGGGCTGAACGGGTAGCGACCTACCTGGCAGAGGGCATGGACTTTTTTACTCCATCCGATCACGGTATTCGCGTCGATTTCACCGATACACTGGCGGATATGGACGTTACCGATCTAATCGGTACCGCCTCCAGCGCCGAGATCACCACCCCGGACTATGGCCATTTCAACAGCTGGCCGGTCACCGTCGACAGCAGCCGGATCGGCGGCGGCTCGGTGGACTGGGGGAGAGAGGCAGCGCCTGGCATGGACTTCCCCGAATATGCCAGCTACGGGCTGACACCGGCAGAAATCTACACCGCCACTCTAGCGGACCCGAAAGCCAACCTTGTCCAGATAAACCATATCTCCGGGCATTTCGGTGGTGGCGGCCTGGGCATCGACAGCGGTGCAACACCGCCACAATCCAGCGTCGATCCGGCCCAGCGCAGGCTGGATCCCAATCTGGCCAACGCCTTCGATGCTGGTTTCCAGGCGCTGGAAGTCTGGATTGGGACCGACGGCAGAAACGGGATCTTCGGGCAGTTCCTGCAGGCCAATGCCGGCGACTGGTTCAACCTTATCAACCAGGGCATTGTCCGGACCGGTGTCGCTGACTCGGACACCCACAACTACCGCAGCACCCACATGTCTACCCGCAGCCAGGTTGCCAGCGCGGTAACCGATCCGGGACAGCTGTCAGAACAGGCCGAAAATCTCGCTGCATCAATTGTTGCTGGCAAAGTGGTGGGCACCAATGCGCCGTTCATGACAATCCAGGCGAGCGGCATTTACCTGGGACAGACGCTATCGGCGGATTTGTCCATAGACGGTTCAACTGGCCTGTCGATCACACCCGGGACGGATGTTACGGTCAGGGTCAATATCGCCACCGCGGAATGGGCCCAGATAGACAGCGTCGATTTCTATATCAATAACCAGCCAGAGCGGATTTCCGACCCCGATGACGCCGCCCGCTATGGCATCTGTCCCAATGTAACCGTCAGCGCCGGAGATGCGCAGTGGAACACAAACACCGTCGTGGTCAATGAAGATATTCCGGGCGCCAGTCGCACGGAGGTCGAGGTCACCCTGACCCTGCCGGCTGTTGCGGCTGACAGTTGGCTGATCGCGATTGCGCACGGTACAGACGGCGTCTCAGCGCCGCTGTTCCCGGTAGTGCCGGAAGACATTGACCAGGTCAGCAACACGACCCTGGAAGAATTGACGGATGACAATATCGGCGAGGGCGGCGTACCCGCCTACGCCTTCAGCAACCCTCTGTTCATCGATGTTGGCGGCAACGGCTGGACACCACCGGGTGTCGCCAATGCACCCTGCTCGCCCCCGCTTGAATAGAACCGGAGAGGCAAGCGTGTTTGCCAACGGCGGATGTCACGAGGGCAGGCTCGCTTCCATATTGCCGGCAATGGCGGCGGCTACCTGCCGCGCCCGCTCGGTAAGCTCGCCACAAAAACCCTGGTCCAGGGTGCTGTTAAATAGCGCCAGCCAGCGCTCGAAATCGCCGGCCTGCAGCGCCTGTTTGCCGTGCAGCTGGCGGTGAATATTCATTGTGTGGCGCTGGTATGACTTGTCCCCCAGCAGCAGCTTGCACCAGTAATCCTTGATGTGCGGCAGGTGCACCGCCAGGTCGATAGCGGCCACGTCCAGGAAAATTGGTGCCAGGTGTTCATCGACCAGCAACCGGGCGTAGAAACGGTCCACGAATTCCTCTATATGCTCGCGCGTGTCGAGGTCCGGGGCCTCCCGCTGGCAGCTCATTGGCAGTTCAGGTGAGTATCGATGATAGTGGAAGACAGCATTGCCCGTGTTTATTTCTTCTTGTTCTTTTTTTGTTTCTTTTCTTTCTTCTTCACGTGGGCCATAAGCCGACGCTTGCGTTGTACCTGCCGACCGGTCAACTTGTTCCGCTTGTCGGCATAGGGGTTCTCCCCGGTACGGAACTCTATGCGCACGGGGGTACCCACCAGGTCGAGCTCCCGACGAAACACTTTTTCCAGGTAACGCTGGTAGCTGTTCGGGACCTTGCCGGTCTGGTTGCCATGAATAACGATCAACGGCGGATTCTGTCCACCGGCGTGGGCATAGCGCAGTTTGATGCGGCGCCCATCCACCATCGGCGGTGCATGATCGTAGACAGCCCCTTCCAGTATGCGAGTCAGTGCATTGGTATTGAGTTTACGGGTGGCGGATTGAAAGGCCGCATCCACAGACTTGTAAAGCAGGCCCACGCCTGAGCCGTGCAGGGCTGAAATAAAATGGATTTCCGCGTAGGCGGCAAATTGCAGCCGCCGCTCCAGTTCGCTTTTAATCCACTCTCGCTCGTCGGCTTCTATCCCATCCCACTTGTTGACCGCCAGCACCAGCCCGCGCCCGGCATCTATGCAGTGTCCCAACAGGTGCATGTCCTGATCCACGATACCTTCGTGACCATCCATCAGGAGAATCACCACGTGGGCATCATCGATGGCTTTCAGAGTTTTGACGATGGAGAATTTCTCCACCGTCTCTCGCACATTCTTGCGCCGCCGCACTCCGGCTGTGTCGATCAGGGTGTACTTCCTGTCTTCACGCTCGTAGTCGATGTAGATACTGTCGCGGGTAGTGCCCGGCTCATCGAACACTACCACCCGCTCCTCTCCCAGCAAGCGGTTTACCAGGGTCGATTTGCCCACATTGGGCCTGCCGACCACTGCCACCCGGGTACTATCCGGATACTCGCGACGTTCAAGCTGGGGCTCTTCATCGGGGAACGCCGCGAGCACGCCATCGATCATACTGCGCACACCACGCCCGTGGCTTGCCGCCACGCCATACAGGGACTGAACCCCCAGGGCGTAAAAATCGCCGGTTACCACCTGTTCATCGAGGCCGTCAATCTTGTTCACCACCAGGTGAAAGGCCTTGTTGCGCTGACGCAGATGACGGGCCAGAGCCTGGTCACCAGGGTTCAGCCCCTCCCGCGCATCGACTATGAGCAGCACGGCGTCGGATTCTTCAATCGCAGTCAGGGACTGGCCTGCCATCTGGGAATCGATTCCGTCTTCATCACCACTGATACCACCGGTATCTATTACCACGAAGCGACGGTTTCCCATCCGCGCCTCACCGTATTTGCGATCCCGGGTCAGTCCCGGAAGGTTCGCCACCAGCGCCTCCCGGCTGCGAGTAAGCTGGTTAAAAAGGGTGGATTTCCCGACATTTGGGCGCCCGACGAGGGCGATAACAGGAATCATCAGTCCTTCGGTTTGATCTCGTATGCGATGAGATCACCGCTGTTGCCGTAGACATAAAGAATATTGTCCTCACTCACCATATCGGCCCGGACACCATCGCCATCGGCCTTGACGCGGCCGGCCATCTGGCCGTCTACCTGGGACATAATATGCACATACCCCTCCTTGTCACCCACGGCGAGATAACTGCCGACCGGAGTCGGCCGCGACAAGCCCCTGTAGGCAAGCGCGGGTTGTTGCCAGCGCTCGCCCTGGCCGCTGCGCTGATAGGCTATGACCGTGCCGTCCTCATCGGCAACATACACGTTGCCAAAACCCTGGGACACACCGGAAAATGAGGATGCATCGTTCTGCCACAGCTTGCGTCCATCCGACACACTGATCCCGACAATACGTCCCTGGTAACTGGCCGCGAACAATTCATTACCCGCCAGACTCATACTGCCGTCTATATCAACTACCCGTTCTATCTCCGACCTACCCTGTGGAATGGCAACCCGCACCTCCCACAATATGCCACCGGTAGCGATATCGAATGCCTGCACCCTGCCGTTGGCAAAACCGACATAGCCCGCCTCGCCATTCACGATAGGACTACTGCTGCCGCGCAGTGTGAGCACAGGTACGTTGCTGTCATAGGTCCACAGAAGCTCACCGGAAGTAAAATCCAGGCCCTGTAACTTGCCATCGAGCGTATGCACCAGCACGACCTCACCGTTACTCTCGGGAGTCGACATCACCTCACCATTCAGGGGTGTGGTCCACTGCACCTCGCCGGAGCCGGCATCAACCTTGAGGACAAAGCCATCGCTACTGCCTAACAGGAGTGCATCGCCATATACCCCGACACCGCCTGACAAGGGTAGTTCTACCTCTGCATCCCACAGGCTCTTGCCACTGTATTTGTCGAAGGCCTCTATATCGCCATTCGCAGCAGCGGCATAAATAATGTCGCCACCAATGCCCGGCTGAATCTTGTAAAAGCCATCCCCCTGGCCATCGCCAACACCCTGCGACCACAGTTTCTTTATCTTGATGGTCTCATCAAACTCGATCAGCTCAGCCGGTTGCTTCGGGTCGTCATCATCATCGATCTGGAACCAGCCTTTTATAGTGCTGCAAGCGGTGAGATTCGTTACCAGCGCAACGGCGATCAGCCAGCGATATCCACGAGGCATTGGCCTAACCCTCCCCGGCTACGCTGTCATCATCGGATTGCGGGTCCTCGGTTGTTCCCTCTATCTCGGCAGAATCTCCCGCATCCTGCGTGGAGCTGGCCAGCACCGTAACCTGCGCCGGCCTGGGGTTGAGGGCCTGCAGTTTCTGCTCGACACCCATCAGATCTATGGGACCCCCGTCTCCCGCAGCCAGCGTAAGTGCCGCCGCATAGGCCTCACTCGCTTCCTCGTTGCGTCCCACACTCAGCAATACATCGCCCCGGGCGACGGCATACGAGGCCCGGTATGGACCTTCGCCGCCCTGCTCCAGTATTGTCAGGGCCTGCTCGGGTTCGCCGCTGGCGGCCAATACCCTGGCCAGGCGCTGCTGCGCGATACGAGCCACATCACTGCCCTTGTCCGCTTTGCCCAACACCCAGCGCAGCTCAGCCTGTGCCGCAGCGAGGTCGTTGCCGCCCACGTCAACTCGCGCCAACTGTAGCGCGGCAAACTGGGCATAGGTGCTGCTGTCATAATCGGCCTTGAGCTGTTCGGCCAGCTGCACCGCGATTTGCAGCTGCTCCGGTGACAGGGCTGGTGCATTAAAGGCTTGCAGCATCCGCTGGTACAGGTCTGACGCTCCTTCTGCCTGGCTTTCCCCATGCTTCTTCCAGCCCTGGTAGCCAAAACCAAGGCCAAGTGCCAGGATAATGGCGACGATGGTGGAGCGGCCATTCTCGCTCCACCAACGGCGCAGTGCTTCTACCTGTTCTTCTTCTGTACGATAAGATTCCACGTCTGACTAGTCCTCTTGCCTGATTCAATCAGCGAATACTGCTCGCAGCGTCGCTTCCAGTTGGTCCAGGGGCACAGTCTGCTGCCCCGATTTATCGCCCTGCGCAGCGCCATCGCGCAGGAATTTTACAGTGACGCTACGGCTACTGACCTCATCCTCTCCCCAGATGAGTGCCACCGAGGCACCGCTTTTGTCTGCGCGCTTGAGCTGACTCTTGAAACTTCCGCCGCCGGTATGCTGGACGATAGTGAGGTGCTCCAGCGCACCGCGCACGGCTTCTATCGCCGCCAGTGCCTCGCTATGGGCAGCGTCACCCACTGCGACAGCGTAGATATCGGTATCAACCCTGGGTGCAGCAACAGCCGAGCCGGCGTCCTGTAACAAGAGCACCAGTCGCTCCATACCCATGGCAAAGCCAACTGCGGGGACTGCCTTGCCACCCAGCTGTTCCACCAGAGCGTCGTATCGGCCGCCACCACAGATGGTCCCCTGCGCGCCCAGCCGGTCCGTCACCCATTCGTAAACTGTCTTGTTGTAATAATCCAGGCCACGAACGAGTCGGTTATTTATTACATAGGGGACACCCGCAGCCTGCAGTAATTCACACAGGCGGTTGAAGTCGGCGCGGGACTCATCGTCAAGAAAGTCCGCCATCAGCGGTGCATCATTCAGCAACTGCTGTGTCTGGGGTACCTTGCTGTCGAGGATACGCAGGGGGTTGGTATGCAGGCGACGTTGGCTATCCTCGTCAAGTGAGTCCAGGTGTGACTCGAGATAGCTTACCAGCGCACCCCGGTAATTATGGCGGGCCTCGGCGTTGCCCAGGGAGTTGAGCTGCAGTTCCACACTGTCTGCGAGGCCAAGCTGGCGCCACAGGCGAGCACACATCACGATGTGTTCCGCATCCATTTCCGGGCCCGCGATACCGAAGGCCTCCACCCCGATCTGGTGGAACTGACGCTGGCGGCCCTTTTGCGGGCGCTCGTAGCGGAACATGGGACCCATGTACCACAGCCGCTGGGAAACACTCAACATGCCATGTTGTACCGCAGCGCGCACGCACCCTGCGGTACCCTCGGGGCGCAGGGTCAGGCTCTCACCGTTGCGGTCTTCAAAGCTGTACATCTCTCGCTCGACAATATCGGTCACTTCACCGATTGTGCGGCTGAATAATTCTGTCTTCTCAACCACCGGCAGGCGGATCTGTCCATAACCGTAGCCAGCCAGCACGCGGCTAACTGATTTTTCCAACAGCCTCCAATGAGGGGTCTCATCCGGCAGGATATCGTTCATCCCGCGGATAGCTCGTATATTACTCACGCGTTCTCCAGTGATCCCATGCAGCTCAATTGGGCGATTTCAGGATGAGTTTCTCGTCCAGCGCAGCCCGCTCCTGCTCCAGCGCCTCTGCTCGCTGCCGGATCACCTGTTCAAGGTGGTCGACGAAGTCGGCATTACTGACCTTGTGATCCGGTTCGCCGTTTACATAGATAAGATTATTGGGGGTGGCGCCCGTCAGGCCGACGTCAGCCTCACGGGCTTCCCCTGGCCCGTTGACAATACAACCAATGACCGCGACATCCATCGGGGTGCGAATGTCCTCGAGTCGCTGCTCCAGCAGGTTCATGGTGCTGATGACGTCGAAATTCTGGCGGGAACAGCTGGGGCAGGCTATAAAATTGATACCGTTGGCGCGCAACTTCAGGCTTTTGAGTATCTCGAAACCCACCTTGACCTCTTCCACCGGATCCGCCGCCAGGGATATACGGATGGTGTCGCCGATGCCGTCCATCAACAACATACCCAGCCCCACTGCGGATTTCACAGTGCCGCCGCGCAGGCCACCAGCCTCTGTAATTCCCAGGTGCAGGGGCTGCTCTATTTCTGTCGCCAGCAAGCGATAGGCCTCCACCGCCATAAACACCTCGGAGGCTTTTACACTGACTTTGAAATCCGGGTAGTTAAACTTATCGAGAATCGCCACGTGGCGCATTGCGGACTCGACCAGCGCGGCTGCGGTGGGTTCCCCGTACTTTCGTTGCAGGTCTTTGCCCAGGGATCCTGCATTCACGCCTATACGGATAGGAATACCCTTATCGCGGGCGCTATCGATCACCGCTCGCACCTTCGCATCGCTGCCGATATTGCCAGGGTTGATACGCAGGCAGTCCACCCCATACTCGGCGACCTTGAGCGCGATTTTATGATCGAAGTGAATATCTGCCACCAGCGGCACTTTCACCTGCGCGCGAATATCCCTGAAAGCTTCGGCTGCCTCCATGCTGGGCACAGACACCCGCACAATGTCAGCACCCGCATCGGCGATGGCGCGCACCTGCGCGACCGTTGCCGGAACGTCGCAGGTTTCGGTATTGGTCATGCTTTGTACGCTGATAGGCGCATCGCCTCCAACGGGGACATCACCTACCATAATCTGCCGGCTAACACGACGCTTGATCGGGCTTTGTGCTTTCATCTGTCACCTGCCATAGAGTCAGCACGGACCACCTGGCCCGTGGGCTTATCAACAAAAGGCAGCCCGGTCGCCTGCGCAGCGTCCTCGGGAACCGCGCGCCACCACCAGACCGCCGCCACCAGCAATACCAGTAGAACCAGGCCTACGATCACACTGAGGCCGACTTGCTGTAGCTGCAAAGGACGTGTGCTTACCTTACTGAGCTCGGGGCTTTTCTCCTGCGCCCGCTGCCGATCAAAAGCATCCAGCAGGCGCTGTTCCTCGAGTCCAAGCAGTTTGCCATAGGCTTTCACGTAGCCACGGGCAAAAGCCGGGTGACGCAGCGCCCTGAAATCATCGCATTCAATCATGGCCGGGTAAGCCGGCATCAGGTGCAGGCGATCGGCGACCTCGCGCTGCGACAGGCCCTGTTCTTCCCGGGCAGTTTTGAGCATGGTGCCTGGGGTCAGAAAAGCATCCAGCTGAACGCTTGCATCTTCACTCACGGGTTCATTGTCCGCCGGTACGCCTCGTATTCTACCGAGTCGGGGTACCGGCTCTCCAGCGCCAGGGCATAGCTGCTCTCGTCGTTCAGGTTACCCGACGCCCTCGCGAGGCGGATACCCAACCAAAGACCCCTGGACGACTGCTGGCGAACCACAGATCGGTAGGTATTGTAATACCTGCGAGCGTTGGGGTAGTCAGCCGCATCAAAGCGCAGCTGGGCCATTTCCAGCAGGGCGATGGAATTGGTCCGATCCATCGCCAGGGCGCGCACAAACGCCTCCTCGGCGCCCTGGGCATCAAACAGCTGCACCCGGCATAACCCCAGATTCACAAATGCCCTGGGGCGGCCTGAATAGAGGGTATCCTTGATCACCAGCTCGAGTTGCTCTTCCGCCTCTTCGTAGCGCTGCTGGGAAAACAGGAAAGCGGCAAAATTATTGCGAGCACGGGAGAATTTCGGATCTATCTTGAGCGCCTTCTTAAAGTTTTCTTCGGCCAACTCGTATTCGCCGGTGCTCTGGTAAACCAGTGCGAATGCCTCGTAGACCTCGGCGCTGTTCGGGTCCATCTCGTAGGCCAACTTCAAATTGCGTTTGGCGGCTTCCCAATTACCGTCACCGATATACTGCCTGGCCAACTCCACCCGCTGGTTGAGTGCCTTCTCCGGGGAGGCCTCCTCGGTAAATCCACCCTCGGTGGTGGTTACACAAGCCGCCAGCAGTGACAGCATGGCCAGCAACACGACATTTTTCAGACTGTATTTCATCCAGCGGTACACCTTAACTTACGTTTATTGCCTGAATTTGGGCGGCAGTACGATACCGCTCGCTACGCTTGGTGCGATCAACCACCTGACCTACCAGCTGGCCACACGCGGCATCGATATCATCACCCCTGGTGGTGCGCACGGTAACAACAAATCCTGCGTCTACCAGTACCTGCCAGAATCGGCTTACAGCATTGCCACTGGGGCGCTGGTATCCGGACTGCGGAAATGCGTTGAACGGAATCAGGTTGATCTTACAGGGAAAATCCTTCAGCAGAACGGCCAGGTCCCTGGCCTGCTGCGGCTGATCGTTGACACCTGCCATCAGCGTGTATTCCACTGTTACCACGCGCTTGTTGTCGCTCTGGGCGTCGATATAATTACGCGCACTTTCGAGCAGCATCGCGATGGGATACTTGCGGTTAATCGGCACCAGCTCACTGCGCAGTTCATCGTTTGGAGCATGCAGCGATATCGCCAGGGACACCTCGCTTACCTTCGCCAGCTTGTCCAGTGCGGGCACTACCCCGGAAGTACTGAGCGTGACACGCCGCTTGGAGAGGCCATAAGCCAGGTCTTCAAGCATAAGATCCATGGCGGCAACCACATTGTCGAAATTGAGCAGGGGCTCGCCCATACCCATCATCACCACGTTGGTTACAATACGGCCATTGCCGGACTGGAAAGCATCATAGGACTTGATGGCCAGCCACACCTGGCCGATGATCTCAGCGGCGCTCAGGTCTCGCTGAAAGCCCTGCTTACCGGTGGAACAGAAGCTGCAGTCCAGGCTGCAGCCCACCTGGGACGACACGCACAGAGTGGCCCGCCCCGCTTCAGGTATCAGCACGGTTTCTACCAGTCCGCCGCCGTCAACCCTGATTATCCACTTGCGGGTACCGTCGCTGGAGTCGTGCTGGCTGACAATCTCCGGAGGCCGAACCTCCGCAATAGCCAGCAGTTTTTCCCGCAGGGCCTTGCCGAGGTTGGTCATTTCGCCGATGTCGACAACACCCGCGTGATGGATCCACTTCAGCACCTGCTGCGCACGGAACCTCTTCTCGCCCGCGTCCAGGAAGAACTGTTCCATCTGGCGCAGCGACAAGCCCATGAGGTTCACTCTGGGCTGTGCGGTGAGTTCTGTGGCAGAGATTGTCATCGCGCGACTAGCGTTCGCAGATTTCGCTGGCAGCGAAGAAATAGGCGATCTCCCGCGCAGCCGACTCGGGTGAGTCCGAACCGTGTACCGCGTTGGCATCAATCGAGCTGGCAAAATCCGCCCGGATTGTACCTTCATCCGCTTCCTTGGGATTAGTCGCGCCCATCAGCTCGCGGTTTTTGGCGACAGCGCCCTCACCCTCCAGCACCTGCACTACGACAGGCCCCGAGGTCATAAATTCGATCAGATCAGGAAAGAAGGGGCGCTCGCGGTGCTCGGCGTAAAAACCCCCGGCGACCTCATCGCTCAGGCGCAGCATTTTGGCAGCCACTATTCGCAGCCCGTTGGTCTCAAAGCGCGAGTAAATCTTGCCGACTATGTTTTTGCCAACTGCGTCCGGTTTTATAATCGAAAGCGTACGTTCTACCGCCATGGTAGGTCTCCTGGTCTGATTGTTTGCGGATATGCCCGGACGTTGCGGCTGCCCCTCAGGGGGCTGACTTGATCCGAGCGTCAAAAGCCGCGCAATTATACGGACTTTGGGCTTTGGTTTCACCCAGTATTGGCCGCTCCAGAAAGATTGTTTTGCTTTTAAATCAGCAACTTGGAAAACAACTATAGAATTACCGTAATTTTGGGACGGCCCGGGTCACGCCATCGGCGGTTTTGCGTCCGGATGAGACGCCAGGCGGGGTGACGATTCCCGCAGCTTTTCTATCGTGTGGTGCAATTGAGCCACCGCGAAATCCACGTCCTCCGGGCTGGTGAAACGACCAAAACTGAAACGCAGCGAGCTGTGGGCAAGCTCATCCGGCAGACCGATCGCCCGCAACACGTAGGAGGGCTCGAGACTGGCGGAGGTGCAGGCCGAACCCGTTGAAATGGCGAGGTCCTTCAATGACATGAGCAGCGCCTCCCCTTCGACAAAAGCCACGCTGAAGTTGATAGCCCCGGGCAGCCGCTGCTCCGGGTCGCCGTTCAGCTTAATATCGCCGAGGTCCCGGATACCCTCCCAGAAGCGCCGGCGCAGTGCCTCCAGCTGTTTGCCCTCCTTTGCCAGACAGTCTACCGCCAGCGCAGCGGCCTCCCCCATACCGACGACCTGATGAGTCGCGAGAGTGCCGGAGCGCATACCCCGCTCATGTGCCCCGCCATGTATCTGTGCCTCCAACTGCACCCTCGGCCGGCGCCTGACATACAAAACCCCTACGCCCTTGGGTCCATAGAACTTGTGGGCGGACAGCGACATCAGGTCGACATCCAGTTCCTGAAGATCGATCGGGACCTTTCCCGCACTCTGGGCTGCATCGCAATGAAAGAGTACACCGGCGGCGCGGGTCACCCTGCCTATACCAGCGATGTCATTGAGCGTGCCCAGCTCGTTGTTGGCGTGCATGACACTGACCAGAATCGTATCCGGGCGCAGCGCCCGGGCCACCGCATCAGGCGTGACCAGCCCATCCTTACCGGGCTTCAGGTAAGTCACCTCAAAACCCTCCTGTTCAAGGTGATGGGCGCTATCAAGCACCGCCTTGTGCTCGATAGCAGAAGTGACGATATGCCGCCCACGCTCCTTGTGAAAGTGAGCCACACCCTTGAGCGCCAGGTTATCCGATTCGGTGGCGCCCGAAGTCCAGACGATCTCCCTGGGATCACAATTGATCAGGTCTGCTACCTGCCGGCGAGCCAGCTCTACAGCCTCTTCCGCCTTCCAGCCATAGATATGGGAGCGCGAGGCGGGATTACCGAAATTCCCATCAAGGGTCAGGCATTGCGACATTTTCTCCGCCACCCGGGGATCCACCGGGGTGGTCGCAAGGTAATCGAGATAAATTGGCTTGGACATGACGCCATTGCTCCTGTCGCTGTTTAACGCGGTATGACGCGGTGTAACCCTCACAGTATGCAATACCGGAGCGGACCGGGCCAGTATGAGGCGCCGGAGGTGGCTGTTGAGCTTATCCCACAGCCTCGCTACTGCCCACCCTTCGCACGCGCCACCCACTTGCGGGTTTCGGTCAGAATACCGCGCAGAATATTCAACTCCATCTCATCGAGTCGCACCCGGCCGTAGAGTCGCCGCAGTCTCGCCATCAGCTGCCGCGGCGCCGCCGGGTCCAGAAATTCTATGTCAGTAAGAGTCTGCTCCAGGTGCACGTAGAAGCGCTCCAGGTTCTCCACGGTACTGAAGGGCGTATCCCACTGCTCATCCTCACTGACTGGCAGCGTTGGTTGCGCCAGCAGCATGCGCAATTCATAACAGACGATCTGTACCGCCATGGCCAGGTTGAGGGAACTGTAGGCATCAGAAGTGGGAATGTTGAGATGAAGGTTGCACAGCTGCAGCTCGTCATTGGTGAGCCCGCGGTCCTCCCGACCAAACATGACGGCTACCTGTTCCTGCCCGGACACCCCGTCGATACGCTCGGCGCACTGCCGCGGGTCAAGCAGTGGCCATGGTATACGCCGTTCCCGGGCACTGGTGCCGACGACAAACTGGCAGTCTGCAATGGCCTCCTCAACGGTTGTGGTGACCACTGCAGTGTCGAGCACATCGCCGGCGGACGCTGCGCGCCACACCGCCTGTTCGTGGGGAAATTTCACCGGGGCCACCAGGTACAGCCGCGACAGCCCCATATTCTTCATTGCCCGCGCCACCCCGCCGATATTGCCCGGATGGGTTGTGTTGACCAGTACGATACGGATGTTGTCGAGATTCATAGGCCTTGGCAGGTGCTAAACGGGCGCGCGAGTTTAGCAGATTTCTCAACGGATTTTGTAGTTGGAATCAGGAAGCCTGCTATAATCGCGCGCCTCACGAAAACCTGCCAGGACAAGACCATGGAACCGATGATCACAATAGCGCTGCGCGCGGCCCGCAAGGCCGGGGAAAACATCGTGCGTGCCTCAGATGATCTCGAGCGGTTCGAGGTCAGGGCCAAGGGCATCAACAATTTTGTGTCAGATGTCGATATTGCCGCCGAGAAGGAAATCATTTATCACCTGCAAAAGGCCTATCCAGAGCATGCCATACTTGGCGAGGAGACCGGGCTGACCGGTTCCGAGGACGCGCCCTTTCGCTGGATCATCGACCCGCTGGACGGCACCACCAATTTTCTGCGCAGCATTCCTCACTACGCGGTCTCCATTGCCTGTCTGCACAAGGGTAAGCTGGAACATGCGGTGATAGTCGACCCGGTGCGCAGGGAGGAGTTTATAGCCTCGCGGGGCCGCGGCGCCCAGCTCAATGGCCGCAGAATCAGGGTCAGCCAGCGGCCCAGCCTGGAGGGCGCCCTGCTGGGCACCGGCATTCCCTTCAAGGATCACTGCGACGACCAGCTGGAACCTTACTGCAAGACAGTCGAACTGCTGGCCGGACAGTGTGCGGGCATACGCCGGGCGGGCGCGGCATCGCTGGATCTGGCCTATGTGGCCGCCGGGCGCCTGGACGCATTCTGGGAGATCGGCCTGGCGCCCTGGGATATCGCCGCCGGCGCACTGCTGATACGCGAGGCGGGCGGACTTGTTGCTGACATAGACAGTTCTGAAAACTTCCTGGAATCAGGCAACATCGTGGCCGGCAGCCCCAAGTGTTTCAAAGCCGTTCTGCAGACAGTGAAGCCGCTGCTGGCCTAGCACTGGCTGCGCTTCAGTCCTCGTCGGGCAGCATATCGTCGTAGGGTGAGGCCATGGTTAGGCTTACCGGGTTTCCGCCGATGTTGATTTGGTCGGCGCTGTACTCCACATCCTCATCGCCCAGCACCCCGTGATCAAACTTGTAGACCGGTTCGATAGTGCCGGCAATCATGCCGTCATCGTAAGCCTGTTGCCGCTCCCGCACTGTTTCATTGGCGCCTTGCCAGCCCTGCCACTCGGTCTTTGAATAGCGCTGCTGCAGCATCCGCGCGGTTGCCGCGGGGCTCAGTAACGTGGCGGAGGCATTGTTGCCGCCGAAGCCCTTGGAGTTGATAATCGCGTACTGCTGCGCTGCGGGGTCTATTTCACGGTGCTCACGACTGAACGCCAGTCTGTCCTGGCTGACATCCGATGCAATATCATCAATGGTGGTAATGCCCGGTAACAAACCCCTTTCCCAGGAGCCCAGGGTGGCGGCGATCTGATCCCCGGCAGCGGCCCCTATGGAGTGACCAAGGTAGCTCTTGATCGCAACCACAGGCCAGCTGTCTATCCCGAAAGCGCCTGCGGTCTTGCTGAGAATCGCTGATTCACTGGTACGGTTCTGCGGTGTGCCGGTACCGTGGGCCATGACCAGGCCGGCACTGCGCAACGCCCTGTCACCGACCAGAGCGCGGGCCGCCGCAACGGCCTTGGCCATGGTGATGTAGTTGCCGACCCCGGGGCCGGAAATGGACTTCTTGAAACCGTCCGCATTGACGAACACATCGGTCGCGGCGCCGAACACGGTGGCACCCAGCTGCATCGCCAGTTCATCATCGAACAGCACCACCAGCTGGGCCGACTCGGCGATAGTAAAGCCGCAGTTTTCTGCAAACGGGCGACAGGCCCTGCGATGATCCGGCGGCCTGTCCTCGTCGATACCCTCCAGCAGGCGCAGGCCCTTGTCTGTGGCCAGGGCGCCCATGGCAGCGTAGCCATCGATAATTTCAGAGGTGACAGGTGCCTCAGCCGCGCCTACAAATACCACCCGGGCCCGGCCACTGCGTATGTCCTGGATGCCATTGCGCAGGTTGTAGAGAAAAGACGCGCAGGCGCCCAGGCTGGCGCCCGTGGCACCCAGGCTGCCCAGCACATAGGCGTTGACGAAATCTGCCGGCATCTCGGCAAAGCCAAGGGGGCAGAATTTGGAGGTGACCCGCTGGCCAACATAGCGCGCTCTGAGCATTCCTCCGGTGCCGGCGCCGTCAAGCTGGCCCATCGCACTGCCGGCGTAAACGCTCATCTGGTCTGGTGCCACGTGCCGGCAAACCTCATCCCAATCCAGCCCCATACTGCCCAGCGCATCAGAGGCAGCGTACACCGACATCTGCAGGCCCCGGGGGTGATTGCGCGACTGGTAGAGCTTGCCGGGGTCAAAACCGGTCGGTAACTGGCCCGCCGCCTTTACATCGAACTCCCGGTAAGTAGGCAACAGGAAATCCTGCTGTCCGACGATTTTTACGTTGACGTGGGTCACCGTGGAGGGTGTAACCACCCAGTCTTTGGGAATCGTGGCTGGCAGGTGCTTGCGGGCAATATCGAAACTCACAGGTTGACCATTGCTTTCGGTGGGAAAGCGCTGGTTCCAACTGACCGAGTCCACATCAAAGTGATTGAGTTCTATGCGCCTCACCAGGGTGTGATCGAGTATGTATTGTTCCCGTGCCTCACCGCCGGACACCGCATAGGGACCCATCAATGTCGCCAGTGATGCCAACGTTCGTTGTTGCTGCTGCTGCGACAGTGCTGAATACACCATTCGTCCAAAGCCGTGGTGCCCCGAACTGCGTCCGGCACCGTTAACACCACCAAAACCCACTATTACCGGTAACCGCTGCCTGCTCATTGCCCCTGCCCTGTGTTGGCCTGAGATCAGTGTAGGGCCGAAGACCACAGACTAATATGGTTATATAGACACTTTTCATGGTATTTTAGTCACTATCCCTGACTGCCGACGGACTGCCGTGTACACCGCTGCCACCCTGCTCTACCCCCATGCCCTGGCAACCAGCGTGACCCTGCCCATGGAGATCCTGTTGGCTGCGAGCCAAACCGCCAGTGCGCAATTGCGCACTGGCCCGCAGGTGCGCATGTTGCTGGCCGCGCCAGAAAACGCAACGCTAACCCTCTCCAGCGGCCTGACCCTGGTGCCTGATATTGCATACGACGAACTGCCGGCACTTGACCTGCTGCTGCTGCCGGCCATCTGGCGAAACCCGGTACCCACGATCAACGCCATGTCAGGCTACCTGGATATTCTGAGGCGATTTTCGGCCGCAGGTACGCGAATCTGCAGTGTGGGAACCGGCAGCTGCCTGCTGGCGGAAGCGGGTTTGCTTACGGGACAAGCCGCAACGACCCACTGGAACTATTTTGATCAGTTCGCACGTCGCTATCCGGCGGTAAAACTCAAGACTCGCCACCTGATAACCCAAAGCGGCAACATCTACTGCGTGGGCAGCGTCAACTCGATCGCAGACCTGATGGTGCACATCGCCGAGGAGTGGTTTGGTGTCACTGTGGCCCGGGCCGTCGAAAACCAGTTTTCACCAGAAATCAGGCGCAGCTTCAGGGCGGCGGCCTACCAGACCGAGGCGGACAGTTCTCACCACGACGAGATCGTCGTCGAGGCCCAGCAATGGCTGAGGGAACACCTGGGCCAGCCGCTTACCATGCGCGATCTCGCCACACACCTGGATGTGACCCCACGCACCCTCAACCGCCGCTTCCGCCAGGCAACAGGCATGAGTCCGCAGTCATACCTGCAAGGTCAGCGTGTCAATCACGCCCGGGAGCTGTTGAAACAGAGCAATCTCGGAGTAGCGGAAGTTGCCTGGCAGCTGGGGCTTCAGGACGCCAGCTATTTTTCACAACTGTTTCGTCGGCACTGCGGCATGAGCCCGCTGCGCTATCGTGAAGCGGTGCGTGGGAAGTTGTTCGACCCTACCGCGCTTGAGTAAAAACAGTGCTTGTGGCTAAATGTTGGCCCGGTTTTTAACCGGCCAGTCCCGGTTTCCGCCAGTCGGAAGCAACCCGCACACGAACCAGAATGGAAGCAAACCATGAGCAATAACAAAGTTGTCATTCTCGATGGCGCTCGCACACCCATGGGTGGCCTGCTAGGCAGCCTGTCGGCGGTCGCTGCACCTGAACTGGCCAGCACAGCTATCGCTGCGGCTATCTCGCGCAGCCGGATCGAGCCGGCCGATGTCGATGAAGTTTTCATGGGCTGTGTCCTGCCGGCTGGCGTCAAACAGTGCCCGGCCCGCCAGGCTGCAATCGGGGCGGGTATTCCCAAGTCAGCTGGAGCGGTCACGGTCAACAAGGCCTGTGGCAGTGGTATGCAGGCGACGATCTTTGCTTACGACAGTATTGTCGCAGGCACCAACAAGGTTGTGGTGGCCGGCGGCATGGAAAGCATGAGCAACGCGCCCCACCTGCTGCAGGGTGCGCGCGGCGGTCTGGGCACAGGCAACAAGTCGGTTTATGACCACATGTTCATGGATGGACTGGAGGATGCCTACACGGGCCGAGCCATGGGCAGCTTTGCCCAGGAAACAGTGGATGCGCGCGGCATCACACGCGAGCAGATGGACGCTTTCGCCATTGAATCCCTGACCAGGGCCAAGAACGCGATTGACGCTGGCGCCTTGAGCGACGAAATCGCTCCAGTAACCGTGACAACCCGCAAGGGTGAAACAGTAGTTACCGACGACGAGCAACCACACAAGGCCGTCGTAGAGAAGATACCCGCACTGCGCCCTGCCTTCAGCAAGGACGGCAGTATCACCGCAGCCAACTCCAGCTCTATTTCAGACGGCGCCAGTGCCCTGGTCCTGATGACGGAAGGCGATGCAGTATCCCGCGGCCTGAACCCCATGGCGCATATCGTTGCGCACTCCCGCCACAGCCAGGAGCCCTCGGAATTTACCATTGCGCCCATCGGTGCCATCCATAAGCTGTTGGAGAAGACCGGCTGGAGCGTAGAGGATGTCGACCTGTTTGAAATCAACGAGGCCTTTGCCATGGTCACCATGCTGGCCATAAAGGAACTGGGCCTGGACCACGGCAAGGTCAATGTTCACGGCGGCGCCTGCGCCCAGGGGCACCCTATCGGCTCTACCGGATCGCGCATTATTGTCACACTGATGCACGCCCTGAAGAAATACGGCAAGAAGCGCGGTATTGCCGCCCTGTGTATCGGCGGCGGTGAAGCCACTGCTGTGGGCATCGAGCTACTTTAACAACCCGGTGCGGCCTAAGCCGCACCATAATCCCCGAGGCAGCCTGCATGGCCCTGAGTAGTGTCCCCGATATTCTCGACGATATTCGCGACGGCAAAATGGTTATCCTGATGGATGATGAAGACCGTGAAAACGAGGGTGACCTGATCATCGCCGCCGAAGCGGTTACGCCCGAGATTATCACCTTCTTTTCCACCGAGGCCTGTGGCCTGATCTGCATGCCTATAACCGATGAGCGTGCGCGCCGGCTGCAACTACCCCTGATGGTGCGGGACAATCGCTCCCAGCACGAGACGAACTTCACCGTGTCCATAGACGCCGCCGAGCGCAAGGGCCCCGGTATCAGCTCGATACAACGCACTCACACGGTACTGCAGGCGGTAGCGCCCAACGCCGGCCCGTCAGATATCGTCCAGCCCGGACATATTTTCCCCCTGGTCGCCAAACCCGGCGGCGTACTGCGGCGTGCAGGCCATACTGAAGCCGGTGTGGACCTGGCACGGATGGCTGGCTTTGAGCCGGCGGCCCTGATTGTTGAGATCATGAACGAGGACGGCACCATGGCGCGCCGACCCCAGCTGGAAGAATTTGCCGCCAGGCACCAGCTGCGCATGGGCACCATCGCGGATCTCATACAACACCGCGCCCTGCACGAACAGTCAGTGGAATTGCGCAACACCAAGAAGGTGCCTACAGAGTTCGGCGATTTTGAGCTGCACACGTTCCTGGACCTGGTCGATGATACGGTGCACTACGCCCTCACCCTGGGTGACATCGACGAGGAACGCGAGACCCTGGTGCGGGTGCAGACAATCAATACCCTGAGGGACGTGCTGGGGACCCAGATAGCGGGAACCGAACCGGGCTGGTCCTATCGCCGCGCTATGGAATATATAGCCAGGCAAGGCAGTGGCGCCGTGGTGTTGATCGGCCAGCACACCAGCGCGGAGCAGGACCTGGCGGAAGTGGTGAGCTTTCCCAAGGCACCCGGCGTTGCCGGCCCCGCCAGCTCCGAAGGCGTACAGAATTACCGGGTAATCGGTACCGGCTCACAGATACTCAAGCGGCTCGGTATAGGCAAAATGCGCCTGATGTCGGCGCCAATACATTTCAATGCCCTGTCGGGCTTCAACCTGGAAGTAACGGATTTCGTCCAGCCCTGAGAGGGTTAGAAGGCATTGACGGTGAGACTCCCAAGGTTCTAGTCCTCTATCGGCTCGCCCACGGTATGAAGATCGGACGGTCAGATCGCCACTAGCACTTGCTGAAATCCGGCGGGCGCCTTTCCATAAAGGCGGTAATCGCCTCGATATTCTCGGGCGAACCGGCCTGGCGCATCATGCCCGCCTGCTCCGCTTTGATCGCTGCGTCGATCGCGGGCAGGTGATGCAGGCGCAGGCTGCGCTTGATCTCTCGCAGCGAGTTCACCGGCCACTGGGCCACTTCCCGCGCTTTTGCCAGCGCGTACTCGTAGAGATCAGCATCGGGCACCGCCGCCGCCGCTATGCCACTACTGAGCGCCTTGTCGGCATCCACCCACTGGGCGGTATAGAACAACTCCGCGGCACGCTGTGCTCCGATATTCGCCTGCAGCATATAACTGCTGCCCCACTCCGGTACCAGGCCAAGGTTGGCAAATGGCAAACGCAGGCGCAGACTCTGGCCGACATAAACCATATCGGCGTGAAAAAGTACCGTGGCACCACCACCTACAGCCACTCCCTGGGCCGCCGCTACCAGGGGCTTGTCGAACTCGACCACTGCGCGGGCGGCCGATTCGAAGGGGTGCTCCTCGTCCTCTACCGTATCGCCGAAGCTCGCCAGGTCAACACCTGAGCAAAAATTATCCCCGGCGCCGCACAGCAGCACACAGCGCACGGCATCGTTATCGGCGGCAGCCCTGAATGCGTCGCGCAGGGCGATCCACATGTCATTATTGACGGCGTTCTTCTTTTGCGGTCGATTCAGTGTCAACACCTGCACACCATCGATATGTTGTGCCAGCAGATACTCGCTCATATAAAAAACCAATCGTATTATCAGGAGTGGAACTGCACGCAGTCGGCCAAAGTGGCGCGATTCGTCTCGCAGCGGTTGACGGGTGAATCCGGGTCGGGGTAGCCAAACGAAATGCCGAACAGAAGCTTGTTACTGGCGTCGACACCTAACAACTCACGGACAACATCAGCCTCAAAACTCAATGCCGTCTGGGGACAACTGCCCAGGCCATGGGCTGTCATGCCCAGCATCAGGGTTTGGGCGTACATGCCAAGATCCGCGGCCTCTCGCAAACCAAAGGGTTCGGGCAGAAACAGGAACGCGACATGGGGAGCGTCAAAAAATTTGAAATTACGAATGAACTGCTCCTGTCGCCGCGCCTTGTCCTCCCGGGCTATTCCGGCGGCGTCATACAAGGCCTTGGCGGAACCGTACTGACGCTCCTTGTATATACCCTGGTAGACGCCGTCGTAGGGAAAATCCAGGCTCATCTCGCCGTTCATGAAACGCCGCGGCAACTCCTCGCGCAGGGCTGACAGGCTCGCCCCCGATGCAACGTGGGTAAGCCATGGCTGGGTATTGCAGTTGCTTGGCGCCCGTTGGGCAACCTCAAAAAGACGCTCCAGCGTGTCCACCGAAGCCTGCCTGGGCAGAAAAGCCCGCAACGCGCGGCGCGCCAGTACAAGGTCATCAAAAATACGGGCCACTTCTGTCATGGTTATAACTCGTCAGGAAAAAGGCGTTCATTATGCTTAGCGTCTATTTGTATTGCTACCCGATGAGCTACTTACCGGTAAAGACCGCCGCACGCTTTTCCTTGAAGGCGCGCATACCCTCCCTGGCGTCGCTGGAAGCGAACACCGGCCCCGCCAGCTCATCCGAGGCCACCATTGCATCGGCTTCGGCCATACACTCCTGATGATCGCGTAGCGAACGCGTCACCGCCTGCACCGCCAGCGGCCCGTTGGCGCAAATCTTTGCCGCGTACTCATGTGCTGCCGCCAGAGTCTGGCCCGCCGGTACGATACGATTGATGAGGCCGAGTTCCAGCGCGCGCTGGGCGCTGATATGGTCCCCACACAGCAACATTTCAGCCGCCACGCAATAGGGAATCTGCCGGCGCAGGCGCACCGTCGAGCCAGACATGGGGTAGAGGCCGCGGGCGACTTCGGTCACGCCAAAAATCGCGTTCTCTGCCGCGACCCGGATATCCGTACCCTGCAAAATCTCGGTACCTCCGGCCAGCGCGTAACCTTCCACCGCCAGTATCAATGGCTTGTTGGGCCGGTTGTCCCGCAGCAGCGCCTGCCAGTGCACATTGGGTACACTGGCCATTATCTCCATGAACTCTTCGGTAGAGCGCTGTTCACCCTCAGCCCCCGCCTTCAAGTCCATCCCCGCGCAAAACGTGTCGCCGTTCGCGGTCAATATCGCACAGTACAGTTGATCGTCTTCTTCCAGCCGCCGCCAGGCCTTGTACATACCCAACAGCATTTCGGGGCTGAAAGCGTTTTTAGCCTCGGGCCGGTTCAGGGTAACAATCAACACATGCCCGTCCTGCTCGATGGTGCAATTTTTGGTACTTATATCCAACTCGGTCATCAATCAGGTCCTTTGAATCATCGACCAGCTGGCATGCGTGCAAGCCCGTCGCACTGTAATGAATACGATAACGATGTGTGGCAACCCGTCACTCGACGCGGTGCTCGCCCGCCAGGGCAATTTCCAGGGCCTTGGGATACGCCGGCTTGCCACTCGGCGCCCGGGGCACCTCGTCTACCACATGCAGTTCCCGCGGGACTTTATAGCCGGCAATATACTTGCGCGCATCCTCTTGCACCGACTGCAAATCCAGCCTGGCTGCACCGCGGGCAGAAACCACGGCGGTCACCTTGCTGCCAAAGCGTTCATCGGGTGTTCCCACCACCAGGCAGTCAAAAATAGCAGGATGCGCCTTGAGCGCCTGCTCTACCTCTTCAGGGAATACTTTCTCGCCGCCGGTATTGATGCAGTTGGAGCCGCGACCGAACACGGTAATACTGTTGTCTTCCTCCAGCCGCGCCTCATCACCCAGCAGCAGCCAGGACTTGCCATCGACCTCGACAATCGTCTTCGAAGTCTTTACCGGGTCGTTATAGTAACCCACTGGAATGTAACCACTGCGAGCGAAAATGCCCATTTCACCCGGCGCAACATGGCGATGGGGCTCGCCTTCCACGTCGGATACAACCGACATGAACTCGCTCTTGCTGACATTGCCAAGGCCCTGCCCTTTCTTGCCACCGCCGTCCATGCCCATATTGCCGCTCTCGGAAGAGCCAAAAGAATTGGTGATAAACACATTGGGAAAATATTGCTTGAATGCCTCTTGTTTGCTGGTCGAGAAAACCGCACCCCCGGAACCCACGCTGAAGATTGAACTCAGGTCCCAGCGCTCGGGATTGGCATCCAGTGCATCCAGCAGTGGCACAGCCATGGCATCACCGACGATGGTAATCGCGTTGACCTTCTCCCGGGAGACAATATCCCAGATCTCCTCGCCGACCAGCGAGCGCGCAGGGTTCAGTACCACGGTGTTACCCGCCAGCAACTGGATACAGGCATACCACCAGCAGGCCCCGTGCATCAGGGGCGCCAGCGCCATACCCACGATTGGGAAATCCCCTACCCTGTCGGCGATCTGGTCCGGTTCGGTGATTGCACCGTCAGGGTGAAACCAGCCACCTCCTCCCATGGCTGCAAAAAAAACATTCTTGTGGGGCCACATAACACCTTTGGGCATGCCTGTAGTGCCGCCGGTGTACAGTATGAAAAGATCGTCATCGGAGCGCTCGGCAAAATCCCGGGAGTCGCTCTGCCCCGCCAGCGCATTCTCATATTCCACTGAAGAAATTGCCGATGCATCACAGCCGCTGTCATCCGCGACGTGCACGAATGTTGCCAGGGCCGGGGCGCCGGCTGCTACCGCCGCGATATGGGGCGAGAACTCCTGGTTGTGGACGCAGGCCACCATATCCGAATTGGTGAAAATATAGAGCAGCTCGTCCTCGACATAACGATAATTCACATTAATCGGGACCGCCCGCAGTTTAAAGCAGGCCAGCATCGCCTCGAGGTACTCGTTGCAGTTATACAGGTAAAGGCCCACATGATCGCCGGCCGATACACCCCGGGCAGACAGGTAATGCGCAAGCTGGTTGGCCCGCTGTTCCAGTGCGGCATAAGTCGCCCGCCGGTCGCCACACACAAGGGCATCCCGGGCGGGAACCTTATCGGCCACCATTTCGTACATATCGGCAATATTGAAGTGTTTGGTCACAGCGGTTTTCCCCTGGAGATTATGGTTTATCGGCGCCGACTACCCACATGGCAAAAAACTGGGCGCCGCCGCCATAGGCGTGGCCCAGTGCCAGGCGCGCGCCATCCACCTGATGGTTACCCGCATCGCCGCGTACCTGGCGCGCCGCCTCGGCAAAGCGAATCATGCCAGACGCACCAATGGGGTTTGAGCACAATACCCCCCCGGAACAGTTCCAGGGAATGTCGCCACCCTCGTTCAATGAGGTGGCGCCGTCCATGGTCAGCTTCCAGCCATCGCCCTCGGAAGCGAAGCCGAGGTTTTCCAGCCACATGGGTTCGTACCAGCTGAAGGGCACATAGACCTCGGCGCAATCGAGCTCCTTGCGCGGGTCGGTAATACCTGCCTGACGGTAGACGTCCGCGGCGCAATCACGCCCCGCCCGGGGGCTTACTTCTTCCCTGCCAGCATACATGGTGGGTTCCGAGCGCATCGCTACGCCGCGTATCCAGGCCGGGGGTTTGGGTGACTGGCTGACCAGCTCCTCCGCGGCGATTACCATGGCGCAGGCCCCGTCTGATGAGGGACAGGCCTCGAGAAAGCGGATGGGGTCCCACAGCATCATGGAATCCTCTACTTCCTGCATGGTGATGTCCGGTAACTGCAGGTGCGCCAGAGGATTGCGCGCACCGTGCTGCCGGTCTTTCACCGCCACTTTTATGCCGACGTCATAAGGTGCGCCTGAGCGGCGCATATATTCGCGGATAATGGGCGCAAAATAGCCCCCGGCACCTGCGTTGAGGTGGACCGAAAACGGCTGGGGGGTAGACAGCGCCCACATGGCATTGGACTCAGACTGCTTTTCGAATGTCACCGTAAGCACCCGCTTGAACATGCCGCTTTGCACATGGGAGGCGGCCACCAGCGCGGTAGATCCCCCAACGGAGCCCGCGGTATGAACCCGCAACATGGGCTTGCCATTGCAGCCCAGGGCATCGGTGAGGTAGATCTCGGGCATGATCACGCCCTCGAACATATCGGGTGCCTTGCCGATAATGACCGCGTCGATATCGTCCCACTCCAGGTTCGCATCTGCCAGGGCATTAACCGCCGCCTCGCGCACCAGGCCGGCAATGGAGACATCGCCGCGCCGGGTTTTATAGTGGGTCTGGCCAATGCCAACCACCGCTGCCAGTTTAGCCATCAGGCGCTCTCCAGTATTGCGACGAGATTGTGTTGCAGGCAAGGGCCCGAGGTGGCGTGGGCAAGCCCGCGGGATATGTCCCCGGATACGATCCTACGAAACACCTCGCCTACACGTGACAGGCCGGAAGCCATCATAAGATTACCCGCCAGCACGCCGCCGCTGGGGTTAATCACAGTGTCCTCTCCCAGCCCCAGCGCCCTACCCAGGATAATTTCCTGGTGGCTGAAGCTTGCATACAGCTCGGCCACCTCCACCGGGCCCCGCTGCAGACCAGCACCCTGGGCCGCCTGGCGCGTCGAAGGTGAGTCGGTGAGGTCACGCATACCGAGGTTGTGGGTTTCGATACGGTGATCAATGCCGGTGATAACCGCATAGGGCACGCCCCACTCCCTGGCCTTGTCGACGGTGCAGATAATCATGGCAGACGCACCATCGGCCACCGGTGCACAGTCGGACTCACGCAGGGGTGAGACAACCGTTTCCGCAGCCAGCAAAGACTCTACCGATACTTCCCCACTGACCTGGGCGTGGGGATTGCCCAGCGCATGCCTGCGCCCCCGGGCGACCACCTCGGCCATGGCGTGCTCACTGGCAAGGCCTTTTTCTATAAGCAGGCGTGCCTGCATTGCAGCCAGTGACACGCTGTCTACCCATAATGGCGCCAGGTAATACGGATCCAGTTGCTGGGACAAAACGATAGGCAGCTCGCCAGAGGAGGATTTGCCAAACCCGTAAATCAGGGCCGATTCAGCCTGGTCCATGCGAATTTTAAGGATGGACTCATACAGCGCCCAGGCCGCATCCATCTCCACGTGAGATTCCTTGATGGGGGGCACAGCGCCCAGCGCATCCACCCCGGCAACAAATGCAAAGGCGGCACCCTGCAGGTAATCACAGCTGCCGGAGCAGACAAAATCCACGTCCTGTGCATTGTTCAGGCCCACCTGGTCAAACACCGCCCGCAACTGGGGCATGATCAACTCCACCTCGTTGGCAGCACCGGCCCGCGCCAGACAATCAGACTGGCTGAATGCCACTACTGCAATTTCTTTCATAGCACTCATTGTTCGCCCTCCCATCCTGTGACCGGGAGCTTGCCAATCATCTCCACCGGCACGTCCGACTCATCGATAGGCTTGAAATAGCGAATGTTATCCATTGCGTAGGTCCATTCAGCCTCTGGCTTCCAGACCGCCTGCACGCGCTGGCCGATGTGAACATCGGCGTTCTCACACTCGCTCATCAGGTGAATGAAGGAGATATTGGCTCCGTCCAGGACCAGGTTAGCTATCACGAAGGGCGGCTTAATGGGGTTGTTCGGGATAGGAATCGCAACGACAGTGAAAGACTGTACGGTAGCCTTGTCCGGGAGCACCACCTCTTCCTGCGTCGCCACACCGCAGGCTGGACAGGAGCCACGCGGAGGGATGTATACGTTGGCACAACGCGGACAGCGCTGGCCGGTGAGAACCCCTTCCTTGATGCGCTTGAGAAAACGAGCCGGCGCACTGCCCGCGGTAAAGTTGTACTGCAGGTAAACAGGTGCTTCGATGCCGGTTACGGCGTCTGTTTCTTCACTCATTACCCGACTCCCCCGCCAGTTCGAAACAGCGGATGTCGGTAATGAACCCGCGTGTTTCATCGGCCCACACCGCCCGCACCCTGGTACCCGTAGCGAGATCTTCCTCTGCTTTGGCCGCCACACAGTGAATCATGGGGACATCCGCGCCATCGAGTCGAATCATCGCCCAGGCAAACGGCTCGTTCAGGGGGTGCGCCGCCCTTGGCTGCTTCACCCAGCACCAGCTGACAATCTCGCCCTGCTGCCCCACCTCGACGAATTCACTCAACTCCTGGGCGGTAGCCGGATCGTACTCCATGGGCGGTACTATCACCGCGCCGTCACTCGCGCGAATACCAAAAATCCTGCGCTCTCGCAGACCGGTGAGAAAACGACCCACCACCGGCCCGGTTGACCGGGTATAGGTAAAGCCAAGCTCAAAGGGCTGGCTGAGAACGTCGGGGTGTGCCATGTTGTGCGGGTTCCTTTTCCTGAACCGCACTCCGGGCACAAGCCACTGGAACACGGAAAAGCTGGATTAAAAACGGGGGTTCAAGATTTGCCCACGAGTATCGGCCACCGGCCCGGTTCCCTCAATGACCCAAAGGATCATGCGGCAGTGACTTTTCAGATCACGCCGGTACCACCGACCCGCCTGCAGCCGGACGGTTCATGCTCGAATCCATCGAGGTTCCCTTACTTGAACCATCGATGCGCCAGTTGCCTCACACTGCTGTGGCCATGGGGAAAATGAATGATAATGGCGCAGCCGGCATAGCCCGCCCCTACCCACTTAAGCAGCAGGAGTAATTAATGACAGTCGCCGCGATAGGATATTTACGCATCGAGTCCAGTGACAGCGAGGCCTTTGTGGCGTTTGGCACCCAGGTCCTGGGCCTGATGGATGCGGACCGGGAGGATGGTTACGGCGCACGCTTCCTGCGGATGGATGAGCATCCGTTTCGCTTTATGGTGGAAGGCGGCGCCCAGGACAGACTGCTCGCTATCGGCCTGGAATCACCTGGCGAGGGCCATTGGCAAGCCACCTGTGAAGCCCTGAGCGCTGCGGGGCATGAACTCAGCCCGGGGTCTGCCGATGAGGCTGCCCGTCGCTGTGTCAGCCAATTCGTTTCGGTATCCGATCCCTCGGGCAATACGGTGGAGCTGTATTACGGGCGCAGGCTAGACTACCAGCCCTTCAACTCACCGGCGGGCACAAGCCGCTTCATCACCGCCCACAACTGTCCCGGGGATATGGGTTTTGGCCACGCGGTTATCCCGGCGCCCGAAATGGAGCAGACTACCGCGTTCTATACGAAGCTGATGGGGCTGGAGATATGCGATGTGCTTCATCTCGCGACGCCGCCGTCACAGGTGACATTCATGCATGCGGATAACCCGAGGCAGCACTCACTGGCACTGTATGACCAGCCCCACCCCGCGGGCGTGGTCCATATCATGGTAGAGGTGGAAAGCCTCGACGAGGTGGGCCTGGCGCTGGATCGTGCCAAGCGCGCCGGGCACCCGGTCATTGCAAGCCTGGGGCGCCATGTGAACGACAATATGTGTTCTTTTTATGTACTGGCGCCCGGGGGCATCGCCTTTGAGTACGGCTACGACGGTTTACTGGTCGAGGACTGGCATAGCTACGCCGCCACGGTGTCTACGGAGGGCGATCTGTGGGGCCATGAGTACAACTTCCCCGGGGTGAATGACCAGGACTGAGCCTGATCATGGCACAGTTTGTCAGGTGTTTGTGGCGCCGGCGACAAGCGGGTCAGCGCACTTCCACCCGCACCGGTACCCAACGGTTCTGAATGTACTGCAGGGTGCCATTGGCTTTCATCACCGACAGTGCCCGGTTGAGCTCAGCTGCCAGTTGCTCATCTCCCGGCCGCACCGCCCAGGCCAGCATCTCCTCGGTCATCGGTGAATAAAGGCTGATGAGATCGCGGTTTTCCCGGGAGGTGGCAAGCTGCCAGCTGGTGGGGGCATCATGGATATAAAGGTCAACCTGCTCGCTGCGCAAGGCGGCGAATGCCTCCGTAGAATCCTTGTAATACGCAAGCTTTGCGTCCTTGAGTTCACGCTCGGCATAGGCGGCTCCGGTTGTACCGGGTTGTACGCCAATGCGCACTCCAGGCCTGTGAACAGCCCAGGGCTGTGCGTAATCCGCTATTTTATCGCGGTGCAAAATTGCCATTTGGCCAACCAGCATAAACGCATCGATAAATTGCAGCTGCTCGCTACGCTGGGCGGTAACGCTTAAACCGGACATGATCACGTCGATCTCACCAGCCAGCAAAGCCGGAATCAACTTGTCAAAGGACATACTCGAAAACTTGATCTTGCGGCCAATAATCTCGCCGACTGCGCGGGCGTTGTCTGCCTCTATGCCAACGACTTCCCCATCGCGCTCAAATACCAGGGGTGGATAGTCCGTGGTGACACCAACGCGCAAGGCATCCGCCATGGTTGCCGTGGAGGTACCCATCAACAGCAACAGTAAAAAAAGGCAATTCCTGATCATATGAGACGTTCTCCTTCGAAAGTATTCAGCGCGCCATAGCAGACAACCAGGAGTCGCAGGGGGATGGCTTGCAGGGCCTGAAGTTTACGGTTTCAAGGGGACAATAGAAAGCCCCGCTACGGCACCCTGTACGCACCGGCAACCGGCCCGTTCATGCTATGCTCGCCCTGAATTCTCAAGGCAAGCAAGGCAGGCCATGTCCCCATCATCAGCCGCCGGTATGATCGAGCTGGACCCCCACGCCCTCATTGGCAAAGGGTTGCACCGGGAGTGTTATGTCCATCCGGAAGACCCCTCTCGCTGCATCAAGATCGTGGTGGCAGGTAGCGGCAACGAAAACCGGCGAGAAGAGGCTTATTACGCGAAACTCTCTCGCAGGGGTATTGCCTGGGACAGCCTGCCAATGTTCCACGGCCTGATACCGACCAACCTTGGTGAGGGAGCGGTATTTGACCTGGTGAGGGATCACGACTGCCGGATATCACTCACCCTGGGGCACTACCTGTCTTCGGAGAAGCTGACAGCACGGCACGGAACCGCTCTGCTCCTGGCGCTGAAGGAACTGAAGCAGTACCTGCTGAAAAATCGCATCATCACGATGACCCTGAAAACCAAGAATATACTGTTGCGGCTTGACTCCGAGGAGTCCGCCAGACTGGTGATAGTAGACAACATCGGCAATTCCGACTTTATCCCGCTCGCCAATTACAGCAAGCGCCTTGCGAGATGGAAGATCCTGCGCAAATGGGGCCGCTTCGAGCGCAGCCTGGCAGAGAAGTACGCCCACAATACGGCAGCGCGTGATCTATGGGCAACTGGCAGGGATTGAACTCAGCGTTTCTCTCCCGCCTGGGCAGATCTGCCCCGTCAGCACCACCCCCCGGCGCCAAAACGCCGGAGAAAACTCGAGGCCTGCCCGGCTTGCCAAGCGGGGTTTTCTGGTCCAGACTTTTTGCAGCCTCTCATGGCGCCTGACTGCTCGGCGCCGCGAGAGTTCATCACTGCTTTGCCAACCACAGCGATCCAGGAGATTAACCCATGCGTCCGTCATTCCTGCAAACATGCGCCGCCGCCCTGCTCTCATTCGCTCTCGCCAGCGCGGTGGCTGCCGAGAATTCACTCCCGGCCATAAGTCACGATGGCCTGCACCTGATGAAGGACACCAAACTGAGGGCCGTGTACATGAAGCCCGGGGCCAACCTCGACGAGTACGACAAGATCGCACTCCTGGCCTGCTACGTGGCCTTCAACAAAAACTGGCAACGCAACCAGAACGACCAGAGTATTGACCTGATGGACCGCGTCACCGACCAGGACATGAAAAATATTCGTGAAAAGATCGCCACCGAATTCAACAAGGTGTTCACCGACGTCCTCTCAACCAAGGGCGGCCACGAAATGGTGAGCAAGGGAAGTAGCGGCGTTCTGATCATCCAGCCCGCGATCGTCAACCTTGAAATCACTGCACCCGATACCATGATGGCGGGAATGCAGGAGAACTTTTCCGCCAGCGCCGGGCAGATGACCCTGTATATGCAGTTGTATGATGGCAAGACAGGGGACATCATCGCCCGCATCATTGACCCTGAGGCGGCGGGCGATGACATGTTTGAAGTCCGCAACAGCGTCACCAATATGGCCGATGCCGAGCGTGTCATGCGCCGCTGGGCAACTATCCTAAATGACCACCTGGCAGCCGTCGATGCGGCTACAACGGCCAAATAGTCATTCACTTTCAGACCAATATAGCCGTGGGCGGGCAGGTTCCGCCCCGCCCACGGCGTAAATAAACGTTGACAGGCTGAGCGATAGGTATATAGTAGCGCCAGCTTGGAAGAGCGACTGTTATTTATTTTCCCCATTTCGAAGTCCCGCTGTAATACCTCGTCCTGTAGTCTTTAAATAAAAAGCCCTAGTTCCAGCAAAAATGCCTTTATCTACAAGGGCGCAATTTTATACAAATATAGGATATGACAATGTCTAACACTGTTACCGGTACTGTGAAGTGGTTTAACGAATCAAAAGGTTTTGGCTTTATCGCCCAGGAAGACGGCCCTGACGTTTTTGCTCACTTCAGCGCCATTTCTGGCTCCGGCTTCAAGACCCTGGCCGAAGGCCAGCGCGTTGAGTTCACAGTTACTGCTGGCCAGAAAGGCCCTCAGGCTGAAAATATCGTCGCCGTCTAAATTGGTAAGATGACGCCTCGCCCACGCGGCGCGGTGTCGTTTCACCAGGATAGAAATATCAAAGGGCTTGCACGAAAACGTGCAGGCCCTTTTTTATTGTTTACCGCGCAGATGCGACCATCAGTCGTTGCTCGCCCGCATACCGCGTAAAGCCCTTACTGACCGCTGACATCCTCAGCTGCCTTGTCCTTAAGCGAAAAATGCGCTCGCTCAATCACATAGTGATGTATGTTGTCCGACTGCTCCTTGTCCAACTCACCACCGAATCCCACCATACCGTTCTGCCAGTGCATACCACCCAGCACAATCGCATCCCACATGGCGTGTTTTTCCGCAGTCAGCGCCCGCAGGTCAGGTGTAGCGCCGCCACTCACCGCGCCGTCACCGTGACAGTAAACACAGTAAGTCAGGTACTCCTTGCGCCCGGCCGCGACCTGTTCCGCCGAGGCTGTCAGCTCCGGCGGCGCAATTACCAGCGCCACGGGCTCGGCCGGTGGCAATGCCGCCTTGCCATCCAGCTTAAAGACTAACAGGCGACTGCGATTGGCGATGGGGCCCGCGGTAAGCGCCTCTCCCCCCACCAGTGCGAGGGAACCACCCCACCCGGCTACCAGCGCCAGGTATTGAGTACCGCCAAGGCGGAACGTGACGGGCGGGGCTACCACCCCCGTCTGGGCATCAAAGGCCCACAGTTTCTCGCCCGTCTCCGCGCGATAGGCTACCACCTGGCCCGATGAATTGCCCTGGAACAGCAGGTTACCTGCCGTCGACAGCATACCGCCGTTCCACGGCCCCTCGTGATCCACCCGCCAGCGCGGTTTCTTCGCTACCGGGTCCCAGGCGATAATGGCGCCGGTGATGGTATCCAGTACAGACTGCCTTTCCGCCGCATCATCCGGCAAGCTGGCGGGACGGTTATCCGTGCCTGTGTTCCAGAAGCCCTTGCGGTGACGGAACTCGCCATCTGTGGAATACACCCAGGGGGCGTCCTGGGCCGGTATATATACCAGCCCTGTGTCGGGGCTGTAGCTCATCGGATGCCAGTTGTGGCCGCCGATCGGGCCCGGAAAATGCAATCCAGTGGCCTCTCCAACGTAGCGAGCACCCTCGGTTTCCACCGGTCGGCCGGTTTCCATATCCACATGGGTAGCCCAGGTCATGGCAGCGTAGGCGTCTGCGGAAAGCAGTTCGCCTGTCTTTCGGTCCAGTACGTAGAAGAACCCGTTTTTGGGCGCCTGCATGATCACCTTTCGCGTGGCACCATCGAGATCAAGCTCAGCCAGTATCATGTGCTGCGTTGCGGTGTAATCCCAGGTTTCGCCAGGTGTAGTCTGGTAGTGCCACACGTAGCTGCCATCATCAGGATTGAGTGCCAGTATGGAAGACAGATACAGGTTATCACCGCCGTCGGGACTGCGTATCTGCCTGTTCCAGGGCGCACCATTACCTACGCCCACGTAGAGCAGGTTAAGCTCCGGATCGTAGGCCATGGAATCCCATACGGTACCGCCACCCCCTACTACCCACCACTCGCCACCACCCCAGGTTTTCGCCGCGTGCTCCATGGCCTCGCTTTCGAACCCGTCTTTGGGGTTGCCAGGCACCGTGTAAAAACGCCAGGCCTGCTCGCCGTCTTCAAGCCGGTAGGCAGAGACATAGCCACGCACACCGAACTCGCCACCACCATTGCCGATGATGACCTTGTCCTTAACGATACGCGGGGCGCCGGTGATGGTGTAGGGACGCTCCTTATCGGTGGTCTGCTTTTCCCAACGCACAGAGCCGTCGGCTGCATTGAGGCTGATCAACCTGCCGTCGAGGGTGCCAAAAAACAGGCGCCCCTTGGCGTGGGCAACCCCGCGGTTAACCACATCACAACAGGCGTGAACGGCCCAGTTACGCGGAACCTCGGGGTCATAGAACCAGAGCAATTCGCCAGTAGCGGCATCATTGGCAAACACCATGCTCCAGGAGCCGGTTGTGTAGATAACACCGTCGATGACAAGCGGGGTGGCCTCCAGCCCTCGCGCTGTGGGGTAGTCGAAATACCAGGCCAGGCCCAGACCAGCCACATTGCCGTCATTGATGTCCGCCAGCGAGCTGAACCGTGTTTCCGCCTGGTTCAGGCCGTGCAGGAGCCATTCTACATCGGGAGCCAGCGCTGGCGGGACGGGCGCCGCTATCGGCGCCTCGACCTCGGTGACAGCCAGCGGCGCGGTTTCAGCGGCCGGGGGTGTTTCGCGGGAGCAACCATAGAGGCTGGCAATGAAAGCGGCTATCAGAAGCCAGGGCGCGACACTCATTCTCATAGTGTTTTTCCTGTCATTATTGTAATAATCAATCACTCTATCTTAATCAATTTTTTACCAGTTAAGTATCACTGGCCAGAAAAAGCGCACCTGTTACTGCCCTTGTCCAGAAGGCGACCGGAAATTCCCGCCTGTCCAGCATCTGTGCGTAGTCGCAGACGAAGCTTGTACCCCTGTCATCATAGATGGCATATTCTACGCAGACCTCACCCCTGGAGATACTAGTGATGAAGCACATGACTGCGGGCGTCCTTGCCTGTCTGTTGATGGGCCTGCTGACCGGCTGTGCCCAATATGAAAACAAGCGCGGGGTGGAAGTCACCTGGCAGGATGACGTCACGCGACAACTGGTCACCGGCCAGAGCACACGCAAGGAAGTATTGTCACTGCTCGGCCCACCCTCCCAGGTGATATCCCTGGAAGAGGAAACCGTCTTGTACTACCTGTTTGAACGCTCCAAGGGCAACGGTTTGATCCTGATAGTCTACAACCGCATGAAAATCGAGACCCACTATGACAGGGCAATTCTCTTTTTTGATGAGAACGATGTCCTGACCGATTATTCCACCCGGATAGACCAACCCGCGGATGCCTGAACGACCCGCACTGCTAGTCCTTCCCCTGTGCCTGCTGCTGGCGATCCTGATGTCGGGCTGCACCCAATGGCGCTACGAGTTAGGTACAAAGCTCTCACCCGAGTTGCTACCGGACAGCAGCCGGGACGTATTGCTGGCCGAAGTCCTGGACCGATTGGGGCCGCCCGCTCGACTGTCAGAGGCAGGCAACGGGTATGTCCTGGCCTGGGAGTTCTGGCAGATCCGGGAGGACACGTTCGGCCTGAGCCTGGGCGCGCTGGGAGTGGACCTGCTGTCCGCGGACTGGGGCAACGCCCATATGCACGGCGAATTCCTGCTGGTGACCTTCAATCGCCAACACCAGGTGACCGGCAGTACCTTTGCGCGCTGGAGTAACGACGCAGGAGGTGGCCAGGCCATCCAACCCCTGGTGGGGCTTGTCTCGCTGGTTGATGTTGAAGATATGGTCAACCATATGCCGCACCACCAGTGGGGTGGAGAGCTGCTGGCACCCCTGCCGGAAGCGATCAATGTACATTCCCGGCCGGACACCGGCCAGTCCGGCATTCAGCGGCGCGGGACGCCAACCGGCACCGGGCAGCAAAGCCTGGAGTAATCTGGCCTCAGCGATATAGATCACCCGATTGTCGGTCAATCACGGTACGGCAGGACTGCTACCACATCAGGTCGTCAGGTATTTCATAGTCTGCATAGGGATCTTCTTCACCGGGCGCCGCCGGTTCACTGGTGTTGAGCAATAGAACAGCCGCTTCGTCGCGCTGCATGATTTTCCTGGCCGCAGCCGCCGGCAACAACTCATAACCCCCGTCCAGCCGTGCTATCGCCAGGCGCCCGCGAATCAGCTCGTTCTGCAGTTGCTGCGTCACGTAGATTTTCTTGATTTTCTTGCCATCGGTAAACTGGTAGGGCACATCCCCGGCGCCGCGCTCTATCCGGTTCATTTTTATCAGCTGGATCACCTGGGCCTGCACGGCTTTTTTCTCGCTGGCGAGCTGCTGCTGCCGGTTGAGCTCCCTGTCCCGTTCGGCTTTTTCCGCCTGCGCACGCCTGACCTGTTCCCGGGTTTCATCGACCGGTGCGTGGCCCTTGGGCTGGCTTTTTGCTTCTTTGCGCTTCTCCTTGCCGATTTTCTTCGCCTTCTTGGAATCGACGATGCCGGCCTTCAGGAGTTGGTCTTGCAGGGATGCCATAGGAAATATCTTCACTGTGTAGCTGGGTTACCCGATTATCGTTAAATCACAGCTCGCAGGCAAACACCGCCGGCTTACCCAACTGTTTAAACGGGTCATTTCGATGCTATCCTCTCGCCGCACAGAGATATCTCAAGGAATCCAGAGTGACAAAAACCAAAGTATTCGGCACAACGCTTGCCGCCGCTGCACTGATGGTCGCGGTTATCCAGTTCATTCCGGCGCCCGCGCTGCAAATACCTGCCCAGCTACCGCCAGATCAACGCAATGCCCATCGCCTGCTCAATTTTGAGGGCATATCCAACTTGCGCGACCTGGGCGGTTACCGGGCGGAGGATGGCAGGGTCGTGAAGTGGGGACGACTGTACCGCGCCGGAAATTTCGCTGAAGCATCAAGGGCAGACCTGGTCAATCTTCAGGCCTTGAACCTGGCAACGTTTATCGACTTTCGCTCCACAGCAGAAAAAGAGGAGGAGCCCAACCGATTGCCGGAGCCCGCGAGGTTTACGGTAGTCGATATCCCGGTACTGGATGAAGGCAATCGAAACCTGTTTGCCGAAATATCGGCACGGGTCGAGTCTAATGACTTTGCGGACTTCGACCCAAACCTGACGATGGAACAGGCCAACCGCCAGTTCGCCGATGAGTTCACGCCGCAATTCAGCCAGTTCATCCGCGCGATCGAAGACGCCAATGGTGCGCCGGTGCTCTGGCACTGCACTGCGGGCAAGGATCGCACAGGGTTTGCTGCGGCCATTTTGTTGCGCATCCTGGGGGTACCGCAGGACATCGTTATGCAGGACTATATGGCCAGCCTGGAACCAGCGCTGGAGGCGCGCAGTAGAGAGTTAATGATGCTCCGAATGTTCAAGGGCGAGGAAGTAGCGGACAACATCTCGGTACTGCTGGGCGTTGAGCGAGCCTGGCTGGAGGCGGGATTTGAAGAGATCGACGCCACCTGGGGTAACTTTGACAACTATGTCGCCAAGGGCTTGCAGTTGAGCGCTGCCGACATCAGGCAACTGCGGGATAACCTGCTGGAGTAAACTGCCTGCCAGCGCTGCACCACGAGATGCCCTAAGCGTTTATGCCGGGTCCCGCACAGGCCTTTCCCAGAACATCGCCCTGCCCATGGCGGGGTCTAGCTGGTAGGCGGCGAAGCCGAATTTCTGGTACGCATTAGTGGCCGGCAGATTTCCCTCCAGCACTTCCAGCGTCAGCTTCACGCAGCCAGCTTCTCTTGCGACCTGGTCTATTTGCTCCAGTAAACGCTGGCTCAGGCCAAGGCCCCTGTAATCCGACAGCACGGCAATATCGTGTATGTTGAGCAACTTGCGGCAACTGAAAGTGGAAAAGCCTTCGAAACAGTTCGCCAGCCCCGCTGGCTTCCCATCCACGTAGCACAGGAAGCTCACCGCATGCGGCAGCGTGGCCAGTGTTGCTACAAGGTTCTGCTGCACATGGGGCGACAGGGCCTCACCTCCGCCCATAGGGTCGCACGCATAGCTGTTCAGTAAAAAAACGAGGTCAGCTGCATGCTGTGTATCGGCGTAATCCGCCCGTACTACTTCTATATTCATCGAGGTTCCAGCAAGGGGATGCTTATTAACCAGCGCTCTAAAAAATTGAGCACTGCTCTCCGGTTTTATAGACAGCCTTACCGGGCTGCCAGGAGCCGCCGGCCACGGGCTCTCCGCTGTCGGCGCTGTTGACCACCGCGGATCCATCGACAGCGTACTCCATCTGGAAGGAGTGCGTCATGGTGGGCGGGTATTCTATATGAAGAAGTGCCGGGGGACATGAGGAGCTGTAATTGGTACGGGTGGCGCTCAGGACGAACACCTCCACTCCGGGCACGTAACTGCCACTCAGTTCATAGGTGACGTGGCACTCGCCGGTGCCAGACTCATAGGCATTGGAGTAGTTGTAGAATGTCTCAGTGCCGGAGGCAAAACCGGTGGTGTCATCGAAGGCCAGCTCGCCCACCGTGTATCGGGTTGCAGCCATCCAGGCTTCACTGTCCTGGGTGCCACAGTTGCGAAAAGCACTGCCATTGGCCGACCACACCAGGGCGAGCACGATTGTCGTTATTCCTGCCGTCTTGCCATACATCTGTTTGCGTCCAGGGACCCAGTAGCAGGCACATCAGTATGTATTACTCCACTGCAGGGCGCTTGTCCACCCATGGAACGTCCCGCGCCTGTTTGACTTTTACAAAACGCATACAAACAGACTTCAGTTGATTGCAACCGCCTGGATATCCCCAGCGAGCGAGGTCACAACGTCAGGCTGCAACTCAAAAGGAGCGACAGTATATGCCGGGTGGTCAACCCCCGCGGATATAGTGGCGCCACTGCCGAGGGCGGCCATCATAACCGGCGTCAATTCGAAGCGCAGAAAATGGACAGAGGATGTCTTTACCTCGTTTTCCCGCGAAATATCTTCATCCGCAATTGGGTATACCTTGTCGCAATCCTCTACCTGCATCCAGACTTTATCTTCTATGCCGATCAGCTCAGCCAGGCGCTGTGCCCGCTCCTCAGGGTCCGCGTACTCCACCATGAACGTGGCTTTCCAGTTATGACCGTCAGGAATAAGCGGATTGTAGGAGTCCAGTTCCTCGTTAATTCCCTCGGCCTCAAACACCTTTTCGATACGCAGCATTTCCTGGATCTGGTATTTGATCGTCAATGCGTCCTCGAAGTACAGGCGCGCGTGCTCTCCCAAAGGCACCTGACGGGTTTTCTTGTGCGTCATAACCTGCTGGCGAAAGGCTGGTCGTCTTTCGGCGTACTCTTCCAAAGACCAAAGATCAGCGCGTGATAAGGCGTTCATTGCTTGTTCCTCCTTGTTATAGCCAAAGTTATAGCCATAGTTATAGCCCGTAGGCCAGGCGCAACAGTGTCATGGGGTGTTCTGCGGCGGACACCTTTTCAGACAGGTTTGCAATCTGGGTGCCAGCCATGGGGCAATCACTGGTAAAGTGGTCGGGCGCCTGCTGGTCAACCTTGCGCACGACAGGTCGGGCTATCTTGATCGACTTGGCGTGAGTTTCTGTCTTGACGGCGTAGGTGCCATCGTGGCCAGAGCAGCGCTCCTGGGCTGTGACTTGAGTATCGGGGATCAGGTTCAATACATCACGGGTTTTCAGGCCAATGTTCTGTACCCGCTGGTGGCAGGCTACCTGGTAGGCTATCTCACCCATGGCCATCGGAAACTCGGTTTTGAGGCCGTCGCCCTTGTGGCGCAGCCAGAGATATTCAAAGGGGTCAAAAAACGCCGCCTGCACCTTCCTCACCTGCTCGTCGTCCGGGTACATCAGCGGCAGTTCCTGCTTGTACATCAGGACACAGGACGGGATCGGCGCTATCAGGTCGTAACCCTGGTCCACCAGTGCGGCAAGCACCGGAATGTTGGCCTCTTTGAGCTTGTTAACCGCATCAAGGTCGCCCAGTTCCAGCTTGGGCATGCCACAGCACTTTTCCTTTGGCACTACATCAATGTGGATATCGTTGTGCTGAAAGACCTTGACGAAATCAACGCCAATCTCAGGGCTGTTGTAGTTGCCGTAGCAGGTCGCATACAAGGCCACCTTGCCGGTAGTGCTGCCAATCGCTGTCGGTTGAATATCGCGAATCAGCGGCTTTACCTGTTTGCGCATGGTCTTGCTATGGAACTGCGGCACAGGCGCCTCGTGGTGGATGCCCACCGCGGAGTCCAGCGCCTTGCGAAACGTCTTGTTGGCATTAAAAGTGTTGACGGTAACGTCGACCAGGGGAATCGAGGTCATCTTGAAAACGGTATCGGTGCTGGTAAGCACCCTGTCCCTGAGTCGGGCGCCCTCCTCCCGAAACTTGACCGCCTTGGCCCGCAACATCAGGTGCGGAAAATCCACGTTCCACTCATGGGGGGGCACGTAGGGGCATTTGGTCATGTAGCAAAGGTCGCAGAGGTAACATTGGTCGACTACCTTGATGAAGTCGTCTTTGGCAACCCCGTCCACCTCCATGGTCGACGACTCATCCACCAGGTCGAACAGGGTGGGGAAAGAGTCACACAGGCTAACGCAACGGCGACAGCCGTGGCAAATATCGTAGACCCGCTCCAGCTCCTGCTCCAGGTCCGCTTTATCCCAGTATTTGTCAGATTTCCATTCAATAGGATGGCGGGTAGGCGCCTCCAGGCTTCCTTCTCTCACAGGGAGCTTCCTCGTCAGTTGGCAGGATGGGGAGCCGGCGGGCGGTGACTGCCCGCCGGCGGGTGCAGCTGTTAGCTGTCCAGAGTATCCAGTGCCTTCTGGAAACGGTTTGCGTGGCTGCGCTCTGCCTTGGCGAGGGTTTCCATCCAGTCGGCAATTTCGTCAAAACCTTCGTCCCGCGCGGTCTTGGCCATACCGGGGTACATGTCAGTGTACTCGTGCGTTTCACCGGCTATCGCCGCCTTCAGGTTATCCGAGGTGCCGCCGATTGGCAGGCCGGTGGCAGGATCACCCGTCTCTTCCAGGTACTCCAGGTGACCGTGGGCATGGCCTGTTTCACCTTCCGCAGTTGAGCGAAATACGGCTGCCACGTCGTTATAGCCTTCAACGTCAGCCTTGGCGGCGAAATAGAGGTAGCGACGATTCGCCTGGGACTCGCCCGCAAACGCATCTTTCAAGTTTTGTTCTGTTTGGCTGCCTTTCAATGACATCTTGTATCTCCTTGAGAATGGTTAACATCACCACAGACGCTGTGGAGTTACATAAAGTAGTACAAATGCTTACGTCTGACCAATCAAAATGGATTAGCTATTGATGTACACAACGCCCGGCGAAGATGCCGGCCAGATTGTCGGCCAGTCCTTACGCGCTCAGGGCAAGGTGTTGCGGCCGCCCGGAGCAGGCGACCTCAGACCACCCGCTACTGGGCAGTAGCGACTTTCTTTTCCAGGGTCAGTGCCATCGCCTGGGTGTAAACCATTACGATCGTTTGACCGAGCTTCACCCCTTGCATTTTTTCGGGTTCTACACCGCCAATCAGGTGCAATTTGCCCCGCGAGTCCTTGACGGTAACAGAGCCCAGCTCACTGTTCATGCCCTCAATGGTGCAGACTGCGCGAACGATACGAGCACCGCCTATTGCCGGGGCCTCACCCTCCTCGGACACACCGGATTCCTCAATAACCAGCCAGGGCTCAGCCAGTTCTTCGGCGGTTGGCTCGCGAAGCTCCCCTTCCAGGCCCGCGATATAGGTAGTCACAATCGCGTCTCCGACAGACAAGTCCTCCAGCTTCACCAGTTTTTCGGGAGCTACCATAGTCATGACGCTACCATCAGGCCCGCGCACGCTTATCTCTCGCGTCTCCAGGTCGATATCAAATATCTCGGCTTCCAGGGACACACCTACTGCCTGAACGTTACCTTTTGGCTCCTCGTGGTGAGCCGATTGGGCCGCCATGGGCAGCGCCAGTGCCGCAAGCGCCAGCAGGCAAAAGTGCCAGATGCTGCGAACTGAATTTATCGTGTTGGTCATTTACCGAAACTCCTTTGTTCTCTGGTTGTTGGTTGCACTCGGCCGCAGGGGCATCACAACGCACCGAGCTACACAACATACCCACAGCCTCTGCAGGAAGCAACCAGAAGAGGAAACGCCTGATCCGGTGTGTCGCCGCGGGAGGACGCCGTGGATGACGTGTTACTAATGGTGGGAGCCGGCGCGATCGCCCCACAATTGCTCCAGCCGCTGGTCCCGGCCGCAATTCCACCGATAGTACTTATACCGGACAGGGTTCTTGAGGTAGTAGTCCTGGTGATATTCTTCCACCGGCCAGAATTTACCAGCGGGCCTGATCTCGGTGTACACCTTGCCAGGCGCAAAGCTCTCGGCCACGACAGCCAGGGACTTTTCAGCCAACGCCTGCTCCTGCGGCGTTCCAGGAAAGACTGCACTGCGATAGCTTGGCCCCTTGTCGCAAAACTGGCCCGCGTTGTCGAACGGGTCGATGTTGACCCAAAACCGGTCCAGTAATTGCTGGTAAGTGACTATTGAGGGGTCATAGGTCACCTGTACCGCCTCAAAATGACCGGTATGGTCTCCCTTGTAGGTTGGATTGGCGATGGAGCCACCAGTAAAACCTGACACAACGTCAGAGACGCCCTCCTGCCCCTGATAGGCTGCCTCCATACACCAGAAGCAACCACCGGCGAACATGGCTGTTGCCGTCTCTGCATGCACTGCCGGAATGAGCGCCAGCCAAAGGGTGCTTACACACAAGATACGCTTCATAGGTTTTACCGATTACCGTTTATTGCTGTAGTAGACCCCCGATCCAGCCGCGGGTTCCCCGCCACCGCAGCGCGGTCATCAGGGGCACGTGTTGGGATGGCAGTCCGAGTTCCCCTCACCGCAACTATTAATGTCCAGTACATACCAGAGGTAACAGCGGGAGAACAAACCGTTCAACACCAGGGCCACCGCTGTCACCATGACAAACCATTCCACTGCATTCATATGGGCTTGCTGCAAGGCCCAGACAAACAAAAAGATACCGAAGAGCAGGCGCAAAATACGCTCAACATTTCCAAGGTTACGTTCAATCATTTTCATTGCCTCTCGGGCATTTAACATTCACAGGTAATACGCTTGTTTTCAGCTGCCGGATGAAAGTAATAAAGTCACAGGCCCCTCGATAAGATATAGCGAGCCCCGCAGCCCGGGACCTGCTAGGCGGTATCTATGGGCCAGTCGGCTGCATCGGTGATATAGCGAGGCTGGGGGGGCCGAAAGCCTCCCCACTTTTGAGTAAACAGCTTGTCTGGATCGTATAGTTCAGCCTGTTTTTCCAGGTTGAAATGTCTGCCACCGCGTGGATCGCAACCCACTCCGGCTATGTACTGCCAGTTGCCGTAGTTACTCGCCAGGTCGAAATCCAGCAAGTGTTTCTCGAAGAACGCAGCACCGTAACGCCAGTCGATATTCAGTTCGTTCACCAGGCAACTTGCAGCAATCTGACGTCCGCGGTTACTCATTGAACCCGTGGCGACCAGTTGACGCATCAGCGCGTTGACCAGTGGGAAATCCGTGTCTCCGTGGCACCAGCGGGCGTAATCGCGTGGTTCGAAGGTGCGCAAATGGCGTTTTCGCGCAATGCCCGAGGCGGCAAACATACGGACCCCGTCCAGTCGTTCTCGCCAGTAGAAGTATTCCCGCCACAGGAGTTCCTGGTATAGCCAGCGAGTCGAATCATTGCAATTGACTGTTTGCTCGTAGTCCAACAGGGCGTGGGCGACGGCTCGCACCGACAGGCTCCCGTTGGCCAGCCAGGGCGACAGGCCGCTGGAGTAGTATTGCCCCTGCAGTGCATTGCGGGTGTCCTTGTAAGTATCGACAGCCCTTTGCCGGAAAAAATTGGCTAGCCTCTCCCTGCCTGCATGTGCTCCACCGCGCACAGGAAAACTCATATCGGGCAGCGCTGCAGTCTCCAGTTCAGTCGATGGACAGGCGCCCTCGGGCGCCGGCGGCAGTGCGCTTGGCGCAGCGACAGGCGGCACTATCGGCGCATTGTCTACACCCCGCCGGAACGTTGAGAAATGATCCGGTAGTGCACTGAGGCCACCGGGCAATTGGCTGATATCCAGCAGGCTGTTACCGCCGTGCACATGGAAGGGAATCGCCAGCTTGCGCTGCAAATACTCCCGCTGTCGGGCCTCGTAATAACCTGCAGCATAAGATGTGCCCACTCTGTCCAGGCGGTAAGTATTGACTATCTGTGGAATGACATTGCGCGGATCACCGCTGACGACCAACAGGGTTTGCCCCAGCGCTTTTAACTGCTCATCAAGCGCAATAAGGCTCTCCTGTAGAAAACGCCTGCGTTGCAACCCCATCCCGAGATTGTTGCACCATGGCGGATTGTCATGCAGGCAGTACAGGCATAGCAGCGAGGCACCAGATGCGTGTTCACGCAACGCCGGGTTGTCCTCCAGCCGCAGGTCCGACTGAAACCAGTACAGCTCACGAGACCCTGCCAAAGACTGACCAGCCACCGGCCGGTAAGATGCCATCAGCCTGAACCGGGCTTGGCATAGGGCTGTCTGCCCAGGGTGTTCACACCGTGATAGCGGTCCAGGCCACTCAGGGTAACTGTCCCCGCGGCAGCAATATCGATACTGCCGTCTTGGCCTACAGTCTCCTCAGGCAAATCCACCAGCACAACCTCCCCGATGACCAGGTTGGTCCCATTAATCGCCAGCCTCTGGTGGTCACGCAGTTCAAGCCCCAACCGGATTCTTGATTCAGCGACAAACGGCGCGGGAAAATCCCCTTCATATAGCGCAGTTAACCCGACCTCGGCAAACTCGGAGGTTTCGCTGGGATAGCGCGCGGCGGTCTGGTGTGCCGCGGCAAAAAATGATTCCCCGACATGGTTAACGGTATAGGACCCGGTGGCGAGAATGTTGGCCAGCGTGTGTTGTCCCGCGTCATCCGGGCGCATCACCAGAGCAAGCAGGGGTGGATGAGAGCCCAGGTGGACCGCCGAACTCATGATTGCGAGGTTGCAGCCTCCGTCCCTGTCGCGCGTACCTATCAGGTTGGCTGCCTTGAAGCCGCTCAGGCAATTGACGAACGCCGCTCGATAACGGCGTTCCATGCTGGCGAGATCATGAGAGTGTAATTTCATCAAACTTCCAATTAAAATCGGTTGCCTACCGAGCTTATACGCGCGCATCACCGTATGGATGACTGCATCCGTCAGATCGGGAAGAGAAAGACCTGGCCGGTGGGCCAGACCGGGCAGTGATCTCGCATTCCTTATCCGGCGTATACAGCCCAGTTAACCCATAGCGGATCATGATCATGTCCTGGACACAAAGCCTTGTCGCCCTGCTCAGTATTACCAGCCTGCTCGGTTGCAGCTCGGTCGCAGTGGATGATTATGCCGACCGGACACCATTACTGGTGCCGGAGCAGTTCTTCGACGGGTATCTTACCGCGCATGGAATCGTCAAGGACCGCAGCGGTAAGGTTATCCGCTATTTCAATGCGGACATCAAGGCCTACTGGAAGGACGGCGTCGGGACACTGGAAGAGGACTTTGTTTTCGATGACGGTGAAAAGTCCCGGCGGGTGTGGACACTCAAGCCCGTGGGGCCGGGGCGTTACATCGGCACCGCCGGTGATGTGATTGGCGAGGGCGAGGTCCGGGTAGCGGGTAACAGCATGTTCCTGGACTACGTACTGCGCATCGCCTACGGTGACGGTTCGCTTGACCTGCGGATAGACGACCGAATGTACCTGGTCACCCCCGACATATTGATTAACGAGTCGCGGATGACAAAATTCGGTGTCGAAGTGGGTGAAATAGTGTTGATGATAGAACGGCGGCCGCTGGTGAACTGACATGCAGCCCAGGACACTGATGCAGGGGCTCGGCTATGCCGGCCTTCTGCCTTTCGTTGCCGCCCTGGTGGGCACTTTTTTCTTTCAGGACTACCCGGCAGCCCTGTCTCGCCAGGCGTTTGTTGTGTACTCACTGGCGATCCTTTGCTTCCTGGCGGGTACCCTGTGGGGCTCAGCGATTCACTACCCACAGCGGCCAAAGCTTTTACGGCTGGTCATTAGCAACGGTATCGTTATTTTTGCCGTGCTGGGTATACTGACCGCACAACAGGTACTGGCCACCGCCCTGCTAATGCTGGGCTACATGGCACTACTGTGGTACGAACGCAACAGCAGTGGCACGGCAGGTTGGTACCCCAGGCTGCGGGCGCGGCTGACCTGGACAGCAGTGGTGCTGCATGTGCTCTTTATTACCGGCCTGATAGTGCGCAACGGAGTGTAGTGCCCGCAAACCGGATCACCACAAATGCGTTATTCAACCAATCATTCGTCAAAAACCCTGAAGGAAATAACATGCAAGCAATGAGACTGAGCAATCCCGGCGGCCTGGACAAGCTGGCGTCAGCACCACTGGAAGCAGTAGATCCGGGTCCCGGCCAGGTACAGGTAGAGGTCAAGGCCAGCTCACTCAACTTCCACGACTACGCAGTGGTGGCCGGCTTGATACCTGTGGACGACGGCAGGATTCCCATGTCAGATGGTGCCGGCGTGGTGACCGCGGTTGGTGATGGCGTTACAGACTTTGCGGAAGGGGACCGTGTGCTCAGCTGCTTTTTTCCAAATTGGCTGGACGGAGCCCCCGCGCTGGAAAAGCTGGCCGGTGTACCCGGCGACAATGTCGATGGCTTCGCAGCGAACAGTGTGACCATGGCAGCCCAGGGCTTTACCCGCATGCCTGCAAACCTCAGTTTTGAAGCTGCCGCAACCCTGACCTGTGCCGGCCTGACCGCCTGGCGGGCAATGATGGTGGAAACCCATCTGAAACCCGGTGACTGGGTGCTGGTGCAGGGCAGTGGTGGGGTCTCGGTCTTTGCACTGCAGTTTGCGAAAATGATGGGCTGCAAGATCATTGCCACCTCATCTTCGGATGAAAAGCTGGAACGCCTGGGCGCCCTGGGAGCCCATCACCTCATCAACTACCGATCGACCCCTGACTGGGGCGACCAGGCCCTGGCGCTGAGCGACGGGCGCGGGGTAGACCTGGTGGTGGAGGTCGGCGGCCCGGGTACCGTGCCTCAATCTGTCCGCTCACTGGCCATAGGAGGCTGTATCAGCATGATCGGTGTCCTGACGGGTTTTGCCGGCGAGGTACCGACAACGGAACTGTTCCAGAAAAATGCAGCCATCAAAGGAATTACCGTGGGAAGCAGGCGCCAGCAGCTCGATATGATTGCGGCTGTGGAGGCCGGCGACCTGCAGCCGGTCATAGACAGTAACTATCCACTGGAACAGTTGGCGGATGCTTTTCGCCACCAGGAGTCACAACGCCATTTCGGCAAAATCTGCGTGAGCATCTAGCGCTGCAGATAATGCGGCACATGCCCGTTACATCACCGCGCTCCCGCCCGGCAGTGGGGAGTGCGCTAACGGATGTACCCGATAATCGAAATGAAGTGGCATAGGCTGCCAACAAGCACGAACAAATGCCAGATGCCATGGGCATGGTTCAGCCTTCCCATCTTGTCCAGCACGTAAAATACAACACCCGTGGTGTAGGCCAGGCCGCCTGCGGCGAGCCAGAAAAAAGCGGGTTCGGGAATAGCCGCGCGCAACTCCGCCAGATCCAGGGAGCAGGCCCAGCCCATGGCCAGGTAGATTACCAGCTGCCCTACTTTTACCGCGCGCCCAGTCAGGAAGATCTCGCTGAGAATGCCAACCACAGCGAGGCCCCAGACGGCCCCCATGATCGTCAAGCCATTTCCATAGCGCAATGAAACCAGCATATAGGGTGTATAGGTGCCGGCGATCAGCAGGTAGATTGCGATGTGGTCAAACAGCTGAAACAGTTTTTTTAGCTGCGGCGGATGAAAACTGTGATACAGGGTGGACATGGTATAAAGCAGGACCAGGGTGACCCCGAACACGGCAAAACTGCCCAGGACCCAAAGATCACCTGATTGCAAACCCACTGTCAGTAGTGCACCCAGGCCGATCAACGCCAGCGCCGCACCCACAAGGTGGCTGATACTGTTTAAACGTTCCCCGTAATACACTCTGCCGACTCCCTCACCGTGTTTCAGCCAACAAGAGTTGCACCACCCATGACGAATTGCAATCGGCATGAGCGTTCGGCATTCCCGCAGCGGGCCGTATTTTTCTCCGAACAGCAATGCCATAATCAAAGCCGGCAGTTACTCGCACAAAACCCCGCACTTCAACCGCAATAAAAGGGCCACTGATCATGATGAAACGAACTGTTCTCAACGCCGTATCGCTATCGATAAGCGCACTGGCACTGGCCATGGCTGTGCCAGCGCAGGCAGGTGGACTGTATATCGGGGGTGGGGCCTACCAGGCCGATTCAGATGTCGGGGATGACACCGTTCCCGGCGGATTTATAGGCTACAACTTCATCGATACCAACTTCCTCATGCTGTCAGGCGAGGTCGGTTATTATGACCTCGGCGATACCAGTAACCGGAAGGCGAAGGTAGAGGCCAGCGCATGGACCGCAGGCGGGGTCGTAGCGCTGCCACTGGGTCCTTTCTTTGAGCTGTATGCCAAGGGCGGGGTCGCTTTCGCAGAGGTCAAGCGCGAAACCGACGACAGAAAAGACGACAAAAACAATGAAGAGGCCTACTACGGCGTAGGTGCCTCGGTAGACATTCTGGATACCATCGATATCTACGTGGAATATGTTGTTTTCGATACCAGCGTCAATTCCGAAATAGCCGGCGTCGGCGTCAAATTTTCTTTCTGATTTTCCCGGCCCCGGGTCGCCCTATGGCCGGCTGCCGTAAGCCGGCACAGTCCACCGTAGCCAGCCTCAGACGATAAAGCATTTGCACCCTGCAGCCCGCCCCCCCAGGCTGAGCGCTGCCCTGGCATCCGGCAGCTTTGTAATACATTTATTGACTTTGTATTACATTTGGCATAATTTCCCAGTTTGACCATCACATGCTTCACACCCAGCCGGGAAGGCCAGATGACTGAACCCCGAAAGAAAAGCCGCAAAAATTCGCGACAGACCAAGGACCGTGTCCTGCAGGCACGCATTCCCAGGCATCTTGACGAGGAGTTACGCGAACAGGCGGAGCAACTGGGTTTGTCCGTTTCGACTGTGGTGCGCAATGTACTTCTCAATACCTTTGAGCTGGTTGAGGGTGTGGTGGCCGACAGTGCAAACCTGGCCCGCGTAATACAGGGGCGCAGGCCCCGCACGCTGCCCCAGGGGCTCGCCGCGCCAGACCCGGGGGAAGTGGAAAGTGCACCAGGCATCGTCGGCTGGCAGGAGGCCGTGCTGAACCTCAACGGAATCTGTGATCAATGCAACGACGTCCTGCACAAGGGCGACCGCGCAGCGCTGGCTGTTCCGGCACAGGCCAGGCCAGTGTTGCTTTGCCTGACCTGCTTGTCGGCACTGTCCGCCCAGGATGACGACTCTCACGATACCCAATTATGAAACCCCGCCGGGCAGGACATCGATAACGACCAACCGGATATGCCTGCCCGAGGTTAAGGAGCTAAACCATGAATACATCAATACAGACGATCAGGGGCACAACCCGACTTGTGTTCGACTCCGTAGAAGGCATTACCAACACCGTAGAGAAGATGCATGAATCTATCGCCAGCCCTCCCCTGCCCTTCGCTATACCCTCTCCAGCCACGGCAGGGACTCCTGCGCGGCGGGCCCATGGTTATATTGCCACCGGCGTTTACAAGGTGATTCGAGGCGTCAATGCCGGCCTGCGCGAGGGCGTGGACAAGTCGTTCGCGCTATTGCCACGCGCGCTGGGCCCCGCTGGCAGCTCAGCAGCTGAAACCCGCGTAGTCGCGGCTCTCAATGGTGTGTTTGGAGATCATCTGGAAGCAACGGGCAATACCCTGGCAACCACTATGACACTGCGCACACCTGAACAGGCACTGGATCTGGAGCCGACAGCGCTGGCGGCGCAACTGCCCCAGGCCAGCCCTCACCTGGTGGTGCTGGTACACGGTCTCAGCCTGTCCGAGTTGAGCTGGCAGCGAAATGGCAGGGCCGGTATCGGTGACGGCTTGAGCACCGAGCTGGGACACACCCCGTTATACCTGCGCTACAACACCGGCCGCCACATCTCCACCAACGGGCAGGAATTTGCGCACCTGCTCAAGCAGCTTTGTGAGGCCTGGCCCGTACCGGTGAAATCCCTTTCACTGATCGGTCACAGTATGGGCGGGCTGGTGATTCGCAGCGCCTGCTGGTATGCACAACAGCACGCCGACCCTGATTGGCTGCAGCACCTGGACCGGATTATCTGCCTCGGCACACCCCATCACGGCTCGCCACTGGAAAAAGCAGGGCACGCCTTCGAAACCGCCATGCAGAAGCTGCCTCATGCAAAACCAATGCTGTTTGGCAGGTTGCGCAGCGCGGGCATCAAGGATTTGCGGCATGGCGCACTGACAGACGAGGACTGGCTGGGGCACGACCCCGATACCTTGCCATCCGATTCACACGCGAGCGTGCCGCTGGTGCCTGGAGTCGACTATTATTTTGCCGCCGCCAGCCTTGGACGCCACGAAGGCGATCCGCTGGGGCACCTGCTGGGTGATTTGCTGGTGCGCCCGGAAAGCGCGGTAGGCATTCACCGGGATGAACTGCGCCGGCTGCATATCAAGCCAGAAAATTGCCGGGTGTTCCATGAGAAAAATCACTTTGACCTGCTCGATGACAGCCATGTGCAGAAGCAGGTCATCGACTGGTTCAAGGACTAACTGCTGCTTCAGTGACACCCTGGGCCAGCACAGGAACAGGCCCTGCCAGTGCAGTTAGTATTGCAGCAGCAACGCCTCCAGGGCGAATACATGTGGGTCGGGGTCATCCAGCGCCCGCAGTGCATTGGCCAGCTCCAGCACATAATCGCGATTGCTGCCGCTGGGCCCGGAAGAGCTGGCGATATGAGCGGCGAGCTCCGGCAACGTGCCCGGCCCCAGGAAGGCGTGATTGTCTGCTCGCGCAACATAGAGCAAGCCACCCACCTTGTGCTGCGCTTGGGTCAACCACATGGTAATGGCGTGCCGCTCGTAGCCGTTCTTCTCCCTGTGATCGAGATGTTCAAACACCTCATGCTCTACCCGGTAGGCAACTCCCTTGCACCGGGCGCCCGCTGAGGGGATAAGCGTGACTACCCTGCCGGGAGCTTCCGGCGTACCGCGGTGGTCGTGAGAACCCTGCCAGAACCTGCGCTCCCAGCCCTCTATGGCAGCTTCTTCTCGTTCGAGGTACGGGAAATCCACCTTGTAGATTAGTGACCCGTAGCCAAACACCCAGGTCGAATCCTGCCGTTTGTCGCTCAACACGTTAGCCAAAAGGATCTTTTTCCTGGCTACCGACAAAGCCGTGCATCAATGTTCAAAGGCCGCCCTGACCGGCGGACTGTAGCTCTTCCTGATCAGTGAGGCGGGATAGTCGTGACCGGGCGAGATTACCCGTTGTGCGGGTAGATGGGCCGGTGGCCGCGGGCGCATCGGGGGCCTGGCAATGGGGGGCCTGGGGCGATGCCCGGCGCCGGGGCGATATACCGGGTAGGGATAATAGCCTGAGTAAACACCACTGCGGCTGTAGCTGTAATCAGTGGGCTCGCTGTATTCGATCACCTGGGTTTGCCGGGTCTTCTCGGCCTGTAACTGGCGCAGTTCGGCCCTGTGTTTTTCCCTCTGCTGGCGGTCCGCTACCATTCGATCTGTTGTCTCACGCATGGCCTCGAGCTGTTCCTGCGCCGACTCGCCGGGCTGTGGTGCCGGGACATCAATCTCCAGTATTTCCGCTGCCTGCTCTTCCACCGGGGCGGTATCGGAATAACTGACAACACCGTTTTCATCCACCGTTTTGTAGACGGTCGCCGCCGTGGCGGCAGCACTGCCTAACAGGAAAAGTAGCGGCCATGCCCAGGCGACACAGCGCCCGACATTCATAGTTTTGAGATTGCGACACATGGCTGAATTATATGTTACGAATCGCAATTGTTCGAACTCCTCGCGCGCGGTATCGGCCAGATAGCCACTTGCCCCGATACTGTCCATCTTTCGGATTATTGCGGCAAAAGCCCGGCCATTATGCCTTTCTCCGGTCCTTTCGAGCGCGTATATTGCCCGCCATAGTGAATAAACGCGCCAGGCACGAGGCTGAGGTGGCTGCCCCGCTGTTACCAAACATAAAAAATACTGGAGTAGTGTTACATGCGAAAACCGATTTATAGAGCCCTGATATTGGCTACAGCAACACTTGGCGCCTCTGCCCTCGCCAGCCCTTATAAGGATATGTACTCGTTTGGGGACAGCCTCTTTGACAACGGCCAGTTCGACGGCCTGCGCTTTACCAACCGGGTAGGCCCCAACTACCAGACATCAGAATATGGTCCGGTCTCGCCCAGCCTGGTTGCGGATAACCTGCGCGTCGCAGAGGGAACCCCGTCACGCAAAGGCGGCACCAACTACGCGGTGACCGGCAACACCTCGAAGGAAACACTGCTGTCCGTCAACGCCCCCGGCAGTTACCAGGCGCCTTACGCCCTTGACCGCCCGGGCTCAGGGCTGAATCCTAATTTTAACTCGCTGTTCTACAACCTGGACCAGCGAGGCCAAAACCTGGCTAAAAGTGCCCTCTACCTGCTGGACGGCGGCGGCAACGACATCGGGAATGGCCTGGTGTTCAATGAAGAAACCGCAGCTGCCGTGGCTGCCAATATGGTTGATGCTGCCAATGCCCTGAAGAATCGTGGCGCCAGGTATGTGGTGATAGCGAATGTGCCAGACTTTGGCCTCGCCCCTGCCGGCGTGTCCTTTGCCGAGTTCGCCTCCACCCAGGCGGCCGCGGTTAATTCCCAGATCCGACTCCAGGTCGGATCCGGCAACATCCTGCTATTTGACACTTTTAACCTGTTCAGGGAGGTGGTCGCCAACCCAGCTGCCTATGGCATTCCGCTCTCCAGCAGCGAGATCAGCCAGGCCTGTTTTTCAGTCGATGCCGGCACCTGCTCTGGCGGCAACCCCGACGCCAAGCTGTCCGGTGCAAACCCCGACCCGGACCAGTTCTTCTTCAACGACTTCCTGCACCCGACGACCATAGGGCAACAAATTGCGGCGGACTACATCTCCGCCTTACTGCAGGCACCGGGCGAGATCTCGCTACTGCCGCAAATGGGTATTGACGATATGCAGTCCCAGTGGCGCGCAGCGCAGCCGATCATGCAAACCAACCGCTGGAAGGCGACAACAGCCGTGGGCGGCTATTCAATCTGGGGCGGCGCCAACTACAACGAGGACAAGCACGATACGCGCTACAACAGCACCGGCACCAACGAGGCCACCCAGTACAACGTGGGTATCAGTTTCAGGCCGGCGGAAAGCTGGTACATCGGTGCTCAGGTTGGGCGAGCGGACAATGAGCTGGATTTCGGCTCCAGCAGATCGCGTTACGAGATGGAGAGCCTGAACGCCACCCTGTTGGGCGGTTTCCACAGCGGCCCATGGTTCGCAGAGGGCGCCATCAGCTACAGCGACCTGGACTATGACGAACTGAAGCGCAGCTTTTCCCTGGGTTCCGTTCTCAGCCGAACAGAAAGTGCGGACACCAGCGGCGAGGCGTTGGGCATAAAGCTCAATGCCGGCCTGAATGTCGTGGACAGCGACAAGACCTATCGTTTCGGTCCCACCTGGGGTTATGAATATATCGATTCCGATGTCGATGGTTACGAGGAAAAGAGCGGTCTCGCGACAGCCATTCGGGTAGATGACATGACAACAACCAGTGGTATTGCAAGCGCGGGTATTTTCGGTGATATGCAGCTCGGGTTTTGTAACTGCGAACTCTACAGTGAGCTGACCTACCGCGCCTACCTCGACAACGATGACACCAACCCCCGGTTGGGCCTGGCATCGGTAGAGGGCAATTCGGCCAAGCTCCCGGGTTACAAACAGGACGACGACAGCATACGCTGGGACGCGGGACTGGCTGCCAGGGTTGGCCGTTCGATGGAGCTGAACGTGGGCGGTGGCTACACCGACGCGGACAACGGCGAAGCATTCTGGTACGGCGCTGAGCTGATTTACAGTTTCTAGATCTTCCCCGGCATTCCGGCGCCATCGACTGATAGCGCCGGCGCCCGGCAAGGGAACCGGGGCTCACGCAGTCCCGATTTTTTGTACACATTAATACCATATGCCCTTACCAATTATGTGGTATTCTAGGCGCTCACCCTTTTCCTGTAGCCACCGGCATCAAGTAGCTTTGCCAGCGTGGTTGCGCCTTTCCACCACCAACATTTCTCGCCCATAGAGGCTGCTCTACCAACCCGAGCGGGGTACCTGTGAAGTATTTCCAGCGCTACAAAGTCTGCCTGGCCATTGTATTGTGCCTGGTCGGCGCTCAACCAAGTTTTGCACCCAACATCTACTGGCAACAATGGGTGATAGACGGCAGCGGCAATGGTGCCGACGGTGTCCATACGGGCGACATCAACCAGGATGGCCTGGTCGATGTGGTATCCGGATGGGAGCAGTCGGGCGACCTGATGCTGTACCTCAACCCCGGCCCTGATGGCGTCAGGGAGACCACTGCCTGGTCCCGCGTCGATATCAGTGGCGGTGTCGCGATAGAGGGCATAGAGGACGCCGCGTTCGCTGATCTCGACCTGGACGGCTTCGATGATGCGATCATATCCAGCATCGAGGGCGACACCCAGAGCCTGGGCATCCACTGGCTGGAGGGCGATAATCTGAAGAGCCCTTCTGACTGGCGTGGCGTTAACCTGGCGCCGGCAAAGCACTCAGGCTACATGAAAGCGCGCACGGCACAGATCGATGGAACCGGGGGCGCCGATGTTGTGGCGGGCAGCCGTGACATGGGTGATCAGAAGGCCGGTATTTTCTGGTTCAAGGCACCCTCGGGCTCGCATCCGGACAACATCGACCAGTGGCAACGTTTTTATATCGGCGCTGTCGATATAAAGACGGTGACGCTGGTCATTGAAGACATGGACGCGGACGGCCTGGCCGATATTGTGTTCGCTGGAAGAAACGGCGTGGGCTGGTTCCGCAACCCGGGGCCGCAGGCTCTCTATGAAGCACCCTCCTCCGCCTCCTGGGAACGCATTATGATTACCGCCAGAGGCAGCGAATTTACTTTTTGTGACCATGTCGTCGATGGCATGAAAGACATCATCGTGGCAACGTCCCACAAGTCCGGCATGGTCGCGAAGTGGCTTAAGCGACTGGACTCAACGGGTCGCAACTGGGAAGAATATCCCATCAGCTCCGACAGCCTGCGCAGCGAAACCAGCAGCTTACGAAAGTTTGTTATCAAGGGTGTGGCCTGTGGCTATGTAGATGGCGACGACCAGATAGATGTCGTGTTTACCGGCAGCGGCCACGGTCACGGCGTATTTATGATGACCCCGCGCACGGACATCCCCAGCGGACTCACCTGGGAGACCATAAACCTGATTCCGTATGCCCACGATATGAAGTACGACAACCTGGAACTGGTAGACATGGATGCCGATGGCGATCTGGACATCCTCACCACCGAAGAAGGCGAAGGCATCTTTTCAGCTGGCGACGGGGTGCTGTGGCTGGAAAACCCGCTGAAAACGGCCCCCTCCGGGGAAGCCAACTTCCTCGCCAACGACAGTTAGCTGTTGCCTGGCCGTTGAAGTCTGCATACTTTGCGGCTAAGGTTCAGGGAATCGGCAGAAGGCGTATTTGGGGCAGGCCTGGGCGAAACAGATTTTTTCAACCAAAAGTGGGGCAACTATATGATTAATATGAAAATACTTTTGCTGGCTGCGGCGGCATCCGGCCTGGCCATGCCAGTAATGGCGCAGGAAATGCGGTGCGGGAACCGACTTATTGCCGGTGACCAGATTCATCCCCTGATCAAGGAACAGGTGCTGGAGATCTGCGGTGAACCCACCTCGAAGCAATTCGATCGCTGGTTTTACGAGCAACAGGGCAAAATCCTTGTGTTCAACGACAATGGCGAACTGGACCATATCGAGGACGCGGCCTCCACTGATTAAATCGAAACCCGCCTTGATAGGGCCACCACGGCCCGTGCGCGCTAATCCCCGCTGATGTGCGCGCCCGGGGCCACCTCACCGGCGGCGACTCGCCGGAGCAACACAACCACACCATCATAATCTGCCACCCCAGGCAGTGACACGCATTGCTAGCCTCCACTTAAGCTGGGCCGGAGGCCGCCACGACCCAGAGAGCCTTATTTTGTCTAAATCCGGTAAAGGTTCCTCCTCAAGCCGCAATGCCAGGCGCTGGCGTACCTGGCGCAATGTTCTTATCGCGCTGGCTGTCATCAGTCTCTACCAGTACTCCGAAAAAGGTGAAATCACCTGGCCACAGGATCTGTTTGCGAAAGTCAGCAGCACTCTCGGCGACTATGCCCTGCGACCGGGTGCGAGCTGGCGTGAAGCAACCGATAAGCTGGAGGAACTCGGTGCCGCCAGGGAAGGCCAACCGATACCCGGGTTTGGCATCACGGGCCGCGTAGTGCGGGTAGCCGACGGCGACACTATTTCAGTGCTGGATATCACCAATACGCAACATAAAATCCGGTTGCACGGTATCGATACGCCCGAACGCGAGCAGCGATATGGCAAGAAGGCACGCGAGGCATTGTCCCGGCTGGTGGCGGGGGAAAACGTCGGTGTGGTCGTACTCGGCAAAGACCAGTATGGGCGCACCGACGGCACGGTCTATCTCGGTGAGCGCAACATCAACCTGACCATGGTTGCCGACGGCCACGCCTGGTGGTATCGCTACTATGCCCCCAATGAGCACCTGCTGGAGGCCGCGGAAGCCAGGGCCCGGAAGGAACGCCTCGGGTTGTGGGGCAAAGTGCCCGACCCTGTGCCACCATGGGACTGGCGCAGGCAACAACGCTACGCAAAGCCCTGACGGATAGAGAGCGGCACGATGAAATTGGTGGACGATGCCCAGCTCGGCGATGCAGCCTGCATTGCCGTGCGCTATAGCGCATGATTCAGTTGGGAACACCGGCACAGGGGGTGGCTGCAATCAGTGGAATATGATCGGGATTATAACAGCCCTCGACCACCCAGCTCTTCCAAAGGGGACGTTAGGTAGGTATTTGGCGGGCCCCAAAAGGCTAGCTGATGCCAGAAAGGTGGATGTTCGCTGGCAGGGCAAAGGCGACCCTTCATACCAGATACTGCACGGCAGCTCCAACCACCAAGACACTCTGATATACAGGCGCGGACGAATACTAGGAAGCCTCCTTGATGGCGGGTGGGGTTTCCTGCGATACAGAATTAACGGCCCTATTTCCTTCTGTGGATTTGGTAGCCCTTTCAAGATAGCAAGACCTGTCAAGCATCTTGTTCCAAGCCAAGGAGAGCGTCATCCCGGTGACATCGCGTATTTCTTTGCGACGGCATTTGGCACACCTGCAATTGGTCATCTATTTGTCCCCTCGTGCAAAAGGAAAAGCCTGATATACCAACATCTATCGATGTCAGAGCTATTGCCATCCACTGGCTACCATAGGCACACCCTGTACTCTTATGGCCGACACCACAATCATATAACCATACATTTTGTATGGAAATGATCCTTATCAATGAAGCGCTCTGTCAAAGGGAGGTCTCGTTGAAGTTTCCCCAATAGATCGGTCACTCCATCTAGTAGAGAATCCTACTAACGGAGTGACTGATGGCATAACGAAGAACCTATTCCAAGGCTTTCAGAATTGAAGGGGCGATACACCTGAGCTAACCCCTGGCAGCTAATGGCGCATTCCAGTCGTTTCCGTTTGATACACTCGGCCTGCGTTTGCCGGTAAAGCTACTTCCGTTTTCACCATAGAGATGACCGCGAAACATTGGCAACCGCCACCTAAAGGGCGTCTAAGATGCGAAGATTATGCTCTAGGTTAAACTCGCCTGCCGCGACGCCAACGCCCTCGGAATTATCCGTACGTAAACGGATGATTTCTTGATATTCGGGAGAGTTATACCAAGCATAGAGTGCTTCTTTCGACTCAAATTTTACGAGTACGGTTACCGACCCGGGCTTACCTTCCAGTGTTTCTGATTCATAATCGGCAACCAGAATTTCCGCACCATGTGCTTCCAATATAGGAACCACAGCAGGCACGTATGCTTTGTAGGCTGCTGGCTTAGTTATGTCGTAATTCACTACAAAGTATGCTGACATTACATTTTCTCCGAGGTTTGCTAAGGGGATTTTGTGCCGAAAGGGTTTGTGCGATGTATTTTAGACTGAACAGCAAAAAGCAGGCTACCGCTTTGGAGGCCCTCAAACAATTGCAATGCCGCTGGAGAAAGGCGTAGAGATTTAGAGTATGGAAGTTCCAGCCCACACACAGCCGCGCAGCAAAGTCGAATGCCTTTCTACCTGGAAGTCGCGTCGCCGCATCCCTGTGCCGACAAAAACTGGCAAGATCATGGATATGCTGATTATCCACTTGATCGAGGCTACAGCAATTGATGGTATACCTGTTGATTTGGTGGTCGAGGCGAGGGCAAGTAAGCGAGGGCCGCTAAAACGGTTTGCAGTTGTATTCGCAGACAAGAAACCAGCCGAGCAGTATCCAATCCCGACATTGTGGGTCAGTGATGGCACAGGAAGCTGGTTGTCGATCTAGTTTTTCCTGCCGGGAAGATGTCCGCTTTCGACTGCGGTCATAGCATCATGCTGGATTCAGCCCTGAGTCATGAACCGGCTAACTCCCTTTCTCCTGAGGCTGTGTGAACACGCAAAGTGAAAATTATCGATTGTGCGCACAGGCCCCTGCTTTCGCATTTTCAGCCTCGAATCTCAAAGCGGGCCATGCCAGTGCACTTTTATTGCATATTTTGAGACCGCTTTTCCGTCCGTGGTTTTCACATAGCCTCGCCTGGTAATGACAAGTTATCTTGAGGTCATGGGCTGGAGCTACAGAAACAGCGCTAGAGCGACCGGAAGCTCTTTGCCTGACTCCACTATGAGTCAAACTTGTAGTATTTATCCGCTCTGATTTTCCACTTTTTGAGCAACAATAAGTTAACTTGTCAGGACCCTATTTTCGCAGGGCCAACCCGCGGCACAACACGTAAAACACCGGGGTAAACAGCAGTCCGAAGGCGGTGACCCCCAGCATGCCCGAAAATACCGTAATCCCCAGGGCCTGGCGCATCTCGGCGCCGGGGCCGATGGCGAAGACCAGCGGCACCACACCTAGTATGAAGGCCAGGGAGGTCATCAGGATAGGCCGCAGGCGCAGGCGCGCGGCGTTGACGGCGGCCTCGAAGCGGCTGTGGCCGGCCGCTTCATCCTGGCGCGCGAACTCGACAATAAGAATCGCATTCTTGGCGGCGAGGCCGACCAGCACGATTAGCCCCACCTGCACCAGTACATTGTTATCCAGGCCGGCAATCCATATGCCGAACATGGCGGACAGGATACACATGGGCACGATGAGTACGATAGCCAGTGGCAGCATCCAGCTTTCGTATTGCGCCGCGAGCACCAGGAATACGAACAGCACCGCCAGGGCAAAAACGCCCATCCCGACGTTGCCGGACGCCTTTTGCTGATAGGCGAGATCAGTCCATTCAAAGCCCAGGCCATCGGGAAGCCGCTCGGCGGCCAGGGCTTCCATTGCCATCAGCGCATCGCCTGAACCGGCACCGGGTGCGGCGCTGCCGAAGATAGAAACGGCTGGGTAGAGATTGTATCGCTCCACGCGGTAGGGCGCGGTGCGATAGTCGGCGGTGGCCACGGCGCCCAGGGCCACCGGTTGGCCTGTACTGTTGCGCGTGCGCAGGCTCAGAAGGTCGCGGGGGGAGCGACGAAACTCGGCGTCTGCCTGGGCGGTTACCTGGAAGGTTCGACCCAGGAAATTGAAGTCGTTGACGAAGGCGGAACCGAAATAGATTTCCATTGCTTCGAAGACGTTCTCCACCGGCACGCCAAGCTGTTCGGCCCGCACCCGGTCCACATCCAGGTAAAGCTGTGGGGTGCGCGTCTCAAACATTGAGAAGACCCTCGACAGGCCCGCTGTCTGGTTGGCGGCGCCCACCATATCGGCGGTGGTGGCTGCCAGCAGGTCGAGGCCACGACCACTTCGATCCTGCAGCATCATGCGGAACCCGCCGGCATAACCCAGACCACGTACCGGCGGCGGATTGACTACCAGTACCGAAGCCTCATCGATGGTGGCCATGCTCGTGCGCAACCGCGCCAGCAGTTCATCGAAATTGATCCCCATTGCCTTGCGTTCAGCGTAGGGCACAAAGGAGGCAAAGAGTGTCGCCACATTGGGGCCTGTTGAAGACGTCAGGGCCGAGAAACCGGCAAACCCGACAGCATTTTTTACCCCTTCGACGGCCAGCAGCTTGTCGATGGTCTGGGATATCACGCGCTGGGTTCGCTCGAACTTGGCGCCGGGTGGCAGTTGCACTGATACCAGCACATAGCCCTGGTCCAGGGTCGGAATAAAACCTGTTGGCACCGCCGCGAACTGAACTCCAGCCAGGCCGATCAGCAGGAGATAAATTCCCGCGATTACCAGGCCACGACGCACCATCGCCGCCACCAGGCGGGCGTAGCGACCCGCCAGGCGCTCGAGGCCGCGGTTGAAACTCTCAAAGACGAGACGCAGCCAGCGGGACGCTTGCGCGGAGGATGGCTGGCCGGCATGAGGCTTGAGTATCAAGGCTGCCAGGGCCGGGCTCAAAGTTAGCGAAACGACGGCGGAGATGATCGTTGCCGAGGCTATAGTCAGTGCAAACTGCTGGAAAAACTGGCCGCTGATCCCCGCCACAAAAGCCGCGGGGATAAATACCGCCGACAGCACCAGGGCAATCGCCACCAGGGCGCTTCCCACCTCGTCCATTGTTTTGTGGGCCGCCTCCTTCGGGGATAGCCCCGCCCGCAGGTTGCGCTCAATGTTTTCCACCACCACGATGGCGTCATCGACAACGATCCCGATCGCCAATACCAGCCCGAACAGGGTCAGGTTGTTGAGGCTGAAGCCGAACAGTGCCATGACCGCAAAGGTACCGACCAGCGAAACCGGTATAGCCAGGATCGGAATCAACGAGGTCCGCAAGTTCTGCAGGAACAAAACGACCACCAGCACCACCAGTGCGATCGCCTCAAAAATCGTCACGATAACGGCATCCACCGAGGCCTGGACAAAATCGGTAGGGTTGTAACCGATCTCGTAACTGAGCCCAGCTGGAAAGTCCTCGGCCATCCGTTCAATCGTGGCCCGAAGTTTGTTAGCGGTTGCCAGGGCATTGGTGCCGGGTCTCTGGTCGATAGCCAGCGCTACCGCCGAGCGCCGGCCAAGGTAGCCGCTGGTGGAGTAACTCTGCGCGCCCAGCTCGATGCGGGCGACGTCATGCAGGCGCACGATACCGCCATCTTCCGTTGACCGTATTACCACTTCACCGAATTCCTCGGGTTCAATCAGGCGGCCGCGGGTTTGAACACCGATCTCGAACGCCTCGGGGTTGCTACCGGGCGGTTGGTTCATCACCCCCGCCGCCACCTGCAGGTTCTGGCCGCGCAGGCCGCGCACCACATCGCCCGCGGTAAGGCCAACCGCGTCAACCCGGTCGGGGTCCAGCCAAACCCGCATGGCATACTCGCTGGCACCCAGCAGGCGCACCCGGCCCACGCCATCGATGCGCGCCAGGGTGTCGCGCAGCTGTAACACGGCGTAGTTGGCGATATATAGCTGATCGTAGGTTTCCTCCGGGGAATACAGGTTGATGACCATCAACATATCCGGCGAATTCTTCTGGACGTTGACTCCCAGCCTGCGAACCGATTCCGGCAGACGCGGCTCCGCCAGCGCGATGCGATTCTGTACCTGAACCTGCGCTTCATCGAGGTCGGTGCCCAGGGCGAAGGTGACAGTGATGCTGAGATTGCCATCGCCGGTGGACTGCGAATGCATGTACAACATGTCCTCTACGCCGTTGATTTCCTGCTCCAGAGGCACCGCCACGGAATCGGCCACCACCTGCGCACTCGCGCCGGGGTAGGCGGTGCGCACCTGCACAGTGGGCGGCGCCACCTCGGGATACTGGGAAACGGGCAGGGAGCGGTATGACAGCGCTCCCAGCAGGGTGATAAAGATCGACAGGACGGCGGCGAATATCGGGCGCTCTACAAAGAAATGGGTAAACCCCATGCTCAGTCCGTTGCCGGCGGGGCAGGGTCAAGCTGCGGTGCCACCTGCATGCCGACGCGCGTGCGGTGAAAACCTCCCGCCGCCACCAGCTCGTTGCCGGTCAACCCCTTACGCACGATACGCAGGCCCTCGGCGATGGGCCCGGTGGTAATCCATCGGCGTTCGATAATGCCATCGGGATTGATCAGGAAGACATACTGCCTGGACTGGTCGAATTGTATGACCGCATCCGGCACCAGCACAGTCTCGAGCAAGCCGCTGCCCGGCAGCCGTACCCGACCGAAAAGGCCCGGCTGCAGCAGGCGGTCGGGGTTTGGCAGCAGGGCTCTGGCGATTACGCTGCCGGTGGTCGCACTGAGCCGGTTGTCGACGAAATCCATCACCCCTGGGTGCTGAAAACTGTCTTCGTCCAGCAGCTTGACGCTGATGACGTTGGGATAGTCCCGAGAGGTCGGTCTCGCCCCCGATTGGCCTAGCCGGCTATAGCGCAGCACATCGGCTTCACTTACCTCGAAGTAAAAATGAATGGGGTCTTCCTGGACGATGGTAGTCAACAGGGTTCCCTGCACGTCCCCGCCTATCACGATATTGCCCACGTCCACCAGACGGCGCCCGATACGGCCGTGAATCGGCGCCCGTATTTCGGTGAACTCCAGGTTGAGCCGGGCGCGCTCCAGGGTGGCGCGGGCCCGTGACAGCCTGGACGCGGCGACCACCTCGGCCTGTACCCGCTGGTCCAGGTCCTCCTGGGAAATAACGAGGTTTTTGCGCAAGGTCCGCGCCCGGTCCGCCTCGGTTTTGGCCAGATCCAGGGAGGCGCGCATTTCCTGAAGCTCGGCCTGGGCCGCCGTCTCGGCGATCTGGAAAGGCCGCTGGTCGATGACGAACAGCAACTCACCGGTCTCCACCGGTTGGCCCTCGGTGAACGCTACAGAGGAAAGATAGCCGCTGACGCGGGCCCGCACATCAACCCGGTTTACTGGCTCGAAACGCCCGGTGTACTCATCGTATTCCACCAGTTCCTTGACCACCGGCCGGATTGCTGGAATGGGTACTGCGGTACTGTCACCGGCCGTTTGGGCCAGCGCAGGGTATTGAGAGCCCAGGCCGAAGACGCTTAGCAAAGCGAACACGATGATCGCGAAACCGACCCGTCCGCGGTGCGGGGGCGACGTCGGATGGCCGTGCGCAGATCCGGGGGTGATAATCATAGCGGCCTCAAGACTCCTTTGTAGTCGCTAAAGGGTTGGGGGCGTCCGCAAGTAGCCACAAGCGCATCTATTGTTGCCAGGAGGCTAATACAGCACTTCTCCACTGTAGGCTCGACTATAGCCCGGTGGCGGGTATTGGCAAGTTAATGTCTACCGGCCACAGAAATCTGCGACCTGATCTCAAACCACTGCCCTGCTCCACTCGCTAAACGCACTGACCCTGAGATCACGATAATGCTGCGCCCTCACAAGATGCCGTCCCAGGTTGAATAGATTACTAACAGGGGCATGGGCAGTTACGAAGCGCTGCGCTTGGGTTACTCATTTGAATTTGCGCACCCCCCACTCCAGGACCCTGGTCGCCTCGTGCGATTGCTCTGCTCGGTTATTAGCATACTGATCTGTTACATGAATGACCTCAGACATCACCTCGCATTGGGCGACTCGCTAGCTCCTCAGCTTGTCGGTCACGATCTTCCTGGGCTCTACCCCATGGTTACGAGGCAACTGCTTAAAGAAGCGCTTTGCAGCAGCGCCATCACGCTTTGACTGCAAGCACACGTCAACCACTGCGCCGTACCCAAAGACGGATCGCTTCACGGCTGACGATGATGCCTCGTTCAGATAGCAGATCCTCTATATCTCTGTGGCTGAGATTGAAACGGAAGTACAGCCAGAGAGCCTGCCCCACGAAGTGCTTTGGGTACGGCATAGGAGATAATATCTGGCGGGAACCGGTGACGCCTCTATGTATTCATGAGGCGATTCTATCAACTTCGGCGAGTTAAGTTGGCGCTACCAACTCAGATGATGAGACGTAAACGACCACAACAGTTGCGAGTGTTGGCATGGGTTGATTCTCCTTTGGCTGCAAAGTGTACAAAACAGTTTTTGTAACACCGTGGCGGCGCGAAACCGCAGGAAAATCAATGGTTTGGTGGAGCTAAGCGGGATCGAACCGCTGACCTCAACACTGCCAGTGTTGCGCTCTCCCAGCTGAGCTATAGCCCCGTGATCTGACGTAAGTTATTGATCATGCTGGATTTTTGAGTTGATCAGATCAATAACAAGGAGCGCATTTTAGTGAGACTGGCCTTTCCTGTCAACTGCGATGGTGATCACCATATGCGCTGAATCACAGTGACAGCCAAAGGCGCAGCAGTTACCTGCGACGCTGCGGCTCTTCATAGTCCACATATCGTTGAACACACTTACAGAACTAGCAATTCTGTTTCGGCCTGGTTTCAAGGCTCCATGGGAATACCCCGCACCACCTGGAAATCAGTTCTACTGCCCCCTCCCCTGACAGCAAGTTCAACAGGTCATTAATATGCTAATCTCGCGATCATAATACATCAATGCTTTTTCGGGAGTCTTCAAATGACGGGTAAGTTTATTCTTTGGTTGTCTGCGATTGTATTCATCGCCTACGGTCTCGCGTGCCTGGTATCCCCGGCGCTGCCCGCCGACTATGCAGGTCTGGCCTTTACCTCTGCCGATGGGCTCCCGGAAATTGGCGCCATGTACGGCGGCTTGCAGACGGGAGTGGGTATCTTTTGCCTGCTGGGGGCCCTCAAGCTGGAGTTTTATCGGCCGGCGCTGGTGCTTCTGTTACTGGGTATAGGCGGGCTGGCGCTGGCGCGTTGTTTCTGGGCTTTCGCCGGTCCCGGCGAGGTTGGCGGTTATACCTATGGCGCCATGGCTTACGAATACTTCACGGCAATAATCGCGGCTATTGCATTGCGGCAAAACCGGGCCACTGTCTAGCGACCGTACTTGGGCAAACGAAGGTCGAACAGTATGGCCGCGGCTCGCAACATAAAGGCCAGTGCTATCGCGAGCGGCATTGCCAGGGCTGTGGTGGCTGGCAGTGCATAGAGCAGGAGATAACTCACAGAGCCCAGCAGTGCCGCGCTGACATAAATCTCCGGGCCAAGCAGCACCGGCTCCTGGTTGAGCAGGGTATCGCGAATGATCGAACCAAACGTTGCCGTCATCATACCCATTACAACCGACACCACCGGCGGCGCACCCCACTGCTGGGCCTTGATAGTTCCCAGCACGCAAAACAATGCCATACCCACCGCGTCAGCCCACACCAGTACCCGGTGCAGGGAATTGAGCAGCGGTGCCAGAAACCAGGTCAACGTTGAAGCGCCGATACAAGTCCACAGGTAATCGGTATCGCCTATCCAGAATACGGTATCGGTACCCAGCAACAAATCGCGAGCCGTACCGCCACCGATACCCGTGATGGTACCGAACAGGATAAAACCGAGGATATCCAGCTTGCGCTCCGCGGCTGCAAGGGCGCCTGTGATGGCGAATGTCCCTACCGCGAGAACATCCACTATGTGGATTACCCCGTTCATATCGCGGCTCTCGCCCGCTCAGGCGCCGTAGGTATCGCGCAGGTACGCCATAATGTCTGTGGATTCGAACAGCCCGCTTTCCGTGTTGGGATCGAACAGATAAGGAATGGCCACCCTACCTTCCATGTCCTGCAGTATCTGCCGGTTTTCCAGCGTACTGTGGGGGACAATCTTCAGGGCCGCGCGCACCGGCGGCAGTATCCACTCTTGCAGTTCAGTGCGGCCGCAATTGCGGACGATGTAGGGTATTTCCATCTCGCACAGTAGCTCTCGCACCGGCCTGGCATAGGGGCTGGACTCGAAACTGTAAAGCTCAAGCAGGTAGCCGGGCTCACGCCCTGGCCGCGCCTTCAATCCCTGACCCATGCGTGGCGCACTGGCCAGCATGGAGCCAAGCGTTTGCAATTTGCCGGCACGCCACTTCAACGGCAGGCTTTTCTGCCCGTAGGTTTCAAACAGGTAGGACACGATATCCAGGGACTCATACATCTCCGCCCCGGTGTTCGGATCCACCAGGTAGGGAAACTGCGCCTTGCCCCCACGCGCTTCCAGTGCCGGACGAAAACGCTCGCCGCCCTTGGGGCAGGGATAGATCTCCACGTCCAGGTCCAACTCTGTCAGCGCCTCGCGCACCAGGCGACAATACGGGCAGTTCTCTATGTCGTACAACTGCAGCATCTCCTGCGGCTTTACTGCCGCCGGTGAACTCTGGATACCGTTGCTGCCCCGCACAAGGGTAGCCAGTAATGAACTCGCGATATTTCCCACCATAGCCTAATCCTCTGTCGATTCCTGTCCCCGGCTGCGCTGCAGACCCTGGAACTCCTTTTCAAGACGTTTCGCCGCCTTCTTGGATACCCCCCCCAACACCTCTATCGCGTGTCGGATCCGGGCCCGACTCATGTCCGGGCCCAATAACTCCATGGAGTCCACCACGGAGAACGAGGCACTGGTGCCGGATATGGCAACGAACAGGGGGGCCAGGAAGTCCTTGACCTTCACATTCAGGGCGTCTGCGATGCCCTTGAGATCACTCCATATCGCGTCGCGTGTCCAGTGACGCTGTATTTCCAACTGCCACAGGGCGAATTGCATTCCCCTGACAATGTCATCGCGCTCGCCCTTGATTGCATCGAAACTGTCGGCGGTAATGGGCAGTGTGCCGGACACCAGGAAACCGGCCAGTGGCGCAAAGTCACTGAGTGTCTCCAGGCGTTTTTGCGCGTGGGGCAGTACCTTCATCAGGTTGGACTCGTTGTAGGCCCAATCCACCAGGCGCTTTGCAAGCTGTGGCTCGTCCAGGTCTTCACGAATCCACGTGCCGTTAAGCCACTTAAGTTTCTCCTGGTCGAAAATCGGCCCGCCCAGCGATACCCGTTGAATGTCAAAGTGTGTCGTCATTTCCTGCAGGGAAAACTTCTCCCGTTCATCGGGCATTGACCAGCCCATGCGACCCAGGTAGTTCAGCAGTGCCTCGGGCAGGAAGCCCATGCGCTGGTAGTAGAGAATACTGGTAGGGTTCTTGCGCTTACTCAACTTGGATTTATCCGGGTTGCGAAGCAGCGGCAAATGGCAGAGCTGGGGCATATCCCAGCCGAAATACTCATATAGCAACTTGTGCTTGGGGGCCGAGTTAATCCACTCCTCGCCCCGCAGCACATGGGTAATGCCCATAAGATGGTCGTCGACGACGTTGGCGAGGTGGTAGGTAGGCATGCCATCTGACTTCAGCAGAATCTGCGCGTCTACCATGCCCCAGTCCAGCTCAATGGTGCCGCGCAGCATGTCCTGTACCGCACAGGCGCCCTCTTCCTCCGGCACGATCATACGTATAACGTAGGGCTCACCTGCGGCGGCCCGCTTCTCTATTTCTGCGGCTGGCAACATCAGGTCAGACGGTTTCAGCGCGGTGCTGGTGCCGGCTGCACGGCGGGCCTCGCGCAGTTCGTCCAGTTCTGCCGATGTGCGGTAGCAAACAAACGCCTTGCCCTCGCCCACCAGCTGCGTGGCGTACTCACCGTAGATTTCCATTCGCTCGCTCTGTCGATAGGGGCCGTTGGAGCCACCCACATCGGGACCCTCATCCCACTCCAGGCCCAGCCAGCGCAGTGAATCGAGAATGGCCTGCTCCGACTCCGGGGTACTGCGCGCCCGATCGGTATCTTCGATACGCAACAGGAACTGGCCACCGTGGGCCCGGGCAAAACACAGGTTGAACAGAGCGATATAGGCTGTGCCTACATGGGGGTCGCCAGTAGGCGACGGCGCGACACGGGTGCGAACGGTCATGGGTATCCGGCTGTAGTTTTGAGAAGTGAGGGATTATACGGGCTGGAGTGAGCAATGCCCATCTCGGGAGCGCATCTCAAGGAGTCAATTCTGCGGGCACTACTGCCCATTCGGGGTCCTCGAATTCACCCACGACACGGATATCGACAAATTCAGCCTGGCTGGCAATGATAGCCCTGACCTCCTCCGGCTGGCTGCCCTCCATCGCATCGCGCACCGCTTTCGATTCCCAGGTCGCAATCGCCAACAGCACATTATCGTCGCCTATCTTGCGGTGCAGTCGCGTGCCGCGCGCACCCGGTGAGCGCTGAATAATCTTGCTGGCTCGCACCCAGGCATCGGCGTACTGCTGTGCGCTGTATCCAGGCTTGATGTGGACCTCGAAAATAAAATGCATGGCTTACTCTCCTTCACACTTTCCCTTGTGGTTATCTTCACTTACCCCAAGCATAACCCCGGTCCGCGCCGGCAGGCAGTCAGTCCAGTCGAACGCCGCCAACACGCCCTCAAAGGCGCTATCAAGCGCCGCATGTAAAACGACCGTCCCGCCTCCCACAGGATGAGTGAACTGCAGCCCGGTGCAAGCCAGCAGTAATCGATGGCAGTCATATTGGTTGCGGAAGAAGCGATTATGTACCCCCTTGCCGTGCTTGGCATCGCCGATAATAGGGTAGCCCAGGTGTTTAAGGTGGCGCCGCAATTGGTGTTTGCGCCCCGTCTCCGGGCGCAGCGCGACCAGGCTGTAGCGCGTTTGTGGGTAGCGCTCTACCGCGACAGGAATTTCCACCCGCGCCAGGCGCTGGTAGTGTGTGACCGCCGTTTGCGGCTGCCTCTCTATGCCTGGTGTGCTCGACCTGTCCCGATCGGCAATGCGGTCCAGTTCAAGGGTGAGCGGATGATCGATGCGGCCGGCAAGCGGACAGTGGCCACGCACCACCGCCAGGTAGTGCTTGTGCACAGCACCGCTGGCAAACTGCACTGACAGATGGCGGGCAATGTCGCTGGACAGGCCAAACAGCAACACGCCCGAGGTGGGTTTGTCGAGGCGATGCACCGGGTATACATACTGCCCTAGCTGGTCCCGCACAAGCTGCAAGGCAAAGCGTGTCTCGTGCCGATCGATAGGGCTGCGGTGCACCAGCAGGCCGCTGGGCTTGTTTATGGCCACCAGGTGCTCGTCGCGGTATATCACCTCGCAGGTTTCACGATCAACCATCGCCAAATCCGCCTGTCTCCCCCGTCATGATGCGCGGACTATATACAGCCGGCACCTGCTGCACAAATACACTCATTACGGCATGCGCCAGCACCCCAAGGCCGCATTTGAATCAAAAAAGCAAAGCGTGCAATAGTTTGCAAAGCGATAAACACAGGCTTTTCAATACGCATGCTGACGCCATGCCCCTGACACACGATTCGACCACCGGGTAATTACCGGCTGGTAGGCTATACCTTTTGATATGCGTCAACCAGCAGCACCATTACAACTGACCGCGCATACCCAGGCTTGGTAAATAACGCCCTTGGCTTGATAATGCAATCAACGCCCCAGCTCCCGCACGAGGATACAGCTCATGCCACACCAGCAACTACTACCGGACGTCATTGGCAATACGCCCCTGCTCTACCTGCGCAAAGCCTCGGAGCTGACCGGGTGCCATATCTACGGCAAGGCAGAGTTCATGAACCCCGGCGGCTCGGTCAAGGATCGCACCGCCCTGGGTATTATCCGCTCGGCAGAGGAAGCAGGAGAACTCCAACCGGGTGGCGTCATCGTAGAGGGTACTGCAGGCAATACCGGAATAGGCCTTACCCTTGTTGCCAATGCACTGGGTTACGAATGCGTCATCGTTATGCCTCAAAATGCCAGCCAGGAAAAGATCAGCCAACTGGAAATGCTGGGAGCCGAATTGCTGCTGGTACCCTCGGTACCCTACGCCGACGCACATCATTACATCCACACTGCCGAACGGGTGGCCGCGGGTCGGCGCAAGGAAGAAGATCACGGGGCTATCTGGGCGCGCCAGTTCGACAATCTCGCCAACCGTCAGATTCACTGTGATACCACCGGTCATGAAATCTGGCAGCAGACAGAAGGAAGCGTGGACGGTTTTATCTGCGCGGTGGGTACCGGCGGCACCCTGGCCGGTGTGGCAAACGCACTACGTGAGAAAAACAAGGACATCAAGATCGGCCTGGCTGACCCCATGGGCTCATCCCTTTACAGCCACTTCAACGGTAATGGACTACACGGTGAGGGTGAATCAATAGCCGAGGGCATCGGGGTTTCTTTCCTGCCCGGCAATCTCGCCGGGCTTGAACTTGATTTTTCCTGCCAGGTCGACGATGACGACGCCTTGCCCCTGGTTTATGACCTGCTCAAGGAGGAGGGAATTTCCGTGGGCGGTTCCGCCGGCATCAATATCGCCGGCGCGATGGCGATGGCCAGGGAACTCGGGCCTGGCCACACCATTGTCACTATCCTGTGTGACTCTGGCAGTCGTTACCAGAGCAAATTGTACAATCCCGAGTATCTGTGGAAGCGCAAGCTACCCTACCCCCACTGGATCGCCAATTGATACCTTAGCTTCTTGTATCAGGCATTGCCGCCATTGGGTAAGATAAGACATTTCGCCCGGAGACAAAGCTGTGCAGCTCAAAAGCGATACTCGCCACCCCGTTCGCGCCTGGATCAGAACCGCCTGCGCTGTGGCGGCAGTCATGGCAGTGAGCAGCTGCGCGGTCGTGGGACCCAAGGCGATCAGTAGTGGCCGCCTGGCTTACAACGAGGCCATAACGGAAACCAACAATCAGCAAATGTTAATGGTGTTGGTCCACGATCGCTATGAAGAACAGGCCAGCATGCTCGCGGTCGCCAGTATAACGGCCAATGTCAGCATAAAGAGCAGTGCTGGCTTCGAAGCGGGTCTGGGCAGCGACAGCAATTACGCTGGCAACCTGGTGCCTTTTTCCGGCGGCTTTATCTACGAAGAAAATCCGACCATATCCTATACGCCGGTCTCAGGGGAAAGCTATCTGCGCCAGTTAACCGTGCCCTTGCCCCTGTCCATGCTGGCACAACTCACCCGGTCGATGACCGACCCCGCATCTGTGTTTGTTGCATTGATATCCTCCGTGAACGGCATCTACAATCCCGACTTTATTTGCTGCAACAATGACGATGACCCCCGCTTCGACCGCTTCGTCATCATTATGTCTGAACTCACCAGGGCACATCGCCTGCACTGGGTGGAAGACCCCGTAAAAAAGGGGCAGTTTTTTGTTGTTATAGACCAGTCGGCACCAGATCATGCCTCTATGGTGACTGAGCTATTGCAGTTGCTCGGTCTATCCGGGCGTAAATACAGTGAACCCAGGATTATCATTCCAGTTGGAATGACGCTCAATGGTGCCCAGGACGGTGTGATGGGCATTACCACCCGCTCCATTTTCGATATGGTGGAGGTGCTTGCCGCAAGGATTGAAGTCCCTCAGCGTGACGTGGATAACGGTGTCGTATCCGACTACCCGCCAGTGGGGCGCCTGGGGCGCAAACTGAATATTCACTATTCTGATGATGAACCGCCTCATGCCTATGTGAAAGTCAGGCACCGTGGCGGCTGGTTTTATATTGACGAAAGAAACCTGCCCACCAAACGTTATTTCAGGTTATTGGGTAGCATGTGGTCGCTGGCCATCGCCAAGTCCCTGGCGGACGGACCTGCCGCACCTATACTGACGGTTCCCGTCAGTAACTAACTACCTGATCGGCTCGCCGTCGCCGGGCGCTGGCGGCGTTGCAACCCTGTAAACAACAAAGGAAATTGGTATGAAAGGCTTTACAGCAAAAGATGTTCCCGACCAGACCGGAAAGACCATCTTCATCACCGGTGCCAACACCGGCCTGGGTTATGAAGCGGCCCTGGTATTGGCCGGCAAAGGCGCCCGGGTAATTATAGGCTGTCGCTCGAAGGACAAGGCCCAGCAGGCGCGCGAGTCAATCCTGGACACACACCCCGAGGCAGACGTGGCGATTGTGGCATTGGATCTGTCCGACCTGGCCTCGATAGAAAAAGCGGCGACCAAGGTTGCCAAAGAGGACCGCCTTGATGTGTTAATCAATAACGCGGGCATTATGATCCCGCCCTATGAACTCACCCGGGACGGCTTTGAATCCCAGTTCGGCGTCAATCACCTGGGCCCCTTCGCCCTGACCGGGCTGTTGCTGAACAAACTGCGCGAGACACCTGGTGCCCGCATAGTGAGTACTGCGAGCATTGCGCACAAACGGGGCAAAATTCACTTTGATGACATTAACGCCGAGCATGGCTACAACACCATCGCCCGCTATGCCCAGAGCAAAATTGCCAATCTCTATTTCACCTACGAGTTACAGCGCCGCCTGACTGCAGCAGGGGATGAAACCCTGTCGGTGGCCGCTCACCCCGGCATTGCAGACACCGAACTGTCTCGATATATACCGCGTGCATTGATGTTTTTTGCGCCTGTATTCAGGCCGTTATTCAATACGCCGGCAGAGGGTGCCTGGCCCACCCTGTGCGCCGCCACCATGCCCGACATAAGCGGGGCAGACTATTACGGGCCAAGCAAACGCAATGAAACCGCCGGACCTGCTGTGAAGGTCAGGTCAAACCGGCGCAGCCATGACAAGGCGGTGGCCAAAAAGCTATGGGAGCTGTCAATTGACATGACTGGCGTGGATCCGGGCCTGTAACGCGGGTCCAGTCAGCCCAAAGGTTCTCCTCCAGACGTGAAGCAGTTTATTCACTGAAAAGGCGTATCTTTTCTGTAGTCTTCCTGTCCATTTCTCCGACCCGCCAGGATCTCGCTGACAACGCCGTTGACGGCAGCGGGCCCGCCTCGATTGCGTCGAAGGAAGCAACTACAACCAGACCTCCAGGTTATCTGCCCGGCCCAACTCCCGATCGAGCCTGATCGTCAGAGCATCCGACATTCCGCAGGCCTTCAGCATTTCGTCAACCCGTGCCCGAGCTGCGTGATCCAACCCTGCATAGAGCTGCTGAACTCGCTGCAACAGGTAAAAACGATAGGGCTGGGCAATGGCGCTGACGGTGTGCCCACGCACCTTGAACTCACACATTCCCAGGAAGCGTTCAGCCGCCGTGCCCGGTTCCGGGGTATGCTCCGCCAGCCACTGGTTGATGCACTGCGCTGCCGCGAGCGACTCGGGCACAAAGTCTTCCGACAGGACGCCCAGCACAGCCAGCAGGCTCTCGGGTACTTCGTCATCCGCCAGGAAATCGGTACCGGCATCAAAGTATTCCGGCATGTCGGCATCTGCCCTGTTCATTCGCTCGACCCAGCGGTACACACGCACCGCCTGTTTCTGCATCAGCCTCGCCGGATAGGGGTCCCGCCCCAGGTGTGCATATAACGGAGCCAACAGGCCGAAATCACCGATGCAGGGACGCCAGCCCAGAAGATACGGGTAGGCCTCAAAATGCCGGTTGGCAGCGTTCAGGAAATCCATGTAGAGGGCTTCAACCGTTTCTGCGGTAGCATCAGTAACGCCAAATATCTGCGCCGCATGCCGCATCCGGTTCATCATGTGTTCTGTTTTTTCCTCGCGCTGGGGCAGGTCGCGCTGGGAATGGAAAAAGTGGTAACGCAGAAAGTCGAGGTTGTCATCAGGAAAATCCCAGCGATAATGCATGGCGGGGCGCAACATGCCATCGGTACCGATCACGTCGAACAGGCTGCTGACAATCTGTTGGCGCGGCCCGACCGGGCGGGCTGGCCTACCGTTAGCATCCTCAAAATACTCTATTATCGCCGCGCCATCGCGTATCACCTCTCCTGCAGGCGTCACCAGGGTGGGAATGGTGGGTAATCCGGCCTTGGGCAGCACCTCCGACTTGAAGCTCTCATGCCCGGTGGATAACTCCCTGTAGGGGATGCCGTGCTTGATCAGGTAGGCGCGGGCACGACCGGAAAAGAGAGAATGTGTGATTGCATAGAGTGTGTGAATATCATTCATAAGCTGTCCCTTGAAACGTGGTCGGGGCACTTATCGAGCTGGATACGCGCCTGGCGTAGAGATCATAGGCCTCCCTACCGCTGAGAGTGGTCTCTCGGCCATCCTCATACTCTGCCTGCTCCTTGAACTTCAACAGGTTAACCATAAAGATTGGCCCATCCGGGCCTGGCTCAAAAAAACCCTTTATTTGCGCTTCGTTCGGGAGAACCGCATTGGCTACTTTCATGGTTTACCTCTTCCACTGATTATTCTCTTCGTGATGGGAAATCCCGGACTCCAGCCGACCCGCCACGAGAAGTGGGATATAATGACACTAACAATGACATTACATCAACTTCATTCACCAACCTGTCAGGCATGCCCAGCTACTGCCGCGCACGGTTTGTCGGTGACCCGATGCCACCCACGGGGTGGCGTCGATAGTCCGGCCAGCACAAAGACAAGCTGGCATCGTTGAGTGCAACGGTCATTCCCCTGTAAAATGCCGGGGGCTGAACCGGGGCGCTGCATCTCTATCAACAATAGGCCAACGTGGGAAATACAACACATTCTTTTGGATCCAGGCGGTTTTGCATTGCGCCGATGATGGATTGGTCGGACCATCATTGCCGCTTTTTCTGGCGGCTGATTACCCGGCAGGCGCTGCTGTACACCGAAATGGTGACTACCGGTGCTCTGATACACGGTGACAGGGAGCGATTCCTGCATTTCAACGCAGAGGAACACCCGGTCGCCCTGCAGCTGGGTGGCAGTGACCCTGCAGACCTCGCGCGATGCGCCAGCTGGGCCCAGCAATGGGGTTACGACGAGGTGAACCTGAACTGCGGGTGCCCCTCTGACCGGGTGCAATCGGGGATGTTTGGCGCGTGCCTGATGGCGCACCCTGGCCTGGTCGCAGACGGGGTAAAAGCCATGCGCGATGCCTGCACTATCCCGGTAACAGTAAAACATCGCATCGGCATCGACCACATGGAATCCTACGATGAACTGCTGCACTTCGTGGCGACGGTGGCGGATGCCGGCTGTGAGGTATTTATCGTGCACGCGCGCAAGGCCTGGCTGCAGGGTTTATCACCAAAAGAAAACCGTGAAGTGCCACCGCTCAACTACCCCTGGGTCTATCAACTTAAGACTGATCTGCCCCAACTGACCATTGTCCTCAACGGCGGCGTGCAGACCCTGGAGCAATGCAAGCAACACCTGGAGCAGGTAGATGGGGTGATGGTGGGGCGCGAGGCCTACCAGAATCCCTGGTTGTTGGCAGAGGTGGACAGGGAACTGTTCGGGTTGGACAAGCCCGCACTATCACGGGATGATATCGTAGTTACCCTTTTGGATTACGTCGAACAACAGTTGACTCGCGGCGTACGCCTGAACCACATCACCAGGCACATACTGGGCCTGTACCAGGGTATGCCGGGGGCACGAAAGTTCAGGCGCCATATCAGCCAAAACGCGTACAAAAAAGACGCCGGACTGGAGGTTCTCACCGAGGCATTTGCTCTGGTCAGGGAGTCCGGTCACCGGACACCATCGGGTCTGGCAGAACCAATGAGGAATGTATAAGCATGTCCAGCAAACTGGAACAATTGAAAAACATGACCGATGTGGTGGCCGACACGGGCGATATTGAGGCTATCAGGCGCTTCCATCCACAGGATGCCACCACCAACCCCTCGCTGCTGCTTAAGGCGGCCGCACTACCCCAGTACTCTTTGCTACTGGACAAGGCCAGGGAATGGGCGCAACAACAAGGCGGCGACAGTGCCACCCAGCTGGCAAACTGCTGCGATCACTTTGCCGTGGATGTAGGCAAGGAGATCCTTGCAATCGTGCCCGGCCGAATCTCGACCGAGGTAGACGCCAGACTGTCCTTTGACAGCGAGGGCACCATGGAGCGTGCGCGCAAGCTCATCGGCATGTACGAGCAGGCTGGCATCGGCCGCGAGCGTATCCTGATCAAGACAGCGTCAACCTGGGAGGGTATTCGTGCGGCAGCACAGCTGGAAAAAGAGAGTATAAACTGCAACCTGACCCTGCTGTTCGGTTTCAGCCAGGCTGCGGCATGCGCAGACGCGGGCGTGTTTCTGATATCGCCCTTCGTAGGTCGAATTCTAGACTGGTACAAAGCGAATACAGAACTGAGCATTGCCAGCCCCGCTGATGACCCCGGTGTGCAGTCGGTGACGCGTATCTATCATTATTACAAACAGCACGACTACAAAACGGTGGTCATGGGCGCGAGTTTTCGTAACGCGGGAGAGATCGAGGCCCTCGCAGGCTGTGATCGCCTCACCATCAGCCCGGCACTGCTGGAAGAGCTGGCAGCTGATACCGCCGACCTGCCCCGCCAGCTTGACCCATCACTGGCCAACTCGCAGGAACCCCGGGCAGATATGGCTGAAGCCGGCTTTCGATATCAGCTGAATGCGGATGCAATGGCTACCGAGAAACTGGCAGAAGGCATTCGAAATTTCGTGGCCGACCAGATAAAACTGGAGCAACTGATTAGTTCGCGATGATTAATACCTTAAAGAAACTCTTCGAAACGCCGCCGAGTGAAACAGCAGAAGCCCGCGAGCACAGGCTTCGACTGGCCAGCGCTGCCCTTCTGATTGAAACCGCCCGCGCCGACTTCAGCGAGGATGCGGCAGAAGAGGCAACACTCAGTACCTTGCTCAGCGAAACCCTGGATCTTGAACCGGCGGAGGTCGCTGAGCTTATCAGCGACGCGTCCGCCGAGCTGGACGAGGCCACCTCGCTATACGACTTTACCCGGGTGATTAATGACCACTACTCGGCCAAACAAAAACTGGCGCTGGTAGAGAGTATGTGGCGTGTGGCTTATGCCGACGGCAGGCTGGACAAGTACGAGGAATCCCTGATCAGACAGATAGCTGAGCTCACCTATGTCCCCCACTCCGATTACATCCGCGCCAAACTGGCGGCGAAGGCCTGAGTCAGCTGCGTTCCAACACGGTGAGTAAGTCCTTGAATCGTGCGCGGTTTTCCGGGCTCAGTTCCATCAATACCCGGTGGGCCTCGATGACTTTCTCTTTTACCGCCGCCTCGCTGCCCTCGGCCACAGGGATAGCCGTAGCCTCATCGGGGGCACCGCAAAGCTCCTCGCGCAACTCGAACAGCCGCTGAAAGCCCATGCTCTTGATCAGTCGATTGATGCCCGGATCACAGGAGTAAATCGCCGGCTCAAACCCGAAACGCTCCTTTACGGTCAGCGCGAGTTTGGCGAGCAGACCCAGCGTGGTGCTGTCCAGCCCTTCAGCACTGCACAGATCGACCCACACGCTGGCAAACGCGGGATCATCATACATTTGCTGGAAATAGTCATCGATAGTGGTGCAAAGCGTCAGGCGCACATCGCCCTCAAAGCGAATGACATAAGCGCCATCATGACTGGCGGCGAGTATTTTACCTTCCTGCATATCAGCCACGCTTACTGATGAAAAGTGCCGCTATATCATCGGGCGCGGTATCTACACGGTCAAGCCCCAGACGGGTTACCAGCTGATCCGGCGATTCCGATGTCTGTTCGAAGACCTCCAGGAAATACTTCTCCTTTTCGATAAGGTTTTTGGGCGGGAGAATTTCGAGTATACCGTCTGAAAACAGGGCCAGCATAAAACTGACCGGTAGATCGATAAGATGCTCCTCATAAACCGCGTCTTCCATTATTCCCACGGCGCTGCCCTCTCCGCGCAAATAGCGCGCCCCACTGCTGGAGACCAGTACCGGCTGTGGTAAGTGGCCTGCCACACTGTAATGCAGTGTATTCTCTTCCATGTCGAGCAAGCCCACGACCATGGTGGCAAACTTTCCAACGGCCAGGCCCAGCAGCTCCTTATTGGCGTGCTTGAGCATGGCTACAGGGCTCAGCACCGAACTGTCGCCAAGTCTCAGGTAGTCTGAGCGTTTACGGGCAAAGAGATTTTTGAGCAACACTGTTGCGAATGCCGATGAACTGCCGTGGCCAGACACATCGGCCATAAAAAAGGTAATAAAGCTGTCACCGACTGTAAAGTAATCGGTGAAATCACCACTGAGGTACAAGGAGGGAATAACGGTGTGGCTGACCACATAGTCGCCCAGTACAAGGGGGGTGGCCGGCAGCATCTTGAGCTGCACCTGGCGCCCAGCCTGCTGATCCTGTTCCAGTACTTTTACCGTGGCCCGAAGCTCATTGTTGGTGGCTTGCAGACGCCGGCGGGACTCCTCCAGTTCGCGGCGCATTTCACGCTGGCGGACACAGCGTTGAATCGATTTGCACAATGCCTCGGTGTCATCCACAGGCCGGACAAAAAAATCGCTGGCTCCCAGACGCAATGCAGTGGTCATTCTCTGCGTATCCACGACATCACTGAACATGATCGCGGGCACCTGGGCGTCCATCTCTCGCAGTAACCTGCGGGCGTCCTTCCAGGATACGCCTTTAAGGTCCAGCTCACACAGGATCGCGTCGAACTCGCTGTCTATGCCCAGTGAAAACTCGGCCCGGTTGACGTCGGTGACCACGGTGGTGCTATAACCGCACGACAAGACAAGCTGATTGAGTGCCTCGGCGCGCGCCGGGACATCATCGATGATTAGTACATTGCCTTTAACAGCCATCAGTGGAGACTTTGAAGGGACGTTCGGCGTGACACTACGCCCATCATCGGCGACAGGCAACCGAAACGGCCGGGCTTTAGGCAGGATTTCACAGATTTTGGAGGGAAATTTCAACGATTGGCATTGAGGGGCAATCCGGCCAAATCAGAACTCTTCCCAATCCTCAGCATCGCGTTCGAAGTCGGAGAAGGTGTCCTCCACGTCTCCGCGCTTCACAAAAGCCTCCCTGCGGCTCAAATAGGCATCTCGCAGGAAGATGTATCGGTCGCCCGTCATCAGGTCTTCCGCATCGAGCACGCGGGCCCGGTAGTCGATAAGTTCTACAGTCCAGAAGCCCCATGCCCATCTCTGGTCATTGAGGTAATAGGGAATCGAGGTATAGGTGTCCGTAAAGTAGCCAACGGCACTTCGCACCGTTTTGGGCCCGAATACAGGTAACATCACATAGGGGCCGGAATCGACGCCCCACACGGCCAATGTCTGACCAAAATCCGCCCGAAAAGGGGTAATCCCCATCGGGGAAGCCACATCGAAAAACCCGAACAGGCCCAGCGTGGAGTTTACGAGAAAACGCCCTCCCGCACGCGTGGCCCCTGCAAACTCACCCTGCAACAGCGAATTGTAAAAGGAGTTGAACTCGTAGATATTCGTAATGAAGTTGGTGACACCCTGCTGGGCAAACGTCGGTGTGACAAATCTGTAGCCTTCGGCAGTAGGGCGCAACACCCATCGGTCCAGTGTGTCGTTGAACTCGAACACCTTGCGATTGACCGATTCCCAGGGGTCGGGGTTCTTTTTCGATTCAAGTGTGTCGGCCGCCCACAGGCCGGGAGAGAGCGTAAGCAGGGCCAGCAGTGTGTAACGAGTGATGGACATAAGAACGTTATTTTTATTCCGGGGTCGGAATGTTACGCCGACTGGCCTGCAGGGGCAAATAGTGATTCGGGGGGGCTGTTCGCCGGGGCAAGGCCAAGCACTGCGCTCTCAAACAAGTCCGTCAGCTGTTGTGCACCGAATTCCAACAGGCTGGGCAGCTCCATCCCTGTCTCTCGCGCCAGGATTTCCAGCAGTTCAGCCCCGGTTTTCGACGTATTGTCCCTGGTCAGTTCCACCAGGCGAGCCGAGGCAGCGTTGAGCTCCATGAATTTGACCCGTTCCTCACGGTCGCGATATACCACCAGATACGTGGGCTGCTCAGTCTTCTCCGGAAGACAAGTGGGGCCAATATGTTGCACCGGATACTGGTAGCTAAGAAGCCAGGCAACCTGGGAAAGCTGCGGAACCACCGCCAGCACATCCGAGGGCACGCCTTTTATTGGCGGCTCCGCCTCGGCAACATCCAGCGCCAACTCCGCCCATTCGTAATGTGCCAGCTCCACTAGAAACGGGGGGTCGCAGTCCCTGGGCTGATGTTCGTTCATAAGGAATTCAAGGAATTCCTGGCTGATTTCAAGAAAATACGGACTTTGGCAGCTGTGGCCCTGAATGAAGCTGCGCACCAGTGGGTGCCAGTCTTCGTCTTCATAGAGGCTGCGCAGTATTGGAAAACCGCTACTGATGAAGTCCTCGATATTGTTGTAAACCAGCCGTTCGTAAATAGCCATGCGGCGCGGCTCCACTCCCGCGGGGGCGGGCGCTGCGTCGGGATCGCGCAAATACCTGGCCATCGCCAGCTGGCTGTCCCTGGTGGTCGCTGCGCTCACAGGCTGGCCTGCGCTCTCAGGGTTGTCCTCGCCTCTGCCTGGTACTGTCGCACCTTCTCCACTTCCTGCAGCAACTGCGGCAGTGGCGGCAGGTTAAAATCTCTCTCAAGCAAGGTCGGCACAGGGCCCAATCGCTGGTAAGCCTGAGCCAGAATCGCCCACACCGGGTCTATGACGTCCGCGCCATGGGTATCTACTTTCAGATCCTGTGCCTCGTCGTAATGCCCGGCAATATGTATGTACCGTGTACGCTCCAGGGGTAGCGCATCCAAAAATTCGATCGGGTCGTAATTGTGGTTAATGCTGTTCACATAGATATTGTTGACATCCAGTAGCAACTCACAGTCGCTCTCTGCCAGGACCGCACCAATAAAGGCCGCCTCGGTCATATCAGCATGTGGTTGAGCGTAGTAGGAGGAATTTTCCAGCGCTATGGCCTGACCGAGGATATCCTGCACCTGCCGCACCCGGGCAACCACCTGGCGCACGGCCTCTTCGGTAAACGGAATAGGTAACAGGTCGTAAAGATGCCCGTCAGCCGCACAGTAACTCATATGCTCGCTGTACACCGGGGCATTGATCTCCGCCATCAGGTTTTTTACCGATCGCACGAGATCGACATCAATAGGGTCCGGGCCGCCAATATCCAGCGACAGGCCATGCAGGACGATGGTATGCCGATCCGCGAGCTCGCGAAACTGCCTGCCAAACCGCCCCCCTACCCCGATCCAGTTCTCCGGGGCCGCCTCCATAAAATCGACTGCATTGTGATCCATGGCTTGCAGCGAGCCCAACAGGGCACGCCGCAAGCCCAGGCCTGCACCGCGCAGTTCCCGGTGCTGGTCAGGCATTAGCTACCGCCACATTTTCCTTCGCCGCACTTACCTTCGCCGGCTTTCTTCTCGCCACAGCTACCTTCCTTGGCCTTTTCACCACAGCTGCCTTCTTTGCCCTTTTCGCCGCAGCTACCTTCTTTTCCTTTTTCACCACAGCTGCCTTCTTTCATCTTGTCGCCACAGCTGCCTTCGCCGTGTGCTTTCTTGTTCTCGCCGCACTTACCTTCGCCACATTTGCCTTCCGCGTCTTTGCCAAAGTTGGGGAGGTCATAACCACCGCTGAGGTGCTGAGCTGAGAATGGGTTGACCGCAGCGGATGCCAGGGGTGCGATGGATGTAGCCAGGAATGCTGCGCCAAGAGCAGCTGCCAGGGGTTTCTTGAAATGTGCCATAGTCGTTTCCCTTTTGATAATCAATTCGTTGTTGTGATAACGCGAAGTACCCATGACAACATTCTCTCCACAGGCAGTACCCGTGAAAGTTATGACACGAACACCTACAGGAAGTTTCATCCGAGACCCCGATATCGTCAAGGCGCTTTTAACCCTGTTTTTAGTGAGTATATTTGCCCCGCCATTGCTCTACCAACTGCCATTGTTGCTGTAACCGCTTGGCAGATACCGCCTGCCGTGTTCCCAGATGCTGGGCGAACAGTGACACGCGGAATTCTTCGAGTAGCCAGCGATACCGACAGGCATCATCACTGAGCAACAACAAACCAGGGAAGTCATCTACCGCCTGCCACAGCGGTTGCTCCAACGCCTGCAACTGGGCGGTGTGTGACTGATCCTTGGCATACTGGCCCGACAAGCGTTCAAGCCGGGTGCAAAGCGCTTTCAGGTAGCGGGGCATCTGGGCGAGCCAGGGTGCGGGTGTATCGCGCATGAAGCCGGGCGCCAGCAAACGCTCTAACTGGGCCTTTATATCCTGCCGGGTATCCGCCCAGGCGCCCGCCTGCAATGCACCCAGTCGCTTACGAATATCCGCCAACAGCCGCAAGCTGGCCAGCAGCGCAGATTCCAGCTCGCTGGCACGGGCAATCACGCCGCCCTTGCCCTGTTCAAATAGCGTTAGAAAATCGGCCTGGGTATATGGGGGCTGAGCATCAACCTCCATAGCCTGGAGATAACTTGCGTCCAGCAGGTCATCCAGCAAGACATCGGGATCAAGCGACGCAGCGGCCAGGACCAGGTTGAATTCATTGCCTCTCAGCAGCTGTTTGCGCAAGTATTTCACCTGTTGGGCACTGTGCAGGCGCAACAGGCGCAGTACGCCAAGGCGGTGCCTGATCTGCGCTTGCCCCGGGTAATCAAATAGCGCGACGGCAACACTTTCTCCCTCGTCTACCAGCGCCGGGTACGACACGATGTCCACACCCGCCTGCCGAAAGCGCCACTCCCGCGGCAGGTCCCCGAAATCCCAACGCTGCAAGCCACTGCGCGCGGGAGAATCTGTTGGACCCGAGCTGATACTCTGCCGGGTATCGTCGCGAAACCGGTTGACCAGCTCGGTGAGATTGCGGCCCTGGGCCAGCAGGCGACCATCGGCATCCACTACCCGTATATTCATTCGGTAGTAGTCATCGAGCTTTTCAGGAGCCCAGTCTCCGGCGCTCAATTTGAGTCCACTATTACCTGTCAGTGCACGGGACAGGGCTTGCAACAGGTCAACATTATCCGGCTGCAGTGTTTCCAGTGCGCGATCGACGTGGTCCGGCACCGGCACCAACTGCTTCCGCTTGTCCTTGGGCAAGCCCTTGACCAACTGGATACACTTTTCTCGCAGAAGACCGGGTACCAGCCAGTCAAATCGGTGCCGGGGCACTCGATTGAGCAGCCCCACGGGTACTGTGACCGACACACCGTCACTCGCACCGCCCGGTTCAAACTGATAGGTGAGCCGAAACTGCAGGTCCTCCCACGCCAGCTGGTCGGGGAACTGCTCAGACAGGTCTGATCCCGGGTCACGGGCGACGAGGTCCGCGCGCTGCATTCGAAGACCGGTTGCTGCGTCAGGATGGTGTTTTAGCCAGCCTCGCAGGCGCCCGGCGGTATAGGCGTCAGGCGGCAGACGCTCGTCATAAAACATGAACAGTACCTGTTCATCGACGAGAATGTCGCGCCGACGTGTTCGCGACTCCAGGTCCTCCAGTTCACGCACCATGCGCTGGTTATGTTTGAGAAATGTGGGAAATGGGCGCATCTTGCCTGCCACCAGGCCATCCCGTATCAGTAACTCGCGGCTGTCTGCAGGTGCGATGGGGCCATAGTGAACGGGGCGCTTGTCGGCCAGGGTGAGCCCATACAGGGTTATTCTCTCCCAGGCCATCACCCGACCACTGCGCGCCTGCCAGCGGGGTTCGTAGTAGTGCCGACGCAACAAGCCCGGGTTGCTATCTAGCGCCCACCCGGGATCGATGGCGCCCACCTCGCGCGCAAAGACATTGGATGTCTCTACTACTTCTGCACACACGATCCATTTAGGCGGTTTACGCGCCTGGGAAGAGCCGGGAAATATTTGCAGTTTCCGGTTGCGACTCCCAAGGTATTCCCTGCCCTGCTGTAACTGCGCGATATTGCCCAGCAGCCCGGATAGCAGGGCCCGGTGCACACCCTCATAGTTTTCTTCTTCCGGGAGCCTGGGACGGGGCCGGAGCTTCTGGCTGCGACAGGCTATGCTGAGCTGAGTGTGGATGTCACGCCACTCCCGCATGCGCAGGTAGGATAGAAACTCCCGCTTGCACAGTTTGCCAAGCTGGTTGCCGCTGAGGGCCTGGCGCTGATCTTCGTAGTACTGCCAGAGCGCGAGCCAGGCCATAAAATCGGACCGGGGATGGCGGAACCGGGCATGGGATTGATCTGCCTGCTGTTGTTTATCCGCCGGGCGTTCGCGTGGATCCTGGATAGCCAGGGCACTGGTGATTACCAGCACTTCTTCCAGGCAGCCCAGTTCACTGCCTGCCAGCACCATTCGCGCCAGCCGGGGATCCACCGGTAAACGGGCCATCTGCCTGCCGACCGGGGTTAACTTACCGGAGGGGGTGACCGCACCCAGTTCCTCGAGTAACTTGTAGCCGTCGCGCACCATGCGCGGGTCAGGTGGGTTGATAAAAGGAAAATCCTCGACTTCACCAAGGCCCAGTATCAGCATCTGCAGGACAACGGCAGCGAGGTTAGTGCGCAGAATCTCAGGGTCGGTAAACTCCGGCCGCAGCTTGAAATCGGCTTCACTGTAGAGGCGCAGACACACCCCGGACGCCACACGCCCGCAGCGCCCCTGCCGCTGGTTGGCACTGGCCTGCGATACGGGCTCTATGGGAAGTCGTTGAATCTTGGTACGAAAACTGTAGCGGCTAACTCGCGCCACGCCCGGGTCGATGACAAAGCGAATACCGGGGACGGTAATTGAGGTCTCGGCGACGTTCGTTGCCAGTACAACCCGGATACCCCGCCGCGAAGAGGTCTGGAACACACGGCTTTGCTCTGCCTGGCTGAGCCGTGCGTATAGAGGCAGCACATCCAGTGACGGGTTGTGGCGCAGCTGCCTGGCCAGCTCACGTATGTCTCGCTCGCCTGGCAGAAAAACCAGCACATCGCCGCGGCTCCCAAATCGGCCGGCATCAATATCGTTGACCAGCCCGACTATCTGGCTGCTTGTATCCTCCTCTGTCTCCGTGTCAGCGGGGTCAATATAAAGGGTCTCCACTGGATAACTGCGGCCCGACACCTCGATGACCGGGGCGTTATCAAAGTGGCGGGAAAAGCTCTCTACATCGATGGTTGCCGAGGTAATGATCACCTTGAGATCTGGCCGGCGAGGCAGCAGGCGTTTGAGATAACCCAACAGGAAATCAATGTTGAGGCTGCGTTCGTGCGCTTCGTCGATAATAATGGTGTCATAGTTACTGAGCAGCCTGTCGCGCTGAATTTCCGCCAGCAAAATGCCGTCGGTCATCAATTTGATAGCGCTGGCAACCGACACCTGGTCGTTAAAGCGCACCTGGTATCCCACCAGTTGTCCCACGGTAGTTCTCAGCTCCTGGGCAATACGCTGGGCCACCGTGCGCGCGGCCAGCCGTCGGGGCTGAGTGTGGCCAATCACCTTGCGGGTACCGCGCCCCAGGGACAGGCATATTTTCGGCAACTGGGTTGTCTTGCCCGAGCCGGTCTCGCCCGCAATGATCACCACCTGGTGAGCGGCAATGGCCCGCGCAATATCCTCGCGCCGCTGCGCGATAGGCAGTTCTTCGGGGAAATCAATAGCCGCAACAGGGATCTCGCGTACCAATTCTGACCCGGTGGTGTTATCGGGAGAGTCCGCCGCGCTCCCGCCAGTTTTTTGCATCATGACGCCTTGTATCGGGATCAACCCGGTAATCAATCTAAATGGGGTAAACTCAGCGCCATTGTAAGCGCAGGAGACCCGCCAAATGTCACAGCTCACCAATTTTACTTACGAGGAAATCAACATAGGCCAAACAGCCCGGTATTCAAAACGGATTGAGGAGCGCGATATCCAGCTGTTTGCCGCCGTTTCGGGAGACGTTAACCCCGTCCACCTGGAATCCGACTTTGCCGCACTATCCTCTTTTGGCGAGCGCATTGCCCACGGCATGCTCACCGGAGCCGTCATCTCCGCCGCACTGGCCATGGAGCTGCCTGGCCCGGGCACGATCTACCTGAGCCAGAGCCTGCGATTCAGGTCGCCGGTGAAAATTGGCGACACGGTCACTGTTGCACTGGAGGTAACGGAAAAACAGGACCGGCGCAATATCGTCACCCTGGACTGCAAGGCCAGCAACCAGGAAGGCAAGGTGGTAGCCACCGGCAGCGCACAGGTCGTGGCCCCGCAGCACAAACTCACTATCGAGCGCCCGGCGCTGCCGCAGTTCGAGGTAGTGGCCGGCAGCTAGACTTGCACAGTGCCGCTACCCTCACCCCCGGGCAATTCGTCCTGATCGGCAAACTGGGCCGGGTCAAGATACATCAGACGCAATGTGACAACACCTGCAGTCTCCCCGACATCGGCGCCCAACACCATGACACTGGTTTGGTCACCCTCCACAGTCACGCCGGTGATCCCGAACAGCATGGAATCGGGACGTTCCTGTGTATTGAAAACACTGATTTCGCGCCCGTCCTGCAGCGCCCGGCCCAGATTGCCCAGCAAGATCTCCAGGCCGCCCCTGAATGCGCCGAAACCGAGATGCCCGCCAAACTCGCTGTGGTCCATGGAGAGCTGGAACTGCATCGTGGAGTCATCTTCCATTCGCAACTTGCTCAGCCCTGCAACGTGGCCCTCTCGAATCACCCGATAAAGGCGCTTGGCCTGGGGGCGACCTGCCTCTATAAAGTGGCGGTACAGTACGTTAACGGCAATCACAAGGAACTTTTCCTTGGGAATCGTTTGTTGAGCAGACTGTGACATAAGGTTTCCTGAAAATCCGGTGAAGGGGTCTGAGGCCTATAAGTCTAACGCCAGCGAGAAATTATGTCGCTATTTCTGCAGATCGCACTGGCTCGACAAACACCGGCTCTGGTACCCTTTTGATAGATGCATTTGCGGAATTTGACCGATGACCGGGCCGTCTAAAGCGATAGCACGCCCACTGGGCATTAGGAGTTGCTCGCTAGCGCTGGCGGTGAGGTTGGTTTGTGCCCTGTTACTCGCCCTGCCGTCGGCATTGGCACAATCCGCTGACTCTGATGTCGAGCTGCAGGCACTTGCTCATGAACGCGGCATGCTCACCCTGGAGCTGAATCAGTACAAAAAGACCGTCGAGCTACTCCATAACGAGAATATTCCCCCGCAGCAGAGCGCTAATCCGGCGGTGCGCCAACTCGCGCTGGAAATTGTCAAGATCAAGGAACGACTTATCAATGTGACTGAGCGGGAGCTGACCTTGCTGCAGGAACAAATCAGTCTTGCCCGCCAGCTGGCGCGTAACGAACACGCTGCAAGCAGCGCGAGCGAGGGCATGGAAAGCAAACCGCTGAGAGAAACTGTCAGTAACTACACACTGGCCGATGAGCAGGAGCATGTGGAACGACTGCATACGCTGCTCGCCAGCTACTACGCGGAACTGCGCGAGGCCGCCCACACCCTGCCCAGCGAGGACGAACTGGCCGACCGGGCGGCCGCTCAGCTAGACGCCGAAAAGCTGTCCCGCATTCCTTTCAGCGCAGACAAAATCCGCCTTAACGGGGCCGAGGCAAGCACAGCACTGAGTGAGATCACCGGACGACTGTCGGATCCGGGCATTCCTGAGAGTCGTCGCGATATTTCGCCCATCTGTGGCATTCGCACCCATTTGTTCGGCTCACTTATCGCCAGCGAGCGCCGCAGCCTGAACCCCGTGGGTAAAAACAACTATGTGGCCATGATCCGGCTGCAGCCGGGAGAAACCACTCTGCGTATCAAGGACGATCGCTGGGAGGTTCAATTGCCCCAGAATGCGAGTGCCAGCGATTTCCTGATTACCCTCTACAAACCCCCGAACAGTCCCCCGGAGCTGCACCTGTTTGCCGTCGATGACCTGCTGGCCGAACAGGACCCGCATATTCCCGCCTGGCTGCCTGAAGATATCAACCTGAAATCCCGCTCGGGATGAAACGCGCTAATTCTCCATGGCAGGCGGTTCAGGCCGCTGCCGTGGGCTGGACCGATGGCGACAACCCTGTCTCACTCACCTATGGCGACCTCTACTACAGTGCCGAGGGCGGTTGCGAGGAAAGTCGCTACGTCTATCTGCAGGGCAACGACCTTCCCCGGCGCTGGCAGACCGGGCCGGCCAGGCGATTTTGTATTGCAGAAACGGGCTTCGGAACCGGGCTGAACTTTCTCCTGACCTGGGCGGCCTGGCGGCAAACCCCCTCCCCCGCACCCGACCTGCACTACCTGTCTATCGAGAAACACCCGCTCAACGCGGTAGACCTGGCCAAAGCCCTGGCCGCCTGGCCAGAGCTGGCCCCGCTGGCCGCCCAGCTGCTTGACCAGTATCCAGGACTGGTTCCCGGCCAGCATCGCCTGCTGCTTGAAGGTGGACGCCTTACCCTGGACCTGTGGTGGGAAGACATCGAACATGCATTGCCAGATCTGGCGAGCCTCGGTCATCCGCTGGTCGATGCCTGGTATCTGGACGGCTTCGCCCCCGCCAGGAACGCCGCCATGTGGGGCTCCGAGGTATTGCATTGCGTAGCCAGTCTGAGCCGGCCCGGGGCAACGTTTTCCACCTTTACTGCAGCCGGGGAGGTACGCAGGCAACTCGCCAGCGCGGGCTTTTCGGTCAACAAGGTCCCCGGCTATGGGCAAAAGAGGGAGTGCCTGCAGGGCCGTATCGATCAGCCGGGTAACAAGGTAATCGTGCCGCGGGACACCCCCTGGGACATTCCCGCACAAGACAGGCCACTGCCTCAAAGGGCCCTTATAGTGGGGGCTGGTCTCGGCGGGGCAACCGTGGCTGCGGCGCTCGCCAGGCGAGGCGTGGAAGTCACCGTACTGGAAAAAGGTCGTCTGGCTGGTGCCGGCTCGGCGAATGACCAGGGCATTCTCTACACACGCCTGTCGCGTCGCCACTCCGCACTGACCGACTTCAGCCTGCAAAGTTATCGCTTCAGCTCGACCTTCTACCGTGGCCTGTTTGCCAGCGGCGCACTGGAGCCAGGCCTGGACGGCGAACTTTGCGGCGCATTCCATCAAAGTTTCGACACAACAGAAACCGCAGCCCTGGCCAGCGTACTCGGTCCGCTTGAAGAGTTTGCCGCGGTACTGGATGCCGGCACCGCCAATGGCAAACTGGGTGTTAAACAGGAAGCGGGTGGATACTGGTTCCCGGGGTCCGGCTGGCTGAAACCTGAGGCCATATGCCGCGTCTCACTGAATACGCCCGGCGTAACGCTGTGGGAGCACTGCGGCCAGGTGAGTCTGGCCAGGGCTGCCGATGGCTGGCTGGCAACGGGCAGCAACGGCCAGATGTGGGAGGCAGACTGTGTCGTCATCGCCGCGGGTACTGGCAGCACAGGCTTTACCGGGCTGGAATGGTTGCCTTTGCTGGCTATACGAGGGCAAACAACCCGGCTGCCTACCAGCGAGCAGTTCAGTGAGCTGCGCGCTGCATTGTGTCATTCAGGCTATATAGCGCCTGCCAGGGCCGGGGAGCACTGTATTGGCGCCACCTTCGATCTCGACGACCCCGATATCGCGGTGCGCGCTGCCGACCACCAGGCCAACCTGGACAGCCTCGGTGCAGCACTGCCCGATTGGCAGGACGCCCTGGGGCAACTGGTACCCCCGGCGCTACTGGGGCAGGTGGGATTTCGCTGCGCCAGCCCGGACTACCTGCCGTTGGTGGGGCCAGTGCCCGACAGGCAGGCCTTCCTGCACGACTATGCGGCACTGGGCAAAAATGCAAAACAGTATGTGCCCGAGCAGGGACGATACCTACCCGGCCTGTACCTGAGCAGCGGTCATGGGTCGCGGGGCCTGACCTCTACGCCGCTGGCGGCGGAGCTCCTGGCCAGCCAGATATGCCGGGAAGCGCCACCGCTGTGCCGCGAGCTGGGTCGCGCCCTGGCCCCTGCGCGGTTTATAATCCGCGACCTCTGCCGCAACCGGATCTAGTCATGCCCCGCTCCCTGCCAATGCTGGTCCTGCTGGCCTTGATCACCGTTCCCGCCAGCGCGCTGGAGAACTTGAGCTACAAGGTCCTGGAACAGAAACCGCAATCTAGAGACACCTTTGTACAGGGCCTGGAAGTCGTCGATGGCAAGCTCTATGTGAGTAGCGGTGGCTATGGCGCTTCCAGATTGCAGCGCTTTGACTTTGCCAGCGGTGAACTGGAGCTGGAGCGCAAGATGGATAATCGCCTGTTCGCCGAAGGTGTCACCGTATTCGGCGACCGTGTTTACCAGCTGACCTGGCGGGCGCGTATGCTGCTGATCTACGACAGGGACGATCTGGCCGGCGTGGCCCGCATGCGCATTCCAGGCGAAGGCTGGGGCATCACCAACGATGGCAAGCAACTGATTTACAGCGATGGCAGTGATCGACTGTACTTTCTGGATCCCACCAAAAAGCGCATCACACGCGCTATCAATGTGACAGCCAATGGCAAACCCGTCACCAGGCTCAACGAGCTGGAATGGATAAACGGCCGTGTCTGGGCCAATGTCTGGCAGACCAATCGTATTGTTATCATCAATCCTGCCGATGGCAGGGTTGAAGCCAGTATCAACCTGCAGGGCCTGCTACCGATTATGGAACGGCGCGCCGATACCGATGTGCTCAACGGTATTGCCTATAACCCGGCAGACGGTGCAATCTGGGTCACGGGGAAAAAGTGGCCCTTTTTGTACAGGATTGAACCCGTAAGTGCCCAGTCTAGTTCACCCGGAGCGGCACAAACGCGTTAAACTACGCCTCTTTTCTGGCCCAAGACCCACTCTCAGGGACCCTACATGAGCACTGGCAACAACCCACACCCCGACACCAACCCGGCTTTTATCACTGTTCGCCAGCACACCGTGGACTCTCTCAATATCCGGGTAGAGCAATATGAGCACCGCGATACCGGTGCGGCGCATTATCACCTGGCATCGGACAACAGCGAGAACGTATTCCTGGTCGCCCTGCGCACGGTGCCGCACGACTCAACCGGTGTGGCACATATTCTGGAACACACCGCGCTGTGCGGCAGCGAGCGCTACCCGGTGCGGGATCCTTTTTTCATGATGCTCAGGCGCTCCCTCAACACTTTCATGAATGCGTTCACAAGCTCCGACTGGACCGCCTACCCATTCGCCAGCCAGAACCGCAAGGATTTCGATAACCTGCTCGATGTCTACCTCGATGCAGTCTTTTTCTCCCGTCTGGACCCTCTGGATTTTGCCCAGGAAGGTCACCGGGTTGAGTTCTCCGAGCCTGGCAATACCGACAGCGAACTGGTGTTCAAGGGGGTGGTGTTCAACGAGATGAAGGGCGCCATGAGCTCAGTCAGCAGCACGCTGTGGAGCACGCTTTGTGAACACCTGTTTCCCACGACGACCTACCACTACAACAGCGGTGGCGACCCGGAACACATACCCGACCTGAGCTATGACCAGCTGAAGGCTTTTTACAAAAGTCACTACCATCCCAGCAACGCGATATTCATGACCTTCGGCGACATCCCCGCCGCCGAGCACCAGGCTGTATTCGAGGACCGCGCCCTCAGCAAATTTCACAAACTCGACCAACGCATACAAGTACAGGCCGAGCAACGACTGACAGCGCCGCAAACCGTTACGCGCAATTATGCCTACGACGAAAGCGGTGCGACCGACAAGAAGACCCATATCGTTGTCGGCTGGTTGCTGGGAGAGAGTACTGATCTGGAGAGCCTGCTCGAAGCGCAGCTGCTGGCAAGCGTCCTGCTGGATAACAGCGCATCACCGCTGCAGCAGGCTCTGGAGACAACCTCCCTGGGCCAGGCGCCCTCCCCTTTGTGCGGCCTCGAGGACAGCATGCGCGAACTGGTGTTCTGCTGCGGTATCGAGGGCAGTGAAGCTGAGTGTGCAGATGCTGCTGAAACGATGATTCTTGATGTCCTGGAGCGGGTCGCCACTGACGGTGTCGACCATGATCGAATGGAAGCCGTACTGCATCAACTGGAACTGCACCAGCGTGAAATCAGTGGCGATGGCTATCCCTACGGCCTGCAGCTCATATTGCAGGCACTGGGCTGCGCCACCCATTACAGCGACCCGATAGCAGTGCTCGACCTGGAACCGGTTATCGCCAAGCTGCGCGCCCGGATAGGGGATCCCAACTATATACGCCAGCTCACCAGGCGCCTGTTACTGGACAATCCGCACCGGGTGACCCTGGTCATGGAGCCGGATACCGGGCTGTCAGCAAAACGCTCAGCCGCTGAAGCCGAACGCCTGGCCCGTATCAAGGAGGCCATGCCTGCCCAGGCGCGGGCCGATGTCGTGCAGCTGGCGACAGACCTCGCCCAGCGCCAGCAACAGGTGGACGACGAGAGTATATTGCCCAAGGTGGAACTCAGTGATGTTCCCGATAGTCTGCCCGAATTGGCGTACAGGGAAAGTAACCCCCGGGGCACCCCGATTACAAGCTACAGCCAGGGTACTAACGGGTTGGTCTACCAGCAGGCCGTGGCGCCTCTTCCCCTGCTTGAACCCGGGCAATTGCAGACACTGCCTTTTTACACCCAGGTACTGACAGAGCTCGGTCTTGGCACAAGCGATTACCTGCAGGCTCAGCACCGTCAATCGGCCACCGTGGGGTCGATCAATGCGTTTTCTTCCATGCGCGGCGCTGTCGACAATGAACAGGCAATCAGTGCCTACCTGGTGCTTTCATCCAAAGCGCTGCTGCGTAACACCGAGCAGCAGTCACAGCTGATGTATGACACCCTGGAGTCATTGCGGTTTGACGAAACTGACCGGATACGGGAACTGGTGAGCCAGGCGCGCGCCCGTCGCGACCAGTCTATTACCGGCAATGGACACGGGCTGGCGATGGCAGCTGCAAGCGCCGGCATGAGCCCCCTGGCAAAGCTCAACCATGAATTGTCCGGGCTCGCCGGCATTCGCGGCCTGCGGGCGCTGGATGACAGCCTGCAGCAAGCGGATAAGCTGGCCGGATTCGCCGACAAGCTGGCCGGGCTGCACAGCAACGTCCTGGCCATGCCCCGCCAATTACTGCTGATTGCAGAAGAAGAGAGAACCGCGGCTGTCGCCGATCTTGCGGCCCAGACCTGGGGCCCCGCCAGGGAGACCACGAAAAGCCAGTACTTTGCACTCGAACCGGTCCGCGAAAGTCGGGGAGAACTATGGCTTACCAACACCCAGGTCAACTTCTGCGCTCGCGCCTATCCAACGGTCCCTGTACAACACCCGGATGCCGCTGCGCTCACCGTGCTTGGTGGCTTTTTGCGCAACGGTTTCCTGCACCGCGCCATCAGGGAGCAAGGCGGGGCCTACGGTGGCGGCGCGTCACAGGATTCCGGTATCGCCGCCTTCCGCTTCTATTCCTACCGCGATCCGCGCCTGACTGAAACACTGCAGGATTTCGATAGCGCCCTTAGCTGGATGCTCGACAGTCAGCATGAGTACCGGGCCCTGGAAGAATCCATCCTGGGTGTTATTGGCAGCCTGGACAAACCGGGCTCGCCCGCCGGCGAAGCCAAACAGCATTTTTACAATCGCTTGTTTGGCCGCAGCCACGACCAGCGCGAGCACTTCCGTCAGCAGATACTGGCGGTGAGCCTGGATGACTTGCGCCGGGTGACCGAGACATACCTGAGACCGGAACTGGCCAGCACTGCAGTGGTTACCAACAGCGCGCAGCTTGAGACCGCAGGGGCTGTACGAGAGGAACTGGGCCTGTCTGTACACGAACTGTAAGCAGCGCAACGGCATCCGGTACGTGACGCTTACGGGCGAAATATCGCCCTCCGGCCGTTCACTGTGGACATTTGCCCTGTTCAACGATAAAAAGTAACTCCAAGTTGGCGTAATCCGGATTAACGGAAGGCATGACCTGAATGCAGGACAAGGACAACCGGGCGAGGCGACGCTACAGAGACATATCGCCCGCGCTCATCTTCGGTGGTATTTTCGTGATTGCACTTGCCGTGGCAGGCAGATCCTTAACCGTGGTGCAGGCTGCGGCGCCCGGCGCGGTAGCCACTCAGGAGGAGCTGTACAAAAAAGGCAAGTCGTCCTACCGCAAGCGTTGCGCCCGCTGTCACGGCGCCAACATGGGCACACCAGGAGTGGGTGTCTACAATCTGCAGGATTTTCCGCTGGATGATGAGGCCCGCTTTATCGAGTCAGTGACCTACGGCAAGAACGCCATGCCCTCCTGGGGTGATGTCCTGAAAGCCGCCGATATTCAGGCGCTCTGGACTTACGTAAGCAAGGAGTCAGCTGCCAGGCAATAGCCACTCGCAGCAGACCGCACGCTCAGTCATAGGGATCGCCGTCCCTGTGGACGACGCGCTTACCATCCTCGGTATAAAACCATACAAGATCGTCATCCGGGTAGAACGCAGTATCACCCGCCACCCGGGCGCCCCCACCGCGCTGCTTAACGGCTCGGGGTAACCCGAGCCGGACTGCTCTTCTATTTCATGTTTATGTACCGGAGTAACCCTTTTCACCGCGCAGCCTGATTGTGGTGCGATACCCGGAAACAGGATAGTTCATTCCCCTTCGGACTTGCCACCGCCGTGACGCCATTTTCCGCGATGCTTGCCGCGTTGCGCCATCATGCCATCCAGTTGCTCTTGCTGCGTTTTGTCCAGCTGCTGGTATACCTGGCTCCAGGTTTCACTGGCCTGGTAGACCATGCGGCCGGTGATCTGGCCGATCTCATCGGCCATCTCCCGCGCTTTACCCGCATCAAAGTCACCCCGCATACTCATCATCCGGGATCTCAATTCACGCATGCGTTCGTGATCTGCCGAGTTGGCCTCTCTGGCGGCAACCAGCAGGTTTTCTATGCTGGTTTTCTGGTCGGTGTTAAGGTCGAGCTTCTCAGTAAGATGCGACAGCATTCTGGATGGATCTGCATTCATCCCGTCAGGCGGGGGCATGTAACCTGCAGCCAGAGACATTGCAGCAGCCCCCGTAAGGGCTACTCCGCATAACCATGTTTTCAATTTACCAGGCATTTTCTACTCTCCTTCATGTGACAAAAAATGGTCGGCTAACACCGGCCGGGCTCAGCAGTGATACTGGGGCATCAGCCGGTTAACGTGCCCACACCCATGGTAAAGAATTGTTAAGAACCGCTCTGGCCTGTGAAGAGCAAGTGACAAGTCACCTGTGCTTGGACACACTAGGACAATACACACACTAAACCGCAGCAGCTGCAACAGATACCAATCACCAGGGAGCTCGCCAGTGAGCGCAAAAATTCTGATCATAGACGACGACCGGGAGCTATGTACATTGCTGGCCGAGTTTCTCCAGCTGGAGGGATTCTCAACCAGCGCCATACATGACGGCGCCGCGGCAGTAGCCCATTGCCGACGCCAGGCCTACGACGCCATTGTGCTGGATATTATGCTGCCGGGGCTGCAGGGTCTTGAGGTGCTGGCCAGTTTGAGAAAATTCACGGCCACCCCCATTTTAATGCTGACTGCGCGAGGAGAGGATACCGATCGAATTGTCGGCCTGGAAATGGGCGCTGACGACTACCTGCCCAAGCCCTGTAACCCGCGTGAACTGGCGGCCAGGCTGCGCGCCATACTGCGTCGATCGGGCAAACAGTCGACCGGCCAGCCCGGAGCTGAAAAAGAACTGCTTGTCGGCAATACCCGGCTTAACCCCGCCGAGCGCAGCGCATTCCATGCCGGCCACGATCTGAACCTGACCTCTGCGGAATTCAACGTGCTGGGCGTGTTGTTGGCGGCGGCGGGAACCGTGGTTGACAAGGAGACTCTTTGCCAGCTCGCGCTGGGGCGAGACCTTACGGCTTACGATCGCAGCATTGATGTCCATATCAGCAAACTACGCAAAAAGCTTGCAAACGCGGGCGGTGACAATCTCATAGTCAGCGTGCGCGGAAGCGGCTACCAGTTCACGGTCAGCGCGAGCTCGCCACAGCCATGACGCTGCGAATGAGCCTGTTTGCCAAGATATTCCTGGGTTTCTGGCTGGCGACGGTCGCCGTGCTCGCAAGCTGGCTGATTTCCAATCACTATTTCGATACCACCCCGGACCGAGATGCGATTGGCCATCGCCCCGACAGGCCGCCGCAGCGATTTGTACTGCGGATGATCTACGACCTGCAAAACCTGGATGAGCCCGAGCTGGCAGAGCTTGTTGAGCAGGCACGTCGCGAGCATGATGTGGATATATACCTGCTTGACTCCCAGGGAACTGATTTGCTGGGACGGCGCACGCCGGTGGAGGTAGAGCAAGTGGCGCTGGCATTGGAGGGCGTCCGTCGCCGGGCATTCCAGCGCAATAACCGCCAGCACCTGCTGGCACACAAAATATACCGCCAGGACCTTGGCGTTCTGCGAGCGGTATTTGTTTTCAAGCCGTCGCGGCATCTTTGGCTGGCCATGCTGGGACGCAACCTCTGGCTGCGGCTAGGCCTGGCCATATTTGTCAGCGGGCTGGTCTGCTACCTGCTGTCACGCCTGATGACAAACAGGATAGGCGAGCTGAGACTGGCATCACGCCAGATAGCTACCGGCAAACTGGATACCCGCCTTCAGGTAAGGCAAAGAGGTGGCGACGAGACGGACGAGCTCGCCCGCGACTTCAACAGCATGGCGCAGCAATTGCAGGAACGGGTAGAGGCCCAGAAGCGCCTGCTGGCGGACGTCTCACACGAGCTGCGCTCCCCCCTTGCCCGCCTGCGCATAGCACTCGCCCTGGCACAGGATAAGCCCGATAAAACAGCGGCCTACCTGGAACGTATAGAGCAGGAAACAGAACGCCTGGAAGAGCTGATCGGCCAACTTCTCGACAGTCAGTCAGGTGCTGTCGAGCTCCAAGATCGCATCGATCTTGTATCGTTACTGCAACAACTGTGTGCCGACGCCAGTTTTGAAGGTGCCTCACAGGACAAGCAGGTGACACTCACTCACGGTATGGCGCAGGCCACAGTGGCGAGCTCCGGGGACCTGTTGCGCAAGAGCTTTGAAAATATATTGCGCAATGCGCTGGGACATACACCACAGCATTCAACCGTCAGGGTAACGCTTGCGGCATCCGATGATGACTACCGCATCTGCATCACTGACCAGGGCGCTGGAGTTGCCACGGCAGACCTGGACAAAATATTCGATGCGTTCTACCGGATAGATACCGCACGCACCCGCGAGGCCGGTGGACACGGCCTGGGACTGGCAATAGCCCGCAAGGCCATCGACAGCCATGGGGGAAAGCTATGGGCCGACAATACCGGCACCGGGCTGGCCGTCACCGCCACCCTACCCCGCCTCACGGACCAGGGCTGACAAGTCACCCGGACATCCATACTGACCCGCGCTTACTCGGCAACGACCCCGACAGCGGCTACCTGTTTCGCCTGAGCTTCTTCTTCGAGGCCTGCGATCTCATCCGTATCGACCCGGCCGTTTGCAAACATGAAAACGGTCTAGCGAGCCCGGATATGAAACGCGATGACCATATATACGCATTGAGGTTGCATAAACGGGCACGTGGTATTTGAGTTGACAGCCCGGCCGACACCCGCACAATACGTACTCGTAGAAAGGGGGGGAACGCTGCACATGAAAATCCGTTATCTGGCGCTAAGTCTGGCAATGCTCGCGGGTTGTGCCGGGAACAGCGAAGTGGAGGGCGAGCGAGTCACCATAGACAATGGCATGGTTGACGTGTGTGGTGAGGGGAACGGCCTGCCCGAATGCCGGGATTACAACAACCGAACATACAGTGAAAACCTGGAGTACAAGACACCGACCGACAGCCAGATGGAGAGCGAGGCGAGTAAGGTGCGATCGGAAAGCCCGGAGCAGCTGGAGCGAACAATTTCCGAACTGGAGCAGAACCCGGACATCATAGACACCTCGGCCGAGTGAGTTGATTCGCAGCGCTCACTGCCGGGAAGGTTTGAAAGGTGGGCGCGTCTACCGCTCGGTAGCGTAAACACTCATCCAGCGCTCATTGACCAGCCTTCCGAGAGTGTCGCGTTGTTCGGTAGATATTTTTTCCTTGTTGGTAAGGAGCAGGCCCATCACACAAATAGTTGTCACCTGGCGCCGCTCTTCGCTGTCAGGCACGGGTACGGCAAGCTTCAGTGCGCGGTATACGGCCTGACCATTGGGAAGTTCGCTTTTTAACCGGTCATCGGTAATCTCTACAAAGCGAAATCGGTCGGGGTTACGCAAGGCCAGATTTACTTCGGCAGAGTATTCCTTGGGGCGATGCACGAGCATGACAGCGTCCGCTGGCTTATCGGCCGAGTGCAACTCGTCGATGACTTTTCCCGTATCCAGATACAGCACAGACGTCCCCGCCATCTCCGGTGCCAACATCGTCATGAAGGCGTAAGTCACCGCGGCACCACTGTCGGGATTACTTATCGCAAGTTGCAGGTCCCTGCCCTGTTGAAGGTCGCTGTCGGTACGGATTTCGCCCGCAGCGTCGGTCACTATAAAGACACATTCCTGACCGATGTTTTCCAGGATTTCAATTCTGTTTGAATCCCCGGGATGCTTCTTCAAATACTGTTGCAGTGCATCTGCCTGCACCAGCGCGAGGCCGGTGGGATCCTCCGCGTCCAGCAACCGCGCCAGGTTGCGCAGGGAGCCAGGGCTTTGTTCAACCTGAACATCGAGCCCCATGTCAGCGGCAACCTGTTGTAACCGGGTGGCAGCGTTCCAGTACCCTCCCCCTTCAACGCCCGAGGTAAAGACCAGGGGCTCTGCGAATCCGGGCAGGGAGCAAAAAGCCAGGAAAGCAAATACACTGTATTTTCTAGTTAGCATTGAAAGCATGGGACGGCCACATCATCACGGTTGGGCATTAATACTATCAGGCAGCCGACCCGGCGTGAACCGCTGACCTTTATGTGCTCAATCAAAGCACCAGCGGTCGGGGATGATGAGATCTCAGTGCATGATGCGCAGCTCTAGTAAGCGCCCTGAGAGTAAGTCAGCTCATAACTGTGGGAGTAGATCTCGAATATCAATCCGAATGGATCCTCCATATAGACCATTCGGTATGGCTTTTCACCGGGATAATATTCTCGAATAGGCATTCTCTGCTTGCCGCCATGTGCAATAATTTTTTCTACCAGACCCTCTACATCAGGATCCTGCACACAAAAATGGAATGTGCTGGTTTTCCAATACTCAAAATCCTTCGGGCTTTCATTATTCTTGAACTCGAACATCTCCACACCGATTTTATCGCCCGTAGACATGTGGGCAATTTTGAACGAGCCCCAGCCAGTGCCGAAAACATCAATGCACATCTGTCCGATCGGTGTATCTGACTCTTCAGTGATTACGGTGGGTTCCATAATGTGATACCAGCCCATAACCTCGGTATAAAATTCGACGGCCTTTTCAACATCGGGAACAGAGATTCCAATATGTGAGAATGTTCTGGGGTAGTTGTTCATGTGGTTTCTCTTTCGTTAAGGGCAAAAAAGTGGTCGAAAGGACCAGGGCGCCAGTGGGTCAGAGTCAGAGTCAGGATCAAGCACCTGCTACTGAAGTTGCTCGTACCCCCTCCTCGGCAAAATCTCGAGCCATAACCTGGATCTGCTCCATGAAATGCCATGGAGAAAGTAGCGCTTGTAACTCAGCAGCCGGCACAGGCTTGCTGAACAAATACCCCTGTATCACGTGTGCGCCATTGCTGGTCAGGAAATGGTATTGTTCACGGGTCTCGACGCCCTCAGCTACGAGGTTCAGGTTGAGACTCCTGGCCATCGCTATGATAGCGATAACCAGGCTTGCATCGTTATCGCTCTTGTCAAATTCGATGACAAAACTACGATCTATTTTCAGCTCATCCAACGGGAATCGGCTCAGATAGCTCAGGGAGGAATAGCCTGTACCGAAATCATCTATCGAAAGACTGACCCCCATTTCCTTGAGTTCTTTTACCGAATCTATCGTCGCACTGGCGTCGCCCATGACAACGCCCTCGGTCAACTCCAACTCCAATTTGGCGGGATCAAGACCTGTATCTTGTAGAACACCTTTAACAGTGCTGATAAAGGCCGAGTTGAATTGTAGCGCGGATACATTCACGGAGACCTTGGGCAGTTTGTACCCCTGCGCCTCGAACTCTTTCATCTGTCGACAAGCCTGCAGCAACACCCACTCTCCGAGTGCATCGATATAGCCCATCTCTTCCATGAGAGGGATAAACTTGAATGGCGGAATCATGCCTTTGTCGGGGTGCTCCCAGCGCACCAGGGCTTCGGCACCTACCACCGAACCGTTGCGCGTATCCACCTGCGGCTGGTAGTGCAGAACGAATTCGTCGCGTTCCAACGCACGGCGCAAGTCAGCTTCCAGCTGCAGCCGATCCACACCGGCAGCGTCCATATCCGAGTGGTAAAAGAGACACTTGTTCTTACCCGCCGCCTTGGCGTGGTACATTGCCGTATCAGCCGCCTTGAGCAAGCCGTCTACATCCGCGGCGTGATCCGGTGACAAAGCAATACCGATACTAGGTGTAACCACCAATTCATGCCCATCGATAACCATGGGTTGACTAAGGGCGTCCAGCAAGCGCTGCGCAACCAACTCCGCGGACTCTGGACAGTCGATCTGGTTGAGCACCACCGTGAATTCATCTCCACCCAGGCGTGACACATCGATTCTCGGCCCCGACTCGACATAGTGGGCTACAACATCACTGTCACGAACGCAGCCGGAAAGGCGCATCCCCACCTCGCGCAAGAGCGTGTCACCCGCGCTGTGCCCAAGCGAGTCGTTGATTCGCTTGAAGTTATCAAGATCCAGAAACAACAAGGCGAGCACTTCATCATTCCGCTTAGCCAGACGCAGTAGCAAGTCCAGCTGCTCACTGAACAATCTCCGGTTAGGCAACGATGTAAGGCTATCGTAGTAGGCCATCTGGCGCAGCCTGTCCTTGGTCTCGGTAACCTCCTCCACCGCCTTGTTGAGTTCCTCGTTGCGCCGGGTCAACTGGGAAGTTCTCTCCTCAACCTTCATACTGAGCAGTTGGTGATCCACATCCATGCGAGTCTTGTAACTGGTCAGGCCAGTGATGATGCCATTGAGAATAGTGGCAATTTCCCTGACTTCACCTGTGCCCTGAACCTCAACTGTATTCCTGAGCTCGCCTGAGGCGATTTCATCCGCTACCCTGGCCATGCGCGACAGGGGCTCGGTAATACGACGAGTAATTCTCAGGGCGAGGTAGCTTGCCAGCAGAACCAATAAAAAACACACCAGAAAAGTGGCGACCACTACGGGAAGAATACCAAGCAGCACCTGCCTGGGACTGACCACTACTTGCAGGTAGCCAATAACATGCAGGCTGGCTATCTCTTCGGGTTGCACCAGCGCCGCGCCAAAATCAGACGGGGTGAGACCTTCAACCATCGGACTGAGTAGAGAGTATACGGGAAACGTGAGATGAAAAGAGGTGTCTGTACTTGCGAGAGCATCAAAGAGCCCGCCTGCCCCGGCCTCTATCTGGCCATCGAAGACAAGAGTACCTGGTTCGGTCGCGCTGAGCTCACGGCGCAGCAGGAAAAAAGCGGGAAGTTCCGCTACCGAGGTCCCTGGCCGATTGCGGCGCAGGAGAGGCTCGCCGTCGGTGTCATAAAGCGCCACAAAGGTGACAGGAGGAGAGTCAAAAAATTCATCCAGAGACCTCTCCAGGTCCTCTGTATTGTCAAAATACATATCAACCTGGAGACTGGATAGGCCAGCCACCTTTGCAGACGCCTGCTCCAGGGCCTGGTCCAGCGCACTCTGGTACTCGCGAGCGGCGGTAAACCCGGTAAGTACAGCCCCGAGAACGCCCGTGACTACGAGCACGAGAACACTGATTTTCCCAACAATGGTCATGTCCCGAGTCTGCGTCCCCAGCAGCTTGAACTGCCTTATTGATCTGCAAACAAAGCTAACACGACAGCGTTTGCCGGTGCAATGCCAGGCTCTATGCATGTAAAGAAAGATAGAGAATGTCAGTCTTCACGGCCGGGATACTTCGTTCGCGGGCGTAACAGAATGTCACATTGGCGACGGGAGCGAGCTTTACAGCGTAGGCAATAGTGCCCGAATTGTCAGCTTAGAAAAAAGGATGACGGAACTGCATCCATGCGAGGGAGAGCTACAGAACCGTCATCCGGAGACTTTACCCGGCGCCCGATACGATGCCGGACAATACATTACCGGGAGTCACCCACTTCAATATCGAAACGGTACTCCGTCTCGATTCCAGAGCCCAACCGGCCTGGACAGGCTATTGCTTGGGGTGGCCCTACTCAGACATCCGCTGGGCGGCGACTCTCGCCTTTGGCGCCACACACCATCCGGACGGTTCTTTGACAAGTGTCAAGCCAGGGCGTATCTGTCGGAGTTTTGAGGGCCCGCACAAAACCGCCATCATGGCGACATGAGATACTGGTCTTGTTCGGCGTCCAGTCACCCTCTTTAGGGCGAGGCTTGCGGGCACTGTAGTACCAGATGCCTCGCTTGTCCTGCATCACGTAGTTCGCCTCAGGTGGAAGGAATACTTTCTTACCTTCAATGACAGCGAATACTTCAAGCTGATCGCCGGGATTAATGTCTACTACTGCTGTGGGGGTTATCGTCAACATGGCCTGCTCTCCAATCCGTTAGGTGCGTTTCTTTTTGTTGCACCGTCTAGGGGGGCTGGACCTCTGTGGCGTCGTGCTCCCCTTCTTCTGCCACCAGCGCGTGGTGACAGTTCATTTATAGAGCGGGGGGGGAGTGACAGCAATACTTATACTGCCATATTTTCGACTTTGTGTGAGAGTAGGTCTTTTTTAGGTCTTTTTTTTATATATTATCGAGTTTTATTGCCTATTTAGTGGGTTTGCTGCCATTTTTTTAGCTAGTTTTGTATTAATTTGATGTACGGAGGGCGTTCCAGGGTGGGCTTGAGGGCAGTTAATTGCTCCGGCTCTGCCGCTGAAACCAGTTCCGAAGCCTGTTCCACAGAGCTCATCAGCATATGCAAGGACAGTGCTGCGCGCCCCTCTCGGGACGACACCTGATCGGCAACGCCCGCTATAGCCTGCTCCGAAAGGAAGCCCAGCATCACAGCATTGACCAGGAAGTCACGTATGATCTGTCGGTTCACCTGGTCCTGGAGGTACGCCTGGTAACCCTTGTCACCAAACACCTCCGAGAGCGCATCGATGTGGCCCAGGGACAGCTCTTCCGCCGAGAAAGGCAGTTCTTCCCCGAATGCTCGCTCCAGCTGTTCCACAAGTTGGTCCAGGTGCACTTGTTCCAAAGGAGTACTCCATCTGCCGGTACTAACCGGAATTGTTATTGGGTGATCGTACCGCCGGCACTGATTGCCCGCTGCAAGGCGAGCAGGTCAGGTACCTGGTAGATACTGTCATTCATGCGAAAGGCGGCCGTAACATAGTCGGCCTCCGGGACGTCGAGGTCCTCGATATCCTGTTCCAACAGATCACTGAAGCCAAGGTTCAGCCCGCGAACAGCCACGCCAAAATACTGGCAGGTTTCTCCGCGCTGGCCAAGGATTACAGCGACCAGCCCTGCACCGCCTCGCTGATCTCGCCAGGGGGCGCTGCCGTGACTTCCAAAGTCTACCACCGTGACAGTCTCTCCGCGCCAGTTGATCTCTGTTGGCGGCTGGTCTTCGGCCGCAGAGACAGTCACGATCTCCCCCAGGCATCTTTGGGGAACTACCCAGGAATACTCAGAAGAGCAAGGCAGGAGTACGCACGAGCCAGAAAGTAATTCAGTCATAGCTTGTCCTCAAGAGAGCTGCAGCCTGTGTCCGGTCAATTCATTGATCTGCCCGATAAGCATACGAAAGTTGAATGGCTTGCCCATGTAGCCGTTACAGCCGGCGGCCTGGGCCATGGCCCGATGCTTGAGGCCGGTGCGGGAGGTTATCATGATCACGGGAAGCTCGGCGTAGCGAACAGACTTGCGAATCTCCCGCAAGGCCTGGATACCATCCTTCACCGGCATCTCCACGTCCATCAGGATAATATCGGGCAGGCGATCAGCGCTGTTGAGAAGATCTATCGCTACCGCTCCGTTTTCAGCCGTTATCGTCTCCACACCAACTGTCTCCAGCTGGCTGGTCGCGACCTTGCGCTGGGTACGCGAGTCATCCACCACCATCACCAGCAGCGATTCGTCCCTGCCCACGTCCAATTCAAGCGTGGATTGATCAGCCTCACCCACGCTGTCGACCAGCAGGTTCAGGTCCAGTGCCACGATCGCTTCACCCGCCGCGGTTGTTGCGGCGCCCGCTACTCCCGGCACCGAGGAAAACTGCGAGCCCAGGGAGCGAATGACCAGCTCCAGTGCTTCCTCAACATCATCTATGGCGACGGCCATATGCCGCTCCGATGAGCCGGCAATAATCACAGGCACATCCCCACGCCAGGTCTTGGCATCGAGCGGATGGCCGTTCTGGCACAGCGTGGCCAGATAAGCCGGCTCGCACTCAAGATCACCGATCATCAGTGTTGTCTTGTCGTGCACCGCGGCAAAGAAGTCGTCCGCCGGCACCTGTTCCACCGCTATCAGCCCCCCCAAAGGAATGGCATAGGACTGTTCGCCAGCACTCACAAGCAATGCGCCGTTTACAGTAACGGACGAGGGAACCCGTATATGAAAAGACGCTCCCCGCCCCGGAACTGAATCGATCTGGATATCACCTCCCATTTCCTGCAGTTCGCTAAGGACAATGTCCATACCGACACCCCGGCCGGATATCTGGCTGATCGAGCCGGCGGTTGAGAACCCCTTGTGGAAAATCAGGCGAGCGGCCTCGGCGTCACTCAAGTTGTCAACGTCGACATTCAGCCCTTTTCTGATTGCAGACTCACGCATTTTCTCAGGATCTATGCCCCGACCGTCATCTGACAGGGTAATAATCGAATCGGCCCCGGCCTTGCGAATATCGATGCTTACCTGGCCTTCTTCCGGCTTGCCAGCGGCCAGACGCTCCTCGGCCGACTCAATGCCATGATCCAGGGCGTTGCGCACCATATGGTCCAGAATAGTCTGGCAACGCGCATAATCGTCACGGTCCAGGGTACCCAATTCATTGATTACCTTGAATGACACTTGTTTATTAAGGTCTGCACTGACCGTGCGCACCAGGCGGCGCAATCCCGGCAGCAAACGCGATACAGGTACAACCCTGGCACCGCGTATTGAGGAGCCAATCGATGAAATTACATTTGTTTGCTGCTTCAACAACGCCTCTACCTGAGTGTTCTGCCGTGTTGCAAATTCGACCAGGTCGGCCAGATCCTCAACGCCCTCGCGCAGTATATTCGCCGCTTCCTGCAGCTCGGTGTACTGATCCATTTCCAGCGCGTCCATAGGGGCACCGGGCTGAACACCCTGGGCTGCCACACTGCGCAGGGCGCGGTCGGCTATGGCGGAAATGTGTGCCCTGACCGAGGAGAGCCGACTCTGCATTTCTGTGGAGACACGCTTGCCGCGGGTGACGCTTTGCGCAGTGCGCACACTGAGCTGTTGCGCCTGATTGCTGAGATTGAGCAGGTGATCCAGCTTCTCCGAGGTGATTCGAACAGACTGCTGGGCGGCCAGAGCCCTGGCCCCCTCATCAGCAATCTTCTTGGATTGCTCACTGGCCTTGGGATCCACGCTGCGAGAAACCGCTTCTGAGGCGGGCTCCGCTGACTGCTTGGGCAGTTCAACCACGTTGTCGCTCGCGGGCTGGACATCGGCTTTCGCCGCTGTTTCTGCCGCCTGGCCGACTGGCTGAGGCAGCTCATGCGTAATGTCCACACGGGCGTCCTGGATATGGTCCAGGCCGCGCACGCAGGCATCGAGCCATGCATTTACGATGCGGAAATACTCGCTTTCAGCGCCTTCCTCAGGGCGAGGCAGCGCGCTTAAAAGCGTCTCAAAATTGTGAATCAAAGTGCCATAAAAGTGCAGCCCCACACCCTTGGCAATACCTTTTATCGTATGCAGCACACGGGTGACAACAACAAAGGCCGCTTCAGATGAGGTGTCCTTTTCCCAGGCGGTCATTGCATCTTCAAGTTTTTCCAGCTCGGACGAACCCTCTTCGACGAATGCGTCGAGGAAGTCGGAGAATATTTCTCCACCTCCCAGGCTGGCATGTGAGAACACAATACCCGCAGGTATACATGAAAAACCAGTCTCATCGTTGACCTGGTCTTCAGGGCTCGCAGTCATCTCTTCCGTCTCGGCTACCAATTGCAGCTTGTCGACAGCCTCTGTGAACTCCCCAACATCTACGCCACAGATCTCGTCGGCTTCATCCTGTTCAAGACCCAGGCTCTCAAACAGCGCATCGATATCGGCCTGGGGCTCAAATTCAGATCCGGTGGTCAATTCTTCGGCAAATATGTCGTCAGCAAAGATTCTGAAATCACCTGATTGAGCATCGCTCACTACATCACTTTGATCAGCCGACCCGGCCTCTGCCAGCTTACTTTCGCCAAGATCCGACTCGCCAAAGTCTGCGAAAATACTGTCTATCTCATCGTCCTCTGACAGTTGCTTGCGCGCAATCTCGTCCTCAGCCGCTTCTGTGTCATCAAGCAGCCCGGCCAGGCCGGCCTGTGCCTCGAATTCCTCCATGGAAACGTCTTCAAAACCAGCGTCGGTCAATGCAACATCATCATCGAAGAATCCGTTACAAACCTGCCCCGTCTGAGTATCCAAAAGGCGTACATAGAGGGTATCCAGATCGGCCTGTCGCAACTGCTGCAGTGATTCCAGCGGTGGCCTGCAAACTGCTACAGCAGGCTCATAACCCTGCGAAATCAGCTGGTCAATGGATGCGGAGTCATCTCCCACCATCAATTCGGGCTGCACTGATCCCGGCGCCATAGCCAGGACTGCAAGCCGCTCTTCCAGGGCAAGAGTAAGCTCTTCCATTAACTGCGGGATCAGCGGCGCGACGTTAGCCACAGCCTGGTCACCAAAGCCGGTCAGCTGATGGAAGTCGTCGTGGTAATCGATAGCTTGATTCGGGGTAGCGTCAAACCAGTCTTCACCGTCAAACTCATCCAGCGTCAGCTCATCTATAACCGGCTCGCTGCTGTCGAGCTGGTTACCGTTGAGAAGGTACTCATCAAAGGCCTGCTCGTCAGCAGGCGGTGCCGTCGCCGCTATATGCCCGAAGACATCGTCGCCCTGCTCGCCTTGTGGATCACTTTCCGCTGCCACTTCCAGCGGGGTGTGAGGATCCAGCTCCTCGGTTTTTTCAGCCTGTTCGTCATTGGCAACTGACAGCGGCGTGGCCTGGTTGACCAATCGCAGAACTGGTGCCTCGCTGAGCGCAGGAGTAGTCTGCAGCGTATCCGGCTCGTCGGAACCGGATACCTCAACTATCGGCTGCCCCATCTCCGACAACCAGCTGTCATCACCAGGGTCAGATTGCTCGTTGGAGGGCTCAGAGGCTTCAGCTGGGCCACTGTGCACTTCAACGTCGCCAGGCACGGAACTACCCGAACTATCGGTGGACAAGACGCCATTGATGGCTGCATCGCCATCGTCCGCCACCGACTGCTCGCCCGCTGTTTCAGCAGACAGGGGCGCCGAGCGCTTGACCACCAGAAATTTCTCACCCATGTCATCGTCATCGGCAAGGCCCAGAATGTCCGCACCTTCAGTTTCCGCACGATCTGAACCGGAGAGTGTCTGCTGAGGGGACCGGGAATAATCAATGGCCATCGGCTCGTCATCAGCGTCGGCCCGTGCATTTGCCGAGCCATTGGATGCTGGAGCGTCGGAATAGATGTCGTTACCCTGGACATCAGAAGAGATTACGATCTCCTCACCAATGTATGCCTCCAGGTCATCGGCGCCCGCAGAACCGCGAGTCATTGGACGACGTGCAACCTCGAGTTCGTAGTCCGTCAGGCTTGTATCAACCTGGGATGACTGATCGATAGTGAACAACCGCTCTTCCGGCTCTGAAAGATCCATGTCCACCAACCAGTTCAGGTTGTTGCCCTGAGAATCCCCGCTGGGCTCCGCCGACTTACCGTCGGAATCTGCCCCTCTATTCTTGTCTGTATGCACGGTTTACCTCCAATGTCCTTCTTGACAACCTGCAGCCTGATTTTCAGACTTACTGGCTAATAGTCCCTGTAACGGGTTCCGGGCTTCCCAGGGCCTGGGGGCCCTGTTGAACTGAATTCTGCCGGGATGGGTCTCCGGGCACTTCCATGCCGCGGGATTTCGCCATCACAAAGCAGCGGTTTGTCAATTGACGCGCTGTCATCACATCAAGATCTCCATCATCCCTGTAGGAAGCCACCATCAAAGGCAGTGCTTCGACAACCTGTTGAACCAGCATCTGAACGCCCTCGGACGGGGGTATATCACCGTCAAGCACCCTGTCCAGCATGTCCTGTGCTGCCCAACCCAACTCACCAAGAATGTTAGCGCCTACTGCACGCCCATTCCCTTTAAAAGTATGGAAATGTCGTCTTATATCCCTCAGCACCTGGTCGACTTCGGGGTTTGCGCCCCAAATCTGGGCAAGGCGAACCAACTCAATCACTATTTCCTCGGACTCCTCGACGAACACCTCACGAAACTCCGGTGTTATCTCCTCGTCCTCAATCACATTCGCCGCTTCTGCGCACACCGGGTTAGTGACATCTGCGCCCGTGGATACCTGCTCCCGCCAATAATCAAGCTCACCAGCCCGCTTCTCAGCATAGGCAATCATGTGAGAGGTATCGTCCAGTGGATCGATCAGTGAGCGCTGCAAATGCAGTTCGATTTGTGCAAAGGCGTCGGCAAAACAGCGGAAAGCCTCGTCTTCTCTAACACTCCCGGCCTTACTGGCGGCCTCGAGCCAGGCCTGGCATTGCTCTATGACCTTGCCCTCGCGCTCCATACCTGCGAAAGACAATGCGCCGGCTATATCGCTCAACAAGTGCAGTGAGCGCTCTATCGCCTTTCTGTCCGGTATATCTTCCTGCTCATCAAGGTATTCGCGTGCCAACCGGTACAGGAGATCGAGGTCCGCCTGACCGGCGTCCGCTTCCCTGACTGCCTGGCGCAACTCCTCGTGGCCTTCATCGGTCTTGTTGAGGTGACGATTAAGGGCGATGGTGAGGCGCATAAGGCTCTCTTCACCGAACGGCTTCTTGGCCAGCGCGCTGGCAAGTGCCTTGCGACGAAGAATCTTGTGCAGGTAGTTCTCGACCATGCTCATCTGGGTAAAAGTGGCGCTTACCACACTTTCACGCAGCTCGTATTCCTTACTGGAGAAGGAACTGGACAGGCCGTGCTCCAGCTTGTGCTCGATATCGAGCTTGACCTCTATAATGCCCTTGATAACTTCATTGACTGCCTGTTGATGCTGGCTTTCCGACTCGCGGTACATACCCCGGTAGATCTCGGCAAGTTTCGCGCGAACGCGCTGCAGCGATTCAGAATGATTGAACTGGCCGGCTGCGTCGAGTCGACACTCCGCCGCTTCCATGGCATCCAGCGCGGTGGTTTCATATTCCTGTTCCAGCGAGAGCCCCGCTTCCTGCAGGTCGTTGTTGGTGAGAAAATCAATGGCAAGGTTAAGATGGTCCATAGCACCGCCCAGAGCGGTCATCAGCGCGTCGATATGCACCAGGCCCCTACCGGCAGTTTCAATAGTACTGTCGTCGATGCCGAAAACCCTGCGAATCTCAGCGATATGAACAGGCTTGGACTTGCACGCAGAAATGTAGAACAGAATATGCTGCAGCGATTCCTGGTAGTCGACTGATGGATCAATCTCGTTACCATTCTCCCTCGCATACTTGATGAGGAAGGCACCGGTTTTAAATATCTGTGCGATACACTCGTCCGGCACGATCAGGCCACCAGCTATACCCTCACAAAGACCAATCATGGCAAACCAGAAGCGCTCGACCTCGGTGCCGGAGAACAGCACCTGCATTTTGCGGGCTACCCTCGCTACAGTCTTCATGCTCTCAGCTACATTGCGGCGACGCAGCGCCATTTTTGCCATCTCGAGATATAGCGCGAGCATGACATTGGCGCGACTTTTTACTTCAGCCTCCGCCGCGGGGCTTGCGCCCTCGGTAATACCAGCATTTTCAGCAATCTCCATATGAAAGAAGAAGGCCTGTGGCCGTGGGCGCTCACCCAGCCAACGGCGCAGATCATTCACATGTTGCTCAAGACCCTGGCCGGTATCCTGGCGCACACTCTGGGTATGGGCGAGATAGGCGGGAAGCACTTTCAGTGCCTGCATCAAACCGCCCATAGTAAGTTTGCGGCGTTCCCCGGTGACCTTGTCCTTGTAAATGAAATTGAGGCTGCGCTCCATTTCAAGGGTAAGCATTTCGCCCTTTTTCATACCGAGCGCACGCAGCGTCGAGGTAATCTGGTGGATAGCCCACATGCAATTCAACAGCGGCTTTTTGTCTGCTGGAGTATTGCTGTATTCGACCAACGCGGCCTCGGCGTTTTCTGCCTGTTTGTTCATCAGGCCCACCACCCATTTAAGGGCGACGATGTCCGGTTTGTTAGCCACTAGATCAACCTCCAGTTTTTGTATATGCACATACGCCAGGCCACGAGAGCCTGCGCATTGAAGAATTCAACCATTGAACGTCCTCGCCAGCGCCAAGTATCAGCAAACCACCTGTTTTAAGGCGATTGACCAGCTGATCTATAATCCAGCGCTGCTTCTGTCGTTCGAAATAAATCAATACGTTCTGACAGAAAATAATATTGAAATCCGCAAACGGTGTGCTGTTCACGTGCATCAGGTTGCTGTGGAAAAAGTGAGTCCGCGCCTTGATATCCGCGCTCACATCCCACTTGCCGTCATCGGCAAGTAGCATATACGATTCGCGGTAGTCATCGGGAATCGAAGCTACAGCATTCTCGTCAAAGCGCCCGGACTGAGCCCGGTGAATGGCGCTAAAGCTGATGTCGGTGCCGATACCGTGCCACTGCAGCAGTGGTTGGGTCTCGCCAATAATCTGTTCTATCACCATCGACAGCGAATAGAGCTCCTGCCCGGTAGCGCAACCCGCGCTCCAGAAAGCTATCTCCCTTGGCGTCGGGCCCGCTGTCACCAGTTCACGGACATAATCAGCTGCGCACTCCAGCGCGTCCGGCTGGCGAAAGAACCGGGTTTCCTTGACAGTCAGCAGATCGACAAGGGCAAGCCACTCCGCTCTTGCACTGATGCTTTGGTCAAAAAGAGCCAGGTAGTCATTGATATCCGTCATGCCCAACAGGGACATACGCGCCTCGATATGCTCCTCTATAATCTGCCGCGGGCTCTCAATCCTGATACCTGCATGGTGGCGCAGTCTCAGCATCAGCGCGTGCAGCTGACTGCCCTGAATCGGGCGAGGAGTAGGAAGCGCGACAGACATCACACTGACGCCCTGCTCGGCTCAGCTGTTTCCAGTGCGGTCATGTCTTCTTCAAGGTAGACCGTGGGCGCAACCCCAATTGGCTCAACTTCTTCGGGTTGTACCGCTTCGACCGCGCTCATCCGCGGAGTACTCTCAGGCTTGAACTGTCCAAGGCTGTCTGAAGCATCGCGCATCGCCTTCTGCAGTCTGCTAACGCCGATCATCGTAGACTCACTGACCGTACCAATTTCCAGGTTGCGCTCACGTATCTGTGTCATGGAGCTGTTCATATGGAGCGCACTGACCGCCGATTGCCCGGCGGCATCATCGACTGATCGAATGATCGAGCTGATCGCGGCTGAGCCCGAATTGATTTCCTCCAGGGACCCATCGAGCCGATCGATATACTCCAGGATGGTAACAACCGTTCCAACGGTATTTTCCATACTGGCAAGGTTCTCTGCCGACATATTCTGCAACATCCGAACCTCTGAGATAATCTTACGGCCTTCATCGCCCGCTTCCCGCAGCAGATCAGCAATCGCCTCTGCGATACCCAGGAATGGACGGCCATATTCGCCGGCCTTCTCAGCCTCGATCCTTGTGTTGATAGCGACAACGGAAATCTTGGTATTAAGTGCCTGAATATACTCAGCGGCCGCGGTTACTGACTGGATCAGTTCCCCCTGGCGCTTGGCAGACTTCGAGGTTTCCTGAACCGATTCACGAACATCGACAGAGGCCTTTGACATGTCCTTGGTCAACTCATAACCCTGGGCGACCTGCTGACAGTTCCGATCGGACGTTCTGGCCGCTTCAACAGTAGAGGTTTTGATCTCCTCGCTGGTACGCACCATTTCGGTAGCGGCAGTAATGGACTCTCCTACAGACCGGGTGAGTTCCTTGCCCTTTTCTACCAGGCTCTTGGCAGACACACCGATCTTACTGATTTCCTCAACCGAGAGGTCAAAGGGTCCGCGTATATCCTGAATCAACTGCAATTGCTGGTCAGTAGACTTGTTGATCTGCCTGGCCACGTCGGCAAGCGCCTTATTGTTTTCAGTTACACGTACACCCAGATCTCCGCTGGCGATTTTCTTCAAAGCTGCGTTGATATCAACAACACCCTGCTTGATATAGCCGGCCCGGCGGCGCTGGGCCATAAACTGAAGGAGCAGCAACACAAACGCCAATGCGGCCGGTGCAAGCAGATACATGACCGGTATAGGGTTTGACTCATTGGCTACCACCGCAAGACCATCCACACCCGCTACCAGTGAATCCAGCGCTTCATCGAAGGAATCTGTCATGGAAAGAATCGTCTGTCGTGCCGCCGCGGCTTCACGCAGTTCACCCGCATCTGCGACAATTCGATTCAGCGCAGTAGAGACAGTTGAGAACTTACGAAATGCAGAGCTCATAGCCTCCACCGCAGTCGGATCGGTGATCATCCTGACTTCACGAGCGGGGTCTCCACGGGTCAATGCCTCAAGATTGCCAAGCAATTCAGCTGAATCGGCCTGTAACTCCTGCGTGGTCTTATCCACGGAGCCTGTTCCGGCAAGAATGCGGTTGATATTCCTGTTGATTCGCTCGTTCAGCCAAAGATTCTTTTGTGCCGTTGAGTTCGTCACTGATCCATACTTCTGGACTCGGACAATATCCGCGACCTGGGCAAACTCGCTCTGCATGGAGTCCATCTGGCTGCCATACTTTTCAACCACCTCGTGGATGAAAACGATCTCCGGCCCCGCCTCTATCAGAGTTTGCGCGGCCCGTTTTATGGGCTGCCAGGCAATATCGACAACACTCAGTTCTTCCGCGAGCAGCTCTGAGCCAACCATGCTCTTTTGCTCATCAAAGTACGCGACCCTGCGCTCGAGATCCTGGAACGTGGACTCCTGCCCCTGCGTGCTTTGCCAGGCGCTCGCCGCCACCTGTCGCCCGATGAGGCGCATCTCTTCTGCAGCGAACCGACTCTCCATGGAGATAGAGCCATCCTGTGCCAGCGCCGCAGAACCGAACAAAACTGGCACGAGACAAACGACTGCCCCGCAACCTGTAAACAGTCTGCGCAGTTTTGACGCGACTTCTATTTCTTTGTTACTCATCACTCGTCTCCTCGTTTGAAACCGGTGCCGTTATTGCCGCGTTCGACAGGTCGCCGTCCCCCACCAACTTTTCCACATCAAGAATTGCCAAAAACCGGTCGCCATCGTGAAACCCACCCAGGGTATAGCTGGCGAAGTCTTCGTCTACCGGATAGTCCATGTCGCGCTCTTCGAGCGGGAATTTGATGTTTCTCTCAACATCACTCAGCGTAATGCCGAAATAAAAGCCTGGACGGCGTATTACCATACAGAAATCGCGCACCCTACCCGCGTAGGGACGGCGACGGAACAGAACATCACCACTGATAATGGGCAGCAACCCGCCCATATAGGCAGCCACACCCATCACCCAGGGCTTGGTTCCGGGGATGGGCGTCACCGCTGGAATTTCCACAATCTCATCGATTTCGCCCTCACCCACCAACAGCGGGATCCCGGCAATACCCAGCGCGGTGCCCAACCAGGTCATGGGTGCACTGGCGAGTGCAGGCGTAGCCACAACGTTCTCAGCGTAAGCCTGCTCAAGCATTGAAACTGCCTGAAGTGCCTGACTGGACATAGATCAGGCCGCCTTCTGCTTGCCGGTGTGCTTGTGAATCAGTTGCCGCAGAACTCGCTCTGGCGGAATCTTGGTGACATGCGCCGTTGCACCGCGGGCCTGTCCCTTGGCGATATCAAAGATACCGTCAGAAGAAGACAACATGACCACAGGAGTGTTGCGCGTATCTTCCGCATTGCGGATCAAGGTGCAGGTCTGGTAGCCGTCAAGCTCGGGCATTGTGATGTCGAGAAAGATCAAATCAGGCTTGAAACGACGTAACATGCTCAGCGCCTTATAGCCATCCTCTGCACATTCGACTTCGCAGCCCATGCCTTTGAGTGTGTGTGACATCATCATCCGGATGGTTTTTGCATCATCCACAATGGCGATTTTCACCCCCGATAAATCCAGTTCTTCATGTTGCTCGTTCATGGTAGTCCTCAGCTTTCTGTCCAGTCCGGTGATGCAGCTTGCAGGCACAGTATTCGGCTGGGGGGACAAAACCATCAAGGAAAAACTGGAGTTTTCCGGAGAAACTGACTTTTTTATGGCCGGGAGGAGAAATTAGTGTGAACCATGCACGGAATCTGGGAGAAACCGGGGGAAAATCACGCTGCTGCATGCCGGCTCACGGCCGGTGCGGGTCCTATTCTGTGGGGAACATATAGTTTTTAAAGGGCTCCAGGTGCCCTGGTTGGAAGTCCTGCAACTCGTAGATATTGAACTTCTGCATCAGGGTCAGGCAGCGCTGGAATACCTTGTCCGCATCATAGGCCGATGGCGGGATAGCGTACTCAGCCGCCAACTGAGCAAAGATCATTGAGGCAATTTCTCGCCGGGTTTGGTCCTCACGGTACATGCTGTGACTCATCGGTGAAGACACGATGGGTGACCCATACACCAAAAATGCCTCCCAGCGCCGGGGGTCCTGGCTGTGTTCCATAGCGGCTACCAGAAACCTGACTATATTGTGCAGGTCCAGTCGCGATGGAAGAACGTCCTTTTGCAGCCAGTTGCGCACGTCGGACTCTCGCCACTGGCTGTTTATACCCATGACCCCCAACACGCGACCCTCAGTTTGTGCCGGTGCAACACCCGCTAGATCCCAGAGCATGTTCAGACGCGCGGAAAAGCCAGGGCATACCGGCAACTGGCTTTCTGCTATACGTTGGTAATCCTGGGCGTATTGCGCTACCGTTTTCTTCTGGTCAAGGTCGATATCAGCGACCAGGTTTTTCCCCTCATCTTCTGTTGATTTTTTTGCCATGTGCCCAAGTCCTCTTCACTGTGGCGGAATGTCCTTTACGCGCTTCTGGTAGGTCGGGACGGAAACGCCCATTATTTTTGCGCGGTCGGCGACGCTGACAGCCTCGCACTGCCGAATAACGTGGGAAAGCAACATATTCTGCGCCAACTCCTGAGGCGACTCCGCCATGGGGGCCGCTTCCCGAATCCACTGCCTCACCAGGCGCTGTGGCGTCTGCCACAACGAGCTGGCGCCGCGTTCGTGCTCCCTGGACTGCACCTTTGGCATCCAGCGGCCGATATTACGGGGCCTGGTATGCATGAATTCGGCGGCGGCCCGCATATTGTCCCTATACCGTTCACAGACCGCCATAACAACCTCATCATCAAGCCACGACCCCAGTGGTTTGATCGTATCCAGCTCCAGCAAACTGTGCAGTGCCTCGCCCAGCGCCACACCCAACTCGTCCAGCGTGGTCGGGGTATAGGACTCTTCCTCAGCCGGCATATCAACCAGCACCTGTAGATAGGCGCGTTTTTGTGGCGAGTTGACCTGGCCTGCCGCCGACAAGCCGTTAAATAGCCCCAGGTCCACCGGCGTAAGCCACTCCTTATCCGTTTTATCCAGCGCGCTGGAGATATACTCGCGCATCTCACTGATATTACCCGGCCATTCGTGCTGCAACATCGCCTGCTCCGCGTCCGGTGTAAAGCCACTCACCTTGCGATCGCGCCGCAGGCCTTCCTGGGTGAGAATTTTATGCGCCCAGCGCAACACCGCCCGTTTACGGTCCTTGATAGGGGGAACCCGAATCGGGTAGGCCGCAAACACACTTGCCAGCCGCTCATGCAGCCCGCCGTGACGAACAAGGTGTTCCAGGCTGTCGGGAAAGAGCGCGATGATGCGTGCGGCCGGCAAATACCTGGGCGGGCTGGTGTCCGCCAGGATGCGGGTACTTATTTGTCTGGCCAACTTGAGCTGGGCATCGGCATTCATAAGATGGGGTGACTTGAAAACCAGGGTCTTGCCCGCGGAGCGCTCCAGCTCCCTGGCGATGCGGTTCAGCGCGTCCTTGCGGCTGCGGAACTCCCGGCAATCTATAGCCACCATCTTGTCCGGCTCTGCACCCGTTTCCTGGTGGATGACCTTCGCCACATAGAGCTTGCCTGTTCCTCGCGGCCCTATAACAGCCACCGGCACGTCCAGCCTGGACAGGAAAACTGCCTGGTCGATAGCGCCTTCCATGTTATCGCCCACATAGCCATCTATGCGGTCTTCTACAGGCTTGGGGGCTGCGGCCTGCACCTGCAGCGGCTGTTTGCCCGCCTGGCGCCAATCGATCAATCCGGATATTTCGGTGGCAAGATGATGCAATGCGGAGGCATCGGGGACAAAGCACGCCTTGCCCGATGCGGGAGTGTCTGCATACTCCAGCACCAAATAGCCCAGCACGTGATCATAGAGCTTCAGGGGGAACACTGCGCCGGGTAACTTGCCGGAACTGATCTGTTCCAGCTTAAGCAATTGCGCAGTATCTACTTTCTTCGCGAGTTGACGCATTGCGCGTGACAGCTGCTTTTCAGTTGCCCCGCCTGACGCGTTTTCCCCGCCCAGGCTGGCCAGCACAAACTCATAGCTGTCATCGAAACGCCGGCGGTAAACTGCCGCACCGACCACGCCTGCCTGGCTCAGCGTGGCAGCAAGCACTGCAGACAGATAGTCATCGCCGTGCTGTGGGTCGGCAGTGAGCCCGGCCAGCAGCGAGAGGTAGCCCAGGGATTGGCCTGGCCTGTAATCCTCGCCAAATATACCGTCAGCGCCGGCCGCACTTGCGCTGATCAGCCCCGAATCACCCTCCCCGGCGATGGCGATCAGCTCGCCGGCCGTAACACGTTGCAAACGCAACAGCGCATTGTTTGCAGCGATCAGCGCCGCCAGCGGGCCGGCCTGCCCGCACTGGGCCAGCCCGATACGGATACGCGCTTCACCCGACAGCAGCGGAGCCAGATGGGACAACAGGGCCCGGCTGATATCCTGGCCCTGCTCTATCGTGATATCACGCAGCGCCACCGGGATCGCTGCCCCCACCGGCATACCCACATCCTGTCGAGAGGGTACGATTTGCTGCAGGCCGAAGCGGATGTCTATCATGCGCCTTGCGATGTCGAGAGCACCCCAGTGAGCCTCGGGGTTCGGATTATCGACGCCTAACACCGCTACCACGTCGGAGGCCTCTACCGGCCGGGCGAACATATGCTCATCACCAGAGGCCAGCCTGAACAACAGCAGGACCACAGCCTCTCCCGCCTCGTGTTTTTGCGCAAAAAGGTAGCCACCCGCTACCATTTCACCCCGCGCGGGAGGACACAGCAGCACTGGCGTCAGCGCGGTCCGGGTGGCATAGTGCAGGGCATGAGACAGCGGAGACTCTTCGTGCCCGGGCACACCCAGCGCATCCCACAGTGATCTGCCGGTCAATGCGGTGGCGGACTCGCCAAGCATATCCGCTGCCGCGGGACTACAATGAAAAATGCTCTCAGTGTCGCGGTCGATGCACAGTACAGCGACACCCGGCATGTCCGGTAAATTATTCACATCAACCATAAATTCTACCGATGATCCCGCCCTCTATGCGTAGCCCTGGCACATGCGCCAAATTTCCCTTGTACTTTACCCGCAATAATCATATATAAGTTTCAATCGTGGCAATATCTGCCAGGTTGTCGTTACAGACGATTGTACCGCAACAGAACCGGATTCGTTTACCGCCAACTCCATGACAGAAACAATCCATCAGTTAGCCCGCATCGTGCAAACGGTGGCACTGGCAGAACAGCCCATTGACCAGGTCAACCTGGTCGTAGAATCGATCAGCACAGGCATGTCGGTAGATGTCTGCAGCCTCTACCTTGCCAACGGCAGTGGCGAGATGATGTTGCTGGCGACCCATGGCCTGGCGGCCGAGGCTGTGCGCACCGTGAGAATACCGCGCGGCAAGGGTCTGGTGGGGCTGGTAGCATCCAGCCGGCACCCGCTCAACCTCGCCGACGCGGAAACCCATCCAGCCTTTTACTATATCGCAGAAACAGAGGAAGAACGGTTCCACAGTTTCTGCGGTGTACCGCTGGTGCATATTGGCAAGGTCATTGGTGTACTGGTTGTGCAGGGCCGCGAGACACGCCAGTTCAGTGAAGAAGAACAGGGATTCCTGGTAACGCTGGCTGCCCACCTGGCACTGCTATTGGCCAACAGTCCCCTGGCGACGGATAGTCCGGACGAACGCGATACCAGAGCAAGCGGTATTTCCGGGGCGCCAGGTATCGGTATCGGCTTTTGCCAGTTGTGCGATCACGGTGAGTTGTATGCGGTGGGAAACGCGCCTTGCGAAGACGTCGCCCAGACCCTGCGGGACTGGCATGAGCTGCTGGCGACCGTCAGACAGGAATTGGAGCACGAAAAACAGGCCATATCGGGTGACCTGGCAGACAGTGTGGCGGGGATTTTTTCTGCTTATAGCATGCTGCTGGCGGATCCGGCCTTCCTGGGTCACGTGGAAAAAGGTATCAACGACGGTAACTGGCTCCCCGGTGCGCTGCGCACGGCTATTGCGCACTTTGCTGACTTATTCAGGGCAATGGATGACCCTTACCTGAATGCACGGCACGAGGACATACACCACATCGGCAACAAACTGTATAACGCCTGGCGAGGCGGTCGCGCGATTGCGTTGCCTGCGGGCAGGCGCGTCGTGCTGGTAGGGCCCCAGGTAAGCGTTTCGGACATAGCCGCGGTCCCGTCGGGCATGCTGGAAGGTATTGTCTGTTTTGAAGGTTCCAGTCTGTCACACACAGCTGTACTGGCCAATGCACTGGGAGTCCCCGCGGTGATGGGCACCGGGCTTATCCGCAACCTGACAGTGAATTGCCGGCTGATCGTGGACGGCAGTCAGGGACAAGTGATACAAAGCCCCGGCACATCGCTACTCGCCGAGTACAGAAAGCTACAGGATGATCAGCATTTTCTGGCAAAACGGCTGGAGAAAATTCGCGAATTGCCCACAGTCAGTACCGATGGTGTTGATGTAACGCTATACACCAATACCGGCCTGCTAGCCGATATCTCACCGGGGCTGTTCAACGGCGCCCAGGGGGTCGGGTTATATCGCACCGAAATTCCCTTCATGATCCGGGACAGCTTTCCATCCGAGGAAGAGCAGGTAGCGGTCTATTCGCAGGTACTGGCCGCATACAGGGGCAAGCCCGTTCACATGCGCACCCTGGACGTCGGCGGGGACAAACCCCTGCCCTACTTCCCCGTCGATAACGAGGCTAACCCGGCACTGGGATGGCGTGGAATCCGTTTCACTCTGGACAACAGCCAGCTTCTCATGACCCAGGTACGGGCGATGATTCGCGCTAGCATCGGGTTGAACAACCTCCGAATCCTGTTGCCCATGGTGAGCTCAACCGGAGAGCTGGATGACTTTCGCGAGCTGCTCAGCGATGCACTGGAACAACTGCAGGCAGAGGGTCTGGAGGTAGAACGGCCACCACTGGGGGTAATGATAGAGGTACCTGCGGCGATCTCCCAGATACCCCTGTGGTCGAGTAAGGTCGATTTCATTTCAATCGGTTCTAATGACCTCAGCCAATACCTGCTGGCACTGGATCGCAACAATCCCAGAGTGGCGGTACGCTACGATCACGTTCACCCCGCCGTTCTGCTGGAGATAGATCGTATACTGCGCAGCGCCGCCGCCCACAATATACCCGTCAGCCTGTGCGGCGAGATGGCCTCCGACCCGGTTGCCGTAGTCTTGCTGCTGGGACTGGGCTTACGCACCCTGAGCATGAGCGCCACCAGGATTCCACAGATCAAATGGTTGATCCGCAGCTTGCCAGTCAGCACTGCGCAAGAATTGAGCCGCGAGGCGCTGGCGTGCGGGTACCCGGCTGAAATACGCGCTCGCGTTAGCGCCGTGCTACAGGCTGCCGGTTTGGAGGAGCTATTTAATCACAGCACCCACCCTGACAGTGGCAAGCATGCTGTGAGTCTAGAGTGATACCGCCTCATTGCGGCCTTAAAACCGGAGTTGCTGAATGAGCACCTCCGCAATGATCACGGCCATGCATATGGTCCTGCTGTTGCTGGTCTGCCCCCGGGTCCTGCTGCGCCCCTACCGGGAACCCGCCGCCAGAATGGCCTGGATGGTCGTTATCATGTCCCTGCCCTTCGCCGGGATTATCGCCTATATGCTCTTTGGCGAGGTCAGCATAGGCCGCAAGCGAATAGCCCGCATGAAACACGTGGTGGAAAACCTGCAACACACGGCCTCGGTTGGCCCCGGATCGGACGCGTTCATCGGAGCCGGCACAAGACAGTATGAACACTTGTTCAGGGTGGGCCATTCCATTACCGGCCTCAACCCGGTTACTGGTAACACCGGCGCACTGATGGCCGATTCGAACAGCACCATCGACGCAATGGTCGCAGATATCGATGCGGCAACTCACCATGTACACCTCATTTTTTATATCTGGCTACCCGATAACAATGGCGGCAAGATTGCCCGGGCCCTGATCCGTGCGGTTGGGCGTGGCGTCGCCGTCAGGGCGATGGCGGATGCTCTGGGCTCAAGGCTTCTCATCAAATCCACGCACTGGCAGGACATGCATGAATCCGGCGTGAAAGTTGCGGCCGCACTGCCTATCGCTAATCTGCTGTTGCGACCCTTTGCGGGGCGGTTTGATTTGCGCAACCACCGCAAGATCATGGTGATAGACGGCAGTATCACCTATTGCGGCAGCCAGAACTGCGCCGACCCGGAATTCCTGATCAAGGCCGCCTACGCGCCCTGGGTGGACGCGGTCATACGTTTCGAAGGCCCGATTGCGCGCCAGAACCAGTACCTGTTTGCCTGCGACTGGATGAGTCATGTAGACGAAGATATCAGCCAGATGTTACAGCCCCCGGCGGTTCAGCCAGCTGATGGTTTTGTAGCACAGGTTATCGGCACCGGCCCCACGGTTCGGTTCTCGGCGATGCCGGAGACCTTTGAATCAATACTGCATGCAGCGCGCAATGAAATATGCATATCAACACCCTACTTCGTCCCCAACGAATCCCTGTTGGACGCGCTGTGCGCGGCAGCCTACCGCGGCGTCACAACCACCATCATTTTCCCGGCGAAGAATGACTCGCGGATAGTCGGCGCGGCCAGCCGCAGTTATTACGCTGCCCTGCTCAAGGCGGGGGTCAATATTTTCGAGTATGTGGGCGGCCTGCTGCACAGCAAGACCCTGACCATGGACGGTGAAATGTCACTGATCGGCTCTGCCAACATGGACCGGCGCAGCTTTGACCTGAACTACGAGAACAACATTCTGTTCGTCGATCGTCCGTTGACCGGGCAGCTGTATGGCAGGCAGCAGCTTTACGTCGCATCCGCCAGGCAGGTCACCGCAGATGACATCGCCGCATGGACATTGCCAGGGCGCCTGTGGAATAACGCGGTGGCCATGTTTGGCCCGGTGATGTGATGCGGGCTGCCGGGTGGACCGGGACAAACCTCGACGGACGAGTGTTACTTATCGGTTTTCGTAGCGGTTGAGATCGAACAAGCCCGCTTCAGTGGGTACGCGCCGTTCGTAATCGGCGTGCAGGGTATCACTGAGCTGCCAAAAGCCCGGCTCAGTGCGGCGCACGCCATAGTTCGTCACCAGCTGCGTATAGTCCGCTTCGGTTTGCATGGCTTCTATAGCTGATACAAAGTCACCCAGCTCACTATCGGATACCCGAAAGAAAATATTGGGATAGGAGCCGATAAAACCTTTTACCACCGTCAGGTAGTCTTCCACCGGCAGCCGGCGCTTGTCTTCACGAAACAACTGGGTGTTATTGAGATAGGCGCTGTTGTGCACAATGGTGTATACGCTGTCGCTGCCGTCCTCGTCCAGCACCTGCACAAATGACACTTCCGGCATAAGACTGAAGCCCTTGCCGGTAAGACCCTGCATCTTTTCGAAACGCGCGTCTACCGGCTGGTGACGCGGAGCCGACGACCCCGGCAGACGGTTTGCCAATTGCGCGAAAAACTCCTTCATCGGGTCGCTGGTCGTATATTGGACCCGGCTGTCCTCGTAGAAAAAAACTTTTTTACCCAACACATATTCCTTCACCTCCGGGCTGGCTTCGCGGTACCAGAAGTTGCGCAACTCCACCCGCTTGTCCTCGGGCATAAAAACGAGAAAGTTAAACTCCCCCTCCATGCGCAGGAAGTCCATGTAGCGACGAGTCTCCAGCTGATGACCCACGTTGCCGTACACATCAAAGCCTGCCACCAGCAAATAGTGAATCCTCTCCAGCAGTGAATAGCCTATTACCCACGCGGTTTTTGGCACCTGCCCAACCAGGCCCTTTACTACCGTGGCGCTGTCCTTGTGCCTGAAGATCGTCAATGCCGCATTGTCGTTGTAGCCATTACCGTCCCAAATCAGGTTCAGGTCCACCGGCAACCCGTCGTTTTCCGCAGCCCTGTCCAACATGCGGGACTTCGCCTTGAGGAATTTTCTCTGGCCCCTGGCGTACTTGCGCCATTCGATCAGGGCAGTCAGCAAACCGCTGTTACCTGATGGCAGGCGCATATGCTCGCTCTCGCTGGCCAGGAATTCAGCATTCTGGTCCGGGTCTATGATATTGGGGTCGGTAAAGACCACCCAGAAGTGATCGTCGATCACGTTGAGCGCCACCTGGCCCCGACAAACCGGCCCCTTGATATACCCCATGATAGTGAATTGGGCTTCATCTAGCATGAACTCGTATCGCGACTGCACCGGTAGCTCCCGAAACGCGATGAAGGGATTAGATGCCTCTTGCGGCTCATAGGCCGGCAGCTCGCTGACCGTGTAGTCCGCCTGCAAGAACAGTGCGTCCCAACGCTGCATCCGCTCCTCGTTGAGTGCATAGGGCATATGGCGTTTGTCCAGAACAGCAGTTCTGACAGGCTGCAAACGGTAGTAAAACTCCCCCGAGCCAGGTGAGTCATAGGGTCGACGGGTTGCGATAATGTCAATGGGCTGCCCCGGAGGGGTGTGGGACCTGACCAGGCTGTAGGAGCCACTGTTATCTTCGAGGTCTGAAAAATACAGCCCCCCCAGGAACAGGTGCTCGTAAATATAACGCGATGCGAGCTTCTGCTTCAGGCTGGAGCCGTTAAAAAAGGCCTCCCAGCGCTCTATACTGGCTTGTTCTTCAGCCCCTGGCGCCGGCCGGGCTACGCCTGTTGCGCCACTGCGCAACCATTCCGTCAGTAGGGTGTGCTCCTTATCTGACAGTGCGGGGAAACCATAGGGCATGCCCCAGAGGGGATAGTCAGCGGCGAAAGTCTCAAACTCATCCGGCTTGGGGCACTGCTGGTCCCTGTCGAGCCTGAAATCGAAGCTGTCGGGCAGGATATCGCCCTCAGGTAAGGGGTGCTCCCGCTTCAACTCCAGCATTTTCAGCGCCACACTCTCTTCGGGAACTGCGTGATCCAGTACAGGATAAAATCCCTTTTCCCGCCACTCTTCGTGCGTCTGGGCATCCTCGAACAAGCGGGTCAGATTAGCCGTCAGCAGGCGGGCCCCGTCGTATACCTTTTCCTTACTGGCGCCGCGCTGCAGTCCCTGCCAGGCGTCGAGCTTGAGTTGACACGGTGCATCGTAGCAGCCGTGGCAGACCATGCAGCGCTTTTCAAGGGTCAGCTTGACCTCGGGGGGGTAGTCGGTATCGCCAAACGGGACGGCATGCATGGAAGCAGCACCCGGCGCCACAGCTGCCTTCATTGAGCTACCTGCTTCCGCGGTGCCCGGGGAATCCGCGGCCATAACCGTAGCGGTCATCGCCAGGCCCAGAATCAGCCAAGCGGCCCTTAATCTTCGTAGAATCAACATGGGGGGGCATTCTGTCGCTGGCGCGCGCGCAAGGCAAGTACTGCTTTACTTTATTCCGAGCAGGGAGAGGCGCAACTCCGGCCTGCTGGTGTCGGGAGACAACCAGATCGCAAGGAAGTCTTCTCCGAACCCCGGGTCATCAATATCCCCCAGGGGCTCTCCATTCAGAAGAAAAGTGCTGCGCCCCTGCTCATCCAGCACCAGGGACAGAACGTCCTTCTCCCCTACGTCAGGCCACAGCCGGGCCAGGGAAGCCAGCCATTGCAAGCGATCCGTTTCCGCCACCTGGAGTCGCTCCCACTCTTTACGGGTATGCGACACCAGGTCCTTTGCGTCGATGTCACGCAGGTACTGTATATCCAGGCGCAACGGTCTGCGTCCTTCTGAATAGCTTCCGTCGGGACTGAACAGGCGCGAGTCGTAGACAGGCCAGAACATGACCTTGAGGCGGGCCTCACCAACCATCTGCAGTGGCCCTGTTTCTGCCGCGGACGCGATACTTGTCCACAGGGCAAAAGCAAAAGCAGCAAGTCGAGTCATGGGGTGGTCTCCGGCGCGGCAGGCGACAACCACGCGGTTACCCGAAACATGACGGGCAACATAAACGCCCAGATCAGGGCGAGCACGCCCAGCGTCACAGGCAATGGATACCCGAACTCGACACCCCCGAGACGCATGCCGGCCCAGTAGTTGAGGGGAAAAGCAATCGCGCCCACCAGCGAGGCCAGAATACCCCAGCGGGACAGCCACGCAAGGCTGCGCCCCAGGGCCGCGGCAAAACCGAGCCAGAGGCAGCACAGCCACAGCGGCACCAGAGCGCCCCCACCGAACTGAAAGACACCGACGTAGCTCAGCACCGCGTCCACCGACATCCCCAGACCGCCAACGACCAGCAGTTGTCGCACCTCGTTGCGATAGTCCCGGGAAAACCATATATGGAACAGCAGTAGCGTCACCGCGACGGGCAACATGGCATCGCGTCCCAGCACCGTGCAGAACCACAAGCCCTGAAACCACAGGGCGTTGAAGATAAGGATGTCAGTCAGGCGCGAAGACAAGACAGGCGTATCTGGATTGGCGGCATTGACGCTCATTTGAAACTTCGCTTCCCAATAGGGGTGTGATCAAGTGGGTGTACACTACAATACGTGACCCGAGCGAGATTGGATTAAACCGGCCGGTACGCAAATCGCGGGGGCCCGATGCCGGCTACTTGATACCAATTTGCAGCTCCAATCGCGCAGCGCCGGCATCACCGCCCTTGTTTACCTGCAGGAGCACCCGGCGCTCGTCGGTCACTTCCATCCCGGCGTCTTCAACCGCGGCTAAAAATTCGGCCCAGACATCCGCCAGGGCACCTGCACTGCTATCATAAACCAGGTAGGCGCACTTGAACTCAGCGGTACCCCTGGTCTTGTATTTGCGACCCGCGCGGGGAACGCCCCTCACGGGGAACCCTAATTCCAACACCCCGGTCTCAGCCCGGGCAATGATCTGTAACGGGCCGTCAACCGTTCCGCCGCCTTTCGTTAGCGCTACAGCCATGGGTAGCGCCAGGGACCTCGCATCGCCCGCCAATTGATCCAGCGGTTTATCGTACTCGAGGTAGAAAAAAGACAGCTTCGGTACCGTCTTGGTCTCGACAGCAAGCCCTGACGACCCCTCAGATTGCGCCACTGCCGCATCCGCTGTGCCGGCGACACCATCATCAGTCGCAAATTCGTCAGCGGCGACCTGCTTGTCATTGGCGCCATGGCAGACACCGACAATACGCCGCGCTTCTCGATCCGTCGCGGGGGCTGCCTGCATGAAATCCAGCCACTTACCTGCCTGCGCCCCGGCCCCACCGATAAGGGTGGCATTTATAAAAGAGCGCCGGGCAGAGGTTTCATCGCCCAGCTTGAGCTGGCTTATGCCGAGTAAAAGATTGGCGCGACCCACGTATTTGTCCTTCAGCTGCTTCTGACAAGCTGCCAGCATCGTGTCGTACATGGGTTGCCAGGCCTCCTCCTCCATTTGCAGTTGGGCCAGGTAAAGATAAAGTTCGATGTCGCCGCTTAATCGTGCCGCCTTGATCAGCGCCGCGGTTGCTTTATCGTTTTCGCGGGCCTGCAACCAGAACTGGAACAACTTCCGGTAGTTAAGCGCATTGGCCGTCACCACCTTGCTTCCCAGGGCATCTTCCAGAACCGTGGCAGCACCAAAGGGATTTCCATTTACCGCCTGCAGGTCTGCCAGTAGCAGCATATCCTGCTCGGCAAACGGTACCGACTTTTCCCTGGCGAGCGTCAACTGGTCAAGCGCCTGCTTTCGTTTCCCCTGTTGCACATAGACCGATGCCAGATGGTGCCAGTTATCCGGGTTGTTCGGCTCGGCATCCAGCAACTGCTTCAACAGCTGTTCACACTGGGCATAGGCACCCGCCTGGTAGTAGAGCGCGAGAGCCTGTCGCTTCTGGGCGAGACTCAGCGTCAGGCCCTGCTCACGGATGGGGTCCAGCGACGCAACCACCTGCACCAACTTGCCCTGGCGGTAGTAGGCCTGCGCCAACAGGAGGTAATCGCCGGGGTCTGGCACCAGCTTGATCCGCAGCGCCTTCTCGAGTGTGCTGGTTGCCGCCACATAGTTTTCGCTCAGCAAATACACCTGCGCCAGTTCGCGCAGCATTTCCCGGTTAGCCACATCAGACAGTCCATCCGCCGACAGCGCAGTGCGATAATAATCGATCGCTTTTTGATACTCGCCCTGTTCAACGTAGTGCCTGGCCAGGTGTCGCCCAGCGCTGGATTTTGCGTAGGAATCACTGATCGACTTGATCTGCTGCTCCAACTCCTCGATGGAGAGCCCCGCGCCATCGCCCAGCCCGCCGGTGGAGTCAATGCGAACCTTGCTACGGTACTGACCTTCCTGTGCTTCGCTCGCCGGTGCCAGGCCCAGAGCAAACAGGAGGGGGACTGAGCATAAAACCAGCCGGGGGTGTGTCATCGAATCAATCAACATTGGGCATGTTCTGTGGGTAGTTCTCCCACGCGACATCCACTTTCTGGGTTAGTACAACGCTGCCCGTTGCCCCGCCATAAAAATTCACCTGGTACTTCCAGTCCGACACTGCGGCAACGACCTTTTCTTCAAACACACCCCTGGGATTGGCATCCAGCACCCTTACATCACGTGTTCCGCCATCTCCCGTCACCCTGAAGGCGACCAATACCCAACCGCTTATCTTGTTCTGGTATGCCACATCGGGGACATTGGGACGGCGCGTATCAAAGGGGATGACCTCGATAAACCCCTGTGCATCTTCCCCGCCACCCCCGGCAAGGTTGACGGCGCCGACGCCGGCCCCGATCGGCCCGTTCCAACGATCGCCAGAAGCCTGGATTTTGATATCACTCATTGCCAGGTCGAGCGCAGATATTTCGAGCTCAGCAGCCGGTTCGGGCGTCGGCGGCGCTATCTCCAGGGAATCCATCACAGGTTCATCAAGCGGCTCTTCGGGCTCTACATCCTCAGGTTCCGGCTCCTCTTCTTCAGGCTCTTCTTGCAGAATATCCACTGTGCTGTAAACGGGCAGCAGCACATCCTGCTCCTGCCTGCTTTTAATCAGGCTCTGCATGAACAAAAATACTGCGACGGTGATCAGCAGGCCGCCTACCAGTGAGAATATAAACCGCATCACTCAGCGCCCGCTCAGTTGGCCTTCTTGTCGGCCGCGATAGCAATGGCCTCGACGCCTGCAAGGCGCACCTGGTCCATCACATCCACCAACATGCGTGTAGACGCATCCTCATCGGACTGGATGATCACAGACCCCTCCGGGTTATCCGCGTGCATTCGGGCCACGATTGCCCGCACCGATCGGGGGTCAACGGGGCGGCGATCAATCCACACCTCACCGGTGGCAGTAATCGCTATGAAAATATTGGCCTTGTCCTGCTGGGATGCGCTTTCTGCCTGTGGCGTACTGACAGTGACGCCCGACTCCTTGACGAAAGACGTGGTAACAATGAAGAAGATAAGCATGATAAACACGATGTCCAGCATCGGTGTCATATCCAGCTCGGTCTCTTCCGCGGCGGGCAGGTGTCGTCTTGCTGGCATGGTTTCAGCGCTCTCCGTCAGGTGCAGTTGGGTTGTCCAGCAATGGCAGATTGTCCACCAGGCGACCGGTTTCTATATCGGCGAGTTGGCGCAGACGTACGGTGAAATATATGCCGGTAAGCGCCACAACCAGCCCGGCCATGGTCGGTATAGTTGCCCGGTATACGCCGCGCGCCATGGCCTGGGCATCGTCATTACCGCTGACTGCAATTACCTCGAACACGCCTATCATGCCGACCACCGTGCCGAGCAAACCCAGCAAGGGACACAGTGCTACCAGTACCTTGATCATTGGTAACATCGAATGCAGTTGCATGTTTACTTCAGAAACTGTCGCTTCCCTGATCTTCTTGGCCCGCCAGCTGCGGCAATCGCTACGGGCATTCCACTGTGCTATCACCTTACGTGCCCGACGCGGCCAGGATACGCGCAGAAACCAGATGCGTTCCAGGATCAACACCCACAACAGGGAACAGGTCGCAAATATTACCCACAGTACCGGACCGCCCTGATCGACAAAATCCTGGATGGATTGGAACAGTGTCGACAGCGCGCCCACGTCAGTTGCTCACCTGCTCATCAGCGTTGCGGGCAAGCACACCAGCGCACTGCTCATCAAGGCGCTGAATCATGGCACGGGACATCGCGTTGATAAGGCTGTGACCGAACAGCAGGGGAATGGCAACTACCAGCCCCAGCACTGTAGTTACCAGCGCCTGGGAAATACCACCTGCCATCAGCTTGGGATCGCCCGTACCAAACAGGCTGATCGCCTGGAAGGTGAGGATCATGCCAGTCACCGTTCCCAGCAGACCGAGCAGCGGTGATGTTGCCGCCAGCAATTTGATCAGGCCGTTGCCACGCTCCAGGGCGGGTATCTCCGCAAGCACAGCCTCGTCCAGTTTCAGCTGCAATAATTCCTCTTCGTCCAATGCAACGCCATCTACTGCGGACAATACTCTTCCAAGGGGGTTGGACTGGCTGGGCTTATCGATACTGCGCATCTGGGCTTTGACCCGCAGCGACACAAAGGCCAGGTAGATACCCCGCCACAGTGTTAGCAGAAGACCAAAGGCTCCGAGTGCCAGGATAATAAGCCCGATTGATCCACCCTGTTCGATCCGTTCACGGAGGCTGGGTGTGTAGGCGAGCATGCCAAGCAGGTTGCCGCGGGTGGGGTCCACCACAATGGGGGCAACACCGCCCTGCTGCTCTTCAAATCGTTGCGCCTGTTCGCGAAAGCGGGCCCCTGGCTGGCGCGACAGCAATAACAGCTCTCCAGTCTCTGAAACATAACGCAGGAAATCGCCCTGTGAATAGGCCGAGAATGTGCCTATGCGCAGCACCGGGCGCTGTTGTGCCGAGCCGTCGGCGACCACTATGGTGGCGTCAAAAACCGATACCTTGCCGGCCTCCGTCATCTCCTCCTGCAACAAAAGCCACAAACCCTCTATTTGCTCAATAGTGGGCTGTGATTTCCCCTCGGCCAGGGCCCGCAACTGCTCGCTTCGCTCAGGAAATTGCGCTGTTATCATCGATTGCTGCATCACCGCGGAAAAGTCACCCGCGAACTCATAGAAGGTACTGGAGAGATCCCCCATTTCCTGCACCAGGTTTTTGAGCTGCTGTTGTAGTTCAGCAATTTCAGTTTTGTTATTTTCGGTAACCGCCAACAATGGCTGGTTCTGCTTTTTCCTCAGCTCGAGATCGCTTCTTGCCTTTGCCATCAGCTCCTTCTGGCGACGGTTGTTCTGCACGAATTCACGTTCACGCTCGGCGTTAATGGCCCGTTGCTGCTGTTGCGCCTGGCGCACAGAGTCAAGCAACTGGTCCAGGTTGGTAATCTGCGCGGAGTCTGGTGCCTCCTGTCCAATGCTGCTCGCAGACACTACCAGGCCCAGCAGGACACTCGCCAGCCAGCTGCCTTTACGGCTCATGATCCTTCTCCAGGCACCGGCAGTGGCAGATCGAGCAACTGCGGTGCCGTGAGGTTCTGTGCAACCCGCAGGGCCTGCCCAAGGCCGCGGTTGTAAGCTTCTTCCAGCGGCACCCATGCCTGACTATTACTGTCCCAATAGCCACTTGCCGAGCCATCCAGCGACTGAAAATACAGCGCTACCCGACCCACCCGCAGATATTCCACCGACAGCTCCTGCTCCCCCTGCTGTAGCGGACCACGCCAGGATTCAATGTTACCGCCGTAATCCTGCTCCAGCTGGAAGGCCTCCAACAGAATCCTGAACTTTGCCGAGACAGACAGGTCCGGTTCCCGCAAACGCTGCTTGAGATCGAGCACCGCGGCAATGCGCTCTTCATGGTGAAATGGCAGGTCGAGCACAACGAATTTTTCCAGCGAGTCGGCCATGCTCCTCATCAAGGGGACAATGCGTTGCTGGGTTACCCGCACCTGTGCGATCTGCTCACGCAATGACTCCAATTGCTCGCGCTGGGCCAGTTCGAGTTCCTCAAGCTCGCGTGTATAAGCCGCCTGGTACTCGGAGCCATCCAGCAACTTGCGGTAGTCCTCCAGCAGGTTTCGGGTCTCCCGGGTCAGATCGTCAATTTTTTTCTGGGAGTTTGCCGCGCTGTTATTGGTCTCGGTTACTACCTTGAGACTGTCCTTGATCTCAGCCGCCTGGACGCAAAACCCAAACACCATGGCTCCCAGCCAGGCCAGAAATGCCCGCTGGGTCGTTTGTTTCCACCACAACATATGTTCTATGTCCTTATTATCATTTTCGCTGACCGGCACAGCATACCAATCTGCCGTCACTCATACACGCCCTTGTCCGGGCTAATACTCAAGATCCCGAATCTCCCGCAACCGCGCCAGGGTACAAAGACCATATTTCACGCGGAAGCAGTCTATAACGCTGAGGATTTCCTGGTATAAAAAGTCGTGTGCGGCCGATGTATTAACTCGCTGATGGTTGACCATGACATACTTCAGATTAACCTGTTCGTCCTCCGGCAGCGGCAGGGCGACAAGTTCCATACCCATATCAGCCTGTTCCAGGAACAGGGGCGGAGCAGGAAACAGGTAGTCGCTGTTGCGCACCACCTGAATTGCCGTCAGCAGTTGGTCGGTCCGCAATTCCGGCACCGCAGATGCCATGTGATGTAAAAAAGAGGACGTTTCGCCCGTCAGGAAGTGGATGTCAGCCAGCTCATCCAGGACTAACTGGACGTGGGGAAACGTCAGGATCTCTTCCCATTTAACTTTTCGCCCCTCCAGTGGATGCCCCTTGCGGGCGAGCAGAAGGGGCGGAGCGTACCCCAGCGTCGTGAGGCGCAGATCGGCGGGATATTTATGCAGTTCAGCCTGGAGAATAAAGTCCAGCTTACCGTTTTTCAGCGCCTCAAACGGCTTGTCCATTCGCGTCAGCGCGCTTAGGCGGATGTGGGGTGCTCTCTGTCTCAACTGGCTTACCAGCATCGGCATCAGCCACAGGCCCATGTGTCCCTGAACCAGTAAGTTGAACTCACCCTCATAGGACAGCGGATCAAACGTCAGGGGCGCGAGCATATCCTGCACCGCGAGTAGAACCCTGGGTAACTCCTGAGCCAGCTGCTCTGCCCGCGGTGTTGGCTGCATTCCTGCGCCCTTGCGCACGAACAAGGGATCGTCGAATAACTCTCGCAGTCTGCCGAGGGTTTTACTCATCGCAGACTGGGTGATAAACAGTCGTTCCGCGGCCCTGGAGACACTGCCCTCCTCGATGAGCGCTTCCAGGGCCACCAGCAGGTTGAGGTCAAGACGCCCCAAATCCCTGATATCCATCGTCCTCTCTTCCTCTCGATATGAATTTAGTTCATAGTATAGTTGAATAATGCCCATTTGAAGAATAAGCATTGCGCCCATACCTTAATAACTCAGACGGGTAGAACGCTGCCCGCCAATGCGTAAGAGGTGTGTTATGACAACGATACTTTACTTGTATGGAGCGATACTGGTCCTGGCCATATGGCAGGAAAACCATGGGCGTGACGAAACCAGACACGGTGGCGACAAGTGCTGAGTAGCGGTTTCGCCCATCCAATATCTGGCCGCTGGCAGATTAACCCCGGTAACACATTGAGGTTTCTGCCGGTCGGCCTACTTCCCCGAAATTCGGGTATGCAGTAGGGACGCCCACGATCCAAACAGCTGCCGTATTGTGGCAGGTGCTGTTCTGGAAAGAGAGAACGACGTCAGTGTGCGATTGTCGCGTATCACGGCCAGCAAATCCCCCTTAGCCCCCTTATAAAGGCGAAATTCAGCCCAGATTTCTACCACGTCCTGCGAGGACGCCTGTGGCAGTACTCCACCGATGGTGGTGGCCGTGGGTCGACCCGGGGCGATTCGTATTAACTGCGAGGTAATGCGCAAGCTTCCTGCATCGTCACTGGATCGCCCGTAAGTGGCGAAAGCCCTGTCCATGGCGTCAGCCCAGACTGATTGCAGGGTTGCCTGCCGCTCCGGGGTCATCTGCCAGTCGCGCCGGGTGGTTCCCTGCACCACGGTGTTCGGGATATCGATATTACTGACATCCAGCGGTGCTATGTCGACATCCCTATAAGCGGGCAGCGAGGCATCGCGGCGGATATAGGCCTCGGCAAACCCGGAGTTTTTGACCTTATACAAACCTTCCGCTGCGAACTCCCCGCTGACCTCATCTTTTAGCTGGGGAGCCGCGCAGGCGCCCAGCAAGGCCACCACCCCCAACACCGCCAAAAAGCTCTGCAATTTACGCATTCTGATACCCTCTAGTCCCACGCGCCTTGAATAAACGGCAGCAAACAGCCATGGCCTGGCTCTTGATCGTATATATCAAAAAAAGCGGCCAGGGGCTTGCGCCACTGACCGCTGTCCGTTTGCGAGTCCCGTCGCTGACGGGCTGATACGTCAGGCGGTGTCAGCCACTTTAGCAGGCTTGAGCAGGAAGGTAGCCAGGGCCGGCATCAGGATCAATGCGCCAAACATATTCCACAGGAACATGAAGGTCAGCAGGATACCCATATCCGCCTGGAACTTGATGGGCGACATGGACCAGGTAATAACCCCTGCCGCGAGCGTAACACCGATCAGTGCCACCACCCTGCCGGTAAAGTTCAGCGTTTCGTAGTAGGCATCGGTAAGATTCAGACCTTGCCGGGTCTTCGCAAGAATCACCGTCAACACATACAAGGCGTAGTCCACACCTATACCCACACCCAGCGCAATTACAGGCAAGGTCGCCACCTTCACGCCAATGCCCAGCCAAACCATCAGTGCTTCACAGAGTATCGATGTCATCATCAGCGGGAGAACCGCACAGATCACACCAGGTACAGACCGGAAGGTCAGCATACACAGAACGATCACAGCGCCGTACACGTAGAAGAGCATCTCACGGTTGGCCTTTTTGACCACGATGTTGGTCGCCGCCTCAAAGCCGGAGCTACCGGCCGCACCCAGGAAGTCTGCTTTCGCACTGGGCCACTCTTCATTGAACAGCTCCAGCGCATCAACCACGCCCGTCAGGGTGGCAGCCTTGTGGTCTGCGAGATAGACAACCATCGGCCACAATGAGCAGCCCGGATCAACATAATCGAGATTTACCAGCTCGGTGACCGCGTAGTTGATCGTGTCCTGGTTACGGAACAGAGACATCCACTTGGGAAAGCCCTCATTGATACCTGACATGATCTGGCGAGTACGGACGTTCAGACCGCGTACATCTTCCACACCCGGCACCTGGCGGAGGCGCCACTCCAATTCATTTGCGAGGCTGAGGCTTTCGTAGTCAACACAATCATCCGGCGGCGTTTTTATGATGACCGCGAACACATCGGTACTCACCGAATAGCTGTTGATCATGTAGGCCACATCCTTGTTGTAGCGGGAATTAGCCCGCAGCTCCGGCGCCCCGGGATCCAGGTCACCGATCTGCAGGTCCTGGGCCACATAAAAGCCACCAATACTCATCAGGATGGACAGCACTATCGCCGCTGCTGCAGGCCCTTTATGGGTAAATATGAGCAGGAAGCGCCACAACCAGTGCATGTCTGCGATCGATTTGACAGGCCTGGCGGCGCGCTCGGCACAGACTTTACCGACACCTGTGTAGGACAGGACCACGGGAATCAATATCAGGTTGGTGAAAATCAGCACCGTCACGCCAATACTGGCAGTGATTGCCAGGTCCTGAATCACCTGGATCTGGATTATCATCAGTACGGCGAAACCCACACCGTCAGACAGCAGTGCGGTAACACCCGCCAGGAACAAGCGCCGGAAGGTATATCGCGCAGCAATATAGCGGTGCGTGCCGCGGCCTATATCCTGGATGATGCCGTTCAACTTCTGGGCGCCGTGACTAACGCCGATGGCAAACACCAGGAAGGGAACGAGAATCGAAAACGGGTCGAGCTCATAGCCCAGGGTGGCGAGAATACCGATCTGCCAGATCACCGCTATCAGCGTACAACCAACCACCATCAGCGTGGAGCGCATGCACCGAGTATAGAGAAACAGCAGTATGATGGTGATGACCACCGCAATACCGAAAAACAGCATCACTGAGAACAAACCTTCGATAAGGTCGCCAATCAGTTTGGCAAAGCCGATGATGTGGATAGTGCGGTCGGGATTTGCCTCGGTAAATCTCGCGCGGATTTCCTCCAGCTTGACACCCAATTCAGCGTAGTCGAGCCGCTCCCCTGTCTCCGGATTGGTGTCCAGGAGTGGCACGATAATCGCGGCAGATTTTTCATCATTGGCTACGAGGTCGCCAATAATACCCGCTCGCTGGATATTTACTTTGACTTCCTCTATCGATTCCGCACTTCCATCATAGTCTCCGGGAATCACCGGCCCGCCTTCAAAACCCTGCTCTGTCACCACTCGCCAGCGTGTATTGGGCGTCCAGATGGACTTCATACCGTTTCGGTCAACACCCGGCATGAAAAACAGTTCGTCGTTGACCTCCTCGACGAATTTGAGGTTTTCAGGCGTGAATATCGTGCCATCTTTCACAGCCACGATAACCCTCAGGTTATTACCAAGACCTTTCAGGCCGTCGGCATTATCGCGGTAGTTAAGAACATAGGGATGAGCTTTGGGCAGCATCTTTTCGAAGCCTGCCTGTAACTGTATCTTGGTCGCCTGGTAACCCAGTATGATGGTCGCTATCAGACAAAGTATCATCACAATAGGACGATTGTTAAACACCAGTTTTTCCAGGAATGTCCCGGACTGGAAATCAAACTCATGAAGGTCTGCTATGACGGGCAGTTCGGATTCTTGCGAGTGGGCCATTTGTTATTCTCCAGGAATTCTTTGTGGTTACTGTTTCAACGTGACCGTATTGATACCTCTAGGCCCGGCAAGCAAGAGGGTATCGCCCTCCCCTTGCGCCACGTCAAAAATCGGCCCTGCAGTCCCGGACGCGGGACTCATGGAAAATGTGAAACCATCGTCCTTGCTAAGCAGGATTTCACCGGCCATGCCCGCCGCCAAAATGGTTCCATCTGTCAGGCGGGTCATCGCAACGATGGCACTGGTGGGTGGTTTTTCTACCACCACCCAGGTATGACCTTCATCCGCAGTGCGGAACATTCTGCCGCGCAAACCTCCCATAACGATAGAGCCGTCAGCTGCAGCAACCGTTGCAAAAAAACTGCCCTCCCAGGGAACTGAATGCACGCGTTTGGCATTTTCTCCTCCCACGTCCCCGATCAGCAGCAGCCCGGCTTCACCGCTGAGGAAAAAGCGGCCAGTTCCCGGCAGTGGAGAGAAGTCAAAAATATGGTAAAAATCATCATTCTCGATGTTGTGCAAGCGATGCTCCCAGTGCTTCCCACCATCGAATGTCACCAGGATCATGCCGTAAGCACCGGCAACGTGACCGTGCTTCTCATCGTACATGTTGACGCCGAAAAATGGCTTGTCAGCGCCCTGCTCAATCGCAAATTCCATCTCTCCTATATAGATAGGATAAAGCTCGTTGTCGGGGTTGTCGGCAGCCAGTTTCTCGTAAAAAGCGAGGCCTTCCTCACCATAGCGCAGCCCGTCGTACTGTAATTCCCACGTGGCCCCGCCATCGCCGGAGTGCAATATAACGCCCTCGTGACCCACTGCCCAACCCTGTTTGTCATTCACAAAAGTGATGTCCAGCAAGGTAGAACGCACTGGCACCTCTGCCTGGGTCCAGGTTTTACCCCCATCATCGGAGTAAACGATATGCCCGTATGCTCCGGCAGCGAAAAAACGGTCGCCGAATTGCTTGATAACAAACATGGGCGCCTTTGCTGCCAGCTTGCTGGGCGCCGCAGGCAAATTGAGAACATCGTAGGTGGCGGCATGGGACAAAGTGCAGGGAATCAACAGTGCGCCCAGCAAGATGCTGAGCAGAGCTTTTCTTATTGCCATGATATTGTTTCCACTTGTTTATTCTAATGTAATCGACGGAGGCGCCATCCGCGCCCGAAATGCATCGAACACTTTTCAGAGCCGGGGTTGCGCCTTCACCCGGGCGAACAAGCGCACTCCGCAAACCGGTTTTCTCTATTCTCCACATTCACACCATCGCGCAAGCCGGTAATCACAGGTCTTGCGCAAGGGCGCCATTAGCAGTGGTGTCATCGCAGTGTTGCCCGAGTGACACCATCGCTATTACCCGCCATTTCGGCGCCTGTTGGCGCCTGTTGGCGCCTGTTAGCAGCCAGTTCGACGGCCCCTGCCAGCAGATGCAACTGAGGCAGGCGCCACTTCTTTCCTAGAAGGTCCTTTTCACCGTCAGGGAAATGTTATCGCGGTCATTAAGCGGGCCGGTAGTACCATTTGCCGTGGGACCGAAGTAGAAATTGTACCTGGCCTCATATGACCACTGCTCATTCACCAGGAACGCGACACCCAGACTGCCGTTACCCAACTCCTCATGCACAACAGAGCCCTGGGGAGGCTGCTCCCCGTCGATACCGTAGGAGATCGACGCCGGAAGCGTCATGTCCCAACCGGGAAAGACCTGATACCAGGTTGGGCGAAATACCGCCGCAACCTGGCTGGTAACGCGATTCTTGTGAATGAGGGGGTTCGCGAACTGCTCGGAATACGCCTTGGTTCCACCGTAGTTTGCGTCAGAGTAGTCATCCAGCCAGCTGGTGGTGTATTCCAGAATCCAGCTGCCGCCATCCCACAGGCCCCAATCGCCGTTGAGGAAACCCACACCGTTAACCACCACGCCCCAGACATCACCGGTCGCGCCGGGGTAGTCATCTTCATCGGCGCTGAAATCGGCCGGGGTCGCGCCAGGACGCTGGGTAAGTCCTGCGGTGAAGTTCGGGTTCAGACCCGCATCTTTCCGAAAGACGATATCCATGCCGAAGCTGATATCGAACATCTGCTTGGACAGAGCCAGGCCGAAGGTTTCGACGTTTTTCTTGAACACCCAACCCCACTCACCCGCGATGTTGGCATTGGCGCCGCCTTCATCCCATGGCCTGGCATACTTGGCGACGATTTCGGGGTCCACACCGCCAAAAGTGCCGTATACACCGGCAACGGTGCGGTCGGAACCGTTGATATAGACCCAGGAGGTTTCCAGGTTCCAGGGCTCGATGGTGTACTGAAGGTTGAAACCGAATTCACCGGAGTCCTCGATCTTGTTGTCCCTGACTTTGAAACAGGTTCTGGGTCCGCCGTTAACTCCCGCGGCCAACACAAAACACTCACTGTTCTCGGTGAGCACTTCCACCGGGCTGAAAAAGGTTCCGGTTTCCGGGTTGCGGTTTACCCGGTGTTCGAATTCATAGTAGGCATTCAAGGTCAGGTTGTCGGTCGCCTGGAATACCGTGGAGATCTTGGTAGACGGCATGAACAGTTCCTGCGCTTCCGTCCCCGGGACAGAAAGACCCTTGCTCGAGTCAAGCGCAGTCATGGAGCCGGCAATACCCGTGATGGCACCGGTAGCCAGCAGGCTCTGACCCCAGAAAATCGTATGGCGGCCCGCTCTGACCCCAAGCGCCGTGTCGCCTATGAACCAGTTGCCGAAAACAAATGCGTCCAGCAGTTCGCCCCCGAGCAAGCTCAGGTCCTCAGCCTCATCGCTGTACTCACCGGGCTTGTAAGTGAGGCCGGCCCAGGAGTAATCGTAAGCGAGACCGCCGGTGCTGGGCAGCGTGCCACTCTCGGGGTTATCGCTGTCTTCGTAGGCGGCATCGTACCAACCGGCGCCGCTGATACGGAAGCCAAAGTCCTGCTTCCAGATTACGTCGAGTTCCGAACGAATGTCGATACGCGCGCTGCTGATGCCGCCGCTTGTGCGGTCAACCGAGAAATCAGAGTCATCTGCGATGCGGGCATTGGCGAACTTTGTAGGGTCGACCACGCTGCGCTTGGAGGCATCGAGGCGAGACTGCAGGTTACCTTTAAATTGGGTGTCCCAACGGATTTTCCAGTCATCCGGGGTGTCTAACTGGAACGCCCCGACCTGCGAACTAACTGCAGCGAGTACGGACAATGCGAGCGCTTTTTTCTTCATGAGACTTCCCTCTGAGCATTTTAGTATAGTTAGGTTTGAAACTTTGTCAGGCGGCCTTCCGCCTTGTTATACATGCGATGACACAGGCCACCGTGATACAGCTGTTATTCTGACTCCCAAGATAAATACCATTGCGGGAATAAGCCATGGAAATTAATAATTTAGCCAACTCTTACCAAATATTTTCACCCTGAATCACCCAAACCGGCGGATGCCAATGCTGCCACCCTTCGCAGGGACAATCAACCGCATGCACCAACCACACGAAAAGCCCGCGCGCGGGAGTCGGTAAATGGCCTGTTGGCTTTCCGGAGGTTGGTCTGTCGTTCTTGCAGCGGGCTGGATACCACGCGAAATCCTTATCCGTTATGCTCTCATGATACCACTTAACTATAAAGGAACAACAAGGGAGCGCTATTGATTTGAAACAAATTTCGGCCGGCAAACCCGCCCTCGGGCAAACCCGGGCAAGATATTTCCTACGCACGAGTGGTCTCTGGCCAGGACTACTACTCGCACAGTAGCCTGTCGGTGACTCAGCCAGGCCTCCGGGCAGCGGCGTCACCCGCCTGGCCCGCAGTAATATAGCCGGCCTTGTATAACCAGTTGATGGCATCGCGAAAAGACTCTTCTATCGGCCGAAACCGGAATCCGAGCCCCTCCTCCACACTGCGATTGTCCATAAGCACCCAGTGGGTCGCATAGGAGAGACCCTCTTCCGTGAGGGGCAGTTCCAGTTTTACATAACCACCGATGCGATCGCACAAGCGGCCTGCCAGGCGCATCAGTGCCGGATTGAGCCGCACCTCCAGCGGCTTCCTGCCTGTCACCCGGCGCAGCAGGCCCCCGTGCTCTCGCCACGGCAGGTAATGTCCCCCCAGTATGTACCTCCCGGCCAGCTCCGGCCGCTCCAGCAGCTGCAGGTGCACCGCAGCGATATCGCGCACGTCCACATACTGTGTACCCGAGGGCATCAGCGGTACAAACTGTTGCAGGTAGGTACGCAAGCCTATATGGGCTTCGGTAAGGCCCGGGTCATCCGGCCCGATCACGGTCGCCGGGTAGCTGATACTGATAGGTGCTCCGGCGGCCTGCAGACGCCTGACATGGTTTTCACAGGCCACCTTTGAGCGCCCGTAGCCGGTCGCGCCTGCCCCCGGCGGCGAATTCTCGTCGAGTACCGCTGCCTCAGGATCATACAAGGCAGTAACGCTGGACACATGGATAATGCTTGCCACGCCCTCGTCCAATGCCGCCTGCATTACCGTGGAGGTACCGTCGACATTGGTGCGGTAAACCGCGTCAGCGTCTGTGGCATGCGTGGAGACCATAGCGGCCGAATGCACCACGGCGTCACAACCCGCCAGGGCGCGTCGCACCTGACCGGCATCGGTAATGTCGCCGGTAGTGAACTGCCTGATCCGGCCCTGGCCGAACAGTCGCTGCATCTTGCTCTCACTGCGCACCAGCAGACTGACCTCGTGGCCGGCCGCGAGCAGAGCCTCAGCGGTATGGTAGCCCACGAACCCGGTGGCCCCGGTAATCATGACGCGCATATCTGATACCTCAAATTCAAAACACCCTGCACAGCGCGAGCCGGCGTCAACCCATCAGGGCCTGACCACCATCCACGGCGATACTCTGCCCATTCACGTAGGCCGAGTCAGCGCTGCATAACAAAACGACAAAGCGTCCGATATCCTGCTCGCAGTCCCCGACTCGCCCCTGGGGTATGCTGGCAACGAACGCTTCAGCCTCATCCGCTTTGTGCTCCATCCACCAGGCCATGCCGGGCGAACTGGCCAGGGGGAGTATCGCATTAGTACGGATGCCGTCCATCCCCCACTCACAGGCAGCGGCCCTGGTCAGCGAGCGAATGGCCTCCTTGGTTGCCGCATAGGCACCATAACCCGTCATATCCCAGCGCTTGGCAGAGGAACTGGCGAGATTGATGATGCAACCATCACCCTTGAGGTGGGGATAACAGAGCTTCATCGCCCGAAACACTGCCAGTGGGCCTGACTCCCACCCGGCGGCAAATGCCTGGTCTGTCACCTGCTGCAGTGTACCAAGCGGCACCTCCTGCGCGTTGTTTACCAGAATGTTCAGCCCCTTGTAGTGTGCTACCACCGCGGATACGCAGCGTTCCAGCGAATCGGGCGACTTCACGTCGCATACCACCGGCAGCGCGTCTCCACCGCGCGATTTTATAAGATCACAGGTGGCCTCCAGTTTTGCTTCGGTACGTCCCGTGACAGCCACACGCGCACCGGCAGCAGCCAGCGCCAGAGCGATTCCCTGGCCAACTCCCTGCCCCGCGCCAGTGACCAGTGCTACTTTGCCTTCCAAAACCATCTGCCGCTCACTCCTGTTTCAATAAGCCTCTGAACTACAGCCCCCGACAGCTTCTCGAAGACTACCCGAACTACCGCGGCAATTATGTAGGAAAGCGTCTCGCGCTTCCGGTTGGTCGGCATAAATAGTCATGCCAGAGCCCCACTGACAGTAACTATTTCACTCAGCATTATGATTGGTCTATTCTAGGACCCTTATCAGCACTCTTATTTTTATAATTACAGGAGTCTTGCCCATGCGCAGAATGCCACTTACCGATGCCTTTTTCCTGCTGTCCGAATCACGCAGAACGCCTATGCACGTGGGTGGCCTCAACCTGTTCACCCTTCCAAAGGATGTCGACGACACCACCTTCCTGGCCAACCTGGGTAATATTCTTCGCTACGACGGCGAACTGCGACGCCCCTTCGGAGAAAAGCTGAAAATGGGGCGACTGGGTGTGGCGGGCAATATCTTCTGGGAAGAGGATGACGAAATGGACATGGAATACCATATCCGCCATTCCGCCCTGCCCAAACCGGGCCGTTACCGCGAACTGTTTGCACTCATCTCCAGGCTGCACAGCACATTGCTGGATCGCTCGCGCCCACTGTGGGAAATCCACCTGATCGAAGGCCTGCCCAACCGCCAGTTTGCCACCTATTTCAAGGCTCATCACTGCGCCATCGACGGTGTGGGGTCCATGCACCTGATGAGCAGCATGTATTCAACCAATGCCCGCAGCAAGGTGAAAATTTCCCCCCTATCCAGAGAGGCGTATGAGATCTACAAGGCAGAACTTGCCAGTAAATCCGCCCAGAATCAACGACCAAAGGATGCAGAAGTCAAGGCAGTCATAGAGGCATTCAGGGATCAACTCGGCGGTACCGTCAATGTGGCGAAAGCGTTGCGGGAATCCGCCAACGTCTGGCTGGGACGCAACAAGACAATGTCCGTACCCTTCCACAAAATCCCAAAAACCAGCGTGAGCACCCAGATTACAGGCGCGCGCCGGTTTGTTGCACAATCCTGGCCGTTTGAGCGGGTGCGCGCCATGGGGCGGGCCTATGACGGCACCCTTAACGACGCAGTCATGGCCATGTGCTCGGGGGCATTGCGTAAACACCTGCAGGAGCAGCGCGATCTGCCCAAGATCTCACTCAAAGCCATGGCGCCGGTCTCCCTGCGAGCGGCGGGCGATACCGACTCCGCCAATGCGATAGGCATGGTTATCGCGGACCTTGCGACAAACGTCAGAAACCCTGCAAAGCGCTTCAGGCAGATCAAGGAATCAATGGATGCCTCCAAGGCGCAGTTGCAGCAGATGTCCAGCGGCGAAATCCAGGCCTATACCGCCATCAGCCAGGCCCCTTTGCTACTCACCCAGCTCACCGGGCTGGCCAGCCGGTTCCCCGCCTTCAGTACCGTCATTTCCAACGTGCCCGGGCCGCGCGAAAAGCGTTACTGGAACGGCGCTCGCCTGGACGGCATGTACCCGGTCTCTATACCCATGGACGGCTGTGCCATGAACTTTACCCTGGTCAGCAACAACGACAATCTCGACTTCGGTATTGTGGCCTGCCGAAAATCAGTCCCCCAGGTCCAGCGCCTTATCGATTACATGGAGGAGTCGCTGGTAGAGCTGGAGGACGCCGCGGGACTGCGGCGCCGCAAAACCGCCACCAAAAGCGTGGGGGTGAGCAGCGCATCTGCCAAGGCCAGCCCAAAGACAAAGACAAAGACAAAGACAAAGACAAAGACAAAAAACCGGGACACGGGCGACACCCAGGCTAAAGGCCAAAGCCCGGGCCAAAGTCAAACCCAAGGCAAGACCCAAGCGCAGTGCCCCGGGCAAGTAAGCCGCGGCACTGCTGAATTTCATCACCCAGCTATTTTACAAGGAGAGAGCTTTGGTCAGATCGGCTCTGATAACCGGCGCGTGTCTCCTGCTGCTCGCCTGCTCGGATAATACAGAACATGCGAAGGCTCTCATGATGACCCGCCTGGCAGAAACCCGGGGCGTGCAGTTTCAGAATCTCGAAAGCTTTCCGGGGGATGTGGTCTGTGGCGAATACCGCAACTCTGACCCGATGATTTCAAGCCACGACTTTCGCCGCTTTATCGTGTGGGGGGACAATGCAGAGAGCAGGCCGTCCGACGTCGACTGGGAAATCTTCTGCAGCAGTGACCCGGCCGCTGCACTGCATGCCCGATTGGGCATCGGTCCGCTGCAGGACAAGGAAACCCATATTGGCCAGGTTAGAGCCGACCTGGAGCAGGTAAACCTCGCACTGGGCGAGTACCTGGCCGACAACTTTGCCCTGCCCTCCACGTCGCAGGGGCTGCAGGCGCTGGCCACAGCCACGACTGTCCCCCCACTACCGAGAAAGTTTAAAACCGGCGGATACCTGGCAACGGTGCCGGCAGACCCCTGGGGGCGCCCCTATCTTTATGAACGCAGTGGACTGGGCGGCGTCGCAGAGGAGTTCAAACTGTATACCCTTGGGTCCGACGGGGTTCCCGGTGGCAAGGGAAAAGATGCGGACGTGGGTATTGAGCACCTGAAGTACCTGAGTTTTATCGATCCCTGACCTCCTCCATTGCTGCCGGCAACCGTTGGCGTTTAAACGGCTGGCAGCAGATTCCCGCCCGGGGTTTAGCTATTTGCTCAGGTAACGAGGCAATCAGTTTTTGCAAGTCATTACATTCCTGGCCGCGCTGCCCCACAATATTGTAACTCCCACCCTCTACAACAAGTGAGCGCCACCATGAGTGAACGTATCCCCATGTCCATGCCATTCGGCTGGTTTCAGGTAGCTTATTCCCATGACCTGGAGATCGCGGCATCGATGCCGCTGCGATATTTTGATACGGACCTGGTCCTGTTCCGAACCGAAAGCGGCGAAGCAAAGGTGCTGGACGCGTACTGCCCCCATATGGGCGCCCACCTGGGTTACGGTATTCGCGACCACGCAGGTGGCGGCGCCTCAGTGATCGGTGACTCGATCGTGTGCCCTTTCCACGGCTGGGCCTACAATGGTGAGGGACAGTGTACCGATGTTCCCTACGCCAATCGTCTGCCACCCAGGATTGCCAGGGGCGAACAGGTCATCCGCCCCTGGCCCGTAAGGGAAATGAACCAGGTCATATTCGTGTGGTACCACCCCGAAGGGCTGGCACCCTACTTCGAACCGGAGCTCATATCAGAGGCCGCCCCGGATAACGGCGAATGGGGTGCACTCAAATTGCACATGTGGGACATCAACACCCACATGCAGGAAATCGGCGAAAACGCGGTAGATCCAGCACATTTTCTCTATGTGCATGGCACCCAGAATGTTCCTACCCCCGAGGTTATGGAATTTGACGGGGTTTACCGGCGCGGCAAACTGGTCAGCAAAATGGCGACCCCCCGGGGAGAGATCGTCGGGATTATCGCCAATAACAGCACGGGGCCCGGCCAGGCAACGGTGCGCTTCAGTGGTATTTGCGAAACCATCCTGATGGCCAACCTGACCCCGGTCGACAAGGAAAACTCCCGCGCGTTCTATGCGTTTGTTCAGAAAAAAGTAGATGGCAAGGACCAGGTAGGCGGCGTTGCGGATGCGATCATCAAGGATATCTGCAAACAGATGTCCGAGGACCAGATCATCTGGTCACACAAGAAATATTTTGAGAAACCGCTGTTGTGCGATAACGACGGGCCATTTGCCAAGTTCCGCAAATGGTACAGCCAGTTTTACGCGGACTCCCCTGCACAGGCGTCCTGATAGTCCCGGAACCGATCGCACAGGGCGGGCCACCAACTAGTTGACCTGCCGGTCATGTCCCTCCCAGAAAGGCTTTCGCAACTCTGTTTTGAGAACCTTGCCGGCACCGGACAGGGGAAGTGGCTCTTCCCTGAACGTGATGGATTTGGGCAGCTTGTACCCTGCTATCCGTTCCCGGCAGTGGGCGATAATGTCCTCGGCCGTCACCGATTCCCCCGGGACCAGCACCACTATCGCGTGCACCGCTTCCCCCCACTCCTCGTGTGGAACACCGATCACTGCCACGTCCAACACAGCCGCGTGGCTGATGGCGGCGTTCTCAACCTCGGTGGTAAAGACGTTTTCCCCACCGGAGACCACCATATCCTTCACCCGATCGACGATATACACATAGCCGTCCCGGTCCAGGTAGCCGGCATCCCCGGTAAAGACCCAACCGTGGCGCAGCGCATTGGCGGTTTCCTCTGGCTTGTTCCAGTAGCCCAGCATCGTGTGGGGGCCGCGCACAACAATCTCACCGGAATCCCCCTGGGGGCAGTCGTTGCCCTGCTCATCGACAATGCGGATGTCACTGGTGGCTGTTGGCCGACCCGCTGATCTGAGTTTTTCACTTCCCTCACTATGATCTTCCATCGACAGCGCGGTGACGACAGGCGCCAGCTCGGTTTGCCCGTAGAGCTGAACCAGGCCAACCGCGGGCCACAGGCTCATAAATCGTTCCAGGGTTGTTGTGGGCATGGGAGACGCACCGTAAACCACGCACTGGAGGCTGGAGACATCGGCGTCGGCGATCGCCGGGTCGTTGAGCACCATCTTGATCATGGAAGGCACCAGTAACGCGTGGGTGATCTTTTCTTCGCCAAAAGCACGCAATACCGCAGCGGCATCAAATGACTGCAACATAACATTGCTGGCGCAACGCAAGGTCGCACTCATAGAGCCGGCAAAGTCCGCCATGTGAAACATCGGGGCCGCATGCAGGTAGACACTCTCCCGGTTCATTTTGAACTCGGGAAGTGCGCCCATAGCGCTGGCCCAGAGGGCCCGATGCGACTGCATTACGCCCTTCGGAAAGCCGGTGGTTCCACCGGTGTAAAATATACCCGCCATGTCGTGCCAACCCCTGGCTGAGGCTTGAATTGCACTGTGCTCCGCAATCATTTGTTCGTAGGAGCGCGCCCAGGCCGGCGCCTCGCCATCCCCCATGTAAACCGCCGCTTCCAGCGCCGGAATAGCAGACAACAGCTGTTCAGCCTGCGCGATGAAGGCATCGTCAAACAGCAATACGCGCGCCCCGGAATCTGCTACCGCGTAGTTGTTTTCAGCCAGGGCCCAACGGGTATTAAGTGGCACGACACAACCACCCGCCCAGGGGACAGCAAATACCGCTTCATAGTAACGGTCACTGTTGAGACTTAGAATGGCCACCCTGTCCGCGTCGGCCAGTCCCAGGGCCGCCAGCGCCCCGCCGAGACGCGCCACACGCTGTCCGGTTTCCGCCCAGCTGTGCTGGCGCCCCTGATAGCGGGTACATATGCCATCAGGGTTTAGCCGCGCCGCGCGCTCAATCATACCGGGCATGGAAATCATGTCGTCTCTCCTTTGTTATTCTGTTATCGGTTAAGGCGAAATTATAGCAGGAGCTGAGTACCGCCAAGCTGAATTGTCACAGATCTAAAACGGAAATACGCGGGGCACCAGGAAAATCACGATCGCGGAATAGGCAATCGATAGTGGCAGGCCCGCCCTGAAGTAATCTCGCAATTCGTAGCCCCCCAGGTTTTGCACCATCAGGTTAGTGTTGTAACCATAGGGCGTGAGAAAACTGGCGCTGGCACCAAAAGCCACCGTCATGATAAACGGCATAGGGCTTATCCCGTAGCTCTCTGCAAGGCCATACGCAATGGGGAAACTCAGTGCCGCGGCGGCATTGTTGGTCATCGTCTCCGTCAGGAGCAGCGTCCCAAAATAAATACCCACCAGTGCCGCATAGGGGCCCAGCTGCGCCAGGTTGTCATGCAGGGTTCCTGTGAGTACCGCTACCAGGCCCGAATTGGTCAACGCCTGCGACAGGGTAAGCGCCGAGGCAATTATGATCCACAGCTCAAATGGAAAACGCCGTCGCAGCTCCGAGCCCTTTACAACGCCCAAAGCCAGCATGCAGACAAGCAGGAAAGTCACTCCCTTGATCAGCGGAACGAGTTCCAGCGAGGCCAGGGCAATTACCAGCAGCAGAACGCCGGTAATAAAGTAGTCCTGGAAGGGGGTAGTTTTTATTTCGCCGACCGAGTCATTGATAACCAGGAAGTTCTTGTCCAGGTTCTTGCGTTCATTAAAGTCGGGCCCTACCGCCAGCATCATATTGTCGCCGGCCTGGATGGTGATATTACCCAGCTTTCCGGAGAGGCGTTTGCCGCCGCGCCGCATACCCACCACTGCGGCATCAAATACGGAGCGAAACCCACTGAGTTTGACGGTCTTGCCCTCGATGGTAGCACCGGGCATTACAATCACTTCCATCATATTGGTGCGAAGAAGCCCCTCCTCCACCGCGAACAGGCGCAAGCCATGAAACGACTCCAGGGCATTCACCTGCTTGATGTCACCGGAAAAAATCAGCTTGTCTCCCGCCCTGATAATCTCCTGCGGTGCGACCGGCGATATGAGCCGGTTGCCGCGGACGATTTCCACCAGGAATAGGTCCTCCAGCTCGCGCAGGCCATTGTCCAGGATAGTCTTGCCAACCAGCCTGGAGTCCTCGTCCACCTCGACCTCGATCAGGTACTCGTTGATATCGATCTGCTGGCTGTTGCCCGCCGGCAGAAGGCGCGAGCTGGCCAGGATAACCAGCAGGCCACAAACGGTAACGGCGAGCCCCACCCAGAAAAAGTCGCCGAAGGCGAGCCCCTGTCCCGTCGCGTCCTCCAGAAAACTGCTGACGATCAGGTTGGTGGAAGTGCCTATCAGCGTGATCGTGCCGCCCAGGATTGCGGCATAGGACAGGGGGATCAACAGCCGGGATGCCGGATGATGGCGATTGTTTCGCACGGTATGGGCCAGCGTTGCAACGACCGCTGTATTATTGACAAAGGCTGAAAACAGGGCGGCAAAGAAGCCCATACGCAGCAGACTGGCAGCATAATTTGGTGTGATAAGTTTGCCCGAGAGCCGGGTGAGCCAGGACAGTTTCTCCAGGCCGATAGAAACCAGCAACAATAGGATCAGCGTGATCAGACCCGAGTTGGTCGCTTTTGACAACAGCTGCGAAGTCCCTACGAGATCCAGGAAATAGGCCGCCAGCATCGCGCTTGCAAATACCCATACCGCCGGCCACGATGTCAGTACGAGACTGATCACCAGGGCGAAAAAAAGGCCGGCGATTAGCAGTTGGTCCAGCATAGCTTGTCAGGTGTCCCCGATTGTGTCGCCCAAAGGATACGCGTTCGCAGCACTCAGGGACAACTGCCATGGGATCGGGAACGCAATTCATTTAGACTCACGACAATAAATTGAGCTGCGTGTCACGCTTCAGGGTTGAGGACCTTCTGATATATGAAAAAGATTCTTGTCATTTTACTCGCCGTGCTGGTGCTGGCAGTTGCCCTGGGTTATCTGTGGCGCGAACAGCTGAAGGAAGCCACCTACGCCGCAGTGACAAAAGACATGTTCGTGGCAGAAGACAGCGACGAATTTGATCCGGGCCCCGCGCTGGGCTCACGCTTCCCGGGACTGCGCGCACGCTACCAGGGCCGTGATATCACGTTGATCGAGGAATTTGCCGGGAAAAATGGCACGGTGTTCACGGCGAGCCGGTCACTGGACTGGTGCCCCTACTGCATGCGCCAGATGGTCCAGTTACAGGCACACAGCGCGGATTTCGCCGCGGCTGGCATCGGACTGGTGGCCATTACCTACGACAGCCCACCCTTACAGCAGGTATTCATAGATAAATTCGGCATCACTATTCCCGTGCTGTCTGATATCAACGGGCTCAGCTTCAAGACCCTGGGCATTCTCAATGACCAGTACCAGCAGGGCGATTCCCGCTATGGGATCCCTCACCCGGGCATGATAGTAATCGATCCGGATGGCAACATCGTCGGGAAGCTGTTTCTGGAAGCCTACAGCTCGCGGGTCGACTCCGCCGCCGCCCTGGCTTTCGCCAAAACTGCGCTGAAGATCGACTGAGTGCTGAAAGGGGTTAAGCGGTTTTTTGCTTGTTGCCGAGCTTTATCTGCTTATTGACCGCCATAGTAGGCTGGCCACTGACGCCGGACTGGATGATGTCAATCTTGTTACCAGATTTCAGAAAGAGCCTGGTTTGTTCTTCGATAGATTCTGAAGTTTGTACTGCTGCAGGTTGCTTTTTCTTTGCTGCCGCTCGCGTGGGTTTGCGCGCCATAAGTGAGCCTTATAGTTTGATTGAAAGCCCGCCATTGTACAGGAATAGGCTGAAAAATACAGCACATTCTTGCTTGCTTCGTCATTGACTCTATGCTGCGCGCGAGGGTAACTGAACTCCCGGGAGCACTATTCATGGAGCCTCTGGAAAAGATGCAGGGAAAAACACATGCTGATCCCGGGCGGGCTCACCCTCTCCAGGGTCTGGCGCTTTTCCCGGTGACCCCGGTGGGCAAACGGAGTCATCGAAACAATATCCGTAAGCTGCTCCCCCTTCGGATGCAACTCGTATTCCAGACTCTGCTGACCCAGCGGTCGCAGACCGGCCACCGAGACCCGCGCCCGGGCATTCTCTGTGGGTGTATCGTACAGCAGCTGACGCAGCTGCCAGAGATGGCGGGGGCCGGGAGACACTTCCAGATAGTAGCCACCTGGCCTTAATACGCGCCTTGTCTCGACATCATCTGAGGGCGCAAAAACCCTCACCACAGCATCCAGCGAGGCGTCCGGCAGCGGCAGGTCATAGGCGCTGGCCACAGCGAACTGGGCGGCCTTGATGCGCCTTGCTGCCAGCCGCACCGCCGCCCGGGAAATATCAATACCCAGCAAATTGCGCGCTCCAGCGACCAGGGCGTTGCAGTAGTAGCCCTCGCCACAGCCCAGATCCAGCACGTCAGCCAGTGGCGCCAGCTTATCCAGGGTATCCGCCAGGGCATCTGCCAGGGGCTTATAGGCATCCGTATCGTGGACTCGGCGCCTGGCGGCCACCATCTCCGGGTTGTCACCCGGCTCCCTGCTACCCTTGCGGTTCGCCGGCAGCAGGTTGACATAACCCTCGCGCGCGCGATCAAAGCTATGCCCGCTGGCGCAGGACAGGGACCTATCATCGGAACTCGCCCGCAGGGCGAGCTTGCAGTGTGGACAGGACCACATGACGCGCACTCTCAATCGGATTTATCGACAGTGTACCTGATTCAATTACAGGCTTTACGCCCGGGAATGATCTCGGGGATCAGACTGTACTTGAGTTATACTCCGCCGCCATGACGCCGTCCCAAGAAATCCTGCAGGCCGTTTTCGGCTACGAGTCGTTTCGCCCCCCCCAGGGCGAGATCATCCAGACCGTCATCGACGGTGGCGATGCCCTGGTGCTGATGCCCACCGGCGGCGGGAAATCCCTGTGCTACCAGATCCCGGCCCTTGTGCGACCTGGCTGCGGGGTGGTCATCTCACCCCTCATTGCCTTGATGCAGGACCAGGTGAGCGCCCTGCGCCAGCTGGGTGTGCGGGCCAGCTTCCTCAATTCCACCCTGGACGCGACGACCACCCGCGAGGTGGAAGATCAACTGTTGGCCGGCTCGCTGGACTTGCTATATATCGCACCTGAGCGCCTCACCCAACAACGTTGCCTGGACCTGCTGGACAACGCGCCCATCAGCCTGTTCGCAATAGACGAGGCGCATTGCGTGTCGCAATGGGGTCACGACTTTCGCGCCGACTACCTGCAGCTGAACCTGTTGCACCAGCGCTTCCCCGATGTTCCGCGCATTGCCCTGACCGCCACCGCCGACGCGCGAACCCGGCAGGAAATTATAGAGCGCCTCGACCTGGCAGACGCTCGCAAATTTACCGCCGGATTCGACCGCCCCAATATACGCTATCGCATCGCACTCAAACACAATCCCAGGCAGCAGTTGCTCGGATTCCTGCGCCAGGAGCACAGCGGCCACGCCGGCATCGTGTATTGCATGTCGCGCAAAAAGACGGAGGAGATTGCGAGCTGGCTGCAGCAACAGGGCCTGGACGCCCTGCCCTACCACGCTGGCCTCACCGCCCAGACACGGGCACAGCACCAGGCGCGTTTTCTGCGTGACGAGGGAGTAATCATTGTCGCGACTATCGCTTTTGGCATGGGTATCGACAAACCCGACGTACGCTTTGTCGCACACCTGGATATGCCTAAAACCGTGGAGTCCTACTACCAGGAAACGGGTCGCGCAGGGCGAGACGGAGAGGCGGCCGACGCCTGGATGATCTATGGCTTGCAGGACGTGATAAAACTGCGCCAGATGATGGCATCGTCAGCCGGTAGCGAGGAGCACAAGCGCGCGGAACAGCATCGTCTGAACGCCATGCTCGGCCTGTGCGAGATAACCAGCTGCCGTCGCCAGGCACTGCTGAACTACTTTGGTGACACCATGCCCCAGCCCTGCGGCAACTGCGACACCTGCCTTGAACCTGTGGATACCTGGGACGGTAGCGAGGCAGCCCGCATGGCACTGAGCGCTGTCTATCGGACAGGCCAGCGATTCGGTGTCAACCACATCATCGAAGTGCTGCGCGGCAGCCAGGCCGAGAAAATCTACCAGTTCGATCACCACCTTTTGCCCACTTATGGCATCGGTAAGCAGCTCGACAACAACCAGTGGCGCTCCGTGTTCCGCCAACTCGTGGCCAGGGCTTATCTCAGTGTCGACCTGGAACGCTTCGGCGCCCTGCGCCTTGAGGAAAAATGCCGACCCTTGTTGCGGGGCGAAGCCCAGATCCAACTCCGTCGCGACCTGCCCGCGACAAAAACAAAGCGGCAGCAAACTCGTACCGCCCTGCCGGCAGATATCGACGTAGCACTGTGGGAGGCACTCAGAGATCGCAGGCGTGAGTTGGCTGAGGAACAGGGTGTCCCGCCCTATGTCATCTTTCACGATCGCACCTTGCAGGAAATGTGTACCAGTCTGCCACAGGATCAGATCCAGTTCGGCCACATCACCGGCGTGGGTGAGCGCAAACGGGAGAAATATGCTGAGCAATTCCTGCAGGTCATCAGGGAACACGCTGTTTTAACCTGACCTCCAGTCGGCCAGCTTGCGTGCGCGCGGCAAAGCGTTAACAATTGGAGGCTGAGTCGCGCTGCCGACGCTACAACCGCCCCATGGAGTACCCGATGAGCGAAGCTGTACAGTCCTTTGCCCGCAAGGCCACACTGGTAGCGCTTGCCGCCCTGCTCTGCGGCTGCATGCGCTCCGGTGTAACGGACAATGCGCTTGAGCCCAGCGTTTCGAAGCAGCAGACCTATTCCTACCAGCACGACATCAAGCCCATCCTGGACCAGAAATGCATTAGCTGTCACGCCTGTTACGACGCCCCCTGCCAGCTGAAGCTAAGCTCGCCCGAAGGTCTGCTGCGCGGCGCCACAGACAAAGCCGTTTACGACGGCGCGAGACTTACCAATGCCAGCCCCACCCGTCTTTTCGTAGACGCACACGGACAGGCACAATGGCGTGAGAAAGGCTTTTTCCCTGTCCTGAACGACCAGGGCGGCACACTGGACGACAACCTGGCAAACTCGCTTTTATTCAACATGATCCAGCTGGGCAGGACTCACCCTTTGCCAGCTAACACCCCGGTACCGGATGACATCGCGCTGGGCCTGAGCCGGAAAAATGAATGTCGAGCAGCCTCTGAATTCAAGGATTATGCTGAAAAGAAGCCACTACAGGGTATGCCGCTTGCCATAAGCGGCCTGAGTACTGCAGAGTACGATACGCTTAAGCAGTGGGTCTTTGAGGGTGCGGTTATCGACGAACAACCCTTGCAGCCCAGCGTGAGTGAGCAGGCACAGATAGACACCTGGGAAGCCTTCTTCAACCGGACCCCACCGCGCAATCGGCTGGTGGCACGCTATCTGTATGAACACCTCTATCCCGCGCACCTGTTTTTCGCAGAACTGGATAGCGGCACCTTCTTCGAGCTGGTGCGCTCCCGTACACCACCCGGCCAGGCTATCGAGGTTATCCCTACCCTGCGGCCCAACGACGACCCGGGCAGTGCCCTGTATTACCGACTGCGCAGGATCAGCTCGACTATTGTGCACAAAACCCACCTGGCCTACCCCCTTTCTGCCAGCAAGATGGCGCGTTTTGAACAGATGTTCCTGGAGGGCGACTGGAACATAGACAGCCTTCCGGATTACTCCCGGGCAAGCTCGATCAATCCCTTTGTGACGTTCAACGCCATCCCGGTCCGGGCCCGCTACCAGTTCATGCTCGATACCGCGCATTACTACGTGGCCACTTTTATTCGCGGACCGGTTTGCGCAGGCCAGATTGCCACCAACGTTATCGACGACCAGTTTTATGTGATGTTCCAGGACCCGGATTCCGACCTGACCGTGACCGACCCCGACTATATGGCCAAAGTTCTTCCCCACCTTGAGGTAGTGCCGCAAAAGGAAGGGCTGATACGAATGTATGTCGACTGGAAAAATCGCGTTGACGAGATGAATGAGTACAATCATTTGCGTGGGGAGGCATACAAAAAGGCAGAACCGGGCGGGCGCTCGCTGGATGACATCTGGGATGGCGGTGGCGATAACTACAGCGCTGCGCTTACCGTATTCCGCAACTTCGATAACGCTATGGTGACCAGGGGTTTCGTCGGTGATACCTCCAAGACAATATGGGTAATAGACTACCCGTTGCTGGAGCGGATGTACTACCTGCTGGTGGTAAATTTCAACGTATTCGGCAGCGTAGCAAGCCAGGCGGAAACCCGGCTCTACTTCGACCTGCTGCGAGCCAATGGCGAGAACAACTTTCTCCACTTCATGCCGCCGCAGGTAAGAACGCAGATGCGTGCATCCTGGTATGAGGGCAGCGAAGCGGAAACCAAGATGAGCAAGACCTACGAGATCGTCAACGAGGACATGCCCGTACGTATTAACTACAGTAGTGATGACCCGAAAGCGGAATTCATGGCACTGGTATCAAACCGACTGCAGGAGCTGGCCGGGCCACCGGATATACTGAATCGATGCCGGAACAAGCCCTGTTACAGCGAAAAGGCGACGGACGCCCGGAAGCGCATCGAGTCCAGCCTGCAAACCCTGGCCTCGCGTGCGGCCAGCGAACCGGGAATGCGCTTCGTAGGCTTCATGCCGGACGTGGCATTTCTGCGAGTCAGCGACACCATGGCGGGCACTGGCATGGCCTTCACCCTCATCCGAAACAAGGCGCACCGCAATGTCGCTTTCATGTTTGATGAGAGCGATAGGCGTGAGCGGGAAAAAGACACACTGACCGTTTACCCCGGGCTGCTGGGTAGCTATCCCAACTTCATGTTCCACGTGCCACTGGACAGTATCGAGGATTTCAGTGAAGCCCTGCACAACACCAGTTCCCAGGAGCAGTTCACCGCCCTGGTACACCGTTTCGGGCTAATGCGAACCAATCCGGAGGTATGGAACAACTTCCAATGGTTTGTCGATTACATGAAGCAGACGCAACCACTGGACGCCGGGGTTTATGACCTGAGCCGATACAAAAAAGTCGCAGATATGATGCGTGACGAAAAAGGTTAATCTCGCGGGGCAACTCGCATAACAACGACAAGGAGTAAGCCAATCATGACTATTCGTATTGCTTTCCTACTGGCCAGTTTACTGGCCCCACTCTCGGCCTTAGCTGACATTCAACCCGGCGGCAGGTTGCCAGACCTGGTGATCGCCGAAAAAGGCGAGCTGGTGCTCACCGCAGGTGAGGTGGGATACAAACCATGGAACTATCCACAGCAACCCGGCAAGGTGCATGTAGTGCAGTATATGGCGGCCACCCGGGGTGCGAGTAACATTAACATGCCGTTCACGGACAGGATGAAAACGGACCTGCCACAGGGCGCTTTTCTGTCCACCACCATACTCAATCTCGATGAGGCCATGTGGGGCACCGCGGGCCTGGTAGTCAGCGAACTTAAATCAAACAAGGTGGAATTCCCCAAGGCCGTGCTGGTGGCCGATGAGGACGGCGAAGGCCTTTCTAAATGGCAACTGGCAAGTGAAAACTCCGCCGTTATCGTTACCGACCCCCAGGGCGTGGTGCGCTATTTCAAACAGGGAGCGATGTCCGATGCGGAGATAGACAGTACCCTGGCCCTGATACGCCAGTACCTTGGCGATAGTACTCAGCCCGCCTCAGCAGCGACGGCTGGCTCACCCTGAATCAAACCCTCCAATGGCGAGGCACAGTTGCCCCGCCTGCGGTCCCGGCGCGGGGCTGAACGAACGATTGGGGTTGTTCAGCCCTTGCAGGGGGACTGATCCCTAGTCCAGCAACTCGGGCTGCTCGGCTACAATCACGTCATACAGCGGCTGGAAGCTGAACCAGCCTGCAAGCGGTGAACCCACTGTGCCGTGGGTCTGGGCAGCGTGTTCATCCGCAATTATTACCGGTTTACCAACTGCCTCAGCCATGAGCTGGGCCTGACAGCTGCGCTCCATGGTGATAAACCACCAGGCCGCCTCATCAACGCTTTCGCCTACAGTGAGCAGACCGTGGTTCTGCAAGATGGCGGCTTTGTTATCGCCCAGAGCAGCGGCTATGCGGGTGCCTTCGCTGTCATCCAACACCACACCGGTAAAGTCATCAAACAACACATGGTCATTGTAAAAAGCACAGGCATCCTGGGTGATGGGATCCAGCAGGCGGCCAAGGCTGGACCAGCTCTTGCCGTAAACCGAGTGAGAGTGGGCGGCGGCAGTCACTTCCGGGTGCGCCATGTGAATCTGGGAGTGGATAGTGAACGCGGCGCCGTTAAGCAGACCCTTACCCTGCACCACTTCTCCTTTATGATTGACCTGCAGTAAATCGGAAACGCGCATCTGTTTGAACGACCGGCCCATGGGATTTACCCAGAAATGGTCCAGGTGCTCGGGGTCGCGCACCGTAATATGGCCGGCAACGCCTTCATCGAAGCCGAACTTCCCGAACAGCCGCAGCGCCGCAGCCAGCCGCTCCTTGCGCAGCTGGCGCTCATCGGCCACGCTGCGCTCTCCTCCGGGCAGCATACCTTCCGCTGCCTCGGGGTTCATTATGATATTGTTGGCGGTAGTGTTCATTGTCGGGCTCCTTTAAGTGTCTTACGCAATCACTATAGATGAAATTCTTCAGTCCTGGCTGACAAGCCGTGGGGTCAGCGACTTTACCCCATTTGACCCGTGGCGGTCTGCCATGTCGCTACAGTCTCTGGACAAGGACGCCTTTGCGGTCCGGTCCGGAGAGCTGAGCCGGGATATATTCTTTATCCACAATGGCCTGCTGCGCCTGTATTACACTTCCGCTGATGGCAAAGAGCGTAACAAAGGGTTCTACGGTCCGGGGCAGGTAGCCGGCGCCGTGAGTGCCGCCATAGCCGGCACTGAAGCAACCTTTAACATACAGGCCCTTGAGCCCAGCGTGCTGGTGCGCGCCGATTTCGACCAGATTTACCATCACGCGCACCAGCAAAGGGACATCAGCCGCGTGGTCATCGGTTTGCTGGCCGAAGCCTTTATCCGCAATGAGCAACGCGAGGCAATGCTGCTTACCCTCAGTGCCGAGCAGCGCTACCAGTGGCTGCTGGACAAGGAACCGGAACTGATGGAATGCCTGCCCCAGTTCCAGATCGCCTCCTATATAGGGGTAGACCCGGTATCCCTGTCGCGTCTCAAGCGCAAACTCAAGCCCGGACAATAATGCCGTTTAGGCTCCAACCCCGCATTAACAAATGTTAAGCCAGTGATATTTTTCCGGGTGTCGCTAACGTCTTCCCAATTGCGCTGCTGATAAGGACACAATTGGCAGGAAGTCGACACTGCCTGCGATACCTAGAGCACAACCTGAACGGCCGCAGCCGCCATCTTCGCATTCTCGACCGCGCCCTCCACCGTCTCGGCACGGGCCAGAGCCACCCCCAGCCTGCGCTGGCCGTCAATCTCGGGCTTGGCGAAAAGACGCAATTGCACGTCATCGCAATCCAGTGCGGCGGCAACACCGGTATATCGAATATCCGTGGACTGGCCCCGGGCCAGCACTACCGCAGAGGCCGAATTGCCCAGCACCGGGATCTGGCGTACAGGCAGGCCAAGGAACGCGCGGACATGCAGGGCGAACTCGGACAGCGTCTGGGAGATAAGGGTAACCATCCCCGTATCATGGGGGCGTGGTGAAACCTCGCTGAAAATAACCTCATCACCCTTGATGAACAACTCAACCCCGAACAGGCCATGTCCGCCCAGGGCCGACACGACGCTGCCGGCCATTTCCCGTGCGCTTGCCAGGGCGACGGCAGACATGGCCTGGGGCTGCCAGGATTCACGGTAGTCGCCCTCTTCCTGGCGGTGACCGATAGGGGCACAAAAATGAATGCCGTCGATGGCGCTGACTGTCAGCAGTGTAATCTCGTAGTCGAAATCTACAAAGCCCTCGACTATCACCTTACCTTCCCCGGCACGACCCCCTTCCTGGGCATAACGCCATGAACTCTCCAGGTCCGCCTCACTGCGCAGCATGCTCTGGCCCTTGCCGGAAGAACTCATAACGGGCTTCACGATACAGGGATAGCCCAATGTTTTGACCGCCGCTGAGTAGGCTTCATAGCTGTCTGCAAATGCATAGGGAGAGGTCTTCAGCTTCAGTGTTTCTGCCGCGAGGCGACGGATCCCTTCACGGTTCATGGTCAATTGCGCCGCCCTGGCACAGGGCACAACGTTCACACCCTCGGACTCCAGCTCAACCAGGGTCTGGGTGGCTATCGCTTCAACCTCCGGCACCACGTAATCGGGCTGTTCCTGTTCTATGACCGCGCGCAGGGCAGCGGGATCGAGCATATTGAATACGTGACTGCGATGCGCCACCTGCATGGCCGGTGCGTTGGCGTAGCGGTCGCAGGCGATCACCTCGATGCCCAGCCGCTGGCATTCTATAGCCACCTCTTTGCCAAGCTCACCCGAACCCAGTAACAGGACTCTGGTGGCACCTGCGGATAACGCGGTTCCGAACATGGGGTAATCCTCAATTGTTTCTTCAGGGGGGATAATCATAGCGGTAAAAAGCGCCGCTGCAAGGTGGCTATCGGTTCAGGGCTGATCGGGTTCCTCGGCCTCGCGCAATCGCTCCTGCCTGGCTGCCTCCTCGGCCATCGCGGCCTTGATTTCAAGCAGTACCGCATCGACATCGGCGCTTTGCAGATCCTCCTCAAAGAGGCCAGTCAGCTCGGTCTCCGGCTGCAGCTCACCGTCTTCGTATAGGCTCCAGATTTCCTTCGCATAGTTGGTCTGTTTTAACTGGGGAGCAAACAGCGCGTAGTAGTCGGTAATCTTGTTGACGTCCCTGGCGAACATCGCCTGCGCATTATTGTTGGCCGCCGCATCTACCGCCTGCGGCAGGTCGATGACCACCGGGCCGTACTCATCGACCAGTACATTGAACTCGGACAGGTCACCGTGCACCAGGCCCGCGCACAACATCAGCTGGATGTAGTGCATCATCATGGTGTGGTCTTCCAGCGCCTGCTCTGTCGACATATCGACATCGCCCAGCCGGGGCGCGACTTCGCCCTCCCCATCGGTTACAAGCTCCATCAGCAGCACACCATCGAAACAGCCATATGGCTGGGGCACTCTTACCCCGGCCCGCGCGATGCGATAGAGCGCGTCCACCTCAGCGTTCTGCCACGCCTCCTCCACCTGTTTGCGACCAAACTTTGATCCTTTCTCCATGGCCCGGGCCCGCCGACTGTTTTTTGTCCGCCGCCCTTCCTGGTATTTGCTGGCCTGCTTGAAGCTGCGCTTGGCGGCCTCCTTGTAGACCTTGGCACAGCGCGTGTCATCACCACTGCGCACTACGTAAACGGTTGCCTCCTTGCCACTCATCAACTGGTACAGCACCTCGTCGATAAGGCCATCGTCGTAAAGAGGGCGAAGCCGCGCAGGAATCTTCATACTCGACTCACAGCTTGCGTACCTTGAATTTTCGCCCCTTGATCTTGCCGTTCAGAAGCCTTCCCAGCGCCGTCTCTGCGGTATCCCGGGCGATCGCCACATAGGCCACGTTATCCATCACGTTGATCTTACCCACCGCATCACTCTCTATGCCCGCCTCACCGGTAAGAGCTCCCAGTATATCCCCGGGGCGGACCTTGTCTTTGCGCCCACCGGCGATACAAAGGGTCACAAAGGCAGGTGGAGCCATGCCATCGTGGTTCCAGGCGAGGCTTTCAATCGCTTCAAAGCTGGCTTCGCGCTGCTGGAATCCGGCGATAGTGTCCAGTCGATGGCGTTCTGGCTGGGTAAAGAGGCTCAAAGCGAGGCCTTCTTTTCCAGCCCTGCCAGTACGACCTATACGGTGGACGTATATTTCCGGACTGCGCGGCAGTTCGTAATTCACCACCGCAGAGAGATTGTCGATATCCAGCCCCCTGGCGGCGACATCCGTCGCCACAAGTATCCGACAGGCCTGCTGCCTGAACTGTACAAGCACCTGGTCCCGGTCGCGCTGTTCCATATCACCGTGCAGGCCCGCCGCGCTGATGCCCTGCTCCGCCAGCGCGGCACTTATCTCGCGCACCAGTGCTTTCGTATTGCAAAATATCACCGCCGATTCGGGCTGGTAGTGGGCAAGTAACCTGGCTAGCCCGTCCAGCCGGCTGCTCTGCTGGCAGATATAAAACCGCTGGTCAATCTGCTGACCGTGGTCGAGAGACTCCACCTCGACGCGCTCGGGAGAACGTTGAAAGCGCGCGCTCATTTTCAGGATATCGTCCGGATAGGTGGCGGAGAACAGCAGCGTTTGCCGGTCAACCGGCATCAGCCGGATAATGGATTCAATATCATCGACAAAGCCCATTTCCAGCATCCGGTCAGCCTCATCCAGCACCAGGCAGCCGACCCGCGCGACCGAGAGCGTTTCCTTGCGCAGATGATCCTTGATCCGTCCGGGGGTACCTACAACCACATGTGCGCCATGTTGCAACGAACCGATCTGCGGGCCAATGGATTGCCCGCCACACAGCGTGACAACCTTGATATTCTGTTGGTGTCGGGCGAGCCGGCGGATCTCGGCGGCGACCTGTGTAGCCAGTTCACGCGTGGGGCACAGCACCAGCGCCTGGGTGCCGAAGTCGCGGGGATTGAGCCTGGCCAGAAGTGGCAAGCCGAAGGCCGCGGTCTTGCCGCTGCCGGTCCTGGCCTGGGCGACCAGGTCGTTCCCCGCCAGCGCCAATGGCAGAGCGGCGTGCTGTATAGCTGTCATCTGGTGATAGCCAATGCTGGCGAGGTTGTCGAGCTGCCCCCCCGATAAGGGCAGGGATGAGAAAGAATTGTCGGTCACGTTATTTACTTTGGGAAAGGGTCGGCAAGTATAACAGAGTTGCGGCACAGCCATGCTTCAACCCTGGCCACAGCACAAAAATATGCCACTGGCGATAAGGGGCGCGTTGACGAGCAGTAACCAAGCGCGTAGCTTCTGATGTGAAATTTACGAGGAGCCGATAATGAGCAAAAAAATACCCAGATCCAACGACAATGACTACAGCGCCGAGATCATACAGGAACGCCAGGCTTTTATCGAAGAAAACACCCCGGCAAAACTTGAGCATACGCGCCAGTACTCGTTTGATCCGAATGACATGTCCGGCAATATCGAGAACCTGTTCGGTGTTGCGCAGATACCCATCGGTCTGGCGGGCCCGTTACTGGTAAACGGCGAGCATGCCAAGGGCGAGTTCTTTGTACCCATGGCCACGGTAGAGGGCACCATGCTCGCGAGCTACAACCGCGGAATGAAAGTTATCAGGGAGTGTGGCGGCGTCACCACCACCGTATCCGGAGAGGCAATGCAGCGGGCTCCTACCTTTGTTTTTCCCAGTGCCCGGGAAGCGAGAGACTTCTGCCTGTGGTTGAAGGAGAAATTTCAACAGATCAAGGCCGTTGCAGAGACAACCACGTCAATTGGCAAACTGAATGAGATAGAGCAATACCATGCGCACAATATGGTGTTCACCCGCTTTGACTACAGTACCGGCGATGCCGCTGGCCAGAATATGACCAGCCGGGCCACCTTCGCCGCCTGCGAATGGATAGTGAAGGAATACCCGGAGCTTTCCCACTACCTGCTGTCTGGCAGTTTTGATACCGAAAAGAGGACCTCCTCCGTTAATTTGCTTAAAGGACGAGGTAAACGCGTGACCGCCGAGATCACCATCCCCAGGGATGTGATGATCAGGAACTTACGCATCACGCCGCCACAAATGCACTACGGACAGGGCATCAGTACCCTGGCCGCCCTGCTGACCAACTCGTCAAACAATGCCGCGCACCCGGCCAACGGACTGGCTGCACTGTACCTCGCCACCGGTCAGGACATCGCCAATATAGGTGAGTCCAACCAGTGCACCACCTATAACAAGGTAACCCGGGAAGGCGACTACTACTTCTCCATCACCATGCCGGCCATTATCATGGCGACCTACGGCGGCGGAACCGCCTTACCCACCCAGCGGGAATGCCTGGAGATCATGGATTGTTTCGGCAAGGACAAAGCACACAAGCTGGCTGAAATCGCCGCGGGATTGGTACTTGCCGGAGAACTGTCGCTGGGCGCCGCGACCCGGGTGGACAAGGAGACCCGCAAGAACGAATGGGTCGATGCCCACGAACGACTGGGGCGCAACCGGTAGGTTTCCGGCTGACGTACGCAAACCAGAGCCATGCCTACTGAAGAGACCTGGCTACCGATAACCGGTTCGCTGGGTATTCCCCTTGCTGAGATCGAGTTCCAGGCTATTCGCGCACAGGGCGCGGGTGGCCAGAACGTCAACAAGGTCTCTTCCGCCATCCACCTGCGCTTTGACATCAATGCCTCATCCTTACCCGCGCACTATAAGGAGCGCCTGCTGTCCCTTAGAGACCGCAGGATATCAGGCGATGGGATACTGATCATGAAAGCACAGCGTTTTCGCAGCCAGGAGAAAAACAGGGCTGACGCGCTGTCGCGGCTGCAGGAACTGATAGCCACGGTAACAATAGAGCAGAAAAAACGACAGGCCACCAGGCCCAGCAAGGGGGCAAAACGCAGGCGAATGGACAGCAAAACCAAACGCGGCAAGCTCAAAACATTGCGTGGCAAGGTGGACGAGTCCTGAGACTTCACAGGCTGACGCAGTGATACGAGAACAGTAACCGAATCAATCCATCCCGAACCCAGGTGCGCTAGTTCACATCATCGATGCGATTCGCGCCCTGTCTGGTCCAACGCAGGCCAGTGCCCTGTCAGTCGAGAATACTGCTGTACTTGTCGGAGAAGATATCCCTGCCGATGATGTACTTCATAATCTCAGAACTACCCGCCAGTATTCGGTTAATACGAGCGCTGGTAAACATGTAGCTGATGGGATATTCCATCATATACCCTGCCCCACCATGCAGTTGCACACCCAGGTCCAGCATACGCCATTCAATCTCCGTGGCCTGCAGCTTGCACTTGGCGCCCATATTCGCCGTCAGCTTGCCCTCGTTGTGCAAAGCCACGCAATGGTCGATATAGGTCTGCATGATATCGATTTCCGTATCCATCTCGGCCATCTTGAACTCGGTATTCTGCATTTTTGACAGGGGCTTGCCGAATACCTTGCGCTCCATTACGAACTGGCGGGTCAGGTTGAACGCCGCCCGGGCACTGGCGATGGAGCCAGCCCCGGAGATCAGGCGTTCCTCCGCCAATCCGTTCATCAGGTATACAAACCCCTTAGTGGGGTCCCCCAGGACGTTTTCCTTGGGCACTTTGACGTTGTTGAAAAACAACTCCGCCGTGTCCTGGGCATGCATACCCATTTTGTCGAGGTTGCGACCGCGTTCGAAACCCTCCATGCCCCTTTCCACAATCAAAAGTGCCAGGGAATAGGGATTGTTCTCAGGGTCTGTCTTGGCCGCCACGATGACGACATCGGCGTTAATACCATTGGAGATGTAGGTCTTCGAGCCGTTGAGTACAAAGTGGTCGCCTTCATCCTTTGCTGTTGAGCGCATACCTGACAGGTCACTGCCCGCATCCGGCTCAGTCATGGCGACGGCTAGAATAGTTTCGCCTTTCACGCAGCCGGGCAGAAAACGCTGTTTTTGTTCCTCGGTGCCAAAGTTTTCAAAGTACGGACCAACGAGCCTGCTGTGCAGTGTATTAAACCACTCGCCACAACCGGCGCGGGTTGTTTCCTCCATGATGATCTGCTCATAGCGGAAATCACTATCACCCATTCCACCGTACTTCTCATCGGGCCAGATCATCAGGAAGCCCTGCTCTCCCGCCTTCCTGTAGATGTCCCGGTCGACGATACCTTCCTCGCGAAAGCGCGGCATATGAGGCTGCACCTCACTTTCAAGAAACTTGCGGTAGGCGCCCCTGAACATCTCTTGCTCTTCGGTAAATCCTCTCACGATCATTTCACTCCGTTATTAAATCTCTACTAATGACCATACGTCGCGACGAGCCTCGCAAAGCGATTGCTTTAACAACATAGAGGGGCTCGACAACCAGCCTGAAGGGGACGGATAGTGCGGCTTGGCCACGGTCTATGCAATGACCGTGGCTGTTAGCATAATTGACATTTTCTTACAAAAAAGCACCCGCATGGCACAGCTGCCCATTTACACAATGGACAAACCCTAGGCAGCTTTGCGTCGACCCTTCGCGGGATGACTATTACGCAGCGCTTCGCGCTCAAAGTCCTGGAGGATTCGGTCCAGGGTGCGACTGATATGGGTCTGAACCCGAATCATTTCAATTTTTCGCCAGGCCGATCGCTCGCCCGAGGCGACCAGCTTCATGATGTCGTCAGGCGAAAGATGGGCGAGCAGCTTGAGCGGATTGTAAAAACGGTTACGGGGCAGGATATTCACGTCGCCAACATAGTCCTGGTTCACCATCGACAGTGCGGTGTTGGCGACTTTCGACAGGGTGCCCTCCTTGCTCAGGGGCTTATGCAAAATGGCAGCTCCGGCGTTGACCCACTCCCTTGCTGTGCGCCTGCCGGCATTGGTGAGAATGGATAGCGCACCAGTCTGGCGGCGGCCGTCGGTAACAAAGGGCAATACCGCTGGATTCGCCTGGCTGACGATATAGTGATTCACGCCGTAAAGCCTGGCCAGTCGCTTGGTGGGGAGGTCGTCGCTAACCGAGCCGTCCACCCATTTCCTGGACGGCAGGTAGGGCTGGCGTTCGCCCCACTTGTCCCTGGCTTCAAGGGTCACCGGCGGAAATACCCCCGGAACCGCTGCGGAGGCCATTACCGACTTGTGAATCAACACATTGGGCGATGTGGTTGCATTGAGTAGTCGTGAAGTCTGGTGAGTTTCGGCGGGCGCGACAGACACATTGAGTTTGCGCCCGGTGTGTTCAAACGCTTCCTGGAATGTCATGTCGGGTATCAGGCGCTCAATCATTTCCTGTACTTCCTGCACCTGTAACATACGCGGGCGCAGGCCGCCCAGCGAGAGCAGCAGGCTGGTTTCCTGCTCTACCTCGTTCAGCAGGAAGTCCGGGGTAAAAATTTTACTCAATTCCTTGTCGTTATGAGTGCACAACAAGCTGCCGACTATAGAACCGCCACTGGAACCGGAAAGGGTTACCGGCAGCAGGCGCTGCTCCCAGAGCGCCTTTACCACACCCACGTGGAAGTACAGCAACGTACCGGAACCGCTCATCAGCAACGCAGTCTGGCCGAAACAGTGGTGGGCCCGTCGAAAAAACTCGAGTTTCTCCTCAAAGCTGATCTCCTGGACCTGCTCACTGGCCAGCAGTTCCAGGGCGTCTACTATCTCTTCCACATAGTCATGAATAAGCCGCTTGGTGCCAAACGCCGCCCGCTCGTACAGATCGGATTTCCCCATGCCCGCCATATTGCCATGTATGCCCTCACTGAGCGTGAAGACAAGGCCCCGATAATCGTGCCTGGCGCGCATTGAGCGAAGCCGGTCCAGGCGCAGGCGGATGGAAACATTATCAAACTGGGTGGATTGATCGCGGTTGCGCCAACGCACCATGCCACTGGCCCTGTCATGGCCCTGGGCAGCCTCTTTCCACTGATCGTAGTTCTCAGCCTGATCCATGGCCCTGGCGTATTTGCGCTGCTCACGAAATGACATTGTGATAACCCCGAATCCTGATTAATCGAAAAACATACTCAAGAGTCAATGTACCCTGCCTTCCAGTCAATCACACTATTGACATTCGGGTCTTTGATCTGGCACAGGTTAATGGCTGATTCAGGGCAAACGCATCCTGTCCAGGTCGTGTCGATACCCGGGTTTTACCTGCGGGCGAACAGGTTGCCGGACACATTATTATGAAACATGGTTTATGGTCTCTCCAGTTTCACTCGCACACGTCAAAAGCCGCTAGAATGCACCACACAAGACTACATAAAGACAAACAAATCCTGCCGGGGAACAGTTAATGTCAAATGAACTCAAGTTATCACTGGCTGCCAATGGCATCTTGCGCATCACCATGAACCGCCCGGAAGTTCATAATGCCTTCGACGACGCCCAGATAGCGCGTTTGACATCTGCATTGGAAGACGCGGCCGCCGATCCCGCCGTGCGGTTGGTCATCATTGGCAGTACGGGTAAAAACTTTTCCGCCGGCGGCGATATCAATTACATGCGTCGCATGGGGGGTAACACCTACGAGGAAAATCTTGCCGACGGCGGACACCTGGCCCGGCTGATGAAAACCCTCAATTTCCTCCCCAAACCCACCATTGCCAGGGTACAGGGTGCCGCGATGGGCGGCGGCGTGGGCCTGGTCAGCTGCTGCGACTTTGCCATTGGCACCGCAAGCACCAAACTCGCCCTGACCGAGGTGAAACTGGGCATGGTGCCCGCCACCATCAGCCCCTACGTTGTGATGACTATTGGCGAAAAGGCAGCGCGAAGGCTCTTTATGAGCGGGCGGGCCGTGCAGGGCGAAGAAGCACGGGCGCTGGGCTTCCTGAGCGAGGTAGCGGCAGACAATGAACTGGACGACGCCATAGAGGCGCTGGCGCAGGCCCTGCTGAAAAATGCCCCACAGGCTGTGACGCTCGCCAAGCAGCTCGCGATCGACGTCGCAGCCGGCGATATAGGCGAAGAAATGATTAACAGCACAATTAGAATGATTGCCGACGTCCGCGACTCCGACGAGGGCCGCGAGGGCCTGGGCGCGTTCCTTGAGAAGCGGGCACCAGGCTGGCTGGACAATCCGGGCTGAACCTGGCTCCCCAGGTCGCCCGCTTACTTAACTGGCCCCGTCAAACCAGTCGGCAAATCCCAGCGTGGTAGAGGGTCCTATATGCAGCTGCTCGAGTACGCCGTGACCTACACGGTCACCGCAGCTTGCCTTGACGATCTGCTGGATATGAATATTTTCCAGAGCCAGGGGGTCCAGGTCGTTGTCATTCCAGCTTTCGCCAGCTATCGCCAGTTCCCCGTGCCACTTGCCGTGCCCCCAGACCGGGTGCTGGTATCCCAGTCCCTTCATCCTGTGCACCAGAACGGGCTCCAGGCTCACCTCCATCACCTCACCTGAACGGTCCTGCATTGTTATTACCGCAGACGAGGCCCGACGGGTACCGGGGATCATCGTAATATTGTGCTGCACCTTGCCCTGCCACAGGTAACTGCCGGGGTCGTTGGTGCCGGGTATCTCGTCCATTGTTGAATAACGGGGCAGGAAACCCTGGTCGGTATGCCACTGGTTTCCGGTTCCGTCTTCGAACCAACCGGCGAGGCTGCATTCATCCTCCCAGTGGATCGGCATCCAGTTGAAGTGAATGGCCTGAAATTCGGCCAGAGGCGCCCCACCGCCATACGAATCGCCAACCGGGCGCACGCCCCAGGAACGATCCTTGAGCCCGAAGGTCGTTCGACCATCAACCGTTAGCCGCTTGCCGTCATATGCTATCCAGCCCTCCCAGAAACCAAACTGATCCAGCCTGGTGGCATCCATGATCATGTGCCTCTGGTTGCGCAGGGTCTGGCGGCCCTCTTCAATACACGCGGTATATGGCGTAAAGAGCAGATCGCATTCAATACCGGTCTCATTGGGCTCTATGACTACCCGGTGCCGCCCCATGGGCTCGAGTATCTGCAGCGCAAAGGGGCCAACAGTGGTGTCGGTGGGTTCCAGCGGGGCCCGACGGGATCCGTGAAACGCGTACTGCCGGCCATCGATAGCCAGGCTTAGACCACAATCCATGATACCCAGGTTAGGATAGCGACAGAGCCCCACCCCGAAATAAAAGCTGCCATCACGGGCATGGGCGTTATACCAGAAGCGGTCATAAGTATTGTGATCGCTGGTGGCAGTATGGAAGACGGGCTCGGCCGTCTGGTGTACCGGGTAATCGTCAAATTTCGAAAGCACGGCCAATCATCTCCTTTGATTTTCAGGCCACTAGCATGGACCACCTGCGGCGGCGCAACAAGGCGATTCCGCCACAGATACTGCGCGTGTATAGCAAATCAAACCCGCGGTACCCGGGGCACCAACTGCTGGCTGGCAATGGCGCGAGCAGCCCGCTAACTACGGGTGAAATTGCCTGGCCTTCGCTCCATAACGGCCCTGAGTCCCTCGGCGTGGTCGTTGCTGGGGGCAAGGCGAAGCTGCTCAGCAAACTCCCTTTGCAGCTGCGCCTCGACTGCATCCGCCAAACCCTGACGCAGGGTCATGCGGGTAGATTCAACGGCCAGGGGAGCCGCGGCGGCGATCTCTGCCGCCAGGGCGATGGCTTCATCACGCAAACTGGCTGTGCTGGTCAGTACATCGGCCAATCCCATTGCCAGCGCGTCCTCCGGGCCAACCCTGCGGCCGGTGTATAGCATGAGACTCGCCTGCTGCTGGCCGACAATACGCGGCAATGTGTGGCTGATACCAAAGCCACAATGCACCCCAAGCTGGACAAAATTGGCCGCAAAGCGACTTCGTTCGCAGGCCACACGAAAATCGGCCACCAGCGCCAGACCCAGGCCGCCACCCACTGCCGGCCCCTGTATGGCCGCGACAATGGGTTTGCGCGTTCGAAACAGTCTTACGGCATGTTGGTATAAATCCCTGGCGCTATGATCAGAACCACCATCAAATAATGCCTGGCCCGAATCCGCCTGGAAATCCGCACCTGCCGAAAACGCCCTGCCCTGCGCCGCCAGAACAACAGCGCGGCATTCGGAGACCTCATCCAGGTATTCAAAGGCCTCGGCAATATCACCTATCAGTGCGGCATCAAAAAAATTATAGGGTGCGCGCTGGATCTCGACGACTGTCACTTTACCCGAATGCACCAGCTCCAGATCGCCAATTCGTTTCATACGCCGTCCTCACTTACACTCCAAAGAATCCGGCAGTATAGCCACAGCTTAGAAAAACCGCAGCGAAAACGCCTGGCCGGGCATGGCACTGGGGCTCGTAGTGAAGGATAATGCGCCGCATTCCAGGAGCGTAACCAAGGCCACATGAACTGCAAGCACACTGCATACATCAAGCTGAATCCACGAAGGTGGCGAGATGACCGGTGGCAGAACCAGGGCGCCCATTTCCTGACACCGGGCCAGAACAGGCCGTGCTCACGGACTTTGACACGTGATTGAAATAGCCGCGCTGTCAATGGCGACCTTTTTTGCCACCATAGGACCGCTGGACGTCGCAGCTATATTTGCCGCGCTGACGGTCAATTCGACCCGTCAGCATCGTCGCACGATGGCGATTCGCGGCACCCTGATCGCGACTTCAATCCTGGTGCTTTTTGCGCTGGTGGGCGAGGCTGTGCTCAGCGGGCTGGGAATATCCCTGGCAGCCTTGCGCACCGCGGGTGGTATTCTGTTACTGCTTATCGCCATCGAAATGGTCTTCGCGCGCACCACCGGCGGCACCTCGACGACTGACGAGGAAGAACAGGAAGCCCTGTCAAAGCAGGACATCTCGGTATTTCCCATCGCCACTCCACTGATAGCAGGCCCGGGCGCTATGGGTGCAGCCATTCTTTTGATGGCCGATGCCGAGGGCGACCTGACCCATCAGCTGGTAGTGCTGGGCTCATTGCTGGCGATCATCCTGTTCACGTTTATCGGCATGCTGCTGGCAGGTCGCCTCCAGCAGTTACTGGGTATTATCGGCATGCATGTTATTACCCGCATAATGGGTGTGCTGCTGTCAGCCCTTGCGATACAGTTTATTTTCGACGGCATTGCCCAGAGCGGTATTATATGACCGCATAGTCCGCCTCCAGAAAGCGGGAAACTGCGCGCGTGGCCGCGGGCCCAAACCACAAGGTAAGCAGCCCACGCCCGGGCAGCGCTAACCCAGAGTACAGCTGTTGAATCGTGTCTCTGGCCGGGCACACCCCATCACTTGAGGAAAACAAGGATTAAGACGTGTCGAGACTGTATGCTTCTATTCTCTTACTGACCTGCAGCCTGCCTGCCCTGGCAACCGATATCACCCTGCTCACCGGCTACCAGTTCAATACGGACTTTGAAGTCGTCTCCGCGAACCAGCTGCCACCCGAAGTCGAGCCCCGCACCGGCGAGCCCGGGGACGACATCGAACTGGATGATGGCGCGGCGTTCAGTCTCGCGGTTGACTTTGTCTTCGAACAACAGCAAACCAAGCGAATCGGCTTTTACCTGTCCTATCAACAAACCCAGTTCGACTCGAATGCCGGCCTGGAAGACAAGGATATGGACGTCACCCACCTCCATTTTACCGCCATGAGCTATTACCCCAGCGGCCGCATGGAGCCCTTTGTCATGGCCGGCCTGGGCGCCGGATTTTTCTCGCCCAAGGACTCCACTCTCAAAGACGAGACCAAGTTTTCCGCACAGATTGGCGCGGGAACCAACTACCGGTTCAGCGACAAGGTGTTGCTGCGCATGGATGTGCGCTGGCTGGGAACCTTTTTTGATAGCAACGGCGCCGCCTTTTGCAGCGGTGGCTGTGTTATCGCCGTGAGCTCGGACACCTACAGCCAGGTGCAGGCCAATATCGGGTTGATGTACCGGTTTTGAGTTGCCTGTGAGGCCGTTGCAGGCCACATTATATGACCCGCGTAGGCGACACTATTTTGTCAGATCAGAAAAAACCCAGCGGATTGATATCGTGGCTCACCAGCATGTTCTTGGTTTGCTGGTAATGTTCCAGCGCCATCTTGTGGGTCTCGCGACCAATCCCTGACTTCTTGTAACCTCCGAAGGCCGCGTGGGCGGGGTAAGCGTGATAGCAGTTCATCCAGACCCGGCCTGCCTTGATACCCCTACCCATACGAAAAGCGCGATTGGTATCGCGGGTCCAGACGCCGGCGCCAAGGCCATATTCCGTAGCATTGGCAATAGCGAGTGCCTCGGCCTCGTCACTGAAAGAGGTAACCCCCAGGGTGGGGCCAAAAATCTCTTCCTGAAACACCCTCATGTCATTGGTGCCCTGCAACAAGGTCGGCTGGATATAGTAACCTCCGGCGATATCACTGCCGACGGTCGCCTTGGCGCCACCCATCAGCACATGGGCGCCATCCTGTTGTGCCACCTCCATGTAACCCATGATCCTGTCAAACTGCTCCAGTGAGACCTGCGCGCCAACCATGGTGTCGGTATCCAGGGGATTACCCTGCTTTATATTCTTCGCTCGCTCCAGCACCCGCTCGATGAAGTCACCGTAGATACTTTCCTGCACCAGCGCCCGGGATGGGCAGGTGCAGACCTCGCCCTGGTTGAAAAATCCCAGCAGCAAACCCTCTACGCACTTGCTGATAAAGTCATCTTCGTGTGCCATAACGTCTTCAAAGAAAATGTTGGGCGACTTGCCCCCAAGCTCAACGGTGGAGGGAATCAGGGTTTTGGCCGCGTTGGCCAGGATGATCTGGCCAACGGCAGTCGAGCCGGTGAAGGCTATTTTCGCGATGCGGTCCGAGGTTGCCAGCGCCTGGCCTATCTCCTCGCCATAGCCGTTGAGTATATTCACCACCCCCGGAGGCAGCAGGTCCGCGATCATCTCCATCAGCACAAGAATGGACGTGGGTGTCTGCTCCGCGGGCTTGAGCACAACGCAATTTCCGGCTGCCAGCGCGGGAGCGAGTTTCCAGCCCGCCATCAGTAGCGGGAAATTCCAGGGAATGATCTGCCCCACCACACCCAGTGGTTCGTAAAAGTGATAGCTAACGGTATTGGCATCAATCTCGGCGGCAGATCCCTGCTGGGCCCGGATGCAACCGGCAAAATAGCGAAAGTGATCGACCAGCAGCGGGACGTCCGCATTCAATGTCTCGCGTATACCCTTGCCGTTGTCCCAGGTCTCGACATAGGCCAGCGTTTCAAGGTTCGCCTCAATTCGGTCGGCTATTCGCAGCAGGATGTTAGAGCGTTCCGCCGCTGCGGTCTTGCCCCAGCCATCCGCCGCGGCATGGGCCGCATCCAGCGCGATATGCAGATCTGCGGGGGTCGATCTGGGCACTTCACAATAGACCTCCCCGGTAACAGGGGATATGTTTTCGAAGTAACCACCCTCCCGGGGAGCAACCCACTCTCCCCCGATGAAATTGTCATAGCGGCTTTTGAAGGTAAACAGGGCGTCATCACTGCCGGGCATCGCATACTGCATGGGAATACTCTCCGTTGTTATGTGGGATGAATCAGGTTACCCGCTTAATATAGCGCAGGATGCCACCGCGGGCAGCGATAACTGCACACAGTTTGAAAGACGTCCATTTATCAACCCCTCTGCCAACTTTCCAGCATGGCATGCTTGACACAATACCGGTGAGCCACTAACTTTAGTTCTTTTTTGGAACCCACAAAATCCAGCGGGAGGTACACAGATGACTGAAAAGGTTGCCCTTGTTATAGGTGCCGGGGATGCCATCGGGAGCGCCATAGTGAGCGAGTTCGCCGGGCGCGGCCTGACAGTTTGCGCTGCAAGACGCAATGTAGAGCGCCTGGCTCCCCTGATGCAGGAACTGACCGAAGCCGGTTTGCGCGGCCACGCCTTCAGTTGCGATGCACGCAAGGAAGACGCTGTGGTAGAACTTTTCGCTACTATCGAGGAGACCATAGGAGAAATCGAGGTTATGGTATTCAACGTCGGCGCCAATGTCCCTATGGGAATACTGGAGACTGCCAGCCGGAAGTTCTTCAAGATATGGGAGATGGCCTGCTTCGCCGGTTTCCTGTGTGGCCGGGAAGCGGCACGCTACATGACCAAACGCGGCCGCGGCACCATTATCTTCACGGGCGCCACCGCGAGCGTGCGCGGGGCTGCAGGATTTGCCGCCTTTGCCAGTGCGAAACACGGCTTGCGTGCGCTGGCCCAGAGCATGGCCCGGGAGCTGGGCCCACAGAATATTCATGTGGCACACGTGATCATCGACGCCGCCGTAGATACCCAGTGGATCAATGAAAATTTTCCCGACGCCGCCGCGATGAAGCTCAAGGACGGCATTGTCGTACCGGCAGACCTGGCCAAAAACTATGTGAACCTTTACGAGCAACCGCGCAATGCCTGGACTTTCGAATTGGACATTCGGCCCTGGACTGAGCGCTGGTGAACAAGGAGACTGAGATGAGTAAAACCCTGGAATTCTATTTTGACTTCGGCAGCCCCACCGCCTACCTGGCGCACAAACGCTTGCAGCAGCTGCGCGAGCAATACGGCCTGGAAGTTCGCTACCAGCCCATGCTGCTGGGCGGTGTCTTCAAGGCAACATCGAACACTTCCCCCGTGGCCATCCCCGCCAAGGGCAAGTACATGCTGGAGCATGACCTGCCCCGCTTTGCCCGTCGCTACGGGGTCGCTATAAATTTTAACCCCCACTTCCCGATCAACACGCTCAACCTGATGCGTGGCGCCATCGCGGCCCAGCGCCTCGACTGTCTGGACGACTACCTCAACGCGGTGTTTGACGCCGTGTGGGTCGAGGAGAAAAACATGGGTGAACCTGACATCGTCAGCCAGGCGTTGACCGAGGCCGGTCTCGACGCCGCTGCACTGTTATCGCTGTCCCAGGATCCGGAGATAAAGGCAGAGCTGATTGCCAACACAGAAGCAGCTGTGGAGCGCGGGGTATTCGGTGCACCTACCCTTTTCATGGACGATGACATGTACTTTGGGCAGGACCGGCTGGACTTCATCGAGGAAGCGTTGCAGGCCCCGGGTTAAAAAGCAGAAACCGGAACGGCCTCGCTACTTATGGGCGATGGGCTTGTCGGTAAAAAGGTAGTCCTTCAGCTCCTTGTCCATCGTCGGGTCCTGGCGCCGGATCCACTCCAGCACCATTGCGGCATGCTCTTTTTCTTCGTCGCGATTATGGGCGAGAATGGCCTTGAGCTCAGCATCCTTGCAGGCATCTACCCGCTGGTTATACCAATCAACCGCCTCCAGCTCCTCCATCAGGGATGTGATGGCCCGATGCATGTCGCGGGTCTCATCTGAAAGCTCATCCACTGGTTCATGATATCCCTCATTTGCCATATCTTGGTCCTCCTGTTCGGTCAATGAGTATTCCACTGACGTGGTGAATAGGCAATACTGACGTTCTACTGGATAACATCCGTCAGGCCAGAGCATTACGTGAAATCACAGCCATACAGTACCGCAACCCATTTCAGCATCGTCTGGGGCGTTGCGCTTGCGATTATTACACTGGTGGAATGGAACAATCTGGAGCGAAACCCTGTAAATCAGGAGATTTTCAGCCCTTTCATTAATCGCGCCATCGAGGTAACCGTAGAAAAAGCGAACGCTCCAAAGCCGGGACTGGATATACCGGTCGAGTCTGGCAACTCTGCGGAGGCGGCGCTGCGCTATGACGTCGAGCTGACGTTCAACGGCCCTCTCTTTCTTGCCTGCTTCTTCATACCCGTGCTCATCTTCCACGGCATCGCACTACTATGGCGACGCCTGCGCAGCGGTTGAGGCCGTTGCCACGCCACCACCAGCCAACCTGGCCAGCTATACTATGGTCTCAGTTGCCTGCAGCTGCAGAGATTACGGCAACACGCACATAAAGGGTCTACTATGCCGAAATTGCAGCATTTCAACGCCGACAGCTCTCCCGCCGCCCTGCTAGAGGCCATTCGTCGTGACGGCGCGATCATCGTCGACGCGGTAATGGGTAGCGAAGAGGTGAGCGCGTTACGGCGGGAGATCACTCCGTATATGGACGCATCCCGCAACGGATCTGACGAGTTTGCCGGCTTGCTCACCACTCGAACCGGAGGCCTGGTTATGCGCTCAGGGGCCTGCCGGGAAGCTTTGCAGCACAAGTTGGTACTCAAGCTCTGCGACGGCTTTTTGTTGCCCTACTGCCAGCGCTACCAGCTTCATCTCACGCAGGTCATTCGCCTCAGGCCGGGCCAGGGCCTCCAACCCATCCACCGCGACCGCTGGGCGTGGGGTACTCACCTGGCCCATGTGGAACCACAGCTCAATACCATCTGGGCGGTGACAGACTTTACCGCGGATAATGGCGCCACGCGAGTGGTACCGGGCAGTACTGACTGGCCCGATGACAGACATGCAGAGGAGGGAGAAATAACCCAGGCTGAAATGCGGGCCGGCTCAGTATTGATTTACACCGGCTCGGTGTTCCATGGCGGCGGCGAAAATCAAAGTGATAGCGATCGCATCGGCCTGAATATCACCTATTCCCTGGGCTGGCTCCGACAGGAAGAAAACCAGTACCTGTCTACCCCACCGGACCTGGCGCGGGACCTGCCAAAAAACCTGCAGGAGCTGATCGGCTATTCAATGGGCCAGTATGCACTTGGGTATTACTCACCGCCCGGAGCAGCGGGTGAAGCGCCCGACATTGTGCCGCCCCAATATGCCCTGGGCCACCTCGATGTGGCGGGCGACCTGGGCAGCCCTGAGGATCTTGAGTATATCTTTGCAGAAACCGGTGGCCAGAAGCCCTGATAGGGCGAGGAATCCAGCGTCAAAATACGATGCTCTGGCCCCGCGCGGGAATCTCCACTTTCAACTGCTGTTCACGCCAGAGTCTATCGGCGAGTGCATCCTGGGCACGGGCTTCGCCATGGACCAGCAGAGTGCGCGGCGGCGGAGTGAAGCCGCCAACCCAATCAACCAGCTGGCCCTGCCCCGCATGGGCAGAGAGACCACCCAGGGTTTCCACCCTGGCTTTCACCACATATTCCTCACCAAACAACTTGATATGCTTCGCTCCATCTACAATGACGCGACCGAGGGTTCCCTTGGCCTGATAGCCCGTAAAAATCAGAGTATTTCGCCGATCCCAGATGCGCTGTTTAAAATGATGCCGAATCCGGCCACCGGTACACATACCGCTGCCGGCAATAATAATTGCGCCGCCCTTGATGCGATTGATAGCCATTGACTCGTCCGTGCCCTGGGTGAGGTTCAGTACCGGCAGAAACGTCTCCAGAGACGTTTTATGCACATCACTGAGGGTTCGAACATCATCCCCATCCAGCAATTTGAGCCAGCGATCGTAAACACGGGTGACTGCTATCGCCATGGGGCTATCCAGGAAGATCTCCCAGTTATCGAGTTCCCCCTGGTAGTGAAGGCAACCCAGGTGGAAAAGCAAATCCTGGGTACGGCCTACCGCGAAGGCAGGAATCATGACACTGCCACCGATTTTCCAGGTTTCCTTCAGAATTTCCCGCAGCTGGACTATCGTATCCTGTTCGCCGCGATGCTCGCGATCACCGTAAGTGCTTTCAACCAGTAATACGTCTGCCTTGCTCAGGCGCGCGGGCTCATTCATCAATACAGAGTCGCTCTTGCCGAGGTCCCCCGAAAATACCAGCACCTTTTCTTCTTCGTGTTCGCGCAATGTGATCTCCACAATAGCGGAGCCCAGTATATGTCCCGCATCGTGAAAACAGACCGATGCGTTATCTCCCAGTGCAACGCGCTCCAGATAGGGATGGCCCTCACACTTCGCCAGTGCCGACTCGACATCGGCCATGGTGTAGACAGGATCGACCTGCGGACGGCCGCGCCTGGCACTGCGAATGTTTACGCGCTCCAGGTCTCTCAGGTACAGCCCCACCGAATCGTTAAGCATGATATCCAGCAGCCCCGCTGTAGCGCGAGTACAAATAATCTTGCCGACAAATCCCTCGTGCACGAGACGGGGCAGCAAACCCGAGTGATCCAGGTGGGCATGGGACAGGACAACCGCGTCAATCGTAGCCGGATCGAATGCGAACTCCTCGTCCTGTATCCTTTTCACCGCATCACCCCCCTGGTGCATACCGCAATCCAGCAGTATGCGCCCCAGACCCTGGGCCTCCAGCATGTGACAGGAACCGGTGACCTCCTGTGCAGCACCAAGAAACGTAATTGTCGCCATAAGACCAAACCCTCTACTAACCATGTATACAGATGAAACAGGCCAAGCTCTGGAGCCGCATTCCAACGGCAAGGGAACTGGCCCCGGATAATAAAAAAATGTATTTCAGCGTTATCAGTATGGCTGCGCCCGGCGTCAGCGCCAACCCGCCAGATCAAGGAATACAGAGACAAGTCAATCGCGACCGTAAGCGCTAAAACTCTCAAATTATAAATTTGATGCGCTGGATCAACTGACCAGTTCAAGCTAATATGCTAGGCTCCTTTGAGTTCAAGCCAGTTTCAGCGACGATGGATCGGGAGTAATTACCATGAGTATCAGGGCCTCATCATATCCACCGGGCAAGAGAAAATCTCTGCCTCTTATCACGGCTGCACTGACGATAACGTTGACGATTATTACCAGTGGCTGTGCAATGAACGAAACCGGGAAACGCACCGGAACCGGTGCCGCAATCGGCGCGCTGGGTGGCGCTGTGCTGGGCACAAGCAGGGAGAGTGCCGCTATCGGTGCCGCTGTTGGTGCAGCAGGGGGCTATATCTACGATCAATACAATAAGCGAGAGGATGCCCAGTCTGAAAATGAGCAACTTCGACAGGAAAATGAAAAGCTCAGGCTTGAGGCCGAAAACCAGTAGCTCAAGCAAGAAGCGGGACAATGAGGTGCTGTGTTCTTGCTCACCGCGACTGCGCTAACCTGTAGCCAGCAAAAAATGTTTTATACCAACAGATCGTTTCCAACTTTCAGTGACACAGGAGCATAGACAATGCGTGACACAGGCTTGATAAGGAGCATCGGCAAGATAGTGCTGGGCAGCTATCTAATGGTGGCACTGACCCTGAATGCCAGCGCAGCAGAGCAGGACTACTCCCTGGAGGATCTGAAACTCCCTACTGCACAGGCACTACTCGATATTTGTGCTATCGAGCAATCGCACGAACATTACGAGGTGGCGCGCGCGTTTTGCTTCGGATTCTTTGAGGGAGCCGTGCGCTATCATGAAGCCATTGCCCGCTCTGACAGGTACAAAAAGATCGTCTGTGACCCTCCCAATGTCACGCGGGCGCAGGGAGTCAATGTCTATATCGAATACATGAAGGCCAACCCGCAGTACGGCAAGGAAGCACCGGTTGATGCAATCTTTCGCGCATTGATGGACGAATGGCCCTGCGACGAGTAACCACTCGTATCGCCCAGATTGCGAGCCCCATGGTTAACGGGCACAGGCGGTAAACTGACGCTACGGCGGCTCAGCTCATCCGTCGACAAGATGCTGATAGTGGTCAGCTGAAAATCCGCGATATTGCATAAAACGCATACGCTTTGCTTTCTCTTTCATGTCGACACGGGCAGGCTCCCCGAATTTTTTCCGGAATACGGTTTCCGCCAGCGCCCACCAATCCAGCTCAGCTGCCTCGATAGCCTGCGCAATCGCGCTGTCAGAAATGCCCTTCTGGCGCATCTCCTGGCGCACCCTGGACGGGCCGTAGCCCCTGCCCGCCCGCTGCCGCGCAAAGCTCTCGGCAAAACGTTCATCGCTTTGCAACTTCTCATCTGCCAGTTTTTGCAATTGAGTCTCCAGCATCGCCGCATCATCGAACCGGCGCTGCAGTTTCTGACGCATTTCATCGAGAGAGTGCTCCCGGCGCGCCAACAGGTTCATAGCAGCCCTGCGTATCTGGGCGGGATCGCATACACCATCGTCTGCGACGATGAGCTTATCTTCAGTGGTAATAGCGTCTTGTACCGTCATAAAAAAAGAGGTGCCGGGGAAATATGGGGGGGACAGGCGAGGTCCCGGCACCTGAGATGAAGCCGTGAGGCGAATGGGTCAAATCGAGCACTGCCGAACTGGATTACTCCTGTTCGGTGCTGGTTTCCACTTCAGCATCAGCTTCCTTGGCAGCTGGCTCATCTGGTGTGAGCATCTGCGAGCGTATCTGGCTTTCAATCTCATTGGCCACAGCCGGGTTATCCTCCAGGAACTTGGAGGCATTGGCCTTACCCTGGCCTATCTTATTCCCCTTGTAGGCATACCAGGCACCGGACTTGTCCACCAGGTTAAGCTTCACGCCCCAATCGACTACTTCACCCATGTGATAGATACCCTTGCCATACATAATCTGGAACTCGGCCTGCTTGAAGGGGGGGGCGACCTTGTTCTTAACCACCTTCACACGAGTCTCATTACCCACCACCTCGTCTCCATCCTTGACGGCGCCAGTGCGGCGAATATCAAGCCGGACCGATGAATAAAACTTGAGGGCGTTACCACCGGTAGTGGTTTCGGGGTTGCCGAACATCACGCCGATCTTCATCCGGATCTGGTTAATGAAAATAACGAGGCAGTTGGTCTGCTTGATGGCGCCGGTCAACTTGCGCATGGCCTGGCTGAGCAGGCGGGCCTGCAGGCCCACGTGGGAATCACCCATCTCACCCTCTATTTCGGCCCGGGGGGTAAGCGCAGCCACAGAGTCCACCACCAGCACATCTACCGCACCGGAGCGCACCAGCATTTCGGCGACTTCCAGCGCTTGCTCACCAGTATCGGGCTGGGACATGATGAGGTCTTCGACCTTCACACCGAGTTTTTCCGCATAGACCGGGTCGAGCGCATGTTCCGCATCAATAAAAGCCGCGGTACCACCCGCCTTCTGGGCCTCGGCAATCACCTGCAGGGTCAGGGTGGTCTTACCGGAGGATTCGGGCCCATAGATTTCACAGATACGGCCCTTGGGCAGGCCGCCAATGCCCAGAGCAATATCCAGGCTCAGTGAGCCGGTGGATATTGATGGCATGACCACACGCGGCTGGTCTCCCATACGCATAACCGTGCCTTTGCCGAATTGACGCTCAATCTGACTCAGAGCCGCCGCCAGTGCTTTGACTTTGTTTGCTTCCATTGTTGTGATCTCCCGTGGCCACTTGGTAATACTACTGTATATATACTCAGTGGTTTGAAAACGGATTGCAAGCCCCAAAAACAATTAAATTCGGTCTGCGAAAAAACCCGCCTGATATCGCTACAGGTCAACCTCGCCAGCACTTTGTACCTCGAGCACCAACAGGCTGGCTATGCAATAACTTTCATCGCAACCTCTATGACTCAGGACATGTACAGCCCCAACGGGGTGATGCTAACGTCAGCGACATCAAGGGGTATCAGTGCACGCCAGCCCGGGAACGACAATGGACCACAACACACTCCAGGAATTACTCCAGCCCCGGGCATTCCCACATCCAGCGGGAGATATAACGCTGCGCGAGACTCACATTTCCTGGGTTATCCTGAGCGGCGAGTTCGCATACAAAATCAAAAAACCGGTCAACTTCGGGTTCCTGGACTTCTCCACGCTGGCACTGAGGCGCTATTTCTGTGACCAGGAACTGGCGCTCAACAGGCGCTTTGCCCCGGCACTCTACCTTACCGTGGTCTCGGTTACACTGGATACAGACGGCCCCCGCTTCGATGGTGATGGACCAATTGTGGACTACGCAGTGAAGATGCGCCGCTTCGACGAATCCCTGCTGCTGGACAACATGGCCAGCCGGGGAGAACTGGACCGCTCGCTGGTGCGCGCCCTGGCCCAAGAACTCGCATTCCAGCACAACCGGGCCCAGACCTGTCACCCCGATGCAAATGCCACAGAGCCCGGCTCGCCCGCCGCCCTGTTTGGCGCCATAGTGCAAAATTTCCACCAGGTGCGAGACTATGCTCTCCCCCCCAACATACAGCATCAGCTGTCAGCCGTGGAGCAGTGGACCCGGCAACAATATGCCCGGAGATTACCGCTGCTGCAGCAGAGGGTTGCCCACGGCTTTGTAATCGATGGGCACGGTGACGCACACCTGGGTAACATCGCCCTGATTGACGGCGCCGTGTGCCTGTTTGACTGTATTGAATTCAATCCTTCACTGCGAATCATGGACAGCATCGGCGATATCGCATTCCTCAGTATGGACCTGCAGGCCAGAGGTCACCCCGGCGAGTCGCACTGCCTGCTGGCAGATTACCTGGAATATCGCGGGGACTATGAAGGTCTGGCCTTACTGGAACTCTACCGCTGCTACTTCGCTATGGTCAGGGCGAAAGTTGCTCTACTGCGGGAGCCGGCAAGCCATACGGACATACAGGGCGGTGCCGCATTCGGCGAGTTTTGTCGCTACCTCGACCTCGCCAGCGACTACTGCCTGGCGAGGGCACCCTTTCTGGCTATCACTCACGGCGTGTCAGGCAGTGGCAAATCGACCGTTGCCGACAAACTGGCAGCCGTCGGTGGTGCAGTGCGTATACGCTCGGACGTCGAGCGCAAGCGCCTGTTCGGCCTGGCGCCGGAGCAGCGCAGCAATCCGGCTGATGAAGAGAAGCTCTACGGCAGCGCCATGAGCCACAAGACCTTCGAGCGGCTGGAGCACCTCGCGCGGCTAGCCCTTGAGGCGGGTTTTGCGGTGATTGTCGATGCCACGTTCCTGCACAGGCGCAGCCGGGACAGGTTTCGAAGACTTGCAGGACAACTGGCTTTGCCCTTCGCGATCATCGATTGTGCCGCCTCCCCCGATGACCTGCGCCAACGCCTGCTGACACGTGAGCGAGAAGCCCGGGATGCGTCCGAAGCCGGGATACGGGTTATGGAAAGCCAACTCGAAGTGGTCCAGCCCCTGGCCGGGGATGAGCTGATGAAGCGCGTGAAAGCTGACTCGAGTCAGGATGCCAACACCCTGTGGGGCCAGCTCCTGGACGTTTGTGCAATGGACTGAATCCACCCCGGCGCTGACGGGATCAGCTGCAAATAGTGCTGCCGTCATACCCCACCGCGTAAAACAGGCAGTCGGATTCGGCGATGGCGGCATTGTTGGTGATCATGAACAGCTTCAGCGGCTGGGCCGGATAAAGTTGCCCGTTTTCCACCCTCACCAGCCGGGTGACCGCGCACTGACCACCGGCGTCCAGGGCGGAGAACAAATCCCGCTCGGGCGCCCGGGCCCAGCCCAGCAGTGTGTCGGGTGCCACCGTACCAAAGTTAAGGTGCTCGATATCCACCCGCAGGGTGATATCGTAACTGGCGCTGGGGTTGTCAGCATAGGTGAGCGTCACGTTGTCATTCAGCTCCAGGCGGATAGGATCACACAGCAGCTCCAGGCCCCAGTCAGTCTCACCGGGGTCCAGCACGGTAGGCGCCTCGAAATAACGACACATTCCCTCATAGGCGAGCTCATGGGCCTCCTCGTCCAGCCTGCCACCTACTTCCACTGTTACTGTCGGAAAGCTGTGCTCGCTGATCTCCATCAGTGCACCCAGGCCGAGATTGGAAATAATCAGGCGCTGCGTGAACAGCGACACCAGCGCATCGTGTTGCTGGTCCATATGAGTGCATACACCAAAAGACGGCCCTGAGCCGGAGGTGTTGTGCATATCTACCACCGCCTCGGGATGATGAAAGTTCAGTATCTCCAGAATTTCCGCGGCCAACACACCCTGGGCATCGTCAAATGGCGGACGAAAACAGCGATTCAGGTCCCGTGCCCGGGGCAACATACGCTGACTGAACAGGGGCGGCGCCAACGCCGCTGCGACAGATGCCACCACACAGACCACGTTGACTGCCGGACGCCGGCCGGACTTCAACCAGCGATACAACGCCAGCGCGCCGGAGGGTTCGTTCCCGTGCAGCAGGGTTACCAGGGCGCGGGTGCGATCATCGGCCTCCCCTGTCAGGTAAATACAGGCAGGCCCGTCAAGCCAATGCAGGAACTCCTCGACGTTATTGCCAACCTCATCAGGACCCGGGTCGCGGATAAAACGAAAGCGCCTCACAGCGGCCAGTCCGCCACCGGTACATTGGCCTCGCTATGAACCATATAAATCTCCAGCATCTCGTGTAGTGCCGCCTGCAATGGCATTTTCTCCATTAATTCGGCCAGTATTCTGCGTTGCCATATTGCGCCGGTCTGGCGGCGCTGCAGGCGCTGTTCAATCACGCTGATGTAGTGATGCGCCTCCTGAGCCGCAACACCAATAGCCTCCAGCCCCGCCCGCGCTGTCAGCAGCAGCCCGCTCGCGATATCCGTCACACCCTGTTCCCGATAGCCGGACTGCTTTGGGTCCGGCCACAACAGCCGCGCGTCCAGCCCGTGTTGAGCCGCACGGTAGAAATTGTACTCCGCGATCGCAAAGGGCTGGGCGGGTAGCAGCTCGTTTATGCGGGGGCGCAAACCCTCGGCCAGACCGATCAGAAATGCGGCACTGGCCACCATATCAATAGCGGTAGGTCCCGCCGGTAGTGCGCGCATTTCAATACGCAGGTGACCGCCGTCAACATCATCATAGATAGGCCTGTTCCATAGCCACACCGTGCCCTGGTGCAACCGCAGTTCCGCCAGGGAAGGCGTGCCGGCACCTGAAAGCTCTTGCGATACAGGGATATCGGAACACACAGGCAGCAAGGGCGGATAAATTCTCACCACTTCCTCGAACAGCTCCCCCGCGCCGCGTCGCGCCCAACCCTGGCCAAAATTCACTCGGGCCGGCTCCCGCCAGCCGTAGCGATCGGCATGGCGGGTATCAATGGATTGCTTGAACAGGGGCACCCGCGTTTCCTGCCACAGCCTGTGACCAAACAAGGTGGGAGAATTGGCGCTGATGGCCACCGCCAGGGGTGTCGCCAGCTGTATCGCATTGAAGGTATCGGCATACTTATCGGGTTCCACGCGGTAATGCACCTGAAATGAGGTATTGGCACCCTCCAGCGTAATATCCGCCAGCTCAAGCTTGAGCGGATCATCGCCATTGATCTCAACCCGAAATTTGTCCCCGCGCCGCCGAATCAGTTGCTCTACCAGCGCGTGGTAGCGCCGGCGCCCGGTTATACAATGAAGGCCAAAGTCTGTCTGGCGCAGTGTCGGCAGAATTCCTATGGGCACTATGCGCCCGCCATGACGCGCGGCAACACCACGAAGTTGCTGTAGTTTGGCGAGAATTTCAGCCTCGGTCGCGGCAAAGGCAGACTGGTCCATCCGGTAGGGAGACAGATTGAATTCCATATTGTAACGATTCAGCTCCAGGGTCAGCTGGGGGTCCTTCGCCTCTTCCTCGATTTCTTCATTGGCATACAGTGGATACCCCTTCGCATCGACAATATACATTTCCATTTCCGAACCCAGGGAGGCAGGCCCCGCGCCGAAGCCCGGCCGCGCCAGCAATCCCTGCAGGCACTCAAGGTTTTGTTCCAGGCGGGCGCCGAAGGCCTGGAAGTCGGCCTTCTCGAATGTTGTCTTGTCGATATCTATACCCATGGCAATCTATTGTGCTGACTTATCTGGACCGTGTTATTGATATGGATCGTATCCGCGGCAAAAGAATGATCATGATAATTGCAGCCTGAAACGCCGGTAAACGCGCTGGCAGCAGGGTGTGACCAGGCGCTAAAACTGAAAGCCAATTCTGAGCCCACCCCTATCAAGCACCGGAACTGAAAGCCCTGAGGCAGCGCCAGGGCTCAGCCCGCCATCTTCAACATGGCGTGCAGCAGCACATTGCAGCCTGCTTCCAGATCCTCTGACTTGGCGTTCTCTGCCTCGTTATGAGAAATCCCGTCCTGACAGGGCACAAAGATCATGCTGGTAGGCGCGACTTTCGCAACGTACAGCGAGTCGTGGCCCGCACCACTGACCATTTCCATATGGGGATAGCCCAGGGCCTGCGTTGCACTGCGCACCGCGTCCACGCACTCAGGCGCAAACGCGGTTACCGGCATGTGCCAGAGCTCCTCCACCCGTCCATCCAGCCCTTTAGCTGAGCAGGTCTTTTCAACACATTGACGGAACTGCCTGTCCATTTCATCCAGTACTGATGTGTCCGGATGGCGTAAATCGATAGCCACCACCAGTTTTTCCGGCACCGTATTACGGGAGCCCGGCTCGGCCCTGATATCACCGAAGGTCGCGCGCCCCCAGGGGCCGTATTGGCGAGCCAGCTCATAGCAGTATTCCAGGACAGGTAAAGCCACCATAAACGGATCGCGCCGCACTTCCATCGGGGTGGGGCCTGCGTGTACTGGCTGGCCCTCGATGACCAGGTCATACCAGCGTGCTCCCTGTACCCCCGTAAGAACGCCTATCTGCAGCTCCTCGGCCTCCAGAATAGGGCCCTGCTCGATGTGAGCTTCAAATGCCGCGCGTATGGGTCTCGGGGTCGCCGGAAGATTTCCCTTGTAGCCGATACGCGCCAGTTCATCGACAAAGCGTTTACCCGCCTTGTCGGTAGTGGCGTAGATATCCTCCCGCGCCATCTCTCCAGCCCAGACCCCGGAGCCCATCATGGCCGGCGCGAAACGCGCGCCCTCCTCGTTGGTCCAGACAACCACTTCGAGTGCCGCTTCGGTTTCAAGACCCGCATCTTCAAGGGTGCGCAAGACTTCCAGCCCGGCGAGCACGCCGTAGACACCGTCAAATTTACCGCCGGTTGGCTGGGTGTCCAGGTGACTGCCGGTGATAACCGGGGGTAGCGAGTTGTCCCTGCCCGCTCTGCGGGCAAATATGTTGCCCATTTCATCCACGCTGATTTCACAGCCAAGGCTTTTACACCAGCTTGTAAACAGGTCGCGACCCTGCCTGTCCTCGTCCGTCAGGGCCTGCCTGTTACAGCCGCCACGAGCCGTAGCGCCTATTTCAGCCATCTCCATCAAGCTGTCCCACAGGCGCTGGCCATTGACTCGTAATTGCTCTGACATATGGCTACTCCACTGGATCCCGGCGCAGGGCCTGGCACATGCAGTGCACCGACCCGCCACCCGCGGCTATCATGGAAACGTCGGGATCGAAGACTTCCAGGCCCTCGGCGCGACAGGCTTCGATCAGTTTTTTGCCCGCGGCAGGTATCAGTACGCGCTCATTGCCAAGGGCGACAATATTGGTACCCATGTTCATGGCGTCGGCATATGAGATCTCCAGTATGCGAATGCCGTGTGACCTCAACCAATCTAGGAACTCCTGTTCGACCGCCTCCACACAAACCACCGCCAGGTTCTCGGCGATCATGCCCATCTGCACATCAAGATGCAGGAAGTGTGAATCAAAGGCATAGGAGCGAAACTCCCATCCCTCGGCTTCAAACCAGCCACCGATCTGCTGAACAGCCGGGGCGACCGAGCGTTCACCGGAGTAACCGCAAACCGCCACCCCGGGCTTCAACACCATGAAATCCCCTCCCTCGACATTGCCGGCGCTGACCATGTCATAGATGGGAATTTCGTTTTCCAGGTAAAAGCGCAGCACCGCCGCATACTCACCGCGACGGTAAGGCTTTTCCAACTGCATGATGATAGCGCCCCACGGGGTCATGACACTGCTGTCGCGGGCGTAAACCTGGTAGGGCAGGCCATCCTCCGCAGGAAGGGTATGTACAATCACACCGGCCTGCTCATAGGCTGCGATCATCTCGGAATACTGCGCCTTGACCACCGCCGCGTCGAACCTGAGGCCAAGCCTTTCACTGCGCTGGGCAACGGCATTACCCGGGGTCCAGTGATAGTTATCAATAGGGCCAACCAGCAGGTCTCGCAGGCGCCCGTACTCGCTGTCTACGCCCCAGTTACCGAGTCGGGGCGTGCCGCCACCTGCCACACGATTTCGTAATTGCATTACTGGCTATCCAACAAAGAGTGAAACACCGCTATTGCGTGATCGCATAAGACAGGCTGACCGTGACCTGGTAACTACTCTCCCCGGCGGCTACAGGCACGGCATCCGCTGCCCGGCCGGCCATCATCTCGGCGCGCATCATAGGCGCCGGGCCGGGACTGTAGGTGTTTTCAGCAATCTCCAGCACCCTGCCCAGCTTGACTCCCGCTGCATCCGCCAGGATTTTGGCCTTGCTCATGGCGTCCTTCACGGCTCGCACGCGCGCCTTATTAACAGCTTCAGAGGGGTCGTCATTGGTGAACGTGATATTGCCCCCCTCGTTCACGCCCAGGGTCACAGACTGATCCATGATTGCGCCCAGCTTTGTGAGGTCACGTACCCTTACGTTCAGTCCATTGCGAACGGTGTAGCCCACGATACGCGGCGGCTCGCGTTCACCCTGCGCTTTAGGCGACGGGTATACATAGCGCGGTTGAATAGCGAAGTTGGCTGTCTGGATATCCCTTTCAGCGATTCCCTGGTCCCGCAACGCCTTCATCACCTGGGTCATGGCGGCGGAATTGGCATCCAGTGCCTCCCTGGCCGTGTCGGCCTCCCGGGTGACGGTGAGCTGCAGCACCGCCATATCCGGCACCAGTTCTGCAGTGCCCTGCCCGTTCACCAGAATCTTTGCGGGGGACTCATGCTCACTTGCCTGTGCTTGAATACTGCACAACAGGGCCAGCCCAAACAGCATCGTTGCTGTTTTTGAGCGGAAAAATGTCATCATGTGGATTCACTCCTGTTACCGTCCGTTTGATCCAGCGCCGCCAGGCAGTCTGCGACCACCGTTGCGACATCGCCGCCACCGCGCCAGAATTCGATTAACTGCTTGCGCATCGCCGGCGTCCAGAAGCGGCGTATGTGATCTGCGGTTCGCTGTGCAGCCGATTGGTCATGACCCGCGCCAAGATTCAGCGCGATCTGGTTCGCCATGGATGCCAGCCGCTCGACCTGCTGCGTGGTCATGATTCAGCCTGCCTCAACAAGGCGCTGGGTGTTGCTGTACACAACCTGTCGTCCGGGCTGCAAAAACCCCACCAATGTCAGCCCGCCCTGCTGCGCCAGCTGCACCGCCAAAGAGGTAGGGGCGGACACCGCAGCCAACACCGCTATGTTGCAACTGACCGCCTTGGAAACCATTTCGTAACTGGCCCTGCTGGTCACCAGGGCGAACCCCACCCCTGAATGTGCCGTGTTCTGCAGCGCTCCCAATAATTTATCAAGCGCATTGTGCCTGCCCACATCTTCTCGCACCAGTTCAATAGCACCCTCAGCATCACACCAGGCAGCACCGTGCACCCCACCGGTTCGCCGCTTCAGTGTCTGGCGCTGGCCCAGCGCTGTCACGGCAGCCTGCAACGCGCTGTGGCGCAATCGTATGTCACTGTTCACCAGTTCGGGCGCGCGAATTGCCTGTGCCAGCGACTCTATGCCGCACAGGCCACAGCCCGTGCGTCCCGCCAGGTTGCGGCGCCGCTGCTTCAGCGCCGCAAATGCTTCGGCACTGACTGTCATGGAAAGTTCCATTCCGTTATCCCGCTCGATGAGTTCCAGATCATGCAACTGCTCTCGTTGCCCGATAATGCCTTCGGACAGGCTGAAGCCCAGGGCGAGATCTTCCAGATCGGTAGGGGTGACCATCATAACGACATGGGATATACCGTTATACACCAACGCCACCGGCACTTCGCTGACGACAATGTCTTCATCCTGGCACAGGTGCCCTGCCTCCCAGGTGTGCCGCGAGACATTCCGGGTTGCCCGCAGCTTGTCTGTCACAGCGTCCCGCTTGTTGTTGTCTGCCGACTCAGTCACGCTGGTCACAGCATCACCCGGGGCCGGCCGCATCCAGCAACTGTTGCTGGCGTTGGTCGAACTGCCGCTGCCGGGCTTGCCAGGCGGAGGGTTCAGTCACCCGAGTCACCTGTACCGCGGTCACCTTGAATTCAGGGCAATTGGTAGCCCAGTCAGAATTGTCTGTGGTGATAACGTTGGCGCCGGATAAGGGGTGGTGGAATGTTGTATAGATAACCCCGGGCTTGACCCGTTCAGTAATGCACGCACGCAGAACCGTATTGCCAACACGGCTTTGGATACCCACCCAGTCTCCGGCTGCGACGCCGCGTTCCTCGGCATCGTGGGGGTGGATTTCAAGAGTATCCTCCGGATGCCATTCGCTGTTCGCGGTGCGCCGGGTCTGGGCGCCTACATTGTACTGGCTGAGAATGCGGCCGGTGGTCAGCAACAGCGGAAAACGTCGACTGGCGCGTTCGTCGGTCGCCACGTACTCGGTCAGGGCAAAGAAACCCTTGCCCCGCACGAATTCATCGACATGCATGATCGGGGTGCCGTCGGGGGCTTGCTCGTTACAGGGCCACTGGATACTTCCCAACTCATCGAGACGGGCATAACTCACCCCGTGGAAAGTAGGCGTAAGGCGGGCGATCTCATCCATAATCTGGGAGGGATGCTGGTAATTCATGGCGCAGCCCATGGCATTGGCCAGGTCGCGGGTGACCTCCCAATCCTCCTTGCCCGCCAGTGGCGGCATCACCCTGCGTACCGGTGATATCCGACGTTCGGCGTTGGTAAACGTACCATTCTTCTCCAGGAAGGAGGATCCCGGGAGGAAGACATGGGCAAACTTGGCGGTTTCGTTAAGAAAGATGTCCTGCACCACCAGGCACTCCAGGGCGGCCAGTGCTGACTGTATATGCTGGGTATTGGGGTCAGACTGTGCGACGTCTTCGCCCTGACAATAGAGACCCCGAAATACCCCATCAATCGCTGCGTCAAACATGTTCGGGATGCGCATACCCGGCTCCGGGTCCAGCGCTACACCCCAGTCGTTTTCAAACAGGGTGCGAGTCGTTATATCAGACAGGTGGCGATAGCCGGGCAACTCGTGGGGAAAAGAACCCATGTCACATGAGCCCTGCACGTTGTTCTGCCCCCGCATCGGGTTGACGCCTACCCCCTCGCGCCCGAGGTTGCCGGTCAGCATTGCGAGGTTGGCTATGCCCATTACCGCAGTTGATCCCTGGCTGTGTTCGGTTACCCCGAGGCCGTAGTAGATCGCCGCATTGCCACCGGTGGCATACAGCCGTGTTGCATCGCGCAACAAGCGGGGTGCCACACCGGTAGCAGCCTCCAGCGCTTCCGGGGCATGGCGCGGATCACGGATAAAATCCAGCCAGCGGCAAAACTGTTCATTGTCACAACGCTGCGCAATGAATGATTGATCATGCAGGCCCTCAGTGACAATCACATGAGCCATGGCATTGAGTACCGCCACGTTGGCACCCGGGCTCACTGGCAAGTGATAATCCGCCCGGATATGCGGCGCACTTACCAGCTCGATACCCCGCGGGTCTATCACAATCAGTTTCGCGCCCTGGCGCAGTCGCCTTTTGAGACGCGACCCGAATACCGGGTGTGCCTCGGTGGGATTGGAGCCCATCACCAGCACCACATCGGTGTGGGCCACGGAGGCAAACGTCTGGGTGCCCGCCGACTCTCCCAGGGTGGTTTTCAGGCCATAGCCCGTGGGGGAATGACAGACCCGGGCGCAGGTATCGATATTGTTATTGCCAAAGCCCGCCCGCACCAGCTTCTGCACCAGGTAGACCTCCTCGTTGGTACAGCGGGAGGAACTGATCGCACCAATGCTGTTGCGCCCGTACTCTTGCTGGATAGCGCGAAACCGCTGGGCGGTATAGGCAATGGCTTCTTCCCAGGACACGGTGCGCCAGGGCTCATCGATGGTGTCGCGAATCATGGGCTGGGTAATGCGGTCTTTGTGGGTAGCGTAGCCAAAGGCGAAGCGCCCTTTGACACAGGCGTGTCCCTCATTGGCACTGCCGTCCTTGTGGGGCGTCATTCGCACCACGCTTGTGCCCTTGAGTTCGGCGCGAAAAGCACAGCCCACGCCGCAGTAAGCACAGGTGGTGACCACCGCATGTTCTGGCTTGCCGTGCTCGATAATCGAGTTTTCGGTCAGGGTGGCCGTGGGGCAGGCTTTAACGCAGGCGCCACAGGATACGCACTCGCTATCCATAAATGGCTCGCCCTGGCCGGCACTGACCGTTGACTCGAAACCCCGCCCAGCAATCGTGAGGGCGAATGTGCCCTGGGTTTCCTCGCAGGCACGCACACAGCGCGAGCAGACGATGCACTTGGAGGCGTCAAAGGTGAAATAGGGATTGGAGGTGTCCTTTTGCGCGCTCAGATGACTTGCGCCGTCAAAGCCGTAGCGCACTTCTCGCAGGCCCAGTTCACCCGCGGTGTCCTGGAGTTCGCAGTCGCCGTTCGTGGGGCATGTCAGGCAGTCCAGCGGATGATCCGAAATGTACAGCTCCATCACGTTGCGACGCAGCTGCGCCAGCTTTCCCGTCTGGGTACTTACCACCATGTCCGCGCGTACCGGCGTGGTGCAGGACGCGGGGTAGCCCTTGACGCCCTCGATTTCCACCAGGCACACACGACAGGAGCCGAAGGGTTCAAGAGAATCGCTGGCACATAGCCTGGGTATTTTAACCCCCGCCAACGCGGCGGCGCGCATCACGGAAGTGCCCGCGGGTACCGTGACAGCCTGGTCATCAATTAGCAGTGTCACCGGAGTGCCACCGGTCACTTCCGGCGTCCCGTAATCCAGCTCTGGTTCGTAAAACTGTAACATCACATCACCGTCCTGGCGCGCCCATTGGCACCGCGCCGACTCAGGAAAAATCCTCGGGAAAACACGCCAGCGCACTGCGCACCGGATGAGGCGTCAGCCCCCCCATGGCACACAGGGATCCCGCTTCCATGGTATCGCACAAATCCTGCAACAGCGCCAGATTCGACGTGGGCGACTCACGCGCGATCATACGGTCTATCACTTCCACCCCACGCACTGACCCAATCCTGCAAGGTGTGCATTTGCCGCAGGATTCCAGCGCGCAGAACTCCATTGCAAAACGCGCCTGGGCCGCCATATCCACCGTGTCGTCAAACACTACCACACCGCCGTGACCCAACATCGCCCCGATATCTGCAAACGCCTCGTAGTCCAGTGGTGTATCCCACCGGGACTCCGGCAGGTAGGCCCCCAAAGGGCCTCCTACCTGGATGGCGCGCATGGGGCGCCCACTAAAAGTGCCACCACCGTAATCTTCCACCAGTTCTCGCAAGGTCGCGCCATAGGCCAGCTCAACGAGTCCACCGCGGCGGATATTCCCTGCCAACTGCACCGCCAGTGTACCGCGAGAGCGACCCGTGCCGAAGTCGCGATAAAATGCTGCTCCCTTGTCCAGCACCGTGCTGACAGCGGCGAGAGTCAGCACATTGTTGACGACTGTGGGCTGGCCAAACAGGCCTGCAATCGCCGGGAGTGGCGGTTTGGATCGCACCATGCCCCGCTTGCCCTCCAGGCTGTCCAGCAGGGAGGTTTCCTCCCCGCAGATGTAAGCCCCGGCACCCAGGCGCAGTTCCAGTTCAAAGGACCTGCCGCTACCGCGAATGTTGTATCCCAGGTATTGCTGCGCGCGCGCGTTGACCAGCGCTGCGGCCAGAACATCACGCGCCCGGGGATATTCCGAGCGCAGGTAAATGTAGCCCTGGGTGGCACCCACAGCGAGACCAGCGATAATCATTCCCTCTATGAGCTGGTAGGGATCGGCTTCCATCAGGAGGCGGTCGGCAAAAGTGCCCGAGTCACCTTCATCCGCGTTGCACACGATATATTTCTGCTCACCCGCGGCATCCAGTACCGTCTGCCACTTGATGCCCGCGGGGAACGCCGCGCCGCCGCGTCCACGCAAGCCTGATTCGGTCACTGAGGTAACGATGTCCTGCGGATCCATCTCCAGTGCCCGCTCCAGGCCGGCAAATCCGGACAATGAGCGGTAGCTGTCAAGGCACAGGGGGTCTCCCTCTCCTGCACGGGCAAAGGTCAGGCGCTGCTGGGATTTTAGATAGGGGATGTCGTGAACAGGTCCAAGACAGAGTGGGTGCTGCGCTGGATCCAACGCCAGTGCATCGAGAACAGCGGGTATATCGGCACTTGTAAGAGGCCCGAAGGCGAGACGTTCATCGCCCAGCTCGACCTCCAGCAATGGCTCCAGCCAGAACAAGCCGCGCGAGCCGTTGCGCACCAGCTCAATGGCCTTGCCGCGGCGCTCGGCTTCTTCGATCAGTATGATAGCAACGCTATCGGCGCCCAGCGCCAGGGCGCTGGTGTCACCGGGCAGGAACAGGCGCAAGCTCATTGCGGCTTCCCGCTGTCGAGACCCGCGAGCAATTGGTCCAGGCGCGCCGCATCCACGCGGGCATGTATTTCATCATCGAGGCGCACCGAGGGCGAGCAGGCACAGTTACCCAGGCAATAAACGGGCTCCAGGGTTATGGCACCGTCTGTCGTGGTGCCGCCGTAATCGATTTCGAGACGTTTTTTGGCGTGTGCTTCCAGCGCCCTGGCGCCCATGGCCTGACAGGCCTCGGCCCGGCAGATTTGCAGCACATGGCGCCCCGCCGGCTCAGTGCGAAAATCGTGGTAGAAACTGATCACCCCGTGCACCTCCGCCCGGGACAGATCCAGGGCCCGGGCGATGTCCGGCACCGCGTCAGCGGGAATAAAACCCAGGGTATCCTGCACTGCATGCAGCAACGGCAACAGGCCACCGGGCAAGTCACGATACTGCCTGATGCTCCCAGCCACTACCTCTGTACTATGTATATCCATTATCGCGCTACCCGCCAGTAGGTCGCGGGAACCGCTGCCGGCCTTGCCAGGGCGGGTCTAATACAGACAGCCCGCGTGGAACGCCAGGTGGTCCCCGATAAAGGAAGCGATAAAAAAATAGCTGTGATCATAACCGTCCTGCATGCGAATGGTCATGGGGTAGCCGGCATCACGGCAGGCCCGCTCAAGCAGGTGTGTTTTCAGTTGTTCTTCAAGGAAATTGTCCGCCGTACCCTGGTCAACCAGTACCGGTAACTGCTCTTTGCTCACCGCCACCAATGCGCTTGTATCATAGGCCTGCCAGCTGTCACGATCCGGCCCCAGGTAATTGCCCAGCGCTTTCTCACCCCAGGGGCAGTTGAGCGGTGAGCATATCGGTGAAAACGCGGTGACCGACTTGAAGCGCTGTGGGTTCTTTAACGCGATAGTCAGCGCCCCGTGCCCACCCATGGAGTGCCCGGAGATACCCGAGCGCGAGCCATCCACAGGAAATTCCTTTTCGACCAGGGCCGGTAACTCATCAACTATATAGTCGTACATACGATAGTGCCGGTTCCATGGAGCCTGTGTCGCATTGACATAAAAACCGGCACCCAGGCCGAAGTCGTAGGCGGCCTCAGGGTCGTCGGGGACACCGTCCCCGCGGGGGCTGGTATCGGGCGCGACTATCGCCAGGCCCAGTTCCGCCGCGTAGCGCTGGGCACCTGCCTTGTTGACAAAGTTTTCATCGGTACAGGTGAGCCCGGACAGCCAGTAAACCACTGGCACCGGACCCGCCTGCACCTGGGGGGGCAGAAAGATGGAAAAGGTCATATCACAACCCAGCACGGGGGACGCGTGGGAATAGCGCAGTTGCTGCCCGCCAAAACACCGATTGCTGCTGATCTGTTCCATATCAGTATTGCACCACCGAGCGAATACTCTCTCCGGCATGCATCAGGTCGAAAGCCTTGTTGATGTCGTCCAGTGGCATGGTGTGGGTTATGAGATCATCAATGTTGATCTTGCCCTCCATATACCAGTCGACAATTTTAGGTACGTCAGTGCGACCGCGTGCCCCGCCAAAAGCGGTACCGCGCCAACCCCTGCCCGTCACCAACTGGAACGGCCGCGTGGAAATCTCCTTGCCCGCGCCGGCCACGCCGACGATGCAGCTCTGGCCCCAGCCCTTGTGACAGCATTCCAGCGCCTGGCGCATTACATCGACGTTGCCGATGCACTCAAAACTGTAATCCACACCACCATCGGTCATGTCGATAAGGTGCTGGACCACGTCGTCCACATCCTTGGGGTTCACAAAGTCGGTCATGCCGAACTTTTTCGCCAGTTCCACCCTGCCGGGGTTCAGGTCGATACCAATGATACGGGTGGCACCTACCATTTTTGCCCCCTGCACAACGTTGAGCCCGATACCGCCCAGACCAAACACCGCGACGGTGGACCCCGGCTCGACCTTCATGGTGAATGCGACTGCGCCAATACCGGTAGTAACACCGCAACCGATATAGCAGATCTTGTCAAAGGGTGCGTCCTCGCGCACCTTTGCCAGCGCTATCTCAGGCAACACGGTGTAATTGGAAAAGGTGGAGCAGCCCATGTAATGCAGCAGGGGTTTGCCATCGAGCGAGAAACGGCTGCTGCCATCGGGCATGAAACCCTGACCCTGGGTGCCGCGAATAGCCTGGCAAAGGTTCGTCTTGGGGTGCAGACAGTAGTCGCACTCGCGGCACTCAGGCGTGTACAGCGGTATCACGTGATCACCGGGCTTCACACTTTTGACCCCCGGTCCCACGTCCACTACGACACCGGCGCCCTCGTGGCCCAGGATAGCCGGGAAGGCACCCTCAGGATCATCCCCCGACAGGGTAAAAGCATCAGTATGGCAAACGCCCGTGGCCTTCACCTCAACCAGCACCTCACCCTCGCGGGGGCCTTCCAGATCGACGTCGACGATCTCCAGTGGTTTGCCGGCCTGAAACGCCACTGCTGCGCGTGATTTCATTGCTTTGCTCCTGAGACCGGTTGCTTGAATCCAGCCATAGTAAATTAACTCTCACAAACCTCTAAAGCGCGTAATTAGTACATAACTGTCGCCGTGTGGCAACATTTGTCGGGACTGTGATGGTCGCAAGCCGCTATTGGGAAAGTATAGAGGTCTTTGTGCGAGTCGTTCGACTCAAGGGGCGGAAAGATGTGTCGGTTGGCACTCGCGCAGCACTGTGCGAGCATGGTTCGCAAACCACGGCCACAGGGGTGAGCATGAAAGGGGCAAGGGTATTCACACCCGGCATTACGATGGCGGTGCTCTGCAACCCTGTACACGCGGCAGGCCTGGACCAGCAGGTGGAAGCCCTGGTGCGCCCGCTGGCCAATGGCCTGTCCAATATCGTCTTTTACAAGGTCGACCTGTTCGGCCAGGGCTTTCCACTGATAGTTCTTTGGCTGGCATTGGCGGCACTGTTTTTCACATTCTACCTGGGGTTTATCAATATTCGTGGCTTCGGCCTCGCTCTGCGCCATGTGCGCGGACACTTTCACAACCCCGAGGCCAATGGCGAGATATCCCATTTCCAGGCGGTGGCCACAGCGGTATCAGGCACTGTCGGCATTGGCAATATCGGGGGGGTGGCTGTGGCGATCGCCATCGGTGGACCCGGGGCCGCGTTCTGGCTGTTCATTGCCGGGTTTCTATCAATGTCTACCAAGCTGGTGGAGTGCACCCTGGGGGTAAAGTACCGGCGCTACAATGCCGACGGCTCCGTATCCGGCGGCCCCATGTATTACCTGGAACACTATCTTGCGGTGCGAGGCGCCCCGCGCTGGGGCAAATTACTGGGCGGCTTTTACGCGTTGTCGCTCGTCATCGGCTGTCTGGGCATAGGCAATATGTTCCAGTCCAACCAGGCTTACGTCCAGTTTGTAACGATTTCAGGTGGCCAGAACAGCTTCTTCATAGACAAGGGCTGGCTGTTCGGGCTGCTGATGGCAATGACCGTCGCCGTTGTCATCATCGGCGGTATACGCTCAATCGCCCGTGTTGCAGCGCATATTGTGCCGTTCATGGGCATACTCTACGTCATCTGCGCCCTGGTCATTATCGGTATGAGCATTGAGCACGTTCCCGCTGCGATCGCCCTCATCTTTAACAACGCATTCAGTGCCGATAGTGTGACCGGGGGCATGGTAGGCGCCATTATCGTGGGTTTCCAGCGGGCCCTGTTTTCCAACGAGGCCGGCATAGGCTCCGCCTCCATCGCGCACTCTGCGGTCAAAACCAATGAACCCGCATCGGAGGGCCTGGTGTCTTTGCTGGAACCCTTTATCGATACCGTTGTGATCTGCACCCTGAGCTCACTGGTGATCGTCACCACGGCCTACCCCGCTGGACTGATGAATAGCGGGCTCGAAGGTATCGCCCTGACCTCTGCCGCGTTTGAACATCACGTCAGCTGGGCGCCCTACCCATTGGCGATTGCGGCGCTGCTGTTTGCTTTTTCAACCAGCATCGCCTGGTCTTACTACGGGCTCAAAGGGTGGACCTATCTGTTTGGCGAGGGCCGCCTGACGCAATTATTATTCAAGACAATTTTCTGCGGCTTTATCGCCCTGGGCTGCATGATCCAGCTGACGGCAGTACTGGAATTTTCTGATGCGATGGTATTCCTCATCGCGATCCCCAATATCCTCGGATTGTACCTGTTCGCACCGGAGGTCAAACGGGAGGTGAACGGGTATCTAAAGCGGGTCAAGGCGGGCCAGGTGCACCTCAACGGCGACTAGTAGGGTTTGTCGCCGTCTATAGTAATTCGCAGCAGCCGCCGGTGCGCGGGAAAATAGTCATTGATGGGTTTGTGCTGGGTGCTGCGGTTATCCCAGATGGCAATACTGTGCGGTCGCCACTGGAAACGGCAGGTGTATTCCGGGGTGGTGATATGACGAAACAGGAACTGTAGCAACGCATCACTCTCGGCACGCGGCAAGCCTTCTATATGGGTGGTGAATAAACTGTTCACAAAAATCACCTTTCTCCCCGTCTCCGGGTGGATGCGAATAACCGGGTGACTGACCGGCGGATTGGCCGCGACAGCAGGGGCCAGCCTTTGTGCGCCGCCCGGCTCCGCGAGACTCTCCCGGAAGCCGTGGGAAAAGTCGTGGACCGCGCTAAGGCCCTGTAACAGGTCGCGCATGGGCCGGGACAGGCCGTTATAGGCAGCCGTCATACTGGACCACAGGGTGTCGCCCCCCCTGGGTGGAACTATCACCGAGCGCAGTACCGTACCCATGGGCGGGTGCTGCCGGAAGGTCATATCGGAATGCCAGGCTTCGATTTTGGTGGGTTTCTGCGCAGTGCTTTCAAGTATGGTGAGCTCCGGAAAGCCCTCCACCGTATCGTAGGCCGGATGGGTCTGAAGCGGACCAAATGACAGCGCCAGAGCCTTCTGCAGGGCCGGGCTGATATCCTGGTCGCGGAAAAATATAACCTCATGTTCGTTCAGTAACTCACGCACATGCCCCCGCTCACCGTCACTGAGGGTCCGTGTGAGGTCTAACCCATGGATCTCGGCACCCAGGGCACCGGCCACCGGTCTGATATCAGCCATGCAATCTAATCCCCGCAGAAATCTCTTCAAGCCAGACAGCGTACTGTCGGGCGACACACAAGCGGCCTATAATACCATTTTGTGAATTCGCGCTGCTATCTCCAAGGGCTATCTCCAAGGGCTATCTCCAAGGGTTATCTCCAACGGCAATTCCCGGAAGCTATCCGCGGGGACATCCCCGGGAACATCCACTACCAGATATCGAGAGCTATGAAATTACATATCATCACCACCGGCGGCACCATCGACAAGATCTACTTCGATGCCAAGAGCGATTACCAGGTAGGCGAACCAGTCATCGGCGAGTTACTTGAAAAGATGGCTGTGGGCTTTCCCTTCACCGTGGAGTCCGCCATGCGCAAGGACAGCCTGGACATGACCGATAATGATCGCGCACTGATCCGCAAACTTGCGAGCGACTGCGCGGAGGATTGTGTCCTGATAACCCACGGCACCGACGGCATGGTAACCACCGCCCTTGGGCTGCAGGACATACCGGGCAAACGAATTGTGCTCACCGGCGCGCTGCAACCTGCCGCATTTGCGACAACCGATGCCATTTTCAATATCGGCTGCGCAATAGGCGCGGTGCAGAGTAAGGCAGCGGGAGTGTACATAGCAATGAACGGTGAAGTATTTGATGCCGGCAAGGTACGCAAAAATCTCGAAGCGAATCGCTTTGAAAGACTGTAACAGGCACGAGAAACGATCAAAACCACTGAGCGAGGAGAGCAGACTACCATGACCCACGTAGTATGCCCGCACTGCGCGGCAACCAATCGCATTCCCCGGGAACGCCTGGGCGACAAACCCATCTGCGGCAAGTGCGCAAAGGGATTGTTCACGGGCAAGCCCATTGAGTTGGCCGGGGCCAGCTTTGACAAGCACCTGCAGCGCAGCGATCTCCCGCTGCTGGTAGATTTCTGGGCAGAATGGTGCGGCCCCTGCAAAATGATGGCACCCGCCTTCGCCCAGGCTGCGTCCACGCTGGAACCGGCGGTAAGACTGGCCAAGATTGATACCGAGGCGCAGCAGTCTATTGCTGCAAAATACGCTATCCGCAGTATACCGACCATGATCCTGTTTAAGGACGGCCGCGAAATCGCCCGCCAGTCCGGAGCGATGAGCAGTAACGATATTGTGCAATGGATAAATCGTACGCTGGATGGTTGATTCGCGCGCCTGGCTAACCTCTCCCGACGGTACAGGCTATACTTCTCGACCAGCCTGGCCAGCGAGAACATCATAGACCTGGTATTCCCCCAGCCGGCAGAACCACTGTAAAAAGGCGACAACATTGAAAGCGCTAGTAAAGAAGGAAGCTCGCCCCGGTCTTTGGCTGGAAGACGTTCCCGAGCCTGTACTTGGAATCAATGACGTGCTGATAAAGGTCAGCCGAACAGCGATATGTGGCACCGACATGCATATTTACAACTGGGACGCCTGGGCCCAGAAGACCATTCCTGTGCCGATGGTGGTGGGCCACGAGTTCGTGGGAGAGATCGTTGAGGTCGGGTCAAATGTGATCGACTTCCGCCCCGGACAGATCGTCTCCGGTGAGGGCCATGTCGTGTGCGGCCGCTGTCGCAACTGCATGGCGGGCCGCCGCCACTTGTGCGCCTATACCAGCGGTATCGGTGTCGATCGCCCCGGCGCCTTTGCCCAGTATCTCGCCCTGCCCATGTCCAATGTATGGGAGCATTCAGAGGGCATAGATCTCGATGTGGCAGCACTGTTCGACCCCTTCGGCAACGCTGTACACACCGCCTTGCAATGGCCCCTGTTGGGGGAAGATGTACTCATTACCGGTGCGGGTCCGATCGGCGCGATGGCGGCTGCAGTGTGCAGGCACGCCGGGGCACGCAACGTGGTTATCACCGACGTGATAGACGCCCGCCTCGCCCTTGCCCGAACACTGGGCGCCACCCGCACTGTGAACGTTACCCGGGAGAGTCTCGTTGATGTGCAGCAGGAATTGCACATGACAGAAGGATTCGACGTGGGGCTTGAAATGTCCGGCAACGCCCAGGCGTTTAACGACCTGCTGGGCAGCATGTGCCACGGCGGTAAGGTATCCATCCTGGGTATTCCCAGCGAGAATTCTGCCATTGACTGGAATATCGTGATCTTCAATATGCTGACGCTGAAGGGCATCTATGGCAGGGAGATGTACGAGACCTGGTACAAGATGTCGGTGATGATCGATTCGGGCCTGGATATCTCGCCCGTGATTACTCATCGCATGCATTACGCCGACTTTCAGAAAGGCTTCGATGTCATGAACAGCGGCGAAGCCAGCAAGGTTGTCCTCAACTGGGAAAACTAACGCAGGACCAACTCGGCAAATACAGGAATCACTCCATGTACGATCGTTTCCAGCAACATATGGCCAGTGAGCTCGCCGGCATTGAAGCCGCCGGCCTGTCCAAGCACGAGCGCCTGATCACCACCGCCCAGGGGTCCCACGTGGGGGTTGCCGGCGGCCGTGAGGTACTTAATCTGTGTGCCAATAATTACCTGGGGCTGGCGCAACACCCACAGGTGAATGCAGCCGCGGCGCAGGGGCTGAAAGATTGGGGCTATGGCATGGCCTCGGTGCGCTTTATCTGCGGCACGCAAACCCTGCACAAGCAACTCGAGGACGCGCTGAGCAAATTCCTGGGCACCCAGGACACCATACTCTACCCATCCTGTTTCGACGCCAACGGTGGCCTGTTTGAAACCCTGCTGGGAGAGGAAGACGCGGTTATCTCCGATGCGCTCAACCATGCCAGCATTATCGACGGGATTCGGCTTTGCAAGGCAAAGCGATACCGCTACCAGAATAACGACATGGCTGACCTTGAAGCGCAATTGCAGGCAGCGGATGCAGCGGGGGCGCGTTTCAAACTGATCTCCACCGACGGCGTGTTCTCCATGGACGGCTATATTGCCCGCCTGGACGATATCTGTGATCTGGCTGAACGCTACGATGCACTTGTTCATTTCGACGACTGCCACGCCACCGGCTTTATAGGCGCCAACGGCCGCGGTACGCACGAATTGCGCGGCTGCATGGACCGTGTGGACATTATCACCGGCACTCTGGGCAAGGCCCTGGGCGGAGCCAGTGGTGGTTACACCGCGGCCCGCCAGGAGATTGTTGATCTGCTGCGCCAGCGCTCACGGCCCTACCTGTTTTCCAATACCGTAGCACCGCCCGTGGTCGCAGGTGCAATCAAGGCGATAGAACTGGTCAGCGATTCGCCCCAGCTGCGCGAGCGCCTGAGGAAGAACACCGCGGTGTTTCGTGACGGCATGGAAGAGCTCGGATTCGAACTACTACCGGGCGAGCACCCGATTGTACCTGTCATGTTGCACGACGCAGCGCTGGCAGCCCGGTTCGCCGAAGCCATGCTTGATCATGGCGTCTACGTCGTCGCCTTCTCTTTCCCGGTAGTGCCCAGGGGCAAGGCCCGTATACGGACCCAGATTTCTGCGGCCTTGAGTGATGACGATATCGCGCTCGCGCTGGAAGCGTTCAAAAGCGTCAAGTCCGAATTGCTGTAAACGGCAGGCCAGTCGCTGCTGGCTTAACGCTCCTGCAGATTGAACAACTGGGTATTGCCGCCCTTTGCCACCACATTGTCGGTGCGGGTCTTCTCTACAGCAAATCGTGTAAGGTAGTGTGGCCCGCCTGCCTTGGGGCCCGTTCCCGACAAACCCTGTCCGCCAAAGGGATTAACACCCACCACCGCACCCACCATATTGCGGTTGATATAGGTATTGCCCACCCTGGTGGCCTCGAATACCTCGTCGACAAAGCCATTGATACGGCTGTGAATGCCCAGAGTAAGCCCGTAGCCTGAAGCGTTGATAGCGGCCAGCACTTTTGGCATGTCCTGCACGCCATAGCGAATAACATGCAGCACTGGCCCAAAGACCTCTTCCGGAAGCTGCGACAGGTCTGCAATCTCGTATACCCTTGGCATGAAAAAATGACCCTGGTCATGCCGCGCTTCCCGCTCGCAAGCAGCCAGCAATGTCGCCTCCCGGTCCATACGCAGGGCATGGCGCTGCAGCATCTGCTGTGCCTCAAGATCGATCACAGGACCAATATCGCTGGCAAACGCCGCCGGATTTCCCACTTCAAGCTCGGCCATCGCCCCGGCCAGCATGGCGATTACAGTGTCGGCAATGTCTTCCTGGAGAAACATTACGCGCAGGGCTGAGCAGCGCTGGCCCGCACTTTGAAAGGCCGAAATGATCACGTCGTCCACCACCTGCTCGGGCAAGGCCGTGGCATCCACGATCATGACATTCAGGCCACCGGTTTCCGCAATAAAGGAAACGATAGGCCCGTCACGGCCGGCCAACTGTCGGTTGATCAGCCTGGCAGTGGCGGTACTGCCGGTAAAAACCACGCCCGCTACCCGAGCGTCGTTGACCAGCGAGCCACCGACCGAGGCACCATCACCAGGCAACAGGTGAATGACGTTTTGTGGAACTCCCGCTTCAAGCATAAGGCTCACAGCGCGCGCCGCAACGAGAGGGGTCTGCTCGGCGGGTTTGGCAATGACACTGTTACCCGCCATCAACGCCGCCACCACCTGGCCGGTAAATATGGCAAGCGGAAAATTCCACGGACTGATACAGACAAACACACCTCGACCATGTAACGACAGCTCGTTCAGCTCACCAGTGGGGCCGGGTAAGGTTTGCGGTGTGGCAAAACCGCGCCTTCCCTGTTGGGCGTAATAACGACAAAAGTCCACAGCCTCGCGAACCTCCGACAGCGCGTCGTCGATGGTGCGACCGGCTTCAGCGACAATTAAACCCATCAGCTGCTCACAGTATTTCTCCAGTAAATCTGCAATGCGATCCAGGCAGTCTGCCCGGAACTCTGCACCCGCTGCATCCCAGCCGGGCTGGGCGTTTACCGCCAGGTCCAGAGCCTGCTCAATCGCCCGGGTATCGGCTTCAATGACATGGCCTACTACCTGATCGGTTTGCGCAGGGTTGGCTATAGCCCGCGCCTCGCCCGCAAGCCACTGGCCACCCACCAGTGGCGCCGCCCGAGGCCCGTCATTAACAGACAACTTCAGTCGCGGCAGTAAATTGGCTACCTCGACAGGGTCTGCCAGATCGATGCCGCGCGCATTGAGCCAGGGCGCCGACTCATCACGAAACAGCTCGCGTGGCAGGGGGATACCGGGGTGACGGCCGGCGGGCTGTTGCAGCGCTTCATCTAGCGGGTCCTGCAACAGGTCCTGGGGCGGGACAGCGGCATCGAGAAAGCGATTAACAAAGGAGCTGTTGGCGCCATTTTCCAACAGTCGGCGAACCAGGTAGGGCAGCAGGTCTTTATGCGTTCCCACCGGGGCGTACACTCGTATGGCGGTATCCGGATAGTTATCCTGCACTTCGTCATAGAGCAGATGACCCATGCCGTGCAGGCGCTGAAACTCGAACGTGCCCTCTCCGGGTTGCAGTGCCATGATGGCAGCCACCGTATAGGCATTGTGGGTGGCAAACTGGGGAAAGATCACATCCTGCGCAAGCAGTAATCGCTGGGCGCAGATTTGATACGACACATCGGTATGGCTCTTGCGCGTAAACACCGGGTAGTCCGCCAGGCCCTGCTCCTGGGCATGCTTGATCTCCCCGTCCCAGTAGGCACCCTTGACCAGCCGCACCATGATACGGCGGCCCGCATCGCGGGCCAATGCCGCGAGCCAATCCGCCACCAGGTGAGCCCGCTTCTGGTAGGCCTGCAGTACAAAGCCCAGGCCATCCCAGCCCGCCAGTTCGCCGTCGCGGACCAGGGCCTCGAAAATATCCAGCGACAGTTCCAGCCGGTCACACTCTTCAGCATCAATACTGAAACCGATGCCACCTCCCCTAGCCATCACGGCCAGCGCCTTGACCCTGGGCAACAATTCGGCCATCACCCTGCGTTTCTGCCTGAATTCATAGCGTGGATGCAGGGCGGACAGTTTCACCGAAATACCATTCGCCGTCTCTACCGAGTCGTCTTTCACCGTCGCCGAGATACTGTTGATCGCAGTGGCGTAGGCATCAAAGTAACGCTGGGCGTCGGCGGCGGTGCGGGCCCCCTCCCCCAGCATATCGAAGGAAAAACGTGTGCCGGCCCGGTTGTTCGCTCGCCCCTTGTCCAGGGCCTCTTCAATCGTCCTGCCCAGCACATACTGGCTACCCATTATACGCATGGCCTGCAGGACGGCCTGGCGCACTACCGGCTCTCCCAGCGAGTTGATCAGGCGCCGCATCCAGGAGGAGGTCTGCTCCACAATATCCTCGTCCAGGCGCACCACCCGGCCCGTCAGCATAAGCCCCCAAACGGACGCGTTGACGAAACGGGAGCGCGACTTGCCCTTATGGGCGCCCCAGTCGCCAGACTGGATTTTTTCGGCAATCAGGCGATCAGCCGTTTCATCATCCGGCACTCGCAGCAAGGCTTCAGCCAGGCACATGAGGGCTATACCCTCCTTGTTGGACAGGCCGAACTCCTGCAAAAAGGCATCCAGGGTTCCCGCTTTATGACTTTTACTACGGCACTGCTGAACCAGCTCTATGGAGTGCTCACGCAAGCGCTCCCGCTGTTCCAGTGATAGTGAATTCGCGGCGAGCAGACTGTCCAGCACGACTTTTTCATCGGCGGAGGTTGTCTTGCGAATGCTCGCCCTGAGTTCTGAAAGGTTATCTGGCACGATGTAGTCCTGTTAACAAAGCCACCTGGCTTCAATAGCACAACGGCAGGGCTTTGCACTATCGCCTTGTTCGACCGCTGCAATCAACAGGATATTAGTCCGCTATCGGAATATTTTCAGCTTATCAGGTGGGGGGGCTGTCTCGCCGGGGATAGTCGCTGTAACCCCGGTCCCCGCCCGCGTACAGGGTACGCGCGTCAAAACCGGCCAGTCTGGCGCCCTCGCGAAAACGCTCAACAAGGTCCGGATTGGCAATAAAAGGCCGCCCAAAAGAGACCGCAGCGGCTGCTCCGCTGGCGATAACAGCATCCGCTTCTTCAAGATCATAACTGTCGTTCAAGATCAGCCTGCCGCCGAAAAATTGTTGGCCAAGCGAGATATTGTCAATACCTGCGCCGGGCATACGGATCACATGCAGATAGGCCAGATCCAGCTCCGCCGCCGCGCCCAGCAATACCTCAAAGGTCTGCTGCGGGTTATCGTCGCTCAGGTCATTGAAAGGGTTACCCGGACAGATACGCATCCCAACCCGGCCAGGACCATCCACGCCAGCTATGGCGTGCAGCGTTTCCAGTACAAAGCGGCAGCGGTTCTCTACACTGCCACCGTAATCGTCACGCCGCTGGTTGGTGCCAGTGCATAGAAACTGGGCCGGAAGGTAACCGCTGGTGCAGTGCAGCTCCACCCCGTCAAACCCCGCGGCAAATGCATTTTCAGTGGCCAGGGCATAGCTCGAGATCACCCCCGCGATTTCCTCGATTGCGAGTGCCCGCGGCGTGTCAAACGGCACCATGCCGGATTGGTCGGTATACATTTCGCCCCGGGCAGCAATAGCTGAAGGCGCAACCGTTTCGCTGCCCGCAGGTTTGTTCAACTGACTGGCCACCCGGCCCACGTGCATTAGCTGGGCGACAATTCTACCCCCCACCGCATGCACGGCAGCGGTCACCCGGGCCCAGGCCGCTACTTGCGCGGCGTTGTACAGTCCCGGCGTTCGGCAGTACCCCAGGCCACTGGCATTGGGCGCAATACCCTCGGAAATAATGAGGCCGGCGCTGGCGCGCTGGGCATAGTAATCCACCATCATGTCAGTAGGCACAGCATCAGCGCCGGCTCGACTGCGTGTCATGGGGGCCATCACAATGCGATTTTCCAGCTCCAGAGAACCCAGCGTCAGGGATGAAAAAATGCCCATGTCCTACTCCTGCGGGTCGCGGGTAAACGAAGGTGAGCTCATTTTCAACGGACCCGAATCCTGGGTTCAGCAGCGCCGCGACGCATGGTCAGCAAAAACTGCTCCAGCGGCGCCGGCGGCGCCACCTCCGGCTCGTCACAGTCTGGCGGGTTATCCCAGAACGACTGCCAGGAAGGCCACAGGTTATGATAGGCGCCCTCATAGGGCTCACGATCGGGCCAACGCATCTTGTTGTCACCGATGGGCGGCCTGTTAATGTCGGTCGCGTACCAGTAACAGGGTAAACGGCGCCGGAAATACCAGCGTCCGTCAATGCGCTGGTAGTTGTCCCAGTAGAGCATCTGCATGATGACCCACTGGTCGCCAGTCTCGTGTTCGTTTTTCGAGTAGACCACGCCATGGGCGTTATCGGGATCGTCGAACTCGATAATGTGATTACCAATGTGGTGCGACGTGCCGGTAAACTGCAAGCGCAGGGTGTCATCGAGCCAACGCTTCAGGTGGGAGCGCCCCACCTTGTCGCGACTCACCCGGATATCCGGCGCAAAGAGATTCACGTGGGCATCCATATCGCGCATATCCAGTGACAACGCATACCTGGCCGGCAGCTGCCGGATCTCGTCCAGCGATTCCAGGCGATCGATACGCGCCACCAAATCCTCTTTCATAGTGTGTTCCCCGCCAATCTGCTAGTCCCAGCTTGCCGCGCCGGTGATCAGTTCCGCCGTGCGCCCGCCATCCACTACCAGCTCGGCGCCGGTGACATAGGATGCCTCATCGCTGGCCAGGAACAAAATGGCATTGGCACATTCTATGGGATCGCCAATACGTCCAAGGGGAAGCGATTGCGCGGTGGCGGCCTGGGACTCTTCGTCCGGCATCAGGCCCAGCGTGGGTGGTGTCAAAAATACACCGGGAATAACCGTGTTCACGCGCACTCCCTTCTTGCCCCATTCAATCGCCGCGTTGCGTGACATAGCGATCATGCCGGCCTTCGCCGCGCTGTAACCGGCCGTGCCGACTGAGCCCAGCAGGCCGCAAACGGAGGAAACGTTGACTACCGCACCCCGGTTGGCCTTCAACTGGGCATAGGCCTCGCGCATCAGGAACATGGCTCCATCGAGCGAAACAATGAAATTCTGGCGCCAGGCCTTACTGCTGTAGCTGGCCAACATGCCCGGCACCATCAACACCGCATTGTTCACCACGATATCCAGTTTGCCGTAGGCCGCCACTGTATCCGCCACCAGTTGCTTGACGGATTCCTCGTTCGTGACATCGCAGGCACAGGCCATGGCCGTACCACCGGCGGCTTCTATCTCCGCAACCACCTCCTGCAGCAGGTTAAGGCGACGGGCAGCAACAACCACTTTCGCCCCCTCTTCGGCCATACGGCGGGCAGTCGCCGCGCCGATTCCGACACCAGCCCCGGTTATGATAACCACCTTGTTTTCCAGTCTCATGATCTACAACCCTCCATTGCCCTTGGCACAGCGCACGTATTATCAACCAGGACCACTCAATTCCACAGCGCCATGCCAACCGAATTGGTAGACATTTAAGTTCATCGGGAACTTCTTGTGGCGCCAGTGGTTGCTATCCGGGCTTACAGTAGATTTGGTGCACTTTTTGGCTGGGTTTTGGTTTTGGTTTTGGTTTTGGGTATGGTTCTCGCCAGCGAGTCCGGGCGCAAGCAGGCTTCCCAGTCGGTCCACGTGATTCGCTTGATGAGAAGCCTGCTTACACCCGGCCCCTTGCATCGTTCAGCTCCGAACGAGCATGTAGGGACAGGCACCTGACGAGGTCCCGGGTGGGAAAGTGTTTCTCATAAAGCGAATCACGTGGAGCGACTGGGAAATACTTTCCCGCCCGGGACCGATGGACTGAACCCAACCAGAGATAACCGGGACCAAGCATCTGATCAGTTCTCAATCCTCAACGAGGCCGCTCTACGGTAATCTTTTCAGTCGCTCCACGTGATTCGCTTGATAAGAAGCCTGCTTACACCCCGCCCCTTGCATCGTTCAGCTCCGAACGAGCATGTAGGGACAGGCACCTGACGAGGTCCCGGGTGGGAAAGTGTTTCTCATAAAGCGAATCACGTGGAGCGACTGGGAAATACTTTCCCGCCCGGGACCGATGGACTGAACCCAACCAGAGATAACCGGGACCAAGCATCTGATCAGTTCTCAATCCTCAACGAGGCCGCTCTACGGTAATCTTTTCAGTCGCTCCACGTGATTCGCTTGATAAGAAGCCTGCTTACACCCCGCCCCTTGCATCGTTCAGCTCCGAACGAGCATGTAGGGACAGGCACCTAACGAGGTCCCGGGTGGGAAAGTGTTTCTCATAAAGCGAATCACGTGGAGCGACTGGGAAATACTTTCCCGCCCGGGACCGCTGGACCGAACCAAGCCAAAGACGAACAGAACAGGCACCGATCAGACTCAGACACACCCCAGGACCAGATGGGACAGGCACCCAACGAGGTCCCGGGTGGGAAAGTGTTTCTCATAAAGCGAATCACGTGGAGCGACTGGGAAACACTTTCCCACTCGGGACCGCTGGACCGAACCAAGCCAAAGACGAACAGAACAGGCACCGATCAGACTCAGACACACCCCAGGACCAGATGGGACAGGCGCCCAACGAGGTCCCGGGTGGGAAAGTGTTTCTCATCAAGCGAATCACGTGGAGCGACTGGGGAACACTTTCCCGCCCGGGACCGCTGGACCGAACCAAGCCAAAGACGAACAGAACAGGCATCGATCAGATTCAGACACACCCCAGGACCAGATGGGACAGGCACCCAACGAAGTCCCGGGTGCGAAAGTGTTTCTCATCAAGCGAATCACGTGGAGCGACTGGGAAACACTTTCCCACTCGGGACCGCTGGATAGAACCAAACCGGAATATAGCTTCAACCGGGCGAAATGAAAAAAAGCCGCGCCAGAAACGGGCACGGCAATGGACCCCAGAGGGATACTAGAACTCGTAAGTTACATCCAGCCCATAGCTCACACCGTCACCATACTGCTGGGTAATAGGCCCCAGGCTGGCAAAGTTGATTCCGAAAGTATTGTAATCCTCATCGGTCAGGTTCTTGCCCCAAAGACCCGCGCGCAGAGTACCGTCACCCATCGCAATACCCTCGATACCCAGGCGCAGATTCACAATAGTGCGTTCCTCAACATCGATTTGATCAAACACATAGGGCTCACCCGCGTAATAACCGCTCCACAGCGCCGCGGCATAGCTTTCGCTCTGGTAGAAGACCTCGGCATGGGCGGTGAACTCGGCCCAGTCGGTGCGGGCGACAACCCAATCCACTATGCCAGAAGCCATATTGTCCGGCGAGGTGCGCTTGGCCAGGTTATCGGTATTGATACTGGTGTTGACCCCATCAAGGGGCGCATATTTGTCAAAATCACCGTCCGTGTGGGAGTAGCTCAAGGAGATCAAGAGATCGTCCATTGGCAACCACTGCACTTCTACTTCCGCTCCCCAACGCTCTGATTTACCCGCGTTACCGATAAAAGAAGTGGTTTGCAGAGTCAGCTCATCGACCTCGATTTCACTGACCTGTTGATCGTCATAGGTGTAGGTAAACAAGGCCCCGTTAACCCGAAGAACCGCCGGGATCACATCGGACTTGACGCCCAGCTCCCAGCTATCGATGGTTTCTTCCTTGTACTGGTCGCCAAATACCTCCCCGTTGAAGCCGCCACTGCGGTAACCCGTAGCCCAGCTCAGGTAGGCGTTTGTGTCATCGGTGAGGTCGTAAGCCACGGTGACGGTACCGCTACTGTTGTCGTAGTTTTCATGTTCCTTGACGCCGTATTGGCCCTCTACGGGCACAAGCTGGCCGGTATAGTCCGGGTTGGTGCGCAAAGTGCCTGCAAAGGGGCCGGGAATAATCACTGGCCCGGCGTTCTGGTAGAGATATTTGATCTCTTTCTGCTCCTCGGTATAGCGATACCCAAGGGTCAACGCGAGGCGATCATCGAACATGTCCGGACGGAAGGTCATCTGCCCGAATACCGCCCAGGCCTCTGTCTCGTTGTCATAGTTTATAGCTGCCTTGCCGCCCACCGGCTGAGCCGCGCTGCGAACACTGCGGTTTTCACCCTCGTCGCTGAAATAGTAAAAGCCCAGCGCATAGTCTATCTCGTTAGCTGTACCCACCATCTGCAGTTCCTGAGAGAACTGGTCGTAGTCGATATCCGCATCCTGGTTGAAAAAAGCGCCGCCAAATTCGTCGATGTTCTCCCACATCAGGCCAATGCTCTGCTGCACATCGTTGTACAGCGGTGTCAGGGCAGGGATCAGGTCGGGGTTGGCCGCCATGTTGCCGAACAGGGCCAGTTCCTCACCGTACATGCTGGTGAGCGCGCCCAGGGTACTGTCATTTATGGCACCGGCGCCGCCTGGTACCACGGAGTTGTCGGTGCCGTCCAGGTCACCAAAATTGGAATTGCTGATCTTGCGGTAGGCGGTGATCGATTTGAATTCTACGCTCTCCAGGAAGCCCAGGTCATCGAAGGCCAGGGCAGCGGTCAGGTTGTGACCATCCGACTTGTTCTTCGAGTAGGTATTGATATCGCTGCTGGCCTTGCCCGGGCGGTCACCGTCGTTCAGGTTGTTGTAAAGATCCAGGGTGTCCTGGCTGGAATCCACGTAGCGATCGGCCGTGGGGTCGGGAGACAGGCCAAATGCCGGAGCGAACTGGTTCATCTGGGCCAGGCCACCGGCAATCTGGCCGGTATTGAAATCCGCCAGCACCTGGGTGCGACTGGTCTGTTCGCCGGTCACCGGGTTGATCGCCAGGGGGGTAAAGCCAACCATAAACTGCGGAGTTCCCTTCTCGTTCAGTTTCGAATGATCGTAGGCGTAGTCTATCGTCAGCCTGTCATTGACTTCCCAGCGCAGGGCGATCCGGTAGGCTTCCCTGTCGAGGTCATCGAAATCATCCAGGTTGGGATTGGTGTTGTCGTAGAGCTCATCCCGCTGGCGAATCAGCCCGCCAAATGTGGCCGACAATGCGCCAAGACCCTCGCCCGATGTACCCAGAGTGTCAGTATAGACGGTCCCTTTCACGCCCCACAGGCTGTCACTACCGGCCACCCCGGTGAATTTGCCACCGAATTCGCCGGTTGGTTTCTGGGTGATGAAGTTGATAGCGCCCGCAGTAGAGTTACGGCCGTAAAGGGTGCCCTGGGGCCCACGCAGCACTTCCACTCGTTCCAGTTCCGCCACATCCAGTGAAGAGCCTATCAACTTGCCGATATACACACCGTCGAGGTACATGGCAGTAGCGGGGTCCACGGAGAGGTTACTGGAGCTGCCGGAACCTATACCACGTATGTTGACGCTCAGGTTAGCGCGACTGCCGGGGGCGGTATAACCGGACATATTGGGGATGGTACTTATCAAGTCACCGAGGTTGACCGCACCGCGGCGCTCCAGGTCTGACTCTGTGAGGGCCGAAATGGAAATCGGCACGTCCTGGGAGTCCTGCGCCCGCTTCTGGGCAGTCACCACCACCTCTTCCAACATCAGCGAGGTGGCACTGGATCCCGAGCCCGCCTGCGCCAGCACCAGCGGTGAAATCGAGACTCCCGCAAATGCCACTGCAGAGGCCACCACAGACTTCCTGAACGGTACCTTCATCGTTGAAACTCCATTGACTAACCGATTTATCGTTTATTGTGCGGATTAATCCAGCCATCACAGAAATGCGAGTCGATGACTGCTACGAGCAATTATTGAGCAGCGCCCCCGGTCAACACAGGGCGACAGAATTCAAATTTATATACATTTCAGTTCGTAGACTGGGGCAGGCAGATAATACCGGTCAGCAGGCTGTGTCGAGGTCGATGCAATAGCGGATCAATGCAATGGGTAACCGCGCAGTAGCGCGGACTATGCGTCAAGTAGGTACCGGACCAGCCAACTGGTCCGGGCATGGCGGGGTTTACTCGCCGGAAGGGTCTTCCGAGGTGCGATAATCGCCGAACTTTTTATCTCGAGACTGCAAAGCGCCGGTCAGGCCCTGCTGCTCGATATTACTGATGAAGGCTTTGAAGGTCGGTTGATGGGTAGCCAGGGCACACATTTCAGTGCCGGCTCGAATACCCTGGCGCAGGCCCATGACCTCCATCTGCCGATGCACCGCGCGTTTATTCAATTGCACGATATCCTGGGGCAATTTGGCGATCCTGTCAGCTATAGCGAGCACCCTGGCCTCCAGTTCGTCGCCAGGGAAGCTGTCGGTGGCCCAACCGCGCGCCGCGCATTGCGTGCCGGACAGCGAATCCCCGGTCAGCAGCATCTCCATGCCCTTGCGCATGCCGACCAGCCAGGGGTGAAATTGCATATCAGGCACGCCGAAACGCACCGCCGGATAGCCCATCTGGGCGTCATCAGCCATGTAGACGAGGTCACAGCCCGTCGCGAGCTCGCTGCCTCCGGCAAGGCAATAACCGTGTACCTGCGCGATGACCGGTTTGGCAAGATCCCAGATACCCATCCAGCCATCCGTAACATGGCGTGGCCATTGACTGTCGCCACCGGCAGTGTAAAAGGGGTAGCCCAGGCCCGCGTTGCCTCCGCCGAGGTCATAGCCGGCGGAGAAACAGCTTCCGGCGCCGCGAATAACTTGCACCTTGACCCGCTCGTCGGCATCACCGTGCTGCAGCGCATGGAGCACCTCGCCGCGCAGCGCGTGGTTCAGGGCATTGCGTTTGTCGGGCCGGTTGAGCGTGATACGCCTTATCCCCTGCGCGGGTTCGTCGAGCAGTACAACCTCGTAGCCCCCCTCGCCATAACGCTGGACACCGTCATCCCCAGCGGCATAAACATCTGTTTTTTCTGTCATGATCCAAACTCCTGAAGTAAAAGCGTAGGGGCACCTATGATAAAGGATCATGCGCATACAGCGTTGGGACATCCACAAGGCGATAGTTCAGATTGATAGCCATTGCCACTCATTCTGACCGCGCTACAGGGAAACCGGCTGTCAAACTGCCTGCGCAACGGCTGAGCCGGGCAGAATGCAAATGCACATAAAATTGAACCGATGGGTTCTTTCGCGGTGCTGCGCAGTGATTAACATGGCAGTCGATTTTCTTTGTGAGTTGCGCGAGCGCCATGCCACATAACTTTCCCCACCTGCTGTCACCCGCACCCATTGCGGGACTGAAATTGCGCAACCGTATCGTAATGGCCGCAATGGGCACCAACTTCGCCGCCGCAGACGGACATTGCACCGAACAGCTTATCGCCTACTACGAGGCGCGCGCGGCCGGCGGTGTAGGGCTTATAGTACTCGAGACATCCGCCGCCCTGTTTCCCAACGGTGCCAGCATGCCCAATACCATCGCCTTTTCCTCAGACGAGTTTCTTCCGGGGCTCACCGAACTGGCCGAGCGGGTACACAGCCACGGTGCCAGGATCGTGGCCCAGCTCAACCACAGCGGCAAGATGTCCCAGGAGGATACCGCGGCCGGGCGCCCCATCCCGGTACCCTCCCCCGTTACAACCGCCCGCAGTGACATGTTCCCGGTACTGACTCAGGGCGAGATCGGCAACTTTATCAAGGCCGCGGGGCCCGATGGCAAGGGTCCCAAATACTATGAGATAAGCGTGGGGCAGATCGCCGACATCGTCGCCGGGTTTGCCGACGCTGCTGACCGCGCCAGGCGGGCCGGCTTTGACGGTATAGAACTGCATGCAGGTCACGGCTACCTGCTGGCGAATTTCCTGTCCCCCTACACCAACAAGCGAAAAGACGAGTACGGTGGCTCCGCCGAGAACCGCGCCCGTTTCCTGGTGGAAACAATACGCGCAGTGCGTGCCCGCGCGGGCGATAATTTCCCCATCCTGGTGCGACTGGATGGCAAGGAATATCGTATAGATGGAGGTATAACGCCTGCAGACTGCGTAAAGACGGCACAGCTCTGTGAGCAGGCCGGCGCCAACGCCATCGACGTGAGCGCCTATGGCAGCGTGGCACATGCCATCGCCTTTACCGAGGCACCACTGGTACACGAACCCGGCGGGTTTATTCCCTTTGCTGTCGCGGTAAAGAAGGCGATCGGGATTCCGGTGATCGGGGTGGGCAGGATAGACCCGGAACTTGCCGAGCGGCATATCAGTGCAGGCGATTTCGACTTCCTGGCGCTGGGCCGGCGCCTGCTGGCGGACCCGGACTTACCCAACAAACTGGCGGCCGGTCAGGACAAGTCGATTCGCCCATGCATCTACTGCTATATCTGTGTCAGTCAGATTTTCATCAACAAGCCGGTCTGCTGCGCTGTCAACCACAATACCGGCCGCGAGCAAGAGGGCAACATCATCGCCCGCAGCGGCGCCGGCAAGAAGTTCCTCGTCATCGGCGGTGGCCCGGGCGGTATGGAGTTCGCACGTTTGCTGGCGGAACAGGGCCATCGGGTCAGCCTGTGGGAGAAAGAGCGGGACCTGGGAGGTACGGCTCGAATAGCGTCGCTGGCCTATGAACCTAACGAGCGACTGGTGCACTACCTGGAAAACGCCGTGCGTAGCCTGCCCATTGACCTGCAACTGGGTAAGCTGGCAACGGCGGAGAATATCGCGGCAGCCGTTCCCGACCACATCGTGCTCGCCACCGGCGCCACACGCGCCGCGCCGGACATACCCGGCAAGCAGCAGCGCCACGTCTTTGACGGCGACGAACTGCGCGGCGTGTTATTTGGCGATGGCCCCGCCGCCTTTGCCAAGCTCGCTCTTTGGCAGCGCCCGCTGTTACGAATAGCCCGTATGAGTCAGCTGCTGCGCAATATCCGCCTACTGCGTGAGCTGAGTAAACTGTGGATGCCCATTGCCCACGAGGTGGTGATCATCGGTGGTGGTCTGGTGGGTCTGGAGCTGGCTGAGTATCTGGTGGAACGCCACCGCAAGGTGGTAGTGTTGGAGCCCGGCCCCGACCTTGGTGCGGAACTGGCCATCGTGCGCCGCGCCAGGGTCTTACACCTGCTGCGTGAGCACGGCGCGCTGATTCATCGCAATGCTACATCGGTCGAGATCGGCGCAACATCGGTCAGCTTTGAGCTGGAGAATGAACGCCGCTCCCTGCCGGCACAGCAGGTTATCATCGCCATGGGTGCGCAACCCGATGACAGCTTAAAGTCGCGGCTGGCAACCAGCGGGTCAACAGTCCACCAGATAGGCGATTGCCGCGAGGTCGGTTATATCGATGGCGCTATCCTGGATGCTCGGAAACTGGCGCAAACACTCAGCTAAGCTGGTAAGGCCGGCGTTAGTCCTGGCCCAGGGACTGCATGTTTTCCCTGTAGGATCTAGGCGTGTAACCCGTCCAACTCTTGAAGGAGCGCACAAAGGAACTGGCCTCAGTAAATCCCAGGAACTCGGCCAGATCCGCGACCCGGATCTTCTCGTTCAGTAGCTTGTCGATTGCAAGCTGACAGCGCACTTCGTCCTTGATCGCCTGGTAACTGGTGTTCTCAGCCTGCAACCGTCGTCTCAAGCTGGATTCCGACATGTAGAGCATCGACGCCACGGCAGCAAAGGACGGCATACCGGTAGGCAGGTCGATACTCACCAGCGATTTGATCGCCGTCGTCGTACTGGCAGGTATGCGATCCATCGCTATCAGGTGGTAGATACTGTTCTTGAGAAATTCCGCCAGTGATTCGGTGGTGTGAACAATCCGCCGCTGCAGCAGTTCCCGCTTGAAACTGAAGCTATTGTCTGCGGCATCGAAATGCACCGGGCAGCCGAATATCCGCTCAAGGCTCTCGCGGTACTCCCTGTTCACTTTGGGGGCCATAATCCTCAGCTCTTCGGCCGTCAGGGCATCACCTGTCAGCCAGCCGCAATACGCATGCCAGACCACCAGGCCGGAAGCCCGGGCGACCGAAACCTTGTAATCGGCCCTGTCCCAGCCCTCAGGAATCAGGTCTGTCTCTCCCTCGGGTACCTCGATGTCATATACAAGCCGTACCAGCTTCCCCGGCGGCTCCTCCAGCAGGCGCATACGATACCGGTTGAGAGGATAAAGCAGTTCATTGAGGCGCTGGGCCAGGCGCAGCGCCTCGCCCAGGGTACGGGCCCCGATCATGCAGTGGCACGTCAACTCGAAAGACTCTCCCCCGACCCCCGCCCCCCAGGGAATGGGCTGCCCCAGGCGCTGCAGCTCCACAGTCGCCGCCTTGTACAAGCGGGAGTAATTGAGAGCGGGCAGGGCCTGCTCCGGATCCAAGGCGGCGATACGGTCCACGCTTATATCGACGGTGGCGGCAATAGCCTTGACATCGAGGCCTACGTGCTCGAGGTAGTCGAGCAGGCGCTGAAATTTTTTGGTGGGTACCGAAATCTCACTCATGGCTTTCTTCGGCTGTCACAGCGGGCAAGTTATTCTCTTTATGTTTGAACGTGAGCTTAACATAATTCCAGAGCTCGCCCGAGAGAGCCTGCTCAATCTCATGGCAGCATAGCATTTGCTGTCCACTGGCCGTGATGGCGGTTAATGTCTACCATTCTGGCGGCTTGGGTCTATGCCCGCGACCTGCCCGCTGTGCCATAATCCTACAGACAACGAGCTCACATAAAAGGCGCAAATATGGCAACTTCAACAGCCGCGCAACATATCAAGCACGAAATTCTCGTGGGCGGCATTTCCAACACCGTCTTCAACGGCGTTATAGCCTGGCTCTTGCTGAGAAGTGGCCCGGCTCTCGCCTGGGGCGGTGAACACAGCTTCACCGTGGACGTGATTGCTACCGCATTTATCCTGCCGTTTATAGTTGCCCTCATTGTCATCCCACTGCAGCGCAGCAAGCTCAACAAGGGCACGCTGGAGCCCATCCACCTGGGCGCCGGATCTTTCATGCAGCGCATTGCTGACCGGCTGCCCACTAGCACCTTCAAGAGCGCCCTGCTCTTTGGCCTGTTTGGTATGTGCGTCATAGCGCCACTGACCTTGCTGGGTTTTTATCTACTGGATGTGCAACAGGTCAGCCCTCTGGTCTACTCAATCTTCAAGGGGATATGGGCGGGCCTGATGGCCGCTGTGCTGGTAGTGCCTATGGTACTGCTCGCCCTGCGCGCGCCTGCAAACGCCACCTGAGATCATTCAACAAGGAGTTACCCCATGGGCATGCTGGACAACAAGGTAGGTATCGTCACCGGCGCGGGCCAGGGTATAGGCCGGGCCATCGCCCTGTCCTATGCGCGGGAGGGTGCACGGGTAGTGGTGGCAGACTTCAACGAGGAGATGGGCAGGGAAACCGCAGCCCTGATAGAGGAAACAGGTGGTTCTGCCGCCTTCAGTTTCGGCGATGTCAGCAAGGAGGAGTCGGTTAAAGCCATGGTGGACTTCGCCCTGGCGAGCTATGAAAGGCTGGATATCGCCTGTAACAGCGCGGCGCTGAGTCGCGGCGCAGGTCCTATCCACGAGTACGAACGAAACGTTTTCGACCAGACTATCGAGATGTGCCTTACCAACACCTGGCTTTGCATGAAATACGAAATCGCCGCCATGCTGAAAACCGGCGGGGGCGCTATCGTTAACATCTCGTCCAATTCCTCACTGCGCGGCCAGGCCTATAACACCGCCTATGCTGCTGCAAAGGGTGGCGTCAACATACTCACAAAAAGTTCCGCTGCCGAATACGGCGCCCAGGGCATTCGTATCAACGCGGTCTCGCCCGGGGTCATCCGCACACCAGGGGTCGAGAAATACTTTGCCGAGCAGCCGAAGATGGCTGAAGCTCTGAAAAGAGCAGCTGTGATGAATCGGCTGGGAGAGCCCGGGGAGGTTGCCGAGGCGGTAAGTTTTCTCTCCAGCGACAGGGCATCATTTGTTACAGGCCAGATACTCTCAGTCGACGGCGGCGGCGCTGTGAAGTGATCAACTGGTCTTAACCTCGCCATTACACAATCAGACATTACCATCGCGATATTATCGTTTCGGCAAATCGCTCTATTCTTGACTGCTTTTTCCCCCTGTCCAGAGATGGGTCATAGGGATTCCAGGGCGTGACACAGATATCGGTTACGCCCAACTCCGCCAGGCGGCGGTAATCGTCCAGGGTGCGGGCATGCATATCGAATGCGTGGATCTCGAAATCCTTGCGCTGCTCGGTGCCGTACTCCCTGCGCAACTCCTCCAATTTGCCGATCATCTGCCGCAGTGAGTCGTAATCGCTGTTGGCCGATATCCAGCCATCGCCACTGCGCGCGGCGCGGCGCAGTGCTACAGTTGCGTGGCCACCCACCAGGATGGGCAGCCGGGCAGCTGGCACCGGGGACATCTTCATCCTGCCAATATCGTAGTAAGGCGAATGAAATTCAAAGTACTCTCCCGACATGGCGCCACGAATAATCGCTATGCAATCATCCATGCGCTTGCCCCGTTCTTCAAATGCGATACCGTTGTAGGTAAAGTCTTCCTGCCACGGGCTCAGCCCGGCACCCAGTGATATACGGTTATCACTGATGACAGCGAGGGTTGACAGGGCTTTGGCCAGCACCAGTGGCTGCCGCACCGGCACTTTCAGTACCGCCGGATAAAATCGCAGGGTAGTAGTGACACCCGCCATCATCGTCATCGCGATCAGTGGATCCAGTACCGGCACGCTTTCAAGTGCCTGGCGCACCGCATCTGTGCTGAGATAAGGGTAATCGGACTGCGTCACTTCCGGGTAGAAGAGACTGTCCGGAACAGCCAGAGAGGTCCAGCCTGAACCCTCTGCACTGCGGGCTATTGCAATGTAATCCCCGGTTCCTCCCAGGCCTGTCATCAACGTAAAGCGCACAATCTATCCCTCGGCAGTGAATAGAACAGCATAATGATCTGGGCGCCGCTGCAAAGAACCTAAACGCGCAATTATATATACATTACCAACCGCAGCCTGAGCGCTCAAAATAGCCAGGGTAACTGCATCGACTACTGTTGCCCCGGGCCCGGAGCTGACCACTCCTCCGTCATCGCCTCGCCAATAATCCGCGCGACCAGGGCCGGGTCTTCCATGGGTATGAAATGGGACATATCCGGTAAATAAAACTCCCGCGCATGGGGCAGCGCCTTCACCAGGCCCGGCCATGTCGGGGACGCGGCGAGGTTAAGCGGGTTGTCTGGATCGGCCGGTACCCGCAGCACGGTGACCGGCATGGTCAGCCGAGGCAGCAGACCGTAGATCGCCTCGTTGCCTTTCTGTGTAAGGTAGATGGACGCTTCATGCAGCGGGTCGCAGGCCAGCTGCAGGGCGGTCTCGTCTGGCACTGAGCGCAGCGCGTAGTCGCAGTAATCCCGCAACACCTGATCTTCCCAGGTTTTGAATGGCGCCCGGTCCCTGAAGCGCAGGTACATCTCCCCGACATCCTGCCACTGGTTCTTGCGCCGGCTCACCGGGCTATCGGCAGGGTTGACTGTGGCCTGCCCTGCAACAAACCGCGAGTATGACTGTCGGGGCAGGATCACGGGGTCAATCAACACCAGTTGCTTGAAACGCGACACCTGCTTCGCCGCGACGAAGGCTGTCAGAAAACCACCCAGGGAATGACCAACGCCAACCACCCGGGTCAGGTCCAGCCTGGTCAGTAGCGCTTCGATATCGGCAGCCATCAGCCGCCAGTTCACAGGGCCGTGCCGGTCGCTGCCCCCATGAAAACGAATATCAACCGCAAACACATGCATACCGTCGAGTTGGCGTGCAATGCTGTCCCAGCAGCGACTGTGGAAGCCGGTGGCATGCAGCAGCAAAACCGGGTCGCTCTCACCCGGCCACTCCGTGACCTGCAGGGTCACGTCGGGCAGTTCAACCGGATAGGTGTGGGGCTGGGATGATCTCTGGGGCAAGTGGCTGGTCTCGGTCTGGAATAATGCGCCCAGATGTTAACAGATTTGCCCTTGAGGCAGGGCCTGCCTCAAGCAGGCATCCAGCGTATGATGTCACCGATGGCGCTGCACCGATAAGTTACCAGGACGTTTTGTATGCATCTAAAAAATATCGCCCACAACCTGATTCGCCCCCGAATTCGCCGGGGCAGGTTTGCCAATCACCAGAAAGCCAGCCAGTTTGAACTGAAAAGCCTGGGCGACAGTCTGTCGCGCCGCCTGGAGCGCAGGCCCGGTGACGCCTGCCCGCGAAACCCCATACCCGTAGACAAACTCACACGCAAATCACTACTGGCTGCTGCCGATAACACGGTTTATCGCCTGGGCCACTCCAGTATGCTGTTGAAGCTACAGGGTGAGTTCTGGTTGACCGACCCGGTCTTCTGCGAGCGCGCCTTTCCCGTGCAATGGGCCGGGCCCAAACGGTTTCACCCACCGCCCATCGCACTCAGACAACTGCCTCCCATCAAGGGGGTGTTGCTGTCCCATGATCACTATGATCACCTCGACAAGTCGGCCATTGGCCAGCTGGCAAAAAAAGTGGAGCATTTTCTGACGCCGCTGGGCGTGGGCGACCTGCTTCGCGATTGGGGCGTACCCGCCAGCAAGATTCACCAGTTTGACTGGTGGGAATCCGGTACCGTTGACGGGGTTCAGTGTGTCGCTACCCCCGCCCAGCACTTTTCCGGCCGCGGTGCCCGCGACAGCAATAAGCGGCTGTGGTGCTCATGGACAATCCTGACCGATGAGTTCCGGTTGTTTTTCAGCGGCGACAGCGGTTACTTTTCAGGTTTCAGGGAAATAGGTGACCACTACGGACCCTTCGACCTGACTATGATAGAAACCGGGGCCTACGATCGCAACTGGAAGGATGTCCACATGCTGCCGGAGCAATCACTGCAGGCACATCTCGATTTGCGCGGTAAGCATATGCTGCCCATACACAACGGCACCTTCGATCTTTCGATTCACCCGTGGTACGAGCCCTTTGAAAGAGTCTACGCCGCGGCACAACAGGCACAGGTAAAGCTGGCAACACCGCGCATGGGGCAAGCCGTTTCACTGGCTCGCCCGCCGGCTGTCAATTTCTGGTGGCGCGAGCTGATGGAAACCGAGCTGGCACACCAACTCAGCTGACCCGCTCCCGATAGGTGGTGGGAGTCGTGCCAGACCAACGCCGAAACGCTGTGCGGAAGCTACGGGCATCGGCGTAGCCCAGCTGACGCGCAATAGCATCCACGGTCAGCCCGGTCGAAGACAGGTAGCGGCGGGCATTCGCATAACGCAGCTCGTCCAGTATCGCGCGGTAACTGATACCGATACGTCCCAGGTGTCGACGCAGGGTCCTCGCGCTGAGACTGAAATGCTCCGCTACCTGCTCCAATGTGGGAACCCTGCCCTCCTGAGCCACCACAAAATCCTTTATAGCCTCTACCAGGCCCCGCTCTCCCACCAGCGAGGCCATGCTCTGGCGACACAGGTCCCGGAACAAGGTGCTGTACTCGGGCTGAGGGTACGGAAGCGATGTGGACAGAAGCGTCTCTGGAAGCAGCAGCGCGTTGCGTTCACTGCCACCAAAAACCGGACAGCCGAACAGGTCACGGAATGCGGGACCGTCCACCTGCGGGTTGCGGTGAACCATCTCCACGGAGGCAAAAGGCACGGGGTCACCCGTCAACTCATTGAACACCTTTTGTAGCGACGCGAGGGTACTTTCGATTTCCAGCGCGGCAGCCCTGGGGTCGGCGGCTGTGGGGTACAAGGTGAGGCAACGGCAGTCCTGCCCCTCGAATACCTCCCGGGTCAGAGTGTGGTGCGAGGCCCAACTGATCAGCGGCGAAAATTCCGTCAGCATGGCGAGTGCCTCGGCCACTGTCATCGCCCCCATCACCGCGTAACCGAGGATACCGTAGCTGGACAGAGACAGCCTGCGCCCCACCCGGATACCCAGCAGCGGATCAGTATTGCGGTGGGCGATACGGGTGTAAAGCTCCAGCTCCTGTTCCAGAGTCAATCGGTGCGCGGGATTGGCCAGTGCACGCGGCGAAACCCCGGTACCCGCGAGAATGTCTTTCGGTGAATGCCCCTGTGTTTGTTCCAGTTCGGCCAGCATCAGCCGGATCTCGTGACTGTTCAGCAGCTGCCGCTGGACTACCGGGGGAATTGCTTGCGCAGATGACGACAGGGGCATTTGAGGCCTGCAGAGTGTCCGTTTATATCCCCCCATTGTCCCCTATCGGCCCTGCCCAATCCAGTGGGGGGGGCCTATGCTGGGCCCTTCACCCATGTCACCAGACACTGAAGATAAAACGCCAGCCATGAAGAACCGCTACGATGCCATAGTAATCGGCGCCGGCCACAACGGACTGACCAATGCGGCCTATCTGGCCAAGAGTGGACTGGATGTGCTGGTGGTCGAGAAAAACGATTACATCGGTGGCGCCGCCGTCAGCCGCGAACTGCACGAGGGTTGGATCTACTCCAACTGTTCCTATGTATGCAGTCTCCTGCGCCAATCAATCCATCGCGACCTTGACCTTACCCGCCACGGACTGATGATAGTGCCCTATTCCGGCACTACCAACTTTGCCCGCGACGGCAACTACATTGCCGAGTTTGATGATCCCGCCCTGAGATACCGTGAGGTCAAGCGCCACTCACTGCGTGATGCGGACGCCATGCACCGGTACGAAACCGATTTGATGCGCTACGCCAAACTGATTCGGCATTTTCTGTTGCGCACCCCGGCGGACCCGACCTCTTTCAAACCCCGCGACCTGGGTGAACTGATGTTCATGGCGAAGAAGTTTGCCGGCATGGGTGAGGAGCAGGTCTACGAGTTCATTCGTTTCATGACCATGAGCGCCGGTGATTACCTCGATGAGTATTTCGAGAACGACCTGGTAAAGACCCTGTTCTCCACCAGCAGTATTATCGGCACCGCACTGGGTGTTTATTCGCCCGGTACCGCCTATGTATTACTACACCACGTGATGGGCGATGTAGACGGTGCAGTCGGTGCCTGGGGACTGGCCCGCGGCGGCATGGGCGCGATCTCCAATGCGATCGCCGGGGCGCTGCGGGAGCACGGCGGCGACATTCGCACCAATGCGCCGGTACAACAGATTATCGTACGCAATGGTCGCACCACGGGTGTCGCCCTGGAGAACGGCGAGGAGATTCACGCCGATATTGTTGTATCCAACCTGGATCCGAAACGGACTTTTACAGGAATCATGGATCGCAAGGATATTCCCGCCGACCTGCGCAAAAAAGCAGAGAACTTCAAAATTCGCGGTTCATCCGGCAAGGTCAATATCGCCCTGACCGGCGCGCCCGACTTTCCGTCACTGCCCACCGGCCACCCGTTGCGCATGGGATCCTTCCAGTTCCTGGACAGTATGGAGCGTATGGAGCGGGCTTACGACGACTGGAAGCACGGGCGCTGGTCTGACGATCCGTTTATCGAGATGACCCAGTCCTCCATGTGGGACCCGACCATAGCCGCTCCCGGCCACTACTTTGTCTCCTGCTTTATCCAGTACTGCCCGGCGGAAGTGGCAGGCGGCTGGACCCCGGACAAGCGCGACGCCTTTGGCAAAACCGTGATAGACCAGATCTGCAATTACTCGCCCAATTTCCGCGACCTGATCGCCCATATGGAAGTGCGCACACCTTACGAAATTGAGAATGAAATTGGCCTCACCGAGGGCAACATTTTCCAGGGCGAACTCACCATCGACCAGTTGATGTTCAATCGGCCTTTCCCCGGCTACTCACAATACCGCGGACCCGTAAAAGGCATGTACATGTGCGGCTCCGGTACCCACCCCGGTGGCGGGGTGTCATCTGCCTGCGGCGCCAACTCGGCGCGGGAGATACTGCGGGACCTGAGGCGACCCAACGTCGTGCCGGAGGATGACGTCGATGAGTAAGAAACCGGACACCATTATCATCGGCGGCGGCCACAATGGCCTGGTCTGCGCAGCCTACCTCGCTAAAGCCGGCCAGCAGGTACTGGTACTGGAAGCGGCTTCGCAACCCGGAGGCCTGGGCTGCACCCGGGAATTCCTCCCGGGATTCCGCGCATCGGTTGCCCATACCCTGCCCCAGCTGGGCAAAAAACTGGTTACTGACCTCGCCCTTGAAAGCCATGGCTTCAGCCTTGCGGCGCCATCATTGCCCTCGGTGGCGCTGTCAACTACCGGGGAACACATCACCGTCGCCGGGAACACGCTGATTGGCGCCTCGGACGGTGACACTGCCGCCTACAGCGCCTATTTACAACTAATGCAAAAATTTGCAAAGGCAATCGACCCCTTCTGGCACAAGCGCCCGCCCATGATAGGCAGTGGCCGCTTGCGCGATGCACTGACACTGGGCCAGTTCGGTTGGAACCTCAGAACCCTGGGCAAAGATGATATGCGCGAAATGATGCGTATGATCGCCCTCCCCGCCCAGGACCTGATGGATGAGTATTTTCGCGATCCGCTGTTGAAAGCGGCGCTGAGCTGGGACGCGAACATCGGCAGCAAACTGGCCCCGCGCTCTCCCAACAACGCGGTACTGGCCCTGTTGTATCGCATGTGTGGCGACCTGGGCGACGGCCTGCCAGTCGCGAGGGGCGGCACAGGTGGACTGATGGAAGCGCTGGCAGCTTCTGCCAGAGGCCACGGGGCCGAGCTTCGACTGAACAGCCCCGTGGCAGGCATCACTGTTGAACAGGGCCGGGCCTGTGGGGTGGAAATGGCGGATGGTGAGTTTATCCGGGCGCCGCGGATTGTATCCAGCGCAGACCCCAAAACCAGTTTCCTTAAACTGTTGGGCGCACAGCACCTGGACATACAGTTCACCCATCGCATCAGCCGACTGCGTACCGATGGCTATGTTGCCAAGCTCCACCTGGCGCTGGACGCGCTACCTGATTTCACTGGACTGGCCAGGCCCGACGGACGTCTATTGCTGACCCCCGATATGGCTTTTATCGAAAACGCCTATGACGCGGCCAAGTACGGCGGCTATGCGCGCGAATTACCAATGGAGGCCCTGGTCCCCAGCCTGCAGGACGACAGCCTGGCGCCGGCCGGTAAACACGTGTTGTCGGCACTGGTTCAGTATGCCCCCTACCAGGTCAACGGTGGCTGGGACGCGCACCGGGATAGCTTTATGGAAAATGCCATAGCCAGCCTTGAGCGCTATGCGCCAGCTATTCGCGACTGCATTGTCGGCGGCGAATTACTGACCCCGCTGGACCTGGAACAACAGTACCGCGTTACCGGGGGCCACTGGCATCACGCTGAATTTGCCCTGGATAACTGGTGGATGAACCGGCCCACCTACGGGGCCTCCCAGTACAGTACACCGGTACCGGGGTTTTACCTGTGCGGTGCCGGGGCCCATCCCGGTGGCGGCATCATGGGCGCCGCGGGGCGCAATGCGGCCCGCGCAATCATGGAGGAGAACTGAGCATGCCTCTAAAGGCAACACTGCAAGCGGCCGAAGCCATCGATCATGTGCACCTGGGCATCCTGCCGTCACCCTTTCACTCGCGGACGTCACGCCTGAATCGCAATCAGTTGTGGAGTGAATGGAACGGCTACGCCTCTGCAGGCTACTACGCTGATTCCCACCTGGAATATTTCTCCACGCGCAACACCTGCGGTGTGTTCGACGTATCGCCCATGCGCAAATACCGGTTCAGCGGTGCTGACGCGGCCGCCATGCTGGATAGAATGGTGACCCGCGATGTAATGGCGCAGGCTATCGATACGGTTGCCTACAACGTCTGGTGTACCGATGACGGCAAAGTGGTGGACGACGGCACCATTTTCCGCCTCGCAGAAGAAGAGTTCATGCTGTGTTGTGCGGACCCCTGCTTCGACTGGTTCTGCCTCAGCGCGGTAGGCTTCGACAACGTAAACATTGTGGACATCAGTGAGGATGTAGCGGCGCTATCGCTGCAGGGCCCCACCTCATGCGCGCTGCTCAAGACGATGGGGTTTACCGGTATAGAGCAGTGCAAACCTTTCCAGATAATGCATTTTCCTTTTGCCGCAGGTCAGATCATGATCTCCCGCACCGGCTATACCGGAGACCTGGGCTATGAACTGTGGCTGGCGCCACAGGATGCAGAATCACTCTGGGACCAGCTGTTTGAACGGGGCGTGAATTACGGCATCCAGCCAATGGGCGATGAATCACTTGAAATGGCCAGGATAGAAGCGGGTTTTCTGGCACCCGACGTGGACTTTCACGGCTCCCTGCACACGGTAGAACTGAACCACGACCATTCCCCGCTGGAACTGGGGCTGGGCTGGATACTCAATTTCAAAAAGCCGTTTTTCAGTGGCCGGGCAGCGCTGCTCGCCCAGAAAGAATCCGGCAATTACCGGCGCCTGCTGAAGCTGGACATCGAGGGCAACAAACCCGCGGAAAACAGTATTCTGTACGCCGACAAAAAGTGTGCCACTGAAATCGGCTATGTGACCTCCGCCATGTGGTCACCAGTGGTCAAAGCCAATATCGGCTACGGCCTGGTGGAGGCGAAGTATTTCGAGGGTCCGATCTGGGCGGAAATCTACCACCAGAAAGAACTGCGCTGGCAGCGCAAGGTGGCCCGCTGCATCCGGGTCACCAAGCCGTTCTGGGCCCCACCGCGGGCAAAGGCGACGCCACCACCCGATTGCTGAGACGGATACAACCAGTACAAAAAAACCTTGTCGGACGTGACTATGCGGGTTTGGGGTGCCTGATAATTCCAGCCCGCCGCGGCGATGGTTACTTCGGGATCAAAAGCCCACGTTACCGCTGGGCATAGGCGGATAGTCGCCTATCGCCGCACCGTGACGCTCAACCGTATCGATTGCCTCTTCCATGATGCTCAGCCCTTCCAGCAAGGTCTCGGGCGGCATATTGAGGGCGGGATACATGCGCACCTGAGCCTGGTTATCACAAATTGCCCAGACCCCGCGGCGCAGCATTTCATGCCGAACCGCCCGGGCGATGAAAAATTCCTCACCGGCCTTTGATTCGCCGGCAAAGGAAACACCCATCAACAGGCCCAGGGAACGCACCTGACTGACAATGCCGTAACGCGACTCCCAGGTAGCCATTCGTTCAGCCGCTATACCGGCGAGCTCTGCGGCGTGATCGAGAATATTGTCGCGCTCATAAATCTCCAGGGTTTTCAGGCAGGCGGCACAGCCGGCCGGTGTACCGGCAAATGTACTACCGGCCGTTGCCCGGGGGTTATCACCGAGAATATCGTCCCTGGCGGCCACCCCGGCACAGGGCTCGACTCCACCGGACATATTCTTACCGGCGACCAGAATATCCGGCACCACATCGTAGTGCTCAACTGCCCACATTTTCGCGGTACGCCCGAGGCCGGTTAGCACTTCATCGGCGATCATCAGCCAGTCGTACTTGTCGCAGATTCTGCGCACTCCCTGGAAAAAGTCCCGACTGGGGATCCAGTTTCCCCCTTCTGCCAGGCCGGGCTCTATCAGGATGGCGGCGATATTCTCCGCGGGCACCACGAATTCGGGCAGGTGGGTTTCCAGGTACCACAGGCAGTATTCGCTGTACTGGGCGTGGCTCATGCCGGCGGGAATATTCTCCGAATAGGGGAATGGGGCTTTCAGTACACCGCCCGCCCAGGCTTCCATATACAGGTTGTTGTCGCTGTTATAGGCGCTGACCATCTTGGTGCCCAGGCCCTCGCCATGAAAGCAGGAGGTAAAACTGATGATATAGCGGCGCCTTGTGTGGCACAGGGCAAGATGAATGGCGGACTCTACCGCCTCGGTACCGGACACTTCAAAGCTGAAGCGTGGCAGCGCAGTTCCCGGCATCAGCTGAGCAAGCTTCTCCGTCAACGGTATACGCAGCGGGTGCTCCCACTGAAAGCCATAGCGTTTATGCGCTTCATGTACCGCCTCGATAATCTCCGGGTGGCAGTTGCCCAGCGGATTCGTCGCCCAACCGCCCTGGAAATCAATATAGCGATTTTCATCCACGTCCCAGACGTAGTCGCCCTGCGCGCGACCAACGATCATCTGCGCGGGAGCATCATAGCCTTTTGCCGCACTGGTCTGGGCAGCGGCCGGATAGCGCAGGCCATTGCGCAAATGGGGCAGGCCGCGCTCCAGCAGCTGGCGAGATTTTTCGCCGGGTAACTGATAAGTCATGACGAAAAAACCACCGTTCGATTTCCCCGCACGATCACCCTGTCCTCCAGGTGATAGCGCAGCCCCCTCGACAGTACTGATTGCTCCACGTCGCGACCCAGCCTCACCAGGTCATCCTTGTCGCAGCCGTGATTCACCCTGATCACGTCCTGCTCAATGATAGGACCCTCATCAAGATCCTCTGTCACGTAATGGCAAGTAGCACCGATCAGCTTTACCCCGCGCTCATAGGCGCGAAGGTAGGGATTGGCGCCAATAAACGAGGGCAGGAAACTGTGGTGAATATTGATCAGCTTGCCCGCGTACTCCGTGCACAACTGGGGCGGGATAATCTGCATGTAGCGTGCGAGTACGATTGTCTCCGCGCGGTGGCGCTCGATTATCTCCGACATCCTGCTGAACGCTTCACTCTTGTCTTCTTTGGGAACGGGCACATAGTGGAAGGGAATGCCGTGCCATTCCACCATGCTGCGCAGGTTTTCATGATTCGATATCACGCAGGGAATCTGGCAGGCCATATCACCGCTCTTCCAGCGGTGCAGAATATCCGCCAGGCAATGAGAGGCATGGCTCGCCAGGAGCACGACGCGCTGAAGCTCACTGTTATCACGCAGTGTCCAGGTCATATCGTGCGCCAGTGCCAGCGGCTCGAACTCCTGCTTGAACTGGTCCAGGCTGACTGACAGAGACCGGGCGCTGATGACATTGCGCATAAAGAACCAGCCCTGTTCTATATCGGTATGATGATTTGACTCGGTCAGGGAGCCACCCCGGTCCGCAACAAATTGGGACACAGCGGCTACTATGCCTACCTTGTCGGGGCAGGAGACCACGAGTGTGTAACCCGATTGTCTTTGCGTATCATTCATAGCTCATTTTCCTTTCCGGGGTCCGCGGGTAGATCGTGCTCACCATCACCTCTCGCGGTGTAACTGGCGCACCTCGCGGCAAACGCTACAGGTATTGGGTGTCAGGCTTTTTCTGTATTTCTGTTCAAATTTTTGAATGCATATATAATGCCACCTGGCGTGGTGATTTCCAAGCTCGCCGCATCGCGAAACGTCGCCATACAGGGCCACATCCATGGGCACCAAAAAATCCGGCATCAACAGCTCTATCCAGGCGGAGCGCCGTCGCCTCCTGATCGATGCTACTGTCAGCGCCATCTCTGAGCACGGCCTGCCAAAACTGACCCTGGCAAAGATAGCGGATATCGCAGGCCTTAGCGCAGGCTCCGTCAACTTCCATTTCGCCAGCAAGGAAACACTCCTGCTTGAGACACTGACAGAACTCGCCCGGGAGTTCGAGCAGCGCATCCTGACCTCGCTAAGCGCTGCCGGGGCCAGCCCGGCCAGTAAACTGCTGGCAATGTTCGAGGCATCACTTGACCCCGAGGTCACGGAGCCACGCAAAACCGCCGTATGGTTCACCTTTGCTTCCGAGGCCAGATCCCGGGCGGACTACCAGCGCATCTGTGGCGCCCAGGACAAAAAGATCTTTGCCATTACCCTGCAGCTGTGTGACGAGATCATCCACCTGGGTAACAAGCAGGACAGAATGAATGCCCGGGCAATGGCCAATGCGGTACAGGGTTTGATAGACGAGATCTGGGAGGAAATACTCTACGCCGGAGACGGCTATGACAGAGAGGACGCCCGCTTTATGTACCGTTCTTTTCTGGCCAGTGTCTTTCCCTGGGCATTCGACCTGCCGTGCAAGCACGCCACGCAGTCAAACAAACTCACAACGGCGGACAAATCCCTGAGCGTTGTCCGGGCCGGTAGGGAGCATCTTGCCGAACTTGCGACGCTGTTCGACCTGTATCGCCAGTTTTATAAACAGGCACCCGATCCCGGGCTGGCACGCAAGTTCATAGGCGATAACCTGAAAAAGGATCGCTCGGTCATTTTCATTGCCCTGGACCACGATAACAGACCGCTGGGCTTCACCCAGCTCTACCCGGGGTGGTGCTCCGTCAGTACCAGCCCTATCTGGACCCTGTATGACCTCTTCGTCAACCCGGATGTGCGTCAGCGGGGTGTCGGGCGCTCACTGATGGACGCGGCAACAAAGATGGCGCGCAAAACAAAAGCCAGCCGCATCGACCTGGAGACCGCCATCGACAACTACAGCGCCCAGGGCCTGTATGAATCCCTGGGCTATGAACGGGACAGCGAGTTCTACAGGTACTCCCTGACTCTTGGCTAGCGCGCATCCACTGCGGGCGATCGACCGGCCCGAAGTTCGTCCTGCGCCAACTCCAGTGCTTTGCGCAAGGCCGACACCATATCGTCAATCTGCTCCCGCGTAATAATCAGCGGTGGCGACATAATGCAAACATTGATCAGGGGCCGCACCAACAAGCCGAACTGGTGGCAATAACTGTCCACCAGCTCGCCAATGGCATAATCCTGAGCCAGCAACTGCGCGCCTTCAGCGCCGTTTTCAAGCCGCATCTCTACCGCCGCCATCAGTCCGATGCCACGCACATCGGCGACCAGGGGGATATCTCGAAGGGTTCGCAGTTGCTGCTGGAAATACGGACCTATTTCACGCACATGGGCGAGCAGGTCTTCGCGCTCGAAAATATCCCAACTGGCCAGCGCGGCCGCACTGGAAACGGGGTTGGCTGACCAGGTATAACCGTTACTGAAAATATTCCCCCGGGAGTCATCACCGGAAATTTCATCTATAAAACGATCCGATACCGCAAAGCCACCCATCGGAACGTAGCCGGATGTCAGCCCCTTTGCGAAGGTAATGATGTCCGGGACAATCCCAAACACATGTTCCGAAGCAAACCAGTAGCCGAGTCGACCAAACGCGGTGACCACTTCGTCTGCGATATAGACAATGCCGTACTTTTTGACCACCTCCCAACAGCGACGGTTGTAATTATCGGGTGGCACAATCACACCACCCGACCCAAGCACGGGCTCAGCGATAAAGCACATGATATTTTCCGGGCCCACCTCCAGGATCTTGCTCTCGAGCTCCGCCACAAGGAAGTCGCAAAAGGCCTCCTCGCTCAAGGTTTCGTGGTGGTAGAAGTGACAGGGCGAACTGAGGAAGTGCACCTTGTCCTGCAGGGTATCCATCGCCGTCTTGTCACGCTCTTTGCCACTGCACGACGCAGAGAGAAAAGTACTGCCGTGGTAGGCGTGATGGCGCGACAGGATATGCTTCCGCTGGGGCTGGCCCTTTATATTGTTGGCCAGCTGGCAAAGGCGCAGTGCCGAATCGACAGCCGTCGAGCCACCGGTAGTAAAGAAAATACGATTCAGGTCACCCGGTGTCTGGCCCGCAATGCGTTTGGCGAGCTCCCCGTCCCGGGCATTGATAGTAGAAAACGCGCTGGCAAAGCCGAGCTTCATAATCTGTTCAGATACCGCATCGGCAATTTCCCGGCGGCCGTAACCCGTCTGCATACACCACATGCCGGCGGGCCCATCGATCATTCGCTGACCCCGGTCATCGGTAATGTAAACGCCCTCCCCGCTCGTAATCACCGGCGTGGACTCGTCCTCTCCGAGGGCGGGCAGATCAGCCCAGGGATGCAGCGAATGGCGATTGAAATTACGGCGATGGGTGGACACGAAAAACTCCTACAGTGTTCTGGCCAGCGTCGCCAGGTACCAGTGAATAAACTCTTTGAGCGTGCTTTCGAATTCCGGATGGTAAGGTCCGGGCTCAAAAAAACGCGAATTCACACCCTCGCTGTTGCGGGTGATGATGTATTCATCTTCCAGCGTGGTGTTATGCCACAGCCAGGTCACCTTATCCCTTTCGTAATCGACACCCTCGCGGGCATCGCCGTTCACAAACCACACCACTTCCATATCTGTGGCGGTAAGGCCGCGCGGAATAAAACGATATAACACGCAGTGATCAGGATAATTGAGCATGAATGAGAGCGGACCCATCTGGTAGTCCCCGGCGCCCCCATCGTAACCCTGTATGTTGCCCATCAGCGGAGCAACCGGCTGGCCGTCTTCACTGCCGGTGAGGTAACCATCAAACAGGCCGTAACGACTGGTATAGACGCAGCAGCCAAAGCCCTCGGCGCCCAGGTATATCCCGTAATGCTCTTTACCCATACCCTTTACGCCGGTGACCGGCTCGGTTCTATCCAGCATGGCCTGCACCACGTCAGCAACCTTGTGATCCAGGTCTTTGAGGGTATGCATTTTCGCGTAGGAGCGGTGAGACGTGGCGCAGTGATAGCACTCCAGGTAGTTCTCCAGCACCAGCTTCCAGTTGGCATCTACCCGGTAGGTCTGTTTGTGCGCTATCCTGGCATTGGCGAGATCGTAGGCACCCAGGGGCTCGTTAAGGTGCTGCAGCGGTCCCAGGAAGTCCGCCGCATCCGGATCACAGTTGATGAAAACCATGCCCATGTATACCACGACCCTTGCTTGCTTGAGACCATGACTCGCCAGGTCGAAATCAGCGCGCATATTCATCTCACGCGCCGCTTTCAGACTGCCGTCGGTGTTGTAAACCCAGCCGTGATAGGGGCAGACAAATGTCTTGCGGTTGCCGGCTGCCTCTTCACACACGCGGGCGCCGCGGTGACGGCAGACGTTCATCAAAGCGCGGATCTCGCCGTCGTTGCCGCGCACAATGATCAGGGAATCTTCGCCTATATCCAGCAGCAGGTAGTCGCCGGGGTTGGCCAGCTCGGACACGTGGCCGGCGTATATCCAGCTACGAAACACCAGCTCTCGCAGCTCGCGCTCATAGACAAGATGAGAGCGGTAAAAATAGGAGTCTATGGCATGATCGGGGCGCGCGGCTGCCGCGCGCAGCTTGTCCGCCAGTTTTACGACGGAATCATCCACGTCAGTCGCTATAAATTTCATGTGGTCACCGGGAAAAAACAAACCGAATCAGTATTTTGCGGCAGTATAACAGTTTTTGTACCGACATACAGAATTCTAAATGATCATTTAGCTTTCTGAACAGGGGTTCAAGCAGGCAAATCAAACCGCCCGCAGGTACCACTCGTAATCGAGATTGGAGATCCTGGCGTGGAACGCATCACACTCGGCATGACGCATGCTGGCAAACGCACTGCAAAAGCCCTCCCCCAGGTAAGAAGGCAGTAACTCAGAGCTATCGAAAAGTGCGAGCGCCTTTTCCCATCGATCTGGCAGGCTGGCTTCCTGTTCCGGCATCCGGGTACCCTCGGCAACCATCGGCCCGGGTTCGCAGTCATTGGTAATACCATGGTGGATACCCGCCAGCACCGCCGCGGCCACAAGGTAGGGGTTGGCATCGGCTCCGGCGACACGGTGCTCTATACGCCGATTCTGGTCGCTGGACACAGGAATGCGCAAACTTACATCCCGGTGGTTATACCCCCAACTGGGTGACAGCGGTACGTAGGTACCCGGCACGAAACGGCGATAGGAGTTTGCATTGGGAGCAAAAATGGCCATCGCCTCCGCCATGGTCGCCGCCAGGCCACCGACAGCGGCGAGGCAGGTCGAGGACAGGGCCGGCGGCATGTCGCTCGCCGGGTCACTGAAGACATTCTTGCCCTGCTCGTCATAAAGACTGGTATGCAGGTGCATTCCGCTACCGGCACTGCCGGCAAAGGGCTTCGCCATAAATGTCGCGGAGATACCCTGCTGCAGCGCAACCCCTTTTACGATGCGTTTGAGTAACAGCGCGTGGTCGCAGGCCAACAGCGGGTCATCGACGTGCCGGGTATTGATTTCCCACTGCCCGGGGGCAAACTCTGACAACATGGTTGTCATCGGCACATTCTGCTGCTCGCAGGCGACGCGCACCCCCTCAAGAAAACCGTCGTACTGCCACATATCTTCCGCCATGGAATACTGAATCCCCTGCTGCTCCAGTCCCGTACCGGGAATAGAGCCAAGCAATGGCCTGGGCGCAATGCCCTCCCCCGAGGCGACCAGGTAGAATTCCAGTTCGGTAGCGATCACCGGCTTCAAACCCAGCTCGGAAAAGCGCCCCAGTACTGTCGCCAAAACATGCCGTGAATCCATCCAGGCCGGCTCACCGCTCAACGCGTAATGACTGGCAATGACCTGCCCCGTCGGTGAGGCCAACCAGGGCACCGGGCTGAGACTGCCTGCAACAGGCCGCAGTGCATTGTCAGGCTCACCCGCCACGAGCCGCGGATCCACCTCGTGATCGTACTCTCCCATGGTCGTCACCAACGGCTGGGTGGCGGGGCTTTTCAACGATCCGGCGAACAGGGCACCAAACTCACTGCGGTGGATGCGTTTACAGCGAAAGATGCCGTTGATGTCGGGCATCAGGACTTCCAGCATCTGTAGCGAAGGGTTGCGTTGGAGAAAATTCTGCAGTTCCGCGTGCTCTATTGAATTCACGTCTACCTCGTCAACCATCTGTATCACGCCGCAACACAATCAGTGCGTCCAGTCCTGTGCATCCCTCGACCATCAGGTGGACCGGATTGATATCGACCTCCGCGATACAATCCGCCAATTCCACTGCCAACAGGGAAAGACGCGATGCGCTCTCGCAGAACGCCTCGACGTCCAGCGCCCGACGCCCCCGCACTGCACCCAGCAGTCCGCGCATTTTCAAGCCGCCCAGAGCACGCATGGCCTCGGCCGGGCCAAAGGGTGGCAGCAGCATAACAGTATCGCGCAATACTTCTGCATATACGCCGCCAAAGCCCATCACCACGGAGGGCCCGAACTGGTCATCTCTAGCGATGCCCAGAATCATTTCCACACCCTCGGCGGTTTCCATTGGCGCGACCAGCAGTTGCGAACCCAGGCGCGCGCACATCTCATTGCTCGCATGCTCCAGGGCCGCCTCGTCCTCAATATCGAGTATTACTCCACCCTGGTCGGACTTGTGAGCGATGCCGGGTGCGGCGGTCTTGAGTACAACGGGATATCGAATCTCGCTGATAAGTTCTCGGGGTAAACCCGGCCCTTCAAAGGTATTCGCCACTATCATCGGAATACCGAAGTCCCGCAACAGCTCGCCGGCGCGGGCCTCGTCTAACAGGTCCGATGCGTGCAAACGCTCGCGCCAGCGCTCGACAATATCCCGGGTGGTGGCCTGCGGCAATGGCTCCTCATCCCGGGCCAAAAAATCGCGGTAAGCCAGCACAGAACGCGCGGCCACCTGGAACTCGCGCAAACCATCCAGCACCGGCAGGCCTTCGCGGGTAGCCTCAATGACCAGGGGATCGCTGCCCGAACCCATCCAGTTTGCCACCAGGCAAACCGTCTTGCCGGTAGCCTTGCGTGCACCTCGAAGATAGTCCAGATAGCTGGCATAGACAGCGCCCACCGGTCCGCGGTCATGCACCACGGCGCCCAGCGCGACGCCAGGATCACTCATCAGCGCGGTAAAACAGGATTCCATATTATGCGCCGCGTCCGCCCCGCCACTGCCCCAGGCATCCAGGGGATTTACTGCCGGCAGTCCGGGATCGAGAATAGCCTCCAGACTCGCCACGGTTTCGTTGCTCAACTGGGGATACTGCAGGCCGACATCGAGGGCCAGATCTATGGCCAGTTGTCGCTCGCCGCCAGAGTCGTGCAGGGTGGCCAGTCCTCCCGGCGGCAATGGCCCGGTCTGCGCGAACAGGATCAGCGTGGCCGCCAGTTGCGCCATGTCCTGCACGCGCTGCACCCCGAATCGGCTGAATAGCGCATCAAATACCGCGTCGCTGCCGGCTAACGCGCCACTATGGGACACCGCTAATCTGGCGGACATTTCTGTCCTGCCAACCTTGACTACCACAATGGGTATTCGTCGACGACGGGCTTTGCCCAGTGCAGCAATCATCCGCTGGGGATGTCGACTGGTCTCCAGGAACAGGCCGACTACCCGGGTCTGCGGCAGGTCCAGCACATGGTCCAGGTAATCTTCAACGGACAGGCAAAGTTCCTGTCCGGTAGAGGCGGCAAACAGAAAGTCCAGACGCTCTTCACAGTCGAGAATGCCGGACATACCGGCGCCGGACTGGCTCAGCAACACCACGCTGCCGGGGCGCTCGTGCATGCGGGTATCGAAACCGGAGAGCCAGACGCGATCATGGAAATTGAAAAAGCCCATGCTGTTGCCACCGTGCAACAACAGACCGGCAGCCTGCGCCTTGCGCTGTATTCTCCGGGACAAATCCTCCGTGACGCGGCCCCGCCCTGGCTGGCCGGGCGTCGCATCGCCGGGCGTCGCATCGCCGGGCGTCGCATCGCCCGCTATAGCCATCCCCGAGAACACCGTAGCCGCCTCTACACCCAGTGCTATGGCCTCGTCGAAACTGGCTTCAAGACGGGCGTCGTTGACAGCAAAAACGACGTGTTGGGGCACCTCGGGCAAGTCGGCCAGCGCGGCAAAACAGGTATGGCCTTCTATTACATCGCGCGCGGGGTTGATCGCGTAAACACGACCCGGGTAGGCGCCCTTGCGCAAATTGACCAGCACCTCGTTACCGGGCGAACCGCCGCGCGCACTGGCCCCTACTACCGCGATCGAACGCGGTTGCAACAGTGGGGCGAGCCGATGCGCGGGCATGGACCCTCCTAGAAGTTGCCCGGAGGCGTGGCGCGCCGCCGCGCCGGGTTGAACACAGGCGCATCAATCACCTTGCAGGGCGCCATAACACGTGTCCAATGCAGTTCGCGCTGGTAATAAATCTCTGCCACCAACTCATCCCCAACCGCGCCGTGGGGCATTTCGATCTGGGCAAACGCGATATTGGATTTCGCTGTGGGACACCATGCCGCAGAAGTAACGGTACCCACCTGCTTGCTATTTTTGAGGATAAATGAGTGTTGGGCCGGCTTGTTGCCATCCACATCCAGAATCGCAAAACGATATCGCGAGCCTGCGGCCAGCTCACGCTGCAGTGCCCGGCGCCCGTTAAAAACCGGCTTGTCCATATCGACCAGCCACGCCAGACCCAGTTCGAAGGGTGAGCGCGATCGGCCGCTGCGAACGGCAGATTCCGCTGGCACGAAATCCACACCGGCCTGCAGAAAACCGGCCTCTATGCGGGCCAGCTCCAGGGCATCAGAACCAAAAGGCTTGATGATATGAGGCGCTCCCGCCTCGAACAAACGATCCCAGAGCAGTTCGGCTTTGTCGGGGGCTATCCACAACTCGTACCCGAGGTCACCGGTAAAGCCGGTACGACTCACCATGAGCGTATCGCCCTCAAACGGGAATGTAGTCAGGCCAAAGGGTTTAAGCTGCTCCAGCCCACTGAGACCCATCGCCAGCAACGCCGCGCAAGAGGTAGGTCCCTGCACGGCGAGTGCGGCGACCTCCTCGCTTTCATCGACGAGTTCAACATCAAAACCCAGCGCAGACCAGTGCAGCCAGTCAGTCGCCCTGGCGAAAGCGCAAAGCCGGAAATCGTTCTCATCCAGGCGGAAGATCGTACCGTCATCCATCACCTGTCCGGCATCATTGCACCACACCGTGTAGCCAACGCGACCCACCCGGATTTTGCTGACATCCCGCGTCACCATGCGATTCAGGAAGGCCTCGGCGTCGGGCCCGGTGATACGGTATTTATTCATGGGCGTGAGATCGAAAACACCCGTTGTGCTGCGGATGGCGAAGTATTCCAGCTCCACATCAGTATAGGCCGTCGGTGTGGTGTAGCCCTTCCAGGAGCCCCAGGCATTGAGCTCACAGGCCGCCGCTACCCGCGAGTGAAAAGGCGTGCGCAGCATCATGCTTGCATCGCTTTTTGTGTTCATGATGCCGCCCCCTGCCTGATAACTTCCCGGGCCGCATTTTTGCCCGCCAGACCCATCAGGCCGCCCCCCGGGTGCGCACCCGCGCCGCACAGGAAAAGCCCTTCCACGGCAGTCGCGTACTGGGTCGACCCCGGGAAGGGACGCATCATCATGACCTGGTCCAGGCTCAGCTCCCCGTGGTGCCAGTGACCACCTTTCATACCGTAGTCCCGCTCCAGGTCGGCGGGAGTCAACAGCTGGCTGGCCACCACCTGCTCGCGTATCCCCGGGGCATACTCTTCGATTCGCTCCAGAATCAACCGCGAGAAATACTCCCGGTGGCTCTCCCCTGCCGCCGCGCTGGCGGCCTCCCAACCGCCGGCCGGCTGGTAGGGCGCAAATTGCACTGTGGCCGACAGGACATGCCCGCCAGCGGGCGCAGTAGCGGGATCGTTCGCGCTGCTTACACTGATATCCAGTGCGGGACTGGCTGAGTAAGCGCCGTATTTCACCGCATTAAAGGCGCGCTCTATATAATTCATATCGGGAGCGATGACCAGCCGCTGGCCCAGTTGACTGTCATCCAGGCCGGTAAAACGGGGCGCGCCGTCAAGGGCGAGGTGCAGTTTGGCCGCCACACCCTCGCAGCGCACCTGGCTCACGCGCCGCGCCATGCCCGTCTCAACATTTTGAAAACCCACCAGCTTCTCAAAGGTAGTTACAGGATCAGCGTTCGACACCACCGTGGATGCCCTGAACTGCTCGCCTGAGCCGAGGGTGACGCCACCGGCCCGACCATTGAACATATCGATACTGGTGACCCTTGCACCCAGGCGCAGATCGACACCCCGGGCGCGGGCACTGGCGGCCATGGCATCACCCAGTGCGCCCATACCGCCCTCCACCTGGGCCACACCGCTATGCCCGAGTACCTCGCCCACCCGACGATGCAGGTAGGTGAACACGGTGCCGGGAGTGCGCGGCCCCATGCGGGCACCCAATACGCTGTCGAAACTGAGCAACGCCTTGAGCTGCGGACTCTCGAAGTGTTCCTCCATAAGGTCGTACATATTGGTCAGGATAATTCGCATCAGGTCGCTCATATCATCCCGACCCAGCAGCTTGAGTCCCAGGCCGAGCTTGATCAGCGCCAGCCTGTCCGTCAGGTTGGCCTCTACCAGTTTCGGGGGGCGTGACTCAAACACCCTGGCCAGCAGCCTGGCATACCTGGTGGTCTTTTCATGAAAGTTACGCCAGGCCTCCCGGTCGTCCCTGCCAAGCTTTTCGCCCTCAATACGAGACCCCGACAAGGTGAGGTGTTCACCGCCGGCATCCAGCAGCACGGAAGGGATATCTCGGCCTGCCCACCGCAGGCCATGCTGCTCCAGTTCCAGGTCCAGGGACACCCGGGGATGCAATTGGTACAGCCACTGGGCGCAGGACGACGCCAGGTAGCCCGGCGCGAATTCACGGCTGGCAGCCGCGCCACCCGGGCTGTCCCCGGCCTCCAGCACCAGCACTTTCTTTCCCGCACTGGCCAGGTAGGTGGCGCATATCAGCCCATTGTGCCCCGCCCCGACAATGATCACATCGTAGTCGTCAGTCATCGGCGTAACCTCCGGGCACCACGTTGGGACGGCGCAGGTCCCGCAGGATTTCGCGGGCGGCATTGGCGCCGGGGGCCGCCATCACTCCGCCACCTGGATGGGTGCCGGAGCCGCACATATACATGCCACGCACCGGTCCGCGGTATTGGGCGTAACCGGGAAAAGGTCGATTGAACAACAGCTGGTCAAAGGTCAGCTCACCCTGGAAAATATTGCCCTCGGTCAGGCCCACCTCGGCCTCTATTTCCCGCGGCGTGCGTGTTTCACAATGCAAAATAAGATCCCTGAAATCCGGGCTGTAGGCGGCTATCTGGTCGATCACCGATTTTTCAAAACCGGCCTTGTCGGCATCGGTCCATTCGCCACCATTGATCTGCGGTGGCGCGTACTGTACGAATACCGTCATCATGTGCTTGCCAGGCGGCGCCATGGTGGGGTCAGTCTGGCTGGGTATCAACATGTCCACATACGGATCCTTGGACCAGGTACCGTCCTTCCAGTCGTCGTAGGCGCGCTCCAAGCGATCCAGGGAATCGGTGAAATGCATGTCACCCAGCATCAGTGGGTTGTCCTTCTCCAGGCCATTGAACGTGGGCAGGCCATCGAGGGCAATGTTCAGCTTGCCGGAGGATCCGCGAATCTTGAAATTTTTTGCCTTGCTTACCACATCTGCGGGCAGGTCAGCCGCATCCATCACATCGAGGAAGGTGCGCTTCGGATCAAGGTTTGACACGACAATGTCCGCGCGATACTCGTCGCCATTTTTCAGGGCCACGCCCCTCACCTTGCCGTGACTGACTACTATCTGGTCCACGTCCGCATCGCAGATAATCTCGCCGCCAAAGGCCTGAAATGACTTGGAAAGCGCGCCCGCTACTGCGCCCATACCACCCCGGGCAAAACCCCAGGAACCCACATTGCCATCGACGTCACCCATATAATGGTGCAGCAACACGTAAGCGGTGCCCGGCGAATATACGCCCAGTGCGGTCCCGATGACTCCGGTGCCGCCCAGGTGAGCCTTGATCACATCGGTCTCGAAATACTCGTCCAGGTAATCCCCGACACTCTTGGTCCAGAATTTCAGCGTATCGGCCAGTCCCTCCTCGCCCAGCTCGGTAAACGAGCGGGCGAAGCCGGCGAGATCCCGCAAGTCTCGCAGCTTCAGTGACGTAGGGTCCGGGGGGCGCTGCATCAGGTAGGGACGAATAAGGCGGGTTTGCTTCATCACGTCGGTGGTATAGCGCTCATAGGCGTTGGCATCACGCTTTGAATGCCGCGCCATTTCACGGTACTGGCGATCGTGATCGTAGTAGTTGCCGTAGTAGTCGCCATCCCGCTTGAACGTGACGCCACCGCCATAGGGAACCACCTGCAGGCCGTGTCTGGGTAGCTCGAGATCGCGGGCAATCTCGGGGCGTAGCAGGCTGCACACATAGGAACAGTTGGAGTAGGTCCAGCCCTGGTAAAGTTCGCGACTGACAGTTGCGCCGCCGATATAGGGATTGCGCTCCAGCACAGCTACATCCAGGCCCGACTTGGCCAGATAGGCGGCATTGGTGAGGCCGTTGTGACCCGCGCCTATAACAATCGCATCATATTTCTTCAAGACTGGCTCCACTTGCAGGCCACGGTGAAGGCTAGCCTTCGACTTGGCCCCGAGCATGCCATGGGCGATATGGGCTGTCCAGTTCTGAATGAACGGTCATTCAGTGGTTGCCAGTCGGGCGAGGCTGGTTTAGGGTTGGGGTAAAGTTCGCCACAGCACAACCCACACCCTGGCGCAGCCCAGGCGTCAGCAGGAAAGGTAATCGGGTGACCAAAACCGCCAACAAAAATCGCCGCGCCCAGCCCAAGGAGGTCCGCAAGGAGCAGTTGATACAGGCCACTATCAAGTGCATTGCCAAACACGGACTGTCCGGCGTCACCATGGGACTGGTCACCAGGGAAGCCGGCCTGAGTATGGGCATCGCAAACCTTCACTTCGAGAGCAAGGAAAAGCTGCTGCTGGAAACGCTGCAGTCGGTGACGACTGAGTATGCCGCGGGTCAGGCGGAGATACTCGATAGTGAGGATTTTGCCTCTATAGCCGCAAAAATTGAGGCGCTGCTGGCATTCGACTTCAGCGCAAACGTGATCGATAAAAACAAGCTCGCCGTCTGGTTCGGATTTTTGGGGGAAGCCAAGTCACGCCCCACTTACCGACGAATATGCTCTCGGCAGGACTCCGTCGCCGAAGAAAAAATGACCGCCCTGTTCCAACTCGCCCTGGATGAGGCCGGCGATACAAGCTCTGACGCCGGCCTGATTGCCGCGGGCTATATTGCGCTGGTTGACGGGCTTTGGCTGAACTCACTGGTTGATCCACGACGGCTGCCCTGGAATAAATCCCTGCGCGCCGCCAGGCACTACCTGGCAAGCGCCATCCCCGAACACATAAAGCCGGCCCCTGAAAGAGAATGTTGAGCCCATGCAAATTGAACTGAACGAGAACACCCTGGCATGGCAGCAGCGTGTGCGCGCGTATGTCGAGCAAGAGCTTATTCCCCACGAAGTAGATGCGGAAATGAACGGGGGCGAGTTACCCGTCCAGGTCATGCAGCGCATCCAGCACCAGGCTTTGGAACTCGGCCTGCCCGGCATGGATGCGCCGGCCGCGCACGGCGGACTGGGCCTTGCCATGGTCGACCAGGTAGCTGCCTGGGAGATGCTGGGGCGAGTCACCAATGCTCTGTGCTGGTGTTTTCCAGAGGCGCAGTCATGGATGTACGAGGCCTGTGCCGACAGCCAGTACCAGCTGGAACACTATATACAACCGTTGCTGGAAGGTAAGGCGCGCGAGGCCTATGCCATTACCGAGGCCGAGTCAGGCTCACATGAAGTGGTCAATACGACCGCGAAAGCGTCGGGTGATGACTACCTGATAAATGGAGAGAAGTGGTTTGTCACCTCGGGCAACCTGGCGGACTACCTGTTTGTCCAGGCCAGGGTAGACGAAGGTGGGGACGCCCTGTTTATCGTCGACATGGACACTCCGGGCATAGAGATGGTGGAAAATCCGCTATTCTCCCACACCTTCCCCTCGCATCACCCCACTTACCGCTTTACCGATGTGGCGGTGCCCGCTCGCAACCGCATCGGCGGCAGGCAGTCCGGAATGGACTACAGCCGCAGCTGGTTTCGACACGAGCGCATGACGATCGCAGCTCGCATGCTGGGTGCGGCGTCCCGCATGATCGAGGAGGCGACCGAGTGGGCCAGCAACAGGCAGATACACGAAGAGAAGCTGATCGACAAACAGGCGGTTCAGTTCATGTTGGCCGACTGCGCTACCGAGCTGTGGGCATCAAGACTGATGGTTTACGAGGCAGCCAGGGCCCATGACAGTGGTACGGTAGACCTCAAGTCACTGCATGTGCGCTGCTCCATGGTGAAGCTGTACACCACGGAAATGGCCAACCGGGTCGCCGACCGCTGCCTCCAGATCTGGGGTGGGCGGGGCTACCGCCGAGACAACGCGGTAGAGCGTTTCTTTCGCGAGGTCCGGGTTGATCGCATCTGGGAAGGCAGCAGTGAGATCCAGCGTATGATTATTGCCGGCGCGCTGACAAAGCGCGGACTGGACGGTATGTAATGCAGGCCAACACGCCGCCGCATCCCCTGGTCAGGAATACTGTCGGGATACTGTGCCTGCTGTTTCTGGCACAGGGTTTGTTTGGCTCAATCAGGACACTCGCCGCCGACGAAGCGCTACTGAATATTTACAACTGGTCAGACTATATCGACCCGGCACTGGTGGAAGAGTTCGAGCGTGAATTCAACATCAAGGTCAATTACGACATCTATGACTCCAGCGAGATAGTCGATACCAAGCTGCTTACCGGCCGCTCGGGCTACGACCTGGTCGTACACTCTGCCTCCTTTTCCGCGCGCCTGATTCCTATTGGGGTCTACCAGAGCGTGGATCACAATCGCCTGGAGAACTGGCATCATATCGATGAAGCAATAGTCGCAAGAATCCAGCGAGCCTATGGCGAGGATATCGCCGGTATACCTTACATGTGGGGCACCACCGGCTTCGCCTACAATCGTCAGATGGTGCTGGAGCGCCTGCCGGATGCCCCGCTGGGCAGTGCCGCGATGCTGTTCGATCCCGAAATTGCCGCGCATTTTGCCGATTGCGGCATCACCCTGCTCGACGACCCTACCTCTGTTATACCAATGGCGATGATGTATCTTGGCTATCCGGCAAATTCGGTTGAGCCCGAACATCTTGCAAAAGCTGAGGACTTGCTTAAAGCCGTAAGGCCCTTTATAAAATACTTCAGCTCTACCAAGATGCTGCTGGATCTGCCCAGCCAGGAGGTCTGTATCGCGATGGCCTGGTCAGGGGATTATTCAGTCGCAATGGCGCGAGCAGCAGAAGTGGGACTGGACATTGATCTGGCCTACACAATACCGCAGGAGGGTGCGGTGGACTGGTACGACATGCTGTACATTCCGGCAGATGCACCTCACCCGCACAATGCCTACCTGTTTATCGACTTCATACTCAGGCCGGAAAACGCCGCAAGGGCAAGCAACTATATCGGTTACGCCAATGCCAACAAGAGCGCGACACCACTGGTTGACGCATCAATCACCTCAGACCCGGCAATATATCCCGATCCGGAGACCATGGAGCGTTTGCAGTCCACCATCGTACACCCGCCCAAGCTGGAACGACGCCGCTCCCGCACCTGGACCAAGATCAAAACCGGACTCTGATATGACAAGGGACTCCCGATGACAATTGCCAAGGGCGCCGGAAGCCAGAACCAGACAGCTGCCTGCAGCGATTCACCGTGGAAAGACCCCGCGCAAACGCCTTTCATAGAGCTACAGTCACTGAGCAAACGCTTCGGCCAATTCACGGCGGTAGACGACGTCAGCCTTAAAATTTACCGCGGCGAACTGTTCACTATCCTGGGCGGCTCGGGTTGCGGTAAATCAACCCTGCTGCGCATGCTGGCGGGTTTTGAAAACCCCTCTGCGGGCCGCATCCTGATCGACGGGGTAGATATCACGAACTCCCCCCCTTACGAACGCCCCGTTAATATGATGTTTCAGTCTTACGCGGTCTTTCCGCATATGACAGTGGAACAGAATATTGCCTACGGCCTGAAAAAAGAGAAACTGCCGCAGGCGGAAATCGCTGCCCGGGTAGAAGAGATGCTACAGCTGGTTCAGCTGCCACAGCTGGCCAGGCGCAAACCCAACCAGCTCAGCGGCGGCCAGAGCCAGCGAGTCGCCCTGGCCAGGGCATTGATAAAGCGCCCGAAGGTACTGTTGCTGGACGAGCCGCTGGCGGCACTGGACAAGAAATTGCGGGAACAGACCCAGTTTGAGTTAATGAACCTGCAAGACCAACTGGGCATAACCTTTGTGGTGGTTACCCACGACCAGGAAGAGGCAATGACGCTCGCCACCCGCATTGCGGTGATGGACGAGGGGCAATTCGTCCAGATAGGCACACCCAGCGAGGTCTACGAGTTTCCCTGCAACCGTTTTATCGCGGACTTCTTCGGCAAGATCAATACCTTTGAGGCCACGGTAATCGCCAGTGAGGGCGACCACCTGACAGCTCGCCTTGATAACAGTAATACCGAGATTCGCACCCGCCATTCACAACAGCTGGCACCGGGCAGCCGTTGCGTGATCGGCGTGCGCCCGGAAAAGTTACTCATCAGTACCGAGGCACCCACCGGACAGGATTTAACAGTGACCCGAGGTGTCGTGGAGGACCTCGCCTACTATGGAAATCGTTCCCTGTATCGCGTGCGCACCCAGAACGACAGCGTGATACAGGTCAGCGCACAAAATTACCAGCGCTCTGCAGAGCTGCTGCTGGAGTGGGACGACGAGGTCTTCCTGAGCTGGGATTCGGGTTGCAGCGTGGTGCTGACAGGGTGACCGGGGGGCCGCGCCAGTGACAATGGTTGTCAATCCCGGCAAGCGTGATCGCCTTTGGCGCAGCATCGTTATTGCGACGCCGTATATCTGGTTGCTACTGTTTTTCCTGATACCTTTCGGGATCGTGCTGAAGATCAGCTTTGCCGATCCGCTGGTCGCACAGCCACCGTTCAGCGCATTTTTCGACTGGTCCGCTGACGCCGGCGGCAAAATTCTTGCCACCATGGACAACTATCGTTTCCTGCTGGAAGACAAGCTCTACCTGGTCAGCTACCTCAAATCGATCCAGATCGCACTGGTATCAACATTGCTGTGCCTGTTACTCGGTTTTCCCATGGCCTACGCTATCGCGCTTACGCCCTACCCCTGGCGCAACCTGCTTTTGTTGCTGGTTATACTGCCATTCTGGACATCGTTTCTGCTGCGGGTTTATGCCTGGATGGTGATGCTGGGCAAACAGGGGCTGATCAACCAGATGCTGATGTCTGTCGGGTTGACCGAAGAGCCCATACAAATGCTCTATACCGACGGGGCCGTCTACCTGGGTATCGTCTATACCTATGTGCCTTTCATGATCCTGCCGCTGTACGCCACCCTGGAAAAACTCAACCTGGACTTGCACGATGCCGCCGCCGACCTGGGCGCCCGCCCCTTACAGGTATTTCGCGATATCACCTTGCCCATGGCCATGCCCGGCATCATCGCCGGCTGTCTGCTGGTGTTCATCCCGGCCCTGGGTGAGTACGTCATTCCCGCGCTACTGGGCGGGCTTGATTCGCTGATGATAGGCCGCACACTCTACGATGAATTCTTTGTCAATCGCGACTGGCCGCTGGCCTCCGCGGTCGCGGTCGTACTGCTGCTGATTCTTATCCTGCCCATCATGCTGTTCCAGCGCCTGCAGCAGGAGTCGGAGACATGAAGCGATCACCTACCTTTTTGTATTCCGTGCTCTGCTTCGGCTACGCATTCCTTTATCTGCCCATCCTGGTCCTGATGATTTACTCCTTTAATGATTCCCGACTGGCGACAGTATGGGGCGGGTTCTCTACCCGCTGGTATAGCGCCCTGCTGGAGAATGACCAGATTCTCGATGCAGCCCTGCTGAGCCTGCAGATCGCCGTGGTCAGCGCCACCCTTGCGACTGTGCTGGGTACTCTGGCCGCGCTGGGCCTCAACCGGATGGGACGCTATCGCGGACGCACACTCTTCACCGGCATGATAGCGGCGCCGCTGGTGATGCCCGAAGTTATCACCGGGCTTTCGCTGTTACTCCTGTTTGTCAGCCTGCAGGAGATGACTGGCTGGCCCGGCTCCCGCGGAGCCAATACCATTACCATCGCACACATCACCTTCTCCATGGCCTATGTGGCGGTGATTGTGCAATCGCGGCTGGCCTCCATGGACCACGCGCTCGAAGAGGCCGCCATGGATCTGGGCGGCAGGCCATTTGCCGTAACGCTGGACATCACCCTGCCCCTGATCACCCCCGCCATGGCCGCGGGTTGGCTACTGGCGTTCACCCTGTCACTGGATGACCTGGTGATCGCCAGTTTTACCGCCGGCGCGGGCGCGAGCACCCTTCCCATGGTGATATTTTCCAAGGTGAAACTGGGCGTCACGCCGGAAATCAACGCCCTGGCCACGATCATCATCGCCATTGTTTCGGTCGGTGTACTGGTCGCGGGCTGGACCATGCTGCGGCAGCAAAAGCTGTTAGCGGGGCAGGAAGCGAAGCCCTGAGAGGGTCTTACAGGCCGTTTTGCGCAGACCCTGGCCGGTCCGCCTGCCGATGCGGCCACTAATGGTATGGAGCTCGATGGCATTTCCCACTACCATGTCGGCTCCACCACAGGCACACCAAGAGGCACCATGCAGCAGGCGCGAGCCCCCCGAAGCGTATTCGACGAGATCCTTGGACTGCTGCAGAAGCGCAGGGTAGACGAGGCCATAGCGCATTGCAGGAAGGCCCTTAAGCGCTATCCGCATGACGTCAATATTCTGGGGCTGCTGGGAGCGGCTCTTGGGGAACAGGGCGATTTTCGCGGCGCCGAAGAAGTGCTGCTACAAGTAATAGATCTCACCCCCACCTTTGCCAAACCCTATGAAGATCTAGGCACCCTGTTGATGCAGCAGGGCCTTGCGGAAAAAGCGATACCCCTGCTGGAAAAGGCGATCCGCCTGGACCCGAAACAGGAGGCGGCACACTTCCAGCTGGGCAAGGCCCTGGCACAGCTGGGGCGCGGGCAGGAGGCCGATGCATCTTTTGAGCGCAGCTTCGCCCTGTCCCCCACCCGCGGCATGATGGCGCAAGCCGCGGAGCACCATGCGGCGGGCCGGCTGGAGCAGGCGGAAAAGCTCTGCCGCCAGGTCCTCCAGAAGGACCCGCGCCATGTAGACGCACTGCGTATGCTGGGCCTGATAGCGGCCGCCGCAGGTGATCTGGACGAGGCGGAGAACCTGCTGCGCCAGGCACTGGCCGGGGCGCCGGACCACGTGCCCGCGATGTTCGAGCTGGGCCGGGTGCTGAAAGAACTGGAGCGGCCCGAGGAAGCGATTGAGATCTATCAGGCCCTGATCGCCCAGCAACCCGACAACCCACGGGCACATTACCGCCTGGCGGGTGTACTGGCGCCGGCAGCCCTGACTGAACAATCTGCGGCGGCATACCGGCGCTGCCTGGCGCTTGACCCCGAGCATGCCGGCGCGTGGCTGGGTTTGGGCCACATGCTGAAAACCCTGGGCAAACAGCAGGAAGGTATCGAAGCCTACAAGCGTTGCCTGGAACTGGAGCCGGAGTTTGGCGAAGCTTATTTCAGTCTGGCAAACCTGAAAACCTACCGTTTTGACGAGGCCGAAATTACCGAGATGCAGCAGCGCCTCGAAAGTGAGACTGTCAGGGAACCCTCCAGGGTCAACTTCCTCTTCGCCCTGGCCAAGGCTCATGAAGACCGCAGGGAGTACGACGCAGCCTGGCAGTATTACGAGCAGGGCAACGCAAAACAGCGTTTACTGGTCAGCTACGACCCGGTACTCACCGAAACCGTCAACGACGATCTGGTGGAGTATTTCAATACCAATTTTTTCGCCGAGCGCGCGGGCGCTGGCAATCCGGATCCCTCTCCGATTTTCATCGTCGGCATGCCCCGTTCGGGCTCCACTCTGGTAGAGCAGATCATCGCCAGCCACAGCCGGGTAGAAGGCACCAGCGAGCTTCCGTACATCGGGCGCCTCACCAAGTCGCTGAACCGCAACCGGGCCGACGGCATGCGTTACCCGCAGGTTCTGTCCGAACTGGAGGCACGACATTTCAACCGCCTTGGCCAGAATTACCTGGATCATGCCCGCATGCACCGGGTGGAAAACACGGCGCACTTCATCGACAAAATGCCGAATAACTTCCCGCTGGTAGGGTTTATTCACGCGATTCTACCGAACGCAAAAATCATTGATGCCCGCCGCCACCCGCTGGATGCCTGCACCGGGAATCTTCGCCAACTGTATGCCCGCGGCCAGACATTCAGCTATGACCAGACTGATATCGGCGAGTACTACCTGCAATATCAGCGCATGATGGATCACTGGGACCAGGTACTTCCGGGCAAGGTATTGCACGTGCAATATGAAGAAGTAGTGGGCGACCTGGAAAACCAGGTAAAACGTATACTCAGCTACCTGGATTTACCCTGGGAGGATGCCTGCCTCAACTTCTACGCCACGGACCGCGCCGTGCGCACCGCCAGTTCAGAGCAGGTGCGCCAACCTATCTACACCTCAGGCATCGGCTTCTGGCGCCACTACGAGACACAACTGGAGGAGCTCAAGGAAGTGCTTGAGCCCATACTGGATCGGTACCAATCCGCTTGAGTGCGCCAACACCCGGGGACAGTAATTTCCGGGTGATCGGGGTCTCGCCAGGGCACGGGGTTCGGCAACTGATCGATGGAACGATTAGACCGGCACAGGCATAGCGCGAGGGCAGTACTGGAACTGCTTCAGTCGAAGGGCCAGACCTCAAGCCCATGGATCGCGTTGCGCACATCCGATGTCAGGCTCACCACACTGACAGTCTTGACCTGCTCCAGGTCATGCAGGGCGATGGTCGAGGGCGAGGAACCGGTGGCAACCAGTGACTCCCCCAGCACGCAGAGACCGCGACCGAAACCAGGTCGCGCAATGCGCGAGTCATCCAGGTCGGTATGGGTCAGCTTGCTTTCATCCACAGCCGGCACGGCGAAACTGATATCCTGTCCGGGCTTAAGCAAACGCACCCGGTCGGCCGGCGTATCATTGAAAAGTACTCCGCCGCCAAACGGGCGTGCATTGTGGATACCGCGCGGTAGTGTCGCTACCCGCTCCAGCGAGCGGCCATCGAAACGCATCATACCGGCAGTTTTCAGCCCACTGATATACATGCCTGTGCTGTCACAAAACACATTATTCAAATGCAGCTCATTAGCGGGCGCAGGTCCCTCCTCCGACGCGGGGTCAAAAGGTGCGCCCTGGTAGCCACTGCCTACCCCCACTATATGCAAACCGAAGCAGAAACGGTTGCTGTCGATATCAAAGCCCAATACGGAATCATAGCCCGTGGAGGTCAGATAAAGGCGGCGCTGGTAAACGAAGATTTCATGGCAGTGCATCAGGAAGCGGTTACGATACGAGGCCAGCAACTTGAAATCCGGTGTGTAGACGAACAGTTCGTTACTGGCGGCTATAAAGACCCGTTCACCATCAAAGGCGATACCGCGCAGCCCCCTGTCCCAACCACGGCCCTGCCAATCAATGTCAGCCGTGTTCCAGTCGATAACCTGTTGTACATCCTGGCGTTTGAAATCGATCAGGAATACACCGCCATGACTCTCGCCCTGGTGCGTACCTCTGACAACCGAGCTGGCTATAAGGGTCGTCACGCTTGTAGCGGTGCCCCTTCTGTTTCGCCGGGGTGCTGCGGAGACTGCCCAAGATGCTGGGGTGGCACATAGTCAAAAATAAAGTTGATGCGCCCTTCAGCGCCCTTGTTCATGACGCTGTGTTGCTGCTGGTTATTGATCTCGTAGACGGTGCCAACGGCCATCTTATAGGGGCGACCATCGATCATGAAGCGCACACGGCTGTTGGTGGTGATCGGGATGTGGATTCTGTGGCCGTAATGAAAAGATGGGTGTTTGTCCCTGTGGGGCTTGATGATTCCCCCCGCGCTCAAACGGGCTGCCATAGCTCGAATGATACAGCCGCCGGGGGCGTAATGATCGGCAAGGATTTTATGCATCAATGGCAGTGCATGCTCCGCCAGGATGTCCCAGCCCGGCTCCCTGCGCACCTCGATGTCCGGCCAACCGGATCCATCAGTAAACACCATGACAATCGAATTGGTCTGCTGGTGGACTTCATATTCCTGCTGGCGGTAGGTATTACCCAGCCACACCTGCTCTTCCTGGGCCAGGATACAATCTCGCAAAGGGGCTATATCGTACTCACCCAACTCGCGTAACGGCACTCCAATATCCATTCGTAAAACGCCCTGATGCTCTAAAATGGGTCAACCGCTGCACCATAGATTGCCACGATCAGCTAGTCAACACACCCCACGCCAAATGAATGATGGTTCATTCATAATTAAGCCCCGAGTTACTTGGCTTTCGCCGGGGCTTACAGTAGGATTGGAGCAGTCAAATATCTAAAAATCGGGGCGTAAATAACATGGCTGATAACAATAATATCCCGGCGGAAGTTCAAGCTCCCCCATTTACCACCCGGCGGAAGACCCTGGCACTCGTGGTTTCTGCCGTGTTGGGAACGACTGCCCAGGGCGTCCATGGCCAGGCGGGAATGCTGGAAGAGGTGATTGTGACCGCTTCCAAGCGCAAAGCGAACCTGCAGGATCTGCCTCAGGCAATTACTGCCTTTACCACGGAAGACATCACCCGTCAGGGCTTTACCGGCCTGGACGACTACGCGGCCAAAATACCCAGCCTGGCTTACGCCACCCGCGAACCGGCCGGAACCTCGGTGGTATTCCGGGGCGTTGCATCCTCCGGCATCCAGTTCGGCACAAACCCCTCCTCCGGCGTCTATCTCGATGAACAGCCCATTACCCAGGCCGGCCTTAATCCAGACCCGAGGCTGATCGACATCGAGCGGGTGGAAGCATTGAGCGGGCCACAGGGCACGCTGTTTGGCGATGCGTCCCAGTCAGGCACCCTGAGGATTATCACCAACAAACCAGATGCCAACGAGTTTGATGCCTGGATTGAAGGCACTTTAGCCCAGCCTGAGCACAGCGACGATCAGGACACCGATATTTCGGGCATGGTGAACATTCCCCTGATGGACAACAAGATCGGCATTCGCCTGGTTGGTTTCCGCGCAGACGAAGCCGGATACATCGACAACGTACTAGGGCTAAGCCAGGCTGACCAATGGGAAGATGCGCGCAAAGATGCGGGGCTGCCGGTACGACCGCGATTCAACAACAGTTCGAAAACTGATGACGACGTCAATTCATCCACCACTACCGGTGGCCGCGCGGCACTGCGCTGGTTTGTCAACGACGACTGGACCGTCGATGTCGCCGGGATTATCCAGGATCTGGAAGTGGACGGCTTCGGCGATACCACCGCCGGGCTGGACGATCTGGACCAGTTGCGCTTCGAGGATGAAAAACTCAAGGACAAGTGGTACCAGGTGAGCCTCTCTATCGAAGGAGACCTGGGCTTTGCGGACACGGTGCTGACCGGTAGCTATTTTAACCGGGACATGACCTACGACGCCGATGCCACGAGCTACCTGCATGACTTCGACCAGCAATACAATCCGGTGTACTACGCCATTTACGACTTCACCGGCGCTCCCCGAGGCAAAGCCAGGCAAGACCAGGAAGACGACCGCTGGACTTTCGAAGCCAGGCTGACAACACCTGCGGATTCGAACAGCAAATGGAGCGGGCTGGTTGGATTCTTCTACAGCAAGCTGGATCGCAAGCAACTGTTTACATCGGATGTGCAGGACTTCAGCGATACGGAGTACTACGCCAACCAGGGTTACACTTACCTCAGCTACCTGGCCAACTCACCCTACTACAACCCTAACTACGACAAGTTTCACAATACCCCAACCGACAACTGGTTCTTTGGCTCCTACGACCTGGAGGTAGAGCAAAAAGCGCTGTTTGGTGAGGTGAGCTTTGCGGCAACAGACAAATTGACGTTCACTGCCGGTGCCCGCTGGTTCGACTACGAGCAGGATGTCACGCTGCGCCAGGGCGCCCTGTTGGGCGGAAAACAACCCAATCTGGAGACCGACTACTTCACGACCAACGAGAGCACCAGCACCAGCGATTCCGACTGGGTGCCCAAGGTCAATGTTACTTATCAATTCACCGACGACATGATGGGCTACGCCACCTATTCAGAGGGTTTCCGGCGAGGCGGCACTAACGCAGTGAGGGCATCCTCCGTACTGCCGCGCTCCTATGACCCGGACAAGCTGAAAAACTACGAACTGGGTTTCAAAAGTACATGGTTCGACAATAGCCTGAGCTGGAACTCCGTGTTGTACCGCATGGAGTGGAATGACATGCAAATCCAGGTGAACGACCCGGAAATATTCTCATTGGGCATCGTCAATTTTTCCGAGGCCCAGGTAGACGGCTTCGAAACTGAGATCACCTGGGTACCTTCAGATGGCTGGGACATCACGCTTAATGGTGCCTGGATCAATGCAGAAATCTCGGATGACGATCAAATCCTGGGCGAGGATGGCATTGTCGTGGCGGAAGTCAGCAACGGCACCCAGCTGCCTATCTCGCCAGAATACAAAGCCAGTATCGCCGTGCAGTACAGCTTTGATTCACAGCTATTGGGCGCCGACCCCTATGTGCGGGTGGACTGGTCCTATGTGGGTGACTCGCTCAACTCCCTGGACGGCACCGAATCTATTGTCTTTACCCAGGGCCCCACCGACCAGCCCTCCTACGACATCGGCAACTTCCGCGCTGGACTGGACTCGGAGCAATGGAGCGCCACGCTGTTTGTGGATAACGTGACCGATGAAGTGGCCAAGCAGTTTTACAATAACCGCTGGGGGTCGGTACAGCGCATCTCGGTGAATCAACCGCGTACCGTGGGCGTTACCATGCGCTGGAAGTTCTAGCGAAGGCGCGCCCCTTATTCAGGCAGCTCCCAGCTCTTTCTCGATAGCGCCTGCGAGATCAGCGTTCAACTGCTCGCGGGTGCGGGCCTTGGTCTGGCGGTGGGCCTCCATGTTGAGCCCGGAAAACTGCTCCGCCACAAGTTTCACTCTAGGCAACAGGTCTTCCTCGCTTACAGCCTCATCAAGGTATCCCGCTTCCACTGCTCCCTGTGCATCGTAGACCTTGGCAAGGGTGACGGCGGCGCCAACATGGGTTTTTGCAAGCCTGGCCCGGGCAAGTTCAATGCCAAAGTACGGCAAGGTCATACCGATGGCCACTTCATTGAGGCCGATCTTGTAAGTGCCGTGTACGCCTACCCGGTAGTCTGCCGATAGCAGAATCAGTGCGCCCATTGCCAGCGCATGACCACTGACCGCCAGCACCACCGGCGTGGGAAAATTCAACAGGCGGCGCGAGATATTTGCACCGGCGCGCAACAGGTTCATCATCCCGTCGCCGCCCTGCCCCATTACCTTCAAATCAAAACCCGCGGAAAATTTACCCGGCCTGCCCGCGATAATAACCACCTTACCTGCCTGCTCCGCCTCATCCAGCGCAGCGTCAAGCTGGGCCAGCATATCGAAACCCAGGGCATTGGCCTTGCCGTCATCCATGCTGATCAAAGTGAAGTCGTTTTCGGGTGTACATGTGACCAATGCAGCCATGGGCCTTCTCCTTGTCTACTATCGTGGCGCGTAATTATACCGCTTTATTGTGGCGCCGCTGACAGATCTTCGCGCAGGCTGCGCGCGGCCAGGAAAAAGTGGCAGGCCGACCAGAACATTATCGCCGGAAGCACATACAGCATCGCATAGCGCAGTGACTCCAGGCCCAGGCCAGCGGAAAGGTAATCGCTGAGCATTCCGATTATCCAGGGACCGAGACCGAGGCCGATAGTATTTATAATCAGGAAAAGGATAGCCGAGGACAGGGCGCGCATGCGCAGGCCGACCAGGCTGTGGGTGGTGGCGATCGTATTACCCAGGTAAACGTTGAACAGTATTCCCGGCACGATCCCCATAATCAGGGCACCATAGGCACCGGGCGCCAGGTAGACCGCAATCATGAAGGGTACACAGATGAACCCGGCCAGCGCCGGCAACCACATGTACCATCGCTGGTCGCGCGCTGCCAGGCGATCGGCGAGCAGGCCACCACAAAAAACCCCGACGGCCCCACCCAGTCCAATCGTCAGCGACAACCAGGTACCCAGTTCACCAGTACTCATGTCGTGCGATCGAATCATGAATGAGGCAGTCCAGTTGCTGGTACTGTAGCCGGCAAAGGCATTCAAGCCGGCGCCAAACGCCATATGTCGAAAGGAACGCCGGTTCCATAGCAGGGCTAACACCTGTTTAAATGGCACCGGCGCTGCGCTGTCCTGGCGCTGCTCATTGAGCCCACGCACAGGTTCGGCGACCGTCATGCGCAGAACGATAGCCAGCAGGATTCCCGGCGCTCCAACCACTACAAAGGCCACCCGCCAGCCAAAGAATTCGTTCAGCCAACCACCCGCGAGGAAACCGAACAGGATGCCGATACTGACCCCCATCGAGTAAAAGCCAATGGCGCTGGCACGCTCCCTGGGTTCAAAAATGTCGGAAATAATCGAGTGTGAGGGCGGACTGCCACCTGCCTCACCCACACCCACCCCGATACGGGCCAGCAGCAGCTGGGTAAAATTCTGGACAAAACCGCTGATCGCGGTCATGAAACTCCAAAGGAACAGGGATATGGCGACGATATCGCGACGATTCGCCCTGTCGGCCCAACGCGCAATAGGTATGCCCGCGATGACATAGAAAGCGGCGAAGGCAAAACCTGTCAGCAGGCCCAGCTGGCTATCGGACAGTCCCAGGTCGGCCTTGATGGCCTCCTGCAATATAGCCAACAGCTGGCGGTCGATGAAATTGAAGCTGTAAACAATTGTCAGTATGACAAGTGCGTAGTACGCCTTCTTTCTGGAAGCGTAAGGGTTGAGGGTCATTTTTTTTATTCCCTGATGAACAGTCGGTCTGTTTACTGTGCCATACAGACTACACCAGACTCATGCCTAATCGGAGAAAATATTTCTGTGCATAGCCTGTACCAGGTCACTAGCGAGGCAACTCACTTCAATCTGCCCCCCTGGTACGCCAGAGCTCTCAACTAGGTCGTCGCGAGGCAGCACTCGGTCTCATCTGACCGGATGGCGTCCAGGTAAACGGCAGGTAAACCTATACCAAGCTCCGCACGCAATTGATCCAGCGGTTCGGCGAGGCGCTCTTCCCAGTTCACCGTCGCGAACCATGTCGCCGTCTCGCCGGTGTGCCGACCCTCGGCGACGCAGGCATCGGCGTCAAACTGCGGGGCATCCTGGCGAAACTTTCTGCGCGCCATGAATATGATAAACGCGATACCACGATTGGGTGTCTGGGCGCACATGAACGACAACAGCGAAAGCTCGCCCAGCTCATCTCTTCCATAACCGCACACGACATGCTGGAGGTCGTGAATATCGCGCAGCCTATTCGCCAGCCAGATCGTCTCAGGGCTCCTCTCGTCCCCTCGCGGCGCCTCTTCACTGGCTGCCACCAGCCCGTCCGCACTCAGGTACTGGGATTCAACGAATGCCAGATACGCGCGCCCCACACTGCCTTCCGGCATGGCGCGCAAGCCCTCGCGATCAGTTAACACAGGCAGTATCTGTGGTTTGCGCTGCAGAAGCTCACGCCCCTGTTGGCTGGATTCGAGGCGGCTAACAGCGCGCGACAGGCTCGCGCCTTTGAGCGCCTCGATAATCTTGAACACCTCGCCCGTATTTTCGGGGTTGGCTATCAAGGCACGCATGGAACGCCAGGCCTGCAAAGGCTTCAAATAGCGAATATCGTCTATGATGTTCATAACCAGGATCCAGGTTCAGGACATACCTCATTATAGTCTTCAGGCTGGCGGTGGACACCCCTGCAATGACTCGCGCTCCCAGGGAAGAGAACAGTTATGCACCCTGCCGCTTGCTGCGGATTTCTGCAGCCATTCCCTCCAGAGCACGAAAGGTCGCGGTCGGGTCCTGGCGCTTCAGGTCAAGCAGGCTCATTTCAATCCCCTCGCCCACGGCTATTTCCTCTATACCGTCAGCCAGACCCTGGACAATGGCGCTTGCGCAAGCGGTAACATCCATACCGCCCTCAATATCATCATCCGGCTTGCCCACCGCCTCCCCGGAGCCCGTCAGGGCATTGCTGCCGATATTGGTGCGGATAAAGCCGGGAACAATCGTAGTAACCGAGATCCCATGCACAGCCACCTCGGTGCGCAGGGAATCAAAGAAACCCATTACGGCATGCTTGGCCGCGCAGTAGCCGGTACGCAGTGGTACCCCGACTTTGCCCGCCACGCTGGCTGTAACCGCCAGGCGGCCAGAGCCCTGCTCCACCATCACGGGCAGTACCGCTTTGGTCAGGGCAATCTGGCCCAGTACATTCAATTCGAACAACGTACGATATACGTCCATATCGGTTTCCAGGCAAAAAGAGCGCTGCGAGTTGCCTGCATTGTTGATCAACATATCGATACGGCCGAAGGTATTGAGGACGGTTTCAACGGCGGCTGGCATTGCCGCGTGGTCCATCACGTCCAGCGGAACCACCAGGAGCTTGTCGGCGCTGGCGCCGGACTCGATAGCATCCTGCCTCACCCGCGACAGTTCGGATTCCTTGCGGGAGGAAAGCACCACCCTGGCACCCTTTCCGGCGAAGGCCTTCGCCAAAGCCTCGCCGATACCCGATGATGCGCCGGTTATCCATATCACCTGATCCTGGAAAGAAGTTGGCTCGGGCTTATCAGCAGTGGACATGCTTTTTCTCCGTTTTTAAAGAACAGCTCGGGCAATGATAATACTAACCGGGCGGACCTCGCCATCAACATCGGCCTGGCTCCTCGCTGGGTCTTGATCCAGGTCTGGGTCTAGGATTCAGTGTAGACCGTCTCGGGGTGATTACGGAAAAATTCGAGGCAGAACCGCTCCTGTGGTTTTTCCGAGGCTGTCTTGGGTATTTCCTTCATTACCTGAATAAAAGAGGGTACGGAGTTGGACTCCAGGTGGTCACGGCAGTGGCGATACAAATCCACCGGCTCCAGCGCGGTTCCGGGCGCCGCGACGACGGCGGCTATCACATCTTTTTCGCCGGGTACGCCGGAAGCCGCTTCGGTACCAAAAACGAACACGTCATCGACCTGCGGGTGTTCCGCGATAGCCTTCTCTACAAAACCGGGGTTTATGAAGTCGCCGTTATGGCGTAAACCTCCTCCTGCACGATAATCGTAATAGAACCAGCCGTCCTCGTCGGTATGCCCTATATCCCCCATTCTCAACCAGCCATTGCGGGTCTTTTTGCTTGAGGCATCGGGATTTTTGTAATACGCCACCACCGGCACACTGTGGTCGGCATTGCGAAAGATGATTTCTCCCTGTACATGCGGTGGGCACGGTTTGTCATCCTCGTCCACAACCAGCGCCTCCAGCGTTGGCGGTGGCTTACCGATACTACCCACCGGGCCGGCACCCGGCGGATTAAATGTCATGCCGCCTTCTGCCGCGCCGTAAAACTCAAATATCTCGACATTGAATCGGCGCGCGAAGTCTTCCCAGATAACCGCGGGCATACCGGCGCTGAGCACTCTGCGCACCGGGTTATCTGCATCATTCGGGCACGGTGGCTCACTGTAGATAGCCGTGGTCATGCCGCCGAGCAAATTGAAGAAGGTACAGCCGTAACGACGGCAGATATCCCACAGTCGCGACTTGGTGAATTTGCGACTGATCACACAGGGCAGCGCCATTTTCAGCGCGTTGCCAAGGGTAATCAACTGGGCGTTGGCATGGGTCAGGGAGAGACCCGTGTACAGTATGTCGGTTTCCTGCAGGCCCAACATCGGCCCTATGGATGACACATTGTCAAACCTGGCATAGGAGGCCACTATCGCCTTGGGATCCCCCGTGGTCCCCGATGTAAAGAGCATTTGCATTGGCTCTCGCGGATCCGTGACCGCCACCGGCAACGGTTGGGGTGCAGGCGGCAGATCCGAGAGGAGCTGCAACGGTATCGGTTCTTCCCCAGGGTAGTCCGCCAGCACTCCGGTCGATAGAACCCACAACCATTCCAGGGCGGGTGTCTGCGGCAGCACCGACAACACCTCTGCCAGCGCGTAATCTGCCACGATCGCTCCCCGACACTCCGGGAAATTGAGCATATAGGCCAACTTGTCGCCACGGGTACGCGGGTCGACCGGCACGAATACCGTCCCGCAAATTGAAGAAGCTACCATGGTGTCAACGAACTCGGGATGGTTTTGCATCACCAGCGCGAAACTATCGCCCTTTTTCATACCGGCAGCGGCCAGCGCCGCAGCCATCTGCTGGCCGTTCTCATGGAGCTGGCGGTAGCTGCGGGTTTGCTCGACAAGCTCATTGTCAGCATCAACGCTGACAAAGGTGAGAATAACCTGGTCTTTTTGCTGCCTCGCCTGTGCCGCGATCAGGTTGGCGAAACACGGTCAGATCAGGCATCCCACCGGCGGCTGTCGTTGGGCGTATTAACAGCTATTCGCCAGACATCTTCTTCAGACGGTTCATTAGCCATAGTCTAGCCACCCCCGATCAGCGCGTAAGCAAGATCAGCGGCCATGACACCTCCCGGGCATTCATCACATCATCAATAGAAATCTAACCGCGAAACTGGGCTTTAGGGTTGAGGCTGCCATGGAAAGAATTTTTAGCAGATACCGCAGCAAATTGTTCCCGCGTGGTGCCATAGCGTTTCATATGTTCCATTGCCCAGATAGCATAGATATCCATGAACAGTGATCGTGAGGTACCACTGCCCTGGCTGTCATGATTGACACCACTGGCGGCAATTCTCTGGCTGATGCCAGCCATCACCTCATCTGTCGATTCGACGTCAACAGCTCCGGCGATATAGGCGTTCGGTTCCATGGGAATATCCTCCGGGTATTCTTATTAAATAGTTGTCCCGATCAAATATCCTAACGATAGGACCCTCTACGGAAGATGTTTACAGGCGACATTATGTTTGTTAATTTCCGACAGACCTTCGGCGAGATAACGATTACAACTATGCTGATACAATCCGACAGAGGTGTTGCCGGACTTAGCCACCGCGCCTACGGTCTCGGCCCCTTTACAGCCCTTCTCAGGGAACACGGTCTGGACCCCACGCCGCTGCTGGAACAGTGCGGTATTCCACCGGGCGCAATTGAAGATCCCGACTACACACTGCTACCCGGCAAGGAACTGGAATTCAAGGAGCACGCCCTGGCAGCACTCGACAAGCCGGAGTTGGGCCTGCTGTGCGGCCCCCGTTACCACCTGTCTTTCTATGGCATGTTGGGACTGGCGGCGATGGCGAGCAGCAACCTTACCGAAGCCTTCCGGGTTGTGTTCAAATACCTGCCAATGACCTGGTCCTATATGCACTGGACCTTACGCACCGAAAACCAACTGGCCATCCTCAGCCTTGAGCCTCAGCGCGACCTGGGCGGCTGTTACCAGTATATGATAGATCGCGGATTGGCCGCCTCGTATACCATCGCCTGCGATGCATTGGGCTCACCCCCACCCTTGGTAGAGGTTAATGTGCGCCAACCGGAGCCAGCCTACGCACAGCTTTATCGTGATACGTTCAATTGTCCGGTTAATTTCGGCATGCCCCACAATGACTTCAGGATGGAAGAGCACTATCTGCAAAAACCCTTGCAGCAGGCGGAATCCGAATCGGCCCGCATTTTCAGCGCCCAATGCGAACGCATTTGCGCAAACCTCGTGAAAGCGGGCAGTTTTGCAGAGCTCATCCGTCAGCACCTGCTGCAACTGCCCAATCAAATGGCCAGCCTGGAAAGTATTTCACAGAGGTTGAGCATGACGCCGCGCACCATCCAGCGAAAACTGGCCAGCGAAAATACCAGCTATCTCGAGCTGGTAGAAAATGTGCGGCGCAACCTCGCCATGGAGTATCTCAAGACAACGGCTCTCACCATGGAAGAGGTGGCGGTCAGGCTTGGTTATTCGGATGCTCCGTCCTTCAGCCACGCCTTCAAGCGCTGGACGGGGTTTTCACCCGGGAGCATCAGGGACTCTGCCGAGGCCGCGCGGCTGGAATCTGTGTAACGCACATCGGGGCGAAACGCCCGCGGCACATCACCTTGCGATATAACCCCCATCGATAACGAGCTCTGAGCCGGTCATATAACGGGATTCCTCAGACGCCAGGAACAGGACGCCATTGGCAATATCGATGGGCTCGCCCATATGTCCCATAGGTATATTACCGAGAATCCTCTCCTGGAAAGCAGCGCCATCTTCCTCACTCATAGAGTCCACCGCACCCGAGACCATCGCGGTGGCAATAAACCCGGGGTGCACTGAGTTAACCCGGATGTTGTAACCCTCGGCCGCGCAGTGCAGTGCCGCCGACTTGGTGAAGATTCTCACACCGCCCTTACTGGCGTTGTAGGCTGCAACCGCAGGCTCGCCAATAATCCCCTCAATAGAAGAAATATTGATAATGGAACCGCTGCCGGCTTTCATAACTTTTATGGCTTCCCGCGTGCCGAGAAATACCGCGTCAAGGTTCACATTCTGGGTAGCCTGCCAATCTGCCAGGGATGTATCTTCCACCGTGCCGACAATTGCAATGCCGGCGTTATTCACCAGTATATCCAGCCGACCGAAGCGACCGACAACATCCGCGATCACCTCTTCCCAACGCTCTTCACTGGTGACATCCTGATGCAAGGCCACCGAATTGCCACCGATAGCAGTAGCCACGCCCTGTGCGCTGCTCTCGTTTATATCACTCACCACAACCGTAGCGCCCTCTTCCGCCAGGCGCAGGCAGATGGCTTCACCAAGCCCTGAACCTCCACCTGTCACCAGGGCGACCTTATTGTTTACTCTCATAACCTGTCTCCAGTTTGATCCGCTATCAATGACAATTTAAACAACATTCTCAATGTTCGCAGGTGACCTATTTACTGCTATTTCCCGACAGCGCAACTGACACCGGACCAATCAAGTACCCAAACGACGCAATGCGCCCTGGGTCAGGTAACGCTCATACACATCAGGGTCGTTTACCTTGGTACGATAGCCGCCCTCGATCTCCTTCACCTGTGCCAGCCGGGTAATCCGATTCGTTTGTATGTCGTGGGCATGTACCCGGGTCCAGGACCAGTAAGGATGATCGCCATCCATTACCCGCTTGTCGCCCTTCTCGTAGAGCGAAAAAGCACCATCAAAGGAGCGGAAAATCTCCCCGCGACGATCAAAACTCACCATGCTGAGCGGCAACAGTGTCCTGGCATCAAACCAGACGCGTTTTTTGCTGATGGGCGCCCTTGGGTAACCCGTTGGCTCAGCCTCAACCACAATCGCCTCGGGAACGAGTTCCACGTCTGTATCCCAGAAAGTTTTGCCACCTTCCCCACCGTGCACGCTGTGCTCCCAGTTCGGGTCCTGTGCATTCCAGCTGTTACTCACCGCCGCCAGAGCGGGGCCGCGGTGAATCGTGCGGTAATTGCCCCAGGTGAGGAAGGGGTCTCCCGCCGCCCAGGCATCCGAGAGGTACAGGGTAGAGCCGGGAATCAGCGGCTCAAAGCGTTGGTTGGTGGGGAACCGCCTGACGCGCTTGAATGCTGGCAGGTAGCCGTACAGATCGGGATAGCGATTCTGGTCATAGTGCCAGATGTTAAGATAGGAGGTTCCCTTTATATCGTTAGGTGATACAAAAAACACCGACTGATAACGCAGTTTGTCTTCGTGTCCGGGCCAGTAAGGTTTGGGTTCCATCACCAGTCGTCCCACCGGGCTCATCTCTACCCAGCAGGACTGATACTGGTAAGCCACCTTGCCCTTCTCATCCAGGTCCCACTCCTTTACTGCGGCCAGGGACACATCGTGTCGTCCCCAACTCAGGGTGATCCCGGCGAACACCTCTATCGCTGACTGGGGGTCCGGAAACGGGTTGCCGCCTATCCAGGGTTTACCCTCTCGAGTGACCACATTGCCGTCATCGGCGAACATCGCCTGACCCTGGTGGCGCAGCGTGGCTTCAATGTATTCCCATGGGCTGAGTTCCATGATGTTGGTGGTGGTCGGGCGCAGGGTCAGCACCCGGCCCATCTGTGAGATCTGGGTGAACTGAATGGGGTCCAGCAGGTCTTTCACCAGTTCAACATTACCCGCATCGATCCGGTCGCCGGTACTCAGTTTGCCGCCGGTATACGCCTCTATCGACAGAAGCTCATCAGGATACGCGCTCTCAATGCTCCCGGTACGGGCAATGCTGGACCACAGCGGTGCCAAAACGCCGGTGGCCAGAACACCGCGCCCCAACTGGGACAAAAAGTGTCGACGTGAAAAGTGTTGATCGTAGCGACGGATATGCATGCTAATGTTCTCTTTATTACTGACAGCTATTACCAGCGGCAAACTCCGCCAGCTTGAGCTGCTGTGTTTCCTCTAGCCTATGATCGTAGACCATAATACGCCGGTACAGAGCACAGGCCCGGCCTGCACCGGAATCAGCTGCCAACAGTTGCAGGCGGTGCATGGAGGTATTGAGCCAGCGCGGCGATCCCTCCGGCTCTGCGGCAGCGATGTGTGCCAGGGCACGCTCGGCGCCAAACTGATCACCCATCGCCTCGGACTGCACCGCCAATTGTGCCCAGGCGTCACCCGAATTCGGAAAGGTAGTCAGCATCGCCCGAATCGCTCGCAGCGCTTCATCATCCATGGATGTGGCGCGCAATGCATTGATCTGGAGCAGCCACACCTGACGCTGTAGCTGCGGCTGGGATTGCATCATCGGCAACCAGAGCTCACACAACTGTGCCAGCTCTGCGTGGCGGCCCCCGCTCTCAAACTCGCGCAGCAAAACGTAGAGCTCCTGGTCAATGACCGAATCTACCCCGGCTGCAGGCAAGCGGCTGACAAAGTCGCGCAGAGCTGGCAGGCCCTGCAAGCGATCTATTACTCGCAGAGTAGACCAGGCGAGCACCCGCTTTTGCGAGGAGTCCAACGCGGGATTGCGGTACAGCTCACCCAGCGCAGGCAGTATGTCCTGTGCATCCTCCGCCAGGACACTCTGCAACTGCAGTGCCAGCACCTGCAGGTCAAGTGATTCGCGCTGTTCCCCGGGCAGGTCCTCGATCAGGTCCAGTGCAGACTGTGCCTGTGCCCGCAATGCCGGCTGGTCGTCTGCCGCCAGTGCCGCCTGGAAGCGAGTCAGGCTGGCCTCCAGCTCTACCGCGCGGACGCTGTCCCTGAGGCGGGAGTCGGACCGTGCCAGCTTGAGCTGCCGGTCCCGTTCATCATCACTGTCGGCCACACGCGCAAGGGCCATATGGCCGCTGGCAATATCTGGGTCTGTGGGAGCCAGGGAGACAAAACCCTGGGCAGCCGATTCAAGCTGTTGCGCATGCTCTTTTGTGGCCTGGCTCTGGTACATGGCATTGGCAACAATAAAATACAGCTTGGCGAGCGGCGCCTTCAGGTTGCCCGAAAGCTCGGCGGAAGCACGCAACTTTTCTATTACCTGCAGCGAGTCCCGGGTTAAGCCTATCTGGTATAGCGACACGGCAAAATGATAATAGTAGAGCGTCAGATTCAATGGCAGGCGAGCCGCATCGCTGGCGAGGAACTGGCGAAACTTCAACACATTACTATCGTACTGTTGGTAGGCATAGGCGTATTCAGCATCGACAAGAAGGCTGATACTACCGAACTCGTGACCTACGATCTCATCGCGATAGGTGAGAATCCGGGTGAAAAGCCGATCATCAAGATAACCCTGATCGACCAGTTGCCTGAGGTAACCCGCGGCCTCTATTGCCCCTTCCTGCTCATTGCGATGGCGCTGCAGCAGGGTGAACACCTGCTCCTCGAGCAGCCGCGCCCGGCTTGCGCTCAAGGGTTCACCCTTTACCAGCTTGATCGGGCCGGCCTCATCAAGACGCAGCGAGATCAAGCCGAGTTCAGTATCGATAATCTCGTGCAGCGGGTTATCCGGATCTGTGGCCAGTGCCCGCTTGAGCAAATTCAGGCGCTTTCTCATGCCCACTTCATCACCCTGCAACTGCTCTACATAGGCCAGGCCCAGCCAGCTGCCGTATACCACGCCCGGGAATAGAATCCTCAACGAGGCTGCCTCGAAGCCCCTTCTTGCCCGCTCCAGGTCGGTTACCGCCGCCTCGCTGTCGCCGGCCTGCTGGGCGAGGGACAGGTCCAGCCAGGCCTGCCAATACCGTAACGACGCCAGCGCCTGGCTGACCCGGTACCAGAACTCCGAGCGGTACAGGGCCTCCAGAGCAGTCTCGTCCTGACCTGTTGCCATTTCCAGCCCACGAATCCCTTCGCGGCAGCGGTCGTATATCGATTCACCCAGTTGGCGACTTTCCAGCAGCGCCGCACGCCCGGTTTCAGACTCCCGCTGTTGGGCCACCCATGCGCCATAGGATTCGGCCAGCTCCGGGCATCTTTTTACGCTCATGCCGGTTTCAGCAGCGGCCCGGCGCAGGGCTTGATAGTCGGGCGCCACATCTGCTGCAGCAGCGCTCAAGCAAGTGAGCAAAAGCAGCACCATAATGGACAGTGGATACTGACATCCAGTAACCAGGCCCATTACATTGCCTCCAGCAGAAGCGACATCTCAGCGGAAAACTGTCCGCCCATAATCAATGTCAGCAATTGCCTGGCGACAACAATGTCGCCGTCCATGGTCGCCGCCGTGCCTTTACCCTGGTCTGCCACGGCCTGGAACTGCAGCATCGGTTTGTTGCGGTACAGCGCCCGGTTGACCTTGCGCCCCACAGAGGCCTCTATCAAGGCAGGGTTGGAATCATTGCTGACATCCAGGGTAGACACCTGGCCGCCATTGGTCACCATGTCCTGGGCAAGTGCGAGCAAGCGACCCATATCAGCTTCATGTGGGGGCGCGTCCCCGATAATCACTACTACCCGTTTGGCGCCGGTTCGCCAGTTCGCGTCCATCGCGGCTTCCATACCGGCGGTCACGGCTTCCTGCCAGCTACCACCGCCGGCAGCCTCCAGTGTCTCCAGGAAAGCGGTCAGTTTTGCGAGGGAAAAGCTCAGGGGCTGAACACGGGTTAAAAACTCCGGGTCGTCATAATCCCGATATGCCACTACACCGAATCGCGCTATCGGCACCAGGGAGCGCACCGAGTCCACGATATCGGCTATTCGCGTTCTCACTTCCTCTATGGCCCAGTCCATGGATCCGGTGGCATCGACAACAAACATCACATCCAGCCCGGTCTCTCTCAGGCCCTGGACATACGCGGCGAAGCTGTTGGTGGACTGGCTCAGGCCAGTACCAATACCGGTGCCAAAACCTGCAGTGCCCTGGCCCGCGGTGAACACCACCGTATCCAGCACCGGCGGCGCCAGCAGCGCCTCATTGCGGCCACCTGCGGCGGCCACCATCGCCAGGTCAACAGAGGGAGGCGGCGGCGTTTCGCTGGCTGCAGCCACCAGCACGGCTGGGGGATCCAGTTCCGGCGGTTCTTCAAACAGAAGGGGTTCGGGCGGCTCTGGCGCCTCCCTGGGCACGACCAGCTCCAGTTCAACCACGTCCTCCTCGCTTGTGACCCCTGGCAAATCCAGGCCGCGACCCGCCTGCCAGGAAACCAGAAAGTGCACCAGTAGCGAGATCAGTAACAACACACACCACAGACCTGCCCTGCGCAGGCCAATCATCGCCGACCACCGGGGCATCGCAGCTTAACTACCGCCATCATCGTTGATTGTCACCAGGGAGATTTTCTCAACACCGTGCCGGCGCAGCAGGGCCATCAGCGGCATGAGCGCACCGCTGTGTGCATTTGCATCCGCGCGTAGAATAATACGCTTCGGCAGCGGCGGTGCAGCCGCCAGCTCGCCGTCCAATTCGGCCAGTTCGAACGATTGTCCACCCAGCACAATAGCTCCGTCCCGGGTCAGGACCCATTCAGTGCTGGCAGAGGTAGAAGCTGTATTGCTGGTAGAGCGCGGCGGAATGATATCCTCATCGACCAGTTCCGAAATATTGCCAACGATCAGAAAGAACATCAGCAGCAGGAAGATGATATTGATCATCGGGATGATCTTGTCATCGATGCGCTTGCCTGCAGGCGGAGTCGCTTCCAGCTTGATCAAAACGCTTACTCCTCCAGCGGCAGTATCTGTAATTTTGACAGGGAATGACGCTGCAACACGTCCACTATATCGACCAGCAACTGGATAGGCAGCTTGTCCTGGGCCCGGATAAACACCGGTGTCTGTCCCTCGTACTGCTTGTCTGTAAGGTAGGCATCCAGTGTGTTGGGCGCCAGCGTCTGCCCCTCCAACCATATCTGGCCATCTTCAAATACCTGTAAATCGAGGGCCGCCGTTGCCGATTCGCCCGACTGCTCCTGGTTGGGTATATTAAAAACCAGCTCCCCGAAGCGCAGGAAGTTACTTTCCAGAATGAAAAACAACAGGAGGATAAAGACGATGTCTATCAGGGGCGTAAGGCTTATCCGCTGAACGGCCCGCGGCGTGGGCTTGGGCAGGCGCATACTCCCGCTGCCTCAGCCAGCCGGTGCTGGCTGCTTGTAAAGACCGGCGGTAAATAATCTCGTTAGCATATTTTCGATTCGCGTACGCAGGGTATCAACCCGCGATTGCAGTCCAGCATGGACGAGGGCAAAGGGTATTGCCACAGTGAGGCCTACCGCCGTTGTCAACAACGCCTCCCAGATGCCCCCTGCGAGCATCCCCGCGTTAGCACTGGAGCCCTGGTCCGCGAGACCGTGAAATACATCGATAATACCCAGAACCGTGCCCAGCAGGCCCAGCAGCGGGGCGAGATAGGAAACCTGCTCAAGCACACCCAGGAGTGAAGAGAACCGTGTCAGAATTTGCTGGGCCATCCGGCTCAGCTCGGTAGCCGCGGTGTCGGTATCAACATCTTCACGACCCAGCCAACTCATGCCGTGCTCGATTACCGGGGCCACCGCCGACCTGTTGCCAGCCACTGCAGCCTTTGCCTCGTCTACCGAACCTTCACACCAACGCGACACTTCGTGATCAAGTTGCTCCAGCGCGCCTCTGGAACAGCTGCGAAACTGGATCAACTTGAACAGTGTTACCGCCAGGGCCACTACCGACATCAACATGAGGACCATTACAACCGGCCCTCCAAGCATCAGCAGTGCCAGCCACTCTCCCTGTTGTGGCGCCTGCTCCAGCATCCGCCGCTAGAACTGGTAGGTGAGACGGAAGGCAAGCTCGTTGGCGTAGTCAAAGGTCGACAGCGTGTTCTCGTTATCGCTCTTACCCCCAACGAAGTTGGCGAACAATTCCGCACTCCAGCCTTCGTTAGGCTTCCAGCGAACTCCGGGCTGAACCAGGTAGCCGCCCTTAGGATCCCACAGAACCGCCAGGTCTGTGCGCCATGCCAGCGTGGGAGAAGGCTGCTGTAATGCGAATGAAATGGCATCGAAACCATTCCGGCCGCCCGGCCCCTTCCAGTCCGGCGCTTCCTTGGTGGAAGCACCGTAGCCATCCAGGTGCCGGCCAAACAGATCACTTTCGGATTTATGCATCCACTGCAACACCATATAGGTTGCCGGGAAGCTTTCCGTGAAGCGCTGGTATTTTTCGAATACCAGGGAGGTAACCCACTCGTCATCCTCTTTATAACTCTGTGCCAGGGCATATTCGGTAAACAACTTGTCAGGCGTGTAGGTCGCTTCGAAGCGCACGATCAGCTGGTCCAGAAAGGAGTCGGGTTCACTGAAGAACATATAGTTGGTACCAAAGCCGATGATATCCTCGCGATAATACCTGCGATCGATATAGCCACGCAGATCTCCCAGTCCTCCCGCTTGCGGCGAGAAAAAGGCGTCCAACACGTTTGAGCTTAGAGCATAATTGTCCACTGGAGTACCCGGGGGAAGCCCTAGTGCCGGTAACACGAGCGCGTCAGTGAGGCCCTGTGCGGCCGGGAAATCATCCAGCACCTGCTGCAGGTTGCCATTGAGTCGCGACCTGCCAGCGTAGTTCCACCACTCGTTTGAGGTATAAACCCCCTGCCCCGTAAACGGCTCGAAGGGTGTCTGCGCCAACGCGTCCCCTATACCCGGGTCCGGGATACCGGCCTTGGTGAAGGGGTTGAAGCCAAGCGCGTCCCAGCGGATAACGCCATTGGGGTCACGGCGGCTGGTGTAGGTGAACTGCAAACCCAGCTCGCCGATCTGGCCCCGGAAGCGGGCACCAAAATTCCATTCGTCGTCCACCTCGTTAAAACCGTCTTTCTGCCTCAACACGAACTGGGAGGCGACGACGTTGTAAGGCGTGTTTTCATTGGAGTAAATCGTGGGCTGGAACTGTTGCGTCCAGCCTTCAAGCTCCCAGCCGTTATCAAACTGGTAGCTGGCGCGAACGCCCAGGGCGGGAACACGCTTGTCAGAGAATTCCTCTGACGCCCAGTCAAGCGCCGAGTGACGACGCAGATCCAGTCCGTTGGGGGTATCGAGTACCCGGAAGAAATAGGATTCGCCCCAGGCGATTTGCTGGTTGCCAATCCTCGCCCAGAATGCGCCTGAGTTGTAGTCCAGGTAAAAAGACGGCAGGTCAACCATGTAGTCGTCGCCACAGATTTCCAGCGTGGTAGCGCAGTCGCCCCGCAGCGGTGTCTCAAAGTAATTTTGATCGCCATAACCGTCATAGGTGTCGTAAGAATAAAGGCCGCGTACCTTGCCGACAAACTTGAGGTTGTCACTGAACTTGACGTCGACATCGAGTTGGACCCGGGTCATGTTCATATTCCAGTCGTTATCTTCCTCAAAAGACTTGGGGCGGGTTTGTGGTATGCCAAGCGAGTTAACAATCTCCTTACCGTTATAGATATTGCCCCCCTGGTTCCAGTAGTTTTCCCTGCCGCCATTACTCAGTGAATAGGCTCCCTCCTGACGAAGAAAGCCGGACATGTCCCAGTCGGCAGCTACCGCGACTTGCGCTGAAAGCAGTAGGGCCATGGTCCCGACACCGTGAATCGCAGTTGTTGCTGTTTTCTTATATGTCATGGGTCTCTCCGTTTTCTATTTTTATCGATTACAGCTCTAATTCAATTGCAGTTGCAGCACATTTCCCTGATGCCCTGCCAGGAATGCCTCCGTGCCGTTACCGACAAGGCCCTGATACCATCCGGTACTCAGGTCTGCTCCCTCGAGAAGCTCCCAGCTTGCCCCTCCATCGCTGCTGCGCAGCAGACTACGAATGCCGCTGATCAATACCTCGCCGCCCGGGGCCGACCATACGTTAAGTAAAATCCCGACCGCCGGCGTCTCCACTTCTGACCAGCTGCTACCGCCATCGACGGTTTTGATAACCCGGCCATCCTGCCCAACAGCAAAGCCGGTACCCCCCTCATTCAGACTGAGTCCAAACAGGGAAGCCTCGGCCTTGTGTGCTGTTTCCCAGCTCTCTCCGCCGTCAGTGGAACGTATTACCAACTCGAACTCACCAATGATGGTGATCACGCCAGTAGAGGAGACGTCAACGGCATAAAGGTGGGGTTCTACAAAGTCATTGAGAATGGCTTCCCAGTCGACGGGTAACAGCTCCCAGTTCACACCATCATCTTTGGAGCGCAAAATCGTTCCGAAACCACCCACGGCGACGGCCAGGCCGTTACTATTATTGTCTACACCCAACAGACGGGACTCCGTACCGGAGTCCACCGCCGTGAACACGCCGTCCTGGGAGCGAAAAATGCCGCCTTGCTGGGCGACGACCAGGGTCGAACCCGCGCCGCAGCTAACGTCCAGCAAGGCACTTTCGCTAAAGCTCTGGCCCGGCGCCCAATTTTTGCCGCCATCTGTGCTTTCTATGACAAGTCCAAAGTTGCCAACGGCGATGCCCTGCTGACCATCCAGGCACAGACCATAGAGCGCATCATGGGCTGTACCGCCATATACCGCGACCGGCTCTGCCTGGGCCGCCAGCGGCAGGCCCAGGCAGCACATCAACAGTGCGCAACCGGCTGATCGATGAAGCATCAAATCAGCTGCCCAGGCGCCGGATTGCGGGAACGGTCATATAGCGGTCATAAAGATCGCCCTGATTGTAACCGGAGTAAAATCCACCTCGAATCTCCTGGGCCTGGTAGAAACGACTCATGCGATTGGTCTGGATGTCATGGGTGTGCACGTGAGTCCAGGACCAGACCGGGTAATCTCCGTCCATTTTGACTGTATCGCCCTGCACATACTGGCTAAAGGACGGCTCGAATGACTTCCACAGTTCCCCGCGCCGATCATAGGTCACATAGGCAATAAACATCATATTACGTGTGTCTATCCAGACCCGCTTCTTGCTAACAGGCGCCCGCGGGTACCCGGTGGGTTCAGCCTCGACAACAATGGTTTCGGGTATCAACTCCATCGTCTGGTCAAAGAAGGTAATGCCCTTGGGGCCACCGTGCACAGGCGGCTCATAGTTTTCATTATTGCCCAGCCAGTTGTTTGAAATGGCCCCAAGCATGGGCTGCCGGCCGATAACTTTATAGTTCCCCCAGGTCAGCATAGGATCACCGGCGGCCCAGGCATCTGACAGGAATACCGTAATACCCGGCACCAGCGGCTCGAAGCGCTGGCTGGAGGGAAAACGACGAACGCGCTTGAACGCGGGAATGTAGCCGAACAACTCGGGGAATTTACGCTGATCGTAATGCCAGGTATTAAGGAATGAAGTGCCCCGCGAATCGTTGGGGTGGGTAAACCAGACAGACTGATAGCGCAGCTTGTCTTCATGACCCGCCCAGTAAGGGGTGTCACTGTTCACCAGACCCACGGTATTCTTTTCCGCCCAGCAAAAGTCATACTGGTATTGCTCTGAACCATCGGGACCAATATCCCAATCGCGTATCGCATAAAGGTTTTCGTCGTGACGACCCCAACTCAGGGTGATATTGGCGAATGCCTCGGTGCCGGTCTGGGCATCGGGGAAAGGGTTTCCGCCAATCCAGGGTTGGCCCTCTGTGGTGAAGACATTGCCGTCCGCGTCCATTTTTGCCTTGCCCTGGTTCCTGAGGGTGGCCTCGAGGTACTCATGGGGGAAGAGTTTTGTTACGTCGGTGGTCGTGGGTGCTATCTTGACGCGCCTACCCATCTGGCTGATCTGCACATAGGCGATCGGATCCAGCAGGTCTTTGACTATTTCAACATTGTCGGCGGTGATGAAGTCGCCCGTCTTGATCTGCCCTTTGGTGTAGGCTTCGATGGACAGCAGTTCCTCAGGATACGCCTTGGTAATGTCACCGGCCTGCGAGATCAGTGGCCACAATGGCGATAGCACGCCAGCCGCCATAGAGCCCTTTGCCAGTCTGTCGAGGAATAACCTTCTACTGTAATTGTGGTCGTACTTCTTGATGCGCATGTTGATTCCTCCTCAGGAACGGTACTGTGTTTATATTCTGATCTGCCTGCCTTTATTTCCTATGCGTTCGCCGGTGGCGCTTGTGCTGCCGCTATATGTGCCGGGTCATCGGGTATGGTGTACTCAGACAGATCCACGCCCTCGCCGACCAGCAAATCCTTGTAACCCAGGAAGCGCGGCTTGATCAGCCACACCAACAGGGGAACCACAATCAGGGCGATGACCATATTGATCAGCATCACCATGACCAGCAACAACCCCATATCCGCCAGGAACTTCAATCCGGACAGGAAATACCAGGGCAGGATGCCAATCAATACTATAGTCGCTGTAAAGAAAATTGCCTTGCCGGTAGTTGCCACAGCGTCGTCGATCGCCTTGGCATAGTCGGCAAATTCCTGGTACTCCTCGCAAATGCGGCTAAGGAGATAAATCCCGTAATCGATACCAACACCGATCCCGATCGCGGCAATCGGCAGCGTATTGACGTCCAGGCCAATGCCCATCTGGACCATCACCGCGCCCAGCAGCATGTTGGAGAGGTTTACCGGTATCAGCAGCAGAATGCCGGCGACGACAGAACGATAGGCGTAACTGCAGGTGATGAGGATAACGACGTTAAGCAGGGCCAGAATAATCCACTGGTAGTAGTCCACTGTGTCATTGATGGACTGTTGCAGCGCAATGGTCCCTGTACCCAGGCGGATGCGGAACGCGTCGTGGTCGAGTCCGATCTGTTCCAGCGCCTCATGGGTTTGTTCCAGGGCCCGGTCTACTGTTTCCTGCTTGTTGTCCTTGTACCACAATGACACCGTTGCATTTTGCTGTACGAAGTCGGCGACATGCAGGAAGGCCTTGGGGCCGGTGCCAACCATCACCGCACCCGCCGCAGCCGCGACCGCCGGTTGGCTGGGATCCAGCGGAGCCCACTTTGGATTACCGCCACTGAACAGGCGATTGGCCTCGGGCAGGTAGTCTGCGAAAGACAGCGTTGCAACCGGCGGGACTTCCGATGCCTCCAGGATGCGCTGCAACTTCAGCATGGAAAATACAGTTTCAGCCTGGCGTGCCACCCGGCTGGGGTTGTTGATGTCTTTCGCTTCGAAGACGACTTCAAGGGTATTCAGGCCTGCAAATTTCTTGTTGATCTCCGATACGGCAGTATTGTATTCAGAGTCATCCCACAACAGGCTACTGCCCTCTACCGGGTTACCCACCTTGATCTGAATAACCTGGCTGATACTTACCACGGTCAAGACAATAATGACCGCGGTAGTTATCGGGGCGCGTTTACCGTGGCTCAGTTTGGCCATACGGGCGAGAATGCGCCTTATGGTACCGTGGCCAAAGCCGCCAGCATCCTTGCCAGTACCTATAATGCTATCCACATTTTTGGGTTCAGGCAGGAAAGAAAGCATCAGGGGTGAAAGAAATACATTGGTGGGAACCAGGATCAGGGCCCAGAAGCCGCAGAACACGGCAAAACGCTCCATCGCGGGAATCGGCGCGACCATAATCAGGAACAGGCCGACCGCATCGGTAACGATGCCCAGTGTTCCCGGCGCCATCATGACACCCAATGAAATTTCAGCGGCCTTCTTTTTATCGCCGACGGTGTGATAGACCTCGTAGTAGCGCTCAATAAACTGCACACAGTGACTGAATGAGCGCGCCACCAGCAGCAACGGCACCACCATGATAAGTGGCTCAATAGGATCGCCCAGCCAGCCGACGAAACCGAAGCCCCATATACCTGCCACCAGGCTGGTGGTAATGGGTGTGACAACCCCCGCGATATTGCGCATGTAGAGAACCAGGGAGAGGAGCAGTGCGCCGCCGGTAACCGCAAAGATGCCCAGCATGGCCTGTTGATGACTATAGACCCAGCCCGTGAGCATGGGTTGCCCTGCCACGTAGATCTCGTGATCCGCATCCTGCTCATTCTTTACCAGTTCCTGCACGCTGTCGAAAATGACACCGTAGTCCAGCAGTCGCTCAATGAATGTCGCCTTGATAAGCGTCGACGAGCCGTCCTGGGATATCAGGAACGCCCTGGCGTTGGGCGCCTTATCGACGCGTAGCCGAAACTCGTCTATTTCCTCGTCATTCGCAGGAGAGTGGTCCCCCATCAGGGGCTGGCTCTCGATACCGTAGGGCGTCGCCTCGGAATAACGCGCTTTTTCAGTTGCTATGGACAATATCTGGTCGTGGTCAACACCCGCTACCAGGTCGATGTCCCGGGTGATATTCCAGACCTTCTGCAAGGTCTCGGGATTATATATGTCTCCATCCTTGCGCTTTACCATCACTGTGACAGTGAGCGGATTACCAAAATTGGGATGGTCCGCGTAGGTCTGAACGAAGGGGTGACTTTTCGGGAGCAGGTCAGAGAAGATAGTGCGCAACTCAACCCGGGGGAGTCCGGCGGCAAAAAAAGCTGTAATCGCAGCAATAACGAGCAACGACACCACGCGGTGGTGCATTGTGAAATAGGCGAGCCTGTATCTTATAGTTTTCAGCGCGGTCTTCCTTTTTGCATTATTTTTTACCACGTCCCTTGCCGCATAGCAATTCTGCTTGCAACACTAGAGACGCGGGCACGCCAATTTAGTATACCTAAGCCCCTCATGACCAAGATGTTTATGGGCGACAGTTTGTTTGTCTATTTACGACAAACTATCAATAAGCCTGGTCGCATCCTAGTCAGGATAGCCTCCACGATAATTGAAGGTCACGCAACGGTGGCCACCCAAATGGGTAGTTTTTGCGGTATCCGCAAATTCAGGCAACGCCCGGGTTATGCTCGCAGGAAGACCGGCAGGCTATCGAGCCCATAGTTAAGCAGGCCCCCGGTTTGCCGGCGCGGCTCCCCTTCACCAGGCTCAACACCTGAAAAGTGGTCCAGCAAACCGTTCAGCAGTTTGTCCGCCTCCATTCGGGCGATCCGCGAACCCATGCAGGAGTGAATGCCGTGTCCGAACGTCATATGCCTGTTGATATTCGAGCGTCCCAGAATAAATTCGTCGGGGTTTTCAAATTTGTCCGGGTCGCGGTTGGCCGCGGCGTAGAACAGCGCCACCCAGTCCCCTTCTCGAACCTGGGTCTCTCCCACCACAACATCCCGGGTGGCCACCCTGAACAAGCGCTGGGGCGGACCGTCGCGGCGCAGACTTTCTTCAATGAACGGCCGTACCTGGGATCGATCTTGCTTCAATAGCTGGAACAGGTCGGGCCGCTCAACGAGTGTCGCGACAAGGTTGCCCAAAAAGTACACTGTGGTTTCAGCACCCGCGACAACCAGGGTGATGCAGAAGCGCTTAACTTCCTCGGGGGTCAATCGCTTACCCTCAAATTCTGCCTGGATAAACGCACTCATCAGGTCGTCACCGACCGTCTCGCTCTGATCTATCGCTGCCATGCGCTGATCAACAGCTTCAGAATAGTACCGGGCTATCTCCGCATTACTCCGGTTACGCTCCTCGGCGGTGAAATCTGAGGTCACCATAAAAGCACTGCTCCAGCGACGCAGCAGTGGCCAGTCTTCTTCCGGGGTGCCCATAAGGCGGGTGATGAAACGCGCGGGCAGTTCCACGGCGTAGGTGTCCATGAACTCAAGCTGCCCACCGCCGATACTCGCAATCATCTCGCTGACGGTCTGTTCCGCCCAGGGCGCTACATCTTCCTCCACCCGCCTGGGCATAAATGCCTTTTGGGCCAGGCCGCGCAGGAAGCGGTGCCGGGGCGGGTCGTCATTTACCAACATCAATGTGGGAGCAGAGGATTGCTCCTGCATCTCATCGCGGGATGAAAAGGCCTGGTGATTGATCACAATATCCATGACATCCTGGTACCGAAGAAAGGCCCAGGCGGGTCGAGGTTCATCCTGGCCGGGTATCGTGCCGGGCGGATAGTCCAGCAATCCGAATTGCGGCGGATGGGTGCGCAAAGCTGCATAGTAGGGATAAGGGTTGGCGATCGCCTGCGCTGTGGTGAGCTGATTGACGTCTGGATCGACAGACCCTGTTTGTGCTGGCTTGTTTTCGGACATGGCGAAAATCTCCTGGGAAAGCATGCTGTTATGTTTGGCAGCGTAAACCGATACGCACACCAGGCCTGCTCAATCGGGATCATTCCAAGTAAGGTTGCCCGGCAGACCATTTTAATTGCATTCTGGAAATAGTATCTTTTGGACAGCTTTTGTCAACTACTAATTTTTCCCGCCACAGACCGGAGTAATTGCCGCTGAATCTGCCGGCTATTGCCAACTAAACGTAGCCAGCTTATGGAAATGATGCGCTTTGGTTTAATATGTGCGATCACTATCGATGTCGCAGGGACAGCTTACCGATGAAAACATCCCCCAGGAAAACGGGCCTGCGAGCGACCTCCCCGGCCGATTTTCTCAGGCTCTTTTATCCCTTTCACTACCAGGTCGGTTCGACTATTGAGAACACGCTGCGTGGTGACAGCCTGAGCCACCACCAGACTGTCATACTCTGGATCATTCATTCTGAGGGAGAACAGGGTCGCGCCATGCGGCGCAAGGACATTGAGGCGCGTATCGGAACCTGGTTCGATATCACCAGCTCCGCGATATCCAAGGCACTGCGCAGCCTTGCACGGTCGGAGATGCCCTTTCTGACCATTACGGAAGACCCGAGCTCAGGGCGCGAAAAACTGATAACGCTGACCACAGCGGGCGAACGACAACTGCAGACAATGATTAAGCGCTCTGAACTCTTCATCGCGAGAATCGTGGAAGAACTGACCGAAGAAGAGATTCAGGCGGGTTTGACCTTTATGAAACGAGTGAGTGAGGTCGTACCCACGTTACACGAGGGTTGATCGACTGCCGACCTGACACCACCGCCGACACTTGACAGATAATAGTATCTGAAGGAATATATTTCCTTAGGACACCTTTAGGTGTACTTGTTGCAAGTCCTGTTGCCGATGCGCCACGCAATCACTTCCCAAACAGGGGGTACCCAGGGATGGTCACAGATCCGGTTGAAGTTACAAAAGAGCTGTTCGTGCGATTCGGCAGCGGCAATGTAGATGCTATCGCTGAACTACTGGCCGATGATGTGCATATCCAGTTTTATGGCCCACCGGTGATCCCCTATGCCAACGAATATAACGGTATCGATGAGGGGCGCCGCTTTTTCGAGACAGTGCTGGCCTCAGTGGACATCCATCAATTCGAACCCGAGCAATTCCTGGCCGACGGCAACATGGTGACGGTGACAGGCAAGCTGCACCTGACAGCGCGATCAACCGGTCGGGATTTCAAATCGGATTTTGCCCACGTCATTACCGTCAAGGACGGCAAGTGGCAGCGATTTCGCGACTTCATGGATACCGCGGCTGCCGCGGCTGCATTTGCTGATACCGCCTGAATTGCCTGGCGCAACTCCGCCAGCATCTCCACATAATAGAGCTTGACCCGGCCCCACTGGGCCCGGCGGACCGGCCTGCGCCTATCTCACTTTCCGGCCAGTGACACTATAAACTATCGGCACGTCTTGCCCCTTATGGGCGAGGTAGTACCTACCCGGTTCCCGTTCTTCCAAGCCTTCGAAGCAGTTATATGGGCTGAAAGGGAACTCATTCACCCGCTCCAAATGAATCCCGGAACGCAACAGGGCATTGATCACGCTGGACAGGGGATGCGCCCAGGTCGCTAACGTCGCGACTGCATCTGCGCCATTTTCCGTGTAAGTGCCCTCTTGTTCCACGTCGGGTGTTTCAGTCGTGAAATAAGAGTAACCCGCCAGCAAGTCATAGACGGGGTGAAACTCCACCATGTAGAAGGTGCCCCCGGGGGCGAGGTTTGATGACACCACCTCGGCCCACCGATTGAGGTCAGGCAACCAGCAAACCGCGCCATACGACGTAAAAACAATATCGTACTGGTTCGGGTTGGCTTCTTTGAAGGCGTATACATCCGAGCACACAAATCGAGCGTCGAGACCTGTTTGTTGCTGAAGTTCACCAGCCGCTTTAATCGCAACCGGTGATATATCAACGCCCGTGCATCTGGCGCCCAGACGTGCCCATGAGAGGGTATCAAGTCCGAAATGGCATTGAAGATGAAGTAAACTGGATCCAGCTACATCCACAAGCTCACGCAGCTCGATTTCCCGCAGCGATGTCGTGCCTGACAGGAAGCCCCTGACGTCATAAAACAGCGAGTCAATATGCACCTTTGCGCGTCGGTCCCAGCCTATCCGGTTCATTTCAAAGTAGTCGATGACTTTCATAGCAGCTTTTAACGCAAGTAAGCGCGAAGTATACGAGTTTAGAGGTCATGGTGTGACTTGCACGTTTTTCGGGAATTATTGCCACCCCGGATTTGCCCGGCTATTCTCACTGCCAGGGCCACAAACGATTGGCCACTGCGGATTCTCGCAAAAGCAGCGAATTGCTTTTTTTTCGATAGGCTTGTCGCTTTTCATTGGGCCCTGTACGAAAACGTGTTTGTGATGTCATGATTTTCCATTTTCTCGCCAATGCAGTTCTGATAGCACATGTGCTGTTCGTCGTTTTTGTTGTAGTTACTTTGCCCTGCATATTTCTGGGCGGGTCTTTGGGTTGGGGCTGGGTACGCATTTTCTGGCTTCGTTTCCTGCACCTGGCATGCATCGGCATTGTATCGGCCGAGGCCTGGGGCCAGGTAATTTGCCCACTTACTACGCTGGAAATGTGGTTGCGAAGAAAGGTAGATCTTTCGACATATCAGGGCAGCTTTATTGAATACTGGCTACAAAAAGTGTTGTACTGGGAACTTGCACCATCAGTATTTGTTACCGCTTACACGCTGTTTATGCTGCTGGTGATCGCCGCATGGTTTCTGGTACCACCGGCCAGGCACAAGGATCCTGGCAGCAGTTTTTTGTGACAAGCAGGCGCTTTCGACGTCAGTAGCCGGATAGCATTTTCACTGTCGACACTATACTTAATAGCCTATGAAAATAAGAGAGTCGTTGCCCGCTGACACAGAGTCGATTCGGACTCTACACCGCGAAGCTTTCGGTGAAGCCGAAGGAGAAAGTGTCTCCGGGTTGGCCGTCGACCTGCTGGATGATCCCAGCGCATCGCCAATCGTTTCTTTTGTAGCGGAGCAACAGGGCAAAGTCATAGGAAACGTGATTTTTACCGCAGTCAAAATCGATGGCAGCGCAACAATAGCCAAAGTTCACATTATGGCCCCGCTGGCAGTTGCCACGAAATTTCAGGGGACAGGTATTGGCACGGCACTCATCGAGCATGGGCTTGAAAAGTTACAAGAGCTTGGCACCAGCATTGTCCTGGTGTTGGGAGATCCAAACTATTATTCCCGCGCGGGTTTCACAGCCGCTCATAACATAGCCCCACCTTACGAGCTTGATTACCCTGAGGCCTGGATGGCCCTGGAACTCATCGAAGGCGCGCTAGAGCACACCAGCGGCACAGCACAATGCGCCACATGCCTGAATTCACCGGAGCACTGGTAAAACCGGGTGGCGACTGCCCATGAAGCTGATGATCAGATACAATCGAAGAGGAGGGACATTCAGGGCCCGGCGCCCGGCAATGAACTCCGCAGTGAGAAACCCCGGTCTGAACAATAGCGGCAACAGGGTGCGCCAAAGGCGCGAGTCCCAGCTGAACACTTCCTCTCCGGCCACATCGGTAAAACTGAGATCGTTGGGCCAGTGGCGCTGACCGCATTGGCTGCAAAATTCTCCCCTCAGGGGTGCGCGGCAATTGCGGCAAAAGACGTGCGAATCAGTCATAGTCCCTTTTAATGGTGCCGGCACGGTGAATCGAACACCGGACCTACGCGTTACGAGTGCGTTGCTCTACCAGCTGAGCTATGCCGGCTCGGACCGCGTAAAGTATAGGTAAACGGTGGGCGCCCGGCAACAATCCATCAATCCAGGGCAATTGCCTACGGCGCAAAAAACAGTGAACATGCAGTCGATGAAAAGCACAAACCATAACCCGGCCAGCGCCGACACCCTGCAGCCCTTGATCAAGCGCCGCACTCCTCTGGCCCACACGAACGTCCCCTTCATCGTCTGCTGGGCACAAAAATCCGGCTGCACCGCGACACTCAAGTGGTTCCTTCATCATGCGGGGCTGCTGGATGAAGCGGCGACATACAAAAGCGGGAATATGAGGCTGGGGATACACAGTTACGAAAACAAGGTCTTTAAGGCGCGCCCCGGCTACAAAAATGAGCTGATCGCCAGTTTGCGCAGCGGCAAGCCGGCCATCAACTTCATGCGCTGTCCCTTCGAACGTGTGTTCAGTAGCTACATGATCCTGAACAACAGCCGGTTTCCCGACATGGTGATACAGGATGTCATCACGCCGGGAATCAGGATCAGGCAAGCCGTTCTGGAGTTTATCTATGGCGAGTCTGGTGAGTTCACCCGCCCGGTGTCTTTCCGGCAATACCTGCTTTGGCTCAGACAACAGGATTTGGACACACTGGAACCGCACCATGCGCCCCAGAACTCGCCGTTGTACCGACACATTCGAGTAAGGCATTTCCGACTGGACGACTTCGATGTTGCCACCAGCCAGCTGGAGGCAGAATTTTCAATGGACAACACAAGCAGCTCGCAGCATGCTTTCAGCTCGGGACACCACCGTCGCAAGCGAGATGTGCCAATACCAGACTCTTTGGCGTTTCTTGACAACGGCCTGCCGCTGGACCGGTTCCCCCTTGACGCATTACCCAGGGTCAACAGGGCACTCCTGGCAGGTAGCTGGTTCGAAACGATGATAGGCGAGATTCTGGCGGAGGATATTGCTCTCTACGACACTATCCCTACCCTCGATCAAGCTACTGCTTGAATGCAAATAACTATTTACCCGCCTTTCGACGCATCGCCGCTATCCACAGGCTCAGTTATCTTCGTGGACGACCTACAATCGAAGATCGTGGAACTGAACGGGCTCGCGTTGTGAAGTGTCCGCCATATCGTGTCGGCTTTCACCTGGCGGCAGCCGACTTATCTGGTCTAGCGAAAGTATAGAATAGCAACAGTGCTATAGTGCACCGCCGTGCGCTTGCATCCAGGCTCCAAGGACAGCCAGCGATTCCTCGCTTATTTCATCCCTCAGTTCGGCGATGGCATCTCCGTCAAAGCGCGCAAATTCGGTACCATTGACCTCAAGTGCGGGCAGACTGGTGCTGGTATACCGCGCAGTCCACTCCGCCACGACTGTATCACCATCACTTGAAACGCTGTGCACCTGCACATCCCTCTCGCCGATCGCCCGGTCCAGCCCGTTGACAGAATCCTGAAATTTCTGCAAGACCGCATCACGCCCAGTGGCAGTTTCCGAACCATCGCCCATATCATAGCTGGCATCTGTGGTGAAATGCTTGGCCAGGCGCGACCAGTCATCATCGGCGTAGCTTAACTCGAAGTCAGCGGCATAGGCCTGGAATCGATCTTCTACATTCATAGTAACCTCCCTCCAATTGACAATCAGTATAGGAGTTCATCGCTCCAAGGCATAGTACGGATAATCCGCTTATAGACGATAGCTTTCTAGGCGGATCTAACCTGCTAGCACAGCGTGCTTTACAAGCATGTGATCGGTTTCCCTGAAACCTGGTCGCTGGTGACAGTCGATACAACACACTGGTTGCGAGTGTTGGTCTTAACTCGATTCCTAGCTAGCGTCTCTAATGTCAAAACCACGCAGGTCTGCCCTGGGAATAGAGCCATCAGCTAAACCATTGAGTAGCTCACTGACGTAAATCTGAAATTTCTTGGTATACATTCTGTGAATATTGATTCCACCATTGTTCTACTCCAGGCCAGGACAGATACCAAATGAGAACCTGCCGCCATCGTTCACCTTGTTCTTCGTCGATCCATCCCTTTTGGCGCTTAAGGAGAAAGTTCTCGAAATTAGCCATTTGAATATGCATTAGGGTATTAAACTTCCAACGGTCTGTGGAAGTCATTGATACATATAGCGTTACTCCACTCAGGAATTGATCTGTGTGTTGCATAGTGATCCCGAGAGATTCTCTCCACGAACTCGCAGTTTCGCTATATGTCACGTTCTGGATAAAATTAACGCCATGTCGTACTTGACGAGCGAGGTACGCGATCGAGACAACCACCGCGATCGCACCTAACACTTCGCTTACCGCACTAATTGCCTCCCAGTTCATACTGGCTTTCTCATTGGATTCGGTTGATGAAGGTTAGTACAGGAGCCTGGAATGTCGCTTCCGCGTTGTTAACAGTCATCAGCCTGGTGCCAGCCGCTAACCCATTAGTGGCGGCTTTGTGCTGCGATCTCAACCGGTCGACGCAACACAGGTTTTGCTTCAAGGAGCGCAAGCAGACCCCGCTGCCTGCGCTTGCTCAAGGTGTGTCGACACTGTAGTTAATGCTTACAGATGGTCGCACCAGGTAGCAGGAACTTCACCCAAACCGGGAACGACCACAGTTACACCGCCAGTCTGGAATGCTTCAGGAGTGGTACGGTGAAGGGATAGAACGGTCTCAAACGGAACGTTGCCCAAGCCCACCACGTCTATTCCATTTTTGGCAACCGCCGATAGCAGACCCAGGGACTGCAGTGTTGCTATTCCGGCCTGCTGGCAGGCGATTCCCAGCGGCTTGCCACCTTGCCCTGCTCCTGCGGGGGGGCCTCCCACGTTATCGCGCTTGGCAGCAGCGGGCAGTGAAAGGCCAAACGCGATGACTGCCGCAGCAGCTAAAACTGTACTTTGCTTCTTCATAGGTTTCTCTCCTCAAATTAACAAAAGGTTGTCTGAAGTAACTTCAGACTGTGGGGGCCAGGTCTCGCGGGACACACTGCCCTGTTTACGGATCTACGCAGAGCTAGCTGAGTTGGATCAGAGTTCGAGGTAAGAACGTGGATTTAGAGACCCAATTTGACTTAGGACCCGCAGAGGAAAGCCAACCCGTACAGAATCAGTGTCTTTCAAAACCACAATATGGAATAAAGCTGGCGTCGTCGAACAGCGGTTGAGTGTCCGCTCCGGATTCTTCATCTGCTTAAAAGGAATGAAGCAGAACAGTTCGAGCCCGAATCAGATGACTCCGTGATGATGCACACACTGTCGCGCGTCTGAAAATGTCATCTGACAAAAAGCTTTGCTGGGATTTCCTGTCTGCTTTTCAGTCTAGCCGCTGCCCGCAAAGTGCGGCCTTCCATGAGGAGGGGTATGCGCTCGGCTTAATACCCGGGCTGCCCCCAGTAAACGGGGCTGGGGCACCCGGTTCAATCCAACAGCCGCGCGTAAAGGCCGAGTGTTACCCCCTGCGGTAACTGCTCGTGAACCCTCTCAAACTGAAAATCCAGTTTCTTGAGAAGCTTGATACAGGCCGCATTGTCCGAGGTGGTAATTGCAACAACGCGGTCCAGTTGAAGTGTTTTCCTGGCAAAGGCCAGAAAACTGCAGGCTGACTCGAACCCATATCCCAGCGCTTCGTAGTCGGGAAGGAATCCGAAGCCAAGATCGACCTCGTCCAGTGAATCCCGCTTTATCAAGCCACAGATACCGATGGGTATGGCATCGGGCTTCAACTCGACCAGGTGCAGCCCCAGGCCGGCTGTCTGGTACATCTTTACCATGGAGTTGGCAATGAACTGGCGCGCGTCCTCGGCGGTTCGAAAATTCTTGTCTCCGATATACCGTTTGAAAGAATCAGTACTGTAGAGCCTGAAAATGAATCCCGCATCGGACTCGTCTATCTGGCGGAACCTCAACCTGTGCGTTCCGAGTTGGCCCAAACCAGTGCCCCGCGAGCTCATCCCGCACCGGTAATGGGTAGCTGGGCCAGGACCTGGGACAAACTCATTACATCCGCATATTTGGCATCCAGGTCGAACAGGTTGGCGGTGTGTGCCTCAGGGTTGCGATCAGCGACCGCCTCTGTGGCAATCACTACGCGGTAGTCGTATTGCAGGCCATCGACCGCGGTAGCCCGCACACAGCCACTGGTTGTCAAGCCGGTGACTACCAGTGAATCGACCCCGCCCTGTCGCAGTCGATGATCAAGATCGGTTTTGTGAAACGCACTGGCCCAATGTTTCTCTATCAATGAATCGCTTTCGCGTATATCGAGCCGATCGTCTACGCGTACCCACAACGAGTCGGGCGTCAACAGATCAAGTGCTGGGACCCGATCACGAAAAACCCGGGCCTGGTCGTCGCGGTAGTAAATAACAGTGGTAAAGTAGACCGGTAGCCCACGTGAGTGAAAGGCCTCCAGCAGCAGGTTATTGGCGGCAACCACCTCAGGACAGTCCATGCCCAGCGGGCACCCGGAATTCGTAAAGCCGTTAATCATGTCCACCACAACAAGCGCCGGTTTGCGGCCGAGGCCGAGATTGCTGCGTTCCAGGTCCATATTCCCTCTGCTAATTTTTTTGTGCACCCTGCGAGCCTAGATTAGCATCCGGCCAGCGTTTATGCGTAATCGATTGCTGAAACAGCCATCATTACAGCGCGGAATCCAGCCAAACGCCGCGACTGGATGTACCCTGACCGGTTATAATCGCGCATTGTGGTCCGCAGGGCTGTTTCGTTAGCAGCCCTGGAGTGGAGCACTTCAGACTTTAACGGAAAATCAGGTATTCAGCGTGAGAGTAACTCTGGATGGATAGTCTTATCATTCTGACCGCGTTCGCTTGCGGCTTCGCCGCTCGCCAGATAGGCCAGCCGCCTATGGTTGGCTATCTCATTGCGGGCTTCGGCCTGGGCATGGCCGGCTTCGAGTCGTCACCCGGGATTGAACTGATCGCCGATGCGGGTATTGCGATGATGCTGTTTATTATCGGCCTGAAGCTCGACATCAAAAGCCTGCTGCAACCTGCCATATACCGGTCCACTATCGAGCACGGACTCTCCTTTGGCCTGGTGACCTTCTGCTCTTTGCTGTTCCTGGGCGCACTGGGCCTGCCATTGGTGTCGGACCTTACGTGGCAACAGGCCACCCTGGTAGCATTTGCCTTGAGCTTCAGTTCCACTGTTTGCGCCGTAGCAATACTTGAAGAGCGCGGTGAATTCCGGGTGCGCCACGGCCAGATCGCTGTCGGCATACTGATTATCCAGGACATCATCGCGGTGCTGTTCCTGACAGTTTCAACAGGCAAGATTCCTTCAGCCTGGGCCCTGCTGTTACCGCTGCTGTATTTCGCCCGCCCCTTTTTCAGCTACCTGCTGCGCGCCAGCGGTCACGATGAGGTGCTGATACTGGCTGGTATTATTCTCACCTTCAGTGGTGCCTCACTATTCGAGTTGGTCGACATGAAGGCCGACCTCGGCGCCCTGGTATTCGGCATGTTGCTCAGCGGCGATAAAAAGGCCGGTGAACTGGCAAAATCGATGATCAGTTTCAAGGATATATTCCTGATCGGCTTTTTCCTGAATATTGGCCTCGCATCGTCTCCGTCGGCAGACATGCTGCTTATCGCGCTCGTTCTGTGTTTATTGCTACCGGTGAAGGGTGCCGTCTTCTTTTTCCTGCTTTCGCGCTATCGCATGAGAGCCAGGACAGCACTGCTGGCGGGCATGGCTCTCACCCAATACAGCGAGTTCGGCCTGATTGTCGCTGCTCTGGCACTGAAACTGGGATGGTTATCCGAGAGCTGGATGGCAACGCTGGCCATCGCTGTTTCCATCTCCTTCGTTATGTCCACCCTCCTCAACGGCCGCTCACACCACATTTACAGTCGTTTCCGGGAAAGCCTGAAGCGCTTCGAGACCGCCGCGGCAACTGAGGATGACCCCCAGTGCCCCGCACGAAATGTCGATGTTCTCATTATTGGCATGGGCCGCGTGGGATCAGGTGCCTACGACACCGTCGAGTCCCAGTACAACCTGCGGGTCTGCGGTGTCGATACTGACAAAACAAAGTTCAGTCACCATGAGGCGGCTGGCCGCAGGGTTATCTACGGCGATGCGGAAGACGCCGATTTCTGGGAGGGGGTGCAAACTACCCGCTACAAACTGGTTATGTTTACCATGCCTTCGCTTTCCGAGATGATAGACGCCGTGACGCAGCTGCGCACTTCAGGTTATCAGGGCAAGGTAGCGGCAGTCGCAAAATACGAGGACGAGCGGGCTGCAATGAAAGCCGCGGGCGCTGACGTGGTCTTTAATTATTACGCCGAGGCCGGCGCCGGTTTTGCCGAACACACATTATCGAACCTGATGGATATTCTGCCGCAAAAACCTGCCACAGTGAGTGAATAGGCCCCGTGAGCTAAACTACCCAACTGACGCAAATAAAAAAGGAGGAGATAGCCGTGAATTTTCTGCGCTCCATCGTCAGTATACTCTCAGCCCCGCTGCTTTACGGCATGATCTGTGTGCCCACCCTGGGAATTCTTTACAGCCAGTTACCCCATCTGGTTAACGAGCAGGGTGGCAGCCGACATGTTCCCTTGTTACTTGGCACAGAGTTCATCCAGTTTCTGGCACTTGTTCTGTGTGGGTATGTGACAGCGAGGCTGGCGCCCCGGCGGGAGTGGCTGCACACCGTGATTGCCATCATCCTGATGCTGACTGTCGCCGTAAATGTACAGCTCAGTTTCTGGGATGCCGTACCTTTCTGGCACCATTTTGTTTTCTTTGCGAGTATTGTAGTGGGGATGTCTTTGGGTGCGCGACTTCGCCTGCGCGGAGTGGAACCTGCACCGGTTAGCTCTTGATGCGAACCAGTTAAGAGAATGCCGCATGAATGAGACAAGCCCGGCGGATCTGAACGCGGCCATTGCGACCCTGGCTGACTGGCTGGTCGCGAAATTTGGTAATAGTGAAATTCGCACACCACTAAATCAGTATCTTGTGGTGTATTTTCTTGTCGCCGGGCTGTCCCTTGTCGTGGACTTTGTGGATGTAGCCCGCCATCTACCCGGAGAGCGCTAGCCTGTGATCATATCCATATTTGTCGCGAAAAAATCAGGTGAGCCGGCCCGCAATGTCCTGGATGCACAGGTAGTGGTTGGCAAGGGAATAGCCGGGGATAGAAATTACCAACGTAATGACTACCCGGGACAGAATGTCACCCTTATCGAAAGCGAGGCAGTCGCCCGATACAACGCCGAATATGGTCAAGCCATAGAGTCGGGCGACACCAGGCGCAATATTGTCACCAGCGGTGTAGACCTCAATGCCCTTGTAGGCCAGGAATTTGCCATAGGCCAGGCCAGGTTTCGCGGAGTAGAACTGTGCACGCCCTGTTCCTCCCTCGGGGCCTCACTGGAAAACCAGGACATCTCCAACGCCCAGGTAGTAAAAGCGTTTCTCAACAGCGGTGGACTGAGGGTCGATGTCATCGCCAGCGGGACAATTGCCGTGGGTATGGCCATTGAGACCGGCGACGGTAAGCCCTAGCGTTCGGGTTCTCATCAGCCGATTAGGCAACCGGCACGCAGACAGCCGCACAGGTGGCCACCCTGCGGCCACACAGTCAGTCAGACCCTGCGGTGATTCAGTTACTTCCCACATTAAACGTTGGCTTGACCGGGGCAGGCAGATGGGTTTCCGCCTCACAAGCTGCCCTGATCGCTTCCACATCGCCGCCAAAATTGAACAGGTCTGTTTTGTCGCCCCGGGCCGCCACCAGTTCGATACGCAACGCGGCTGTCGCATCGACGTCTACAGATCCATCGTCCCCGATAATCACGCCATAGCGTCTGGCGCCGTCGCGGCTTACCAGCCGCCGCTCAATATCCTGGCGCACCAGTTCTGGATCGCGCGCGAAGGGGTCACCCCAGCCGCCGCCTCCCCAGGTATTAAAGTACAGCAGGTCACCCTCTTTAACCTTGATGCCCTCAACCTTGGCCGGCAACCATTGCTCGCTGCCATCGGCGCGCACCAGGCGTTTGGTTGAGCGCAAACCTGTCTCACCACCAAGCACTCCCCAGGGATACATCAACCAGCGGTCATCATGGATACCTATTTCACCATCACAGAGAAAGCAGTAGACCACGCTAAGTCCGTTACCACCTCGATGCAGGCCTGCACCGCCAGAGTCGGGAATCGTCTCGTAGCGCTCTATACGCAGGGGGAAATAGGATTCAATAAACTCATTGGGTACATTGGTGAAACCCGGCCATAACGAGTGACCGTCCGGGCCATCTCCCACGGGCCGACCCGGTATACCGCCGAAGCCAATCTGGAATAACTGAAACCACTCGCCTTTTTTGTCGTAACCCGAATAAAACAGGTGCGGCGAATCGGAAAAACCCGCCGCGTTCAACATCTCCTGGGGAGCGCCCATACCCAGCAGGGCTCCAAGTAAATCGAAGATGCGACCCAGGGCATGGGTGCGGCCCGATAAAGCTGCGGGGAAATTGGGCTTGAGCAATGTACCTGCCGGAATACGTACATCCACCAGGTCATAGAAACCGTCGTTGAAGACAATCTGCGGATCCACCACGTTGATGGTGAATGAACCGAAGAACATCTTGAACATGTCTTCGTTGAGATAGAAGTTCACCGAACTCTGGGCCTGTGGATCCGTACCGTCAAAATCAAAAATGGCAACCTCCCCTTCCCGCCACATTTTGCATTTGATCTTGTACGGCCCCATTCCCATGCCGTCATCACACAGGTAGTCCTCGAATACCCTTGGCTCCTCCGGAATAAACATCCCGATGATGTGCTTCATGGCGTCGTAGTTACGCTGCAGCATAATGTCCATGGTAGTGACCAGCACGTCATCGCCAAAACGATGCGCCAACTCCACACACCGCTTGGCCGCGGTATTGCAGGCCGCTACCAGCGCGTTCAGATCGAATCGATTCCACTGAGGGGTGCGCACATTGTGCAAAATCAACTCCAGCATGTCCGCCTGCAAAACACCCTTCTTGTAGAGCTTGATAGGCGGGATACGTATCCCTTCCTGGTAGATCGTGGTGGCCTGAATAGGAATAGAGCCCGGCACCATGCCGCCATTGTCCGACATATGGCCAAACATGGCCGACCAGGCGATGTGCCGCCCGTCCTTGAATACCGGCACCAGCACCACCCAGTCAGGCAAATGTGACACCGCTGCATTACACATATAGGGATCGTTGGTCAGAATGATGTCACCTTCCTCGATCTCGGCATCGTAAGCTTCGAGAAAAGGCCCTATGAAGGAGCCAAACTGGCCTACCACCATCTTGCCGTCGAGGTTGGCAATCATCGGAAAACAGTCGCCCTGTTCGCGGATCCCCGGGGACATGGCCGTGCGAAATAGCACCGCGTCCATTTCTTCCCTGGCATTACGCAGCGCATTTTCTATGATATCTACTGTGACACCGTCCACATCAACCTTGCTGAACGGGGTGCTGTTACTCTGGATAATAGTTGCGGTCATATCTCTAGTTCCCCAGGTTGGCAGGATTGATCAGCAGGTTACCCACTGCATCTACACGGGCTTCATAATCCGGCAGCACCACGGTGGTGGAGTCCATCTCGCCTATGATGGCTGGCCCGGGCACCACCAGCCCCTCGTGCAGGCGGCTGCGGTCGTAAATGAAAATATCGTGCCATTGCCCCTCATGGTAAAAGCGACTTTCATGAAGCCGGCATTGTTCCAGCGTGGTTCCGGCCTCGCCGGTCCTGAGCTCGGCAATAGCCTTTGTGCGAGCCTTGACCAGTGCCCGAATCATCAGAATTTCATGACCGTCGCCCAGCTTGAAAGTAAACAACTGCTCATGCTCGCTATCAAACTGGTCGGTGAGCAAGGCAACCCCACTGGCCTTGAGCTCCTGCTCGGTAAAGTCCACCGTTATCTGGAAGGCCTGCCCCACGTAGCGCAAGTCGGCCTGGTAGCTCACCTCGTGCTCCTCAAGCGGAATGCCATCAGCCAGCAGGGACTCCCCCGCGCGCCGTCGCAACTCATCCAGGTCGGCCAATAGCTGAGCATCACTGAGATCCCCGGCCATGGTCAGGTAGGTGCGGGCAGCCTCGTCCTGTACCTGGGTGGTGGCATCGCCATAGGCACACAAAACACCGGGGCCGGGTGGCACGATTACGGGCCAGGCATCCGTCAGTATCCCCAGGGCATTGGCGTGCAGGGGCCCGGCACCGCCAAAGCCCACCAGGGCGAAGTCACGGGGGTCGTATCCCTGTTCGACCGAGACCAGGCGCAGTGCGCCGAACATGGATTCGTTGACGATCTTGCAAATGCCCTCCGCAGCCTCCATCAGGTCGATATCCATAGCATCTGCAATTTTTTGCACAGCCGCTACAGAAGCCTCTCGGTTGATATCCATCTTGCCCCCCAGCTGAACATCCGAGGGCAGGTAACCCAGCACCACGTTGGCATCGCACACCGTGGGCAACTCCCCCCCCTTCATGTAACACGCGGGACCGGGCACCGCTCCGGCGGATTCCGGCCCTACTCTCAGGGCCCTGGTAAGTTCCGGCACAAAGGCTATCGAGCCACCCCCGGCACCCACCGTGCGCACGTCCACCGAGGGGGCGCGAACCCGCACATCGCCAACGATAGTCTCGCGCCTCACCCGGGCCCGGGAATTCTGAATCAGGGCCACGTCGGTGGATGTGCCACCCATGTCGAAGGTCAGGATATTGTCGAAACCCGCCCGGCTGCAAAAGTAGATGGCCCCGCTCACCCCGCCAGCAGGGCCCGACATCAGAAGATTTACCGGCGATTCACCCGCGCCGCGGGCCGAGGCCAGGCCACCGTCCGAGCGCAGAATGGACAGCTGGGTGTCGTCGCCCAGTCGCTCCGCGAGCGCCGCCTGAAGGTTGCGGACATAGTTAGCGACCTCGGGGCGAACATAGGAGTTAACCACCGTGGTCTCGGTGCGTTCGTATTCCTGCATCTCGGGCACCACCTCGCTGGAAATAGAGATCGGGGTGTCAGAAAATATTTCTGCCGCGATTTCCCGTGCGCGGCGCTCGTGCTCACCATTAAGGTACGCATTGATAAAGCAGATAGTGAGCGCCTGAACAGAGCTCCTGGCATAGAGAACCCGCAGGTCCTCACGCAGGGCTTCCTCGTCCAGTGCCCGCACGATCTCGCCGTCTGCGCCCATGCGCTCTTTTGCACCGATCGTCAGTTCCAGCGGTGCCAGCAACGGCTTTTTAACAAAGCTTACCCAGCCTCCCAGCCCGCCCGGACAGAAGGAGCGTGCTACCTGCAGCGTATCCTCGTAGCCGCTGGTGGTGACCAGACCGACCCGGGCGCCCTTGCCGGTCAACACGGCATTGGTTGCTACCGTGGTGCCATGCATTACCCGGTTCACACTGGCGGGATCAATGCCGGACTCCTCGCAGATGCGCGCGATGCCGTTAAGCACGCCAATGGAGGAATCCTCCGGCGTGGATGGCACCTTGGCAGTGTGAGTCTCACCGCTACTTTCATTTATCAGCAGAAGGTCGGTAAACGTCCCCCCGACATCTACGCCCAGCCTGAAACTCATTGTGATCTCCTTATTGGTATACCAAAACTAACCGCTGCACGGGCATTGGCTTGAATCTGCAAAGCCGGGTTCCGATTTGAGTAAGTTATGCGGGCCCGCTTTCCGACCGTTTCGCCAGCCAGGGTTTCAACCAGGGCTTGGAACGCCCCCCGGGAGCGGTACCGGTAAGCTCCTCCGCAAGGTCCGAGGCCCGCAGCAGGGCGTCCAGGTTTATGCCTGTATCAAAGCCCATCTGCTCCAGCATCATCGCGACGTCTTCGGTGGCAACGTTACCGCTGGCGCCGGGCGCGAAGGGGCAACCACCCAGCCCTGCAATAGAGGCATCAAAACGGCGTATACCGGATTCTATAGCCGCGAATACATTTGCCAGGCCCATTGCCCGGGTGTCATGGAAGTGGCAGCCAAGGTAGCCGGCATCCGCAAGGTTCACCAGCTGGCTCATCAGGCTGCGCACCTGGCCTGGATTTGCAGCTCCGATTGTATCGGCTATTACTACCCTGTCAGCACCCAGGTTAAGGAACTTGTCCGCCGCGGCCAACACCACCGCTGGATCGGTATCACCGGCAAACGGGCAGGCGAAGGCAACCGAGATAGTGGCAATTACTTCGATTGACTCGGCACCGGCGCGGGTGAGGATATCTGCGGCGATCGACTCGGCTTCCGCCATGCTCATATTGGCGTTCTTGCGAGCCATTTCATCGCTGGCGTAGAGCACCATGGTCACCGACCGGGCACCGGCGTCCCGCGCCAGCTCATAGCCTTTCATATTGGGAATGAGCGCCGTGTAGTGCACAGCGCTATCCCGGGGCAGTGCGGCCACCAGCGCGTCTGTGCCAGCCATGGCCGGTACGGCCTTTGGCGATACAAAGCTTCCTACTTCGACACTACCTAGCCCGGCGTCCGCCAGGGCGCCAATCAGTTGCAAGCGCTGCTGAACAGTCAGCACCCGCGGCTGGTTCTGCAAGCCGTCACGGGGCCCGACATCGGTTATTACTACCTGATCGCTCATCCCCTGGTCGCTGCCCTTCCGGTTTTTATCTTTACGGTAATCAAGCGATCACCCCTTCCGCTTTCAAGTGCGCGATCTGGCTGTCATCCAGGCCCAGGATACCGCGCAATACCTCGTCGTTATGGCTGCCTACCGCCTGTCCGGGCCAGTCTGTGCGACCCGGGGTGCTATCAAGCTTGGGCATGATGGCCGGGATCTTGAGCGGTTTGCCATCTATTTCGACACTCTCGAACAGGCCCCTGGCCTGGTACTGCGGATCGGTCATCATATCCTCGACACTGTAGATGGGACCTACCGGCACCCGCACTTCTTCCAGCGTGTTGATAATATGGGCAGATGAATGGGCCGCGCACCACAAACCCAGGGCCTCATCGATTTCTGCCTCATGTTCTATCCGGCCCGCGTTATGCTCCATGGCAGGATTCTGTGCCATATCGGAGCGGCCTGCGGCGCTCATCAGCCGTTTGAAAATAGAGTCACCGTTGCCGCCGATCACCACGAACTTGCCATCATCACAGCGGTAGGTATTGGTTGGCACGATGCCCGTCACCGTGGTGCCCGCCGGTTCCCGCACAACACCTGCACCATCAAATTCAGGCACAATCCCTTCCATGAGGTTGAATACCGACTCGTACAATGCGACATCTACAACCTGACCCTCGCCCGAATCAGGCTTGGACCGCTGGATCAGCGCCAGGGCAATCCCCAGAGCCGCATGGATGGCCGCAACGGTATCCCCCATACTGATATTGGGTCGCACCGGCGCCTTGCCGGGCTCCCCATTGATATAACGGAACCCGCCAAACCCTTCCGTGACCGAGGCGTAGCCGGGTTTGCTCGCATAAGGCCCTGTTTGGCCGTACCCGGAGATACGCGCGTATACCAGGCCCGGATTGCGCTCTTTCACCTCTACCGGCCCCAGCCCCCACTCTTCCATCAGGCCCGGGCGAAAATTCTCTACAACCACATCAGCCGTTTCCAGCAACTGAAGGGCAAGCTCCCGCCCCTGCTCCGACTTCAGGTCCAGGGTAACGCTCTTTTTGTTGCGACCCAGACTGCGGTACCACAGGGAGGTGCCATCCCTGACAACCCGCCAACCTCGCACCGGGTCTCCGCCCGGGGGCTCCACCTTGATTACCTCGGCGCCGAAATAGGCGAGGATGGTTCCGGTGAAGGGGCCGGCCAGCAACTGTCCCATTTCGATAACACGCAGGCCCTCAAGCGGTCTTTCCATCTTACTCATCTGAATTTACCTTTTGTGGTTCTTGAACTATTCAAAGCAACAACACCGTAAAATCGTGTCGGTAATATAGCATCCGGGCCCACTTTATCGACCGATAAATTGCCTTGGGCCTACCCGACTGACCCCTTGCGTCGCACACGGCGTGATTACCTGTGCCCGCCTCGGTTATACTGCAGGCTGAAACAGCCGGGAATAAACGCATGACATGTCCTAAAATTGTGTTAGATGTCTGCCTCAGGAATGACTGGGACTGCGATGGTGAGCGGGCCACATTCAAGCTGGCCGGTGGGCGTCACCAGGTACTGTCCTTCGAGCCGTTCCTGCTGGATGGCAATGACATGCTGCGAGTTATCACCGTGGTGGGCCCTGTGGCTGCCCTCTCGGCCATTCAAATCAATGCGGTACTCGGTCTTAACTCGAGTCTTGCCTACGGCGCGCTTGCGATGTCAGGTGATGACCTGATCATGGTGGAAACTATGCTGCTGCAGGGGGATTGTCACGACCAACTCGCGCGCGCGATGAGCTTCATGGCCGAGACCGCAGACCGCTACGAGCGCGAGATCTACCACACCGATGTGAACTGAGCGGGTCCTTGCCCTGTCACCCATATGGGTGAATCGACAACTGCTCCCACCGGGTAAACTGCCCGCCTGACCTCACAGTAAGGACTGAACATGCCAGTGGAACCCGTTGACCTCGCCGGAACAAAAATACTGATCACAGGCCCCACCGGACAAGTGGCCCTGCCGGTTGTGGAACACTATGCCGGCATCGCCGACGTCCATGCCCTCGCACGCTTTGGCAAGCCCGAAGACGTGGACCGCATAGAAGCCCTGGGTGCCACGGTTATCGCGGCGGACCTGTCCGATGCCGCCGCCGTCGCCGCAATACCGGGGGACTTCGATTATGTGCTCAATTTTGCAGTCGTCAAAAGCGGCAACTTTGATTACGACCTTGCTGCCAACGGGGAAGGTGTCGGCAACCTGATGACCCGCTGCAGCAAGGCCAAAGGCTTCCTGCACGTGTCTTCCACGGCGGTGTATGAATACAACGGACACGAGCCGCGCAAGGAGAGCGACCCTCTGGGCGACAATCACCGCGCGATGTTTCCCACCTACAGTATCTCCAAGATAGCTGCGGAGACGGTATGTCGCTTTGTCGCAAAGCAGCGCGGTATACCAACGACCATCGCCCGCCTGAATGTGCCCTACGGCGACAATGGTGGCTGGATGTATTTTCATATGCTGATGATGCAACAGGGTATTCCTATAGACATCCACCCCGATAGGCCCAACTGCTACAACCCTATCCACGTGGACGACTACATCGAGAAAATTCCCTACCTGCTGGGAGCGGCCTCCCCCGAGGTGACCACGATGAACTTCGGCGGATCCGAACAAGCAAGCATCGAACAGTGGTGCAGCCTTATCAGCGAGCTGACCGGTTTTGAGCCCATCTTCAACGAGACAAAAACCGCGTTTGGCAGCCTCGCCATCGACACTACCAGAATGCACCAGCTCATCGGCAAAACCCGGGTCGATTGGCGTGACGGCATTCGCAGGCAACTGGCTGCACTGGCACCGGAAGTACTTAAATAGGTCTGGCCATTCATCAGGCCCTACGCGGCAAGCCGGGCAAACCACCGGAGCAGACAATGGATATGGCAAGCCGCAGAAGATACCAGATGACGGTAACTTTTTTGTCACATCAAGACACAAGCATGTTATTTCTGTAGACACTACAGTGATGCGGAAACCAGGAGTATTCAGATGGCAAAAGGCAGGCGCTGGCAGCAATTGAATTGGCAGGATCCGTTCCTGCTGGACCAGCAACTTTCGGCTGAACAGCGCATGGTGCGCGATTCGGCACGGCAATACGCCCAGGGCAAACTGGCGCCTCGGGTGCAGGAGGCTTTTCGCCAGGAGCAGACAGATGCAGCCATTTTTCGCGAAATGGGCGAACTTGGACTACTGGGTTCCACTATCGAGGGCTATGGTTGCCCGGGCGTGGACTATATCTCCTACGGCCTGATTGCACGGGAAGTAGAGCGGGTGGATTCAGGTTACCGATCCATGATGAGTGTGCAGTCCTCCCTTGTGATGTATCCCATTTATGCTTACGGCAGCGAACCGCAGCGGGAAAAGTACCTGCCCAGGCTTGCCACCGGCGAATGGATTGGCTGTTTCGGGCTCACCGAGCCTGACCACGGATCTGATCCGGGCTCCATGGTCACCCGGGCCCGCAGCGTGGAAGGCGGCTACAAGCTCAGCGGGGCCAAGATGTGGATCAGCAACAGCCCTATCGCCGACGTATTCGTGGTATGGGCCAAGACAGATGATGGCAAGATACGCGGGTTCATCCTGGAAAAGGGCATGGCGGGGCTCAGCGCACCGAAAATTGAGGGGAAGCTGGCACTGCGAGCATCGATAACTGGCGAAATTGTTATGGATGAAGTGTTCGTTAGCGAAGATCAATTGCTGCCTGACGTGGAAGGCCTCAAGGGTCCGTTCGGCTGCCTCAACAATGCCCGCTTTGGCATTGCCTGGGGCGCGCTTGGAGCGGCCGAGAACTGCTGGCACGCGGCACGCGACTACGTGGTCGAACGCAGCCAGTTTGGTAGACCACTGGCCGCCAACCAGCTGGTCCAGCTCAAGCTTGCCGACATGCAAACCGAGATCGGCCTGGCCTTACAGGGCTGCTATCGGGCGGGGCAGCTGATGGATGCAGGAAACATTGCTCCGGAGTTGATTTCCCTTATAAAGCGCAACTCCTGCGGCAAGTCATTGGCAATTGCACGCCAGGCGCGGGATATGCTGGGCGGCAACGGAATCTCTGACGAATACCCCGTGATGCGCCATATGGTGAACCTGGAGGTGGTGAATACCTATGAGGGAACCCACGACATTCACGCCCTGATCCTGGGCCGCACCCAGACCGACATCCCCGCTTTCTAAAGACGCCAGCAGCGTGCTACCTGCGGTTGCACGCCATGACGCCCCGGGGACCCGCGTCAAACCCGGTTCAGGAAAAGCTGTCCCGGTAGCGTTCGCGCAACAGGTTTTTCTGGACTTTGCCCATGGCATTGCGCGGTAACTCCGCCTCGTATACCACGCGTTTAGGCACCTTGAAATTCGCCATCTGCTGCTTGCAGGCGGAGATGACGGCATCGGCCTGTGGTGTGCGCCCCGGCGCAGGCACAATCACCGCCACCACCGCTTCCCCGAAGTCTGCGTGGGGGACGCCAATAACTGCAGATTCCGACACGCCTGCCAGAGTATCCAGAAACTGCTCTATTTCCTTGGGGTAAACATTCAGGCCGCCACAGATAATCATATCCTTGGCGCGACCCACAATGGTCACATAGCCATCAGCGGAGATGCTGGCTTTGTCGCCGGTATTGAAAAAACCATCATCGGTAAAGTCTTCCCGGGTTTTGTCCGGCATTTGCCAGTAGCCCGCAAACACATTGGGCCCACGCACCTGCAAGTTGCCCGCCTGGCCCGAGGGCAGGCTTGCACCCCGGGTATCGACAACCCGCACGTCGACACCGGGCAGGGCCGGGCCAACGGTGCCGGCCCTGCGCTCGCCACGCAGGGGGTTGGAGGTATTCATTCCAGTTTCGGACATGCCATAACGCTCCAGGATAGTGTGCCCGGTGCGCTGTTCGAATTCTGTGAAAGTATCCGCCAGCAGGGGGGCGGAGCCAGAGATAAACAGGCGCATCGCACCACATTGTTCACGTCCGAAATCCGGGTCGGCGAGCAGGCGCGTGTAGTAAGTAGGAACGCCCATCATGACACTGCAATGGGGCAACGCCGCCTTGACCTGGTCCACGTCGAATTTGTCCAGCCACAGCATACGTGCCCCACTGAGCAGCACGCAGTTGATAGCTACGAACAGGCCGTGGACATGGAATACCGGCAGCGCATGCAGCAGCACGTCATCCGCAGAGAATCCCCAGAGCGTCACCAGCGACAGGCCATTGCTGGCCAGGTTGGCGTGAGTCAACATGATGCCCTTGGGCCGCCCTGTAGTGCCGGATGAATACAACAATGCAGCCAGGTCTTGCGGCTGGCGGCTGATCGTATCAAAGGTCGAACCGCAAGCTGCGGCTTCCTCGACCAGACTGCCGCTGCCGTCTGCCTCCAGGCTACACAGCGCCCAGGCGCCGTGCTGCGACAACAGCGATTCAAACAGCGGCATATCTTGCCCGGCACACACCACCACCCGCGGCTTGGCATCCCCAAGAAAATATGCCAGCTCGGAAGCCTGGTAGGCCGTATTGAGCGGGTGATAGACAAGCCCCGCCCTGAGGCAAGCCAGGTACAGGCAAAGTACCAGCGGAGACTTTTCAACCTGCACAGTTACGCGGTCGCCCGGCCTGGCACCAAGGTCAACCAGGTAGTTGGCAAGTCTGGCCGAACGTTCCTCCACCCATGCATAGGAGTAGGTTTGGCTATCCGGAGACAGCACTAACGGCAACGAGCTGTCAGCCGGGAACGCGCGCTCTATCAGCCTGTAGAGATTATGGTTCTTGCTTGTATTCACTTCCGTCGTGTCCTCGTTTGATAGTGCCCCGCTTTTGAAGCCGCTAGTGAACCCAATACAGTTCAGTCCTCCCCTGCCATGAACTGCGCGTTGCTGATAAGCGCTTCGCAAAAGAGATAAGCCGCTATGGCCGCGAGCGCCACAACAAACGCACCGGCTACCCGCAACCAGCTACTGGCTGAGGTTTCAGCCAATCCGAAGGCCAGCAGTGCCAGCCCGGCGCATACCAGGTTGCGCAACACCAGCGCCCAGCTCACCTGCAGCGGCGAACCGGGCCCCGAGCAGCCACATTGCATATCGGCATCGCCACGCAGGATACGCAGCGCCATCAAGCCTGCGTAGAACAGCAATAACAGCACTGCGACTGCCAGGGACAAGCGCCGGGAGTACGGCAGCAGCACAGAAACCGCCAGGACTGCCTCCGTTGCGCCGAGCAGACAAACTGCTGCTGTGCTGGTGTATGTACCGAGGTACTGCCCCATAAGCACCCGATAATAGCCCGGCGCGCGTATCTTGTGCGTTGCCGCACGCGCAAACAGCCACGCCACAAACCAGGCCAGGCCACTACCTGTCATAGCTGTCACTCCCTGTGTTTGATGGCATGTGTGACGACATGTGTGACGGCTTTTGTGATTAATAGTGCAGGCTGCCCCCACACCTGACAACAGTGTAACCCAGGTCGGCCGGATGCTGCCCTGCCGCGGACCTTCGGGTAGATCACAAAGAAGGGAAACAACCAATCTATATAACTACCGGTACTAAAGGTATATATCAGAAAGGCCGCCCTATATAGCCAAATCGCATTGGCTTATCCCGACATCGTTCCTAGACTTAACAGTGTCGACCTGGTCGGATAACAGAAACCACCTGTCCAGCAGACCCATCGAGTTGCGGCAGAAGCCCGGTAATGGCGAACAATTCCGGGAACCCAGGTCCACTGGATCATGTGTTGCCAGCAAGGGAGATGTATCGTGCTGCAGACAAAGATCGGCTCCTGGTCACAAAACAACCCCTCGTGCCGCCTTCGCCAGACTACGCTTTACTGCCTGGTTGGCTGCCTGTTATCTATGCTGAGCGCCTGTACCGAGTCCCCCAATGACGAACTCGCGGCCTGTGCACGCCTGGTCAAGGACGGCCCCCGTGCTGTGGCGGATGAACGACAGGATCGCTTCCTGGGCAAAGTACAAAAAGACACTGCCCTGTGTCGCGGCGGCGAAAAGGCCGCGACCTACCTGGACACGCCGTGGGTGGATTGGTCCAATTACTGGGCGGCTGGAGACGCCAGCTCGCAAAAGCAGGGCTCAGAGGCAACAACGCTGATTGGCGAACATATCAAGCCCAACGGCAGGGGTATCGACGGCTCACTCATGGACCTGGAGTACCAGCGAATCGAGCTCATAAAGTTCAACCTGTTTGACAACTACACCTACGAAACCTTCATCAAGGGCATTGGCGGCAAACCCGGCTCCACCCGCAAACAGTGGCCTGAAATGCGGCTGGAACCCACCAGCCCATACTACGTGCAAGTGGGCGCAGACGGCCCGCAGTTATGCGCCGGGGAACTGATTCGGTACCGCACTCTGACCGGGATCTGCAATGACATACTGAATCCAAAAATGGGGTCAACCGGCACGCTCTTTGCGCGCAACGCCCAGTTCGAAGCAACGTTCCCGCGCCTGCAAAAAGACGAGCTCAGCGCCGCGCGCCACAGTGACGCTGAACACGGCAATCGCCTAGGCTTATTGAAGCCAGACCCCCAGTTAATCAGTCGCCTGCTGTTGTCGCGTCCCCAGAGCCAGCCGATGAATTGCAATGAGGGCAAAGGTGCACCGAACGACCCCGCGCAATCCCATTGCGACTATATGAAAGCACCATTTTTCAATGTGTTGGCCGCCTTCTGGATACAGTTCATGACCCATGACTGGTTTTCCCACACGCGCGAGGGGCGCAACAAACCCGGACTGGCGTCGGTCGGCTGCGGCGCGAAGGCGCGAGGGCTCGGGTGCCGCCCCGGGGACCGGAGAGAAGCCATTTTGGTAGCCCAGGAGGGCGAGCCAGGGCACTTCAATCACGAGGGCAAGGACTACCTGAAGCGCGCCTATAAAACGACACCCAACACCGTTACGGCGTGGTGGGATGCCTCACAGATTTACGGCTTCGATGAGATCTCAAGCAAACGGGTTATTCGTGACCGCAATGACCCGGCGAAACTGTGGCAACCCGGCGGCTACCTGCCGCTATTTTCGGAATGCATGCCCGACTGCCCGGTGGAACCTCAGTGGCAGGGGCAGGAAATTGCGGCGTTCCCCGATAACTGGAACATCGGTATGAGCTTTTACCACAACCTGTTTGTGCGCGAGCACAATGCAATAGTGGATGCCTTCCGTCGTCGGCAAAGAGACACGCCCGATAGAGATTCCGGCCTGCGAAACCCGCTGCAACCGCAGCATGTGATCAGTTATGCCCAGGCGAGTGACGAGGAGATCTACCAGGTCGCACGGCTGGTCGTGGCTGCCGAGATCGCCAAGATCCACACCATAGAATGGACCACACAGTTGCTCTACGACGAACCCCTTTACCTGGGGATGAATTCCAACTGGTTCGGCCTGTTCAATGTGGAAGAAGACAACGTGTCCCAGGTACTGCGAAAAATCTTCCAGCGGGATGAAAACCTCTTGAGCCGCACATCGGCCCGACTCGCTCGCCTGTTTGACCAGAATGTGGAGGGTGACAGCAGCAATACGCTGTACTCAATACTGGCTTCAGGGGCAGGCATTTTCGGCCTCAATAACAGCCGCCCGGAGGGTCACCTGTGGTGGAAACACGATGCCTGGGACATTACCAACCCGGCCGATGTCAATGGCGGGGTAAATCACTTCGGGTCGCCCTTCAACTTTCCGGAAGAATTTACCACTGTCTATCGACTGCACCCACTGGTACCGGACCTGATTGAGTTCCGCAAATATACAGACCCGAATGCTATCCTGGCGATGGTGCCAGTGGTAGATACCGTGCGCGGGGGCAGCTCGGGCCAGATGCGCACGGGCAGCATAGCCAATTGGGGTTTGAGTATGGGGCGTCAGCGGTTGGGCCTGCTACACCTGCAAAACCATCCACTGTTCCTGCAGAACCTTGACATGCCACACCTGGGTTCTCCGTCTGGCAAACTTGATATCGTCGCACTGGATATCATTCGCGACCGGGAGCGAGGCGTGCCGCGTTTCAACGAGTTTCGACGACAGATCGGCCTGCAGACCCTGACCAGTTTTGATGACTTTGCAGATCGCCGTCTGCCCCCCGACTCTCCCGCCGCTGTGGCGCAGCGGCAGATGGTCGGCAAACTACGCAGGGTATATGGCACTCATACCTGCGATGCGAGCAAAATTATCAGCACGGCACAGAAAGACGACCAGGGCGAATTTATCAACGACTGTTTCGGCCAGGCCAACGGCAGCCGGGTTGATAACATTGAGGATGTCGATACGATCGTTGGCTGGCTGGCTGAATACACGCGCCCCCACGGTTTTGCGATCTCAGAGACCCAGTTTCATATATTTATACTCAATGCCTCGCGCAGGCTGTTCAGCGACCGGTTTTTCACCTCCAGCTTCCGCCCGGAGTTTTACTCTCACCTTGGCTACGATTGGGTCATCGAGAATGGGCCACTGGAGGACTGCCCCTACCCGCTGACCGAGAACAAGGATGACTCGATGGTGTGCAATGAGCCCGAAAAGTCCAACGGCCACACCGTTATGGTGTCTCCGATGAAACGCCTGATGATGCGTAACGTCCCGGAGTTACGCGATGAACTGATGCACGTAGTCAATGTATTCGACCCCTGGGCGAGGGACAGGGGAACATACTACTCCCTGGACTGGAAACCCAGGCCGGACGCCGCCACAGACAGCGCTTTTGCGAACTAGCCGATGAACATACCCTACCGCTCGCTATTAATGACAAGTCTCTGCGCGCTGATTGCCTGTAGCCCCTCGTACGACAACCTGGAGCCAGGTCAGGAACGCCTTTCTCCAGACGAGGCGGAAAATACGGCGGCAATGATAGAGGCCATCAAGGCCATCACCCTGCAGCGCAATCCCAGTGGTCTCGTGGAGCGTTTCAACCAGGTCAAGACCCTGGGTTGTTTTGACGCCAGCTTTGACGTGCCGCAAGAACTTGAGAGCAGCTTGCAGCACGGCATTTTCGTACCCGGGGCCAGCTACCCGGCGCAACTGCGTTTTGCCAACGCTACCCAGCATGACGACAGGGAGGACGACTTTCACGGGCTTTCTATCAAATTGCACAGCACGCCAGGGACGGCGCTGTGGGGTCAAGATGGCCAGGTCGATTTCCTGCTGAACAGCTATCCGGCCCTGTTTGCCGCGGACCCGGGAGATTTCCGGGATTTCATAGAAGCGACCCGTGATGGCAAGTTGTGGCGCTACTTCGTCAACCCAAGCCATTTCTATTCCCTGGGCATTGTGGTTAGCGGGCGTGAGAAGATAGATAACCCTTTTACGACGCGCTTCTGGAGTACGACGCCCTACCGGCACGGCAGCGATAGCACCAGCGCAGTCAAATACTCGGTGCGCCCCTGTACAGCTGAGAAAATACGTTTGGAAATCGAGGAGCATCCGGATTTTCTGACGGATGTGATGCACAAACACCTGGAGCAGTCCCCCGTCTGCCTGGACTTCATGGCGCAGTTTCAGACCGATCCCAAGAAAATGCCCATCGAAAACGCGGCGGTGATTTGGAAAGAGTCCGAGTCCCCCTTTGTCTCGTTGGCCAAAATTCACATTGCGCAGCAACCCACTTCAGAGACAACGAACGACAACTGCGAGAGCCTCAGCTTCAATCCCTGGCAGACCCTGGAGGCACACCGCCCTCTGGGGGGCATAAACCGCACACGCAAACCCATTTACGCCGAGATTGGCCGCTTCCGTGAACAGCAGAATCAACTCAGGACCAGTAACTGAATTCGCCCAGGCAACAGCAACGTGCAAGAGGTGCGACGATGACGACGAACGCGACAGTATCCGGGTGGCTTGCTAAAGACAAGGACGAGTTGGACACGATTTACATGGAGGCCACCGCCGGCAATATACCCAGCGGTGATACGCGAGGAACCGCGATCGTCGCCGGTTCTTTCCTGGCGCGCTGGTATGCGCGCTTCGCCCGTCTGTTCGCCTGGCAGGGCAAGGTTTTCGACCTGTTTCCGCCCGCCCGCGAAAGTGGCATTCTCATCAACAAGATTTCGCCCTTCAGCCTGACATTCATCGTTGCCAAGGTCTACAAGGATGACAGCTGGATGGACGGCGAGGAAACTATCGTTATCGACTATTCAAAAACCTCGTTCCTCGCAAAAAAAATTCGCGACGAAATCCGTGAGATAGAACCCGGGGTGTATCTCGGTAAAGTCTGGTGGGGCAGGACACGCATTCTGGACTTTGCTCTCACCAGCAAGCGATAGAGTACTGGCCTGATGACGCCGCAGACCACATTCATGATTACAGCCGAAGTCAGGGAGGGCAAGCTGGCGCCTCTACAGGCGCTGCTGGCGACGATGAACAGCGCCCCGGGATTCGCTAACCCCCGCAACGCGCTGCTGCCGTTCTGGCAGTTCCGGCGCCTGCACGTGGCACGTTTCACAATATTGACGGCCAATACCAACGACGACATCCGATCCCACGGACTGGAACCGGCTGACTGGCGACCCAGGCTGTGCTTCACAGGCGATATCGATGGTGACGAAAGTACCTTCCTGGCAGAGCTGGTCATTCGAGCCGGGCCCGGCCTGCGCGACATTTTTTCCCACTGCAAAGGCTTTACCAGGGAAACCACAGACCTGCTGGGCTGGCTTCACAGTCACAACCAAAAACCCGATGCCAACTACGTCAACTGGCGTGGCAGAACGGTAGAACAAACAGGCGAAGAGGCCGCACTGGGTGCAGCGCTTGCGGGTGAAGTCAGGCGTATAAGCGGGGCTGGGAAGCCCTTGAATAACAGGCAGATCTGGCGCCGGCTGAAATGTTATACGCGGGCCGAGATAGATGCCGGACGGCTACGCCTGACAGCGGCGGCTCCCACCCCTGCTTCGGCACTGGCAGGTAAACTGCTACATCTGGTTGCCGTCCCTGTAGTACTGCTTTGCCTGTCCCCTGCTCTGCTTCTGGCGGCACCATTCTACCTGCGCGAGCTGCGCGCTCTGGAACGTGGGGACCCCGAAAATACTCAGCGCCCCGAACCGGCGCACCTGGAATCACTGGCGGGGCAGGAAGACATCGATGTCACCAACCACTTCAACGTATTTGGCCAGGTAAAACCGGGGCGCCTACGCCTGTTCACGATAAAGGCAGCCCTGTTGCTGCTGGATTACAGTGCCAGGCATATCTATACAAAAGGCTATCTGACCCGAATACAAACCATCCATTTTGCTCGCTGGGTACTGTTGGATGACAACCGCAGGGTGTACTTCGCCAGCAATTACGATGGCAGTGCCGACAGCTATATGGACGACTTTATCAATAAGGTCGCCTGGGGCCTGAACCTGGTGTTCAGTAACGGCATAGGTTATCCCAGGACAGACTGGCTGCTGAAGGGCGGCGCAAAGTACGAGGAAAAGTACAAGAAAACCCTGCGCCGCAATCAACTTCCATCGGAGTCATGGTACAAGGCCTACCCTGGCCTCACAGCCGTCGACATGGCCCGCAACCACCGTATACGACAGGTACTGGAGAGCGACAACCCCGGCGACCGGGAACTGGATAAGTGGCTGGCATTGCTATGAAAGCGCAAGGTGTTCGACAAGCTGTCGACTATAACGATATTCAGGGCCTGGTTCGCTTTGCCCATGGCCGCCTCACTGAATCCGCCTTTGTGTTGCTGACGATCAAGGACGCAGCCATTGCGCGCAAGTGGCTGGCGAGCGCGCCGGTCACGACTGCCGAGCCACAGTCCCCGCTGCCAGATTCAGCCCTGCAGTTGGCTTTTACCGCCGCCGGCTTGCTGGCTCTTGAGGTTGACGAGTCTGTTGTTAATGCTTTTTCCCAGGAATTTACCAGCGGCATCTGCAAGGATGAAAACCGTTCACGTCGATTGGGTGACACTGGCGAGAATCATCCCAGCGCGTGGGAATGGGGCGGCACTGCTGAACACAGTCCAGAGCTACTGTTGCTGGTGTACACACTGCCCGGCAAACTGACCGGCTATTTGAAGGAGCTGCGTAAGGGCGATTTTGGCAACGCCTTCGAGCTGCTAAAGATACTGCGCTCCAAAACAGACGGGCCGAAAGAGCCCTTCGGCTTCGTCGATGGCATCAGCCAGCCGCAGATTGACTGGCAGCAATCACTGGGTAGCGACCCACATGAACGTGACAAATACGGCAACCTGCTCAGCCTTGGCGAAGTTGTGCTGGGATACCGCAACGAGTACGGCCTGTATACCGATCGACCGCTACTGGATGCTACCCAACTACCACTGGCGCAGTCGCTACCGATTGCAGATGACCACCCCTCGCTGAGGGATCTTGGCCGCAATGGAACCTACCTCGTCATGCGACAACTGAACCAGGACGTGGTCGGGTTCTGGCAATTTATCAACCGGGAAGCTGGAGCAGATGCGCAAGGGCGTGAGCAACTCGCGTCTGCCATGGTCGGGCGCACGATTGACGGTGCCCCCCTGGCAGGGCCCAGCGCGCAGTCCCTACCGGGCATCGGCTTCGATAACCGTGACAATCGTTTTACCTTTGACGAGGATCCCCTGGGCGAGCGATGCCCTATAGGCGCACATATCAGGCGCGCCAATCCCAGGACGGGCGACTTTCCACCCGCTACGGAGGGTGCTGTCGGGCGCCTGCTGCGCACCCTGGGGTTCGGCAGGCGGCATCCCGGTGATGACCTGGTTGCATCCAGCCGCTTTCACCGCCTGGTGAGGCGAGGCAGGGTTTTTGGATCGAGGCTGACACCGGAACAGGCGATCAGAGACAAGCCACTGAAGAAAGCCCAGGAATCGCGTGGCCTGTACTTCATCTGCCTGGGGGCCAATATTTCCCGACAATTTGAGTTCGTACAGGGCGCGTGGATCGCCAGTTCAAAATTTGCCGGCCTCCCAACGGAGGGGGACCCCTTACTGGGCAACCGCGAACCTCTCAGTAACGGTGCGGCCACAAACCATTTCAGTATTCCCGAACATGGCAACACCGCACGGCGTATTGAAGGACTACCCGGGTTTGTGACGGTGCGCGGCGGCGCCTATTTCTTTATGCCGGGCCTGAGAGCCCTGAAATTTATTCTGCAACAACGCTAGCTGAATGTGGCAAACGCCACAAAGCACAGGTGAAAGCATGGTTCTGCAATCGATCCACCGGCTGCTTGTCAGAGTTCTCGAACTGGAGCGTCGCCTGGAGCCTTACTTCCGGCCCACCCTTAACTACCTGTTGCGTGAGCCATCGGCTGCGGCTCTGCAGTACCTGATCAATTTCAGGCGACCCAATGATCACCTCGCGCTTGCCCAGGAAAAAGAGTTCCCCTGGGAGAAGGAGTGCCTTGACGAGATCATCCACTTGATGTCCGAACAAATGCGTGGCCACTTTCAACCCGGGAGATACGAGCGCGGCGGCAACACCAAAACCCATGGACTGGTGAGGGCTACCGTGAGCATCAGGGATGATATCCCCGAATGCATGAAAAGAGGGCTCTTCGCCAAGGTGCGCGACTATCCGGCCTGGGTCCGATTTTCCGGGCCGGGCCCCGACGTGCCGAAGGACATACAGGATGTGGGTTTTTCCAGCATGGCGATGAAAATTATGGATGTTCCCGGGCCCAAGCTGATGAAGGACGAGGCCTTCACCCAGGACATGGTGTGTATCTGTACGCCCACATTCGTAACCCCCGACACACGCTGTAACGCCAGGCTGCAGGACTGGAGCCTGCGCGACATGCCTATCTATTATTTCCTGGATCCCCGGGATTCACACATCCTGGACTTTCTCATGCAGGCCCTGTGGAATGAAACCCAGTACAATCCGCTTGGTCATCGCTACTTCAGCTGTGTGCCCTACCTGCTCGGGGAGGGCCAGGCGATGCAGTACTCCTTCGCCTCGCGGTCACAGGTTGACAGGCGCATACCCGGGGTACCTTTCGGTGCCGTTCCGGACAATTATCTTCGCGACAACATGGTAAAAACATTATCCCGGCAATCGGTCGAATTCGACCTGCTGGTGCAGTTGCAGACTGATCCGCACCGCATGCCTGTCGAGAATGCAGCGGTGCGTTGGCCCGAGAAACTCTCACCCTTTATACCTGTCGCCCGTATTCATATTCCACGGCAGACCTTTGATCATCCCGCGCAGTTTGCCTTCACCAGTCAGCTGTCCATCAACCCCTGGCACTGCCTGCCTGAGCACAGGCCACTGGGTAACCAGAGTCGCGCCCGCAGGCGCATGTACCAGGAGCTGGCGCAGTTTCGCCAGAAGATGAACAGCACTACCCATATAGAGCCAACCGGCAAGGAAGTATTTGAATAATTGCGCTTATGCGGTAATGAGCGTTTCAGCGTCGACGGTCGCCACTCAATCGCCGCCCCAGTACCTGCATCATCGCGTCCGATGTGCGTTTACCCGGCCAACCATCCACCCGCAAGGAGATACCCTCAAAGGTGTTCAAAAACCGCTGCAGGTCCTCGGCCCGCGCCAGGGCATGATCTGCATAGTAAATAATGGGGCGGCGAGTACTTGGGACATCCGTCAGCGGTTCTATCTCACCCAGTTCTTCCAGCCGCCGAATAAGAACGGCGGCGCCACACTGGCGTGAGACCGCTGTATCGGACCAGGTGCCGTCTGCCACGTACTTGCCACTGCTGTAATGCCCGGAGAATCCCCACAGGTAGGGGCTACTTACATGTGAGTGATAAAGCCGATAGCCCCAGCCATTATACCTTTCCAGTTCATACAAAATGCGCGGTAAGGTCCAGTCCCGCACGCTGTGCAGCCGGTGCATCCGAAGTGCGTCACGTGCGCTCTCCTCCCAGCTGAAAGGCGGTTCACCTGTCACTGGGCGTCCAGCCGGCACATTGCGGGTTCGCTGCGTCAAGCGATCCCCATTGTGAAGGTGACGATCGAAACGCTGCCCCGACTCCAATGTGTGAATCGCTGCGATAAAAAACCAGGGGACACCGGTTTCAGAGCTGACCCGCTTGTACCTCGCGCGCTCTGCAATAACACTTTTGACCAGTGCGTCCACGTCATCAAAGCGGCTGTGGGACATCTCACAGCTGGCGTAGAGCTCACTGTAGTGAGCTTGCAGACTAGGTGTCAGCCGGATACTTGGCATAATGCCTCCTGGCACTCACTGGCTCCTCGCAGGAGCTCAGAAATCGAGGTCCTCTGGTTTGAAAAGGCGCTTGGGGGATTTTCCCAGGACGGTCTTGAGCAGAAAGTTCATGGAGTGTATGTCGTTGTCAAAGCCACCATGGCTCTTACTGCGTGTTTTGTTGCCCGTCACTCCATTGGAATGGAAAATCTGCGGCGGATTGGCGCAGTCTTTCATGCCCTTCTCAAATTTCTCCATACCCAGCAGCGGTAGCTCCTTCTCACTCTCGAACGCATTGGAAACCAGAAAGAGCAGGGACTTGCGATAGGCCAGTCTCGAGCCCACGTAATCATCCTTCTCCAACTGGTTTTTTAGATTCAGGATAATCAGCTTACGGACTCGCAACCTGTGCTTTTCGTCAAGGATGCGCAGGTAGGTTTTGTGGTAGAGGTCCAGGGAGCATGCGGGCGCCATAAGTGTTGCAGAGGCGAACTCAAGGTCGTAGTTCTTCAACGACGACAGCATATGAGCAAACAGTATCGCTCCCGTACTGTGGCCGGCAAAGTGAAAGCTCTTGGGCCGATTGGGAGCCGCCCCGCGCAGCGCGTCTATAAAATACTTTACCGACTCCAGCCCCGCACCGCCCTTGGCAAAGGCGGCATCTGCATCGGATTTCATTTCCTTCCACAAAAGGGTTCCGGGCTTGCGAATCAGGTACTCCACCATTTTATCCAGCCAGTCTTCAGCGCCACCGACCAGCTCCCCCGCGCGATCCCCCTTGCCGATAACCAGGTCCTTCAGCTCCTCCACCAGGCCAGTGTCGTACATGATATGAAAGGGATAGATGCCGTTTTCCTTGAATACCGGCTTCATCGCCTCGATGCGCGAAGCGGAGTCCTTGGGTGAGTTCAGTCCGCCATGCCCGTAGATAAGCAAATGCTCGTATTCCTCACTCTCTGCCACCAGGGCCGCGGTCTGTTTGACATCAAAAGCCGTACTCCAGTAGCGGTCAGTTTCGGCAAAGCGACCATCGTCTACGTGCACAAAATGTCCCGCTATTGTGTCGCGCAGCGGGGCCGGCTTTTTGGCCCCGGCCCGGCCCGGCTTATCATTGAAGCTGATGAGCCGAGATGCCAGCGGTCGCATTCCGAAGATCTGGGGCGTTGGCAGTGCCAGCCGGAATACCCAGGCATCCATGACATTTTCGATCCAGTCCTCGTAGGTCCACAGCGCCAGACCGTTGTCACCCCATTTTTTTCCCCAGGAGTTCTGCACCCAGAAACCGCGCGTGTTGTAACCGATAATCGCAAAGGCATGCCCACCCGCTTCAGGCTTGTGCTTGACGATCTCACCATTCACCGGCGCGTCCCAGCCCGGGTGGTAACGAGCCGAAGCCACCACCGCGCCCACTTCCATAATGGCCGAGTGATAATCACTGACAATCGGGCGCAATCGATAGTATGCACCCAGGGTATTCTCCCTGGCGGCCTTGGCCCGCTCTATTGTCAGCTCGCCCCGCTCACCGGCGCGGGTACTGAATGGCCAGAGCTCACTGGAGCAGACGCCCATCTCCTTGAAACCGTGAATAGCCCCCCGCAGGCTGGAACCATCGTAGTCCTCTCCCGCCCACTCATCGTGCCGCCGTGCCATTTCATACAGCATGCGTTCACTTACCTTCAAGGGTATATGGCTGCGCCGGTTTATCAGGTTGGTTGCGGCGGCCAGGGCAAAGCCTGTGCAGGCGCCCTCACTGCCCTGGTTCAGTATATCCACATCGGTATAGGGCGGGCTCTCGGGGTCCAGCTGAATCAGTGCGGGGCGATAAATCCAGTCCCTGGCGTCGGGGTAATCCGTTTGGACATTGGTTTTTCGCGCGGTCATACCGTCATCCTCTGGCGCCAATGAGTTGGTTCAGGCATTCATAAACGCGCGGGGTATAACAGATTCACCTGAACTCAATTGAGGAGTCTAGTCGAGCCCGACAGCCAGGCAGAGAACATAGAGTAATAACGCGGCCACACTATATGTAATCGGGACATAAACGCGTTGGCGGGCAAGCCAGACAGGCAGCGCGCGGCGTTCCGATACCTGCGAGGCGCGCGCAGCGCGCCCGTGATTACAACTGTGTTTCCAGGGGCAGCTCTGACACGTTCTTGATTTCGGTGACGGCCATATGGGAATGCAATTCCCTGATGGAGGGGCTGGCTGTGAGGGTGTTGCGCACAAACTCCTCGTAATGGCGGATACTGCGGGTGACTATTTTCAGCATGTAGTCCCAAATACCGGTCATGGTGTAACACTCCACAACCTCAGCGTAGCGCACGATATCTGTCTCAAACTCGATCAGGTTCTGACGCCCGGTCGAGGTCAGGTTGATGGTGGCAAATACCACAACCTCCATACCCAGGGCCTCCCTGTTCAACAATGCGACGCGCCCCTTGATCAGGCCAGCCTGCTCCAGGCGATTGATTCTGCGCCAGCAAGGGGACTGGGATACGTTGATGTGCTCCGCAATGCTGGCGGTGCTCATAGTGGCATCACGCTGCAGTAATCTCAGGATCTGAACGTCCTGCTTTTCCAGTTTCATAGCTTACATACCCTATAAAGTCACTTTTAATGAATAAATTATGCATATAATGCCCCCTGGAGAGCTAAAAACAAATAAACATGCCGGTCATTTTGGCACAAACTACACTTTATAATTTAGAGGTGGTGTCCCATGGGCTCGGATCAGTCAAAAGCCGTCAGAAAAGTCTCGCTAGACGATAAATACGCCCTGGATGCCACCCGGGCTTATATGACAGGCATCGAAGCCCTGGTGCGGCTGCCGATGCTGCAGCACCAGCGGGACAAACGTCGAGGCCTCAATACTGCTGCCTTCATATCTGGCTATCGCGGCTCCCCCCTGGGGGGCGTAGACCAGGCCCTGTGGAAAGCAAAGCCCTGGCTGGACCAGCACAATGTCCATTTCCAGCCCGGCGTCAACGAGGACCTGGCAGCCACCGCAGTATGGGGCAGCCAACAAACCAACCTGTTTGAGGGCGCCAAATACGATGGCGTTTTCGGCATGTGGTATGGCAAGGGCCCCGGCGTCGATCGCAGTATGGATGTGATCAAACATGCGAACGCCTTTGGCACCTCGAAGTACGGCGGTGTGCTGGCGGTAGCGGGTGACGATCACGCCTGCAAGTCATCCACCCTCCCCCACCAGTCAGAACATATGTTCATCGGCGCCTCGGTGCCCGTACTCAGTCCGTCCAACGTACAGGAAGTACTGGACCTGGGTGTCTATGGCTGGGAGCTCTCGCGCTACAGCGGTTGCTGGGTGGCACTCAAGGCCATCACGGAAAACATGGATTCTGCCATCTCGGCGGACATGGACCCCAACCGTATCGAAATTGTTACCCCCGAGGAGTTCCAACTGCCCCCGGGTGGCGTGCACGGCCGCTGGCCGGACAAGCCCCTGGAGCAGGAACTGCGCCTGAACAAATACAAGATCTACGCCGCGAGAGAGTTCGCCCGGGTCAATGGTCTCAATAAGATCGTGCTCGATTCTCCCAGCCCCCGCTTCGGCATTATCACCAGCGGCAAGGCTTACCTCGACGTGATGCAGGCGCTGGATGACATGGGAATCTCTGCTGCGGTTGCGGCGGAGATAGGCCTGCGGGTCTACAAGGTGGGCATGCCCTGGCCACTGGAGCCGCGCACTACCCACGACTTCGCCGAGGGCCTGGAAGAGATACTGGTGGTGGAAGAAAAACGCTCCATTATCGAGGACCAACTCACCGGCCAGCTATACAACTACCCCGTGGCAGCACGTCCCCGGGTGTTTGGCGAGTTCGACGAAGAGGGCCGCGATTTACTGCCTAACCTGGCCGAACTGACGCCGGCCATGATCGCCCTGGCCATTGGCAGTCGAATCAAGCGCTTTTACCGGTCGGAGACCATGGACCAGCGACTGCGCTGGATCGAAGAGAAAGAACGCTCGCTGGCCCGCCCCCACGACACCATTGAGCGGGTGCCCCATTTCTGCTCCGGTTGCCCCCACAACACCTCCACCAGGGTACCCGAGGGCAGCCACGCTTTGGGCGGCATAGGATGCCACTATATGGCGACCTGGATGCCGGACCGCGAAACCCACACGTTCACCCAGATGGGTGGCGAGGGTGCGACCTGGATAGGCCAGGCACCTTTTACCGACACCCCGCACATATTCCAGAACCTGGGTGACGGAACCTACTTTCACTCCGGAATCCTGGCCATTCGCGCAGCGGTGTCCTCCGGCGTAAACATCACCTACAAAATTCTCTACAACGATGCCGTGGCCATGACCGGGGGGCAGCCCATCGATGGCGTTCTCACGGTCGAAGACCTTATCTACCAGCTGCGCGGCGAGGGTGTGCGGCGCATCGCATTGGTCAGCGATGACCCCGGCCGCTGGCGCGGTCGATTCAACGGGGTCCCGGGTTACACCCTGCACCACCGCAATGAGATGGACGCACTGCAAAGGGAGCTGCGGGAGTACGAGGGCACCTCGGTCATCGTCTATCAGCAAACCTGCGCCGCCGAGAAACGCCGCCGCCGTAAAAAGGGCCTGCTGGAAGACCCCGCCAAGCGACTGTTTATCAACGACGAGGTCTGCGAGGGCTGCGGCGACTGCAGCATAAAATCAAACTGCCTCTCGGTCTTGCCTAAAGAGACCCCGCTGGGGCGCAAGCGACAGATAGACCAGAGCGCCTGCAACAAGGACTACAGTTGCGCCAACGGTTTCTGCCCCAGCTTTGTTACCGTCGTGGGCGGACAGCTAAAAAAACCCTCGGCGGGAATTGATAGCGGCGCCGCAGACCGGGTAGAAACCCTGTTCGACCCGCTGCCCGAACCGACCTTGCCCGCGCTGGACCGTCCCTGGAACACCGTGGTTACCGGGGTGGGTGGCACGGGGGTACTTACCATTACCGCACTGGTAGCGATGGCGGCCCACATTGAGGGCAAGGGCTGCGCCACCATGAACCAGACAGGCCTGGCGCAGAAATTTGGCGCTGTCGTCAGCCATGTACGGGTAAGCCGGGAGCAGGAGGAGATCAGGGCTGTGCGCATCCCCGCGGGGGAAGCAGACCTGCTGCTGGGCGCAGACCTGGTAGTAACCACGACTTACGAGGCCATGGGCAAGGTTGCGCAGGGCCGAACCCATGCGGTCGTCAACGAAGCCGAGGTCCCCACCGCGGCCTTCATCCTTGACCCCGACGCGCGTTTTCCCACCGGTGCGATGAAAGACAGGATAGCAACGGAGGTCGGCAGCGATGACTGTCACTTTATCGACGCGACGCGCATCGCCACCGCCTTACTGGGCGATTCCATCGCCAGCAACCTGTTTCTGCTGGGTTTTGCCTGGCAGCGCGGACTGGTCCCGGTATCGGCCGCCGCACTGGAGCAGGCAATTGAGTTGAATGCGGTCGCTGTCGCATTCAACAAACAGGCGTTCGTCTGGGGCAGGCGCTGTGCGGACCAGCCCGAGAAAGTACTTCAGCTGATCAATAACAAGCCTGCCGCGGCCGCACCCGCACCCATGGGACTGGACGAGGTCATAGCCGACCGGGTCGAGCGCCTGACGCGCTATCAGAACGCAGCCTATGCACAGCGCTACAGCGACTTTATCGAGCGGGTCAGAAAGGCGGACCCGCAGGCCGGGGCGGCACGTTCGATAACCCTGTCTGCCGCTCGCCAACTGTACAAGTTGATGGCCTACAAAGACGAGTACGAGGTCGCCAGGCTTTATAGCGACGGGGATTTCCAGCGCAAACTGCAGGCCCGGTTTGAAGGCGATTACGAGCTTCGCTTCAATCTGGCGCCCCCGCTGTTCAGCAAGCGCGATCCCATCACCGGACACCTTATCAAGCAGGAATTCGGCCCGTGGATGATGACCGCATTCACATGGCTGGCAAAGTTGCGCTTCCTGCGCGGCGGTGCCCTGGATATTTTCGGTTACAGCGATGAGCGCAGGCAGGAACGCGCCGATATCGACGAATACTGCCAGACCCTGGAGCAACTGCTGGCAGGGCTGGGTGAAGACAACTACGCACCTGCCCAGGAACTGGCAGACCTGCCTGGCAAGCTGCGTGGTTTCGGTCACGTCAAGGATCGCAATCGGGATCTGCTGGTCCTGCGCAAAGACCAGTTACTGAAACAGTTTAATGGGGAGACACCGGCGCAAGAGGTGACTTTCATCGACGCCGCACAGATCGCATAAGCGATACTTTTGAGGATAATAATATGAGCGTTTTTTCGGCACCGGCCTACAACAAGCACGAGCTGGTCACATTTTGCAGCGACAGTCACAGCGGCCTGCGTGCGATTATCGCCGTCCACGACAGCACACTGGGACCAGCGGTAGGTGGTTGCAGGATGTTTCCCTACGCCAGTGAGGCGGAAGCCCTGCACGACGTACTGCGCCTGTCCCGGGGCATGACCTACAAATCCGCCCTGGCGGGGCTGCCCTTTGGCGGCGGCAAGTCTGTTGTCATCGGCGATCCCCACAGCCAGAAAAGTCGCGCGCTGTTGCTCGCGATGGGTGATTTCATCAATGCCCAGAACGGCCGCTATGTAGCTGCAGAGGATTCCGGAACCGGGGTTGCCGATATCAGGACAATGAGTGAACGCACCCGATGGGTGAGCGGCATGGAAGACAACGAACACGGCGGCGACCCCTCCCCCAGCACAGCGCTGGGCGTCTACCTGGCCATGCGCACCGCGGTGAAGCATCGTCTGGGCAGTGCCGACCTGAAAGGTATCTGTGTGGCGGTGCAGGGGCTGGGCCACGTCGGGTATTACCTTGCAAGGTACCTGGTGGCAGATGGCGCCAGGGTTTATGGCGCGGACGTGAATAAGGCCAATCTCGAGCGGGCAGTGACCGAACTGGGCATCACTGCCGTTGAGCCCTGCGGAAATACTGCAACTACAGGTAGATGTTGTTGCGCCCTGCGCCATGGGCGCGGTATGGACCGCACAAAGCATAGAGCAGCTGCGCGCGGGCATCGTCTGCGGCGCTGCCAACAATCAGCTGGCCAGCGAAGCGGATGCTGCTCACCTGCTGGACCACGGTGTGCTCTACTGCCCCGACTTCCTGGTCAATGCCGGTGGCATTATCGACGTGCATCACCAGGGTGTTGCCTCGCCAACCAGCGTCAAGCGCGCCCATATCGGCAGAATTGAAGAAAACCTGTCCAAAGTCCTGCTGAGGTCTGAGCTGCAGCAACGCCCTACCCATGTGATAGCCGAGGAACTGGCCGAAGAGTACCTGAAGCCACAACCGGCCTTTGATACGCTGTTACAGGCCGCCAGCTAGTAGCTATTATCCCAGGCGGTCCTGTGCTGGCCGCCTGCTATGTTGTACTGAGGGCCGCTGCTGTGCCGCCGGGTCTCGCGATTGCCACATCACGCTTGGTAGGATGCAACTTGCGCTCGCCCTTTGAAGTGATGACAGTATGAAATCGACGCCCTCGCCCTTTGACCCGATTACCATTGGCCCCCTGAACCTGCGCAACCGGTTTATCAAATCCGGCGCCAACGAGGCCATGTGTCTGGACGGCACCCCGACCAAGGCGCTGGTGCGGCACCACAGGGAACTTGCCGCCGGCGGTGTTGGCATGACGACCGTGGCCTACATGGCAGTGGCGCCGGAAGCGCGCACGCTGTCCAACCAGATCTGGATGCGCCCGGAGATTCTCCCCGACCTGCAGGAACTGACCAGCGCCGTGCATGATGCGGGCGCCGCCATTTCCGCACAGATTACCCATGGTGGCTCCTTCGTCACGGGCATCAAAGTGAAGGGCCGGACTATCAGTGCCTCATCGGGTTTCAACCCCGCAGGAATGCTCAAGGGCAACTTCCTGCAGCGGGCCATGACGCCGGCGGATATGGACCGGGTGATCAACGAATTTGTCGTCGCCGCCCGACTGGCGCGCGATGCGGGCTTTGATGCGGTGGAACTGCATATGGGTCACGGCTACCTGCTCAACCAGTTTATCTCACCCCTGAGTAACCGGCGCGAGGATGAATACGGTGGCAGCGCCGCCAATCGAGTGCGCTTCCCGGCCCAGGTACTGGCAGCTGTAAAGAAGGCGGTGGGCGATACTACCGCCGTATTGGCAAAAATAAACGTCTCTGACGGCACTCGCCGCGGCGCCAGTGTCGAGGACGGCGTGGTCACTGCACAGGCACTGCAGGATGCGGGCGCCGATATGCTGGTGCTCAGTGGTGGGCGCAATGTCGAATCCACCTGGTTCATGTTTGGCAGCAGAATGAACCGCGCTGAGCTGGCCACTGTGCTGAAGCAGCAGGGTGAATGGTTGACCGCGTTGATGATGAAAGCCGCGGCCTCCAGTGAGCCGGATATACAGTTCAGGGAAATGTACTTCCTGGAGTATTCACGAAAAATTCGCGCCGCAGTACAGGTACCGCTGGCTTACCTGGGCGGGGTAAAATCCCTGGCCAACGCGAAACAGGCGGTAGCCGAGGGCTTCGAGTGTGTGGTGCTGGCTCGCGCCCTGCTGCATGACCCGGCGCTGGTTAACAAATTCCGCAGCGGGGAATGCGCGGAGTCGGGCTGTGATAACTGCAACGGCTGCGTGGCGTATATCTACCATCCGGCGGGCACCCGCTGTGTCAGAAACCCCCCGAACGATCTTGCACTAAACCGGATAAGGGCCGCGGCTGCAGAGTAAACGGCCTGGCGCCAGGCCAACTTTCCGGTAACAGCCTCCACCGCATAGACTTTGAATATTATTCAAGATAATGATTCTGCCCTGTCTCACATTTATGGCATAGTCGCCAAACACAAGGTGGGAATCGACGGCCCTCATGACGAAAAGAAGCCAGTCAAACAGTACGGACACAGCTGCACGGGAAAAAACAGACTCGCGTGGTGACCAGCGCCGCCGGCTTATATTCAAGTCCTTGCACGACTGCATTCTGGCCAAGGGCTACGTGAAGACCACGCTGGCAGATATCGCGGAGGGAGCCGACATGTCGGCCAGCCACCTGCTGTACTATTTCAAGGGCAAGGAAGCGATTCTGGAGCAGTATTTCGAGCGGGTATCCGAGCGCTTTCTGAAACGTATAGACAGCTTCAAACAGCAGCCCCCGCGCGAGCAGATCATGTCTTTGGCAGATTTCTGGTTTAAAGGCGAGGCCAGCACGCGGCAGGAGATCGGTTTCATGCTGGAGTGCTTCGGGGCCGCGGTAAACGACCCGATACTGCAGGTTACCAAGGCCGACTTCGACATCCGCTGCAAGGCCTACCTGGCACAGATCTTTCGCGCAGCCCCCTCAGTAGTGATGGGTGACATTAAGGATGCCGCCGAAATTTCCTACTCGGTAATGATCGGCCTGCGTTCGGCAGTGTATTTTGATGACGACGTAGACCTTAACGACGCGCATCGCCTGTTTGTCCGGAGCATGATGGTGATGTGCTCACTGGATTGAGACAGCGCTGCGCAAGACCAGCAAGCCCCCCAGGCGGGCTATGGCACCTCGGCCGTGGCCCCACGTTTTATCACTTCCGAAACCCTGGATGTCGTCACACTGAATGTGGCTCACGGACGGGGCACCGCGCTCAACCAGATTCTGGTGCGTGCGGCGCAACAGCGGAAAAACCTCGAGCAGGTCGCGGCGGCTCTGTTGGATACCGGTGCGCAGGTCGCGGCGCTGCAGGAAGCTGACACCCCCTCGCTGTGGAGCGGTCGCTTCGACCACGTATAGTACCTGGCGAGAGAAACGGCTGGAGGTCATGCCCTCCTACCTCGCCGAGGGCTGGCACGCTTCCACTGTTATGCTGGCCCATGAGCTGGATTACCTGACCAATGAGAACCTGTTCTCCAACGCAGCCGAGAACGACAACAATAACGGAAACTCAATCATCTACCTGCTGCGTCAAATTCCGGGCACTGAATACAAGCAACGTCGCATTGTCTCGCCCTACCTGTTCGCGAGACAGTACTACGACGACGCAGGAAACCCGGCACTGGTCGAGAGCGACCAATGGCGGGAACTTGTCAATCATCCTCGTCTGAAGATCTACGAGACGGGGAGACTGGATGCCCGGGAACTGGGCGGCGATACGGACTACGGCAAGCTGCACTCCAAGTACATCGTACTGGGTAACACAGGGTTTGTCGGCACCACCAACTTCGACGACCGCTCCGGCCTGATCAACAATGAAATGGGTGGGATAAAAGGTTCCTCTTCAAAGAGCCAACGCGCGGTTTACAACCCTGCGCTCAGTTGGGATGGACAAGCAGCTCTAACCGGCAGCATCAACCAGCAGGCGGTTTCACTGTGTAGCGGGGGTGCCTGCAGCTTCAGCTGAACGGTATTGTTTCAGAGCGCGGTGCAGCCAGGTGCCGCTGTTCTCCACCTTGCCATCACACTCTACTGTATAGGGCTTACCGGTCCAGGAACTCTCGCTCGCCAGGTGGTCTATAAATTGCTCAGCCGAACCGGCGTAGCGCCTGCCCTTTTCGTATTTGAGCTGCAGGTGCTCGGCGGCATCCTGCGAATCATGGTCTGTGCCATTGCGCGTGAAGGTGCAGCCACTGGCGGCGACAAAGCCAAGCAGGTACTGTACTTCCGGGTCACTTTCAGGGGCAGCTGAGGTAGCACCTGACAACGCCAGGAGCAGGCAAATCAAAACCAGAACGCGATGTATGGGTATGTTGTATAAATTCTGCATATCAATAAACCTGTTGTTTACGCATGAAGAGGGCATGGGTCGTGAAGGCAAGCTCGTTCCACGCCACCAACGGGAACAAGCATCATAGATAATGCCCATAGAAAACAACCTACACCCGGCGCAAGCCGAGCGCCAGATCACGTCTGTAAGCAAATCCCGGGCGATAATAACACGCTGAATCTCACTGGTATCCTTGTAGATGCTGGTAATTCGAACGCCCCTCGCCAGCCGCCCCGGGGGATACTCGCGGACATAACATCGCGGCCCATCATCAGTAGCGCGCTGGGCCCAAACCACGAAGCAGGCGGCGTATTAGAAGTATGGCAGTGATCAGCTGCGATGCAGCTCGCGAATCAGCAGTGGTATTTCGCTGGGGTGCAGCAGGGTATGGTGAGGATCGATGCCGAGTTCGGCATCCAGCGGCTGCTGATGCCGGATCCAGACGGACGTGATCCCGCTGTCCAGCGCGCCGGCGATATCGGCGGCGAGGTTGTCACCGACATGAATCGCCTCGTGGGCCTCGCACTTGGCAAGCTTCAGCGCCTTTTCGAAGATCGACCGGGCCGGTTTCTGCTCAGGCTCCTGCCCGCCGATGATGACATGATCGACATAGTCGGCCAGGTTGACCGCCTCCACCTTGGGGACCTGGGAAAACTCCGGCCCGTTGGTAATCACTACCAGGGTAAAGAGCTTGCGCGCCTCTAGCAGGAAGTCTTCTATCCCCGGAAAAAAATGAAAGGCGGCCAGACGATCCCTGTCAAAATTGTCCTGAAGGGCCTGCGCATCGACATCGTCAATTTCGGCCACGCCGCGCACGGCCAACAGGTCTCGAATAAGTTGCAGACGAAAGGCTCCCTCTCCCTGCTGCGTGATAATCGGCATATAACGCACGCGCTGGCTCTCACTCCACTTGCGATAAATACCAGACACATAATCCCGGGCGACCTCCTGGCCGCCAAACCCCTCGCCGTAGCGCGCATCCAGTGCCTGCCCCATAAGCTCGCGGGCGCGCTCATTGGCACCCAGGGTATCGCATAGCGTTTCATCCAGGTCGAGAAACAGGGCTTTCAGCATGGCAGGCTTCTTCGCGGGTTGCTTGAGTGGTGAAGGATCATCCTGCACGAGTCTACTGCAATTCGCAGCCGCGGCAAACGCTCTGCGGTCCTGCAATACCGACAGGGCACCGGCGCTGGAACGCGCACAGACCTTTTTCGTTTGCAGGTAACCATCAGCCTGATAAGATTCTGACGCGGTCAACAGGCAGTTTAAAGCGAGTACGCCCCGCCCGGTAAGCTCCCATCAAACACAGAAGCAGACGCCACAACCCGTCGCTTGTCGCCGCGATCTGACAACCGAGAGACACACCCCACAATGAAAGCACTGGACAACGCAGACTTCACCGAGGCCACCCGAAGCCAGATTCACGCCAATCTGCGTCGATTCCAGGACAGGCAGCAAGGTGAGACCAGGCTGCGAGCAGCGGCAGTAGCAGTCACAGTGTTCGAGCATGAGGGTGAGTGTGCGGTCATCGTAACCCAGCGCGCGGGCACGCTCAGGGAACACGGCGGCCAGTGGGCACTCCCCGGGGGCAGGATAGATGACGATGAAAACGCGGTGCAGGCCGCCCTGCGAGAGATGCACGAGGAGATCAACCTCGAACTGGACGAAACGCATGTAGTTGGCGTGCTGGATGACTACCAGACGCGTTCCGGTTACGTTATAACGCCGGTCGTACTGTGGGCCGATATCGATTTCAATCAGCTGGCCCCCAACCCGGATGAAGTAGCGTCCATCCACCCATTCACCTTCGCGGAGTTGTCGCGCAGCGACTCACCCCACCTGGAAAGCATTCCGGAAAGTGACAGACCAGTACTGTCCATGCACTTTGGCAACATTCGTATTTATGCGCCCACCGCCGCGGTGCTCTACCAGTTCCGTGAGGTGGCCATGTTTGGCAGACCCACACGAGTATTGAACTACGAGCAGCCGGTTTTTGCCTGGCGCTGATCCGGGCATGCCTAAAGCTGCCAATGAAGAGCGACTCTTCATCGAAGGCCATCGCCTTGGTATGCAGCCCCGCCCTGGACTCGCCCTTCCAGCTCTTTCTGACGATACCGGAATCTGCTCGCAATTCGTAAAGCTCTATACCTCCTTCAAGCAACTCCTCCCGGTAATTCGCGTGTCCCGCATGTGCCGCGAGGGCGTCATTGGACACCAGGGAATTGGTCAACACCCTGACTTTGACACCCCGATAAAGGGTTGTCCCAAACGATCCTGCCGGGCGCCCATACTACCGACCCTGCCTGCTCATCCAATTAAGCGTGAACTTTTTCCACCCCGTCATCAATGGAATACGGGTAATCACCTTCCGCTATATTCTGCCTGAGCACGAGGGAAGCCTTTTGCAGGTCAGCCTGGGTATAAGGGCGATCAACCAGCACCGCTATCGGCACCGCCCAATCGCCGCGCCAGAAGTAATCAAAGACGTTGGAAATGTCGCGCACTACCCCTCCTGCGGCCATTATGTCCAGGTCGCGAAAATTGGTCTGCGGATCCACACCAAACTAGTGATCCCCGATATTACGACCACCAATCACCGCAATGCTGTTGTCCGCGACCATGGTTTTGTTATGCATACGATGATTGACCCGGTCGAGATCGAAGATGAAATCGAACAGCGAGCTGCCACGATTGGCAAAGGGATTGAACAGGCGTATTTCAATATTGGGGTGCGCATCCATCGCCGCGATAGTATTATCGCTGGCACCGACGCCCATATCGTCGATCAAAAGGCGCACCCGAACCCCTCGCTCGGCCGCGCGAATCAGCCGTTGCGCGAGTATTCGCCCGGTATCATCGCCCTCCCAGATATACACCTGCAAATCCAGCGTCTTCTCCGCCAGGTCGATCATGCCGATTCGCACAACCGGCTCCCAGTACTATTACCAGTGGCAGGAAATAAAGTAACTTGAAGGTGCAAAGACAGACCCGCAAGGTGAAAAACGCCGGTACTGGCATGGCTTATTCCCTTGATTTTCTGCAGGAGTGTAGCATGTTTACCCAGTGTCTAAAGCCTCTCACCTGGTGGCGCGGTACACTGGGGATTTACCCTCAGGCGCCGCCGCCGGGGTTAAGCCAGCCCATACCCAGAAGATCGTTTTGCCACAGATAGACTACCACTACCAGGCTGGCCGCTACGAGCAGTAACACGCCCAACTGGCGCAGACGCAGCAAGCGCTTTTTCTTTTTCTCCCGGGCCGCCACATCGGGGGTCAAGTGTTCCCGCAGAAGATCGACATTCTTGATATTCGCTCGCCAATAAACATCAAACATGGGACCCAGCACCGGAATCAAACCAACAATAAACTCTATTGCTATATTCGATATCATCCGGGCGACGCTGCGAACAGGCAGTTTGTGGCGAAAGGCGGCACCAAATATATAGACCGAGAGCAGAACACCCAGTAACGGCCCCAGGGCCGGAATGATTCCGACAAGGGGGTCCAGGCCAAAGCGTATCGGGGTGAAAGGAATTCTAAAGCGCGCGTCCATGTTCGTGGCCCAGTTATCGAGCCGCGCCATAGTCTCCTCGCGTTCCTGGCGTTGGTCGTCGAGCGGGGTTGGCGGTGGCGACGCGATGTCTGGCACAGGCTACGCCCTACCAGCCCCCGGTACCGGGGGGGCCTTTGAACGGTCCGACGAGGTTGGCGGTGATCCAGCCACCATAAAAATCCCCTTCCTGCGGCTGAACAGGCTCCCCGTTCACGTAACAGGCCTCAACCCTGGAGGCATAGAAACTGAGGTAATCCCGGATATTGCTGAAGGCGGCGGAGGGCTCGTGATAGGCCCAGGCGACATTGCGAATGATTCTGGCATCGATGTGAAGATCAAAGTAACTAGCCTCGCCTTTCCATTCGCAAAACGATCTGTGGCCATTTGCCACCAACAGGTCCATTGCAACGTCACCGGGGGGAAAGTAATAGCACGGTGGATGGGATGTTTCCAGGGTGCGATAACCTTTTTCCGTGCGTGCCAGAAGGTTACCGCCCTGGGTTATCCTCAGGCCGCCGTGAAAAAGCTCACACACGGCAGGTCGCGGGTAGTCCCAGACAGATTCTCTTTGCATCAGCCGACGAGACGAACCAGGTCCGCCCGGGGGCCGATACCCGGAGCAGGCACCGCGCTCGCGGCAAACTCGGTCAACCAGAAACTGGCATCACGCCCGGCCAGGCCGCCGGCCCTGGTACTTGTTTGCAGGGAAACCGCCAGCCCGGTTGCTAGCATTCGCTGGTAGAAAGGCAGACTGCTGACATAGAACGGCAGGCCGTCTTCCAGTGTGCCCTGGCAGTCCAGGTCGGCCACAAACGCCCTGACAAAATCCACCAGGTCCTCCACCAGAGCGGAATGACTGTCGAGATCTTCCGCAGGGCTCATCTCCCAGGTCATGTCGGGTCTGAGGCGGCAAGACCCCACAAAGATACCAGCGCCGGACTCGCTCCACTCCCAGGGAGCTATAAGTGACAGCCGCCATTCGCCACCCGAACGGTACAGGTAATAAGGGTTACCCGGCACTGGCTTAAACCTGAACTGGGCCGACAGGACCAGCAGCGACACGACATAATCGTTCAGTAAGGTGCGCGCGGCCTTAACCGGTATCTCCACGGGCCTTATCGAAGCCCATTGCTCCAGCACCGGAACCAGGCCTTTACCCTGGGGATTGGGATTGTCTGGCATATACCGTGTTTCCAGAAAATATGCGGACTATACGCAGCCGTTACCCAAGCCGATTACCCCGGAGCAGCAATCGGGGGCAGGCTCACGCCGGACTGGCGGTGAACTGAGCGCGGTCCGCGTAAGCGGCTCGATACGCCGGCCGCTCACCCAGGGCCTGCAAATAGTTCGAAAAAACCGTGTCGCTGCAAAGATCATAAGACCTGGCCCAGTTTATATTCTGCCCCATCACGCAGTCGGCAGCCGTAAACCTCTCGCCACAAATGAAAGCCCCGCTTTCCAAGCGAGCGGTCAACTGGGGCTCGACTTCCTGACTGAATTTCTCCAGGTATCGACTGACGGTTGCCGCATCGCGCTGGTCTGCCGGCAACAGATCCCGGTGGAGGCGCAACTGCCAAAGCATCATATCCATCCAGGAGGCGCCAAAATGCAACATCTGCAGATAATCAGCCCGTGCGGTTGAAAACCCGGCCGCGGGCGGCGCTAACCCCTTTTCTGCATAGGCATCGGCCAGCAGGGAAATCATGGCGCCACTTTCTATCATGGTAAATACGTCGCCATTATCCTGGGTGATCTCCAGCATTGGCACCGCATGATTGGGGTTGCGCTGCAGGAATTCGGGCTGGTACTGGGCCCCTTCATACAGGGCCATCACCTCTGTATCGAAATCCTCGTCCAGCAGCTCGTGCAGCAACCACTTCACCCGCGCACTGCGAGAGGTCGGGAAATGGTAGAGCTTGATACGCTTAATATTCAAGACAGGCTCCTGAAGGTAACTGCTGCTGCTGTTGTAGTATAGAGAGTTCCCCGGCTTTATCTCGGGACAGGATTGACCGCAGCCTCCCGGTTGGGAAAGACCAGCGGCTGCAACCTGTCAAATGACTCCTGCATCAACTGGTTCCAGCAATTGCGCAGGTCCCCGAGATAACTATTGTCTTCATCAAACATGAGATAGCGCCCCGGCTGCAATACCCCTGCATCGAGCAGGCAGATCTCCACCGGCGGGCCTACCGTCAGGTTGCTTCGAATGGTCGCTTCCATTGACACAACACCGCACAGGGCTGCGCGCTCTATCGGTGTGTCGGGCTTGATCACCCGGTCCAGGATAGGCTTGCCATATTTTGCCTCGCCTATCTGCAAAAAGGGGACCTGGGAGGAACTGGATATAAAATTGCCCTCGGAGTAGATCATATACAAGCCATTACTGGAGCCTGCGATTTCACCCGCCAGTAGAAGGGTGGTTTCAAAGGCAGCACCCCCACCCGTATTCTGCTGCTGGCTTTCCACACTGATGCGACCGATATACTCTGAGGCCTCGTTCATATCCCGCACAGTCAACAGGTTGACAGAGCTGTTGTCGCTTATATCTCGTTCCAGGGTCGCGATAACGGTCTGTGTGGTGGCGAGATTGCCCGCGCTGCAAAGCACAAACTGACGTTCGCCCGATACACCAAACTTCCACATTTTGCTGTAGGTGCTGATATTGTCGACGCCCGCACTGGTGCGCGAATCGGACACCATTACGATGCCCTGATCAACTTTTATTCCTAGACAGTAAGTCACGTGAGTCTCCTGTTGCCGCACAAAGTGGTTGGCTGCGGGCTGCGCCCGCTACCGCGGCGTGCATGATAACTGACCTCCGGCGTGCGGGGTAGACGCAAACGCACAGGGTTGGTCGCACCGGTTCAGGCAGTGCTTCGGCCAATGACCGCGGGGGCTGCAGGGACAACAATGCTGGCCGGGGCGCTACATCACGCCATAGGCCAGCATCGCATTGGCTACCTTGGTAAATCCGGCGATATTCGCGCCTTTGAAGTAATCAACATGGCCGCCCTCTTGCACGCCATGTTCAACACATTCATCGTGGATATTCTTCATTATCTTGCGCAGACGTTCATTCACCTCGACTTCGCTCCATTGCAGGCGCAGGCTATTCTGGCTCATCTCCAGGCCGGAGACCGATACGCCGCCCGCATTGGCCGCCTTGGAGGGCGCATGCAGCACGCGCTTTTCTTCCCCGAAAATCTTGATCGCCTCGGGCGTGGTAGGCATGTTGGCACCCTCACAGATTGCGCGAATACCATTTTTCAGCATGCTTTTGGCATCGGACTCATTGATTTCATTCTGGGTGGCGCAGGGGAACGCAAGCTCGGCCTTGAATTTCCAGGGGTTGCGACCCTTGGAATAGGTGAATCCAAACTCCTTGGCTGCCTCTTCTATCCGCCCGCGACGACCATTCTTGAGCTCCTTGATCCACTCTATATGCTCCTGCCGCATACCGGCCTTGGCGTAGACGACGCCGCTGGAATCGGACAGCGTCAACACTTTCGCTCCGTTCTCAATCAACTTCTGTGCGCAGTAAGTGGCCACATTGCCTGAGCCGGATATGAGGCATCGCTGGTTTTCAAGGTGTTCGTTATGGTGCGACAGCATCTCTTCCATCATGTACACAGCGCCATAACCGGTAGCTTCGGTGCGCACGTGGCTACCACCAAAATCCAGCGCCTTGCCGGTAAGAACACCCTCAAAGCGATTAACCAGCCGTTTGTACTGGCCAAACAGGTAGCCCACCTCCCGAGCGCCGACCCCGATGTCGCCGGCGGGTACATCCGTATCGGGCCCTATATGACGCTGCAATTCGGTCATGAACGCCTGACAAAAACGCATCACTTCCCGGTCACTACGGCCCTTGGGATCAAAATTGGCCCCACCCTTGCCGCCGCCCATGGGCAGGCCGGTCAGTGAATTCTTGAATACCTGCTCGAACGCCAGGAATTTGAGCACGCTCTGGTTCACCGAGGGATGGAAACGGATTCCTCCCTTGTAGGGACCAATCGCATTGTTCTGCTGCACCCGAAAACCGCGATTCACACGCAAATCACCCTTGTCGTCTTCCCACACCACCCGGAAACTCACCACCCGGTCCGGTTCGGTCATGCGTTCAAGGATGCGCAGATCCTTGTAATGGGGCTTGTCAGCGATGTAGGGAATAATGTCCATTGCCACCTCGTGAACAGCCTGGTGGAACTCAGGCTCGCCTGGGTTGCGGGCTATCACGCCCTCCATAAATGTGTCGAGGTCTTCTGCTTTGTCTATGCTCATATAACTTGTCCCTGCTTTGCCTTCACTGACCAAATGTTCGCATCGTAGATTAGCGCAAATAGCTATACGACTTCCAGAATACGGTGCAACCCATGCGAAGCTTCAAGGATCAGCCAAATTGCGTCATTATGGACGATTCTTGATTAAGGCACCCGGGGCACTGGCGGGCATCTATCATGCGCCAGCTTGTAGTCCAGTTTTTCTTGAGCGGTAAAGATCCCAAAACACGCTTGTGACGTAACTTCAACAGCCCGGTGAGCCTATTCCCCAGGGAGACCCTGCATTAGATGAACATGACCAGAACAATCAGAATCGCGCTCGCCTGGGCGCTGGCCTCCACTGTTTGCCTCAGCCCGATGGCGGCTGAAAACGCTGACAGTCCATCTCCTGATGCTGCCCCCGTCACGTTGGCAGACCCGTCTATACCTCTGGACGAGCTGGAGCTGGTGGTAAAACCGCTGACAGCGGATGAACTAAAGGTGGAGGCGAAGGCCTGGATGGAACTCCTGCGCCTGAAAACCATCCAGACCAGCCAGGCAGAGCTGGCCATCAAGCACAAGAACAAGAGTATCGACAAGGCTGAAGAGGTCCAGGAGGCCATCGAGGATACCCAGTCGGTACTCGAGGATGTGGAGCGTGCCACCCTGGAAGCCCGGACAACCGGCTCACTGGATGCGGCGGAGGATGCCCGGTCGATCGCCGAAGAGGCGCGGCAGTCCGTCGAGGAAACTGTAGCCACCATCGATTCGGCAATAGAAACCAGGAGGGATGTTGCCACGAACGGTGACGTCGCAGAGGCCCTGAGCGTAGCCGAAAAGACCACCGTTGACACATTGAGCAAAAATGCAGATACCGCGCTGGAGGCCAGCGAACTGGCGACTACAACCGCCGACAAGGCCGTGATCGCCGCTGAAAGCGGTGACACACTGGGCGCGGCGCGCCTCTCCGGGGAAAGTGCAGAGGCCACGATGGAGGCCACACAGGCGCTCCACAGCAGCTCCAAGATTATCGACCAGGCCATCGCCGCACAGGAACCGACCGATAGAGCCCCCGAAGAGGTCGACCTGGAGCAAACGGCGGCCATTGCCGGGGAGATCGCGGAACAGGAACTGGAACACAAGAAAGAGATCCTGCTATCGGTCAATGAGCTGCGCACCCAGCGCACGGCCCTGAGTGATAGGCTCAACGTGGTGCTGGACGAACTCAGCGCAAAACTGGGTACTAGCGCAGAAGGTATCGAAAACGAATTTGTCGTTCCGTTTCGGCTGTATATTGCCTCCGTCAATGCGATCAAGGTCGACGTGACTGATACCCAGTCGTTTTTGAGCAATCTGGACGGCTGGCTGCGCTCCGATGTCGGGGGGATTCGCCTGGCTAAACAGCTGGGCTATTTCCTGCTTTCCGTGCTGTCCTTCTGGGCCCTGGGCTGGGTGCTCGGAAAGCTGGTTGATCGGGCCCTGAAAATCACCCGCATAACTGCCGAGCTGATGCGCTCGGTCATTGTACGCTCGGTACGCCGCATTACCCTGATGGTAGGTGTTATCGTTGGACTGGCCGCAATGGACATCAATGTAGGACCCATCCTGGCGGTTGTGGGTGCGGCGGGGTTTGTCATTGCCTTTGCGCTGCAAGACACGCTGAGCAATTTTGCCAGTGGCATCATGATTATGATTTATCGACCGTTCGATGTCGGCGACCTGATCACCGTGGGCGGTGTAACCGGCAGGGCTCGCTCCATGAACCTGGTCTCCACCACGATTGCAACGGAAGACAACCAGCTACTGGTCATTCCCAACAACACCGTGTGGAGGAATATCATTACCAACACCACCGGCAGTGATACTCGCAGGGTCGATCTGACCTTTCGCGTGGGCTACGACGATGATATCGAGGTCGCCCAGAGCCTGCTCGCAGCCGCCCTGCAAAGTCACCCCCTGGTGCTCAAGGATCCCGAGCCGACGATAGCCGTCCAGAACCTGGGGGCGGTATCTGTAGATCTGATCTGCAGGCCATGGGCCAGAACCGACGACTACTGGAACGTATACCGGGAGGTTACGCGCGATGTAAAAGAGCGCTTTCAGGCCGCGGGACTCAAACCCCCCTACCTGCAGGCAAACCTGCAAATCCGCGCACCGTTGCCCGATGGCGTCGAGGCTGGACAAGTCCGCCCGGTGCTTTAACGCCGGGCGGCAATTCGAATGTTGCACGGTGGAGGACAAGTGCGCCTATCAGGGCTATTCTGTTAGCACATCGTTGCAAAAATAATAGCCCACGGGGATACCGTTTATGACAGAGCAATCTCTTTTCAGCGACCTGCTGGTTATCGACTGTGCCAGCTTTATAGCGGGCCCGGCCGCCGGCACTATTTTGGCCGACTTCGGCGCACGGGTGATCAAAATAGAACCGCCCGGTAACGGTGACGGTTACCGCATGCTGAAACACCTGCCCGGTGTGCCTCCCTGTGACCAGAATTACCCCTGGCGATTGACCAATCGAGGTAAACAGAGCCTGGCCATTGACCTGAAGCAGCCCGATGGCCGCGCCATGTTGGACCTGCTGATAGGCAAGGCGGACGTGTTTATTACCAACTTCCCCCTGGCTGTACGCGAGAGCCTGCGCCTGCGCTATAGCGACATTAGCGCGGTCAACGCCAAAACAATTTACGCCTCATTAACCCCCTACGGCGAAGTTGGCCCGGAAGCCGGCAGTAGCGGCTACGATGCTACTGCCTGGTGGGCACGCTCAGGGCTGATGGATTCAGTGCGGGCATCCAGCGATACGCCCCCGGCGATCTCCGTACCAGGCATGGGCGACCATATGTCAGCCTGTAGCCTTTATGGCGCGATTGTCACAGCGCTTTACCAGCGCCAACGCACCGGGGAAGGCTGCATGGTAGGCAGTTCATTACTCTCCAACGGCCTGTGGTCCAACGGCTTTATGGTGCAGGCGGCGCTAGACGGTGCCGATATGGATGTCCGCATGGACCAGGAGAAAGTCAGCGCATTCACCCAGATTTACCGGTGCCGGGATGACCGCTGGTTTTTGTTGACCATACTCCCACAAATACAGGATGCGGCCTGGCCACGCCTGGCCCGCTGCCTGGGTCGAGAGGAATGGCTTGAAGATACACGTTTCACGGATAAGACCACTCGCCATCGACACAACCGGGACCTTACCGCAATGATAAGGGAGCAGATCGTCCAGCAGGACTGGGCCCACTGGGAAACCAGTTTCGCCCAGCAGGGCATTACCTGCGGTCGGGTGGCCAAGACTGCCGACCAAAGTGACGACGCCCAGGTTGCCGCCGCGGGCTATCTCCGTGAATTCGCCGACAATAGCGGGAGAACGGTCGACAGCCCCATGTATGTTACCGGGGCCAGAAAAAGCAGCCCCTCCCCCGCCCCCGAGGTCGGACAACACAGCGTCCAGATTCTCAGCGATGCGGGCGTCGATGCGAGCACCATAGCGGACCTGCAGGCCCGGGGTATTGTGGGTTGATGCGCTGCGGGAAAACCTGCCCGGCAGGCTGTTTACTCAGCTGGTCAGGGCAGTGATATATTCCCTTCCCAACGCGGACGACCCATTGTTTCGGTAAAGTCCTTGAACATAACGTTGAAGGCGATGCTGACCCGGTTTTCAGTGCTCAGGTTCGCTTCAACAGAGTGCTCAAGCCAGGACGGAAACAGAATCAGGCAGCCGGTATCGGCCTGTATCCGAAGCATTCCAGCATTGGCAGGGCCCAGCTCAAGTGGCGGAGGGGAAATCACAGTCACCTGCGGCCGCGGATCGTGAAAGAAAATGCCATTGGCCCTGGGCTGGGTTTTGACGTAGTACACGCCGCTCAAGTAGTTGTTCGGATGAGTATGAATTTTGTGTGGCGCCCCCGGTGCACTGATATTGGCCCAGCAACCGGTAATCGCGAAGTCATCGTAGCGGACCTTCAGCGAGTCCAGCGCAGCCCTGGCCGTGCCCCTCATGACCCGGTCCAGATCGCCCATACCTTCCAGTTCGTTGAAACGTTGGTCCGTTTGCCACATGCCCCCGGGCTTCAGGGGCGGTTCGCCGGCGGTCAGCTCATTCAGCTTCGCCATGATTCGATTGTTCAGGGGTTCGTACGTCTCCGGGCTGAGCTGCGATTTCCATAACAGGGTCGGAAACAGGGGCAGCACTTCCTTGCTGGACATGCGCACGTTGATGGGTTCACTCATAGTCTGTCCGGTCCTCGCCGATCAGCAGTATGTGGCAGTACCCGCTATTCTCAAGCAATGCCTCGCAAAAGCAAACAGCTCTGTGGAGAGCATACGCACGCAAGCAAGCCAGGCGGCCAGATTCATCGTACTATTGGTCCAGCGACGGCTGATGCTAACGGCCTGCAATAGTCGTCCGGTGCAGCAGCCTGTCGTGACCCTCATAGCCACCGGTCGCCCTGTGCAGCACTGAGCGGTTATCCCACATGACCAGCATGTTGGGTTGCCACTGATGGCGGTATTGGAACTCCGGGCGAGTCTGCCACTCATACAAATCCGTCAATAGTGCCATGGCCTCGCTGTCATCCATTCCATCAATGCCGACAATATAGCCAATACAGCCATAAACACAGGGGCTGCCTGTTTCCGGATGATTGTGAATTAACGCATGTAGCTCGCTTGCATTGGCCTCATCGGAAGGAAGGATGTCCATGCTGCGATCGCTTTTCTTGTCCTGGGTACCGTACATACCCTCGGGAGCATAGGCGCCCCTGGCAGAATGGATTGCCTGTTTTCCATCTAACCTGGAGCGCAGGGCCTGGGGCATTTCGGCCAGGGCTTTGTGCTGATTTGTAAACCAGGTGTCACCGCCCTGCGGCGGGATAGTAATCCCGTACAGGCAGGTGGCCGCGGGAGGGGTCTGCTGAAAACTCCAGTCTGTGTGCCAGGATTCCGCAAACAGCGGGGCTGTTTCCCGGGCTGAGCGCTGTACGGCTATGATGTGACTGCGCCCCGGAATCGGCGCTATAAATGGATCGTCACCAAAATTGCCGAAGTACAGGGAAAACCGCTCCAGCTGATCATCGGTTATGACCTGCTCGGGGAATGACAGCACATGATGTTCGAGCAAGGCTGCGCGAATGTCTGCTACCTGTTGCTCGTCAAGCGGACGACAGAGATCCACACCAGTAAGCTCAGCGCCGCAGGCTTGTTCGCTGCGATGTACCTTTATTGGCATCATATTTTTCCTGAAGTAGTGAGGCGGCGCCTAGTCTAACCTCTTGGCACCGGCTCGTCATCGCCTGTAAAAGCCTATGGCTGGAGTGCAGAAAGTCTACTCTGGGGAACTGGACCGGGCTTCCCTGGAACCGTTCAGGGTAAGCCATCGTTCAGGGCGCATGATATAGCGTTTCCATTGCGCTGGCGGGAGACTGGCGATGTATTCACGCCCTCCCCGTTCGCCAAGATAGCGAACAGCCATGGGGATTTCATGCAAATCGCGATCGTCGTCTGCAATCTCCACTATCGGGCCTTCAACACTGACATAAGCATAGGGCGGACGTTCGTCCTGCACGCATAGGCTAACGCGTTTGCCCACATGCAGCAGTTTGCCCTTGCGCGACCCCGGTTGCGTTTCAAACCACAAGTCCCCTCCGGGCTCATACCAGTACCAGATCGGTGCTGTGAGTGGACCCCGCCCGCTTTCAGATATCCCGATAACGGCAACGTGGACAGCGGCAAGAAACGCTTCCCGTTCGATCTTTGTCATAGATAGGTTCACAATGTTCGTCTCTGCAGAGTCCTGTTGAAAGCGGCCTGTTCTTTACAGCAAGGCCAGATTACGCAGTTCGAACTGCTGGCGCCGCGACCAGAAACAACAGTGCCCCGGCAAGCCGCGAGGCTCGCCGGGGCACCAATGGTCGCTACAAAAACAGGGCTGTCAGGGTGCCGTGGCGGTAGGAGCCGCGACGAAATCCTCAACAATATCTATCCAGCCCTTTCTGTTCTTCAAAAAGTCCGCTGTCCACTCGTTCAATAACACTCCGTTCGCGTCCTGGTCGTAGAATCGTGGAAACTGCAAGGCCGTGTGTGACGGGTCGCCACTGACAATAAAGCGCTTGTAGCGTTTGGGATGCGAATCATTGATCGGCGCATGCGCGTCCAGCGTCAAATCACGAAACTCATTCTGGGTAAGGCCGAAGGGAAAGTTTGGAGCGATGGGAGGAATGCCAGGGACATTAAGACTGCTGAAAAAGGTGTTGGTCCCGTCTGCGTCTGTCTGGTAGACCGCCTCCCTGATGGTACTGTCATTGTCCAGGCGCCATTGCACCAGCCCTGTCTGGTTAAGAAGCGGGCTGCAAGCACTGCAACTGGCGGGATAGAACTGAGCGAATAGCCAGTCGTTTGCACGCGCCTCGGCGGCGGCGGGCGCAGCCGGGTTATAGGCCAGTGGGCCCGCGTCATTGAACACGGTTAAGGATTGCAGCTTGTTGCCGTACAGCAGGCGCACCAGGAAAGGGGTGAAATTGGCAGCACCCACTCCACCGGCACTGGTGCCCGCTACCGTGATCTTTGCCGGCTTGCCAAATGTCGCGCGGGCCACATCCAGGCCGGCGCTGAGATTGCGCAGACCGCGATGTTTGCGTTCGCCGTCCTCACCTAACGCCGAATCGAAGTCCGGGTCCTCAACGGTATTGTCGCCTACAAACACCGAGCCGTCACAGTAAGGCAGGTAAACGACGGCGTGCTTGTCGAAGGGATTGTCCTTGTTGTCGAAATCCCAGATACCTGCACGCTCAAAGGGCGGCTCCTGTCCCGCCACAAACTGTGTGCACTCAGTAACACCCTTCCAGCATGCGCCGCCGCCCTGGAGCATAATCAGCAACTCGTTTGGTCTCTTTTCATTGCTCTTGCCCTTGGAGTTACGGGTAAAGACGGAATAGGGGGAGCCGTCGATACAGATCGGGCCGTCGCCATCAGCAGTGTCAAAGGTGTATTTTGTCCAACCATCGCCGATGTCTTCCGAAGAGGACGGCGTAAATTCACCGAGATACTTATCCATCCCCGCATCCCGCAATTCCTGCATGGCCTCGGGGCTCAGGCCTCTGTTCTTACCGGAGCCCTTGGCGAGCGCCAACCCGGGGATCAGGAGGGTCACCAGTAACACCGATATTACAGATTGCTTAAGCTTTCTTTGATTTCGCATCTAAACCTCCGGCTGACTTGCGCGTTCTGGCAGTCAACATTATTAGTGAGTTGTGACGAAGACGTTCCAGTGCTGCGCCCTCGGCGATGCAGGGCTGAAACACTCGCAGGACCATAACAGAGCCCCGAAATCAGGGTGCAGGGTTCACGCCAAAACTAACTGGACGCTTTATAAACAGCTAGTTAGGGCTCCCATCGATCCTGGGGAAATCTCGATATGTAAAATTTGCTGACAGTTTTCGGCACCGTAATACCTTTGGTTTAATAGGGTTATTTCTACTTTCGATGGCGCGCCCGAGTTTCGCACGGACAAAACCGCACCCGCTCAGGCATAAGGCCCTGACTGCCCTTGTTATTGACACGCTAAATGCCATTATGTAAGCCTTTCGCGATCTGCCGACAAGATGGCACCAAGAGCGCTTGCCAATACCGCGAGCGCTTTACGAGGAACACGAAAATGTACAGGGGTGAATACGCACTGGTGGGCTCGGAATTGAGCTTTTTCACGCGTAAGCTCGAAGCCCAGCTACGCTTTCAGCGAATTCCCTGGCACTGGCAGTTCAAGACCGAAGCCCGCAGGCCGAGTTGGAAGCCAGGGCCGGTACCCACTTCGTACCGCTGCTGATGACCCCGGACAAGTGGCTGATTCACGACACGATTGCCATCGGCCCCTTCCTGAACGACCGCTTCAAGGACTATGCGGTGGTGCCGGAGGCACCCCTGCAACGGGCCAGCTGCTATATCCTGGAGGATGCTTTCAACCACTGGCTGGGGCGGCACCGCGACATGCTGTTTGGATATTCCGAACGCTTTTTCCGCGACTGGGAAACTGAGCCAGCCCGCTGGATGGCCGGCGATACGGTACCGGAAACGCTGGGGGTGCTCCTGGACTACCTGCAACGCACCTATTTCAAATTCGCAGCCGCCAATGTCGCCGCAGGGCTGGCCGGCGACAAATACTACGAATACGACTACGGTTTCGGCACTACGAAAGCGCGTACCCAGAAACGTCTCAACGTCGCACGCCTGCATGTGCAGGACGAACTGCAAGGCGTCGACGCTGCGGGACACGACAGGATACAGGCGCTGTATGCCAGCTGTGGCATTCTTGAATACTATTTGAATTGAGGAATACACGCAGATGAGCAAACGCCTGATACTCTGGCTGATTCCCGTCATGCTCTAAATGTTTTTCGTTCTCTGGTATACGGATTTTGGTGGCCCCCTCAGTGACGAGGAGATCGACACCTTCGTATCCGCCATGGCCGAGAACGACGGTGACCCACAGGTCGTTGCCTTTATTGAAACGTTTGCGCGCGAAGACAGCGGGCGCCAGTTCCTGATGGTGAACAACCTTGACATGAACGACGACCCGCCCGATGTCGAGGGAGCGGCGCCCGGGGAAAACGTCGAGCACTGGACCCAGGCGGCCGTCTTCCGGTATCGCAGCCGAAGGTCGTTCCTGGAGATCGTCACCAACCCGGCGTTCAGCGGCAAGCATCATTTTAAAACGGCGGCACTAGCCAAGACTATTGCCTACACCATCGGCACAAGCTTGTACCTGGGGACCCCAGGTAGATGCTGGCACTTTTCCTGCTGGCCCTGACCGGCTTGCTGGAAACGCTATCGGGCAACCCTGAATCGCGCACCGTCCGGTGGGCCTTCCGATGGCCAGCTGCGAAATGTCGTCGAGGCATTAAAGGCCAGCTTTGATTCAGGTGCGCAGCTGTATGGCGCTGCCAGGCGTATTACCCGGGCCTGTACCGGGGATGACAATCTGCTGCTGCCCTTTCTGAAAGTCCCGACCAGTTCGCTCAACACCTCGGTGGATGGAGCGCGCCGCTTCGTTGCACAGTCCTGGCCCTTTGCCCGCATCAGGGCGGTGGCAAAAGCCTTCGACGGAACCTTTAATGACGCCGTGCTGGCCATGTGCGGTGGAGCACTACGCACCTACCTGCAAAACCACGCGGAACTGCCCAGGGAATCGCTGAAGGCCATGGTACCGGTGTCGGTACGCGCTGAGGGCGACGTCGACTCGTCCAACGCCGTAGCCGCGATCAATGCCGACCTGGGCACCAACATCCGGGGTCCGGCCCATCGCTTTGCCGCTGTGAAAGCGTCTACTGATGCCGGCAAGGCGCTGTTCACAGACATGTCACCGTGGGAAGCGCAACTGTTCAGCATGCTGCTTCAGACGCCAGGCATGTTGCTCATGCCGCTGGGGCTTATCAGCCGCCTGCCGCCCTTCAACACCGTAATTTCGAACGTGCCCGGCATACGCGAAACCATGTACTGGAACGGGGCCCGTCTCGACGGCTCCTACCCCGCCTCTATCGTCATGGACGGTGTGGCCATGAACATCACACTGTCGACCTATGACCAGAATGTGGACTTCGGCATAATCGCCTGCCGCCGCTCAATGCCCCAGGTACAGCGCATCATCGATTACATGGAGGAGGCACTGGCGGAACTGGAAGAAGCGGCCGGGTTCACCAGCCCGCCAAAGAAGGCTGGTGGCCAGCCCGGGCGCAAGACCAGGGCCACGCCGAAACGCAAGACCAGTTCCCGCAAGTCACCATCCACACCCAAGCCCCGGGCCAAGGCCGGTGCCAGGCCGAAAGGGACTGCGAAGACCAGTGCTAAACCCAAAGCCCGCTCTAAAACCGCCGCCGCGAAGAAATCAAAGAAGCGCTGAATCAAATATGTATAGGAAAACGAACAATGAATAAGACTTATAAAGTCATCGGCGGTCACGAGTCCTACTTCACGGGCAAACTGGAGGCCTACCTTCGAGCGAAGGGAATCCCCTATGAAAATATTCCATTCACCATGGAGAAAATGCTGGAGGTCGCGGCGCTTTGCGGAGGCCGCGCAGATCGAGGCCATCCCGGAAGACCCGGGCGCGCTGCCGTACAGAGGGCCGGCCGGCGAGCGCGAGCTATTCAGCAGCTGGGGCGTGATAGCAAGTTAGTCTGGCCTGACCTGCTCAAAACCATCGGCTAATTCATGTCACTGCCCTGTTCAATTCATTTTCTCTCATTCAGCTGAGTCACGTAAATGTGTAAACAGGCGCCACTTCAATTGGCGATATTACACAGTGGAATAATCGACTCCGGACAAACATGCTGTGGTCAACATGAAATTTAGCGCTATGCCTAAGCCATCGTAAGACGCGTAGCCAGAATAACCAGGACACCACCAACAAACGCGCTAAAATGAATCAAGTTGTTCTTTAAACCGCTGTGCTTGTTTACTTCAGGGACCAGGTCAGTGGCACCAATATAAATGAAATTGCCCGCGGCAAATGGTACCAAGAAGGACATGTCGAAATTGAAGGAGAGAGAATAGGCGACCAGCCCCCCCAGAAGGAAAGTCAGCGCTGATAATACGTTAAACGCCAAAGCGCTTCGCTTGCTCCAGCCACCATGAATCAAAACCCCGAAATCACCAAGTTCCTGTGGCACTTCGTGAGAAACAGCGGCGAGCCAGGTCATGATCCCCAATTGTATATCAATGAGAAATGTACCTGCGATGGCAAGTCCACCGATGAAATTATGAAGACCATCGCCGATGAGGATCAGATACGTTAACGGTTTTTTACAGCTTGCCCCTGCTCGATGACAGTGATGCCAGTGCAGCAATTGCTCAAGTGCAAAGAATGTCGTAAAACCCGCGAGAATCCAGAAAAATAACGTGGTAGTGTTACCCATCGTTTCGATGCTGGCCGGGATCATGTAGAAGAACGCGCCGCCTATCAGCGATCCTGCTGCGAATGCCACAAGTGGTAATGTGATTTTTTGAAGCGTTCGGTCATCGAGGAAAAGAGTAATGCCGCCGACGAGCGCCACACCACTCATCGCCAGGCCACTGACAATAATCCAGGCTAATACTTCCATACCCTGCTCGCATCAGGCGGTCCATTAAGTTTTGCGAGGTGTTGCTTACGCGTCGGCACCGATATTAACCCGCCGATGCTGTTCAATAGGCTCCTGTTCGGCAGTCAACTATCTAGCTCTATCTGCCTGGCAGACACACCAAATCAGTAGTCTTCAAGCCGCTGCGCGTCCCTTACTGTTCGCATCGCTTCCTGCCGCTCCATCTCGGCCAGGCTTTCAAATAAATCCCTGACGGGGGAATTCGGCGCCTTTTCGGCTAGTGTTTTATACATATCAATCAAAATGTCGTGAAACTCAATGACTTGCTTGATGATTTCCTCTGTGCCCTTACCGGACAAGTCGCTGTGCAATTGAGTCACCGATTCTGGAAGGTCAAGCTCAGGACACTGATCAGACCAGGTAGTCAACAAACTATTGGCTGCATCCATTTCGTACTTGCTCATCGACTCCGCCAACAGCCGCTGATGTTCTGACAGGTATTTGAGCAGCAATGCCGCCCTCTCCCTAACTGCCTCATCTGCGAGAATGGCATATTGTTCTGCCAATGCCTGATGGTAGGCATCTATCCAATCCATTAGTTCCGAAACCTGGCAAAAACGCATAATTACTCCTCCTTATTACATGCAAATATCACAGCAAACGCTTCATGCCGCATGTGCCACCTGCCACCATCAAACAGTTATTTATCCAGGTAACGACTCAACGTTTCAAACTAATGAAATCTCACACAAAACCAACTCGTTCAATAACCGGGAGAGTGTAGCATCACCATCTGCGCGTCCCATTGATGCTCGTCAACTGTGCGAATAGTTTTTGAAACCGTGAAGAACGTGCCCTGATTCGCTCATTACCAATCGACCAAAAGCCCCGCGAAATTGGGAAACTGGTAGCCAGAAGATAGAGCCCCTGGCCAGCCAGCTTACCAGTACAGGCTGAATTGATAGGTCAGCGAACTCCGCTGCGAGCCATGCCTTTAGGCGTAAAATACTTGTCGCCCTGGGTTACGCCATTCTGAAACTTGCCGGGAATGGGCTTGGTATTGATGTTGTAGATACCCTGCAGGAGATCGTACCCGCCATAGCACGCGGCATAGGTCGAGGTGCGGTCATACAACTGGGCGGAGTAGGCATACTGCACACGCCACAGGGTGTCACGACCGTCGTACACCTCACCTGACAACGCGGTCCAGCTGTCCTCATCAATGTAATAACGGCGCTTGGCGTACAGGTGGCGCTGGCCCTGCTTCAGGTTGGCTTCAATCACCCACACCCTGTGCTTTTCCCACCGGATGTGATCCGGCTTGAGAAAATGCTCACCCAGCATGTCTTCCACATTTTGCTGGAACAGGAAGTCGTAGTTGGAATACGGGATTATCATTTCTTTTTTGCCGAGCAACGTCCAGTTGTAGCGTTCCGGTGAACCGTTGAAGATGGAGAAGTCATCATAGGTGGAGGTGCCCGCGACGGCGGGATTAGGCGTGTCGAAGGACACTGCCGGAGCCATTCGGACGCGGCGTTGTCCGGTCAGGTACTGCCAGGCCTTGCGGCCCTTGCCCTCGGTGTAGTCTGCGCCAGGCTCGTGCACCAACAGAATTTCCCCCGCGCGCCGTGCCGGTGCCGTGTAGTTGATCCGCAACAGTAGCCAGGGCGTATCGCCCACCACCTGGTCGGGCTCTGAGTACATTGGGTACTTGGAAGCCGTAGAGGCAGTGGTCGCGAGTATGGCCTTGCCTGTGGAGCCGACGTAATACACGTCGTAGTCCAGCGAAAAGTCTTCCTGATACCGGATCAGGTGGTTCCACAAGACTTCCAGGGCAGTCTGTGGCAGCGGGAATGGTACTCCGGGGTAGTTGCCCTCAACTTTCTGGCCGCCCTCTGTCAGAGTGGCTCCTGTGGCGTTCTTGACGTTGTTGGCATACAGCCAGTCCGGTGCTTGATAGGTACGCTTGGTGGGGTAGACGTTGATGGCGAAGCCCTTTGGCCCCAACCTTTTGAATACAGACTTTGTGCCCTCAGTCAGGTTCTCGGCATAGTCCTGCCAGTTATTTTCATCGATGGTGTAGAGCGGCTTTTCATCGGGGAAGGGGTTGATGTAGTTGTCCGAGCCCTGGACAAAGTTCGCGGGAACCGTTGCACCTGCGGGATCCCAGGCCGGAATACTGCCGTCGGCATTGCCGGCCTTCTCAGCCCCCATCGGGGTAAGATCCTGGCCCAGGCGGGCCGCTTCTTCGGCTGAAACCCCGGCCAACGCTGAACCGGCCATGAGGCATCCAAGACAGAATGCCAACGTTGTCTTCACTGTACGCATGGAATCTTCCTTTGTTTACTCTGAGTTTGATCGATATGGGGTTCAGCCCGCGAACTGGCCTTACTGGCCGAACCGCAATGGTCAGAATCCCGCCCTTTACACAAACATGGATGACCTCTTTGGCATAGCCGGTAATTCGGCCGAAACACACGGACCCAAACCGGGGATCGCCAAGCAATTCGAACGAAATAAACCTTGGCACTGTATTATACCAAGGATATGCGACACTGGGTGTGTCATACGATCTGCCTTTAACTGTACTATGAAATGTGGCCCAAACAGGCGTTTTTCAAGCAAATGAACGGCCTAAAAAGTGAAGGTTTGATCCAGGTCAATCACCGTTTCAGGGCCAGGCAAATGCGCTTTGCGCTGATAATCCGCAAGGCGATATCTTCGGTCGCGACGACCGCACGTGTCAGTTCCCACGGTGCTGTTCAAACCAGGCCAGTATCGCAGCGACCTTGGCAATCAGTTGGCTGGGGCGCTTGGCAATACTGTGGGAGGCGCCAGGCAGGCGCACCAGTGCAGCATCGATCCCACGCAGCTTCAGGGCGGCATAGAATTGCTCTGATTCCCATATGGGCGTACGCCAGTCTGACTCTCCGGTTAACAGCATGGTGGGCGTCGTTACGTTACCCACCAGTGACAACGGTGAGCGCTGCCAGTACTCCATAGGAGCCTCCCAAGGCATGGCCGGAAACCAGTAGCGCGTAAAATACGCCGGGTTATCCGAAGTCAGTGCAAAGCTGGCCCAATTGATCACCGGCTTGGCCACTACCGCCGCGCGAAAACGGTCGGTCTTGCCGACAATCCAGGCTGTCAGCGTGCCGCCCCCGCTGCCGCCGGTCACGTATAGCTGATCAGTGTCGATAGACCCCCTGGCGATAACCTCATCGACGGTGGACATCAGGTCATCGTAATCCTCACTGGGGTAATTGTGGTGTATCAGGTTGGCGAATTCTGCACCATAACTGGTGCTGCCGCGCGGGTTGGCGTAGACCACAACGTAACCGGCAGCCACGAATAGCTGAATCTCTGCAGCGAAATGGGGACCATAGGCAGTGTGCGGGCCGCCATGAATTTCCAATAACAGCGGGTATTTCTTTGCCGGGTCAAAGCCGGGTGGGTATGCAACCCAGGCCTGGATATCACGCTGGTCATGGCTGGACTTCAGCCAAAGCTCTTCAAAATTCGCCAAGCTGCGGTGGGGCAGCAGGTTCAGGTTGAGGTCAGTGAGCCGGTGAACCTTGCCAGTGCCGCGCCCGGCTGCGATGTCGGCCGGGCTGGACAGTGTGCCGGTGGTAAAAGCGAAGCTGTTGTTGCCGCCCACAGCAAAGCTGGCACCGGTGTAGGGGCGACTGAAAGACAGGCCGCTCAGCTGGTCGCTGACCGCGGTCAACTTGCCGGCAAGGTCAACATAGGCCAACCGTGTCAGGCTGCGGTCATCGTACTGCACGTAAAGCCCGCGACCATCAGAGGACCACTCGGCGCCACGGATGCTGCGATCCAGGTCCGCGAGCAATTCACGACGCTCACCGCCATCGCTGTTGGCGATGTACAGCAGGTTCGACTGGTAGCCCAGGTATTTGTCATCGAAGCCAATCCATGCGAGTTTTTTGCCATCGGGCGACATCGTTACGCCATTATCCGGCCCTGCGCGGTCAGTAATAACGCGGCGCTTCCCGCTGGCAATATCAACCTGGAAGATATCCGTATTTCTGGGGTTGATTTCCCAGTCCTCGTTGCAGTTAGCTGTGATATACAGGCTCTTGCCGTCTCCCGACCAGGTAATTGCACCAGCGTGATTGCAATCTCCGGAGCTGATCTGGCGCGCCGCTCCGCCGCCGGTCGGTATCACGAACACGTGGGTATACCCGTCGACCAGGCTGGTCTTGCCGTCCGCCCGAAAACGGGTGCGCTGCTCTACGGTTGGCGGCTCCGCCCACTCAGCCCCTTTGGGCATGTTCGGCAGCCTGCCCATTGTCACGGGGGTATTGGGCACCACCTGCGTGAACGCCAGCCACTGACCATCGCGAGACCAGCGCAGCGTTGAGGGCTTGTGCTCCAGCCGGGTCAGCTGCAGGCTCTCACCACCCTCCAGCCAGCGCAGGAATATCTGTACGCCCTTGTCATCCCTGGACAGGTAGGCCAGGCGAGTCCCGTCGGGTGATATGCGGGCCCCGGAGTCGTTGACGGCGCCCGTGGTCACCGGCCTGCCATTGCTGCCATCCAGGTCGACCCGCCACAGATTGGAACGCCGCCGGTCTTCCATTATGTCCATAAAGTTCTGGGTGTAGATTACAAAGGACCCATCCGGACTGACCCGGGGTTCGCTGGCGTAACGCAGGCTGAATACGTCCTCTGCAGAAAAAGGTGGCAAGGTGGCGAATGTGCTGGCACTGCCCAGCAGGCAGGCGACGAGAAAATAGCGCATGAGGTGTTTCCTGTGATCGACGAATCAGGTTTCGCCAGCCTAACTTTTGTTCATAAAGTGCGTCGCGACAATCTCCCGCAACCCGGTGGCATTGTAGTTTATCATCGCACAACGGGCACGCACTGAAATCAGCTGCTGCGGCACAGGATGCCCGAAGGAACTTGCATAGCCGAACAGGTAGTGGCAGCATTCGTGCCATTATTAGCAGGTGGAACCCTATGAAATACGAAATCGAACACAACATCGTCACGCTTACTATTGACGACGGCAAGGCCAATGTCGTGGGGCCCTCTTTTCTCGATGATGTCAATGCGGGGCTAGACCGCGCGCAGGAAGAAAAGGCCGGCGCAGTCATCCTGCGCGGGCGCGAGGGGATGTTTTCCGGCGGCTTTGACCTGAAGGAGTTCGAGAAAGGCGCCGAGCAAGGCCTGGCCATGGTACAGCGCGGCTTCGAGCTGCTGGTGCGTCTGTACAGTTTTCCCTTGCCCCTGGTAGCGGCCAGCACGGGTCACGGCATTGCGATGGGCGCATTTGTCATCATGGCCTGCGACTGGCGTATCGGTAGCCGCGGTAAATTCAAGATGAGTCTGCCGGAAACCCGCATTGGCATGGAATTGCCACCTATATTGGTAGCACTGACGGCGTCTCGCATCAGCCGTCAGCACATGACCCGGGTGGCCCTGCTGTCAGAGGTGTACGACCCGGAACAAGCTGTGGAAGCCGGCTTCATCGACGAGGTAGTGGACCCGGCAGAGCTGACTGCGCGCAGTATGGCGGTGGCAGGGCAACTGGCTCAACTACCGCAGCAGCAGTTCGCCAAAAACAAGCAGTCGATCCGTGCCCAGACTCTGCAGATCATGAAGGACAGTCTCGCAATCCATGGGAAAGCTTGAATCCTGAACTGAGGCAAGTGACACAAATCGCTTTGCGGGGCGTGCCGCACCGAGTTGAAAAGGTTAAGGGCTGCGGCAGACATCGGTGGCGTTTCTAATGAGGGAAGCAAGATGAATAACCTGGAAAACAAGGTGGCGGTCGTCACCGGCGCGGCTGCCTACCTGGCGTCAGATGATGCCTCCTATGTTACGGGGCAATCGCTGCTTGTAGACGGTGGCTACACCACGGGACACAGCCATGGCATCGTCGAGTTGATGGGATTGACCTAGACCCCGCCTCCGAGCCGCCTGGAGTCCAAGCTACTTTGCCCTTGGGAATTTGCCCCTGAACATACCCGGGTAACTCAGGAGTTTTTTGACCACACGGCCTTCAATTCACGCTATGCTAATCGACATTGATAAGCGGAGAGTTCGATGGTCGATGTGTTCATATCCTATCCGCGCGCTTCGCGCGCTAAAGCGGAGGCAATCAAGGCGAGGCTGGAAGCGCTCGGCCTCGATTGCTTCTTCGATATGGAGAGAATCGACGGCGGCGCAAATTTTCCGGACCTTATTGACCGGGCCTTACGCCGATCAAAAGCTGTGCTGTGTTGCTGGTCGCCACTGTATTTCGAGCGGCCGTGGTGCATGATTGAGTGCCGTGATGCGCTTGCCCGGGAAATCATGGTTCCCGTGGCAGTGGAACGGTTTGACCAGTTCGCTCCACCAGCTGACCTGCGCCAGGTCAATTGGTTTGATCTGGCCGGTTGGGCCGGTGAAGACACACATGAAGGCTGGAACCGCACGCTTCTGCATCTTGGCAAACTCATTGGGCTCGAATTAGCACCGCCGATACAGAAAGCAGCGTCTGGTGAATTGAGCGCTGGTAACGCAGCGCCTGTTGCAACTCAGACGAGCGTTGATCTGCTGACGGATCTGCGCACGACCTGGGCGAGCTTTCCGGCCAAATCTGATGTCCGGGCCGTGCAGAGTTTTCTCGAACGGGTTCGGGCAGTGGCCGCCGGCTCGGGCTTCGAGTTCGAAATCGAGCTTCATCTGAATGAGCTAGGCCGCCGCGCGGAGCAACGGGCTCGGGAAACCGCCCGCGCCGAGGCCGCACGTCGCGTGCGCGAGGAGGCGGAGACTGAACTTCGACGCAAATCAGAAGAGGCCAGAGCGCGCCCCGGCGCGGTTTGGCGCGACGCTATTCCGGGTCTGCCGGAAAGCACTTGCCCAGAGATGGTGACGATACCGCCTGGCGAGTTTTTGATGGGTACACCGCAAACGCAGGAGCATTCCAATGGCGATGACGGCCGCGAAGAACCCCAGCATGGTGTGCGAATTGCCTATCGATTCGCGCTAGGCAATTATCCGGTGACGTTCGCCGATTGGGACGCGGCTATCGCCGTTGGGGCGCCACTGGAAAGGCCAATCGACCAGGGCTGGGGCCGCAATCGCCGCCCGGTGATCAATGTAAGCTGGGAAGACGCGAAGGCCTACGCCAGCTGGCTGAATCGCAGGCTCGGATTAGAGGGCCGCGCCGACGCCTACCGCTTGCCCAGCGAGGCAGAATGGGAATACGCCTGCCGGGCCGGGACGACCAGCCCGTTCAACTTCGGCACGACGATTTCAACGTCGCAAGCAAACTATGATGGCGCGAGCGACGGGGGCCAGAGCCGCCAAAGAACCACGACTGTCGGATCTTTCCCCGCCAATGTATTCGGTCTGCATGATATGCACGGCAATGTCCGGGAGTGGTGCGAGGATGCCTGGAACAGCAGCTACTGTTTATCGGGCCGGCCCGATGATGGCTCAGCCTGGCTGGCCGGCGACACATCGCGACACACGCTTCGTGGCGGCTCCTGGAATACCGGTGCCTTCGAGCTCCGCTCCGCTTTTCGCCTCAGCGCAAGTTCTATAGATCGGGGCAATGATATTGGTTTCCGCCTGGCGAGGACTATTGCACTACCGGCTCGGTAAAGGTCCAGAGCTGCGTTCATGGCTGATGCACGGGCACAGTTGGCATAACCAATTGTGGTACTGCCATTTGCCGGCAACTCTCAGTTGCGTACCTTGCTTATATACCCCTAAACCGGTTTTGGACTCCACGTTTCCTGATCGACAACCCAAATTAATTCACGTACTCTGACCGCAATAATTGGTGGGCATACAGTTGCATAGGCGAGGAATGAAAAGCGCAAAGCACCCCGGAATCAAACACATCGTTTATCTGATGTTGGAGAACAGGTCTCTCGATAATGTCCTGGGTTGGCTGTACGAGAACGACACCCCTGAGCACATGCACCCGCAGGATTCACCCCCGCACTTCGACGGTTTGCACAAGGATCTTTTTAACCTTGACCGAAACGGCAAGAAGCACTACGTCATCCGCGGTACCGGCGGCCGCCATGCAGTCCCCCGCTACGACCCCTGCGAGGTGTACGAGCACGTCAACAACCAGCTCTTCGAGACAAAGCACACCCCGCAAAAGCCCACCAGAGCGACGATGGGCGGCTTCTACCAGGACTACGCGAAGTGCTATCGAAACAACGATGAGATCATGATGAGCTACACGCCGGAAGAACTTCCGGTGCTGAACACACTGGCGCGCCGCTTCGCGGTCTCTGACCGTTACTTCTCTTCCGTTCCTACACAGACGAACTGCAACCGCGCTTTTGCCGCCACCGGCAATTCGCTTGGAAAAATGGAGCACGGGGAATTGCAGGCCTTCGTTAATAACCGCAACTCGAGCTGGCTTGCCAGGCCCGGCGGCGACCAGTTCTGTGAACGTACAATCTGGAATGTACTGGACGAGCAGGGTCATAATCTTCCGAGTGACTGGATGATCTTTAACAGCAAGGGGAACATGCTGGAAAATTTTCTCGGCGCAGAGGGTTATCTCTACACGCGGCGGATTTTCGAGCAGATACAGGACCCCCGCTTTGACAGGAACTTTGCCGAAGTCGGCAAGGCCGGCGATACAACGGATCAGACGCTGTTTGGCATGATCGCTAACGGCACCTTACCAAGATTCAGCTTTGTCGAGCCCTCCTGGACCTTACCCTTTGGTCCCGGTTTAGGCCCCAATGGTACGGACTATCACCCGCCTGGCGATATCCGAAAAGGCGAGCAATTCCTGAGCGATTTATATGAGGCGCTTTCCGGTAATCCGGACATCTGGAACTCACTGCTATTCATCATAAATTTCGATGAGCACGGCGGGACGTATGACCATGTTCCGCCACCCTGGACAGCGGCGGCGCCATGGTCCGACAACGACGATACGCCAGCGCCGGCAACATGCGAACAGGATTTCGAATTTGACCGTTTTGGCGTGCGTGTGCCACTCATTCTCGTATCGCCATATGTCCGCGAGAGCACGGTGTTTCGCGCCGAAGGCGACGTTCCCTACGACCACACTTCGGTGCTGGCGATGATACTGGACCTTATGGGCATCGATAGAGGCTACTGGCGTCTCGGCGCCCGTGTGGCTAATGCACCGCAGTTCCATGAGGTGTTGACAGAAACCCCACGTCACGACACGCCCCGTCTGACGGATCCCCCTGGCGAAGAGCCGGATATGAGCAAGCGCCTCTATAACGCGCTTTTGACAGATTACCCCGACCACCGCGCCGGCATGCGTCCGGTGCATGCAGTCGGGATTGGAGCAACAGGGTATTTCGTCGCTTCGGACGTTGCCCGGCGTTACACGTATGCGGAGCAATTCCAGGGCGCGCACATCCCCGTGACGCTGCGCTACTCTAACGGCTCAGGGTCGCCTGTTGAACATGACAGCGCACTGGATGTGCGCGGCATGGCTGTCAAGTTTCACCTGCAGGACGACGTCGTGTCCGACCTTATTGCAATAACGCTGCCGATTTTTTTCGCTCAAACCCCGGAAGCCTTCTTACAGTTCGCAGCGGCTGGCGTACCCGTACCGGACAAGCCCGAAGGATGGTTTCAACGCTTTCTAGACATGCTACAGCTGCGCACGCCCGCACGTCCGCCGGATCTTCCCGAGGACGGCACCAAGGGTGTTCTTGACTATGCAAACAAGCATATGGCCGCCCGCCCCGGCACGGTGGCCGCTACAATGCTTGTCACGCCGGTCAGCTACGGGCGCGCCGCCTATCACGCGCTTCATACCTTCAAGTTGGTCGCTGCCGACGGCGCTGTAACGTATTGTCGCTTCGACTGGGATCCGGTCGCCGGTGTGCAGCCGATTGAAAAGGCGGTACCCGATCCGTATCGCGCCGCGGATTCAACCGACGACAAATATCTGCATCAGGAACTTCGCAATCGTCTCAAGGCCGGCCCCGTTAGGTTCGTTCTTCGTATGAACGTCGCCGGACAGGGTGATGACATTAACGACCCGACAAAGGTCTGGGACACAACGCGCCTGCGCGTGGTGCTAGGCGAACTGTGGATCACCGATATTGCAGCGGAAAATGGGGCCGGTTGCGAACACCTCAGCTTTAATCCAACACGGCTGGCCCCCGGCATCGAGTGTTCCGATGATCCTGTACTGGCGGCCCGTCGCGGCGCCTATGAGTATTCCTGGCATACCCGAGGTGGCGGCTGTCCTATGGGAGGGGATCGCAAATGAGCTTTTTTGAAAAGGCGTACGCAGCGCTGCGACACCTCGGTGAGCGTGTGCTCGTTGCGTTTTGGCGGCGCGTTGCACCGGTGAAAACCCCGCAACCAGAATATTCAACTGCAGTAGCGGATAATCTGCAGCTGCACATGAACCTGGTAATGCCGCTTGCGGATCAGACAGCGGTCGGTCGCGCCAGGGCGGTCGAGGCCGTAGCCGCCAATATTGACGAGCTGTTCACCGGCCTCAGTAATGTCGGCACGGTGCATTTCGCCCGCTTTGATCTCGTTGGCGGCAACCTCTGTATGTACTCAGTATTCGATGGCGATTTCCGTGCCTACATCCGCGACTTTATCTGCGTTTTCGGCTCGGTTTTCGATTCACTCCTGGGGCTTGTCGCCGACCCCCCACCCTCGCCATCTGCCCAGCACCCGGAAGCGTTTATCGACTGGATTCATCGCCACGATGCGTTCCAGATCCCGCGCGATCTCACCTCCCTGTTTCCAGAGGAGAAAAACATCAATAACCTGTCTCGGGATCTGGTGCTGTTGCTCGACCAGAACCCCAATATACAGATCGGGCGTTTTAGCGCTTATCCAGGCATATCGGCTGCACAGATCCGACACAATTCCGGTCTGGGCTGGTGAGCGTGGGCAGCGATATCAATTTCGCCGATATTCAGGGCCATATTCTGCGCGCTTACGGCAAACCGTTTGTGCGCCACCTGGTCATTTCCGTGAATCAACCGGACGCAGCACGGCAGTGGCTGCTCGACGCAATCAGCGGCGATGAGAGCGACGCGCCACAGATTACCACGGCCGAACCATGGGTCGAACGACGCTCTTACTGCGTCAACATCGGGCTAACCCATGCGGGGCTCGCCGCGCTGGGTGCGTCAGCGGCTTCGCTGGACAGCTTTCCGCACGAGTTTGTCGCCGGTATGGCAGCTCGTAACAAACTGCTGGGCGACACAGGCCCGAGCGACCCGTCGCTTTGGAAACCGGAGTGGAAGCAAAGCGAGCGCGTGCACCTGATGATAACGGTGCACGCCGATGAAGCGAGTGAATGCTCAAGTATCGCTGAGCGTATCCTGGCGACTCCCGGCGCGTTCCAATTGCTTGCCGAACTCGAAGGAGAGGGATTTAAAGGCGGTCTAGTACACTTCGGTTTCAAGGACAGTATATCCCAGCCGCAGTTTTACGGCGTGCACGGGCCAGACAGCCGCCGGGATGACCAACCCCTGGTGGAGGTCGGGGCTGTGCTGCTAGGCCACGCCACGCCAGTGGAGAATCTGCGCTGGAAAGTGCCCACTCCCAACGTGCTTGGTTTTAATGGCAGCTTCAACGCGTTCCGCGTGCTGGAACAACAGGTCGTTGAGTTCGAGGAGTTTCTGACCGCGTGCGCCGATGAACTCATGGCCACCCCGCTAGGCGAAAAGTTACTACCAGCGGGCATAGAGACGCAATGGAAGCCACCTATGACGCGCCAGGCCGCTTTGCGCGAGATGGTCGCCGCAAAGATGCTCGGCCGCTGGCGCAATGGCATACCCCTGGAATTATCCCCAACATCACCAACGCCGAACCCACCAATCGGGGACAAGGAACTCAATAACTTCGGTTATTCGACCGACCCTGACGGACAGCGCTGTCCGATTGGCAGTCACCTGCGCCGCAGCAACCCGCGCGACGCCAAGACCGTGCAGCGCAACACAAACCATGCGCGTCGTATAGTGCGCCGCGGCATTCCCTACGGGCCACTTTACGACCCGGAAAATCCGGTAGAGGCGGAACGCGGCTTGCTCGGTTCATTCATGTGCGCGAGCCTAACCAGTCAGTTCGAAGCGCTTCTTTACGACTGGACTAACCTTGGGCTTCAGGACCCGCGGATCACCGGCTCTAACGATCCGATGCTCGGCAACAATGACCCTCTGTTCAGTCGCATGTCATTTCCAGCGGGCGAAGACGTCGTCACTTTCAGGGGCTTTCCACGTTTTATCCATACACGCGGCGGCGCCTACCTGTTCCAACCCAGCATCAGCGCTATCCGTTACCTTTCTTCGCTCCCGGGTGGCATGGCAGCGAAATCCGCATAGAGGCCGCATATGTCCGCAGAACAACTGGCGATATTGTTTGCCGAAGAGATCGAGGCTGTCAAAACATCGCCTTTGGCTGCCTCAGGCGAAACGGCGCAAGCTGAACCCCGCTACATCGGCATACTCCGCCAGGCCATCACGGAGCATGGCGGTGCGGAAGTGCGATACCTCGGGCACTGCGTCACCGTCGCCTTCGTTTCGGCATCTGCTGCACTCTCCTGCGCTGTCTCCATGCAGCAGCGCGTCAATATGTACAATCGCCGCCAGGAAACCGACAGCGGGTTGCGAATTGGCATCAGTGCTGGTGAAGTAGAGCGCGAAGACGGCGGCTATGTCGGCGATTGCATCGTGGAAGCCGAGCGCCTGTGCGCGACCTGTAAAAGCGGGCAAATCTTAGCGGCTGAGGTGGTCCGGTTGATGGCTGGTCGCCGCAGTACGCATCAGTGCCGTCCCGTCGGCCCACTGACGCTGGAAGGTGTTTCGCAACCGATAGAAGCGATTGAATTGATGTGGCTGCCGCTGGAAAGCGCCAATGTAGCTTCGCACATTCCACTTCCCTCCCGTCTGGAGTTTGAGGCCCCGAACTTCGTCGGCCGCAGCGAAGAACTGCAGCTTATCGACGCAGCATGGTCGCGCGTTGCCACCGGACCCGCTCGTGAGATCGTACTCATATCAGGCGAGGCCGGATTGGGCAAGACGACACTGGCTGCCAGCGCCACACGCAAGATGTTCGAGCGTGGCGCAACGGTGCTATTCGGGCACTGCGAAGAAGATTTGATCACTCCATACCAATTGTTTGCCGAAACCCTACGTCACTATGTGACGCACGCGCCAGAAGAACAGCTGCGCGCGCATGTCGCCGAGTACGGTTCCGAACTGGTTCGAATTGCGCCCGCACTGGCGGGGCGTATCCCGGACTTGCCACCCACGAAAGCCACCGACGCCGATTCCGAACGTTCTCTATTGTTTGCCGCGGTGGTTGGCATGCTCGCGGCAGCCTCCAATGAGCAACCGGTGTTGATGTTATTAGATGACATTCAGTGGGCGGATAAAGGCAGTCTTCTCCTGCTTCGCCACCTGGCGGCTGCCGACCGGCCGATGCGGCTTATCGTGCTGGCGACCTACCGCGATAACGAAGTGAGCAAGTTGCTCGATACGCTCGCCGCACTACACCGCCAGACTGGTGTGACGCGCATTAACCTGCAAGGACTCAACGACGGCGAGGTGCTGCAATATGTCGAGGCACTCGTCCAGCTCGCCGCCCCCGAAGACGCAATGGGCATTGCCCGCGCTGTCCACAGTGAAACCGACGGCAATCCGTTCTTTGTCATCGAACTTCTGCGCCACCTGGCAGAAACCGGCGCTATCGCAGAAGACGGCCGCTGGGCCGCAACACACGGCATCGACTCGCTTAGCCTGCCCGACAGCGTACGCGAGGTAATTGCGGCCCGCATCAACCGTCTCGGCGCAGAAAGCGGTCGCGTACTCGGCATCGCCGCCGTCATCGGCCGCGACTTCGACTTCGATTTGCTCGCTCGCGCAGCCGGGATATCGGAAGGCCAGCTGATCGAGATATTGGACCAGGCAAGCGAAGCCGCTCTTATTCAAGAACTGACAGATGGTGCTAGCCATTATCAATTTGCCCATGCCCTTGTACAGCACGCACTGTATCAGGATCTCAGCGCTGCGCGCCGGGCCGTGGCGCACCGCCAGGTTGCCAGGGCGCTGGAAGATCTGTGCGGCAACCGCCCCGGTCTCCGCATCGGGGAGCTTGCCCGCCACTGGTGTTACTCACCCCAAAGAGACGATACGACCAAGGCGATCAATTACGCTTATCAGGCCGGTAATTCAGCGCTCAGTGCGCTCGCCCCTGCCGATGCAATCGACTACTTTGTGACTGCCACGGCATTGATCAGCGAGTACGGCTTGTCCGAGCACCCGCTTGAACTCGACGTTGCAATCGGACTCGGCGTGGCACAACGCCAGACTGGCGATGCCGCCTTCCGCACCACACTGCTCGCTGCAGGTGACCGCGCCGCAGCGCTTGACGACACTGAACGCCTCACGCGCGCGGCGCTGGCAAACGATCGCGGCTGGCACAGCAAAACCGGTGACAACGATAAAGAGAAAGTTGCTCAGCTGGAACTGGCACTACAACGCTTACCACCGGATGTGCCCGACCGTGCGCTTGTACTGGGGGCGCTCTGCGCCGAGCTTACGTTTGGTAGCACACTTGAACACCGGCAAGCGCTCGCCGATGAGGCCCTCGCCATTGCCAAGGTAACCGGCGACGACGCTATCATAGTACGCACACTGAACCATATGGCTTTTTCACTGGCCGTGCCTTCACTCCTTCAGTCCTCCTTGCAATGGACTGCCGAAGCGCTGACCCGCGCAGAGCGACTAGGCGACCCCTTATCGCTGTACTTTGCCGCGATGTACCGCGCCACAACCTCGATACGCGCCAATGACGTCAAGGAAGCAGACCGCTGCTTCGCTATCGCCGGACAACTCGTGCAACAGCTCGACTTGCCGCCGCTACGCTGGGAATACACATTTCACATGTCGAAGCGGGCACAATTAGGCGGCGATCTTGCAGAGGCCGAGAGGCTTGCTAGCGAAGCTGTAATGATTGGCGATGAATGCGGCCAACCCGATGCGCAAATGAGCTTCGGTGTGCAGCTCGCCGCCGTCACCTGGATGCGCGGCACTATGGGCGACCTGGCCCCACTACTGGAAACGATGATCGAGGCAAACCCGGGTCTGCCAACGATCCGCGCCTCGCTGGCGATGGCCTACGCGCAAGCGCAGCAACTCGACGACGCCGCCAGGATTCTGAGCGAATTCGCAGACACGAATTATTTGTTACCGCAGGACCAGGCATGGCTGAACGGCATGACTGAGTATGCCGACGCGGCCATCGTTTGTGGTGACCGTCGCTTCGCACACGCTCTCTATGGCGTGCTGGAGCCCTGGGTCGATCAGTTTTCGTCGGCTGGCGGCCTCACAGCCGAAGGCCCGGTCTGTTTATACCTCGGCGGCCTTGCTACCGTACTGGGACGGTACGACGAAGCCGAGGCCCTTTTATTGCGTGCCGCAGATCTATGCGAAACCAACGGCATGCGATTTTTTGCGGCGCTCACCGATCTACGCCGAGGACAGCTATGCCTGGATCGCGGGTTGGATGACGACTTCGAAAGCGCCCGAATACTGCTGACCTCAGCTCAAAATGCGGCCAGCGCCAGTGGCTACGGGTGGGTGGAGCGCGAAGCCGCCGTCGCACTGACGCGTCTGGCCTGATCTGCACGTGGCGAACGGGAAGGGTGCGGCTACTGCTGCTAAAGCTTGTCAATACACCTCTTCCTGTGAAATGTTAGCTGCAAACCTACCGGGACAGCAAAATGAACATATCAGAATCGACTCGCTATACAAGCCTCAAGGATCACGTAGCCCTGATCACCGGTGCCGGGTCTGGCATAGGCAGAGCAGCGGCACTCGCATTTGCCAATAACGGAGCCAGGGTCGTTGTTGCAGATATTGACACCGAAGGAGGCAAAACCACTACCAATACAATTATAGACGCGGGCGGGGATGCCACATTCGTCAGAGTCGACGTTTCGCAAACAATCGACGTTGAGGCTATGGTCAAAAATACCATCCAGGTCTATGGCCGTTTGGACTGCGCCTTTAATAATGCCGGGATAGAAGGCACCGTGGGCAAACGCCTGTCCGAATACGAGGAAGACAGTTGGGACAGGGTAATTGGCATTAACCTGAAAGGCGTTTGGTTGTGCATGAAATACCAGCTTGCCCACATGTCTGCGCAAGGTAGCGGTACCATTGTAAACACCGCGTCCATTGCTGGGCTGGTGGGAGGCACATTCGGTTCGGCCTACTATGCCAGCAAACACGGCGTGGTTGGTTTGACCAAAGCCGCTGCCGTCGAGTATGGCTCGGCAGGCATACGCATTAACGCCATCTGTCCAGGTGTAATCCAGACAGAAATGGCTGACAGGCTTTTACAGGACAATAAACCGCGTGAGAGTGCAATCACTGCGCTTCACCCGCTTGGCCGCCTGGGCACACCCGATGAGATTGCTCAGGCGGTGCTTTGGTTAAGCTCTGACAGCGCCTCATTTGTGACAGGACAGGCAATCGCCGTGGATGGCGGGTATGTCGCCCAGTAACGACTAGCGCAGATAAAAAATGAGGAAAATTGGACAATAAACCCGCGGCACAGAGCGCTTTCAACGGTTTTGAAACAGTTAGCTTGTCAGCACAGTCGGATGCGCCGGCTGGGTTAGCAAGCAGTGGACGGAATCAGGAGTCCTGCTGCCAGTCCACTTCTATCCAGATCTCGTTGCGCCGAAGGAAAGGCAAGGTCCAGGGTGGGTTGTATTGGTTTAGCAGCCAATCACCGCGGGTAGACAGCCCCAATTGCGCAAGCTGTACTGCCAACTCTTCGCGTTTTGCCAGGGCCTTCTTGTCACTGGCCCAGCCGGAAAAGCCCAACACTGCCACTATCCGGGCGGGAATGGCTTCAATATGGACGTTGGGATCGTCGGGCTGGGGCAGATCATCCATGCTCAGCTCGCTGGGCAGGGTGAACGCCATGGCTCTCCCCTCACCCGACAGGTTTTCCTGCACGGGTGCGGTCATGGCAATAGACATGTTTTCGCTGTTGCCGCCAAAGATGAATCCCGCCAGCCGCCGAAAACCATTGCCGCCGCTGGGGGGCATAACGGTAGTCGCCTGAATAACGGGTTGGTAGTGCCTGATTTCGACATCGCCTACCTTGTCCAGTAACTCATACCGGGGTTCTTCAATGGCATGGGCCACGCTGGCTCCTTGCAGCAGCAGGAAGCTGAGTAGAAAAATCCAGGTCTTGTTTGATGTTGCCACTGGCTTCGCTTCGCAATAAACACATTCGACATACTACGTGTAGCAGCCGGGTGTTGGATCAATGAGGCTTTGCTGCAGACCAAAGATTGAGCAACCTGTGCCTGAAAATCTGCCAAGGAAGCACAGTCACCTGTCAGTACCAACTTATCTCACGCCTGAATTGGACGGAAAATCCCCTCTCGTAGCTCTAATCCGCATCTCATCAACCGTCGTATAGTTTAGACAGCAACATGAAACAACGCAGATGGAGACAGAGAAATGCACCCAAAAACTGCAGTAGCACTGGCCACCGCCACATTCGTTCTTAACGCTGGCGCAGACGACCAGGCTTTAGCTGCCACCAAGACTGTACCGGACTCCGTGATTGCCGAGCAGAGGGCGAAGCTGGCGGAGAGCACCGCGGATAAAGGGTTCGGACCGCAGTCACCGCGCGATCTGCGCACTCAAACGGGCAGCAACCCTGTCGACTTCAGTGAAGCGCCCGACTACGACGAAATGAATCTTTGCAATATTCACTTCCACGAAAGTGCCGAACACGCCGGTGTTGAGTTTAGCAGGTTCGCGGGCAATGGCGACGGCAAGGGCTTCGAAACCGGCTTCCTCTACAGCGGAGAACTCAGCAGCGACGAACTTGCCCCACTTGCGAAAGAGGTTTGTCCAGCAAAGACCGGCGGTCTGGAACCCGGTGACACCATTGAGGTGCATTATGTACATTCCAGTGCCATGGTAGGCCCAGGGCCAACACTGGGTGCCTGCCTGAACGAGGCTACCGGCAATCCACAGCTTCGGGTAGAAGCGCAGATCTTTGTGCTGGTAAACGACGATAAGGCGCTGGATTTCTTGGAGCTTACCAGGCTCGGCAAAAAAGATGGCTTTCACCAGGCACTGAATATTCCTGACAATACCGGCGAACCGATCGAATATGACGGGTCTACCACAGGGCCTGGCTTCAATGAAAAGGGATCGCCCCTTCAAGTCAGCTGGAGCGTCAGACCCCGGGTCGCCAAAGTCAATATTGATAGTGTCGGACAGTGGTGCGAGGACAATGTATTCGATGAAGATCACGCCCACGGGGTTCGAAACCTGGTCGTCAATCCCGATCTGATCTCTGATCTGGAATAGCAATGGTTGGCCTGCCGTCATGCTTTTACTGGCGGGCCGTTTTCCCCTCGATGGTTTCCGCGCTTACCTTGTGGACTTCCCCCGCTAACGAGCCACTTTCCAGCCTCACAGAGAGGCCGGGGAGCCGACATGGCTCCCCGCATCAGTTTCAGTGCTTACTGATAATTGATTGAAGGGTGCCCTTCAGGCCCTTCGTGGCGCTGGCATCAGCCGTTTAGTCGGCCTGTATGACAACGATGGTAATGTATCCCTCGGCGAAAAGTGTGCTGTCTGCTTTCTTGACGTCTCTCTCATCGATGGGGGTTACGCCGGCGATCCCACCCGGCGAGCTGGCGCCTACAGGAATCTGGTCACAGGCGTGACAGGCGACCTCAAGAGACGCGGAGCCACCCAGCTGGGCTATGAACAGCTCTTGCCCGCCACCTGAAAATAGGTAAAGACCAGCACCTTGAGCCAGTAGAGCGTGTGACGCTCCTCATAGGAGAATATCAGCTCCATGCTCCGTTGGTGTTGCCGTATCAGGCGCAGGCTCGCATACATATAGATGGCGGGAAGCAGGTAGATGATCGGTGCAATGACGGCCACCGGGTGGGGCGGCCAGCCGCCGCGGGCCGCTTCGAATCTCTCCGCTGTCATCAACAGGGACCGGGAAAAGAGCAGCGGCAATATCAAAGTCCAGGGCGCCAGGTGAAGAAAGTCTTTGATGGAAAAGGGTCTCGCTGCGTCCACCAGCAATCCCACGTAGCCGTACATCAGCGGCACACCCAGGATGTACATCGAGACCAGTATCCTGGCCAGGAAAACGTGTTCGCTGGTACCGGTATGGACCATCACGAGACCACAGAGGTAGCTTATGGAACAGGCCAGGGACGCCGCCAACAAGCGATTGGCCCGGATATTGCCAGTACGCCTGGTAAGCAAGGCGAGAACAATCAGCAATCCCAGCATGATGCCGCTGAGTAAATAAATGCTTGCTGCGTTTATCGCGCGTGGCCTGCCCCCCTGTATTACTTGTCAAGCGTAGCATGAACCCGGGAGAGTGGGATTGGCTGGACTTCATCATGCGCGGCAAACCAAAACAGAACGCCTACGTCTAGCGATTCAACAGAACGTACCGGCAGTTTCTGAGAAACGATTTTGGGATTCCTATAAACCCTGGCTACTTGAAATTTTGGCTCGCAAGAGGTGGTCCGTTTGATTTCCCCATACCTGGCAACCATAATCGCTTTAGCGCGTTACATTGCGTATCTTCGACATGATCAGAAGGCTATAGCCTATGTCTTTACAGGACCTCAATTGGGATTATCCAGACCCGTATATCATAGAGCATACCGCTACTGATGCTGAAGCGGATGGGTATGGGCATATCAATAATAGTGTCTACCTACAGTGGCTCGATCAATGTGTCTGGGCTCATTGTGACGCCGTCAATATGAGCCCCAGTTTTTGCCGTAAGCTCAATCGCGGCTTTGCAGCCACTCGACATGAAATAGACTACTTAGCTTCAGCCTATCCAGGCGATCGGGTGGCGATTGCCAATTGGGTGACGCTGAATAGTGGTAGGCTCCGGGCTGAGCGCAGATTCCAAATCATACGAATCGACGCCGAGCGGACACTTTTAAGAGCACGAAGCTATTATGTTTGCACCGACCTTAAAACTGGAAGGCCGACCCGCATGCCACCGGAGTTCAAAACCGGATTTAGCGTACTCCCAAGCGTGAGCGCGACATTAGAGAAACCAACAGACTGATCGAAGTTTCTATGGGTATTGGGGGCGCCGCGACCAATTGACCGGCCTGATAATTCGTAGTCGGCGGGAGATTTGGCCACAACAGCCCTTGTATTTATCCTTGTATCCATACTTGCGCCGCTGCCCGATACGCCAGGGGAGTTGACGAGTAACACCGCATAAAGACCCTGTACACCCAACACGCCGGCTCGAGCCTTTTGAGTGCAGATCCGAGTAGCACCCTCAGGTCGTGGAGTTGATTTTGGCCCTATTTTTTATGTGGTTTCTTACATCAACTCACCGATTAAACTCCCTCAAAAATCCCGAAAAGACGTTGCCGTTTGCGCAACTGTGATCTACTTTTAATAAACGCGACCACCGCCGTGACGTTGGTCAGTGCCCTGCGTTCATCAATCCTGTGCCTGCGGGCAACTGCTTCAGCAACGGTTTCAGACATTATATTTGCTTTCGAACTGAAAGAGGCGAAGAGTTGTGACTGCACACCGGGGAAACTGCATCGCGAAATCACTATTGGTAACACTCATTTCACTTGTGCTGACGGGACTATCTCCCGCAATACAGGCCGCCACAGCTAATGCCGAGGACGTAAGGGCAATCGCGCGGCTTTACTCCGCCGCCTTCGACCGGGAACCACTGGAAGAAGGATTGAATTTCTGGGTAAAAACCTTTGAAGATGGCTCTCCAATAGCGGCCATAGCCGGGCGCTTCAATACCGCTCCCGAATTCACCAAAAAATACGGTGAGCTCAACGACAGAAGGTACGTTGAACAGCTCTTTCGCAACGTACTGGGCAGGGAAGGTGTCCGGTCAGGAATCGATTTCTGGGTTGGAAACCTCGAAGATGGATCATCCAGAGCCAGGGTTTTGGCAAGGTTTGCCGACTCTCCCGAGAACATTACAAAGACAGCTGCAACGTTTGCGGATATGCGATTCGTTGATGGCAGCTGGACCTTCGAAACTATTTTCACCAACAACCTGGTCGCCAGCTCCCTGGAGATCGAGAGTGCGTTCCCCCGCATAGGCTACCCACTCGAACTGACCGTGGTTATTGAGGCCGTGGAAGACACTGAGAACGTCAGTGTGGCGTTATTTGCAATCGACAAGGACAGGGAAAATATACGCCAGCTTGTTCTCGACACCGCTACCATCGAACGGGTCGATGCCGGCACAAACAGCTACCTGTTCGAAGTGGAAGTTCCCACCAGTTTTGAAATAGCCGGCCCCTACTATATTGGCGTACTGGTCGACGCGGCCAATTTTATCGGTGAAACCAACGAGAATGACAACGAAACCGCCATAGTGACAACGCTCTCACCCGCAGAGTCCCCGAACTTGTTGGTAGAAATGCTGGAGCCCGATCGAAATGCCATAGTGCTGGATAGAGAGGCATTCGACTACGACGCGCAGGCCGAACTGGGTGTAGTGAACTCAGATGCAGGCGGGACGCTGAGCTGGCGCATAAACGGCGCTGTGACCCCTATCAATGTCGAGGCATACGCCACACTGAAAATCGTCAGGTCGGACAACAGCTCCGCGTACGATGTGCCGCTATATTTGTGGAACTCCAACGAAGCTCGCTATATGAATGCCTATGGAGTTGACCCGGATTCCGGCAGTTTCACCGAGGAAGAGTGGCTGCCCATAGGGTCGGTGGGACAAATCGTCACCCTGGATGCCGAGGGCAGCAACAATGTATCGTTGTCAGAGTTCGACCCAAGGTCTGCACACCTGGATTTCTACTTTCCGGGAGGACTCGCCAACGAGCTGGAGATCGCGTTGAGGAATCCAGGGACTTTAAGCGATGTTCTGTCTTCTCAACCCACTGAACCGCCCCCGGATCTTTCCAACGCAGAGCTACAAGCTCTCGCAGGTTTTCTGAGAGGGGCTACTGCCGGGAGTTTGAGCTCTGAGTTATGCGTGGAAATCAGGCCAGCTAACCCGGCTATTGAAGAGGATGAGACGCTGGACAACCTGGCCTGCGCCCCACTTGCCCTGGTATTGCCGCCACCAAAGGTGGGGGATACCTCCGACGACCCTGTGCTGTTTGAATCCGGCTTTAGCACTAAGTGGGGCGGAGACACCTTCGGTTTCGGCCTGGATTTTTCTGCGCTTGCTACGGCGGATAACCGAGGCGTCATACTCAACGCGCTGGGAGAAGCGCCCATGCAGGTGTTCGGTCTTGGCGTCGACTTCATGGCGGTAGAAGGCCGGGCCCAGATCCTGCCTATTTCTGATCGTGACAACCCACCACCGGGACAGGACCCGGGCTTTTTCCTTGAGCTGGAGCACCTGAACCAGACCCTGGTGTTCATCACGGTGCCCGATGGAACAGTTGGCCCTTTACAGCTCTTTTTCACCAAGGAGTTTAAAGGCAAGGACAAGATTATTACCATAGGTCCCGTACCGGTGAAACTGAAGGCCGCCCTGACCGGTAACATCGGGGCCGAGTATTCGATCATATTTGGTCCAGCGGCAGGCAATGGGGTTGCATTGGAAGTAGCCCCCTTCGTGAACGTCAAGGCCGGGGCATCTGCGGCAGTCACCGTTGGCATAGCCGATGTGGGTGTAGAGGGCTCAATTACCCTGGTAGAAGAGAAGTTCAAGGTCAGGTCGGGTTCCTCGATTAATGTGCAGGATGATTTGTCCGAGATTATCTACGTACCAAGACTACAGGTGATTAATGAGCTCACCGGTGCCAAGGGCGCATTGTCCGTTTTCGTAAAGGTCTCGGTACCTACGGTTGAAAAGTGCAGTTGGGGAATTGTCACGGGCCTATGCCCGGGGCTCAAGACATTAAAATACCCTTACACACTGGCGCAGTGGACAGCGTTCCGAAAGGTTGATGAGCTGCTGGATGAATCAAGGCCGATGAGTGTTGTTACGCTCCCGGATGGTTCCCCCCGCTACTCGCAGTAATGGCAATGAGAACCCCACGCCTGCCGGTGCTGCTGGCGATCGCCGCTGTTTTTGCGGGCGCAATCTTTATCTTGTGGCGTTCCAGCGCAAACCTGCAGCCCTCGAACCCCGGCCAAACCGACACAACAGCCACGGATTACGGTCTGCAGTGGCGAGAAGGCCGATCCCAGCAGTACCAGGTCGATATCGACTCTTCTTTTGTTATGACCATGCCCGGCGCCAGCGCAGGGCAGACGATGAACCTGCTCATGGCGGGATTACTTGAGTATCGCACGCTTGATACGGGTACAGAGGGTGCCAGGGTGGGCATGCGTTTTGCCAGCGTTACCCTGACCATAGACGGCGCCAGTGACCCGCAGGTGAATCGTGCCCTGGCATCGCCATTTCGGGTCCGTTTTGATAGAAACGGACGCCCTGGGGCTTTCGAATTCCCCACTGAAATGGCGAGCGAACACAGGGATATCCTTGAAAACCTGGTGCGCATGTTTCAGGTCGTCATAGAGGGCAACACCACCTGGGTCGCCGAGGAAATCAATGGCTCTGGCCGATACCGCGCAAGTTATACCCGCTCCTCTCCATTGGAAATAACCAAGCAGAAGCAAAGCTACTTTCCATCGATACCCGCCGGCTCCGCACCTGAGGTGAAGTCAACTGAAACGATTCTTGCCGATCCCGAGAACGACTGGATTACAGGGATGACCCTGAACGAGACTATCAACATCCGGGATGTCGGCAGCGTACCCGTCAGGGTTACCAACCACGCCACCATCAAGCTTGTGGCCAACCCATCGCAACTTGCTGCCAGTAACTGGAATTTTGCCTCTTCCGCGCAACCCGATACGGCAACCGACCAGGTAACGGCCCCACCTGTGATGTCCCACGAGGAAGCCCAGAGACGATTAATGACCAACGTTGAGGAACTCGATGTTGCCGAAGAGGGACGAAGCCGGGTAATTCATCGACTGCGAGACCTTCTTGCAGCAGATGACCAACTTCCCGGGGTATTGATTGAGACCCTCAGAACCGAGGAACTCAGCGTCAGAACCCGGGCAGACTTGTACCTCGCTTTTGAGCTGGCCGGAACACCCGCATCACAAGCCGCTCTTACCTCGGTGGTGGCAGATAGCAGCTGGCCTCCGGAGGATGCGATGCGCGCGATTGTCGCACTTGGCGGTGTCAGCGAGCCAAGCGGGGACACGCTCGCATCGTTGTGGAACCTGGCAAACACCAATCTTGCGGGGACTGAGCGAAGCGACCTGCCCAGCACTGCAGCACTGGCCATAGGCAGTATTGGGAACAGTTTGCGGCAGAACGAAGAAGTAGACTACGCGGCAGTGCGTGCAGATTTACTCGCCGGCGCTTCGGGTGCGGTCGAACCCACGGAGCGAGCAGTGTACTTGTATGCGCTGGGGAACACTGCCGACCCGGACCCTGTTTTGAAGCGCGATCTCGTCTACTACCTGGATGACCCATCGTCAGAAGTTCGCAGCGCTGCGGCCAAGACATTGGGAAGATTGGGCCCGGACAAGGTCGAAGCTGAACTGATGACAAGGGTCAGGCAGGAGCCCAACAGCCAGGCCCGCGCCTCTATGTTGGAGGCGCTGACGTCCTGGGAAGAACCGCCCGCAGAAGCGATAGAATGGGCACAGCAGGCCATACGACAGGAAGCCGACGACCAGGCACGATACAATATGGCTGTTCTCCTGGGAAATAACATGGAGGACTTCCCCGAAAACCGGCAGATACTGGAATCACTACTGGCGTCGGAGCAATCAAAGCGGGTTCGCCAAAAAGTGGCGAACATACTTTACTAAGCGCTAGTGGCGTAACTCACACCACCACCCTCCTCCATTCTGAAATTAGCCAAGTCTAAGCAAGTCTGGTCATATGCCTGATGCCTTTGCGAAGCGAACTGTACATCCAAATGCAATGCCAAGCAGCAACAGCCAATGGGAAGGCGGCCATGTTGGCCAGGCAGGCGAGTATTCCCGTGGCATGTCTAAGAGACATATTCTTTAGCTTACCGGCTCATGGCCGCCCCGCGGGCTTCCGATTTTTCCCACATGCGCAGATAGGCTTCGGCTGATTTGAACAGAGGCTCCAGTTCTTCATCAGTCACGCCGTCGCGTCTGACATCTTCAATCAACTCGACGACGAGACCAAGGTGTGCCATGCCCTCGGTATTGAAATCAAGAGTGCGATTGCCTACCACCGGTTGCTCGAAGGTGATATCCCCGGCATACGAGGTGAAAGGATAAGTTATGCCTTCATCCGTTTGTGTTTCAGCGCATACGCTGTTGTCGCCAAAACGGGGGCCGGGCGCACCGGCAAAACCATTGAGGTCAAAGCCGAAACCTTCTGCCGGGTAGGCGTTGTTGTCGCGCATAAGCTGAATGCGCGCCTGGAAACGGTCGTCCATGGTGGCGCTCTCGCTCGTTGAGCGGCAGCGGCCAAAATTCGATTTGGACAGGCCGCCGAGTTTGTATAACAGGCCATTATTGTTGCGCCCGTGGGTGCCCATCGCGGGGTAGTCGTTCTCTACCAGTAGCTCGTAGGCGCGCTTGTAGCTTTTGCGGGGGAAATGGTCGACTTCAATGATCATTCCGCGCTTCATCATCTCCGTCATCAGGAATTCACCCAGCTCTGTGAGGCCATTGTTCTGGCAGTACTCACCCTCCAGCGCGCCGCCGCCCAGTAGCGAGAAATTGGCCAACAGCGTGCCGAGTGGGTCAGCTTCAAAACCACTCATATCGATGGGTGGCTCGGAGTCGTATATTTCTCGCGGTTGATTCAGGTCGGCGAAATCCAGGCCGCCCTTGTCAAAGCCCCCCGGTACAGCCAGGAGCTCCTCGCTGCATTCAACAAAATCGCTATAGTGACCTGTCAGGGTGAAATTCCCGATCTGGCTGGTACGACGGTCGCCATCGCCGGAGGAAAACGCGTTGTCGAATTTGTGTACGGGGAACAGTACCCGCACTCCTCTATCATAATACTGATCCAGTTGCTGCTCGACGGTAGACTCGTCGCAAGGGCTGAGCTCGCCGAAAGACACCAGCGCACATTCAAACAGGTTAGAGGTTTCAATGCCCAACACGACAGCCAGCTTGCCCGCCTTGATTTGTTCGCGCGCCTCGGCCGGGCTGAACACGATTCTGAACCAGCCTTTACCTGGCCCGCCAGAGAGGGCATCGATGTAACGCTCCAGCGCATAGGTTTCTTCAATGATACGATCCACGGCTACCATGTCATTGCAATCGTAGCGTTTGGGCTGTGACCCGATGCCAAATGTCATCTGGCACAGCCACCGGTCGGTCGTGGCGTGCTGCACCAGCAGGCGCAGGCCACCCAGGTATGCCCGCTCCAGCCACTTGTAGTACTGCACCTGGTGGGTGGGGCTGCGGTGGGCGTCCGGCCAACTGGTAAAGATGGGGTAGCCCTGGGTATCGTGATTTTTTTCTGCCAGCTCCCCGGCGATAAGCGCCGGGATCAGTTCTTCTACACCACCACTGCTGTCGACAGCGCCCGCGCCCAGGAAATCCCGCCTGCCCTCTTCACCGTGCGACAAGTCGCAATCTTCCAGGGCGTGCTCAACCCCCAGGCGATGGAATGGGGAGCCGTGAAAAACACCGCCGCCGCCAAATGAAAAGTTTGAGAACAAGTGAGAGTGGGTTTCAACGAAGCCAAATACAGCGCCGTCATCGAACTCCGTCATTGAGATTTCACCGTTGGCATCCAGTGACAACTCGGGGAAGCTTGCGCAATCGCTCTGCGGGACAAGTTGCAGCGCAGCGGCGTCTGCCTCCTCCATCACCAGGCCCTCGCTACCGATATAGGCCTGGGAGCGCAGGTGATACAGGGTGAAAAGGCCATCGGGTGCCGCATTTAATGCCCACTCACCCTCCGATTGCAGCCGGTCTTCTATCACCACCTCCCCGTCGACCAGGTTGGTGTCTGACGTCAGGGCCTGTTGGCGCGTTAGAGTAGCGCCGTCGCTGGTAAGGTATTGGCTGTTCTCATCCAACAGAAGATAGACGCCCAGATCTGCCGGGCGCAGCAGGAAGCGGCTGGCGGCGACCGGATCAATGTCTCGTAACTGATAGCCGGCGTCACCGTCGGTGAAACTGACAAACTGCCCGCCGTCATCGATGCCGATGGCAAAGCATTGATTGGCTGCGGCATACACGGTCTGCTGGTCCGCAGGTAGCGGTTCTACCTGTGAAATTGGGCCGCTATTATTACTGTTGTCGCTATCGCAGGCTGCAAGTAGCAGTACCAGGCAGGTAATTATCGGGGAGTGAATGGCTCGGGGTTTATCAGAAATTTGCATAACATATTGCTCGGCTGGTGTTGGCGGAGAAACGCCTGTGCTCTCAGCGGCGTGCGAGGCCGCTGGTAGTATCAGCCAGTTTGTCGTTAGACACAAATGTTGGCATATTGGTCGCTAACGTGGATCGATTCAGGGATCACTTCCCGATGCGCTATCGGATAGCTTCGTAGCTTGTCAGTCACGATCTTCCCAGGCTCACCACCGTGATTCCGCAACAAACGTTTGAAGAACCGCTTAGCAGCAGCCCCATCGCGCTTGGCTTGCAAATAGACATCGACCACTTCGCCATACCCAAAGCACTCGCTGCGCTCACGGGGCAGGCTCTCCTGGTCCACCGCTCGCCAAAGATAATGCTGCTTGCCATTGATTCTGACAAAAACTTCATCAATGAAAAAGGTGTCGCCGAAGCCGCGATGATTACGTTGCAATCGACGGGAATAAATGTCTCTGAATTTGAGACACCAGAGGCGGATTGATTCGCGAGTGATGTGATACCTCGTTCAGCCAGGAGATCTTCAATGTCTCGGTGGCTCAAATTGAAGCGGTAGTAGAGCCAGAAGGCATACCTGATGATGTCAGGCGGGAATCGGTGGCGCCTGGAGGTATTCATGAGCCGATTTTAGCAATTTCGGCCCCTTAAGTTGCCAACACCGTCTGCTCCATTCTCCTCGTAGAGGCAGAGAACCAGGGCCAAAAGGACCATCCAAAGAAGTCATCACAGCCATCGTAGAAATGACTCAGCGCAACCCTCGATTCGGCTGTCCGCGCATTGCACAACAGATCAACTTGGCATTCGGTCTTCACCTGGATAAGGACACTGTTCGGCGCATTCTTGCCGTTCACTACAAACCGGACACCGCTAACCATGGGCCTTCTTGGCTCACAACCCTCGGTCACGCAAACGATAGCTTTCGGCGACTTGAGGCGTTCATCTTTTACATCATCATCTTCTAGAGAATACTACCGATTCGGGTAAACTATCACCACGATGATGAATCACAGTGAAAGCCGCCTGCAAAAGCTCGCGCTTGTCATTTTTGCCCTGGGAGCGTTGTTAATGCTCACTGCCCTGCAACGCCAACTGATTTATTTTCCCGGCAGGGCCGGGGCCGATGAGTTAGCGGAACTCGCCTCGCGCCTGGGCCTGCAGGCCTGGCATGACGGTACGGGCTCGTCCATTGGCTGGCGCTCAATGGCATCCTCGAAAGCGCGAAATCGGATGTTGGTCTTCCACGGCAATGCAGGCTATGCCCTGGACCGGCAGTATTTTGTGGCGGGCTTTCAGGCGCTACAGGAGCAGTGGGAAGTTTTCCTGTTCGAATATCCCGGCTACGGGGCGCGCCAGGGGACGCCGTCCGAGGAGAGTTTCAAATCAGCTGCGGCAGATGCCCTGAAGACATTGCTGGCAGCGGACTCACGCCCGGTTTTTATCACCGGTGAATCCCTGGGCAGCGGTGTTGCCAGCCATCTGGCGGCCACTTTCCCGAAGCAGGTAGCGGGGCTATTGCTGGTAACGCCGTTCTCCAGCCTGGTGGACGTCGCCGCACACCACTATCCCATCCTGCCGGTTCGTCTCCTGCTGAGTGAGCGCTACGATTCCCGGGAAGCCCTATCTCGCTACGCCGGCCCGGTGGCTTTCCTGCTGGCGGGTCGCGATGAAGTGGTGCCCACCGAACTGGGCCAGCAGCTCTACGACAGCTACGACGGCCCCAAGTGGCTGCGTGTGGAAACGCATGCCGGTCACAATACCCTCCCGCACAATCCCGGTGCGCCCTGGTGGCAGGAAGCCTCCACATTTCTCACAAACCCGGACTGACCGGTTCGAAATACATCGCACCATTGCCACTGCAGAGTTCCAGCACCAGGCCGTGATCAAATACCTGCCAATCGACAATCCGGTGCAGATCGGTGGCGTCTCGTAGCGGTTTTGTTCGGATTGTCCGGGTACGGCCAAAAACTCGATTTTCAATCAAGATCGCGGGCGTTTACCGGCAAGTTAGCTACCGTTCCGGATCAGATGCGGCGATGAACAGGGGAATGCAGACAGGCCGGGTAATCTGCCCCCCTGCATCGGACGTACCAGATTCGGAACCACTTACAGGAGATACATCATGAGTCTTTCACCAGCAGTGGCACCAATCGTCGAGGAGTTTCCGTCCAAAGTTGTTGCCAGTTTCGACAGCGACACCGAAGCGATGCGGGCAGCCAGTCAACTCGCAGCGTCCGACCGGGTGCAAGCGCGGCAGGTCCGGATTGTAGCCCCCAACGACCCGGCGGCCGAGCACAAGCTTCAACCCGAGCCGCGAGCCATCGAGCTCACCTTCTTTCGCACCCATGCGCTCTTCGGTGCGATCGGTCTGGTGACGGGCGTCGTCCTTGCCGCTGTCTCAATCAACTGGGGACCCGAGGCGCTCCAAGCCAGCCCCGTGTTTACCTTGATCACGCTCACATGGGTATCCACCTTGTTCAGCCTCATGGTGGCTGGTGCGGTAACTCTGCGCATGGATCACGACCTGGTTTTAAACCACGTGCTGCGAGCGTCCGATGAGGGCCGGCATTCGGTTGTTGCTCACGCGCGCTCATCGACGCAGAAGCGTGGCTTCGCCGATCAGCTGCGGGCTGAGGCGGGGACCGTCGCCACCACCTTGTGAGCCTGGCCGGCCGCGTGGGACTGCCGGAAATATTCGGGGGCACAGCGGCGGTAAACGAGGTGTGTGTGCCACGTAATTCTGGGCACAGTTTACTCAACTTTCGATGCGTTCACCGGCATTACACGCGCCGAATAAATTTCCGTAAGAATTGGAGAGGCCACCTATGACAGCAACGATCGATTTATCACGCACCTAGAAGCAATAACCGGTAAATGGCTCAGGAAGCAACGCCCTGGGCCGAAGGTCAAAGGTCGGAGATCAGTAAACTGCCCCCAGAATACACGAGACTGCCACACGAGTTCGGGTGCTGATTTTGACTATCGCGCACTGACGTTTGAGTCAGTCTCTTCAGCTTTTCCACCATTGATTTTGAATTTGCGCGCGAGTAAAGCTGTCGCGTTGTTGCACCCGTTGGTAATATCTTGCGACCGATGGGAATCTCTCGCCAGCTATCCATTCGTTATAGCCGAGACGCTCAAGCCTGGACAAAACGACCGTCCATATTACATCGGCAAGGGTGTAGGCGTGGCCTGACGGAAATGGAGAGTGATGCAATAGGCTCTCAACCTCGGAGAGAGCGGCAGTGGCTTGAGCTTCAATGCTTTGCACATGTTCACCGCTTACCCTGAGGGCTTTGGCCTTTTCCGATCTGTTGGCACACTCTTCATAACACGCTTTCAGCTCAGGGTGCTTACCAGCCAACTCTCTCGATTTTTCAATCCGTGCATCAAGTATGCTTCCTGACTTCTCCTGCGAGGGGTGGCGTGCATAACTCAGAATTTGCAGGTCGACATCATCTGCCAGGTCAATCAGGGTATTCATCATTTCAAGCTGTTCGCCATCCTCCGGAATCAGTGAATTCCCTTCGGGTAAGTCGCCAATAAACCTGAGAATGTCCGCCGAGTTTGTCACTACCTGGCTTGAACCGTTGTTGTATTCGAGTGTTGGAACTACCCCTTTTGGGTTCAGCGCCAGGTACCATGGATCCAACTGCTCTTGTTGCTGTACGATGTCGATAACCCGTCCGGACCAGGCCAGACCTTTCTCTTCAAGCGCAAGGCGCACCTTCATCGAACAAACGGATAACGGGTGGTGATAAAGCTTCAGGGAATACATCGCTCTTTCCTGTTTAAAAGTGCATCAGACCTTGCGGTCCTGTTCAATTTGCATCGCAAAAAGCCCTCGACCAGACAATTATCAGGCTCGCCCTGCAGACTCACAAGTACCCGGTATCACGCGCCGCCTTGATCAGTAGCCGACGAAACATTTTGCGCGGCAGCAGTCGCTTCAGTATCGGAGGCAGGCCCGTGCCGGGTCCGGTAAAGATGCTGTGTTTTCCTTTCTTCACCCCCGTCAACAATGGCATTCGCTACCACCGATGGGTGGGCGCTTTTCTCGCGGTATTGGCGTTGCAAGCGCTCTACCTGTTCCCGGGGAAGGTCGCTGCGCTCGTCGTGTTTGACGATGGCCGTATTAATGACCCCCGGGTGCACACAGCTGCCGCGAATTGGGGTTTCAGCCAGCTCCATCTCCAGCACCTCGCAAAGCCCTTCCACCGCGTATTTACTCGCGGCGCAGGCCGACATATTGGGCATCGGGGTCACCGAGACCGCTGATGCGACGTTGACCAGGTAGCCGGCGACACCGCGCTCCTGCCACAGGCGCACGAACACCCGGCTGCCCCAGGCGACACCGAGCACCAGGCGGCGCACTATCAATTGCAACTGCCCGAGGGCGTCCCCCGAGACAGCGGGACCACTACTGCAGACCCGGCGCCGAAGCTTTGACCTCACCCTCGTAAACAATGACAATGTGGAACTCCTTTTACGACTATGTAGAAAGCCGTGTGCTGCAGTTCACGGCACTGGAAGGGCTTTCAAGATTGTGGATAGACGCGACAAGATAAACGCACTGGACCGCTTCTTTGGACGACTGGGCCTGTGGATGTACGGCCACCGGCTGGTGGTATTCGCCCTCGTGCTGGCCATGTTGGGGGCGGCACTGGTCCTGGCTGCTGCTATTCGCACCGACAACAGCTTCGACGCGTTTTTTGATGTAAGCGACCCCAGCTACAGCGCCTATATCCGCTACCAGGACGACTTCGGCTCGGATGAGATTGCCTACATCCTGTACCGGACGCCCGATACGCCGCACGGCCCTTTCGATCTGGAGACCATGCAAAAAATTGCGCGGCTCACCCAGGCGCTTGAGGACGAAGTACCCTTCGTGCACGAAGTCACCAGCCTGACCAACGTGGAATTCATGCAGGCCGAGGACGATTTTCTGGAAATCACTGAGCTCGAGCACGAGATGCCTGGCAGCCAGGAGGAGTTGCTGGCCCACGGCGCCGCGATGAAAAAAAAGCCTATATACAAGGACGCCCTGATCAGTCGCGATGGCTATTATGGCGGGATCTTCCTGGAAATGACCGCAACCAGCAGCGACCCGCTGGAGGAGATCCGACTGGACCCCGCCAGGGGTGATAGCCTGGACAACCTGTACCCCCAGGCCAGCCAGAACCAAATACTCGAGATTCTCAGTCGGCCGGAATATGACGATATCGAATTCTGGTGGTCCGGCGATGTTCCGCTGAATGCAGCCTACAATGAGACCTTTGACAAGGAATCCGGTTTACTGACCCTGATGTCGATCGTCCTGGTCGCCGTCATCGCGATGATCTGCTTTCGGGGGCAACTGCTGGGCCTGGTCGGCCCACTGTCAGTGGTATTTGTGTCGCTGATCCTGACCGTGGGATTCATGGGACTGGCCGGCTATAAGGTCGGGGTGCTGTTCCTGATAGCCCCTACCCTGCTCACAGCTATTGGTGTCGCCCAATCCATACACCTGATCAGCGAATTCAATCGCCTGCGCGCCGGTGGGTCACTGCGCCGTGACGCCATTCGCCAGACCCTGGAGAACGTGGCGGTACCCTGCCTGCTGGCCGCGGTCACAACCGCCATCGGCTTCCTGGTGATGAGCGGCTCGAAACTGAGGGCCCTGTCTGAAATGGCGGTATACCTTGGTTTCGGCGTGATGCTTACGTTTGTCGCCTCCATAACGGTGATGATCTGCATTATGTCGCTGGGAAAAAATGCCGCACTTTCAACACAGGGCCCTGGAAAGAAAAAATCTGACCGCCTGCGAAGCTTGTTGAGTGGGCTGGTTACTTTCAACCTCAAGTATCGCTACGGCATCCTGGCCGTATTTGCAGCCGTACTGGTAGCCTCCCTGGCAGGAGCAAGCAGGCTGCAGGTAAGCTTCAGCTTCCTGGAGGACTTCAAGCCTCACACCCAGTTCCGCCAGCACACCGACCATATCCAGGACATTATGGGCGGCATGCTCAACGTGGTGTTCATCTACGAGGCGGAGCAACCGGAGGCGATCAAAACCGCGGAAATTCTCTCCCACGTCGAGGCGCTGCAGGCCAGGGCGGAAGCGTCGCCACTGGTGCGCAAGACCTATTCCATCGTTGATATCCTAAAAGATATCAACCAGAGTTTTCACGGCGATGACCCGGCCTATTATCGCCTGCCCGAGAACGATGAGTTGATTGCCCAGTACCTGTTGCTGTACGAGATATCCGGGGGCGGCGAACTGGAGGATTATGTCAGCGGCGATTACCAGCGCACCACGCTCGAGTTGCGGGTAAATATGGTGAACTCCGCGGTGGTTGGAGGGCTGATAAAGGAACTTCAGGATTACCTCGAGGACAACCCTGTCCCGGGGGCGAAAGTGGAAATCACAGGTATTGGCTTGCTATGGCTGAAAATGGGCGAATATATCGCCCAGAGCCAGATCCAGGGCTACCTGCTGGCATTCACCTTTATCGCGCTCATACTGTGCCTGGCATTTCGTTCGCTGAGGGTGGGTATGCTCGCTATGGTGCCCAACCTGTTCCCCGTTGTCCTGATTCTCGGCGCAATGGGAGCCATCGGCATGCACCTTGACTACCTGCGCATGCTGCTCGCCACAGTCGCCATCGGTATCGCGGTGGACGATACCGTGCATATGACCAGTCGAATTCGTAAGGAATTTATACGTTGCGGTAACTACGAGCAGGCCATCAGTATCGGTTTGATGAGTGTCGGGCGCCCCATTATAATTACCTCGATCATCCTGTCGCTTTCATTCCTGGTTTACCTCGCTTCCGACATGGCGGTACTGGCCAGCTTCGGCATACTGCTGTCCATTACCGTGGTCACTGCCCTGCTTGCGGACCTCTTTTTACTACCGGCGCTGGTGCTGGTGCTGAAACCCTTTGGCAAGGAACTCGAGCAATCGAGCCAAAAGGTCGGTGCCGAAGCAACCGCCGTTCACATCCCATAAACTTGAATTCAAACAGGTATAACAGTGTCTCCCAGAAATGCCTTACCGATTCTTTTGTCATCCTCACTGCTGGGCGCTGGCGCCTGGATGCATGCGGACACTACCCCGGCGGAACCCGCCACTGCCGCTGAACGCGGCACAGAAATCGCCGTGGAGGCGGATCGCCGCTTTAGCGGTTTCGGCGACAGTGAAGAGACGCTTACCATGGTATTGCGGGACAACAAAGGCAGGGAGCGAACCCGCACCCTGCGCGTGCGGACCCTGGAGCAAGCCGATGACGGCGACTGGAGCCTCACCATTTTCGATGAACCGGCCGATGTCAAAGGGACCGCCCTGCTCACCTACAGCCATGGACTGGAGCCCGATGACCAGTGGATCTACCTGCCGGCGCTGAAGCGGGTCAAGCGTATTTCCTCGAAAAACAAATCGGGCCCCTTTATGGGCAGTGAGCTCGCCTTCGAGGACATGAGCTCCTTTGAGCTGGAAAAGTATGAATACAAGTACCTGCGGGATGAGCCCTGCGGAGAGTTGCAATGCTTCGTGTCTGAATGGATACCTGTCTACGACCATACTGGCTATTCGCGCATGGAGATCCGGCACGACCAGGATGAGTACCGGGTGCAGCGCATCGAGTTCTACGACCGATCGGGCAAGCATCTCAAAACCTTGCTGCAGAGCAATTACCAACTGTATGACGACCGTTTCTGGCGCGCGCTGCACTACGAGATAAGCAATCACAAGACAGGAAAAGTCACTCTCCTTGATTACAGCAGCATCGAGTTCGGCCGCGGACTCACCGCCAGGGATTTCGACCAGAATTCGCTGAAGCGCGCCAGGTAGGCATGCCCCGCCACCCGCTCTACCGCGCGGCGCTGTATCTGTGCCTCGCTTGCTGCACTGTCCCGGCAAGCGCCCTGGATCCCGGTGAGGTGCAGCTGTCCGGCGATGTCAGCGGCCAGTATCGATACTTCAAAGACGATGGCGTCCGACCGGGCCTGTCGAACAGCGACATTTCCCTGGCCTCTGAACTGGAGTTTTACTACCCGGTAGCGGATTCGCGGGACAGTTTCACTTTCACCCCCTTTTACCGCTGGGATGAGCACGACGATGATCGCACCCATGGCGATATCCGGGAGCTCAACTGGCAAAAAGTGGAACAGGACTGGGAACTGACCGTGGGGATCAGCCGGGTATTCTGGGGCGTTACAGAGACCGTGCACGTGGTCAATATCATCAACCAGGTAGACCTGGCGGAGAACCCCGACGAGGAGGACCTGCTGGGGCAGCCGATGGTCAAGCTCACCCTGGTCAGGGACTGGGGCGCCCTGGACCTGTTCGTACTGCCCTATTTCAGGGAGCGCATTTTCCCCGGCCCCGATGGCAGGCCCGGCACCTCCCCCGCTATCAGCAACAGCAAGGCGATCTACGATTCCGGTGCCGAGCAGTGGCACACTGACTTTGCCGCCCGCTGGTCCAACAGTGTCGGCAACTGGGACATGGGGGCCTACCAGTTCTACGGCACCAGCCGGGAGCCGCGGGTAGACCCCGCGTTCTACGAGACAAAGGCCGACGGCCAGGTAGAGCTGATACCCATCTACGACATCATCAACCAGACCGGCGTGGATATACAGGGCACCTTCGATGCCTGGTTGCTGAAGTTCGAGGCCATCTACCGCGACGCGCCACAGGAAAACTTTTTCTCCGGTGCGGCGGGCATCGAGTACACCTTTTTTGACGTCCGTGGCACCGGCGCCGATATCGGCATCATCAGTGAGTACCTGTTTGACGATCGCGCGCTGATAGTGGCCACCGACAACGATGATGACGATGTCAGTCTGGGCCTCAGGCTGGGCCTGAACGATATCAATTCCACCGAGCTGATCGCCGCCGTGGTGCAGGATGTGGAAGATGACTCGCGCTATTACTACCTGGAAGCCAGCCGCCGCATCGGCAACGCCTTCAAGCTGTCCGTCGAGGCCCGCGGTGTATCCAACGTCGCCGCCGACAATCCGCTGCGAATATACAAAAATGAAAACTACCTGCAGCTCGAATTGGGGTATTACTTTTAGCCGGCCTTCGAGACCGCACCAGGGTGAAGTTGCGCCAGAGTCTCCGCTGAGGCATTACCGCACTATTCACAGATGCCCTAGAGTTGTGACTCAACCGGCAGTAGCGACATGGTGCTGACGCCAAGGCGTCGCCAGAAACCAGAGTAGGGCTCCTGGGTAAACGTGACCGGCCGTCCGTCTTCCATGCCGTGCCAGACGATCTGCTCACCACCAGCGTCGGGGGCCTGCAGCTCCAGGCGAAAAGCCAGGTTGGCTATATTGCTGTCAAACCAGGCGCTCAGTTCCCGACCCATCTCAGGCGAGGAAATCACAATACCCAGCTCAGTGTTTTCCACCACCGAGCGAGGATCCAGGTTGAGCGAACCGATGAAAACCTGTTCTCGATCGAGCACAAACGATTTGGTGTGCAGGCTGGCCTTGCCTGAGCTGCCTAACACTCCGGAGCGTGCGCGTTCCTTCCTGGGTAGTCGCTCGTTTATCTCCCAGAGCTCAACACCCGCCCGCAGCAATCCTTTACGATACTTGGCATAACCCGCATGAACAGCGGCCACGTCGGTAGATGCCAGCGAATTGGTAACCACGCTGACCCGCACCCCGCGCTCTGCCAGGGATGACAGGAACTCAACGCCTTCCTTGCCGGGTACGAAGTAAGGAGAAAAGATGATGAGCTCATCGTCCACATTGTCAAAATGGGTTTTGAGTTGCGGGGCCAGGTGTAAATCCTTTCTGTCCCGATCTTCCGAGATCTTGTCGGGGCTGTCATGGACAACCTGCGCATTTCCCCAATAATAAGTCATCTCCTCTTTGCGCAATTTGTCGGCCAGTGCGGAGGTCTCCATGGCGCGCCTGTACTGCGAGCTCTCCTGTGCTGCCAGTGCCTGCTCGAAACGCTTGTTCGCATTGGCGGCCTTCTCCGGCGTCACACTGTTACTGGCCAGTGTTCTTATGGGATAAGCCAGCGCATGGTTCCAGTATTCATCGAATGAGGCGGATATCCTCAATACGACGGGTCCAACGGCCAGCACGTCCAGGTCCCCGAAGGCCAGCTCCGGGTTGGCTTCAAAATATTCATCGCCGATATTGCGACCGCCCACGATCGTGAACTGGTTGTCTGCGGTAAACGACTTATTGTGCATGCGCCGGGTGACCGAGCCGAATCGTGTCGCGAACTGGCTGATACGACTGGTATTGCGGCTGAAGGGATTGAATATACGAATCTCGAGATTCGGGTGCTGGTCCAACAGTATCGCGCCCAGGTCGCCATCCGGTATAGCCATGTCATCCACGAGCAGGCGCACCCGCACGCCGCGATCCGCCGCCGTGATTAACTCGCCGAGTAACAAAGTGCCCGTGATGTCGTTGTGAAAAAGATAGTACTGGGCATCGATGCTGCGCTCAGCGCGGCTGGCGAGCACCACGCGAGCGACAAAGGCATCCAGGCCACTGCTCAAGGGTACGAAACCGGACAGACCGGGATGCGTTGCGCGCTGTTTACCCGCGTTCATGCCAAGCACTGTATCGTCAGTGTTGGTCATGGCTTGCGAGTATGAGCGTGTACTGTTGTCTGGTAGCGTGGCGCAGGCTGTGATGAATAGGGTCAGGCATAGAGCGGTGACCAGTCTCATATGCATTACGAAACGTGATCCACACAGTACTCGCGACCACACCTGCAAGAAAGTCATACTCCGGGTCCTCTGGTTAGGCGTTTTGTTACACACTTATATCGGTCATGCATGGCCCCTTGCCGATCATTTGGTGCCAGAGACCAATTTTTTGTGTGATTCAGGTCAATAGTTGTTCACTCAGGCGTACCCCGTGCTTCCAGCCTACTCCCGAATCGCTTAGGACGCGACGCCCACGCAAGATGATCCCAATCAATTCATGTCGATAGTACACGGTCTGCTGGCGCGAAAAGACCGGTTTATGAGCTGCCCGAGTGTTAGCCTGCGACGAATATGGAGATACAGCGGCTTCGGTTGGCGCGAGAGGTACCCGCTGGCGATAAAATTCATGTGGTTCAAGCTGCCACTGTTGCTGGTATGTGCAATCACACAGGCAGCACCGGCAGATAACTGGCAGCCTGTTACCGGGGCCAGCACCTTGCGGGACCTGGTCTCCGGCGCCACCGCGGAGATCACCCCTACGCCCGGGGTGACGGCTACCGGTACCTACAATGCCGACGGCACCGCCCGTATCGAGGCCTGGAACGAGACCTTCAAGCGCACCTGGCGAGTCGAGGGCGATGACCGAGTCTGCTATTCATCGAGCATTGCCACACATTGCTACCGCTTCGAGCAAAATGTCGATGTACCCGGTGAGTACAGGTCGATCCAAGTCGATACCGGCGAGGCCGTGGCGTTTCGCATCGTGGACGCGGTGGCCGAGCCCGTTGACGCGGCTGCGCCGGACGATGAAGATGGCGGCCTGGGTTCGCCGTCAGCGGCGGAGTTCGCGGCGGCACTGTCGGATCCGAACACCAACCTCGGCTCGATGAACTTCCAGTTCGACTACATCGAGTTCGAGGGCGATATACCCGGTGCCGGCAGCGCCAATGCCACCCGAGTGTTGTTTCAACCCTCGCTGCCCTACAAGCTGACCGAGACGACCAATCTGTTCATAAGGCCCGCGGTTCCGGTCATTTTCAGCCAGGATGTGCCCTCCTCCAGAGGTGGCTTTGATTCCGAAGGCGTCGAACTGGGCGATATCTCGACGGATGCGTCGCTGGCCAGAACCCTGCCCGGTGGATTTGTGGTGCTGGGCGGACTGGCGGCGACGTTTCCCACGGCCACCGATGACAGCCTCGGGCTGGACCAGTGGCTGCTCGGTCCCGAGGCGGCCCTGGCGATGGTCCGCCCCTGGGGCGTGTTGGGTGTGCTGGTTAGCCACCAGTGGGATGTGGCTGGCGAGGACGATTACGACACCAGCATAACCGGGGGCCAGTACTTCTACGCCTTCAATCTGGGCGAGGGCTGGCAGATCAACGGCTCACCGACCTTTGCCTACAATCACGAAGCCGCGAGTGATGACAAATGGACATTTCCCCTGGCGGTGGGCGCCTCCAAAACCACCATCATAGGGGGCCGGCCGTGGAAGTTCGGCGTGCAGTACTGGCACTACGTGGAGACCCCCGATACCTTCGGGCCCGATTTCCAGATTCGATTCAGTATTTCTCCGGTGGTCCAGCTGCCCTGGTAGCTGGTAGCCAAACACACAGGCTAAACACAAAAGGGCCACCCGCCCCGCAGGAAGGGCATCCAGCGGACGTCGTTGCTATTGGCATTCGCGATTCCTCCCAACAGGCCTCACTGCACCCACGGATAGCAGCGTCTGCTGCATACAACAGCACGGACTTCTACCAGGGGCTGAAACGTCATAGTATTGTGCCATAAAGTCTCTTAATGCGACTGAGCGCCGGTCCTGAAAGGCAATCTAAATGCTAAGAACACTACTCATCCTGCTCACCATGGTTCTGGGCCTGACGGTGAGCGCGGTGCTACTTGTATCGCTGCTGCGCATACCGATAGATCTTTCCCCCTACAGGCCACTGATCGAATCCACCGCCAGTAAGGCCCTGGGGCGCGAAGTAAAGGTGGACGGCGACATTACAGTCACCACGTCGCTGTGGCCCTATTTCGAAATTCAGAACCTGCGTATCGGCAACCCGCCCGGCTTTCCCGCAGGCGATTCAGGCCCCATGGACATGGCCGGCATGGAAATCGCACGCGTGACGGTGGGCTTGTTGCCACTGCTGAAGCGCAGAATCAACATCAGGGAGTTCAGGGTTACAGGCATCAACCTCAATCTGGTCAGAACCGCCGATGGCGAAACGAACTGGGTGCTGGGCGAGCATGAATCCAAGGCCCTGGAAGCACAGGTGACAGACGCCCCTGTGGAGGCAGAAAAGGCGATAAACCCGGACAGCCTGTCAGTGGATAAACTCCTGCTGGAGAACATTCACGTACGTTTCGTGGACGCCGCCGCAGCGCCATTGGCGTTTAATCTGGCACGGGCTGAAGGCGGTGCGCCGCTGGGCGAGCCCATGCAACTTGATATGCGCGGCGAGCTGCTGGATGAGGCCTTCACCCTCAAACTGAAGGCAAGCTCCCTGGCCGGATTCCTGGCCATGACCAGCGCCAAACTGGGGCTCGATTTTGAAATTGCCGGAACCAGGCTGGTATTTACGGGCCGTAGTGAAGCGCTGCGCGGTAATCGCAGCACGCGCCTGAAGCTGGTAGCAAAGGGAGCCGACCTCACCAGCCTGGATGATCTGCTGCACCTGGATTTACCACCGATCAAGGACTACCAGATCACAGCCGATTTACACGCGACGCCCCGCAAGCTCGAATTATCCACGCTGGAGCTTATCGTCAAAGACAGCAAGCTGGTCGGTAGCGCGGTGGTTGACCGCAGCAGTGCTCATCCCGTGGCACGCATCAATCTGACAGCCCATCACATTCAGTTGCAGGATTTCGATACCGGAGACTGGACGGCCGAAGGTGGCGCCCCGGATCCGGATCCGACTGACAGCACTGCCGAGGCCTCCGTCAGCGCTCCGCCGCGGGATGAGGCGGTGAAGCGCGAAAAACTTTTGAGTGGAGAGGCGCTGCGGCGTGCCGATATCGAACTCTCGGTAAAAGTTAAAGAGGTGCTATCAGGAAAAGACCACCTGGGCAGTGCCGATCTGGCCCTTACTCTCAGGGACGGTCGTATTGACCTGGCCCCACTGCATCTCCAGTTACCCAAGGCGACACTGTTGGTCAAAGCCTCGCTGAAACCCGGGATGGAGGCTTCCCAGGCGTCCCTACGGGTACTGATCGAAAACTTCGATTTCGGTGTCCTGAGCCGCTTATCGGACCCCGCAAGCAAAGTGGGCGGTACGCTAAACGTGGACCTCGACGTAAGTTCGTACGCCAGTAATACCAACATCATGGGGGGCGCCAATGGCTACTTTGATATATCCGCGCAACCAACCGGCCTGAACTCTGGCATTGTCGATCTGTGGGCTGTCAATCTGCTTTCATCGGTTGTCACCTCAGCCATCAAGGATCAGGACGCCTCGACAGTGAACTGCGTGGTCAGTCGCTTTAACCTGGAGAACGGCGTCATGACTGCACAGCAGCTTGCGGTGGACACCTCCAGAATTCGTATTTGCGGCGAGGGTCAGCTCAGCTTCGCCGATCGGGACTTCAAACTGGTGGCGGAACCCAAGGCGAAAAGGGCCGAATTCTTCGGTCTGGCGACTCCCCTGAAAATCAAAGGTGAATTCGACGACTTTCGCGTCAGCATGAAGGGCGGGGCTCTCACCCTGGGCAGCACTGCGGTGAAATTCGTCATCAGTCCCGTCACGACTCCCTTCAAGCGCCTCTTCCAAAAGGATCTGCCTGTGGATGGCGCCGATATTTGCGGGCTGCCAATCGGGCCCCGCACACAGCAACTCCAGCCGCTTCCGGGTTGTTGAAACAATCCGGGAAAGCGCCCCGTTAACTTGTCTGTCCCCGGCAAATCACAAGGCGACTCGCAAGCGGAGACCGAAGAAAACGCCCCAGTTGTCAGATGGCTCGAGGGCCGGATTCCTGATCACCTGAACGTTCGGCGTGATCTCAACGCCCTCGGTCAGCTGCAGCTGCTGGAAAAGCTCGAGAGAGTATTGATCGCTGAGACTGGCATCATAGGTCGACTTGTTCGGTCGGTTCCAGTTCAAGCCGACCCCAAGCAACGCCTGTCCAGGCCGGGGAGTATAACCAAAACCGGTACTGACTGAGGCCTCGTAAAAGCTACCTCCATCATCCGCCCATCCGCCGCGCAGGAAGGGCATCCAGCCATCGTCGTTACTTGAGACCAGCGAGAAGCTGACCCCCCAACCGTCGGGAGTACCCAGCTCGCTCTTCTCGTCGATTTGCCAAAAGGTCACATGGACGTTGTTAAGGAATACCTCCTCGCGCTTGCTGGCCCAGCCGAACTCCAGCGATTTGAAGGTCTCGAAATCGTTGAACAGGGTGTCGAAGCCCTCACCCAGGTCGGTGGGGTCACTATTGGCATCGGCGATTCCTCCCACCAGGTAGAGTTGGTCAGTCAGGAAGCCACCGACCATCGCCCCGAGCGCGCCATCCGGGGTACCGCCGATCGCACCGGAACCATTCTCAAAGGCTATATTGCCGAACCCGGACCACGGGCTGGCGAGTGGGTAGACGTCCACGTAGTCGGTGGTGTCAAGGAAACCCAGGTAGGAGATCCCGCGCCCGTCCGCAAAGCGCTGCTGCCAGAACAGGTGGGTAGTTCGCCATCCCTGATCACTGAATACCGTGTTCGTAAGGCCCACGTAGCCGACCTCGCCGCCGAAAGCGCTCGGGGCCACGTCAGTATAGGCATGGCGGTTCTCGACCTTGAAGACGATGCTGCCGTTGTTTACCTCGCCGCGGTTATACAATTCCCAGGTGCCGAACACACGGAACACTCCACTTGCCGCGGAGCTCTTACCGGGGCTGTCGATCGCGGCGAAGCCCAGCGAGTTATAGTCGATCCCGAAGTCGAGTCCGGTGCGCTCCTTCACACCAGCCTTCCATTCATCAAAGCCGGCCTGGGCGTCGATCCCGAGGAGATCGGGCTTGTCTTTTTCATCTGTAGCCAACTGAGAGGTGACAGCGTCAGGGCCGATGAGGTCGCTGGCCGCTTCCTGTGCGTGCAGTCCGGGAACAGCCGTCGTGGCGGCCAATAGCATGACGCCACCGGCAGTGCATCGCTTCGCTGCTGAGTGGAACAGGGCTACCAGGGCAGCGGTACCACCGGCCCGAGCTGGAAGCGGATCTGGAAATCAGGACCAATGCTATCTGCCTGTTTGACGAAGTGCCAATACTCCAGACTGAACTGCCAGGGAATCTTGCCAATGCGCAAGGTCTTGGCAACACCGCCTCCCACCGGAAGCGTCCATTTTTCCTCGCCGTTGCTGGCTTCGTGGTTGTAGCTGTAGGCGGGCGAGCCCTTTATCTGCCAGCCATCTGTCAGCTCAACTGTGTAGAAATACTGCCCCGCCGTAATGCTGGTGTTGAAATCATCATCCCCGGCCACGTCCCACTGGTGGGTAACAAGCAGGCCAAGGACGCCCCAGTCAAAGATCTGCGCCGCGGCGATTTCGGGACCAAACAGAGTCTGCCCAAGGCCGACGGCGTCGTCGGTTGCCGTATCCAGCGTGCCGACGACCCCAGCCGCCAGAACGGTCTTGCTGGGAAACGACTTGCCAATGGCGATATCAAAGGTGATGTCGCCGAGCTCCATGTCGGAATTGTTAAAGTTACTGTCCTGGGTCGTGAACTGACCACCTGCGGAAGGACTGACATCCGCCCCGAACACTATCGGAGTCGGCTGGTCGAATAACACCGGAATATTCGGTCGCACATACAGGTTGGTGGTTTCATTCAACCTGTAGGGCAGAATAGGCTGAAAGCCTACCCGCCATGACTCCTGACTGCTGGCGCCCGGCGCATCTCCCTTGTAGCTCACATAGTCAATGGGAAAATTCAGGGATCCCAATGTGGTATTGGGATTGGCCAGCTCCTTGGCAATCTCTGCATTGCTCAGTTGACCCTCCAACACTGGCTGATCCTCCGACTGCGCCCAGCCTGGCACCAGTGCCAGCGTACCGAGCGCGGCGGTTCTCAGGATGTTTCTCACAGGTGTCCCCTTCAATGCGGATTGAAACGGCGCGCTGGCAGGCCTACCCTGCCAGGGCCTCTTCGCTAACGGACAAGGCTTATAGCCCGGATAGCGGTGATCAGTATCTGGCCGAATATCACGGGCTCTGGTTGGGCACGAATTCCCTGGGCTCGATGGAAATCTGGTCCAGCCGGCCCTGTTCCATCACCGGGAAACGAATCGGCTTACCTGGAAAGACCTTTTGCACCACGGAATCTTTCACCACCACGACACCGTTCACCAACACATAGGGTATGCCGGTAGAGGGCAGCGCGCCCTTGCCTGGCTCGTAAGTGCTGTTGTCAGTGACCGTGTCCGGGTTGAAGACGACGATGTCGGCATCGGCACCTTCCTGCATACGCCCTTTGGTTTTAAATTGGCTGATACCGCCCAACTCGTCGAAATACCTGGCATGCAGGTAGCTCATCTTGGAAATGGCTTCCATCAACGGCATATTCTTTTCTTCACGCACCATGCGCAGCACCTTGGCCCGGGTACCTGCGCTGCGCGGGTGGACTGACTTGCCCTCATAAGGAGAATCCCAAGGGTAGTATTCGAGATTTTCATCCTGGATAGCCATACCGTCTGAGACAACGACTACGCCCGGCTGAGCCATCCATTTAGCGATGTCTTCAGGCGGGTTGTTGTAAATCAAAATCGCTCTGCCTGGATCATTCTTGCGAACGTCCTCATACATCGCCTTATCCCAACGGGTACCATCAAGGTTGGCAACATTCGAATAGGTAATGCCCATTTGAGCCATACCTGCCTCGGTAAGAATATCGGTAGAAGCAATGGTAGAGCCGGCTGCGTAAGGGTAAACCTCACCCCATACCTTGGCGCCTCTGTTCTCCCTGGCCTCGTTAATCATGGGAATGGTGTACTCCCAGTCCATGTTGCTGTTCAGGTGTGAGGCCATGAAAGGCGCATCCAAAACCATGGCATTGGCCAGCATTTCCTGAACACCCAACTGCCCCTCTGTGGGCGGGCGAATACCCGCAAAACGTACATGTCCATTGGTAACACGGCCGTATTTTGCCGCCAACTCCTGGTATTTATACAATTCGTACTGGGTAACACCCGTGGTCATATATCCGACTGGAACGCCCACGCCCAAGGCGCCTTGACGAAGGCCTTCATCGACATAGCTCATAATCCTTGTCATCTGCTCTTTGTTGGGCAAGGTGGAGGACCAGCCTGGCTTGCGCCCTTCTTTCTGAGCCTTTACGGCGGCGGCTTTCACCGTATGAGCGAACAGGCCACCCATGTCATTACCTACCGCTGCTATTTCAGGGCCATCCAACACCGATACCCGGGCAATAAGTGCGAGCACCACCATACCGTAGTTGCTCTGGGTTTTACCCTCGGCATCTGCATACCATTTAGCAATATCACCGGCGCCTGCTTCGAAATCCATCTGGGTGGTCAAGCCATCACGCAGATTCACCTTGCGACTGAACGGGTCGGTCGCGTGCTGGTGCCCCTCGATAAAGCCCGGGGCTACGACGTGACCACTGGCGTCGATGGTTTCTTTACCGCTGATCGCGTCTTCGGTGATGACGACTATTCGGCCATCCTTTACCCCGACATTGCGCACCCCGTCAAAGTTCGTCTCAGGGTCCATTACCCTGCCGTTGTTGATGACAACATCGTAATCGGCGGCCATTGCCGGCGTGGCTATAGCCACGGCGAGTACCGCTACGGCAAAAAGATCACTGAGTCGCTTCATTTCCATTCTCCTGTGACAGCGGCGGCGAGAAGCGCCGTCCGTTGCAAACAATAGCCAGGCATGACAAAGGCTATTTGTCTTGTGCCGTTAAATAATAGAAGTCGTATAAAGTCCGGCTAACTTCCGCAATGGCTCGATCCTGATCAGCTGCGGGCGTCGTACTGCTCTTGGTGTATACCGCAATCGCAAAACGCCGGCCATCTGGCAGAGTTATGAAACCCACGTCATTAGCGACACCGCCAATAGTGCCTGTTTTGTGGGCGACTGGAGTTCCTTTCGGCAGAAGACCTTTTAGCCTGCCTGGGCCTGTACGTGTGCGAGACATTGTAGCAAGCAGGAATTCGCGGCTTTTCACACTTAAGCCCTTTCCGCTCTCGATAGCCAGAAGCAATTGCAACATTGCTTTGGGCGTTGACTGGTCACGTGGGTCCTTTTCGAACTCCATGTTTGGTTGAGTCATCTTTAATAGGAGTGTGGGGTCATCAGCAATGGCTTTTGTCACGACGGGAAAAAAGGCCTTGTCGGGCAAACCATAGAAATCTCTTAAGATTTCGGAAGTCGCCCGATCAACTCGTAGATCTGTAATACCAAGACTGCGCAATTTCTTCGTTACTGCTTCTGGACCTCCCGCTAGCTCTAAACAGAAGTCCGTCGCGGTGTTGTCGCTTTCTGTTATCATCACTTCAATCAAGTTGGCCACAGAAAACTGTACGCCGGGATGAACGTAGCTCTCTGCGATCGCATTGGTGCCTACGACCATCTCTTCTTGTGGGAGATCAATTAAATCAGAAAGTTTAATTTGGCCCTTATCAACGCGGTCTAGCAAGGTGACCGCAATTGCCACTTTATAGGTACTCGCCATAACAAACGTTTCATCGCCGTTTACGGTGATACTCTCCCCTGAGCCAATTTCCTGTGCAGCCACACCAATATGACCAACTAGCCCCTGCGCAACTTTCTCAAGCTTCTGAGCAATATCTTGAAAATTATGTTCCCCAGCAAATGCCGATTGAACTGCAACTAATGACGAGACTATTACGATAAAAAACAGTGCCATGTTTCGTTTCATGGAACTTCTCCTTTAAAAATTGCATTCATCGAATTTGAGTGCCTGACAAGGTCATATGCGCCTTCGACCCCTTAACCAAGAGCAACCTCCTGGCAAGGGGTCCGCTTTTCATCGTCTACTGCGTGGGGTAGTCAAGATCACTTTCCGACGCTCTGAGGGAAGGCACCCGTGAAGTCAGTTGGCATAGGCATACCGGTAGAGAATTCGGCATTCCACGACTCTTCCGAGATCGGCTCGAAGCGCGGCTTGTCTTCGGGTTCAAACCGGACCGGCTGACCGGGGAAGACAGGAAGCTGCACATCGTCACGCACAACGATCTGACCATTGACGATCACGGCTTTCATGCCCGTCGAAGGGATAGCGCCCTTTTCGTAGGTTGAATTGTCCGTGAAGGTGTCGGGGTCAAAGACCACGATATCGGCAACCATGCCTTTCTGGATGCGGCCGCGCTCTTGCATGAACTTCAGCCCCGTATCGCCCAGATGTTTGGCAGCGTTGTAACTGAGGATCGACATCAGCTGCATCATCGGGATGTTGTGTTCCCGACCAAGGCGAATCGTAGCGCCTCGGGAGCCAGCCGTCCGCGGATGGGTGCCGCCCAGCTTTTCCATCGGGTAATCCCACGGGGCGTCGTACGGTTTGGCACCCACCGCATCGCTGGCCATGGTCACGCCCTTCAGCGTCAGCCATTTTGCCTCGTTTTCTTGGGGCTGCTTGAATATGACGATCGGCCTGGTCGGTTCGGATGCGACGGTGGCCTTGTAGGTCTCCAGGGTATAGTACTCACCCGTGACCGGATCCAGCATGGTATCTTCATAGCGTCTACCAAATACGTCGATCCAGCTCTCAGGCTCCAGGAAGGAAGCATTGATCGTGGTGGACCCCGCAGCGTAGGGATAGATTTCACCCCAGATGTTGTGGCCCTGTTCCTGAAGCTTAATGGTCATTTCGTGTGCAAGCCGCCAGCCGTCATTGTTGAAGTGCAGCACGATCGCCGGGGCGCCAAGCGCCAGGGCGTTGGCGACGAGTTCCTGCGCGCCGTTGTTCTCGGTCGTGTCGGTGCCAAGCGTATAGCGTGTATGGGCGCCGGTCGGGCGGCCATACCGTGCACCGACTTTCTGCACCTCGTACATCTCACGTGAAGAGACGCCCTCTCTCATGTAGCCTACGGTGCTGCCGACGCCGGGGGCGCCAGCCTGCAGGCCTTTGTCAATCTCCTCGAGAATCGCGTTGCCCTGTTCCAGGGTCGGACGCGTCGCGCTCCAGCCAGTTTTCGCCCGGGTTGTGTAAGCGGCGATGGGGCCCTGTGACAGGTAATCGGCGCCGTCCGACCCATCGATGACCATCGCGCGGGCAAACTCGTGGCTAACCGCACAGCCGTAGTTGGCCTGGGTCACACCGGCACGCGCTTCGTACCAGTCGGCGATATAGGATCCCGCACAGCCCATCTCGAAATCCATGCTGCTGGTTAACCCGTCGCGCAACCCGAGGGAATAGCCGATCGGCATTTGAAAGTGGAAGTGCGTGTCGATGAAGCCGGGCGCTACGATATGGCCGGTGGCATCTATCGTTTTGGCACCCTTCAGCGGGGTTTTGCTGACTTCGGTAATGCGGCCATCTTTGATACCGACATTGGCAATACCATCAAACTGTGTCTCGGGGTCGATGACCCTTCCGCCGGTGATGACCAGATCATAATCCTTGGCAAATAGCGTGGGTGCTGCCAAAGCGCCGACAACAAAAGTACTGACTATCAAATATTTTTTAAACATGAGTCTCTCACTTTTCTTCATATATCTCGATCAGGGCTTCGTTTCTCTTCTTCCGTCATAACAATTCAGTCCAGGCTGATTGATTTTATTGAGTGAAATTGACCTGACGTCTACTTCCAGGCAAGAGGTCACTCGATGGTATTCTTGTAGATGACGCCGTCCTTCATAATGATGACGAAGTTCGTATGTGGGTCGGCGATCAGGTCGATGTTCTCGAGCGGATTGCCGTCGACCAGAAGCAGGTCGGCATAGGCACCTTCCCGAACCACACCGTTGTCACCGGGATAGGGATCGCGCGGCCCGGAACGCTTGAAGATCTCGTAGTTCTGGCTGGTCGCAATCTTCAGCACTTCCCAGGGCTCGTAATAGCGGGCGAGCTTCGCCAACTGCGCCCCCTGACGCTCTGCGAGTGCCGGATTACCCTGCGAATCTGTCCCAAATCCGAAGAGCAAGTCATATTTCTTTGCTAACGCGAAGGCATTATCGGTTCCTGAGATCAGTTGCTGGTATTTTTTTTCCGCAAATGAACCTGGAGGCGTTGGGAGGGCATCCTCATCGTCATAGAAGGGCTGCATGCAAACTGAAGTACCCGTCTTCTTCATAAGTTTTGCTGTTTCCTCGTCAATCATCTGGCCGTGCTCTACATTACGGACACCGCCGCGGATCGCGTTCTGGATCGCCTTCGCGGTATAGGAGTGAACGGTCACATAGGTGCCCCAGTTCTCCGCGACTTCAACCGCTGCAGCGATTTCATCGATAGTGTATTGCGATACGTCGAGTGGATCCGAGGGGGAAGCGACACCTCCACCGCCCATGAGCTTGATAAAGGCCGCCCCATGCATCAGGTTCTCGCGCACGCGCTGCATGACTTGCGCCCTGCCGTCTGCGATCGCGACCGTACCCATCCTTTCTTGCGGAGTAAGATCCCGTGAATAGCTTCGAGGTATATCAATCGGGCTACGGAAATCGGCATGTCCAGACGTTTGGGAAATCATCGAACCCGCAGCGTAGATCCGGGGGCCAACGAACAGACCCTCGTCGATTGTCGCCTTTACATCAAATACAGGGCCGCCCACGTCTCTCACTGTGGTGAAGCCCCGCATAAGCGTCTTTTCTGACCCATGGGCCGCCACGAGATTCAGTTTGCCCGCACCAACCGCAAACGGGTCCCCAGTCATATAGGCCCCCATGCTGTGCCAATGACAATCTGTAAGGCCAGGCATCAGCGTACGCCCGCCACCGTCGATGACCGTGCCCCCCGCGATGGCCAAGCGGTTCGGTCGACACGGCGGTGATCAGGTTGTCCGTCACCACCACATTGGCGTTTTCGATCAGGGCTTCGTTCACGCCGTCAAAGACGTTGACGTTCGTGAACAGGATCGGCCCGGAGGCGTCCTGAGCAGCGGCCGGCAGGCCGACGCTCGCGGCAAGCGCAAGCGCCACGATGGGTACCATTTTTTGAACTGACCTGCGTAATTTTTGAATAGTCATCAAAATCTCCTGTATTTACGGGCTATCCCGGGCTGACATCTTTCAACACCTCACGACCATTCCCACTGTCGTGCCGTTCACGACTCGGGAAAATCGATGGTTTCTGCATCCAGCGTCCAGCCGCTTAGCATCCGCGACTCTCCATCCTGGAGGAATACGGTCGTATCGCTTGGCTCGGCGCGCAACAGACCGGACACCCGAAGCGGCACATAGGCCGACTCGACCTGCTGATCGGCCCGCAACCTGACCCGCACAAGCTGGTTCGGCGGCGGTGGCGGAAGGTGACTGCACATTCCGACCTGCGGGACCAGATAGCCGAACCCGCTGCCATCTGCAGCCTTCGGCCCGGGGATGATGTAGCCGGAAATCGAGACCTCAACCCCATCGAAAATGGGATTTTGAGCCATACGGGCGTTCTGCCGCTTCCTGGCGACGTCCCAGCGTTGCTCCAGCAACACATCTACATCGTGACCATTCGCTTCGAGTTTGTCCTGCGCAGCGGTACGGCGGGCCTCAAGACGCGTCCGTGTCTCCTCATCAAGATCAGTGCCGGCGAGCTTCTCGTCCGACTGGACCAACAGTTTCAATTCGTTCAGCATGTCGACCCCCATGGCTGCGTAGGGGTCTTCAAAGGCAACGGCGAACGGATCCGCCAGGTCGGAGAACTCCACGGCTTCCGGTTCTGCGCTTGCTTGAGTGGCGGCCAATATGGCCGCCACAAAGACAGAGGTCAAAAAGCGCATGTTCCCGCCTCCTTGCTCAGGTTTCTCACCATCAGTTTTCGATTTTCTGGGGAAAGGCACCCGTGAAGTCAGATGGCATAGGCATACCGGTCGAGAATTCGGCATTCCACGCCTCTTCCGAGATCGGCTCGAAGCGCGGCTTGTCTTCCGGGTTCAAACCGGATCGGCTGACCGGGGAAGACAGGAAGCTGCTATATCGTCACGCACAAGCGATCTGACCGTTGACGATCACGGCTTTCATGCCCGTCGAAGGGATAGCTGCCCTTTTCGTAGGTTGAATTGTCCGTGAAGGTGTCGGGGTCAAAGACCACGATATCGGCAACCATGCCTTGTCTGGATGCGGCCGCGCTCTTGCATGAACTTCAGCCCCGTATCGCCCAGATGCTTGGCAGCGTTGTAGCTGAGGATCGACATCAGCTGCATCATCGGGATGTTGTTTTCCCGACCAAGGCTGAATCGTAGCGCCTCGGGCAGCCAGCCGTCCGCGGATGGGTGCCGCCCAACTCTTCCAGCGGGTAATCCCACGGGGCGTCGTACGGCGTGGCACGCACTCGCATCGCTGGCCATGGTCACGCCCTTCAGCGTCAGCCATTTTGCCTCGTTTTCTTCGGGCTGCTTGAAGATGACGATCAGCCTGGTCGGTTCGGATGCGACGGTGGCCTTGTAGGTCTCCAGGGTATAGTACTCACCCGTGACCGGATCCAGCATGGTATCTTCATAGCGTCTACCAAATACGTCGATCCAGCTCTCAGGCTCCAGGAACGAAGCATTGATCGTGGTGGACCCCGCAGCGTAGGGATAGATTTCACCCCAGATGTTGTGGCCCTGTTCCTGAAGCTTAATAATCATTTCGTGTGCAAGCCGCCAGCCGTCATTGTTGAAGTGCAGCACGATCGCCGGGGCGCCAAGCGCCAGGGCGTTGGCGACGAGTTCCTGCGCGCCGTTGTTCTCGGTCGTGTCGGTGCCGAGCGTATAGCGGGTATGGGCGCCGGTCGGGCGGCCATACCGTGCACCGACTTTCTGCACCTCGTACATCTCGCGTGAAGAGACGCCCTCTCTCATGTAGCCTACGGTGCTGCCGACGCCGGGGGCGCCAGCCTGCAGGCCTTTGTCAATCTCCTCGAGAATCGCGTTGCCCTGTTCCAGGGTCGGGCGCGTCGCGCTCCAGCCCGTTTTCGCCCGGGTTGTGTAAAGCGGCGATGGGACCCTCTGTGACAGGTAATCGGCGCCGTCAGACCCATCGATGATCATCGCGCGGGCAAACTCGTGGCTAACCGCACAGCCGTAGTTGGCCTGGGTCACACCGGCACGCGCTTCGTACCAGTCGGCCATATAGGATCCCGCACAGCCCATCTCGAAATCCATGCTGCTGGTTAACCCGTCGCGCAACCCGAGGGAATAGCCGATCGGCATTTGAAAGTGGAAATGCGTGTCGATGAAGCCGGGCGCCACGATCTTGCCGGTGGCATCCACGGTCTCGGCGCCCTTAAGCGGCTTTTTGCTGATACTGGCGATGCGGCCGTCCTTGATGCCGACATTGGCAATATCGTCATACTGTGTTTCAGGGTCGATGACCCTGCCACCCGTGATGACAAGATCATAGTCCTGGGCTAATAGTGTGGATGCTGCCAGAGCGCTTACAACAAACGTACTGACTATCAAATATTTTTTAAACATGAGTCTCTATTTTCTCCTCAATAATACTGTTTTCGTCATGGATTCTTTTGTTGATTCCGGAATCAACAAACCAATCGATACAGGTGTTCCAATTTTCTGCAACTTCTACGGCTGTAATTGCTCCAGATTATCAAATGTCTGATAAAAGAACCCGATAGTTTTGCCAAACTCCTTAACCCTGCTTTGTTCAACACCGGAAACACCGCCGGGCTCCAATTGGGTCATCATTTCTCTGTGTTCTCTTGTCTCTGTGTTCTCTTGCTGTTTAATGCTTCTCTTTAGTCGAAACCAAAGGTGAAGGGTTCACTCATGCGGGTCTTCAAACGACCCCTTACCAAGAAAAACCTCTTGGCAAGGGCCGTTTTTCATCGTCAAGTGCGTGGACTGGTAATGATCAGTTTGCGTCGTCCACATGCGCAGGGAATGCATACGAGAAGTCAGATGGCATACCGGTCGAGAATTCAGCATTCCACGCCTCTTCCGAGATCGGCTCGAAGCGCGGCTTGTCTTCCGGTTCAAACCGGATCGGCTGACCGGCGAAAACCGGAAGCACTTTGTCGTCACGCAGTGCAACCTGGCCGTTGACGATCACGGCTTTCATGCCTGTCGAAGGGATATTGCCCTTTTCGTAGGTTGAATTGTCTCTGAAGGTTTCAGGATCAAACACCACGATATCGGCAACCATGCCCGTCTGGATGCGGCCGCGTTCTTGCATGGATTTCAGCCCCGTATCGCCCAGATGCTTGGCAGCGTTGTAGCTGAGGATCGACATCAGCTGCATCATCGGGATGTTGTTTTCCCGACCGAGCCTGATCGTAGCGCCTCGGGCACCAGCCGTGCGCGGATGCGTGTTGCCCAACTGCTCCAGCGGGTAATCCCACGGGGCGTCATACGGCGTGGCAGCAGTCGCATCGCTGGCCATGGTCACGCCCTTCAGCGTCAGCCATTTCGCCTGGTTTTCTTCGGGCTGCTTGAAGATGACGATCAGCCTGGACGGTTCGGATGCGACGGTTTCCTTGTAGGTCTCCAGGGTATAGAACTCACCCGTGACCGGATCCAGCATGGTATCTTCATAGCGTTTACCAAAACCGTCGATCCAGCTCTCAGGCTCCAGGAACTCGGCATTGATCGTGGTGGAACCCGCAGCGTAGGGATAGATTTCACCCCAGATGTTGTGGCCCTGTTCCTGAAGCTTGGTAATCATCTCGTGTGCAAGCCGCCAGCCGTCGTTGTTGAAGTGCAGCACGATCGCCGGGGCGCCAAGCGCCAGGGCGTTGGCAACGAGTTCCTGCGCGCCGTTATTCTCGGCCGTGTCGTTGCCGAGCGTATAGCGGGTATGGGCGCCGGTCGGGCGGCCATAGCGTGCCCCGACTTTCTGCACCTCGAACATCTCGCGTGAAGAGACGCCCTCTCTCATGTAGCCCACGGTGCTGCCGATGCCGGGGGCGCCAGCCTGCAGGCCCTTGTCAAGCTCTTCGAGAATCGCGTTGCCCTGTTCCAGGGTCGGGCGCGTCGCGCTCCAGCCCGTTTTCTTCCGGGTTGTTAAAGCGGAAATGGGGCCGTCTTTCATGTAATCGCCGTCTGACCCGTCGATGATCATCGCGCGGGCAGATTCGTGGCTGACCGCGCAGCCATAGTTGGCCACTGTCACGCCGGCACGCGCTTCGTACCATTCCGCCATATAGGATCCCGCACAGCCCATCTCGAAATCCATGGCGGTGGTCAACCCGTCGCGCAAGCCGAGGGAATAGCCGACCGGCATTTGAAAGTGGAAATGGGTGTCGATGAAGCCCGGTGCCACGATATGGCCGGTGGCATCTATCGTTTTGGCACCCTTCAGCGGGGTTTTGCTGACTTCGGCAATGCGGCCATCCTTGATACCGACATTGGCAATACCATCAAACTGTGTTTCGGGGTCTATGACCCTGCCACCCGTGATGACAAGATCATAGTCCTGGGCTAATAGTGTGGATGCTGCCAGAGCGTTCACAATAAATGCACTAACCATCAAATATTTTTTAAACATAAATCTCCATCCTTCGTTCAATCAGGCCGCTTCCGGCGCGGCATTCTTTTCTCATCGCGCTCTCAAAACGGCGTCTCCCGTTTCAAAAAACTCTTCGATCTGATCCCTTATTCAATGTTGTTTTTGTAAATGTTTCCGTCCTTCATGATGAGGTCAAAGTTTTTATCCGCATCAGCAACCAGGTCGAGGTTTTCAAGTGGATTGCCGTTAACCAGTATCAGATCCGCATAGGCCCCTTCCTTGATCACGCCTAGCGGCCCTTGCTGGTAAGGGTTGCGCGGGCCGCTGAGTGCCAGCAGTTCGGCATTGTCGGAGGTCGCCATCTTCAGTGCCTCATATGGCGTGAACCAGTTCTTCATCTTGGCCAGTTGCTTGCCTTGCTTTGCCGCCAGCGCAGGATCGAATAAGGTGTCTGTACCCCAGGCAATCTTCACATTGTATTTCTTCGCAGTTTTGTAGACATTGCCTGTCCCCGCGGTCACCTCTTCGAATTTGCGCTGATTGGCAGATCCCGGAGGAAATGGAATGGCATCCTCGTCGTTAAGAATCGGTTGCATGCTAAGCCATACACCTTTTTCCGCCATCAGTTTAAGCGTTTTTTCGGTCAACAAATGTCCATGCTCGACTGACTTTACCCCGGCATCAACAGCTTGCCTGACGGCATCGTCGGTGAATGCGTGAACGGCTACATAGGTATTCCAGCTGTTGGCAACTTCAACCAGTGCACGCATTTCACCAGCCGTGTATTGCGTTGAATCCAGCGGATCATAGTCGGATGACACGCCACCGCCGGCCATCACCTTTAACTGGGAAGCGCCTTTACGCAGTATCTCTCGCGAGCGCTGCATCACGGCGGGCACGCCGTCAGCAATTATGGTCATACCCTCACGCTGCAGATAGTCAAGGGGAGCGCCATTGTTGGCCGGCACCTCCAGCGGTGCGCGAAAATCCGCATGGCCGGACGTTTGTGAGATCGTCGCACCTGAGGGGTAGATGCGCGGCCCATTTATCAAGCCCTCATCGGTTGCCTTCTTGAGTGAAAATACATTGCCTCCAATATCACGAACCGAGGTAAAGCCTCTCATCAGGGCGGCCTCATTGGCTTTGGCACCCACTAAACTCATATAGGAAATATCTGAGGCCAGCAGCGTTTGCAAGGGCATCGACGACATCAACGAGTGCCAGTGCGCATCGATCAGGCCGGGCATCAGGGTCCGTCCACCGCCATCAATCATGGTCACATTGGTAGTCTGGATAACGGCCAGCGGCTCATCCGAGACCGTCTCAATCAGGTTGTCCTTCACCAGGACATGCATGTTCCTGAGAAGTGTTTCATTCTCCCCGTCGAAGATGTTCACATTGCTGATCAGTGTGAGTTTTGAATCCAGCGGCTCTTCTGCCAGCGAAAAGCCTGAAAACCACAAACTGACTACCAGCAACGCCCTGACGATAAGTTTCGCAATCTTTGTCATCCTGTTTTCCTCAACTGCCTATTTTTTATGATCACATTGGTAATAGCATTGACCTGTGACGGCTGGATCAGGGATGCCCCTGACAAGAGGGGCAGTACCAATGCGGTGTATATGGGCATCGCAGGCGTGCAAAACCTGACCAGGCACTTATTCGGACAATCCATAACGCTTTTACTCGACGCCATCAGCAATGATACGCAGGGTTTTGTACCGGGATTGTGAAAAAACTTGATGAAAAGTTAATGGGTGGAATGGTCAAAACTCTATGGTATTGTGCCTTTCTCGCACCAGCACCCCGTCGGACCAATGTTTACCATTGAAAGTCTTGCAAGCCTCGAAAAGTAAAGGATTTAACGCCAGCGCTGTTCTGCGCACACTGGGCCAAAATGATGAAAAGCAGCTCTTCTTTTATTTTCGGATCCTACATGCTTCATCAGTCAGTGGGTCTATTTCGCGACGAAAGACCAGTTCCACTGCCGCCCAAGGAATTGGCTCTGCTGCTGTTACTGCTGCAGGCGCAGGGTCAGGTTGTAAGCCATAGAGAGATAGAAGAGAAGGTATGGCCCAACCAGGTCGTAGCCTATGCCTCGCTTGCGCGTTGTGTTTATTCGCTCCGGAAACTGCTCGGTTCCGACGGTAAGCGCTACCTGGAAACGGTTCCCAAGCGCGGCTACCGCCTGGCCGTAGCGGTGAAAAAATTCGAGCCATCCCAAACCAAATCTGCGCTCTACGAATGCATCTCCACCTTGCCTCTGGCCTATTCACATTACGCTGCGGGCGACAGGGAAGCCAATGATCCCGGCCCTGCGGGGCAGGCACGGGCCGTTCTGTTATTTGAGGAAGCCGCCAGAGTAGATCCCAAGTTTGCGGCGGCACATGCGGCTGTGGCTGATACCAGAATGTACCAGATTGTACGTGGCGACCTGGTCCCTGCCGAAGGTTTGAAGCTGGGTTTGGAGGCTTGCCGGCGGGCCCTTGAAGCGAACCCCACGCTTGTTCAGGGTATATCCATATTGGCCTGGTTCAAAGGCGCCATGTTGGGCGAGCTCGATGAGGCGCACACCCTCCTCGATGAGGCGCTGGCAATCGATCCCGGGTATTCCCGCGCCTACGTCTATCGATCCTGGATATTCCGGAACCAGGGTCTCGCCCGGGAGAGTACTGTCGCCTCTCAGCGTGCGGCGGACATAAACCCTCACGCCTTACTGAACCGGCACGGTTACAGTTGGGCACTCTTTTGCAACGACCGTGTTGCAGACGCGCTTGCGCATGAGGAGACTTTGCAGCGAATGTACCCGCTGGACGACGTCGCGCCGACCTATATGGGCATCTTCGCCGCGTATCTTGGTAGATATCGGGAAGCGCTCGCGGCAATTGATGCGGCGATACACATCTGTGCAGGAAGGCCCGCGGTTAGAGCTAGTGCTGCCTATGTTTTCGCGAGGGCGGGAGAAACCGAGCGCGCCCTGCATTTGGCAGAGGACGCCGCGGCGGCCATTCTTCCTCGCGCGCCCAGGCCAATGTTGGCGGCGGCATATGCCGAACTGGGCGATGTGGAACGCGCCTTAGCCCTTTTGAGCGAGGCGCGTGATGAAGGTTGTGTCTGGTTCGGCGTTGCACGGCTGGATCCGCGGCTGGCCTCCCTGAAATCGGACGACAGATTCCTGGCCCTGTTTTCCTGAATACTAACTCACGCTTATGAAAAATAGCCCTGAACGGCCCTGACCCACAACAGCGGGTTGCAAACACCCAACTCAGTGGACATGAATGTCCATGTCACCCATTTGTACAGGCTGTGAGCCGGGCACGCCGCCGCCACCGAGATCGATCGGCGCAGCGTAGTAGGTCTTATACCAGCCATCAAGGGTGATAGGCTCAAAGCGGCTTTTGACCGGGTCAAAGCGAATCGGTTGACCGGGGTTGACCCCCTTGAGTACCCGGGAATCCTTGACGACAATCACGCCGTTGACCACGACATAGGGAATACCCGTTGAGGGGAGCGTTCCCTTTTCATAGGTGGCATGGTCGGTCACCGCGTCAGGGTCGAAAACAGTGATGTCGGCAACCATCCCCTCCTGCATGCGCCCCCGCTCCTGCATGCTCTTCAGGCCCATTTCCCCGAGGGGACGGGCCGAGTTATAGCTGGCCATTGCGACGATCTGCATCAGGGGAATGTTGTTTTCCCTGGCCAGCCGCAGGGCCTTGGCGTAACTGCCCGCCCCTCGCGGATGGGTGTTGGGCAGCTTGTCATACGGCGTGTCCCAGGTCAGGTCGTCATCGGGGAGCATCGGCATGCCATCGGTGACCAGCGAGACGCCCGGCAGCTTGAGCCAGTCCACGATAGCCGACTCGGGCATCTTGAAGACCAGCACGGGCCTGACCGGGTCCTTCTCCATCATCCGGGCGCGCGTCTCCTGCGTGTACCACTCCCCGGTCGCCACATCCTGAATGGTGTCCTCATACTTGTACCCCAGGGTATCCACCCACACCTCGGGCTCCAGGAAAACCGCATTCAGGGCGGTAGACCCGGCGGCGTAAGGGTAGATTTCTCCCCAGACGTTCATGCCGCGCTCCCGCATCCGGAGCAACAGCTCGTGCACCAGGTTGTAGCCGGGGTTGTTGAAATGATTGGCCAGGGCCGGGGCTCCCAGGGCCGCCGCGTTGGCCAGAAGTTCCTGAATGCCGTTGGCTTCGGTGGTATCGGTGCCCGGGGTGTAGCGGAAATGGGCGCCGACCTGCCGGCCATAGCGGCCCGCCAGTCGTTGCAGCTCAAAAAACTCCCGCGCAGACACACCGTCGCGCATGTAGCCGACGGTCGAACCGATGCCCAGTCCACCGGCCTGCAGCCCTTCGTCCAGGACCTGGAGGATTCTGTTGCCTTCTTCCAGAGTCGGCCTCCGGCAACACCAGCCGGTTCCTGCAGCGCGGGCCTCAACAACTGAGCGTGTATCCCGGGCGCCTTCGAAGCCGTCCAGAACCGTGGAACGGGCGAGCTCATGGGCAACGGCCTGTCCGTAGTTAACCTGGTTACTCCCCGCCCGCGACCTGTACCACTGATCGATATAAGGACCATTAGTGCCGACCTCGAGGTCCATAACGCTGGTCCGGCCGTCGCGCAGGGCCAGCTTGTTTGACCAGGGCCGGTCATAGTGCCAGTGGGTGTCTATAAACCCCGGGGCGACCACATGGCCGGTGGCATCGATGGCCTGCTTGCCGCTGATCTTGTCCTGGGTGATGACGGCGATCCGGCCTGCGCTGATGCCCACATTGGCAATACTGTCGTACATGGTCTCCGGGTCCATGACCCTGCCATTAGTGATAACCAGGTCGTAATCCTCGGCGCTGCTTGCCGAGATGACAACCGCTGCGGCTATAACGCCAACCAGGGCTCTTATGTGTAACCTCATAGGATTGTTCCTCTTGGACCGGGCATCACCTGCCAGGAATATGTATTTCGACCTTACCACATATATTTCGTTATCGAAATATGATATTTTGACCCACCTTCGTTAGAGGTGACGATTTTTGTGTCAACCAGGAGCCCAAAATGGCTGATTTTTACGTAAAATACGAATACTGGGTTGCAGCCAGCCAGCTGATTCTGGCAATGCTGGGCATGGGCGCCACTCTGACCGCAAAAGATTTTCGCGACGTGGTGCTTGAACCCCTCGCCATGTCGGTGGGCACAGCGATACAGCTGGTGGCGGTGCCCCTGGCTGCCTTCATCTTTTTGCGCTTACTGGGCGTGCACGACGGGCTGGCCATAGGTATCGCCTTGATAGCCGCCATCCCGGGTGGCACCACTTCCAATATTTTTACCTTTTTTGCCCGCGGTAATGCCGCCCTGTCGATCAGTGTTACCGCTGTCACCACCATAGCGTGTCTTGTATCCACACCCTTGATTCTCTCGTTGATGATAAGCCAGTACCTGCCGGCCGATTTCACCATGCCCAAGGGGCAGATAATGAAAGAAATCGCGCTTACTTTGTTGCTGCCGCTGGGAATCGGCATGATATTTTTACATCTCTACCCACGCAGCGCCCCCACCCTGTCCAAATGGAGTATTCGCGGGTCTTTGCTGGGCATCATTGCAATTGTGGTTGGCTCCGCCATGGCTGGTCGATTGAATATGGCCGCATTTGGCTATAACAATATGCTGCTTTTAGCGCTGTTTACTGTATTCCTGTCTGCTGTTGGTTATCTGACTCCAAAGCTGGCGCGTTTATCGCGGCCCGATTCCACCGCAATCGAGTTCGAAGTTATTGTGCGGAACATAAATCTGGGTGTTCTGATCAAAGCCTCGATCTTTCCTGCCGCCGTTGCGGAAACAGCACAGTTGGGAAACACGGTGCTTTTGACCCTTATCTTGTACGGCGCTCTTCAGCTGCTGATATCGGCGGTTCTAATCTGGATATATCGACGAGCCCCCGGAAATATACACTCAAAGCCGGGGACCTGAATACATCAGTTTGGGGACAGACCACGATTTATCAGCTACCGGTGCTCAGGCGTGCCGGAGATCCTGGTATACCCCATCACTTCCGGTATCGCCAACGCAGCCAGGGTGAGGCCCGCGATTACCTCTGCCGGAACCCGCCCGGGTTCAAGCGGTAACAAGCCCTGGAATAAGGGCAGGCGCATCATTCAAGGATACCCTCCCACGCCCCGGTGCGCTCTTTCATCTGCTCCTTCATAGTCGCCGGCAGCAGTTCTACCGGATCGCGGCTATTGCGTATCTCCCAACCTCCACCCAATGCGCGGTAGACCTGCACGAGGTTTGTGGCCACTTTGCCCTGGGCCGCCACCAGCAGGTCCTGTTGCTGGGCATCGGAGGTGAGGGTATTGATGACGGTATTGAAGCTGACCAGACCGTCGCGGTACTGGTAGGTCGAGATCGCCAGCGCCTGGCTGGAGGCGTCCGCCGCCATTTGGTAGGCCGCCTGCTCTTCGTAGGCCTTGAGATAATTGACGATCGCACTTTCCACATCGCTCTGGGCGAGAATGACGGTATTCTGGTAGTCCACCAGCAATTGCTGGAAGCGGGCATCCTGTAGCCGCACATTGCTCTTGAGGCGGCCATAATTGAAGATATTCCACTGAAACGCCCCAAAAATGTTCCAGGTCTCACTGCTATTGTCGAACAGGTCGCCGGTGTCGCCCGCGGCGGTACCGATTGAGCCACCGATCGATAACGAGGGGTATAACTCCGCCTCGGCCACCCCGATTTGCGCGCCCTGGGCTGCCAGCTGGCGCTCGGCTACCCGGATATCGGGGCGCTGGCGGATCAGGTCCTGGGGCATACCCAGGGCAATGGTTGCCGGAGCGCTGGGAATATCCTGTTTCTGCCCGAGCAGGTAATTGAGGTTCTGGGGCGGTTTGCCCAGCAGTGACGCCAGCGAATTCTTCAACTGCTGCAGCGTGGCTTCCAGCAGCGGCACGCTGGCGCGGGTATTGTTCAACAGCGCGTCTACCTGACCCTTGTCGAGGTCGCTGACATCACCCGCTTTTATCTTTGCCAGCACGATGCGCTGGGCTTCCGTCTGCAGCTCGACGTTTCTGCGGGCGACCTCGAGCCGGTTCTGGTTGGTCCTGATAAGGATATAGGTCTGCGCCACCTGGGATACCAGCGACACCAGGGCGCCATCGAAACTGGCGACGCTGGCATCAAGCAGCGCCGATGCACTCTCCACCTGGCGACGGTAACTTCCCCAGATATCCGCCTCCCAGCTGAGATTGAAACCCAGGTTGTAATTCTCGAAGGTAGTCCCGCTCTGCCTGTCCTTTGAGGCCCCCCCGACCAGCTGCTGCTGTTGCGGGTACTGGTTGCCAATCGCGATCGCCAGCTGCTGCTGGGACTGCAGCACCCGCAGCCCGGCGGAGCGCAATGTGAGGTTTTCCTGCAATGCGCTTTCGACCAGGGCATCCAGCACCGGATCAGCGAACGACGCACGCCACCAGGTGGGATCGACCGGTGCCTGGCTGTCAATGCGGCTATCCCCCGCCTCCAGCCACTGGCTTTCGACAGGGGCGACGGGCTGTTCGTAATCGGGGCCCAGCATGGTGCAGCCACTTGCCGCAAGGGTAACGGCCACAGCGATTGTCAGAGTGCGTAAACGGGGCTTCAAAACTGCGCGCTCATTGCGAGCTTGTGGACGCGGCGGAGTCAGCAACTTCACCGCCGCTTCCGGCCATCACCAGCACCGAACCTGTCATACCGGCGCGCAATGCCACCCCTTTCGGCAGATCCCCCAGGTGAACGCGTACCGGCACCCGTTGGGCCAGGCGAATCCACTCAAACGTAGGGCTGACATTAGGTAGCAGTTCAAAACCCGTGGTGCCATTTTGCGAAGCGATCCCCCAGCCCAGGCTGTCTACGCGCCCCTCAACAGGCTTGTCGGGGTAAGCCATGAGGGTGACAAGAGCCCGGTCACCGCTGCTTATACCCTCTATCGAGGTTTCCTTGAAAAAAGCCTGGACCCAGAAACTGTGGGCATCAACCAGCGCCAGGACCGGCTGGCTCGCCACCACCTGGCTGCCAAGCCGCAAATTCAGGTTGGTGACGTAGCCGTCCACGGGGGCCAGCACCTTCGTGAACTCAACGTTCAGTTGCGCCTGCTGCAGCGCGGCACGCGCCTCGCGAATACTGGCATTGGCGTCGCCGGCGGCCCCAAGGGTGGCACGCATCTGGGCGAGATTGGCCTCAGCCTGGGCCAGTGAGGCATGCGCCTGGGCCAGGCTTCCAATCGACCCCAGGCGCCTTTGAACCGCTACCTGGTAATTGGCCTTGGCAGCCTCCACCGATTTCTGCGAGGTCGCCCGATCCTTTATCAACTCCTGTTGGCGCTGGTACTCTGAGCTTGCGTTCTCGACAGCCGCCTCAGACGCGGCAATAGCGCTTTGCGCCTGATCCACAGAGGCCTGGGCCACCCCGATTTGGGCCTCGGCGGCCTGCACCTGCTTTTGCTTGGCGGTATAGCCGTCGACGGTCAGGTCGTAGCGGGCCCTGGCCTGGTCAAGGCTGGCCTCGAAGGTGCGCGGGTCGATCACAAAGAGCACATCTCCCTCACTGACATACTGGTTATCCACCACATTGAGCTCAACGACCGGGCCGGACACCCGCGGCGCAATCTGCACGACCTCGGCTCGCACCTGGCCATCACGGGTCCACGGATTGAGCAGGTAGTCCCAGTACTTGAGCGCAACGGCCAGTACCGCAATCAGGACGACGGTGCCGGTTGTAAGGTATTTTCGCGGTATGTTCACTCGTTATGCCCCAACGATAAAAGTGCCTATCAAAACCGAGTAGATGACGATCAGCGCCAGCAGAACCAGCGGTGGATAAAAAAAATGATGAGCCAACCTGTAGCGGGTCAGAAGGCGAGTGGTCATCAGCGCAGCGAGCACACCCAGAGCGCTCGCCACCAGCAGGGGCGGCATATAAACGCCGCCGATCGCGAATTCATGAGGAACAGGCGTAATCAAGTCCGCGAGTCTCTTTTCATACAAACCTCTCCTGTCGCCACGCCGCCCAGTCAATGTCCGCCATAATACGGGAGCAATCCAGAAGCGCCACCGATGTTCCCCTGCAGGCGTCCAGCATACGGTAATAGAATTCGAGCTGCCCCTGGTCGAACTGTTGTCGGTGTTGCGCAAAAGCAGACCCGACTTCCGCGGTCAGTTCCTTCCCGGCACCTTCAAGCTGCACCTGCACTTCTCGACTGGCAGTGGCTATATCCTCCTCATGGGCCAGGCGCCCCAGCACCCCCTTCACACTGCGTTGCCAGAGGTCAAATTCCCGAGGCAGCCCCTGCTCGGGCATTCCCGGGTCCGGGGAGGCCCGCTGCGCCATAATTTGCTGTAGCTGCATACTCAGCGACTGGACAGTGGCAACCAGCGCATCAATCTTGTCGGGAGACGCGCCAGCGACCACTTTGGGATCGATGATAGGAGCCCACCCGGCCAGCTTGGCGGGGAGCAATGCGATCTCCTGGCAGTGAAAAGCCTGCCGCCAGCGGGCCATACGGCCGTCAGAGCGTTGATCGCTCTGTAGCGTCGTTATCAGATAATCAGCGCTGCGAAAGAACCGGCGCAATTGGCGCAGAAAAACCCGCTCGGGGCACAGGTTGAAAGGGAAATACCAGGTCAGGTTCATGATCAGGATTACGCCGACCAGTACCAGCGAGGTGGATGTGATGCTCAATACATTGTAAGACTGGTGGTTGGAGAAGCCGCACAGGACCAGGAACATGGCAAGTCCAGCGACTCTGCCCAGCGCCGGCGGCGGCGCGGCGAACAGGTAGCATATCGCAAAGGTGACAACAAAGATCATCGCGCCCAGACCGAGGTAGCTCGACAGTGCGGGCATGACAAAAAGATACAGGGCCGAGGCGAAGGCGATGCTGCTGAGAAGCGGCACGTAGATGACCGAGATCCTCAGCTGCGGCGTGTTCGCCAGGACCATACCGATTGAGCCGCTCATGATCAGCATAGTGAAACCACCGGGCAGGTCACTGATATAAATTGCGGCCAGGAAGCACAGCCACATCATCAACACCAGTCGCAGGGCACCAGCCGGTGCGATCAGGGTCCGGTACGAACAACCCCGAAGAACCGCCGCGGACTTGCGGGAGGGGTGCCGGTTCAGGACTGAATCCCCTGATATCGCTGAGGATATCGAACTGCGCACGTGTCAGCCGCTCGATATCGAGCAGATGGGAACGACTCACCGCGAGTGCGGCTCGGTGCAGCGGCGACAAGGCGTCCAGCGCTGCCTCGTTGACAGTCAGAGTCACGGCCTGTGGCTGCCGCTGCGGCCTGGTGCCGACCAGCATAAGGCCAATCTGCTCCTGCCTGGCATCGATCTCGGCGCCAAATGCCGCCAGCTCCGGCAACAAACTCTGCACATCCAGATTCTTCAAATCGGTGAAGGCCTCCTGCCACCGTGTAACGCTGAGGCTGAACTGGGCAAGTTGTTGCTGGAAGCCGCGCCACTGCGTTCGCAGTTCCCGTACCTCGCTGCTGTCGACCCTGGCTGCCTGCAACAACTGATCGACACCCGCCCTGCTCTTGTGCTCCTGGGCGGCCAGTTGGGAGGGTCCAGGGGACGTGTCGCGGCCCGCTATCGTCGCCAGGCAGGCCCCCAGAAGCTGGCGCTGCAGCGCGACCAGCTCGACCGCCGCCTTTGTGAGTTGGGGACCTGTATGCTGGGGCCAGACAAAAGGGGCGACCAGGCTGTAAACCAGTATGCCGAGCCCCGTTTCCTGCATCCTGAGCATCGAAGTCTCGAACGCGTGGACAGAATTTGCTCCTCCCCCGACACAGACGAGCAGAACAACGGTCCAGCAGACCTGCCAGAAATAGGCGTTCGTACTGCCGCTCATCATGTAGCTGCAAACCGCGCCGTACAGCGACAGGGCCACAATAAATGCCCAACGCTGCTGAACAAATAGCGCAATGAACACTAGCGCGACTGCCACTGCTACAACAGTGCCGGCCATGCGCAGGGAAGCCTTTTCCAGGGATTGTCCAATAGTGGCCAGGGAGCAGAAGGCAACGGCAAAGCCTGCCCAATAGGGCTTTTCCCAGTTCATGGCAAGGGCGATGCCGATGGCAATGGTCATGGCCAGGGCTGTCTTGAATGCCTCTTTAAAGTTCAAACTCAGGTTCACAGATTTCCCTTTGCCGTATCTGGCTGTGGACACACCTGTCGCGAGGCTTGTTTGCCACAGGAAGGTATCTACAGTGCCTGCGCCGACACTGCCTCACAGCTCACGGATAGTATCAGTTTTTATAAAACAGTCTAACGAGGCGCCATGATTACCCCCCCATCAACTTTTGGTCATATTTTTAAACTAAATGTGTGCTGTCTGAAATGCTACTCTGCACCTATGAAACGACCCAACACTGACGCAAGACTTCATGACAGCGCGCCTGACCATTTTTAGAAACATGCTCTTGTCACTCTGCAAGCACTCGGTTTGCGTTTATCGAAATATATACCTAGGATCATTGCCTGAAAGATGAACGTTGTTTGCCTGATTATGATCTGAATCCGGTCCGGCGGCGCAGCCGCCCTTAATATCAATTAATCTAGCAACCTGACCCGAGGAACCCGCTCATGCCGATTCATTCCAAAGACAACATCCACGACGGCGCACTGGATGACATCTACGCATCCTCTGACCTCGGCCAGGTTATGCCGAAGTACAAGATGCCGGAGCTGGAGCATAATCCAAGACACGCCTTTGCGGTGGTGCGCGACGAGCTGATGCTGGACGGCAACTCCCGGCAGAACCTGGCGACGTTCTGCCAGACCTGGGTGGACCCCGAGATCCACGAGCTGATGGATATCTGTCTCGACAAAAACATGATCGACAAGGATGAGTATCCCCAGACGGCCGAGATTGAGGCGCGCTGTGTGCACATGCTGGCGGACCTGTGGAATTCCCCGGACGCGGCCAACACTGTCGGCTGTTCCACCACCGGTTCCAGCGAGGCCGCCATGCTCGGTGGCATGGCGATGAAGTGGCGTTGGCGCGAGAAAATGAGGGCGGCAGGCAAACCCACCGACAAGCCGAATATGATCTGCGGGCCGGTGCAGATCTGCTGGCACAAGTTTGCCCGTTACTGGGATATCGAGCTGCGTGAGATACCCATGGACCACGGTCGCCTGCTGATGACCCCCGAGGAAGTCATCAAGCGCTGTGACGAAAACACGATCGGCGTGGTACCTACCCTCGGTGTGACCTTCAACTGTGAATACGAACCGGTAAAGGCAGTGGCCGACGCTCTCGACAAGTTCGAGAAGGAGACCGGAATCGATATTCCCATCCACGTCGACGGAGCAAGCGGCGCCTTCCTGGCGCCCTTCTGCGCACCGGCCCTGGAGTGGGATTTCCGAATCCCGCGGGTCAAGTCGGTCAACACCTCCGGCCACAAGTTCGGGCTGGCGCCGCTGGGCGTGGGCTGGGTGGTATGGCGCGACGCAACAGACCTGCCTGATGACCTGGTATTCAACGTGAACTACCTGGGCGGCAATATGCCGACGTTTGCGCTGAACTTCTCCCGCCCCGGCGGCCAGATAGTCGCCCAGTACTACAACTTCCTGCGCCTGGGCAAGGAAGGCTATCGCAAGATTCACAGCGCCTGTTATGACACGGCCCAGTTCCTGGCGGAGGGCATTGGCAATTTCGGGCCCTTTGAGATCATGTTCGACGGCGATCCCCTGAAGGGCATCCCGGCGCTGTGCTGGAAGATCAAGGATGGCTACGACACCAAAGGTTATACGCTGTATGACTTTGCCGATCGCCTGCGCAGCCGCGGCTGGCAGGTGCCGGCGTATTCGCTGCCGGCGAACTGCGAGGACCTGCCAATCCAGCGCATCCTGGTGCGGCACGGCGTGACCAAGGACCTCGCCGCGCTGCTGCTGGAGGATATGCAGCGCTGCCTGGAATACTTCCGGGACCATCCGGTAACATCGCCTTTGACCCAGGACGAGGCCGGCGGATACCACCACTGAGCATGGGCAGCGGCGGGCATGCGCTGTTTGGGGGCGCTTCCCATGCGTGCAATATCCCGATAAGGTTATAAGTTAGATCGAACGATGGCGGGCACACTATGATTGAATGGATCGTTGCTACACTGCGCTCGAACCCCGAGCTGGCGATATTCCTGACCCTGGGCGTCGGCTACTGGGTTGGCGCGCGCCGTTTTGGCAGCTTTTCGCTTGGTTCGGTGACCGGCGTTCTGCTGGTCGGTATTCTGGTCGGTCAGCTGGACATCGAGATCTCCAGCCAGGTCAAGTCGGTGTTCTTCACCATGTTTCTGTTCGCCGTCGGCTACGGCGTCGGCCCCCAGTTCGTCAGGGGCATAGCCACTGACGGCCTGCCACAGGCACTGTTCGCGGTCGTGATCTCGCTGCTGTGCCTTGTCTGCGCGTACATTGCCGTCACCGTCCAGGGTTACGACATCGGCTTCGGCGCCGGCCTTTATGCCGGTGCGACCACTATCTCGGCCTCGATCGGCCTGGCCACCGACGCCATCAACGGGCTCGGGCGCGCGGCTGACGAAACCAAGGCGCTGCTCAATCAGATTCCGGTGGCGTACGCTATTACCTACCTGTTCGGCACCATTGGTACCGGCATGATCCTGGCTTACCTGGGGCCGAAGCTGTTGCGCGTCGACCTGGCGGCGGAATGCGCGCGCTACGAGAAAGAGATGTCCGGCGGCATGCCCGCGGGCAGCGGACCCAGCGCCTGGCGCCAGGTCGAGCTGCGCGCGTTCAAGCTGCAGCCCGACAGCCGGGTGGTGGGCAAGACCGTGAGCGCGGCGGAAGAATCCGTGGACGGCGGCGCACGCATGTTTATAGAAGGAATACGGCGCAACGGGGAGCTGATCGACGTAACCGACGACACCGTGCTCCAGGCGGGAGACGTGTTAGCCGTCTCGGCCCGCCGCGACGCCATCGTGGAGCTCGAGGCCAGGGCCGAGGAGGTCGAAGACCGTGAGTTGCTCGATGTTCCGGTTGAACGGGTCGACGTGGTGGTCACCAACAAGGCGCACGCCGGCCGGACCATCATGGCGCTGGCGCAAGAGAAATTTGCCCGCGGTATTTACCTGAACAGGATCATCCGCGGTGCGACCTCGGTGGACATTCCTGTCCTGCAAAAGACTGACATTCATCGCGGTGACATTCTTTCAATCACCGGCTCGCGCAAGCACACCGATGCCGTGGTCGCGGCAATCGGCTACGCCGACCGCCCGACGGACGCCACCGATATGGTCTGGGTCGGTATCGCGATCCTGGTCGGCGGCCTGATCGGCGCAGTTGTAATACCCGTCGCCGGCATCCCCATCACCCTCTCGACCTCGGGCGGCGCGCTTATCGCCGGCATCATCCTGGGCTGGTTGCGCGGCGTTCATCCCACCTTCGGGCGTGTGCCGTCCGGCGCCCTGTGGATGATGAACTCGGTGGGTCTGAACGTGTTTATCGCCATCGTCGGTATCAGCTCCGGCCCGACGTTCATTGCCGGCGTGCAGCAGGTCGGCTACGGCATTTTCTTCTGGGGGATGTTTGTAACGGCCGTGCCCATGCTGCTCGCGCCGTTCATTGGCAAGTACATCTTCAAATTCGATCCGGCAATCAATCTCGGTTGCTGCGGGGGGGCGCGCACGAGTACCGCGTCTGTCGCGATGGTTGGAGAGGTAGCGAAAAGTAATGTCCCCATGCTCGGTTACACGGTGCCCTACGCCGTGTCGAATACATTACTGACCCTGTGGGGTCTTGTGATAGTGCTGTTATTGACATGATCAGCAGAAATGCATGATACCCGTATTGACTGGTTTCAAAAAACTGAAGGAGAAACATCATGAGGCGTGAAACAAATCGTTTGTGGGGAGCATCCTTGCTGTCCGGGTGGCTGGCCATCAGCTGTATCGTGCTGGCGGCAAGCGGTCCAGCGTACGCGCGGGATACCGCAATGCTCAACGCATTGCAATTGCAGCAGGTAGTAGATGATGCCCACGCCAAGTACAAGGACTTGAAAGAGGGCAAGAATGCCGACTATATTCCCATTCTCGCCACCATTCCGCCGGAGCTGTTCGGGGTGGCCATTGCCCTCCCCGACGGCACTGTATACACCGCAGGGGATGTGGATTACCGATTTGCCATCGAGTCCACCGCGAAGCCGTTCACCGCGGCGCTGGTGATGCAACAGTACGGTGGGCCCGAGGCTATCGTCGAGAAAATCGGTGTCGAACCCACCGGCCTGCCCTTCAACTCCAAGCTGGCCGTGGAAGTCCTTACCGCCCGCTCGGTCAATCCCCTGGTGAATGCCGGGGCGATGGCGACCGTGAGCATGGTCAAGGCCGACAGCGAGGAGCAGCGCTGGAAGCTGGTCCACGACAACCTGAGCGACTTTGCCGGCGAAACCCTGCCACTGATGGACGAGGTATACGACTCCGAGTACACCACCGCCTGGGGTAACCGGGGAATCGCCAATAACCTGTATAACTACGAGCGGCTGTATGCCGATGCCGAGGAGACACTGAGGGTGTATACCAAGGAGTGTTCGCTCGGGGTCACCACCAAGGATCTCGCCATCATGGGCGCCACCCTGGCCAACGGTGGCGTCAACCCCAAGACCGGCAAGCGACTGCTGGATGAAAAGCATATCCCTGAGCTGCTGGCCATCATGCTGACTGCCGGTTTCTACGACGGTTCTGGCTACTGGTCGATGACCGCAGGCCTGCCGTCAAAAACCGGGGTGGGCGGTGGTATCGTCTCCGTTGTGCCGGGCAAGATGGCCATCGCCGCTTTTTCCCCCAGGCTCGACCAGTATGGCAATAGCGTCAGGGCACAGGAAGCTATCCGCTACATAGCAGGCCAGTTGGGTGTCGGCATTTTCGGACCCAATGGCGACTAAATTTGACGATTAGGGCTATTTGCCCGCTTTTATACAGTATAGGGAGCTACTTCATGGCAATAAAACACACAGCCGGCAGCTTTGGCGGCAAGGTCGCCAGCGCCGCCCTCATGGTGGCGGCAATGGGGACACCCGCGGCACTGCAAGCCCAGCAAGCGAGTACGGAAGCAGCGCGAATCTCGACGCTGGAAGCGCAACTGAACCAGCAAAAGGCCCTCATGCAGGAACAGCAACGCATGATGGAAACAATGAATGCTGAGCTGCAAAGACTGAAGGCCGCGCAATCCGCGGCACAAGTCGCCACGCCAGCGCCAGCGGCAGCGGCACGAAGACTTTGGATCGGATACAGACGGCAATGCGGGCAAAACGGCGCAAAAACTGTCGGTTAATGTCTACGGTTTCGCGATGGCAGACGCGGTATATGATTTCAAGCGGGTGGACCCGGACTGGGAAGATACCCTGCGGGTGACCACTATCCCGACGCAGAGTGGTCTTTACGGCAACGACGGTAACTTCACGTTCAGCGTGAGACAGTCACGGTTGGGTGTCGCAGGCAACTACGGCGACGACGTTACCTTCAAGCTTGAGGGCGAGCTGTTTGGTGTCGGCTCGGACCAGGGCCAGACCACCTTGCGGGTACGTCATGCCTGGGCCACTTACAAGGAGTTCGGCATGGGCCAGACCTGGTCCAACTTTATGGACATTGATATTTTCCCCAATACGATCAGTTACTGGGGCCCCACCGGCATGGTGTTCTATCGCAACCAGCAGGCACGGTACACCTTCCCCATGGGCGAAGATGAGTTCTCAGTGACGCTTGAGGACCCCAGCACGGCACTGACCGTGGGCAAGTTTGCCAGTACACCCAATTGCGACCTGCCAAATCCCCCACCGGATTGCGAGCAGACCGAGTCGAATGCAGCGGATGTATTTCAATCCTATAACGACGTCCCGGACCTGGCGGCTCGCTATCGGAATAACGGCGACTTCGGTCATTACCAGGTGGCCGGTATCGTGCGCAAGCTCGGCTACGAGCGGCTGGATAACGGCAACAAGGACTACGAAATCGGTTGGGGTATCAACACCAGTACCGCGCTGAATACCTGGGGCAGGGATCAGCTGAAGCTGCAGGTGGCTTACGGCGAGGGTATCGGCAACTACATGAACGATGGCGGCATAGACATCGCCCCGGACTCGGCGGATCTAAGCAAGGCCAACGCGGAGACCGTGCCGCTGTGGGGTATTAGCGCCTACTACGATCACTACTGGAGTGACAAGTGGTCCACTTCTGTGGGCTGGTCGATGACAGATCTCGACACCACTAACGGGCAGGGTCCGGACGAGTTCAAGAAGGGCCAGATCGCCCAGATCAACCTGCTGCATTACCCCCGGGACCACGTGATGCTGGGTACCGAGTTCCTCTGGGGTCAGCGCGAGGATGTCGACGGCAGTACCGGTTCAGATTATCAGATCCAGTTCTCCCTGAAAGTCGATTTTGATACCGGCGACTTGTTGAAGCGGTAACGCAAACGCCCGGCGCCCCCACGTGGGCGTGCGGGCCAGCTCCGAATGACAGGAGTTCCATACGTTAACCGTTTCCACAGGAGGAAAGTTATCGTGGATCTGGACAGTTTTGGTGAACTGATGCAGATCAGTCCCTTTGAAGTAAAGGATGCACTGATCGAGTTGGCCGCAAGCCACCATGATCGGGCGATGCTCAATGCCGGTCGCGGCAACCCTAACTGGGTTGCGACAGAGCCACGGCATGGCTTCTGGCAGCTCGGCCGCTTTGCCACTATCGAGGCCGAGCGCTTCCAGGGTTATATGCGCGAGGGTGTTGGCGGGCTGCCGGAACACGCCGGCATAGTGGCCCGCTTCGATACCTTCGTACAACTGAATAGCGGGGAGCCCGGCGTCGGTTTTCTCAAGGCATGCGTTGCCTACGTGCGTGATCGCCTGGGCTATCCCGCCGATGATTTCCTGCACGAGATGGCCTGCGGGATCCTGGCCTGCAACTACCCGGTGCCGGACCGCATGCTGGAATTGTCGCAACATATCTGCCGCGAGTACCTGCTGCGCGAAATGTGTTACGGCTCACCAGTGACCGGCGGCGTAGACCTGTTTGCCACGGAAGGTGGCACTGCCGCCATGACCTACATATTCAACACCCTGAAGAGTAACCGCCTGCTGCGCCCCGGGGACAAGGTGGCGATAGCCCGCCCCATATTCACGCCTTACCTGGAGATTCCCGAACTCGAGGACTATGGTCTGGAATCCGTCTACCTCGATGCCGATGAGAACGATGGCTGGCAAATTCCCGACAGCGAGCTGGAAAAGCTGCGGGACCCGGCGGTCAAGGCCTTCTTCCTCGTCAACCCCAGCAACCCGCCCTCGGTGCAGCTCAATGCCCGTGTCCGAGCAACGCTGCAAAACATCATCGAGACGGATCGTAAAGACCTGATCCTGCTGACGGACGATGTGTACGGCACGTTTGTGGATGATTTTGTCTCGATGTTTGCGGTGTGCCCGCAAAACACGATCCTGGTGTACTCCTACTCCAAGTACTTTGGAGCAACGGGATGGCGCCTGGGCGTGATCGCGCTGCATGAGGACAATGTGCTCGACCGACTGCTGGGTAAGCTGCCCGAGGCGGACCTGGCCGCACTGGACAAGCGCTATGAATCGCTGACACTCGAGCCCAGAAACCTGAAGATGATCGACAGGCTGGTCGCTGACAGCCGTTCCGTAGCGCTGAATCATACCGCCGGCCTGTCGACACCGCAGCAGGTGCAAATGACCCTGTTTTCGCTGTTTGCACTGATGGATACCGCGGATGCCTACAAGGCCGAGATGAAGCGTCTCGTGCGCAACCGACTGGATACCCTGTACCGTTCGCTGGGTATCGTCCACGAACCGGACATAGACAGCGCAGGTTATTACGCAGAGCTCACGCTCGACGGCATCGCCAAACAGTTGTACAGCAAGGAATTCGAGGACTGGCTGCTGGATAATATCAAGCCGGGAGAGGTTCTATATCGGATAGCCGATGAAGCGGGTGTGGTGCTCATGCCAGGTCGCGGATTCGGAGACCAGGCGCCATCTGCCCGGGTATCGCTCGCCAATCTCAACGAGAGCGACTATGCCGCGATAGGAAAGGCTGTCCGCAAGCTGCTCGATGATTACTATGTCCGCTATCAGGCAAAATCCTGATAACCGAACCGTAAACAGCCACTGGATATAAACAGGGAGATTTTGCTATGAAAACCTTACACCAAACGCTGGACGCATCGTGGAGGACTGGCCTGTATCTCATGTTTATAACGGTTTGCCTGCTGGCCCCTATATCAGCGGGGCAGCGGAAAATATGAGGTTGACGTCATCATCACTTATTGCGTAGCCTCGACTTGGCACAGAAGGCCCCGGCGTGGTTTCGGGCGAGTGAAATGGAGATGACAAATATGTTCGATGATGACGCGTCCAGCCTCGCGCGGCTGTGCGACAAGGGCCTATCCCTGGACCCGCAGCGAGTCGCCCTCATCCAGGGCAATCGGTCGATGACGTATGCAGAGCTCGAGCAGCGCATCAATCGGGTCGCCAATGGGCTGATCTCGCTCGGAGTCGAGCGGTTCGAGCGCGTCCTCGTCATCTTCGAGAACGACATCCGCTTCCCCGAAGTCCTGCTCGGTATCGTCAGGGCCGGCGCCGTAGCGGTCCCGGTCAACTTCAAGTTCCCGCCGCCGCAGCACATCGATCTGGCTCGAGACTGTGGGAGTCGCATCGTCTTCGGCAGCGCCGGGACGGCCGAGTCCGTCCTCGCCTGCCTGGCCGACGGGGTTGCCGAGGTCGGTATCGTCGTCGATGCCGACCGGGGTCCGCTTCAAAGCTATGAGGACTGGCTGGCCTCATCTTCGCCCGAACGCTGCGATCATGGGTCGGCCGGCAGCGACGTCTGCCTCCAGGCGTACACCTCGGGCTCGACCGGACGGCCCAAGGGGGTTCTTCTCGCGCACCGTGGGCTACTGCGTAACGCTCAGCTCCTGGCGGACTCCAACCGGATCGACGAGAACTCACGGGTCTTGTTGTCGACGCCGCTCTTCCACATGAACGCCATTGGCGCGGGGCTCCTCCCGTGCCTGAGCCAGGGCGGCTCGGTGGTCATTCTCAAGGAGTTCGACGCGGAGCGCGTGATCGATGCGATTGAGACGTTCGGCTGCACGTTCACCACCGGTGTACCGGCCACGTACAAGCTGATTCTGGATGCCGCGCGACAAAGAACGCACGTGGATGTCTCCAGCCTCGAGTTCATCGCAGTGGGGTCTGCTCCCATGACACGCGCGCTTCTCGACGAACTGGTCCAGACCTTGCCGGGTGTCGATGTGATCGAAGGCTACGGGCTGACGGAATCTGGGCCCATCATCACCATGAACCCACGCGGCCGAAACAAGCTGGGCACGATCGGTCCCGCTCTTCCGGGCTTCGAGTGCAAGGTCATCGACTCCGACGGGAACATTTTGCCACAGGGAGAGGCGGGGGAACTTGTCGTGCGCAGCGAGTGCAACGCCCTCGGCTATTACAACCGGCCGGACGCCCAGGCGGAGCGCTTCCGGGACGGCTGGGTGTATACCGCGGATATCGTGGCGTGCGACCCCGACGGCTGGTTCACCTTCTGCGGGCGCGTCGACGACCAGATGCAGGTGGGAGGCGAGAACGTCTTCCCGGCCGAAGTCGAGAACATCCTCGCCACTCATCCGGAAGTGCGGGACGTCAGTGTCGTTCCTGTCCCCCACGAGGTGAAGGGCCAGGTTCCGGTGGCCTTCGTCGTGCGCAACGTCGGGTCGAAGCTCGGCGAGAAGGAACTCATTGACTACTACATGACGCGCGGACCCGCGTATTCCCATCCGCGCCGTATCTACTTCGTCGACGAGATGCCGCTCTCGGCGACCGGGAAAACCGACCTGAAGGCTCTTGAAAGCAGGCTCTTGCAAGGCAGGCTCGCGAGCCAGGCCCATGAACGGGGCCCTCTTCCCTCGCCCGCTGACAAGAGCTATTCGCCGTGTGGTCCGGCAGTTCCGAAAGCATGCTCCTCGCTTACGCGTTGATTGGTTCAAAAAAAAAGGCCGAGATCCTCGGCCTTTTTTCGCAATTCGTTCGCCAACTCAAGCCTCACCGCCTGAGTCGACCCCCGCTTTGAACGGGGCGCAAGCTTATTCTGGAAAAATGCAACCAACGAATTTTGAGGTGTCTAACGGATCTTTAAAGTCAGGTGTACGCTTATTAATGAAAGCGTCGGCTCCCTCGTGAAGGTCCTGCGTACGGGATAGCACATCGATCACACCAAGCAATTTCGCGATCGCCTGCTCCTCAGGCAAGTACATGCCATAGCGTAAGGCCTGCTTTACAGGCACACATTGCCTGCTTCGGACCTCTTGCAAGCTTCGCAGCAAATTCGTGCGCGTGCGCCAGCACCTCACCCTTGGGCGCAATGTGGTTGGCATAGCCCCACGCGAGCACTTGCTGTGCATCAACCATATCGCCTAGCAACATCAACTCACTGACGCGACCAATACCGATACGGCGTGTTATACGTACTGTGCCTCCACTGCCGGGTAAGGCGCCAAGCTTTATTTCGGGTAGGCCGAATCTTGCGTTTTCGCCAACCACGATGATGTCGGCGCCAGCTGCGAGTTCCATGCCACCGCCTAGCGCAAAGCCTTCAATGGCCGCAACTGTGGGTTTCGGGAAATTGGCGAATTTGGTGAATGTTTCGTTCTCAGGCGCGAGCTTGCGAGACACGACGGCACCGTCCGCCAAGAGTCCGGGAAATTCCTGGATGTCGGAACCGGTGCCGAAAGAGCGGTCACCGTCACCTGTGAGTACAAGCACCGCGACTTCTGGGTCAGCCGCTAAGCGGGTCAGGGCCGCGTCCAACTCGCGTCTCATACCCAGTGTCATCACGTTCATTGGCGGGTTAACCAGGAACAAGGTTGCCACGCCATCATTTATCTCTTCGCGTAAAAATTTATCACTCATTTTTTCTTCCTCTATTTGCTGTGATTGCTTTGATTCGTATGCTTTCAGATCATACTTAATCGCACACCAATTGGTTTTCACTACCATTCGTATGCGCTTTGCACCCACAATCATTTCAGGTTCTTGTGAACACTGGATGTCTTTTCTCAACAAATGCTTTGGTCCCTTCCGCCTTGTCATTGGACCTGGCAACTACTCCAAAGACTGCGCCTTCCTGTGCTAGACCGTCTTTATTTGACATATCATTGCCAGCAATCATCACTTGTTTTGCACTGGCAACAGCAAGTGGGCCATTTCTGCCTATCACTTTTAAGCACTCAACGGCTGCTTCCAGGCAGCTTGCTTTATCATCTGTTATTCTGTTCACCAAACCCCATTCATAAGCTTTATCAGCATCTATAAAAGTGCCTGAATAGATAAGCTCTTTTGCTCGGTTTCGACCAATGTATTTTGGCAGTCTCTGGGTTCCACCAAAAGCAGGTAACACGCCCCATTTGACCTCTGGCTGTCCAAATACTGCTTGCTTCGAAGCAAAGATGAAATCGCAAGACATTGCCATTTCACATCCACCGCCAAGCGCAAAGCCATGAACACAGGCAATCATAGGCAAGGCCAAATCTTCCATTGCCAGAGTCACCTCCTGCCCTAATTCAGCAAAGGCTTGTGTTTCTTCCGGAGTCATTTCAGACATAGCAGTTATATCTGCACCTGCGATAAACGATTTTTCTCCAGCGCCTGTGAGAATAACGCCTTTATATTTTGCAACATCGATGTTGTTTACCGCATCCAACATCTCTTCTAAAACTTTTTTGTTCAATGCATTCAGTTCGTCGGGCCTGTTTACTTCTAAATAGAAAATATCGTCTTTTTCAAATACATTGATTACTTCGTAACTAGTAGTCATATTTCCATCACCTTTTTTAGTGTTTGCGCTTTTGCCAGCCTAATTTCGCCTCGGATTCCCTCCAGCCGCGTCTGCGGCTGGAGGTGTCAATTGCATTCATCCTCGTTGGACGATTAATCGTAACCCGAATACACCGTCACTTATGTCAAACAGGACATTTATTCGGCGCTCTTACCGTTATTTTCCGGACAAACCAAGTTCGCTAAGGATCTCTTCGGTGTGCTCACCGAGCTGTGGCGCCATTATTCTCGTAGTACAAGGAGCGTCACTTATATGAACAGGGCAACCAACGGTCGTCAATTTTCCAAGAATTGGGTGATCAATATCGATCATCATATTGTTAATCTTCGCTTGTTCATCTTCCATTACGTCGCTTAATTTGCGGACTTCTGAACAAAGTACATCCTGCCCTTCAAATCGTGCCAATGCTTCTTCCATGGTATATTTGGCAATTTCATTGCGCAGTGTATCTTGAATAAGCTTTTTGTTTTTGATCTGAGAAGCCATATCTGGGTAAGGTACGGTTAGATCATCTATTTCCATTGCAGCGCACATAGCCTGTAATGGGTTAGGCATAAACGCACCAATTACTACAATGGGTCCATCCTTGGCCTCGGCGTGAATAGCGAGTGGCATTGCCGCCCAGTTCAGCACTTGTTTGTATTTGCTCCAGTAGGCCACTTCCTGCAGTTGCGTATGAATCATCGAATCATAAAGACATACATCCACTTTTCTACCAAGGCCGGTTTTTTCCCGCCCAATCAACGCGGCCATAATCCCCTGACAGAGATGCATTCCGCCGGTATAGTCGCAGATAGCTGTTGGAACTATCGATTGTGGAACTGACGGGTCCGCGGTCTCATACATGAAGCCTGATACAGCTTGGGCCACCATGTCCTGCCCGGGTTTTTTCTCATTTGGTCCCACAGGTCCGTAGCCAGTTGCGGACGCAAAAACAATGCGTGGGTTAATCTCTTTGAGCTTCTCATAGCTGAAGCCAAGCTTATCCATCACACCTGGGCGAAAATTGTTTACGACCACATCCGATACTTTAACAAGTTCATAAATAACCTTCTTTCCTTCTTCAGTTCTCGTATCGAGTTCCATCGAACGCTTGTTGCGATTCATGGCAACATATGTCGGATTATTCGTTGCCTCTATAGAGGTCCCGCCAACGGTATGCCGACTCAGGTCACCTACGCCCGGGCGCTCGATCTTGATTACATCGGCACCAAAATCAGCGAGCTGTAGAGTACCAACGGGGCCCTGCTCGGCCTGCGTGAAATCTATAACGCGAATGCCGTCTAACGGAAGGTTTGATGTGTCTGTCATGATCATTTCCTTAGATGATGTTTAGATGATGTTTAGATGACGTTTAGATGACAGTTCGATGATGACTCGCTCACCCTGTAATACTCGGGTGAGCGAACAGAACCGGCGGTAATCCTAGTCTTCGACTTCGTAGTAGAGTATCCATTCGCAGTACAGTGCTGGCTTTTCCTCCCCTTCAATTTCAACGGTCACAGCAGTGATGAACTTGCAGTTGTGCTCATCCTTCCACTGAACATCCTTAACCTCGCCGTGAATGCGTACCCGCTTGCCAGTGTGTACCGGGGCCAGGAAACGAACCTTATCATAACCATAATTGAAACCATGTGGCATATTCTCAGGCACTGGAAAGTTAGCCATTATGTAAGGTGTCAGCCCCAGCGTCAGTAAGCCGTGAGCAATGGTTCCGCCCATATCCGTTTTTGCCGCTTTTTCGGGGTCAACATGCATAAAGTAGTTGTCCCCTGTGCAGTGGGCAAATTCGTTAATTCGATCCTGCGTAACTTCATACCAATCGGATGGTTCCACCTTGGTCCCGATGAAATTAACGAGCTCTTCTTTGGGTACGATTTTATTTGCCATGTGGTTCTCTTCCTCGTTCAGTTTAATTACCTTTCGCCGCCGTCAGTAAATCGGCTTTCGCCGCCGACAGTAGATCAGCTTTTTCCGGGGGTCAAGTCCCGAGCTATGTGTATGTCGTTTGACGGAAAGCCTCTTGGGCGGGTTGCATGCTAAGCGGCGGCCTTCGTCTCCTTTTGATCAAGTTTTGATTAAGTTTTGATTAAGTTTCAATTAAGTTTTGTTCAAGCAAGTCCATGTTGAGATAGCGACGTTCGCCCCACTTCGCGCAGGTCTGAATCGCCACGGCGGTGACCCGTCTCACGCGGCGCCATCACTCGGCCCCTGGGAGAATTTGGGCGCATCCGTGCCTCTGTCGGGATCAGAATGTCCCTCGGGCTCGCAATCCAAACAAGGCGATAGCATCCTTGTCGCGGTTCAAAGCCGGATTCACAACGAGTTGCAGGTTGGGCACGATCTGAATATTCTCGGTAAGCTGAACCCTGTAGAAGACCTCGCTCATCCACTGGTCGTCGAGGTCGACCCCGAACGTATCCGAATTAGGGCGGCCCCAGTTGAGGCCGACGCCGAGCTGGTTGCCGCCGGGCTTGTTCTGGTATCCAAAACCGCCGCTCACCGACGCCTCGTGAAGGCCCCCGCCTTCATGGACCCAAGCGGCACGCAAGAACGGCAACCAGTGCCCGCCCACAACAGTGGAGACAGACGCATTGACGCCCCATCCGCTCGGCACGCCGCTATCGTCACTGTCATCGGTCTGCCAGACCGCGATATGCGCATTGTCGAACAAAAATCGCTTGCCACCTTTAGTGATCCCGATCTCCAAGGTCTTGAAGGTGTTGAAGTCACCGAAGAAAGTCTCGAAGCCCTCAAACATGGATGTCGGCTGGTAACCGGCGTCGATGATGCTGGCTGCCGCATAAACGTTGTCGGTCAGATAGCCGCCGACCATCGCGCCAAGCGCGGCGTCCGGCAACGTGATCATCGTGTTTGAGCCGACCGTAAAGGCGAGATTGAAAAAGCCGGTCCAAGGACTGGCCAACGCGTAACCATCGAAATATTCCTTCATATCAAGAAAGCCGACACGCAAGACAGCGCGGTCGTCGGCGAAGACCTGCTTCCAATAGAGAGTGGTCGCGCGAAAGCCGTCGTCGTTGAAGACGGGTTCTGGCGTGCCGACGAACCCGACTTCGACGCCGAAGGCAGACGGCGGAATGTCGGTGTACTTGTGCCGGTGTTCGACCTTGAACTCAACGCTGCCGGTGTTCGCCGCGCCGCGGTTCAGCAACGGCCAGGAGCCAAAGAAGCGCGCGACCCCAGAGGCCGAGGTGTCGTCGCCGAGGCTGTCGGTCGCGGCGAAACCCACTGCGATGTAATCGCCGCCGAAGCTGAGCCCTGTGCTCTCGGCGATACCGGCCTTCCATCCTTCCCACGCTTTGAGGACATTGACATTGAGTAGATCCGCCTTCTCCTCGCGATCATCGCGCAGGGTAGTGGTCACCGATTCGGGGCCGCTCAAAGGGTCATGATCAAGAACATTAAGCACCGGCGCCCCGGTGCGGGAGGCACCCTGCTCTGCGTTCTCCGCGAAGGCAGGTTGCCAGCACATAAAGAATGAGAGCACAGCCAGTGGCGCGACTGTCAGCCTTGGTGACAACAGGGCGTCTGCCGCACAGTAAAGGTGCGCAGGGAAGTGCTGGGCGTTTCGCTCGGCTCTCAGACAAGAGCAACAGCCGACCTGGTCGAGGAGTCTGCGCATCGTGCTGAAGGCGGCGACCAACCCTGGGTGGGCGCTGCGTGACCATGGAGCCTCGCGTTTCATGGCAGCAAGACCTGGATGGGGCTCTGGTGATGAGGCGACCACTCGCGACTTGGTCCTCGGCATAGCTATTCTCCTTCTTGACTGGGCAGAAGCCACTTCTTTACCTATTGAACCGCGAGAATATCCATATTTGCGCCGCGTGTCATTTCAAGGTGAACGAGCCAGAGTATTCACTCCAGAATACAAAAGAGCCGCCCTCAAGGGCGGCTCTTTATCGTTTCAAGTAGCGGGCTCACAAAAGCTCGTGTCCCTATTGAGGGAACAGGAAGACGAGCGACATCTGAAGTTAGGGCATTCGCACCGCCATCGGGACTGTCTGCATACCCGTATGCTGATACTGACCATTTCACGGGCTGTTTTCCCCAGTTGAAGACCCTGCCGAAGCCGCCGCCCACCGGAACAGTCCACTTGTTCCCGCTATCTGCTTTTTGATTGTAGGTTATGACAGGGCCGGTTTTCAGATACCAACCGTTGTCGAGGTTGTAGTTGGCAAAGGGTTGGAATGTCATAAGATTAACGCCTTCGCGCGTCTTGGAACTGTCCACATCCCACACGTTGTTGAGCAATGCACCCACCGTCCAATTGTTAATCTTGCCGAACAAGACGCCGCCGATGCCCGCGGCATTTCTGCCTGTACCAAGGATGTCGTCGGATGCCGAATCGAACTGAAGTACCGGTCCGACACCCCAAGTCCAGAAGTTGTCCCCGCCCAAACTGTCGGTCTTTTTCGGCACAAAGTAGGTTTGCAGCTGAATATCGCCAACGCCTGTTTTCCCATCAATCGGACCAGAATCTGGCTGGTCGATGAAAGGAATGATGCCGCGCAAAACGAAGTTCCAGTTTTCGGTAATATCGATTGGAACCACCGGTTTAGCGAGAAGAGTGGTTCTGGGTTTTCTCGTCTTCCCCGACATTCTGATAGTTATCAAAGTCGAAAGGCAAACTGATCAGCGAGGCGATCGGGTTCTGTGACTGGGTCACCAAATCTCCCTGTCCCCCTCCCTCTCCCTGTGCCAATGCCGAACTGCTGGCCCCAAAATTGGTCATAATGAAGATTGCAGCAAGGGTGGAAGTGCAAGCCCGCAGTACTTTGCCGCGTTTGAGTGCTGCCCATGATGGGTGAAAATTTTCCATGTTGTTCCGTTCCTTACAGAGCCGGCGTCAATATAAACCACCCTTATTTGATTGGCTAGCAGCGGGCAGTTTCGCCTGATCGCCCCCAGTCAGCCTGGGTGAAATCCGGCTCGGCTGGATTCCGGGTGGCCACGGCACGCAGCGACTGCCCCGCGTGATACCGTTGCGCCGCGCTTGAAATGCTCGCTTGAAATGCTGTACATTGCTGGCCGTATCGACTGCCGAAAAACGTGCACCAAACTGGAAGGCTAAATAGTCATCGGTTTTCAGTCTTGGGCTGACCTGATGAGAAAGTAAAAAAACACGTAAACATATGAGATAGAAAGATGGATTTTGGAATAGTAGATCTGTTCGTGATTTTTTTAATCACCCTGGGGCCGCTCAAATCGTCGATCGTGTATGTTACTTTGACCGCCGATGCCGATGCCGGCTTCAGGCGCAGCATCGCTATAAGAACGGTGCTAACAGCAACTGTCGTAGCACTCCTTTTTGTGATTGCCGGCGAATTCCTGCTGGATGCGTTTCACGTATCGATTCCCGCTTTGAAGCTGGGAGGGGGACTTATTTTGGTGCTCTTTGCACTCGAAATGGTGTTGGGCAGCAAGTCACAAGAAGCGCCGAAGACCGATTCGGCAGCATCGACCAATATCGCCGTTTACCCTCTGGCCATGCCATTGATGGTAACCCCTCAGGGCCTTGTTGCGATTGTTACCTTAACTGCAGCCGCACCCGGAACGAGTGAATTGGTCTTAATGATAGGATTGATACTCGGGATCATGGCATTCAACTTTATCTTTCTTCTCGGCGCTCATCGGATTCTTAGCGCGATAGGCCCGGCAGCGCTTAAAGTGGTGTCAGTTATTGTGGGAATATTGCTAGTCTCTTTGGCGATTCAGTTGATGATTTGGGGTCTAACCGATCTCGGGGTACTGCAAGAACTTCCAGCCAAGGGCTAAGCTAAGGCGCACCAGTCACTCTTTGATGTCCTGATTTTTGCGAAAGATTCTGGAAAATCTGGAAGTGACGGCGGAAATTGCCGCGCGGTTGATAATCCAGACGGTTTCACCGCACAGCAGTCCACCCAGAATTGCAGCGATAAGCACGAAGACGTGTGACGTTGATTGCAGCCCGGCGATGGCTCCAAGGCTGTGGGTGGTATACAGAACCTGCAATGCCGCAACACCGGGAACAAGCAGCATCACAGCGGGCAACACAATAATGGCCGGCGGCAGCCGGGATAGCAGGGCAAACACCCGGGAAGTGAACATGAGAAGAAACGCGCCGATGAAGGTCCCATGCCAGTAACCCAATCCAGACCCCAATTCCACGCCCAACCATACTGTGACACCTCCAAGCAGGGACCACACCAGGTCCTTGCGCCGGACCCGGAACAGGATGGACAGGCCGAGCACCAGGACCGGGGCTGCCAACCAGGTCCAGGCGTGCGGAACGCCAGGCTCAACCCTGGCGTGGAGCAAGGGCGCCAGGTCGTGAACGATCGCGGTCCCGATCAATACGCCTATGGCGAGTTTGAGCACGATGACCGCAGCGCCTGTCAAACCGATGAGACCGGACAATGTGTTGCCTTTCATCAGCTCGCCGGCTGCCAGCGTCAGGCCAAAGCCCGGCACAAAGAAAATAAACGCGCAGACGGTGACGGCCTCCGGACTGCTGACGGGAAGGACATGTGCAAGTAGAGTCGCCAGTAAGGCAGACGTGCCGGCGACGAGCACTTCGAGCGTACGCTTCAGGCCCCGCGAGTGCATGGCCAGCCGAGTGAGCCCGAAGGACACGATACCCAACGCCCCTCCCAGGAGCACATCCAGCCAGGGAATACCAAGGATCACGCCAAACCCAAGCCCGCACAGCACAAATGCCATGGCATTTATTGCGGGGCCGTATTCCGGACCGGCGCGCTTTATGGCGCGAATGCGGCTAAGGCCGATATCGGGGGTTATTTCGCCAGACACCACGTGCTCCACCAACTCGCTTATCTGCGCCAGTTTGTTCAGGTCAAAGTCACCGGCTCTCGCCACTGATATGTGCAGTCGCTGGCCATCTTCATCGTCATCCCAGAGGATTGACTGTACCTGGGTTGGAGTCGCCAGGAACTGGCCCTGTATGTGCAGTGCATGTGCCACTCGAACCAGCATCGACTCCATTTCGGTCGACGACACGCCGTAACTCTGCTCAGCCTCTACCAGAGCATTGAGAAATCGGCACGCCCGGTCAAAACCCTCTTCTTCCATCCGTCTGATCCTCTGGTGCTGACAAGTCAAATCTGGCTTTTTGCCCGGAACTTCAGAACCAATTGCAAAAACCCCTTAAGAATACCTCTCAAAGTGTAGCCGGGGTAAGCATTTCCGGTCTGGCAAACCTGATGTTTGTCGCGCCAGACCAGAACCATGAGTGACTTTGTCGACGATCCTCCAGGGAATAACCGCCAATCTATGAGACCCGGCGTGCTCCACAGGGACAACGACATCATTCGTAAAATCTTTCATATTGAAAAGTAATTGAAATTGGACGTAATAATAGGCTTGGAATATCGTCCCCTTATCATTATAAAGCAGATAAAAGCATGAAAATTGTAGATATTCGCATCCGCGAACTGACGGGTACCGCGCAATACACAGACGATTTATGGCAAGAGCGCCAGCGCAGTCCGATGGATATCTATCCCGAGGCCAAAGCGCGAACCGGCAGGGACCTGTATAGAGCCTGGAAATTCATTGGCGACGGCGACAGCCATGAAGTCAAAGGTGTCTTTGTAGAAATCGACACGGACGAAGGCATCACGGGTATCGCGGGGCCCATAAACTGGACCATACCCTGTGTCTATATCGAAGCTCAGCTCAAGCCGCTGCTTTTAGGCAAGGATCCCTTCGCCACCGAACTTATCTGGGACCAGATGTACCGTTCCTCACCGCATGGGCGTAAGGGCTATCACATGCACGCCATCAGCTATGTCGATATCGCTCTGTGGGACATCAAAGGCAAAGCCCTTGGCCTGCCTGTCTGCAGCCTTTTGGGTGGCCCGGTACAACAGAAGATTCCCGCCTATGCCAGCACCGTTGGCTTCTCTCTCGACCTTGAAAAGGTTTACGAAAAGGTCAAACAGTTTCGCGCCGATGGATATACCGCCACCAAGTGGTTCGTCAGCGAAGGCCCTACAGACGGCCCGGAAGGTGAACGCAAGAACGTCGAGTTGATAAAAACCATTCGCGAGGCCGGTGGCCCCGACATGAAGATCATGCTGGACGCCTGGAGCGGCTGGGACGTCCCTTACACCCTTAAAATGGCCCGCCTGATGGAGGAGTATGAACCCCATTGGTTCGAGGAGCCCGTGCTGACGGATCTTCCCAAGAGCTACGCCCGCCTGCGCAGAGAGTGTCCTGTAAAGATTTCTGGTGGCGAGCACGAATTTACGCGCTGGGGAGCCAAAGTCGATGATGGATAATGACTGCTGCGATATCTACCAGATGGATACCGTGTGGGCTGGCGGCATTAGCGAATTGATGAAAATCTACACGCTGGCTTCCACCTACGACGTCCCGGTGATACCGCACGGCTGTTCGAGCCACATCAATGCACATGTGTCTTTCGCCCACAACGCAACGCTCGCACCCATGATGGAAGACCTGATCGCCTTCAGGCAAATGACGCAGCATTTCCTGGCGAACCCACTTATACCGGTCGACGGCTATTTCACCCCGCCCGAAGTCCCCGGTATAGGCATCGATCTGGACGAGAGCAAAATTGAATCGGAGCGGACACTCAGCTGGGAGTAAGAATCTGGTTTCTCGGGGAACTGTGCCGCCCCGCCCCATCAACTCGCAAGACTGTTAACTTAAAATAATTTACATCGGGAGATACATCATGAATAACCAAAGCAAAAAACATTATTTTAACGGGGTAAAACCTTTGACCGCCGCCGTCAGCGCGGCGCTCATTGCAGGTACCGCACTCCCTGCAATGTCTCAGGACACACCCGATCGCTCCCGGTCACTGATGCTGGAGGAAGTGGTAGTAACCGCCCAAAAGCGGGAGCAAAGCGTTAATGATATTCCGATGTCGATTACCGCATTTTCAGGCAACGCTTTGACTGAAATGGGCATTCAGGATACGGCAGACCTGGCCTCTATTGTTCCTGGCTTTGCCTACAGTGATTCAGTTCTTGGCGCACCCGTTTATACAATGCGCGGTGTTGGCTTTAATGAGGCAAGTGCCCAGGCCGCATCAACTGTGGGCGTTTATATCGATGAAATTGGCATCGCATTGCCAATTATGACGCGTGGCGCGATGTTGGATGTAGAGCGTGTGGAGGTGCTTAAGGGCCCTCAAGGCACCCTTTATGGTCGCAACTCCACCGGTGGCGCGGTTAATTATATTGCAAACAAGCCCAGTGAAGAGTTCGAAGGAGCTGTTTCAGCCAGCTACGGCAGGTATGAAACGCTGATGGTAGACGGCTTTGTTACCGGGCCTCTCACCGATAACCTACAGGCACGTTTAGCTGCCAAAGTGATCGATTCAGGCGAAGGTTGGCAAGAGAGCGTTACGCGTAATGACGACTTGGGTAAACAGGACAAGCTGTCCCTGCGTTTAAGTCTTGCCGCTCAACTTGGTGACAATACAGACGCCCTGTTTAGTGTGGGGTATTGGGACGATAACTCTGATTCCATTGCGCCTCAATTTCAACAAGTTGACTCTGATCCCAACAGGGGACCTACCGGTCTTCTCCAGGAATACGCGCCTTCACGCCCGGTGAACGGCGATGCCAAAGATGCTGATTGGACCCAGGGGAAGAATCCTGGAATCGACATGGACAATACCAGCGTATCGCTGCAACTGACCCATGCTATCAATGATGAGCTGGCCTTTAAATCGCTGACAGGCTATGCCAACTTCAATGAAAATGATTCCTATTATGAGCGTGGCGGTCATCCCGGTGTGCCGGCCTCAGCCGTACCTGATGCATGGAAACAGGGTGATATTGCAGGTGTGAACACGGGCACATTGGTTGCCGATGGCTACGTCCAGAACAGCGACATTGAGAGCTTCAGCCAGGAACTCCGCCTGTCCGGTGAGTTGGATACAGTGTCCTGGGTGGATTCAGTGTCCTGGATTACCGGTGCCTATTATGGCGAAACTAAAGTCGATAACAAGGCTACGCAAATCCTTGAAATAGACGCAGCAACATGGGCCGGCGCCGCCCCTTATGCAGGCTTTGACAGGGTTGCTAACACGACAAAACAAAAGACAACCACATGGGCACTGTTTGCAAGCGCTGACTGGAACATTGGCGAAAAGCTGGTTTTGACAACCGGCCTGCGTTACACCGATGATAAAGCGGACTATGAAGGTTGTTCCGCTGATACCGGCAACGGTGCCCTCGCTGATTTTTTCAATATAGCATTAGCCGCTGCTTTTCCTGACGCCGGAACCGAAGTTGGAGGCTGCGCTACGATAAACGAAAATGGCAATAGCGCGCTGGTTAAAGATGTTCTGAAAGAAGATTCATGGTCCTGGCGTTTGGCCGCTGATTATTCAATTACGGATGATTTCTCCACGTACGCCTCTTATAGCCGGGGCTTCAAAGCGGGTAGTTACCCTACCTTAGGTGCTTTAAACATCGATCAACTTGAGCCAGTGGTTCAGGAGCAGCTGGATGCCTATGAGATTGGCTTTAAGGCTACCCTTGCCGATGGTGCAGCGCAGCTTAACGGCGCAGTCTTTTACTATGATTATAAAGATAAGCAACTGCTGACCAAGATTTACGATGTTGTTTTTACAACGCTCTTTACTTTAGACAACGCGCCAGAATCTGATGTAACAGGGGCAGAGCTGGACCTGCAGTGGGTTCCCATAGAGGGACTAACACTTGGGGGCGGCGTTAGTTATACTGACACTGAGATTTCGGATTTTGCGGCATCTAACCAGCTCGGTCAGTTTGTCAACTTTGATGGTTCAGATTTTCCCTTCTCGGCGGAAGTTCAAGCGACTGTCACGGCCAAATATGAGTGGAATATTACTAATGCGCTCGTAGCGAGCATCGCCGTTGATGCATCTTATACCGACGACTCGTTAACAGATTACAAGAGTGATGACAAAATTGCTTATGACCTCCCCGAGGGGAACCCGGACCGCGTGGGATCCCCTTACAAATTCGATGATCGATTCGAGATTGACAGTTACACCCTGGTTAATGCACGTGTGGGTATTGAGACTGCCGATGGGCAATGGGCAGCTTCTCTGTGGGGACGTAATCTCACTGATGAGTACTACACCACAAATACGATTCGTCAGACAGATATCATAAGTAGCTATGCGGGCATGCCACGTACTTATGGAGTAAGAGTGGACTACTCGTTTTAAAATACGTTTTTACACGGACTAGCCGGGCGCATGCGCCCGGCTAGCACACAACCGCACAATTGATATTGGCATTAACCACCCTCAACCACCCTCAACCACCCTCTTTATACCAATATCTACTACACTCCATGTGTTATACCGGCGGTCATCAGTCAACGGCGGCACAGCACAGATTTGCAGTTGATTCATCAACCGGCCAGAGCGCAAATTTCCAGTGACAGATACTAGCGGGAGCATCTAATGATCGGTAACCGAATTGAGGTGAATATCGCCGGCGGACTCGATGTCGAGCTGCCCAGAATGGTGCGAGTGCGGCAGAAGTTCAAAACCCCTGCTATTGATGATGTCGCCGGGGCTGTCAGGGCCCAGTTTGACAACCAGGATATCCGCGACCGGATAAAACCCGGGATGCGCATTGCGGTGGGTTGTGGTTCCCGCGGCATCGCCAATGTGGCTGAGTGCGCGGGCGCTGTTATAGCCCAGTTGCAGGCCCTGGGAGCGGAACCCTTTATATTTCCTGCCATGGGCAGCCATGGCGCCGCCTCAGCGGAGGGGCAGGCCAAGGTACTGGACAGCCTCGGCATCAACGAGCAAACCATGGGTTGCCCCATAGTATCGAGTATGGAGGTCGTTGAGTTGGGCCGACTCGATAACGGCATGCCGGTGTATTTTGATAAACATGCCGCCGAGGCGGACGCGGTAGTGCTGGTGTGTCGGGTGAAGGTGCATACCAACTTCAGGGCCCCGATTGAGTCCGGCATCATCAAGATGCTGGTCATCGGCATGGGTAAGATTGCCGGCGCCTCGGCAGTGCATTGGCACGGATTCGACTCCTTTAAAGAGCTGCTGCCCAAGACGGGCCAGTTTATCATGGAGCACAAAAACTTCCTGTTCGGTGTGGCCATGGTGGAGAATGCCGCGGAGGAAACCGCCCTGGTGGAGATCGTGCCAGGCGAGAAAGTACTTGAGCGCGAGCCGGAACTACTCGCACTGTCCAAAGAGCTGATGCCCAGGCTGCAATTCGACGAGATCGACGTGCTGGTCGTTGACCGCATGGGCAAGAATATTACCGGCGCGGGAATGGACCCGAATATTACCGGGCGCAACGCCCGTGGTACCGAGTGGGAACGGAAACCCGATATCAAGAAGATAGCAGTACTTGGGCTCACCCCGGAAACCGACGGCAACGCTACCGGCCTGTCCGGTGCCGACGTCATTACCATGCGCCTGTACCGGGATTTTGACCCGGGCAAGACCTACGCCAACGTGATCGCCGCGACCCTGCTCGACGGGGCCGCCATCCCCATGATCATGAATACCGACAAGGAAGCGGTGCAGCTGGCCGTAAAAACGGTGCTGCGCACCCTGCCAAAGGACACCAAGATTGTCCATATCGCCAATACGCTGGAAATTATGGAGATCGATGTATCCGAGAACCTGTTGCCGTATATCGAGGCGAACCCTTCCATGTTTGAAGTGACAGGTGAACTGGCGCCGCTGGATTTTGATCCGGAGGGTAATCTTGCCCTGATGCCCAGCCACGGCGTAAAGGGTGATGAGTGATTCTGGCCAGGTGATCGGCGTGAAACATATTCATCTCGACCCGGTAGGTGGTGTCGCCGGTGATATGTTTATTGCTGCGGTACTCAATGCATTTCCTGAGCTGCGAGACGGCATGATGGCAGCGATACGCGCGGCTGGCCTGCCGTCCGATATCGGCATAGAGATTGAAGCACATCGGGACCATGCCCTGACCGGGCTGAAATTCGCCATATCCGAAGCGGGGCACGTGGCGGGCGCCGCTCACCACCACCGCACTTTCAGTGATATACGCAACGCCCTGCAGGAATCCAGGCTACCGGAGTCGGTGCAGGCCGGGGCCATAGCCATGTTCACTTTGCTTGCTGAGGCCGAGTCGCGAGTTCACGGTATGAGTATCGACGATGTCGCTTTTCATGAACTGGGCGAGTGGGATTCCATCGCCGATATCGTTGGCGCTGCCTTTCTGATTGCCGAGCTGGACGCCAACTGGTCAGTGGGCCCCCTACCGCTGGGAGGTGGCCGGGTCATGACTGCTCATGGGCCGCTACCTGTGCCTGCGCCTGCCACCGCACTGCTGCTTGAGGGTTTTGAATGTTTCGATGATGGGGTGAGCGGTGAGCGGGTAACTCCAACCGGAGCAGTGATTTTACGGCATATTGAAGCCAATCGCGGCCCCGGCTGCGACAGCCGGACCCTGCTCTGTGGCGGGACGGGTTTTGGTAGCCGCGCACTCCCCGGTCTGAGCAATGTGCTGCGACTGCTCGCCTACGAGGAAGCAAAGCCGACAGGGCAAGAGCGGGATCGTATCGCCGAGATTCTGTTTGAAGTGGATGACCAGACCCCTGAAGACCTCGCTATCGGCCTGGATAAACTGCGCGCTCACGCCGCGGTAAGAGACGTGCTGCAGCTACCCGCCTTCGGCAAGAAGGGCCGCATGACTACTCACGTACGGGTACTGGCGGACCCACGCCAGATTGAGGCGGTGTGCGACGCCTGCCTGGAGGAGACCACCACCATCGGTGTGCGCTACCAGGTACTCGATCGTGTCATCCTGCAACGGCAGGAACTGACTGTGGATGTGAATGGCAGGAGCATCGGCTTGAAAGCGGTCAGTCGCAGTGGGGGAGTTACCACCAAGGCCGAGGCCGATGACATCGCAGGAATCGACGGCGGACACCATGCCCGCGACAGTGTGCGTCGTCATGCGGAAGATGTGTTCAATAAGGAGAAAAGCCAGTGAGCCAGCCGACCTCAGCTATAGCGGCGCTGGAACGTGTGTTGGACACCTTCGATACTATTGCCGTTGCGGTAAGTGGCGGGGTTGACAGCCTGACCCTGGCGACCCTGGCCCACCGCCACATGGCAGCCCCGGTCGAGATGTTTCACGCAGTCTCGCCTGCTGTCCCCCATGAAGCCACCGACCGGGTAAAAATCCTGGGAGGACGTGAGGGCTGGGATTTGAAAATAGTCGATGCGGCAGAGTTCAGCGACCCATTGTATCGCGCGAATCCGGTCAACCGGTGCTTCTATTGCAAGAGCCATCTCTACGACGCAATTGGCGGGCATACCAACGCCCAGATTGTTTCCGGTACCAATCTTGACGACCTGGGCGAGTACCGGCCCGGATTGGAGGCGGCAAAACTGAGAGCGGTCAGGCACCCTTATGTCGAGGCTGGCATTGGCAAGCAGTCACTTCGCGGTATAGCGCGAAGCCTCGGCCTTGGTGACGTTGCGGAGCTGCCTGCATCACCCTGCCTGTCCAGCCGCATTGAAACCGCGATCGTCATCGAGCCTGACATGCTGGAGCTGGTCCATTCCATCGAAACGTTCGTCAGGCAAACAACCGGTGCTGCGACTGTACGTTGCAGGGTTCGAGACAGCGGCATGGTGATCGAGCTGGATACTGCCGGCCTCCAAGCAATATCTGCCCGGCAGGAAGCAAGGATTCGCGAGGCTGCACGGCGCTATATGGATGGCATGGGTAGTCATTATGACTTGAGATTCGAGCCCTATCGCAACGGCAGTGCCTTTGTGCATGAGCCGGAGAGTTGCGCGGTGGCGCGACCGTGAACATCGAGAGCGAAATTCTACTGGACCTGAATCGCCGGCAACGGATGGGGCTTGATGAAGCGGTCTACTGCGCCGGTAAGTCGGTGGAGCATATCCTGGAAATAATCATGCAGGTGGAGGCGCGGAGCGATCGAATACTGCTGACTCGCCTGGGCAAGTCGCAGTTTGATCAGTTGCCGGAAGCTTATCGGCATCGCCTCGATTTCGACCCGCTTTCCTCAACGGCATTCTTTCCCGATTGTCATCCACAGCGGAGCCTGGACCAGGTAGCCGTGGTCGCCGCCGGCACCTCTGATGCCGCGGTGGCGCGGGAAGCGTCACGTACCCTGGAATACAACGGTGAAACACCGCTGCATATTGTCGATGTGGGTGTAGCCGGCTTGTGGCGACTGATGGATCGCCTGGAAGATATTCGGCGTGCAAAGGTGGTAATCGCCATCGCCGGCATGGATGCTGCACTGCCAACTGTGCTGGCCGGGTTGATCGATGCGCCCATCATCGGTGTGCCGACGTCGGTGGGTTATGGTGCCGCCGAGGGCGGACAAACCGCCTTGAAGGCGATGCTGGCCAGCTGTGCTTCCGGACTCACAGTGACCAATATTGACAATGGCTATGGCGGAGCCTGCGCGGCTTTGCGGATGCTGGGCGCCATAGCACCCCGAGAAAATTAGCTACAGCAGCCGACAAACCGTTACTTTTGTAAAAAACCAATGAGGATCTCGGAAATCGTATCAGCATGCGTTACAGGAATAATATGAGTTCCATTCTCGATCACATTTTGCTCTGCTTGGGGAATATCACGCCTGAAAGAAGGTTCGTTAACAGCAAGCGGATCGGCTGAACCCCAGATAATCTGAGTAGGCTTACCGCTCTCACCAACGCTTTTATAGCTTTGCGTCGTTCTATTGAAATCAAAGGTTCTAAACAAGCTAGTGGTAGCCGTTAAGTAACCTTGATAGCTGAGCATTTGCTCATAACGGCCCAACAAATCCGGCACGGTATTCACTTGAGAAACAGCATCAATGACCGGTAGCAGCATTAATTTTTTACCGAAGACATCCATAAACCAGTCGCCAATAATAGGCGTCTGTATAATTCTAAAAACCAGCGGAACCTCCATCACATAACCACCCGGTGCAATCAATCCTATTTTGCGAACATTATCAGGATGATTTTCAACATAGTTTGCGGCAATCATCGCCCCCAATGAAACGCCAACCAGATCGACCGGCGCCTGCAAATTCAAGGCTTTTATTAACTCGTCTAGCTGACGATCAAAAAGATCAGAATTGTAATCCTCGTCAGGACGATCACTCCAGCCTCTGCCGTATTGATCATAGGCAATAACATTCATACCCGTTTCAGCGAGGCTTTCAAAGATACTATTCCACATAAATAAAGGCGTAGACGAACCATGAATCAACACAACGGTTTGCCCATCGCCGGCTGAGTGACGATAATGCGTATAACCGTCACTCAACTTAATCATGTTATAGGGTGCCTTTTTGCGGGCCTCATCATCAAACGGCAGCAACTGTGAATTCATATACAACTGAACGCCAATAGCCGTAACTACAAACACCCCTATTATTCCAATCAAACTCTTTAGCTTCATGATATCGCCTGTATTATTTCTATTATTATTTGGACTGAGAATGATTGAACCTCTGGAAAATGAACCAGCACCGCAAAAGACCTGTACCGACCTAACCCGGATATTTCATAAGAAGGAACGGCGGAATCGCTAGAATCCCTTAAAATATAGTCGCCAAACAAATATCCAAGAGCGATTCCGCGGAGACAGAATGCGCGTTGGGGTAAACCCGGGGGCGGTAGCTAAAGCATGATACCCAAGTCCCAGGGGCAGAATTCTTCCTCGCCATAGCCAAGAAGTTCGCTCTTGGTGCGCTCCCCGGACGCCACGGCAATAATGCGCTCAAAAATCCTTTGGCCGCATTCTTCCACCGTCTCGACACCATCCAGGATGGTGCCGGCATTGATATCCATATCATCAGGCATCTTCTGGTACATGGGGGTGTTATCAATCAGCTTGATCGATGGCGCGGGCTTGCAACCGAAAGCCGACCCGCGACCGGTGGTGAACACCATCACGTTGGCGCCACCGGCAACCTGGGCCGTGGCGCCCACCGGGTCGAATGCAGGCGCGTTCATAAAGACCAGGCCCTTACCGGCCTCGACCTCTTCTGCGTAGCCGTACACCTCGTTAAGGTTGGTTGTTCCTCCCTTGGCGATTGATCCCAGGGATTTTTCAATGATTGTGGTCAAGCCCCCGGCTTTATTTCCAGGGGAGGGATTGTTATTGATCACCAGGCCTCGCCCGGCCACAAAGTCTTCCCACCATTTGATGCAGTCCACCAACTTCTGGCCAACTTCGGGAGTTGACGCTCGCGCGGTCAACACGTGTTCGGCGCCATAAGTCTCGGTCGTTTCCGACAAAATGGCCGTACCCCCATGCTGCACCAGCAGGTCGCAGGCATAACCCAACGCGGGGTTGCAGCTGATACCCGAGTGCCCATCGGAGCCGCCACACTGCATCGCCAACTTCAACTCCCGCAGGGGAACCGGCTCTCGTTCGACTGCATTGGCCTGCGGCAGTTTGGCCTCGATGAGTCTGATGCATTCGGCCACCGTGGCCGGCGTGCCGCCGCTGGTCTGGATGGAGAGTGAGTCGCCAGGCGCACCGTCCAGAATATCACCCAGATTGGCGATCTCGCAGCCCAGTCCAACTACCACGATATGAGCGAAGTTGGGGTGTTTGACGTAACCGCTGAGGGCGCGTTTGAAGGTTTTAACACCCTCGACGGGTGTGTCGAGTCCACAACCGCTCTTATGAGTCAGGGAAATGACACCATCGACATTGGGGTAGGCGTCGAGTCGCCCGCGGAAATGGTCTGCAACCAGTCTTGCCACCGTGGCAGAACAGTTAACGCTGGCAAGGACACCGATATAGTTACGGGTCGCTATGCGTCCATCAGCGCGTTTGATGCCCATGAAAGTGCGAGGTTCGGGCTCATATGCAGTGGGTTTGGCATTTTTGCAGAAGGCGTAATCCCGCTCGAATGAAGCCATCTCCAGATTGTGTACGTGCACGTGGTCACCGGCGTTTATATCACTACTGGCCACTCCGATAATCTGGTTATAACGACGCACTGGTTGCCCTTTCGCTATACAGCGCAATGCTATCTTGTGCCCTACTGGAACATTGCCTGTTGGTCGCAGCCCCCCGGGAAGCTCAGTATTCGGGTCCAGTTCTACCCCGGCTATGGCTATATCATCATTGGCGTGAAGCTGGATAACCGCTTTTTTCACAATCTCTGTCCTTTTCCTGGCGCACTTAGTGCGTGAACTAGCAGTATCAGCTCGCCTGCCGCTGCTTCTGAATCAGGTCAACCAGCGGTTGCAGGTTCTGGACCATGGTGGCCTCTATCAGGCGCGGGCCGGGTTGCGCCATCGCCTGCTCAAACTCAGCGTGGAAGGCCTCGGCTGTGGCCACTGCAACGGCTGACACCCCCATGCCCTCGGCGATCTTCACCCAGTCGATGGATGGCGGGCTCAGTTCAAGCATGGACAACATCTTCGGTGTCGCCTCGTCATCACGCACCCGGGCCAGTTCGACATTGAGCACCGCGTAGGAATCATTCTTCAGGATCACGATGGTGATGTCGCAATTTTCGTGAGCAATAGTCCACAACGCCTGGTTGGTATACATCCCGCTGCCGTCTGACTGCAATGTCACTACCTTGCGATCCGGGCAGGCGATTGCCGCTCCCAGGGCTACCGGCATGCCGCCGCCAATAGCGGCGCCGGGTGTCGCATAAAGATAGTCATGGGGCCGGGCTCCCACCGTTTCCGAAAACAGCTCAAGTCCGGCTGTCGTTGCCTCGTCGACCACGATGACGCCCTCGGGCATCAACAGATTGAGGCTCTGGCCTATCGCCTTTGGCGTCAACTCTCCGGCTGGCAGCGCAGGCTCGGCACGATCAACCCGGGCAGCCGCGGCAGCGCCGGCATCCAGAGCCCCCTCCAGATCGCGAAGGGCGGCTACTATGTCGTGGTTGGTTGAGGCGAAATGCGTTACCTCGCAACCCTCCGGCACCTTGAACATGCCCTTATTCTGGTAGGCGAAGGTCGATACCGGCGGCAGCGCTCCGACCAGGATGATCTGCTCATACTCGGCGAAGAACTGCTGTGCCATCTCGAGTAGATAGGGAACATGTTGCACCTGCACCCGGCCCTCGCCGCGGGCCATGCGCGTCGGAAAAGTTTCGGCAAGGAGCTGCGCCCCGGTTTTGGCGGCGATACGCCCGACCAGCTCAAGGCCTTCATGATGGATGGCTTGTGCACCCAGTAACAAACCTGTTTTACGACCGTTCGAGAGCAGCTCCAGGGTCGCCTCGACCGTGTCGGACGACACCCGGGGAGTGGCTATCGGGGCATCGATGACAGGCACGCCGGCGGAGGGATCCCAATGGCAGTTGGTTGGCGCAATCAGGGTGCAGATCTTGCCCGAGCCCGTCATAGCATAGCGGACGGCCTCCGCCCCCAGCAGTCCCAGCTCACTGGCGGATTTCGCTTCACGGGCCCAGTGAGACACCGACCGGGCCAGGTCGATAATTTTGCCGCCTATCATCTCATGCTCAGGAAAATTGGGCTGGTGGTAGCTGGCGTTGGCACCCACGATATTCACCATCGGCGTGTTACCCCGGCTGGCATTGTGCAGGTTGGCGATACCGTTGGCGAAGCCGGAACCAACGTGCAGCAGCGTGAAGGCGGGCTTTCCCGCCATACGGGCGTAGCCATCGGCGGCGCCGGTCACCACATTCTCCTGCAGGCACAGCACCGGGCGCACCGTGTCAGACTTACCTATCTCATAGACCAGCTGCATTTCCGAAGTGCCCGGGTTGGCAAAACAGGTATCGAGACCGGCATCGGTCAGTGCTTTAAAAAGCGATTGTGCTCCGTTCATACTTTTCTCTCCGGGTAAAGGTTGCGCCGAGATGATGGGAGTACCAAGAAGCGCGTCCTGTTGTTATTTGGTCAGTTTAGCACTGAGCCAGAAATCTTCGCCGTTAAACGCCTGGATGGTGACAGGTATATCAACGATCTTATTGCTTTATTAATAAGGCCTGGAACAACGACATCTTTACGCGCCATCATTGCATGAAAGCCTATTGCTGCTACCTCATCAGCTTCCATATACATTTTTTCGATCTTGCTATGGTTTTGTAAACCCGCTGTGTGAAAAAATTCTGTTCGCGTGGTTCCCGGCGCAACATGCGTACAACTGACACCCGTGCCACGTAAATCATCAGAGATACATTCTGACAATGCTCTGACATACACTTTACTGGAGGAATACGCAGCCTCCAGGCCATGAGGAATTATATAGGCTGCGATAGAGCTTACATTAAGAATACTGCCAGAGCCTCGTGAAACCATTCGTGGAACATAGATACCTAATAATTCAGTTAAAGCCATAATATTAACTTGCAACATGTCTTTACACTTTTGCATATCATAGTCTTGAAACTTATGACCGCTGATACCAAAGCCTGCATTATTCACCAGGTAGCTTATGTCAACATTTTGCTGATCAATCCAGGACACTAATGACTCAACTGCTGTCGGCTCTTCTAAATTGGCAGCACAGACTTTGACATCAACACCAAACTGAGCCTTTAGCTCTTCAGAAAAACTGTTGATTTTTTCTTCGCTTCGCTTCGACGAAGTAATCACCATGGGTATTCCCTTGCTTGCAAACAACTTTGCAAACTCAATACCTAATCCGGATGAAGCACCTGTAATTAATGCGTAAGACATAATGTCACCTTTTATAAGTGCTTATAAACCTTGCCTGAACCTGGGCGACGCCTGGAGTCAATCTGCTCTCGACCTGGCCTTGGCCTTGGCCTTGGCCTTGGCCTTTGCTTTTGTTCTGGGAGCCGATTTCTTCGCTGCGGCTTTGGCTTTTGCTTTCGCCCGGGGCTTCGCTTTGTGCTTCGCAGGTGGCTGACTGCTGATACCAACCGCGTCTTCCAGTTCGACCAGTGCATCCTCCAGGTAGTCGATAAAACGCTGCACCTGCGGCAGGGAGCGACGACAGGCCATGATGCCGAAATGCACCTGCTGGTCGTAGGTCACCACGGTGATGTTCATGGCGATACCCTCGGAGACGATGGATGTCGGATAGATGCCCTCCAGCCGCGCGCCATTCCAGTACATCGTCTGACGCGGGCCAGGGACATTCGAAATCACCGTGCTGTAAGGCGGGAAGCGGCTGGCCAGTCCCAGCGGTAGCAGGAGCAGCGCCGGCAATTGCGTCAGTTGCAGGAACAGGGCGGCCTCGCTGGGCGACAAATTATCGAACGTGTCCTTACCGGCCTCCATGGAGGCCTTGATCGCCCTGAAACGCTTGACCGGGTCGGCAATATTTGTAGCCAGGTCGGCGCTGATAGCACCGATGGCGTTGGAGGAATCCATGTCACCGGGCCTGCGCAGTGACACCGGCACCATCGACTTCAGCGACTCCCGGGGCAACTCGCCGTGATTCTGCAGGAAGGTGCGCAGGGCACCGGCACTCATGGCCAGTACCGCGTCATTGAAGGTACCGTCCAGCGCCTTGCCGACAGCGCGGATGCGGGCAAAAGGCCAGGACTGGGCGACAAAGCGGCGGGCGCCATCCACCTTGGTGTTGATGGCAGAACGGGGCACATTCTGCCATGGCACCACCAGGGAACCGCCAGAGCCGGTCCAGGCGCCGACGTACTTACGCAGCGCGCCCAGCAGGTTTGCACTACTGTCGAAGGTCGCCTTCAGCGCCTCCGCCACGTTGCGCAATTCCGGCTCGGCCGGGGCATCAACACCCAGCGTGGCCACATAGCGATCCCTGGCCGCCATCGAGAGCGGCGAATAGTGGATACGCCCGTCGGGGTCTGTCGACCACATGCTCTGAAGGAGGTGAGCGGTGCCCACACCGTCGAGAGCCGCGTGGTGGAACTTGGCGTAAACGGCAAACTGCCGCTCCGGCAGGCCCTCTATCAGGTGCATTTCCCACAGTGGCCGGTTGCGATCCAGCAGGGTACCGTGTAGCCGGGAAACCAGGGCAAACGACTCGCGAAATCGACCAGGCTTGGGCAGGGCAGAATGGCGTATATGGTAGTCCAGGTCCAGGGAGGTGTCCTTCTCCCAGTACAGCGGCCCCAGCATCCCGCGCGGGCCCACCTTCAATTTTTCGCCGAAGGGCGACTGCAGCTCATCTGCAGTGCGCAAACCGTCGGCCAGACCGTGCAGGAACTCCTGCTCGTCGGCTCCCTTGGGCAGGGTAAACAGGTTAAAACTACCCGTGTGCATGGGCGTTTCCCTGCTCTCCATCATCAGGAAGCCGGCGTCGATAATGCTTAGCTTTTTCATTTGGCTACCGCCTCTGTTATTCAATACCAACTACACGCTTTTCGCTGTTTCCGATTAGAAAATCGGCGATTCAGCCATGGGTGGAAACGGCATAATACCTTCATAAGGGTTCGCGTCACACAACTCCTCATTTAACTCATAACCCAGACCAGGACGATCAGGCACATTGACATAACCCTCATCCCAATCGATCGGATTAACAAGCAAATCATTGAAAAACCCATCGAAGGTATCAATACTTTCAAGAATAAGGAAGTTCGGCAATGTGGCTGACAGCTGAATATTAGCTGCAGCCTCGATAGGACCGGCATACAGGTGCGGTGCGAACTGGGCGTAATGCGCTTCCGCCATAGCAGCAATTTTCTTGCCCTCTAAAATTCCACCTACACGACCCAGGGCCGGCTGAAGAATTTGAATTGCCTGAGACTCAAGAACCTTGGAAAGTTCAAAGCGGCTCACAAGTCTCTCACCACCAGAAATTGGAATAGTAGTAGATCTGGCTACCCGCGCCATTTCATTGGGGTTACAAGGCGGCACAGGCTCTTCGAACCACAATGGATCAAATTTCTCCATGCGTCGGGCAAGACGTATTGCACTTGAGGTGGTTAACTGACCATGGGTTTTGCACATCAAGTCACACTTGTTTCCGGCCACTTCGCGCAGATTCTTAAACATCGTCTCCGCCCCATCTAACGCTTCCAGAGAAAGTTGACGAGGGTCAAATGCGCCCATAGGCATTACAGGGTCGAAACCAACCGCTGTAAAACCCAAGTCCATGTAATGCTGCAAACGCTCAGCTTGATGATCTGCACTGCCATGGAAATTTTCAGCAGTGGCCACTGAACCGTCAGAATAGTCGGGATACAAATAAGTATATGACCTCAATCTTTCATGTACTTTGCCACCCATGAGGTTATGTATAGGTTGGTTTAGCGCTTTACCGACAATATCCCAGCAGGCAATTTCAATGCCGGAGAGAACACCACCCGTACTCAGGTCTGGCCGCTGGGTAAATCCAGCAGAATAAATAGTGCGAAAGATTTTCTCGATGTCGAATGGACTCTGACCGACAACATGACGCTCAAAGGCATTTTCAACCATCTGGCAAACTACCTTAGGGCCGAACGGCACACCATAAACTTCACCGTAGCCCGATATACCATTATCGGTAGTCAGTTTAACAAAAATCCAATAATGGCCGCCTTTATGAGGTGGGGGTGTCGCTACAGCCCATGTTTTTACATCTGT
>CAVXWW010000003.1:0-447095 GCA_963765545.1 uncultured Gammaproteobacteria bacterium | reverse complement strand
ATGTTTAAGGGGTCAGAGCCCTTGAAAACAGACCCCTTAATTATCATTACCCTCAGTAGTCGCCGAAGCTATTAAAGTCAGGCTGGCTGGCATCGTAGATGTAATCGTCCTGCAGCCGTTGATAACCCAGGTCTTCCGTTTGCTGACGATGCAGCTGGCGATCATACTCCAGATCAGCTTCCTGCCAGTCCTTCGCGCCGGCCTGGCATCCGCTACAAAGGCCTCCGCTCACGGCGGGTGATCCACAGCGGTAGCAGTGTGCGGCGGGCCCCACCTCTACACCCCGCGGCATGCGGGCGTGGCGACCGTGGTCTACCATTCCTCCGGACTGACCCTGGCGCTCGCTGTGCTTTTGCAATTGCTGATAGAGCCGTCTCCGAGTTTAAGGGGTCAGAGCCTTAAAAACAGACCCCTTGATTATCATTACCCTCAGTAGCCGCCGAAGCTATTAAAGTCAGGCTGGCTGGCATCGTAGATGTAATCGTCCTGCAGCCGTTGATAACCCAGGTCTTCCGTTTGCTGACGATGCAGCTGGCGATCATACTCCAGATCAGCTTCCTGCCAGTCCTGCGCGCCGGCCTGGCATCCGCTACAAAGGCCTCCGCTCACGGCGGGTGATCCACAGCGGTAGCAGTGTGCGGCGGGCCCCACCTCTACACCCCGTGGCATGCGGGCGTGGCGACCGTGGTCTACCATTCCTCCGGACTGACCCTGGCGCTCGCTGTGCTTTTGCAATTGCTGATACACAATCCTCATGCTATCCCAAACCGAGATATAGCGTGCCGCCGATTTGGAAATCTGCTCTTTCATGATTTGCTTGATTTCATCGCGTTGGCCAGCAAACACCTTATCGAACATACCATCCTGAGCAATCATGCTCCGGGCGGCTTCGATCTGGCCCTGCACAAAGGCGACAAACCCGTCGCTGAGTACGGTTTGCCAATGATCGGCAATTATCGCCTTGCGCTGCATTTCCGCCTGATCAGCCAGATGTTCGAGCATTTCACGGTAAGTCATAGCACACCTCCCATGCCTGAAAAATCTGTAGCAACCTCGTCCGCTTGTTGAGCCACGCGACGTATTAGCCGTCGAATCCACGACATATAAGTCTAGCAGCTGCAAGCCAAAGTGGCGTATTGACTTTGCCATACAGCTGCCTTTGCGGCTTTCATCGAATCCGTAATTCAGGGTATGACGCGTGGCTGGTGGGGAAGGACGTCCGCTTCATCACTTTCCGGTCTATACAGATGCTTCATTAGAATTGTTAAGTCTAGTGGTGATTGGGAACAGACCTTGAGGCCTGCTAGATTGAAAACACACCATCAAATTCGTTTTCGAAGCAGAGGCTGTCGTCACGTCGAGGAAAAGTAGGCCTGCGCTGAGTATCTGGATAACTCAGTTCGGCGCCGCCTCCAAGGGTCCGGCTAAGGAGTGCGCACACGATGTACCAGCATCCCGGTGTATACATCAGGGACATACCTTCGAGGGAGTTGTCAGTAGAGGCTGTATCATCCTCGATTGCGGCATTCCTGGGGCATGTCAAACGAGGGAAGCGAGTCACCGATAAGCGCGGCAAACGAGCGGCTCAAAGACTATCGCGATATCGCCACTATCATACTGCCGGGCAAGGACTGGAAAAATGACGAGCCGGTGTATCGAAGCGCCATTACACACGCCGCGTACATGAATAACCGCATGGTAATCGCAGACCCTCGATGGTGGCGACCACTCTTTGCTAGCTGGGGTGACTGCCAGTGCGTTGGCTAGTGATTGCACAGATGATTCTTTGGAGGACACCAAAATGTCTACTCAGGAAAGCTCGCTATCAGCCGCTATTCGCAGCCTGGCTGATTTCCTCTCCTCCAGTATCAACGAGGACGTGGTGGTCACCGTGGGCACACCACGAGAGGCATATAAACGAGCCAAGACCGCCAACACCCCAATACTCAATATCTTCGCATACAATATCGGCCCCACCGACATACGTGCCAGCGAGAGTCTGAGTCACACGCTCCATCTTCGGGCCAGTGTCCTAATCACTGCATTTGCTGCTATAGAGGAAGAGCCGGCAGTCGAGCTGCGGGTACTCGGCCACGCAATTCAGTTGATGCATAGTTCTCCAGTTATTCCTGTAAGCATTCAGAGGGCTGCCCCGGGCAGTGAAGTGACTCAGCAGCAGGGCGCATCCTATCGATTGCAGGCAGCCCTACGTTCGTGTCCAGTGGAAGAATTAGCACACATTTGGAGCACCCAGGGAGGGGAAGTGCCCTACCGTCTTTCAATAGCCTATGAATTAGGCCAGATTCCCATCGAGCCACAAACACATAGCAACCCTGAGCCTACGCCATTTCCCTAAACAGCCAGAACGCGTATAAGCGCATCCTGGCGATATATTGTTAGATCGACATAGCACCCTTGCCTTATCTCCACCTCAAAAAGCCTCAGGGACATAAACTAATTCTGGACTACAATTACTGCCTAGACCCCTGACAGCTGCGTGACTCGCGATGCCGGACATCCTGGACAACCCACCCGTCAAAGTCGCCTTTGAGCTGGCAGAACTAAAGTCAGCTCTTGACATCGCCATCCCCGCAAAGAGGGATAGTGAGAACCTGCTGATCGCCAGCTGGAACATCCGCGCCTTCGGCTCACTAACCCGTAAGTGGACTGCCACAAGTACTGACTCTCCAAAACGTGATCTTCGAGGTCTCAGGGCCATCATTGAAATCCTATCTCGGTTCGACGTCATCGCTATCCAGGAAGTGGTAGGCGACCTCAGGGCCCTGCGGGATATGATGAGATTCCTGGGGGACGACTGGTCCTTTTTAATGACCGATGTGACAGCGGGAGCTAAGGGCAATAACGAGCGAATGGCGTTTGTATTTGACCGCAGGCGAGTGCAACCTTCCGGCCTGGCTGCGGAGATTGTCATCCCCCCAGAGTGGCGTGACGAACTCAGCCCAGACGCCCTGGTGCGACAGTTTGCCAGGACACCGTACGCGGTCAGCTTCAGGGCAGGTAATCAAACCTTCATCCTGGTGACATTACATGTGGAGTTTGGTAAATCATCAGATGACCGGGTGCAGGAACTCAGAGATATTGCACGCTGCATGCGGGAATGGGCAGACAGGTCTAATCGGTGGCACCAGAGCCTGCTCACGCTGGGTGACTTCAATATAGATCGAAGAGGTGATGACCTGTGGCAGGCATTCACATCCACGGGGTTGACGGTACCGAAGGACCTCCACCAGATACCCCGTACGATCTTCTCGGATCCAAATAATCCGGACGTGGAGAAATTCTATGACCAGATCGCCTGGTTCGAAACCGGGTCAAAGAGACAAAGGATTGCACTCGAGTACGTAAAAGGAGGCGGGTTTGATTTCCTGCCTCATGTGTATATGAATACTGGTTTGAGCAAGTCCTCGATATCGTTCAGGGTGTCGGATCATTATCCATTGTGGACGGAGTTCAGACTGTAGAAAAAAACATGAATCGGTGAGTCGCATCCTGTTCAGCTAAGAGTTCCAGACCACCAAGGCGAGGTGGCAGATAAGGCTAAATTGGCTCTGAATATCGAACAATCAGACAGTCGGCATGCGTGAGAGATTTGACTTTCGGGAAGTTGTAACCTATGCAAGCTATAGGATTATATCGGCTACAAATAGTTAGGGAGGCAGAGTGAGCTCCATACAAGAATCTCGCTATGCTCTACCTGGAATGATAGCTATTCTCATTGTAATTGGAGGACTTGCGATTGGGCAATTAACCTTTAAGCCGCTCCGTCCAATTACAAATACCAAAATAGATTTCGGCGACTCCTCACCTTACAACATTGAAGCTCGATTATGGCAAGATCCGTTTGCTGCGATTGATGACTATCAAAAAACCCAAGAGAGGCTCAATGGGACAGAAATTCCGGTAGCAATCGAGATGGCCGGCGCCGCTATTAGACAACGCTTGCTCGCTATAGAAAAACGGAATCGAGAAATAGATAGTGGACAAGATGAGGCTGCTGCTGGATCACCTCGCTTGGAAAACTCCTCTTACAAAGGAGATGTAATCGGCCTATTTATATATTGTCTTACTGGTGAAATAGGCGGCTCTGATTGCACGAATCTTCTTTATGAACTTGGAGATCTAAGAGCCATAGTAGAGCGGTCATATACGAACGAGTTTTTGTTGCAGACGCTTGGCTATGGAAAGAGCGAGCTAAAGACAGAAAAAATTGACAAAGTCGAAATAGAAAAATTTTGCAATAACGAAAAAATCGACACACCCGCATACTTTAGATGCGGCATTATCAACCTTCTCCTACCTGCCTCCGAGTCAGGAAATGCAGATCCCAACTCACCTTCCAGCAAAATCCTGGATAACGCCCAAAATGGAGAGCTACTTGCCGAGTATAGAAATCAACTATTGAAGGCAATTTCTGAACTGGGACAAACTGCCGTGTCGGAGAACGTCACTCACAATATCGCAAAGGCTGGATTGTCCAAAAAAGTACTGTTTATGGGCGTTATGTTGCCTGGCGGGAAGTACTCTGACCTATCAGAGCGGAGAATGCGCAGTCGGTATGCCCTGATAACTGCGCTAGCAGCGCAGGGCTATTACCCTAAAGATTCCGAGCATATAAAGGTCTGGAGGAGCCCCGCATTAAGGTGTCGGTTTTCACAGCAATGTGTCGTAGATGCCGCGCCATTCGAGCATTTCAGCGCGTCGGGTAATACATCGATAGAGACCAAATACTCTGAAGTAGTTGTAATGTGGTTCAAGGACGAAGAGTTGGGCAGTCAGACCCTTGCCAAATTGAGTCGTGTTGCATTTCTTATTCAAAAATATGCTCGTGAAGCCTTTCTAAAATTGATAGATCAGCGAGACCACCATAATAGCGAGTTCAAAATTGATTTCAAATTCCTGGGTCCATATTCATCTCATTATCATATTGGAATGAGCGAGCAAAGGATGTGTCCAGAAAGAAATCCCGACCCTGAAGATTACTTCTCCTGTGTGGATCGAAATATTTGGGACAACGAGACGCGTAAGTTAAAAACATATAATCAACAAAAGGTTGACCTTACTTTCATGAACTGGTCTGCAACCAGCTCAGATGTGACCGGAGATTCCATTGATCTCACTTCGCCAAAAAGCAGTAATGCTGCTTCAAAAGATGGGCCTGCGCGAGCTAACTTCAAACACTATATACATAGCGACCAGGAGATACTTTATGCTCTCACCAAAGAAATACTAAAACGGGGCGTGACAGGAAAAACTGGAATCTTGCCCCAAAGTTCTGCGTTACTTGTCGCAGAGAGCGACTCGAAATATGCTCGAGACCTTCGTCGAGATGTGAAGGAAATGTTTATAAGCAACGGCTTTCAAGTATCGGAGCTTACATATCTTCGCGGAATAGATGGACAATTACCCGGGGAGGCTAGTCCCTACTCAAATTTTGAAGCCAAAAAGGATAGATCAGGAGAGAAAGCATTAGTTGAGGCGTTTAGTTCCGTCGAATACGCTGAGATGCCGTTTGGAAGAAGTCAATTTGACTATCTCCGACGATCTGCGATCAGGCTGAACGAAGAGAATCGAGATGTACGTGTAATAGGTGTACTAGGAAGTGATATTTTCGACAAGCTATTGGTTATGCAAGCGTTTCGCTCAGAATTCCCGAGTGCAATATATTTTACTACCGATTTGGACGCCATTCTGTTGCATCCTGACGTATATCCTGCGGACCGAAATTTACTGGTGGGATCTTCTTATGGGTTGACTGTATCGGATAAGACCAGTAACTGGTTTGACTCCAGCGGACATGAGAAGCCGTCGTTTCGGGATTCATACCAGACTTCCCTGTATGTCACGACCCGCGCAGCAGTGACAGATCAAGAATCGGGTATCGTCGATCGTACACCTTCAAAAAAAGGTGGAAAAAGAGTTGTAGAGTGCGCGAATCATGACGCTAGTGTGACCGGATGTATTACTCCAAGAGTTTTCGAAGTTGGCTATGGTGAGTATTTTCAAATAAACGAATACGCCAATGTCGGATCGCATTCCATGTCGGATGGTCAAGTCGCTTTACAGACAAACATGAATGGAGGTAGCTCCTATCATAGCTCTGTCGCAAGAACATTGTGGTACCTGCTTTGGGCTGGGCTACTAATTGCACTCATTTTCATATCTCGAAAAGCGTTAACGATAAGGGCCAGATCGGCCAGGCAAGCCAATGGCGAGACAGGAAGAAAATCACTCTTCTCAAAGCTATCATATTGGGGCCTTGGTTTGGCTGTCTGTATTGTATTTTTACTACTGGCACGCGTTTACGATCCGTACCTTGTCGACCCTACCCTCGCGTCCATTTTTCCACACAGCTTGCCAAGCCAATCCGAAACCGTCTCAGGATTGACTATATGTTTTCTTGTTACCGTAGCAATGGTTGTTTTGAACTATTCTCAAATCTTCGAAAGGGCTTTCTCTACTGACTATAAAGAACACGAAGTCTCTATGAATAGGCTGGACAGAATTGATAGAGGCATGTTTAGCGGAGCGGATTACAAAAAGCATCTGGTAGGCATAGTAATAGTACTATTGGCCGTGCAGTTCTATTGTGTCCTCTGGCTATTTCCACATCTGTTTAAGTCTAGCGAGATATGGAGTTTAGCGTCGGGGGTCAGTTTATGGCCGGCGTTCGCTTTCTGCACCACTGCTGTAACTCTCTCGATTATCAGCGTCATATTTCTGCAAAGTACTTGTAAGCAAATTGAATCGAAGATATCTGATGAATACGGTTTACGAGATGTCTCCGATCGAACTGAGCCTTCTGCAAGTCATATTCGTAGTATGAATAGAATCTGGATCGCTTTCCTAAATGAACTTGGAGTGGGACGCAGCATAACCGTGCGCCGCCTAATGGTTACGCGACACTTTCTAATGCTGGTTTTGTTCTTTTTCGTTGGCGTATGTGTATCTTTTTTCGATCCAAGTTTTATACTGAATAGTAAGCTTCAACATGATGACCCTCTTTTACGTGAATATTTGACCATCGTCGTCTATGCCACTATCTCCATAACCTATACATTGATGTGCGTCAGATTGGTGTTCGTTGCGCGAGCAATTAAGAGATTTGTTGTTGGTGTTGTTGCTAAATCAACAGAGCTTGCGATTACAAACAGCATACATCTCAAGTGGCCGGATTCTCCGCGTCTTCGTGCGCTGAAAAATGTCAATATAGACACAATTTCCAAAAACATCTGGTTGGATGTGCAGTTGATCGAGTCTATTACCAAACCGCTTCAAGGCTTCTTCTATTACCCGGTAATAGTACTATTGCTCTTACTCGCGAGCAGTCTTCCAATATACGAAAACTGGCCCATAACAGGTGGCTTTCTCTATGCTCTGCTTATTTGGCTTGGCTATACATTACTACGCGCATGGAATATCCATACAATTTGTGTAGCAGCAAAAAATCGACTTTTGGCACTGCTTGATGACCAAAAAAAGCGGCTGCAAATAGGTGCTGACGACAATCGGGCTGAGGTGGCAGCAATTGCCTATGCGGTCCACAGGATTGAGAATGAGCACGAAGGTGCATTTATGCCCGTAACCATGCTACCAATAGTTCGAATTATTATCATAGCTCTTGGAGCCCTTGGGTTAATCCTTAGTCAAATATATTTTGGTGTAGGGTACTCGTTATAATCCGAGAAGAATATTGCGTCCCATTGTGCGACTTCAAACCATTTACTGCAATTTCCCAATTATTCGTCCGCCGCTGTCGGCGTCGAAAAAGCCAGTACTATTGCGGTCCAGAAATATGTCTTGTTCATAGAATTCCCGATTCCGAAGTCAGGAATGCACAGGCTGCATGTTAAGCCACGCTCGGGATGTTTCTAGGTAGAAGAACCTGGCAATGATTCCCAAACCTTTTGCTCCCAATCACTCACGTCCAGGATGCCTGGTTCGGCGGGTATATCTGGAGCTTCTGCCCCGGTGTGGGCCCCTCTCAAACCCGATAAGTGGATCAAGCAACCACAGGTTTGTTGACTGGCTGGGTAAGCTCGGCGGGATCAACACTGATCCCAAGGATTGCGCGATAGCTAGACCCCACCGTTCGGTGGACGATCCCCGCAGGTGCTTCAACCTTCGCACCAGCCGAGGCTTCTTCGATGCTGCCGTCCGAAAACTCAGCGCTGGCTGTGCCTTCCAAAACGAACACTACCGCATCAAAATCATGCCAGTGGAGGTCTTCCTCCGGGTCCAGGTTCACCTCGAACCCGTGCCACCCTCTGGCGGCAATTTCCTCGTATGCTTGCGCCTCAGTTTGGAAGTAGTTATCAATCCTCGGAAAGTTCAACCTATATCCTCTTTTCTCGAACGATTGTGTGGCAGCGGATCACGATCTAATTCCTGCGCCTGACTAGTGATCAATTTTCGAAAAGCTTCAACCACTAAAGTGGACGCTATCGATGCTTCGGAAAAACGCGTCCTGAACAGCCTGTCGTTAACATACTGGAAAAAACTCAAACGAAACTCGCCCCAACTTTGCGGGTGCTGGGGCTCCATATGATTTACTCCTATTCCCCACTCTACAATATCTCCTCTATCGGGTATACGTGCACCAGGTACAGGTAAAAGAATAACAACGAAATGACGAGTATAATGACGCCCAGAATCGGTGAGCTTACCTTTATCCCGGTTGAGGACGCTTCGATTGTCGACGTTGATCCTTCATAGCCATCATCTGACGCCTTTCGTTTCATTTCAATTTGGAACTGTAACCAGGAAAAATAGACTCCGGCGGACACAAGAAGTACGACGACTACAAATATCACTTTGGAGGATAACAGTTGCCATTCAAACACGCTCTGTCGGTGCTCAAATCCTTGAATCCTGTACTCGTAATAGGAGCGAAGTGAGTTCTTCAGCGCCTGCTGCCCCTCAGCGTCCAGGAATTCAGCGGGAACCAGTACCGGAGCCAGCTCCGGTGCTGCACGCCCGTTTTGTTTGTCTTCCGCAGCTAACGTGGTTTCAAGTTCCTTTATGCGGTCTCGCTGGGCTTTACCGTCATCAGTTGCGTCTTGCGCATGGGTTGGTAAATAAGACCAAAGGAGGATGACCATCACTATGAGCTTCGTCGTAGCGCCGATTCTCTTCAATGGAATCATTCACCAACCTCCTGCGCTGATAGGAATCGGATGCTACGCAGTCGCCAGTCGACCAACTCATAATAGTTCTTTCCGGATTCGGTCTGCCGGTAAGCTTGCATCTCGGTGTCGGTGAGAATATTTTCCAAAATCTCATTCAAGCGATTGCCAAGGGAGTCACCCCACTGAACAAGACCGTCAGGTAGTTCAGGAAGTTCTACCCCTTGAACTTGCATTGCTTGGGGCACCATTACCAGTCCTTCTGGTGAAACGAACTCTGTGGTCCCGTCAGCACGCAGCCGTCGTTGGGAACCATCAGGGTAGCGCATTACCAAGGTGCCATCCTGCAGCACTTCACGCGTCACTGATGAATCACCCGCGGGTTTTGCTGGTTGCACTGGTCGCACTAAAGGAGCCACTAGTTCTGGCTCGACCCGCCTTAGCTCTACCCCTGGGACTACTCTGAATGACTTCCACCGATCTACTGGCACCATGACCTGTTGTTGTGAGACCTGCAATTCATTGCAAACTGTATTATTCAGCTCATTTGCTTCCGTCACCTTTGCGGCGGGATCAATTCTCGCGCAGAGCTGGTAAGTCCCAGATGGGGTGTCTGAAGGAATGGAAGCAGTGGATGTATACGCGACACGTCTACCGGCCCCCAAGGTGCTGGTATTGCTATATCGACCTCCCCTTAACAATACACCGTCAGAATAGTTTTCAGAAAAGACCGCGAAACCTTTGGGCATGATGCTCCGGGTGAGGAATACGTCGATCATGTAACCCTGATCGGAACTGTCTGTACCCTGTACCAATTGATTGCCCTTATTGTAGACAACCACGGTTAGCTCTTTTTCAACACCGGGAATCATTCTTGTCGGTGCCTCCAGGCCTATTTGTAGGTCAGGAAGTGCCCTGGCCGGCGCTGATAACAATAGGGCGACTAAAGGCGGGATCAGTCGTATGAGAGCCTTGTGTCGATAGCAATTGCTGTATTTCAGAGGTTGTGGTTTCTCGAACATTACTGAGGCCCCATTTACGAGGAACACATGAAATATAGCTGGCAAATCCAAGTCATGCGAATTGACCTTACCGGATCACATTTCAGCTGGCGGTAATGTGACGCTCGGCGAGTACCCTGATGCTCAATCGATGCAGGAACACGCGCCTTTGACACTGAGCATGCACCGCTTATACTCATATGCCTTGTGATAATTTCGTTTCCCTGATGGGCGAAGGGGGGTCTATGATTCCTGCTCGACGCGGTCTTAAGACAAGACCTTTGAGGTGTCGGACGACGATGTCTTTAACTTCCTTTGTAAAGACTGATCCATTCCTGATACTGCTGTCCCTTCCCCCGATTGTCCGGCTTGTGTCCGGGTCTTGCCTTGATTAGCGACGCCAGAGCAACCGGGTGAAGGCTATTTTCCAAACCCTTCGAGAGGTCCTTATAACGCTGGTCATGGTTCTGGGCGTCGCCGCACTCGCGGTAGCGATTGTTCAGCCCGGCCTCTTTGCTAAACGGCTGGCGCATATCATGAGTGCCTTCGAGGACGAGGGTTTCGATGTCAAATTGAAGACCCCGTTTGCCGATGCAGATTTCACACGACTGACCGGCGAGATGAAGGAGTCCGACGCTGAATTATTGTATGCCAGGCAGAGGATAACCGATTTGAACGCAATGCTGGTTGCGCTCCAGTCACGGACCGAGGAGGAGGGCGTTGTCCTGCCGGAGCCCATCGAAGAGCCGATCATTGTTGCTCCCCCAGAGCCATGGGTGGTAATCGCTGGCTCGGAAACGGACCTGGATAGCCAACGAAACGAGCTGCGCTTGCTGCAGCGGTCCGGTTTTCCTGACGCCGTGATCCTGAAATCCGGTCCTTGGTACCAAAGCGCTGTCATCTACCCCGATCAGGAAACGGCTGAGATGGGATTGGACGACGTATCCGGTATTGTCGGAGCCAGGCGGGGAGCCTACATCCGCGCTCTGGACATCCTGTGTCCAGGCATGACAGCGGTCACTGGCCAGAAGGATGTTTTTGCCTGTGACTGAGGTCGACAGGGTGGATTCCCTGGCGTTGGCTACGCGCGCGGGTATGTTCTGGAGACGTAACGATGAAAAAGCAATCCGAAAAAAGCAAAAAGTACGGCGTAAAATATTTTGCACGCCGTTTGAAGACCCCACTGAAATGGGACGACCTGGTGTTGCCCGAACACACGCTTGAGCAAGTAAAGGAACTCGAAGCCTGGCTCCAGCACGGCGATGCGCTTCTCGGGGATTGGGATATGCGGGGGAAAGCGAAGCCGGGCTTTCGTGCGCTGTTTCAAGGCCCGAGCGGCACAGATAAAACATTGGCTGCCAGCCTGCTGGGAAAATCCACCGGGAGGGACATCTATAGAGTCGACCTGTCGGCTATCGTGTCGAAATACATCGGTGAGACGGAGAAGAACCTGGCCCGAGTGTTTTCTACGGCAGAGAAGAAAAACTGGATACTATTTTTCGACGAAGCCGATGCGCTGTTTGGCAAGCGCACTGATGTGAAGGATTCGCACGATCGGTACGCCAACCAGGGCGTCGCCTACTTACTGAGGCGCCTTGATACCTATACCGGGTTAGCGATACTCGCCACCAACCTCCCAGAGAATATTGACGATGCCTTTGGCCGCCGGTTTCAGTCCATTATCACTTTCCCACTGCCCGATGCGGCCGCGCGGCTGACACTGTGAGAAAAGGCATTTCCCAAGAAAACAAGATTGGCAAGCGATGTCACTTGAACCAGTAAGCCCAGCAATCTAAACAACAATCTGTTGATCACCCCCAAAAACGTCTCCGCGGAGACGCCTGACCCCATCCCTGCGCAACAAGCCCTCAACCACCATCCCGTAATCACAATCCTCCCCACGCCACTGCGTAACACAGGTGCCGGCGTCCACTTCGGGCGCGACGTGACGCAGTTCATCCACCCACGTCTCCGCGGAGACGTCCGGGAACTGCGGGAAGACGCTGGTTTCGATTGTCCTGCCCGAGGGCGTGGAAAAGAGCAGCTTTGGTTCCGCCGATGTTTTGTCCACGCTGATGCTGAAGCTGCCCTTATGCAACTGGCGGTGGTGATAGCGACAGAGGGTTACCAGGTTGTCCAGGCTGGTGTCGCCGCCGTCTGCCCAGTGTTTGATATGGTGCGCATCCACGTAGCGCGTTTCGCAGCAGCCGGGGAAGCGGCAGGTTTTATCCCGGATGGCCAGGGCGCGGCTGATGTTGGCGGGAACCGTGCGGGTGCGGCGCCCGATGTTCAGTACCCTGCCCTGGCTGTCTTCCAGCACCGTGACCAGGCTGGCGTCGCAGGACAGGCGCCTGGCGGTTTCAGGTGCCACCCAATGCCTGTCGTCCATGTGGCAGTGCTCGTGGGTTATATCGACATGCAGCATGATCTGGCAGCGCTCGCTGCCTTTCAGGCCCTGTAGCCCGCTGCTGTGTTCACCGGTGGCGAGAAAATGCTCCGCCATCATGGCGAGGGCATCGGCGCGGCTGTGTTCCATCAGGGCCTGGTAGCGGGGAGGCTCTTCCTGCTCGACCGCATCGGAAAACGTCTCCGCGGAGACGTCCTGTTGCATTTCTTCCTGCTTCTGCGCCTGCAATGGCGCGGTGATGGCCTCGATGGCCTTTATCACCAGGGCGCCGGTCTCGGGCGGTAGCATCGCGTGTATTACCCACATACCATCGTCATCCTGGTAGTACACCAGTTTGCGGGCTTCGCCCTGTTCGCGCTCAACGGTATCGTCGTCCGCTGCCTGAACCCGCCTGTACTTGCCCACCGCTTTCTCCACGTGGCTGGCGGTACCGTGCTGCGCAATTCGCAACAGGAAGTCCTCGTTCTCCGGGGTGGCCACCCTGGTCATGGCGCGCACCTTGGAATAGCTGATCTCGCCGGAAGCAAAGGACGCGTCGATCAAGGGCAGCGTTTCCAGGCACTGGGCTACGCGGACCTTCTCCCTTGCCGCCCCGAGGGCGATGCCGCACTTCCAGTTCAACCAGTGGGCGCAGGAACGCACCGTGCCACCACCGCTCCAGGCCTTGCGCTGATCGAACCTGGCGATCAGTTTCAGTAAGCGATGATTGGCCGCGTTGATCTGGCCCGCGAGCAGGGTGATTTGCCGGCCTAGCAATTCGTCTTCATCGGGGCAGGATTGTTGCGGGGGAAACGCGAGGTTCGTCATAGCGGGGCTCTCCTTTAACTGTATATTTATACAGTATATTTTAGTAACCCCGTTGCCTCTAAGCAAGCAGTTCTGCCCTGTTTTTGCGGGCTTTTCGTGCCTCCCAAAGTTATCGGGAAACCGCTATCAGGCATGCAATCAAGTGATAGAATGGCACGTGGCCAACAATCTGGCGCCGCACCACCCCCAACAGAGTGTAAACAATGACCGAATACGAAAAACTTTGTGACGACTATCTGGAACTTCTGTCCTCAGATCCCAATTCCTGTGTTGAATTGGGGCTGACAGAGAAACTGGATCAATTACCCGATCCTTCCCTGAGTATGCTGCAAAAGGTCGCGGCCACGGCCAAAGAGTTGCGCGCAAAAGCCGAAGCGCTGGCCCCAAAATTGAACGATTTCTATCAGCGCCTGGACGCACAACTGATCGCCCTGAGCGCCAGTGCGTTGGAACTCGAGAACAACCTGAGCTTTAACGGCAAATTGCAGGCCCAGCAGCTGCCCGCTGCGGGTGAAGAGATCAGTTCCGGCATATTCCTGCTGGTCACCAATGACCCACGCCCGGCGGCGGAGCGCCTGCAGAATATCCTGGCGCGACTGTTGCAGGTGCCGGGCTATCTGGAGCAGGCATTGCAGCGGCTTGATACGCCTGTGGCGCGCTGGGTGGATATTGAACTGGAAACCATCGAGGGCTTGCCGGAGTTCTTTGCCTCCATACTGGATTGGGCGACAACTGAACAGTTTCCGGCCCTGGAGCCCTTGCGCGAGGCAATCGACAAGGCCAACAGCGCACTGGCTGATTACAGCGAGGAATTGCGCCAGCTACCTACCACAACGGTATTCAGTATCGGTCCGGAAAAGGCCCAGTCGCTGATCGCAGCGAACGGCATTACGCTTTCCATGCAGGAGATTCACCAGATTGCATGTGACTTTGTGCAACGCACCCGCAGCGAAATCGAGGTATTGCGAACAACACTGGTTGCGAAGTACGGCCTTGAGACGGACACAAGCTCCCGCGAGCTACAGCAATTCCTCAATGCCCGCTATGGCGTCAAAGTCGAGAACAACGAGTTTTCCCAGGTGATACAGCGCTACAAGGACGAGGCCGCTAAGATCGAGACCTTCCTCAGCGGCCGCAACCTGTTTCCTATCCCCCGGGGCCAGGCGATGAACATCATGCAGACGCCGGACTTTATGGCGCCGATGATTCCCGCTGGGGCCATGATGCCACCGGCGGCACTGCGCGAAGGCACCAGAACCAGCCTGGTGTACCTGACGCTCAGCCCGGAGTTGATGGATGAACACACAGAATTGGGCATTCCTCTCATGATGGTGCATGAAGGCATTCCGGGCCATCACCTGCAGCTTTCTACTGCCGCCATGCAAGAGTCCGTGGTACGGCGAACCTTTTCGGCCAACGAGCACGCGGAAGGCTGGACCACCATGCTGGAAGACTACATGCTGGACATCGGCCTGATGGGTGAGCTTACCGACGAGGCCCGCTTTGGGGCCAAGCTGGATATCAGCCGCATTGGCGCCCGGGTAGCTATTGACCTGTATTTTATGACGGGTGAAGTGCGCTACCTGGATATCGGGTATGACGTCGAATTTACCGACAGCGATCCATTTGTTAACGCAGCAGCCCTGCTTATCGCGGCTACCGGCTTTACTCCTTCCAGGGCCCAGGCCGAGCTGAACTGGTACTCACAGGAGCGCGGTTACCCGCTAAGTTACCTGGTGGGCAACCACCTTGTATGGAAGCTGAAGAAGGATTACCAAACCGCGGTAGCTGACAGCATGCCCGCACAGGAAATCGATCAAAGCTTTCACCGGATATACCTTGAGTCGGGTAACATGCCGGTTGCCATGCTGCGGGGTGTTTATGAGCATGAGATACAGCGGGGGCTGTAGCTGAAAGCAATAGAGGTCGATGTGGGGAACGCATAGCAGAAACCCCGCTTACGTGAACCTGACAGCTGGACCGTTTATGCGTTCAAGCTCTCCGTCTGCTGGGGCAAATCGGGCACTCCAGGGCCATACTGCAGCACTCTCACCTGGGTATCCCTGACGGTTTCCTCGTACCTGGCCAGGGTTATCAGGCCATTGTCGAGCAGATGCTCATTTTTCACCAGCTGGAAGCTGGATTCCACCAGAACCCGGAGGAATTCATCCTCAATCAGTTCAGTCTTCCTGACGTTGATACGGGACATAATGTACCCGAGCGTCTGCTGCAGATCGGTATTCAGTTGTCGATTCCGCCGCTTGCCGTCCGCGACAAATTCGAACAAAAGACTCTTTTGCTTTTTTGATAGCTCCAGCAAAATCAGAACTGCCTCACCAAACCGGATGACCTCCGAGTAAACAGGGCGGCCCGAATTTGGCTGCACTGGGGTTGTACGAAGGGCGAATCTTAGTGAAAGGGGAGGTGTGGTGGCATTGCCGAAGACGTCAATACCATGACATTAAGCGACATGCGTCTGCCCTACTCCCCATAAATCTCCAACCCATCCCTATAAGGAAGCCCGTACGGGTTGGATGTGGAATTCCGGTTATACGGGTTGGCGCTGTAGTTGCCCAGGTATTCGTCGCTCCATGAACAGCGGGCGACCAGCATCAAGAGCGCTGTCAGGGTCGATAGTCGTGTCATGACGTTCTCCAATGTTTATCTGTCCGTGGTGTCTTCACGGATGGGGCTGGAGTTATGCATGATAGAGTCTGGCCAGAATCTGTACAGGATGGCCCACGGAGGCCCTATGAGTTACGAGATTATTGGCGATATACACGGGCATGCGCGCATCCTGGCGGCGCTGCTGGAGAAGCTGGGGTGTCCGCTGGTGGAGCCGCCTCGAGCGCACCTACCGGGGCGTCTAGCTGGGCCCTCCGGACTGGGCGACCCAAATCCCCGACGATGAAATCCAGGGCGACCACGCTATCGATAACGATCACCAGCAACCCCCGGTTTTTCTCGGGCACTACTGGCTGCACGGTGAACCCGAACGGCTGGAGACGAACGTGGCATGCCTGCCTGGGCAAGATGGTTGACTCATCGGAATGTTGTGACCCAACTCTCAGCAACTCATAGCAAAACCAGTTAAGGTTTCCTCTTACCAGAGCATTACACCAAAATCACCTTTCCTGTGCTGCCAGTAAAGCCGCACCCGTAAAATGTACGTTCGCCCGGCAAGCAGTTTGTACTCGATTCTCGAATTCAGTGATTCGCCGCTATCGTCATCGCCAGACAGGTACACGGGGTTTCCATCCACCTCCTCAAACAGCACCATCACCGTATCGGCTGTGCCAAAGGTGGCCATCTCATATTTGCGGGTGGCGGAAGGCTTGATGTAGAAGTTGAGTTGCGCGCCTGGATTGATCGAGGCCCGCACCGACTGGAATGGCTTCAATACCCGGTAGTCCTTTGCCGACAATTCGGGATAGAAATGTTTCGCCCAGGCTTTATCCCTTGCTGACAAGCCCGCTGCCGGTCGCAGCGCCCGGGTTCGAAATTCCTCAGGCTTGAGGATCATCCCCGCTGAAAAAGGATAGTGCATGATGGAGTCCTTATCCCAGTCTGACCCCTCCACATCTGACTGCGGGAGTTTTCTTATGATGTTCCAATGGGTCTTGGCACGACTCCAGTTGTTTGGTGGCCGGCCCAGATCAGCATAAACAGCCTCTTCATCCCACTCAATGCCGGCATTCGGGTTCTGGTGCTCATGGGGAAAACCAAGGGTGTGGCCAATCTCATGGATTGCCGTATCAATGTCAGAGCGAATATTCCAGCCGAAATTCATCGTGCGGTCGCTCTGCGCCTGATCGAGTACATCCCGACCGAGATAGGACCAGGCACCGTCGCCGCGCTGAAACCCTATCCGAATCTCCGCGTCCTCAGGGGTATTGACCTCCACAAACTCCAGGCCGATACCCAGGTCCTTCCATGCCTTGAAGCCCTTTCGGACCACCGTGAGCTCGGCCGCACTGCCCTGCCAGTTCGCGCCTTTAAGGAAATGGTAATGCAACCGTGTTCCATTAACCCATTTCTTGTCCGAGTTCCGTATCAGCGATGCACGGATGTCGTTCACATCCAGCGCAAATTCACGGTCAGATACTACCGGTTGGCTGCAATAGGAGAACGGGTAATCCGGGGCGTTGGCAGCGGCTTTGCCGTCACCTTTAGCGGATTTCAACTTAGTCTTGCCACCAGATTTCTTTGCCACAACGTTCTCCCCAACATTCCGCCAAAAACCATTGGTTACAATATAGCTGTGGGACACTGGTTTGCTTTAGAACAAGTCATTCTCTGTAACACTACAGAAATAGCGCTTTAACATATGCCCTGCAACGCAACGCCTGCTAGCTACCCCCCATAGCCGCGAAAGCTGGCCCACACGGCCCAAGCTGCATAGACATACCCGCCGCATTACTTTCTGGTCTATTAAAAAGACTCTTTAGAATCGATAGGTATAGTGCTACCCATGAAGAAACCGGGATGTCTGCTAGATTGAAAACACACCTTCGAAATTTGTTCTTTTGATCCGGGTAATGCGGAAAACCCGGTTGGGCACCACCTCAGAAATTGAGGCCAAGGAGTGCACACAACATGTTCCGGTATCCCGGGGTCTACATTAAAGAAATACCGTTGAAGCCTCGCCCCATCGAGGCTATAGCGACATCGATCACCGCATTCCTGGGGCATGTCAAACGCGGGGCCCGGGTAACCAACACAGACGGTAAACCGGTTTTTATCCGTTCAGTCTCGCAGTACGCTCAACAGTTCGGGCCGCCAGATGCCAACCATGGCGGCATCACCAATGAGGGTACGGAAGCGGATTCCTTCGGGCATGCTATCAATGCGTTTTTTGCCAACGGTGGCGCAAAGGCCTATGTGGTGCCGGTCGCCAACACTCCCGGCAAGCCCTCGACGTGTAGAGTGGTCATCAGGGAAGTCATCAAGAACAAGGACGACCTAGGGCACACCCTCATATTTAGCGCCACCTCACCCGGCAAGTGGGCAGACAAGCTGCTCGTTCATCTGCAACAGGATGCAACGGGGACATTCACGCTTACCATTGGCACCCAGGACGCAGCCAGCCAGGCGGAAACTGCAAGCACCAGGAAACGGCACGACACTGTACTGGAAACCTTTGCCGGGCTCGGCATGGCCGCCGGCAGCGCTGCCTCAATCGCTGACAAGGTGAACCGGCAGTCCACCCTGGTGAGGGTGAAGATCGATGCCACCACAACTGCGGTAGCCGGCGCATTGACCGAGGCACAGGCTGAAATGGCCGGGGCGGTCGATACCCGCCCACCTGTTACCACCGACTACGCCCAGGCCCTGGAGCGGCTCAAAGACTACCGCGACATCGCCACTATCGTACTGCCGGGCAAGGACTGGACCAATGACAAAACCGTGTATGAAAGCGCAATTACTCACGCCGAATTGATGAAGAACCGCATGGTCATCATAGACCCGCAGGACCCGCGGACCAGCGCCACGCAGCTGGCGACACGACGGGATGTCACGAACGCCGGCTTCCCGACCTCGCCCTACTCGGTTCTTTATTATCCCTATCTCAACGTAAGCAACCCCTATTACGATGCCCAGTCCGCGCCGAACCTGCCAAAAGCATTCGCCATAGGGCCCGCGGCAACGGCCGCCGGTGTGTGGGCGCGTATCGATAGCGAGCGGGGCGTATGGAAAGCGCCCGCCGGGCGAACGGCCACGGTTCGGGGTACGCTGGGTCCTACCGTGCTCATCAGCAACACCATACAGCGCAACCTCAATCCCTCGGGTATAAACTGCCTGCGCCCCATCAGGGGCCCGACCGTGGTTTGGGGAGCTCGTACGCTGGCATCGAATACTCACCCCGAGTACAAGTATGTGTCGGTTCGTCGCACGCAGAACATGATCGGGGAAAGCCTGTACCAACACCTGCAGACAGTTGTGTTTGAGCCCAATAACCAGAGTCTCTGGTCCAGCTTGCACGCCAGCATCACTGACTTCATGCAGAGCCTGTTTCGCGCCGGCGCCTTGCAGGGGACAAAGGATTCTGACGCCTACTTCGTCCAGTGCGGACTCGGTAGCACGATGACCCAGGCCGACATCAATGCCGGCATAGTGCGCGCAGTGGTGGGCTTTGCGCCATTGAAGCCAGCGGAATTTGTGATCCTGAAACTGCAGGAAAGTGTGGGGCAAACGAGGCGTCCATAGGACGCTCAATTCAGCGGTAGCTAGCCACAGGCGCTTTCCAGAAACCGGACGACCTTATGCTTGGGCGTCTTGCCCAACTTCTGCATCAGCCTGAAGTCTATAGTGGGCACGTCGGCCTGCTGCCGAATGGTATCGAGCATGGCTAACCACAGCTTTGCGGTCATCTCGGAATCGTACAGCGCCCGGTGAAAAACACCCTCTACCGGAATATTCATGTGCGCTACCAGGGTGCCCAGCTGATGGTTGGGGGCATCCTGGTAGATACGCCGGGCGGCGAGCATAGAGCACGAGAACTGGCCGGAATAATTCCGGGCAACCCTCTCCAGCTCGGCATCCAGAAAGCGTTTGTCAAAGGATGCGTTGTGGGCGACGAGGTTATAGCCACCGATGAACTCGGCGAAATCGCGCATCACATCAGCACAGGGCCTGGCATCTGCCAGCATCGCATTGGAAATCCCGGTATAGGATTCGATGAAGCCGCTCACCCGCTGGCCGGGGTTCATCAATTCCTGGAAGCGCCCCGTCACCTGACCGTTGTCTATCTTCACCGCCCCGATCTCAATGGCCCGGTCACCCATACCCGGCGATAAACCCGTGGTTTCGAAATCGAGGATGATGACTGTGTTGGCATTGGACATTTTATTTCTCTCGGGGTGCGCTCACCCTGCATTTTGTGAGCAGGCATATAGCTGATTCTGCCCCTATCCACTCCGGTGGTGCAAGCCACCACACAGGAGAGTCGGCGCGCGACAGTATTTTCAGGCATATCCGCTCAGCTGTAAACGCGGCACTTGGCAAACTGGCCAACTCACTCTAAGGTAGAGGCTTGGCACAACAAGGATCACACCCATGAAATACCTGATGATTGCGCTGGCGATTGTTGCCCTGCCGGCCCAGGCTTTTGACTGGCCCTGGGAGAAGAAGCCGCAAGAAAACTACAGTTACTGCAAGGGTTTTGTGCACTCGGGTCTGGCCTCAACTGCGATGACCGATGGTGCGCGCATCAAACTGTGGATGGACTGGAACAGTGCTACCCGCGCCCAGATCGCGCATGGCGAGCTTGACCAGGCACAATACGATGCCGGCATGAACAGCTTCAGCGCCCTGCTTGCTTCCAACGACACGGACGGCATTCTTGAGGTAGTGGACGGGGACTGCGACTACGACAACGGCTGATCAGCCAGCTCGGCTATTTCCGCTTCGGTCAGGCTAAAACCCATTTCCCGGGCAATCTGCGCGATTTCCTGCAACTCCATTTCGCTGACGTCGCCGTCAGCCGCGGCCACCGCGTGCAGCGATTTTACAAAGTGCAGGCTCTGCTCGTGAGAGAACGCCGATACGCCATCGTTTCCCCGGGGGCTGCGGCAGCGCACCTGAGACAGGGCCATCTCCATCACCAGGTCTACCTCGGCCCGTTGCAGGTCTGAGTGCTCTATCAAAATAGTGTTGATAGCATTCCTCTCCTCGTCATCCAGGTTGCCGTCTGCCAGGGCCACCCTGGTCAGGGCCTGGGAGAACGCCGACATGTAGTGGGCCGCACCCGGGTCATGGCGGTTGAGCAGCTTGAGCATCTGGCTGGTACTTGAGGCCACGGCGGAGCTGATGGATTGAATCTCGCCATCTTCCAGGTGCAGTATGCGGTCCGCCACGTCGAGGATGCGATTATCGTGGGTAACCATCACCACGCTGGCGCCCTGCTCCCGACACAGCTCCTGTATCAGGTTCACCACGTTGCGGCCCGACTCCTTGTCCAGTGACGCGGTGGGCTCGTCCGCCAGTATCATCTTCGGCCCACTGGACAGCGCGCGGGCGATACCTACCCGCTGCTTCTGCCCTCCAGACAGGGTATCTGGATACTTGTCGATATGGTCGAGCAGGCCCACCTGGTCCAGCACTTCTTCAATTCGGGTGCGTGCTTTCTTGCCGCCACCGCCTGAGCCCAGTGACAGCGACATGGATATGTTCTGGGCAACGGTGAGGTAGTCGAGCAGATTGTGCTGCTGGAAGATAAAACCGATGTTGCGCCGGGTCTTCATCAGGGCGCGCTGCGAGGCCTTGTGCAGCTCGTTGCCAAATATCTTTATGCTGCCCGCCTGCATCGCGCGCAGGGCACCGATCAGGGTAATCAGTGTGGTTTTGCCCGAGCCCGATGGGCCGGTGAGAATAACGATCTCGCCAGACTCTATGCGCAGGCTGACATCGCGCAACACGTGGTGCTTGCTCAGGCCGGTGTCATACACATAGCCCACGCCTTCGACGATTATTGGGGTGGTGTCTTCCGCCATGTTCAGAACACCTCAGCCGGGTCTGCCGAGCGCAACTTGCGCATGGCCAACAGTGCAGAGATTGCGCACATTGCCACCGTCAGCGCCAGCACCATCGCCGCGCGCTCGTGCGTCATGATCACGGGCAGGTTAGTCGCTTCGCGGGCCTGGGTATACACCAGCAGGCTGCAAAAATAGCCGGGAATAAAACCCAGCAGCGCCAGGATAACGGCTTCGGCCAGCACCAGCCGCGACAAAAAGAAATTGGAGTAGCCCATGGCCTTCATGGTGGCGTACTCGCGCAGGTGGTCCTGCACGTCCGAAAACAGAATCTGGTAAACGACAATCAACCCCACCGCCAGCCCCATGGCCACGCCCAGCCCGAACACGTAGCCGATAGGGGTATTGTTACTCCAGTAATCCACTTCGTGCTGGATGAACTCATCCCGGGTAAGCACCATGACATCGCCGGGTATGCCGGCCACAATGCCATCGCGCACGGTGGCGGCGTCGGCACCGGGGTCGATCATAATCAGGCCCAGTTCAATACGTGACGCCGAGCGGTTCGAAAATATACGGCGAAAGTTCAGATCGCTGGTGATGATACTGCCATCAATGCCGAAGGACGTGCCCAGGTCATACAGGCCGACAATCCTCACGTCGCGACCGTTAATCTCGGTGGCCACGTCCTCGTTGTTATCCAGCATCTGCGCAATGGGCCCGAATTCATCGCGCGACAGGCGGTCGTATAACACCCGGTCGGGCATGCGCAGTTGGCGCAACTGTGCTTGATCCCCCGCCAGGGCAAAGCCACTGTTCATGGGGTCAAATCCCATCACGTAGATATTGCGGGTCTGCAGCGGGTCCCTGGGGTTGCGCCACTCGGCAATGCCGATGTATACCGGCGTTACTGAATCAACGCCTTCAAAACCCAGCGACTGGTACAGGCGGTTGCGCGGGAAACCAGGCGGGTTTACCAGGTAGGTTGTCTTGGGGCTGATGACCGCCAGGTCATAGCCAAGGGCCGTGTGCCAGCGCACCGAACTGTCGTACAAGGCCTGCTGAAAGCCCAGTTGCACAAACACCAGCACTACCGCAAAAGCCACGCCCAGCACCGCCGCCAGCAAACGCAGTTTCTGGTGACTGATCTGCAACCATGCGGTTCGTGTCGGGCCCAGTTTCAAGGGGTAATCTCTACCTCAACCTGCAGGTTTGTCAGGTGATTGACTATCTCTGGCTCGTCCAGCAGGATCTCAACCTCGATAACCCTGGCGTCCGCTTCGGCCACGGGGTCCATCCCCAACACATCCATACGGCCCACTTTCAGGCCTATATTCTCCACCACGCCGGACACCGGCCCAGACAGTGCCGGGCTGAGAATACGCGCCTTCTGCCCGGGCTTGACGTAAATAATATCGGTTTCATAGACCTCGGCCACCGCGTACATCTTGTCGGTACGGCCTATCTCTACAATGCCTTCCACTCCTACCCGCTCACCAGGCTGGGTGTGCACGTATAGTATCTGGCCCTTTAGCGGGGAGGTTACGGTAGACAGTGCCACCATTGCATCGGCAGCGGTGAGCGCCGCGGCAGCGGCTTTTACCGTGAGCTGCAGGTTTTCCACAGCGGCCGCCGAGGATGCCACCGCGCGCGACAGCTTGGACTCGCGGGCGAGTTTCTTTTTCGCGTTCTCCAGTTCAGCCTGCAGGCGGGCCTGATCGGCCTTGCGCACCGCGTGGGTATCGAGGATGGCAATCAGTTGCCCCTCTTCCACCTGGTCCCCCACGTTCACTTCCAGTTCCACAATGACCGACCCTATTCCCGACGGCCCGGCCAGGCGCACCACGCCGCCGGCCGGTTCTATACGGCCCAGGCTGGTGATGACTCGCGGTGCTGATTGTGAATAGGTTGCTACGGAAAACAATAGTGTGAAAATGGCAACGACAGCGGCTGGCATGTTGGGCAAACCCTATTGGTATTGTCCAAACGATACTACAGGCTTCTTTAACATTAGCAAAATGCGGCGCGAAAGGCGCTGCTGAAAAACAGAGGCGGCACTGTTTAAAGCGCGGCCCTTCGCCTAAACTAGGCGCCTACCTGACTACCCTTTATGGAAGCCCGATGACGGACACACCCCCTCCCGCTGCAACTGAAGTCAACGAGCTGGTGGCCTTCGCCGATTGCGAACTGATCCCGATAGGCCAGTCGATGATGCTGGTGATCAACCGGGCCAATGGCAAGCAACAACTCATGAACCCCCAGGTCATTGAGGGCCTGAAAACCTGCACCAATTTCAACACCATCGCCGGCCATGCCAGGCATCTTGCAGCCACGCGTGCAGAACTCAACGGCAAGCAGGAGATGGCCGCAAGTGCGCTCAAGAACCTGCAGGACGCCGGCATGCTGCTGCACGCGAGTGACGTGCGCGCCCGCCTTTCCGAACCGGCACCGCGCCAGCTGCCCCCTACCCGTGCATTTATCATCACCTGTGATCGTCCGGCCGCAGTAGAACGCCTGCTCGACTCCCTGCTGCGTGGGGCCAAACTGCTGCAACACGACGCCCTGTTTCTGGTGGATGATTCGCGCGACCCGGCCAATCGGGCAGCCAACAGCGAAGCCGTGGCGAATTTTAACCTGCGCAGTGCCAAAGACATGTTTTACGTGGGGACTGAGGCCCAGGAGGCGCTGTTATCCGGGCTGACCGCATCCCTGCCAGACCATGCTGCGGGCGCCCGCTTCCTGCTGGACCCTTCGGTATGGGAGGGCAAAAAAACCTACGGCCGCTCCCGGACGCTCTGCCTGCTGCTCTCGGTGGGCTATCGCGCGCTGGTCATGGATGATGACATTCTCTGCCAGGCGGTGTTGCCGCCATTCAAGGAAAACGGCGTGGGCATAGGCAGCGGAGGCCTGCGCAAGGCCACTTTTTACTCCGATGAGGAGGCCTTCTGGCAGGCGGCAAAACCGGCCGACTTCGATCCGTTAAGCGGCCACGCCAGCCTGCTGGGCAGTACCCTGGGCCAGGCTTTAAAGTTGGCCAACAACGGCGAGCTGGCAGAGGCACAGCTGAGAAATGTGAATGCCGCGCTGGCAAATGTTTTACAGGCTGACTCACCCGTCCTTGTCACCCAGTGCGGTTCATTTGGCGACCCGGGAACCGGCGGCACCAGTTGGGCCCTGTACCTGGGTGAAGAATCCGTGCAGCGCATGGTGCAGGCGCCACACGGCATGGCCGGGGCGCTGGAAAACAGGCTGAACTGGCTGGGCAGCTCCAGGCCCAACTTCTTCAAGATGCCTTTCATGTCACAGCTCACCGGGCTGGACAACAGCCAGCTGCTGCCGCCCTACTTCCCCGCCTTTCGCGGGGAGGACTCACTGTTCGGCGCCATGCTGGTTGCCATGCATCATCACAGTATGGCGCTTGAATACCCCTGGAGCGTGCCACACCTGCCACTGGAAGCCCGGGAAATCACCCTGGATGCGCCGATAGCGGCCACCGGCGGTATCTCACTTTTCTCGCGCTACCTCACCGAGCACATCGATTACAAGGACACCAATAATCCGCAACAGGCCCTCCAGCGGATCGCACAGGACACCCTGCGTATCGCCGCGCGTGCAGACGCCGACCTGATACTGGACTATCGCAAAGAACTGGCCAGGGGCCACGCCGACCAGCTTCACCTGCTGCATGGACAACTTGGCCGCACCAAAAAGCTGGGGTCTTCAGAGTGGGAAGCTTATCTCACGCGGGGTATCGAAGAAGTTCAGCGAGCCATCTCGCAAAGCCACAGCCCAACCGAAATATCGGGCAGCTCGGCGGATGCAACGGAGGCCGACGTACTCGCCGAATTCCGCGCAATGGCAACGGGTTTTGCCGCGGCACTGCAAGGCTGGGTAGAGATACGCGATGTTGCGTCAGCGCTTACCGACGAGCTGATTCAGTCCCGGAAACTGATGCCGCGCCCGGCGTGAGCATTTTCGCGACCTTTTGAGTCCTGCGGTCGGGGTTATCTTTGAATAGTACGAAAAGCTGCGCGTCACCTTTCAGCCTTACGCTACACTGTAAGCACGCACTGCAAAAAAAACAGAACAAGACAGCCCACGGAGACTCCACTACAGCATGGCCCTCGCGTTCACCGCAATCGTATTTGGTCTTGCCCTCCTGGTGTGGAGTGCGGACCGCTTTGTAGAGGGTTCAGCTGCCGCCGCCAAGCATTTTGGGATGCCACCCCTGTTGATCGGCATGGTGATCATCGGCTTCGGCACATCTGCACCGGAGATGGTGGTTTCCGCGCTATCCGCGTCCCAGGGGAACCCCGGCATAGCCCTGGGCAATGCCTACGGCTCCAATATCGCCAATATCGCCATGGTATTGGGGCTGACCGCACTGGTAAAACCCATCACCGTGCACTCCCAGGTACTGCGCAAAGAGCTACCCATACTGGCCCTCATAACCGTATTGGCCGCCTGGCAGGTCATGGACGGGGCGATCACGCGCGCCGACGCGTGGGCACTGCTGACCGTGTTCGCGGTATTTATGGGTTGGACCATCTGGCAGGGCATGAGCAATAACACTGATACCCTCGCGCAGGAAATAGAGCACGAGATGGACATGAAAAGGATGCCCCTGCGCCTGGCCCTGATCTGGCTGGTGGTCGGGCTGTGCCTGCTGATAATCAGCTCCCGCATCCTGGTCTGGGGCGCGGTTGATATCGCCCACGCATTCGGAGTGACCGACGTGGTGATAGGCTTGACGGTTATTGCCGTGGGGACATCATTACCGGAGCTGGCCTCTTCCATTGTCGCCGCACGCAAAGGCGAACACGATATCGCGCTGGGCAATATTATCGGTTCCAACATGTTCAACACGCTGGCGGTGGTCGGTATCGCCGGTGCGATTTCGCCGATGTCAGTGGGGCCGGACGTGCTGACGCGAGACGTGCTGCTGATGTCTGTACTGACGGTTTCCCTGTTTATTATCGGAATTCCGCACTCGGGCAGGCTGGGCCGGATCAACCGATTCGAAGGTGCCGGGCTGCTGGCATGTTATATCGCCTATACCAGTTACCTGGTGACCACGGTCTTTATGCCCTGATTTCTAGATGCTGCCTTTTACGAGATAAGGCTGCTGCACTGCCCGCCGGTTAAGGGCGAGCAATGCAGTACCTTTACAAGCTAACTTACTTCTTCATCTCGTCGATTTTGTCCGACGCGTCATCTGCCATATCGCTGGCTGCATCGGCAGCATCATCAGCCGCATCGCTGACGGCATCTGCTGCATCGCTGGCCGCATCGCTGGTTGCGTCGGCTGCATCGCTGGCTGTTTCCTTGGTGGCATCCCAGGCATCGCTGGCCGCCTCGCCGGTTGCGTCGGCTGCATCGCTGGCTGTTTCCTTGGTGGCATCCCAGGCATCGCTGGCTGCATCGCCTGTCTTATCTGCCATCTCGCTCATGCTATCAGCAGCATCATCTGCCATGTCGCCCATTGAATGGGCAGCATCAGCGGCCGCGTCCTTGGTGGCTTCCATCGCATCGCTGGCGCCATCGGCAACATCAGCAGCCGCTTCCTTTACGGAATCAGAGGCTTCCTGCATCGTTTGCTTGCTGCTCTCGACACTTTCCTTACTACAACCACCCAATGCTGCCACCAGGCTCAATGCGCCCAGGCCAACTAACAGTTTTCTGTAATCCATCGTTGCTCTCCAATTTAATTTCATGATATCCCGTTGCCGCGACATGCCACCGGACCCCTGGGGGCACCATCGCGCCCGCTACTGTAGCACAGGTAGCACTTTTGGCAGTACCCCGGGCTGGTCATAGCCTCCGGCGTAGGTTATCTTGGCCCCGCGCCGCCCGGGAGGGCAATTACCATATCGGGACGGGCTGCACAAACCGCCCGGACACTGCGCCACGATCCAACAAGGGGACAGATTCATGCTGCAGGAACTAAGGAAACGTGCCATGCGCGGTAACGTGATAGCCCCCGGTTGGCGCGGTTGTCCCAGACGGTGAAAAAACCAGCTAAAAGAATGCTCGGCTGGCGGGAGTGGCTCGCGCTGCCGGAATTGGGCATCGACAATATCAAGGCAAAAATAGATACCGGCGCGCGGACCAGTGCCCTGCACGCGTTCTATATAGAGCCCTTCACCCGCGATGGAGCCCAGTGGATTCGATTCGGCATCCACCCCCGCCAGAAATCGTCCAAAGAGGTGGTAGATTGCGAGGCGCCCGTGCTGGACAGGCGAACCGTGACCGACTCCGGCGGACACCGCGAAGAGCGCTATGTCATCAGGACCGTGGTCAGTTTCGGGGACGGCACGCTGGATGCAGAAATCACCCTGACAGACCGGGAAAACATGCGATTTCGCATGTTGCTGGGCCGCACCGCCATGCGCGGATCGTTCACAGTTGACCCGGGGCGATCCTACCTGATGCGACCCAAACCCGCAGGCAAATCGAACAAGGCGCAACGCGAGTAAATCGATGGCAAAGAAAAAACAAGTGGATGTACTGGTTATCGGCGGTGAGCAAATCCTGCCGGGAGAGCGTCGCAATATTGAAATTCCGGTCGCCCCCACCTACACCCACGACACCCTTGCGATCAGCGTACAGGTGATTCGCGGAAAGCTGCCCGGCCCCACCCTGTTTGTCTGCGCCGCCATCCACGGCGATGAAATCAACGGGGTGGAAATCATCAGGCGACTGCTGAAAAATCCCAGGATAAACAAACTCAAAGGCACCCTGATTGCCATTCCCATCGTGAATATCTATGGCTTCCAGCACCACACGCGCTACCTGCCCGACGGCCGGGACCTCAACCGCAGCTTTCCCGGTTCGCCCAGGGGATCCCTTACCGGCAGGCTGGCGGATGTCTTTATGAAAGAAATTGTCGCCAACTCGACCCACGGCATCGACCTGCACACCGGGGCGCGCCATCGCAGCAATTTCCCCCAGATTCGCGCCGACCTCGATGACCCGGCCACACTTGCCATCACCGAGGCATTCGGCGCGCCACTGGCGATCAACGCCAAGGTGAGGGACGGCTCACTTCGCCAGGTGGCTTCGGAACAGGGCGTACCGGTGATCCTGTACGAATCCTGTGAGGCACTGCGCTTCGATGAGATATACATTCGGGCCGGCGAAATCGGTATTACCAACGTGATGCGTCATCTGGGCATGCTGCGCAAACGGCGGGCCAGCAATAAACCCCCGGTTATCTGCCAGAGCACCCAGTGGGTGCGGGCGCCGGAAAGCGGCGTACTGCGGGCGCTGGTAGCGCTGGGGGCGGAGGTGTCGCGGGAGCAGACCATCGGCATCATCGCCGATCCGTTGGGAACGAGCGAGATAGACGTGATCGCGGGACAGGCGGGTATCGTGATCGGGCGCACCAACCTGCCGCTGGTATACGAGGGCGATGCGCTCTTCCATATCGCCACCCTGGAACCCAGGGAGACCTGGGAAGTGGACGAGTTCCACGAGGCACTGGAACCCACCGAACAGGAACTGGACCCCGAGGATCTCAGCTCGGCCCCTATCGTCGGCTAGCGCGAGCGCACAGGGCGCTACTGCTTGGCGGCAAACTCCTTGGCCAGCTTCTCGTACTCCTCGCATTCGGGCGTCGCGACATCGTCCGCGTTCTGCATCTGTTCACAGGTCATGGACTCCAGGCTGCGCAGGCAGCCCACAGCGGGCTTGTACAGCGCGTGTTCCACGGGCACGTCCTTCACCTGCTGGCGCATGTTTGTACACATATTGTCCAGCATGGGACCCATCATCTCGAGCATCTCGGGAGTCAGGTCCTCCTTCGCCACCTGCTCCAGCGCGCAACTTTTGATCGTCGCACACAGCCCCTGGGCCGCATCGGTCAAGTCATCCGCACCGGCCTGTGCGGCCAGCATCAACAGCAGCGCTGCCGGCAATATCACTCTTGTTCTCATCACGGTATCTATCCTCCCGGGCGCCTGAGCGGTCACCCATGTTGCAGCATAACCGCTATCAATCCGGATTTCAGCCCTGCCAATATTCCCCGCCCCGGGCTCAGAACAAACCCTCTGTCTGACCCTGGTCATTGACGTAAATACTGTTCGCCGCCGGCACCCTGGGCAGGCCCGGCATACGCATGATGTCGCCGCAGACAACCACCAGGAATTCAGCACCCGCGGCCAGGGCCAGCTCCCGCACCTTGATACGGTGGTTGACCGGTGCACCCAGCAGCCGCGGATCGGTGGAAAAACTGTACTGCGTTTTCGCCATGCAGACCGGAAAGTGGCCGTAGCCGGCCTGCTCGTACTGCTCAAACTGGTCTCGAATGACCTTGTCCGCGTCGATGTCGTCCGCCCCGTAAACGGACCGCGCCACGCAGCGGGTCTTTTCCCACAGGCTCAGGCTGTCATCGTACAGCGTGCGGAACTGGCCATGGGGGCTGTCGGCCAGGGCCCTTACCGAGGCAGCCAGGTCAACAGCCCCCGCGCCACCATCGGCCCACTGGGTACACACATGGGCCTGCACTCCCCGCTCCTCGACATAGGCCTTGATCGCATCGATTTCCGCCTGGCTGTCGCCCACAAAGTGGTTGATGGCAACCACCAGCGGCAGGCCGTACTGGCCGGTATTGCGGATATGGCGCCCCAGGTTTTCCAGGCCTCGCTCCAGTGCGGGAACGTCCTCTGCCCCCAGGGCCGAGCGCTCTACCCCGCCGTGCATTTTCAAGGCCCTGACGGTGGCGACGATGACCGCGGCATCGGGACGCAGCCCGGACTTGCGGCACTTGATATTGAAGAATTTCTCAGCCCCCAGGTCTGCGCCAAAACCGGCCTCGGTAATCACATAGTCGGACAGTTTGAGCGCCGCGCGGGTCGCGATAATGGAATTACAACCATGGGCAATATTGGCAAAGGGGCCGCCGTGGATAAACGCCGGGGTATTCTCCAGGGTCTGCACCAGGTTGGGGGCCAGCGCGTCCTTCAGCAGCACCGCCATGGCACCGGGCGCCTCTACTTCACGGGCCGTGACCGCAACGCGGTCGCGGGTATAGCCAATCACGATTTTACCCAGGCGCTGCTGCAGGTCCTGCAGGTTGCGCGACAAACAGAAAATTGCCATCACCTCGGAGGCCACGGTGATATCGAAGCCGCCCTCCATCGGGAAACCATTGGCGGGCCCGCCAATGCCAGTGACGATCTGGCGCAACTGGCGGTCGTTGATATCCACCACCCGCCGCCAGGTGACACGGCGCAGGTCCAGCCGGACATCGTTGCTCCAGTGCACGTAATTGTCGATCATCGCCGCCAGCAGGTTGTGGGCGGCGCCGATAGCGTGCATGTCACCGGTGAAATGCAGGTTGATATCCTCCATCGGTATCACCTGGGCATAACCGCCCCCGGCAGCGCCACCCTTTAACCCGAAACAGGGTCCCAGACTGGGCTCGCGCAGGCACACCGACGCCTTTGCCCCGATCCGGTTCAGGGCGTCGGCCAGGCCTATGGCCACGGTGGTTTTGCCCTCCCCCGCCGGCGTCGGGCTCATGGCGGTAACCAGCACCAGCTTGCCGTCCGGCCGGTCTTCCAGGCTCTGTACATAGCCCATGTCCAGCTTGGCCTTGGTGTGCCCATAGGGCACCAGGTGCTCCGCGGGAATGCCCAGCTGCGCGGCTATATCGGTAATCGGTCGCGGCTGCGACTCCCGGGCGATCTCAATATCGGATTTCATCAGCGTTGCCTTCAGTTATTGTTAGTGGCGGGATGACTCTCAATTCTTGCGCGTAAGCCGGCGCCAGACAAGCGCCCGCCGGGGCGATTTACTGATCTGGAACAATAGGACGGGCAATCGTATGCTGTACGGGTAACCCGGAACCATAGAAACGGAACAAGCCCATGACCATATCTATCCAGGAGCAGGTCGGCACACATCTTCGTGAACTCGAGGAACGCGGTCACACCGTCATACCTGACTTCCTGGATCCGCAGCAGCTGGAGGAGGTAAACGCGCTATACGACAGCATGCTGGGAAGCCACAGTGGCCGCAATAATTTCGAGGGCAACAGGACCGAGCGTATCTACACCCTCGTGGCGAGGCACCGCATCTTCCAGGACATCGTGGAAGACCGGCGAATACTGGCCCTGTGCGACGCACTGCTGATGCCCAACTACCTGCTTACCGCGAGCCAGGCGATTGTGATAAGTCCGGGAGAGACGCCCCAACCCTGGCACACCGACGACTCCTTTTACCCTATTCCACGGCCGCGCCCCATGGTGAGCCTGTCAACCATTGTGGCCGTGCAGGACTTCACCAGGGACAACGGCGCCACCCAGGTGATACCCGGCAGCCACCGCTGGAGTGACGAGCAGATCGCGGGGCACTATCACAGCGGGGACAATGAAGCGGACCCCGACTTCGCCAGCCGCCTGGAAGGCATGGCGGTGCCGGTGTTGATGCCCGCAGGCGCCTGCATGGTCTTCGCCGGCACCCTGCTGCACCGCGGTGGCGACAATCACAGCGGCGCCACCCGGCGTGCCTTTTCCAACCAGTACTGCCAGCCCTGGGCGAGGCCGCAGGAAAATTTCTTCCTGGCCATACCGCCGGACGCGGTGGCGCAGATGTCGCCTGCCGTACAATCACTGCTGGGCTACTCCATACACCCGCCCTTCATGGGCCAGGTGAGCGCGTATCATCCACTCAAGGCGCTGCAGCCCGGCTTCGTCCCACCGGCTTTTCGCACAGCGAAGCCCGCATAGCTGTGAACTTTTTCACAGATGGCAATCTACGTATTCTGGGTCTACCAGAAGTACTTGGAGTTGCAGGCGGTGCCACTGGAATACTTCGGCTATATCTGGGCGGGTTTTGCCCTGGCGGTCAGCCTGTCGGCGGGGCTTACCCCCGCGCTGGAAAGCCGCCTGGGGGCCCGCAGACTGCTGTGCCTCATCGCCATCCTGCCACTGGCAGGGCTGCTTGGCATGGCCCTGGGCAGCGGCTGGCTGGGTGTTATGTTCGGGCTGCTGGCGATTTTTACACCGCTGCTCGGGCTGGTGCTGGTACCGCTGTTGATCCGTATTCGCCGCGAGCGGGACAGCGCAGCTGCCGGTAGCGTGCCTGCCGCTTAACGGCGGGCGCTTCCGCGGGTTCATTTCAGGTAAACTTGAGCCGCGGAGGACCAACCCATGCCCGACACCGGCACAACATTTGCCATCAGCGCCCCGTCGATATTCGACGGGGCGCACTTTCTGCACGACCACTGTGTGATCGTCTGTGACCAGACCGTGGAGCGGCTCGTTCCAGTGGCGCAGTGTTCCCCATCACTCGAGATTGTCACCCTGCCCGACGGCACCCTTGCCCCCGGACTGATCGATCTGCAGGTTAACGGTGGCGGCGACCTGATGTTCAATAACGATCCCTGTGAGACAACGCTGGCAACCATGCAGAGCGCCCATCGCGCTACCGGCACCACCGCCATGATGCCCACCCTCATCAGTGATACCCGCGATATACAGGAGCGGGCAGTTGCCGCGGTGCGCGCGGCCCGCGCCAGTGCCCTCCCGGGCATATTGGGGATTCACCTGGAGGGCCCTTATTTTGAACTTGCCCGCCGCGGTGCGCACCGGGCCGATATGATCAGGCAGGCCAGCGACCAGGACATCAACTGGCTGTGTTCGCTGACGGACATGCCGGTGATAGTTACCCTCGCCCCGGAGCACACCACCCCCGGGCAAATCCGGCAACTGTGCGCCGCGGGAATCCATGTCTGCGCGGGGCACAGCAATGCCGGCCACGGGCAGATGATGGCGGCCGTTGGTGAAGGGCTGGAGGGCGTCACTCACCTGTTCAATGCCATGAGCCCGCTGGCTGCAAGGGAGCCTGGAGTGGCGGGTACCGCACTCGCCGAGGCTTCCCTGTGGGCCGGCATTATCGCCGACGGCCACCACGTGCACCCGGCCAATATCCACCTTGCACAGCGCATCAAGCCGCCGGGAAAACTGGTACTGGTTACCGACGCCATGGCGACCGCAGGCGGCAGCAGCAACACCTTTACACTGTACGGCGAACAGATCAGTGTGAGCGACGGCAAGCTGGTTAATGCGGACGGTGCACTTGCCGGCAGCGCCATCGGCCTGATCGAGGCGGTGGGCTATGCCGCCGGCACTGTCGGCATCGCCCTGCAGGAGTGCCTGCGCATGGCGTCGCTCTACCCTGCCGCCATCCTCGGGCTTGATAACACACTGGGGCGCATTGCCAGCGGCTACCGGGCCGACTTCGTGCACTTCGATGACAGCTACAATGTACATAACACCTGGCTGGCCGGCAGCCGCCAACAACACATTTAGAACGATAAGAGGTAAGCGCCATGCAACAATTATCCGGCCAGGACGCCATGTTCCTCCACGCCGAACTGGACGGCCTGCCCCAGCACATTGGCGGGGTCAGCATCTACGATCAGTCCACCGCACCCGGCGGCAAGGTGCGTTTCAAGCAGGTTCTGGCCATGCTGGAAAGCCGGCTGCACCTGTCGCCGATTTTCCGCCGCAAGCTTGCGTTTGTGCCCTATGGCCTGGGCCGCCCCTACTGGGTGGAAGACCCCGAGTTCGACCTTGAATACCACGTGCGCCACATCGCCCTGCCCCAGCCGGGTGACTGGCGCCAGCTGTGCATCCTGTCCGCACGTATCCACAGCACGCCCCTGCGCCGGGACAAACCGATGTGGGAGATCTACGTGATCGAGGGGCTGAACAATCTCGAGGGTTTTCCCCCGAACTGCTTCGCCATGCTGATGAAGGTGCACCACTGCGCCATGGACGGGGCCACCGGAACACAGTTCATGAATATCATGCACGACCTCACCCCCGAAATTCACGACCCGGGCAAGGCGCCACCGTGGGTGATTGAGCGACCCTCGACAGTGGGCATGCTGGCCCGCGCGTATGTCGACATGTGGCGCAAGCCCGGCCAGATATTCGACGTGGTCAAGCAGGCGGTGCCCACCATCAGGAGGCTGCGCCAGGGCGAGGATGAGGAGCGCTTTCACTACCTGGGCGACAAGCCGACAACCCGCTTTCAGGGGAAGATTTCGCGCCACCGGGTTGTCGAGGCGCGCACCTTCGACTTCGCGGAAATCCGCAAGATCAAGAACACCCAGCCCGGCACCACCGTCAACGATGTGATGCTGACGATCGTCGCCGGCGCCCTGCGCAAGTACCTGGACAGCAAGGGTGAGCTGCCTGAGAACAGCCTGGTGACGGGCTGCCCTATCGATGTGCGCTCGGCCCAGGAGCGCTCAGCCGGTGGCAATATGGTGGGCTTTATGAACGTCGCCCTGCGCTCCGATATAGAGCAACCGCTGGAGCGTATGGCGGCGGTGCACAAGGAAGCCCTGTCGGCGAAAGCATACGCCGAGGCGCTGGGGCCCCGGTTCGCGGTTGACCTCACCGATGTAATGCCCGGCAACGTGCTGTCCCTGGCGATACGAACCGCCAGCGCCACCGGCCTCGCGGAAGCCAGCACCATGTTCAACACCATCGTCACCAATGTGCCGGGGCCGCCAGTGCAGCTGTATTTGTGCGGCGCCGCGCTGATTGGCTCTATCAGTCTGGGCCCGCTGCTGCCCAATGTCGGCCTGTTCCACATTGTGTTCAGCACGGTCCAGGAAAAGCAGGGCACCGTCACCCTGTCGGTTACCGCCTGCAGGGATATGCTGCCGGACCCGGCCTTTTATGCGGATTGCCTGCAGGCTTCCTATGAAGAGTTGCACGCCGCCGCACTGGCGCTAACCGCCGCCAAACCGGCGGCGAAAAAACGCAGGAAGACCGCTGCAAGGCCGAAGAAAAAAACGAAGCGCTAACGCCAGGGTACCCGGGCAAACAGGGAAGGTGTTATTCAGCTTATGAAACGCGTTACCAGCTGATTGACATCGACCCTGGCCTTGACCCGGCTCGCCAGCAGGAACATCCCCCCCAGCTTGCGGTGAAAGTACATGGCATCGGTAGGCGGGGCGCGCCAGAAGTCGCGGTAGTGACCCACCTCCTCCCCCAGCTGGGACATCTGCCGTGCCATGTCGGAGCGCGCAAAATCATACAGTCCCTCATGGCGCAGCGGTTCCAGCGCCAGCAGGAACAGCTCCAGCACCAGCGCCCGGTATTCGCTGTCTTCATCACCCATGGAGTAGCCTATGCGCTCCGCCGCCGTCACCAGCTTGTCGTGATCCTGGGTCATGGCAGCGGCCAGCAACTTGCGGTAGTTATTGACGAAGCCGGCCTTGAAGCGACGGGTTGCGCCGAAATCCAGCAGTACGATCTCGCCCGTACTGCCGCGGTACAGGTAGTTGGCAAAGTTGGGGTCCGTTTGCACCATGCGCAGCTCAAACAGCTCCATGAACATCAGCTCCACCAGCGCTGTCATGACGCGATCGCGCTCGGCCTGGGGCAGGGTCACTATGGTCTCTATGGGTTTGCCGCTGACGTAGGTCATGGCCAGCACCGTCTGCCGGGTCAGGTCAGGCAGCAACTCGGGTACCAGGAACCGCTCGTCTTCCCTGAGCAGGTCGGCGAAGGCCTGCAGAAACTTCGCCTCCTTGTTGTAATCCGCCTCGTCCTTCAGCTGCAACTTGGCGTCGTCCAGCAATGGTTGAATGTCGAGCTCGGGGGGCAACAGGCCGGACATACGCAGCAAGATGGCGATGTTGTCCACATCGCTGTCGATGCTCGAAGCCATCCCGGGGTATTGCACTTTCAACACGATTTCCCGGCCGTCCGGGGCCACTGTCCTGTGCACCTGCCCGATAGACGCGGCGGCCAGGGGCTTCATCTCGAACCCGTAAAACAACTCTTCCCAGTCAGCGCCATAAGCTTCCGACATGACCGCATGCAATTGCTGGGAGGGCATGTAACGGGCGTCGGAACGCAGTCTGGCGAGAATATCTGCCAGCTCGCGGGGCAGCATATCGCCCGTGTCCATAGACAGGATCTGCCCTACCTTCATGGCCGCCCCGCGCATGGTCGCCAGCTGGTCAGCCACCCGGCGTGCATTGGCCGGGGTAAGCAACATATCCCGGGCACGCGGTCGTTTGCCCGCGCGCAACTGTCGGGTCCCCTCAGCCAGCATGCCGCCGGCCACGCCGCTGGCCATGCGTGCAACCCGGGCGAAGCGCCCTACTCGCGAGGTGGGTATCGCTTTCTGGTTGCTGTCCTTTGGATCCTTATCTTTTGCCAAGAGCTTCTCTCTCCCGCCAGCGGGCTATGTGCGCGGCAACCATCTCGTAGGCATTGAATTCAGCCTCCAGTACGGCAATGAAGGTAAACACCCCGGTCAATTTGCGCGCGATCAGCGCGAATTCCCGGGACGGTGTCGTAAAGTGCCGGCTGGTGGCCGAAAGCGCGGCGCGCTTGCCGGCCCGGTGCATCAGGCGCGAGTCCGCCCAGCGGTATTGGCCCCGGGCATTGAGATATTCCTGCGGGAGTTCTGCCGCGGGCCGCAGCGGCTCCAGCAGGTGCAGGCAGAACCCGGCGAATAACTCGCGGGCCTCCTCGGTGGCGTCCTCATTGAGACAACCCAGCCCGACCAGGCTGTCGCCCAACAGGGTAACGTCCTGGCGCAGGCCGGCGTCTATCGTGTTGCGCAAGTGGTAGAGGAACTCGTCGTTGCAATCCAGGATGGAACCAAAATCCAGCAGTACCAGGCTGTCGCGGGGGTGCTCCTCTCTGCTGTCATCGAGACGCAACAGGTAGTTGCCGAAATTCGGGTCGGTCTGCAGGCAACCCCAGTCATAGAGCTCATAAAAAAACAGCTCCAGCATACCCGCGGCCAGGGCGTTGCGACGCTCCAGCGGCAGCGCGGTAACCGGGGGCGCCGTCACCGACAGGCCCTCCATGTACTCCATGGCCAGCACCACGTCGGTGCAATAGCGTTCGTGCAGCCGGGGAACGGCGTAGTCCACATCGCCGACGGCAACGCCCGCCACCAGTTCCGCCATTCGCAGGGTCAGGTCCGCCTCACGCCGGTAATCTATCTCGTTATGCAGGTGGGTGCGCATGGACTCCAGCCAGTCGTCCAGATCGCGGCCGGCCTGCAACCAGCGCGCCAGCATCAGCATGCGCACCACCGCATCGAAATCGGAATCGATGACATCGGCGAGGCCGGGATACTGCACCTTCAGGCAGATACGCTCGCCGGTGGCGCGCACTGTCGCCACGTGCACCTGGGCGAGGGAGGCGGCTGCCAGCGCCCGGGGCTCTATGTCGAGCTCGGCATAACGCTCACCGAGGCTGGCGCGCAACACGGGCTCTATCGCCTCCCATTGCATCGGTTCGGTCTGGTCGCCCAGGTTGTGCATGGCCTCAGCCAGCACCGGCGGCAGGAAATGCTCGCCAAACAGGGCCATCATCTGGCCGATTTTTACATAGGTACCCTTGAGTTTGCCCAGCTCGTCAACGAAGCGCCTGGCCTCGCGTCGGGCAAACCCGGAGTCCTCGCCGCCGCTGTCGCGACGCAGCAGCTTCTGCATGGCGCCATCCACTGCCAGCGCACCGCCCGCCCGGATGCCCGCCAGGGACACCGAGAGGCTGCGCGGAATCCCGCGGCGTTTCAGGGTAGGGGGTTTTTTGGTCATACCGTCCTGATCATCGAAAAAGTCTGTCCACAGCTCGGGGGCGCCCAGTATATACGACGGCGCATGCCGTTACGGATTCGTCGGCATGCGGCATTGGGGCGGGGTCAGCCTCGCGCGGGCAATACCAGTGGCTCACCGAAGCTGTCTGCCCGCTGAAAAGCCGGCCGCTCTTTCAGGCGCTCCATATAAGCCCGGGTCTGGGGCTTGAGGCGTTCATCGAGGTGCAGTGCACTGGACAGGTACAGGGCATACCCCACTGCGATATCAGCGATGGTAAAGCGCCCATCGACCAGGTATTCGTGGTTTTCCAGGTGCGCATCCAGGCGCCGCAGCCGGGCGATAAACCACGCGGCGTAGTCGTCACCCACCGCCTGCTTTTCCGGTGTGGGCTCAAGATAGTAGTAACGCATGGTGAGGGTCTGTGGAAAGGTCAGGGTGGCGTCCGCGTGGTGCAACCAGTTCAGGTAGGCACCGTATTCGGGGTGATCAGGGCGCAGGCCAAAGTCGTACTGCTGGTAGCGATCAACCAGGTACTGGCAGATAGCGCTGGACTCCGTCATTTCCGTGTCCCCGTCCTGCAGGAAGGGAATGGTACCGAGGCTGTTCACATCCAGGTACGGGCGGTTGAATACCCGTGGCGGAAACTGCATTACCTCCAGCTCATACTCCAGCCCCATTTCCTCCAGGGCCCACAGCGGCCGAAGGGAGCGGGCGCCGGCACAGTGCCATAGTTTCATCGTCAATCTCCATACTGCAAAGGGACCCAACCTTACTATACGACGGGCGCGGGGAACATCCCGGTGACGCTTGCAGACCAACTTCCCGGCATCGGGTAATTAGGCTACGCTGGCAGCCGGATACAAACAACAATGCAGCAACACAGGGCATATATGACAGGACCGGTGCAGGCGCAGCTCCCGGGGCGAGCGGTTGCTCCCCTGTGGCAACTTGCTTTCAGATCCGGCTTTCTGGCGGCCGCCGGGTTTGGCCTGCTGGCCATGTGCCGCTGGCTCTACTGGCTGTGGCAACCGCAGGACTGGCCAGGCGGGGTAACACCCAACTGGTGGCACGCCCATGAAATGGTTTTTGGCTTTGCCATGCCGGTGGTTGCCGGCTTCCTGTTGACAGCGGTAGCCAACTGGACCAGCCTGCCCGGCACCCGAGGCCTGCGCCTGCAGCTGCTGTTCGGGCTGTGGCTGGTTGCGCGGCTGGTGCTGTGGCTGGCGCCCCAGTGGCTGCTGCTCGCATGGTTAGCAGAGATGCTGTTCATGCTGGTACTGGGTGTCGAGCTGGGCCAGCGGGTCTGGGCCAGGCGCCAGTGGCGCAATATGCTGTTCCTGCCGGTCTTGCTGCTGCTGATGTTGCTCTGTTCGGCCAGCTACCTCAATGTGCAACAACCGGTAACCGCCACCCGGATCCACTATGGCTCGGTGTGGATGATTACGGTGTTCATCACCATTATCGGCGGCCGGGTCATACCGATGTTCACCGGCAATCGCCTGGGCTTGGCCATTGCACCCCTGCCGAACTGGCTGGAATACCTGGCGATAGGAAGCGTGGTGGCGATAGGCCTGGTCTACGCGACGGGATTACCCGCGCAGGCCACAGCCTGGCTCACCGCGCTGTGCCTGGCCAGCGGCGCACTGCACCTGTACCGGCTGGCACACTGGCAGGGCTGGCACACGCTGAGGGTTCCGCTGCTGTGGTCAATGCACCTCAGTTACCTGTGTATTCCACTGGCAATGCTGGGACTGGCGATTGCCGGGACCGACCCGGTAGCCGGCAAAAATGTTATTCACCTGCTGGCGATTGGCGCCATAGGTGGCATGGTACTGTCGATGATGTCCAGGGTGTCACAGGGCCACACCGGCCGACCCTTGGAAGTACCGGGCTATTTGGCAATGGCCTTCGGGCTGATCATGCTGGCGGCGATCCTTCGCAGCGCATTGCCCATTGTCGCCGCGAACCAGACCCTGCTCGCCTGGCGCTTATCGGCAGTGATTTGGATAGTGGTTTTCGCCATTTTCCTTTATCGTTACCTGCCAATACTCACGCGCCCCCGGGCGGATGACCCCTGAGCTCACGGAGAAAACCAGCTTAAATGATTGATGTAAAGATGTGGGGGCGGGCCCTCGCCCAGATGCCAAAACTGTCCCAGAGCGAGTGGCAGGCCATGGACCCGGTGGCCAAGTGGCTGATTGCCTGCCGCGCCTCGGTACTGTTCATGACCTTTACGGCATCGGCCCTGGGCGCGCTGATGGCCTGGCGTGCCGGTGTATTTGAGCTGGACCTGTGGCTGGCAACCGTACTGGGTTTGATGTTCGCCCACGCCACCAACAACCTGTTGAACGACTTCACCGACTCGCGCAGGGGTATCGACAAGGACAACTACTATCGCAACCAGTACGGCGTTCATGTGCTGGAGGACGGGCTGATGAGCGAGCGCCAGTTCTGGACTTACCTGGGCGTCACCGCGGGCATTGCCCTGCTGCTGGGTGCCTGGCTGATTTCGCAGCGCAGCGGCCTCACCCTGGACCTGATGCTGGCGGGCTCATTCTTCGTGCTCTTCTATACCTGGCCGCTGAAATACTATGGCCTGGGAGAGCCCGCCGTGCTGCTGGTATGGGGCCCGCTGATGGTAGGTGGCAGCTTCTACGTCCTGGCGGGACAGTGGAGCTGGAGTGTGACCTGGCTCAGCCTGGTCTTTGCCCTGGGGCCAACCACGGTGCTGTTCGGTAAGCACACCGACAAACTGGAGGCGGACAAGGCAAAGGGCGTCAACACACTGCCTGTCATACTCGGCGAGAAGACATCGCGCTACGCCGTGGTTGCCATGATCGCCGCCCAGTACCTGCTGTGCCTGGCGCTGGTCGCCACTGGCAGCTTCGGCTGGGCCCTGCTGCTGGTATTCATCAACCTGCCCAGGCTGGCGCCGCTGTTTGCGGTGTTTGCCGTGCCCAAGCCCGGGGCTATGCCTGACGGTTACCCCCCGGAGGTCTGGCCGCTGTGGTTCTCCGCCCAGGCCTTTCGCCATACCCGGCAATTTACCTCCCTGTTCCTGCTGGGCGTTATCGTCGATACGCTGCTGTCGTGATCTGGGTCAAACCGCGCATTGACCAATTGGCGCAAACTTGGCTAACTAACTGACTCAAGTTAGAAATTGTACGTTCGGCAACCGGGGGAAATCAGGATTCAATGAGCGACGCACCTAAAAGCGGCTGGCTGCGCTCCCTACTGCGCCCCTCGCCCACGCGTTCCGTTATCAGCCTGGTGCTCATTGGTATTGTGCTGGGGGTTGGCGGCCTGCTTGCCTTTGACGCCACCATGCACGCCACCAGCACCGAGGCTTTCTGTACCAGTTGCCACGAGATGGCTGACAACCCGCTGGCACAGGTTGAGAAGACCAATCATTTCCAGAATGCCTCTGGAGTCCACGCCAGCTGCTCAGACTGCCATGTGCCCCGGGAGTTCCTGCCCAAGATGGTACGCAAGGTGGAAGCTGCCAGAGAGGTATGGGGCCACTTCACCGGAATAATAGACACCCCGGAGAAATACGCCGCCCACGCCCCTGCGATGAAGGAGAGGGAAATAAATCGCCTCAGGGCGAATGATTCCCAGGAGTGTCGCAACTGTCACGACACCGATCGTATGATATTGGCGCTGCAAAGTACCAGGGCGCAGAAATTCCATAAGAAAATGCTCAGCGGGGACCGAACCTGTGTCGACTGCCACTCCGGCATCGCCCACCCTGAGAACAGCGACAGCTGAAATAACAACGACAGCCTGCGGCCCACCGGGCAACGCGGCTTATATGACATGGAAGTAAGGCATGACACCGCTTGCAAAGACCGCGGCTGCCCTGTTGCTGGCAGCTATCGCCATTGCTGGGTGGGCGGAAACCGAGACCCCGCCCGGCGATGCGGCCCTGTGCCTGGGTTGCCACGATTACGGGCCCGACTCGCCGGTGCACGAGGTACAGGCCGGCTCCCACGGCATCGGTGACAACCCGGATGAAGCAGGGGGCAGGCGCGGCTGCCAGGACTGCCATGGCACCAGCGCCAAGCATGCCAGGGCACCCACACAGGTATCCCCCCAGGTAAGCTTTGGCCCGCGCTGGACCGCCACCAGCGCCGCCCAGGATAGCCAGTGCCTGGCCTGCCATGAGACGGACCAGGCGGCGCACTGGCCCGATGCCCTGCACATGCTCAACAACCTGACCTGTGTGACCTGCCACGACATCCACGCCGAGCAGGACAAGGTCCTGTTTCCCGACCAGCAGGCGCAGGTCTGCACCACCTGCCACAAGGCCCAGAAAAAGGGTATCCATGGCCTGGAGGACTTCACCGACCTCAATCCACCCTGCACCAGCTGCCACAACCCCCACGACCATGAGTCGGCCCAGGGCCGGATGCTCGAGAACGGTTCCGAGGGTTGTCGCAGCTGTCACAACCTAGAACGCATGGAACGCAGCGCGAAGATACCTGACAAGATCAAGGGCTTTCACCGCAGCATGAGCAACCCGGACAACACCTGCCTGGACTGCCATGAGGACGTGGCCCACGCCCCCGCCGACTCTGTCACGAACATGTTCCCCCGGGCCCTCAGCAGCAGGCGGGTCACCCTGTTTTACCCCGGTATGGCCGACAGTGACTGGCTCACCCGGGATCACCCCGGTTCCCAGCCGCTGCGCCAGGGCAGAAACTGCCAACAATGTCACCGGGGAGAGGAAGCCAGCATGGGAGAGGCGCAGGCCGGCGATATCTCACCCCCGGCGCGGGAAGTGACAATCGCCTTTGCCAGCGGCGGCGAGGACCTGGTCATCACCCTTGACTGGGCGGGGCCGGAAGACGACAGCGACATCTCACTGATGTGGGATGACGGCGGCAGCGAGGCCTTCAGGCGGGGCGGGTGCTTCGCCGCCTGCCACAGCGACCTGCCCGGGATGTCCCGTGACAGGGGCCAGCACACAGCCAAATACCTGGCTTCGTCCCGATCCCAACGGGAGCGCCTGGGGCGGCCCTCATTGCAGAAGTCAGCGGCAGAGCTGGAGCAACTGATGACCGCCGGCGACTTCGTCGACATGTGGCGGGTACAACTGGCCAGCGGCACGCTGGAGACCGCCAGCATACTGGCTGGCGTTGCCTGGGAGCCCACTAACTTGATACAGATCAATAAAAACTACTCCAACGGGCACTGGACGGTGGCTTTGACCATCCCCCTGAATAATACTGATTCCCCAAAGCCCTTCACTCCTGATGGAAAGTATACTTTTGGTATCGCTCTCCATGGGGTGGTCAATTCCGGCGGTAAACACTGGGTGTCCCTGCCAATGACCATGAGCTTTGCTGGCGACGAAACCGACTACAAGGTGGAGCAACGATAAGAAATGGCCGGAAATCATCGCAAACTCGTCCTGATCTTCTGCGGACTGCTGCTTTCCGTCGCAGGTATGCTGGCCAATGCACAGCGAGCGGAACGCCAGTGCCTGGATTGCCACGATGAAGACGAGGCCATACACGCCATCGCCGGCACTGTGCACGGCTCGCTGGCCGGAGGTGGCAGCGAGAGTTGCACCGCCTGCCACGGCACCAGCATAGAGCACAAGCAAAAGCCCCGCGCGAACGCCCCCGATGTCAGCTTCGGACCCGAAGAGCCCTCGGACCCCGAGGTGCGCAGCGCCAGTTGCCAGTCCTGCCACAACACCGGCGAACATGCCACCTGGGTTGGCAGCGTTCACCAGCAGGAAAACCTGGCCTGCGACAGCTGCCACAATTCCCACCAGCAACAGGACCTGGTGCTGGGCCAGGTACAGTCCCAGGACATCTGCCTGGACTGCCACACCCAGGTGCGCTCACAACTGCACCTGCCGTCCCGCCACCCCATCGCCGAGGGCAAGACCAGCTGCACCGACTGCCACAACCCCCACGGCGGCCTGGGTGATTTTGCGCTGAAGCAGGTATCGCTCAACGACAACTGTTTCAGTTGTCACGCGGACAAACGCGGGCCTTTCCTGTGGGAGCACCCACCGGCGGCCGAGGACTGCGGCCTGTGTCACAGACCCCATGGCTCGGTCAACGAACCCCTGCTGACCGCGCGGGGCCCGGCCCTGTGCCAGCAGTGCCATGCAGCGGCCTTCCACCCCAGCCAGCCCTATGGCAGCGAGGGTCTGCCGCGAGGCACCGCCAACCAGAACATGCTGGGCAAGAACTGTCTTAACTGCCACAGCCAGATTCATGGATCAAACCATCCGTCGGGAGCGCGCTTGACACGATGAAGAGCATACACCGCATTCCCTGCCACCTCGGGGCCGCCAGCAGCCTGGTGTTGGCAGCGTGCGGCGTGGTGGCCCAGGAGGCTGCCCCCTACACTCCGCTCGCCCTGGAAAACAGGCCCCCACTCAAGAGTGCATGGCAATCGGGTGCACCGCTGACCGTGCAACTGGGCGCGGCCTATACCAGTGACGACAACTACATGTTCGGTGAATACAACGGACTGAACAAGGAGGGCGCTACCGTCATAGGCAACCTGCAATGGCAGGACTTCAGCAGCGGCGGTAATTTCTGGCAGGGGTATATGTCCAACGTTGGACTGGATACCCGCGAAGGCGAGCTTACCTGGGGCAAGGCGGGGGGTTTTTCTATTACCGCAGGCTTCGACTCGCAACTACAGGTCAGCAGCGACGAGGGCCGCACACCCTTCAGGGGTAGCTCCAGACAGAAGCTCCCGGATGACTGGATCAGCGGGCTCACCACCTCCGACTGGACCAACCTGAACCAGTCCCTGCGCGGCTTCGACCAGGAGCTGAAACGGGAGAAATTCTACCTGAAGGCTGAGACCAGCCTGGGCCGACACTGGGCGCTGGACACCAACCTCTCGTATGAAGAAAAAACCGGCAACAACGATGTAGGTGCAGGCATCTACATTGATGGCTCGTCTGCCGATGCCGTTTTACTGAAACAGCCGGTGGACTACGAAACCTACGAGTTTGATGTTGGCCTGTCCTACAGCGACAGCAAGCTGAGCCTGGAAGGCCGACTCAATTACTCTGAATTCGACAACCAGCACGACTCGCTGATCTGGCAGAACCCCTACAGTTCCTATGGCCCCAACGTACGCTATCCCGATGGCATTGGCGGCCTGGGAGAAGCGCCTGACAATGACCAGTACGGTGGGCGACTCACCGGCCAGTACATCTTTTCACCGAAGATCCGGCTGCAGGTGGACGGCAGCTACGCGGTGGCATCACAGGACCAGAATTTCCTGGATTACAGCGTCAATCCTGCCCTGATAGTCACTGTACCGCTGCCGAGAAACAATTACGACGGCGAGGTGGACAACAGTACCTTCAACACCCGCCTGTTGCTGAACCCCCTGCCCAAGCTGAGCGCAGAGGTCTATTACAAATACCGCAATCGGGATTACGACGCCAAGCGCAGCGGCTACCAGTATATTCGCGGCGACGGTGGCAACCAGCCCGGCAGCGCCGCGACGGTTTACAACACCAATCACGATTACCGCTCTGAAGTACCGGGTATTGAAGTCAGCTATCGCCTGCCCCTGCGCAGCAAGCTGAGTTTCGATTACGAGTATGAGAAAATAACCCGGGAGAACGCGCCGGTTGAGGAAACAGAGCAGGATCGCTACACCCTGGCCTACCGCATCCAGCCCTGGTCAAACTTCACCGCCCGACTCGAGGCGAGTTATGCGGATCGCGCAGCCGATACCTACGAGTGGGCCCAGGACTACTACGCGTTACTGGATACCGAATTGATCAACGCCACGCCGGACACCGAGCGTTACATCAACCATCCCGAGCTGATGAAATACTACATGGCGAACCGGGAGCAGTGGCAGACCAAGGCCGATTTCAATTTCCTGCCCAGCGACCAATGGAACCTGGGGCTTAACCTGCAGTGGATAGACAATGATTACGATGCGAGCCAGCTGGGCCTGACCGAGGATGAGTGGTACCGCAGCCACATCAGCGCCAGCTATTTCGCCAGCGAAACCCTCTCCGCCAGCGTGTACGCCGGGTACGACTACTACAAGACTGAACAGGGCAGCCGGGCCTTTCGCGGCGGGGCGGAGAAAAACGCTTTTGTGATCTACCCGCCACTGCCCCAGGCGAGCGACCCCAACCAGAACTGGACCGGGAAAGGTGAAGACACCAGCATCAGCGTGGGCACCAATGTTCAGTGGCAGGCGACCAAGGATCTGGAAATCACGTTTGATTACAACTATGTCGACACCCAGGCGGAGCAGGACCTGGGCGCCAGTGCGAGTAGCGGCCTGGCCGTGGGCGACCTGCCCAGCGTCGATACGCGCCTGCACAACGTCAAACTCAGTGGTATCTGGCACATGCAGGAGCATCTCTTCCTGCAACTGGACTACCAGTACTACCGTTACAAGAGCGACGACTGGGCCCTGAAGGGTGTGCAGCCGAACACAATCGACAAGGTACTGACCTTTGGTCAGGGCAACCCGAACGAAACCATTAATTATGTCGGCGCATCAGTGATCTATCACTGGGAATAAAATCCGGGAGATAAAGACCATGTTTAATCACACACGCAACTGGATAATGGCTGGCACGCTGGGCCTGCTCGTCGCCTGTGGCGGCGGGGGCGGCGGCAACAGCGCCCCCGGCGTGGAGCCCGGCCCCGCGCCTCCCGGGCAGCCTGTCCCACCGGACCCGATTCCGCCGACACCCTCGGCAAACCCTTACGCCGAAGCGACGGTACTCAACGCCTTTATCACCGAAGCCAGCCTGAATGGTGATAACCAGCCGGTGATCAAGTTCCAACTCAGTGACGAGAACAATGTCGCTATCACCGACCTGGTGGTCGACGATGTGCGTTTTGTGGTCGCCAAACTGGAGACAAGCTCCCTTGGGGGAATGACCGGCGCCTGGCAATCCTATGTCAATACGGTCGCCGATCCGGAGTACGGCCCCGGCACCGTGGCCAAACTCCAGGCCACCTATGAGCGCAGCGGCGTCTTCAGCAACGACGGGGAAGGGTTTTACAGCTACCAGTATGAAACCAGCCTGAGCAACCTGCCACAGGACGTTCTGGACCAGGCCGACGAGGAAGGTCTGGACCTGTCCTACAACCCGGACCTCACCCATCGGGTGGCCATCCAGTTCGACGGCGCGCCGGGCAAGGCCAACCCCAATTATGACTGGGTCCCTGCCACGGGGGCGACCAGCAGCATCTTCACAATGGATATCGCCGCCACGGCCACCTGCAACCGCTGCCACGACCCTCTGGCTATCCATGGCGGCGGTCGCCGGGAGATCAAGTACTGCGTCACCTGCCACAACCCTGGCTCGATCGATCCCGACAGTGGCAACACCGTCGATATGAAAGTAATGATTCACAAGATCCATATGGGCGCCAACCTGCCCAGTGTGCAAGAGGGCAATCCCTACTTCATCGTGGGCTTCCGCGGCAGCGTGCACGACTACTCCAACCTCCACTACCCCCAGGACATCCGCAACTGTGTGAACTGCCACGCGGGCAGCGGCACCGGCACCGACCTGATGTATCCCGATGGCACTGAATACGACGTGACCCTCACCTCCCAGGGCGACAACTGGGCCAACTATCCCAGCCAGGCCGCCTGCGGCAGCTGCCACGATGCCCTGGATTTCACCCGCCACGCCGGGGGGCAGCCGGATGACAGCAACTGCGCCAGTTGCCACTCTACCGGCGGTGTTGCAGGCAGCATCCAGGAAAGCCACGTAATTCCGAACGATGAAGCCCGCAAGAATTTTGCCGCAGAAATCGTGGCCGTGAGCAACACCGGTCAGGGTGAATTCCCGAAAGTGCAATACAAGGTATTCAACCCAAGCAATGGTGATGAGCCCTACGACCTGGCGAGTGATCCGGTCTGGACCCAGGTAGCCAGCGGCGACAGTCGCCTGGCGATCGACCTGGCCTGGAGCACCACCGACTACACCAATACCGGCAATGATTCGGATGCAGCCAGCGCGGTCAGCCTGGACGCACTGCAGGGCACGCCGGTGGGCGATGGCAGCTACATCGTGGAATCCACCGTTGCTATCCCGAATGGCAGCAAGCGGCCCTTTATCCCCGCCGAAGGCAGCGGTGTTGCCGGCATTGAAGGTCACCCCGCCGTTAATTTCGGCACCGAGGAGGAGCCCGATGTGCAGCGTATCGCTTTAACCAACGAGCATCGGTTCTTCAATATCAATGAAGCGGACGGCCAGGCTGACGAGCGCCGGGAGCCGGTCGACCTGGAGAACTGCCTGGGTTGCCACCAGAGTCTCAGCCTGCACGGTAGCAACCGCACCGACGACCTCCAGGTCTGCGTGACCTGTCACAACCCACGCAACACTGATCGCGAGGTACGTGAGATCGCCAACAACCCACCGACCGATGGCAAGGATGAGGAGTCTCTGGACTTCGCCTCGATGGTTCACGGCATCCACGCGGCTGGAATAAGGGAGAACCCGTTGCAGATCGTAGGATTCCGGGGTTTCACCACCTACATCTACGATGAGGAGACTGTGCATTACCCGGGTGATATCGGGAACTGCCTGGGCTGCCACAACGACAGCGGCTACACCCTGCCCCTGCCCTCAGGCGTGCTGGGAGTTACTGTCGATACCGGCGAGGATCACCAGAGCCCGATTGACGATACCGTCGTCACACCGACCACTTCAGCCTGCTCAAGCTGCCACGATGGCGAGGAAGCCAGTGCCCACATGGTTGCCAACGGCGGCAGCTTCGACACCAGCCAGGAAGCCATCAACGATGGTGAGGTAGTGGAGCAGTGTTCCGTCTGCCACGGCTCCGGCCGCACGGCCGACGTCAGCGTGGTTCACCCTGTCGGCGACTAGGCCCCGGGCTGGCGCGTTCAAACGCGCCAGCCATCCACTATCCCTTCTTTTGCGTACCTGACCCCGATTGCTTGGCATCGGGTTCAGGCATCCGTATATTGAGCCACCATGAAATACATCGGCAGTAAAAACTTCGACCACGGCCAGACACCCCGCATCGGTGTTCTCCTGACCAATCTCGGGACCCCGGAAGCGCCGGACAGTAAGGCCCTGCGCAAGTACCTGCGACAGTTTCTGTGGGACCCCAGGGTGGTGGAGATTCCAAGACCCGTCTGGTGGCTGATTCTGCACGGGATTATTCTGCGCATCCGGCCCTCGCGCTCTGCGGCCAGCTACAGCAAGGTCTGGACAGAGCGCGGCTCGCCCCTGATGTTCCATACCAGTGACCAGGCGCAAGCCCTGGACAAGACCCTGCGAGAGCGCTTCGGCGAGCAGGTGCTGGTTGATTTTGCCATGCGCTACGGCAACCCGAATTTTGCCGACACCGTGCAGGGAATGATCGACAAAGGCGTGACCCGTTTACTGGTTCTGCCCCTTTATCCGCAGTACAGCGGCGCGACGACAGGCTCTACCTTCGATGCCCTGGCTGCTGACTTCACCCAGCGCCGCTGGCTGCCGGAAACCCGTTTTGTCAGCCAGTACCACGATCACAACGCCTACATCGAAGCGATTGCTGACAGCATCCGCGCCTATCGCACTGAGCACGGCAGCGCGGACAAGCTGCTGTTTTCCTATCACGGCGAGCCCCGCCGCTACCTGGACCAGGGCGACCCCTATCACTGCCAGTGCCACAAGACCACGCGCCTGGTTGTCGAAAAGTTGGGCCTGCCCGAATCTGACTACCTGACCACCTTCCAGTCCCGCTTTGGCAAGGCCGAGTGGCTGCAGCCCTACACGGATGCCACACTCAAGGCGTTGCCCGGCCAGGGGGTGAAAAGCATACAGGTCGTCTGCCCGGGTTTTGCCGCCGATTGCCTGGAGACGATCGAGGAGATCGGGGACGAGAACCGCGGTTATTTCATGGAGGCGGGTGGGACCGATTTCGGGTACATCCCCTGCCTCAACAGCGAGCCGGGCCATATTGATGCCCTGGCGGCCATCGCGGAAGAACAACTGTCAGGCTGGCTGGAGAGCGCACCAGATAGTGCTGCAGCGGCGCAAACAAAAGCCCGGGCTATCGCGCTCGGAGCCACCAACTAGAGGTGCCGTACCATGAGTAGATTCACCGTAATCTGTGTCCTGCTGGTCGCCCTGACAGCGGGCTGCTCCGAGCCTCCCGCTAACATGGCTGCCGAACTGCCTGCAGATGCTGTGTGGATAGATGTGCGCACCCCCGCCGAGTACGAACGGGGGCACCTTGAGCAGGCCCGGCTGATTCCTTTCGACGACATAGGGGCTGGCGTTGCCGGTCTACAGTTGGCAATGAATGCGCCCATTTACCTCTACTGTGCTGTCGGCGGGCGCGCTGAAAAGGCCCGCCAAAGCCTCATCGCACAGGGCTATACCAACGTGGTTAATGTCGGTGGCCTGGAAGACGCCAGGGCGCTCGCCGGTCAGTAACCGACAGCTCACCACTCGATAGCGGACCCATCCCATGCCAGGAAAGACAGCTCAGCGTCCGGCTCGACCTGGTCCAGTAGCGTCGCCAGTTTTCCCGCGACGAAAGCCGGGGTGAACAGGCTTTCGGGCGCAACCCCGCGCTGAAACGGCCTGGACAGCTCGGTATCTGTGGTCCCGGGATGGAAGGCTACCAACTTGACCTGTGGCAAGCGCCGCGCATACTCGATAGCCGCCGATTTCAGCACCATATTGAGCGCCGCCTTTGACGCACGATAGCTGTACCAGCCGCCCAGCCGGTTATCTGAGATACTGCCGACCCGCGCGCTCAGTACGGCGATGACGCAGGTGTTGCCCCCGCGCAGCACCTTCGACAGAGCTGCCACCCACAGCGAAGGCACGACCACATTGGCATGAAGAATCTCCTGCATGGATGCCGCGGTTAGCTTGAGCAGTGATTTTTCCGGGGTAACCCTGTCATTGTGCAGCTGGCCGTTGCAGATAATGACCCTGCTGAACTGCCGATGCATGCCCTCGGCGGCAGCCAGCACGTCGTCTATGGATGCCTCAGTGTTATCACAGACCCGCCAACGCAGGCGCGCGTCATGCTGTGCAAGCGCCTCGGGTTGCGGCGACCGGCTAACTGCGATCACCTGCTCAAACTGCGGTTGCGCCAGGTAGTGATCCAGCACCGCCCGCCCTATTCCGCCAGACGCGCCTATCACCAGCGCCACCCCCGCCCTTTGTGCCAAATCATTCATCCTTTTTGTCCTTCGCCAGGTACCTTACAGTACGCTTCCCCTGTGTCGCTGGATTGCCGCACCTGACCGCGGTGTCACGGATATGAACCGAAGACCGGCAGCAGGCGTAATTACCGACACACAATCCAGTGAGAACACTCAGCCATGCAATATCAGCCGCCTGTCAACGATATCCACTTCCTGCTCTTCGACGTTCTGGGAATGGATCAACTCCAGACCCTGGAAAAATATGCGGAAGCTACCCCCGACATCATCTCCGCAGTGATCGAAGAAGCCGGCAAGCTGGCCGCCGAGGTGCTGCAGCCGGTGAACAAAATCGGCGATGAGCAGGGCTGCAGCTACAACCCCGAGACCCACGCCGTCACTACACCCGACGGTTTTATCGGTGCGTATCAGCAGTTCACCGAGGGGGGCTGGGCATCGCTGGATGCTCCGGTGGAATATGGCGGACAGGGCCTGCCACACACCCTGAAATTTATCGTCGACGAGATGGTCTGCTCCAGCAACCTTTCGCTGGGTATGTATCCCGGCCTGACCCACGGTGCCATCAGTGCGGTGCATGCTCATGGCTCTGAAGACTTGAAGGACACCTACCTGGAAAAACTGGTCAGTGGCCAGTGGACGGGCACCATGTGCCTGACAGAGCCCCAATGTGGCACCGACCTGGGCATGATACGGACACGGGCCACCCCGCGCGCGGACGGCAGCTACAGCATCGAGGGCACCAAGATCTGGATCACCGGCGGCGAGCACGACATGGTGGACAACATCGTCCACCTGGTACTTGCCAAGCTGCCCGGTGCACCCGACAGCACCAAGGGGATCTCCCTGTTCCTGGTTCCGAAAGTGTTGCCCCACAACGGCGAGCGCAACCCGGTTTTTTGCGGCGGACTGGAACACAAGATGGGTATCAAGGGCTCGGCAACCGCCGTTCTGAACTTTGAAAACGCACAGGGTTGGCTGGTGGGAGAAGCCAACAACGGCATGCGGGCCATGTTCACCATGATGAACGAGGCCAGGCTGATGGTGGGCATGCAGGGCCTGGGCGTGGCCGAAATGGCTTACCAGGAAAGCCTGGGCTTCGCCCTGGAGCGCTTGCAGGGTCGCTCGCTCACCGGGCCGCAAAACGCCGACGGTCCGGCGGACCCTATCATTGTTCATCCGGATGTGAGGCGCATGTTGATGCGCCAGAAAGTGATGAACGAAGGCATGCGAGCACTCGCCCTGTTTACCGGCCATCAGCTGGACCTGTCTGTCGCCCACCCGGAAGAGGCGGTGCGCGAACGCGCGGATGACCTGGTCCAGTTGCTCACCCCGGTGGTGAAATCATTCCTCACCGATGAGGGATTCAACAACGCCAACGTCGGCTTGCAGGTGCTGGGCGGGGCCGGTTTTACCACTGACTGGCCGCTGGAGCAGCTGGTCAGGGACGGCAGGATCCCCCGCATCTATGAGGGCACTAACGGCATTCAGGCTATGGACCTGGTGGGACGCAAGCTAGGCCTGAAAGGTGGACGGCTGATCGCTCAACTTTTCGACACCATAGCCTCGTTTCTTGCAGATACACCCGAGGCGCCCTATCACAGTGAGCTGAAGGCGGCCCTCAGCTCCCTGGAGGAGGCCACCACCTGGATCGCGACCAACGGCATGCAGGATCCCGAGCAAGCCGGCGCCGCGGCCTCCCCCTACCTGCGCTTGACAGCACTCACTGTGATAGCCTACCTGTGGTCGCGCATGGCCGATATCGCCGGGAGGAAACTTGCGGAGGGCGAGGGTAACCGGCCGCTACTGGAGGGCAAACAGGTGTCAGCGCGCTATTACTTTGAAAAACTCCTGCCCGAAACGAGCTGGCTGCTGGAAGATATCACCACTGGCAAAGACAGCATGATGGCATTCACAGCGGACCACTGGCGGGCCTGATGGCCGTCGATCATGACCGTATCGCGCAGTTGCTCGGCGACGAGTCAGCCCCCTCTGACACGTCGCTGCAGGCACAATCCCTGAAGCGCGCAACGAGCGGCCAGGTGCCCACCACCCTCACACCGCACGAGTGGGAACAATGGTATGCACTCCATGGCATACCGGACAGCCACGTCGTCAAGAAGACTGAGCCAGCGCCATCGCGATGGCGCACACTGTTGCGCCGACTACTCCCCCTTTAAAGGAAACCACAATGCCCTCATCAACCGATCAGCCCCTGCCCGAACGTTCGACCCAACCAATGCTTGCGGACAACCGCCTTCCATGCAGGGGTTGCATGGCGGACTGCCCCAACTACGCCACTTGCGGAGGACACCCCTGGCGCGAGGTTCAGTCCCCGTCACCGGCGGTGCAATAAGCATTTTTCACACCGGGTCGGGCTCATTGGCAAGCGGCACCAGCAGCATGTTGGAGCCCTCGCGATTACATTGGCCTACCATCTCGTCGTAGGCAGAGCTGTGCCGCAGTGTCATTGTTCCCACCGGAAGATCCCGCAGACCCTCTCGCACATGGGTCACCGACCTGCGCTGGAACGTTTTTCCGTCCACATCCAGCAGCCTGTGTTCACGCCCTTCTATCACCAGGCACACGCGGTATATTGCCCCCTCGATAGAGTCCACGATCACATCACGGGCTGCTCCTGATTCTCGCCATTGTTCTAAAGTTACTGTCACACTGCCTGCCTCTCGAATTATCAGAATTGGTCGGGGTTATCTAACAATACGCCACCGGGCAAAGCCTGGTTCAGCTACCCGTGGCTGGCCACCCTGTGGCGCATGCACTTGCTGTCCAAAAGGATTTTTTGCAATACCGATTAATTGCTACCTATACTTGCTGAATCCCATGCTTTTGACTGCGTACCAAGGAATAAAAATATGAAGAAACCTGCCCTGGCCGTCGTTTTGGCGACAACAATTCCCGCGCTGGGTCTACTGCTGACAGCGTGCGGGAAAAATCAGCCACCCGCGGCGGCCCCGCCGCCGGCAAGCCAGACCATAGCGCCGCAGGTAGCGAGCGTTGAACCGGGCGTGGCACCGCCGCCCGACACTATCGAGGTAAGTGACGTCCCGGTGGAGACCTACTCCCCCGAGGCCCTGGAATCCCTGCTCGCGCCGGTCGCACTCTACCCGGACCCGGTACTCGCGCAGGTGCTGTCCACATCTACCAACCCCCAGGAAGTGCTCGATGCCGGAAACTGGCTGCTGCAGAACGCCGACCTGACGGGAGCAGACCTTGAATCGGCGGCCCTCGGTGTGGGCTTTACGCCCCCTATGGTTGCATTGGTTCAGTTTCCCACCGTGGTAGACATGATGTGCATGCAAATGGACTGGACCACCGAGCTGGGTTCTGCCTTCCTGGCAGACGAACCCGGTGTCCTCGATGCGGTGCAACGCCTGCGCAAGCAAGCAGCCGACATGGGAAACCTTGAGAGCTCGGAGCAGATGGAAGTGTCCACCGAGACCCAGAACAACCAGCAGGTGATCATAGTGGAGCCCGCGAAGCCCGAAGTAGTGTATGTGCCCCAGTACGACCCGGCTGTGGTGTATACCACGCCTGCGCCGGCTGCTGCGCCCGCTACCACCACCGAAGCTACCACTTCTACCGATACCGGCTTCAGCACAGGTGCCATGGTGACTACCGGTCTACTCGCATTCGGGGCGGGCATACTCGTAAACGAGGTCTTCGACGATGACGACGACAACTACTACTACCCATCCTACGGCTACGGCTACGGTCGCCCGCCTTACTATCCGCCGCCCTACCGCCCGCGCTATGGCAATGGCTACCATCCGGCTCACGGCTACAAGCCGCCCAAGAACTACAAGAACAGCTTCAACAACAACAATATTTATATCAACACGGGCAACAAAAATTACTTTAACCAGTTCGATAAGGGCAAAAACAATTACCGGAATAACCCGAAGAGCCCGATCACAGCGGCGCGGCCGAATCGCCCCGAGCTCGACTCATTGAACCAGCGATCCCGGACAGCTGCGCCCAGGCAACTGGATAACCGCCAGGGTCAGGGAACCAGCGGCTATGCCGGCGCCCGGGACAACGCAGCCCAGCGACCCGCTGCCGGAACAAGCGTAAAAGCGCCGGCCGGAAGCTATGCCGGGGCCAAACCGGGCGCCAGGGAGAAGGTCGCCCAGCGCCCCGCAACGGCTGCGAAAGCCCCAACCGGCAGCTATGCCGGGGCCAAACGACAGACCTCCGCGATGAGCAAACCCCGGACCGCCGGCGCCCGCGACAGGGGCCGCGTCGAAACTGCCAATCGCCCCAAGAGTGTCTCCAAGCCGGCCAACCGGCCTGCGACATCCAGGCAGGCTGCGCCAACCCGTACCAGCGGCCTGCAGGGCTCGCGTGGCAGTGGCAAGGCCGAACGCGCTGCCAGCAAGCGCGGCCGTGACAGTATGCATAAAGGCGCCGGGCGAGCAGCAAAAGGTAAAACCGGGCATAAAAAGGGGATGAAACGATGAAAAGCCTTTATGGAAACCGCTTTGTGTTGCCCGTCATGGCAACCCTGTTGCTGCTGTTGGGTACCGCCTCCGCCCGAGCACAGGACCATGCGTCGTTCGACTCCGCGCAGGACGCGGCAGCCGCACTGGTCGCAGCGCTTGCAGACAATGACGTGGCGACGCTGGGCATGTTACTGGGCCCGGACAACGAGGACATATTCTCCTCCGGAGATGAGGTGGCCGACGCCAGTGCCCGTGCGAATTTCCTCGAACTGTACGAGGCAAAACACGAGCTGGTGCCAGACGGCGAGAACACGATGATCCTGCAGGTTGGCCCCGAGGACTGGCCGGTGCCTACTCCGATCACCGAGGTTGACGGCAAGTGGTATATCGATGGCGCCGCTGGTGCCGACGAGATTATCTACCGGCGGATCGGTAGCAACGAACTCGGTGCTATTGCGGTATGCCGCGGTTTTATCGATGCGGAAATCGAGTACGCGGCCCAGGGGCATGATGGCAATGAGCCAGGTGTATTTGCGGCCAGGTTGAGAAGCGATCCGGGCCTGCATAACGGGCTTTATTGGCCGGCCGAGGAAGGCGAGCCACAGAGCCCGATCGGAGAAGCCGTTGCAGCAGCGGCCGCCGAGGGTTACCGGGCGGTAGCCGGTGAGCGAATGCCCTATCACGGCTACTACTACCGCATGCTGTATGCCCAGGGCTCCAACGCGGAGGGAGGCGCCGTCGATTATTTCCAGGATGGTGAATTAACCGGCGGCGTCGCTCTCATCGCCTGGCCCGCAAATTATGAAGTCAGCGGGGTCAAGAGCTTTATGATCAACCAGAACGGCGTGGTCTACGAGAAAGACCTGGGCGATGACACGGCTGACGTGGCCGAGAGCATCCAGGCCTTCGACCCCGATGACTCATGGTCTGTGGTCGATTCCGAAGACGATAGCTGAGGGCCCGCCCCGTCTGCTCACAGCCTGGCGATCAATCCGCCAGGGCCTCTGCGGCAGGCAGGTAATCCAGGCCCAGGTCCTCCGCCACGGCTTTATAGGTGAGCTGGCCCCGGTGTACATTCAGGCCGGCACACAGGTGAGGGTCATCCAGCAGGGCCTGTCGATAACCCTTGTCCGCCAGGTTCAGGGTGAAGGGCAGCGTCGCGTTGTTCAGGGCGAAGGTCGAGGTCCGCGCCACGGCGCCGGGCATGTTCGCCACACAGTAATGCACTATGCCCTCTTCCACATAGGTGGGATCGGCATGGGTAGTAGGCCGACTGGTTTCGCAACAGCCGCCCTGGTCTATCGCCACATCCACCAGTACCGAGCCGGGGTTCATGGTTCGCAGCATGTCTCTATCGACCAGTTTCGGGGCGGCGGCACCGGGAACCAATACCGCGCCCACCAGCAGATCTGCACTGGCCACGTAGCGCGCCAGTGCCTCCCGCGTGGAATACACCGTGTTGAGCATACAGCCGAACTGGAAATCCAGTTCCTTGAGGCGCTGCAATGAACGGTCCAGTACCGTTACGTGAGCCTCCATACCCATCGCCATACGCACCGCATTGGTGCCCACCACTCCGCCACCGATGACGACCACCCGGGCGGCCTCTACCCCGGGCACGCCGCCCAGCAAAATACCCGAGCCACCCTGCTCCTTTTCCAGGCAGTGCGCCCCGGCCTGTATCGACATGCGTCCGGCCACCTCACTCATGGGCGAGAGCAGTGGCAAGGTGTTGTTGGCTGCGGTGACGGTTTCGTAAGCAATTGCTACACAACCGGAATCCAGCAGCGCCCGGGTCTGGCCGGGATCCGGGGCCAGGTGCAGGTAGGTGAACAGCACCTGGCCATCGCGCAGCATGCGGCACTCTTCCGGTTGCGGCTCTTTCACCTTCACCACCATCTCCGCCCGCTGGAACACCTCCGCGGCTGTTGCGACAACCTCCGCGCCCGCCTCGAGATAGGCCTGGTCGCTCAGTCCAATGCCTTCACCGGCACTGCTCTGGACAAGCACCTGGTGCCCATGGTGCACCAGTTCCAGCACACTGCCTGTGGTCAGGCCTACACGGTACTCGTGGGTTTTGATTTCCTTGGGCACGCCTAACAGCATTGGGACTACCTCCAGTGGGCACAGTTAACGGCACAGTTCGGCACTAAAGCCAACGCCGGACCCGCCGGCAGTAGGCGGGGAACTCCTGCGGGAACAGGCCCAGCAACATTTGCTCCTCCGGCCGAATAAACCGGGCATCGATAATCAACGCGAATACCAGCGGCACCAGCAAGGCCGACACCACACCCACCGTTATTGCGCAGCCGAGCAGTACGGCCAGCATGCCCAGGTACATGGGGTTGCGCGTAAAGCGGTAGACGCCCGTGGTCACCAGGGCGCTGACCTTGCGAAACGGAATAACATCGGTGCCCGCTCGCACGAACAGGCCGTTGGCCGCCACCAGCAGGAACAGGCCGACCACGATGATAATACCGCCGACGATCTGGCCTGCAAGGCTGGTAAATCGCAGCAGGGGATAAAGCTCGTTCAGGGTAAAGATCGCAATCAGCCCCAGCAGCAACCAGACAGGGGGATAGATAATACGTTTGACCATGGTGCGCCTCCGTAAGGTCAGTGGCCGGGCGGATGGAAATTGGCAGGTTCCAGGGCCCCGACCCCATAGGCCAGACCAATACCCAGGAGAAAGGCGATAGTCAGCTTGGTGCGATCATGGCTGTGAAAGTGCACTTCGGGTAGCAGGTCGCTGAGGGCGATGCAGATAAACGCCCCTGCTGAAAACGCCAGTGCCGCCGCCACCAGGTAGTCCCCGTTATCGCCCAGCAAATCCACACCGAAAAAGAACAGCAGCGCACCCAGCGGGCACATCAGGGCGAACAACAGGTTATTGGTCGCCTGGGCTCGCCGGCTCCAGCCACCCGCTGCCATCACTGTGGTTATCGACATGGCGTCCAGCGGTTTGTGCAGGGCAATGGCCAGGAATACACCCACACCCAATAAGCCCGTGGCACCATCAGCTATCTCGCCCCGCATCACTGCCCCCAGGGCAATACCATCGATCAAGGTATGCACTGCCAGGCCCAGCGCGATACCCACCCAGCTCATGCGATGCACTGTGGCGCCCTGAGCGTGTCCATGGCCGTGGGCGTGATCCAGGTGATGGTCGTGAAGGTCTTCCTCTTCATGGCTGAAATCGTGCTGGTGAAAATGGAACATACGCAACAGCAGCAACATCGTGATCAGCCCGAGCATCAACCACTGTACCGAGATGTCAGCCGCCCCCGGACCGCCAAGCATGGCCAGGCTGTGCGGCAGCAGGTGATAAAAGGCCACGCCCAGCATCAGCCCGGAAACAAAGCTCATCACTACCTGGGTGCGGGTGTGGGTCATCTTCACCCAGTTGGGCAGCAGCCCGCCCACCAGCGAAAAGCCCGCGATGGCGACACAGTAGAGAATCAGCTGAAGAGTGGGTGCCAGGGTCATGGACCTTTCTTATCGTTAATATTGACAGGGCGTAATTATCCCACAGTCGCGCGGTCTTGTAATTCATACCCATCATGCAGTGCCACAAAACAGGGATTGACAGCAAAACTAATGATCCATAGTTTGTTTCGGGACTATCAGGAGTACGCCATGTCCATCTACGAACCCATCGCCTCCACCGATGCCCACCGCCACCTGCAACTGCGCAGCCCCGTCACCATGGAACCCACGGGCGAACTGGTGTGCGCCAATGCCGACGACGTGGCGGCCGCGATAGCCCGGGCGCGTGCAGTGCAGCCGGCCTGGGCCAGCACCTCGATGAAGCATCGCGCCGCTATCGTCCAGCGGGCCCTGCAGATTGTGCTGGAGAGCCAGGACGAGATTATCGATACCGTGTTGGCAGAGACCGGCAAGGCGCGCACCGATGCCATGAGCATGGAGATATTCTCGGTCGCGGACTCGCTGTGCTACTACGCAAAAAATGCGGAGAAATTCCTCAAGCCGCGCAAACGGCGCGTGCACGGCATGCTGGGCATTATCAAGCAACTGCGCATACTCTATAAGCCACTGGGCGTTGTCGGCCTGATCACGCCCTGGAACGGCCCCTTCGTGCTCGTGATGAACCAGGCGGTGCAGGCCATCCTCGCCGGCAACACCGTGGTCGCCAAAGGCTCGGAGGTCACACCGTTTTCCGCCCGCCTGGCAGAGACTATCTTTACCCGCGCGGGCTTGCCCGACGGCGTATTACAGGTATTGCTGGGCGACGGCGAGACCGGGGCAGCTATCGTTGGCGGCGGCGTCGACAAAATATCCTTCACCGGCAGCGTTGCCACTGGCCGCAAGGTGGCAGAGGCCTGCGCCAGCCAACTCATCCCCTGCACCCTGGAACTGGGTGGCAATGACGCCATGGTGGTCTGTGCAGACGCGGACCTGGACCGGGCAGCGGACGGGGCCTGGTTGGGCTCGTGCATGAATACCGGTCACTATTGTTGCGGCACCGAGCGTATCTACGTGGTTGCCGAGGTCTACGACGAGTTTTTGCAGCTGATACTCGACAAAGGCAAAGGTCTGCGACAGGGCCAGCAGCACGGCTGGGATGAGGACGTGGGGGCGGTATTCTGGGACCGGCAAATGACGATCATTGAAGCCCATGTAGAGGATGCCCGCGCCAAGGGCGCTGATATCCTGATGGGAGGCAGGCGCAACCCCGACCTGGCCGGACTCTACTATGAGCCAACGGTGATTACAGGTGTCGACAACACCATGGACATCATGCTGCATGAGACCTTCGGCCCAGTGCTTTGCATCCAGAAGGTTGCCAACGAGCAGGAGGCCATTGCCCTGGCCAATGACTCCGAATTCGGCCTCAATGGCAATGTCTGGAGCAAGGACAAGGACAAGGGGTACCGCCTGGCAGCGGCCCTGGACACCGGCTCTTGCAGCGTCAACGACATGGCGGTGAGCTACGGCATACCCGCCGCGCCGTTCGGCGGACGCAAAAACTCGGGCGTGGGCCAGGTCAATGGCAAGAAAGGATTGCGGGGCTACTGTCATGAAATGCCGATCGTTATCGACCGCTTCGGCGGCAAAATGCAAAACGCCTACCCCTACAGCGCGAAGAGCGCGGAAGGCATGAAAAAATTGATGAACTTCCTCTGGGTGAAAACGCCTATCGGCCGCTGGATGAGCTAGGACAGCACCAGGTTATCGCGATGAATAAGCTCTTTATCGCGCAAATAGCCCAGCACGCCCTCGATCTCCCGGGAAGGTAGCCCCTTGATGCGCCGTGTTTCCGCGGCGTCATAATTGACCAGCCCCCGGGCAACTTCAACCCCGTTGCTATCGCGGCACGACACCATTTCACCCAGGGTGAAATCGCCGTGCACCGCGCGCACCCCGACGGCCAGCAAACTGCGGCCCGACTCGCGCAACACCCGCACCGCGCCATCGTCCAGCTCCAGGCTGCCCTGGATCTGCACCATACCCGCCAGCCATTGTTTACGAGCATTCTGCGGCTGTTTGCCGGTGCGCAACCAGGTACCGACGTCGCCGCCGCTGGTGACGCGGGCAACAATATTGTCCTCGCGCCCCGAGGCAATAACAGTTTCAGTACCCGAGCGGGCAGCGAGCCTGGCCGCACGCAACTTGGTCACCATTCCGCCACGACCCAGGGCACCGCCCGCCCCGGCCATAGCATCGAGCTGCGGGTCGTGGACATCGCAACTGTGCAGCAATTCCGCCTGCGGGTTGCGCCGCGGATCCTCCCGGTACATGCCCTGCTGATCCGTCAGCAGCAACAGCGCATCGGCATCAATCAGGTTGGCCACCAGGGCCGCCAGGGTGTCGTTATCGCCAAAGCGTATTTCCTCGGTGACCACGGTGTCATTTTCATTCACCACCGGCATCACCCCCAGCTCCAGCAGGGTGTTCAGGGTACCGCGCGCATTGAGGTAGCGATCCCTGGCCGTCACATCATCGTGCACCAGAAGGATCTGTGCGGTGGCGATACCGTGCGGCTTGAATGCGTTCTCATAGTGCTGCACCAGCACCGACTGGCCGACCGCGGCCGCCGCCTGCAGTTTGTGCAGCAAATGCGGGCGGGAGGTCCAGCCCAACCTGACGATGCCTGCAGCCACCGCGCCACTGGACACCAGCACGACTTCGCAACCCGTCTTGCGCAAGCGCACCAATTGCTCTACCAGCCGCGCGATAACGCCTTCGTCGAGGCCGCGACCATCGTTGGTCAGCAGCGCACTGCCCACCTTGACCACCCAGCGCCTGGCGCCGGCAATTTCAGTTCGATCAGACATGGGCTGCATCAGGGGGCGTACTCCACCTCGACGTCGTAGTCGTCATCATCGTCGCCCTCATCTGCACCCTCTTCTTCACCGCGTGAGATACGGCGCTGGCGGGCACGGTAGTCCTCGACCCGCTGCCGGGCCTCCTCCTGCATGGCCAGTTGCATCTCGCGCTCGGCCTCGCCCAACTCCGGATCTTCCAGTTCCGCCGCGCGGCGCTCTTCGAGGTAGACCATCATATCCCCGCACAGCGGGCCTGTACCCTCGCCGGTGATGGCGGAAATCGCGTACACCCGCCCTTCCCACGCCAGCGCATCCAATACCTTCGCACGCTGCTGCGCAAACGTTTCCGCATCGATCAGGTCGGCCTTGTTGAGCACCAGCCAGCGCTCCCTGGCGGCTAGGGTGGGGCTGAAACGCTCCAGCTCACGCACGATTGCCAATGCCGCCTCCGCGGGTTCACTGCCATCAAACGGGGCCATATCCACGAGGTGCAGCAATATACGGTTGCGGGTGAGGTGCTTCAGGAAACGTATTCCCAGGCCGGCTCCGTCTGACGCTCCCTCGATCAGCCCGGGGATATCAGCCACCACAAAACTGCGATGGGCCTCGACTTTCACCACGCCAAGGTTCGGCACCAGCGTGGTAAACGGGTAGTCCGCCACTTTGGGTGTGGCGGAGGACACTGACCGGATAAAGGTGGATTTACCCGCATTGGGCAGCCCCAGTAATCCCACGTCCGCCAGCACTTTCAGCTCCAGCTTCAGGTCGCGGTGCTCTCCCTCGCTGCCCTTGGTTGTCTGGCGTGGCGCACGATTGGTACTGGATTTGAACCGCGTATTCCCCAGTCCGTGAAATCCTCCCTGGGCCACTGTCAGGCGCTGTCCCGCCTCGGACAAATCGCCCAGCATTTCGCCGGTATCCTCATCGAGAATGGTGGTTCCTATCGGCACTTTCAACACCAGGTCTTCCCCGCTGGCGCCGGTTTTGTTCTGGCCCCGACCCGATTCGCCATTTTCCGCGCGGTAGGCGCGCTGGAAGCGAAAGTCCACCATGGTGTTGAGGGCCTCGTCGGCTTCCATGATGACGCTGCCGCCATCACCGCCGTCACCGCCGTCGGGACCGCCCCGGGGTATGTATTTCTCACGCCGGAAACTGAGACAGCCACTGCCGCCATTACCGGCGAAAACCTTGATACTTGCCTCGTCTACAAATTTCATATGTGTTCCATAGTGTCGCTGGCCGCGGTGTTTGGGATCCACCGAACAATTGCCAGTATATCGAAAATTTGGCGTGGATAATTTCAATCAATAAAGGATGACCTACCATCGAGGGTCAAGGTAGCCACATTTCAACGTCCATTCGCGGAGCAGGGCAGCGGTTGCCCCGCCCTGCACCGCAGTGAGCTCAGCACACAGCGATGCAATAGCAATGTTCGATACTTCAGCCTTGTTTGAATGCGCGGCAGGAGGCAGGGGTCCGGGTGTGTTCTGGCGTAATATAAAAGGCCAGCGCCGAGGGAGTGGAAGGAGACCGCGCAGCGCTTTAGGGCTCCTGACCGACTGAGGGAACCCCGAAGGGGCGCGGGCCATGGAGCCAGAACATACCCGGATCCCAGCCGGAAATTAAATGCCCTATCACTCCAAGGTCGAGTTACGCAAAAAAAAGCCCCGTCAAACGACGAGGCTTCGTGTTACCCGGCTTGAAGCCGCGCCTCAGGCGTTCACTATCTGTACGAACTTGCGGTTTTTCGGGCCTTTGACCACGAACTCCACCTTGCCGTCCGCCGTGGCGAACAGGGTGTGATCCTTGCCGATACCGACGTTCGGGCCGGCGTGGAAACGCGTGCCACGCTGGCGCACGATAATGCTGCCCGCCTGCACTGTTTCACCACCGAAGCGCTTTACGCCCAGGCGTTTGCTTTCGGAATCACGTCCGTTACGAGTACTACCACCAGCTTTCTTGTGTGCCATTGCTCAACCCCTCCTGTTACGCCGAAATACCGGTGATTTTCACCTCGGTGAACCACTGGCGATGGCCAGTTTCCCTGCGGTAGTGCTTACGACGACTGAACTTAATGATTTTGACCTTCTTGTGACGACCGTGGGCAACCACTTCGGCGGTTACCTTGCTACCGGCAACGATGGGGGTGCCGATCTTGACGCTGTCACCGCCCCCAACCATCAATACCTGGTCAAATTCGACCGTATCGCCGGTAGCGGCTTCAATTTTTTCCAGTTTCAGGGTTTCGCCTTCAACCACGCGGTGCTGCTTGCCACCGGCTTCGATTACTGCGTACATAACATGCTCCGTTGAGTTAGCCTGCTCGCTGTTGAAAAAACCCTTATAAATCAAGGGGGCAGAGACCGGCACTAACAGTTCTTTTGGGTCTGGTCACTGCAGCGACTGCGCGTAGCAGGGACCAGAGGGCGGCGATTTTACTTAAATCGGCCGCTCACGGCAAGGGTTACTTATGCCATAAAAACAATAACTTATGCCCGGGGTAGTCCCGCTTGACAGGCCGGTGACGGCACCCTAGCATCGCCAGCTCTTCCCACAGCACCCAGGCTAAGCCACTGGAGTTATGCAGCAAGCACGCGCAACTGTCAGCAAGGAATTTGAACAGGTCAACCAGCTCATTCTGGACCAGTTGCATTCCAACGTGCCCATGGTGGAAAACATCGGCCACTATATCGTGGATGCCGGCGGTAAACGGCTGCGGCCGCTGCTGGTCCTGCTGTCCGCATCAGCCCTGGGCGACTGCTCAGATGCCCATATCAAGTTCGCCGCTATCGTGGAGTTTATCCATACGGCCACCTTGCTCCACGACGATGTTGTGGATATTTCCAGCCTGCGCCGCGGTCGGCCCACCGCCAATGCCGAGTACGGCAACGCCCCCTCGGTTCTGGTGGGTGATTTTCTGTATTCGCGCGCGTTTCAGTTGATGGTGCAGGTGGCTGACCTGGACATTCTCGCGCTGATGGCCGATACAACCAACACCATTGCCGAGGGCGAAGTATTGCAACTGGTGCGCGCCGGGCAAGCCCAGACCACCCAGGACCAGTACCTGGAGGTGATAACACGCAAAACCGCGATTCTGTTTGCCGCCGCCTGCGGGGGCGCAGCCACCCTGAGCGGGGCCGGGCAGCCGGTTCGCGAGGCGCTGCGCGAGTTCGGCCTCAATCTCGGAATTGCCTTCCAGATGATTGACGATGTACTGGACTACGAAGGCGACCCGGCAACCATGGGCAAGAACGTGGGAGATGACCTGACCGAGGGCAAGGCCACCCTCCCCCTGATCCACGCCATGCGCACGGGTTCCGAGGGCCAACAGGCAATGATTCGCGATGCCATCACACAAAAAAGTGCCCGGCAGCTGGATGAAATCGTGGGTGCGGTCCAGTCCTGCGGCTCCCTGGCTTATACCCGTACCCAGGCACAACTTTACCACGACCGGGCCCTGGCCCAGCTGCAGCTGCTGCCACCCGGCGACTCGCGCACCGCACTGGAGCACATCACACACCTGTCCATAGACCGCGACCACTAGCTCGATGCCCGCACCAAAGGCACCGCCATTGCGCCGCTGTGGCGGCCTTTCTATACTCAGTGCCTTAAGCCCGACACCCTGACAACCCGACAAGGCCCTACCATGACTTCACGCCCGCTGCTTTCCAGCTTACCCGGATATCAGGAACTGGAGGCGCTGGCCGGGACATTGAAATCTGCCTCGCTGGAACAACTGTTCGCCGATGACCCGGACCGGGCCGGGGATTTCACCCTGGACGCGGCCGGGCTGCGGCTGGATCTATCCAAACACCTGCTCACCCGGGAGGCGCTGGCAGGGCTGGTGACACTGGCGAAGCAGTGCAAGCTGGAATCTGATGTTGTCGCGCTGTTCGAAGGAGCACACATCAATACCACCGAGGACAGACCGGCGCTGCACACCCTGCTGCGGGCCTCCACCGGTCACGGTCTGGATGAGAAGTTCGGCCAGGTGACGGCCTCGCGCGCACTCATGCAAGGCTGGGCTGATGCCCTGAACAGCGGGCAGCAGAAGGGCTATTCCGGTGCCGCCATTACCGATGTGGTGAATATAGGGATTGGCGGTTCGGACCTGGGCCCACGCCTCGTGACCGAGGCGCTCAAGCCCTACCACGGCAATATCAGCTGTCACTATGTTGCCAATGTAGACCCGGCCGACCTGCAGGACACGCTGCTGGACCTGGACCCGGAATCCACCCTGTTTATCGTGTGTTCCAAGTCTTTTCGCACCGAGGAGACGCTGACCAACAGCCTCGCGGCACGCGCCTGGCTGCTCAACGCCGGCGCCACCGAGCCCGACCTGGACAAACACTTTATAGCGGTCACCTCCAACCTCACGGCCGCCGCTGAGTTCGGCATTCCAGCCGACAACTGCCTGCCCATGTGGGACTGGGTAGGTGGGCGCTACTCGGTGTGGTCTGCTATAGGCCTGAGCTGCGCTATAGCCGTTGGCTGGCCGCGATTCGAGGAGTTCCTGGCCGGGGCAGAAGAGATGGATGAGCACTTTCATAGCACCCCGCCGGCAAGCAATATGCCCCTGCTGATGGGACTGCTGGAGGTATGGTACGGCGCTTTCTTCGGCGCGCAAAACCACGTTGTGCTGCCCTACGACAACAGCCTGCAGCGCCTGCCCGATTTTCTCCAGCAACTGACCATGGAAAGTAACGGCAAGCGCGTCAACGTCGACGGAACCGCGCTGCCATACAACACAGGCGCAGTCCTTTGGGGGTCTGCCGGCACCATGGGGCAGCATTCCTTCCACCAGCTGTTGCACCAGGGAACCTTGCTGTGCCCGGCCGATTTTGTGTTGCCGCTGACAACCCACACCGGCATGACCAAACAGCACCAGCGCCTGGTGGCAAACTGCCTGGCCCAGAGCCGCACCCTGATGGTTGGCCGCACTGCCGGAGCCGCACACCAGGCCCTGCTGGATCGCGGTTGCGATGCAGCGGAGGCAACCCGGCTCGCCCCCCATTTGACCATGCCCGGCAATCGCCCTAGCAGCGTTATCACCATGGACTCCGTCAACCCCGGCAGCCTGGGCGCGTTACTGGCCCTGTATGAGCACCGGACTTTTTGCAGTGCGCGCCTGTGGGGGATCAACCCCTTCGATCAATGGGGCGTGGAGCTGGGTAAGGAGATCGGCACTGCGATACTCGCCGATCTGTCAGGTCAATCGGGTGAATCGGGGTCAGAACCCCCCAGGGAGAAAATGGACGCCGCCACCGAGCGCCTTATGCAGGAGTGGCGCGACGCCCAGGCCTGAGCCTCAAACCCACTCAGGACGCGTCAATCAGGGTGAGGAGTTCGGTGGTTTTGGCCTGCATCAGAGCCATATCAGCCCGACTTTCGACATTCAGCCGGACCACGGGCTCGGTATTTGACATACGCAGGTTGAAACGCCAGTCACCCATAATCATGCTCAGTCCATCGACATGCTCAATCGACAGGGCCTGCTCCCGGTAAGTGTCTTCGACTTTGGCCAGCACAGCCGCGGGATCCTCTATAGTGCGATTTATCTCGCCGCTACAGGGGTAGGCCGCCATACGCTGGGACACCAGAGTAGACAGGGCCTGTCCGGCATCGCTGATCAGCGCAGTCACCAACAGCCAGGGAATCATACCGCTGTCGCAGTAGGCAAAATCGCGAAAGTAATGATGCGCGCTCATTTCGCCGCCGTAGACAGCGTTCTCCAGCCGCATCCGTTCCTTGATAAACGCGTGGCCGGTCTTGCTCTGTACAGCCTCACCACCCAGTGATTCCACTATATCGATAGTGTTCCACACCAGGCGCGGATCATGCACCACTCGCGCGGGGCCCTGGCGCTTCAGGAACGCCTCTGCGAGCAGGCCCACCACGTAGTAGCCCTCGATAAAATCGCCTCGCTCGTCAAAGAAAAAGCAGCGGTCGAAGTCGCCGTCCCAGCCCAGGCCGAGATCCGCACCGTGTTCGCGCACTGCCGCAATGGTCGCCGCGCGGTTTTCCGGCACCAGCGGATTGGGCACGCCGTTGGGAAAATTGCCATCGGGCTCGTGATGCAGCTTGATAAACTCAAAGGGCAGGTGCGGTTCCAGCAGGTCCACGACGCGCCCGGCACCGCCATTACCCGCATCCACCACTATTTTCAGCGGTTTCAGCGCCGCCACATCGACATAGGACAGCAGGTGTTTGATATAGGCGTCTGAGGTATCGAGGACCTCCAGCTGCCCGGGCGTAGCGGCCGCTGTAAACTCGTTTTTCTCCGCCATCGCCTGGATATCGAACAGGCCCGTATCACCGGAGATTGGCCTGGACTCCTCCCGCACAAATTTCATGCCGTTGTAATCCTTCGGGTTGTGGCTTGCGGTGACGGCAATACCGCCGTCCATACCGGCATGGGAGGTGGCAAAGTATATCTCCTCGGTGCCACACAGCCCTATATCGTAGACATCGACCCCCTGCTCCAACAGCCCCTCAACCAGGGCACCCTTGATAGCCTCGCTGGTAAGCCGGATATCGTGTCCCACCACGACCTGTCGCGGCTTGACCACGCCGGCAAACGCCCGGCCTATGCGGCGGGCAATGTCTTCATTGAGCTGGTCGGGCACCCGGCCCCGCACATCGTAAGCCTTGAAACAGGTGATTTTAGTCACAGACGGAGCCCTCAGGATTTCTGGTAGTAGTTCTCGTAGACAAAATTGGTGGCCTCTACAAAGCCGGGCACGCTGCCACAATCAAAGCGCCGCCCCTGAAACTTGTAGGCCATCACACAGCCGCGCCGCGCCTGTATCTGCAGCGCATCCGTCAACTGTATTTCCCCGTTGGCCCCGGGCGGGGTCTCCCGGATGATGTCGAAGATGTCCGGTGTGAGGATATAGCGACCGATAATGGCCAGGTTGGACGGCGCGTCCTTGGGATCCGGCTTCTCCACCATCTCATCTACCCGGTAAATACCGTCCCTCAGGCTTTCTCCAGCGATTACGCCATAGCTGCCCACATCTTCCGCCGGCACTTCCTGTATCGCCACAATGGAACAGCGAAACTGTTTGTACAGTTCGGCCATCTGGGCCAGCACGCCAGGGCCTTCATTGAGGCATAAATCGTCCGACAGCAGGACACCAAAAGGCTCGTTGCCGATCAGTGACTGGCCGGTGAGTATCGCGTGACCCAGGCCCTTCATCTCGCGCTGGCGCACCATGGTGAAAACACCCTTGTCCAGCACACTGCGAATACTTTCGAGGTAGGTTTCCTTGCCGCTGCCCGAGATCTGGTGCTCCAGCTCGTAGCTGATATCGAAGTGGTCGGCGATGGCGCGCTTGCCCCGCCCCGTGACCATGGCACAGGTGGTCATCCCCGCTTCAATGGCCTCCTCCACGCCGTATTGAACCAGCGGCTTGTTGACTACCGGCAGCATCTCCTTGGGCATGCTCTTGGTCGCCGGCAGAAAACGGGTACCGTAGCCGGCCACCGGGAAAAGACACTTGCTGATCATTGGCTAAACTCCATGTATTGGTTGGGGCGCTTACTCACTGCGCCCGTAAATATCCTCATAGCGCACGATATCGTCCTCACCCAGGTAGGCGCCCGACTGGACCTCAATTAACTCCAGCGGTATGCGCCCCGGATTAGCGAGGCGGTGTTTATGCCCCAGCGGGATATAGGTTGACTCGTCCTCTCCCAGCATAAAGACTTTGTCCTCACAGGTAACCTCGGCGGTACCGTGCACCACTATCCAGTGCTCCGCCCGGTGGTGGTGCATCTGCAGGGACAGGGTCTGGCCGGGGTCGACAACAATTCGTTTCACCTGGAAGCGCTGTGAGGTCACCAGCGACTCGTAGGAACCCCAGGGGCGGTAGACGCGCCGGTGCTGCGATACTTCCGGCCGCTCCAGGTCCTTGAGTCGATTGACGATGCGTTTCACGTTCTGCACATTGGCGCGATCCGATACCAATACCGCATCCGCGGTTTCCACCACCACCAGGTTGTCCACGCCGATGCCCGCGACGAGGCGGGACTCGCTGCGAAAGTAACTGCCGGTGCAGTTGTCCAACATCACATCGCCCTTGCAGGCATTGCCGTCACTGTCCCGGGTCGCCACATCCCACAGCGCCGACCAGGCGCCGACATCGCTCCAGCCGCACTCCAGGGACACCACGCCACCGGCGCCGGTTTTTTCCATCACAGCGTAGTCAATACTGTCACTGGGACACTGCAGGAACTTGTCGGCGGCGGGACGCACAAAATCCATGTCGGTGGTCGCGTCCGCCATTGCCTCGCGACAGCAGCTGAGCATCCCCGGCGCATGCTCGGCCAGCTGCTCCAGGTAGGTGGCAGCCCGCAACAGGAACATACCGCTGTTCCACAGGTAGTTACCGCTGTCCAGGTAGTCCTGGGCGGTAGCGGTATCGGGTTTTTCAACAAATCGTTCCAGGTCATACAGGTTTGTCGCCAATTCGGCGCCGCACTTGATATAACCGTAGCCCGTTTCGGGACTGGTCGGCACCACCCCGAAGGTCATCAGGCGGCCCTGCTGGGCCAGCGGCACTGCCTGGCTGACGGCCAGCGCAAAGGCATCGACCTCGCGAATCACGTGGTCTGCCGGCAGCACCAGCAGTAGTGCCTCCGGGTCGGTCGCCAGCGCCTGTATCGCCGCCAGCGCCACCGCCGGGGCAGTATTGCGCCCCGCCGGCTCAAGAATCAAAGCGCCGGGCTTGATATTCACCTGGCGCAGTTGCTCCGCCACCATAAAGCGATGTTCTTCGTTGCAGACCACCAGTGCCGCGCTCTCTTCCAGCCCCGAGGTGCGCTGCAGCGTTTCCTGCAGCATGGAGAGCTCCCCCGCCAGGGGTAAAAACTGTTTGGGGTGCGCCTCGCGCGAGACAGGCCAGAGTCGGCTGCCGACGCCACCGGAAAGAAGGACGGGTGTTAGCATAGGTTACCTGCTTAACTAAACGTGATGAGGATGAGCACTCGAATGTAATCATCGATAACATCACACGATGTGCAGCAATGGTAGCGGATGACAATACCCTTGGCTACCGGCGACAGGGCCGGGATGTGCTCGGGTTAACAGTGTGAATCGAAACATATGGCAGCTCCCGAATGCGCTGGACTTGTTGGCCCTAACATTTAAAATGGGCGAGCTTCCCGGAGCGCTTTTCGTTTGCGGTAATCTGGCTGTCGCAAGCGCCGATTTACCAGCGCGTACTTCAAGCCATCACTGGATACCCTATGACTGCCAAAAGTGCCTATGACAAGGACGAATTAATCACCTGCGGCAACGGTGAACTATTCGGCCCAGGCAACGCACAACTGCCCACCGATAATATGCTGATGCTGGACCGCATCACCCACATCAGCTCCGAGGGCGGCGAGCACGGCAAGGGGGAGATCATCGCCGAACTCGATATCCACCCCGACCTGTGGTTTTTCCAGTGCCATTTCCCCGGCGACCCGGTGATGCCCGGCTGTCTGGGCCTGGATGCACTGTGGCAACTGGTGGGCTTTTTCCTGGGCTGGCGCGGCAACCCGGGCCGCGGCCGCGCACTGGGTTGTGGCGAGGTCAAATTCAGCGGCCAGGTCCTCCCCTCCGCGTCCAAAGTGGTCTATAACATTCAGGTGCGGCGCGTTATTGAGCGCAAGCTGGTAATGGGCATAGCCGATGGCAGTGTCTCGGTGGACGGCCGCGAAATCTACAAGGCTTCCGACCTTAGGGTAGGCTTGTTCAAATCGACGGAGTCCTTTTAAATCCATGACCACAAAGAGAGTAGTAATTACCGGCCTGGGTATCGTTTCGTGCCTGGGCAACGGTGCAGAGTCAGTCAGCAATTCACTGTTTGAAGGCCGTTCCGGTATCGGCTCGCGGCAGGAGCAGATAGACATGGGGATGCGCTCCCACGTGGCGGGCGCTCCCGAGATCGACATCGCTTCCCTGATAGATCGCAAGCAACTGCGTTTCATGGGCGACGCGGCGGCCTACGCCTATATCGCCATGCAGCAAGCCATCGAAGATGCCGGCCTGAAGGAGGCCGACATTTCGAATGTGCGCACCGGCATCATCGCCGGTTCCGGCGGGGCCTCGGCGGCGATGCAGGTCGAGGCGGCGGATGTTTTGCGCGAACGCGGCATTCGGCGGGTGGGTCCATACCGCGTGACCCAGACCATGGGCAGCACGGTTTCAGCCTGCCTGGCCACCCCTTTCAAGATCAAGGGCGTCAATTACTCCATATCATCCGCCTGTTCAACCAGTGCACACTGTATCGGCAACGCCATGGAGCAGATCCAGCTGGGCAAGCAGGACATCGTCTTCGCCGGTGGAGGCGAGGAGTTGCACTGGGCCCTGAGCTGCCTGTTTGACGCCATGGGTGCACTGTCTACCAAGTACAACGATACGCCCGAGCGGGCCTCCAGAGCCTACGATGCCAATCGGGATGGCTTTGTCATCGCGGGCGGTGGCGGGATGCTGGTTGTGGAAGACCTGGAACACGCCCTCGCGCGCGGGGCCAGGATTTACGCGGAGCTGGTTGGTTACGGCGCCACATCCGATGGTTACGACATGGTTGCGCCCTCGGGCGAGGGGGCCGTGCGCTGCATGCAGCAGGCGCTTGCCACTGTGTCGGGACCGGTGGATTACATCAATGCCCACGGCACCAGCACGCCCGCAGGTGATATCCAGGAATTGAAAGCGGTACGTGCGGCCTACCAGGACCGGGACCATATTCCCGTGGTGGGATCGACCAAGTCACTGTCGGGTCACTCACTGGGTGCAGCAGGTGTACAGGAAGCGATCTACTCCCTGCTGATGCAGCAAAAGGGGTTTATCGCGGCTTCCGCCAACATCGAAACACTGGACCCGGAAGCAGAGGGCCTGCCGATTGCAATACAGCGCCATGACAATGTCGACCTGCAGCGGGTAATGTCAAACAGCTTTGGCTTTGGCGGCACCAACGCTTCCCTGGTATTCCAGAAATACACCGTCTAGGCCGCTGGCCGGGCCCGCCCCGGCAATGCAGCTTGTCAGGCCAGCAGATCCAGCAGCAGCACTTCCACCTCGTCGCCCTCGGCGATCGTGGTCCCGGGTGGAATCACGGCCAGGGCATTACTGTAGCTGACCGAGCTCAGCACACCTGAACTCTGGTTGCTGAAACGCCGGGCCTGCAGTCCGGCGGCAGCATTTTCCAGGGTGACACGCAGATAATCCTGGCGACCTCCCGCTTTACTGACCGTGAACATGGACCTGGCGTACAGCCGTGCCACACCCGGTTCGCTCACGCCCTGCAAGCGGCGCAAAAACGGGCGTGCGACCAAACAGAACGTGACAAAAACCGAGGATGGATTGCCCGGCAAGCCGATAAAGGGCGTCTCTCCGATGCGACCGAAGGCCAGCGGCTTGCCGGGTTTGATGGCCAGCTTCCACAAATCGAGCTGGCCCAGCCGCTCCACCTGCGCCTTGACGTGATCTTCCTCGCCCACGGACACCCCGCCGGAGGTGATGACACAGTCTGCAGTGGCGGCGGCATCCTCCAGCGCCCTCGCAGTGGCCGCGGGATCATCCGGCACGATACCCCCGTCGATAAAGGTCATACCCAGGGATCGCACCAGGCCGGCCAGGGTGTAGCGATTGGAGTTGTAAAGCTGGCCGCGCCGCAGCCCGGTATCGCCGGGTTCCACCAGTTCGTCGCCGGTAGACAATACCGCCACCCGCAGCGGTGCATACACCGGCACCGTCGCACGCCCTATAGACGCCAGCAGGCCCATATCCTGGGGTCGCAGCACCCTGCCCCGCGTCAATACTGTCGCGCCCGGGGCGATATCCTGGCCTCGGGAGCGGACATTCTGGGCCGGGCTTACCGATCCGGAGACAGTCAACACCCCAGCGTGCACCGTGCAGTCTTCCTGCATCACTACTGCATCGGCCCCCGGCGGTATCGCGGCACCGGTAAATATCCTGGCCGCGCTGCCCGGGGCAAGTTCAATACTCCCGGTATCGCCGGCGGCGATGCGCTGGACCACCCGCAGCCCGCTATCGGCTTCGGCCGCCCGCAGGGCATAACCGTCCATCGCGCTGTTGTCATCGCCGGGGACTGCCAGGTCGGAGACCACATCCTCTGCCAGCACCCCGCCCAGGGCATCGATGAGCGCTATTTCTGTGATCGCTTGCCCGGGTCGGGCGCTGGCAAGGACCCGTTCCAGGGCCTCGGCCAGCGGCAGCAATGGGGTCAAGCCTGCCCACCCCTGACCTGCAGAACCCCGACAAAGTTGCAGGGGCGATGACTACTGTCCAGTTGTTCCTGAATCAGGCCCTCCCAGGCCGTTCTGCAGGCACCGGTTGAACCCGGCATACAAAAAATAACGGTGTTGTTGGCAAAGCCGGCCACTGCCCTGGACTGGATCGTTGAAGAGCCGATCTCGGTATGGGAAAGAGCCCTGAAGACCTCCCCAAAACCGTCTATGTCCTTGTCGAACAGAGGGCGCACAGCCTCAGGGGTAGAATCGCGGCCGGAAAAACCGGTGCCCCCTGTCACCAGGACGGCGTCGATACCACTGTCGGCTATCCACGCCGACAACACAGCCCTGATCTGGTAGATGTCGTCGACGACGATAGACCGGGTCGCCGCGCAGTGACCCGCGCCTGTCAGCGCCTGAACCAGGTAGTCCCCCGAGGTGTCATTGTCAGCGGTGCGGGTGTCGGAGACGGTCAGGACCGCTATCGCGAGTGATCTGGATGTGTCATCTGTTGCTTTCGCCATGGTGTCAGCCTATCCATTCCTCTGGTGTTCATAGTATTGCTTGACGATGCGGGGGATTGCACTGCGCCAGGGTGACTGCTTGATCGCAAAGGTATTACGAATCTTGCTGCAGTTCAGGGAGCGGTTCAACGGCGCGAAACCCTCTGGCTGGCGTTGCAATTGCACTGCGTTGGGGCTGAACTCGGAGAACTGGGAGGCCGATGCAAGCAGCGCCTCGGCAAACTCGTAGAACGTTGCCGTGTCCGAACTGCAGTAGTGATAGATACCACTGGCCTCCATACCGGTACTGAGCTGGTCCAGGACGGCGGAGACCACCCTGGCACCGTCGTCGGCCGCTACCGGACAGCCTCGCAGGTTATTGTCCATAACAAGGCTGCCACCCCGGGATCCCAGTTCGCCCAGCATCTGGGTGATAAGGTTGGTGCCCTCATACGAAAAAACCGGTCCAAGGCGCAGGATCAGGTGCCGCTCGCAACTGTCCCGCACCAGTTGTTCTGCGCTGGAAAGCATGGCACCGAATGCAGTCTCGTTGTCAGGGAAATCTTCCTCGGTATAGGCCCTGTCCAACTGGCCGGAAAAGACCCTGGAGGTGGAGGTGTACAGGTAGGTCATCGAGCTGCGCTGGCAGGCCTTCGCCACCCAGTGGCAGCGCTTGAGATCCAGTTCCTGCAATTGGTCAACGCCGTCGGCCGCGGCCGACACCCGCAAGTCAACGACAATCTCGCACTTGGCCCGCACCACCGCCTTTTTGGCCTGGCGCTCGCTCTTCCAGCGACAGGCGGCACGGGTGACGGACACGGTCTCGTGGCGGGCAAGGCTTTTCAGGCGCGCGACCAGGGCATTGCCCAGCGGGGTGTCCGATCCCAATATGAGTACGCGCACTGACGCTAGACCGTCGCTCGAGACACGTTCAGGCAGTCATCAGCCAAGGCACATCAGAACGGTATATCGTCGTCAAAGTTGTCGAACCCACCGGGCTGGGAACTTGCTGCCGGCGCGGCTGCAGGCGCGGCAGCTGGGGCTCTGGGAGCAGCGGCCTGACCGCCTCCGGGTGCACTGTACTCGCCGCCAGCACTGGCTGGTCGGGCGTCCAGCATCTGCATTTCGTTCGCCAGGACCTCGGTGGTGTAGTGATCCACACCGGCCTTGTCCTGCCATTTGCGGGTCTGGAGACGGCCCTCGACGTATACCTTCGAGCCCTTCTTCAGGTACTCCCCCGCAATTTGCCCGAGGCGGAAGTTACCGCGGTCCCGGAAAACCACCCGGTGCCACTCGGTTTTTTCCTGCATCTGGCCGGTCTGTTTGTCTTTCCAGGTTTCGCTGGTGGCGATGCTGGCATTGGTGACGGCCCCACCGTCGGGGAAAAAACGCGTTTCCGGGTCGTTGCCCAGGTTACCCACCAGTATGACTTTATTGACGCCCCGTGAAGCCATAGGAATTCCTCAATTTGAATACGAAATTGGTGTAGCGGACGAGCCATCGACTATAGCAATCCCGTCACCCAATTGCGACAGCTCCACCAGCCATGTTTGATCACAGTTCCATCAGATGCGGCGCGCCGCGGACCTGCGCCCGGCACTACGGCGCTTGTTTACCTCGCCCCGGGCAGATGCTCCGGGTCCGGCATCAGGGTCCGGCCAGCACCCAGCGCCAGCAGGAACCAGACCGCGGCCAGGCCCGCACACAGGCCGACCACGCCGATTGCACCGAAATACTGCATCATCCAGCCCCCGCCTGCACCACCGGCAAAGGTGCCGAAAAACTGGCAGGTGGAATAGATCCCCAGGGCAGTGCCCTTGCCGCCGGCAAATACGGTCTTGCTCACCTGGGAGGGAACCGTCGCCTCCATGAAATTGAAGCCGGTGAAAAACAACAGCAGGCCAAAATAGAGCGTGTAGGGACCGGCCGCCAGCCCGATAACCAGGATAGCAACAGCCAGCATCACGATACCGCTCAGGAACATCTCCCGGGGACGACCACCCCGTTCTGACACGCGCATCAGCAAGGCCATGCCCACGATGGACAGCAGCAGCACCGGCAGATAGACCTGCCAGTGATGGGCGCGGTCCACGCCCGCCAATTGCTCGAGCGCCCCCGGCACCACGAGAAAACTGGCCATGAGAATGAAATGCAGGGTGAATACTCCGAAATCCAGCCTGAGCAATTCAGGGTTCCTCAGCGCGCGCCCCACCAACCGGGGCTTGGCACCCACGTCGCTGTGCACGACCGGAACGGCGGAGGGGTTGGGTACCAGGAACAGAACGATCAGGATGCCCCCCACCGCCAGCAGCGCCGTCACCCAGAACACGGTGCTGAGCCCTCCAGCGGCGGCGATTGCCGGCCCTACGACCAGGGAGACAGCGAAGGCCAGGCCGATACTGATGCCCACAATAGCCATAGACTTGGTGCGCTGCTCCTCGCTGGTCAGGTCAGCCAACAGCGCCATGACAGTGGAAGCGATGGCGCCGGCGCCCTGCAGCGCCCGCCCCAGGACGATACCCCACAGGCTATCCGCGGTCGCAGCGATCACACTGCCCAGAACAAACACCAGCAGGCCCCCGACTATCACGGGTTTGCGCCCCACCTGGTCCGAGAGCCAACCCAGAGGAATCTGCAGCGCGGCCTGGGTCAGGCCATAGGCGCCGATGGCCAGGCCGATCAGGCCGGGCGTGGCATCGGGCAGGTCGGCCGCATACAGGGCCAGCAGCGGCAGCACCATGAAAAGGCCGAGCATGCGGAAGCTGTATAGCAACACCAGCGCGCTTACGGTGCGCCGCTCCAGCGCTGTCATCGGATGTTCAGTAATCACGGGGATTTGGTCTTCAAATTAACAACGCGCAATAATATCAGTTTCAGCGCCCACAGCACATCCATCCACCCGCCCCCGCCGTAAATAAGAGGATGTTTTTGCAGCCACATCAGGCAGGGCATATACTGCCCGGTTCCGCCTTCACCACGATATATGGCCACATATGGACACCATTCAAGTACGTGGGGCACGCACCCACAACCTTAAGAATATCGATCTGGACATCCCCAGGGACAAGCTGGTGGTAATTACCGGACTGTCCGGCTCCGGCAAGTCATCGCTGGCGTTTGACACCCTGTACGCGGAGGGCCAACGACGCTACGTGGAATCCCTGTCCACCTACGCCCGGCAGTTCCTGTCCATGATGGAAAAGCCCGACATGGACCATATCGAGGGCCTGTCACCGGCCATTTCCATCGAGCAGAAATCCACCTCCCACAATCCGCGCTCCACGGTGGGCACCATAACCGAGATTTATGACTACCTGAGACTGTTGTTCGCGCGAGTGGGCGAACCACGCTGCCCTGATCACGGCCGCAACCTGGAAGCGCAGACAGTCAGCCAGATGGTGGACAGCGTCCTCGCCCTGCCGGCAGGCAGCAAACTGATGCTGCTGGCGCCGGTCGTCAGGGACCGCAAGGGCGAGCATCTGCATGTGTTCGAAGAACTGCGTGCCGGCGGTTTCGTAAGAGCCAGGGTTGACGGTATTGTGACGGACCTGGACGACCTTCCGGAGCTGGACAAAAAGAAGAAGCATCGTATAGAAGTTGTCGTGGACCGGTTCAAGGTCCGTGAAGACCTGGCGATCAGGCTGGCGGAATCCTTTGAGACCGCGCTGGGACTCACCGACGGCCTGGCCGCGATAAGTTACATGGACGGTGATGGAGAGGACATCAGCTTTTCCGCCCGCTTCGCCTGCCCCGAATGCGGACATAGCATCGACGAGCTGGAACCGCGACTGTTCTCCTTCAACAACCCTGCCGGGGCCTGCTCCAGCTGCGACGGCCTTGGCGTGCGCCAGTATTTTGACGAGGAGCGGATTGTACTGCACCCGGAGGCGAGCCTGGCAGAGGGGGCTGTTCGCGGCTGGGACCGACGCAATGTCTACTATTTCCACATGCTCACCTCACTGGCGGAACACTACGGTTTCGACATCGACACCCCCTTTGAGGAACTGGGCAAGAAACACCGGCAGGTAATCCTCAACGGCAGCGGCAAGACGGAGATCGCCTTTGCCTACGTGAACGACCGGGGCGACGTGTTCAAGCGCAACCATTCCTTCGAGGGGATCATTCCCAATATGGAACGCCGCTACCGCGACACTGACTCCGCCTCGGTGCGTGAGGAGCTGGCCAAGTTCCTGTCCACCCACCTGTGCCCCGAATGCGAAGGCACCAGGCTGCGGCGCGACGCGCGCCATGTCTTTGTGGATGAACGCACCCTGCCCAGTATCACCAGCATGCCGGTAGGCGAGGCCGAGCTGTATTTCGAGCAATTGCAACTGGAGGGGCGCAAGGGCGAGATCGCGGAAAAGATCATGAAAGAGCTGCGGGCACGCTACCGCTTCCTGGTAGACGTGGGGCTCAACTACCTGACCCTCAACCGCAGCGCCGAGACCCTGTCCGGGGGCGAAGCCCAGCGCATTCGACTGGCATCCCAGATTGGCGCAGGCCTGGTGGGCGTTATGTACATACTGGACGAGCCCTCCATTGGACTGCACCAGCGTGACAATGAACGGTTGCTCGCAACCCTGACGCACCTGCGCGACCTGGGCAACACCGTGCTGGTGGTAGAGCACGATGAGGAGGCGATCCGCAGCGCAGACCACATCATCGATATCGGACCTGGGGCGGGTGTTCACGGCGGCAAGGTGGTGGCCCAGGGCAAGCTCAAGGATATTCTCGCCACCGAGGACTCCCTCACCGGCGCTTACCTGTCCGGCAAGCGCAAGATTGATATACCCACCCAGCGCACAGCCTTCGACCCCAAACGGCAGCTGGTTCTGGCGGGCGCAACCGGCAACAACCTGCAGGCAGTAACACTGGCAATACCCCTGGGCCTGCTCACCTGTGTAACAGGCGTCTCGGGCTCCGGCAAATCCACTCTCATCAACGGCACGCTCTACCCTATCGCAGCGACCGAACTGAACGGTGCAACCACCTTGACCCCGGCGCCGTATGGCTCCATCGAGGGTATGAACCAGATCGATAAGTGCATCGACATCGACCAGAGCCCGATAGGCCGCACACCGCGCTCCAACCCGGCTACCTACACCGGCATTTTCACCCCGGTGCGCGAACTGTTTTCCGGCACCCAGGAGGCCCGCTCGCGTGGCTACAAGGCCGGCCGCTTCAGTTTCAACGTCAAGGGCGGCCGCTGCGAGGCCTGCCAGGGCGATGGCGTCACCAAGGTGGAGATGCACTTCCTGCCGGACATCTATGTGCCCTGTGATATCTGCAAGGGCAAGCGCTACAACCGCGAGACGCTGGAAATTCGCTATAAGGGCAAGAATATCCACGAGGTACTGGATATGACTGTAGAGGACGCCCTGGTGTTTTTTGAGCCGGTTACAGCCATCGCCCGCAAGCTCCAGACCCTGATGGATGTGGGTCTGTCCTACATACGCCTGGGACAGGCGGCAACCACGCTCTCGGGCGGGGAAGCACAGCGGGTCAAGCTGTCGCGGGAACTGTCAAAGCGCGATACCGGCAAAACCCTGTATATATTGGATGAACCCACCACCGGCCTTCACTTTGAGGACATCAAGCAGTTGCTGGCAGTGCTGCACCGCCTGCGCGACCACGGCAACACCATCGTCATTATCGAGCACAACCTGGACGTGATCAAAACCGCAGACTGGCTAGTGGACCTCGGTCCCGAGGGAGGAAGCGGCGGCGGCCAGATCATTGCCACTGGAACACCTGAGACCGTGGCCAAATGCAGGCACTCGTTCACCGGCCAGTTTCTCGCACCCATGCTCAAACAACGCAAAACAAGAAAGCGGGCGGCCTGAGCCGCCCCGGTAATCAGGGCCAACCGGCGCCGGGCGTGTCTACGCCCAGCACTTCTATTTTGCCTGTGCGCTGGGCGGACACCGTGGCGTGATGGCTGGATTGGGCGGTGACCATATGCAGCGTACGTCCGTCCTCGCCGCCCAGCATGCAGGCAAAGCAGTTCTGGCTTGTCGTAACAACCTGTAATACCTCCCCACCCGGCGCGAACAAGACACATTCAGCCCCCAGGGCGTTGGCCACCCAGATATTGCCATCCGCATCCAGGCAAATCCCGTCCGGCGCCCGCGAGCCCGCCTCGGCCCAGATCCGGCGGTTGGACAGCTCACCCGATTCGCCTATGTCGAAGGCGGTGAGACACATGCCAAGGGACTCTGCCACCACCAGGGTCTTGCCATCCGGCGTGACCACACTGCCGTTGGGGAAGTGCATGTCGTCGCAGGCCAGGTGAACACTGCCGTCCGGATCGACCCGGGCAAGCTTCGCTGTGGGATGATCTGCCAATACAGCTTCCGGGCCGCGCCGGTCGAACTCGCCGTCGAGGTCAAAGCCGAAATTGCCTACCCAGGCCCTTCCGACGCCGTCTACCACCATGTCGTTACACAGGTGGCGGGCCAGGCCAGACAGGTCGGCATGTTCCACAAATCCCTCGCTCTCCTGCCGCAGTACCTTCATGTCCCGCATCGAGACAACCAGCAAGCGCCCGTCGGGCAGCCAGCCAAGCCCCGAGGTCTGGTCGTCGAAGCGATGTTCGATAGTGACCTGCCCGGCACCGTCCACGGATTTTACGGCATGATCATAAAAATCACTGAACCAGAGCCGGTCCCCGTGCCAGCGCGGACCCTCACCAAAAAACAAGCCGTCAGTTAACAAAGTCGTATCCGCCACTGCATGTTCTCCTTAACCGTAATGAATCCGCAGCCTAGCAGAAGACGGCAGGCGCGCAAGCCAGGTTACGGGGGCAATGGACCCTGCGGTGCGATCTAGACGCCGACATGGTATTTTGGAATCTCCGGTAATGAGAAGCATTACAATAAGAGGTTGGGCCACATGCAGCTTGCTTCCGTTTTGAGACTGGCTCGACAATACTGGCGCCCGGTACTTGTCGTTCACCTGCTGTTTTCCCTGCTGGGGCTGGCCCTGTTCGCACCGCTGTTCGGCTTTACCTTGCAGGGCCTGCTGACCCTGTCAGGCAAAGCGGCTGTCGCCGACCAGGATATCGCGCTGCTGCTGCTTTCCCCGCTGGGTTTGGCGTCCGCGGTTTTCCTGATCGGCCTGTTGCTGGCGATAGGCGGGCTGGAACTGGGCGCCCTGCAGGCCATCGCCCAGGGCGCCCAGCACTCTGTGAAGATCGCCCCGCTGGCCGCGGTGCGCTACTCCCTGCAACACGCCCTGCCGCTGTTGCGACTCACCACGGGCCTGACGGTGCGAGTACTGGTTTACCTGCTGCCAGCGCTGGCCGCAATCGCCGCCATCGCGCAGTGGCAACTGGGCGATTACGATATCAACTACTACCTGTCTGAAAGGCCTCCGGCGTTCTACCACGCACTGCTCATGGCAGGGCCGGTAGTGCTGCTGCTGGTTTGGTTGCTGGGCCGTAAATTGTTGCAGTGGAGCCTTGCGCTACCCCTGGTACTGTTTACGGACACAGCACCGCGAGCGGCTTTTGCCAGCAGTGAAGCGCTTACCGAGGGCCGGCTGGGCGAGCTCTTCGGGGCCTTCTCCCGCTGGCTGTTACTGGTTCTGGCCGTTTCCCTGCTACCGCTGGCCTTTCTGAGTGGCGCTACCGCACTGGCGGTGACATCTCCCGGGCAGAGCCTGTCCCTGCTGGTGCTGCTACTGGGCGCGATAGCGCTGGTCTGGACCTGCCTGAATATTCTCGCGACTGCTTTTTACATGGCCAGCTTCGCTTTCGTTGTCGCGGCCGCGTTCGAACGCTACAAGCCAGGCGTGGCAGAGACGGTACTGCGGCGGAAACTGCGTGAGGCAAACACCGGAAGTATAGTCCGATGGAGCACCGGCTGGCTGGTTACCGCTGCCGTAGCCTTCACGGCAATCGCGGTAGTCACCGGCCTGTCGCTGTTGCGGAATATCAAACTCGATGACGAGGTGCTCGTCATCGCCCACCGGGGCGCCGCCGGCGCCGCTCCTGAGAACACTCTCGCAGCAGTGCGCAGGGCGCTTGATGATGAAACTGACTGGGTGGAAATTGATGTACAGGAAAGCAGGGATGGCCAGGTTGTCGTTGTTCACGACAGTGACTTCATGAAGTTGGCGGGCAACCCCCTGAAAATCTGGGAGGGTGACCTGGCGGAGATTCGCCAGATCGATATCGGCAGCTGGTTCGATGTCGGCTTTGCCGACCAGCGGGTGCCCACCCTGAAAGAGGTACTCAATGAGGTCAGGGATCGCTCCGGCCTGGTGATAGAGCTTAAATATTACGGCCACGACCAGCAGTTGGAACAGCGGGTGGTTGATATTGTGGAAGAGGCCGGCATGGCGGATCAGGTCGTGGTGATGTCCTTGAAACTGGAAGGGGTCAGCAAGCTCAAAGACCTGCGGCCGGACTGGACCGCCGGCTTGCTCGCCGCCAGCGCCGTGGGCGACCTGACGCGCCTGGAGGTCGACTTTCTCGCGGTCAACCAGAACATGGCCAGCCCGGCCTTCATACGCCGGGCACACACGGCGGGAATGCAGGTGTTTGTCTGGACCGTCAATGACGCACTGTCACTGTCGCGCTGGATATCCATGGGGGTGGACGGTGTGATCACGGATGAACCCGCGCTGGCACGCCAGGTGCTGGCCGAGCGGGCGAAACTTGGCAGCGCGGAGCGCCTGGTACTGGGTGCCGCCCTGTTTTTCGGACGCCCTGCCCTGGCGACCAGCTATCGTGACAATTCCCCCTGAGAATAAACGCCTGCCGGTGCAACACGGGAGGGCCAGAAACCAAAAAGCCGGGCAATACCCGGCTTTTAGCGACCAGACCAGGGCAATACCCTAGTCTTCGTCTTCCTCGACACGCTCAACCTGGGGGCGGTCGACCAGCTCTACATAGGCCATAGGCGCCTTGTCACCAGTACGATAGCCGCACTTGAGAATGCGGATATAACCACCCGGACGCTCCTGGTAGCGAGGACCCAGCTCTGCGAACAGCTTGCCCACGGCCTCTTTGCTGCGAGTGCGGTCAAAGGCCAGCCTGCGGTTTGCTACGCTGTCCTTCTTGGCCAGGGTAATCAACGGTTCCGCGTAGCTACGCAGTTCCTTTGCCTTGGGCAATGTGGTTTTAATCAGCTCGTGCTCCACCAGGGACACGGCCATATTGCGGAACATGGCCTTGCGGTGGGAGCTGTTCCTGTTTAACTGACGTCCACTATGACGATGACGCATTTTTCCAATCCTATACTGTCTGTGCTATCTCACTCGCACGAGTTAGTGTGATGCGGACCCGGCAAATACCTCCGGATCCGATCGTCGTTTGCTTAAACGCTCAACACCCGGTCGTCGTTCTTAAGGCTCGCGGGCGGCCAGTTGTCCAGGCGCATGCCCAGGGACAAACCGCGCGAAGCGAGAACGTCCTTGATTTCGGTCAGCGACTTCTTGCCCAGGTTGGGTGTCTTGAGCAGTTCGACTTCAGTGCGTTGCACCAGATCACCGATGTAGTAAATATTCTCTGCCTTGAGGCAGTTGGCGGAGCGTACTGTCAACTCGAGGTCGTCTACAGGGCGCAGCAGAATCGGATCTACCTCGTCCTCTTCAACCACGGAGACAGACTCGCTCTCGCTCTCCAGGTCTACGAACACGGCCAGCTGCTGCTGCAGGATGGTCGCGGCGCGCCGAATGGCCTCTTCCGGATCGATTGTGCCGTTGGTCTCGAGATCCAGTACCAGCTTGTCCAGGTCGGTGCGCTGCTCTACTCGAGCAGCCTCTACCACGTAGGACACGCGATGGACCGGCGAAAAGGTCGCATCCAGTTGCAGCCTGCCGATAGAGCGGGTTTCTTCTTCAGGACTTTCCCGTGAATCAGCCGGGGAGTAGCCGCGACCACGTGCCACGGTAAGCTTCATCCTGATGTCCGAATTGCTGTTCAAGTGGCAGATCACGTGCTCGGGGTTGCGCACCTCGATATCGTGATCGACCTGAATGTCAGCTGCGGTGACCACACAGGGCCCCTTCTTGTTCAGTGTCAGCTCTGCTTCTTCCTTGCCGTTCATTACCAGGGCCACGCCCTTGAGGTTCAGCAAAATCTCGATAACATCTTCCTGGACGCCCTCGATAGCGCTGTACTCATGCAGTACACCGTCTATCTCTACCTCGGTGATAGCACAGCCGGGCATAGATGACAGGAGGATACGACGTAATGCGTTACCCAGGGTGTGGCCAAAGCCACGCTCCAGCGGCTCCAGGGTAACCTGGGCGCGGGTGTTGTTCTTTTCATCAACCTTGATGACACGGGGTGTCAAAAATTCGTTCACTGCACTCTGCATTGGGGCACCTGTATTGTAGGTTAGTCCTTCAGTGGATTACTTGGAGTAAAGCTCGACGATCAGGTTTTCGTTGATCTCAGAAGAAAGATCCTGACGATCGGGAACCGACTTGAAGACCCCTTCCAGCTTCTCACTGTTCATTTCAATCCACTCGGGTTCGCCACGCTGGGCAGCCAGCGCAAGGGCAGACTGGATTCGCAGCTGCTTCTTTGCTTTTTCACGCAGGGACACGATATCGCCGGGCTTAACGCGGTAAGACGCGATATTGACGATGGTACCGTTCACGAGTATCGACTTGTGCGCGACCATCTGGCGTGCTTCGGCGCGAGTAGAGCCAAACCCCATACGGTAAACCACGTTGTCCAGCCGACTTTCCAGGAGCTGCAGCAGGTTCTCGCCGGTTGCACCCTTCAGGCGGGCTGCTTCCTTGTAGTAATTGCGAAACTGCTTCTCCAGTACACCATAGATGCGACGCACTTTTTGCTTTTCACGCAGCTGCACGCCGTAGTCAGACAGACGACCGCGACGGGCGCCGTGCTGGCCGGGGGCTGCTTCTGCTTTACACTTGCTTTCCAACGCTCGCACACCGCTTTTCAGGAACAGGTCTGTTCCTTCACGACGGGAGAGCTTGCACTTGGGTCCAATATATCGAGCCATGTCAATTCTATCCTGTAAGCGTTATACGCGACGTTTCTTGGGAGGACGGCAGCCGTTGTGTGGTATCGGCGTCACGTCGGTGATGTTGCTGATCTTGTAGCCGCAGGCATTGAGCGCGCGCACGGCAGATTCTCGACCGGGGCCGGGTCCCTTGACCTGCACATCCAGGTTCTTCAGCCCGTATTCCTTGGCTGCCTCTCCGGCACGCTCGGCCGCAACCTGGGCTGCGAACGGGGTGCTTTTGCGCGAACCGCGGAAGCCTGAACCACCAGAGGTGGCCCAGCTCAGGGTATTACCCTGCCTGTCGGTAATCGTGATGATGGTGTTGTTGAAAGACGCGTGAACATGAGCAATACCGTCCACAACTGTCTTGGTGATCTTCTTACGAGTGCCTTTGGCACCTGGCTTGGCCATAATTAACTTCCTGCTTTAATATCAACACTGCACTTGGGTGCAGCTACACTAAAAACGGACTCGCTGAGGGTGAACCCTTACTTGCGAATCGGCTTGCGCGGACCCTTGCGGGTACGGGCATTGGTCTTGGTGCGCTGACCGCGCAGAGGAAGGCCCCTGCGGTGGCGCAGCCCCCTGTTACAGCCCAGGTCCATAAGGCGCTTGATGTTCATGGAGACTTCACGACGCAGGTCACCCTCGACCATCATGTCCGAGACCTTGGTACGCAAAGCGTCCATTTCGCCTTCGGTCAGTTCGCTGATCTTGGTACTTTCCGCGACACCGGTATCGGCGCACAGGCGACGAGCCTGGCTGCGGCCCACACCAAAAATGTATGTCAAAGAGATAACAGCATGTTTGTTATCAGGTATGTTGACGCCGGCAATACGAGCCATCCATCTTTCTCCAATCGTTTATCGTCGCGCTGTGCGGCTAACCCTGTCCTGGCTTTCTAAAACTGACTATTCTCAGCTGTTCCCGGACAAAAGGCGCGGCATTCTAGCGAAATCGTTACTAAAAATCAACCGCCGGGTATTACCCCTGGCGCTGCTTGTGGCGAGGGTCTGTATTGCAGATCACACGCACCACGCCGTTTCGGCGCACTACCTTGCAATTCCGGCAAATCTTCTTGACCGATGCACGTACTTTCATGACTACTTCTCCGTTTCCCTTAGCGCTGGTGTGCCGCACTTCGCCTTAGCGAACCCGCCCGGCACCACCATAGGTTTTCAAATTGGCTTTCTTCATTACCGAGTCGTACTGGTGGGACATCAGGTGACTTTGCACCTGGGCCATAAAGTCCATTACGACTACAACCACGATCAATAACGAGGTGCCTCCCAGGTAAAAGGGCACGTTCCACATCACGACAAGGAACTGGGGCATCAGGCATACCAGGGCAATATAGGCTGCGCCGAAGACCGTCAGCCTGGTCAGCACGCCATCGATATAATTTGCTGTCTGCTGCCCGGGGCGGATACCTGGCACGAAAGCGCCGGACCGTTTCAGGTTGTCGGCCACCTCTACCGGGTTGAACATCAACGCCGTATAGAAGAAACAGAAAAACACAATGAATACGGTAAACAGCAGAATATTGAGCGGCTGACCGGGGCCGATAGCCACTGCCAGGTCCTGCAGCCAGTCAGCCGAGCCGGACGAGCCGAACCACTGGGCAATGGATGCGGGGAACAGCAGTATGCTGCTGGCAAAAATAGCCGGGATTACACCCGCCATGTTCACCTTGAGCGGCAGGTGAGAACTCTGCGCCTGGTACATCTTGCGACCCTGCTGCCGCTTGGCATAGTTCACGGTAATGCGGCGCTGGCCACGCTCGATAAATACGATCATGTAAATAACGGCGATAGCCAGGGTCAGGATCAGTAACAGCACGAGAATGTTCAGCTCGCCCTGACGCGCCTGCTCCAGCGATTGACCGATCGCGGCCGGCAGTCCCGCGACAATGCCCGCGAAGATCAGCAGCGATATACCGTTGCCCACACCCTTTTCGGTGATTTGCTCACCCAGCCACATCATGAACACCGCACCTGTGACCAGGGAAGTAATAGCGATCACGAAAAACAGGGGCGAGGTATCGTAGGACATGCCCTGGTTGGCCATACCGACGGTCATACCAGTCGCCTGGACTATTGCCAGTACCACAGTGAGATAGCGCGTGTACTGGCTGATTTTGCGCCGGCCCGCCTCACCTTCCTTCTTTAACTGCTCCAATTGGGGCGTCACTGCCGACATCAACTGCATGATGATGGATGCAGAGATGTAGGGCATTATCCCCAGCGCAAGAATACTCATCCTCTCCAGCGCGCCGCCCGAAAACATATTCGCCAGACCCAGGATGGTGCCCTGGTTCTGGTTAAAGAGGGCCGCCAGTTGATCGGGGTCGATGCCGGGAACAGGAATGTGGGTTCCGATCCGGTATACGATTATTGCGAGCAGGACAAAACGAAGGCGAGCAAAAAGCTCGCCCAATCCCGCCTTGTTTACCTGTGGCAGTTGAGGTGTGGCCATTTATTCCTCTACTTTTCCGCCGGCTTTCTCGATAGCTTCACGAGCGCCCTTGGTGACCGCTATACCCTTGAGGGTAACGGGCTTGGTCAGTTCGCCTGACAGAAACACACGCACACGTGCGATGTTATCCCGAATCAGGTCCGCGCCCTTGAGCGCCTCGAGGTCGATTACATCCCCTTCGACACCGTTGAGCTCGCCGAGGCGAACCTGGGCCGTTGTGCGGGAGATCCTCGAACTGAAACCATACTTCGGCAGGCGCTTCTGCAGTGGCATCTGGCCACCCTCAAAACCGGGCCTTACACTACCGCCTGAGCGTGCCTTCTGACCCTTGTGGCCGCGACCGGCTGTCTTGCCGGTCCCGCTACCAATGCCGCGACCGACGCGCTTGGCATCTTTGCGGGCTCCTGAAGCGGGGCTCAGGGTGTTCAGTCGCATAACATCTGACATGATTTATTCCTCAACCCTTACGAGGTAATTTACCGCGTTGATCATGCCACGTACCGAGGGAGTGTCTTCCACTTCCACGGTGTGACCGATACGACGCAAACCCAGACCAGCGATGGATGCCCTGTGGTTCTTCAGGCGACCATGCGCACTCTTGATCTGTGTGACTTTAATAGTTGCTTTAGCCATGACGAGCAAACCCAATAATTAGTTCAGAATCTCTTCGACGGTCTTTCCGCGCTTTGCGGCAACCTCGTCCGGCGCGCACATATCGCGCAGGCCGTTGAATGTGGCTCGAACCACATTGACCGGATTGGTAGACCCGTAGCACTTCGCCAGTACATTGTGTACGCCCGCGATCTCAAGCACAGCACGCATAGCGCCACCGGCGATAACACCTGTACCTTCAGAGGCCGGCTGCATGTAAACCTTGGAAGCACCGTGCGCTGCCTTTACCGGATACTGGATGGTGCCATTATTGATCTCAACCTGGATCATGTTGCGGCGGGCCGCTTCCATTGCCTTCTGGATAGCTACCGGCACTTCGCGCGCCTTGCCACGACCAAAACCCACCTTGCCATTGCCGTCGCCGACAACCGTCAGCGCAGTAAAGCCGAATATACGACCACCCTTGACCACTTTGGCCACGCGGTTCACCTGGACCAGCTTTTCCTGAAGGTCACCTTCCTGTTGCTGCTTTTTCTGATCGTTGAAAGCCATATCTATAACCCTAGAAATTCAGTCCAGTTTCACGTGCCGCATCAGCCAGCGCCTTCACACGCCCGTGGTACTTGTAGCCGCCGCGATCAAATGCAACAGCTTCAATGCCCGCGCTTTTTGCGCGCTGCGCAACGAGCTTACCTACCGCAGCTGCAGCTTCGATATTGCCAGTCTTGCCAGTGCGCAGGTCGCCATCCAGTGTCGAGGCACTCGCAAGGACCTTGTCTCCCTCAGGAGTTATGATCTGCGCATAGATGTGTCTCGGTGTACGGTGCACGCTGAGGCGATTAATGCCCTGGTCGCGCATACGTGCGCGCGAGCGACGAGCCCGGCGCAGTCTTGAATCATTCTTTACACTCATCTCAGGTTACCTACTTTTTCTTGGCTTCTTTGCGACGAACATGCTCGTCGGCGTAGCGAATGCCTTTGCCCTTGTATGGCTCTGGCGGACGGAAGCTGCGAAGCTCCGCCGCTGCCTGGCCTACCGCCTGCTTATCAACACCACTGACAACGATCTCAGTCTGGCTTGGCGTTGTGGCTGAAACGCCCTCGGGCAACTTGTAGTCAACCGGATGGGAAAGGCCCACGGTCAGGTTGACGCTCTTGTTGTCGGCCTTGGCACGATAACCAACACCGTTCAATACCAGTTTCTTCTCCCAACCTTCGCTGACGCCCTTGACCATATTGTTCACCAGTGCACGGGTTGTTCCGGCCATGGCCTTCAGCTTTTCCCCGTCATAGGCGATGGTCAGAACGTTGTCATCCTGGCTTACCCGCACACCTTCGACCAGCGAAAGCTGCAGCGTACCTTTGCTGCCCTTGATAGAAACGTCATTGCCGTCAAGCTTGACCTCTACACCATTGGGCAGTTGTACCGGATTATTTGCGACTCTAGACATTTTAAACGCTCTTTAAATCAAACAACTTTTAGAAAACGGTGCACAATACTTCGCCGCCAACTCCGGCAGCGCGCGCCGCGCGATCAGACATTACACCGCGAGAGGTTGAGATAATTGCCACACCCAGCCCCTGGCGCACCGTGGGTATCCCGTCATTACCGCTGTAACGGCGCAGACCCGGGCGACTCACACGGTCGATTTCAGCGATTACAGGCTTTCCCTGGTAATACTTGAGTGCGATCGACAGGCGAGGCTTTCCGCTTTCAGTGGACAGCGAGAACTCGCCTACATAGCCTTCATCTTTCAACACTTGCGCCACGGCAGCCTTCAGCTTCGAGCCGGGCATTTCGACAGACTCTTTACCAGCCATCTGCGCGTTGCGTATACGGGTCAGCATATCTGACAGTGGATCTTGCATACTCATAATCTAATTCTCTCCGTAAACCGACTGGTTTGTTACCAGCTGGCCTTGACCAGGCCGGGCACATCGCCGCGCATTGCGGCTTCCCGCAATTTATTTCTACACAGACCAAACTTCCGATAGACACCGTGGGGACGACCAGTGATCTGGCAACGCCGACGGCCGCGAACGGGGCTTGCATCACGCGGCAGCTTCTGCAGGCTTACCTGTGCATCCCACTTCTCTTCATCAGAGGCCTTTGTGTCGTTGAGAATCGCCTTGAGCGCCGCACGCTTTGCTGCGTACTTCGCCACTGTACGAGCGCGCTTTCTCTCGCGCATCACCATAGAAGTTTTAGCCATGTATAACGCCTCTTAAGCTTTCAGTGGGAAGTTGAAAGCGCGCAAAAGGGCGCGACCTTCATCGTCCGTACGAGCGCTGGTAGTGATGGTGATATCCATACCACGCAACGCGTCCACCTGGTCGTAATTGATTTCAGGAAAAATAATCTGCTCTGTTACACCCATCGCAAAGTTACCGCGGCCGTCAAACGACTTGGGGCTGACGCCACGGAAGTCCCGGATACGCGGGATGGCAATGCTGATCAGGCGGTCCAGGAATTCGTACATCCGATCGGCACGCAGAGTCACCTTGCAACCGATAGGCCAACCGTCGCGGACCTTGAAGCCGGCGATTGATTTGCGCGCCTTGGTCACAACAACCTTCTGGCCGGAAATCTTCTCCATATCGGCGACAGCGTTCTCCAGAACTTTCTTGTCGCCCAGCGCTTCGCCCACACCCATATTCAGGGTGATCTTGGTAATGCGTGGAACTTCCATCACATTTGCCAGACCCAGCTCTTCTTTGAGACGGGGAGCGAGCTCGCTCTTGTACTTGTCTTTCAACCTTGCCATGTCTATTTCCTGCTAACCCGGTCAGCCAAAACGGCCTAGGAGTCAATTGCCTCGCCACTGGATTTGAAGATCCGCTGCTTGGAATCCCCTTCCACCTTAAAACCAACACGATCCGCCTTGTTGCTGGTGGGGTTGAATATCGCGACGTTGGAGACCTGGATAGGCGCCTCTTTCTCGACGATTCCACCCGCAACTCCCGCCTGGGGATTGGGTTTCGTGTGCTTCTTCACCATATTGATACCACCAACAATCACCTTGTTGTTGTCCAGCACCGTGCGAACCTTGCCGCGCTTACCCTTGTCCTTACCGGCCAGGATAATCACTTCGTCATCGCGTTTGATCTTCAACATGTCCTTTCCTCTCCTGCTGGCCGGCCTAAATAACTTCCGGGGCCAGAGAAATAATCTTCATGAACTTCTCACCGCGCAGCTCTCGGGTTACGGGGCCAAAAATACGTGTTCCGATCGGCGCCTGCTGTGCGTTGAGTAATACCGCCGCGTTGTCATCAAACTTGATCAGTGAACCGTCTGGACGACGAACACCTTTCCGAGTACGAACAACCACTGCGGTCATTACCTGGCCTTTCTTGACCTTGCCACGAGGAATCGCTTCCTTGACGGAAACCTTGATCAAGTCGCCAACGCGGGCATAGCGACGCTTGGATCCGCCCAGCACCTTGATGCACATCACGCGACGGGCACCGCTGTTGTCGGCAACTTCCAAATACGACTGTGTCTGAATCATCTTCTACTCCAAACTGCGATAAAAACAGCTAAGCCTGCGCTCAGACCTCGGTGTTGCTGACAACCACTTCCAACAGCTTCCAGGACTTACTCTTGGAAATTGGCCGTGTTTCCGCGACAGTGACTGTATCGCCAATGCCACACTGGTTGTTCTCGTCATGCGCGTGAATCTTGGAAGAACGCGTAATGTACTTGCCGTATACAGGGTGCTTTACCCGGCGCTCCAGCAAAACCGTTATCGTCTTGTCCATTTTGTTGCTGACAACCTTGCCAGTAACAACTCGTGTACGCTTCTCTGCAGATGCCATTCTCAGTTACCCGCCTTCTCGTTGAGTACGGTCTTAACGCGAGCAATATCCCGCTGGTTCTGTTGCAGCAAATGTGTCTGGCCCAACTGACCAGTTGACTTCTGCATGCGCAACTTGAACTGCTCTTCACGCAAAGTAAGCAGCTTACTGTTCAGGTCCTCAGGGGACTGTTCACGCAATTCACTCGCTTTCATCACATCACCGACCGTTTTACAAATGTTGTGGCTAACGGGATCTTGGCAGCTGCCAGAGCAAACGCTTCACGCGCCAGCTCTTCAGTTACACCCTGGACCTCATACAGCACCTTGCCGGGCTGAACCTGGGCTACCCAATATTCCACGTTACCCTTACCCTTACCCTGACGCACTTCCAGTGGCTTGCCGGTAATAGGCTTATCAGGAAAAACCCGAATCCAGATTTTTCCGCCACGCTTGATATGGCGCGTCATCGCACGACGAGCAGCTTCGATCTGTCGCGCAGTAAGGCGTCCACGCCCTGTTGCCTTGAGACCGTACTCGCCGAAACTTACTTTGCTACCGCGATGTGCCAGGCCGCGATTGCGGCCCTTCATCATCTTGCGAAATTTTGTACGCTTTGGTTGAAGCATCTGCGTAACCCTTAATTAGTTGCTGTCTTCTTGGCGCCATCGGTCGCGTTCTCAGCACCGATAACCTCGCCTTTGAAAATCCAAACCTTCACACCCAGGATGCCGTATGTAGTCGCCGCCTCGAATGTTGCGTAGTCGATATCAGCACGCAATGTGTGCAGCGGAACACGACCTTCGCGGTACCATTCAGTACGGGCGATTTCAGCACCACCCAGACGACCACCAATCTGGACCTTAACTCCCTCTGCGCCCTGGCGCATGGCGTTCTGCACAACGCGCTTCATTGCGCGACGGAACATAACGCGTCGCTCAAGCTGCTGCGCGACATTCTGTGCAACCAGCTTGGCATCGAGGTCCGGCTTGCGGATTTCCTCGATATTGATATGCACGGGCACACCCATTTTCTCGGTCAGGGTCTTGCGCAGGCTATCCACGTCTTCACCCTTCTTTCCGATCACGATTCCCGGCCGGGCCGTGTGAATCGTGATACGAGCTGTTTGCGCGGGGCGCTCAATTACTATCCGGCTCACCGATGCATTCTCAAGTTTCTTCTCGATAAAAGCGCGAACCTCCAGGTCGTTAATCAACTGCTTGGGATAGTTCTTGCTATCGGCGTACCAGACAGAGGTATGGTCTTTGACGATACCTAACCGAATGCCGATCGGATGTACTTTCTGACCCATTTGGTCTTCTCCTAAACTCAGCTTTCGCCGTCTGCTACTTTAACGGTGATATGACAGCTACGCTTGAAAATGCGATCCGCGCGACCCTTGGCTCTGGGGCGCAGGCGCTTCATTGTCATACCTTCATCTACAAAAATGCTGGATATCTTCAGTTCGTCGACGTCCGCACCTTCATTGTTCTCAGCATTGGCGATTGCAGAGTCAAGAATCTTCTTGACGATATGCGCCGCCTTCTTGGGGCTGAATTCGAGCAGGCTCAGAGCCTCCTCTACGGGCTTTCCGCGCACCTGGTCAGCAACCAGGCGGACTTTTTGTGCGGAAATCCGCGCGCCCTTTAATCTTGCTGCAACTTCCATTTCCTTAACCTCGCTACAGGCAAGCGCTTAGCGCTTGACCTTTTTGTCAACGATATGGCCCCTGAAAGTGCGAGTTGCCGCAAATTCACCCAACTTGTGGCCGACCATATCCTCATTGACCAATACCGGCACATGCTGGCGACCGTTATGGACGGCGATAGTCAGGCCAACCATATCCGGCGATACCATAGACCGGCGCGACCAGGTCTTGATCGGGCGGCGATCGTTACTTTCAATCGCAGTTTCGACTTTCTTCATCAGGTGAAGGTCAATAAAAGGACCTTTCTTCAGTGAACGCGGCACAGTCTCTTCCTCTAATCTCTGGGGTCTATTGACCGAACTTACTTCTTACCACGACGGCGTACGATCAAGTTATTGGTACGCTTGTTCTTACGTGTCTTATAACCCTTGGTAGGTGTACCCCAGGGGCTGACCGGATGACGACCGCCTGATGTACGCCCTTCACCACCACCATGGGGGTGATCGACCGGGTTCATCGCAACACCGCGAACGGTGGGACGAACACCACGCCAGCGCGCTGCTCCGGCTTTGCCCAACTTCCGCAGGCTGTGCTCCGAATTGGATACTTCGCCCAAAGTGGCGCGACAATCGGCCAAAACCTTGCGCATTTCGCCAGAACGCAGACGCAAGGTCGCATATTGACCCTCACGCGCCACGACCTGCACCGAGGCACCGGCAGAACGAGCCAGTTGAGCGCCCTTGCCAGGCTTCAGCTCAATCGCATGAACAGTGGAACCCACCGGGATGTTACGCAGCGGCAAACAGTTGCCTACCTTGATCGGCGCAGCGGAACCGGATTGCACGGTGTCGCCAGCCTGCACACCCCTGGGGGCAATAATGTAGCGACGCTCACCGTCGGCAAACAGCAGCAATGCGATATGCGCTGTGCGGTTCGGATCGTACTCCACGCGCTCTACCTTGGCCGGAATACCGTCCTTGATGCGCTTGAAGTCGATAACGCGGTAATGCTGCTTGTGGCCACCACCAACGTGCCGGGTTGTAATCCGGCCGTTGTTATTGCGCCCGCCATTCCTGTTTTGCGGTTCCAGCAAAGGTTTGTAAGGTGCGCCCTTGTGCAGACCTTCACTTGTTACCCGGACGACATGACGACGACCGGGTGAAGTGGGCTTGCTTGTTAAAATTGCCATCTCGAAGCTACTCCTTAATCAACCGACGTAAAGTCGATATCCTGACCCTGCTGCAGCCGAACGTAGGCTTTTTTCCAGGTGGTCCTGGTGCTGAAGCCGTGCTTGTTACGCTTGACCTTACCCTTCACTCTCAGGGTGCTCACGTTGTCCACCTTGACCTTGAACAGCTGCTCTACCGACTTCTTGATTTCCGCCTTCGTGGCATTGATCGCCACCTTGAAAACGTACTGGTTGTTCAGGTCAGCAGCTATTGCGGCTTTCTCGGAAACATGCGGGCCTTCCAGCACCTGAAATATGCGCTCCTGGTTCATCCCAGCATCTCCTCCAACTTCTTCACTGCATCGACAGTGATCACTACTTTCTCGTGGCCTATCAGGCTGACCGGGTCGACGCCATCGACATCACGCACGTCTACCTTGTGCAGGTTGCGAGCCGCGAGGTACAGGTTTTTACCTACCTCGGCAGACACGATCAACACGCTGTCAAGATCGTATTCCCCGAGCTGCTTGACGAGCAGCTTGGTCTTGGGCTCTGCCAGATCCATGCTCTCAACCACGACCAGTCGATCCTGGCGAGCGAGCTCCGACATGATTGAGCACAGTGCCGCGCGATACATCTTGCGATTAACCTTGTGGCTGTGATCCTGCGGGCGCGCCGCAAAGGTCACACCACCGCTACGCCAGATAGGAGAACGGATGGTTCCCGCCCGGGCACGACCTGAGCCTTTCTGGCGCCAGGGCTTCTTGCCACCACCGGCCACGTCCGCTCGCGTTTTCTGTGCGCGAGTGCCCTGACGAGCGCCTGCCATATAGGCAGTGACAACCTGGTGAACCAGGTCCTCATTGTATTCGCGCGCAAAGGCAACATCAGAAACAGACACCGTGCCTGCTGCGGCATTACCCGGCTTTAATACATTCAATTCCACGTTAGAGACCCCCTAACCTTATGCCTTGACCGTGGGGTGTACGATAACGTCCCCACCGGGTGCGCCTGGTACTGCGCCCTTAATGAGCAGCAGATTGCGCTCAGCATCAACACGGACAATCTCAAGCCCCTGGGTGGTGACATTCCTCGCCCCCATGTGGCCTGCCATTTTCTTGCCCTTGAATACCCGACCAGGTGTCTGGTTCTGGCCGATGGAGCCCGGGGCCCTGTGTGACAGTGAGTTACCGTGGGTAGCATCCTGCATGGCGAAGTTCCAGCGCTTGACGCCACCCTGGAAACCCTTACCCTTGGACCGCCCGGCGACATCGACCATCTGACCCACCTCAAAACGCTCGACAGTCAGCTCAGAGCCAACCTCGGGCGCCTCATCGGCAGCCTCCAGGCGAAATTCCCACAAACCGGTTCCAGCCTCGACACCCGCTTTCGCAAAGTGGCCGGCTTCTGCCTTGCTTACTCTGGACGCCTTACGGCTTCCTGATGTGACCTGAATTGCACGATAGCCATCGCTATCAAGGTCTTTGATCTGAGTAACACGGTTTGGAGAAACCTCCACTACGGTCACTGGAATGGATACGCCGTCTTCGGTAAAAACACGAGTCATACCGGACTTACGGCCGACTAAGCCAATAGCCATTTTGCTAACCTCTCAGTGTACGGGGCTGAACCCTCTATGGCCGCCCCCCAATCTTTTAACTCGGCGGGGCGTTACACACCCACGGCACCCGCCGCGGGCAGGTCTTGCTACGATTTTCTGTAGTTAACCAAGACTAATCTGTACTTCTACACCTGCTGCCAGGTCCAATTTCATCAGGGCGTCAACGGTTTTCTCTGTCGGCTCCACGATGTCGAGCATCCGCTTGTGAGTACGAATTTCGTACTGGTCACGAGCATCTTTGTTCACGTGCGGGGAAACCAGCACGGTAAACCTCTCCTTCCGGGTCGGAAGGGGAATCGGGCCTTTGACCTGCGCGCCAGTGCGGCGAGCCGTCTCCACGATCTCCTGGGTAGACGAATCTATCAGTCGATGATCAAAAGCCTTGAGGCGAATTCGAATGCGTTGATTCTGCATCAGACCTAACTCCAGTCAATAAAAAACCAGGAGCCCGCTACGGAGCCCCCCGAAAAAAGGAACGCGAATTCTAAAGATGACCCGCCCTGGTGTCAATACGGGTTGGGATTTTATTTTGTGGGATTAAGGCGGCGAATTGGGGCGCGGGACGCCCAGCTCAGCCGACCGGAAAGGGCACCCCGCGGACGCTCAGCCAGACAGGGCGCACCACGCAGCTACTGCGCGCACTTGACGCAACGCGTGGCCTCGGGGACCACCTCAAGCCTGGCCTCCCCGATATCTTCACCACAGCTGTCACAGACCCCGTAGGTGCCCTGCGCAATTCGCTCCAGCGCTGCCTGGACTCCGCGGATCGACAGGGCCGTTTCGTTGCCTATGGCATCCACCACCTCGTCGTTCTCCCGCTCCTGGGCCTGCTCTGCCGAATCACCCGAGTGCTCCTGGGTGACGTCCCGCTTGATACTGGCCAGCCGCGCCTGCAGCGTCGCAAGGCGCCGCTCCAGCTCTTCCTTTTGCACATCGTAGTCCATAGCGATCAGGCCGCAGCGGTCAGCATTCTATACAGCTCGTCCTTGAGTCGAACCCTGCGCACCTTGGCCTCCTCCTCGGTGCGAGTGGCGACAGGCGTAACCTCGTTTTCCATATTCTCGATCTCGCGAGTCAGCTCGTGGTAGGCGTCAAAAAGACGCCTGAAATGATGATCATTCAGCTTCAGGGCGTGGATCCGGTCTTTAAGTTCAGGCAGTTCGTGAATCAAATCGTGATGCTCAACAGACATAGTTCTTCCTTAATAGAATTAACAGTATTTCAAAGCCAGCATAATCCCTGTGGGTCACAAGACCATGATCCAGGTCAGTTTTGGCGATAGCGGTACAGATATTAAGAGCTTGACGAAATTTGTTCCAGCTCAGAAGATGCCATCAATGGCTTTAGTCACCGACCCAAGGAAAGACCCCGATGTCCCGAACTGAGAATACGCACTCTATCATTATGGGCTACCTGCTCTGGATTTTCGGTTTTATGGGGGCCCACCGGTTTTACTATGGCAAGCAGATTTCCGGGGTTATCTGGTTTTGTACCCTGGGACTGTTGTTTGTAGGCTGGATTATCGACCTTTTCCTTATCCCGTCAATGGAACGGGAAGCCGACGAGCGCTTTATTCCAGGGCCTGTGGACTACAACATCACCTGGATTCTGCTGACTTTCCTGGGTTGGCTGGGCATCCACCGGTTCTACATGGGCAAGTTCCTGACCGGGATTATCTACCTGCTCACCGGTGGCCTGTTCTTTATCGGCATCCTCTATGACTTCCTTACCCTGAATGAGCAGCTGTCGGATGTGAACCGCGGGTATTAGCCGCCCCCGGTAAACAAAAAAGCCCGGCAAATGCCGGGCTTTTCAGTGGAACCTGAGCAAGAGACTTACTCGAAGATTTTGGCTACAACGCCGGCGCCAACAGTACGGCCACCTTCGCGGATCGCAAAACGCAGACCGTCTTCCATCGCAATCGGTGCGATCAAGGTCACAACCATCTGCACGTTGTCACCCGGCATGACCATCTCAACGCCGTCGGGCAATTCACACGCACCGGTTACATCCGTGGTACGGAAGTAAAACTGCGGACGGTAACCCTTGAAAAACGGCGTATGACGACCACCCTCGTCCTTCGACAGAATGTAAACCTCTGCCTCAAACTTGGTGTGCGGGTTCACTGAACCCGGCTTCGCCAGTACCTGGCCACGCTCTACGTCTTCACGCTTGGTACCGCGCAACAGTACGCCAACGTTCTCACCCGCCCGGCCTTCATCCAGCAGCTTGCGGAACATCTCTACACCCGTACAGGTGGTCTTCTGGGTGTCGCGGATACCGATGATCTCGATTTCCTCGCCCACCTTCACAATCCCACGCTCTACCCGGCCGGTCACTACCGTGCCGCGACCCGAGATAGAGAACACATCCTCTACCGGCATCAGGAACGCGCCGTCAATTGCACGCTCGGGCTCCGGAATATAAGAATCCAGGGTTTCTACCAGGGTCTTCACCGCAGTCGTACCCAGACCGTTCTCGTCTTCGCCGTTCAGCGCCATCAGGGCCGAGCCACAGATGATCGGTGTGTCGTCGCCAGGGAACTCGTACTGGTCAAGCAGCTCGCGCAGCTCCATTTCAACCAGCTCCTTCATCTCCTCGTATTCCTCGGAGTCGGCACCGCCACAGTCTTCTGCCAGCAGGTCAGCCTTGTTCAGGAATACCACAATGTAAGGTACACCTACCTGACGGGACAGCAGGATGTGCTCACGGGTCTGGGGCATGGGGCCGTCTGTGGCACCACATACCAGGATCGCGCCGTCCATCTGGGCTGCACCGGTAATCATGTTCTTGACGTAATCCGCGTGTCCCGGGCAGTCAACGTGTGCGTAGTGACGCTCCGGAGAATCGTACTCCACGTGGGAGGTTGCGATGGTAATACCACGCTCGCGCTCTTCCGGTGCGTTGTCGATACCGTCAAACGCAACCAGTTCGCCACCCCAGGTCTCTGCGCAAACACGGGTCAGCGCCGCGGTCAGCGTCGTCTTCCCGTGGTCAACGTGTCCGATGGTACCCACATTGACGTGGGGCTTATTACGTTCAAATTTTTCCTTTGCCACTTTCAATCACCTCTGTATGGGGTTAGCTAAAATTAATTGGTCTGGTTCTTTGCAATAATGTCTTCAGCGACGTTCTTTGGAGCTTCCATGTACTTGCCAAACTCCATCGTATAGGTCGCACGACCCTGGGTCGCTGAGCGCAGGTCGGTAGAGTAACCGAACATTTCTGCCAGCGGCACTTCCGCGTCTATCACCTTGCCCATGGCATTTTCGCTCATACCCAGGATCAGGCCGCGACGACGATTGAGGTCGCCCACTACGTCACCCATGTTTTCCTCGGGCGTCACCACTTCAACTTTCATGATGGGCTCAAGCAATACCGCACCGCCTGCCTGGGCGAGTTTCTTGGTCGCCATGGACGCGGCGATCTTGAACGCCATTTCGTTCGAGTCCACATCGTGAAACGAGCCATCGAACAGTGTCGCCTTCAGGCCCAGCAGGGGATAGCCGGCGAGAATCCCGTTCTTCATCTGCTCTTCGATACCCTTTTGCACCGCCGGAATATATTCGCGCGGTACGGTACCACCCACCACTTCGTTGACGAACTCCAGGCCATCGGCACCGGCATCTTCCGCGGGCTCAAACTTGATCCAGACGTGACCGTACTGGCCGCGACCACCTGACTGACGCACAAACTTGCCTTCTACCTCAGCGGTATTGCGAACGGCTTCACGATAGGCCACCTGCGGCTTGCCGATGTTGGCCTCTACACTGAACTCGCGGCGCATGCGATCCACCAGAATATCCAGGTGCAACTCACCCATACCCGAGATAATCGTCTGGCCGGTCTCTTCGTCTGTCTTGACCCGGAACGAGGGGTCTTCCTGGGCCAGCTTGCCCAGCGCAACACCCATTTTTTCCTGGTCCGGCTTTGACCTGGGCTCCACCGCCACCGAAATTACCGGCTCGGGGAACTCCATACGCTCAAGCACGATAGGCTTGTCTATATCACACAGGGTGTCCCCTGTTGTCACATCCTTGAGGCCGACCGCTGCGGCGATATCACCCGCCAGTACTTCCTTGATCTCTTCCCGGCTATTGGCGTGCATCTGGACCATACGACCCACACGCTCCTTTTTCTCCTTCACGGAGTTGTATACCGCCGTACCACTGAGCAGCTGACCTGAATACACCCGAAAGAAGGTGAGGGTTCCGACAAAGGGATCGGTGGCAATCTTGAACGCCAGCGCAGAAAAAGGCTCCGTATCGCTGGCGCCCCTGCTTGCCGGAGTACTATCGGCATCCAGCAAGGTACCTTCGATTGCCTTCACCTCATTCGGCGAGGGCATGTACTCAATCACCGCGTCCAGCATGGCCTGAACACCCTTGTTCTTGAACGCCGAACCACCCAGCACAGGCACAATCTCGTTGGCGAGTGTACGCGCACGAATACCCTGCTTGATTTCTGCCTCTGTCAGCTCGCCGCCCTCGAGGTATTTGTCCATGAGTTCTTCTGTGCCTTCGGCAGCAGCTTCGATCATCTGCTCGCGCATTTCCTGCACTTCGTCAGCCATATCCGCGGGGATATCGGCGTATTCAAAGGTCATGCCCTGATCGGCCTCGCTCCACAGGATCGCCTTGTTTTTAACAAGATCGATAACCCCCCTGAAGTCTTCCTCAGAGCCAATAGTCATCTGCAATGGCACGGGAACCGCCCCCAAACGATCTTTGAGCTGCTCTACGACCTTGCGGAAATCGGCGCCGGCCCGGTCCATCTTGTTGACAAAAACCATGCGTGGCACTTCGTACTTGTTGGCCTGACGCCAGACGGTCTCGGTCTGGGGCTGCACGCCTGAGGTACCACAAAGCACCACAACAGCACCGTCCAGCACGCGCAGTGAACGCTCGACCTCAATGGTAAAGTCCACGTGTCCCGGCGTATCGATAATGTTGATGCGATGGTCTTCAAACTGCGCATCCATACCTTTCCAGAAACAGGTTGTAGCCGCAGAGGTGATAGTAATACCACGCTCCTGCTCCTGCTCCATCCAGTCCATGGTAGCGGCACCATCGTGCACCTCACCTATCTTGTGGGACAGCCCGGTGTAAAACAGAACGCGCTCGGTGGTTGTGGTCTTACCCGCATCCACGTGCGCGCAAATACCGATATTCCGATAACGGCCGATAGGAGTCTTACGTGCCACGATTAAATCCCCAAAGACAGGTTGCTGGGCGACAGATTAAAAACGGTAGTGAGAGAACGCCTTGTTCGCTTCTGCCATACGATGCACGTCTTCGCGCTTCTTCACAGCATTACCTTTACCCTGCGAGGCGTCGATAATCTCGCCTGCAAGCCGCTGGCGCATGGACTTTTCACCACGATTACGGGAATACTCCACCAACCAGCGCATGGACAGTGCCACACGGCGCGAGGGGCGCACTTCGACCGGGACCTGATAGGTCGCACCACCTACCCGACGGGATTTTACTTCCACCATAGGCGCGATGTTTTCCAGGGCCTCGTCAAACGCTTCCAGAGGGTCTTTATTGAGCCGGTCCCGGACTATATCCAGGGCACCATAAACAATGGTTTCGGCGACGGATTTTTTACCACTGACCATCACGTGGTTCATGAACTTTGCCAGCGTCACATTGCCGAACTTGGGGTCCGGCAGCACTTCGCGCTTGGCGACTACTCGTCTTCTTGGCATGGTTTTGCCCTTCTCTCTTCAGGTTATTCCGAACACCGACCTGCCACTGTTACGGAGGAGGCAGGGGTTCAGCCTTACTTACATCGTTAAACCAGGTTGCGCTTATAGAACTCGTTTACTTGGGACGCTTGGCACCATACTTGGAGCGACCGTTCCTGCGAGCGGAAACTCCTGAGGTGTCGAGGCTGCCACGCACGGTGTGATAACGCACACCTGGCAAGTCCTTTACACGACCGCCGCGAATCAACACCACACTGTGTTCCTGCAGGTTGTGGCCTTCACCACCGATGTACGAGGAAACCTCGTAACCATTGGTCAGGCGCACACGGCAGACCTTACGCAGTGCAGAGTTTGGCTTCTTGGGCGTCGTCGTATAAACGCGAGTACACACACCGCGGCGCTGGGGGCAGCTTTGCAGGGCGGGTACATCGCTCTTTTCTACTTTGCGCTTCCTGGGCGTACGAACCAATTGGTTGATCGTTGCCATCCAGTTAAAACTCCAGAATAAATCGTTTAGTTTTATGGCCTTAGGGCCACCTCGCCCCCGGGCCAGGCGGATTCGACCGTTTCACAGAAACAGGACGTACGAAACCACCCCCGGAAAGAGGAGGCGGCATTCTATAGACGCGGCTGTATAGAGTCAACCCGTGTTTGCCCAGGACAATCACGGGCCGTATCTTTACCCGCTAACGCTCATCGTCGTAACGGACACTTAGCGCGTCAAACACAGTGGCAGTCTCGCAGCTGGACACCTTGGACAGGATACTCATGGCCTTTTGCATACCGCCGCCATTGACGTACATATCCATTGTAGCGCCCATTTCCGCCAGGCGATTGAAGGCGACCACATGGTAGTAATCAAAGTCGATGGGGCCCGTTCCCAGGGCGGGCTGGAAAAACCAGGACAATGCCTGGGAGCCCATGGCTTTCATGGCAGTCCCCGATTCCAGGTGCGCCGCATAGGCGTCACCCAGTGTCTTGCCGTCGTTAAGACTGCAGGTATAGAACATCACAACCCCGTCTCTGGGGGCCCCGTCAGCGGCATTGATCGGGAAGGACATCGCCATTTCATGACGACTACTGCAGTCCACAACAGAGTTAAAATCCGCTGCGATATCACGCCCGGTACTGTTCCACTGCTCCATACTGGCACCGAAGGATACCCCGTCCGGCCAGGAACCCAACCAGCCCACATCAAAGTCGGCGCCGCTGTGAAACTGGGGCGTCAGCGTCCAGGCTGAATAGCCAAAATCATGTTTGTTGGCGTAATTCCTGAACTTTTCCGAGACCACGTCCAGGTCCTTCATGGACTTGCCCTCGCGGAAGTTACAGGCTCGAAAGTCGACTGGCCTTGCCTTGGCGTCGATGGTGCTGGCTGCCGAAGCCGATTGTGTCCAACCCGCAGATAGCGCGACGGCTGCCGATAGTGCGATACATAGCCTTTTCATCTTGATCATCCTCTGAGGTTAAGTCCCCCGACAGATGCCATGGCCCCGCAGTCTTTTAAATCTAGTCGATTAATTGGCTTCTACAAGTTTTGTGGGCCGCGCTTGAGTTCGCGCTTGCCCCGGGCGCAAACACAAGGTTCCGCGAGGCTTGGGCGCAGTTTCGTTTGGCGTGGGAAATACCGTGAGATAGCGGCCCCTTAAGGGCCGCGGTCGTTATGTTTCGGCCGCCTGTCGCCAGCCGTGCAGAGCGGCAGGGATCAACTCCTGCCGCCCGTTGCGGCCCCGGCCAGGCCTAGGAGCCTTTCGCTGCGCGCGCCAGGCGTGCGTCAAATACTGCGGGCGAGCTGCAGGAAGCAACCGGTCCGAGTATTTCCTGGGTCTTCTTCCAGCCCCCGCCATTGAGGTAGACCTCCGCAGACGCCGCCAGGTCAGCGTAGTTGCTGAATGCTATCACCCGCCAATAGTCGAAATCGATATTCCCTGCCCCCAGGCCCGGGAAAAATATCCAGGATGCGGGACTGGAACCCAGGGTCTTCATAGCGGCAGCCAGCTTGCTGCCAGCGGCAATAGCGTCCTCACCGGTTTTGCCATCATTCAGGGTACAGGCATAGAACATAACCACCCCATCGGTCGGGGCTTGCTCGGGAGGGTTGAGGACAACTGAGGACGCCAACTCATGACGACCACTGCAATCGACAACTGCGGCGAAGTCCTTTGCCACGTCCCCGCCCTTGGCCATCCAGTTGTCCTGGGACTTACCGAACGAGGCGATATCGGGCCAGCTACCCAACCAACCTACATCAAATGCCCCGTCGGGGTCGTTAGTGAACTGGGGCGTCAGGGCCCAGGCGGAATAACCTGAGTCGTTCTTGTCGGCGTACTCCCCAAACTTCTCGATGACCTTGGCAAGATCAGACATACCCTTGCCGTCTTGCCAGTTACAGGCAAAAAACTCTACCGGTACCGCTTTTCGCTCCTGGGCGTAAACCGCTTGCGCCCAGGAAAACGATACTGCTAACAACAGTGTTACCACCGCACATAATTTCTTCATTGGATCCATCCTCTTATCTGGAAGATTCCCCCGGTCCTGCTTTGCTCCACCCCTCACCTATAAAAGGTAGTCAGGTTTTCAATTTGTACAAGTTGCGTCCGTTTTCCGTCCGAGCATAAAAAAGGGCGGAGGGTGTTTCCACCCACCGCCCCTGTGCAGACAGGGATACTGCCTAGCTGTCTGCCTGCAGCGCCTCGGTCAGTGCCGCTTCGATCTCCTGCGCCGAAACGGTGACTTCCGATTTGCTATCCTTGGCCCGCTTGCGGTCGGCATGGTAAGCCAAACCGGTACCGGCAGGGATCAGGCGCCCAACCACCACGTTCTCTTTCAGGCCGCGCAGGTAATCGCGCTTGCCGGTCACCGCAGCCTCCGTCAGTACCCGGGTTGTCTCCTGGAAGGACGCGGCAGAGATGAAGCTCTCGGTTGCCAGTGACGCCTTGGTGATTCCCAGCAGCTCACGCTCGCCGGTGGCGCATACCAGGTTCTCTGCCAACAGTCGCTCGTTCTCCTCAAGGAAGGTCGTGAATTCGACCTGCTCGCCCTTGATCAGGGTGGAGTCGCCCGAGGACGTGATAATCACCTTACGCAGCATCTGGCGAACAATCACCTCGATATGCTTGTCGTTGATTTTCACACCCTGGAGGCGGTAAACCTCCTGGATCTCGTTGACGATGTACTTGGCCAACTCCTCGATGCCCTTCAGGCGCAGAATATCGTGGGGGCTGGGCGGGCCTTCAGATACCACTTCCCCTTTTTCCACGAATTCGCCTTCAAACACCGACATGTTCCGCCACTTGGCAATCAGCGCCTCGTAGTGATCAGAACCATCCGGCAGGGAAGAACTGTCGGTGGGCGTAATGACCAGGCGACGTTTACCCTTGGTTTCCTTACCGAAGCTGACCGTACCGGAAATCTCCGCCAGAATGGCGGGCTCTTTCGGCTTGCGCGCCTCGAACAGATCGGCAACGCGCGGCAGACCACCGGTAATATCACGGGTCTTGGAGCCTTCCTGGGGAATACGCGCGATAACATCGCCCGCTTCCACCTTGGCGCCATCTTCCAGACTGACCAGTGCCGATGCGGGCAGGAAGTAGTGGGCCGGTACCGTGGTACCCGCCAGACAAAGCTGCTTGCCCTTGCTGTCGACCAGGCTAACCGCCGGACGCACGTCCTTGCCAGCCACCGGGCGCTCACCCGCATCCATAACAGAAATACTGGACAGGCCGGTGAGTTCGTCGGTCTGGCGACGGATGGTAATGCCCTCTTCCATGCCGCTGAACTTCACCGTACCAGCCACTTCCGTAACGATGGGGTGAGTGTGCGGATCCCAGTTGGCGACCACGTCGCCCGCGGAGACCTTGGCATGGTCAGCCACCTTGATCAGCGCACCGTAAGGCAGCTTGTAACGCTCGCGCTCGCGGCCCAGGGGATCCAGCAGGGACAGTTCACCGGAACGGGACACTGCAACCAGGAAGCCATCTTTCTTGCGCTCGACGAACTTGAGGTTGTGCAGACGCACAGTACCGTCGTTCATTACCTGGATATTGTCCTGGGCTGTCGCACGCGAGGCCGCACCGCCGATGTGGAAGGTACGCATTGTCAGCTGGGTACCCGGCTCACCAATGGACTGGGCGGCGACCACACCGATTGCCTCACCCATGTTGACGCGGTGACCGCGAGCCAGGTCGCGGCCATAGCACGTGGAGCAGATACCGTGGCGGGTTTCGCAGGTGATGGGCGAGCGAACCTGGATCTCGTCAATGCCCATTTCCTCCAGCCGCTTGATCCAGAGTTCATCCAGCATGGTGCCGGCAACCAGGGCGATTTCCTCATCGCTGCCGGGACGGTTGACGTCCCTGGCAACAATCCTGCCCAGCACGCGATCACCCAGCGACTCGATGATGTCACCACCTTCGATAACCGGGGTCATCAGCAGACCCTGGTCGGTACCACAATCGACCTCTGTCACAACCAGATCCTGGGCGACGTCTACCAGGCGACGCGTCAGGTAACCGGAGTTGGCCGTTTTGAGGGCCGTATCTGCCAGACCCTTACGGGCGCCGTGGGTAGAGATAAAGTACTGAAGTACGTTCAGGCCCTCACGGAAGTTAGCCGTGATAGGAGTTTCAATAATGGAGCCGTCCGGCTTGGCCATCAGGCCACGCATACCGGCCAGCTGGCGAATCTGGGCGGGTGAACCCCGGGCACCTGAATCGGCATAAATGTACACCGAGTTGAAAGAGGCCTGCTCTTCTTCCTTGCCCTCACGGTTGATCACCGTTTCCTTGGACAGACCCTCCATCATGGACTTGGAGACCAGGTCGTTGGCACGGGACCAGATATCGATCACCTTGTTGTATTTTTCACCCTGGGTCACCAGGCCGGCGGCGTACTGCTGCTCGATTTCCTTCACCTCGGCGTCAGCGTGCGCGATCAGCTCCGCCTTGGCTTCGGGAATCTCGAAATCGTTTACACCGATAGAGGAACCGGAACGGGTGGAGTACTCGTAACCGGTATACATCAGCTGGTCGGCAAAAATTACTGTCGCTTTCAGGCCAACGGCCCGGTAGCAGCGATTGATAATCCGGGAGATCGCTTTCTTGGCCATATCCTGGTTGACCATCTCAAAAGCGATACCCTTGGGCACAATTTCCCACAACAGGGCACGCCCCACGGTGGTATCGGCAACAAAGCTGCTCTCGATACGCTCACCTTCGTCGGTGTTGATCACTTCGTCGACACGGACCTTGACCCTTGCCTGCAGGTGCACGTGCCCGCCGAAGTATGCGCGGTGCACTTCCGAGACGTTCGCGAACGCGGTACCCTCGCCCTTGGCGTTAACACGTTCGCGGGTCATGTAGTAAAGACCCAGCACAACGTCCTGGGAAGGCACAATGATAGGCTCGCCATTGGCCGGTGACAGGATGTTGTTGGTAGACATCATCAGGGCGCGCGCTTCAAGCTGCGCCTCAATAGTCAGCGGTACGTGGACCGCCATCTGGTCGCCGTCAAAGTCAGCGTTGTAAGCCGCACAGACCAGCGGGTGCAGCTGGATGGCCTTACCCTCAATCAGCACAGGCTCAAACGCCTGGATGCCCAGACGGTGCAGGGTGGGCGCACGGTTCAGAAGCACCGGGTGCTCGCGAATAACCTCGGCCAGGATATCCCATACTTCCGGCGGCTCGCGCTCTACCATCTTTTTCGCTGCCTTGATGGTGGTCGCCAGGCCCCTGGCCTCGAGTTTGCCGAAGATAAACGGCTTGAACAGTTCCAACGCCATCTTCTTGGGCAGACCACACTGGTGCAGGCGCAGGGTCGGGCCTACCACGATCACAGAACGACCGGAGTAGTCGACTCGCTTGCCCAGCAGGTTCTGACGGAAACGGCCCTGCTTACCCTTAATCATATCGGCTAATGACTTCAGCGGACGCTTGTTGGAACCGGTAATAGCACGGCCACGTCTACCGTTATCCAGCAGCGCGTCCACGGATTCCTGCAGCATGCGCTTTTCATTGCGCACGATGATATCGGGCGCGTTCAGGTCCAGCAGGCGCTTGAGGCGGTTATTGCGGTTGATCACCCGGCGGTAAAGATCGTTCAGGTCGGAGGTCGCAAAGCGGCCGCCGTCCAGGGGTACCAGGGGACGCAGGTCAGGCGGCAGCACAGGCAATACCTGCAACACCATCCATTCCGGCTTGTTGCCGGAACCGGCAAACGCTTCCATCAACTTCAGGCGCTTGGACAGCTTCTTGATCTTGGTCTCTGAATTGGTTGCGGGAATTTCTTCGCGCAAGGTAGCGATTTCCTGGTCAAGATTCAGCTGAAGCATAAGATCCTGGATAGCCTCAGCACCCATCTTGGCTGAGAATTCGTCGCCGAACTCTTCCATGGACTCGTAATACTGCTCATCGGACAGCAACTGCCCCTGCTCCAGCGTGGTCATTCCCGGGTCAGTCACCACGTAGGATTCGAAATACAGCACCCGCTCGATGTCCCGCAGCGTCATGTCCAGCAGCAGGCCTATGCGCGAAGGCAGCGACTTGAGGAACCAGATATGAGCGACCGGGCTGGCCAGCTCAATATGTCCCATACGCTCACGACGCACTTTTGCCAGCGCTACTTCAACGCCACACTTTTCACAAATAACGCCGCGGTGCTTGAGGCGCTTGTACTTGCCACACAGGCATTCGTAATCCTTTACCGGGCCAAAAATCTTGGCGCAGAACAAACCGTCCCGCTCCGGCTTGAAGGTACGGTAGTTAATGGTTTCCGGCTTTTTCACTTCGCCGAACGACCAGGAGCGAATCATCTCCGGTGATGCCAAGCCGATTCGAATGGCGTCAAACTCTTCTGTCTGTCCCTGGGACTTCAACAAATTAAGTAAGTCTTTCAAGGCGTTTCCTCCACGAGGTTATTGCTACCAGGTTAAGCGGCGCCGCGCGCCGCTGTCTCCACTGAGTCCAATGTTACGTTTGTTACTCGCTCTCGAGCTCGATATCTATACCGAGGGAACGTATCTCCTTAACCAACACATTGAAGGACTCGGGCATACCCGGCTCCATTCGATGATCACCATCGACAATGTTCTTGTACATCTTGGTTCGGCCGGCCACGTCGTCAGACTTGACCGTCAGCATCTCCTGCAGGGTGTAGGCAGCACCGTATGCTTCAAGTGCCCATACCTCCATCTCACCGAAACGCTGACCACCAAACTGTGCCTTACCACCCAGCGGCTGCTGGGTAACCAGGCTGTAGGAACCGGTCGAACGCGCGTGCATCTTGTCGTCAACAAGGTGGTTCAACTTCAGCATGTACATGTAACCGACGGTTACAGGACGATCAAAGGTCTCACCAGTACGACCGTCTTGCAGCATGAACTGGCCACTTTCCGGCATGTCGGCAAGCTTCAGAAGATCCTTGATCGACTCCTCTGCTGCTCCGTCAAACACCGGCGTAGCCATGGGCACGCCGCCCGACAGGTTACCCGCCAGTTCCATGATCTCATCGTCACCCAGTGACTTGAGATCCTCGACCCTGCCGGCGCCATTGTTGTAGACCGACTCAAGGAACTTGCGAACCTCCGCTACCTTGCGCTGCTCCTTGATCATGGCGTCGATCTTGTCGCCCAGCCCCTTGGCCGCCATGCCAAGGTGAGTCTCCAGGATCTGACCCACGTTCATCCGCGATGGCACGCCCAGCGGGTTGAGCACGATATCCACCGGCTCACCATTTTCATCGTAGGGCATATCCTCTACCGGCATAATCACCGAGATAACACCCTTGTTACCGTGCCGCCCGGCCATCTTGTCACCGGGCTGGATGCGACGCTTGATCGCCAGGTAAACCTTCACAATCTTGAGTACGCCCGGGGCCAGGTCGTCGCCGCTTTGCAGCTTGCGCTTCTTGTCCTCGAATCGCTCTTCCAGGAACCGGTTCTGCTCCTCCAACTGGCGCTCTGCGGAGCTGAGCGCATCGTTGATGTCAGCCTCGGACAGCTTGATCTTGAACCACTGATCGCGGTCCAGGTCAGCCAGCACAGCAGCTGTAAGCGAGGTGCCCTTGGCCAGACCAGCGCCGCTGGCAGTCTTTTTCCCAACCAACAGGTTTTCCAGGCGGGCAAAGGTCGCTTCCTCAAAGATGCGGTACTCTTCTTTCAGGTCCTTGCGGTAATCGTCCAGCTGATCCTTTTCGATCTGCAGCGCGCGGGTATCCTTCTCCAGGCCGTCCCGGGTAAATACCTGCACATCGATGACCGTGCCCTTGGTGCTTGAAGGCACACGCAGGGAGGTATCTTTCACGTCGGATGCTTTCTCGCCGAAAATGGCACGCAGCAGCTTTTCCTCCGGGGTCAGCTGGGTTTCACCCTTGGGTGTTACCTTGCCTACCAGGATATCGCCCGCATCAACCTCGGCGCCGATATACACAATGCCGGACTCGTCGAGCTTGGCCAGTGCGCTCTCACCCACATTCGGTATATCGGAGGTGATCTCCTCGGAGCCCAGCTTGGTATCGCGAGCGATACAGGTCAGTTCCTGAATATGTATAGTGGTGAAACGATCTTCCTTGACCACACGTTCGGAAACGAGAATCGAGTCCTCGAAGTTGTAACCATTCCAGGGCATGAATGCTATTCGCATGTTCTGGCCCAGGGCCAGCTCACCCATGTCTATGGAAGGGCCGTCAGCCAGAATATCGCCGCGCTGGATAACCGAACCCTGACGCACTATCGGGCGCTGGTTGATGCAGGTGTTCTGGTTTGAACGCGTGTACTTGGTCAGGTTGTAGATATCTACCGGTGCTTCATCAACGCCTACATCCGCCTCATTGACGCGGACCACGATCCGGCTTGCGTCCACCGAGTCAACCACGCCTGAGCGGTTGGCAACGACACACACACCTGAATCGGCTGCAACATAGCGCTCCATGCCGGTACCGACCAGCGGCTTGTCACTCACCAGGGTCGGTACAGCCTGACGCTGCATGTTGGAGCCCATCAATGCGCGGTTTGCGTCATCGTGCTCGAGGAACGGAATAAGTGCCGCCGCCACAGATACAACCTGCTTGGGCGAGACATCCATATAGTCCACGCGCTCGGGGGGCATCACGGTAAATTCGTTCAGGTGACGCACCGCAATGAGGTCGTCCACGAACTTCATATTCTTGTCCAGGGTCGCAGACGCCTGGGCAATCACATGCTCTGCCTCATTGATGGCTGACAGGAATTCGATCTCGTCCGTTACCTTGCCGTTTACCACCCTGCGATACGGGCTCTCCAGGAAACCGTACTCGTTGGTACGAGCGTAGGTTGCGAGAGAGTTGATAAGGCCGATGTTCGGGCCTTCCGGCGTCTCAATTGGACAAACCCGGCCATAGTGGGTGGGGTGTACGTCGCGAACTTCAAAACCCGCACGCTCGCGGGTCAGGCCGCCCGGCCCGAGAGCCGACACACGGCGCTTGTGGGTCACTTCGGACAGTGGGTTGTTCTGGTCCATGAACTGTGACAGCTGGCTGGAGCCAAAGAACTCTTTCACTGCAGCCGAGACCGGCTTGGCATTGATAAGATCCTGTGGCATCAGGCCTTCGCTCTCGGCCATGGACAGACGTTCCTTAACAGCGCGTTCAACCCGCACCAGGCCAACCCGGAACTGATTCTCGGCCATTTCGCCTACTGAACGCACACGCCGGTTGCCCAGGTGATCGATGTCGTCAACCATGCCGCGACCGTTGCGAATCTCGACCAGGGTACGCAGTACGTCGACAATATCCTCGCGGTCAAGTACGCCGCTGCCGAGCACCGCTTCACGGCCCAGGCGACGGTTAAACTTCATGCGGCCGACGGCGGACAGGTCGTAGCGATCGGGTGAGAAGAACAAGTTCTGAAACAGGTTCTCGGCCGATTCCTTGGTTGGCGGCTCGCCAGGGCGCATCATGCGATAGATTTCAACCAGCGCTTCGAGTTCGTTGCGGGTCGAATCCTGACGCAGGGTATGCGAAATAAATGGCCCGCAGTCCAGCTCGTTGGTGTACAAGGTCTCAATAACGTCAACGCCGGCCTCGGCCAACTGACCAAGGATCTCTTCTGTTACTTCAGTATTGCACTCGACTAAAACTTCGCCGGTTTTCTTGTCGACGACATTTTTGGCCAGTGCCCGGCCGTGAATGTAATCCGGTGGAATTTCCAGCTGGGTTATCTTGGCCTCCTCCAGTTCGCGAATGTGGCGCGCGGTCACACGGCGACCCTCTTCAACCACAACTTTCTTGCCTGCCTTGATATCAAAGGCAGCGACGTCGCCACGCAGGCGTTCAGGGATCAGCGTCATGGTGTAAACGCCTTTCTTATCAACCTTGAAGCTGTTGACGTCGTAGAACATGTCGAGGATTTCTTCAGCCTCATAGCCCAGGGCGCGCAATAAAATGGTTGCCGGCAGCTTGCGGCGACGATCGATACGCACGTACACCATGTCCTTGGGGTCGAACTCGAAGTCCAGCCAGGAGCCACGGTAGGGAATTACCCGGGCCGAATACAGCAGCTTGCCCGATGAATGGGTTTTGCCCTTGTCGTGGTCAAAAAATACGCCTGGTGAGCGGTGCAGCTGGGAGACGATAACCCGCTCGGTGCCGTTGACAACGAAGGTGCCGTTTTCGGTCATCAGGGGAATTTCCCCCATGTAGACTTCCTGCTCCTTGATGTCCTTGATGGTTTTGTTGGACGAGTCCTTGTCGTAAATGATCAACCGGACCTTCACGCGCAGGGAGCAGGAATAGGTAACACCCCGCAACTGGCACTCGTTGACGTCGAACACGGGGGTGCCCAGGTTGTAATCCACGTACTCCAGGGCAGCATTGCCGCTGTAGCTCACGATGGGGAAAACGGATTTGAATGCAGCGTGCAGCCCATAGTCGCCGCGCTCTGCGAGGGGAACCCCCTGCTGGGTGAACTTCCTGTAGGAATCCAATTGGATCGCAAGCAGGTAAGGTACATCCATTACCTTCGGCAGAACGCCGAAATCCTTGCGAATACGTTTTTTCTCAGTGTACGAGTATGCCATCAGTACTCCCCAGCGTGATTAGCTTTCAACCGCCCAGCGGGCGATCCAGTAGCTCGATTGTCCGAGCTATATACAGGCGGCAGCAATGTTACGCCCCGGCCTTGAAATATCTATTTTCTTGAAACGGGAAAAGGCCGGCGGGCATTTGCCCACCAGCCTTACCCTGTCCGGCCAGAGCCGAACAGTTTTTCAACTTACTTGAGTTCGGCAGCGCCGCCAGCCTCTTGCAGCTGCTTCAGAATGTCTTCTGCTTCAGCTTTGGAAGCGCCTTCCTTGATGGGGGAAGGAGCACCGTCAACCAGACCCTTGGCTTCTTTCAGGCCCAGACCGGTTACCGCGCGCACAACCTTGATCACGTTAACTTTCTTCTCGCCAGCGGCGGTCAGGATAACGTCGAACTCGGTCTGCTCTGCAGCAGCACCACCGGCATCACCACCACCAGCGGCAGCAGGTGCAGCGGCAACGGCCGCAGCGGCAGTTACGCCAAACTTCTCTTCCATTGCGCTGATGAGCTCAACGATGTCCATTACGCTCATATCAGCAATTGCATCTAAAATATCGTCTTTAGACAGAGCCATGACTCTTATCTCCTATTTAGCTAATTAAATATCCACTGCGGTGGCTTACGCCGCCGCCTCTTTCTGATCGCGTACTGCAGCGAGTGTGCGAACCAGTTTTCCAGGTACTTCGTTCATTGTTTGAACCAGCTTGGTCACCGGCGCACTCATAACACTCATCAAAATTGAGAGTGCCTGATCGCGCGTGGGCAACTTAGCGAGAACATCCAATTGATCTGCACCCAGTATCTGGCCACTTACCGCCAGTGCTTTCACCTCGAAGCTTTCGTTCTCCTTGGCGAAGTCCTTAAAGATTCGAGCCGCCGCGCCTGGATCTTCCATAGAAAATCCGAACAGGGAGGGACCAACCAACGAATCATTTACACATTCGTAGTCAGTTCCTGCCAATGCCCGCTTGGCCAATGTGTTCCGCACTACACGGAGAGTCACACTGTTGTCACGGGCGTCTTTACGCAGGGCTGTCATCCCGTCCACGGTTACGCCACGTGCATCGGCGATAACCAGGGAAAGGGCACTGATGGCAGTCTCGTTAACCTCAGCTACGATCGCTTTCTTGTCTTCGAGTCCAATTGCCACTGGAATTACTCCTGGATTGCTAAGTTGAGTACCTTCAATACTATGCCGGTACTGCTTGCGTGGTGAACAAATCCACCATCTGCGTAGGTTTTGAATTTCCCGGGACATATCGCACCGGGTTTTCGCCATTAAGCCGTCGCCGACAAACCGCATCGTCGCTGGCACCTACGGTCTTTGATGGTCTTCAGTTCAAGCTAAATAGGGTAGGAACCCGAGCCTTTTCCAAAGACCTCAAAGTGGACCGGATCGGGCCTGGTAGCCCTCACCGATCTACAACGCCTCCCATCCGTGGGAGACCTTGAGGAAGCGCCCCTTGTGAGGGCGCTTCGATCAACCTTCCAACGACCCCTGGTCGATGGTGACACCGGGGCCCATTGTGGTGCTCAGGGTTATCTTCTTCAGATAAATGCCCTTGGCTGCCGCAGGCTTGCCTTTTTTGAGATCCGCCAGCACAGCTTCGAGGTTGCCCCTGATGGCGTCCGGTTCGAAACTGATCTTGCCAATACCGCCGTGGATGATGCCGTTCTTGTCGGTGCGAAAGCGCATCTGACCAGCTTTGGCATTCTTGACCGCTGTTTCCACATCCGGTGTCACGGTGCCGGTTTTTGGGTTGGGCATCAGTCCGCGGGGACCCAGCACCTGGCCCAACTGGCCGACAACCCGCATGGCATCCGGTGAGGCGATGACAACGTCAAAATCCATCATGCCGCCCTTGATCTGCTCGGACAGGTCTTCCATACCCACCAGATCAGCACCTGCAGCCTTGGCTTTCTCGGCCGCGTCGCCCTGGGTAAATACCGCTACCCGGACGTCGCTACCCGTGCCAAACGGCAGGGTTGTCGCGCCGCGCACACCCTGGTCGGATTTGCGCGCGTCAATACCGAGATTCACCGCCAGTTCAACGGTCTCATTGAACTTGACTGTGGAAAATTCCTTGAGGAGGCCAACGGCCTCGTCCAGGGGATAGCTCTTTTCAGGATCGACCTTTTCCTTGAACGCCTTTACACGCTTGGATAACCTGGCCATTAGTTCACCCCCTCTACTTCGATACCGGCGGAACGAGCACTGCCAGCAATAGTGCGCACGGCCGCGTCCATATCTGCGGCGGTAAGATCAGGCCACTTCTGGGTGGCGACATCTTCCAGTTGCGCGCGAGAAACCTTCGCCACCTTGCGAGTATTCGGAGTGGGAGAACCCTTCTTGATCTTCGCCGCTTTACGCAGCAAGACCGACGCCGGGGGGGTCTTCCTGACGAATGTGAATGAACGATCACTGTAAACGGTGATAATCACGGGAATCGGCAGGCCGGACTCCATACTCTGGGTCTCGGCGTTAAACGCCTTACAGAATTCCATGATGTTAACGCCGTGCTGGCCCAACGCCGGTCCGACCGGGGGACTGGGGTTAGCCTGGCCGGCTTTTACCTGCAGCTTTATATAAGCCTGGACTTTCTTAGCCATTGTTACTCTCCCGGGTGCAAACGCCTTTGCCGTTGGTCAACTGCTGCCGACCGCCGCTATGGCTCCCCGTCCGTGACGGCCTACCGGGCCGTCGTTTCATTAAGCGATCACCACCCCAGCAGGGCGCTGACCAGCCGCTTTCCGGTCTATCAGGCCTTTTCTACCTGACCAAACTCCAGCTCAACCGGAGTGGAACGACCAAAAATCAGTACCGCCACATTCAGGCGGCTCTTTTCGTAATTAACGTCCTCCACAACACCATTAAAGTCATTGAAGGGACCATCAATCACACGAACCATTTCACCTGGCTCAAACAAGGTCTTGGGTCGTGGTGCTTCAACACCTTCCTCCACCCGCTGCAGAATCGCCGCCGCTTCCGCGTCGGTAATGGGCGCCGGTGCGTCCGCCTTGCCGCCGATGAAACCCAGCACCCGGGGAGTTTCCTTTACCAGGTGCCATGTTTCGTCAACCAGTTCCATTTGCACCAGGACATAGCCGGGGAAGAACTTGCGCTCGCTGCGGCGCTTCTGCCCGCCTCGCATCTCCACCACTTCCTCGGTAGGCACCAGAATGTCACCGAAACGGTCCTGCATACCATGCAGTTCGATACGCTCCCTCAGGGAGGCCGCCACCTTCTTTTCAAAACCTGAGTAGGCGTGTACGACGTACCAACGCATTGCCATCGGTTAACCCTTATTTAGTCTGTTAGCCAATTGCCAGTGATACCAACCAACCCAGGAGGGAGTCGAGCCCCCACAGGATCAGGGCCACCAGCAATACAAATGCCACCACAATCATGGTGGTCTGCACGGTTTCCTGACGGGTAGGCCAGACCACCTTGCGAATTTCGGTGCGCGACCCCTTTACCAGAGTCCAGAACGCAGCGCCCTTGGCGGTCTGCAGGGCGACCAGTCCGGCCACCACAGCCAACGCGAGAATACCCAGCACCCTGTAAAGTAACGATTGGTCGGAAAAGTAGCTGTTGCCAACAACCGCCACCGCCACCAGGATGAATACGATAATCCACTTGACCGAATCGAACCGGCTGGTGGTTGCTTCCACATTCATTAACACTGTCCTTTCATATCAAGACGACACCCCCACCGGGCGCCATCCCCTGCCATAAATGGCAGGCCAGGAGGGAATCGAACCCCCAACCTGCGGTTTTGGAGACCGCTGCTCTGCCAATTGAGCTACTGGCCTAAACACGTCACTTAGACGACGAAGCCGAACTGCTTCTACAAGCGGTTCGGCTGGGTCTTTAACAGGAGGCAGAGCAACTCTGCCTCCGGAGGTTGCTCTTACTCGAAGATTTTGGCTACAACGCCGGCGCCAACAGTACGGCCACCTTCGCGGATCGCAAAACGCAGACCGTCTTCCATCGCAATCGGTGCGATCAAGGTCACAACCATCTGCACGTTGTCACCCGGCATGACCATCTCAACGCCGTCGGGCAATTCACACGCACCGGTTACATCCGTGGTACGGAAGTAAAACTGCGGACGGTAACCCTTGAAAAACGGCGTATGACGACCACCCTCGTCCTTCGACAGAATGTAAACCTCTGCCTCAAACTTGGTGTGCGGGTTCACTGAACCCGGCTTCGCCAGTACCTGGCCACGCTCTACGTCTTCACGCTTGGTACCGCGCAACAGTACGCCAACGTTCTCACCCGCCCGGCCTTCATCCAGCAGCTTGCGGAACATCTCTACACCCGTACAGGTGGTCTTCTGGGTGTCGCGGATACCGATGATCTCGATTTCCTCGCCCACCTTCACAATCCCACGCTCTACCCGGCCGGTCACTACCGTGCCGCGACCCGAGATAGAGAACACATCCTCTACCGGCATCAGGAACGCGCCGTCAATTGCACGCTCGGGCTCCGGAATATAAGAATCCAGGGTTTCTACCAGGGTCTTCACCGCAGTCGTACCCAGACCGTTCTCGTCTTCGCCGTTCAGCGCCATCAGGGCCGAGCCACAGATGATCGGTGTGTCGTCGCCAGGGAACTCGTACTGGTCAAGCAGCTCGCGCAGCTCCATTTCAACCAGCTCCTTCATCTCCTCGTATTCCTCGGAGTCGGCACCGCCACAGTCTTCTGCCAGCAGGTCAGCCTTGTTCAGGAATACCACAATGTAAGGTACACCTACCTGACGGGACAGCAGGATGTGCTCACGGGTCTGGGGCATGGGGCCATCTGTGGCACCACATACCAGGATCGCGCCGTCCATCTGGGCTGCACCGGTAATCATGTTCTTGACGTAATCCGCGTGTCCCGGGCAGTCAACGTGTGCGTAGTGACGCTCCGGAGAATCGTACTCCACGTGGGAGGTTGCGATGGTAATACCACGCTCGCGCTCTTCCGGTGCGTTGTCGATACCGTCAAACGCAACCAGTTCGCCACCCCAGGTCTCTGCGCAAACACGGGTCAGCGCCGCGGTCAGCGTCGTCTTCCCGTGGTCAACGTGTCCGATGGTACCCACATTGACGTGGGGCTTATTACGTTCAAATTTTTCCTTTGCCATTACGACATTCTCCTAATACACACCGGCACCGGGGCCTGAATAATGCAACCGAACAAACCAAAAAACCTTTTACTTCCATGCAGTTAGACAGGAAGTGGAGCTCATAACCGGATTTGAACCGGTGACCTCTTCCTTACCAAGGAAGTGCTCTACCGACTGAGCTATATGAGCGCTATCCTTCTAACCCTGGAGCGGGTAGCGGGAATCGAACCCGCATATTCAGCTTGGAAGGCTGACGTTCTACCACTGAACTATACCCGCTGCTTACTTATGCAAAATCCATTACCGCCAGTGGTGACGACAGCAATGCTTCCTAATCCGTCTAGCTAATCCATATGGTGGAGGGGGGTGGATTCGAACCACCGAAGCTCGCGCGTCAGATTTACAGTCTGATCCCTTTGGCCACTCGGGAACCCCTCCGAAAGGCGGCATATTGTCCTGATGGCCAACCACCTTGTCAACCGCTTCTTCTAATAAAATTATTAACTTACGAACACTTCGGGGTGCGTCCGCACACGCTGGCCGACGCGCGACTGGAAAAGGCCCGGGGCAGGGCAAAAAACACTGCATACAAACCCTTAATGGAGCAGGGCAGACCCGGGCTCAGCAGTTCCAAAAAGGTAATTCAACTGCGCACAGCCCAAGGCCAGCTGGCCGGTAGCCTCCACCGTGGAGGCCACAAAATGGTCAAACTGGCCCCGCGACAGGCCGGGAGTGATGAAACAAGTACTCGCCACTACCAGTTGCGGCATGGCGTCATCTACCACATCAAGGAACACCTTGAGCGTCGGGTAGTCCATATTCAACCGGCCCAGGTCTGCTGAAACCTGCAACAACGCACCCGGTCGGACCTCCAGTTCGGTGGTCAGCAGCAGCCCGTAGTCTTCCAGGAACAACCTGCTGTCGATGACCCCCTGGGTGTCCTGCAGAGCGCGCAAATGCACGCCTTCGCACTGACCGCACTGGTAGTGCTCCATGGCCGCGTGGTCAAGCCACTCCTGCAGCTGGGGTTTATCGGGTGCCAGTAGTGCCGCCATTGTTGAAACCGGTGGAATGAATGGGATGCAAGCCTGTCTGTTGCCAGACCCGGGGGGCGTGGAGCATACCAAAAGATACGCCGCTAAAGCCACTGTACTATTGCAGCATCAGGCCACTCTCAGTGCTTGCGCTTACAGTAAAGCTGCCTCAGGCGGCTTGCTCCAGCGGCTGTGATGCCAGGAAGTCTTCCAGGAACCAGGCGGCAAACGCATGGCGACCATCTACCCCGGATTTGGAATAGATCGTGGAGGCCTGCTGCCGAACCGTCTTTTCCCGGGTATCCCTCACCGCCGCTATTTCCTTGAAGCTCAACCCCTTCAGAAGCAGTAGCGCAACCTGCTGCTCGCTGACCGTCAACTCCCAGGCCTGAAACTGCTGCTGAATAAGCTCACTGTACTGCTTGCGCGCATTGCGCATTTCCTGGGTGATATGGGCGATCTGCTGGTCGGCCTGAGACAGCGTCATGGTCATGCGTTCGAGTTTGTGGGCGCGGCGGCGCATTTCGAACACCAGGTAACTTGCCGTGAGCCCGGCCGCCACCACAATCAGGCTCTCTTCAATAATGTGCCACCTGGGGACACCCAGGCTTATGTCGGTTACCACATCGGCCAGGTTCAGCACCATAATCACACACAGGATAACAATAACCACCAGGTCTTTCATTTTCTTCCATTAATACAATAGCTTAGATAACATGGTACAAGTGTACCACAGGCCTCAGCGGGACACTCGCCCGATGCGCCATACAGTGCGCACCCTACAATACGCTGCGAGTGAAACCCTTTGAAGCCGGCCTATGAAAATCCCCAAGTGCACCCGCAACGGCCGCCTGCTGTTGTGGATCTCGAGCCTGTTGCTGGCACCGCAGCTACTGCTCGCCCAGTCCATCAGCGACCTGACACTGCAAGATGCACTGGCGGCGGCCATGAGTACCGGCGCCTCACTCGAGCAGCGCGGCGACACGCCCTACCAGGCCTCCTCATGGCTGGCAGGCGTGCCAAGCCTGAGCGTGAGCTACCTGGGCAGTGACGAACGCTATGGCACAGATGAGACAGAGCTGAGCCTCAATTTTCCTGTCAAGTCCGGGCGCCGCCGAACGGCGGACAAAACACTCAGTACCCTGGATGCCGAACTCGATACGGTAAACCGGCAGCAGCAGGCACTTTACTACTCAGGACTGATCCGTGAGGCTGTATGGTCTTACAGCCTGGCGGATACCAGGCGGCGGTTCGCGGGAGACAAACGCCAGCTGTTACTCGAACTGGAGAGACGCCAGCGTCAACTGGTAGACGCCAGTGCGGCGTCCGGATACAGCCTGCTGTTACTGGAGATGGAACTCGTAGAGGTTGAAATTGCGCAACAGGAGGCACTGCAGGAGGCGCGCCAGTGGCTGGCACGCTATCGCCAGGTGACGGGCCTGGGCACCCTGCCGGCAGACCTCGCCGAAACCGCTCCGACACCGGAACAGTTCCAGCCAGACCAGCATCCGGCCCTGCGTACACTGGAACTGACCCACCGCCAGCAACTACAGCTTCTGCGAGCAGACAGCACCCGGGCCGCTGACTGGAATCTGTCGGTAAAGGCGAAAAACCTCGAAACAGCGGGCTATGACGAACAACAGTATGGCCTGGGAATTGAAATTCCGTTATCCGCACTTCCCGTGTCGCGCCAGGCGGACAACTCAGAATGGCACTCCGTTCGACGCAACTACCTGCTTGCCAGGGACCATCAGTCGCGGGCATTGATACACAGCCGGGAGCAGCTACTCAACCAGCGTGACACCTTGCAGACCAAGCAAGCACTGCTTGATCGCTCCGTAGCGCTGGCCGGCCGTATCGCCGAGCAGCTGGAACAGTTGCAGACCAGCAATGAGATAGCGCAGGAGATCGTGCTGCGGCGAACGATGGAGTCCATAGACACCCGGGCCGCCGCCGCACTCAACCGGGTCATGATCAACCAGAGCAATGCAATGCTGCGCCAGGCAGCCGGTATCAGCCTATGAACAGACTAACGCGGGTGGCACTGATGCTGCTCATGGGGGCTGGCACCGCAACAGCCCAAACGCTGGAAATCCCGGCCCTGGGGTCGCTGGAGCTCGTCTTTCAGCAGGCCGCCGCCGTGGAGTCCTATCCGGGACAGCCTGCAGCAGCAGAAGTCACGTTCAGGAACGGCGAGGCGTTCAACATACCCAGCCCAGGCCGGGTAATGCAGATTGAGTACCTGGTAGAGCCTGGCACCTCACTGGAAGCAGACACTCCTTTCGCCGTGCTGCGCGGCCCCGAAATGCATCACCTGGAAATGAGCTATGAAAGCAGCCAGGCACTGGCGCTGGCGGCGCAACGGCGCTTCAAAAGCAACAAGGCCCTTTACGAAAGCAAGGCCATCAACGAGCAGCGATGGCTTGAGATCAGCGAACAATACTATGCGCTGATGCTCGAATACGAGCACATGCGCCATTTCTTCGAGCTTGTGGTAAGCGGGGACGATGACCCGGACGCCCTCACCCTCGCGGCGCCGTTTGCCGGGCTCATAGTTTACCGGGCGACGGATAAAGGCATCGAAGAAGGAGACACTATCGCGCAGTTTTTGCCGCCCGACGCCGTCCGACTCAAGGTAGCCCTGCCCAATGCGATTGGCATGGAGGTCGCCACGGTGAATGCCGGCCGCTGCAATCTCGCCATCGAACGAGTCAGTGCCATGACCGATGGCTTTTTCGTCCAGGCCTGGACGCAAGCAGTGACTGACAACTGCCACTTGATGCTGGGCCAGAGCGTCCTGGCTACCCCGATGATACGCAGCAGTGATACCTACCGTGTCACCCGGTCGGCGGTATTCCAGCTGGGGACCGAAAACTATGTGCTGACCCGCTCTGGCGACACCCTGAGCGCGATCGAAGTCACCCTGTTGGCAACCAGCGGTGATGACTACCTGCTGCAGTCTGCGACCCAACTGGACGCGGTCCCGGTGTTGACCTCCTCGGTGAGCGCAGCCCAGGGAATTTTGCTTGGCCTGGGGGGCGAGTAGGTGCTTTCAGGCGTCATTCGCTTCTCCCTAACCCAACGCGTGTTTGTCGGGCTCCTCGCCGCGATGGTCCTGGTGCTGGGCGTCAGGGCCTGGCTTGACCTGCCGGTGGACGCTTTCCCGGATATATCACCGACCCAGGTCAAGATCATTCTCAAGGCACCGGGAATGACCGCCGAGGAAGTGGAACAGCAGGTAACTCACGTTATCGAGACCGAGCTGCTGGGTATTCCCCGGCAACAGATGCTGCGCTCCACGACCAAGTACGCCATCACTGATATCACCCTGGATTTCCAGGAGGGCACCGATATCTACTGGGCAAGGCAACAGGTCAACGAGCGACTGGCCAACGTGCGCGACAGTCTGCCCGAGGGCATCAGCGGTGGTGTTGCGCCCATGAGCACGCCACTGAGTGAAATGTTCATGTTCACCGTGGAAAATCCTAAGCTGTCACTGATGGAGCGCCGCCACCTGCTGGACTGGGACATACGCCCCGCACTTCGCACGGTGGAGGGCGTGGCGGATGTAAACGTGCTGGGCGGCTATGCCCGCACCTACCAGGTGTCACCCAGGTCGCTGCTGATGGCGCGCGCCGGTATCAGCGTTGCCCAGCTGGAGCAGGTCATTCAGCAGAGCAACCTGAACCTCGGCGCCGGGCGGCTGGAGCAGGGTAACGACACCCTGATTGTTCGCACCGAGGGGCGCATAGACAACCTGGAGCAACTGGCCAGGCTGGTGGTGAAAGTGGATGGCCAGACTATTTACCGTCTGGCGGATGTGGCTGCGATTGGTATCGGCCACCTGGCGCGTTACGGCGCAGTGACACGCGATGGCGAGGAAACCACCGAGGCCCTTATCATTGCGCTCAAAAACAGCAACACGTCTGAAGTCGTCACCGGGGTCAAGCGCAAGCTGGCGGAACTGCAGCCCACATTGCCACCGGGCACCGTAATCAACGTCTTCTACGATCGGGCGACGCTGATCAACACCGCGATCAAAACGATTTCCAACGCCTTGTTCCAGGCCATTGTTATCGTGGTCGTGCTGCTGGCCCTGTTCCTGGGTAATCTGAGGGCGGCCCTGGTAGTTTCACTTTCCCTGCCCCTGGCCGCCACGGCAACGTTCTACCTGATGTCGATATCGGGCCTGTCAGCCAACCTGATGAGCCTGGGTGGCCTGGTGATTGCAATCGGGATGATCGTCGATTCGTCGGTAGTGGTGGTGGAGAACGTGGTGACCCAGCTGGCGGCAACAAAAAACCTGCCCCGGCTGCACCTGATCTACCGGGCGTGCAAGGAGGTTGCGGTGCCGGTGGTGTCTGGTACCGTCATCGTGCTGATAGTCTTTTCCCCGCTGCTGACACTGACCGGGTTGGAAGGAAAACTGTTCACTCCGGTTGCCATAACAATCGTATTCGCAATGTTCTCTGCCCTGGTTCTTGCGCTGACTGTCGTCCCCATTCTAGCTTCCCTGCTGCTGAACGAAGGTGCCGACAAAGTGCCGGGGTGGGTACAGGTATTGCAGGGGCGGTACAGGTCCAGCCTGGAACGGGTAATGGCGCGGCCGCGCTACCTGCTGGCGGTGTTTGGCGCACTGCTGATACTGAGCGTGGTGATGTTTTTCTACACCGGCAAAACCTTCATGCCGGTACTGGACGAGGGCGATATAATTGTCCAGCTGGAGAAATCCCCGAGTATCTCCCTGGCGGCATCGGTTGCACTGGATGAGCAGATAGAGCTCGCCCTGCTGGCACGGGTACCGGAAATTCGTCAGATAGTGGCCCGCACCGGCTCGGATGAAATCGGCCTGGATCCAATGAGTCTGAACGAAACCGATATCTTCATGGAACTGGAACCACTGTCCGAGTGGCGCTTTGATTCCAAGGCAGCGTTGATCGATGACATCCGCCAGATACTGTTGGAGTATCCGGGTATCAACTTCGGGTTTACCCAACCAATACAGATGCGCATTTCAGAGATGTTGACCGGCAGCAGTGGCGACCTGTCGGTCAAGATCTTCGGCAATGAAATCGACCAGCTGGCAGGCCTCGCTGACCAGGTTGCCGCGATCATTCGCGGCATCTCAGGCAGTGTCGATGTTCAAACAGCCTCCATCGACGGCGGCAAATTCCTGAGCCTGGATGTGCGCAACGAGATAGCCCAGCGCTTTGATATGTCCACCGCAGAATTCGCCCGGTACCTGAAGACCCAGCTCGAGGGGACCCAGGTCTCGGAGATTATCGAAGGCAAAAAACGCACCCCTATCGTATTTGCCGTCGACCCCCTGGACCCGCAGGCCCCTTCAACCGTGAACGCACTGAAACAGAAAATCATGGTGATGCCCGATGGCCGGCAGGCGCCCCTGCACGAGTTGGCCGAGGTCAGCTTCCGCGAGGGTCCTTTCCTGGTAGAGCGGGAGCGCGGCAACCGCTTCGCCGTGGTCACCAGTAATGTGACTGGCAGGGATATCGTTGGCTTCGTCGAAGAGCTGACCACAGTCATTGACGACCAGTTGGCATTGCCCACCGGTTACAGTGTGGAATTCGGCGGGGAGTTCGAGAACCAGCAGCGGGCAACACGCAACCTGCTGCTGGTGATCCCCGCTGCCCTGCTGCTGATTACCATTATTCTGTTTTCCACCTTCGGGTCGATGACACAGGCGGCACTTATCCTGGGCAACATCCCCTTCGCAATCATGGGCGGCCTGATCGCGCTGTTCGTTACCGGAGAATACTTGTCCGTACCTGCCTCGGTGGGACTGATCGCGCTTCTGGGCGTGGCGGTACTGAACGGCGTGGTGATGGTCAGTTACTTCGAACAGACCCGGCTGAGTGTCGCCGACCTGTCGCTGCGTATCGTCCAGGGGTCGGCGCGGCGCCTGCGGCCGGTACTGATGACCGCCACCACGGCAATGTTTGGTCTGATGCCACTGGTATTTGCCACCGGGCCGGGCGCGGAGATCCAGAAGCCCCTGGCCATCGTCGTGATCGGCGGCCTGTTCAGCTCAACCATCACCACCCTGTACCTGCTGCCGCTGTTTTACTACCGTTTGGAGAAAAAACGCCATGGATGACCGCCAGATACTGACACTCATGGTGCCCGCCGAGATCCGCGACGATGTGGTGGATGGCCTGTCAGTCTGCGAGGGTGTTTCGGGGTTCAATATGACTACCATTGCAGGCTACAGCAAAGAGCACAGCCAGTACGACCTGCGCGAACAGGTTGAAGGCTACCGCCAGTTCTTCAAATTTGAGGTACTGCATTCAAAGTTGCAGCAAGCCGACCTGCTGGACGCGTTGCGCCCTGTCTGCAGCTCGGCCGGAATCCGCTACTGGATAGTGCCGGTAGTGGAGCAGGGTCACTTCTAGGCAGCCAGCGGCGTCAGATGTAGTAGACCAATACGTAAGCGGACAACAGTATGGCGATCCACAAGGCGGTCGTACCGATAGGCCAGGAGCGAGCAAACAAACCGCGCTCGTTGCGATCCGCTGTGTGTGGTTGGCCGAGATAGCGCACTGCGAAGTTCGCAAAATACTCACGACACGCCCGCAGAAAACGGCCCACCGCCTGCTGCACCGGGCTCACAATATGCACCAACCATTCGATCAGTGCCGGCCCGGCACGCCGCCACAACCAGTCTACGTCCAGACTGATGGTTTCCGTGCGTTTCATCAGCGGCAGCAACAGGAAAAACGCCAGGCCCGAGAACAACAGCAGTTGCAGGTAGAAGACCACTTTACCGGCCGTATAGGCCTGGTAATCCAGCGGGTAAGGCAACAGCTGGTAGAGCCACTGCGGATACACCCCGATAAAAATACACCCGATGGCAAAAATCACCATGGCCAGCGCCATATTCCAGGGTGCGTCCTTGGGACGTAAGCCCGAGTCGCGCTGGAAAAAAACAAACCACGGAAATTTAATACCCGCGTGCAGAAAAACCCCCGCCGAGGCAGCGGTAAGCAGCATATAAACCCACAGCAGACCCTCATTCGCCGCGGCCTGGGAAATCAGGCTCTTGGTGGTGAATCCCGAGGTCAATGGAAAGCTGGAGATGGACAGAGCGCCAATAATGCAACACACCATCGTGAGCGGCATTGTCTGATACAGGCCGCCCAGTTCAGTACAGCGGTTTTTGCCGGTCCGATAGATCACGACTCCTGCGCTCATGAACAACAGGGCCTTGTATAGAATGTGAGCGAAGGCATGGGCCGCTGCGCCATTCAAGGCCAACTGGGTACCGATACCCACGGCACAGACCATGAAACCCACCTGGTTGACGATGGAGTATGCCAGTATGCGCCGGATGTCGTTTTCCAGCAGGGCGTAAATGATACCGTACATCACCATAAACAGACCGACGCCAACCAGCACCGGCTCGCCCGGAAATAACAGTATCAGTGCGAGCACGGCGGTTTTGGTAGTAAAAGCCGACAGGAACACAGAACCCGTGGGGCTGGATTCCGGGTAGGCATCCGCCAGCCAGGCCGACAGTGGCGGCGCCGCCACGTTGATCAGGATTCCGCACAGTATCATCCAGCTGTTGAAATCCTGCGCCAGCATGGGAGTGATCTGAATTGAGCCGGTGCTGACAACCACCCCCTCGATACCCACTTTCAGAACCACGCCACCCAGCAGGTGCATGATGGCGTAACGAATACCCGCTGCCCGGGCCGCCGCGGTGCCACCGCACCAGACCAGCACCGTGGAGAACAGGGCCATCAACTCCCAGTAGAGAAACAGGGTGATCAGGTCCCCGGCAAAGCTCACGCCGATGGCACCGGCCGCATAGGCATAGGCTGCCGCCAACTCATACCACCTGGCCAGGCGAAACGCGTACAGGCCACCCACAAAAGCCATCAGCGCGAATACACAGGCGAACAGGCGCCGCAGGGGGCTGCCCTCTACCGGCTCGATCTGGTAAGACAGGAACTTGACCGTGTCCTGTACGCCATCGGGCACCTGCCAGACGGCCCACAGGGTCAGCAGCGGCGCCAGCAGCACTATAGCGGTGCGCAGGTGGCCGCGCGCGGGGCCGATGGCAATAGCCGCCACAATCATTATCAGTGCTGGTGAGAACAACTCAGGCATCGTCGCCCCGCTCGTCATAGTAGCCCTGTGGACGCTTCAGGACGGCGCCCAGCACCTTGGCGACCAATACCATGAGCAGGCAGCACAAAAAGCCGTATACCGCACCGAAGCCAAACCAGCCATCGACGGTAAAGTAGCCCTTTATGTAAAAAACCCCCTGGGCCAGTACCGTCAGCACCAGCACCACCGAGAATAGCCACCACAGCCGGCGGACAATGTGAGGCCGGCTCAGAAACTGAACCTCGTCTTCATCGTTCATTGCATAACCTCTCGAACCAGTTGTGATTCAAGTTCAATCACCTGCCCGTTGAAGAAAAAGAAACCGAGCGTTAACAGGGCAGTGCAGGTCAATGCCAGCACCACCAGGGGTGGCGCCTCACCGTGCGCCTTCGAACCCGCCGGTTCCGGTGCGAACCATGCCATATAAATGATGGGCAGGAAGTAGGCCGCGTTAAGCACGGTACTGGCAATGATGGTAAAGATAGCCAGCAGGTTCTCCGCCTCAAAGGAGCCGGCGAGGATATACCACTTGGAGACAAAACCCGCCGTAGGCGGCACCCCGATCATGCTCAGCGCACCCACGGTAAAGGCTCCCATGGTCCATGGCATGCGGCGCCCGATGCCTCGCAACTGGCTCAGCTCCGTCTTTTTGGCGGCGGTATAGATCGCGCCGGCGGCAAAAAAAAGTGTGATCTTGCCGAACGCGTGGGCCACCATATGAATGGCCGCACCCACCTCGGCCAATGGCTTCAGTACCGCCGCTGCCATCACCACGTAGGACAGCTGCGCCACCGTTGAATACGCCAGCAGGCGCTTCAAATTCTGCTGCCGCAGGGCGACCAGGCTGGCCGCCAGAATGGTGAAAGCGGCCGCATAGACCAGCCATCCCGAGCTTGGCTGGGAGAACAGGAAGTCGACCCCGAACACGTAAACGATAATCTTGGTAATGGTGAACACCCCGGCCTTTACCACGGCCACGGCATGCAGCAGCGCGCTGACCGGGGTGGGTGCAACCATCGCCGCCGGCAGCCAGCGATGGACCGGCATCACGGCGGCCTTACCGACGCCGAACACAAACAGGGCCAGCAACAGCCCCACATCAGCCCCCTCCATATGGCCGGCAAGAATACCCCCGACGGTAAAATCGACACTACCTGCGACATGGTAGGTCCAGATAATCGCGGGCAGGAAAAGTCCGATGGACGTGCACAGCAACACACCCAGGTAGATGCGCGCTGAGCGCACGGTATTCTCATCGCCCTTGTGCGAGACCAGGGGATAGGTGGACAGCGTCAGCAATTCATAGAACAGGAACAGGGTGAACAGGTTGGCCGCAAAAGCCACGCCCATGGTGGCGGCCAGCGCCAGGGCAAAACAGGTGTAAAACCGGGTCTGTTTCTTCTCTTTGTTGGCGCGCATATACCCGATGGAATACACCGAGTTGATGATCCACAGCCCGGAGGCCAGTGCCGCGAACAGCATACCCAGAGGCTCCACCCTGAACGCAATAGTCAGCCCTGGCATCAGCTCACTGACCTCCACCGCGGGCCGGTTTCCCGCAAATAGTTCAGGCAACAGGCCCCAAACCACCCAGGCCAGCCCGCAGGCGCCAACCAGGGTAACCGCCTCGCGCAGGTTGTCAGAGATACGTCCGGCCAGGCCAATGCCCAGCGCAATAGCCAGGGGCAGGCAGATGGCGGCCAGGATGGCGGTATCGGGGTTCACAGGGTATGCCTCAACAGCAGTTCTGCTGCGGCCGAAGACAGCGCCAGCGGGAACTGCGGAAACAGGCCAAACCCGATATTCGCCAGGGCCACCACGCAGGTGACCAACAGCAGCTGCAGCGGCGCCTCGCCCGGCGCCTCGGCTTCGACCACAGCGGGCTTGAAGTAGATCGTTTCCACGACGCGCCAGATATAGACCAGCGCCATGAGGGAGCTGACGAGGATGATAGCAACCAGCAGGTAGGCAAAGGCGCCCTGATCCATGGCCGCGCCGAGCAACAGCCACTTGCTGATAAAGCCGGCGGTGCCGGGAATACCAATGAGGCTGAAGCCGCAGACCACTAACGCGGCCGCGGTGAGCGGCATAGTGCGAGCCGCACCGGCGAGTTGGTCGAGGCGCAGATCCCGGTAGTGGCAGGCGAGGCAGGCCACAGCGAGAAACAGCCCGCCCTTGGCCAGCGCATGGTTGAACATATGAACGAAGGAGGCCAGCAGCCCGGCCTGGGTCTCGAAACTGGCACCGAGCATGATGTAGCCGATCTGGGCTATCGACGACACGGCGAGCAGTCGTTTCAGGTGCCCCTCGAACATCGCCACAGCGGAAGCCACCAGTATACCCATTAGCGCCAGCGGCAGCAGGAAGAGGGAAAACTGCAACTGGTGACCGGGCAGGTTTGCCTGGAATACGAAAAAATCGAACCGGATCAGGACGTAGATGGCGACCTTGGTGGCACAGGCTGCCAGGAATACGGTCACCATGTGCGGCGCGTGAGTGTAGGCATTGGGTAGCCACACATGCAGCGGGAACACGGCGGCCTTCAGCGCCAGGCCGATGGTGACAAACCCGGCCGCCACCAGGATCGGGTTGATATCGGTCACCCCGCCGATCCGGGCTTCCATGTCGGCCAGGTTCAGCGTGCCCGTCATCATATATACCAGGCCGACACCGATCAGGTAGAAGGTGGCACCGATGGTGCCCATGATCAGGTACTTGAATACCGAGGGCAGTGCCCGGCGATCCGGACCGCCAGCGATGAGCACGTAGCTGGCCAGGGAGGACACCTCCATAAAAACAAATATATTGAACGCATCGGCCGACACGGTGATGCCAGCCAGTCCAGCCAGGGCAAGCAGCCAGGCGGAGTAGAACAGGGGCTGCCGCTCCTGCTCGATCTGTCGATCCACACTGGGCCTGGCGGCGAGCAGCGAGAGTGCCCCGGCACCAGTGACAATCAGCAGCACCAGCGCGCTGAATGCCCCTACCGACAGCTCAATCCCGTAGGGCGCCGACCAGCCACCCATGTCATAGCGGAAATGCCCTCCTTGCGCGACAGTAAAAGCCATCGAAAGAGCGATGCAGAAGCTCAGCACCGCCACTGATGTGGCGCCGGCCCAGGCCAGGCCCCGGGGCCTAAGCAGCAGGACAAGGGGCGAGGCCAACATGGGTACAATGACCTGCAGGGCTGGCAAATGGACCGTCAAATCCATGATCTCAGTCCGCGTCCAGAATTTCGTCTTCCTCGATGGTGCCGTAACATTCGTTAATACGCACCACGATGGCCAGCCCCAGGGCAAGGGTCGATACACCCACGACAATTGCCGTCAGGATCAATACCTGGGGCAGCGGGTTGGAAAATACCTGGTTTTCCACACCCTTCTGGATGATCGGCGCCGTGCCGCCCTCCACCTTGTCCATGGTGATGTACATCAGGAACACGGCGGACTGGAAGATGGACAGGCCTATCAGCTTTTTCACCAGGTTGAACTTGGCGATCACTATGTACAGGCCCACCGTCAGGACGATGGCAAACACCCAGTAGTTGAAGTAGCCCAGTAATTCCAGCAGGTTCATAAGCGGGTTGGCCTTGCAGCAAAGGCATGAAAGATACTCAGCAATGCACCACACACCGCCATACCAACCCCCGCCTCTATCAGCAGAATACCCACTTGCTGGCCGGTCACGGGGTTGGCGGACAGGACCGAGTAGTCGAGAAAATTGCCACCCAGCCATATACAAACCAGGCCCACGAGGCCGTACAGGCTCGCACCGCCAATGACCAGCGCCATCAGCACCCAGCGCGGCACTGCCCGCAGCGCCGCCTCCTCCCCTTCCAGCAGGGCATAGAGAATCACCCCACTGGCAATGAGGGCACCGGCCTGGAAGCCGCCACCGGGGCCGTATTCGCCGTGAAACTGGACATACAGGCCGAACAGCAAGATAAACGGTATGAGCAGGCGGCCAACCACCTGTGGAATGAGATGGTGTTTGAGACCTGCGCTTGGGGGTGCTGCCGCTACCTTACTCTCCGGAGGTTTGACACCCAGGATAAACAGAACGCCAATACAGGCGACAAAGACCACGAACACCTCACCCAGCGTGTCGTAGCCGCGGAAGCTGCCCAACACCGCGGTGACCACATTAGGGATATCCATATACTCCGGGGTTTTCTCCAGGTACCAGGGTGCCAGGTGCTGGTGGACGGGGGCCTCCGGATCGCCCAGACGGGGCTTGTCAAAGGTGGCATAGATTATGAGCGCAGCCAGTACCGTCACCACCACCATGGCGAGACGCCCCCCTGTGGCATGACTCTTCTCGCGCTCTGCAGTGAGTGCCAGGGAGCTGAGAAAAATCACCGTGGTGATGCCCGCGCCCACCGCTGCCTCGGTGAGCGCAACATCCGCGGCGTCGAGAATGAAGAAGTTGGCCGCCATGAGCAGGCTGAAAATAGAGGTAAGCATCACCGCCACGAACAGGTTTTCGGTGCGCACGATTGCAACGGCCGTGATTACCAGCAGGGACAACAGAAACAGCGCAAATACGATGATCACCCAACGTCTCCTCTGCCCTGGCCGTCCGCCTGTTCGGCCCCGGGCCGCATTCCCGACTGCAGGGCCGCGTTGGCCAGAGCATAGCTCGCGGTAGGACCTGTTAACAGCAAGAACAGCATAATCGCCCCCAGCTTCAAGGTGGCCAGGGAAAACCCTGCCTGCAGCATCATGCCCGTAAAAATCAGTATGGTCGCCATAGTATCAGTGAGGCTGGCGGCGTGCAGGCGAGTATAGAAATCGGGAAGCCGCAGGGTGCCTACACCGCCGATCACCACAAAGCCGCCGCCCAGGCACAACAATACCCAGCTCAGCACATCGAGCACCATCTCACTCATGCCCGGACTCCCGCATGTCGCGGGGCCGGTTCTGAAAAAACTCCAGCACCGCAAGAATGCCCACCAGGTTGATCAGGGCATAGGCCAGGGCCAGATCCAGAAAATCGGGCCGCCCGAACAGGAAGGCAATGACCGACAGCAGCAGCGCCGTCTTGGTCCCGAACATATTAACCGCCAGCACCCGGTCGTACACCGTGGGCCCGCGCAGCGCCCTCACCAGGGCGAGCACCATGGTAACGAGAATCGCAATAGAGACGACCAGATACATGTTCACCCCAGCCCCAGCCGCGCGATGCGCCGCTGCACCTCGGGCTCACGCAACTGTTCGGCACTGTGGCGAGTGAGGCAGTGCACCAACAGGCGGTCTTCATGCACGTCGATAGTTACCGTGCCCGGGGACAAGGTAATCGAGTTTCCCAGGATAACCTTCCCCGAGTCGGTGGACTCGGTGGTGGTCAACTCGACCACAGTGGGACTGATAGGCAGGCTGGGGCTCAGGACGACCCGCGCCACGTCAATGCTCGATTTTATAATCTCCCGCAGCAGCCACCACCAATGGGCTGGCAGCCGCAGGATTGCGCGCAGCGACATGGCATGCTGGAAAAACCCCATCCGCTGCGCCAGCCAGACGCTCAACAGGCATGAAAACAGCCCCAACCACAGTAACAGCGGTTTATAGATACCCGACCACAGTATCCAGCTGAACAGCAGGGTCAGGAACAGTCCGGCCAGCTGAACTGGCCTCGCCGCGCCTCCCTGGAATCGGAAATCACTCATCAGCACAGGGGTAATGATCCAGCAGTGAATCGTAGACGGCTTCTCTGGCGGGGGCATCGGGGACTTCCCCGATGTCCAGTTTTACCAGGTCAGCGACAACCAGGTTAACCACCTCGCGCAGCGGCAGGGGGTCACCCAGGCAGAAGCCCGCCAGTTGAGCGGCCCGTATCTGGTCTATGCGGCTGGGCACCCGGGTGCGCATGGCCCGCTGGGAAAACGACTCCCCTTCCTGCGACTGTGTCTCGAGATTGATCATTACACGTGCATCCGTGGCGACAGCGCCGTCGATAAAACCCTGAATATAACGGATACAGTACTGCGAATCTGCCCCTTCGGGTTCCGACTCTATCTGTGTGCAGTGAGATACCAGCTCGTGCACACTCAATACCTCCACAGCGCGGACCTGCGCAGCCATCGCCAGCAGGGCAAAAGCGCAAGCCAGTTGAACAAACCGGGCGGGCAGTGATGTCCTGGAAAACCCGAGGGCCTTTCGTCGGCGATTCAACATGGTCTTTGGCAGCACTCAATGAACAGTTGCCTCATTATAGGCATGAGCCGGGCAAATTATCTCTCAATGCTCGAATTTATCACCCTCCCCCAACTTATGCTGAATTCCAGCATACCGAAGGAATGCTGCTCTGCTTATAATACGTGCTCGCACTCGTCGAAGGGCAAAGCGCCTGATGCATCAAACCCCCATCTTTGAATCCGCAGTACTCGCATTACCCGATGCGGATGTAAAACTATTGGACAAGGTCCCGCTTGGCTCATCACACAGCTCATTGATGCAACAACTGACGGACGGTATTGAGTGGCGACAGGAGGACATTACGCTGTTCGGCAAGACCTACCAACAACCCCGCCTGATCGCCTGGCACGGGGACAGCGACGCCAGTTATCGTTACTCGGGCAAGGTCTACCAACCGCAGCCCTGGACAGAACTGCTGCTGCGACTTAAAGGGGTGGTGGAAGAGGCATCGGCCGGGCAGTTCAACAGCGTGCTATTGAACTATTACCGGGACGGGCGAGACTCCATGGGGCTGCATGCGGACGACGAACCGGAGCTGGGACGAGAGCCGGTCATCGCATCCCTAAGCCTTGGAGAGACGCGCAGCCTGTATTTCCGGCACCGCATGCGCAAGGACCTCAAAACGGTTAACGTCCCGCTGCCCTCGGGCAGCCTCCTGCTGATGCGCGGACCAACCCAGCAATACTGGAAACACGGGGTGCGCAAGCTGTCTCGCCAATGCGGCCCACGAATAAACCTGACCTTCCGCCATATCTTCCCCAGGTAAGTGGGCGCCGCAGACGAGCGCCGGAGCTCACGCTCGTTCAACGACTTAACGCTCTTGCCGAAGATATCGGCAAGAACGTTAAGTAGTTGATTTTTATAATGGAAATTGGAGCTGGCGAGAGGAATCGAACCCCCGACCGGCTGATTACAAAGCTGAATATATTACCTAAGTGTTTGATTATATTAGATTAGTTAGTGTTCGGTACACACAGGGAAAATCTAGTGGAATCAACAGGCTGGCGCATTCTAGCGCAGGTGGCCGGTATTTGGCAGTGTACCGTGAGTGTACCGATAATATGGTGTTCCCCACACCCCGCTGGGCCGCCACCGGTCGCTGGTTACCTGGCGCGCAATATTGCGGTTTCAGCTCCGGCACAAACGCCTCCAATGTAGGCAGCAGGCCGCGGTGAACATATACACCATGCCAAAATAACCCTCTGAAAAATCACCCCGGGCTGTCACCTGCGCGACAAGTACACCCCAAAGTTTCGGTGTAACTTGGAGCAATGTTGGCAGCTCTAACTCTAAATACGAAATAACGAGATCTATCCATGAATTCCAAGCCGCAAACTCCATTGAACCTGCTCTTTGCCACCACCACTGCGGTCTTGGGTACACCAACACCAATACGATCCTAACCTTGGGGACTTTATAGCAATGAACAAGCAACTGGAAAAATACTCGCGCACAATTCTTTTTACTACCCTGGCCAGCCTGGGTGCCAGCCCGGCACTTGCGCAAATGATGCTTGAAGAGGTGGTCGTGACCGCCAATAAGGTCGAGTCGAATTTGATGGAGACCCCGTCGGCGGTCAGTTCGTTCGACTCCGACACCCTGAACGAGCTCGGAATTGAAAATGCCCTTGACCTGGCCGATCACACGCCATCACTTACCGTTGCCCCCAGCAGAGTCTCTATCCGTGGGGTGGGTCGAGCAAACCTCGCCCTTGGTTCGGATCCCGGCGTGGGTCTTTACTGGGACGGGGTATATACCACCGAAACGGACCTGTTTAATTATTCCAATTTTTTCGATATCGAGCGCATCGAAGTCGTACGTGGCCCCCAAGGCACACTATACGGGCGCAACTCCATTGGCGGCGCGGTGAATTTAGTCAGTATCAAGCCAAACTCTGAAGAGTGGGGTGGCAAGGTGAAAGGCGAATACGGCAATTACAATTACTGGGTTGCCCAGGGCCTGGTCAGCGGACCGGTGACAGATAAACTATCGCTACTGGTGGCAGCTTCACAGATCAAGCGCGATGGCCTCCAGAGCGATATTATTACGAACAAGGAATATGACGACAGGGACAATGCCTACGGCACGATAGCCCTCGAACACCAGACCACGGATCGCTGGACCAACTCACTGAAGCTGATCGATGCCGATTCGGATGAACACCAGGACGCTGGCTATATATTGAGCCCCTACAATACCGACTACGTACAGGAGGTATTCAATACCAGCCCGCCCGGGCAACAGCTTAATTTTGTCGGTGCTTATCCGGACAGTTTTTTTGCCAACCCCAACCAGGGCATGACCATAGAAAACCCGGCCTTGAAAAATGACGCGAAAAAAGTGGCTGTGGATACGGTTCCCCACACCAAAGTAACCCGCAAGTCGGCCACCTTCATCAGTGAGTACGAGCTGGATAGTTATTCCCTGAAATATACCGCTGGTTACTCGGAGTTCCGCTTCAAGCGTATGAGCGATACCGATGTCACGAATGCTGTCACCTCCGGCCTGGACTACAGCAATATGCCAATATCCGGGCTTGGTGGATTGACGCTTGGCAGCCCCGTTCTCCCCGGCACCTATGCCTACACGCCATCCAAAATAACCAACCCATATGAACAAACCGCGGACACCTGGTCACACGAGTTACAGCTGATCACAGACCTGGATGGTGATTTCAATTACATTGGCGGCCTGTATTACTACAACAGCAAAGAAAAACAGCAGCAGACCTTTATCGAGAACAATCCTGAGCTGGTAGCAAACTATACCTGGCTGGGTAATGTGCTGGGAGGCGGTTTGCCTACCGATCCGAATGGTATCTTGTACAATGGCGACGCCAAGCTGGAAACCACCTCCTATGCGGTCTACGGACAAATGAACTGGGACTGGTCGGCCAGTACCGTCCTGACACTTGGCCTGCGTTATTCCTACGATGAAAAAGACGCAAAGGACAACACCTTCTTACAGTGGGTACGGACTGAAGACCCGGTCAGCCCCACCGACTCCACCGTTTTTCGCGATGACAGCAAGGACTGGGACAAACCCACCTGGCGCATCGGTATTGATCACTTTCTTTCGAATGATCATTTTCTCTACGGTGTGATCTCATCGGGTTATCGCTCAGGGGGTTATAACCTGCTGGCACCAACCACCACCAGCGCATTGGACACGGTAAACCCCGAGGAGCTCATTTCTTATGAGATAGGTTACAAGGGCACCCTCATGGACCAACGGCTAAACCTGACGACTGCCTTGTATTACTACGATTACGAGGACCTTCAGGTGAGCAATGTCCAGAACATCAATGGTGCCCAGGTAACCACCTATGAGAATGCAGCCGATGCCACGGCCTGGGGTATTGAAAACGAAGTGATCGCGCTATTAACTGAAAATCTCACCTTTAGTGCCACTCACTCCTATAACAAAACAGAGTACGAAAATTATGACTCCATCGATTCCACCGCCTGTTCGCTGGGCCCCCTGCGTGTCGGTGATACTGCGGCCCCGTTGTGTACTGACGCCCAGGACCTCAGTGGCAATCAGTTCCCCTTATCACCGGAACACAAGGTCTCAGCGAACCTGACCTATATGTGGGACCTGCTGTCCCTGGACTGGAGCGCCACCGTGAGCTACCAGTATACCGGGGAGCAGGAGTTGACGCCGTTCAACAATAAGCTGTACGACAAGCTTGATAGTTACGATAGCTGGAACGCGTTCCTGAATATGGGCTCGCAGGATATGACCTGGGAGGTCCAGGCCTTTGTCTACAATATCTCTGATGATCGCCAGGAGATTTATCGTGACCGTCCAAACCCGGCGTCAGGTCTTGCCGCATCAACCCTCACAGACCCCAGAACCTACGGTGTAAGGCTGAGCTACAACTTTTAGCGGCAGGGTAAACTACTCTTTGGCGGGCCTGGTCCGGGACAAAAATACCCGGATCAAGCCCGCCCTTTTTTTGAGGAAATAAAACCGCAATGACCGATAAAAACTGGCTGATATCCTGCTTATGTTTTTGCCTCTTCTTGCTGTCAAGCGGCACTGCAACCGGGCAGTCGCTGTCGGATGTAGACCATGAGGAAATCACCATCTGGAGCCAGGGCGTGCGTCTGGCGGGAGATATCTATAAACCGAAAGGCTTGAAGGCGGATGAGAAACTACCGGGTATTTTGTTGGTAACAGGCTGGGGAGGCAGTAAAGAGAACTTGAAACTGAACTATGCTCCCCAATTTGCCAAGCGAGGCTTTATCGTCCTGGCATTTGATTACAAGAGCTGGGGACAAAGTGAGGGCCCGTTGGTCCCCATTGATAGCCTGGCTATAACCGAGGAGGCAGCCGAGGTCAGTCTACGCGCTAATCATGTTCGTAAAGTGGTGAATCCCTATTCAATGTTGGCCGATGTACGAGCGAGCCTGAATTATTTGAGTGGTGAGCCCCAGGTGATGCCTGACAATCTGGGTATCTGGGGCACCAGCTTCGGTGGCGCATTGGCAGTAGTGATGGCTTCCAGTGATGATCGCATCAAGGCCTGTGTCGACCAGATGGGCCCCGTCAATTTTGGCTATAACTATAAGGATTTGCCCATAAAGATGGCCAGAAAGATGGCGGTCGCAACGGCCAGGGGCGATTTACCACCATTCCCGGGCCCTGAGGGGTTCAAAAGTCCCGGGCCTTAAGGGTTATCCCGACTGGGCGGCTTTGAAGCGTTTTGACCCCATGACGCAAATTGAGAGTTTGCAGGTACCAACCTTAATTATCGACGCTGAAAACGAAGGGCTTTTTGATCGCACCAAGAATGGCCTGTTACTCCACGAAACCATCAAAGATCGGGTCGATTCGCTTTATATCGTCTATCCGGGTAAGCATTACGATATGTACCAGGGAGATAATCTTAAATCAGCGGCTAAAGCGGCCTTGGATTGGTTTGCAAAATATTTGAAGGGTATTCGATAGCGAAAAAGCTCGCGCGAATTTAATTCCGATCTCGCCCGCGCCATCGTGGAGCCGGCCGGCGAGCGGGATATGCATGTGATACTGCGCCCAACCGGATAAATTCAGGCCCAGGTGCCTCAGGCGTCCGTCAACTGCGCACTTTTCTCTAAGCGCGCGTTGCGGCGCTGCCTGACAGATTTTTCGAACCCCAGCACTTTTTCATAAGTTCCCGGAAACAAGCGCGTCACCAGGCTCATGATTTTGGCGTCCATACCGACGAGGATACGGCGTTTGTTTTTCAAGACTCCTCGGATAATGATAGCGGCGGCCTGATCGGCGGTGGTGCGCGCCTTAGTATCGAAATCAGTTTTGAGTTTATCCTGCGGCCCCCCAATGGTCTTTTGATTGACCCGTGAGTTTCGAACGATACCCGTTTTTATTCCCCCCGGATGGACACAGCTGACGTGGATGTGGCTGCCCGCCAGCTCCATCTTCAGCGCCTCGCTAAAGCCGCGCACGGCAAACTTGGAGGCATTGTATGCGCTCTGCAGGGGCAGGGCGAGAATGCCGAACACGCTGGACACATTGACGATATGTGCATCTTCAACCTGCTTCAGGTAAGGCAGAAACGCCCGGGTACCGTGGACCACGCCCCAGAAATTGATATTCATCAGCCAGTGGAAATCTTCGTAGCTCTGGTTCTCCACAGAATCAACCAGGGAGACACCCGCATTGTTGAACAGCACATGAACCTCACCGTGGTCCTGAACTACTTGCCGGGCAAAGGCTTCAAACGCCTCGCAGTTCGCCACGTCCAGCGTATGGGTGGTGCAGCGCACGCCGGTTCTTTCCAATAGCGCTTTGGTCTCTGCGAGACCTTCGCTGTTCTTGTCCGCCAGCGCGAGGTTTGCGCCCTGCTCTGCAAGTTGAGTTGCCAGTGATCGACCGATACCCGAGGCGGCACCCGTCACTACCACCACGCGCTGAGAAAACGATTTCATTGCTTTTGCCTTGTGTTCATAAAACCGCACTTTAGCGCAATGAAGCGTCTGTGCCATGTCACCCCTGAGACACCTGCGCAGGTGCGCGCGATTCGATCTCGCGCATGATTTCCCCGTGTTTTTCTGCAGTCAGGGGGAAGCGACTCGAGATCACCACCGTGGCGGCAAACAGTACAAACAACAACGGCCCCGAGAGTATTGCCAGGCTCAGCACAGCTTCCGGCGGCACATTCTCTGGTGTTGCCGCCCGGGGAAAGCGGATGATATCCAGGCCGATGCCCGCAAAAAAACTGCCCAGGCCATAACTGGCCTTGGTTGCGAAGGAGCGCGCCGCAAAAAACAGGCCCTCCTCGCGCTGACCCGACAGCAACTCACGCTCGTCGATCACGTCCGACAACATCGAATCGAGTAGGATGATGTAGGCGATAAAAAACACTTGGGAGATGCCGTTCACAGTAAAAACATAAGCGAATTTGCTGACGGTGGTCATCTGCTCCAGTGTGCCGGTGAAGTACAGCACCTGGGGAGAAAAAGCAAAAACACCGCCGACGATGACACACAGGGCCAGGGCATTCTTCTTGTCAAAGCGCCGCGCCAGGCTCTGCGCCACATGGGAGGCGAAGATGATCCCGATCAGCAGCGAACCTGCCAGACCTGCCAGCTGTTCCGGCTTGAAGTCGAAGACATAGGTAGCGACATAGACCAGCAGCGTGGCGATAACACCGGCGAGGGTGTTGAAGACCAGTACCGAGATAAACAAGATGCGAAAGGAATTCTGCTTCAGGGTTCTGAACACCTCGACGAAGGCCAGCAGCACATTGCCCCGGGGGCCGTCGCCGCCGGGTTTCCGCAGCGAGGGAATGGCACTCCAGGTACCAAACACAGAGATCAGCATAGCCACGCTGCCGACAAGACCACAAAACAGGCCGAAATTCGGGTAGCTGGCACGTACCAGCATACCGTTGCCACCGGCTTCCGAGGAGGGAAAGAACAGCGCAAAACCCGCCACGCTGATCAGCAAGATACCGGCATAGGTGAAGAAGACGCGGTAGCCGATCAGGGAAGTGCGAGCGTGGTAATCGGTCACGAGCTCCGCGCCCAGCGAGAGGTGCGGCACAAAGAACAGGGTGAGCATCAGGCGCACGCTAATCGCGCCGCCCAGCATCCAGCAAAACAGGCCCGTTTCACCAAGGCTCACCGGTGGACTGAACAGAGCGACAATGGCAATCCCGAAGGGGATAGCACCGGCGAGCATAAAGGGGTGGCGCCGGCCCCAGCGGGAGCTGAAGCGATCGGACCACTGCCCCACCATGGGGTCAGTCACTGCATCTACCACCAGCGCCAACAGGGCTGCCAGTCCCGCCAGGCTTCCGGATAAACCCAGCACCTGATTGTAGTAAAAAAACAGGAATGTGCTGAAGGATGCCTGCTTTACCCCATCGGACAATTGGCCAACGCCGTAGCACAGTTTGGTAGCGAGTCTCATGGGCCTGACCTACGGGTAGCCGTTGAAAGCGTGCACTCAGACATCGGCCATCACCGAGTGTTGGTGGTTTATCGAGGTGCCGCCATCCACCGGTATGATGGCACCGTGGGTATACGCGCCCGCCCTGCCACTGAGATAGACCGCTATTCCGGCCATTTCTTCCGCTCGGCCCACTCGTCCCAGCAGGCTGTTGCCTTCAATTTCGTCGCGCCTGTGCTCAAACACATGATCGGTCATCCGGCTCGGGAAAAAACCTGGGGCTATTGCGTTCACGGTTATCTGGCGGGAGCCCAGCTCCACAGCCAAATGCCGGGTCAGGTGGTGTACCGCTGCCTTGCTGGCGGTATAGGCGTAGTTGCCGGTGCCATGTACCGTGGGAATATGCAGGCCTTCCATGGAGCCGAGATTGATCACCCGCGCAGGATCATCCTCTGAAGCCGCTGCGACCAGCAGCGGTGTCAGGTCTCGGGTAAGGGCGAACATCGCGGTCACGTTGACCCGCATTACCTTGTCAAAAGCCGAGTCGGGGAAATGCTCGTAGTCAGCCCCCCAGGCGGTACCGGCATTGTTCACCAGGATATTCAATTGCCGTTCTTCCGCGGCCAGTCGCTCACAAAGCTGGCGCCGGCTGTCAGAGTCAGCCACGTCACCGGGCAGCGCAATACACACGCCATACCGACTGAGTTCTGCTGCCGCCTGCTGGCAGGCCTCGGCCTTGCGCGCGCTGATATATACCCGCGCGCCCGCCTGCAACAGGCCCTGGCTGATCATAAAGCCGATACCGCGGGAACCGCCGGTAACGAGGGCGACCCTACCCTCAAGGGAAAACAAACGTGGGATATCGAGGCTGTTATCAGACATGCCGTTTACACCTGATCAAGTTTTTCCCGATGGTGCCGCAGATAATCTGCCGCGCGCTCAGCCCGGTCGCCACTGAAGCGACCCGCGACCACTTCCTCCGCCAGAATCGGTAAGAAATTCGCAACCTCAATCTGCTCAAGAATGGCGAAAGGGCCTGCATCCAGGTAGGTACCCGTCCTCCAAGCGCGGTCGATATCTTCCGGTTCCGCCACCTCGTGGGCGGCCACCAGTGCAGCGTTGCCTATCAGCGCAACCAACAGCGCATGGTAAATCTGCTCGTAACCTTCTCCGGGCACGGCAAATCCGGGCTGGCTATACAGTGGGTTGGGGTACTGGTAGAAGCCTCGGCCCGATTTCATACCCAGTTCGCTGTTATCGATCATGGGCTGCAGCAGAGTCAGGATTTTCGGTCGCAGACGGGTGCTGAACCGATCTTCCTTGCGGTATTGCCAGCTATCGTAGATTACGTTTACACCGAACAAGTCCATCATCCCGAACGGCCCCATTGGGGCACTGAGCCCGCTCATCCACGCGCGGTCTACATCTTCCGGCGAAGCGACACTCTCTGCCACCAACGCCAGGGCGCAGCCCAATACCGGGCCGAGCATCGCATTCAGCACGTAGCCCGGGTATTCCTTCTTGAGGACCAAGGGCACCCCGCCCGTGCTGAGTACGTAGCGTTGCAGGGTATCGATGGTGGCGGAGCTCGTGCGCGGGCCGCCGACAATATCCACCAGCGGTGCGCCGAGATGGGAGTGCAGCGCCGCGAAGCGATCGCCCCGTTTGACAGCCGTCTCGATCTCGGACACCAGCAGGGCCGAGGAATTGGTAGTGAGGATGGTATGAGGCAGGCACACCTCATCCAGCTGCCGGTGGGTTTCACGCTTGATATCGAGCCGCTCAAACACAGATTCACTCACGAGGTCGGCATTGGCCGTCGCCGCACGCAGGTCGGGCGCCAGTGATACGCGTTCCAGAGCGGCCGGCACCGCCTCTTCTGTACAGTAGCCACCACCAACCAGTAACGCCGCCATCTCGGCGTGGCGCTCGGGCACCTGTGCAAGGGTCGCCTCATCCACGTCATACAGCACGACGTCGTAGCCGGAGATGGCAGCGGCAATGGAATTGTAGCAACCCATAGTGCCGGCGCCCACGAAACAGATTGTCTGTATTTCGTCGATAGTCATATTGCTGATTCGCTCCGTGAGAATCCCGGCCAACCCGCGGTTAGCGGATAACCCGGGGCAGTCGCTCCGGAATAATGAGATTGGTACGGCCCCGGGCCACGATAGCCGGCAACCAACCCAGCACGGGTAGATCCGCGAGGGCGTTGACGATATGGAACTGGGTCGGGTTCTGCTCCCAGCTAAGGTGCTGCCAATTCACCCGGCCCTGGCCCACCAGAGTTTCGTTGAGGATGGTTTCTGACGGGAAGGTGGCGGGATCTGATATATCCTGGCCGAAGCCGTTGATGCCCGGGAAAAAACGCCAGGTCATGGGGTTATCCCTGCCTTCGCTTGCCTGGGTATAGGCTTCCACCTCCTGAGGTGTCGGCTCGCGCAGCTCGCTCACGGAGATATCCATTATCTTGTGGCCGAAGTGGCTGGCGCTGGTGCACCATTGGCCATCGATGACGCTATGGTCCTGGATATCCGCGTAGATCTTCGGGATGCCTTGCAACTCCCGCCCAGTAAGAATAGGATCCGCCAGGTTCTCCCACATCACCAGGCAGTAGTTGCCGGCCAGGGTTTCCTGTTCTCCCCTGAATACTGCCGCAGCGTTGATCGCCACCAGGTTGTAGCCATGGCCGGCCAGCCAGTCCACTTGTTTGTTGCATGCGTAGGTCACAGTCACTACCGCTTCCTCGGCCACCTCGAAAGGCGACGGCAGATAGGCCGCCAGCTTTTCTCGATCGGTAAGAAATGGTACGGTCATCGAAGTCACATCGCGATACCAGCCGCTGGACTTGGGGGAAAACGGTCGCGGACCGAAGTGCGCCGGCATGGTATAGCTTTTGCGGGGATCTAGCGTGAACATTGGTCGGGCTCCTGGCGAAGATGCCAGCTTAGCAAGCCCTTTGAGACTCCACCTGTCACACAGGTGACTCCGGGATCAGTGGGGAGACGGTTCTGGCACTAGAAAGCTACTCGAACGGCACCATTTCAGCCTGCAGGCCTTCGATGTCCTTGATCAGCAGGAACTCTCCCCGGCTTTCCACCAGGCCCTCCCTGTCCCAGTCGCGAAAGATTCGGTTGACGCGCTGACGGGAACCCATGGCCAGCCGGGCAAAATCGTTCTGGCTCAGTTTTATGTCCAGTAACACACCGCCATCCACGCGGTGTCCGTGTTCTTCTATCAACACCAACACCCTTCCCGCGACACGTGCCTTCAAGGGGTAGAACATTACGGCAGACAAAATCTCGTAAAGGCCGCGAGTATTGATCCACCCGGCTTTAAACAAGTTGCGATACAGCGTGGGCCAGGCGTTACCCAACTCAAGCATGAGCGGCGCGGGTATTACAACAAGCTCCGAAGGCATCAGCACCCGCACCTCCAGCATATTGGGATCATCGATACCCAACGCCTGCTCGCCCAGCCAGGCGCCAGGCTCCCAGTCGATAAGCGCAAACTCCTGTCCCATCGCACTGGCCATTGATATCCTGAGCCGGCCGGATATCAGACCATACACCTCGTTGGTTTTTTGCCCGGTGGTCCAGATAAAACTGTTCGCGGCAAACTCGCGAATGGTGGCCGCATCGGCGAGCCGGTCTAAATGTTCGTCCGGCACATCCACAAACCAAGGTGAGTCGGCAATGAATTGCCGAAGCTGCTTCTTTTCTCTCACAGCCGTTGCCTCGCTACCGCCAGCACGCCCAAAAGCCCCGGGCCCACAACCAGACTGTCACGGCCGTCCTTAGGCAGGATCGTGCTCGGTAGGTAGGTCAACAACTTGCGCATACGACCATCTCTTAGTTCCGCGAGACCCCAAGCTAAACCGACTCGGATCCAGTTGCAAATAGTTGTCATCGAAGTGACAAGCACGACTTTAGAGTGATATCTGGATTTTCCGCGTCCAATGTCGTCCATCATTCACCGCCTGACTATTGCACAGTTGTTTTAATTGGGAGTTCAGGTCGCGCATGTGTGTATTCCTGTTCGGTAAGTGTTTCTGACCAGCCACCGGCTCTTAGCCTGAATGGGTCCGCTTGCGCGGTACGGTCTCGGGACACAACTCCCGTTCAACCTGAGATGCCTGGTTGCAGGCGACGTAGCGGTTCTTCTTGGGAAGATGGAGCTACGAGATCCAATTGACTCACGCTGTGAGTCGGTTGCAATGGTGAACAATCACCTCCGTTTAGTTGAGCGGCACCATTGGTCCGCGGGGTTTAAAGATACCGTGACAGTCACGGCTGTACTGGTTTCCGTTTTCTGCTATTTCAGATAGCGAGGGCGGAACCCCTCATCCACATTACCGCTGTGGCCGCGTACAGAACCGGTGTCGGTGCCTAGTGGGGCCAGTCTAGCCAGAGCGAACTCGCGGTGCACTCAGTAATTCGCTCGCGACACGCTGTCTTTCAGGGCTGCGCCGCCCTCGTCACTACCCCGCTTTGCTGGCTAGTGACGACGGCGGAATCGAACAGTTCGCAGCGTTGGCCAATCAACTCACGCTCCCGCTCTGTTCTTACGCCGGGTGATCCGCGGTGGTTCCACTGGAAACATTCAGCTAATCAGCCGCCGGGCAATGCACAGTCATCGGCCTGGATTAGCTCATAATCCGCATTTCTTTGCGCGCCCTGGCAATATCGTCAGCGTAATGGCAGCTGAATTGATTGCTGTCTAACCTGGCTGCCAGCTCGTGCAAGTACCCCAGCGGTGACTTCTTGATCTTGCCTGCATTGATTGCACCCGCCCATTCATCGATTAACATCTGTGCCAACGTCGACTCAAATCTCGCCACTTTATCGCATGCTGCACTTTGCTGCTCAGCTGAGATCCAGTCGGGAAACGCTATCACTTGTGTCGGTTGATCACAGTTCGAATATCGTTCCTTGGTATTGTAGGTAGTAGTTGTAGTACTTGGTAATAGATTAACTTCAGTAGTAGTTAAAGCTTCCGGATCAACCGGATACGGTGCCGCCGGTTCCGGCACATCCGTATCCGGAGGTTCCGGATGTGGTGGATTGGGAATTTCACGCACGATGTAGGAGCCACCACGGATACATCCCCGCGCGTCTCTGGCTTGTTGGAATTCCACATACCCTGTCGATCGAAGGTCGCTGATGAGCTTGTACGTGCCATCTCGTCCCAGGTTTCCGCGCCGCTGCAGATCCTTCACACGTACCTCCCAGTTGTCAGGCCGGGAGAGCAGGTAGGCCAGCATGCCCCTGGCCGCCCACGATAGGCGCGTGTCATCGATAATGCGTTGGTCGAGAACGAGGTAACGGTTGCGCCGGGGTGCCCGGATAATGGTATTAGCCACCCCTGGCACCACTCTCTATGATCTGCGCCACTTCCGCGGCAGGATAATACACCCGCCGGCCAATCTTGCGACCGCTGGCCTTGAGGTCGCGGGTATGCTGGTCACTGGGGTAGCTCAAACTGTAACGGAGCCCGCCGGGGGTTCGCCCCAACAGCTCTGCCAGCTGGGTTTGTGAGAGCAAAATGCCGTAGCGCGAGGTGATCTTCTGCTCAAGGCTTGCATCGCCGAATTGTGTTGTAACGTCCATTGCCTGCAATCTCCTTTGTCTGACTGACCAGACACACGATTGCATAAGCCTCTACAATTTATAATGCGAAACCTGTTCTACCAGCGGCGAGCTTTTCTCTCACCCAAATCAAACCATCAGCTTATCGAGCCGGGCCACCAAATCCTCAGACCGAAGATGTGTATAGCGCCGCAACATTTGCATGGACTTATGGCCGGAGATTGCCGCTACCTCCTGATCACCGAGCCCGGCCTCGACCAAGCGCGAGACCGCCTCATGGCGCAGGTCATGGAAACGAAAGTCCTTCAGGCCGGATCGTTTGATCGCGCGCCGCCAGGCCGGGTAATACTCATAGGGACTGCGCTGCCCGTTTCTGCCTGGCTCTCCCCAGAACACCAGGTCTGTATCCATTGGCCGCACGCTGTGCTGTAGTGCGGCGCGCGCCACCTCAGTGGCCGCCTTGGTCAGTGGCACTAAACGGGCGCTGCCGTTTTTGGTCTTGGTCAGCAGGATTACGCGCCTGTCCAGGTCGATCTGGTCGCGCTGCAGCGTCTGGATTTCACCGGCGCGCATTCCAGTGTGTAACGCCAACCGGGTCATCCATCCCAACATCGGATTCGTGGCCTGATCGCATGCATAGAGCAGCTTGCGCTCCTCGCCCTTCACAAGTCGCCGATTGCGGCCGGCACCGGATGATGGTTTACGTACCGCCGCCACCGGATTGTAAAACAGGCCCAGGTGCCACTCCTGCAATGCCACGGTGAAGAGGTGGGACAGCATGGCCAACTCCAGCCTGACCGTATTGTTGCTCTTGCCCATCTCTATGCGCTCATCGCGGTAGCCCGCAACCAGATCCGGCGTGAGCGCCACCAGTGAATAATCACCCAGCTTCTCTAGCAATGGTTTGGAACGACCAGTTTCCCGTTTGAGTGTACCGGGGCTTTTGGTGGGAGTGACCTCAGCCAGATAGCGCGCCATAGCAGCTCGCAACGTGGTTTTTTCGGAAGGCGCGCGATCGATATAGGCACCGCGGACCATTTCGTCTTCTACCCGGCGCGCCCAGTCCTTGGCATCCTGCTTGGTGCGAAATGTCTTGATGGCAGCGGGCCAGCCGCGCTTGCGAACGAGTGCTTTCCAGCGATTGGATGGGGTCTTGGTGATCGTTGCCACGGTACCCTCCACGATTGGAAGTGTACCGAAATTGTACCGCGTGACCGGCTGATTATGAAGAAATCAAATGTGGTCAGTCGTAACTTATTGATTTAATTGGAGCTGGCGAGAGGAATCGAACCCCCGACCGGCTGATTACAAATCAGCTGCTCTACCTACTGAGCTACGCCAGCCAAAACCTTGCTTTGCGGTGACATTGGGGGAGTTTTACGCCTACACCCAGGTCACCTGCTTGAAGAGGCGCGATTGTAGATAAAGCGGTGGGGGGATGCAATAGGGGGGTGGTTAACTGGCCACCCCACGAGCACCCGTCAAACTGCACTGCCGATCGTGGTTCGATGTAGCAAGCGATCGTAGCCCTCATAGCCGCCGGTGGCGCAGTGCAGCACGGAGCGGTTATCCCACATCAGCAAGGTATTTGCCTGCCACTGGTGCACGTAGCGGAATTGCTCGCCTGTCTGCCATAGGTACAGCTCCTCCAGTAACTGCCGCGACTCCTGCTCAGCCATACCGTCTATGCCAACGATATAGCCCAGGCAGCTGAACAGCCCTTCCCGCCCGGACTCAGGATGGCTCCGTACCAGCGGATGGCGGCAAACAGACCTGGCCTCTTCAGAGGCGACTACAGACATACTGCGCCCGGAATCCGCATCATTGTCGCCATAGAGACCTTCGGGAGCATAGGCACCCGCGGCGGAGTGCACTGCCACCTTCCCTTCAATTCTCGCCCTGAGCTCTGCTGGCATTTCTGCCAGTGCTTTGTGTTGATTGACGAACAGCGTATCTCCGCCCACAGGTGGTATGGTAATGCCCAAGAGGCAGGTACCTGCGGGAGGCCGTTCCTGGAAACTCCAGTCTGAATGCCAAGACTCTGCGAACAGACTCGAGCGCTCGTTCGCGCTCCGCTGTATCGCAATAATATGCTTTCGTCCCGGTATAGGCTGCACAAACGGGTCATCACCGAATGGGCCAAAGTAGGTCGTGAAACGCTCCAGGTCGTCGTCGGTCATGTGCTGCTCCGGGAAGGCCAGCACATGATACTCCAGCCAGGCAGCGCGTATCGATGCGATCGTCGCGTCGTCCAAAGGCTGGCACAGGTCGACGCCTCGAATTTCGGCACCGCAGGCCTGGTCACTCGGCTTTATTGAAATAGTCACTGCATTACTCCATTTAGATAAACGCTGGCGGTTCACGGCCCTCGCTGCCAGTCTGGCGGTGCCCAGAGGTGCTTCAATCGCTGACCCAGGACACCGGGCCTGGCAATGTCACGCCCCATATCTATCCACTCATGCAGCGTCAACCATACGGGATTGAAACTGTAGACCTGCCGGGTAATACCATAGTCGGGCTTTTCAGCTGGGTCTTCCTCGGTAAAAGTGCCCAGCAGCCGATCAAAAATAATCAGTGTGCCGCCATAGTTACGATCGATATAGCGCTCATTGCGGCCATGATGTACGCGATGATGTGACGGTGTATTGAAAAGCCATTCCAACGGTGCAGGTAAACGGTCCAACCACTGCGTATGAAGAAAAAACTGATAAGCGAGGTTGAGGGCCAGGGCAAAAAATATCCACTCCCGTGGATAGCCGGCAAGACTGAGCGGCAGGAAAAAAGCCCAGACAAATGCCAGCGGATACACAGCACTTTGGCGCATCGCCGTCGTAAAATTCATATGCTCTGACGCGTGATGAACACAGTGGCTCGCCCAGAACCACCGAACCCGATGCGCCGTCCGGTGATAAACATAAAACAGGAAATCGACAGCCACATAGAGCACCAGAAAACTGACCACTCCAACGTCTATGGTGACGAGGTGAAAGCCATACACCCAGTCGTAAATGGCCCACACAAAGAGGGCATAAAACGCAAGTTCGAACACTAAGTAGCTGACGCCCAGCGCCACGCTGGCAAGACTGTCTTTCAGGCTATAAATTCTGGTGCCCCTGAAGTGCCACCACTCTGTTGCAGCAAGCAACAGGAACAGTGGCAGCAAGGCAAAGAGCAGCCACTGCTTGGGATCAACGTCCGCAAGCTGAATGCCCAGTTCAGATAATATTTCCATATTGTTTCTTGGCTCGTTTTTGGAAACCAGCACAGAGTAGATCGACCTGCGCTTATTTTATTGACATACTACGCCAATGTTTATACTAATCACGCCATCGCAAAATGAACAGTAACTTGCATTGATACGGGTATCAGGTCATTTCACGCAGATTCTTCGACTGTGGTTGCTCAACCATGGCATAGAGAATCGCGACCTCGAGACCCGCCTGGAATTGCTGGCCGAGCGCGAAGCGGTTGATGTCGACGAATGGCGCGAGCTACTGGCGCGGGCTGCCGCGCTGTGTCCAGGGCAGCCAGTTGGCATCCAGATCGGCTCGGAGGTGCGGGTCAACCATACGGGGGTGCTTGGCTACCTCGTCCTGAACAGCGATACCCTGGCCGATGCGCTGGAGACATACCTGCTGTGCGAGAGGCACTTCTACAGCATCAACTTTGCCCAGCTCCACTGCAGCGACGCAGGGTGGACCCTGGCCTGGCCCGATCAGTTGGGAAACAGCAATAGCCTATTTGTGGAAGTCGGGCTGACCGCACTCTTTACTTTCCTGCGCCAGCGCTTTGCCGGGGCCTGCAAACTAACATCCGTATCGTTTACCGGCGAGAAGCCTGCAAATACAGACTATTACGAATATTACTTCGGCTGCCCGGCTCAATTCGGCTCCAGTTTCCCGGGACTCACATTCGACGCCACAATGCCTGCAAAGGCGAGCAGGGTGCCCTCCCCCATGATTTCAGCGCCATGCGCCGGCAACAGCTGAGTGCATTTTCCAGCGTCATCCGCATAGAAGGCCCTTTCCTACAGCGTTTGCAGCATGTCCTGCTGAAACAGATACCGGAGGGAAGTGTGTCCCTGCCCCGGGTGGCGGCAGAGCTACATTGCTCTCCCCGGTCATTGCAGCGCAAGCTCAGCGCTTACAATCTCTCATATCAGGCTCTGCTCGACGGGGTACGGGAAGAGCTGGCGCGGCGGTACCTCCTGCGAACCTCCCTCTCCCTGACCGAACTGCCACTGTTGCTCGGGTATTCTGACCAGAGCGCATTCACGCGCGCGTTCACCAACTGGACCGGCATTTCTCCCGGCAGGTTCCGGGCAACCAGTGAGCCACCTTAACGGGGCCCGGTCTTGAAATGTGAATTCTTGCAACACCTGACAAGCAATCATTCTCTTCTCACGACATTGCCCTAAGTACAGCCCTACTCGGTATACGCTCGGAATAGCCTGACCCAATTTCACCACCTGCCATAAGATATCAAAGCAGGCATGCACAGTTTCTTGCTACCAAGTTCGGTATAGCTTCAGTTGAAGATTGTTAGGGACTGACTACAAGGGAAAATTTGTTAGCTTTCTTGGCCTTGGCGAGAACCCTCGAAGCATCTCCGAGGTCTTACAAATCAGCTGCTCTACCTACTGAGCTACGCCAGCCTTGATCAGACAGGGGGCTTGCTGTGGCGGCCCTGTTTGAAGGGGTGCGATTGTAGATAAAGCAGTGGGGGGATGCAATGGGGGTAGGGTGCGATAGTTGGGAGCATGACACGCGTACCAGCAGGACACTACTTACCGGCACCATAGCGGCACCCTGTGGAGAACCTTGCCCCAGGACATTACCTGACCCATGGGGTGGATGCTTTGCCCAGCATGGAGCCATAACGGGCAGGTAGTGCCCCAGCTGCTCGGGGATCACCCTGGATGACTGCTTTACCCGATAGCGGACAGGCTGAAGCGGGAATTTCGGTGGGCGGGATGGTGAAAAGCACACAATTTGCGAGTTGATCAAATAACGATCTGCAGTCCGCTTTCGACGCGGTGGTTTTGCCCTGATTTAGTCGACGGTTTCATATAGCCCGCCTGCCAGCCGACCCCAGATTCACCCGATGTAGAAGTCGGCTTTCACCACTTTTACGACATTTGCTAGCTGTCAGAATATTTTACAAATCCAAGCTCCAAGTTGTTGGGAAAAGACATTTGGTAGGTGAGCATGCTCGCAACTACCTTTTCATATCTTTGGCGAGTAACGGCTGCAGATTCCTGAAAATACATGATCGACCTCAGGGCTGGTCCGCACGGAATAGTTGAGATGTAGAGTCTGTCGATTTAGAACTACGTGTTGCTCAATTGATTTATCATGACTAAATTGGGTGGCTTTCAATTCGGTGGGAGATTCCTCTAGCGCCAAGCTATTTTTTTCAAATGCAGGGCCCCGCAATTCGATGGCATGGCGTCCTTCGCTCACAGTGATTTTGAGCCAAAGGTGTGTCTGGATCACGGGGGCACCCGCGCCATCGTTGTGCCTGCCATCGCAGTAAAGCTCCACGTCATCGGCGAGCGCTGATGTCGCAACTGTTATCAAAATGGCAATTGCGATAAGGTATTTGGCGATCATATCGATATTACAGTTATCAGCGTCGTCTGGCTGGTGTAGGTGGGCCAGTAATGAGGTCAGTTTTATCACCATTCGTCACATCATAGCTTAAACGGCAAAAAATAGGCGATTTGAGACGTTAGCACGCAGCTAGAATCACCACCTGGAACTGCCACTTTCATCTCGAGGCGGACGCCCCTGGGCCCAGCGCCTGAAACGCGTTTTCTCAATCGATATCGAGGTCCGCGGCTGTGGCGGGTGAGCGGGCTAAAATAAGCCACTCACCGTTGCATGTGATTTAATCATCATCGGGTGTTCCCAGACAGACTGCAACACGCTAGAGTGATTGCACTTCATGATATTTACGGCAGTAACATAATCTAATACTGGAGTCCGTTTCATAGAAATTCGCTCGCCAAATGAAAAGGAAAATATATCGCTGGCTAATTAGCATCCTGGCTCTACTGGTTGCAGGCGTCACTCTGCTTAACGTGCTCGCCTACAATCACGCACGAGATATGATGCAGTTTACGTCTAACGGAACACCCACTGGCAAACCAGAAGAATTATCACTCTGGACGAGAGTTCAAGTACTCCTGATCGGAATCAAAGTACCTCGCCCGAATCAGGAGCGATTTCCTTGGGATCTCGCTCCTGGATGTCGCACCCTGCCGATCAACGGTCCCGACAATATTACTCTCGCCACCTGGTATTGCTATCAGGGGAAAGGGACGCCTTTGGTCATTCTTTTCCATGGATACGCGGCGGACAAAACCAGCCTGTTGCGCGAAGCGAAAATCCTTATCGACCTTGGTCTATCTGTGCTACTTGTCGATTTCCGAGGATCAGGCGGGTCGTCGGAGTCGTATACGACCGTTGGCGTTCGTGAGGGTGATGATGTGGCGGCAGTTGTGCGCCATGCAAACGAGAATCTCTCGCAGGTACATAACTCTACCATCTTGTTTGGACACAGCATGGGAGCCGTCGCGATTCTGCGCGCTGTGCATAAACACTCCGTCACCCCCGATGCCATTATTCTGGAAGCGGTGTTCGATACAATGTTGAACACCGTGCGTAATCGTTTTGCTGCCTTAGGTGTGCCGTCCTTCCCCAGCGCCGAGCTACTCGTATTCTGGGGCGGATGGCAGGCGGATTTCTGCGGCTTCTCACACAATCCCGTAGACTACGCGAAGTCCGTCCTCAGTCCTGCACTTTTCATACACGGCGCCGGCGACTCGAGAGCAACTATCACCGAAGGTCGCAGAGTTTTCGAGGCTGTACGTGGCCCCAAGGAGTTCATGGAGTTTGAAGCCGTCGGTCACGAGGCTTATGCCTCAAAATACCCACATGAATGGCAGACCGCGGTTGCAGAAATTATCAGGAAAGCACAAAACAAGCACGTAAAAGGGAAGGTGTATCACCGCCCGTAATCTGTGTCTTGTCCCCTTTTGTCTCAAAGTGGGCTTGCCCCAATTCCTGGACACTCCCTATCCTCATAATGAGGCCGTCTCAAAGGCCTCTGGGCTGACGCCGCCGATGTGGCTGTGCCGGCGTGTTCGGCTGGAGATGACTTCAATGTAGTCGAACAAATCCACCCTGGCCATTTCGCGGGTTTTGTATATCCGCTTCTTGATGCACTCCTTCTTTAAACTACCAAAGAATGACTCGGCCACGGCGTTATCCCAGCAGTTGCCGCGGCGACTCACACTGGGCTCAAGGTTATGCTGTTTACAAAAGCGCAGTCAGTCATCGCTGCTGTACTGTGAACCCTGGTCGGAATGAACCAGCACACGTTCTTGGGGTTTGCGTCGACAAACAGCCATCACTAACGCGTCCAGGACAATCTCCCGGACGAGTGTCGGTTTCTTCGACCAGCCAACTACTTTACGGGAGTGCAAATCCGCCATGACGGCCAGGTAAAGCCAACCTTGCCAAGTGCGTATGTAGGTGATTTCGGTCACCCAGACGAAGTCAGGGCGCGCTAAGGTAAACGTTCTGTTCAATGTGCTGGGGGCCAAACCGCCATGTTTAATAGCCACTGCGAGACACGCCGAGCAAGTGGCATATCGAGCGTACCGAAAAGTGGTCGCTGTGGTCGGCTATAAAGCTGTACTTCACTCGGGCTGACCGATTGAATCCACAACCGCCCTATTTAGTATAAACTCAAACGTACCGGACAATTCACAAACGCCTGGTGCGTTTTTAGGATAATAAATGAATCTGGAAAAGGTCGTCTTTGGTTTCTTTGTATTACTGGCGCTCACGCTCAACTTCGGGTTTGTCATGGGGGATCTTGACAACCCCGAGCATCACCATGCTTTCGAACTGTATGGAGCCATTATCGTGAGCTTGATTGCAACGGTACTGAAGTTTGGCGATCGCAGCCACATGGGCGCGACTCTGCTGGCCACCAGTCTGGTGGCCGACCTGCAACTACTGATGGCTGCACTTGTATGGGCCATTGCCACTAATGTGATGGGGGGAACTGATGCGGAAATCATGCCCAGCGTGGTATCTCTGGCCGGGGGAGCCCTGTTGGCCAACGTCGCGTCCGCTGTGATGCTGATTATCGAGACAGTTTCACTGCGCAGGTAGCCACCCATGTCAAACAAGAACATGGACACCGGGCTGTCCAAGGTAATCTTCTTATTCTTCCGGCGGATGCGCACTCCGCTGATCGTGCTGATTACCGCCTACGCGGTATCGGTTATCGGCTTAGTCTTGATACCGGGGACAGACGAAGCGGGCAATCCGTGGCGTTTTGACTTCTTCCATGCGTTCTACTTTGTCAGCTTTATGGCATCTACCATCGGCTTTGGCGAGATCCCTCATACCTTCAACGGTGCGCAACGCCTATGGGTATCGTGCTGTATCTGGTTCACCGTAATCGCCTGGCTGTACGCCATCGGTAGAATACTCGCGCTGACGCAGGATCCCGCCTTTACCAGGGCTACGACAGAAGCGCGCTTCGCCCTGAGCGTGCGTAGAATCACTCAGCCATTTACGATCGTCTGCGGCTACGGTGAAAGTGGGAGCTTGCTGGTTCGCTCTCTGGCCTACCGCGAAATGCTGCCGGTGGTGCTCGATACCAATCAACAAAATATCGACTCTTTACAGCTGGAAAATCTTGGCATCGATATTCCAGCTTTTTGTGCCGACGCCTCGGTTACCCAGCATCTTATTGAAGCGGGATTGCGCAACCCGCTGTGCCGTGCAGTGGTAGCCATTACCGACAGAGATTCGGTCAATGTAAAAATAGCGGTAACCGCAAAACTATTGCGCAAGGATGTTCAGGTGATCGCCCGCGCCGGAGTGAAGGAAGCAGTAGACAACCTCGCTTCTTTCAATACTGATCACATCATCAATGCCTATGAAGTGTTTGGAGAGCACCTGGCAATGACGCAGCGTACTCCCAACGTACACCTGCTACACGCCTGGTTGATCAGTCTACCAAACCGAACCTTGCACCCACCGGTTACTCCGCCTCGCGGCAAATGGGTAGTGTGCGGCTATGGGCGATTCGGCAGTTCCTGTGCCCGTTTTTTGGAAGCCGAAGGCAATTTGGTCTCAGTCATTGAACGCGATGCAGCCAAGGCGCCTCCCGGTGCCATTATCGGTAGAGGCACGGAAGCCCAGCCCCTGATCGAAGCGGGTATCCGTGACGCGGTCGGTATTATTTCAGGGACAGACACCGACACCAACACACTATCGGCCATCATGACCGCTCGCGAAATCAATTCGGACCTCTACCTTATAGCTCGCCAGGACCGTCGAGCCGACACCGAAATATTTGAAGCTGCAGATCTGGATTTGGTAATGGAACCCAGCCGCCTCATTGTGTGGCGCATTCTGCCGTTGCTGACAACGCCTTTATTGAGCCGTTTTCTGCGCATGCTGCGTTCGGGCACTGATGAAGACGCGTTAGTACTGCGTGGGCGCATCGCCAAACTGTGTGGCGGTGTAACACCCGAGACCTGGTCCTTTGGCATTAGCCCTGAGCATGCGCCTGCGGTTTACGGTGCCATTGGACGCGGGGATGAAGTACGCCTCAGTCATTTACAACTGCGGCCCAGCGATCGCAATAAATCACTGCCCTGCATACCGCTGTTGCTAAGCCGAGGGGATCGCACTTTCATACTGCCCGGAAACGACACCGTGCTTGAGCGCGGCGACAGGGTTTTGTTCACCGCCCGGACTGGGTCTCAACGGGTTATGGATTGGGCCCTGCACAATCCCAAAGCACTCGAATATTTGCTCTCGGGGAATGAACTGCCAGACGGTACGATCTGGCGCTGGGCAGCGCGACGTCGCGCCAAGGCTCAGACAAGTTGATGCCGACATAGCCCGCAATTCTCAGTGACGCTTTCGGCGGGCTCCAAAACAGCCGGACTCTGCCTACCCTCTCCCTGGTCTTACAAATCAGCTGCTCTACCTACTGAGCTATGCCAGCCTTGATCCAGGTTTTGCTTCGGCCGTAAGGGTTATCGAGGAGGATGACTCAGACCACTTGCCTGACGGAGCGTGATTGTAGTTAAAGGGGTGTTGGGATGCAGTAGTGCTGGGGGTAGGCTTAAGTGCCCCGCCAAACCCAGCCAGGCAGTGGCAGTGAATTGTAGCATTGCAAGGTGATCGCCAATACGCCGGGTGGCGGGGACGCGGGCTTCCCTGCCGCTATAAGATCCCAACAGTACTGGCTACCCTCTTTTAAAGCACAGCCTCTTCAGGACAGAGGACAACTACACGACCCTGATCCTGGGGTGGCTGTATGATTTTCCACCGCAGGCCGCGACGGCATTGGCCTGTGGGGCAGGAAAAGTCCAGATTTTCCAAAAAAGCACACAAATTGAGTGTCCCGGCCCTGTTTTTCTAGTATCTACTTAAGCGGAATAGTAACAGCAGGCGAGCTGGCGGGTTCTGACTGGAGCAGGCGATCAGCGCGAAGACAACTCTGTTCAAGCAGCGAGCGTAAATGCGCAACAACTGCCGGTACCGAAGGAATACTGGAGCAAACCAGATAATGCAAATAGAACAAAACATCAGGGTCGGAGTCATTGTCGATGTCACCGGGGAGTACTTCACCGCAAGACTGGTTACCGAAAGCAAAGAACTTCCTTCCGAGAAGACGGCGGTCATCAAGGGCGCAAGGATCGGTCAAGTCGGCTCCTATCTTTGTGTCAAGCACTCCAATGTCCAGACACTGGTAATGGTTGAACGCAGCTACAGCGTTGCAGACAAGCAGGGCCGTGCGGCCAATATGGCTCGCCTTGTGCCGCTCGGGGAACTCAGCAAGCTCGGCGTATTTAGCAAGGGCGTTTCTCGTTTTCCCAACATTGGGGATGAAATCGGAGTGGTTTCACATGAGCAACTGGCGCGCATTTTTTCTGCCCACAGCGAACCCGGATACAAGATCGGCCACCTGACCTCTTTCGAGTCTATCGACGTGCACCTGGACGCATCGGCATTCTTCGGCCGTCACGTGGCGGTGCTCGGACAAAGCGGATCGGGTAAATCATGGACTGTGACCAGCCTCATCCAATCGGCATTGCGCACCATGCCCAAGGCCCACATGATACTGCTCGACATGCACGGCGAATATTGTGACAAGCAAGTGGACGGTATCGCCATCAGCTCGCCTTTCCCGGCTGACCGGGTACGCAGCCTGAATGCGCTGGAGATAGAGTTTCCCTACTGGCTTCTGACCTATGCGGAATTGTGCGACCTGATTGTCGATCCGGCAGACGAAAACGCCTCGATTCAGATTTCATTCCTGCGCTCGATCCTGATGAGACTCAAGCGGGAAACCAATCAACACCTGGACCTCGGACACATCACGGTCGACTCCCCCGTGTATTACTCAATGGACGAATTCACCGAGCTGATCAAGCAAACCAACTCTGAAACCACTAATTTTGGCAAGACTGTGTCCCCGCTGAACGGCAAATTCAACCAGATGCTGGTGCGTCTTTACAGCATGCTCAATGACACGCGCTACGACTTCCTGATGAAACCCAAACTGCGAACCTCTACCCAGTCTCTTACAGATATGATGAAAGACATAGTCGGCCTGGGAGAACCGAAAGCCAACGTGACTGTGTTGGACCTCAGCGCCGTCCCGTTCGACGTGGTACCGATGGTGACCGCGCAGATAGGCCGACTGGCCTACGAGTTCAATTTCTGGAACCCACTGTGCCGGGAGTTTCCGATCTTCCTCATCTGTGAGGAGGCGCACGAGTACATTCCCCGTGAAGAAATTCCGCGTTTCAGGGAAGCCCGCCGCGCGATGGAGCGGATTTCCAAGAACGGCCGAAAATACGGCGTTGGGCTTTGCATCGTGAGTCAGCGACCTCACGACGTGTCGGAGACAGTACTGGCCCAGTGCAGCTCGTATTTTTGCCTGCGCATTTCCAACCCGCAAGATCAGGAGTATGTGCGATCAATGGTACCGGAAGCTGCTCGCGGCACGTTTTCCGCACTTACCTCACTGTCAAAGGGCGAAGCGGTGGCGCTTGGCGAGGCCGTGCCCATGCCGGTCGTTTTCAAGGTCGACAGGCCGGACCCGCCGCCCAACTCGACAGATATCGATTACGCTGGCAAGTGGCGCGATGGCGGCAAGGAAATTAGCGTCGAGAAGCTGGTAAGCAACTGGCAGAGGCAGATTCGTTGAGCCGGCAATTCACAAATCAGCTGCTCTACCTACTGAGCTACGCCAGCCATGACCTAATAGGGACTTGCGATCATCTTCCCGTTTGAAAGGGGGGTGATTTTAGAGAAAGCGGTAGGGGGGTATGCAATAGGGGTGGAGGAGCATCACCCACACAGGCCAGAAAATAACCTACCGTAACGGGAAGCTTATTACGCACCATCATACAAGCATCAGAGGGATGGCTTCCCGACCGTCGACAACACAGAAAATGTATTTTTGCCACTCGACCGGGTAGTTTGAGTCTGCCTACCCGTGCGCCTCAATGGCAGCATGGATCTCCCGCTGGGACATAGCGATCAATTACTCGCCGAGCCATTTATTTGCCTGCCTCTCGCCGAGAGAGACAAGATCACCCTGCGCCATGGCTATATCAATCAGATGCAAACCCCAACCAGGAAACAAATCATTATTAATGTCGTCAACTCTTGGATCGGAAGGATCTGCATCCTTGGGTGATGGAAAGGAATCCTCGCACCGTCCGGCGTCGAGTACTTCTCCTTGACAAGTCCGGACACTTTTCCTTCGACGAATGGCTGAGTAAGCTTGTACCATGTACTGCGTGCCGGGTCGTGTATCCGACCCGGTTCAAGATGACTCGAGTTCCGCAAGGTCGGGTAATCTCGCGCGCAGCACCGTGCATTATAGTATTGAGAGATCAGCAGGTAATCACCCATTTGCACGGCATCGACAGGCGCAGAAATGGTGATATCCACCACGACTGATTCTTTGTTGGGGTCCCAAATCTTCAGGTTGTTATCTATCCAGGACATAACGGCCAGCTTATCTGCGACAGGCGCTACACCAGTCGCAAGCCATAATGGACGAAACCCATCCCGAGCAACGGATCTGATGACGGATACTTAATCGCCGCTTTGGGATCATAGCACGCATGGCCTGGGGTTGGGATGTGTACACAGTGTTACCCAGCAAGGCAATGCGATTCGGCAGCACCATTCCACCGGGGCTTACTTCACGCAGATCACCGTTGGTTAAAATTTCAGTAACATTGCCATCACTGACGCTGGATACGAAAAGCCGGTCCTGCGATCAAAAGCCAGATTGTAACCAGCCCGTGGGAAACTGCGCCAGCAGCTCACGTCACCAGTGACAAGATCGATTTTGACCACCTCACCCGTGACCTCACTATGCCTAAACAACTCACCCAGGGAGTTGAACTTAACCGCAGCGGAGCCCGGCCAGCCAGTGGTAACATCGGTGAGCTCACCGGTGTCTACATCCACCTGGACACCCGATCTTCGTTCCAGCGCGGTGAATACAAAACCCCGTTCCACCAATCCATACCGTTTGAGCGCAATCTGCATCGCCGCTACGTATTGTGCGAGGCTCATTCACACCCAAAGGATCAATTTCGAAGACTCCATTTGGGCCGTCAGCGAAACACTGGGCCGTGTACAGGCGGCCATCATCACCCATCGTAATGGGGTTGGCGCTCGCAATCCCGGTAGCGAGCTCGACTGTCGGCCCCCCGGGGGGCCTGGCCATCACTCTTCCGGGAAGAAGTTGGTCCAATTGTGCGTACCATCGGGCCCGAAGTCACGTCGTCAGCCGAGCTATCGTCCTCCTGCATACATTTGCTCAAGATCTCGCCAGCTTCCGGGTCCGGTCTCACACAGTCCCCCCGAACACTCTGGCCCCACATTCTGTCTCGGCTTCGTGTACATCCCATTCGTAACGCCCCCAAGTCGTCACTTACCAGCCCACCGACGGTCCGAATCCTCTCGAAAACCCACAGTCCATTGCGAAGTCGCATATCCTCAAACCTCTCGGCCGTCTTCACAACGTTCTCCGGAGAATCGGCAAACTCCGCCAACACTTTCGCTCTTGAGACGCCGTCGACAAGATGTCCTTCCCAGAAATCGACTCCGGTCTGGTTGCCTTCCCTGAGCAGGACATTGCGATACAACTGCTCTACATACCCAACGTTGGTGAGTGGCCCGTACTTTTTAGTGAATTCAGGCGATTCATAGAACTTTCGAGCGATCTCAACAATAGGTTTACCACTTTCGAAAGTCTCTACCCAGAAATTCAACCCATCCACCTTTGGATTGCGATCAAACGCTGCCGAGTAAAGGCGAGCAATCAGCTTGACGTCATCCACTGTGGCTGTCACCGCGAGCGAACTGATTGGAAGTAGAAGCATCAGAGCAGTTACAACATTACGGAAATTGAACATGGCCACTCTCCAGTTAGCTACCATCTCTCTACTTTAACCATACTTTTTGTATGGTTTATTGCAATGATATGGATCAAACATGCAGGATCAGCACCGCCTCAATCTCGCCACACCCCATTTCCTTACTTTTTGTAATGTTATTGCCCTGAATCAAGGCGCTCAGCCGGGTAGGGAGTAACCTGTAGAAAGGGAAAATCATTTAAGTAGGTGGAAGCTGTGGGCGTACATGCAAAATTCATTGGTATCGCCAGTATTTTACTGTCGAGTGTCATTTTGAATGGCTGCAAGCATCCCCTGGCAATAGTGGGCGAAGGGGATATTCTCGAAGTGGGCAATACCGGCCGCGGTTGCACCCTTGAACAGTTTCGGGCCAGTGACAGCGCCTGTACCGAAAACGAGGTCACTGGCGACTATTCAGTCAATTACCAGGCCGTGCCCCGACAGGGGTGGCGCTTTGTACGCTGGGATGGCCCCTGCCCGCCCGAGTCCGATTTCCAGCACTGTAGATTCGATATAAAAAAGGAGGGGGTCGCCTGGTGGGATGAGACCTACCCGGATAACAAGATCCCCCCGACCACGGCCGTTTTTCAACCAATAGAAGGGCAAACCGGTTACCTCGTGGCCGGCACGCCGGTGGCCGGGGTGACCTATGAAACCCCTACTCAACAAGGCGTGACCGGACTGGACGGGAGCTTCCAGTACGAGCTAGGCCAAAAAGTTCTTTTTCGTGTCGGTGACACTGTGCTCGGCAAGGTCACCGGGCAGGCGCGAGTGACGCCGTTTGACCTGGCCGGGGCTCCCGTCCACTCGGGGGTGCAGGTCTCGTTGCAGCAGCCATTTGCCCCCTTTGCCTTGTGGGGAGAAATATATCCGCCCCAGTCATATGCGTGGCGTCAGTTCGGCCCACATGATCAATCCTTGGGATACCATTTTTTCCAGCGCCCGGACCCTTTCAACGCCGTGGGTAATATTGCTGTCCTGCTACAGAGTCTGGACGACGATGGCGATCCGGATAACGCCATAGTGATAAAGGCCGGGGTGGCCAAACTATTTCGAGGCGTCAGGCTGGATCTGTACCCGCAGGAGAATGGCCTTCCAGGCTATATGGACGGCGCCGGCGCTCCCGGTGATTTCCCCACGCTTCACTACAAGTTGGCGCAGGCGAACAGTAACCGGCTCTTCAACGTACCCCACGGCGAGGTGAATCGGGCCATCGCATTTCAAGACCTGTATAGGGCGCTGGGCATACCCTCCAGAACCTATGCCATCTGCCCCGGCGGCTGGGATTTCAATGATGCCGAGGTGGACTGCCGCTACGACGATAACGGCAACCTGACCTGGTTGAAACTTGAGTCGGGTATGGTTGCGAGCTACCAGTACGACCGCTACGGCAACAGGACTCGACAGCAAACGGGACAGACGGTGCGCGTCTGGCAGTACAACACCATGGGCGATCCAGTACGAGTCACGCTGGATGAGGACGGCGACGGCACGCCGGAGACAGCCGAGACCTGGCAGTACGACAGATTTGGCAATATCACACGGTACGAACAGGATAGCGATGCTGACGGGATAGCCGACGCCGTCGAAATTTCAGAATACGACACCAAGGGGAAACCACTGAGGGCACTCGGAACAGGCAGCGATCCCAGGGAGCCCAGCACCAAGACCTGGCAATACCACCCCAACGGGAAACTGAAAAGGTATGAGGAGGCTTTCACCGTTGTCACCAACGAATATGAATCCACACATACCCAGGCGTGGGAGTACGATACCCGCGGGCGGCTGACACGGTATCGCCAGGATAACGAGGAAACCGGGGACATCGGCGTTCGCTGGGCATCGATCCAGACCCGCGAGTACGACGACCAGGACAATTTCTGGGTCAAGGAATACGAGGAACACTCTGGAGAAGAGACCCCCTCATCATTGACATGGGCAGGCCATTACCAGTTCGGAGAAAAAGGCAGACTGGCGCGATACATAGAGGACCAGAATCTGGATGGCAGGCGGGAGCAACTGCAAACATGGCAGTATGACGACAATGGCCATGTCCTGCGTTACATGAGGGACGATGGGTACGACAGCAAGCCTGACTATATTGAGACCTGGCGCTATGCCAACGGCAAACCACAGCGAGCCCAGGGAAGCGATGCCACCGGCAGTGTGGTCTACGCCAGGACATGGCAGTACGATGCCAACAGCAGGCTGATACGGTATACACGGGAGGGCGACCCTGAATATAACGACGCGTTTGACGCAGCACAGACCACCAGCCAGACCTGGCAATACGATACCGTCGGCAACCTGACCCGACACACAACGAACCACGGAGACGGTGCAACGCTGATCGACACCTGGTTATACGATGACGAGGGCAATCTGATCCGGTTCGAGCGGAACCACGATCGTTTGGGTACGCCGGGCCCGATCGAGAGCTGGCGATTCCATACCACAGGATGGGGGCATCTCTTTTCGGGCCCGGATGTCTGGTGGCTGTATTTTTGAGGCGGGATTTTCTCCCCAGCACCGCTGGTGCAGGTAACCCCAAGCAGTCCTGTGCAAACCCGGGGCTCAGAGCCACTAAATCCCGGCTCACTGAACTCCGATTGTAAAGCCAATGAAGGGCATCTCAGCCTGCAGGCATCAGCCCACACCGATCTGGTATTTGCCTGACCCCGGCCATATACTAGGTCGTCATGTAAATCCCCATAGACAGGCCGTCGATAGTTCCTATGAATGCCAACCTACCAACAAATCTGCGGCCCGAGCTGTGTCGCCTGGCCCCTCGCTTGGCCTCCGCCACAGGTGCCGGCGCGACATACTCCAACGGATATCGAGTTTTATGAAGTGCTGGTCCAGGGGAAAGGCCCCCGGAATTATCCATGAGCGGTGAAATGGCCTGCCATGGCTGCGATTTGCTGGTTTCTGTGGCCGGTCTCAAGGAGGGTGAGTCCGCCTCCTGTCCACGCTGTGGCCATTTTCTGACCCGGGTTCGCGCGGATGCCTACGGCCGGGTACTGGCATATTCGGTCTCCGCCATCATTCTATTGATACTTGCCAACAGCTTTTCTTTCCTGTCCTTCGCCGCCAGCGGACTCGAAAGCGTTATCACCCTGCGACAGACCCCAGGCGCGGTTTGGAATTACGGCATGCCCGAGGTCGCTATCATGGTCGCCGCCTTCATCATTGTTATTCCCGCGGTCGTGCTGGTCCTGCTCCTGATTCTGTGCATACCGCTGAATCGAGGGCGCTACCGGCCCTGGCTGGCACCCGTGGCAAAAGGAATCTTCCTCGCCCAGAATTGGGCGATGGTCGAAGTGTTTATCATCGGCGTCATTGTTTCACTGGTGAAAATTGCCGCCATGGCCACCGTGGTTCTGGGGATCTCGTTCTGGGCGTACGCGGGCTTCAGTATCTGCTTTACTCTCGCGGTTGCCGGCCTGGATCGCTACCAGTGCTGGGAAAGAATAGAACAGCTGGAAGCGGCCCACTCGTGACAAATGAAACCGCCGCATCCCGCAATCTCGCGGCCTGCCATGTGTGCTGTAAGCTGGCGCCCGTAGAGATACACGACTGCCCGCGCTGCGGCTCCGCCATGCACCTGCGCAAAAACGACAGTATCCAGCGCACACTGGCACTGCTGGTTACCGCCTGCCTGCTCTACATCCCCGCAAACCTCTACCCGATTATGATCACCGACCAGCTCGGCAAGTCGGAGGGCAGCACCATCCTGGGCGGTGTAATCCTCCTGATCCACCACGGCTCCATCCCGGTGGCACTGGTCATATTTTTGTTCAGCGTGATGGTCCCAATAGGCAAACTGCTATCCATGTTCTACCTGGTATGGACGGTAAAACGCCACTCCCCGGCGAGTCCACGGCAGCGTACCGTCATGTTCCAGGTCACTGAGTTCGTCGGAAAATGGTCCATGGTTGACGTTTTTGTGGTGGCGATCCTGGTGGCGTTAGTGCATCTTGGAGGGCTGCTGGCCATCAGACCGGGGATTGCCGCCCTGTCTTTTGCCGGCGTTGTGATAGTGACAATGGTCGCCGCGGAGAGTTTCGATCCACGGCTGATCTGGGACGAAATGGAAGCAAAAAACAGTGACGATTGAAAAAGCCGAAATCAGCCAGGGGCGCAAGCTATCCGGCATCTGGATTATCCCACTCATTGCGCTGGCGCTGGGCCTTTATATGGTCGTGCATACCTGGCTGACTGAGGGTCCGGAAATTGAGATCGCGTTCAAGACAGCCAGCGGCCTGGAACAGGGCAAAACCAAGGTCAAGTACCGCAATGTCGTTATGGGGCTGGTTGAGGAAGTGCGTCTGAATGACGAGTTCGACGGCGTGATCGCCAAGGTCAAACTGGATCGCCAGGTCATCCCCCTGCTGCGAGATGACACACGATTCTGGGTGGTCACCGCCCGGGTGGGGGTGGGCAACATCTCGGGGCTCGATACACTGCTGTCCGGCGCCTACATACAACTCGCCCCCGGTGAGGGCAAAAAGGGCCAACGCAAATTCGTCGCCATGGAGCAGCCACCCCTGACCCCCGCCGGTGCACCCGGTTTGCGCTTGCAACTGGTCAGCGAGCGCGCCTCATCTGTCAGCGCTGGAGACGCGGTACTCTACCGGGGCTACAAGGTTGGCCGGGTTGAAAGCATGGAATTCACCCCCTCGGATCGCCAGGTGCACTATTCGGTATTTATCGATGCCCCCTTTCATGAACTGGTCAGCAGCGGTGTGCGCTTCTGGGATGTCAGCGGCGTTTCCCTCAGTGCCGGGGCCGATGGTTTCAAAATCGAGACCGGCTCGGTAGAAACCGTGATGCTGGGCGGCGTGGCATTCGATGTCCCCGAGGGCCTCTTTGCTGGTGGTCCCGTGGAGGACAACACTGAATTTAAGCTGTACACCGACCGTGAGGATACGCTTAAGAATCCCTTCAAAAACGGCACTTATTATGTAGTATCGTTTACTCAATCGATCAAGGGTCTGTTACCAGGCGCACCGGTTGAATTTCGCGGCATAACCATCGGGAGGGTAGAACGGATATTGCTCAAGGAAGTCATGAACCGGAACATGGAGCGGGGTCCCCGTGGTGAAGGTACCGATATACCGGTACTGATCTACGTGGAGCCCGGCCGCATGACCTTGCCGGACCGCGAAGCATCTGTCGGCTTGATGCGGCAATCCATCGCCGCAGGTGTCAAACATGGTATGCGCGCCACAATGGAATCCGGCAGTATTCTAACCGGCGCCAAATACATCAACATCGATTATTTTGACAATGTTCAAGACGCCAGTATGGGCAAGTTCATGGAGTACGAGACGATTCCCGTCATTGAAACCGGTATCGGGCAGATCGAGCAGAAACTTAATGCCGTTCTCGACAAAATCAACGCTCTGCCGCTGGAAGATACCATGAGCGGCGCCAATACCGCGATCGCCACCTTGAATGAGACTCTGGCCAGCCTGCAGGCGATCCTGGAGAACCAGAGCACTCAACAGCTCCCGGCGCAACTGGACCAGACGCTGGAAGATGTACAGGATACCCTGCAGAGTTTGTCACCCCGCTCGGAGATCTACCAGAGCATTCAATCCAGTCTGCTGCGCCTGAATCGCACGCTGGGGAATATGGATACCCTGACGCGCAAACTATCCGGTCAGCCCAATGCTGCGATACTGCCTAGCGACGCGATACCCGACCCGATTCCGGAGGTTAGACAAAAATGAAGATCGTCAGTCTGTTTTTGGTGGTGCTTCTGGCCGGCTGTTCCAGCCAGGCCATTGAGCCCAACTATTACCTGATGCGTTCCAAGCAAGACATGGAGTCCCGTCAGCTCAACCCCTCAAAAGATTTCTCCATGGGCACTGTAGAAATCGCTTCCTATATCGACCAACCCGGGCTGCTGATAGAAACCCAGGAGGGCGAAATGCGCGCGGCCCAGCACCATATGTGGGCAGAGCCCATCTATGAGGGTGTTCGCAACCAGCTGATGGTGGAGATCGCGCATGCCAAAGGCGAAGACATTCTTCCCTCCAACCTCGGCAATACTGCGATAGTGATCGATATTCGCATTGATCAGTTGCATGGCACCACCGATGGCAAGGCGAGACTGGTGGCTTACTGGTGGCTGCGCCGTGACAAGGAAGTACTTTCTGCCTACCGGTTCTCCGAGGAACAAGACCTGGCCGTCGATGGCTATGCCGCCCTGGTAGCAGCCGAAGAAGCACTGATTCAGCGGCTGGCGGTAAAGATCGCGGCCAGCCTGACGGTACCTGCTGACAGGCAGGCAGGCAGGCAGGCAGCAATAGCTAAGCTGAGGAATGGTGCGGGCCAATAAAATTCAGCAACAGCCGATTGATGTGCTCGGGCCGATCCAGCATCATCCAATGGCTGGCGTCATCCACCCTTTCGTAGAGCCACTGTGCGTTAACATAGCGACCAGAGGCTAGCATTTGCTCTTCCAGAAGGTAGTGGTCCTGCGCGCTCCACAGACCGAGTGTCGGTGCCGCTGATGAATATTCCTTACCCGACAGAAGCATATCCATGATGTTTGCCCGGTAGATATTGATGGCAGCGGTTAGACGCCCCTGCCGCGACAGCCTGGAGATACAGTGGTCAGTCTCGCCGTGATGGCGCGTCCACTGGCGGAAAAGCTTCCAATCATCACGGCTCAGCATCTGCTCCGGCACAGCTTCCAACTGGAACATCAGCGTATACCAGCTCATCTCCTTTTGCCGAATATCGTCGCAGGCAACATAACACTGGGGGGCGCCAACCGACATGGGCACAAAACAACTGGCGCGTGCGCCAATATTGTCGAGCAGCGCCCAACCAATAACGGCCCCCCAGTCATGACCCACCACCGCAACCCGTTGCACAGCGCATTGGTCCAGTATCGCAAGCAGGTCCGCGACAATCTCGGTTAATGTGTACTGCTCGGCGCCCAGCGGAATGCCGGATTGACCCGTACCCCGGTTATCGGGCGCTATGACGCGGTAACCCGCGCTAACCAGAGCAGGTACCTGATGTCGCCACACATGACTGGAGTCGGGGAACCCGTGCAGCAGCAAAACTGCGGGCCCCTCCCCTTCGTCGATAAAACTGAGCTCGACGCCTTCTCGTTCCATTTTTCTGGTGTTGTGGCTGATCTCTTCACCTTTCCGTCAGTCTGGTACAAGTGTCCATGATGGTACCAACAGGTAGAAAGATCACCAAAGGATTACTCGCTTCGAAAGGGGCCTGCCCGAATGGCCGGCCCCGCACGCAACGATCTTTCTGTTACTTCTTCTGTAGGGATTCAATATACTGGATGATCGACATTATCCTCCCTTTTGTAACCATATAGCTGTTTTCGCCCACGGCCTTCCTGCGGAAAACATCACCCCAAATGGGCATCTCATTGGAGCCATGCGCTCGCAAGTTACCTTTGTCCCAGGTACCATCTATCGTTCTGTACACTTTAGGATACGGAAAATTTCCCCCGTTATTTTTGGCGAGAACTGTCAGGTCGCTTGTCTGACCTTTGAGCTGATCCGCCATCGGGCCATTACCCGTTCCGTCTGCGCCGTGGCAGGCAGCGCAATAATTGATGTAATCAGCCTTCGCCCATTCACTTGGCTCGGCATTTGCACCGGCTGTTGCAAAAAATGCGCAGGTGATCACCGCCCCACCAATAATCAGCTTGTTCACTGAATTCCTCATGATCTTCTCCAGTCAATTCGTATCAGATTATGTGTTGCGGAGAAATTAACTGACTGCCAAACTGAAAGCACGCTTCCCCGCGATATTCTCACCCTACTGCCAAAGCCGACAACCCGGTTTGACGTAGATCAAATTAACCACTTTTATATTATGGCTTAATATAAGTGGTGTCTTTGGCGAAGCTCGCGCGTATTCAGTATTGGCCTGAGCAATACCACCACTCGAAGTCGCCCCGGACAACGACGGTGGCTCTCTGCAAAAACAGTTCCAGTGAAGCCACCTCGCAATAGCCCAGGTAAATATTCTCGCTGTGGAGATTGACCTATGAAAAATTCGAAGTTATTGGTAATTCTGGCAGCAGCAAGTTCTCACGCAGGCGCTTTCCAGCTCGACACGGGCGATGACTGGAACATCCGATTTGACAATACGCTTAAGGGCAACGCCATGGTCCGGGTCGCGAAGCAGGACCGGGATGTCTACGCGGCCCCGGGCCTGACCGCTCAACTGGCCGACGACTCCGATTTGTCGGTGGATCGCGGCGATTTTGCCAGTACGCGTTTTGACATACTGTCCGAGCTGGATGTGATCTGGAAACGGGATTATGGCTTTCGTGTCAGTGGTTCGGGCTGGTATGACCCGATGTATGACAGTAGCAGTAACACTAAAAAGGGGCCGCTCCCAAACGGCTTCCCCACAGCCAACTCAACCTGGGGCCAGCTTAGCGTTAACCCTGACGATTACTCCGACAATGCCAAAAAAATGAACTATGCGGGCGGCGAATTGCTGGATGCGTTCGTGTTCGCCAACTGGTACATGGGCGATGTCGCGGCAAATGTCAGGGTTGGCAGGCACACCATTTACTGGGGCCAGAGCCTGCTGTCAAACGGAGCGCTACTGGGAATAGCGGGCTCCATGGCCGCGATTGACATTGCCAAGGGCTGGTCCGTACCGGGTACCGAGGCCAAGGAACTTTTTATGCCAAACGGCAAGGTTTCCTCATCCCTGCAGATGACCGACAACCTGGGGCTCAGCGCCTTTTATGCCTTTGAACACGTGGTGGATCGCTTTCCGGTTTCAGGTACCTATTGGAGCCCGGTCGAAATCCTCACCGATGACACAGAGTTCCTGACCTTCATTCCCGGAGCGACCAGGTCGGGTTTCCGAAATCTTGACACCAAGTACAAGGATTCAGGTGAGTGGGGTGTCAACCTGCAATACACGGTAGAGCCCTGGGGGTTAGAGACCTCCTTCGTCTACATCAACAGCACCGACCGGGCCACTAGCGGTGTGTATGGTTCGTTCGGAGGTGTTCCCGATGACGAATTTCAGAAGTTCCTCACGAAATCCGATGCGGCCGTTATCGGTTACTTTGGTTGGGTTCAAAAAAATGACATCGATGTTTACGGCGTCTCCTTTGCAAAGGATATCGCCGGCATCAGCGCCGGTATGGACATCGTATACCGGCAAGACGCGCCGCTGGCCCCGGATCTGACCACATCGCTGGCAGGGCGCACCGAGTCTCCATCTTACTGGTCTTCCACCGGGAATTACCCGGGGGCGACCGGGGATGTTTATTCAGTGGTCGCCAATGGCCTCGGCTTTATGAATGGCGACTGGGGTATCTGGGACGGCGGCAAATGGGTGCTCGAAGTCACCGCAACCTGGCTCGACAGCTATGGCGACAACGAAATTTTTGCGGAGCCCAGGATTCACGAAGATCGCGTGGTGACATCCGTAGGGGCGGTATTTTCACCCACCTGGTACCAGGTATTCCCGGGCTGGGATCTGTCGCTGCCAATCAGCCTGGCCTATACCATTGACGGTGAGTACGCTCCGCTCAGCAGCACCGGGTATGAAGAGATCGGCAACGCCAGTGTTGGGGTCGAGTTCCTGATAAACGAGGTTTGGATATTTACCACAAGGTACAACAATTTCTTTGGACCAGCCGAAAATGGCGTTCCAGGCCTGTTGAAAGACCGTGACAATGTGGCTGTAACCTTGAAGCGCACTTTCTAGTGACCCGCACCCGCATTATGTTGAGCCGCAATTCCAGCTTGCGAAAGGGTAGTAGCGGGTAACAGTGTCTTCATCGATTCACCTGCTCACAGGAAAGGCGTTATAGTTGCCGCTTCGTCTGCCATGCCACATCAGCAAGAACCGATACACGGCATCCCAGGGAGAAGCGAATGACACTCAAAAGAACAAGCTGGCCGGAAGGTGAATTGCTCGTACTCGAACACGATTCGCGAATACTCAGGGATAACCCGCTGGGGGACCCGCACAAACGCAAACTGCATGTCTGGTTACCGCCCCAATACAACAGCAACACAAAGAAACGCTTTCCGGTGATGTATGACCTGGTGGGTTACACGGGCTCAGGGCTGTCGCATACCGCCTGGAAAAATTTCGGTGAGAATGTGCAGGAGCGCGCCGCGCGCCTCATACATGAAAAGCGCATGGCGCCCGCCATTCTGGTGTTTCCCGATTGTTTTACCGCCCTGGGTGGCAACCAGTACATTAACTCAAGTGCCATTGGCCAGTACGCTGACTATCTCACCCGGGAAATCATTCCATTTGTGGATGGCGAACTTCGCACACTCGCCAGCCGTGACTCCAGGGCCTGTTTTGGCAAATCCTCCGGGGGTTATGGCTCGATGATCCACGGTATGAAATACCCCAAATACTGGGGTGCGATAGCCGACCATTCGGGCGATGCCTATTTTGACTTTGTCTATCGGGCGGACTGGCCCAATACCCTGAATGAGCTGGCAAAATACCAGCGGCCCGCGCGCAAAACCGGGCCACTCAATGTGGTCAAAGCCACCGTCAAACTGCAGCCCGGTATCGATGATGGCCGGGTAAAGCGTTTCCTGGAGTCTTTCTGGGCCCGGGAAAAACATTCAGGCAGTGATGTTATGTGCCTGATGAACATTGCAATGGCGGCGACGTACGACCCGGATCCCGACGCGCCTAATGGCTTCCGGCTACCGTTCGACCTTGAAACCGGTGAGCTGATCCCGGAACGCTGGAAGCGATGGCTGGCACACGACCCTATCCATTTGGTCAACAAGTACCAGGCCAACCTGAAGAGCTTGCGTGGTATCTACATCGACTGCGGCTGGCGGGACCAGTACCACATCCACTACGGCTCCCGCCTGCTCTCCCGGGGGCTGGCAAAACACGGCATCAAGCATGTTTACGAGGAGTTTGATGACAACCACTCGGGCATCGATTACCGGATGGAGCGCAGCCTGCCCTTCCTGAGCCGGGCACTTAAAAAGACGTGACGGCAGAGGCTCCGGTGCGCCGGGTTCCCGGGGTCACACTAACAGCCCCGGTCGGCCGCCAGGATCTCAAGCCCCTCAAAGACCAGCTCCGGCAGGTATTCACCGCCGCGGTCCAGCAATTGCATCAGGGCTTGCCCCCCGCCCCCGCAGAACAGGACCTTTGTGTACGGCATGGGGGCGCGATCCATTAACAGGGCGACAGAGCCGGCCTGGGCCAGGGCGATACCATGCCTGACCGCTTCGGCCGTGGATGAGCCGGGCGTAAGTGCATAATCCGCCTCTTCTTCGAACCGGACCCGCTGCGTGTCCAGCAGCAAGGCCCGCTCCATCAGACCGGGGCCGGGAATGATATAGCCGCCCTCGTGGCGCCCCTTGTTATCCAGTACATCCAGGGTGAGGGCAGAGCCCGCGTCAACTACACACAAGCGGCCCTCTACCCGGCGCCAGGCTGCCAACATTACCAACCAGCGGTCGACGCCCATGCGCCCTGGCTCGCGATAGCTGTTGTGCACCATCCCGCAACGGGCCGTACTGCGGGCAAACCAGGGCTGCACCCCCCAATGCGCCTTCAACAGAGCCGCCAGCTCTTCTTCGGCGTCAGGCCCGGCAACACTCGCGACCCATATCTGCTGCACGGCGGGTGCGCAGCCCAGTAACACGTCGCGGGAATCCTCGTTCCCGAAAATGTAGGTGCCTCGTGCGGCCACCTGGCCCTGCACCACCAGTCGCCATTTGGTTGCGCTATTACCCACATCCAGCTGTAGGCAGACTTCCGGTGATGTCACGGGGCAGCCCTCAGGGAAATCTCCCCACCAAAAATGGACTGCATCCCGGCAGTGGCCGTCTCCAGTTGCAGGGCACCGCGATTGTCCACGCCACGGGCGATTCCCGCGAGGTCACGCGCACCGGTATGCAATACCACCGACTGTCCCGCGAATGCATCAAGAGCCTGCCACTCGTCACGCCAGGGTGCAAACCCCTGCTGCTCATATGCCGCAAGCAGCGGCAGCAACTCGTTTAACAGGGCCGCCAACAAGGTATTACGCCCCGGTTTAATACCCGCACTGCTTATGCCTTCGGTGATAGTCTCGATATCAGTCCAGGACTGGTCTATTTCCCGGGCCGCCGCATCCGGCATCGCCACATTGAGGCCTACGCCGACGATGACCTGGCAGGTTCCCGCGGCATCGCCAGTCATCTCAAGCAATACGCCCCCCAATTTGGCACCTTCAAATGTAATATCATTGGGCCACTTGAGCTGAACCGGCGGCAGGCCACAGGCGGCCAGCGCGCGCGCAACCGCGACACCCACGGCAAGGCTGAGACCTTCCAACGCCGCGGCGCCCTGGTGATATTCCCAGACAACCGACAGGTACAGGTTGCGCGCGAAGGGGCTGACCCAGGTCCGGCCCCGTCGACCGCGGCCCGCCTTTTGCTGCTCGGCGCTACAGACCAGGCCCGAACCAGCCCCCAGTTCCACCTGCCGCATGGCCTCGGCATTGGTGGAATCTATCGTTTCCAACAGTTCCAGCCGTGACAGCAGCCCGGTGGCCGCCGGCTCCAGTGCCGCCCGCACCTGCCCGGCTTCCAGGAGGTCTATTCCACCGGGGATACGATAGCCTTGCCCCTTGACCGACTCGATTTCCAGGCCGAGTTCCGACAATGCATTCAACTGTTTCCAGACCGCGGTCCGGCTGATGCCGAGCGCGTCGGCCAACACCTGGCCCGAGCGATACTCGCCGCTGGCAAGCAGGGGCAAAAGAATGGTTTTGGGCATAGGGGTTAAAACTCTCTCGCACGTTGAGCGCGGATAATAGCAAATATGCTGTCGATAGAGTTTTCTCAACTCGCCTGCCCACTGCGGCTGGATGCACCGGTTATTATTCAGCCCTTAACAGTGTTGACAATCATTCTCATTAGCATTATTGTTCGAACTCGGATCACCCCTACCGTCAGGAGCGCTGACCACCCCCATGTACGTCTGTCTGTGCAAAGGTATTACCGATACCCAGATCAGGGCCGCTATCGAAGATGGCGCCAGCTCCCTGCGTGAACTTCGCAACACCCTGGGAGTGGCCAGCAAATGCGGCAAATGTGGCATTCTGGCCCGGGACATCGTCCGTGACTCGCAAAACGGCGCGGCGGAGCAGAATGACCCGATGTTCTACGCGGCCAGTTACTGAGCCAATACTACCGGCGCGGGCCGCTCGCCTGACACCCTGCCACCCTCCCCTCCTGCTCTCTGTCCAATGGCTGACAAGAAAGTTAAAAATCCTATTTTTTACTTGAATATCAATTAGTTACATCAGAGGTTCCGACACGCTCAATTTGACAGTCCGCTGACCTGGGTCCATCATTGCTGCTCTTTCCAGGGAGGACACTGACAGTGAAAGGCGATCCGAAAGTAATCGAACACCTCAACAAAGTGCTGGGCAATGAAATGGTAGCCATCAACCAGTACTTTTTGCACGCGCGCATGTACAAGGACTGGGGCCTGGTCGAACTGGCTGACCACGAATATCACGAATCCATCGACGAGATGAAGCATGCCGACAAACTGATCGAGCGCATTCTGTTCCTGGAAGGGCTGCCCAACCTGCAGGACCTGGGCAAGCTACTGATCGGGGAAAACACCAAGGAGATGCTGGAGTGCGACCTGAAACTGGAACACAAAGCCCATGTGGATCTCAAAAATGCGGTCGCTTACTGCGAGTCAGTCTCCGATTTTGTCTCGCGGGAGCTGTTCGTGGACATTATGGAGTCAGAGGAAGAGCACATAGATTGGCTGGAAACACAGCTGAGCCTGATCGAGAAAGTAGGCCTGCAGAATTACCTGCAAACAGCCATGCATACGGTTAAGCCAGCAGAATAATCACAAGTTCAAACAGCGGCTTCGCCTTCTGGCAAGGCCGCTATAACACCCTTTCAGCAGCGGCCCGTCAACTCTGGTCGTAGGATCCCATCGCCAGGTTTTCAAAGCGGGTATATTGGCCAATAAACGCCAACCGGCAAATGCCGATAGGGCCATTACGCTGTTTGCCGATGATGATTTCCGCCACCCCCTTGTCTGGCGACTCCTCGTTGTACACCTCGTCCCGATAGATAAACATGATCACGTCAGCATCCTGCTCTATCGCGCCAGATTCGCGCAGGTCTGAGTTTACGGGGCGCTTGTTGGGCCGCTGTTCCAGTGATCGGTTCAACTGCGACAAAGCCACCACCGGGCACTCGAATTCCTTGGCTATCGCCTTCAGGCTACGCGAGATCTCGGAAATCTCCGCGGTTCGACCCTCAGAAGAACCCGCGATCTGCATAAGCTGCAGATAGTCCACCATGATCATACCCAGCTGGCCGTGCTCCCGTGCCACCCTGCGAGAGCGGCTGCGCACCTCGGTCGGCGTGAGCGCCGCAGTATCGTCAATAAACAGGGGGACATCCTTGAGCTTGCTCACCGCCGCGCTCAGTTTGGGCCAGTCTTCCTGTTCCAGTTTGCCGTTGCGGATGCGGGTCTGGTCGATCCGGCCCACCGAGGACAGCATCCGGATTATGAGCGAGTCTGCCGGCATCTCCATGCTGAACACCAGGATGGGCCGCTCCTGCGCCAGGATCGCCTGCTCTACCAGGTTCATGGCAAAACTGGTTTTACCCATCGAGGGCCGGCCCGCCACGATCACCAGGTCGGAGGGCTGGAGGCCCGAAGTCATGCCGTCAAGATCCTTGAAGCCGGTACTGAGCCCGGTGATATCTCCGCCCGAATTGAACAGCTCCTCTATGCGCCCCAAAGCTGTCTGTAACAGGGGGTTTACACCCTGGGGACCACCCGCCTTGGGGCCCTGCTCCGAGATCTGCATGATGCGGCGCTCCGCCTCATCTATCAGCTCATCGGAGGTACGCCCCTCGGGGCTGAAGCCGCTATCGGCAATATCCTGGGCCGCCTCGATCAGTTTTCTCAGGCTGGCGCGTTCGCTGACCACCTGCGCATAAGCCCTGATATTGGAGGCGCTGGGCGTATTCTGGGCCAGCTCGGCAAGATAGGGCAGCCCGCCGGCTGACTCCAGCTCACCCCGGGCCTCGAGCTTGTCCGCCACGGTAATCACGTCAACGGGCTCAGAGGCCTCGGCCAGCTTGGCAATCTGGCGGAAAATAAGTCGATGGTCGGTGCGGTAGAAGTCACTGTCCACCACCGCTTCGGACACCGAATCCCAGCCGTCTGCCGACAACAGCAACCCGCCGAGAACGGACTGCTCCGCCTCAATAGAGTGCGGCTGCATCTTGATCCTGGCGATATCACTATCGCCGCGATGGGGCAGCTCGGCTAGGTTACTGGGGAATTCGTGGTCGGCCATAGTGCAGTTGGGTTGTTAGTCGGGCCACACAGGGTAACCAAATTAGACACAGTGCGCAGCAGCTGGGAGCGAAAAACTCCAGACAAAAAAATACACCAGGCGCGGGGCACCTGGTGTACTGCACTCAGTCATTGTTGCGGCCCACGCCAGCGCGGGCGGAGCGATCATTACTCGGGAATGACCGCTATGGCAACGGCAGCCCCAACATCGCCGTGCACCTGGATGGCAATTTCGTACTCGCCCAGCTCACGCAGCGCGCCATCCGGAAGACGAACCTCGGACTTGTCGATCTCGCAACCCGCAGCAGTAACAGCTTCGGCTATATCGCGCGTGCCTACCGATCCGAACAACTTGCCTTCCTCACCCGCGTTAGCGGGAATGGAGATCAGCCCCAGCGCGTTGATAGATTCGGCACGAGTTTCGGCGGCAGCCAGGGTAGTGGCAGCGGCCGCTTCCAGCTCGGCGCGGCGCGTTTCGAACTCTGCGATATTGGTGGCGGTAGCCGGCACGGCTTTGCCCTGTGGCACCAGAAAGTTGCGACCGAAACCGGCCTTTACATTCACCTTGTCACCCAACACGCCCAGGTTGCTGATGTTTTCCAGCAAAATGACTTCCATCTTACTTTCCTCTGTTCGGGGAGTTGCCTCCCGCGGCTTAAAATTTATCGGTCTTCGTCAGCCTCTCGCTCACTGACGTCAGTACCGGGTTTTGGTGTCCAGCGCTGGCGAAAATTAAACCAGCTGTCGGCAATCGCCACGAACACCAAGAAAAACTTTACCGGGTCAAGGAATAGCCAGGCCAGGTAGATCCCGATCAGCCAGCCATTTCCCTGGCCTCGCCACGCGGCCCGGGCATGCACCAATGCAAACCCCACCACTACCAGCGGCAACACACAAATCACGGCCCAGGTACGGTACTCAGGCCCCATACTGGCCAGCAAAACTGCTCCCAGCGCCAGTGCGCCTGCCACCGCCGGCGGATAATACACGGCCTTGAACTCCTGCCCAAACCCGCCCGGGTTGTATAACGCCGCCTGCCAGTAACGTGCCAACAGCAGGCACAGCACAGAGCTTACGGCTGTCCCTGCGCCAAGCATTCCCGCGATCTGAACAGTGCCTGGCCGCGCCAGCACAACTTCTTGTCCGCCCTGGGACAACTGCTCTTCCATGTTGGCGAGAAACTGGCCAAATAACGCCGCGATCTGTTCAAGGTACTCGCCACCAAAAGCAACCAGTGCGAGGCCCATCACGGCGCCTACCGGAACGCACGCCAACACCGCCAGCGACAGGCTTACAGTCTGCCTGAGCACCAACGCCAGAACGGTGGTCCCCACCAGCAATGTCAAGGGACCGCTGTCGCCATAAGCGTAAAGTAACGCCCCGGACGGCAACAATGCCCAGGCCAATAACCAGGCACCTTGTCCTGCGCCCTTGCGCAGGGTAACCAACGCGATAACGGCTGCGCTGATCCAACAAAACAACAGGCTTCCTGCACCCGCCACGCTGACGAGAAGCGCCTGCAACCGGCCTCGCATGACAAATGCCGCGAGGCCCTTCAAAACAAGTCCCCGCTTGACAGTTCAGGCGGGGCGGATACGCGAATCAAGAGATCCCTACTGGTGTGCGTCCGTGTACGGCAGCAATGCCAGAAAGCGGGCGCGTTTGACAGCGGTGCCCAACTGGCGCTGGTACTTGGCCTTGGTGCCAGTGATACGGCTGGGAACGATCTTGCCCGTTTCAGACACGTAGGCCTTCAGCGTTTCCAGATCCTTGTAGTCGATCTCCTTGGTGCCTTCGGCAGTGAAGCGACAAAACTTACGGCGACGAAAAAAACGTGCCATGGTAATTCTCCTTTAAACCTTGATAGTCATTACAAACGGAACCAGCCGCAACTTACTCGTCGGATGTCTCGCCATCTTTTTTCGCATCGGCTTTTTTCGCATCGGCGTCATCTTCGGAGCTTGTGTCCGCTTTCGGCTCAGAAACCGTCTGGCGTTCCTCGTAGCGGGTCTTGCGCTCACGGCTTTCCTTTTCCGCCTTCATGATGAAAGACTCGTCGGTAACAGACTCGTCGCGACGGATTACCAGGTTGCGGATGACCGCATCGTTGTAACGGAAGGTTGTGGTCAGCTCATCCAGGGCATCGTTGGACGCCTCGACATTCATCAGCACATAGTGCGCCTTGTGAATCTTATTGATGGGGTAAGCCAACTGGCGGCGGCCCCAATCTTCCAGACGATGTACCTGGCCACCGTCTTTCTGAATGGCTGTGGTGTAGCGCTCGATCATGCCGGGCACTTGTTCTGATTGGTCCGGATGGACCATGAATACGATCTCGTAATGTCGCATGCTGAAGCTCCTTACGGGTTAATGCTACCCGGCTCCTGTATCAGGGCGGTGTAGCAAGGAGGATCGACTGGATAATCCAGCCGGGCAAATTTTGAAGAGCGCGGAGTTTACAGATATTAGCCCTGGGCCGCAAGCCTCTGCCGCAGGGCTTCAAACAGGCACACCCCGGTGGCCACAGATACATTGAGACTACTCACTGAGCCTGCCATCGGCAGGCGCACCAGATAGTCACACTGCTCCCGGGTCAGGCGCCTCAGACCGTCACCTTCAGCACCCATCACCAGCGCCATTGAAAGCGTCAAGTCACTGTCATAGATAGAGTTTTCTGCCTCCCCGGCCGCCCCGAACAGCCATACCCCGCGGGTTTTCAGAGCCTGCAGGGTACGCGCCAGGTTGGTTACCCTGGCAAAGGGCACCACTTCGGCCGCGCCACAGGCGACCTTTCGGCTAACGGGGGTGAGATCTGCTGACTTGTCCCGGGGAACCACTACCGCGTCCACGCCCGCGGCATCAGCGCTGCGCAGGCAAGCCCCCAGGTTATGGGGGTCGGTAACGCCGTCAAGTACCAGGATCAGCACCGGCCCCGCTTTCTCATCCACCGCACGCAACAGATCCGCTTCCTGCCAGAGATTGGACTGGGCACTCTCGCCATAGGGGGATTCGTCCAGCGTCTCGGCGACAATGCCCTGATGACGCCCTTTTACCTTTTCGTCCAGCACCCGACGGGGCTCCGTGGACACCGGCACACCCTGGTTTCGGGCCAACTCCAGCAAGGCGCCGATGCGCTTGTTGGTTTGCCCCTGCTGGGTCCAAAGTTGCCGCACGGATTTAGGATTCTGGCGCAGCAGGCTGTCCACCGCATGTATACCGTATATGTACTGCATGAAAAGCCGGCTTAATGGCGCCGACGCAGGCCGGTTTTGGCCTTGGGCTTGCCGCCGCCTGCGGGTTTTGTAGCGCCACCAGCGGGTTTCTTTGCCGGCGTTTTTTTCGCAGACGCCCCGCTGGATGCGCTTTTCTTTGGCTGGCTTTTCCCCGCGGGTTTTTTGCCGGCGGCACCCGAGCCACCGCCACCAGAACCCTTGCGAGACCTGGATTTGTTACCGGATGCCTTGCCGCCACCCGCGGAGGCGCCTCTACCGGAACCGCGCTGACGGCCGCCTGTTTTGCCACCACCTTTGCCACCACCTTTGCCACCACCTTTGCCACCGGCGGCTTTACGGGGCGGTTGGCTCTCTATCAATTCGAGGTCTATCTTCTTGTCATCCAAATCAACCCGTGCGACCTGCACCCTCACCCTCCCCCCTAGCTGGAAGCTGCGGCCACTGCGCTCACCCAGCAGGCGCTGGTGGGAGGCATCGAAGTTGTAATAGTCCCCGGGCAGCGCAGTGATGTGCACAAGGCCTTCTATGTAGAGATCTTCGAGCTCCACAAAAAGGCCGAAACTGGTGACAGCACTGACCACGCCGTTGAACTCGTCCCCGACATGATCCTGCAGGTACTCGCACTTCAGCCAGGCCTGCACCTCGCGAGTGGCATCGTCGGCACGACGCTCCGCCATCGAGCAGTGCTCACCGTAAGTCACGATGGCCTGCGTGTCGTAGGGAAAGATACTGGCCACGGGGATTGGTTTGGCACCGCGCACTCGCTGCACACCCTGGCCTTTTTTCTGGGCACGAATGACCCGGCGAATACCGCGATGGACCAACAGATCCGGGTAACGCCGTATAGGCGAGGTGAAATGCGCATAGGCTTCGTAATGCAAACCGAAATGGCCAAGATTCTCAGCCTGGTAAACAGCCTGGCGCAGGGAACGCAGCAGCATGGTCTGGATAACGTGAGCATCTTCCCGGTCTGCAATCTGCGAGAGCAGGTGCTGGTAATGCACCGGGGTAGGCTTGGCACCGCCGGCCAGGTCCAGGCCGAGCTCGCCAAGGAACTTGCGCAGATTCTCCAGCTTTTCTTCTGTCGGGCCCTCGTGCACCCGGTACAACATCGGCACTTCGTTAGCCTCAAAGAAATTGGCTGCCGCCACATTGGCGCACAACATGCACTCCTCGATCAACTTGTGCGCATCGTTGCGCACCACCGGGACGATAGACTCGATCTTGCGCTCTTCGTTGAAGATGATGCGGGTTTCTACCGTCTCGAAATCGATGGCGCCACGCTTGTCCCGTGCCGCCCGCAACACCTTGTACAGGCTGTGCAGCCGCTGCAGGTCCGGCACACGTTTCTTGTCCACATCCGGGTGCGAACCCTTTTCCAGCACCTCGCCCACCTGGGTATAAGTGAGTCTGGCGTGGGAGTGAATAACTGCCTCATAGAAGGTGTACTTGGTCGGCTTGCCCGCCCGGCTGAGCTCCATCTCACACACCATGGCCAGTCGATCCACCGCGGGTTTGAGCGAGCACAGGCCATTCGACAGGGCCTCGGGCAGCATGGGCACCACTTTTTCCGGAAAGTAGACCGAGGTGGCCCGATGTGCCGCCTCGTCGTCCAGTGCCGAGCCGGGACGCACGTAGTGGGAAACATCGGCTATGGCCACCCACAACCGCCAGCCTCCAAGGGTGCGCTTCTCGCAGTAAACCGCGTCGTCAAAATCCCTGGCGTCCTCGCCATCGATAGTCACAAAGGGCAGCTTGCGTAAATCCACCCGCTTCTTCTTGTCGTCTTCCAGCGGCTCGGCTTCCAGCCGTCCGGCCTCATCCACAACCGCCTCGGGCCACTCCCAGGGAATGCCGTGGGATCGTATGGCCACATCGATTTCCAGACCGGGGTCCATGTGATCCCCGAGAATTTCGACGATACGTCCCTTGGCGCCCAACTTGCGGGTGGGAAAATCGGTGATCTCAGCGGTGACGATCTGGCCTGAAATTGCCTTCCCCTTGGCCTTGGGTGGAATCAGTATCTGGTGGGTGATACGGCTGTTTTCCGGCAATACATAGCCGATACCGCTCTCCTCCTGGTAGCGGCCGACAACATTCTGGTGTGCCCGGGCAAGCACCTCAACCACCTTGCCCTCCTGGCGGCCGCGGCGGTCCACCCCGGTAATTCGTACCAGCGCTTCATCGCCATCAAATACGAAGTTCATCTGCCGCGCACTGAGATAGACATCTTCCTCACCGGCCGCCAGCGGAATGGCGAAGCCATAGCCATCGCGGTGCCCTTGCACCCGGCAATGCAGCAGGTGCATCTTGTCTACCAGTCCATAGGATCCGCGGCGATTGACCATCAACTGCCCGTCTCGCTCCATGGCGCGCAAGCGCTTGCGCAGGGCATCCAGTTGCTCCGGTTCAGTCAGGCCCAGCCGCCCGGCGATACCGTCGTGATCCAGTGGGCTCTCAGCTTCATTAAGCAGGTCCAGAATGACTTCTCTGCTGGGAATAGGGTTGTCATAGCGAGCTGCCTCGCGAGCAGCATGAGGGTCGGCAATCTTGCCTTTCTTGGCCATATATCGAGTTTCTTCCGTGGAAAATTACAGTGAGTATTTTTAGCGTAGCGACCAAGTATACGCGAGGATTGACAAAGCCGTGCGAGAAAAGTAAAGTGCCGCCGCTCAGTGGATGCAACAGCATTCCTGAGCAGCCCACGTGGTGTTATAGAAAAATCCACCGTTTGTATGCCCAGGTGGTGTTGTGGTGGACACTGGACACAGTCCAGCCCCGACGTAACGAAGGGCTCAAGATAGAAAAATCCACCGTTTGTATGCCCAGGTGGTGTTGTGGTGGACACTGGACACAGTCCAGCCCCGACGTAACGAAGGGCTCAAGATAGAAAAATCCACCGTTTGTATGCCCAGGTGGTGAAATTGGTAGACACGCTAGCTTCAGGTGCTAGTGCTCGCAAGGGCGTGGAGGTTCAAGTCCTCTCCTGGGCACCATAACTGCTTTACCCAAAAAACCCCTTCCAATCCCGCCTGACGCCGCCGGCATCTGCGCGCCAAAACGCCAACCAGACCTGTCATTCAATGTCGACCTAAAATACACTACTGTTGTCATGTTCAGTACGATCAGGTTGCCCAAAAATCATGCGATTCCCACTCCCGATGTGCTTTCAAAGCGCAAACCACACGGCCGCTGTCAGTAAACCCTCAACAGTCGTCCAGCCCCCCCGATATCGCTTACCTGGCCGCAGAGCACGCGCGGTAGCCCGGCTGCTTCGTGCCCGCAGTTCGGTGATGATGGTAACAGCAATGATTTCAGCCGTTTCCAGCAATGCCTGGGCAAATGCGGGCGTCCGCGGCCCCGAGATTGCCTTCACGTCGCCCAATGGCGCCAAAGAACTGTGCGTCGCCCTGGATCCAATGCCGGGCGGCCAGTACACAGAACCCGATCGGGCAAAGGAAGCCGAGTTCTGCTCCGTCGATTTCTACGGCACCACCCATGCCCTGTGCCCGAAGGTCTTCAGCACGAGCCCGGGTACCCTGGTCTATCAGGTCACCGGTGATTCCGCTGCGTTCGAGCGTGGCTCCTGCGGCGGTGGCATCAGGAAGCACGGCGCCATCGGAGACCCGATTTCCTACAAGATGTCAGTCAACACCCCCCAGACCAGCGCGACTTTTGCCAACTCGTCCCTGATCTACTATCACTTTTCGCGCTACTTTCGCACCACTGCTCATATACCCGTGGCTGTCTTTCGCAGCATGGACCGCAAGATACATGAAGAGCGTGTAAGCGCCAGAGGTGTGGAGCTGTCGGCCGGGAAGCCCGCCCTGAAAATGAACCATGCCGCATGGCTGGCCCTGCAGGCCGCCGAGCAGGAGCCCGGCAGTTACAAACCCGCCTCGGAGCTGTTCACGCCGGACGGTCTGATCTACGGCGTGATGCTGCACCCGGCGGGCAAACGTTACAACGAGGAGATCAACGGTACCCGGGAGTCGGGCTGGGGCGACGGCCAGAACGAGGATTTCCAGCAGACAGCGCCCTTTCTTGCGCTGCGCAGTGAGGCGCCTCTTGACGCAGCTATAGAGGAAGGCAAGCGGCTCGCGCAGCGCAACCCCAAGTTGGCCAGGGCCATCGGGGCAGATGCCACCCCCCAGCAGATGGTCGCCTGGATGAGTGACCTGGTCGACATCACCCTGCTGGATTTCATCTTCAGCCAGCAGGATCGCGTGGGCAATGTCGATTACCTTCCCTATTGGTATTGGGTCGATGACGGCGCGATCCAGTCACAACCGGCTCATAGCCTGACACCACCGACCGAGCTGACAAATTTCAAACCTGTCCATATCAAACGAACAGAGCTGGGCGACAACGACGCCGGAGTACGCCTGACCTACACGAACTACACCAAGCGCACCGGCATGCTCGAGAAGCTGCGACACTATCGCGCCGATACCTATCGGCTGTTAATGCAGCTGGAGAGTGACTTCCAGTCCAGGGGCCCCCTGCATGAGTATGTGCGCACCACATTCGGTATCAGTCAAAGGGAGTTCGAGCAGGTGGTTGCCAATACGACAGCTGCAGCGAGTATATTGCGTGACAGCTGCAAGGCGGGCCGCTTGCGCTTTGATATCGACCGGGACGAATTCCTGCTGACCGGCACGGTCACTCCCGGGAAGGTGTCGTGCGAACTGCCCTGAGGGCGGCAAGACTGACCAAACCGGACTGCATGGCTTTCCTGGCCCTGCTGGTGTTGCTGCTAAATACCAGTGTTGCCGGAGCAGCTCTGCGCGTGGCGGTCATATCGGACCTGAACGGTTCTTACGGCAGCACCGTATACGAGCACACTGTCGGTCGTGATATTGGCAGGCTCATCAAGCTTAAACCCGACCTCATCATCAGCACCGGTGATATGGTGGCCGGCCAGCGACTGCATCCACTCCTGTCCAAAGAGACGGTAGAGGCGATGTGGGCCGCGTTCCACGAGCAGGTATCCAACCCCATACTCACCGCCGGCATCCCGTTTGCGGTAACCCCCGGAAACCACGATGCCTCGGCTTACTCTTCTTTTACCATGGAACGAGAAATCTACCGGCGGCAATGGCTGACGCGCGCCCGGGGCTTGCAGTTTGTCGACCAGGCGAACTATCCGTTCAACTATGCCTTCACCCTGGGTGATGTCCTGTTCATTTCATTGGATATAACGCGGGTTGGCGCGCTCAGCGAAGAACAGCGACAGTGGCTCGATGACCTGCTGCAGCACAAGGGCGGCGCTTACCGTCATCGGGTCGCCTTTGGCCACCTGCCGATCTACCCTTTCGCCAGAGGCAGGGAAACTGAAGTGACCGCCGACCACAAACTCGAAAAGCTATTTCAGCGACATCGGGTAGAGCTGTTCCTGAGCGGACATCATCATGCTTTTTACCCGGGCTACCACGCCGGGGTGCGCCATGTCGGGCAGGCCTGCCTGGGTGCAGGCCCGCGACGATTGATAGGTACCTCACAGGTTGCGGAACGCGCGGTGACCTGGCTGGAATTCGAGGATGGCGATATCACTGTGGGGGCACTCACCGGACCCGAGCTGGACCAAACCATCGATTTCAATACCCTGCCGAAGTCCATTCCATCACCCTATGGCACTCTGGTACGTTACGACCTGCGCGACTCGGGAAAGCAAGCGGCGGCTATTTCAGCGCTCGATAAACCGCCCATAGCGAAAGCAGCCCCAGCGCCGGCCATATAAGCAAGAGGTCGACGCGGATGTTCGCCTCGGGGCTATAAAGCAGCACCATTCCCTCCCAGGCGGCATAGCATCCCCAGACCAGGGCTGCGATGAGCATGAATTTGGGGTGACGCGATTGGCCGGCGCCGCCGGGGCGAATCACATAGTAAGCCAGCACGAACAGGCCAGCCACGACCGCTATCACCTGCGGTCGGCCCACGAAGAATGACGCCAGAAAACTCACGCGATCTATCCCGTCCTTTCTGTCTCAACAGCTGCCCCGGCGTTGTTCACCCGGAAGTTACAGGCGTATTATGCTTGTTTTGCACCCACTGCCTCCAGACATTCATAACAGGAGCCTATGCAGATGCAGACACGTCAGGTTTCCATTTTTCGTACAGGCGTTGCCCGATTCACCCTGTGTGCACTATTGCTCGCCTGCGCGACAAACATGCCTGCGCAAGCTGAAAAGGCCAACTCCGCGCAAGCACATGACATCTACAACCCCGCCAGGGCTGCCCTGATAAATGCCCAACGGCAGCTGGCTGAATCCTACCGCCAGCAACAGGATGTCCTGGCGCGCACCGCTCGAATGCACAAGGAGCTCCAGACTTCCCTGGCACTGCTGACAAAAGCGGAACAGCTTGACCCGGCCAACAAAGCCACCATCGAAGCACTGCGCTCTCGGCTGGCCGCCCTGGAGGACAGGCCCACCCTTTGCCCCATGGACAGCCAATCCTCACTGGACGTCTACAGCCAGCTGCTTGATGAAATGCAAACTCTTATAGAACAATACTGACCCACGCACAAAGACCGGTCACTCCAAAGATGGGGCGCGCAGCCCAATGTCCTTGCCATAGAAAAAATACAGGCCGGGGGAATTATTCCAGGCCTCGACAGTCACATACTCTATGAAAAGACGAACTTTGTGTTTAGCCCTGCTCTCCCTCCCTCTTGGCGCAGCAGGCCTGCGTTCGATTGCGGCACCACGCACGAATGCTGATATCGAGGCCATGCAGGCCCGGTGGCGGGATTTTGTTCCCGCTGGCTTTGAGCCGCCAACACCTGACAACGCGCTAACGCTAAGCGAGAGCCAGTGGCGGGAGCGGTTGACTGATCCCCAATTCCATATCCTGCGCGACGACGGCACGGAACGCGCCTTTACCAGCCCACTGAACGATGAAAAGCGAGCCGGTATTTTTGCCTGTGCGGGCTGCGATCTACCCTTGTTTACAACCGAAATGAAGTTTGACAGCGGCACCGGCTGGCCCAGTTTCTTTACCAGTATTCCCGATGCAACCAACACCAAGCGAGACTACAAGTACGGCTGGACCCGCATTGAGTATCACTGCGCCCGCTGTGGCGGGCACCAGGGTCATGTCTTCAAAGACGGACCGGCTCCCACCCGCGAGCGCTGGTGCAACAACGGTGTCGCTTTACGATTTCTGGCTGCCTCCTGACGGCCCGATTCATCTTCCCGAAACCGCACATTCCAAGGTAGAATAAACCTCCCCACCCAGCTTCCTCGGAGAGAGCCATGGCGAATACGACTGATATCGCCAGCCAGCTGGAGACCACTCTTCACGAGGTGACTACCAGCATCGTCGCGGCTCTACCGGGTATCGCAGCAGGGCTGTTGCTATTGCTGGTGGGAATCATCGCCGCTCGCCTGGCTCGCAGCCTTATCCTCAAACTCATGGGACTACTAAACCGTTTCCTGGAGCAGATTTTATCCGGGCGCACCCGGGCGGTTGTATATTTTTCGACAGACATAACGCGGCTTATGGCCGCAATAGTCTACTGGATAATACTCTTTGTCTTCATTACCGCAGCTCTCAATACCGCTGGCCTGACCGCGGTTTCAGCCTGGCTGGAGCGAGTTGTCGACTTCCTGCCCGGGATAGTGACCGGGGGCCTGATCATCCTGCTGGGTTATATTCTGGCTGGACTCATACGGGACATAACGCTGGCGGCAGCGCATTCCGCCGAGTTCACCGAGGCAGTAGTGATCAGTCGCCTGGCACAGGCGATCACCCTTATTACCGCGCTCATTATCGGTCTTCAACAGATCGGTATCGATGTCTCCTTCCTTACAACCATGCTCGGCATATCCAGCGCGGCCCTGCTATTTGGTTTCGCGCTGGCATTTGGCCTGGGTGCACGCACCCTCGTCAGCAACCTGATCGCCGCACACCATCTCAGGGATGTACTGGAGCCGGGCCAGAACATACGAATACGCGAATGGGAAGGCACGGTGCTGGAGGTCTCTCCTACCGCAGTAATCCTGGACACCAACCAGGGGCGCATGACCATCCCCGCTAAACTTTATCAGGAAGAGGCGGTCGTCACATTGGTGGCAGGTACCCGCCGTGAGTAAGTTCAATCTGCTCAGCCTGGCCTTTTTGCAAAAACGGCCCAAGGCAGCCGCGGCACTGCTGCAGGACTTCACACCGGAACACTGTGCAGAGTTCCTGCAGGAACTGCCGCTTGAAGTCCTGGTTCCGGTAATAGATGGCATGGCGAGTTGGCCCGCAGCCCGCACACTCTCACTACTGCCAAGTGCGCTTACCGCAAAGATTTTGCGGGACCTGCCCGACACCGAGTCGGAAACCCTGCTGCGGCTGATGAGTAACGATCAGCGTGAAGCGGTCATGCAGAACATGCCGGCAACAACTGCTCAGGGGTTTGCCAATAAACTGGCTTATCCGATCAGCACAGTGGGAGCCTGGATGGATACCGCCGTTCCGCGCTTTACTCTGGACAGCTCAGTAGATCACTGCCTGGACCTGGTCAAGCGCCAGCAAACGCACCTGGGCGGAATCGTCATTGTGGTGGACGAACGCCACCGACTGGTAGGACTTGCTGAGGTCGAAAAACTGCTGACAAGTCATGGCAGTACCCGACTCGCCGAGTTGCTCAATACACAGGTGCAACCGCTTTCGGCAAGGTCGACATTGTGGGAGGTTGAACACCATGAGGGCTGGACCCTGTTTCCGTCTCTGCCGGTTGTCGATCGCAGTCATATCCTGTTGGGCACCCTCACCCACTCAGCTTTGAGGGCCGGCACTGCCAGGTCAGCCGATCAGTCCGGCGACCAGCTGCGATTCTCAATCCTGACCCACATGGGCCAGGCCCTTGTAGTCGTGCTGGGTGGACTGATGGCGACCCTGGCCGGTATCCGCCCCCGTTCCGAGCAGCGCCCACACCTGGGTAGCGCTGTCGGCAGCGACACTCAGAATGGGAACAGGCATGAACCTTGAGACCAGCGCGGTCACAACAGCCCTGAATCGCCATTTTTTGCTGGACTACCCGGCCGAGGCCGCGCGGCAGATAGAGTCTTTTGCGGTGGCCGACATACTGTCCTCCCTGCGCGAGCAGCCGGCCGAGGTGCTGATACCGGTATGGAGCAGGCTGGTACCGCTGGTCGCGGCAAACCTCACACGGCTTTTGCCCGCGGACCTGGCGAAGCAACTTATCAGCGAAATCCCGCCCGGGGATGCCGTGCGCATCCTGTTCCAGCTGCCGGAGGACGACCGCGCCTCCCTCATGGAAACCCTCAGCGCCGCCACACGCAATGAGCTCACCGAGCTGATGTCCTATCCCGAGGAGTCAGCCGGCCGCATGATGGACACCCGCATTCCCACCTACCATGCCACCATGAGCGTGCAGGACACCCTCGATTCGCTGCGCAAGGCGAAAATGAAGACCGCCCGGTCGCTGTATATCGTGGATATGGAGGGCCGAATCGAATCCAGGGTTATGCTGCAAGACCTCGCAGTGGCAGACCCGGACAGTCAGCTTGAAGTCCTGGCCAAACCCATCCGGGCCACGGTGCAGGCGGTGGCGAGCAGAGAAGAGGTGCTCGATACCTTTGCCAGATATGTCGGCCTTGACCTGCCTGTGGTGGACATCAATGGCGTTCTGCTGGGGGTCATCATCAACACCAGCCTGGTGCAGGCGGTACAGGAGGAATCGTCAGCGAACATCCAGACCATGGTGGGGGTCAGCCGCGAGGAACGCGCCCTGTCGAGTGCGCTGTTTGCGGTTAAGAAACGTATGCCCTGGCTGCAAATAAACCTGCTTACCGCATTTCTGGCCGCGGCGGTGGTCGGCTTGTTCGAGCAAACCATTGCCCAGGTAACAGCATTGGCCATACTTCTGCCCGTCGTTGCCGGTCAGTCCGGCAACTCCGGTGCCCAGGCCCTGGCGGTTACCATGCGCGGCCTGGCCCTGCGGGAGATCACTATTCGCCACTGGTTTACAGTGATGTTCAAAGAGGTGCGAGTAGGCTTTCTCAACGGCGTGGCGATCGCCACGACCTGCGGCATCGGGGTGTACGTCTGGAGCCAATCACTGGGTCTGGTAGCGGTGATCTGCGTGTCAATGGTGCTGGCAATGGTGGCTGCCGGCTTTGCCGGCGCCGTGGTACCCATCGCACTGGTGCGCATGGGCCAGGATCCCGCCCAGTCCTCGTCCATCATCCTGACCACGGTTACGGATGTTGCCGGGTTCTTTTCTTTCCTGGGAATCGCTACCCTGATGTTGCGGTACCTGTAGCAAAAGTGGTCTCTTCACAGGCTTGGCCGGCAAGTAAGCGCCCCAATCTGTTCCAAGCCCGGGGAAGATCAGATACATGATTGTCCGCCCCCAGGCCTTAATGCACCCGTAGATACCAACCCGCCCCCAAAGCAGCTAAACTTCTGGCTCCCGATTTGCAGCAGGTGAACCATCCATGAACCTTGACCTGAACCAGACCATCACACTTTCACCCGACGTTATTTCGCAGGAAGTTTCAGGTGAAACTGTCTTGCTGGACCTGGAGAGCGAACATTACTACGGGCTCGACGAAGTGGGCACACGAATCTGGCAGCTTGCCAGGGAAACTGACGACCTGAAGGCCATATTCGATACTTTGCTGGCGGAATATGACGTGGCGGAAAGCAGACTGCAGCAGGATCTGGATAACCTGCTGGGAGAAATAGCAGGGCTGGGCCTGATTACCCTGGAGCAGCGCCAATGAGCCGCCAACAGCATTTTCGCGCCTGCCATCTGTGCGAGGCGATCTGCGGTCTGGTAATCGAGACAAAAGACGAACAGGTTGTCTCTATCAAGGGGGACAAGAACGATCCCCTGAGCCGCGGCCATATCTGTCCCAAAGCGGTGGCACTGAAGGATATTCACGAGGACCCGGACCGGCTGCGCAAGCCCGTGAAAAAGATCGTCGACGCAACCGGCCAGACCACCTGGGAGGAGATAAGCTGGGAAGAGGCGCTGGAAACCACTGCGCAGAGGCTGGTAGAGATCAGCCAGCGCGACGGTATCAACGCTATCGGTATCTACCTGGGCAACCCCACGGTGCACAACTACGGCATGATGACCCACCAGGGCAACCTGTTTCGCCACCTGCGCACCAACAACCGTTTTTCGGCGACCAGCGTTGATCAGCTGCCCCACCACCTCGCATCACTGTGGTTGTTCGGCCACAAATCACTGTTTCCGATTCCGGATATCGACCGCACAGACTACTTCCTGATGCTCGGAGCCAACCCCGTCGCGTCAAATGGCAGCATCTGGACGGTGCCGGATATCAAGAAACGGATCAAGGCCCTGAAATCCCGTGGCGGCAAACTGGTTCTCATCGACCCCCGCCGCACGGAGACCGCTGAGCTGGCCAGCGAGCACCATTTTATCAGCCCGGGCACCGACGCCCTGTTCCTGCTGGCTGTACTCAATACCATTTTCAGCGAAGACCTGGCCCGGCCGCGAGAACTGGCGGCCTTCACCACGGGCCTGGAAGAGGTGGCGCTGGATATCGCCCCGTTTTCGCCAGAGTTTGCCGAGCAGCACACCGGCATCAGCGCCGAGGATACCCGCCGCATCGCGCGCGACCTGGCACAGGCAGAGGCTGCCATCTGCTACGGTCGTATGGGCGTGTCCACTCAGGCTTACGGTGCCCTTAACCAGTGGCTTATCCAGATCATCAACATCGCGACCGGCAACCTGGATCGTCCGGGCGGATCGATGTTTACCCTGCCGGCCGTCGACCAGGTCAGCAATATCAGCCCCGGCGGCTTTGGCCGCCATCGCAGCCGGGTGCGCGGTTTACCCGAGTTTGACCGTGAGATTCCCGCTGCCGCGATGGCGGAAGAAATCATGACACCCGGCGAGGGCCGGATCAGGGCGCTTTTCACCGGCGCCGGCAACCCCGTACTTTCGACGCCCAATGGCCGACAGCTGGACAGCGCGCTAGCACAGCTGGAGTTTATGGTGTCGTTGGACCCCTACCTGAACGAAACCACCCGCCACGCCGACATTATTCTGCCACCCACCTCGCCCCTGGAGCATGATCACTACGACCTGGGTTTCCATATCAATTCGATCCGCAACACGGCGCGTTACAACGAGCCGATATTCACACCGCCACCGGGCAGCCTGCACGACTGGGAGATATTTGGTGAGCTGGGCAAACGGGTAGCAACCCTGCTGGGGCTGGAGCCCCAGCCGGTGCACCCACCCTGGCAAATCATCGATGCAGGGTTGCAGTCGGGCCCCTATGCACAACAGGGCATGTCTCTGGCCACCCTGAGGGAGAACCCGTCGGGTGTAGACCTGGGGCCATTACAGCCGCTAATGCCCGAACGCCTGCATACCCGGGACAAGTTGATCCGCTGCAATTCGCCTGAACCGCTGGCGGATCTTGAACGCCTGCGACACGAGTTCAGCCAGCCCCACCACGGCTTGTTGAAACTGATCGGGCGTCGCCACGTGCGATCCAACAACTCCTGGATGCACAACTACCGCCGCCTGGTAAAGGGCAAGGACCGCTGTAGCCTGCTGATGCATCCGCAAGACATGGTCCCGCGCGATATAGAGGACGGCGCGGATGTCACCATCAGCTCCCGGGCTGGTTCGCTTCAGGTGCGCGTGGAGTCATCCGAGGATGTGATGCGCGGCGTGGTTAGCCTGCCTCACGGTTACGGCCACAACCGCGAGGGTATTCGCATGGTTATAGCGCGCAAACATGCCGGGGTCAGCTGCAACGACATCACGGATGAACTGGCGCTGGACGAGCTTTCGGGCAATGCGGCGGTTAATGGTGTTCTGGTCAGTGTGGTGCCCGCCTGACCTGGCGAGCCCGGTAAGCCGGCAGCTTTTACAGCCGACGCGACAGTCTCTATAAAATCGTATCACAGACGCAAGCAACAGATAACAAGGCGACAAAAAGGGGATAAGATAATGGCAATTTCGACAATCGTTTTCTGGCTGGTACTGCTGGCACTGGTGATATATGTCATCAGTATCTACAACACCCTGGTAACGTTAAAAAACCGCTACCTGAACGCCTTTTCCCAGATAGAGGTGCAACTCAAGCGCCGTTACGACCTCATACCCAACCTGGTGGAAACCGCCAAGGCCTACATGGCGCATGAACGCGACACGCTCGAGGCTGTCACTAACGCCCGCAATGATGCCGCCGCCGCGCTAAGCGCGATGGGAAATGGCAATGTAGGTGGTGCGGATATCGCCAAGCTGGCCAGTGCCGAGAACGCCCTGCAGGGCGCGCTTGGAAAACTGAATGTCACCATGGAAGCCTACCCCGACCTGAAGGCCAGCGACAACATGCTGCAACTGTCGGAAGAGCTGACCAGCACGGAAAACCGCGTGGCTTTCGCGCGGCAGGGCTATAACGATGCGGTTATGGCCTACAACAGCTATCGCCAGAGTTTCCCACCCACATTTTTCGCCGCCAGGTTCGGCCATCCCACCGATGCTGTGCTGCTGGAGTTTGAAGACACGGCCCAGATCCAGGTCGCGCCCAAGGTATCGTTTTAAGCCCCAGTACCCGCCACGCCCATGAACTTCTTCGAGCAGCAGGACATTGCGCGGCGCAACACCCGCGCACTGGTGCTTTTTTTTCTGGCAGCGGTGCTCCTGCTGATCGTACTGACCAACGCTGCAGTAGCCGGGTTCTTGTGGTTCAGCCGCGACTACAACGTGTACAGCGGTAGCCGCGGGGGGCTGGATGGGTTCCTTGCCTACTTCAGCTGGGCCCGTTTCGGCACCATCGGACTGGCCATTACTGCCACCGTGGCCATGGTGGCCCTGCTCAAGTGGCTGTCGCTGTCCAGCGGTGGCAAGGTAGTGGCCGAGAGCATGGGAGGCACCCGCATATTACCCACTTCCCGCGATCCGGCTGAGCGCCGCTGCCTGAACGTGGTAGAGGAGATAGCACTGGCGGCGACGATGCCGGTGCCCCCGGTCTACGTATTAAACGATGAGCGTGGCATTAACGCATTCGCCGCCGGCCTCACCCCCGCAGATGCGGTGGTAGCGGTTACCCGGGGGACCATCGAACACCTCAAACGGCATGAGCTGCAAGGGGTTATCGCCCACGAGTTCAGTCATATCCTCAACGGCGATATGCGCCTCAACCTCCACCTGGCAGCCATGCTCAAGGGCATTACCTTTGTCGGGGATGTGGGCCATATCCTGCTGCGCAGCAGCAACCGCGCCCGCACGGGGCTTTCCGCACGCAGCAACAACAGCGGCGCCATCATGCCAATGTTTGGGCTCGCCCTGTGGCTGCTGGGCCTTCTGGGAGCGGCGGTTGCCGGTTTCATCAAGGCCGCTATCAGCCGGCAAAAAGAGTACCTGGCGGATGCCAGCGCGGTACAGTACACCCGTAACCCCGAGGGTATTGGCGACGCGCTTAAGGTGATTGGCGGCTATACTCCCGGCACGCTGGTGCACGCTGCTCGGGCGGCTGAGATGTCGCACATTTTCTTTGGCGAGATCGAGCACCGCCTGTGGAACGTGTTTGCCACCCACCCCCCTTTGCACGATCGGATTAAACGGATAGACCCGGGCTGGAACGGCGAATACCTGCAGCGCAAGGTAGCGCACTACCAACACCGGCCGGCACATCCCGGTCAATCAGCAGCTGCTGGAGTGGGGCGTGCCGCTATCGTGGCGGCTGCCTTCGCAGCCGTCAGCTCCGCGACGACTGAAGCCCAGCCAGCGGATGCCGACTTTGGACCCGCCCCCGACGAACTGGAAGAGCAGACCGCCCAGCGCGAGGACATCCCGCTGGCATTTGTGCATCACAGCCATGAGCCACTGGGGGCTCACGCGCTGGTTTACTGCCTTATCCTGGGTGCCGATCCGGAAGTTTACCAACGGCAACTGACCATAGTCGAAGAGGCCGGCATACCTGGCCTGGTAGACCTGGTGCACACCCTGAACCCCGGCGTGCGGGCACTGGGGGCACCGCGTCGCCTGCCATTACTGGAAATGTGCCTGCCCGCACTGAAGACGATGTCGCTGAAACAGTACCGGCAGTTCAAACGCACGTTTTTGAGCCTGGTCAGGGCGGACGCCAGGACGGAATTGCACGAATGGTGCCTTTACCAGCTTATGCGCCACTACCTGGACCCGGAATTCATCCAGGTACAAGCCAGCCGGCCCCGCTACGCCAAATTGCAGAAGGTGGCGTATCACGTGCGAGTGGCGCTGTCGGTGCTGGCTCACGAGGGCAGTGGTGAAACTGAATCCGTCTTTCGGCTGGGCGCTGACGAACTGGGCTTCGACACCATGGCAATCCTGCCAAGGGACCAGTGCAGCGTGGCTGCCTTCAGCAAAGCAGTAAATGAGTTGGCAGACTGCTACCCACTGCTCAAGCCACGCCTGCTAAAGTCCATGGCTCTGGCAGCTGGCGCCGACGGCAGGCTGAGCCCCGTGGAACGTGAAATCATTGCCAGTATGGCGGCGGTAATGGATTGCCCCGTCGCCCTGGAGGCATCGGGGCCGATCCAGATTTGACAGGGTCGGGGCAACCCGACCGATCCACCAAAAACAGCCAAAGCGCTGCTCCGACTTTCACAATTACGCCTGTGTGCTAGGCTCAGTTCTACCGGCGGGGACCCTCCTGGCGGACCGGCTGCAAGGGCAATGGATTGTCGTGCACCGGGGCAGACAATGCATCCATCACACCGAACAAGGAGGTTTGGACATGGAACAGATAAGCACATTAGCCCAACGCCGGGATCAATTGATCCCCCCTGCACGCCTGAAGACCCAACTGCCTGTCGATCCACCACAGGAGAAACCCCGCTACTTGCCCCTTTCCCGCACGACCGACAGGGTGCTGCAGTTATTGCTGGGGGGCGACCTGGCCCGACTGCGGGCCGACTCGGTAGCGGAGGAGCTCGGGATGAGCAGCACTACTTTGCGCCGCCGCCTGCGAGCAGACCACACCTCTTACCAGTTCCTGCTTGATCGCTCCCGCCAGTACCGGTGCGAACAGCGGTTGCGCCAGGCCTGGGTGCCGGGCAAATGCCTGGCCGATGAACTGGGCTACCTGGAGGTCAACAGCTTCTACCGCGCATTTCGACGCTGGACCGGGCTCACTTACTCCGAGTACAAGCTGCGCTATTGCTGAGCGGGACAGGGGGTCGGGAGTTGCTGTTGCCGTACTTCTGGAGATACCGAGATGGGATTCTGAAGCTACCCTGAAGCCTTAATATGGGGGTCGAGGCAGTTATCGCTTATACCGGCCTGAAAGCTGTGATTTAATAAGCGAACGCGACCCCTTTTTCCTTAAAGAATCCCCTCACGGGACCTTGAATACGTGCTATTGCTGCAACTTTCCATTGCTTCCATCCTCGTCACCTGGGTCACCGGAGCCACAGGCTACCGACTGGGCTTGACTGATAACCCGGATGCTCGCAAGCAACACCAGGGCTCAGTGCCGCTCACTGGCGGGATAGCGATTTTCCTGACCGTCCTGCTCGGCGTTGCGGCGCTGGACATCCTGCCCCTCACCTACCCCATGCTTGGCATTGCCGTGATGATCTTCGCGGTGGGAGTGTTTGATGACATCCGGCATATCAACCCCTGGCTACGCCTCGCCATCCAGTATGGCGCTGGCCTGTTGCTTGCCACTTACGGCGGGATCGCTATTTACCAGGTAGGGAATCTGCTTGGGTTGGGTGACATTCCCCTGTTGCTGCTTACCGCGCCACTGACTGCGCTGGCGGTTGCCGGCCTGAGTAACGCCTATAACATGATCGATGGCATCGATGGCCTGGCGGCCTCCAGTATCGCCCTGCCCCTGGCGGTGCTGTATGCGCTGGCCTTGCAAACCGGCCATCCGGAGGCCGGTTTTCTACTGCTGATCCTGGTGCCGCTGACGGTTTTCCTGTTCTTTAACCTCGGGCCCGACAACGCGTTGCTACCCAGGATCTTTCTTGGGGACAGCGGTAGCATCACGCTGGGTTTCCTGGTCACCGCCTCCCTGGTCTACTTCTCACAAGGTGAACAGGCCCTGATTCTCCCGGTAACCGCGCTGTGGCTGGTTACCCTGCCCCTTATGGATATGCTCGCAACCATGCTGCGCCGGGCGAAGCAGGGGCGCAAACTGATGGAAGCGGATCGCTGCCACCTGCACCATACACTGATGGATATGGGCTTCAGTGCGCGCCAGGCACTGGTGTTGCTCATGTGCTACGCCGCCACTTGTGCACTGCTGGGCCTGGCACTGGAACTTATCCCCGAATACCTGAGTCTTGCCTGTTACTTCGGCTTATTCCTCGGACACTGTCTTTTCGTGATAAAGGCCGAAACGCTGGGTGGGCTGCTGCGGCGTAAACTGGGCCAGATCGGTGTTGAGGCAGAGGGGTTTCGGGAGGCTAACTGATAAGCCTGCCTGTAAGCTGGACCCAATACCCCCCGTTCTGCTACAGCCAACCCTTATACCGGTACACCCAGTAACCCAACAGTTCATGCAGCGCATAAGTACTGCGCCACAGGTTACTGACCATGGGGACTCCCCCCGGCAGCACCGACACCCCGACCAGTCGCTGATAATCCGTAGGCGCGGGAATCACCTCCAGCCCCTGTGCCGAGAACACGGCCTCGGCTCGTCGCATATGGAAAGCAGAAGTCACCAGAAGAATCCTGCTCACATTGAGATCATTGAGAAGCCTGGCGGTATAGACCGCGTTCTGGTAGGTATCGCGGCTCTCATCCTCCTGCAGCATCGCCCTGGCGGGTACTCCCATCACCTGCAGTAGCTCATACATGATTTCCGCTTCTGTCCGGTTGCCGGCCTCTCCGCCACCACTGACCAGCAAGCGGGGAGCCTTACCCGCCTTGTACAGTGACACGGCATGCACAAGCCGGTCCGCCTGCTGGTTGAGATCCCCCAGGGTACCCATATGAGCATCGCCGCGAATGGCACCCCCCAGGAGTACGATAACGTCGGCGTCGGCTGTGACCGAAAGGGCTTTGGGCGGGTAGTCATCCTCCAGCTCGGCCATCAGGTAATCGGCGAAGCCGGACGTGGAACACAGGTAGAGCCAACCCACGCCCAGCAGCAGGACCCAAAAGGCGGCGCGAGTGCGACTGAGTAGCAGCAACAACAGCGTGAGCAGGCATAGCAGCAAGGCCTGGTTAAGGGGGTATACCAACAACGACAGCAGTTTGGTTAGTTCGAATGAAATGACGTGGTCTCCAATGCAATAGCGTGTAAGGACGATATATCAGATTCTGGCAGCTGGCACCGCTTGACTAAGGTAGCCTTCCAGCCCCACCGGCGTCAAAAAACACTGTTTATATTCCCTGTGGAACCTGAAGTGTCTAAGCTACGGCCATCGTTATCAACCATAGGATCCACGCAAATGGAATATGTCGCGCTAGTCACCCTGCTACTCATCATTCAATACCTGACTTTTACCATACTGGTGGGGGCAGCCCGCGGCAAAAGCGGGATCAAGGCGCCGGCCATTACCGGCGATGAGAATTTCGAGCGCGCCTACCGGGTGCAGATGAATACCCTTGAACAGTTGGTCCTGACCCTGCCCGCCCTGTGGCTAAGCGGGCTGTACTTCAATTCAATGGTCGCCGCCCTGCTGGGGCTGGCATTTTTTCTGGGCAGGGTACTTTACCGGGCCGGCTACGTTAAAGACCCCACCAAACGCGGACCGGGCTTCGGAATCGGCTTCCTGGCCAGTATCGGCCTGGTGCTTACCGCCACCTGGGGGGTAATTACCGCGCTGTAGGCGCCACAGTCGCGCGCGGGCGAGAATTAGCCGCCCACGCAGTCACTTTTGGGGGCATTACTTGGATGGCGGTCACAAAAATACCCCGCCAACTGTGAAAGAAAGCCCCGCAACGGTATCATCTACCCGCTTTCAGTTGCGAAGAGTTCCTCCTATGAATGTACTGGTTACCGGCGCCGCAGGCTTCATCGGCTTTCATGTCGCCCAGAAATTATTGGCGCGGGGTGAGCAGGTGGTTGGCCTGGACAACCTGAACGATTACTACGACGTCAATCTCAAGCTGGCCCGGCTCAAGCAGATTGAAGACTTGCCCGGCTTTACCTTTGCCAAAATGGACCTGCAGGACCGCCCGGCCATGGACGCCCTGTTCGAGCAGCATGACTTTGATGCGGTTATCAACCTGGCGGCCCAGGCAGGCGTGCGCTATTCGCTGGAAAATCCCCAGGCCTATATCGACAGCAATGTCGTCGGCTTTACCAATATCCTGGAATGCTGCCGTCACCACAAGATAGGCCACCTGGTCTATGCCAGCAGCAGCTCGGTTTACGGCATGAACAGCGCCATGCCGTTTTCCATCCACGACAATGTTGACCACCCTATTTCGCTTTATGCCGCCAGCAAAAAAGCCAACGAGCTGATGGCCCACACCTACTCCCACCTGTTCGGCATCCCCACTACCGGCCTGAGGTTTTTCACCGTGTACGGCCCCTGGGGCCGGCCGGATATGGCCCTGTTCCTGTTTACCAAGGCAATCCTGGCGGGGGAACCCATCAAGGTATTCAACAACGGCCAGATGCAGCGCGATTTCACCTACATTGATGACATCGTTGAGGGTGTGATAAGGGTTATGGACAAACCCGCTACGCCCAATACTGCCTGGGACGGCGCCACACCTGACCCGGGCACCAGTAGTGCGCCCTATCGGTTGTTCAACATAGGCAATAATAATCCGATCATGCTGACCGATTTTATTGCTGCCATTGAAAAGGCCCTGGGAAGAACCGCCCAGCGGGAGCTGCTGCCCATGCAACCCGGTGATGTCGCCGCAACCTACGCCAACATCGAGGATCTGATAGACGCCGTGGACTACCGACCACAGACCCCGGTACAGGTGGGCATCGATAACTTCATTGCCTGGTACCTGGAACACATGCATAAGGAAAAAGCATGAATGTCGTAATGATTGGCGCGGGCTATGTAGGGCTGGTATCCGGTGCCTGCTTCGCTGAATTTGGCGCAGATGTTATATGTGTCGACAAGGATGCGGATAAAATTGACGCCCTGCACAAAGGCGGTATTCCGATCTACGAACCGGGACTGGAAGATCTGGTAGCGCGCAACGTCAAGGCAGGCCGCCTGAGTTTCACCACCGAGCTGGGTGCCGCGGTGGCCGCGGCCGATGCAGTATTCATAGCTGTGGGCACACCCACCCGCAGAGGCGACGGTTACGCAGACCTGAAATATGTCTATGCCGCTGCAGAGGAAGTCGCGGGCTACCTGCAGGGATATACGGTGATTGTAGACAAGAGCACCGTGCCGGTGGGCACCGCGCGGGAAGTGCACCGTATCATCAAAAAGACCAACCCCGAGGCTGAGTTCGATGTGGCTTCAAACCCCGAATTTCTGCGCGAAGGCTCTGCTATCACTGACTTCATGCGACCCGACCGGGTGGTGCTGGGGGTTGAATCTGAAAAAGCCGAGACGCTGTTACGCGAACTTTATCGGCCGCTGAACCTGATCGAGGCACCCATACTGGTCACCGACATGGAAAGCGCGGAAATCACCAAATATGCAGCCAATGCCTTCCTGGCCACCAAGATCAGCTTTATCAATGAAATTTCCCAGCTGTGTGAGAAAACCGGTGCGGACGTGCATGCGGTAGCCCGGGGCATGGGCCTGGACGGTCGCATAGGCCGCAAGTTCCTGCACGCCGGGCCGGGCTATGGCGGATCCTGTTTTCCCAAGGACACGGTCGCCCTGATACGCATGGCCCAGGAATATGGCGTATCAAGCCGTATCGTGGAGAGCGTGGTAGAGGTGAACGCATCACAGAAAGCCCGCATGGTCAGCAAGATCAAGGAGGCGATGGGCGGCTCGGTAGCGGACAAAACTATCGCCGTGCTTGGGCTGACCTTCAAACCGGAAACCGACGACATGCGTGATGCACCATCGCTGGCTATTCTCCCCGCCCTTGCGGACCGGGGCGCCATCATTCGCGCCCACGATCCTGAAGGCATGGAGGAAGCCCGCCATCATCTGCCCGATGCCATCATTTACGCCAATAGCATAGACGAGGCTGTGGATGGTGCCGATGCAGTGATCCTGATGACCGAGTGGAACCAGTACCGGGGCCTGGATCTGGATAACCTGAAGTCGCGCATGAGCGGCGATGTATTTGTGGATTTACGCAATGTGTATGAGCGCGAATTGATGGAAGCTAAAGGTTTCCGGTACGCCTGCGTAGGCCGGTAAATCCGCGCTGAGATTTTTAGTCATACCATCTCAGCAGTGAAGGAATAGTCAACCCGAGCCGGGTGGCTACAAGGCAACGTTCAATGGTGTGGCTTCAACTGGTCAACTTCGCCGGTGAGACAGATGGACTGGATTAGGAGCCAGGCCGCCAAAGGGCTATCATCCCGCTAAATTCCCCAGCCCCTCTGCCATGAACTCGAACTGGACATTATTCGTATCTTTGTGCCGCGTAATCGGCGGTGAGGACCGTAACGCACTGGCCCTGGCGCTTAACGACAAAATTCTTCCTCAACTCGTGGAATTGGCAAGGACACAGGAACTGCTACCCGCACTGGCAACGCGCGTAAATAGGCACCCGGAAATAAAGCAGGCCCTGGGCGAGCCTGAAAGACTATTACTGCAACAAGCCCTGCAGTACAACACCCAACGCAACATGCAAACCGTTATGCAGGCGCTGAAGCTGGCCCGCGTACTGAACGACGCGGGTATTACCCCTATTTTCCTGAAGGGCACTGCACAACTGCTAACCTTTAACGAAAAACGGCTCGGATTTCGCAAGCAACTGGATATCGACCTGGTAGTGTCGCCAACGGAATTAGAAGATTCCTGTAAGGCATTGCTCAATGCAGGCTACGGTTTCTGCCGCCAGGCAAATAACAAGAATAACGAGCCGGTTGTGTTCCACGACATCCAACGTGCGCTGCAGGAAAGCTCGGCCCACCACCACGTGACGCCAATGGTATTTGACGGCTATGCAAATTGCGTGGAGGTGCACCGTCATTTTCTGGCCAGGCAATTCCAGGGCAAGATTCCACTGGAAGCTCTAATAGACACCGCCTGCCAGCATGAAAGCCACGGCGCCACTTTTCAGGTGCCGTCCGCGGAATACCAGATTGTCCATATCGTGCTGGGCAAAATGGTACGCGACGGCCACCTCGCGCAGCGGTCATTTCCTATCCGGGAAGGGTGCGATTACATCGACTTGCTGGAAAACACGGAAGGAGGTATTGATCAGGAGCTGGTGGCACACCACTGCGGTAAAGATTACGCCATTTTTGCTCAGCTGGTGAAAGTATTGATGGCATATAACGTTGGTGAGAGCATGGATAACTCCCACGATATCAGGAGGCGCCTGCATCTCATGCAACTGCGCTACAATTCTGCGGCCATGGCGACACTGCTCAATACCCAGGCCAGGGCCATACACCTTGGCAACGAGATGCTGCATAGCCCCACAAAGCTACCGGCCTATTTGAAACGCCTGGGAAGACGTTAATTGGTGCCCCGCACGGCCGAGTCAACCGCTTCGATGGTTGCCTCCACCACACGTTGCTCGTCAAATTTATGGGCCACCAAAGCCCGGCCATTCGATCCCATCAGTGCCCTCTCCTGATCAGTCAATGCCAACATCTTTTGCAGGGCCTGCAGCAGTGATTCGAAGCTCTTTACCTCGCATAGCAGTCCGTTATAACCGTCGGTAACTATGTTCCTGCAGCCGGGTACATCGGTTGCCACCACCGGCAGCCCCATTGCACCAGCCTCCAGCAGACTGCGAGGCATTCCCTCCCGGTAGGAGGGCAGCACCACGCAATCGACTGCGGCATAGACCTTCTCCATAACATCGCTGGGACCCAACCATTCGATGCCGGGCTCCTCGCTCCATTGGGACAATTGCCCGTGAGAGATCGCTGATATATTGTCCACATCCGCAAACCCGCACAACCAAAGGCTACAAATCTCACCATTGGCATTGATCGAGCGCATCGCCGCGATAAGTTCATTAAGGCCCTTGTCGGCAAGCATCCTGCCGGCGTAGAGGAACCGAAAAGCGCCCACATGGGGCACACGCAGACCGGGGTTAAATCGCTCCAGATCTGCCCCCGAGCCTGGCAGCAATTCCAGCCGCTCCTGCGGCACCAGCTTGTTCTGCGCCAACTGTTTCAGGTCATCCTCGTTCTGGCAAAATACCCTGTGAGCGAAAGGCTGGCTGGTTCTGTACAAAAGACGCACGACAGCTGATACCGGACCGCTGCGGATAAAGGCGGTTCCCAAACCCGACACGTTGTTGATAACCGGTACTCCCAGTGCCCGTGCGGCCCAGGTGCCGTAAACATTATTCTTGATCGTAAAATGTAATGCCGCCACTGGCTTCAACGCCCGATAATGCCGCCAGAACTGATATATCAAGTAAGCGTCCTTAATCGGATTGCTGCCCTGATTATTCATCAGCAGGGGCCGCCATTCACAGCCAAGTTCATCTATCAATTTCTGGCTGTAGTCGTCCTGCGGCGACAGGCAGACCAGCCGATAGCCCTCTGCGAGCAGGCGCCGGATGGTCGAGGCCCGGAAGTTGTAAAGATACCAGGAGGTATTGGATGAGATGGTTACCGTCGGCAAAGAACTCAAAACCACACCTCTAACGGATAGAAGCGGTAAGGCAACCAGGCGAACGCGTGGGTAGCATAATTTAGCCACACAAACAGTACAGCGCCGTAATAGACCAATACCAGGGCCGTGTAGGCGGTGTTCCTACGGCCCCGGAGGCCCAGCACATCTGGTAAGTAGGAAAACACCACCAACTGCAGCGGCAACATGTACAGGGCGACCCTGTCTACCGCCGTAGTCGCCGGCGAGGCGATAACTGCAACAAAAAGCGCTATTGAGATAAGCGAAAACCAACGCCATAACCTCAACTCACTGGCCTGCATGCAAAAGCGCCTGCCTAATGCGAGAAAGGCAACGGCGGGCACGAGATTCATCGCGGCCCGAACTAACGCGCCTTCTGACTGGTATTTGGCCTCTACATAGTTCGCATACAGTGTATCCACCGAATCCTGCAGGAACAGGTAGTAGGCAACCACACTGACAACCGCCACCCACAGTGCCGTCCAGAAGCGGTTATGAGTGGCGGCAAGTGCCGCAATAGGCAACAACAGAACCGCAGATTTATGGAAGGCGGCCGCTAAAAGTATCCATACAACAAACCAGGCATTCCCCCTACGCGTCAATGCCACCAACCCAAGCATGGCCAGGCCCAACGCCACACCCTGCCGGGTGTACCCCATGGCCACCACTGTGACCATGTAGGGCATCGCCACTGCCAATGCCAACCAGGGGCGCGGCAGGCCCCGGCAAAAAAATACCAGCCCCGCCGAGAACAGAAAAGCGCTGATAACGTTAACGCCCGATATTCCCCAGCCCTGTTTTACAGCCAGCAGATTTAGCAGGCGGTAGGCCGGATCGCCTCTCTCAACGGCGGAATAGAAATCGTGGTATCGCGCCTCCTGCAAGTGACGCAGGTAGTGAAACCAGTCACCCCCCACCTCAAAGCGGTAGCCGACTAGCAGGGTAAGCGCCAACCAGACTAAAGCCCAGGCGATATTCAGGCGGGACGACTGCATGCCCTGTGCAAGGCTTGCCGTGCGCGTTCCATAAAGCAGCGCGTAGGCGGCGACAAGCCCGAACATCAGCCAATAGACGAGCATGCTAGGCGTTAGCCTCCAGCCAGGCCTGGAACATCAGTACAGACCACAGGCGATAGCCATAGGACGCCTGACCGGACAAATGCGATTTCCATGCTGTCCGAATTGGCACCGGGTTGAAATAACCCTCTCGCCGCAGGCGATCCTCCGCCAGCAAATTCTCTGCCCAGTCACGCAATGGGCCGCGCAGCCAGGCGTCCAGGGGAATACCAAACCCCATCTTGGGCCGCTCCATAAGTGAGCGCGGTACGTGTCGATCCAGTAATTGTCGCAGCAGCCATTTGCCCTGCCCACCCCGGATCTTCATATGCATAGGCAATGACCAGGCAAATTCCACGACATCCCGATCAAGAAACGGCGCCCGGGTTTCCAGCGACACGGCCATTGCCGCGCGATCCACCTTTACAAGAATGTCGTCCGGCAGGTAGGTGAGCCCGTCCAGCGCCATCATGCGCGACACCGGATCAGCCAGGCGAGGCCAGCGGCCCCGGTCATCCAGCAGGTTGGACGGTGTGCGGCCGCCAATCACCATATCCTTCGAGTGCGGCCATTCTGAAACAAGGGAGGCATACAGGTCATCCATGCCACGCACATCGCGCAGGCGATGCCCAAGCTTGTGCGCCTTATCGCCAGGCAAGGCAACGCTCACCCGGCGAGATAAAGGGCCTACAAAGCGATTGATGCTCGCTACCGGCAATGCGGCTAGACCGGTAGCGAGCGCGTTCCGCAACGGCAGCGGTATCCAACCAACGCTGCGCCACACTTTGGGCGCGAATAAATATCGGTTGTAGCCACCAAATAACTCGTCCCCGGCATCGCCCGAGAGCGCCACGGTGACATGCTGACGCGCCAGCTTCATCACAAGATGGGTGGGCAGCTGGGAGGAGTCTGCGAACGGTTCGTCATACATCGCCGGCATTTGCGGAACCAGTGCCATGGCGTCATTGGCATTGAGCCTTAGCTCGGTATGGTTTGTGCCAAGGTGCTTCGCCACTGCAGCCGCATGCGTGGCCTCGTCGTAGTCTTGCTCATCGAAACCAATGGTGAAGGTTCGCACCTGATTTTCACTATTGGCTTGCATAATGGCGGCGATGAGTGAGGAGTCTATGCCCCCGGAAAGCAATGCGCCCAGGGGTACATCGGACACCATTTGCCCACGAATTGACTCACGCAGGTGCCGTTCAAGCGTGATGAGCGCCTCTTCGTCCGAACCCTTGAACGGTTTGGCTGTGCCACTCTCGGCTGTCTCCGCCAGCGACCAGTAAGTGACCGGCGCGGCAGCAGGCTGCCCCGCCCGCAGCTGCATGAAAGTTCCCGCCGGTAACTTGAGAATACCCTCATAAATCGAATACGGTGCCGGCACATAGTTGTGCCGAAGCAACAGTGCAAGCGCGCCCCGATCGACCCCTGCCCGAAAGGCAGGGTGCGCCTTTAGCGCTTTCAGTTCTGAGCCGAATAGAAAAGTGTCGCCCTGCCAACCGTAATAGAGTGGCTTTTCGCCCATGCGGTCGCGCGCCAGCGTCAGCGTGCGCGTTTCGCGGTCCCACAGGGCAATGGCGAACATGCCGACAAGCTTTTCAAGGGTCTTATCAACACCCCAGGATGCAAAACACGCTAACAAGGTCTCGGTATCTGAGTGACCTTTCCAGGCAGTATCGGCCGTGTCTGTCGGCGAGATGGAACCAACCGCAGGCGTAGTTTTGAGTAACCGCCTTAATTCTAAATGGTTATAAATCTCACCATTGAAGGCAATCATATAGCGCCCATCAGCCGATGGCATCGGCTGGTGACCAGCTACGGAAAGGTCGAGAATCGATAATCGACGATGACCAAGCGCGACACCTGCCACCTCGTCTACCCATGCGCCACCATCATCCGGCCCGCGGTGCCGAATTGTATTGGCCATCGAAGTAACAACACCCTCAAGGGCATCGGAACAGATATCGGCAGGGGAGATAAAACCGGTTAAACCGCACATAGCCCTGTCAGCCTGACTTTACGCCAGCCACCTGATCGGTAAAGGTTACAAGTTAAACTCACTGCGATTTATCAATATTTTTCAAAAGGATATCCGCACAGGCCTCTAAAACAGATTCGGCATAAAGCGGATGTCCTGACCAGGTCGCCACTGCGCGCGCGCTCAATATTTGATAATGTGCATCATCGCCAAGAACCGCCAATATTTTTTCCACTATTGCCTCATCAGTTTGGATAACCAATGCGTTCTCGCCATCCCTGCAATAATTACCAATCTCCCCCACCGGCGTAACGACCGGCACTAGCCCCAACTGCATCGCCTCAACCACCGACATGGCCATGCCTTCCGACAAACTGGTCTGCAGGTAAAACGATGCGGAGCCTGCATGTCGCCTAATGGAGTCGAAGTTCATCCCACCCGTAAGACAGACAGCATTCATCAAACCCAGCCTTTTCACTTGGGCGTTAATCCGCTCAAGATCCCCCCCGTCCGGTCCTACAATGATGAATCGAGCTAAGCCATTAATTGCGTGCACAGAAGAGAAAAGAGCTAATGCCCTATCAAGCCCTTTCTGAGAGTGAAGGCGACCCCAAAAAATAAACACAGGATTTACAGTTTTATCAGGCAAGCATGCAACCCGGCGGGTGACAAAGGAAATGACTCTTCCTTTATCGGGAGGAATGGACGGCAAGCGTTGATCAAGTGTCTCCTGTGAGTCCGCCCATACATGATCGGCTCTGGCAGCCATCCACCGAGTCACCAAGCGATCTATCCAGTGGACATCTTTTGGCAAATGCAAAAAGAGTACGACTCGTAGGCGGGGACGAAAATAACCTGCAATTATACCCACGATGCAAGAACGCCATAGAGAAACGATTAGCAGATCTGGCTTGCTGTCCAAGACTCGGCGCACGGCTTGCAGCATAGACAATGGATTGAATATTTCCCAGTGACCACGCTGATCAATGTCTGGCGGATAGATGTAATGAACTAAAAAATCGATGCCCTCGATACAATGGCCCGTCATCGAGCGCGCAGCCGTTTCTACTCCTCCGATACCGTCATAGGGAACTAAATGGATGACTTTTGACAAAGACCCAAAACCTCGAAATGCCTATCAACTACGGCGCTCTCTTCAAAGGGGCTAACGGCCTCTGCCAGTAACGCTGGAGGCGTAGGATTATCAAGCGCCTTCTGAATCGCAGCCGCCATGGCTTCGGGGTCGTGCACGGGAACAAGATAGCCAAATTTACCATCCTGAAGTACTTCGCGAGGGCCGGTTGGACAATCCGTGGACACAGCCGTGCATCCACACATCATCGCTTCGACCAGTACGTTGGGAAGCCCCTCAACAAGAGAAGATAGTATGAACACGTCAGCATGTGCGTAGTATTTCAACGGATTGTTCACATAGCCCGCCAGGCAAATGCTACCAGTCAAGTTCAGTTGCTGAATCAAGGAATCCAGCTCTGATCGTTGAGGGCCATCCCCAAGAATGACCAAGCGTACTTGCCGTTCATCTGCGACTAACTTCATCGCGCGTATGAGATCCACAAACCCTTTCCACGGCGCCAATCGTCCGGCGGCCACCAGCACAGGACATTGCTTTTCCAGGAACCATTCATGATCTAACTCTTGCTTCATCCTGAGACGGGAATCCCGATCATCTACAATGTTGTAAATACTAACGTGGGGGGGCGAATCAAACACCTGCCGGTACTGATCCACCATATCCTCTGAAACGCAGGTAAGCGCATCGGCTCTCCACATGACCGAGCGCATAAAGTATTTTAGTAATAGGCGCTTACTGAATGGCTTGTCCGAATAGGTATCAAACGGCGTCACTCTCGACGAAGCGCTGACCTTTGCCTTAGAGCCAGACAATATTGCCGCAAGCAGAACCACAGCATTGAGATGATCTTCCGCTGAAAAAACTATGTCTGGATTTTCTTTCCAGAGAAAGTGTGTCAAAGGCGCCAACATACTGCGAACTTTCTTCCTGTGCCAAACTATTACCCGAACACCCGGCACATCGGGAAACTGAAACTCCGGGTCAACATAGCCCACCAGCAAACTCACCTGATGACCACGATTTGCCAATGCTGTTGCAAACCGAATCTGTGCGAGAGCAACACCGGAAACTGCAAACCTAGCTGTAATAACGCTCACCTTCACGAAATAGCCAACGTCACTTTCTACTCATAATCATGACGCTTGACCAGCACGCAGTCGTACTCAACAACCGCCATGGAATCGTCGCGATTTATGGGGTACATACCGCTAATAAAGTATCCGTACGAATGATATTCGCTTAGAGCTTCATAGGAGGATGACATGTTCTTATAAACCTGAATAAGCGACAATTCACTTTGCATCGCGCTGACCCTATTAAGGGTATTGAGCCCTCCGCGAAAAACATTGAGATCGTAACCTTGAGTGTCCAGTTTAAGGTAGTAATTTTTGCTTACCGTTCGCTCATGAATTTCAGCCAGAAAAATGTCATCCAACCTCGCAACATTGACCTCTTCAGAAGCCACACTCTTGAGTGAACTCCAGGTCTTCTTCGAATACTCACTGGCCTCAAGAAACGAAGAAAATACCGTACTGCTATATACATTAATGGATCTCAATTCAGACCTATCGCCTAAAGCAACATTTTTGCAAATCCACTTTTCGTCACCTTTTGCACGATCGACAAGTTGTCTAAAAACCGATGCAACTGGCTCAAACGAAATGATCCAGCCATCGAAACCAATTTCGCGAAGGAATTTTCCGTACTGACCAGAATTTGCACCAACATCCAGCACGCAATCAATCGAATACTTGGAAAAAATGCTGGCCAAATGGAACTCAAGAGAATTGTGGGTATTGCCCTTTCTTGTCAGCTCGTATCCAGCGGCATTAACAATCCGCTTTACAATGCTCTTAACATTCATTCATTAATTTCGCCTATCTCAAGCAGCAGGGGAGTGTATTTCGATACTTTCATTATTATTACAATAGAAATGCACATCTTTTAGTCCTCCATAATTTCAATTAAACGTTCCTGTGCCGCGCGCAGGGAATATTTTTCTATATATATTGCTCTTAATTTAGAATCAAACGTACCTGGGCCTTCGCATTGAGCACTTTTCACAGCCTCCAGAAATTCATCTGCTGTGCGACATTCCCAGCCAACCTTGTCAGCGACACTTTCGTAACCGGAAAACGCCTCGGGCGTACCAGCTACCTTTTTGCCATACATTAAGGCTTCAGCCACTTTGGTTTTCATGCCGGAACCATCAAAGATGGGAGCAATAACGAGTAGAGCACCTCGATACCAACTTGCGAGACTTTCAACCTCGCCAATAACCGTCACATTGCTTTGATTTTCCAGTTCTGATCGAACCGATTCAAAACCACGGCCAACAATAAACACAGGCACGTTCATACGAGGTGCCACGTGACGTAAAAACCAGACTATACCAAGCCGATTTGCATAAAAATCGCCACCAACAAACAGCGCGTACCCCTTGGTGTTCGACGGCCTGACATCAGCAAAATCCAATGGCATTTTGTCCTCAAGCGCCATAGGTGAAATATGAGTCGCAGCCCGGCCATACAACTTTTTTACTAAACCGCTATCGCGTTCACTAAGGCACACCCGCTTGTCGCTATAGCGTACCGCCTTGCGCTCGGCGAGCGTGTTGGCTAACAGTACCGCGAATGCGCGCACACTCTTTTGCGATAGCAGTGAACCCCAGAAAAACCGCGCTTCACAATTATGGAAGAAAACCGTCGCCTCAACGAGAGGGAATCGAGCCTTCATTTCCGCCACAAGTCCGCCCAGATTGGACCCATCCACAAAAACCTTACCCACATTACTATTCTCGATCACCCGCATGACCTCATCAATACTGTCAGCATTCAAGCCATCGATATGCCCACGAAATACATTAAAATGAGCCCGAGCACCCTTCAAAGTAGCCGGAGGCAGTTGATATAATACAAGCCGTTCGCCATAGATTGCCTTCAGAGCATCAAAATTTAGCTTACACAATAATTCACGGCCGCCACTCGGTAATTCGTCCATTTGCTTTGTAACCAGCAGCACACGAGACGCAGACGAATATGACTTGCTAATGGGTAAAGTTGGCATATACATCGGAGGGCTTCTTGCCGCTTTCTGGACTATTCACCGAGTTACCTTAAAATATCCCTCAAGAAACTCCTGTAACCATTGAAGAAACGGTACTCACCGCGAACTAATAGCTGCAAGGCCGCAATTTTTCTTTTCGGGCCGTCCAACTTTGGAAGATTATTTCTAGAACACAATGCAGCATGCTCTGACCTCAGATAATCCAAACCCTTTTCTATACAGCCTTGCGAAAATAGACTATTTCCGTTCAGCGCCATTCTTAGGCGAATTTGACTTGCGTCGTTAATGAGTAACCTGTCTTCATACTCCTTAGCTGGCGCCGTTTGATATTGACTCTTCACCACATCCATTTTGCCGATCCTTTCAACTGAGCTAGCCACCCACGATGAAGTATTGGAGTTATGGCGTCGAATAAGTTGCAATGACTGATCAAGCACCAATCTTGTGTCGAGGAGTCTTGCTACGTTATGAAACCACCCATCATGGCCCACGATACCTTCGGGAACCGGGAGTATATATGGTTGTAAATTCCTACTTATCGCAGTTAACCCACCAGTGACAAAATGATCGTCTGTCCCATACCCAGACATCACTTGGCTCAATTTGGTTGCACCATGTGATACAAGGCCCTCATCGACAATCTCACCATCATGAATAATGAGCAGCTTATCAGGGTTCGCCAGAAACGCTTCCTCTACAACACCGACTTTTGAGGGAAGCCATTTATCATCTTGATCAGAAAGGAAAATCACGTCCCCTGAACAATGTAGAAAGGCTTTTTCAAAATTTTTTGTATATCCTGCATTTGTCTCATTGCGATAGACATGAACAGGGAATGGCGCTACTTGACTGAAACTCTCGAGAAGCTCAAGTGTTGAATCGGTGGAGCCATCGTCACATACTACCAACTCATCCGGCTGTCGTTGCTGATTGAGAATGCTCTCCAACTGTTCCAGAATATATTCGGCTCCATTGAAGGTCGCCATCGCTATAGATATACGCATAGTCTATGCTTTCTTCGCTGTTACAGCTGACGGATGTTGGTGCACCGAGGGTGGCGCTTCGTCTTGACTCCTTCTGCACCAAACAGTCATTCTCCCCGACTGGCCACACACTCCCAAAACCCAAGCGAATGGAAACAAGATATAGAACCAAATACCGCCTCGTCCGGAGAATTCGAGGAAACACTTTGCCAAACTGGTCCATCCTCTGCCCTCCATAACATAGGCGGTGCTGGCAAGGAGGTTTCCTATTGAACGTTGGTGATGAACCTTTTCCAGTGTCCAGCCTGCCTTCTCCAGAACTTTCGCCAAGGTCTCTGGCGTGAAGTGGTAAAGGTGATTGGGCAGGTGAAGGTCGTACCAATTTTCTTTATAAAATTCAAAAGCTAATGTATTTGCATCGGGTAGCGTTAACACCAACCATCCACCAGGAGCGGCCCATTCATGTAGTTTTTCTAGACACCCAATAGGATCGTGCAGGTGCTCCAGCACCATCCAACCGACTATAAGATCAGGAGGATAGTTCGGTGCCGGGGCGAATTCCAAGGACCCTGTATGCACCTGATAGCCAAGGTCGCGAGCAGCTCGTGCCGCTTCTTCCGAGAACTCAATTCCTTCAACCTGCCACCCACAATGGGCCATTCTGTCAAGGTACGAACCGGATGCGCATCCTATTTCCAGAAGCCGTCCCCGAGGAATTGGCGGCAACACATCAGAAAGGCTATCAAATACCTTTCGAACTAGTGGTCTAACGAAAGATTTCAAGCCGTGAAAAGGAGTGAGCTGAGGCTGCTCTACTCTTGTCCCAAGATATGGTCCATAGTCATCAGGATAGTAAGCTCCAATCGACGCTGCTGTAGGTCGCGGATTTGTGCGCATGAGTTCACAAGTGCGACATTTCAAAACAGTAAATTCACCGGGCAGATCATGAAGCCTGTCCCGCCCTGTCAGAACAATTTCGTCACTTCTGGGACAACCTAGAGGACAGGCAACATCTTCCAACTGAACAGGTTCCGAGCGATCCGCCCGACAGGAGGACACCGAAAGCTCTTCAGGTTCTTTTTCCCCATTTGAATTTCTGTTCATGATTTCTTCAAGATCTAACTAAAAAGTTGCTTAAAGGTTTAATGCTGGCTGATGCAGCGTTTTTCACACTAACCGGGGATTCCCGCCAAGCCCATATAATAGTTGCCAAAAACTCAAGAATACCCATTACGAACCAATCAAGGCTACCGGGGCTGCTTTGCATTGCAATCAACAAGGCCACGCTGAGCAACATCGAAGGGACCAGCAGCATGCGAAATGCCACACGCAAGATACCAGCGAGTCCGGCGAGAAGTGTAAAATCTAGAACAACGCGCATAGAGAAAGCGATTGCCGCTCCCAGCAGGCCCATGGTGCTCATACATAAATACAGCATACCGAAATACGGCAGCAACTCTGCCATGTGACATTTGGCGACGAGATCAGGGCGCCCCCGTGCCTGTAACTGTGCATATGGAATTTTTGAGAAACTGTTTACCCAGAACCCTATTAGAATGACTTGACCTACCAGTGCAGATTGCTCAGCAAAATCCGGCGCGATCCACCATGCCAGGAAAGGCTCCATGATAAAGATGCCCGCCACTACCAGCGGGGTGACAATTACCACGAGCGTTCGTAATGCTTCCTCTGCAAGGTCTTTCTCCTCTTGCCGCGTACCAGCAGCGAAACGCGGGAACAATGCGGAAGTAAGCGCAACCGATATAATTGTAGTGCGTTCCGCTAGCTGGAATGGCACCGTGTAGTAGGTCACGGCTTTTGCGTCCGCTATGACACCTATGATAAATCTGTCAAGCATAACCAGCGCTGGTCCGACAAACGAAGTTACAGTCACCCAGCTACCGAAACGGAACAAATGGCCAGCCTCCGCACGCTCAAAAGTGGCCGCATGACCTGAAAAAACATGTCGCCTACATCTTTCGAGTAATATGAAGAGTGTAATCATTCGCGCAAATAACACTGCTGGGAGTATCACATTCAGATTAGCACCCCAGAACAATACTGCGGTTAGGGGCACCAACTGAAACAGGATTGTGCCTGCTATCGAGATAAGGCTTAATTCCAGAAACCGCTCCCGGCCTTGAAGCGCACCACTTAATACACCGGAAAGAGTTGCAGTCGGAACGGCAAGTATCAGCCAGGGTACAGCGGCTTGCAGCTCCGGGCGCAATGCGTCCTCGATCTGAAAGGCGCTCCCAAAGAAGTAGACAGCGATAGGCCAGATCAGCAAGCCACCAATGACTCCAAGCCCGACATTTAATGTCAGGGCTGTCCAGAAGGTCTGTGCACGCTCAGCGTCTGTTTTGCCTCGTAGCGCGGCTATGCGTTGCGCAGTAGCTCGACCCAACCCAAGATCAAACATTCCGAAATAACCAAGCAGCAGCCAGGTAATGGCCAATACGCCATAGCGCGCCTCCCCGATCAAACCCAGATATATCGGTATGGTGACCAGCGACAACACCATCGGGATGGCCAAGCCAAGCAGGTTGTAGGAAGAGTTGCGGAGTATGCTCATAAAGACATTCTGAGCCTGGCGGCACTGACTGGACTAGCTCTGCAGCTCATCCTGCTCTCTCTTCAACAGTTCAATCTCTTGCCCCAGAACCTCGTACTCTTCCATCTTACGCTGGAGGAACTGCCCCGATATCTTCGATTTAGCCTCAATACCTCTGGGGGTTAGCAGATAGAAGTAAGCTAGTTTGTTTTTGCTATTTTTGAAGTTGTTCGTCTTAACCAGACCTTTTTGTATCAATGCTTGCAGGCAGTAATTTACCTTTCCCAGGCTCACACCCAATTCATTCGCCAGCTCGCGCTGGCTAACCCGGGGATTGTGCTCAAGTATTTTCAGAACTTGGTATTGGGCGTCTTCAGTCATCGGTTGACACGCTACCGCCCTACCCTGTCATATATCGGGTATCGGGCGAGGAAAAGCTTGTTGCGTTCAAGGGTTGAACGCAGGACTATTTAAACTCTAATCTGCTGATATCATCAAGCTGAAAGGGTGCTTTTTTAGATCTGGCCGTTTATAGGGTTTCAGCCAGCACGTCCATAGAAATGTCTATCATGCTCTGGCGACCGAGCAATTCTATTAAAAGCTGAGCGCGCTCACCACCGCTGGCGGAATCGAATATGCCGGTGAGACCGGCAAAGGGCCCCTGAGTGATTACCACGGCATCGCCAGACTGATGCGGCCACTCGTCTGCGTGAAGCTGATGGGTGTTGGGGTTTTCGGATTGTTGCAGGAAGGCAATAACGGCGCCTGGCACTGACTGCAGCTGCCGCCCAAAGCGCACCAGGCCTGTCACCCCTACAGTCGAACGCACCGGGGAGAGGCTCTGCTGATTCGGATCTACCTGGATGAACAGGTAACGGGGGAACAGGGGCTCTACCACCTTGGCCCACTTGCCCCTTCTTCGCTTGCGCAGCAGGATTTTTGGCAGGTAGGTGTGGCAGCCCTGCCTTTCGAGATTGAGTTCGGCTATGGCCTCCTGCCTGGGCTTGGTCTGCACCGCGTACCAGTTCAACATGGTGCGGGTGCCTCTATCTGAAACTGGCTTGCTGCGATGGTGGCAGGGTTATGCAACATCAGGCGATTTGCCCTGCTCTCACCGTAGTGTTCGCTGATGTATTCGAAGGCCTCGGCCATTACCGGTCGGCGGGCGCCGCTGTTGTGGCCGTCGCTGGCCAGCACAGCCACCAGGTCCTGGTCTAGTAACTGGCGGGCCACTACTTGGGCGCGCTCGCCGAAGCAGCCGATTACAGAACCCGCTGTTAGCTGCAGCCAGCAGCCGGCCTTGATGAAGGGGGTGAGTTGGGCCGGGTCCTTAATTACCTGCTTGTTGCGCTCGGGGTGAGCGATAAGGGGGCGAATCTTGCGCTGCAGCAGCCACTGCACCAACTTGTCGCTGCCGGGGATGATATAGCCGTGGGGGAATTCCAGCAGCATGATTTGGTAGCCGTCTACCTCGCCATAGAAGGGAATTTCGTCGTTTTCTAACTGTTGCATGATCTCGTCGGTGAGGCGCACCTCGGCGGCGTAGCCTACCTGGAGCGGGATATTGCGTTTTTGCAGGGCGCGTTGGAGTTTGCGGCAGTCTTTGGCGATGGATTGTTTGGTGTTGGGCCAGCGGCCGGGGTGGATGTGGGGGGTGGTGATGGCGCGGGTTATGCCGTCGGCTACTGCCAGGCGGCATAGTCGTAGGGTTTCTGCTCCGGTTGCGGGGCCGTCGTCGATGCCGGGAAGTAGGTGACAATGGAGGTCGATCATGGGGTGGTGATTGGCCGCACGCATACCCGATAATGCGGGGCAGGCCCTTCGGCCCTAAGCTGGTTCATTGGATTCGTAGTAGTCGTTGTATTGGTAATACTTGCCGCCGTAGCCGCGGGCTTTTTTCGGGTCGAACATGTTCAGCACCACCCCGGTCAGAGGCTCGTTGGAGGCCACCACGCTGGCGATGCCCTTCTGGGCCTGGGTGGCGCTGGTGGCGTCGGCTTTTACCACGTAGATTACCGAGTCGGCGTTGCTGGCCAGGATCAGGGCGTCGCTCACTGCCTGCACCGGGGCGGAGTCGATGACGATGCGGTCGAAGCGTTCACGCAGTAACTGCAAGGCCTGCACGAACTTCTTAGAGCTGATGATCTCCAGCGGGTTTGGCGGAAGGATGCCTGCGGGCATCAGGTAAAGGTTCAGCTCGGGCAGGTGTTCAATGCAGTCCTCCAGCTTGGCGGTGCCGGCCACAAAGTGGGTGAGCCCCGGGTGGTTGGAGGTCAGCTTGCACTTCTGGGCCAGGCTGGGTCGGCGCAGATCGGCGCCTATCACCAGTGTATTTTCCATTTGCGCAAGGGCCGCACCCAGGTTCAGTGCCACAGTGGATTTGCCCTCGCCCGGTATGGTGCTGGTCACCACGATCACTTTGGCCGGGTCGTCCAGGCTGCTCAGCACCACCCCGGTGCGCACGGTGCGCAGGGCCTCGGCGAAGGGGCCCTGGGGCTTTTGCCAGAACTGGCTGAACTCGCCTTTCTTGTTGGTCTTCATTTTCGGCAGGGTGCCCAGCAGCGGCAACCGCAGCTTCTCCTCCACCTCATCGGGGTTCTTCACCGTGTTGTCGAGCATATCCAGCAGGATGGCGATGCCGCAGCCCAGCATGATGCCAAGGATGAGCGCCAGGGTAACGCTCAGGCGCTTGTTGGGCTTGAACGGCGCCGTGGGGACCATGGCTTTGTCCAAGATGCGGGCGTGGGGCTTCTCGAAGCCGCCGGTTTCGCTGACGCTTTTCATGCGGGTGAAGAAGATGTCGTAGAGTTCGCGGTTGGTATCCACCTCGCGCTGCAGCTCCTGCAGCTGGAACTCCTTGCGGTTGAACTCCTGCACCTCGGTTTTGCTGGCCTCCCAGGTGGCCTGCAGTTGCTGCTCGTTGCGCCGGGCAATCTCGTATTCGCGGTTGATGCCGCCCACCACCTTGCGCACCTCGTTGGCCAGTTCCTCGTCGGCGTTGTTCAGATCGGACCGGGCGGCGATCATCTTCGGGTGTTTAGGGCCGTAGCGCTTGCTCAGCTCCGCCACTTTGCGCTCGGCGGCGCTCTGCTGCGCGGTAAGTTGGCTGATAAACGGGTGCTGCATTACCGCCGGCACGGTCATCAGGTCTTCAGTAGTGGGGTTTTGCATGCCCTGAACGTCTTCCTTAATGTTCTGGGCCTCGATGCCCGCCTTGCGGGCATCTTCCAGCCTCTGTGAAAGTATCTTAAGCTCGTTGCCACCCAGGCCGGTCACGCCCTCCACGCTCACCAGGCCCTCGCGCTCGCGGAAGTTTTGCAGAGCCACCTCGGAAACCCGCAGGTTCTCCTTCAGCTCCGCCAGCCGCTCGCTGAGCCAACCGCTTGCCTGCACCGTGCCGGACAGGCGGGTTTCCAGGTTGCTGTCTATAAATTCCTGGGCAATGGTGTTGACGACCTGCGCCGCCAGCTGCGGGTTGGCGGACTCGAACCCCAGGTAGACGATGAAGCTGTATTCCACCGGATTCACGCTGAGGCCGCCGGCGACAACATTGGTGATGGACTGAATCAGTTGGTCCCGCTTCTCCTCCTCGGTGAGCTGCACCGGCGGAGCTTTCTGGCTGGCGGGCAGCAGTGCCTTCAAGTCAACGCTGTACCAGGGCCTTTGGATATCTTCTTCTTGCGGCAGGAAGTCAGGGTGCTCATAGAGCCTGAGTTTGCGCACCACTCGCTCGGCAAGGCTGCGACTCTTGAGAATCTCGAACTGGGTCTGGCTGTACTCATAGTTGCCGGCGCCCAGGGAATACACTTTCTCCACATTCACCACGTTGGCCTCCTCGCTCTCCAGCACCAGGGAGGCGGAGGCCTTGTACACCGGCTCCATGGAATAGACCATGAGACCCGTGGCCAGAGTGATGGCGAAGGCCAGGGCAAGGATGGCCCACTTGTGGCGCATGACGGCGCGAAACAGCCGCCCCAGGTCGATGAAATCTTCGTCCATGGGCTGCATTTGTTGGGGTGCCGGCTGATTCATCACGGGGAATCGCCCTGGCGGGTTATTCAGCATATCATTCATTAAAAGAACGTATCCTGCACGGTAATAATATCGCCGGGCTGTACGTTGTAATCCAACTCCACTTTCCGTTCCTGGCGCTGCGGGTCACCGTCGGAGATGACCAGCGCTTGTTTCTTGTTGGCCCGCTCCGTAAAGCCCCCCGCCAGGGAGATGGCCTTGCGCAGGGTGAGCCCGGGCTGGAAGTCCACCCCGCCGGGCTTTTTCACCTCCCCGTTAACGAAGAAGGGGCGGTATTTCACCACGCTCACCGAGATGCGCGGGTCCACCAGGTAATCGGGCTTGAGGCCGCCGATAAGCTCCGCCTGAAGCTGGCTGGCGGTTTTGCCAATGACGGTGAGCTCCCCTAGGAAGGGGTAGGAGATTCGGCCATTCTGGCCGATCAGCAGTTGGTAGAAGCTCAGGTCCTCTTCGCCATACACATGGATGCGTACCGAATCACCGGCGTTGAGGGTATAACTGTCGGCTTGTGCCCACACCTGGGCGCCAAGCAGCACTGCCCAGAGCGAGAGCGCAAATAACACAAACCTTGGCATCTACCTGCAAACCTCTTTTTTTCACTTGCCGTGTCTTTACCTGACCGGACTGGATTCAGGCGCCATCGATCGGGTCAGGCTGCAATGCGTCCAGCCGCTGCTGTGCGAAGCGTACAAGTACCCCTGCATCATCACGGCCGGGCCGCGCTAAGTCGGGCTTTTCACCGCCGCCCTCTTCCTGCGTCGCGCCAACTTTATAGCCCCTCGCGCGACGTGCATACTCTACCAGTTTTACCCAGCCCTGTCGGTAAGCGGGGCGGCTTTCCTGGGCCAAAAACTGGAGGTTCATGGCTCGCAGGGCATGCATATGGGCAAGGGCAGGATCATAAGAGCTGTAGGCTCGCCAGGCTTCCTGGTAGGCAGCCAGTGCCAGGTAATCCGGGTGATCAGGGGCTGCCGCCAGCAGGGCCTCCAGTGCCTGGTCTGTGTGCTCGCGAGTAGCACCGGTGGGCTGATAATTGTCACGCCCCCAGAAGCTCACCTCGGTTTCGGTGGCGGTGAAGGCCAGGTCCAGGCGAAACAGGGTGGCGGACTGCCAGGCCACAGCGATCGCCGCCAAAAAAGCGGCTACGGCCAGGCTACGGGCTATCCCACCCGGGGGCTTATCACGTCCTGCCTGTTCTACTGCCAACATGCCCGCTCCACTCGCCACCCGCTACAAACTGAGCTTTGCCTCGAAAAAGATAATATTGGCGTCATAGCTGTAACTGCTGATGTCGGAGTCGCGGTCTTCGTAGCGATAGCCGGCCCCCAGGTCCAGCCAGCGCCGGTATTCGTAGTCGTAGCGGGCCTCAGCGGCATAGTTGTCGTCCTCGCGGCTGGCGCCCTGGTAGTCTTCATTGCTGTAAAGCACACGCAGGGTGGTCTGGGCGCGCTGGTTCCAGTGGTGATTCCAGCCCAGGGAGAGATCCTGGGTATCAATGGCATTGCCCAGGCCGTTGGTTTCCTGGGTGTGGCGACGGGTCTGCAGGTCCAGGATGGAGTAGGTCCGCGGCTTCCAGGTGACGCCCACCTCCCAGGTGAAACCGTCAACGTCGGAGCGCGCACCAGAGTCGTACTCGCGGTCGTATATACCCAGTTTGACGTGGCCAACGGTCTTGGCGGTGGCGTCCCAGGCGACACCCAGCAGGTAGTTCATCTCATCGCTGTTGAGGGTGCCCGCCGCGTCGGCCGGGTCAGTCTCGTCATAGTCATTGTCGATAGCGCGAGCCTCCAGCAGCAGGTCGGTGCGGGGGGCAACGCTCCAGAAAAAGGTGCCGTCGTAGACATCCTGGTTGTAATCGCGGTAACGGGTAAAGTCGCGATAGTTGTCGTACTGGTAATCGGTGGTTTTGGCAGCAAGCCTCACCCTGCCGTGGGCATCCCTGCTGCCGTAGGTGTAGTCGCCGCCGGCGCTGGTCCTGGTGTACTCCACAGGCTCGTCGGTGGCGAAGACAAGGTCGCCTTCGATCAGGCCGGTGCCGCGATCTTCGTGGCCGTCGTAGTACTCTCCGGTCACATTGAGGACGTTTCTCACGTTGAACTCGTGGTGCAGGTCCAGCCTGGTGGTGTAATCGGTAAAATCGTCATCCCCGCTGTTCTCGTAAGTACTGTCCTCCAGCTCAAAAATCAGCGAGTAGGTGTTCAGGCCATCCTGCAGCCAGGTCTGCAGACGCGGGGTGACGATACCCACCCAGGTGTCCTTCTCGCGCTGGTCTGTCAGCCACAGGTTGTCCGTGTAATAGGTTTTCACATCCAGGGTGGGGGTAAAAAACACGGGGCCTGCGCTCAGGCTGGTCGGCTCCAGAGCCAGGGCAGATGGCACGGTGAGCGCGCCAGACGCACAGACTACAGCTGCGAGAAATGCCGCTGGGGCAGTTCCGGACATGCTTGTTTCCCCGGATGGTCGATTGGTTATTGTGGGCGACTTGGCGCGTTTTTGACTGCGACATTATAAACAGACGCCTGTGCGTGGACCACGTTGGAAGACGGGAAAATACACTATAAAGCCGAAAGAACGTGCCGCGAGGGAGATAACTTCATGGGCTCACTGTTTCGACAGATCAGACATCTTTACCCGCTCCCACCCCTATCCTCGCCCGGCAAGCCCCGACAGACGAAGGCCAGCGCCAGGATAGTGACGAAGGTAAGGGCATTGGCCGGCATCTGCAGGCTGAAATCGGTAATGGAGTGGATGGCCGCCCACAGTACGGTCATAGTCACCGCGAATCCCGCGCCTCTGTAAAGCCGCGTGCGGCGCTGGCGCTGTACCAGCCAGGCACTGTACAAGGCCAGGCAGACAAAGGCCGCGAGCACCAGTGCGGCGGGGATACCCAGTTCCGCGGCAAACTCCAGGTAATCGTTGTGGGCGTGGTCGTGAAAGCCCTCCAGGTTAACCGCCTGGTAATTGGGGAAGATCCCGTAGTAGGAGCCGCCCCCGGACCCCGTCAATGGAAATTCTTCAATATAATCAATGGTATATTCGTTAGACCACACCCTCGCCTCCTGCTGGGGGTGGGTCTGCTCCAGCCGCTCGACCAGCTGGTCGAAGCCAAACCACTGGCCCAGGATGAGCATATCCACCAGCAACAGGCTGGCCAGGAATAACACCACCGGCCAGGAGAAGCGCCGACCCGCCAATAAGGCCAGCGCGCCAGCCATGCCGAGGGAGGCGAAAAAGGCGATATTGCCCATGCGCGCCCGGGTGAGCACCAGCGCCACGACCATCACCGCCAGGTAGATGCGCAGTCGGACCTTTGGCGACAGCAGCAACCGCAGCCAGCCGCGCACGCGTTCACGCCAGTTACCCGGGCGGCGTTGGCTAAGCTGCGCCAGCAACAGGCCTATGCCAGCGCTGAGGCACATTACCAGGTACCCCGCGAAGTGATTGCGGTTGACGAAGGTGCCGGTTGCCACCCCCTGCCCCACGTATTTTTCGACGAAAAAGCCCAGCTCCAATCCGCTAAGCACCATGAACGCGCCGTAGGTGGCCTGGAAGGTGCCACTGAACACCAGCAACTGCAGCAGTGTTTTGACCCGATCATGGGTGTTCACCAGAGCCAGCGTGAGGAAAGCCCCAGCGGTAAAGGCGCAGCCCCGAAGCAGGTAGTAGCATGTAGCTTCCCGGTCCAGTGACAGGCTGAGCCAGCCTTCCCTCACGTGCCAGGCATAGGCCTGGGGCGAGAGTAATTCCACCACAGGCCGGGGCAGTTCCAGCATCTGCACCAGGACCCACAGCTGCACCAGCAACAGCAGGCCCAGGGGCAGCCGTCCATAGCGCCACACCCTGGCATCGATGCGGACCCTGCCGAACAGGTACAACAGCAGCCAACCACAAAACACCATGCTGACCAGCAGGGCCAGCAGCGCGCCACCCCAGGTACGGTTGGAGGCAAAGGGCAGCGGAGCCCAGACCAGGATGGCCAGGTAGGCGGCGAAGAGCAGGGGTTCGAGGCGACCGGTCATTGCGGGGATTCTACCCGGACATTGCTACCCGTTGCGATGGGAGGCGCAAACGCAAGCCATCGCAAAGGTCCCGGAACAAAAAAGGCAGCCAGGGCTGCCTTCACAATCCAGCCCTCCCGGGTCAGAGCGAGGGACTCACGCTACCGCCACCACTCGGGGGGGAGCCGTGGAACTGGTACTGCGGCTCAGCACAGCCGCCGGTGACGTAACTCTGCACCAGGCCTTCAATGATCGTGTCGGTCACCGGCGCGCACACTTCCACGCAATCCCTGGCAATAGCCTCGGCCTCCTCATTATCCCGGGCCATGCAAATCCCGACCCTGGCCAGGTTTATCTGGGCGTGGCCGCTCACGGCCTGAACCGCAAGCACTGTGGCCTCCTGCAGGCTGCGACCGTCCTTGATCAGGGCGCCAAGCACTTCCTCGGATGACTTGCGCGCGATCAGCATATTCTGCACTGCCGCGGTGGCCTCCACGTCGGTCATGGTAGCGCTGGCAGCCATTGGCAGATACGCCAGGACGCTGACCAGGGCCAGACGTGCGACGGGGTATTTCATGTTGCACTCCAGAAGCGATGCATCAATCGGGAAGTCCGGCTTCAGATGGCGTTACGGTAGTGAGTTTGCGGGGAGCTGTCAATTTTTCGGAAGCGCCCGGCTGTGGGTGCAAACAGCCGCGTAAACCTCGTCCATACGCTGGATATTCCAAGGTCGGCTCAACCGGAATACCAGCGACTGATGCGCCAGCTGGGCAAGCCAGCGCATGCGTTGTTCGCGCAGGAAGTGGAAGCTGTAAAGATAGTTGGGTAGCAGTTGCTCAAACTTGCGAAAACCCGTTATCTCAGCTATCGCTATAGCCGCATCCGGTGCCGCCGGCTCCAACACATAAAAGGCATGGATGGGGCGGGCCTGCCGCGCAAAGGGTTCCACCGGATAGCCCAGCACCTCGAACTCGCGAAACGGCCGGTGGTGCGGGTGCGAGGGCACGGCGTAGAACTTCTCGTCCTCAAAAAAGGTAGCCACCTTGTCGTCCGACAGCATTGGGTGGCCCTTTTTCAAGAAGTAATCGCCAAGGGTGGATTTGCCGCCAGTGGATGGCCCAATAAACAGAATTGGCTGATCATCGACCTCCACCGCGGCGGCGTGGATGAAGTCCCAACCCCGCTCGAGGGTGAGTTGCAGGGGCAGGAACATGTGAACGAACCAGAATACCAGGAGTGACCAGGTACCATTTTCATGCAACTGGTAGAGGATCTCAGGAGCGCTGCCACTCCAGATAAAGCTCACCACACCCTCCACTTCCAGGCACCAGGGCTGGCCGGGGGCACTGGCGGCAAGTTCCCGGTCAGTGCGAAGCAGCACGTCCCGTCCGTGGGTGCTATAGAGGTTCAAGGATACTGGGTAATACGCGGGTGCGCGGCAATCGCCCAGCGGCCGCAACTCCAGCGCCTCATGCTCCCCGGGAGCAACGGCGGACAACAGTACCGGGCGCTCGAACAGGGGGAGATCACAGAAGACCTTCACACCGTACAGGCAGTGCTCAACCATGAGCCAGCCTACATTCGGAGCCCTGGCCCAACGCTAATGGCTCAAACACGACCCACCCCAACTAAAGTTGGATACTACGGTGAAGCGCTCATAACCCGCCGCCCCGTTTACGATCTCATCACCGCACTGCAACCAGGCATGAGCAGATAGTCCCGCGAAACCATCGGTTACCTCACAACCTCGTCGCACACCCAAATAAAATCTGCCCGGAATATTGCGTTTTGCCAACAGCCGCTGGGTTACCAGAACCTGGACCAGGCAGAGGCTTTGCCAGGGGGTAACTCGCGCAGCTGCAGACACGAGACGGCCAATAATTATGGCCTCTTCCTGCTGAACAGAAAGCAGTGCAGGCGGAGAGGTGGCGAGTGCCTGGTGCTGCAGGTTGGCGATGATGCGCTTGAAAGGAACCAGTATAATGAGTGCGCGATACCAGCCCAACATGAACCACGCCTGCACCAGCACAAGTTTATACCGGGGCGCCAGTTCAAGGATTTTATACATCCGGTTAGTCACAGGTAGCGCCGGGGCGTCTGCTTTAAGTAGCTCGCCACTTTAACAAAGGTCTTCCGGCAATCCTACCGGAGAATGCTCCCGGTTCAAGAGTTGACTTTGGAAGACCGATACCCGGATGATTTTTACCTGAAGCCAACCCAACGAATAGAGAATCACGATAAAAAAATGCATGAATTGAAAGATACTCAGGCACCCAGGTCTACCCGAAAAATTTGAGGAACACCTACCAGTGAGCGGTTTTATAGCAATTGTTAACACCAACGCTGCGCCAATAGATCGCGAAATACTGGGAAATCTTACCACCTCACTGTACTTTCGCGGCCCCGATAAGCAACAGGTTTGGATGGACGGTCCCGTAGGACTTGGCCATACCCTATTCAGAACAACCGACGAGGCAAATTATGAAAGCCAGCCAGCAAGCCTGGATAATGAAGTGTGGATTACCGGATGCATTCGTATTGACGCCCGCGAGGATCTCATCCGGGAGCTTGGCCTGTCCCGTGAAAGCCGGTTAGCGAACACACCCGACTCTCATCTTGTGCTGCGGGCTTACGAAGCCTGGGGCGAGGAGTGCCCAGAGCATTTGTTGGGTGACTTTTCTTTCGCGATCTGGGATAGAAGAAAACAGACTCTTTTCTGTGCCAGGGATCGATTCGGCATGAGGCAGCTGGTATATGCCCGCCAAGGGGACACGTTTATCGTCAGCAATAGTATCGACTGCATACGAAAACACCCTCTTGTTTCAGATCAACTATGCGAGGAGGCCATTTGCGATTTCCTGCTGTTTGGAGATTCCCGCTGGGGATCCAGAACACGGACAAGCTTTTCAGATATCAAGGCGTTGGAGCCCGCCCATTGCCTCTCTTTAACAAAAAGGTCGAAAAAAATGCGGCGTTATTGGGAAATTCCAACCGAAATCCCGCTTCTTCACTACCGGAAAAATTCTGAATATATTGAGCACTTCAGCAATATTCTGAAAGTTGCTGTGAATGACAGAATTCGCACCAGAGACCTCTGTATATACCTGAGCGGAGGCATGGACTCTGCGAGCATTGCCGCAACTATTTGTGAGCTGAACAAGGAACAAAGCCAGCATATTGATCTGCATGCTGCGACTGTAATCTACGATTCAATTCACCCTAACGATGAAAAGCGATTTGTTGACGAGGTTAGCGCCTTCCTCAAGCTCCAGACTCACCACATCGACGCAGGGATGTATTCACTTCTCTCTAAATCTGAACCGACCACATTCCCACTGGAACTTTATCAACCGAATCTCTGGCTGTACCTGCATCGATACGCCAGACAAAAAAGTCGTGTCGTTCTAAACGGTGACGGAGGGGACGAAGTTATGGCGTTTACATCGATAAGGGCGGCACTTAAAGATGTTAATGTGCCTGCCGCGCTGGCGAGTATATTTCAACTTAAGCACAAGTACGGCCTTTACCCCCCCCTGGGCACTGGGCTTAAGAAAGCGGCAAAAAAACTCTTTAGCCAAACAGGTGGGCTGACCACTCCCTACCCCTATCCGAGCTGGATCAAAACCGAGCTGGAGGCAAGACTTGACCTGAAAAATCGCTGGAACCAGTCATGGTCCACTGCTTCGGGAACTACTCAAAACCACAACTCACGTATCTACCAGGGCATTCAAACGCCTGACTGGAATACTGACGACAAATTCATGTGCAGCGACTTTACTTTGCCCGAGGAGCGCAGCCCGTTTCTTGATACCAGATTGGTAAATTTCATGGTGTCACTGCCAGGACTGCCCTGGCTATTCAACAAGCATATCCTTCGAACATCCATGGCGGGAAAACTACCGGACAGTGTTCTCCGGCGCCCAAAAACCCCGCTGGGATTCATTCATGATTCGCTGATAAAAAATACAGATCGTAGGACTTTGAACGACTGGCAGCCGGCAGAACGGCTCGCCGATTATATCGAGCTATCAAAGTTCTCCATATTACAAGACGCCTCATCGGGAGGGGCCGCTTCTTACGTCAATCTCCGCCCCTTGATGCTGAATCAGTGGCTACTGGACATGGAAAAGGAATCCCGTGGTAACACCAAAACCTGAACCATCTATTGTTTTGTAAATGCGGCTCTAAATTGATCCGCCCATCATATTGTTGCCCGCATCGCTTGCAGGACCCCTTCCGTTTTTCTGGGTAAGGCTAGTGACCTCACCGAAAGTTACTATTTTGGGGGTTGCGTAAGTTTTTTTCTGGTCTATTTGTGCTTTATCGACAATTTCTTTCAACTTTAAACTCCGGCTAGCTTTCACAGAAATTGGCCACCAGGCCTTTTACAAACCTCAGGGCTTCATCCTCGCTGTAGTAGACCTCAGGATACAACTCGTACAATTCTTTTGACAACTGCTTCACTGCTACCTTGCCTGTCATTTGAGCCAGCAACCACTGGGTGGCCTCACCCCGCCGGCTGAGCCTGGGCTGGTAGTTTTCCGATGCTCTGAGCACCCTGTCATGCGTCAGGACTTGTGAAAAAAACGTACTCTGGCGCTGGCAATTCTCTGCCTGACGCGTGGTCCACGTCCACTCCCCGAACTCGGGCCGCTTAAGGGCAAAGCCCAGCCGCTCTCCGGCCCTTACTTCCAAAGGTCGTTCCAGCGGCAGGAACACCGGGCTCCAGTGTGTATTTTCCTGCTCACCCGAGGTAGACAGCCACTCCTCCCCAAGCCTTATCTGGAACCAACCCAGCCAGCCGTGGCAGGTGCCATCTTGCAGCACTTCCACTTCAGTCTCGTTGTCACATTCAGCTCGCGGCGCAACGGTGAAATCCATGTCCATGAGCGCAGCGGGCTCGGCCAGTTGAGAGGCGTTAAAATTCTTAGGGGTATCGTAATACAGGCTATTAGCAGCAAAGGAGCGCACTATCCGGAAGTCCAACTCAGGTTCGCCGTGCCGCGCTGCATTTTCGGCACAGCTATTCCAGGCCTCGATTTGCTTCTGATAGTAGTCGGCGGCGCACACGGGCACCACTTCCATCCGGCCGCGGTCGGGAATCATGTGCCCACCCGGGGCGAGAAACTTATCCCGGGCATAGAACAGTGAAGGAAGTAAGTCCTCAGTGAGCAGGAAGTTGCCGGTGAAAACCGAGACTAAAACATCCACCTGTCGATCCAGCTGCAGCTCCTCTACCCGACATGGGTGATACAGCACATTTTTAAGTCCATTCTTCTCGGCAACCCTGCGGGCTATATCCAGCACAGGGCTAGGCTCAACCAGATGCACTGCAGCGGAGCCAAGCTTTGACGCGAAAAACCCGTGCACACCCATACCGGCACCCAGGTCCATGACGGTGGTACCGGGCCGGATAACGCGCGCCAGCGCCTTAGCGTACGCCTTATTGCGCGCGGCGTCGAACACCATGGAGCGGTGACCAGTAACATCGGAATAACTCATCTGTGCCGTGGACTATTCCTGCTGGGTTGGGTGCGTACTCTAGCAAGGCAAACTGCCAAATCAAAGCAAGGTGTTTTTGGAAACTATCTTCACATACACCGCCTTTGTTAAACTCAGCGTGCCGCCTTATGGGGTCTGTGCCGCACCCACGACACAGGATGCAGGGCGCGCGGCCCACCGATTAGTCTGTTCTGCAAATAAAAAAAAGGACCTCACCAGAGAGACCATGCGCCATTCTCCCCCTCCGACCCGGTTCGGCCCGCTCCTGAGCTATATCACCCCTCACCGCCGCGTACTGCTTGAGGTGCTGTGCCTGCTGCTCGCAGGCAGCCTGCTGGCACTGGCCAACCCCTGGATGGCGGGTCTGCTTACCGCTAGTGTTATGGGCGACGGAGCAGGCTGGATGAGCGTACGCATGCTGCTGGGTCTTTGGCTGGGCCTGATCGTAATGCGAAGCCTACTCAGCTTCTCCACCCAGTATTTGATAGGCAGCACCGGCGAGCGCATCACCGCCGAATTGCGCATCCGCCTATACCAGCACCTGCAGGCGCTGCCGGTCGGCTACTACCAGCAACGCCGAGGCGGCGACACCCTCACCCTGCTCAGCACCGACGCAGCCATTATCAGCAGTTTCGTCACCGACACCCTGGTTCAACTGCTGCCCGCCCTGGTCACCTTTGGCGGAGCATTCGTGATGATGGCCTGGCTGGACTGGTCCATCGCAGTGCTGGCGGTGGTGTTCCTGCCTGTGTATTTCGTGGCGATGAAGGTGGTAGGGCGACGGCTACGCCCCCTGTCCCGGGCCTGGGTCGACGCCAACAGCGACCTGGTGTCCGTGGTAGAGGAAAACCTGGGCATGCTGCCGGCCATCAAGGCCTTCACCAGGGAAGCCCATGAGCAGGACCGCTTCGAGGAGGCCAACAAGCGGCTGTTTTCGCTGTCGCGCCAGCAGTGGCAGATAGAGGCGGCGCTGTCGCCACTGATAAACCTGCTGGGGGGTGTGGGTGTGGTGGTGCTGCTGTGGCTGGGCATCAGCCGTATCGAGGGCGGCCAGCTGGCGCCGGCTGACCTGGTGACACTGCTGCTCTATGCCATGCTGCTGATGAGCCCCCTGGGCACGCTGGCCAACGTATATGGCCAGGTACAGCGCACCCGTGGCAGCGCCGGGCGCATAGTGGAATTCCTGGGCGAGCAAGCGGAGCCCGCGGATAACGGCGATATCACGCTCGCCAAGGTAACCGGCCATATCGAATTCAGGGACGTCCGCTTTGGCTACCCGGGCAGGCCTGTGTTGCTGAAGCGGTTTAACCTGACGATCCCAGCCGGCCAGACCCTGGCCATCACCGGCCCCAACGGCGCCGGCAAATCCACCCTCGCCCAACTGCTGCTGCGCTTTGCCGACCCAACCGAAGGCAGCATTTTTATCGACGGCGTGGACAACCGTAAAGCCAGCATCGCCAGCCTGCGCAGGCAGATCGGCCTGGTAGCCCAGCACGTGCTGCTGCTTAACGGCACGGTGGCGGAGAATATCGCCTACGGCGAGCCCGGGGTGAGCAGGGAAAAGATCGAGGCAGCCGCCCGGTCGGCCCGCGCGGATGCCTTTATACGGGAACTGCCCAATGGCTACGACACCCTGATTGGCGAGCAGGGCATTCGCCTCTCGGGAGGCCAGCGCCAGCGCCTGTCACTGGCACGCACGCTGCTGAAAGATCCGCCCATTCTCATACTGGACGAGGCTACTGCCATGTTCGACCCGGCCGGGGAAAAAGCCTTTATCGAGGAGTGCCACGACATGTTGCGGGCGAAGACGGTAATCTTGATCACCCACAGACCGGCAAGCCTGTCCCTGGCGGACCGGACGATCAGGATGGTGCCAGACGCGAATCAGGTGTTTGCAGGCTGAATCACATAAAAAAACCGCCAAAAACGCGAGCAAGGTCACACCAGCTAACACACAGCTGACAGCGCCGTGAGTTAAACTTGGATTCGTCTACAGTGCAATTACCAGACAGGAAACCAGAGTAAAAATGGCCACAAGACGCAAAGACGATGAGCCCATGAGCAGGACCAGGTTCCGCACGGAACGCCTCGTGCATGACAATGGCAAATGGTATTTCCTCACCCGGGAGGGATCTGTTGAAGGTCCATTTGAGTGTCAGGCAGACGCCGCTGAGCATCTCGAAATGTATGTCCGGGTGGCGAGTAGCGGCCTGCTGCCGAAGGATTGTAATTTAACCCTTTGTGACCAAGTCTGAGTCACCGCCCCCCGTCGGGCACAGGCCCGAACGACCGATCGCGGTACGGCTGATCAGAGCACGCCTCAATCGAACGGATGACGCAGCACAATCGTCTCCACCCGGTCGGGACCGGTTGAGATGATGTCGATAGGCGCCCCCACCAGCTCTTCCAGCCGCTTGATATAAGCGCGGGCTGCCGCCGGCAGCCCCTCCAGACTTTTCACGCCCACAGTGGATTCACTCCAGCCGGATACTTCCTCGTAAACTGGTTGCAGCTTGGCGTAATCCTCGGCGTCGATCGGGTTGGCTACCGACTTGCCTTCCTTGCAGGTGTAGCCAACACAGATGCGGATTGTCTCCAGCCCGTCCAGTACGTCGAGCTTGGTCAGGCAGATACCGCTGACCGAATTAATGTTGACCGCTGTGCGCAGCGCAACGGCATCGAACCAGCCGCAGCGACGGGCCCGTCCGGTTGTGGCGCCAAACTCATGGCCGCGGTCAGCCAGGTGCTTGCCCGTATCATCGAACAACTCGGTCGGGAAGGGCCCTGAACCCACCCGGGTAGTGTACGCCTTGGTAATACCCAGCACATAATCAAGAAATAGCGGCCCAACACCGGAGCCCGTGGCCGCACCGCCGGCTGTAGTGTTCGAGCTGGTCACAAAGGGATAGGTTCCGTGGTCTATATCCAGCAGGGAACCCTGGGCGCCCTCAAACATGATATTTGAGCCGGCAGTACGCCTTTCGTGCAACTGACTGGTCACATCCGCCAGCATGGGCAATAACTCGGATGCCATCGCCAGGGTATCGGCCAGCACCGTGGCGTAATCGAGCGGCTCCACCTGGTAGTACTGCTCCAGGGCGAAGTTGTGGTATTCCATGACTTCTTTCAACTTGCGGGCGAAGCGGTGCTCATCCTGCAAATCGCCCAGGCGCAGTCCGCGTCGAGCTGCCTTGTCTTCATACGCGGGGCCGATGCCCCGGCCGGTGGTTCCTATTTTCTCGTAGCCGCGTTTGGCTTCGCGGGCCTGGTCCAGTGCCACGTGGTAGGGCAGGATGAGTGGGCAGGCGGGAGAGATTTTCAGGCGCTCACGCACTGGCACGTCCCTTGACTCCAGTTCAGCCATTTCCTTGAGCAGTGCCTCGGGAGAAAGCACCACGCCATTGCCGATATAGCACTGCACATGCTCGCGCAGGATGCCCGAGGGAATCAGGTGCAGAACCGTTTTATGGCCATCAATGACCAGGGTATGGCCCGCGTTATGACCACCCTGAAAGCGTACAACTGCACCGGCCTGATCGGTCAACAGATCCACAATCTTCCCTTTGCCCTCGTCTCCCCACTGGGTGCCGAGAACGACTACATTTTTGCTCATTGCTTGATAACTCGCTGGTTTTATTCAGTAATCAATAGCCTGTACCTGCCACTGGCCGTCTTGCTCGCAGAGCTGACGATCGCAGCGCGGATCAGGGTTGGTGGAGAGGCAGTTAATGACGATCTCGCCCGACGCCCGAAGTGTGTTCACTATAGCCGCCAGGGCGGGGTCATCCGAATCGGGCATGCTGATCGCACTCCGGGACTCTGTATCTGCGGGAACCAGCGCCAGCAGCGCCTTCAGATCAGCGGCAAAACCGGTGGCGGGTCGGGCCCGGCCGAATACCGCTCCCACGTTGTCGTACCGCCCGCCGTTGGCCAGTGCTTCCCCGTGACCGGGCACGTAGGCGGCAAACACTATTCCCGTGTGGTAGTGATAACCACGCAACTCGGCAAGGTCAAAATAGATGTCCAGATCCGCTCGCTGACGACGAATATCCGTTGCGACCTCATGCAGCGCATCGACAGCCGCCAGCGCTCCCGGTGCGCCCTCGGCAAACAGCTCGCGCGCATTTGCCAATACTGACTCATCACCGTGTAAATCCACCAGGGCAATAATCAGCGCCGCTGCAGCCTCGTCCACCCCGTTCAGGGCGAGCTGCAAATCGGGTACCGACTTGCGTTGCAGGGCATCAAATACCGTCTGTTCCTGTTCTTCGCTCAGGTCTGCACTGGCAAGTACCGCCTGGTAAACCCCAACATGCCCCAGATCCAGCGTAATACCGGCGTCACCAAGCCCAGCCGCTTCAAGTGTCTCCAGCATCAGCCGGACAATTTCCACATCCGCAGCCAGGCTGTTATCGCCATAGAGCTCCGCTCCCAATTGAATGGGCGAGCGCGAGGCCAGTGATGACTTGGGCCGTGTGTGCAAGGTTGATCCGGCATAACAAAGCCGGGTAACGCCGGGCTCGGCCAGGCTGTGGGCATCGATCCTTGCTACCTGTGGGGTGATATCTGCGCGAATCCCCATGGTGCGTCCACTTAGCTGATCCGTAAGCTTGAAGGTGAGCAGATCGAGATCCTTGCCCAGGCCTATCAACAGGGACTCGGTAAACTCCATTAGAGGGGGAATCACCAGCTGGTAGCCCCAGCTGCGGTAAAGGTCCAGCAGGCGCCGGCGCAGGTGTTCAGCAGTGGCAGCCTGGGCGGGAAGCACTTCCTCTATCCCGTCGGGCAATTGCCAGCGATCGACCGATGTCATTGAGCGAACCTCGACACTAGTGCACCAGATAAAGGATAACGACACCAAACAGCATGCTACCGAGGCCTACATTACGGATGACCCTGTCATCCATCTGGTCCGCCATGGTCAGCAGCTTGCGCCACCGATCGGGACTGATAAAAGGCAGCATGCCTTCAATAATGAAAACGAGCGCGATGGCCACCGTCAACACGTGCCAGAAATCCAACCTTTCCTCCCCTGCATCACCGCGTTCATTGCAAACCGTTAGCGGCGACGCAGTGCGCCAGCCCAGCCTGTCTAATGCGGCGGGTGCTGACTCTCACAAGCGACAGACCATCCCGGGTTGTACACCCCGCTTTCGGGCGCACAAAAAAACCGCAGGCCCTGCGCTTGTGATTAAAACGCCGGATCCCACGGTTGAAGAATACTACCACAAACTATGCGGATAGCACCCCCTGATTTTGCTGTTTACTCGGTTGTTGCCGGCGTTGCCACCTCACCTTTGGAGCTTTTCAGATAGCGGAAAAAGTCGCTGTCGGGCTGGATCAGCATGATGTCGCCGGTGCCCTCAAAGGACTGCTGGTATGCGCGCAGGCTGCGGGTGAACGCATAGAATTCCGGGTCGCGATTGAATGCCTCAGCATAAATTCGGGTCGCATTGGCATCTCCCTCACCGCGGATCAACTGCGCATCGCGATAAGCATTTGCTTGCAGCACCGTCACCTCACGATCGGCAGCGGCCCTGATACCCTCCGCCAGCTCCTGCCCCTGGGACCGGTGCTCGCGGGCTTCTTTCTCACGCTCGGCATTCATCCTGCGATAAACCGACTCGGAGACATCCGGCGGCAGGTCGATCTGCTTGACCCGCACGTCTACCACTTCGACCCCGAGAGACTCCTGTGCTACCACAGTCAGCTCTTTGGTCAGGTCCTGCATCAGCTCGTCACGCTCACCCGACACCACCTCCTGAATGGTGCGCACGGCGACCTGGTTTCGCAGCCCGTTATTGATACGCTGGGCCAACAGAGTCATGGCGCGAGACTGCTCACCATTGGTGGCGGTATAGAACTTCTCAGTATCCTTGATACGGAACTTGGCATAGCTGTCCACAATCAGGGCTTTCTGTTCCTGGGTGAAAAAGCGCTCGGGCTGTGAATCCACCGTGATCAGGCGGCCATCGAATTTCCGCACGTTGTTGACGAAGGGTATTTTCACATGCAGGCCAGGCTTCAGGTCGGGATTGACCACTTCACCAAACTTGAGCAGCACACCGCGTTCCGTCTGCTTGATCACATAGATCGAGTTACTTGCCACCAGCAGAAGCAGAGCTGCCACTACCAGAAATGTCATATTGCGTCCGGACATGATTAACGACCCCCCCTGCGATTGCCGGCGGCAGCGGCGTCACGACGCAGCTGCTCGGTCACGGCATTGGTCAGCTCGCGTATGTTGGAGCTGTCGATAGTAACGTCACGCACGGCACTGCCGCCGCCCTGTGTTCCAAGTTTGTCCAGCGGCAGGTACATCATGTTGTTTCCGCCCTCGACATCAACCATTACCTTATTGGTATTACTGTACACACCCTCTACGGCATCCAGGTACAGGCGCTCCCGGGTCACCTCGGGGGCCTTGGCATATTCTGCCAACAGCTTGGTGAAACGCTCAGCTTCACCCTCTGCGTTGGCAAGCACCTGCTCCTTGTAGGCCAGGGCCTCTTCCAGCACCCGCTGGGCGCCACCACGCGCCTCCGGCACGATACCGTTGGCGTAAGCCTGGGCTTCGTTTTTCAGTCGCTCCTCGTCCTCGCGAGCCTTGATCACATCGTCAAATGCGGCCTGTACCTGCGTGGGAGGCTTTGATTCATCAACGGTAACCTTGCTCACGAGAATACCGGTCTCGTAAAGATTCAGGTATTCCTGCAGGCGCTGGTCTACCTCAACCGCAATCTGGGCGCGGCCTCCGGTGAGCACCATATCCATACCGGTGCCACCGACCACATGTCGCAGCGCACTTTGGGTGGCATGCTGCAGAGAAATCTCGGGATCGCGAACCTTCAATACGAAGCTGGTCGGATCGTCTATGACGTACTGCACGGACATTTTCACCTCGACGATATTCTCATCCTTGGTGAGCATAATCTCGCGAAAGCTTACCGCCCGCACCTTGGTCGTGTTGACCTTGATGACTTCATCGATCAAAGGCGGATTCCACTGCAGGCCCGGCTGGACAGTCTCCAGATACTTACCAAAGCGCAACACCACTGCCCGCTCCTGCTGGTCAATCTGGTAGAAGCCCATCAACCCCCAGACCAGAAGCGCACCGGCGGCAATAACGCCCAGCATGGCGCCGGGAATACCACCAGAGGAACCCCCAGAGCCCCCTGTCCTGCGGGCACCGCCACCGCCGAACATGCCACCCAACTTGTCCTGCAGCTTTTTCAGTGCCTCGTCCAGGTCTGGCGGGCCCTGATCGCCACCGCCCCAAGGGTCCTTGGGTTTGTTGTTGCCGCCACCCGGTTCATTCCAGGCCATAATTTACTCCTAATTCAAAAGTCGTGAGAGTCTAACAAATTTTATCTGCTTTGCGTCACTGAACTCGGCAGTCCTGCCTGTTCAAAACAGGGGCTCCGGGCCTTTCTTCATCAGCCGATTCCAGTCGGCACGCGGCAGGCGAACACTGAGGTGAGCCACCCCGTCGTCCCGGTAATCTTCAGATTCCACCGCGCCCAGCCGATACAGTGCGGCCCGAAGGCCCCCCTGTTCAGGGCCGATATCCAGGGATTCGGACACCATATCCTTACCCACGAGCTCGGCGATGGCCTGTAACAGCAGCTCGGTACCGGCGCCCGTGGCCGCACTCAGCCAAACGCGCTCGGGCAGACCATCCGCATTGCGATCTATACGCGGCGCCTGTTCCAGCAGATCCAATTTGTTGTAGACCTGCAGCTGCGGAATTGTCTCGGCGCCTATTTCCAACAGCACCTCGTTGACCTGGTGGATATTGTCTTCGCGCTGCTCTGTGGCCGCATCGATGACATGCAGCAGCAGATCCGCGTTCAGCGTCTCTTCCAGAGTCGCCTTGAAGGCCTCGACCAGTTTATGCGGCAAGTGGGCAATAAAACCCACCGTATCGGCCAGCACGACCGGGCCCACGTTTTCGACATTCAAACGACGCAGGGTCGGATCCAGGGTGGCAAACAATTTGTCCGCAGCGTACACACGAGACCCTGTAAGGTGATTGAACAGTGTCGATTTGCCGGCATTGGTGTACCCCACCAGGGAAACCACCGGCACTTCCGCGCGGCGCCGGGAGCGCCGCCCGTTATCGCGCTGTTTGCGCACTTTTTCAAGCCGCGCCAGGATTGATTTGATCCGCACCCGCAACAGCCGGCGATCAGTTTCAAGCTGGGTTTCACCGGGACCGCGCAAGCCGATACCGCCCTTTTGCCGCTCCAGGTGAGTCCAGCCTCGCACCAGTCGCGTGCTCATATGCTCCAACTGCGCCAATTCCACCTGCAGCTTGCCCTCGTGGGTGCGGGCCCGCTGGGCGAAGATATCCAGGATAAGACCGGTGCGGTCCAGCACCCTGCACTCCAGCGCTTTCTCCAGGTTGCGCTCCTGGCTGGGGCTCAGGGAGTGATTGAACATGACGATCTGCGCGTCATTCTCCCTCACCGCCCCAGCGATTTCTTCCAGTTTTCCGCTGCCCACGAAAGTACGGGAGTCCGGCACATCCCTTGCACCCATCACAAAGGCCACGGGGTCGCCCCCCGCTGACAGCACGAGCTCTTCAAACTCTCGGGGATCTTCCCGATCGGTTTCACTGGCTAGATTCAGGTGAACGAGCACCGCACATTCACCCGAATCGGGACGATCAAAAAACAATACAACCTCGGGGGGTTAACAAAGTGAACAGGCGACTGTCCGCGGGACAGCCACCGGACAGGCTCGGAGTGCCCTAGCTGTCACCACCGTCTTCTTCGCCTTCCGGCGGATTCTGCAGCGGCATACGCACCACGCGTGAAGGAACCACCGTGGAAATGGCGTGCTTGTAGACCATCTGGCTGACGGTGTTCTTGAGCAGCACTACAAACTGGTCAAATGACTCGATCTGGCCCTGCAGCTTGATTCCGTTGACCAGGTAAATGGAAACGGGTACGCGTTCCTTACGCAAGATATTCAGGTAAGGGTCTTGTAGAGTGTGCCCTTTTGACATAACTCCTCCTATATGACTCAAACTCGAGTCGAAAAAATGATAAAAGCCGCTAACTTCGTCCTGTTATTGTGGCTTCCGTGCCAATGCCAGGACGAATCAAAGGATCCCGTTCGAACCTGACATTCGTCAAACGAACACCCAGCATACTATATAGGGGGCAGATCAAGATAGTTCAAGGCCCGCTGAATGGGCTTTTCCATAATATCCCCCAGCGCAGTGTCAGACCCTGAAGTATCTGCGAGGTTCCCCGCGGCATCTGTATATATCCAGTCCAAACCCCGCCACTTGCGCAACCAGGTCAGCTGGCGCTTGGCCAGCTGCCGTGTGGCAGCTACCGCGCCGCTTACAGCCTCGTCCAGGGTGCAGGCCCCTGCCAGGTGCTGCCAGAGCTGGCGATAGCCAACCGCCCGCATGGCGGGAAGGTCCGCGTGCAGGTCGCCGCGTCGATACAGGCCCCTTACCTCCCCCAGCAGCCCTTCAGCCATCATCTGTTCAAACCTCAGGGCAATGCGCTGATGCAGTACCGATCGATCCTGCGGGCAGATGGCGAGCTGCACCACCCGGTATTGCTCGGCGAGCACCGGTTTCTGCAACTGGAGGCGCTGCCATTCGGACAGGGTGACACCGCTGGCGCGATAGACCTCCAGGGCCCGACCCAGCCGCTGCGAGTGGTTGGGGTGTATTCGCGCCGCCGAATCCGGGTCTACCTCGGCCAATCGGGCATGCACCCAGGGCCAGCCGTGAGTTGCCGCCTCCGCCTCTATTTGCAGGCGAATCTCCGGGTTTGCCGCCGGCATGTCCGCCAGGCCCTCCAGAAAGGCCTTGAAGTAAAGCATCGTACCGCCCACCAGCAGCGGCGTGCGGCCCCGGCCGATGATCTCTGCTGCCAGGCGGTGGGCATCCCTTGTGAAATCCGCCGCCGAATAGGCCTGCATCGGGTCGAGAATATTGACAAGGTGGTGGGGGTAGGCGGGCTTGGCGGTGCCGATATCCATGCCCCGGTAGACCAGGGCGGAATCGACACTGATCAGTTCGCAGTCGCGTGCCTGGGCAAGCTCTATGGCCAGATCGGTTTTGCCAGAGGCGGTGGGACCCATCAGGCATAGGAGCAAAGGCGTAGGATCGTTCACTCAGGTCCCAGCCATTCAGGCAGCACGGGTATCACTTCAGAGCAGACCTTTGAATAAGCGCAGGACAACCACCTCAGCGGCCGCGCAGGAACAATTTATCCAGCTCCTCGATACTCAACTGGGTCCACGTTGGTCGCCCGTGGTTACACTGGCCCGAACGCTCGGTTTCCTCCATATCCCGCAACAGCGCATTCATCTCGGGGATGGTGAGACGGCGATTGGCCCGCACCGAACCGTGACAGGCCATCGTGGACAGGATTTCATCCAGGTGGCTCTCGATGCGATCGGAGCTGCCAAACTCTATCAGGTCTGCCAGCACATCCCGCAGCAGTTGCTCCACATCCGAGTCGCGCAAGGTCACCGGGATCTCACGTATCACCAGGGATTCCTCCCCGCCCACTTCCACCAACATACCCAAGCCCCGGAACAGCTCAGTGTGCTCCAGGGCTACCTGCACCTCACGCTGACTCACCGCCACGGCGCGCGGCACCAGTAACGGCTGGCTGCGGATCCCCTCATCGGCCCTGGCGGTCTTCAGCCGCTCGTAGGTGATACGCTCATGGGCAGCGTGCATATCCACCAGCACCAGGCCCTGGGCATTTTCTGCCAGCACATAGATACCCTGCAACTGGGCAAGGGCATAGCCCAGGGGCGGAATCGCCTGATCGCCATCTACCTCCGGCAAGGGATGCAGCTGCGAGTAGCCCCGGACCTGCTCCATGGCCTGTCCGGGCGCGGGAGCCGCTGGCGCCCGGTAACCGCCGAATGCCTGCACACCTGCGCCGGGATCCGGCTGTGAGACCAGCGACAATCCGCTCTGGTGAGTGATCTCACCCGTGTTGACATCGACGACCATGCCCTCTTCATCGCTGCCAGCCGGATCGGGCATGGCATCACCGGGCCTGACGTCGGCCAGCGCACGGTGCAGGCTGGAAAAAATAAAGTTGTGCACATCGCGGCCATCGCGAAAACGCACCTCGTGCTTGGTGGGATGCACGTTGACATCGACCTGGGCAGGGTCCAGCTCCAGGTAGAGCACAAAAGCGGGGTGGCGGCCGTGATAAAGCACGTCCCTGTAGGCCTGTTTGACCGCGTGCGCTACCAGCCGGTCGCGGATTACCCGACCGTTCACGAAGAAATACTGCAGGTCCGCCTGGCTGCGGGAGAAGGTCGGCAGGCCAACCCAGCCCCAGAGTTTGAATTGCGGCAGGTCGGTCTCGATATACAGTGCCTGCTCCATAAACGCCGGACCGCAGACCGTGGCAACCCGCCGCTGGCGCTCAGCCTGGCTGGTACCCGGCTTCAGGTTGTGCAGAGCGCGCCCATTGTGGCGCAGGCTGAATGCCACATCGAAACGCGACAGCGCGAGGCGTTTCACTACCTCCTCGAGGTGATTGAATTCGGTTTTTTCCGTGCGCAGGAACTTGCGCCGGGCCGGGGTGTTAAAAAACAGGTCCCGGACCTCCACGGTGGTGCCCTGTGGATGAGGGGCGGGCTTCACCTCGACGTCCATCTCACGGCCCTCGCAGGCGGCGCAGCTGCCCTCACTACTGCCCTGGGCCGGATTGCTCGTCAGCGTCAGGCGCGATACCGAACCGATACTGGCCAGGGCCTCCCCGCGAAAGCCCAGGCTTCCCACCCGTTCCAGGTCCTCCAGGGAGGCGATCTTGCTGGTGGCATGACGCGCCAGCGCCAGGGGTAGATCCCGGGCCGCCATACCACTGCCGTTGTCGCGAATACGGATCAGCTTGCTCCCGCCCGCCTCGATATCGATATCGACCCGGGTAGCGCCCGCATCCAGGCTGTTCTCAAGCACCTCCTTGACCACGGAAGCGGGCCGTTCTACAACCTCGCCAGCAGCAATCTGGTTGGCCAGCCTGGGACTGAGTAAGTGAATTCGGGACATTCAGCGCATTACATCAGGTAGTGGGGATAAGCAGTTTCTGCCCCACCAGGATTTTTTCACCGCTGATGCCATTGCGGATTTTGAGATCAGACAGGGGAACATTGAAGCGCTGGGCTATACCGGAGAGGGTGTCGCCCCGGGCGATCACATACTGCCTCCCGGCCTGTTGCTTTTGCCACGCGATAAGCGTGCCAGAAGGCGGGTGAGCGAGAAACCAGTCGCGAATTCCGGCGTGAATAGCGCGGGCCATCTTCTTCTGGTACGAACTGGAGGACAACAGCTTGGATTCACCCGGGTTGGAGATGAACCCGGTCTCTACCAGTATAGAGGGGATATCAGGCGATTTGAGTACGGCGAAGCCCGCCTGTTCAACCCGGTTTTTATGCAATTTGGCCACGCCATCCACCCGCCGCAGCACCTTGGCACCCAGTTTGAGGCTATTGTCCAGGGTGGACGTCATGGACAGGTCGGCCAAAACACCAGCCAGCAAGTCATCCTTGTCTGACAGGGTTACCCCACCGACCAGGTCGGACTCATTTTCACGCTGCGCCAGATAGCGCGCAGCCGTGGATGTAGCACCCTGGGTAGACAGGGCGTAAACCGAGGCGCCGTGGGCTTCCCTCCGTTTGAACGCGTCAGCATGAATCGACACGAACAGATCGGCCTGCCGTTTGCGGGCAAGATCCCGTCTGCCGCGCAGGCTGACATAGTAGTCACCGGTGCGAATCATGGTCGGCTTGAAGCCCTTGTCGGCACGCAACAGCGCATTGAGTTCTTTTGCGATCGCCAGCACCACGTCCTTTTCCCGACTCCGGTTGGGGCCGATGGCACCGGGGTCTTCACCACCGTGGCCCGCATCGATGGCGATGATGATGTCCCGCTTGTCCGAGTGCTGCACACTCTTGGTGGCCACGGCCTTGTCCCGGGGCGCCGTGTCGTAAAGGTCGAGCACCAGGCGATCGCCGGCCTGGTCATTTGCCTTGAGGAAAAAACTGCGAGGTTTCACCGCGGCGCCAAGGTCCAGCACCACCCGCAGGTCATCGCCCTCACGGACACCGGCGCGCACCAGTTTCACGGGGGTTCCTTCTAGTTTGAGATCGGTCAAGCCGGCCTTGATACTGGTATTTTCAACGTCCAGCACAATTCGGCTCGGGTTTTGCAGTACCAGCAACTTGTGTTCAGCGGGGCCGCTGAGGTCGAATACGATTCGAGTGTGGTCGGGTGCGCGCCACAGACGCACATCATCCACCTCCACTGACCACGCGGGAAACGCACTCAGCATTCCCACTACGGCCCAGATCCACATCCTGCCCATTTCACTCCCGCCGTCTATGTCGCGGCCTTTTGCACTTATTGTTGCTGGCGGCCGGGGCTGGTCTTCGGGTTCAGCCTTTTGCCTCAAAACCTGCCAAAACGCTCCTCCCCAGGGGCGTCTCAGCGCGCAACAACAGGCGACGACCAGCACCGTCGCATTCTATGTTAATCCTTATATCAGCCGGGGGCAAAGCGCCTTTACCGCGGCCGGGCCACTCCACCAGGCAAATCGCATCATCACTGAAATAATCCCGTATGCCCATGAATTCCAGCTCTTCCGGATCGCCCAGGCGATACAGGTCGAAATGGTAGATCTGACGGCCCTGAGTCAGGTAGGGCTCCACCAGGGTGTAAGTGGGACTTTTTACCGCCCCACTATGGCCCAGGGCCTGGATAAAGCCTCTACTGAAGGTGGTCTTGCCCATCCCCAGGTCGCCCTCGAGATAGATCACCAAGGATGGGCCGGTCACAGCGGCAAGGCGCGCACCACAGGCCACCATGGCCGCCTCATCGGGCGCAGTGATCGAGACTGTGTCCAGGGTCACCCCAGCAGCGTCCGCATTACAGGGATCAGGTCGCTGGCGAGCAGGCCGCGCTGGCCCTGCCCTGCCGCGTCATCGGCCGCCGCCCCGTGCAGGCATACGCCCAGTGCCGCCGCCTCAGTCGCAGGCAGGCGCTGGGCAAGCAGTGAGCCGATGACACCGCTCAGCACATCCCCCATGCCGCCGCTGGCCATCCCGGGATTGCCATAATCGCTGAGCAAAACCTGCGCGTCGTCCGCGATCAGGCTGCCGTTGCCCTTGAGTACAACCACCCCACCGTAGCGTTCCTGCAATTGCCGCACTGAATGAAAGCGATCCGCCTGAACCGCCACAGTGTCACAATCCAGCAAACGAGCGGCTTCCCCCGGGTGGGGGGTCAGCACCCAGTTGCCACGGTGTTGCCCGGTGTCAGACCGGCCCGCCGCCAACAGGTTGAGCCCGTCTGCATCCAACACCATTGGCTTGCCGCTGGCCGCTGCCACTTGCAATAACTGCTCTGACCACGCCGACTGCCCGAGCCCCGGACCAACCACCAACACATCGGCGCTCTCAACCAGTGCGGTAAGCTCCTGGCCGGACTTGACACCCATCGGCATCGTCTCGGGCGTGCGCGCGACCAGCGCGGCCACATGTTCAGTGCGTGTGGCCACCCTCACCAGCCCCGCACCACAGCGCAGCGCCGCCTCTGCGGCCAGCGCCGCCGCACCCGCCATGCCATAGTCACCACCTACAACGAGCACGGTGCCATAGAGCCCTTTGTGGGCCGTTGCCGGACGCGCTGGCAGGTGCTCCAGCAAGCTTTCCAGCTCTAGCCTGCTGCAGTCGCAGGGCACCGCCTGGTAAACCTCGAGGGGCACCCCCAGGTCATTGAATTCAATGGCCCCGGTATGGTCTGCCGCCGCCATCGTGAACAGGCCGCGCTTGAGACCGATAAACGTCACCGTCAGGTCTGCGCGAACCGCCACGCCCAGTACCCTGCCGCTGTCGGAGCAGAGCCCGGAGGGGATATCCACTGCCAGCACCGGGGCGCCAGCCGCATTCACGGCAGCGATAGCGTCGCGATAAACACCGCGCACCTCGCCGCCAAGCCCGGTGCCGAGCATGGCATCGACGATAACGCCTGCGCCTTGTACCAGTGATTTGTCAAACTCTGCTATTGGCACGCCGTTGGCCAACGCCTGCTGGCGCGCCAGCAATGCATCACCAGAGATTTTCGACGGATCTCCCAGTTGGAATACCGTAACCGGGATACCGCGCTTGTGGGCGAGGTCGGCCACCAGGAACCCATCACCGCCGTTGTTGCCACTACCGCACAGTACCTGGATACACTCTACCCCGGGCCAGTTGTGCAGCAGCGCTTCAAAGCATGCACTGGCAGCCCTCGACATCAGGGTGATGCCCGGAATCTTGTGGTCGTGAATCGCGCAGCGGTCCAGCTCCCGGGTCTGGGCCGCGGTATAAAGGTTTTCGGTGCCTGGTATCTGTTCCAAGTCTCTCTCCACTGAGTGTTCTTCAAATTCCCCTGCTTTGCCGCCTTTGCCTCGGCCCGCATCTACGGCAAGCCAGTGCCAACTGGAAAAGAATCCATACAAAGGACATCGTTCTGCGCCAGGTTCTGGCAGAATTGTACACCCAAGTCCCCCGAAAACGGCGCCCTATTGTCCCCACAACTTACAGCAAAAGAGCAGAGCGCCATGGCGGTGCAGATCCGCAAATGGGCCTTGGAGCTGGGCTTCCAGCAGCTGGGTATCGCGGATATCGAACTGGCTGAGCACGAGGCTTACCTGCAGAAGTGGCTGGATGCGGGATACCAGGGCAGCATGGACTACATGGCACGGCATGGCACCAAACGGGCCCGACCGAACGAACTGGTACCCGGCACCTGCAGGGTAATCTCGGTGCGAATGGACTACCTTGCGGACAATACCCACCCCCTTGAAATACTGGAATCGCCGGACAAGGCCTATATCTCCCGCTATGCCCTGGGGCGCGATTACCACAAACTGGTCCGAAAACGGCTCGCGACATTGGCCAAGCGTATCGAGGCACATGCCGGTGGGGGCCAATACCGGGCCTTTGTCGACAGCGCACCGGTGCTGGAAAGGGCAATCGCGGAGCGCGCCGGCATGGGCTGGATTGCCAAAAACACCATGCTGATCAACCAGGATGCCGGCTCCTGGTTTTTCCTGGGTGAAATTTACACCGACCTGCCGCTGCTGGCAGAGTCACCCCAGACAAGCAAGCACTGCGGAAGCTGCACCGCCTGCCTCGATATTTGCCCCACCAATGCCTTCACCGGTCCATTCCAGCTGGATGCGCGCAAATGTATTTCCTATCTGACTATCGAGCACAAGGGCAGCATCGATCCCACCCTGCGACCACTCATGGGGAACCGGGTATTCGGCTGCGATGACTGCCAACTGGTCTGCCCCTGGAACAAGTTCGCCAGGGCCACCACCGAGCAGGATTTCCAGCCCCGGCACGGGCTGGCGGACAGGGACCTGGTCGAACTGTTCCTGTGGGATGAGCCGACATGGCTGAACGCCACTGAGGGTTCTGCCATACGCCGGATTGGCTATGAACGCTGGCTGCGCAACCTGGCGATCGGGCTGGGCAACGCCCCGACCAGCGCAGACGTAACAGCCGCCCTGAAGAGCCGACTGGCATTTCCCTCGGAACTGGTACGTGAGCACGTCGCCTGGGCACTGCAGCAGCATGGCTTGTAAGTAAAACCGGCTCCAGCAGCCCCGACTCAGGCCAACCTCAGAAAATGCTCGCGGTAATACCGCATCTCCTCAATCGACTCGCGGATATCGTCCAGCGCCAGATGCGTTGAGGTCTTGGTAATACCGGCTTCCAGCTCAGGCCGCCAGCGCTGCATGAGTATCTTGAACGAGCTGACATCCAGGTTGCGGTAGTGAAAATACGCTTCCAGCTCAGGCAGATGGCGAGCCATAAAACGCCTGTCCTGGCATATGCTGTTGCCGCACATGGGCGAGGCCCCCGCCGGAACCCACTCCTCGAGAAACGCCAGGGTCAGCGCCGCTGCATTCTGTTCAGTATGGTTACTGGCCCGCACCCGGCTCACCAGTCCTGAGTGCGTGTGATGGGTGGTATTCCACTCGTCCATGGCGGCCAGGGTAGCGTCGTCCTGGTGCACTGCAATGACAGGCCCCTCCGCCAGGGTGTTGAGATCGCCATCGGTGATAATCGTGGCAATTTCAATCACCACATTATGATCCGGGTCCAGCCCGGTCATCTCCATATCTACCCAAATCAGGTTGCTGGCTTGCTGCATACGGCTCGATCCCGGGGTGAACACTAATGCATGAGTGTAGCAAATTGCCTCGACAGCGCTATGCGCTAGGCCAATAATGCCGGGATGTCCAAACGCAAGCTCAGCCGCCAGCAGGCCTGGCGCATCGAGAAAATACAGGAAGAGCGGGCCAAACGGGCCGAAAAGCGGGGTGCCGAGGCCGAGCAGTCGCTGGCCAATGGCGAGCTCGGCCCCGAGCAGCACGGCCTGGTCACCGCCCATTTTGGCACCCAGGTGGAGGTTGAGTCTGCCCCGGGTCAGCGCATTCGCTGCCACCTTCGCGCCAACCTTGAGAGCCTGGTAACAGGTGACCAGGTGGTGTGGTGTGAAGGCGACCCCACCGGGGTGATCGTGGCGCAACTGGATAGGCACAGCGTACTTTCGCGGCCTGACCCCTACGGCCAACTCAAACCCGTGGCGGCCAATATCGACCAGATAGTGGTCGTCATCGCTCCCCTGCCCGAACCCCACGCCATGCTGATCGACCGCTATCTCGTCGCTGCGGAAACGGTCAATATCGAGCCGGTTATTCTCCTCAACAAGACCGATCTGCTGGAAAACGACATCGCTTTGCGGGAGCAGCTCGATGATCTGCTGGCAATCTACCCCACCCTGGACTACCGCATACTTCATACCTCCAGTAAAAGCGGCGGAATGGGAGAGCTGCACGCTGCGCTGCGTGAGCGCACCAGCGTTTTTGTCGGCCAGTCCGGCGTGGGTAAATCCTCTTTGGTGAATGCCCTGCTGCCGGATGCGGATCTGCGTGTGGGCGAATTATCCGAAAGTACCAGCAAGGGCGTACACACCACCACTACCGCCCAGTTGTTCCACCTGCCCTCGGGTGGCAGCCTGATAGACTCTCCCGGCATCCGTGAGTTTGGCCTCTGGCATATGAGCAAGGCGCAGGTCGAAGAGGGCTTTCGCGAGTTTCGGCCGCTTCTGGGCACCTGCAAATTCCGCGATTGCCAGCATGTGCACGAGCCCGGCTGTGCGATTCTGGCAGCGCTGGAAGACGGGGAAATCAGCGGGAGGCGGATGGATAGCTATCGGCGCATTGTGGCGAGCCTGGAGGAAAACTAATCAGGATCGGTTGCCTCAGCCTGGCATGGCCCAACTGATTCGCAGGGGCGGACCAACAGCGCCCTTGCATCAAGCAAAAAAACCTCGCATATGGCACCACACCAGGTCAGGCAGTTCCGGGAAAGTTGCCCAGCGACTCCCCAAGCCGGGTCGCCGTTCCTGCCAAATAAGAAGCGTCGAACTCCGCAGCATCCTTGGGAAACAACAGAATCACCGTAGAACCGAGTTTGAAGCGTCCCATCTCCTCGCCCTGGGCGAGTTCAATGGTACGGGGCGCGGAAACAAAGTCATGGTGCACCGGGTCGGAGGTGGGCGGCGCCACTTGCCCCGACCACACTGTCTCGATGCCCGCCACAACCATCGCACCGACCAGGATCATCGCCATGGGGCCCGCAGCAGTATCAAAGTAACAAACCAACCGCTCGTTCCTGGCAAACAGGCGCGGTACGTTTTCCGCGGTTACCTGATTAACCGAGAACAGTTTGCCGGGGATATAACAGGTAGCGGTCAACCGTCCTGCCACGGGCATATGCACCCGGTGATAGTCCCTGGGCGAGAGGTAAATGGTAGCGAAAGAACCGTCGGCAAACCCTGTTGAGCGCTCTGAATCACCGCCCAGCAGTTCCCAGGCGCTGAAAGACTGGCCCTTGGCCTGAAAAATACGGCCCCCCACAATCGGTCCCAGTTGGCTGATGGCACCATCGGCCGGGCAGATGATATCCGCATCCGCGAGGGTACGTGCGTCTTCGCGCAATGGGCGGGTAAAAAACGCGTTAAAGGAGGCATAGCTGGTGGGATCAGGGTTGGCGGCCTCCGCCATATCGACCTTGAAATGGCGCACAAACATGTGGATAAGCCAGTTCTTCAACCACTCAGGGTGATGCAGGCCCGCCAGTAACCCGGTGCATCGCGACAACAGATGCTGGGGCAAAATGTGCTGCAAAAAGATGAAAATCCTGTCCATAGAACGTAGTGTAACGGTAATCGGTCCAAGGAATGTAGATCAAAGTTGTGAAGATTTGGCTTCTGGCAATTATCCTCGCGGTTTCCGCTGTGGCGGAGGGACAATCTGCAGAAGATAAAAAGGCACGGGATAGCCTCGGTGGCCGGGAGGCATCCGCGCCGGCTGACCCCAACGAACCCGAGCACTGGCTGGACTCAAGTCATGAATATGCAACAGGCCAGGCCCAGGCGCTGACAGAGTGGATGGACAGCTTTTTCGGGGAGCCTGACTATGAGGTCGAACTACCCGAATCACTACTTCGACTGGATTTCACGACCAAGTGGGACCAGGAAGACGGCAATAACAACAACGTCAGGCTGCGTGGCAAATTGCGCTTACCCGGTTTATCCGAGCGACTGAATCTGGTTTTCAGCGACGATTCCGGGGACGACCTGAATCTCGACGACCGTAGCAACAATGGCCGCAATCTGGATAGCGGTGTAGGCTTTTTGTACGAGGTATCCCAGACCAAACGCTCGCGGGTCGATCTCACCGCTAGGGCTGAACTGGGACGGCCTGCGCCCGGGTGTTCGCTATCGCTACCAGGGAACGCTTGGGGAATTCAGCAGTTACCGCCTGACCCAGCGTGTGCAATACGAGACTGATGAGAAGTTCTACGCGACCAGCCAGGTAGAGCTGAACCGGGCACTGGGAGAGAACACCATCGTGCGATGGAAAAACAGGGGTATCTATGGCCAGGAAACCGATGGCGTGGAATGGCTGACCCGGCTCTCGCTATTCCAACGCCATAAAACCGCCTATGGCCGACGTCAATTAGGCATCAACTACTTTGGTGCCATCAACGGGTTTTCCGATCCCAATTATGTTAAGAACTACCGCCTTGGCGTTTTGTTCAGGCGCCAGGTTTACCGCAAATACCTGTTCTTTGAGGTGGAACCGGCCTACAACTATCGCAAGAAAAATCCCGGGGAAAAACGCCAGTTTGCCTGGAGTATAGATCTGCGCCTGTCCATCGCCCTGCAGCGCGACAATGCTAGAAAGGATAACGGAAAAGAAAAAGGCAACGGCGCCACCAATACACATACGGCACAGCCTGGCCCTGAAGGAGAAGAAACAGGGAGTGACAGCCAGCCGGCTGCCGACTCCCTGCCGCCCGGCGTAGCCCTATAGGTTTTCCTCGGCAAACGCCGCCAGCCTGGAACGCACAATACCGTTGACGTGCATGATGCCCGCGTGTGGATAGTCCTTACTCTTCTCCACCAGGTAGGTCAGCCCTGATGTCAACGGTGAAATGTACTTGTTATCGATCTGGGCCAGGTTACCCAACACGACGATTTTGGAATCGGCCCCCACCCTGCTTATCACCGACTTGAGCTGGAACTGGGTCAGGCCCTGGGCCTCATCGATGATCACATAGGCGTTGTTAAATGAGCGTCCGCGCATGAAATTAAGGGACTTGAACTGGATGTTCGCCCGCTCTTTCACGTAGCTGATGCTGCCGTGACAGGATTCGTCCGTACCGTGCAGAATCTCCAGGTTGTCGTCGAAAGCCGCCAACCAGGGCGCCATTTTCTCTTCCTCGGTACCCGGCAGAAACCCTATCTCCTCCGCAATAGGCGGCGTGGACCGGGCCACGATCAACTTGGAATAGCGCTTCTGTTCCAGAATTGCGTGCACCCCGTAGGCGAGGGCCAGCAGAGTTTTACCAGACCCGGCGGGGCCGGTCATAACCGTCATATCGACGTTTTCATCGGCCAGCAAAGACATCGCCATGGCCTGTTCCAGATTGCGCGGGACCAGGCCCCAGAAGCGGCGGTTCATAAGGTTATCCCGGCTGTCGCAGCGCAGGTATACGAACTCCGATTCCACCCGCTTGACGAACGCCATAAACTGGTGATCGTCGTACAGGAACATATTGGGATAGGCCTGGGGCAGAGACTTGCGCGGTATGCGGTGCAATGTGCAGTCGCCCTCCCGCAAGGTGTCAACCTCGCTGATAGTGGCCCAGAAGTCCCCTTCGATATGTTCGTAGCCCCGGGCCAGCAGATCGATATCGTCCAGCACCCGGTCCCGGCGATAATCCTCCACATGAACCAGGCCAGAACCCTTGGCCTTGATCCGCATATTGATGTCCTTGGTTACCAGGCAGACAAATTCATTGGGGCGCTCCTCCTGGAGGCGCAGCGCGACATTGATAATGCGGTTGTCGTTGGCCTGCGCCTGGGTATCGTCCAGATAGGGCACTTCGGAATTATCGGCCAGGCGCTGGTCGGGATAGATCGCCAGGGTGCCCATGACCTCGCCTTCCAGACCGGTACCGGGCACCTCCACGCCCTCCTGGATCTGCTGTGGGGTGGCAGTATCCACCACCTTGTCGATCATCTGGATGGCGATGCGCGCCTCCCGGCTGACCGTCTTGTCGTGGCGATCCTTGATATGGTCGAGTTCCTCCAGAACGGTCATGGGAATGACCACGTGGTGTTGTTTGAAGGCGGTAACCGCCGTGGGGTCGTGCAGCAGGACATTGGTGTCCAGAACATAGGTCTTTTTGATGACAGGCTTAAGGGTGGTTTTTTCTACGCGCAGGGCGGAGCCTGAGTCCATAGAGGATTCCTCATTGTTGTGTCACTGGGTAATGGTCTGGTGGGGTTTGGATTAATCACCGACAGCAGGGGCCGGGGTTGAGGTGGATGGAAGGGTGTTGCAGGAAATCTGGGGGTCGGTCTGGAGCGCAATGCCCGGGGCGTATGATGCTTGAGCCCGTTCGGCTCAATGGCAGCGCTATAGCGCTTATTGGATGACACATGGCAAAAGACGATGGGCTGTCCTGCCTGCGTCAGGAAATCTATCAAGGGCGTTTCCCGGCGGGGCTGGTTTCTACCGCTTGCCACTGATTATCAAACCCCGCTCACCGACGTGTCAATGGCAATATTGAATTTAGGCACTAATCAGCCCGGGGGGACAGTTCTCACTGACACGGCGGGTGATTTGGGCTAGCATAGCCCGCCTGTATTCAAGAATTCATAAGTAGCTCCCTGCATGCTCAATCAGGACTCCCTGTCGCAACTGAAAGGCCTCAAATCCAAGATGGAGGCCGAGAAGGAGCGCGCCGAGGCCGTTATCAAAGGTACCCAGAACCGGTATGGTTTTGCGGTGCTCGATGACGGCCGGGAAATTTTCATTCCACCGGACGAAATGCTGAAGGTATTTCCCGATGACCGGGTGATGGTCTGTATCCGGCCCACCAAGGACAACAAGACCATCGCGGACATCGAAAAACTGCTCGATAGTCCACTGGCCGATTTCACCGGGCGCTGCGTGCGCAAGGGTAAAGCCGTATTTGTAGAACCCGACCTGCAACAGCTGAGCCGCTGGCTGTTTATACCCCCCCACGCCCGCAATGGCGTGAAGGAGGGCGATTTCGTGCGCTGTGCGATACTGCGCCACCCCATCAGGGATGGGAAACCGCAGGCCAAGGTGCTCACCATCATCGGTGACGAGAATACACCTGGCATAGAAAACCTCTACAGCATGGCCAAGTACCACCTGGCCACTGACTGGAGTAACGCGAGCAAGCAAGAGGTTGAGCGCCTGGTGGGCCAATGCAAGCCCCTTGAAACCGGCAAGCGGCGCGACCTGACCGATCTTGAATTTATCTCCATAGACACGGTCAAGACACAGGACATCGACGACGCGCTGTACGCCGAAATCAGCAGCGATGGCTGGACCCTGTTCGTTGCCATCGCTGACCCCACCGCCTATATCGATGCCGACAGCGAACTGCATCGCGATATTGCCGGCCGGGGCACATCGGTCTACTTCCATGGCGACGTGCTGCCCATGTTGCCCGAACAGTTGTCCCAGGACACCTGCGCCCTGTCCGAAGGCCACGACCGCCCCGCCCTGGCATGTAAAATCGCTATCAGCGATGCTGGCGAAGTGGGGGAATTCGAATTTATTGAGGCCACCGTTCGCTCCCGGGGCAAGCTTTCCTATTACGGTGTAGACCGCTACCTTGCCGGCCAGGGCGACGACCTCATGAGCCACGCAACCCCGCTGGAAGCACTTTACCAGGTGTTCAGAGCCTTGCGAGCCAACCGGGAAGAGCATGGTCTGGTAATGGAAGACCGGCAGGATTATCGCTGGATCCTCAATGACAACAAACAGATTGAAGCCATTGAGCCCTTTGAAAAGCTGCTGTCCCAGAAACTGGTCGAGGAGTGCATGATCGCGGCGAATCGCTGTGCCGCCAATTTCCTGCGCCAGGCCGGCGCCAATGGCCCGTTCGTCAGACACCCCGGTATCCGCCCCGCCAGACTGGACGAGGCCAGCAAGTTCCTGAGCATGCATGCACCCGCTGTGGCGGACGCAGACCCCACCGAGGTATCCGGCTACCGAAACATTATGCGCTGCCTGTCTGACAAGGAACATGCACTGCCCCTGCGCAGCATGATCAACCGCCTCCTGACCCGCGCTGAATTGAGCACCGAACCCGGCCCTCATATGGGTATGGCGCTTGAAACCTATACCAACTGCACCTCGCCGCTGCGCAAGTACGTCGATTTCCTGGTGCATCTTCAGATCAAGGCGATACTGAACGAGCAATCTGCCGACCGGGTAGACCCACAGGTGCTGGCGATGCTCGCACAGCGCCTGCAGAACACCCGCACCGCCACCCAGGAGGCGGAGCGCTGGCTGGCTGGCAAGTACCTGGCGAGACTGGCTGGCACTGGTGAGGCCGCCACCTTCAAAGGCAGGATTTCACAGGTCAACAGCAGCGGATTTACCGTGCGCATGGAAGACAACGGGCTGGAGGGCTTTGTCGATTTGCGCAAGGACCCGGAAAAATTCAGCTATGACAAATGGACCGCCAGCCTGACCAGCACCACGCGCCGCTTCCAACTGGAACAGTCGGTTGAGTTGAGTTTCCTGGGTTCGGAGAGGGCCAACCAGTACCGGGCAATGTTTGCCGTTGTGGCCGGATGTGGGCTCAAGCCGCCAAAAGAAGACAGTGTGACAGCAGGAAGGGAAGCTCAGTAAGCCACTAGGGGGTGCGCCGGTCCTGCGGCGAATCTGAGGTAGTCGCCGCCAGAACCTGCAAACCCTCCGAGAGTGATTGTTGTACCCGGGTGACCAGCTGGATCATTTCCTGCACCCCCAACGCCCGCAGATACTCCCCCATGTCTTTGTAGCTGTCGAGTTGGACCCTGGTGTCCACCAGGCGAAAAGCCTTTATGATCAGTTCTTCGCTGGAACTGAATTCACCGTCTTCCGCAAAGATCAGCTTGGTGAAAGTGTCGACTATGGCCATTTCACTGACCGGGTCGTCCGCTCTCAAGTCTTGTCCAGGCTTCATTATCAGCTCCCTTCGGCACCAGCCAACTCACGGGCCCACCTTGCCCGGAGCGGAAATACACTTTGATTATGGCGGATTTCGGGCGAGCGCCCGCTTATATTCCAGTCAATATTTCACAAATTCTGTACAAAAAACGTACAACCGGCATCGGAAAGGGCTTTCAGATAGCAGTATGGGCCCTCCGGGGCAGGCCTTGTTGTGCAGCGCACCGGTGCCTGTGCGGGTCAGAAACTGGCATGTCCCGGTGTCCGGGGGAACGGTATCGCGTCGCGCACATTCTCCATACCGGTGACATAATTGAGCAGGCGTTCGAAGCCGAGACCAAAGCCCGCGTGAGGTACCGTGCCGTAGCGACGCAGATCGCGGTACCACCACAGCTCCTCTTTCAAGTGCTCATCGATACGGGCGTCCAGCACATCCAGCCGCTCCTCACGTTGGCTGCCACCTATGATTTCACCAATACCCGGGGCAAGTACATCCATCGCGGCTACCGTCTGGCCATCGTCATTCAGCCGCATGTAAAACGCCTTGATGTCCTTGGGGTAGTTCATCACCACCAGGGGCCCACCCACATGCTGCTCAGAGAGGTAACGCTCGTGTTCGGAGGCCAGATCAAGACCCCAGGCCACGGGGAACTCGAATTTCTGGCCGCAGTTACCCAGGATCTCCACTGCCTCCCTGTAGTCCATGCGCTCGAAACTGCTGTCCACCAGCGACCGGAGCCGTTCGATTACGGTAGGGTCGATGTGTTGCGCGAAGAATGCCATATCATCTTCGCGCTCCTCCAGAACCCGGCCGACCACATGCTTCAGCAAATCCTCCGCCAGATCGGCATCGTCATCCAGGTTGGCGAAGGCGATTTCCGGCTCGACCATCCAGAATTCAGCAAGATGTCGGCTGGTGTTGGAGTTTTCCGCCCTGAAGGTGGGCCCGAAGGTGTAGACCTTGCTCATGGCCAGGCAATAGGACTCCACTTCGAGCTGGCCCGAGACAGTCAAAAATGATTCGCCGCCAAAGAAGTCCTGGCTGAAATCGACCTCCCCGCCCGCCGTGCGCGGCGGATTGGCCATATCCAGGGTGCTTACCCTGAATAATTCCCCGGCGCCCTCACAATCACTGCCGGTGATAATCGGGGTATTGATCCAGTAAAACCCGTTGTCATAAAAGTAGCTGTGAATCGCATTGGCCAGGGTCGCACGCACGCGGGTAACAGCACCAATGGTATTCGTGCGCGGGCGCAGGTGCGCCTGACTGCGCAGGTATTCGAAACTGTGCCGCTTCTTGGCGATAGGGTAGGACTCCGCATCGTCCACCCAACCGACAACCTCTACCGAGCTTGCCTGTATTTCAACGCTCTGGCCCTTGCCCTGTGAGGCCACCAACTCACCCGTGACCGCCACCGCGCAGCCTGTGGACAGTTTAAGCAGTTCGTCCTGGTAGTTGTCCAGCGAGGCCGGAACCACGGCCTGTATTGCATCAAAACAAGACCCGTCGTGCACCGCGAGGAATGATATGCCGGCTTTGGAGTCGCGCTTGCTGCGCAGCCACCCCCGGACACTGACCTGCTGGCCAACGGAAACACGCCCTTTGAGGGCGCTCTGTACTGTAGAAAACTGGGACATGGTGCGGGGAGAACCTCTATCTGGCAATACGGGTGATCTTGCTACCTTCGAGTGTCAGGTTATACATCAAACCTTTGTTGGAAAAAACAAATCCGACCACCGACTCCTGGATGGTCTTTGTGTCAAAGCCGCCATCAACACCCAGCTTGATCAGCGCCACGCTGCCGTCCACGCCCACCTTCCAGCCCCTGCTGTTCTGGAATTTACTCAGTGCTTCGGGGGTCATGAATAACAGGACCTGGGACTTTTTCTGTATGCCCACCTGCAGACCGAAGGACGCTCCGGCGGTGACAAAATAGGAGGTAGGCTTGCCCGGTACCAGCAGGGAACCCTCGCCGAACTCACCACCCACGCCAAAGCCCATCTTGACGACGTCGGGAAAAACCAGCACGCCAGCCGCCTTGTCCATCAATTCGCCGGCCTTGCTGGAGTGATTGCGCAGCTCGACCAGGGCTTGAGCACTACCGGCATCGATTTTGGCCTTGTCGTCAGCCCGCGGGCTCGCCATGGGAAACAGCAGCATGGCTGCCATCAACAGGGGCGACAAGGTAGCGCGAATTGTGTGGGGCATCGGCTCTACTCCAGATTATTATTCAGTCCGCGCTTGCAGGGCGCGGGTTAAACGAGCGCCCAATTCTACACTAACACCGCCGCCCGGTGCAGGCAGCCCCGGCCCGTTGAATCGACTGTGACCGACCCCGGGAGCGGTGCTACTATCGCCCCCCTCCCGACCAGACACATTTCCAAACAGGTAAACACATGAAGAAAGACGAGATCGAATTCCTGGAGGGTGGCAGCTACATCAGTTTTGCCACCCGCAAAAAGTCCGGCGACTTTGTCCCTACCCCGGTATGGTTTGCCCTCGACGGGGACAGCTACTACCTGTTTTCCGCAGGTGACGCCGGCAAGGTAAAACGCCTGCGCAATTTCACAGAAGTGCGTATCGCCGCCTGCACAGTGACAGGCACGTTGACCGGAGAGTGGGCGGAGACACAGGCTCACCTGCTTGACCAGCCCGCGGACATGGACCGGGCGCTGGCCGCGCTGCGCCGCAAGTACGGCTGGCAAATGGCTATAGGTGATTGTTTTTCCCGTCTCACCGGCAAAATGAAACGGCGGCAATATATCCGCGTTGAGCGGCTCGCTTAAAGCAGCGCTGAAGGTGCCGGCACCGCTCAGGTTCCCGCCAGACGCGCCCTGTGCACCTCGTCCAGCTGCAGCTGGTAGTGGGCGATGTCCGAATACAGGGTTGCCAGCTCAATAGCCGACTCGATATCAAACGCGGCGGCGTCGTAGTTGTTGAGCTGGTAGTAGATCAGGCCCCGGCTGAACAGCAGGTTGCTGTCGCGCGGCAACAACTCTACCGCGCGGTTATAGTGGCCCAGCGCGACACTCCAGTCCTGTTCGGCGGCGGCCTCGTCGCCGCGCCAGGCATGGTAATAGGGGTTGGCCTGCCTGTGGGTTTCAACCTTCTCCAGCCAGTAGCTGCGCTCCTCCTCCCGACCCTCAATACCGTATAGCACCGCCAGATTGGTCATGGCCGAGTATTCGGTAAAGTCCAGTTCCAGGGCCTGCAAATAGCTGCTCTCGGCCTGCTGGTGCTGCCCGCTGTACCGGTACAGGGCACCCAGGTTGACCCAAAGGTGTGCCATCGTCGGGCTCAGTTGCAGGGCGCTCACGAGGTAGGTCCACGCCTGTTCCAGGTTTTCGCTGGCCAGGGCGCCCATGGCGATATTGTTGTAATACAAGGCCTGGGCGTCACTGTCGGTCAGTTCCTGCGATCCTGCTATACGGCTGGACGGTGGGGGGTCGATATCCACCATGAAGCGCTTGCCATCGCGCAGGCGCACCACCACATTCACATGCAGGCCAAGCTGCACTCTCTCGCTCACCCTGCTCCACTGGGGCCTGACCTCCAGCCACTGGTAGTTCGCATCCAGCCCTGCCTCTCGCGCCAAGGCGATAAACATATTGGCATAGGACAGGCAATTGGCGGTGCCACGGTGGAACACGTCCCGGGCTGTTCCCTCGGCAAAGGCGTCGTATTTCATATTCAGGCTACCCGCCCCCCTCACCGCCTGATGCAGGGCGAGCAGCCGCAGCCGGCTGTTGCTCTGGCCGTGGGTGTAAAACTCAACGAATTCCCTCATGGGATCATCCAGGGCCAGCAAATCAGGCCGGGGAACCTGGCCACTGGCATCAGCCACAGAAAGGGATTTATCGCCCAGCTTGAGTGGGGCTAACGCGTTGATACTGTTCCTGTCGAGCGCAGGGCCGGCGCAGGCCACCATAAACAGGGTTGCTATCAGGCTTGCCAGGACAGCCCGAAGGCCTCGCAGCAGTGGCCACACAATATGTTGCGCCAACATCACGGAAGACTTCATAAACTCCTCCCTGCCCATCAGTATACGTCAGCGCGCAGCAGTTGCGAGCCACCTTTTGATCTGCATCAATGCGAGAAACCCCGCTGTGGGGGAATCTTTTCAGCTGCGACACACACTATAAAGACAACAGGGAGGAGAATTCCCATGACGCAGCACCTGACGCAGCAAGATAACGAGGCAGACCACCGCACAATGCGCCAACTGGGCACGGTTGTGGCTTGCTTTATCGTCGCTACCGCGGTTATGGCGTTGGCTGTTGGCCTGATTATGGGCTGACGCGCCCGGCGGCTCAGGCCGCAGTGTGAAGGCCGCACTCACGGCCATCCTGAACTTTGGTGGGATCGAAATAGTGCTTGCAGGTGGGCAGCTCATGCTTCGCCATGTAGTCTTCTACCTCGTCTTCCGACCAATAAAAAAGCGGCGCAACCTTGATAATCCCACGGTTATCCAAGGAGACAATGTCCAGCGTTCGGCGGTGTTCCGTCTCCTCCCGGCGGATGCCGGTCAGCCAGATCTCGGGGGCGAAGTCCGCCAGGGCTCGGTCAAAGGGCTCAAGCTTGACCTGGTGCGTGAAATCCTTGTGCCGATCCTCTTCATCCACGGTGGGTATACCGCCCATAATGGCGTTGCGTCGTTCACTGGTCATTTGCGGCGAGTAGACATGGATATTCAACTGCAGGTCGCGAATCAGACGCTCGGCCACCACATAGGTGTCGCGCAGGTTGTAGCCGGTATCCACCCAGATGGTGGGCAGCGTTTTGTCGACCTGGGCGACCAGATGCAGCATAACCGCCGCATTGCGGCCCATGCTGGTGGTGGCAATAGTCTTGCGTTCCAGGCCCTGCGCCCACGTCACCACCTCCTGCGGGCTGGCATTTCGCAGGTGGGCGTTCACGCTTTCTAAATCCAGTTCCAGGGCTCGCATGGATCGCAATTGTCGACATTGGGGCCGGAACTTTATAGAACAAAAAAGCAGTATACAAATAACTAAGTTTTATATGGTTATTCTCACCCCCTGACAGCCCGCAGCTGCCAGATTTCGCCAGTTTCACTGGCATCCAGTCGCACTTGTCGGCCTGGGCTACACCCCCAATACTGCAGGACAAACCAGCTCCTGGAGAACCCAATGCGCAACCCACTCTGCGAACGACTCGGCATCGACTACCCCATCTTTGCCTTCACCCACTGCCGCGACGTGGTTGTTGCTGTCAGCAAGGCCGGTGGCATCGGCGTGCTAGGGGCGGTGGGCTTCAGCCCCGCCCAGCTCAAGGAGGAGTTGGACTGGATTGACGAGAACATCGGTGACAAGCCCTACGGGGTCGATATCGTCATCCCCCAGAAATACGAGGGCATGGGCGACATGACGGCAGAGGAAATGGAGGCCCAGCTGTGGAAAATGGTTCCAAGCGAACACATGGCCTTCGCCCAGAAACTGCTGGCGGATGCCGGGGTCCCGCCCTGGCCTGACGGCACCCAGAGTATGGGCCTGATGGGCTGGACCGAAGCCACCGCCACGCCGCTACTGGAAGAAGCCCTCACCAGGCCGGGTTGCGTAATGATCGCCAACGCCCTGGGCACCCCGCCCGCGGACAAGATAAAGATGGTACAGGACTCGGGTCGCCTGATCGGGGCGCTCTGTGGCCGCGTCAAACAGGCGGTCGCCCACAAGGAGGCGGGGCTGGATTTCGTGGTAGCACAGGGCGGCGAGGGCGGCGGCCATACCGGCAGCGTGGGCTCTGTCGTACTGTGGCCGCAAATCGTCGACGCCCTTGGTGACACCCCCATGCTCGCCGCCGGCGGCATCGGCAACGGCCGCCAGATTGCCGCGGCCCTGGCAATGGGCGCTGCCGGCGTATGGACCGGATCATTGTGGCTGACCGTAGAAGAGGCCCACACCCAGCCCGCGCAGAAAAACTCCCTGCTTGAGGCCAGCAGTGAAGACACGGTCATTTCCCGCTCCTGGACCGGAAAAACCTGCCGTATGCTGAAAAATGAATGGACAGAAGCCTGGGAACGGCCCGACACCCCTGAGCCACTGGGGATGCCGCTGCAAGGCATGGTCAGCTCAGATGGTATGCGCCGCACGTCTACCTATGCGGGGGTGGGGGACTGCCAGAAGGTCGCGTTCAACCCCTGTGGCCAGGTGATCGGGCAAATCAGCGAAGTGCAGTCCTGTCGCCAGGTGATCTACCGCCTGCTGGACGAGTATGTGGATGCGGTTGGCAAGGCCGGAAGTATGCTGCCGGAGGTTTGAATGATTCGGGCGGACAGGATCCGCCCGCCCCCAAGGCGCTCAGGCAGCCGCTCGAGACAAGGTCTTTTCCAATTCGGCGTGCAGGTCCAGAAACTGCCCGGTGAGCTTGTGGCTGGGCGCCATATCGATCAGCGGGCGATGCTCCCGATGCGACTCTTTCATTTTCACCGAAGTATTGAGGTAGGTGCTGAACACCGGGTAGCCCTCGGCCTCCAGTTCCGCCACCAGCTCCCCGGGCAATAGGGCCTGGGAGTTGAACTGGTTGATCACAATGCCTTCAACCTCCAGGTCCGGGTTGTGGTCCTCGCGCAGCTCCGCGAGGTTATCCATCAGCGAGTAAAGGCTCTGGCGAGCAAAACTGTCGCAATCAAACGGTATCAACACCGAATCAGACGCGATAAGGGCCGACTTCGAGAAGAAATTGAAGTTGGGCGGCGTGTCGATGTAGATTCGGTCGTACTCGCCGTCCAGTTTGTCCAGGGCGTCGCGCAGCTTGTAGATTTTGTAGCGCGACTCGAGCTCTTTTTCCAGCACCGACAACACCGGACTGGAGGGCATCAAGTAGAGGTTTTCGTAGGGGGTTTCCCAGACAAACGAATCGGGATTGCGGCTCATTTTGCGCGAGCCCACCGTCTGCTTGAACAGGCCTGCAACGCCCTGAGCCTCGGCCGGAAAGGCCTCGGCGTCGATTTCGCCCACCAGGTAATGGGTGGTGTTGCCCTGCACATCGAGATCTATCACCAGGGTTCGATATCCCATTGCAGCCCCGATAGCCGCCAGGTTACAGGTAATGCTGGTCTTGCCGACCCCGCCTTTTTGATTAAAAACAACGCGTCTCATGAGTACTGGATCCACCGTGCAGGAAGGTTTAAAGGTATAGTTCCAGTGTAATCAAAGGCGCGCGCCAATGTAAGCGGACGGCGCCATAATTGCCCGCCCGACAGTGTTTTTTTTATCCCGGGGTCGGCCCCGCCTCAGTCCTTGATTTCTATCAGGTGTATTTCAAACACCAGGGCAGTATTGGGTCCGATCGCGCTCCCGGCCCCCTGCTCACCGTAGGCCAGGCTCGGCGGACAGGCGATGCGCCACTTGTCACCCACCGACATCAACTGCAGGGCTTCGGTCCAGCCGGGAATTACCTGGTTCACGCCAAACTCGGCGGGCTCGCCGCGCTCCACGGAACTATCGAATACCGTGCCGTCCACCAGCGTCCCGTGGTAGTGCGTCACTACAGTGGACTCCGGCCCAGGGCTGGCTCCGCTGCCCGACTCCAGTACCTCGTACTGCAGCCCGCTGGCTGTGGTGCTCACCTCCTCCCTCGCCGCATTGGCCTCCAGGAACAGGTCTGCGAGCTCCTGTCGCTTGCCTGACAATTCCGCCTCCTGCGCCTGGCGCCGCTCCTGAATTACCTTGTAGCTGGCATTAATCTGGCCGTCATCGAGTGCGGCCTGTTGCTTATGGTACCAGTGCTGTATGCCAGCAAGCACCGCATCGAGATCCAACCCGTCAAAGCTGTTGCGCAGCAACTGGTCGCCAAATTGCAGACCAAAGCCATAGCTGGCTTTTTCTTCATCAGTGGTCAACTCGACCGCGGGTAGTAATGACATACTTTTTCACCATGCTGTTTTTCAGGGACGCGTACCTTAACATATGCGGTTAGTTTTGGGACCCGAAAACGGCGGAGCCTGTGCACCATGGAAGATCATATCAGCGATATCCACCAGTACTGGTTCGGCCCGGTGGATGAGGCCGGCTTTGCCGCGGCGCGACAGCACAAGCTCTGGTTTGGCTACAGCGCAAAGGCCGATGCCGCCATAGCCGAGCGCTTCGGGAACCTGGTCGCCAAGGCGCTTGGTGGCGAACTCGAGGACTGGGCCGACAGTGATAACGGCTTGGTGGCACTGGTTGTGTTGCTGGACCAGTTCACCCGCAACATTTACCGGGGCACCCCCCGGGCCTTCGCCGGAGACAATACTGCCCTGGGCCTGGCCCGGCAGGCACTGCGTTCGAACAGGCACCGAAGCCTGCCAGCCATCCACCGGGTGTTTCTGTATATGCCACTTGAACACGCCGAGCACCTGGCGACCCAGGAAGAGTGCGTAGGGCTGTTTTCCTGCCTGGCCAAGGAGACGGGGGCTGCCAGCGTGGCTGACTTCACGCGCTATGCGGCAGCACACCGGGACGTCATCGCCCGCTTCGGACGCTTTCCCCATCGCAATGCCATTCTGGGCCGCGCCTCCAGCCCTCAGGAGCTGGCCTACCTGGAGAAGCATGGCGGGTTCTAGCTATCCCGGCGAGGGCCCTGGGACACTTCCCGCAGGGCATACCGGTTTTCGCTCATCTGGGCCTCCCAGACACCGAAAGAGCCGGTGTCCAGATCGTCATAAACCTGGTGTATGGAATCGTTAACCTCCGGATAGGCAACCCGGTCCCAGGGGCAGTCCTGGCGAGTGAAAAACCCACAATCCTGTGATTCCACCCCACAGCTGAAATCCGGGGTATCGACCGTGGCCCTGAAGGCCACATACACCTGATTGATAAATGTGATTGTCCCTGTCATGTAGAACTGCAAGCGCTGGTGGGGGATTGCTATTCCGGCTTCTTCGTAAAGTTCACGCGCAGCGCCCTGGGCGAGGGTTTCACCGCTCTCCAGGTAGCCGCCGGGAATCGCCCAGAGGCCGCGCTTGGGCTCCAGGTCACGCTGCACCCAGAGCAGGCGCTTGCCGCAGGCGACAAAGCAGGTCACTACCACCATGGGGTGGTCGTAGCGAGGCAGAGCACAGGCATCGCAGAACCAGTGATTGCGGGGCTCCCCGGCCACCCAATGGCGCTTCAGGGGAGCGCCGCACTGCGGGCAAAATTTCATCTGCACGGCCAAGCCTCTCCTTCATCGTCGTGTTGAGTTTATCTCACTTTGCCCGCAACGAAGCATTGCGGCTATGCTTGCACCCCTATTCAATGGCCAGGAGACCGCAATGGCGGACCGAGACCTGAAAGTACAACTGTTACTCACCGGCAATGAGGTCATGAGCGGCGATACCGTGGACTCCAATTCCGCGCTCATTGCCCAACGCCTCGGGGAGCTGGCCATCACTGTCCACCGCAAGGTAACCGTGGGCGACGATATCGGTCTACTGGAAGGCGAACTGGCAGCCATGGCTGATGATGCCGACCTGCTGATCGTCAACGGCGGATTGGGACCTACCATCGATGACCTGACCGCCGAGGTCCTGGCAAGGGTTACCGGTGTAGGTATCGAGGAACACCCCCAGGCTGTTGCCCACCTGGAGGACTGGTGTGGGCGCCGGCGCCTGCCGCTGAATGCGGCCAACCTCAAGCAGGCAATGCTGCCAGCGGGCGCCACCATTGTCGACAACCCCATCGGCAGTGCCGTCGGTTTCGAGATGCAGGTAGGGACCTGCCGGGTTATCTGTACGCCGGGAGTACCCGGTGAACTGGCGGCCATGATGGATGGCATCGTCGCCGACCTGGCCCGGCGCTCGGACCGGCCGATGGAGCGCAGCATACTGCGCCTGCAGACCTTTGGTCTGGGCGAGTCCACCGCACAGCAGTTGATCAGCGATGGCATCAGTGACTGGCCACAAGAGGTGGAACTGGGTTTTCGGGCCGGGGCACCGCAAATGGAGATCAAGCTCAGCATCAATAGCACCGGCGCAATGCCCGCGCGACAGCGCTGCCGGGAACAGTTGGAGGATTTGTTCGGGGACCATATCATCGGCGAGGGGGACACCACACTGGCGGCGCGGGTGCTGGACCTGTTGCGCGAGCGCGGCGCCACCCTGACCACTGCCGAATCCTGCACCGGCGGGCTCATCGCATCCATGCTCACCCGGGTACCTGGCTCCTCGGAAGGCTTCCACGCGGGCTTTGTGACCTACGCCAACGCGATCAAACACAAGGTGCTGGGCGTGGATGAACAGGTACTGGAACGCGACGGGGCCGTGAGCGAACCCGTGGTCAGGCAGATGGCCCTGGGGGCCATGGAGCGCTCGGGCGCACAGTATGCTATTGCAGTGTCGGGCATTGCAGGGCCGGACGGCGGCTCCGCTGACAAGCCTGTCGGCACCGTCTGGCTGGCCTGGGGCAGCCGGGACAGCCTGCACAGCTGCTGCCTGCGCTGGCCGGTTGAGCGCACCCTGTTCCAGACCATGGTGTCCGCCGCGGGCCTGGATATGATACGCCGCACGCTGCTGGGACTGGATAGCCAGCCGCGTTACTTCAGCCAGCGCAAGGCCTGATACAGCCCATCCGGCTGAGGGCCTCAGGCATCCTCGATCAGCACACCCTCGGGCGTCGCGTCTGCCCGATGCCAGACCAGCGAGTGAAAGCGGGTCGCGCCGCCCACCTGGTCCTTGCCGCTCAGCACCAGTGTCTGGCCATCGAGCTCGGCATGACGCAATTGCTCGGTGCCGGGAAAATTCGGATTGAGACTCTGGGTCACCTGGTGGACGACGTCACCATCGGCAACGCGATATCGACCCGCATAGTGAAAATAGGAAGTGAAAGCACCGGCCTTTACCTCATCTGACAATTTGCGATAACTCACATCCTCGGGCAATGCCGCGCGTTCGGGCCGGGCGATCGAGGCACTCATCCAGCCATCGTTGGTGTAGAGCAGCAACCCCACCGGCTCCTCACCGTAGGGATAGGTAAAATCTTCCCGGTCCGAGTAGCCGATGGCCCAGGATTCCAGTTGCCAGCATCCAAGCAGATCTTCTTTGCTAATCATGGTGTGTCGTCACTCCTCAATCACGGCTGCAATTGCTCTATACTCCAGGCCCCACCCTCTTGCCGGCGGTAGAGAAACCGGTCGTGCAGGCGGTGCTCCCCGCCCTGCCAGAATTCGATACGCTCGGGGATCACCCGGTAGCCACCCCAGAAATCCGGCACTGGAATCTCTCCCTTGCCAAATTTGTCCCGCAACACCTGCACCTGTTTCTCCAGCAGCGCGCGAGCAGACACTGGCCGGCTCTGGCGGGACGCCCACGCGGCGATCTGGCTCTCCCGGGGGCGGGTGACAAAATAGCTCGCTGATTCCGCCAGAGTCATTTTTTCGACCAGCCCGCCCACGATCACCTGTCGATCCAGTTCATTCCAGGGAAACAACAGGGAAACCCCGGGGTTGTGGGCGATGTCTTTCGCCTTGGCACTGCCATAGTTGGTGTAGAACACGAACCCGCCATGGGATAGACCCTTGAGTAACACAATACGCTGCCAGGGCAACCCGCCCTCCTCCAGGGTCGCCAGCACCATCGCGGTGGGATCTTTCAGGCCGGCATTGACGGCCTGCTCCAGCCAGCCCTCAAATTGGCGGATAGGGTTGTCATCAAGCATCTGCCTTGACAGTCCACCAGCGACGTACTCCCGCCGGAATGTTTCGTAGTGCAATGTCACATCATAGCCCTTTGCAAACCTATATTTCCCACGTCAAGCCGGCGGAAAAAGGGCGAAGATAGCTGCCGCCGCATCCAACCGGGCCTGCTCGGCCTGGGCACTGCCGGGCGTACCAGTGAGGCTCGTTTTCAGCACAGAGCGCCACACGGCCTGGTTGCGCATGGGGTCCACCATGTCCACGATCAAAGTGCCCTTGGCGTAGCGAGCGCCGCCGCTCACAGGCATGTCACAGCCGTCGCAATCGCGGGATTTTACCGGCACCAGGTCCTCGGTGACGAGATACCAGCTCAGAAACAGGTCAGCCTGCTTGCTCGATGGCACGACCTCAATGCCCTTGCTGGCCAGTTCCTGGGTAAGCGCACTGTTGATACGTGTGATCTGCGCATCGCTTATTTGGATGGTCGCGGCATTCGTGCGGCTGGCCGGTTCGATGTAGATCTTGTCGACACCGGAAAAATCGAACTGCCTGTCGTATGTCATGTCTGTGGTAGGCGCCACAGGTGTAGTGGTGCCGCAGCCACTCAATAGCGTTATCAGCAAAAGTGCAGCAAAGCCACGCAGAAGGTTCAGTGTCATCGTCGAGCTCCCTGTGATCGATGCCGCATTATAGTCATTCAGTAGTGCTGGGATATACCGGTGCGCGCCTGCCCATAGCGGGAATCTGGGGAAAAGGATAGAAGTCTCGCCAGTCATCACCAAAATCGCTGACAATCGTGCTCTCGAAAGCCGCCAGGTAACAGCTGTCCATAAGCTCGTCCAGCTCGGGGGCTGTTGACTCCCCCACCAGGACAGCCGCTTCCATCAGCCCCTCCGCTCGCAGGCGCAGTGCCGGTGGCACATCGTCGCCGGCCGCCAGGGAGGCAAACATCTTTGCCAGCCGGGCCTGGATCTCTCGCTGAAGCTTTTTCATCTTGTACACCTGAATCTGGCAAGCTGCCCCGCACGGCAGCGGGCAATGTTTGCTGCAGCAGCAACTGATTATGACACCCCATCAGTCCCGGGTGCGCCGTCATGGATTCTACAGAAACAATATCTGCCAAGTATGCTGGGCCGGCCCCAGGGCTCGGTGGCCTAGGGCAAGCGCAGCTTGGCCGTCTGGCGACTGATGGCCACCAGGCTACCAGCGCTGTCCCAGAATTCGCCATCTTCCTCGATAACGCCGCGGGTGAGATGGCGCGAATAAAATCGCGCCTGCAACGGGCCGGGCGATGGCTGGCCCCGCACCTGCACGGTGAGTTCGACCGTCGGCACCCAGTGCAGCGGGCCGAAAATCGTGAACGCCGGTGGCGCAAATGCATCGGCGAACATCAATAGAGAGAGCGTGTCGGGGGCGGCTTCATCGCGGTGCCTTACCCAGCCACGAAACTCGCCGCTGCCATTGGGCTCGCGCCGGGTGAAGACTTCAGCCCCGCTCACCAGGCGGATTTCCACCCGCTCGCGAAAAAACTCCACCTTGTCCTGACCGCTGGGAGTGCACTCTTCCCACGGCGGGTACTGGGGCCGCGGCTTGGCGGACCAGGTCTCACCCTTGAGCGCAGACAAATCAGCATAGGCGGCGGTCACCTGCACTTTCAGCTCACCGCCCTGGGACATTTGCAAAGTGGCCTGGGAGGTATTGCGGCCGTTGCGCAGGATATCGACCCTGCAGTCTATGGGCCCCAGTAAGGTGGGAGCGAGGTAGAAGGCATTCACTGACAGTGGATCGCGATGGGATAATGCCTGGCTCAGTACCCGGCCTGCCACGGCCAGCACATAACCGCCGTTGGGCACTTTACCGATGCGCCATCCATCCCGTAATTCACCTCGCCACAGCTTGTCGGCCACCTGGTGCACTGCCGTATCGTTTGCGAACTGACTCATCCGATCTCCCGTTGATTTGTTCAAAAAGTCGCACCGGACAGTACCAGCCGCGCCGAAGACCGGGTATTTTGTCTGCCGCTGGCGGTAATGTATATACTTGGAACCCAGTGCCGAGTTTTGGAATGAACCCCGCTCCCAATGCACCGAGGTAATGAGATCTAGAATGAGCCAGGGCGCGTCTTATACAGGTGCCGCAGGGCTGCTGCTGGCCGCACTGCTGGCGGCCAGCCCCGCTGTCGGGGCAGCTGACAACGATCTGGCGCTAGATCCTGCAGCTGTCAGCAGCTCTGAGCAATCACTACTGGACGCTATCAGCCGCATCGAATCCCGGGATGGCGCCTATTCAGGCGCTTTGCCCGAGCATATGTTGAGCCTGGGGCTGGCACTGCAGCAAAAGGAGCGCCACGGCGAGGCACTGGCAACCTTCAAGCGAGGCGTGCACCTGGCACGTATCAATAATGGCCTGTATTGCCCGGAGCAGATCCCGTTGCTCAAGGGGGAGATCAAGAGTGCCATCGCGCTGGGAGAATACGCCCGGGTGGATGAACTGCAGGAATACCTGTACCGGGTACAACTGCGCGGCATGGCCAGCGGCACGGAGCGGGCAGCCGCATTAGTACAGCAGGCCAACTGGCAGTTCAATGCCTATCAGCTGGGAATCGGCGAGCTGCGCTCCGAGCGCTTGATCAGCATGTGGGAACTGTACCGGCAGGCCTGGACAGACATCAACGACAGCCAGGGTGAGCTATCGCCCGAATTACTGCCCGCACTTAACGGCATGTTGCGCACCCAGTACCTGATCAGCGACTACCGGGCCGAAAACGAGCCCCCGGGCGGCAGTTTCAGCTCGAGCGGGATAAACTCGGGAGCGAATCAACTGAATGCCTTTCGCACGCAGAACTATGACCTGGGCCGCACCGTGATCCTCGCCATATACCGGATACAGGAAACCAGCAGGGGTGCTGACAGCGAGGAAGCCGCGGCTGCCCTGGTGGCGCTGGGTGACTGGGCGCTATGGAACAACAAGCGAAACGATGCCACCAGGACCTACCAGCTGGCAATGGCGGAACTTGCGGCGCCGGATGATGCCCAACAGGGAGAGGCGCGCCTTTTTGCCGAACCCGTGCCATTGCCGGATATCAGTGGCCTCAGGAGGCTGCCGCCACCGGTGAGCGCGCAGCAGGGCAATATACTGGTAGAATTCGGGGTTGACGACCGGGGAGAGGTAGTAGACCTGGTGCGACTGGATACAAACACAGACAGTGACGCCGCGGCCATTGGCCTGATGCGGCGGCTGCGCAACACGCTATTTCGCCCCCGCTTTGAGGCAGGCGAGCCGGCAGCCATGGATAAACTGGTCAGGGCATATGATATCAAACCGTAACACCAGGTATGCAGCGGCGCAGCTGACGGGCGTTTGCGCGCTCTGTTTCTTGCTGAGCGGCTGCCCCAGCGCGAGCACGCCTACCGCTCCCCAAACCCCCCAGACTCCCCCTACTCCCAGCTCCCCACCGCCGCCAAGCAGCAGTGGCAGCCCCTCCAGCAGCCAGAGCTCGCAAAGCAGCTCCGAGAGCAGTTCCCAGAGCAACCCGTCAAGCAGTTCGTCCGGTAGCGAGAGCCAACAGGGCAGCGCCTCCAGCGAGTCTTCCGGCGCCGAAGGCTCGGCCAGCTCAAGCGGCGGCAGCGAATCTTCAGGCGGACAGGCCTCTGCCAGCCAGGGCGATTCAGGTGGCCAGAGCGGAAATGGCGATCTCGGTGAGTTCCCCGAGGGGGAAGCTCCCGGGGCAGACGGCGAGCAGACAGCGGGCGGTACAGACGGCGGCGGCTCCGACTCCGGTGAGCCGGGTTTCGAAGCCGCAGGCGGCGGCGCCGGTAGCGATGCGCTGCCGGACATGACGGACGAACCCAGCTTTGAGGACGTTATGGCCGGCATGGAAGAGGCTATGGGTGAGTCCGGTGCCGGCCAGGGCCAGTCGGCCGGCGCAGGCCAGGATGGTGCTGGCGGCAGCGCTGGAAGCGCCGGCAGTGAAGCTGGAACCCAGGCTGGCGGCGGCTATTACGGTGTGCCTGGCGGCACCGGCGGAGGCGGATCAGGTGGCCCGCTGACCCCGGCAGAACAGGTCGCAATACTGGACGCCAGGCTGGAAAAAGGCACCGGTGAATTCGATTCAATGATTCTGGAGGAGCAAGCCGAGCAGCGCCGCACCGCGCGCCAGAGCAGCCAGGGCACGCAGACCCAATCCGGCCAACCGGCCGGCGGGGGCGGAGCAGGGTCTGGAGGCGGCATGGCAGATGCCGGCGACTATGGCGGCGGTGGCGGTGGCTACAGCACCGGCGGCGGCATGGGCGGAGTCGGCGGTGGCGGCGGTGAGATTCCCCAGGACGCTGCCAAGTACCCGCCACCCAAGGATATTCCCAATGGCAACGACGACGATGTCGTAGCTCGTCAGTTGCGAGAAGCGGCGATGCGCGAGGAGGACCCTGCGGTGCGGGAAAAACTTTGGGATGAATACCGCAAATACAAGGGCATCAGTAAATGAGTGTGCTGCGCCTGTTCACCGCCACGACGCTGGTCGCTCTGCTGGGGGCCTGTGTCAGCCAGACCATCACGACAACCTCGGTACCCAGGCTGGACACCGCCACATCGGATGTGGCCGAAGCGCAGTTGCTGGATGTGGGTATCTCGATATTTGATCCGGGTATTGCGGATTATGAAGAGGGCGAACAAACCTACCCTGAAGTACGCAAGGCCGAGGCCCGGTTTATGCCCTTCCTGCTGGCAGAGGCCATGCAGGACAGCGGCGCCTGGGGAGCGGTGCGGGTGGCCCCCAACCCCAAACAGATCAATGACCTGGTGGTCACCGGCAAAATACTGCATTCCGATGGCGAGGAACTGCAGCTGCAGATCAAGGCCGTTGATTCCCGCCGCCACGTCTGGCTGGAAAAGGAATATACCGGCGTTGCCAGCCGCTATGCCTATGAAACCACCACGCGCAATAAATACGACCCCTTCCAGGCTGTCTATAACACCATTGCCAACGACCTGCTGGAGCAACAGGAACAGCTGCGACTCGAGGATCGGGAAAACATCCGGCTGGTGACCGAACTGCTGTTCGCCCGCAGTTTCTCGCCGGCAGCCTTTGATGGCTACCTGGGCGAGACTCGCAAAGGTGAGTACCTCATCCTGCGCCTGCCCGCCAAGAACGACCCGATGCTGGAGCGGGTTGCCAGCATTCGCGAGCGGGACCAGATGTTCATCGATACCCTGCAGGAGTATTACCGCAGCTTCGGTATCCAGATGCATGACCCCTACCAGGAGTGGCGCAAGGAAAGCTATGAAGAGGCAGTGGCATTGCAGGAACTGCAGGCCGAGAGCACCCGCCAGATGATCGCGGGCGGCATCGCCCTGCTGGCAGGCATCGCCGCGGCGACCACGGGCGACAGCTCGACCACCCAGATTGCGGGACAGGTAGCCGTGCTCGGTGGCGGTTACCTGCTCAAGAGTGGCCTGGAAAAACGCAACGAAGCCCAGATCCACGTGCAGGCCCTGGAGGAACTGGGCATGTCGCTGGAAGCAGAAATCACACCACAGGTCATCGAACTGGAAGACCGTTCCGTCACGCTTCACGGCAATGTCGAGGACCAGTACGCCCAGTGGCGTGAACTGCTGGCGGATATCTACGCGGCGGAAATTGGCGCCCTTGAGCCCCCTACAAACAGCACCGCTTCAGCTGATAAACTCTGACCCTTTTCTGATCCCACAAGGCTCCACCACTGCATGCCATCCCATAATGAGCAAGTACAGCCCACCCCGTTCGATGCGGTGGCACCCACCCCTGTAGAACCGTCGACCAGCGCCGGGGAACAGCGCCGCGAGGGTGCCCCCATCTGGGTGCTGCCTGCACTGGGTGGCCTGGTGGTACTGGCTGTGCTGGTGATCTTCTGGCTGCCGGAGCGCGTCAGCACGCCCGCACCCACACCAACCGCGGAAGAAACTAACGCCCAGAGCCCGGCAACACCGGCGAGTGGCGCGGCCCGGGGCGCCGCCACGGGCCCTGATGTGTCGCCGTGGTCCGATGCCCAGATGGCAAAAATGCGCAAGGAGGCCCAGGACGTGCTGGCAGAATTGCTCGAAGTGCAAGAGGCGCTGGAGGAGAGAGGTGTCCAGAACTGGGCACCGGAGCAATTCGCCGCGGTGGCCGCGATCGCAACCGCCGGCGATGAACTCTACCGCAACCGCGAATACGCGCAGGCAAAGGAGAGTTACGAGGAGGGCCTGGCACAGCTCAAAGCCCTGGAGGCCGGAATACCCGCCGAGCTGGCCCGACAACTGGCACTTGCCAGCGAGGCACTGGAAAGCGGCGATCTAGACCGGGCCAACTCCGCTCTGGATATGGCAGAGGCAATAGACCCCGGCAATACCGAGGCGGCCTCCCTGCGTCAGCGAGTGGCGGTAATGCCGCAGTTGCTGAGCCTGCTGGAGAGCGCTGGCGAGGCGGAAAGCAGCGGCGACTACCCGGCGGCGATCGAACAGCTGCAGCAAGCCGTCGCCCTGGACTCCCTGCACCAGCGCAGCGCTGACGAACTGGAGCGGGTCAGCGCCGCCTATCTGGAATTGCAGTTTAACGAGGCTATGACCGAGGGCTACACCGCGCTTGATGCCAGCCAGTTCGATACGGCGCGCAAGGCATTCCGGCGAGCCGCACAGCTGCAGTCCGGGTCCAGCGAGGCCGCCAGTGCCCTGCAGGAAGTCGAAACAGCCGCCACGGCCCACCGCCTGGCCACCCTGCAAACCAGCGGCGCGCGCGATGAGCAGGCAGAGCGCTGGCAGGAGGCCGTATCAGCCTATGAAAAAGCCCAGAAAATAGACCCCAATGTCCTGTTCGCCCGGGAGGGCCTCGCCCGCAGCCGGGACCGGGCCCGCCTGGATAAACAGTTTCGCACGGCTATCGATGAGCCCCAGCGATTGAGCGATGCGGCGGTCTCGAAAGCGACCGAACAGATGCTGCTGGTTGCGCGCAAAATCACCCCGCGAGGACCAGTACTGTCCAGCCAGATTGACCAGCTGGAGCGATTGCTGAAGCAGGCCAACACCCCGGTCACCGTTGCCCTGCGTTCGGACCAGCAAACCGAGGTAACAGTCTACAAGGTGGCCAGATTGGGCAAGTTCGATCGTCATGAGTTGACCCTGCGACCCGGCAGTTACACCGCCGTTGGCAGTCGTCTGGGCTACCGCGATGTACGCCGGGATTTCAAGGTGACACATGACGGTGCCCCGTCGGTCATCACCATTGCCTGCACGGAAGCAATCTGATGCCCGCTGAAGACGGCAGTAGCAGCGCCGCGATCGAGCCCAGTGCATTTCAGCCGCTGGGTACCGGCGAGCAGAAACCACCGCAGCGGGCCAACACCCGTCGCTGGCTGCTCGGGGCCTGCGGGCTGGTATTCGTGCTGGTCATGCTATTTCTACTCAGCGCGCGCTCCCTGCAGGTGGTGGTGAACGCTGAAACAGAGGCGCAGGTGTCTATCAGCGGTCTCGCTCTTCCCTTCGGCGACCGCTACCTGCTGCGCCCCGGCGACTACACCGTCAGCGCCAGCGCTGAAGGCTATCACCCGCTGGAAGCCCCGGTAACGGTCGATGAGCAGGATAGCCAGACGCTAGTGCTCGAACTACAGCTGCTGCCCGGACTGCTCAGCATCGATGCAGTACCGATCGGCGCTAAAGTACAGATCGATGGTGAACCCGCAGGCGAAGCGCCGTTCCAGGACCTGCCGGTAGAAGCGGGTGAACACGTCCTGCTGATCGAGGCCGAACGCTACTTGCCGCTGCAACAAACGCTTGAGATCACCGGGCGCAACATAGCGCAGCAGCTGGCCCTGGAACTGGACCCGGCCTGGGCTGAAGTCACGGTAGACAGCCTGCCTCCCGGGGCCAGTATCCTGGTGGACGGCGAGCCTGTTGGCGAGACACCGGCCGTCCTGGAAATTCTCGGCGGTGAGCGCCAGCTGATACTGCAGCTGGCGGGGTACGCCGACTGGCAACAGGCGCTGGTGATCGAACCGGGCCAGCCCCAGGCCATCGATACCGTGGCTTTGCTACCGGCGGCCGGGGTGCTGGAGCTGTCCAGCGAGCCCAGCGGTGCCAACGTCACCCTGGATGGTGAGTTTCAGGGCCAGACACCCCTGTCACTGGAGCTGACACCCGACAGGGAACACAGGCTGGCGGTGTTCAAACCAGGCTACCGACGCTATAACGGCACAGTACAACTGCCGGCAGCAGGCAGGGACAGCCAGAGCGTGAAGCTGACCGCCCAGCTCGGGGAGGTGCGATTCAATATCAGCCCCGCCAATGCTGAACTGAAGATTGACGGCCGGTCCCGGGGCAAAGGCAGCAAGACCCTGTCGCTGCCTGCCGTTGAACACTCGGTGGAAATCAGCCTCGCGGGGCACAACACGGTGCGTCGGCGAGTCACGCCGCGGCCGGGCTTGCAGCAGCTGGTGGAAGTTCGTTTGCTTACTGCCAAAGAGGCCAGGCAGGCCAGCATCAAGCCCCAGCTGACCACCTCGCTGGGACAGACGATGTTGCTGTTCTCACCGATGGATTCCCAGCTACCCGACTTCACCATGGGCGCGTCGCGCCGCGAGCCAGGACGGCGCGCCAATGAGGTCATGCACCCGGTGTCACTGCGGCGCGCCTTCTACCTGCAAACTACTGAAGTGACCAATGCCCAGTTTCGGCAGTACACCCGCAGCCACAATTCGGGCCAGATCGAGAGCAACAGCCTCAACCGCGATCACCAGCCGGTCGCCCAGGTCAGCTGGCAACAGGCGGCGGCCTTCTGCAACTGGCTCAGCAAGCGCGAGGGCCTGACCCAGTTCTATCGAGAGAGCAATGGCATCGTCACCGGCTTTAACACGTCGGCCAACGGCTATCGGCTGCCCACGGAGGCGGAGTGGGCCTGGGCCGCCCGCGCCCAGGGCTCCTCCTGGCTGAAGTTTCCCTGGGGCGATGCCTTCCCGCCACCGGCCAACTCGCTGGAAAACTACGCCGATAACAGCTCCGCCTACGTCACAGGCCGGGTACTGGGCGGCTATACCGATGGCAACGTGGTGAGCGCGCCAGTGGGCTCCTACAGAGCAAACCAGAATCGGCTGCATGACATGGGCGGTAATGTTGCCGAATGGGTACACGACGTATACAGCATACCGTCCGCCAACGGCGCTACCGAGGTAGATCCGCAGGGGGCGCAAAAGGGCGATAACTACGTCATCCGCGGGGCCGGCTGGAGCCACAGCAAAATTGCCGAGCTGCGCCTGTCTTACCGCGATTATGGGCAAGAGGGTCGCGATGACGTAGGATTCCGGTTAGCGCGCTATGCGGAGTAATTTATGAGCAGAACCAGACTCCTGTGCCCCGCAATGGTCGCGCTGTTGATGAGCGCTGTCATCGCGGTGGCGCAACCATCGGACGAGGCGGAAGAAGTACCCCCGCCGACCACAGAATCAACACAAAGCAGCCCTGGCACAAGTGCCCCAGCGACTGGAGGCACCGCCGGGGCGTCATCCAGGGCCGGCCGCTCACCTTCCGACTATCAGGCCTCGGAGCAAATCTCCGAGGACCTGCCAGTCTCCTTTCCGGTAGACATATAGGATCTATACATGAAACAAAGGATGTCATCCGAATTCATCTACCAGCTGTTCGCGCTATTGATCGCTGTGATCGTTGTCCACGCGATTTACGTGGGTGTGATCAGGCCCAGCGCAGACGCTCACATCAGGCAAGAGATGGAATTGCAGGCAGCAGGGCAGGACTTTGTGCCCAAGCGCAGTTTCACCGTAGTGATAAAGGACTATGAGCAGGAAGCCTGCTTTATCCTGCTGATCTGGGCCCTGGCAATCATGGGCTACAAGGGCCGTAAAGCCATCCACGAGCAACAACTGCTGGACCGCCGCCTGCTGGAAATTCCGGAGGGTACCAGCGTACTGCCCCAGGATGCCCGGGAGTACAGCCGCTCGCTGGAGGCCCTGCCAGACAGGGAGCAGGACTACCTGCTGCCGAGGACCCTGCTGTCTGCACTGCAGCGATTTGCCACCACGGGCAGTATCCAGGCCGTTTCCGATACGATCAAGGAAAGCTGCGAGGTGGAATCCGACCGGCTCGATTCGGAGCTGTCGATGGTGCGCTATATCGCCTGGGCGATCCCGTCGATCGGGTTTATCGGTACCGTGCGCGGTATCGGCGATGCACTGGGCCAGGCGTACAAGGCCGTGGAAGGGGATATCACCGGCGTGACCGTAAGCCTGGGGGTGGCTTTCAACAGCACCTTCGTGGCCCTGGTGCTGAGTATCATCATCATGTTCTGCCTGCACCAGTTGCAGCTGTCCCAGGAACGACTGGTACTTGACTGCCAGCGATACGCGGACAAGCGCCTGCTGCGCTTCCTGGTAGTCCATTGAAGCACCCATTAACAAGAGCCCATTGAGATGACTATCGCACTACTGGACATCAACGATAGCAACCTGCAGCTGTGGCACGGCAGCACGCATCTGCAAAGCCCGGGTTATGCCCTGCTGGTGGACAAGCAATACCGCTTTGGCAACCCGGCCCGTGCCGCCGCGCGCCTGCAACCAAGGGAGATCAACACCCGTTACTGGTGGCAGCTCAGTACTGAAGCCCTGCAACCGGCACTGGGGCCGGCCCGCCACACAGGCGACCTGGTCCATGCCCAGCTGCAGGAACTGCATCGCGAGGGCGGCCAGCCCGGCGAAGTGCTGATGGCTGTGTCGGGCACCATGCAACGCGACCAGCTCGCCCTGCTGCTTGGCATCGTACAGCAATGCCCCTTTGAGGCCGTCGGCCTGGTCAATCGCAGTGTTGCCCTGGGCAGCCTTTACGCCTCGACGGGACGCTTGTTCCACCTCGAAATACAGCTGCACCAGGCGGTCATCAGCGAACTGGCCAGGCAGGGCGACCAGGTAGAATTGCAGCGCACCCTGCCACTACCGGGCGCGGGACTGCTGCAGTTACAGGAGAAGCTGGTGGAGGTGATCGCCACCGCGTTTATCCGCCAAACCCGTTTCGATCCCCGCCGCAAGGCGCTCTCGGAACAACAGCTTTACGATACCCTGCCCGATGCCCTGCGCACACTGGGGCGGGACAGCGAAACCAATATCGAGGTGAACGGCTATCGCGCGCGTATCAATCGCAGCGATTTGCTGGGTGCGAGCCAGACCCTGTTCGACAGCGCCAAACAGGCAATGGGCACACTGCAGGCAGGCGACCGGCTGATCGCCGATCAGGTGGCGGGCCTGCTACCCGGCCTGTCCGCCCAGCTCCCGGGCCTGGAAATACTTGCAGCCGATAGCGTGCGCACAGCGCTGGAGCAACATATGGAACGTCTGGTGCAGCGGGAACAGGCATTGAGCTTTGTCACCAAGCTACCCAGCCTTGCTCAGCAGGAGGAACTCGCGGAACCCGTTGCAGCGCCGATTGCACCAACACCGTTGGCAATCACCAAACCAGCGGCCACCCATATCCTGCAGGGTCACCGCGCCCGCCCGCTGGCAGCAGACGGCACCAACCTGGGCGAGGGCTGGCATATCCTCGATACCGGGGCGGGTTGGCAACTGCGCGGCGCAGGGCCTGAAGTCTCTATCAATGGCTCAACCGGCCAACCGGACGAGACGCTGGGCGGTGGCGACAGTATCCGTATCGGCGACGGTCCGGAGTTACTGTTGATCGAGGTACACTAGAGCGCCATGGCGAGGAAAAAGCGTGAATTTACCACCTTCAACCTCAGCTTCCTGGACATCATGTCCTGCGGCTTCGGGGCCGTGGTGCTGGTATTCCTTATCATCGACCACTCCATCCAGACAGTGACCAAGGACCTCAACCGGGACCTGCTGTCAGAGGTCAACATGCTGGAGGAGGATGTCAGGGACGGCCAGGAGGGCCTGGTAAAGCTGCGCAATACCCTGTCAGAAGTCGACAACCAGATGGCGGAAGCCAAGGGTCAGGCGACCCGTATCACCGAGGATATCGACAACTATGAGGCCATGATCGCCGACCTGCGCGCGGACGGATTCACCGAACGCACCGACATTGACACCCTCAAGGCAGAGATCCGTTCACTGGAGGACGAGGTGAAGAAACTGCGCCAGGCAGCTCAGGAAGACAGCGGCAGCAGTGCCCGCACCTTTGTCGGCGAAGGCAACCGGCAGTACCTGACCGGTCTCAACCTGGGGGGGCGCAATATCGCTATCTTGCTGGACACCTCCGCCAGCATGCTGTCGGACAAACTGGTGAATATCATCCGCCTGCGCAATATGGACCCGGCACTGCAGCGCAAGGCCGACAAGTGGAACCGGGCCCTCTCCACCGTGGACTGGCTGACCGCCCAGTTGCCCGTGGGCAGCAAATACCAGCTCATCGCCTTCAATACCAAGGCGGGCCCCGTACTTGAAAGCAGCGCGGGGAAGTGGCTGGAGGTTGCCGACCAGGCGCAACTGGAAAAGGTTACCAGTACCCTGCGCAAGATCACCCCGAAGGGCGGTACCAGTCTGGAAAATGCATTCCTGGCGCTGCAGGAATTGTCCCCCGTACCGGACAATATCTTCCTGATTACTGATGGCCTTCCCACCCAGGGAGCCAGTGGCCCCCGTGGCAGCAAGGTCAGCGGCGCAGAACGCCAACGCCTGTACCGGCAGGCGGTGAAGATGTTACCGCGCAATGTGCCGGTCAATATTATCCTGTCGCCGATGGAGGGAGACCCCATGGCGGCTTCCGAATTCTGGCAACTGGCCCAGGTCAGCAAGGGCTCGTTCATGAGTCCTTCGAAGGATTGGCCCTGATGGCGCGGCGAAAGTCACGAGCCCCGGCTGAGTTTTCACTGTCCTTCCTGGATGTGATTTGTTGCGGTTTCGGCGCAATCATCCTGCTGCTTATGATCACCAAGACCGTGCAGCCACAAATTATCGAGGCCTCTACCGTCAACCTTGAGGGGATACTCGCCGATTTACAGGAGCAGGTGTTTGAGATTCGCGGCGAGAGCCGGGTGCTCAATCGCGACCTGAACGCTAAGCACGAACAGTTGTCTGAATATGAGGAGCGCATTGCCATCCTCAGGGGAGAGCTGGCCAGTGCCCGCTCCAGCTATGACAGCATCCAGGTACAAACCAACACTAACGACGTGGTAACAGAGCAACTGGCCATCGCCCGACAAAAGCTCTCAGCAGAGCAGAAACGCCTGCTGGGATCACAGCATAAAGCGCAGAACAATCTCATCGGTGGCATACCCGTGGATAGCGAATACATCATCTTCGTCATCGACACCTCCGGGTCCATGTTCTCCTATGCCTGGGAGCGCATGCTTGAGGAGCTACAGGCCACACTGAGCATTTACCCTGAAGTAAAGGGGATCCAGGTGCTCAACGACATGGGCAAGTACATGTTCAGCCGCTACCGCGGCCAATGGATTCCCGATACCGCGGGCCGGCGCAAGGTCATTATGGAGAACCTGCGCAACTGGAACGTGTTCAGCAACTCCAGCCCGGTAGAAGGTATAGAGGCGGCCATCAGGGCGTTTCACAAGCCCGGCCAGAAAATCAGTATCTACGTATTTGGTGACGAGTTCACGGGCAACTCTATCGCCCAGGTCATCGATACCGTGGACAGGATCAACCAGTCTAATATGAACGGCGAGCGCCTGGTGCGCATCCACGCGGTGGGCTTTCCGGTACAATTTATTCGTGCGCCACACTTGCAGACCACGGGCATACGGTTTGCTACCCTTATGCGAGAGCTGACCTATCGCAATGGAGGTACTTTTGTCGGGCTCAATGACTTCCGCCCCTGACGGCACGCAGCGACTGTGGCTGGCGCATGGCTCCTGGCTCGTGTTGCTCCTGTTGCTCCTGTTGCTGGCTGGCTGCGGTCCTGCGGAAGTCGTGGTGAAGGGCAACTTCCCGGCACCGACCATGGAAAAACTGCCGCTGACAATCGGCGTATGGTACGAGCCGGCGTTCGCCAATCATGAGTTTTTTGACGAGGCCAAGACCAAGCGCGACTCCAGCTGGCTGGTAAAGACCGGCGAAGCCCAGGTACAGATGTGGGACACGCTGCTGGAGGGTATGTTCGAGCGGGTTGTACCCATGAACGGCCTCCCAGGACCGGGCCAGATGAATCCTGTCGTCGACGCGGTACTGATCCCCCGTGTGGCGGAGCTGCAATACGCTATTCCCGCCCACACCAACGTCAAGGTCTACGAGATCTGGATACGCTATAGCCTGGAGCTGGTTACCACGGGGGGCGACCCCATCGCCAGCTGGACCATGCCGGCCTACGGTAAAACACCGACCGCTTTCCTGCAGACAGACCAGGGCGCGGTCAACCTCGCCGCGGTAATGGCCCTGCGGGATGCCGGCGCTAATTTCGCAACTACTTTCACCAGGACCCCGGGCGTGCAGGCCTGGATGCAGACGATGTTGGGCAATGATCAGGAGGTCAAGCTGTGACTCCAGGGACCGTTTTAAAACAACTTTTTCACACCCATTCGCCAGGTCTTACGCGCGCATTAATGCTGTGCAGTACTGGCCTGGCCTCGGGGTGTGTTACCTCTACTGTTGACCAGATGGTCTTTAATGAGCCCCACGAGGGCATAGGCAATTCGACGGTTGTCATCCTGGGCCGCCGCCACGCCAGCGACTATGACACAGAACCCGATTTCGTCGAGTGTGTAGGCGATCATATCTCCAGCGGCGACAACAGTATTGAGGTGATAGGGGAGCTGGAGTTCATCAACGAATTCTACCCCTGGTTCGAGCCGCGCACCGCCCCACTGCAGGTGGCGGACCTGAAGCGCATGATGACAAACCAGCCAGTGGTGGCCCAGAAGCTGGCAGCCCTGAAAACTCAATATATGGTCTGGATCGACGGTTCCACGGTCCAGACCGACTCGGGCGGCTCCATGACCTGCGCCATAGGCCCGGGGGGCGGAGGTTGCTTTGGCTTCGGTACCTGGAGCAACGACGCCAACTACGAGGCAACGATCTGGGACTTCAGCGAGAGTGCTGAAGTGGGTCGTATCAGCAGCACTGCCACGGGTCAGTCCTACATGCCCGCGGTAGTGATACCCATTCCTATCATTGCGCCGGTACAGGGCACCGCCTGCGACGGTATCGGTGACCAGCTGCTGCAATTCCTGTCCAGCCGGTACTAGGGGAAACCAGTTGTTTCGAACTACTGCACTGCCAGCCGTTGCTTTCACCGCCATAGCGTTGCTTGCTGCCTGTGCCGACAAGCCCACCACCGGCGGGAGTGGCGGCAGCGTTGTTGTCGGCAGCCAGGGCCGGGAGGTCTCGGTGGGTGATGAAATGCACCAGCAAATCATAGCCGAGGGCGCCAGTTACGACGACCCCGCCCTGCAGGCCTATGTCGACGACATAGGCCAACGTCTGGTAAAAAGCAGCGATATGCCAAATGAGACGTTTACCTTCACGGTCATCGACAGCCCCGACATCAACGCCTTCGCCGTCCCCGGCGGCTTCATTTATGTCAACCGGGGCCTGCTGGCCTACCTGGACAATGAAGCCGAGCTGGCGGGTGTACTGGCACATGAAGTCGGTCACATTACCGCGCGCCACTCTGCACGCCAGAAGACAGCCAGTATCACCAACCAGGTCGTGGCAGCCACCGCATATATTCTCACCGGCAGTGGCGACCTGGCGGACGCCTCGAACATGTACGGCACCGAACTGGTACGCGGCTACGGGCGGGAACATGAGCTGGAGGCAGACGGGCTGGGCGCACAGTATATGTACAGCTCCGGCTACGACCCGGACTCTTTGCTGGAGGTGATCGGCGTCCTGAAGGACCAGGAGCAGTTCCAGCGGGTAAAGGCAAAAACAACCGGCAAGCCGGTGGCCAGCTACCACGGTCTGTACGCGACCCACCCGCGCAATGACCAGCGCCTGCAGACTGTGATCAGCGCTGCCAGCGACCTGCAGAGCGGCGCGCCGGCGGACAACCCCGAGGTCCCCGGCGAGTTTCGGCAGCGCATCGAGGGGCTGGTGTGGGGCCCCAGCCTGCAGAGCGCGCGGGATGAGAATCGCTACTACCACAACAAGCTCGGCTTCAGCTTCGAACCACCGCCTGGATGGCAGGTCACCGCCGGTGCGCAGGAAATTGTTGCCCGCGCTCCGGATAACACAGCTTCCCTGACCCTCAGCATCCGGCGCAGGGACCGGGCGAGCACTCCACGGGCGGTCCTGGAAAGCACCTCGACGGGCAGTCTGGCCAATGGCATCGAGCTGGAGCAGGCAGGCCTGCCCGGTTATACCGCAGTTGCAAGCAGCGGCGGCAGCAGCAGTCGCCTGGCTGTTATCGACTACAACAGGCTTACCTACCTGTTCGATGGCGACGCCGAAAATTTTTCCGCGACTGATGCGCAGCTGCTGGCCGCTATCCAGAGCTTCAGGCCCATGCATCCCAAGGAACGCCAGACCGGTAACGGCTACAGGATTCACTACATACAGGTTCCGCGCGGGGCAACCATGGCCAGTCTCGCAGCGAGTGTGCGCATCCGCGACGCGGAAGCGCAGCTGAGGCTGCTCAACGGCCTCTATCCGCGCGGGGAACCTCGCACCGGTGACTGGATCAAAATGATCAAATAGCCTGCAAGCGGATGCTTGCAGGCCGAACTCTACTGGACGCCGGAAGCGGTTGTCCCGTCCGGCGCAGAGCGCTGTTGCACCAACACCCAGGGTGCGGCCACCACCGCCCAAAGCTCCTGGTCGACGGCCAACCATTCCCTGGCCTGGTCGTCGCTCACCCGGACTACGCTACCGGCTGTAATCCACTGCTCGAACCGGGCGGTATTATCCATACCCAGCTGCACCGCCACCTCCACCAGGTCCAGAGCGCCATCTACCATGATTACACTGCCGCTGGCGTACCATGTCTGCAGTTCGCGCCAGTTGATCCGGGCGGTCTGGCTCAGGTATTCGTTGCGCAGCAGGGCCTCGCGTTCCTGACCTGACTCAGCCATAGCGAGTGTCGGCGACAAAGGGGTTGGTGCGTCGTTCTTGGCCGAACGTTGAAGTGGGTCCGTGGCCGGGAATAAACGTAATATCGTCTCCCAGTGGAAACAACCTGTCACGGATGCTGGAAACCAGTTGTTCATGATCGCCCCGGGGAAAGTCAGTGCGACCGATGGAGCCCTGGAACAACACGTCTCCTACCCATGCGACCCGTTGCGTATCGTAAAGGAACACTACGTGACCCGGCGTATGACCGGGACAGTGGAACACCTGCAACAGCTGCTCCCCAACCGTCACTGTGTCTCCCTGCTCCAGCCAGCGATCAGGTGTGAACGCATCCGCGTGGGGAAAACCTGCCATCTCACACCACTCGGGCAGCTTGTCCAACCAGAACTGGTCCTCGCGATGGGGGCCTTCTATAGGAATTTCCAACCGCTCACGCAGGACCCCCGCCGCCGCGCAGTGGTCCATATGGGCATGGGTCAACAGGATTTTTTCCACTACCGCATCCATTTTTTCCAAAGCTGCGAGGATGCGCTCGACATCGCCACCCGGATCTACAATGGCGGCCTTGCCACTTGTCTCACACTTGATTATCGAACAGTTCTGCTGGTAGGGCGTTACCGGCACGATAGTACATTGAATCGACATTATTTAAACCCGGTCCTTTACTAGTAGATTGTCATCAGCTTCAGATGGCGCGCACATCTTCATCCGCCGCGTCCAGTACCGGCTGCTTACCGGTGCGGTCAAACACCTCCCGGTCAAACTGGTTCTCACTCTTGGCGACAATCAATGTGACCACTGTATCGCCTGTCACATTAACCGCGGTGCGAACCATATCCAGCAAGCGATCGACTCCAAGGATCAGGCCAATACCCTCAACCGGCAGGCCAGCCTGCCCCAGCACCAGTGCCAGGGTGATAAGACCTACACCAGGCACAGCCGCTGTCCCCACGGAGGCAAGGGTGGCGGTGAGGATGACCGTAATCAGCGCAGTGGCAGACAAATCTATCCCGTACACCTGGGCGATAAATACCGTCGCCACCCCTTGCATAATCGCAGTGCCGTCCATGTTAATGGTGGCGCCCAGCGGTACGGTGAAACCCGCCACCGAATTATGCACACCCATGCGCCGCTCTACCGTGTTGAGCGTAACAGGCAGGGTCGCGCCGGAGGACGCCGTACTGAAGGCAAATGCCCATACCGGGCGCATCTTGGTGAACAGGATGCGCGGTGACAGCCCGGCCAGGGACTTCAATAACCCGGCGTAGACCACAAACGCGTGTACCAGCAGCACCGTAACCACGGTAAAGAAGTACGCCGCGAGATCGAGAATTGCGCCCAGCCCCATGCTGGAAAAAAGCTTGGCCAACAGCGCAAATACGCCGTAGGGCGCCAGCGTCATCAGGATCTCGACCATCTTCATCACCACCGATTCCAGGTCCCGGAAAAAGCTGGCGATACGGCGCCCCGGCTCCCCGGCGTGGGCAATGGCATAGCCCACCAGCAGCGCGAACACGATAATCTGCAACATCTCGCCATTGGCCATGGCCTGCACAGGGTTGGAGGGGAATATATTCACCAGCACATCGACCAGCCGGGGCGGTGGCGTTGCCTCGAAGCCGTTCGTGACGACAAGATCCATCCGGTTGCCCGGGCCGACCAGGGTCGCGAACACCAGGGCCAGAGTCACCGCTATAGCCGTGGTGGCGAGGTACAGGCCAAGGGTTTTTACTGCGATGGGCCCCATCCGGGCACTGTCCCCCAGCGAACTGGCACCGCAAATCAGGGACACCAGTACCAGCGGAACCACCAGCAGCTTGAGCGAAGCAATGAAAATACGCCCAACCGCATCGAACAGGCCCCCGATCAGAAAATCGTCGATAAAGAGCCGCAGGCCGGGTGGCAGGCCGACGCCGTGCAACAGGGCGTTGAGCAAGGACCCCACGAGGATGCCCGCAAACATTGCGGTCAGGATGCGATTAGTCAGGCTCATTCGCTGCAGGACCCGTTCTGGTATCCCGCCACTGCACTATCAGCACAGGCGTTGCAGGCAGATGCATACGTCCTGAAACCGCCTCCCACCATACTTCCACAGGCTGGCGCGTACTGCATGGTGCACAGCTCTGGACGCGGCTCAGTACAGGGAATGATGGGATCTGATGCCAGCGGCAAGGCAGGCTCAGGCTTGGTGGCGGTGGCACCGCAGCCGGCTAACACCAGCAGGGCGACAGCCCAGACAATGCGCATTATTCTCGTCCTCAGGGTATGGCTTTATTGCGGGGGTGAAGCCTAGCATTGATAGCCGCCAAACGCAGCTTTGAAGAATGCCACTGCCATGGGCACGCCGCTTCGGGAAGCCCGGTGACAGCCGGCCTGAACGGGTGCAGACACGAGTTCGTCCCGAAACACCGACACCACGCTGCGGCCTCCCCGGCACACGACCGCCCAGGCCCAGGAAGTTATCGCCGGGACGCTGATTGCAAAACGGATTTAATATAACCAAAAAGAATTTATTAATGCATAATATATGCATATCAGTTATACTAAATCCTTGCCTGAGCAATATTACCGGGGATGCAAGCTCCCTGATTCGGCACAAACAGGCTCTGGTGCGCGATGAAATACGTATAATATTGGGATACCCGGCAACCACCCTTAAAGCCCGGCCTTAATCCCACCTCTGGCTGTAGTATTGACATGGATCTTATTGTTTTCGACCTTGACGGTACCCTGCTGAACCGCCAATCCACATTGTCGCCGGGCACCCGGGACACGCTGGATCTACTGGCAAAGCGCGGCATCGCATATACCGTGGCCACCGGCAGGACACTGCACGCGGCGCGGACCTTGCTGGCGGGCAGCCAGTTCAACCTGCCCCACATCTATAAGAACGGTGTCATGATCTGGCGCCCGGACACGCAGCGCTACAGCCATTCCAACCTGCTGACGATGGGCGAGATTCGCAATATCCTGGAAAGCTTTATGGCCCAGGATGTTACGCCATTTATTTTTACCGTAGAGCCCGGCGACCGCCACGGCGTCTATCACCTGCCTCTGCGAACCCCCTCGGAACACAGGCTCGCCAGGCATTTCGCGGATATCGAAGGCCTTCACGTCAGCCCGGTGGCCGAGCTGCCCTTTGCCGCCGACATCACCAACATCAGCGCGCTGGGCCCGCGACAGGCCATCGAACGGGTCGAACAGCTGGTGCAGGCTGAGCCCCACCTGGTAGCGTATTCCGGCACGGCTATAGAGGGAGAGCAACTGCACTGGATTGACATACATCACAGCGACGCCAGCAAGGGCGGGGCCATCAACCAGATCAAGGCCGATCTCGGAGTCACGCGGGTGATCTGCTTCGGCGACAGCGACAATGACCTGAGTATGTTCGCTCTGGCAGACGAGGCCTACGCGCCAAGCAACGCCAAAAGATCCGTCAAAGCGGTTGCCACTGCGATTATTGGTCACCACGACGAAGATGGCATCTCAGATTTCCTGAAAGAGCGGTTCGACTTGTAGGCGCGACACCTGGCACCGGTCCCCGACGCCTCCGAAGCGTAAATTCTGCACAAGAAAAAAGTACAGATTTTTGTACTTCCTTTTTAAAATTGCGCTATGTTGGAAATCTAACGGGGCAGAAACAAGGAAGGGGGCAAAGCACAGGTATGCTTCATACCCTCAAAGTGCAGACAAAGGACCTGGCCGTAGGCATGTATGTCAGCGGGCTGGATAGACCATGGCTGGAAACCCCGTTCATGATCCAGGGCTTCTGTGTTGGGTCTGCGGACGAAATTGACAAAGTCAGGCACTACTGTGAATACGTCTTCGTAGATATCACGAAGAGCCAGGACCCAAGCCACCCGCTATTGCGCCAGGCCCGTGCGCAGGCTACATCTATTCCGATTAAGGACATCTTTCCCGGGCGTCCTCTCAAGCCCTATACGAACAGCAGTGACTGGAAGGATGAAAGCGCCCAGGCCTGGCTGGTTCTGGACTACCTGGTGGATGACGTCAACGAGATCTTCCAGCATGTCAGTGATGGAGGGAAACTCAACGTCATTCGCCTGAAAAAATCTGTAGAGCCCGTCGTTGAGAGCATGACCCGCAACCCGGATGCCTGTATCTGGCTCGCCCGCCTCAAACAACACGACCAGTATGCCTACCAGCACTCGCTCAGTGCAGCGATCTGGGCTGTTTCGCTGGGCCGTCAGCTGGGTCTGCCGCGACACGACCTGCGCTCGCTTGCGATAGGCTGCATGTTAATGGACGTGGGCAAGTTGCGCCTGGAACCTACCCTGCTACAGGCAGCCCGCTCTCTGTCGGAAGTTGAAACGGGGGACATGAGGCAACACGTATCGCACGGTGTGGATATCCTGCGTGAAAGCGGCATTATGAACGAGGATGTACTGGATATCGTCGCACACCATCATGAGCGCTACGATGGTTCCGGGTATCCGCAGGGGCTTGCCGGCGATGAAATCCCCGCATTTGCCCGTATCGCCGGCATCGTTGACACCTATGACGCCGTTACCAGCAATCGCAGTCACGCACCGGCCGTCTCCCCATCGAGTGCCATAAAAATGCTCTACCGAGCCCGGAATATCGACTTTCAGGCGGAACTGGTTGAGGTGTTCATTCAAGCTGTGGGAATCTACCCCGCCGGCACAATCGTAGAGCTAACGTCCGGCGAGGTCGGTGTCGTGGTATCGGAGTACCGCACCCGACGCCTCAAACCCAAGATCATGATGTTGCTCGACTCGCGCAAATATCATTTGCGCGAACCAAAACTGTTAGACCTCAGCGAGATAGAGAACAACAGCGAAAAGGGCCCTGTGGCTATCGCCAGGAGCCTTGAGCCGGGCGCCTACGATATCGACCTGTCGAAACTGGAGATCTAAAACCCCGGCTTTACTACCCGGGCTTTACTACCCAGGCTTTACCAGTCAGGCGGGGACCGCCTATTGCGCCGCCGATTCAATCATCTTCCTGGCGATTTCAATAGACTTCTCATAGCTTTCGACCTCCACGTACTCGTCCGTGCCGTGAATTGAAGTGACCTGTTTCATGGTCATTTCAACGCCATGAAAGCGATAGAGGTTGTCGGCCAGACCGATGTAGTGACGCGTATCTGTTACCGCCATAAGCATGGAAGGGACCACCACTGCATCGGGATAAACGCTTTCCACAGCGGCCTGTATCACCCCATAGCCACCGCCAGGGTATTCGGCGACCGGTGGCATATCATCCCACTGCTCATAGCTGATCGCGACCAGGGGGTCGTCCACCACCCCGGTAATATAATCCACCACCATCTCTGGTGTATCGCCCGGTAACAGGCGAAAATTGATCCGGGCCAGGGCACGCTGCGGAACCACATTCTCTTTCACACCCGCATTGAACATGGTCAGTGCCGTGGTAGTGCGCACCAGTGGGGCAGTGGAGCGCTCCCCAGACATATTACTGGCCACCAGACCACCGGTCAGCCACAGGTTCTCGAAGATAAACTTCTCTGGCTGGTCCATATGGGATGCCAGCGATTGCAGCATCGCTTCTACCGGCACCACCAGGCGAGGTGAGAACGGGTTCGCCTCGATGCGGGCGAGCGCGTTGGCGAGGCGCCCTATTGTACTGACAGCCGGCGGATTGGAAGAGTGCCCCCCTTCACCTGTAGCTTCGAGAGTCAGTGTCAGGTAGCCTTTTTCCGCGATGTTCACCATGGCCACAGTCTTGCCGGCAAGCATGGGGTTGTCTGAAATCAACATGCCGCCCTCATCCACCATCCAGGTAAAGTGCAGGCCGAGTTCCCGCATCCGCTCGGCCAGGGCCGTCGCGCCCTGCCTGCCGCTGATTTCCTCGTCGTGACCGAATGCGAATACCAGCGTCCTGTCCGGTGTAAAACCCGCAGCCAGCAGTTGTTCCGCTGCCTCGAGCAAGCCCATCACTCCCACCTTGTCGTCCAGCGTACCGCGGCCGTAGATTCGACCATCCGCAACCACGCCCGCAAACGCCGGGTGTTGCCAGTCCTGTTCGGTACCCGGCTCGACCGGCACCACATCCATATGGGCGGTAAACAGCACGGGAGGCAGGGAGGAGTCACTCCCGGGCCAGCGCAGCAGCAGGCTGTACTCGTTAACGACCTCCACCTCCAGTCCGGCGAAGGCCAGGGGAAAAGATTGTCGCAGGAACTGCTGGTATGCGGCGAATTCACTGTACTGAATTTCACTGTGGTCCTGATGACTGATGGTCTTGAAACGCACCGCCTCTCCCAGCCGCTGGGCGGGTGATGCAGTTGCGCCGGTGGCCCACATCAGAAGCGGCAACAAAATGACAGTCATGCGGGGCATGGAGATTCTCCGGTAACGGGTTATCAAAGCAGCCTACAGTTGGCGAGGAAACAAGCTGACTTTGAATGCGCCACAACCTTGCCGGATGTCCCGCCACTGGTCAATCTCCAAAGCGAGCTGCAAATAGCCTGCAGTGGGCAGATTGGCAAGTTCCTCACCAGCGGCCAGGGCATTGGCAAGATCCGTAAACGCCGGGTTATGGCCGATGATAAACACTGACTGCTCGGCGGTATCGCGCTGCGACAGCCAGGTAAAAAGATCCGCGGCTGAAAAAGTATACAACTGTTCATCAACGGTATGCTGGAGGTCACACAATGCCGGCCAACCCTCGCATAAACCTTGCAGTGTAAGTTGCGCCCGCCGCGCAGGGCTCACGCTAACAGGCATTGGCGTGATCCGCTGCGAAAGCGCCTGACCCATGCGAGGCGCATCGCGCAGACCGCGTTTGTTGAGCCCGCGTTCGCGGTCAGATAGTCCAGGCTCATTCCAGGCCGACTTTGCGTGGCGCATCATGTGCAGAATTTTCATAGGCGGGTCTCTCGAAGCTGCGGGCAAGGCCTGCTCAAAAACTGAACGGCGCAGGCAATTTTCCGCGAGCACCTTGCGTTTGGTTTTCAACCTCGCTAGAGTCAAAGCGTATCACGCGGTAACTGTACCAGGTCGATTTACTTACCCACGCGGTTAGTAGTACGGGCAAGTGACCTCCATGAACGCCCTTCGGGAAGTCTGGAGTTCCAATGCTAGGACGCGAAACAGTAGCGCCATGTCACAGACAGATCGTCTTGTACGAACTGCCGAAGCCCCCTTTATTCCAGATTTCGCCCAATCCCTCGCCACGCTTCACTGCGCGGAGAAGCGCCCGTTGAGTGAGGCGGAAACATCCCTGTGGCCCTTTGTGGTCTATTTCATTGCGGTGTTGCTATTGGTGGCGACCATGCTTGGGCTCTCCTACGTGCTGGGTCAGCGCCGGGCCAACAAGGCAACCAATATGCCCTTCGAGTCCGGAGTGCTGTCAGTCGGCTCGCCACAGATTCACATGGCTGTTGAGTTTTACCTGGTCGCAATTTTCTTCGTAATCTTCGATCTTGAAACCGTTTTCATCTTTGCCTGGGCAGTGGCGTTTTTTGAGCTGGGCTGGGAGGGCTTTATCGCGGTCTTCGTGTTTGTGGCCATCCTGGGTGTCGCCCTGGTTTATGAACTCAGCACGGGCGCACTGGACTGGGGCCTCAAGACCCGAACCGGCAAACCGCAGGCTGTTCATCACCCCGAGGTGCAGGACTAATGGAATGGAGTCTCAGTAAGCCCGGGGATGTCATCGCAAGTTCTGCGCCGGGGGGATCTTCCGAAAGCGTGGAGGAACAGGTGCGGCGCAATGTGTTTTTCGCCCGCCTGGAAGACCTCATTGCATGGGGCAGGGCGCACTCCCTGTGGCCATTTAATTTTGGTCTTTCCTGTTGCTACGTGGAGATGGCAACGTCCTTCACCAGCCGCCATGACATAGCCCGGTTTGGTTCTGAGGTGATTCGCGCGACCCCACGGCAAGCGGACCTGATGGTTATCTCAGGCACGGTTTTTCGCAAGATGGCGCCGGTGGTGCAACACCTTTACGACCAGCTGCTGGAACCGCGCTGGATTATCTCGATGGGGTCCTGCGCCAACTCCGGCGGTATGTATGATATCTACAGCGTGGTACAGGGCGTTGACAAGTTTATTCCGGTAGACGTCTATGTGCCGGGCTGTCCGCCCCGGCCAGAGGCGCTTATGCAGGGCCTGATGATGCTGCAGGATGCCATCGAACAGGAGCGCAGGCCCCTGAGCTGGGTGGCAGGTGACCAGCGTATCGTGAAGCCGGAGTTCCCGGCACGGCGCGACCAACTCAAGACCCAGCGTAATGAAGCCGGGGAGTTACGGAGCCCCGATGAGGTTTAAGCGGCACCGATCACCGGTCAATAAATAACAAAGAGGCCCGACCAGCCCGGAGACAGGTATGCAACAGGCACAGGCACTAGGCACACAAGGCACGGTGAACGATCTGTTTGCCCGCTTTGGTGAGCCGGCCTTTGTATCACAGCCCACACCGGATAATACTCCCACGCTGTGGGTAAGCCCGCACCAGGTACTTGACATACTGGCGCATCTGCAACCGCGCTTCCCGATGCTGTTGGACCTGTTCGGTATCGATGAGCGACTGCGGGAGCACAAGCCGGACGGCGCTATTGATTTCACCGTAGTCTATCACCTGCTTAATATTCGCGATCGCGAAGAGATCCGAATCAAGGTCGCGGTGAGCCTTGCCGAACCAACTGTGCCCTCGGCCGTGCACATCTGGCCCAACGCCAACTGGTACGAGCGCGAAGCCTGGGATATGTACGGCATTACTTTCAGTGGTCATCCCAACTTGCGCCGCATACTGCTGCCTCCGACCTGGGAAGGCCATGCCCTGCGCAAGGATCATCCCGCCAGGGCCACCGAGATGGAACCCTTCAGCCTGGACCAGGAAACCCAGGATGCGGAGCAGGAAGCACTGCTTTTCAAGCCCGAGGAATGGGGCATGGCGCGCGCCACTGAAGATACCGAGTTCATGTTTCTGAACCTGGGCCCAAACCATCCGTCTGTGCACGGAGTATTTCGCATTGCGCTGCAACTGGACGGAGAGGTTATCGTCGACGCGGTACCGGATATCGGCTACCACCATCGCGGCGCCGAAAAAATGGGCGAGCGCCAGACCTGGCACTCGTTCATACCCTATACCGACCGCATCGACTACCTGGGCGGCGTGATGAACAACCTGGCCTATGTGATGTCGGTCGAAACCCTCGCCGGCATCAAGGTGCCGGACCGGGCCCGGGTGATACGCATTATGCTGGCCGAATTTTTTCGGATATCCAGCCACCTCGTGTTCTACGGCACCTTCGCCCAGGACGTGGGCCAGATGTCCCCTGTCTTCTATATGTTTGCCGATCGGGAACGACTGTTCGGCATTATCGAGGCTATCACTGGCGGGAGAATGCACCCCGCCTGGTTCCGCGTGGGCGGCGTGGCACAAGACCTGCCCCGTGGCTGGGAGCAACTGGTACGCGATTTCATTGACAGCATGCCAGCGCGCCTGGATCACTATCAGGTGATGGCCATGGACAACAGCATCCTGAAGCAACGCACTGTGGATATAGGCAGTTACAGCTCCCAGGAAGCCCTGGAGTGGGGCATTACCGGCCCGTCACTGCGAGCAACGGGTATGGACTTCGACCTGCGTCGCGACCGCCCCTATGGCGGCTACGACCAGTTCGAGTTCGAAGTCCCGGTAGGCCACAAGGGCGACAGCTACGATCGGGCCGTGGTGCGAGTAGAAGAGATACGCCAGAGCCTGCGCATAATCCGCCAGTGCCTGGACAATATGCCGGAAGGCCCCTACAAGAGTGACCACCGCCTTACGACGCCGCCACCAAAAGAACGTACTTTGCAGGACATCGAAACACTGATTCACCATTTTCTCAATGTGAGCTGGGGGCCGGTAGTCCCGGCGGGAGAAGCGTCCTTTCCAATTGAGGCAACCAAGGGCATCAACAGTTACCACCTGGTGAGTGATGGCGGCACGGGCGCCTACCGCACCCGCATTCGCACACCCTCGTTTCCCGCCCTGCAGCAAATTCCACTGATCAGCCGGGGGCTGATGATTCCTGACCTGATCGCGATCATCGCCAGCATCGACTTCGTCATGGCGGATGTGGACCGGTGAGCGTATGAGTGATTTGATCCCCGTATTTGATGAAAGCGAACCCGTCCTGAGTGCGCCGGAGATCGCTGAGATTGACGCGGAGATCGCCCACGTACCCTACCGGGCGGCAGTTGCCATCGACGCCCTGAAGATCGTGCAGGCGCACCGCGGTTGGGTATCCGATGAGAGCCTGCGCGCCCTCGCCCGCCATCTGCACATGTCCGCCGCCGAGCTGGACAGCATCGCCACCTTTTACAACCTGATCTTTCGGCAACCGGTAGGGGACAATATCATTTTGCTGTGCAACAGCATCAGCTGCTGGATCAAGGGTTGCGACTCCCTGCAGCGAGCGATCTCGCAGCAGCTGGATATAGGGCTGGGGGAAACAAGCTCTGATAATCGCTATACGCTGCTGCCCGTGACCTGCCTGGGCGCCTGCGACAAGGCGCCGGTGCTTATGGTTGGCGAGGAATTGCACGAGGACGTCGACACACAGTCCCTGCAGGCCCTGTTCGCCAAAATGGGGGCCGGGGAATGAGCCTGGACCTGCCGCTGACTCGCAACGTGCGCCCCGACCGCTCGCCTACCGACCTCGCGGCCTATGAGGCCAACGGCGGTTACCTCGGAATGAAAGCCGCCATAGGCAAGCTTTCTCCCGCAGACTGCCTGCAGATCATCAAGGATTCCAATCTGCGTGGCCGCGGCGGTGCGGGCTTCCCCACCGGGATGAAGTGGAGCTTCGTGCCCATGGACGACGCGGGAAACCCCGGCCACAAATACCTGATTTGCAATGCCGACGAGATGGAGCCCGGTACTTTCAAGGATCGCCTGCTGCTGGAATGTGACCCTCATCAGCTGATCGAGGGCATGATTTGTGCCGCGTTTACGATCCAGGCAGATGTGGCCTATATCTTTATCCGGGCCGAGTATCACCTGGCGGCAAAATTACTGCGCGAGGCGATCGCGGTCTGTTACGACAAGGGCTACCTGGGCAAGGATATCCTGGGCTCAGGCTACCACCTGGATATGCAGGTGCACAGTAGTGCCGGGCGCTATATTTGCGGCGAGGAAACCGCACTGATAAGTTCGCTGGAAGGCAAGCGCGCCAACCCGCGGGCCAAGCCTCCCTTTCCACAGGTCAGCGGCCTGTGGGGCCGCCCCACCATCGTCAACAACGTGGAAACCCTGTGCAATATCCATCACATTATTGAGCGTGGGGCCAACTGGTTCCAGGCCCTGGGCCTGACCGAGGACGCCGGCACCAAACTCTACGGTGTGAGTGGCCGGGTTAAAAACCCGGGTTGCTGGGAGCTGCCGATCGGCACTCCCATCAGGGAGATTATCGAGCGTCACGCCGGCGGTATGGAGGACGGTTACCAACTGCGCGGTTTCCTGCCCGGGGGCGGCTCCACCGACTTCCTCACCCCTGAACACCTGGACCTGGCCATGGACTACGGCACTATCGGCAAGGCGGGCAGCCGCATGGGCACCGGCACCATGATTATTCTCGATGACAAAACCTGCCCCGTGGGTTTTGTCAAAAACCTGATGGAATTTTTCGCCCGGGAGTCCTGCGGCTTCTGCACGCCGTGTCGCGATGGCCTGCCCTGGTCCGCCCAGGTGCTGGACGACATCGAGCAGGGGCTAGGCCAGCCGGAAGATATGGACACCCTGGCGCGGCAGGTCGAGTTCATCGGCGCCATAGGCAACACCCATTGCGCCCTGGCGCCCGGCGCGATGGAACCGCTGCAAAGCGCCATGAAATATTTTCGTGAGGACTTCGAACGACATATCAGCGGCAGCGCCTGCCCTTTCTGTGACGGGGGAAGCCGCTGATGCCGATGATAACCATAGACGGCGTAAGCTATGAGGCCGAGGCCGGCAGCAACCTGCTGGAGACCTGTCTGTCACTGGGCCTGGACCTGCCCTACTTCTGCTGGCACCCGGCCATGGGTTCCATAGGGGCCTGCCGCCAGTGCGCCGTGGTGCAGTACCAGAATGCCGAGGACGAGCGTGGGCGCATTGTGATGAGTTGCATGACCCCAGTCACGGAGGGTGCAATCTTCTCGCTGGCGGGAGACAAGGCCAGCCATTTTCGCGAGTCGATCGTCGAGTCGCTGATGCTCAACCACCCCCACGACTGCCCGGTCTGCGCCGAGGGCGGCGAGTGTCACCTGCAGGACATGACGGTCATGGTGGGCCACCGTGACCGCCACTACCGCGGCCGCAAGAATACGCACCGCAACCAGTACCTCGGGCCTCTGATCAACCACGAGATGAACCGCTGTATTGCCTGTTATCGCTGCACTCGCTACTACCAGGACTACGCCGGCGGCACCGACCTGGCTGCCATGGCCGCCCACGATCACGTCTACTTTGGCCGCCACCAGGACGGCGTGCTACAAAGTGAGTTCGCCGGCAACCTGGTAGAAGTCTGCCCAACCGGAGTGTTTACCGACAAGTCGCTGGTCAACGACTACACCCGCAAGTGGGACCTGCAGTCAGCGCCCTCGGTCTGCACCGGCTGCGCGGTGGGCTGCAACACCATGCCCGGTGAGCGCTACGGCAGGCTGAAGCGGGTCCACAACCGTTTCAATGCCGAGGTCAACGGCTACTTCCTGTGCGATCGCGGGCGCTTTGGCGCGGGCTTCGTCAACAGTGAACGCGCGCTGGAATACCCCGGCTTACGTCAGCCAGACGGCCGCTACCAGGCACTGAATCACCATGATGCACTCCACCATATGATGGACCGCTGCGCAAACGGCAAGCTTGCAGGCATCGGTTCGCCGCGGGCATCGGTAGAGGCGAACTACCTGCTGCGGCAATTGGTGGGCGCGACAAATTTTGCCCCCGGATTCAGTGACGTCGAGCAGCCCCTGGTTAACCTGGCGCTTCGCCTGCAGCAGGACAGCCCCGCCGTGATCCCTGATATCAAAACTATCGAGTCGGCGGATGCAATATTGATCCTGGGGGAGGACGTGACCAACACGGCGCCGCGCATCGCCCTGGCACTGCGCCAGAGTGTGCGCAACAAGGCCTACGAGTTGGCCGCGCAACTACGCCTGGAGACCTGGCAGGATGCCGCGATTCGTAACCTGGCGCAGGAACAACGCAGTCCAATGTACATCGCCAGCGTGGCGGATACCCCCCTGGACGATGTGGCCGCACAACGCTATAGCATGGCGCCCCAGGATATCGCCAACCTTGGCCAGGCCGTGGCAGCCGGTATAGCCGACTCTGGAGATTCCTCCCCACACCCACGATCAGATAACGCGAGTACCATTGCTGCGGCCCTGGCCGGCGCCAGCAGGCCATTGGTCATCGCGGGCACAGGTTGCGGCAGCGCCGCGGTGATGCAGGCAGCAGCGGAGGTCGCGAGCGCCCTGACCAGCGCGGGCAAACAAGCCATGTTGTGCCTGTGTGTACCCGAAGCCAATAGCCTGGGACAGTCCATGTTGACAGGGCCAGATGCACCGGACCTGGCTGCGCTGGAGCAACGCGCGTCGGCCGGCGAACTGGATACACTGATAGTGCTGGAGAACGATCTCTACCGTCGGGGCAGCGCCACCCGGGTAAATGCACTGCTCGCGGCCTGCCGCGATGTCATTGTGCTGGACGGCCTGGATAATGCCACCACCTCCGCCGCGAGCCTGGCACTACCTGCCGCGAATTTCGCCGAGAGCGAAGGTACACTGGTCAGCCTCGAAGGGCGCGCCCAGCGCTACTACCCTATATTCCAGCCCAGGGAAGAGCGGCGCCCGTCATGGGTGTGGTTGCTGGCCTGCATGAAGGAGCTGGAGCGACCCGAAGTACGCGCCATGCATCACTTCGACGATATTACCCGCGACTGTGCCGCCCGGATACCCGCCCTGGCGGGGATCACCGCGGCGGCACCGGACCTGCACTACCTGAACCTGGGCGTAAAGATTCCGCGCCAGCCCGCGCGGTACAGCGGACGCACCGCCATGCGCGCAAATATTTCGGTCCACGAACCAAAACAGCGTGAGGACGAAGAGACGCCACTGGCGTTTACGATGGAAGGCCTGAACCGAACCCAGCCCGGCGCTCTCATACCCTGGGTCTGGTCCCCGGGCTGGAACTCAAACCAGTCGGTGCACAAATTCCAGACCCATACCGGTGGCCCGCTGAAGGGCGGCACTGCGGGGGCCCGGTTGTTGCATCCAGGCCAGACCGGTCGATCCACAGGCCCGCAAGAGACAGCGCAGGGCCGTGTGGCCGCATCAGCAGGGCGGCCGACAGACGGGCACTGGCTGATGGTGCCGCGCCAACGTATTTTCGGCAGCGACGAACTCAGCGCCCTCAGCCCCGGGCTTGCCGAGCTGGTAGTACCGGCATTTATAGAATTATGCCCTGCAGACGCAACAACCCTGGGAGTATCAAACGGCGACGGAGTGGACGTGGGCGATGGCCTGGCAACCCTGGAAGTGCGCGTCAATCACACTATGGTCCCGGGGTGCGCCGGCTATAGCGTGGGCCTGGATGGCACAACAGACCTGGCACCGCTGCTACAGGTCGGCCTGCGTAAGGCTGGCTCGTGGCAGCGGCGGCCGCAAGTGATCGGCAGCGACCGGTTGGGCGGAATGGGGGACGGCCATGTCTGAGCTCGACACTATCGGCTTTGGCCTGATCATTATCGCCGCCGCCGTGGGTGGTGCGGCCATCCTCACCTGGTTTGAGCGACGCCTGCTCGGTGTGTGGCAGGATCGCTACGGCCCCAACCGGCTCGGCCCCTTCGGTGTGCTGCAGGTGGCGGCCGACATGATAAAGCTGCTCACCAAACACGACTGGGTGCCGCCCTTTGCCGATCGCGCAGTATTTATTTTCGCACCTACCGCCATCGTAGTGGCCATGTTGCTGGGCTTCGCGGTGGTACCGTTTGGCCCGGAGCTGTACGTACTCGATATCAATATAGGCCTGCTGTTCTTCCTTGGCATGACCTCGCTGGCGGTCTATAGCGTCCTGCTGGGCGGCCTGGCCTCCAACAACAAGTACGCCCTGCTGGGCGGCCTTCGCAGTGCGGCCCAGATGGTGAGTTACGAGGTATTCATGGGTCTGTCGCTGATGGGCGTCGTCATGCTCACCGGCAGCTTCAGCCTGCGGGCTATCGTCGAGGCCCAGCGCGACATGTGGTACTGCATTCCCCAATTTCTCGGCCTGTTCACGTTCATGATTGCCGGTATCGCCGAAAGCCATCGCCTGCCCTTCGACCTGCCGGAGGCAGAACACGAACTGACCGCGGGGTTTCACACCGAGTACGGTGGCATGAAGTTCGCCATGTTCATGCTGGGAGAATACCTGGGGCTGCTATTGATCAGCTGCATGATAGCTACCCTTTTCTTCGGCGGCTGGTTGGGACCCTGGCTGCCACCACTGGTCTGGTTCAGTCTGAAAGTATTTATCCTGATCTGCTTTTTCATCTTGCTGCGCGCCGCTATACCGCGGCCGCGTTATGACCAGTTGATGGCACTGGGCTGGAAAGTCATGCTGCCCCTGACCCTGCTCAACCTGCTGGTAACCGGCGCGATTGCCCTGCTGCTGGAGGGAGCGTGACATGCTGAAATCCCTGACCAGCCAGCTGCGCACGATCTGGACCATCCTGCAGCACAGTTTTACCCGGGCCGAGACGGTGCAGTACCCGGAGCAGAAGCCTTACCTTGCCCCGCGCTATCGCGGCCGCATCGTCCTCACCAATGACCCGGACGGGGAGGAGCGCTGCGTGGCGTGTAACCTGTGCGCCGTGGCCTGCCCGGTGGACTGCATCGCCCTGCAGCAGGGAGTAAAAGAAGACGGGCGCTGGTACCCGGAATTTTTCCGCATCAATTTCTCCCGCTGCATTATGTGCGGCATGTGCGAAGAGGCCTGCCCCACCAATGCCATTCAGCTCACACCGGACTTTGAGATGTGTGAGTACGATCGCAGCAACATGGTTTACGAAAAAGAGCACCTGCAGATTCAGGGCACCGGGAAATACCATGACTACAACTTCTACCGGGTGTCCGGCCTGGCCATCAAGGGCAAGGACAAGGGCGAGGCGCAGCATGAGGCCCCGCCCATTGATGTAAAGAGTTTGCTGCCATGATGGAGGTACTTTTCTACATTGCAGCTACGGTCGCGCTGCTGGCAACAGGACTTGCGCTGACACGAGCCAATGCCGCGCATGCCCTGATCTACCTGATCGTGTCATTACTGGCCGTGGCGGTCTTGTTCTTTCTGATGGGTGCACCCTTTGCCGCTGCACTTGAGATTGTGATCTACGCCGGGGCGATCATGGTGTTATTCGTGTTCGTCATTATGATGCTGAACGTTGGCCAGGACGGCGTGTCGCAGGAGCGCGAATGGCTCAAGGGACGCAACTGGATTGTGCCCGGCATCCTGGCTGGCCTGCTGCTACTCGAGTTGTTACTGGCACTGCGCCATGCCCCGGCGACCACGGCAGGGGGAACTGTGACACCCAAGGAAGTGGGCCTGACCCTGTTCGGCCCCTACCTGCTGGCGGTGGAGCTTGCCTCGATGCTACTGCTGGCAGGGCTGGTAGGCGCCTACCACCTGGGTCGACGCTTCATCGTCCGACGGGAGCACAAACGCTGATGGGCGGCTTGCAGATACCGATGGAACAGGTGCTGGCACTGGCGGGCCTGTTGTTCAGTTGCGGGCTGATGGGCCTGATGCTGCGGCGCAATATTATTTTCATGCTTATGTCGCTGGAGGTGATGCTCAATGCCTCCGCACTGGCCTTCGTGGCCGCGGGCGCCAAATGGGACCAGGCTGATGGCCAGATCATCTTCCTGCTCATTTTGACAGTCGCAGCAGCCGAAGTGGCGGTAGGACTGGGCCTGGTACTGCAGATTCAGCGGCGCTTCAAGACCCTGGACATAGACCAGGCCAGGAGGCTGCGTGGCTGATATGGCAGGCATCTGGCTCATCCCATTGCTCCCCCTGGCCAGCGCCGTGGTGTTGATACTTAGTGCAGGCAAGATGCCCCGGCAGCTGGCGGCACTGCTGGGGGCCGGCTCCGTGGGCCTGGCGGCCCTGTGCGTGGCCGTACTCACCCGCAATTTCCTGGCGGATGGCGAGGTGCGGGAAATCACCCTGTGGACATGGATGGCAGTGGGGAATTTCACCCCGAAAATCGCGTTCTATATCGATGGCCTGACAGTGGTAATGATGTCCGTCATTACCGGCGTGGGCTTTCTGATCCATCTCTACTCAATCGAATTCATGTGGGAAGACGAGTCGATCTGCCGGTATTTCGCCTACATGAACCTGTTCGTGGGCGCCATGTTGCTGCTGGTGATGGGCGACAACCTGCTGCTGCTCTATCTTGGCTGGGAGGGCGTGGGAGTATGCTCCTACCTGTTGGTGGGGTTCTGGTATCGCGACCCCGCCAACGGCAAGGCGGCGCGCAAGGCGTTTGTGGTGACCCGGATTGGCGACACCGCCATGGCTTTGGGGCTGCTCCTGTTATTCACCGAGCTTGGCACCCTGGAGATACAGCCACTGCTGGCCGCCGCCAACAGCCAGTGGCAGGTGGGCGACAGCCTGCCCATCATAGCCACTGCCCTGTTGCTCGGCGGTGCCGTGGGCAAGTCGGCCCAGCTACCATTACACACCTGGCTGCCCGACGCGATGGCCGGCCCTACCCCGGTCAGTGCGCTGATTCACGCGGCCACCATGGTCACAGCAGGCGTCTACCTGATAGCCCGGACCTTCGGCCTGTTCCTGCTGGCACCACCCACCCAGGAAGCGGTGGCATGGATAGGCCTGGCCACCCTTTTGCTGGCGGCGTTCGCTGCCCTTGCACAACACGATATCAAGCGCATCCTGGCCTACTCCACTATCAGCCAGATCGGTTACATGTTCCTGGCCATGGGCGTGGGCGCTTTTGCCTCGGGAATTTTCCACCTTGTCACCCATGCCTTTTTTAAAGCGCTGCTATTCCTGGCGGCCGGCGCGGTGATCCATTGCCTGCACCACGAGCACAATATTTTTCGCATGGGCGGTTTGCGCACCCGCCTGCCGGTGGTCTTCTGGAGCTTCCTGATCGGCTCGGCAGCGCTGGCTGCCCTGCCCTTCACATCCGGCTTTTACAGCAAGGACGCCATCCTGCTTTCTGCCTGGGAACTACCCGGCACCGGACCCTGGCTGTGGGCGGGAGGCCTGTTCGGTGCGCTGCTTACCGGTGTTTACAGCTTCCGACTGGTGTTCGTGGTTTTCTTCGGGGAGGCGCATACGGAGCCGGATCGCCAGCCGGGCTGGAAAATGGCCGTGCCACTGGCGTTGCTGTGCATTATGGCCCTGGTGGGTGGCCTGCTGGTATTGCCCCTGACCGGAGTGTTTCCCCCGGCCGGGCACCATACGGCCAGCCATACCATCGAATACATCAGCATCGCCACACCCCTGCTTGGGCTGCTGCTCGCCTATCTGCTGTTCCTGGGGCGCCAGCTATCCATCGATGCGCTGGTCGAATCGCCGTTGGGTAGCAAGCTGCGGGATTTCTGGCTGAATGGCTGGCGCATTGATCAACTGTATGACGCGCTCTGGGTGCGGCCCTATTCAACAGTGTCCCACTGGTGTCGCAATGAACCTGTGGATCAACTCTACAATGGCATCGTCTCGGTGAGCCAGTGGACCCACCATAAACTCGCTGCCCTGCAAACAGGCGAGCTGCGCTGGTACGCCACCACCATGGTCTTCGGCCTGGTGTTGCTGCTGGCCATCATGCTGAGGAACGCCACGTGATGATGGTAGTGCTCATACTTATCCTGCTGGGCGGGGGCGTTGCAGCGTGGCAGTCGGAAAAACTTCACCCAAACCTGCCGCGCTGGACAGCCCTGGCAACGGTGGTAGTGGCGCTACTGTTTCTGCTGGCCGCAGTGCCGGCAGAGCCGCTGACAGTGATCAACGAACCCGGGCAAGCCGGCCACTGGCTATCGCACCTGAAGCTGGCCTGGATGCCGCGATTCGGCATCGCCCTGGAGCTGGCGATGGACGGGCTCAGCCTGCTGCTGGTTGTACTGACCCTCGCGCTGGGGCTGATTGCAATCGCGTCCTCATGGTCGGAGATTGACTTCAAACCCGGACTGTTCCAGGCAAATCTGCTGTGGACCCTGGCCGGCGTATGCGGCGTCTTCCTGGCGGTAGATATGTTCCTGTTCTTTTTGTTCTGGGAAGTCATGTTGATTCCCATGTACTTGCTGATCGCCATCTGGGGACACGAGAATAAAAGCTACGCTGCTATGAAATTTTTTATCTTTACCCAGGCTTCCGGCCTCCTGATGTTGCTGGCCATTGTGGTGCTGGCATGGCAGGGGATGGCCCTCACTGGCCAGCTCAGTTTCAGCTACTTTGACTTGCTTGGCCTGTCACTGGATCCCCGCCTGGCCTGGTGGACCATGCTGGGGTTCTTCCTGGCATTCACGGTGAAACTACCGGCTTTTCCATTCCATACCTGGCTGCCCGATGCCCACACCCAGGCCCCGACAGCCGGCAGCGTGTTGCTGGCTGGCATACTGCTCAAAACCGGCGCTTACGGTCTGCTGCGTTTCTGTATACCCCTGTTTCCAGAGGCTTCACAACAATTTGCACCTGTCGCCATGGGGCTGGGTGCAGCGGGAGTGATCTATGGCGCTGTACTCGCCTTTGCCCAGACTGACTTCAAACGACTGGTTGCCTACTCCAGCGTCAGCCATATGGGTTTCGTACTATTGGGCCTGTATGCATGGAACCAGCTGGCACTGCAGGGCGCGGTGATGCAGATGGTGGCCCACGGCGTAAGTACGGCGGCCTTGTTCATGTTGGCCGGCGCATTACAGCATCGACTGCACACCCGGGACATGGGGCGCATGGGCGGCCTCTGGCACCAGGCGCCGCGCATGGGCGCCTGCGCCATGTTTTTTGCAGTAGCCTCCCTGGGCCTGCCCGGCCTGGGAAATTTTGTAGCAGAGTTCCTGATACTGCTGGGGCTGTTTGCAGTACAGCCCTGGCTCACCGCTATCGCCGCCCTGGGGCTTATTACAGCTGCGATCTATTCGCTGTGGCTAATCCAGCAAGCGTTCCAGGGGCGTCCCGATGAGCAGCGCAAAATGGCCGATTTCGACGCGCGCGAGATGGTCGCGATGGCGGCAATGATTATCGCCCTTGTGTGGCTGGGCCTATACCCACAACCTGTTCTGGACCTGACCCAACCGGTACTGGATAAGCTGCAGGCAATCACGGGGCTGGACAATACAGTCGCGGCACTGGCGCCGGGCGGGAGCATCTTATGACCGGCGCGGGTTTTCAGGCCCTGCTACCGCTGCTGATACTGGCGATAGGCGCCACGCTACTGATGCTGCAGATTGCCTGGGCACGCAACCCGCGCCTGACTGCCGCGCTGGCAACGCTGACCCTGGTGCTGGCCGGCCTCTCATGCCGACTGGCGCTGGAGGTCGCGCCCGTACAGGTGACCCCCCTGCTGCTGGCCGATAACTTCGCCCTGCTGTTTTGCACCCTGTTCTGCATCGCCGGCGCCGCTACCGCACTGCTTGCGCGCGATTATATTGCCCGCGGAGACGAACCCGAGGAGTTTTTCCTGCTGCTGGTACTGGCCACCATGGGTGCATGCGTGCTGGCGTATGCGGTACACCTGGCCTCGCTACTGCTAGGTCTGGAGCTGTTGTCGATCTCGCTCTATACCCTGATCGCCTACCCGAACAAGTCCATCCTGCCACTGGAGGCCGCGGTCAAATACCTGGTCCTGTCAGGCGCCGCCACGGCCACCGCACTATTTGGTTTCGCCCTGCTCTATGCCGCAACCGGCGTCCTCGGGTTTGCCGAGTTGGGTGACGCCCTGGGAGATTCCACAACTGGCCAGAGCATCCTGCTACCAGCGGCCGTCATGATTTTTGCGGGCCTGGGCTTCAAGTTGTCGGTGGTGCCTTTCCATCTGTGGACACCGGATGTGTACGAGGGCGCCCCCTCCCCTGTAAGCGGTTTCCTTGCTTCTGTGGCCAAGGCGGCGGTCTTTGTCGTGCTGTTACGACTGTTCCTGGATGCCGACCTGTTTCGATACACTATCCTGGTGCAAATCACCGGCCTGCTCGCCATATTCAGCATGCTCGCAGGCAACCTTCTGGCACTGCTGCAAGACAATATCAAACGCATGCTCGCCTACTCCTCCATTGCCCACATGGGCTACCTGCTGATCGTGTTCATGGTTTGCATCAACGCCGCCAACCAAGCGCTGGCAGTAGAGGCCGCCAGCTACTATCTCATTGCCTACACAGCTACCACCATCGCCGCCTTTGGCTTGCTGACCCTGATCAGTACCGACCCGTCTGGAAGGGAGAACGTGCGATTACAGAACCTCAGCGGTCTGTTCTGGCGCCAGCCGCTAATGGCCTGCCTCATGCTGACCGCATTGCTATCGCTGGCAGGCATACCCCTGACAGCCGGCTTTATTGCCAAATTTTACCTGGTGAACGCCGCGGTAGCCGGCCACCATTGGGTGCTACTGTTCAGCCTGGTTGCAGGCAGCGCCATTGGCATTTACTACTACCTGCGTGTCGTTTACTACATGACCCGCCGCCCGGAAGAGCACGGGGCCGAGCAGGAAATCATCGGCAACTGGCGCGGAAAGGTCCTCTCCGGAATACTGATCGCAAGCATCCTGGTACTGGGGGTTGCTCCGCAATCACTAATGCAATATTTACGGGCTATACTTTAGTGAACATCACTGATCACTGAGACACATCAAATCCTACGGGTAGGAGTACTTTATGCTGCAATCAGTCAACCTCCGGGACTATATGCTACCCCACCCGGTCAAGGTAAAACCGCAGGACAATATACTGGACGCAATGCAGGTCATTATTGATAACAAGATTTCAGGGGTCTGTGTTGTCGATTCTGACGGCAACCTTGTGGGTATACTCTCTGAGCTTGATTGCCTGCGTGCGGCATTGGGTGCAACCTACAACAACACCAGCATAGGCGCGGTGGAGGATCACATGACGGGTGACAACCTCCTGGTAGCCCACCCTGATGAAAACATACTGGATGTCGCCCAGGACATGCTGCTCAAAAAGCATCGCCGTCGGCCTGTGGTGGAAAATGGCCGCCTGATAGGCCAGATCACCTGCCGCCAGCTGCTGGCGGCAGTAAAGAAATTCAGGACGTAAGCGACGAGGCCCTGCCCCGGGTACATCCCGGGGCACAGGCAGACAGGTTTGCCTGGCTATACATAAAAGCCGCCAAATATCCAGATCGCAATGTCCCCCGCGCTGGAGCATAATCGAGCCTCCACGCAGTACTATGCTGTCATAACCCCCCTATAAAAGATTTGCACAGACCATGACCAAAGCTATTTCCCAGCGTATCGCGGAGGAGCTCTCTGTTCTCTCCAGCCAGGTGGATGCCGCCATCAAACTCCTCGATGAAGGTGCCACCGTACCCTTCATTGCCCGCTACCGAAAGGAGGTGACAGGTGCCCTGGATGATACCCAGATGCGACAACTGAACGAACGACTGCACTACCTGAGGGAGATGGAAGACCGGCGACGCACCATTCTCGACAGCATTGCCGAGCAGGGCAAACTCAGCGCTGAGCTGGAGCTGGCTATCATTAACGCCGACACCAAGAATCGACTCGAAGATCTCTACCTGCCCTACAAACCCAGGCGGCGCAGCAAGGCGCTCATCGCCCGCGAGGCTGGACTGGAACCGCTGGCGGATGCATTGCTGGCAGACCCAGGCCTTGATCCTGAGACCTGTGCACAAGAGTACTTGAACGAGGAGGCCGGATTTGGTGATAGCAAAGCGGTACTGGACGGAGCCCGTCAAATTCTGATGGAACGCTTCGCGGAGGACGCGGATCTTTTGGCAGCCCTGCGCCAGTTCCTGAGTACGCATGCACTACTGGCCAGCCGCCTGCTGGAAGACAAGCACAGCGAGGGCGCCAAATTTCGCGACTACTTTGAGCACACCGAAAAACTGTCAGGCGTACCCTCACACCGCGCACTGGCGATGTTTCGCGGCAGGAACGAGGGCATTCTGTCACTCAACCTGTTGCTGAGCACCGAGGAAAAAGCCACCGACACCCACCCCTGCGAGGGGATGATCGCACAGCACTGGCAGATTGAGGACCAGCAGCGACCCGCCGATCAGTGGCTGCGGGAAACTGTGCGCTGGGCCTGGCGGGTAAAACTGCTAACCCACCTGCAGACTGACCTGCTGGGACAGTTGCGCGAAAGGGCGGAGCAGCAGGCTATCGAAGTTTTCGCCCACAACCTCAAGGACCTGTTACTGGCTGCGCCGGCAGGACCCAGAGCGACTATCGGCCTGGATCCCGGCCTGCGCACTGGGGTTAAGGTGGCGGTAGTGGACGCCAACGGCAAGGTATTGGATCACGGCGCTATCTACCCCCACGAACCACGCAAACGCCTGCAGGAAGCCGAGGCTACCCTGTTGCATATGATAAAAACGCACGGGGTGGAATTAATCGCCATTGGCAACGGTACCGCGGGCAGGGATACTGACAAATTTGTGGGCGAACTGTTGCGACAACACCCGCTACCGAATGTGCGCAAGGCAATGGTGAATGAGTCAGGGGCCTCCATTTACTCTGCATCCGAATTCGCCGCCCGGGAGTTCCCGGACCTGGACGTCACCATCCGCGGTGCCGTATCCATCGCCCGACGGCTGCAGGACCCGCTGGCGGAGCTGGTTAAAATTGACCCCAAGTCTATTGGCGTCGGCCAGTACCAGCACGACGTCAGCCAGATGCAATTGGCCCGGCAACTGGACAGCGTGGTGGAAGACTGTGTGAACGCGGTGGGTGTCGACGTCAACACCGCTTCAGTCCCATTGCTGGCGAGAGTGTCCGGCCTGAATCAGAGCATCGCGGGTAACATAGTGGCGCTGCGTGACCAGCGCGGCAGTTTTACCAGCCGAAAAGAGTTACTGAGCGTGCCTCGCTTTGGCGAGAAGACATTTGAACAGGCTGCCGGCTTCCTGCGGGTAGTAGGCGGAGATAACCCGCTGGATGGCTCCGCCGTGCATCCGGAATCCTATCGCGTGGTAGCGACTATTGCAGATCACCAGAGGCGCGACATCGGCACCATGATTGGTGACACCAGCTTCCTGCGTTCACTGGACCCTGCTGCCTACACCGATGACACAGTAGGCTTGCCCACAGTGAAAGACATTATTGCCGAGCTGGCAAAACCGGGACGAGACCCGAGACCCGAGTTCAAAATGGCCAATTTCCAGGAGGGTGTGGAAAAAATCTCTGATCTGGAACCAGACATGATGCTGGAAGGCACCGTAACCAATGTGACGGCCTTTGGTGCATTTGTGGATATAGGTGTGCACCAGGACGGCCTGGTCCATATCTCTGTCCTGGCAGAGCGTTTTGTCAAAGACCCCCGGGACGTGGTCAAAGCGGGCGACATCGTGCGAGTGAAGGTAATGGAAATTGATCCCCAGCGTAAGCGCATCGGTTTGAGCATGCGCCTGACAGACAAGGCCGGTGAGCATAACAAAACCAGGGGCCAGGCACCGCGCAAGCATACAGAAACCAGCACCAGGCAAGACAGAAAAAAAACACCTGATAAACCAGCTGCAGGCGGCGCGTTTGCAAACGCATTCGCAGAGGCCCGCAAGCGCCGCTAGTACACGCCTTCCCGCCCTGCCGGCGCGCGAGTCTATCCCCGGGGGGCGATCCCCCCCCAACAATCAATCCAGGATTCAAACGCCTCTCCGTCCAGGGCTTTGCTGATATAAAAGCCCTGGGCGGTGTCGCAGCCCAGTTCCCGCAACATATCCAGGCTTTCCCTGTCCTCCACTCCCTCGGCAACCACAGTCAGCCCGAACTGGTGCGCTATATGAATGATGATTTTCACCAGTTCCAGGTCCTGGGCATCCACCAACATTGAATCGACAAATGACTTGTCAATCTTCAGTTCCGAAGCGGGAATATGCTTGAAGTAGGACAGGGAGGAATAGCCTGTACCAAAATCATCAATGGAGATGACAATACCCATCTCTTTCAGCCTGAGGAGATTATCGTACCCGGATTGCTTATCCTCAATAACCGCCCGCTCGGTAATCTCAACCGTGACCTTTCCTGGAGGCACACCCCAGATAGCCATCGCGTCACTAAAGAGAGCCGGCAGGTCGGGGTCGCCCGCAAGATTGGCGGGTACATTCACCGCCAGCCCCACCTCCAATTTACCCTGCCAGTCTCGCAATTGGCGCATTGCCCGATGAACCAGCCACTTGGTCAGGTCATACGAATAGCCGGCTGTTTCCGCCCAATCAATGATAAACTCCGGCGATACATATTCTCCTTCCGGCGACTGCCAGCGCAGCAACGCTTCAGCCCCGTAAACGCCGCCGGTGACAAGGTCAACCTTGGGCTGAAAATGCAGGTCAAAAGCATTGTCCTGCAGAGCCTCTGCAAGCTGTTGTTCCAGCCACAGTTGCGCCGGCTCGCCATCCTCCTCTGCCAGCACATCCTCTATGCGCTGCACACCACCAAGCCTGGCATGTGACAAAGAGACCTCGGCCTGGGCGAGCATTGTCATGAACTCTCGTTCACCCCTGCGATTAATGGCGATCCCGATCTTGATATCAAACCTTGTTGAGCCCGAATCTCCATGCAGTTCGTTGTCCAGTGATCGGTGAACGCGATTCATGGCCAGCGCAATAAACGCGGGATTACCGAGGTCCGGTAGAATAAACGCGAACCGGTGGCTTCCAACACGGAAAACAGAATCAGGTAGTTTGCTAAGTTCAAGCAATTGGGAATACGCTGTGTTGAGAACCTGATCGCCGGCCTCATAACCGTGGTGATGGTTGACCCTGGCAAGTGCAGTTAGATCTACTAGCATCAACCCCAGGTGGGTTTGCCTGGCCCGCGCATCTGCGGTTATCCGCGCCAGAGTCTTTACAAAACGCTCACGCTCAATAGGGGGTAACGTGTTCAATTCTATGTGGCTTTCAGAGCTTGATCGCAGCCATGTCGATTCCGTACGCCTCGGGTTCCAGGCTGCTGGTGATCTCAAGGGGCTTGCCGTCGGCGGCCAACTTTTCACTTAGCAGATCAACTATCTTCACCTCCAGGCATGGCTGCTTGTCAGCATCAAGAAGCACCATGACCTTGGGCCGCAGGCGCCGGGTTCGATACTCGGCGACAACAACTGCCACTTCACCGGAGGATAATTCAACCAGGGTTCCAGCGGGATATATCCCGACCGCCTGGATAAACTCTTCTACCAGCTCAGCCTGAAACTCCAGGTCTCGCCATTCGTACATTTTCTTGATTGCCGCCGATGGCGGTAATGCCCTCGAATAACTGCGGTGACTGGTAATAGCGTCATAGCAATCCACGATAGCCGCAATGCGGGCAAAGACCGGTATTCTGTCACCACTGAGGCCCTGGGGATAGCCAGAACCATCGTGACGCTCATGATGATGAGACACCATGTCGAGCACATCCTTGTTCATCAGGCCGCTTTTAACAATCATATCTACCCCGAGGCCAACGTGACTGCGAAGCTCGGCAAATTCTGCATCTGTCAGGGCCTGGGTTGTTCCCAGCAGTTCCGGATCGACCTTCAACTTACCAATATCGAACAACAATCCCCCTACCGCCAGCGAGCGCAAATCTGACTTGGGCAGGCCCAGTTGCCGGCCCAGTGCTACAGCCCAGATTGAGGCCCCGACCGAGTGCTGGTAGGTATAGGTATCCTGTTGTTTCATTCTGGCCAGCCAAATACAGGCATCAGGATTGCGGGAAATACTGTCGATCATTGGATCGACCGATTGTTTGACCCTGACCACGTCAAGCGCGCCATTATGCGTCACCTGTTCGAAAATCGAGTCGACTGTCTCCATAAGGGTGTCTACGGCCGCCTTGGCTCTGGGGAACTCATCGGTCCAGGAACTACTATCCTCGTAGCTCTTGAGAGTACGGCCCTGGAAAATCTGCTGATTGGACTTGCGTGGCCGATCGGTGGCTTTATGTTTGGCCTTGATCGCAGGAATTGCACTCTTGGTGCTGTCCACATAGACATACTTGCAATATTTCTGGATATTGAGGATATCTTCCGGCGACTCTATGCGGAAACCCTGCACCGGAAACGGGACCTCAAGCCAAGGGCGATCCAGGCCGGATACGTACATACCCACCTGCAGTTCGGAGCTATTGATCTGGATAATTTCCAACATTGCGACGGCACTGATCTCTATCGGCAAACTCCACCAAAGAATAGCCCCATTGGGCCGCTCAGTTCCAGCGGTAAAGACCAAAACCGTGCATTGGTTGCAGCGCAATTAGTAATTTTGCTGGCGCAGTCACGTATCATGAGATCGCCGATGAACTGGCGCCCGATTCTATAGCTTCTCTTTCACCCGGAACATAGCCCGGAAACAGCTCTGATACGCAAAATAGACTAGCGCCAGCCATAGTCTGCAGCTGCGAGTCGCACAGAGGTGGGTTCTGCGCCGGTGGCCCTGGCGAACAACCAGGGCCGAATGTCGGCCAACAGGTTTGTGCTGGCATAGAGAAGCGGAACCGTGAGCAACACTGAATCCCCGGACGAATTTAACCTCACCAGGTGTTCAGGTTTCCCGGGCGTCGCACTGATGGCGAGTTGATCCCAGTCGATGCTAACACCATGCCTCACCTGCCAGGCAAGATCTCCCGCCAGCGCTGCGCTCTCCTGCGCCAGTTGCTTACAGATACTGCGCAGGAGAGCGAGGTTACCCACCGTATCAAAATGCACTTCCAGCCCTTCGTGGGTGCAAATCGAGCCCCTTTCGGTAAAGTTCCACTGTGGGTTCACGCCCGTGGCAGTGGCGGGGATCGGGCTGTCCTTCGCGTTGCTAATGGTCGATGGCGCACAGTCATGGAAGCTGCAAAAGTCGCTTAATACCCTCTGTTCATAGGCGGCCTGCTGATCTGGCCTGGGGTGACCCAGCATTACCGCCCTGCCAGCCACCGTTATGGTGGCCGGGCCGCGCTGTGAAGCACGTAATGACACCGGGAAGCCCTCCTCCACATCATCGAGTACCCGCAACAACTGGCCGGCGTACTGATCCACTGCGACGGACCAGCCCCGGAGCCGGACCCTGGTGGCGTTGTTGCTTGCCGCCACCTGCGAACGTGCAAGATCAGCCTCGGCCATATAGACCGCCGCCAACTCCGTCAATGCGGCAGCGGCGAAATCCGCCTGCTCCTCGGCAGATGTACCCTGCACATAAACAACGGTGCGAGCAAACAGCGACGGACTACCCGAACCAGCCTCTTGCGGCGCCAGCGCCTGCGCCGCACATGGAGAAGTCGCAAGCCATGCAAGCAGAGCACCTAGCCATAGCATACGCGGCATTCGTCGGGCCAGCAGGGCCGCCGAGCTGATTAGAGGGTGTATGAGAAAGAGCGACATGCCGCTAGTGTAGCGCACCGCGAACGGCACTTGCGGCCTTGTGGTAGCAAGTACCGAGGTAATCCTGACCCGCTAGGCGTCTGTCGTATCCAGTTCCTGCACCGACGGCAACCTTCTGCGCCGCTCTTTACGGGGAACCATCCCGCGCATGGACTCCATTTTGCCAAAACAAAGTAGCTTGTCACCCGCCTCCAGCACCCGGTCAGCCCTGGGGTTGGGAATGATCTTGACACCGCGGTAAAGGGTGAGCACATTGATATCGCTCTCTCTGAGCTGTGTCTGCGTTATGGTCTGGCCGACAAAGTTGGAGCCCTCTGGAATGTAGATTTCGCTGACCCCATAACCCTTGCTTACGGTCAGGCGCTGGCGCACATCAATTTCCGGGAAGTCCACCTGGGCAGCGATGTAATCTACCACCGCACCGGCGACGTCAAGGCCGGTACAGATTTCAATTCCCTCCAGGCCTGGCGAGGAATTTACCTCCATGATCTGTGGTCCATGGGTCCCTTCCAGCATATCAACACCCGCGACCCTGAGACCCAGTATCTGGGTGCAACGCACGGCCGTCTCGCGAAATTCCTCGCTCAGCTCTACGGGTTCAGCCACGCCACCACGGTGCACATTGCTGCGAAACTCCTGGCCCTGGGCCACGCGCCTCATTGCCGCTACCACCTGATCTCCAACCACAAAGGCCCTGATATCCCGCCCCTTGCTCTCCGCGACAAATTTCTGGATAAGTACATTCTGTTTCTGGCTCTGCAATAACTCGATTATCGATTCCGCCTGCTTTACTGATTCAGCCAACAACACGCCTATCCCCTGGGTACCCTCTATCAGCTTGATGACAACCGGGGCGCCTCCCACACGATCGATAGCAGGCAGTACGTCTTTTTTATCACGGACAAAAGTGGTTCGCGGCAAACCGACAGAATGCCGGCTGAGGATCTGCAGGCTGCGCAACTTGTCCCGCGAGTTGATAATACCGTGGGCGGTATTGGCGCAGAAAATGTCCATCTCCTGAAACTGGCGCACCACGGCTGTCCCATAATAGGTGATAGATGCACCTATTCTCGGCAAAACGGCGTCATAATGCTCCAGTTCCGCCTGCCGGTAATAAAGGTCGGGCGATCCACGGTCCAGGTCAATCGCGAATTTCAGTGTATTCAGGACATCAGCTTCGTGTCCGCGCTGCAGCGCGGCCTCTTTCAGGCGATGCGTACTGTAAGCACGCGGTGCACACGACAATATAGCTAGCTTCATGGAAGGAATTACTCCTGGGGGGTGGCCTGACGATGCCAGGTCAGGGGGACATGCTCACCGCTCGAAGGAGCCTCAAGCGGCGCCTCAAGCCCCGAGCCTAACGCACTATCGGGACAAACGAAAGCGTCCCCCTAAAACCGTGACCGGGGTCTCGATCAGGCTACCGCTACACGAAGTAATTGTGTTGGACAGCCATCCATTCGCAGTACCCGGGTGCCAGCCCTATTGTCGGTACAGCGACTCCATGATCTGGTCCACGGTGAAGGTGGCGGGTCGTTGTCGGGGGGGAATTCCTGCAGGCTTTTCACAAAACGGCCCACAGCGACCTGGCCCTGCATCCCCACTGGCGCAATCTTGATATCCCACCAGTTATTGTAACCGTTAGCGTCGGTATCCGCCCGTTCCAGCGGGTCGCGTCGAAGGTTGAAAAGCTTGGGAATACGCAGGGATACAAAGGGGTCGCGCCAGACATCAAACTTACGGGCCCGTTGCTCCGCAAACACCAGTTTCCAGTCGCCAATTCGGGCGCCGGTTAACAGGCCATCATCGCTGAAGTAGAAAAACTCCCGGCGCGGGCCGGCCTCGACCTTGCCGGTGAGCTGCGGCAAAAAATTGTAACCGTCCAGGTGAACCTTGAAGGTCTTGTCACCGGCCTTATGACCCTTCTTGAGTTGCGCCACAATAGCATCGTTGCCCGCCGCGGCAACCAGCGTGGGCACCCAGTCCAGGTGTGACATGACCTGGTTATTGATACTGCCCGCTGTGACCTGGCCGGGCCACCTCAGCAGGGCCGGCACCCGGTAACCGCCTTCCCAGTTTGTGTTTTTCTCACCGCGAAACGGGGTGATCGCCGCATCCGGCCACAAATTGAAGTGAGGGCCGTTGTCTGTCGAGTAAATCACGATGGTATTGTCGGCAATACCAAGCTTGTCGAGCTGGTCCAGCAATACGCCGACATGATCATCGTGTTCCATCATCGCATCGTTGTAAAAGCCCTGCCCGGAGCGACCCAGTTGGGATTTCTCCACATGTGTGTAGTAGTGCATCCGGGTGGAGTTGAACCAGACGAAAAACGGTTTCTTCTGGGCTACCGACTTATCGATAAACTTGACTGCGGCAGCGAGAAACTCCTGGTCCACAGTCTCCATACGTTTGCGGTTGAGTGGACCACTGTCCTCAATTTTGCCGTCGGCGTAACTGTGAATGACGCCCCGCGGACCAAACTGCTTACGAAATGCCGGGTCTTTAGGGTAATCGGGATCTTCCGGCTGTTCCTCGGCATTGAGATGGTAAAGGTTGCCGAAGAACTCATCGAAACCATGGTTGGTCGGCAGGAACTCGTCCCGGTCACCCAGATGGTTCTTGCCGAACTGCCCAGTGGCGTAACCGTAGGGTTTTAGCAATTCAGCCAACGTAGGGTCTTCCGGCTGAAGACCAAGATCTGCTCCGGGCACACCGACCTTGGTGAGCCCGGTTCGCACCGGGCTCTGCCCGGTTATGAAGGCCGAACGGCCCGCGGTACAGCTCTGCTCTCCGTAATAGTCGGTAAACAGCATGCCCTCCCGGGCGATACGATCGATATTGGGGGTCTGGTAGCCCATCAGGCCGTGACTATACTGGCTGATATTCCAGATACCGATATCGTCACCCCAGATCACCAGTATATTGGGCTTTTCCGCTGCCTGTGTGACAGGCAAAAACAGGCTGTAAACCGCCACACAAAACGCTGCCAACAAATATCTATTTTTCAACATGTAAGGCTACTCCTTAAGCGATTATTTTGGCTTAGAGCTTGCGCAGTAGGCGAGACAACTGCTGGTAAACGCAATGGTTGCATTGAGAGTGTAGTAGGTAGAAAGGCCCTTCGCGAATAGCGCGAAGGGCATCTCAATACTGCCGGTGCCCAGGAGGCGATCAGAAACGGTAACGCCCCTGCAGGGCCACCGAACGAGGTCGCTGCGGTACGCCAAAGTAGGTATTGCTGGCGGTCAATGCCACGTCATTATTCCACGCTGAGGTTTTTTCATCCGACAGGTTCTTCCCCAATAGAGCCACCGACCACTTACCGTTATCGCCACTCAGCGCTATACGAGCGTTCCACAGCACATAATCATCATGCTGGGTGTTGGGGTCCAGATCCTGGGCCGAGTAGAAATCATCGCTGTAGTTCATATCGACGCTGGTCATCAACTCCAGGCCATTACTGAAAGGATAAACATACTGAGCGTTAAGATTACTGCTCCACTCGGGTGCAAACAGAAGGTTTTCGTCGCTGAGGTCCTGCACGCCGGTACCCCCTGGTTCTATATTTGTTCCATCGGGATTCAGGCAGCCCGGGTTGGCAAACGGATCAGCTGTCTGGGGCACTGTACAGGGCCCGTTCTTGAAATCATCGTAATTGGCGTCCAGGTAGGCTATGGAGCCACCAAAGGTGAGGTTCTCGGTGATAGCCCAGCGGCCATCGACTTCCATGCCCTGGGTGGTCGCCGAGCCGGCGTTGCCCACCCGGAAAACATCCCCTATCAGGGCACTGGTTTGCAGGTCATCGTATTCCGACCGAAACAACGCCACGTTCAGCTCGGCGGCGCCGTCCAGCAGGCTCATCTTGGCACCGACCTCATAAGCCGTTACGGTCTCGTCGTTATAGCTCAGGATTGAGGGATCGGCCCCCGGAATAACCTCGCCGTTGGGTTCACCGGTTGCTATATTGTCGGACAGTCGAATGAAATCGCCGGCACCGGAGTAGGCCTCGTCAAAGCCGCCACTCTTGAAACCGGTACTGACACTGGCGTAAAGCATACTATTTTCGGTCGCATCCCACTGTGTATTGAGGGACCAGGTCCACTTGTCCTTGTCACGCTTCAGCCCGCTCCATTCGTGGCTGCGCAGGTCGCTGATGATGGCCCCGGTAGCCGGGTTTGCTCGCACAATGGCCTCCGGCCCAAAACGAACACCAAAATCTCCGCCGGCCTTCTTGTCCAGTTTCTTCTCTTCGTCGTTATAACGAAGACCCGCCGTAAACCGCCAGATGTCCGTCAAGTTGTATGTGCCCTGACCAAAAATCCCGAGGGCATCCGTATCCTGGTCGAACTTGGTAGGTCGGGGACTTGTGCCAGGCAGTTGCACCAGCGCAGGCACACTGAGCGGGCCTGACTGAAGAAAATCCAGAGCAGTATTGACTCTGGATACGTCCAGCTCGGCATGTTCGTAGTAGGCACCGGCAATCCAGTCTATGGTGTCCCCACCGGGGGAGACCAGGCGTAATTCCTGACTGTACTGTTCATACTTTTCATCCAGGGTGCGGTGCAACCCTGCAGTCACCGCAAAGTCGGAATTGGTCTGCGTTTTACGATCGTAAGCCGAATAAGCGGATATAGATGTAAAAGTGGCGAAATCGAAATCCCAGTTAACCGTCAGCGCGCCCAGGTCCGTGCGATATTCCGCATTGTCCCCAATATCAAACGCGGCCTCGTCGCTGTCATCCAGGATGGGGAAAACATCTTCGCCGAAAACGTTTTGCGGCTGGTCGGACTGATATACGACAAGAGCCTTGTCATCCCGCTGGAAGTCCCCGTACTCATACTTGGCTATCACCTCGACCCTTTCACTGACGTCAAACAACAAGCTGCCGCGGCCATACCAGTTATCCGTATTGGGCCCTTGCACATCCAGCAGTCGGTTGTCCCACCAGCCATCCATGCTGTCGTAACGCACCGCGAGGCGGCCCGCCACAGTATCCGTCAAACCACCATTCACCATCACCGTATACTGCTGTTCGTTATGATCATCCGAGTAGAGGCCCTCTACCATGGCTTCTGTCTCAAAGCTGGGCTTGTTGGTGGTGATATTAATCGCTCCACCGATGGTGTTTTTGCCAAATAGAATACCCTGCGGCCCTTTCAATACTTCCACACGCTGCAAATCGAGCGTGAGCGGCACTGCCGCCAGGGCACCTCGGCCAGAGTAGACACCGTCAATATACATACCAACTGATTGCTCGAAGCCCGCATTGGTGCCGGAACCAACCCCCCGAATATAGAGGTTTGGTTGTGCCTGTCCCTGGCTGATATTTACGTTGGGGATATAGAGGGTCAGTTCTTCCAGATTGGTAATACCGTCGTTCTCTACCTTTTCCCCACTCATGGCGGAGACCGAGATGGGCACGTCCTGCAGGTTTTCCACCCGCTTCTGGGCAGTGACCACCACCTCTTCCAACATGGGTTGAGACAGGGCTGAAAGAGGCATAATGGCCAGAGCCAGGAGGCTGAGTTTAAATTGCGATTGTAAGCTGAGTCGCATAGTAGGCACCACTTTATTGTTTTGGTTTAGATTACTCACTTTAGGCTTGAAAGCCTGCGGTTATTTTGGATTTAACGTCATATTCTTAGGATATTGTGCCATTCGCAGGCGCTGGTTACGCCTGTCCACACGACCAGCTTGGTGCCCGGGACGTTATCGTGGTGTACTGTTGCAAGTCCCGGTAATTACGGCGAATCGTCACCGCCCGGACGCCACACTGACAGGAGCTGGCATGTTATGGAAACCGTGAACCAGATTCTCCAAACCCCCCTGCTGGTATTTGGGGAAACCAGTCTGAACGTGGCCCAGCTGCTCTATGTTTTACTGTTTGCGCTGCTGGGCGGGCTGTTTGTTATTGTCACCACCCGGTTCCTACGCAATCGATTGACCGCCAGGGGCACCAATCCGGACATTATCCAACTGGTCACCCGGGCCTACCTGATCCTGGCTTTTATCGTGCTCGCATTCATTCTCCTGGACTTCCTGCGCGTGCCCCTCGCGGCATTTGCCTTTATCTCTGGCGCCGTGGCGATAGGTTTTGGTTTTGGCGCACAAAATATTATCAACAACTTTATCAGCGGCTGGATTCTGATGTGGGAACGGCCCATCAAGATAGGTGACTTTCTCGAGTTTGGGGACGTACGGGGGACAGTTGAATCCATCAATACTCGGTCTACACGAATACGCCGCCCCGACGGCGTGCATCTACTGGTACCCAACAGTTATTTACTGGAGAACACCGTAACCAACTGGACACTGGTTGATAAACTATTGCGCACAACTGTGCGTGTAGGAGTTGCTTACGGCTCAGATGTAGAGCTGGTTACCCAGCTCCTTAGCCAGGCCGCAGACGAGCATCCCATGGTATTGAAAAACCCGGGGAAGAAAGTCATCTTCGATGACTTTGGAGATAATGCTCTGGCCTTCGACCTCAACGTCTGGACCCAGGCCTCCAGTGACGCCAACCTGCGCGGACTGCGCAGTGACCTGCGCTATGCCATCGACCGCCTCTTCGCGGAAAACGATGTGGTCATATCGTTTCCACAGCGTGACGTTCATTTGGATGGCGAAATTATTGTTAGAGCACTACCTGAGGCGTAGGAGCTTTTCACAAGCTCAATCCATAAAAAATCCCGCAGCTCATTGAACTGCGGGATTCAGGGTTTAGAGGGGGCCGCCTCCGGCACTGGCGATGACCTACAGTAGGAAGCAAGCCCTGCTTGCTTTCCCTGCGGAACAGGCGCGGTCACATGAGCCCGATATTGAGTGACAGCCGGACATCACCTTCCTAAAAAACAAAACCCCCTGCAACATAGCTGCAGGGGGTTTTCTTTTTTAGAAGCCTGGCGATGACCTACTCTCACATGGGGATACCCCACACTACCATCGGCGATGCGTCGTTTCACTTCTGAGTTCGGGATGGGGTCAGGTGGTTCCAACGCTCTGTGGTCGCCAGGCAAACTGGCTTGAGGGAGTTCGGTCCTACCTGCCTAAGCAGCGCCGTCGTCCTCTCAAATAGGGCGGTAAATCAAACTGATTTGCAATTCAACGAGTGCTTTTTACTGTGACTCAACACAACATCCAACTGTCTTCATCTCCACTCACGTGGCAAATAACTTGGATTATATGGTCAAGCCTCACGGGCAATTAGTACTGGTTAGCTCAACGCCTTACAACGCTTACACACCCAGCCTATCAACGTCCTAGTCTTGGACGGCCCTTCAGGACCCTCAAGGGGTCAGGGAGAACTTATCTTGGGAGGGGCTTCCCGCTTAGATGCTTTCAGCGGTTATCCTGTCCGAACGTAGCTACCGGGCAATGCGTCTGGCGACACAACCCGAACACCAGCGGTTCGTCCACTCCGGTCCTCTCGTACTAGGAGCAGCTTCCCTCAATTCTCCAACGCCCACGGCAGATAGGGACCGAACTGTCTCACGACGTTCTAAACCCAGCTCGCGTACCACTTTAAATGGCGAACAGCCATACCCTTGGGACCGGCTTCAGCCCCAGGATGTGATGAGCCGACATCGAGGTGCCAAACACCGCCGTCGATGTGAACTCTTGGGCGGTATCAGCCTGTTATCCCCGGAGTACCTTTTATCCGTTGAGCGATGGCCCTTCCATTCAGAACCACCGGATCACTAAGACCTACTTTCGTACCTGCTCGTCTTGTCAGACTCGCAGTCAAGCGCGCTTGTGCCTTTACACTAACCTCATGATTTCCGACCATGATTAGCGCACCTTCGTGCTCCTCCGTTACTCTTTGGGAGGAGACCGCCCCAGTCAAACTACCCACCACACACTGTCCTCGATCCGGATAACGGACCTAAGTTAGAACCCCAACATTACCAGGCTGGTATTTCAAGGTTGGCTCCATGATGGCTGGCGCCACCACTTCAAAGCCTCCCAGCTATCCTACACAAGTAAGGTCAGAGTCCAGTGTGAAGCTATAGTAAAGGTTCACGGGGTCTTTCCGTCTAGCCGCGGGTATACGGCATCTTAACCGCAATTTCAATTTCACTGAGTCTCGGGTGGAGACAGTGTGGCCATCGTTACGCCATTCGTGCAGGTCGGAACTTACCCGACAAGGAATTTCGCTACCTTAGGACCGTTATAGTTACGGCCGCCGTTTACCGGGGCTTCGATCAAGAGCTTCTCCGAAGATAACCCCATCAATTAACCTTCCGGCACCGGGCAGGCGTCACACCCTATACGTCCACTTACGTGTTTGCAGAGTGCTATGTTTTTAATAAACAGTCGCAGCCACCTGGTCACTTCGGCCAGCCCAGGCTCAAGGAGCAAGTCCCATCACCCAAACCGGCGTACCTTCTCCCGAAGTTACGGTACCATTTTGCCTAGTTCCTTCACCCGAGTTCTCTCAAGCGCCTTGGTATTCTCTACCTGATCACCTGTGTCGGTTTACAGTACGGTTCCTTCATATCTGACGCTTAGAAGCTTTTCTTGGAAGCATGGCATCAACCACTTCATGTCACCTCGCAGTGACACTCGTCATCAGCTCTCAGCCTTAGCAGTCCGGATTTACCTAAACCGCCAGCCTACAACCTTAAACAGGGACAACCAACGCCCTGATGGCCTAGCCTACTCCGTCCCTCCATCGCAATATGAAGAAGTACGGGAATATTAACCCGTTTCCCATCGACTACGCATTTCTGCCTCGCCTTAGGGGCCGACTTACCCTGCGCCGATTAGCGTTGCGCAGGAAACCTTGATCTTCCGGCGGGGGAGTTTTTCACTCCCCTTGTCGTTACTCATGTCAGCATTCGCACTTCTGATACCTCCAGCAAACCTCCCGGTTCACCTTCAACGGCTTACAGAACGCTCCTCTACCATGCCTACAATCCGAAGAATGTAAGCATCCGCAGCTTCGGTTACCAGTTTAGCCCCGTTAAATCTTCCGCGCAGGCCGACTCGACTAGTGAGCTATTACGCTTTCTTTAAAGGATGGCTGCTTCTAAGCCAACCTCCTAGCTGTCTAAGCCTTCCCACATCGTTTCCCACTTAACTGGTATTAGGGACCTTAGCTGGCGGTCTGGGTTGTTGCCCTCTCGACAACGGACGTTAGCACCCGCCGTCTGTCTCCCGCGATTGTACTCCTGGGTATTCGGAGTTTGCATCGGGTTGGTAAGTCGGGATGACCCCCTAGCCGAAACAGTGCTCTACCCCCCAGGGTAAGACGCGAGGCTCTACCTAAATAGATTTCGAGGAGAACCAGCTATCTCCGGGCTTGATTAGCCTTTCACTCCGATCCACAGCTCATCCCCTCATTTTTCAACATAAGTGGGTTCGGTCCTCCAGTGCCTGTTACGGCACCTTCAACCTGGCCATGGATAGATCGCCCGGTTTCGGGTCTATTGCCTGCAACTAAATCGCCCTATTAAGACTCGGTTTCCCTACGCCTCCCCTAAACGGTTAAGCTCGCTACAGACAATAAGTCGCTGACCCATTATACAAAAGGTACGCAGTCACAGAATAAATCTGCTCCCACTGCTTGTACGCATACGGTTTCAGGTTCTATTTCACTCCCCTCTCCGGGGTTCTTTTCGCCTTTCCCTCACGGTACTGGTTCACTATCGGTCAGTCAGTAGTATTTAGCCTTGGAGGATGGTCCCCCCATATTCAGTCAAGATAACACGTGTCCCGACCTACTTGTCGCAAGCTTGGTACCACAAATCAGTTTTCGTGTACGGGGCTATCACCCTCTATCGCCGGACTTTCCAGACCGTTCCACTAACCAAAATGCTATCACTTGCAGGCTAATCCCCGTTCGCTCGCCGCTACTGAGGGAATCTCAATTGATTTCTCTTCCTAAGGGTACTTAGATGTTTCAGTTCCCCTCGTTCGCCTCCTGCACCTATGTATTCAGTGCAGGATACCCAACTTACATTGGGTGGGTTTCCCCATTCGGACATCTCCGGATCAAAGTCTGTTTGCCGACTCCCCGAAGCTTTTCGCAGGCTACTACGTCCTTCATCGCCTCTGACTGCCAAGGCATCCACCGTATGCGCTTAGTCGCTTGACCATATAACCAAAGTTATCTGGACAAAGACTTTTCCCCGACCCCCTTAACACAGGCCAGGTACTTATGAGGCATGCACCGATCAAAGTGCATACCCGCCGGATGTTGTGACGCTTAAGTCACAGTGTTTATTACAACTCGTTTGGCAACGGGGAATTGAAACCCGCTACCAGAACTTTTTATCTACGGATTGTTCCCACCACAACACACGGCCTAAACCCTGTGTGTGTTGAGCTGCAATCCATAGACTCAGCTTGATTTACCTTGTTAAAGAACTTTCCGGTTGTTAAAACCAGAAAGAAGCTTTTTCACAACCTGCAAAAAAGCTTCTTTCTGACTTCAGTGATGCGTCTTGGTAGGCCTGGGCAGATTTGAACTGCCGACCTCACCCTTATCAGGGGTGCGCTCTAACCAACTGAGCTACAGGCCTTCAACTGGTGGAGCTAAGCGGGATCGAACCGCTGACCTCCTGCGTGCAAGGCAGGCGCTCTCCCAGCTGAGCTATAGCCCCATGTACTTGGCTTTTACGCTGTCAATCAGCGCAAAAACTCCTGCGTAACCGACGCATCAACCGAACAAATGAAGACAAATGTGTGAGCACTCATCAGGTAGTGCCAACATCGTTTAAGGAGGTGATCCAGCCCCAGGTTCCCCTAGGGCTACCTTGTTACGACTTCACCCCAGTCATGAATCACTCCGTGGTGATCGCCCTCCCGAAGGTTAGGCTAACCACTTCTGGAGCAACCCACTCCCATGGTGTGACGGGCGGTGTGTACAAGGCCCGGGAACGTATTCACCGCGGCATTCTGATCCGCGATTACTAGCGATTCCGACTTCACGGAGTCGAGTTGCAGACTCCGATCCGGACTACGAAACGTTTTGTGGGATTAGCTCACTCTCGCGAGGTTGCAACCCTCTGTGCGTTCCATTGTAGCACGTGTGTAGCCCAGGTCGTAAGGGCCATGATGACTTGACGTCGTCCCCACCTTCCTCCGGTTTGTCACCGGCAGTCTCCTTAGAGTTCCCACCATTACGTGCTGGCAAATAAGGACAAGGGTTGCGCTCGTTACGGGACTTAACCCAACATCTCACGACACGAGCTGACGACAGCCATGCAGCACCTGTCTCTGAGTTCCCGAAGGCACCAATCTATCTCTAGAAAGTTCTCAGGATGTCAAGACCTGGTAAGGTTCTTCGCGTTGCATCGAATTAAACCACATGCTCCACCGCTTGTGCGGGCCCCCGTCAATTCATTTGAGTTTTAACCTTGCGGCCGTACTCCCCAGGCGGTCTACTTAGTGCGTTAGCTGCGCCACTAAGAAATCAAGTCTCCCAACGGCTAGTAGACATCGTTTACGGCGTGGACTACCAGGGTATCTAATCCTGTTTGCTACCCACGCTTTCGCACCTCAGCGTCAGTATCGAGCCAGGAGGCCGCCTTCGCCACCGGTATTCCTCCACATATCTACGCATTTCACCGCTACACGTGGAATTCTACCTCCCTCTCTCGTACTCTAGTCGGCCAGTATCGAATGCAATTCCCAGGTTGAGCCCGGGGCTTTCACATCCGACTTAACAAACCGCCTACGCGCGCTTTACGCCCAGTAATTCCGATTAACGCTTGCACCCTCCGTATTACCGCGGCTGCTGGCACGGAGTTAGCCGGTGCTTCTTCTAAAGGTAACGTCACAGTTGCACGCTATTAACGTACAACCTTTCTTCCCAATTGAAAGTGCTTTACAACCCTAAGGCCTTCTTCACACACGCGGCATGGCTGCGTCAGGCTTTCGCCCATTGCGCAATATTCCCCACTGCTGCCTCCCGTAGGAGTCTGGACCGTGTCTCAGTTCCAGTGTGGCTGATCATCCTCTCAGACCAGCTAAGGATCGTCGCCTTGGTGAGCCTTTACCTCACCAACAAGCTAATCCTACGCAGGCTCATCTGATAGCGCGAGGCCCGAAGGTCCCCCGCTTTCCCCCATAGGGCGTATGCGGTATTAGCATGAGTTTCCCCATGTTGTCCCCCACTACCAGGTAGATTCCTACGCGTTACTCACCCGTCCGCCGCTGTACTCAGTCCGAAGACCTTTCTCGCTCGACTTGCATGTGTTAGGCCTGCCGCCAGCGTTCAATCTGAGCCATGATCAAACTCTTCAGTTTAATCTTTTACCTCTGCCCGATCCTTGCGGAACGATCAAGAGGGGCAGGTTACGCGAGTACCTCGCTTTACCTGCCAAATCATCGGCTCAGACACAATTCGAAATCAATAATTACAATAATGAATTAATGAGTCACTTGTTGTGTCTGAATAGTTGTGACAACTATCCCAACAAGTGCCCACACATCTGTCTTCATTTGGTTGTTAAATAGCTCCTGGTCGCAAGGACCCAGAATTACGATCGGAGGCTGACCCCCGAGCGCGGACGCGTATTATACCGATCGCCATCGTCTTGGCAAGGGATTAATTGTTCCTCCCTGTGCCTTATTTCCTGTGAGTGCCCGCTTTACCTGTTCCCCCCAATCACTTGAAAGTGCAGGAGTTTCGGGTTGCAGATCACTGATCCGCTGGCGGGCGCCACCTCAAGGGACGCGAACTATACGCAGCGGATTATTCAAGAGCAAGCACTTTGGAAAGAATTTCCGCTAATGCGGAATTATGCCTAATAGACAAGATCTGCCGCCTGGACAGGGGGCCTACTCGATCTCGAACAGGTGATACTTCTTCTTACCCAGGCGAACCAGGAAAAAACGGCCAAACAGGGCTTCAGCCGCATCAAAACAAGCCGCCACCCGGGCATTCTGATCCGCTCCCAGCGGCCGATTGTTCACCGTGACGGCATTGCGTCCCAGGGCATCCTTTACCTGCTTCCCTGAAGCCGCCATACCGGCATCGACCAGCATCTGGGTGAGAGTCTCCGGGAACTCAGCCCGTTTCACCGTCGAAGCGGGCAAGCCATCCTGGCGCAACTGGAGTACGTCACCCTCTCCCAGCACCTCTATCGAACCGCTGAAAAGTGATTCGGAGATCCGCTCGGCGGCGCCCAGACCCTCGTCACCATGCACAAGCCGGGTTACTTCCCTGGCCAGCACCGATTGTGCTTCGGGTTTTCCCTGTCGCAGCGCATCCGCTTCCTGCAGTTCATCTATTGCCGCGACATCCAGGAACGTAAAGTACTTCAGGAACCGGTATACATCACTGTCTGCGGTACCGAGCCAGAACTGGTAGAACGCATAGGGGGACGTGCGCTGCGGGTCCAGCCATATCGTGCCGGACTCTGTCTTGCCGAATTTTGCACCGTCAGATTTGGTAATGAGAGGCATGGTCAGGCCGAACACCTGATTGCCATTGAGGCGGCGGGTGAGATCTATGCCGCCGGTTATATTTCCCCACTGGTCCGACCCGCCAACCTGCAGCCCGCAACCGTAGCGCCTGTTGAGCTCGGCAAAATCAAACGACTGCAGGATCATGTACGTAAACTCGGTGTAGCTGATGCCCGCACCCTCACGCTCAATGCGTTGTTTTACAGATTCCTTCTGTATCATCGCATTGATAGAAAAATGCTTGCCAACATCGCGCAGGAAACTCAGCACATCCATATTGGCAGTCCAGTCGAGATTGTTGACCACCTCGGCCGATGCGTCACCGCGATCAAAGTCGATAAACCGGCTGATCTGGATTTTCAGCTTCTCTACCCAGCTGTCCACCACCTCGCGCGTATTCAGCTGCCGCTCCTGCGCCTTGAAACTGGGGTCGCCAATCAGTCCGGTCGCGCCACCCACCAGGGCAAGGGGCTTGTGCCCGGCGAGCTGGAATCGGCGCAACATAAGGAGCGGCACAAGCGAGCCTATATGCAGGCTGTCCGCCGTGGGATCAAATCCACAATACAGCGTGCGCACCCCACCATCGAGCCAGCCGGGAAGGTCATCCTCCCCTGCGATCTGGAAAACCAGCCCGCGGGCGCGGAGGTCTTCAAGTAGGGTACTGCTCATTGCACGCTCTCCCGGGGGCACTGCCTGGCCGCTTGTAAAGGGCGCAAACGATACATCATCAATGTCGCTAAAGTCATGTTTTGGCTATGGTAATTACCGAATTTTTAATATACTCGTGGCCTGGACGAAAACGGGGAACACTGGGGACATGCGCGTAGCAGCGAAGAGACGGCGGGGGGCTACCGCCAATCGAAGCGAGGTTCGGCAACTGCCGCAGCTTGTGCTGCCCGGAAATCGCAAGCTAGTGATTGCGATTGCTGCCGCCTGTTTCTCCATCGCATTAATCCTTCAGTTATCCGCTGATCGAGCCACAACAACGAATGACGAGCAACTTTCCGCGCAAACCATGCTGGAAAATACGTTCCCGGCCAGCGACCTGTGGAAAGTGACAAAACCGCCAGAGACAGGGTCCCAATTCGCCACCGATTCCGAAGTGTCGGTACTCCAGGGCAAAGCATCCGGGCCCGTGGAAAAACCATGGCTGGACCAGGTGGTAAAACGCGGCGACAATCTATCCCTGATTTTCCGCCGCGCCGGCTTCGGCAAGCGCGATGTGCACCACGTGGTAAGCGAGTCTGCAGAGGGCAAGTCACTTGCCCGGATTTTTCCCGGGCAGGTTATTTCCTTTCAATCAGATGATTCGGGTGAGTTGGCCGCAGTGCGCGTGAAGAGATCTCCGCTGGAAACCGTCATCTACCGCAACACTGAACAGGGATTCGTCAGCGAAATCCTGACACGCACGCCTGAAATCAGGGAGTCGTGGGCAACTGCCGAGATCACCTCATCCCTGTTCATGGCAGGCAAACAGGCCGGCCTGTCTCAGAATACGATCATGGAGCTGGCCACAATTTTCGGTGGCGTCATCGATTTCGTGCAGGACCCGCGCAAGGGTGACACGATCCAGGTTGTCTACCAGGAGCTCTACCTGAATAACGAAAAGTACGAAAATGGCCCCATCGTCGCGGCGTCTTTCACCAACCAGGGCACGACATACAACGCCTTTCGTTACGTTGACGCGAATGGGGATGCAAATTATTACAATGAAGAGGGCGTCAGCATGCGCAAGGCTTTCCTGCTGGCACCCGTCGATTTCACCCGAATAAGCTCAAACTTCAACCTGAAGCGCCTCCACCCGATCTACAAGACGACCCGACCACACCGGGGCACTGACTACGCCGCCCCTACCGGCACGCCGGTCTACGCTGCGGGCGACGGCCGGGTGACCAAGGCCGGGTACAGCCGGGCTAACGGCAATTACATATTTATCCGCCACGGTGACCAGTACGTCACGCACTACCTGCACCTGAACAAGCGCCGCGTCAAAGCGGGGCAGCGCGTTACCCAGAGCCAGGTCATCGGAACGGTGGGCTCCACCGGCGCGGCGACCGGCCCTCACCTGCATTACGAGTTCCTGGTCAATGGCGCCCATCGGGACCCGCGTAAAATCCACAAAATGCTGCCCAAGGCCAAAAGCCTGCCAGCGAAGGAAATGACTGCTTTCCGGCAGAGCATCCACGAGAGTTCACTGCAACTGGCCACCCTGCGCTCAGACAACCAACTGGCGCTGAATAATTCTACCCGCCAGCAATCCAAGACCAACTAGATACCGTGGAGCCAGCCCTGTTCATCGGCTTGATGTCGGGCACCAGCGTCGATGGTATCGACGCCGCCCTGGTCAGCTGCAACGGCGATGAGGTGCAGCTGCTTGACACTCATGCGCATGAACTACCCGCCCCCATCCGCAAGCAAATAGGCACTGCAAGCCACTCCGGCGAAAACGAAATAGAGCGGATAGGTCCCCTGGACCGCGAGCTGGGCCGCTTGTTCGCGGCCGCCGCCATGGCGCTACTGGAAAAGTCGGGCAGAAACCCCGGGGACATTCGCGCTATTGGCAGTCACGGCCAGACCATTCGCCACAGACCGCCCTCCGGCGGATCAGGCCCTGGCAGTTTTACGCTGCAACTGGGGGACCCCAACACTATTGCAGAATCCACCGGCATTACCACCGTAGCCGACTTTCGCCGCAGGGATATCGCCGCCGGCGGCGAGGGGGCACCACTGGCCCCGGCATTTCACGCCGCCGCCTTTGCCACGCCGGGCATCAACCGTGCAGTCGTGAACATCGGTGGTATTGCCAACGCCAGCCTGCTGCAGGGCAAGGAATTGTGCATGGGCTTCGATACTGGGCCGGGTAACACCTTGCTCGATCACTGGATACAGCGACATTGCGGCGAGGGCTATGACTGCGACGGTCTCTGGGCCGCCCGGGGAGCGGTTGACCAGGCATTACTGGACGGCCTGCTGGATCATCCTTATTTTGCGGTGGCGGGGCCGCGAAGTTCCGGCAAAGAAGCATTCAACCTCACCTGGCTGGACGAGCGCCTGCAATCACACCCGGGACTGGCTCCAGCAGACGTGCAGGCAACCCTGGCGGAATTCACCGCCAAAAGCATCGCCATTGCGATAAGCGACTGCAATATTGGTGTGACCGAGGTCTATGCCTGCGGCGGGGGCGCTCATAATGGAGACCTGATGCAGCGCTTAGCAACACACATCGCTCCCGCCAGCCTGGCATCAACTGCGGCGCTGGGGCTTGATCCGGATTGGGTAGAGGCTGTCACTTTCGCCTGGCTGGCCCACCGGACGCTGGAGGGACTGGCGGGCAACGCGCCGGCGGTTACCGGGGCACTGGGCCCGAGAGTGCTGGGTGGGATATACCCTGCCTGAGAGTCGCAAGAAGAGGTCTAAGCAAGCTATAAAAGCACGGCGCTAAAAATCCAGGTAGTTGTTCTCCTGGCTGAGGCGCCGCACCTCACTGGAAGCCAGGTTGACGGGCTCCGCGAAGGGCTGCAAATCACCCTCATCAACCGCGTTCATGCCCATCCAGGTGCGACACACCTTGATCTCCACCACCTCCAGCGCCGACAGGCTGGCGGCGAGATTGACCACCTCCCGGTTCGCCAGATAATTCTGGCGCAGCAGGTCCCTGATAACAGGACCGTGCAATACGAAGGTGACACTGGCGCCGCCATCCTGGCCAGCGACACCATCCACCATCAGCTGGCTGGCGCGGTTAAGTAATTCTGCAAACTCTGCAGTCGTCTGTAACTCGACGTCAGCGACATAGCGTGTCCCATCGGGCGCCGCCTGCTGGGCCACCGCGGGCGCCAGCCAAAGCAAACAGGCTAACGCCACAATGCTTGCCCGCCAGTGCACAATCATCTGATTTCGACCCGGTTGCTCGCGCGTGATGGCGACTGAGTCGTGTTCAAGGAGCCGCTAGACAGAAAACGAAGCGCCACAGCCACAGGTAGTGGTGGCGTTGGGGTTGTTAACGATAAAACGAGACCCCTCAAGACCCTCTGTATAGTCGACCTCGGAGCCCACCAGGTACTGGTAACTCATGGGGTCAACGAGTACGGTCACACCGTCTTTTTCGATGGCCGCATCATCCTCGGCTGCGGATTCTTCAAAGCTGAAGCCGTACTGGAAGCCCGAACAGCCCCCGCCGGTGATGTAGACCCGCAGTTTCAGTGCCTGGTTTTCCTCCTCGGCCACCAGATCACGTACCTTCTGCACCGCTCTCGCGGACAGGTTGATACTGGTCGGATTGAAGGATTCTGCTACTGACATGGGTTTTTCCTGGGGATTCGGCGCTGGCCCATCGCTGCGCCAACGCTCACATTATGTTAAGTCCTACTATTTTAGTCAAGTTTAGCAGACACGACCGCGAGCCCGGCGGGGTTGTCGCCGGGGCCCGAACCGGTCGCCGCGGGCTCCTTCTGCGCCGCGCCGGCGGAATCCGATTCGGCAACATGGGCCAGGGCCCCGTTGACCTCTGCCCCGGCGGCCATTTCAACCAGTGTGTAGAAGACATTGCCCTGGACGCGCGCTTTCGACGCGAGCTCCAGATGACGTGTTGCATGGACATTGCCTTCAACAATGCCATTGATCACTACCGAGGGAGCGCGAATCTCCCCCTCGACCCGGCCCTTGTCCACGACCCTCACCAGAGCGTCTTTACCCGGCTGGGCAACGATGTTGCCCTGCACCAGGCCCTCGACATCGAGCACACCGCTAAAACGGATATCACCCAGAATCACGGTGTCGCTGGATACCAGGGTTGTTTTACCCGATACGCTGGCAGTGGATTTTTTACTTCCCAACATGCGTAAACCTCTCTTTCAGCTGCCAGGGATATTCCTCCCTGATGTTGTATTTATGGGGCTTGAGGGTGCGCGCTTCAACGCTGACACTGCCGGGCTCAAAGCCCTCGGGCAGGATCATCATCCCCTCGCTTGATTGAAAATAGCGGAACTGCAACGCCGCGCCATCGCCCCTGAACTCCTCACTGAGTTCAGCAAGGGAATACTGTACCTGCTCGCCTGCTCTGACACCGCTGATCACCACCTCCAGCTCGCCCTTGAGTTGCTCGTGCTTGCGCGCCTCCTGCTGCACCACGATCCGGTAAAAATATCGCCCTGGCCGATCGCCCGCCATCAGCTCCACTCCACGCAGGCTCAATCCAGGCGCAATATCGCCAGGCGATATCAGGCTGCGGTAGAAGCCCAGGGCCTCCTCCAGCCCGGCAATTTCCTCGCGTTGCCCCGCCATCTCCTTGCGAACCAGTTCCAGCGCATGCCGGTCAACCTCCTGCCGGGTGCGACGTATCGCCAGTTCCTCTTCCTGGGACTTGAGCGCATTCTGGGCCGCGAGCAGTTCGGACTGCATGGCGACATAGGCCTCCGGCGCAGCCCCCATACCCGCAAACGCAGCATGTTGTCCAAGATAGACCCCGATCTCGAGTACCAGGGCCAGCAACAACAAAACAACGACGATAAAAATCGGACGTCTGAGACGCTGCAATCGGGTCGCCATACCCACTATACCCTGCCCCTAAGGCAACAGGCCGACCTGCCGCAGACCCAGGGTCTCCGGCAGGCCCAGCATGATATTCATGTTTTGCACGGCCTGGCCCGACGCACCCTTGACCAGGTTGTCGATAACGGACATGACGACCACAGTGTCCCTGCCCTGCGGCACCGTCACCGCAACCTGGCAGCGGTTGGCGCCCCGCACCGTGCGTGTCTGGGGAAACTGTCCGGCCGGCAGGACATCGACGTAGGGCTCATCCGCATACCAGGTTTCATACAGAGCCTGAATGTCCTGTGGTTCCGATTGCAGCCGGGCAAACAAAGTGGCGTGAATACCCCGCACCATGGGCAGCAGGTGGGGCACAAATGTCACACCCACCGCCTGTCCGGCAACGTCTCCCAGACCCTGCTCAATTTCAGGCAGGTGCCGGTGACCTGACACGCCGTAGGCCTTGAAGCTGTCCGACACCTCGCTGAGCAGATTATCAACCTTGGCCTGGCGCCCTGCACCGCTCACCCCCGAGGCGGCGCTCGCAATCAGGTGATCAGGGTCTACCAGCTTGCGCGCCAGCAAAGGGATAAGGCCCAGCTGCACCGAGGTGGGATAGCATCCGGGGCAGGCCACCAGCCTGGCACCGGCAATAGCGTCCCGATTGACTTCCGGCAGGCCATAGACCGCCTCGGCCAGCAGCTCCGGGCTGGCATGGGGCTCGCCATACCATTGCGACCAGAGGGCCGCGTCCCGCAGGCGATAATCTGCCGACAGGTCAATCACACGAGCCCCGGCCGCCATTAGCTCTGGCACCAGGTTCATCGCCACGTTGTGAGGTGTGGCAAAGAACACCACATCACAGGCGGCCAGCTGCGCAACCTCCGGTTCAGAAAATGCCAGCTCGTAGTGGCCGCGCAGGTTCGGAAACAGGTCATCGACCCGCCGCCCGTTTTCGGCGCGGGATGTGATTGCAACCACCTCCGCCTGCTCATGTGCAGCCAGCAAACGCAGCAGCTCGACACCGGTGTAACCTGTGCCTCCTACAATTCCAATTTTTACCATAACGCTTTCCAGGTTCTGTGCCGCCGACAACGGCGGCCCCTACGCCACATGGCACTGTGGAAGGGCCGCTCAGTATAAAAGCAATATCCGGCGAGATAACTGGTAATATTGTCTTTTTTACAAAGAGCCCTGCCCGGTTTGGCCGATCTACTCAAAAATTACCGCCGCTACCTGACCCGATACGATTCTGCCATCTCCTATGCGGTGCTGGGTGTGGTGGGTGGAATCGCCTCCGGGCTGGTGGTGCTAGGGTTCGAGCTGGCCGCCACGGAGGTCGCCCGGTTGTGGGGTGTCGGCAACGGCGGTGAAGACTTCGAGAGCCTGCCGCGCTGGATGGCATTCGCCCTGCCGGCGGGCGGCGCCACCCTGTTGGGCCTGCTCTACATGATGCTCAAACCGGAAGACCGGGAGACCGGCATCGTCCATGTCGTCAGCCGCATGCACTCGCATTACGGCGTTCTGCCGCTGCGCAACGCGGTGTTGCAGTTTGTCGCCGGCGCCTTCGCCCTTGGCACCGGCCAGTCCGGGGGGCGCGAGGGCCCGGGTGTGCATCTGGGCGGGGCAGTCAACAGCTTGCTGGGGCAGCGCCTGGGCCTGCCCAACAACAGCCTGCGGACACTGATCGCCTGCGGTACGGCCGGCGGTATCGCCGCCGCTTTCCACACACCCCTGGCCGGCGTGATCTTCGCCATGGAAGTGATTGTCGCGGAATACACGGTAGCGGGGTTTATACCGGTACTGCTGGCCTCGGTGGCGGCATCAGCCGTGAGCCGCACCCTGGCCGGCGGTGAGGCATTACTGAGCATTCCGGTGGCTGAACTCAAATCCCTGTGGGAAATACCCTATATCGTTTTTCTGGGCCTGGCCTGCGGTGTTGCAATCGCCCTGTTTATCAAAATCCTGAGTTTTACCGCCAAATACGCTCACTGGCCTGTGGCCATACGCTTCGCCCTTGCCGGCTGCTTTACGGGCACGATCGCACTGGCCGTGCCGCAGACCCTGGGCCTGGGTTACGACTCGCTGGGTCTTATTCTCGATAACCAGTTCCTGGCGGGCACCCTGCTGGTGTTCGCACTTTGCAAGATACTCGCCACCGCCGTTACCTGTGGGGCGGGTTTACCGGTCGGTCTTATTGGCCCCAGCCTGTTGATTGGGGCCTGTATAGGCGGCGCACTGGGCGAGATTGGGCAACAGGTGCGGCCCGATCTGGCATCGGCCAATTCGCTGTATATCGCCATCGGCATGGCGGCGGCGATGGGCGCCATACTCAATGCCCCGTTGGCTGCCGTGCTGGCCGTAATTGAACTTACCGAGAGTGTCAATATTGCGATGCCGGCCCTTTTGGCCATTGTTGCGGCCAGCCTTACCAACACCAGCATCTTTCGCCAGCGTTCCGCCTACCCGACCATACTGCGCCAGCTGCAGCGCGTGGTTCCCAATGACCCACTGAACCAGCTGCTGCACAGCACTGACGTCACCGCCACCATGGACGGGCGAGTCGTACGGGTACCGATAACCCTGGGCTCAGAGGACCTTGAGCCGCTGCTGGAGTTTACTCCCACCTGGTGCCTGGTAGGGCGCGATAGCGAGGATTTGTACCTGGTGCAGGGCGCCGAACTGATCCCGTGGCTGCGCGAGACCCTCATGGATAGCGACACCGCTGACCTGTCCCAGGCGACCGCACGCCGCTGGACAATCGCGCCGGTGCCGCTGCAGGCCACGTTGCGCCAGGCAATGGATACGATTCGCACCAGCACTGCCGAAGCAGTGTGCGTGTATGAGCGCAGCCGGGCCACCGGCAAGCAGATACTGCACGGAGTGGTGACTCGGGAAAGTATCGAAAAATTCACCCTGGAAAGAATCTGACCGCAAACCCGGAGAAGCCGCATGCTATGGCTTAAAGCCTTCCATCTCATCTTTGTCGTATGCTGGTTCGCCGGACTCTTTTACCTGCCGCGCATCTTTGTCTACTACGCTGCCAGTGAGCACTCTCAAACACGCCAGCAACTGGCCGTGATGGCGCGCAGGCTTTACCGCTTCGTAACCCCTTTCATGTTTATTGCCATCGCGCTGGGCCTGGCCATGATCGCGCAGAACCCGGACTATTATCTCCAGGCCACGTGGATGTGGCTGAAACTGGCGGGGGTCGCTTTCCTGGTGGTCTATCACTTCCAGTGTGGTCGCTATGTCACCGCCATCAATGCGGATTCAGACCACCACAGCCATGTTTTCTATCGATTCTTCAATGAGGTACCGGTGCTGTTCCTGTTTGCCATCGTATTGCTGGCGGTACTGAAGCCGTTTCACTGACCCACCAACGCCACTACCCTCTCCCACCGCAACACCTGGCCGCGATCCGCAATTGCCAAAGTCAAAGCGCTATACGCCTTGAATGTTCGGCCGAAATGGCGATAATGCGAGCGGTGTTTCAGTCCTGCCAATAGCGCGCGTCATACCCGGACCTCCACCGCTCCCGTCGGGACGGATGCGACCCTTTGCCACGCACTTTCGCAAAAGCACTATTCCTAATAAATTCATATACTTGAATGGCGGCATCTCCGCCTGCCACAGGCGCGTATGACCCAGGCTCAACCGCAGATACCCGCAACCGCTTCCAGGCTGGCACGTTTCCTGGCAGAGCTGGTGGGTGCGGAGGCCCCGGTTCCTCACCAGCACTTCACCGAGCGCCTGGGCCAACTGTTCGACCTGCCTGATTCCATCCGGCTCTCCACAGTGCTTGGCAGTCGCGCCGTGTCCCCGCCGGAGCAACCGACGATTTCCCGGGAGGACGTCAAAGCCGAGTTCCTGCGAAGCCGCACAGCCATTATCAGCAGCGCCCTGGGAAGCTTCAGCCCGGGAGGCGGCACTTTACGGTTACGGTTTCCGGGCATTACCACGCGGGAGCTGTTCGAAGAAGCCATTGCCGGTGGTGCCTTGCTGGCATTCTATCGCGCGCAGCAAAGGGACATCGACTTCAGGGTTCGCAACCTGCAGGCGGTAACCAGGGATGCGCTGGCAGGGTTTTCACCGCGGCTCGCGCAGCTCGCCGCACTGGACGCGTCCCTGGCCGAGCCATTGTCTGCGCACAACCGGCAATTCTTCTCCAGCGTCTGTGACCTGCTACAAAAACGTATCGAATTCCTGCTGGACGACTATCGTGCCGCGACAACCGGCAGTCCACCTGATGACCAGACCTGGCGCGAAATCCTGGCCCGCTTGCGTACCGAAATGCAGGGACTGTTACTGGCTGAAATTGAAACACGATTACTGCCCGCCCTCGGCCTTATCGAAGCACTTGACGAACATGAAGATGAATAGCCCACTATGACCAGACTACTTTCAGCCATCGCTTTTTTGTTGGGCGCCGCCGCCGTCGTGTGGATTGGCATGGACTTTGCCGGCTCACACCCGCTGGCATTCATAATCACCGCCGTGATCGGCGGGGTATACCTATTAGGCATCATCGAGCTGCTGCAGTTCAGACGGGCCACCTCGACCCTGTTCGACGCCCTGGGCAACATCCCGGGGAAAACGGAAGACCCCGCCGGCTGGCTGGCGCAGTGGCTGAACCGGCTGGACCCGTCATTGTGCGGCGCGGTGAGGCTGCGCATTCAGGGCGAACGGGTCGGGCTCCCCGCCCCGGTTTTTACCCCTTATCTGGTCGGCCTGCTGGTCATGCTGGGTCTGCTGGGCACCTTTGTCGGCATGGTCGACACCCTGGGTGGCGCAGTACTCGCGCTGCAGGGCAGCACCGAGCTTGCAGCTATCAGGGAAGGCCTGGCCGCACCCATACAGGGACTGGGAGTGGCGTTTGGCACCTCGGTCGCCGGCGTCGCGGCCTCGGCCATGCTGGGACTCATATCCACCCTGGTGCGCCGCGAGAGAATGCTCGCCACCCGCGAGTTGGAGGGCGCCATAGCGACGACATTCAACGAGTTTTCCCTGTCCCACAACCGACAGCAGGCCTTCGATGCGCTGCAGACACAGGCCCAGGCCCTGCCCGCGGTGGCGCAGCAACTACAAGGCGTTGCGGTCCAGCTGACCGCCATGGGGGATAAGCTGAGCAAAGCACTGCTGGACAACCAGGAACGGTTTCAGGCAGCCACGCAGCAACGCTACTCCGAATTGGCCGACTCTGTCGACAAGTCCCTGCGCGAGAGCCTCGCAGCAAGCGGGCAGGCGGCGGGCGACAGTATCAGGCCGGTGGTGGCCGACGCCATGGCGGGTATCAGCCAACTGGCGCAGGATACCCAGCAGCAGCTGGCAAACACGGCACGGGAGCAACTGCAGGCATTTGGCGAGGAATTCAACAGTGCGGGCCAGTCGCTGCTGCAGACATTCGACGCCACATCCTCCAACTGGGCCAAGCACACGCAGGCACTGCAGGGCAGCATCAAAGAGGCCATGCTGGATTCAACCCGCGAACTTTCAGAGACTGCCCGCACGGGAGCTGCCGAACTGCTGGCCGAGATTCGCGGCCTGCTGCAGTCGACCGAAGCGCTGGTTGAGGCCCGCACAGCCTCTGAACAGTCCTGGCTTGATAGCCAGGGAGCCCGCATGAACGAGCTCAGCGCCGCCCTCACCGCAGAGTTGGGCAAACTCATAAGCCAGGAGGAGCAGGGCCATGCGGCAGCGGTGAATCGACTCGCCGAGCTGGAGTCCACGGTCACCGGCCACCTGGAGCAATTGGGCGCAGGCCTGGAAGCGCCTATGACCCGCCTGATAGAAACCGCATCGGAAACCCCGCGTGCCGCCGCCGAGGTGATCGGCCAGTTGCGCGCCGAGATAACCAACAATATCGAGCGCGACAACCAGCTGCTGCAGGAACGCCAGCGGGTAATGGACGAATTGAACGTAGTGTCGGGCTCGCTGGAACAGGCATCCGCCAGCCAGCGCGCGGCGGTGGAAAAACTGGTCGACTCCTCTGCCACCTTACTGCAGGACATCAGCACACGATTTGGCGACCACATTCTGGCGGAGGTCACAAAGATGTCCCAGGCCAGTGCCAACGTGGCGGGTGGCGCCACAGAACTATCCAGCCTCGGCGAGGCATTCAGCCACGCGGTGGAACTCTTCAACGCGTCCAACCAGACGCTGATAGAGCAGTTGGGCAGGGTCGAGGAATCGATGCAGCGCTCCGATGAGCGCAGTAACGAGCAGATGCAGTACTACGTGGCCCAGGCGCGAGAAATCATCGACCAGAGTATGCTGTCGCAAAAAGAATTCATGGATGACCTGCACCGTCTCAAACAGCAAGAGCACGCGCTGGAAGCCGAGGCCAGCTGATGGAAGAACTGCAGCACGATCAGTCCCAGGAGACGCCGGTATGGGCCATTTTCGGGGATCTCATGGCCGGGGTGGTCGGTATTTTTGTGCTCATACTGGTGTGGGTGCTGGGCTACCAGGTTGAGCTTGCCCAGTCACTGAAAGAGGAAGTCAGCAAACGCCAGGCTGAGGAGCAGCGCCGAATCGCGCTGGAGGAGGCCCTGGCCGATCCATTGGCTACCGGCCGTGTAACCCTGCGCGACGGCCGAATAGGCATCAGTGGCAGTGTTCTTTTCTCTTTGAATTCCGACACGCTGCAGCCCGCGGGGCGCGATTTGCTGCAAACCCTGGTGAAACCGCTGCAGGTTTACCTCGGGGAGCGGAACGAGCTGCTGATGGTCAGCGGGTTTACTGATGACCTGCCCATCCAGAAAGGCAACAACCGCTTCGCGGACAACTGGGAGCTGTCAGCCCAGCGGGCCCTTACCGTCACCCGCGTACTGATCGAGGAAGGCATGCCACCTGCCATGGTGTTCGCTGCGGCCTTCGGCGCGCAGCAACCGGTGGTGCCCAACCTGGACAACGAGGCCCGTTCTCAAAACCGGCGAGTGGAGATGGCGCCGGTACCCCAAAGCGCAAAGCGCCCGGCGGGGCCAGGCTGACATGCCAACAGCCAGCGCCAGGAAAAACAGCACAGCTGAAGACCTGCGGCACAAACTGGCCGAGCTGGAAGACGGCGGGGCACACCGCTTCAAGCCTGTGCGCTTTCGTTTTATCCGGGCCATGGCCCGTCGCAGTCAGGAACAGGACCCGGCCGTTGCCGCTATCGTGGCAGAAAAGGCACTGCTTGCACTCAATGAGTACCAGTCCGACCTGACCCGGGAGCGCGCCGAGGCGGACACTTTGCTGGAGCAATTGGCAGAATCGCATGCGGATGCCGTCGAGTGCGCGCGAGAGCTGTTAGCGGCATACGATTTCCAGGGAGTGAAACGACTGCTGGGCAGGCTGAACACAACCCGCCCCGGGAATGGGCTGTCGCAACTGCTCAGGCAGCTCAACCAGGTGGAAGCCTCAACAGAACAATCACCCGACTCCGGTGATCTGGAGACTCTTCTGCGGTTGCAGGAGGCCGCAGCCCTGAACGTACAAGCCGGGGCAGGGCCGGGTGCCGGGCCCGGGGTTCAGGGACCCGGGGAACTCAGGGCTGCCAGGCATTTCAGGGATAGCCTGGCCAGGCAACATGCAGACAAGATGGTCGCTAGAGCGACACAGGAAGCGCCCGAAGACTCCGGCCCCCTGAATCCGCAAAAGCTCGCCATTCGCTCGCTGACGGCCATGCAGGGCCTGTCGCCGGCTTACCTCAGGCGTTTTGTCACCTATGTCGACACCCTGTTATGGCTGAAAAAGACCGGTGAAGCCCACAAGTCATAGGGCCACCGGCTGGCGGCAGTGTCGGAGAACTTACTGATGCGCTGGATATTCGGAGCCCCAGCCACGATAATTTGCCCTTCGCCACAATACTGGATACGCATGACCACTTCAGAGCAACTGTTTGAACGCGCCCAACGCCATATACCCGGCGGCGTCAATTCGCCGGTAAGAGCCTTCAAGGCGGTGGGCGGCACCCCCGTTTTTATCGACCACAGCGATGGTGCTTACATCTACGATTGCGCCGGCAAGCGCTACACCGACTACGTCTTGTCCTGGGGACCCATGATCATGGGCCACAATCACCCCCATGTGAGAGATGCTGTGGTCAGGCAAAGTGAGAAAGGCCTGAGCTTCGGCGCCCCCACGGAGCTGGAAATCCAGCTGGCCGACAGGATCTGCGAGATCATGCCGGGGATGGACATGGTCCGTATGGTCAATTCCGGTACCGAGGCAACGATGAGCGCCATACGCCTGGCCCGCGGCTATACCGGGCGCGACACCATCGTCAAGTTCGAGGGCTGCTACCACGGCCACTCAGACTCCCTGCTGGTCAAGGCGGGTTCCGGCGCACTGACCCTGGGCGTACCCAGTTCGCCCGGCGTGCCGGGCGTACTGGCCGATCTCACCCTGACCCTCACCTACAATGACCCGGACGGCGTGCGGGCGGCATTTGCTGAGTACGGCGAGCGCATCGCCTGCGTCATCGTGGAACCCGTGGCGGGCAACATGAGCTGCATACCGCCGGCACCGGGCTTTCTGGAGACCCTGCGGGAAGAGTGCACGCAAAGCGGTGCGCTGTTGATCCTCGATGAGGTGATGACCGGCTTCCGCTTTGGTCTGGAGGGCGCCCAGGGCTTTTACGGCGTGGATGCCGACCTCACCACATTGGGCAAAGTCATAGGTGGCGGCATGCCGGTAGGTGCATTCGGCGGCAAGCGCGAGGTTATGGAGCAAATCGCCCCGCTGGGTCCCGTATACCAGGCCGGCACCCTCTCGGGTAACCCGATTGCCATGGCCGCTGGCCTGGCAACCCTGGATATCATTTCCGGCCCCGACTTCTACCCGTCCCTGTTCGAGCGCACAACAGCGCTGTGCGAGGGCCTGCAGCAGGCCGCCGACCGCTCGGGTGTACCGTTTACCACCAATCACGCCGGTACTATGTTCGGCGGATTTTTTACCAGCGAAGCAACAGTGGCCAACTACAGCCAGGTAATGGCCTGTGATGGGGCGGCATTCAACCAGTTCTTTCACAGTATGCTGGAACAGGGCGTATACCTGGCACCGGCATCCTACGAGGCGGGGTTCATGTCCAGTGCCCACACCGACCGGGATATCGCCGACACCGTGGTGGCCGCCACTGCGGCCATGGCCGGCCTTTGAGCAAGGAATAAGCTATGGCATTCACCACACAGCGTGGCCCCTTCCCCCAGACCCGCATGCGGCGCCTGCGAGCCAGCGGATTCTCCCGTGCGCTGGTGCGCGAAAGTGGCCTGGCGCCGACAGATCTCATCTACCCGGTATTCGTGCTGGACGGTAAAGGCCAGCGCGAGGCCATCGCATCCATGCCTGGTATCGAGCGCCTCAGCATCGACCTGTTGCTGATACAGGCGCGCGAGCTGCACCAACTGGGTGTGCCCGCCATCGCTCTTTTTCCCGTCGTTGAGGCGCAGCACAAGAGTGTGCTGGCAGACGAGGCCTTCAACCCTGACGGACTGGTCCAGCGGGCGGTAAAAGCGTTGAAAGATGCGCTGCCGGAACTGGGCGTCATTACCGATATCGCCCTGGACCCCTTCACCACCCACGGCCAGGATGGGATCATTGACGCCAGTGGCTATGTGCTGAACGACGTCACCACCGAAGTACTGGTAAAACAGGCCCTGTCCCACGCCACCGCGGGGGCCGACGTGGTGGCGCCCTCCGACATGATGGACGGCCGCATTGGTGCCATTCGCCAGCAACTGGAAGCCGACAGCTTTTACAACACCCTGATCATGGCCTACTCCGCCAAGTATGCCTCTGCCTATTACGGACCCTTCCGCGATGCAGTGGGCTCGGCCGGCAATATCAAGGGCGGCAACAAGTTCAGCTACCAGATGGACCCGGCCAATACCGATGAGGCCCTGCATGAGTGTGCACTGGACCTGGCCGAGGGTGCGGACATGATCATGGTAAAGCCGGGCATGCCCTACCTGGATATCGTGCGGCGGGTGAAAGAGGAGCTGCGGGCGCCCACCTTCGCCTACCAGGTGAGCGGCGAGTACGCCATGCACATGGCCGCTTTTCAACAGGGCTGGCTGCAGCAGGAGCCGGTCATGCTCGAATCCCTGATGGCATTCAAGCGCGCCGGCTGTGATGGCATTCTCACTTACTTCGCCCTCGACGCCGCACGGGCGTTACAGTAAACCCGTCGTGCGTTACCTGCTGGTTTGTATCCTGGCCTGCTTTACCGGGTACGTTTCAGCACAGGACGAATGCGACTGCCTGTGGCAGGGCTCATTCACCGAGGTAGAGGCACGCGCCGACCTGGTGGTCAGCGGCACCGTTGTGCGTGGCAAGGGTAACTCCATCGACCTGTCGGTAGAGCGCCTGTTGCGCGGCGACACCGATGAACCGGAGTTGCGCGTCTGGCTCAAAACCGGCGATTACTGTCGCCCAGAGCCGGAATTATTCCCCCGGGACAGCCAGTGGGTAATGGCGCTTTTCCGGATTGACGAGGAGGTGCCCGACGGCTTCAACCCGCACACCCCCAATGTCAGTTACGGCAGGCTGGGGGACTACGAACTGTCCAGTTGCGGCGGCTACTGGCTCAGCCGCAGCGACCAGTGGGTAACGGGCAACCTGGTGCAGGCCCCGCGGTGGGTGCGCGCCCCCAAGATGACACCGGTGCTGCTGGACTTGATCGCAGATTACGTGGACGGCAAGGTGGATGCCCAGACGCTGCTTACCGCCAGCCGCGAAGACCCCGCCGTGCGGGAGTTAATGCTGGACACCAGGGCTTTTCTGCGCGGCGCCGATTGACCCGCGCAATCAGTTTATGCGTGGCGTCAGCGCCGACGCCAACGCGGGCGCCGCGGGTTTTTACCCTCCACCAGGTCCATCAACTCATCCAGCATCATCAGCGACAGGCCCCAGATACACCGGTCCTCATAAAAATAGCAGGGCATGGGAATCTTCACGCCCTTGTATTTCCACTGCATGGTCTCCCGGTTATCGCTATCGAGCAGAAACTCCAGCGGCACCCAGATAACCTCTGCGACTTCCTCGTTGGGAGTGAAGATGACCTCCCGCTCCAACCGGAACACAAAGGGCGTCACGGCCATACCAAAAGGACCCTTGCGCGGCCGGGTGATAATATCAGACAGGCGACCGATGCACAGATCGTCCTCTCCCAGGGTGAGGCCCACCTCTTCCTCGGTCTCGCGCACGGCCACCGCAAAGCCATGGGCGTCAGCCTTGTCCATGCGCCCCCCCGGGAAAGCCATGTGGCCAGACCAGGGATCCCCCTCCCTTTCCGCGCGCTTAATCATTAGAATGTTCAGCTCACCCTCGCGCACCTGCAGAATCATCGCTACCGCTGAGCGTTTCATCAGCCGGCGCCATACCTTCTTGCCCGGATTGTGATCCGAGAGGCGGGTTTCGATGAGTTGCAGCAAAGATACGGGCACCGGTTATCCTTCCACAGCGTTTTACAGGATTAAGCCAGCCGAGAGCAGCGGTTACAAGCCACAAAGTCTGCCGACAAGGACACCATGACTACTACCCCCCTGTTTGAATTGCACAACATCAACCTGGTTTACCGGGCACTGCCGGCGCTCAACGATATTAGCTGGGCCCCCTTGCCAGGCCAGCAATGGGCCTGCCTGGGCCCTAACGGGGCCGGTAAAACCAGCCTGGCCCGGGTACTCAGCAACCAGGCCAGCCATTTCTCAGGGGACTTCAAACGCTCCCTAGCGCTGGCTGACAGCGGTGTTGCCTACGTGTGTTTTGAACAGGCCAAGGCACTATGCGACCGGGACAAAAAACTGGATGACTCCGAATTTCGCGCCGACGCCAGCGACCCGGGTACCACCGTGCAGTCGGTGATCCTCGGTGGGCAGGCGCCTGGCAAGCGTTTTGAGCAATGGGTGGAGCGCCTGCATATCGCGCACATCCTCCAGCGTGGGCTGCGCTTTATCTCCACCGGAGAGATGCGCAAGACGCTGCTGATCAGGGCCATCCTGGAGGACCCTGCCCTGCTCATCCTGGACAGCCCACTGGACGGTCTGGACCGGGCCAGCCAGGAGGATATGCGACACATTATCGACGAATTGCTGCACTCGGACATGATGGTATTGATGCTGTGCCGCCAGCTTGAGGATGTTCCGGCGGGTGTCTCGCACCTGATGGTGCTGGATGAAGGCAGTATTGTCGCCAGCGGATCACGGAGCTCCGTGATAGGCAATGCCGATGTGACAAGCCTGATGAATCCACCCATGCCCGAGCTGGGCGAACTCCCCGCACCCGCGCCGCGGCCCTATGAGCTGCCGACCAGCGGACCCCTGGTGGCACTGCGCGATGTCAGTGTCCGCTACGGCGACCTGCAGGTTCTGCACCAGGTCAACTGGACGCTGAACCGGGAGCAACACTGCTGCGTGTCCGGCCCCAACGGCTGCGGCAAATCTACCTTGCTCAGCCTGATTACCGGGGACAACCACAAGGCCTACGGCCAGGACATTACGCTGTTCGGTATTCGCCGCGGCAGCGGTGAGAGCGTGTGGGACATCAAACAGAAATACGGCCAGATCGATACTCAGCTACACCTCAATTATGTGCGCGGCATGCGCGTGGTAGAGGTGGTGGTATCCGGTTTCTTTGACACCATTGGCCTGTACGATGACTGGGGCGACCAGCAGCGCGATACGGCCAACGAGTGGCTGGCTGCCCTGGGTATGGCCAGTTACAGCACGCAGGGTTTCGACGCGTTGTCTTTCGGCCTGCAGCGCATGGTGCTACTGGCCCGGGCCATGGTGAAATCGCCAATCATCCTGTTGCTGGATGAACCCACCCTGGGCCTGGATGGTCACCACCGCACCCTGATGCTGCGTGCCATCGACCATATTGCCGCCAACAGCGATACCCGGATTATTTTCGTCAGCCACTCCGCAGGCGATACACCCGCGTGCATCAATCAGCACCTGGTGTTTGAGCCCCGCGATGAGGGTTTTGAGCTTGTTTGTCGGGATTGACCCCGGTCCGGGCTGTACCACCCCCCCGGCGCGTCCCCCAAGGAGCCGGATCAAAAAACCGCGATCAGGCATGGCCAATAGCTGTAGCAGGCGAAGGCTCACCAGAAGGGTCCCTGATCCCGAAAAACACCGCGTACAGCGTGGGTACAACTACCAGGGTGAGAATAGAAGCAAACCCCAGGCCCGCCATTATCGTCACCGACATGTTCACGAAGAACACATCAGACAACAGGGGAATAAGGCCAAGAATGGTCGTGGCCGCGGCCAACATGACAGGCCGCATCCGGCTCACACAGGAGTCCAGCAAGGCGACATAGGGATCTTTACCGCTATCGATCTGCTGGTCGATTTCCTCGATTAAAACAATCGCGTTCTTGATCAGCAGCCCGATGAGTGACAGGGCGCCCAGCAAGGACATGAAATCAAAAGCACCACCGGTACTCAGCAGGCCCACGGTAATACCGACTATCGCCAACGGCACAGTAAGCCAGATAATCAGCGGTTGGCGCAGCTTGCCAAACAGGAAAATACTGGTGAGTATCATCAGCAGGAAACCTACTGGCAGGGACGCACCCAGGCCGGCCTGCGCATTCACTGAATCCTCATATTCACCACCCCATTCCAGGTGGTAGCCGGGTGGCAATTGAATGGCCTCTATCTGGGGTCTCAGGCGCTGAAGAAGAGGACCAGCCATGCCATCTTCCGGGTTGCAGGAAGCGATGATGGTCTGGATGCGGTCGCGCCCGCGGATCACGGAGTTTTCCCAGCGCGTTTCATACCCTGATACTACCTGGGATACCGGTACCGTACGCCGCAGCACCGGGCTCCAGACCTGAACATCACGCACGTCTTCTATATTGCTGCGCTCTTCCAGCGGCGCGCGTACGCGAATAGGCAGCAGGCGGTTCCCGTCCCGGTAGACACCGACATCACTTCCATCAAAGGCGTACTTAAGCGCTGTCCCCAGAGTCTCGCGGTCAACCCCGAGCTGCCGCGCAACCTGCTCATTAAATATGGGCGTGGCCACTTTAACCGGGGATCGCCAGTCATTGCGAACATCCGTGGCGTTGGCGTCGGCATGCATTATCACTTCGGCCTGCTCGGACAGCTCGCGCAGAATCGCTTCATCAGGGCCGGAAAAACGCGCCTCTATCTTGGCGTCCCGCCCGGGACCTATGCGCATCGGTTTAATGATGGGGTCGGTCCAGGGCAGCTCCTGCTGCATGTACTCACGGGTGGCAGCCATCACGGCGGGAATCTGTTCACGTTGTTCCGTGCGAACTATAATCTGGGCATAGACGCGAGTAGGCTCCTTGGAATCATACACCAGGGTGAAGCGCTGGTGCGGTCCGCCAATGACAGAGGAGGTTTGTACTACGCCCGGTTGTGACCGAATAAAGTTACTCACCCGCAGGGTGTCTTTGCGGGTAATGCGAATATCGGAACCCTCCGGTTCCCAGACATCAACAAAAAACAGGGGGGTATTGGAATCAGGAAAAAAACCGCTCTTTACCGCGCCAAAACCGATCACCGATGCGACAAACAGAGCGACCACAATAGCCAGGGTCACCCAACGATAATTCACTGCTCTGGCCACCAGGCCGCGGTATAGCGTAAACAGCAAGCCGCCATAGGGATCTTTTTTCTGCTCGCCAGCCAAACCTTCGGTACCCGGTTTCATCAGCAGGGCGCACAGCAGCGGCGTGGTGCTGACCGCAGTGACCCAACTGAGCGACAGGGATATCAGGATCACGTAAAACAGGGAACTGGCAAACTCGCCCGTGTTGTCCGGGGAGAGGCCAATCGCGGAAAAGGCCAGGATACCGATGACTGTACCCCCCAGCAGCGCCCAGATGGTTTTGCCCACTGCCTGCCCGGCGGCCGGCAGTGCTTTCATACCCGCCTCCATACGCACCTGCATACCTTCCGCCACAACGATAGCGTTATCCACCAGCATCCCAAGGGCAATAACCAGCGCGCCCAGGGAAATTCTCTGTAGCTCAATAGAAAACACATCCATCAGGAACAATGTGCCCGCCACGGTAATCAGCAGAACCGCGCCAATCACAATACCTGTGCGCAAGCCCATGAACAGCAGCAGCACAACCAGGACTATGGCCACTGCCTGACCGACACTGACAATAAAGCCGCCAACGGAGTTATCCACTTCACGGGGCTGGTCATACACCGGCACAAGTTGCATGCCTATAGGTATCTCGGGTAGCAGCGAGGCCAGCATACGGTCAACCTCTTTGCCAACCTGCACCACATTCTGGCCGGCAGACATCGATATGCCGATACTGAGGCCGGGCTGTCCATTGACGTAATACACTTTACTGGGCACGTCTTCATAGGCCCGGGTAATGGTGGCAAAGTCACTCAGGCGTATCAGCCGCCTGTCGCTGGAGCTGATCAGGACATCACCGATTGCCTGTACCGACTGGAAGTCGCCGGTGGGGCTGAAGCGAACGTAATCGTCACCGACCCTGACGTTACCCGCGTCCACCACCACGTTTTGGGAACCCAGTACGCCAGAGATGTGGCTCAGGTCGAGGCCCATCTCCGCGATAGTGCTGCGAGAGATATCCAGGTACACAACCTCGCGCTGCTCTCCGTCTATCACCACCTTGCGCACACCATCGACCAACACCAGCTGTTTTTTCACCACGTCCGCGGTATCGTAAATATCGCGCCAGCTGTACCCTTCCCCTGTCAGCATCAGGTAGATGCCGTAAACATCACCAAAGTCATCCAGCACGATAGGCGGATTTGCTCCCGGTGGCAGCGAGGGCTGGACATCCGCAATCTTGCGTCGCAGTTCATCGAAAATATTTGGCAAATCCGCAGACTTGTACTCGTCCTTGAAGTCGATGAGGATGTCCGACAGCCCGGGGCGCGACACTGACATCTTGATGCGCTTGATCTGGGGCATTTTCTGGATGGCTTCTTCCAGGTGGTAAGTCAGCTCCTCCTGAACCTCGCGGGCCGTAGCGCCGGGATAGAGTGTGAGTATCTTGGCGGACTTGATGGTGAAAGCGGGGTCTTCCAGCTTCCCCATATTGTCAAAGGCGATGGCACCCCCGCCGATCATTATTACCACCAGCAGCCAGGATATTACCCGGTTATTGACGGAATATTCGCCAAGGTTCATGCCCAAAGTACTCCGCTATTGGTTGTGCTGATCAGGACGGCTCGCCGACTCGCGGGACAGCCTGCTCTGTGACCTCCATACGGGTGACCCGCATGCCTTCTGCGAGGTAGGGTGCCCCTACCGCGACAATCTCCTCTCCGCCCTCAAGACCGTCCACTATCTCGATCTGGTCGCCGGACATGCGGCCAATCGACACGCCACGCGAACGCACGGTCATCGTTTCGGGCTCGAGCACCCATACGCGCGGCTCAAGGCCACTTCCGGCCTGCACTGCACGCACCGGCACCCATTTCACCTCATCCAGGCTGACCAACCGGCTCATGTCAAGCTGCACGGTGGTAGTCATACCCGGCAACACGTTGAAGTCAGTGGGTGCGTCCATCACGAAGGTCGCCTTGAACGTCTGGGTCTGGGGGTCCGCCTTCGTGGCAACCTCCTTGGGCGTCAATTCAAAACTCTGGCCGCCGCGCCCCTCAAATTCAGCACGTGCAAAGATCAGCGACTCCTCTCTTCCGGCGGATGTGATGACTGTCTCCGGTTTGACACTTCTGCGTATGCTGCGCACGACAGACTCGGGCAAATTGATCACAACATCCAACTGATCGATATTCTGCAGCCATAGCACGGTCTGCTTGGCGAGTACCTCCTCGAAATTCTCCACGGCGCGCTGGGCTATCCGACCACTAAAGGGCGCATCCAGCACAGTGTATTCCAGATCTTTCTGAGCCTGGGACAAGGCCGCCGAGGCACTGCGAAACTCGGCCTCCATGCGATCGAAATCAAGACGTGATATGTTGCCATCGGCGACCAGTTCCCTGGCCCGCTTGAAATTCCTCGAGGATTTGTCGTAAGTGGCCTGGCGGTCTTCCAGCACCAGCGCGTAATCGGACGGGTCCAGGCGGGCCAGTACCTGGCCTTCTTCGACCAGGTCTCCCTCCTTTACCAGTAATTCCTGTAGTTGGCCGGACACACGAAACGCCAGTTCTGCCCGCTGGGACGCATCGATACTGCCCGGAAAAGTGCGCACCGCGTCTACCGAGCCACCCTCCACTATAAATATCTTGACCGGACGGGTTTGTGCTTCGGGGGCAGCCTGTTCGTCCTGACCACATCCGGTAATCCACGCCAGCGCCAGGCAGGCAACCATCAGTCTTGGGGAAAACCCTGTCATCCAGCTGATCTCCTTAATAATTAACGGGTGCGGATAATAGCATCGCTTAAACCCAGTCAACGAACCAGTTTCCGCAGTGCATTGCACTGGGCATTGCTGCTGCAATACAACATACCGCGCTCCGCTGTAGCCCTGGATTGCGAAGTATCGCCCCTGGCCAGATGTGTTCGGGCCATTTGCAGGTATATATCACCACTTTCAGGGTCTATGCGCTGGGCCCGCTCCAGCAGGGCCAGGGCCTGTTCGTAGTCACCACGCGCCGCCGCCTGCTCCGCTTTCTGCACCAGCGGTTTCCAGGCACTTGAGGTGGATGGCTGGGGCGGTCTCGCGGGGGGCTGGGGTGCGGGTACCGGTGGAGGAACTGGCGCGGTGGGTTGCCCGGGCGCTGGCGCCGGCGCCTGCCCGCTGAAAGTAGAACAGCCCGCCAACACCAGGACCAGGCCAAATACCAGGCTCCTGGCAAGCGTACCCGCGTATAACATCAATTATCGTCTCCAAAAAGTGACTGGAACCAGCCTTTCGCACCCGACGCGCGCGGCGCGCAGCCTGTGCTGCGGCCGGGCTCGGAGCCAGTTATGAAAGGTACCAGTCGGGAATGGGGGCAGCCCTTGCCGGTGAGATAACCATTCTGGTCATCGATCCAGAAGGTCTGCATGCCGTCGGGCATGCGATAGCCCAGCGGCCGCTCGCTGGCGGCCGCCATAAAATGCGCCCAAACCTTGAGCGCACCGCTGCCGCCGGTGAGCCCGGTGCTGCCATTGTCGTCCCGGCCCACCCAGGTAACCGCCAGCAAATCACCGGAGAACCCGGCAAACCAGGAATCCCTGCCGTCATTGGTAGTACCCGTCTTGCCCGCCACATCAAACTTTGCGGGCAGGTATTTATACGCCCCGCGCCCCGTGCCTTCGCGCATCACAGAGCGCAGGGCATACGTCAGCAGGTTGGTGGCCTGCAGACTTACCGTGCGATCGTACTCCAGGGGGTAACGGCTAAGAGGGCTGCCATAGGCATCCACCACCTCCCGGATACTGCGCAAGGGCATGCGGAACCCCCCCGCGGCAATCGTCTGGTACATACCCGCCATATCCATGGGCGAGTATTCCCCCGCGCCAAGGGTCAGCGCAGGCACTTCGGGTACGGAACCCTCTATGCCCAGCCGTCGCAGCATATCCACTACCCTGCCCAGACCAATCTCCATACCCAGGCGAGCGGTGGCGAGGTTATATGAATTAGCCAGCGCCCGGTACATCAGGACATTGCCATGGCTCTTGCGATCAAAATTGCGGGGCTCCCAGAGTTGGCCTCCCGGGCCAGCCACCTTGACCGGGCTGTCCGCCACAGAGGTGACGAGGTTATAACGGCGCGGCTGCTCCAGTGCGGCCAGGTAAACCGCAGGTTTCAGCAGGGAGCCGGCGGGCCGCCGCGCATCCAGGGCGCGGTTGAACCCCGCATAGCTCGGCTTGCGCCCACCCACAAGGGCTGCCACCTCGCCGGAGTCAAACCGGGTTACGACCGAAGCGCTTTCCAGTTCCCCGCCCTTGTTGAGCTGGTCCAGCAAAGCCGTGGTACTGCTCTCGAGCTGGCGCTGCAGCAGCGGGTCGAACGGTGTGAAAATACTGAGGCCAAGGGTAGTCAGGTCCTCCTCCCGGTACTCCTGTCGCAACTGCCGGCGAACCAGGTCGAGATAGGCCGGGAAAGAGCCGCGCACCCGGCGCTTGTTATTCAGCTCAAGCGGCCTGGCCTGGGCGGCTTTCGCCTCTTCAGGGGATATCACCCCCTGTTCACTCATCTCCGCCAGCACAACATTGCGCCGCTCGAGGGCGCGCTTGGGGTTCCGATTCGGGTTATAAAGCGAGGGGCCCTTGATCATACCGATCAGCAGCGCCTGCTGGTGCAAGCCCAACTGGTTCAGCGGTGCGTCAAAATAGTGGCGAGAGGCCAGGGCAAAGCCATGAATTGACCTGGGGCCTTCCTGCCCCAGGTAAATTTCATTGATATAGCTTTCCAGTATCTGGTCTTTCTCATAATGGAAATCCAGCAATACAGCCATTATCACCTCGGTGAGCTTGCGCACGATGGTGCGCTCGGGCGTGAGGTAGTAGTTTTTGACCAGCTGCTGGGTGATAGTGCTGCCGCCGGCGACCACCCGGCCCGAGCGCATATTGCGCCAGGCCGCTCGCGCTATGCCCACAAAGGAAATACCCCAGTGGTCATAAAACCTGTGGTCCTCCACCGCCAGCAAACCGTCGCGCAGCCCAGGCGGCACATCGTCCAGCCTGATCAGCACCCTGTCCTCGCCGTGGAGCGGGTAAATACCCCCGATCTGTACCGGGTCCAGCCGCATCAGGTCTATGCGTTTACCACTTGCCGACAGGCCTTTGACTCGCTCCCCGGCAAGCTCGATCAACAAACGTCGAGCGGGCTCTTTTTCGTCGGGAAAGGCAAAGCCCCGGGTGTAGATCTCAAACCGATCGCGATTCCTTGCCACCTGCCCGGGGCCAGAGGTCTTTGTTACCTTGCGATAACCCAGTACCTGCAGCTCATAGGCGAGATCATCGGCACCCAACCGGGCACCGGCGAACAGCTCCAGCGGCCTCGCATACACCTTTGCGGGCAGCTCCCACATCTTGTCGGTAAACGTCGAGGTGACCTTTGCGTCCAGATAGATAAGCAAAAGCCCGCCGGCCACCAGGGCGGCCAGAAACAATTTGAGGAGGAAATGACGGGTGCGAAACATGGGGAGCGAGTTTACACCAGCAACTGATGAAAAGGCGGCCTATTACCCTGTAAAAAACGCACTAAAAACACTGGCCAGCCAGGCCTGAACAGGAGCTGGAAGAACTCTCGATCTATTGCACAGCCAGCGCTGGGGGCGATTCTTTCTGCGATACTCAATACAGCTCTGGAATCCGTTTGAAGGGGTAGTTAACGGCCTTGTACTTGCCAATCTCGCGCTTGCCCAGCCTGGCTTTCTTCTGTGGCAGTTCCTCATACGGAATATGATCAAGCAGGTGGCTGATCAGATTGAGCCGAAGCCTCTTCTTGTCCTCCGCCCTGGCCACATACCAAGGGCCCCAGGGCGTATCGCTGGCCTTGAACATTTCATCCCTGGCCCGGGTGTAATCATCCCAACGATGATAGGACTTCAGGTCCATCGGCGATAACTTCCAGGTTTTACGTCCGTCTTCCTCGCGGCTCTCGAGGCGCCTTTGTTGCTCCTCGGGGCCGACTTCCAGCCAGTATTTAATAAGAATAATCCCGGAATCCACCATGGCGCGCTCTACCAGCGGCACGGCGTCGAGAAAGTGCTCGGCCTCATCATCGGTACAAAAACCCATCACCCGTTCAACGCCGGCACGGTTATACCAACTGCGGTCAAAGATGCGAATTTCGCCAGCGGCTGGGAAGTGCTTAACATAGCGCTGCAAGTACATCTGGCTTTTCTCGCGTTCGGTCGGGGCAGGCAAAGCGACCACGCGAAACACGCGCGGACTGACGCGTTCGGTAATTGCCTTGATCGTGCCTCCCTTGCCCGCGCCATCGCGGCCCTCAAAGACAACACACACTTTGAGCCCCTTGTGCACCACCCACTGCTGCAGCTTGACCAACTCGACGTGCAGCTGCGCCAGTTCCCTTTCGTATTCCTTGCGGCCAATTTTTTTCGGTTTGTTGTCTTCCTCCCTCACTTCCCCCGACTTCTTATTCCCCTTCGATTCCTTCTTCGCCATGGCTGTATCCGTCTGTAGTTGAGCAAGTTCTTAACATTATATTGCAAGCAGTAAAAATAGTTCACGCCTGGATTTTTCCCGTATCGACAGACCTGGGCAAGCGGTGTTCAATTCCCGGGACATCCTGACTGGCAACCACATGCTGGATCGAACCAAAATAGTCACGCCATACCACGCCTGCCAGTCAATAGTCGTTTCTACTTTTCATGACATTTCGCAATGCAATCGAACTCCTTTAAGCGCTATGATTAGTTCGGACCTTACCGGGAGTGTGACCCTAATGAATGTTTACAAAACGCTAATGCCCTGTGCGCTGTCCCTGTTACTCGCCAGCGCTACCAGCGCCCAGATCTACGAAAGCAAGGATGCCGAGGGCAACACCGTCTTCAGCGACCAGCCCTCAGCTGGTTCGGAGGTCATCAAGGTACCCGAGACCAACCTTGCTGAACCCGTAGAAGACATCCCCAGGCCAGAATCGGCCAGCCAACCGGAACAGCCGCGCGAGGCAAGCCAGAACAGCCAAGGCCCCGCCGTTGCCGGTGAACAGGAGGGAGAAGACTACATCTATTATGGGGACAACGACAATGACAACCAAGCCAGGGAACGGCGTCAGGAAGTGAGGGAACGTAATAATGAAGGCGGCCTTCCGGGTGGCGAGCCGCCAGCCCACGTGCAACCCCATCTCAAGCCCGCCCGCCCGGCGGCCGCTGGAGGCAAACGCTAAACGCGTGAGCCCCGCCGGTTAAACGTGTCCGGACCCTTTCAGTTCGGCTAAGATCAATTTCTGCACAGCGGTTTCCTTGATATCGCCCGGGTGATCCAGCCCCATGCGCGCCAGGTAGGGCATGGCCGCATCCGGCAGTGATCCCGCAGCACCCACTGCGCCGGCCAGTGTTTTGAACAAGGTGCGCCTTGAGCCCATCTTGACCTTCAAACCCTGCAGTACGTCGGCAAGTACCATTTCCTCATGGGTAAAATCGCTGCCAAAAGGATACTTGGGAAAGAGGCCCTCGGGCCGAAGCCGAGCGGCGACCCGCTCCAGCCGTTGCGGTGTATTGTCACGGAACTGTTCCGGAATTTCATAATCCTGCGATATCTTCCCGGCGTCCTTGGCCTGTTGCAAAAGCTGCTCCTGAAAGCGTGAATCTGCGATATTCAGCATACGGGCAACCACCACTTTCTCACGCTGGCCACGCAGCATGGCAATGCCGTACTCGGTAATCACGATATCTCGAAGATGGGCTGGTACAGTGGTGTGGCCATAGTTCCAGACAATATTGGAAGACACATTATCTCCCTTGGTGCGAGTGCTGCGGCACATAAGCACCGAACGCGCATCATCCAGGGCATGAGCCATGGCCACAAAATTGTACTGACCGCCCACGCCACTGATCTTGCGACCGTCCTCCAGGCCATCGGAGCAGGCCGCGCCCAGCAGGGACACCATGATCGTGGTATTGATAAAGCGGGCTTTCTGCCGCTGCAAGCGCGCTATCTCCTCACAGCCGTACAACTGATTCACATAGGCGATATCGGTCATACAGATCTTCTTCGCCTCTTTCTCGGGCATGTCGCGCAGCTGTTGATACATGGCCTGGGGGCCAAGAAAGAATCCCGCGTGTAATACCACCCCACCCCGGAGCTCATCGCCCAGGCAGTGCTGCGCTATCTGCTCACGGGCGCCCGCGTCCTCCAGGTTCGCTTCGACCTCAACGCCGTCGGCGCAACGCAACACTCCATCAGTCATCGCAACGGATTCCCGGAATATCCCGTACTCATGCAGAAAATCCAGGTCTACCGGCGTAAGTCGGGCGGACACCAGGCCCTGATCGAGTAGTACATCCAATGTGTCGGGCGTAATATCGGAACCGATTTTTCCCGCGTTTACCAGCCTCTGCAGCCCAGCGTCCGCGTAGACCGCCCGCTTGAGTATGCCGTGGTTGTATAGATGACGGAAACCATCTGCGAACATCTCGGTAGAACCATACAAGCCTTTTTCAAACGGCTCCGTGCCCCCGACTTCGGCGATAATTTCGCCAAATTTATCCTCGACACCCAATTCAGCAAGTGCGTCCTTGTACTGCTGGTTTCGCTCATGGCGCAGGATACAGCCGTAGGTTATGGCATCGCCCAGGGCGCCGATTCCTACCTGCAAGGTGCCCCCATCGGGCAGCAGGCTGCTGGCGTTGAGACCGATCATATAATCCAGGGTGTCAACCGGAGGCGAAGGTGGCCCCAGTATCTTATGGCTGTATGACGGGTCATCCAGGATAAAATCATAGGTATCAGCCGGCACAATCGCGTCGTTGTACATAAAGGGCAGTTCGTCGTTGACCTGGCCGATTACCGCGACCGCCTTGCCCTCTTCGCGCAGCGTCTGCAGGCGCGGAAGAATATCCAGCGCATAGGCATCACCGCTCATGCTGTAGGCAATCTCACCATCGACAACTTTCTTGGCGATCATCTGGCTGAACACATTACAGCCCTGCTCAATCATGTCCCTCAGCCAGTGAGTAAAGTTGCTGTAGACATAATTTTGCTGGGCATGCTTGTTGCCGAGAAATCCGCCCGCCTGGAGAAAGACCTCGACGATCTCTACATTTTTCGGCAGCTGCCCCCTGAGATAGGGCTGCATGTAATCCAGCTCCGGGAGATTACCGAATACACGCTCCACGAATGGGTCCAGGAAGCGCTTTTCCAGGTCGCTGCTGCCTTTGGGTCGGGTAAAAGAAACCCCGGTAATATAGGTCAGCTGGATACCGGGATCAGCCAGTGCTCGCCGGTATAACTCGTTAAAGAGATGGACTGGCCTGCCGAAGCCTCCCGCAATCACCACTTTTTTGCCTACCTTGGCAAGCAGCGCGTCAACGCATTGCTCCAGATCCGAAAAGTAAGCGGGCTTGCTGTCTGTCATTCTTGTCTGTCTCCCGAGTCACAGGGGCGGTGCGGCCGGATAGTTCGGGGGGCCGCACCTGGTGGATTTGATCTTAGCGACTGAGGTATAGCATCCCTCGGCTGAACTTTCCATGTTCCCGCACAGGTCGACACATATTTGCCCGGCTGCGGTATTTTGGACCAAGGTTTTTGACCACACAACTGGCGCGATGCCCGAGCCTCATCTAGGATACCGAAAGTCCATGAGTTTAGTGTGCCCACCAGATACAGGATCCGCCCGTCACCAGGAGATTGGAGAGATGTCGGAACAAAACATGAAAGTAGTACGCCGCCTGCTGGAAGAAGTCTGGACGCAGGGTAATCTCAACCTGCTGCCGGAACTGGTGGCGGAAAATGCAGAATCGCATCCCATGCCGCACCTTGACGCCCTGATTGGCCCGGAGGAGTACAAGCACTTTATCGCTGTCTACAAGGGGGCTTTCCACGATATGGCTTTTACTATCGAGGACCAATTTGCCTCGGGCGACAAGGTCGCCACACGCTGGACCACCAGGGTTACAGACGAGTCCGGGGAGGCCGTTAAGGACACCCAGACAGGGGAACAACTCACCATCGATGGCACCACCATTACGCACCATGACAGCAGCGGGAAAGTTATCGGTGAGTGGGCCTCCTGGGATACCGGCAGCCTGATGCAATCAGCTGCCGCCCCCCAGATTTTTGACCAGCTGTCTATCAGCGTCTAGTCAGGGGCCAGTCAGAAAAGGGGGCCGCAGCCCCCTGGATTTTCAGGTTAACGCCGCAGCAGGTCGCCGGTATCAAAGTCCACTTTCAGGCTGAACTGTATCCTGTAATCAGAGCCGGTATTGCCCGAGATATCCTCGCGCTCACCCCAGATGAACTCGGTGCCGAGCATTACATCGTCCATGGGATAGTGGAGCAGGTTGATCTGCGCGATTTGTCCCCGCTTGAATTCAGAATCCTCCTGCCCATCACTGGTATCGAGGCGCTCATACCCGAGCTTGCGCACAATACCTGCCACCTGGTAGTGGCCGAAATCGCCGTTGTTGCGGTAGAAAACCATACCGGTAGGTCCCCAATAATCTATATCCAGGTCTGGCCCATGCCAAACTCCTTGTAGGTCGCCCAGGCGTGACGCACCCGCAAAGTGGTTTGCCCCTGGTCCGAACCTACGCCAAACAATTCGCCCGCAAGCTTGTAGGTGATGTCCTCACCGTAATCACCCTGAATACCAAGCCGGGACTGGCGCACACTGAAGACGAAGTTACCGTCACTCCCGAATTGACCGCTCTGGGTGGGAATTGTGGTCACCCTCAGGGTGTCCTGCCAGTCGGGATCTACCCTTTTGAAGTCATAGATAGCATCCGCCATCACGAAACCGTAGACTTTGGCAGAGAGCTTTGAAGCAGGCTCGGGCGCGGGTGCAGATGCGCCCGCCACGGTGGTCGCGTCAGGATCGGACCCGAACACCTGCTCTGAAGGCGCCAATGGATTGGGCTCTGCACCGGTGACCTGCCCGGCAGGTATCACAGCCGCGGGCTCACCAGTCTTCAGGCGCTGCAGTCCTGCATCCATTGACTCGGTCATGCGCTGTTGCTGTTGCATGGCGGCCTTTTGCTGGTTCAGCTGGGCTTCCAGCGCTGCGATTCTTTCCGCGTCGGTTGCCGCTTCCACATTCAGCACGCACGTCGCGCCCAGCACAGCCGCTGAGAGCAGGGCCTTTGTGTTTCTTGCCATGTGATGATCCCCTATGACAGTCGTATTGTCGTTATGGTTACTTGACTGGCACCACTTCATACGGGTTGCCGCCCAACGCGCTGGAAATGTCAGCAATCGCCCTTTGGGCCCTGATGCTGTTACCCGCCGCGTCCAGTCGCGGAGAAATAACCGCTATACCAAAACGGCCCGGAGACACGGCAATAATACCACCGCCCACTCCGCTTTTCGCAGGGAGTCCCGTGCGGTATAACCATTGGCCCGAATCGTCGTACAGACCAGCAGTAGCCATCACCGCCAGTACTTCGGCAACATTTTCGTTGAGCATTACCTGCTTGCCTGTGATGGGGTTCAGGCCGCCATTGGCGAGCGTTGCAGCCATGACGGCCAGGTCACGCGCATTCACATTGACCGAGCACTGCTCGGTGTAGATATCCGTGGCCTGGGCAGCAGACGAGAGGGTTTATCTCAGCGCCCTGATACTGCTCCACCGCCACTATTGAATTGAACACCTGACCCGTCGCATCGACACCCATATTCTCGGACATCGATTTGGGACCTTTCTCATCCATCACCAGTGCCATGGTAAAGACTTTGGAAATAGATTGGATGGACACCTCGGACCTTGATGTCTCCGGCGGTATACATGGAGCCATCAGGGGTGACCAGCGCTATACCATAAATATTCGAATCGACCTCTGCGAGTGCGGGGATGTAGTCGGTATTCGCGCCCTCCTCAAGGCCCTTGTACTTGGCATAAGCTGCGTTAAGTGCGGCTTCGATGTCTGCCTTGGCTAGCGGTTCAGAGGCCTGTAACGCGCTGGTAAAAAAAGCCGCTGCCAGCAACACCATCGTTCTTGACAATACCGAGAATTTCATGCCGTTTTCCTCATAAAACAGACAACTGCGAAGCAAATCACCCTGATACTGCACGCTTGAGCCAGCGCCAGCACGCACGCGATTTGTGTACCAGAATAGACAATGAGATTTACCATTACAAAACAAAGTGTCGAAGTTATTTTTTCTTGATGCCGGTCAACAAAGCCGCTTGCCAAGCCCACCCCGCCCTACTGTCCCCCCGGCACTCTCTGGTATAAGGTTACAAGCTACAGAGGAAGCGAAATGTTACTGCTCGAACTATGCATCCTGCTGCTGTGCATCGTCATAGGTGCCCGCTGCGGCGGCATTGCCCTGGGGACTGTATCCGGTATCGGGCTGGTGGTCTTTGTACTTGTGCTCGGTATGCCCCCGGGCAACCCGCCGGCGGTGGTGCTGGGAATGATCCTTGCGGTAATTACCGCATTGTCGATGATGGAAGCCGCCGGCGGCCTGACTTACCTGGTTGAAACCGCAGAGAAACTGTTGCGCCGCAATCCCACCCGCATCACTTTCCTCGCCCCGCTGGTCACCTATGCGCTGATTTTCGCAGCCGGCACCCAGCACGTTATCTATTCGCTGCTGCCGGTTATTGCCGAAGTGTCGCGCAAGGCGGGGGTCCGCCCTGAACGCCCCATGTCCATGAGTGTTATTGCTGCCCAGCACGGCCTGGTTGCCTCGCCGGTCTCCGCTGCCACGGTGGCCCTGATCGCCGGCCTGGCGCAGCTGGATGTGAGCCTTGTCGACATTATGATGGTGACGGTACCCGCCACCCTGCTGGGCGTCTCCGCCGGCATTATCAGTGTGTTGCGCAAAGGCAGTGAGCTGGCGGATGACCCGGAGTATCGACAACGCCTGGCCGCGGGCAGCGTGAGCGCCCCCCAGCAGCAGGCACCGCTGGCAGGCGTCGCGCGGCGCCGCGCGATAGGCTCCTGCGCAGTGTTCCTGGGTGCCGTCGCCATGGTTGTGCTGCTGGGTCTGTTGCCTGGCTTGCGGCCGACTTACGAACTGGGCATGGGTGCCGATGCGGTAAGCGCCCGGGCCGACATGAGCCAGCTGATAATGATCATCATGCTCGCGGCCGGGGGCATAATCACCCTCGCCTTCAAAGCCAGCCCTGCCAAAGCCATCAGCGGCAAACTGATGAGCGGCGGGCTGGTGGCTATCATTTCAATACTGGGCGTATCGTGGCTGGGTTCTTCTTTCTTTGCCGCCAACGAAGAGACGATTGTCGACGGCATCAGCGCGGCGATCAATGCGTATCCGTGGGTGTTCGCAATGGGCCTGTTTGTGCTGTCAATACTGTTATTCAGCCAGGCCGCAACCATCGTAATCCTGATGCCGGTGGGTGTCGCCCTGGGCTTGCCGGTGCATGTACTGGTGGGCGTTTATCCCGCCGTGAACGGGAATTTTTTCCTGCCCACCTACGGTACGGTGCTGGCCGCGGTCTCTTTTGACCAGACCGGCACCACCCGCATCGGCAAATACCTGCTCAACCACAGTTTTATGCTGCCCGGCCTGGTAACCACTATAACCGCGACCCTGGCCGGTCTGTTTCTTGGCAAGCTTCTGCTTGCCTGACCTTGAAGAGCCTATGGAGGCACCCATGAGAATGAAATCCCTGGCAATGGCCATATCAGTCCTGACCCTGGCACTGGCCAGTATGAATTTGCAAGCCCAGGCGGCAGCGGTTATCGCTCCCCAGGATACCCGTATAGAGCATGACCTGTTGGGTGAGAAGGCGATACCTGCCGACGCGCTGTACGGCGTACAGACTGCTCGTGCCATAGAGAATTTTCAGATCTCTGGCAGCACACTGACGTACTATCCCGAGCTGATTAACGGCTTCGCCCAGGTCAAGATGGCGGCGGCCATGGGCAATACCGACGTCGGCAAAATGAAGAAAGAAACCCGGGACGCCATCATCAAAGCGGGCAACGCCATTCTGGCCGGCAAATACCATGACCAGTTTCTGGTAGACCCCTATCAGGGCGGCGCCGGAACCTCTACCAATATGGCGGCCAACGAGATCATGGCCAATGCCGCACTGCTGGAGACCGGGCGCCAGCTGGGCGAATACGACATCGTCGAGCCGCACGACGACCTCAATATGTCGCAGTCCACCAACGACTCATACCCCACGGCACTCAAGGTCGCCATGGTCACCAATAACGACCTGGTGGTTGAGCAAATCGAGCTGCTGGTGCAAGCCCTGCGCGCCAAGGGCAACGAGTTCATCGACATACTGAAAATGGGTCGCACCGAGATGCAGGACGCTGTACCCATGACCCTGGGCCAGGAGTTCCACTCCATGGCAGCCGCTCTAGAGGATGAAATCACCTTCATCCGTGCCTCAGAGAAGCCACTTTTCTCAATTAATATGGGGGGCACAGCGATCGGCACCGGCCTGAATGCGCCGGCCGGATACGCCGAGAAGACAGCCTCTCACCTGGCCAAGCTCACCGGCAAACCCTACTACAAGGCGGGCGACCTGATCGCGGGCACCTGGGACCAGCACGCTTTCGTCGCCGAGTCCGGTGCCATGCGCAGCCTGGCGGTAAAGTTGTCCAAAATAGCCAGTGACATGATCCTGCTATCTTCCGGGCCACGGGCAGGACTGGGCGAGATCAACCTGCCGCCGGTACAGCCGGGCTCATCAATCATGCCTGGCAAGGTCAACCCGGTCATGCCGGAGCTGGTTAACCTGGTGTCTTTTCGCGTGATCGGCAACGACCTGACCGTCACCCTGGCGGCGCGCAATGGCCAGTTACAACTCAATGCCTATGAACCGGTAGTGGCCATCGCCGTGCTTGAATCACAGCGCCTGCTGGCGAATACCATGGAGACCTTCCGCAGCCGTTGCGTGGACGGCATCACGGTAAACGCAGACACCCTGGAGGGTTACATAGAGCGAACCGTTGGCATCGTCACCGCACTCAACCCTGTGATTGGTTATGATCGCGCCACAGAGCTGGCCAAGGAAGCCTACAGCACCGATAAGGGCATTCTCGAAATTGTCCGTGAAAAGGGTATTCTGACCGACGCCCAGATCGAGGAAATCCTGAGCCCCGCAGCGCTGACCGGGCTGGACAAAAAGCAGTACAAGTAGGCCGTATTGGAAGCGGCCCGGAACCGGGCGTTTGGCACAGCACCTGCAAAGGTGCTGTGCCATTCTTTAATCAGAACTCGTAAAACATTTCCTGAATACGCTTGGGGTCCTTGGTCTGGGTCAGCGCCAATTGCAACAACACCCGCGACTTCGCCGGATTGAACTCGCCGGAAGCCACAAAACCCATCTCATCATCATTCACTTCGTTGTTGCGCAGCACCAGGCCCTCGGGCAAACGTGTGCTGCGTACAACCACGACGCCAGCCGCCGCTGCCTTCTCGCAGGCTTCCAGGGCAAACGATGTCATATTGCCGTCACCGACCCCGGCAATGACGATGCCCTTGGCACCATTTTTGATCGCGGCTTCAATAAGATCCGCGCTCATATTGGCATGGGCATAGATCACGTCTACACGAGGCAGCTTGTCCAGCTTCTCAACACTGAAACCTGTTGCCGAACCCAACTTCTTGTCCATCGGTTCGAACCATTCGACTGTGCCGGTGTTCACCACGCCGGCGGGGCCACGGTTTAAGCTCTTAAAGGTCTGCAGGCTGGTGGTATTGGTTTTTACTACATTGCGCGCGTAGTGAAATTCGTCATTGAGACTGACCAGGGTGCCCTTGCCTTGCGCTTCCGGGCTGATGGCCACCGCGACACTATTGTAGATATTGCCGGGGCCATCGGCGCTGACCGCGGTTGCCGGGCGCATTGAGCCGACCATCACCACCGGCTTGGTGCCCTGCGTCACCAGGCTGAGGAAATAGCTGGTCTCCTCCAGGGTATCGGTACCGTGCATTATGACGATGCCATCCACAGCGCTATCGGACTGCGCTGCCGCTACGCTCTTGGCCAGCTTCAGCCACACCTCATCGTTCATGTCCTGGCTGCCGATATTAACTACCTGCTCGCCAGTGATATCCGCCAGCTTGTCCAGGTTGGGGACCGCACTGATCAGGGTATCGACATCGTAGGCACCGGACTTATAGCCATACTCCCCGGCACTGGCCTGGGCTCCGGCTATCGTGCCGCCGGTAGCTATCATGCGCACGTTGGGCAGGTCCTGGGCAGCGCTTGCTGCGCCAGCCGCGAACGATGTCACTAAACCGAAGGCAATTGCTGCCAGTGTTGTGTTGGTTTTCATGCTTACTCTCCTGGTTATTTTCATAAAGATTCTCCCGACCAGTATATCAATGTGAATCTGGAACTTGTGTTACTGTTTTTCGGCATAGGCAGCGGCCTCCGCACCCGCCAGGCGCCCGAAGGTAATTATGTCGGACACGGCATTCCCTCCAAGGCGATTCGAACCGTGCACCCCGCCAGTGGCCTCCCCCGCGGCAAATAACCCGGGGATGGGCTTATCATTCTCGCCTATCACCCCAGCCTGGCTATCTATTCTCACGCCACCCATGGTGTGGTGCACCGCCGGCGTAATTTCGATCGCGTAAAACGGACCGGTGACCAATTCGCGCGGCAGGTCCGGCCGCTCAAAGTCGCTGTCGCGCCCGCTTGCAACAAATCCATTATAGGTTTCCAGGGTTTGGACCAACTCTGCGGGCGGGACGTCGATCTTTTCGGCCAGAGCCTCTACGCTGCCTGCTTCGATAACGATTTTCAGGTGTACGAAGCTCTCGATCTTGCTCAGGCTGTGGCGCACATCGTCATCAAATACCAGATAGGCGCGCCCGCCTTCCTGCGCAAGAATCGCGGCGGCGGCCTCGTCGCGAGTGGTAATCTCGTTGACAAAACGCAGGCCGCTGCGATTCACCAGGATCGCCCCGTTACCCCGCACCGCCTCTGTCACCAATACCCCGCCGACGGGGGAATAGGTGGGGTGTGCCTGTATGTATTCCAGATCCCGGGTAGCGGCGCCGGCAAGCCTGGCGACCTCAAGACCATCGCCGGTGGCGCCGGGCTGGTTGGTGTTTTCAAAACCCTCGAGATTCTCATCGAGGCTGGCTACCAGCGGATTATTCCTGGCAAAGCCACCTGTGGCCAGCACCACTGCCGCGGCCTTGATGGTGTAATACCCCGTGTGGGCACCCTTGACCAGTACACCGGTCACGTCTCCGCTGTCGTTCTGTAGCAAACGCACCACGCGGCTATTGAAGCGCACCTGCGCGCCGCGGCTGACCGCGTTATCCCACAGCACCTGGGCCACGTGTGCGCCCACCCCGGCACCGCCCGCGGGGCGGTGGCTGCGGTCGACGCTGGCGCCACCCATGCGACCTACATCGGTCATATCTGCGCCAAGACTGGTCAGCCAATCAATGGATGCGGCAGACTGATTGGCGAGCACCGCGACCAGCGCGGGATCATTGATATCGTGACCACCCTTCATGGTGTCGTCGATCATGCTCTGCTTGTGATCGACGATGCCCAGTTTCTGCTGGGATTTTGTTTCCGCGGCGTTCATGCCCCCCGCTGCCAGTTTGGTGTTGCCACCAGGAACAGGTTCCTTTTCCAGAACGATCACCGCCGCCCCCTCATCGCGAGCGGCGACAGCGGCAGCCAGGCCCGCGCCCCCGGAGCCGATCACGACGACATCGGTCTCGTCGCGCCATCCGCTGGCGATCGCCTCCTGTTGCAGGGCAGCCTCGGCCATAATGGGTAGTTCCTCTCGCTGCCAGGGCCCACCGAACGGCATGTCGAAGTCAAAACTGTGGCAGGCCTCGCAGTAGGTCACCGATTTCTCGTGACCCTTGTGGCAGGTGGTACAGGCGATATCACCGATAAAGTGCGACTCGTGGGGAGAGACCTCGTTCTCGGGCTCAAGCGAGGCGATGGCGCCCAGGTTGCCATGACAGCTGGTGCATTGCGCATTCTCGTGGGTGAGATTGTCATCCTGCGGGCCACTGGCAGAGGCATGGCAGGTACTGCACTGCCCGCGTTTTTCGTGGTCATCCGCCAGCACGTCAACTGCCGCGACACTCGTCCCGGGCATATCCGCGGGATCATGGGCGAGGCCGGCATGGCAATCAATACAGGTTTTACCGGAACTGGCCATTGCCAGGTGATACTGTCGGGACTTTGCGGACTGAGCGGATGCGTCCATCAGCCCGACATCGTGACAGTTGCGACATTCACGGGAATCATTTGCCCGGATCCTGGCGATCTCCCTTGCTTTCATGGCCGATGCATGTGCCGCATATTTCTCCGGCGTATCAATAACGCCCTTCAAATGGGCCCAGACCTCTCGCGAAGCCTGCAACTTGCGGATTATCTTTGGCAGAAACTGGTGGGGCACGTGGCAGTCGGAACAGGAGGCTGACATACCCGACGCATTCTGGTAGTGGCTCGTTGCCTGCAACATGACCAGGGAATTATCGCGTTGCTCGTGACAGCTGACGCAGAATTCATCCGTGCTGGTGGCATGCATGGTGGCTTCAAAGGCGAAAAGACCACCCAGGCCAAGCAGCACCCCGATGACCAGCAGCGCCAGCATCGAGCGCTTGCGGGCCGGCTTAAAGAGACTTTTCAAGCTTACTTTCCAATTCGATCCCGTCATAAAAAGATCTTCCTGACAACCGTATACAAATGATTCCCACACCCGACCCATGGAAGAAAAACAGGCACATTTCCAGCAGGATATGAGATTTTCTATGGCAGAACAACGCGATCAAGTGGCATCCCTTGATATCAGTCAACAGGTCCGATTTTAAAGTATTTTTCGATCATCGATTGACTCTACTCTCTCTTCATGACTCTACACTGCAAGTCTTAGGGAAGGGGTGAAGCAGATGAAATATGACCCGGCGAAAAAAGTAGAAGGCATCACGAGTCAGGCACGCACACCCAAAGGCCGGCGCACCCTACAGGCCATTCTCGATGCAACCTTTGATCTGGTCAGCTCAGAGGGCCTCGCCGCAGCTTCCCAGGAAGCGATTGCCAAGCCCAACAGCACCCCACTGATTGTCCTGGAAGATCCAGCGTGACCCTCATGCTCAGAACGGCAACTCTGCACTGACATGAACCCGCGCCAGCGCGGCCCGTGCTACGCGCCGAATAGCGAGCACGAAGGCTGCGGTGCGCATGTCTATCTCAAACTCAGTGGCCACCTGTCGCACGGCGAGGTACGCCTTCTTCATCTGCTTATCCAGCTCCTCGTTTACCTTCTCCTCATCCCATTTGAACTGTTGTATATTTTGCGCCCACTCAAAGTAACTGACCGTCACACCACCGGCGTTGGCCAGAATATCCGGAATAATGAGTACGCCCATATCGCTGAGAACCAGATCCGCCTCCGGAGTGGTCGGGGCGTTCGCGCCCTCAACAATAATCTTCGCTTTCACGTCTGCAGCATTGCCCTTGTGAATTGCGGCTTCCAGCGCGGCCGGCACCAGCACATCGGCGTCCCAGGTGATAATTCCGTCTTTGTCAAAGGCCTCTGCAGCCGGAAAGCCGAGGACGCCTCCGTGTTCCCCAACCCAGGCATCAAGCGCTGCAACATCAAGACCCTCAGGCCGGCACACGCCGCCAGTGTGATCTGCCACCGCGACAATACTGGCACCGCGCTCAGCGATCAGCTGCGCAGCATTACTGCCCACGTTACCGAAACCCTGCACAGCAACGGTAACGCCCTCGAATGTTTGCCCCCGTTCGGCGAGCGCCTCGGCCAGCACGTCGGTAACTCCGCGCCCCGTGGCCGCGGCGCGCCCTTCGGAGCCAAACAGGTCCAGCGGTTTGCCCGTAACAACGCCCGGGGAAAAGCCTTCGTACCTGGAATACTCGTTCATGATCCAGCCCATGATCTCAGCATTGGTATTCACGTCCGGTGCTGGTATGTCGGCCGTTGGTCCGATGACATCCTTCATCTCTTGTACAAAACGCTCTGTGATATGGAACAGGTCCTTTTTCGACAACTTGTGTGGGTCACAGTTGATGCCCCCTTTAGCCCCTCCGAAAGGGACATCCACAACCGCGGTTTTCCAGGTCATGAGGTTCGCCAGCGCCGCCGCGTGATCTTCATCCATGTCGGGATGAAAGCGCAGACCGCCTTTCATAGGACCACGCGCCGCATTATGCTGCACCCTGAAGCCGGTATAGGATTGAAGCTCACCATCTTCAGCCTCTATGACAATCTCCACCTTGACGCTGCGTTTCGGCGTCAGCAGGATAGTACGGATATTGTCAGAGAGGCCAAGCACGTCTGCAGCTTTGTTGAAATAATAGTGAGCATCGGCAAGCATACGAATCGTCTTCCTTTATAGGGGGGCTCTCGACAGCCTAGATCAGCTTGGATATTCCATCAACCCACGCCCGACACTTTCGCAATCCGCCCCTTTTTCGAAGATACATTGACCTGAATCGCGCTACTCTACCCAATCCAGTCCTATACCGTTAGACGAAGCTGTTACAGGGATTGGTCGCCTACTCTCGACGGATACTATAATTCCCGGCAGCGGCATCAAGCCTTCTGACCTGCGGCTACCACACAAGGTATTGAGGGTATTAACTGATGGAAACCAACTCGCCAAGAAGCGACTTCCAGGACCTCGTCCAGACCACCAGTGTTCTTGAGATCGTCGGCGACATGATCCGGGTACGCACAGATAGAGCGGCACTGGGGGATCTTGCCATCGTGGAGAACGTCGACGGCACCGCTTCCACCGCCAGGGTAGTCGGTGTGGAGCGTGATATCGCCAGTCTGCAGGTATTCACCGGCGGCAAGGGCCTGTCGACCAGGGCCAAGGTGCGCTTTACCGGGCTGCCGCTACAGGTGGCTCAATCAGAGAACATCCTCGGGCGTATCTTTGACGGTGCTGGTGAACCGATCGATGGCCGCCCGACGCTGGAGCACGACCCCCGTATAAACGTGGGTGGACCCACCGTAAACCCCACCATGCGCGTGCTTGCCTCGAATATGATCGAGACTGAAGTACCTATGATAGACCTTTTCAACTGCCTTGTAGAAAGCCAGAAGATCCCGATTTTTTCTGTTGCCGGTGAACCGTTCAATGCGCGGCTCGCGCGCATCGGCTTCCATGCCGCTGGACAAGGCACTGGACCTGGCCTGGCAGACGCTGGCGGAATGTTTCGAGCCCCGCGAACTTTTGATGAAACAGGAGTTGATCGATCGCTATTATCCTGAGCCCCCACCAGCAGCGAGCACAGAATCCGACACCGATGCTACAACTACCGCCGGCGCTGGTTAAGCGATAATGGCCAAACTCAAGCTCAGCAAGAGCGCCCTGGCACAGGAGCGCAGCCAGCTCAAACTCTACGAACGCACCCTGCCCTCACTTGATCTCAAGCGGCGCCAGCTCAGCGTCGAGCTGGCCAAGGCAAAGCAGCAGTTAGCCGATACCCGCACGGCCGCGGAGGCACTTGAAAGTAATATCGGCGAGCAACTACCCATGCTGGCCAACCCCGACATCGAGCTGAGCGGCCTGGTGCAAATGACCGACTTTGAGTTACTGGAAGAAAACGTGGTCGGCGTTCGCCTGCCACTGCTTAAACAGATTCACTGCACTGTTGCCGACTATTCCCTACTGGCCAAGCCGGCCTGGGTCGACGTACTGGTCGCGCGATTAAGGGACGCCGCGGAGTTGCGCACAAAGGTACTGGTCGCTGAAGAGCGGGTGCGGATTCTGGAATACCAGGAGAAACGTGTGACGCAGCGCGTGAACCTGTTTGACAAGATCCTGATCCCGACTGCCAAACGCAACATACAGCGCATCCAGATCTTCCTGGGTGACGCCGAGCGCGCCGCGGTAGTGCGCTCCAAGATCGCCAAGGCCAAACAGGCACGCCAACGCAACCGATTGTTACAGGGAGGCGCGGAATCGTGAGTAACGTGCCATGAGCATCGAGAAGCTGGACAAGGTCACCCTGGTCGGTCACGGCAGCAACAAAAAGGCGGTGCTCGCCGGGCTGCAGGAGCTGGGCTGCCTGCATCTCATTCCGCTGAAGCCTGAGGGTAAAGCCTCCGATGCATCCGGCCCGTCCAGGGACGCCCGCGAGGCGCTGCGCTTCCTGGCAAGTGCCTCACCGCGGCGGCGCCAGGCCAGCAACGCAAAAGATTTCGATGCCCTTCGCATAGAAAAGCAGGCCCTGGAGCTGCAGCACAGGCATTTTGACTTGCTCAACCAGCGGGATTTCATTTCTACCCGGATTGACAACCTCGCGGCCTGGGGTGACTTCGAGTTCCCTACAGTTGAGCGACTGGGTGGAAACCGGCTGTGGTTCTATCCGGTACCGCATCACCTGATGGATGATGTGGCCAAAACCGGGCTGCGCTGGCAGCTTACCCACACTTCCCAACGTTACTGCTAGGCCATCGTGGTATCCCCTGATGAACCCGCTGGTGCACTCTGTTCGCCCGTGCACTCGACGGCCTGGAAGACCGGGCCGCCAGGGCACAGGCATCGGCCCAAACCGCAGAGTCCGGCCCGGTATATGCGTTACAGGCCTGGGCTCCCCGCAGCCGTATGGACGAACTCCAGGCATATGCCCGGCAGCAGACCCTGGCCCTGCAGGTGACGCCACCGGATACGGCTGAAGAGCCGCCCACCCTGTTTGACAATCCCGCGCCCCTGCGTGCTGGTGAGGATCTGGTGGAGTTCTATATGACGCCTTCCTACTGGCTGTGGGATCCCTCATCAGTCGTATTTGCCTCGTTCGCGCTGTTCTTCGCCATGATCGTGGCGGATGCTGGTTACGCCGCACTGCTGGCCGGCCTGGTCCTGGCTTACCGGAAACGGCTTGGTGCATCAAAAAGCGGGCGTCGCTGGCGAGTGATGCTGGCCACCCTGGCCGCGGCGACAGGCGTGTATGGAATACTCGCCGGGAGTTACTTTGGCATCTCTATCGCTCCGGCTGCTGTCGTGGAGGGTTTTGCCGTATTCGCCTGTGTATTTGCGTTGGTACTTGCCGGCTCCGTACCGGGAATGGGAGACTGAATCGTGGATAAGGAGACACCGCAAGCATCGGGCGTCCAGGAGCTTATCGCCCGAATCCGTGACGACGGCGTCGCAGCCGGCGAGGAAAAAGCGGACGAGATTGTCGCCGAAGCGCGCCGCGAAGCAGCGCGACTGCTGGCGGACGCCCAGGCGCAGGCGCAGGAAATCCACACCAAAGCCTCACAGGAAATCGAGTCCTACCGCCACGCGGCGCTGGAAGCACTCAAACTGGCGGCGCGTGATACACGGCTGCAACTGGAGGCGGCTGTAATGGCCGCCTTCGAGGGACATGTCAAACGGTTAGTAGTGCCAGTCACCTATGATGGCAGCTTTGTACGCGCCATGATCATGGTACTCGCTGGCCAGGTGGCGGAACAGTATTCCGAGGACGATGAACTCAGAATAATGGTGTCCGATATGCTGGTTGGCCGCGAGGCCGAGAACGAAAAGCTGAACGAGGGCATACGCGAAGCGGTACTGGGAATCTCAGACCAGATGCTGCGCGAGGGCGTTGAAATCATACCGTCGAGCGAGGTATCCGGTGGTGCGCGCGTACAAGTGATCGGCAAGGATCTGGAGTTCGACCTGACCGACGGGGCATTGACTAAACTACTGATGAAGCACTTACTGCCCCGTTACCGGAGCATCCTGGAGGGCACCGAGTAGTGTCCCGGTCGACCTACTACACGCTGGTATCCAGCCTGCCGCAATTGCCGTATTTCGAGGCAGCTGCGTGGCTGCCTCTCAGCCGCAAACGCCTGGACGAGCGGCTCAGCATGCTTACCCTGGAGGACGCACAACAGCTGCGCCATGCCGAAAACCTGGTGAAGTGGCAGCGACAGCCGATCACCCGCACCAATGAGCAGGTGGCACAACAGTACCGCAAGCTGATGCCGGGAATTTGCGATCCCGCTTTGAGGGGGTTCGTGGAATACCGCATGGCACAGCGCAGCGCAATGGTGGCACTGCGGCGCCGCCAGCTAGGGCTGGGCGCGCCAGTCGCAGATGAGCCCTGGGGGGTGGGCCCCTGGCTGAACCTGATAGCTTCTGCCTGGGAAAGTGAAGACCTGGGCCTGGGCCATCTTGTGCCATGGATAGGTGAGGCCGCGCAGCTGCTGGAGGCTGGCGACGCACTGGCGCTGGAGCGGTTGTTAATGGATGCGGTGTGGACCCGCCTGGGCAGGATAGCCGATCAGTCCCCGTTTGGCTTCGAGCCGGTCATCGCATTCGTATTTCGCTGGGATATTTTACAACGCTGGCTCTCCTACAATGCAGAGTTGGGAAAAACGCGGTTTCAGGAACTGGTAGCGGAGGTTACACGTGAGCAACAACAGCTCTTCGCCTGAGGGCGCAATGCCACGGGCACCGGTTATCGGGGTCCAGGAAAGCCTGGTCACGATCGACGTCAGCCAGGTGCCGGTGATGAAAAACGAGGTCGGCTATATCCTGGTAGGCCAGGAGCGCCTGAAGGCAGAGGTCTTGCGGGTGCAGGGTGACAGCGCTGATATGCAGGTATTCGAGGATACCTCCGGGGTCAAGGTCGGCGACGCGGTTGAGCTCACCGGCGAAATGTTGTCAGTCAGCCTGGGGCCCGGCATGCTGGGCCAGGTTTTCGATGGCCTGCAGATGCCCCTGACCGCGCTGGCGGAGTCACACGGCTTTTTCCTGCCCCGCGGGGTGGAAGTAAACGCGCTGGACCATAATAAGAAGTGGAAATTCCAACCCACGGCCGCGGTGGGTGCGAAGCTGATCGCCGGACAGTCCCTGGGATCGGTGGTCGAGGGACCCTTCGAGCACAAGATCATGGTGCCCTTCGACGAGCTCGAACCGGTAGAGCTGACCTGGATTCGAGCCGGCAACTTTACGGTGGATGAACCGCTTGCCCGAATTGAACGCGCCGATGGCCAGCAGCGCGAACTGACCATGAAGCAGCGCTGGGGAGTGCGCGAACCTATTCCGCGGGCCATGTTCAGTCGACATATTGCCGAGCGCCTCTACCCAATGGAGCCTATCACCACGACCCAGCGCATCATCGACACCTTTCTACCCATAGCCCGCGGTGGCACCGGCTGCATACCCGGCCCCTTTGGCGCGGGCAAGACCGTACTGCAAAGTTGCATAGCACGCCATTCGACCATAGATATCGTCATTATCATTGCCTGCGGCGAGCGGGCCGGTGAAGTGGTAGAGACCATCAAGGAATACCCCGAAACCGAAGACCCTCGCACGGGCGGCTCGCTGATGGACCGTACCATTATCGTGTGCAATACCTCGTCGATGCCGGTAGCCGCTCGGGAGTCTTCCATCTACACCGGGCTGACCATGGCGGAGTACTATCGCCAGATGGGTTACCACGTACTGTGCATTGCCGATTCGACCTCTCGCTGGGCTCAGGCTATGCGCGAGACGTCCGGACGAATGGAGGAAATACCCGGGGAAGAAGCTTTCCCGGCCTACCTCGACTCCTCAATTCGCAACGTCTACGAACGCGCGGGATTGCTGCGCACACCCGACGGGGATATCGGCAGTGTCACGCTGATCGGTACAGTCTCACCTGCCGGCGGCAATTTCGAGGAACCGGTTACCCAGGCAACATTGTCCACCGTTAAAACGTTTCTGGGGTTGTCCTCGGAACGCGCTTACCGGCGCTTCTACCCCGCGATTGATCCACTGATTTCCTGGTCCCGCTACCTGGGCCAGCTCGAAGGCTGGTTTGATGAGAACATGGGCGGCGACTGGGTGGGAATGGTAAAGGAACTGCATGAATTGCTGTTCGAGGGTGACTCTATCTATCGCATGATGCAGGTCACCGGCGAGGAAGGCATCGCACTGGAGGATTATGTGAAGTGGCAAAAGTCAGTGCTGCTGGACATGGTATTCCTGCAGCAGGACGCCTTTGATGAGGTAGACGCCTCCATGTCACGACAGCGACAGGCAGAGAGTTTCCGCTTCCTCAAGGGACTGATCGATAACACCTACAACTTTAGCGATCGCGAGAGTGCCCGGGACTTTTTTACACAGCTTACGAGCCTGTACAAAAACTGGAACTACAGTGCCCCGGGCACTGTGGCTTACGAGCGCTATCACCGTGAGATAAATACCCTCGCCGAGAAACATAAAGCCTTTACCGAGTCGCGCTCAGCGGAGCGGGTTGCCCTTCCCTGAGGGTACCGCATTCGCAGATAACAAATTGGGGGATTTAATTCATCGCGCAAATCAGCATAATAGCCTGCTGATTTTCTAACGACGGCAGGCATATGAAAAAGTACGTGGCATACGGCATCGGCGCGGCGCTGGTGGATACTGAAATCAAGGTACAGGATGAAGACCTGGCCCAAATGAGTGTCGACAAGGGCATGATGACCCTGGTGGATCAGGCGCGACAGGCTGAACTACTGGGCCACCTCGAGGGTCACCTGGTCAAGGCCAGCCACGCCAGCGGCGGCAGCGCCGGCAACTCCATGATCGCCACGGCCCAATTCGGCGGCCCCACATTCATGTCCTGCAAGGTCGCAGATGATGCCGATGGTGATATCTACCTCGCTGACCTGGAATCGGCCGGCGTGGATCACTGCCTCAATGGCGGCCGCTCCCCGGGCACCACGGGCAAATGCCTGGTGCTGATCACTGCCGATGCGGAACGCAGCATGAACACCTTCCTGGGTATCAGTGAAACACTGTCGGTCGCCGAGTTGGACGCGGACGCCATTGCCGCGTCTGAATACCTCTATGTCGAGGGCTACCTGGTGACCTCACCCACCGGCCTGGCCGCTGCGGTAAAGGCGCGGGAAATCGCCGAGGCTGCGGGCGTCAAGACAGCGCTGAGTTTTTCCGACCCCGGCATGGTGGAGTTCTTCCGCGAAGGTATGGCCAGTATTGTCGGCGATGGCCTGGACCTGGTGTTCTGTAACGAGGCAGAGGCGCTGCAATGGGGTGAGACCGATTCACTACCCGTGGCCGTGGAAAAATTGAAACGGGTGGCCAAAAGCTTTGTGATCACCCTGGGCGCCGATGGCGCGATTACCTACGATGGCGCCGAGCAGGTCGACATTCCACCTCACCGGGTGCAGGCGGTGGACAGCAACGGCGCCGGCGATATGTTCGCGGGTGCTTTCCTGTATGCCATTACTCGCGGCGAGGACTTCCCTACTGCCGGGCGCTTCGCCAGCCTGGCGGCCGGCAAGATCGTGGCAAATTACGGGCCGCGCCTGGCCTCGGCTGACTACCCGGCCCTGCGCAAGGAATTCTTCGGCAACTGATGCATTTCCCTGTATGCAGTTGAGCGCGCCTGCAGTCGCCTCAACAGCCCAGCCCACTCCCGGGCGAGGCTGACAGTAAAGCGCCTGTCAGTTCAACAAGCCTTTATCCTTCAGGTTGGCGACAAGGGCATCGATGGTGTCGTCCATCACCTGTTTGGTGCTGCTTGACTGCATGGTCTCAGATACGGCCTGCCACAGGCGATCCTGTGTTTCCGCCACATACAGATCGGAAATCATGGCGTGGCTGACATTTTCAGTCCACACGGGTTGCTGATAGGCCACTTCAGTCGCGCGACCATAATAGCCGCCAAAATTACCGTAGTACCCAGGGTCATAAGCAGGCGTTACCGTATAGTAAACCGTCCCGGGATGGTAAACCTGGTCAGACTTCTCGCCGACATAACGGGTGACGAGAATAGTGTCCAGGTTGGCTGCTTCGGCGGCGGCGATGATGTCTTCCGCCGCGGCCTTTTGCCGGGGTACCAGGGTGTGGCTGGCAATGGCCTCGACGCCGCGGCGCTGCAGGGCTTTGGTAAACCTGTCTTCAAACTCAATGCGAGACGACGATTGCTGGGTGACTGCCACCACCAGCACCCCGTGCAGGTCCAGCTCCTTGAATTTGGGGTCGACATAGCTGTTGGTGACTTCGGAATTGATGCTACAGGCCGACAGGGCCAGCGCGCAGAGGCCCGCGAAGACTACGCGCGCAAAACCGTTCATTAACGTGATCATTCAATATCTCCTTGAGGTGGCAGGATTATCAAGCGCGGCCGCGCCAGTTACAAGTTATTCAGCCTGCCGGCAAATGGGCGGTTCAGAACAAATCGATTTGCTTGTCCACCAATGCGCGAAAGGAACTGCCGACAAAGCCAAGGATGCCATCGGCCACCGGCTCCAGCTGCCGGTCCACATAGTGCTGGTAGTCCAATGGCGCCAGCGGCTTTGCCACGGGTTCGGCACCTGAGCTGGTAATCACGTATTCCACCCAGCTGCCACGGGAGGGCACCGGCAAGTTGCGCGCGGAGCACTGGCGCGCGGCCTGCACATGGGGTGGCACGTTGCGCTCGTAATCATCCAGCCTGCGCCGAAGGCGTTTGCGGTAAACCAGCTGCTCATCGCGCTGCCCCGCCAACACTTCTGCAGTCAATTGGCGCACATAATCCTCGAACGGTTCCTGCATGAAAATGCGCCGGTACAATTCCTCCTGGAACTCCCGCGCCACCCGGGTCCAGTCGGTACGCACATTTTCCAGGCCCTTGAACACCAGCTGGTCACCCTGCGCACCCGCCACCACCCCCGCGTACCGTTTCTTGCTGCCTTTTTCAGAGCCGCGAACAGTGGGCATCAGGAATCGCTTGTAGTGAGTTTCAAATTCCACCTCGAGCACGCTCTCAAGCCCGAACTCGGCCTGAATCGTCTGCCGCCACCAGTCATTGAGGTCGACTTCCAGTCGTTTGCCCGCCGCCACCGCCTGATCATCGCCCTGTGCTTCTCGAATCCAGACAAAAACCGAGTCGGTGTCACCATAAATCACCCGGTGACCCGCCCGCTCAATATAGTCCCGGGTGCGGTTGAGGATCTCGTGGCCTCGCAGGGTGATAGAGCTGGCCAGGCGCGTATCAAAAAAGCGACACCCCGGCGTACCCAGCACACCATAGAAACTGTTCATGATGATTTTGATCGCCTGGGACAGGGGGGCATCCCCGGATTCTTTAGCCTCGTCCCGCTGTCGCCAGAGCTGCGCGATCAGCTCCGGCAATATATGACCCCGCCGCGCAAAACGTGCTTCCAGGAAGCCGGGGATAGGCTGTTCCAGGCCTGGGCTTCCGTGCGCCCCCTCCCCCAAGCCAAGGGCCAGGCCCAGCGGATCTATGCAAAACGTGCGAATAATACTGGGGTACAGGCTCTTGAAATCGAGTACCAGCACGTGGTCATAAAGGCCCGGGGTAGAATCCAGCACAAAGCCACCGGGGCTGCCGGTATGGTCGGAACTGGCATTGGGAGCCACGTAGCCCTGCCGGTGCAGGCGCGGCAGATAGAGGTTGTCGAAAGACGCAACCGAGCCCCCCATGCGGTCGATGTTCAGGCCCGTCATGACGGTGCGGGCAATGGCAAAGTCCAGCATCGCAGTATGTGCGAATATCTGCGACACCAGCTCGCAGTCCCGCAGGTTGTAGTCTGCCAGCCGCGTCTTGTCCTGCTGGAACAGGACGGTTATCTCCTCGCCCCGGCCACTGCCGTGCAACAGCTTGCCCTCGCCCAACAGCTCCCTGGCGACATTGTCCAGGGCAAAACTTTCGAAGCGGTAGAACGCGGCCCGCAGCAGTTCGATGCCATCCAGGATCACCCGACCCGGGCACTGGGCGGCGCGCCGCTCGCCGTCGTCGTCCAGCTCACGCCAGTGCACCGCGCGTCTATCCCTGCCCAGTACCAGGCGCCGCCCCAATTGATCCGCCAGCCGCTGCAGGTACCAGGTATCGAAGTTCACCACGTTCCAGCCAATGAGTACGTCCGGATCGTATTCTTCCAGCCAATCGAGGAAGGCCTGCACGGCCACTTCCTGGTTACCGCAGGTCTGCACAAAATCCTGCTCGGCGCCCGCACCCACCATGAACACCCTGCGGGTGTGCACCCCGGCGGCCACCCCGTGTACCCCTATGGAGTAAAGTTGCACACCTTCCATGGCAGTCTCTATATCGAAAGAAACGACCTTCAGGGCCGGGCGGTAGTCGCCCGTCTTCAACGCCGGGTTGTCCAGCACAATATGCCGGCCCAGCTGGCGCGCCTCGCCCTGCAAAACCGCGGAACCCGTTACAAACCGCTCCATAAGGAAACGATCCGCCGGATTGATATCCGCTTCCAGCGGGTTGAGGCCAAGCTCACGCAGCGTATCGGCCAGGCGCCGGGCCTGGCGGTAACCGTTACAGTAAATGCCGGCCACAGGCGTGAGGTGGAAACTGCGCAGGCCCACCGGTTTAACCTCCACCCCCGACTCGGCCTCCAGCAATTGCCCCGCCCGATCCAGCTCACCCCGCTCCAGGAAGAACACGCTGCGCTCGCCCCGCACCAGCGCACACAGGGGGCCGCTATCCGTGGCAAACCAATACTCCAGCTCAATGCCCGACCGGGTATCGCGCCAGTTGCGAGTGAGGAGAAAACCCTGAAAGGTCTGTACAGTCAAACCTGTTTCCCTAGACAATCGATACAGCGCACTAGGCTTGAACCCCGCTGTGGCTTAAGCTATCCACCCCCGGAAGGACACCGTCAACCCCTACGTTCATGTGAAAGGTAAGCGAATGGAAAAGCCCGTCATCAAGCAAGATCCCTTATACCAGCTCCTGCGCAACGAGGACATCAAGGGCTTCAACGAGCAGCGTGACTCGCTCGATACCCGCGAACTGAAGAGTGGCGACTACCGGGGGCGGGATCTGCGCAACATGAATGCCAGGGGCCTGGATTTCAGCAACTCCTACTTTCGGAACTCCGACCTCAGCGGTATCGACTTTCGAGAAACCAACCTTGAGGGCGCCAGCCTGCTGGATGCCAAACTGTCGGGCACCTATTTCCCGGAGGCGCTGAGCGCCGCGGAGATCCGGCTCTCACTCGATACCGGCACACGCCTGCGCTACGACAGGAAAAGCTAGCGACGGCCCCGGCCACCGCCGCAGCGGCCCGTCAGCCCTGGGACATCAGGTCTCGCAAGTCGATGATGGCCGCATTGGCGCGGCTGATATAAGACGCCATGACCAGCGAGTGATTGGCCAATACCCCAAACCCACTGCCATTCAGAATCATCGGGCTCCAGATAGTCTCCTGGGTACCCTCCAGCTCGCGAATAATCTGTTGCACACTGACCTGGGCGTTTTTCTTGCGCAGCACGTCGGCAAAATCCACTTCCGCCGCTTGCAGGAACTGGATCAGTGCCCAGGCAGTACCCCGGGCCTCGTAAAACACATCATCTATCTCCAGCCAGGGCGTGGTGACATCCACCTCACCGGGTGCAGAGGTAGATTGTGAGGCCGATTCATCCCCCGCCAGGTCGGTGTTGATTCGGCGCTTGCCGACACTGGCGCTCAGGCGCTGGGACAGGCTGCCCAGGCGCGTGTTAACGGTCGTCAGCCAATAGCGCAGGTTGTCGGCCCTGGCGTAAAACTGGGCATCCGGCGACTGCACATCCGACAGGCGATCAAAGTAGCGGCGCACGTACTTGAGACCGTCGCGATACTCTGATTCCGAGGCCGGCAGGGCCCAGCTATTGGAATCAAAGTTGAACCGGGGCTCCGCCATGACCAGGTCGGAGTCCTCGGTGGACTGGGACTGGGAGCGACTGAATACCTCGCGCAGCGCTCGCGCCAGGTCGCGCGACTGAATCAATACCCCGTACTCCCAGTTGGGCATGTTATCCAGCCATACCCCGGGGGGGAAAATATCGTTGTGGGTATAACCGCCAGGCTTGTTCAGCAGCGTATCCATAACGCCAATCAGCGCGGCTGTTGTGACAGAACCCGTAACCACTTCACGCCCGTCTTCCGCGGCATAGAGCGCAGCCCGTTCACGCACATCAAAAGGGGCCGGGGTAAGGCTCCAGTAGATTCCCACTAAAACACAGATCAGCAGGTACAGCCCCAGCAGGGTGACCACGATACTGACCAGGCGTCCGCCGGGGAGGTATTCGTCCAACTTGTCCTGCCAGCTGCTGCGCGAGTTGCCCGCCATATTCATGTTGCTCATATTAATAACCCGTTAATGCTGATGATGTTGATGTGTTTTATCGCTGCCGGCACTTTTGCGCACTGCGGCGAGGGTGCAAAGCTCATCGTCACTGGCCAGTTGCAGGCATATCCGGACCTCGTCACCGGGGACAGGCATTGCACTGAGCCCCAGCAGCATAAGGTGGGCGCCCCCCGGGGCAAATTCAGCGCGCTGACCCGCTCCTACCTGAACCTGCTCAAGTTGCTCCATCCGCTGGTATCCGTCTACTTCGCGCGTGGTGTGAATTTCAACAGTTCCAGCTATAGGCGAACTGGCACCCACGATAGTCACCGGCACATCGCCCGTATTGGCGACCACCAGGTAGGCGGCGGTATTGGGCTGCCCGGGAGGTAGCGCCCGCACCCAGGCCTCACTGACTATAACCGTTGCCTGCCCCGCGGCCTGCGCCACAAGGGGGGCCAGACAAGAGATCGCTACCACCGCCACTAATTTCCGCAATTTATCACTCCACTCAGGAACCTGTCGCCCCATTTCGGCGTCCCATAACTATACCATCCCCGGGCGGCCTCATCGCTGTCGATTGGGGCTAGCGCCAGAGACTGTTACAATTCGCCGCCATTTGCCATACCACGAGGAATTTTCATGCGAGCACTGCTTGCGGGCTTTTTACTGCTGGTCTCCGGCCTGACGCTTGCGCAGCCCGCCGGCCTGCCCGCCGCATCGCCATTTGGCGCCGCAACTGTCGGCCCCCAGTTCCTGCCGGTTGACGAGGCATATCAGCTGGAGGTGGAGGTCCGCGAGGACAACAGCCTGCGCGTCTACTGGCAAATAGCAGACACCTACTACCTTTACCAACACCGCTTCAGCTTTACCCTGGAAGATGCTTCGGGTGAGGTGCCCCTGGCCGTGGAGCTACCCCCGGCCCTGGAGCGCGAGGACGAGTACTTTGGCGAGGTCCAGGTCTACTACGACTACGCCGACATCGCGCTGGTTCCACAGCGGATACCGACACTGGCCACACTGACAGTGGGATCCCAGGGCTGCGCTGATGCCGGCCTGTGCTATCCACCCCAGACCCAACTCTTGACGATCGACTTCGCCACCGGCAGCGTAACCGCCAGCAAAGCCCCGGTACTGGCCGCAGCCGGAGCCCCCACACCGGCATTGGACACGACACCAACGACCCTGGTCTACATGCTGCTGCTGGCCTTTGTCGGCGGCGCCATCCTCAATCTCATGCCCTGCGTTTTCCCCATCCTGTCGCTTAAGGTTTTGAGTTTCGCCCGCAGTTCTGAACACGACCGCCACCTGCACAGCTGGCTCTATGCCGCCGGGGTAGTGGTCAGCTTCGTGCTGATTGCCGGTCTGTTGATCGCCTTGCAACAGGCTGGACAGGCGATAGGCTGGGGGTTCCAGCTGCAGTCCCCGGGCTTTGTGATCGCCCTGGCCTATCTCTTCATCGCCATGGGTTTGTCACTGTCCGGGCTGGTTGAGTTCGGCGGTAGCTTCATGAATACAGGCAGCGGTCTGGCGGATCGGGGTGGGTTGTCAGGCAGCTTTTTCACCGGCGTACTGGCCGTGGTGGTAGCCAGCCCCTGCACGGCGCCTTTTATGGGCACGGCGCTTGGTTTTGCCATCGGCCAGCCGCCCCTTATCGCGCTACTGGTATTTGCCGCGCTCGGGGCGGGCATGGCCTCGCCACTGGTTTTACTGGGGTACAGCGGCCTCGCCCGCAAACTCATGCCCAAACCTGGGGCGTGGATGGATACCCTCAAGCAGTTGCTGGCATTCCCCCTGTACGGCACCGCCATCTGGCTGTTCTGGGTAGCCGGCCGGCAAACCGGGGTTAATACCATGACCGCTGCACTGGCAGGCGCGCTGATCCTGGCCCTGGGACTGTGGCTGTGGCGTTATGGAAACTGGGGCAAGGCCCTGGCCCTCGCCTGCCTGTTAGGGGCTTTCAGCCTCGGATCCTGGCGCGCCCTGGACGAAAATGGCAGTCGGGCCGCACAGCTCGCCTCGGATCGGATCGCCTGGTCGGAGCAGGCGTTGGCGGAGCTGCGCGCCGCCGGTACCCCGGTGTTCGTGGATGTCACGGCCGATTGGTGCATCACCTGCCTGGCCAACGAATCTGCCGTGCTGTTGACCGATGAAATGACCGCGGCCTTCGCCGCCCACGGGGTGGCTTACATGGTGGCCGACTGGACCAATTACGACGCCGACATCGCCGCGTTTTTGCGCCGGCACAATCGCAACGGCATTCCACTGTACCTGATGTACCCGGGCGACCCGAATGGCGAACCGCTGCTACTGCCCCAACTATTAACCAGCAACATGGTGCTGGAAGCCCTACAGACAGTTTCACCACAAAAAACCGAAATTGCCGTAAATTAGCGGCATTATCACGACATTTTAAGCATATTGGAGAGCTGACACAGCCCCTGGCGCCAATGTGTCCACCGATCACTTTAATGGGCAAAAAGCCGCCTAACTTCTTCAATACGGTCGGTAAAAGCGGGTAAAAATACGCGAATTGGCAAATATCGTGGACAGATGCGCCAATTTGATCCACACTTGCCGCAAATCGCCCCCAAAGCGGACTCGACTGCGCCATGGCAACCATCCTGGTAATACACGGCCCCAACCTCAACCTGCTTGGCCAGCGCGAGCCGGATATCTATGGCAGCACGACGCTGGCTGATATCGACCTGGGCCTGGAACAGCTGGCCAGGGACAGGGGCCACCACCTGCTGCACATGCAAAGCAACGCCGAATATGAGCTGGTGGAGCGGGTCCAGGACGCCGGTCGCGAAGGGGTGAACTTTATCCTGATCAATCCGGCGGCGTTTACCCACACCAGCGTGGCCCTGCGCGATGCACTCAGCGCCGTCGCTATCCCCTTCATTGAGATCCACCTGTCAAATGTCCACGCCCGGGAAGAATTTCGCCAGCTATCTTATTTTTCGGACCTGGCCAGGGGCGTAATTTGCGGACTGGGAGCACAGGGCTATGAGCTGGGGTTATTGGCGGCCCTGCAACAGCTGGAACAACCATAAACATCACATCGAGAGACTGAATTATGGACATTCGCAAAGTAAAAAAACTGATCGAGTTACTCGAAGAGTCCAACATTGACGAAATAGAGATAAAGGAGGGCGAGGAGTCGGTGCGCATCAGCCGCAACGGTGCCCAGTCTGCAGCCTCCGCGGCAGGCCAGTTCGCAGCCCCCCAATATGCGCCGCCCCCCCAGTACGCCGCTCCGCCCGCCCCGGCGCCCATTGCGGCTGCGCCCGCGGAACCCGCAGCAGCACCGGCAGCCAGCGAAGGCGATGTGGTGTGTTCACCCATGGTGGGCACTTTTTATCGCTCACCGTCTCCCAGCTCACCCTCGTTTGTCGAAGTGGGAAGCACGGTAAAGGTTGGCGACATTATATGCATCGTCGAGGCCATGAAAATGATGAACCAGATCGAAGCGGACAAGGCGGGCACCATCGGGGCAATCCTGGTCGAAAATGGCGAGCCGGTTGAGTTTGACCAACCGCTGTTTTCTATCATCTAACCCCCCCAGAACGCCCGGCGTTCATCAGAGGACAACAACATGCCCATCCTGGAAAAGGTGCTCATTGCCAACCGCGGCGAGATTGCATTGCGGATTCTTCGCGCCTGCAAGGAGCTGGACATCCGCACGATCGCGGTCCACTCCAGCGCCGACACAGAGCTGATGCATGTGCGCCTGGCCGATGAGTCAGTCTGCATAGGGTCGGCGCAGTCCAAGGACAGCTATCTCAATGTGCCCGCGATTATCAGCGCGGCGGAAATCACCAACGCCACCGCCATACACCCGGGCTACGGCTTCCTGGCGGAGAATGCGGACTTTGCCGACCAGGTAGAAAAGAGCGGTTTCGTATTCATCGGACCCACCGCTGACACCATTCGCCTGATGGGTGACAAGGTGTCCGCTATCCAGGCCATGAAAGCGTCCGGTGTGCCCACGGTACCCGGCTCCGATGGCCCGCTCACGGACGATAACGAGCGCACCCTGGAAATTGCCCGCGGCATCGGTTACCCGGTAATCGTCAAGGCCGCCGCCGGTGGTGGCGGCCGCGGCATGCGCGTGGTACACAACGAGGCGGCCCTGCTCAACTCAGTCCAGGTCACCCAATCGGAGGCCGCAGCCGCCTTTGGTTCCGAGGTGGTGTACCTGGAAAAATTCCTGCAAAAGCCAAGGCATGTGGAAATCCAGGTACTGGCCGACGGCCAGGGCAACGCCGTACACCTGGGTGACCGCGACTGCTCCTTGCAACGCCGCCACCAGAAGGTGATGGAAGAGGCCCCCGCTCCCGGCATTCCCGACGACATACGCCAGGAAGTGGCCCAGTCCTGCGTCAATGCGTGTATTGAAATAGGCTATCGCGGCGCCGGGACGTTCGAGTTTCTATACGAGGATGGCGGCTTTTACTTCATAGAAATGAACACCCGGGTGCAGGTAGAGCACCCGGTAACCGAGCAAATTACCGGCATCGATATCGTCAAGGAACAGCTTCGCATCGCGGCCGGCCTGCCGCTGTCGTTCAAGCAGGAGGATGTCCGCTTCTTTGGCCACTCCTTCGAGTGCCGCATCAACGCCGAGGACCCCAAGACATTCCTGCCATCGCCGGGCCATGTGACCACCTTTCACGCCCCGGGCGGGCCCGGTATCCGGGTAGACTCTCATCTTTATGACGGCTACACGGTACCGCCCTACTACGATTCACTGATTGGCAAGATCATCAGCTTCGGTGAGAACCGGGGTGTGGCCCTGGCCAGAATGCGCCAGGCACTGGACGAGCTTGTGGTAGAGGGGATTCGCACCAATACCGCACTGCACCGGGACCTGGTCAACGATCGCGCGTTCCAGTCTGGCGGCGTGAGCATCCACTATCTTGAAAGCAAGCTGCAGGAAGACTGAACCCGGCCCCTGTCGGCACCGCCAGATGTGCGCAATCCGCCCCAGACAAACTGACCGCGCACGAGTACGCGCCTGATGTCCTGGTTGCAATTGCGCCTGGATACCAGCCCCGACCAGGTGGAGGCACTGGAAACCCTGATGCTTGCCACCGGCGCGGTGGCGGTCACCATGGAAGACAACGCCGACCAGCCCGTACTGGAACCCGGCGTCGGCGAGACCCCGCTGTGGGGCCAGACCAGGCTGACCGGCCTTTACCCGGCTGACACCCCTATGGCCGGCGTACTGGCCGCATTTCCCCGGGCGCTGCTGCAAACGGCCAACCAGCGAGTAGAGATTCTGGAGGACAAGGACTGGGAACGGGAGTGGATGCAACACTACAGCCCCATGCCCTTTGGCAAGCGCCTGTGGGTGTGCCCCAGCTGGCTGGAACCACCGGACCCGAACGCGATCAACCTGTTGCTGGACCCGGGACTTGCCTTCGGCACCGGCACCCACCCCACTACCGCCCTGTGCCTGGGTGAACTGGACGGCATGGCGTTGGATGGCTGCTGCCTGGTGGACTACGGCTGCGGTTCAGGCATCCTTGCCGTGGCGGCACTCAAGCTGGGCGCCACCCGGGCACTGGGCGTGGACAATGACCCCCAGGCATTGGTTGCCACCGCCGACAACGCCGGGCGCAATGCTATTTTGGATGGCGCACTGGAGGTTGCACTGCCCGGCGACTACAACCAGGCTGACTGGAGCGGGCAAGCCGACCTGGTCATAGCCAATATCCTGGCCGGGCCACTGGCAGAACTGGCCGATACGCTACTGGGACTGCTGAAGCCCGGCGGCACGCTGTTACTGTCAGGCTTACTGAACACCCAGGCCGATGCACTGTGCGCCCACTACTCGGATCGCATCAGCCTGCATGTGGCGGGCGAACATGAAGGCTGGGTTTGCCTGCGAGGCACCGCGCCGGATTAATCATCCGGCCCGGCCAGGTCATCGAAACTGGCGATTTTTTGTCCAGAATTTCTTCCCCGCACCAGGCCATGCGGGTATCATACCGCCTCTTTTCGACACCCTGGCTTCAAGCTCTCGCACATGCTGCAGATCGGACCCTACATGCTACCCAATCGTGTGGCGCTGGCCCCTATGGCCGGTGTAACCGACCTTCCGTTTCGCCGCCTGTGCGCGCAAATGGGTGCGGGCCTGGTAGTGGCAGAAATGATCAGCAGCAATGCCTCGCTGCGAGATTCCCGCAAGACCCTACTGCGCAGCCGCCACGATGACGAAATCCAGCCGCGCTCGGTACAGATTGCCGGCAGTGACCCTGCGGCCATGGCCGCCGCCGCCGTCTATAACGTGGCCCAGGGCGCCCAGATTATCGACATCAACATGGGCTGCCCCGCCAAAAAAGTGTGCCGCCGGGCGGCGGGCTCTGCCCTGCTGGCGGACGAGTCACTGGTCGCAGATATCCTGAACGCCGTGGTGCAGGCAGTGGATGTGCCCGTCACCCTGAAAATCCGCACGGGCTCATCCCCCGGCGCCAGGAACGGTGTCTCGATCGCGGGTATCGCACAAGATGCCGGAATTGCTGCACTGGCGGTGCATGGCCGCACCCGGGCCTGCGCTTTTCGTGGCGCGGCGGAGTACGACACCATCGCCGCCATTGTCGCCGCCACCACCATCCCGGTCTTTGCCAACGGCGACATCGATTCACCGGCCAGCGCCGCCCGGGTGATCGCCCAGACCAATGCGGCCGGGGTCATGATAGGCCGGGCGGCCCAGGGCCGACCCTGGCTGTGCGGCCAGATTGCTGCTCACCTGGCCACTGGCGTGACGCCACCCGAACCAACACTGGAGGAGCAGCTCGCCATCATGCAAAGCCACGTTACGGCCCTCCACGAATTCTACGGTGATTTTATGGGCCTGCGAATCGCCCGCAAGCACGTGAGCTGGTACCTGCAGCACAGCACCGATTATCTGCCCCGACGCAGGGCCTTCAACAGCCTGGAATCCGCCGCAGCGCAGCTCCACTACCTGCGGCAAATGACAGGCGAGCATCTACAACAAAATTACCCACAAAAGGAAATAGCAGCATGACCAGGGCTGAATCCCTTCACCCCCCAATCAACACAGAACCGGCCGCCAACGACGATCAGCTGGATACGAATCCCGCGCGCAGCCTGCGCGACTCGGTCACACTGGCAGTGCGCCATTACCTGAAAGACCTGGACGGCCAGATCTCCGCCGATGTTTACCAGATGGTGCTGGCAGAAATCGAGGCGCCGCTGCTCGAGGAAATCATGGCGTATACCCGCAACAACCAGACCAAGGCGTCCATCATGCTGGGGCTGAACCGGGGCACCCTGCGCAAGAAACTGAAGCAGTACAACCTGATTTCCGCCAGGGACTAGAGGGCCAGACCATGAGTGACATCGAGCTTGTAAACGTCAAACGCGCCCTCATCAGTGTCTCGGACAAGGCCGGCATCGTAGAGTTTGCCCAGTCCCTGCGTGACATGGGTATCGAACTGCTGTCTACCGGGGGCACCTATCGCCTGCTGCAGGAAAATGGCCTGGAGGTAACCGAGGTTGCCGATTACACCGGCTTCCCGGAAATGATGGACGGCCGGGTCAAAACCCTGCACCCGAAAGTGCACGGCGGGATTCTGGCCCGCCGCGGTCAGGATGACGCGGTAATGGCAGAGCACGGCATCGACGCTATCGATATGGTCGTGGTCAATCTGTACCCGTTCGAGGCCACGGTGGCGCGAGAGGACTGCAGCCTGGAAGACGCGATCGAGAATATCGATATCGGCGGGCCCACCATGGTCCGGGCAGCGGCAAAAAACCACCGTTTCGTCAATATCGTGGTCAACGCATCCGACTACCCGGCGATCATCAAAGAGCTGCGGGCCAATGCTGGCGCCACCACGCTGGCAACACGTTTCGACCTGGCAATCAAGGCCTACGAACACACCGCCGCTTACGATGGCGCGATTGCCAACCATTTTGGCAGTCTGGTGCCCGGCGGCTCAGCGGCCTTCCCACGCACCTTCAACACCCAATTTCACAAGGTGCAGGAGATGCGCTACGGCGAGAACCCCCACCAGCAAGCGGCTTTCTATGTAGAAGCCAATCCAGAGGAGGTTGGCATCGCCACAGCGAAACAGCTGCAGGGCAAGGAGCTGTCGTATAACAATGTGGCCGATACCGATGCGGCACTGGAGTGCGTCAAGAACTTCCAGGAACCGGCCTGCGTGATCGTCAAGCATGCCAACCCCTGCGGGGTGGCTGTCGCCGCCGATATCGGCAAGGCCTACCAGCTGGCATTCGCCACCGACCCGGAATCGGCGTTTGGCGGCATTATTGCCTTCAACCGGGAGCTGGACGCGGCTACCGCCCGGGCGATTGTCGACAAGCAGTTTGTCGAGGTGATCATCGCACCCGGCGTCAGTCCGGAGGCCGCCGCCGCGGTGGCTGACAAAAAAAATGTTCGACTGCTGGTATGCGGTACCTGGTCGGCCCCCAAGGGCGCCTTCGACTACAAACGCGTCAATGGCGGCCTGCTGGTACAGGACAGGGACCTGGGCATGGTGACCGCTGCTGATCTCAAGGTGGTGAGCAAAGTCCAGCCCAGTGATCAACAATTGAACGACCTGCTGTTCGCCTGGAAGATCGCCAAGTTTGTCAAATCCAATGCCATTATCTATGCCGTCAACGGCCAGACAGTCGGCGTCGGCGCCGGCCAGATGAGCCGAATCAATTCCGCCCGCATCGCCGGGATAAAAGCCGAGCACGCCGGACTGGCCGTAAAGGGTTCGGTGATGGCTTCGGATGCGTTTTTCCCTTTCCGCGATGGTATCGACAACGCAGGTGAGGCAGGCATAGCAGCGGTGATCCAGCCCGGGGGCTCCATTCGCGATGACGAGGTGATCGCCGCCGCCGATGAACACGGCATGGCAATGGTGTTTACCGGTATGCGCCACTTTCGCCACTAGCGCCTGAGGCACGCGCTGCACCCAGCGGCCAGTTAAAGGAACACATATGAACGTATTGATTATTGGCAGCGGCGGGCGTGAGCACGCGCTGGCCTGGAAGGTTGCCCAGTCACCCCGGGTGGAAACCGTGTTCGTGGCGCCGGGTAATGCCGGCAGCGCGGCGGAACCGGGAGTGGAGAATATTGCGATTGATGTGATGGACTTCGCCGCACTGGCCGACTTCGCCGCGGGCAATGGCGTGGAGCTGACGATAGTGGGCCCGGAGGCGCCCCTGGTTGAAGGCGTGGTGAATTATTTCGAGGGTCGCGACCTGCGCTGCTTTGGTCCGCGCCGGGGCGCCGCGCAGCTGGAGGGCTCCAAGGCATTTACCAAGGACTTCCTCGCCAGACACAATATCCCCACCGGTGCCTACGGCAACTTTACCGAGCTGGAGCCCGCCCTGGACTACCTGCGGCAGCACGGCGCCCCCATTGTGGTAAAAGCCGACGGTCTCGCTGCGGGCAAGGGTGTGATCGTCGCCCAGACCCTGCAGGAAGCGGAGGCCGCGGTCACCGACATGCTGTCCGGCAACGCCTTCGGTGAAGCCGGCTGCCGCGTGGTCATAGAAGAGTTTCTCGAAGGCGAGGAAGCCAGTTTCATCGTGATGGTGGACGGTGGCAACGTACTGCCTATGGCGACCAGTCAGGACCATAAGCGCATCGGAGAGGGCGACACTGGCCCCAACACCGGCGGCATGGGTGCCTACTCTCCCGCCCCCGTGGTGGATGCTGCGGTTCATGACAAGATCATGGCGGAAGTGATTCTCCCCACAGTTCGCGGCATGGCCGAAGAGGGCAACGAGTACACAGGCTTTCTCTATGCCGGCCTGATGATCTCTCCCCAGGGACAGCCCCGGGTGATCGAATACAACTGCCGTTTCGGCGACCCGGAAACCCAGCCCATCATGGTGCGACTGGGCTCTGACCTGGTGGACCTGTGCGACGCGGCCCTGGCCGGCAAGCTGGACTGCATAGAGGCAGACTGGGATTCGCGCTGCGCTATCGGCGTGGTGCTGGCCGCAGGCGGCTATCCCGGAAGTTATCTCAAAAACAAAGTTATTCACGGATTGGACGCGGCGCAGGCGGACAACATCAAGGTGTTCCATGCCGGCACCGCGAACGAGGACGGGCAGGTGGTGACCAGCGGCGGTCGCGTACTGTGTGTTACCGCGCTGGGGGAGGATATAGCGAGCGCCCAGCGAGACTGTTACGAGGCGGCCGACAAGATCAACTGGGACGGCATGACCCTGCGCCGCGATATTGGCTGGCGCGCCATTGCGCGTTATAGTCACCCCGGTTAACACACCCCGGAGTATGGCTATGAGCCAACGCAAACTCTCACTGCTGGATCGATTTATCACCGAGGTGGATTCGGTGATGCGAACCGTTACCAATAGCGGCCATTCCTCCCGCCGCCCCTCACCTGCCGAAGGCCATGCGGACGCGGCACTTTCTGACAGCGAACGCAAGCACGCGGCAGGCTTGATGCGGGTAAACCACACCGGCGAGGTATGCGCCCAGGCGCTTTACCAGGGGCAGGCCCTCACAGCCAAATTACCGACAGTGCGCGAAGAGATGGAAGAGGCCGCAGCAGAGGAAGTGGACCACCTGGTGTGGTGCGAACAACGGCTGCGCGAACTGGACAGCCAGCCCAGCGTACTCAACCCCGCATGGTACGGTCTGTCGTTTGCCCTGGGCGCGGTCGCCGGGGCCATTGGTGACAAGGTAAGTCTGGGCTTTGTGGCCGCCACCGAAGAAAGGGTCTGCAACCATTTGAATGATCATCTCAAATCGCTGCCTGATGAAGACCGCAAATCCAGACTGATCGTGCAAAAGATGCTGGAAGATGAACAGCGACACGGCGACAAGGCCCTTGCGGCCGGCGGCAGTGACTTCCCGCGCCAGGTCAAGGATGCGATGAGCGCCGTATCGCGGGTAATGACTCACAGTAGTTACCGTATTTAGGCGCCTGGGGACCGGCTTCCCCTCGTCATGCCAACCGGCTATCAGCCAGCGCTAGGCGGACGCGGCACCGAACTCCACCACCTCATAACTGTGGCTGATTTCCACCCCGGCGGCGCCCAGCATTATCGATGCAGAGCAATACTTCTGCGCTGAGAGCTCGACCGCCCGTTTCACCTGGCTTTCCTTGAGCCCCACGCCCGTAACCACAAAATGCATGCCTATGCGGGTGAACACAGCTGGCACTGCGTCGGCCCGCTCAGCGTCCAGTTCAACCCGGCAATCCACTACATTCTGGCGCGATTTTTTGAGCATGCTGAGCACGTCATAGCTGGCGCAACCACCGGTGCCCAGCAACAGCATTTCCATCGGGCGCGGGCCGAGATTGCGCCCGCCCAGATCGGCGGGGCCGTCCATCACCACGCTGTGGCCGCTGCCCGACTCCCCCACGAACATGGCGTTATCCGCCCACTTGACTGTCACTTTCATCGGCCGATTTCTCCTGCAAAAATCAGCCGCGCAGCTTATCACAAGCTCTTGAGTTTTACTTGGGGCTCGAGTGGGCTACACTCCTGATCACGCAAGCAACACAACAGGGAGCATACGTGTGGTTAAACCCCAGATAATACGAGCATTGCCGAACGTGGAAAATTTCCTCCGGCACTGCCAGCGGCAAGACTACAAGGCCAAAAGTCAGATACTCAAGCAAGGAGAGGTCAGCAACTCGCTCTACCTCATTCTGGATGGCTCCGTTTCAGTAATGGTTGAGGACGCCACCAGCCCCGGCCACATGATGGTCGTGGCCTACCTCAACCCGGGAGACTTTGTGGGAGAGATGGGCCTGTTCGAGGACGAGGCCCAGGTACGCAGCGCCATGGTGGTGGCCAAGAACCAGTGCGAGATAGCGGAAATTTCCTACGAGCGCTTCCATCAGATACGGAACCAGTTTCCGGATATTCTCTACTCGATCTCACGTCAGATCAGTACCCGTCTGCGCCAGACAACGCGCAAACTCACTGACCTGGCCTTCGTCGATGTGTCCGGTCGGATTGCACACACGCTGCTGGACCTGTGCAAGGAACCGGATGCCATGACCCACCCGGATGGGATGCAGATCAAGATCACCCGGCAGGAGCTTGGCAAGATAGTGGGCTGCTCCCGCGAGATGGCCGGGCGCGTGCTCAAGACGCTGGAGGAAAACGGGCTGGTGTCTGTTGCCGGCAAGACCATGGTGGTCTACGGCACTCGCTAGGGGCCTGCTTCGGCAGATCACTTCACCTGGTCTGATACCGGGTGATGCTGGAAGGCAAAGACAGTCCGATGGCAGCGGCACAACCGCTGCCCGGGCTAACTGAAAAACATCTCCCGCAACTTCTCCCCCGGCTCAGGGGCACGCATAAAAGATTCCCCGACCAGGAAGCCATAGACCTGGTGGTTGCGCATCAACGCGACATCCTCTGCCGTATGAATGCCGCTTTCAGTAATCACCAGCCGCTCACCGGGGATATAGGGTAACAGCTCGAGCGTGGTCTCCAGCCGGGTTTCGAAGGTGTGCAGGTCCCGGTTGTTAATACCTATCAGTGGCGTGGACAACTCCAGCGCCCGCTCCAGCTCAGCCCTGTCATGCACCTCCACCAGCACGTCCAGATCCTGCTGCTCGGCTACCGAGGCCAGCTCCAGCATCTGGTCCTGGTCCAGTGCCGCGACAATCAGGAGTACGGCGTCTGCACCAATCGCCCGTGCTTCAACGACCTGGTAGGGATCGACGGTAAAATCCTTGCGCAATACCGGCAGTTCGCAGGCGCCGCGGGCGTCCTGCAGGTAACTGTCTGCCCCCTGGAAAAAGTCGATGTCAGTGAGCACCGAAAGACAGCAGGCCCCTCCTGCCTGGTAGCTGGCCGCAATGTGGGCGGGCTGGAAATCGGCGCGAATCACCCCTTTGCTGGGCGACGCTTTTTTCACCTCGGCGATCACCGCCGGCTCCGCGGCTGCAATACTGCTTGTAAGGGCTTTCGCAAAACCCCTGACAGGCGTTTGCTCTGCGACACGCTGTTCCAGGCTGCCCAGGGAGTCCCGCTTTTGCCGGGCAATAACTTCCTCCCGCTTGCGAGCCAGTATCTTGCGCAGGATTGTGGGGGTATCTCCAGCCATGAACTTAGTCCGGTTTTCCGCGCATCAGGCGGGTGAAATCAATAAACTGGCTTAGCTTTTCCGCCGCCTGGCCGCTGGCCAGCACGTCTTCCGCCATGGCGACGCCATCGGCCAGAGTGGCCGCAACACCACTTACATAAATAGTTGCCCCACCATTGAGGGTGAGCATGCCGGCCGCCTTGCGGGCGGCTTCATCGTCAGCACCCTCCAGGGCTCGTCGAATCAGCTGCGCAGACGCCGCTGCGCTATCTACCGCCAGTCCATCCAGGCTCTGGCGCGGCAGCAGAAATTCCTCCGGCGTAATGTGGTAACTGGTAATGTTGCCGTCGCGCAGTTCAACCACATGGGTGCCCGCGGCAATGGATATCTCGTCCAGGCCGTCGTCGGAGTGCACCACCATGGCATTAGTTGAGCCAAGTGCCTGCAACACCTGTGTCATCGGCATGCACAGCTCAGGTGAAAACACACCGATTACCTGGCGCTTTACATGGGCGGGATTGGTGAGCGGCCCCAGGATATTGAACAGGGTGCGCATACCCAGCTCCCGGCGCGGGCCTATCGCATGGCGCATGGCACTGTGATGAGAGGGAGCAAACATAAAGCCGACACCCAGTTCATTGATCGCCCTGGCAACCTGCTCCGGCGAGAGATCCAACGGCATGCCAAGATACTCCAGGACATCTGAGCTGCCACTGGTACTGGAAACCGAACGATTACCATGCTTGGCAACCCTGGCGCCGGCTGCAGCTGCCACAAAACTGGAGGCGGTCGACACGTTAAAAAGGTGAGCGCCATCTCCACCGGTACCGACCAGGTCCACCAGGTGCGGCCCATCCACCTCCACCGGCGTCGCCAACTCGCGCATCACCTGGGCGGCACCGGCGATCTCTTCGATGGCTTCGCCCTTCATACGCAGGGCAACCAACAGACCGCCAACCTGGGCGGCAGTCGCATCACCCGACATAACCTGGCGCATTACGGCTGCCATTTCGTCCCGCTCAAGGCTTTCGCTCTCAACCAACCTTGCCAACGCATCCTGAATATTCATCGAGGTAGCTCCCTACTGTTCAAGAAAATTGCGCAGCAGGTCATGGCCGTGCGCTGTCAGGATTGATTCGGGGTGGAACTGGACGCCTTCGATCGCCAGCTCCCGATGACGCAAGCCCATGATTTCATCGACGCCCCCCGCCTCGGTCTGGGTCCAGGCGGTGATCTCCAGGCAGGCCGGCAAACTCTCTTTCTCCACGATCAGGGAGTGGTAGCGAGTGGCTTCAAAGGGCTCACTGAGACCGCGAAACACACCCTCGCCCCGATGGTGTATGGGAGAGGTCTTGCCATGCATTACCTGCCGCGCACGCACCACCTTGCCGCCAAACACCTGGCCCAGGCTCTGGTGGCCCAGGCAGATACCCAGGATGGGCACTATCCCGGCGTAGGCCTCAATCACCGCCATAGAGATGCCGGCTTCATTGGGTGTACAGGGGCCCGGTGATATCACAATCTGGGCCGGGGCCAGGGCTTTTATGTCGCCGACCGCGATCTCATCATTGCGCACCACATGCACCTCAACCCCCAGCTCACCGAAGTACTGTACGACGTTATAGGTGAAGGAGTCATAGTTATCGATCATCAGCAACATGTTCAGCCCTCCCTGCCCAAGGCCATGGACGCCGCCCGAAACACCGCTCGCGCCTTGTTCTGGGTTTCCTTCCACTCCAGCCGCGGGATGGAGTCTGCCACCACCCCGCCCCCGGCCTGAACATACAGGCGCCCATCCTTGATAACCGCGGTGCGAATCGCAATCGCGGTATCCATATCACCGGCCCAGGAGATATAGCCGACAGCACCGCCGTAGACCCCACGCTTCACCGGCTCCAGTTCGTCGATAATTTCCATGGCTCGGATTTTGGGCGCCCCGCTGAGCGTGCCCGCCGGCAAAGTAGCTCGCAGCACGTCTATGGCCGTCTTGCCGGCCTTGAGCAGCCCGGTCACATTGGACACGATATGCATCACATGGGAATAACGTTCCACGACCATTTTGTCCGAAAGCACTACAGTGCCAGTCTGGGCGATACGGCCAACGTCGTTGCGGCCCAGGTCGATCAGCATCAGGTGTTCGGCGATCTCTTTGGGGTCCGCCAGCAGTTCTGCCTCCAGAGCCGCGTCTTCCTCTTCCGTCCGGCCGCGGCGGCGGGTACCGGCTATCGGTCGAACCGTCACCACCCCCTCTTCCAGCCGCGCCAGAATCTCGGGCGAGGAGCCGACAATATGGAAATCCTCCAGATCAAGAAAGTACATATACGGTGACGGGTTCAGGTTGCGCAGGGCGCGGTAGAGATTAAGCGGTGGGGCGTCAAAGGGCACACTCATGCGCCGCGAGGGCACCACCTGCATCACGTCCCCGGCCAGCACATATTCCTTGACCCGCTCTACGGCAGCTTCATACTGCGGCTGGGAAATATCCGACTCGGCCTGCTCTTCCAGCTTGGCGCAATCCGCCCCTCCCAACACTACCTCAGGCAGTGGCGGCATCGGTTGCCGCAGGCGGGTGACCAGCTCTTCCAGCCGGGCAAGGGCCTTGGGTAGAGCGTCCTCCATTGCGGGGTCGGCATTGACGACCAGCCGTATAGTCCCTGCGAGGTTATCGAAAACGAGCACCTCCTCTGACACCATCAACAGGATGTCCGGCGTACCCAGCCGGTCTGGTGGCGCACTGGCCGCCAGCCGCGACTCCACAAAGCGCACCGTGTCATAGGCGAAATACCCTACCATGCCACCGTGAAATACCGGCAGACTTTCCTGCGGCGCAGTGCGGTAGCGCTGCTGAAATTGCTCGGCAAAATCCAGCGGGTCGGACACCTCGCGGCTTTCTGACAGTTCACCGTCCACCCAGACCTGCGCCTGATGGCCAAATACTTTAAGTACCGTTCGACAAGGCAGGCCGATAATAGAGTAGCGACCCCATTTTTCCCCGCCCTGTACCGACTCAAAGAAATAGGAGTATGCCCCCTCCGCCAGTTTGCGGTAGGTACTGATAGGCGTTTCAAGGTCGGCCAGTACTTCAGTACTGACCGGTATACGGTTGTAATCTTGTGCCGCCAACGCGGCAAAGTCTTGCGGATTCATGGGGTTTCCTCGGAGCGTGAATATGCGTTTTCAGGTCGTGGCAATGCCCTGGCTACCATCGCCAGCAGGAGACCTCATGCATCGAAAGGACGTCGATGCTGTTACGCATTGCTGTTAACACAGCATTCTCCAGGAATCGGGGATTGCCTATTGTACATACGGGGCTGTGGTTGGCAAATTCTGATCGCACAAACATTGGTAGCGATTCCGCGCGGGTGGTGTGCGCTCGCGACAGATGTGAGTTTACGGTAGACCATGGGGGTGCAATGTTCTTGCAGCGCCGCCGCTCACGCTGGCAAGCCCACCTTCGGTTGATACCCCACGCCCTGAGGTGGGCTTGCCAGCATGAACGGCTACCCTCGCGCTCAAAATCAGAACCCAAGAACCTGCCTTATGATCGGGCCGCAGCTAACTGCGCACGCATCTCACTGATCACCGCCGCATAGTCCGGCTGGTTGAAAATCGCCGAGCCTGCAACAAAGGTATCGGCGCCGGCAGCGGCAATCTCGGCGATATTTTTCGGGGTGACGCCGCCATCGATTTCCAGGCGGATATCAAAGCCCGAGGCATCGATGAGCGCGCGGGCCTCGCGCAGTTTGTCCAGGGTGGCGGGAATAAAAGACTGACCACCGAAACCGGGGTTGACCGACATCAGCAACACCATATCCACCTTATCCAGCACATACTTGAGCGCATCGAGACCCAGATGCGGGTTGAAAACCAGGCCGGATCTACAGCCTGCCGCGCGAATCATCTGCAGGGAGCGGTCCACGTGGGTGGAGGCATCGGGGTGAAAGGTAATATAGCTTGCGCCAGCCTCGGCAAAATCGCCTATCAACTGGTCCACGGGGCTGACCATCAGGTGAACATCGATAGGGGCGGTCACACCGTGTTTACGCAGAGCGCTGCATACCATGGGACCAATAGTGAGGTTGGGCACGTAGTGGTTGTCCATTACATCGAAATGCACGATGTCCGCCCCGGCTGCCAGGACCGCGTCTACCTCCTCACCCAGGCAGGCAAAATTGGCTGACAGTATAGAGGGGGCTATAAGGTAGTCCGACATGAGGCGCTCCGGATAGTTAACAGGGTCGCTATTCTAACGGCTAACGGCTCAGGGCACACGGCTCGATTACCGGCTGGCATGCAGGGTGGCATGCAGGCTGTCCAGGCGTTCAGGGGTGCCCACGTCTTCCCAGCGCCCGGCAAAGTACTCGCCGCTGAGCACTCCGCGTTCGATTGCGTTGTCCAGCAGGGGCCTGAGGGGATACTTGCCGGGGACCATATCGACAAAAAAATCGGCGGTATATACGCCTACACCAGCATAGGTGAAGCCGGCTTCTTCCGGCGGACGCTCCCGCACCAGGCCTTGCTCATCCAGCTGAAAGTCGCCCAGCGGGTGTTGGGGGGGATTGTCCACCATCACCAGGTGGGCCAGGGCCTGGCCAGACGGGGAATACCCCGCCAGGCGCTCGAAAGGGTAATCCAGCCACACATCGCCATTGACCACCAGGAAAGGCCTGTCACCCAGCAAGGGGAGCGCCTTGTGGATACCGCCGGCTGTCTCCAGTGGCTCCGATTCATGGGAGTAGCTGATGGACAAGCCCCAGCGGCTGCCGTCTCCGCAATAGTCGATGATCTGCCCTGCCAGGTGGGAGACATTGATCACCACGTCGGTCAATCCGGCACGCGCCAGGTGTTCCAGGTGGTAGACAATAAGCGGGCGTCCACCCACCTGCAGCAGCGGCTTGGGGGTGTGATCGGTGAGGGGCCGCATCCGTTCGCCGAAGCCCGCCGCGAGAATCATGACTTTCATCGGGCCACACTCCACCCCTGCCGGGCTATTGCCGGGGACAAGCGGTCGGCAAACCAGCGCTGAAATTCTCCCAGCAACGGCTCTTCGCCTGCGTACTTGCCGGCGATCTCCTGTACATAGTGAATGACCAGGGGCAAGTCATCCAGGTAAGCGGATTTGCCGTCGCGCAAGTACAGGCGTGCGAATGTGCCCAGTACCTTGATGTGCCGCTGCAGGCCCATCAGATCGAACCAGCGCAAAAACCGATCGGCCTCCACTGCCCCGGGCAAGCCACTGCTGTCCAGCAACTTACGATAGGACAGCGCCCACTGCGGAACCTGCTCCGGCGGCCAGCAGATATAGCAGTCGCGCAGCAGAGACACCAGGTCGTAGGTGACGGGCCCGACCACGGCGTCCTGGAAATCGATAACGCCGAGACCGCCGCCGGGCTGCGGCATCAGGTTGCGGCTGTGAAAGTCCCGGTGGACCACTACCCGGGGTTGCTCCAGTGCGCTGGCGACCAGTGTATCGAACGCTGCCGCCAGCAAGCGTTCCTCACTCGTATCCAGAGACTGCTCCAGCAGTGCCTGGACAAACCAGGCGGGAAACCGACTCAGCTCTTCCCCCAGCAGGGCCTCGTCATAGGCCGGCAGTGATAGCCCGTGAATGTCGATAGCGCCGATCTGCAACAGCAGCTCCATTGACTCCCGGTAGGGCTCGCCACCACTCCCGCTGCGCAACTGCGCCAGCAACAACTGGTCCCCGAGATCCTCCAGGACAAGATAGCCTTGCTCCAGGTCGGCCGCATGCAGGGCGGGAACCCGCACCCCCGCCCCGGCCAGCAGGTCGCGCGCTGCCAGAAAGGCCTCATTTTTCTCGGTTGCTGGAGGCGAATCGACCAGGATATAGCTGACACCGCCAATCGAGGCACGAAAATAACGCCTGTTGCTGGCATCTCCCGCCACTATCGACAGGTCGGGCAAGGGCTGAGCACGCCCCGGCATCATAACCGAGAGGGCCCAGCGTGACAGTTCGTCTGGCGGGGGCCGTGATGCCGCTGCATTCTCCACTTCTACACTCTCCACTACGAAACAACTTACTTCGAACCTATCCACCTTGAACCTGTCGCTACGAAAGTATCCGCTTCGAATCGTTGCTCACGCTGAATAATTGACGGACAAGGGCGGGGCGATGCTTTAGAATCCGCGTTTAATCCGCGTACATGCTCTAAAAATAATGACACCCGACCTTGCCAGACGACTTCCCCGCACGCTCCAACTGAGCGCAGCGGCGCTGGCCCTGTTAATCAGTATCGCGATATCGCCCCCGTTGCAGGCGAAGGATAGCAAGCTTAAGACATGCACAGCCAATGAAAGTGGCGACGGCTGGAATTGCGTGTTTGGAGATGCGGCTGCCCGAACTTCAGCCAAGGCCGACCCGGAGCCCACTACTGTCAGTGCGCCGGCAACAACTACCGAAGCACCGGCAACCAAAGCATCACCGGCCGCAGTCACGCCCGCAGCTGAGGCAACACCGGCAGCAAGCGACGACTCTGCAGCTGTAACCGCGACTGCCGCCGCTGCAGCCGCAGCTTTGGCTGCTGATGCCGATGCCGATGCCGATGCCGATGCCGATGCCGATGCCGATGCTGAAGTGATAACAGCCGCCGCCAACAATCAAGCTGAGCCAATACCAGCTGACCATGCTCTGGACTGGGTACCCGAAGACGAGGTTCCAGCAAATTTGCGAGATGGCGAATGCAGGCTATGCAGTGGCCTCTATATTGACCCGCTCAAAGATGCCGATCGCGATGGAGACCCAAATGACGCGGAGATCCAGGCCGAAGCCAACAGCACCGAGCTGCAGGGTGACACTGTGAAATTCAGCGGCGGCGTGAGTGTGACCCAGGGATACCGACAATTCCAGGGTGATACCGCTGAAATCAACGAGGAAACCCGCAAAGCAACTCTTAGCGGCAACGTTATTCTGCGCGAGCCGGGTCTATTGCTAAAGGGGTCCGGCGCCGACATCCTCACCGAAACCGGCGAAGCGACAATGGAAAACACCCAATTTGTGATTCATGCTGACCACCTGCGGGGCAGTGCAGACCTCATGGAACGCGATTCCGAGGGCTTGATTCACATCCACAACGGCAACTTTACCTATTGCCCCCCGGGCAACGAAGACTGGCAGATCCGCGCAGAAACCATAGAACTGGACATCGATGAGGGCCTTGGCGTTGCCCGCGATGCGACGGTGGATATTGCCGGGCTACCGGTGTTCTATACCCCCTGGCTGCAGTTTCCGCTGGATGACCGGCGGCGCACCGGACTACTGTGGCCGGACTTTGGCAATGACAGCACCGGAGGCCTGGACATAACCGCACCCATCTATTTTAACCTGGCGCCGAATTACGACGCGATCTACTCCCCCCGCTATATCCAGGACCGCGGGCTGAATCATGAGCTCAAGACCCGCTACCTGAACAAGTACCTGGGTTATTGGGAGGTTGGCGGCGCCTACATGAGCAGTGACAAACGATACAAAGACCAGATCCCCGACGGCAAGAGCGACGACCGCTGGCTGGGTGTGGTGCGCCAGAATGGCCTCCTGGACCAGCGCTGGCGCTCCCGGATCGACTACAGCAAAGCCAGTGATATCGACTATTTGAAGGACCTGGAAACTACCAGTCTCACCGCCCAGCGTCGCACCAGCCTGCTGCAGATGGCCTCCCTGGATTACCTCGGGGACAATTGGCTGGTAAGCCTGGATGTGGAGCAATACCAGTCGCTGGCGGACGACATCAGTGACGCCTATAAAAAGCTGCCCCAGCTGACTGCCCAGTATCGCTCCAGCGGCGCGCCCTTCGAGTTGCAGCCCATCCTGCTGACGCAGTATTCCAATTTCGATTCCGACGACAACGTGGTGACCGGCCAGCGGGTCTATTCGGAGGGCGGCGTCGCCTTCCCCATGAACTGGACCTATGGCTTCCTCAAGCCCACGGCAAAATACCGACAGTTGAACTATGAGCTCAGTGACGGAGTATTTTTCACCGATGACAGTCCCTCCACCGGCGCCGCCATGGGCAGCCTGGACGGGGGGCTCTATTTTGAGCGAGAGACCAGTTTCGCCGGGGCAAGCCTGCTGCAAACTCTGGAGCCGCGCCTGTACTACCTGTACTCCGATTACGAAAACCAGGAGGACCAGCCGGACTTTGACAGTGCAGAGCTGACCTTCTCCTACAACCAGTTGTTCCGGGAAACGCGATTTTCCGGCCACGACCGCATAGATGACGCCAACCGATTGTCCGTGGGTGTGGGCACGCAGTTTATCGACGCCCAGGATGGCCAGAAAAAACTGGGGGCAAATATTGGCCAGATCTTCTATTTCCGTGATCGCAAGGTTCGGCTGCTGCCAGGCGCACCCGAGCTGGACGAGTCCAGCTCGGAAATCGCCGGCGACCTCAGTTTCACGCCTAATCGCAACCTGTCGATGCGCACCGACCTGGTGTATGACCCCCATAGCGGAAACATGAACTCAGGCAACTTCCTGGCCGGCTACACCCGCGACAACGGCGCCATATTCAACCTTGGCTACTCCTATAACCGACCCCTTCAGCTGGCCGGAAGGCAAGCGGATACCGAACAGATCACCGCCTCGACCTACCTGCCGCTGGATACCAACTGGCGAGTGTACGGCGCCATCAACTACAGCTTGATCGACAACCAGGCGATTGAGCAGATGGTGGGTGTAGAGTATGAAAACTGCTGCTGGATTGTGCGCCTGATGCACCTGCGTTACTACGATAACGATACCCGGGGCTTTTTCCCCGACCTGGACAATCCCGACCTGGAACAAGAACACACAACACAGGTCCAATTTGTTCTAAAGGGCATGGGCGGCTTTGGCAGCCGTATCACCAACATTCTTGAAGATATGATTCGAGGTTACGAAGAGCGTGAATATTAAGGCATTACTCATGGCGGCTACCCTGGCTGTTTCTGTGCTCACCAGCCCACTACTGCGGGCTGCCACTGAAATGGTGGACCAGGTTGTGGCGATAGTGGACGACGACATCATCATGGCAAGCGAATTGCGCGAGCGGGTAGCGGCCCTTACCGAGACGCTGCAGTCTCGTGGTATTCAGCTTCCGCCTGAAGAGACGATGATTCGTGAAACCCTTGACCGGTTAATCCTGGAGAGCATCCAGCTGCAGATGGGCCTGCGTGTCGGTGTACGCATTTCCGATGCCCAGCTCAATAGCGCCATCCAGAATATCGCAGCCCAGAATCGCATGACACTGGAGCAGTTCAGCCAGGCGCTGGAACAGCGCGGCCAGTCTTATCCAGCCATGCGCGAACAGGTTCGCAGGGAGATGATCATTCAGCGCGTACAGGGGGGTAACGTCAATCAGCGCATTCAGATCACACCCAAGGAAATCGATAACTTTCTTGCCACCGAGGACGGCAAGAAACTGACCCAGGCCGAGTACAATATGCTCCACGCCTTGTTGCCCCTGTCTCCCAGCGCCAGTGCGGAGGAAGAAGCCGCCGCAAGGGCCTACGTGGAACAGGTGCTGGCGCGCATTCGCAGCGGTCAATCCTTTGAAGAGGTTATCCGCTCCACAAACGGCCGCTTCAGCGGTGGCGACCTGGGTTGGCGCAAGACGGAAGACCTGCCGTCGCTGTTTTCTGACGAGGCACCCAGGATCGCCAAAGGCACAACCTCAGACCCGATTCGCAGTGACAGTGGTTTCCACCTGATCTACATGAAGGACGTGCGCGGCAGTGAGGCCATCGTGGCCCAGACCCAGGTGCGACATATCCTGGTCAAGCCCTCTGAAATACTCACCGACGACCAGGCGCGCGATCTCGTACTGAGCCTGCGCGCGCGGGCTGAGGCCGGCGAGGACTTTGCCGACCTGGCCCGGGAATACTCCGAGGACATCGGCTCCGCCCAGGAGGGCGGTGAACTGGGGTGGACCAGCCCGGGACAGATGGTGCCCGACTTCGAAAAAGCGATGCAGGCAACTGCCGTGGGCGAAATATCCCAGCCCGTGCGGACGCCCTTCGGGTGGCACATCCTGGAGGTGGAGGGTCGTCGCGACCAGGATATGACCAGTGAGGCGATACGCAAAAAGGCCGCTGATTACCTGCATAATCGCAAGTACCAGGAAGAGCTGGACGCCTGGCTGCAACAGATTCGCGACGAAGCCTTCGTGGACATCAAATAGGACTATCCGATCTTGGCGACCCCCAGAGTAGCCATTACCCCCGGGGAACCGGCAGGTATAGGACCGGACATCGTGCTCAAGGCGGCCCAGGGTCAGTGGCAGGCCGAACTGGTTGCCATTGCGGACCCGGGCTTGTTGCAGGAACGTGCAGCTTTGCTGGGCCTGCCCGTGACACTGCTGCCACTGGACCTGAGCGCGGCACCAAAGGTTCACAAGCCCGGAACCCTCAGGGTGCTGCCAGTAAGCCTGGCCGGCAGTTGCCGAGCGGGCAAACTCGACCCGGTCAACGCGCCCTACGTGTTAGCAACCCTGCAACAGGCGGCAGACGGCTGCCTGCGGCGCGATTTTGACGCAATGGTGACCGCGCCGGTGCAAAAATCCGTGATCAACGATGCGGGCATTGCCTTTACCGGCCACACCGAATATCTCGCCAGGGCAACCAAAACCGCCCGGGTAGTGATGATGCTGGCGACCCCTGCCATGCGGGTGGCGCTGGCGACCACTCACCTGCCATTGGCGTCAGTGCCCGCGGCCATTACCCGGGACCTGCTGCTGGAATCACTGGAGATACTGGTGCATGACCTGCAGCGCAGGTTCGGCCTGGCAATACCGAGGGTTGCGGTGTTGGGCCTGAACCCCCATGCGGGCGAGGGAGGTCATATGGGGCGCGAGGAAATCGACACTATTATTCCGGTGCTGGACACCTTGCGCGCCCGCGGGATGAACCTGCTGGGGCCTTTACCGGCCGATACGGCCTTCAACCCCAAGGTACTGAAGCAGTGCGATGCCGTGTTTGCCATGTATCACGACCAGGGCCTGCCTGTGCTGAAATACGCCGGCTTCGGCAACGCTATCAATATCACACTGGGCCTTCCCATTATCCGCACTTCAGTGGATCACGGCACCGCGCTGGACATCGCCGGCAGCGGCAAGGCAGACGTTGGCAGCCTGGAACAGGCGCTGGCCTGCGCCATCAGCATGAGCGCGCAAGGCCACTAGCAATTGGTGGAGCCCGGCCCGGGATTCAGGGTGATACTTAACCGAGACTGGCCTTGTACACGCCCAGCACCTCGGAGGGCTCGCCCTGGGCCAGGATGGCGCCGTCTTGCAGGCAGATTGCCCGATTGCAGATGTCGCGGACCTGGGCTTCCATGTGGGAAACAAATACCACTGTCTGCTCACCCCGGATACGACTTTTCATGGCGGCTTCCGCCTTTTTGCGAAAGCGGGCATCACCGACACTCAATACCTCGTCAATCAGCAGTATATCGACATGTGACTTGAGCGCCGTGGTGAAGCCCAGCCGCGCCAGCATGCCCGAAGAGTACGTTTTTACCCGCTCCTCGAAGGAATCTCCCAGCTCGGAGAACTCCTTGATCTCCTCGAGGTAGCTCCTGGCCTGCTTTGCCGTAGCCCCCTGCAACATCGCGGCGAGCGTCGCATTGTCACGGCCGGACAGGTCGGGCCGAAAGCCCAGGCCAAGCGTCAACAATGAAGATGTCTTGCCACGTCTTTGTGTGACTTTACCGCTGGTGGGCGCCAGGATACCCGCCATCAGCCGCAACAACGTCGATTTACCCACCCCGTTGCGCCCGATAATGCCAAGCGTCTCTCCCTCAAAGACCTCCAGGGATACGTTATCCAACACGTGGTGAGAGCCGTGATCGAAGGATTTCGGCCGCGAATGGTAGCTCAGCGATACGTCTTCGAGCGCCAGCATCGCCTTACTCCCGCTCATCATGACAGGGCCCGCAAGGCGAGATACTGACTGAAGCGGCGCATTGTCAGTACCACCACTACCAGCAGGGCAACAGAGCCACAGGCAATCAACATCAGGTGTGTCCAGTCGGGCGCCGTGTTGTGCAATAGCACCTGACGATAGGCATCCAGCAGAAAGGCCAGCGGGTTGAGAGCGAGCACCGCCTCGGTCTTTTGCGGGTCACCAAGTGCCCGCACATCCCAGAAGACCCCCGAGGTAAACAGGAGAAAGGTCATCGCGAGAGACACCACCATACTGAAGTCACGAGCAATACAGACCAGGCAGGCCGCTACCAGGGCACAGGCCACAATCAACAGGTAGTTGACCACAACAACGGGCAGCAGGTAAAACCACGCCAGGTCAGGCGTGTAACCACTGAAGAAGAGAAAGCAAAACAGTAAAAAGAAGACCGCCATTTGTCGATAGAGGCCCTCCTGTATCACCGCCATGGGGAACAGTGTCTTGGTCACATTGATCCTGCCAATAAGACCCTTGTTGCTCGTTATGCTGATGGCCGCCTGGTTTACTGACTTGGAAAACCAGATAAATGCCAGTTTCCCGCACATCAGGAATGCCAGGAAGTCTGCCCTCCTGGAATCCAGAATCACGTCGAAAACCACATAGAAAACGGCGACAAACAGCAGGGGTTCAAGCAGCCACCAGATATAACCCAGGAAATACCGGGAGGCGTCGGCTCGAAGCGCCATGCGCGCCATGGTATCCATGAGGCGAAAATATTGGGGTGTGGACATTGTGCAGGCGCCAGTTGCCAAGGTGAGGATGCATCAAATGCGCGCCATTCTAGCAAAACGTTCACACAGTGGTAATGGTTAAAGGTAGCTACCGCGTTACAATGCCCGCCATGAGTAAAAACCATCATCGCGCGCGCAAGCGCTTCGGCCAGAATTTCCTCCAGGACACTGGCGTTATCAACGCCATTGTGCGCGCTATAAATCCACTGCCGGAAGACCACCTGGTAGAAATTGGCCCGGGCCAGGGGGCCCTGACAGAGCAATTATCGGCGAGTGCCTGCCGCCTCGACGTGATAGAACTGGACCGCGACCTGATACCGGGTCTGCTGGCTGCCTTCAGCGTCAACCCGCAGTTCAGGCTCCACAGCGCCGATGCCCTGACATTCGATTACGAATCACTGGCAGATGACAAACTGCCCCTGCGAGTGGTTGGCAACCTGCCCTACAACATATCGACGCCACTTATCTTCAAGCTGCTGGAAAATACGGCCACCATTCGCGACATGCATTTTATGCTGCAGCTGGAGGTGGTCGATCGCCTCGCCGCCAGCCCGGGCAGCAAGGCCTGGGGCAGGCTGGGCATCATGGCCCAGTACCACTGCGACGTGGAGAAACTGTTTGAGGTACCACCAGAGGCGTTCAACCCGCGACCGAAAGTGCAGTCGGCAATAGTGCGGCTGGCGCCATGGCAGGAATCACCGTGGCCGGCATGCGACCCCCAATTATTACGCCAGGTGGTAAAGGCCGCCTTTGGCCAGCGCCGTAAAACCTTGCGCAACAACCTGAAAGGGCTTATAGATATAACGCGCCTGGAAATGCTCGGCATTGATCCCGGAGCCAGGGCAGAAACGCTGGCGCTTCCCCAGTTTATTGAGATTACGACCGCTATTCATGGATAAAGCCGACAACACCAGAACAACCAGAACCCAGGTTGTCGTCACTGTAGTGACTACCTACCTGCCGGGCCATTCAAGGCCAGAACAGCAGCAATATGCCTTCGCTTACACGATCACCATCAGCAATGACAGTGATGTGCCAGTGCAACTTCTATCCAGGCACTGGCTGATCACGGATGCAGACAATGCCGTACAGGAAGTGCGCGGCGAGGGGGTGGTCGGGGAACAACCGCTGATCCCGCCAGGCAAATCCTTCCGCTATACCAGCGGCGCTACTCTGGCCACACCGGTGGGATGCATGGAGGGCAGTTACACCATGGTACGCCTCGATAGCCGGGAGACATCGCAGTCTGAAGACAACCGCTTTGAGGTGCCCATACCCGCTTTCTCCCTCCACACGCCCACAGCACTGCACTAGGATCTGCGCGTGGCCACCTACGTTGTCGGGGACATACAGGGCTGCCTGCAGCCACTCAAGTGTTTGTTAAAAAAGGTCTCTTTCAACCCCGACAAGGACATGCTCTGGTCAGTGGGTGACATCGTCAACCGCGGTCCGCGCTGCCTCAAAACACTGCGCTATCTCCATGCCATGCGCGACAATCTGGTGCTGGTGCTGGGCAACCACGACCTGCACCTGCTGGCAGTGGCCGCCGGGGTTCGCCCTCCCAGTCGCTCCGACACCCTGCAAAAAATCCTGAAAGCACCGGATCGGGAGACCTTGTTGACCTGGCTGGTACACCGCCCCCTGCTCCACCATGAGCACGGTTTTACCATGGTCCACGCCGGCATTCCTCCGCAGTGGTCTGTCGCTGATGCCGCGAAACGGGCCCGGGAAGTCGAAGCGGTGCTGCAAAGCCCCCGATGCACAGAATTCCTCAAGCATATGTATGGCAACGAACCCCTGGTCTGGTCGGACGAGCTGACCGGCATGGCGAGGCTCAGGGTTATCACCAACTACCTCACCCGCATGCGCTTTTGTACCAAGGACGGTGTCCTGGACCTGGAGAGCAAAGGCCCCAGCCCAGACCTGGGCAAGACCGCGGTTTCAGCCTGGTTCAGTCACCCGAAGCGCAAGACCGTGAAGGACAAAATTCTGTTTGGCCACTGGGCCTCCATCGAGGGCCAGACCGACCACCCCGGGGCCATCGGACTTGATACAGGCTGCGTGTGGGGCGGCGCACTGTCGCTGTATGAACTGGAAACGGGACGGCGGACAGGCTGCCAGTGCAAGGATGGCAAGTGCAAGAAGCGAAAATGCTGACCCTGCCGGCCGCCACCGGACGCGGACCGGGCGGGTGAAGGTCTACCTGGTCGGTGGCGCGGTACGCGATGCCCTGCTGGAATACCCCACCAGCGAACATGACTGGGTGGTGGTGGGCGCCAGCCCCCAGCAGATGCTGGACCTGGGCTACCAGCAAGTGGGCAAGGACTTTCCGGTATTCCTGCACCCGCAGACCAAGGATGAGTACGCCCTGGCTCGCACCGAGCGTAAATGGGGGCATGGCTACACCGGCTTTGCCGTGCACTGCGACCCATCGGTTACGCTGGAAGAAGACCTGCTGCGCCGGGACCTGACTATCAACGCCATGGCGCAGACCGATGCCGGCGAGCTCATCGACCCCTACGGCGGTCAGCGCGATCTGGCGGCGAAAGTATTGCGGCACGTGTCAGACGCGTTTGTCGAAGACCCCCTGCGTGTGCTGCGTACGGCCCGTTTTGCGGCCCGCTATGCCCACCTGGGTTTTACCGTGGCACCGCAGACCCTGGCGCTGATGGCGGAGATCGTCAGCCAGGGCGAGCTGGCTCACTTGCCGGCGGAGCGGGTCTGGGTTGAGCTGGAGCGCGCCCTGGGGGAGCGCAGCCCTCAAGTATTCGTTGAGGTGTTGCGGCAATGCGATGCGCTGGCCGCGCTGTTGCCCGAGGTAGAGGCGCTGTTTGGTGTGCCCCAGAGCGCGGAGTACCACCCGGAGATAGACACCGGTATTCACACCCTGATGGCTTTGCAGCAGGCGGCGCTGCTAAGCCCCGCCACCGATGTGCGCTTCGCCGTATTACTGCATGATCTTGGCAAGGGCACTACGCCCGAGGCCGACTGGCCGCGCCATATTGCTCACGAACACCGTGGCCTGCCCCTGCTAAAGCAAGTGTGTCAGCGCCTGAAAGTTCCGGGGGCGCACCGGGATTTGGCACTGAAGGTGAGCGAATACCATACCCACTGCCATCGCGCGCTGGAGCTCCGTGGCAAAACCCTGCTGAAGCTGTTCAACGCCACCGGCGCCCTGCGCTCAGCGGATCGTTTTGAGGCATTCCTGCTGGCCTGCGAGGCGGACGCCCGGGGCCGTCTGGGACTGGAGCAGCGCGACTACCCGCAAGCGGATTATCTGCGCAATGCACTTGCGGTGGCCGCCGGGGTGACCGCAGCCGAATTTAAAGATCAGGGGATGCAGGGCAAGGCATTGGGCGAGGCAATCAGCGCCGAGCAAGCAGCCAGGCTGGACAGGCTGCGCGCGCAGGCCCGCGAGCAAACCTGACGATAACTACGATGGCGAGCCCGCTAGGCCCGCGATATCCAGCGCCCGCGCCACTGGAAATCCACTTTTGCCAGGGGCTGTGAGGCCTGATCGTAGGCCCGCCATAGCGCCGCGTAGCTCTTGCCCGCCACCGGATGCATTGCGGCCGGTGCCAATTCCGCCAGTGGGCGCAGCACGAAGGCATTCTCCAGAATCTCGCCGCGCGGCAGCTCCACCCCCTCAATATTGCCGGTGAGCTGGCCGTGGGTAAGGATATCGATGTCCAGCTGACGGGGGCTGAATCGGGTGGCATTGGGCGGGCGACCGTGCTCGAACTCGATATGGCGCAAGCTGCTGGACAGCTGGCCAGGGCTGAGATCAGTATCGACGCCCACCACCAGGTTGAGAAAAGGCTGGCCGGAGAATCCGATGGCGGCACTGTCATACACCGCGGACAGGGCCAGTTCACCAAAGAGCTCCGCCAAGGCATCAAGGCCCGCCACGATATAGCGTTCGCGCTCGATATTACTGCCAACCCCGAGATAGACGTCGGGCATCAGAGCCGCTCTCCGCGCTCAATCACCACGCCCACATCCCGCGCAGCGGCCACTGCACCGGGCTTGGCGAGGCGCAGCCGCACCCAGGGCACAGCAAACTCCCGCATGACGATAGCCGCAACCTGCTCAGCCATGGTCTCGATTAACTGAAATTCGCTGTCCTGAATAAAAGTCAGCACGCGGGCGGAGATAGCCGCATAGTCCAGGGCATCCGTTATCTGATCGCTGGCAGCCGCCCGCCGGTTGTCCGTCGCCATTTCCAGGTCCAGCACCACGCTCTGGCGAACATTGCGCTCCCAGTCATACACACCGATCACCGTATCGACGCGCAGCTCGCGAATAAAAACGATATCCATCAAGCTGCCCCGCTGGCCGCCAGTGGCGGCAGTTCTTCCATCGGCCAACGGGGCCGCACCAGGCTGGCGCCGTCATCGGACTGCCCGTCCAGCAGCCGCTGGGCGCCTGCGTAGGCGATCATCGCGCCATTATCTGCACAAAAGCGCAGGGCGGGATAGAACACCCTGGCGCCCTCGCGCCCCAGTGCCCGCCCCAGCTGCTCGCGCAGATTGATGTTGGCGCTGACGCCACCGGCGATCACCAGTGTCTTCAACGCCTCCTGCTTCAGGGCCCTGCGGCACTTGATGACGAGGGTCGCCACCACCGCCTCCTCGAAAGCCCGGGCGATATCGCACTTATCCTGCTCGGTCAGTTCCCCGGCTGCAGCGCAGTCAGCAACCGTATTGAGGGTATAGGTCTTGAGGCCACTGAAGCTGAAATCGAGGCCCGGGCGATTCACCATCGGGCGGGGAAAAGTAAACCGGTCCGGGTTGCCCGACTGCGCCAGTCGAGCGATATGGGGGCCGCCAGGATAAGGCAGGCCGAGCATCTTGGCGGCCTTGTCAAACGCCTCACCGGCGGCGTCATCCAGCGACTCCCCCAGGATACGGTATTTGCCTATACCATCTACCCGCACCAGCTGGGTATGGCCGCCGGAGACCAACAGTGCGACAAAGGGGTATTGCGGGTGCTCCTCTTCCAGCATGGGTGCCAACAGGTGACCCTCCATGTGGTGCACGCCCAGCGCCGGCACTCCCCAGCCCCAGGCCAGCGCCCGGGCCAGGGTGGCCCCAACCATCAGCGCCCCCACCAGCCCGGGGCCCGCCGTATAGGCGACACCATCGATGGCACTGGCCTCGCAACCAGCCCTGGCAAGTACCTCTTCCACCAGGGGCAAGGCCTTGCGGATGTGGTCGCGCGATGCCAGCTCCGGCACCACCCCGCCGTACTCCACGTGAATATCCACCTGGCTGAACAAGGCGTCCGCGAGCAGGCCGCGCTGCGTATCGTAGAGCGCGACACCAGTCTCATCACAGGAGGTTTCCAGACCCAGAATCAGCATTGTGACCACCGTTTTCAAGAAGAGCCGCATGATACTGGCTGGGCCCCTCGCAGACCAGCACACCGGCCCGGCTACTGCCGCACCTGAAGCTCCCGTTTATGGCTTTAAAGTATCCGTTTTGGGGGTTTGGGGGGGCTTTGCAAAAGCCACGGGATAAGTATAGAATGCGCGCCCTTTCAGGTGACCATTGTCCCGCTGGCCAATTGTCTCCCTGATCACGGCCCTGACTATGTACAAGGCCCTAACTATGAAGAGACAGGTAAGGAATTAATGCCTCATATCAAGATCAAGGAAAACGAGCCGTTTGACGTTGCCCTGCGCCGCTTCAAGCGCTCCTGTGAAAAAGCTGGCGTTCTCGCCGAGGTGCGCAAGCGTGAGCATTACGAAAAGCCCACCACAGTGCGCAAGCGTGCCGGTGCGGCCGCGGTCAAGCGCCACCTGAAGAAACTGTCTCGGGACAACCGCAAGCGCGTACGCCTGTACTAGAGCGGCGGCACCCCCTCCCATGAGCGACGAATCTCTCAAGGCCACCATCGGGGCGGCCATGAAGGCGGCCATGAAGGCCCGTGAGAAGGCTCGCCTGGGCACCATCCGGCTGATCCAGTCGGAGTTCAAACGGATTGAGGTAGACGAGCGTATCGAAATCGATGACGCGCGGGCCCTCGCTGTCCTGGACAAAATGGTCAAGCAACGCCGGGACTCGGCAGACCAGTTCACCCAGGCCGGCCGGGAAGAGCTGGCCGAACAGGAAAACTTTGAAATCGGCGTCATCCAGGAGTTTCTCCCCGCCCAACTCGGGGAAGAAGAGCTGGTTGCCATGGTTGACGAGGCCATTGCCGCCAGCGGCGCGACCGGCATGCAGGCCATGGGCGCAGTGATGGGCCAACTGAAGCCAAAGCTACAGGGCCGCGCCGACATTGGCGCTGTCAGCCAACTGGTTAAGTCCCGCCTCAACACCTGAGGCACAGCACTAAACTTTCCCCGGGCGCCGTGGTTCAATAGGCTGCCTATTCAAAGCGTTGCACCCCTTGATGGCCGGACGGATACCTCAAGCTTTCCTCGATGACCTGCTGGAGCGCGTCGACATTGTCGAGGTGATTGACCGCCGGGTAAAACTCAGGAAAACCGGTAAAAACTATTCCGCCCGCTGCCCCTTTCACGAAGAGAAAACGCCCTCCTTCAGCGTCAATCCCGACAAGCAGTTCTACTATTGCTTCGGCTGCGGCGCCGGCGGCAATGCACTGGGCTTTCTCATGGACTATGAGAACCTGGACTTTCCCCGGGCGGTAGAAACCCTCGCCAGCAGCGCCGGGCTCGAGGTGCCCAGGGAACAGGGCCGAACAGGGCCAGGCAGCGCCGAGCGGGAACAGAGCAACAAAAAGCTTTATGCCCTCACAGAACAGGTATCCACCTACTACCGGCAACAATTGCGACAGCACCCGCAGGCGAGCCGGGCGGTTCAATACCTAAAGCAACGGGGCCTGACCGGTGAGATCGCCAAGCAGTTCGACCTCGGGTTCGCGCCGCCGGGCTGGCACAACCTGCAGCAGGCACTGGGTGACACGCCCGCACAACAGACGCTGCTCAAGGACAGCGGCATGCTGGTTGAGAATGAGCAAGGCAAGCTCTATGACCGCTTCCGCGACCGCGTGGTTTTCCCCATACGCGACCAGCGCGGCCGGGTGGTGGCCTTTGGCGGCCGCGTACTGGGCGATGACAAGCCCAAATACCTGAACTCGCCGGAAACCGAGATTTTTCACAAGGGTCGCGAACTGTATGGCCTGTACCAGGCACGCCAGGCCAACCGCAAGCTCGACCGTCTGCTGGTGGTAGAAGGCTATATGGACGTGATCGCGCTCGCCCAGCACGGCATCAGCAATGCCATCGCCACCCTGGGCACCGCCACCAGCAAGACCCACCTGGAGCGCATCTACCGCCTCTGCTCGGAAGTGGTGTTTTGTTTTGACGGTGACGAGGCGGGACGCAAAGCGGCCTTTCGCGCCATGGAGGCCGCACTGCCGTGCATGGAGGATGGACGCCAGGCGAGATTCCTGTTCCTGCCCGAGGGTGAAGACCCCGATACCATGGTGCGCAGCGGCGGAGCCGAGCAGTTCCAGGCATTGGTGCGCGCCGCCATGCCACTGGAACAGTTTCTGTTCGAGTCGGTCGCCCAGGGGCTTGATACCGGCAGCATGGATGGCAAGGCCCGCCTGAGCAAACTGGCCCTGCCCTACCTGCGCCAGTTGCCTGAAGGGGTTTATCGGCAGCTCATGTTTCAGGCGTTGGCGGAGCGCACCGGGCTGGATCTGGCCAGTCTCATGCACCTCGAGCCCACCCCGCCCGAGCCGCCACCGACCCATTACCCGGACGAACCGGCGGACCCGGGGCAACCGCCCGAGGAGCCACAACCTCGCCAGAGAAAGGCCTCCCACAGCCGCTCCCCAGGGTATGCCAACCTGGCCCAGTCGGCCATTGCGCTGCTGCTGCACCAGCCGGATATCGCCCACCTGGTTGAGGCGCCACTGCTTGCGGAACTCGAGGGAGACGATGTGCAGCTGCTGCGGGAATTGCTGACGCTGCTGCACCGCCGGCCGGAGTCCAATACCGCCATGCTGCTGGGGCACTGGTACGGCACTCCCGAAGGCGAAGTACTCAGCCGCCTGGCCGGGCAGGAACGCCTTATTCCCAAGGAAGGTATTGAGCACCAGTTTGCCGATACCATGGCCGCCCTGGCGAACGCACCCCAGCAGTCAAAACTGACCGCCCATGTCGACAAACTTAAACACACCAACTACGCTGAAGTAAGCGAACTGGAGAAACAAAGGCTCCGGGAGCTTCTGCAGGAAAAACAGCGCCGGGATACAAAGGCCAATAAACCGCGATAACGCAACGATATTGCTGTGATTGCTGTGATTGCATCGAAAGTGACGCGGTTCAGGAGGCCAAATGCCCAAAGCCCCATCGCTTGTATTGTCAATTTTAGACCCCATATACCCTTAGTTGGTCAGTTGGCGCGATTACCCGCTTAAATGGCCTACAATTCACGAAATAGCCGTGGACACAAGTAGTTAAGGCGCCCTGTTTCCGGTTATAATCGCCGGCTAAATTTTTTTTGTATTTTTGGTAAAGGTGTCAGCTTAATGACCAATGTTGTAAAACAAGAATCACGCCTGAAAGATCTTATTGCCAAGGGCAAGGAACAGGGCTACCTGACCTATGCCGAGGTCAATGACCACCTGCCAGAAGACATCTCAGACCCGGACCAGGTTGAAGACATCATTCAGATGATCAACGACATGGGCATCCAGGTGTTTGAGGCTGCTCCTGATGCCGATGAACTGCTGATGTCCGAGGGTGATTCCGCCGACGATATTGCCGCGGCGGAAGCGGCAGCTGCCCTTGCAGCAGTCGAGACAGAAGCGGGCCGCACTACCGACCCGGTACGTATGTACATGCGCGAAATGGGCACAGTAGAGCTGCTGACTCGCGAAGGTGAGATCGTCATCGCCAAGCGCATCGAGGAAGGCATCCGCGAGCTGATGGCTGCGCTGGCCCAGTTTCCCGGTGCGGTAGCGAAAATCCTGGCGGAGTACGATCTGGTCGCCAAGGAAGAACGCCGCCTGGCAGACATTATGGTGGGTTATCTCGACCCGGCCGAAGACGTCCCGTCGGCACTGGAACTTGCCGAAGCCGCAAGCCAGGCCGCCGCCAACAGCAGCAACAGCAGCGACGATGATGATGAAGATGAGGTTGATACCGGCCCGGATCCCGTGGAAGCAAAAAAGCGCTTTACGGCACTGAAGCGCCAGCACAACAAAACCGAGAAGGTCATCGCCGAGAAAGGCCGCGGCTCCGCTGCGGCAATCAAGGAAATGGAGAAACTCGGGGAGCTGTTCAAGTTCTTCAAGCTGACGCCACGCGTTTTCGATCCGCTAAGTGACACGCCTCGCAACCTGCTTATGGCTGTGCGGGACCAGGAACGGGAAATCATGCGCATCGCCATCAAGATGTGCCAAATGCCCCGCAAGGACTTCATCACCACGTTCCAGGGCTCAGAAGCTGACCTGAAGTGGATAACCCGGCAAACCCGCAAGAAAGACTACGGCAGCAAGCTGGCGGCGGAGAAAGAGAATATTCAGCGCCTGCAGCGACGCATCATTCAAGTAGAAGAGCAAAGCGGCCTGTCGGTCACAGAGATCAAGGACATCAACCGCCGCATGTCGATGGGTGAAGCCCGTGCTCGCCGTGCCAAGAAAGAGATGGTAGAGGCCAACCTGCGTCTGGTGATCTCCATCGCCAAGAAATACACCAACCGCGGCCTGCAGTTCCTGGACCTTATCCAGGAAGGCAACATTGGCCTGATGAAGGCGGTGGACAAGTTTGAATACCGCCGCGGCTACAAGTTCTCCACCTACGCCACCTGGTGGATACGCCAGGCCATCACCCGCTCTATTGCCGACCAGGCGCGCACCATCCGTATTCCGGTGCACATGATAGAGACAATCAACAAACTCAACCGCATTTCCCGCCAGATGCTGCAGGAAATGGGCCGCGAGCCCACCCCGGAAGAGCTGGGTGAGCGCATGGATATGCCTGAAGACAAGGTGCGCAAGGTACTCAAGATTGCCAAGGAACCCATCTCGATGGAAACACCCATCGGCGATGATGAAGATTCACACCTGGGCGACTTCATCGAGGACAATACCATCCACTCCCCCGTGGACGCCGCCACAGGCCAGGGCCTGCAGGAAGCGACCAAGGAAGTTCTGGCCGGCCTTACCGCGCGCGAAGCCAAAGTGCTGCGCATGCGTTTCGGTATCGACATGAACACCGACCACACTCTTGAGGAAGTCGGCAAGCAGTTTGATGTAACCCGGGAGCGTATTCGCCAGATAGAGGCCAAGGCACTGCGCAAGCTGCGCCACCCTACCCGTTCAGATTACCTGCGCAGCTTTTTGGACGAATAAACCTCGCACCAATGGCGGTGCGGTGTATCAGCAGCGCCCGCCTGCTCGCACGTCAAACCGCAGGTCGCTCGCGGCCCAAAACCCCTGGCAGAACTGTCTCACAATCACGCTCGGGATTTTCCGGTATAAGGTTGCACAAAATCAGTGAAGCGACGGCAATACCAGAACCGATGAGGAACACGGCGCTGGGTGAGCTAAGCCACAAAACCCCCAATAGCTCAGGAATAAACTACCACGAACAGGCCGATGTACTCCACCCGCAACGCCCTGCGCTCGCCAGATGCGGCCTATAGCTTAGTTGGTTACAGCACCCGACTCATCATATGATGCACTGCTGAGTTAATGCATATGAGCCTGGTAACCAAAAATGACCCAGCACGAATACGTCTTTGTTGCCATTTCGATCATCCTCGGCCTTGCAATCACTCGACTTTTGCACACTGTTGGTATGCTGATACGTGCGCACCGGCGAGTGGAATTCCATTGGTCCACTGCCATCTGGGGCCTTTGTGTGATGTGTTACAGCCTGCAATTGTGGTGGGTGGGCTGGGACCTGCACACAGTCACGGAATGGTCGTTCGGCGACTACGCCATACTCACCGCGGGCTCTATCTGTGTTTATGGCGCGTCCGAAATGGCACTTCCTGTACCAGAAGGCGATGCCGAGCTTGATTTTCTCAAGCACAGCGAAGGGCTGGGACGGCTCTCTGCGCTGTCGCTGCTGCTCTACTTTGCCGTGGGGCCCTACGTCAATATCTCCATGTTCGGAAACCAGGTGTTGCCGTCACTGGTACTGCCCGCAGTGGGCATCCTTTTGATGGGGTTGATCATTGCATTGCCCAGGGCATTCCCGGTCCTGGCATTACTATTCGCTACTTATACGGTACTGATTCTGGTAGTCACCACGTGAGGCCAGTTTCTCGTTGAGAATACTCGGGGGTCTATGCGGCGTTGGTCTTCTTCTTTATAATCCCTGCTCCCTTTTAGCGGGCCCATAGCTCAGTTGGTTAGAGCATCCGACTCATAATCGGCAGGTCGAAGGTTCGAGTCCTTCTGGGCCCACCATCTTATTGATTTTTATAGGTTTTTTATAGAATACACCCTCCGACTTTTATAGGGATTTGGGCTAGACCCATTTTCTGGAGTCGGAGGGTCAATCATAGCCGCTCACAGGAATCCCCCATGGCCCTCATCCGCTTCATCCTCGGTAAACTCATTCTGTTGCTCAACTGGGTATTCACCCCCAGGAGCATCACCCGGGATCCAGCCCAGCAAGCGCTCATCGACGGACAGACCGCCAGCCTGACCCTGTATCAATATCAAGCCTGCCCCTTCTGCGTGAAGGTGAGGCGGGCCATGAAACGCCAGGGACTGAAGATTGAAACACGGGATGTGAAACGCAATGACGCAGCGAGGGAAGAATTGCTGGCAGGTGGTGGCGATTTGAAAGTGCCCTGCCTGCGGATTGGGGAAGGCGAGCGTGGCGCTCAGTGGATGTATGAGTCGAAGGATATTATCGGGTATCTGGAGGGGCGGTTTTTGGCGGGGTAAGTGGCAGATCACGCGCTACGCACAAATACTCTCGCTTCCCGGCTAACCTTGTTTCCCCAGGAACATCATCAGCCCAGCCTTCGACGCCAAAGCACAGCTCACCATCGCGGTACGCTTCAGGCTACTGCCGGGATAACACTTGGATCAAATCCCTCAGCTATAACTACATTTCCACCGTTCGAAAGGCTATTCATTCGTGCATCTCGCAGCGGGGCATACTCGGCGGAATTGTAGAAGGTATGCGCTGACTCCGCTGTAGGAAATCGGATAACGACAGTCCAATTACCCGACCACTCACCCTCCAAAGTTTTGGCGTCCGGCGTTGCCACCAGAAACTCGGCACCGTGCTCAGACCCCAGAGTAAATACAGGAATACCGTACTCGTTTATGTATTGGGGATAATCCTTTACGTTGATCTGTGCAATCAGGTATCCGGGCTGTGGCATATATGGCTCTCCTGTGTCGGATAATCAGCTTACAGCAAAACAGAGTAGTCGACCTCGGGGCGATCTGCACAATCATGAGACGTCGCAGCGCGTGGAATGTCGTCGAGTCATCAGGTCCGACGGGTATACATTGAGTTTTTCCTAAGTGGGTGGCGAATTCCCAATTTTCTAGAAAGTGGCGCTTAACCCTTACTGCCCTAAACCTTTTGCGCCACCAATCTCGCCAAGCCTGCAGTCCGGCCATCCGGGTCTGGCACTAAGGCCTCTTCAATGTGATGGATCTGCAATGGCTGCACCACCCTGAGCAAGTCGCCGGACTTAACCCGGTACGAGGGATTTGTGGGCCCGATGACGTCTGCTTTGGTTACCAGATGCTGTTCACAAACCAGGTAACCGCCCGGAGCCAGGCTGGCGGTCAATCGGCGCACCAGTGGAATGTTCACGTAGCGGAAGATTAAGATCAATTGGTACGAGCGATGCAGCGTGAGCGGTTTGTCCAGGTCGTGCTGCAGCCAGTTTACGTTTAAGCCTGATGGTATCGACAAGTTAACTTCTCCAAAGTGCGTAAATCTAGCCCTTGGCCTCAGGCAACTGCCCTGCCCCACTCGGTGAACGCACTAACCCTAAGATCACGGTAATGTTGAGCTCCAATCAGGTGCCTGCCTAAGTTAAACAGATTACCAACAGCCGCATGGGCGGTGACGAATCGCTGTGCCTGCCTCATCGATTTGAACCTTCGCATGCCTCGCTCCCGAACCCTGGTAGATTCGTGAGACTGCTCAGCCCGATTATTCTCATATTGTTTGGTACTGTGGATCGTTTCAGGGATCAGTTCCCGATGAGCAACCCCATAGCTACGCAACTTATCTGTCACTATCTTGCTGGGATCGCCGCCATGACTGCGCAATAACCTCTTGAAGAAGCGCTTTGCAGCAGCGCCATCCCGCTTGACCTGCAGATACACATCTACCACTTCGCCGTCTTGATCTACAGCTCGCCATAGGTAGTGCTGCTTGCCGTTTATTTTCACGAAGACTTCATCGATATAGAAGGTATCGCCGTAGCCACGATGCTTACGCTTCAAGCGCCGCGCATAAATGGCTCCGAATTTGATGCACCAAAGACGGATTGATTCCCGAGTGACGATGATACCGCGTTCGGCCAGGAGATCTTCAATATCACGATGGCTAAGATTGAATCGATAGTAGAGCCAGACGGCATAGGAGATGATATCTGGCGGGAATCGGTGCCGTTTGTATGTGTTCATGGGCCGATTTTACTGGAATCAGCCAGTTAAGTTGTCAGTACCGAGACAACGGATCGAGCTCGAGTATGTGAAGGGCGGCGGATTCGATTTCATGCCGCATCTCTATCGGGATACAAACCTGAGCAAGTCATCGATCTCTTTCAGAGTGTCTGATCACTATCCGCTGTGGACTGAATTTAGGCTTTAGCTTATCATTATACAAAGGTAATCTTTGATTCGGTAAATTCAGTTAGTTCCTCGATAAGACCTTCAAGCAAGACTCTCAGCCTCTATGGGAATACTATGTTGGACCGATGATTAGGAACGACCTTTTGTGAATCTATTTCTCTCCCATTCCCACCAGAATCTCAATCTCGTCGAAGAAGATATGCAGTGGCTAAGCTCACGGGGATACGAGATATTAGTTGATCAGCAGATCGAGCCCGGGACAGACTGGAGGGAAAAGATCGCGAACGACTTGATGCGCAGTGATTTAGTAATTTTCTTTAGCTCTAAATATTCAAACAGTTCCCGACACTGCCTTGCAGAAGTTGGCTTTGCTCTGGATCTAGAGAAACCCGTGCTCGTTGTGAAATTGGATGATGATGAACTATCACCAGGATTGAGAATGTATCTCAATAATCTGCAAGCTATTCATAGGTATGCGCGAGAAGACAACTATCAATCATCTCTCCTCTTGGCAATTCGTGCTCTAACTCGGGAAAGCGAGCTCAAGAGAAAAGACAGGGAATTAAAAATCCACTTCGTGGTGGCTGAAGACGGGTCGAAGAACGGCGAGGTCGGAAACTTGTTTCAGGCTTTGATGAACTATCTTTGCATTGCCACAGATGAAATCAGTCTAACCGCAGAAAATGAAGCTACTGATGTGCTGACAATAAATGTTTTTGCCCTGCCGGAAGCATACGATGTACAGATGAGCTTCAAAAGCCCCGACGACGGACTCCCAAAGATACATAGCTTCCAAGGAGTCCTTGTTTCATCTCTCATCACCGAATTTTATAAAGCATTTTCAGAGCACTATCGCGACTTAGAAAAAATAGATGTGGAGCCGCTAAGGGACAATATTTCCGAAGCGGACACGAATCTGTTGCCAGCAATGACCCACTTCTTAGTTGGTCTCACGTATCACCGTCAAAACAACTTTATCGAATCAGTGCGAGCATTGGAGCAAGCAGTCACTGCCGACCCTAATTTCAGTATCGCGTTGCGATCTCTCGCAGTGGACCTGCTTAACACGGGCTGGCACCATCGATCGATGGATTTGTACGACAAATTATTGAAGATGCTGGATAGGCAGAGTGACAACCAGAAAGCAGTCTCCCAAGCGTGGTATCACACGCATACTGGCAGCTACCACAAGGCGGTAAAGGCATGGGAAGCGTACTCACCGGGTACGAACATTGATCGAAGCGTCGCATTAGCCAACTTAGCGATCGTCCGCCTCTATAGCCGAGATACCAAAAGCGCGTTGATTACGGCGGAATCTTCTGTATCAGCGAAAGACGACATCTTTACTCGGTCAAATTTGGCCATATTTCTCATGTACGCCGGGGATTTTGAACGATGCGAGGAAAAGGTGAACTCGATTGGCATCAACGGTTCCATATTTCAGCTCTCGGCCTGCATGGCCCTTTGTCAATTGGCTATGGGTCGCCCGAACGAAGCAAGAAGAGTCTATGACCTGCTACTGCTAGGCAACCAGTATCAACATGCAATAGGAACTTTAGGTCTGGCCGATTTGTACGCTTGTACTAATGATTACGAACTAGCGCGCGACACTCTTGTTCTGGGCTGGAATGGAGAAAGGCCGTTCGCCATGAAGATGGCTGTCTACGCAGGATTATATTCTGCAATGAACAAGGACGCCGTGCTTCCTGAAATCACGGCACAACTGCTGGAACCCGAAGAACGCCAAAGACTTCCGAAAGAAGACCTTTACGTATTGTGTAGGGCTCTTGCGATTGCCGGTGAGGAACAGAAATTGACGGAGGCTGCCAAATCACTGGAAAAGAGCTTCGACTCTGATGCACGTCTGCTTGCGAAACTTCTCAAAGCGGAGTTGTGGGTCTCGGTGGGTGAACTTAACGAAGCAGTAGATCTCCTAGATGAGTGTAACGCCACACTCGATACATGGATGGGCCACTTTTTGAGCGCTCAAGCCTACCTCCACGGTGGAGCTAAATCGCGGTCTCTTTTAGAACTCGATGTTTGTCTGAGTAGGCCAGGCGAAGCCCTGGCGTTGATGTTCGACGAAATTCCAACGGCGCACCTTTATGAGTTAGCTGTTAAACAGCGGGAACTAGCAGTATCGGCTCTTTGAATGCCGAGAAAATTGTCAGTGGATAGTTTTTAATGTGTACTCAAAGCAAACCCCTATTCGTTTGCGAGCCCTAGCTGTTGGAGAATACCGGCGGAGTCATAGTAATCACGACCTTCAACGACTTTGCCATTATCAACGCGCATTACACTGCAATAGCGCACTTTAACTTTTCGCCCAGTAGGCGCGAAAGTACCCCGGCTAGTTTGAAGTGGCCCCGTATGCGTCCCGCGATTAACAAACTCCACTACAGCCCAATCATCCTGAACAATTACATTCACTACCTTACATTCTCCATCGGGGAATGCCTCACGCCATCGATAGTAGTCGCGTTTATATGCTTCTGGACCAGGCTGTAGCTCCTCTCGGGCAACATCCTCAAACTGGCAATCTTCGGCAATAATAGTTGCACCACGGTCAGGGTCTCGCAAGTCCCAGGATTCGTGAAAGATACGTACAATCTTTTCAGTTTCAGTCATAGGTTTAGATATTCTGGTCAGTTATCATTCCTAATACAGTATTGTTACCATGAAAGCACGAGATATCAGAAAAAGCATGTAGTAGGCCCCTGTAGAGCTGGGTCTGCGATGTAAGGCTTTACTGCTTAGCCTGTGCATGGCGAAATACTAATTTATTTATCAACAATATCAATGAGTTGATCATTGCTGCAATCAGCGTCTTTTTCTAAACTCGATCAGTATGAAAGACGTCATTTACTTGCTGTTTCACCTGCTCACGATGATCGCCAAGCTGATTCGGCCTGGCGGTAGCCGTGCCGTCATTGCCGAGAACCTACTGCTCAAGCACCAGCTGATTATTCACAGCAGGTCCCGAAAGCGAGCACCCAATCTTTCCACACAGGATCGCACCTTCCTCGGCTTCCTATCGCTCTTCCTGAATCCAAGACGGCTTATGAGGTCAGCAATCATCATCAAGCCGTCTACCTTGTTCCGTTTTCACAACGCATTGAAGAAGCGAAAGTATCGCCTCCTGTACTCACCTCGTGGTGGCAGGAAGCCAGGGCCAAAGGGACCATCAAAAGAAGTCATCGACGCTATCGTTGAAATGAAGCAGCGCAATCCACGATATGGCTGTGCCTGGCGAATTGTTATTTCATCAATGATATCAGAAGGTTAGCTATTGCCGCTTTCGCCGGCAGATATTACCCTCGGCAAGCATGAAGGACGTCATTTACCTGCTTTTCGACCTACTCACCACCCTGGCAAAGCTGCTACGACCCGGTGGAAGCCGTACAGTAATCGCAGAGAACCTACTTCTAAAACAGCAACTCATCATCCACAGCAGGTCTCGCCAACGAGCACCTAATCTGACCACGCAAGATCGCACCATCCTCGGCTTCTTGTCGCTATTTTTGATTCCCAAGCGTATCGCCAGAGCAGCGGTTATCATCAGGCCATCTACCCTTGTCCCTCCTGTAAATATAATCGTGCCATTTTTCGGGTCAGTCTTTGCAACCGCCATCAGGCTGCAATTCTCTCGTATCGATGATGCAGGCCACCAACGCGGGGAAACGCGACAACTTTTCCCGACTCTGGCGGTTCAACTGTTCGGGTTTCTGGCGGATCTTTGTTTAACGACAAGTGCGTTCTACAGGTATGGTAATAGTTGAAATAATCGCGAAGGATTCTGCGTAGGTGCCGCTCATTGAGAACAATAATATGATCTAGGCAGTCTCGGCGTATAGAGCCGATCATTCTTTCAACGAAGGGATTCTGCCATGGCGAGCGAGGCGCCGTGATTACCTCCTCGATACCTAGGCTGTTGATCCGTCGTTGGACTAGATCACCATAAATGGCATCCCGATCGCGCAACAAATACCGTGGGCCGGACTCAAACGGAAAAGCTTCCACTAATTGCTGTGCTGTCCATTGGGCAGTGGGGTGTTCTGTCACATTGAAATGTACAACTTGCCGACGATCATGGCTGAGCACGATGAATACATAAAGCACTCGAAATCCGGCAGTGGGAACCGTAAAGAAATCAATCGCCGCCAGACATTCTGAATGGTTGGCAAGAAAAGTTCGCCAGGTCTGCGAAGGTGGTTTTTTCTGACGAACCATATATTTTGAAACTGTCGCTTGTGATATTTCGATACCCAGCTTGAGTAATTCACCATGGATTCTGGGCGCACCCCAGCCCATATTGATTGCCTGCATTTCTCGGATCAGCTTGCGCAGGCCTCCATCCATAGCGGGTCGTCCCGGCTTAGGGCCTCGACTTTTCCAGCGCCAGTAAAATCGGAAGCCCTGCCGATGCCAGCGTCCGACAGTATCCGGATGTAGGCCGTGGAGTGCTGTACGCCAGCCATCCACATAGCGTGAAAAGAGAATCCAGAACAGCTTATCCGCCACCGTTGCGCGAGGGCGTTTCACGGATTTCCGGAGCATGGTCACCTGTTGGCGCAATGCCAGATTCTCAAGAAGCAATTAACGCCGAGACTTGAACACTGAACGCAGAAACATGACCGCTAGAATAAAGAATGGCATGTTTGCCATCCTTCATCGGTTGCTAGGAATAGTCAATAAAATCAGGGCGATCGAATTTTCAGGAGGGACAGGTTTATACTGCCTATACGCTCCAATAACTTGAGGATTGTTCCTTTTTTATTTCTTATTTCCTGGCTGAGACAAAGCTGACCATGATTATCTATGGCAAGCGCGCTCACTCGATTGATGGAATCCAAAAAGACATCAGAGGTCCATCCAGATGAAGTTATTACTGGGTAGTGATGTTTCCAAACTGGCCAAGCACACAGAAGAATGATAATTAGGGTAATGATGACGAGTCTGATTTTCGACGGACCCCTCATTTATTTCTCTTTGAAATTTGTAGGTGCGTCATATGATCTTATGCCGGCAGGAAGGTATGATTGACTTGTAATTGCCCTATACCTTTATATTAGTGTTCAACTCAATAAGGATCCATCCTTTGAAGTTACGAAACTCGAATGTTACCAAGTGAAATTTAAACTGAGAGCACTTACATGCCGTCGACCAAATCAAAAGCCTATTAGTTCCATTGCTTCATGATTTTTTAATGGGTCAAGTATTGATTGGCTTGACTTGCGATTAATACAAGTTCTAATTATTAAAGATGTCTTTGGTGATTACAGATGTATTGAAACATAATTGTATTTATTGAAAATAATGGAGAACTTATGAAACCCTTTGAAGGTGTAAAAATTGTCGATCTTTCAACTGTTATTGCTGCGGCAAGTGCATCAAGAATTTTTGCTGATCAAGGCGCTGACGTTATTAAAGTAGAGCCTCTTAGTGGCGAGCTGCATCGATTGCAGGGGATGGCTTTTGGGGTTGGAAATGATAAGGACGAAAATCCAGTGTTCGATGTGGAAAATGCAAACAAATCCTTCATTTCATTAGACTTGAAGAGCGCTGCCGGGAAAGAAATTATCTTTAAGTTATTGAAGGATGCTGATGTATTGATTACCAATTATCGAGAAGACGCTCTTGCCAGGTTAGGGCTGCGCTTCGATGACATTCAAAAGCAATTTCCGGGACTCGTATATGGCCACATCAATGGCTATGGTCAGAAAGGCAACGAAGCCCAGAAAGCTGGCTACGACGGTAACGCTTATTTTGGAAGAACGGGTTTGTGTCTTGATACAGGCACTTCAGAAAGCTACCCACTGGTGAACCTTGCCGGTATGGGTGACCATCCTACCGGAGTGGCATTGGCCCAAGGCGTATCCGCGGCACTTTACAAAAAGCTAAAAACTGGGCAAGGCGATAAAGTATCAGTATCACTCTATCACGCAGGAATTTGGACATCGGCAGCACTGCAGCCTGTAGTTCAAGTGGGGCACATTTATCCTAAGCCTTACAGTGAGCCTGCACTTCTTTCTGTTATGGGGCACCCCTACAAAACGGCTGATGGGGAATGGGTTGTATTTATGCTTTTTGATTTTGATAAATACTGGAGTCCTTTATGTGAATCTCTCGGAAGAGACGACCTCATCGACGATGCCAGGTTTAATACAAGAATGGCAAATAGGGAAAATCACCGGGAATTTGTGGAAATCCTTTCTTCATTGGTAGCGACTAAATCTTTGAGTGAGTGGAGCTTACAGTGGAATGCCTTGGATATTCCATTTGATCGCCTTGGGCACATGGCTGATGTTGCTGATGATGAACAAGCTCTGGTGAATGATTTTCTGCGTCCTCTGACTTATCCATCGGGTAAGACTTTTTATATGCCTACGCCTCCTATTCAGTTCCGTAAAGGTGGTCAATCAGAGTACCGTCCTGCTGGTGATGTTGGCGCCAATACTCAAGATGTATTAATGCGTCATGGCTATAGTGAGGAGCAAATTAAGGAATTATTGAAGGAGAAAGTGATTAGAGTGCCCCTTGAATCGTAATAAAGGTGTTATTCCTGCCCACTGCTGTCCTGTCCCTACCAAAAACTATATCCATGAATAACTTGCTTGTTTATCTCACCAAAAAAGTGGCTATCGACAGGCGTCCGATATTTCTGTGGACGCATCAATACCCTGGGAAAGAAAATTCCCGTAATTGAGATAACTACCTGCGAACAAGGACAGAGCATCGCCTTCGCCGACACTCGTCTTTATCTTGAACTGGTAGTCCTGACAAACGTAAAATCAAGCTGCGCGTCGGTACTCATGATGGAGGCCACCGACATGAGGAAAGGCCACGACTGTTCCCTGATCTGGCTGTTGAATCGATCGTGGTACAGGACTCTGCTTATCGAGAGAAAAGTGCGTTCTCGCCTCATGATAATACCTGGCGTAGGATTTCAACACTTGTCGCAAATGCCGCTCATTGAAAATGATGACGTGATTCAAACACTCTCGTCGGATTGAGCCGATAATTCGCTCGACATAAGGATTTTGCCAGGGCGAGCGAGGCGCTGAGATCACCTCTTCAATACCCAGACTCTTTACCCGGGTCCGAAACTGCTCACCATAGATACTATCGCGATCTCGCATTACGTAACGAGGAGCTGTGTCGAACGGAAACGCTTCCACCAGTTGCTGAGCAGTCCATTCCGCAGTCGGATGGTACGTCGCGTTGAAGTGAACGACCTCTCTCCGTTCATGACGCAAAACGATAAAGACATACAGGACTCGGAAGGTTGCAGTGGGGACGGCGGCCGGCGCTCCGGTGAAAAAATCTATTGAAACAAGATCAGCTGCATGGTTTTTCAGGAATGTTTTCCAGGTTTGTGAGGGCGGCTTCCGATGGCGGATCATGTATTTGGCGACCGTGGATTCGGACAAACCGATGCCAAGCATTTTCAATTCACCATGGATGCGGGGCGCGCGGTAGCAGGAGCACCCCAACCAATGTTGTTTCGAGACATGGTTCGAATCAGTTCGCGCACATCGGGATCGATAGCCGGTCGACCACCCCAACGCCGGCGAGATTTCCAGGTCCAATACAAACGGAATCCTTTGCGATGCCAGCGAACCAGAGTGTGAGGCTTGAAGATTGCCAACGTCTCAAGGCAGGAGGGCCATAACCGGTAAAGCCAAACCCAGAATATACGCTCGTTGGGGCGAAAGCGGAGTCGCTTGTTATCGCGGCTGGCCACCATTGCCAGTTGCTTGCGCAAGGCAAGCATCTCGAGATGGAGCGAGGCTCGGCTCCGCAGGAGGTCAACCACGGTGGTGAGCAGTGGAACAAGTATCGTTTTCATACCGGCAACGCTACTTGGGCGCCGACGGAAAAGTCAACAAAATCAATGAGTATGGAGTTTTTGGTAGGGACATTCGCCGTAGCCACGATGCTTACGCTTCAAGCGGCGGGAATAAGTAACCCCGAATTTGATACACCAAAGCCTGATCGCTTCTCGGCTGACAGTGATGCATCGCTGAGCAAGGAGATCTTCGATATAACGGTGGCTGAGATTGAAGCGATAGCAGATCCAGACGGCATAGCTGATGATATCGGCGGGGAACCGGTGTCGTTTATAGGTATTCATGCACCGATTCTGGCAATTTCAGCGAGTTAACTTGGCGATACCGTGCCCACTGGAACGAAAAATATGCCTAAACACTTGACGAGCAAGCATAGTCACTTGTCAGTACCCGTGGAGGAGATATAATTGAAATTCTGGAGTTGTTATCAAACCTAATCTGACTACTAGGAGAGCAAAGACATGTTCAGCTTGAGCAGAACACTCATCCTGACCACCGCAATGATATTTTCGCTGTACGTTCCGCCGCGTGCTGTTCTGGCGGACAGCTCCGGCTTGTTTATTTCAGCGGCGGCAAACTACGGACAAATCGACGACGACTTCACGTTAGAAGATCAGGATGACCTCAAGGCCTTTTTTGACGATAAATCCACCGGTTTCAATGGCGGTGTCGGTTGGCGCTTCAATAAATGGTTGTCTGTCGATGTGGGTTACTGGGACTTCGGGACATTCAAGTCGGATGCACTGGGTAACGGACAGAAAGCCGAGATTGAGACGACCACCTATACAGCTGGCGCCATGGTTTCCGTGCCTCTCTGGATAATCGATGTCTATGGCCGGGCAGGGGTAGCACAATGGGATGCGGATGCCAAAGATGCAGCTGATGCCGATGATGACGGCACGGACGCCTATTATGGTGTCGGCGCTGCGATTAATGTCTTCAGCAGTCTGGATATTTACCTGGAGGTAGTGAGATTCGATCTACAAACGGACGTGGATACCGCCAATCTCGGTCTGAGGTTCACTTTCTAGGCCATCGGGATGTACATCTCGCTCTTGCCGTCGGGCCTGGCGCGATTTCACAGTCTCGCACGTTTTGACAAAAGCTTGATCAGAAGAGTAGTAGAATGAGACATGCAAGCCTCAGTACACGAGCCCTAAAAATTCACGCAAACAATATCGCAGACGTGCAACCAGAGAACCTGTGCCTGGCGATAGGATGAACTCCTCGTAAGTGATCTACCCTTTGAATTACTACTTTTTCTCAAAAATCCGACAGTCAGTTGTTCGGCCCTGGTTCGGAGTTCGGTTTCGAAAATCCCTTACGCCTCTTCGGCTTACCGGAAGCCAACCCGAAAATCGAACCCAAACAGTGTGGATGGCGAAATACTAATTCATCTCACAGAAGTAGCTCAACGGTAAAAGTTGGGAGCACCCACCAGGAGCCTTGCAACAACAAGGGAATAAAGATCCCGGGGGAGTTATTGTCCTATTGACACCGAGCGGCTTATAGGTGCCCCGCTTTATCGGGTATGACCTGGGCTCATCGACTAAAGCGCGTGTTCAATACCGACATCGAGATCTGCGGTCGCCGCGGTGGATCTGTCAGAGTCATCGCCGATGCGTCGGACCGGTGTATCGAGGACCAGGACGTAATCGATAGAATTCTTGCTCATCTGCGCGATAAGGAACAGGGCACCCCCAACCTGCCCCACCTGGCACCACCATCCCGGGCACCGCCCCAGAAATTGCCTGTCCCTGGCGAATCATTGATTCTCGATGATCTTCAACCAGTTAAGCCCCCATACCAGAAACCACCCAAAAGGCCGTCGCACTCGACGACCCGTCGCCAGGTCATCCATCGCAAGACCGTGCAGCGCATCAAATGGCGTCGAGTCGTCAGGTCCGACGAGTATGTCCGGAGTTTCCTGTTCCCCCTGTACCCCCATACTTTTCTGCAGCAGGGGAATAGAGTCTCGCGGAAATTCTGAGAGGGTTTCTTATAGCGCCCAGGTGGCAGCTTTGCGGTGGATGGATGGCAGGGTTCGTCTGGAATAAGTGGCAGGCTTGGTCTGGAATACGCACCTAGCAGCGGCCTCCCGTATGGGTGGTTTCCACAAGCCTGTTAAATACCCGAAGCAGTCTATCGGATGTCAGCTTTACCGGATGCCAGAGGCTCAAAACCCAGTTCGACGAGTTTTCGCCAACGCCTCTGTCTGTGCCAGTAAAACAAAGTTGCGTACAAAAGTACGGGCCAAGTCAGAATTCCCGCTTCAATGCAAACCCGGTCCACGTAGCGCGTGCCGGCCCTCTCTGGCTCTATGAAGATCAGGTGGTCCCAAACTCGGGCGATTGAGCCGCTACCGTTATCTCTCACGAACCATTCATCGCTTTCCCCTGGAAGCTCGATCCCCACGTTTTGCCAACCGATAGGAAATATGTGGAAAGCAAGCATACGCACCTTGTACTTCCCGGGAATCCAACGATCTGGAAATACCTCTGGCTCAATCGGCTGAAATTTCATCAGGCCGGCTACCACATAGTTGAGTAAGGCGGGTGTCATGACATGCTTTCTGACGACATCTGGTTCTACAGCCAAATGGGTTGTTATCGTGATCGTTCTCATAGCGTCTTTGGTTGTCCCTCCTGATTATTCGATCGTGTTGAACTTATTGCTAATTTTATCTGCGGGGTAAAGCATAGACCGCATGTCAATTCTTCGCCTCGCAGCCGCTTTTTTACTCTCCTTGTTCAAATCTCAGCGTCAGCTGGCCCTTGGAAACCTGGCGCCAAGGCAACAGGTAGCTATGCTCCGACAGTCGGTGAAGCGGCCGCGTGTGACGGCAGCAGACAAGATATTCTGGATACTCTTTTCACGATATGTCGATGGCTGGCGCCAAATACTCCACGGCCTTCTCCCAGATACCGTTGTGAGGTGGCATCGACAGGGCTTCCGCCTTTACTGGCGGTGGAAAAGCCGACACCCGGGGCCTGGAAGGCCATCTATTGATGCTACTCTTCGCAAACTAATTCGTGAAATGCAGGCATCCAATATCGGCTGGTGTGCACCTGCTACCGCGCGCCCCGAATCCACGGACAACTGCTCAAGCTGGGGATTGAAATATCCCAGGCGATAGTCTCGAAATGCATGCTGCAGTCAAAGAAGCCACCATCACAGACCTGGCGAACATTTCTCTACAACCACGCAGATTTTGTGTCGGCGATGGACTTCTTCACCGCAGCGCCGGCCGCCGTCCCCACTGCCAGGTTTCGAGTGCTCTATGTATTCATCGTACTCAGCCATGATCGCCGAAAAGTCGCTCACTTCAACGCCACCGAACACCCGACAACCCGGTGGACTGCACAACAGCTGGTCGAGGCTTTTCCGTTTGATACTGCCCCGAGATATTTTTTACATGATCGCGATGCGATTTATGGCGAGAAGGTGAAACGGCGGATGAGTGCACTGGGAATCGAGAAAGCTTTCACGGCACCTCGCTCACCGTGGCAGAACTCCTATGTCGAACGCGTTATCGGATCTATGCGCCGAGAATGCTTGGATCACATCATTGTCTTGAATGAGCGACATCTGAAACGAATTCTTCGCGATTACTTTGATTACTACCATATCTATCGGACACACGTGTCATTGAACGAGAGTCCACCTGAATTTCAGTTCGTTGAATCGGTAGCGTCCGGAAATATTACAGCTTTGCCTTGCGCTGGCAGGCTTCATCATCGGTACACGCGAATTGCAGCGTAAACCATATTCATAATGCCGGCGATCGGGTAGACGATCCGTTTTTCAGAAGGGACAAGATGGTTCATTACATTGGCACCCCGGGCCCCTTCTCGATCAACGGTTTGTGTGAGACAGTTGGGGACCCCCCTCTGGTGCGATTGGGGCAAGGGAGCACTCAGCATGCGACAGCTCGGCGGTCTAGACAACCTGATGATCGAAGGGGAGCTGCCCGCTATTCCCATGCACATCTGCGCGGTGATGTTGTATGAAACCCGCGGTAAGCGGGGAGCGGAGCGCCTGGCAGTCGCGCTGCGGAACAACTTCGAGGCGATCTCCCACGACCTGTTCCCGATCCTGCGCTGCCGGGTCGACACCTTGATGCTGGAACTCGACAAGGCGTACTGGGTAGAGGATACGCATTTTGACCAAGCCTATCACGTAACGCGGGTCGCCCTGCCGAAACCACGCACTTGGGACGCGCTGTACCGCCTGTTTGGGCAATTTCATGCCCAGCCCTTGGACCGCACCCGACCGCTATGGCAGGTGATGGTGGTGGAGGACCTGGATGCCCTGAACGGGATTCCCCATGGTAGCACGGCGGTATTTTTCAAGATTCACCACGCGGTGATGGATGGCAAGAGCGCGATACGCCTTGCCAGCTCCCTGCACAATGTCGGACAGGAGCCCGGGGCGCCCCTGCTCGCCGACTCGATGCCCCGCGGGGACGTCACCGAGGCGCAGTTCCAGGCGCCTCCGTGGTGGGTGAAATATGGGCTGGCCTGGTGGCACGGGATCGAGCAACCCCTGGAGATGGCTGTGACACTGCTCCGCTTGCTGCCACGGCTACTACAGTCTGAAGAGAGCCCGCCCGGGGATAAGGCGCAGGGTGTGCCCCGCACCAGGTTCAACCAGCCGGTGACGGCCGACCGGGTGGTAGGTCATGCTCGCATGGACATGGCGGATCTGCGCCGGATCGAGAAGAAACACCACTGCACAATCAACGATATCGCCCTGTGCGCAGTTGGTGGTGCCCTGCGCGAATACCTGCTTGCCGTGGACGAATTACCCGCAGAGGACCTGCAGGCCTTGATGCCCATTGATGTCCGTCGCCGGGACAAGGATGGCACCATGGGCAACCAGGTGAGCGCCGCCCGGGTGTGCCTGTATACCCATATCGACGATCCCCGGGAACGACTGCGGGCAATCAGTGAGCATGCCGCGCGCAGCAAGCACAGCGGCAGGAAAGGCGCGTCACGCACTGCGCTGGCGCTGGTCGACGAGATTCACCCCGCAATCATCCTGGCGCTGGGCCACTGGCTCCATGAGGCCGGCCATCTGGAGAAGCTGCCGCCCATGGTTAACACTGTTATTACCAACGTGCCTGGCATGCCGGACGACCTCTACCTGGGAGGTGCCAGGCTGATTGATTACCTCGGTTTCGGCCCGCTGGCGCCCGGGTTGCGACTATTCCATACGGTCTCCAGTACCAGCACGCACGTCAACATCAGTTTCGCAAGCACCGCGGAGTGCCTGGCGGACGGCAGTGCCTACCAGGAGGCGATCGCCCGCAGCTGCACGGCGGTTACCGAAAGCCTGCTCGCTCGCCCGCGCTGACATAGGGGCAGGAGCGTTTGCCTGTGCCTGGCGAATTGGCAATCTTTCCATGAAAACAGGCCCACAAGCAGATAATTCAGCTTCGGGCTTCAAAGGATCAGAGTCTTTGAATTCATCCATGTACTCTGACCCCTTAAATCCATGTACTCTGACCTGTGCATGGCGAATCATTGATTCTCGATGATCTTCAACCAGTAAAGCCCCATCCCAGAAACCACCAACCAACCCGTCGCACTCGACGTACCCGTCGGCAGGTCATAACCCGCAAGACCTTGCACCGCATGGATTGACGTCGAGTGCGTCAGGTTCGTCGAGTATAACTGAAGTTTCTTATCCCCCCGGCTAGCGGCGAGGATGGGGATAGTTCATTGCATTAATACCCTTCCGCTCAAGACTCAGGCGCTGCCTTGTGAAAATCCAAGAACGCGCTGCACCGCGGATAGTTTCCAGGGTGTTGGCCAGGTATCTTGGCCCCGACTCGAGGCTGTCGATAATCGGGGCAAATGCCGCCTCTACCGTGGCCGCATCTTCCTCACTGCAGAAACCGTTTATTTGTCTATACTTGGTGCTAGCATGTTTCGGTTAGGGTGGCGTGAGCGGGCGAAATGCATTAGGCCAATACCAGCCGGCAGCAGCCCTAGAGCCACAGGGCGCGCAATGGTTCCTGCGCGGACGACTCGAGGTCATATAGTCCGTATGAAAATTGTCATCATCCTTTGCACGTTGCAAATAGCCGTAGTGGCAGGCTTATTATTCAAGCTGGATCAGCTTGAAACGAAAGTGAGCGATCTTGCACTCAGGCAGTCAGCCATCAAAGCCACCCGACCGGGCGGCATACCGTCAAAAGAAAGTACTTCGGCGACTCCCCAGCCCGACATGCAGGCAGTCGCAAGCTTGCTGCGGGGCATAGTGCAAGAGGAACTCGACTTTGCATTGATAACTCTTTCCAAGCCGCAGACCCCACGACCAGCTACCACCGCGCCCGCGTTCGCAAGGGTCGAGGAGCAGGCCGACGCGGAATATCAATACCAGCTCGAAGTCATGTCAGCGGAAATCGATAACTATGTCAGCCGCGGTTCGATTTCCGACGCCGAAATGGCCGATCTGCATATGCAGCTGACCAGGCTGGATGACAATGGCCGCAAGAAAATGATGCGAAAACTAGTAAGAGCAATGAATTCCGGGGGCCTGGAAGGCCGCCTGTAAGTGTTCCATTCAACAGCAACAGAGAGGGAAAATCCGATGAAGATGAAAGCGATAACAATAGCCGCTTTGACAACGCTCGCCTTTGCAAGCGGTGTAAAAGCAGGGCAAACAACCGATGCCCCGGTGGTGATCAACATGGAAGGCATGTCGGCTCAGGGCGCCCAAACCAGCGCAAGGTTCTCGGAAAACGATGTCGAGAGGATAGGCTGTGGTGCAAGGGTAACTGATGCCGGGGTTGGTGATGTGGTGTATTTTGGCTTTTGCCAGGCGACGGATGCCAATGAGGTGAGCATTACCTGCTTTACATTCAGCCCTGACCTTGTCGCTGCAATTAATTCAGTCGCCAACTTTGGCTTTATCGATTTCAGTTGGAACGAAAACGATGAATGCACTTCAGTCAGAAACTCAACGCAATCGATCTATCTTCCTGATTTTGGCAACGGCAAAGAGAAGAAATCGAAGTGATTAGGGTTGTCATCAATGGCGTCTTTCTAGATTGAGCATGCATACGGGGGCGACTCTACTCACCGTAACCGCTCCCCGTTGATTATGGTTAGTATTAGCCGAGATAGATTTGTGTTATGCCGATAAAGTTGATGGTCATGTGTGCCACAATCACTGGCAGAAGTTTGCGTTTCATCAGAAGGTAAAACGCGCGGAGTAGCAGTCCCGTCGATTCTGACAAGTTAACTTCCTGGGCACCAAGTAATCAAGGTGTGGGTGGCGAATTAGTAATTCACCAATGGTATCAGATGGTTAGCTGTTGTCGCCTAGACCAGATGATATTACCCTCGGGTAGCATGAAAGATGTCATTTACCTGCTTTTAAACCTGCTTACTACCCTGGCAAAGCTGCTACGACCCGGAGGCGGTCGCGCAGTCATCGCTGAAAACCTGCTCTTGAAGCAGCAACTGATCATACACAGCAGGTCTCGCCAAAGAGCGCCCAATTTGACTACCAGGGACCGTGCCCTACCCGGCTTTATGTCTCTGTTTTTGAACCCACGACGGATAATCAGGGCAGCCATAATCATCAAGCCATCCACCCTGCTCTCTTTTCACAATGCGCTGAAAAAACGGAAGTACCTGTCCCTACCAAAAACTCTATCCATGACCATATTTCTACTCTGGGCACATTGTCGTCATCACAAATGCTGGGGATGACTGGCTAAGTTTGGATGTAATTTAGCCCATTAGAAAACCGCTGACCAGCGCCCGCGCAAGCCTGTGCCTGGAGTTGGTAGAGGAGCAAGTCACCCCGGCTCCGCCCCGTTTAGAACCCATCGTGCCCAGTTCAGGCAATAAGCTCAAGACAAAGCCATTCGCGTTGCCACAGGATGTGGGTTAGAACAGCGCATGGCAGATTGTAACCTTCGGCAGCGGGTTGGCCCTGTTATACAAGGCAAATATGTTTCCCCAGTCCCGCCACCCAATCATCAACGTCGAGTGCGACAGGTCCGTCGGGTGTAACTGAAGTTTCTTACCCCCCGGCATGCCCCTTTCTGAACCAGCTATAGCAAAGGATCGTGCCGCGAACTCCGAGGAGGGTTCTTATAGGCGCCACGCTGGACGACCTGACCCATACCTCGATACGCATCCAAGGAAGCAAACTTCGGGTCAGCCTGGCTGGAATCCTTCGACAGGTGGGTCAGGGAGTTGGCCATGAGGGCTTTACCAGATTTATCGGCGCCATGAAGCTGGAAAGTATTCTTGGCAATATCAATGCCCAGTATGCTAATAGTCGTCATGTCGATCCCCCATCCGAGGTTAAGGTCCTACAGACTGAATCTAGTCCGGAAGACCCCGCCGGGCTAGCGGCGAGGATGGGGATGGGGATGGTTCATTACATTAGTACCATCTTGAGTATTCAGCCGTTTTAGAACCCTCCGTTGAAGTGGGGTAGAACCCTTTACTATACGTATTACCGCGGTGCACTCTGCATAAACGATCGACTTTCTCTTATGCTAGGATTAATGCGAAGTTCAGTCGAGATTACAATAGGCAAACGTTGGGATTCTGCCTGATCGCCCCGACAACTCCATTGATATCAGTCACTTGACCTGAGTCCAACCGAGTACCAAAGTTACACTATGATCACTTAAGGATATCTGATGAAGTTGGCGTTCGCCTGTGGCGTTCTGGCATCTGCAGTGCCGATTACGGCTGCAGCAGCTGATGATTGGCAGTTTTTGCTCGCGCCCTATGTTTGGTTCGCCGGTGCAGAAGGTCACTTAACCCCGGCACCCGGTGTCTCGGCGCGGGAAATAGACGTTTCCGCGATAGATGCAATGAGTCATACAGAGGCCAGTTTCATGTTGCTGTTCGAAGCGAAGAAACAGCGACAAGGTGTATTGTTCGACGTCTTCTACTCGGACGTGCTGCAAGACAGCGATACGGATGCAGAGTACGGATTACCGTACAAGGCGGCGCTGAAGAATTCGATGGTCACAGCGAGCTATACCTACGAGGTCTATAGCTCGAAAAATGCCATCATCAACATCGTCGGCGGGTTGCGTTACTGGCAAGTTGAGACTCACCTGACACTGAGTCCAGGCTCGCCCGAACAGGTAAGCATTCATAATTCTGAATCATGGATAGATCCGGTTTTAGGGGTGGATACAAAATTTCGCCTTGGAGATTCGCCGTTTTACCTCTCAGGACTGTTTGGCGCGGGAGGCGCAAGTGGTGGCTCTGACAGCTTCTATGATTTATCTGGACACATCGGCTACCAAATTTTTGACACCGTCGTGGCGTCTGCAGGCTACCGCGTTTTTGACGTTGACTATCAACAGGACGCGTTCGTTTATGACGTCAAGCAGCAAGGGTGGGTGATCGGTCTTGTCTGGGTATTGGGCACACCGAGATTGGCATCCCCGGACTGAGGCGTCCACCATAATAAGCGGCCCTGGCTTCGGTTACAGTATTTATGAGTCAATTCGCCGCTGCCTACGCATTGCCGTCATCGCGCGGCTCAGCTATTCTCTGCGATGAGCATCTGCCATTTCTTTTCGCGCTCATCAGTTCTCGGGGCTTTGTCTATTATGGAAGGGCGTTGTCCCTTGTTGTCCCTACCAAAAACCCAATCCATGAATCGCTTGCTCTGTAACTCACCGAAAAATGGCCCGCGACAAGCGTCCGATATTTCTGTGGCCGCATCAACCAACCTGGCAACGTAAATTCCTGTGGGTTGCGAATTCCTAATTTATCAATGATATCAGAGACTTGATAGTTGCTGCCCGCTGGGAACTTTTCTACCCTCCGTCGGCATGAAAGACGTCATCTACTTGCTGTTTCACCTGCTCACGACAATAGCCAAGCTGATTCCGCCAGGCGGTAGCCATGCAGTCATTGCCGAGAACCTTCTGCTCAAACAACAACTAATACTCCACAGCAGGTCCCGACAGCGAGCACCCAATTTATCCACGCAGGATCGCACTGTCCTCGGCTTCTTATCTCTCTTCCTAAACCCACGACGGCTGGTCAGGTCAGCTGTCATCATCAAGCCATCTACCCTGCTCTCCTTCCACAATGCACTAAAGAAACGGAAATACCGTCTGCTCTATTCATCCCTGGGAGGCAGGAAGCCTGGACCAAAAGGGCCATCCAAAGAAATCATCCAGGCTATTGTCGAGATGAAACAACGTAATCCCCGATATGGGTGTCCTCGTATTGCTCAACAGATCAACCTGGCTTTCGGATTGGAACTGGATAAAGATATTGTCCGGCGCGTACTGGCTGTTCACTACAAACCAGATCCCAGTATGCGCGGGCCATCCTGGCTGACTACACTTGGACACGCAAAGGATAGCCTGCGGAGGGTTGACTTATTTCGCGCTGAATCCATCACGCTAAGGACGCACTGGATCATGGTCGTTATGGATCAGTACACGCGTAGAATCATCGGCTTTGGTGTGCATGCTGGTAATGTCAATGGACCTGCACTGTGCCGCATGTTCAATGAAGCGACCAGTGGGAGTGGATGGCCAGACAGAATTAGCTCCGATAACGATCCACTGTTCCAATATCATCGATGGAAGGCCAATCTTCGAGTCCTCGACATCGAGGAGATCAAATCGCTACCACATGTTCCGATGTCACATCCGTTTGTCGAACGACTAACTGGGAGCGTCAGACGCGAGCTACTGGATCAGACCTTCTTCTGGACCGTGACTGACCTGGAGAACAAGCTTAGGGATTACCAGTGCTACTACAATAAGCATCGGTGCCATACGAGTAGAGATGGCGCCACTCCTGCTCCGCCAAATAGCAACAATGTTATCAGCCTGAACGACTACCGATGGAAGAAACACTGTCGCGGACTATTTCAGCTGGCCGTCGCGGCTTAAAGCGCCAATTCGCCAGGGACAGGACTTTTTGCTGGCACTGACCGGTGAGCAGCCCCAGGTTATCTACCCGATCTTGCCACCGAGCAATGTGGACACTCCCCGACCCGAATTTTGATTCGATGGCGGGCTTTTATCTTCTGACTTAGCCGGACGAGGTCCGGCTTTCGATCAGCTTGAGCCAGGGGTCAAATGCAGCTGACCGACTGAGTATCAGTTTGATGCACACCAGCAGCGGTACCGCAATCAAGACCCCGGCCATTCCCCACAGCCATCCCCAGAGAATCAACCACAGCATGATCACCAGCGGGTTCATCCGCATATGCCGTCCCAGCACTGCCGGTGTGATGAGCTGTGACTCGAGTGTATTGAGAATAAAGAAGGCCAGCGCGGGAACAAGTGCACTCCACTCGAGGCCATATTGCGCCACGCCGGCCATGGACAGGACAGACAGGCTGAAAATAGTGCCCACATACGGCGCAAAATTCAGCAGTGCAACCATCGAACCCCATAGCAGTGGATCTTCGAACCGCAGCAGCCACAGTACGGTGGCAGTCGTCAGCCCCAGACCGGCATTGATCAGGCTGATGTAGAGGATATAGCGAGACAATTCCCGCTGGGTGTCTCTCACCAGTTTGGCCGTTGCCACCTTGTCCTGAAACCATGGCATAACTTCAATAGTCGTGCGGTAGACAGCCGGCCCGTAGACCTGGAGAAAAACTACGAGGATCACACAGACCAGGCACTGGGCGAGGAAAACCGGGGCGTCCGCCAGGATCTGCATGGCCACTTCGAGCCCACCGAGCACCAGCCGATCAGATACCTTGGATTTGGTTTCCTTGGTAGCTACCGGGGCGGGTGCCGGGACAGCGGGCTCCTCGTCATCAAACCAACCAAAGAAGTTACTAATTCCCGATTTTTTCTCCGGTTCCGGGGTGGCGGCGGGGGTTGCCGGTAGTTCCTGGTCTGCGGGAGCTATGACATCGGCTATGTTATTGAGTTGTTGGTTCACCTTGGCAGTTACCTCGGGCACCCGTTCAATCCACTTTTGTGCGGGCTCCACCAACTGCATGCCAAGAAACGTGAAGGGCCCGCCTATCGCGATCAATAGCAGCGCCGTGGAGAGAGGTCGGGGAATGTAGAATCGCTCCAGGAAGGTAACCGCAGGGCTGAGCTGCAATGCGAGCAACAGTGCGATAACGACCGGAATCCACAGTGAGGAGGCGAAATACAGGGTGTACACTACCGCCAGAAATAGCAACGCAGAGAGCGCCCTGGGTCGCGTTGATCGTTTCAATTGCGTGCCTTTATCTGTTGAAGAACTTGCCATATCTCCCCGCTCCAAAGTCCCCGAGACCGATCACTTTACCATTGCCCACAAAAAAGGACCGCATAGGGGTCCGAAGGGTATTGGCAACTTAACTAACCCAGACAACAAGAACCTTGCGGCTAATCTCAAGCTACTGCCCTGCTCCACTCACCGAACGCACTGATCCTAAGATCACGATAATGCTGCGCGCCGACCAAGTGCCTGCCCAGATTGAACAAGTTCTGCACGGCAGCATGAGCTGTCACGAATCCCTGGGCCTGCCTTATCGACTTGAATCGTCGGAATGCCGCACCACGCCTCCCTCGCTCCCTCACCCTGGTCGCTTCGTGAGACTGCTCCGCCCGATTATTCTCATACTGCTGAGTACTGTGGATCGCCTCTGGCATCACCTCACGGTGTGCAACTCCATCGCTACGCAGTTTATCGGTGACAATCTTCCTGGGTTCGCCGCCATGAGATCTTAAGAGACGCCTGAAGAAGCGCTTAGCAGCAGCCCCATCCCGTTTGATCTGAAGAAATACATCGACCACTTCTCCGTCCTGGTCAACAGCCCTCCACAGGTAGTGCTGCTTGCCATTGATTCTGACGAAGACTTCATCGATGAAGAAGGTGTCGCCATAGCCGCGGTGCTTTCGCTTCAATCGGCGGCTATAAATGGCTCCGAATTTGATGCACCATAGCCTGATGGATTCTCGGGTTACAGTTATGCCGCGTTCGGCTAGTAAGTCTTCAATATCTCGATGGCTTAGGTTGAAGCGATAGTAGAGCCGGACTTCGTAGCTGATGATATCTGGCGGAAATCGATGACGCCTATACGTATTCATCTGCCGATTCTACCAAGACCGACCGATTAACTTGGCGATACCGTCGCTTGTTATCGCGGCTGGCCACCATTGCCAGTTGCTGACGCAGAGCAAGCATCTCGAGATGGAGCGAAGCCCGGCTCCGCAGGAGGTCGACCACGGTGGTGAGCAGAGGAACAAGTATCGTTTTCATACCGGCAACGCTACGGGGGTGCCTGCGGAAAAGTCAACAAAATCAATGAGTATGGAGTTTTTGGTAGGGACAGCAGTTCAACGGCTTATTGCAAACAGGGGTTCACCCTCTCGCATCCTGTCTCCGGCCGCGGCAATTTCCGCGGCATAGCGTTTCTCAAGTTCATCGCGCTTGATCTTGAGCGTGTGGGTCAGGACATCATTTTCCTGGGACCATGGCTCTCGAGACACAATCAGTGCCCCAATCTGCTCGTGTTTGTCCAGATAAGTATTGACTGCCGCGGTATGCTCCAGCAATTCCGCGATGAGCTCAGCGTCATCCCGCTCCAGTACCGCCTCGGCCACGACCAAGGTCATCACCGTCTGCGCCAGGCCGTGTCCCGTTAGGCAAGCCTGCTCCGCCAGGTGGGTTTCCAGGAAACGACCCTCTATCGGGGCGGGGGCGACATACTTGCCCTTGGCGGTCTTGAATATCTCCTTCACCCGGCCAGTGAGGTATACGTGTCCATCCTCATCGATGCGACCGCGATCGCCAGTGCGCACCCAACCATCCGGCTCAAATGTCTCCGCCGATTTTTCCGGGGCCCGGTAGTAGCCCATGGCGGTACCACCACCGCGGGCCAGGATCTCGCCATCGTCGGCGATTTTGATTTCCACGCCATGGGCCGCCGCGCCAATGGAATCGAGCTTGCGATTGCCTTTACTGTTTGTGCACACCGGCAACATTTCCGACTGACCATAGCCGTCGTATAGAATAATACCCAGTTCATCGTACCAGGCCTTGAGAGGGGCCGGTGTGGGTGCCGTGGACGTCAGGATAAAGTTGATCTCCTCCAGGCCGAGAAAGGCACGCACCTTCTCACCCGCAGCCTCCAGCTGGCCGTTGGCCCTGGCAACTTCCAATTCGTCGCGGCTTAGTACGTGGGCGAGGACCGCCTGTTGCAATTTTTCCCAGATGCGCGGCACTCCCAGCATCCAGTTGGGGCGGGTGTTACGCAAGTCCGTCAAGAAACTCTGCTGGCTTTCGTTGAAATAGATCGTACCGCCGTACACCAATGAGTGGTTTTCAACAACAATTCGTTCACCGAGATGGGCCAGGGGCAGGTAGGAAAGGAAGCGATGCCCGGGCAATGTCTGCGACATATGGCCCACCCCGCCGCCGGCTTCGCGCAGGCTGCCCAGGGAGTGCATCACGCCCTTGGGCAGACCAGTAGTGCCGGAAGTAAATACTACAGTAGCCAGAGCCTTGTCATCCGGCGACGGAGGTGGAGCAAACCCAGCCCCGGCGCTAACCAGTTCCTCCCAGTCTACGGCGTCCGCCAGGGGCTGGGCACCGGGCAGGCGCACCACGCGCATATCCGCGGGAAAACTGTCGCGGACCTGTTCCCAGTTGCCCGCCGCACCAAGTATCAACATATCGATGCCGGCAAATTGCGCTACGTACTCCACACTTTCCGGCTTCATGGTGGTGAATATGGGCACGGTGACATTGCCCGAGGCCATAATCGCATAATCCGCCAGCACCCAGTGGGCGCAATTGGGGGCCAAAAGGCCGATCCTGGTACCCGGCTCCGGCACTGCCCGGGCCAGCCAGGCGGCGGCAGAGTTGACCAAGTCGGCACCTTCCCGCCAGCTGATTTCACGGTCGTGGCTGGACCAACGCTCGACCAGCCAGGGCTCCGCGGGGCGCTCGGTCGCCCAGTGTGTTATGTCCTGGATCAGAGTCCTGGGTTCGTGTGCGTAATCAATCATGCTAATTCCACTGCTTTGACTTATCGGGACTGTCCTCAACTTAGCATAGACCAGCTGTCTACGGGGTGCAGGGAAGGCCAAAAAGAATCAGGCCAGTACGCCCTGGCCATGACAAATCTGTAATTCTTCAAAAGAATCATAAAGCCGTTCGGTACAGGTTCGGTGTTCGGTTTTAAAAACGCCTTACGCGTCTGCAACTTACTACCACGACCCCGCAAAACGACCCCAACCAGGTTCGGCATACGCTCGGTTTCGGTTTCCCTGCCCCACCCCGACCAGAAAAAGCTGTTACCTTTCTTCGCCTTACTACCCCGGTTCGGCCTCGTCCCAGCTCCTCATAATCGGCAGGTCGAAGCGGGCCGCGTTCGGACGGTCGGCCGCTGCCGTTCGAGTCCTTCGGGGCCCACCATCTTATTGATTTTTATAGGTTTTCTATAGAGTACACCCTCCGACTTTTATAGGAATTTGGGCTAGACCCACTTTCCGGAGTCGGGGGGGCAATCATAGCTACTCACAGGAATCCCTCCATGGCTCTCATCCGCCTTATCCTCGGTAAACTGATTCTGTTGCTCGACTGGGTATTCACCCCCAGGAGCATCACCCGGGATCCAGCCCAGCAAGCGCTCATCGACGGACAGACCGCCAGCCTCACCCTGTATCAATACCAAGCCTGCCCGTTTTGCGTGAAGGTGAGACGGGCCATGAAACGCCAGGGGCTGAAGATTGAGACACGGGATGTGAAACGCAATGACCTAGCCCGGGAAGAATTGCTGGCAGGTGGTGGCGATTTGAAAGTGCCCTGCCTGCGGATTGGAGAGGGCAAGCGTGGCGTTCAATGGATGTATGAGTCGAAGGATATTATCGGGTATCTGGAGGGGCGGTTTTTGGCGGGATCTGTCTAACAACTCAGAACCTATAGTCGGTGGGCTTCCGTTTCGAATGTGTTACCTGTGTGTCCGGTATAAACTGCCACCTATTCACCTAGAGCGACAGGCGAGTCAGCACCATGAGTTCAAGCAACAAGTTTTACCGCTACTTTCTCAATCCGGTAATGCGCTGCCTGCTCCGATCACCGCTACATGGCATCACCAGCCACAACATCGGTATCGTCCACTTCACTGGTCGCAAAAGTGGCCGTAAGCTCAATACGCCACTGAGCTACACCCGGGAAGGCAATATTGTGCGCCTGTTGTCCAACCAGAGCACTCGGTGGTGGCTGAACTTCCGGGGAGAGGGAGTAAAAGTTGAAATGGAGATCGCCCGGCAGCGCTACCCGGGCACTGCGGTATTGCTGGAAGGTGATAGCGAGGCATTGCGGGAGGGAGTGCGCCGTTTCATCCGCGCGCTACCCAGAGACGCAAAGGTCTACGGTCTTAAGTTGGCTGCTGACGGGGAAGTCGTCGAGGCAAGTCTGGCAACAATCGCTGGACAGCTGATATTGGTGGAAATCCGGCTGGACGACTGATTGGTAGCCTTGATCCTGTGCCTGGCCTCGCCCACACCTCAATACCCCGACTGCGTTTTACCCGTTCGATCTGAAGGCCAGGTATGCCTATAATCATTCCTGCGAGGGACATCGGTATTCTCCATTAAATTGATCTTCGCAAAACCAGTTTAATGAATGCCAGTGTCCCCCATTAATGATGAAGAGCCGCGGCCCTTCTCTCGGATGAAGTTTTTCCCGATCTGCCGCTTCGCCAATGGGTGATCAGCTTCCCCTTTCCCCTCCGATACTTGTTTGCCGCCCACCCCCAGGCCATGGGGAAGATTCTGCGTATCGTTTACCGCACAATTTCTACACATCTGATCCACAAAGCTGGATACCGACTCAAGGGCGGGGCGACTGGTGCAGTAACACTGATCCAGCGCTTTGGCTCGGCTCTCAACCTCAATATACATTTTCACGAGGTTGCTCCCGAGCTGAGTAAGTGAAAAAAGACATTCGCGCTATCAGCTTTTGTTGCAAGGGAATACGCAAGAGTGGGTGATATGGACTTATCCATTATTGACAACAACAAGGTTGCCGGCCCAGCTGAAAAAAAAAGGCCCCTATAAGGAGCCTTTTTGCTTCGCCTGGGACGCGCGTCCCAAATTGAAGTTTACTTGATCGCCAATGCCTGAATTCGCGCAGCAATATTTTTCGCCCAGCCGTCGAGAACGGGTTTCACATCATCGAGTGTCAGCTGGGTTTTATCGTTCTTCAGGTCTTTTCCGAGACCCTTAAAGACTGCGGTCGCGAGTAATTTGCCGGATTGGCTGTCGGTCATCTTACCCTCCATCACCAGTTGCACAATCTGGTCGCGCTCGCCCAGCGCGGCCTCACCCAGGCCAATGACAGCGGCTACCGGGACAACCTCGTAGGCTTTCATGCCTTCATCACTGATGTACACGCCGGTTATCGCCAGCTGCATTTCGGCAACGCCCGGACCCGGGCCAGTGGCCAAAACTCCGGCTTCAGATAACTCACGCTTGATTGCGTCGCTGAAGTATTCACCAATCTGGATAAGTGTGTCGCGCCCTGCCAGTGCCTCCGGCTTCAGCTTGGGGTAGAAGATGACTCCCTCCAGGTAGACCTTGGAGTACATCCCGGGTTTAACGTCGGGAGATAGCCAACGAAGAAACCCCTTACCATTCTTGGTTTTGACTTCTTTGAGATCAGCGTAATTACTGAGATAGCCCGAGAATTGCTCCTTGCTTGCCACTTTTGCGGTTTGAGTCGAGGCACAACCCGCAAGGATTGAAAGCCCGGCTAACAAACCAATCAAGGCGCTGAATTTTTTATTGACTCTTTTCATTTTAAGTTATCCTTTTATCGCGAATGCACGGCAAAAACACCGATCCCCGTATACACCGTTTCCAGAGCAAATACCAGCCAGAAAAGCTTTCGAGAGTGCGCCGGCATTGATCCACGCGCCAATAGTGCCATTGAAAGCGAGGGCAGCATACTTTCCACCGGGAATGGTTGTCTTGAAGGCATTTCCAGATGTGACAAAGTCGGAGGGAACTTCGGCGCATGCATCGTACCTACATTGCTCAGGGGCTGTAATGCTTGGATCGTCGTGGCTGATTCCGTAACGCGGTTTTTCAAGCAAGTTGTTTGTAGCCGCCCACGGATGATATGTGTGCTGCCAGAAGCGAGAGATGGCTTCGCCGTAGGGTCCAAGATGACGAAGATAAGCCACGGTCACGGACTTTCAATCTATCAGCTCTACTTTCATGAGAGTCCCATGTGTGAATACAAAGCGGCCGGTCGCCCCTGAGAGTATCTGAGCTACCAGATGGCTGCAATGCGTTGCTGCCAAACTTGTGGATGGCGAATGGGAGTCGGTGGGGCTTATGGGAGTTCGTGGACCGATTCTATCAATTTCGGGACGTTAACTTGGCGGTAACGGCTGGCGCATCCTGGCGTAGGTGGCCGAAAATTGACCGTGCACCGGAGATATGTCGTCCTTGGTGGGACTGCGGAACCAGCAAGTATTATCAAACCCGCTACGCCGTTCAAAAAAGAAACCGCGCCCGGGCAACTACCCCAAATCCGTCATCTTCCCCCTCGATTCGATCCCTGGTCCTGCCGTACAGAGCATTAACACTACACGTGATCTTGCGAAAATAGACATTGGCACCCAGCGTCAACGAGTTGTAGGCATTCCACCCGTTCACATCATCTTCTCCGCGGGTGTGGCTGAAACGCGAGAAGACTTCAATGACATGGGTATTTCCAACAGGTCGAATGGGCGCAAGCACACCCCAATCGGTCTGGTAGCTGCGGCCCTGACCGACAACAACCCAGCCCACCTGCACGTAGCCGCCGGTGCCGTAACCATCCACATTGCCAGCGTAATTGGCCAGATACGCCTCTGCCTGCAACTGTAAAGCCCCATGGCCGTGCGCTGCTTCCAACGCTCCGACAGCGAGTGTATCGGCATCCGGGCGCGCCAGAACGATTTTGTCTGCTTCGTATATCTCCGGGCGAAAACTTACCTTATCGTAGTTACCCTTCGCCTGCCGCAGGGAGCCGGAAAAACCCAGGTGTGTGCTGCTGTACCCTTTTCTGCGCCCCGCTGTCGCACGCCCGGTAACCGCGACAGAGGTACCATTGCTGCTGTTGATATCCTCGGTGAATACCCCCAGCGAGGTGGTTACCGCGGCGTCATCACCTTTCCAGAAACCAAAAGCGCGATCGGCGGCCCCCAGGTTGAACGCCCGGTGAACCCGCACGCCAAAACTGCGCCAGTCGCCGAAAGCTTTCGACGGAGCTGCAAGTTCCTGGGCGGTTTCCGAGGTGCCGCCTCCAAGCCAGGCCAAGCCCATGGGCTCCTTCTGGTTGCCTACGGTAATCGTGTAGGGTCTCGGCGTCAGTCGCGATACCCAGCGCAGATAGAGGTCCGTCCAGTTGCCTGCCTCTACGTCATATTGCGCCTTGATCTCACCCCAGTCCCGCAACCGAGAGCGCAAGGTACCCTCCAGATGTCGAGTCTTTTGCCCGACATCCGTGCCACCCCCGTTACCATAATTGTAAATTTCGTTAATTTCGTACAGGTCGTAGCTGATGTTAGCGCCGATCCAGATACTGAGTGGCCCCAAGGAAACCTGCCCGGAGTCACCCTTCCTTTTAATGGTCACGTCCCGCAGGATGGTGTTGTCAGTGTGCAGGTCGATGGTCGCACCATCGTCTAGAAGGGTATCGGTTTTCAGTTTAACCGGCTTCTCGAGGATCATTTCACCCTGGGTTTGTGACGGCCCGGGAGAGTCCTGGGCAAGCAGCGATCGCGAGGAAAAAAATATGCCCGTGAATGTGGCAACTGAAAGCAACGCTATCACCTGCCCTCTCGGATATCGCATTTTTACCTTTCCCCTGCGAGTATATCCCGCAACGGTTCAAATCGACCGGATGAAATCCACCATGGCATCCCGCATCTGATCCAGTCCCGGCTGTTCGATGGGATAGTGGCTAGCGTTGTCCAGGGTAACCATCTGTTTGGGCGCGCCAACCCGCTCCCAAAAGGGCTCGGTAACGGGAAACGGTGTCCAGCGATCTTCGCCGGGTTGCAGGAGGATGATGGGACACAGGTCGAAGTCTTCAAATGCGATAGCCGATTGATGCTGGATTATGCTGTTGACAAATTCCAGACTCACGCTGGCGCCAGCGGAGCACCCGTCGCGCAAAAGCAGCTTCAGTGCCTGGGCATCGTTAACCAGGGCGTTCATCTTGACCAGGTACTTCATCGGCAAGCGTATGCGCCCGATAAGCGATGCCGGCAACAGCGGCAGCATCTTGAAGGAAATCTCATCCATCCCAGGGCGGTCAGACATACGACGACGCGCCAGGGGCGAACCTGAGTCGATGAAGCACATGCCCATGATACCGCTGACCTGGCGGGTCAGGGCCGCTATATCATAGGCCAGCATGCCACCAGCGCTCAGCCCGTAGAGCACCACCGGCTTGCCGTCTTTCGCGATTTCGGATCGAACCAGCTCCGCGCCGATCTCCACCCAGTCTTCCCAGGTAATCCGTGTCTCTCGATTGTCGGTCATACCGTAATACGGCATGTCGGCAGCGACCACTTCATACCCGGCTCGGGCCAGCGGTGCCCCGGCAATCAGGTTGAGCAGGCGGCTGTTAGTGCCGACACCGTGCAGCAGAATAACCTTATGGCTGGCGTCCGGATTCGGAAATCGCTCGACGTGGACAGTGCTACTGCGCCAGGGTCGATATTCCTCCTCGGGGCCAAAGCCGTCCTGCCAACGGTATTCTGTTGGCAGAAACTGCTGCACCTCGACCCACGCTGTATTGTCACGGTAATACTTGTTCATATAGTTTGATACTCCCCGTCTACCCATGTGGAAACCATTTGCGCAAATTCGTCAGCCCGATCCTGATACGAATAGTGGCCGCACTGCTCGAACACCCGCAGCCGACTCCTGGGCAGGCGTCGCTCAAGTACATTGGCGTTGTCGACGTACAACAGCTGGTCCAGGTCGCCCCAGAAAATCTGTACTGGCAGTTCAATTTTTTCCAGCAGCGGGTCTACCGTCTCCAGGCTCTGGGGATACCCCTTGAACCATTGGGTAATAGGTCCGATCCGGCCCTTGTAGGATTCGACGTAGTCACGCACTTCGGCCTGGTGCGGCACATAGTTGACATACCCCAGGTGGTTGCCGGCCTCGACGAACGGGCCTGAGCCGGCGATCGTAAATACGGTCCGCCAGAAGGACGAGTTGACCAGCTTGTCGATCACACTGCCGTTGAGTGAAGGCGCAACACCGGGACCGTCGCCGATAATCAGGCTTGCTACGGTATGGTCGAAGTGAGTCACATAGTGCAGAGCGGCGCTCATGCCAACGTCAGGCCCGATGATGTGAAATCCGGATAGTCCCAGTTCAGTTACAAAGCCGTTCAGGAACTTGCCCTGCGCCTCGAAAGTCATGAATTCCTCGCCGCCAGCGCTACCCCCGAAGCCGGGCAGATCAAGCGCCACGAGATTGTAGCGGCCCTTGAGCAGCTGCCAGATCGGCTCGAACGCAACGATGCTCTGGGGCAGCGGGCACAGCATCAGCAGAGTCGGCCCATCGGAGTTACCTCCAAGGGCAATACGCACATCCACACCGGTGATTTTGCGCCGTTCCAGAGGCATATTGATTTTCCCTTCCGGAAGGCGCTTGGGACGCGCACCCTGCGCGGCCTTTACTTTGCGCATCTCGGGAGTGATCGCGAGGACAAAGGCTGCGTTAAAACGTTCAAACCAGTTTACTGGATAAGACATTGCGTTGTTTCCTTTAAGAGACTTCAGCCTATGGAGTGGTTCTGTATCTATTGAACAGCCTGTTGCTGTTTCGCTCTGTCCTCGGGGAAACCGTGCCAGGGGCTCCAGTCATCGCGGACTTCGACAATTCCCTTTTCTGCTGCCCAATTCTGGTAGGTATCAACCATGGCCGCGAGGCGCTCAGGTTGCTCCTCGTCCAGTGGTCGGGTCTCGCCTGGATCATGCATGATGTTAAACAGGTGCCACTGTCCGTCCCCATACATGCCCGGTCTGACCCGCATGGCCTTATAATCGCCACTGACGATATAGCCGTTACCGAAAAGCTCGAAGGCAATCCACTGCTCTTCGCTGCGAGTGACCCTGGAGTCACCTTGCAGGAAGGGCCGTATGGAAATACCAGTGGGGCTGCGCAGGGCTCGCTCACCGTATTGCGTGCCGGGGTGGGTGACACCGGCATAATCGAGAATCGTCATGGGGATATCCCGTATATTCGCGTAGGCGCCGGTTTTGTCCCCGGCGAGCGCAGAGCGCGTATTTTTTGGCGGCACGATTACCATCGGTACGCGCACACCACCTTCGCCAATGAACCATTTCCACCACTGCAAACCACCGGTAGAGGCATTCGCCATGTCGGCGCCGATGAACGCGAAGGCATTGCCCCGGCCGATATCGGCCGGGTCCTGGCTGAAGTTGGACAGCACCCAGCGCGTGGCGCCGGCGTTGCTCAGCTCGCCAGTAAGACCAAGGCCCTCGGGGCCATTGTCCGCAAGGTAAATGATCAGCGTGTTGTCCAGCTCGCCGGTCTCCCTGAGATAATTCAATAACATACCAATGTGGTAATCCTGGGATTCCATCATCGCCGAGTAGGTGGCCATACTGCGGGCCTCGACATACTTCTCTTGATCGCTAAGCTCCTCCCAGGAATGCAAAAGTTGGTTTTTTGTGGTATCCGGGAAAACTGCGTCCGGTGGTATCAGTCCCAGGCGTTTCTGGGCCTCAAAGCGCGCCTGCTTGAGGCCCGCATAGCCCAGCTTAAGGTAGTGATCGACGTATTTATCAATAAGAAAATCGGGGGGCCTGCAGGGGCGCATGGGCCGCGCTGTAGGCCACGTAAGCAGAACGGCTTGCCAGACTGGCGTTCCCGTTCGAGATACTGCAGCAGCTTGCCCGTCCAGAGGTCGTCAGAGTAGATGCCCTGCGGTCGCTCGACGCGCTTGCCGTCCTCGAATAAAGGCTCCTGCGGAATCTTCCCGGCCTTGACCTGTGCCATCACTTCCGGGTTATGCGTATCGACATGAAATACACCGGAATTCCAGTGATTGGCGCCCCCGGTATAAATCGAGTAGCTGTGATCAAAGCCCCAGTCGTGCGGACCCTCACCGCCATGCGCACCGCCCAGGTGCCATTTGCCGGTCAACGTATATCTCGTACTCGGCATTGCAAGGTTCGCAACGGCCCCACCCGCAGCGGTCTGGTCAGGAAAGACTCATAGCCCGGCTGCCCGCTGCGGCCCAAACGGCCAGTCAAATGCCGGCGCCGCCAATATCATTGATTTGTTTTGCCGGTCAGGAGCATGCCCCTGGACACCGAACATACCGGCGAAGCGTGAAAGCGGGTAAACATCACGCCTTCGTTTGCGAGCCGGTCCAGCACGGGTGTTTGCGTAACCCCGCCGCTGATTCCCAGGTCACCAAAGGAAATGTCATCGCCCACCAGTAACAGGATATTGGGTTGATTCTGCTGTGGTGCGTTCGCGGCATAGGCCATCTGCCCAAAGATTGCCACGGCCAACAGCGCAATCCGCGGAAGATCCAGCATAAGTCGTTTTTTGATCATCGTTAATCCCATTTCCGTTGTGTATAACAGAGCACGATGCGGTACCTCAAAAAGAGCGCGGTGCCTCACGGCGGAGCTCTGCAATACTCAGAATGAGTACAGCGCTGCTATTTCAAATCCGCTCATTTCCATATCGAACAGGAAACCGCCGCTGGAGTAATCGACCGACAGATAGCGAAGGCCGAAGGCGGTGGTCCAGCGATCGCTTATCTCATAATTGAGCATGGCCAGCGCCTGGTAGGTGGAATCGGAATCCCGGCGCCGGCATCGGCGCGCAACATGGCGCCCCAGTTTTTGGAAAGCGGAAATTTCGCGCGAACACCAACGAAACCATCAACCCATTCTTCCTGTGTCGAGACGCTGCGCACACCGCCGCCGAAGTCAGTGCTGCGCTCGGCGCGG
>CAVXWW010000002.1:0-317914 GCA_963765545.1 uncultured Gammaproteobacteria bacterium | reverse complement strand
TTGGGGCTATGTGTAAGTCGCGTAGAAAAATGAAAAGCAATGAGCGATAAAGGCCTTATCGAACACAAAGTACTTCACATCTAATTCGACATCCCTCTATTCTCAATGGACACCTTGAATGTCACTTTTTGGTGTCTCGGGTGGCAACCGACGCGCGTAAGTAATTGTTCTCCATCCACTTAACTGCGGTCTAATGGGTATACCAATTAGCATATTGCACGTCCATCTCAACAATAATGTGCTTAAACCGTTTCATGTCACCCACCTCCTTTGCTCTTCACTCATCCAGCGTCACCGGCGTCACAAATCCTTGCGGCTTGATTGCCAATACCGAGCAGTCGATCTGCTCGAGAATGGTCTCTGCAGTATTGCCCATGAATAAACCCCGGATACCGGTCCGCGCGACAGTGCCCATGACGATGCAGTCAACTGCAAGGCGTTTGGCAAGTGCCGGAATCTCCTGTCGGGCAGACCCTTGCAACAGATGCGTTCGAGGTTTCAGGTAGTCCAGGGCGTCTTGAGCAGCTTTGCTCTTGGTCATAATTTTGCTTACTAAATTGTCAAGCAACTGTTCTTGTTGCCGCCGATCCTGCTCAATACCTGAATCCAATTGATCTTTTGACATATTCGAAGAAAAACCCAAACCATGAACCATCTCGGTCATTGACGTCCACGCATGAACAATATGCAGCTCCGTGGAATCCGCAAGAGCCAGAGAGGCCGCGATTTCCAGTACTTGCTCGTTTAGCATGTGACGAGTTTTCAATTCTTGTGACATATAAGAATCGCCTGCATCCACGGCGGCTAAAATTCGCTTATAGACGCCCGGCGCACTAGGTTTAATAAGCCAGACCGGGCAGGGGCATTTGCGCAATAAATGCATATCGTCACCGGCGAAAATCCGATCCAGCCAGTCCGGCGATTCAGGGCACTTGATCACCAGATCGTGTCCGTTACGCAATACCTCCCGGATCACCTCGAGAAATGAAGTGCCGAGCAGGACTTTACTCTGGATATCGATGCGTTGGCGGTGGGGTTCGATCAAAGGCGCCATGAGCGCCTCATGCTCGCGCTCCATAGCCGCTTGCAGTTCGCTGTAGGTCGGACCGCCATCTGCCATGCTAAAGGTGGGTGGCACCCGAGGAATCACATCGACGACCGTCAGGCTGGCCTGGTTGCTCTCGGCCAGCGCAACGGCCCGGCTCAATGCCGGCTCACTGGCTTCCCCATGTTCAATGACACAAAGAATGTTTTTGAATCGCTGCATCGCTGTCACCTGGGTTTGTGAGTATAAACCATGGGACGGACTATTTAGCGTTACCCTTTTGGTCGTAGGCCGATTGTTCCAGGGCGTCCGCCACCTCCTGCGGCATGTAGTTCTCATCGTGCTTGGCCAGCACTTCAGACGCCTTGAACTCACCGTCTGCAGTTAACACGCCCGAGGCCACGGCGCCCTGTCCCTCGCCAAAGAGATCAGGCAGAATACCCTCGTAAACCACGGGTATGCTAGCCTCGTAATCAGTCAATTCGAACCGCACTTGCAGGCTGTCGTTGCTGCGTTTGACGCTGTTATCCACCACCATGCCTCCCACTCGGATAGGTTGGCGGACCGGAGCCTCACCCCTGGCGATCGCTGCCGGTGGAAAGAACAGGTTGATATTTCCGCTCAGAGCGTACACAACAAGGCCGATGGCCGCACTGGAAAATAGCACGACAAACAATACAAGGTACAGACGATGCTTGCGCACGGGGTGCATTAACGGCCCTCCTTCATGGAATGGCGACTACGCAGCTGCCGCTTTAGCCTCCCACACTTTCTCTGTTCGGCCCGTCCCTGGCTGCGTCCCGGGACAGCAAGAGTGTCTTCCCGATGACTTGCCCTAACCGAACCAATGCAATGTTTACCCATGTTGGCTGACATTCCTTGAAACGTTTCTCTACAGTCATTTATCGCTACCCTACTTATGTCTCTTCATCGTAGATCCTCAACAAGCGCACTTTCTCTACCTTCCTTGCGCGCGTACGGATTGTCTGTATATCGAGGCGAGTTCGTAGCAAACAGCCAACACCCCCCAAGGACATCAGCACTTCGGACTCATCCACCACTTCCACAGGGCGTTCCAGCTGGCCTGCCAGGCGCAGCAGCGCCTCCCTGACATCCAGCGGCCGCACAGCGGGCTCGCCACACTGAGGACACAGAGCAGTTTCAGGTACCTCGGAGCCGATGGCTTTGCAGTCAGTGCAGGTCCAGCCGGGGTCGGGATGGTAATCACGGGCCATGACTAGCGTGTCCACCTTATTCCAACGCAACGCATCCAGGGTGGCTTTCGAGCCCACGGCTGCCAGATTATGGGTGCGCAGTCCCCCGATGAGACGCTCGGCAACCGACCGGGATTCAAGCTCCTCATGTTCGATGAAGCTGGACAGGGTCAACATGACCACCTCGGTCGGCCGATCTCGTTCACTGGCGGGGACCATATCCACTAACTTTTCTGCTAGATCTTTGGGCAGAGCATCGCGGACCCGAGCGGTGATCTCGGGATCGCCAGCTAGGATCAGGTGGGTATGGCCACCAGCGTGCATTAGCTGTTTCAGAACCACAATCTTTTCACGTATAAACTGCTTTCCGCGGTGCGCCTGGTTCACCTGATAATGCATGCGGGCCCATTCCGAACCCACACGTGTACGCAGTCCCGGCTGGTTCATCCAAGTCTGGATCGTGGCCGCACCCAGGTTCACCTCCAGGATGCTGGCTCGACCAGGCATGGCGAGCAAGACGATATAGCGGTGGTAGTTGTCCTTGAGTTCCACTAAATGGTATATGTTGGGCGTTGGATAGACTGCGATCCAGTTTGGCAGGGGGGCGCCAAACTGCATCGGTAGCATAAAGGCACCCCCGAGGGTGCCACGCACAAAGATGGCTGCTCCCCTCGCTTCGGGGAGCAGCTCGGTGGCCAGCCAGTCCTCAATCTTGCCCAGCGCCTCCTCGAGATCGGTAAGGTTGTTACCCCTGAGAACGCGCCGCAGGATACGGGCACGCTCATCGAGCGCGTCGCGCCAGCCTGTCTGCCCGCTTTCAAGGTTTACGTAGCAGCTGACAAAGAACGCATCCGTCTCTTCCACGCTCGCCAGTAGAGTGATGTGCTGTGTGAGTTCGTCGAGGGTGGTTAGGTGTGTCAAGCCAGTATCCTCTTTCGTTGGAAGAGATCTCATTCGTCACCGCTCATGAAGCCTAGTATATGCAGCAAACTGGTAAACAGGTTGAAGATGGATACGTAGAGGGTCACAGTCGCCATGATGTAGTTGGTCTCGCCGCCGTGGATAATGTTGCTGGTCTCGTACAGGATTAGTCCGGCCATCAGCAGCACGAACATTGAAGATACCGCCAGGGATAATCCGGGCATCTCGAAAAACACGGCACCCAGCCCGGCCAGGAAAGCCACGAGGATACCCGCGATCAGGAAACTGCCCATGAAGCTAAAATTTTTGCGGGTGGTCAGTGCATAACCGGACAAGCCGAAGAAGATGGCACCGGTACCACCCATGGCAGTCATCACGACCTGGCCACCGTTGGGCATGGCCAGATAAGCACTGAGTATCGGCCCCAGTGTGTAGCCCATAAAGCCGGTCAAGGCGAACACGAAAGCTAGTCCCAAAGCACGATCGCGGAATTTCGCAGTCAGAAACAGCAGGCCGAAATAGCCTCCGAGAGTGAGCAGCAAACCCGGATGTGGCAGACTCAGCGCCATTGAAGCCCCGGCGCTAAGCGCGCTGAACAGCAAGGTCATGGACAGCAACATATAGGTGTTGCGGACCACCTTATTGGTGGCTAAGACGGCCGTTTGTGTATGGGCCGTCGCATTCGCTATTGGTGTATTCATGGTGGGTTGTCTCCGGGGAGGTTGATCAAGTGATTACCGATCACTTCGTAATTGATACCCTGTTGAACAGGACAGATAGATGAACGGGCCGTGTCGCGCCTGATCTGCCAGCCGACGCTCGAGGGTACGCTCGGCGCGATCAATCGCTCGGTCGATGGCGATGTACAGGTCGGCCTCGGTATCGTTTATCACTATAAGGGGCATGCCGGCCTGCACCAATTGCACATGGCAGCGTTTTCGGGCATCTCCGGGTAAATCTTTGGTGTCAGATAGCCGCACAATAATAGCCTGGAGGATGTGCTCGTTGCAGCTGGTCAGGGTGTGCCGCAGCCGGCGTTCGACATGGCCACGTACGGCATCAGTTAGGAAAAAATTGTGTGCCTGGATATCAATCTTCACAAGGCTCTCCGTAGCTTTGTCGTTGGTTTTTCATAAGTAGACATGCTATACGGACCCAATAGGCATAAATAGTCGTATATATCCGATATATTGCTCGGTAATTACGAAGTAATGGTGAACCAGCGGTGTCCCAATGTTTGATTCGTTGGAAGACATAACATCTTGAAATGCAATAATTTATTGAAGTTCCATTCTGGTCTTTATTTACACTGCAAGCATGCGTTCTGTCACGCTTCGAGGAGTGACTTCGAGAGGCGGCATATCAACCAGAGAAAGTTGGTTCATGCACCGTTGACCCAGCATCTTCCGTTGAGGACTTTTCGTTGTTGCGCGCCCACTGTAACAAGCTTTGTCATTTCGGTGTTCGGTCTGTGGTGCGTCGCAACAACCTGGCCAGTGCCAAAGCAACGCAAGACTGGCGAACCTGTGCATACCTTGCTCAGGGAATGTTCGGTATTGTTCGGGAGCCACTCGCATGCCGTGCATCGGTCGAGTGGGTTGATCTACGACCAGACCGTTGTGCTTCAGGCGGACTACTTCGTGTTTCCGATCGTCGCATAAATTAACGCCGCCGCCCTGTTGGCCGATGAGGTCTGTCCCGATGAGCCATTGCGCCAGCGGGTGATCAGTTTCCCCTTCCCCCTGCATTACCTGTTCGCTGCACACCCCTAGGCGATGGGCAAGGTGCTGGGCATCTTACTATTGATCTATCAGTAGCTGGTACCGTTTATCGAGATCTCGTGATCATCAAATAAGGAGTATTCACTTTTCTATTTGGGCATTTTCCCAATTATTCTGCCAACATCCTTGGCGACAACTAGAGGCAAGTGGATTTAACTATGCGGCCTGGCAAGCCCACAATTGCGCAACACGTTGCGCTGGACTTGCTATACTGCGTTTCGCTCGCTGCACCAGGAGCGTTAGTCTTCGCCGAGGTCGTTTTAGTGATATACAAGTCGGCATGCCATAGTCGTTCGAGGCCCAAGTGTTTTCTTCCTTGATTCCCAGCATTGTCGCCTTTGGCCTCGCTGCCCTCATGATCGGCGTCGCGGGCAGTCGGCTGGCCCGGCTGGCTGATATGTTGGCTGACCGAACCGGCCTGGGCGAGGCGCTATTCGGGGTCTTGCTCCTTGCTGGCGTTACTTCGCTGCCTGATTTCGCCGCTACTCTGAGCGCGGCGTTAGACGCTCGGCCAGACCTGGCTATGAGCAACGTCATGGGCAGCATGGCTGCGAACCTGGTGTTTCTTGGCGTGGCTGACATTGTCTATCGCAAAGCCAACCTGGAACACGCGGCCGCGTCCCCGGTCAACCTGATGCTGGCGGGATTGCTGATTGTGTTGCTGTCTTTGCCGCTGCTCGCAATCTTCACGCCGACGCTCACCCTGTGGAACGTCCACCCGATCACGCCGGTGATCGTTGTCGCCTATCTGTTCGGCCTGCATCTGGTTCGCCACACGCAGGCCAAGCCCATGTGGTTCCCTAGACTGACCCACCAGACAGTTTCAGATGAGCCTACAAAGCATTCTGCTGGTTCGGCCACTGTGTGGCTGGAGTTCATCGGCATGGCCGTCGTGACCGCTTTGGCCGGCTGGATATTGATGGAGGCCGCCAAGGGTATCGCCGATCATACTGGGCTTTCCGAAACTCTGGTCGGTGGGCTGTTCACCGCTCTGGCTACTTCTACCCCCGAGCTGGTAACCACCATCGCAGCGATAAGAATTGGAGCGCTAACCCTGGCAGTAAGCAACATCTTCGGTACTAACTGCTTTAACATGCTCGTTGTCGCCGCAGCTGACGCAGGCTATCCTCACGGCTCCATCTACCATGACATGGCACCGGTTCAGATGATGTGGGGCTTGGTTGGCATCTTGATGACTGCCATCCTGCTGCTGGGAATGCTGCGACGAGAGACCTATGGAATCGGCCGAATCGGATTCGAAAGTGCGCTGATCCTGTGCGTTTACGCCGTCGCGCTTAGCGTCGTGGCGCTGAGCAACTGAGGTTTCTGGCTGAAATTCTGGAAGAAGGACAGCTACAAAAGCTGTACGGCAAAGACTAACAAATTGCTGAAGCCGACTTGTCTCACTTCGTTCGGCATGCGGCCAGTAAGCTACCGCGTCGTGGTAGGTTACTGAACTGCTCGGGATCTGGGAATTGGCGTCGGTGTCTCGGCGGTTTGGGCCAAGTGAACCAAGTTCTAGCACTCACTGCCGACCCCGCCGCCCAGCCTGACTAAGATCTCGTCGGCACTCTCGAGACTTTCCGCGCGTTTTGCGCGCCCTACTCTCTGCCCATTGCTTCGCACTTTAACTGCAAGCACATCGCACGGTGCTCCGTGCAGCACGGCATTGGCAGTGGACCCGAGCATCAGACCCAAACCATGTTGTCCGTGGGTTCCCAGGACAATTAGATCTGCGCCTAGTTTTTCGGCAAGTCGTCGAATTTCAACTGCAGGTGTACCAATTACTACATCCACTGCAGGAGTTTTGATTCCATGGCGCTTCGCCAGGCTTGAAATCCAAGCCGTGGCGCGCTCTACTGCCTGCGGTGCAATTCCGTCGCGGTTATCGAGCACTGAATACAAGTCAGCGTAAAAATTAGCCAGCGGTTTAATCACCGAAACGATGGAAATCGTAGATTTGTCGTCATCCATAATTTCCTTCGCGGCACTTAACACCTCGTCAGCTTCGTCGGTGGTGTCGATCGCAACCAGAATAATACTATATGCCATTCCGTAACCACCCTATATAACTGTAGCCATGATTCACAATCACGAACCAGTTACATTGCTGAAATCCATCGACAGATATGACCAATCGATCAAGACGGAAATATCGACGCACTGCTCTAGGTCACAAGTTAACCCTTTGTCGCATACTTCCTTCTTAAGAAAACCTCCCTCTTTAGAGGATACATTTGTCCGAGTCATTTCGCCGTTGACTTGTATCAATGATAATGCCGTAATACGCCGCTAATCCCCGCTAAGCCAGCGACGATACCCAAACAGGTATAGTGCGCTAAATATATAATTTGTATAGCACACACAACCCAGTATCAGGTTGGAGACACTGCCTGTTGATTGCCGCCCAAAATTGACAAAAACCGATATTGATCTAAAAAGCGGGACGGTTACGGTCTGTCGAGCCAGGGCAAACGGGTCCTATAAACAAACCAAAACCAAACGCGTCAGACGCGAAGTTGAACTAATCGATCCAGCGATTCAATAGCTGCGGGTACAGCGTACTTTCACGGAGCTGCTGGACACTCGTCGCCTCAAAGTCATGTCACGATACAATAAGAAAAAAATCTCCGAGGACGTTCACCTCGTTTTTATTAACAGCAACACGGAGAGGCCACACGAATCCGACGGGACGGTACGTAATAACTTTTGGCGTGCTCATCTAAAAAAAGCCAAGGTACGCTATCGCGGGCCGAACACTGCACAACACATATTCATCAGCCAATTACTCACGGTCGACATCGCGAAGGAATGGATCATTCGCCAGGTGAGTCATACCAGCACGCGCATGATCGATCAGCATTACGGCAAGAGGATCTCCGCAGATGCGACCAGGATGGTGCAATTTGTGTCGGAGCGATTGGGAAATTCTGCGCGTTTGGTCCCAAAATGGTCCCATGACGCAAGAAAAGTCTAATTAATTCAATAAAATCAATAAGATATGGCGGAGAGCGAGGGATTCGAACCCTGAGCCATGCGTTTTTCCGCCTCGCCATGCCTCCTAATGCCTTGTAAATCAAAGAGTTAAAAAATGAGCGCGGCATTAGAGGGCATCAAAAGGCGTGAGGATGGTCCCATGGTGGTCCCAAATTACCTCCGGAAATCGGCCATCAACCCTACACGTTCTGGTGCGTAATATAGCCCTTCGCCAATCTGGCCTTGGATAGCCCGCTCCACCATCCCTACCACAGCCTGGTGCTTACCTGCCCCTCTTCCACCAAAATGGATGAATCAACTCGATTCCCTGATGTCAGAAACTGTAATATACTTCTTACATTACGAGGCACCCATGATGACTTTACCTGAGAATATACTGCAACGCGCCCAATCTCTCGCCGAAGGCGGCATCTTGTCGCCCAAAGAATTCCTACACCAAGGAAATCGAGCTGCCGTGGATCAGGCGTTCTCACGACTGGCCAAAGAAGGAAAACTGTTGCGCGTTGCACGGGGTACCTACGCTGCACCGGTCTCAAGCAAGTTTGGGTCTCGTGCTCCCGCGCCTGAGAAGCTCGTGAGAGCCTTGGCCAAGCGAAGCGGCGAAATTGTCGTCCCGCACGGTGCAAGCGCAGCCAACACTCTGGGGCTGACACAACAGGTTCCTATTCGAGAGGTCTACCTAACCTCTGGACGCACCCAAACACTGAAACTGGGACGAGGGGAAATCCTGGTAAAACATGCACCGCGCTGGATGCTCGCTCTTGGAACACGGCCAGCAGGTGCGGCCGTGCGGGCACTGGCCTGGATAGGACAAGCACATGCCGACGAGTCTCTGGCATCTCTGCATCGGACCCTTCCCCAGGCCGAGTGGAAAGCACTGGCTTCAGCTAGGGCAACGCTACCTTCCTGGATGGCACGAGCGATCGGGAAGGAAGCCGCACATGGCTGAATATTTTTTTGATCTCTCCCAAAAAGATCGACGAGAAGCCCTCGAATTCGTCCGGGCTGAGTCCGGGCGTCCTGCCCACCTGCTCGAAAAGGACATATGGGTAGTATGGGCACTACGCGCGCTGTTCGATGCACCAATAGCAAAGGATTTAACCTTTAAGGGCGGGACTTCCCTCTCAAAAGTCTACAAGGTTATCAATCGCTTTTCGGAAGACATTGATCTGACCTACGATATCCGCAAACTGATTCCGGACCTGACCGGAGAAAACGGAGAATTGCCATCCAGCCGCAGCCAGGCTGGTAACTGGACGAAAGCCGTGCGGCATCGCCTACCCGACTGGGTCACAGAGAACATCCAACCAGTGATTGAGGCTGCACTGGCCAAAGAACGGCTCAATGTCCGAGTTGAACTGGGTGGCAAGGAAAATGACAAGTTATTGCTGCACTATCCAGCGCTTACTCAAGGCACGGATTATGTCGCCCCCGTCGTCACATTGGAATTCGGGGGTCGAGCGACCGGCGAACCACACGAATTACACGCCGTGGTATGTGACATTGCCGAGCACTTACCGGAAGTCTCCTTCCCCACTGCATCACCGCAGGTCATGACCCTGGCCCGAACCTTCTGGGAAAAGGCCACGGCTGCACACGTATTCTGCGCACAGGGCCGTATCCGCGGCGAGCGGTACGCCCGGCACTGGCACGATCTGGCTGCCATCAGTCGAAGCCAATATTTCGCGACGGCGATTGCTGATCAAGCAGTCGCATCTGCCGTAGCCCACCACAAGTCAAATTTCTTCATCGAAAAGGACAAGGATGGCCAAATCATCAACTATACGGCAGCGACCACAGGACACTTAAAGATCGTCCCAGAAGGTGAAGCAAAAACCGCACTGGCCAAAGATTATGCGGCTATGCTGGCTGATGAATTGATGGTAGGAGATAGCCTGACTTTCGAACAATTGTTGGACGTGTGTGCGGATCTGGAGGCAATCATCAACAAGTCTCGTGTCTCACCGCGATGATCGGTCTCTACATGTATACCGCTGTTTGACAAAGTGTCCCAACAAGTAAAATGAGTTTCTTTGACTTAGGCCTCCTACCCTCAGGACATCTGAACTGCTTCCCAGTAGAAGTAGATGGTGCGACAGGCAGCCCGATTAACAGTGCTATCGGCAAGGCGTTTTCGCGTTGCGCGGGTGAGGGTTTATTCACTCTTGCGGCTAGAAAAGGTGGCGCCGACCTCTCTCCCTCTTTGCAATATTGGCGCACCTTTGCCTGCGGTTATCTGCGTGAGCGCTGCCTCCTAACGCAGACAACTCCAGAGCAGCCTGATCCTATCGAGCCGCTCACGGCTACCGAGACCCTGCCACTAATCTTGAGTGCACCTCCGATGCGCGGGGCCGAGTATCTCTCTGCTGTGGTACTGCAGGACATCTGGTCCACGCTTGATTCCTGGGTATGCCTGCAAATACGGGCCGCCGGCGGGCTGGATGCTCTGCTTGCCGAAAGAGCGCCGCAGTGGCATCAGGTGGGCCGTGTCTGCTTCCATCTGGCGGAAAACAAAGGCGACCCAGACTTTCCTTTCGCCTTCATGGCAACCTATGCCCCCGAACTGTCAGAGCAGGGGCGTATTCGTCACCAACCACTCAGCCGTGCTTTACAGGAATATGCCGGTGCGAGAAATAAGCAGGCCTTGATTCGCTTGCTTTCACCCGTTCAACTGGCCGCCGAATCCAGTGCTGTGATTAAAGATCTGGTGGATACCGGCGACATCTATCATCCCCTGGCCTGGTCCCCTGCTGAGGCCTACGAATTTCTTAAGGATGCACCAAAATACGAGAAGTGCGGAGTGGTTGTTCGTCTGCCTGACTGGTGGAAAAAACGAAACAAGCCGCGTGCCAGGGTTACCATCGGCGAGAAAAAACAGCAGAACTTCACGACTGATTCTCTGCTGGATTTTGAACTGCATATTGCTCTGGGTGATGAGTCGCTCAGCAAGACGGAATTGCAAACGCTGATGGCGGAGGGAGCTGGCCTTACTTTAGTGAAGGGACAGTGGGTTGAAGTGGATCAGGCGAAACTGCAGGAAGCGCTGACACACTGGGAAAAAGTGGAGGCGGAGTCGGCTGGTGGCGGACTCACGTTTGCAGAAGGGATGCGCTTGCTGGCAGGCGCACCCACCGATCTGCGAGAGGCTGACCCAGGGGAGCACCGAGAGTGGTCTCTTGTGCAGCCAGGCAAATGGTTGGCTACACTGCTGGACGAACTGCGCACACCCTCACAGTTAAAGGCTGCCGATCCTGGTAAAACACTCAAAGCGACCCTGCGGCCCTATCAACAGGAGGGTGTGAACTGGTTGTGGCTGCTCTATCAGTTGGGTTTAGGTGCGTGTCTGGCAGACGATATGGGCTTGGGTAAGACTATGCAGGTTATTTCTGTACTGCTGATCTTGAAAAAGAAGCAGCCTGACAGGCCCTCACTATTAGTGCTTCCCGCTTCACTGATTGGCAACTGGAAAACAGAACTTGAGCGGCATGCCCCTACGCTGCGCAACCTGTATTTTCATAGTTCCCAGCTGGACAAGAATGCCATGGATGCCGTTGTAAACGACATCACCGGCCTGAAGGATGTCGATATCGTTATAACCACCTATGGCACATTGATGCGCCAGGAATGGCTGCAAGAGCAGGAGTGGCAGCTGTTGGTACTGGACGAGGCCCATGCCATCAAGAATCCAGCCGCCAGGCAGAGCAAGGCGGTCAAGAATCTCAAGGCCAAGTCTCGAATTGCACTGACCGGCACGCCGGTGGAAAATCGGCTGTCGGACCTGTGGTCACTGTTCGACTTTTTGAATCCCGGCCTGCTTGGCTCAGCTACACGATTCAAGGGGTTTGTGAAGTCCCTGTCTGAACGTGATAGTGACCAATATGCGGCGTTACGCAATCTGGTAGCTCCCTATATACTGCGTCGTCTGAAGACCGACAGGTCAATCATCAGTGACTTGCCGGATAAAATAGAAATGCCCGCCTACTGTGGCCTGAGCAAAGTGCAGGCGGCGCAATATCAGCAGGCAGTTAATCAGATGGCGAAAGCTCTCGAGAATCTTGAAGGTATAAAGCGTCGCGGCCTGGTGCTCTCCTACCTGTTGCGCTTCAAGCAAATCTGTAATCACCCGTCACAACTGTTCGGGGACGATGAGTACGATCCAACGAAGAGCGGTAAATTTCAACGCCTGGCTGAACTGTGTGAAGAGATCGCCTCACGCCAGGAGAAGTTGCTGGTGTTTACTCAATTTCGTGAAATGACCACTCCTCTGGCGAACTTTCTGGAACGGCAGTTTGGTCGGTCCGGCCTGGTGCTGCACGGCGGCACCGCCGTGAAGCAGAGACAAAAACTGGTTGAGCACTTCCAGGATGAACAGGGGCCACCCTTCTTTGTGCTCTCTCTCAAAACGGGAGGCACTGGCCTCAACCTAACTCAGGCATCCCATGTTATCCATTTTGATCGCTGGTGGAATCCGGCAGTGGAAAACCAAGCCACAGACCGCGCCTATCGCATCGGACAGAAAAAGAATGTTCTCGTCCACAAGTTCATCTGCCAGGGAACGATAGAAGAAAAGATAGACGCCTTGATTAGCGAAAAAATGGCTCTCGCCAATGATTTGTTAAAGGGTGGCACCGACACTTTGATAACAGAAATGGATAATGAGGCATTGCTTAATCTGGTATCACTCGATATAGAGAGGGCGCAAGTCTGAAAGGTGAAATCACATGAGTTATGGTGAATGGGCACCGTACGTGCCGGTGGCAAAACGGCGCGCCAGAGCGGCCAGAGAGATCAGTAAATTGCTCAAGAAGAGCAAGAAGATTGAACCCATCGAGGTTCAGGGACGGAAGATAGCCCGCACATTCTGGGGTGAAGCCTGGTGTAGTCACCTGGAGAAATTCAGTGATTATGAGAACCGTCTACCCAGGGGGCGAACCTACGTTCGTAACGGTTCGGTTTGCCACCTGGCCATCGCCAAGGGCACAGTGGAGGCTATGGTCAGCGGCTCCGAGCTTTATACAGTCAGGATTACTATCAGCCCATTATCGGCAGAGAAATGGAATAACCTCCGTAACCAGTGTACTGGCCAGATGGGTTCCATGCTGGAATTATTGCAGGGGCGATTCTCGAATCACATCATGCAGATAGTGACCGATCAGAATCAGGGTTTATTCCCCACGCCCAGCGAGATAACGCTCGCGTGCGACTGCCCCGACTGGGCCGAGATGTGTAAACACGTTGCCGCCGTCCTGTATGGTGTTGGCGCCAGGCTCGATCATCAGCCGGAACTGCTTTTTCTATTGCGCGATGTTGATCATGAAGAACTGATTACCGCAGAGTTGGATATTCAGTCGGTAACATCCAGAGAAGGAAAACGACGCCGCTTGGCAGGGGCTGACCTTACCGATGTCTTTGGCGTAGACATGGACGAGCCGGCAACACCCGGCAGTGAAAAAAGTGCTGTTAGAAAAAAGGTGGCCAGGAAGAAAACAAAAACGTTTACGCCAACTGCAGCGATGGTCACAAGGCTACGCAAGAAATTTGGGATGAACACATCGCAGTTTGCAAAGTTAATTGGTGTCAGTCCGCCTACTGTAACCAACTGGGAAACCGGCAGTGGCAAGCTCAATCTCCATCAACGCTCGCTGGAAGCTCTTGGTCGAGTCGCGGAATGTACACCGGAGGAAGCCGCGAGCCATTTGAACCGGGGCCGAAAGAAGCCCAGCTGACCTCGATTTGGTCCCAATATGGTCCCAAAAAAACAAGAAATAGATTATTTTACTTTAAAATCAATAGAGTTATGGCGGAGAGCGAGGGATTCGAACCCTCGATAGGGTATAAGCCTATACACCCTTAGCAGGGGTGCGCCTTCAGCCACTCGGCCAGCTCTCCGGATCTTACTTTACTCGAGATTTTCTCTGGGCCCCGGGGCCCTTTAACTTACGCGGACGGTAGTCTCTGCGCCTTCACTCGAGGCGCGGAATAATACCACAATCGGAGCAAAATCAAAGTCATACAGGGGGTATTGGGGTGTGTTAATCCTGCTTCGGGGGCGTCTTGGGCTGATCGCCCTGAATCCGGTTGTAAATCTCCTCGCGATGCACCGCGACATCCTTGGGCGCATTCACGCCAATGCGGACCTGGTTTCCCTTCACACCCAGCACTGTGACCGTAATGGAGTCACCAACCATCAGCGACTCACCAACCCTGCGGGTTAAAATCAACATTCCCTGCTATCTCCCGATCTGCGCCTGTATTTGTCTCGTTTTTACCGAATGCAACGCCTTGAGACCAGCGCAGTTCCAATTTATCGTACCGCATCCGCAGAGTCTTTATTTCTAGCTCAAATCGCCAAAAACGCAACACCGGAAACCGAACCCTGGTTTACAACTTCCTGATATACACCCTCAGTATGTCAGGCAACACTTTCGTCAATTGGTTCCTTGTCGAGGCCGAAAGATGAGTGCAGGGCACGCACAGCCAACTCCAGGAATTTTTCCTCGATAATGACCGAAATCTTTATTTCGGAGGTGGTGATCATCTGAATGTTGATACCCACATCCGCCAGTGCGGCGAACATCTGGCTGGCCACACCGGCATGGGAGCGCATGCCCACGCCAACTACCGATACCTTGGCTATTTTAGCGTCACCACAGACTTCACGTGCGCCGATTTCATCGGCGACAGCCTGCAGCACTTCCTGTGCACGCGGCAGATCGGTACGGCTCACCGTAAAACTGAAATCGGTGTGGTTATCCTCACCGGTATTCTGGACGATGACATCGACCTCGATATTGCCGTTTCCGATCGGCCCCAGAATTTTGTGCGCGATGCCGGGCATATCGGGCACGCCAAGAATCGTCAGCTTGGCCTCGTCCCGGTTGAAAGCGATACCGGCTATTGTGGGTGTTTCCATTTGATTCACGTCCTCCAGTGTAATCAGGGTGCCGGGGCCATCCTGAAAGCTGTGCAGTACCCGCAGGGGCACCTGGTACTTTCCGGCAAATTCCACGGCGCGAATCTGCAACACCTTGGAACCCATGCTGGCCATTTCCAGCATCTCTTCAAAGGTAATCCGGTCGAGTCGGCGCGCGCCATCGACGACTCGTGGGTCGGTGGTATAAACGCCATCGACGTCGGTATAAATCTGGCACTCATCGGCTTTGAGCGCCGCAGCCAGTGCCACGGCCGTGGTGTCGGAGCCGCCGCGGCCCAGCGTGGTGATATTGCCGTGCTCATCCACGCCCTGGAAGCCCGCCACCACCAGCACATAGCCTTCGTCCAGCCCCTTGTGCAGTCGTTCGTTGTCGATATCCCGGATACGCGCCTTGGTATGGGCGTTATCGGTCAGAATTCGTACCTGGCTGCCGTTGAACGACTTGGCCTTCACCCCGCGGTCGTTGAGAGCCATGCTGAGCAGGGCCGTGGTCACCTGTTCGCCAGTAGAGATCAGCACATCCAGCTCACGCGGTACAGGGCGATCCTGTATCTCATTCGCCAGTTCGATCAGGCGGTTGGTTTCGCCACTCATGGCCGACACCACAACCACCACGTCGTGCCCGTCGGCACGGAACCTGGCGACCTTGTCCGCCACTTGCCCGATGCGTTCCACCGAACCCACCGAGGTGCCACCGAATTTTTGAACTATCAGACTCATGACTACCCGTCTTGCACCGTGGAGAGGGTTTTCGGGCCTCCCCGGAAAAAAGGGCGCTATTAAACACCAAAGTGGACGCCAATTAAACAGCCGGGGTGACGCCCTGCCGCGCCCGCTGCGGGACTAGCCCAGGGCGGATGACACCCATTCGGGCACACTGGCTAATACCTCGGGCAGGGCCGCAACATCGCTACCCCCACCCTGGGCCATGTCAGGACGACCCCCGCCCTTGCCACCCAGGCGTTGCGCCACCTCGCGCATCAGGTCACCGGCCTTGACCCGGTCGGTAAGGTCCGCAGTCACCCCCGCCGCCAGGGCGACCTTGTCATCGGTTACCGCGGACAGCAGAATCACCGCACTGCCCAATTTGTTCTTGCACTGATCCAGGGTATCGCGCAACGATTTCGCATCCGCCCCGTCCACATTCACAGCCAGCACCTTGACGCCCGCAACTTCCACCGCGCCCGCCGTGAGGTCGCCGCCCGCAGACGTCGCCAGCTTTTGCTTGAGCCGGCCGATCTCCTTCTCCAGTTCGCGATTGTCACTGCGCAGCGCCGCCACCTTATCGACGACATTGTCGCTGGTACCCTTGACCGCATCGCAAACCGCAGCCAGACGCTGTTCGTCGCGGTCTATCGCTGCCAGGGCCACACTACCGGTCACCCCCTCTATCCGCCTTACTCCCGAGGCGACGCCCGACTCGGACACAATGCGCATCAGCCCGATATCCCCGGTGCGACTGGCGTGGGTACCGCCGCACAATTCCACCGAAAAGTCGGCCTCGCCCATGGAAAGCACCCGTACCTCGTCACCGTATTTTTCGCCAAACAGTGCCATCGCGCCCGCGGCGACCGCATCCTCCATCGACATCAGGCGCGTACCGACCTCGGTGTTGGCGCGGATCTGTTTATTGACCAGACCCTCTATCTCTTTCAATTGGGCCGGGCTCACCGCCTGGGGGTGTGAGAAATCAAAACGCAGGCGCTCCGAATCGACCAGCGAACCCTTTTGCGCCACGTGGTCTCCCAGCACATTGCGCAGGGCGGCGTGCAGCAGGTGAGTCGCCGAGTGGTTGAGCCGCGTGCGTTGGCGAACCCCTGCATCAACCCTGGCTTCCAGGGTATCGCCGGTCTTGACTGACCCCTCCAGCACCCTTACATGGTGCAGGTGATGGCCGGACGCCTTGGTGGTATCGGTTACTTCCAGCCGGATACCCGCGGCGCTGAGATAGCCACAGTCTCCTACCTGGCCACCGGACTCACCATAAAATGGCGTACTGTCCAGCACCACAACCCCCACCTCTTCGGTTCCCAGTGACGCCACCTGCTCGCCATCGCGCAGTAAAGCGGTAACCTTACCGTGACCCTCCACACTGTCGTAGCCGGTAAACTCGGTACTGCCGCCCAGCGTGAGCACCGCGCCATAGTCCACCTTGAAGCTGCCACTTTCCTGCGAGCGGGTTCGCTGTTCGGCCATGGCCGATTCATAACCTGCCATATCCAGGGTCAGGCCGCGTTCGCGCGCGATGTCGTTGGTCAGGTCCGTCGGGAAGCCGTACGTGTCATAGAGCTTGAACACCAGCTCCCCGGGGAACTCAGTGCCCTGCAGGCCGGCGAGGGCGTCCTCGAGAATCTGCATGCCGTTTTCGAGGGTTTTGGCAAATTGCTCTTCCTCGGCCAGCAATGCCTTTTCCACCTGCGCCTGGCGCTTGACCAGTTCCGGGTAGGCATCGCCCATCTGCCCGGCCAGGGTGCCGACCAGCTTGTGGAAAAACGGCTCGGTGGCGCCCAGCTTGTTGCCGTGACGAATAGCCCTGCGAATGATGCGGCGCAGCACATAGCCCCGACCTTCATTCCCCGGCATCACTCCATCAACCACCAGGAACGCACAGGAGCGGATATGGTCGGCGATCACATTGAGCGAACTGTGATGAAGATCCTCGACCCCCAGGATATCCGCGGCCGAGCGGATCAGGGCCTGGAACAGGTCGATCTCGTAATTACTGTGCACGCCCTGCATCACCGCGGCGACGCGCTCTAGCCCCATGCCGGTATCCACGGAGGTTTTGGGCAGCGGGTTGAGGGTACCGGACTGGTCCCGGTTGTACTGCATGAAGACAAGGTTCCAGATCTCTACATAGCGATCCAGGTCATCGTCCTCACTGCCCGGGGGACCACCGGGGACATCGGGGCCGTGATCATAGAACAACTCGGAACAGGGACCGCAGGGGCCGGTATCGCCCATCTGCCAGAAGTTATCCTCATCCAGGCGGGATAGTCGTTCTGGGCTGACGCCGATGTCATTCACCCAGATAGCGGCGGCTTCATCGTCGGAAACATGCACCGTCACCCAAAGCTTTTCAGGTGGAAGCCCCAGTACCTTGGTCAGGAAGTCCCAGCCGAACTGGATGGCCTCGCGCTTGAAGTAATCGCCAAAACTGAAATTTCCCAGCATCTCGAAAAACGTGTGGTGTCGCGCCGTATAGCCCACATTCTCAAGGTCGTTGTGCTTGCCGCCGGCGCGCACGCAGCGCTGGCTGCTGGTGGCCCGCACATACGGACGGGGGTCGGTACCCAGGAAGGTATCCTTGAACTGGTTCATCCCCGCATTGGTAAACAGCAAAGTGGGATCATTGCCAGGCACCAGCGAACTGCTGGCCACACGGGTGTGCCCCTGCTCTTCAAAATAGGCCAGGAAGGCCTCGCGTATCTCTCCGGTCTTCATAAGCGATCTCAGTGGTAGGTAGTGCGGCGGGAAGCCCTAGCCGGCCATATGGCCCTCGGCAAACGTTCTGCCCGCTATGATGTGAAGGTGCAGATGGAATACCGTCTGGCCCGCACCAGCGCCGTTATTGACGATCAGGCGAAAGGCATCGGCCACGCCCAGCTGTTCGGCCACTCTGCCTGCCGCCAGCAGGAGATGGCCCAACAGGGCCTGGTCGTCCTCGTCTGCGTCCACCAGGCGGGGAATGCCCCGCTTGGGAATCACCAGCACATGCACGGGTGCCTGCGGGTTAAGATCGTTTATCGCGATACAGTGGTCGTCCTCATAGAGAAAGTCACTGGGAATCTCGCCGCTGACAATCTTGCCAAATATAGTATCTGACACGGTGTTTACCCCAGCTTCTCATCTGCGGTGAGAACGCGCGCCTCGCTCTCCAGCATCACGGGAATGCCGTCGCGTACAGGATAGGCCAGGCCACTGGCCTTGCACACCAGCTCATCTTTCTCTGGATCGTACTCCACGGGTGCCTTGGTAACAGGGCACACCAGGATACTCAGTAACTTCTTGTCTATCATCAACGCCTCGCAGGGCCACCGGGCTAAAGAGGGGCGCTATTATACGGATTTTTTCAGGGCTTGGGCACGGAATCGCTTACCGGCTCGGGCAAGGGTGGCGCCAGCAACTGGGGATCAATGCGCTCCTCCCGCCAGTTCATGCGCCAGTCCAGGTGAGGGCCGGTTGCCCTGCCCGTTGCGCCTATCGCGCCGATCAGGTCGCCCGCTTGCAGCTCCTGCCCCACCTGCACTGACACCTCGCTCATATGCAGGAAGGTCGAAGACAGTCGATAACCGTGATCGAGAATGACGGTACCGCCGGAAAAAAACAGGTCGGGCTCCGCCAGTGTGACGACCCCGGCCGCCGGGGCGTGCACCGGCGTGCCTGTGGGCGCGGCAACATCCACCCCGTAATGAGGATTGCGAGGTTCGCCATTGTAGAAACGCTGGCTGCCGTAAACCCCGGAAATGGGGCCCTGTGCGGGCCACACGAAGCCTCCCAACACCTCAGTTATCAGTTCAGGGCGCTCGAGACTGGGGGCTCTGGCGCTGGCAACCAGGGCCGCCTCGCGCCGAATCCGCTCCAACTGGCCCTCTGGCGGCGTGACAGTGGCTTGCGGCACGCCTTCAACGCGCTGTATCCGGTATTCGCGACGGGCAATCTGCAGGGTTTCGCTACAGGGTGCCGGGCCGGTTACAACCAGCTCGACAGAAGCCGGCGCGTCCCGACCGAAACCGGCGAACGTGGTACCGTCGGGAAGAACATCCAGTAACTGCTCGCCCAATTGGACGGCGCTGCCGGGTTCTGCGCGGGCCCAGATAAAGCCACCCTGCTCCAGGGAACCACTGAATTGCAGGCACTGCGACTGCCCCAGGGGGGCAAACAATAATAGAGCCGCTGCCGCCGCCATCGCGCGCCAGACCGTTGTCTTGAACTTCATTTTCCCTTCGCCTCCTGTCGGGACACACTGTAGCCTTGCGTGACTTTCAACCAGCGCGCCAGTACCGGGGTATGCCCGGTTCGTATAAAAGGGATTATGGTATGCGTCACACACCGCTACAATAGCATTCTATGGGCAGATACAGACCACCACGCCAGCGCGGCTCCACTTATATTACCCCCGAGGGCGAACAGCTCTTACGGGAGGAGCTGCATCAACTGTGGAAAGTAGAGCGGCCACAGGTCACCAACGCTGTGCACGAGGCCGCCAAGAATGGTGATCGCTCGGAAAACGGTGATTACATCTATGGCAAGCGCCGGCTGCGGGAAATCGATTCCAGGGTGCGCTTTCTCAACAAACGCCTGGACGAGCTCAAGGTGATCGACCAGGAGCCAACGGACACCAATAAGATCTATTTCGGTGCCTGGGTCACGCTGGAGGACGAACAGGGCAAGGAGCAGCGCTGGCGCATTGTCGGGCCGGATGAGTTCGACCTGCCCCAGGGCAAGCTGAGTATGGACTCCCCAATGGCGCGCTCACTGATGGGCAAGGGCCTGGACGACGAGATCCGGGTGCAAAGCCCATCGGGCACAAGCACTTACTACGTCACCCACATCCGTTACGGCGCCCCCTGAGCTCAGAAGCTCCATTCCACCCCGGCCGATGCGGTGCGCGGCTTGTTGGGGCGAGCGCCATCAGGCAGGCGAGAAACAATGGCCACCTGATCGAAGAGGTTTTCTACCTTCAAAAACACCGTGGTGCGGTCACGCAGCTGGTAACGGCTAATGTAGTCGACAACCAGCAGATCCTCGTTGCGGTCGTACTTGTCGCCGCTGTTATTGCAACCCACGCGCATGCACATCTCGTCTGTGTATTTTACTACTGCGTAGTTGTCCCAGCCGATGTCAGACTCGATGCCCAGGCGCAGGCTGAACGTGTTCTCGGGAATGGCGGCCAGTTTGTCCCCGCTCTCAAAACCGGTAAAGTCGTTGTCCTTGCTGATTGTGGCATCTGTATAGGTGTACATCATTGCCACAGGAAAGGTCAGTGAGCCTGCCGTTAATGCGCTGCTGACCTGCAATTCCAGCCCGGCTATCTCGGCCTTGCCCGTATTAAAGGAGCCCGAGGTCTGGCCGTTGCTGCAAGGGTTGGCGTTGGAACAGTACTCAACCTTATCATCGAAATCGCTGTAAAAACCTATGGCCTCCACAAACCAGCTGCCGCGATAACGCACACCGCCTTCGAAGTTGTTACTGGTTTCCGGGTCCTCGTTCTGGGTCGCGCCTCCACCCAGGGGGGCGAAGCCCCGGTGTACACCCGCCAGCAGCTGCCAGTTTGGACTCAGGTCGTAGGTCATAGAGGCGCCCGGCAGCCATTCGTCATAGTCGGCACGGCGCTGGCCGGACAATTCCTGTCGCCCGGGGTCGCCGTACTGCTTGCGCCGGGATTGCACATCCTCGTAGCGCAGCGCGAGATTGACTGCCAGCGCATCGGTGGCCTGCCAGCTGTCCACTACCCAAAGGCTCAGTGCCTCGGCAGTTTCCTTGCGATTGTCGCTTCCGGTGGGGCGCTCGGTGTCCACGTAGACCAGCTCACCATTCACCTGATTATAGATTTCCACCGGTTGGTAGCGATCCATTTCGTCCTCGTGCGGCCGCACGCCCAGGGCCAGTTGATGGGCTCCCAGGTCGACATCAAAGTTCACGTCCAGACCGTAAGACTCATAATCCCTGTTGTTATGCTTATAATTCAGGCCGTCTACATCCTGCGTCCCACGCAGTACACCAAGGGCATAGGGGTCGCCCTCGTTTCCGGCATCGATAAACGCACCGCCGCCGCTCAGCTTGAACCAGTCACGGGAAAACTTGTTGTAATAAGCCGTCGTCGTGACGCTTAGGGTATCGTTGAGCGCAACGCGGTAGACCGCGTTGTAACCATAGTGATCATTGTCCATCTCGTCGATGCGCGACAAACCATAGCGGCGGGTATCGTCCCGATCGAAGTCCATGTCGGTGAGGCCGAGATAGGTCTCGTCAGAGGTTTCCCGGGAGTACTGGGCCTTGAGCAAGACGCTCTGCCGCTCCCCCTCCCAACCCACTTTCGCTACATAATCCTGTAAATTAAAGCCAGTATCCGCACTGCTGCGGTCTATGTCCTTGTAGCCATCACTGCGGCGCTGCGAGGTTTCCAGCAGATACCCGAACGCGCCAACCTGGCCTCCGTAATTGGCCAGCAGGTTGACTTCATTGTTCTGGCCATAGGCCAGATTGAGATTTCCGCTATTCTCACCAGGTATTGGTGTAGACACCAGATTTACCACACCACCAGTAGTCTGCGGACCGTACCGCAGTAACGGTGCGCCTTTAAGCACCTCGATGGAGTTCATGCGCAAGGTGGTAGGAAAATAATAGGCTTCCGGGTTGGAATACGGTGCCGGCGCTATCAGTACACCGTCTTCCATCAAGGTGATCTTGGCGGAGCGCTCGGACGTGGCGCCGCGTATACCGATGTTCGGGCGCAGGCCATAGCCGTCCTCTTCAAGGATGTAAACGCCGGGCACGGTCTGCAGCAGCCGGTTGATATCCCCGGTGGCCTCTATCTGAATTTGCTGATGGTCTATCACCGAGCCGGAGCCCGCCAATACCCGGGCATCCTCGGCACTGCCTACGATAGTGATTTCCTCTATTGCATGATCCCCGGCTTGCGCCGCACTACCAGCCAGTATCGCCGACACTGCCATGGCCATAATCCTGATCTTCATATTCCCCTCGATACTGCTTTTTGTCGTCCGACACAGGCTGGCGCAACAACAGGTGTTAGCCTACAGCTCGAAGTGAATACTAGTGATAATGATTCCTATTAACAACCCTAAATGGGATTTATTCTTACTAACAGCGTGCCGGTTTATTCCGGGTCGATGCCCGGGACCCGCTACTGGTGCTCACGCCACCTACCCTAAATGCACTCCTGGGCCAGTCCAGGGCGACACCTCAGGTGTCACTTCTGCGATATGCGCAAAGAGCATTGTTATAGCTATCAGACCGGGCGTTCTTCCTGAACCGGCTCCAGAGCCGCGTAAACAATACTCTCCAGCTGACCCCGAAAGTTAAATGTGCTGGAGGGTATAAGTTGGGTCATGAAAACCACCGCCAGGTCTTCCTGTGGATCAACCCAGAACAAGGTGCTGGCCAGTCCCCCCCAGAAGTAGCTTCCAACCGAGGCGGGAAAACCATTGCGCACCGGGTCGAGCTTATTGGCGAAGCCCAGGCCGAAGCCCACCCCACCGTAGGCCGTTTCACTGAAGCTCCCCGTGGCGAACTGCGACATATCCTGACCGCCGGGCAGATGGTTGTGGGTCATGAATTGCAAGGTGCGGGAGCCGATCACTCGACGGCCCTCAAGGCTACCGCCGTTAAGCAGCATCTGGCAGAAGCGGTAGTAGTCGCCGACCGTGGAGAGCAGACCGCCTCCCCCTGACCAGAACGTACGGTGGGCGAAATGGCTGTCCTGGCTATCGTCCTGCAGAACCATCTCTTTTTGCAGGTTGCGCTCATAGCAGGAGGCCAGTCGATTGACCTTGTCAGCGGGAATTTCAAAACTGGTGTCCACCATCCCCAGCGGTTCAAAAATAGCCTGCTGCATATAGTCCGGCAGACTCTGGCCGCTGATCACCTCCACCAGGTAGCCCAGCACATCCGTGGCAAGCGAATAGCTCCAGCGCTCCCCCGGCGAAAACTCCAGCGGCAGCATGGCCAGCTGATCGATCATTTTCTGCAGGGTATATCCGCGGCGAGGCAGACCCACGTCCAGTTCACGGTAGGCGGCGTCGATATTAGTCGCATGCATGAAATCGTAGGTGAGCCCTGAGGTGTGCATGAACAGGTCGCGAATGGTCATGTGGCGTTCGCATGGCTCGGTCAGGAACAGGGGATGGGAACCGGCCTTGCGCACACGCAGTTTTCTCCACGCCGGGATAAAGCGATGCACCGGATCATCCAGCGAAAAGAGCCCTCTTTCATACAGTGTCATGAGGGCGACGGATGTGACCGGTTTGGTCATGGAATAAATACGCATGATGGTGTCGGCGGTCATGGGCTCACCCCGCTCCACATCACGCTGGCCCGCCATATCGAGGTAGCAGACCTGCCCCTTGCGCGCCACCAGGGTTATACTGCCGGGTATCTTGCCCAGGTCTACATAGCGCTTGCGCAGATGCTCGCCTGCACGAGACAGCTGCTCGGCGTTGATTCCTACCGACTCGGGTTTGACTAGCTCCGGCACCATTTACTTTTCCTTTCTCCAAAAAAGGAAACAGTGAACCCCGGAACCGTATCCGGTGGCAAGTAGTGTGGATATCTGCTGAGGTGCGCCGGTCACAGACACCACGTTTTGAGCGCGGCTGACAATCGGGAATCGCCCTGATGATTCATTCGTTGCTGCTTTTACCTTGCTGACATGAGGCTGCTATATACTGGCGATGTTTACGCACAGCCATCACGCGAGAACCTGCTGCAGGCGGGAGCGCAGCGCCGGTATCACCTGCGCTTCGAACCAGGGGTTGCGGCGCAGCCACAGGGTATTACGCGGTGAGGGGTGTGGTAATGGAAAATAGCGGGGACCAAAATCCCGCCAGCGCTGCACCCTGCTGGTCAGGGTCTCCCCCGGGCTGGCCTGCGCTGCTGCGGGCGTTTGCCCCAGGTAATAGCGCTGGGCATACATGCCGACCAGCAGCACCAACTCTATCCGGGGCAAAAGTTCCAGCAGGCGGGCATGCCACAGCGGCGCGCAGTCGGGCGCCGGCGGTAGGTCGCCGGACTTGCCACGGCCGGGATAACAGAAGCCCATGGGCACGATAGCGACCTCATCTTCATCATAAAACCGGTCGGGGTCCAGCTGCAGCCACTGCCGCAAACGGTCCCCGCTGGGATCGTCCCAGGGCACACCACTGGCATGCACCCGGGTACCCGGAGCCTGGCCTATGATCATCAGGCGCGCACGGCTCCCGGCGCGCAGTACGGGCCGGGGGCCAAGTGGGAGACTGTCCTGACAATGGTTGCAGCTGCGAATCTGCGCCAGCAAATCAACCAGTGGAATATTCCGGGAACCAACAGCGGTCATAGATCCCTCCTGCCGACCCGCCACGACCGCACCCTTGAAACCAACGCCGCTGACACTGACCGCGCAATCAAGCGCGGCGAGGCGGGCCGAAACTTATCCATAGGGAAAGCGCAGGTAAACTCTCATCACACCTACGATACAACACAAACCCGGCTGACCGGAATAAGTGCGGGGGCGAAAACAACTTGCATTGCGGGCCGCGATAGCCATAAATACGGCCAGCCCCGCCGGCAGACACTCACAGAGCGCGCGCCACAGTCCGCACCGCCCATGTCCAGAGACGCGAAATGAAGTTACTTTTCAGCTGTTTGCTTGCCGCGCTTATTCTCAGTGCATGTAGTAAAGCGCACCCGCCAGACCATTACTGGACAATGCATACCATCGACGACAGCTACACCGGCGCGGACGGTGTCGATCTTGTTGATATCGACGGTGATGGTGATGCTGACGCGGTGGTCGCCTGGGAGGAATCCGGCGCGCTGTTACTGCATGAAAATCCAGGCCCCGCAGGCGTGCGCGCGCCCTGGAACCATACCCGCATCAGTGGCGGTCTTTCGGTAGGCAAGATAGAGGATGCCCGCGCCGCCGACTTCGACGCCGACGGCGTGGTAGATGCTGTTGTCAGTGCCACTGAAAAAGGCAGTGAGCGCGTGGGTGTTCACTGGCTGTTGCAGACATCACAGCCGCCACAACCCCATACGGAAAGTGCCTGGCAGGGCAATTGGTTGGAACCCTCCCTGAAGCATCTCTACCTGAAAGTCGCCATCGGGCAGATTGATGGACTCGGTTTCCGGGATATCGTGGCCGGGTCAAAGGCCGAGGGCAAGCCCGGGGCGCTGGTGTGGTATGAGGCGCCCGCCACACCGGGCCCCCATGATGCAGAACCCTGGCATACCCGCCTGATCGACAACATCGACTGGATAGACAGTCTCGTTATCAGTGACATCAATGGTGACGGCCGCAACGACATACTGATGAATTACCGGGACAACCTGCTCTGGTACGAGAACCTGGCAGGTGACGGCACAGCGGGGACCGACGGCCATGTGCGCTGGAAAAAACACGTGATCAGTAGCAGCACCAAGTCCTACTTTGCCGACTGCTCCGCTGATGAAGATGCCAGCCCGGGGAGCTTGCTGGCGGTAGGCGCGGACTTGTCTGACGCCCGCGCGGGTGATGTGGTCATCTACCTGGTGGGTAAGCAGCACGATGCCAGCGGTGGGTGGCACGGTCAGTGGCAACAACACGAAATCAGCTCCCCTGTGCCTGTCCCCCGGGATGCTGGAGAAAGCGACTACAAAATCAAGGGCATCAGTTGCGGCAATATCGATGACGATGACAGGCTGGATATAGTCATTTCCATGAGCGGACGCGGTCACGGCATCTTCGCCCTGATGAACCTTGAAAACACCCTGAAGGACCAGTCACTGCACCTGCAAGTGATCGCCAATGACCAGTTCCATTCACGCAAGGGCATCAAGTACGACAACCTGGTACTGGAAGATCTGGACCTGGACGGTGACCTGGACATCGTCACTACCGAAGAGAACGGGTCGAGCGGTATTCTCAGCCGGCTATTGCCCGGCCTGATTACCCGCGGGCTGGGATTGATCTGGTTTGAGAACCCCGGGACACCCCCTCCAGGCCAGGCTGAGATGTGAACTGAATCGACCGCTCAAAACGGGGCCGCGGTTGCCCGGGCAGCCGCCTGACTGGTACTATCGCGCCCTCAAAAGCTCACCCGCTACAAGCGATTAAACCTCCCGGAGCACCTATGACCCGCCAGTCGCTCTATGACCTGGAAAACCACGACGAATTCATCGGGCGTCACATCGGCCCCACCGCCAAACAGCAAACCGATATGGCGAGAACCCTGGGCTACGACAACCTCGAGGCGCTGATCGATGACACGGTGCCCGCCGCCATCCGGCGGCAGCAGCCCATGGACCTGCCCGGCGCCAGGACCGAGCAAGCGGTACTGGCAAAGTTGCGCTCCCTGGCCGCACAAAACGTGGTTAACAAATCCTATATAGGAACGGGCTACCACGACACCTGGACGCCCGCTGTCATCCAGCGCAATGTGCTGGAAAACCCGGGCTGGTACACGGCATATACACCCTATCAGCCGGAAATCTCACAGGGCAGGCTGGAAGTATTGCTGACGTTCCAGCAAATGATACTGGACCTGACTGGCATGGACCTTGCCAACGCGTCCATGCTGGACGAAGGCACCGCGGCAGCCGAGGCGATGAGCCTGCTGCACCGGGTGAACAAGCGCAATCGCAGCAATACCTTCCTGGTCGCACAGGACTGTCACCCCCAGACTATCGCGGTGGTAAAGACCCGCGCCGAAGCGCTGGATATCGATGTGCTGGTGGGTGAACCCCTGCAGCTGCTGGCAGACAACGAGGCCTTTGGCCTGCTGCTGCAATACCCCGGCACCCACGGCGACCTGCACGACATCTCTCCCGTCATCGCGCAAGCTCACGAGGCAAATACCCTGGTCACTGTGGCCGCGGACATCATGGCCCTGCTAATGGTCAGGTCACCCGGTTCACTGGGCGCGGACGTGGTGGTTGGCAACACCCAGCGCTTCGGTGTCCCGATGGGTTTCGGGGGCCCCCACGCGGCGTACTTCGCCACCCGCGATGCCTACAAGCGCTCCACACCAGGACGCATTATTGGCGTATCTATCGATCGCCGGGGCAACCAGGCGCTGCGTATGGCCATGCAAACCCGCGAGCAGCACATACGCCGGGAAAAGGCCACCAGCAATATCTGTACGGCCCAGGCGCTGCTGGCCATCATGGCGACCTTTTACGCCATGTACCACGGCCCGGACGGCCTGAGGCGCATTGCCGAACGTATCCATTACCTGACAGGCCTGCTGGCGGCCGGCCTGGCAAAGGCGGGCTTCAGCGCAGAAAACAGCCACTACTTTGATACCCTGACCTACCGCGTCGGTGACAGGCAAGGCGAGATCGTGCAGCGCGCCCTGGCTGAAGGCATGAACCTGCGCCTGGTAGGCGATGACTGCCTGGGTATTTCACTGGACGAAACCACCAGCGCACAGGATGTACAGACCCTGTGGGCGATCTTCAGCGGTGAACCCGGACTCGAGCTGGACAACATCGAGGTGGCGATCAGCCCCGACTCCGGGATTCCGGCCGCCCTGCGGCGCGAAGTCGATTACCTGCAGCACCCGCTGTTCAATGACTACCATGCGGAAACTGCCATGCTGCGCTATATGCGCTACCTGGAGGACAAGGACATCGCCCTGAACCGGGCCATGATTCCACTGGGCAGTTGCACCATGAAACTCAATGCCACCACCGAGATGCTGCCCATCACCTGGCCTGAATTTGCCGGGCTACACCCCTTTGCGCCCGCGCAGCAAACCGCGGGCTACCAGGCCATGCTGGTGGAACTGGAGCATATGTTGCTGGAATGCACCGGCTACGACGCCATATCCATGCAACCCAATGCCGGTTCCCAGGGCGAGTATGCCGGCCTGCTGGCGATTCGCCGCTATCATGAGAGTCGCGGTGATCATCAGCGCAATATTTGCCTGATCCCCTCCTCCGCCCACGGCACCAACCCTGCCAGCGCCGCCCTTGCCGGGATGGATGTCGTGATTGTCGAGTGCGATGAGTCCGGTAATGTCGACCTCCAGGACCTGCGGACCAAGGCTGGCCGGCACATCGATGAGCTCGCCTGCATCATGGTCACGTATCCGTCTACCCACGGCGTGTTCGAGGAATCGATCATGGAACTGTGTGAGATCGTGCATGAACACGGCGGCCAGGTTTATGTCGACGGCGCCAACCTCAATGCGCTGGTGGGCATTGCTGCGCCAGGCAAGTTCGGGGCAGACGTATCCCACCTTAACCTGCACAAGACCTTCTGCATCCCCCATGGCGGCGGCGGTCCCGGTATGGGCCCCATAGGGGTGGGCGCTCATTTGCAGCCCTTTTTACCAACCAACCCCGTGCACCCGGTGGCCGGGGTAGATAGCGGCAATGACGTGGTGTCCTCCGCGCCCTATGGCAGCGCATCCATTCTGCCAATCTCCTGGGCCTATATCGCCCTGATGGGCGGCACCGGTCTGGCCCATGCCAGCAAGGTCGCTATTCTCAGTGCTAACTACATTGCCTGCAGACTCAAGGACCACTTCCCGATTCTCTATACCGGTACCAACGGCAATGTGGCTCACGAATGTATTCTCGATATCCGCCCGATCAAGGAAGCCAGCGGGGTGACTGAAGAAGATGTGGCCAAGCGCCTGATCGACTACGGTTTCCATGCCCCTACCATGTCTTTCCCGGTGGCGGGCACGCTGATGGTGGAGCCCACCGAATCAGAGTCGCTGGAAGAGCTGGACCGCTTCTGTGATGCCATGATCGCCATTCGCGAGGAAATAGTCGCGGTGCAGGAGGGCCGACTGGATGCCACGGACAATCCCCTGGCCAACGCCCCCCACACGCTGGCAGACGTGACGGCCACCAACTGGGATCACCCCTACTCCCGCGAACTGGCCGCATACCCGGTGGACTCACTGCGGCGCTACAAGTACTGGGCACCGGTCAACCGGGTGGATAATGTTTATGGGGACAGGAATTTGTTCTGTGCCTGCCCGGCCATTGATTCGTACCGCACGGCAGAGGATGCTGTGTCCCAAGATTAAATTGACCGCCAAAGGACCACTTGATGAATCCATTTGTTACCCGCCATATCAGCGCAATAATGCTTGCGCTGATCTTCTCAGCCACCGCCGCAAAGGCTGCACAAGGCCCGGTGATCGGGCCCAATGCGGAACAATACCGGCAGTGGATCGAGGCGATGAAAGAGTCAGAACGCGGGCCATTCACCCAGATACGCTGGTTTTGTAACGACGGCAGGATACTCCCACCCAAGGCCTATGCCTGCGGCGAGGCTGGCGGCCTGCAGCACGGCCAATGGAGCGAGCGAACCGTGGAGCTGCGCGATCAGGGCTACAAGGTTGCCAACCTGCTGGCGGGTATCGATGCGCAGGCACTGATCGCTGAACCGGACTTCATCGACAGTTACAACCAGATGCTGATCGAAAAGTACCTGATAGCCGCGGACGATGGCTGGATATTGCGCCGCGCCATGTTTTACCGCGGCGCGATCCAGGAGGAGGACGAAGCCAGGGGCGGTCGCGAATTACTGGTCGCCCTGAGTGGGGATCCCCAGTGGATAGGCCATCGCTACCCGGCACTGCGCATCGGGGCACGGCTGTTGCCACACGGCAAGGATAGTGGCTCGGTACAGAATATTCGCCAGGTATCTGCCTCCCTCTCCGAGCAGGACCCCGGCTTCAAGAATTTGCGGGTCAAGATCCACGGTACACCCGACGCGGGCGACGCCCGCCTGGTCCGGGATTATGCCGATGGGGTGCCCGATCCGGCCATGAAGCAGAAGTACCTGGCCCTGGCGGAAGCCATTGACGATGTCTACCAGGCCGCGCCCCTGCCAGAGTTACTGGAGGCCGAAGCCGCGCGCTACACTGCGGCTGCATGGCTGCAGGAATTGCTGCTGGACGCCGCCCGTGGCTTTGCGGCTGACAACTCCGCCACTAACCGATACCGCTCAACCGCCACCTTGCTGGCGGATCTGCGTGATGCCATGCCCAGGATCAGGAGTGCCTCTGCGAGATTGAGTGTGCTCGACTTGAGCCTGGTGGTGGAGGCGGAGAACTTTCGCGCGGGCGCGGAGCTCAGGGCCCAGTTACCGGGGTCATCGCGGCATGAGCGTGTGGCATGGCTGCAGGCTGCAATTGACGCCAGCTACGGCACCGGTGCCATCAACGCCCGCGGTCGCACCGAGCAGCAGGCGTCGCTTGCCACCCTGAGCGCCGCACAATTACCCCTGGGGGACTATCTTGAAGTGCTGGGGTATCTGGGCCGCATCCCCGGCTGGGGTACCCAGGGCCTGCGCTACCAGTTTTATGAGTCTATGCAAAAACTGTCAGATATAGAGCCTATGGCCATGATCTTCATTCAGGACCAGTTGCGCGGCTCACCGCTACTGGTCTACTCGCAAATACTGGACAGCCTGCAGCGCGATGCAAACGAGTTGGCCGGCGTGCGCCACAAGGTTTTTGGGGAAGAGATTGGGGTCGGCTTCCGGGCGCTCAATCCCGGCCTGGCCCGGGGTGTGCTGCGTGCGCCGCAAGACCTGCAGGGCCTGGCCGACTTCTCCGCTGACGGAATTTACCTGCTACCCGAAACCGTGTCTGACCTGCCGCCCATTGCCGGCATCATGACCGCCGGCGAAGGCAACCCCCTGTCCCATGTTCAACTGCTGGCGCGCAACCTCGGCATTCCCAACGTGGGCGTCAACGAGGCACTGCTGCCCGTTTTACGGCAACATGATGGCGAAGCCGTTGTGATGGCGGTCAGCCCTTCCGGCCTGGTGGAATTATCGAAAGACAGCGACAAGTGGGACCCGCTGTTCGGCAAGACGGAATCGAGCCAGTCGGTCGTGATCCGGCCCGATTTGGCCAAGCTGGACCTGAGCGTAAAATCGTTTCTCGACCTGGACGACCTGAGTGCCGATGACTCCGGGCGCACTGTCGGACCCAAGGCGGCCAAACTGGGTGAACTGCACAAACGTTTCCCTGAAGCCGTGTCCCCCGGGGTCGCCATACCCTTTGGCATATTCCGGGAAGTCGTGCTTGACCAACCCTATCGCGACACCCGGCAGACGGTATTTGAGTGGATGGTGCAGAACTATCGCGCTATCGAGGCGATGCCGGAGGGTTCCCGGGAACGCAGTGACACAACCGAGCGCTTTCGCGCTGAAGTTTACGACATCATCCTCCAGGCGCGTCTTGATGAATCCCTGCAACAGCAGCTGCGCACTGCAATGGAGCAGGCCTTTGGCCCACTGGATGAGCTGGGTGTTTTTGTCCGCTCCGATACCAACGTCGAGGACCTCGCGGGTTTCACCGGAGCAGGCCTGAACCTGACTCTGCCCAACGTGGTGGGCTTTGATAATGTGCTTGCAGCTATTCCCAGGGTCTGGGCCTCTCCCTTCACCGCCCGTGCCTATGCCTGGCGCCAGTCCCACATGGAATCGCCGGAAAATGTTTATCCCGCAGTACTTCTGCTGAAATCGGTACCCAACGACAAGTCCGGGGTGATGGTCACCCAGGACATCGATACCGGCGATCGCGAAATACTCTCGGTGGCAGTTAACGAGGGCGTAGGCGGCGCTGTAGACGGGCAGTCTTCCGAGTCTTTGCGAATCGATACCCGCGATGGTTCGGTAAGGGTGCTGGCCATGGCCACCGCACCCTGGCGACGCAACCCCGCACCGGGCGGAGGGGTAGATACCCTGCCGGTAAGCGGCAGTGAAAGTGTGCTGCAACCGGATGAGATAAGGCAGTTGATCCAGTTTGCCAACGAACTGCCGCAGCGCTTTCCGCCAATCACCGATGACCAGGGCAATCCCGCCCCGGCCGATATAGAATTCGGTTTCCTGGACGGCAAACTGCATCTTTTCCAGCTGCGCCCGTTCCTGGAAAGCCGCAAGGCGCGGGGTAGTGAATACCTCAGCGATATGGATAAGGCTTTGGAGGGCAGTATGAACACGGTCGTCAATATGCGTGATGTGCCGGGTGAGTAACATCATCCCATGATACGCGCAGTCGTATTTGCCCTGCTGGTCGTGTACTCCATGATCAGCAATGCGGTAAACAAGGAGGGTTATCCCTCCCTGTGGGACAGCCCTGACGCCGCATTGCAACAACAACTTGACACTGTAATGGACAACCTGGGCCTGGGACGGCCTATCAAGGAAAAGCGATTGTCGGTGGCACTGGTCGATATCACCGACCTGAAAAAGCCCCGGGTGGCCGAGGTGAACGGTAACGTCATGATGTACGCCGCCAGTGTCCCCAAACTCGCCATCCTGCTGGGCGCTTTCGTGGAAATCAGGGAGGGTCATATGACCCTGGACGATGATACCCGCCAGTCACTGACCGAGATGATCCGATTTTCCTCCAACCAGGAGGCCACACGCATGCTCAATCGCGTTGGCAAGGACAGGGTTCTGGAGATCCTGCAATCAAATGAATTCGATCTTTACAACCTGGAATCCAATGGCGGACTCTGGATAGGCAAAGAGTATGGTAAATCGCCCGCCTACGAGCGCGACCCACTCCACAATTTCTCCCACGGTGCTACAGCAATGCAGGTGGCACGCTTTTACTACCTGCTGGAAACGGGACAGGTGGTCGGCAAACAACGCAGCGCGGAAATGAAAGCGATCCTTGCCAATCCCGGCATCAAGCACAAATTCGTCAAGGGTCTTGCCGACTTTCAGGATGTCAAAATCTACCGCAAGTCGGGGACCTGGCGACACTGGCACGGTGATAGCGCTTTGATCGAGGCCGGGGACAAGCGATACATCGTGGTCGGCCTCGCCGAGGACCCGAAGGGCGGAGACTGGATGAGCCAGATGATCAAGCCAATCCACACATTGATGATGTCAAATAAATGACCAGCAGGGTTTTCTCGCCATGGCATTTTGGCGGTCGGACAACCGGCCTCGCTGCATCACTTATCCTGTTGCTTGCCGGATGCGGCAGTGAGCAGATCAGGCCCGACACGCACGAATCACTGAACGCGACCCTGTGGGTGCAGACTGCAGCGGAATACAATGCCAGCACCGTCCAGGCCTATCGCCTTGCCCGGTTGAACCTGGACATCGCCCTGGCTGATGCTGGCTGGAGCGCGGCCCTGGAACAACGCGATGACTATAGCGACCTGCCGCCGGCCGTGCTCATGGATATCGACCAGACCCTGCTTGATACCAGCGATTACAACGGCCGCATTGTCATGCAGTACGGCAAGCACTCGTCACAGAAGTTTGACCAGTGGTGCAATGAGGCTGTGGCTGCACCCATTCCCGGTGCCAGGGACTTCGTCGACTATGCTACCCGACAAGGTGTCACCGTTATCTATTACAGCAGGCGCAGTGAGTCCCAGCGTGACTGTACGACCAGAAACCTGGCCGCGCTGGGCTTTCCGCTGCCAGACCAGAAATACCTGCTGTTGCACCAGGACGACAATGCTGTCAGCAAGGCGCAAAGACGCATCGACCTGGCATCACAGTTCAGGATCCTGTTACTGATAGGTGATGACCTGGACGATTTCGTGGCGGGGGCAAAATCCGACCCGGCCACGCGCAGGGCAATTTCCAGCGAGCATGCACAGCGTTGGGGCCGGCAGTGGATCATCCTGCCCAACCCGATGTACGGAAGCTGGGAGACTTCGCTGTACGAGTTTGACTATGCGCTGCCCAGGGAGAAGCAACTCGACCGCAAACGCTCGCAGCTGAAACAGTAGACGCTAAATAGCCAGACTCAATCAGTGGTTTGGGCGGCCACTTCCAGTGAAGCCCGGCGGTGCTCCCGCACCAACAGGACACCCGCCACCAGCCAGCACAGCACCAGGAACACGTTGAATACAAAAAAGCCCGCGGTGGACAGCGCCAGCAGGTGCACGCCAACCAGTACTGTAATTGCCGCCAGTCCGTCGCCAAGCCTCACGTAGAGGGTATCGATGGCCGGTTTGGCGCGATACTTCATGGCGGAACTAACCGGCAGCCACAGGACATGACGTGAGGTATTGTTCAGCGAATAGTCAGTGGCGTTCTCGGCTATTTTCATGAGCTTGACGACCGCGAGTACCGGCAGCAGGGCCATCACCGTATAGGATGTCAGGGCAATCACCGGCAGGATAAGCAAAATCGCCCCGAAGCCCCCATATTTCAGTAACCTTGAGGCCACAAAAGCCTGCAGCAGCAAGGCAACGATATTCACCCAAAAGTAGAAATTGCCGTAAAAAGCCGTTGTGCCGTCACGCACAAACTCCATCATGCTGCGCTCGCCGGTAATACCTTCGGCCAGCGCCTGCTGGGCGAGGGTCTCCTGGATGACCCGAAATAGCAGATTCTCACCATTGGTGTTTACCCAGTTGGTAAACAGTGTCACCAGCGCTGCCAACAACAGAAATTTACTGAACAGCACCAGCCTGGCACCGCTCCACAAACTCGCCTCTTCCCTGGCCGCCCCATCATCGGCGCGTTCAGCCGGCGCCGCCTCACCGGCGCTTTGTGCGCGGTAATCGCCGCGTTGCCCGACGGTGCGCACCAGCACGATGGACACCAGCAGGGGCGCGATAGCCACCAGCAGCAGTGCCTCGGTGGGTATCATTCCAGACCCGACAAGTTGATCGACTATCCAGGAACCGGCCGCCGCGCCGGAGGTGGCACCAATCGCAATAAACGGCAGCATGCGCTCGCCCCGTTCCTCGCTGTAGACATCGGCGCAAAACGTCCAGAACTGCGCGACCACGAAAACGCCGAACATACCAACCCACAGGTAATAGACAAGACCTGACACCGGCAGCTGCTCAAAGAAGAAATTCGGTTGCAGGAACCAGAAGATGACCATATTGGATATGCAGAACAGGGTAGCGCGGGTAAACAGGGTAACCCGGTCCCAGCGGTCAGCCAGCCGGGCGTACCAGCCAACGACAAAGAGCAAAATAATACTCTGGGCGAAGCTCGAATACGCCTTGACCTCCATCTTTGACAGGCCCTGTATGTCCGAGACGGCGATCCAGCCCTCTCGCAATGGCTTGATGAAATAGTAGGCCAGGAGGATCAGGAATACATTGGCGAACATCAGTACGGCGGTAGTGCCCTCGCCGGGTTTAACCTCGGTGAACAGGCTCAGAACCCGTTCGGTTGTGGAAAGCTGGTTCATTGTGTCAGTGCCCTGGTGGCGCGCAAGGAAGCGGCGCCACTACGGGCGCCTGTAATGCAAGCTGATGACTCCCGGCTTATGGCGCTGCTACCGCGTGTTCCTTTTTAATCAGGCGGTGGATACGGGTGCCCAGCGTTTGATGATCTACGGCAGAGTTCTGCCGCAGGATATTGGAAATTACGACTGCCATATACTGCAATTTAACACCGTCGACTTCCTGCTCGATGATTGCCACGGAATTCATATAGTTCCTGATATTGCCGTGGTAGGCCTTACAGGTGAACCCCTCCTCGGGGCCGCACTTATACAAAGAGCCGGATTTGAAATACACCGCGGCATCCTTCAACTCGGGTGAAGACGCGTAACGGATACGCCGCTCAGTCATATACAGCAATCGCTTCAACTGGAGGCTACTCCACTCATCCACCAGCACGCCCTCTTCCATCTTGAGTAAAAAGTCCATCAGGGTGCGGGCCGTCGCATAGCTGTTGCCTCCCCCGGATACATTTGCCTTGCCCTGCCGGGTAAAAAAGCTTCCCTGGCGAATCTGGTCCAGCGGCAGGCCATTGAGGGTCACCGGGGCCCAGAAAGTCTCCTGAAACAAACTGGTGAGCTCGCTGCGTGGGGTGGTGGAGAAAAAGGTTTTGATCTGCTCCTCAGACACCGGATAGTCCTTGCCAAAGTGCCGCAGTAACATGGCCTCGCGCATTGTCATTGCCGCCGCGGAGTTTGAGCTGACCGACAGTGTCCAGTCCAGGTACTCCCAGAGTGAACCCTGGTCACCGATCGCCATAGTGCGGCGGGTCAGCTCCCTGCTTTCAACGTCAAATAGTCGAATCGTGTGGTGGTCGCTCACGGTAAAATCGTCAGCTGTTACAACCGTGTCGCGCAAAATGGTCTTTCGTTTCTCAAGATCATCCGGCCAGGCATCGGCCAGTGCCTGAAACAGGCCCAGCGCGGCCAGTAGTTTACCGACACTGCCCACATTCTGAAGGTGGTCGCCACGGTGTTCCGCATACCGAAGATTATCCCTGTCGGTAAGATCCAGTACCGCCACCCCGTAGCGATCCGCATTCTCGCCCAGCAGGGCCACAATCTGCGAGGTAAATACCGGGTCTATTGGCGGCAGGCTGACATTTTTGCCGACCAGCCTCAGGTCAACCTGTTCCGTCGTCAGCATTGCTCCCGGCGGCTGATAACCGCCCTTGGCCAGGCCCTCATTCGCCAGCCTGGCGCCCTCTACCCGTCGGATACCGGTTTCCTCGTACCCATCCAGCGGATAGGCCCAAAGCGAACCCGACACCAGCGGCAACAACAGGAAAGTCGGTATCAGCAGTCGACAGAACGTTTTCATAACTAGGGTACCCCGGAGATTTTTAGTATGGCATCGAGCGCCGTTATTGCTATCGATGATAATGCTGAATCGCGATCTTAACCAGCCCGAACCCTTTTAGCACTTGACCCACCACAGCAGCCCCCGGCGCCCGCGCAGCGCACAGCCTGAGCGGCCCCTACAAAAAAGCCTGCTAATGCAGGCTTTTCGGTTCCGGCGCCAGCCTATTTCACATTTAGATAGCGCTCGGTCAGTTTGTCGATGGACCAGGAGTCAGGCTTCTGGCTGGGGGGATAATCGGCAAAGGTCTGCAGGTACTGGGTGGTCACCGCACCGGACAGGTACATCCAGGCCGCCTTGTCGATCATCCAGTCCCAGTAGGTATTGGAGTTGTGGTCGGCCCGCTCGAAGGGATCCCGCCGCAAGTTGAATATCTTGGGGACACGCAGCGTAACAAACGGTTCGGCCCACAGAGCCATGGTCTTGGCCCGGTTTTCCGCGTAGACAATTTTCCAGTCGCCCACCCGCACACAGACCGGCATACCGGCATCGTTGTGGTAGATAAACTCCCGACGCGGCCCCTTTTCGGCCTGGCCGGTGAAATAGGGCAGGAAGTTGTAGCCATCCAGGTGCAGTTTGGAATTCTTGCTGCCAATACGCTTGCCCTTGAGCAGGTCCTGTTTCAGCTTGGCATCACCGGCGGCGGCCACCAGGGTGGGCATCCAGTCCAGGTGGGACATCACCTCGTTGGACACCTGGCCGGGCTTGATCTTTGCCGGCCAGCGCACCATGGCCGGCACCCGGTAGGCGCCCTCCCAGTTGGAGTTCTTCTCACTGCGGAAGGGTGTAATACCGGCGTCCGGCCAGGTGTTGTAATGCACACCGTTGTCAGTGGAATAGAACACGATAGTGTTGTCAGCAATTTTCAGTTCATCGAGCTGATTCAGCATCTCCCCAACCAGCTCGTCATGCGCCACCATCACATCGTTGTAAAAATCCTGACCCGATTTGCCCAGGTGCTTCTTGGCCGGATGGGTCCGAAAGTGCATACCGGTGGTATTAACCCAGACGAAGAAAGGCTTTTTGGACTTCACCGATTTATCGACAAATTTCTTGGCTGCGGCGATAAACTCTTCATCTGCCGTTTCCATGCGCTTACGGGTCAGTGGGCCGGTATCCTCGATACGACCATCGGCAAAGGAATGAATCACACCGCGGGGGCCGAACATTTTGCGGAAGGCGGGATCCTTGGGGTAATCCACATCCTCCGGTTCTTCCTCGGCATTGAGGTGATAGAGATTCCCCAGGAATTCATCGAAGCCGTGATTGGTGGGCAGGAACTTGTCCTTGTCACCCAGGTGATTCTTGCCGAACTGTCCAGTGGCATATCCCTGGGCCTTGAGTACCTCGGCGATAGTGAGATCCCTGTCCTGCAGACCCAGCTCGGCCCCGGGCATACCCACCTTGCTCAGGCCAGTTCGCAGGGGCGACTGGCCGGTAATAAAACTGGAACGACCCGCGGTGCAGCTCTGGTCACCGTAGTAGTCGGTAAAGCGAATCCCCTCATTGGCGATACGATCGATATTGGGGGTGCGGTAGCCCATGATGCCGTCACTGTAGGAGCTGATATTGGTGATGCCTATATCATCTCCCCAGAACACCAGGATATTGGGTTTGTCAGCGGCCTGGGAGCTTAGTGCGAAGCCGGTACCCAGGGTCAGTAAGAGGCATGCGAGCGTATGTCGGTAACTCATTAATGAATTCCTTTTTTACTATTTTTGGGACTAACTGCCCGCTAAGAACATTCCGGGGCCTCCGGAAAACAGCCTCAATCGGGGTCGATCAGTATGGTCCAATAGAATCAAAATTCAACCACATCCAATAAAGGGCAACATTTACGCAGATTCAGACCGCAAGACCATTGCACTGTCACAAAAAATAACTACTATAGCCGACCCCTGGCACGGGGTTTGCTGGCCATATAACAAGGGCGCCAGAATGGCTTTACTGCCGGTTATATGCCCCGGCAGAGGGCACTTTCGCCAGGACAATGCACCAGGGCGGCGCATTGATACCACAGCGCGAGGGAAAAACAGGGATCACTTTCGTGGGAGGATATTGGAATGGACACAAATAACGCGTCAGCTGGCCGAATTCGCCGCACAGTGGACGGACTGATCGTGGCGGAGATGTTCCTGCTGCAGGCCACTATAGAAAGCGCGACCGCTATAGGCGACGGACTCTCGACACTAGGCCGCCAGATTACCTCGGGCGATGACTCAGGTAACGCGCCTGCCGACTCCATCAGCCAGACCCTGCAGCGCATTGCCGATGAAGCCATCGAGCCCTACACCTGTCGGCTCAAGTACCTGCTCGACACAGACAACACCAGCAACTGATACCGCCGGCCTAATCCGGCTTGGCAGCCGCGAATGCGGCCAGTTGCTCCGGGCTGGCCTCGCCCTGATATTTCTCTTTCCACTGCGTGTAGGGCATGCCATACACACGCTCCCTGGCCTCGTCGTAGTCCACCTCTAGTCCGTGGTCCTCGGCCGCCGCCACATACCACTTTGACAGGCAGTTGCGGCAAAAGCCCGACAGGTTCATCAGCTCTATGTTCTGCACATCCTTACGACTGTCCAGGTGCGCCAACAAGCGCCTGAATACCGCCGCCTCTGCCCTGATCTGCTTATCATCATCCGTCATGTCTGCCATGATTATTTCTCCCGTTATCTATAAACCCGGGGCGTGTGCCCACCCAACACCTAAACCGGCATGTATTCTCCGCCGTTCACATCCAGTGCGGCGCCGGTCACAACGCTGGCATAGTCCGAAGCCAGGAATACCGCGGCCTTGGCACACTCGCCGTCATCGGGAATCACCCCCAGGGGAATATTGCGCGCCACCTCGGCTATCAGCTCTTGCTGTGTCTTGCCGGATTCACTGGCCTGCCAGGCAAAGTAACCCTCAACCGCAGGCCCCCACATCCAGCCCATATGGCAGCTATTGACCCTGATTCCGTGCTTGCCCAGCTCCAGGGCCAGGTGCTTGGTTGCGCTGCGCAGGGCGGACTTGGAGGCGCCGTAACCACCCTGGGTGGCCAGGGGCTTGTGTTCAACCATGGTACCGATCATCACCACGGCACCACCCCCGGCATCTATCATGGCGGGCACACAGGCCTGGGTCAGCTGCATGGTGCCGAAAAAATTCACATCCATGGCCCGGCGCCAGCCATCGAGATTCGCCTGGGCGATGGGCTCGAAACTCCCCGGATCGTAGGCGCTGTTAAACAACACATCGATACGCCCGAAGGCGTCCAGCGCGCGCTGAGCCAGCGCCTGGCACTGGGCCTGCTCCGCGATATCGGTGGCCACCTTCAACACCGAGGTACCCAGGCCTAGGGCATTGATATCCTGCTCGGCTGCATCCAGTTTTTGCGCGGTGCGAGCGGCCAACACCACTGCCTCCGCGCCCTCCCTCGCCGCCAGTACGGCAAGCTCCTGGCCCAACCCCGGACCTATTCCCGATACAATTACCACCTTGCCCTGCAATAACATGCGGTGCTTCTCCTTTCCCGTTATTGTTAATATTGGCTTGTTCGAAAGCGCTCAGGCGTATTGCAGCGCTACGCGCTCGCTGCCCATGCAGTCGCGCAATTCCTGCAACAGCTCATCGCTGGGCAACACCTGCCAGCGCTCCCCGAGCTTTACCCGGGCCCTGCCGCCGGCCTGGCGATAGATCAGCGCTACCGGGCAGTGACCACCACCGGCGCCGGCCAGGGTTTTTTCCAGCCAGTCGGTGAGTTTCGAGTCCAGCATGTCATCGCTGACCTCGATGGTGAGCTCCGATGCGTAGTCCTGCCTGGCTTGCAACAAACTGCGTACACCACGAGCGCGCATACCCAGTCCGCCGGAGTAGTCGTCATGTGCCACCGTGCCTTCCACTATCACAATATTGTCCTTCCCGAGAAGTTCCCTGTGTTCGGCGTAAGTATCGGCGTATACGGTGACCTCTATCCGAGCGCTGCGGTCATCCAGCTGCAAAATGGCCATGGTGTCACCACGCTTGGTCTTCATGGTGCGGCTGGCCACGATAAGCCCCGCCAGGAACTGGCTGCCCTGCTTGTTGGGGCGCACCTCGGCAATACGGGTGGGGGCAAATTTGCGCACTTCGCTTTCATATTCGTCAATGGGGTGGCCGGTTACATAGAGGCCGAGGGTGTCCTTCTCCCCGGCCAGGCGCTGTTTTTCCGGCCAGGGTCTTACGTTCCTGAAGGGCGCGTAGACATCGCCCGCGCCCTTACCCTGGCTGGGCACCACCTCGCCGAACAGGTCGTCTATGCCGCTATCGCGGTTGCTGGCACTTTGCTCTGCCGCCTTCAGTGCGTCCTCCAGGCTGGCCATCAGCACCCAGCGGTCCTCGTTCAGGGAATCGAAGGCGCCCGAGCGCACCAGGGCTTCGATCGCCCGGCGATTCACCTTGCGGGGGTCGGTGCGCCCGCAAAAATCAAACAGGTCCAGAAAGGGTCCACCCTCCTCCCTGGCGGCCAGCACATTTTCTATAGGCCCCTCGCCCAGGCCCTTGATTGCGCCCAGCCCATAGATGATCTCGTTGTGCGCGTTGACCGTGAACATATACTGCCCCTCGTTCACATCCGGCAGCTTGAGGGTTAACTTCATCGCCCTGCACTCTTCCACGAACACCACGATCTTGTCCGTGTTCTGCAGTTCCGAGCTCATCACCGCCGCCATGAACGGCGCGGGATAGTGGGATTTCAGCCAGGCGGTCTGGTAGGACACCAGGGCATAGGCTGCGGAGTGGGATTTGTTGAAACCGTAACCGGCGAACTTCTCCACCAGGTCGAAGATCTTGATCGCCAGGTCACCATCGATACCCTTGGAGCGGGCGCCCTCTTCAAACACGGCCCGTTGCTTCGCCATTTCCTCGGGTTTCTTCTTGCCCATGGCCCGGCGCAGCATGTCTGCACCACCCAGGGTGTAGCCCGCCAGCACCTGGGCGATCTGCATGACCTGTTCCTGATAAAGGATGATGCCGTAGGTAGGCTCCAGGATGGGCTTGAGAGAATCGTGCTGCCACTGTACATCGGGATAGGAGATCGCCTCCCTGCCGTGCTTGCGGTTGATGAAGTTGTCCACCATGCCCGATTGCAAGGGGCCGGGCCGAAACAGCGCCACCAGGGCGATGATGTCCTCGAAGCAGTCGGGGCGCAGGCGCTTGATCAAATCCTTCATACCGCGCGATTCCAACTGGAACACCGCCGTTGTTTCGGCGGACTGCAGCAGGCTGAAACTGGCCTCGTCATCGAGGGGTATCTGGGTGATATCCAGCGGCTGCTCCGCCTGCTGCTGGCGTACGGAATTGATCATCTTGACCGCCCAGTCAATGATGGTCAGGGTGCGCAGGCCGAGAAAGTCAAACTTGACCAGGCCGGCCTCTTCCACATCTCCCTTGTCGTACTGGGTAACCAGGCCGCCGCCGGTCTCGTCGCAGAACAAGGGTGAAAAGTCGGTGAGCTTGGAGGGCGCGATCACCACTCCCCCGGCGTGCTTACCCACGTTTCGGGTAATACCCTCCAGCTGCACCGCCATATCCCAGATCTCCTGGGCCTGGGTGTCATCCCGCAGGAAATCCCGCAGGGGCTCCTCCTGCTCCAGCGCCTTGTCCAGGGTCATGCCCACTTCAAAAGGGATCATCTTGGAAAGCTTGTCCGCCAGCCCGTATGCCTTGCCCTGCACCCGCGCGACGTCTCGCACCACCGCCTTGGCGGCCATGGTGCCAAAGGTAATAATCTGGGAGACCGCCTCTCGACCATAGGTATCGGCCACGTAGTCGATCACCCTGTCGCGCTTCTCCATACAGAAATCGACATCGAAATCCGGCATGGACACCCGATCGGGATTGAGGAAACGCTCAAACAGCAGGTCGTATTCAAGCGGGTCGAGGTCCGTGATCTCCAGGGCATAGGCCACCAGCGAGCCGGCGCCGGAACCCCGTCCCGGGCCTACCGGTATATCGTGCTGCTTGGCCCAGCGGATGAAGTCCATCACAATCAGGAAGTAGCCGGGAAAGCCCATCTGGACGATGGTGTCCAGCTCAAAATCCAGGCGTTCACGATACTGCGCCAGTTGCTCCGCGGCGTCAGCGCTTGCCAGGTCCGGCAATGCCGCCAGGCGCCGCTCCAGACCATCGTGGGACTGCTGGCGGAAAAATTCATCCATGGTCATGCCCTGCGGTACCGGGTAGTCCGGGAGGTAGGGCTTGCCCAGCTCGAGTACCGGATGGCAGCGCCTGGCTATCTCTAGCGAATTGGACAGGGCCTCTGGAATATCGGCGAACAGCTCCGCCATTTCCGCCGGGGTGCGCAGGTATTGCTGGTCGGAGTAGATACGGGCGCGGCGCGGGTCATCCAGGGTTCTACCCTCACGGATGCAGACCCTGGCCTCATGGGCCTCAAACTCCGAGGAATCCAGGAAACGGACATCATTGGTGGCAACCACGGGACACTGCATTTCGGTTGCCAGGGCGACTGCCGCATGCACGTGCGCCTCGTCGCCCTCGCGCCCGGTGCGGTGCAGTTCGAGGTAATAGCGCCCGGGATACAGCGCCATCCACTGGCTCAGCCGGGTCGCTGCGAGATCGGCCTTGCCGCCCAGCAGCGCCTGCCCTACCTCGCCGGCAGCGCCGGCCGAAAGTGCTATCACGCCCTGCGAGCACTCCTGCAACCAGGACTTGTGGACGTAGGGCACGCCCAGGTACTGACCCTCGGTAAAGGCCCTGGAGATAAGCAGGGTGAGGTTGTGGTAGCCCTCCATATCCATCGCCAACAGGCACAGCGGCCAGGCCCTGTCCGGGTCGTCGGCATCGAGCACCATCAGGTCCACGCCTATAATAGGCTGGACACCGGCCCCGAAAGCCGCCTGGTACATTTTGATCAGGCCGTAGAAATTGCTGACGTCGGTCACCGCAACGGCGGGCATACCCAGTTCCGCAACGCGTTGCACCAGGGGCTTGACGCGTACCAGGCCGTCGACGAGGGAATATTCAGTGTGCAGGCGCAGGTGTACGAAGTCAGTCATCCGGTGAATTCTACCCTGCTTGCCGTCAATGTTGTATTGCCCCGGACCAACAAAGCAAACTTAACAAGCAAAGGCTGGACATCTCCAACTGTCAGCCGGTAAGGACGCCAGACGCCGGTCAGTATCGGCCCGTCAAATCGGCTCGTTCGGGCCCAGAAGCGCACGCACGGGCCCGAATGTACGGCGGTGAACAGGGGTCACACCCAGGGTCTGCAGGGCCTTGATATGGGCCGCGGTGGGATAACCCTTGTGGGCGGCAAAACCGTAACCGGGATACTCCAGTTCCAGGGCAATCAGTTCGTTATCACGCTGTACCTTGGCCAGAATGGACGCGGCGGCAATGGCCGGCACCCGGTCGTCCCCTTTAACCACCGGCTCCGAAGCGTAGTCCCAGCGCGGCAGCCGATTGCCGTCGACCAGCACGTAGCCGGGCTGTGGTTGCAGTGCCCGCACCGCACGGTGCATCGCGAGCAGTGACGCCTGCAATATATTGAGCTCATCAATCTCGGCCACGGTCGCCCGCGCCACGGACCAGGCCAGCGCCTGCTCCCGGATCAGCACCGCGAGTGACTCGCGTCGGGCTGCACTCAATTTTTTCGAGTCCCGCAGTCCGCTGACAGGCCTGGCAGGATCCAGTATCACCGCCGCCGCAACAACATCCCCGGCCAGTGGACCACGGCCCACTTCATCCACGCCTGCCAGGCCCGGGCCGTCGTAATCTACCTGAAAAAGATCATCCACTTGCAACCGACCTCCGGGCCAACAGCCCCGTCAATGCCTCGGCGCAGCGCTCACCATAGCCGCGGCGCAAATCATCGTGAATCCCCGCAAAACCCTGGACTTGCGCAGCGGCTTCCGCAGGGTCTGACAGCAGCCGCCCTACCGCCGCTGCCAGATTGGCCGCGCTGGCATCCGCCTGCAACAATTCGGGGACCAGGGCCCGGCCGGCGAGAATATTGGGCAACGCAGCATAGGGTGTGGTCACCAGCCAGCGCAGCAGCAGCCAGCCGACGGCACCCATCCTGTAGGCCACCACCATAGGTCGCTTCAACAGAGCCGCCTCGAGAGTGGCCGTGCCCGAGGCCAGCAATACGATATCACTGGCGGCCATCGCTTCCCGGGCGCGACCGGCCACCAGGGCAACATCCAGGTCGCGGTACTCCTCCAGCAGTATTCGCAGCTGGCTTTCGCGTTCAGGGCTGGCAGCGGGCAGCACAAAGGCCAGCCCGGAAAACTCTCTCCTGAGCAGCCTGGCTGCCTCCAGCAACCGCGGTGCGAGCAGGCGAACTTCGGCGCTGCGGCTACCCGGCAACAGGGCCAGCGTGGCCGCCCCGGGGACCAATGCCAGGGCCTGCCTGGCCGCCAGCTTGTTCACCTGTAGCGGAATCTCATCCGCCATGGGATGACCGACAAAACTCACCGGTACACCGTGCTGCTGGTAGATGGCGGTCTCAAAGGGGAACAGACACAGCATAAGATCAACCGCACGCTTTATTTTGCGAATGCGGGCGGGCCGCCAGGCCCACACCGAGGGACTTACCAGGTGCGCCGTGCAGATGCCGCCCTCGCGCAGCCAGCGCTCCAGTGTCAGATTAAAATCAGGTGCGTCTATGCCCAGGAAAAGGTCGGGGGGGGCGGCGCTGAAGCGCTGGTAAAGTGCCCGACGTATCCGCAACAGTTCCGGCAGCCGTTTGAGCGGATCAATAAAGCCCATGACTGAAAGGCGTTCCATAGGAAACAGGCTGCGCAAGCCCTGGGCCTCCATCAGCGGCCCGCCTATGCCCTCGACTACCATGTCGGGAAACCGTGTGCGCAATGCCGCCAGCACCCCGGCCCCCAGCATGTCGCCTGAGGCCTCTCCCGCTACAACAGCCAGGCGCACTAGGCGAGAGACGCCGTCTCGCGGCATCGTCGAGATGCGGCGGCAGCGCAAAAATCATGCGAAAAAACCACTAGCGAACGATACCGCGTTCCGAGGCTTGCAGGGACTCGATCAGCAATTGCACTTCTGCGGAGCCACTCATCATCTGTTCGAGTCGCTGCAGGGCAATATCCAGGGTCAGGCCCTGCTTATAGATTATCTTGTAGGCCCGCCGCACATTGTTGATGGCATCGGCGGAAAAACCGCGCCTGCGCATCCCTTCCACATTGATCGTCTTGGCCTCGGCCGGCGCACCGCTGACGGTCACGAAAGCCGGTACGTCCTTGCCTATTGCGGTACCCATTCCGCTGAAACTGTGGGCACCGATCTTGCAGAACTGGTGCACCAGGGTATAACCACTGAGTATCGCCCAGTCGCCCACGCCGACATGGCCCGCCAATGCCACATTGTTAACCAGCACTGTATGGTTGCCAACGATGCAGTCGTGGCCTATGTGCACCGCCGCCATCAACAGGTTATGGTCACCGATAGTGGTCTCTGCGCGGTCCTGCACGGTACCGCGGTGAATGGTGACGCCCTCGCGAATAACGTTGTGGTCGCCTACCACGAGGCGCGTGGGTTCATTCCGGTATTTCTTGTCGGGCGTGGCTTCGCCGAGGCTGGAAAACTGGTAGATGTGGTTGCCGGCACCTATCCGGGTAGGACCCTTGATAACAACGTGGGGTTCGATTTTACAGCCGGGGCCTATCTCGACATCGGGCCCGATAAAACTCCAGGGACCCACCGTGACATCGTCGGCCAGCGTGGCTCCCGGATCGACGATAGCCTGCTCATGAATCACCGTTCTGCGCAGAGTATGGTAGCCGAAGCCGCGATTTCGCCGTCTACATCCGAGCTGACCTTGAACTTCGCGATGCCGCGGCGCTCCGACACGATTGTTGCGCGCAGCATAATGCGGTCGCCGGGGACACAGGGCCGCTTGAAACGCAGTTCATCCGCGGCGGCAAAATAATAGATCGAACCATCCAGCGGGGTTTTGCCCTTGCTCTTGAATCCCAGGATACCCGCCGCCTGGGCCATTGCCTCCAGCAACAGGACGCCGGGGAAAATCGGCTTTCCCGGGAAGTGCCCATCGAAATACGGTTCGTTGATACTGAGATTCTTGAAAGCCACTATCGACTCACCAGGGACAAACTCTACCACCCGATCCACGAGCAGGAAGGGGTAGCGGTGGGGCAGGTACTTGCGAATCTCGTCGATGTCCATCGTTATCCCTTGTCAGATTGTTTGCACCGACTCTCGAGGTTCACCAAACGCTGCCTGATAGATTCGAGCTGGGAGAAACGCACGGCGTTGCGTTTCCAGTCGCGAGTGCTGTCCATGGGCGTACCGGACGAATAGGAGCCCGCAGTGGTGATCGACTTGGTCACCATAGTCATTCCCGTCACGTGCACGTTATCGCAAATCTCGACGTGCCCGACGACGCCGACGCCACCAGCCAGAGTGCAATTAGCCCCTATAATCGTGCTTCCGGCCAGACCACTGCAACCGGCTATCGCGGTATTTTTCCCGATGCGGCAGTTGTGTCCCACCTGGACCTGGTTGTCGATAATGGCGCCGTCCGCAATGACCGTATGGCCCAGGGTCCCGCGATCCACCGAAGTGCAGGCCCCTATTTCCACGCGGTCACCAATTCGCACCCCGCCCAACTGGCAGACCTTCTCCCAGCCATCGGGCCCCGATGCAAACCCGAACCCCTCGGCGCCCAGCACTGCCTGGGCATGGATCACACACTGCTCACCTATGTGAACATCGTGATAAATAACCGCATGATGTAATACCCTGCTACCCGCACCCAGACGACTGTCATGACCGACATAGACCCCGGCTCCCAGGAACACGTCGGCACCCACAACAGCCCCTGCCTCCACGATCGCATGGGGCCCGACACTGGCACCGGCACGGATTTCAGCCTCCGGGGACACCACAGCAGAAGGATGAATCCCTGCAGCGGGCTGCGGGGATTTGTCGAACAGGTGGGAGATACGCGCAAACGCGACGTAGGGCGCCTCTGCCAACAGGCACGCTGCCGGGCAGCGCGATGAAAGGTCGGGATGGAGTATGACCGCGCCGGCGCAGGTGGTGGCCAACTCCGGCAGGTATTTGCTATTGGCGAGAAAAGCCACGTCACCGGCGCCCGCCTCCGCCAGGGTGGCTATGCCGGTGAGGATCTTGTCCGCTTCACCGGTGAACTCCAGACCAAAGCGGTCCGCCAGCTCAGCCAGTGAAAACATAGCGCGATTACTTCGCCGCTGACTGATTCAGCTTATCGGTTACCTTGGTGGTAATGCTATAGCTGGGATCCGCATGGATAACGGCCCCGCGCTGCAGCAATAATCCTATACCTTCCGAGGTGATGAGCTCTCGCAGTACTTCCTGCACCTTGGGGCCCAATTCCTGCAACAGTGCCTGGGCAGCTGCCTGCTCGGTCTGCTGTACCTTGCCAACCACATGCTCCAGGTCAGCCTGCTTGCTGGACAGTTTTTGCCGGGCCGCTGTCTGTTGTTCCTGGCTCATGACCGCAGCATCTTTCTGGAACTTCTTGACCATATCGTCCATTTCTTTTTTCAAGCGATCAAATTCCGCCTTGTCCGTCTTGAACTCGGGCTGGTTCCTGATCTCCTCCAGGCGCTTCTGGGCGGTATCGGTTTGCAGGATGGCCTCCTGCAGATCGACGACAGCAATTTTTCCCTGGGCCCAACCCAAAGTGGGTAGCGCCAGTACCAATACAGCAAATGTTAACTTGAGCAGCTTAGACACAGTTTTCTCCGTAGTGTGTAATAAAAATTTTAAAATCCGCGACCGAGTGTGAATTGGAAGACCTCATCCTGATCGAACTCGTCTTCATTAAAGGGCTTGGCGAGACTGAAGGTCAGGGGACCGAAACCGGTTATCCAGGTCAGGCCAACGCCCAGCGAATAACGCAAGGCACTGAAATCGACATTATCACAATTGAGCTGGGAAGACCCACAGTCCGTACTGAACACATTACCCGCATCGAGGAAGAAAGCCGTCCGCAGGCTGTTCTGGTCCTTGATAAACGGCAGCGGGAATATCACCTCGGCACCACCTACCACAAGTACGTTGCCGCCGAAGGGATCACCGTTCCTATTGGGTGCGTCGACAGCCAGTTTTCCAGTACCGGGCAGGTAAACATAGCCAAATTCGTTTCCTCTGGGGCCACCAAACTGGGTCGGATTACCATCCTCATCAATGGCGGTCACCGGCTGAGATATAGCATAGGGCAGCGCGGGCGTACTGCGCGGGCCAAGCGTATTGCTCTGGAAACCACGAACAGAGCCAAAGCCACCAGCGAAGAAGTTCTCATAGAAAGGCAGGCCTTCCGTATCGCCCCAGCCATCACCATAGCCAAGCTCGGTTCGCAGGCGCAAAGTCCAGCTCGGTGGCAGCAGTGGCACGGGGAAATAGATCTCCGCGTTATAAGTCAGCTTGAAAAACTCAAGGTCGGAGGCAGGCACGGACACCTCCAGTGCTACGGTCTGGGCCGCGCCCCGGGTGGCCATACGCCCCCGGTTCAGGGTCGACTGGCTCCAGCTGCCGGTGACCGTGTAGTTGAGGTATTCGTTCCCGTTCTCGTCGAGGAAACCCTCTTGCAGTTTCGGAATTTCGTACTCGGGCGGCAGTGTGCCGATCGGCTCGATGACCTCAACGGCGCTGTAGGTGCCATCGGCCCGCCGGGTGCTTTCGAACCAGTCGTCTACTGAGCTTTCCAGGCGCGGGCTACCCTTGATTTCCTGCACAGCGAAGCGGCCGGCGGTAACATCTGTATTGGCTATACCGAAGCTGAAGCCAAGACGCTGGGTTTCCTTGATCGGGTAGCCAAAGTTGATATTGCCACCCAGCGTATCGGTAGAGTAGCTCGCGATATTGACCTCAGACAGGTCAGTAGAACGGTAATAGATATTGAAACCGCGACTAACCCCATCCTCAGTAAAGTAAGGGTTGGTATAGCTGAAGTTGTAAAGATCCTGGTACTGCGACTTGTTCAGCCCCAGCCCGATCCGCTTGCCGGTGCCGAGGAAGTTATCCTGTTGCACGTTCAGGCCCAGAATGATGCCGGCGTCCTGGGCATAACCCACGCTGGCACCGATACTGCCCGAGGACTGTTCTTCTACTGTGAAATCCGCATCGATAAGGTCATCGTGGCCGGGCACTTCCTTGGTCTCGACGGTGGCCCTGCTGAAAAATCCCAGTCGTTCCAATCGGATCCTGGATTGTTCGATGTTGGCAGCCGATGCGGGGGCGGACTCCATCTGTCGCATCTCTCGTCGCAGCACGTCATCGGCGGTTTTCATATTGCCCTTGAAATTGATACGGCGGACATAGGTACGCTTGCCCGGGTCGACAAAAAACTTCATCCCGACCGTATTGTCTTCAGCGTTCACCTCCGGGATACCGGTCACCTTGGCGAAATTATAGCCGTCATTCCCCAGCCGCCGGGTCATGTATTCCTCAGTACTGGTCACCAGTTGCTGGGAAAAGATCTGCCCCTCGGTTACCAGCAGGAAGCGCCGCAGGTCTGCCTCGGGCAGAACCAGATCACCCGAGAGCTCCACCGAGCTGATGGTGAAAATATCGCCTTCCGTAATATTGGCGGTGATATATACCTCTTCCATGTCGGGAGAAACAGACACCTGGGTAGAGTCGATATTGAACTGCAGGTAACCCCGGTCCATATAGTAGGACGAGAGTTTTTCCAGGTCGCCCGTCAATTTTTCCTTGGAGTATTTGTCGTCGTTGCTGAAGAAGGACAGCCAACCGGTGGTCTGAAGCTCAAACAGGTCGGCAATGTCCTCGTCGCTGAAGGCCTGGTTTCCCACCACGTTAATATGCTTGATGGCGGCTACGGTACCTTCATCCACGTCGATATTTATCGTTACCCGGTTGCGAGGTTCGGGTATCACCTCGGTCTCGATATTGGCGTCGTAGCGGCCCTGCTGCACGTACTGGCGCTGCAGCTCAAGCTGCATCCCCTCCAGGGTTGAACGCTGGAATACCTGACCTACCGCCAGGCCGGCGCCCTTGAGGCCGTCCAGTAAGGCCTCGGTCTCAATGGCCTTGTTACCCTCGATATTGATCTCGCTGATACTGGGTCGTTCCACGACGACCACCACCAGTACGTTGTTATCGCGGCCGATTTGAATATCGTCGAAGTTACCGGTGGCAAACAGGCTGCGCGCCGCGGCACGCATGGCCTGTTCGTCTACCAGATCACCCACTGCCACCGGCAGGGCGGCGAATACTGTTCCGGCGGATACCCTCTGCAGCCCCTCTACCCGAATATCGGCGATAATAAAGGTCTGGGCCGACGCCAGGGGAGCCATAAGCACCAGGGCCAGGGCGAATAAAATGCTAATGCGCTTAATCAAAGTTCACTCGATAGACGGGTAGTGCCTGCGGGCGTTAACTCACTACAGGCGTGAAAAATCGTTATATAGGGCCAGAAACATTATGCCCAGCACCAGGAACAGACCCACCTGATAACCAAATGCCTGTATTTTTTCAGGTACAGGTCGGCCCGCCAACAGCTCGGCGAAGTAAAACAGTAAATGCCCCCCGTCAAGCACTGGAATAGGAAGCAGGTTCAACACCCCAAGGCTGACACTGAGCAACGCCAGGAAACTGACATAGGCTTCAATACCTGACTTGGCTGATGCGCTGGCCACTTTAGCAATGGTGATCGGTCCGCTCAAGTTTTTTGGCGAGATCAGCCCCATCACCATCTTTTTTATGGAGTTGAGGGTAAAACCCACCAGCTCACCCGTGCGCTGCAGGCTGGCACCCAGGGCTTCAACAGGGCCGCGCTCAAACTTTCGCAGCAGTTCGTCAGGCATGTCGGGAAACTGAACTCCCAGGCCGACCCGGCCTATGACCTCACCGTCCTCCTCCACCAGCCGCTCGGGGGTAATGACCACCTGCAACAGCTCCATGCCACGCCGAAATTCGACATCTATCGCCTGCCCGGGACGCGCTCGAACATACTCCACCCAGTCCATCCACAGCGGCATGGATACGCCATCGGCCCTGACTACCTCGTCCCCGCTTTGCATACCCGCCCGGTCAGCCGCCCCGCCGCTGACAACCTGCCCGATGACGGGGGGCACCTCGGGGGTGTACATCGAAATACCCAGGCCGCCAAAGAGGTCGGGCTGCTCGTCACCGGACAACCAGCGTGAGATCTGGGCCTCGGACTCATAGACCATCTCGGAATCCGGGTACTTGACCGCAAACGAAATAGTGCCCGTATCGCCGATACGATCGAGCAGACGAAAACTGAGCGCCTGCCAGGTGGGGGTGTCGACACCATCGACGGCTACAATCTCCTGGCCCGGCTCCAGGCCGGCCACGTCAGCCACCGAACCTTGCTCGACCTCGCCGATGCGCGGCGCATAACCACTCTCGCCGGCCATGAACAGGCCCCAGTACACAGCGATAGCGAGCAGAAAATTGGCCAGGGGCCCGGCACTGACAACGGCGATTCGCTGCAAGACCGGTTTGCGATTAAATGCCTGCTCCAGTTCCACCGCCGACACTTCGCCTTCGCGCTCATCGAGCATCTTGACGTAGCCGCCCAGGGGTATTGCGGCAATGCTGTATTCGGTGTCCAGTCTGTCGCGCCAGCGCACCAGCGACGGCCCAAAACCAATGGAAAAACGCAGGACCTTCACGCCACAGCGCCTTGCTACCCAGAAGTGGCCAAACTCATGCACCGCAACGAGGATTGCAAGGGTCACCAGCGTGATGCCAATGGTATATGCCATGTCCATTAAACGAGCCCCATTTTTGTGTTGCCAGGATAAAGAGTCGCCACCTGTTCCTTTGCGACCAGTCGCGCGTCGGCATCTGCTGATTCGACCACGGCGAGGGAGTTCGGTTCAAGCACCGGCATCTCCGCCAGCGTCTGCTCTATGACCCGGGGGATTGAGGTGAATTGAATCTCACCCGCCAGGAACGCGGCAACCGCCACCTCATTCGCCGCGTTGCATACAGCCATGGCGGTACCGCCGGTAGTAAAGGCCTCTCGCGCCAGGCGCAGGCAGGGAAAGCGACCCTCGTCCGGCGCCTCAAAATCGAGGCGCGCCGCCGCGACGAAATCCATTGGGGCAACCCCGGACTCCAGCCGGTCGGGCCACCCCAGACCGTAGGCGATCGGCGTGCGCATGTCCGGATTACCCATCTGTGCCACTACCGAACCGTCAAGATACTGCACCATCGAGTGAACAATGCTCTGTGGATGCACCACCACGTCTATCATCTCCGGGGCCAGGTCAAAGATCCAGCAGGCCTCAATTAATTCCAGCCCCTTGTTCATAAGACTGGCCGAATCCACGGATATTTTACGCCCCATGGACCAATTGGGGTGGGCGCAGGCCTGGTCAGGAGTGGCCGCCTCCATCTGCGCCGTGCTCCATTGGCGAAAGGGACCGCCGGAGGCCGTGAGCAGCACTTTGCTGACGCCTTTCAGTGAGGTCATGGCATTGCCGGTGTCAGGCGGCATGCACTGGAAAATCGCATTGTGCTCGCTGTCTATCGGCAGCAGCCGTGCGCCAGAGTTTCGCACCGCCTGCATCAGCAGATGCCCGCCCATGACAAGCGACTCCTTGTTGGCCAACAGCAGCGTTTTGCCAGCTTGCGCAGCAGCCAGCGCAGAAGGCAGTCCCGCGGCACCGACTATGGCGGCCATTACGGTATCGACCTGCGGCGCGCCGGCAATATGCCGCAGACCCGCTTCGCCCTGGAGAACTTCGGTTACCCCGTCCGACGGCAGCTGATCACGCAGCGATTGTGCCGCCTCTTCGTCCATCATCACCGCGTAGCGCGGCTTGCAGGCAAGGCACTGGGCCAACAGCGCCCGCACCGAGGAATGGGCGGCAAGGCCGAAGACCGCGAATCGATCGGGGTGGCGTGCAATAACGTCCAGGGTATTCACACCAATCGAGCCCGTGGAGCCCAGCACACTGACAAGACGTTGACCTGATGACATGGCTACCAGCCCGCCAACAACAGACCCAGGGCAAACACCGGAGCTGCCCCGCAAAGACTGTCCAAACGGTCCAGCACTCCCCCATGTCCGGGCAACAGACTACCACTGTCTTTCAGGCCGACTTCGCGCTTCACCATGGAAACAGTCAGGTCGCCCACCACGGAGGCAAGCGCAGTGGCCATCGCTACGACCAGAACCGCTACAAGACTTACATGCGCCTGCTGTATGGGCAGTTGTGACCAGAGCAACAGGGCCACCAACATACAGGCAGCCATGCCACCCCAGAACCCTTCCCAGGTTTTCTTGGGGCTGACAACCTCCGCGAGCTTGTGCTTGCCCCAGGTTTTCCCTGAGAAATAAGCACCAATGTCCGCCGAGGCCACGATCAATACCATAACCACTATCAGCCCACCGCCGCGCGGAAAGCTCACCATGTAGACCGCCGCCAGCCACGCCGGCGCCAATATCAGTAAACCCATCAGGTTGCGAATGGCCCTTGTGCGCCAGAATACCGCGCTGCCGGGATAGCCTTTGACCCACAACAGGGCCAGTGACCACCACAGGCAAGCGAGCCCGAGAAATGGCTGCACCTGCTCCCGTTCGGGCGCTGCGTCCAATTGACAATAATGGTAAAGAAAACCCATCGCGGCGGCCACTGCGACCACGTACAGGGCTCGATTCGTCGGGTGCTCCCAGCCGCAGAGGCGGGACCACTCCCAGGCCCCGAGGCAAACGAGAATACCAAACAGCAATGCCAGCCAGGGCAGGGACAGGAAGACCACCGCCGCCAGGAAAAGGCCGGCCATGATGAGAGCCGTAATGACTCTTTGCCTAAGCATTCACATCGCTCCCTACCGGCACCGGCTCAGGTGCTTCCCGGAGCCCGAAGCGACGCTCCCGGCGACTGTAGTCAGCCAGCGCACAGGCAAATTCGACCTCGTCGAAATCAGGCCAAAGGGTATTGGTGAAATAGAGCTCACTATAGGCGAACTGCCAGAGCATGAAGTTGCTTATCCGCGCATCGCCGCCGGTCCGGATACACAAATCAGGCCGAGGCAGATCACTGATGGAGATATTCTGGTCAATCAGGTCCGGTGTAATCTCCTGCGGCCGCAGGCTCCCTTCCAGTACAGCTTGCGCCAGTTTTTGAGCTGCCTGGGCGATGTCCCACTGGCCGCCATAGTCCACTGCTATAACCACGGTCGCGTCGGTGTTGCCGGCGGTCAGTTCTTCCGACTGGCTCATCAGGCGCCGCAGGCGTTCACTGAAACGCCCGCGCTCACCAATGAAACGCATGCGAATGCCGTCCTTGTGGAGTTCTCTTACCTCATTGCGCAGATACCGGGACAACAGGGCTAACAGGGCACGCACTTCCGGCTGGGGGCGGCCCCAGTTTTCGCTGCTGAAAGCAAACAGGGTGAGTACCTCTACGCCCTGTTCACGACAGGCCCGCAACACTCCCCGCACGGCTTCAACCCCGGCGCGATGACCGGCAGCGCCGGGTAAACCCCGGGCCTTGGCCCACCTGTTATTGCCGTCCATGATGATGGCGACATGACGGGGTACCACCTGCCCTGGATGGTCGGTTGGCCTGGATGAGTTATCGCTGATGCGCATCCGGATGGGTTTATATTTCCATCAGGTCGGTTTCTTTTTCCGCCAGCAGCTTTTCAACCTGGGCGACAAAGGTGTCGGTTAATTTCTGTACATCTTCCTGGCCGCGACGCTCGTCGTCCTCACTGATTTCCTTGTCCTTCACCAGCTCCTTGAGCATACCCATGGCGTCCCGGCGCGCGTTGCGGACCGACACCCTGGCCGACTCGGCCTCCTTCCGGGCCTGACGGGTAAAGCCCTTACGGGTCTCCTCCGTGAGCATTGGCATGGGAATCCTTATCACGCCACCGGCTGTGGAGGGGTTCAGGCCCAGGTCTGATTTCATAATGGCCCGCTCGATTTGCGGGACCACGGACTTGTCCCAGGGTGTCAGGGACAGGGTGCGGGCGTCTTCTACCGAGATGTTTGCCATCTGGGACAGCGGCGTCTCCGCACCGTAGTACTCCACTCGCACCCCATCCAGCAAGCTGGGGTGAGCCCTGCCGGTACGGATCTTGTTGAAATTATGGGTAAGCGCCTCGAGGCTTTTTTCCATGCGCTCCCGGGCCTCATTCTTTATATCGTTGATCACCTTGATTCTTCCTCTTCCGGACACACCACGTTACTGGATCAGGGTTCCCTCTTCTCCGCCCCTGACTATATTGAGCAATGCGCCGCTCTTCTCCATTTCAAATACCCGCACCGGCATCTGGTGGTCACGACACAGGCAAATAGCCGTCAGGTCCATGACTTCAAGCTTTTTATCCAGCACTTCGTCATAGGTGAGGTGTTCGTACCTGATCGCATCGGGAAATTTCATGGGATCAGCGGAGTAGATGCCGTCCACCTTGGTCGCCTTCAATACCAACTGGGCGTCCACCTCTATACCGCGAAGACAGGCAGAGGAGTCGGTGGTGAAAAACGGGTTGCCGGTACCGGCGGCAAAAATCACCACGTCGCCATTGCTCAGCGCGCGAATGGCCTTGCGACGGTCGTAGTGATCAACCACACCGCTCATGGGAATCGCCGACATCACCTGAGTGGATATATTGGATCTTTCCAGGGCATCGCGCAGTGCAAGGGCATTCATCACAGTGGCCAGCATGCCCATGTGGTCTCCCGTGACACGATCCAACCCGGCTGCCTGCAATGCGGCACCCCGGAACAGATTACCGCCGCCTACCACCAGGCCCACTTGCACGCCAATGCCTACCAACTGGCCAACTTCAAGCGCCATGCGATCAAGAATTCTTGGATCGATACCAAAGCTTTCCTGCCCGGTCAATGCCTCTCCGCTGAGCTTGAGCAGGATGCGTTTATACTTTTTGTCACCGGCCTGATTTGGCATAAATGTCCTCTCCTGAGCTGGCCCGTATCTTACAGGAGTCAGGGCCAACACCCTAGGGCCCCGAGTTAAAAATAGGGTACCGGGTCAAAAATCTGTAAAAAGCCTTTTGCTGCTGCCAGCGCAGGCGCTGCACCGGCTGGCCGGTGACCCGCATGACCACCACTCACCACCTGCAGCAGCTTGGCCTGCGCCACATAAGAACGGGGCCGAGGCCCCGTTAAATCATACTATTGAGCGCCCTAGCCTTGCAGCTGGGCGGCTACTTCCTGTGCGAAATCGACTTTCTCCACAGCGATACCCTCGCCCACTTCGAAGCGGGTAAAGCTGACCACGCCAGCGCCGGCGCCTGCGACCAGCTTGCCCACTGTCACATCAGGATCCTTGACGAAGGCCTGCTCCAGCAAGCTGTTTTCCGCCAGGAACTTCTTGATGCGGCCACCGATCATCTTCTCAACAATTTCAGGGGGCTTGCCCGAGTCCGCCGCCTGGGCAGCGTAGATCTCTTTTTCCTTGGCGATAGCATCTGCGGGCATATCATCCGGAGACACGACCTGGGGATTAACCGCGGCAACATGCATGGCCACATCCTTGGCGAGGTCGCTGTCACCACCGGTCAGTGCTACCAGCACCGCGATACGATTGTTGCCGTGAACATAAGCTGCAACAACGCCTGCATCGGCGGCCACCAGGTCTATCCGGCGAACACCGATATTCTCGCCTATCTTCTGAACAAGTGCCTCACGGGCCGCTTCGAGCTCGCCGCTCATCAGGGCCGCGACATCGGTCTGGCGAGTGGTGAAAGCCGCATCCAGCACCTTGCCGACAAAAGCAAGGAAGCCCTCGTCGCGTGCCACAAAATCTGTCTCACTGTTCACTTCGACCACGACCGCGTAGCTGCCATCGTCGGCAACCCGCGCTGCTACCACTCCGTCTGCCGCCGTACGACCGGCTTTCTTGGCCGCCTTCATGCCGCTGGATTTACGCAGCTCTTCAATGGCCAGCTCAATATCACCCTCGCAGGCCGCCAGCGCTTTCTTGCACTCCAGCAGGCCCAGGCCTGTGCGCTCGCGAAGTTCCTTAACCTGTGCTGCCGACATTACCAATCCTCCTCTTGAAACCCCAGGATCCTGGAGCTTAAAAATAAAAACCCCGGCGGGTTGTCCACCAGGGGTCTGTATACCACTTCAATCGTATTTGCCGGGACCGGTAAGTCACCAGTGCCGGCGTCAAGCAGCCGTTTATTCAGCCGCTGCGGATGGAGCAGCAGCTTCAACAGCCGGGGCCGGCTCTGCCGCGGCAGGTTCAGCTGCGGCCGCTTCTGGCGCGGCAGCCGCCTCAGTTGCGGCCTCCTCTGCCGGAGCCGCCTCTTCAACGAACTCGTCCTTGGCTACTACGGCTTCACCAGACTCTATCTTCCCCTCAAGGCAGGCATCTGCGACCGCGGCGACATACAACTTGATCGCGCGGATAGCATCGTCGTTGCCCGGGATAACATAATCCACGCCGTCGGGGTTGCTGTTGGTATCAACGATACCGATCACCGGAATACCCAGCTTGTTGGCTTCGGTTATAGCGATGCGTTCATGGTCCACGTCGACCACAAACAATGCGTCGGGCAAGCCACCCATACTTTTGATACCGCCGATGCTACGCTCCAGCTTTTCCATATCACGAGAACGCATAAGCGCCTCTTTCTTGGTCAGCTTGTCGAACGTGCCATCGGTCATCTGCGCTTCAAGATCACGCAGGCGCTTGATGGATGCGCGAATAGTTTTGTAGTTAGTGAGCATTCCACCCAGCCAGCGATGGCTGACATAGGGCATGCCGGCACGCTCTGCCTGCTCTTTCACGATCTTGCCCGCTGCACGCTTGGTGCCGACGAACATGATTTTGTTCTTGTTACCAGCCAGGCGCTTCACCAGCTCCAGCGCTTCATTGAAGGCCGGTACGGTGTGCTCGAGATTGATGATGTGAATCTTGTTTCGGGCACCGAAGATGTACTGGTCCATCTTGGGGTTCCAGTAGCGTGTCTGGTGTCCGAAGTGGGCGCCCGCCTGCAGCAGGTCGCGCATACTTACTTGCGACATAATCTAATACCTTAATGTTTGGGTTAATCCTCCACATACCCCTGCAACCAAACCGGTTAGACCGGCACCCTGGAGCAGGTGTTGATATGTGTGCGTCGTTTTCTCCTGCGGTAACTAGGCTTTCGGGAGCTGCCCGGCCTCGCGGAGGCGCGCTTTATACCACAACCGAACCGGGGTTTAAAGGCTGCAGTGGCCCTGAAAGTTGCGGGTATTACTCATTTGCAGGCCGAATAGGGTAGAATGTGCCTCCCTTTGGGACCCGGACTCCCGAAAAAATCACATTATTCCTTTAAATGTCAATAGGTTATAAATGGCAGTATCGATCAAGACCGCAGCAGAGATAGAGAAAATGCGGGTAGCAGGGCGCCTCGCGGCCGAGGTACTGGAAATGGTCGAACCGCTGGTCAAGGTGGGCATCACTACCGGCGAACTCGACAAAATCTGTCATGACTACATTACCAATACCCAGCAGGCCATTCCCGCGCCGCTGAATTACAATGGTTTTCCCCGCTCGATCTGTACATCAGTCAACGACGTGGTATGCCACGGCATCCCCTCGGATACCCGCAAACTGAAGAACGGCGACATCCTCAATATCGATGTGACGGTGATCAAGGACGGCTACCACGGCGACACCAGCATCATGGTGCAGGTAGGTGATGTGGCGCCCCATGCCCAACGCCTGATAAGGATCACCCAGGAGTGTCTCTACAAGGCACTGGAACTGGTTAAACCCGGCGCCACGCTGGGCGATATCGGCTGGGTGATACAGCAACATGCGCAAGAGAATTACTATTCTGTGGTGCGGGAATACTGTGGACACGGTATCGGTAAGGTATTCCATGAGGAGCCACAGATCTTACATTACGGACGCAAGGGGAGCGGCATGGTCCTGGAACCGGGCATGACCTTTACGATCGAACCGATGATCAACGCGGGCCGGCGCCAGACCCGCCTGAACCAGAAAGATGGCTGGACCGTCACTACCCGGGACGGTCGGCTCTCGGCCCAGTGGGAACACACCCTGGGCGTCACCGATACCGGCTGCGAGGTCTTCACTCGCCGCTCTACCGAATCGCTTCCGGTTTGAACATGGCCGATAACGCCCCTGCCCTGCCGGCTGCGATGTTCGATTCAGCGGCTTTTTCAGGGCAGCTCGAAGCTGGAGAGATTCTGCCGGCCTGCAAGCACATCATTACCGCGGCCGGCGAGTACCTGCACGGCCAGTTCCGCGCCGGTGCCCGGGCGGCGGACCTGATCCGCTTGCGGGCGGATTTCATGGACACCCTGCTGGGCACTCTTTGGGATCGCCACGAATTGAGTGGTACCGATGTCGCCCTGGTGGCGGTAGGCGGGTACGGCCGGGGCGAACTGCACCCCCACTCTGATATCGATATTCTCGTGTTGCTGGGCGATGGTGATCACGGCAAAGAGCCACAGCTGGAAGCCTTCCTTACACTGTTGTGGGACATCGGGCTGGTGATAGGCCACAGTGTCAGAACAGTCAGTGAGTGCACTGCCAAGGCCAGGGACGACATCACCATACTCACCAACCTCATGGAAGCCAGAACCATACGCGGCCCCGGCCAGCTAATGCAGCAGGTGCGCGAAGAAACCGGCCCGGACAAAATGTGGTCCAGCCCCGACTTTTTTCGGGCCAAACTCGAAGAGCAACGAGCCAGGCACGCCAAATTTGCCGATACCGAGTACAACCTCGAGCCCAATGTCAAAAGCTCCCCCGGTGGCCTGCGGGACCTGCAGATCATAGGCTGGTTGGCAGAACGTCACTTCGGTGTGGAATCACTGGAAAAAATCACCTCTTCGGCTTTTCTGGACGCGGAGGAAATGGAGATTCTCTATCGCGGGCGTGATTTCATGTGGCAGGTGCGTTACGCCCTGCACATGATTACCGACCGGGAAGAAGATCGACTGCTGTTCGACCACCAGAGAACGCTGGCAGAGCTGTGGGGCTTCGAGGACGGTGATCGGCTCGCGGTAGAACAGTTCATGCACGGCTATTATCGCTGGGCACTGGCCCTGAGCCAACTCAACGAGGTGCTGATCCAGAACTTCGACCAGGACATACTGCGTGCGGACACCGCCGATGTGGTCAAGGTGATCAACGATCGCTTTCAGTTGCGCAGCGGCTATGTCGAGGCCCGCGATGATGACCTGTTCACCTCAACACCCTCTGCCCTGCTGGAAGTGTTCCTGCTGTGCGCCAATCTGGAAGAATCAGAAGGAATATCAGCACCCACTATCCGCCTCCTGAGGAAAAATCGTCACCTCATAGATGATAGCTTCCGGGCCGACCCGAAAAATCGCCAGATCTTCGTAGAAATTCTGAAGTCGCCCAACAAGTTGGCCAGACAACTCAGGAGAATGGCGCGCTATGGCATTCTCGGGGAGTATCTGCCGGAATTCGGCCGCATCGTCGGCCAGATGCAGCACGACCTGTTCCACGCCTATACGGTAGATGCCCACACTCTGGAGGTCGTCAAAAACTGCAGGCGCTTCCTGTACCCGGATTTCGAACTGCGCTTTCCGGTATCCAGTCGGGTTGCCCGCCGACTGCCCAAGCCGGAACTGCTCTACATGGCCGCGCTTTACCATGATATTGGCAAGGGCCGCGGGGGCGACCACTCTGAACTGGGCGCAGCGGAAGCCGAAATTTTCTGCCGTGATCACGGTCTCAGTGAAGGCGACAGTGAGCTGGTGGTATGGCTGGTGCGCAACCACCTGTTCATGTCAGCCGTGTCCCAGCGCAAAGACATCTCTGACCCAGAGGTTATCCAGCAATTTGCCGAGCATGTCGGCGATGAAAACCACCTGAACTACCTGTTCACGCTAACAGTCGCAGACATTAACGCCACCAATCCCAACCTCTGGAACGCCTGGCGCGGAAGCCTGCTGCGCCAGCTCTACACCGAGACCAAACGCGCCCTGCAGCGGGGTCTGGAAAACCCGGTAGACAAGCAGGCCTGGGTTGATCGCAGCCGCCAGGCCGCGAGCCAAATCCTTGAGGACAGGGGTTTTACCCCGCAGGAACTGGACGAGCTGTGGCAGGAACGCGGCGAGGACTACTTCCTCCGCGAACGGCCCGAGGATATCGCCTGGCACACCGAATCGATTGCCAGTCATTACGAGCGCGACAAGCCCCTGGTGTTGATCCGCAACAACATCGAATCTACCGTGGCCAACACCACCCAGATCTTTATCCACGCCCGCAGCCACGTGCAGTTATTCTCCACAATCTGCGCAGAGCTGGAGCATCTTGACCTCAGTGTTCATGACGCCCGGGTTTACAACGCCAATGACGGCATGAGCCTGGACACTTTCTTTGTGCTCGACTCAAACGGCGAGCCGATTGCCGACGACAGCAGCCGGTTGAAGTTTGTCAAAGAGCAGCTCACCGAAAGCCTGTCCGGCGGGAACGAGGCACCGCAAATCATGCAACGGCGCACGCCGCGCAGGGTAAAGTCTTTTTCCGAGCCTACCGAGACAAGTATTTCCATAGACGAGATAAAGCAGGTCTCGGTGCTTGAAGTATCGACACCTGACCGGCCGGGCCTGCTGGCGCGCATTGGCAAGGTCTTTGTCGAGTTCGGCATTCAGCTGCAGGCGGCAAAAATTCAAACCCTGGGTGAGCGCGTTGAAGACGTATTTTTCATTACCGACAGCGATGAACAACCGCTGACAGATGCCGCGCTATGCGCGGCATTGCAAACCGCCATACGCGACGAACTGGACGAACAGGCAGCGGCCTGATTAGCCATTGAATCCGCACTTGCCACAGCTACAGCCCTATCCCTTTGAACGCCTGCGCCAGCTGTTCGCTGGCACTGAGCCGGCGGCGGGGAAAACACCCATCTCCCTCTCCATAGGAGAGCCCCGGCATACTGCGCCCGCGTTTGTGCTGGAGGAAATTGGCAGCAACCTCGGCCGGCTGTCCAATTACCCGTCTACCGTTGGCATTCCGGAACTGCGCCAGGCAATCGCAAACTGGCTGCAAAACCGCTTCGGTCTCGCCGAAATGGAAGCCGACCGGCAGGTATTGCCGGTAAGCGGCACCCGTGAGGCACTGTTCGCATTTGCCCAGACCGTGGTCCGCCCGGACCCGCAGGCACTGGTCATGTGCCCCAACCCTTTTTACCAGATCTATGAAGGCGCCGCGGTGCTCGCGGGGGCAACACCCCATTTCATAAATTGCACTGCAAGCTCTGGCCTGCTGCCCGATTTTGACAGTGTCAGCGAACAACAATGGCAGCGCTGCCAGCTTTTGTACCTGTGCAGCCCGGGCAACCCGACTGGCGCTGTACTGTCATTGCCGCAGTTGCAACAGCTCGTCACCCTCGCACGTGAGCACGATTTCGTCATCGCCAGCGACGAGTGCTATTCGGAGATCTATTTTGACGAGTCCGATCCACCACCGGGTTTATTGCAGGCCTGCGCCGCCATGGGTGATGATCAGTACCGGAACTGCGTGGTGTTTCACAGCCTGTCAAAGCGTTCTAACCTGCCCGGCCTGCGCTCCGGTTTTGTCGCCGGAGACGCGCAAATTTTGCAGCAGTTCACCCTGTACCGGACCTACCATGGTTGCGCCATGCCGGTACACCACCAGCTGGGCAGTATCGCGGCCTGGAATGACGAGGCGCACGTGCGGGCCAATCGGCAACTCTACCGCGAGAAATTCGCGGCGGTACTGGCCGTGTTCAAGGACCGGCTCGCAGTATCCGCGCCGGATGCCGGTTTCTACCTGTGGCCACACCTGGAAACCAGCGATACCGAGTTCGCCAGGCAGCTCTACGCCCGCGAGAATGTGACCGTTCTGCCGGGAAGCTTCCTTGCCCGTGATGCACTGGGGCTAAACCCGGGTGCTAATCACCTGCGGCTGGCACTGGTGGCAGAACCCGAGCAATGCGTTGCGGCAGCCCATCGTATCGTGCACTGTCTGGAATCACTTTAGGAAACGCAACATGCTCAAAGCCCAGCGCGCAGCCTATATTCTCGCACGCCTGCAGGAGCTGTACCCGCAAACCCCGGTGCCCCTGGACCATACAGATCCCTTTACCCTGCTGGTAGCTGTGTTGCTGAGCGCCCAGTGCACGGATGAGCGGGTCAACCAGGTCACCCCCGCCCTCTTCTCCCTGGCTGACAACCCGGTGGACATGGCGGCGCTTACCGCAGAGCAGATCGGGAGTATCATCCGCCCCTGTGGCCTGTCACCGCAAAAGTCAAAAGCGATAAAACGTCTCAGTGAAATCCTGCTCCAGGAACACGGCGGTGCCGTTCCGGCCGATATGGAAGCACTGGAACGCCTGCCCGGTGTCGGTCACAAAACCGCGAGCGTAGTGATGTCACAGGCTTTCGGGGTGCCTGCTTTCCCGGTAGACACCCATATCCATCGTCTCGCCCAACGCTGGGGCCTGTCCAGCGGTAAGAATGTGGTGCAGACCGAAAGAGACCTGAAGCGCCTGTTCCCCGAGAAGTACTGGAACAGGCTGCACCTGCAGATTATTTTCTACGGCCGGGAGTTCTGCACAGCACGCGGTTGCGACGGTCGCAGCTGTGAGATCTGCACCACCTGCTACCCGAACCGCAAGCACCCGAAGAAAACGCGCAAAGCTTGATCAATAGCTTGATCAAGCCAGGGTATACCCGCACCCCTGCGGGCAATAAAACACTTTCAGATTGCCGCCAAAAACGCCCTGACAACCATTACCCACAGCGCGATCCCGGACAGAATATAAACAGCGAAGCGATGTGCCACCTTGTTGTAGCTGCAGTGAATCAGGCTGTGCAGGCAGCGCAAGATCAGGAAGGCCCAGGCACAGTTGGTGTAGAAACCGTCCACCTGGCCGGCCACCATCAGGTAGATGCAGACCGCGTAAAAAATGACGGGCAGCTCGAACAGGTTCTTGAAATTATTGCTGGCCCTCGATGCGTCTCCGGGTATCAGCGCCTGCACGTCGGCCGGGGTTTTGAACTGCTCAATATCGAGCTTGTTGGACTGGGCAAACCCTACTCGCTGGACAAACATCACGCACCATACAACGAGCGTGAGGACCATCATTCCAAGCACAGGTGCAGCGAGGGCAGCAGTAGACATTTCCATGGATAATCACCTTTTTTATTGTAGTTGCAAAGACACTGTAGAACAGCTGACGACCAGATTCTAGCGATTGTTACTCGCTATATCTGGGGTGATGTATTTGCTATGCTAGCCAGCCATTTTTTCGCGACGCGGCGGCGCACACATTGATCACTTTATACGGCATAAAGAACTGCGATACGGTAAAGAAAGCCCGCACATGGCTGGATAAGCATGGGGTGGACTACCAGTTCCACGACTTTCGCGCGGATGGCCTGGAGCAAGGAACCGTGGCCGAATGGCTGGAGGAATTGGGCTGGGAAACTCTCGTCAACAAACGCAGCACCAGCTGGAAAGCCCTGGACGCCGCCGCCCGCGAGAACATGAACGCTGACAGCGCGCTGGCGGCTATCATGGAGCAGCCTACCCTGATCAAGCGGCCATTGCTGGACACCGGCCATGAACGCTTCAGCGGATTCTCCGCCGCAAAGTACCAGTCTATTTTCAGTAAACATACCCTCTAGCAACAAAGGATCAAGCATGACAGACAGCGCATTCGCTTTTGGCCTCGGTGTGGGCACCCACAACAGCAAGGGAGAGTGGCTGGAGGTGTTTTTTGCCCAGCCACTGTTGGCGCCGCCAGCGGCATTGGCCGACGCGGTCGCCGATCTCGACTCCGGCGCCGCCCTGAGCACGGCCCAACTGCAAACACTGCAGTCGGCCCTGACCGCAGCGGGCGCGGACTCGCAGGCCGGCCTGGCCTCTCAACTTATGGACAGCGATCGCCCGGCGGTCGCCGTATTACTGCCCGCGGACAAGCCACCGGCGAATGTGCCGGAAGGCTATCTCAAGCTGCATCTACTGTCCCACCGCCTGGTGCGACCCCACGGCACCAACCTCGAGGGTCTGTTCGGTATCCTGCCCAATGTCGCCTGGACCAGCGAGGGTGCAGTCGATATTGCAGAGCTGGACCAGCGCCAATTGGCTGCGCGACTCAGGGGTGACGTCCTGGAAGTCAGCTGCGTCGACAAGTTTCCAAAGATGACCAACTACGTGGTACCAGGTGGTGTGCGCATTGCACATACCGCTCGCGTCCGGCTTGGCGCCTATCTGGGCGAGGGCACGACAATCATGCACGAGGGTTTCGTCAACTTTAATGCCGGTACCGAGGGTCCTGGCATGATTGAGGGTCGTATCTCCGCGGGTGTTTTCGTACAGGCGGGTTCCGACCTGGGTGGCGGGTGTTCCACAATCGGCACCCTGTCGGGTGGCGGCAATATTGTCATTTCGGTAGGCAGGGAGTGCCTGATCGGCGCCAATGCCGGCATCGGCATTCCACTGGGCGATCGCTGTACTGTTGAAGCAGGTCTTTTTATTACCGCAGGCACCAAACTCAACCTGCTCGACGCCGAGGGCATGCCGGTTGAAACAGCCAAGGCCAGGGAACTGGCCGGAAAGTCCGACCTGCTGTTTCGGCGCAATTCGACAACCGGCGCGGTGGAGTGCCTGACCAACCGCTCTGCGGTCGAACTCAACCAAGAACTACACGCCCACAACTGAGCACAGGCAAATGGAAAAAACCCTGGCACTTTGCTGTGAGCTGATCAGCCGCCCCTCGGTGACTCCCGACGACGCCGGCTGCCAGCAACTGATGATGCAGCGTCTGGCCGCCCTGGGCTTTAACTGCACACCCTTGCGCTTCGAAGAGGTGGATAATTTCTGGGCCGAACGTGGCGACAGTGGTCCGATACTCGTATTCGCCGGTCATACCGACGTCGTACCCACCGGTCCCATCGAACAGTGGCGGAACCCGCCTTTTGCGCCAGTGGTCACCGACGGCATGCTGTGCGGCCGCGGTGCCGCTGATATGAAAGGCAGTCTCGCCGCCATGCTGGTAGCCTGCGAGGAGTTTGTGGCCGCGCACCCCGACCACCAGGGACGAATCGGCTTCCTTATCACCTCCGATGAGGAGGGGCCCGCGAAAAATGGCACAGTAAAGGTTATCGAGTACCTGCGCGACCAGGGCAAGACCATTGACTGGTGCCTGGTAGGTGAACCGTCCAGCACGACCCGGCTGGGCGACACCATAAAAAATGGCCGGCGCGGCTCACTGGGCGCGGTACTCACTGTGCGTGGTATCCAGGGCCACATAGCGTATCCGCAGCTGGCTGATAACCCTATTCACCGGGCCCTGCCGGCGCTACATGCCCTGGCAACGGAAGTGTGGGACCAGGGCAACGAGTTCTTTCCTCCCACCTCCATGCAGATGTCAAATATCAACGGGGGCACCGGCGCCACCAATGTGATACCAGGCAGCCTTGTGATCCAGTTCAACTTCCGTTTTTCCACAGAGGTGACCGAGGCCGAACTGCGCCAGCGCACTGAGGCTATTCTGGATGCCCATGAAATCGATTATGAACTGAACTGGGCGCTGAGCGGCCAGCCATTCCTGACCGCCAGCGGCGCACTTGTGAAGGCCACGGTCGCCAGTATCGATGAAGTAACAGGCCTGACAACGCAGTTATCGACTGCCGGGGGCACCTCTGACGGCCGTTTTATTGCGCCCTTCGGCGCCCAGGTGATCGAGGTGGGCCCGGTCAACGCGACTATTCACAAGCTCAATGAAGAGGTGAGGGCCGCCGACCTGCCCCGGCTGGCAGCGATCTACCGGGGCATCTTGGAGCGGCTGTTAATACCGGATTCCGCGGCGGCGACAGACTGAAACCACGTTAGAGCGCCTCCAGCTGACGCCTCAATCCCGCGCGGGCCAGTTCCTGGTTGCCCTCGCCGGGCACCACCAGCACCGCGCCGCCGCCCAACGCGGCCAGGCTGGCGCTCACGACCGCATCGGACTGCATCCACATGTGGGCGGGCACCTGGTTCTTACTGAACCCCTGTTCCTCCAACTCCTGGTGAAACTCGGTATGGGTGTACCCGGGGCACAAGGCCTGCACTTCTATGCCGGTGCCCTCCAGCTCCTCCTGCAGGGCCAGCGAAAAGTTGTTGAGGAACACCTTGCTGGCACCGTAAACCGCGAGCCCCTTGCCCGGCAGGAAAGCGGCTATAGAGGACACATTTATGATATGGCCGGCACCCCGCTCCCGCATAAAGCCGATGGCGGCGCGACACAGGCTCATCGTGGCGTCGATGTGCAGGCTGATCATGTCCCGCTGGCCTTGAATCGCCAGGTCCGGGAAGGCACCGAAGGTGCTGAAACCGGCATTATTGACCAGGTAATCCACCGGGCCCAACTGGCGAAGCGCCTCCATAGTCCGCGCAACACCTTCCACCGTTTTGAGGTCTGCCTCAATAGGGTGTAATTCGACCTGCCCCGCCAACTGCCCGGCCAGTTGCGACAAGCGGTCCCCGCGCCGAGCCACGGCGATGATCACATCGCAACGCCCCGCCAGTTGCCGGCAAAACTCTGCCCCCAGACCCGCCGATGCGCCTGTGATCAATGCCGTCGTCTTATGCCCTGCCATGTCTTGTCTCCCTGCTCCAGAGTCGGTTTGGGTGTCACTTGTGGTCTGTCTGACCGGGTGGGAATGATACTAGCGACGCACTGCCCTGTCCCGCGCTGCCGGGTCGTACCTGAACAACGGTTGATTCACTTGAGCGCGCGCCGCACGTAGACGTCAAAGCGCACCGCCTTGCCTGTTACATTGTGGGAGGGTTTGAGCTGCGCGAGAAAAGGCGCTCGGACAGGTCGCTTGACCACCACGCGGGCCACATCCTGGTCAACGGCCCAACCCAGCAATTGGCCTGCATCCGTCTCATTGTCGGCTGCGCTGTCGAGCAATAACTGAAACACCGCCATCTCCTTCTTCACCGCGGCACTCTTGTCCCGCTGGGGAAACATCGGGTCCAGGTATATAACGTCCGTGTGCTCAAGTTGCTCCGGCGTGAGGGTGCGCGCGTCCTGCATCACCAGGCTTATCCGCCTGGTCACCTTCTGCAGCCACTCATCGCCACTGTGCTGCGCCGCTTGCAAACCCGTCTCCAGCATGGCGGCTGCGACCGGTTCCCGCTCACACAAGGTGAGCTCGCAGCCCATGTCCGCCAGGATAAAGCCGTCTCGACCCAGGCCCGCGGTGGCGTCCAGCACGCGCAGTCTGCGCTTGCCCGACACACCGACTGCCCGGCCCAGCAATTCATTGTGGCCGGAGCGACGTCGGTGGCGCATCCCCAGGCTGCCAAAATCAACTCCGACCGGACCCGGCAGCACTGCCACCGATGACCGGCGCCCGGTTTTTCCCGGGTGCTGCCCCGCTTTGCCGGAGAAGCCTGCTCGGGTTTGCTGCAGGGACAGCATCCCGCCCGACACGATCAACAGCAGGTCGAAATCCTGGCAGCTCTGCGGATCTGTCATAGATGGGGCAAGTGCCAGACCCAGCCGTTGAGACAGCGAGGTAGCCAATAGAATGTCTTCGCTATCGATGGGCAACACAGCCAGGGAGGGTCTTCCCGGGCGGAATGTGTTCAAGACTCAATGCTGGACAGGTAATCGGGCTCATTGCCAGACAGCAGTGACTCCAACTGTCGGCAATTGGCGAGAATTGCGTCCATATAAAGATGCGTGCCGCCGAAGAAGCGAGCGGCATAGCGGTGAACTCCGTCAAACTGGCCGTCCAGGCGCAGTTCGATGGTCCTGCGGATGAATTCCGGGGTGGATTCCAGCAGGTGGTCTGCAGATCGATACACCATTCCTGAATGATTGGGTCGCCCCTGCTCGCCGGCTATCCCGCCGATTTCAAATTCCTCGTAAAGGTGGTCGCGACACTTTCTCACGTAGTCCACATCCGCCATCTGGGCGATGAGATCCGCGGTCCCCAACAACGCACCAAGGCAGCGCTCCGGCTCAGAGGTCACCGGCAAATTTCGTGGGTCAGTCTCGTAGCCGGTGAAATGGACAACCCGGGTACACACACCCACCAATTCGCCGAGACCGACCTCCGGCAGGTAATCCGACATAAAACGGGCGCCCCGCCTGACATGCACCCGGGTGTAGGCGGCCCCGTTCTTGTGCCTGTTATCACGGATGCGGCGTATATAGCCTGAATCGTGGAACAGTGCCGCCGCGATTCCAGCCAGTGCCAGGTCCGGCCCAAGCGGTCCGGCCGGTCCAGGGCTATCTTCGTAGCCGCCAAGTAAACGCGCCATGGCCAGCGTGACATCGAGCACGTGCTGGGTGTCGTGATAGGGGATCTCGCAGGCCCTGAAGCCGGGAAACTTACCCGCATACAGCCGGGCGAAATCGGCCGTAAGCTGATCGATAACAGCAAAGTCATAATCCGGGAAGCGCGCCTCGAGAATGGCGCACACGGCCGCGCTGACTTCAGCAGAGTCTGTTACATCGACCGTATTGCTGACATCCATGTGTCCGGCACGAAGCGATAGATTCATGCAGCGGTCAATCTTCAATCATGACTTTGCTGTTTCGCTTTTTCAGCAGACCAGCCAGGTCATCGAACAATTCCTCTGTGCTGGGCGCGGCACCGGGCTGATCCTTGTCTACCCCTGTGGCGGCCGCGTGACGGGCAGTGCGCTGGGGTAACTGGCCACCATCCAGCCCCAGTGCCAGCTGCTGGCCCTCAAGTTCTATGGCAATCTGCAGGTTATAGGCATGCCGCGAAAGGCCGTGCTTATCGACAATTCGAAAGCGCCTGGGGCCCTGCTTCTCCTCCTGGTCCGGCCCCTCGGTGAGATGGCAAGCAAAGGAGCGTATGGCCTTGCCGGAGAGCTGGGTACCTTCCAGGGCGGGCAGACTGCGGTTACAGGCACCCACGAAGGCGGGTGCGGCCACCATTGGCGCGCCCCGGCCGGAGGCATGAATGTTGGCAACGGGTTTCCAGCTCGGGCTCTCACAATGGAAATCGCCAATCAGTATCTGGTGTGCCTGCGCATGATCCACCATGCGCGCCAGCTCAATTGTCACGTCCCCCACGATGTAGCTGAAGACCGTTGGATTGACACCTTCAGCCTGGTAAAGCTCATAATGGCCGCCGATGTGATAAGCCGTGCGAATCACGGGAACGGTATTACCCCGGGATGCTGCCCTGGCCACGGCGTTGTCGGCCACCACCAGTAACATGAAATAAAACAGGTCCTGGTTGGCCCCGGGCCCCAGTTTCCTGTTCCATATGTAATAACCATCGCCAGTAGTGGTGCGGGCGAAGTTTATCTCTATGCCCTGTGCCAGTAATTTGTTGTAGGCGGAATTGAGCGAGTAGGACAGGCTGTTCAACTGACTTGCCTGTTCGAATGGCGTATGCAGGGAAAACTCGACGATATCAAACAGCAGCACCGCCCTGCTTTCGACATAACTCAGCCCGTAACGTTTGATCAGCTGCTCCACCGCCTCCAGAACATTTTTCTCCTCGGTCAGTGCGTTGTTCAACTTGATGAAGGTAGGCGCGACATCCAGCCGCTCGCTGATGCTGAACAGCTGCTCCCTGGTCTTGCGCCGACGACCGGATATCAACTTTCTGATAAACGCCTCGTTATCCTCACCCTGCACACTCGCCGCGTCACTGCCAGCACAGTAATTGCCCAGGAAATAATGGGGGACAAATATCACCAGCAAGCCGCGTTCATCGGCACTCCAGCACAGCACGATGTTCTGACCGAGGCGCCATTGCCGGCGAAGGGTGTGCTCCAGCGTCTTGAGGTTGCCGCGTTGCACGATATTGATAGAGTGCTGCAAATCGCGATCGCTGCCCGGGACGCCTGTAATAGTGGATTCAGCCATATCCATACTCGTTTTTATCCGCTCGACAAGCTAGCATTATAGGTGGCCTCCCACCGGGGGGCTACAGTATCCGCGTCGCGAACCATAGCGCTGGCAGGTACTGTCATCACCCAGGAACCCCGCCCGCCATGCCGTATTGCCTGAAGCTATGCTCCATCTGTCTGCCACTCCTACTGATCGCCGCCTGCGGCAGCTACGATTTCACCATTAACAACAAGGTCGTCTACACGCCCGAACCACTGTTTACCGATTTTAATGTCCCGGACCAGGCCCTGCGACAGTGCCTCAAGGACGCCATCAATGACGCCAAAGCCAGCAACGCCAACGAGTTGTCCAGCCTCAGCTGCTCTGATGCAGGCGTCGAAAACCTGGCCGGCCTGTCGACTTTCACTGAGCTGGAGCAATTGACCCTGTCCTCCAATAACATTGTCAACATCAGTGAACTGGCCGCCCTCACCGTGTTACAGGTGCTTTACCTGGACAACAACCACATCGTCGATCCAGTGCCACTTTACCAACTCCCGGCTCTGGACCGGGTCGACCTGTCCAGCAACCCCGCGATGATGTGCCCGCCACCGGGCAGCCTGCTGCGGGTCAGTACGCTGACCCTGCCCAGGCACTGCGGCTGACATGATCATTCACCGGCGGCCCGCGTTCACAGGGCCGGGCCTCTACAAGCTGTGATCTACCGCCTCCTGAGCTGGCTGCCCCTGCCGCTACTGTACCTCCTGGCCTGGCCGGGCTACCTGCTGCTTTACTATGTGGGAGGCTATCGCAAAGTAGTGGTACAGCAGAACCTCAGGCAGGCTTTTCCGGAAAAAAGCGCGAAAGAACTCACAGTTCTGGCAAAGAAATTCTATCGCCAGCTGGTGCAGGTGGCGCTGGAGATCCTCAAGACACGCCGCATGAGTGCCGCCGAAATGAAGCGACGTGTCAGCGTGGTGAACCCCCAGCTACTGCGCGAGTACAGCAACGGGTTCCAGGACACGGTCATTATGCTGGCGATCCACCAGGGCAACTGGGAGTGGATGTTGCATGGCGTCAAGCTTCACCTGGATATACCGATCGATCCGGTCTACAAGCCACTGCACAACACCCGGCTAGATCAGCTGATGCTGGAAATGCGCAGCCAGTTCGGCTCCAGGCCGATACCCATGGCCTCTGCCACGCGGGACATGCTGCGACGCAGGCGGGAGTTCCGGTTATTCGTGCTGGTCGCGGACCAGGCGCCCATAGCGAGCGAGCGCAGCCATTGGACGCAGTTTATGAATCGCGAGGCAGCGTTTTACGAGGGCGGGGAGATCATTGCAAAAATGACGGGCTTTCCGGTTTTGTTTGCCCAGTGCCGGCGACGCGCCCGGGGCCAGTATGAGGTGGAGTTCAGCGAAGTGGCAAAGCCGCCCTACGACGACGGACACCAGATACTGGAACGTTACGTGCAGCTGGCAGAGCAGGCCATACGCAGTGAACCGGAGAGCTGGTTGTGGAGCAATCGTCGTTGGAAACGGACACGCCCACCCTATGAGGCGGATAAGACGGCCTAGCAGGAACCGCCGTTACAACACGGCAAGCCAGTCGAAGCCACTGGCCTGTTCCGCCCAAACCACACCTTCGAGGTTGTCCAGTACGCCCAGCAGTGCCTCTTCGGCCTTGTGCCGGCTATTGTTCTTCTCACTGATATGCGCCACCACCAGGCTGCCGGCAGGTGCGCCGCCCAGTTGATGCAACAATTGAGCCGCCTGGATGTTGTTCAGGTGCCCCCAGTCGCCCCCGACCCGACGCTTCAGAGCGGGAGGGTAGCTGCCCGCATGCAGCATGGGCAGGTCGTGATTGAACTCAAGCAGCAGGCTGTGGCAGCCTCGAAAACTGTCCAGTACATGGGGCGTAACGCTGCCAAGATCGGTCAGGATACCCAGAGTCTCGTCACCCGAGGACAGCAGGAACTGGCAGGGCTCAGCCGCGTCATGAGGTACCGTCACCGCCGCAATGTCAATCGCGCCGATAGTAAAGCGCTGTTCACTGTTGAAACACTGCAAGCGATGGCTGCCATCACAGCGACCCGTGCCGGCGGTGCCATGGCTGAGATAAACGGGAATTTCGAATTTGCGAGACAGTGCCGCCACGCCGGAGCAGTGGTCCGAGTGCTCATGAGTCACAAGTATGGCGTCCAGCTGCCAGGGGTGGACCCGCAAGCGCTCCAGCCGGCGGGTTGTTTCCCGCAGTGAAAAACCGCAGTCGACCATCAACAGGGTCTCTTCAGTCCGGACCAGGGTCGCATTACCCTTACTGCCGGACCCCAGCGAGGCAAATCGCATCGATCTAGTCAATATTGCCTTTGATAATCATCAACAGGGCCTGCTCGCCACGCCTGTCCATCTCCTGGAATTCGGTGCCGTCATCCGGCGTCCGCTGGTCAATCCTGATCGACACGTCCCGGGCATCGAGGGCGTCCACTGACACCTCAAAAACCTGGTTTAACATCGGGTCATCGTCGCCACCGGTCATCCAGTCAAACCAGCCTTCTTCCGCTTCGGTATCAGTACCCAGAAACCGCACGTAGTACTTACCCGTACTGCGGTCCCTGTCGGTGATCTCAAAATTTGATTCTTCGAGGGAGCGTCCCACCGACGCCCAGGCCCTGTCATAGGGCAGGCTGAGGCGGATATACATATCATCATCAGGCCCTTCCTGGATGGATATCTTGCCCACCGCACTTATCGCCTGGTCTGCCATCATGGATACCGGGGTGGAGTCAGCGCTATTGGCTATGTATTGTGCCACCGCGCGCAGCATCTCGTTTTCCTCGGACGGGCTGTTCGAGGAGGCGGGCCAGTTGTTGACATCGCCTGCCTGGCTCATTTGCAGAACATGCAACTCACTGGTGCCGCGTTGCACACCCTGGTCAATCCGGAACTGGAAACGGCTGGCCATTGATGCGCCCTCCAGGTTGACCCAGCCGCTCTCGATTATCCCGGCGCTGGCATCCACCCGGGCGACCGGTATCTGCGCCGATGACAGAAAGGCACGCACCTGGGGCCATACCTGACCGGGCGCTGTGTTTATGACTGCCCAGCCGTCATCTCCCATAGTCTGGATACGCACTTGCTCATCCTCGACACCGGGCGCGATGGGAGCAGGCCGCGGAACCTCGAATTTGCCGGCCAACAGGACCTTCTCATTAATGGGTGGCACGGGGTAAAGCTCGCCCAGCGCCTGGTCATCCTGCCCCTCGGGTAAGCGCAATGGTGGCACTTCCCGGGCTTTTTTGTAGTCCTGGGACTTGTCCCGAAACATCCCGTCATCACCAAACAGGAATCCGCATCCCGTACACAGCGACAGGAGAACCGCGGGCAACATCAGTTTCATTGATCTCATCCAACTGTCCATCAGATACCCGCTGCCGCCAATGCCGCCACCACCTGCTCATGAAACCGCTGATCCAGCGGGGTGAGCGGCAGGCGTATTCCCTGTTCGATCAGGCCCATATGTTGCAGCGCCCACTTCACCGGTATCGGGTTGGCTTCTACAAACAGGGCCGCGTTCAGCGGCGCCAGCGACTTGTCAAGGGCAGCCGCCGCGGGGCGGTCACCGGCCATGGCGTGGCGACAGAGCTCGGCCACGGCTGCCGGGGCGACATTGGCGGTTACAGAAATATTGCCCTGGCCACCTGCCAGCATAAGCTCCATCGCCGTAGGGTCATCACCGGAATAAATCGCCAGCCGATCGCCACACCGTTCAATCAGGTCACGGCCCCTGTCGAGGTCACCCGTGGCATCCTTGATGCCAATGATATTGTCCAGCTCCGCAAGCCGCGCGACGGTCTCGTTGCCCATATCGACACAGGTTCGGCCCGGTACATTATAGAGAATCTGCGGTACATCGACAGCGGCAGCTATCGCCTTGAAGTGTTCGTAAAGGCCAGGCTGAGTGGGCCTGTTGTAGTAGGGGGTCACCAGCAGGCAGGCCGCAGCCCCCGCCTCGGCCGCCGCCCGCGTCAGGTCAATCGCCTCCCAGGTTGAGTTCGAGCCGGTACCGGCCACCACGGGCAATCGACCCTGCAGGTAATTGACACAATGGCGAATGACCTCGCAGTGTTCCTCCACGCTAAGGGTCGCACTCTCCCCTGTTGTGCCCACCGCGCCGATCGCGCCGGTGCCCGCACCCAGGTGCAGGTCCAGCAGTCGCTCCAGTCCCGCCCAGTCGACACTGTCATCGGCATGCATGGGGGTAACAAGGGCGACGATACTGCCGGTAATCATTTGATATCTCCGATTATTGCTCGGTTCGCAGGCCCGATAGTGACGCGGGCCGGGAAAGTCCGCCATTATCCATGACAGCGGCCGTAAGACAACCAAATTGGGCTAAAATGAACATCGTGGCGCAAGCCGACAGGTAAGGAGGTTCCCCATGTCACTCAAGAAGGTTTCGACCTGTCTTTTGATACTGGCAGGTCTGCTGGCAAGTGTCGCCATCGCGACACCCGAGGGAGTCAGGATTGGCGACTTGTCCGACCTGGACCGCCAGTACATGACCCAACAACGCGACTCCCTCAACAACCTGGCAGCCACGGAGCTTGGGCGCAGGTTCAACCAGACCAGGGCCAATGATCTGCAGATTCTCCAACTTTTGCTGGACCGCAGGCTGGTCAGGCCCGACCAGACCAGGGAGCTGCAGGCCATGGGTGTCATCATGGGCGACCTGCTGGCGGAGGATCTGGGCATGCACTGGGTCATCTATGAAGACAGGCAGGGGCGCAGTCGGGCACTGAGGTACCGGCAGACCGATGAGTACCTGTTTCCGATTACCATGATCTCCAGGCGCCGCGAGGCAGACAATCAAACGCCTGTGGCCGAGATTTACCAGAAAGCCCACGACATTATCGCACCGCTGCAACCGGAACTCCCCTTTCGCTAGCAAGGCTTGGTCTTTAAGCGACTAAACCTTTAAACTCGCAGGCACCATCCACTGTCTGCCGAGTTTAATGATCGACACGCCCGCCAGTTTCCAGCTCGCACACTGCAATGACACCGATGCAGAGCTCACCCTGTCCGGGGCGTGGGTACAAGGTTGTGCTGCCCAGGACTTCAATACCTTGTCGGGCCAGTTGCAGCTGGGAACTTCAACCCGGCTGACGGTAGACGGCGCCGCCCTCGAGGATTGGGATTCGACCCTGCTGGCCTTCCTGTTGCAGTGTTATAACCATTGCAAGCAGGAAGGTATTGCTTTCAGTGCCCGTGACTTACCCGAAGGCGCGGGGAAATTGCTCGCGCTGGCCACCGCCGTAGAACCCCTCAAGCAAGAACCGGAGCCGGAGAAAAGCTGGCTGGCGGCCCTAAGCCCGTTGGTATTGCTCAAGAATGCCGTAACGGGGCTGCAGGAGTCACTGGCCTTTACCGGCGAGCTCACCATCGCCCTGCTGCGTATGGTCAGCGGCAAATCCAACACCCGCTTTGAGGACTTTCGCCAATTCTGTTTCCAGGGGGGCCCCAAAGCGCTGGGCATTATCAGTCTCACCAGTGTACTGGTGGGAATGATCCTGGCCTACCTGGGGGCTGCGCAGTTGCAGCAGTTCGGGGCGGAGGTGTATGTAGCCAACCTCGTTACCATCGGCATCCTGCGTGAAATGGGAGTGTTAATGACGGCGGTGGTTATGGCGGGGCGCACCGGTGCCGCTTATGCCGCGCAGTTGGGTACGATGCAGACCAATGAGGAAATAGATGCGATTACCACGCTGGGCATATCTCCGGTCGAATTCCTGGTAGTCCCACGCGTGCTGGCCCTGGTTTGTGTCATGCCATTGCTGACTCTGTATGCCAATCTCCTGGGCATCGTCGGCGGGGGTATTGTCGCGGGCGGCATGGGCATTACACCACTGCAGTTCCTTCACCAGGCAGAGCAGGCACTGACGGTCAATCACCTCGCGGTGGGACTGATAAAAAGTGTGGTATTCGCGCTACTGATCGCCATTGCGGGCTGCCGCGCCGGCATTAATTCCGGCAGGAGCTCCGCTGCGGTAGGCCAGGCCGCCACCGAAGCGGTAGTGACCTCGATTGTCTACCTGATCGTCGCAGATGCCGGCATCAATATTATCTTTCAGCAGATACATTTCTGATGGTCGAGCAAGCCGGCGAGGCCATCATCAGCGTGCGCGACCTGACCATGGCCTATGGCTCATTCGTCATCCAGCGCGACCTGACCTTCGATATTGCCCGCGGCGACATCTTTGTCATTATGGGCGGTAGCGGCTGCGGCAAAAGCACGCTGTTAAAGCACATGCTGGGGCTGATCAGCCCCGCCAAGGGCGAAATCTTATACAGTGGCCAGAGTTTTTTCCTGGCCAGCGACAAGGACCGGGATGCGACCCGCAGGCGCTGGGGCATCACCTACCAGAGCGGCGGCCTGTTCAGCGCCATGACCCTGGCGGAAAATGTAACCCTGCCACTGGAGTTGTACACGGCCTATAACAGCCGGGAAATTGAGGATATCGTGGCCTATAAGCTGGCCCTTGTGGGGCTGGCCGGGTACCAGGATTACTACCCGTCCGCCATCAGCGGGGGCATGCGCAAGCGAGCCGCATTGGCACGGGCAATAGCACTGGATCCGGAGATACTGTTCTTTGATGAGCCTTCCGCCGGGCTGGACCCGATCAGTTCCCGCCTGCTGGACGACCTGATCATGGAGATCAAGGACTCTACCGGGGCGACCGTGGTGATGGTAACCCACGAGTTGCCCAGTATCTTTGCCATCGCCAACAATGCCGTTTACCTGGATGCAGCCACCCGTACCATGATCGACTATGGCAACCCGGGCTACCTCAGGGATCACAGCAAACAGGCGGTAGTGCGGCAATTCCTGACCAGGGGCAGTCGCCGGGAAGAATCCAACGAAGACGCAGAGAGTTCAGACCATGAGTGAAAAACCCCACACGGTTGCGATAGGCGCGTTTGTTATCGGCGCAATACTGATTGCGATAACCATTGTGATTTTTGCCCTCGGTACCAGCTTCGGCCAGCAAAGCGCAAAAGTCGTGATGGTGTTTGAAGGCTCGGTCAAGGGCTTGAACGTCGGCGCCCCGGTGGCCTTGCGAGGCGTGCAGATCGGCCAGGTAACCAACGTGGAGTTAATGCTGAACTCGGATAGTCTCGACCTGATTATGCTGGTGGAAGCAGAAATAAGCAGTAAGAACATCAAGCGCCTGGGTACCAACACCGACGATGTCACCGATGGCCTGATCAATCGCGGCATGCGCGCACAACTCAAAACCCAGAGCCTGCTGACCGGTCTACTCTACATACAACTGGATTTTCATACCGACACGAAGATAGTGCTGGTCCCTATAGACACCGAACTCACCCAGATCCCGACCATACCGACTGAGTTGGAATTGATTACTCGAAAAATCGAGGATATGGATCTCGCCCAGATGGCACAGCAGGTACAGGACACCATTCAGGGCCTTAGCGCATTTGTCAGCAATGATGCCTTCCAGGCCCTGTCGGGCGACCTGCAAACCACATTGGCCTCCGTTGCTTCGCTAAGTGATGAGCTCAGGGGGCAGCTCGCATCGTCCGGGCCCAAAGTGGACGAGATGCTGGATGGCGCATCGGTAGCGCTGGCGGGAGCTAATAAAGAACTGCCGAAGCTCGCCCAACTGGTGCAGGAAAACCTGGATGTGCTGGAGCGGGCGATCGGCGCATTTGAAAACACCATGGTCAATGTCGACAGCCTGGTATCCCCGGGCTCGGCCACCGCCTATCAACTTAACCGGGCCCTGCGGGAGCTGACCCTGGCCAGCCGGGCCATTCAGGAACTGGCGAACATGCTGGATCAGCAACCCGAAGCACTACTGCGGGGCAAGAAAGAGGATACCCAATGAACAGCCCCCTGAAACAGATCGCAAGTGTCTTGTGCATAACGGTATGGCTGGCTGGCTGCGGCAGCTCCCCATCAAGTAACTTTTACCGGCTCACCGGTGCCGCTCCACCCACGCAGGCCGGGCAGAAACCCGCGCTAGGTATCGGACCTATCGCCGTTGCCGAGTTTCTCAATCGCAACGCCATGGTCTACACGCGCGGTGGTAACCAACTGCAAATCAACAGCACCGAGCGCTGGGCCGAACCCCTGGAGTCCGGTATAAAGCGCGTGGTGGGACTCAATCTTTCGCAAATATTGCAAAGCGAGAGCCTGCGTTTTTTCCCCTGGGATGTGCGAACGGCACCTGACTATGGCGTCAGGATTAATGTCATGGACCTGGACGCCAGCGGAGGACAGGCCCGGCTGGTTGCTGACTGGACCATCTACGATCCCAGCAATGGCCAGGCACTCACATACAGTGTGAGTCAGTTCACCACACCAACGCCACCCGGACCCCTGGAGCCTTCGGCGATACCCGAGCTATACAGTGCGTTATTCATGGAGCTGAGTGAAACCCTGGCCGAGGCTATCAAGGCTGAAATGAGCAAGGCGGCAATTTCGGGCACACCATCGATGTAGGACTACCCTGTCCGGCGCCTCAAAACTCGTCGGTACGCAGCATCGCGTCCGAGCCGCCATCGACAAAAAACACTGAACCACAGACAAACCCGGCCTCCTGGCCCAGCATAAAGCGCATCACATTAGCGATCTCTGCTGGCTGGGCGGTCCCGCCCCAGGGGACCATGCTGGCGAACTGGGTCATGGCTTCGCCCAGTTCGGCATCTGCCATCACTTGCTCCGTCAACGGCGTCATGGTGATGCCCGGAGCAACCGCATTCAGGCGAACGCCGGCTGCCGCGTATTTCACCACATTGCGACGCATCCACAGCACCAGGGCCCGTTTTGAACCGGCATAAGCCGTATGGCCATCGCGCTCCGCAACGTTGGCACAGGCTTTTTCCTCGTCCCCGCCCAGGCAGGCCTGGACGAAGGGATCGTCGTTGCCGATCATGGGAGCGGAGTTGGAGGCTACCAGCAGGGCGGTGCCCCGCCGTTTGGCAAGCAGGTCACGCAAACCGGCGACGGTTTCCACCGCCGCAAAATAGTTTACGCTGGCAATCAGCGGCAGTGGCTTTGCCACCGGCGGCAGTCCCGCACAGGGAATATAGCCGTCCAGCCCATCGGGCGCCCGCTCGCGAATACCCTGCACCGCCACTTGGCGACCTTCGGTGCTTGATAGATCAGCGACAATGTCGCCATCCCTGATATCCACCGAGATGACCTGGTGGCCCTCCTGCAACAGCTGGCGCTTCAGCTCGGCACCGATGCCGGTGGCGCCTCCGGTCAAGGCATATGTACCCATGGCTCTATATCCTGTTAGTGTTGCGCAAAACCACCCGCTACTTCCGGTTTTTTACCACGCGACAATATGCCCCAACGATCACTTGCTAACAATCACTTGAGTCAGTATTTGAACAGCCGGTACAGCTTTGCAAACGCTACGCGCGCAATTCGACCAGCTCCCCTGTTCCCGTCAGCAATTGTGGCGCCTTGTTTCGCGCATTGCCAATCGCAGGGTCCAGCGCCTGCAAGCGCAGTGTTTGCTTCAATTCACTGCGAAAAAGCCGGTCACCCGGATCGATCGTATGCCCACAGTCCAGCCAGCGTTCGCACTCCTCGGGCGCCAGCATCACCGGCATGCGACTGTGCCAGGGTTCTAACAAGGCGGGCGCCGCGGTGGTCACCAGGGTGCAGGACAGCAACGGGGCTTCTGCGCCCTCCCACAGGTCCCATAATGCGGCCACGGCCAGGGCGCCGCTATCACCCGTGATCAGCCAGGGCCGCTTGCTCGCACCCTCCTTGCGCCATTCGATAAAACTGCTCATGGGCACGATGCCGCGCTGCGACCTGAACGGATGGCGAAACGCGCGGCTGCTGGCAAGGGTTTCACTGCGGGCATTGAACATCGCGTATTTCTGGTCTACCGTCCTGGCCCAGGACGGGGTCAGCCACCAGCGAGCTGAATCGAGCTGGCGTACCCCGCTGAGATCGCGCACCATGCAAACCTGTTCCGTGGGCGCCACGTTGACCGCCTGGGGCAGTTGCAGGTCAATCCCCAGGTCCTGCAGCAGCTGATGCAGTCCAGGGTTGTCGATGACATTGAATCTCCCGCACATAGGCGCTCACCTCTCCAGCTCTATCCATCCAAACCCAGCCCTGTATACATTTTACGAATTCAGGGCTGCTGTCAGGACAACCATACCACTGTCCCCGTGGCCTGCTGGCCCAGGCGCAGGTCTGCCATGGTAAACCCATTGCCTCAACCGGCCCGCGGTAAGGGTTTGCACAGATGGACTCCTTGCCTGTATCCGCCAGCCGATAGTACTCTTGGCACCGCCCTAGCCCGGAGACCATCATGAGTGACAAACCTCTTGCGCCCGCCATCGACGGCTGGCACACAATGTCTGACAAGCCCCACCTGATTGGTAGCCAGTGCTCCCGATGCGAGACCTATTTTTTCCCGCCACAGTATCAGTATTGCCGCAATCCAGACTGTGACAGTACGGCTTTTCATGAAGTTGAACTGAGCAGGACCGGGCATGTCTGGAGTTACACCAATGCCTGTTACAAACCCCCGGCGCCCTATGTAGCCGCAGATCCTTTCGAACCCTACGCCATCGCCGGCGTGCAACTGGAGCGGGAGCAGATGGTGGTGCTGGGGCAGGTCATCGAGGGCGTCACGGTGGCGGACCTGAAGGTTGGAATGCCAATGGAATTGGTACTGGAAGCCCTGCACGAGACGGAGGAGGACATCAAGGTGACCTGGAAATGGCGCCCGCTATCCACTGACACACATACTGGAAACGGAGCCTGACATGTCAAATGAAATCGCTATTATCGGCGCCGGCATGCACCCCTGGGGCAAGTGGGGGCACAATTTTGTTCAATACGGTGTGGCCGCCGCCCGCGAGGCAATGGCCGATGCCGCAGTGCCCTGGCAGGATATCCGCTTCGTTTCAGGTGGCGCCACGGTGCGCTGCGGCTACCCCGGCTATGTCGCCGGCGCCACATTTGCCCAGGCCCTGGGCTGGCAGGGTGCCGAGGTCAATACCTCCTACGCCGCCTGCGCCTCGGGTTCCCAGGCACTGGCGGCCGCTCGCAATAAAATTCTCTCCGGAGAGTGTGAGGTTGCCCTGGTCGTTGGTGCTGACACTACTCCCAAGGGCTTCCTTGCACCCGCTGGCGGCTATCGCCCGGAAGACCCGGACTGGGTCAGGTTTTACCTGGGGATCACCAATCCCACCTATTTCGCCCTGTACGCGCGGCGTCGCATGGATCTCTATGGCGATACGCTGGAGGACTTCGCCGCGGTCAAGGTTAAAAACTCAAGGGTGGGCGCGAAAAATCCCCGCGCCCGGTATCGCAAGTGCTTTACCGCCGAAGACGTGGCGGCGTCGGCCATGGTCGCGGACCCGCTGCGCCTGATGGATATCTGTGCCACCAGTGACGGCGGCGCCGCCCTGGTTGTATGCAGCCTGGACTACGCTCGCAGGATAGGAAAAGGCGATGCGCCGCGCGTAGCGGCTATCTCCACTGTTACGCCCTCGTTTGCCAGTGGCGTGGTGGAAATGCCGGATATTGCCACTGATTCGGCGGCTGCCGCCGGCGTTGAGGCGCTCAGCTATCGCTCTTCCATTCCACTCAAAGCCTACGAGGAGGCCGGCATCGGGCCCGAGGACGTAAGCCTGGCCGAAGTTTACGACCTGTCTACCGCTCTCGAGCTGGACTGGATTGAAGACCTGAAGCTGGCACCCAGAGGCGAGGCGGCTGCCCTGCTGCGAGACGGCGACACCTCACTGGGCGGAAAAATTCCGGTCAATGTATCCGGCGGCCTGGCCTGTTTCGGTGAGGCGGTTCCCGCCCAGGCGATTGCCCAGGTTTGTGAGCTCACCTGGCAGTTGCGAGGTGAGGCTGGAGACAGACAGGTCAATGGCGCCAGGGTTGGCATTACCGCCAACCAGGGCCTGTTTGGCCACGGCAGCTCGGTGATCGTAAAGAACTAGCTACTCGGCAGATTCGCCGGGGGGAAGGCGCACTGATATCGACTTCAGGTAGGCGATCAGATCGGCCCGGTCCCGGGGATCGGGTACTCCCGCACTCATCATGCTGGTGCCGGGCAAGGCCGCCATGGGGTTTTCCAGCCAGGCGTACATCACCTCCGGCGTCCAGACGAAGCCGGCTACCTTGAGTGGCTCTGAGTAGTGCTCGAACCCCGCCTGCTGACCGGCCTGCTTGCCAAATATCCGATAGAGGTTCGGGCCATTACCATGGCCCGCCGCTGCCTCGGTGAAGTGGCAGGTGCGGCAGGGAGCAAATACCAGCCTGCCGCGCTGCGAATCACCCTGCTGCAGCGACAGGACTTCCACCGGCTCCAGCTGGGCATGCCCGCTTCCGGCCGCGAGCAGCAACAGAACAAGCAGCAGCCTGACCGTCATGTCGGGACACCCCGCGCCGCGGCCGCCACCCCGGCCCGACGGCCAAAAAAGCTCGCATCACCCACGGACAAGCCGCTGGCGATATAAGGCGCACCCGGCAGGCCGGCGCTGGTGCGACCCACCGCATAAAGGCCCTGAATGACCTCGCCAAAACTATTGAAAACCTCGCCACTGAGTCCGGTGTGCAGGCCGCCAAAGGTGTGGGCGGGAAAGAAGGCCTTGTCCACTGACAGGTCCCAGGCGCGATAGGGCGGCCCCTGTATCGGACGCAGCAGGGACGCCCGCTTGCGAAACAGGGGATCCTCCCCGTTGGCAGCGTATCGATTGTAATAAGCAACAGAGCCCTGGAGGGCGCCCCTGGGAAAGCCCAGTTGATCGGCAAGATCACCAATAGTGTTACCCTGGGCCACCGGCAGGAAGTTGTCCTGCTCTGCCGGTAGGTCACCGCTGCGGTCGGTAATCAGCCAGGCTCGTCCCTGCTGGTGAAAAGCAATGGCGTCACCCAGCACACCGTAGTAGGTATCCTCCGCAACAAAACGCTGACCGGAGGCGTTGACCACAATGCCAGACAGTATCGACGCAGGTGGATAGAGCGGCACGATGGCAAAACCCTGGTGCATGCGCAGGGCAGCTGCACCGGCTCCAATCCCCATATTGATACCCGTTCCCTGGTCACCGACGTTGCCCCAGGGCACCGAGCAGTCGTAGAGCTCGGGGGCGTAATTGCGCACCATGTCCCGGTTGTGAATGAATCCGCCGCTGGCCAGCACAGTACCCCGGTAAGCCCTGATAGTTTTGCGTTCGCCGGCTATAGTGGCCTGGATACCGACCACCCGCCCGTCACTCGTCACTACCAGCCTCTCACCGGCGACCTCGGCCTGAAATCTGACACCCAGTTCGGTGGCCTTAGCCAACAGGGCCGCCATCAGCACCCGACCGCCAGTCATCCCCGGGGCAACCGGCACGTGGCCACGAGGCGCTGGCGGCGCCAGCTCCCGCGCCGGCCAGGCCAGTTCGCAGCCGGAGAAATACAGCGACTCCCCCGCCTGTGGCACGGCCATACCCGATGAAAATTGCTGGCTGTAGGGCACACCCTGCGCCACCAGCCAGTCAAAGTGCTCGGCACTTTGCTCACAGTAGAGCTGGATCTTATCCAGCGGCGGGTGCTTACCTCCCGCCCGCGAGATAAAGTTGAACATATTCTCGACGCTGTCCTCAAAGCCCAGCGAGCGCTGCAGCGCGGTGCCACCACCAGCATAAACCACGCCGGCTGACATGGCTGAAGAACCACCGAACTGTGGCAGGGACTCTATGATCAACACGTTCGCACCGGCCTTGCTCGCTTCTATCGCCGCGCTGACACCGGCCGCGCCTGAACCGACCACAAGCACGTCGGCGCGAATGTCCCAGGATGGGACACGATGGGCTGGCAGCGCGCCGGCGCCGGCGGCAAAAGTGCCCGCGGCTGCCGCGCCGAGCCCCACCAGCAGATCACGTCGGCTGATCCCGTGTGGGCTGCTCGAATCAGTCATGTTTTACAGCCATTTCTAGTCTCGCAGGTATTCGAGCTGGCCATCGACCATATAGGTTCTGTGGCGCGGCCCCTGGACATCCAGGCTCTCATCCGCGTAGCCGGCATCCCCGTCGTAGAGAAAACAGATGCCGTCCTCGACAAAAACCATGCGCGGGGCGTAACAGAAGGCCTCGCGAGAGGCTATGCGCTGATGGGCTTCCTCGCAACTGCGGCAATCAACCAGTTCCACCAGGCTGACATATGTGGGCGGCATAAGCCGAAAGGGGTGCTCCCGGTCCGCGAGTTCGGCGAAAGCGACCTCCGGTCTGACCCAGCGATGACAGGCGATTTCACCACCGTCTACCGTGACCTCCTGCCCGTCCTCCAACACAGCGAGGAAAAACCAGGTGGAGAATCGCTTTTTCGCTCCCTCGGGCGTGGTCCAGTGCGACAGGTAGGTCAGTTGATCGGCGCCGATATCCAGACCGGCCTCTTCCTGGGTCTCCCGGATAGCCGCATTGAGCGCGGCCTGGTATTCATCACGGTCCGGGGGATAATCGCCCTCATCCACCCGGCCGCCGGGGAATACCCACATGCCTCCCATATGGGTCACCGCCTTGCTGCGTTGCACCAGCAGTGCCTCCAGGCCCTGCTCCGTATCCCGCACCAACACAACGGTAGCCGCAGGAAAAACCGGTTCCGCGTTCTCACTTAACTCGAGCATGGGGATGCCTCCTGGCGCCAGGTATCACGGGAAAAAGCGGCTGATGGTGTCGATCACACAGGCGGGGCGTTCGCTACCTTCGATCTCTATGGTCATACGCACCACGACCTGCACACCGCCCTTCACTGTTTCGGCGCTGACCACCTCGCCACCACCGCGAACCCGGCTTCCCACCGGCACGGGGGCGGGGAAGCGCACTTTCTCACAGCCGTAGTTCACCCCCATCGAGACCTTGTCCACACGCATGATCTCGGGCAGGAACTGATTGGCCAGCGACAGTGTGAGGTAGCCGTGGGCGATCGTTTTTCCGAAAGGTCCGCCTGCGGCGCGCTCGGGGTCCACGTGTATCCACTGATGGTCACCGGTGGCTTCGGCAAACAGATCGATCCTGTGCTGGTCAATTTCCAGCCAGTCGCTGTAGCCCAGGTGCCGACCAGCCGCCGCCAGCAGTTCTTGTGGTTCTTTAAAAATCGTTGTCACGGTCACCTCGCGCCATGTTTCAGTGCAGCGGCGACTATACCACCGGACCACCGGGTCATTCACCCGCCAGAACGCGTTTGCCGGTAATTTACGGCATTAGCGCAAACGAGCGTTGGCAAGGACCGGCAGGTTGGCTATAGTTGGCCGCCGGCAACGCAGGAGGAGCATGTCAGTGGAAAATCTGGACATTAACGAGATAGTACAAACTTACGTCATTCCATGGGGCATAAAGCTGCTGCTGGCGCTCGCGATCTTCTATATAGGTCGCATGGTGGTGGCCGCCGTTGTCGGGTTCGTCAGAAAAATTCTTGACACTCGCGGTATGGACGCGATCCTCGTGGGCTTCCTGGTGGCTATACTGCGCTGGGTGCTACTGCTGTTTGTCGTCATCGCTGCACTCAGCCAGCTGGGCATAAACACCAACTCACTGGTGGCATTATTGGGCGCCGCGGGCCTGGCTATAGGCCTGTCCCTGCAAAGCTCCCTGTCCAATTTCGCCGCCGGGGTCATGCTGATCATATTCCGCCCGTTCACCAAGGGCGATTTTGTGGAAGCCGGGGGCGCGACCGGAGTTATCGAAACTATCAGTATCTTCACCACCACGATGACCACCACAGACAACAAGGAAGTGATAGTACCCAATGGAGCTATTATCGGAGGCAATATCACCAACTACTCCGCTCGCCCTACCCGCCGGGTCGACATGGTATTCAGCGTTTCCTACGACGACGATATCCGCAAGGCAAAACAACTGCTGGAGGAGATTATCGGCGCGGACGAGCGGGTGCTGAAGGAACCTGCGCCGGTGATCGCGGTAGGCGCGCTTGCTGAGTCCAGCGTGGATTTCCTGGTGCGCCCGTGGACCAAATCCGAAGACTACTGGGGCCTGTTCTGGGACACCACGGAAACCGTCAAACTGCGCTTTGACGAGGCGGGCATCTCCATCCCCTATCCCCAGATGGACCTCCACCTCCCCAAGGGTGAGAACACGGATGAGAAATAGGACCAGCACCTGCCAGACAGCAGAATGTGCTTAAAAAGCACGTATTTTTGTCGGCCCGCCACGCCATTGTGGTATAAATAGGGCTCAATGCCATATCGCCACACCCCGCCGGGCCACCCGCCCGGCGTCAAGGCTCCAGCGGAAAATTGTCTACAGTGGGCAGCAAGTCAAAACAAGCCGTAATTTCACTTGCCATGATAGCGGGCGCAACCGCTATCAGTGTCGCCCTTTATTTTACGCGCCCCCCAGCAGAAATAGCGGAACCCGTCTACGCGCCGGTCACTGTCGAGGTGGCACGGGTCGTTAAAGAAAACCTGCATATCGAGGTACAGGCCCAGGGGACAGTGACCCCCGTGCAGGAAACCACCATCCTGGCGGAGGTCAAAGGCCGCATCATCGAGTTGGCTGAGGAGTTCCATGTCGGCGGCTTCGTCTCCGGTGATGACGTCCTGCTGCGTATCGACCCCAGGGATTACCAGACCAACCTGCTGCACGCCCAGGCTGCGCTGGAGACGGCCGAGAGCGCGCTGGTCCAGGAAAAAGGCCGTGGCCAGGTCGCCCTCAGAGAGTGGGAGAGATTGCCCAAGAACAGTCAACGCAGCCCCGAGGCGCGCGACCTGTACCTGCGCAAGCCCCAGCTGGAGGAGGCCAACGCCCGCCTGCTCGCCGCCCGGGCCGACCTGAATACCGCCCGCGATAATCTTGAGCGTACCATCATCCGCGCGCCCTATGACGCGCTGATCAGGCAGAAGCACACGGATCTGGGCCAGTTTGTCGCCATGGGCACCCCCCTGGCTGACATTTTTTCTGTGGAAACCGCCGAAGTGCGCTTGCCTATCCCCCAGAGCAAGCTGGACTATCTTGAGTTGCCGGGGCTGGACGGGTACGAGAATGGCTCGGCTATCGACCTGTATACCGATGTTGGCGGCGTAATCAAACACTGGCCGGCCCGGCTGCACCGCACCGAGGGGGTGTTCGATGAGCGCTCCCGCGCGCTTTACACCGTCGCTCGCATCGATGACCCCTACGGCCTGCGCCAACCGGGCCAATTGCCATTGCGGATGGGTACGTTTGTCAACGCCAACATCCAGGGCCGGGAACTCGCCGGTGTCGTGGCGTTGCCGCGCTATATATTGCGGGCCGGCAGCTATGTCTGGGTCGTGGATGAATCCATGCACCTGCGTAATCGCCAGGTGACAAGCCTGCGTACCGGCGGCGACAGGATCTATATCACCGCTGGTCTTAAAGAGGGCGACCTGGTCTCGCTCACCAGCCTCGACGCCTCTTTTGCGGGCGCGCAAGTCAAGATTCTCTCCACCGTTGCCACGGATCAAATGGGCGAGGAGTCTGACCTGCCCCTGAACTCCGCTAACGACCAGCAACAGGACTCGACAGCCGGCACACCCGGGTCCGGCGGTGTAGCAGGCAGCCTGTGAGTATCGAACACCCCAGGGGCGTTATTGCCTGGTTTGCCTACAACCCCGTCGCCGCCAACCTGTTAATGCTGATCATCATGACGGTTGGGCTGGGCTCGGCATTTACTATTCAGCGCGCCATGTTTCCCTCCGTCGAGATCGAAATGATCTTCATTACCGCGCCCTATCCGGGAGCCGCACCCGAGGAGGTTGAGCAGGGCATCGTCCTCAAGATCGAGGAGGCTATCAACGACCTCGACGGCATCAAACGGGTGGAATCCGACGCCTACGAATCCTATGCGCGAATCATGATCGAGCCCAATGAGGGAATCGACCTTGGCAAATTGCTGGACGAGGTACAAAACCGGATAAACGCCATCCAGCATTTTCCGGACGGTGCCGAAGAACCTATCGTCCGGCAACCCGAGCTGTTGTTTCCCACACTCACACTGCAGCTGTCCGGTGGTATTGATGAACGCGCCCTGAAATCGCTGGCGGACGAGGTCAGGCGCGAACTGCTCAGCCTGCCGGAGGTCTCTGCGGCCCAGGTGGTCGGCGCCCGGGATTATGAGATTTCGGTAGAAATTTCCGAGCAGCTACTGCGCGAATACCACCTGACCCTGGGCGATGTAGCCAATGTCATCGCCGCTTCCTCCCTGGACATTCCCGCCGGCTCAGTACAGACACGCAATGGCGACATCATGTTGCGCACTATAGGACAGGCTTATGTGCAGCAGGATTTCGAGGACATCGTACTCAGAACCTGGCCCGACGGTACCCGCCTGCTGCTGGGCGATATCGCGACGATAGATGACGGCTTTGTCGACGGGCGCGGATTCACGACCTTCGACGGGCAATACTCGCTGGGCATCAATGTCTTTGCCATGGGCAAACAGGACATTATCGATACCGCCCGAGCAGCCCGGGAATATATCGACCAGAAGCGCCACCAGCTGCCCAATGGCGTCACCCTGGACGCCTGGTCAGATTTTACCTTCTACCTGGAGGAGCGGCTGGGGATGATGGTGAAGAACCTGGGCGTAGGCGCACTGCTGGTCTTCATCGTGCTCGCCCTCTTCCTGGAGATCAAGCTGGCCTTCTGGGTGATGCTGGGCATTCCCGTCTGTTTCCTGGGCGCGATGGCCGTTATCAGCACCCCCATGGTGGATGCCAGCCTGGACCTGCTGAGTATTTTCGGCTTTATCATTGCCCTGGGCATTATCGTCGATGACGCCATTATTATGGGCGAAAGTGCCTATGCCGAGCAGGAATTGCACGGGCACAGCGTGCAGAGCGTGGTTTCGGGCGTGTACAAGGTCGCCACGCCGGCCACCTTTGGCGTGCTGACCACTATTATTGCTTTTGCACCAACGCTATTCGTACAGGGGGTGTTCGGGGCATTCCCGGCAGCCTGTGGCATCGTTGTCATCCTGTGCCTCGTATTCTCGCTGGTCGAGTCCAAGTGGATTCTTCCCGCCCATCTGGCCCACAGCAAGCCCTCCAGACACCCGATACTATTGTCCCTGAACCGCTTGCAACAGCGCTGCAACAGCAAGCTCAGGCAGTTCATAGAGATCCGGTACGCGCCCTTCATGCAGCGCTGTGTGGCCAACCGTTACGTCACGCTCGCATTTTTCTGCTCGCTGTTAATTCTGTGCGGCGGGCTTCTGGCAGGCGAACAGGTGCGCACCGTACTGGCACCGGAGGCCCGCGGGGAGTTCCTGGCGGCGGAATTGCGCCTCGCCCACGGCACGCCCGAAGAACGCACCCAGCAGGCGGTCAGAGATGTCGTCAATGCACTGATGGAAATTGATGAGGAATACCAGCGCGAAAGCGGCGGCAAGGAGAAGCTGTTGGCGCATGTTGCCGCCTATGGCTTCGACCAGATCAATGGGCGCATCTCGGTGGAACTGACCAAGGAAGACCAGCGCAGCATCTCCACCCTGGAGGTAGAGCAGCGCTGGCGCGACCGGGTGGGCACTATCCATGGCGCCGAAGTACTGGCTATCAAGGGAGATGATGAAGGTGGCTGGGGGCCCTCTATCGCCTTCGACCTGATGCACCAGGACTTCAATACGCTCAAGGCGGCCTCCGAGGAACTGGAAGAGGCCTTGCGTCATTACGCCGGCGTTTACGATATCCGCAACGGAGCCGGCGATACCGCCGACGAGTTTCACCTGGACATCCTGCCAGAGGCGGAGTCTCTGGGGCTGACACGCTACGACCTTGGCACCCAGGTGCGCCACGCGTTTTACGGTGCCGAGGCCCAGCGGGTGCAACGCGGTGCCGACGAGATAAAGGTGATGGTTCGCTACCCCAGGGCAGACCGCGAGATGACCAGCAGCCTGGGTAACATGTTCATTCGCACCCCCCAGGGGGATGAGGTGCCATTCGACTCCGTGGCCAGGCTCGACATCACCCAGGGGCTGCTGAAAACCACCCATATCGACTTCCAGCGCGCCTCGGAAGTGACCGCGGAGGCGGATAAAACGGTGGTGCAGGGATCCAAGGTGATCAAAGAGCTGGAAGAGGAGTTCATCCCCGACCTGCTGGCCAGGTACCCGGGGCTGCGCTACAGCCTTTCGGGCATGGCGGACGAGGAACGCAAACTCGGGGTTAGCCTGATGGTCGGTTTTGCACTGGCGCTGTTTGGTATTTACGCGCTGCTGGCAATCCCCACCAGATCCTACCTGCAGCCGCTCATTATCATGGGGGTCATCCCCTTTGGCGTTATTGGCGCAATTTTCGGCCATTGGGTGACGGGTTACGCCTTCAGTATGATGTCGGTCATCGGCGTCATCGCCCTCAGCGGCGTTGTGGTCAATGACAGCCTGCTGCTGGTAGACCATACCAATAAGTCGGTAGCGTCTGGCATGGCCCGTTTCGCGGCGGTTACCGCGGCGACAAAGCGCCGGTTTCGCGCCATTATGCTGACCTCGCTAACCACCTTTATGGGGCTTGCACCGATTCTGCTGGAGCGCAGCGTTCAGGCGCAGGACATCATTCCCATGGCTATCTCACTCGCCTTTGGCATCGTATTTGCCACCGTCATTACGCTGCTGCTCGTACCCTGCCTGTACATGATCCTGGATGACCTGGATGGCTGGTGGGCAGGCACGGCGGACCAGCCGGCCGCTACCGCCAGAAGCCTGCCCGAGACGGCTAGCGAATAGCCCCGCAGTCCAGGCAGCGCACATAGATGTGGCGGGGATCTTTCAGGCTTGCCAGCTCCGCCGCGGCGTTCGCCACCGGCGCCAGCAGAGTTTTCAGTGAAGCCGCCAGGGCAGAAGGTGCCCATAGACGTAAACTGCCCACCCTGTCGGCCAATTGCTGCATCAGCAAATCCCGGGGCGACATAGGCAAGCTCACATACTCCACCTCGTAATCCTCCAGCTCGGCCAGGGCAGCGGCAGCACCAATAGCGTCACGCAGGGAGCCAAGGCCATCCAGCAGCCCTCGCTCCAGCGCATCCGGCGCACTCCAGATCCGACCCTGGGCGACATCGTCCATCTGCTGCGGACCGAGCTCGCGGCCGGTGGCCACCAGGTCAACAAAGTTCCTGTAATTGAAGTCCACACTGCTGCGGATGGAGTCCGCGACCTGGGTGTTGAGAGGGCGGTCCAGCCGCAGGGACCCCGCCAGGTCGGTGGTACCCACGCCGTCCGTATAGACGCCAACCCGCTCCAGCAATCTTTCAAAAGTCGGTATCGCTGCGAATACGCCGATGCTCCCGGTGATAGTCCCGGGAGTAGCCCAGATCTCGTCGGCCTCGGCGGCAATGTAGTAACCCCCCGAGGCGGCGACTGCGCCCATGGATATCACTACCGGGATGCCCGCGGCCCTCGTTCGCAGCAACTCCTGGCGGATGACCTCGGACGCGAACACACTGCCCCCGCCGCTGTTGACCCGCAATACGATTGCACCGACACCGTCCTTCTCGGCAGTGGTACTGATCAGGTGGGCAAGGGAGTCACCACCAATTGACCCCGGTGGCTGATCGCCCGGGACGATATTACCCTCGGCTGTGATGACTGCCACCCGGTCCCCCTCTATCGCGGTCAGCTGGCTGGGGCGCATACGCCGGACATAGGGTTCGAACAGGACGGCCTCGTACAAACCGTCCTCGTTGGTCGCCCCTACAAGTTCGGCCAGGTACTCGTTCGCCTTGCTGCGATCAAACACCTCGTCGACCAGGCCCGCCTCCAGCGCCATCGCAGCCGAATCACCGCCTTGCGCCTGCAGCAGCTGGGCGAAGTTGTTGACAAAATTATTGACACTGCCGGGGGGCAATTCCCGCTGGGCCTCGACCGTGGCCGCGTACTGCCCCCACAAGACGTCCAGCCACCTCCCGGTAATACGCTTTTCCCCGGGCGACATGTCGTCCCGCAGGAAGGGCTCGGCAATGGACTTGAACTCGCCCGCGTGGAACACGTGCATGTTTACCGACAGCTTCTCCAGGGTTTCGCGAAAATAATTGCGGTAGCTGGCAAAACCCTCCAGACCCACACCGCCAAAGGGGTTTATGATAATGCTGTCGGCATAACTCGCCAGCAGGAACTGATCCTGGCTAAAAAAGTCGCCAACCGCCACTACGGGTTTGCCCGCGGCCTTGAAAGCGTCCAGTGCAACTGCGATCTCCTGGGTTTTGCTTATGCCCAGGTAGCCCAGATTATCCAATTCCATCACCAGGGAATTCACTGTCGGGTCATCCCTGGCGAAGTCTATCGCATCGATGATGTCACGCAGCAACACTTCATGCGTCTCGGGAGAAGGCTCACCCAGCAAGGCCTGCAGGGGCTCCACTTTCGATTTCTGGTCCACCACCGTACCGGCGAGGTTAAGCAGCAGCGCGGCTTTTTCCGGCGGAGCCTCAGCGCCGCCGCCGAGGTAGACAAAATAGACCAGGGCCAGAAACAGCAGGAACAGAATGTTCGACAGCGCCAGCCTGACCCGGGTAATGCCGTTCCAGAGGCCGGAAAAAAAACGACGCAACCAAGATGTTTTACTCATTGATTAATCTCCTGATACCGTTTGAGTAGCACTGGCGCCACGAAGTTCCCTGGCCCGCCAGCGCACATACATCATGGCGGCCATAAAAAGCGTCACTACTGCGGCCATGCCGACGATGGCCAAAGCGTTGCCCGGCAGGGCGAACAAACGCTCTACCAGTGCAATAAAGTACAGCAGGCTGACGAAGCACAGCCAGATATAACTGCGCAACGTGTCGCGCAGCATGCCCGGCAGGAAAATCAGCAGCGGCAGCAGCTTACCTAACCAGATTATCCATGGTACCTGTTGCTGCCAGGCATCCACCACCTGCTGTAGTAACAGCACCGACCAGGAAACCCAGACCAGCAGGTGGGCCGTGAAACTCACCCCGCGGCGCTTCAAGACAGTCGACCTGCAGCAAGGCGCGCGACTCGCGCACCCAGGGCACGGCACAGGGCGGCCTCTCCTTCGTCCAGCGCGCGGCTGTTGTCAGGGCCCGCCCAATGTGAAGCGCCATAGGGTGTGCCGCCGGATTCCGTTCTCATCAGGCCGGCTTCGCTGTAGGGAAGCCCCAGTACCACCATGCCGTGGTGCAGCAGGGGCAACAGCATGCTCAACAGGGTCGTCTCCTGGCCGCCGTGCAAACTCGAGGTGGAGGTGAAGACCGCCGCGGGTTTATCGATGAGGGCACCGCTGAGCCACAACGATGAGCCCTGGTCGAGAAAATATTTCAGCGCCGCCGCCATATTGCCGAACCGGGTGGGGCTCCCCATCACCAGGCCTGCGCAATCGCGCAGATCATCGAGCTCGCAGTAGAGCGGCCCATCTGCAGGTATATCCTCGGCGCCCTGCTCGCAGTCCGCCGATACCGGCGGCACCGTACGTAACCGGGCGGCCAGGCCGGGCACCTTTTCTATACCCCTTGCAACCTGCTGTGCCATCGCCGCAGTAGCGCCGTGGCGTGAATAGTAGAGGACCAGGACATAGGGTGCCGTCATCAGCCGATCAGCTCCAGTACATTCTCCGGAGGCCTTCCCAAGACGGCCCGGTCACCCTTGACCACGATCGGGCGCTCTATCAATTTCGGATGTGCTGCCATGGCTGTGACAAGCTCCTCTTCGCTCGAGTTTTTATCGAGACCGGCCAATTTGTAGTCGCCCTCACCACGCCGCACGAGCTCGGCGGCGCTGATGCCCAACCAGCCTAGAAGCTGCTTTATCTGCTTCTTGTTCGGCGGATTCTCCAGGTATAGAACAATCTCGGGTTGAACACCCTTTTCCTCCAGCAGGGAAAGGGTAATACGCGACTTGGAGCAGCGTGGATTATGGTAGATGGTGAACTCACTCATGGTGCATTTCCTGCAGTTGGCAAAAACAACCGCCAGAGTATACCAAAGCGCGGCCGGCCGGGCTCTCATCCACACAAACTGAAGCGGCAGGCTGCCGGCAGTACAGGCCCTTCGTGCAGACCCGCAAACGTTCATGCCATAATGCCCGCCATGAACTTTGAACCGATCACCCTGCCCGAGCTGTGGCGACGCACAAAGTACGTATATTCGCGCTTTAATGCTGACCGCTGTTCCGAGAATGCGGCCGCCCTCACCTACATGAGCCTGTTCGCACTGGTGCCACTGCTCACGGTTATGTACACCATGGCTTCAGCCGTGCCGGCTTTTCAGGGACTGGAGGTCAAGATGCAGGCCTTTCTGTTCGAAAACCTGATGCCCGATACCAATTCCGAAATCAGGACCTACCTGGACGACTTTTCCCGCCAGGCAAAGAACCTGACCGGGCCGGGTATTGTTTTTCTCGTGGTAACCGCGGTACTGATGTTACGCAATATCGAAAAAGCGTTTAACCAGATCTGGCGAGCCAGCGAAAACCGCAGCGCGGTATCAAGTTTTATGCTGTATTGGGCCGTGCTTAGCCTGGCTCCTATCATGATAGGCCTGGCCCTTGCCTTGAGCACCTATTTGTCCTCCTTCGCCCATGCGCTGGAAGAGTACGATGTCATCGGCATGAAGGCCTTCCTGCTCAAGGTAGCGCCACTGGTGCTCACCACCGCGGGCTTCAGCCTGGTCTATATCGCAGTCCCGAACTGTCGAGTGCCTTTCAAACACTGCCTGATCGGGGGCACGATCGCCGCCCTCGCGTTTCACATTGCCAGATCAGTCTTCACGGATCTGGTCGTGGGTTCCAGTTACACATTTATCTACGGTGCTTTTGCCGCGGTGCCGCTGTTTCTGCTGTGGATCTACCTGTCCTGGAATATCGTCCTGATGGGCGGGATCCTGGTGCACAGCATGTCCGCCTACCAGGATGAGGAACAGGCCAATCGACCCATGGTGTTAAAGGCCCTGGATGTGCTATACCTGTTCTGGCAAAGACAGGATACCGGCCAGGCGGTCGGCGAAATTGAACTGCTCAACGGCAAGCATGCGGTCACGCGTGGACTGGACAGCGACAGCTGGCAAACGCTGCGCAATGTATTCATAGAAAGGAAGCTGATCGCTGAAAATGACCGGGGCCAGTACCTGCTGAGTCGCGACCTGCACACCATCAGCTTCAGCCAGCTCAAGGAATGGATCAACAACGAATACCGCCTCACCGCCGAAGAAGCCCCCGGCGCACTGAGCTGGCAGCAGGAGGCCTACCGCCTGCTGCAGGGACAGCGCACACAGCAACAGGACTCTCTCGGGATGAGCCTGGTGGAGCTGTTCTCCCGATGAAACGCTGGCTGGCAATTTTAACTGTGGTACTGGCCGGCTGTGGGCCGACAGATTCCCCAGACGGCACCCTGCAACTGGACAAGTTGCGCGGCCAGTGGGTCGTCATCAATTACTGGGCGGTCTGGTGTAAGCCCTGCATCCAGGAAATTCCCGAGCTCAACCACCTGGACAAACTTCCTCTGGTCACGGTGCTTGGGGTAAATTACGATGGCGCCGCGGCGCAGGCGCTGCAGGAGCAGGTCGAAAAACTGGGTATTGCCTTTCCAGTGCTGGCAACGGATCCCGCGGGCCAGCTGGGCATCGAGCGCCCGGTGGTGCTGCCCACCACGCTGATCCTGGACCCCGAGGGCCAGCTGCGCCAAACCCTGGTAGGCCCACAAACCCTGCAGTCCCTGGCCCGGGCTACAGAACAGCCCATATCACCGGAACGCCATGAGTGAGGACGAAGGCGGTTTCACAGCGCTCAATGCGCAGCATTATCCCCAACAGGAGATGCTGCAGCGGGCACGCGAATACCAGCAAGAGGCGGCAAGGCGCCGCAGCGTTAGAGACTTCAGTCCCGAGGCAGTACCCCGGGAAATTATCGAATACTGCCTGCTGGCCGCCGGCAGCGCACCCTCCGGTGCAAACCGCCAGCCGTGGCATTTCTGTGTGGTTGCCGACCCCGACATCAAGCACCAGATAAGACTGGGCGCCGAAGCCGAGGAACGTGAGTTTTACCAGCGACGGGCGCCCCGCGACTGGCTTGACACCCTTGCTCCGCTGGGCACAGATGCGAACAAACCCTTCCTGGAAATCGCCCCCTACCTGATCGTGATCTTCGCTGAGAAACACAGCCTGGATGAACACGGTAAAAAGCAGAAAAACTATTATGTGCCCGAGTCTGTGGGCATTGCTACCGGCGTGCTGATCAGCGCTTTACACCACGCTGGCCTCGCGACGCTAACCCACACCCCCAGCCCGATGAAGTTCCTGAACCGTATCCTTGGCAGACCCGAACGCGAAAAGCCGGCCATGATACTTGTCGTGGGCTACCCCGCACCGGGAGCGCAGGTTCCGGATATCAAACGTAAGTCCCTGGACGGCATTGCCAGCTTTCTGGATTGAGCCCCTCCGGGCTGTGGGCTGGCGCTTCACCTGACAGAAGATACATCGCAACTTGACCGGGGCGTTGGAGGTTGATCGCTGGAGAGTGCTTGGTTCTGTTTTTTTCTGGTTTTTTTCTGGTTTTTTTCTGGTTTGGTTCTGGTTTGGTTCTGTCTAGCGGTCCCGGGTGGGAAAGTGTTCCCCAGTCGCTCCACGTGATTCGCTTTATGAGAAACACTTTCCCACCCGTGACCTCGTTGCGTGCCTGTCCCCTCCAATTCCAGAACTTCAGCAAGAACGTCTCCGTGGCCCGCCAATTCACTTTTGCTGCCTCGGAGAGTCACGATTGAAGGGTCCGGGTGTAAGCAGGCTTCTCATAAAGCGAATCACGTGGAGCGACTGGGAAGCCTGCTTGCGCCCGTACCCGTTGGCTGGGACAAAACCGCCAGAGATAGCGGAACAGAACGATCCCCATGTCCCAGGCGATCCGGGTAATGTGTGATACGGCAAAAAAAGCCGGCCCTTAGGGCCGGCGCAGTCGGAGTCTCGCGGGTGGGATAACAACAGACCTGGATGAAATCCCGAATGGCGCTGAGCGTATTCAGCGCTAGCAAAAATACGCAGCTCACCGCCACTGCAAAATGAGACCAGACCGGGTCCGACAAAGTTCCCGGCTCGCGCAAAAAAAATGTCGCTGCCAATATGTAAATGGATATACCGCGTTTAGCAGGCTGTATGGACAGGAGCCGCGCTGGCTACTAGTCTTGAGCGGCGACAAACTGGAATAACGATAGCTACAACAGGAATGCTTCTATGAGTACTATTTTTGCAGACAATTCACAGACTATCGGCAAGACCCCGCTGGTCAAAATCAACCGTATCAGCGACGGCAACATCTTCGTCAAACTGGAGAATCGCAACCCGGCCATGTCGGTCAAATGCCGCATAGGGACCAGCATGGTACTGGCGGCGGAGCAGGACGGCAGCCTGAAACACGGCATGACCATAGTCGAACCCACCAGCGGCAATACCGGCATCGCCCTGGCGTTTGTCGCCTCGGCGCGAGGCTATGACTGTATTCTCACCATGCCCAACACCATGAGCCTGGAGCGCCGCATGCTGATGAAGGCGCTGGGGGCGGAAGTCATTCTCACCGATGGCGCCAAGGGCATACCCGCCGCAATCCAGAAGGCAGAGGACATCATCGCCTCCGACCCCACCAAATACTGGGGCCCGCACCAGTTTGAGAATCCGGCGAACCCGGCGATCCACGAGAGTACTACCGGCCCGGAAATCTGGGACGACACCGATGGCAAGATCGACATCCTTGTCTGCGGTGTTGGCACGGGCGGCACGCTGACGGGCATCTCGCGCTATCTCAAGAATACCAAGGGCAAGGCCATCGTTACGGTGGCAGTCGAACCCGATAGTACAACGATGATCACCGCCGCCAAAGCGGGCGAGGAACCCAGCCACGCGCCCCACAAGATCCAGGGCATAGGGGCGGGTTTTGTACCGGGAAACCTGGACCTCGGCATGGTCGACCAGGTCGAGCAGGTGTCCAGCGAAGACGCCATGGAGTGGGCGCACAAGCTGATGCAGGGTGAGGGAATTTTGGCCGGCGTGTCCTGTGGCGCGGCGATGGCTGTCGCCGACCGCCTGTCCCGCAAGGAGGAAAACAAGGGCAAGATGATCGTGGCAGTTCTGCCGGATTCCGGCGAGCGCTACCTTACGTCACCACTGTTTTCGGGCCGTTTTTCCGACAACGAAACAGTGCAAACAACGATCAGCTGATCCCGGTGGCACAACCCTCATGAGCGCTCGCGCAGCAGCGCGAGGCGCTCCTTCACCTGGGACCAGTCACTGTCGATAACGCTGAAATACACTGAGTCCCTGACAAAATTCCCCTGCACGATCATATGACTGCGCATCACTCCCTCACGCTGGGCGCCTATCCTTTCCAGCGCTCGCTGGGAGCGCAGGTTGCGGGCGTCTGTCTTGAACTCCACCCGCACACAACCCAGCCGTTCAAATGCGTGGGACAGCAGCAGGTATTTCATCTCGGTATTGATGCCCGTGCGCTGCCATTCCTCACCCAGCCAGGTCCAGCCAATTTCAAGCGAGCGGTGCTCGGGGCGAATATTGAGGAATCGCGTGCTGCCAATCACCCTGTTTTTACGCGTTTCCACGACAGCAAAGGGTAACTGGGTCGAAACCGCCAGCGTCTCATCAATCCATTGGCGCGTATCGGCCATATCGATCAAACGGGCCCGTGGCATGTACTGCCAGTCAGACGCGCTGCGTCCACGGTTATAAAGACCCTGTGCATGCCCCTGCTGCAGTGGCTCCAGCCGCACCAGCTCACCGGCCAGCGTTACCGGCTCAAGCGGCAGGTCAAAAATCAAGGCAGGATAACCGTCGACCCGCTGGTGCGGCGCCCCTCCAGGTCAAGATGCGCCTGCTGGATATCGGCCAGGGCGTAGCGCTGGCCTATTTCCACCCGCACCTGTCCCGCCAGAACACGGGCAAACAGGTCCGCGCTGGATTGGCGCAATTCCTCGGTGGTAGCGGTATAGGTAAACAGGGTTGGCCGGGTCACATACAGCGAGCCCCTGGCCGACAAGGTTTGCAGGTCCAGCGGCGCGGGCAACCCCGAGGCATTGCCGAAACTCACCATCAACCCACGGGGCCGCAGGCAGTCCAGCGAGATCTCGAAGGTATCCTTGCCCACGCCATCGTATACCACCGGCAATTTTTCCCCACCGGTGATCTCCATCAGGCGCTCCAGCACATTCTCGGTACGGTAGTTGATCACATGGTGATAGCCATGGGCCAGGGCCAGGGCCGCCTTCTCGTCACTGCCCACGGTACCAATGACAGTGGCGCCGATACTGTTGGCCCATTGACCGAAAAAAAGGCCCACACCGCCCGCGGCCGCGTGGAACAGGCAGGTCTGTCCCGACTTGAGCTCATAGGTGCGCTGCAGCAGGTATTCCGTGGTCTGGCCCTTGAGCATGATCGCCGCGGCCTGCTCGAAATCTATCCCCTCGGGAATGGGAACCAGCCGCGCGGCAGGCAGGTTGAGTGCCTCTGAATAGGCACCAAAACCGGCAGAGCAATAGGCCACCCGATCTCCCGGCACAAGGTCTACGCCCTCACCCACCGCCTCAATGACACCGGCACCCTCCAGCCCGATACCGGTAGGCAGTGGCAGCGGATAGGTGCCACTTCGGTGGTAGGTATCAATAAAATTGAGGCCTATGGCCCGGTTGGCGACGGTCACCATGCCCGGCCCGGGCGGCTCCAGTGCCTGTTCCTCGAGCACCATAACCTCCGGACCGCCGGTCTCATGTATCCTGATTGCCTTAACCATTTTGTCGCTCCGTGCTGAATATAGTCGCCGCGAGGTGCCGCATTGCACCGCGCCGGTGTGCCCCGCGCCAGGTACCTCATTTGAAGACAGCGAAGCCGGCTTCTTGTTCCCCTGTCGATTAGCCTAGTGTACCTTGTCATCCCTATTGTTACATTCCGCGAGTCGCGAAAAGGAAGCATATCGGTGCTGGAACAACTGCAACTGGACAGGCGTTTGCAACTCGCGCTGGACGCGCTCGCTTTCGATGCCACCACCGAGGTCCAGGACGCGGTCATACCCGCTGCCATGGCCGGTGAAGACCTGGTCGTGAGCGCGGAGACTGGGAGTGGCAAGACTCTCGCCTACCTGATCCCGATGGTGCAGCGCTTGCTGGCAATGGATACGCCCCATGCCGACGGCCCCTCGGGGTTGGTCCTGGTGCCCACCCGGGAACTTGCCAGGCAGGTGCTGAAGCAGTGCCGGGCACTGCTGGCCAAAACGCCGCTGCAGGTCTATGGCATTACCGGAGGTGCAGATTTCAGGTACCAGCAGTCACTGTTTCGCAAAAATCCCGACATTATCGTGGCCACACCCGGGAGGCTGCTGGAGCATTGCGAGCGAAAAAGCACCACCCTGGAATTCATCCGGGTGCTAGTGCTGGATGAGGCTGATCGCATGCTCGATATGGGGTTTCGGGACGACGTACTGAAAATCAATGGCTATTGCCCACTGGATCGCCAGGCTCTGATGGTATCCGCCACGCTCAATCACCGCGACCTGGGCACTATCAGCAAATCCCTGCTGGATGACCCGAAGACCATAGCGATAGGCAACGCGCGCCAGCCACACAGCACTATTGCCCACCAGATAATGTTGTCAGACGGGCAGGATCACAAAGACAAGCTGCTCATCGCCCTGCTACAGCAGGGGGAGTTCAATCGCACCCTGGTGTTCGCCAACAAGCGCAGCACCGCGGTGAGACTGGCCGGTCTGCTCAAGTACCACAAGCTGCGCTGCGATACACTGCACGGAGAAATGTCTACCGAAGACCGCAGGCAGGTGATAACCCGCTTCAATGACGGCAAGTTAAGTATCCTGTGTGCCAGCGACGTTGCCGCCCGCGGCATCGATATCAAGGACATCGACCTGGTCATCAACTACGACCTGCCCCACAGCGGGGACGACTACTTGCACAGGACCGGCCGCACCGGCCGGGCGGGAGCCAGGGGGCTTGCACTGTCGCTGGTGACCGCCAGCGACTGGAACCTGATGATAAGCATAGAACGCTACCTGAAGCTCGCTTTTGAGCGCCGCAGCCTGCCCGGCCTCAAGCCACGATTCAATGGACCCAGAAAGCAAAAGGCCTCCGGCAAAGCCGCTGGCAGTAAAAAGAAAACGGCTAAATCCGCTGAAGTCAAAAGCAAATCCCGCCAGCGGAACAAGAAGAATATTGGCAAGCCGGCAAAGTCGCCCAAGCGCGACACGCCCAGGACGAACGACGGTTTTGCGCCGCTCACCAGGAAAAAGCCCCCGGGCTGATGCGAACGTTTTTCGGCATTGAGCTACCCGGGGATATCGCCATGCAGATAGCGGACTGGCGAGATCGCCAGTTCAGCCATGCGGGACGACCCGTCACGCCAGCCAACTTCCATATTACCCTCGCCTTCGTCGGTGAACTGGCGCCCGGCTCACTGGAGCGCCTCAGCGAGTCGGTTGAGCGCTGGGTCAACACGGACAAACCCGGCGGCGACACGATACTGCTGGACACGACTGGCTACTGGTCAAAACCGGGCATCTACTGGCTGGGACCCCGCAGCTGGCCCGACCCGCTATCGCACCTGGCCGGGAAACTCCGACACCTGGCCACCGGGGCCGGAGCGCGACGCGATCGCAATACCTTCCAGCCCCATGTCACCCTGTTCCGCAACTGCAGCACCGCACCACCGGCGCCTTCCGGTGTCCCGCAACTCACCCTGGCCTATCAGCATTTCACGCTGTTCGAATCCAGAGCGGGTAAAACAGGGGTCAGTTATCACCCTCTGCAGGACTGGGAACTGCCTCCGCCGTTGAGCTGATGCACTTTAGCTGCGGCCGCCCGATGGATTGGGGTAGAATTGCGCCCTCATCGGTCCACGGAACCCAACCACCATGCCAAATCCATTGCTTGAACAGCATGACTTGCCACCTTTTTCGCAAATACAGAGCAAGGATATAGAGCCCGCGATAACCCACCTGATAGAGCGCAACAAGCGGGCTATCGAGGCCATCCTGGCCCAGCACACCCACTACAGCTGGAATAACCTGTGGCTGGCCATAGAGCAGATGGAGGACGAGCTGGCCCAGGCCTGGTCGCCGGTGTCGCACCTCAACAGTGTCGCCAACAACGATGAACTGCGCGAGGCCTACAACACCTGCCTGCCCCTGCTCTCGGAGTACGGCACCTGGACTGGCCAGCACCGGGGCCTGTATGAAGCCTATCTGCAGATCGCTGAAGGCGAGGAGTTTGCAACGCTGGACAAAGCCAGCCAACAGGCTGTCAACAACGTGATAAGGGACTTCCGTCTGGCTGGGGTCGCACTGCCCACAGGGCAAAAAAAGAAGTATGCCAGCTTGCGCAAGCGCCTGTCGGAGCTGGGCAGCCAGTTCAGCGACAATGTACTGGACGCCACCAATGCCTGGACCAGGGAAGTTACCGAAGAACAGCTGGCCGGATTGCCCGCGACCGCTCTTGCCAATGCCCGCCAGGCCGCAAAGCAGGCAGGCGTGGATGGCTACCTGATCACCCTGGAGTTTCCTTCATTTTACCCGGTACTGGCCTACTGCGAGAACGCAGCGCTGCGCGAGGAGGTTTACCGCGCCAACGTCACGCGCGCGTCCAAAGAGGGGCCGAACGCAGGCGAGTGGGACAACACCGCCATTATCGAGGAAACCCTGAGTCTGCGCCTGCAGCTGGCTGAACTGCTGGGATTTGCCAACTATGCCGAGTTGTCACTGGCCACGAAAATGGCTGACACCCCGGCCCAGGTGGGTGACTTTCTCGAGGAGCTGTCGCGAAAGTCGCGCCCGCAGGCGCTGCGCGAGTGGCAGGAACTACAGGACTTTGCCAGGCAGGAGTATGGTGCGAAGACAGTTAACGCCTGGGATGTGAGCTTTTACAGCGAAAAGCTACGGGAACGACGCTACGAAGTGTCGCAAGAGGATATACGACCGTATCTGCCAGTCGGCAAGGTGCTGCCGGGTTTATTCGCGGTGGTGGAGAAACTGTACGCGGTGACGGTGCAGGAGGTGGAGTCCTTTGATACCTATCACCCTGACGTGCGACTGTTTGAATTGTTACAGGACGGGGAGCTTGTCGCTCGTTTTTACCTGGACCTTTACGCCCGGGGCCAGAAGCGCGGCGGTGCGTGGATGGACAATTGTCGCGTGCGGCGTATGAGTGGTGATGAGCTGCAGGTACCCGTGGCCTACCTGGTCTGTAATTTTACCCCTCCGGTAGGCGATACGCCGGCCCTGCTGACCCATTCAGAGCTGACTACACTGTTTCATGAATTCGGTCACGGCCTGCACCACATGCTGACAAGCCAGACCGTTGCCTCCGTGTCCGGCATCAACGGTGTGGCCTGGGACGCGGTGGAACTTCCAAGCCAGTTCCTGGAAAACTGGTGCTGGCAACGCGAGGCACTGGAACTGATTTCCGGTCACCACCAGACCGGAGAACCGCTGCCCGCAGTGCTGCTGGACAAGTTACTGGCAGCGCGCAACTTCCAGTCTGCCATGCTTATGGCGCGCCAACTGGAGCTGGCCCTGTTCGACCTGCGCCTGCACAGCGACTGGGCCCCGTCGGGCGGCAGTTCAGTCCAGGCGCTGCTGGACGCGGTGCGCAATGAAGTTGCCGTGCTTGTTCCGCCGCCCTTCAACCGCCTGCAACACAGTTTTTCCCACATTTTCGCCGGCGGCTACGCGGCGGGGTATTACAGCTACAAATGGGCAGAAGTGCTGTCAGCCGATGCGTTTTCGAGATTCGAGGAAGAAGGTATTTTCAATCGGGAAACCGGGCAGGCATTCAGGACTCACATTCTGGAGGCGGGCGGCTCCAGGGAGCCTGGCGAACTATTCCTCGCGTTTCGTGGGCGGGAACCGGTTCTGGAACCGCTGCTGCGGCACAGCGGTATAAGCAGCGCTGACGCGGCCTGAAACAGCGCGCCAGCTACCGCAGTAGAGGCGGGCTAAGCGGGGGTCCAGCTGGCGCAACCCTGCTGGCCCGGGCCAGAGGACACACACAGCTCGATCTCCCGAATATCGTCCTGTAGCGACAAATCAACCAGACCCTGCAGCAAATACCGGGAAAACTCTTCCACCGTGGCATTGCGAATCGGCAGTACCAGCGTGTCGCTTCGCAGAAAATGCATCTGGACGCCGGCAAAACTGACCCGGTAGTAGTCCCCCTCCTCACTGATCTGCTGGTAGGGAGAATCACCGGCCAACAGCATGTATTCATCAAGTGCCTCGCACAGTGTCCCTATGCGCCGCTTGTACACCCTGTAATCGGCCGCAAAACCGTTGTCTCCCATCGGAGCGACAATGCGGGCTGACACCGAGTAATTGTGCCCGTGCAGGCGCTCGCGATCGTCGGCGGAAAAAATAGTGTAGTGCGCTGCTGAAAATTTGTGGCGCTCTTTGTCAATATAGAGAGTGGTCAGTTGTTCCATGGTTAGTATCTGCTGGCAACGAGAGGACCCCATTGTTGCGCCTTGCTGATGATCACGCAACTGCCACTGCCGACACAGGCGTATTCAGTACGGTATGATGCACATCATCAAGCCACCGTCAGTGCGAGACTTGAATCCAGGGGATGCACCGCATATGAATACCGCAATCATTACCGGCGCCAGTGTCGGGATCGGCAGGGCTACCGCCGAGGCATTCCTGGCAGAGGATTTTGCTGTCTACAACCTGTCGCGCCGTCCCTGCCCGGTAGCCGGGGTCAACAACCTGGGCTGCGACCTGACCTCCCGGAGCTCCATAGAGGACGCATGCAAAGTCCTGGCGGAGGCTATCGGAAACTGCAATTCTGTCGCTCTGGTCCACAACGCCAGCCAGATGCTCAAGGACAGCACTGCGGACTGCAATAGCGACAGCCTGCGCGATGTGCTGGAAACCAATGTAGTCGCCATCAACAGCATAAACCAGCTGCTGCTGCCTCTGCTGCCGCGCAATTCCAGCCTGCTTTATGTTGGCTCTACCCTGTCGGAAAAAGCAGTGTCAAACTCGTTCAGCTACGTGGTGAGCAAGCACGCCCAGCTTGGCATGATGCGCGCCAGCTGCCAGGACCTCATGGGCAGCGGGGTACATACGGCAATGATATGCCCGGGTTTTACCGATACCGAGATGCTGCGTACCCACCTGGGAGAGGATCCTGCGGTAGAGCAAATGATCGCGGCCATGAACGGTTTCAACCGACTGATAGAACCGGGGGAGATTGCAGAATTTATCCGTTGGGCACACCACAACCCGGTGATAAATGGCGCCTGCCTGCATGCCAACCTGGGGCAAAAGGAGAGCTGACCGATGCTCTATGTGGCTGACTTGCGCGAGCGACGGGAGCGAACCTTCCTGGTCCTGGCAGGCTTTTTTCTCTGCTCCATGACGCTACTGAACGTTATCGGCATCACCCGCTTCGTACAACTGGGTCCCATGTCACTCGCCGTCGGCGTACTGCCCTACCCTTTGACATTCCTGTGTACAGACCTGATTTGCGAACTCTACGGCAAAGCCCGGGCCAACTTCCTGGTGAGCGTCGGGCTGGGCCTGAACATTTTTATTCTGTCGGTTCTGTTTCTGGGCAATGCCATTCCCGCAGTGCCGGCCGACAGCATGCCGCCCTGGCAGATCCTCCAGCTGGCCGCCCCTGTCGCCCTGCCCAACGGCGAGGTCGTGCAGGACAGCGTGGGCCTCTACCAGCTGATTTACGCCACCACCTCGGGAGCGATGGTCGCCTCGATGGTCGCGTATATCGCGGCCCAGTACTGCGATGTCCACCTGTTTCACTTCTGGAAGCGGGTAACCCGGGGCAAGCACCTGTGGATACGCAATAACTTCAGCACCCTGATGAGCCAGATGGTCGACTCGGTAATGGTCATCGCTGTCACCTTTGGTGCGGCCTACATGCGCGGCGACATGCTGTTCGAAACCCTGCTGGTGCTGGTGGGCAGCAATTACCTGTTCAAGGCTTCCGTAGCGCTGCTGGATACCGGCCCGCTGTATATCGCCGTGCACTATCTGCGCCGCTACCTGCAACTGCCCGGCCATGACACCGTGGCCACCGTGATCGACCCGTCCCCCCACCCCTAGCTGAGATGCGACAGGCGCCTGAAAACAAACCGGAAACGTGAATGATACAGAGCAAACTGCCCCACGTCGGGACCACCATTTTCACCACGATGTCTGCCCTGGCAGCACAGTGCAAGGCCCTGAACCTGTCCCAGGGCTTTCCGGACTTTGATGCCCCGGAGCCGCTCAGGGAAGCACTGGCGGCACATGTTATGGCTGGGCACAACCAATACGCACCCATGGCGGGAGTCGTGCAACTCAGGGAGCAGATATCGGCCCAGCTGCAACTGCACAGACAGGTCAGCTGCGACCCGGACAGCGAAATCACCGTTGTCCCGGGGGCCACAGAGGGCATCTTCTGCGCGGTGATGGCCTGCGTAAATCCCGGCGATGAGGTGATTCTGCTGGACCCCTGTTACGACAGCTATCAACCATCGGTGGAACTGGCCGGGGGCCTGGCGATTCATGTGCCCCTGGCCCCGGGCCTTTTCACGCTTGACCGGGAACGACTGGAAGCCGCCCTGAGCCCTCGCACCCGCCTGATCATGATCAATTCACCCCACAACCCAACCGGCAGTACCCTGTCGCATGATGATATGGCGTACCTGGAGGTGCTGGTGGAGAAGCACAACCTGCTGGTCATCAGCGACGAGGTCTACGAACACCTGGTTTTCGACGGAGGACAGCACCACAGTGCCCTGCAGTTTCCGGCCCTGCGCGCTCGCAGCTTTGTCCTGTTTTCATTCGGCAAAACCTTCAGTGTCACGGGCTGGAAAACGGGTTACTGCGTGGCACCGCGCTTATTGACGGCGGAAATGCGCAAGGTTCATCAGTTTGTCTCCTTCGTCGCAGTAACCCCTATCCAACTGGCGCTGGCGGATTTCATGGAAACCCAGCCCCACTATCCCGCTACCCTGCCCGCTTTCTACCAGCGAAAACGCGACCTGTTTTGCGGTGCCCTGCAAGACTCGCGCTTCAGCTACACCCCCAGTAACGGCACCTACTTTCAGTTGCTGGATTACAGCGCCATCAGCACCACCCCCGATACGGCGCTGTGCGAGCAATGGACGCGACAACACGGTATTGCGTCCATACCCGTTTCTGTATTCTACGAAAAGCCGCCTCAGCAGCATTACCTGCGCTTTTGCTTCGCCAAAAGCGATCCTGTGCTGCTGGCGGCAGCGGAGCGACTATGCGAGATCTAGCAGTCACCCTGATCCAGTGTGAACTGGCCTGGGAGCAACCACGGGATAACCGGAAGCAGATCGGGGATATCGTCGCCGGCCTGGATGCGGCGACCGACCTCATCGTATTGCCGGAGATGTTCACCACGGGTTTTTCAATGAACGCGCTGGCCAATGCGGAACAACCCGGCGGCGATACCCAGCAGTGGTTGCAGGAACTAGCGGCGCGGCACGACTGCGCACTGACCGGCAGTATCGCGGTGGAAGCGGACGGGGGAGTTTACAACCGCATGCTCTTTGCCACGCCCAATGGGGTACAGCACTATGACAAACGCCACCTGTTTCGCATGGCCGGCGAACACAGGCGCTATCTGGCCGGCGAAGATCGGGTTGTCGTATCCTGGCGCGGCTGGCGAATTCTGCTGCAGGTCTGCTACGACCTGCGATTCCCTGTATTCAGCCGCAACCGGGAGGACTATGACCTAGCCGTGTACGTCGCAAACTGGCCAGCGGTGCGCCGGGAACACTGGCGCCAGCTGTTGCTTGCCCGGGCCATTGAAAATCTCGCCTGCGTAGTGGGTGTAAACCGAATTGGCAGTGACGCCAGGGGGCTGGACTACAGCGGTGACAGCCTCGCGATCGGGGCTGATGGTGCGCTGCTTGGGGACATGTTGAACGAAAACGGCGCCGTCAGGATTGTCCTGAGCGGCGCCGCGTTACAAAGCTATCGAGAGGGTTTCCCCTGCCAGCTGGATGCAGACAGCTTCCAGCTGGACGAAACGGAAAGCTAGTCCGAGTACTCGACTTCCAGTGAGGCCATAACCCGACGGTTCTCGGCACGACCTTCAGCGGTGTCATTGCTGGCAACCGGCTGGGACTCACCAAACCCGACCGCGGTCAGGCGCGACGCGTCGATACCGTAGGTGTTAACCAGCATATCCACAACCGCCTGGGCGCGACGCTGCGACAGCTGCTGGTTGTACGTCTCAGGACCAACGCTGTCGGTGTGGCCGTCGACGCTGACATCTACCTGGTCAAAGCGCTTCAGGAAAGCAGCCAGCTCACCGAGGTCGGTGAAGTACTGTTCCTGCACAACTGTCGAATTAAATGCGAAGTTAACCTTCAACTTGATGGAAGCGACCTGGGCGACAGGCAGCGGGCAACCGGTTGCATCTACACGAGTGTTCGGGGGCGTATCCAGGCACGCGTCGAATTCATCACAGACACCGTCGGCGTCCCCATCCGGGCAGGAAGTCGCGGCTAAAGTCGGCGCGGGGGTGACGTTGCCGAGGTAGTAGTTCAGGCCGAGGTAGGCGATCGTGTCGTTGTTGCTCTTGTCCACGTTATAGATAGAGCGGGCGTCAAGGCTGGCGCTGAAACGCGAGGTGAGCATCCAGCGCACACCCAGGCCCGCGTTCACCGTGGTGTCTTCATTTTTATCACCGCCCGCGCGATTCGGGTCAGTTGAGAAATAACCGGCGCCCAGCACGGCGTAGGGACGCAATCGAGTGCCACCGTGGGACGGATCCACAATGTAGCTACCGCCGTAGTACTTCATACCCAGGTTAGCCAGGGTGACTTCGGTGTCGGTTCCCGGAAAATTTTCGTTGTTGGCGTCATCCTGGGCAAAGGAAATCTCCGCCGCCCACTGGTCGTTAAACGCCCACTCGAGGCCTGCCCAGGGGGTGCTCATATTGCCCAGGTCGCGATCACTGGAAAAATACCAGTGAGCGGCACCAGCGTTGAGGGTAATAGGCACATCGGCCACAGCGACCGGGTTTATGCCTGAAAGAACAAACCCTACCGCTGCACCCGCAGCCAGAATTTTCTTTTTCATTTTTGCGAAACTCCTGTTATTGAATAAGCACTACGCGCGAAGAATACCATCGGACAAGGCCTTTTCCAGTTATTTTTTGTGGTTATTTTACCCCTAGACGGCAAACACCCCCGGCCTGCTACCAGCCCAAAACCCCCTTGATGAACGGTATGGACAGACTGCGCTGCTCTACAAGCGAGGCCTTATCGAGTGTTTCCAACAAATCCAGCAGCGCTTCCATGTCCCGCCGGGACCGCGACACCACATAGCTGCAGACATCGGGGCCCAGCACCAGACCTCGCAGAGACGCCCGAAACTGCAAAATGGCGATTTTTTCCTCATCACCTGCCTGGGCGAGTTGATAGACAATCCCCCAGCCCAGTCGTGAACGCAGGTCCGGCAGATCCACGGGAAGGACACGAGGCGCAGCACTGCCCGCCACAAGCAGTGCGCAGCCGCACTCGCGCGCCCGGTTAAACAGGTTGAACAGTGCAAACTCCCAGTCAGCCCGCCCCAGGACTCTGTCCAGGTCGTCCAGGCAGACCAGCTTGAGAACCTCAACTCCCTGGATGACCTCTTCGGGGCTGCACTGTGCAAGCTCCGCCAGGGGCAGGTAGAGGGCTCCGCTGCCGGCGAGGTGACAACTCGCCTGCAACAGGTGTGACTTACCAGTCCCGCCGGGCCCGTACAAATAGATGATGGCTTCCCCTGCGCCCTCTGCCTGCTCGCGCAGGGCGGCCAGGAGAGCCCGGGTCCCGGGCGACGGGAGGTAGTTATCAAAGGTGGCGTCATCCCTGAGTTGGACTGGCAGGGGCAGCTGCCGCTGACCGGTGCTGCTCACTCAGTCGCCACCGTAGATATCGCTGGCGCGATAGTGGACCAGCGCATGCCGCAGGAATACCGCAATGACGGCCGCCACCGGCAGTGCTACCACCACGCCGACAAATCCAGCCAACTGGCCGCCTACCATAAGGGCAAAAATAACCGCCACCGGGTGCAGGCCGATACGGTCGCCCACCAGCACAGGTGTCAGCACCATACTCTCTATGGCCTGACCAATTCCGAACACCAGCAGCACCCAAAGCAGCACTGTCCATTCCCCGAACTGGGCGTATGCTGCCGCGCAGGACGCCACCACCCCGACCGTAAAACCCAGGTAGGGGACGATACTCGCCAGACCGGCAACCACCCCCAGCAGCAGGGCGAGTTGCAAACCCACCAGCCAAAGGCCGAAGCTGTAGACAACACCCAGGGTACACATCACCAGAAACTGACCGCGCAGGAAAGCACCCACCACCTCATCGGCCTCACTTACCATGTCTGACACTTTCCCCTGCCACACCACGGGCAACACTGAAAGGGTCTTGTCCACCAGGCGGTCCCAGTCGCGCATCAGGTAGAATGCCACCACCGGCACCAGCGCCAGGTTGGCAAGGACCAGTAACAGGTTCGCCCCGGAACCCGAGACTTTCACCAGGGCCTGGGCTGTCATCTTGCCCAGGGACTGCCAGTGGTCAGCCAGTTCCCCCGACCAGCTCAGCTGGGGCAGCCGCTCCATGGTCAGATCGAGCTTCTGCTGCACCCATGGCAGCGCCTCCTGGGAAAACCAGGCATAAATCACCGGTATTTTGGCGATCAACATATCCAGCTGATGCAGCAGCAGTGGTACGGCGATAATCATTGCAACCACCACGACTGCGGTGAATACCACAAACACCAGTGCCACGCCCATGGTTCGCGTCAGCCCGCGCCGCGCCAGCATATCCACCATGGGGTCACCCAGGTAGGCCACCAGCGCACCCAGGACAAAGGGCAGCAATATCGGCTGCAGCAGGTAGAACAAGCCTGCGCTGACCAGACCCACCAGCATGGCCACCGCCCAGCGGTTGACCAGCGGGGTAACCGGCGGGGTTACTTCTGCCACAGATACTTCAGTTCGGGCTCAGGTCCGGTCACAGGGACTGGCACGAGGCTTTGATTGATTTCGATAATGGTCGCCAGCTGGGCAGGATCCGCCTGGGCCTGCAAACGCAGGGTAATGGTATCGCCCTGCACGGTTTCCACGTTGGCCCACTCGATGAGCTCAAGGCGCTCCAGCCAGGCAACGATTGCGGCGTAATCGGCATACTCAGTGACGCCGGTAACCGTCATGGCCACACCCATGCCTTCAGCACTTGCCGAGACGGCATAGCGTGTCGCCATCGCCTCTGCGACCAGCGCTGCACCTTCGCGCATATACAGAACCTCACTTTGGGCCTTTGAGGTCCGCTGCTGTCGCTTGCCGTCGTGAAAATAGCTCCAGTTGCCCTCCACCCTGCCGTCTTCAGCCACGCTGAACCGGCCAGCCAGGACATCCTCTAACTGGTAGCGGGATGAGGCCTCATCCAGTGCAGCAGCACTCTGGCTCAAGGCTTGTTGCGGGCTGAGCGCAGCGGCGTCCTGGGCGTCATAAAGCGGCAACTGCAGTGGCAGGCCTCGACGGGAAAATTCCCTGCGCAGTGCCGTCATCGCCTCAGGAGCCGTCTCCTCATTCACAAATAGCGGGCCATCGGGACCATCCATCACCATCCATACCAGCACTGCCGGTCGATTTGCCGTCCACAAGGGAGCGCCGGCTTCGATGATCAGCCCGGAGATAAATGCACTGTCAAACAATACCCGCACCAGCAGCCCACCGGGATTCAGGGCGTCCTTGCTATAGGAGTATTGCTGCAACTGGCTCCTGGCCTTGGGCAGGGCCGCCGCAATGACCGGATTGCGCAGTAATGAGGAACTCCCGGACACTTTCACCAGCACCACCGCCAACGCCTCCTTTGAGGCCGTGGCAAGCCGGCTGGCAGACTGGTCGGCGACCGGCACCTGGGCTGAATACAAGTTCCTGACCATTTCAGCCCGCACAGCCGCAGAGGCAAGCAGCAGTATCAACGCAAACCCCAGGCCGCGCACTACAGACATCATCAAACCTTTCTCCCAACCCGCTAGCAAAGGGCGCATTGTAGCAGGAGAGTAACCCCACCGGGGAAGCGCAAAATTGTGTCCTGCGGGATGATATGGCTGGAGTTTGCCGCTAGAATACCCGCCCTCTATCCCATACCCACCACCCCACACCAGCGGACGCCACAATTCATGAATGACGACAATGGGCAGACCTCTCTCAGCTACAAGGACGCAGGTGTCGATATCGATGCGGGCAACGCACTGGTAGAGCGGATCAAGGGCATTTCAAAACGCACCCGGCGGCCCGAAGTACTTGGGGGCCTGGGCGGGTTTGGCGCCCTGTGCGAGATCCCCGCAGGTTATCGTCAACCGGTGCTCGTTGCCGGCACCGATGGCGTGGGCACCAAGCTCCGCCTGGCCATGGACATGGGCATCCACGACACCATCGGTATCGACCTGGTGGCCATGTGCGTCAATGACCTGGTGGTGGCCGGCGCTGAACCATTGTTCTTTCTCGACTACTACGCCACCGGGGGCCTCAACATAGACACAGCGGCGGATGTCGTGACCGGCATTGGCGCGGGCTGTGAGCTGGCGGGTTGCGCGCTGGTAGGCGGCGAAACCGCGGAAATGCCAGGCATGTACGAGGGAGAGGACTACGATCTCGCGGGCTTTTGCGTCGGTGTCGTTGAGAAGGACAGCATTATCGATGGCAGCACGGTGCAGGGCGGCGACGTTCTGCTCGGTGTTGCCAGCAGCGGCCCCCACTCGAATGGTTATTCCCTGATCCGCAAGATCCTGGAGCGCAGCGGCGCCGACCTGGCGCAACCGCTGGGCGAAACAAGCCTGGGCCAGGCCCTGCTGGCGCCCACCACCATCTACGTCAAGGCCTTGCTTGCCCTGTTCAAACAACTGCCAGTCAAGGCACTGTCCCATATCACCGGGGGCGGCCTGCTGGAGAACCTGCCCAGGGTTCTTCCCAAGGGCTGCGGGGCAAAGATCGACACCGCCAGCTGGGAATGGCCCGCTGTATTTGACTGGCTCCAGGCCCAGGGCAATGTGGACACCAGGGAAATGTATCGAACCTTCAACTGTGGCGTGGGCATGGTGATCTGTGTCGCCCGGGACGACAGGGACGCAGCGCTTGAAATGCTCACCTCTGCGGGACACCGGGCATGGCAGATTGGCGTGGTCAGCGAGGGCGAGCCCGGAGTAGAGCTGCTGCCGTGACACCCGGCGCCAGGGCCAGACTGGCCATCCTTATTTCCGGCCGCGGCAGCAACTTACAGGCTTTTATCGACGCCTGCGCCACAGGGGCCCTGGCCGCGGAGATCTGCGTGGTCATCAGCAATAACCCGGTGGCACCAGGGCTTGAACTGGCCGCCCGGGCCGGCATTGACACCCGCTGCATCGATCACCGCGACTTCCCCTCGCGAGAAGCGTTTGACTCGGCCCTGGCGGCCGAGGTGGGGCAATGGGAGGCGGACCTGGTCATCCTGGCCGGCTTCATGAGAATCCTCACCCCGGCTTTCATCCAGCCCTTCAGTGGTCGCTTGCTAAATGTACACCCCTCGTTGCTGCCAAAGTACCCCGGCCTGCATACCCACCAGCGGGCGCTGGACGCGGGTGACGCCGAGGCTGGCGTAACAGTGCATTTTGTCACATTGGAACTGGATGGCGGACCGCCTATTATTCAGGCTCGGGTGCCTGTTATGCCCGGCGACACTGCCGCCGCCCTGGCCGCCCGGGTGATGGACAGGGAACACCAAATCTACCCACTCGCTGCACAATGGTATATTTCAGGGCGCCTGCGACTTACAGATCACGGAGCATGGTTGGATGACAAACCGATACCGGCGACCGGCATTGATTACCCGAGCCGGGAGAGCTGACAGACTTTTCCTGCTGTGCATTGCGCTGCTGGCGGGCCCGGGGGCTTTATCGCCAGGTTTTGCCGCAGCTGACCCCTCCTCCGGCCTGCGACCCTACACCGCACATTACAAAACCACCGCGAGGGGTTTTGACCTGACGATCACCCGCAAGCTGGAGGCCGAAAAGGGCAACCGGTTCATACTGACGAATGGCGGCAAAATGCTGGTGGCGGGGTTTCACGAGATCAGCGTGTTCGACGTCGAAGACAATAAAGTTCAGCCGGTATCCTATGTCTACCAGGGCACGGGCATGGTGAACCGGCGCCGGGAACTGCATTTCGCCGAGGGCGAGGACAAAATCAGCAGCCTGTACAAGGACAAGTGGTACGACCTGCCCTACACCGATTCCACCCTGGACCGGATGAGCCAGATGGCCCAGTTACGCCTGATGCTGCTGGAAAGCCCCGCCAACGCACGCGACATCACCCTGCAGGTGGCTGACAGGAAAAGGGTTAAGGATTCGCGCCTCTTGCTCGTTGGGCAGGAGACCCTGCAAACCCCGCTGGGAGCTGTTGATACCCTGCACTACGAGCGTCTGCATGACGATGCCGAACGCAAATCCGACCTCTGGTTCGCCCCCCAGTGGGACTACCTGATGGTAAAAACGGTTCACATTGAAGCGGGCGACCCCGTGGAGATAATTCTCACCAGCGCGACCATCGACGGGCAAGCCCTTACAGTCAACTGACCTTCCCGCGAAAGAAAACTGCAGCGAGGCCTGTGGTGCAGCATCACCCTCGCATCAGTACGACTCGAATCCCGCAGGATATACCAGGTTCGCGTGACAGAAACACGGCTATACGCGCGCGACAAACGGGGTCAAAGCCTACTCAAGCCTCCGCGAGCAACCGGCTGTATCACTCAGCCGCGCCTGCGCATCAAATGCCAGTAATTCCGTCACTTCAATGCCCACAATATCCAGTCGCTGCGCGAGCTCCTGCCGCATTTCGGTATGCGAATTGAGTTTGAGATAAGTGCGCAGTTCCTCCAGCAACTGGGCGTGTCGCTCGCGAAAAAGTAGTGAGGCGATGCCACACAAGGGAGCCAGCAGCCACCAGGCCAGCGGCGGAAAGACCTCCGTACCCAACACGTGCGCCTGCACGCTCCAGCACAGCGGGTAGAGAACAAGACCACCGAACAACTTGGCCGTCGATTGTCGATCCGGGCGTATTTTCAATTGACTGAGCAGCCGCGTGAGAAAAAATGGCAGCGCATTGAGGAAAACGCCCATTAGTGCCAGGGGTAGGCGAACGAGAAACAGGGAGAGCTTGCGAATGCTGTAGATCGCCTGCAGCAACCTTGGGTGCTCGCCTATTACATGCTCGTGGCGAACAGAGAGCACCCGCAACAGGCGATCGTAGCCATTGACCGCCTCCACGATCCGGGCGACACGTCGCGGGTTGTGTTGCTTGGTTCGCAGGTAGGCATCCGCAAGTTGCTTCTGTACGGAAAACTCTTCCGCCAGGCTGTCTTTGTCCCTCGCCCCGGGCTGGTCCTCGCCCTGACGTCGACCCGACTCATGAAGCACCGCTGCACGCTGGATCAGCTTCGCCTCTTCCCAACTGGGATAGTTCAGGGTCACCGACTTGATGCCCTCTTCTATCGCGCGCATCACCTGGTTGACCGACTCCCTGGATTCGGCGTCGATGTCCGTCAGCCCCGCTACCGGGTCTATCGGCTGCCCTATCGAGATCAGCACCCGGGAGCGAAACGTCTGCTTGGCATCGAAGTTAAGGCCCACCGGGATGATGCGAACTCCCAGCGGCCCACGTTGTTGCTCTGCGCCCAGGGCGATCCTGGCCACCCCGGTTTTGAGTCGCTGCAGCTCGGAGCCGGCATGGCTTTCACCCTCGGGAAAAACCACAATGCTGGCCTTATCTGCCAGCGCCTCGTAACAGGCTGCAAACATATCCCGGTTATTGTCCGCAAAGCCTGGCTCCTTCGAGTCCTGCTGCCGGTAAACCGGTATCGCATTAACTGCCGCCAGCAGTGGCACCAGGGGAGGCATGTCCCACAGCTTGATGGACGCAAGTGGACTGGGCTCCCTGGGCAACCGCGTGCGGGCCAGCAGGCCATCGACCAGCGAGTTCATGTGATTGGGGGTATAGATAAGCGGGCTATCTGCGGGAACATTCTCGCTGCCGGTTACTTCGATCTTGCGAAAGTAGACCGCCAGCAACAGCTTGAACAGGGGAACGAGCACAACTTCCAGAATCTTTTGCAACTGCTGCGCTCCCGTGACTCACTCAGGCCTTTGGCAGGGTAACTCCCCTCTGGCCCTGGTATTTGCCGCCACGATCCTTATAGCTGACCTCGCACACTTCATCCGACTCAAAAAACAGCATCTGGGCCACCCCTTCGTTGGCGTAAATCTTGGCCGGAAGCGTGGTGGTGTTGGAAAACTCCAGGGTCACGTGACCCTCCCATTCGGGCTCAAGCGGCGTGACGTTGACGATGATGCCGCAGCGGGCGTAGGTCGATTTACCCAGGCAAATCGTCAGCACATTGCGCGGTATCCGAAAATACTCCACGGTACTGGCCAGGGCAAAAGAATTGGGCGGGATGACACAGACATCACCCACTACATCGACAAAACTGTCCTCGTCAAAATGCTTGGGGTCTACGGTAGCGGAGTTGATATTGGTGAACACCTTGAACTCGCGCGAGCATCTCACGTCGTAGCCATAGCTGGAGGTGCCGTAGGAAATCAGCCGATTCGCTCCCTCGGCCCGCACCTGGCCGGATTCGAACGGTTCGATCATACCGTGCTCAGAGGCCATCCGGCGTATCCATTTGTCTGACTTGATACTCACATTACACCTATTGGTTCAATCATCGGAAATATTGATCGTGGGGAAGTCATCCGCCGCCCCTGCACCGCCTGTTGCCAGGGTCGCCTGGATTGCCTCGGCAATTTCAAGGTAGACGGCGGTGACTGGCGAGTCCGGCTCGGCAATCACCGGGGGCTTGCCTGCATCGGTTTGCTCGCGAATCGACAGGGACAGGGGCAGGCTGCCCAACAGGGCCACGCCATACTCCGCGGCGATACGCTGGCCTCCATCCGCGCCAAAGATATGCTCCCTGTGGCCGCAGTTGCTGCAGATGTGCACGGCCATATTTTCCACCACCCCAAGAATGGGTATATCAACCTTGCGAAACATTTCAATACCCTTCTGGGCATCCATCAGGGCGATGTCCTGGGGCGTAGTCACAATGACCGCCCCGGCCACTTTAGCCTTTTGCGAAAGCGTCAGCTGAATATCTCCGGTGCCGGGTGGCATATCTATCACCAGGTAATCCAGCTCGCCCCACAGGGTTTGCTCCAGCATCTGTGCCAGTGCGCCACCGGCCATGGGCCCGCGCCAGACCATAGGTGTGCGCTCGGTCACCAGGTAGCCCATTGACATGGTCTTCAGCCCATGGGCCTCGACCGGGAGCAGGTACTGGCCATCGCGCTGGTCCGGCCGCGTACCCTCGGGGACGCCGAGCATAAGCTGCTGGCTGGGCCCGTAGATATCCGCGTCCAGCAGGCCCACTTCCAGGCCCAGGGCCCGCAGGGCGAGTGCCAGGTTGACGGCTGTCGTGGATTTGCCCACACCGCCCTTACCCGAGGCCACGGCGATAATATGTTTGATTTCGTTCATGTATACCTGTCAATGACATGATGGCGAACAAGCGATGCAGCCTGCGATCGCTCCCATGGCAGGCCGCGCTGCGGATCATTTCGACCCCTGACCGGCTGCGATATTACGGGCGCTAGTATAAGGACATGCCAGCGGTTCAACAACGCCGGCCGCCCGCGGCCATCCGTGGATGAAACGGACCTGCAAAACCGCTATAGTAGCGCCCCTTTTTCTTCCACACGGACAAGCAAAGAACATGGTCCCCACCAGCCCCCGCAAAATCCTGGTCACCAGCGCGCTGCCCTATGCAAACGCCCCCCTGCACCTGGGCCACATGCTGGAACAGGTGCAGGCGGATATCTGGGTCAGGTTTCAACGGTCCCGGGGACACGACTGCCTGTATGTCTGCGCCGATGACGCCCACGGCACCGCCATTATGCTGGCAGCCGAAAAGCAGGGAATTACCCCCGAGCAACACATCGCGCTGATTCACCGCGATCACCAGCGAGACAGTGAGCGTTTCCTGATCGACTTTGCCAATTTTCACAGTACTCACTCGCCGGAGAACCGGGCCTGGAGCGAGGAGATTTACCGCCGCCTGAAGGCCAATAACCACATTGCCTCCCGGGCGATTACCCAGGCATTTGACCCACAGAAGCAGCTTTTCCTGGCCGACAGGTTCATCAAGGGCAGTTGCCCGCGCTGCAAAACACCGGATCAGTACGGCGACAACTGCGAAGCCTGCGGCGCCACCTACACCCCCGCAGACCTGATCGACCCGGTCTCGGCCATCTCCGGCGCAACACCTGTCGAAAAAGAGTCTGTGCATTTTTTCTTCAAACTGCCGGAATTCGAGGCCATGCTCAGGCAGTGGCTGGACTCCGATACGCTCCAGCCACAGGTAGCCAACAAGCTGCGCGAATGGACCGAGGCGGGCCTGCAGGAATGGGATATCAGCCGTGACGCACCCTACTTCGGTTTTGAGATACCCGATGAGCCCGGCAAATACTTCTATGTCTGGCTGGACGCCCCCATAGGCTATATCGCCAGTTTCCAGGATTACTGTGAGCGCACCGGCCACCCCTTTGACCCCTACTGGCTCCCCGGGGGAGATACCGAGCTGTACCACTTCATCGGCAAGGACATCATCAACTTCCATGGGCTGTTCTGGCCCGCCATGCTGCAATCGGCAGGCTTGCGTACACCCACGGCAATCTTCGTGCACGGCTTCCTCACTGTTAACGGCACCAAGATGTCCAAAAGCCGTGGTACTTTCATCAATGCCAGCACCTACCTGGAGCACCTGGACGCGGAGTATCTGCGCTATTATTTCGCCGCCAAACTGAGCGGCTCGGTTGATGATATCGATCTCAACCTGGAGGACTTTGTCCAGCGAGTCAATTCAGACGTGGTGGGCAAGATTGTCAATATCGCCAGCCGCTGCGCGGGCTTCCTGGCCAAGCGTTTTGACAACCGACTGGCCGGTGACTGTGCTGAACCGGCGCTGCTGTCGGATTTCATAGCCCGTGGCGATGTCATTGCACAGTTATACGAGGCGCGGGAATTCAACAAGGCTATGCGCGAGGTCGTAGCGCTGGCCGACCAGGCTAACCAGTATATCGACGAGAAAAAGCCCTGGGTACTGGCCAGGCAGGAGGGCAGCGAAAGCGAGGTGCACGCGGTCTGCAGCGTGGGTATCAACCTGTTCCGTGTACTGATGACCTACCTCAAACCGGTCCTGCCCGCCATGGCGACCAAGGCGGAGTCATTCCTGGCTTGCTCACTGGACTGGACAGCCCTGGAGAATGCCCTGCTGGACCACCCGCTGGGGACCTTTGAACCACTGCTGACACGCATTGACAGCAAGCAGGTGGATGCCATGGTAGAGGCCAGCAAACAGACGGTGGCCACTGCTGGTGCCGCGCCAGTTGCCGCCGCGCCAGCCGACACCGCCGCTGAGGCCGATACCATCGCCTTTGAGGACTTCGCCAAGGTCGACCTGCGCATTGTTGAAATTGTGGCGGCAGAGCTGGTGGACGGTGCAGACAAACTGCTGCGGCTGACCCTAAGCCTGGGTGACGGTGAGAGGCAGGTCCTGGCCGGTATCCGCAGTGCCTATCAGCCCGAGCAACTGGTGGGAAAGCTCACCGTGATGGTGGCCAACCTGGCACCGCGCAAGATGCGCTTCGGGGTATCCGAGGGTATGGTGCTGGTAGCAGGACCCGGTGGCAGTGAACTGTTTTTGCTGGAACCACATGCGGGCGCGCAACCTGGGATGCAGGTCAAATAAACAGTGTGGGTGGGCCCTGCGGCCCGCATTAACTAATTGTTTATCAAGGTAAAGTTTCATACCATGCACCCTTTCGACCGCCTTGTAGCGGCTGTCGTTACAGGTGTTGCCAAGGTTATTGCCAGACTAGAGAAGGGCCATGTTGGCTGATTATTCCATATTGTTGATCGGGGCTATCCTGGTCAACAACTTCGTACTGGTGCAGTTCCTGGGACTGTGCCCGTTCATGGGTGTGTCCAACAAACTGGAAACAGCCATGGGCATGTCAATGGCGACAACCTTCGTTCTCACCCTGGCCTCCGCCAGCAGCAACCTGACTTACCAGTTCCTGCTCGTGCCGCTGGGGCTGGAGTATCTCAAAACTATCTCTTTCATCCTGGTGATCGCGGTGGTGGTGCAGTTCACAGAAATGGTGGTGCGCAAGAGCAGCCCGCTGCTTTACCGGGTACTGGGGGTTTATCTGCCGCTGATCACTACCAATTGCGCCGTGCTGGGTGTGGCTCTGTTGAACATCAATAAAGATCACACCTTCCTGCAGTCCCTGTTTTACGGCTTCGGCGCCGCGGTCGGTTTCTCCCTTGTGCTGGTGCTGTTTGCCGCGATGCGCGAGCGCCTGAATGTGGCGGACGTGCCGGAACCCTTCAAGGGACCCGCGATCGGTATGGTGACTGCAGGCTTGATGTCCCTGGCCTTCATGGGCTTTGCCGGCCTGGTATAGACAGTGTTTGATTTCATTGCCCAGTATCCATTCTTCGCAGCCATGCTGGCCCTGGTAGGCCTGGGCGCGGTGTTTGGCGCGGTATTGGGGTTTGCTGCCGTCCGGTTCAGGACCGAAGGCAACCCCATCGTCGAGCAAATCAATGATCTGCTACCCCAGACCCAGTGCGGCCAATGTGGCCATCCCGGCTGTCGCCCCTATGCGGAATCCATTGCCAATGACGGGGAGGCGATCAACAAATGCCCCCCGGGTGGAGAGGCGGGGATACAGGCCCTGGCCGCGCTGTTGGATGTTGAAGCGATACCGCTGGATGAAGAACACGGTGAGGAAAACGTAAAGTCGGTAGCATTTATCCGGGAGGCGGAATGCATAGGGTGCACCAAGTGCATACAGGCCTGCCCGGTTGACGCCATTCTGGGCGCCGCCAAGCAAATGCACACCGTTATCGCCAGTGAATGCACCGGCTGCGACCTTTGCCTGGAGCCATGCCCCGTGGATTGTATCGATATGATCAGTGAGCCCGAAAGCCTTCAGTCCTGGCACTGGCCCTTACCGGACCCGGCGAGCCGGGAGCCCCAGATTATCGCCACCGATGCCGAGCAGACACAAGAACAGGCCGCATGAGAAAGATTTTTGATTTCCACGGTGGCATCCATCCTCCCGAAAACAAGGGTCAGTCCCTGCACGGCGGCATTCGTGATGCGGGGATACCACCTGAGCTGGTACTGCCGCTGTCCCAGCACATAGGCGCCCCGGCCAATCCCGTGGTAGCGGTCGGGGAGCAGGTACTCAAAGGGCAGATGATCGCGGAGGCCCCCGGGTTCGTGAGCGTCCCGCTGCATGCGCCCAGCTCGGGCACCGTCACCGCCATCGAGGACCGGCTGATTGCCCACCCCTCTGGCCTGACTGCGCCCTGCATTGTGATCGAGACCAACGGCCGCGATGAATGGGCGAAGCTCTCCGGCGCGCCCGATTACCTTGAACTGGAGCCAGGGGACCTGCTTGCCAGGGTAAGGAATGCGGGTATTGCGGGCATGGGCGGCGCAGGCTTTCCCACCGCCGTAAAGCTCGCAACCAGGCCCGATAGCAGCGTCCAGACGCTTGTCATCAACGGTACCGAATGTGAGCCTTACATCACCGCCGACGACATTCTGATGCGCGAGCGGCCCGGGCGTATCATCGAGGGCATCAAGATCCTAAAGCACCTGCTGCAACCGGCGGAAACCCTTATCGGGGTTGAGGACAACAAGCCCGAGGCCATAGCCGCCCTGCGCGCAGCGGCAGCGGGCTCCGATATCGAGATAGTCCAGTTCCCGACCAAGTACCCTTCCGGCGGCGAGAAACAGCTGATAGAGATTCTTACCGGCAAGCAGGTACCCAGCGGTGGCCTGCCGCTGGATGTGGGTGTTATCTGCCAGAACGTCGGCACCGTGGTGGCCATCCAGGACGCGGTGTTGTTCGGCAGACCACTGATCTCGCGCATTACAACGGTCACCGGCGCCGCCGTTGGCAAACCGGGGAATTATGAGGTTCTGCTGGGTACCGCGATGAGCTATCTGCTGTCCCGGGCGGACTATCACCCTGATAAAAACAAACGCCTGATCATGGGCGGCCCGATGATGGGCTTCACGGTGCCCGACGCCGATGTGCCGATAGTCAAAACAACCAACTGCCTGCTTTCCCCCGAAGTCGGCGAGCTGCCGGCACCGCCACCTGCCCAGGCCTGCATACGATGCGGCATGTGCGCCGAGGTTTGTCCGGCGAGCCTGTTGCCCCAGCAGATGTTCTGGTTTGCCCAGGGCAAGGAGTTTGAAAAGCTCGAGCAACACAACCTGTTCGACTGTATTGAATGCGGCGCCTGTTCATGGGCATGCCCCAGTAATATTCCGCTGGTGCAATACTATCGCGCCTCCAAGGCCGAAATTCTGCAACTGCGACGCGAACACACCAGGTCCGAACAGTCCCGCCTTCGATTCGAGGCCCGGCAGGAGCGCATAGCGCGCGAAGACGCCGCCAGGGCTGCCAAACGCGCGGCGCGCAAACAGGCGGCTGAGCAGCGCGCTCAAGCGGCAGCGGCCGGCGGTGCTGGAGACGAGGATCCGATACAGGCAGCCATAGACCGGGCAAAAGCCAGGAAAGCTGCACAACAGGCTGGCACCACGGACCCGGCCAACAAGCAGGAGCAGCTTGAAAAAACGGTGCTGACGACCCGCAAAAGGCTGGAAACCGCCGTGGCAAAACTGGAGCAGGCAAAGGCCGAAGGCAGCGACCTCGCCGACGCACTGCAACTGGGCGTTGACAAAACACAGACAAAACTCGCCGCCGCGGAACAGGCCCTGCAGGACTATCTACAGGCTGAAAAGCCGGTTCAGCTTGCACAGCCAGAGACTGCAGATCCAGCAGCCGCAGCCATCGCAAAAGCCAAAGCTGCCCGGGCCGGCGATGCAAACGCCAGCCCGGCCGACGTGGCGCGCAAGCAGCTCCAGAGCCTGGAGCAGCGTCTGCAGAAGACCCGGGACAGGCTTGCCGAGAGCCACAATAACGGCGATGAACAGAAGATCATCGTGGCACTGGAGGCCACGGTGGTCCGGCTGGAAGAAAAAGTGACCACGGCAAGAGAAGCATTGAAATCGGCGGGAGAGGCCTGATATGGCCTTGCTGCGTGTTACCTCGCCACATGCCCACGGGCCCATGAGCACACCCAAGGTGATGCTCAATGTCCTGCTGGCCACCGTGCCGGGCATTATTGTGCTGACCTACTTCTTCGGCTTTGGTGTACTGGTAAACCTGGCCTGGGCCTGTATTGTCGCTATTGCCTGCGAGGCGCTGGCGCTCGCATTGCGCCGTCGTCCCATTGGTTTTTACCTGCGGGATTGCAGCGCACTGGTGACGGCCACATTGCTGGCAGTCGCCCTGCCACCCTATGCCCCCTGGTGGCTGATCGCCGTAGGTATCGCATGCGCCATCCTGCTGGCAAAGCATCTTTATGGTGGCCTGGGCTACAACCCATTCAACCCCGCAATGGCCGGTTATGTCATTCTACTGATCTCTTTCCCGGTACAGATGACCGCCTGGGCGCCACCGCGCGGACTGGGCCAGACACCCGGCCTGCTGGAAGCACTACAGGCCTGTTTCTGGCCCTCTGGCTACGATGGCGTGACCATGGCCACGCCGCTGGACCTGATGAAACAGAACACCAGCGAGCTGGTCGGCGAGCTGTACGCCCAGACACCGCAGTTTGGTCGCTGGGCAGGCCTGGGTTGGGAGTGGGTGAATATAGCCTTTCTCGCGGGCGGCGCCTGGCTGCTGTACCAGCGCATTTTCACCTGGCATGCGCCCCTTGCAATGCTCGCCAGCCTCAGCCTGTTCGCGGCAATCTTCTACGATGGCGGCAGTTCCGTCAGCGGCGGCTCACCCCTGTTTCACCTGCTCAGCGGCGCGACCATGTTCGGCGCCTTTTTTATCGTCACGGACCCTGTTACCTCTGCCGTCTCTGTGCGTGGCCGCCTGATCTATGGCGCCATGATCGGCGCGCTGATTTATATCATCCGGGTGCGGGGCAACTATCCCGACGCGGTCGCCTTCGCCGTGCTGATCATGAATTTCGCGGCGCCATTTATCGATAACTACACCCAGCCACGCACCTACGGTCACCGGGCAGACAGGAGGGACGACTGATATGTTGAGTCGATCCATAGCCCGCAACAGCGTGCTGCTGGCCCTGTTTGCCGTGGTGACCACCGTGTTGATCACCGGCACCTACCTGCTGACCCGCGATCGAATCAGCGAGCAGAAACGGCTGGCCGAAGAAAAGGCACTGCTGGAAATTGTGCCCAGGGACAGGCACGACAACTCCATGCTGGACGACATCATCGCTGTAGGCCCCGATGCCGCGGGTCTTGGGCTGACCCAGGACAAGCGGATTTACCGCGCCCGCCTGGGGGGGAAGGTCGTGGCGACCATCGTCCCGGTCACCGCACCGGATGGCTATACCGGGGAGATCGACCTGATCGTAGGGGTCAACGCCGATGGCAGCATTGCCGGGGTTCGCACACTGAGCCACAAGGAAACACCGGGACTGGGTGACAAGGTCGACATCAAGAAGTCGGACTGGGTGCTCGGCTTCAACGGCAAGTCACTGGACAACCCCTTGCCTGCCGGCTGGGCAGTGAAAAAAGACAAGGGTGTCTTCGACCAGTTTACCGGCGCGACCATTACACCCAGGGCAGTTGTCGCGGCCACCCAACGCGCTTTACAGTATGTGCAAGCCAACCAGAGCAGTCTGTTCGAGCGCCCGGCGGACGAGCCCGCTGCAGGAGAGAATTAATGTCCGATGTGAGTTACCGGGATTTATCGCTCAACGGTCTGTGGAAAAACAACCCGGCGATCGTGCAGTTATTGGGGCTGTGTCCCCTGCTTGCAGTGACCGGCAGCGTGGTAAACGCGATCGGGCTGGCGGCAGCCACGACCCTGGTGCTGATTTGCTCCAATACCGCTGTCTCCCTGATTCGCAATATCGTTTCCGATGCGGTACGGCTCCCCGCGTTCGTGATGATCATTGCCTCCGCGGTAACCTGTATCGAACTGCTGATGCAGGCCTTCGCTTACGAACTCTACGAAATACTGGGTATTTTCCTGCCACTCATAACAACCAACTGCGTGATTCTGGGCAGGGCGGACGGCTTTGCCAGCCGCAACACGGTCGCACCGGCAGCCTATGACGGCCTGATCATGGGCGTGGGTTTCGGGGTGGTGCTGGTGCTGCTGGGCGCACTGCGGGAGCTGCTGGGTACCGGCGCCCTGTTTGCCAATATGGATTTATTGTTTGGTCCCGGCGCCGCCAACTGGGAAATCACTGTTATCAAGGACTACCCGAACTTCTTGCTGGCGATTCTTCCGCCGGGAGCCTTTATTTTTACCGGCCTCATCATCGCCGGCAAGAACCTGATCGACGCGCAGATCAAACGGCGCCAGGACGCACTCAAGGCGCGCCCGGTGAAGGGCGCCAAACGGGTCAGGGTGACGGGGCATATTTCCTAGTAGCACCAAAAGCGCTAGCTATCACCGCCCCTTTGGGCCAAAGCCAGGGTATCGAGCAACTCATCGACGGCGGCATCGTCCATGCCGCGGTTTTCTGCTTCGCAGCTATAGGTGATGAACAGCAGCAGCGGGCCAAGCGAAACATACCACTCCCGAATAGCAGCGTCCTCTTCCACGAACTGCCCAACCACGCCGGCAAACTCGCCTAGAGTTACCTTGTTCCATGCAGTTTCCTGGACGGACTCCTCCTGGGCAATCGCGCGGACCTCATCCGGGCTGAATGATCCCTGCTCCTTGTGCAGCGTGGAGATTTCTATACAACCCACATCATCGCGATCGCCAACCAGGATGCTGTCTTCCTCGCTATCGGCCCACCATTCAGGGGGCAGCGCCATTGTCCACCATTCAGTTTCAAGCACGTTCATCGTATGGGTTTCTCCCGGATAAGCCGCCGGGACATCAGCAGCGCGTCTTCTCGTCCCGTGGCAGTTGGATAATAGTTCCTGCGCACCCCGTCAACCCCAAAACCCAGCGCCTCGTAAAGAGCGCGAGCGGCCCGATTGGAAGAGCGCACCTCGAGATAACACAACTTAGCACCCTCTTTCGTTTCCTGGCGCAACACGGTGTCCAGCAGCAAACGGCCCAGGCCGCCGCCCTGTTGCTCGGGGTGCACCGCAATATTATGAATACAGGCCTCGTCCAGCACCCGCGAATACACGACAAAGCCGTGCACAGCATCGTTGCCGACAAGCACCAGTGCGCGCTCTGTAGCTACAGTATGGCCCTTTACGCCGGCAACTGCGCAGGCATCGGCAAACTGCGTGACCGTCCACGGGCTGGGATTTACCAGTGCGTCCAGAGCGGCGAGTTCGGTTGCATCGCCAGCCCGCGCCGGCCTGACCTCAAGGGCCCCGTTAGCGGCAATCACGCCAGTGTGCAGACAGACTTCAAATCGTGCCAGGCCCGTTTCTTGAGCAGCGGGGCCTGCAGCATCTCTGCAGTACTCACCGTGCGCGCCACTCGCTTAACCGCCAGCTGGTCAAGTGGCACTCGCTCTTCGCAAGCCTGCCCCAACAGAATCAGCCCGGCGCAGCCCGCCTGTTCCAGTTTGCGCTGGATAAACGCCGCCGCGCTTACCCGGGCCGCCTCACGCCCCAGGTCCAGCTGCTTGTTGGTATGCATGGGCCAATCAAATTGAGTCAACACTGGGACACTGTCAGGGTGGTTTCCGTCCTCAAGCTCGCCTTCTGCTGCAACCCTTTGCAGCGCCTCGGCCATGGCCTGCACCAGCTGTAACTGCACGGTACCAAAGGCTGCTCCATCCAGTTCCTCCAGCCAAAGCCAACCGCCACAGCTAACAGCGGCAAGACTGAATCTCTGGGCCTGTTGGCCGCCACCGGGGGCCACCGCGTCTTCAGGAGACGCTTTCAGCGGGGCAGGTGTCGACGTGGGAACGTCCACTCGGGGCATCTGGATCGGCGGCTGCTGCGGTCGCTGGGCCGTCGCATCCCCGGCCTGTGGAGCCTCCGCGCGCACTATATCCTGTGGCGCTGCCCTTACCACAGCAAGACGCCGGGTCACCGCGGCGCCGGGCACCTGCCGGCGCGAGACGTAGCCGTCGATACCCATAGCTTGCAGGTAAACCAGACGTCTCAGATCATTCATTCGGGGGTCACGTGTCATACACCATTCAGGGCAAAGTCTAACAGACTTCGGCCTGGGGCTATATCCATCGCCAGCCATGCTGCCGAAAGAAGGTGAAGCCCGAGCGCATAAAATACTTTACGTGCTGAACACCCTTCCTGGCCGCATAGCCTCCGTGATGGACGATCTGTATCGCGGGGTTAAATACCAGTCGCCCCTGGCCGCCAAGCCTGATCGACAGGTCAAAGTCTTCAAAGTACATGAAATAACGCTCGCTGAAACCGTTTACCAGCTGCAGGGAAGCGGTGCGGGCCAGCATAAAACAACCACTGGCCAGAAGAATCTCGGCCTCCTTGTCGCCGCTGCAGCGGTCGCGCATTTCATAGCGGCCCAGGCGCCGGTGAAACAGGCGCCGAATCACCCGCGGCGCAAACGGACGCAGCAGCAACACAAAAAGGGACGGGTAACGTTTACACAAAAACTCCTGGGCCCCATCTTCCCCCTCCACCCTGGGACTCAGCAGCACGATGCTGGTGTCTTCCTGCAGGCAGCGCAGGCCTATCTTCAGTGCATCTGGCGCCAACTCCGCGTCAGGGTTGAGGATCAGGTGATAATCGCTTTCGAGTTTTTCAATCGCCTTGTTGTGCCCGGCGCCAAAACCGCGGTTCTCGGACAGCCCGCGGTAGGCTACCTGGAAAAATTCGTCCTCCGGCCAGGCTGCCATAGCCTCTTCTGCCTTGAGACGAAACAGCAGGTCGGAGGAATTGTCCAACACCTCCACCAGTAACCGGTCCACGCAGCCGGCGGCATGAGCCTCCCTCGCCGAACGTGCCAGGCTAAGTAATACCCTGTCCAGCATTTCCAGCGAGCTGTGGTGCAGAACGATGGAGACCGAAAGGCTAATTTCTGTGGGCTTGGTATGATTCATGGCGCGCATGTTATCAGCTGTTGGACCACCGGCAACAACACTTGCTGTCAGGCCGTGTATGTATTGAGCAGGACAAGTCAAGGAAAGGGCAAATTGACGTTGATATACCCATCCGCAATAGCATATCCTTCATTTTATTCATCAGCTCGATGATCGGGGCGGTGCTGGCCTAAATACTTTGTGTAGAAAATCACAAACAAGGTCTATCACCATGTTATCTATCGAGTTTTTGTTTTGATGCATGGTAACCTGTAAAAAGTCGACTCAATTGTTGACTCTCTGGCTGAACTCTCCAGAATCAGGGCACAAGGGCTCAATAAAATAGACTCGCTTCATAGCGAGCAAAAGGGGATACAAATGATTACTCGGTTCGCCTCATACTCTGGCAGCTTGCTGGTGGCTGCGATATGCCTGTTTACCATAACCGCCTGTGGCGGCGGTGGAGGAGGCGGAGACAGTTTTTACTCGGGTGATGATGAGGACCCGACTTACTTCCTTGCTCCGGTGCTCCTCGATGCCGACGGCAACGAGACTAACGAGGTGACATCCGCCTCACCTTCCACGCTGCAGGTTACCGTCAGGAAAAATGGCAAGAACGGCGCTCCTGTCGCAAATGTAGTTGTGGCCGCTGAGACAACCGCTGGCGTGATATCCCCCGCCACCGGCACTGCACTATCCAATGGCGCAGGTATCGCTACTTTCCGTATAGAGGCTGGAGATGAGAAGGGGGGAGGCACCGTCACAGTCAGCGCGGACGGCCCATCAGGCGAGGTCACCAACACCCTGACATTCCAGATCGGCAACAGCGGCCTGCGGCTGGGCTATCTCGATGAAAACGGTCTATTCATCGACAACGAGATCAAAGTCGAACCCGGCACGCTGCTCGCCTCCCAGGCAATTGCACAGCTGGCCCTGGTCATCCTCGATGAGAACGGCAATCTGGTCAGCAGCTCTGAGTCTATCAGCTTCAGCAGCGGCTGCATCGCTTCGGGACAGGCGGTACTCGACCCGGTCAGCCCTGTGGTGTCTGGCGACGGCAAGGTAAGCACATCCTATCGGCCCGCCGGGTGTTCGGGTGACGACCAGATAACCGCCAGCCTGGAAGGCTCAACAGCCCAGGCATTTGGCACGGTATCGGTCGCGTCTGCCCAGGCCAATGGCTTTACCTTTGTCAGCGCCGAGCCTGACGACAATCGTACTGCGAGGCACCGGGGGTGGCAGTGCAGATCGACAGGAGTCCTCCACAGTTACATTCAGGGTGGTTGACGAATAACAACGCAGCTATAGGTGGCATCAAGGTAAACTTTGGCCTCACCACGGAGGTTGGCGGCCTGTCTTTGTCACCTACCACCGCTGTAAGCACTAGTGAGGGTCTGGTAACAACCAACATCACATCCGGCGACATTCCGACTGTTGTGCGCGTGATCGCCACTGCGGCTGCCGGAGATGGGACAGGCCAGGAAGTATCATCAGTTTCGGATGTACTGACAGTCACCACGGGCTTACCAGACCAGAACTCGATCAGTGTGTCAGTTGAAGGCGGATTCGTCGTTGCAAATGGCATGACTGTCGATGGAATTGAGAAAACTATTACAGTCCGTATGGCCGACAAATTCAACAACCCCGTACCAGATGGCACAGCAGCTGTATTCACCACGGAGTATGGCGCCATTGACCCGTCCTGTGAAACTGTAGAAAACGGTAAGCTGCGAGGCAACCTGGAACAGTCTCAGGCATGAAACCCGAGATTTCCTACTTTAACCGGTACCGAATATATTCAGACATTCTTCAGCCCAGGCTACAACTGCCCAGGCTACAGTACTACTTCTGGCCCTTGCCCCAACGACATCGGGTATACCCGGGGCGGCCGCTCTACGATCCTGGTTACTGCTGTGGGCGAGGAATCTTTCATCGACCGTAATGGCAACGGCATCATGGATGAAGCGGAACAGGACCTGTTCGACAACCTGCCGGAAGCCTTCCTGGATAACAACGAGGACACTATATTCAACCCCGCCACTAAGATCTGCCAGGGAGAGGGTGCGGAGTCGGCGCAATGTATTGCCGGCCAGGAAGAGATTTTTGTCGACTTTAATGACAATGGTAAGTACGACAAGAACGGCAACCCGGCGGTTTACAACGGACTGTTGTGTCCAGTGGAAGGCGATGGTGTCTGGTGCAGTCGCAGTCTATTGAACGTGCGTGATGAAGTAGTCCTGATCCTCTCAGCTACCCCACCGAATGGTATATCTCCCTGTTCAGGGGCTCAAACCGGGCGACAGGTACCAGCTGGAGTGGTGGTGTCTACGAGGCAGCAGTTTCAGATTGTTCAATAATGCACCGCCGGAAGGCTCGACAATTAGTTTGTCAGCAGGCGGTGATTGTGAAGTTGTAGGGACCACAAGCTTTGAAGTTGGCATCTCAGCTGGCCGGGGGCTTATACGATAGAACTGCAGACTGGCGGTGTCGGCACTCAGGGCAACCTGGATATCACGCTGAGCCCGACAGACGGCACACCGTATACAAAGTCCTTCAACTGTGTACCGGAACCACCACCGCCACCGGTTGACCCCAATGACCCGGACGGCGGGCTGGTTGTCGGCCCCTAGAACAATCTGAACCAGACTACCAAGCCGCGATTTCTGATCGCGGCTTTTTTTTGGCTGTCGGAATTACCCGGGGGTTTCGACACAATTTGGAATCGTTCTATTGCTGACTTTTTGGGGGCTTGGTTCAAGCCAGCGGGGCCGCGAGGGACAAGCCCGGGACCGGTGGACCGAACCAAATCAAAAATCGTGAGGAACAAGCACCAATTAGCTGCCGACCCCAACACCCTGGCAATATGCGATCAACCATACCTTGCCGTTAGCAGCAGGCCGCAGATGTGATCCATATGTCCTGGGACAACACAGTACTCCCGCAAAATATCGATACGCCGCGCATTTCCACACTTATTTGGGTGAATATCAGCTGGTTTATGCCCTATTCTGTCTAAAACGATAAGGAAGGACGGAAGGGCCTCACATGACAGGTTCCCCAGCAAAGTTGCGCACATCGATACGCATAACTGTCGTCGCAGCGTTCGTGTTTGTAACCGCATTGACGGCGGCCGTGGCGATTGGCCTGCAGTACTATTTCGGCCATTCCATGGCGAGACAGACGGCCTCGGAGCTTTACGATGCCGCCGCTGCAGGTATCGCTAAAGAACTGGGCAATATCGCCAACATCAACAACAATGTCATCAGCTTACTTGCCAGCAACCCCGAACTGGCGCGCACCGATAACGCACAGGGAAAGCTGGAGACCTTTACCGCTGTCATGGAGAAAAACCCGCTCTACTACGGCATATACCTGGGGCACGAAGACGGCGGCTTTTTTGAGGTCATCAATCTCAATAATGGTAACGAGGCCAGAAAAGCTTTTCACGCTTTGCCCTCAGACCGATGGCTGGTAACAACGGTCGAACCTGCTGGCAACGGCTACCAGCGCTCATTTCACTATCTCGACAGCAATTTGAAAACCCGCATCTCACGCTCCGAAGCCACAGATTTTGATGTAACAACGCGCCCCTGGTATCAGTCGGCAATGACAACACAAGGTATAAACTCCAGTGAACCCTACCTGTTCGCCCAGCTTGGGGTGCCTGGTCAAACCCTGTCGCACCGGATAAACGGCACGGCTACAGTTATCGGTATAGACATGACCATGTCGACGATATCAGCACTGCTCAGGGAAAATGCGATTGCCGACAGCAGCGACATTTTCCTCTATAGCTCTAATGGAGAGGTGTTGGCATCCAGCCGTGAAGCACCCTCCACCGACAGTATGCCGCCTGTGCCAGCACTGGATTTAACTGAACAGGAGCGAGCCTTCATACGAGCCCTGCCGATACTGAAGGTATCCAATGAGCTGGACTGGCCCCCCTTCGACTTTGCCCAGGGCGGCCAACCCCGCGGCTATTCCGTGGATGTTGTCAAAATGCTGGCAGCTATGACAGGCATACAGGTACGTTTCGTAAACGGCTACAGCTGGCCGGAACTCAAGGAACAGTTCCACAGAGGTGAAATAGATCTCCTGCAATCTGCCCTGCCCTCCCCGGACAACATGGCACTAGGCATGCTCGGTCAGGGCTATGCGACGCTCCCCTATGCAATAGCAACAAAAAGTGCGGATGCCGCCACTAAAGATCTGGGACAGCTGGCGGGCAGGTCCCTCGCCATCCCCACGGGTTGGCCAGCGATCCCGGTAATCCAGGAAATGTTTCCCGCTATCAACATTGTTGAGACCGCGACCACCCTGGAGTCCCTGGAGCGTGTTCAGGCAGGCGAAGTTGACGCCGCATTGGACAGCGAAATAATAATGCGCTATCTCGCCCAGCATTATTTTCTCGGTGACTTTCAATACACCGGCGAGCTGCGCATCGGCGATCGAGGCCTTCCCGATTCATTACACGTACTGGTTCCGGACGACAAACCAAAGCTGCGAGAGATACTCGACAAGGCCATATCAGCCCTGGGAACAGAGCAGCGCGACCACCTCGCCCGGACATGGCTTGAGTTCGAAAGTACCGACGCCATCGACACCCTGACTACAGTACCGGACGAGGCCATGGTGACTATCGCCGCTGATACGGCTATGCAGAAACGTATTGTCGAATCTCGCCAGGCAGGGGAGAACTGGCTTCTTTACGTAGCACCGAGCATAGATGCGGCGGCCAAGTCCCGGACAATCTATGTCGGCATCCGCGCCCGGCTGGGCGAGGTGGTCAGCCCGTTTCTGCAGGAAGTCAAAGTCTCCATCGGTATTACCTCAGCCTTGCTGCTCTTGTTACTGCCCCTGGCATGGTTATTTTCAACCCCCATTGTTCACCCCATCAGGCAACTCGCCATACAGAATGACAAGGTGCGCAGACGGGAATATGGCCAGGTCACCAGGGTGTCATCCGGCGTTTTGGAGCTGGATGAACTTTCCGAGTCCATGGTCGATATGGTGGAGTCTATCCGGGCCCATGAACTCGCCCAGCGCCGACTGATGGATTCGTTCATTGAGCTTATTGCCGAGGCAATTGATGATAAATCCGCCTACACGGGCAGCCACTGCGAGCGAGTCCCGGAACTGGCCATGATGCTTGCCAAAAGTGCATCCGAGTCAAAAATCCCGGCCTTCGCTGATTTTCAACTGACCACCGATGACCAGTGGCGAGAGTACAGAATATCAGCGTGGTTACACGACTGCGGAAAAATCACGACCCCGGAGCACATCGTCGACAAGGGCAGCAAGCTGGAGACGATTTACAACCGTCTACATGAAGTGCGGATGCGCTTCGAGGTGTTATGGCGAGACGCAGAGATCGCCTACTTGAAAACAAGCGGGGGCTCCGCACTGGTAAATAGGGAAGCTGAACTAACACTGCAGGAAACTCGCCAGCAACTACTGGAAGACTTTGACTTTGTCGCTCACTGTAACGTTGGTGGAGAGTTCCTTGCGGAACAGGATCAGGAGCGTCTGCGTGAGATTGCGAAAACCACCTGGCAGCGCCATTTTGATGACCGTATCGGCCTGTCGCCTACGGAGGAACTGCGCCTTTCCCCCGACCGACCGGACCTGCCGGTAACAGAGCCCTTGCTGAGCGATAAAGCCGAGCACCTCATACACAGGACACGCCCGACAAACTACCCACCGGAATTCGGCATAGACATGGATATACCCCACTATCTGGGCAACCTGGGAGAGGTCTACAACCTGTCGGTATCAAGGGGGACACTGACCACAGAAGACAGGTTCAGAATCAACGAACACATGATCAGTACCATAAAAATGCTGGAGAGCCTGCCTTTTCCCGAGGAGCTCAGCAATGTTCCGCGCTACGCCTCGACCCATCACGAGACGATGCGAGGATCAGGCTATCCGCGTAAGCTGGCAGGTGAGGAACTCAGTATTCCTGAACGTATCCTGGCAGTTGCTGACATTTTCGAGGCACTGACCGCCTCCGACCGACCCTACAAAAAGGCCAAGACCATCAGCGAGGCGCTGGACATCCTCCACAAAATGGTAGACGACAATCATGTCGACAGAAGTTGCTTCGAGCTATTTGTCAGCGAGGGCGTGTACATGGAGTACGCCACCAGGTTTCTTGACCCTGCCCAGATCAATGATGTGGATATACACAAGTATTTGCACAACCTCAAGCAAAGCGCATAAAAAATCCCGCAGCACATTGAACTGCGGGATTCAGGGTTTAGAGGGGGCCGCCTCCGGCACTGGCGATGACCTACAGTAGGAAGCAAGCCCTGCTTGCTTTCCCTGCGGAACAGGCGCGGTCACATGAGCCCGATATTGAGTGACAGCCGGACATCACCTTCCTAAAAAACAAAACCCCCTGCAACATAGCTGCAGGGGGTTTTCTTTTTTAGAAGCCTGGCGATGACCTACTCTCACATGGGGATACCCCACACTACCATCGGCGATGCGTCGTTTCACTTCTGAGTTCGGGATGGGGTCAGGTGGTTCCAACGCTCTGTGGTCGCCAGGCAAACTGGCTTGAGGGAGTTCGGTCCTACCTGCCTAAGCAGCGCCGTCGTCCTCTCAAATAGGGCGGTAAATCAAACTGATTTGCAATTCAACGAGTGCTTTTTACTGTGACTCAACACAACATCCAACTGTCTTCATCTCCACTCACGTGGCAAATAACTTGGATTATATGGTCAAGCCTCACGGGCAATTAGTACTGGTTAGCTCAACGCCTTACAACGCTTACACACCCAGCCTATCAACGTCCTAGTCTTGGACGGCCCTTCAGGACCCTCAAGGGGTCAGGGAGAACTTATCTTGGGAGGGGCTTCCCGCTTAGATGCTTTCAGCGGTTATCCTGTCCGAACGTAGCTACCGGGCAATGCGTCTGGCGACACAACCCGAACACCAGCGGTTCGTCCACTCCGGTCCTCTCGTACTAGGAGCAGCTTCCCTCAATTCTCCAACGCCCACGGCAGATAGGGACCGAACTGTCTCACGACGTTCTAAACCCAGCTCGCGTACCACTTTAAATGGCGAACAGCCATACCCTTGGGACCGGCTTCAGCCCCAGGATGTGATGAGCCGACATCGAGGTGCCAAACACCGCCGTCGATGTGAACTCTTGGGCGGTATCAGCCTGTTATCCCCGGAGTACCTTTTATCCGTTGAGCGATGGCCCTTCCATTCAGAACCACCGGATCACTAAGACCTACTTTCGTACCTGCTCGTCTTGTCAGACTCGCAGTCAAGCGCGCTTGTGCCTTTACACTAACCTCATGATTTCCGACCATGATTAGCGCACCTTCGTGCTCCTCCGTTACTCTTTGGGAGGAGACCGCCCCAGTCAAACTACCCACCACACACTGTCCTCGATCCGGATAACGGACCTAAGTTAGAACCCCAACATTACCAGGCTGGTATTTCAAGGTTGGCTCCATGATGGCTGGCGCCACCACTTCAAAGCCTCCCAGCTATCCTACACAAGTAAGGTCAGAGTCCAGTGTGAAGCTATAGTAAAGGTTCACGGGGTCTTTCCGTCTAGCCGCGGGTATACGGCATCTTAACCGCAATTTCAATTTCACTGAGTCTCGGGTGGAGACAGTGTGGCCATCGTTACGCCATTCGTGCAGGTCGGAACTTACCCGACAAGGAATTTCGCTACCTTAGGACCGTTATAGTTACGGCCGCCGTTTACCGGGGCTTCGATCAAGAGCTTCTCCGAAGATAACCCCATCAATTAACCTTCCGGCACCGGGCAGGCGTCACACCCTATACGTCCACTTACGTGTTTGCAGAGTGCTATGTTTTTAATAAACAGTCGCAGCCACCTGGTCACTTCGGCCAGCCCAGGCTCAAGGAGCAAGTCCCATCACCCAAACCGGCGTACCTTCTCCCGAAGTTACGGTACCATTTTGCCTAGTTCCTTCACCCGAGTTCTCTCAAGCGCCTTGGTATTCTCTACCTGATCACCTGTGTCGGTTTACAGTACGGTTCCTTCATATCTGACGCTTAGAAGCTTTTCTTGGAAGCATGGCATCAACCACTTCATGTCACCTCGCAGTGACACTCGTCATCAGCTCTCAGCCTTAGCAGTCCGGATTTACCTAAACCGCCAGCCTACAACCTTAAACAGGGACAACCAACGCCCTGATGGCCTAGCCTACTCCGTCCCTCCATCGCAATATGAAGAAGTACGGGAATATTAACCCGTTTCCCATCGACTACGCATTTCTGCCTCGCCTTAGGGGCCGACTTACCCTGCGCCGATTAGCGTTGCGCAGGAAACCTTGATCTTCCGGCGGGGGAGTTTTTCACTCCCCTTGTCGTTACTCATGTCAGCATTCGCACTTCTGATACCTCCAGCAAACCTCCCGGTTCACCTTCAACGGCTTACAGAACGCTCCTCTACCATGCCTACAATCCGAAGAATGTAAGCATCCGCAGCTTCGGTTACCAGTTTAGCCCCGTTAAATCTTCCGCGCAGGCCGACTCGACTAGTGAGCTATTACGCTTTCTTTAAAGGATGGCTGCTTCTAAGCCAACCTCCTAGCTGTCTAAGCCTTCCCACATCGTTTCCCACTTAACTGGTATTAGGGACCTTAGCTGGCGGTCTGGGTTGTTGCCCTCTCGACAACGGACGTTAGCACCCGCCGTCTGTCTCCCGCGATTGTACTCCTGGGTATTCGGAGTTTGCATCGGGTTGGTAAGTCGGGATGACCCCCTAGCCGAAACAGTGCTCTACCCCCCAGGGTAAGACGCGAGGCTCTACCTAAATAGATTTCGAGGAGAACCAGCTATCTCCGGGCTTGATTAGCCTTTCACTCCGATCCACAGCTCATCCCCTCATTTTTCAACATAAGTGGGTTCGGTCCTCCAGTGCCTGTTACGGCACCTTCAACCTGGCCATGGATAGATCGCCCGGTTTCGGGTCTATTGCCTGCAACTAAATCGCCCTATTAAGACTCGGTTTCCCTACGCCTCCCCTAAACGGTTAAGCTCGCTACAGACAATAAGTCGCTGACCCATTATACAAAAGGTACGCAGTCACAGAATAAATCTGCTCCCACTGCTTGTACGCATACGGTTTCAGGTTCTATTTCACTCCCCTCTCCGGGGTTCTTTTCGCCTTTCCCTCACGGTACTGGTTCACTATCGGTCAGTCAGTAGTATTTAGCCTTGGAGGATGGTCCCCCCATATTCAGTCAAGATAACACGTGTCCCGACCTACTTGTCGCAAGCTTGGTACCACAAATCAGTTTTCGTGTACGGGGCTATCACCCTCTATCGCCGGACTTTCCAGACCGTTCCACTAACCAAAATGCTATCACTTGCAGGCTAATCCCCGTTCGCTCGCCGCTACTGAGGGAATCTCAATTGATTTCTCTTCCTAAGGGTACTTAGATGTTTCAGTTCCCCTCGTTCGCCTCCTGCACCTATGTATTCAGTGCAGGATACCCAACTTACATTGGGTGGGTTTCCCCATTCGGACATCTCCGGATCAAAGTCTGTTTGCCGACTCCCCGAAGCTTTTCGCAGGCTACTACGTCCTTCATCGCCTCTGACTGCCAAGGCATCCACCGTATGCGCTTAGTCGCTTGACCATATAACCAAAGTTATCTGGACAAAGACTTTTCCCCGACCCCCTTAACACAGGCCAGGTACTTATGAGGCATGCACCGATCAAAGTGCATACCCGCCGGATGTTGTGACGCTTAAGTCACAGTGTTTATTACAACTCGTTTGGCAACGGGGAATTGAAACCCGCTACCAGAACTTTTTATCTACGGATTGTTCCCACCACAACACAGAGCCTGAACCCCGCGTGTGTTGAGCTGCAATCCATAGACTCAGCTTGATTTACCTTGTTAAAGAACTTTCCGGTTGTTAAAACCAGAAAGAAGCTTTTTCACAACCTGCAAAAAAGCTTCTTTCTGATCTCAATGATGCAAATAAATGGTGGGGAGCTATGCGGGATCGAACCGCAGACCTCCTGCGTGCAAGGCAGGCGCTCTCCCAGCTGAGCTATAGCCCCAATGCTCTGTCAGCAACCACGAAGCCTGCCAAGTTAACCAAATCGTTTCAGATCGAGGCGCCGTAGCGCGACGCATAGCCTGCTATGCGAGTGCTGCGGCAACGAAGAGCTGGGACGATTTGGTAGGCCTGGGCAGATTTGAACTGCCGACCTCACCCTTATCAGGGGTGCGCTCTAACCAACTGAGCTACAGGCCTGCAGAACAGGTCTGGCTCGCGATTTCTTTCGCATCAACCGAACAAATGAAGACAAATGTGTGAGCACTCATCAGGTAGTGCCAACATCGTTTAAGGAGGTGATCCAGCCCCAGGTTCCCCTAGGGCTACCTTGTTACGACTTCACCCCAGTCATGAATCACTCCGTGGTGATCGCCCTCCCGAAGGTTAGGCTAACCACTTCTGGAGCAACCCACTCCCATGGTGTGACGGGCGGTGTGTACAAGGCCCGGGAACGTATTCACCGCGGCATTCTGATCCGCGATTACTAGCGATTCCGACTTCACGGAGTCGAGTTGCAGACTCCGATCCGGACTACGAAACGTTTTGTGGGATTAGCTCACTCTCGCGAGGTTGCAACCCTCTGTGCGTTCCATTGTAGCACGTGTGTAGCCCAGGTCGTAAGGGCCATGATGACTTGACGTCGTCCCCACCTTCCTCCGGTTTGTCACCGGCAGTCTCCTTAGAGTTCCCACCATTACGTGCTGGCAAATAAGGACAAGGGTTGCGCTCGTTACGGGACTTAACCCAACATCTCACGACACGAGCTGACGACAGCCATGCAGCACCTGTCTCTGAGTTCCCGAAGGCACCAATCTATCTCTAGAAAGTTCTCAGGATGTCAAGACCTGGTAAGGTTCTTCGCGTTGCATCGAATTAAACCACATGCTCCACCGCTTGTGCGGGCCCCCGTCAATTCATTTGAGTTTTAACCTTGCGGCCGTACTCCCCAGGCGGTCTACTTAGTGCGTTAGCTGCGCCACTAAGAAATCAAGTCTCCCAACGGCTAGTAGACATCGTTTACGGCGTGGACTACCAGGGTATCTAATCCTGTTTGCTACCCACGCTTTCGCACCTCAGCGTCAGTATCGAGCCAGGAGGCCGCCTTCGCCACCGGTATTCCTCCACATATCTACGCATTTCACCGCTACACGTGGAATTCTACCTCCCTCTCTCGTACTCTAGTCGGCCAGTATCGAATGCAATTCCCAGGTTGAGCCCGGGGCTTTCACATCCGACTTAACAAACCGCCTACGCGCGCTTTACGCCCAGTAATTCCGATTAACGCTTGCACCCTCCGTATTACCGCGGCTGCTGGCACGGAGTTAGCCGGTGCTTCTTCTAAAGGTAACGTCACAGTTGCACGCTATTAACGTACAACCTTTCTTCCCAATTGAAAGTGCTTTACAACCCTAAGGCCTTCTTCACACACGCGGCATGGCTGCGTCAGGCTTTCGCCCATTGCGCAATATTCCCCACTGCTGCCTCCCGTAGGAGTCTGGACCGTGTCTCAGTTCCAGTGTGGCTGATCATCCTCTCAGACCAGCTAAGGATCGTCGCCTTGGTGAGCCTTTACCTCACCAACAAGCTAATCCTACGCAGGCTCATCTGATAGCGCGAGGCCCGAAGGTCCCCCGCTTTCCCCCATAGGGCGTATGCGGTATTAGCATGAGTTTCCCCATGTTGTCCCCCACTACCAGGTAGATTCCTACGCGTTACTCACCCGTCCGCCGCTGTACTCAGTCCGAAGACCTTTCTCGCTCGACTTGCATGTGTTAGGCCTGCCGCCAGCGTTCAATCTGAGCCATGATCAAACTCTTCAGTTTAATCTTTTACCTCTGCCCGATCCTTGCGGAACGATCAAGAGGGGCAGGTTACGCGAGTACCTCGCTTTACCTGCCAAATCATCGGCTCAGACACAATTCGAAATCAATAATTACAATAATGAATTAATGAGTCACTTGTTGTGTCTGAATAGTTGTGACAACTATCCCAACAAGTGCCCACACATCTGTCTTCATTTGGTTGTTAAATAGCTCCTGGTCGCAAGGACTCAGGCTTTCGGCAGGGTGGTTCCCCTGACCGAGGAGGCGCATTATACGGATCGGCCCACCCCCTGCAAGGCCTTTTACAGAAATATTTCAGACTTTTTACGGCGGGGCTGAAAGCTGCTCAAATAACGAACAGAAATGCTCCCAAAGAGCACTGGTTCAGCGGGTATAAAAAAGGCGCAGACCGGGTGAAGGCTGGTCCGGTCGGACCAGCCGCTATCACCCCTGGGCTCTGCCCTTGCGCCAGTTATTGAACTGGATCACCGGGCCCGAGATCGCGTAGGCCAGGAAAGCCAACAGCAGTATACGCGGCGGATCTGCCGTCACCAGACCGAACACCAGTATCATCACGATCATGAGCACAAAGGGTACCCGGCGGCGGAAATCTATGCCCTTGAAACTGTAATAGGGGATGTTGGCGATCATCAGAAAGCCAACGACGGCGGTCAACAAGCCGACTATGACCGCAAGTGAATGCGGCAGCGCGGCTCCAACAAGGCCCTCGTCATAGCATACCCAGACCGCACTGGCGATGATGCTGGCAGCCGCCGGGCTTGCCAAACCGGTAAAATACTTTTTATCAGCGGTATCTATCTGGGCATTGAACCGGGCCAGCCTCAGCGCGGCGCAGGCCACGTAGATAAACGCCACACTCCAGCCAAACTTGCCCAGATCCCCCAGCGCCCAGCTGAACGCGACCAATGCCGGTGCGACGCCAAACGACACCATGTCCGAGAGGCTGTCAAACTCCTCACCAAACTTGCTGGAGGTGTTGGTTAGGCGGGCCACCCGTCCATCGAGTCCATCCAGGATCAGTGCCGCAAATATGGCGATCGAGGCCGCCTCATAATTGTCCCGCATCGCGGCGATGATGGCATAAAAACCCGCAAACAAGGCGCCTGTGGTGAACAGGTTGGGGAGGAGATAAATGCCGCGGTGGCGAACCGTCTGGCCGTCAACAGACTCCTCCTCTACATGTTCACCGACCAGCAGGTCGAGCGCGGGCTGCCGGCCGGCACCAGCTTGTTCATCTTTGCCCTGCTGCTCTTGCGATTTCTCGTCGCCAGCTTCTGTATCCGGTTTATCCATGCCATCCACCACCCTGAAATCTGGCCCCATACTATCAAACCTGTACACCGTAGGTCTGCCCCGCCACATCCCACAGGGATCTAACCACCGGACTGAGCAAGCGCTGCTTCAGGCCGCACAGGCCAACGGTAAGTGGGGGCAGCCCATCGGGCACCGCGATCTGGCTGACGCTGCCTTGCATCCCGCTCGCCTCCACTACCAGCTCAGGCGCGATCCCGATACCCAGGCCCAGGCTTACCATGGCAATAATCGCTTCATGACCCGCTACCTGGGCATACACCCGGGGGCGGATGCCACGCTCACGCAGCCAGTGATCCAGCATGTCCTTGGTGATGCCGCGCTCCGGCACAATGAAGGGAATACCCGTCCAGTCAAAGCCAGGCGAAGACGTTTCCGCGGCATCCACCAGTTGCCGCACCGCGCAATCTGCGGTCGGCGCCCAGAAATGCAGGGGGGACTCCAACAGTGGTAAAAACTCCAGTCGCCGGGGCAGCTGCGCAGGACGGCCGCTAACCGCCACATCGTCCTGCCCTTCCAGGACATGGCTGATCCCGTCAGCCTGGTCGCCGGTGTGCATCATGATTTCCACCGCGGGGTGGGTTACCCGGAATGCCTCCAGTATTGGCGCCAGCACACTGTAGGACGCTGTCACCGAACAGTACAGGCTAACCTCGCCCGCCAGCTCCCCCTCGCTCCCCAACTTGCGCTGCAGGCGTTGCCATTCGGCAACCGAGCGACGGGCATACTCCCGGAACTCCCGCCCCGCAACCGTCAGGCGCACGCTGCGGTTGTCGCGCTCAAGCAGGGGCTGACCCAATTCATCTTCCAGTCGGCGGACTGTCCTGCTGACCGCAGACACACTCATATGCAGGAGCTCGCCACTGCGGCTGAAGTTCAGCGTATCCGCCACCGAAAGGAAGACCGCCAGTGATCGTGTATCCATCAACCCACCATTGTTGCGATTAACGCAATACAGTATTACCCATATAGCGTTTTACGCAAGTTCGGTTTATAGGTATGGTCTCCCGACTCGATAAACCCGTCTACCAGAGGAATACCACCATGGGTCAAAACTACTTCAATACCCTCCCCCTGCGCCTGCAATTGCAGCAACTGGGCAAATGCCGTTTTATGGATGGCTCCGAGTTCGCCGACGGTGTCGACAAGCTGCGCGGCAAGAAATTGGTCATCGTGGGCTGCGGCGCGCAGGGCCTGAACCAGGGGCTCAATCTGCGCGACAGCGGCCTTGATGTGTCCTATGCCCTGCGCGACAGCGCGATCAGCGAGCAGCGCCAGTCCTGGAAAAATGCTACCGAAAATGGTTTCACCGTTGGCACCTATGAAGAACTGATTCCGGGGGCAGACCTGGTGCTCAACCTGACGCCAGACAAGCAGCACACCAGCGTGGTCAAGCAGATCATGCCGCTGATGAAGCAGGATGCCTGCCTCGCCTACTCCCACGGCTTCAATATTGTTGAGGAAGGCATGAAGATACGCGATGACCTCACTGTCATCATGGTAGCGCCCAAATGCCCGGGCACCGAGGTGCGCGAGGAGTACAAGCGGGGCTTCGGGGTACCAACCCTGATCGCTGTCCACACCGAGAACGATCCTCGCGGCGACGGCCTGGACCTCGCCAAAGCCTACGCTGCCGGTACCGGCGGACACCGGGCGGGTGTATTGCAGTCGTCCTTCATCGCGGAGGTGAAGTCTGACCTGATGGGTGAGCAAACCATCCTGTGCGGCATGCTGCAAACCGGCGCCATTCTGTGTTTCGACAAAATGGTAGAAAAAGGCATTGAGCCAGGTTACGCATCCAAACTCATCCAGTACGGCTGGGAGACGGTGACCGAGGGTCTCAAACACGGCGGCATCACCAACATGATGGATCGCCTTTCAAACCCGGCCAAGATTCGCGCCTTCTACCTGGCGGAAGAACTCAAGGACATCATGCGCCCGCTGTATGAGAAGCACCAGGACGACATCATGACCGGGCACTTTTCCAAAACCATGATGGAAGACTGGGCCAACGACGATGCCAACCTCCTGAAGTGGCGAGCAGCTACCGCAGAAACTGCTTTTGAACAAGCGGCCAATACCACCACAGACATCAGCGAGCAGGAATACTATGACCACGGTATTTTGCTGGTTGCCATGATCAAGGCGGGCGTGGAACTGGCTTTTGAGACAATGGTGTCCGCGGGCATTATCGACGAGTCCGCCTACTATGAATCCCTGCACGAGACTCCCCTGATCGCCAACACCATAGCGCGCAAAAAGCTGTACGAGATGAACGTGGTGATTTCAGATACGGCGGAATACGGCTGCTACCTGTTCGACCACGCCTGTCGTCCGCTGCTTGCCGACTTCATGAGCAAGATCGACACCGACGTTATAGGGCGCGGTATTGCCGGGGACAACGGCGTTGACAACGCAGAGCTGATTGCAGTGAACGAAGCCATACGAAAGCACCCGGTTGAACAAATCGGTAAGACGCTGCGCGGCTACATGACGGCGATGAAGCGAATTGTCTGAGACCAATCTACAACAGAAGGCGCTTTGCAGATTTGCAAAGGCGACTGTGGCACTTCCTTGGCAGATAAGGACCGGCTGATCTCGTGTCTTGACCAGCCTCAATTCTCCAGTCGGATTACAGCAGCGAGCTGTAATCCGCCTGTAGTTGATCAAAGTTAAGGCTGGAAATAAATCGGGAAAAACTCATCCAGGTAGCCAGCCCCTTCATATCGGCAAAATATGACGGCAGGAATTTGGGAGCAACTACCACCCCTTCATCCATCAACACCCGGTACGTTTTGATGTCCTCCAGTGTTACCTTGCCGCAAAACAACACCGGCAGGCTATCCAACCGACCCTCACTAATAGCCAGGCGCATAAAATTGTACGTCTGGATAAAGCCACGCATGTAGGCCAAATCCTTGGTAAAAGGCCGGCCGTCCGGGGTACTGCCGCGAAATACCCTTACAGCGATCGCGTAACAGTCGTCGTCAGTCATTTCATTGCCACGCAGATAGTTGAAAACCTCGACAAAATCGGCTCCCTCCTCGGCGAGGGTAACCGCTCGCACCCGGTTAATCAGGCGATACAGCCTTGCCGGACTGGAACGCATGGTCAGAATTTCTGTCAGCACCGCGAGTCCTTCCTGCGTCGTGGTCGAGGACGGCGGCCCCTTGCCGAGGAAAGTGCACCATGGCTGCGCCATGCCATTGAGTGTGGTCCCCAGATGGACCCAACCCTCATGCACCTCGAGCACATCGATGTCCAATGCATTGAACGTGGCATCGCTGCGAATCTTGAGGTAGTCCGACCCGGCCGCGGCATCAGCGGTCATCTGATCATTCAGCAGAACCCGAATCCCGGCATCGGGAAAGGCGTTCAGCAGCCGTAGATTGAGCATTTCTACTGCGTCTCGGGCCACGATGTCTTTTTCGGCCTCTACCATCGACTGGTTCTTAAGAAGGTTTATCAAGGTACCCTCCATTGTGGTACCCAAATCGGCCAGGGTCGGATCCCCTGCGTGAAAAACGTCGGCTGCGGAGCCGTACAATTCCTCCGAATACATGCCAAAATCAGGTGTTCCCCGTGCTTCCAGCATCCGCACAACGGTCTGATACTCGCGGCAGATACGGCGCATAATCGTTGCCAGGGGACTTAGCTGCCCCAGCTTGCGTACGATGTCCCTGTCGATCTGGTGAAACACGCTGCGAACCGCAGCTGGATCAAATTCCATGGGGTTCTTGCACTGGTAATATGCTGCGTCCACCCGGGGCAGGTTCCTGCAGCCGCTGGCAAAAAATTCGTTGCGCACATTACTGCACCACTTGATACCATCGAGGATTCGAACCGGCCGCTGGGCCTCTACAATTCGATCGGACAAGCTCCGCACCAGCTCAAGGTACTGTTGATTATTATCCGACATCAGAACCATCCATCACTTTTGTCTCGCATGTCTGCCATATTGACCATTATCAGCGCCTGCGCAGGACCACCGCGGTGCGCAACCTGCTGGCCCCGAACAAGCTCATTGAAGCGAAGTCGGCCCGCGCAATAGGCACATGCTGGCACTCTATAGAATCGCGGTTTTCGTCTGCGATATTCAGGTTAGGGCCAACTTCCAGATCGGGGTCATGAAAGTACAGGCATGTTTCATCATACCCGCTGAGCACAACCCAGTGGGGGGCCTTGCGATTATCCAGCCGATACGTAGAGATAAGAATCAGCACATTCTCTCCCCGGGCATAGCAGGCCGCCAGGCGTGCCTGATCTATATCTGCATAACGCACACGTAGTTTCTGTTTTCTTGCCTGCACAATAAAAGACTCATGCACCAGGCCCATGACACGTTTCTTGTTTGGATCACGTACACCTTCGACAAACAGCGGTCCCTTCTTGTTAACCCAGACCTCAGCGTCAAAGCCACGGGCCGTTGCCGCCAGTGCAAGCCCCAGGGGGTGGCAGCCGCCATGCCCTGATGTCATGAATATGGTTGTAGCCTCGCGCCAGATTTCCACTTCTTCCAGCGGGCTGGGGGAATAGCCCGGATCAAGTCCGTTCATGGCCATCATCAGCGATGCGGGCCCACAGGTGAAGGGAGTTGTCTGGGAGATCCACGGAATGGAACGATTGCCACTCGCGGACTCCGGGCGCTGGATGCATTTCTCCATCCTCAGGGCGTCGCTATGATCTTCATAGTAGTCCTGATACAAGCCAAACTGGGTATAGCCCAGCTTCCGGTAAAGCCCGATCGCACCGGCATTGTTACCGGCAACTTCCAGGCGCATATAAAGCGCGCCGGCTTTTCTGGCCGCAACCTCTGCGTACTCTACCAACCTGGCGGCGATGCCCTGGCCCCGACAGACCGGATCCACCGCCAGTGAATAGAGTCTGGCGAGCCGGGTTCCACGTCGCAAGACAACCAGAATGTAGCCCCCCAGTGAGCCACGTTCTTCGCTGACCAGAAAGACACAACCCGGATGTTGCAGCCAGCGCTTGAAGCTGCGCCTACTCAACCGGTCACCCTGAAAAGCCAACTCCTCCAGCCGCAACAACTCATCGATGTCAGTCTCCACTGCCTTGCGAACTTTGCTCATGCGCTAGCCTGGGATCTCACGGAGAATACCTTCACGCCTGACAAGAGGCTCTGCCCGGCGAACTGGCGAGTTGTGTTTGGGCGTTCATGCTTGCTCCAGATTTGACATGTGAAATATATCCCGGGCGCCAATTGACTGCCAGCAAGCACTGTAAAATACTTGCCGGGTTTTATTGCACCTTTGGCGCCTACTCTAAAGGCCAGGATCCGCCCCATGTCACAAGCTCTCATCGTCATCCACAGCCTGAAGGACTGGGCACCTTACTACCCCGCCGAGCAGGTCATCGACTTTACCGAATACATGAACAGCGGAGATTTACATACAGCACCTCGAACCCGCATCATCAACCTGTGCCGTAACTTCGATTACCTCTCGGAGGGTTACTATTGTTCACTGCTGGCGGAAGCCCGTGGACACAATGTTATACCTTCAGTGCGCACGCTCAATGACCTGAGCAAACGCGCACTTTACCGTATCCATATAGATGATTTTGGCGAGGATATATATAAGTCCCTGCTCGAGACTGACCCGGCTGAACCAGTAATTGTTTACAGCTTTTTCGGGCGAGCTCATGACAGTCGCTACAACGACCTGTCGGGAAAATTATTTGAGAGCTTTCCCTGCCCTATCCTCGAAATTACGCTGCGCTTTCGCAAGCGCTGGGAGATCTCCAGCCTTAAGCCGAGATCGCCGGGGCAATTGGGCGGGGAACAGGCAGAGCAGTTTGGCGCCGCGCTTGAAGTATTCAGCCGAAAGGTATGGCGACCAGGACGGAAAAAGAAGGCTGCGCGCTACGACCTCGCCATTCTTTGCGATGCGGAGGAATCCATGCCGCCGTCCAACAAGGGTGCCCTGAAGCGCTTTATCCGGGCAGGGAAGGAAATGGGAATCGATTGCGAGGTTATTCGCCTTCGGGACTACCTGCGCCTGCCCGAATACGATGGCCTGTTTATCCGCACCACCACTAACATAGACCACTATACCTATCGCTTTGCCAAGAAAGCCGAGAACGAAGGTCTGGTTACCATTGATGACAGCAATTCGATACTGCGCTGTACCAACAAAATCTACCTGGCAGACCTGTTCAGGATCCACAGGGTTCCCACTCCTAAGACGGTAGTATTATACAAAGACCAGCCCGCCCAACTGGGCGAGCTTGAGCGGACGCTGGGCTTCCCTATTGTGGTGAAGATTCCGGACGGAGCATTTTCCAGGGGCGTAGAGAAAGCCGGAGACGCCACGCAGCTGGCCGAAATTTGTAAAAAGCTGTTTCGCCACTCCACCCTGTTGCTGGCCCAGGAGTTTCTTTACACGGACTTCGACTGGCGCATCGGCGTGCTCGACGACCAGCCGCTGTTCGCCTGCAGGTATTACATGGTCAGGAATCATTGGCAGATCTACCGGCACGGCAGCCGCACCGACTCGGGGGGGTTCGATACGCTCCCCATTGCCGATGTGCCGCACTCAGTCATGGACACCGCATTGCGGGCAACAAAGCCCATAGGCAACAGCCTGTATGGGGTAGACATCAAGGAAAGAGACGGCAAAGGCTGCGTAATCGAGGTCAACGATAACCCCAACATAGACAGGGGGATTGAGGACAAATATCTGGGCATGGACCTCTATCGCCGATTTATGAGCACCATATTGAAACGCATGGAAGCCCGTCGCGGGCACTAGCAGCTCACCGCGACTCTTACACCAGCTGCGAGCGGGCTTATGCCTACAGGCTGAGCACTTTCTCCCCACGGGAAATACCAGCAACCCCGGAACGCACGACTTCCAGTATGTCCACGTCGCCCATTGCAGCGACAAAGGAATCGAGTTTGTCGCTGGTGCCGGCCAGCTGGATCGTATAGACATTAGGTCCCACGTCGACGATCTGGCCGCGGAATATGTCCGTGGTGCGCTTCACCTCGTCCCTGTGCAAGCCCTGCGCGCGAACCTTAATCAGCATCAGGTCCCGCTCGATATGGGCGCCCTCGGTGAGATCTACCAGCTTTACAACATCTACCAGCTTGTTCAGGTGCTTGGTTATCTGTTCGATCTGCTTGTCATCGCCAACCGTGGTAAGGGTCAGTCGCGACAGGGTCGGGTCATCCGTGGGAGCCACATTGAGCGTTTCAATGTTATAGCCACGCTGGGAAAACAGGCCAATAACGCGGGACAAGGCACCGGGTTCATTCTCCATCAACATAGAAATAATGCGCCGCATGTCAGGTCCTCTCGTTCTTGCTGAGCCACATATCTTTCATCGAGCCATTAGGTGCAATGTGCATAGGGTAAACATGCTCCATCGGGTCGATGATGATATCGAGGAAAACCAGTTTGTCCTTCATGGCAAAGGCCTCCTCCATTTTCGCGTCCAGTTCGGACAGCTCTGTCACCTGCATCCCCACATGGCCATAAGCCTCCATCAGCTTGACAAAGTCAGGCAGGGAATCCTCGTAGGTGCTCATGGCGTAACGCCCCTCGTACTGCATGTCCTGCCACTGCTTGACCATGCCCAGGTAATTGTTTCTCAGGTTGATGATCTTCACCGGCGTTTTGTACTGGGTACAGGTGGAGAGCTCCTGGATATTCATCTGGATGCTGCCCTCCCCCGTGACACAGGCCACGTCCATATCCGGAAAGGCGAGTTGCACCCCCATTGCCGCCGGCAGGCCGAAACCCATGGTGCCCAGCCCCCCCGAATTGATCCAGCGCCGTGGCTGGTCGAACCGGTAATACTGGGCGGCGAACATCTGGTGCTGGCCGACGTCGGAGGTGACATAAGCATTGCCACCGGTGGCGCGGTACAGGCTTTCAATCACCTGTTGCGGCATTATCATCTTGCTCTCGCCATAACGACGCCCGGTCCACAGGCCATGCGAGGCGCGCCACTCTTCAATCTGCTGCCACCAGCGCTCCAGCGCCCCCTGGTCCGGCAGGTCGCCCTCCTTTTCCCGCATGGCAGCAAGCTGTGTCAGCAGCTCTACAAGCACCGAACCAACCGGCCCCACGATGGGGATGTCCGCCGGCACGGTTTTTGAAATTGAGGCGGGATCGACATCCACATGGATAATCTTTGCCCCCGGACAGAACTTGCTGACGGTATTGGTTACCCGATCATCGAAGCGGGCTCCAATAGCAAGAATCACGTCACTGTGGTGCATGGCCATATTGGCCTCGTAAAACCCGTGCATTCCCAGCATGCCGAGAAACTGGCGGTCCGTGGCCGGGAAAGCGCCCAGGCCCATCAGGGTATTGGTAACCGGATAGTTCAACTCCCGGGCCAGGCGGGTCAGCAGTTCGCTGCCCTCCCCCTGGATCACCCCGCCACCGGCATAGATCATCGGCCGCTTGGCAGACAGCAACAGCTTCGCCGCTTTCTTGATCTGGCCCGTATGGCCGCGCTGGGCGGGGGCATAGGAGCGCATTTTTACTGTAGCCGGGTAACTGTACTCGAATTTTTCATCGGGCCGGGTAAGGTCTTTGGGAATGTCTATCACCACCGGCCCCGGACGACCCGTGGCGGCAATATAGAACGCCTTCTTGATCATGCCCGGGATATCTTCAGCGCTCTTGACCATAAAACTGTGTTTCACGATGGGACGGGAAATACCGATCATATCGGTTTCCTGGAACGCGTCTTCGCCGATCAGGTGGCTCTGGACCTGGCCGGAGAAAACCACCATGGGTATGGAATCCATGTAGGCTGTGGCAATACCGGTTATAGCGTTGGTGGCACCCGGGCCGGAGGTGACAAGCACCACTCCGGGCTTGCCGGTGGCCCTGGCATAACCGTCAGCCGCGTGCGTGGCTGCCTGTTCATGCCTGACAAGGACATGGGGGACCTTGCAGTCCTTGAACAGGGCGTCATAAATATGTAAAACAGCGCCGCCGGGATAGCCGAAAATATACTCGACACCCTCATCTTCCAAAGCGCGGGCGATCATCTCGCCACCGGATAACAACTCCACAATACTTCTCCCATAATAAAACGCCCGGCGCGTAACCCTCGCCGGAACGTTTCTGATCATGTGTGGACGTTGCTTCTGACAGGCCCTGAAAGGCCCTCGGTAGGCGACGCCACCCCTTTAAAGCTCGATACACTGCCCGCGAACACCCCCGCAGACGCTCCTTGGGGGGATATACGATCACGAACACCCGTGTATCGGTCGCCCTGCGGGATAGCGCAGTGTCTGGCCCTCAACCCGGCCTATGAGGCCCAGATTGAATACGGGACTAACAAACAGCTGACCCCGAATAATCGGATCGGGACAGTGGGCCAGAGATCGAGGGTACTCGACGTTAGCCGTTGCCATTTGAAAGACCTGCCTATTGTTCGCATGATCCGCCCCAAAGTCAACCGGTGCGCAGAACGAGAAGCGCTTCACAAGCGGTACAAAGCGCATTGCCTAAGGGGGACCAGTGGGGTACTTTAGGTGCAAAATGGGGATAACAAAGGGGAGTATGGGACGTGAAACGGTTAACCCGGACATGGCTCGCTTGCGTAACATTTACAGCTCTGGTCACCACCGGGCTTTACGCCCACGCGGAAAAAACCTATTACCGCTGGCAAGATGACAGGGGCAACCCGGTTCACAGTGACAGGCCACCCCCCATAGGGACACCCTATGAAGTCATTACCACAGGGTCCAGCCTCGCACGCCAGGTAGACGGTGACGAGGGCGCGGTTCCTGCCACTACGGAGCCCACTGTGCGGAATGAGTTCACCACGGTTGATACCAAGCCGAAAGAGATGCAGAAGAACGCTGAGCAATGCCAGCGAGCCCAGGAGAACCTCGAAACCCTCAACACCAAAGTCCGCATCCAGATCCGCAATGACCAGGGCGAACTGCGGCCGCTCAGTGAGGAGGAAAAGGAAATTCAGCGGAAACAGGCAATGGACGTTATCGCGGTCCACTGCAACTAGGCCGCCACAGCCAGACAACGCTCATCGCACATCACTCGGGTTGCTCGGCGCAATGTAGAAATATCTGTTGTGGGGCCTGGTTCCAGCTAACGGGTCCGGGGAGACATTCGCGCAACGAGGTCCCGCTTACCTGGTCGTGAACGTCGCGCTCTCACCATCGAAATCAACCACGACGGTCTGCCCGGGCTCGAAATCACCCGACAGGATCTGCTGCGCCAGAGGGTTCTCCAGTTGCTGCTGTATAGCGCGCTTCAGAGGACGGGCTCCATAGACCGGGTCATAGCCGGCGGCCACCAGGTGGTCCAGAAAGGCCGGGCTCAACTCCAGCTCCAGCTCACGCTCTGCCAGGCGCTGCTTCAGCGAGCCCAACTGGATCTCGGCGATACCGCGTATCTGGTCCTGCGCCAGCGGGTGGAATACCACCGACTCGTCAATACGGTTGATGAATTCCGGTCGGAAATGACTGCCAACCACATTCATCACGGCGTTTTTCATCGCCTCGTAATTGTCCTCTCCCGCCATTTCCTGGATCAGGTCCGACCCCAGGTTCGAGGTCATCACCACTACCGTGTTGCGAAAATCCACCGTTCGACCCTGGCCATCGGTCAGACGGCCGTCCTCAAGCACCTGCAACAGGATATTGAATACATCGGGATGGGCTTTCTCCACCTCATCCAGCAGCAGCAGTGAGTATGGCCTGCGACGCACGGCCTCGGTCAGGTAGCCGCCTTCCTCGTAACCGACATATCCCGGGGGGGCACCTATCATCCGGGCCACGGAGTGTTTCTCCATAAACTCGGACATGTCGATGCGTACCATCGCGTCTTCACTATCAAACAGGAAATCCGCCAGGGCCTTGCACAGTTCAGTCTTACCGACCCCGGTGGGGCCGAGAAACAGGAATGAGCCATTGGGTCGCTTGGGGTCGGACAAACCGGCCCTGGAGCGGCGCACCGCATTGGACACGGCAACCACGGCCTCATCCTGGCCCACGACGCGGTTGTGCAACGCTGACTCCATGCGCAGCAGCTTTTCCCGGTCGCCCTCCATCATTTTGGATACGGGAATACCCGTCCAGCGGGAAACAACCTCGGCAATCTCTTCCTCTGTTACCTTGTTACGCAGCAGCACAGTGTCGCGAGTTTCTGATTCCTGGGCCATGGTGAGCTGTTTTTCCAGCTCGGGCATGCGACCGTACTGCAGCTCGGACATGCGGGTAAGATCACCCGCCCGCCGGGCTGTTTCCAGGTCAAGCTTCGCCTGTTCCAGCTCACTCTTGATATGGGCGGCGCCCTGCACGGATGCCTTCTCCGCCTTCCAGACCTCCTCCAGATCGGAGAACTCGCGCTCGACCTTCTCGATCTCAGTGTCCAGCAATTCCACCTGCTTCAGCGCCGCCGCGTCGGTATCCTTTTTGACCGCCTCCCGCTCTATTTTGAGCTGTATCAGGCGCCGCTCCAGTTTATCCATAACCTCTGGCTTGGAGTCGATTTCCATACGAATACGGCTGGCAGCCTCGTCCACCAGGTCGATAGCCTTGTCAGGAAGCTGGCGGTCGGTAATGTAACGCTGGGACAGCTTGGCCGCGGCAATAATAGCGCTATCGGTGATGTCCACCCCATGGTGCACCTCGTAGCGCTCCTTCAGGCCCCGCAGGATGGCAATGGTGTCTTCCTCGTTGGGCTCATCCACCAGCACCTTCTGGAAGCGGCGCTCCAGCGCGGCGTCCTTCTCCACATACTGGCGGTACTCATTGAGCGTGGTGGCACCGACGCAGTGCAGCTCACCGCGCGCCAGGGCCGGTTTGAGCATATTGCCGGCATCCATGGAGCCCTCGGCCTTGCCGGCGCCAACCATGGTATGCAGCTCATCAATAAAGAGGATTACCCGGCCTTCCTGCTTGGAAAGCTCGTTCAATACCGCCTTGAGGCGCTCTTCAAAATCACCACGGAACTTGGCGCCGGCCAGCAGGGAACCCAGGTCCAGCGACAGGATGCGCTTGTCCTTGAGTCCTTCGGGCACCTCGCCATTGATCACCCGCTGGGCCAGGCCCTCAATAATGGCGGTTTTGCCCACACCGGGCTCGCCTATCAGCACAGGATTGTTCTTGGTGCGGCGCTGCAACACCTGGATGGTGCGCCGGATCTCGTCGTCCCGGCCGATCACCGGGTCCAGCTTGCCCTGCTCGGCCCGCTCTGTGAGATCAATAGTGTATTTGTCCAATGCCTGGCGTGACTCCTCCGCCTCCGGATTGCTCACGGCCTCGCCGCCGCGGACTTCGTCTATAGATGACTTCAGCGCCTGGGTGGTAAGCCGGCTGGACACAAGCAATTCGCCAACCGTTGTTTTACTTTCCAGCATGGCAAGAAGCACCAACTCGCTGGATATATAGGTGTCTCCGCCCTGCTGGGCGAGTTTGTCCGCGACATTGAGTATCTTGCCCAAATCGTTGGACAGGTGGACATCGCCCCCCGTCCCACTGACCGTGGGCAAAGCTTCAACCGCTGATTTGACTCCGGTCACCAGCCCCGCCACGTTCGCCCCCGCTTTTTGCAGTAACGGCCGGGTAGAGCCGCCTTGCTGGTCCAGCAGCGCACTCAACAGGTGCACGGGCTCGATAAAGTTGTGGTCCCTGCCCAGCGCGAGCGACTGGGCATCCGCCAGCGCCAGCTGTAACTGATTCGTCAATTTGTCCATTCTCATTCGCTGTAGTCTCCTTATGTAATCCGCCGCTCACGGGCACAGATCCAATTTCCATGCACCATAAATGGGGACGAAATAGCCATATTTCAAGTGAGGGCTTAAGTAGAATCGATGAGGATAAGGCTGGCCATGCGACCGGTGCGACCATCGCGCCGGTAGGAGAAAAAGCGGCCCTGTTCGGAATACGTACAGCACTCGCCACCATAGACAGAGCGGGGATCAAGAGCGCCCAGCCGCAACCTGGCCAGGGCATACAGGTCAGCCAGATAGTGGCCGAACCTGGCCTCGCTGGGCGCGAAACAGGCATCGGTCTGCGCGAACTGCAGCGGACTGGCCGCTTCGAGAAAGGCCACCCGGACCTCTGCGCCTACCTCAAAGGCCGCTGGACCTATCGCCGGCCCCAACCAGGCGAGTAACTGACTTGGGTCAACGTCCATCGCCGCTATCGTATTTTCCAATACTCCGCCCAGCAGGCCGCGCCAACCCGCATGGGCTGCGGCGACCACTTCACCGCCGCGCGAGCAAAACAATACAGGCAGGCAATCCGCAGTCAGCACCGCACAGGCGTGACCCGGGGTTCGGCTCCAACTGGCATCCGCGGGAGCACCGGGCGTGATCGTAAATGGCACCGAAATCGCCTCGACACCGTGCACCTGGTCCAGCCAATGCACGTTGCTCGACTCGGGCAGTATCCGGGACAGGGCGCACCGGTTCGCGATAACATCTGCGCCGTCATCGCCGACATGATCGCCCAGGTTGAGACTGGCATAGGGCGCCCGGCTGCGCCCGCCGGTACGCACTGTGGTGAAGGCCACTATATTAGCCGGGGCGGGCCAGCCGGGCCGAATGACTTCAACGTCACTCAAGCAGGGTCTTCCCGCGCAAGGATGTCCAGCAAAGCGACGATATCCGCAGGTAGAGGGCACTCAAAACGCATCTCTTCACCGGACTCCGGGTGCACCAGACCCAACACCTGGGCATGCAATGCCTGTCGTGGAAAACACCGCAGGGCTTCAATAAGTTCACCGGATGCGCCCTTCGGGATTCGGGGCCTGCCGCCATAGGTCGGGTCCCCCACAAGCGGGTAGCGCCTGTGCGCCATATGCACCCTTATCTGGTGGGTACGGCCGGTTTCCAGGTTGACCGCGATGCGGGTGTGGTGGCCAAACCGCTGGGTTACCCGGTAATGGGTTATCGCGGGCTTGCCACCGGCCGACAAAACGGCCATTTTCTTGCGCTGCTTCGGGTGCCGCCCCATAGGCGCATCTACAGTGCCGCCGCCTGTCATGGCCCCAATACAGACAGCACAATACTCCCGTTTTACGCTGCGCGACTGTAACTGTGCCACCAGATGATGATGCGCGCTCAGCGTGCGGGCCACCACCATAATCCCGGAGGTATCCATGTCCAGGCGGTGGACGATCCCCGCCCTGGGTAACTGTGCCAGCTCGGGCACACGGGCCAACAAGGCGTTCACCAGGGTACCGTCGGCGTGGCCCGCCGCCGGGTGCACTACCAGCCCAGCCGGTTTATTCAGTACCAGTATGCTCTCGTCTTCGTAGACAAGATCAAGATCGATCTCCTGGGCCTGCCAACCCACCTCCAGCACCAGCTGGGCGTCAACTGCCAGCGCATCACCCTCATTGACCTTATCCCTGGGCCGTCGCTGCTCGCCGTCAACCAGCAACTCCCCGGTCTTGATCCAGGTCTGGAGACGGGACCGGGAGTAGTCCGGGAACAGGCGAGCTGCCACCTGGTCCAGGCGCTCGCCGTCGAGTTCCAGCGGCACCCGGGCGGCCAGTTTTATGGTTTCCTTCATTATATTTCCTGTTTATGCACCCGGCCGCCTGTGGTTAAATACCGCCGCTACAACCCGTGTTGCGGCCTGCATCTTAGCACGCCGACCCCAATCCGAATTGGTGAGATAATTGAAATACATCCTGCTACTAGCACTCAGCCTGGCTCTTGGGGCTTGCTCCAGCAACGACGAGCTGCCCGAAATGGCCGATACCGGCGAGCAGCAAATGTACGAGCAAATACAGGATTACCTGCAGGGCGGAAGCTACAACGAGGCTGTACGCGCGCTGCAGCTCCTGGAATCCCGGTACCCGTTTGGAAAATATGCCGAACAGGCGCAACTTGAGCTCATCTACGCCCACTACCAGGCCTATGAACACGAGGCCGCGGTAGAGGCCGCAGACCGCTTCATCCGGCTCCACCCCCAGAATCCCAGCGTGGACTACGCCTACTATATGAAGGGGCTGTCCGCCTATGTCGGCAACCAGGACATTTTTGACCGGTTTATCCCCACCGACCTTTCAGAGCGTGACACCGGCCAGGTCAAGGAGGCCTTCGGTGAATTCGCCCAGCTGTTGGCACGTTATCCCGCCAGCCCCTACGCGGCTGATGCCCGCGCCAGAATGATTTACCTTCGCAACCTGCTGGCCCGGCATGAAATAACGGTCGCCAACTACTACTTTCGCCGCGGCGCGTACCTGGCTGCGACCAACCGCGGCGCCTACGTGGTCGAGAATTTCCAGAACACCCCGGCGGTAGCCGACGGTTTGGCGGTCATGGCCCAGGGCTATATCCTGCTGGGTTACAACGACCTGGCCAAGGACACTATCGCCGTGCTTGCGCTCAACTACCCTGAACACTACTCGCTGGACGATAATGGCGAATTCCAGAGCGTCTATACCCTGGATGGCCTGCAGCGCTCGTGGATAAATAAAATCAGCTTTGGCCTGTTTGACCCGCCGCAGGCACCCCAATTCGACAACCGGGTGGACGCCTAGTCGCCGATAGCCCAACCTGAGGTGATGGGATAGCGCCGGTCCCTGCCAAAGCCCCTGCGCGTGATGCGCACCCCTATAGGGGCCTGTCGCCGTTTGTACTCATTGACATCTACCAGCCGCAGCACCCGCCGCACCTGATCGACGTCCAATCCCGTTGCCACAATGTCATCCGCGCTCATATCCTGCTCGACGTACAGCTCGAGAATGCGGTCCAGTACATCGTAGGGTGGCAGGCTGTCCTCGTCTTTCTGATCCGGCGCAAGCTCCGCAGATGGCGGCCGGTCAATTACCCGCTGAGGAATGCAGGGCCCCAGGCTGTTGCGATAGCGGCAGAGCTCAAATACAAGCGTTTTGGGCACATCCTTGAGCACGTCGAAACCACCTGCCATATCGCCGTACAGCGTGGAGTAGCCTACTGCCATTTCACTCTTGTTCCCGGTGGTCAGCACCAGCACGCCCTTTTTATTGGAGATTGACATCAGCAACACGCCCCGGCACCGGGCCTGCAGGTTTTCCTCTGTGGTATCCGGTTTGGTGCCGGCAAACTCCTGTTCGAGGCTCGCCATGAAGGCTTCGTAGATCGGTTCGATCGAGATCACCTTGTGCTGCACGCCGAGCAGCCTGGATTGCTCGGCAGCATCCTCTACACTCATTTGCGAGGTATAACGAAAAGGCATCATCACCGCCTCAACCCTGTCCACGCCCAGGGCCTCAACCGCCACCGCCAGGGTAAGCGCGGAATCGATACCGCCTGACAGACCCAGCACAACGCCCTTGAAAAAATTCTTGTTCACGTAATCGCGCACACCCAGCACCAGGGCCTGCCAGGTCGCAGCCAGTTCGTCCTGTGGCGGCGCTATGGAGAGCCCGGTGATCACCGCCGGGCCACTGCCAAACGTCACATCCAGACCATACAGGCCTTCTTCGAAATTAGGGGCAGCCGCCGCCATCGCGCCGTCAGCAGTCACGGCGAAAGAACCGCCATCAAACACCAGTTCGTCCTGCCCCCCTACCTGGTTGACATAGACAATGGGCAGCTTGTGATGCCGGGCCCGGCTGGAGACCAGTTCCCAGCGCTCAGCGCGTTTGCCCCGGTGGTAGGGCGACGAGTTGATATTTATCAGCAACTGGGCTCCGGCTTCGGCCACCTGCCTTGTTGGCGCTTCTTCCCAGATGTCCTCGCAAATACTCATCCCGACTTTTACCCCGGCAATATCCACCACACAGGGCGCGCCCCCGGCGGTGAAATAGCGCTTTTCATCGAATACCTGGTAGTTCGGTAGCTCCTGCTTGCGGTATTCGGCAATGATCTCACCGGCATGCAGCACCCCTGCGACGTTGTACAAAACGCCGTCCTGCCTGCGCGGATAGCCGATTACGATGTAGGCAGAATCGTTCATCGCCGCCAGGATACGCTCAAGAGACTTGGAGATGCGGCGTTCAATGCTGGGGCGCAGCAACAGATCCTCTGGAGGATAGCCGCTGAGCGTAAGTTCGGGAAAAACAATGAGGGTCGCATCCCCCGTCCCGGTGGCCTGTCCGATAGTCTCGATAACATGGCTGGTGTTGCCATCGAAATCCCCGACCAGCGTGTTCGTCTGTGCCATCAGGATGTTGAGGGTTGTCATGGGTAATCCCGGGTAAAAAAGCAGGGCGCTATTGTCCGAAAAAGCGCCCGGCATGGCCAGCCCATTCTGCATCGGCCTACAGGCTGATTTCAGGGCAATGCCTGTTACACTAGCGCAGACCCGAATTCAGCAGGAACAGGCAAACCCAATAGTGAATCGCCCGGCAATACTCACCCGACCAACGCCCCACTCGCCCGGTCAGCAAAATCTCGCGCTGTTCAGGATCTACGTCGCCTACCGCTCCCTGTTATCCGTGGTGTTGCTGATCATGCTGGTAAGCCCCAACACCCGCCAGCTGGTGGGCGCCCTTAACCCGGCGCTCTACCTGGGCGTAGCCCTGGCGTATCTGGCCACCAGCGTACCACTGGTGGGTTCCTTTTCTACCCGCCTTAACCAGAACCAGAAAATATTGTTCGTGGTTTTCCTGGTGGATATCGTCGCCATCATCCTGCTGGCCGACAGCAGTGGCGGCATGACCAGTGGCCTGCCAATCCTGCTGGTGATCACCGCGGCCGCCAGCGCCGTGCTGCTGACCAACCGTACCGTCGCTACCCTGGTCGCCGCCGTCAGCGTCATCGCCCTACTGATGGACACGATAAGACTGATCCTTGTCGGCGTGCTCGACTCCAACGCCCTCTTCCCTGCAGGCCTGCTGGGCGCACTTATCTTCGGCGTATCCATCATGGTGCAGGCCATCGCAGGGAGGCTGGGCAGAGCCGAGGAACTGGCCCGCAACCGGGCGAGCGACCTGTACAACCTCCAACGCCTGAACGAACAGATTGTGCAGCACATGGAAACGGGCATTTTGCTGGTTAATCACGACGGCCTGGTCCGGGTAATGAACAAGGCGGCTACTGGCCTGCTTGCCCCTGAGCGACCGGTCGCAGTAGAGCAGGGAAGACAGCTCGCTGACTATAGCTCCGAGCTTGCCTACCAGTTTGAACACTGGAAGGACTCGGGGCAGCACCGGGCCAAACCCTTCAGCGTCATGGAGGGCGCGCCGCCGGTGATCGCCCATTTCAGGGAGCTGCAACCGAATGCCCGCAGGGAAGCACTGGTTTTCGTCGAGGATTACACCCCGGTGACGCAATATGCCCAATCACTGAAGCTCACATCACTGGGGCGCCTGACCGCGAGTATTGCACACGAAATTCGCAACCCCCTTGGCGCAATAAGCCATGCAGCACAGCTATTGCAGGAGTCTCCTGACCTCTCGGCTACGGACCAGCGCATGGCCAATATCATCCAGCATCACTGCATGCGGGTGAACCAGATTGTTGAGAGCGTGATGCAGATCTCGAGGCGAGAGCCACCCAAACCGGAATACATCATGCTCTCAACCTGGCTGAACGAATTTGTCAGCAGCTACCTCAAGGCGCTCAACAGGCCAGCCGATGTTTCCATTGAATGCGATTACCGCGAGTTACTGGTGGAGTTTGATCCCGAAAACCTGCAACGTGTACTGGCCAACCTGCTCGACAATGCACTGCGCCACAGTGCCATGGCAACCGGCAGGGAGACAGCCAGGATTATCGTTTCCCTGGACTTCACGGCACACCAGTGTCTTATCGATGTGATCGATACCGGCAATGGTGTGCCCCTGGCCGACCAGGCCAAGCTGTTCGAGCCCTTCTTCACAACCGTGGAGGCCGGCAGTGGCATGGGACTGTATTTGTGCAAGGAGTTGTGTGAGATCAACAATGCCGACCTCAGTTACCGTATGACCGGCAAAGGCGAAAGTTGCTTCAGCATCTCCCTGAACCAGCGCGCTGTATAGCCCGCACAGATCAAGAAAAGGATAGCAATGAGCAGGCAAAGTGTATTGATAGTGGACGATGAACCGGATATTCGCGAGCTGCTGGATATCACCCTCAGCCGCATGGGTCTGGAGACATTCACCGCGGCCACATTAGGGGAGGCCCAGGCCAAGGTCGCCAGTGAACAGCCTAACCTCTGCCTGACCGATATGCGCCTGCCTGATGGCAATGGAATCAGCCTGGTGGAATATATACAACAGGACTACCCCCACATTCCCGTGGCGATGATCACCGCCCACGGCAGTGTGGAAGCAGCCATCTCGGCCCTTAAAGCCGGCGCCTTTGATTTTATCAGCAAGCCAATTGAGCTGGAAAATCTGCGCAGACTCGTCACCAGCGCCCTGCAACTGGAGGGCGACACCCGCAAAGCCGATGATGCTGTGGATCACGACCTGATCGGGTCCGCGCCGAGCATCCAGCACCTGCGTAAACAAATTACCAAGCTGGCCCGCAGCCAGGCGCCCGTCCACATCCACGGTGAATCCGGCAGCGGCAAGGAGGTGGTAGCCAGACTGATCCACAACAACGGTGCCAGGGCCTCGGGCGCGTTTGTCGCCGTCAACTGTGGAGCCATTCCTCCAGAACTGATGGAGAGCGAACTGTTCGGTCACACCAAGGGAAGTTTCACCGGCGCCAACCAGGACAAGGTGGGCCTATTCCAGGCGGCGGCCGGGGGCACCCTGTTCCTGGACGAGGTGGCGGATCTTCCACTTGCGATGCAGGTCAAACTGCTGCGGGCTATCCAGGAAAAATCCATACGCCCGGTAGGTGCCAACGAAGAACAGCCCACAGACGTGCGACTGTTAAGCGCCACACACAAGAACCTGGCGAACGAGGTAGAGGCTGGACGATTCAGGAATGATCTGTACTACCGGATCAATGTGATAGATGTTTATGTGCCCAGCCTGCGCGAACGCATCGAAGACGTACCCGAACTTGCCGAGGTCCTGCTCAGGCGGATAGCCCGGGAAGAAGGCGAAGACCTGCCGACCCTGGGGAAAGGCACAGTCGAAGCACTATGCGACTACGACTTTCCAGGCAATGTCCGGGAACTGGAAAACATGCTGGAACGAGCGCTGGCGATGTCCGATGGCTCGGACATTACCGCGGACGACCTGCAGTTTTCAACTACAGCTCCGCCGCGATCCGCCACCACAACCAGGAACCTCGACCCCACGCCTGGCGAGGACACCAGGGCCAGCAGCGCACAGGCACTGGATGTGGAGGCCGCCTACGGCGATCTTGAAGCTTACCTGGAATCGATTGAAAAACAGATTATCAGCAAGGCACTGGAAGAGAGCCGCTGGAATCGAACCGCCACCGCGAAACTATTAGGTATCAGCTTTCGCAGCTTGCGTTACCGGCTGAAGAAGCTGGGGTTGGAGGACTAGTAAGCAGCGCAGACTGCTCACCTGGACGCGAACAATCAAAGGGCTGTAACAGGTACAGCCACTACATCGGCAGGCTTTCCATGAACTGCTGGAACTGGTAATCCGCAAAACGCTCTTCGCCCATTCGGATACACTGAACCACCCGGGTCGCGCGGCCGCGTGAGTTGTCCGTAGTCAGCGCTTCAGCACCCATAGCTGACTCCTTCGCCACTGCCTCGGTATCTGCCTGGACAAGCACCAGCCCGATCTTGCCACCCTGGGCCCTGACCTTGCAGGCAAAGTCTCCCTCCGGCATAGCCGCAATGGAGGTCGTGCTGAACAGGGCAAGCAGCAAGATTATGCCAGGCCACAACGCCGTTCTCTGCTCTGGATTTTTCATTCTGGCTTCCTCATCAATGGTTCTACCAACACTCGTCTGCACCGGATCCTGTTGCTGTCCTGGCACCGCTGGAGGCGAGACTAAAGCTGGTGCAGCGGGTATCTTCCGCCTGTATTTCCCCCGCTAACGGCGTGGCCGTCAAGGTATAGCAATTCGTTATCGGGCAAGCAGGGTCGTTGGGGTCGACTGCAATACTGTAGTACATTTCTTCCGTAATCATCGGGTCGGTGGCATATCCCAGGTCGACCATATTGGTGGTGTAAGTTGAGCGGTCCAGCATGAAACGTTCCTGCCGGTTAGCCGCATCCATCAGCCCCACCTTGGCGTCAGAGCGCCGTCCCTTGCGCAGACTGTCCTGGTAGGCAGGCAGCGCAATGGACGCCAGGATCGAGACTATCACGATGACAATCATAACCTCTATCAATGTAAAACCGGCGTGGCGCACCGGGGGCGCAGTGCCCTTCGCGCCCATCAATACTCCTCCCGGTACCAATAGGATCCGTAGGGGCCCGGCAATGAAGCCCCGGTCAGGAACGGGCTGCTTATGATACCGCCCCCGCCGCTGCCCGGCGGCAACAGTAGCCGAATCTGGCCGTCCTCACCAAAGTGCGGCGAGGGTGTATCTGGCAGGATTTCCCCGATGATCCAGCTTCGATCGGTATTCCCGTTGCGGTTGAAATCAACCTCCGCCCCGGCATCAAACAGGTTGAGCACATAGAGGCGACCCAACCCGGACACCAGCTCACAGCTGTCGCTGTCGACGGTTCGCGGTGTGTATGTGGTGATGTAAATCCTGCCCGCAATAGTTATAGAGCGCGCAAGCACCTTTTCACCGTTTTGCTCCAGGTCTAGCCGCCAGCCATTGGCAGCGAGCAAGGCCGCCTGTGCTGCAGAGCGCTCCGCGTTAGTTCCCGTCCGGGCCAGGTTGGGAGTGACATCGTAAAGGTCGTTGGGGTCCAGCGGCAGCTGACAACGAAAATCCACACTGGGCGGTGTCGCGTTGCAGTCCGCCGTGGTGGGCGCATCGGTAAAATAGGGATTGATCGCCCTGTCCTTGAACATATAGAACTGGTTATCGACTGCCGTGTCGTTGGGATCGTTCGGGTCAAGCAAGTCATTGGGGTTGGTGCGATCGCCACTGCCGATCAATACAGCATCGAATGCGGCGCCCACGTTGGCGGTGCGCACCACATCGGGCGCATTGAAGAACCGCCGGTCGGTCGCATCAGTACCACCGTTTACCTCGGCCACCTTGACCACGCGCCAGGTATTCTGGCTTGCGTCCGGCAGGGTGTTACCGGGCATGTCCAGGCGCCAGAGCTGGCCACCGGTATCGGCAAAATAGACACGATCACTGAGCTCGTCACCGTTACTGTCAAAGACGGTAACGCCTGCCGCAACAGAGTGCAGCAAACCCGCCTCCTCCATATTGCTTATTGAGTCTGAGGCGGGCGTCAAACTCCAGACCAGGTCACCGGTTATCGCATCGACGATAAACAGGCCCCGACCCATGCTGTCCGGGGTCACAACACCCTGGGCATCCTTGTTTGTATCGTAGCCCGCGCCAAATATCAGCACCGCCCTGGGAACACCGTTGGCATCGCGGTAGCCCGGTATACGCGTTACCACCGGCACTGACCAGGTTTGTCCCAACTCGGCGAAACCGGCGCTGTCAGAGTCCAGACGCCACAGCAGGGATGGGCTGTCCGGATCCGAAATATCCATTGCATACAGTATCCGCCCGCCCCGGCGCAGACCGAAATAGAGGTAGACCTTGTCACCGGCAGTAGAGTCAAGGGTGCCATCAAAGTTCAGGTCGCGGATATGTACCACCGCGGTGGAGTCAATGCCATACACATGCTGGGAGGAAAACGCGTTCACTTTGCGCTCGTTAAGTACCGGTGCGAGTTCCTTGGCAAAGAACGCCCAGTCTTCCTGACCATCGTTGTTGTTAAACATATGCAGGAAGCCCGCATTAGTGCCGACCACTATGCGCTGGTCCGGATCCGTGATACTGAACGAATTCGTTCGCGCGCCATAATTAACGACCAGGGGTTTGCTATGCAGCATGTCGGCCAGTATCCACCGGGTATCATCGATGGCCCCGTCACCGTTCTCGTCAGCGACATCGTAGCCTTTGCCCCACTCAATGGCCTCGTCAAGCCCGGCCTGATCAGCGACACCGAAGTAGTCAAAGAGCGCGGCATCATCTGCGAGACCAAAGGCCGTCGCGGTCATATTGGCAGACTCAAAGGGCTGCAGCGCTTCATTGGTGCCAGTGTTACTGTAGAGAATTCGGGAGGAAGGATCGCGCGCCTGCAACAAGCCACCCACCCCGCCTTTGGTGACCAGCGGGCCATCCTGGTTATCGATACTCCACACGGTGGTGGCGGTAATTTTGATATTCCCGCTAGCAGCATCTATGGCAGCAACACCATTGTCGTCGACCAGCAACGCCTCACCCGTCAACGCATCCAGACTGATATCGAGCCGCTTGATATTGCCCGGCCAGTTCACCTTATTGTCCGGCTTGAACATCGCGAAAAAGACCTCGCTGCGACTCTCGGTGCGGGTAAACGTATCCACGGCCACCGCCGGGGAAGTGAGTCCTGAATCTGTCGCACGAATTTCCTTAAGGGCTTCCTCAAAAGCCGCGGCAAGATCGGCGGCATTATTCGCCGTGTAGTACTCGCCATTGCCCGCGGCCGCCGTATCGCTCAGCAGGGTCTGGTCAGTGGTAAAGCCGATGGTGTAGGTATAGGCAGGTTGCTTGCCATTCAAGATATCCCCATCCAGGTCGTCCGCCATGTATGCCGCCAGTTCCGGCATACAGTTTTCGGTATCGGGCTGTTCAAAGGCAGGGTAGATACCGCAGGAAGTAATCTTGCCGGTCAGATCCTTGATGCGCTGGTTCGCGTCGGTATCATTCTGCGGCGTACCGTCAGTCAGTATCAGGACAAAAACGGGACCGCATTCGGTGGTCGGCGGGGCATAGGTGTCTGCCGGGTCCTCAGCCAGTGGATCTCTCGGAGCCCCATCCATGGTCGGCGTATTGGGATCCCACTTGCCGCCGTAGACGACATCTTCACCGGCCAGGTAGCGGTAGGCCTCGTAGGTCGATTCACACAGGGGTGTACTGCCGCCAGCCTGAATACTGTTGACCAGGGTAATCATGTTGGCGCGATCGGTGTCAGTACCATTTGCGATGATACGGCTGATGATGCGACCACCGTGATTGTCCTGGTTCTCCAGATTACTATTGAATTCCAGCAGGCCAAAATCGATATCCGGGTTGTCGCCGATCAGGGTCGTTATCACATCCTGGGCAATGGCCATACGGGTAGAACCCTCCAGCGCTGTCCCCATGCTACCCGAGTCGTCTATGACAATAAGCACTTTCGGACGCCCACCGGAAATCTGGTAGATCTCGGTATCATCCGCGTACAGACTGCTATTGATACCGACCGCGACAAGAACAGTCGCCACCAGGGCCCTGCCTGTTTTAAAAAACAGTTTGTCCATCATGTATACCACCTCAAATGACGTCCTGTCGCATTCACTGAACTATAAATAGCGCTTCTGGCTGATCATTGAATACCACCGCCTATAATCGTCTTCACCACGCCCAGCTCAACCTTGGTGCGGGCTTCCTTGGGCACTTCGTGTTCAGCGGTAATTCGGTAGTAGTCGCAGTCAAAGAGTCCGACGCTGGATCCCACGGCGTTGCGGGGGCAGGCGGTCGCCGCCGTGGTAAGAAAAACATCCGCATCCACCGAGTTGGCACCATCGGCGAGCCCGCGCAGCGGATGAGTACCACTATTGAAGGCTGCAAACGGGGCAGGCGTGTCATCCCCGTCAAATGGGTCGTTAGCCGTGCCGGCGAGTGACAACACCGCAAAGATACCCGCCTCTGCCGATTGAAAAGAGGCATAGGCATCCTGCATATTTGCAGACATCTTCAAGCCTATAGTGCTGTTGCTGGCCGCGATCACGCTGATGACGGTAACCACCAGAAGGAAAAGAAGAGCTACGACCAGGGCGACGCCCTTTTGTCTGTTTTTCGCTGCAAAGGGCATCATGCGCCACCTCGTATCATTAACTTCAGGTTGCGCAGGGACACGCTGGTATGACTTATCAGCCGACGAAAATTGTCGTTCATGGGCCCTACAGGCGCCGCGCCACCCAACTGGTAGGTTTTTGTATCGGTGTACTGGACATCTTTAATCGCGCTTCGCACCAGCATGAAGACCTCCACCGACTCCACACCCGGCCAGTTGCCACCAACGCCGGCCTCGTCCTTGTAGGTATCAACTTCGCCATTGCCATCGCTGTCATAACCAAACAGCAACTGCATGTCTTCCACGCCCTCTGCCAGGTCCTCCGTCGTAAACTCCATGGCCAGGGTGGCAGGGTTGTAGGACAGCACCCGCCTGCTCAGCATTCGGGGCACATCGGAATCCGCGTTCATTTGACGTATATAAAATACCTCGTACTGGTACTCCCAGGCCGTGCCTCCAGGGATTTCACCCCCAACGGTGATCGAGGGGGGAGCCGCACCATCAAAAAGCAAACCCGATACATTGTTTGTCATTACGTAGGTCCGGCCATTCTGAAGTGTCCCGGGAGTATCAATAGTGCTGCCCACGGGGTCATTCGGATCAGGCACCCTGGGACCCGCAGAAAAAGGTCGGGGCAAAGCGCGCTTGATTACCAGCACGTCAGTTCCCTCTGCCCCATCGGTAATGCAACCCAACGCAGTGCCGCCGCTCGCTACTGTCGCTGCATATCCCAGGCGTGACAGGTCATAGGCTGCCGCAGGACCTGTGCAATCCCCCGTCAATGGCGTGGAAGTCAGGTCAGGATCCACCTCAACCTTGTTCGCGGTAACTTCCCCGAGAAACCCCGCCTGCCGCAATGAATCACCGACAATCTGTTCTGCAAAGCGGGCGTTTTCAGTCAGGGCAGCTACGTGCTCAACCTCGAAGTAAGATCGCTTTGTCGCCAGGTAAATCGATACCGCACCGGCGATGAGCATCAAACCCAGCACCATGCCGACCATCAACTCCACCAGTGAGAAGCCCGTCTGAACCCGCAACGCCCTGTGTTCAGGCATGATCAAAACTCCTCCTCATCAACCACATAGGTATTGGTCACGACCTGGCGGCGGTACTTATCCGTGCCGGCTGCATCGCCACCACAGGTGGCCTCGCTGCCCTGCACCGCATCGTAGGACTCCTGCAACCCGCGCCACTGGATTATCACGCTCAGCTGTCCGCTGCGCAGGCGATTCGGTGCCGCGGCGAAGACGATGCAACCGCGCGGCTCAATCAGTCCCGAGGTATTCGTAGTGCCAATAGTGGCACCGGCCCCATCCAGTGCTCGCTCCCAGGCCCACAGGTCATAGGCGGCCAGCTCATCCGGGGTACAGGCCCCGGCATCGCGGCAGTTTGCAGCCGGCTCGCTGGCACCAAGGGTTCCCCCGCCCAGGGGGCCCACGTTCTGATAGGTGGCCATGCCCGCAGGATTTACCCTGATGCGCTCTATAATCGCATCCCCAATTGTCACCGCGCGCGTGTGCTGCAATGCAAGGTGCTGCGATGTCTTGGCCATCGCCTGCAGACTGACAATGCCCAACAGGCCGACCGAGAGAATAACGAAGGCTATGAGAGCCTCGATCAGGGTAAAGCCGCGCTGATGCAGCAAGCGGCCCCGGCTTCTACGAGAGATTACTGACATATTTCGCTCCCTCAATGTTAAGGACAGACCACGGGTTCATTGGGGTCCATCGCTCTTACAATGCCTGCGGGTGTGACGATGACACCTCGCGCATCATCTGACCCGCGGTTATCACATACTGTAAAGGTGCCATTGAAAATCCGGGCATACCCCTGGCTATCAAACCGCACCCGACCGGCCACCGGGTCAGCCGGGTCCTTGCTGTAGCTAATATCCAAGCTGTCATCATCAACCACCTTCGCGAGGAAAACCTGGTCTCCGGACGGTGAGTTGGGGTCATCGACGAGCCCGTCGCCATCAGTGTCCACAAAGGCGATGTATCCCTCATTCCAGTCACCGCTGCAACTTACGCCATCTTCACTGCGACACAGGGTGACAAACGCGCGCTGGGCCAGGGCTTCAGAACGCGCACCGTTGAGTGCCGCTCGAATACCGTACACCTGGGAGAGCATGCGGTTGTTTTTTATGAGATCGGACAGGCCGGGCGCGCCGATGGCAATCAGGATGGCCACGATAACCAGCGTGACCATCATCTCGACCATCGTAAATCCAGCCATTCTGGTTCGTTTCCTGCCCAAGCCGCCGTCCTCGCCACAAAATAATCTGTTTGTATAGAATTATTATTACTTAAATTCACATTTTTGGTCTGGCACAGCCGACAATAGGGGTTTTCGTCTGACAAGCGGTACCAATGTGGCGAAAATCGGCATCCGGCACCCGGAAAGACCGCGGGATACGCCTCCAAGCCTGGCGAGGCGGATGCTGGGAATTTCCCGGACAGCAGCCCGGGCGCCGGGAATTAGAGAGCAGTGAGAAGTGAGAGAACCCTACCAGCACTCGCCCGGGCTGGCTGACAGGCTTCCACTGACCGCCCTGATACCAATTGCGGAGAGCGAGAAAGCCATACAATCGGTATCGGCGGCCTGCCGATTGACGGGTCGGGCGGTTACTCCCTGGTATGCCCCGTCGACAAGATTCAGGTCGACCCGGTAGACCGAATCCTCCGCACTGGCGGCCTCTCCCTTGTTATCGAGGTAGTAAGACTCAGGCAAACCAAGCTCGGCAAGCCGAGTGCCGTGGCGTTTATTAGTGACGATGTACTGTTCCTGACGGGACATCACATCCATCAGGGCTGCCCTGGCCACTGCCCGCGTGCTTTTCAGAACCGCATACTGGTAGCCCGGCAGGGCGACAAAGAACAGTATCCCGGCTATCGCCAGGGCAACCATCATCTCAATAAGGCTGAAGCCCGGTTGCCTGGCTGGCGGTCTGGAGTCGATGCCAGGTGTTCGGCCCGACAGCAGCAATGACCCCGTCATGGCGTGTCCACCTCCTGCTCACGCCAGTAGGCCCGCCAGCGTTTTGCCCCGGGCAAGGTCAGGAGGGAGTTGCCCGCCAAACCGTTTCCGGGCACCAGTACCTGATCATAATAGGGAACGATGCCCCCCTGCAGGCCAGGGCCCGTATCCTGAAAGCGGTACTCGCCACTACCCGCCTCTTGCACCCCTCCCCCGTTGTCCAGCGTTCCCGACACGGGTAATGCGGGTGAACCGTCCCTCAGAGCAACAGCATAGACCCGGCTAAGGCCAGCTGAAGTGCCGCAGTTTGCTGCGGCGTCGGCCTGCGTATCCCGAGAGGGAGGCACATAAGTGGTAAAGAGTACTCGGCCATTAGAGACCAGCGGTGTCGACAGCCCCTTCTCCCCCGGAGACTCCAGTTGGAGTTTCCAGCCCAGCGCCAGATTCACGCCAGCACAACCCTCTTCACCCGTCGCATTGCAAGCCGAGGTAATATCCGCCAGCGCTGCATGGCCCACCTCAGGCATGAGAGCTTGCGCGACATCCTTGGCCGTTCCACCGGCTGTCCTGTCTTTGAGCAGGTAGGCAAAGTTTTTGACCCGTGTTTCCCGCAGGGCTGCCCGATTGCCGGATACAATCAGCACACCGTCGTAATCCCCAGCAGCATCTCGACTCTGGACCACATCGGGCGCGTGAAAAAAGCGCCGGTCAGATTCACCACTACCGCCCAGCACTGCCAGGCGACGCAGATACCAGTGCCCGGCCGCGACGGCTGCCGTGCGAGACGCAGCAGGTCCGCGTTCCATAAACTCGATGCGCCAGACATTACCTGCACTGTCGCCCACATAGGCGCGATCATCCACCCCGTTATGGTCAGAATCGATGACAGTGACCGGTGAGGGCAGGCTGTGGGTGAGTTGCGCTGCATAGTGAAGCCTCTCTGTCGATGCCGGCGCAGGCCCGCCATCCGGCCCCACGGCCCGCCAGACCAGGCTGCCGTCTGCCGGGTTCACCACATAGATGGCGTTACCAATGACGTCAGCGCCACTGCCCGCGTCCTTGCCTACCCTGTCTGCACCCGACCAGCCACCGTGATATCCGCCTGCGAACACCAGCAGGGGGATGGGCCCCGCGCCATCGAGATCCAGCCGGGCCACCCGGGGGGTCGAAAACGTCAACCCCAGCTGCCCGAAGCCCGGTGTACGGTGATTTATCATCCACTTGTATCGCGGGCTGTCAGGGTCGCTCATATCGAACGCAAGCAGGGCCCTGCCGCCCCGTCGCTGGCCGATAACCACGGTCACGGTATCTCCGTCGGCCACCTCGATATTGCCATCCCGGTCCCTGTCTGCGATGACAGCGACTGCTTCACCATCCAGGCCATAGGGGTGAGGCACAGCAGCGCTGTTGAGATTACGCGCCAGGTCGTACTGCATACCCAACAGTTGTGGCGGTATGAATGCCCAGGTCTCCCGCCCCGACTCGTCACCCGAGGGTGTGGTATTGCGCAGGACATGCAACACACCGTCGTTGGTGCCGAAGAAAACCCGTATATCCGGATTGCCCGCGTCGTAGTTGGTGCCGGGCCTTGCCCCATAACTGACCGCCAGCGGCCGGGAATGCAGCACGTCACCCAGCAACCAGCCCCTGGCCTCCTCCCTATCGCCATCCGCGTCTGCATCATAGCGATCCTGCCCCCTGATCCAGCGCAACAGGTCAAGCCCCTGCTCTGTCGATGCGGTAGCGGCCGGATCCAGGTAGGCGGAGAGGGCGTCCAGCGTCGCCGGCCTGGCGTCCAGTGCGAGCAATTCCCCCGGGGAGCCCGGGTCCAGTGTAAACAACTGTCGGGCATCCGGATCCGCATTTACCAGGGTCACGCTACCCGACAGAAAACCGGGGATCTGCTGCCCCGCGCCGCCGCGGGTGACCGAGCGGCCGTCCCTGCCGGGAACCTCTCGCCTGCCAGGGTCAAAAGCCTGCACATCGGCGCCCCAGGGGTCGGTCCAGAAGCTCAGCACCTCAGGCAGGATCTGGCCATCTTCCCCGGACAGTGCCGCCCCGTCAGGCGGAGCCAACCCTGTAAGCCGGCCGCCCGATGCATCACTAGAGCCCGACACCAGCGCCGCCTGACGCTTGAACTTGAACTTCTTGATATTACCCGGCCACAGGGGCCAGGGTTCAGGCTGGAACAGCGGCAGGAAGACATCCTGACCAGTGTTGCCCTGCGCTGCAGCGTTGGCGACAACGGAGCCTGCGACCAGCGGCCCGGCCGGGGCTCCGGCACTTGCAGGCAGGGTTGAATGCGTACAGCTGTCGCCGGCCGAGCCCGTTGCCAGGTAGATGTCGATATCGTCGGCCCGCGGGCGGGTTGCCAGCAGCCCTGCCAGCACGCCGTAAAGAGCAATGGTCAGTAATATTTTCATCAGTCTCCCTCTCCCGATTGCAGCGACACCGGCAGGCGAACCAGCACTCCCTGCGCAATTGCCACCCTGCCCAGGCCCTCGGCAGTCCCGTCATAGGCCGCTCGCACCTCGAACTTCGCCACCCTGTAGTACACCGCACTGCTGGCGCTGTCCTCTGCCAGCACCGGCATCCGGCCCACGGCTGGTTCAAGCCTGACCACATGGACATCGAGCGCGCCCACATCCGGCAGCGCATTCGGCGGTAACTGCAGTGTGTGTTCGCCACAGGCAAGCTCCGGTGCTGCATCCGCCGCACAGATGATGTGCCCGACACCCCCGCTCAATGGCGTACTGGTCGGACTGTCCAGCACGGCATCCACTGCACCCAGAGCCTGCTGCATGGCGGCAGTGCGGTTCTCCGTATTCCCTGCCATTCGCAGCTGCAGCTGATTGGTGCGGGTGACTGTGGTGGCAATAAGGCCAAGCAACAGCAGCACCAGCAGCGATACAATCAATACCGCGCCGCGCTGGCATGCCCACTGCGAGTCAGGTCTCACGTCCGACTACCGCCGCGGTTGCGCAGTACCACCGTGGTTTGTATCAAACGGCGATAGTGTCCATCAGCGGCTGGCGCCTGGCGGGCCTGGCCAAGGGTGTACGCTCGGTTGTCGATGTGCCCCGCGACAGGATTAATACTGCGGATCAGCAGATAGATGCGCGCGGACACTGCCGCACTTCGCTCAATGGGACCGGGGGCTGGCGCAAAGCGGTCGGCCCGTCGATCGCCATCGTCATCGATGCCGAACTCCAGCTGCAGGTTTTCCACCCCCTCCACAAGGCACTCCGTCGGCGCCATGCGGTTGCTCGAACGGCCCGGCCGTTTGCGACACAGCGCTGGCACCCCGTCCCCCGGCACGACGGAGTAATTGCGCAAAAACAGCAGCTGCGGCAGGTATTCCCAAAGCTCTCCCCCGGCGGGTAGCTCGGCACCGCCTCGCTGCAGGCGGGGCGAGGCACTACCGGGAAGATCGCGCAGATAAATGTCAGCGGCATCGATAGCACCCAGGCGCTGCCCCGCGTAAACGACCGGGGAACCTGAGGTGCGACGCACCAATAGCATGTCACTGCCGGCCACATGCTTGCCCGCCAACAGGCAATCCGCCGGCAGACCCGCCTCGCCAGCGGCAGATTCGCCCGCCGCACTCACGTTATCAAGGTGCTCGAATGGTGTTGCGCTAGCCAACAGGTGGTCAAAACAGGGGCTGCCGGATTCAGCTGATTCCACTGCTGTCCCGGGAAGTCGAGTGGCGAGATGGCCTGCCATGATGAGCTCATGGCTTATAATGCGCAGTGCGTGTCGGCCGTTCTCCTGCATGCGCGCCTGCGCCTGCGCCTGGAAAAAACTGCGCTTGCTGGACAGCAGTAGATTCATGGCGCCAAAGGCCAGCACCACACCGATTGCCAGGGCCACCAGTAACTCCACCAGTGACATGCCCGCGCACGGGCCTGAAACCCTGCCGCGATCAACTATCACGAGTGTTCCTCCCCTATCCAGGAGCTCATCTGCAATCGCGGCCGACCCGCCACACCCGGTTCGCCACTATCGGGGCCGCAAAGACTGGGCAGCAGGGGCGCCGACAGCGAACGGAAGCCGGCCCAGGCCACTTCTACTGTCACCCGGCGCCCACTGACCACCACACAGGCAGTAGGCTGCATCAGCCCACCCCCGCTGCCGCCGGTACCTGCGCCACTCAGGCCCTGCGCCCATTGCCAGAGATCCCAGTCCTTGAGCTGCACGGAAGAGCAGCGGTTGGTATTGCAGTCCAATGATGGGGCGGGGAGTTGTAACGCGCCTCCGGGCGCAATCACGACTACACCATATGCTGACACGGCTGCGCGATTTGTCCGCAACCGCTCAAGCAAGTCCATGGCAAGCGCGGCAGCTTCCGTGCGCTGCACCGCCTCGTAGCCCATGCGAGTTGCGGCAATCTGTAGCCGGCCCAGGCCGAGGGCCGCTATAGACAGCACCAGCAGAGACACCGCCACCTCCACCAGGCCATAGCCTCGCTGGCGCGAAGGCATCAGGGACGGCCTGCCGGGCAACTGCCCGCGCCCTGTGCCGCCCGCGCGCGACCGACTGTGTTGAGCACCACAGCCCAGGGCTCCAGATCAGCGCTGTGCGGCGGACAAACCAGTAGTGACAGGTTGCGGCGCGATGAACCATCCGGCAGGTAGGTTATCAGCCCGTCTACTGCGCGCTCGCCCGCGAGGTTGGTAAGGCTATAGCCCGGCGGCACGGACCGGTACGCCCCGATAAGCACATCCGAACCGGTGTCTACCACCGTATCGCGATTGCGGTTGGTGAATACAATCCAGCCATTTGCGAAGTTCCCCGCGCAAACAGCTTCTCCCGAGGTGGCCATCACCGAGGGGCACAAGCTCACAGGTGTATTGCGAAAAACGGCCTCACTGCGGGCCAGGTTGACAGCATCCAGCAAGCGGCTGGTCTCAGTACGTAACTGGCTGCTGTGCAGAAGCTGCTGCATGGCCGGGGCGGCCATGGTCAAGGTGGCACTGAGTATCACCAGGGTGATCATCAGCTCGATCAGGGTCAGGCCCCGGGAATTGAATTTGCACGATTTCCTGTCCACAGCACGCCCTCCTGCTGTAGCAAGGTATTAGCTCACAGGCAGGGACGCCAGTAACTGGCCCGAGATGGTGAAAGATGAACGAAAGGGATTTGCAGCAAAGACAACCTAGAGGTTCTTGACCTCTATACGCAACTCCCGCGGCAGCGAGAACGTGACATTTTCGGGGCGACCGGACAACTCCACCGGCGCATTCGCCCCCAGTGCCCGCAGACCATCGAGCACTTCCCGCACCAACACTTCAGGCGCGGAAGCGCCGGCGGTGACACCAATACGGGTTTTGCCTTCCAGCCAGGCCGGGTCGATATCCTCGGCGCCGTCAAGCAGGTAGGCATCCGCTCCCATGCGCTCCGCCAGCTCCCGCAGCCGGTTGGAATTGGAACTGTTGGGAGACCCGACAACGAGGACCAGATCACAGTCCGCGGCCAGTGTCTTGACCGCGTCCTGCCGGTTCTGGGTGGCGTAACAGATATCGTCCTTGCGCGGACCTGTTATGTCGGGAAAGCGCTGACGCAGTGCATCGATAACCCTGGCTGTATCGTCCATGGATAGCGTTGTCTGGGTGACATAAGACAGTTTTTGGGGATTTTGCACGGCCAGCGAGCCGACCTGCTCCTCGTCTTCAACAAGGTAAATTTCGCCCCCGGCCTGGTGGTCGTACTGTCCCATGGTACCTTCAACCTCGGGGTGTCCGCGGTGTCCAATCAGCACGCACTCGCGCCCCTCGGCGCTGTAGCGCGAGACCTCGATATGCACCTTCGTCACCAGTGGGCAGGTGGCATCAAATACCTTGAGACCTCGCGCATCAGCCTCCCTGCGCACCGATTGCGGCACGCCGTGGGCACTGAATATGACAATGCAGTCATCGGGCACTTCATCGAGCTGGTCGACAAACACCGCACCGCGCTCGCGCAGGTCCTCCACCACAAACTTGTTGTGCACTACCTCGTGCCGCACGTAGATCGGTGCCCCGAACACTTCCAGCGCCCGGTTGACGATATCGATAGCCCGGTCGACACCGGCGCAAAAACCACGGGGATTAGCCAGGCTGACGTCCATCAATGCAGCTCCACGGGTTCCACCCGGTGAACGAGCACATCGAACAGGATATTGCGGCCCGCCAGGGGGTGATTGAAATCTATCGTCACTTCCTCTTCATCGAAAGCCACCACCAGACCCGGCAATTCTCCACCACTGGCGTCGGCAAAGGAAAATACCACACCAATTTCCAGTTCTTCTTCATCATCGTCAAACTGAGAGCGGGGCATAAACTGCACATTACTGTCGTTGGGCTGGCCAAAACCGTCCTCGGGCTGCACCTTAAACATGCGCCTCTGGCCCGCCGACATGCCGAATAACAGGCGCTCAAACCCCGGTAGCAGGCTGCCGTCGCCAACCACAAACGCCACGGGCTCCCCGCCAAAATTGGAATCCACTTCGGAACCATCTTCCAGGCTCACGGAAAAATTGACGTAGACCCGGGTACCCTCGCTGACCGGCACATCGATAGTCGTCATTTTGGATTGGACCCTCGCTCTAGCGCACTGTCGCCTTCCCGGCCAAACAGGCTGTCAAAAATCATACAGGCCGCACCGAGAGTGATGGCTGAATCGGCCAGGTTGAATGCGGGAAAGTAGCTTCCGCCATAATGCACCGAAATAAAATCCACCACATGACCCAGCACCAGCCGGTCCCAGACATTGCCCAGTGCTCCGCCCAGGATAAGGGCGAGCGCCAGGGCCAGCAGTCTCTGGTCGCGCGGCATAAGGTATAACCAGCCCACCAGTACTGCGCTGATAACAAGCGCGATCACACTGAAAAAATAGCGCTGCCAGCCACCGGCGTCGCTCAGAAAACTGAAGGCGGCGCCCGTGTTGTACTGCAGGGTAAGATTGAACCAGGAGAAAACCTCCACCGGGCGACCATACTCAAGGGCGCTCTCCGCCATTCCCTTGGTAACCTGGTCCAGCACCACCACCAGTGCCGCCAGACCATACCAGCGCAAACTGTACCATCCGTTACGCAAAACGTCGCTCCTCTCCTTCCCCGTAGACATTGTCCACGCAGCGACTGCACAGGGTGGGATATTCCTCTATCTGACCCACCTCGGGGCGACGATGCCAGCAGCGCTCACACTTTTCGTGGTCCGACGCGCTGACCTGCAGGCGCAAACCCGGCAGGTCGGTAGTAGCGGCTTCAGTCGGCGCCTCGGACAACGGCTGCAGTGTCGCCCCCGATGTGATCAAGGCAAATCGCAGCTCCTCGCCCAGCAGTTGCAGCTGCGCCAGTAACTCTCGCTCCGCATACAACACCACCTCGGCGTCCAGGGACCCGCGCAGCTCGCCGGCGGCGCGGCGCGTTTCCATTTCCCTGTTCACCGCCACACGCACTGCCATCAGCTCACGCCAATAGTCGCGCCCCATGGCCTCCCCGGCAGGTTCGGTCTGCAGGTTCTGGTACCACTGTACAAGGAACACCGACTCGTCCCGCGACCCGGGCAGGTTCTCCCAGATCTCCTCGGCCGTGAAGCTGAGAATGGGTGCCACCCAGCGGACCAGGGCTTCAGCGATATGATACAGGGCGGTCTGGGCCGATCGCCTGGCAGCGCTGTCCGCCCTGGTGGTGTACTGGCGATCCTTGATTACGTCAAGGTAGAAGCCGCCAAGGTCCTGGGCACAAAAATTGTGCAGCTTCTGGTAGACCTGGTGAAACTGGTAGCTGTCGTAGGCCTGGATCAGCTCCAGCTGCAAGGTGGCAGCTCTATCCACCGCCCAGCGATCCAGTGACAGCATGTCAGCGAACGCCATCGCATCTGTCGCGGGATCAAACCCGTTCAGGTTGGACAAAAGGAAGCGGGCTGTATTGCGAATACGGCGATAGGCGTCCGCGGTGCGCTTGAACACCTCATCACTCACGACCAGCTCGCCCCGGTAGTCCGTGGCCGCCACCCACAGGCGCAGGATGTCCGCCCCCAGGTCATTCATCACACTGTTCGGGGCAATCACGTTACCCAGGGATTTGGACATCTTGCGCCCGTCACTATCGACAGTGAATCCGTGGGTGAGCACCGCCTTGTAGGGCGCCTCGTCGTAGCTGCCGATAGCAGTCAGCAGCGATGATTGGAACCAGCCGCGGTGCTGGTCGGAACCCTCCAGGTAAAGATCTGCCGGCGCTCCCAGGCCCTCTCGCTCACGCAACACGCAGGCGTGGGTTACGCCGGAGTCGAACCAGACATCCAGGGTATCGGTTACCTTGTCGTAGTCCCCAGCCTCGTCACCCAGCAATTCAGCCGCGTCGAGTTCAAACCAGGCATCGATGCCGCGCTCCTCGATACGCACGGCCACCTGCTCCATCAAAGCCAGGGTCCCGGGGTGCAACTCGCCGCTGATCTTGTGTACGAACAGGGTAATGGGAACACCCCAGGTACGCTGGCGTGAAATACACCAGTCGGGGCGATTGGCCAGCATGGCATCGATACGAGCCTTGCCCCACTCGGGCAACCACTCTACCTGCTCTACCGCAGCAAGCGCGCTTTGCAGCAGGCCATTTTGTTGCATGCCCACGAACCATTGGGGAGTGGCCCGGAAAATAATCGGTGTTTTGTGCCGCCAGCAATGGGGGTAGGAATGCTCGTACTGCTCGCTGTGGAGCAGTACACCGCGTTCCTCGAGCAGCTCGATAATGGCCGCGTTGGCCTTCAGTACATGCTGCCCGCCAAAATACTCCGTATCGGGCAGGTAGACACCATTGCCACCTACCGGGTTATATACCTCCAGGCCATAGACCTGGCCCACCACGAAGTCTTCCTGGCCGTGCGCGGGGGCCGTGTGCACGGCGCCGGTACCGGCTTCGGTGGTGACATGGTCTCCCAAAATGACAGGCACTTGCCTTTCCAGGAAACAGTGCTGCAACAACTGGTTTTCCAGCGCCGCGCCCTTGCAGCGACCCAGCACCGTCAGCGCCGGGAGCCCAAACCGCTTTACGCATGATTCCGCCAGGGCCTCGGCTACCAGTAAAGCCCTGCCGCGCCCTTCAATCAGCACATAATCCAGCGTTGCGTTCAGACTGACCGCCATATTGGCAGGCAGGGTCCAGGGGGTCGTGGTCCAGATAGGCACGGCGATTTCGCCCGGGTAGCTCGAACCACAGGCGGCGTTGAATGCGGCGGGATCAAGGGCTACAAAAGCGACATCTACGGCAGGAGATACCTTGTCATGGTATTCGACTTCGGCCTCGGCCAGGGCAGACCCGCAATCGGTACACCAGTGCACGGGCTTGAAACCCTTGTGCAAATGGCCATGGTCGATGATCCGGGCCAGGGTACGCACGATATTCGCTTCAAAGATGAAATCCATGGTCAGGTAGGGATTGAACCAGTCCCCGAATACGCCCATGCGAATGAAGTCCTTGCGCTGGCCATCAACCTGGCGCGCCGCATAGTCGCGACACTTCTGTCGAAACTCGGCGGGCGAGACTTTCACCCCGGGTTTGCCCACCTTTTTCTCGACATTCAGCTCGATAGGCAGGCCATGACAATCCCAGCCCGGCACATAGGGCGCATCGAAGCCGGCGAGGTTGCGCGACTTGACAATAATGTCCTTGAGAACCTTGTTCACCGCATGACCCAGGTGCAAATCACCGTTGGCGTAGGGCGGGCCGTCATGCAGTATGAATTTGGGGCGGCCGGCGCTGGCCGTACGAATTTTTTCGTACAGCCCCATGTCCTGCCACTGCTGCAGTCGGCGCGGTTCCCGCTGGGCCAGGCTGGCCTTCATGGGGAAGGCCGTCCGGGGCAGGTTCAATGTGTCTTTATAATCACTCATAACTCAATCATCTGAGAACATCACTGGCGACCAAACCAGGCCCGCGTGTTATCAATATCCCTGGCAATGTTTTCCCGCAGCTCATCCAGTGAGCCAAATTTCATTTCATCACGCAGCTTGTGCCGAAACGTGACATCGATATGTTGCCCGTACAGAGAAATTTCCCGGTCGAGCAAATGCACCTCCAGGTTCGCCTTGATACTGTCGTCCACCGTTGGCCGAACACCGACGTTGGCAACACCCTGCGCCGCCTGCAATCCCGCGCCGCTGACCTCAACGACATAAACGCCGGACAGTGGCGCCCGCAGCCGGTGCAACTGCAGGTTGGCGGTAGGGGTACCCAGGGTCTGCCCTAACTGGCGACCGTATACCACCTTGCCCGAGATGCTGTAGGGCCGACCCAACAGACGCTCAGCGGCCGGAAAATCCGCGCTTTCCAGGGCTTCGCGTATGCGGGTACTGCTCACCCGCTCCCCGTCGACGGAGAAAGTGGGCGTGGGCCTCGCCTCGTAGCCAGAACGGGGGCCCTGCTCCCGGATAAACTCCAGATCCCCCTCCCGGTCATTACCAAAACGAAAGTCATCCCCCAGCACCACGTAGCGCACGCCCAGGCCGGTGACAAAAACATCGTCCAGGAACTGCTGGGCGGACATCGCACGCAGACTTTCATCAAACCGCACCCGCAACAGGCGATCCACACCCAGCTGGCGCATGGCATCGAACTTTTCCCTGAAGCTCATGATCCTCGCCGGTGCCTGCATGGGCGAAAAGTACTCCCGCGGCAGCGGCTCGAACACGATAACCAGCGAGGGCACCGCCAGCTCCAGCGACTTTTCCTTCAGGTGCCTGATAACCGCCTGGTGGCCCCGATGGACCCCGTCAAAGGCGCCGATCGTGAGCACACAGCCGCGGTGTCGGGGCCGCATATTGTGTAGGCCACGGATCAATTCCATCAGGGCAGGAAATACTCAGTCAAACCAAACGCCGGAGTATAGCGAATGTAGGCGCACTCGCCTATGTTTGCGCCCTGCCAGCGGGGGTAATAATACCCCTGTCAAAGCGCCGATGGGGTTCGCAAATGACGCAGGCGGGTACCCAGCAGCAGATGAACGAGCAGATAGGTCCCTGCGCCCGCACCGCACAACAGGGCCAGCTCCAGCGCCCGGCGCTGCCAGTCCCAGGCGAGCCATTGCGCTGTCTCGTGACTCAGGAAAACCAGAACGGCGGTCATGGCCAAGGTTGCCATCCCCAGTCGCAGTGCATAACCGCCCCAACCGCCGTGTACCTGGTATACACCATCGCGCAAAAGCCCCCGCAACAGCAGCCCCGCGTTCAGGAACGCCGCCACTGAGGTTGCCAGTGCCAGGCCCATATGCCCTATGTTCCAGTAGTACATCAGCGGTAACACAAAGGCCACGTTGAGCATCATATTGGCGACCATGGCAATAATCCCGATTTTTACCGGGGTGGCCGTGTCCTTGCGCGCGTAGTAGGCCGGCGCCAGCACCTTGACCAGCATGAACGCCACCAGGCCTAGACTGTAGGCCTGCAGGCTGTAAGAGGACATGGTCACGTCCCGCGCCGTAAGTTCGCCGTACTGAAACAGAGTAATCAGTATGGGTTGAGCCAGTATTACCAGGGCCAGTGCCGCGGGCACCGCGACCAGCAGGACAGAACGTATCGCCCAGTCAAGGGTCAGGCTGAACTCCCCCTCGCGCGCCGCGGCCCTGTGGGCCGACAGGTTGGGCAGTATCACCGTGGCGATCGCGATGCCGAACACACCCAGCGGCAATTCCGCCAGCCGGTCAGAGTAATACAGCCAGGAGACGCTGCCAGTGGGCAGAAAGGACGCCAGCACGGTGTCCAGCAGCAGGTTGATCTGGCTCACCGACACACCGAACAGCGCCGGCACCATCAGCTTCAGAATACGACGCACGCCCTCGTCCCGGGTGTCCCAGATGGGCCGTGGCACCAGTTCCAGCCGATACAGGGACGGCAACTGGAACAGCAGCTGGATAAAACCCGCAAAAAATACGCCCCAGGCCAGCGCATAGACAGGCTCTTCAAACCAGGGCGCCGCCACGGTAGCGGCAAAAATCATGGATAGATTGAGGAATACCGGGGTGAAAGCCGGCACGGCGAAGCGGCCAAAGCTGTTGAGGATCGCCCCGCAGAAACCGGTCATCGAAATCAGCAGCAGGTAGGGGAAAGTAATGCGAATCATTTCCGAGGTCAGCTGGTACTTGTAGGGTTGATCCAGGAAGCCAGGGGCAAAAAGCGCGGCGACCCAGGGCGCTGCCAATATCGCGAAGGACGTAACCAGCAGCAGCGTCCCCCCGAGCACACCAGCCACTCTATCGATCAGGGCCTTTACCGCGACTATGCTGCCCTCTTGCTTGTAATCGGCCAGCACGGGCACAAAGGCCTGGGAAAACGCGCCCTCGGCAAACAGTCGGCGCAGGAAGTTAGGGATCTTGAATGCGATAAAAAAGGCGTCGGCGTTGGCGCTGGCACCGACAAACGCGGCGATGACCATGTCCCTTATCAGGCCGAGCACCCTGGACAACATGGTCATACTGCCTACCAGCGCGCTGGAACGCAGCAGACCGGGTGTGGTGTCGGGGAGTTTATCCGCGACCGGGCGGGAATCTCGATGTTTGTCTGACATGGCTGATGCTGGAGCGCGGCTGACAGCCTCAGCCCCAGCGCCCCCTCAGGGCGTCACCATGGATATGCAGCCACTGCAGGGCTATCAGGGTGTGGCCATTGGGTATGCGATTGGCGGCCACCAGCGCCAGGGCGTCAGCGCGACTCACCGAGTGCACCAGGATATCCTCCCCCTCCTCGGCCAGGCCTTGCACCGCTCCTATCGCTGCCTGGTTAACCCGACCGCAGAACAGGCGCACCTGCTCAGTGCAGGCCCCGGCACTGGGCAGCACAGTGGCAACCGGAACAAGCTCGGACATTTCACAACCTGCTTCTTCCATGGCTTCGCGATGTGCAACCTCCTCGTCACTCTCACCGGGCTCCACTACACCGGCGACCAGCTCCAGCATCCAGGGACTCTGGTCGCCTCGTATCGCACCGGGGCGAAACTGCTCTATCAGCACCACCGTGTCATTGACCGGGTCATAAGGCAGCACGCCAACCGCATCACCGCGCTCAAACAATTCCCGCACGGCGGGCTCACTCCAGCCACCGGCAAAGCAGCGATGCTGCAGCGTCAGGCGGCGCACACTGTAGTACCCGGAAAACACAGTAGTCTCATCGAGTATGCGCACGTCCCGCGCACCAAAGGTCAGCTCGAGATCCATCAGAATCGGCCCGCTGTATACCAGTTCACATCCCGCGAGTGCTTGTCGACCTGCTCCACCACATCCAGGGCCAGCGCGAACAGGGCCATGCGCACCAGCATACCGTTATCGGTCTGTCGGAAGATGGCCAGGTTGGGATTGTCATTCAGGTCATCATCCAGTTCCCGGGCATTGTCCCGCGAGTCCCTGGGCAGAGGGTGCATGATCACCGTGTTCGGCTCGCAGTGATGGGTATAGATACTCTGGTTGAGCCGGTAGCGCCCGCGATAGAGGTCGGCTTCTGCCGGGGTGTTGAAGCGCTCCTCCTGGATGCGGGTGGAATATACGATATCGACATGGGCAATGCTGGCCTCCAGGGCGTCGGATTCGATGACCTCGATACCGGCCACCCGCATCTGCTCGACAATCTCGCCAGGCATGCGCAACTCCGCCGGAGACACCAGGGTCACCTGAACCCGGTCAAACAGGCACAGCAACTTGCTCAGGGAGTGCACGGTGCGCCCGAAGCGGAGGTCGCCCACCATCGCAATACGCAGCCGGTCGATACCGCGACCCCGTTCAACCAGTTCGCTCTTGATGGTATAGAGGTCCAGCAGAGCCTGGCTGGGATGCTCATTGCTGCCGTCTCCCCCATTAATCACGGGGACGCGACTGGCCGCCGCAAACTCCGCCACTGAACCGGCCACCGGGTGGCGCATGGCGATGACGTCCGAATAACCACTGAGAACCCGGGCGGTATCGTACAGGGACTCGCCCTTTGCTATGGCGGAATTCTCGATACCGGTAGTCTCGCGCACCTCACCACCGAGCAGGTTGAACGCACTGCCGAAGCTGACCCGGGTGCGGGTGCTGGGTTCGAAAAACATGGACCCCAGGATAGCGCCATCGAGAACCCGGGTGACCCGAAGGCGCCGGGCATAGGGGCTCATGCAATCTGCAACAAAAAAAATACGCTCTACATCGGCGCGTTCGAACTGCTGTACCGAGAGGATATGGCTACCGGCAAACTGCACAGGGACTCTCTCCTGGAAAGGGTTGTCGATTCAGGCCGCGACTGGATCTGCGGGCATTATACGAGCGGTCTGTGTTCCTGCCCATGTGCGTATTACCGAAGAAACTCAGGCGGGCGGCTCAGGCCAAGAGACTATCACCATACTCCTGCAGTTGCTGCATAAGCTGCTGCTGGGGCTCGCTCAAGGTATCCGAGGCAAGGAGCTGCTCTATGGTCGCCTGGAACTCCTCCATGCAGATGCCCGCACCACTGGCGGGTTCGGTCAGCCGCACGAAGCGATATTCTTCCCACTGGGCCCGCTCCTCCGGGGACAGGCTGCCGGGGTAGTTCCTGGCCCTGTAGCGAAATAACATCTCGGGCAAGCGGGCATCTTCAAACACGTAGCTGGCGCTGGCCAGTTCCGCAGGGCTGCTGTTGCGCACATCAGTCATCACCTGTTTGTCGTGCTCCGAGAAAAAACCACCGCTGTAAAGCATGCGATCGGGATCGGTCACCGGCTCAAAACTATGGGCCGAATAAATCGCCTGCAGCTTGCTGACAAAAGCCTTGTGGTCGCGCCCCCGGTATTCCCGCAGCGCCGCAAGGTGCTTACGACAACGATCGCCACTGATACCCAGGCGCTCTGCGGTGGCAGGATCCGCCATTTTCGCCGGCACCAGCACCGGACAGCGATTGATGTGAACCGACTTGAGCCCGGGTCGCTCAACACCCTCAGGCAGATCGGCGGCGCGCTGGAAGAGCAACTCACCGAGCTGTGTCGGGGTCAGTTCAAACAGGGGCGAGGGGTCGACATCCAGGTCATAGCAAATAACTTCATTGCGATTCACCGGGTGCAGTGCCAGGGGCACTATCAACGCGATATTGTGTCGCTGCGCGCCGAACATACCTGAGACATGCAGCACCGGCTTCATGGCGTCGATATCCAGTTGGGACTGCACCGAGCGCTTGTCGCGATGCGAGTGCACATAGTCATACAGGCGGGGCTGGCGCTCCCGCACCAACCGGGCTAGCGCGATGGTCGCGTGCACATCAGACAGCGCGTCATGAGCCGATGCATGGCTGATGCCGTTGGCGGCGGTCAGGTCTTGCAGCCGGAAGCTGGGCAGCCCATCCTCTCGCAACGGCCACTGTATCCCCTCCGGGCGCAAGGCATTGGCCGTGCGTACCAGGTCTATGATGTCCCAGCGCGAATTGCCGTTTTGCCACTCCCGCGCATAGGGGTCATGAAAATTTCGATAGAGCGTGTAACGGGTAACTTCATCATCGAAGCGCAGTGAGTTGTACCCGACGCCGCAGGTGCCCGGCTGCGCCAGCTCCCGGTGAATTTGATCGATAAACTCACACTCCGGGACGCCCTTTTCAAGCGCCAGCCTGGGACCTATGCCCGTTACCAGGCAGGCCTGCGGATGCGGCAGCGCGTCATCCGCGGGGCGGGCGAATATCACCAGGGGCTCGCCCACCGGATTCAGGTCCATGTCAGTGCGCAGTCCCGCGAACTGCACTGCCCGGTCGCGGGAGGGGTCTGCGCCGAAGGTCTCGTAATCGTGCCAGTAAAAAGTATCAGGCAACGGTTATGGCCTGTTCCGCTATTTTGGCCTGCCAGATTTTCGGCCCGGTCTCGTGCACCGAGGTACCGTTGCAGTCTACCGCCACGGTTACCGGCATGTCCTTGACTTCAAATTCGTAGATCGCTTCCATCCCCAGCTCCGGGAAAGCGACCACCCTGGCGGAGGTGATGGCTTTCGACACCAGGTAGGCCGCCCCGCCCACCGCCATCAGGTATACCGCCTTGTGTTTGCGGATAGCCTCCACCCCGGCCGGGCCGCGCTCGGCTTTACCGATCATGCCAAGCAGGCCGGTCTGCTCCAGGATAAAATCCGTAAATTTGTCCATGCGGGTAGCCGTGGTCGGTCCCGCCGGGCCCATCACCTCGTCCCGTACCGGGTCTACCGGCCCAACGTAATAGATAAAGCGGCCCTTTAGATCAACTTCCGCCGGCAGTCCCACGCCGCTGTCGATCAGCTCTTTCATTTTCTTGTGGGCCGCATCCCTCCCGGTAAGCATCTTGCCCGATAACAGCAAGGTATCACCGGGCTGCCACTCAGCCACGTCAGCGCGGGTCACTGTATCGAGGTCTACCCGTCGCACCTGGTCGCTTACTTCCCGGGTAATTTCCGGCCAGTCATTAATATCTGGCGGCGTCTGCAGTGCGGGGCCCGAGCCGTCGAGCACAAAATGGGCATGCCGCGTGGCCGCGCAGTTGGGGATCATCGCCACCGGCAGGGAGGCCGCGTGGGTGGGATAGTCGCGAATCTTTACATCCATTACGGTGGTCAGGCCGCCAAGGCCCTGTGCGCCTATACCCAGTTTGTTTACCGCGTCCATTATTTCCAGGCGCAATTCTTCAACCCGGTTGGCGGGGCCGCGCTCACGCAAGTCGTGGATATCAATAGGGTCCATCAGCGATTCCTTGGCCAGCACCGCCGCCTTTTCCGCCGTGCCACCGATGCCAATACCCAGCATCCCCGGCGGACACCAGCCCGCGCCCATGGTGGGTATGGTCTTTACCACCCAATCGACAATGCTGTCAGACGGATTGAGCATGACCAGCTTGGACTTGTTTTCCGAGCCGCCGCCCTTGGCTGCCACCTGCACATCGACAACATCGCCGGCCACCACCTCCATATGAATGACCGCGGGCGTATTGTCTTTTGTATTGCGCCGGGCGCCCGCCGGATCGTCCAGGATAGAGGCCCGCAGCACGTTATCCGGATGGGTATAGGCCCTGCGCACACCTTCATTCACCATATCGGAGACGCTCATCGTTGCGTCCCACTGCACGTCCATACCAATTTTCAGGAAGACAGTCACAATACCCGTGTCCTGGCAGATAGGGCGGTGACCCTCGGCGCACATACGGGAATTGATCAGGATCTGACCCATGGCGTCCTTGGCGGCGGGATTCTGTTCGCGCTCATAGGCCTCGTGCACGGCCTTTACAAAGTCCACCGGGTGGTAATAAGAGATAAACTGCAGGGCATCGGCAACGCTGTCGATGAAATCGTCCTGGCGAATAACAGTCATGATGAAATCCTTATGGCAGGGGCAGGAAAGGCCGGGCTAAAAACGGAGCGACAGTATACACCCACCAGACGGGCTCTACAGCCCAGCTGGAGCTGTATGCAGGGCTTTGCCGGCGCACCACCGGCTACCGCGGTCAATGCCGGGCTGCTCTAGGGTTTTGGCGATGCGCGAACTGCCGCTTTCAGCTCAACCAGGCTGGCATTGACCTGCTTGCGGAAGGTATTGATAGACTCTATCCACCCCTCGTTGCTCTGCACCCGCTTATTGAGCTTTGCCAGGTCCAGGTTAACGCGGCTGATGCTGTCTGCCACGCGCTCTACCTCGGCCTGGTTGGCTTTGCCACTGGCGATAATACGTTCCAACTCACCCGCTATCTTGTTCAGTTTGTCGATATCCCCGCTGGCACTCTTGAGCTGCCCCTGGGCAGCGGCAAGACCCGCCGACGCGGAGGTGATTTTCTTGTCCTGGCTGGTCGCGTCCTTCTCCAGTTTCGCAAGCCGCTCGCTGGCCTGCTTCCAGACGTTATCCCACAGCTTGCGCACCTCTTTGTCCAGCTCGCGGATTTTGGCCGCCTGCAGCTCCGCGTTCTGGCTCATACCCTGGTCAGTATCTGAAAGCCTGGCTTCCAGGTTCCCGATGCGTTCGGCGTAAACACGGCCGACCGCGGCGGTCTCTTCAAGTTGCTGCTGAAGCTGCCAGGCCCAGGCACAGGCCACTACCGCAACTACGAAAGAAACAGTGATAAGCAGACGCGCAATCGGGCCGGTACCCCCGCCGGGCGCTGCTCCCCCAGATCCCGGCGAGCGGGATGTTCCGCCGCGGGCCGGCCGTCCTTTGGGCGGCTTGCCTGAGGACACACCATCGCGGGTCGGCACTATCGAGGGAATATGATCCAGATCGTCATTGGACATGCGCGGTACACCTGTTACAACCAGTGGCGCTGATTATACATATCGCGCGATAAAAAAGCCGGGACAATGCCCGGCTTTGTTGAACCTGCTATCACCTTACAGGAAGGCGAGCGCAGCCCAGATTACGGCGGTCAGCGCGACGCTGCAATGGATCACACCCTTAACGCTGGCCATGGGGCCCAGCTTGCCAAAGACAGCGTTGGCTTCGAGCAGAATCAGAATAAGCAGGCAAGTCGCCACACCCGCCATACTCACCTCACCAGCAAGGCTGGGCAAGTGTTTGGACCCGAGCATCCCAAACAGCATAGGGCCAGAAAACAGGGTATTAGTACGCGAAGCAAGTCCCGCCTTTGCGGCTGACGACGGGCCATCTCCTTCTTTCAGCCCCAACACGACCTGCTGCTTGGGCCAGATGATCAGCCATACATTCAGGAACATAAAGATACCTGCAATGGCACCAATCCAGATAACCGGCTGACCCTTGAGATCCGTAGAAGCGCCGATGGAATGCAACAAATAGAGCCCGGTCAGGAAGGTAAACATCGCCCCCCAACGAAACCACCACAGCGCTCGCGGTGCCAGTTTCTTCATGGCGTCGGCCTTGGCGTCGGCTTCAGCTTCCTTGAAGTACTCGGTCTGGACGAAGTTGAAGTAATACAACAACCCTATCCAGGCGATGCCAAACAGAACGTGCGCCCACCTGAAAATAAATTCTACAACCATCACCTGTACTCCCGTTATTTTGTCTGGCCGCTAGTATACACTCTCGACCGCAGCTTGGTATGCTGCAGTCTCGCCCCACGCCTGCCATTCAACCGGCTCTGTGGGCGCATTCTCCGGCCTATTAACCTTTCCATAGCGAGGACTATTTCAATGGCTTTTGAACTACCTGCCCTGCCTTATGCGCAGGACGCTTTACAACCCCATATCTCTGCCGAAACCCTGGAGTTTCATTACGGCAAACACCACAAAACCTATGTGGACAAGCTGAACGGTCTGGCAGAGGGTACGGACCTCGAGGGCAAAACCCTGGAAGAAGTGGTGATGTCTTCTGAAGGCGGGGTCTTTAATAACGCGGCCCAGATCTGGAACCACAGCTTTTACTGGAACTGTCTCAGCCCCAACGGTGGCGGTGAGGCAAGCGGCGCTATCGCAGAGGCCATCAACGCGACCTTTGGTTCATTCGCCGCGTTCAAGGAGCAGTTTACCAACAACGCCGTCACCAATTTTGGCTCGGGCTGGACCTGGCTGGTCAAGCAAGCCGACGGCAGTATCGCCATCGTCAACACCAGCAATGCCGCAACGCCCCTGACAGAAAAGGGGGTTACTCCCCTGCTCACTGTCGACGTCTGGGAGCATGCCTATTACATCGATTACCGGAATGCCCGCCCAAAATATATGGACGCATTCTGGGCTCTGGTGAACTGGGAATTTGTTAACGCCAACTTTGCCTGATTGGCACAGCTGAAGGCAAAAGCGGGCCATTAAGCTTTAGCGGGGTACTTGGGATCGACAGCTGATCGTTGCCTGCCCCCGCTTATCTTCGGTCGGGATAAACAAAACCCAAAAAAAACCCGGCACAAGGCCGGGTTTTTTATAGTGGTGGGAGCCTGGCTTACATCATGCCGCCCATGCCGCCCATGCCACCCATACCACCCATGCCGCCCATGTCCGGCATACCGCCAGCTGCGGCACCGCCCTCTTCCGGAGCATCGGAGATCATTACCTCGGTGGTGATCATCAGCCCAGCAACGGAGCCGGCCGCCTGCAGCGCAACGCGGGTAACCTTGGCCGGGTCCAGGATGCCCATTTCGAGCATATCGCCGTACTCGCCAGAAGCAGCGTTGTAACCGTAGTTGCCAGTGCCGTTGTTTTTAACGTCATTAAGTACAACTGAAGGTTCACCGCCAGCATTCGCCACGATCTGGCGCAGGGGATTTTCCATGGCGCGCAGAGCGGCAGTTATGCCGTGGTTCTGGTCCTCGTTGTCACCCTTGAGGTCGGCAATCGCGGCTACGGCGCGCACCAGGGCAACACCACCACCGGCAACAACTCCCTCTTCAACCGCCGCACGGGTAGCGTGCAGGGCGTCTTCAACGCGGGCTTTCTTCTCTTTCATTTCGATCTCGGTGGCTGCGCCAACCTTGATAACTGCAACTCCGCCGGCCAGCTTGGCTACGCGCTCCTGCAGTTTCTCGCGATCGTAATCGGAAGACGTGTTTTCAATCTGGACACGAATCTCGCTCACACGCGCCTTGATGGCGTCATGGTCACCAGCACCATCGATAATGGTGGTGTTATCCTTGTCCATGGAGATACGCTTGGCGGTACCCAGATGCTCAAGGGTAGCGGACTCCAGGTCCATGCCCACTTCCTCGGAAATCACAGTGCCGCCGGTCAGGATAGCGATATCCTGCAGCATGGCCTTGCGACGGTCGCCGAAGCCAGGTGCCTTACAGGCAGACACTTTCACTATGCCGCGCATATTGTTCACGACCAGGGTGGCCAGCGCTTCACCTTCCACATCTTCAGCAACAATAACCAGCGGCTTTGACGCCTTGGCTACCTGCTCCAGCAGGGGCAGCAGTTCGCGGATATTGGAGATTTTCTTTTCGACGAGCAGGATGAAAGGGTCTTCCTGGTCGGCGCTCATGCCTTCCTGGTTGTTGATGAAGTAGGGAGACAGGTAACCGCGATCGAACTGCATACCTTCTACCACGTCCAGCTCATTTTCCAGGCCGGATCCTTCCTCAACAGTGATCACACCTTCTTTGCCGACTTTACCCATGGCTTCGGCGATGATGTCGCCTACCTGGGTATCGCTGTTGGCAGAGATAGTACCTACCTGGGCAATCGCCTTGTTGTCGGCACAGGGCGTGGACATACCGCTGATCTGCTCTACCGCAGCCGCTACGGCCTTATCGATACCGCGCTTGAGATCCATAGGGTTCATGCCTGCCGCTACCGCCTTGAGGCCTTCGTTCAGGATGGACTGGGCGAGCACGGTTGCAGTGGTGGTACCGTCGCCTGCCTGGTCAGAAGCCTGTGAAGCCACTTCCTTGACCATCTGGGCGCCCATGTTCTCGAACTTGTCTGCCAGTTCAATTTCCTTGGCCACGGATACACCGTCCTTGGTCACTGTGGGAGCGCCGAAGGACTTATCGAGAATTGCGTTACGGCCCTTTGGCCCCAGAGTTGCCTTGACCGCGTCGGCCAGGGTATTTACACCTTTAAGCATGCGCGACCGAGCTTTGTCGCCAAAATATACGTCTTTAGCTGCCATGATCTAATTCCTTAAAATTGCCAAATCAAATTTATTGGGATACGAGTTCAACGCTTACTCGACGACAGCGTAAATCTCGCTCTCGCCCATGATGATCAGTTCTTCGCCATCTATTTCGATGGTGTTGCTGCCGGCATACTGGCCGAATACAACGGTGTCACCGACTTTCAATGCGAGCGGTTGAACGGTGCCGTTATCCAGTACCTTACCGTCACCTACGGCTACCACTTCACCCTGGTTGGGCTTTTCTTTGGCGGAGCCGGGCAGCAGGATGCCACCAGCAGTAGTTTCTTCCTCTTCCTTGCGACGAACGACAACACGGTCGTACAGCGGACGGATTTTCATCTGTATTACTCTCCTAGCAACAATGTTATGGATACCCTCAAGGGGCTGGTCTCTGTTATTGGGGCGGCAACTAACAATTCAAGCCCCAATTAGCACTCATTTCGAGAGAGTGCTAATTCTAGTCAGCGGGCGGTGGGAGTCAAGCGCTGTGAAAGCGGATTCACAGCAGGAGTATTTTTTCTACTTTTATATATTTATCAATGCGTTAAGCGAATTACTCTTCATCGATCCGGCGATAATTGCCCTCGATGGTCACCTGACTGGCCGGATCTCGCTCCGGCGCATAGGGCTCCGGCTGGCGCCCCAGGATCCAGGTCGCGAGGCGACGCCTGAGAGGTCCAATCACGACAACCAGGGCGGCAAAGTCCGAAATAAGGCCCGGAATCATCAGCAGGATACCCGCCAGGCCCAGCGCCATGTCATCCAGCAGCAGCTGCGGGCCCACCAGCCTGCCCTCCTGGCTCTGGCGCAGGCGCTCAAACATACCCCGCCCCTGACGCTGCAGGATAGCCATACCCAGCAGCAGGGTGAACAGCACGTAACCGATCGCTGCCAGCGCGCTGGTCTTGATACCCAGTTCGATAAGGGTAAACAGCTCCAGCCAGGGCAGGAGCATGATGAATATTCGCATGGGGGACTCTCCGTTGGTGAAAGTATGGGGGCATGGCTTGAATTTACAAGGTAAGTATCACTACCCCTCCCAGGGTCGCCTTTGCCTGCCAGTGACCCGGTGGTAGACTCGCCCCAACCTCAGCAACCCGTCGCGCCTGGATTGACATGCCTGCCAAGCCCAACGACATCGACCTGCGCATTTGGCAGGTTGTGATGCTGATCCCGCGGGGTCATGTCGCAACCTATGGCGACGTGGCGCGCCACGCGGGCTTACCGGGGGCGGCACGGCGCGTGGGGCGCGCACTGCGCGGACTGCCCGAAGATACCAGCATTCCCTGGCACCGCGTTATCAACGCCCAGGGGCAACTTGTTGTCCCGGGCGGAAACGCGGCAAAAAGTCGCCAGCGCGAGCGGCTGGAAAGCGAGGGGGTCAGTTTCCGCGGTGCTTCCCGGGTCAACTTGCAGCAATTCCGGTGGCAACCCGGTTGAAGCCTGGCCGCGATCGAACCAGACAACTCTACCCACAACATAAAAAGCGCCAACGCGCAGGACTTACAGATTGAACACGACACCAGCAAAGAATTCCACAGCACGCGCAGCGGCTTTCCCAAAAAAGGCATGGCGCAAGGTTAGCCTGAGCGCGGCAGATACACTGGCGCTCTACGGTAAGCATAACCGCGGCCACCTGGAGGTACAGCTTGAGAACAACTCCGCCGCGACGCTGGATCCGGCCAGCGGTGAGCAGATTGCGTTCTCCTACAGATTGCTCGATAGCAATGGCGCAGTGATTTCCTCCGAGGGCGTGCGCACACCGCTCACTGCTGCCGTCCCGGCGGGAGCCGAGCATAGTCAGAAGGTGGCGGTGATAATCCCGGAGGCATCGCTGGCCGCGGGCGCACAGATACAGGTGGGACTGTTGATCGAGGGGCAGTACTGGGTAGACAGCCTGTATCCCTCACACCCCATAACGGTACGCATCCACAAACCCGAGGGGCTGTCCGCCGCCGAGAGCCGACTGGAAGCTGCGAGCCAGATCTGGCCCCAGCGCCGGGGCAACGGCATGCGCTGGCCCTACGGTGCCATGATGGTATCGGAGGCGGACAAGTTGATGTATATCCCCGTGGCCAAGTGTGCCTGCACCTCCCTGAAATCGATGATGATACGGCTGGCCGGGGTAGACCGGGCTGATATCGCCGTCCAGCTGGGCGTGCATCTGGTGACCGACCGTTTCAATACCGGGGTACAGCTCAAGGACAAACCCATTCAGCTGGCGCGGGAGATCCTGGCCTCGGACCAGTATTTCAAATTCAGCGTTATCCGGGACCCTTTCGAAAGGCTGGTAAGTGCCTATCTTGAGAAATTCGTCTACAAGCGACACAGCCAGCGCAACCTGCTTCACACCCGCCAGGTAATCAGCGAGGTACAGGGCACTGCGGATATCAACCTGCAGCTGGGCATCAGCTTTGACCAGTTCGCAGAATACATCCTGGCCCAGGATGCCTACGACCTCGATGCCCACTGGCGGCCACAGCACCTGTATTTCCGAGGCGTGCCACACATCAGCCGAATCTTTCGACTGGAGAATATTGGCGAATTGGAACGGTACCTGCTGGAGCAGCTTGGGGTAGAGGTAAAACTCGGTCACGACAACCGGACCAGCAAGTCCGACATACACCTGCCACAGGCCGCAACACTGAACGCCCATGAACTCGATGAGCAGGACGCTATCAGCCCGGGCTCATTCGCGGCCACCCGCCACCTTGATGCTCTGCGCGATTACTACAGGGAAGATTTCGAGTTTTACAGTACCGCCAGTTAAAACTGCCAGAAATCTGCGGGTTTGCCCCACGCTTCAAGAAACTTTTGCGCATCTGGCTGAACAGTGTCCCTGACCAGCGACATGGACTTTTCATCCCAGTGAACCGGTTTGCTGAAAGGCCGGCGCAGCCCAAGCGGCCTGAGCAGGCGATCCTGCTGCTCTGGATTGAGTTTGGCGAGCTTGAAGCCCGACCACGGCTTGCTGCGAATGTAGCGCAGGATCCGTGTGTCATAGAGCTTTGAGCTCCCCTTATTCAGGCGCAGTTCCTCTACTATTTTGAAACCGGCATCGACGCCCAGGTGGCTGAAGCACTTCTCCAGTTCCTGTTGCGGGTCGCGATTCATATCTTCCAGGAACAACACAAGTATGGATTCACGCCCAAAGGCGGCGACATACTTGGATATGCGCTCAAAAAACATGGAGTCCTTGATCATCTGCGGAAAACTCTCGAGGTTGTCTGCCAGGTCAAAGGGCGCGTTCAGGCCAAACTTTACGCCGCTGTGGTGCATCTCCCTGTAACTGGATTCGATCCTGCGCAGCGGGTGCCTGGCGATAAAAATAAAGCGGCACTGCGGGTTGTTCTCGCGGATACGGACTATCGAGACATCTTCCTTCTCGTGGCCGCTATAGCTGACGCTGCCCTCGCCCAGTAACTGCCCGGGCAACGCGGGCGAAAAATGTTGAATATAGTCAGCCTGACGTTTCGGAAAGTCGTTGGAGGAAAAATACCAGGGCTCTTTCAGTTCCGGTATGTAAATACCCGGGTGCTGCGCCAGCAGGGCACACAAGCTTGTGGTACCGCACTTGCTGAATCCCGGAACCAGAAAGTCGATTTTAACCATGGTGCGAGGAATTACTCTCACCGATCTGCGCGCGACAACAATATGTCGGAACGACATGTTCGAAAGTCTCATAAGTAATCGAAGCTCTGTAAGAGCTACCCGTCTTCGACACTCCTGTGTCTCTCACCAAAACACCGACATCCACAGCTAATCGCCGGACTTCTTCGCTCATTCTGTAGTCAACCCCTTTGATGTCATACCTGTTGAATTATCGCACCCTCTCGGCAGAGGCAAAAAGCCTGAGTCAGCACACCATGACCACGGAAACGAAACCGCAGATGGAAAAAGTCAGTTTCATTTGGTTTTAGCAGCGTCGTTTTCGCCTGCGGCATAGGCGCGTCGAGTAGTATATCGCTGTGCTATCTCTAAACCGCGTCGGCGCAGCGGGGTTTCTATAAATCGGAAGTTCAATTCGCTTAGCAAAATCAGAATAAACAGGGCGGTTAAGAGAAACTCAAACGTGTAAGCCGCGTTGAAGTGGGTACCCTCGGGAGAGAAACGATACCATATTTCCCGCGTCAGGAAGTAGCAGGGCATATGAAGCAGGTAGAGCGCGTATGACCGGGTGCCAACCCAGAGCAGAGGCACCTTGAGCCAGGCCGGTCGACTGAAATAATCCTGATCGAAAGACGCCGCCAACACCAGCAGACCTGACACACAGGTAATCATACCGTAGCGGTAATCCCTGACTGGAAGGTGTTCTGAGCCACCGACACCAAGGGCCAGCAAAGCCAATACCACTGCTACCGCCGCAAAAAAAGGATTGAGAAGAAACTGTGGCCGAAAGCGCAGGTAAGAAGCCGAGTGGGACCAGATTGCTATCAAAACACCAAGGAATAGCGCATCTGTTCGAGTAAGCGCCATTAGCGGCGTCTCCCGTTGCAGAAATAACTGCGGAACCACGATCAGGAGGAGCACTAGCGGTAGCCTCTTGCCGCTCACTAAAACAAGAAAAGGTAGAACCAGGTAAAACTGCTCCTCAAGCGACAGGCTCCAGTATACGAATGCCGCCCCTGGAAACGACTCGCCGTAAGTGGCCGCACCATAAAAGTTGGCAACGTGGAAAAACGCGGACATCACCGTTTTGGCATTACTGTCAAAAGTGCCCCATACACCGGAGCTGTTGAGAAATAGCGAGGCGAGTAATACAAAGAGCAGCCAGGTCCACGCGGACGGGATGAGACGCCAGAAACGTCGAATCCAGAAAACAATCACATCGCGAAAATAGTCACTCCTAGATGTCGACGCCTGTAATCTTGGGACTAGATTTTTCGCGATAACAAAGCCGGAAATAACAAAGAACAGGTCAACTCCGCTCCAACCGCTGAAATTCTGGTAGAACAGTTTGAGTGTGGGGGTACCCCAACTGAACAGGTTGATCTGCATATGCTCAATGATGACAAGAAGCACGGCGAAGGCGCGCAGGATTTCGATATCGTCGATACGTCTTTTCATAGCGCACTCAATTTCCCCGCGAGGCGACCGCACAAGCGAACCAGCACAGCGTCATTTGGCTGTAATTGGGTTCAAGGTGAGTGAAGCCACCCGCACGGTTCTCAGGAGGTTAACCTGGCCATAGCGCTGCCCATTAGTCGTGTATCGGCGCCAGTCATCTCAGTTTTAAGCCATCGAGAACAAGCAAGTCGCGAGTTAGACAATAAGCGTTACTATTCATGCAGGGGTTTATTGCCAACCCGATAATGAATAGACCAGATCGAAAACTCGGACCTACCAGCATCTGAATACCGCTCATACTTACCTTATCGTGGTGCCACACTTGCTGAAGCCGGCAAAGTGACTCGATGCGAATCACAGTGTGGCGCGTGTGTTACAACGGTTTGCGCGCGATGATGCACTGTGACTTCGGAAGCAGCGAGTTGAGTGCATCCCGTATCTTATGTCCCTGCGGATGCTTCTGCACCTCGTGCCATAGCCCGATCCAATGCTGGGTTATAGGGTGCGGGTTTTCTATAGGTAGGCCCTCTCCCGCCTCACAAGTCATCCATGTGAGTGGCCAGTACATTGCCCAGAAACACCCTATAAACTGCTGACTTTCAATTACCAGCCCCGCGTTCACAATCAGATCGTGAAAATCCTGCGCGGTAAAGATACGAATATGATTGGGCACCTGGAAATATTGTGGTGGCGCCGTGGCACCAACAAAAGTCTCGGAGCGTGCATCTGGCACGGTGATCAACAATTGTGCACCGGGTTTCGCTACTCGTATTAATTCATGCAGCATCTTGACCGGGTCTGGAACATGCTCCAGAACCTCTGTGCATATCACCAGGTCGCCGGTCCCGTCCGGCAGGGGGATAGGGTCGCATTCGGATAGCAGTCCGTGGTGGGCACGAGCAGGCGACTGACTGATTTTGGCCTCGGTAGCCGCAAGACTCACCGGGTCGCGATCGACAAAATAGACTTCGGCGCCCTGTCTGGCACAAAAATGAATAAACGCCCCGTCGCCACAGCCTACATCGACCACGGTATCCGCTGCATTAACCCGAAAACCCTGGGTCAACTCGCCAGTCGCACTATTAAACCAGCCCTCCAGGGTACGATCTTTCAAGCCGACCGAACGAGCTCGCGGCGCACTGTGTTCACTCATTACTTACCCTTCTATTAAGCAGTTTTTCGCTGGATATTTCGGACGACCGCGACGTAGACTGGAACACTCGCGTTCCCGGCGGCACTGGCATCGGGCGAGGTTTTGACCCACACATACGATGCAATAATACCATGGAAACAGGCAGAAACTGACAGGCCCGGTGTGTGTGTCGAATCGAGAGCAAACAACTTCGAGGCCAAGCACTATCTCCCGGACAGAAAATACAGTCGGCAAGCGTACCAAACAGGCCGCACAGTTCTATTTCGGTTTCCGCGCAACAATACATAGAGTTCGCGGGATCAATTGGTTGAGAGCGTCGCGTATCAGATATCCCTGTGGGTGATTTTGCAGCTCGAGCCAGAGCCGCGTCCAGTGATCCGTTATCGGGTGAGGATTGTCGAGAGGCAGGATTTCAGTCGTATCTGTAGTCAGGTAAGACAAGGACAGGTACATACTCCAGAAAGCGCCCGTCAACTGCTCAGTTTCAATCTGCAGACTGGCTTCCAGGATCAGGCTTTTAAGTTCATCGGCAGCAAAAACCCGGACATGATTCGGCGCTTCAAAATAGTTATCCGGCGCAGTAACACCGATCAGAAGCTCAGAGCGTGAATCGGGCACTGAGACGAGCAATTGACCTCCAGGCCTGGTGACTCTTATCAGCTCCGACAAAAACTTGCGCGGGTCAGACACATGCTCCAGCACTTCGGTACATATGACGACATCCCCGGACCCATCCGGCAGGGGAATCGGGTCACAGTCTGAGGCGATAGCGCGGTACGCATGCGCCGGAGATTGCTTTACGCGGGCCTCAGTGGCCGCCAGCTTGCCCTCATCCATGTCGACAAAAATGACTTCCGATCCCTGCTGCGCACAAAAAGCGATGATACCCCCTTCACCACAGCCCACATCGATCACCGTGTCAGTAGCACGTATTTTGAGGCCCCTGGTCAGCTCTCCCGTGCTTCCATTCAACCAGCCGTCGCTCACCCATTCGCGCAATCCAACGTCCGTAGCCTTTGGTCTTTTACTTTCCTTCATCGTTCAACCGACCCCTGATCCAGATACATTTTAGTGTTCACTGACACCTCGCACTAGTGCCGGCTTACTATCCCGGCTAACCCGCTCAACCTCGACCCAACAGGCGCCACCAGCGCGGACGGGCAATCTTACCCAGGTATTTCCTCAGGCGCCTCTCTACTTCGACCGACCCGTAATTCTCTGCCACTACATCTCTGGCCGCCTCGGCCATTGCGCGATACCGCTGCGGGTCATCGGCCAGCACCCGGGCACTGTCCAGGTAAGCCTGCCGCAGGGAGTCCCAATCTATCCTGTTAGACAAAGTACGATAGGCCTCACGCGGATCGTTCGGCCAGATGTGAGGCTGGTGACTGGAGCGAACAACAAAGGCATTCTCGCTTGTGATATAGGTTTCCATCGCCGTGTGGTCCGGTGACACCGCGGGCACGCCCTCCGCCATGAATTCAAGCAAAGGAAGGCACTGCCCTTCCGCTACCGAAGCATTCACGAAGTAGTCCGTGACTCCTACCAGGTCGTCCAGCTCCTCTGCGCTGAGATAGCCGTGCACAGCAACCACCCTGCAGCGAAACGGCGCCAGCCGGGAAAACAGCAGGAACAGGTCACCCAAAAAAGTCGAGCGATTGTGGTGGGACATCTTCAGCACCAGGGTCTTGTCGGCATCCTCCCTGAATGCCCAACAGAAGGCCGTGACGATATCGAGCCAGTTCTTGCGCCCGTCCGCCGGGTTGAACACTGAGGCGTAAACGGTTCCCGAAAACGTCAGGGTGGTGGTGACGTCGGACGCGGGCTCAGCATCGCTCTGGCTCGCACCCCTTGATCCGTGCTGCTGGCTGTCCTGCGGTCTGCGCATGGACAAGCGACTGAGACCAAGTCCTAGGGTGCGGTGGTCGCGTGCTCCCGGAGAGGGGACAGCCGAAAGGCCTGCAAAATAAAGATTGTTAACGGGCTCTTCCAGGGTAAATGCCAGCACCACTTCCTGCAGTTCATTGGGTAAAATAATCTCCGCGACCTGGTTCCCCAGGTGCACCGACACTGGTTGGCCCCGATTCTCACCATAGCCGGCGAGCTCGATCGCTACTTCTACCTCTCCGACGATACTCCAGGGAAAGATAACACTGGGCCGCGCCGTCTTCGACCAGGACCCCCAGTCTTCTTCCCCGTAAAACCCGACAAGGTATTGCCCCGATGTTTCGGAACTGGAGGAAAAGCCCCAGTCCACGGCCCGCCCATCCCACAGGGCCGGCAAATTCCCGGCACTATCGGTAGTCACCATTTTGGGCGTCACGCTCTCGGTATCGATATCGAGCGCCTCGCTGTCAAAAATCGACGCAGTGAGACGCAGGTTTCGGCTCCCAGTCTTTGCGTCGGATTGCGTGGCTGAGGCCGGATTTTCAGCTGGATCCACCGGCGCCGGAATCGTGACAACTCTCGGGCCGGAACCTACCTGACGCTTGATCACCCGGGTGGCATAATCGGATATTGTTATCACATTGCGGGTTTCGCGAATGGCCGTCACCCAGTTATGCCAGGGCTCATGATCGTCCCAGTCATCGCTGGGGATATTGTCGAACTCCCAGGCCAGCACACACACCGTGGGGCACTTGAGCCCCCTGGCGGTGCGATGCGGTGGCGTGAAGGATAAGAAAACAGATGCCTCCCCCGCCGCAGCGGCTTCATCGTACAGCGCGTCAACTTCGCACTCCGGCTCTTTCACATAACAAACTTCGCCCAGCTTCGACAGCACAGGCAAATATTTCTTCAGGATGAAATAGTAGCTGTACTCGGGCAGGCCAAGGTTGCCCCCCACTGTGGCCGCCGTTGTCTCGGAGTACACTATGATGCGCATGGCATCACTGCTCCTGTGCCTGCATGCGGTTGACAAAATCCCGCAGTCGCTCCCGCGCCACAGCCATGGAGCAAAACGCCTGCAGCGAACCCACCGCCGCTTCACCCATAGCACTGTAGGCCTGTGGTGATGTCCTGATCAAGGCCTCACTATCGACAAACGCATCGTGCAAGGTCTGCCAGTCAATCCGGTGCCAGTAAGTCCTGTATACCTGTCGCGGGTCGTGGGGCCAGTAGGTGAGTTCCGGTGAGGTCTCGACAATAAATGCATTGGATGCGTCGATATAATCGAGCATGGCAGTGTTGCGCGGAGCGATCGCAGGTACCCCCGAGGACATGAACTCCATCAGCGGAAGACACTGTCCTTCACCCCGTGAGGCATTAACAATGTAATGGCTCTGGCTGATCATCTGCTGGTAGTCGTCATCGGCCAGGTAACCGTGGATAAACACCACCCTGCAATCAAAGGGATGCAGACGCATGTAAAACGTAAAGATGTCCTCAAAGAACATATTCAGGTGTTCATTGGCAATTTTAACCAGCAGAGTCGCACCCGGTTTGTCGCGCAGGGCGTAGACAAAGGCGGTAATGATATCCTCCCAGTTCTTGCGCCCGTCGTTGGGGTTCAATATCGCCGTGTACAATACTTCACCACCGGCCCCGCCCCCACCCGGCTTCCGGGACAGGGCCGACCCATGGGCAGGCGATCGACTCGCGGCGACTGCGGGCTGCGCGGTCACCACGATCTGTGATATCCCAAGGCCTATCAGTCGCTCATCGCCCTGGGTACCACTGGGCCCGACACCCAGCCCGTCCAGCCGCAGAAAGTTGGTCGGGCCAACACCGGGCATCATAAACTCATACAGGCCCTGCTCCGCATTCAGGGTGAGCGTATGGCAGGTACCGCCTGCGTAAAACTCGATGTCCCTGGCATCATTGTGCACCAGGTGAAACAGCTCCAGGCGCACATGCAAGTCACCTGCGAGGCTTGCCGGCAGGTGGATGGTACAGCGCGGCTGCGCCGTCCATGCTCCTGCGGGCTCGCACGGATGAAAACCCTCCAGTTCCAGACCTTCCCCCGAGAAGTCCAGCACAAGCGGGGCCGGAGTCTCACCCCTGGATTGCACGCGCCGCAGGGTAAGGCTGGCCAGGCCAAAGCCGATATCCCGGGGATCATCCATACCGACTGCACGTTTGCTGACGCCATGAAAGGCGAGAAAATTGGCGGCCGAGCTTACCGACATCTTCAATACGTGAGTTTCGAGGCTGTCGGTGAGCAGCAGATAGGCGGTGCAGTCGCCAAGCTCGATACCCAGGGGCTGGTCTATATTGTGCGCATAACCGCGCACCGTGACTTCAATTTCGACCTCACCCTCTATGGCTTGCTCCAGCATCAGCCAGGGATAACCGGAGCGCGACCAGACGCCCCAGGGCTCTGCATCGTTGAACCCTACCAGGGTGGGACCAGGCTCTCCCCGGGCAAACTGGAAGGCCAAGGTCTCCCCATCCCAGGGGGCCGCCAGCGACCTGGCGCGCTCGCCCGCTCGCCCGCTTTTGGGGCGTACCGAGGTGTTGGTGATGTCATAGTTATAGCTGTCGATAACCTTGCAGTTGAGGGCAAGTGCATCCAGACCGCGCGGCTGCGCCTGCCTGCGCTTCTCTCGCAGCCCCTGACAGGCATCCCACAGCGGCGCCGGGATTGCGACGATATCGTAGTTCTGCCCCAGCTGCTCGCGCACCACATCCACAGCAAAGCCGGAGTGGGTGACAGCCTGGCCAGTGAGGCGCAAATCTTCCACCCAGTTGTCCCGGGGGTACTTGAATGCCTCATCGGGAATAGTGCTGTACTCCCAGGCGAACACCGGTACCACAGGACACAGGGTAGACCCTATGGCCTTATCCGGTGGGGTGAAAGCAAAATAGATACAGTCGTCATCCCGCTGGTAGCGCGCCACCAGTTCATCATCCGGTGGCTGGGCCAATACTTCCACGTCGCCGAATTCACGCAGCAGGGGCAGGAAGCGCTGCATCACAAAATAGTAGCTGTAGTCGGCCGTTCCCAGACTGGTCTCGATATTGCCGCTGTTGAGTGAGCAGTAAACCAGAATCTTCATGACAATAGTAAACCCGCCATTACCCGGGCCGAATCATCCCAGTCATAGCGCAGGATTTCCAGCGCTGCACGGCCTCGCAGTTCTGTATAAAGCTGGCAATCAACACTGATTCTCTCCAGCCCATCGCAGATATCGGACTCCGATTCGGGGTCAACACACAGGCCCGCCGCTCCCGCGACTTCCGCCATCGCGGAGTCGCGCGAGCACAGTACCGGTATTCCCATCGACAATGCCTCCACCACGGGGAGGCCATAGCCTTCATACAGGGAAGGCATCAGCAGCGCGTAGGCACGGCTATAAAGCGTGCGCAGCGTATCGTCATCTACCTTACCCAATAGCTGAACATGGTCCGCCAGGCCATGCTCGGCAACCATCCCCGCAATATCTTCACCACCCCAACCCGCACCACCCACAATCTTCAAGGGCCTCGCCTGCGCTGTCCCGGCAAGAAAGCGGCGATAGGCGCGCAGCAAACGCGGCAGATTTTTTCTGGGCTCCAGTGTGCCGACAAACAGGAAATAGTCACCTGGTAGTACCTGCCCCTCCTGCGCCTGACATAGAGCACCGGCGCGCAGCATACTGGCGCCGGGAACAACGGTGACCTTGTGGGCGTACTGGGGAAAGTAGTACTCGAGCCGCTGCCGGGTAAAGTGCGAAACCACGGCTATGATATCAGCCCGGGCCAGCGCCCGCGGTGTGAAAAAGTTCTCGATCTGCCTGCCTGGAAAACGCATCGTGTCGCCATGGTCCTTCCATACCAGGTCGTGCACAGTGACTGCGGTACGCACAGTGTCGGGCAACATGGCCAGCTGGTGTCGCGGCCCCCAAAATGATTCCACTCTATCGCGCCGCGCCCACCACGGCATGATGAGATGTGCCAACTGGCCAGCCCTCAGGACAGCGGGCACCCCGGCAACCCGGTGCTGGACATTGGGCAGTTCAAGCCCGCGTCGATCGTAGGGCTGCGGTGAGTACAGAAACCATTGACCGCCAAGCTGGCACATTCGTAGCAACAGCTCGCGGGTATAGCGATATATTCCGGTACCTGGATGACACAGTGGACGCGCATCAACCGCTATCCTGCGTTCTGCGATCAAGGGTGACCCCGCATTGCCTGTCATGCGGTCAGGCCCCGAAACACATCAACCAGTGAAGCGGCGGTTTTCTGCCAGGTATAGTCTTTACTTCTGGCCACTCCCTGGTCTATCGCAGCGGCACGCCACAGCTGGTCTTCCAGTGCGCGCTGCAAGGCAGCTGCCATCGCATCTGTGTCATGCGGATCAACCTGGAGGCCGGCATCCCCGCACAGCTCTGGCAGGGCTGAACTGGCTGCGCACACCACCGGCACACCACTGGACATGGCTTCCAGTACGGGGAGGCCAAACCCCTCGTAGAAAGAAAAATAAGCGAATACCGCGGCGCCGGCATACAGCGCGGGCAAATGTTCCTCAGGGACATAGTCGAGATAGATCACATCGCCACTGGCGCGCAACGGGCGAATCTGCTCTATCAACGCGTCGCTGTTCCAGCCATAGGCGCCGGCGATAACCAGAGGATATCGCTTGCGCTGCGCCGGGGATAATCGCGAATAGGCTTGCAACAGACCCGCCAGGTTTTTCCTGGGCTCTATGGTACCTACACTCAACACGTAACCACCCGGGGTCAGGCCATAAGTAGATTCCAGCGCCAGCAGTTCCCGGGGCGAGTGAACACGAAAGCTGTCGTCCACACCCAGGGCTATGGCACTTACCCGTTCAGCCGGTAGCTGGAACAATTGCAGCAGTTCGTTGCGTACAAATTCGGAGTCAGTCACCAATCGGTCAGCATTGGCTACCGAGCAATGAATCTGATCCCGCAGGTAATTCACCCGATCCCTGGGGTGAAAATCCGGAAAATGAAAAACGGAAAGGTCGTGCAGGGTCACAACCGAGGGGCCGTTAACGGGCGGGGCGCTGAAATTGGGTGCGTAATAGATATAGTCATCATAGGCGTCCAGGCTTCTGGCCAGCGCCTTCGCCTTGTGCCTGCGCCAGGGACCCAGCACTGCCTTGTAGGGCAGCAGGGGTTTAATCCACTGCCGCACAGCGCTGGCAGGCGCGGCGGGCGCGATAGAGTTGTGATCGAAGCTGGCGAGCACCTGGCCATCGCGCAGGTAGCTGACGCTGCTGATACCCGACGTCTGTGGCAGATGTCGCGCCAACTCCAGCGCATACCTGCCTATACCTGACAGTGGCAGGGTAACAGGCGACACATCCAGCAGTACCTTCACGCCGATGTCTTGGCCCGATACATCCATTCCAGCGTATCCGCCAGCGGAATCAAATCGAGTTCACCTATTGCCGCCGCCAGTTTTCGATTCGACCCCACCAACTTTTTTACCTCATTGGCGCGAACAAACGCGGGGTTAACATCGACCTCGATGCGATACCCCGCCAGTTCGGCCAGCAGCGCCAGCACGTCCTTGATGGAATAGGCCTGGCCGGAACACACGTTGTACACCTCGCCCGACACACCTTTGGCCAGGAGGCGGGCATAAGCCGCTGCAACCACCCTGACATCATTGAAATCGCGATAAACATCGATATTACCGAGCTCGACTCGAGGGGCGCGGCGGGCGAAGTGATCAACCAGCTTGGGCAGCAGAAACACAGCTGCCTGCCCTACCCCCGTGTAATTGAACGGCCTGACAATGACAATGGGCAACTCGCTGCGCCAGTGCCTGGCCATCAGTTCCATGGCGTACTTACTCACCGCATAATCATTCTCGGGCTGCGCGGGACAGTTCTCGTCCAGTGTTGGCACGCTGGCATTGCCATAGACATTGGCACTACTGGCGAGCAATACTTTTTCTGGCCGCGTTTCACAGGCAGCCAGTGCGGCCAGCAGATTCCGGGTGCCGACGATATTGCTGGTATACATGTCGCTGACATCGCCATGGGCCACAAAGGCAATGGCAGCCAGGTGAATCACCACTGTGGGTTGCAGCGCAGTCACAAATGCAGTGAGCCGGACGCCGTCGCGCAGGTCCAGGCCTGCGTGGTCCGCGCCATGATCACCGCCCTGTTCCAGCCCCACTACGTCATAGCCCAGTGCCTCTAGCTCCCGGGCCACATATTGACCGGTAAAGCCCGATAGTCCGGTTACCAGCGCCTTGCCTGTCATAATCAGAACGAGACCCCGCGCTCAACCCGCGCCAGATCGGCTTTCACCATCATGTCACACAACTCTTCCAGCTGAACCTCGGGCTTCCAACCCAGTACTTTTTGCGCTTTGCTGGCGTCACCGATAAGCAGGTCCACCTCCGCCGGGCGGTAGAATTCCGGGTTGACCGATACCAGCTCTGCGCCCGTGCGACTGCAGAGCCCGCGCTCGGACTCTGCAGAGCCCTGCCACTCGAGTGTCTTTCCCACGGCCTTGAATGCCATATTGACGAACTCCCGCACGCTCTGGGTACGGTTTGTCGCAAGCACATAGGTGTCGGGAGTGTCCTGTTGCAGCATCCGCCACATGCCATCGACATAGTCCCCCGCAAAGCCCCAGTCGCGCTGCGCGTCAAGGTTACCCAGCTGCAGGCGATCGAGCTTGCCCAGCTCTATACGCGCCACCGCATCGGTGATTTTGCGGGTCACAAACTCCCTGCCCCGCAAGGGCGATTCGTGGTTAAACAAAATGCCGCTGCAGCCAAATATCCCGTAGGACTCGCGGTAGTTAACCGTCATCCAGTGGGCGTACAACTTGGCCACGCCGTAGGGGCTGCGCGGATAGAACGGGGTATCCTCACTCTGTGGCACGGCCTGGACCAGGCCATACATTTCCGAGGTGGAAGCCTGGTAAAACCGAATGGCCGGATTGACGATGCGAATGGCCTCCAGCAGATGCACCGCGCCAATACCGGTAATCTCCGCCGTGGTGACAGGCTGGTCGAAGGACACGCCAACGAAACTCTGGGCGGCGAGGTTAAACACCTCCTCTGCGCCGCTGCGCTCCAGCAAACGGATAGCCGCTCCCGCATCGGTCAGGTCATAGTCAACCAGAGTCAGGTTTTCATGGCCCAGTATGCCCACCTCTTCCAGGCGCCAGTGATTGACGGAACTGGTGCGGCGAGTGGCTCCCCATACGCGATATCCCTTATTCAGCAGCAGGCGGGCAAGATAGGCCCCGTCCTGGCCGGAAATGCCCGTAACAACAGCATTTTTCATAGTTGATTTCCTGAATTAACCTTCCAGTCGCACTGTTGCGACGGCGGTTTCAATCGCGTCTCGAAACAGGCGTGTATCGTTATCATTTTCACACATCGACGCGATAACCGTGACCAGTTCCTGATCCAGCATGCGGAAGGCAAGCCGGCCATCAACCAGCCGGGCTGCCAGCGCCACCAGTGCCGCGGCGTAATCAACGGGGGAGTGCACGTTGCGCAATTGCTGCAAGCCCCGCTCTCCTATCTGACGATATCTCGCTGGGGCAGCCAATGCACCCCCCAACAACTCAAGCAAGTCGGGTATTTCGTTGTTGACTGAGATTTTACATACCGCGTCGTCGGGCAGCTCGCTATACCAACCCACATCGCTCACCAGCGTCGGCAGGCCCGCCGACCAGTATCGCAACTGGCTGGCGGAGGCTTCACCCATCGTCGGCCAGCGCAAGTTTATAGCGAAGTCGGCCGATTGCAACGCCTGGTCTAGCTCCGCGTCACTGACATAACCACGCAGCCGGATGTAGTCAGCGACACCGAAATGTTCTGCGTATTGCTGCAGTTGTCGGCTATTACTGATATTGCCGAACAGTTCCAGGGAGATCGCCCCGGGGGTTGGCAGCTGGCTCCAGGCTTCCATGAACTGCAATAGACGCCGATTGGGGCCCACGTGACCACAGAAAATAAAACGCAGTGGGCCGGCACCGTCCTCCGTTTCCAGTACCGTTGGCTGCGCGCCAGCATCGGGGCCTCTATCGACAACCGATCCGGCCGGCAGGTTCAGCTGCAACAGTGGCGTCCCCGGCGGCAATTGTTGCTGCAGGGCATCCCGCGCATAACGCGAGTGAACAACAACACCCAGCGCACCGGCAACGAACGGCTGGAACAGTGGATAGCGAGACAGCATTTCATTGTAATCCGACACCGAGTTCTCACTGCGGTTGACCAGTGCGCGCACCTCTTCCCCGTACTGCCGGCACATCTGTTCTTTCCACAGATCCGGTTGACCCAGCTCATGGGAGAGGTGGCGCGCCAGATCGACCAGGCTCAGGTCATGCAGTATCACCAGGCCCGGCTCCTCCAGCGAACGTCGGTATATCGGCAAGTGCTGCGGGTTGTTACCTATATGGTAGATGGGCAGTGGGGCGACGCCTTTTTCTACTGCGGGTTCCCCGGCCCCAGGACTCCACCAGGAGGCAGTGCCACCGCTGCCGTCATCAACTGCGACAACCGTTGCCAACTGCCGCAGGCTGGGCAAGAGCTGCTCGCTGTAACGGGCGATTTCACTGGATTGTGCATCCAGAGGGGAAAACCAGCTGATATTCATGTCCGCAGCAGATTCTCCAGTATCTTGTCCCAGGACAGATCGATCTCTTCCACTCGCTCACGCGCGGCGGCACCCAGGCGCAGGGCCTCTGACCTGTCATTCCAGACACGGCTTATAGCCAGCGCAATCTCTCGCGTATCGGCCTGCACGATGAGCCCGTTTTTATCGTGCTGGACAAATTCAGTCGCTCCACCTGCATCCTCCAGGGTGAGCACCGCTTTTGACGACAGCATCGCCTCTGGTGTCACGTAGCCATAATCCTCGTCTACGGGGGTGAAAATCACCATCAGCGCATTGGCGTAGAGGTCGAACTTTTCCTCCTCGGAAACACGACCGCGCCATTCGATCTTGTCGCTGACGCCCAGTTCCTGCGCGCGCTTTTTGAGGGAGTCGAGATAATGGGGGCTGTCCGCTTCACCCGCGAAAACAATCTTGACAGGTTCCGCAACGTGCACCAGTGCCTCGATGACCAGTTCCTGTCGCTTGATGGGCGTTATCCGGCTGGGGAAGAAAAAGAAGTCCCCATAGCTATCGACACGAAAACGCTCCATTGACCGGGGCGGCGGGTAAAGTACCTCGGAGGAGATATTATTGTATTGCTTAAGCCTGCCGGTCACATTCTGTGAAATCGTAAATACACCGGCGCAGGCCTGTATGGCGGCGGTGTCCTCGCGCCGAATCATATCCCGCAGGGCCTTGCCGTCCGGCATGCCGGCGAGATCCGAGAGGCTGGAGTCCCACAGGTCATAGGCGGCCCGGTGCTGATGCAGAATCCACAGTGACATCTGCGGGTGCGGTATCAGCCACATGGGAAATTTGAGCGCGATGACCTTGTCAATTGTCACGCCATTGAAATTGCTGATGTCCATCAACTTGCTGGCCACTATGGTATTAGCCAGCGTCTGCTGCGGGTACCACTTGAATGGCAGGGTCAATACCTCGGCGCGATGGCCAGCCGCCTTCAGCTGGGCCTGCAGGTCTTCCGCCAGCACCTCTGCTCCGCCATAGCAAAAAGGCACCTGGGTATTCAGTATCAAAACGTTCATGCTATGCCCAGTCTGGCCAATTTGTTATGGATTGAGGTGGCGGATGATTTTTTCAAAATGCTCGTTCTGGAAGTCAACGACTGCCTGGCTGCGGTCATCCGCATCATTTTTCTGCATGGCGATCAAACCCCTCAGCTGCTCTATATCGCGCTGCATTCGCGGCAGGTAGAGCAGGGCACGCAGGTAACGCGGTATCAGTCCGATCACTGGCACCCGGCAGAGCCGCTCGATAGCAAACGCTCGCAGCAAACCCTTTACCGTCGTGTTGTGCTGTTTTCCCTCGGGGCCGTAGCGCAATCTGAACAGTAGCTCCAGGCGGGATGTCTGGCCGGTGTGCAGCATTTGCAGGCGGGCGTTCAACCCCTCCACATCTGCATCGCGCTTGAGCAGTACCAGATAGGCATTTTGCACAAACTGTCGGTCGTAATAGCCCATCAGTTCCCCTACCGACCAGACCTCGCGCTGGTAATCCCGACCTATCGCCGCTGAAGTGGCCGACGTTTGCAGTGGTTTAAATCGTGCGCCCGCAAGGCGCAACACATCGTTGCGCTCGTACCGATTCTGTTCAATGCGACTCTTGATCAGCGTTTCTATGCGATCAGCATGGCCTGTCATTCGCCCACCCCCTCCAGCTCCCCTTTTGCTATACGATTGTACAACTTGAAGTCCCAGGAATAGTAATCCTTAATCTCCTGCAGCAGTTCTTCGTCTACCACCTGGTTACGCCACAATTTCGGATCGGCGGGGAGCTCGCCAGCAGGCGTATCTGCGTAGCACGCGGTCACACTCTGTCCGTCACTGCAAGACTCCATGTCCGGGAGCAGACCGGAGGCGGGGCGATTAATGCGAACCGGCTTGCCGGTTCTCGCGCTGAGCTCAGCTTCAAGTTCATCCAACTGGTCCGGCACATAGAGCCGGTTGTAGGTGTCTGCCCACATCAGGTAACGCACCTGGCGCACCCAGAACCTGTGTTTAACGCCATCACGGGTGATTGCCTGGCAGAACTGGCGAAAACTGATCCCCGTTTCCAGGTCTGCCTCCGCTCGCCTCTGCACATCCGACACCAGCCGGTAGAGCTGTGGCGACGCTGGTAGCTGTGCGCGTTTCTCGACAAAACGCAGCTGGTACAGATCAACCAGGCGCATAACCGGGTCATAGATGACTGCAAATTTGAAGAAGTCGTCGCGAGCGGCAAGGGCTTTTATTTCGTCCCCACTCCTGTCGACCAGCATCAGCCCGGTGACAAAATCAGCGACCACCCTGTCGATTCCAAGTCCCGCCAGGGCATCGGGGTAGGCAGCGCTGGATTGCTCCAGCATGATACGTTGCAGGGCCGCATCGGCGGCACCGGGTATGGGCATGTATAGCAGCCGGCAAGGTTCGGCAATCATCATACGGCTCAGCGGCCATTCAAGCGGGGTTGACTGCCGCCGTGGCCACAGGTCTGGCGCATCCTCCCAGCTCCACTGGCGGGATTTGCACTTGCCGAGCTCCAGCGGCAGGCTGCGCAGCCGTCGCCGACGGTGCGCTTCATCCCTGAGCTTGCGCCATAGACCGTTGTGCTCGATTTCCACATAGTCGTAGAGCAGCTGGTCCTCCTTGTTGAGCTCGGCGATTTGCGCCACCAGTTCCTCGTCCTGCAAAAAAGCAGCGGCATAGTTGTCCTGGCCTCGGTTCATTCTCGCCGGAGCAGCTTCGACCCAATCCAGAAGTTCCCAGAGTTCATGGCGAAAACGCTCGTGCTGATTCACTGTCCCGATGAGCACGTCCGCATACTGCAGACTTTTGTTAACGCTCGCGAAAGTCGACCGGCCCCTGCTCAGGTAACGGCACTGCACATTGCTTATTTCCCGGCGAAAGGGGCGGCAATTTCGAATGGAATTGGACATGGAGTCGGGGTCAATACCCTTGGCCCGCCACCTCTCCAGCTGCACGGCCCTGAGGCTGGTGTCTCGCCCGGTAGCCGCAAGGTCAGGTCGGGAGTAATAGGCAAACAGTGAAATCGCGCGCTCAATCGGGTCGCGCAAAATGGCGCAAAACAAGGGGTCGAAGCCGCGCGGATAAAACGACAGCGGTTTGTGTCCGCCCACGATAGGCCTCTCCCCAACCAGCTCGTGAGGATAACGGGTGACCCCCGACGGGCAATCCTTCCCTATCCAGAAGTAATTCCCCAGCCCGCAATACTCCTTGAACGCGCTTTGCTGGCTTGTGCCGGCCGTCTTCGGGATATGCAGGAAAACCAGCTCCAGGGAAGACATCAGGCTGACGCTGCCGTGCGCTGGCCGGCGAGGATGCGACGGTAAGCATCGGCATAGCGCTCGCCCATTCTGCTGCCGGTGAATAACTGCTCGTAGCGCTGCCTCGCCTTCTGGCCCATCTCGCGCGCTCTTACCGGGTCATGGTGCAGCTCGTCCATCGCGGTGCGCAGGGCGGCACTATCGCCCGGGGGGACCACCAGCCCGGTCTCATTGTGGATGTTTACATGGCTGGTGCCTGAGCCCACCTCGGCCGAGATCAGTGGCCTGGCACTCATAGCGCCTTCAAGCAGGGTGACACCAAATGCTTCAGCGCGCAGATAGGACGGAAACACAACTGCCCTGCACAGGCGAAACAAGGCCATCTTTTCCCGGTCTGACACAAACCCCGCGAAAATAACATTTTCCAGGCCCAGGGCAAGCGCCTGCTCGCGCAATTCCTGCTCCACCGGCCCGCTGCCGACAATAACCACCTTGTAGGGCGCCCCATCAATTGCCTCAAGCAGAATGTGCAGGCCCTTGTAGTACCGCAGTACACCCACGAACAGGAAGAAGTTCGTACCGTATTTTGCCCTGGCATCCGCCAGATCACGGTTCTGTTCGTGCATGGCGGGATAGGAAGGCTCATCCAGGCCGATGGGAATCACCTCTACCTTGTCGGCATACTCCGAGAGCACTTCACTGGTGGCAAAGTAATTTGGCGAGGTCGCCACGATCATATCCATCGCGGCCAGGTAGCGACTCATGAGGGGGCGATAAACCGACAGGAGAAACTGCTGCCTGACGATATCCGAGTGGTAGGTAAGAATCGCGGGGCGCTTTCGACCCACCATCAGGTACATCATGTCGGAAAAGGGCCAGGGATAATGGTAGTGAACGATATCGGCCCACTCCACTTGTTTGGCAAAGCGTCGCATACCGGTCAGGGCAAAACCGCAGGAGGCGATTTCAAACGTCTTTCGCACCCTGACCACATCCGCCTCCACCCTGGGCAGGGTCTGCGGGAAAGGTTCATCACTCAGGGTGAATACCCTACTGGTTACCCCGTGGTCCGACGCCGCCAGGCAGATCTGGCGAATCACTTCTTCCAGCCCACCCTGGGAGTCGGGGAAGTAGGTTCTGTAAACGTGCAGGACTTTCACGATCGCTTGCTCTCGGGAGTAATATCAAACGCGGCCGGGGTATGGTACCAGCGATCCGGGGGGAAAACGGGCACCGCCTTATTTCTCCACTGCGGCTGGTGTCCGCCATGGCGCCACCCACAACAGCAACAGCATTCCCGGGATCGCCAGTATCGCGCAGAGCAGGAAAAAGCTCACCCAGCCCACTTCCTCGACAATCATACCGGTGCTCGCATTGGCGAAGGTGCGCGGCAGCGCCGCCAGTGCGGTAAACAGGGCGAACTGGGTGGCTGCGTAGGTCTTGCTGGTTTCCCGGGCGATAAACGCCGTGAACGCGGCGGTTCCCATGCCCACCCCGAGGTATTCAAAACTGATGACTGCGGCCAGCATCCAGAGTATCGGGCCGTTGTTGGCCAGGATGGCAAAGCCCAGGATACTCACCACCTGCACCACCCCAAACAGCCACAGGGCCCGATTGATGCCAACCTTGATCATGATCAGCCCACCCAGCAGGCCGCCGGCGATCGCAGGCCACAGCGCAGCGTGTTTTGCCACCAGGCCTATCTGGGTCTTGCTGAAGCCCATATCCAGGTAGAACGGCGTGGCCAGGGCTGTGGCCATGTTGTCGCCTATCTTGTAGAAAAACATAAACCCCAGCACCAGCAGCACTCCAGACCAGCCCCGGCGCCCCAGATACTCGGTGAACGGCGCGATGACGGCCTGGCGCAGGCCGGTACCGGTGGGCAGTTCGGAATCCGGCTCCGTGACCAGCAGGGTCATCACCACGCCGACCGCCATAAAAGCGCCGGTAATCCAGAACACACTGGACCAGGGCATGCTGTCCGCCAGGATGAGGGAAAGTGAGCCCGGCACCAGGCTGGAGATGCGGTAAGCCTGCACGTGAATCGCGCTGCCAAGGCCAAGCTCCTCGTCGGGCAGGATCTCCCGACGATAGGCGTCCAGGGCTACATCCTGGCTGGCACTGAAAAAAGCCACCGCCACAGCCAGCCAGGCGATCAGCCAGGTGGATTGGGCGGGGTCAAAAGCTCCCAGGATACCGATCGATACCAGCAGGGCCAGTTGGCATATCAGCATCCAGCCGCGGCGCCGGCCCAGAAACGGTGGTATCCAGCGATCCATCAGCGGTGCCCAGAGAAACTTCCAGGTATAGGGAATGCCGACCAGGGCAAACAAACCGATCTCTGTCAGCGAGACCCCGCCCTCTTTCAGCCACGCCGGCACCAGCTGGAACAGCACGTAGAGAGGCATACCCGACGCAAAACCGGTGAACACGCAGATCAACATACGTCGGTTGAGCACAGCCTCACGCCAGTGGGTTTTCGCCTCAGTCAAGCTGACCGCCCTCTCCCGGCGCAGCCGGGGCGTGCACACTCGACTGGTAGTCCTTTATAAACCGCCGGCGAAACTGTTCGCTAAAGGCATTGCGTTGGCGCTCCATACGCAAACCCTCCGGGTCTATATCGACCTCGTGCACCCCCAGGTGGTTGGCAAGCCCGGTGGCACCCGCTATCGGGTCGCTGGCGAACTCATCGTAGACGATGCGGTAGGGATGAATATCAAAAACGGCGCAAAACGTGTTGATCGCAAGCTGGGAGTGGGCGAAGCCCTGCAGCCTTCGCCTGATATCCTGGTAGTCGTACTCCGGTTCGCGGGACTCACCGTCGTCGAAGCTGTGCCACTTTTTGGTCTGGTCGGCGATAGCGAATGAGACGGCCTGGGACAACAGGTCACCGCGCTGAATTACCACCCAGCGAACATCTTCAAAAAAAGAGGGAATGGCGCCACTGCGCATCAACATCATGGCCTGGCCATAGGACGCCTTGAATCCCAGCAATGCGCCCGGCTTGTGCCGGTAAAGCCTGTCTGTTTCCCACCGCAGGTATTGGCCAAAGCTGGTCAGCCCCTCTTTCTCGCAGCGCTCAATTACCCACCTGGCATTGAGCGGTTCACCAAAGCCGGTGAACTGGGGCATTGACCGCATGTGCTCGGACACCAGGGAAGAACCGGACCGGTTGGTAAACAACATAATGCAGACCGGCTCGCCAAGCGGCTCGATATCGGTGGGAACATCAAACTGGTCAAAGTACTCGCGCAGCTTGTTCTCGTGCACGGAGACCTTTTCAAAGGGCAGTATCATACGACCGTCATATCCACTGCATCAGCTCGTTGGTTCTGTCTGCGCCAAAGTCGTCCCACAGATCTTTCTCCGCGAGAATCAGCATCATGGCCCGGGCAAACAGACCCTGGTGCTCCCGGCTCCTGCCCCTGAAGTGTTCAAAGAGGGCAAGCACGCACTCGAGGATCTGGGGGAGTTCAGGTTGGTACAGCGTGACTTTCTCCGGCGGCGGAATAGGGTCGGTAAACAATGGCTCACCGGCCAGGTATTGATCAGCCAAACGCTTGTTCACTTTTATCCAGTCTTTGCGGTACTTGCGATACAGGCCGCGGTGCACATAGATACACGAACTCACCGGCGTTTCCGGGTATACCGCATGCAGCAGGCGCACAACGCCCTCGTTGTCGTTTTTGTCATACCCCACCCTGTTCAGGCACAACTTGACATACAGCTGGGTAGGACCCAGTCCTTCGTTGGCGCTGACCGGCTTTGCTGCCAGGGGGTTGATTCCCGTCACCGAGCAGAAATCGTCGATAATACTGCCCCCCACCCACTGGGCAGACTCGTAGGGGCGGATCACCATATTCTCGCGCCCTACCCCGCGACTCCAGATGCCAAGTAATTCATCGTAATCGTGCTGGAAGATCTGGTGTGTCTGGTAAAACTGGTAGGCGTTGTGCGCCCACTGCCGCGCACCCTTGACGTCCTGGTTGAAAAACGAGCTGTACAGTTCGTCCTGGCGGCGCAGGTACACCACCACCTTTAATTCGTGCCCGCTGAGCCGCTCGCGGATGTCGGCGAGCATATCTTCCAGGCGTTGGGTCTGGCCGAAAAACAGCTCCGAGCTCAGCACGATTTTGTCCACTCGGTCCCCGTGCTGCGCAATTTCACGCTGCAGATCGCTCCAGGCTTCACCGCGGGTGCGCTCGCCGTACCACAGGTCAGCCATGGTGTGCCCCTGGTAGGCCTGAATCAAGTCGCATACCAGGGTGTGATGCGCGTCTCCATGGCGCAGTAATTTGGGGTAGAGCACGCCCTGGGCCAGGAGCTGCTTGTAGTTGCTGGCAAGCATACTCTGCAAGGTAGACGTTGCCGTTTTAGGTGCTCCGATATGTAAGTAGACACTGGCCATGGTTGACTCCCGGGAAGGCGACCCCTGCTTATTCCTTGTGGACGATGTCGTGCATAGGGCGCGATGACAAGCGCCGTTTAAATGACTGCTTCAAGCCAAATGGAACCATTGCCACACAGCGGGCAACAAGAGGGGTGCGACTCAAGCGCCAGATACCGCGCAACAGTCGCTCGGAGCGCGACAACCCGGCTTGCAAGAAGTGGTAATTATTTGCCAGCCCGTCCAGGGTGTCCGGCGTCAGTCGCCCCTCCCGCACGGGTACGGCTTGCAGATAGGCGTCCCGGTAGAAGCTGTCATCCCGCGCGCTGCCGTCGGGCAAGCCGGCGGGCGCAACGGTTACTGCAGGAAGCTCCCCGGTGGTGAGTAGTTCACGCCAGAATACGGCCCACTCGTCCGGTAATTTATCCCAGGAAACAATCGTGCTGAGTGAGCGCTGCGTCACCCGCTCGGGGAAGGCGCCGATATCGGGCACGACGACGGGCAGGCCACAGTGCAGCGCAATACTCAGGGTGTAACTGTAGGTTTCCGGCCAGAGCGCCGGATACCAGGCAACATCGGGCTCGATGTCCGCTATCAGCCCGTACACATCGTTATTCTGGTAGGGGCCGTGGGTGACCACATTGTCAGACAGCGCCCGGTAGGCATAGCCCAACAGGTGAAACTCGATCGGCTGACCCGCCATCGCCCGGGCGACCGCCTCGAGGTTATCGGCACCCTTTTCCCTGCTCAGCGCACCCAGTACCAGCACACGAAGGGGCCTGTCTGTGCGCTGCTGCAACACAGGTTCGGGGTAAGGCTGGGACCGCTGATAATCCGGGTGCCAGGCCACAACTGCCGATTTAACGGCAAAAAAGCGGCTGAAACGCAGGCCCGCGTCCGCCGATGGAAAGATCACCCTATCGGCGTTTTCAACCAGCAGGCGCTGGTTATCCCGCCACTGCCCCGCGTCAACGCCGGCGGGCAGCGGGTAGTGTCCGGCGCATTGACGGTCAAAGCTTTCCATATCGTCACCGACAAAACGCGCATCGGCATCGGTCAGTGTGGGATTGCTGTTGATCAGGTAATAGTCGTGAATAGTGAGGTCGTAGCCACAGCCCAGGTCCTGCGCCAGCAGCCACAGCCGTGGGGGCAGCCCCATGGTATGGTGAAAATGCACCCGACCCACGCCCAGCTCCGTGAGCAGGCGAAGCAATTTGTCATACTCGCCCGGTACCTGGAAGTGCAGTCCATCCTGCAGGCGGCGGGTACCGTCGTAGCAGGTCAGGACAACTGACTCGCCCTCCTGACCGGGCGTTAACTGCAGGAACAGCGCCTGCCCGTTGTACAACTCTACCAGCTCCTCGACATGTTGCTGGGCACCTCCCCCCAGCTTGTGGGAGATCATTACCACGCGAGGTAGGGAGCTGGCGGCCACCAGGGCCAACAGTGCACGACCTCGCAGCTGCCGCGCCGGGTCTGCCGCAAGGTAGGTTTCCACGTCAGCGGCATAGCGCGGGTGCTTCTGCGCCAGCAGTGCCTGGGCATTGTCGACCCGTGCCTGCTGCTCGGACCCGAAGCTGACACCCCCGGCGTGGTAGACAAAACAGTTGGGCAGGTGCAGGTTGCGCCAGCCGGCTTTCTCGGCCCGCTGGCACCAGTCGTTTTCCTCGCCATAGCCCCGCCCGAAGGTCTCCACATCGAAGTAGCCCACCGCATTGAGACAGTCGCGGGGCAGGTACATACAACATCCCACCCCGGTGGGCACCTGGATAACATCCTCCGGGCCAAACTGTGCGGCAAAACAGGCGTCCAGCTCGGCAACACCCAGGCCGAACAACAAAGGGTTTTCCCGGCAAAAATCCGGAAAACTGAAAATAGTGGCGTTATTGGAAAACGGCGTAACGCTGGCGACTTTCTCGTTGCGAACGGCGGCGTCGCGCATTCGATACAGCCAGTCGTTGGCGACTTCAACGTCGCTGTTGAGCAGCAGCACGTCACGCTCAACATCGTATTGCATGCCCCGGTTAACGGTAGCGACAAAACCCAGGTTCTGCTCGTTCTCGAGCAATACCAGGTCAGCACGCTGTTCGGCGAGTTCACGCAGAAACCCGGTAATGGCCGGTTCCGGTGACCCGTCATTGATCACAACAACTCTCGCCCAGGCGGAATCTATCGTGGCCAGCGTCGACTCCAGGCAACGCCGGGTTTCTTCCAGACCCCGGTAAACGGGGATGATGACATCAACCTTGCGCATTCTGCCTCAGCCGTCTGATGATATAACCGACACCCGGTATCTTACTGATTGTCTCCAGGCGCTGCTTCAGCCAGGCCAGCTCCGCATCGCGCTGGCGCAATACCTCCAGGGCATGGGAGTGCTCATCACCCAGCTGCGCCAGACGGCGATCGAACTCACGAATCTGCTCGTCCCGCTCATCGATAGTGGCGAGCGCCGCGCGGTGTTCGGCCGCTAGCGAGTCAATATCCGCATCCCTCTCGTCTATGGTCGCCAGTGCCTGCCGGTGCTCAAGGGCCAGGGCTTCGATATCCGCATCCCGTTCGTCGATAGTCCCCAGGGCAGAGCTGTGTGCATCGCCTATCTGTGCCAGCTCAAGGCCACGGGCAGTAAAGCGTTGGGAGAAGTCCCTGAGGGTCTCGTTAATCGGAAAGCGCTTATCAATCTCACTTTGCAGCGCCACAAGGTCCGGCTTACCCTTGTGCGACTGTGACAGAGTGTCGGCTTCTGCAGCGGCCAGGTGGTGGCGCAAGTCGCTGCGCACTGCGCGATTCAGTTCTGTATGCTCCAGCTCCAGTGGAAGCGCAGCCGCCAACTCCTCAAGCACGGCAGTCGCGTCCTGCACCAGCTCATCGTAACTGACGTAAAGTGTATCGGCAGGCACCACTCGGTCCATGCAAGCCTGGTAGTGCGCATAGAGCCGCAAGCCATAGCCCAGGGGGAAGTCATCCCGTTTCTCCAGCGACCGCGCCACCGCCAGCGGGGCGCGACTGATCACGCATACCCGCGCAGACAGGCGAAGCTCTGAACACAGGTCCAGCCAGAACGGCAGGGTGAGGCACAGCCGAGGATCTTTTACTGCCTGCAGGGGCGCTGCGCCAAAACCCGCTTGCAGCAGGCGAGTTGCCTCTTCGCGCTGGGGCTGAAAACGCTCGGCTGTCCAGTCGGTATCGGCAATATTCGCCTGCGGCGCAAACCAGGTGGATTCCGTCAGGGCGAGTAACTGTTCATTGACCGCAACAACACCGGCGTCTTCCCAGAAACCCTCGTCGTTAACACCGGCCATGGCATCTATCAACCGGCTACCGAAGGAAGCACCCGCTGCAGCCAGCGCCGCACACAGCGCCGAGGTGCCGGAGCGGTGCACGCCGAGCACAAACAGAAGTTGTGTCGTTTCACTGGAAGTCGTCACGGTAAATCCGCGTCACCCAAAGCCGCGCAGTTTACCACGAAGCGGTTTGCAGCAGCCTTGCGCGCGCGGGTAATAATACTACTGGGCGGGCTGTTCCTGGGGTTTATACGGAGAAAACAGCTTGTCCATAGCGGCCTGGTCGATAAAGGCCTCTTCTGTCAGGCGATAGCGCGCGTCGAACTCCTTGGCAGAGAGCTTTCTATACTCAAGCGTCAGCTCATCAATTATCGCCTGCTTTACCTCGTCATACGGCTTGTAACCCTTTTCCCTGACCTCGTCCAGGCGGATAATATGATAGCCGAAGCGGGAGGGTACCACTTCCGAATAAGCACCAGGCTCCTCAATGGAGAACACACCCTGGATGTAGTGGGGGTCAACTTTCTTGGTACTCAACTGCAGCCATCGGTCAAAAAGGCCACCCTGTGCCTTACTGCCGGTATCGTCTGAATACTTCTCTACCAGAGCTTCAAATGAGGCCCCTTCTCGCAACTCGGCGAGAATCTGGTTGGCGAGTTGCTCCTTTCCCTCCCGATCACAGTCAGTATCATCACATCTGACGAGAATATGGGATGACATGCGAGCCTCGGGCTTTAGGGCATACTTATCCGGTGCCGCGAGGTATCTCTCCTTCGCCAGGGCAGACATATCTGGCACCTGCAGGTCTTCCATATAGTTGTTGACATAGACCCTGCGCCAGAGATTCCTGATCACAAACTGGTTTTCCCAGTAGCGTTCCGGATTCTTCTCCGGCGTCACTTTCCGAGCCTGCTCCGCTATCTTCTTATTGGCCAGCGCCATGCTGAGCAATTCAATCCTGTCTCCCGCATCAATGGCTGCCGCCTCCTGCATATTGGGTGGCCAGTGCTTTACCAACATTTCCAGTTCTTCCATGGACATACCCACACCCTGGTCCTCCAGGACGTTTTGCGCTTGAACTCCAGCGGCCAGCCAAAGGCTCGCGCTTATCGCCAGTGCTGCATTGCGTAAATACATAATCCACATACTCATTGTTTACCAACTTGAATCCAAAAAAAAACCGGTGCCCGAGGGCACCGGCTTTCACTTTAAGGCAAAACTAAACCGACTTAGTTATGACCCGTAAGAGTGCTCTACGATACGACCGTAGTTGGCGCTGGGGTCAGACGGGAAGCTACGCTCCCAGGCCACGAAACCAACGATAGGCACTTGAGTGTTGACCAGTGAGTCAAACGTCGGCGCATCATTTGCAGCTTCGCTAGACAGAAGGTAATTGTAGATGCCTTGCGTCTTGTTACCCGCAGACTGAACGCTCAGCTCGGCCCAACCGAAGACGCCACCCAGGTTTTCCGTGTCAATCGCATAAGACTTCGCGTACTGGCTGGGAAGAACCGGAGGAGTATCTCCACCGTCGTTCCACTGAATTACGTTCACTTCGTATTCCAGCGTATCGTCGCTAGGTGCGTTGGTGACAGCAGGAGAAATCACCAGACCACCGTCAGGGTTGCTGAACGTGCCTTCTTCACGATCCCACAGGTCGATAAACAGCTCAACCGGCAGATCACGCTCGTCACAGTAGAAGTCAGCATTATCAGGGTCGAGATCTTCGTTCCTGTCGGCTTGCTCTACGGTGTAGCATTCTTCGTCAGCATCGATCAAAGACGCAGTGTACTGCGCAAGATCCAGCATCGTGTACTGACCGGGCAGGGTAATAACCCAATCGGTGGACACATTACGCTCAGTCGCAACAGACCAGTCGTTTATCACTGAGCTTGCGCCCAGAGCAGAACGAACGCCTTCAAATCGGCCACGAGGGGTGTCAGCCGGTGAACCACCGTCCAGATCCGGGAAAAGGTAACCGAACGGATCGGTCTCACCGACGATGACAACTTCCTGGTTGGACATCATCGGGACATCGCTGAATTCGGCCAGGTGCACCGCGCTGTTACCGAATTCCAGGCCAGAAGCCGCATCACGTACGAAGAAAGACACCTTCAACGCGTTGCCGGTTGCTGCGTAAAGGTTGGGAATGACCGACAGGCCATCGCTTGCACAGGTCTTGCCGAAGCCAATAAAACCAGTCTCCAGCGCGATGTCAGTGGTACAGGTCTGGTGTGTCAATGCAGAGTTGATTACGCCCTTCTTGGTCAGATCAGCAACGAGACTAGGCGGTGTGGTGCTGAAGTCTGCCTCGGTGTTGCGGAAGAAATTGGACTCAACAGAGCCACAGTCAAACGGAACGCCGTCGACGTGCTCGGCACCGACAGAGATCGGCTGGTCTGAGTCAGCGGAGGCCATACCGATAATTTCGATGTAACCTTCGGTCGCGCCTTCAGCGTACAGGCCAGGCATCTCAAAGCGACCATCGGCACGCAAAGGAGCGGTACAGGTGGTGTCTTCAGTGGCCATCACTACCTTGCCAGAAGAATCGTCAACAAAACCAGTCCACTCGTCGCGCGGAGACATGATGATGTTGAAGTCAAGTGCGTCCATAGAGTCGCTACCGCGACGCATACGCAGCTTGACCACCTGGGTCAGGTCGCTGGTGTTGATAATGTGCACACCGGTAACGAAGTCGCCTTCGGTGGTGTAGTAAGGAATGATACCCACATCGCCGAGGTCATTATTCGGCAGTACTGCGTCTTGTGCCTGGGAAACACCGGCATAACCAGCGGATACTGCTGCTACCGCGGCTGCAAGGCCCAGAGGTTTAAAAGTTGCTTTCATTTTGGAGACTCCTAATGATTTTTTGTCACAATCGTCATATGTAGATTGCTAGCGCTATTATTGCCAGCGGCAGCTAGCTGTCAACCTGAAACAGCCCTTATTCATTGGTACTATGCCACCATTCACCCTCAGTGAAGATCCACTTCTCGCGAACAGTTATCGGCACGGCGCCCAACGCCCTGGAGGCTGCAGAAGTTTGTTTGGTAGACTTGGACATGACCCCCGCCACCACACTTGCCACAGCTGCGTCGGCATCATAGTCAACCACCTCAACCGATGTCAACTCCGACTCCACTGCATAGGAAAAATTATGCACATACAGGGATTTAGGGAATATTCCTCTGAAAGTAGGTGTGGAGAAGGCCCAGGTCTTTTCGAAGTCGTGGTCGATCACGGTTTGCCAGCGCTCCCGCACCCTTTGCTCCAGCGCCTCGACCTGCTTCTGCGACAGCCCCTCGGGCGTCTCCGCCCGCGCCGGCAGGCCGGTTAAAGACACCAACAAAACGGCCAGCAAGGCCGCCTGAACGCGATAATATTTTGTACGTAACATGTTGTGTTTATTGCCTTTTTTGGGATATTTGGCGGCGATTATACAGGTATGGCGCGGGCTTACAAGCACCGCTGGCAGACCCCCTAACGCGCCCCCTCTCGCCGCTGTCGCAGCGCCAGTGCTCGCTGGTACAGCGCCACATCAGCGCGATGGTAATGTTCAATTCTGGCCCTTGCGGTGAGGGGCAGGGCCAGGTCAGTGCCGGCTGTCCGGGCGCCCTTTCTCTGATTCAACGTATGAGGCTGTAGTTTATTCCCCAGTATTTCCTGTGAAAAATACCGCAAATCTTCTGCGTAAAACTCGGTTATCCCGACGAAACCCAGACGTTCGAACGGGAAGCCGAAGAGAAATTCCGAATACACATTTCGTAACTCCGGAGCCAGGCAAAACGCCTCCAGGGACCACTTCTCCTCGATGACCTGCCGGTGCAGTGGCGAGGTCATGCCGGAGGCAGGGTCATAGGCCCGCTGCCAGTAATCATAGTGGGACACCAGCCGCGCCACCGGTTCACGCAGCCAGGTCACAAAATGACAGGGCAGGGTTTCGGCAAGCTGCAGGTATTTCAGTGGCAGGAAATGACCGTGGATACAGTCAACATCGGCAAAATCGGTCGACTGAACCGCCTTTCCCCACTGCAGGGCCTGTTCACGCCGGGCCTGCGGTTCCTGCGCCAGGGGATAATCCTGGTAATCAGGGCGAAAGCGGTCGCCGAAATACTCCTCAAGTGAGGCCCGAAAACTCAGGCCCGCTGTTTTCGGCATGTGGACGGAGACCAGCACAGCTCAATTGACGGACATGTCGATCAATTCCATATGGCGGATCTGGGAGCGCATCTCCTCACTCACATCACGCAGGTCCTGCTCGTTGTATATGGCCCTGGGAGTGATGATCACCAGCAGCTCAGTGCGGGTATCTTCCTTTTCGGTAGTGCCGAACAATGGCCCGATAACGGGGAGTTTATGCAGGATGGGCACCCCGGATTCGCTGCTTTTGGCGTTTTCCCGGATCAGTCCCCCTAAAACCACCGACTCGTGAGAGCGCACAGCCACCCGGCTCATGATTGCACGCTCCAGAAAGGTCGGGTTGCCATTGATATCTATAGTTCCCACGTCGGTCACTGACTGCTCGATCTGCATGGTGACGAGACCGCCGGCATTCACCGACGGGCGCACATTGAGCTGCACCCCGGTATCCCGGTAGCTCACCGTCTGGGTAGCAAAGCCGCCGTCGTTGATGGTCTCAGCCGACACCACCGGCACCTGGTCACCCACGTGGATATAGGCGTCATGGTTGTCCAGCACCATCACCGAGGGCGTTGAAATGACATTGATAAGGTTGTCCTCGGACAGGGCGTTCAGGACGGCGCTGATATCACCGATACTATTGGTAATCGCATAGGAAAATCCGGGCACAGTGGGCGCCAGCGCGGTAGTGGCCCCGTTCGCCAGCAGGCCGGTTCCGGTGTAATCGTCGCCAACGCTGCCATTAAACGTCCACTCCAGGCCATATCGCAGTTTATCCGTGAGGGTCACCTCGAGAATACTGGCTTCTATAATCACCTGAGTCGCCTCGATGTCCAGCTGTTCAAGAGCGGTCTTGATGACCCGGTACTGCATGCCGCTGGAGTAAATCATCAGGGCGTTGTTCTCCTCGTCCGCTACCACCCGTACATTGCCCAGCAGCGAGTTGGCCTCCCCGCCCATGGTAACCGTGGAAATCTGGGACTCCCTGTCAGTGCCTGAGTTATTACTGAGGGGCTGGAAATTACCCCCACCTATCCCGGAGCCGATGCTCTCCCGGTTCATGCCCGGCGCCACCGAGGTGTCACCGCCAAAACTGGACGAATAACTCGAGGAGCCGGACTCCTCGCTGAAGGACGAGCCCGATTGCTGGCTCATGCTGCCGGAGTAGATGCTGTTCAGCAGCTTGGCCAGGCGCTCCGCGGTGGTGTTCTGTACCGGGTAGACATAAAGCCGCATGTCGGCTTCCGAATAGTAGGCGTCGTCCAGCCGGGCTATCCACTTTTGCACAATACCCAGGTAATGAGAGCGCGGGGTTACCACCAGGATGCTATTCAGGCGGGCGATAGGTATCACCCGGATAAGCTGGGACCAGTCGCCGCTCTGGCCCTCGGGGCCGCCACCACTGGACAGGATTGCGGAAATAGCCTGGAACACCTCGTCTGAGCTGCTGTTTTCCAGGGGAAAGATGCCTACCGACATGCCGGCAAGCATATCCACGTCGAAAGTAGCCACCATCTCCAGCCACCCTTCCAGCTGGTCCCGAGTGCCCGCCAGCATCAGCAGGTTGCGAGTATTGTCCACCCGGACGAAGGCGTCAGGATCTGCCACTGGCTGCAGGATCTCGGCCATATTGGAGGCACTGATGTACTGCAGCGGGACGATCATGGTGCTGAAACCGGTGATCTTGCTCTCGGCATTGCTTATACCGGGGGCGAGTTTTGTGCCCTGTGCCGCGCCGGTGACCAGAAAACGTCCGTCGCTGCCGCGTATCATCAGCACATTGTTGGCCCGCAACAGGGACTCGAGCACACCGAACAGTTCATCGCGCGGCATGGGGGTGCGGGTACGCAGGGTGACCTCACCGGTGACCGGCTGGTCTACGACGTAATCGAGCTGCAGAATATCGCCCAGGATGGCATGCATCACCTCACTCAGGGGCGCCTGTTCGAAATTGATGCTGACGTCCTCCCCAAGAAACCTGATCGGCTCCGCAACCGGGGGAAGCTTGACCTGCCGGTCCGTGCCGCGGTAAATCGTAGGCGTGCTGTCCTTCAGCTCCTCATCATTGGAACTCGCCAGACCCGCTGCTGTTGTGGACAAAGGCGCGGACGCGTCTACCGGGGACCGAACCGGCGCAGAGGCAGCACTGCTCAGACCGCTGGTGCTGGTCGATGTAGTGCAGCTGGCCAGCAGCATAAGCACCGCTGCAGCTGAAAGTGTCTTGAACATGAGTAGCCCCGATAGTCCCGTTTGTTGTTTTCTTTTATTCATTATCTGCCCCTAACCCTTGGGCCCGAGGCTCAGGGTCGGCCTGGGCTTTGGCTTGGCAGGCTTGTCCGAACCGCTTTTTTTCGGAGCCGATGATGCCTGGGCCCCGGCTTGCGCCTGCTCGCCCCCCCGCCCCGCTCCGGCCGGGTAAGGTTCTACCTGGCCTGTGCGAGGCGCAGCCCTGCGCTTGCTCGCTGGCGAGGCCTTTATTTTACCTCGCTGCAGGGCCAGTGTTTTTGTTTGACTCCCATTGGCGACCACAAGTTCAGATTGAGTGATAGATTTGAGTGTCCAGCCTTCCACCGCATCACCCAGCAATATACGCTGCTTCTTGCCCTTGACCAATGCGATGATGCCCGCCTGCTCACCACTGCCGAAAAGGCCCACCAGCTTCACGTTTTTGAGTTCACCCGGCTTGTTTTCCGGCTCTGCCAGTACCACCACTGCCTCGACCGGGCGACGACTGCTCCAGAACAGGGGCCGGGCATTGATTTCGTTACGCGCTTCTGCGGCAACCTCTGCCGGGCTGAGCACCGGCGGCACCTCCAGTGAATCGGCGGCGGGGGCCACCGGGGCGGGCCCCGTCATGGCGACCAGGCGCAGGGCGCCAAGGGCGAGTTGAAGGCACAGCAGCAACCCCAGCACCAGGGCAAACAATTCTATCCGGCGCAGGGTGCGCAGCGGATCCTCAGTGACCCGGTAACGATTACCTATGTTCTGCAACCAGCTCACAGCGCGGCCCTGAGCGACAACAGCTGGAGATTGGCTGTGACCACCTGCTCAGCACTGCCACTTTCGCGCTTGCCGCGGGCCGCGCGGGCTGGATAGATGTCCAGCGACTCCACCAGCACCAATGGCAAGTATGAGCCGATACCCGCCAGTGCCTCGTCCAGTGCCGGCAGGGACCCTTTTACCGTAAGCTTCACCCCGATGTAATCGAAGTTACCCTGTTCCCGCGCTGCCAGAACCTGGCTATTGGTCACCGAAAGCCCCGCTGTACTGAAGATATCCCGCACCTTGGTCTGCAAATTCGCTGCCACGGTCGCCTGGTCTTCGGACGCGGGGTAGACCAGCGTCAGCACCTGGGAATCGACCACTGCAGATGCCTCCCGCAGCTGGTCCTCGTTGTCGATCAGGCCCTGCAGGCGGGCAATACGCGGCTCGATACGATCTATATCTGCCTGGGCCGACTGGTGTGCCCCCCACAGGCCCAACAATGCATTGAGGTACAAAACCAGCGGCACTGCCAGGGTCAGGCCACAGATAACGGCGGTGCGCTGGTGCATCCTCAGCCAGTTCACTGCCGCGCTCCTGCACCGACCTGAATATTGAGGTAGAACTGCTCCTGACCATCCGCCACACGCGATATCGCCTGGGGAGCCCGCACCTGCAGGTAACCGGGCTCATCGGTGAGTTCCTGCATGACCAGCGCCGCATCGCCGGCGCGACCACGCAGGCGTATTTCGGATCCCGCCATGGAAAAACTGGAGATCGAGGTTTCATCACCGAGCAAACGTGTGAGACGCGCCAGTTCGGCATGGGGGTTGGGGTATAAAGCGATCACCTCGTTAGCGGCAGCGATTGTTTCATTGGCAGTGGCGAGCACGATTCTCAGTCTGGATGCCTCGATGGCATCGCGCTCAGTCGCGGCGGATATGTCTTCCAGGCTCTGGAGCTCGAAGCCCTTGTACAGCGCAGCCACGCCCGCCATACCGATAAACAGCGCCGCGATCAAGGCGAGCAGTCCGGCGGACTGCAGCAGGCGTTTACGGTACCGCTGCTCGCGCAGGCCCTCACCGAAGCCCCGCAGGACAACCATCACCGCGGCCACCTCGGCCCACACTTCCTGGGCCCGGCTATCGTGGCTGTTGTATTCCCGCGCCAGAAAAGCCATGGTCGCACCGGCAGACACAATGGCCAGTGCCACCCGGATATTGGTCTCATCCCGGGCCACCACGCTCCAGCCCCAGCGGGTATCCTCTGCCGTAAATGGGCTGCTTGCCCTCACCTCAAGTTCCAGCATGGCATCGAGCTCGCTCTCCGCCTGCAATGGCACCAGAATCTGCTTGGATAGCACCAGCTCATCCGGCACCAGCACGGCGGCGCAGCCGGAATCTGTCGGGGTAGAGCTACAGACCGCACCGGACTGATAACAGGTGACGCCCGCAGACGAGCGCAAGGCCACCGTTTCATCGAGGCGCCTGCGCACCGGTGAATCATGCGCCCACAACATATCCCGCCAGGCAGCCGTCCAGTACCGGCCGAGGTGGCGCATGTCATAGCCAAACAATTCCCAGTTCTGGCCCTTCTCAAGCATCGGCTGACCTGCCCAGTAGCAATCTGTTGTCCATCATTACCCGCGCGGGTTCCGTGCGGGTTACACGCCAGGGCAAGGCACTGGAGGAATTCGTTCCAACCGATATCCAGCGCCTGCGCAACCAGGTCTTATCGCCATAGCGCACATACGCATCGGCCCGATAAGCGTCCGTCCTGCTTGCAGCCGGCCCTCCGGCTGATCGCCTTGCCCCTGTCCCCGTTGCGCCCCGCCGCGCCCTGATTTTATCTGCCTGCGCGGGATTCGCTATCGCCAGCACCTCAAGCAGCTCTTCAGGCGCCAGCGACCAATTAATCACACCCTGCCCCGACTCTCCCACCACAATAAAGTCCCTGACTGAATCAAGCAAGGCACGGCTTACGCCCGGCGCACGCAGCAGATCCTCGATGGCGTTAAATTGCACCCCGCCGGCACGGCCCGCACTGCGGGTCTGGACCACGGAGTCCGCCAGCTGCAGCGCCTCATCCTGCGCCAGGCTCCCGGCAAACAGAAACAACGCGGCGAGCACCTCGAAGGAGGCCTTGTTGATATCGACCAGCCCCGCGGCGGGAACCAGCGCAACATCCACTTCGACCTCTCCCACCCGGTAGCGGCCCCTGGTCGCCGGTTCGCTGCCGCGCTCGGCGCTCATCAGGTCAACCATCATCAACTGTATCGCCCCGTCACCGGCGGCCACGGCCTTGGCCCTGGCCACGTGCACCTGGGCCATATGCGTATCCTGCCTGGCCTGGGCGACGATACCTGCCACCAGCAGGGACATGCCGGCAATAAACCAGACGACAATCGCCAGCGCAACGCCCTTTTGCCGACTGCGGGACATCACTGCGGCACCTGCATAATCAACTCAGGCCAGTATCGGTCGGACGCCTTCACCTGCAGTCGAACCCAGGCTGCCTCATCGCCTTTGCTCCAATCCTGGCGCCAGCCCTTGCCACTGTTGTCGCGCCAGGAGACCTCAAGCTCCTGCAAACCCTCGACCAGGGTCCGTTCCTGGGCCATGTCCCACTCAATGCCTGGCTCGCCAGAGGGCCCGGGTTCCTGCCAGCGCAGCACCAACAGGTCATCCTCCCTGGCCACCCGCAACAGGTAACTCCCGCCGAAATTCTCACCAATGAGGATGGTCGATTTCCAGATCAAACCCTGGGGCGACAGCTCAAAATAGGCCGCCTCCCGGGTATTACCACCCAGCGACAGCCCGCTGGCACTGCTGCTGCCGACCGCTGCAGATTCGAGGGTATCGCGCAAAAAACTGCTCACGGTGCGCACCTGGTCCACCCGGATGGTGAGGCGATCCAACGCACCCTGGGTGTTGGCGAGAGTGCGTAGACCTGTGATGGTGGTCAGCATCACCAGCGACAAAATGCTCAGTGCCACCACCACTTCAACCAGGGTGAAGCCGGCAGCACTGCTCTCGCGCAAGCCCGCCGTAACCGCAACACCGCTCATGGGCGAAGCCCCTCTACCACGGAGTTGAGCAATATCTCCCGCGCCCTGTCACCATCGCGCCAGCGCACGGCCACCTCAATCTCGTGCAGGCTCGCCGATGCCAGGGCTGTTCGACCCAGATCGATGCGCCGGGTCTGGACCTGCCAGTTAAAGCCGCCCTCGGTTTCGCCATTGTCACTGACCCCGTCGACCGGTACCCGTGCGTTGAGGGCCAGCAGTGAACGCGCCAGTTCAACACCGTAGGCGTACTTTTCATCGGCGCGCACATTGCGGGTGGCACCACCGGCGGCCTGGTAAAGAGTGACCAGGGCTATTGCAAGGATCGCCACCGCAACCACCATTTCCAATAGCGAAAAGCCGGCCGAACAGGACCGACCACGAGGCACCATACGCTGGCGCTGTGCACGGCTAGCGCGCAACATACGCCTCCTGGCTTATACGCCCCACCAGCCAATCGACCGAAATTCTCACGCCACTGCCGTCCTGGCGCTCCATGTCGACGCCGCCACCACTGGAGCCGCCCTCGGGGTAAAAACGGATCACGCCCGCTCGCTCTCGATTAAGCTCCCGGGCGGAATGCACGGCCACATTAAAGCCCTCGGGTATGAGGGTGGTCTTGTCTTTGAGGGCGATGGTATTGGCAACAGGGTCCACCGCCACATCCTGCGCCCGGCCGGTATTGATGGCGTTGTAACGGGCGGAGGCGAACACCGTAACCACATCGCGCACGGCCTGCCGATACTGCATGGATTCATAGAACCGGACAGACGAGGGCACTGCCACTGCCAGTACCAGACCGACAATGGAAATGGCAACCAGTAGTTCGAGCATGGTAAAACCGCGCCGGGGTGCCCGGAGGCTACATTCGAGCTGCGGTATCGGTGTCATTGTGGGATAGCAACGGGAGACGGCCTGCCGGTAAAGCGCAAGGCCTACTTCCAGTTACCGACATCCGAGTCTTCACCCTCGCCGCCGGCCTGGCCATCCTGGCCGTAACTGTAGATATCCAGTTCTCCATGCTCACCCGGGTACTTGTAGTGATAGTCGCGATTCCACGGATCAACCGGCACATCGGACTTCAGGTAGGGCCCGTTCCAGCCCGGTGCGTTACCGGGCTTGGTTACCAGGGCTGCCAGCCCCTCCTCGGTCGAGGGAAAGCGCCCCACATCGAGCTTGTACATTTCCAGGGATTGCTCCAGATCCTTGATCTGGATCCCGGTGGTCTTGGTTTTGGCGCCACCGAGCTGGTTCAGCACTCGCGGACCGACCAGGCTCATCAGCAGCCCGAGAATCGCCAGCACCACCAGCAATTCCATCAGGGTGAAACCGCGTTGACGGCTGCTACCGATTTCTGTGTTTACGCGCTTGTTCATCATTACTTCAACTTCCCTACTTATGGTATTTATTCGCCGACACGGCCATCACGCCGCCAGGTCATTCACCGAGAGTATGCCCATCAAAATCGCGATGATGATCACGGCGATGATAAAACCCATCCCCAGAATCAGCACCGGCTCCAGCAGGGCCAGCCCGCGTTTCACACCCGACTGCACATGGCCGTCAAAAACCTTGGCCAGCTCGAGCATCATCTGGTCCAGGCTGCCGGACTCCTCGCCCACCCGGATCATCTGGATCACCATGGGCGTGAACATTCCCGTATCCGCCAGCGCAACTGACATACGCTTTCCCGACTTCACCGCCGGCGGCAGCACCTGCAATGCATCCTTGATAACCCGGTTATCCACGGTATCAATGGCTATGGATATCGCCTTGAGCAGCGACACTCCGTTACCCAACAGCGTGCCGACGGTGCGCGCGAATTTAGACACCTCGAATTCGAAAATGATTCCCCCCGCCAATGGTAATTTTAACATTCGCTGGTGCAAGCTGGTTTTGCCCTGCTCGGTCGCTACCCAGCGACGCAGGTAAAACACCACCCCACCCACGACCAGCAGCATCAACCAGCCATAGGCCTTTATGAACTCGGCCGAGTCGACGACCAACCTTGTCAGGAGGGGAAGCCCCTCACCCATATCCTCGAACAGTGACTGGAACTGGGGCACCACAAAGCCCAGCATGAGCACGATTGACAGCACAGAGACAACCAGCAGGATCGCGGGGTAAATAAGTGCCGACACCACGCTGTCGCGATTGGCCTTGGCGTTTTCCAAGTATTCCACCAACCGGTCCAGCACCGCTGACAGCTGGCCGCTGGCCTCACCGGAACGCACCATACTGATGTAGAACGTGCCGAACAGCTCCTCGTGAGGCGCCATGGCCTGACTCAGCGCTTTGCCGCCCTTTACCGCGCTGAGCAGCTCTGCCAACAGCTGGTGCATCTGCGGCAGGGCCGCCATGTCGATAAGCACCTTAAGCGCCCGGTCCAGGGGCAGACCGGCCCGCAGCAACACGGCCAGCTCACTGGTCATCGACAGAATGTCCTGCCGCCCGGGCGGCTTGCCCGCGGCCCGCGCGGCGCGTGCATCCACATCACCACCGGCCTCGAGTTTGAGCAGCGTATAGCCCTGCCCGCGCAACTGGCGCGACGCCAACTCCAGGCCGTCCGCTTCAATAACGCCGTTGAAGGCCTTGCCGTCGCGGCCGATAGCCTTGTAACTGAACTGGGGCATACAGCGGGTCAGGCCGACACAGGATCGACAAGCGGCAGGTCAAAGGGTTCGATATCCACTGCAGAGGTATCGGGTGAACCCTCACCCTCGCTCTGGTCCTGGGTAACACGGATCAGTTCTTCCATAGAGGTGACGCCCTCAACAACCTTGCGCAGGCCATCCTCATACAGACTGGTCATCCCCTGGCGTTTCGCCGCGGCGTGCAACAGGGTGGCATCGGCGCCAGACATGATCACCCGGTGCATCTCCTCGTCCAGCACGAACAATTCATGAATACCGGTACGGCCGGCATAGCCGGTGTTATTGCACTGCGCGCACCCTTGTGGCTGGTATAACCGGCAGCTTTCCCCTTCTACATAGCGCCGCAATCCGGTTTGCACGATGTAGTCTCGCCCCACCTCATGGGCCACCTTGCAGTGTTTGCAAAGCGTGCGCAGCAAACGCTGGGCGAGCACACCGTTGACGGCGGAAGTGATGAGGTATCGCTCCACGCCCATATCCTCCAGGCGGGTGATCGCGCTGGCGGCGGTATTGGTATGCAGGGTGGACAGCACCAGGTGGCCGGTAAGCGCGGACTGAACGCCAATTTGCGCCGTCTCGGTATCGCGCATCTCGCCGATCATGATGATATCGGGGTCCTGTCGCAGGATAGCCCGCAACGCCCTGGCAAAGCTGAGGCTGATCTGGGACTGAACCTGGATCTGGTTCACGCCCTGCAACTGGTATTCCACCGGGTCTTCCACGGTAATGATTTTCAGCGACTCGGAGTCAAGCGATGCCAGGGAGGCGTACAGTGTCGTTGTCTTGCCCGAGCCGGTGGGCCCGGTAACCAGCAACACGCCGTGGGGCCGCGCCAGCAATGCCTGGTAGCGACCAAGGGTGTCCTTACTGAAACCCATGGCGGGAAGATCCAGGCGTATGCTCTCCCGGTCCAGCACCCGCATTACGATGCTCTCGCCATGCACTGTCGGGATGGTTGAGACCCGCAGGTCAAGCTCGTGCCCCTTCACCCGAATCATGATGCGGCCGTCCTGCGGCAGGCGGCGCTCCGCGATATTCATCTGTGACAACAGCTTGATACGTGAGGCAATTGCCGCCGCCAGGTTTCCCGCAGGGGGATCGGGAAAGTCCTGCAACACGCCATCGACGCGATAGCGCAGGTGCAGGCCGTCTTCAAAAGGCTCGATATGGATATCCGAGGCGCCCATATCAACCGCGCGGTGAATCAACTGGTTGACCAGGCGAATGACCGGGGCCTCACTGGCAAGGTCCCGCAGGTGCTCTATGAATTCATCATCGGACTGGCCGTCGAATTGATCATCTCCCAGGGCGTCTCCCTCGGCGCCCTGTTGCTCCTCCACATAAAGCTGCAAGGCCTTGTTGATATCGCTTTCCAGGCCCAGGACGATAGCCACCGGCTTGTCCACGGCCATGCCCAGGGCCTTGGCCAGGAAAGGGTCCTGCGGCATGGTCGCCGCGAACCGGGTTTCTGTCTCGGTATCGGCCACCGGCACGACGGCGTTACTGAGCAGAAAATCCTGGGCGACAGCCTCAAGACGAATGGGGGTTTCGGGGTAGTCAGCTGCGCCCAGCAGCCCGATAGAGAGTTGCGCCGCCAGCGCGGTGGCCACGTCCGCCTCGGACACCAGCCCCAGCTTCACCAGCACCTGACCGAATACGCCGCCCATTTCCGCCTGGGCCAGCAGTGTTCGCTCCACGTCGCGTTCGGAAATTTTTCCCTGTTCTACCAGCAATTCGCCGATTTTTTTCATGACTCAACACATTCTTGGCCGAAGTGGGCCAGCGGCGACTGCAGGCAGCGTTCGCAAGGCTGCGCCATTGTAACACGCCACACCGGTGAAACACGTCTCGCCCGGGCCGCCGCAACGGTCCGGGTTGAAACCCCCTCAGTTACCAGCAGGTAACATGTATCAGGCGCGCTGGCTTGAGCAGGAGACTATTTCACCGGTCATATAACCCGAGTAATCCGAGGCCAGGAACATCATCACGTTGGCCACCTCCCACACTTCAGCCGCGCGGCCGAATGCTTCTTTGGCAGCGAGTTCCTCCAATAATTCCATGGGAGTTGTCTTTTTCAGGAATTCGTGAAAAGCGATCGACGGCGACACCGCGTTAATCCGCACACCAAAATCCGCCGCTTCCAGCGCGGCGCAGCGGGTGAGCGCCATAACGCCGGCCTTCGCCGCGGCGTAATGACACTGCTCTTTCTGCGCGCGCCAGCCCAGTACCGAGGCATTGTTGACGATCACCCCCGCGCCGCGCGGCTGCATTTTTCTCAACATGGCCCGGGTCATGCGCATGGTGCCCGTCAGGGTGATATCCAGCACCCGCGACCACTCCTCATCTGCCATATCCACCAATAGTCGGGTACCGCCCAGGCCCGCGTTGTTGATAAGCACATCTACACCGCCCAGCTGTTCCTCGGCCGCATCTACCAGGGCCTGCACTTCGGGCTCAGCGGTGACGTTCGCCAGCATGCCGAACACCATTTCAAGACCCGTGTCCTCTTTCAGTTTCGCGACAGCCTGCTCCAGTCGGCCCTCGTGAATATCACTGATCATGACGGCGCGGGCGCCCTCCTCCGCGGCCCGGGTGGCTGCGGCAAAACCAATGCCGGCGCCGGCGGCCGCTGTAATGAGCACCGACTTTCCCGCCAGCAGGTTGTGCCCGGCCACATAGGGTGGTGGATCCTTGAGTGCCATATTGATGTCCTTCTGGTTAGAAACAACGGCACCGTCGTGCCGACAGCAGTGTTGCCCGGCGCCGCTAGCCCCTGGGCTCGCGCGGCATACCCAGGGCACGCTCTGCGATGATATTGCGTTGAATCTGGTTGGTGCCGCCGTAAATAGTGTCGGCCCGGGTAAACAGGTACAGGGACTGCAGTCGATTCAGCGCGTAGGGCGCGCCGTCGAGCACTTCACTCTCCGGGCCCAGCACGTCCATGGCCAACTTACCCAGGTTGCGGTGCCAGGTGGCCCAGTACAGCTTATAGATCATGGCTTCCCGGTTGAGGGTGCCGTCATCCCCGCCACCGGACAACATGCGCATGCTGTTAAAACGCATAATGCGCAGCCCCACGTGGGCATCGGCTATGCGTTGGCGCAGTGCGGGATCGGCGGCGGCGCCGTTTTCCCTGGCAATGCGCAGCACTTCGTCGAACTCATTCTGGAACAACATCTGCTGGCCCAGGGTGGATACTCCCCGCTCAAAACCCAGCAGGCCCATGGCCACCTTCCAGCCATCACCCGGGGCACCCACAATATCGTCAGCGCCGCACTGCGCCTCGTCAAAAAACACCTCGTTGAATTCGCTGGTGCCGGTGATCTGCTCTATCGGGCGCACCACGATACCGGGCTGGTCCATTTCCAGCAGGAAAAAACCCAGCCCCTTGTGCCCTACCGAGGCCGCGTCGGTGCGGGCAATCACAAAGCAGTACCTGGATTCATGGGCCAGGGAAGTCCACACCTTCTGGCCGGTGATGAGCCAACGCTGGCGGCTCTCGTCAAAGCGCGCCCGGGTCTTCACATTGGCGAGGTCGGAACCGGCGCCGGGCTCCGAGTAACCCTGGCACCATAAATCCTCTCCCCGCAGGATGCCCGGCAAAAAGCGCTGTTTTTGCTGCCGGGTGCCGAATGCTATCAGCGTGGGGCCGGTCAGCGTCTCGCCAATATGCCCCATACGGCCAGGCCCTCCCGCCCGGGCATACTCCTCGTTGAAGATGACCTGTTGCTCGATAGTGGCACCGCGGCCGCCATCTTCGCGGGGCCAGCCCAGGCCGGTCCAGCCACCCTCGTGTAGTTCGCGCTCCCAGGCTTTGCGCTCTTCCACATAACTGTGTTCGTCACCGGGGCCGCCGCGATAGCGTATGTTCTCGAACTCACCACACAAGTTGGCCGCCAGCCAGTCGGCGACCTCGGCGCGAAACTGCTCATCTTCTTTGCTGAAACTCAGCTTCATGCCAACGCCTCCTGCACATGCGCCGGGGCCGCTCCGTCGAGCAGCAGGCAGGCGAGTCGCTCACGGTGCCAGGCACCGTCACCCAAAAATATCTCGGTGGACCGCGCCCGCTTGAAGTACAGCTGTATATCGTACTCGGCGGTAAAGCCCACTCCACCGTGTAGCTGTATGCCGCAGCCCGCGTTAAAGAAATAGGCGTCCGAGCAATAGGCCTTGGCGATACTGGCCGCCTCGGCGAGCTCCACACCCAGCGGACCACCGGACAACGCCTCATCAGCAATACAGGCGGCGTAGTATACGGCCGACCGACTCGCCTCTACCTTGACCATCATGTCCGCCGCCTTGTGCTTGACGGCCTGGTATGACGCGATGACCCGTCCGAACTGCACCCGCTCCTGCAGGTAATCCACCGTGCTGTCCAGCGCTTGCTGCGCCCCGCCCAACTGATCAGCGGTAATGGCAATGGTCGCAAGCTCGATAATTTTTGCCAGCAGCGGCCAGCTCTCGCCCTCGATACCCATCAGTGCATCAGCCGGCACGAAGACATTGTCCAGCACCAGTTCAGCCTGCCGGCGGGTCTGGTCCATAGTCGGCAGCCAGCGCCGGCTTATTCCCGCTGTGTCTGCAGGAATAACAAACAGGCTGACGCCCTCTTCGCCAGCGCTGCCTGGCGCCCTGGCAGCCAGCACCAGGACCTCGGCGGTATGTCCATCGGGCACATAGCGATATTTGCCGGACAGGCGATACCCTCCCTCCTGAGCCGCGCAGTTCACATCCACCGCCAGGGCATCCCAGCGACCACTGCTGCCGGTATAGGCCAGCGTGCCGGTAGTGCCGGCCGCCAGTTGCGGCAGGTAGCGCGTTTTCTGTTCGTCACTGCCCGCTACCAGCAGCGCATTGGCCGCCAGGCAGACGGTCGCAAAGAAAGGTGCACACAGCAGGTTACGACCCATTTGCTCCAGGGTCGCCACCAGCTCGACATAGCCCAGCCCCAGGCCGCCGTATTCCTCGGGAATATGCATGGCCTGCCAGTACATGTCACTACAGATACGCTGCCATAACTCCGGGTCATAGCCCCGCTCGGTGACCATCGCGGCCCGTACGGCAGCGGGCGTGGACGTCTCCGCCAGGAAGGCCTGGGCGGTGGTGCGAATCATTTCCTGCTCTTCGGTAAATCTGAAATCCATGGGTGTGACCACTGTCAATTCATAGTGAGTATCAGGTGCCGTAGACTTTCTGGGCCGGCACTTCATCCGCCAGCAAGCGGGCGATAGCGTCCTTTACCTCCGCCGGCTCCCAGCGCGCGCCCTTGTCCACGCCCTCGGTGGTACGCCAGCCATCGGCTATGGAGATCTTGCCGCCCTCGGCTTCGAACACCCGGCCCGTAATTTCTTTCGCTTCAGCGGACAACAACCACGCCACCAGTGAAGACACGTTTTCCGGTGCCCAGTAATCAAAACTGCCGTCCTCGGGCTTCGCCATGCGCTGCGCCATCTCCGGCACAGCAGTGGTCATACCCGTGCGGGCAGCTGGCGTTATGGCATTGGCCGTAATCCCGTAGCGCTGCAGCTCCGCCGCCTGGTTCAGCGTGAGTGCCGCGATACCCGCTTTGGCTGCGGCGTAGTTCGACTGCCCTACCGAGCCCTGCAGACCTGCCCCGGAGCTGGTATTGATTATGCGTGCATCAACCGGATTGCCCTCCTTGGAGCGACCGCGCCAGTAATGTACGGCGTGGGAGCTTATACAGAAATGCCCTTTCAGATGCACCGCCATGATCAGGTCCCAGTCCTCCTCCGTCATCGAGGCAAACATGCGGTCGCGGTTGATGCCCGCGTTGTTGACCACACCGTGCAGGTCGCCATAGGTTTCCAGCGCCTGTTTCACTGCATTGAGGCTGTCATCGTAGTGGGTTATATCGGAAGTATTGGCAACGGCCTTGCCGCCGGCAGCGGTGATTTCGGCCACCACTTTTGCCGCGGCCGCCTCGTTGATGTCGTTGACCACAACACAGGCGCCCTCTCCCGCCAGCACCCTGGCATGGGCCGCACCCAGACCACCGCCTGCGCCGGTGATGATGACTACCCTGCCTTCACATATTCCGCTCATTGATTTCTTCCTCTATTACTTTATCGCTGTTTTAAACGACTTCCTGAGTTTGTTAGTTCTCAAGTTCTCGACTCGACGTAGCGAGCATGCGATCTGCCCTTGCCGGACTCGCCGTGAACCCGTCCATGGGGGCTCGTATCGCGCATCCATGCGCTCCACGGTCCGGTAAGGGCAGATCGCATCCTCCCTACTTGCACCGATGTTTTTGCCGAAGCTCGAGACGGCAACCAGAGAACGCTAACTACAAACGCTCGATAATCGTGACGTTCGCCTGCCCACCGCCTTCACACATGGTCTGCAGACCATAACGTCCACCGGTGCGCTCCAGCTCATGCAGCAAGGTTGTCATCAACTTGGTGCCGGTGGAGCCCAGCGGATGACCCAGGGCGATCGCGCCGCCGTTGACGTTGATCTTCTCGTGGGGATAGCCGGTCTCCAGCAACCAGGCCATTGGCACCGACGCAAAGGCCTCGTTGATTTCCACCAGGTCCATGTCTTCGAGCTTCATACCCGAGCGCTTCATGGCATAAGCGGTGGCGGGAATAGGCGCGGTCAGCATCCAGATAGGGTCCTCGGCGCGCACGCTCATGTGGGCAATGCGGGCGCGGGGAGTCAGCTTGTAACGCTTGAGGGCGTCCTCGGACACGATCAGCATGGCGGAAGAGCCGTCACAGGTCTGGCTGGACACACCGGCGGTGATGGTGCCGCCTTCAGCCAGGGGCTGCAGCTCCGCCATCTTCTCCATTGATGTACGGCGGGGTGTTTCATCCATGGTGACCCCGTTGAGCGGTACAACCTCGCGGTCAAATCGCCCCTCCTCGATAGCGCGCAAGGCACGGGTGTGGGACTCCAGGGAAAAGGCCTCCATCTGTTCGCGGGATATTTTCCACTTGTCGGCTATCATCTGGGCCGAGTTGAACTGGGAGACCTGCACATCCCCATAGCGAGCCCGCCAGCCCTGACTGCCGGAGAAGGGGTCGCTGAAGCCCAGCGGCTCAGCGGCAAGCATTGCGGCGGAGATGGGTATCTTCGACATGGTTTGCACGCCACCGGCGATGACGACATCGTTGACACCGCTCATGACAGCCTGCGCGGCAAAGTGCACGGCCTGCTGAGAGGAACCGCACTGCCGGTCGATGGTGGTTCCGGGTACTTCATCGGACAGGCCCGCAGCCAGCCAGCAAGTGCGGGCGATATCACCGGCCAGCGGGCCGATAGCATCCAGGCAGCCAAACATCACATCTTCGTAATCCACCTCGGGTATCGGGTTGCGATCCACCAGTGCCCGGAGTACGTGAGCGCCGAGATCAGCGCCATGAACTTCCGCCAGACCGCCCCTGCGCTTGCCGGTGGGGCTGCGCACTGCATCAACTATGTAGGCTTCTGCCATTTAACTATTCCTCTGTTTTATCAGTAAAGGTTGCCGCCGCGCCCAGCGCGGCGTCCTCGGAAAAAATGTAGTCAGCTATCCGCGCCTTGTGAAAGGCCATGTCGCCCCAGGTATTGGCCAGGGCCCAGGCTTTCTTCATGAATATGTGCAGATCCACTTCCCAGGTGTAGCCCATGGCGCCGTGCACCTGGATGCTGTGTTTCGCCGCGAGGTTGGCCGCCTCGCAGGCCATCAGTTTGGCGTGCGATACAGCGCGAGCGGCAGCGAGATCCCCTTTGGCCAGGCTGTAGGCGGCGCGGTGCACAGGCGCCCGGGCGTATTCCAGGCGTACGGCGACGTTCGCCATCAGGTGTTTTACTGCCTGGAATGAGCCAATCGGCTTGCCAAACTGCTGCCGGTCCGCGCTGTAGCTCACCGCCATGTCCACCATTCGCTGGGCCAGGCCCAGTGCCTGGGCAGCACAAGCCAGGGCGCCGCGATCCAGTGTCGCGGCAGCGAGATCGCGCGCCCGGGCTCCCGTCAATAAAGGCTCTGCCCCCGCTTCAAGATCGACGGCGAACAGGCGACGGGAGGGATCTACCGACTCGTTGCGACGCAGCTCCACCTGGTCAGCTGACAGCGCGAACCAGTCATCACCGCGTTGCAGCAGCAACAGGTCTGCCACATGGGCATCCTCTACCACCAGGTTCTGCTGCAGCCCCACCACTACCCTGGCGTCGCCGGCCGCGATACGGGGCAGCCATTGCGCAGCCAGTTCGCCGCCCAGGTCACACAGCAGTGGCACCGCCACCAGGGCGGTGTGAACCAGCGGTTCGGGCAATGCCACATAGCCGCACTCCTGGGCCAGCAACACGAAATCAAGCGCGCTCATGCCGAGGCCGCCGCACTCTTCAGGGACCGTGATACCGGTCAGGCCCAGCTCAGCCAGTTGTCGCCACAGCTCCGGGTCACGGCCGCTGTCTGTCTCCCAGCTGGCACGTATTCGCGCGGGCGAAACCTCGCCGGTGAGAAAATCGCGCACGGAGGACTGGAACAGCAACTGGTCTTCTGTAAATGTAAAATCCATAGCTACCTCGGCATCCCCAGCATTCTCTCGGCAACGATATTGCGCTGGATCTCATTGGTGCCGGCATAAATAGGACCGGACTGGGAAAAAAGCCATCCGTCCAGCCAGTTTCCAACCCCCGCAGCATCCGGCGCATGGGGCAGCAGCTCGGCGCGGGCACCCAGGATACTCATGGCCGTGGCGTGCATCGCCTGGTCCAGCTCCGACCAGAATATTTTATTGGTAGAGGACTCCGCCCCGATCTTGCCACCTTTACCCAACCGGCAGGCGGTCTGGTAAGTCGCAAGGCAGTAACTCTCGGCATCGAGGTAAGCGCGAATCACCGCATCCTTTACCCCGGGATCGTCCTGGGCAGTGGAGCAATTGGCCCGGTAAAGCTCCACCAGCCGTTTCGCGGTCTCCTGGAAACGGGCGGGCGAGCGCAACATCAGGCCCCGCTCAAACCCGGCGGTAGCCATGGCCACCTGCCAGCCGGCACCTTCATCACCCAGCCGATTTTCCACCGCCACCTCGACATCGTCGAAAAATACCTCGGCAAAACCGGGCAGGCCGTCGAGTTGCGGAATAGGCCGAACGGTTATGCCGGGCGTGGCCAGCGGCACCAGGATAAAGGTCAGGCCGCGATGGCGGGACGAATCGGGATCGGTGCGAAACATACCGAACAGCCAGTCGGCCCACACCGCGCGGGTGGACCAGATTTTCTGGCCGTTGATGACATAACGGTCTTTACTCAGCCTGGCCGTCGCGCGAATCGCCGCCATGTCGGACCCGGCATTGGGCTCGGACCAGCCCTGGGCCCAGACCTCTTCACCACAGGCCATCTTCGGCAGGATGCGCGCTTGCTGTTCCGCGGTGCCGTACTCCATCAGTGTGGGCCCGAGCAGGAAAATACCGTTCTGGTTCACCCGCAGGGGAGCGCGCGCCTGGTAGTACTCCTCCTCGAAGATCAGCCAGTCGATCAGGTCGCAACCGCGGCCGCCAAACTCTTCCGGCCAGGTGACCATGCCCCAGCGCCCCGCGTTAAGGCGCGCCTCCCACTCCCGGTGCTGGGCAAAGCCCTCGGCGGTGTCAAAGGAACTGAGCGGCCGGGCGGGCACATTCTGCGCCAGCCACTGCCGGACCTCTTCGCGAAAGGTCTGCTGTTGTACCGTATATGCCAGGTTCATGAGGTCACCCGGCCCTAAAATTTCGCATCGCGCTTGGCGACAAAAGCATCGCGCGATTCCTGTGAGTCGCCCATGGTGTATGCCTCCAGGGTGAAGCCCTGCTCCCAGCGGTACTTGTCTTCCAGGTTGCCGTCCTCGATGCCGGTAAGCGCCTCCTTGGCCAGCTTCACCATGGCGGGAGACTTCTCGGCGATCTTCGCTGCTATCTCCCGCGCGGTGGGCAACAACTCTTCCAGCGGTACCACCCGCTCAACGGCACCCAGGCGATAAGCCTCCCGGGCATCGATAAACTCTCCGGTGAAATACATGTAGCGCACTTTTTGTACCGGGAACATACGCTGCAGATGGGCACCGCCCCCCATGGCACCACGGTCGATCTCCGGCACGCCAAAGCGCGCGCAATCAGAGCACAGGATAATGTCCGCAGCGCCGGCCATGCCGATGCCGCCACCTAGCACAAAGCTGTGCAGTGCGATGATAACGGGCTTGGGATTGCGATGAATGGCGCGGAAGGTTTCGTAGTTCCCCTTGTTTACCGCGACAATTTTCTGCGGGTCGGCCGCCAGCTCCTTGATGTCGACGCCGGCGCAAAAACCCTTGCCGGCTGCGCCGATAATAATGACCCGCACCGCGTCATCAGCGCCCAGCGCATCGATCTCTTGCGCGATGGCGAACCAGCCGGCGCTGTCGAAGGCGTTAACCGGTGGATGATCCAGGATCATCTCGGCAATGCCGTTGGCGATATTGGTAATAAAGGGTTTTGACATGTCTTTGCTCCCGTTACTGACTGCGCTGCGCAAGCGCGATAAGACGCTGCTCTGCTTCTGCAACAATCGATGCCACCAGCTCAGCGCAGGGCGGCAGGTCATTGATAACTCCAGCCACCTGGCCACTGGGCAATACACCTCGTGAAGGCTCCCCATCGACCATGGCTTTCTGGATTATCATCGGCGCGTTGGCCGACATAATCGCCTGGCTGGCAGACATATCGTCACCGCCGCTCATGGCTATGGCCGATCGCAACAAACCCATAACCGACGCACCCGTGTGCTTGCGAAAAGCCAGTCCATTGCGCAGGGCAATCCACAATTTGTGCAAGGAGCCCGCCCGTTCCAGTTCGCCCAGCAACTCGTTCATGATCATGCGCTGGGGCAGCCCATCCATGGCGCGCGAGACGATGATTTCGCCCGGATTGCCACAGTCGATATAGCGCTGCAGCGTCGCGCGCGGTACAGGGCTCTCGGCTGTCATCAGAAAGCGTGTCCCCATGGCAATGCCGTCGGCGCCCCAGGCCAGCGCCGCCACCAGTCCACGGCCATCCTTGAAACCGCCCGCCGCCACCACGGGCACCTTTGCACCCACCGCATCGATCACCTGCGGGATCAGCAGGGTGGTGGGCACAGCGCCGGTGTGACCGCCGCCCTCCCCGCCCTGTACTGTGACAATATCTGCTCCCAGCTCCACCGCCTTGATGGCGTGCTTGGGAAGGCCCACGGTAGGCATACAGATAACCCCGGCATCCTTCAGCTTGCGAATCATCTCGGGACCCGGCGAGCGGGAGTAGCTCACCGCGCGCACGCCATGCCGAATAACCATGTCGACTATGTCCGCGGCGTTGGGCTGGTACATATGAAAGTTCACGCCAAAGGGCGCCAAGGTGAGCTCTTTCACCCGCAGGATGTCACGCTCTATCTCCTGGGGCGGAATCGTTGCCCCCGCCAGGAAGCCGAAGCCGCCGGCATTGCAACTTCCGGCCACCAGGTTCGGATCCGCCACCCATCCCATCGCCGTCTGCACAATGGGATATTTGCAGCCCAGTTTTTCGGTCAGCCGCGTTTGCAGCATGTCAGCCAACCACTCCGGAGCGGTCGCCGGGGGGGTTGTCTTTAATCTGGTAGGCGCGCTGGTTGTGGGGGTCAAGTGCCGCGATAACAGCCAGCTGCTCTGCTGTTGGCGCCGCAGTCACAGGCACATCGTCGCCAATCGCCAGTTCAAAACCCGTATTCTCCCTCACCTGCTGCGCGGTGACACCCGGATGCAGGGACAGCAGGCGCGGTTGGTGGCCAGCCCCCCCGAAGTCCATCACGCACAGGTTGGTCACTATCAGGCGAATATCCACATCATCCAGTCTGTGCCCCCTGGGCAGGCGTGCCGGGTTGTAGCCGATAGAAGAAACAAAGTCACACTCACCTTCGACAAACACCTTGGTACTGTGCCCGGGCACAAAAAAACTGTTGGGGTGTGAGATGGAATTACCCGGGAAACCCCGCGCGCCGAGCATCATCACTTTCGGCTGCTGGTAGGTACCACCCAGCGCCGAGGTATTCGACTGCCCGAAACAGTCTATCTGGGTAGGGCCGAGCATGGCGTGACGCCGGCCACTCCAGACGTTGTCAAAGATGCGTGAGAAACCCATCCAGGTCTCGTTGGCCTGTTCGAAGTCATCGCCACGCGCCCCCAGGGGATTGGGCTCACTCAGCACAAACGCCTCCGAGTCCGTCATCATCAGGTCCGGGTTAAAGGTCTTCATTGCAAGGCTGGCGGCCAGGCGCGGTACCACGCCGATACCGGTGGCCAGTACTTCGCCGTCCTGGCGAAACGCTTCCGCGGCGGCCACGATGCACAATTCCGCCAGGGTGTATTCAGTTGCCGAATTACTCATTGCGATGCGATCTCCGTGGCGTATCAATAGGTGGGCAAGGCGATTGCGCGGATGGCGTCGAGGCCGCCCACGCGTTGCTGGTAGTCATCTTCCGAAGCCCCCAGGTACTGCTCCAGGTAGGCCTGGATCCCACCCTCCTTCGCACTGGCCGCATAGGCCTTGAAGTGCGGGACATCAAAACCGTATTGCGGAGAGCAGGAGGTGGGGTGGGCACCGCCGGGAATGTGCACCACCCCAGTGGTGGCAGCCCGCTCCCAATAAACCTGCCTGGCCTGGGCCGGGTCGCGAAAGAAAGCCGTGTCTACCAGTTCATCGCAGGATACGTAGGTTGCGCTGGCCGCGCGCGCGTACCAGTCGTCCATGTAATGGTCGGGGCCGGCGATCTGGCAGACGCCGCGCGTGTCAGCGCGATCGACATGAATCAGCGCCGCGTCGAGTTTCAGGGCCGGCATGGCGACCCACTCCTTGTCGTCGTAGGGGCTGTCGACCAGCTTGATATCGGGATTGCGAACAATGATGTCGGTACCCAGGCCGACTTCGGTGGGAATAAAAGGCACCCCCCAGGCCGCGGCCCGCAGGCCCAGCAGCAACATGCCCTCGTCTATTTCCATCACCTCGAGCTCACCGCTTTGGCGCGCCTGGCGGAAATAGGGCTCCAGTGGAATAAAATCGAGGGAGACAAAGGCAAATACCAGTTTCCTGACCTTGCCCGCCGCGCACAGCATGCCTACATCTGCGCCGCCGTAAGAGACCAGTGTCAGATCTTTCAGGTCGGAGCGCAGGATTTCCCTGACCAGGGCCATGGGCTTGCGCCTCGGGCCCCAGCCACCGATGCCGATGGTCATGCCATCGCGCAGTTGCGCCACAACTTGCGCCGCGGTCATTTGCTTATCCATTCAATACGTCCTGTTTGGTTCCCGGTTAACTGACAATCCGCGCCATGCGGTAATCGTGTTTCACAAAGTTCACGCCCAGGGTGCTCTCGGTCCTGCGCACCCCGTCAATACTGCTGATGCGACTGTGCACAAAATCCGCCAGATGCTCGGTATTGCGCACCATGGTGATAGCGAGGATATCGGAGCGCCCCAGCATCACCCCGACAAACCCCAGCTCCGGCACGGTGGCCAGTGCTTTCGCCACCTCCCGGGTGCGGTCGCTGCGCTCAACTTCTATCCAGATGTAGGCGAGCAGTGCGTCACCAAAGCGATCGATATTGGTGACGGCGGTGAGGCGAATCTGTTTTGCCTCCTCCATGCGTTTTATCCTGGCCCGCACCGTGCCCTCGGTAACCCCCAGGTCACCCGCGATCTGGCCATTGCTGCGGCGCGCATCCCGCGACAGCTGCGCCACGATCTGTTTGTCCAGGTCGCCCAGCTCACGACGGCTCATGCCCCAGGCTCACCACCCGCAGCAACATCGGACAGGGGAGTGTCATGGAAAGGCACCCAGTCGGGTTGGTTTTTCAGCACATCCAGGGCCAGTGCAGGCGTCAGTCGACGCACTCCGGGCACGGCCGCCAGCCGCTCGCCCACCAGGTCGCCCAGCGTTTCCTGGTCCCGGGTCACCACCAGTATCTCTATATCCTGGGCCCCCATGACCACATTGACGGAAAACACCTCGGGAAAGTCAGCCAGTTCCCGGGCCACCGCCTCGGGCGAGCGACCATCCACCTCTACACCGATCGCAAGCAACATGCCAAAGCCCGCCGCTTCCGTATCGGTCACCGCCACCACCCGCATGGTGTTTGACTCCTCCAGCCGCCGCACCCGCGAACGCACCGTACTTTCGGTCACGCCCAGTTCCCGGGCGATGCTGCGATAAGGGGCCCGGCCATCGATGCGCAGCAGTGCGATAATCGCCTCATCCGTCGCATCGAGTTCTATCAGTGCAGTGGCCGCCGCCAGATTCATTTCGTTCATGTGGAATCGCCCACCGCGCGCTGGCGCAGTTCGTTCTTCAGCACCTTGCCGCCGGCATTGAGAGGCAACTCCTCGAGAAATCTCACCGAGCGCGGCACCTTGTAATTCGCCATATTGTCCCGACACCAGTCGATTACGGCGGCCTCGTCCAGCCCTGCATCAGCTGTCAAAACCACATAGGCACGGGCTACCTCACCCAGGCGTTCATCGGGCACCCCGATGACCGCAGCGCGCGCAACCCCGCGCAGGCTGCACAGGCTGTTCTCGATTTCCGCCGGATAGCAGTTGAAGCCACCGACAATAAACATATCCTTGATGCGATCGGTAATGCGCACATAGCCGTCCGCATCCATCACCCCCACGTCGCCGGTTTTCAACCAGCCATCGGAAGTGATTGCCCGGGCCGTTTCATCGGGGTTGCCCAGGTAGCCGCGCATCACGTTGAAACCGCGGCACCATATCTCCCCGGGCTCACCCTCGGCTACCGTCTCGCCAGCGGCGTCCACGCACTTCATCTCCACACCGTCCATGGCCCGGCCCGAACTGTGGGAAATACGCTCTGCACTGTCATCGGGGCGGCAAATGGATACAACACCACAGGTCTCGGTAAGTCCGTAGGCGGTGACAACCACTTCAAAGCCAAGCTCCTCTCTCATTTGCTCCACCAGCGAGACCGGCACCGGGGCCGCCCCAGTGACCGCCAGGCGCAGGCTGGACAGGTCGTGCTCACCGCGCGCCGGATGGGCCAGTAGCGACTGGTATATCGTCGGCGGACCGGGAATCATGGAAATCCGCTCCCGGGGTATCGTGGCCAGCACCTCATCCAGGTCGAAACTCTTCACTGGCAACATATGCGCGCCGCGGATAATCGCGGCCAACCAGCCGGCCTTGTACCCAAAGGAATGAAAAAACGGGTTAATGATCAGGTAGTTGTCATCGGAGCGCAGGCCCACCGTGGCGCTCCAGGTCTCGAAGGTGCGAATATTCTGTCCGTGACAGGTAACCACGCCCTTGGGTTTGCCGGTTGTACCTGAAGTAAAAAGGATATCCAGGACGTCATCGGGAGTCAGTGCTGCCGCGCGCTGCGCGACCTCGCTGGCCGGGACGGCCTCACCCGCCGCCAGAAAATCCCGCCAGGACAGAGTTCCAGTCGATTCTCCGGACAACAGGACAATCTGCTCCAGGGCCGGCAATTGGCTGCCGCGCAGCTGCTGCGGATAGTTAACCCCCAGGAAGTCGCCGACAGTAAACAACAGGCGAGCACCGCTGGTATTGAGGATATAAGCCGCCTCCGGCCCCTTGAGCCGGGTATTGAGTGGTACCAGCACCCCACCCACACTCTGTGCACCGATAGCGGCAATAATCCACTGGTAGATATTCGGGGCCCAGATCGCGATACGATCGCCCCTGGCCAGCCCCGCGGCGACAAAAGCCGCTGCCGCCTGCCGGCCCGCCTCGTCCAGGCCGGCATAGGTCAACGATACTTCGCCGTCCGTTATCGCCAAGCGCTCCCCATAGCGAGCGGCTGAGTCGGCGACAACCTGGGGCAGAGTGCGTGATTGATAGGCGTCTGCGGGCATATTCAGTGCACAACGTGAACGAATTCAGGCGGGATTATAGCCAGTAAATCGCCTCCGTAGAACTTTTTTCGTATTTTATTTGCATTTATTCTACGAATACCGAAATTCCGGTCACACTCGCAGTTGCCTGAAATACCCGCGGGAGAGGCGGCGGCTGCCAGCCCAGGACCACCACAAAGCGGCACCGGGAGACCAGCGAAAATCGTGCCGAGGGGCATAAATTAAAGCGATAAAGTTAGAGCAAGCGGGGCAGGCCAGAAGGGAAAAACTCAGCCGTACACAGTCATGTTGTGGCCCCGCTCGGTGCGCCCCCTGAGGCGCACTCGTTCAAGCTAGCACAGGCAGCGTTTCGGGCCAGCAGTAAGGCCTTATATTGTGAATTGGATCACGGGGCGAGTCGGCACTGAAAATCCGTTCTGGTTTCTGGATGAAGCCCTGCCATGCCACGCAGCTGGTCAGCCGCGTCGCGCAAAACAATATATCCCGCCAGAAATCCAGTCAGCCCTTTCTTTGCGCAGCTTGATGACCTTCTGCGCCACGGCGTCGAAACCGGCAGCTGAAGCGCATTGAATAATATAATCGGTCGCATGAGCGAAACGGGCTGAAGCCTGCAGCGTATAGTTACCACTGTCTGCTTGCTCGGTTGTGCACAGAAAATGTCCACCCACTTGCGTTCTGGCCGCCACCGCCTCAAACAGCGGCGCAAGATCACCGTGGTAGGGCAGCACGTCGCAACAAAGCACCAGATCAAAAGCATCCTCACTATTGCCAAGCAACTCAACCACGTCCCCGGTCAGGAGACTGTCATAAATGCGCTTTTCCGCCGCTTTGGACAGCATCTCCGATGAGAGGTCGATACCGGTAAGCTTATTGGTCAGCGACCGGAACGCATCCCCGGCGAGCCCGGTTCCACAGCCGATATCCAGGGTATTCGTGTAGTGTCGCGCAGCGGGCAAAGCCTGCTCCAGCAGACCGCGCAGTAATGTTGGCGCCTGGTACTCGAGTTTAACTGTCAGGTCATGTTCAAAGCTTTCTGCGTAGTCGTTGAACAACCCACGGGTATATTCGGCTGGCGCGGCGTCGCGCGACACCCCGCGCAACGCATCGAGCAGGAACTGTGGTGCCGGTGCCGATGCGTTGAGCTCCAAAACACGCTCAAGGGACTCGATGGCAACAACCCGTTCACCCATATTGATCTGGCATATTGCCAGACTGAACAGCGCATCGACATCCTGCGGGTTGCGAGACAGCTGGCCCTCATATAGCGCTTTCGCTTCCCCGAAACGCGCCGCGGCTGAATGCAACCGGGCCAGATTGCGAGCCGCCGCATCGTTGGCAGGGTCTATTTCCAACGCATTCTCATAGCAGGTCTGAGCCTGCTCGGGATGACCCAGCCGGCTCAGGGCTTTACCCATATTGTTATAGGCTCCGGGGGACAGCGGGCGCAGGTTAAGTGAATTTTTGTAGGCATTAACCGCCTCGAGATCACGGCCCAGCTTGCCCAGGCTGTTACCGTAATTGTAAAAAATTTCGGGGTCTCTGATTTTCGCAGACAACAGTCGCTCGAAACATATTACCGCCTCTTCTTCACGGTTAAGAGCGCTCAGTGCAGAGGCAAGGTTACTGATGGCGTCGGTAAAACCGGGTTCGACTGCAAGGGCTCGCCGAAAGGCATTAACTGCCGGCTCGGGAGCGCCACCCCGGACCATGATGACACCGTGCAGGTTCTCCAGCGCCGGCTGGCCGGGGTGCAGGCGACACAAGCGGGCGGCCTCGGCCTCGGCCTGCTGCAGGTTGGTTCGGGCCAGGGTGAGAACGCGGTTAAAATCGGCCTCGGTGAGCGGCGGCGCGGTTCGTGTGGCAGCCGCGGTAAGCGAAGCCAGGGCCCGCCCGGCTTTTTTGTGCCTGGGATTTTCGCGCAGGATTTGCTCGTACAACGCCCGCGCTTCCTCTACCTGGTGATTGCGTTCGTGTGCCCTGGCCCGATTCAACAGTATCGTATGGGTCGTTGATTCCTTACTCATTCATTCCTGTCCTTGCGCCTGTCCGGTCAGCCCGGGAAGGTGTAATCCTTGAACATTTCTCGCAGCGTGACTTTTTGCAACTTTCCGGTGGCTGTGTGGGGCAGTTCATCGACAAACTCCACGGCCTCCGGCGTCCACCATTTGGCTATCTTGCCATCGAACCAGGCCAGCATTTCCCCGGCTGTCAGGTCCTGGGCATCCGCGTTACGCACCACGATAAGCAGTGGACGCTCGCTCCACTTGGGATGAAAATGGCCGATCACTGCGGCCTCTGCCACCTTGGGGTGGTCGGTAGCCACGTTTTCCACCTCGATAGAGGATATCCACTCTCCGCCGGACTTGATCACGTCCTTGGTGCGGTCAGTAATCGCCATAAAACCATCGGGATCTATGGTCGCCACGTCACCCGTCTCGAACCAGCCCTCTTCGGCATGGGCATCGGACTCCTCAAGCTTGAAATAATTGGAGCAAATCCAGGGGCCGCGCACTTTGAGGGAACCAAAAGCCACCCCGTCCCAGGGTTGCTCTTCGCCACTGTCGCTGACGATTTTCATTTCCACACCAAATATGGGGCGCCCCGCTTTGAGCCGCACTTTCGCGAACTCCTCATCACTGTATGCTTCGCGATTGGACGGGCTGCTGTTCACAGTGCCAAGTGGGCTCATTTCTGTCATTCCCCAACCCACCCGGGTTTCCACGCCGTAGGTATCGAAGTCTTCCATGATGGACAGTGGGCAGGCCGAGCCGCCAACAATGATGCGCTCCAGGGAATCCACCCGCAGGCCGGATGACCTGAGATAGGCCAGCAGACCCAGCCAGACGGTCGGCACGCCCGCTGACATGGTGACCCCCTCCTCGTTAATCAGGGCTGCCAGGGTTTCGCCGTCGCCCATCTTGCTGCCGGGAAACACCAGCTTGGCCCCGGCCATTGGGCAGGAATAAGGCGTACCCCAGGCGTTGACGTGAAACATGGGCACGATGGGCAACACCACGTCCTTGCGGGAAAGACCCATGGCATCCGGCATCATGGTCGCATAGGCGTGCAACATGGTTGAGCGATGGGAATACAATACGCCCTTGGGGTTGCCCGTGGTGCCAGAGGTATAGCACAGGGCGCAGGCCGTGTTTTCATCCAGCGATGGCCACTCGAATGACACATCGCCGGCAGCCACCAATGTCTCGTAGCACATGATATTGGGCAGACTGGTTTCGGGCATATGTTCTTCGCTGGTCAGCAAAATCCAGCCTTTCACCCCGGGACACTCCCCCGCCACGCCCTCTACCAGCGGCAGGAAGTCCGGGTCCAGGAATATGTACTGGTCCTGTGCATGGTTAATAATGTAGGCCACCTGCTCCGGAAACAGCCGCGGGTTGATAGTGTGGCATACGTAACCGCTGCAGGCGGCAGCGTAGTAGGTCTCGAAGTGGCGATAGTCGTTCCAGGCCAGCGTGGCAATGCGGTCTCCTTGCGCCAGGCCCCATTTGGCAATGCCGTTGGCCAACTGGCGCGTGCGCCGAAATGCATCCGAGTAGGTATACCGGTGTCGGGGGTTATCGCGGGTAAACGAGACAATCTCGGTAGTACCGTGAACACGCTCTGCATGTTCCATGATAGAAGTGACAGATAAAGGTACGTTCATCATCAGGCCATTCATTACTCAATCCTCTTTTATTGTCGACAGCGAGCGTGCACTTTCTCAAGCTGCGTGATTATCACCGATTTGTTGCAGCCATAGTAGACACAGGCGTGTGATACGGCAAAACATGTGCTACGCCGGCGCTCTTTCGACTGCGCAATGCCAGCAGACTTCGAAGGTGGCGGGGCTTTGTCTGCCACAGGCTACGCAATGCCAATCCGCTTCCTCAATCTCTGCGCGGGCCTGCGCCAGCACCAGTTTGGCCCGCTCAAAGTCCCGGTCGCGCAGCAACCACAATTCGGGCCAGACACTGATAGGTGCCAGCTCACCCATGGCACCGGCCGCAAACTCGTTGCGCAAAGCACACTGGATTCCCGCAAGCTCCAGTGAGTTGCGGGCCTGTGCCACCAGAATATTGCTGGGATGGGTATAGATCAGCTTCATATCAGATCCTGGAAGCCGCGGGTTTCAGGCCTGGCGCGCAAACATTTCCCAGCTATCGTCCGCCACATGGTGCCGCGCCCTGTCCTCGTGCTGCAGTTTGATCAGGTGCGCCGCCAGCGACAGCTTTGCCATCTTGTGGAGGCTGGTATCGACGTCGTCGTAGACCACCTTCACCAGTTCATCCAACGGCACGCGCCCGAGCTGTTCCAGCCCCCCGATCACCTTGCTCTCACGCTGCAGGCGATGGTTGACCAGCCACTCCACCACAGCCCGCGAATCCTCCATGACCTCACCGTGCCCCGGCGCGATGAACTCGATCGGGTACGCCAGCAATAATTGCAGCGACTCGATGTACGCTTTCATATCACCACTGGGAGGCACTATCACCACGGTGGAGCCATTCATGATGTGATCCCCGGCGAACAGCATCCGCTCCTCTTCCAGGAAAAAGCAGAAGTGATTGCTGACATGACCCGGGGTATGCACGGCGCGCAGCGTGAACTCCGGCGTGCTCAATACATCGTCGTGCTGCAGTTCCCGGTGGGGCCTGAATGTATCATCCTGGAACATATCATCCGCCGGCAGCGCCCCGATCACCTGCGCACCCGTGGCTTCGGCGACAGCCTGCCAGGCGGGCGAGTGGTCAGGGTGGGTATGGGTGCAGACTACCCAGCGGATACGGTCTCCCGCTGTTTCGAGAATGGCATCGATATGCGCGGGAATCGCCGGACCCGGATCCAGCACGGCGACCTCATCGTCGCCCAGCAGGTAGGTATTGGTGCCCGGCCCGGTCATCACGCCGGGATTGGGCGCCACCAGTCGGCGCACGCGGCTGTTGAGGCGAAATGGTACGTCATGATCAAGCATAGGTTCAGACCAGATTCGCGATAGCGATGTCGGGATTCACGTCAGCCTCGTAATCCACGCCGTCCACCTCAAACCCGAACAACTGCAGGAACTCGCGTTTATAACCGGCAAAATCCGACAGTTCCCGCAAGGTGTCTGTATTGATCTGTTCCCAAAGCTCACCCACCGCGGCCTGTATAGCGGGGTCCAGCTCCTTGCGATCGGCCCGCAGCCGCCCCTCCTCGTCAAGGTAGGGCTGGGCGCCATACAGAGAGTCCCGAAACAGACCATAGACCTGCTCTATGCAACCCTCGTGGATACCCTGCTCCTTCATTACCTTGAACAGCAGCGCCAGGTATATGGGCATGGCGGGAATCGCGGCACTGGCCTGGGTGACCACTGCCTTGAGCACTGATACCCTGGCATCCCCGCCCCTGCTGGCCAGTCGCTCGCGTATATCCACAACACGTTTGTCCAGGTCCTTCTTGGCCGCGCCAATGGTCCCATGCCAGTAAATATCCCAGGTGAGTTTTTCGCCGATATAGGTGTATGCGGTGGTTTTAGCGCCATCCGCCAGCACACCGGCATCGTCCAGCGCGTCTATCCACATCTGCCAGTCTTCGCCACCCATGACCGCCACCGTGTTGTCAATTTCTTCCTGGGTCGCTGCCTCGAGGTGGAAGTCCTGCACTTCCTCCTTGTCGGTATTCACTCCTTTTTGCGTCGCGGGCCCGCCAATCGGCTTCAGGGTGGAGTTAAATACCTCACCCGTAACCGGGTGTTGCCGGCGTGGGGCGGCCAGGCTGTATACCACCAGGTCCACCTGGCCGAGGTCGGCCTTGATCGTATCGATAGTCTTGCGCTTGATCTCGTCGCTGAAGGCATCCCCGTTGATGCTCTTTGCATAGAGCCCGTCGGCTTCCGCAAAATTGTGGAATGCCGCGCTGTTGTACCAGCCCGCCGTGCCGGGTTTTTTTTCGCTACCTTCCTTCTCAAAGAAAATACCCAGGGTGGCAGCTCCCGCCCCGAACGCAGCCGTAATTCGCGAGGCCAATCCATAACCCGTAGAGGCACCTATCACCAGTACCCGCTTCGGTCCGTTTGCGATGGGCCCCTGCGATTTAACGTAGTCGATCTGACGTTTGACGTTGGCCTCGCAGCCAACCGGGTGAGTGGTAATGCAAAGAAATCCGCGAACGCGTGGCTTGATAATCATGGGCTCGATGTTCCTGGGAGTGATGGGTATACGGGCTTGGCCAAAGCGTGCGGGCGCCACCCGGATTTCATCGGGCAATTCTAGCATATCGCCACGGCAACTCTGCAACGAGAGGGAAACACGGCGGGCGACGCAGAACGCGACCCAAGGGGCAACCACACACTGTGCACCTTGTGTTCGCAGCGCACTTGCAGTTCAATACCGGCCCAGATGAAACCACTGCCTTCTATCATGCCCAACTCACCGCTGCGCTGCGCCACCCCCGCAGCCTGGACCACCGCCGTCATGGCGGACTTCGACAGTTTCCTGCTGGATCACGCGGCCGCAGAAAAGAAAGCCTCGGGCATGGCAATTTCCATGTTGTCACACTACCCGGATCGGGTTGAACTGGTGGCGGCCATGGCGGACCTGGCGGTGGAGGAGCTCACCCACTACCGCGAGGTAGTGAAATGGATACACCGGCGCGGCCTGCTCACAGTGGCGGATCGCAAGGACCATTACGTGCTCGCCCTGAGGGATTCCATTCGCAAGGGACGCGAGATTTACCTGCTGGACCGACTGCTGACTGCCAGCATTATCGAGGCCCGCGGCGCGGAGCGATTTGCGCTGGTGGCTACCGCACTGCCAGCGGGCGCACTGAAAAAGTTCTACCAGTCCATCGCCCGCTCCGAGGAGCGCCATTACGAACTGTTCCTGCGGCTGGCCAACAAATACCTCGAAGCCGAGATGGTAACCGAGCGCTGGGATCAGCTGCTGGATATCGAAGCGGCTATTGTCGCCGACCTGCCGATTCAGGCAGCGCTGCACTGATGTGCTGTAGCACCTGACCGTGCCTGCCGCGCTCGCCCGCCATCGCTACCTGGAGCGCCATATCGAACCGGGCTTACCCCCCTGCCCCGTAACGGCAACGCCCTGGCACCATGTATTGGTTATTCCCGCCTTTCACGAGGACGCCGCACTGGTAAAGCGCCTGCGTGACTTACCGACCGGCGAGGGATCAATACTGGTCATCATGGTACTGAACCGGCCAGCCGACATCAGTGAACCGGATGCCAACCGCGCTTTGCGCGAAGCGGTTTCCGCCCTGCCCGCCGGCAGTTGCGCCGGACTGAGGCGGCTGGCCTCAGGGGCCGACCTCTACCTGCATGACCTCGATCTTCTGTGCGGCCCTCTCCCGGCAACGCAGGGCGTGGGCCTGGCGCGCAAGGCTGGCTGTGATATCGCATTCAAATGGAGTTGCGATGGCGCGATAACAAGTCGCTGGATATGCAGCACCGATGGCGACGCCCGCCTGCCAACCGACTATTTTGACAAACTGCAGCAGCTGCCAGAGAAGGCGTCGGCCGCAACGTATCCCTTTTGGCACGCAGCCGGGCGAGACGCGAGCTGCAACGAGGCAAGCGCACTGTATGAACTGCGGCTGCATCATTATGTACTGGGACTGGAATACGCCGAATCGCCCTACGCCTACTACACACTGGGCAGCTGCCTGGCGGTTACCACCGCTGGCTATGCCGCAGTGCGCGGCTTTCCCAAACGCGCCGGTGGCGAGGATTTTTACCTGTTGAACAAACTCGCCAAGACCGGAGCGGTGGTAAAACTCGCCGGGGACTGCATTGAGCTGGAATCCCGGACCTCTCACCGGGTGCCATTCGGCACCGGCCCCGCTGTCGCGAGGATCAGCGCCCAGCCGGACCCCCGGGCGCTGGCATTGTTCTATCACCCGGCCTGTTTTGAGGCACTGCGAGGGGTGCTGCGCTCGGCGCCCGAGCTGCGGTGCGCCGGGCTGCGGGACCTGCCCGAACTACTGTCAGCGCAGGGGATTGAGCCAGCCCTGGCCCGGGCATGCCTTCATACTCTGGAGGAACTTGGGGCGGCTGCTGCCCTGGAGCACTGTCGTCGCCAGGGTAAATCGCCGCAGCAGTTCATGCGCCAGTTCCACCAATGGTTTGACGGTTTCAGAACCCTGAAATTCATCCATGCGCTGCGCGAGGCCGACTGGCCTGAGTGCTCCCTGGCCGGGCTGGAACTGCTGCACCCTAAGCTGTGGCCGACACCTGATAACACAGACGTTGAAAAACTGCGCCGGGCCATTTGCCAGTACCGGGGCTGGGTTACGTCACATCAGCAACTGGCGGATATCCCCCAATAGTGCTGTCAGGCGCGACATAAAACGACCCCCATCACCCCCATTGATCACCCGGTGGTCATAGGACAGGGCCAGCGGGAGCATATTGCGCGGGGTAAACGCCGCGCCATCCCAGACAGGCCTGATCGCCGCACGGGACACACCGAGGATGCCCACTTCCGGCGCATTCACAATAGGCGTGAAGCCGGTGCCACCGATATTGCCGAGGCTGGACACGGTAAAGCAGCCGCCCTGCATCTCCGCCGGGCTGAGCTTTCGGTCCCGCGCCTTTGCCGCAAGTGCCAGCACCTCTTCCGCCAGCTCCCAGATAGTCTTTTTGTCGACATCGCGCAGCACCGGCACCATCAACCCCGCCGGCGTGTCGACGGCCATACCGATGTGGATGTACTGCTTGTACACCAGTTCCTCGCCGCCGGCGGCCAGGGAGGCGCTGAATTTCGGGTTGTCACGCAATGCTACCGCGCAGGCTTTCAAAATGAACGGCATCGGGGTAAGGCGGGTGCCGCGCTGCTCGGCCTCTGATTTGAGCCCGCGCCGAAATTCCTCCAGGGCGGTGATGTCGGCCTCGTCAAACTGCGTCACATGCGGCACGTTAAGCCAGCTGCGCTGCATATTTGCTGCGGTGAGCTTGTCCAGTTTACTGCGCTGGGTCACCTCGACCGGGCCAAATTTGCTGAAATCGATCTCGGGTATTGCCGGAATGCCGGTGCCGCTGGTCACCCCCCCGGGTTTGTCGCTCAAGGCCTTCTGGACAAACTGCTGCAGGTCTTCCTTGAGAATGCGGCCACGGGGCCCGGAACCGGTCACCTGCTGCAGCGTGACCCCGAACTCCCGGGCCAGCTTGCGCACCGCGGGGCCGGCGTAGATGCCGCTGCTCTCGCTGCCGGCCGATTCACTGGCGGCAGCCGGTTGGGCAGCTTGAGGGACCGGGGCAGGCTCTTTTACCGGCTCTTTCTCCAGATCTTTTTCCGGTTCCTTGTCCTGCTCTTTCGCGGTTTGTTCTGGCGGCTCCTGCGCCTGGGCTATCGGCTCATCCGCGGGCTTGTCTGGTGTATCGCCGGCGGCCGCGGCGTCTCCCGCAGCGACCTCGATAATGGCTACCGGCGCGCCCTCTGCCAATTCCTGGCCCTCGGCAACCAGCAGCTCAACCACCGTGCCTGCCGCGGAGGATGGAATTTCCATAGAGGCCTTGTCGGACTCCAGTACGATAAGCCCCTGGTCCACAGCCACCTCGTCGCCCACGGCGACCAGCACCTCTATGACTTCAGCGCCCTCGGCGCCGCCTATGTCGGGTACGGTTACTTGTTGTTTTGACACGGTTTCGTCCTTGCCTTTCAGGCGCCCAGAGGATCTGTCTTGTCAGTGGAAATCCCCAGCGCACGTATCGCGTCCGCCACCTTGCCTGCCTCAAACAGCCCTTCGTCCGCCAACGCCTTGAGGGCCGCTATCACGATATATTCCCGACTCACCTCAAAAAAACGGCGCAGCTTTTCACGGGTGTCTGAACGCCCGAAGCCATCGGTACCAAGCACAACATAGCGGCCCGGCACAAACTCACGCAGTTGGTCCGTGTAGGCTTTGATATAGTCGGTGGCCACGATTACCGGCCCATCGGAATCCTCTAACTGACGAGTCAGATAGGGCACCCGGGGCTCCTCCGCCGGGTGCAACATATTCCAGCGCAGCGCGGCCTTGCCCTCCCGCTGCAGTTGGTTGACACTGGTAAGGCTCCAGATATCCGCGGCGACCTGGTAATCCTTCTCCAGAATCACCGCGGCAGCCTCCACCTCGCGCAAAATAGTTCCCGCCCCCATCAATTGCACCCGCAGTCCTGCAGTAGAGCTGGCACGGCGCAGCGGGTAGATGCCCTGGATAATGCCTTCTTCAACCCCCTGGGGCATGTCCGGCTGGACATAGTTCTCGTTCATGGTGGTGATGTAGTAAAAGTGGTTCTCACCCTCCTGGTACATCCGGCGCAGGCCATCCTGCACGATCACCGCCAGTTCATAGGCGTATGCCGGATCGTAACTCACGCAGTTGGGAATCGTGCTGGCCAACAGGTGGCTGTGTCCGTCCTGGTGCTGCAGGCCCTCTCCGTTGAGGGTGGTGCGGCCGGCAGTTGCGCCGATCAGGAAGCCCCGGGCCTGGCTGTCCCCCGCCGCCCAGGCGAGGTCGCCGATGCGCTGGAAGCCAAACATCGAATAGAAAATATAGAACGGCACCATCGGATAGGCGCTGGTGCTGTAGGAGGTGGCAGCGGCCAACCAGGCTGAAAACGCTCCAGCCTCGTTGATGCCCTCCTCCAGGATCTGGCCCTTCTGGTCCTCCTTGTAAAACATGATCTGGCCGGAATCGTGGGGTGTGTAGCGCTGTCCCACCGAGGAGTAGATACCGAGCTGGCGAAACATGCCCTCCATACCAAAAGTGCGTGCCTCGTCGGGCACGATGGGTACCACCCGCTCGCCGATACCCTTGTCCTTCACCAGGGTCGATAACATGCGCACAAACGCCATCGTGGTAGATACCTGGCGCTTGCCGCTGCTCTTGAGTTGGCTGCCAAATGCCGACAGCGGCGGCGTGGACAATAACTCCATCTGCTGCCGCCGCGCGGGTATCGCTCCCCCCAGCGCCTCCCGCCGCTGTTGCATATAGCGCAGCTCCGGGCTGTCCGGCGCCGGCCGGTAGTAAGGCACATGCTTCAACTCGGCATCGGAGACGGGAATGGCGAACCGGTCGCGAAAGGCCTTGAGGCTTTCCATATCCAGTTTTTTCAGGGAGTGGGTCTCGTTGTTGGCCTCTCCCGCCTCCCCGGTACCGTAACCCTTGACCGTCATCGCCAGGATCACCGTCGGCCTTACCTGCTCCTCGGCCGCTGCGGCGTAAGCCGCGTAGACCTTGTAGGGATCGTGCCCACCCCGGTTCAGGTACATAATGTCCTCATCGGACAGCTCGGAGACCAGTTCCAGCAGCTCCGGGTACTTGCCAAAAAAGTGTTCGCGGGTGTACGCCCCACCGTTGTATTTGTAGTTCTGCAGCTCGCCGTCACAGACCTCGTCCATGCGCTTCTGCAGCAGCCCCGTCTCGTCCCGCTCCAACAGGGGGTCCCACTTGCGTCCCCAGATAACCTTGATGACATGCCAGCCGGCGCCTCGAAACACGCCCTCGAGCTCCTGGATAATCTTGCCGTTCCCGCGCACCGGGCCGTCCAGTCGCTGGAGATTGCAGTTGATAACAAAATGCAGGTTGCCCAGCTTCTCCCGGCCGGCCAGGGAAATGGCCCCCAGTGATTCCGGCTCGTCACATTCGCCATCGCCCATAAAGCACCAGACGTTGCGGTCACCGTGCTCCAGCAGGCCACGACTTTGCTGGTATTTCATCACATGGGCCTGATAGATCGCCTGGATCGGGCCCAGCCCCATTGAAACCGTCGGGAACTGCCAGTAGTCCGGCATCAGCCAGGGATGGGGGTAGGATGAAAGGCCATCTCCATCCACTTCTCGCCGGAATTTATCCAGCTGGTCCTCATCCAGCCGACCTTCAAGGTAGGAGCGCGCGTACATCCCGGGCGCGCTGTGTCCCTGGTAGAAAACCAGGTCACCGGGATGGCCGTTAGCAGTGCCGCGAAAGAAATAATTGAAGCCCACGTCGTACAGCGTGGCACTGGAGGAAAAACTCGAGATATGCCCGCCCAGCCCCTCATCATTGTCATTGGCCCGCATGACCATGGCCAGCGCATTCCAGCGCACCAGGGAGCGAATCCGGCGCTCCATGAAGAGGTCCCCCGGCATCATTTTTTCCTGGCTCGGGGAAATCGTATTTGAAAATGGCGTGGTGATCGCGGGAGGCAGGCGCAAACGCTGCAATTTCGCGTGTTTGGTCAGTTCCTGCAGGAGGAAGGAGGCGCGGTCCGGACTACTGTGCTTGGCCACCTCATCCAGCGCGTCCAGCCACTCCCGGGTTTCCAGGGGATCAATGTCTTCGGTCATACCGCTTGCCTCGTCAATTTACAGCCTTGGAGCAGGGTCACACCATTATCATCAGTGTCAAAATAGAATTATGGTTATATTTTCCCGCTAAAAGTCGCCTGTAAAGGGCCGAAAACCGCCCCCCCGCGACTGCCAATAGTCATACAAGAGGTTGGGACTGTACAGTAAACGACCAGACAATAAAATGTAGTTCCATAATAGAACTACATGTTTGAATGACAACCGGATCAGTGAATCAGGTAAGAATCGTTGTCGCGCTTGATCTCGCCGGCTGAATCGTAGTCCTGGAACTCACCTTCGGGCACGGTCTCCCAACGACCGGGGGCGACCACCTGCAGCGAGTGCGGCCGGGTAAGGAAAACACGCCGGTAATAGGACTCCCAGTCGGCGAGGGTGAAGGACTCCACCGCCGCGGCCATTTTCAGGCGACCATCAAAATCGAACTGTTTGGTGGCAATAGACTGCCAGTAGAAATTGGCTCGCTCCCACATATTCTTGTCCGGACGCCGGATATCGCTCAACAGCGCTGCCTTGTGCCGGGCAAACTGCTCCTCATCCAGCTGTGCCGGCAAAGACTGCATGAATTTGTCCATTGCCTGGTATACATCGTTCGCACTGGCTACCGGCGACTGTATCAGCATCACCAGGCCCGGCACTTCAAGCTGGGGCCACGCAAACGCGCTGGCAATATAGCCAAGTTGCTGCTCGGTGCGCAGTTGCTGGAAAAAGCCGGACTTCATCACCTGCGCCGTCAGGGCTGCAGCTGCGCGGTCGTCCCACTCGTTGGCGGCACCCTGCAGATACCAGGCAACCACGGAGTCATCGTGGGGTATGTCTACCCTGTATTGCAGCGACTCCCCCGCCGCGAGCTTCAACACCCGCAGGTCTGGCAGCGCCGGGACCGGCCCCGCAGGGACAATGGTTGCCAGCATCGAAGAGACATCCTGGACAAACCCCTTGTCATAGTTGCCGTAGATCAGCACCTCGGCGGTAGCGCCGGCCCAGAACTGCTTCGCATAGGCCTTCACATCCTCCATATCGAGCTTGTCCAGGGCGGCGATCAAGGCCTGCTCACCCCACTCGCCGTATAGCATCGCCTCGCGCAGGTCGGCCATCGCCTGGCCAGCGGGACGACCCGCAACCCTGTTTTCCAGGGCGCGAATCATGTCCTTGCGAATGTCCTCGAAGCGCTGGGGGTCGAAATCCGGTCGGGCCACCACCGCCAGCAGCTCCTTCAGCAGCAGGGTCTGCTTATCGTTGTAACCCCTGACGCGCAGACTGATCCCCTGGGCGTGTTTGTAGAAGTCAAAACTCAGCCCGGCCAGCAGCGCCGGGTAGGTAAACTCATTAACGTCATCCTTGAGTACCGCTGTATAGAGCACTGCAGAGGCTGTCTGCATGGCGCTCTGTCCCACCTCGGGCGAACGGAAGTTTATGTATGTGGCACCCTTGGGCAGCCGAAATTCGTCGTCCTGTAAAAACCAGATTTTCTGTCGCTCGGACTGCAGTGCGACGGCGGGCAGTGTCGGGTGATCCCTGGCCAGCGGCACCAGGGCGACATCCTGGGCGATGAACTCATTGGGCTCGGGCAGGTGAAAGCGGGCCGCCTGAACAGGCTGCAACCAGGCGGCAAGTTCCCCAGCTGACAGCGTTTGCCGCGAATAGGGTACTTCGTAATAGGGCGACACCTCATCGGTATGCACGCTCTTGTCGCTCAGGGTGATCACGGCGTTATTGGCCGTTATATCCTGCAACAGGCTGTTGATCATCTCCTGGTCGTACCGCTCCATCATAAATGGACCGCGCAGCACGTCCTCGGGGGCGTACTCATGCATCCCCGAGGCGATAGAGCTCACATAATTGATTGGATTGCCTTGCTGCTTGAAGCGAAAACCGAGCTCGGCAATCCTGGCCTGCTCATCATACAGGCGCTGGCGTGGGCCCTCCTCCCTGAGCGTGTCCATGTAGGCAAAAAACAGCGCAACAACGCGCTGATGTTCCTGCACACCGCGCTCAGTTAACGAAATACTGACATTGAACAGACCGCCGCCGGGCCAGCTCAGTCCCCCACCGGCAGAAAGACCCTCGGCGAGCCCCTCGGCCTTCAGTTGAGACAGCAAGCTGCCCCCGCCCTCGTGTCCCACGAGGTTGCCCAGATAGGACACCGGCTTTACATCGTAGGCCTTGCGATAATCGGGGATGGGGAAGGCCAGGTCCAGCTGGCGCAGCGTTGCCTGGGGTTGGATCTGCACAAACAGCGGCAAACTACCCGGAGCAAACAGCGGAGCGGAAAAATCCTCGCGCTCATGCGAGGTATTGGGTACTGCCGAAAACAGTGGGGCCACCATGGCCTCCAACTCGTCGAGCGACTGCGAACCGAGTACCACCAGGCGCATAACATTGGCGGAGTAGTTGGCATTATAGAAGCTGATGAGTTCATCGCGCACGCTGCTACCGGGGCGGTCAGCCAGGGTCTCCAGTGACCCCACTGTGAACTCGCTATAGGGGTGCGCGGGGTTCATCACAGATTGCAGCACATCGAGACCGCGGCGGGGGTCGCTTTTAAGTCCCATCTGGAATTCCGCCTCCACCGCATTTTTCTCGCGCTCTACATAGGCTGCGTCAAAGCGGGGAGCGATAAAAAACTGGGCAAATCGATCGAGGGCTTCGGGCAGGTAGTCCGCGTTGATATCGAAGAAATAGTTGGTGTTTTCATAGGCGGTATACGCATTGCGGCTGCCGCCGTGCTCGGTGATATATTCCTCGTATTCCGCCGGATCCGGGTACTTGTCGGTGCCCAGAAACAGCATATGCTCCAGGAAATGAGCCAGCCCGCCCCGGCCCCGGGGGTTATCGCCGCTACCCACACCAATATCGAGCGACGCGGCCGCCTTGACCGTATCGGGGTCAGAAATCAGCAGCACCTCCATCTCGTTGGGCAGCGTCACCAGCCGGTACTGGTAGGAGTCATTGGCGCTCTTGACCGGTTGCGGCCCGGTGTCTGGCACCGTGGCGCAGGCGACGAATACAAAGGCAAGGCAAAGGCCTAGCAGAGGATTCAGCCTCTGCCGTGATAACAAGGCGGGCATTGATTACTCCATATCAGATTGAGTTGTAACTGCGATCTTTTCAGGTTCCGCGGTCGGCCAGGCATTGATGATGGCCTTGATCATGGTGGCAAGCGGGATTGCAAAGAACACGCCCCACAAGCCCCAGATGCCACCAAAAAACAGTACGGCCATGATAATGGCAACGGGGTGCAGGTTGACCGCCTCGGAAAAAAGCAGCGGGACCAGCACGTTACCGTCCAATGCCTGGATAATCAGGTAGACAGCACAGAGCGTATAAAATTCACCGCTCATGCCCCATTGGAAAAATCCCACCATGACCACCGGCAGGGTCACCATGGCGGCGCCGATATAGGGGATAATCACGGAGAGCCCCACACACAGGGCGAGCAGGGCTGCATAATTGAGGCCCATCCAGGAAAACGCCGCATAGCAGACCGCGCCCACGAGAATAATCTCCAGCACCTTGCCGCGAGCGTAATTGGCAAACTGCATGTTCATCTCACCCCAGATACGCCGCAGCAGGGGGCGCTCCTTGGGCAGAAAACTGCCAGACCAGTCCAGTAGCTCCTGTTTGTCCTTGAGAAAGAAAAAGACCAGCATGGGAATAAGGATCATATAAACCAGCACAGTGAGGATGCCGGGAATGGAGGCGAACGAGCGGGACAAAACCGCCTGGCCCAGGCCCGCGATTTCGGCCTTGGCCATTGCCGTCACCTCGTTCAACTGGCTTGACGAAAATAATTCGGGGTAGCGCTGGGGAAGAACGTCCATCAATTGGCGGCCCTGTTCCAGCATGCGAGGCATTTCCGCCGCAAGGCTGGCTAACTGGCGCCATACCAGTGGCAACAGGCCCAGGGTAATGGCGAAAAAAGCGCCCACAAACACCAGGTAGGACACCGACACACCCAGCCACTGCGGCACACCGTGCCTCTCCAACCGGGTAGAAACTCCCTCCATAAGAAAGGCCAACACCAGCGCCGCCAATACCGGCGCCAGAATATCGCCGATACTCATCAGCAGGATCACACCGATGGTCAGCATCACCAGGAGAAGGATGGATTCCTCCTCAAACAGGTAACGCCTGTACCACTTGTGAAAAATATCGAGCATTACATATGTACCTCGGGGCCTGTCAGGTCTTTTTCAAGAGGTGCCGGTAGACGCCTTCGGCCTCGTCACTGGCGAGCAATAGATGGCCGGACTGTTCCGCAAAGACCCTGAAATCCCGCACCGACCCCTGGTCGGTTGAAAGCACCTGCAAACACTGCCCCACCTCCATGGTACTGAGCGCCCGCTTGGCCTTCAGCAAGGGCATAGGGCAAACGAGCCCCCGGGTATCCAACTCGACCGGGTTTGTTTCACTCATAAGGTCTTTGCTCAGGCGAACGAGCGCGACAGTATAGCCATACGTGGACACAGAATGAACTTTAGCCCCCGGTATTACTCCAACATTGGGTGACAAACAGATTGTGGCCTTGTCAGCCCCCTGAAGTACAATAGAAAATATCCTAATAGGCGATTATGTGGTGATGCCTTTCTGTGTTTGACTCCCCGGGAATAAACCTGGCGGGCCGAAAGCCCGTTTTGGCACTGCTGCTGACAATTCTGCTGGCAGGCGGACCGCCGTCTGGTGCCCAGGAACTCAAGCTTCCCAATCTTGGCGAGTCCTCCACCAGCATGTTTTCTGCCGAGTTTGAACACCAGCTGGGGCGTAACTGGTTACGATTTTTCCGCAGCCAGGTACCTACCGTAGACGACCCGCTATTGCACGATTACCTTGAACATCTTATCTACCAGCTGGTCACCCACAGCAAACTGGAAGATCGCCGTGTCGAAGTGGTGATCGTGGAAAGCCCCGAGATCAACGCCTTTGCGGTGCCCGGAGGCGTGATCGGCATCAATAACGGTTTGCTGTTGTACGCCCAGAGTGAAGACGAGCTGGTGACCGTACTGAGCCATGAAATCGCCCACCTGAGTCAGCGCCACTTTTCCCGGGGCGTTGAATTCCAGCAACAGAACCAGCCCCTCACCCTGGCTGCGATGCTGGCCAGCTTTGTGTTGATGGCTACCGCCGGTGCTGACGTGGGCATGGCAGCGATGTCCGCCACCCAGGCCGCCGCCCAGAGTTCAGCCCTGCGCTACAGCCGGACCAACGAACAGGAAGCAGACAGGGTGGGAATGCAAACCCTGGTAGAAGCCGGGTTTGACCCCCATGCCGCGCCCACCATGTTTGAGCGCATGATGCAGGCCTCCCGCTACTCCAGTGCCGATCGCATACCGGAGTTTCTCAGAACCCACCCACTGTCGGAAAACCGCATAGCCGACACCCGCAACCGGGCCAGGCAGCACCCCAAGAAGGAGCCATCGGTATCCCTGGACTACCAGCTGATGCGGGCCCGTGTCGCCAATCAACTGGCAACCTCGCCCGAGGAGGCTGTGCAAAAGTTTCGCGGCGAACTCGACGGGACGCCCCGCTCCACCGAGGCCGCAACCTATGGCCTGGTGCTGGCGCTGACCTCAGCCGGCAAATCGGCTGAAGCAGGACTGGAGCTGGACGGCATCTGGTCCAAAAACCCGGACCGGGTCGAATACATCATCGCCGACGCAGAGATCGACATGGTCCGCAACCAACCGGGCAAGGCGGTGGAAAAACTGGCAGCGCGCCTGAAAGTCACACCGGGGAACCACCCCCTGACAATGGCCTATGCCAACGCGCTGGTGATGGACCAGAAGCCACATATCGCCGAGGAAGTGCTGGTGGCACAAAGCAAAACCAAACCCAACGACCCCGGGCTCTGGTACCTGCTGGCGGAAGTACAGGGACTGTCAGGAAATATTCCCGGACTGCACCAGTCCAGGGCGGAATATTTCATTTTGAATGGCAACCTTGACCAGGCCGAGAAGCAACTGACCTACGCCCTGAAACTCACTCGCGGCGACTACCTCTCCAGCGCAAAAATTAACCAACGACTGGCGGATATTGCTGAAATCAGGGTGCAGATGGATGCCTGAGCGCCGCCGGATCAGGCGTTACCGATCACCGGCACATTCATGCTCGCGGCAAAATCGAGCATGCGGCGCAGGGGCACCATGGCCTGCTCACCCACGGTGGGGTCTACAAATACCTCATTGTCGTCCCGGTCAAATGCCGCATCCAGGGCTTCCAGGTCATTCATGGCCATCCATGGACAATTGGCACAGCTGCGACAGGCAGCACCCTCGCCAGCGGTCGGAGCGATAATGAACTCCTTGTCGGGCGCCTGCTGCTGCAACTTGTAGAAGATGCCCTGGTCGGTCGCGACAATAAACCGGGGATTATCCATCTCGACCGCTGCGCGAATGATCTGCGTGGTTGAACCCACCCGGTCGGCCAGCTCCACCACAGCGGCGGGCGATTCAGGGTGCACCAGTACTGCTGCATCAGGATAGACTTTCTTGAGGTCGGCGATACCCCTGGCCTTGAACTCCTCGTGCACGATACAGGCACCGTCCCACATCAGGATATCCGCGCCGCTTTCCCGGCGCACGTAGTCACCCAGGTAACGATCCGGCGCCCAGATAATTTTCTCGCCCTGGTCTGCCAGGTGCTCCGCCACCGCCAGCGCAATACTCGATGTCACCACCCAGTCGGCCCTGGCCTTCACAGCGGCGGAAGTGTTGGCATAGACCACCACCTTGCGCTCGGGATGTTCATCGCAAAAGGCTGAGAACTCCTCTATCGGGCACCCGAGGTCCAAAGAGCAGGTCGCTTCCAGGGTCGGCATCAACACCCGCTTGTCAGGGGTGAGGATCTTGGCGGTCTCGCCCATGAACTTTACCCCAGCCACAATCAGGGTCTGCGCCGGATGATCGTGGCCGAAGCGCGCCATTTCGAGGGAGTCGGACACACAGCCACCGGTCTCCTCCGCCAGGGCCTGGATAGCCGGCGCGGTGTAGTAATGCGCGACTATGACGGCGTTTTCCTTCACCAGCCTGGCTCTTATACGCTCGCGCAACTCGGCCTCCTGCACCGGGCTCAGCTGCTTCTGCTCCTCGTGGTCGAGATGGTACTGCACCTGCTGACGGATTATTTCCAGTTTGTCGGCGGCTATGCTCATAGGGCTCTGCGGTGGCAAGTTTTGAAGGACAGAAAGTCTAGCATAGAACCCGCAACGGTCACTCTCACAACGCTGGAATCCAAAGGCTGGTAATTTTCAATAAACATTTACTAGAATTTCTCTGAATTCTTCCGTATAAGCTTATGTTATATAAAGAATAAAGCGGCATCATTGGGCTGGGGGAAGCGAAGGGGATACCCTTTTGCGGGCAAAATGGCGCTGCTCAGCGGGTGACTGGCCAGGGCGATTGAGTGGATCTGCACACTGTTTTAATTATTTCCGAGCACAAGACAGATCATTTGATCCTGTCTGCATGCCTTGAGCGCGCGGCACCTGTCCGGTTCCGCCTCGCCTCCGAGAATCTCATTGAGCGCCCGCTCGAGGCGCTGCTGGATCCCTCCATCGATGCAGTTATCATGGCCAACGGCCCCGAGACCGAGTATCTGCTGCGCCTGGCCCAGAAAAACAATGCCACTGCCCCGATCATATTGCTGCTCGACGAGGTCTCTGAAAAAATCAGCACCCAGCTGCGCGACTACGGCGCCCAGGACTACCTCGTCAGGGGCCAGTTGCAGGACCAGCTGGTGCACCGCATTCTCGACTACAGCATTCAGTTAAAAGAAGCACGGGAACAGATACTGCAGCTGTCCAACCGGGACGGGCTCACCGGGGCGCTCAACCGGTCCGGCTTCCGGGCTCACCTGGAGCGTGCCATGGACCGCTCGGAGCGCTACGGTTTCAACACCGCGCTGCTCTATATCAATGTCGACCAGTTCGCCAACGTCAATGACAATTACGGTGAGGCCGACGGCGACCTGATGATCAAGACGATCTCGCGGCGCCTGATCAACAAGATGCGCAGCACTGACAGCATCGCCCGCCTGGGCGGCGACGAGTTTGCGGTGGTTCTGGAGGATGTCAGCTCCAGTGCTGACGTTGCCCTGATCGCAGAGAAAATGCTGGGCTCGATCTCGGGGCCCATGGTGCTGAGTGAGCAGCAGGTATCCGTGGAGGCCAGTATCGGTGCCGCTATATTCCCGGATGACGGGCGTGAATTCCCGGACCTGGTAGACAATGCCCGCAGCGCGATGCAACAGGCAAAAAGCGTGACCGGTGGCAAATTCATACGCTACTCGGAGCAACTGCTGTTCGACATGGCAGGTGGCAACTCCCTGGCGGCCGAGCTGCGCACAGCCGTGCGCAAAAACCAGTTTGAACTGCATTACCAACCGCGAGTCGACCTCAGTGACGGCCAGCTGGTGGGACTGGAAGCATTGCTGCGCTGGAATCATCCCGAGCGGGGCCTGTTATCACCGGGAGAGTTCCTCTCTGCCTGCGAAGACATGGGCCTGATGAAAACGATAGGCTACCAGGTCATACAACACGCCTGCTCTGCGCTGATCTGGTTGGGTGAGCAGGGCATGGGCAACGTCGACGTGGCGGTAAACATCTCCTTCTCGCAGATCCAGGACAACCGGTTCGTGGAGATCGTCAAAGACATCGTGTCCCGCAGCGGGGCGGACGCCTCAAGGCTGGAGTTTGAACTGACCGAGTCCACTATCCTGAAGAGCCCGAGTGACATCAAGGCGCGTATGGATGAACTGCGGGAACTGGGCATCTCCTTCTCGCTGGATGATTTCGGCACGGGCTTCTCGCAGCTGTCCCACCTGACAGAACTGCCGATCTCTGCCCTCAAAATAGACGCCTGTTTTGTCCGCGACCTGCCTACCAACCCGCACCAGGAAGCCGTCTGCACCATGATCATCGAGATGGCCAAGCGACTGGGCATGCTGGTAATCGCGGAGGGAGCCGAAACCCACGAACAGGTGGCGTTCCTGCGCAGCAACCATTGCCAGCAGGTACAGGGCTTCTACTACAGCCCGGCTATTCCACTGCAGCAGCTGCCCCGCTTTGTCCAGGAGCAACGCTTCAAGCGCCGCGAGAAGATGTTTTCCTGATAGAACCGAACACTGGCAGTCTGACTCAGTAAATCACCCTGTTACGACCGGCTTTTTTTGCCCGGTAGAGCATTTTGTCCGCGTACATCACAACTTCATCCGGCCGGGGATAATCCTCGCTGCGTTCGGCCACGCCGGCGCTGATGGTGACCGCCACCTGGGAACTGCCCAGCCGGGTGGCGCCGCGCCTGCGGGCGCCATCGCGAGTGCGCGCCGGTCGCTTGCCCCGGTCGCGAATAGACATGCGGTAATCAGAGATCTGCTCACGAACTGATTCCAGCGCGGCCGCCGCCTCATCAAGTGATTTGCGCGGGAAGACCACACAGAACTCCTCTCCCCCATAGCGATAGGCGGTTCCTCCGCTACCCACCCTGTCAATATGAGCCGATACCATACGCAGCACCTCATCCCCCACATCGTGCCCGTGTTTGTCGTTAAATTTCTTGAAGTGGTCAACGTCAAGCATGGCGATACAGTACCTGCGACCGAGGCGGTCAAGCCGCTCACCCAGCGCCCGACGACCCAATAGCCCGGTTAACTCGTCGCGGTAGGCCATGGCATGAGTACTGCGCAGCAAGCCCCAGACCAGGCACAAACCGGCCGCGACACACATGGTCACCGAAATGTCCTCCAGGTGCAGCAATGCCAGGGTGAAATACAGCGCGCCAAGTACGCCCAGTATCGCTGCCTCGGCCTCCTCATTACGCAACACCACCAACACCACGCCCGCGGCCAACACCAGGGCCATCAGCAAGGTAGCGCCATGCGAGAGGACGTAGCCCTCTGTTGGTCGCGCGCGGTAGTACTGGGCGGCAGCTTCACTGGCTTCAGGTAACCAATGGGCCAACTGGGTGCAAAGCAGTGCCAGGAAGACAAATAACAAGGACACAATCAGACCCTGGAGATTCCAGATGCCGGTCTCGGGAATCAACAGCAGATACAGGCACAGCAGGGGCAGCGCCAGGCTGACAGCCAGGTAAAGTCGGCCCGCTTCGGGCTGCGAAAGGCTGACCTGCAATTGGCTCTGTACTAGCCAGAAAAAAACCGCGACACCAATTGCCGCCAGCATCAAGCGGCACCGGTTGAACTGGTAGGCCAGGAACAGGGCGGTGACGCACAGCAGGTAGGGTAGGTACGCCACCACGATCCGGGTTTCAGCACCCAGATTATCGATATATACACGCAGCCAAAGTGCCCCGCCAATAAGCACAGCTGGCACTAGCAACCGTATCGTTGCCGCGGGATGGATCTGCATGACGCCCCTTTTGTGTCCCCTGCCGATATTTTGCACGCACCCTGCGCGCTTTCCGGGTGCGGCGTACCGCTTAATGCCCAGTAAGTCTCATTCGCACTAGGCGAGAGGTTCCAGTGATGATAGCCTACAAACACTCTAAGAAGCATTACCCTGGGCGCAGATGTCAAACACTGAGCAACCCCGCCATAGAGCTAAAATTCTGGTCAGCGATGACGATCAGAACGTACGCCTGCTGACGCGCCAATGCCTCGAAGCCGAGGGAATGATAGTGGTTGAGGCCGCGGACGGCTTGGAGACGCTGGACGTCTTCACCCGCGAACGACCCGATCTGGTGTTCCTGGATGTTGAAATGCCGGGAATGACCGGTCTCGAAGTCTGTGAACGTATTCGCCAGCTCCCCCAGGGCGAATCAATCCCCATCATGATTGTGACCGGCTCGGATGATCGCCGCTCGATTGATGCAGGCTTCCAGGCGGGTGCCACCCAATACAAGACAAAGCCGGTTAACTGGTCACTACTGGGGCGCGATGTCCAGTACATGTTGCGTGCCAGCAATGCGTTCAACGCCCTCAAGCGGCAGGAAGACCGACTGCGCTACCTGGCCTACTACGATCCGCTGACCAGTCTCCCCAACCGCCGCAGCTTTAACGAGCAGCTGACACGCATCCTGAAACGCAGCCAGCGCCGCAACTCCAACGCCGCTCTGCTGTTTATCGACCTGGACCATTTCAAGCGCATCAACGACTCCATCGGTCACGGCCGCGGCGACCGCCTGCTGGTAGAGATCGCCAAACGACTCACCATGGAACTGCGCGAAGACGACGCGATCAACTACTTCTCTGACCATAACGCAGAGGATGATGACGACCACCCGGCCCCCGGAAACACTGAGATAGCCAGGCTGGGAGGGGACGAGTTCACCGTGGTGCTGTCGGATGTGCAAGACACCATGCATGTTGAACGTGTGGCCAACCGAATACTCGCCACCCTGTCTGAACCTATCCCCCTGCAGTCCCACAACCCGGTTGTGACACCCAGCATAGGAATCGCTATTTTCCCGCACGATGGCAGCGATCCGGACACATTAGTGCGCAACGCCGATACCGCCATGTATGTCGCCAAGGCGGAAGGGCGAGCGTGCTACCGCTTCTATGACGAGGAGATGAACTCGCGGGCGGTTGAGCAACTGAAGATGGAAGAAGAGCTGCGCACAGCGATGCGCAACCATGAGCTCGAACTGCGCTACCAGCCCCAGGTGGATACCAAGACAGGCGAAGTAGTCAGTATGGAAGCCCTGGTGCGATGGAAGCACCCCACCCGCGGCATGGTGTCGCCGCTGGAATTCATACCCGTCGCCGAACGCACCGGCCAGATTATCGAGCTGGGCGAATGGGTGATGGGCGAGGTCGCCAGGCACTGCCTGTACTGGGACTCCATGGGCCTAAAGTCCTTTCGCATATGCGTCAATATCTCCCCGCTACAATTCAACCAGGCCGACCTGCCACAATGGATATCCGGCTTCCTGAAACGGTCCAAGCTGCCGCCGGAGCGTCTCGAACTGGAGCTTACCGAAAGCGCCATTATGACCGATGCCAAGACCAATATCGCCCGATTGCAGGATCTCAAGGCACTGGGCCTGCAACTGGCCGTTGACGATTTCGGTACGGGATATTCTTCGCTCAGTTACCTGAAACGCTTTCCCATCGATACCCTCAAAATCGACCAAAGCTTCGTCGCCGACCTGCACACCGCCGATGGCGCGGCCATCGTCGATGCCATCATCGCACTGGCAAAGACCCTGAACCTCAATGTGATCGCAGAGGGTATAGAAGACGAATATCAGCTGTCATACCTGGTGGCGAAGGAGTGCGACCTGCTGCAGGGCTTCTACTTCGCAATGCCAATCTACCCCGAGGATGTGCCAGACATGCTGCGCCAGACTTTCACCTGGGAAATCTACGGCACGCATAACAAGAGCACCGGCTGACAGCACTTTACCGAATGAGTTACCGCACCTTACTGGCCGTCGCACCGGTATGCCTCGCATTATTTTCCTCATTGTCCAGGGCACAAACGCCCGCAGACGATGAGGAATTGCTCAAAGTCTTTCTTCAGGGCACGTCATCAAGCGTGCTCGGCTCGCTGGTCACAGCCCGGGGCGGCACACTGACCCACGACCTCCACATCATCGACGCCGTGGGCGCAGAGCTGACCCGCTCCCAGCTGGAGCAGGTGCTGCAATCACCTGACGTGGCCCGTTTTTTCGACGACCTTTCAGTATCCGGGCAACCCCCGGAAGACGCCCCGGAAGAGGAGAAAGCCTGCGATGTGGCTGGCTCACTGGAGCTGGACATCAATGATTCGTCGATCAACTGGAAGCTTTACAACAAAAAAGAGAGCCCGGCCGCGCTGGAGCGCCTGGACCTGGCCTGGCCGACTCAGCTGGGACCTATAAAACGCATCACACTGGGCGGTAAGGCGCTGGACCCCGCACTACTTGCTGATGCGAGCTCAGGCAAAGTATCGATCCAACCCGGCGGCACCGGCAATGGGGTATCGCCAGCACTCGATGGAGCACAAGTGCTCAGTGTCGACTTTACCGGCGCTGCAGGTGAAGCACTGCGGCAAAGCGAATTTACGATTGAAGCGAATTTCTCAGGGGATTGCTCCATAGAGCTCATACCCGGCTATGCAGACAATCACGAGGACTTCTACTACAACGCCGTGGCGGGCGTCGACGCGCTGCACCTGAACGGCATCACCGGGCGCGGCGTCACCGTTGCTGTGATTGACTCGGGCCTGTGGGAGCACCCTGCCCTTGTCCGCAATACCCGGAACGAACCCCGGGTACTCGCACGCTACGATGCCATTAACGATATCCTTGCAGACGAGGTATTTGACGCCAGCGGGCATGGCACCCACATGACCAGCGTCATCGCCCACAGCGGCGCCACCACCTACCAGGGAACGCCAACAGGGACCTTCAAAGGCGTCGCGCCCGATGCCAACCTGGTATCCGTCAAGGCCTTTGATATTGCGGGCCAGGGTGACTTCCTGGATATTGTGCGCGCGGTCCAGTGGGTGGTGGACAATCGTGAGGCCTACAATATCCGAGTGCTCAACCTGTCATTTGCCGCCCGCCCGCGCTGGAACTACTGGATGGACCCCATCAACCAGGCGGTTATGCGCGCCTGGGCAAGCGGGATAACGGTAGTTGCCGCAGCGGGCAATGAGGGCCCCGAAGCAATGACTATCGGCTCTCCCGGAAACCTGCCGTTCATTATCACGGTGGGCGCGGTTACAGACTCCTGGACACCGGAGGACCGGGACGACGACTATATTCCCGACTTTTCGTCTCGCGGCCCGACGCCCAACGCCCACATCAAGCCAGATCTTGTCGCCCCGGGGGGCCACATCACCGGCCTGACCAGACCGGGGTCCAGTCTCACCAAGGAATATCCTGAGTACATGCTAAAGACGGGCGAGTTTGTGATGACCGGCTCCTCCCAGGCCAGCGCGCTGGTTTCGGGGGTTACCGCCCTGCTATTGCAACTGGAGCCCGGGCTGAGCCCGAACGACATCAAGTGCAAACTGATGACCAGCGCAGAGCCGGCCATCAACGAGGACGGCTTGCTGGCCTACAGCCCATTCCAGCAGGGACATGGCTATATAGACGCTACCCGGGCGGTGACGCTCGGTCAGCGCGGTTGTGGCAATGCAGATATGGACATCCAGAGGGAAATGACCGGAATTGAGCATTCACAGGGACCCGCCACGGTAGGGGAGGATGGCACTGCCACCCTGCCGGGGCTAGGAAAACTGCTCTCCCCCATTACCGCTGAGAAGGGATTCAGCACGACCCGGAAATGGGGCGTGAAGGAACATATCGAGCGATTTGACCGCCCGCCAACAGTCACCGACAAGGCCGCGCCATTTAACTGGATGGAATTGTACGAACAAGAGCGCGAAACGATCGGAAACCTGTCCCGACAAGCCCCGGATTAAACGGGTTAATCCCCCCCCCCCAAATGGCCTGATCAGGGCGAGGCTGACCCTACCCCTTAAGGGTTAGCGAACTGCTACACATTTTCTTCACTTTTCTATTATATTACGTTGACTTGAGGTGATTCATCTCCTCGCTCCGGGGCCCGCCAAAACACTTTTTTTGGCAACCTACCCCAAAAAGGTTACCACCGCCCCTTCAACTAAGCCCTCCGCACAAGTATAAAGAAGTCAAGTGAACAAGAAAGAACCTGTGACCACCATCCCAGAATGGGAAACCAGTGCCAGAACTAGGTCACATTTCTAACAAAAATTTGATTCGAAAAGGCGGGCAACGGCGATGAAAAAGATCAAAACTCTCGGTTACGCAGGGGTAGGCAGCATGGCAATGGCACTGCTGGTACCTTCGATCAGTTTTGCAGAAGTGAGCGAATCAACCGCTAACGGTCAAAGTAGCAGCCTTGTTCACCGCGTAAGCCACGCCCTGGCCGGTAGTGAGAGCTATGCCCGTTCAAGCGGCCCTTCCGGGTACAAGTGGGGTCGGAAAGCTGACCAGGGCGCATCCAATGCTAAATGGTCTGAGGCCAGCAACACCCGCAGCAGTTACAAGTGGGGCGATTCGGCTGCTCCAAAGCCAGACTCGCAGACATTCGCTAACAATTCTTCTTATGAATGGGGCATCAACAGCTTCGCTGACCAATCCGGCTACAAGTGGGGCATCAACAGCTTCGCTGACCAATCCGGCTACAAGTGGGGCATCAACAGCTTCGCTGACCAGTCCGGCTACAAGTGGGGCATCAACAGCTTCGCTGACCAGTCCGGCTACAAGTGGGGCATCAACAGCTTCGCTGACCAGTCCGGCTACAAGTGGGGCATCAACAGCTTCGCTGACCAGTCCGGCTACAAGTGGGGCATCAACAGCTTCGCTGACCAATCCGGCTACAAGTGGGGCATCAACAGCTTCGCTGACCAGTCCGGCTACAAGTGGGGCATCAACAGCTTCGCTGACCAGTCCGGCTACAAGTGGGGCATCAACAGCTTCGCCGACCAGTCCGGCTACAAGTGGGGCATCAACAGCTTCGCTGACCAATCCGGCTACAAGTGGGGCATCAATTAAGCAGACCCAGAGACGCTTCTCTCGGCCTGCACTGCAGGCCCCTCTCGAAACACAACATCGGCTTCTAGCAACTTAAGACCCGGGGAGAAAATTCTCTCCGACTTCACATTATTTCTATCCCCCTCCATTTTCAGAGACTCACTGGTCTCACACCTGGATATACATTAAACTCTTCGAACTATATATAAAACTTCGAAAATTCAATAGTATGCGGCTAAAAGCTCTAGCTCTGGCTCTAGTTCTTATATTATCTCGAGCTACCCTTGTAGTAGGAGCGGAACTAGTTCGCTCTATCGATATCGATTTCCGGCCCGAAGCAATCACAAAACTTCTTACTCAACAAACCGTGATACAAGTATTTCAGGATTCACGCGGTGCGCTGTGGATTCTTACTCAAGAAGGGCTGAACAAATACAACGGTCTAGAGCTTGAGAATTACAAGTATTCCCAATCCGACCCAAACTCAATATCTTCCAACGCTGTGACTCGAATTTTAGAAGATTTGCAGGGAAAAATCTGGATCTCGACAATTGGAGGTGGGCTTAACCAGTATAACCCCGCAACGAATACCTTCAGCGCACTTTATACTTCCAACGAAACAGAGCGCTCGCCTAAGTCTAACGATATCCACACTATTTTTCGCGACAGTGATGGGACTCTGTGGCTTGGTTATGAAAATAGCTATGGAAAATTTGACCCTCAGAGTGGTCAGTTCACACACTTCTCTGCGAGCTCAATAAATTTGCCCTTCTTGGGTATTGTTAAGCGGTTTGACCAGGCTTCTGACGGAACAATTTGGGCCGCAACACAAGGAGGTCTACTTGAGATAGATCCATCTTCAAACAGGACATCCACTTACAGGCATGAGAAGAAAGAAAGCTCCCCTTTAACCTCGAATGATCTCACAAGTGTGTTAGTAGATAATAAAGATAGGGTTTGGGCGATGTCGCGCGATAACGGCATTACCGTTATTGACACAAACCAAGATAAGATAGAACAATTCTATTATTCTGATGCAGTACCCAACTCCCTACCAACCAATCAAACAAATGATGCGTTTGAGGATATGGACGGAAGAATATGGATAGGCACCTACAATGGCCTGTCCCTTTTTGTAGAGAGCGATCGAAATTTCATTCGATACAATAGAGAGAATAGTGATCTACCATCAGATGTAGTTACCTGTATTTACCAGTCTAAAGAAGGTAAGTATTGGATAGGAACCTTTTACGGGTTGGCTTCCGGGACCCAAAGCTTGTTCACAACTGTTGATTCCCAGTTCGGAAACCTCTCCAGCAATTACATAAATTCGTTCAGTGAAACTTTCGACGGTAGCCTCTGGGTTGGCACTGAAGATGGCCTTAACCGTCTCAGACCAGGAACGGACAATTTCGAATGGATTAACGAATCAACTATCCCACAGATTTCGAGCCCGGACGTTATGAGTCTGCTTTCCCAGGGAGAGTATTTGTGGGTAGGTACCTACGCGGGAGGATTAAATCGGCTAAATATTAAGACAAACGAAACTGCGGTATACCGATCTAGCAGCTTAGACGAGAGTTCGATTGGGGCAAACGGTGTAACCTCACTTCTTTTGACAGAGGAAGGCCAGCTATTTGTCGGTACCTTCGGTGGCGGACTGAGTGTATATAACTCTCAAACGGACAACTTCCAAACTTTTAGAAACAAGCCCGGCGACCGATCAAGCCTAAGCAATGACAACGTGATAGCTTTGTTTCAAGATTCCCTAGGCCTCATATGGGTTGGCACGGAAAGGGGCCTCAATAGATTTGACGCCGTTAACAAAAAATTTGAAAGCTACTTTTCAAGTAATGAGAAACCAAACACGCTTACGAGCGATATGGTCTGGGCTTTTTACGAAGATGAGGCTCAACAGTTATGGCTAGGAACAAGTGGCGGAAGCCTGAATATGTGGGCCGCTTCTGACAGAATCCAGAGGAAAGAAAATTTTCAACATTTCGCAGAAAATATCGCTCTGCCAAGTTCAAACATATATGGAATTAAAAGTGACGAACGCGGCCATATCTGGCTATCACACAACCGAGGGATAACGAGCTTCGACCCCAAAACGCTCATAACTCGTCAATACGGCGTAAGGGACGGATTACAAGACTCGGAATTCAATATGGGCGCGGCATTTAAATCCATGAGTGGCGAAATTTACTTCGGAGGCAATAGAGGATTCAACATAGTACCGGCTGGAGGCATACAGGGCAAAAACCTCGCTCCACAGGTTTCAATTTCAAATATACGTGTAATGAACGAGCGCAGAATATTTGACACGCCTTACGATGAGATAGATCAAATTGAGTTAGGCTACGAGGACAGAATGGTTTCAATTGACTTTTTCGCCTCAGATTACTCAAACCCCGAACTAATTCAGTACGCCTACAAGCTTGATGGCATTAACCCTGACTGGGTTATTTCGCCGGAAGCACATCTGGCATCATTTACTACCCTACCACCAGGAACTTACACCCTCAATCTCGCAGCTGCCAGCCCTAATGGAGACTGGAACTGGAACGCACGCTCACTTTCTGTGAAGGTAAATCCCCCTCCCTGGAAAAGCCCGATCGCATACACAGCATATGGACTCGCTGGAGTTTCACTTATAGCCATGTTCATCTTCAGACAAAATAGGCAAGCCTTACGAATCCTGGACCGTCAGAAGGAACTAGAAGCCAAGGTGGTGGAAAGAACGGCTGACCTACAGGTAGCCCGTCAAGTAGCAGAGGAGGCAAACAAAGCCAAATCCAACTTTCTCGCTACTATGAGCCATGAAATCAGAACGCCAATGCATGGCATGATTGGCATGACAGAACTCTTATTGCATACAGGGCTAACTGAACAGCAACGAAGATTCGCCGAAGCAGCACACAATAGTGGGGAATCACTGCTGAGCCTCATAAATGCAATCCTCGATTTCTCCAAAATTGAGGCGTCAAAGGTCGAGCTCGAAGTAATCGACTTTTGCCCTGTCGAATTAGTTGATGAAATCTGCTATCTGCAGGGTGAACCATCACACCGAAAAGGTCTTTCCATTATCAGTATCTGCAAAGATGGACTTCCCGCAAGACTGGAGGGAGACCCTACAAAGATACGTCAGGTCATCATGAACCTTGTCAGCAATTCAATAAAATTCACCCATGAAGGTCGAATCACTGTCACAGTTTCATCACAAGAACTACCCGACAAAAGAGAATCTATACTTCTAAATCTCTCAGTTCAAGACACTGGTATAGGAATGGATCAAGAAACCCAGACCAGGGTCTTCGAGGCTTTCACGCAGGCTGATACTAGTACAACGAGGCAATATGGTGGAACTGGACTTGGCCTTGCCATTTCGAAGCAATACGTTGAGATGATGAATGGCACGATAAACGTCAGCTCTGTGCCAAACGAAGGGACAACTATTTCTATCCAAATACCGCTGAAAGTTTCTAGTGAAATCGCGACTACTAGACGTCGAATCAGGGGTGCAAAAGCAATATTACTGTGTGAAGATAGCGGAACGAGCGCAATGGTCTCTTCACACTTGAGCAGACTCGGAGTCACGACAATGCAAACCCAAGATACTGGTGAATTGAACAAACGCATAGCGTCACACGAATTTATTATAATCGACTACAGCTTTTTGCAGAATAATCGAAGTGCACAGGCATCTTTAGAGGGAATCAAAACAGACAAAGTAATGGTATTGACGCCCCTCACGGTCGGAAGAAATATTGAGCAATTGAACCGATGGAAAAGCATTACTAAGCCAATCACACTTTCTTCAATCTACGAGGGCGTCACACCCTTTATTAGAGAGCCTTTACAAGAGCCGTCACCCACAGATGGACAAGAATCCGTGTCAAGTGGAGACAATTTAAGAAGAATACTAGTAGCGGAGGACGTAGAAACCAACCAAAAAATAGCTACCGAGATGCTTCAACTACTAGACTTCGAAGTTGACATAGCTGAAAACGGAGCGGTCGCATTCGAAAAGTTTAAGGCGAGCTCTTATGTACTGATATTCATGGACTGCCAGATGCCAGTCTTAGACGGCTTTGCAGCTGCACAGAAGATAAGAAATTTCGAGAAAAGCAACGCCCTACCCCATATGCCCATCATCGCCTTAACTGCAGGGATTGGTAAAGAGGACAAAGCTCGATGTTTGCAGGCTGGCATGGATGACTACCTTACGAAGCCATTTTCGCTAACAGAACTGCGTAAAACTATCCAACTATTCGATCGCAGTTTAAATGGCGAGAAACGCAACGGCTATGAGCCGAAAATTAGTCCCGTAAAAGCAAAAGCTATACCTTCACTCTTACCGGATATAAACCCCAAGGTTCTAAACATGAAGGCTATCAATAATATTCGGGAAGTCGAGGAGCAAACCGGCCACTCTCTTTTGCCAAGCATCTTGAGCGGGTTCACGAGTCAAATGCACGAGAAGCTCGAAGAGATAACCAAGAATATGGAAGAAGGGGATACTGAAAAGATATACCGCACAGCTCATGCAATAAAATCGATGAGCGCAAATATTGGCGCCGAAAAAGTCAGACTAATAAGCGCGAAAATTGAGGAAAAAGGGCGCAGCGGAGAGCTGTTAGATGAAAGTATTTCTTTTGAAAAACTCAATGGCGCATTTGATGAGTTTATTGAGGAGTTTCAGATACGATTCATAAATTGAATCGCCGAAAATCGGGGTTTAGTAGAATAAAACCGCGCGGGACTTGCTGTTTCTTTCTGGCCTTTTCTATCCTCACCTTTTGCCGGACTGCATTCACCTACGACACTTACTCAATAACACAATGGCCACTGAGTGAAAGGCTCAGCAATCAACAAATTGTCACAACCAAACAAGCTAGCGATGGCACTATTTGGATCGGTACCCTGGTAGGTCTCGATCGCTATACTGGCAGCGACTTTGTTAGGTTTCGGCCAAACTTTTCAGGAGAAGGTCATATAGAGAGCTCAGCCCTCGTAGAAGTCATGGAGACAAAAAGCGGATACATAATTGTCGCGACCTCCGATGCAGGGCTTCTGCAGTTCGACGAAACAAACAATCTATTCTTCTCATTGAACTCAAAGCCAGTAGAAATGTCGAGTTCTGGACGTATATCTTCAGCACACTCAGGAAGGAACGAGACAATTTGGGTAGGATACGAGTCAGGAGACGTTGCCGCCTATTCCATTGAAACCGGAATTTTCGATTTTATTCAGATCGATAGCAGAACTAGAATTTCAGGCATAACCGAATCATCGGACGGTAATATTTATGCAGCCGCTGCTGATGGGCGGATCTTCAAGATTGAAGCAACAACACACGAATCTATCGAGATATCGTTAACAGGGCTATGCCTTAAAAAACTTTCCACACTAGACGATATAGCTAGTGGATCTAACCGCAATTTATGGCTCGGGACGAGAGACAACGGACTCCTACTTCTTGATATAAATAGCGGAACTTGCTCTTATCCGTGGGCAAATGCATCGAGTGAAAACGTCATAGAAAGCGCAGATATACACAACATATTTTTTGATGAAGTTTCCAGCGTCACTTGGGTGGCTACTGACCAAGGCCTGTATGGGGTCAACAATCAACTAGAAGTTGTTCGTTTTGGGACCGAGAATACAAACCTATCTGACAATGAAGTTACTTCAATTTCAAAAGGCCAAGATGGCCTTTACTGGATAGGGACATATACAGGCCTGAATTACTTAGTACCCTCCCTATTTGAAACATACGGCATAAATGAGCACAGTAAATTGAATTCTATAGTCGCTCTCGACAGCTCAGTACTTTCGGGATATTGGATTGCCTCATACAGTGGCCTGGTTTTTTACAATTCCTTTGATCGGCAACATTATGATCTCTCCCAATTGGGTTTCAATAGTCAAGTTATAGATGAAAAAATCATGTCGCTCGAAGTGAGCGAAAAGGGTGTCTGGCTAGGATACAGAGCTTCGGGACTGCAGTTTATTTCAATTAGCGAACCGGGAAAAGTTCAATCTTGGCGCGCCAAAGATGGGACAGGAATAACTTCCGACTCTATCAGCGCGATTCTATCTATAGAGAGCGGTAGCTTACTGGTAGGTACTTTTGGCGGAGGACTAAGCATGATCCCATTAAGCGGCAGCATCAAAAACTACTCCGTCGGCAACAACCGCGTAATAATGCTATTCCAAAAAAGTGACAAAGAATTTTGGATCGGGACCGAGTCGGGACTATTTTCATTTGACGTTGAGACAGAATTTATTAGTGAAATACCTCTAAACCTTAACCATAGCACCAAGCCTATAGTATGGGATGTCGTTGAAACTAAAGATGGCGAAGTGTGGCTTGCGACTATGCATCATGGCGTATTTATCTGGAAGGGAAGCGACTCTCAACAGCTTTGGGATCGCTCATCTTTCGCACCATTGATATCTAACAATTCAATTAGCACTATTTACGCTATGGAGATAGATGACCAAGGCTTCATATGGTGTTCAACGGATTCCGGATTGGCTCGGATAGACCCACATACAAAGGAATTCCGATTCTTCTCACAGCAACACGGTTTGCAATTGTCAGAGTTTGATTTTGGAGTTTCCCACCACGATCAAGCAGGAAACTTATACTTTGGCGGAAGCAACGGTTACACCAGATTTGATCCAAAGCTAATCAACCCGACCCAGAAAATCCCTAAGCTGATAGTTACAAAGTTGATACTGCCAGATGATACTGTCGATTCAATATCTTATTTGAGCTCAATCAAACAGATCCAACTAACCCACAAAGACTACTTCATCCAATTCGACTTCAGCGTACTGGACTTCCTGGACCCCGAAAAGAATCAGTACCGCTATATGCTTGAAGGATTCGATCGCGACTGGATAGAGAACGGCACCAGGAACACTGCTACCTACACCAGCCTTCCCCCGGGAGACTATACCCTGCGGATTCAGGGTGCCAACTCAGCCGGGATCTGGAACCGCGAAGGAATTTCGGTTGATCTGGAAGTACTGCCACCACCGTGGCAAACATGGTGGGCGTACGCCCTGTACTGTCTTGCGCTGCTATCCTTTTTGGGCTTTTGCAAGCGCGTGTACGACAGCAGCGCCATCGAGAGGCGCGCCCGGCAAAAGGCCAATGAAATGATTGCAACAGTGGAGCGAGCTGATGACGAGATACAGGAGCAACTCGAAATACATGATGACCTGGTAAAGTCCGTCTATCGCCACAGTGTATCTACCCTGAACCTGGTCAGTGAGTTTATCGCTATCAAGGGCGCGCACCTCGTTGACGAAGACGCACGGGAAGTAACACTTGCGAGTGTGAACCGGGTCGAAGCACTGGCAGCGCTGGAAGAATGCCTCTACTACCAGAACGAAATTCTGCTGGCAGACATGAACAAATACACCAATGTCATACTTGGTAAGCTACTGAAGATCTCGCCCATAGGCGAAGAAAAAATCACATCGATCAACCAGGTATCTGCACAGCCACTTCCCATTGAGCTGGCTTCACCTTTGTCGATTGCATTATACGAATTACTTGAAAACGCTATCCAGCACGCTTTCGAGTCGGCCAGTGAGCCACATTACCTGCAAGTCTCGTTTGTCGCCGAGCAGAGCCAGCAGCAAGGCCGGGGTTATTGCCTGAAAGTCCAGGACAATGGCATTGGCATCCCACCAAACATTGAACCCATGTCATCACAAACCCCGGGGCTGGCCATCATCACAGCCATGAGCCAAAGGCTTTCCGGTGAACTTGAGTTTCAGATCAACAACGGCACACTGGCTACCTTGAGATTCCCGGAAAAGTAGCTCGCCGCTTCTTTCCCGCCCGGGTTGGTGCTATCGCGGTTACCATTTTGATAAGATGGCTTTCCAATAGCCCGTATCCACACCACGGCAAACAGAATACGTGAGAACTGATTGTGACTGAAGCGAAGCAGGAATTGCGCCTACACGTGTTTGGCAGCGCTTGTCACCTCCTGGTCGAACAGGATACCGGGGGCAGTCCGGATGTTCTGGAACTTGCCGAGTCCGAACTTGCCCGACTGGAGGTCAAGTTCGCATCGTTTTGTCCAAACAGCATCGTCGACAGTATAAACGCGGCTGCCGGCACCGGTGCATTTACCGAACTTGACGCTGAAGCTCGCAGCCTCTTCAGCTATGTGGACGCGTTGTGGAACCAAAGTAGTCACCTGTTCGATCCCACTACCCATGTATTGCTGGGCTGTTATGACGCCAGGGGCAACCTGCTCGCCACCGATAAGCAGTTGCTGGGGATGCTAAAGCTGGTGGGGTGGTCCAGCCTGGAGCTCACACCGCAGGGGGCCCGTCTCCCACTCAAGGGAATGCAGATAAGCCTCGATGACTGCATAAGGCCCTATGCGGTTGACTCAATACGCAAACTTTTTATAAAGAACGGTGTGAGCAACGCGCTGATCGAGATGGACCGGGACATCGCGAGCATAGGCAAGCAACCGGATGGGGCCAACTGGCTGGTGGGCGTGCGACACCCCAGGGGACCGCGCACGGCTATAACGCGCCTCAAGCTGAATGACAGGGGCTTCGCGATGCGTGGCAACTTTGAAAAGCGGGTAAGCGTATCTGGCGAGAATTTCGGTCGCGCCCTGAGCCCCGTCGACGCGCAGCCCCTGCCGGGCCTGCTGAGCGTTGTTGTGATTGCTGAAAACTGCCTGACCGCCTGCAGCGCCGCCACTATCGCACGCCTGAAAACAGAACAGGCCGGGATCAGGTGGCTGGAGAAGCTGGGCTACCCGTGGATGGCGATAGACCGGGAGCTCAGGTGCCATGGGCCACTCGCCCCGCGCTAAGACGCGTCAGCAGTGACTCAGCTGCCGCTGAAGCGCGGTTCGCGTTTCTCGCGCTGCGCCGCGAGCCCCTCTTTGAAATCCTCTGAGCCGGCACATAGCTCCGCGAGCTCTTTCACCTGGCCCTCATCTATGTTGCCATCCAGTACCTGCGCCATGATATTTTTCATGGAGCGCACGGCCAGCGGCGCCAGGCCAGCAATTTTCTGGGCCAGCTCATCGGTGGATGACGCGAACCTGCCCGGCAGCACAAGGTAATCCAGGAAACCCATTTCGAGCATTGCCCTCGAATCAAACTCTTCGGCCGCCAGCAGTATCCGGCGGGCCAGGCTAAGCCCCAGTCCCTGCACAAGCCTTTGCACACCGCTGGAGGGATAACAGATGCCAATCGCAGAGGCCGGTACCCGCATCCGGATACCCTCAGGCCCAATGCGAAAATCACAGCTCAGGGCCAGCTCAACCCCTGCGCCGAATACATTGCCGTTCAATGCGCATATCGTCGGCACGGCCAGCTCAGCCAGTTGCGCCGCGGTCGCGCGAAAGCAGTCACCCCCGATCTCGCCTGCACCCAGTTCCTGTAAGGACGCACCGGCACAGAAAGTCTTGTCCCCTGCCCCGGTCACTACCAGCACCCGCACCTGCCGATCATCGGCCACCGTGGCAAGATGCTGCTGAATTCCCAGCAACTGCTCCCGGCCCAGCGCGTTGTGGCGCTCGGGAATATTGAGAACCAGGCGGCCGACATGGCCTTCCCGCCTGTAGAGGATCGTATCGGTCATGATTTCACTCCAATCAACTGGGTGCAAAGTGTCGCACAGGCGTGTAGAGGCTACCAGTACGCTGATAGTGCCCCCGGTAGACATATCAGCCCCTGGCCACGATACTGTGCGCCCGGAGGAGACCCTGAGATGACCAAACGTTGCACCTGGTGTGGCACAGACCCGCTATACGTCGACTATCACGACAATGAATGGGGCGTACCGACGCTGGACGACGAAAGCCTGTTCGAGATGCTGATACTTGAGGGCGCCCAGGCGGGTCTGGCATGGATTACTGTTCTGCGCAAACGCGAGGGGTACCGGGAGCTGTTTGACGGCTTTGATGCTGAGCGCATCGCCCGCTATACCGATCGCAAGCTAGAGAAGCTGCTGCTTGACCCCCGCATCATCCGCAACCGGCTGAAGGTCTTCGGTGCGCGCCAGAATGCGCGAGCCTTTATTGCGGTACAGGAGGAAGTGGACAGTTTTTCAAAGTACATCTGGAGCTTTGTTGACCACACCCCGATCCAGAACAAAAGGCGCACTCTGAAAGACGTGCCTGCCACCACCGATGTGTCAGATCGTCTCAGCAAAGACCTGAAGAAACGTGGCTTTACCTTTGTCGGCTCCACCATCATGTATGCCCACATGCAATCCACCGGCATGGTGAACGACCACACCACTGACTGTTTCCGCCACCGGGAATGCAAAGAGCTCGCGGCGGCTGCAATACAACGGGCCTGACAGGCCACCCAGGACAACAAGGGAGTTACTACCGGTGCCCGCATCACGGCAGGGCCAGCCCCCGGCAGCCAGCCACAGCGTCTGGCGACTGGCCTGGCCAACCATCATCTCGAACCTGCTGTTTACCACTGTGGGCTTCATGCACATCAAGATAGTTGCCGGGCTGGGCACAAGCGCGGTCGCGGCGGTGACCACCGGCCATCGCGTATTTTTCCTTATCCAGGCCATCCTCATGGGCGTTTCAGTCGCCGCCACCGCGCTTATAGCGCGCAACTGGGGTGCGGGTGACGCGGAGCAGGCCGAGCGCGTCCACTGGACTGCCATGAGCCTTGCCCTGGCCCTGGCGGGGGTACTGAGCGTTCCGATACTGCTGGCCCCCGAGGCCATCGCCGGCCTGTTCGGCCTTGACCAGGAGACGACACTCGCCGCCGCCGGCTTCATATTCTGGCTGGGTGTATTCAACCTCGGCTCGGCGACCAACCAGATGCTCGCAACCGGCCTGCGCGCGACCGGTGATGTGATCACTCCCCTGTGGTTCCTGTTTTTCAGTTCGATGCTGAATGTCGTGTTCGCCTACCTGGTCGCCTTTGGCATAGGGCCCTTTCCGCAACTGGGGGTTGCCGGCGTTGCCCTGGGTGGCGGCGCTGCCGCACTGTCAGTCACCACGCTTTTCGTCAGGCTATGGTGGCGTGGGAAATTCAATCTCAAACCCACGCGTAGCGTATCCATTGACTGGACCGCAGCGCGCCAGCTTGTCAGCATAGGCACACCGGCTGTTCTGGAGCAGGGCCTGGTCCAGTTGGTCTTCCTGATCTTCTTCGGCATCGTCGCCCGCTACGGGACAGAAGCCTACGCCGCCTATGGCATTGGCATCAGCCTGGTCTCCTTTTCAATCGTCGTCGGGTTCGGGTTCAGTATCGCGGCCGCCACCCTGGTGGGGCAGCAACTGGGAGCCGGCCGGCCCGATCTTGCCGTCGCAGCCGGTTGGCGTTCCCTGCGTCTGGCACTGGTGGCAATGATAAGCCTGGCGGCGGTACAGGTCTGGTACGCCAGGGAGCTGGCGAGCTTTATGATCGATGACCCCGAGGTTATTCACCTGACGGTGGTCTTCATTTACATGCTCGCCGCCGCACTGCCCATGATGGCCTGTGAGATCACCCTGGCCGGAGCCCTGCGGGGAGCCGGTGACACCCGTTTCCCGCTCAAATCCACTTTCTGCGGCATGATTTTCGGGCGCCTGATACCCGCCTGGATATTTCTGTCACTGGGGCTCTCCGTATACTGGATATTCGGCGTGATGTTGTTCGACTACAGCATCAAGGCCGCGATGCTCCTGCGGCGCTACCATTCCCGCAAGTGGCTGGCGCCAATCAAGGCGCTGGATACCAAAATGGATCAACCCGCACTATAGACAGCGACAAAAAAAATACTTAAAGTTCTAAACTCATACTAGCTGGTAGATTTGCTGCTGCCAGCAGACCGATACTATCGAGCAATCACAGAGTTAACTGGTATGGCCGAAGACAAACCTTCCGCCCCTGGCACACCTGCTTCACCTTTCAATCGCACGGTTCAGCACGATGCAAAACGCCTCGCGATACTGTCCCAGGCAGCGCGCCTGTTTAATTACAAGGGCTCGCGCGCTACCACGCTGAAGGATATTGCAGAAAACCTGGGGCTGACCAAAACCAGCCTTTACTACTACGTGAAAACCAAGGAAGAGCTGATATACCAGTGCTATATGGCGGCGCTGGAATACCACCACAGCGTCCTCGACAGCGTGGAAGAACGTCACCAGGCCCCCGCCGATCGGCTCTCGGCATACTTCCTGATCCAGTTCGACAACTGGCTGGCCGCCGTTGAAGGGCGAGGGCCCCACATCGCCGCGCTGCTTGAGATTGCCTCATTGCGCGGCTCGCACCGGCAGGACGTGGAGGCGCAATACATCGCCATGTTCAAACGGCTGCGCCAGTACCTGCGAGACGGTATGGCGGACGGGTCGTTTCGTACCCTGGAGCCCACCGCCGCCACCCGGGCGCTGCTGGGGTCGATTGACTGGGCTTTCTCCTGGTTGCACAAGGTCCCTGCCCGGGAGATCGGCTCAACGGCGCAGAATGCGGTGGATATTTTCATGCATGGTTTGTACGCGGGCAGGGACGAGTACACCCCCACCGCCCAGAACCCGGGAGCTTCCGCGCTGTCTCCTATCCAGGGCTTTGACCGGCAACAGCAAAATAAGCTCAAGCAGGACGCGTTCTACAAAACCGGAACCTGGTTGTTCAACAAGCAGGGCTTTGACGGTACCTCACTGGATGAAATCGCGGACCAGTTACAGGTGTCCAAGGGGGCCTTTTACTACCACATCAAAAACAAGGAAGACCTGCTCTTCAACTGCTACAACCGCTCCCTGGACCTGGTGGAGAATATCCACCAGCAAGCTGGCGACATCGAGGGCAATGGCCTCGAAAAAGTGGAGCGAACCTGCCGCAGGATCTTTTACTTCCAGAACACCAGTGATGGGCCGCTCATACGCTACAATTCCATTACCGCCCTACCCATGCAGCGCCGGCGCGAGATCCTCGATCGCACTGATGCGGCCAACGAATGCTTCGGCAACTTCCTGCGCGAGGGCATGCAGGACGGCAGCGTGCGACCTATAGACCCCACGCTCGCCCAGAACCTCATCGCCGGCGCAGTCAATGCATCGATGGAACTGAACCTGTGGCGCAAGGTAGACGACATCGACGCCGCCGCAATCGACTATTTCGACATTTTTTTCAACGGACTGCTACCGCGCGCGTAGCAGCCGCACCCCTTTTACGCGGAGAGACTCTTGCCCAAAGACCTGGAAAAACTGCTCAACTACCTGGAAGTCGAGGCGATCGACAAGTACCTGTTCATCGGCAAGAGCCCCAAACGACCCTCGCGCATTTTTGGCGGCCAGGTGCTCGCCCAATCTCTCAGCTCCGCCATTCGCACCGTGCCGGATGATCGCATTGCCCACTCCCTGCACGGCTACTTCCTGCGCCCCGGCGACCCCTCAAAGCAGATTGTCTATGAGGTAGACCCGATCCGGGACGGCAGGAGCTTTACCACTCGCAGGGTGGTTGCGAAACAGGACGGCCGCGCCATTTTTAATACAGCCGTGTCTTTCCAGCTCGTGGAAGAGGGGCTGTCACACCAGAGCACCATGCCTGACGTACCGCCGCCGGAGGAACTGGAGTCCGAGGAGGAGGAACTGAAGGCCCTGGCCAAAAAGCACCCGGAAGCCATACCCTTTTCCATGGCGGGCTCTATCGAACGAAGGCGTGTCCACCCACGGGACCGCATAAACCCTCAACCCCAGGAACCAGTGCAGCACCTGTGGTTCAAAATAAAGGGCGAACTCGGCAACGACCTGCGCCGGCACCAGACCCTGCTTGCCTATGTGTCCGACTTCGGATTGCTGGGAACGGCCCTCTACCCTCACCCCTTCACGCCAAACAGTAAGCGCATCCAGGCCGCCAGCCTGGATCACGCCCTGTGGTTTCATCGGCCGTTTAAACTTGACGACTACCTGCTGTACAGCCTCGACAGCCCCAATGGCTCGGGCGGTCGCGGTTTCAGTCGGGGGAGCTTCTACACGCGCGATGGCTTGCTGGTAGCCTCATCGGCGCAGGAGGCATTGATCAGGTTGCGGGACGATTAATTAATTGACTACCGTGGACATTTGCGCACCCAGCGTCACCAGCTCAAGACGCTCGCCATCACTGCGCAGGTGTGTCATGGAACCGTTATCCGGCCAACAGCACAGGGTTTCCTGAGCTGCCCGAATCTGCCCGACAACCGCATTGATAACCAGAAAGTGGGTGAAAACCACCGCCGGGGAGTCCATTGCCAATAATTGCAAAAGCGCCTGCTCACGCCACTCGTGAAGGCTTTGCGGCTGCTGGTCCCAACGCTGCTTCATAAACTGCCTGAGCCAGGCCTGACGCTCCGCCAACGGTACGGGTGCCTTGATTTCCCGAAAGGCGTCATCAATCGTCACTGCCAGGCCAAGCTCGGACGCCAGCGGCGCAGCGGTTTCCAGCGCGCGCGATAAGGGGCTGCTGATCAGCCGCACCGTCTCGCCCGTCAATTTCGGCTGCAGTGCCCTGCCCGCCGCAATAGCCTGCTCATGCCCCAGCGGGCTGAGCCCGGGGTCGGGCGCCTGGCCCCAGCTGGCCGCCGCCTCGCCGTGCCTTACCAGGTAAATGTCGATCATCGGCTTGCGCGCTCAGCGGTAGGTGACAAGATTGTCAGCAGTTGTTGCACCCGCCAGTTGCAGCCAGGAGCGGTCGTTAAAGTAGGACAAGGAGGTTCGCTTGCCACTGTAAAACACCTGCGAGACAGAACAATTGAAGATGGGTTCGTAAAACTGGTAGGTCTGATGGCCGGACAGGCCCAGCACCTGGGCAACCGCGGTGGCGATAGTGCCGCCGGAAGTAAATATACCCACGGTCTTGCCACTGCCCTGTTCCGTCATCACCGCATCCAGGGCGGCAGCCACTCCGCCGGAATAGTCGCTCCAGCTTTGTATTCTGCTTTCCTGGCACTGTGGTGAAACCCAGAAATTGAACACCGCATCAATGACCTTCTGGTAGTCCTTGCTGGAGCTCAAGCCACGCTCAACCAGTTCCCTCAGGCGCTGGTTCGATTTCATCAGTTCGGGCAGCAGGTACTTAAGGTGTTCGTCATTCTTGACTTCGTTGAAGCGAGCGTCGATATGGTGAGGCACCTCGGCAGGCTGGCTGGCCATCGCAAGTTGAGCGGTCTCCCGCTGGCGCAGCAGGTCGCCGCTGTATGCGGCATCCAGGTGAATACCACAATCGCGCAGGTAGTGGCCCAGCAATCTGGCCTGCTGCTCCCCCAGGGGTGAGAGTTTGTCGTAATCATCTGCACCAAACGATGCCTGGCCGTGTCGAACAAGATAGATAGTGGCCATCAGGCGCTCTCTGCAAGTGGGCTGGGGTTGCGATCAAACCGAAGTTTGCGCCGGTAGGGAAAGAAGTCCTCGATATGGCCGCCGCGAATTCGCTCCTGCAGGTTCCGCCAGAAAGTGGCTTCGTAGAGATCGCTGTGCAAGCGGTCGAAAACCTTGCGGGCCCGCTGGTTGCCGGAGAAGAACAGGCGGAATTCTTCCGGGAAAATATCGTTGGGGCCCACCGTGTACCAGGGCTTGCTGGCCAACTCTTCCTCCTCGTTGCGAGGCTCGGGTATGGTGCGGAAGTTACAATCCACCAGCGGCACGATTTCATCGTAGTCATAGAAAACCACGCGCCCGTGCCGGGTCACACCGAAGTTCTTCAGCAGCATGTCACCCGGAAAAATATTCGCCGAAGCCAGTTGCTTGATCGCATTACCGTACTCGTCCATGACAGCGTGCACCTGCTCATCGGTGGCATCATGCAGGTAGAGATTGAGGGGCGTCATCCGGCGCTCCACATACACATGCTTGATGACCAGGGCCTTGCCGTGCTCTTCGATCATCGAGGGCGCCACCTTGTGCAGCTCCTCCATGAGCTCATCAGAAAACCGGTCCCGGGCAAACGCGAGGTTGTTGAACTCCTGGGTATCGGCCATGCGCCCTGCCCTGTCCGCTCGCTTCACCAGGCGATACTTTTCCCTCACCTGTTCCCGGGTCATCTCCTTGGGCGGGGTAAACTTGTCCTTGATGATCTTGAACACAAAATCGTAGGAAGGCATGGTGAACACAGACATCACCATACCCTTGATGCCCGGTGCGATCATGAACTGGTCGGTGGTGCTCTCCATATGGCGATAGGCACAACGGTGGTAGTAGGTTTTACCGTGCTTGTTGTAGCCCATCGAACTGTAAATTTCCGAGATAGGTTTTGCCGGCATCAACTGCTGCAGGAACAGAACATACTGCGCCGGGATATTTGCATCTACCAGGAAGTAGGAGCGGGTAAAACTGAACAGAACGCTTACCTTGTCCGAGCCGAACAACACGGTATCGACATATACGCTGCCCTCCCCGCTGTGGAGAATCGGCAATACAAAGGGCATGGTGTCGTCGCCAGAAATAATTCTGCCCACAATATAAGCACCCTTGTTGCGGTAAAAATGGTGACTGAGTACCTGGAACTCCACACCTTCACGCGTCAGGTCGAACCGCGGGGCGAGGTATTTGTTCACCACCTCGACGATGTTCTCTATGTCACGCGCTTTGTTCTCATAGGGAATACTGAAGGCATAGTCATCCAGCAGTTCTTCCAGTAGCGCGTTGAACGACGACTTGAGGTAATAGCGGTTATAGATCTTGCTGGTATCTGCCGGCGGCATATCGCCTTGGGGAGAAAAGACAAACACGTATTCATTGCGGATTTTACGATGCTTGAACACAGCGCCGTATACCGAGTTGAAAAACGTCTCGGCTATCTCAAAGTTATCGTGGCCCTCGATGAGCCGGGAATAAACAGTGCGGGTATCGCGCCAGAACTGCAGGTCGTGCAGGTGCTCTCCCGCGATTAACTCGACGTACTGGTTAACCCGGCGGGTGTGGACCTTGTACAGGTCTATGCGCTGGGAAGACGCCTGCTGAATACCTGCCCAGTCGGCGCTTTCAAACCACGAGCGCGCCGCCAGGGTGATATTCTGAAACTCGGCGAAGTAGGACTCGAAGCCGTTGAGTATCGTTCGCGCAAACCGTTCTCTTCTTTCCACGTGACTCCCGGGCGTCAGCTGTTCCTGTTATTTCTGTATCTGTGGATTCCCGAAGCGGCTGCGCAACTTACGCATGCCACCCAGCCAGCGGTCGTAATCGTCGGCCTTGCGCTGGCGGTACTTCGCGACCTCCTTGTGCGGCAAAATCAGGAACTGCTCAGCGGCAAGTCCAACAATCACTTCGTCGGCAACCTGTTGCGGTGTCATGACACCATCGACACCGGCGGTACCACCACCACCGTCGCCGATGTCACCTATCAGGCGCGTTGCAACCGCCTGGGGGCACAATACCGAAACACCGATACCGTCATCACCGTGGGTTATAGCCAGCGACTCGGCAAAGCCGATCGCCGCGTGCTTGGTAGTAGAATATGCGGCATCACCAATCTGGTTGAGCAAACCCGCAGCCGAGGCAGTATTCAGGAAGTAGCCACTGCCGCGTTCCAACATAACGGGCAGGCAGGCGCGTGCGGCATAAACATGAGACATCACGTGAATCTCCCACATTGCCTGCCAGGTAGTATTGGGGGCAGACGTCGCCCACCAGGGCTCGCCATCGGTCGCGACAATACCCGCATTGCTGCAAAACAGGTCGATCGCGCCGTAACGCTCTTCTACCGCCGCCACCATGGCCTGTATCTGGCTTTCGTCGCGCACATCGACACAAAATGCGTCACCGTCGATAGCATCGGCTACCGCGGCGGCGCTGTCCTGCTCCCTGTCGGTAACGATTACCTTGGCGGCCCCGGCCTTACGGAAACGCTCGCACAGGGCCTTGCCTATACCATTGCCGCCGCCGGTGACTACTGCCACCTTGCCGCTGACATCCATTACAGCAGTTCCTTGGCCAGCAATTCGAGAATCACCGGATCCTGCACGCTCAGCAGCATGGTGCCAACTTCACCACGCTTGCCCGCTTCTTTCCAGGGGGCCAGCCGTTCGGAAATCCTCGCTGCAGGGCCGACCAGCGCCACCTCGTCCAGCAACTGGTCGGGGATCAGGGCTTCCGCCTCGGCTTTCTTGCCGGACAGGTACAGGTCCTGTAAGCGGGTGGCTACATCGCCATAGCCCAATCGGGTCGCGTAATCGGTGTAAAAATTCTTGCCCTTGGCACCCATACCGCCGATGTACAGTGCCAGCCAGGGGCGCAGGGCGTTATAGGCGGCTTCAAGATCATCGTTGAGCATGACCATCACAAAGGGGGCCACATCAAAATCGGCCAGCGACTTGCCATTACCGGCCTTGGCAAAACCCGCGTCCAGGTGATCACCTACGACAGAATACTTGTTCGGGTCCATCCATACCGGAAAAACGCCATCGGCGACTTCCGCCGCACAGCGCAGGCCGGCAGGTGTAATGGAGGCCGTGTAGATGGGTATATCGGGGTTGCCCTGCAAGATGGACTTGAGCGGCTTGCCCAGCCCCGTTGTGCCAGGGCCTTTATTGGGCAGCTGGTAGACATCACCGTCGAACTCTACCGGCCCTTCGCGCGCCATGATCTTGCGCATAATGCGGATGTATTCCTTAGTGCGGGTTACCGGCTTGCCATAGGGAACACCGTGCCAGCCCTCAACGACCTGGGGGCCTGAGGCACCCAGCCCGGCAATAAAGCGCCCACCGGACAACTGGTCCAGTGCCATGGTGGTCATGGCGCACATGGCGGGAGTGCGCGCCGGCATCTGCATGATCGCGGTGCCCACCTTGATCTTGTCAGTCTGCGCCAGGATCCAGGAGGCGGCGGTGACCGCATCATTGCCATAGGCCTCGGCGGTCCATACCGAGTCGTAACCCATGGACTCCGCATGCTTGATAAGGTCCATGGGGATATGAATTTGTTTGCCGGAATAGCCCAGCAGAAAGCCCAGTTTCATGATGACGCTCCTGTTCCAGTGATACTTACAGTTATAGTCGAGTAAATCGTGTGCGCAGGGTGGTTAGGGCGCCGCTGCAAAAGTAGCGAACCAGCACCGGGCACGACGCGGCGTACCCGGTGCCCGAGGGCTAGTTATAGCGCAAAGCGTTGAATTGTGCCTGATGATAATCGCCATTGCCGAAGGTGGTATTGATCATCATTAACCGCTTGGCGTAGTGGCCGATGTCCAGCTCATCCGTCAGCCCCATGCCGCCGTGCAGCTGAATCGCCTCGCTGAACACCAGCTTGCCGGAGCGATCCAGCATGACGTGCAGGGCGTGAACAGCAGTGCCGGTATCTTCCTTGTCATCGGTGATGGAGCACACTGCCCGGTAGAGCAGCGATTTTGCCTGCTCGTAGGCCATGAACGTTTCCACCATTCGGTGCTGCAGCGCCTGGAAGCTGCCAATCGCCACACCGAACTGCTTGCGGGTTTTGGTGTATTCCAGGGTTTTGCTGTTGAGCTGCTCCATAATGCCCACCGCTTCGGCGGCCAGCGCGATACTCGCTTCCGTCACCACGGCCTCAATCAAGCCGAAGCCCTGATCCAGCTCACCCACCAGGTTCGCCGCCGGCACCTGCACATCCTTCAACACCAGGTTGGCCACCAACTGCCCGTCCATCAGGCGGTAGGTCAGCTTCTCCAGGCCGGGGGCATCGGCAGGCACCATGAACAGGCTGATGCCGCTTTCGTCGCTTTGCTCGCCGCTGGTGCGGGCAGAGACGATAACCTGGTCGGCATTTGCACCGTTGAATACCACTACCTTCTCGCCATTGAGCGTATAGCCACCATCGCTCTTTACCGCAGTGGTGCTCACATCAGCCAGCTCGAAACGGCTCTGGCGCTCCAGGTAGGCAAAGGCGCCCAGGCAGGAGCCATCGATAATCTTCGGGATATACTCGCCCTGCATTTCTGCGCTGGCCCCTTTTTGCAGCAGGCCGCCAAACAACACGACGGTCGCCAGGTAGGGCTCAACAACCAGCCCCTTGCCCAGCTGCTCCATCACCAGCATCACATCGACTGCACCACCGCCAAAGCCGCCGTGCTCTTCTGCGAAGGGAATAGACAACCACCCCAGCTCGGCAAAGGTGCGCCAGTTGTCCCGGCTCATACCCTCTTCCGACTGCGCTATACCCTGGCGAACATCGAAGCTGTAATCATCCTGGATAAGACGCGCCACGCTGTCACGCAGCATTACCTGTTCTTCTGTAAAATCAAAATTCATCTGGATATCCTCTCTACCGGCTGCTACAGACCCAGGACGGCCTTCGCAATGATGTTTTTCTGCACCTCGTTCGAGCCGCCGTAAACGGTGGCTGCGCGGCCGTACATGAACGACTGGCGAGCCTGGCTGCCAAAGTCATGTCCCAGCTGTTCGGGGCTCAGTTCGGTGGGCAATACACCCTGGTAGTAGGCCGCAACCTCCATCGCAAGTGTCTGCACCGCCTGCTGCACTTCGGTACCCTTGATCTTCAACAAAGAGGATTCAGCGCCGGGGGCGCCACCGGAGGCCACTGCCGCCAGCACTCTGAGCTCGGTAAATTCCAGCGCCATCAGTTCAATTTCGATATCTGACAGGCGCGCCTGAAACAGGGCATCGGACAACAGCGACTTGCCGCCGTTGATTTCCCGGGCCGCGTAGTCCTTTACCTTGCCGAGGGCACGCTTGCTGTCAGCGACACCGGCTATAGAGGTGCGCTCATGGGCCAGCAGTGACTTGGCATAGGTCCAGCCCTTGTCCTGCTCGCCGATCAGGTTGGCCACGGGAACCCGCACCTCATTGAACTCCACCTCATTGAGGCTGTGGTGGTTATCAATAGACACAATCGGGTTGACCTTGATGCCGGGGGATTTCATATCGATCAGGAGGAAGCTGATGCCCTCCTGCTTTTTGCCGTCGCTATTGGTACGGACCAGGCAGAAAATCCAGTCGGCGTACTGGGCATAGGTGGTCCAGATCTTGGCACCTGTCACCACGTACTCGTCACCGTCCAGTACCGCCTTGGTCTTCAGGGAAGCCAGGTCGGAGCCGGAGCCCGGCTCTGAATAACCCTGGCACCACCACTCATCACTGGCCAGAACGGCAGGGAGAAACCGGTCTTTCTGTTCCTGGGTACCAAAAGTGTAAATGACCGGGCCAACCATTTTCAGGCCGAAGGGAACAACATCCCTGACGCCGGCCGCGGCGCGCTCGGTCTCGTAAATAAACTGGCGAGTGGCGTTCCAGCCGGTGCCGCCATATTCGACCGGCCAGTTGGGCGCTATCCAGCCCTTCTCGTGCAGCCGCTTCTGCCATTCAATGACGGCCTGCTTATAGACCTTGGGCTCGCCGGACGCCAGGCGCGCCTGCAACTCTTCGTCATAAGACTGTGATAGGAAATCTCGCACTTCATCGCGAAACGCCAGGTCTTCAGGAGTGTAGGATGTATCCACTGTCATGCCTCTCGTGTCGGGTTGCTGGTTTGACTTTTGAGTATGTTTTTCATTTTTGGGGCATGTACCTTAGCGATTCTGCGCCCACAAAACAAGGCTTGCCGGGGCCTGGACCAGGCCCTGACTCAGTACAGTAAACTGTACAACTTACGCTGGTATTCGACCGCCAGGGGGTCGCCCTTGCCGAGGCTGGTGATAGTGTCCAGCAGCAGCTTTTTGGTGGCCCCGTCGCCGTGGGCCAGGTCCACCTTCAGAATGCCGATCAGGCTCTCCATGGCTTCCTTGAATTGCCCGGTATTGGTGTACTGGACCGCCAACTGGTGGCGCACATCCAGGTCATCGGGGTTTGCGGCCAGGCGCTGTTTCAGTGCGTCGATTTCAGGGGATTTGGCCGCTTCGCGCTTGATTTCCAACTGGGCTCGCAACTGCTCATAGGCGGCGTCCTGGTCGGCCAGGCGCACCGTCGCCAGAACGGTCTCCGCCTCGTCCAGGCGCAGGCACTCAATCAGGGCATGGGCATAGGCCAGGGTGATATCCAGGCGCTGGCCGGAATCCTCCCAGGCGTGGCGCAGCGGTGACAGGGCACCGGCAAAATCGCCGTCGGCCATGGCCTCCTGGGCCAGTTGCAACAGGCCGTCCCAGGGCTTGGGCAGGTATTTCTCCAGCATCTGCCGCACCTGGGTCTCGGGCTGGGCGCCGGCGAAACCATCCACCGGCTGACCATCCTGGATAACCATAACCGTGGGCAGGCTGCGCACCCCGAACTGCTGGGCGATATTCTGCTGTTCGTCGGCATTGACCTTGGCCAGCAGGAAGGCGCCATCGTACTCGGTGGCGATCTTCTCCAGCAGCGGCATAAGCGTTTTGCAGGGCTCACACCAGTCCGCCCAGAAATCCACCACCACGGGGCGTTTGTGGGACTCTTCAATGAGAAGTTGAGCCGCATTGGACTCGTCTATGTTAACGATAAAATTGCTCATGCGGCTTTCCTCTGTAGGGCCCGCAATGGGCGGCCTGACTGAGCCGCACCGACGGGTTAAATCGAAACGGTGGCTAGCCCAGCTTGCTCAGGCCCAGCACATCCTGCATGTCGTACAGACCGGCATCCTGGCCCGCCAGCCAGCCGGCGGCTCGCACCGCACCGCGGGCGAAGGACATACGGCTGGACGCCTTGTGGGTGATCTCCACCCGCTCGCCGTCGGCGGCAAAAGTGACGGTATGGTCACCGACAATGTCGCCGGCGCGCACGGTGGCGAAGCCAATGGTCTCGCGCGAACGGGCGCCGGTCTGGCCTTCACGGCCATAGACGGCTACTTTGTCGAGGTCGCGCCCCAGGGCGTCTGCGACCACCTGGCCCATACTCAGGGCAGTGCCCGAGGGGGCGTCAATTTTATGCCGGTGATGCGCCTCATACACTTCTATATCGACGTCATCGCCCAGCACGCGGGCCGCCATATCCAGTAACTGGAAGCAGACATTGACGCCGGTGCTGAAATTGGATGCCTTGCAGATGCGGGTCCGGGCGGCCGCCTGGTCTATCCCGGCCTGTTGCTCCGGGGTAAAACCGGTAGTGCCTATCACGATGGCCACATTGTGCCCGGCACACTGCTCAAGGTTGGCCAGGGTGGCTGCCGGTACGGTGAAATCAACCAGCACATCGATCTGGCCAATCACCTCTGCCAGGCTGCCCACCACGGGGATACCGTTGTGGCCCTGTCCGGCCAGTTCGCCGGAGTCGGAACCCAGGAAACTGCTGCCGGGCTGTTCGATGGCCGCCACCAGCTCAAGCTTGTCCCCGGCCAGCGCTATCGCCTCGACCAGGGTGCGGCCCATGCGTCCGGCTGCACCCGTTATGCCGATTCTGACGGTCATATTTTCAGGTCATCGAAAAAGTTTTTCACGCCCTCGAACCAACTGGTCTGGCGCGGGGACTGGGCATGGCCGCTTTTGCCCAGGGTTGTCTGGAACTGCTCCAGCAGTGACTTCTGTTCCTTGGTGAGGTTTGACGGCGTCTCTACTACTGCCCGACATAACAGGTCACCCACACTGCCGCCACGCACCGGCTTGACGCCTTTGCCGCGCAGCCTGAACAACTTGCCGGTCTGGGTTTCCGCCGGAATCTTGAGTTTCACGCGACCATCAAGCGTGGGCACTTCCAGCTCACCTCCCAGCGCGGCGTCTACAAAGGTGATGGGCACTTCGCAGTAGAGGTTCTTGCCGTCGCGCTCGAAGATATTGTGCTGGCGCACGGACATCTGCACAAACAGGTCGCCGTTTGGCCCGCCCTCGGGGCCGGCCTCGCCTTCACCTGACAGGCGGATACGATCGCCGGTATCGACACCCGGGGGCACCTTCACCGACAGCGTTCTTGTCTTCTCTACCCGGCCCTGCCCATGGCAGCTGTTACAGGGATCCGAGATTGTCTTGCCGCGACCGCGACAGGTGGGGCAGGCCTGCTGCACCTGGAAGAAACCCTGCTGCATACGGACCTGGCCGGCACCGCCACAGGTACCACAGGTGGTGGGCGTACTGCCCTTCTTGGCTCCGGAGCCATCACATTTTTCACAGGTACTGAGGCTGGGAACGCGGATCTCCACGGTGGTCCCGCGCACCGCATCCTCGAGGGAAATATCCAGGGTGTAACGCAGGTCTGAGCCGCGCTGGGGACCACCCCGACCGCCGCCTCCGCCACCACCGAAGATATCGCCGAACACATCGCCGAAGATGTCACTGAAATTGCCACCGCCAAAGCCGCCGCCACCGCCGCCCATATTCGGGTCTACCCCGGCGTGGCCGTAGCGGTCATAGGCCGCCCTTTTCTCCGCGTCCATCAAGATGTCGTAGGCCTCGGTGGCCTCCTTGAACTTGCTGTCCGCGTCCGGGTCATCGGGGTTGCGATCCGGGTGATACTTCATCGCTACCCGACGGTAAGCCTTCTTGATTTCCTTTTCTTCGGTACTCTTGCTGACGCCGAGTACTTCATAATAATCGCGCTTTGACATAAACCCTTGCGGTTTTCGAACCGCTTATCTGAAATGACTACGCGGGCACTTAAGTCCCGCGTCGTCATGGTCTTTCCCGGGGCCGGCAATTGATAACCGGCCGTTAAAAAGCAGTGAAGGGGGGATCACCCCCTTCACTGCCTGCAGCTCTTTACTTCTTGTCGTCTTTCACTTCCTCGAACTCGGCGTCAACCACGTCGTCCGCGGCCGCTTCAGCCTGTTCCGCGCCCTCACCGGCAGCGGCATTTTCAGCTGCTGCGCCCTGGGCCGCATACATCTTCTGGGCCACCGGGTTGGTCGCCTCGGTCAGTTTCGCAGCCGCGGCATCAACCGCGTCCTTGTCGTCTGCCTTGAGCGCTTCCTCCGCCTCGGTAATCGCTGCCTCAATGGCGGCTTTTTCCTCGTCGGTTGCGTTCTCGCCGGCTTCCTCTATGGTTTTGCGAGCCGCGTGTACCAGGCCATCCAGCGTGTTGCGCGAGGCAATCAGATCGGCGAACTTGGCATCCGCCTCTGCATTGACCTCAGCGTCAGCGACCATTTTCTCGATATCTTCATCGGTCAGGCCGCCGGATGCGGTGATCCGGATGGACTGCTCCTTGCCGGTCGCCTTGTCCTTGGCGGACACGTGCAGGATACCGTTGGCATCCAGGTCGAAGGTTACCTCGATCTGGGGCATGCCCCGGGGTGAGGGCGGAATATCTGCCAGGTCGAAGCGGCCCAGGGACTTGTTGCCCGTCGCCTGCTTGCGCTCACCCTGGACCACGTGAATGGTCACCGCGGTCTGGTTGTCCTCAGCGGTGGAGAAGATCTGCGATTTCTTGGTCGGAATCGTAGTGTTCTTCTCGATCAGCGGCGTGGCGACTCCACCCATGGTCTCGATACCGAGGGTCAGCGGGGTCACGTCCAGCAGCAGAACGTCTTTCACATCACCGGCCAGCACAGCGCCCTGGATCGAAGCGCCGATAGCCACGGCCTCGTCGGGGTTCACGTCCTTGCGCGGCTCTTTGCCGAAGTAGTCTGCCACCACCTTCTGCACCATGGGCATACGGGTCTGCCCGCCTACCAGGATGACATCGTGGATCTCGCTGGGGCTCAGGCCCGCATCTTTCAGTGCGGTCTTCACCGGCTCCATGGAGCGATTGACCAGCTCTTCCACCAGCGACTCCAGCTTGGCGCGGGACAGCTTGACCACCAGGTGCTTGGGACCGGTAGCATCAGCAGTAATGTAAGGCAGGTTTACCTCGGTTTGCTGGGCACTGGACAGCTCGATTTTCGCTTTTTCAGCGGCCTCTTTGAGACGCTGCAGAGCGAGCGGATCCTGATGCAGGTCTATGCCGCTTTCCTTCTTGAACTCAGCCGCCAGGTACTCGATGAGACGCATGTCAAAATCTTCACCACCCAGGAAAGTGTCACCGTTGGTAGAGAGCACTTCAAACTGGTGCTCGCCGTCCACTTCCGCGATCTCGATAATGGAGATGTCGAAGGTGCCGCCACCCAGGTCGTATACCGCGATGGTGTGATCGCCCTTGGCCTTGTCCATGCCATAGGCCAGCGCCGCCGCAGTGGGCTCATTGATAATACGCTTTACTTCCAGGCCGGCAATTTTACCCGCGTCCTTGGTTGCCTGACGCTGGGAATCGTTGAAATAGGCCGGTACGGTAATAACCGCTTCGGTCACCGGCTCACCGAGAAACTCCTCGGCGGTCTTCTTCATTTTGCGCAGTACTTCTGCAGACACCTGCGGCGGCGCCATTTTTTCATCACGCACCTGCACCCAGGCATCACCGTTGTCCGCCTCTACAATCTTGTAGGGGACCATCTTGATGTCTTTTTGTACCACGTCATCCTTGAATTTGCGGCCGATCAGGCGCTTTACCGCATACAGGGTGTTGTGGGGGTTGGTGACGGCCTGGCGCTTGGCGCTCTGGCCTACCAGGATTTCGCCCTCGTCCGTGTAGCCGACGATAGACGGGGTGGTGCGATCACCTTCCACGTTTTCTATAACCCTTGGCTTGCCACCCTCCAGAACGGATACGCAGGAGTTGGTGGTGCCGAGGTCGATACCAATAATCTTGCCCATGTGTTTTTTCTCCAGTCGGTTGGGCAGGCCCTGCCTGCCACTCTAATTGCGATGTTCTCTATATTGGCCCCAATAGCCTAAATTCAAGGGCCAGGGGCAGGATTCTTTGCCCCGGTGCGGCTTATCCGGCCGCCTTGCTGACCATCACCATCGCGGGGCGCAACAGGCGGCCATTGAGGGTATAGCCCTTCTGCATCACCGCTATCACGGAATTTGGCTCTACCTCATTGTTCTCCACCATGCTCATGGCCTGGTGCAAATTGGGGTCGAAGGGCTCGCCCTGGGGGTCAACAGCCTCGACATTGAACTTGCGAAGCGCGTCCAGGAAGCTCTTCAGGGTCAATTCAACCCCTTCGGTAACGGGCTTTACGGCCGCGTCCTGGCCGGCGGTGGCCTCCAGGGCGCGCTCCAGGTTGTCCACCACCGCGAGCAATTCACGGGCGAAGCTCTCCAGCGCAAACTTGCGGGCCTTTTCCACATCCTGCTCCGCCCGGCGCTTGACGTTCTGGGCGTCAGCCTGGGCTCGCAGCGCGGCATCCCGGGCAGCGGCCACCTCCCCTTCCAGCTGAATTATGGGGTCTTCGGGGACAGCATCGCCCTCGGCCTCAGCCTCGTTGAGGGCGGCTTCGGCCGCCTCTATCGCCGCTTCCGGGGAAGCGTCTGAAGACGCCTGCTGCGTATCGTCAACGGTTTCTGCCTGTTCCTGTTTGTGTTCGGCCACGCCTACCCTCCATTTTATGGCTGTTACGGGTCAGATAAGACGCGCAGCCGGGGCTTCCCGGGCTGGCGCGCTATAGGTTTCGCAGAAGATATGGGGGTAACCGCCGGCTAATTCAAGGCGCTAAAGGCAGGAAGTTAACGCCGCTGGGTATCGCGGCTTCAGGTGCTCAGGGCCGAGCTCAGCATTCTGGCGGTGACATCGACGATGGGGATGACCCGCTCGTAAGCCATACGGGTGGGGCCGATCACCCCCAGCACCCCCAGCATACGGTCCCCGTCATTGTAGGGAGCGGTGATAACACTGTAATTACCGAACACCTTGTAGCCCGCTTCCTCGCCGATAAAAATCTGCACACCCTCGGCCCGGCTGCACCGTTCCAGCAGGTGCAGCAGGTCTTTTTTGCGCTCAAAGGCGTCGAACAGGCCGCGCAGCTGCAGCATTTCCTCGGCGGTGGCATTACCCACCAGCCGGGACTTGCCCACCACCATACAATCCTCACCCTCAGGCTCCTGCTCCAGGGCCTGGTTGGCCAGGTCCAGGGAGGCCTGCAGGTAGTTATCGATCTGGCTGCGCGCGTCCTGCATTTCCTTGAGAATCTGCTCCTGCACCGTCTGCAGCGGCCGGCCCGCGAAACGCTGGTTGACCATCGCCGCCGCATCGCGCAGCTCGGCCTCGCTGAAGATGCGCTGGGTGTGAATGATGCGGTTCTGCACTTCCCGCTCGTTGATCACCAGGATCACCAGCACCCTGTCGCCTGACAGGGGCAGAAACTCCACCTGCCGCAACTGGTTTGCCTCCTGCCTGGGCACCGTCACCAGGCCCGCCTGGGCGGTAACACTGGACAACAGGGCTGACGCGGATTGCACCAGCTCGGTAGAGGACTTGTCCGGGTTGAGCTCCGCGCGCATCCGGCTCATAGCATCCTCGTCCAGGGGCCTCATCTGCAGCAGGCTGTCGACAAACAGGCGATAACCCATGGCCGTGGGCACCCGCCCGGCGGAAGTATGGGGAGAGTGGAGGTAGCCCTTTTCCTCGAGGTCGGACATGACATTGCGAATAGTGGCCGCACTGACCGGCAGGCCCGCCTCTTCCAGCAGTGTTTTCGACCCCACCGGCTGCCCATCGCGAATGTGGCGTTCCACCAGGGTTTTCAATAAGATTTGGGCCCGCTCCGTAATATCTGCCATCGCCTCTCCTGACTGCACACGTCTTCCTGTACTGGTTTTATCACAGCGCCTGTCAATTACAAAGCATCGGCAGCCAAGCTGCGAACCAAGTAGCTGTTTATGCGGCCCACTATCTGCGGTATAACTGGCGAAAATTCCAGGCCCTGACCATGCTCACCCACATCAGTATCAGTAATTACACCATCGTTGCGACGCTGGAGATCGACTTTGCCCCCGGCATGACCGTGATCACCGGCGAGACCGGCGCCGGCAAGTCCATCATGCTGGACGCGCTGGGCCTGTGCCTGGGTGACCGGGCAGACCCGAAAGCCGTGCGCCACGGCTGCGAGCGCGCTGAAGTCATCGCGGGCTTTGATATCAGCGCCATCCCCCAGGCCAGCGCCTGGTTGCAGGAACGTGACCTGTACACTGGCGAGGAATGCCTGTTGCGCCGCCTGGTCACCGCCGAGGGACGCAGCCGCGCCTATATCAACGGCACCACCTCAACCTTGCAGGATTGCGCCGAGCTGGGCTCCCTGTTGATCGATATTCACAGCCAGCACGCCCACCAGTCGCTGCTGCGCAAACCGGTACAGCGCGGCCTGCTGGATGCTTTCGCCGGCCACATGCCGCTCACCCTGGAGGTAGAGCAGATTGCCTCTGACTGGCTGCGCGGCCAGCGGGAACTGAACCTGCTCACCAGCACCCGGGATGAACAGACTGCCCGCGCCCAGCTGCTGGCCTACCAGGTGGATGAACTGGACACACTGAACCTGCAACAGGGTGAGCTGGGTGCACTGGAGCAGGAACTGAAGTTGCTGGCCAATGCCGAGCATATCCTGAAGGCATCGCACCAGGCGCTGGACCTGTGCGAGGAGCATGAGAGTGGTATTCGCAAGGCCCTGCAGTTGCTGAGCTCTGATGCCCAGGCAACCCCGGCGGCGGGCAATGCCAGGGAGCTACTGGATTCCGCAGCCATCCAGCTCAGTGAAGCCAGCTCGGAGATACAGCTGCATATAGACAGCGTGGAAATCGACCCCCAGCGCCTGGAAGAAGTGGAGCAGCGGCTGGAGCACATCTACGACGTGGCCCGCAAACACCGGGTGCTACCCGAGGCGGTAGGCGAACTGCACCTCAACCTGCGCCAGGAACTGCAGGAATTGACCGACGGCGGCGAGCGCATTGAAGAACTGGCCGCCGAGTTGGCCGATTTGAACGAGCGCTACACCAGCTGCGCCACGAAACTGAGCAAAAAACGGCGCAGCTCTGCCAGCAAGCTGGTCAAACAGGCCAGTTCGGTGCTGGCCTCGCTGGCCATGGGCCACTGCCAACTGGAGATTGCCCTGGCGCCCCGGGACAGCAAGGACCCCCACCCCCACGGCAGTGAAGACGTGGAGTTCCTGATCAGCACTAACCCGGGGGCCCCCACCCAGCCACTGGGCAAGATTGCCTCGGGCGGCGAGCTGTCCCGCATAAGCCTTGCCATACAGGTGGTTACCGCCAGCAGCGGTACGGTGCCCAGCATGGTATTTGACGAGGTGGACGTGGGTATTGGCGGCGCCGTGGCAGAAGTGGTCGGTAAACTGCTGCGCACCCTCGCCGAACAGGCACAGGTGCTGTGTGTAACGCACCTGCCGCAGGTTGCGGCCCAGGGTCACCAGCATCTGCGGGTCAGCAAGAGTATTGAGGCCAAGTCGGTGGAAACCAGCATGGACTCGCTGCGCGAAGAAGATAAGGTTGAGGAAATTGCCCGCATGCTGGGCGGCGTGAAGATTACCGACCAGACCCGGGCCCATGCCCGGGAGATGCTGGAGAACTGACAGACGAGCGGACTGTAAAGCCCTGCAGGGGGAGGATCAGGCCTCCCCTTCCCCTGTTTTCTTGCGCACGTACAACACCAGTGAGTGATCCACCAGGTCGTAGCCATGCTCTGCGGCGATCTCGCGCTGGCGCAATTCAATAACGGGATCGGTAAACTCGATAACCTCGCCGGATGCGACGCATACCATGTGATCGTGATGCTCACCCTTGGCCAGCTCAAACACGGAGTGACCCGCCTCGAAGTTGTGGCGATCCACCAGCCCCGCGCTTTCAAACTGGGTCAGTACCCGGTACACGGTTGCCAGGCCGACTTCCTCCCCGGCGGCCCGCAATGCCAGGTAGACGTCCTCCGCGCTGAGGTGTTGTTGCACCCCTTCGGAAGACTCGAGAATCTGCAGGATTTTCAGGCGGGGCAGGGTTACTTTCAGGCCGGCTTTACGCAGTTCCTGATTTTCGTCGGTCATTTTGAGAGGGGTTCTCTGTGCAGTCCAGTAACGGTATGATGCCACCCCGGTTACAGAAGTGGAAGTTTTAACCCATGCGCGTCCTTGTTCCCCTGCTAGCAGCTCTCTGCCTCAGCGCCTGTGGCTTTATTGGCTTTCCCGGCGTCTACAAGATCGACGTGGAACAGGGCAATATTGTCACGCCGGAAATGGTGACACAGCTGCAGCCCGGCATGAGCCGCCGCCAGGTTCGCTTCATTCTGGGTACCCCCTTACTGGAAGACCCGTTCAACCAGAGCCGCTGGGACTACCCCTACATCAAACGCAACGGCCAGAATGTACTGAGCGAATCGCGTTTGATGGTCTACTTTGACGGCGAAACCCTGGTGAGCTTCGAAACTGACATCGAGATGGACGAAGGCCAGGTGGCCACGGACACCGAGAACGCTGATACCGACCCCAGCAGCTAGCTGGCGCCCTCTTCCTGCCGACGCTCTTTAGCCCGCGCGGCCCTGGCCTTGCGCACTTCCTTGGGGTCGGCGATGAGGGGCCGGTAAATCTCCACCCTGTCCCCCTCTGCCAGCACATGCTCCGGCGATACCACTGACCCGAAGATACCCAGCTTGGCGTTGTCCAGGTCGATACCCTCGAACTGTTCGCCAATGCCTGACAGCCGGGCGGCATCCAGCGCGGTGGTGCCCGGGCTGACATCTACCGCCACAATGGCCTGCTTGTCGGGCAGTGCGTAAGCCACCTCTACCTTGATGGTGCCGCTGGCGCCCTGGTTAATGCTCTCGTTAATGCCCTGGCCTCCAGTTACGTGTTGAACGCTAATGCATGAGTGCGGCGACGACGATTATCACAATCGCCGGCGGGGCAATATACCGCAACAGCCGCTGCCACAGCGAGAAAAACAGGTCCATTTCCCGGTACAACTCACGCCGCAGTATTTCCGGCCGCAGCCGCCAACCCACCAGTATTGCCGTGAGTAGCGCCACCAGCGGCAGCATGTAGTTAGCGCTGAGCGAATCCACCCAGCGAAACAGGCTGCCGTTGGCCAACCGGGTGTCGTGCTCGCCCGGTGCAAACGACAGGGTAACCACCAGCGCCAGCAACCACACCAGTAAACCCACGGTGAGTGCGGCGCTGATGCGCCCCAGGCGCAGTCGCTGCATCACCACCCCGATCACCGGTTCCATAATAGCCACCACAGAACCGAGCGCCGCCAGCACCACCAGGGCAAAGAACAAGGTGCCGAACAGCTCACCCTGCATGGTATTGCCAAACGCATAGGGCAGGCTGATAAACATCAGGCCCGGCCCCATGGACGGCTCCATATTATTGGCAAATACGATGGGGAATATCGCCAGCCCGGCCATCAGCGCGATAGCGGTGTCGAACACGGCCACGGCCATCACCGACCGGCCTATAGGCAGGCGCGCCGGGGTATAGGCGCCAAAACTGATCCCGGTACCCACGCCCACCCCCAGGGTAAAGAGCGCGTGCCCCAGGGCTGCCAGCACCGATGCCCAGGAGAAATCCACCGCCTTGATCGAGAACAGGAATTCCCGGGTTGCGGGAATGTCTCCCGCGTCAAAGCCGAACTTTATCAGTGCCGCCAGCAGGGCAAACATGCACGGCACCGCCAGCCAGACCAGCGTGCCAAGGCCACCGCGAATACCCATCGCAAGAATAACCACGGCGGGCACCAGGAACAGCGTCTGCCAGTAGATCATCAACAACACGTCATCCAGCAGCAACTCGAACTGCTGCGCCACCAGCGGCGCACTGGCAGAGGCAAATACCCCGCTGGACATATTCCAGGCATAAGCCAGCGACCAGCCCGCCACCACCACGTAATACGACAGGACCAGCAGCCCCGTGGCGCAGGCCAGCCAGCCCACGATCATCCAGCCGCGCGAAAGCAAGGAGCGGTCAGCCGCCCAGCGAATGGCCACCACCGGCGCGCCGCGGCCGTGGCTGCCGATAATCACCTCGGCGATCATCACCGGCACCGCCACCAGGAACAGGCACAGCAGGTAAGCCAGCATGAACAGGCCCCCGCCGTTCTCGCCCAGGAGGTAGGAAAACCGCCACAGACTGCCCATGCCGATGGCCGCCGTGGCCAGTGCAAGGACAAAAGTTGTGCGGCTGCCCCAGCCCCCCAGCTCCCCGCGCTGAGCGACACTCACAGCAAAAACCTCATTTTTATCATACGCTTAGAGTGCCCCACGCCGGGAAATGTGAAAAGGGAAAGATTCACGTTTAACCCACCAGCCTTGGCCGTATAATGCGCGCCATGACAAAGAAAAAGCCAAAGAATTCTGACAATGTAATTGCCCGCAACAAGCGCGCGACCTTCGACTACCAGCTGCTGGAGACCTTCGAGGCCGGCGTGGTGCTGTCGGGCTGGGAAGTAAAAAGCCTGCGCATGGGCAAGGCAGACCTGGGAGACTCCTACGTCCTTGTAAAGGACGGCGAGGCCTTTCTGCTGGGTACCCAGATCACGCCGCTGGAGACAGCCTCAACTCATTTTGTCACCGATCCCACCCGCACCCGCAAACTGCTGCTGCATAAAAAGGAGTTGGCGAAAATCCTGGCGGCCACGACGCAAAAAGGCCTGACCTGTGTCTGCACCCAGTTTTACTGGAAGGGCCACCTGGTAAAGGCCCGCATAGCCCTGGCCCAGGGCAAGAAGTCACACGACAAGCGCGACGTTGAAAAAGACCGCGACTGGAACCGCCAGAAGCAGCGCATCGTGCGGGAAAACGTCAAGCAGTAAGCAGCCAGAATACCGTCTGTGAATTAAACATCCAGAATCTAGACTTACTCGTTCTATAGATTTACTTGCGCGAACCGCTCCCGCAGACCATAGTTAAAGTGTGCCCACAGAGTGGCTTTGTAGCCGGGCTGAGAAGCCTGGACCCACCACCGCAAGGGCGCACGGGTATACGGTTTTATACCGCAATACTTTCCCATGGAGGAGAGTGCCGGCCGAGGGATTCGCGCAATGCAATCCCCGGTCAAGGCTAACGACCCACAGGCCGCAGTTACCGGGCAATTGAGCCGGGTGAGTGCGGCTTTTCCATATCCGGGATACGCCCGACCGACTGCCCCAAGCTGTCGAATTACCGCCTGTTTGCCAATGCCGGCCACGGAACTTTTACCCCCCGAAACTGTCTATTACTGCACATTGGGGCAACTCGCCCTGATACACAGGAGGCCAATTAAGCTATACTGTAAAATCACTATCCGGGGGCGATTAGGATTCGACGACGGTAACAAACCCTGAGGTGCATGCCGTGATGGTAGCCAATCACGTTAATCCAAAGCTGCAAACTATTAGTTGCCAATGACGACAACTACGGTGCACAACTGGCTGCGTAAGTAGCCCTTTGTAACACCATCTAGTGGCTTCGGCCCTAGCGGTCTTTAGCAAGGTGCCAGCCCCGCGCTACTGACTGTCATATAGAACTGGATCGCTGTGAAGCCTGCCTGGGGTGGATCTGCTAAAACTTAACAGGATCGCCAATTACGTCCTGCCCGTTGGGCTGTATGAGGCTAAATTAATTAACGGAAACTAAGCATGTAGAGCCGATGGCAGAGTACTGGCGGACGCGGGTTCAATTCCCGCCGCCTCCACCATAATTAACACAAGCAACAACCAGCAATTACCTGAAAGCCCCTGAAAACGGGGCTTTTTTGTATGTGATCAATAGTTCCGTCTCCGAGTGTTTAAGGGGTCAGAGCCTTAAAAACAGACCCCTTGATTATCATTACCCTCAGTAGCCGCCGAAGCTATTAAAGTCAGGCTGGCTGGCATCGTAGATGTAATCGTCCTGCAGCCGTTGATAACCCAGGTCTTCCGTTTGCTGACGATGCAGCTGGCGATCATACTCCAGATCAGCTTCCTGCCAGTCCTGCGCGCCGGCCTGGCATCCGCTACAAAGGCCTCCGCTCACGGCGGGTGATCCACAGCGGTAGCAGTGTGCGGCGGGCCCCACCTCTACACCCCGTGGCATGCGGGCGTGGCGACCGTGGTCTACCATTCCTCCGGACTGACCCTGGCGCTCGCTGTGCTTTTGCAATTGCTGATACACAATCCTCATGCTATCCCAAACCGAGATATAGCGTGCCGCCGATTTGGAAATCTGCTCTTTCATGATTTGCTTGATTTCATCGCGTTGGCCAGCAAACACCTTATCGAACATACCATCCTGAGCAATCATGCTCCGGGCGGCTTCGATCTGGCCCTGCACAAAGGCGACAAACCCGTCGCTGAGTACGGTTTGCCAATGATCGGCAATTATCGCCTTGCGCTGCATTTCCGCCTGATCAGCCAGATGTTCGAGCATTTCACGGTAAGTCATAGCACACCTCCCATGCCTGAAAAATCTGTAGCAACCTCGTCCGCTTGTTGAGCCACGCGACGTATTAGCCGTCGAATCCACGACATATAAGTCTAGCAGCTGCAAGCCAAAGTGGCGTATTGACTTTGCCATACAGCTGCCTTTGCGGCTTTCATCGAATCCGTAATTCAGGGTATGACGCGTGGCTGGTGGGGAAGGACGTCCGCTTCATCACTTTCCGGTCTATACAGATGCTTCATTAGAATTGTTAAGTCTAGTGGTGATTGGGAACAGACCTTGAGGCCTGCTAGATTGAAAACACACCATCAAATTCGTTTTCGAAGCAGAGGCTGTCGTCACGTCGAGGAAAAGTAGGCCTGCGCTGAGTATCTGGATAACTCAGTTCGGCGCCGCCTCCAAGGGTCCGGCTAAGGAGTGCGCACACGATGTACCAGCATCCCGGTGTATACATCAGGGACATACCTTCGAGGGAGTTGTCAGTAGAGGCTGTATCATCCTCGATTGCGGCATTCCTGGGGCATGTCAAACGAGGGAAGCGAGTCACCGATAAGCGCGGCAAACGAGCGGCTCAAAGACTATCGCGATATCGCCACTATCATACTGCCGGGCAAGGACTGGAAAAATGACGAGCCGGTGTATCGAAGCGCCATTACACACGCCGCGTACATGAAAAACCGCATGGTAATCGCAGACCCTCGATGGTGGCGACCACTCTTTGCTAGCTGGGGTGACTGCCAGTGCGTTGACTAGTGATTGCACAGATGATTCTTTGGAGGACACCAAAATGTCTACTCAGGAAAGCTCGCTATCAGCCGCTATTCGCAGCCTGGCTGATTTCCTCTCCTCCAGTATCAACGAGGACGTGGTGGTCACCGTGGGCACACCACGAGAGGCATATAAACGAGCCAAGACCGCCAACACCCCAATACTCAATATCTTCGCATACAATATCGGCCCCGCCGACATACGTGCCAGCGAGAGTCTGAGTCACACGCTCCATCTTCGGGCCAGTGTCCTAATCACTGCATTTGCTGCTATAGAGGAAGAGCCGGCAGTCGAGCTGCGGGTACTCGGCCACGCAATTCAGTTGATGCATAGTTCTCCAGTTACTCCTGTAAGCATTCAGAGGGCTGCCCCGGGCAGTGAAGTGACTCAGCAGCAGGGCGCATCCTATCGATTGCAGGCAGCCCTACGTTCGTGTCCAGTGGAAGAATTAGCACACATTTGGAGCACCCAGGGAGGGGAAGTGCCCTACCGTCTTTCAATAGCCTATGAATTAGGCCAGATTCCCATCGAGCCACAAACACATAGCAACCCTGAGCCTACGCCATTTCCCTAAACAGCCAGAACGCGTATAAGCGCATCCTGGCGATATATTGTTAGATCGACATAGCACCCTTGCCTTATCTCCACCTCAAAAAGCCTCAGGGACATAAACTAATTCTGGACTACAATTACTGCCTAGACCCCTGACAGCTGCGTGACTCGCGATGCCGGACATCCTGGACAATCCACCCGTCAAAGTCGCCCTTGAGCTGGCAGAACTAAAGTCAGCTCTTGACATCGCCATCCCCGCAAAGAGGGATAGTGAGAACCTGCTGATCGCCAGCTGGAACATCCGCGCCTTCGGCTCACTAACCCGTAAGTGGACTGCCACAGGTACTGACTCTCCAAAACGTGATCTTCGAGGTCTCAGGGCCATCATTGAAATCCTATCTCGGTTCGACGTCATCGCTATCCAGGAGGTGGTAGGCGACCTCAGGGCCCTGCGGGATATGATGAGATTCCTGGGGGACGACTGGTCCTTTTTAATGACCGATGTGACAGCGGGAGCTAAGGGCAATAACGAGCGAATGGCGTTTGTATTTGACCGCAGGCGAGTGCAACCTTCCGGTCTGGCTGCGGAGATTGTCATCCCCCCAGAGTGGCGTGACGAACTCAGCCCAGACGCCCTGGTGCGACAGTTTGCCAGGACACCGTACGCGGTCAGCTTCAGGGCAGGTAATCAAACCTTCATCCTGGTGACATTACATGTGGAGTTTGGCAAATCATCAGATGACCGGGTGCAGGAACTCAGAGATATTGCACGCTGCATGCGGGAATGGGCAGACAGGTCTAATCGGTGGCACCAGAGCCTGCTCACGCTGGGTGACTTCAATATAGATCGAAGAGGTGATGACCTGTGGCAGGCATTCACATCCACGGGGTTGACGGTACCGAAGGACCTCCACCAGATACCCCGGACGATCTTCTCGGATCCAAATAATCCGGACGTGGAGAAATTCTATGACCAGATCGCCTGGTTCGAAACCGGGTCAAAGAGACAAAGGATTGCACTCGAGTACGTAAAAGGAGGCGGGTTTGATTTCCTGCCTCATGTGTATATGAATACTGGTTTGAGCAAGTCCTCGATATCGTTCAGGGTGTCGGATCATTATCCATTGTGGACGGAGTTCAGACTGTAGGCTGTTTAAGGGGTCAGGGCCCTTAAAAATAATCCGGAGTAAATTCAGATCTTTATCAGGGAGAACTTTCTCGAAAAGAAGTCTATAGCCCCTTGCCCGTGTTACATCGTCGATACCGAGATTTTGGTACTCAGAATGTGGCGTTATCAGGCCATCATTCAAGCAAAGTCCGTTCCTTTGATAGCTACTCCAACGATACTCTTGAGGAAGTTGCGCCATTCTCACTTGGCGTTGCCAGTAGATGCGTGTGGCTTGTCATCAGAACGTAGGCGTGAATCTGACAGCCATATCGGTCACAAGCTTCAGCGAGCAATGAGAGGTACACCTCATAGTCAATTTTCTCGAAGAAAATGACCTGACGGTTGTTCCCTCTTTGTACGATATGGACAGGCAGCCCTGGCACAAAGAATCGGGGTTTTCTGGGCATGTGACATCATCCTTGATTCAACATGCCAGGCATTCTACATTGATCAACTTTCTACATGAGCATCAATTGAGGGCTCTGACCCGTTAATTTGAGGACGCTACTGACAACCTCATGGCACGCACTGCTGCGGGAGTTCGTTCAGGAATGACCGGATATGAAGTGCGGGATCACTCGCATGACCGGGTATTTGGTAAGATAGACCGGCTAGTCGTGATACTTGTCTTCCAGGTAACTCTTATTCATCAGGATATCTGCTCACAAAAGCCCTTTCATTTGCCCTATACTTTACCAGTTAACTGCTATAGCTAGACAAGATCAGGAAAGCGGGATCGTCTCTCTCCGATAACATTCGTTATAAGTGTCGTCGGGGGACTTAATACCGTTTATGGAAGGCCAAATGTAATGGCTCATCAGAATTCCGGCACTAAAACAGGCAACAAGGCTGAATCCGATCGCCGTCCGCGTGCTATCCGCACTTGGCTGATAATGCTTATCGCCGTAATGGCGATAGCCGCCTACTTCTATCATCAATATCAAAAAAGGCAGGACCATTTTATTAATGCGGTTTACTTTCGCACGCTTCAGGAAGCTTCCATAGAAATAAACAATAAGCTGGACCAACTGCTGAGATTAAATTCATACGGTGAAAGCCTAGCCAGCAAGGTAGCCATTTTCCCCAGTTACAACATCCTGAACCCCCAGGCCCCAAAGCCATCGGAGGTAACACATGAACAGGATCCATCAGGATCGTCTAACGAAGATGCATCATTATCGGATGAAGACAGTGAAGCGGCATCACAGAACGACAAAGACAAGGATGACAAAAGTAAAAACAATGAGGTTGAGGGTAAAACAAGTTCTCCGAGCTACAAGCTTCTCTTGAAAGGAGAGACGATAGAAATAGAGGATGAAGTGGCACACCAGAGAATAGCAAGCATCGATATATCAGATATTCTACCGTCTCCGCGCGAGGACTTTTCATTCTATCTGTTGGTGGATGCGGAGAACCAAGTGTTGGGACGCATTGGTAGACAAAGTGGCTTCTCCATTATTGACACAAAAGATATCAGTCGCCGAATTGAAGAGTACAAAAATAGTAATTGGGTAAATCTGTTGGCAAATAGGGAGGCTGGCCAGGGCGAGGCAGGTGCCAGGCCGCCTGGTTACAGCTATCACATAGATATGGAGCTGACATCAGGTCCCGCGCGCGTTTACATTTATCCATTCAAAGTGCATGAAAGATTTTTGACTTGTGTTTTAGAAGAATGTACTCCGATTGACTCACTCTACCTTGTGGGGTTACTCCCGGAAAGTCTACTCGATATTCGACAGGACCAGCGGTGGAACTTAAGCGTACTAATCCTTTTGCTTGTCTTCCTGGCATTTGTTTGGACGATGTTCAAGCTGTTCATGCTGTCGCGACATCAACCGATCAGCCAATTCTTTTATCGCTGCACTACTTTGGCAAGCTATACGCTTTTTATTCTGCTCTGCGCTATGCTGTTTGCCTTCGGTGAGCAGCGCATCGAGATCGAATATCGAAGAGATCTGGCTACGAAACTTATGAAGGATATAAGCGGAGATTTCGAGCGCGACCTGTTGAATCTCTTCGCCGATCTCGATCGTTACCGCGATTTCTACGTTGACCTTCTCCGACTGGAGAAAGATAACAAAAACTTACCTCCAGGACCTGGTGAATCGACGTTGGTGAAGAAAGTTCTAACGGACAGAGGATTTTTGACATCGTCTAATGACATCGACTACAAGGCAGTAGAAGGAATGTCGTTTCGTGATGGAACAGGGTATGTATTGGAGAATATTGATAATGCGTTAATACGAAAAAAGAACATTGATGAGATCGAAATGCGAAATCGGGACTGCGATGCAATGGCGCCGCCTTTTAATCAGATCAATTTGTACGGTCGTGGCGTCAGGTTTATAGAAGAGGCGGGCTTTGGAGAGTGGTACCAACCTAACGGTAAATTCAGAAATATACTCAGTGTGTTCCTGATGGATCATGAGGGTCGCCAGATACTGCCCATGTTCCAATACCAGGAGACCAATAAAGCGCCAACGTGCTACCGGCTTTCACATCGCTACTATTTTAAGGAAGTTAGAGACCAGCAGGGGTGGACCGCCAGGTATTGCCGTGCAGAAGTCACCGACGATAACTGCTTTAAACCCGAGGTGGCCGCTACTAACGAGGGGAAACCAGGAGCAATTATTGAGAATAACTTTTACATACAACGCCTACTTAATATAAACGATGGAACACGAGGCACGACACTGGGTATCACGCTCTTTCGAGAACCCGATAAAACAGAACCCAGAGCCGATTTCGGCAATGTGCTTGGAGCAGATATCGATCTGGAGTCTTTGTATATGGCGAAATGGCTGGGAGAAGGACAGAGTTACGATAGTCGCCTTCTCGACATGTCTGTAATGGTGGTTGATCGCCCCAGCGGTGATGTACTGTTCCACTCAGATAACAGTCGCGCCATGGTAGAGAATCTTTTTAGTGCTGGGCAGGGAACATTCGCCATCACCCAGAAGCTCAAAATGAACAGGAAAACTGGGAAAACAGGCATTGCGGGTTATTACCATGGTAGCTCTGGCACATTTATAAACGAATCGCTCCCGATCAGCCAGTGGGCGCTGGTGACCTTTATTCCCAATGCCAACGCAGATAGCTACATGACCAATCTATTTCTATTCAATAGCATTAGTATGGCATTGATCCTCGTATCGTTTGCTTTGGCAATTTATATCGTGGGCCGCTTGAAGGATACGACAGCGATAAAAAACTGGTTCGACATCCCCTTGGTGATTAACCGCCAAAAGATCATGCTGTTCAGTTCCATTTATATAGCCAGCATCTATCTAGGCTATTGGTTGGGCAGCGCTATTGACCGCGCGGGTGATAATGAATTGTTTAACGCGACCCTGATCCTTCCCTTTATCGCTATGACGGCGTGCTTTGTATGGGGCTATTACCAGTATCGGAGATTGTATTTGGTATCGCGCCAGGCGCAGCTCACACCGGTCAATATCAGGGCTGGAGCGGCGTGGCTAGTCCTGGCATTCCTCACTCTAGGTACAGGAGTGAACATTTGTCTCAATTTCGCTGGCAAAGAATCAATGAGCTCAATGCAGTGGTATTACGAGAGTAATCTTTACCCTGCCGTGCTGAATCAGGAAGCGCAGGAGCTTAAAACGAGGGCGCTGAATCGGTTTCCGAATTCAGTCACACAGTTTCGCGTGGATCCGTTAGATCTCACATCTCCT
>CAVXWW010000001.1:0-64105 GCA_963765545.1 uncultured Gammaproteobacteria bacterium | reverse complement strand
CGGGGGTCAACTTCCTTCTTGTCATCGATGGTGATCACCGAATCCAGGTCCCTGGGAATATCGCTCAGGTGAAAAACACGTTTGCGCAAAATTGCCATGCCAAAGTTCTCCTGGGGCAGCAATCAATTGCTGCGTTATGCATATAATCAGTTACTGCTTGCTAAATCCAGCCGGCCTGACGCTGGCCTGGCCGGGGTATAGTTGCTTGAGCTAGGCCACGCTGGCAGTCACAAACCAGATTGCGCCGGGTAGCTCCAGCGCACCCTTTTGGTAGTAAGGTTCCAGTACCACTTCCATTGCCGAGAATACCTTTTCCAGCACAGCCGGATCCTGCCCCATCAGCAAGCGGCCCACCGGGGCCAATCCTGGCCAGATTGCGGGCAGCTTCCGGCAGGGTGGGGGCTTCACTGATACGCAACATGGGAGTGAAGGGCTTTATGGCGATATCGGTAAATCCCGCTGTTTTGAGGATCGCCTCCACCCGTTCGGGGTCGGCGAATGCAAAGGGGCCGGGCGCATGGGGGTCGCTGGCTTCGGGGGCCTGCACATGCTGCAGCGCAGCCCGTATCGGCACCAGCGCCCAGTCATTGTTTTTCAACGGCTGCCAGCAGGCGAAGGCCAGTTCGCCATCGCTGCGCATGGCGCTGTGCAGATTGCCGAAGGCGGCTGCCGGGTCATCGAAGAACATGACGCCAAAGCGTGAGAACAGCAGGTCGAAGCTGTCGCTGGGAAATCCATGCACGGAGGCATCAGCGCACAGGAAATCCACACTGGCACTGCCTGCAGGTACGGCGCGGCCGCGGGCGACTTCCAGCATGGGTTCGGAGATCCACACCCAGGACCCTCGCGCCCGCTGGCAGCGCCGCCGCCAGCATCATGCTCTGGCTGCCGCCACCGCAGCCCACATCGATAGCACTGCTGCATGCGCCTACGTCCGCATGGGCCAGCAGGGCCTCACTGACGGGCCGCAACAGTCGCGCCATGGTCTCATCTTCCTGGGCCCAGCGCTGTCCCGCCTCGCCGTTCCAGTAGGCTATCTGCTCGTCGTTACTCACGGTCATCTCTCCTGATTTTATCGTTCATATTATCAACGATATCCATCAGTGATTGAATTGATTGGAATCATGGCATTAACTCGCCCATGATCGCCAAATTCGGCTATTCTGCAGCTAGTGTACCGGTAATTCACCTGAGGGAGTTTTTTATGCATCACTTCAAACCCTGGCGTTTCCTGTTGGCAATTTTGCTGGTGGGGTCTTTGCCAGTGCTGGCCCAGCAGTCCTCCGAGCCGCTCAAATCGGATTGGCTGGAACTGGTAAAAGGTTACAAAAGCGAGAGCGACGGTGTGCAGCTCCAGAGCATTGAAGAGGGCGATGAGCCGGGTAGCCAAACCATCACCCTGTCTATTCCCAAGAAATACCTGGCCGACCCTGACGCCATTGAGGAAGTCGTGGTGATTGGCAAACGGCCGGAGAAACCCAAGCCACTGCTTGATGCGGAGTACGAGTGGGTGGATGACTATGACAACGATAACTACGGTCTGGTGATCCGTCTTGGCAAGAATTCCAACTGGCCGATTCGCCTGTTCTTTTACTCTGACCCCGGCTTCGTCCGCTAGCACCGTTTCAAATATAGGGCGGATTTCAATCCGCCTTGCGCCTTATATAATTACAAGGATCGCCCCTCATGCGCTCAATAACCACCAGGCTAAGCCTGCTTCTGCTCACCCTGTTGACCACTATCGCCTGCGTCCACGCCGCCGATACCGTGGAAGATTACATTCTGGAATATCCGAACCAGGAACAGACCCGGATGATGAATGCCTGGCTTGCCAAGGGCAATCAGCCCGGTACGTTCCAGTTCTCCGGTCTGGTAAACCCCAGTGATACCACCGTCGTCACGCCTCAGGCAACCGTCGATTACGGCTACAACTGGTTCAGCCTCAGCAATGGTCCGGCTATTGTCACTACACCCCGCTATGATCGCTTTTTCTCGGTGTCCGTGTTTGATATGAAGCACAACATTCCCGCGGTTATCGTCAATCCTGAGCGCCCTGTCGTGATCGTGCGTCCCGGTCAGGCTGTCCCCGAGGGAGACTACACGGTGGTGGAACTTGAGACTGACCAGGGCCTGTTGTTCACCCGCATGGTGGTGGTGGATAACCTGGATGAGGTGCGCAAGCTCAGTGCGCAGATCACCATGAGCGGAGGTGGCGGCGACATGAATCGCAAAGTAGCAAGCTTTTCGCCCCAGGTTGAAAAAGCTGCACTGGCAGAAATTGAGCGTCGGGATGTGGTATTCAATCCGGACGTGGCTTTTGGCAAGAAATCCGGCGACGTTGACCCGCTGGTGCTGGCGCGGGCGGTTAACCTGGGTCAATTGGGTACGCCCCCCGATTCCGTGCGCTATGGGGTGATTGTCACTGATGACAGTGGCGCGCCTTTCAATGGCCAGGACAGTTATGAACTCACCGTGCCGCCCGGCATCATTCACGAGGGGGGTTATTACTCGATCACCATTTACGGCAGCGATAACAAGGCACTGATTCCCAACCCACAGGGCCGCTACGACCGCACGACCTATTCGTCTACCCAGAATGAAGACGGCAGCTATACCGTCTCGCTCAACCCCGCGGGTGAGGGGGTTAACGCCATTCCCACCGGTAAGCCTTTTTATGTGGTGTTGCGAGCCTACGTGCCGGTGAAGGGTGCAGATCTCACGGTTAAGGCGGTGAAGCTTTCAGCCGTCGCGACCCACTGAGGCCTTTTGAAAATGACGGACACGCTATCACACCGCAAGGAACTGTGCTTCTGGGGCTGGGGTTATACCGATGAGGCGCTGACAGCCGCCGAGGAGCAACATGTGGGCCAGTTGGCAGGCCTGTTGGGCATCACGGGTAAACCGATAGCGCCCCCAACGCTGGATGAGTTTGAACTGCCACCACCGAGAATGGCTGCGCCTGCCAGGCTGGCGCCGATACTGTCCGGTACACCCTACGACCGCATTACCCATGGATATGGCAAGTCCTTCGCGGATCTGGTGCGCATGCAAATGCGCTCCATGCCCAACCCGCCTGATTGGGTGGCGTTTCCGCGCAGCGAGGACGATATCAGCGCGCTGATGGAGTTTGCCGCGAGTACAGGCGCCGCCCTGATTCCCTTCGGCGGCGGTACCAGCGTGTGCGGCGGTGTGGAGCCCGATGTGGGTGGAGACTACAGCGGGGTAATCAGCGTTGACCTGCAATATCTCAATCGTATTGTGGAGGTGGATAAAACCAGTCGCGCCGCCTTGATAGAGGGTGGGGCGTTAGGCCCTGAGCTGGAAGCTGAGCTCAAGTCCCATGACCTGACCCTGCGCCACTTCCCCCAGAGCTACCAGTACTCGACCCTGGGCGGCTGGATTGCCACCCGGGCCGGCGGCCACTACGCCACCAATTACACGCATATTGATGATTTTGTGGAAAGCGTGAGGATGCTCACCCCGCGCGGCGTAATGGAAAGCCGGCGACTGCCGGGTTCCGGCGCCGGGCCCTCACCGGATCGTATGATGATTGGCTCCGAGGGTACCCTGGGTTTTATCACCCGGGCGTGGATGCGCCTGCAGGACCGGCCCCGGTTCCGCGCCTCTGCCAGTGTCACCTTCCTGGCTATGACCCAGGCCTGCCAGGCGGTGCGCGCCATCAGCCAGGCCGGCCTGTTCCCCAGTAACTGTCGCCTGCTCGACCCGGCCGAGGCGATGATGAACGGGGTAGGGGATGGCACCACAGCATTGTTGGTACTGGCCTTTGAGTCTGCCGACCATCCCCTGCAGGCGTGGATGGCGCGCGCCCTGGAACTGGTGGCAGATCATGGCGGTAGCTGGGACGCACAGGCGGTAGAGCGTTCACTGGCAGGGACAGACGCAGCCGATGATGAAGCCGGCGAGCATCGCAAGGGTGCTGCGGGTGCCTGGCGCAACCAGTTCCTGCGCGCGCCGTATTACCGCAACTACCTCACCCCGGCCGGGGTGATCGCCGACACCTTTGAAACCGCGATCACCTGGGACCGTTTTGAGGGTTTCTACAATGGCGTGCGTGAGCGGATGGGCAAGGTACTGCGGGAGGTCACCGGTGCCGATTGCACCCTGAGCTGCCGCTTTACCCATATTTACCCGGATGGCCCGGCCCCGTACTTCACCTTTTACGCGGTGGGCAGCAACAGTGGTGATATGGCCTCCATGCTGGCCCGCTGGCGGGAGATCAAGCTGGCGGCCAACGAGGTTGTCACCAGCCTCGGCGGTACCGTCACCCACCACCACGCAGTGGGCCGCGACCACCGCCCCGGCGGCTACGATATCCAGTCACCACCGTTGTTCCGGGAGGCCTTCGCCGGTGCCCGCCAGGCGCTGGACCCACAGGGGATGATGAACCCGGGCGTGCTGATCGATACCCCCGCCCGCGGGGCTACTACGGGGGGGTTATGCGGGACTGAAGCCAGTGACAGCGGGGTCTGTGGACATTTTCCGGTGGCCAGCTGGTGACCATCCCATGCTGTGATCCTCGCTCCCAAGCCCTTGACTTAAAACAACTTGCTCCCTATAGTACCGCCCCTCACGCGCCTGTAGCTCAGCTGGATAGAGTACCTGGCTACGAACCAGGCGGTCGCACGTTCGAATCGTGCCAGGCGCGCCATATTTTTCAAAGACTTACGCTTTCACGTCCATCTTCTTCAAAGCCTAACGTAGGGTTTTCGTAGAGTTTTGCTCTACGATTTTCCACGTTCGCTCTATGCGCGCCGCGGCGTGACTCAGATGATCCGGTGCCAGGTGCGCATAGCGCAGCACCATCTCATACGACTTCCAGCCGCCCAGTTCCATCAACTCCTGTAACGACGTGCCGTTGGTGACATGCCAACTGGCCCAGGTGTGGCGCAGATCGTGGAATCGAAATTCCGTAATCCCGGCCCGCCCGAGTGCACGTTTCCAGCCAGAGCCCACGCGCTCCATGCGCTTCTTCCGGTAAGTAAAACACCAGCGGCCGTGATCTCCCTCGACCGCCCTCAGGGCGAGAATGGCATCGTTGTTCAGGGGGATGCCACGTCCCTCGCCGTTTTTGGTGGTGCCGTGGTCCAGCCAGGCCACGCGGCGGTCAAAATCCACCCGGTGCCATTCCAGGTTCAGGATTTCACCCATCCGGCAACCTGTTGCCAGTCCAAACGACACCACCGGGCGCAAATGCGCCGACAGTGCCTCAAGCAGAGTATCGGCCTCCCGGCGTGAGAGAAAGCGCACGCGGCGCCTTGGCTCACTCAACATCCGGATGCGGGGAAAGCGCTCCAGCCAACCCCACTCATCCCGGGCCAGGTGCAGAATACGTCGCACAATCTCCAGTGCCCGGTTCACCGTGGCATTGGTTACGCCCTCAACGTCCTTGCGATGGCGGATAAACGGCTGCAGCGACTCCATCGATATCTCGTTGAGCGTGAGCTCACAGAGAAAGGGGTCCAGTTGCCGCAGGTGGTCGCGACTGGATACGAGGCGGCTGGGGTTATCCAGTTCACCGACGTAGCGCAGCACGGCCTCCTTCCAACAGCGATCAGGCTGCAGTGGTTTTTGTTGTGCATCGTATGCGTCTGCCTTGAGGCGGATCAGGAACTCGGTGGCAGCGTCTCGGTCTTTAAGCCTAGTGCTCTGGCATACTCGGCGTCCGTCCGGCAGGACGATGTCGATCCACCAGTAGGGCGAGTCCTGACGCTGATAGAGTCCTTTTTCTCGGGCCATAGATTTTCCTCCTTGGCCCGCCCTCGACGTTTATAGTCGTCAAGCCAGGCGTCCAGGTCAAGTCGGTCCCAGATATTGCGATGACGTATCTTGATGGGTGGGGGGCCGATATCTCGAAAGAGCGTCACGCCCAGTCCCACATAGGCGGCGGCTTGTGCTTCGCTAAGGCCGCGGATGGTGGGGGGCTTCAACACTGGGGTGGCGGGTCGATTCATCCTTTTCCTCCAGGGGGATTATCTTCCTAAATACACGGCGGAAATTTGTTCCCTGACATGGCCCAGTTCGATACTGATGGCCAGGCGCGCCCGCTGATCCCTTTGTTGTTGCGCCCCAGTCAGTTCTTTTTTGGATGGCCCACCCGCATGGGGCGATGCCCAGCCGGTGAGTTCCCGGTAGCGCTGCTGGGCATAGGCATGTCGCAGGCCGTGCATTTTCGATAAGCCAGCATTGGCGGTGTGGCGCTCATAGATGCGCATTTGCTCAACATAGGTCCGGCCTCGGGGAATCAGGGCACCTAGGCCCGCCAATTGTTTGGCTCGTTCCAGCAGGGCCCGCTGCTCCCGGGTGCAGATCGGTACGGTCCTTTCTCGCCCACCCTTGGTCCAACTCGCTTTGAGGTGGAGCTGCTTGCCCCGATCTGCCCAGCGGGGCTGGATCTTGATAGCTTCCTCCCGTCGAAGCCCAAAGGCCTGTTGCAGGCGCAGGCTCATCCTCACGTGTTCATCTTTCACCCGGGCGAGTGGTTCCTCAGCCAGGTCTTTGGCTTTACTGGTGTCGGACACAAACTGCCGGTCCGGTATCCCGTAGAAGTCATTGGCGCCAGCTACGACGGCTCGCTTGTTAACCTTCTCTGCCCACCAGCGTAAACAGCTCATCCGGTTCTTGATGGTCCCGGGGGAGAGGTTTTGTCCCAGCCAGTGGTCTACCAGCGCCTGGACATGCTTCTGCTTTAGAGAGGTAGCCTTCAGCCCCCGGAAGCCCAGGTCGTGTAATTGGTTGGCGATGGCAGTCAGTTGCCTTTCCCGGCCAGCCCGGGTTTTAAAGCTGCCTTCATGGCTGTGCCTGCATAGCAGTTTCAGTTGGTAGTTCAGATCTCTCATAGTGTTGTTTCCTTCGGTGAGTGTTTCTGATCACCAGGCAACAAAAGCTGCGCAGGCCCGCTGAGCGGTACGATCACGGGACACCAATCCCGGTTGACCTGAATGTGTCTGGCCATAGACAACACGGTGTGTTTTCGAGAGAAAACTGGCCCGTGCAAACCAACGGTCATCCAGCCATAGGCTGGGGTGGAATTACCTCCGTTTCAGAAAAAGCAGAACGCACTGACCGCCAGTGCGTTTGCGTGGTTGAAGAAATTGTCTAACGGTCAGGGCATTGGTGCCCTGGCCATTAACAACGGTTATGGAACAGATCCCACTAATAAGCGGGAGAGATTTGAAGGAGCGGTACCCAGAGAAAGCGGTACCGATGTGGCTTGAAGATGGACCCGGCCGTGACTGACCGTTGCGTCAAAAATGGCCCTGAGAGACGCATTCGGCAGATTCCAAAACATCCGGATTCCGCCTACCCCGTTTGCTTGCGCAAGGAGGGGTCTTCCTTACCACTTTAAGCGCAGTGGTAGCGACAAGTGGGTCTACTATACGAACCCGAAATACGGGTGTCACAGAGAATTCGGCCGGAACCTGGGGTGGTTTTTGTTGGACTACTGGCTATTTCATTATCATCATCCGGGCATGACCCATGTTTTAGCGTTCCTGGGTGCCTATTCGACCGTGTGAACCCACTAAAACTGGTGTCTGATGGAGCGGTTCCAGTGGAAACAGGCAAAAAAACAATCCTTCCTAATTACTACAAACGCTGTCGTTGATAATCCTGCCGCCCACGTCACTACCCGCTGTGCAGGCAGTGACGTGGGGTTGCACGGCCTTTGCGCAGTTAGACGTGTCCTCAGGACAAGCGATCTTCTACCTGCGACAAGTAGATCCGCCGGTCATGGCCTAGTATCCGGGTTGGATCTGATCGCGCCGCCAACGGCAGCCTTACATAAAAAGAGGTTCTGAGATGTTCACTTTCGACAAGCTTGAATTACCGCGACTGGGCCTGCGTGGCCTGGAGTCCGGCCTTTCCGAGGAGGAACAGGCTATCCAGGACGCCACCCATCGGTTTGCGCAGGAGGTGATGCGTCCCATTGGGCAGAAGCTGGACCGGATGACCCCGGAAGAGGTGATTGCGGACGGTTCCCCCCTGCACGATTACATGGCCCAGATGAACCAGAGCGGCATCCTGGACCTGGGCGCCCTGGCGGAAATGACTGACGAGCAGAAGGGCCGCGTGTTCCCGCTGATCTTTGAAGAATTGGGCTGGGGCGATTCCGGCCTTGCCATCGCCACCCTGGCCTCATCCATACCCGCCTTTACCGCCCACACCACCGGGGACCCCGAGATTATCGAGCGCTTCGGCAGCGTGCCCGGCTGCTGGCTGGCCACCCAGCCCGACCGCGGCAGTGACGTGGTGGATATGGACGCCACCGAGACCGGCGCCCGGCAGAGCCGGGGTAACCTCACTGTGCGCAAGGACGGCGATGACTACGTGGTCAACGGCCAGTCGGCGGCTTGGGTCTCCTACGCCCCGCTGGCCCAGACCGCCATGGCCTACCTGCCCTGCGACTACGGTGATGGCCTCTACAATGAACAGGCGGACGGCATCAATCATGGCGATCAAGGCCTCAACCACGTTGGTATCCTGATTCCGCTGGATCTTCCGGGGGTGTCCCGCGGCAAGCCCCTGGACAAGCTGGGCCAGCGCCCGCTGCCCCAGGGCGAAGTGTTTTTCGACGAGGTGAGGGTGCCTGGCAAGTATGCCATCGCCACCGGGCAGGATGCCCTGAACCAGTTTGTCGCCACCCTGACCTTCGCCAATATGGAAATGGCGGCCACCTTCACCGGTGTCGCCCGCGCGGCCTTTGAACACGCCCTGGACTACGTGCACGAGCGCAAGCAGGGCGGCGTTGCCATTATCAATCACCAGAGTGTGCAGGCGCGTACCTTCGAACTGTGGCAGAAAGTGGAAGCCTCTCGTGCGCTTACCCACCGGGTATTCGCCTACAACTACGGTGAGTACGGCCCGCACCTGCTGGGCTCGGTTACCTCCAAGACCTTCGCCACAAGGACCTCTTTCGAGGTGACCAGCGAGGCGCTGCAGCTGTTTGGCGGCAACGGCCTGACCAGGGAGTACCCGATCGAGAAGCTCATGCGCGATGCCCGCGCCTCCATGATCGAGGACGGTGAGAACAATATCCTCAACCTCAAGGGCATGCGCTGGCTGAGCCGCTGGTACCAGGACAAGCACGGCATTTCCGTTTAGTAGATACACCATGTAGGGCGGGTCGAAACCCGCCAGGCAGTTAAATAATTCGTCCCAAGGAGAATACCCATGTCCAAGAAACAAGTGGTTGTTTACGGCGCCAGTGGTTACACCGGAAGGTTGATCTGCGAGTTTCTGCGCGAGTACCAGGTGCCCTTCGTGGCCGCCGGGCGCAGCAAGGCGCGTATTGAGGAAACTTTGGCCAAAGTGCCCGGCATTGAAACTGCCGACTATGAAATCGTCGAGGTCAAGCACACCGTCGCTGCGCTGACCAAGCTGTTCAGCGGTCGTCAGGTGGTCTGTAACTCCGTGGGGCCCTTTGATTACTTTGGCGATGCGGTTGTGCAGGCGGCAGCCAAGGCGAACTGTCACTACATGGATACCACCGGCGAGCAGGCCTTTATGCTGAGCATGCGAGACAAGTACGGCGACGCTTACAAGGCCAACGGCAAGATCCTGGCTCCCAGCACCGCCTATATGTACACGCCGCTGGATATCGCCGCCCATGTTGTGCTGGAAGACGAGAGTATCGACACCATAGAAGCCGGGTGCCTGGCCGCTGGTGTGCCCACTTATGGCTCCACCCAGACAATTTTCTCCATGTTCCAGGCTGATCACCTGTACCTGGAAAACAACCAGCTGTTGCCCTGGGAAAAAGGCCGCGGTTTTGAAATGAACACACCGGGCAAAATCATGACCCAGTTGGCTCACCCATGGGGTGGCGGCAGCCTGCCATTGTGGCTGCAACAGGATTACCGCGTGCATACCTGCAAGCAGCTGACGGCGTTTAACAATCGGCCGATGTTCGAGCAATTAATCCAGCTGCAGAAACACTATGAAGACAACCTGGCGGCTTTGCCGCAGAAAGAACGAGCGAAAGCCCTGGCTGAAATTGCCGATGGGATGCAGCCCGGCACGCCCCCGCGCGAGAACAAGCTGGTGCATCGCAGCACCGACTTCGTACACGGCATTGGCAGTGGCGTGCGCAGGACCTGTGTGCTGCACACCACGGTCCCCTACCAGTTAACCGGCGTGGTGCAGGCGGCGCTGGCGGTCTACCTGCTGGACAAAGCTCCGCGCAAGGCCGGCTTCGTCTCCTCCTGCCAGGCGGCAGGCCACGAGTACATGCTGGGTGCGATCAAGAAGTTCCTGCCCCTCCAGCTGGATGTGTATTGATTCTCGAAGTACATAAACCTACCCACTGGTGATGCGGAGTCAGGTATGAGGATTATCGACTACTTCGATAACGGGGTTAGGTACTACCCCGATAACGTCGCCTTTATCGATATTGATGAGGGCGGGGCCAGCATGAGTTATGCCCAGGCCAGCTCGGTAAGTCATCGTTACGCTGCCGCGATGCACGCCCGGGGTTACGGCGGCGGTAGCCATGTGGGCATCCTGGCACCCAACTCTACGGTCGCTTTTCTCGCCCTGCTGGGCCTGTTCCGGGCCGAAGCGGTGTGGTTGCCGATCAACCCGCGCAATACGGTAGCCACCAATGTCGACCTGCTCACCCGCTTTGATGGCGAGTTGCTGTTCTATCACACCGCCTATGAGAATGAGGCCCGGGAGATCCTCGAGTCAGTGCCAGGGATTCGCGAAGCCGTATGTATTAACGGCGAGGGCAGTGTGGGTATTTCCTTTGACGAGTGGAGCGCGGGCTGTCCGGATACCCGCGAGGTGGGGGAGCCGGACATGGAAGCGTTGTTCGCGATCTTTCCCACCGGAGGCACCACCGGAAAGTCCAAGGGCGTGGAGATTCTCAATCGCAACATCTACACCATGTACCAGAATTTCTACAGCCACTTCAGCTATTACGATGATACCTGCCACCTGGTGGTGGCGCCCATGACCCACTCGGCGGGCCTGATCGGGTGCATGCACTTCGCCCGGGGCGGGAGTAATGCCATCATGAGTATGGTGGCGCCGGACCTGATCTGCGATGCCATCGAACAATACCAGGTGACCCACCTGTTCTTGCCGCCGACGGTGGTCTACATGATGCTGGCGCTACCGGATGTGCGCGAGCGCAACTACAGTTCCTTGCAGCACCTTCTGGTTGGGGCTGCGCCCACCTCGCTGGAAAAACTGAAAGAGGCCGTTACCGTGTTCGGCCCGGTGATGACCGAGGCCTTTGGCCAGTCCGAGGCCCCGGCGGCGATCACCGCCAAGGCGCCCTGGGACTACATGGATAAGGACGGCACTATCAATGAGCGGCGGCTGGCATCCATCGGCCGGCCCTGCATCCATAACCGGGTTGCGATTCTCGACGACGAGGGCCGCGAGGTCGACCGTGGCACCCCCGGTGAGATCTGCATACGCGGTGACCTGGTGACGCGGGGCTATTACCAGAACCCCGAAGCCACCGCCGAGGTCAGGGCTTTCGGCTGGCATCACACCGGGGACGTCGGGGTGATGGACAGCGAGGGCTTCATCACCATCGTGGACCGCAAGAAGGACATGATTATCACCGGGGGCTTCAATGTCTTCCCCAACGAGGTGGAGCAGGTGTTGACCGCGCACCCGGCAGTGCAGGATTGCGCGGTGATCGGGGTGCCCGATGAGAAGTGGGGCGAGGCGGTCAAGGCCGTTATCCAGCTCAAGCCTGGCAGTAGCTGCGAGGAGGCGGTGCTGATCGAACTGTGCAAGCAGGAGTTGGGCAGTGTGAAGGCCCCGAAGAGCATTGAATTCATAGATGATTTGCCGCGCAGCCCCGCCGGCAAAGTACTCAAAACCGACCTGCGCAAGAGCTACTGGAAAGACCAGGCCAGGGCGGTCAATTAATCCAACAGGAGAATTCCGTGAGCGATTTTGAAGATAAAGTAGTACTGGTAACCGGCGCCGCCGGCGGCATCGGCCGCGCGGCAGCGATTCAGTTCGCCCAGCAGGGCGGCAAGGTGGTGGTGGCGGATATCGATACCGCCGGGGCTGAAGAAACCGCCGCAATGGCCGGCAACGGCGCAATCGCGGTGCAGGTGGACGTGAGTGATGAAAACTCCGTGCAGGCCATGGTCGACCAGACGGTCAGTGCATTCGGTGCCCTGCACGTGCTGTTCAGCAATGCCGGTATCGCGGGTGTCCGGGCGAAAACCGCCGATACCACCACGGCCGACTGGAACCGGGTGATCGCTATCAACCTCACCGGAGTCTTTTTCTGCGCCCGGGCCGCAATTCCCCACATGCGGCAGGCAGGCGGCGGCGTGATCGTCAATACCGCGTCAGTGGACGGCCTGGTGGGTCAGCCCACCATCCCCCATTATGTGGCCTCCAAGCACGGCGTGGTGGGCCTGACCAAGAATATCGCCATTGAACATGCACCGGACAATATCCGTTGCGTGGCGGTAGCACCCGGCTACATCAGGACTAAAATGACAGAGGAAAGTTTCAGCGAGGAGGAGAAGGCACTGTTTACCTCCATGGTGCCGCTAGGTCGCCCTGCCGAGCCGGAAGAGGTGGCGAATCTGGTGCTCTGGCTGGCTTCCGATAAGGCCTCCTACATCTCCGGCAGCTGCCATCAGGTGGATGCCGGGATGCTGGCGGGGTTTAACCTGCCTGCATAGGTGATATAGGTGATAGTGACGGGGCCGTTGTAAGCCTCAGCCATAGATGATAATTTCCTCCATCCCGGTGTCGGGGGCGGTTGCCTGCAGCGGCGCCCCCGACCCCTCCTGTACCCTCCCGGGGTGCTAGCTGGAGCGGTAAAGGATGACACAAGAGGGCAGCGGGCCCACGACGATAGCGTCATACACCCAGGCCTTCGCCGCCGCGCTGGAGATTCGGGGCATTGATCCCGGGACGGTGTTTGATGAAGTGGGCATTTCACCACAAATCACCTCGGACCCCTTCAAGAGAATAAGTAACCAGGACGTCAGTAGTCTGTTTGAGGCCTCTGTTCGCGCCACGGGGGACCCCTGTTTCGGCCTGGCAGTGGGGGAGCAGATGCAGCCGGGCAACCTTCACGCCATGGGGTTTGCGATGCTGGCCAGCGTCAGCCTGCGGGATTTTTTCAACCGAATCTGCAACTACTACCGGGTGGTCTCCCAGAACGCGGAATTTCACCAGTATGATGCGGAGGGCGCGTCGGTGCTGGCGGCGGGCAATGTCGCTTCCTCGGTATGCCATGAAACCGAGGACGCCTGGTTCTGTATGATGGTGCGCTTCATGCGCTTCCTGTACCAGCGCGAACTCAACCCCTTGTGGTTGGAACTGCGCAGGCCCCTGCCGCCGGGTGGCGAACAGCCCTTTCTGGATTACTTTAAATGCCCCGTCCGGTTCAATTGCCCGGAATTGAAGATTGCCCTGGACAGCGGCGTGATGGACCGGGTGTTACCGGGAGGCAGCGCCGACATGGCGCAGCACCACGACGAAATCGTGATGCAATACCTGGATAAAATGGACCGTGGTGACATAGTCAACCGGGTGCGTTCGCTGATCATCCAGGAACTGGCCACGGGGGCGTTGAGCAAGCAGCGTATTGCTGACCAGTTGCATATGAGCCCCCGCAACCTGCAACTCAAGCTGGCGGCGAAAAACACTACCTTCCAGGATACCCTGGACAATACCCGCCAGAGCCTGGCCGCGGGCTACATCCAGCAAAGCCACCTGGCAATCACCGAAATTGCCTACCTGCTGGGCTTTTCCGACGCCAGTAATTTCACCCGGGCGTTCCGGCGCTGGTACGGTTGCTCACCCAGCGACTACCGGGCCCAGCATGGTATTACGGAAGGCTGAAGCGCCTTCTCCCCGTTTACGCGGGCACCTCAACGTAAAACGCTTCCTCCTCATCTCTCCAATACTGGAACGCCCCACATAGGGGATGGAACAATCCTGTTTTTTTGTCGGGTCAATGAGGTAGATCAATTCCTGTTTCTTGATAACTGACACTATGTCATTATAAAATGACATTATGTCAGAAAAAAGTACAGCTTTGCACCGCAACAGGAATGCCGTGGCCAGAAAGTCGGAAAGAACCCGGCAGGCGATCCTCGATAGTGCCGAGGAATTCCTTTGGAGCCATCCCTTCAGGGACCTGACAGTGAGCCAGGTGACCTTGCTCGCCGGTACCGGGCGTTCGGCATTTTACCAGTACTTCTCCGACCTCTATGAGCTGATGGAAACCCTTCTGAATGTAACCAGTGAGGAGATCTATGACGCTGCTGGACCGTGGCTCGAAGAAGACGCCGAGCCAGTATTGCGACTTCAGGAAACCCTGAGCGGGCTGGTGGCGATCTGCTACAGGCACGGCCCCATCCTGAGAGCCATCGCCGACGCCGCTGGTTTAGATGAGAGGCTTGAGCAGGCATGGACAGGGTTCGTGCGCGTTTTTGAAGATTTGATTACTGAGCGAATTGAGCAACAGCAGGTGCTTGGTTTGATTCCCCCGTTTGCTGCTCGTCCGGTAGCTGCTTCGCTGAACCGGTTAAATGCGGCAATGATGATCTCCCAGTTCGGTCGACGGCCTCGTGGTAATCCGCATGAAGTGCGCGAGGCACTGGTAAGAATATGGGTATCAACCCTTTACGGCGCGGACGCGCTGCCCTCGTCCGCCGAATAACCCGGTGGCTGTGTGCTCCGCAGGTGATTACAGGACAATATTTCAAGGAGAAGTGCTTATGAATCACATGACGAAATTTAAAGGCTGTTTGCTGGGGCTGATGGCATGCAGCGTAGCCGTCACGACTTGGGGCGCGCCACCAAACATGAAAATGACCACCGATATTCCAGCGTCGATTATCGTCCCGGCCAGCGTCGAGACCTCAATTGGCACACTCGAATATTTCGATGGTGTGCCCACGCCGGCAACGGTCAATTCAGTATTCGACTATGTCGATAGATCTCGCGCCGTGGAAGTGTTTATCAACATGATGCCAGCGGTGTCGATGCACCAGCTGCGCCAGGGCCAACGCGACCTCGGGGCCACCGCCAGCAACCAGATCCTGATCTGGGAAGAGCTGATGGACTCCAAGTCACTGGTGCTGACCGGCAACAATACCTCGCTTTATACCTGGGGTTTTCTGGACCTCGAAAAGGATGGCCCAACGGTCATTGAGTTGCCGGCCAATGTGCTGGGCATACTGGATGACGGTTATATGCGCTACCTGGCCGATATGGGTGCCGCGGGTCCCGACCATGGCAAGGGGGGCAAGTACCTGGTGCTGCCGCCTGGTTACGCAGGTGATGTTCCAGATGGATATTTCGTCGTCAAATCGCCCACCTATAGTGTGTGGAACATGATGCGCGGCTATACCAAGGATGGCGTCGCCATGGCTGCTGCGGCAATCAAGGAAAAGCTGAAGGTTTACCCGCTGGCGAAAAAGGACGCGCCGCCGCCGATGAAATTTATCAACATGAGTGGCCGCCCCGGCTACAACACTGTGCCCCCCACCGACTATGGGTTTTATAAAGCACTGAATACGCTGGTACAGGAAGAACCCATAGAGTGGCTTGACCCGGAACTGCGCGGCCAGATCGCCGCTATCGGCATCGTCAAAGGCAAGCCTTTTGCACCCGATGAGCGCATGAAGAAGATTCTCAACGACGCGGCGAACATCGGCAATGCCTATGCCCGCGCCAACACCGTATTTCCCCGCGACCCGGGCCAACGTATCTACGGCCCGGACAGCGAGTGGGTGATGGCTTTCGCCGACAAGCAGACTGACTTCCTCACCGATGGTATTCGCCGTATGGATTCACGCCTGTGGATGCACTACAACGCGATTGCGGTGACCCCGGCCATGGCCCTTACCCGCCCGGGAGCCGGTTCCGACTACGCGATTGCCGGGCTGGACTCGAATCACCAGGCCCTGGATGGCAGCAAAATTTACAAGCTGCACCTGCCGCCCAATGTGCCGGTGAAGGACAACTGGTCGGTAACCATCTACGACACCCAGACTCGCTGCATGTTGCAGACCGACCAGCAGTACGCCGGTATCAACAGCCTGGGTGAGGGCCTGAAAAAGAATGCCGACGGCTCCATCGACATCTTCTTTGCACCGGAAGCGCCCCAGGGGATGGAGAACAACTGGATCCAGAGTATTCCTGAAAAGAGCTGGTTCATCATCCTGCGCGCTTACGGCCCGCTGCAGCCCTGGATCGACAAGACCTGGCGGCCCAGCGAGATTGAATTGGTTAAATAGCCGGCACGTTTATGGCCATCACTTTTCAATGATATAAGTTGCCTGCGTTTTGACATGGTTAAACAAAGCGAGATGGGTATTTAGCAGGTAATTCTAGTAAGGGGAATACGTAATGAATGCGCAATTACTAAAACGTCTGGCTGTGTCAGGAGTGCTTGCGGGCACAGTAGCGGCCGCAGCTGTATATGCCGACTCTGCGGCAACGGGCAACCTGTTTACATCAGCAGGAAAAAAGCAAACGGCGACCGATTTCAAGCCGGCGCCGGATAGCATCAAGACCAACTTCGGCACACTGGAATTTGTGGGCGGTGCTTTTCCGACTGAGGCGAGCGCGCAGAAAATCTACGACGAGCTGGATTTGCAGCGTGCGACCCAGGCTTACATGGAGTTTTTCCCGGCACTGTCGGTGTACAGCATCATCAAGTCGCAGATTCGGGATTTTCAGTTTCAATCGTCCTCCGATATAGCGGTAATGGCAGACTTTATGCATCCCAGTGAGAATTATCTCACCGGCAACGATGTGACGGTTTACGCTGTGGCATCACTGGATCTCAAGCTGGATGGCCCCACGGTAGTTGAAGTGCCCCCGGGCATGCTGGGTACCGCCAACGATGCCAACTTCAAGTACCTGACTGATCTCGGTCCCACTGGTCCGGACAAGGGCAAGGGCGGCAAGTACCTGTTCCTGCCGCCGGGCTATACCGGTGAAGTACCCGAAGGTTATTTTGTCTTTCGCTCACCCAGTTACCGGGTGTGGCCGATGATGCGGGGCTTCGGTGATGTCGGTACTGGAGACAAGGCAGTGGCGTGGTTCAAACAGCGCCTGAAAGCCTACCCCTTAGCCACAGGTCCTCGCGAGCACACCGCCACCAATGTCTCAGGCAAGGGTGCCAATACTTTACCTGCGGAAGACGGCTCGGTCTTCGGCATGCTTAACGAGATTATCCAGTACGAGCCGACAGAGCTTTTTAACCCTGAGTTGCTCGGCAATCTGGCAACACTTGGCATTGAGAAGGGAAAGTCGTTTAAACCCGATGCGCGCATGCAAGGGATTTTTGAACAGGCCGCAATGCAGGGTGTGGCTATGTCCCGTGCAATCGTTTACGCATCGCGTGAACCCGATATCGATTACTGGCCCAACCGTCACTGGGAAAAAATGTTTGTGCGCAACACCGAGTTTGTGGTGAATGGGCATGAGGATATCGATGCGCGCACCCTGTGGCACTACCAGGCCATTGTGGTGTCGCCCAACCTGCTGTCGACTACCCCGGGCGTTGGCACCGCTTACCTGACCTCGTTCAGGGACAAAACCGGCGCCTATCTGTTGGGCAACAACAGCTATCGGCTGCAGGTTCCGGCCAACCCGCCGGTAAAACGTTTCTGGGCGGTAACCGCCTATGACCCCACCAGCCGCAGCCTGCTGGATTCCGGTGGCAAGATCACGGTCAGTAGCCTGGGTAAACCCCAGGTGAACGCTGACGGTTCGGTGGATATCTACTTTGGCCAGACGGCGCCTGCTGGCATGGAGAATAATTTCATCAAGACGGACCCTGCCAAGGGTTTCTTCGTGGTGTTCCGCTTTTACGGTCCCACCGAGGGCTATATCGACAAGACCTGGGTGCTGGATGACTTCGAGCAATTGAAATAGGAGAGCCATATGACTAACAAGATATTACTCAAACTGGCCGTCGGCGGCCTGCTCTTAGTTGCAGTAGCAACAACAGTACAGGCAAATGACGTTCAGGAGACTTACCTGGGTAAGCTTGAATACCAGGGCCAGAGCATAACCAAGGACACTGCGGAATTCCTGCACCGGCGGATCCTGGAGCAGCGCGCCACACAGCTGGTGACGTGGGCGATGCCAATGATGAATTTCGAGCAGCTATATCCGGCGCTTCATGCCAACCTGAAAACCTCTAACGGCATGGATGTCTCGGAGGAGGATATCTTCTTTGGCCTGTATGACGGATATGACGGCGTTTATCCGTTCATGACAGCTAACGTCACGACACCTTACACCATCGGGTTCTCGGATTTGTCGCAAACCGGACCAATTGTGGTCGATCTGCCCCCCGGCGCGATCTACGGCGTGGTGGACAACGCGTGGATGCAGCCCATTCACGAAATCGAAGGCAAGCCGGGGAAACTATTGCTGGTGGGGCCGGGACAAAAATATCCCAAGGATTTCGATGGCAAGATCGTTCAATCCGATACGTTCCGGGTGTTCTACTTCTACCGTGCTCTGGGGACTGGCGACGAAGCCAAGGCACTCAGGACCTCCGTGAAGGCCTATAAATTGTCGGACGCCGCCAAGCCACCGAAAACCAAATTCGTCAAATACGAGCCGAAGCCTGACGACAAGATCGCGCTCAATACCCAGCCGCGCGACATGCAGTTCTGGGAACTGGTGAACACCTATGTTCAGCGTGAACCGATGGCTGACCGCGATCGGTTCTTCTATGCGTGGCTGAAAGACCTGGGCATCGAAAAAGGCAAGCCGTTCAAGCCGACCGACTATCAAAAAGAGATATTGCAAGCGGGTTTGGACGTGGGCATGGCTATGTCGCAAGCGATCTCTTTCAACAAGACGCGGAACATGTTCCCGACATCGCTATACGGCAAGGATTCCGGTTTTGAAGATGCGATGGCAGGAATGAACCCGAAGATCGATCTGGAGAACTACTCTATGTTCAATGAGCGGGCTTCCTATGGTTTTGAAGCGACCACCACTTCTGCCGGCATGGTTTCGCGCACACCTGGCAAAGGCTCCGCTTATTTAGGTGGCTATTACGACGCGGATGGCAATGCATTGATGGGTGGTAATAGCTATGTGCTCAATGTAGGGCCAAAACCGCCAGCCGCCAACTTCTGGTCCGTTACGGTATATGACATTGAGAATCGATTGATTATTCGAAATGCCCAAAAGAAATCGGATACGTCCTCTCGTGATAAAGACTTAGTAACGAATGCTGATGGTTCTGTAGATCTGTATTTTGGGGCTAAGGCGCCAAAAGGGAGAGAAAGCAACTGGATACAGACTAACGAAGGTCAATCCTTCTTCGTTTATCTAAGACTTTATGGTCCTGAACAGGACTATTTTGACCAAATCTTCCCGATGACGCCGATCAAAAAGATCAAATAATGACGGGACGGGAGCAGGGCGTAACAAGCACTGCCTCCCGTTTACACATATTGCAGGAGTCAAAAATGAAAACAAAATTATTAACCACCCTGGTCGCTGCCGGCTTAATGGCAGGCAGCATGGCAACAGCCATTGCTGCACAACCGCCGAAGATGAAGATGACCACTGATATTCCGGCATCGGTTACCGCTCCGGACACGGTAAAGACCTCCATCGGCACGCTTGAGTACTTTGACGGCGTGCCGACTGCGAAGACTGTCGAAACGGTGTATGACTACCTCGACCGCTCACGGGCGGTGAATGTCTACATAAACTCTATTCCGGCTCTGTCTGTCAACGCATTGAGAGAGGGGCAGGCTGCAGCTGGCTGTGTTGCGAGCAATGAGATCTGCATCTGGGATAGCCTGATGGATTCCACCACGGTTCTGCTGACCGGCAACACCTCCACTATGTATGCGGTCGGCTTTCTGGACCTTGTCAAGGATGGTCCCACCGTGATCGATCTGCCGCCTGGCATGCTGGGCATTTTGGACGATATGGCTTTCCAGTACATGGTTGACCTCGGCGTCGCGGGCCCTGACAAGGGCAAAGGCGGCAAGTACCTCGTCTTGCCTCCAGGATACAAGGGTGATATTCCGAAAGGATACTTTGCCGTTCATTCCAAAACCAGCGGGGTATGGGTCTTCATGCGCGGCTATCTCGACAAGAGCATGCCGCTTGCAGAAGCCATTCCAGCCGCTTCGAAAAATATCCGTGATACTTTAAAGGTCTATCCTCTTTCCACCAAAGCCAACCCTCCGGCCATGGAATTTACCAATGTCTCTGGCAAGGAAATGCATGTAATTCTTCCAAATGATTACTCGGCATTTGAAACACTTCATGCCCTGATTCAGACTGAGCCGGATGATTATCTCGGGCCGGAAGCCAAAGGCATGATGGCCGCTATCGGTATTGAAAAAGGCAAGCCGTTTAATCCAGATGCACGGATGAAGGAGATTCTGACCGATGCAGCTGAGATTGCCAATGCTGCTGCTCGCGCGATCAGCTATTTCCCACGTGACCCTGGCAATTTAACCTTTAAGGATAGCGAAGCATGGGTCACGGCTTATGCCGACAAAGACACCACCTTCACCCGCAACGGCGCTTATCGCCTCGAAGCGCGAGCGCTGTTCCACTTCGGCTATATCTGCGTGTCTCCAGCTATGGCCATGACGGTTGCGGGCAAAGGTTCTGATTATTCCATGGGTATGCTCGATTCTAATGGCAACGTTCTGGATGGTTCCAAAACCTACAAGCTGCACATCCCACCAAATCCGCCTGCCAGGGATTTCTGGGCCATCACCATGTATGACACCCAGACCCGTTCACAGCTGCAGACCGATCAGCAGTTCCCAACCAAGGGCAGCCAGGATGAAGGCATTAAAACCAATGCCGACGGATCGATGGATATTTACTTTTCTCCAGAAGCCCCGAAAGGCATGGAAGGCAACTGGCTGCAGACTATTCCCGGCAAGAGCTGGTTCATTGCATTGCGTATCTATGGACCTGAACAGCCATGGATAGACCAGAGCTGGCGTCCGGGTGAAATTGAGCTCGCCGACTAGCGATATTTTCGTTTTGGTCACTGGCCAGGCGAATCGGTCACTATTTACCTTAATATTCCATGATACGAAGGGGTAAGCAACTCATGTTCAATGCTACTGGAAACCGGCTCTTATGCCTGAGCAGCCTGGCGGCCATACTGGCCATATCACCACCAATCAGGGCGGACGCAACCGTCGATCAGGCCGCAGAACTGGCAAAGCAATTGCAGAACCCCATAGCCAACCTGATTAGCGTGCCGATCAAACTGGACTGGGATACCGGTATTGGCCCCGAGGATGCTGATAAAAGCACTTATATTATCCAGCCGGTAATTCCCTTTGGGATAACAGAGGAGTTGAACGTCATTTCGCGCACTATCGTGCCGGTTTATGTTGATGCGGAGTCGCCTGTGCGCGGCGGTAAGAATGTCGATGGTATGGGCGATATACTGCAGAGCTTTTTTGTTTCCCCCAAGGCGCCAACAGCCAGTGGTTGGGTTTGGGGGGCTGGTCCTGCGCTCTCATTGCCCACGGGAGATGACGGCCTCACAACGGATAAGTTTAGCGTAGGCCCTACTGCAGTGGCGCTGAAGCAGACAGGAGGCTGGACCTATGGGGCTCTGTGGAACCATTTGTGGTCGGTGTCGGGTGATAGCGATGCCGGGGACGTCAACAGTACATTTGCGCAACCGTTCCTGTCCTATACCACGAAGATGCATACCAGTTATGCCATTAACACCGAATCAAGTTACGACTGGGAAGGCGAGGAGTGGACAGTGCCCATCAACCTGACAATTAGTCAGTTGCTGAGAGTGGGCGGGCAACCTGTCAGTCTGCTGGCCGGCTACCGCTATTACGCGGACGCTCCCTCCGGCGGTCCGGACTGGGGACTCAGGTTTCAGGTAACGCTGATATTTCCAAAGTAATTTGCCTGCTTCTGTAAATTCAAACGAGTAGCAATACGTTGATGTAATTACGGCGCGCCGCTGCAATTGAACGCAAACTATGGTTTGGGTCCGCGCGATCAGAACCAGAATATCCTGACGGTGAGTGATCTAACCGTTGGTATAACAACTGTCTGGTCGGGGTGCTAGTTCCGATGGATGGCTATATTTGGCTATTCTTAAGCGCTTTTCTGGCGGCGCACCCGAATCGTGCCGATCAATTGCGCTGGAAAATGTGCACAAACCCCGCGCTGCCCAGGCCGCCGTTATGCTGCAGCGCGGTACGCGCGCCTGCCACCTGGCGCTTGCCCGACTGGCCCCGCAGCTGCTGGGTAAGCTCGGTAATCTGGGCGAGGCCGGTGGCGCCCAGGGGGTGGCCCTTGGCAAGCAGTCCGCCGGAGGGGTTGACCACAAATTTACCGCCATAGCTGTTCTCGCCGCTGGCGACAAACGCATTCAGCTCCTCCTCCTTACATAGTCCCAGTGCCACATAGGTGGCCAACTCGTTAGTGGTAAAGCAGTCGTGCAGTTCGATCACGTCGATATCGTCCGGTCCTAACCCCGCATCCTCGTAGGCGGCAGTGGCGGCGTCCCGGCTCAGCGCCTGAAACATGACATCCATCACGCTGCCGGTGAAGTACTGCTTCTTGTCGCTACACCAGCCCTTGCCGATCAGCTTTACAACGCTGCGGATACCGTGGGTGCGGGCGAAGGCCTCGTTGCACACGATAACGGCCGCGGCGCCACAGCTGGGCGGGCAGGCATAGAGCTTGCGCAACTGGCGAAAGACCGGTGGCATGGCGAGGATCTGCTCGACGCTAAGCAGCTCGCGGAAAATGGCATTGGGGTTGTGCACCGCATGGCGGCGGGCCTTGCAGGCTATCTCGGCGATGGTTTTCTCGGTAACCCCGGCCTGGATCATGGCGTCTACCTGGGCGGCAAACATGGCCACCGCCGGTGGTGCGTCCAGCTCTTGCGAGCTCAGGTTCATGGCCCGGGCCACGGCGTCCTCGTGGCGCGACAGCGGGCTGGGTCGATCGGGAAAAACCATGTCTATCGCACCGGGCATCATCTGCTCGAAGCCCAGCGCCAGCGCGCAGTCCACCGCGCCGGATTCAACCGCCTGGCTGGCCAGGGCAAAGGCGGAGGAGCCGCTAGCGCAGTTGTTGTTCACATTGAAAATGGGTATGCCGTTGATATCCACGTGGTAGAGCGCGGCCTGCCCAGCGCAGCTGTCTCCGTAGACGTAGCCGGCGTAGGCCTGCTCAATCATGCTGTAGCTGATGCCGGCATCGTCCAGTGCCAGGCATGTCGCGTTCTGGCCCATGACGTCATAGGTATCAGACTGGCCCGGCTTCTTGAAAGGCACCATACCCACGCCGGCGATCACTACAGGGTTATGCATCGAATTCTACCCGGTTGATTTTTGGAGTAAGGACTGTATCGAATACATCTGGTTGCCGCTTGGCTCTAGTGGCAAGGCTCTTGTCTCGGCAATTTGACCCCGTCAGGCCAGTAACCGGAAATTGAGCCGACAGAAGTGCCTCGCTGGCGAGGGGGGAACCGGTCCCAACGTAGGGTTTCGGCGGGGGAATAGGGGCCGATACGAGGTAATTTGAGGGCAGGCCGTATCCAAATGATTGATTTTAAAAGTTTTGATAAACGACTATTGTGGCTACGAACCAGGCGGTCGCACGTTCGAATCGTGCCAGGCGCGCCAAAATTCTTCAAAGTTATCAAACGGTTGGCACATCACGCGCCAGCCGTTTTTTGTTTCAGCATAACCAGTGCCGGACTTTTGCCGGACTTTTCCTCGCAGACCTTGTTTACCGCCACTATGAGCTCCTCAAGCTCGGGGGCGGAGTAGTGTGTCGTGATGTCGCCGTTGCGATGACCCAGCAACACTTTACGGGTTTCCAGGGGTACGTTGGCTGCCCTCAGCCGGCGCCCAAAAGTGTGTTTCAGGTCGTGTACCCTGACCTGGGATAAACCCGCTTTCTTACGCGCGGTTTTCCAGCCGCTGTTGTTAATGGTCCCGACCGCATGGCCCTTGTAGCTGAAGACATGCTCGGGGTGAATACCCCGCACTTGCTTCACCACTGACATGGCCACCCGATTCAGTACCACCAGCCGGTCCTCCCGGTTTTTTACCCTTTCTCCCGGCACGATGAACACCGAGGTTTCCAGCTCTGGCACCTTGACCTCCCAGTCCCACCTGAGCTGGCATACCTCCTGTTCCCGACAGCCCGTATTGACCTTGAACAGCGCCATACGGGCCAGGTGATCGGGAAGCGCCCGGAACAGCGTGCGCTGCTCCTCCCACGATAAGGGGTAGGGCGGTCGGGCATCTGTTACCGTGAGCATCTGGATTAGCGGCGGAGTATCGAGCCACGTCAGTCCGTTTTCGTCGCGCCACAGTCGGGAGGCCAGATTCAGAATCCGCCTGACCACGCTGAGCGCGAGGTTGATGCTCTTGGTCTTGATACCCTGTTGTCGCCTGTCCTTTATATAGGGTTGGAGGCTTCCCAGGTGCACCTTTTCCATTGGCAGGTTGCCGATATAGGGGTCCAGCTGTTTCAGCTGCGTCGCGTAATCCGCGATGCTGGCCAGGTGCAGGTTTTCCTCGAGAAACTTGGCTGCCGCTTCCCGAAAAAGTCTGCTCGGTCTGGCCCCGAACACGGTGGCCTGCCTGATCTCCTCAATCCGGCGGGCCAGGATCAAATCCGCCGTTTCGAGGTCGCTTGTTCCAGTGCTCTCGTGAATCTTGTGGCCGAGGATCTGCTTTTCGATATGCCAGATCCCGCCGCGATTCCGGAGTCCCGGGCTTCGCTTGCGTCCCATAATGACTCTCCTCTCAAAGTAGAGGTGGGACGCCCGTTGCACCGCATATAGTGGTCCACCCAGGCGTCCATTTCAAGGCGGTCGAAGGCGATTCCCTGCCGGCCGATTCGGAGTTCGGTCAGAGCAGGGCGCACTTCCCGGTTAAACCGGTTGCGGTCCATACCCAGGTAGGCCGGGGCATCGCGGAGTCGGATCAGACGCGGCTGGATTTGCATCCCTATCTGCCTACGTAAACAGCAGTAATCTGGGCTCTGACATGGCCCAATTCGGCACTGATGGTCAGGCGGGCCCGCTGATCGGCCTGCTGTTGGGCTCGGTTAGTTCCTCTTTGGCAGGTCCGCCCGCATGGGGCGCAGGGCCAGCCGGTAAGTTCCAGGTAGCGCTGCTGGGCATAGGCGTGGCGCAGGCCGTGCATTTTCGATAAGCCAGCATTGGCGGTGTGGCGCTCGTAGATTCGGAGTTGCTCGATGTAGTTCCGGCCCCGGGGGATCAGGGCGCCCAGGCCCGCCAGTTGTTTGGCCTGTTCCAGCAGGGCGCGCTGCTCTCTGGGTGCGGATGGGTACGGTGCGTTCCCGCCCGCCCTTGGTCCAGCTGGCCTTGAGGTGCAGGTGCTTGCCCCGGTCCGCCCAGCGGGGCTGGATCTTGATGGCTTCCTCCCGTCGGAGGCCAAAGGCCTGTTGCAGCCGCAGGCTCATCCTGACGTGTTCATCTTTCACCCGGGCGAGTTGTTCCTCTTCCAGGTCTTTGGCCTTACTGGTGTCGGATACAAACTGCCGGTCCGGTATCCCATAGAAATCATTGGAGCCGGCTACGACGGCCCGCTTGTTAACCTTCTCGGCCCACCAGCGTAAACAGCTCATCCGGTTTTTGATCGTCCCCGGAGAGCAGATTTTGACCCAGCCAGTGGTCCACCAGGGCCTGGACATGCTTCTGTTTGAGAGAAGTGGCCTTCAGCCCCCGGAATCCCAGGTCATGTAATTGGTTGGCAATGGCAGCTCAATTGTCTTTCCCGGCCAGCCCGGGTTTTAAAGCTGCCTTCATGGCTGTGTTTGCATAACATTTTCAGTTGGTAGTTCAGATCTCTCATAGTGTTGTTTCCTTCGGTGAGTGTTTCTGATCACCTGGCAACAAAAGCTGCGCAGGCCCGCTGAGCGGTACGATCACGGGACACCAATCCCGGTTGACCTGAATGTGTCTGGCCATAGACAACACGGTGTGTTTTCGACGAAAACTGGCCCGTGCAAACCAACGGTTATCCAGCCTTAGGCTGGGGTGGAATTACCTCCTTATTTAGAAAAAGCAGAACGCACTGACCGCCAGTGCATTTGCGTGATTGACGTTGCCGTCATTCAGGCCGGCACAAGTGCCCGGCCATCAACAGCGGTTATGGAACAGTCCCCGTAACGAGCGGGAGAGATTTAAAGGTGCGGTACCCAGACGAAGCGGCACTGCGATAGTTCGAAGATGGACCCGGTCATCACTGACCGTTGCGTCAAAATGGCCCTGAGTGACGCGTTCGGCAGATTCCAACACAACCGGATTCTGCCTACCCCGTTCGCTTTCGCAAGGTGGGGTCTTCCTTGCCACTTTAAGCGCAGTGGCAGCGACAAAATTCAGTGTTGGGACCGATTATACGAACACGGAATACGGGTGTCACAGAGAACTCCGCCTGAATCGGGCGTGGTTTCTGCCAGGCAGCGCAAAATCTTGCTGCCATCAATCGTCCGGAAAGCTCACTTCAAGGCAGTTTGGCCATATTTGACCGTGTTTGCACGACCAAATCCGCCTTTCAGGGGGTGGTTCCACTGTAACCACCCCTGCAAATACCTTGAGCCGACAGTGTTACTGAGTTTATTGCCGAGAGCGCGCGCTGCCCACGTCACTACCCGCTGCGCTTGCCAGTGACGTGGGCGTATCCCTCTTATTGATAGGTTTAGACCGAACTCCGAACGCGACGGCCAACCATCCCCTGATTTTTGCCAGAGGACACCAATTCGTCATGCCCACGGTACTGGCGGTGGATATCGGACTAGGCCTTGTAGATCGTAAAAGCGCCAATCGCGATGAATCCAGCCCCTGCGATGTAATGGAGATACTTCTCATTGATGTAATCTGACATGACACTCCCCGCCAATACACCAATGGCCGAAGCAACGATTAAGGCTGCCGATGCTGCCAGGAATACCGTGTACTTGCTTACCTCTCTGTCGGCGGCAAACAGCATAGTGGCTAGCTGAGTTTTGTCCCCTAATTCTGCGATAAAAACTGAGATGAATATAGTAAGAAAAATTTTCCAATCCATGCGAGGCTGGCCTTGTAGGTTTATTGTGCTGACACTTGGGTTTTGGTCTGTTCGATGTGAGCTGAACTGCCGCTATCCGCTGGCGTACCTTTGTTGGATTCTACTCGAATTCCGTTGAATAGAGCTTGCCGAATTCTAGTTGTGCTGTCTGGTGATTTACTTTCTTGCCCCAGTTAAAAATTGTATAGCCATCGGACTGCAGGGACTCGATGGAAGGTATGTCTCCAGAAAATATGGCCTTACGAAAGTTTATAGCGATCTCAGGCTTAATGCCTGTCTGATCCCAGGCCCATAGTAGATACGTGGGCTCAAAGAGCAGGCGTTTTCGATTCCAGTTCTCTGGAATACTCTGTAGTAAAGTTCTTCGAATCACCCTGGGGGTATGCAATACCGGATTCGGAGCGTAGATATTCTGGCAGCGAAAGAAGGATAAAGTTTCCCATAGCCAATTCTGCCAGTTATTGAGCTCCTCGTTCGGGCGTTTACGCTGCCGGTGGGCAATGAATGGAAGGCTAAATTCCGCCTCAGGGTCGTCGATGGGCCTGAGGAGTAGCATGTCATCGTGCCACCAGATCCAAGACTCGAAATGTTCTGCGAATATGTACTGGTGCTCCCAGAGACGGAAAATTTTATTGGCCCTTGGAGAGTGTTTCCAGTTAGTAATTGTCTGTATTTTGTTGCGCTCCAGCCACGTTTCCGGTGGCAGATGGCGCGTTTCTGTCAACAGGGCAATGGGCCAGCTTCCCATGTGATGACGAATCGCCGCGACTACCACGGGCAGATAATTCTGCTCCTTTGGTCGATAACTGATCGCAATCGGAGGTTTATCTTGTGTTGAGGGAAAAGTCATTTTTTCGACGCTTATTGGTGCCTGGAAGCAGTGCGGTAACTATCTGATGGGTCTAGTATATCGCAGTGGATGAAAGTGCGCGCCGACCTATCCTTGCAAGAACTATATGCGACACTGCCCGGCTGTCTATTACTGGTTGAGAGCTTTGTTCATTGCGGATTACTAACAGGTCAACGATAGGGAAGGGTTAGATACAAGTGCATTTACTGAAAAGCATCACGGTAGTGGTCCCCCGGATTGTTTTCCGAGGGGACTTAACTCAGCAATAAAGGTTGGCTCTTTATTTAACCAATCCGATCTAGTCGTCAGAGTCGTCAGAGAATCATCAGAATCATCAGAATCATCAGAGTCGTCAGAGTCGTCAGAATCGTCAGAATCGTCAGAATCATCAGAATCATCAGAATCATCAGAATCATCAGAATCGTCAGAGTCGTCAGAATCGTCAGAGTCGTCAGAATCGTCAGAGTCGTCAGAATCGTCTGAATCGTCAGAGTCATCGTCGAATTCGGAGCCGCCGTCGAGTCGGTCTTCAAACTCGAACTCGATCTCGTCTGCGACCCCGTCGGTGAATTCCTCATCCTTCACCTTCACCAAGTCGCCAACCTGCAGCTGATTGAAGAAAGCGTTCACACTGATTGGGTTGTCGTTGAGATCCTCGAACTCTGTGCCCGATATGCTAAAAGTTATCCCCAGTATCGTGATGTCTGCACCGGCATTGAAGCTGTCTACGGGCCCTTGCAGGATATCGTCGTCCTGCTCGTCGCGATCAATGCGCGTCGCAATGAGGTTGCCTCCATCGCGAATGGCCTCCACCTCCAGAAAGTCCCCGATACCGATATCCGACAATGTGAATGTATCATCCCTGTCTGTGTCGTCCTCCAGCAAGGTCTGGGTGTTGACCTTGACAGTAACTTCTCCGCTGGCCAGCCCCAGCGTGATGCTGCCTGCGTCCACTCGGATCACTGAAGCCTCTATCTCGACTCTGCCGCGGCGGGCTTCGATCTTTCGTGCGGTTAGCTCGGTGCCTTTCCAGGAGCCCTCAGCTTCAACTATGACGCCGTTGGCGAGAGTCAATCCAACTGGACTACGAATTGCGTTGCCAGCGTTGATTTTTACCCCATTGACTTGGAAGTTGGCTGGGCTGATAAAGTTACTGATCGGCCCTTGTACGCTGAAGTCATCGTCGTCTGCAAGGTTGGTAATGTTATCTTCATCTTTAACACGTGATGCCGTGATAACGCGGCCTTCCACTGTGCCGTAGACTTCAACGCCGCGGCCCTCTGTCAGGCTGCCTCCGTTTATCTCTGAGAGGCTGGCATTGCTGTAGTCGACGACGAGCTCGCCCAGATTGAACTGGCTGGCCGTTAGGTTCCGTACCTTCCCTTTTACTTCTATTTTCGTCTGTCCCGGGATGAATGCGGGCTTTTTCTCTACCCGTGTCGCGCGCAGGTTGTTTCCGCCTTCAGGGAATCCGGACACTTCGAGTACATCGTTAAGGGCCAGAGTTTCGAATCTCACATCCTCGAACACGGTACCCGTGCGCTCAACGATGACGTCGATACCCAATATAGTGAGCAGCTTGGAGTCGTTGTCCTGCCCGGGCTGAATCGCGCTTATCGGTCCCTCAAGCTCGTCGTCGAATATAACGACGCTTGCGATGCCATTCGTGCCATCCTCGTTGATCGTGCCGTTTACGGTAACCACCATGCCGAGCTTCAACTGGTCCTCCGAGGAGAGTTCGTCATCCACTGATATCTGCGCATCGTCGGTAGAGAACCTGACACCGTTGACGAAAATGCTGCCGAAACCGTCGATGGTTCCGGTGCTAACCGCCACGACACCTTCCGTTTCCGGGCCATACAGCCATTGGCTGCGAAAATCCTGGCGCATGCTGGCGAAGAGCGAGTCCGTCTTGGAGCGATTCTCCGGAGACTCGGAGAACGCCCTCAGAATCAGTGCAGGGGAAGAGCCAGCCTCGAGTCGCTCCACCCAGAAATTTATCCCTGAGTCCGCGCCTTCGCGCCCGAGCACGTTGCGGAAAAGCTGGCGGACAAACTGCTCATCATCCAGATTCCCATACTTGCGGGTAAATTCGTCGGATTCCCGGAATTTGGTCGCGATTTGCAGCAGGGGTTTGCCACTGTCCAGGGAGTCGATCCAGAAATTCAGCCCGCCGGGCTTGGGCTCCCGGTCGAAAGCTGCGGAATACAGGCGCGCTACCGCCTTTGCCTCCTCCACTGTGACTTCCGCAGAGGCGCCAGACGATAACGGGAGCAGCAGCGCCAGGTGCAGCGTTGCGATGGCCGTCGGGCTGAGTGTCCGCCCGACCTGTTCTGTTCGGGTGGCCTCGGATGGGTACGGCATTTTGGATGAACTCATGGTGATTACCTCAGCTTTCTGTTGGCAGTATTGTTTAAATGGTGGAGGAAATAGTTCTAATTATGAGCCCGGTCGAGTTTTCACGGAGACAGCCTGACGAATAAGCTTGATATGGACTGTCACCGGGGGCTCGTAATTCAGGTGGCTACCGATGATTCAAATTGCCCGCGGCAATGAGGTTGCCAGGCAAGTTTGAATTCGTCTTCTGTCGTTATTCATTGCATTCAGGGCGGCCAAAAACATGGAATAGCCGGGCGTGTGACAAAAAAATGCGGGGTTATTCTCCGACTGGTGAGTCCATTCTGTCGGTGTCGGCATATATAGCGCTCCATTAGAAATTCTGGTCTTGTGATAAATCTCGCCTCTGGTTCCCCAAAGTCAGGGGGCTCTATCAGGTGGCCTATTTCATATAAATCAAGGCCCTGATTACATTCGCAATTCTATCACCTACTGCCTTTAATCCCACCTTCGCTGAAAAAGGTTCAAACCGGGAAAAAAATATTGTCGATAGAATCTTTTCAGCTCTATGGCTGGTGCCTAATTATGCAGATTTGCAGTACCATAACCTTCACCGCGTCGATAGCTTCGTTGCTGGTACTGACAAATAACATAGCTGGCGATCGGCCTAATGGACTGGCCCGAAGTAGGCAATCAGGCCGACTAAGCCCTTGGGAAACCGGAATTATCCGCCGGCCAGCGCAATCCACGGCCTTTATATGATCATTTTTGCCAATACCCTGTTGGAGCAGCACATCATCAGGATTGACTATCTCAAAATAAGGAGCCTTGTTCAGCAATGGAGCGCCCTGCCTCATCCCCGGGCCCGCTGGCGAGCGCGACATCTGCCAATATTATACTGGCAGTGGCGGTCACTTTATCGGTAAATTCCGCCAAAGGCGCCGATAATGTTTCCACCCTCTTACGATTCACCTCCAACTACGAATACCGTGGCTATACACTTAGCGACAATCATGCCGCGATCCAGGCAAATATCGATGCCGCCTGGTCAAACGGTTATTTCCTTGGCACTTGGGTCTCCTCGGCGGATTTCGGCGACGCTGGCCTGGTGGCGAATCCGTATTTTGGGAAACTGTTCACCCTGTCTCCCCGCTGGCAGGTGGTAACGACAGTCGCGGGGTATATTTTTGAGGACAAGTTGAATGGCGTCAACACCAGTTACGGTGAAGCATCTATGCGACTTGCCTATCGAGACATCGGCTCTGCGCAGATCAATATTGCTCCTGACTATTACGGTACCGGCGCGACCGTGCGGAGCTACGAACTGGAACTGCGCTACCCACTGTCGGACACAATCGAGATGTCAGGTGGCCTTGGTTACCAGGCGAGCCGCAATGCCCTGAATTACGACGGTATTTACTCGAATGTTGGCATCGCCTGGTTTATTCTGCCCAATCTCACCCTTGATCTTCGCTACCACGACCTTCAAGAATTGAACGAAGGGCCTTACGAACAGCCGCGCGCCGAGCCGCTTTCTGAATACCATCTGGACACACCAGTTATTTTTTCGGTCTCCATTGGCTTATGACCGGCTTGCCGTGGTCGACCACTTCCGGGCCATTTTTTTTAGCGGAATTGAACCTTTGTCCGCCGGGAGTGGATTATGACAACTTACAACAGCACTACCATAAGGCAGGGTCGACACCCTGGGCGGACAGTGGCAAAGGAGTCCGGCAGATGATGGCCCCCGTGGGCATGGAGGACCAGACGACCGTGGGGACCAGGGCCAGTCTGATGATGACTGGAAACTGATTCGCCGGGTGGGCACTGGGTGACCAGGCCGCTCTGGAACAGTTTACAAGCAGTATTACAGCGGTCTCTATCGGTTTGTATTGCAGATTACCCGGCGTATCGACTATGTCGAAGAGGTGATCAACGATGTAATGTTTGTGGTTTGGGAAAAGGCAGCGGTAGTGATGCCGCTCAGCAAGGCGTCTACGTGGGTACTGGGTATAGCGCACAACAAGTCTTTACAGGCCTTGCGCCGGGCAGACGTTCGGGAGACGGTGCTCTCAACGAAGATACGTTGATGCCGACCATAGCCCTGCTACGACGTGTCGATCAGGGAGATGGAAACTGAGGAAGTGCTGTTCGCCTTGTTGCGAGGCCTGTCACCCGAGCAACGCGCGGTACTGGAACTCGTGTATTACCACGGCCTGCACTATGCCGAGATAGCGCGGGTTATCGACTGCTCCGAGAACACAGTGAAAACCCGCGTATTTCACGCGCGCAGGAAGCTGCGCGAAATTTGGCCCGATCTCACTGGAACCAGGACACTGGGCGCAAACGAACTCGACCGCAGGTGAACGATATGAGCAGCCGTGTAATCACTGAAAATTTTCCACATGACGAGGCCTCCCTGCTGTTGCCCTGGTATGTCAATGGCAGCTTGAGTGGCAAGCAGAAGACGCAGGTCGAGGAACATGTACGCGGTTGCATGGTGTGTCGCAGGGAGCTCGCGACCGAGCGCAGCACGCTAAAAGCGTTTCGCAACGAAAGCCCTCTGGATCAGGCCGTACAGGCCGGTTTCGATCGTTTGCATAGCCGTATCGCTACCCGCACCTCCCCTCGCTCCCGGAGTCTCCCCAGCGCAGTTCTCCGCCTGACCTGGAACCGAATTCAAAATATGGTCAGTCCTTTCACCGGCGCAAGACTTACAGCAGCAATGGCTGCGGTGCCGCTGGTCGTGATCGCTATTGCTTTCGGACTGACTTTCATGCCGCAGAAGCAGTCGCCGGGCAGCGCCGGATATGGATCTACCGGCAGCAGCCACACGCCACCGATGGCTATCAGACCCTTTCCAGTCCAGTGTCCGCTGTTGGCAGGCCCGGACGATGTTTCGGTGATATTTACCACCGGTACCAGCATCGAAACGATCGAGGGATTGCTCAATTTACTTCCGGCAAAAATTGTCGCCGGACCGAACAGCGCCGGTGTCTATACTGTCCGCCTGCTGGGCGTGTCTGGCGAGATGATCGCCAGGCCGCGCTTTTCGGGCTTCGCAGTCAGCGGGAAATCTCTTTTGCGGAGCCCGCTCAGCCGCTGTCAGTCTCAAATCCGGCGAGGGCGCAACTGCGGTGAAACACTTTGCGCTGGCAATTGCGGCTCTTTGTTTGCTGGTCTTGTGCGGCTTATGCGCAGGAGGAATCAGCTACCGGAAGATAGCGTTGGCAGCCACACCTGTAAGTGGGGGCCCCCGGGAGATTTTATTGACGTTCACGGATCGAGGTCTGGAAAGAACGACTAACGCCGGCCCAGGGCATTACTACCGGCGCAGAAGCGCTTACGAAGGTACCGACATGGAGCCGTTCAATTGCCGCGGACCTGGCACGTGATTATCCGGTGCACAGACTTTTGGAGTGGCCTATTCGCTCGCTTGGTGTGCATTGTGTCGTCTACAGGGTGGATGATGAACAGTCCGTAGACAGCGTTATCGCGCGACTGCGTGGGGACAGACGAGTAAAATCAGTCCAATTTATGAATACGTTTCGGGCACTCGGTAGCGAAGACCCGTACAAACCGTTACAGACTTCATTTAACGATATGCAGATTGAAGCAGTGCATCGCCGGGCCACGGGCGCGGGCATCCGGATCGCCATCATCGATACTGGAGTGGATTTCAAACACCCCGATCTCACTGGCCAGGTGGCGGAGCAGGTTGACTTGACGGGTAGCGCGTTGAACTTTGAGGACGATATTCACGGGACCGCAGTCGCTGGCATTATTGCCGCCCTGTCCGAAAACGGACTCGGCATCGAGGGCGTTGCACCGGATGCACGTCTGCTCGCGTTGCGCGCCTGCTGGCCCGAGCAATCCGGCGAGATTGCGGCTGTGTGCAACAGTCTCACCCTGGCCAGGGCGCTCGACACTGCCATCCTCCTTAAAACAACAATAGTGAACCTGAGTCTAACCGGCCCTACAGATCCACTGGTTCAGGATTTGTTAAGGGTAGCGCTGGGCGACGGCATTATCATCGTCGCCGCTGAACCGGAAGCGCCGTCTCCGCTGGGATTCATAGAGGGCATTGACGGTATCATTCGCGTTCGCTCGAGCGGCAGTCAGGACGTTACTGAGGCGGCGTGGCGGGAGGTGGCCACAATTATGGCACCAGGTAGTGATGTGCTGACAACATTTCCGAATGGGTCATATAATTTTGCCAGCGGTAGTTCATTCGCAGCTGCAAGCGTGTCAGGAATTATTGCACTTTTGCTTGAGTTGGAGCCAGGGATGTCTTCCCAGCGCGTCGAACAATTGTTGTTGCACGGAATGGAGGAACCGACCAGCGGGGAGGCAAGTCCAGTTACCGCGAGCTTCAACGTCTGCCGAGTCGCAGCTCAATTGCGACCGGATGTTGTCTGTGCCGACAGTGGCACGTAAAAACTGCGTGTCACGAATCCCCGGTTGCCAGCTTGGAACTCCGACAATGAATTGGAACGCGCGGGTCAAGGTTTTCCGCTAATAAGTGTGCCTGCACACCTTGCCGCGTCTCAGAGATATATGGCGTATTTACCCAAAGAGGTCAGCATGAAGCCCATTGTTCTGTCAATTCTTCTCTTGGCCAGTCTTGCTGGCTGCACCCATCCGATTGATATTGTAGGCGAGGGAGATATACGATCCTCCTCCGCTGAAAATGACTGCCTGCTGGAGGAATTGCCCTGCGAAGCAACGGCGATCGGTGCCTATACCGAAGCCTACAGACCCGAGCCCAGATCAGGGTTTGAGTTTGTCGGGTGGGATAATTGCCTCAGCCAGCAAGGTGATAGTTGCATATTCAATGTCGATGCCGACACTGTATTCGAAAACTGGGGAAAAGTTATGCCGCCTCTGGTCGCTAAATTTGCGCCGCTGTGTGACGCTGCCCCCGCTGCCAGCTTCGCCGCCATCCAGACGGTTATTTTCAACGGCAAGGGCTGTAGCAGCAGTGGCTGCCACGGGGGCAGTCGACCGGCCAACGGTATGAACTTGTCCAGTGGTAATACATATGATGCCATCGTCGATATCACAGCGCTAGCAGGAGGCGGCCTGAAACGGGTTCTGCCTGGAGATGCCAGCAACAGCTTTTTGTATCGCAAGGTCGCAGCGAGGACCAACCCGGGCAGCTTCGCTGTTGCCGGGAGTCCCATGCCCCCCGTCGGTAGTAGCGCCCTGAGCGCCAATGAACTGTCGGCGCTGGCTTTGTGGATCGATGCGGGTGCGCCAGAATTTGGTCGAGCAGACGAGCTGAAAGAAGTGGAGCGGTTATTGGGGCTGTGCACTCCCTGACGGACTCATTTGCGGTTTCCGCGCTCACGCAAAGTGACGGCGAGCTTTAGGAAGGAATAACGGCAGAAAATCATTAGTAAGACCCTTCATAGCGTGAAGTTGCTCCCCAAGGGGAGGGTTTACCGTCTGGCGCTCCGTCCGTTTATCGTATTGCTCATTGACGATGGCACCGCCACTCCTCGTTACAAAGACGAGGGCAGCGTGCAGGGCACGGAGCCAGCTGTGAAGGGTGTGCTCGCTTGAGCTTACCTTCGATGGCCACGAAGAATGTCAAAAACGTAGAGGTTCTATGAGGGAATACGGGTCGATACGGGGTGATTTGAGGGCGGACCGTATTTAAGTGATTGAATTTAATCGTTTTAAAAAATAACAATTGTGGCTACGAACCAGGCGGTCGCACGTTCGAATCGTGCCAGGCGCGCCAAAAATTTTCAAAGTTATCAAACGGTTGGCACATCACGCGCCAGCCGTTTTTCGTTTCAGCATAACCAGTGCCGGACTTTTGCCGGACTTTTCCTCGCAGACCTTGTTTACCGCCCTTAGAAGCTCCTCAAGTTCGGGGGCGGAGTAGTGTGTCATTGCGTTTTCGGAACGCTGGGTAAAATCGGTCAAAGTCGAATGTCTTTCGAAACTGATTCTGTTTGGCAAAACATCGTTAAGACGCGCTCTTCGTGAGTCCCTCGTCCATTATCATGCCGAACGGAATCATCAAGGCAAAGACAATGTCCTGTTACTTCCCGCCACCACGAAAGCAAGAAATCATGGCGGCAGCTCAGTCGGGCGTAACGAACGCTTGGGCGGGCTGTTGAAACACTACCATTTGGACGCCGCATGAGTTTTTTGACCACACGGGGACAGCCTGATTTTTAACTCGGTTTGTTTTTTCCCGTACTCTTGGCATATGCCCGAAGTAAGGTCTGGGTCTGTCCATGCAAATTGGGCAGATCATTTTCAATGGTCTTCCAAACGATACCCAAATCAACCGAGAAGTAACCGTGCGCCAAGGCGTTTCGCATCTCATAGGCTGAAGCCAAGGGCAACTCTGGATGGGTTTTCGCAAATTCGGGGAAGTGGCGCTCAATGTTGCGGCTCGCCTCGCCGATCACCTCGAGATTGCGGATTACGGCGTCCTGCGCCATATCTTCCTTGAGGAAGGTGACTTCATCGAGATCCTCGGTGTAGTCCTGAATACGTTCAATCGCTTGTAGGATATGTTCAAGATAATCCAGCAAACGGGACTCTTCCCTCATATTGGAACAGCTTCCGCCAGCACTGAATCACGAAACTTATCCGGCAGCGCCATTGGCGTCACCACGTCTACTGGTATGCCCAGAAGCTCGCTCAACTCGTGACGTATCGCTCCAATATCGAGCAGTGTCGTCTCGGAGGTAGGGTCTACTAAGATGTCCAGGTCGCTACTGTCGGTGTCATCACCATGGGCTGCGGAGCCAAATACCCGGACATTGCTTGCCCGATGCGCATTGACCACCCGTCGGATTGCCGCGCGATTGATTCGCAGTGCATCAGAAGGCTTCATGGTCATCTCCGATCTCAAATCTCGATGAAACAGTATTGCATAAAAAAAACTGTTTCAAGAGCTGCTTTTTTAAGATTGAAATTGACGGACAGGCATAGTCTTGGGTTGAGGACAGCAGACTGACAGATTAGACACCTGAAGATGGCAACGTGAATACTGGAACGCTCAACCACAAGAATACATTTCCGACAATTTTCCAACATCATCGTGCTTAGTGGTGCTCTGTCGTGCTTGGTTGACAGCGGGCGTCGTCAAAAAAGCTATTTAAAACAATACGTTAAAATTAATTTACAGAGCTACGAACCAGGCGGTCGCACGTTCGAATCGTGCCAGGCGCGCCAATTTCGTAAGGGCTTGCAGCTTAAGAGCCACTAACCTTCCTGCACATTTCCGACACTTTCCTCCTTTTGCTGCTTTATCACTGTCAGGGTGGGCGATTGCGCACGCCCACGATCGGTCACCTTCTCCGCGGCATCCAGCAGTTCGCCCAGTTCGGCTGCCGAGTAGTGGGTGGTGATATCACCACTGGCATGCCTGTCCCTGGCGAATTTGTGCTTCAAGCCGCCACTGGTAACTGAAATAGTCCGCGACAGTGTTTTCGCCATTGGTAATTTTTCAGGCTGATGACATTGTCGCCATCTGGCTGAGCTGGAGTAGCACTATCCCGGCTGGAATGACATCGGTGCTCATTGTAGTAGCGTTGATAAGCCCTAAGCTTTTTCTCCACATCGGTCGTAGTCCAGAAGAACGTCTGATCAAATAGCTCGCGACGAACACTTCCGATTAGCCTTTCCACAAATGGGTGCGACATCGGAACATGGGGCAGTGACTTGATCTCCTCGATCTCGAGTATCCGCAAATTCGTTTTCCATCGGTGGTATTGAAGCAGCGGATCATTGTCTGAACTGACGCGCTGAGGCCAATTCTGGCCCGACGCTGCATTGTTGAACATTCGGCAGAGGCCTTGGCCATCAACATTCCCTGCGTGAACTGCGAAGCGATAACAGTACGACCCCCAACTGGTCGGAGCAGCTTGGCAATGGTGGCGAGCGGATGAAACAGAAGGTAAATGACATCTTTCATACCGATGGAGGGTAAAAAGGTTTCAGTCGGGCAGCAACTATCAAGTCTCGAATATCATTGACAAAATTCGAATTCGCCATGCACAGGGCGCGAGACAGCGCCTAGATTTGTTCCACAACCCTCATGGGAACAAACAGGCGCATCGGGTCATCGGTGAAGGGTTGGAACAGGTCGAATCGCTGGTAGAACGCCAGCGCGTCCTCGTCCACCATATCGAGGATCAACCCCATGGCTGGCAATCCGCGCTCCGTCAGAGTGACACTGTGACGGAGTGCGGACACAAGAGCTTTTTCTCCCAAACGTTGTCCCTGGAATCGATGATCGACAGCCAGCCTTGCAAGCAGTACCACGGGTACCGGATAGCCGGGCAGTCGCTCATCGGTGGGAATCTCCTCACGGGAGACGGTGCAGGAGGCCAGAGTGTAGTAGGCCGCTATTGGCGTTTTCTCGCCCATGACCAGTTCATTGCCCGGCAGGACCCAAGTCATGCTGAGTTTTAGGCCTATGTTCTTTGCAGCGAAGCGAGCCAGATATGAATTCATATCTGGCTTGCCGCAATCAAAGGCTTTTACGTCGAAGTGGGAGGGGTTGAGGGCAACGAAATCCTGCTGAATTGCCAATCAGAAGCCCTCGTCGTCAAGCCGCTTGGCGGCCTCCAGAATGCGGGAGCTGGGCGCCGCGGCTTCATCCATGCAGGCAGCCATAAAATCATCGAACTGCTGGTTGGTCAGATTGATGGTGGTCTGCTGCTTAAGGATTTCTGGCGCGTTCTCACGGATGAGGTGGGTCACAAAATCTGTGAGGGAGGCATAGCCGGCCGCCGCAGATGCCCGCTCAGCCAATTGCTTGGTGTCGGTGTCCACTCTCATGTCGAGGCGCTCTGTTCGTGCTGCTTTAGCCATGTCTTACTCCTGGTGATCATCTGCAATACAGATGTGCATATCGTACGGCAATTTGCCGTACAGTGAAACCATAATGAGTGATATTTGTACAAGTGGCTGGCTCGAAGTTCGGAAAAAGCAGGTATCTATCTGAGATATAACAAATTTCATGTATATGAGGCTCGGGCTAATTGAACGCGCAAGATCTCAGCTTAGTCGATTGAATTCATCCTGGGCGTTGCGCCAAGGTCGTATCGCAGGGCATAGGTGGATCATACAATCCACGCATCGACATGAACGGGGGTCTGTACCGGAGACATCCTTTACAGATCATACCGGGACGACGGCCGCCGGGCACATGGTTTACAGTTTCGGTACAAATGGATTAGTGGCGGGGGTCGGCTCTACCCCATACGCGCTCTGCAAACGGATGGAACGGAAATAACTGACTATCCAGGCGCATCAAATCTTGCTGAGCCAGCTCGGACTGGCGGGGCGATAGTTCTTTGGCCAGCTCAAGGCGACGTAAAACATTTGTTGCCTCTACCAGCACTAACTCGGGAGCAACCAGTGTTTCAGTGGCAATCAACGATTCAGCCCAGATGCCTTCCCTACCTGTGTGGACCAATACCGCGACAATCACCGAAGCATCGATAGCAATCGTCATTTACGATCTTGATCTCTGGCATTCAATATCTTTTTTGCAGGGACTCGGGTGCCGTCGGCGGCTTTTCTCTCACGCACGGTCTCCAGCCAGGTCTCTACGGAAGGCCGGGAAGCGATGCGTTCCAGTTCACCGCGCAGATATTCCTGCATGGATTGATGCGGCAGGGCCGCGCGAGACGCAAGTTTGTCCGGGACATCCTCGGGGACGTTCCTGATAGTGATTTGAATCGACTTGCTTGCACTTTGCATGCATCGGTCCCTGGATGCAAGATGATGTTGAGGCCTGATAGTGAGATTTGCCTTAATCAGATGCACGCCGGGAAAGGGTACTGGCAAGTCAAGTTCAATGGCGAGCACACCACTCTCTAGCTGGATGCCCTGCAGCGAAACGGGGGCGTCGAGGCGGATACAGTCGCTTTCGAGCACGAGTCGCTAAAGGTTGGCCGAGGTATCAAATTCCCTTGCAAGCTCGAGCCAAATCATCCGTTAGCTTTTGCCTGCAAGCTGTTGGGTTGGCCGAGCGAAGCACGGCCGCAGGATGCAGTGTGGTGATCACGGTAGTGCCAGCCATGTCCAGATGTTTGCCACTGAGTTCTCGAAGGCTGACCTTTCGCCCCAGCACCGAGGTCGCTGCGGTCACACCCAGACAAACAATTACCTCTGGCTGCAACGCGGTCATCTCATTCTGTAGCCATTGCCGGCAGGCATTGATGTGGCCAATTTTAGGACGCTCATGCAATCTGCGTTTCCCTATCGAACGAAAACGAAAGTGTTTAACCGCGTTAGTCAGGTAGAGACTTTTCCGGTCTAATTCAAGATCACTCAGAATGCTGTCCAACAGCTGCCCGGCTGGTCCGACAAACGGCTTGCCCACCAGGTCTTCCTGATCCCCTGGCTGCTCGCCCACCAACATGATGCGTGCGTCTCCCGGCCCTTCACCGGGCACTGCCTGGGTCGCAGGCTGGCATAACTCACAGTTTTCACAGCTCATGACACCCGCCGCAATGCGGACCAAAGGTGTTGTAGCGCTGTCAGCGAGGGCGCTGCTTAGCTGAGTTTGATAACTGGCCGGACGTTTGCCGCATTGCAGTGTTGCCGGTTGAGCCTCGACCTGTAGCATTGAGTCGACACGACCATCCGCGGCCAGAATTATTTCGGGGATGACCTCAGCCTCCGGCAAATGCTTCCAGTACTTTTGCGGCATTTCTGCGCACATGGCACTGATGTTTACCCGCGCAGGATTAAAGATATTTTTGTAATAGATTTTCCAAAGCTCATCCAACTCGTCCGGCGGCTTGCAGGCATCTTTGAGGCCTTCGCTGAATGTGGGCTGACCTCTGCCCTCCCAGTGTGCGGACCCAACCGGCGTTAGCAGTGACCAGCGCATGTTGGTAAATCGGCGCACAAAGAAGTCGGTCGCTAACGGCACAATAAAATGTTCGGGCTCAAACCAGGCTACAAATCTTTCTGTGGTTGAATCCGTCGCCTGTAATTTTTTGAAGCGGACAAATGCTTTCATTTTGTGTAAGTCACGATGTACTGATTTGTTATAACGATTCATGCGCGAAATGAGCGGATCTGCGGATAAGGCCATGACGTGCGGTTCGCCGTGGGTCAGTCGCCATAGCACCTGATAAAGCATCGACCATCGATCCGGTGATTTGTGACATGCCACAAACCTGGCCAACCGCAGAAACTCTCGTGGCACCTTCATTTTAGGGAGGGGCTGTTTCGTCTCAGGTTCAAACGCTTCCGAATCCGCTAGCCACCAAATGTTTGCTGGTGGCAAGTCTTCAGCCAGTGCCCGGCGCGCCGCCGCCCTGAAGGATTCAAAATTGGGTGCAAAGGTCAGCCGGTGCCTGTCACCGCTATCGGAATGATCAAACAAACTCGGCTGCTGCATAGTTTAAAACGCCAGCGCCAGTTGGCTGGCTGGTTCAGCCAGCTGCTTTCTGAGGTCCAGGTCTTTTGGGTCTGCTGTGCCGGGATGATAGTCAGAACAGGTGATAAACGGCATGGCCTTTTTGACGCCGGCGCGCAGCGCCACCAGATCCTGCAGGCGGATTTTTTGCCAGCGCCGTATTCTCAACAAGTGGCTTACGGTTTTGACGCCAAGTCCCGGTACACGCAACATCACGCGTTTAGAAGCTCGGTTAAGATCCACCGGAAACGATTCACGGTGCTGCAATGCCCAGGCGAGTTTAGGATCGATATCAAGGGACAACATACCAGTCTGCCCCGCCGTGGACGTAATCTCATCGGCACTGAAGCCATAAAAACGCAGTAGCCAGTCAGCCTGATACAAACGATGCTCCCGCAGCAGTGGCGCCGGCTGCAAAGGCAATTGCGCAGAAGCCTCGGGAATGGGACTGAAGGCTGAAAAATAGACCCGGCTCAACTGGTAACTGGCGTATAGCGTGGAGGTGGTCGCCAATATCGTTGCATCAGTTGAGTCGTCAGCGCCAATGATCATTTGCGTCGATTGACCTGCAGGCGCAAAGCGTTCGGTTTTTTTGATGCGCACGTTTCGGCTGGGGTTCCGGGACTTTGCTGCTGATAGTTGCTTGTCTTTCGCCGCCTCGCGCCCTGCCCGAATGCGTGCCATCGACAGTTTGATCGTGCGGTGATCTTTTTCCGGTGCGAGTTGAGTCAGGGTTTTTTGGGTGGGCAGCTCCATATTGATACTCAGGCGGTCGGCGTATCGACCAGCAAGGCTGAGCAACTCTCCGTCAGCATCGGGAATGGTCTTCAAGTGAATGTAACCACGAAAGTCGTGGTGTTCGCGAAGGTCACGAGCAACGGTAACCAGTTGTTCCATGGTGTAGTTTGGACTTTGAATAATGCCCGAAGACAAAAACAACCCTTCTATATAATTCCGCTTGTAAAAATCGAGCGTAAGATTTACCACCTCGTCGGTGCTGAATCTGGCCCTGGGGACGTTGCTGGAATTTCGATTGATGCAGTAATGGCATTCATACTGACAAAAATTGGTGAGCAAGATTTTCAGCAGGGAGATACACCGACCGTCTGGCGCATAAGAATGACAAATACCCATGCCGCCGGTGGAACCGATCCCGCGTCCGGAGCTGGAATTTTTGTGTGCACCACCACTTGAAGCGCAAGAGGCATCGTATTTGGCGGCGTCGGCAAGAATTTCGAGTTTTTTGATGAGCTCCATACTACTGAATATACATACAGTAGTTTGTGAGTCAACGGTTATAGAAAAAAAAGCGCTGGATTGCGACTTTTAGTGGAGTACCTGGATCTGGATTGGCGGACGTGGAGATATTGTGGGCCATAGAAACCGCAGCACGGCAGCCAACCAGATTTTCATGCGGGTGGGCATGAGCCGCTACCTGTCCCTACCAGAAACTCCATACTCATCGATTTTGTTGACTTTTCCGCAGGCACCCCCGCAGCGTTGCCGGTATGAAAACGATACTTGTTCCTGTCCCTGGCGAATTAGTGCTTTAAGCCGCTACGGGCAGCTGAAATAGTCCGCGACAGTGTTTCTTCCATCGGTAGTCGTTCAGGCTGATAACATTTTTGCTATTTGGCGGAGCAGGAGTGGCGTCATCTCTACTGGTATGGCACCGATGTTCATTGTAGTAGCACTGGTAATCCCTGAGCTTGTTGTCCATGTCAGTAGCGGTCCAGAAGAAGGTCTGGCCCAAGAGTTCACGCCGGACGCTCCCAATTAGTCGTTCGACAAACGGATGGGACATGGGGACATGCGGTAGCGATTTGATCTCATCGATTTCGAGCACTCGTAGGTTCGCTTTCCATCGATGATATTGGAACAGTGGATCGTTATCGGAGCTGATCCGTTTTGGCCAACCTGCTCCAGAAGTCGCATCGTTGAACATTCGGCAGAGTGCTGGGCCATAGACGTTACCAGCGTGTACGGCAAAGCCAATAATCCTGCGTGTGTACTGGTCCATGAACGACCTGGATCCCAATGCCTTCCAGGACAGCTACTACAAGATCAATGCGCGCCTGGCTCTCGCTGGTGGCGATGACAGTTGGGAGGTGGCGGTGTATGGCCGCAACCTGACTGACGAAACGACGTATACCTATGCCGCTGACTCAGTACTCAGCGCCGGTATCTATGCAAACTGGGTGGAAGAACCGCGAATACTGGGCGTGCAGGCGCGTTACAACTTTTAGGGAGAGGGGCCAGCGATTCTGTTTCTGCACGGGTTTCCGGACTCCAACTGCCTTTGGCGGCACATGATGCCAATATTGTCAGGCGCGGGATTTCGGGTCATCGCACCGGATCAGCGCGGTTTCGGTGAGTCAGATGCGCCCCGAGGGGTAGAGAGTTACCGCCCGGCAACTATGGCCAGTGACGCCATTGCACTGTTGGATGCGCTGGATATTCCAGTGGCCCACCTTGTTTGTCCGTACAGGCAATTCACTGGCTCTGGCGAGCAATTCGACTGAACCGGGCTTCAATTGGTGTGAAATATCGATCATATTACCCTCCCGCAATACCACACCTTGAGGGCAACATCATGCTGATGGCATTGACTGAAGAGCAACAAATGATCCGGGACACTGCACGCCAATTCGCAGAAAGTGAGTTGGCGCCCAGTGCGGCTGCTTTGGATGAACACGAGGGGCGGGAAGTCCTGCTGGCCAACCTTAAGAGCCTGGCAGAACTGGGTTTTATGGGCCTGAACGTCGACGCCCAATACGGCGGCACGGAGGCGGGCGTGATCGCGTTCAGTACCGCTATCACCGAATTGGCCCGTGGCTGTGCCTCAACGGCGGTGACGGTCTCGGTAACCAATATGGTCGCGGAAGTCATCCAGGCAGTGGGTAATGAGCAGCAGAAAGCCACTTACCTGCCGCGCATCTGTAGCGGGGACTATCCCGCCGCCGGGTTTTGCCTGACCGAAACCGGCGCCGGCTCGGACCCGGCGTCCATGCGCACCCGGGCGCTGCGCGATGGCGATGAGTGGGTACTCAACGGCAGCAAGATATACATCACCAGTGCCGAATACGCCGGCTGCTTCGTAGTGTGGGCAGTCACCGACGCCGAGGCACCCAGGGGCAAGGGTATTTCCTGCTTTATCGTGGACAACGGCCTGCCAGGCATAGATATCGGCAAGGCAGAAGACAAGATGGGCCAGCGCGGTTCCGCCACCAACGTGGTCACCTTTACCGACTGCCGGATACCGGCCTCTGCCCTGATGGGCAAGGAGGGGCAGGGCTTTAAAGTGGCGGTTGGCGAACTGGCCGGTGGGCGCATCGGGGTTGGCTCCCTGGCTCTGGGTATCGGCCTGGCTGCGCTGGATTATGCCAGGGCCTACCTTGGGGAGAGAGAACAGTTCGCGGCGAAAATAGGCAGCTTCCAGGGCTTGCAGTGGATGCTGGCTGATCGCTATACGGAAATGGAGGCCGCCCGCCTGCTGCTGATGCAGTCAGCCTGGAATAAAGAGCAGGGCCTGGATTTTGGCACATCGGCGGCAATGGCCAAGGTGTTTGCCAGCGAGAAAGCCAACGACGCCTGCTATTCCGCCCTGCAGATGATGGGCGGCGCGGGATATATCCGCGAATACCCACTGGAGCGGCTGGCCCGGGATGTGCGCATTACCACCATTTACGAGGGTACCAGTGAAATCCAGCGGGTGATCATTGCCCGGGATCTGTTAAAAAACGTGCTGTAGTTTGCGGCGCCGAGTGCTACAGGTGCGCGATACCCTTGACCTCTGGTTTCAATGCGGGCGGGTAGCAGGACTAGAAGTCATAGCGCAGGGTGGCACCGTACATACGGGGCTCACCCCTGAACGCACCCCAGCTGCCCTCCTGCAAGGGAGCCCGGAACACGTAGGTGTTAAATTCCTCATCGAAGATATTCTTTCCCCATAATGAGAGTTGCCACACCGCATCAGCCGTACGCATGCCCAATCTCGCGTTGACCACGGTAAAGGAGTCTATTTCCCCCTCGGGGGTAAGCTCGGGATTGCTATTGTATCCATCCGTGTAAGAGGCATTGACTACACCAAAACCGGTAAAACGGCCGACGGGCATTTCATAGCTGACAGCACCGGTTGCCGCCCACTCCGGGGCGAAGGGCACCCGGGTCCCTTCAAAACTCCCACCCGGTTTGGCGTTGAAGCCCGGATGCTGGTCGAACTGAGTATTGGTCCAGGTGACGCCCATATCGATACTCAGGCGCTCTACCGGCAACCAGTTGAGTTCGAGTTCGGCGCCGGTGGAGTTCACCTGTCCCGCGTTGGTGACGGTAAACGATATGCCGTCGAATTCATTGATCTGGTAATCCTGGAATTCGCTGTAAAACACCGCGGTATTGATTTCAAGCATCCGGTTGTCCAGGCCCCACTTCAAACCCGCCTCATAGGAATCCACTATTTCCGGGTCGAACTCGAAATTGGTATTGACGGCATCCCTGTCCAGGTTAAAGCCTCCGGACTTGTAGCCCCTGGAATACCCCGCGTAGATATTGCCAACCTCCAGGTTCCTGACCAGCTTGATGGTTCCGGTGGGCTCATCATGGTTCTCCGAGCCCTGCACGTCAGGAACGGGGCAATAGGGGACAACGGGCACCACAGCGCAGTGGATGGCGTCATTGTCTATCCTTACCTTGGCGTCCTTGTCATCCTGGGACCAGCGAAGCCCGACAACCATGTCGTAGTTATCGCTAAGCTCAATGATATTGTGGGTAAAGACGGCCCAGCCCTTGCCGTCCTGTTTGAAATAGCGAGACTGGTCGCCCACACCCTCGGGAAACAGGGCAGCCGGGAGACCGGTGAGCAGGTTGAAATACGCACCAAAATCAGCCCCGTACAGCAGGCTCCAGTCAACATCGATATCGTCGGTGTAGTAGTAGGCCCCCACCAGCCAGTCCAGACGACCAGACGTGCCAGTGAGGCGTAACTCCTGGCTCATGAAGTGATTGTTCTGGTCCCAGTCCACACCTTGTACCAAATCCACATTTGAGATGTCGGCATCAACGTTGGTATAGGCGTCGGAGTTACGATAGGCGCCCACCCAGGTCAGTGCCAGATCCTCGTCAATAGCCCAGTTGGTCTCCACCGACACACCCCAGTCTTTAAGATCATCCTCACTGCCCTCATTCACCTGCGCCTTGTAGGCAAAGGGGTCAGTTTTTACGATGCCCCCCAGGGCCTCAATAGCCGGTGCGGTGGGGCCTGCGACCACGTAATCCGCAGCACAGCAGTGTTCATTCTTGCGCGTGTAGTCGACAATCAGGCGCACATCCACATCCGCATTGGGCTGCCACAGCAACTGCCCCTTGGCCGTTGCACGGTTGCGGTTATAGAATTCCCTGTCCTCGACCAGCCGGTCGGAAACGTAGCCATCCCGGTTGTTGTAGGTGGCGGCGAGCCGGAAGGCCAGGGTGTCGTCTATCAACGGACCGGTGACTACGCCAGTAGTTTTATAGCCATCGTAATTTTGCGCGGTGCCTTCAAGAAACCCGCCCCACTCGTATTCCGGTTTATTCGTATTGATGCTGATAGCACCGGCGGAGGTATTGCGCCCGAACAGCGTGCCCTGGGGGCCGCGCAAGATTTCCACCGAGGCAATATCGACCAGGTCACTCAGCGCTAACCCGGAGCGGCTGCGATAAACGCTGTCGATGAAAACACCCACCGATGGCTCCAGGCCCGGGTTATTGCCCGAGGTTCCTATTCCGCGAATATAGACCTCGGTGCCTGCGGTTTCCGTGGTAGTGGTGATTATATTCAGGCTGGGAGAGATCTTGGCAAGATCGGTAACATCGCTTATCCCCCGCATTTGCAACTGGTCACCAGTCAACACGCTGATCGCCAGTGGCACCTCGCTCACGGTTTGGGCCCGCCGGGTGGCGGTGACAAGCACTTCCTCCAGAATTCCAGGCCCTTCGTCAGCGAGAGCCGCGCCACTTGGGCTGCTGGCTAGCAGCCCGGTTAAAAGGAAAAGTGCTCTGGTACTGTTGGTTGTCGGTTGCATCGCTGACCCTTGGCTCAACTGTTATTATTAGTCGCCGAAGCTGGCAAAAACCGCCCCGGCATACCATCTGCAGGCTCGCCATGCACACTCACATGTGCCTATGGATGCCTGAATCAAAGGTAAGTTATTCTTCACTTTTGAGCTACTCGCAATTTCTCTCACCCTCATATTGGAAAGATAACTACAAGAAATATAAAGAAAAAAAGCCCCTTTCAGGGAGGTTACCAGGATCCTTGTTAAGGCCGTCGCTCAGGTTTTGACAGATCAGGGCTACAGCATGACCTCCATCACCAGGATCCGCGGCACTGCCAGGTTACAGTGCGGGCACCTGACCATGCAGCAGGTGCAGGGGAAATGTGGCCAAAGGAACTGGAGTACTGCCCCTAAAGTCACACGGGAGTGCCGAAAAACCTGAAACGTTTCTTTGATATTTCTTTTATTTCGCCGGGGTAATTCAGAAAAACCCCATATTTTTCATATAGATAGGGTCATCTGGGGCGTCTAATCCATTGTGAGTAGTATTCCCCAGGTAGTTCTCCTAAGCTTTTCATCAGGTTTTATAAATACGGCAGGGAGTACAGCTAATGGCAAACGGATACCAGTTCGAAAACAAACCACGCAATATTTTCCGCTTTGGGCTGGCACTGGCGCGAGTGATGCGCGACCCAGAGAACACCTCGGAAGCGGCAATTGTGGAGCTGACATTCAATCGTTCCCGCTGGGGAAAAAAAGTATCCCGCTGGGACCTGGTGGCAAAGGAACTGATGGAGAACTATCCGCAGCTGGTCCCCGTCGTCGAGGCCGGTGAAAGGCTGGCCAAAATTGATTTGGATGCCCTTCTCGCCCTGCCCACCAACACCTTTGGCCACACCTTTGCACAACTTGAAAAGCAACGGGGCATTGATCCCAACCTGATCGACCCTCTGCCCGCCGACACTGATGGTGAATGGGTGATGGCTCACTTGTACGAAACCCATGACTTCTGGCATGTACTCACCGGTTTCGGTTTCGATATAGAGGGCGAGTTTGGCGTGGCGGGTGTCTATATGGCCCAGCTGCGAAACTTCGGTTTTGGCGGTTTCATGCTGTCGATATTAATGATGAAAACCACGTGGAAAGACCGCGACCAACTGGGCGAGCAAATGCAGGCTTTCTGCGACGGCTACCAGATCGGTCGCCGCTCTCAGCCCCTGATTGGCCTGGACTGGTCACAGTTATGGGAGCGTGACATGGAGGACCTGCGTCAGGAGCTCAACATCAGCGAAGCCGGCAGGATTGATATCACTGCTCTGGCTGCCTGAGCTTACCCGCAGGCACTCGTGTTTTTTCTACCGAGCGGAGAAAGAATCTTCCGCTCGCATTTCATTGCCCGTGCGGATAGCGAGGCCCCCTGATTTATTGATACACACTGCAATATAGGTGAGATTGGCTATGAGTGAACATACACCTGTGAGTTCCGCGACTTCAGAAAAGAGTGTGTCGCAAACCCCCTTCGACCTGACTGTCAGGCACGACCTGCAGTGGGATTTTTCCGATGTTGAGGCCAGGTTTGTTGATCATCCCAGCATGATGGTCAGTTTTCTCTGGGCCGGTTTTTCGGCCGGGGCCACGCCTATCGAAAGCTTTTTTATAAAAACACTTTTGCCAACGCTGGAAACCATTGATGGCGACCCCAAACTCGAGCAGGACGTCAGGGATATGATCGCCCAGGAAGCGCAACATTCCTCCAATCATAGAATCCTGAATGACCATTTAAAGACCAAGGGCTACGACATTGCCGCCATGCAGGCGTATTTCAAAGACCAGGTAAACAAAGCGACTGAGGGACTTAGCCCCAAGGATATGCTGGGAGTGGTATCGGTAGGTGAGCACGCGCTGTATTCCTTCGCGCACGTCTATCTGAAGGCGGACACGTTGAGAAAGGATTTTCATCCGGAAGTGGACAGATTGTTTTTATACCACTTTTTGGAGGAGGCCGAGCATGGCGCAGTCAGCCACGATCAATATCGCTACTTCTTTGGTGATAACTATTGGCATCGCCTGTACACGACATGGAAGGCGCTACCTATATTCAATATGTTGTCCGGAGGCTTAAAAGTCACCGCCAAAGGTATTGGCCACAAGATAACATTACGCGATCGCGCGAGTTTTTTCTGGTATCTGTGGATATTTCCCGGCCCCATGCGTGGCTTGTTGGTAAAGTTGCTTGAGTACATCATGCCCTGGTACAAGCTGAGCTTTACTCACGAAGATATAGGGCAAATGGAAGAGTGGAACCGGCAGCTTTACGCGGGTATATCTAAAGCTGGCGAAAAAACCGCATGAGGCTGGTGCGACCTGTACTGGCCGCACTGGGCGTCCTGTTTGTCGCACAAGGTACGGCGCAGTTGTTTCAGCCCGAATTACTGACTGACCTGGTCGATATACATGCCAGCAGTGTGACAGGGCGCACGGAGCTACAGGTCGTATACGGCGGCTTGCATATAGCGCTGGGTGCCATCTGTTTGTGGGGCGCCAGCAAACGACAGAATGCCCACGCGGCTATAACGGTGATGCTATTTGTCTCACTGGGGGTAGCCATACCCAGAGTCGGTTTAGGCCTGCTGCATCAGGACTTCAGCGCCTATTCCATTACGGCAATGATTTTGGAGGCCGCTTCGGTAGCTCTGTTACTGGGCCTGTTCCGCTCTACACGATCAGCGGCGGCGCCGGATGTCACCACTTGACAAGCGCGAGGGGCTGTATAAACAATGCGCCTCATAAAGGTAAGTTATTCCTCAACTTTGCACTGCTCGTAAATTTTTCCCTCTAGTAGTTCGAGACGATCCCATTGAAGAATAAGGGAAAACAACCAAGATCGAGGCGCACCATCGAGACTATTCTGGATGCCGCCGCTCAGGTTTTGATAGAGCAGGGATACAGCCGCGCCACCACCAACCGGATCGCGGAAAAGTCCGGCTACAGCGTGGGAACCCTGTATCAGTACTTTGTTGACAAGGAGGATGTCTACCGGGAACTGGTCAGGCATGAGCTGGCGAAAATTGTAGTGACCGTGAGACAGACACCCGTCTGTGCAACCCTGTGCGACACGCTGACTGGCATGTTGTCACAAATTCTGCAGGTGCTGGGCAACGACCCACTGTTGGTACAGGCCCTGGGCCAGCTGATTTCAGGGCCTTTTCAGGATATTCGCGCCAGTGCCAGGGACCGGACCCTTGCCGGTGTTATCGGGTTACTGGAGGCACACCGGGACGAGATCGTTGTCGAGGATCTGAAACTCGCTGCGGAAACCATTATTAGTGCAACCGAGGGCTTTGCGGTCAACGCCAACCAGATCGCCTACCCCACCACGGTCCTGCTGGAGCATGGTGTGCGCTTGCAACTGGCTTACCTGACCATGCAATAAGCACAGCTTCAATCGGCCGCTATAGACTGAGCCTCCTATTCGGCAGGCGACCACGGGGGCAATATTATGCTCGCCGCAGGAGATATCCGCGAATACCCACTGGAGCGGTTGGCCCGGGATGTGCGCATTACCACCATTTACGAGGGTACCAGTGAAATACAGCGGGTGATCATTGCCCGGGAGCTGTTGAAGAACGTGCTATAGATAGCAGTGGCAGGCAACTGTGACCTGGGAAAAGTAGAGACAGGAGAAAGCATGATTTACCAGACGCTCGGGATGCTGGCTCTGCTGGCATTTGTCTACAGCGCCATTAGTGGCTGGATTGAACGAACACCGATTAACGGTGCTTTGGTCTACACAGCCTTCGGCCTGGCGTTTGGCGGCATGGGCCTGGGCTGGATCGGCTTCGATATCGAGGCCGAAGGTTTTCGGGTTATCGCGGAAATAACCCTGGGGGTGGTTCTCTTTTCCGATGCGGCCGGTACTGATTTCAAATTGCTCAAGCGCAACCTCGATGTTCCCCAAAGGCTGCTGTTGATTGGCCTGCCTTTGACCATTTTGTTGGGCGTGGGTACGGGCATTGCCCTGTTCGACAACCTCTCTATTGTTGAAATCGCCATTATTGCCACGATGCTTGCCCCCACCGATGCGGCCCTTGGCAAGGCAGTAGTGTCAGACCCAAGAGTTCCGGCTCCCATGCGTCAGAGCCTCAACTTCGAGAGCGGCCTGAACGACGGCATTTGTGTACCCGTTCTGTTCGCTTTTCTGGCGCTGGCCAGCGAAAGTGACGGGGAGGGCGGTCTGCTGATTTTATTAGTTGAGGAAATTGGTATCGGGGCGATCTGCGGCCTGGGTATCACCTGGCTGGCTGCGAAGCTGTTTCGGGTTGCAAATGCCAATGGTTTGATTGGCCCCGCCTGGCGTCAACTGATTATTGTTAGCCTTGCTGTGCTCTGTTTTACGGCGGCACAGCTTGCCGGTGGCAGTGGCTTTATCGCCGCGTTCGTGGGGGGCATGTGCTTTGGCTCGATGATTCATGAGCAAAAGGACGAATTACTGGAGTCCGCCGAAGCGACCGGCGATCTTCTTTCCATGATTACCTGGACCATTTTTGGTGCTGCGGTGGTTGGTCCCGCGTTGGGGGCATTCACCTGGCAGGTATTGCTGTATTCAATCCTCAGTCTCACCGTGGTGAGAATGCTGCCAGTATTCCTGTCGTTAGTGGGCACCAAGCTGAGTACCGGTGAGAAGCTGTTTATGGGTTGGTTCGGTCCAAGAGGGCTCGCCAGCATCGTCTTTGCAGTGATTGTGTTCAATGCATCGCTGCCGGGTGGCGATACCATCACTATTACGATTATCTGCACGGTTTTGTTCAGTGTGATACTGCACGGTGTTACGGCTAATCCCTGGGTTAAAGCTATGGATTCTCGCCCTAAGCAGGGAGAAACGACTTGAACCAAGGTAGATCCCGTTGCGCTTAGCATTTAACTGCCATTGCGCTGAGATTACGCAGCCTGCTGTTGCCGTCGGTACTCGCGCGGGGAGCTACCGGCCATGCGCCTGAAGGCCCGACTGAAATGTGAAGCGTCCGTGTAGCCCGTTTCGAAAGCGATCTCAACGGACTTCAAATCCGATTCTCGCAGTAGTTTTGAGGCTTTTTCAAAACGCACCTGGTCCACCAGGTCTGAGAAAGACAATTCCAGTTGCGCCAGATGTCGCTGCAGCGTCCGGGGTCTGATTTCGGCCATTTCTGCGATGACATCAAGTTTGACTGAATCGGCAGGCAGGTAGGCGCTAATAAGCCCCTTAAGCGCTGCCTGCAATGAGAGTGTCGGTGCACAGTTCTCTAGCCGGCGATCGTCCTCTTCAACTACCTGGCCCAGGAGTACGGTGGGAAATGACACGCTGGTTTGAGCTGCGCTCCAGATGATTTTCGCAGTTGGAAAAATTAGCCGGCTGTCAAAGCCCTGTGGCCTGGGAGATGTGAGGGAAATGCGTCCTGGCTGCCATTCAGTGCCGGCAAACTCTTTTACTGTGCTTACCAGCAACATGAGCCCGGACCATGCGCAGCAGTGGAATTCCATGTGGTCGGCTTGAGCCGACACAGAAGCTGTATCGTCGTCTAATCGAACGGAAAGTGAGCAACTTGGATCTTGCTGCTTGACGATGGGCTGCAGTCGCTGTATCGCCGTGTACAAGGTGGGGGCGGATGCCACGCAGTTGGCCATCGCATCGCCGTAGTCGCCTAGCATTGCCCCGGCTAGCGCCCGCGGCGCCATATCCGGCATTCCCTCGCGTTGGCCTATGTTGTCCAGAGCAGAGTAGGCGGCAAACTGCGGCAGGTAAATAGTGTCTGCGTCATGCACCTCGGCAGGCAGCTTGAACTTTCGCAGAGAGGGTGCAGACGACAGCCCCTCGCGTCGACAGTAGTCGAGAAAGGGCAGCATGTGTCTGGCGTGAAAAACCTGAATCGCCTTCATTGCTCTATGCCTCTGTGCTCATTGGTGACTGCTGTGCTATTTGAACGAATCTGCTTGTGTCTTTCGGCTACAGTAAAGCGAACACAAGGCCTGGCCTGTTCATAAAACGACATTATTCGGTCATATTACGACGTTATCTGATATGCGGCGCTGCCCTATTGATATAGATCAACCCCCCTGTGCCGGGCCTCCTAATCGCTTCAATTGGCGTGAGATGGCCAGAATCTCAGATTTTGCTGAGCTAAAGTTGATTCAGGGTTACCGAAGAACGAGCAGAACCTCGGGTAGCCGTAGTTGAGACTAATTTTACGATTAAGGAGAAATGATCATGTCATTACCAGGCAAGTCAATGAAAATCGGCGGCTGGAACTACCACGTAAGCGATCAGGGAAGCGGTGAAAAAGGAGTAGTAATGCTGGTACACGGCATGCCAGATGACGGCAGCTGTTGGAAATACCAGGTGCCGGCATTATTAAACGCAGGTTACCGCTGTATCGTTCCAGATACGCTGGGTTACGGTCGCACTGACCGTCCAACTGAAGTTGAGCATTACGAAGTTGGAAATGTTATTGATCATATGCTTGAAATTATCGACACACTGGGTCTTAAAGATATCAACTTAGTGGGCCATGACTGGGGCTCTTGCATTACACAGGGGATGCTCTTTAAGAAACCAGAGTTGTTCAGGAAATACTGCTCCTTGTCAGTTGGTCACTTGGGCTGTGTGTTTGGCCAGGCCCACGACATGACTCAGGAAAAAGGCACCCCCGTGCGCATGCTTGAATCCCTTAAGACCAACTGGTTTACCTTCCATCATACTCAACGAGGTATGGAAGAACTGTATATGACCAACGACTTCAAGTACTTCGATCTTTTCTTCTGTTCGCATCCTGAAAAAGAAGAGGTCAAGCGACTCATCAAAGAGACCGGCAAGATCGAATGGCTCAACTATGACATAGCCAACCCGATGGTCATGGACTACCTGGCAACGGCCAAAGATCCGAACGTCTATCCGAACATCCAATGTCCGGTCATGGTGATTTACCCTGAGCAAGACATGTTCCTGTGGCCGACTCAAGCGATTGATACGCCTTCACGTGTGGATGCTGAGTGCCGTATTGAATTCATTCAAGGCGGCCATTGGTCCATGCTGGATCACCCGGACGACGTCAACGTACGGATGCTGGACTGGTTTGGCTCTGAAAGCTTCGATGTGCGAGCAAATGTGAAAGAGGCCTGATCTGGCCTCTGTGACAGATCCGCATAGCTGGCCTGGATTGGACCCGCACGTGCGGGTGTGACACAGGCTTGACCTGCCAGGCTACACAACAGGACTGCCGGTGCATCGCTCCGGCAGTCCTGAACAATTTGTAACACATCCCAATGACGAATCGGAGTTAACAACCGTCATGATTAACCGCTTGGAAAAACGCGGTGCGCGACTGCTCTCCTCTATTTGTGCCGCAGGAATAGGGGTATTGGCTCAGACTGGCTTCGCTCAGGATTTGAACAGCGAACAGCAGTCAAGGAACTTTGGCGGGCCGGATGCACCAGGGAACCGAATCGAGTCTGACAGCGTTGCCACAGATACACCCCTGCAGTTAGACGCGCTGCAATCATGGTACGAATGGAAAGACACGCTTCAGACTGAACATGGCCTGAGCTTCGGGCTGGAGTATAACGCGACCTACCTGAGGACCAGCGATCGCCTGCCTGGTACTGACGACGATGCGGCGGGAGGTATTTTTCGCTTCAGCGGTGTCTGGGAGGCGTTCGCACGGGGCTCCTCTCACCCCGGTAGTATTGTATTCCTTGTAGAGCGCACCGATGAATTTACCGATACGGGGCCAGCCTCCTTGCTTGGCGATAGTGTTGGCTACGCCGGCATCTCAAACCTTCCCTACAATGACGAAGGGTGGCGACTGAACACCTTGTACTGGGATCAGAAGTTCGAAGATGGGAAGTATGAAGTCGTCGGTGGTTATCTTGATATCAGCGATTATGTTGATGTCTTTCCGCTGGTCAGTCCCTGGACAGACTTTTTCAACTACGCACACAGCATCGGGGTTGGCGCTCTCGACCTGACCAATGATGCTTCACTCGGGTTTGCGGGAGCGACCTGGCTGACAAACAATGTCTACGCAATGGCCGGCTTCGTTGACCAGAAGGCGGACGGCACCGATCCCCTTGATGGGTTCGACACTTTCTTTAACGACACAGAATACTTCAAGCACTTCGAAATCGGCTGGACTGGCGCTTCACAGGAGGCCTACTACCTCAACAATGTTCACTTGACGCTCTGGCACTCGGATAAGAGGAAGGAGCTGGGCATAAAAAACGGTTGGGGCGGCGTCCTGTCCTTTAACCACACTATCGGCGACCAATGGCTGGCGTTCGCCCGAACCGGTTGGGCCGAAGACGGCGGCAGTTTGCTGGAGCGCTCGGTGAGCATTGGGGGCGGCTATACGCCCGGCGGCATGGAACGCTGGGTGCGGGAAGCCAGCTTGGGATTCGCGCTCAATTGGGGCCGGCCCAACGATAGCCTGCTCGGTCAGGGTCTGGATGACCAATACGCGACGGAAGTCTATTACCGCTGGCAACTGGCCCAGGAGATCGCGATCACACCGAGCCTGCAATTTCTTATCGATCCGGCGCTCAACCCCGAGGACGATACGAGCTGGGTGTTCGGCCTGAGAACCCGGGTTGCATTCTAGGAGCTCGAGCATGTCGATGCAGCGAATGATGAGTCGGACACTCGCTCGCTGCTGGCTGAACAGTATCTGCGAATGCAGGCGCAGAGTGACAGCCTCGAACAGACGCGGCTGAACCTTGCGAAGAGGGGTTAATACCGTGAACTACGTGCGTTTATTGCTGGCCGCTTTGGTCTTTTCACTCAATGTGGCCGCTGCCGAGTGGCAGTCTACGCCAATTACCGGTTCCAGGCACTTGACGTTACTTTGGGCTATCAGTACCTGGACTGGGAATTTGATGATCAACTGCTGGACGACCTTGAAATGTCCGGCCCAGCCCTGGGTGTGAAATTGTTCTTCTGATGCTTTAATCAGTAAATTTCTCGCACAAATTGTTGGGCGCCTGGGTAATCAGGCGCTCTCGTTAAGGAAGCGCAATTATGCTCACTCGCCTGACAGAAATTCTCCTGTGCTCATTCCTTCTGCTGTTCTCTGCCCAGCTCTATTCTCACTCTAAGGTAGACAACATCAGGCTTGCCAACGGCAATGACATTACCGGCGAGATCAAGCGGCTGATCCTTGGGAAATTGTCTTACGGCACAGACTCCATGGGTACCGTAGACATCGAATGGAAAGATGTCACTGCGGTAGAGAGTGAATTTCAATATGAAATTCGGCTTGAAAGTGGCAAACGGTATTACGGCTCCCTGGCCCTTGCCAAAGAGGAGGGCGAGGTACGCATCCTGCAGGCCGATGGCGATCAGGTGGTCAAGGCTATTGAAATCGTCGAGTTGCGCCCGATAGAGGACAGCTTGAGCTGACCGAATTGATATTCGCCTGGGCGCGGCATATTTCGCTACCAAAGCCAGTGATGTCAAGACGTTCAACCTGACATCCGAGTTTGGGTATGAGGATGAGAAGGGCATCACCAGCTTGGAGGGTCGAACCATGCGCACTGATAACGCGGGAGATAGCAGTGACAGCAATCGCTACAAGATTTCCCGCCAAATTTGGACGCCACGTCCCCAGGTCATTCGTTGGTTTGATGGCAGTTATGAAGACAATGAAGAGCTCGAATCTCGATTATAGATACACACTCGGTTTTGGTTACGGTAGGGCATTTGTCGATACCAACCAGATGTCACTGGTGGGTTACCTCGGGCTGCAGGCCGCCACTGAGGAGGACGGGGGTGGAGAAGAGCGGGACAGCCTGGAAGGTGTGTTGGGTGCAACCTACAACCTATGGCGCTTTGATACACCAGAGCTGGACCTGGAATTGGATTTCACCCTGTATCCCGGAATCACTGAGAGTGGTCGCCTCAGGGGGAACACCGACATCCGTTGGAGTTGGGAACTGGTGGAAGACCTGTTCTGGGATATTTCCGGTTGGGGCTCCTATGACAATGAGGCCCAGGGTGGTTCCGAGACTGATTACGGGGTTACGACGGGGGTCAGTTGGAGTTATTAGGCATTCACGCATTGGCACACTGAATCCTGAGTCCGAAGGGGCGGGCTCGAACAGTGGGGCACCCTGCCGATCCACTACCCATTTCCTCCTCACTTTGGGTGATGTGTGGCAGCGCTGGCGACAGAATAATGGTGTAGTAATTTTGTGGGAGCGTTTTACGCGAGACGGATACGAGTAATGCAGCGAGATACAAAGGATTCAAGACCTACCTCAGTTCGGGTGGTGGAGTTGACTTCATGAGAGTTATCGCGACAGATACCTACGGCATTGTTCCAGAAAATGTGATTGGAAGCTTCGCGATTAACTCATTCGAGCAGGTCGATGGCGAATGGAAGATCGTTAAAGGTACGAAGAACATGTTCATGCATGATGGTGTGACCAAGCCGGTAGGTATCAATTTGCGCATCGGGCGCATCCCGATTTTTGTTGGCGGAAATGTTCGTACGGGAGGAGACATTGGTCAACTCACATATAGCCAAACGAATGAGTTGCCAAATTTCCAACTGGTCATAAATCACGACGACGAGGTGCGCGAGTTTGCCTATGCTGAATCGGATAACGCGTCACTTGATGCAGCCGAATCCGGAGGATGGCACGTGGTCAGCATGAAAAATGATTGGCGGCGTATTTTCTCTTTTGAGGAATCCAAACAATCTGAGTGATTTGGATAGGCAGCAACCGCATCGACCGGTTGAACCCGCATGTGATTCCGGATGTCGGCCCGGCCAAGATGGAGGGCGTGAACATAGGTGACACGATAATCATCACCTACAGCCAGGCGGTCGTACTGTCGCTGGAAAAACCGCCGACAAAAAAACCGCTGTACCTTCCTTGTCGCGCCTGTGGGTGCCGAAAAGGCGGGTTACAAGGTACACAACACCCCGCAAAACCCCCCTCCCAGCGGAGGGGTTTTGCTTTCACCTTTGTTGTAGAATTACCGCGCATGCGCACGGAGTCAACCGAACATACCGGCCTGGTGCTTCAGACCAAGCTCTACAGTCCGCCTTTGCCGGCCGACCTGGTCACGCGTGGGGGGCTGATTGAGCTTCTGGAACGGGAACGTAACCGTCCCTTGACGCTGGTATCTGCGCCCGCTGGATATGGAAAAAGTGTATTGGTCGCCAGTTGGCTGGAGCACAACGACTGGTCGTCGGCCTGGCTGTCACTGGATTCAGATGATGGCGACCTGCGAAGTTTCCTGAACTATTTCGTAGCCGCCTTGCACAAACTCTACCCCGGTGTCTGCGAACAGACACTGAACCTGCTCAAGGCCTCGGAATTGCCGACCCTGGCTACCCTGGCGGGCGTGCTCAGTAATGAAATCGACGCCATCGAAGAACCGTTCATCCTCGTGCTGGACGATTATCATCGCATCGATACTACTTCCGCTGTCCATGATTTGCTGGAAAAGCTGCTCGCCCACCCCCCGATCCCCCTGCACCTGATCATAGCCACCCGGCTCGACCCGCCCCTGTCGCTTGAAAGGCAGCGCGCCCTGGGACAGGTAACCGATATCCGCTTGCTCGATTTGCGCTTGAACCAGGATGAAACCCGCCTGCTTCTGCAGAAGACGGTTATGGTTGAAGCCAGTGATACGGTTCTTCACAACCTGGACCGGGAACTGGAGGGCTGGGTTGTCGGCCTGAAACTGGTAGCACTCGCATTACGCCACTTTTCCGATTCGGACGAACTGCTCTCACGGTTTAGCGGCGGAACCCGGGAAATGCAGGCTTACCTGGTCGGGGAGGTACTGGACCGTCTACCACCACAGCTCCGGGATTGCCTGACCCGGACAGCCATCCTCAACCGCTTCTGCGCGCCGCTTTGCGATGCCCTGTTTGCCTCGGAAAACGGTCAGGCCTTCCTGCAGTCAGCCTACAATGAGAACCTGTTCCTGATCCCCCTGGACAGTCGCAACGAGTGGTTTCGCTACCACCACCTGTTCCAGGAACTATTGCAGCGAGAACTGACAGCGCAGCTGGACGAAGCGCAGATCAGTGATCTACACCTGACGGCAAGCCGGTGGTTTGAAGACCACGCTTTCATCGACGAGGCCATACGCCACGCGCTTGCTGCTGGCGACGAACTGGCCGCTGTTGAGATCGTTGAGCGTCACCGCCGCGCCGAGCTCGATGCGGACAACTGGTACGCAATAGAACGATGGCTGGAAATGTTGCCGCCTGTAAAAGAGCAAAGGCCCGAGCTCTTGCTGGCGCGAGCCTGGATCGCCTACGAACGATTCCAGATTGCTGCCTTGCCGGACCTGGTGCAGCGGATATTTGCACTGCTCGACGAGAGTACAGAGGGAACGCCGCTATGGGGGGAGCTTCATTTCCTCAAGGGCGCCGCCCTGTACTGGAGCGGTGACGGAAAAGCCAGCCACGAGTGCTTTGCAACCGCCCAGGCCTGCCTGCCAGCTGAACACCAGTTGTTCCTCGGGTTGACCTGCCTGCTGGACGGCTTGAGTTCGCATATGTGCGGCGATTACCAGGGGGCGGTCGATACGCTTCAGCACCAGCTACAGCGGGCGTCCAGCCAACAGAGTACCTATTACACGCGTCTGCTTTCGGGGCTCTATTTCGCGCACATGATGCAAGGAAACCTGGCGTCTGCCCGGTCCGAAGCGGTGCGCATCGAGTCCGTGGCGACCAGTGGCAGGATTCAGTACACCGTTGCGTGGAGCTGGTATATGCGGGCCTGCACCTACTTGCACCGTTGCGAGTTGGAAGAGGCTGCGAAACATTTTTCAGATGCCGCCGAGCACTGCTACATCCTGCACCGGATCGCTGCAATTGAGAGCTTTTCCGGGCTGGCCCTGTGCCAGCAGTTGATGGGGCAACAACAGGAGGCTAAGCAGACACTGGGTAAACTTCGTAGCTTCGCCATGGAGCTGAACGACCCCAACTTACTCGAAATAGTGTGTGCCAGCCAGGCCCGTTTCGACGTGTTGCGCGGCAACCCGGAAAACTCGGTGGTGTGGGCCGGAAGCGATAACACGCCGCCGGAGTTCGCGGAACAGTATATGTGGATGGAGGTACCCGCACTGGCCCGTGCGCGCGTCTGGATCGCACTGGGTGGTGAAGAAAACCTGGGTCGGGCCTGTGAACTGCTGGAGAGCATGGTTGCCCGCAACACGGCATGGAACCTGGTTAACCAGGCCATCGAGGCCGGCGCTTTACACAGTGTTGCCCTTGAAAAATCAGGCCGGTCCGAAGAGGCCCTGGATCGGCTGGAAGAGACGCTTCGCCTGGCGGCGCCGGGCGGCTGGGTGCGTCCTTTTGTCGAGTTGGGTTCCGCGATGGCGACACTGCTCAGTCGCTTCAATAAGGGAGGCCAGGAAACCGCATTTCAGCCAGCTTGTCTTATCCGCATTCAGCGACCATTCTCTTTCCCAGTCGCAGCCCCAGCCATCACAGGAGCAACCACTGGTTGTAGAGAAAGCCTTCGGAATCAAGGAAGCCCTGACCAAACGTGAGCAGACTATCCTGGAATTACTGGCGCAACGCCTGCAAAACAAGGAAATTGCCGCACAGCTGTTTGTCTCCCCTGAAACTGTAAAAAGCCACATCAAGCGCCTGTACCAGAAACTGGGCGTGCACAACCGACGCGATGCAGCAGCCATCGCCATACAACTGCTCAAACCGAATAATCCTGCCTGAGATTTTAAATTCCCCCTTTTTGGGGGTATCAGCAAAAACCTGCCAGCGCGAAGATGATGTCATCGCAACATGGAAGCTACACGTCGATGTCGTCGGCACTACCGTATTCATACTCAGAACCGGGATTCTACCGAATCGAGGTAATGGGCCGCCTGTCTGAAAACTGGTGGAGTCGCTTGGGCGCCCTGCAGGTTTCTGTCTACGCACCTGAAGATGACGTCGAGATTACCGTGCTGCAGGGCGCGATAAGAGACCAGTCGGAACTCGCCGGCATCATGAAAACCTTGCACGAACTCCACCTGGCCCTGTGTTCGGTGAGCTACCTCGGCAAAGTATCCGCCGCAAAGAATTCAAAACGCGAATCATAGAAGGATTATTGACATGAATCGCAGATCGATTGCCCCCATGGCTCTTGCGCTTTTGATGCTTTTCACCCTGAACACGCTCGCATCAGAAGCACCCAAAATGAAAATGACCACCAAAATTCCGGCGGCAATTACCATTCCCGACCGGGTCGAAAGCAGGATCGGCACCCTGACTTTTGAAGATGGTTTTCCCACCGAGGAGACAGCGCAGACGATTTACGACCAACTGGATTTCCAGCGCGCGGTGGAGAGCGTGATGATGACCACGCCAGCGGCTTCCCTAACGGGTTTCCGTAATGGCATTCGTGAATATGGGCCCGACAATGAAACCGCCATCATCTGGCCGCGCATGGACTCCAAGGTCCAGTTGCTGACGCCGAATACGACGGTTATTTACCTGTTCCTCTGGCTCGACCTCAAAGACGGCCCGATGGTCATGGAAGCGCCATCGAACGTACTGGGTCTTATTGACGACTTCTGGTTCCGCTATGTCACCGATTTCGGGCTCGCCGGGCCGGACAAGGGCAAGGGTGGCAAGTATGTGATACTGCCGCCGGGCTATGAAGGCGACGTTCCTGCCGGTCACCACGTGGCGCAGTCAGAAACATATGGCAACTGGCTGCTCATCCGTGGCTTCCTGGAAGACGGCGATGCCGGGCCGGGACTGCAGAACATCAAGGACAACTTCAAACTTTATCCGCTGGGCAAGACAGCCAGCGCATCAAAGGTGAAATACCACGATATCTCGATGAAATACCTGAATACGATTCACGCCTCGGACGTGTCCTACTTCGATGAGATCAACAAGGTGGTTCAGGAGGAACCGAGTGAATCCCAGAGCCCGGAAATCCTGGGTCTGCTGGCCTCGATCGGTATCGAAAAAGGTAAACCGTTCAATCCGGATGCCCGTATGCAGAAAATCCTGAAAGATGCAGCGAATGTTGGTTCGGCGGCTTCGCGTGTTGTGCTCTACCGCAACCGGGATGCAGAAGCAAAAGTTTACCCCAATAGTGGCTGGGAGCACCCCTGGATCGGCGGCAGCCATACGTTCACGCGCAACGGTGCACGCTTGATCGATGCCCGTACGCGTTTCCACATGTACGCCACCGGCATCACGCCGGCCATGGTGACACCCAAGGTCGGAAGCGGCACGCAGTACATCGCGGGCATGCGTGATTCCGAAGGTCGCCCTCTCGATGGTGCAAAGACCTACAAGGTGCACCTGCCGCCGAACGTGCCGGCCAACCAGTTCTGGGCATTTACGCTCTACAACGTGCAGACGCGTTCGATGTTGCAGACCGACCAGCGCTTCCCCGAAATAACCAGCGCAGAAGGGAAGGTGAAGGAAAATGCAGATGGCTCCTTCGACGTCTACTTTGGTCCCAAAGCACCAAAGGGCAAAGAGAGCAACTGGGTGCAGACCGTTCCTGGTATGGGCTGGCACATGCTGTTTCGCCTCTATGGCCCCGAGCAGGCCTGGTTCGACAAGACCTGGCGACCGAGTGAGATTGAGTTGGTGAAATGAAATTAGGTTCAAAGGTTCAAACCCGAACTTCTAATTCTAGAAAGGAGAAACAGAAATGAAAACAAAATACTTATTCACAGTGACAGTAGCAGCACTGATGGCGGTCAGCCTGGTGACCACCGCCGGGGCGGAGCAAAAAATTCCCAAACAACAGAGTGAAAAAGAGTTTCAGAGCCTGATGCCGATCACAGGCACGGTTAAAACTATGGCCGGCGACTTTAAACTCGACCACAGTTTCCCGGCGCCTGGCGAAGCGGAGAAGATCTACGACGTGATGGACCACCAGCGGGCCACGCAGCTCTACCTCTGGGGTCTGCCGATTGTGGGCATGACGCGCTGGCACCTGGGCTACGTGGCGAACTACCCAAACTACGATTACAACAAGCTCGTCGCGGTCAAGACGTTTAACGAGCGCCGCGGCGTGCTGACCGCCAATGAGACGACGGACTATTTCTGGGGGTTCGGAGATACCAGGGAAAGCGCGTTGATCTTGGATATCCCGCCCGGTGTAGCAGTCGGCATGGTTGTCGATATGTGGCAACAGAGTCCGGGCGATTATGGCATTTTCGGTCCGAATGACGGTAAAGGCGATCTGGTGGCGGTTGTTGGGCCCAACACGCCAGCGGACATGATCCCCGAACAGACTGATGAGTTGAGAGTTCTGAATATCGGTACTGATCAGGGATACTTTCTTTTCCGCTTGATCGGTGAGCCTGAAGTGGTGGGCGCATTTATCAGCAAAATGAAGATCTACAATTATGGTGAGAAACCAACCACAGTTGAGGTTA